>NZ_CP182470.1:0-4800000 GCF_051853015.1 Bradyrhizobium sp. BLXBL-03 | reverse complement strand
GAAGGCGGCACCGAGAATGCCGATCGCGAGCACGAGGCCAACCAAAGCACGCAGCATCGGCCGATCTCCCTTCAGGCCTCGCGCGCGAACGTTGCTATCGGTCGCCCCGTACTTGGGAGCCTCGTACGGGGGAGTCTCGGCCGCTTTCGCACCGGCACTTGCCGTCGAGGCTCGCGGGGCATCGTGTTCCATTCCCGAAACCAGCCGGTCGAGCCGCGCAAGATCTTCCCCGGCGCTCTTGATCTGATCAAAGGCCCGCGCCAGCCCATCGGCCCGCGCCTCGTTCGGCTTGGGGGCGTCAGGCTTTTGGGTCGCAGGTTTTTCGCTGTCAGGCTTTTCGCTGTCAGGCTTGGGGTCGTCAGCTTCAGGCACCGATGCGCGCTCCATCCAGTCGGGTCAATGGGAGTGCGGCAGTCCGATCGCTGCAAGGATAGGCCTCGCCGTCGTCCAACACAACGCGCGGGCAAAGGAGAAATTATGGCGGGGCGGAGGTGGGTCGGGGGGATCGAGGCCCAACGGCGAACTGTAGCGCGTAGGGTGGGTTAGCCGAAGGCGTAACCCACCAACTTTGACCCGCTCGGAAAGCGAAGAGGTGGGTTACGCTGCGCTAACCCAACCTACGGGCTGAGGGCTAACCATGTTGCCCGACCGTGGACTCCATTGTCGTGGTGGGCCAAACGGCATTTGCAAAAGTGCGAAGCTCCTCAATCTCTAGTGCCGGTGTGGGAGTCGTAAGTAGCAGCATCGGATTTTGATGAGAGGCAGATAGCTCTTTATGCAGCTGTCCCCATAATACCTTTCCCTTTGTCTGTTCAAAGGAGACGCGTTCTTTTGCAAGGTCCGTCGCAGACGGTACTCCTTCTTTGCCTCGCAGAGCCTTCGTTTTCAGATCAGCTCGTTTCTGCGCGAACTCCATCGCAAATTTCGCAGCATTGGAAACGATGATGCTTTCGATCAGATTGGTAGCCGCTTCGCCTGACATGGCGAGCGCTGCCGAAACGTGGTCGGGTTTGCAGAATTGATGCTCGACGTCTGTAAGAGGCGTTAAGAAAAGCGTGGTTCTTTCTGGAAGCTTCTTCTGCTCCTTCTCGACGAACCATTCGATTTCATCGGGCAACATACAGTCGCTGTCACGGTGAATTAGGACGTAAGTATTGTTTCCTTGCTTGATAAAGAATTCCGCGATTGCGGAGCACATATTGATGTTTTGAACGCCGTTGAACGGCTGGATGAAATATCCGCCCGCCGGAAAACCATTGGCGAGCAGAAGCTTGTCGAGCTTTTGAGATTTGGAATCTTCCGTCAGGACAACGACACGAGACTTGTCTCCTGCAAGAAACTCAAAGCTATCGAGCGCTCCGAGATCTAGTAGGATCGAGAGGTCGTCATTGTCAGTCGTATCCTGTCGGGCGCCACTCTTGAGCCATACGACCTTTGTGAGTTCTGATTTTGTAAGAGCGTCGAAGATGTGGCGAGAATGGGTGGCCAGAACAACTTTCGTTTTGCCTTGCTCGGCAATCTTCAGCAAGGTGGCTGCAAGGAGTCTCTGGTTCGAAGGATGAAGATGTGCGTCTGGTTCATCTAGCAGCAGCAAGGCTGGATCGTAGGCGGTTGCATACGCGACCAGCTGTAGCGCCTGAAGCGTGCCGGTACCTACCAGCTCCAACGGGGAAAGTTGATCTCCGACCCTAACAAGAATCTCTATGTGCTGGTGTACGCGTTCGTCGTAACCTGATTGGATCTTCAATCCTTCAAAGAGCTCACCGATAATGGCGTGAAATTGTTTCAGTCGTGGGGGGTCATCAAGTAAGCGGAGCAGTATGTTGCGCAGGTATAAATTCGCATCTCCTTGTGCCAAGCCGGCGGCTACGATGGCGTCAGTGCGACGTTCTTCTCGTAGGGCTACACCAGCAAGGCCTGGTACGAATACTGATAGTGGATGACTTCGATCAGAGGCCTGACCATAAAAGTAGTTGTTGTGTTGGAAGGCGAGACTAAGGTTGGCGTTCTTCCCCCGACGCATCGTGAGGCTAAACGTCTTGGGGCTATCTGGTGCTGCTGGCGTGGAATAGTCAAATGTGAATGCTGGCCCACGCGATGTGTTCATATCCGCTGCGTGGTGCAGCTTCATCGGATCGCTAGCCGGCTTGAAGATCAGTTGTTCAAAGCCAAGGGTATTTATTGGTTTGTTGGGCGAGAGGCTGGCCGATCTTGCCGACTGCAAGGTTGTTATGGCGAAATGGATGCCCTGCAAGACCGACAATTTGCCTGAGTTGTTTCCGCCGATAAGAATCGTGACGTCAGCCAAGCTAAGGTCGACGTGCTTTACTCGTTTGAAATTCTCAATTGTTATAGATGAGATTTGCATGGCCCCTCCCGTTCGGCTGAATTATCGAGCACAATTAGAGGCTGCAAGCCCTGCTTTAGGATGGTGCCTGAAGTCGATCCCACCGTGGGAGTAACATCGGCTAGTTATACGGCTACCAATCAGGCGAGGTTCGGCTCGCGGTTGTGGAGGAGCCCAGCGCTAAGTTAAAGGCCGCCCGTTCGGGCGGCCTTTACGATTCTTAGCTGGTGGGATCTAAGACCTCTCACGAACACCCCGTCGTGCTTCCGCACGTATCGCACTTCATGCAGGTGCCATTCCGCACCAGCGTGAAGTTGCCGCACTCTGAGCACATCTCGCCCTCGTAGCCCTTGGCCTTGGCCTCCGCGCGGCGCTCGGCCTTGGTGGGGGTGGCGGTCGCGGCGCTGCCGGCCTTGCTCCACTGCAGGGCCTCGAGCTTCTCGGTGGGCGAGAGGTCGTGGCTGGCTTCCTGCTTGAGGGCGACGGCGCCTTCGATGGCGTCGCCGACGCGGGAGGCGCCGTGGGCCAGCGCCGTGATCTTGCTGCCGCCTGACGGAGCGCTGTCGTTGCCTTGGGCGATCGCGGCGCTGCCGCCGCGCATCACGACCAAATTGTCGGTCCGCGAGCGGGTGAGGCCGCGCGAGACCAGCTTGGTGGCGTGGTGACCGCCGTCCTCGTCCGGCTCCTTGCCTTCCTCGACGCCCTTGCCGAGCGCGTCAAAGCCGGTCTCGTTGGGATCGACATGGGCGAGGTCGAAGCGAGAAAGGTAGCTCACCGCCAGCTCGCGGAAGACATAGTCGAGGATCGAGGTCGCGTATTTGATGCTGTCGTTGCCCTGCACGGGGCCCGCCGGCTCGAAGCGGGTGAAGGTGAAGGCGTCGACATATTCATCGAGCGGCACGCCGTATTGCAGGCCGAGCGACACGGCGATGGCGAAGTTGTTGATGAAGGAGCGGAGCGCGGCGCCTTCCTTGTGCATGTCGATGAAGATCTCGCCGAGACGGCCATCGTCATATTCGCCGGTGCGCAAGTACACCTTGTGGCCGCCGACGACTGCCTTCTGGGTGTAACCCTTGCGGCGGTCCGGCATCTTCTCGCGCTCGCGCATCACGATGATGCGCTCGACCAGCTTCTCGACGATCTTCTCCGAGACCTGGGCGGCACGCGCCGCCATCGGCTTCTCGTAGAGATGGTCGACCGCATCGTCCTCGTCCTCGTCGTCGCTGATGAGCTGCGAGTTGAGCGGCTGGCTGAGCTTGGAGCCGTCGCGATAGAGCGCGTTGGCCTTCAAGGCCAGCTTCCACGACAGCATGTAGGCGGACTTGCAGTCCTCCACCGTGGCGTCGTTCGGCATGTTGATGGTCTTGGAGATCGCACCCGAGATGAAGGGCTGCGCCGCCGCCATCATGCGGATGTGGCTCTCGACCGACAGATAACGCTTGCCGATCTTGCCGCAGGGATTGGCGCAGTCGAACACCGGATAGTGCTCGGCCTTGAGGTGCGGGGCACCTTCGACCGTCATGGCGCCGCAGATGTGGACGTTGGCCGCCTCGATCTCGCGCTTGGTGAAGCCGACGGCCTGGAGCAGGTCGAAGCCGGGGGCCGCAATGGCTTCAGCACCGATGCCGAGCTGGTCGCGGATGAAATCCTCGCCAAAGGTCCACTTGTTGAAGGCGAACTTGATGTCGAAGGCGGTCGGCAGCGCCTTCTCGACCTTGGCGATGGCTTCATCGGTGAAGCCTTTGGCCTTCAGGGTCGAGGCGTTGATGCCGGGCGAATTCGACAGCGAGCCGTGGCCGACGGCGTAGGCTTCGATCTCCGCGATCTCGCTCTCGCGATAGCCGAGCGCGCGCAGCGCCGCGGGCACCGCGCGGTTGATGATCTTGAAGTAGCCGCCGCCGGCGAGCTTCTTGAATTTCACCAGCGCGAAGTCGGGCTCGATGCCGGTGGTGTCGCAGTCCATGACGAGGCCGATCGTGCCGGTGGGCGCGATGACGGTGGTCTGGGCGTTGCGATAGCCGTGCTTCTCGCCGAGCTCGAGCGCCGCATCCCAGGCCGCCTTGGCATGGGCGACGATGTCTTGTTGCGGGCACGAGGCGTGGTCGAGCGGCACCGGGTTGACGCTGAGCGCCTCGTAGCCGGAGGACTCACCATGCGCGGCGCGGCGGTGGTTCCTGATAACGCGCAGCATGTGCGCGGCGTTCTTCTTGTAGCCGGGGAAGGTGCCGAGCTCGGCCGCCATCTCAGCCGAGGTCTTGTAGGTGATGCCGGTCATCACAGCAGTCAGCGCGCCGCAGAGCGCACGGCCTTCCTTGCTGTCATAGGACAGGCCCATGGTCATCAGCAGGCCGCCGATATTGGCGTAGCCGAGGCCGAGCGTGCGGAACTCGTAGGAGAGCTCGGCGATCGCCTTCGACGGGAACTGCGCCATCATCACCGAGATTTCGAGCACGATGGTCCAGAGCTGGCAGAGATGCTCGTAGCCCTTCACGTCGAACTGTTTTGTCTCGGTGTTGTAGAAGGTCAAGAGGTTGGCGGAGGCCAGGTTACAGGCCGTGTCGTCCAGGAACATGTATTCCGAGCACGGGTTCGAGGCGCGGATGTCGCCTGAGGCCTTGCAGGTGTGCCAGTCGTTCATGGTGGTATTGAAGTGCAGGCCCGGGTCGGCCGACGCCCAGGCGGCGTAGCCGATCTTTTCCCAGAGGTCGCGTGCCTTCAGCGTCTTCGTCACCTTCTTCGAGGTGCGGGCATTCAGATTCCAGTCACCGTCGGTTTCCACGGCGCGCAGGAAATCGTCCTTCAGCGAGACCGAGTTGTTGGAGTTCTGGCCCGACACCGTGAGATAGGCTTCGCTGTCCCAGTCGGTGTCGTAGGTGTCGAACTGGATGTCCTTGTAGCCCTGCTTGGCGAACTGGATGACGCGCTTGATGTAATTGTCAGGCACGAGGCTGCGGCGGGCGAGCTTGATCTCGCGGCGCAGGGCAGGGTTCTTCTCGGGGTCGAAGCAATCGTCGCCCGAGCCTTCGCAGTTGACGCAGGCCTTCAGCACCGCCTTGAGGTGCTTCTGGTTGATCTTGGAGCCGGTGACGAGGGCCGCAACCTTCTGCTCCTCCTTCACCTTCCAGTCGATATAGGTCTCGATATCGGGGTGATCGACGTCGACGACGACCATCTTGGCGGCCCTGCGCGTGGTGCCGCCGCTCTTGATGGCGCCGGCGGCGCGGTCACCGATCTTGAGGAAGCTCATCAGGCCGGACGAGCGGCCGCCGCCGGACAGCTTCTCGCCTTCGCCGCGCAGGCGGGAGAAGTTGGAGCCGGTGCCGGAGCCATACTTGAACAGGCGGGCTTCGCGGACCCAGAGGTCCATGATGCCGCCCTCGTTGACGAGGTCGTCACCGACGCCCTGGATGAAGCAGGCGTGCGGCTGCGGATGCTCGTAGGCGGACTTGGACTTGGTCAGCTTAGCCGTGAAGGGGTCGACGTAATAGTGGCCCTGGCCGGGGCCGTCGATGCCATAGGCCCAATGCAGGCCGGTGTTGAACCATTGCGGCGAGTTCGGCGCGACCATCTGCATGGCGAGCATGTAGCGGAGCTCGTCGTAGAAGGTCTGGGCGTCTTCGTCCGACGAGAAATAGCCGCCCTTCCAGCCCCAATAGGTCCAGCAGCCGGCGAGGCGGTCGAACACCTGCTTTGACGAGATCTCGCTGACATAGCGTTCCTTCTCGGGGAGAGCCGCCAGCGCCTCGGTATCGGGCACGGAGCGCCACAGGAAGGACGGGACGGATTCCTCCTCGACCTTCTTCAGGCGCGCGGCAACGCCGGCTTTGCGGAAATATTTCTGGGCGAGCACGTCGGAGGCGACCTGCGACCATGCGGCCGGGACCTCGACGCCGTCCATTTTGAACACGACCGAGCCGTCGGGATTCCTGATCTCCGACGTGGTGAGGCGGAATTCGATTCCCGCATAAGGTGATTGTCCCGAAGTAGTGTGGCGCCGCTCAATCCGCATGGTCTTGCCCCGTCCTTAATCTTGAGCCGGATCCGCCTCTCGTTGAAGGCGTCCGGCTCGACATTTCATTTCGCGTTTCCTTCAGGGCCTCATCGGCCCTTGGGCACCGCAGTTCAGCCGGTGGATCCGGCCCAGTTTCTCCCGACGTGACTCCTCGATGCGCGCACCGATCATCCGCCGGCATGCCCAGGCCCATCCGCCCCAAAGGGATGAGCCCGACATGCGTTCAAACGCCCCACAACTTCACTTCGTCTCACTTCACGCATGTGCCAGCTGGCCCGAGCGTGAAATCTGCCATCCGAGCCTGTTGCCGGCCCGTTCTGGCGCCCGAAAAATCCGCCTTCCGAGGGCAGACAAGCCCTCATCCCGCTGCCTTCGTCTGGCTTGGCGGAGTGCAGTTGTGCGGACCCTTTGGGGGAGTGCCGGCGGGACGCAAACTCACTCGCGCCGAACGGTCCGAAAGCTAGGACTCTCCAGTGCGCCCGTCAAGAACTAGTGCGAGTTCCTGAATCAAATACTAAATATGGTGGATTGCGGGGGATAACAGGGGGCAGGCCCGTGCCTGTTGTGGAGGCAAGTATCAGTGAGTCCTCAGGGATTCCCAACCGAAAAAATTTGCATCTCGCGCTGATCCGGACCCTTCATCCCGCTGTTCACAGGGCAGGTATATTTTTCGGGACCGGGATTGCGTCAGCGGGACTCACGTAGTGGTACGGAAGCTGAGGGCAGGCATGCCCGCCGCGGTGGTGGTCGCGGCCGCGAATCCGCGCCAAGCTGAGCGCTGATTTGCCGGACTGCCCACATGCTTGATTCGACTCGGCCGGTGCCGCGACCGCGCATCGCCCCGGCCGGCCTGATGTTCCTCGCCATCACCTCGATCGGCTGGGGATTCAATTGGCCTGTTACCAAATTCCTGATCGGCGAGCTGCCGCCGCTCACCTTGCGCGGCGTCACCGGCGTGCTCGGCGCCGCGCTGCTGGCGCTGCTCGCGCTGGTGCGCGGCGACAGCCTGAAGGTCGCGCCCGCGATCTGGCCGCGGCTGCTGACGGCCGCGCTCCTCAACGTCACCGGCTGGATGGTGCTGATGGGGCTGGCGCTGCTCTGGCTGCCGGCCAGTGAGGCGGCGCTGATCGCCTACACCATGCCGGTCTGGGCCTCGCTGATCGCCTGGCCCGTGCTCGGCGAGCGACCGACATTGCTGCGAACGCTGGGGCTGGTGATGGCCTTTGCCGGCCTTGCCTCGATCATGGGCGGCAACGGCATTGCCGCCAGCACCGAGAAGCTGCCCGGCATCATCATGGCGCTGTCAGGCGCGCTCGGCTTTGCAATCGGCACGGTGTTCTCGAAGAAGTACCCGATCCACCTGCCGCCGATCACGGCTGCGGCCTGGCAGATCGGCCTCGGCTGCCTGCCGATCTCGATCATCGGCTTACTCGTCGAGACCTCGCATCTGGACAAGGTGACGCCGGTTGGCTGGTGGCTGCTGGTCTATTCGACCGTGGTGCAGTTCTGCATCGCCTATGTCAGCTGGTTCGCAGCGCTGGCGCGCCTGCCGGCCTCGGTGGCGGCGATCGGGACGATGGCGGTGCCTGTCATCGGCGTGGTGGCGTCGGCGATCGCGCTGCACGAGCCGCTCGGGTCAGGGCAGATCGGCGGGCTGATCTTCACGCTCGCCGCGGTGCTGCTGGCGACGCGCTAGGCTTTTTGTTCGAGCATGATCTTGCCGGAAAACCGCTGCCCACTTTTCCGGATCATGCTCCCAGCGCCTTCCGGATCATCTCCGCGAGCTGGTTGCGGCGATAGGGCTTGGTCAGCAGCATGACGCCGTCATCCAACTTGCCGTGATGGACGATGGCGTTGTCGGTGTAGCCGGAGGTGTAGAGCACCTTCACATCAGGCCGACGTCTGGCCACTTCGTCGGCAAGCTCGCGGCCGCTCATGCCGCCGGGGATGACGACGTCGGTAAAGAGCAGGTCGAAGGCCTGGCCGGCGTCGATCAGCTCCAGCGCCGCCTTGGCGTCGGCGGCGGCGACGGTGTTGTAGCCGAGGCTCTGGAGCTGGGCGGTGACGAAGGTGCGCACCAGATTGTCGTCCTCGACGACAAAGATGGTCTCGGCGCCGCCTTCAGCCTGCGGCACGCTCACGCCGGCCGCTTCTGCGATGCCCTGGCCAGGCGGCAGATAGAGCTTGATCGTGGTGCCGTGGCCTTCCTCGCTGTAGATCTTGATGTGGCCGCCGGACTGCTTGACGAAACCGTAGACCATGGAGAGGCCGAGGCCGGAGCCCTTGCCGATCTCCTTGGTGGTGAAGAACGGCTCGAACGCGTTGTCCTGCACGCTCTGAGGCATGCCGGTGCCGGTGTCGCTGACGGCGAGCATGACGTAGGGGCCGGGCGTGACGTCCGCATTGGCCTGCGCATAGGCCTCGTCCAGCACGACGTGATGGGTCTCGAGCAGCAGCTTGCCGCCGTTCGGCATGGCGTCGCGGGCGTTGATCGCCATGTTGAGCACGGCATTGGTGAGGCGGGACGGATCGATGTGCGAGGTCATCGGTCCCTTTTCGAGCACGGTCTCGATCTGGATCTGCTCGCCGAGGGTCGGGCGCAGCAATTTTGCGATGTCGGCGATGGCGGCGTTGATCTCGACATCGCGCGGCTGCAGCGGCTGCTTGCGCGCGAAGGCCAGCAAATGCTGGATCAGGTCGGCGCAGCGCGCGGCGGCATCGTCGATCAGGCGCGCGGTGCGCTGCAGCTCGGGCTGATCCTTCAGCCCTGTCACCAGCGTCTCGGTATTGCCCGAGATCACGGTCAGCATGTTGTTGAAGTCGTGCGCGACGCCGCCGGTCAGCTTGCCGATCGAATCGAGCTTCTGCGACTGATACAGCTGCCGCTCGGTTTCGCGCGAGGCGGTCGCATCGTGATAGACCAGCACCGCGCCGGAGACGTTGCCTTGGCCGTCGCGCATCGGCCGGCCGCTGATCATCAGGTGGCGCGTGCCGTTGCCGCTGTGCGGGCGGACGATCATCTCGAGATCTTCGAACTCCTCGCCGCGCAGCACGCGCACCGATGGCAGCTCGTCGGACTTGAGCGGCGTGACGCCGTCGCCGTGGAACACGTCGGACAGCGCGCGCAGATTGCCGAGGTTCGTGCCGGCCCGATGCAGCAGCATGCGCTCGGCCGCCGGATTGGACAGCAGCACGGTGCTTTCCTTGTCGATCACCAGCACCGCCTCCGCCATGCTGCGGAACGTGCTCTGCAGCACGTTGACCGACAGACGCAATTCGTCGTGAGCGATGACGAGGTGCTCGGTGCGTTCGGCAACGGCGGCCTCGAGCGCCTCCTTGGCCGCTTGCGTCTGATCGAGCGAGCTTTGAAGTTGTACGGTGGCGCGCTGGCTTTCGCGCATCACCATCACGACCAGCAACAGGATCACCAGGGCGCCGGCGACGTCGATGCCGAGCAGCACGGTGCCGGTGCGGCGCGAAGCCTGCGATCGCTCGTTGAGCAACCGTTCTTCCCCTGAACTCAGGCGGTCGAGATTGCCCGTCACCATGTCCATCAGGCTGCGGCCTTCGCCCTTGCTCTGGAGCGCGGCGATGCCGTCGCTGTCATTGGCGGTGCGCAGGCGCATGGCCTCCGCGGCGATGTCGAGCCGGCGCAGCGCTAGCGGCTCGGTGCTCTCGAGCAGCGCGAGCTGATCCGGATTGTCGCGCATGTTGCGCTTGAGGTCGGCAAGGGCAGGCGCGATCCGGGCACGCACCGTCTGGAATTCGTCGTTGAAGCTTGAACTCCGGTAGATCTCGTAGCCGCGCGCGGCGCTTTCGGCACGGCGGAGCAGGATACGCAGATCCGAGACCTTCTTCAGCACCTCGACGGTGCGGCTGACCTGGGCGGCGTCCGACCGCGACTTGACATCGAGACCGATCGAGGCGGCGGTGATGAGCAGGAGAACGGCAAGTCCAGCACCGAGAATGACGCGCTGCGAGGGGATCAAGGGGCCTCTTTCTGGTCCTTTGGCGGCGCGCTCTCGCCGAGGCATTCCCGGATCGTGGCCAGCAGCGCTTCGGGCGTGAAGGGCTTGCGTAGGCAGCGCGTCGCCCCGAGCTCCAGCGCCATGCGCAGGAAGTCCGGGGAGGGCGAGGCGGATGAGGCGAAGGCGTAGCCCGACATGGCGATCAACGGAATCGCCGGCGCGCGTTCGTGGAAGATACGGATCGATTCAAAGCCGCGCATATGCGGCATGAAGATATCAACCAGCATCACGTCAAACGTCTGCGCTTCCAGCGCAGCAAGGCCCGTTTCGCCGCCGTCAGTCAACGTGACGTCGAAGCCCTGGCGCAGGAGGAGGACCTCGATGGTCGCGCCGACCATCGGATCGTCATCGACCACGAGAATACGCGGCATGACCTTTCCCAGTAGATCGAAGTCCCCACAGCGACTGCTGATATAGGCGAATCGTACGTCGGGTCAATTTTGGATTGGACCGAAAGATATGCACGGAGCAATGCATAGCGCCCTGCGAGTTCCCGATGCCGGCGTGGGTGCCCCAAGTGAATTTCATCGGGTTACAACGACAGGTTGAGGCGATGGCCCAATTGGCGAAGGCTCGTCAAGCAAAGAGCGGCGCCCGTCATCGGCGCCGCCCTTGAACGATGATCGTCACGCCGTATTACGGGCAGGGATGACGCAAGCCGTCATAGCCGAGATAGGTGCCCGAGGCCGGGTCGTAGGACCGGTAGCGCTGGGCGCAATAGGCCGACGAATCGCCACCTGTGTCGGGCACCACGGCGACGGTCGCACTGTCGTCATAATAGCCGTCGTCGTAGTAGCCATCGCCGTAATACGGGCCGCCATAATAGGCGTATGAGCCGAGTCCGCCGATCGCTGCGCCCGCCGCGAAACCCGGCCAGAAGCCGCCACCATGATGGCGATGCCAGCCGCCGTGCCAATTACCGCCGTTCCATTGGCCGCCGCCGCCATTCCATTGGCCTCCGGCTGCTGCGAAGTTGCGGCCCGTAAAGCCGGTCGCTCCTCCGGACGGCCGTACGGCTGCGCTGGCAGCGAAATTGCCACCGGCGGGGCGGGCGGCGCCAAAGCTGCCGCCGCCGAAGTGAGCACCGCCACCACTGAAGTGAGCACCACCTCCGCTGAAGTGAGCACCGCCACCGCCGCCGAAATGGCCGCCGTGGCCCTGGGCGAAGCTCGGCGTCGCCATCGGCAGAACGAGGGCCAGCGTTGCGGCCGCACCCAAAACTCTCAGACTGTTCATGTTCAAACTCCTTTTCCCGAAAAACAAATCCCTTGAGGGGGCACCAGTTCCTGGGATCACGCCGGTTTGCGCATGGACCGCAGATTCCCACCGGGCTGCTGTACCCAGCGTGAACGGATGGCGTCCGAGGCGCGGCGTTCTCTTTGAGGTCGTTCCGGCGGCCCCGTCACCGCATTTGGGCCGGGCATGGCCGCGCCCGCGGAACTGGACATTTGGCCGTCCGGATGGCATCAGGACCCCACGAAGCAGGGCCCTTGCCGCATGAAACAATTCTTCCTGAAGCTCTTCACCTGGTGGAACGGCCAGACCTTTGGCACCCAACTCTGGACCTCCAGGTTCGGGGAGCTGGTTGGCCAGGACGAGCAGGGCAACCGTTACTACCGCACCGGCGGCGGCAAGATCGACCCAACGCTCGGCTTCGAGCGGCGCTGGGTGATCTATAACGGCTATGCAGAGGCCAGCCGCATTCCGCCGGAATGGCACGGCTGGATCCATCACGTCGTCGACACCCCACCGACGGAGATCAATTACCAGCCGCGCGAGTGGGAAAAGCCGCACCAGCCGAATCTGACCGGCACGCCGAAGGCCTACCGGCCGGCGGGCTCGACGCTGGCCAGCGGCAGGCGGCCGAAGGCGACCGGCGACTACCAGCCCTGGACGCCCGGCTAAAGCGCGATGAGATTGGGTTGAACCGTCATCGCGCTTTAGCTCTTTGTTTGAACATGATCTTTTCGGAAAACCGCTTCACACTTTTCCGGATCATGCTTTAGCTCCAGCCTTCTTCATCTTCCGGATTGGATGCACGCGCATCCTGACGACGTCGCTGTGGACAACGGGATCAACGGGGATGCCGGTTGCCGCGCCGTTGCGTCCGCACGAGCGATGCGGCTCAATGAACCCATCTTACGGAGATGGGAAACCATCGCGTTCGGTTCGGGCAACAGTTCGCGACTGTCCCGAAATGCAGCGGCTGCCGAGGAAGGACTCGATCGGGAGATAGGCCCCCGGTCTGGAAGTTCCGACATCGCCCGATGAGAATGTGCGCCGCCGTGAGACAGGAAAGGCCGCTTGGGAAACCGAGCGGCCTTTTTCTGTTGGGTTGGGGGGAGAAGAGCGGGGCCGCGGGCTCTGTCATTGCGAGCGCAGCGTTGGGACACACTACATCAGCCGCTCAGCCGCCCGCTTGGCCGCATCCAAGCGCCGCGCCTGGAATGGCGCGATCCGCTCTTTCATGAGCGCGAGCACCTCGTCTGGCGCGGTCTCCGGCGAGCCAGCGTTGAAGGGCGGCGCGGGGTTGTATTCGAGGCGGAGCTGGATGGCCTCGGCGGTGCTGCGGTCGACCAGCAGCGAGACCAGCGTCAATGCGAAATCGATCCCCGCGGTGACACCGCCGCCGGTGACGCGGTTGCGATCGACGCAGACGCGCGTCTTGGTCGGTGTCGCACCGAACAAATTCAGCATCTCCATTGCGCTCCAATGGGTCGCGGCATTGTAGCCCTTCAGAAGCCCGGCCGCGCCCAGCACCAGCGATCCCGTGCAGACCGAGGTGACGAATTTGGCGTTCGCAGCCTGCTTGCGCACGAAGTCGAGCGTCTCCTCGTCATTCAGGAGCGCATCGGTGCCGAACCCGCCGGGAATGCAGATCACATCCAGTTGCGGACAGTCGGCAAATGTCACTGATGGTGTCAGCATCAGCACGGAATCGCTTGGCACCGGATCAAGCGTCTTCCAGATCAGGTGCACGGTCGCGCCGGGGAGGGATGAGAACACCTGCAGCGGGCCGGTGAAGTCGAGCTGGGTGACGCGCGGGAACACCAGAAGTCCGATCTGGAGCGGTGCCGACATGAGAGCCTCCGAAGAAGAACTTGACGGGCGCAGAATGGCATGGTGCCCTCCTGTCCAAAATGGCGTACTTCCCTCACTTTCGGACATGACCATGATCGGCATCCTGATCTTCCCGGACTTCCAGCTGCTCGATGCGGCCGGTCCCATCTCGGTGTTCGAGATCGCGGCACGCGCCAGCGGCAAGCCGCTGGCGCTGCGGGTGCTGGCGCTGAATGCGGGCGCCGTGCGCTCGTCCTCCGGCGTCGAGATGATGGCGCGCGATTTCAAATCTGCGAACGCGATCACGACGCTGGTCGTGGCCGGCGGCGCGGGCGTGTCGGCTCCGGCGGGCTGTCCTGCGACGCTCGCCTTCGTGCAGCGGCTGGCCAGGCGCGGCGTGCGCATCGCCAGTGTCTGCTCCGGCGCCTATGTGCTTGCGGAGGCCGGCCTGCTCGACGGCCGCCGCGCCACCACGCATTGGGGCCGCACCCGCGAATTCGTCGCGCGCTATCCCAAGGTGAAGTTCGAGCCGGACCAGATTTTCACCCGTGACGGCAACGTCTGGACGTCGGCGGGCATCAGCGCCGGCATCGATCTCGCGCTCGCGATGGTCACCGAGGACCACGGCGAGGAGATCGCGCAAGCGACCGCGCGCCAACTCGTGCTCTACCATCGCCGCAGCGGCGGCCAGTCGCAGTTCTCGTCGCTGCTCGAGTTGAAGACGCCGAACGGCCGCTTCGGTGGGCTGTTGTCGTGGGCGCGGGAAAATCTCGACGCGAGGTTGACCGTGGAAGACCTCGCCGATCGCGCCGGCATGAGCGCGCGACATTTCGCCCGCGCCTTTGCCGCCGAGACCGGCACGACGCCATCGAAAGCGATCGAGCGCCTAAGGATCGAGGTCGCGCGCGAACGCGTTCAGTCCTCGCGCGAGGCGATCGAACGCGTCGCCGAAACAACCGGTTTCGGCGACCCCGAGCGCATGCGCCGCGCCTTCATCCGCGCCTTCGGCCAGCCGCCGCAGGCGTTGCGGCGCGCGGCACGGGCGGGGCAGCGGTCCAATGGAGGCCGGTGCGCCTCAGACGAGAGGGTGGACGCGGCTCCGGATGCCTCGCGGGCCGATGTCGCTGTTTGAGACGACGTAGTCGATCTCGCCGCGCGAAGTGCCGATGTCCATCAACTCCCTATCACTCAAGTTAGACAACGTAGCGTGTAATTTCTGCTTATCACTCCATTCTTGGAAGGCATCCCAGCACCCCCAGAAAAGGCTGCAGACACACCGCGTTGATGCGGAGGTTCTTTCGAGCCAGCTGGTGCTGTCGATCGTGCTCATTGCCCTGTCTCCTCTGGAAGATCCGCACCCGCACGAGATTGCCAGGGGAGATCCAGCCGCGCTTGACCGGCAGCTTACATTTTCCTTTTCAGCAGCTTATTCTTGCGGTTTTCGCCGGGACCAACCTCCGGTCGGCCGGCTCACTCAACGGATCAGAATTTGCGCTATCTGTTCGAAGAGTACGCATTCGACATCGACCGGCGCGAGCTGCATCGCGGGGATAGCCTCATCGCGATCGCACCCCAGGTATTTGATCTGCTCGACTACCTGATCAGAAACAGGGATCGGGTCGTCAGCAAGGATGACCTGGTGAACGCCGTTTGGAAGGGCCGCATCGTATCCGACGCTGCGCTGACGACCCGCCTGAATGCCGCCCGAATTGCGATCGGCGATTCCGGTGAAGAGCAGCGCCTCATCAAGACCCTGCCGCGCAAGGGCGTCCGGTTCATCGGAACCGTGGCGGAGAGTGAGACCAGAGAGCCGATAGGCCCTGGGAGCAGGCCAGGACCGGAAGCACCCACTCTCGCGCTTCCCGATAGACCGTCCATCGCGGTGCTGCCGTTCGAGAATATGAGCGGTGATCCCGAGCAGCAGTATTTTGCCGATGGCATGACTGAAGAGATCACGACTGCACTGTCCCGGTTCAAATCGCTGTTCGTCATTGGTCGCAACACGAGCTTCACCTACAAGGGGCGCGTTGTCAGCGTAAAGCAGGTCGGTAGAGAACTCGGCGTTCGCTACGTATTAGAGGGAAGCGTTAGAAAAGCCGGAAGCAAGGTTCGCATTACCGGGCAGCTTCTAGAGGCTGTGACGGATCGACATTTGTGGGCTGACCATTTTGATGGTGCGCTCGAGGACGTTTTTGGTCTGCAAGACCAAATCACAGCAAAGGTCGTTGGGCTGATTGCTCCGAAACTCGAGCAGGCGGAAATCGAACGATCGAGACGGAAACCTACCGAAAAGCTGGACAGCTACGATTTCTTCTTGCGGGGTATGGCGCTGGGGACAAGTCGGAGGGCGCAACCTCTTGCGCGGGCCTTCTTTAAGGAAGCGTTTGAACGAGACGAAGAATACGCCGCAGCATTTGCCATGGCTGCGTGGACATTTCTCGTGCAGCAAGTGACCAGCGGCTTGCCTCTGACAGAGGAAATGCGAGCGGATGCGGTTCAGTTTGCTCGCTTTGGTGCAAGAGCGGCAAATTTCGACGCTTTCACATTGGCCAGGTGCGGCCATGTGCTGACGTACTTTGGGCAGGAATATGATCGTGGATTGTTGATGGTCGAGCAGGCTGTCGCTCTCAACCCAAATCTCGCCATCGCTTGGTACTCCCGGGGATGGGTGGCGCTGATGTGTGGTGAACCAGAACGCGCCATCGAGAGTTTCGACCGAATGATCAGGTTAAGTCCTTTTGATCCGTTACGAGCAACTGCTTGGTTGGGAATCTCGTTTGCACATTTTTGTCAGGGACGCTTCGAGGAAGGATGCGCCTTGGCGGTGAAGGCATTCCAGTTCACCGCCGATACGAATATGCTCGAAGCCTATATTGCGAACTCGGTCCGAGCTGGACATGCTGTCGAAGCCCGCGAAGCGGCGGCGCAATTGTTGAAACTTCAGCCGGACTACCATGCTTCGCGTGGCCGACAGGCTGTTCCTTTCCGTTCAAACGACGTGCGCAAGCAGATCGCATCGGCCTTGCGAGCCGCTGGCTTGCCGGAGTAGCCCCGCACATCTCCGTGCCGTAGGGGCCGGGATCGACAGCGGCACGGGTAGGGCGGGCACACGATCGTCAGCCAAAGGCCTTGCCGACCTCCCGACCAACGGATGCGATCACATCGTTTCGTCCGTTGGGATCGAGCGATGCGCCGGTGAGATAGACCGCGATGATGATCGGCGAACGCTCGGGCGGCCAAACGATCGCGACGTCATTGGCCGTCTCGCGTTGACCCGAACCGGTCTTGTCGCCCACACGCCATCCTTGCGGCAGGCCGGCCCGCAAACGACTGTCGCCGGTCTTGTTGGCCCCAAGCCATTTGACCAGTTGATCGCGCCCTTCAGGGACAAGGGCATCACCGAGCAGCAGACGCCGGAAATTTGCGGCCATCGCATTCGGCGTGGTGGTGTCGCGGGGATCGCCCGGCGCGGCTTCGTTCAGTTCGGTTTCAATCCGGTCGAGCCTGGTCGTCTCGTCGCCCAGGCTGCGCGCAAAGCTGGTCAAGCCGGCGGGACCGCCAATGTTTTTCAGAAGTGCGTTGCCGGCCGTGTTGTCGCTCAGGGTGATGGCAGCCTCGCAAAGTTCGCGAAGCGACATTCCCTCTCCGCCGACATGCTTGCTCGTGACCGGCGAGTACTCGACGAGGTCGGCCTGCTCGATACGAACGCGCCGTTCAAGGCCTTCCAGCTTGCTGCCCACGTCTTTCAATATTGCCGCCGCCGCCAGGACCTTGAATGTGCTGCACATGGGAAAGCGTTCGTCTCCCCTGTGATGGATGGGAACGCCGGAATTCGTGTCGAGCACGGAGACGCCGAGTCGGCCTCCGCTCTTCTGTTCCAGCTGCTTGATCGCCTCGATGAGCGGTGCAGTTCCACCTGACGCGGCAACCGAAACATCAGGCAGGAACAAACCTCCGGCGATCGCAAATGCGGATGAGCTGAATTGACGTCGTGTAAGCATCGAGAACTCCCCTGAATGCGGGAAGGTTTTGCGTCGCGCCCGGGCGATTGACAAACGATGGTTCGTAAGGCCATCCATAAGTAAAACTTGGATCGGAAAAACTTGGATCCGGACTTGGCCCGTCGCCCTGCCAATATTTCCAATCTACCCCTGAACGCGCTCCGCTCATTCGAAGCGGCCGCGCGCCATCTCAGCTTCACCAAGGCCGGTCTCGAACTGCGGGTGTCGCAGGCGGCCGTGAGCCAGCAGGTGCGGGTTCTGGAAGAGAGCCTGCGCGTCAAGCTTTTCCGGCGATTGACCCGCGGGCTCGCTCTCACGGAAGAAGGCGAGGCGCTGCAGCCTGCAATCTCGGATGCGTTCGGCCGAATCAATCAGGTGCTGGACCGGTTCGAGAACGGTCGAATGCGCGAAATGCTGACAGTTGGCGTCGTCGGAACGTTCGCATCCGGCTGGCTCCTTCCGCGTCTCAGGAGCTTCACCTCTGATCATCCGAACATCGATGTCAGAATCTTTGCGAACAACAACCGTGTGGACCTCGGCGGCGAAGGGTTGGACTACGCCATTCGATTTGGCGACGGCGCGTGGCATGGAACGAATGCCGAGCGGCTGGTCGAGGCCCATTTCACACCGATGTGCGCGCCTGATGTGGCCAAGCGCCTGAGAGATCCGGTCGACCTCCATAAGGAGGTGTTGTTGCGGTCGTACCGGCCGGGCGAGTGGGCGCAATGGTTCGAGGCGGTCAAATGCAGGCAACCGCGGATGACCGGACCGACCTTCGACTCGTCGGTCTCCCTGGCGCATGCCGCGGCTCAAGGCGCCGGGGTCGCGCTCCTGCCGGTCGCGCTGTTTTCGGACGATCTATCGCGCAAGCGGCTGGTTTGCCCCTATGACGACCAAGTCTTTCTGGGATCCTATTGGCTCACGTCGCTCAAATCCAAGAGGCTCTCGCATGGGATGAAGGCGTTCCACGACTGGATCTTGGCGGAGTGCAAGAAAAAGAAGTCGCGCAATCCATAATGCTTCCGCCCCCTCCGGACGGCAGCTTTTAAGTTGCGCTGCTTGGAGCCACCGGGCTGGACGTTTCCGCCCGCGCCGTCAGTCGCCGCGCGATCGGTGTCAGCAAGTACGGCGCCAGATGAATCGGAAACTGCGTCATCGCGAAATAGAGCCAAGTCGTCGGCGGCAGCGCGCCTGATGTCGCGGCCAGCATCAGGCCGAGATTGCGCTGTGACACCATCAGCCCGAGCGCCAGCGCGCGCTCGGTGCCGATGCGGCGGAACAGCAAGGTCGTGACGGCGAGCAGCGCAAAATAGATCGTGAAGGACAGGGCTGCGAGGCCGATGGTGAAGATCGGCCGCGCGATCAGGTCGCTGATCACGTCGCCCATCACGGCGGCCGCGAAGATGAAGAGGATGATGATGTTGAAGCCGTCGATCGGCTGCTTGTAGCGCTGGATCGTCTCGGTGCCGAACAGCCGACGGATGACGGTCGCGCCCAGCAGCGATGCCGCCAGGATGCCGAGCAGTTTCAGGCCAAGCGTGAGTGGGGAAATGCTGAGCATGCCGGCGAGAAACAGGCTTGCGAACAGCGAGGCGGTGAACGGCACGATGGCGGTTGCGGTCACCAGCGTGACCAGCACCAGCGTCGCATCGAGGCCCATCAGGGCGGCGAGCGCCGGAGAGGCCATCATCGGCGAGGCCATGCTCTGCAGCATCAGAGCCAGCGACAGGCCGGGCGCGTGGTCGGTGAGCCCGGTCGCATGCGCGATCAAGCCAACGATGACGGGCACGCCGATCGTGGTCCAGGCCGTGGCGGTCGCCACCAGCGCAGGCCGACGCAGATGGCCATAGAGCGCCACGAGATCGACCCGCATGAAAGAGATGCAGAGCAGGACGAGGATCGCCTCGGTGACGTAGGGACGCAGCAACGCGCCGAGCGGCGGCACGGCTGCGGCGATGAATACGACAGCCGCCACCGCGCGCGTGCCCTGGCTGCCGAGCCAGGTCAGGCCGCGCAGCGGAAGGGCGAAGAGGGATTGAAGCGCTGATGACATCAGGATGGTGGCGTTGTCAGCCCAACGCCTTCAGCCAGGCGCCGATCTCGCTCACGGCAACATTGGCCTGTTGCAGCAGTTTGCCCATGGTGAAGAAGCCGTGGAATTGGCCGGGATAATGCCTGGTGGTGACCGGCACGCCGACCTGCTTCAGCCGTGCGGCGTATTCCTCGCCCTCGTCGCGCAGGGGATCGGCGCCGGCGGTGAGCACATAGGCCGGCGGCAAGCCGATGAGCGTGGTCGCACGGGCCGGCGAGGCGCGCCAGTCATGGATATCGGCGGCGCCGTTGAGATAATGGTCGCGAAACCAGCGGACCACCGCATGCGTCAGCAGCACGCTGGTCTCTGGCTCGCTGTGCGAGCCGTGCGTCATGGCGAAGTCGACGGCGGGATAGATCAGCACCTGGCCCGCGAGCTTGGGGCCGTCGCCATCACGCGCGGCCAGCGCAACGACGGCCGCGAGATTGCCGCCGGCGCTGTCGCCACCAATCGAAAGGCGCGCAGGGTCGATGCCGAGCTCGCGCGCATTCGCAGCCACCCATTTGGTCGCGGCAATCGCATCATCGGTTGCGGCGGGAAACTTATGGTCGGGCGCAAGGCGGTAGTCGATCGCGATCACGATCAGCGCGCCTGCGTCGGCGAGCTGCCGGCAGACGACGTCGTGGCTGTCGAGATCGCCGATCACCCAGCCGCCGCCGTGGAAGAACACCAGCGCGGGCGCCAGCCCATCCTTGAGACGCGGCTGTTTCGGCACGTAGATCCGTGCCGAGATTGCGCCGTGGGGTGCCGGGATCGACAGCGGCGCGACGCGGGCCAGCTCGGGCGGCTCGGGGTTGGTGGCAAACCGGGCCCGGAGGTAATCGTCGCGCGCTTCCGCAGGGGACAGCGTCTCATAGGGAGGGCGGCCAGCCTCCTGGAAGGCGCGGTAGACGGCGGCGGCATCGGGATCGAGCACGACGGGCATGGGGGCGACCTCGGTGGTTTCTGGTTATCGTTGAACGGGGGGCAATGCCCGCTTCGGGCCCCGGGGAGAGGCCTCCAACTATCCCATCCAGGGGCCGGGATGGCCAGCGGGTGGCCGGCAGGGCAGGAATGCCGCCCTTTCCCCGCCGTATTCGCCGTGTTAACCGGTTGGCCTGCGAGCGGCGGTATCCCCTGTAGAATGTCCAACAAGCCCGATTCGCTGTTGAAGCCGCGCGAGATGTTCAAAACTTTTACCCTGACAGGCCTTGCGGCGCTGCTGGCTGCCAGCGCGCTGACGGTTGCAACGCCGGTGCAGGCGCAGATCGGCACGATCTTCTCCGATCCGCCGCCGCTGCGCCCGCCGGGGACCATTCCCCGTGGCGGACAGCCGCAGCCGGCCCCGACCCCCGACGACGACGAAGAGGTGCCTGAGCTGCCGCCGCAGGGCCGTGTGCTGCCGTCGCGCCCGATGCCGCGCCAGGGCAATGCCATGCCCGGACCGGTCGAAACCCAGCCGCTGGCGCCGCCGCCGGGCACCAGCATCGCGCCGCAGAACCAGCCCCCGGCCGTGGCGGTTGCGCCCCCGGGCGGGCCGGCCCAGCCGGGCGCAGCTCCCGGTGCTGTTCCTGGTCAGCGCCAGCCGCAGCAGAAGGGCGGGCCCCAGCAGGGTGCCATACCGCAGGCACCGGCAAGCCTGCAGCCGGGCGACGAGGTCGTCACCGAGCCGCCGGCCCAGAAGATCGTGAACAAGAAGGCGACCTTCTCCGGCCTCGACAAGATCACCGGCCGCATCATCAATTTCGACGAGGATATCGGCGAGACCGTGCAATTCGGCGCGCTCAGGGTGAAGACCGATGCCTGCTACACGCGCCCCGCGACCGAGGCCGCCAACACCGACGCCTTCGTCGAGGTCGACGAGATCACCTTGCAGGGCGAGGTGAAGCGGATCTTCTCCGGCTGGATGTATGCGGCAAGCCCCGGCCTGCACGGCGTCGAGCACCCGATCTACGACATCTGGCTGACCGACTGCAAAGAGCCGCAGCAGACCATTGCGACCGCAGCGCCGGATCCCGCAACCAAGCCGGCCGCGCCCCCACCACCGCCAGCGGCGCAGAAGAAGGCCGCGCCCAAGCAGGCCGTGCAGCAGCGTCCGCCGCAGCCTCTGCCGCCACCGCCGCAGGCGGCCCCGCCGCCACCTCCGCCGCCGGAGCAGCGACCCGGTCTGTTCGGTATTCCCGGGTTTGGCAGCCGGTAGGGCTGATCTACTGCCGCGAAGCGATGATCTCGAGCGCGCGTGCGCCGGGGATCGCATCGCCTGACGACAGTCGCAGGAAATCGCCGGGCTCGCCGGTGAGCGCCTTGTCGAGCAGCGCGGTGTAGCGCCGCCTCGAGATTTCGGTCGCACCAAAACTCTTCAGATGCTCGGTGACATATTGGGTGTCGAGCAGCTCGAAGCCGCCATGGATCAGCCGCGCGACCAGATGCACCAGCGCGACCTTGGAGGCATCGCGCGCGGTGTGGAACATGCTCTCGCCGAAGAAGGCGCGCCCGAGGCTCACGCCGTAGAGGCCGCCGACGAGATCGTCGCCCTGCCACGCCTCGACGCTGTGGCAATGGCCGAGCTCGTAGAGGCCGCCATAGAGGTCGCGGATGCGCTTGTTGATCCAGGTGTCCTCGCGCCCTGCCTGCGGCGCCGCGCAGCCGGCGATGGTCGCCTTGAACGCGGTGTTGACGGTGACGCGGAACGCGTCCGAGCGCACGGTGCGCGCCAGGCGCGAGGCGACGCGAAAGCCATCGAGCGGGATCACGCCGCGCATTTCCGGCTCGACCCAGAACAGGGTCGGATCGTCCGCGCTCTCGGCCATCGGAAAGATGCCGCAGGCATAGGCGCGCAGCAGCACGGCGGGTGTGATTTCAGATGAGGCGGAGTCGCGGGAAGTCATGATCGCTACAATAGCAGGATCGCGATGCCGGTGCGATGGGGCGGGGCCGGGATCAGCTTGCCGCCGCGGCGCTGTTCGCCTGGCCTGATACGGCGGGGGTGCGGCGGAACCGGAGGAGGATGCGGGTCCCGGAATGGTTCGGATCGCGCTCGACGGTGGCATCGAGCTTGGAAGCCATGGCCGCGACGATGCGCTGGCCCATGCCGGTGGAGCGCGGATCGGCCTTGACGTTGTCGCCGACGCCGTCGTCGGTGATGGACAGCAGGAGATCCTCGCCTTGCGAGGTCAGCTCGACGTGAATGGGCCCGGCGCCATCGGGATAGGCGTATTTCACAGCGTTCATCACCAGCTCGTTGACGATGATACCGACGGCGACGGCGCGGTCGGGGTCGATCTCGATCGGCTCGGCCTTCACCGTCAGGCGCGACATCCGGTTGCCTTCGGCGGAGCGGCGGAGGTCCTCGAGCAGGGAGTCGAGATATTGGTTGAGCATCACGCTCTTCAGATCCTGCGAGGTGTAGAGGCGGCGGTGCACCTGGGCGACGGCGGCAACGCGGCCCATCGCGTTGGTGAGGGCGGCCTTGACCTCGTCCTGTGCGGCGGAGCTCGCCTGCAGGTGCAGCAGCGAAGCGATGATCTGGAGCGAATTGCCGACGCGGTGATTGACCTCGCGCAAGAGCAGCTCGCGTTCGGCGGCAAGCGCGGCGTAGCGGTCGCGCGAGGCGTGGATCTCGGCCTCGGCTTCCTCACGCGCGCGCTGCAGCTCGGCCTGGCGCAGCGCGCCTTCGGCCGCGACATGCAGCAGCGGGATGAAGTCGCCCTTGACGTCCTTGACCAGATAGTCGGCCGCGCCTGCTTTCAGCGCGGTCACGGCGATGCTGGAATCCTGCGAGGCGGTGACGAAGACCACGGGCGGGGCGTCCGGGATCGCCATGATCTGCTCGAGCGTCTCGAGCCCGTCGAGACCCGGCATGTACTGGTCGAGCGCCACGACATCGATGCAGCCCTGAGTGCTGGCGTTGCGGATCCGCTCGAGGCCTTCCTCGCCGCTGGCGGCATGGACGACCTTGTAGCCGCGCCGAGTCAGGCCGCGATCGACCAGGCGCGCCAGTGCGTCGTCGTCATCGATATAGAGCAGTGTGGGTGTGCGGTGTTGGGTCATGAAGCGGCGGGCGGGACCTGGATGACCGAGAAGAACAGGCCGAGCTGCCGGATGGCATTGGCGAAATTCTCGTAATTGACGGGCTTGGTGATGTAGACGTTGCAGCCGAGCTCGTAGCAGCGCTTGATCTCCTGGCTGTCGTCGGTGGTGGTGAGCACCACCACGGGTGAGGCCTTGAGATATTTGTTTTCCTTGATCTGCTTCAGGATGTCGATGCCGCTCATGTCGGGCAGGTTGAGGTCGAGCAGGATCAGCAGCGCGTTGCCCTTCTGAGCGAGCCCGGTTCCGTCCGGGCCGAACAGATGCTTCATCGCCGAGTTGCCGTTGGTGAAGGAGAGGATCTCGTTGTTGACGCCGGAACGGCGGATATTGCGCTCAATCAGCCTGGCGTGGCCCTCGTCGTCCTCGATCATGATGATGGTGACGGGCATTGTCATCGGTCCGCGTTCCGGTTGCTGGCGTTCCAATTGATGGGCAGCGTGATCGTGAACGTGCTGCCCGCATTCAGTTCCGACGATACCGACATGGTGCCGCCGAGGCGGCGCACAAGTGCACGTACATGGGCAAGACCGATGCCCTGACCGGGCTTGTCCTGGGTTCCAGCACGCCGGAACAGGTCGAAAATCCGCTGATGATCCCTTGGATCGATGCCACGGCCATTATCGCTGATGTCGAAGATAGCGTAGCCAAGCTTGGTGCGCCCGCGAATTCTGATCTCGCCGGGGACCCCGGTCTTGAGGTACTTGATCGCGTTATCGATCAGATTGGAGAAAATCTGCTCCAGTGCAAGGCGGTCGCTGACAATATTCGGCAACGGCTCGATGTGGATCTCGGCCTGCGCTTCGGCCGCCTGGTGCGCCAGCGAGGAGACGATGGCCTCGATGAAGTCGCGGGTGTCGATCCGCTCCGGCTGAAACTCGCGCCGGCCCTCGCGGGTGAGGTTGAGGATCGCCGAGATCAGCCGGTCCATCCGGGCGATCGAAGATTTAATGAAGCCGAGCGCTTCGGAAAAATCCGCCGACAGCTGCTTGTCGGCGTCATCGAGCGGAATCTCTGCGGCCTCGACCGGTGGACCGCCGGCCGGCACACGCGTAAGCGCTCCGATCCGTCGGAAGATGTCCTTGCCCAATTCTTCGAGCTCGCTGGTGAAGCCCATGATGTTAACCAGCGGCGAGCGCAGGTCATGGCTGACGATATAGGCAAAGCGCTGGATCTCGTCGTTGGCTTCACGCAGGTCTGCCGTGCGTTCGTCTATGGTGGCCTCCAGGTTGACGTTGGCATCGCGCAGCTGTGCCTCGGCCTCGTCGCGGATGCGCGCCGAACGCCGCACCAGCCAGATCGAGATCAGGGCGAGGACCACCACGAGGCCGGAACCGATACCGGTGAGGGAGGCAGCCAGCGTCTGGCTGCGGTCGGCGTTGGCCGTGCGGAGCTGGAACAGCCGCTCCTCCTCGCGGATCATCGCGCTCCCGGCGCTGCCGATGGCAATCGTGGTGCCGGCGCTGGCGGCTTCGCTGACGAGCGCCGTGGCCTTCTCCGGCTGACCCTGGCCCACGAAATCGATCTCGCGCGCGAACTGGCCGAGGCGGGTTTCGATCGCGGCACTGAGCTGCTCGATATTCTGGCGTTGTGCCGGATTGTCGCCGATCAGGCGCGTCAGCCTGTCGAGCGCAGGGATGATCGCGGCGACGGCCTTTTCGTGATCGGTCCGGAAACCCGCCTCCCGCGTCAGCAGGTAGCCACGCGCGCCGCTCTCGGCACGGCGGACCTCGAGCAGCAATGCATTGACCTGGTTCTCCACCTCGATGGTGTGAACCACCCATTTGCTGTCGTTGCGCGCCTCGTTGACCAGATAGACCGAGCCTGCGCTGATCGCGGTCAGCACGACGAGGCCGGCTGCGAACAGCAGGATCTGCCCAAATGCGCGACGTCGCCGCCCCTCGGCGGTCACGACGATCTCGCTCGATCATATCTGGAAGTCAAAACGCCCCCTTGGAACTGCCCACCGTCCAGAACGCGATGGGGGCCAAGCGGTTCCCGACCTGGGTGACGATTATTTGGCTGGTGGTTCCGACTTGCCGGCGAGGTACTGTTCCAGCCAGTGGATGTGGTAGTCGCCGTTGATGATGTCATCCTGGCGGACCAGATCGCGGAACAGCGGGAGCGTGGTCTCGATGCCCTCGACCACCATCTCGTCCAGCGCACGGCGCAGGCGCATCAGGCATTCGGCGCGGGTCTTGCCGTGGACGATCAGCTTGCCGACGAGAGAATCGTAATAAGGCGGGATCTGGTAGCCCTGATAGACCGCGGAATCGATGCGCACGCCGAGGCCGCCGGGCGGGTGATACTGGAGAATCCGGCCGGGCGAAGGGCGGAAGGTCTGCGGGTTCTCCGCATTGATGCGGCATTCGATGGCGTGGCCGATGATCTGGATCTCGTCCTGCCTGGCCGGCAGCTCGCCGCCGGCGGCGATGCGGATCTGCTCCAGCACGAGATCGATGTCGGTGATGCTCTCGGTGACGGGATGCTCGACCTGGATGCGCGTGTTCATCTCGATGAAGTAGAACTCGCCGTCCTCGTAGAGGAACTCGATGGTGCCGACGCCGAGATATTTCATCTCGCGCATCGCCTTGGCGCAGGTCTCACCGATCTTGGCGCGCGCCGCCGCAGCCAGTACGGGCGAGGGGCCTTCCTCCCAGACCTTCTGGTGACGGCGCTGGAGCGAGCAGTCGCGCTCGCCGAGATGGATCGCGCCGCCGCGGCCGTCGCCGAGAATCTGGATCTCGATGTGGCGCGGCTTCTGCAGGTATTTTTCCAGGTAGACCGAGGCGTCGCCGAACGCGGATTTCGCTTCGTTGGCCGCCGTCGACAGCGCGATCTGCAGATCCGCTTCGCTCTGCGCGACCTTCATGCCGCGGCCACCGCCGCCGGCGGCCGCCTTCACCAGCACGGGGAAGCCGATCTTCCTGGCGATCGCCATCGCGTCGTCGTTGGGACCGACCGCGCCGTCGGAGCCGGGCACCACGGGGATGCCGAGCCGCTTGGCGGTCTTCTTGGCCTCGATCTTGTCGCCCATCAGGCGGATATGCTCGGCCTTGGGGCCGATGAATTGCAGGTTGTGCTCGGTAAGGATCTCGGCGAAGCGCGCGTTCTCCGACAGGAAGCCGTAGCCGGGATGCACGGCGTCCGCGCCTGTGATCTCGCAGGCCGCGAGCAGCGCGGGAATGTTGAGATAGCTGTCCTTCGACGGCGGCGGCCCGATGCAGACGCTCTCGTCCGACAGGCGCACATGCATGGCGTCGGCGTCGGCGGTGGAGTGCACGGCAACGGTCGCAATCCCGAGTTCCTTGCAGGCCCGCAGGATGCGAAGGGCGATCTCGCCGCGATTGGCTATGAGGATCTTGTCGAACATGTTGTCCTGCAGCGAATGGCGAGCGGCGAAGGCGAGTAGGGAGGGCTGGCGCCATTCGCTATTCGCAATTCGCCATTCGCGTTATTCTATGATGACGAGCGGCTCGCCGAACTCGACCGGCTGGCCGTCTTCGACCAGGATCTGCGTCACGGTGCCTGATCGGGTCGAGGGGATCTGGTTCATGGTCTTCATCGCCTCGATGATCAGCAGGGTCTGGCCGACCGAGACCTTGGAGCCGACCTCGACGAACGGCTTGGCGCCGGGCTCCGGCGCCCAATAGGCGGTCCCCACCATCGGCGAGGTCACCGCGCCTGGATGCTTGGAGACGTCTGCGACGCCTGAAGCCGCAGCCGCGGCGGCGGGAGCTGCGGCGACCCCGGGGGCTGCGGCCGCAACCGGCATCGGCATGGTCGCGGCGACGCTGATGTTGCGGGCGACGCGCAGGCGCAGGCCGGCGCGCTCGATCTCGATCTCGGTGAGGCTGGTCTCATCGAGCAGCAGAGCGAGCTCGCGGACGAGCGCGGAATCGTCGCTGGAAAACTTTGCGGCTGCTTTGTCGTCTGGCTGGCGCGCCATGTTCTTTGATCCGAATGTTCTGGGTGAAGAGAGAGCGTCAGGCTTTGAGCGTGGTGCCGAGCTTGGCGGCAAGCCCCTGGATAGCGAGGCGGTAGCCCTCGATTCCGAAGCCGCAGAGCGAGGCCAAGGCCGCGCGCGCGGTGTAGGAGTGGTGACGGAAGCCGTCGCGGGCGTGGATGTTGGTCACGTGCACTTCGACCGTCGGGATCTGCACGGCGAGCAGCGCGTCGTGCAGTGCGATCGAGCCGTGCGAATAGCCGCCGGCGTTGATGATGATGCCCTTCGTCTTGCGCCCATGTGCCTCGTGGATGAAGTCGATCAGCTCGCCTTCGCGGTTGGACTGCCGGCAGTCGGCCTTGATGCCGAAGCTCGCCGCGGTCTCCCGGCACAGTTTCTCGACCTCGGCCAGCGTGGCATGGCCATACGTCTCCGGCTCCCGCGTCCCCAACACATTGAGGTTCCGCCCGTTGAGAACGAGGATCGTGTCGGTCGCTGATTCGGCCATTCTGTCCCGGAAAGGTGTTTCGGCGTGGCGGGGTTATAGGTAACAAAGTGCGTGAGGGGAAGCCTTCAAGGGCTTCCCGGGCGGGTTCAGGCACCTCATCCAGCGTGCAAAAACCTGTGCGGAAACTACGGAAATTGCTTGCTAACCAGTTCCAAGCATGGCTGCCGGCCCAATGCAAAAGGGGCGGGCATCGCTGCCCGCCCCTGAGGTTGCCGTGTTCCGGCCTTAGACGTTCAGGACAGCCACGATCTCGTAGGTGTCCGGATTGATGATCACGATCTCATCCTTCACCAGGACGTACTTGTAGGTCCGCCACTCCGGATAGATCGTCACGACCCGCGACGGCAGGGCGTGCAGCTCGATGCCCTCGCGCGGAATCCGGGTACCGACCGAGATCGAGAAGTTCACGTTGCTCACGGGAGCGATGTGCTCCTCGCGGATCGCCGAGGTGATCTGGGTGCGCTGCTCGGTCGAGAGCTTGGCGCCGGCGCCGGCCTGGCCGACCGTCGTGTTGGTGCTGCTCTGGCCCTGCGCGTTCTGGTTAGCGCCGGGGCTGGTCTGACCCTGGGCCTTCTGGTTGGTGCTCGTGGTGCCCTTCTGGTTCTCGGCATTGTTGGTCGAGGTGCCGCTCTTGGTGCCCTCAGCCTTCATGTCCTTCTGGGCGCCGGACTTGCTGGTGTCCTGGCTCATGCTCTTGGACTTGTCCTGCGTGGACTTGTCCTGCGCGCTCTGGGCGTGTTCACCCTTCGCCGCGCCGGCCTTCTCCTCGGCCGCGTTCTTGTTCATCGCGCCGCCGGATTTCTCCGCGGTCCCGGACTTCTCCATCGCGCCAGACGACTTCTCTTCGCCTTGCTTCATGGAGCCGCCGGCCTGACCCACCGTGCCCTTCTGCGGACTTGCGGATTCCTTGCCGCGCTCGGTGGCGCCGCCCGAAGACTGCGAGTGCTCCATCGGCTTCGCACCGGCGCCGCTGTCATTCTTCATCGTGCCTTGTGCGTTCGCCAGACCGGTGCCCGCGATCAGCGCGAGTGCGGCAACCGAGATCATAAAGCGGTTCAACATCGTATTCTCCTCACGTGTTTCTTTGCGTCATTGCCCGCGCCGACAACGAGAGGAGGTGTCACTTGTTCCGGAACATCTGCTGTTCCCCGGCATTTGTTTCTTAAACGCGAGATGAACATCCGTGCCGGATTCGCGCCGGTTTTCGGCATGCGAAAAAGGCCGGCTTTTCAGCCGGCCTCGTTCCGTCCGCAAGTGGTGAAACGTCTCGCTAAAGCGCGATGAGATTGGGCTGAATCGTCATCGCGCTTTAGCTCTTGGTTTGAGCATGATCTTTTCGGAAAACCGCTTCCCACTTTTCCGCATCATGCTTTAGCAAGTCGCCTTGCCGCAGCGGGCCACGCCGATCTTTTCCTTGAGCCCCTCGAGGCCGATGGCGCCGACCACGATCTGCTTGCCGATCACGTAGCTCGGCGTGCCGTTCATGCCCATCGTCTCGGCGAGCTTGAAATTCTCCTCGATGGTGGAGCGCACCTCGGGGCTGGCGATGTCCTTCTCGATCCTCGCGGTGTCGAGGCCGGCTTCCTTGGCCGCCTGCATGGCGCGCGCCTTGTCGGCCGCGCCGCGACCGCCGAGCAGCTTCTGGTGGAAGTCGAGATATTTCTTGCCGGTGGGATCCTGCATGCGCACTGCGACCGCGACCTGGGCGGCCTCGACCGAGCCCTGGCTCAGCACCGGAAACTCCTTCAGCACCACCTTCAGCTTGGAATCGGACTTCATCAGGTCGAGCATGTCGCTCATCGCGCGTTTGCAATAGCCGCAATTGTAATCGAAGAACTCAACGAAGGTGACGTCGCCGTCCTTGTTGCCGAGCACGACCTGACGCGGCGAGTTGAAGATCGCATCCGAGTTCTGCGCGATGCTGGCTTCGTGCTTCTCGGTCTCTGCCGCGGCCTGCCGCTTGCTGAGCTCCGTCATGGCCTCCTCGAGCACCTCAGGATGGCTGACGAGGTAGTTCTTGATGATGGCCTCGATGTCGGTGCGCTGGGCATCCGAGAAGCTCTCGGCCGAAGCCGGTCCCGTTGCGCCGACGAAGGCGAGCGCAATGAGCGCGGAAGCAAGCAGGCGCAGCGAAGGCATTGGCAAATCCTCTTATCCAGAGCAGGTTTTGAAACAACGTCCCGGCGGACTTAGTCGTGGTGTCGTGACGTCAAATGAGCAGTTCAGGCTTCGGTCTGGAGCCCCGATCCGACGAGGTCGGAACGGGGCTCCAGCTTTTTGCTTTGACGCGTCTTCCTGGCGCGAACCGGTATCCGCTTCGCTTGAAAACGCTTTAGTTACGCGGCGGTTTCGACGCCACGATGTCGTCGGCCTTGACCCATCCGGGCGTGCCGACGGCGAAACGGGTTTTCGCGCGCGTGGCAAGCTCGCGAGCGGTCTTGTTGTCGCCGCGCAGATAAGCGGCCTGGGCAGAGGCGAGATCCGCCTCGGCATAGTCTGCCTTCCGGCCATAGGCCATCGCAAGCTGGGTGTAGCCGATCGGCGCCTCGGGCTCGCGCGCCACCGCTGCACGGAGAATCTTGATGGCGTCGTCCGTGTAGGCCTTATTATCGGTTCCAACCAGAGCCTGCCCAAGTAACATCTCGATGAGGGCCGAATTGTTCGAAAGTGCGACGGCCTTGCGCAGGGGGGCAATCGCATCGGCGGGCTTGCCGCTCTCCAGAAGGGCCTGGCCGCGCACCTCGTAGAAGTACGGGTTGTTGGGCTGCACCGCAATCAGGGCATCGATCTGGGCGAGGGCACTGCGCAAGTCACCATGCAGATAGGTGCTGATGGCGCGGGCATAGCGCGCCGGCAGGCTGTCATTGGTCAGGGGGTAGCGGCGATAGACCACCTCCTGCCGCTCCATGAAGGCGGAGATCTTGGCGCGCACCATGTCATGGCGCAGCTGGAGCGCGGGATCGTCCTTCTTGTCCCAATAGGGGCTGGTGCTGGCAAATTCCTGGAGCGCTGCAACGCGGTCGGCGGGCATCGGGTGCGACTGCAGATAGGGATCTGCGCCGCGCGCCGCGAACAGGCTTTCGCTGGTGAAGCGCTTGAAGGTCTCGTACATGCCCTTCGGCGACTGCTGCGTCGCGGTCAGGAACTTCACGCCGGCGCGGTCGGCGTTCTCCTCCTGCTGGCGCTGATAGGACAGCAGCGAGCGGCGGATCATCTCCTGCGGGCCGGCAACCGCGGCCGCGCCGGCGTTGGCGAGCCCATTATTGCCACCGCCGCGGGCACCGGCCGCGATGGCGCCGGCGCCGAGCAGCATGGCGATGATCATCTGCGTCTGGGCGCTGGCGAGCTGCTCGCGCATCTTGGCCAGATGGCCGCCGGCCAGATGCCCGGTCTCGTGCGCAAGCACGCCGATCAGCTGGTTCGGCGTCTCCGACTGCAGGATTGCGCCGTAATTGACGAAGATGCGACGGCCATCGGCGACGAACGCGTTGAACGAGTTGTCGTTGATGATCACCATCTGGATGTTCTGCTTCTCCAGACCGGCGACGCGCAGGATCGGGCGTGTATATTCGCGGAGCAGCTGCTCGGTTTCCGAGTCGCGCAAGGTCGGCGGCCCGCGGCCTTCCTGCGCCTGCGCCGCCGGGACCGGCAGCAGCGCGATTGCAGTCGCGGTAACGAGGGCGGTGAGGGCGGTGGCCTTCTTGCGCAATACGATCTGGAGCGACATCAAACGGGCTTGCAAACGGATTTGGATGCAGTTGTGTGATTGGTTTTGGCGATTGGCGGCGGACCGGATACGCGATATGCCCTTATGAGCCGTATAATGCGGCTAGTCTGGGGCGCAAGCGCCCTGTTTTGCCAGCGAAATAGCAGAAATCAATGCACGATGCGACACTAAGGAACCGGGTGGGACATTGGCTCGAGCCCTCCCGCCGCAGCGATGTTCCCCCGTTCATGGTGATGGACGTGATGGCGGCGGCGGCCCGTATGGAGGCCGCGGGCGGCCATGTCATTCACATGGAGGTCGGCCAGCCCGCGGCAGGTGCGCCGAAGACGGCGATCGCGGCCGCGCAGGCGGCGCTTGCGACAGGGCGGATCGATTACACCTCGGCGCTTGGCATTCCCAGCCTGCGTGAGCGCATCGCGCGGCATTATCGCGACGCCTATGGCTGCACGGTCAGTCCGGACAGGATCGTGGTGACCACGGGCTCCTCCGGCGGTTTCATCCTGGCTTTCCTGTCGATGTTCGAGCCCGGCGATCGCGTGGCCGTCACGGTGCCTGGCTATCCGCCGTATCGTCACATCCTCACCGCGCTCGGCTGCGAGCCGGTGCTGATCGAGACCACCCACGACAACCGCCACGCGCTCACGGGCGAGGCGCTGCTCGCCGCCCATCGCAAGGCGCCGCTGAAGGGCGTGCTGGTCGGCAGCCCCGCCAATCCGACCGGAACGATGATGTCCCGCGAGGCGCTCGCCGGCCTGATGGCAGCTGCGGAAGATGCCGGCATTCGCTTCATCTCCGACGAGATCTATCACGGGCTCGATTATGCGTTTCCTGCCGTGACGGCGGCCGCGCTGTCCGACCATGCCCTCGTGATCAACTCGTTCTCGAAGTATTTTTGCATGACGGGCTGGCGCGTCGGCTGGATGGTCGTGCCTGATATTCTGGTACGTCCGATCGAGCGGCTGCAGCAGAACCTCTCGATCTCGGTGCCCTCGCTCTCGCAGGTCGCGGCGGAGGCCGCCTTCGACGGCGCCGCCGAGATGGAGGAGATCAAGCATGGCTATCAGGAAAACCGGCGCATCCTGATCGAGGGATTGCCCAGGGCGGGCTTGGCGAAGTTCCTGCCGGCGGATGGCGCGTTCTACCTCTATGCCGACGTTTCGGATTTCACCTCCGACAGTTTGGAGTTCGCCAAGCAGATGCTGGAGAAGGCCCACGTTGCGGCCACGCCGGGCGTCGACTTCGATCCAATCCATGGCCGCTCGTTCATTCGACTTTCTTATGCGCGCTCGCTTCAGGAGATGCAGGAGGCAGTTGACCGGATCGCTCACTGGCTTAAATAGCCGCCAGTTTTTGCTAGCCTTCCGGAGTGCATCTTGTCTGACCGAACCGCCCAGTCCGGCGCCCCGTCGCGCTCTCCTCTCGCCGCTGTGATGTGGCCAACCCGGCCGGGCGAAGCGGTCGGGCACTTGCGCGCTGTGGTGCTTGTTGCACTCGGCTCCGCGCTGATGGCGCTGTCGGCCAAAGTCAATTTGCCGCTGCCTTACGTGCCCATGACGCTGCAGACGCTGGTCGTGTTGGTGATCGGCGCGGCTTATGGCTGGCGCCTTGGCAGCGCAACCATGATCGCCTACCTCGCCGAAGGCGCGATGGGGCTGCCGGTGTTCGCCGGCCCCGTCGGTGGAATTGCACCGCTGGTCGGCCCGACCGCCGGCTATCTCTTCGGCTTCGTGGCCGCTGGCTTCATCACCGGCTGGCTCGCCGAGCGCGGCTGGGATCGCAACGTCGTATTGCTGTTTGCGGCCATGGCCGCCGGCCATGTCGTCATTTTCATCGCCGGCTTCGGCTGGTTGGCCTACGGAATCGGCCTTGGTGCGGACAAGGCCTGGGCGGTCGGCGTCGCGCCGTTCATCGCGGCTTCGGTCATCAAGAACGCGCTCGGGGCTGCGCTGATGCCGGCGGTGCGCCGGATCGCCGACCAACGCTGCTAGAGCTTACCCACAGCGAACGGTTCCAATTGACAGGGCCGGCCAAGTTGATCTTGGCTGGCTCAGAGTTTCGAGGGGGAGGTAACAATGACAACGACAACGATGGCTGGCGCGCCGGCTGCACCTGCTACCGCCAAGCCGTGGTATAAAATTCTCTATGTCCAGGTGCTGATCGCGATCGTGCTTGGCGCGATCGTCGGCTGGCTGTGGCCGACGGTTGCCACCAACGACTGGATCAAGGCGCTCGGCGACGGCTTCATCAAACTGATCAAGATGGTGATCGCCCCGATCATCTTCTGCACCGTGGTCTCCGGCATTGCCCACATCCAGGACGCCAAGAAGGTCGGCCGCATCGGTGTCAAGGCGCTGGTCTATTTCGAGGTGGTCTCGACATTCGCGCTGATCATCGGCCTGATCATCGGCAATGTCGTGAAGCCGGGCGCAGGCTTCGGCAGTGCGGCAGCCAATGCGAATGCGGTTGCCAACTTTGCCAAGCAGGCCGAAGCGCAGAAGTCGGTCGACTTCATCCTGCATATCATTCCCGACACCGTGGTCGGCGCCTTCGCGCAAGGCGAGATCCTGCAAGTGCTGCTGTTCTCGGTGCTGTTCGGCTTCGCCATCATGGGTCTCGGCGAGCGCGGCCATGTGATCCGCAGCTTCATCGACGATGCCGCGCACGCGGTGTTCGGCGTCATCTCCATCGTGATGCGCGCGGCGCCGCTCGGCGCCTTCGGCGCGATGGCCTACACCATCGGCAAGTTCGGCACCGGCGCGATCCTCAACCTGATGGGCCTGATTGCGACGTTCTACCTGACCGCCGCGCTGTTCGTGTTCGTCGTGCTCGGCATCATCGCGCGGATCGCGGGCTTCTCGATCTTCAAGTTCCTGGCCTACATCAAGGACGAACTGTTGATCGTGCTCGGCACCTCGTCCTCCGAAAGCGCGCTGCCGTCCTTGATGGAGAAGCTGGAGCGGCTCGGCTGCTCGAAGTCGGTGGTCGGCCTCGTGGTGCCCACGGGCTATTCGTTCAATCTCGACGGCACCAACATCTACATGACGCTGGCGACGCTGTTCATCGCGCAGGCGCTCGGCTACGACCTCACCTTCAGCCAGCAGCTCACGATCCTGGTCGTGGCGATGCTGACCTCGAAGGGCGCGTCCGGCATTACCGGCGCGGGCTTCATCACGCTGGCGGCGACGCTTGCGGTGGTCGATCCGCGCCTCGTGCCGGGCATGGCGATCGTGCTCGGCATCGACAAGTTCATGAGCGAGTGCCGTGCGCTGACCAATCTCTGCGGCAACGGCGTCGCCTGCGTGATCGTCGCCTGGTGGGAGGGCGAGCTCGATCGCGACAAGCTCAACGCGCGGCTGAGCCAGCAGATCGATCCGACCGACATGGAAACCGCGGTCACGACGGACTGATCAGGGTCTAACGGCGCGTTGCGCCGTTAGACCTGGAAGTAACAGGGCTGGTCGAGATCCTCGATCAGCCCTTTTTCTTTGGGCTGCCAGCCGAGCAGGGCGCGCGTCTTGGCGCTGGACGTCGGCACATCGGCACCGGCGAATTGTGCGAACCAGCCGAAATGCTCGGTCGCTTCGTCCAGCGATTTCGAGACCACGGGCAGGCCCAGCCTTTTGCCGATCACCTCCGTAATCGTCTTGAACGGGATGCCTTCCTCGGCGATGGCGTGATAGCGCGGTGCCGTTGCGCCTTGCTCGAGTGCGAGGCGATAAACGCGAGCGGCATCGCAGCGGTGCCCGGCCGGCCAACGGTTCATGCCATCGCCAATATAGGCTGCCACGCCTTTCTGGCGCGCGAGGTTGATCAGGATCGGCACGAAGCCATGGTCGCCCTCGCCATGGGTCGTCGGCGGCAGACGAACCACCGCGGCGCGGACGCCTTCCAGCGACAGCGCGGTGGATTCCGACACCCGCGGAAAACGGTGCGCGGCCTCGTCGTCTTCCGTTGCAAGCCGCCCCGGCGCCAGCAGAGCCACGCCCGACGTGACGATGAGCGGACGGTCGGAGCCCTTGAGCTCCTCGCCGAGGGCGAGGATGGCGCGGCGGTCCAGCTCGCAATTGTCCAGAAACTTCGAGAAGTCGTGGTTGAAGCCGAGGTGCAGGACTCCGTCGGAGGAGGCCGCGCCGCTGCGCAAGGAGGCGTGGTCCTCCAGCGAGCCGCGATGGACTTTGGCGCCCATCGCGGTGAGGGCGGCCGCGCCGGCGTCGGACCTCGCAAGGCCCGTGACGCTGTGGCCGGCGGCGATCAGGTCCGCAACGACGGCGGAGCCGACGAAGCCGGTGGCGCCAGTGACGTATACACGCATGAGCAGGTCTCCAGTTGGTTGGAGCCAGCATCTGCGCTAGGATTATCCGGGTAAAGTAGTGACGTTATCAGGGTATAATAGCTAACAGGATGAGCGAGACCACCAGCGACAACCTGCTCGGCACCTACCTGAAGCACCGCCGTGTCAGGCTCGATGCGGCGGCGTTCGGCTTCAGCGGCCCTCGCAGACGCACGCCCGGGCTCCGCCGCGAGGAGGTGGCGCAGCGCGCCAATATCAGCCCGACCTGGTACACCTGGCTGGAGCAGGGCCGGGGCGGGGCGCCGTCGGCCGATGTGCTCGACCGCATCGCGCGTGCGCTGATGCTGACCGACGTCGAGCGCGAGCACTTGTTTCTGATCGGGCTGGGCCGTCCGCCAGAGGTGCGCTACCGGGCGAGCGAAGGCGTCTCGCCACGGCTTCAGCGCGTGCTCGATGCGCTGGAGACGAGCCCCGCCATCATCAGGACAGTGACCTGGGACGTCGTCGCCTGGAATCGGGCGGCCACGATCGTGCTGACCGACTATTCAAAGCTGCTGCCCGAACAGCGCAACATCCTGCGCCTGATCTTCTGCGAGCCGCGGGTTCGCGCCGCCCAATATGATTGGGAGAGCGTGGCCCGTTTCGTAGTCGCAGCGTTTCGTGCCGATGTGGCGCGCGCCGGCGCGGTCTCGCATGTCGCTGACTTCGTCGATGAGATGTGCCGTCTTAGCCCGGACTTCGCCAAGCTGTGGGCCGACAATGACGTCCGCTCCTATAGCGAGGGCGTCAAGCATCTGCGCCATCCGGTGCTCGGCCAGATCGCGTTCGAATATTCGGCCTTCGCAGTCGACGGCCGGCCCGATCTCGGCATGGTCGTCTACAACCCGGCGACGCCGGACGACGCCCAGCGCATCAGGAAAGTGCTCGTCGCGCGATCTGACGGCTAGAACCGCTCCGGACGGTATGGTGTCGGATCAATCGACGGCGTTTCGCCGTTCATCATCTCCGCGAGCAGGCGACCGGTGGCGGGGCCCAGCGTAAAGCCCTGGTGGCCGTGGCCAAAATTCATCCAGAGGCCGGGGTGGCGCGGGGCGCGCCCGAGCACCGGCACCATGTCAGGCGTGCAGGGGCGGGTGCCGAACCACGGCTCGGGCTCGGCGCGCTTGCCGAGATCGATCAGTTCGCGCGCGGAGGCTTCGGCACTGGCGAGTTGCACCGGCGTCGCCAGCGCATCGGGGCCCGTCAGCTCCGCGCCTGTGGTAATGCGGATGCCCTTGGCCATCGGACCCATGGCGTAGCCCTGGCCCTTGTCGACCAGCGGCAGATCGAGCGTGGCGCCGCCGGTGTAGTGCATGTGATAGCCGCGCTTGCGCACCAGCGGAATCCGGTAGCCGAATTTGTGCAAGAGATCCGGCGACCACGGCCCCAGTGTCACGACGGCTTTGGCGGCATCGATGCGGCCGTTGTCGGTGTTCACCGACCATCCGGTTGCGGTCTGTTGCAGCGACTGCGCATCGCCGAGCACGATCTGACCGCCAAGGCGCTCGAACAGCTCGGCATAGGCCGTCACGAGTGCGCCGGGATCGGACACGGTCCAGGTATCGAGCCAGTGGATCGCGCCGGGAAGATCGTTGCGCAGGATCGGCTCGGCTTTTGTCAACTCGCTGCCCGACAGCACGCGGAAATTCACGCCGAACTCGCGGCGGTCTGCTTCCGCCTCCTTGATCGCGTGGTCGAGCGCCGCGGCATCGCGAAACACCGCGCGATAGCCGGCGCGGCGGATCAGATTGTCGGCATGGGCCTCCCGGATCAGGACGTCGTGCTCGGGCGTCGCATAAGCGATCAGGCGCGCCCAGGCCGCGATCGCGTCGCGATGCCGCTTCGGCGCCGAATGCCACCAATAACGCAGCAGCGGCTCGACGTGACGATGCAGCGAGGAAAAACTGTAGCGCACGTCGTTGGTGCGGCCGGTCGCGATGTTCAGCAGCGAAGAGAGGTCGCGCGGCATCGGATAGGGCCGCACCGCTTCGGCCTGGATCATGCCGGCATTGCCGTAGCTGGTCTCGCGGCCGGGCTCCCGGCGGTCGACCAGTGTCACCGTCCAGCCGCGCTGGCGCAGATGCACGGCGGCGCCGACCCCCACCATGCCGCCGCCGAGAATGATTGCGCTTCGCATCCGCAGAACTCCCGTCAGGCCGGCTTCGGCGCCAGCTTCGGCTGCGCCGTGTTGATGGTCGCGGCGACGACGACCGACATCGCCGTCATCGTCACCAGGAAGCCGAAGGCCGCGTCGAATGATCCTGACCCCGTCACGATGAACCCCATGATGGCGGGTGCAACGAAGCCCGCGCTCTGGCCGCCCAGGTTGACCATGCCGATGCCCGATCCGATCTGGTCGTCACGCAGCAGCTTGGTCGGCAGCGCAATCACGGAGGCCAGGACGAAGGATTTGAAGAAGTAGACCACCGATTGATAGACGATCAAGGCGGTGATCGTCTCCGCCTTGTACATGGCGTAGAGGAAGATGCCCGTTAACGCGGAACTGCCGATCAAGAGATATTTTTCGCGCTCGGCAAAGAAGGTGGTCATCACCCAGCCGCCGATTGCGGTTGCAAATGTCGCCATCACGAACGGGATCGGCGCCACCACGCCGACGGTCTTGAGGTCGAGCCCGCGCTGCTGCAGCAGATAGAGCGGCATCCAGGAATCCAGGCCCTTGTTGACGCAGCTCAGGCCGAACCACACCACCATGAGCTGCCACAGCAGCGGATTCTTCATCAGCTCGCGCATCGGCGCGCGGGGCTTTGCCGTCACCGGTCCGACGCCGATACGCGCCAGATGCGGAACAAAGACGAAGTAGATCACCGCGAAGACGATGCCGGCGATGCCGATCGTATTGAAGGCGTGGCGCCAGCCCAGCCAGACGATGAGCGGCGCCATGATCAGCGGTGCGATCATGCTGCCGGCATAATTCGAAGACAGCAGCAGCGACGACATTTTGGGCCGGCTGTCCTTCTTGAAGAGCTCCGCGATGGCGCGAATGCTTGCCGGCGGAAAGCCGCCTTCGGCGATGCCGAAGATGAAGCGGATCGCGATCAGCGAGGTCAGCGACCAGGCAAGGCTCGTGAACGCGGTGAACAGCGACCACATCACGATGGTGACGATGACGACATATTTCGAGCCGAAGCGGTCGGAGAGCCATCCGCCGGGCACCTGCATGGCTGCATACCCCAGGAAGAATGCGCTGATGACGATGCCGAGATCGGCAGCCTGCAGATTGAAATCCTTGCCGATCTGCGCCAGCGCCAGCGAGATCGCGGCGCGGTCGATATAGGAGATGCAATAGGCGAGATAGAGCAGGACGAAGGCGACGATTCCGGTCTTTCGGTTCGACAATTCGGCCATGCTGATCTCCTCGATGCCGGCGAGCCGGCGGTCATGCCTGTTTGGTTTATGCGCCGGCTCTATTCCCAGGTGAGAAAGCCGGGCGCGGCCGACAGCGGCGGCGCTGCGGCGAGCCGCGCGAGGTCGGGCACCGGCCGGCACAGGTCCGGATCGTTTGCGAACGCAGCCTCGATGCTCGCGGCGACCGAGAGGACGATGGCATCGCCCCCACGCGGGCCGACGATCTGGAGGCCGAACGGCAGGCCGGCTTCATCAAGGCCGAGCGGAATGCTGATCGCGGGGTGGCCGGGAAGCGTCACGGCGTAGGCCAGCGCGAGCCAGTGGAAGTAGGATTTCGTCGGCACGCCGTCGATCTCGGCGGGATAGAGCTCCGACCAGGGCCGCGGGCTCAGCGTGATGGTCGGGCTGATCAGCACGTCGCAGGTTTCGAAGAAGCTTTGATAGGCGCGATAAATCCGCGTCTGCGTCGTGGAAGCGCGGGCGTGGTCTTCGAGCGTATAGCGGAGGCCTTCCTCGACATTGGCGCGGACGTTGGGGCCGAGCATCTCGGGCCGCTCTTTGAAGGTCTTGCCATGGGTCGCCAGGAACAGGCCCGCGCGCAGCACGGCGAAAGCATCGTCGGCGCCAGTGCAGTCGGGTGTCGCCTCGCAGCTCTCCGCGAACAGCGGCGCGAGCTTGCTCACGCGCTGGCGGAACACGCGGCGGATGGCCTGCTCGGTCGGCGCGAAGCCGAAATCCTCGGTGAAGGCGAGGCGCAGCTTGCCGAGCTCTGCCGGGCGCGGCGCGGCCCAGCGCTCGGCGCGCCCGCGCAAGGGCTCGTCGGGCAGGGTGTAGGCGAGTGGATCGCGGGGATCGTCGCTCGCCATTGCCGACAGCATCAATGCGGTGTCGGCAACGTTGCGCGCCATCGGTCCATCGGTCGACAGGTTGGACCAGCCGAAGATGCGCTTCTCGCTCGGCACCAGGCCATAGGAGGGGCGCATCCCGACGATGCCGGAGAAGCCCGCCGGATTGCGCAGGGAGCCGCCGGTGTCGGAGCCCGAGGCGAGCGGCGCCATGCCACAGGCGAGCGCGACCGCGGAGCCGCCGGAGGAGCCGGCCGCCGAGCGCATGGGATCGAAGGGATTGCCGGTCGCGCCGAATACGGGATTGCGGGTGTTGCCGCCTGCCGCCCATTCCGGCGTGTTGGTTTTGCCGAAGATGATGGCGCCGGCGGCGCGCAAGCGCGCGACCGAGCCCTGGTCAGCAGCCGGCACGTTGTCGCGGAGCAGCGGGCTGCCATAGGTCGAGCGCATCCCGGCGGTGTCTTGCGTGTCCTTGATCAGAACGGGGAGCCCGTGCAGCGGGCCTCGATCCTCACCGCACCGGATGGCGGTCTCGGCGGACTTTGCGGCGGCGCGAGCGCCCGGCTCGTCCAGGGTGACGACGGCGTTGACAGCGGGATTGACGGCGGCGATGCGGGACAGGCAGGCGTCGAGCAGTTCGACTGGCGAGATCGCCTTGCTGGCCAGCAGGCGGCGTAACTCAACGGCGCTGGAATCGCACAGGTCGGGCAAGGCCAATCCCTTTCAGATTATGAAAACGATTTAGCATATAGGAAAGGAGCTCCGACGCACCAATATTCGTCAAAACCGACCATTTCATGCACAAACCCTGGCCTGCATGCCCAGCCGGCAACCAGAAAGAGGTGTCGAAGGGTGCGGAGCATGGAAAAGATTAGGCCGATCAGCCAATATTTTTCCTTGGGTCCATGGTAGAGATGCTCGATGAGCGAGATCACGACGTCAGAGGGTGCCAACTCCCAGCTCGGCCAATGTCTCAAGGCCGCCCGTCAGGCGCGCGGCCTGACGCTCAAGCAGGTAGCGGAACGGACCGGGATGGCGCTGTCGACCTTGTCGAAGGTCGAGAACGGCCTGATGTCGCTGACCTACGACAAGCTGCTCCAGCTGACCTCAGGTCTGAAGATGGAGATCGCCGAGTTGTTCAATCCCGCAGTCGCGACGCCTGCGCAGGGCCGGCCGGTCACCGCGCGCCGAAGCATCAGCCGGGCCGGGCAGGGGCAATTGATCAACACGAAATTCTACACCTACACCTATCAATGCACCGACCTGATCGGCAAACGCATGGTGCCGATCGTCGCCGAGGTCCGCGCGCGCTCGTTGGACGAATTCGGTCCACTGCTGCGTCACGCCGGCGAAGAGTATTTTCTGGTGACGAGCGGGCGCGTGGCCGTCCACACCGAGTTCTACGCACCTGAGATCCTGGGCGAGGGCGACGGCATCTATCTCGACAGCACCATGGGCCACGCCTACCTCAACGCCGGCGAGGGAGCGTCTGCCAAGGGCGTCTGTCTCTGCACCAGCGAGGCGCCCGATCTCTACGACCAGCTTCGCCAGATCGCATCGCGCGATGTGGCCTCATCAGGTGATGGCGAACTGCCGCCGTAGCGGATTGGCGGGGCATGAAAACGAAAACGCCCGGCTTTTGGCCGGGCGTTTTGCATTGAGGGTGTTCGGCTTTATTGGCCGCCGCCGAAACGGCGCGACCACCAGCCGGCGCGGCGCGGGGCCGCCGGCGTCTCGGTTGCCGCTTCCGGCGCGGGTGCAGGGGCGGGCGGAGCAACCGGCTCCGGAGCTGAAGCAACCGGGGTTGCCGGCTCGCTCGGGCTGCTCGACAGGAAGCTCACCTTCTCGCGGACAGTCGACCGGCGACGTGCCGCCTTCCCGTCGCCGTCGACGACCGGCTCTTCCTCGGCCACAGCAGCAGCCGGTGCGGCCTGGACCGGCGCTTCAACCGGCGCCTGGTGGAATTGAGGCTCGGGTTGGGACGTCTCGTGCTCAGCAGGGGCGATCTGCCCTGAATGCGCAATCAAGGGCGCGGCCTCGCTGCCGGTGCTGTCGAAATCGGCCACAGCGTTGGTTGCTTCCGGCGGCGGATTGCCGCCGAGTTCGTCGCCGATGGATCCGGCGAGACCGTCCTCGCTGCCGCCGCGCCGACGACGTCCACCCCGACGGCCGCGCCGGCGACGGCGCTCGCCGCTGCCCTGCTGCTCGCCACGGGCGGCTTGCTCCTCACCATCCTCGCCGTCCTGCTCGGTGTCGCCATCCTCTTCGCCTTCGCCGGCGGCCAGGGCCGGCTCTGGAAGCGTGGCCGGACTATCTTCCCGAAGCTCGCCCTCGCGCTGACCGCCGCGACCGCGGCGACGGCGGCGGCGTTTGCGGCGCTGGCCGTCTCCTTCGGACGCGGCTTCACCGGACGCCTGCTCCTCGCCGAGACCTTCGGTCTCGTCGGTCTCGACCTCGGATTCGGTCTCGAGGTCGAAACCGTCCTCGTCGTCATAGGCCTCTTCGGGCAGGGGCGGCGGGCTTGCGGCCGCCTGTGCGGCCAGCAGCGCCTTGGCGGCTTCGAGCGTATGCACCTGCTCGCCGCGGTCGATCACATAAGCCTGTGGTCCTGAGACGCTGGGATCGGCGATCACCGACAGCGTGACCTTGAAGCCGTTCTCGAGGTCGCGCAGATGACCGCGCTTGTGGTTCAGCACGTAGAGCGCGACGTCGGTGCGGGTGCGGACCACGAGATTGTGGGTCGCGCCCTTCATCAGGATCTCTTCGAGGCCGCGCAGCAGCTGCAGGGCCACCGAGGACACCGAACGGACATGGCCGGTTCCGCCGCAATGCGGGCAGGGATCGGTCGAAGACTCCAGCACGCTGGCGCGGATGCGCTGACGCGACATCTCGAGCAGGCCGAAATGCGAGATGCGGCCGACCTGGATGCGCGCGCGGTCCTGCCTGAGGCAATCGGACAGCTTGCGCTCGACCGCACGGTTGTTGCGCTTCTCATCCATGTCGATGAAGTCGATGACGATCAGGCCGGCAAGGTCGCGCAGGCGAAGCTGGCGGGCGACCTCTTCGGCCGCTTCCAGATTGGTCTTGAGCGCGGTGTCCTCGATATGGTGCTCGCGGGTCGATCGTCCGGAGTTGACGTCGATCGAGACCAGCGCCTCGGTCTGGTTGATGACGATGTACCCGCCCGAGCGCAACTGCACGGTCGGCGAGAACATCGCATCGAGCTGGCTCTCGACGCCCATCCGCGAGAACAGCGGCTGGCCGTCGCGATACTGTTTCACCGCACTGACATTGGCGGGCATCAGCATCTTCATGAAGTCGCGCGCTTCGCGGTAGCCGGCTTCACCGGCGACCTGAATCTCGTCGATCTCCTTGTTGTAGAGGTCGCGCAGCGAGCGCTTGATCAGCGAGCCTTCCTCGTAGACCAGCGTCGGGGCCTGCGACTTCAGCGTCAAATCGCGCACCGTCTCCCACATCCGGATCAGGTACTCGAAGTCGCGCTTGATCTCGGGCTTGGTGCGGGCGGCACCCGCGGTGCGCAGGATGATGCCCATGCCCTCGGGCACGTCGAGATCCTGCACCACTTCCTTCAGGCGCGAGCGATCCTGCGCCGAGGTGATCTTGCGGCTGATGCCGCCGCCACGGGCGGTGTTCGGCATCAATACGGCATAACGGCCGGCGAGCGACAGATAGGTCGTCAGCGCCGCACCCTTGTTGCCGCGCTCCTCCTTGACCACCTGCACCAGCATCACCTGGCGGCGCTTGATGACTTCCTGGATCTTGTACTGGCGGCGCGGACGGAAGGTGCGCTCCGGCACTTCCTCGAGCACGTCGTCACCGCCGACGGATTCAACCACTTCCTCTTCGGCTTCTTCGCCGTCCTCGTCGTCCTCTTCGTCTTCTTCGGTTTCCGCAGCCTCGCCATGCGGCGCCTCCACCGCTTCGCCGGCGGCGTAAACGGCATCGGCCGGCTCGGTGACCGAGGTCACGACTTCCGCAAACGTTTCGCCATGGGCTTCGACGGCAGGAGCCCGCTCAGGCTCGGCAACCGTTTCGGCCGCAACCGCGGGCTCGGCGCCCACAGCCGCGACAGGCGCGGGCGTCTCGTCGGCGTGATGCTCGTGCTCGTCATGATCATGCTCGTGGTCATGACCATGATCGTCATGATCGTGCGCATGCGCGTCATCATGGGCGTGCGGATGATCGTGATGGCCGTGATCATCATGCTCATGATCGTCATGCCCGTGATCGTCGTGATCATGGTCGTGATCTTGAACCTCGTGGTGCTCGCCGTGATGCTCGGCATCAGCGTGCAGGTGCTCGCCCTCCTGCGGCGCGCCTTCGGCGTGCTCGGGCAGGGGCTGACCTTCGACCGGTTGGGCGGCGGGATCGGCGCCGGCGTCGAGACCCTCGACGATGTCGCTGCGGACCCGCTCGCCGTGACCGCGGCGGCGGGCATTGCGGTGGCGCGAGCGGCGGCGGCCGTGCGACCGGTTCTCGCTCTCCTCCTCGGCTTCGCGATGAGCCTGCTCTTCGGCCTCGATCAGCGCCTGCCGGTCGGCAACCGGGATCTGGTAATAGTCGGGATGGATTTCGCTGAAGGCGAGGAAGCCGTGGCGGTTGCCGCCATATTCGACGAAGGCGGCCTGGAGCGAGGGTTCGACCCTGGTGACCTTGGCGAGGTAGATATTTCCGCGCAGTTGCTTGCGTTGCGCGGTCTCGAAGTCAAACTCCTCGACGCGATTGCCGCGGACCACGACGACCCGGGTCTCTTCCGGGTGGGTGGCGTCGATCAACATCTTGTTGGGCATGTCTTAACTCTTGGCGGCGGCGGGCGCGGTTCACCGTGGGCGCGAAGAGCGCTGCCGGGTGACGCGACGGTCCACCTGATTCGGGGGTGAGGGGAAGGCCGAAACGCCGTCTCTCGCGCCTTGCCGAATCGGAAGCTTCAGAACCGAAGCGGCGCGCGGGATTTTCACTCCGCCGCGTCGCGAAAGGTCCTTCAGAATTCGTCGGCACAGTCTGGCGCATCAAGCGTCGGCCCGTATGAAACGTTGGACGGCGGGGCCGCCCCTAATCAGTTGCTGCTGGCCAGGCATGGCGCGTGCGCGCTCGCCCTGGATCAAGAACCGCCCCCTCTGGATTAAGGGAGTGGGTAACTGGCCGCGTCGCTGTCAAAACTGTTCCGGAAACAGTGTGGTAACCGGAAACCGTCCGCCGCCGGGGCCTGCCCCGTTCGCCTCGCTGCCGCGCACCGCGCTGGTCGTTGAGGGGAACAGAAAAACGCTGGAATTCCCGAACCTTGGGAGCTCCGGCGCTGCACCGGGAGGCTGAATGCGACACAACCGGAAATCATTGGCCGTCAGCATTCCGTACATACGAGGAATGGGCCATCCGTGCAAGGGAGCGTCGCACGCCGGTCACAGTCCGGGAGTTTTGCGTTTCCGTCATTAAGGACCGATTAACCCTGTGGTTCTATTGCGTTAAAGAGGGCTGCTCGGAGGCACGGATTCGGTGGCGAGCCGCACAAATCAACGGGTTTTGCTGGGATTTGCGCTTCTATGCGCCTCGGCCTTGCCATGCGCCGATTCCTCGCGCCTGAACGCGGCGGAAAGCCCCTCGCGGCCCTCCGTAGCGGCAGCAAATTTTCCTGTCGCCTCAGCCGCGCGCCTGGCCGGTGACGGCAAGCAGACTCGCTTCATTCTCGATCTCGACCAGACCGTGACCTTCCGCGCCACGACGCTCGCCGATCCCTACCGGGTGGTGGTCGATGTTCCCCAGGTCAATTTTCAGCTGGCACCGGGCACAGGAGCCGGGCGAGGGCTGGTCAAGGCCTTCCGGTACGGGCTGGTGATGCCTGGCGGCTCCCGAATCGTGTTCGACCTGACCGGGCCGGCCAAGATCGCCAATTCCTACGTGCTCGATGCGGCCAATGGCCAGCCAGCCCGGCTGGTGCTGGAACTCGAGGAGGTCGACCGCGCCGCCTTCGTGCAAACTCCCCCGCCGGAAAATCGCTCCGAGCTGCGGCCGACGATCGCCGTCGTTCCCCCGGCAACCCTTCCCGCCGCGCCCGAATCAGCGCAGCAGAAGCCGGGTGCACCTTCGGACGGCCGCCCGGTCGTCGTGATCGATCCCGGCCACGGCGGCATCGACAATGGCACCCAGTCGAGTGGTGAGAGCGAGAAGAATCTGGTGCTGGCCTTTGGCCTCGCCTTGCGCGACCGGCTGGAAAAATCAGGCAAATACCGGGTGGTGATGACGCGAGACGACGACACCTTCATTCCGCTGAATGACCGGCCCAAGGTCGCCCGCAATCTGAATGCCGCGCTGTTCGTCTCGATCCACGCCGATGCGCTGCCGAAGGCCGAGGGCGATGCCCAGGGCGCAACCATTTACACGCTGTCGGACAAGGCCTCCGACGCCGAAGCGCAGCGCCTGGCCGATGCCGAAAACCGCGCCGACGCCATCGCCGGCTTCAACCTGGCGGAAGAGCCGACCGACGTTGCCGATATCCTGATCGATCTGACGCAGCGGGAAACCCGTACCTTTTCAAGCCGTTTTGCCCATCTGCTGATGAGCGAAATGAAGACGACCATGCGGATGCACAAGCATCCCCTGAAGTCGGCCGGCTTTCGGGTGCTGAAGGCGCCCGACGTGCCCTCCGTGCTGGTCGAGATCGGGTACGTCTCCAACAAGGGCGATCTCGAGCATCTCGTCTCCGAGGGCTGGCGGTCCAAAGCCGTCGGCTCGATGGCCCAGGCGATCGACACGTTCCTGGCCAAGCGGATGGCGACGGCGGGGGCCAGCAATTAAGAAGAGAATGGCGAGTCAGCTGTTAAGCCCTAGTTTGGCCACAGCGGGCGCCTTATAAAAACGAGGCAGGGGGTTCCGGAATCGACGAGAATCCCGTTCGGCAAGCGTCTTTCGGTCCGGCATCGATGGTATTGGGTAGGCCGGTGAATTCGCGATGTGAGGACGGCGCCCGTTTGGGGCGCCTTGTTTAGGCGGCTTGGGCTGATCCTGGGATTAAACGGATAAACACATAATGCGCTTGCTTGTGCGGTTCATGGGCTTCCTGTTCGCCGCGGGAACGGTGGTGTTCCTTGTCGGTGTCGGTGCCGTGGCAGGCCTGATCTGGCATTTCTCCAAGGACTTGCCCGACTACTCTCAGCTCCAGGATTATGAGCCGCCGGTCATGACCCGCGTGCACGCGGTCGACGGCTCGCTGCTCGGCGAATACGCCAAGGAGCGGCGATTGTACCTGCCGATCCAGGCGGTGCCGAAGCTCGTGATCAACGCGTTCCTCGCCGCCGAAGACAAGAATTTCTACGAGCATGGCGGCATCGACTACACCGGCATGGCGCGCGCCGGCGTGCTCTATCTCCAGAACTTCGGCTCCAACCGCCGTCCGCAGGGTGCCTCCACGATCACCCAGCAGGTCGCCAAGAATTTCCTGCTGACCAACGAGGTCTCGTTCTCGCGCAAGATCAAGGAAGCCTTGCTCGCGATGCGCATCGAGAAGACCTATTCGAAGGACAAGATCCTCGAGCTCTATCTGAATGAAATCTATCTCGGCCTCGGCGCCTACGGCATCGCCGCCGCCTCGCTGGTGTATTTCGACAAGTCGGTGAATGAGCTCACCGTGGCTGAGGCCTCCTACCTCGCGGCGCTGCCGAAGATGCCGGCGACGCTGCATCCGGTGCGCAACCGCGATCGCGCCATCGAGCGCCGCAACTACGTGATCGACCGTCTCCAGGAGAACGGCTGGATCAAGCAGGCTGACGCCGACAAGGCGCGCAAGGAGCCCTTGGTCGTCACCAGCCGTTCCAATGGTGCCCACACCTTCGCCGGCGAATATTTCGCCGAGGAAGTCCGCCGCGACATCTTCGAGCGCTATGGCGAGAAGAAGCTGTACGAGGGCGGCCTCTCGGTTCGAACCACGCTCGATCCGAAGATCCAGGTCATGGCGCGCAAGACCATGGTCGCCGGCCTCGTGAACTATGACGAGCAGCAGGGCTATCGCGGCGCCATCAGCAAGCTCGATATTTCGGGCGATTGGGGCGTGAAGCTCGCTGAGATCAAGTCGCTCTCCGACATCTCGCCATGGCGTATGGCGGTGGTGCTGGAAACCAGCGACCAGTCGGCGCGCATCGGCTTCCAGCCGAACCGCGAGCTTGGCGGTGCCGTCAGCAAGCAGCGCGAGACGGGCCTCATTACGGTCGACGGCGTGCGCTGGGCGAGGCCGACCCAGGGCAACTTCAAGGGCAAGACGCCGACGTCTGTAGCGCAGGTGCTTCAGCCTGGCGATGTGATCTATGCCGATCCGCTCTACAGCAAGGAAGGACAACCGGTCGAAGGCCAGTATCGCCTGCGACAGATTCCCGAAGTCTCGGGCGCCATGGTGGTGATGGATCCCTGGACCGGCCGCGTGCTCGCGATGGTCGGCGGCTTCTCGTTCGACCAGAGCCAGTTCAACCGCGCCACCCAGGCCTACCGGCAGCCCGGCTCGTCGTTCAAGCCGATCGTCTATTCGGCCGCGCTCGACAACGGCTATACGCCGTCGACGGTCGTGCTCGATGCGCCGATCGAAATCGACCAGGGCCAGGGCGCAGGTGTGTGGCGGCCCGAAAACTTCGATGCCGGCAAGTATATGGGGCCGATGACCTTGCGCAATGCGCTGCGGCTGTCGCGCAACACGGTGACGGTGCGGCTTGCCCAGGACATCGGCATGCCCTTGATTGGCGAATATGCCCGACGCTTCGGCGTCTATGACGAGCTGCCCAATTACCTGTCCTACTCGCTGGGCGCCGGTGAAACCACGGCGATGCGCATGGTCACGGCCTATTCGATGCTCGCCAATGGCGGCCGTCGTGTGAAGCCGACGTTGATCGACCGCATCCAGGACCGCTACGGCCACACCATCTTCAAGCATGACCAGCGCGAATGCCGCGGCTGCGATGCGCCCGGCGGCTGGAAGAACCAGCCCGAGCCGCAGCTGATCGACCGTCGCGAGCAGGTGCTCGATGCCATGACCGCCTATCAGATCACCGAGCTGATGGAAGGCGTGGTGCAGGCCGGTACCGCGACAGTCGTCAGGGAGGTCGGCAAGCCGATCGCCGGCAAGACCGGAACCACCAACGAGGCCAAGGACGCCTGGTTCGTCGGCTTCTCGCCCGATGTCGCCGTCGCCATCTACATGGGCTACGACAAGCCGCGTCCGCTCGGCCGAGGCAATGCTGCGACCGGCGGCCATCTCTCGGCGCCGATCGCGCGCGATTTCTTCAAGCTCGCGCTCGCCGACAAGCCGGCGGTCCCGTTCAAGGTTCCGGCCGGCATCAAGCTGGTTCGCGTCGTTGCCAAGACCGGCATGCGCGCCGGTCCCGGCGAGACCGGTGGAACCATCCTGGAGGCCTTCAAGCCGGGCACGGCGCCGCCGGATAACTACTCGGTCATTGGCGTCGCCGATGCCGACGGACGCGGTGGCGTGTCGCCGCCGCAGCAGGCGCCGGATTCCGGCTTCTTCATGCGGCCCGGCACCGGCGGGCTCTACTAGGCCAGCGGATAAGACAGACGATCGCAGCTCCGGCGGTTGCGCTTTGCAGCCGCCGCCGCTACATCCCGGTCTCAATTGTGCGCGGAACCAGTTCCGCGAAACCAGAGAACGACATGCGCCCCGAAATTGAGCGGTTGGTAGAAGAGATCAAGCAGTCAGTCGGGCTGCTGAGGAGGCATCTTTGACGTCGAGAAATCGACGGCGCGCCTCGCTGAGCTGAACAAGCTCGCAGAAGATCCCAACCTCTGGAACGATCCCCAGAAAGCCCAGAAATTGATGCAGGAGCGGACCTCGCTGGAGGACTCGCTCTCGGGCATCGGCAAGGTCGAGCAGGAGCTCGAAGACGATGTCGGCATGATCGAGCTCGGCGAAGCCGAGGGCGATGACGGCGTCGTGGCCGAAGCCGAAGCTGCGCTGAAGAACCTGAAGAAGGAAGTCGCGCGGCGCGAGCTCGAAGCGTTGCTCTCGGGCGAGGCCGACCGCTTCGATTCCTATCTCGAAGTCCATGCCGGGGCCGGTGGCACCGAGAGCCAGGATTGGGCGCAGATGCTGCTGCGCATGTATACGCGCTGGGCCGAGAATCACGGCTTCAAGGTCGAGTATCTCGAAGAGTCCGAAGGCGAAGAGGCCGGCATCAAGTCCGCGACCATCCAGGTCTCCGGCCACAATGCCTATGGCTGGTTGAAGACGGAAGCCGGCGTGCATCGCCTCGTGCGTATCTCACCGTTCGATTCGAACGCGCGGCGCCACACCTCGTTCTCGAGCGTGCAGGTCTTCCCCGTCATCGACGACAGCATCAAGATCGACATCAAGGAATCCGACGTCCGCACCGACACGATGCGGTCGGGCGGCGCCGGCGGCCAGCACGTCAACAAGACCGAGTCCGCGGTGCGCCTGACGCATATCCCGACCGGCGTCGCGGTGGTCTGCCAGGCCGGCCGCTCCCAGCACAAGAACCGGGCCCAGGCCTGGGACATGCTGCGCGCGCGCCTGTATGAGATCGAGCTGAAGAAGCGCGAGGAGAAGGCCGCCGCCGACCAGGCCGCCAAGACCGACATCGGCTGGGGCCACCAGATCCGCTCCTATGTGCTGCAGCCCTACCAGATGGTGAAGGATCTGCGCACCGGCGTGCAGACCTCCGACACGTCGGGCGTGCTCAATGGCGAGCTCGACGAGTTCATGGCCGCGACCCTGGCGCAGCGCGCCTTCGGCACCACTGCAGGCGATGTCGAGGACGTGGATTAGCGATGACCCGCGTGGCCTTCATCGGGCTTGGGCGGATGGGCCATGGCATGGCCGTCCGCTATCTCGACGCCGGCTTCACGGTGACGCTGTGGAATCGCAGCAAGGCCAAAGCGGAAGACCTGATCGCGCGCGGCGCAAAATGGGCGACCTCGCCTGAGGATGCCGCGATCGACGCCGATGCCGTGGTGACCATGGTCGCCGACGACGAAGCCTCGCGCGCGGTCTGGCTCGGCCCCAATGGCGCCGCCAAGGCCGCGAAGGCGGGCACCATCGCCATCGAGTGCTCCACCATTTCCTATGACCACGCGCGCGAGATGGGCCGCGAGCTCAACGCGCGTGGCCTGATCTATATCGATTGCCCCGTGACGGGATTGCCGGATGCGGCAGCGGCCGGAAAGCTGACACTGCTGGTTGGCGCCGACCCGGCCGACCTCGAGCGCGCGCGGCCCTTCCTCGAACCGATCGGCTCGACCATCAGGCATTTCGGTGCGGTCGGCTCCGGCACGGTCTACAAGCTCATCAACAATCTGATGGGCGCGATCCAGATCGCAGGCCTTGCCGAGGGCCTCGCCATCGCCGAGCAGGCCGGGCTCGACATGAAGCTGGTGCTGGAGTCGATCCTATCAGGCGTTGCCGCGAGCCCGCAGGTTCAGCGCCACTCCAGGCGCATGGTCGCCCGCGATTTCAGCGGCGCGACGTTCACGACCGCGCTGCGGCACAAGGATGCCGCCTATGCCGTGAGGCTCGCCGAAAGCCTGCTCGCGGGCAAGCCGCTCGTCGCACGCGCCGCCGTTGATGCTTACGCGCGGGCGAAGGCCGCAATGCCCGACGACGACGAAGGCCGGATGATCGAACTGGTGTCGCGGCCGAAGCAGCCGTCTTGATTGGAATTTGACTTAACTGGAATTCAACATGGGGCAGCCTCGATCGGAACGCGGTCTCGGCATTGCCCTCGTGGCCGCGGCAGCGACGGCCTGGAGCACGGCGCCGTTCTTCACGCGGCTCTTGCCTTTTGATTCCTGGACCATCCTATTCTGGCGCGGGTTGTTCGGCGGCTGCCTCATCACCCTGCTTCTCGTCCTCATGCAGGGGCCGGGCGCGCTGCGGCAATTGGTGGTGCCGGGACGTGGCGGTCTGCTGGTCGCCTCCTTGTCTGCCATCGGCATGATCTCGTTCATTCCCGCGCTTCAGATGACCAATGTCATGAATGTCGCGGTGCTCATCGCGACGCAGCCGTTCGTTGCGGCGGCGCTGGCATGGCTGTGGCTCCGCGAAGCCGCGACACGGCGCACCCTGATCGCGAGCTTCGTCGCATTCGCGGGGGTGGTCGTCACAGTCGGTGGCATCAGAGCCGGCGCCGACATCGGCGGCCTCACGCTGAGCTGCCTCATGGTGTTCGCGATCTCGGCCATGACGGTGGTCGTTCGGCGCCATCGCGAGACGTCGATGGTGGCGGCGGCGGCATTGTCGAATTTCATCGGCAGCCTCGTCAGCCTGCTGCTTGCCCACGACATCGCCCATGTCGGCAGCCATGACCTGGCGATCCTCGCGATGTTCGGCTGCCTCCAGATCGCGCTAGGGCTGACCTTCTACATGCTCGGCTCGCGCCTGCTGCCGTCTGGCCAGGCGTCGCTGGTTGCCACGCTGGAGACGCCGCTGATGGCGTTCTGGATCTGGGTCGCCTTTGGCGAGGTGCCGGCCGTGCATGCGCTGATCGGCGGGGCGCTGGTGATCGGGGCGGTGATTGTGGACATCGTCGGAGAAACCAAGTCGCGCGGGCGTCCCTGAGTCAGGATCGGTTCCGTTTCGCGATGCGGAAATCCTGCTGCTTGCCAGCGGCCCGCCGCCTTGAGACACTCTCCCCAAAACAAGAACGACATAGGGGAGAGACCAATGCCGGGTCGTCGCAGGAAACTCGCTGCCCTCGCTATGCTTGCTGCAGGCGCGCTCGCCGCGACACCGGCGCTGGCGGAGAAGAAATATGATCCCGGCGCCAGCGACACCGAAATCAAGATCGGCAACATCATGCCCTATAGCGGACCGGCGTCGTCCTATGGCGTGATCGGCAGGACCGAGGCGGCGTTCTTCCGGATGATCAACGATCAGGGTGGCATCAACGGTCGCAAGATCAACTTCATCAGCTATGACGACGCCTATTCGCCGCCGAAGGCGATCGAGCAGGCGCGCAAGCTGGTCGAGAGCGACGAGGTGCTGCTGATCTTCCAGGCGCTCGGCACGCCCTCGAACTCTGCGATCATGAAGTACATGAACGCCAAGAAAGTGCCGCAGCTCTTCGTTGCCTCCGGCGGCACCAAGTTTGGCGACCCGAAGAATTTTCCGTGGACGATGGGTTTCCAGCCCAACTACCAGAGCGAGGGGCGGATCTACGCAAAATACATCCTCGACAATTTCCCCGATGGCAAGATTGCGGTGTTCTGGCAGAACGACGACGCTGGCAAGGATCAGTTCAAGGGCTTGAAAGACGGCCTTGGCGACAAGGCTGGCATGATCGTCGCCGACAAATCCTATGAGGTCAGCGATCCCTCGATCGACTCGCAGATTGTCGCGCTGCACGATTCGGGCGCCGACATCTTCTTCTCATGGGCCGCGCCGAAGGGCTCGGCCCAGGCGATCCGTAAAGTCGGTGAGCTCGGCTGGAAGCCCAAATTCTTCCTGGCCAACACCGCGACGTCGATCGCCTCGGTGCTCAAGCCCGCCGGGCTCGAATATGCCAAGGACATCATCTCGACCGCTTATCTGAAAGATCCGACGGATCCGACCTGGGACAAGGATCCGGCGGTGATCGCGTGGCGGGCGTTCATGGACAAGTATTATCCTGATGGCGACAAGGCCAACGCCAACAACCTCTATGGCTACGTGCAGGCCGAGGCGATGGCGCAGGTCCTGAGGCAGTGCGGCGACAATCTCACGCGCGACAACCTCATGAAGCAAGCGGCCAGCCTGAAGAACTTTCACACCGACCTGATGCTGCCGGGCATCATGGTCAACACCTCACCCGATGACTATTTCCCGATCGAGCAGATGCAGCTGATGCGTTTCAACGGACAGGCTTGGGAGCTGTTCGGCGACGTCATCACCGGCGAGGTCGGCCACGAGCACAGCCAGTAATCAGAGGTCGGCGGCGCGAAAAGCCGACGTGCGGGGCTTAACCGGCGCTGAGCCGCACACCGGCGCGCAAAAACTTCTGCGGATCGACGGCTTCGCCGTCGATGCGGGTCTCGTAGTGCAGATGCGGACCGGTTGAACGACCGGTCGAGCCGACGAGGCCGATGACCTGGCCGATCCTCACGATCTCGCCGACCTTGACGTTGATCTCGGAGAGGTGGCCGTAGCGGGTCGACAGACCGTTGCCGTGATCGACCTCGATCATGCGGCCGTAACCACCGGACCAGCCGGCCGAGACCACCTTGCCGTTGGCGGTGACGCGTGCGGGATCGCCGGTCGCGGCGCGGAAGTCGAGACCGGTGTGCATTGCCGGCCGGCCGAGGAAAGGGTCGCTGCGCACGCCGAAGCCGGACGTGAATTCGACCTCGCCGACAACAGGCTTGCGATAGGGCACCTGCGCCAGCGTGCGATTGAGCCGGTCCAATTCGGCGCGGGTGACGTTGATGCGATAGAGCTGCTTCTCGAAGGGGCCGGCGTTCGCCGTGAGCTTCACCGGCACGAACGGACCGCCCATCGGCGCGCGCGGCACCGCGGCCTCGAGGCTGGCGAGGTTCAGGCCGAGGTCGCTGACAACGCCGCGCATCCGCCGCATCCGAGAATCCATGCCTTCCTCGACGGCGTTGAGCGCCGCGACCTGGCGGCGCTCGACCTGATCGAGCGCGTTCGTGAGCCGGACCAGGACATCGTCAAAACCCTGGTTCTTGGCGAATTGATTGACCGGCGGGGCGATCACGGCAGGTGCGCGCGATTCGAGCCGCGCCTCTCGGTCAGGCGGCGCCACGAAGATCACGGTGTCGCTGATCGGCGACGGTTTGGGCGTGCCCTGGGTCGTCTGGTTCGCCTCGCCACGCTGCGGCGCCGCGCGGGGGATCGATCCAGTCACATCGGGCATGGCGCCGAGCGCCGTGGCCCGGGACTCCAGCGCCGTCTGGCGCTTCATGATCTGGTCGAGCTTCTGGTCGAACTGTTCCTGGTCGAGCAGTTGCCGGCTGGTGGCGCGATCGACCTTGGCGCGCAGCTCGGCGATGCGGTCTTCATAGGCGTACTGCATCTCGGCCTGGCGGGCGATCAGCCGTGTCAGCACGTCGTCGCGAAAAGCGAAATAGGTGGCGGTTGCCGCCGACCAGAGCCCGAGCAGAACGACGGTGCCGACCACGATCCAAAACACCACGGGCCCGAGGCGAACCTGCTTGCCGTGATGTTGGATGGTGTAGGCGTCGTCGGTATCGGAGAGGGGAATCGCTGCAGCTACTGCCGGAGCAGGGCGGCGGTGAAAGGACCGTCCGTGGTCGTGAGGATGATGCTGGGGGTACTGCGAATATTGGGCAGAACTTTTCGACATCGGCACTCCCGCGCCGGTCGGAACGGTTCCTTGCGGCTTAACTGCCGCGGCAATCTGGGCCAATCATGGTTAATTTTCCGGAAACGGGAGTGCTCGATTTTAGCGGGCTGGTTAAAGACTTCTTGCCGCAGCCAGCACCTCGTCGGCATGGCCGTCGACCCGCACATTGCGCCAGATCCTGGCCACTTTGCCGTCGCTCCCGATCAGCACCGTGGTGCGAAGAATCCCGAGGAAGGTCTTGCCATACATGGACTTTTCGCCCCAGGCGCCATAGACCTGCAGCATCTCATGGTGTTCGTCCGAGATCAGCGGGATGCCGAGACTGTGCTTGTCGCGGAATTTCTCCTGGGCCTTTAGCGGATCGGCCGAAATGCCCAGCACCGCGGTGCCGGCGGCCGCGAAGTCACCCTTGAGCCGCGTGAAGTCGATCGCCTCGCGGGTGCAGCCCGGCGTGTCGGCGCGGGGGTAGAAGAACAGGACAAGCTTCTGGTCGGCGTAATCCGACAGTGTGACGACGTTGCCACCGTCGCGACGGAGGCGGAACGCCGGGGCCTTCTGGCCCTCGGCCAAAGCGGATTTGGCGCCGGGAGCCGTAGCCGCGGGCTTGGAGGCCTTTTCAGAAGATTTTAACAGTTTCGATGGGGCCTTATGCGATGCTGGCTTTGCGCCCGTCCTGGTTGATGTGCCGGCCGATACCGGCTGTGTCTTTGCGCTGCGCGTTTGAGTCGTTGCCCGCGTTTTCACGGGCTTCTTTTTAGCGGTCAAACTGCCGGAGGGCGTTTTGGACGATTTCTTTCGGGATTTCTTGGACATGCGCCTTCCTTTCGTCGCTTTCGGCGGGTCAACCAAAGCGGTATTGCAGCTCTCGTCCGGTGTGCCGGATTCGCGCCCTCGGCTGGGCAATTTTGGCGGCGCCGGAGTATGGTTACAAGGAATTCCACGCACCACCCCACTGCTCGTTGAACGCGCTCCCGGGGCGAAATGACGAACAGCAGGAACATCAGAGGTATGGCGGCAATGCCGGGGCGGGGAGTGTCTATACCCGTCGATGGCTGCGGTCCCGGCGGCGCTCAATCCTACGACGGGCGCCTGTATCGAGAGGCAATGGCAAGGAATACGTCGCCCCAGGATCACACCCAGGATCACAATCGGGACTTCGATCGACACGCCGGCCATCACGAGCAGCCGGATTGGGACGAGGCCGACTGGGATCAGGACCAGGAGGAGGAGGCGGGCCACCGCGCACGCCGCCTGTTGTCCCGTTCCAACTCGCGCTTTCGCATCGGTGGGGATTTCTCGGCGTTCCGGAGGGTGCTGCCGAGCAGCCGCTGGCTTCGCCGGATGTCCGTCGTCCTCGGCTCCTTGATCGTCATCTTCGTCGGCTGCTTTGGCGCGCTGTGGTGGCGGCTTGGCGCCGGCCCCATCAATCTCGACATGGCGACGCCCTGGCTCGCCGCCGCAATCGAGGACAATATCGGCCACGGCAACACCGTGGAGGTCGGCGGCACCCAGATCGAACGGACCGGGCGCGTCGGGATCGCCGTGCGCATCCGCGACATCATCGTTCGTGATCATGACCATGCCATCGTCGCCAGCGCGCCGAAGGCCGAAGTGAGGCTGTCGGGAACAGCTCTTCTCACCGGTCGCCTGCGCGCCGAAAGCCTCAACCTGGTCGATGCCGAACTCGCGATCCGGATCGCGCCCGACGGCACCGTCACGGTCTCCGCCGGCGACACCGCCAAGCCGCTCGCGACCGGCGTCGCGTCCAAGAAGGAAGCGGGGCTGCCGCCGACCTTCCCCCGCAACGGCGTGCCGCCGCCGCCTTTCGGGATGGCGCCTGCAACGCCGGACGCATCCCAGGCCGCGCCCCAACCCGCCGCGCAAAGCGGCATTCTTCAGGGGCTCGACTGGCTCGACAGCCTGAGCATGACCGGCCTCGACGGCCAGAACCTCAACGAGATCGGTCTCAAGAACGGCAATCTGATCGTCGACGACCAGCAGCGCGGCGGCAAATGGACGTTTGAGAACATCACGCTCAGCCTGCGCCGGCCGAGCCAGGGCGGTGTGGCGCTCAGCCTCGGCGAAGAGGGCGCGCATCCGTGGTCGCTGCGCGCCACGATCGGACCCAGCGAGAATGGGGTGCGTTCGGTCGATATCCGCGCCGACAAGGTCTCGACCTCGAACATCCTGCTCGCGCTGCGCGTCAAGGACCTGACCTATACGGCCGACCTGCCGCTGACCGGCGAGCTGAAAGGCGAGCTCGGCCGCGACGGCGTGCCGACATTCTTCCGCGGCAAGGTCAGCATCGGCGCCGGCAACATCATCGACACCGACACGCCCGATTATCCGATGGCGATCGACCAGGCCGAGATCAACATCGAATGGGATGCCAATCGACGGGTGCTGGTCGCGCCGTTCAAGATCCTTTCGGGCGCGAACCGTCTGACGCTGCTGGCCCATCTCGAGCCGCCCAACGGCACCGTGAACGACTGGCAGCTCGGCTTCAGCGGCGGCTCGATCCTGCTCGGCGGGATCGACAACGAACCGCCGCTCGTCTTCAACCGCATCGCGATCGGCTTCCGCTTCGATACCGATCACAAGCGCATGCTGCTGACGCAGGCCGATATCAGCAACGGCGAGATCGGTGTCGCCGGCACTGGTGCGATCGACTATTCCGGCGAGCCGCGCCTGACGCTCGGCTTTGCGGGAACGCCGATGTCGGCCTCCGCCTTGAAGCGGATGTGGCCGACGCTGGTGGTGCCCGAATTGCGCCAATGGGTGATCGAGCGGATCGAGCGCGGCACGCTCCAGCGCATCGAGGTCGGCGTCAACTCGCCGACACGTAACCTTCCGCGCAAGGGACCGCCGATTCCCGACGACGGCCTCTCGGTCAACATCGTGGCCAGCGGCGTTGCGGTCCGGCCCGTCGACGGCATGCCTGTCGTGCACGACGCCGACCTCAAGGCGCACGTGACCGGACGCACGGCCACGGTGAATATCGCCCAGGGCATTGCCGACACGCCCGCGGGCCGCAAGATCACGATCTCCGATTTCACCTTCGAGGTGCCTGACATGGCGCCAAAGCCGTCGCCCTCGCGGACGCGCTTCCGCGTCGAAGGTCCGGTGCCGGCGGCGGCCGAAATGCTGTCCAATGACCGGCTGAGCGATCTGTCGTCGACCGTCGTCGACCCCAACACCAGCAAGGGCACGTTCACGGCGAATATCCAGCTCGGCCTGCCGGTCAAGGGCGAGCTGACCAAGGCGGACACCACCTACGCCGTCACCGCCGATCTCAACGGCTTCAGCGCCGAAAAGCTGGTGATGAACCAGAAGCTCGAGGCCAACAATCTCAGGATCGTCGCCAACAACGGGGGGTACCAGGTCAAGGGCGACGTCAAGATCAACGGGCAGGCGGCCGCGCTCGATTATCGCAAGGCGACCGATGGCGATGCCGACGTCAAGCTGCAGACGACGCTGGATGATGCCAGCCGCGCACGCCTCGGCTTCGACCTCAGTCCTGCCGTCAGCGGCTCGGTGCCGGTCAAGGTTTCGGGCAAGATTGCCGGCAGTCCCGACGCAACGACCAAGCTCGGCATCGAGGCCGACCTCACCTCGGTCAAGCTCGACAACATCCTCCCAGGCTGGGTCAAGCTGCCGGGTAAGGCGAGCAAGGCCACGTTCAAGCTGGTGCCGACGGCGCAATCGACGCGGCTCGAGGACATCGTCATCGAGGGCGGCGGCGCCTCGATCAAGGGCTCGCTCGAAGTCGACTCCAACGGCGACCTCATGAATGCGAACTTCCCGGTCTACTCGCCATCCGACGGCGACAAGACGTCGCTCAAGGTGGAGCGCGGTCAGGACGGCGTGGTCAGGGGCACCATGCGCGGCGACGTGTTCGACGGCCGCGGCTTCCTGAAGTCGGCGATCTCGGGCACTTCCAAGGACGACAAGAGCAAGCTGAAGAACATCGACTTCGACATCGATGTGAAGCTTGGCACGGTCGCCGGGTTCAACGGCGAGACGATGCGCAGCGTCGACGCCAAGATGTCGAGGCGCGCCGGCGCGATCAAGGCGTTCACGCTGAGCGGCAGGATCGGCCAAAACACCCCTGTCGCAGCGGATCTGCGCGGCGGGCGCGCGCAAGGCAGCCGCGAGGTGATCTATCTGCAGACCAACGATGCGGGATCGCTGCTGAAGTTCACCGACACCTACACCAAGGCAGTCGGCGGCCAGATGGTGGTAGCGATGGAGCCGCCGACATCGGAGCCCAATACCTCACGCGAGGGCCTTATCAATGTGCGCGACTTCACGGTGAAGGGCGAGGCGCAGCTCGAGCGGGTTGCGGCTGGTTCGCCCAACGGGACCGGGAACGGCGTTTCCTTCAGTGCATTGCGCGCCGAGTTCACGCGGCAGAACGGCGCGCTCACGGTTCGTGACGGCGTCGTCAAGGGGCCGATGATCGGCGCTACGATCGAAGGCTCGATCGACTATCCCGGCAACCAGGTTTGCATGAGCGGGACCTTCGTGCCGATGTACGGGTTAAACAACATGTTCGGACAGATTCCGGTACTCGGGTTGTTCCTGGGTGGTGGCAACAACGAGGGACTGATCGGCGTGACCTACGAGGTGATCGGCACCCCGGCTGCGCCCGTGATGCGTGTCAATCCGATCTCGGCAATATTTCCCGGCGTGACTCGGAAGATCATGGAGTTCAATACCGGTAAGCAGAACTCGCCGTTCGACGATCAGCTGCCGTCGGCGCAGGCGGGCGACAGCCCGACGGGATCATCGCGGCCACTGTCGAGCGGTTGCAGCCTCGCGCGGCGTTAGAGCATGATCCGGAAAGTGCGAAGCGGTTTTCCGAAAAAGATCATGCTCGAAAATGACCTAAAGCGCGATGACGATTCATCCTAATCTCATCGCGCTTTCGCGCGAAACCTGACTGCCGCAGCCTTGGCGCGATCAGCAATGAGCCGCTTCGTTCACCGCATCATCATGTTCGCGCTGCTCATGGCAGTGCTGGTCCTGATCTGGAACGTGCTGGGCCCGCGATAAAAAAGCGGCGCCACGATTGTCGTGGGCGCCGCCTCTTTTCATTGATCGAGGGCGCCTTAGCGTCGCGCGAAGGCGCCGCCGGTCGCCTCGCTCTCCTTGCCCAAGAGCGCATCGACGCTGACCACGCCGCCACCGGCGGCCGCGAGGTAGAGGCAAGCGAAGCAGAACAGAATCGCCGCGGTACCGCCGTTGAGCAGCGGCAGGAACACCGGCGGGCCTTCCTTCGAGATGTGGAAGACGTGACCGAGGAAATAGGCGAAGGCCATTTCACCGGAGAGGATGAAGGCCGAGAGGCGGGTGAACAGTCCGATCATCAGGGCTGCGCCAAGCACGAGCTCAATCAGGCCGGCCGTCCAGATCAGCGGCGGCGGATTGGCGAACATGGCCACCTGCGGGATGTGGAAGAGCTTGGTCATGCCATACTGGAACAACAGCAGTCCGGTGATGAAGCGAAACAGGCTCAAGAGAACCGGTTGATAGCGAGAGAGATAAGGAAAGTTCATTGGTTTGTGCCCTCCATCCAATGCTGCGACTAGGACCGCATGCGGCTCCGCCTCGCAAGCTGCGCCAGGTCAATTCACGCTGACATTTTCGTCATGTCGGACAAAACACCGCAGACTGTGGTTTCAGCCGCACGCTGTCTGCATTTTCTAAGCGTCTACGCGCAGTGCCGCCCGTAGTTCCCCGGTGGCACGAATGAGTGCAGGTTACCGTCGGGAAACCTAGCGCCGCAAGGCCGGCACAATCAGAAATGGAATCATCCCCAGCACGACGCTCGCAAGTGCGAAGGCGAGCAGCGCGTTGTAGCCATGGGTGGCGTCGTGGATCAGGCCGCCGCTCCAGGAGCCGAAGGCCGACCCGAGCCCGCTGCCGATCGAGATGGTGCCGTAGATGGTGCCGACCCGCTTGCCCTGGAAGATCCGCATCGCAGTCGCGCTGATCAGTGGGCCGCGCGAGCCCATCATGCTGCCGAAGCAGACGACGAAGCCGGTGAGCAGGAAGATGTTCGGCGAATACTGCAACAGCCAGAGCAGGATGATGCCGAGGATCGAGATCGCATAGCTCAGCAGCACGGACGGTCGCCGCCCGATCAGGCCGTCAAGCGCGGAGACACCCAGCATGCCGAACACCAGCACGACGCCGGAGAAGCCCCAGGCGGTCGCGGCCTGCAGCGGCGGGAAGCCGGCGTCGATCAGATAGGCCACGATCTGGGCTGCGATCGCGTACATGCCGACGGCGGTGAAGAAGAAGGTCGAGAATAGTGCCCAGAACGCGTGGTGGCGCATCGCGCCGAGGAGTGTCCAGCCGTTGTCGACGAAATCGGGATCGGTCCTCTTCACGACGTGCGGCGAACCCGCGGCGAACAGCCGCCATGGCAGCAGCAGCAGCGGCACCAGCAGCCCCAATGCAGCAAAGCCGAACAGCTGGTAGGTGTCGCGCCAGCCGACGTGATCGATCAGGAGTTGCGAAGCCGGCAACAGCGCCAGCACGCCGCCGCCCATCGCCGAATACACCACGGACATCGCGGTCGGCAGCCGTGGTCCAAACCAGCGGCCGAGCAGGATCGAGTTCGGCACGATGCCGATGAAGGCAACACCAATGCCGACGCAGAGGCCGATCGAGAGCTGGAATTGCCAGAGATGCTGGGCATGCGCCGCGATCAGGAACGCCGCGCCGAGCAGCAGAAGTCCGAGCGCATAGACGATGCGTGGTCCCGAATGATCGAACAGCCGTCCAACGAAGGGGGCGGTGAGGCCGCTGGCGAGCCAGGTGAGGGAATAGACCGAAACGATCTGCGCGCGATCCCAGCCAAAACTCTCCGAGATCGGCTTGAGGAACACCGTAAAACTGTCGCCGAGCCCGCGCCCGAGGACGGCCAGCGTGAAGCAGAGCGCCAGCACGGTGAGTGCGATGCGCACGGCGCCTTCCGGCGCCGCCGCGACGCCACCCTTGCTCGCCTCCGCCGACGTTTCCTTGGGCGCCTTCTGATCCATTGCCATCAGGGAGCGCGCATCCGCGCGCCCTGACAAGCATCAAAAGCTCATACGCCTATGCAGGCCTGAGGAGGACGTGCTTCTTCTTGCCGAAGGACAGCTTGATCACGCCTTCAGGCGTCAGATGGCCTGCCGACAGCGTCATTTTCTCGTCGGTGACTGCGACGTCGTTGACGCGCAGGCCACCCCCCTTGATCTGGCGCCGCGCTTCGCCATTGGAAGCAACGAGCCCTGCCTTGACGAAGGCGTTGAGCACACCGAGGCCGGACTCCAGCTCACCACGCGGAATTTCCACCGTCGGCAGGCTTTCGGCGAGTGCGCCTTCCTCGAAGGTGCGGCGCGCGGTTTCGGCCGCTTCATTGGCGGCATCGCGGCCGTGCAGCAGCGCGGTCGCTTCGGTCGCGAGCACCTTCTTGGCCTCATTGATCTCGGAGCCGCCGAGCGCCTCGAGCTTCTTGATCTCGGCCATCGGCAGTGTCGTGAACAGCTTGAGGAATTTGCCGACGTCGGCATCCTCTGTGTTGCGCCAGTACTGCCAGAAGTCATAGGGCGAGAACTGGTCGGCGTTGAGCCACACCGCGCCTTGCGCGGTCTTGCCCATCTTGGCGCCCGACGCGGTGGTCAGCAGCGGAGTCGTCAACGCGAACAGCTGATGCGTGCCCATGCGGCGGCCGAGATCGACGCCCATGATGATGTTGCCCCACTGATCCGAGCCGCCCATCTGCAATTTGCATCCCGTCCGCTTGGCGAGCTCGACGAAGTCATAGGCCTGGCAGACCATGTAGTTGAACTCGATGAAGCTCATCTCCTGCTCGCGCTCGAGGCGCAGGCGCACGGAGTCCATGGTCAGCATGCGGTTGACCGAGAAATGCCGGCCGACGTCGCGCAGCATCTCGATCCAGTTGAGCCTGGTCAGCCACTCTGCATTGTCGAGCATGATGGCGTCGCTCTTGCCATCGCCGTATTTCAGCACCTTTGCGAATACGCCGCGGATCGATTCCTTGTTGGCCTCGATCTCGGCAATGGTGCGGATCGCGCGGGTTTCGTCCTTGCCGGAGGGATCGCCGACCATGGTGGTGCCGCCGCCCATCAGCGTGATCGGCTTGTTGCCGGACTGCTGCAGCCAGTGCAGCATCATCATGGTCAGGTAGTTGCCGATGTGCAGCGAGGGGGCGGTGCAATCGTAGCCGACATAGGCGGTCGCCTCGCCCTTGGCGGCGAGGGCGTCCAGCCCCTCGAAATCGGAGCATTGGTGGATGAATCCACGTTCCTGCAGGGTATTGAGGAAATCCGATTTAAATGCAGTCATCTGTCGGCATGCCCAACAATTCTTGGTTTACTGTTTTGGGAGCAATTTAAGGGTCTACCTGGGAACTCGATTGCTGCCCGCCACTTGGCGCTGTGGCATTATAAGATGTGCCCCTCTGGCACAAGATCGGCATGCCGGAGGGGATGTTTGAGGACGCTGATCCCATGATGCTGACGGCACTCGGTTTGATGAGCGGCACCTCGCTGGATGGGGTGGACGTCGCGCTGATCGAAACCGATGGAAGGCAGGTGAAGGCGTTCGGGCCCTCCGGCTACCGGCCCTACAATCCGGCAGAGCGTAATTTGCTGCGCCAGGCGCTGAGCGAGGCGGTGAACCTGTCGCAACGCGATGCCCGGCCGGGTATTCTGGCCCAGGCCGAGCGGGTGGTGACGCGCGCCCATGCCGAGGCGGTCGCCGCCTTCGTCGCGCAGAACCGGATGAGGCCTGAGGACATCGACATCGTCGGCTTCCACGGCCAGACCGTGCTGCACCGGCCCGAGAAGCGGCTGACGGTGCAGATCGGTGACGCGCCGGCGCTGGCCAAGGCCATCCATATCCCCGTCATGCACGACTTCCGTGCCGCCGACGTCGAGGCTGGCGGGCAGGGGGCGCCGCTCGTGCCGGTCTATCACCGGGCGCTGACGCAATCGCTGGCGCGCGAGGGGCCGATCGTCGTGGTCAATATCGGCGGTGTCTCCAACATCACCTATATCGACGGCAACGACACGCTGATCGCCTGCGACACCGGGCCCGGCAACGCGCTGCTCGACGATTTCATGTACCGCATCATGAACCAGCCGTTCGATGCGGAGGGCAAGTTCGCGGCGCTCGGCAAGGCGGATGAAGCCTGGATCGCGCGCGCGCTGGAGCTGCCGTTCTTCACGCTGCCGCCGCCGAAATCGCTCGACCGCAACGATTTCGTGGCGTTGAAGCTTGGCGATGTGCTGCCTGCCGATGGTGCTGCGACGCTCACTGCCTTCACCGCCGCGGCGATCGCGCGGATCGTGCCGCTGCTGCCCAAGCCGCCGAAAAGCTGGATCGTTGCCGGTGGCGGTGCCCGCAACCTCACCATGCTCCGGATGCTGCGCGAGCGGCTGGCGCCCGCCACCGTCGAGGCCGCCGAGACGCTCGGCTGGGCGTCTGATGCCATCGAAGCCCAGGCCTTCGGCTTCCTTGCCGCACGCGGCCTGAAGGGTCTGCCGCTGTCCTATCCGGCCACCACGGGCGTGCCGATGCCTATGACCGGCGGGGTGATCGCGCGGCCGTGAGATCACGGTGATTGATGCAATAGCATCGATCTTGACGGATAAATGCAAGTGCATTTATATTGGATGCAGTTGCATCGAACCGTCGGGATCGCACCATGTCCGCCTCACTCAAGCTGATCAGCCACAAGCTTTGTCCCTACGTGCAGCGCGCGGTGATCGCGCTGAAAGAGAAGGGCGTGCCGTTCGAGCGGATCGACATCGATCTCGCCAACAAGCCCGAATGGTTCTTGAAGATATCGCCGCTCGGCAAGGTGCCGGTGCTGGTGGTGACGACGGACAAGGGCGAGGTCGCGCTGTTCGAGAGCAACGTGATCTGCGAATACATCGAGGAGACGCAAGGTGGCGCGAAGCTGCATCCGGCCGATCCGCTGAAACGCGCCGAGCACCGCGCCTGGATGGAGTTCGGCTCGGCGATCCTTGGCGACCTCTGGGGGCTGGAGACCACGACGGATCCCGCGACATTCGAGAGCAAGCGCCAGGCACTCGCCGCGAAATTCGCGCGTGTGGAAGCCGCGCTTGGCACAGGACCGTTCTTTGCCGGCGAAGCGTTTAGTCTGGTCGATGCGGTGTTCGCGCCGGTCTTCCGCTATTTCGATTTGTTCGACGAACTGACCGAGCACGGTATCTTCAACGATGTGCCGAAGGTGCGGGCGTGGCGAGCGGAGCTTGCAAAACGTCCAAGCGTAGGTGGTGCCGTCGGCGCGGACTATCCGCAATTGCTGCGGGCCTTCCTCGTTCGGCACGATGCCCATCTGCTCAAGCTCGCGGCCTGAGCACATGTCGCAATCTCTGGCCTGGCTGATGCTGGTGATCGCCGGCGCGCTCGATGTCGGCTGGGCGATCTCGATGAAGTACGCGGAAGGCTACACGCGCCTGGGCTGGAGCCTTGCTTCGCTCGTGCTGCTTGCGGCTTTTGTCTTTCTGCTCGGACGTGCCTTGAAGGTGCTCGAGGTCGGCGTCGCCTATTCGGTGTGGACCGGCATCGGCGCCGCCGGCACGTTCCTGATGGGCGTGGTGCTGTTCGGCGAGGCGCTCAGCGCGATGAAGCTTGTCGGTATCGTGCTGGTCCTGACGGGGATTGCCGCGCTCAAGCTCGCTTGAGCGGTGTCCCTGGCCCGGATTTCGCGCAGCGAAATCCGGGATCATGTCACAAGCGGCAGGGGTCCCGGATTTCGCTTCGCTCCATCCGGGCTACAAGACCTCAGACGAGGGTCTCAGCGCACATTGGCGAGGCGCATGTCGAGATAGGCCGTGATGGTTTCCATCAGCGGCTCGAGCTTGGCGTCGAAGAAGTGGTTGGCGCCGGGAATGACCTGCTGGTCGATCACGATGCCCTTCTGCGTCTTCAGCTTCTCGACCAGCGTGTTGACGTCCTTCGGCGGCACCACCGCGTCCTTCTCGCCATGCACGATCAGCCCCGATGAGGGGCAGGGCGCGAGGAACGAGAAGTCGTAGAGATTGGCCGGCGGCGCGATCGAGATGAAGCCCTCGACCTCGGGACGACGCATCAGCAGTTGCATGCCGATCCAGGCGCCGAAGGAGAAACCCGCCACCCAGCAGGCGCGCGCCTCAGGATTGATGGTCTGCGCCCAGTCGAGCGCTGCCGCCGCATCCGACAATTCGCCGGTGCCATGGTCGAACGAGCCCTGGCTGCGGCCGACGCCGCGAAAGTTGAAGCGGAGCACCGAGAAGCCGCGATGCGCAAAGGCGTAGTAGCACTGGTACACGATCTGATGGTTCATCGTGCCGTGAAACTGCGGATGCGGATGCAGGATCATCGCGATCGGCGCGTTCTTCTGCTTGGCCGGGTGATAGCGGCCTTCGAGACGGCCAGCGGGGCCGGCAAAAATGACTTCAGGCATTGATGATCTCTGGATTGACTTGCTGGAAAGCGGGTCCTTGGCAATCAACCGATTGTGGCCTCATCGGCGGATGCCGACGAAAGCGCGAATGGAAGGACGAGAAGGCCGTGCGCCTTGCGGTGATGCGCAGATGGCGCGCGGTGACTTGACGGTGCGGGTTCTAACATAGGCAGCGGGGCAAAAAGCAAGCATCTTCGACATCTGCCAATCTGCTCAAGACCTTAGCGGGTCGTGGCAGTGCGACGTCCGGCATGGTCCGGATCGAGCAGGGAGATCGCAGAGGCTGGCATTGAGGCGGCAAGCAATTGGAATCACGATCGTTTTATCGGCTGCCGGCCGATCCGAGCGGCGATTCACACGGGCGCAGCACGGCTTCCGAGCGAGGCGACGGCGGGCCGGTAGCGGCGGCTGCCGCCAAGCGTCTTGCCGTTGTCGAAGGTGAGTTCGAAATCCCCTGACGGCTTGAAGTCCACGCCGCTGACGCGGTCGAGATTGGCAAGCCGGGTGCGGTGAACGCGCACGATGGCGAAACGGGCCAGCTCGCTTTCGGTCGCGGCAAGGGTCCCCCGGATCAGGTGCTGGGTGCCGTTGGCAAGGCTGTACTCGATGTAATTGCCGGCGGAGGCGACCCACAGGATGTCGCGCGGCGCGACCCGAATCCGGCTGGTGCCGTCCCGCAGCCAGATCAGGTTCGGCGAGGATTGCTCCAGCGAAGCGGCCGGATTGGACTGGACTTCCTTCGCGGCCTTGCGGAGGTCGCGGCGGCTTTCGAACAGCCAGAGAGTTGCCCCAATCAGCAATGCTGTCACAGCGTCCTTGCGGAACTCGTAGAGGACGAACGCCGGCGAGAAATGGAACTCGTAAGCGCCGCCCGCGAGCCAGAGCAGGAACTTCCGCAAGCCCACCATGCCAGCGATGTGAAGCCCCGAGAACCCGAGCAAGGCGACTGCTGCGATTCCGATCCGCGCCGCGATGCCCGTTGTCCAGCGCATGCGCCGGACCGACAGCATCAGAATCGGCACCAGGGCCAAGATGACGACGATGCTCGTCATCTCCCAGAACAGGCGCCGGCCGATATCGGCGCTGTCACCGCGCCAAGCCGCGTCCTGAGCGCCGGAGAGCGCATTGACGATTCCGACGATGAGCGCGATGGCAGCGATCGCAGCGAACGTTGCCCAGTCGCCGCTGATCCCGCCGCGCCAACCGCTCGTCCCTGAGGACGACGCTTCGTCCCCTCGCGCTCGGTTCTGATCCCAAGCCGCCTCGACGCGCTCCGCTTCCGGCGCATTTTGGCCGTCAGCCATGGCCCCAAACCCACTGATATCGAGAGCCTAGGGAGCAGAGATCCATGTCAACATCACAGCAGGCATCAGGTTCGGAACGACGCATCGATCTGGACTGGGTGCGGATTTTAGCCTTTGGGCTGTTGATCTTCTACCATGTCGGCATGCTCTACGTGTCCTGGGGATTTCACATCAAGAGCGAGCACCGGCTGACCTTTCTCGAGCCGGCGATGCTGGTGCTCAATCCCTGGCGGCTGTCGCTCCTGTTCCTCGTCTCCGGGGTCGCCAGCCGCTTCATGCTGAGCAAGGTCAGGCTCGCGGCGTTCGCCCGGGCCCGGTCGGTGCGGCTCTTGATCCCGCTGATCTTTGGCATGGTCGTGATCGTGCCGCCGCAGTCGTATCTCCAGATCGTCGAGAGCTTCGGTTACCCCGAGGGGTTCGCCGACTACTACCTCCATCACTATCTGGCGTTCAGCGCGCAGTTCTGTCCGAACCCCTGCATCGTGCAGCCGACCTGGAACCACCTCTGGTTCGTGGTCTATCTCTGGGTCTACACCATGTCCCTGGCTGGCGTGCTGGCGCTGTGGCCGGCGGCGGCCGATTGGATCGGCCAGAGGCTCGCGGCCCTGCTCGCCGGGCCATGGTTGCTGGTGCTGCCGTGCCTGCTGTTCGCGGCCTGGCGGCTGTTCCTGTCGCCGATTTTCCCCTCGACGCATGCCCTGTTCGGCGACTGGTACAACCACGCCGACCATGCGACCGGGTTCTTGATCGGCTTCCTGCTCGCACGCGAGGGCGGCATCTGGCGCGACATCGAGCGGCAACGATGGGTGGCGCTGTCGCTAGCAGCCGTTTGCTTCACCGTCTTTGTTCTCGCTTACGCCGGCGTGTTGCCGCGCTCGCCGATGCTGCAGTGGATCGCCGGTTCGGCCTATGGCTGCTACCAATGGATCGCGATGGTCGCCGTGCTCGGCTTTGCGCGCCGCCATTTGACCTCCGATGGCCCCGTGCGCCGCTACCTGACCGATGCGATTTTTCCCTATTACATCGTCCATCAAACCGCGATCATCATGATCGCACACGCGCTGCGAGGCAGCGGGCTGTCTGCGGCAAGCGAGGCCGCCATCGTGATAGCAGGCACCGCGCTCACCTGTGCGGTGAGCTACGAGGTCGCGCGGCGCATCTTCTGGCTGCGCCCGTTGTTCGGGCTGCGGATGGAGCCGCGTTCCGTCGCCGGGATCGCGCGACAGCAGCCGGCCTGATGTGCGGCAGCGCCCGATTGGCGAGCGGACAAAAGGTGCTAAGAGGGCGCATGCCGAGCCGTGTCTATCTCGACTGGAATGCGACCACACCGCTGCGCACCGAAGCGCGCGCAGCGATGCTGGCCGCCTATGAGCTGATCGGCAATCCGTCCTCGGTCCATGCCGAGGGGCGGGAGGCGCGGCGGCTGGTCGAGGAGGCCCGAGCCGCGCTGGCGACGGCGGTGGGCGCGCCGCCGCGGAATGTGATCTTTACGTCGGCTGGAACCGAGGCCAATGCTCTGGCGCTGTCGCCCGGCCTACGCGGCCGATCGGGCGAGCCGGTGCGGCGGCTTCTGGTCTCTGCCGTCGAGCATGCCTCAGTGCTGGCGGGCGGCCGGTTTCCGGCTGAGAGCGTCGGCCAGATCAGGGTCACGCGTTCAGGCGTCGTTGATCTCGATCACCTCCGAGAATTGCTGAATGGTGGCCCCCCGGCGCTCGTCTCGATCATGGCGGCCAACAACGAGACTGGTGCGCTCCAGCCGGTGGCCGAGGCGGCAGGGCTGGTCCACGAGGCCGGCGGTCTTCTGCATGTCGATGCGATCCAGGCGCTGGGTAAAATTGCATTCAATCTTAACGCGGTAGGCGCCGACCTTGCGTCCTTTTCTGCGCACAAGATCGGCGGTCCCAAGGGCGTGGGTGCACTGGTCGTGGCGGAAGGACTTTCCGGATTGGAACCGGTCCTACGCGGCGGCGGGCAGGAGCTCGGCCGGCGGGCCGGAACCGAGAATGTCGCGGGAATCGTGGGCTTCGGCGCGGCGGTGAAAGCTGTCCTTCAGGCTCTGCCTGAGGATCTGGAGCGGATGGCAAGCCTCAGAGATCGGTTGGGAAATGGTCTTCGCGAAATTGCCGGAGCGACGGTCTTCGCCGAAGATGTGAAGAGGTTGCCCAATACCGTCTTGTTCACTGCGCCCGGGTTGAGGGCCGAGACCGCTGTCATCGGCTTTGACCTCGAGGGCATTGCCGTATCCTCGGGTTCCGCGTGTTCCTCGGGAAAGGTCCAGCCGTCCCATGTCCTTTCGGCGATGGGATATGATGCCACCGTGGCCCAGGGAGCGGTGCGCCTTAGTCTGGGCTGGTCCACGGGACCTGAGGACATCAATCGGGCGTTAGAGGCTTGGCGAAAGCTCGGTAATACCCTACTTAGAGGCTAAGCGACGAAACACGGCTTGAACCGTTCTAAGCCCGTGCTTTCCGCAGAGAAACATCGTAATAGTCGTTCGAGTTTGATCCACCGTGGTCCTTGAAACCACGAGCGGAGGATGGAATGCCAGCCGTTCAAGAGACGGTCGAGCGCGTCAAGCGCATCGACGTCGACCAGTATCGTTATGGGTTTGAGACCCTGATCGAGTCCGAGAAGGCCCCCAAGGGGCTGTCGGAAGAGATCGTCAAGTTCATCTCTCAGAAGAAGAATGAACCCGCCTGGATGCTGCAGTGGCGGCTGGAGGCCTATCGCCGCTGGCTGACCATGCAGGAGCCGACCTGGGCCCGCGTCGACTATCCCAAGATCGACTTCCAGGACCTCTATTATTACGCGGCGCCGAAGCCGAAGAAGACGGTGACCTCGCTCGACGAGATCGATCCGGAGATTCTGAAGACCTACGAGAAGCTCGGCATCCCGTTGCGGGAAGTCGCCATGCTGGAAGGCGTCGAGCCCAAGGTGGGCGAGGAAGATCCGGCCAGGCGCAAGATCGCGGTCGATGCTGTGTTCGATTCGGTCTCGGTTGCGACCACGTTCAAGGCGGAGCTGAAGAAAGCCGGCGTGATCTTCATGCCGATCTCGGAGGCGATCCGCGAGCATCCTGAACTGGTGCAGAAATATCTGGGCTCGGTGGTGCCGACCTCGGACAATTTCTACGCGACGCTGAACTCGGCGGTGTTCTCCGACGGCTCGTTCGTCTACGTGCCGCCGGGCGTGCGCTGCCCGATGGAGCTGTCGACCTATTTCCGCATCAACGAGCGCAACACCGGCCAGTTCGAGCGCACGCTCATCATCGCCGACAAGGGTTCCTACGTCTCCTATCTCGAAGGCTGCACCGCGCCGCAGCGCGACGAGAACCAGCTGCACGCCGCCGTGGTCGAGCTCGTCGCGCTCGATGACGCCGAGATCAAATACTCGACGGTGCAGAACTGGTACCCCGGCAACTCGGAAGGCAAGGGCGGCATCTACAATTTCGTCACCAAGCGTGGTGACTGCCGCGGCGCCAATTCCAAGATCTCCTGGACCCAGGTCGAAACGGGATCTGCGATCACCTGGAAATATCCGAGCTGCATCCTGCGCGGCGATAATTCGCGCGGCGAATTCTACTCGATCGCGATCTCGAACGGCTTCCAGCAGGTCGATAGCGGCACCAAGATGATTCATCTCGGCAAGAACACGTCGAGCCGCATCATCTCAAAGGGCATCGCGGCGGGAAAATCGCAGAACACCTATCGCGGTCTCGTCACCGCGCACCGGAAAGCCTCCGGCGCGCGCAACTTCACCGCCTGCGATTCGCTGCTGATCGGCGACAAATGCGGCGCGCACACCGTGCCGTACATCGAGGCCAAGAACTCCTCGGCGACGTTCGAGCACGAGGCGACGACCTCGAAAATCTCCGAGGACGTGCTGTTCTACTGCATCCAGCGCGGCCTCAGCCAGGAAGAGGCGGTCGGCCTCGTCGTCAACGGCTTCGTCAAGGACGTGCTGCAGCAACTGCCGATGGAGTTCGCGGTGGAAGCGCAGAAGCTGATCTCGATCTCGCTCGAAGGGTCGGTCGGCTGATTGCCGACCCCAGCGGTGCGCTCACGCGCTCCAACATGAATTGAATAAACTGGACACCAAAATGGCTTTGCTTGAAGTGAAAGACCTCAAGGTTCGTGTCGAGGAGCGCGAGATCCTCCATGGGCTGACGCTGACCGTGAACGAGGGCGAGGTGCACGCGATCATGGGGCCGAACGGCTCCGGCAAATCGACGCTCTCGCACGTCATCGCCGGCAAGCCCGGCTACGAGGTCACCGACGGCCAGATCTTTTTCAAGGGCGAGGACCTCTTGGAGATGTCACCCGACGAGCGCGCCGCCAAGGGCGTGTTCCTGGCGTTCCAGTATCCGGTCGAGATTCCCGGCGTCGCCACCATGACCTTCCTGCGCACCGCGCTGAACGCGCAGCGCAAGGCCCGCGGCGAGAGCGAGTATTCGACGCCGGACTTCCTGAAGAAAGTCCGTGAAGTCTCGAAGTCGCTGAATATCCCGCAGGACATGCTCAAGCGCGGCGTCAATGTCGGCTTTTCCGGCGGCGAGAAGAAGCGCAACGAGGTGCTGCAGATGGCGCTGTTCGAGCCGAGCCTGTGCATCCTCGACGAGATGGATTCCGGTCTCGACATCGACGCGCTGCGCATCGCGGCCGACGGCGTCAACGCGCTGCGTTCGCCGAAGCGCGCGATGGTCGTCATCACCCACTATCAGCGGCTGCTCAACTACATCGTGCCCGATGTGGTGCACGTGATGTCGAAGGGCCGTGTCGTGAAGAGCGGCGGCAAGGATCTGGCACTGGAGCTCGAAGCATCCGGCTACGCCCGGTTCGAGGATGCCGCGTAAGGAATTTTGCGATGAACGTTGCTGTGGCAAAGACCGGGAACGGCCGCGCGGTGAGCGATCTCTTCGCCAGCGCCGAAGGCCGCTTGCCTGGTTCGCCTGGTGTGGCAGCACTGCGCCGCGAGGCGTTCGAGACCTATGAGCGTCTCGGCCTGCCGCACCGCCGGATCGAGGAATGGAAATACACCGATTTGCGCGCACTGGTCGGCGAGGTGCTGCCGCTCGCAGCCGCGCCCGATGCCGCCGCGCTGAAGCGCGCCGCGGAGGCGGTGACGGCGCATGCGATTGCGGGCGCCCGCAAGCTGGTGCTGGTCGACGGCGTGTTCGCCGCCGACCTGTCGGACGTCAAGGCGCTTGCGTCCGAGGTCAGCATCAAGACGCTGCGTGAGGTTCTCGCTGATGAGGCCAACCCTGCCGCCGGCGATCTCCTCCGGACCGCCTCGACCGATGCGGTCATCTCGCTCAATGCGGCCATGGCGACGGACGGCGTCGTGGTTTCGGTGGCCGACGGCACTCATTTGTCGGCGCCGATCCAGCTTATCCATATCGCGACGGCGGCCGGGGCGTCCGCGTTCACCCGCTCGCATCTGCGAATTGGCAAAGGCGTGCGTGCTACTCTCGTAGAGACCTTCGTCGCGGCCGGGAAGGCGAGCGGCTACCAGGTCAACGACGCGGTGATCCTCTGGATCGGTGACGATGCCGACGTCGCGCATATCCGCCTGATGGACGACGCGCCTGATGCGGTGAACGTCTCCTCGCACTTCGTCACCGTCGGCGCCGCCGTGAAGTTCAACTTCTTCAACATGACGACCGGCGCTGCGGTCAGCCGCTTGCAGGGCTTCATCACGCTCTCGGGCGAGGGCAGCGAGCTCTCGGCCAACGGCGTGAACCTGCTGCAGAAAACCGAGCACGGCGACACTACGCTGGTGGTCGACCATGCCGTGCCGAACTGCGTCAGCCGAGAAACCTTCCGCGCCGTGATCGACGACCGCGCCCATTCGGTGTTCCAGGGCCGGATCATCGTCCGTCCCGACGCGCAGAAGACCGACGGCAAGATGATGACCCGGGCGCTGTTGCTCTCGGACGAAGCCGAGGCCGACAACAAGCCCGAGCTGGAAATCTTTGCCGACGACGTCTCCTGCGGCCACGGCGCCACCGCCGGCGCGCTGGACGACAGCCTCTTGTTCTACCTGAAGGCCCGCGGCCTGCCGGAGAAGCAGGCCCAGGCGCTGCTGATCCAGGCTTTCGTCGGCGAGGCGATCGAGCAGATCGCCGATGATGACTTGCGCGAGCACGTGATCGGCATTGCCGAGCGCTGGCTGGAGCGGCGGTCATGACGACGCATCCCGCAGTCAAGAACGGCGCCTATGACGTTGCGCGCGTGCGCCAGGATTTTCCGGCGCTCGCCATGCAGGTCTACGGCAAGAAGCTGGTCTATCTCGACAACGCGGCGTCCGCGCAGAAGCCGAGCGCCGTGCTCGACCGCATGACGCAGGCCTATACGAGCGAATATGCCAACGTGCATCGCGGGCTGCATTACCTCGCCAACGCTGCGACGGAAGCCTATGAGGGCGGCCGCACCAAGGTTGCGCAGTTCATCAACGCGCCGCGCACCGAAGAGGTGATCTTCACCCGCAATGCCACTGAGGCGATCAATCTGGTCGCATCGTCCTGGGGCGGGCCGAACATCGGGGAAGGCGACGAGATCGTCATCTCGATCATGGAGCACCACTCCAACATCGTGCCCTGGCACTTCCTCAGGGAACGCCAGGGTGCCGTGATCAAGTGGGCGCCCGTTGACGACGAGGGCAATTTCCTCATCGACGAGTTCGAGAAGCTGCTGAGCCCGAAGACCAAGCTGGTCGCGATCACGCAGATGTCGAACGCGCTCGGCACCATCGTGCCGGTCAAGGACGTCGTGAAGATCGCACACGGCCGCGGCATTCCGGTGCTGGTCGACGGCAGCCAGGGCGCGGTGCATCTGCCGGTCGACGTCCAGGACATCGGCTGCGACTTCTACGTCTTCACCGGCCACAAGGTTTATGGTCCCACCGGCATCGGCGTGCTCTGGGCCAAGTACGACCATCTCGTCGCGATGCGTCCCTTCAACGGCGGCGGTGAGATGATCCGCGAGGTCTCGCGCGAGATCGTCACCTATGGCGATCCCCCGCACAAGTTCGAGGCGGGAACGCCGGCGATCATCGAGGCCGTCGGCCTTGGCGCTGCGATCGACTACGTCAATTCGATCGGCAAGGAGCGCATCGCCGCGTACGAGGCCGACCTCACGGCCTACGCCCAGGAGCGCTTGCGCGAGATCAACTCGCTGCGGCTGATCGGCACGGCGAGGGGCAAGGGCCCGGTGATCTCCTTCGAGCTCAGGGGCGCGCATGCCCATGACGTCGCCACCGTGATCGACCGCCAGGGCATCGCGGTGCGCGCCGGCACCCATTGCGTCATGCCGCTTTTAGAGCGGTTCAACGTCACGGCCACCTGCCGGGCCTCGTTCGGCATGTATAATACGCGGGAAGAAGTCGATCATCTGGCACAGGCGCTGCTCAAGGCGCGGGATTTGTTCGCATGAGTGACACGGCCGAAATCAAAGCTAGTCCGATGGAGACGCATTCGGCGTTGCCGGCGGAGGAGACCGAGCGTCTGACCCGCGAGATCATTGCCGGGCTCAAGACCGTGTTCGACCCGGAAATTCCCGCCGACATCTATGAGCTCGGCCTGATCTACAAGGTCGAGATCAAGGACGACCGTTCCGTCGACGTGCAGATGACGCTGACGACGCCGAACTGCCCGGCCGCAGGCGAGCTGCCGACCATGGTTGAGAACGCGGTCGCCAGCGTGCCCGGCGTCGGCGTGGTCAACGTCAAGGTGGTCTGGGAGCCGGCCTGGACGCCGGAACGCATGAGCGACGAGGCCCGCCTCGTGCTCAACATGTGGTGACGGTCTCAACGCGCATTGAATTTCGTTCTGCAACGGACCACATAAACAACATGACCCAGGCAACTCCAGCTTCGACACCAAAGCCCCGGCGCCCGCGCCCGCAGGTGATGCGGCTGACGGACGCTGCCGCCCAGCGCATCAGCGAGCTGACCCAGCGCGCCGATTCCGAGATCGTGGGTCTGCGCGTTGGCGTGAAGAACGGGGGCTGCGCCGGCCAGTCCTACACGGTCGAATACGCCCACGAGATCCGCCCGACCGACGAGGTCGTCGAGGACAAGGGCGTCAAGATCCTGGTGGATCCCAAGGCCGTGCTGTTCCTGCTCGGCACCGAGATGGACTACAAGGCCGACAAGATGCAGGCCCAGTTCGTCTTCAACAACCCCAACCAGATCTCCGCCTGCGGCTGCGGCGAGTCCGTCGAGCTGCGTCCGGCCAAGATCGACGGGTAAGCCTCTTTCGTCGTTGCGAGGAGCACTTGCGACGAAGCAATCCAGACTGTCTCTGCGGCGACAGTCTGGATTGCTTCGCTTTGCTCGCAATGACGGCGGTGGTATGAACGCTGGCTTGCTTGCCTCGGGAAGCCAACCATGGACCGCGAATTTCTGATCGACCTGTTTGCCGATTTCGGCCCCGTCGCCATCCGAAAAATGTTCTCCGGCTACGGCATCTCCGCCGACGGCATCAATTTCGCGCTCGCCTTGCGAGCCGGCCTGTTCTTCCGCGCCGATGAGGTGACCATCCCGGATTTTGAAGCCGAGGGCTCGAAGCCGTTTCAGTATTCGACCCGCGCCAAGACCGTGCTGGTGAACTCCTACTGGGAGCTGCCGGCACGGCTGTTCGACGATTCCGAGGAGCTGGCGCAATGGGCGAGGGCGGCGCTCGCCGCCGCCCAGCGCGCCAAGGTCAAGAAGCGGCCGAGGGGGAAGAGGGCGACGAAGAAGGCGGCAAACAAGCCGACGAAGAAAATCGCGACGAAGAAGAAATCGGCCAGGAAAGTAGCGAAGAAGACGGTGCGGTAGGGTGGGCAAAGCGAAGCGTGCCCACGACTCAAAGATGGTGGGCACGGCACTTACGCGCCTTTGCCCACCCCTACGAGACCATTTGCTTAATCGACAGCCCTCGTCAAACCTACCCGCATGTCCTTCGCCACGAAAACGCAGGTGCCGTCGGTGATCACGCGCCCATCCGCAATGCCGAGCACCAGCTTGCCGCGGCGGACCATGCGCATGGTGACTTCGTAGCGCACGGATCGCGTCTGCGGCGTGATGGCTCCCGTCACCTCGACTTCGCCGACGCCGATGGCGCGGCCCTTGCCCGGCGAACCCGACCAGCCGAGCCAATAGCCGATCATCTGCCACATGGCGTCGAGCCCGAGAGTGGGCGGCATCATCGCGTCACCGCGATAGTGGCAATCGAAGAACCAGCACTCAGGCACAATATCGAGCTCGCCGACGATATGGCCCTTCGTATTCGCCCCCATCCACGCTGATCTCGGTGATGCGGTCCATCATCAACATCGGCGGGGCCGGCAATTGCGCGTTGCCCGGGCCGAAATAACCGCCTTCGCTCGATCTCAGAAGCTCGTCCTTGGTGTAGGACGGTTGCGGCGTGTGAAAATCACGGGGATTAGGCAAGCGACGGGTCCTCGCGATCACTTACGTTGATGCGGCGAGGAAGATGCTGGTCGTCAGATTGGAATGTCAAGCGGAGGCGGGCCTTGCAGCCCGTATCACGCCACCCGGCTGTGCGACTCGTTCGCAAACTCCGGATCGACTTCGCAGATCACGCGATTGCGGCCGTTGCGTTTGGCCGCGTAGAGACAGGCGTCCGCGCGCTCGATCAGCGCGTCGGTGTCGTCGCCCTGCTTCAGCAGGGAGACGCCGACCGAAATGGTCACGCGGCCGAGAATTTCGCCTGTGGACTTCTTCTTCAATTCCTTCGCCATCACGGCGCGGCGGATGTGATCGGCGACGGTGAGAGCCTGGCGCAGCGCCGTGTTGGGCAGCACCACCGCGAATTCCTCGCCGCCATAGCGCGCGGTGATGTCCTGGCCCTTGATGGTCTGCTTCAACGACAGGCCGACCAGCCGGAGCACCTGGTCGCCGGTGAGATGGCCGTAGGAATCGTTGAACGACTTGAAATGATCGATGTCGAACAGCAGCAGCGACAGCGGCTCGCCGCTCGCAAGCGCGCTCTGCACCGCCATGCCGATCATGCGGTCGAAATATTTGCGGTTGCCGAGGCCCGTCAGCGGATCGGTGAGGCTTTCGGCGCGGATTGCCTCCAGGCTCTGCTGGAGATTGCTGATCTCATTCTTCGAGAGCGTCAACCGGTCTTCCAGCGCCTTGTTGGTATCGCGCATCTCGCTGGTCGAGTGCAGCAGCTTTTCGACGATGGTCTTGATCTGCTCGCGGCTCTTGGCCGAGGATAGCTGCGCCGTCGCGTCCGATAGGCTGGCGTCATAAGAGTCAGTCATGCCGAGCGCATCGCCCAGCACCTTCATCACGTCGTCGATCTCACCGATGACGCGCGCGCCGACCTTGTCGATACGATCGGTCGTTTTGATGTGGGAGAGGTAGGTGTCGTAGATCTGCTCGAGATCGGCTTCGGACAGCTTGCCGTTGCGGGCCAGCGTCTCGTTGATGATCTTGTTGAGCGGCGCGTTATAGCCGGTCGCGTAGACGTACCAGATCTCGTAATTGCGGGGAATTGCGGTTTGCTTCAACGATCGGATCTGACCGAGCGCCACCTCGGCGAACGCCATCGTGCGTTCGTGTTCGTCGAGCATTTTGACCACGGAACATACCCCACAGCGGTCGGTGCGCCCATCGACCACGGCAATGCTTAAATTATATTCGTAGGCTAACGGACGATGATGAACGGTCGGTAAACGTTCGACCGCTCAACTCACGCGTGTATCGCGGGGTCAGGCTCCGGCCGGAGAGCGGACCGGACGCAACAGAAACGCTGGGAGATGCGAGTGATCGCCTGGCTCGGTGTCGACTTCCCGCTGCCGCCGCGGCTCGGGGCGGCCGATCGACGGTACGTGGGAATTGTTGGCCTGTTGGCGGGAGCCATGGCGACCCTCGGACGATGGCCTTGCTTTGCGCTGCGGCCGTGCCTCGCGTGCCGGCCGCTCGCCGGCGGGCCGTGCTTCTGCCTGATGTCTGGCCTCGCCGCGCGGCTCGTGGCTGCGCTCACGATCGCGACCGCCGCGCTGCGGCTTACCGCGTCCGCCGCGGGAACGCTCGCGTCCACGCTCCTCGCGCGGGCGATCACTTTCGGCGCTGGTAGCGTGCACCTCGTAGTCGCCTTCGGCGCGCGGAATGCTCTGGCCGATCAGCTTCTCGATCGCGACCATCGATTTCTGGTCGAGCGGCGTGACGATCGAGATCGCGGTGCCGGTGCGGCCGGCGCGTCCGGTGCGGCCGATGCGGTGGACGTAGTCGTCGGCGTGGTGGGGAACGTCGAAATTGAAGACGTGGCTGACCTCGGGAATGTCGAGGCCGCGGGCGGCGACGTCGGAGGCGACGAGGAGGGGAAGCTCGCCCTTGCGGAACTGGTCGAGCGCGGCCATGCGGGCCGGCTGGTCCATGTCGCCATGCAGGGCACCGACGCTGAAGCCATGCTTCTGAAGCGATTTGTGGACGATCGCGACCTCGCGCTTGCGATTGCAGAAGATGATCGCGTTCTTGAGATCCTTGGCCTCGCGCAAGAGGCGACGGAGCAGCTCGCGCTTCTCATGTGCCTCGCGCCCGGCCGGGACCTGGGACTGCGTGACGGTGACGGCGGTGGTCGCGGGCTTGGAGACTTCGACTTTCTGCGGATTGTGCAGGAAGGCCTCGGTGATGCGCCGGATTTCCGGCGGCATGGTCGCGGTGAAGAACAGGGTCTGCCGCGTGAAGGGGACCAGCTTGCAGATGCGCTCGATATCGGGAATGAAGCCCATGTCCAGCATGCGGTCGGCTTCGTCGATCACGAGCAGCTCGACGCCGGTGAGCAACAGGCCGCCGCGCTCGGTATGGTCGAGCAGCCGGCCCGGTGTGGCGATCAGAACGTCGACGCCGCGCGTCAGCTTGGCATCCTGGTCGCCGAACGAGACGCCGCCGATCAGCAGGGCGACGTTGAGTTTCTGGCCGGCACCGTAGCGGTCGAAGTTTTCCTTCACCTGCGCCGCGAGTTCGCGGGTCGGCTCCAGGATCAGCGTGCGCGGCATGCGGGCACGGGCTCTGCCCTTTTCGAGGATGGTGAGCATCGGCAGCACGAAAGCTGCGGTCTTGCCGGTGCCGGTCTGGGCGATGCCCAGCACGTCCTTGCGTGCGAGGACGTGGGGGATCGCCTGTTCCTGAATGGGGGTGGGGTTGGTGTAACCGGTGGCCGCCACTGCGGCGAGGACTTTTTCGGACAGTCCGAGATTGGAAAAGGACATTGAGCCTCTGGTCGAAACCGCCGTTCGGAATCGAGGGTAAAAAGGCTGTCGCGTTCCACCCCGAAACGGCGCGCTCTCAAAGAAGCTGGGGGTGCTGACTCACGCGAACAAAGCGCCAGGCTCAGGAATCGCTCTTCGATCTGAGCCGCGTCGCCTCGGAACATAGGGCGGAATCGACCAAAGTCAATGGAGCAGGCGCGGGAAGGTCCTAAAAACCCTAAGGTTTTTGCCCAAATAGCGGGCGCGGCTCGGCTTTTCGGCTGCGGCGGCCGAGGGGGTGGTTAACGGCCTCCTGCGGCGCGGGCGCGGAAATCACCGGGCGCCATGCCATAGGCGGCGTTGAAGACGCGGTAATAGGTTGCCAGGCTCTCGAAACCGCAGGCGGCGGCGATGTCGGCGATCAGCCGGTCCGGCGCTTCGCGCATCAGCTGGCGGCTTCTTTTCAGCCGTTCCTCCGTCACGGTCTGCCAGAAGCTGCGCTCGGCAACCTCGAACAGCATATGCAGATGGCGCACCGAGACGCCGAGCAGGTCGGCCACCCGTGAAGGCGCCAGATCCGGGTCCTGCAAATGGCGCACGATCAGGCGCCGCGCCAGCGACAGGCGGGCGGTCCGGAGCGCCGCCTGTCCGCGCCGGCTGCCCGGCCTGACGATGCCGCGCTCGATCAGTGCCAGATGCCCGAGCGCCTGCACCAGCGGGGCGGCGTCGGCCGAGCCCTCAATCGCGGCCGCCTCGCCGAGATCGGCGAAACAGGCATCGAGCAGGGGCGCCAGCGTGGCATCGTTGAACGTCTTGGGCGCAAGCTCGCGCATGCGCCTGTCCTGTGTCGCAAGGCCGCTGACGGGGATCTTCAGGATGCGCAGATGAAAGCCTGAAACGCCCAGCGGCCGCGTGCGGTAGGGCAGGTCGGTGTGGCTGGTGGCAAAGCTGCCATTGGCAATGGCGAAATCGCTCGAGCGCATGCCGCCGAACCAGCCGCCGCCGCCAAGCTGCTGGTAGACGCAGATGCTGTCGCTCGGCGCGTTGTTGATGTCGGACGGGCTTCGTTCGACCGCATAGGACGAGGCCTTCAGCTCGACGAGGCCGCCGGGGCCGACCTGGCTCAGCGAGAATTCCCCGTAAAACCCCGTGCGCTTCTCGCGCTCGAGCTCAGCGGTGACTCCGAACAGACCTTTTGCGCGCACCTCGCGCCAATAGTCGAAGCGGTCCTGAGGTTCGACTTCGTCGGTACACCAGCGATACACGGCAGCCCCTCACTCGCGCGCAATTGCCCAAGAAGAAAAAGCAGATTCCAGCAGAATCTGCCATAGGCCAGAGGATGGGACCGCGCCGATGGACTGGTTGAACCGCGGCCGTGGCTGGACCGACTATCAGAGCAAAGGCGCAAGGGGCCCGACCGGAGCCATGCTGCAAGGGGAATGTTAACATGACGCGTCGGCTTCTGAGAATTCTGGTGGCCCTTGGTGTGGCGGCGAGCCTCACAGGGGTGGCAAGCGTTGCACATGCCGAAAAGCGCGTCGCGCTCGTGATCGGCAACAACGACTACAAGAACGTGCCGAAGCTCGTGAAGGCCGTCAACGACGCCCGCACCATGGGCGACACGCTGAAGCAGCTCGGCTTCCAGGTGATGGTCGCCGAGAACCAGAACCGTCAGCAATTCACCGAGACGCTGCTCGCCTTCGACCGGGCGATCGAGCCGGGCGACACCGCGTTCTTCTTCTATGCCGGCCACGGATTCGAGATCGCGGGCCAGAACTATCTGTTGCCCACCGACGTGCCGGCGGCGACCGAGGGCCAGGAAGAGCTGGTGCGCGACGCCTCCATTCTCGCCGACCGTGTCGTCGAGCGTCTCCAGAACAAGAAGGCGCGCACCTCGATCCTGGTGTTCGACGCCTGCCGCAACAATCCGTTCGAGCGCGCAGGCACGCGCGCGGTGGCCGGCGGCGGGGGGCTCGCGCCGATGACGCAGCTGCCTGAAGGCGTGTTCTCGGTGTTCTCGGCCGGCCCGCGCCAGACCGCGCTCGATCGTCTCTCGAACGACGATGCCAATCCCAACTCGGTGTTCACGCGCACCTTCGCCAAGGAGCTGCTCCAGCCCGGCGAGAACCTCGTGCAGGTCGCGCAGCACACGCGCCGTCTGGTCAGCGAGATGGCCGACACCGTCAGGCACAAGCAGGTGCCTGTCTATTTCGACCAGATGGTCGACGACGTCTTCCTCAGCGGCGCGGCGAAGGATGCGGCGGCCGCGGCGCGGCCCGCCGATTCGCCGCCGCAGAAGGTCGCCGCGCTGCCGCCGGTGTCGGTGCCGCGCGTGCCGAAGGAGGAGAGCACCAATGCGCCGATCGCGAGCTTCTCCCGGCACAATGGCGGCTGGAGCGTGACGTTCTCCTTCGCCGATCCCACCATCGGAATTTCATGGCGCATGGCCGGCAACGGCGATTTCCGTGAGACCGGCTTCATCGATACGCTCGACCCACGGACCCGCAAGCGGATGCCGAACCCGTCGATCGAGCTGCCGCCGGATGCGCAGGCCGGCACCATCGAGGTCCGCTACGTCGATGCTTCCGGCGACATGCAGGGGCCGTTCCCGATCAAGTTCGATCCCGAGGCGGCTCTGATCCGCGACCAGCGCAAGATCCTCGACATGACCGCGACGAGCTGGCTGTCGTTCCGCCAGTTCAACGGGCTCCTGGTGTATTATTCCCACCTGGTGTCGTACCGCTGCGCGATCCGCGAGGCGCGCATCGGCATCGACACGGCGGTGCCGGACAGGGTGCTGAAGCTGCCGCCTTGCGATCTCCGCGATCCCTCGGCCATCACCGCCGGCATGCTGCTCTATGAGAAACTGCCGCCCGCGACGCAGTTCATGTCGGTCGAATTGACCTACCGTGACGGCAGCGTGTCGGAGGTCAAGAGTTTCCGCACGGCGAACCGCAGCAACAATTAAGCGGTTCGGTTTGATCGGTGAGGCGGCTTTGACTTCTGCCGATCCTCTGTCGCACGGTGCGTTGAAGTTTCGGGAGCGAGAGGAAATACGCGATGCGTATCCAGGCGCTCGTAGGGCAGGAGCCGGAGGTCGGCGACGCCGTGGTCGGGCGTATCCACCATCAGGATTTCCTCCGCCAAACCTTCGTAGAAGGCGCGGAAATGGGTCTTGGAACGAAGCACGATGATGTCGAAGTCTTCAGGGCGCAACCCGAACACGCCGAATGCATCACCATCGACCGCGAACGCAAAGGCGCTAACGACGCTCACCGATACGCCATCGACGTCGAGCAAGGCCGTCATTCCGAGGTCGACGGGCATGCCATGCATGTAGGACCCCGACACGCGGTATGACTTGGGGCCAGCCCACAGCACGCGTGCGATCACGTCCAAGGTCGGTCCCGCCTTCTCCGAGCTGTGGCCGCCAAGCTGAAGCTTCACCATCGCGCCAACACCGGCATCGAACGCCCTCTGCGCCGCGGCCGCATCCCAGAGGAATGGCACGGCAGCCCTTGCGACGCGGCGCTTCAGCAGCTCCGCCAGCAGGTACGTGGAATCGTTCATTCGGTCCGCGTGCTCGACCAGCACGTATGGACGTCCCTTTGCCTCGCGCCGTGTGAGGCCTGCACACGCCCGGGAGACCGCTGACTCTGCGGTGTAGACGTCGAAGGGCCTGTAAAGCGCGTGCCGTTCGCGCCAGACCCGCTCCGAAAGATGGTCCGCGATCCTCTGAGCGCGCGCCGGGTCGCCGTCCGTGACGCACAGCGCAGAGAAGCCCGCATTGTGCGCGTCCGCGTAGGAAAAGCCCGCCATCAGCGAAATGTCGGTGTAATGCTGGCTGTCGTGTTCGATCCGCTGTCCTTCCTCGATAATGTCCGCCAGGGGGCGCAGCGCGGTCGCACTGAAGATCGACGGAACGAGCACGCCCGGCTTTGCGATTGCCCATGCCGGCGAAATCTCTTCCCGCAGCGTGCGCAGCATGCAGATCGCGGCCCGGCGTCCCGTGTCACCCGTGTCCGTGTGCGGCGATTTCCGATAGGCGAACGCCGCGGTCGCGTTCTTCAACGTGTCCGCGTCGATGTTGCCATGGTAGTCCAGGGCGACGATCAAGGGCTTGTCTTTCCCCAAGACGCCACGCACCGTGTCGATGATGAAGCGCTCAGGGTCGGGATAGGATGCCGTCCAGCACGCGCCGTGGAGGAAGAGCAGCACGCCATCCAGGTCCGGCAGTGCGCGGACACTGACTGCCATCTCGTCCGCATAGCGTCTGACCGCCTCGTCGGTCGCAGGTCCGACGGCGCCGAGGGCGGTGTGGACGAGCGGGACCAACTCCACGCTATCCTGTTCGCAGACGTCGATGAAGCCTCCCATCACCGTGTTCGTGCCTCGGAGCTCGTCGACGATGCGATTCCCGCGCAGGGCCACTTGCTCGAAATCGTCCCAGGTCGAGGCGACCGGCAGAAAACTCACGGACTCAATATGAAATCCGGCGACAGCGATCCGAAATGGCTTGCGCGGGCGAGGGTCGGGAAGATGGGGAATTGGAGCCTTGTAGAGCACTACGACGCCTCCTAAGCCGAGACGACAGGCCGGGCCATCAGGTGCCGCGGAATCGCAAAGATCAGTCCGGCCGCGGCGAATAGCCCGATCGCCAGCAGCGAAACGCCGGCCGTATTGCTGCCGGTCAGTTGACCGAGAAGGCCCAGGATCGTCGGACCGGCAAATCCGGCAATGGCCGCCCCGATATTCACCAGTCCGGCACCGCTGGCCGCAGCGGTCCCGGCAAGCACGCGCGATGGCAGGCTCCAGAACATGGCGAGCGTGCACTGGATGCCGGAGATGCCGACGGTCAGGCACAAGAGGGAGAGCACCGGCACGTCTCGCATTGTCACACTTGCGACCATGGCGACTCCGCCAGCGATCAGGGGCAGCGCGGTATGCCAGAGCCTCTCGCCGGTCTTGACCGAGTGGAACGAATTGACCAGCATCGCGCAGGCGGCGATGAAATAGGGTAGGGCGGTTACGACGCCGATCTGGAAGTTCGTCAGCCCGCCGATCGACTTGATCATGCTCGGCATCCAGAACACGAGGCCGTAATTGCCGAGGTTGTAGAGAAACGTTGTCGCGAACAGAATCCAGAGCGTCGGCTCACGCAAGGCAGGTAACAAGCTCGTTTGTTTGTCCCGGGATTCCTGGGTGAGCTCCCGCAGCACCAAAGCCTTCTCGCCAGGTGTCAACCATTCGACACCGTCCGGTCGTTCGATAATCGCTTTGGTCGCGAACAGCCCGAGCAATATCGCCGGCAGCCCTTCGAGCAGGAACATCCATTGCCAACCCTTCAGGCCGTACCCGCCGTGGGTCGCATCCATGATCCAGCCGGACATCGGGCCGCCGACGATCACCCCGAGCGGCAGGGCGAGGAACAGCAGGGACATCACCTTGCTCAGCCTGTAGGAGGGAAACCAGAGGCTGAAGCAGGCGATCACGGCCGGGAAGAAGGCGGCCTCCGTCACACCGAGCAGGAATCGAAGTGCGTAGAAGCTGGCCTCGTCCCGGGTCAGCAAGGTCGCGACTGAGACGAGCCCCCATGCGATCATCGATCCCGCGACGCACTTCCTGGGGCCGTGGAGCTGAACCAGATAGCCCGCGGGCACCTGGAGCAGGAGATACCCGATGAAGAACAAGCCTGCACCGAGGCCATAGGCCGCCTCGCTCAGACTGAGGTCGTGGACCATGCCGAGCTTGGCAAATCCGACGTTCACCCGGTCCAGATAGCCAAAGAAATAACAGACCAGAATGAACGGAACGATGCGAAGCACGATCTTCCGATATGTGGCATCGGCCTCGGTCACATCGGATGGTGCGGCCGCCATCATCGGCATTGACGAGGCAAGTTGCTGCTGGGTGGGCATCGGTGCTACTTGTTCCCTTTGGTTCGGCGATCCCAGGGATCGTAGGAACCGCCATCATTGAGGTCCAATGCGGGTTCGCTTGCGACTGATGAGAGCGCCGCATGAAAGTCGAGAACGCTGAACTCGAGGCCTTCGTGATCGCGGCAGAGCTGCTGAATTTCCAGCGTGCCGCCGAGAAGCTTCATCTCACCCAGCCTGGTCTGTCGCGCCGGATCCAGAAGCTGGAGCAGACGCTGGGTGTCGAACTGTTCAGCCGCACCACGAGGTCGGTGGTCCTCACCGGGGCCGGACGCCACTTCCTTCCAATGGCTCGCCAGCAGATCAACAACCTGAACGGAATGCTGGATTCGATCCGCGAGGTCGCTGAGAAGCGCTTTGGCAAGATACGGGTGGCCAGCATCCCTACCGTGGTCTGCCAGGCTTTTCCGTCCTTGCTGAAGACGTTCAGTGGGCGTCATCCAAACGTCGGTGTGCAGGTCTTCGACGGCAATCAGGACTTTGTCGTTCGCCACGTATTGTCGGGCTTGGCCGAATTCGGGATCGGCGTTGACCCGGGAGAAGATCCGGATCTCACGTTCACGCCGTTGCTGGCTGATCGCTTCGTTCTGGCCATGCACAAGGATGACACGCTCGCCGCTCGCCAGGAGATCACTCTGCAAGAGCTTCAGGCTACGGCAAAGGTTCGGCTCGTCATCGGCGGGCGCGACAGCGGCAACCGGCTCCTGCTGGAGGTGTTGCTCGGAAATGCCGCCCTGAAGCTGCGATGGTTTTACGAAGTCGAACACGTCTCCTGCATCCTCGGATTGCTGGAAGCGGGTGTCGGCTGCGCGATCCTGCCGGCGACGGCGCTGCCGACAAGCTCCGGCTCCAACATCCGGGCCATTCCGATCGCTGCGCCCGAGATCAAGCGGACCGTGGGCGTCGTTCGGCACCGGTCCTTGAGCATTTCACCGATGGCCAGCGAGTTCCTCGATCTGGTGACCCGTCATCTTGGTTCCGGCACGGTGAGCCAATGAATGCGGGTAGCGATGTAAATTGGTGCTGTTATCCTGTTTACGGATCCACTTGCCAGTGAGGTCAGGATCATGGCGGCAGCGACCTCGGATCAATCCGCATCACGTTCCATAAAAGTCCGTTGCTGTATCGTCGGCGGCGGACCTGCGGGCATGATGCTCGGCTATCTGCTGGGACGCGCCGGCATCGACGTCGTGGTGCTGGAGAAACATGCTGATTTCTTCCGCGACTTTCGCGGCGACACCGTGCATCCCTCGACACTTCAGGTGATGGATGAACTCGGCCTCATCGACGGCTTCCTCAAGCTGCCGCATCAACGCCTGCAGAAGATGGACGGCCTGTTCGGTGGCACCAAGGTGCGGATCGCCGATCTGAGCCGGCTGAACACGAAATACCCTTTCATCGCCTTCATGCCGCAATGGGACTTTCTCAATTTCCTGCGCGAGGCCGGCAGGCGTTTCTCCTCGCTCGAAGTGCTGATGAGCACGGAGGCTGTCGACCTGATCCGGCGCGGCGAGACCATCGCCGGCGTCCGCGCAACGACGCCCGATGGTGACGTCGACATCGAGGCCGATCTCACCATCGCCTGCGACGGCCGGCACTCGACGGTGCGCGAGCGCGCAGGCCTTGCCGTCGAGGAGATCGGGGCTCCGATGGACGTGCTCTGGTTCCGCGCGGGCCGCAGGCCGGACGAGACCGAGAACCTGTTTGCGCGCATCGAGCCCGGCAAGATGATGGTCACCTTCGACCGCGGCGATTATTGGCAATGCGCCTATGTCATCGCCAAGGGACAGTATGATGCGGTGAGGGCGAGGGGACTACGGGCGCTGCTCGACGATGTCGTGCGCATGGCGCCGGTCCTCAGGCACGGCATCGCCGACGTCAAGAGCTTCGATGACGTGAAGCTGCTGACGGTCGCGATCAACCGTCTGAGCCACTGGACGCGACCCGGGCTGCTTTGCATCGGTGACGCCGCGCATGCGATGTCGCCGGTCGGCGGCGTCGGCGTCAATCTGGCCGTGCAGGATGCGGTCGCGACCGCAAACCTGCTCGCCGAGAAGCTGATGCGGGGCTGCCCATCCGAGGCTGAGCTCGATGCCGTCAGGCGTCGCCGCGAATTCCCGGTGAAGATGACCCAGGCGATGCAGGTGGTCGTGCAGAACAACATCGTCAGCAGCGCGCTGAAAGGCACAGGTCGGCCGTTCAAGGTGCCGCTGATCCTGCGCCTGATCTCCGCTTGGCCGTGGCTCCAGGGCATTCCCGCGCGCTTCATCGCAATCGGTGTGCGGCCCGAGCACGTTCATTCGCCGGCATCCTGACGCAGCGATTTGATAGGGATAACGCCGCGTTAAATTGCGGCGTCCGCGTTGCGCGCCTGCAACAGCGGTCCGGGATTCAAAGATCGCCAAATGCCAATCCGGCGCCTTAACTTTGTTGATTCAAATTTGAGTAAGAACTTGCGTGTGAGCGTGCGCCCATCAAAGGACACGGGATGTACCATGCGTAACAAAATGATTGCCGCCTTCGCCTGCACGACCGCTCTGGTTTCGACCGGCGCTGCTTCCGCCGCCGATCTCGCCGCGCGTCCTTACACCAAGGCGCCTGCTTACATCGAGCCGTTGTTCAACTGGACCGGCTTCTATGTCGGTGGCCACATCGGTGGCGCCTGGACCAACGAGCAGTTCATCAACAACGGGACCGGCGCGCCGTTCGGCGACCTCGTTCCGGGCCAGGGCTATCGCCAGCGCGGCGCCGGCATCATGGGCGGCGCCCAGATCGGCTACAACTGGCAGGCCAATAACTACGTGTTCGGCATGGAGGGCACGATCTCCGGCCTCGACAACAAGGGCACCGTCGTGAACACCGCGTTCGGTGCGGGCGATGACGTCTTCACCTGGCGTACGAACGTTCTCGCTACCGTCGTCGGTCGCGCCGGCTTCGCCGTTCAGAACAACCTGTTCTACGTCAAGGGCGGCTATGCCGGCGTGAACAACCGTCTCAACGTCAGCGACACCGTCGGCGCGGCTCAGGGCTCGGGCGGCCAGACTCACTGGGCCAACGGCTGGACTGTCGGCGCCGGCTGGGAATACGGCATCACCCGCAACTGGATCGTCGGCCTCGAGTACAATTACGCGGCCTTCGGCAGCCAGACCTATCAGCTCGGCGGCCTGTCCGGAAACTACACCTTCGACGCCAAGCCGCGCGACATCCAGTGGGCGGTCGTCCGCGCCAGCTACAAGTTCGACGCACCTGTGATCGCGCGCTACTGAAACCGAAAAAGAAAACGATCAGTGCCAGACTTCAAAGCCCCGGGCAGCGCCCGGGGCTTCTTTCTTTTGCGAAAGAAAGCGCACCGGGATCGGCTGACGCGTGCGATCTTTTTTCCGAAGCGAAGAAGAGACGTCGCGCTCTACCTCGGGGCATTGACGCCAACAGGACTATGATCCTGTTGCGTGTATAGGTCGGTACGTCTGACCTTTGCGTGCGGAAAATGTCACTGTTTCGCGGATAGTGCATGCGAGCGAGCGGGAACTGCAGATTGTGCCTCGCTGCCCGAGAGGCGCTTTGTATAAATCGACTCAACGGAGCGTTCGCTCTTGCAGTTCTTCCAGGGGGCATGGATGAAAAAGACATTTGCTTTGACAGCAGGAATGTCAATTCTGCTTGCGATTTCGGGCGCGGCGTCCGCCGCCGACATGGCGGTCAAAGCACCGCCGATGGTTCCGCCGCCGGTGTTCAACTGGACCGGTTTCTACATCGGGGGCTTCGTCGGCGGTGCGGTCGCAGACCGCGACGCATCCGCGAGCGAGCCGGCCAATGCCGCCGGTTTCTTCTACAACGGGACGGGGCTCAACACCCCCTATAGCCTCGGCGCGAGCTTCATCGGCGGCGGCACGATCGGCTACAACTGGCAGAAGCCCGGCACGAACTTCGTGCTCGGTATCGAAGGCGAGGCCGGCTATCTTCACCTGAATGGGTCAAGGCAGGACGTCAACGCCGCTGCATTTGGCCTCGCGCTTCCCGATAGTGTGAATACCACCCGCATCGGCGATGCCTATGGGGTGATCGCAGGGCGCGCCGGATGGGCCGTCAACCAGGCATTGCTCTATGTCAAAGGTGGCGTCGCTTTCGTCGCCAACTCCTACAGCTTCAATGATTCGTGTGTCGGCGCCGGCCCGCCCGGCTGCGGCGGTGGCGCGCTCATCACCCGCCACAGTGACACGCAGGTGACCTACGCGGTCGGAGCTGGTGTCGAGTATGCCTTCAACACCAATTGGTCTATCAAGGGCGAGTATCTCTATCTCGGTACGCAAAAGACATATACCCAGTCCGGCGTCCTCACCGCCGGAGGCGGCGTTGGCACCGTGTACACCAACAGCAACTCCGACCCAGGCGTTCACACGGGCAAGATCGGCGTCAATTATCGCTTCGGCGGCCCGGTGGTCGCAAGGTACTAGTCTCTCCGGAGTTGCGCTGCCTACGAAGCCCCGGCTGATGCCGGGGCCTTTGTCGTGAGAGCGTTCGTTACGCCATCACCGAGAAGCCGCCATCGACCGGGATCGCCGTGCCGGTGACGAAATTCGAGGCTGATGAGGCGAGGAACACGGCGATGCCCGCGAAGTCGTCGATGTCGCCCCAGCGTCCCGCGGGGGTGCGCGCGAGCACGCGCTCGTGCAGCCCTGAGACCTGCTGCCGCGCGCCGCGTGTGAGATCGGTGTCGATCCAGCCCGGCAGGATCGCGTTGACCTGGATGTTGTCGGGCGCCCAGGCGTTGGCGCAGGCGCGCGTGTACTGCACGATGCCGCCCTTGCTTGCCGCATAGGCGGTCGCGAAGCTCGCGCCGAAGATCGACATCATCGAGCCGATGTTGATGACCTTGCCGTTGCCCGATGCCTTCAGGGCCGGATAGGCCAGCTTCGAGCAGACGAAAGCGCTGGTGAGGTTGGTGTCGATCACCTTGTTCCACTCGTCGAGCTCGAGCTCGTGCGGCGGCTTGCGGATGCTCATGCCGGCATTGTTGATCAGGATGTCGATGCGGCCGAGATCTCTGACGACGCGGTCGATCATCGCCGCGACCGCGGCCTTGTCGGTCACGTCGGTGGTGACTGATATCGCCTTCACGCCGCGCGCCTTGAGATCGGCGACGGCCGCGGTGGATTTGGCTTCGTTGCGTCCGACCACGGCGATGTCGGCGCCGGCGTCGGCGAGCCCATGCGCAAGGCCGAGCCCGATGCCACCATTACCTCCTGTGACGATCGCGACCTTGCCGCGGAGATCGAACCGGTTGGATGTCATGCTTTGCTTCCTGGTTTCTTTTATTGGTTGCTCTGCCAGATCAGGACCAGCCCGAAGCCGGCCATGGCCGCGCCGTAGCCAGCCCATTGCAGCTGGTTGATCATGAAGCTCGATCGCGGCCAGGCGAGGGTGCCCGTACCCTGTCCGATCCAGAGCAGCCCGACAGCGAGGGCAAACAGGCCTGCGACTAGCAGAATTCTGCGCATGGATTCCTCCCTGTCGGTCTGATTCTGTCGCGACCCCCGGCAGGAACGATCGCCGCCGGTCACGAAAACTTCCCGCAAGACTAGCCGTAGCTTCAGTTCGGATACAATGGCCGCGGACGCGAGACTGCGGGGAGGATGTCCGTGCGCAAGCTGATCTCGAGGCGCAGGGTGATTTTGGGCACGGCTGCTGCGGCCGTCCTTGTCGCGGCTTATGCCGGTATTCCGCGCCAAGCGGATCTGCGGGCTTTCGATCCGGCCGAAATGGCCCGGCTCGAGACCGCGATGTGGCGCGACTATTACGACAAGCGCTATGCCGCGCTGTTCTACCATCTCTACGCCTCGACGCGGATGCAGTTCGGCTTTTCTCCGCTCAGGAGCCTGCACATCGCGTTCAGTGCCGCCGAGGCGGCCAAGACGTTCCAGCCGACGCACTCACGACAGGAAGCCGATGCGGCGCTGCCGGCTCTCGTGGCGTACTACCGCGATTACGCAGCGGCCGCCCCCGTGGCGTTTGACGTGGAGCAGGCAGCCCGGCTCGAGCTCGATTGGTGGCAGGCGCGACGGGAGGCGGTCGGGCCGAACGACTATGGCATCACCATCGCACGCGTGGCCGCGCTGACCTACGGCAAGAGCGTCGACGACGCAGGGATCAGGCACTTTGGGATCACGCGGGCAGACGCCATGGCGTTCCGCGATGCAAAGGGCGAAGCCATCACCGAAGCCGATTGGGTCGCGATCGAAACCAAGCTCGTGGACGCCTACCGGTCGTTAAAGGCGAGCGTTGCGCACTAGCAAGGCCCCACAACGAAAAAGCCCCGGCAATGCCGGGGCTTTGACGCTCGATCGTGAGATCGGATCAGTACTTGGCGACGACCGGACCGGTCCAGTTGAAGCGGTAGACCAGCGAGGTCGAGATCGTCTGGTTCCAGCTGTTGGCGCGGATGCTGTTGACGCCCGTCGGCAGGTTGGTTGCGTCGACGATTTCATCCCGCGTCTTCGCGTCGTAGAAGGCCGAGCGGTATTCGGTCTTCATGAACCAGCCGGGCGAGGAGATGCCGAAAATGTTCAGGCTGTTCTCGACACCGCCGCCGACGAACCAGCCGTTGCGGTTGTAGCCGTTGAGGTGAAGGCCGGTCGGACCGCCGGCCAGGTTGGTGAAGCTGGTGCTGCCGAAGTGGGCGCCCGAGTAACCGCCGTTGACGTAGGACAGCACGTTCGGAGCGACCAGCCAGCCGAGGCGAACGCCGGCGGCCCAGGAGTCTTCCAGCTTCTGGCGGCCGGTGAGGCCGAGGAGCGGATCCTGCACGGTGCCGCGGATGCTGCCGAACTGACCGTCAGCGAACACGCCGGCGACCCAGGTGCTGTTGAACTGCCAGTCGTAGCCGAGACCGACGGTGCCGAACCAGCCCGAGCCACCCTGACGCTGGGTGATGGTGAGGGGGGTGCCGGTCGTCGTCGAGACGATGCTCTGGTCGGAGTTCGAGAGACCGCCGCCGGCGCCGCCGAAGACGTAGAAGCCGGTCCAGTTGGCAACCGGTGCAGCCATCGGGGCCTTCACGTAGGGACGGGCAGCCAGGTCGGCCGCAGAAGCCGAACCGGTCATCGCCGCAACCGCCGTCAGAGCGAGTGCAATCTTCTTCATGATTAAATCCCCAACCTTGGCAGGCGCGAGCGCACTGGAGTCCGTGTGATCTGATGCCCGGACTATAGACGGTTCTCGCCGAAATGCTGTTGCAGGGCAGGCACAGTCGCCGGAAAACGCCCGTCGCCCGGGTTGCATGACGTCGTGGTAGGAATCCAGAAAACATGAGCGATTTCATATGATTGCATGTGTTTTGAGATTCGTGACCCGGGGTAGGTTTTCGTTAGGAGTTCGCCTTTGTCCGAAATGCAGGCACTCCTGCCTCAACCGTGGTGCTGCCTGGCCCTATGAGTCGCTGGCTGAGTCGCACTCTCGGGAGACGGATCGCCATGGTTGAACGACCGGGAAAGGCCGGTGCAGCGCCCCCAAAATGAAAAAGCCCCGGCCTGAAGCCGGGGCTTTTGAAAGGGAATCGCAGGGTCAGACGTCGAGCAGCTCGTCGCTGGCGAACTCGGCCTTGTCGGAGATGAAGGCAAAGCGCGCTTCGGCCTTGGTGCCCATCAGGCGCTCGACCGAATCCGCCGTGGTGTCGCGGTCATCAGGCAGCAGGACCACCTTGAGCAGCGTCCGCTTGCTCGGATCCATGGTGGTTTCCTTGAGCTGCGCCGGCATCATCTCGCCGAGGCCTTTGAAGCGGTTCACCTCGACCTTGGCGTTGGCGTTGAAGGCGGTCTTGATCAGCTCGTCCTTGTGCTTGTCGTCGCGCGCGTAAACCGACTTGTTGCCGTGGGTCAGCTTGTAGAGCGGCGGCACCGCGAGGAAGAGGTGGCCTTCGTCGATCAGCTTCGGCATCTGCCGGTAGAAGAAGGTGATCAGCAGCGAGGCGATATGCGCGCCGTCGACGTCGGCGTCGGTCATGATGATGATGCGCTGATAGCGCAGATCCTCTTCCCGATAGTGCAGAAGCTGTCCGCAGCCGATCGCTTGCACGAGATCGGAGAGCTGGGCGTTCGCGGTGAGCTTGTCCTTGCCGGCGGATGCCACGTTGAGGATCTTTCCGCGCAAGGGCAGTACGGCTTGCGTCTTGCGGTCGCGCGCCTGCTTGGCGCTGCCACCGGCCGAGTCACCCTCGACGATGAAGAGCTCGGAGCCTTCGGTGCCGGCATCGGTGCAGTCGGCGAGCTTGCCGGGCAGGCGCAGCTTCTTGCCCGCCGTCTTGCGCGCCGTCTCCTTTTCCTGACGGCGACGCAGCCGCTCCTCGGCGCGGTCGATGACGAAGTCGAGCAGCCGGTTGGCCATGTTTGGATTGCCCGACAGCCAATGGTCGAACGGATCCTTCATCGCCTGTTCGACGATGCGCTGCGCTTCGGCAGTGGCGAGACGATCCTTGGTCTGGCCCTGGAATTCAGGCTCGCGCACGAACACCGAGAGCATCACGGCGGCGCCCACCATCACGTCTTCCGAGGTGATGGACGAGGCACGCTTGCCCTGGCCGACGCGCTCGGCGTGATCCTTCAGGCCGCGCAACAATGCGCTGCGCAGGCCCGATTCATGCGTGCCGCCATCGGGCGTCGGTACGGTGTTGGTGTAGGACGACAGGAAGCCGTCGGCATCAGCGGTCCAGGCCACCGCCCATTCGCAGGCGCCGTGCGCGCCGTTGCGGCCTGACTTGCCAGAGAAGATATCGGGATGCACCAGCGTGTCGGCGTGGATCGCCGCGGCCAGATAATCCTTGAGGCCGCCGGGGAAATGGAAGGTTGCTTCCGCCGGCACGTCCTCGACGCCCTTGAGCAGCTCGGGCGCGCAATTCCAGCGGATCTCGACGCCGCCGAACAGATAGGCCTTTGAGCGCGTCATCTTGAACAGGCGCTGCGGCTTGAACGCGGCCTTAGGCCCGAAGATGTCCGTGTCCGGCTTGAAGCGAACGCGGGTGCCGCGGCGGTTGTTGATCTTGCCGAGATCCTCGAGCTTGCCCTTGGGATGGCCGCGCTCGAAGCTCATGCGGTAGAGCTTCTGGCTGCGCGCGACCTCCACCTCGAGACGCGAGGAGAGGGCGTTCACCACGGAGATGCCGACGCCGTGCAGGCCGCCGGAGGTCTCGTAGACCTTGCTGTCGAACTTGCCGCCCGAATGCAGCGTGCACATGATGACTTCCAGTGCCGACTTCTTCGGGAACTTCGGATGCGGATCGACAGGGATGCCGCGGCCGTTGTCGGTGACGGTGAGGAACCCGTCAGCGGAGAGTTCCACGCCAATGAAGGTTGCGTGCCCCGCCAGCGCCTCGTCCATCGAGTTGTCGATGACTTCGGCGAACAAATGATGCAGCGCCTTTTCGTCGGTGCCGCCGATATACATGCCAGGCCGGCGCCGCACCGGTTCCAGGCCCTCGAGCACCTCGATGTCGGCGGCCGTGTAATCGGCCTCGCCGCCACTGGTGCGCGGCGCGGACTTCGCGGCGTTTGCGCGCCCCTTTGGCTCATGGCCCTCGAACAAATCGTCTTTGGTTTTCGTTTTCAATTGTTTGGACATATATCTTGATGTGTTTTGAGGGCCGCGGAGGCGGCGAATCGGTTGGCCTGACTATGCCACTTCTGGCTGCCAAAGGTCACCGGTGGGCAGGCCCGGCGCTGTGGGTGGGAGTTAATGCCGGCAATTTTACGCCGCAAGCCGGCCAAGTCCCGGCAATTTGACGCCTCGGTCGGGTGCAGCCCGGTCTTTGTGACTTGATGTCACACAAGTCCTTGGCTTACCAGTCTTTCCTATCTGGCAGGACCTCAAGGCGGGGCGGGAAGGCTATTTCTTGAATGGAGCAGTTTGCGCATGCACTGGCCGATTTCGTGCGCCTCCATCAGGCCTGGGCTGCTCCGATCGTGTTCCTGCTGGCGTTCGGGGAATCGCTGGCCTTCATCTCACTCCTGATCCCCGCCTGGGGGGCGCTGGTCGCCATCGGCGCGCTGATCGGGGTGAGTGGCATCAGCTTCTATCCGATCTGGATTGCCGGTGCGATCGGCGCCGCCCTCGGCGACTGGGTCTCCTACTGGTTCGGCTATCGCTACAAGGAGCACGTCGCGCAGATATGGCCGCTCTCGCGCTATCCGGAAATCCTGCCGAGGGGCGAGGCCTTCGTACGCAGCTGGGGCGTGCCCAGCATCTTCATCGGCCGCTTCTTCGGTCCCTTGCGCGCCTCCGTGCCGCTCGCGGCCGGCATTTTCGAAATGCCGTATTGGAGCTTCCAGGCGGCCAATTTCGTCTCGGCGCTGGTCTGGGCCGCGGCGCTTCTGCTGTTCGGCGATGTGATCGCCAGGATCATGGAATGGATCTGGCGGCTGATTTAATTCCCGTCATTCCGGGGCGCTCGCAAAGCAAGCGAACCCGGAATCTCGAAATTGTGTCGCGAGATTCCGGGTTCGATGCTTTCGCATCGCCTCGGAATGACAACCATCACCTTGACGGGAACTGCATCTGGCCTTATAGCCGCGCGCCATGATCAACGCCGCGACCATCCTGTTCGCCCGTCGCCGCCGCCGCACTCTTGCGGTTTGGGCGGTCGATCGCGTTTGAGATCATCGTCTTTGCCGCTGGACCCGATCCGCGGCATTCTCTCTCCTGTCAGCGCGATCTGATCCGGCGGCCCCCGAGGAGGCCCAGCAGGAGACTACGATGTACACGCCACCCCATTTCAAGCCGGATCGCGCCGCGAGCCTGAAATTCGCAGGCGAACGCGGTTTCGGCATCATGTGTGCTTTCGACGGCAGGAAGCCGGTCGCTTCCCCGCTGCCGTTCTATTTGACCTATGCCGTCGACGGCACGCCGCAGGTCGCCTTTCACGTCGCCCGTCACAATCCGATGGTAAAGCTGGCAGACGGCACGGCGTCCTGGCTGCTCGCGGTGACCGGCCCCGATGCCTATGTCTCCGCGGACTGGTACGTGTCCCCGGATCAGGTGCCGACCTGGCTCTATCAGTCCGTGCATCTGAGCGGGCCGGTACGGGTGTTGTCCGACGACGAACTGTCGGTGCAGGTCGACACCCTCAGCGAGAAGTTCGAGAAGCGCCTGTTGCCGAAGAAGCCGTGGACGTCGGGCAAGATGACGGCGGGCCGGCTCGCGGCACTGAAGAAAGGGATCGTGGGTCTGGTCATGACGGTTGAAGAGGTCGAAGGCAGCTTCAAGCTCAACCAGCACAAATCGGACGCCGATTACACGGCGATTGCCAATGCGCTCGGCGCGCAAGCCGATGCCGACGCGAGAGAGATCGCGCAACTGATGCAGGACGTAAGGCCTGAGGCCTTCGCGAACGAAACCAACACGCTCGAAAGGACGGCACCATGAGCCTCACCGAGACGACGAAAGCCCCGACCTCGGGCGCAGCGAGGAAGCCTGCCACCGTCTTCGTCGATGGCGGCTCCGGCACCACCGGGCTCGGCATCAACGAGCGGCTGAAGCTCCAGAACGATGTCGCGGTGAAGACGCTTCCCGACGACAAGCGCAAGGATCCTGCGGCCAAGAAGGCGCTGATGGCGGAGGTGGATCTCGTCATCCTCTGCCTGCCCGACGATGCCGCCAGGGAGACGGTGGCGCTGATCGATAGCATGGGTCCCTCGGGGCCGAAGGTGCTGGACGCCTCGACCGCCTACCGGGTCGCGCCCGATTGGGCCTACGGTTTTCCGGAGCTGGCGCCGGACCAGGTCGGCAAGATCAAGGCCGCGAAGAAAGTCTCCAATCCCGGCTGCTATCCGACCGGCGGCATCGCGCTGCTGCGGCCGATCGTCGATGCCGGCCTGTTGCCGGCCGACTATCCGATCTGCGTCAACGCGGTGAGCGGCTATTCCGGCGGCGGCAAGTCGATGATCGCGAGCTTCGAAGACGGCAGCGCGCCGTCCTTCGAGCTCTACGGCCTCGGCTTCGAGCACAAGCATCTGCCGGAGCTGCAGCTCTATTCGAACCTGACGCGCCGGCCGATCTTCATCCCCTCGGTCGGCAATTACCGGCAGGGCATGCTGGTCTCGATCCCGCTGCAGCTCGACACGCTGCCGGGCAAGCCGACGGGTGCGGACCTGCAAGCCGCGCTCGCCAAGCATTACGCCGGCTCAAAATACGTCAAGGCGATGCCGCTTCAGAACGAGGCGAGCAAGGGCGGCCGGCTCGAGCCCGAGGCTCTCAACGAGACCAACATGCTCGAGCTCTATGTCTTCGCCAGCGACAAGTACCACCAGGCGGTACTGGTCGCGCGGCTGGACAATCTCGGCAAGGGTGCCTCGGGCGCAGCCGTGCAGAACATGCGGCTGATGCTGGGCCTGCCGGAGGAATAAGGCGACAGCCTATCCGTCGTCATTGCGAGCCACCGGGGCCGCGCGCAGCGCGGCCCGATGACAGGCTCCGCGAAGCGATCCAGGACCTCTCACCGCGAAGACGGTCTGGATTGCTTCGTCGCATCAGCGCAAAATTGCTTCGCAATTTTGTCGCGCGCTCCTCGCAATGACGGTGGAGAGAGCCTCAAAATACCTTGAAGATCGCCAGCGCCAGCACGGCCTGCGCCAGGAAGCCGACGGTGAAGGCGAGGGTGCGAAACACCGGAATGCCCAGCGCATAGACGATCAGATGCGCAACGCGCGCCCAGAAATAGACGACGCAGGCGAGCACCGTCCATTTCGTGGAATAGTCGATCGCATTGAGGATCAGCACCAGCGGTGCGAACAGCACGAGGTTCTCGACCGCATTGTCATGCGCGAACATCAAACGGTTCGCCCATTCGGCTTGCGGCTTGTCGCCGCGCGTGGGGTTGGCCATGGCGCCGCTGAGCCCGCGAACCTGGCAGCGGTTGATGGTGTAGGGAATCCAGAGGATCCCGGTCAGGATCACCGTACAGGTCAGCCAGAACAATTCACGCGTCATAACCCGGTCCCCTCTCAACTCGATGTCGTGAGCTTATACGAAAACGCGCAGCCCTGCCTATGCGCGCACCCTGACATAGCTGCCGGGCGCGTCCTCGATGGGCGGGAAGGCCTCGCTCCCGACGCTGCGCGCCGGCACTTCCTCCGGATCGAGCCCGCCCAGCCATTCGCGCCAGTCCGGCCACCACGAGCCCTTGTGCTCCACCGCGCCCTTCATCCACTCCGCGACGTTGGCGGCCTTGATGTTGTCGTTGGTCCAGTACTGGTACTTGCCCGAGGCCGGCGGATTGACGACGCCGGCGATGTGGCCGGAGCCTGACAGGACATACTTCACCGGCCCGCCGAAGAATTGCGAGCCGTACAGCACCGATTCCGCCGGCGCGATGTGGTCCTCGCGCGTGGCGAGGTTGTAGACCGGCACCCTGACCTTGGAGAGATCGAGCAGCGTGTTGTCGAGCACCATGGTGCCGGTCGACAAGCGGTTCTCCAGGTAGCAGTTGCGCAGATAGTAGGAATGGTTGGCCTGGGTCATCCGCGTCGCGTCGGAATTCCAGTGCAGCAGGTCGAACGCGCTCGGCTGCTGGCCCTTGAGGTAATTGCTGACGACGTAGGACCAGATCAGGTCGTTGGAGCGCAGCATGTTGAAGGCCATCGCCATCTTGGAGCCCTCGAGCACGCCTGAGGCCTTCATGTCCTGCTCGAGCGAGGCGATCTGGTCTTCGTCGACGAAGACGAGAAGATCGCCGGCATGGGTGAAGTCGACCTGCGCGGCAAAGAACGTCGCCGAGGTCACGCGCTGACGCCGCTTCTCGGCGAGCCAGGCCAGCGTGGTCGCGAGCATGGTGCCGCCGACGCAATAGCCGGCGGTGTGCACCTTCATCTCGCCGGTGATCTTCTCGATCACGTCCATCGCCGTGAGCGGGCCTAGCTTCATGTAGTCTTCCCAGCTCTTGGAACCGAGCTTCTTGTCCGGATTGACCCATGAGATCACGAACACGGTGATGCCCTGGTCGACGCACCATTTGATGTAGGATTTCTCCGGCTTGAGATCGAGGATGTAGAATTTGTTGATCCAGGGCGGCACGATCAGGAGCGGGGTGCGCAGCACCTTCTCCGTGGTCGGAGAATACTGGATCAGCTGCATCATCTCGTTCTGGTAGATCACCTTGCCCGGCGTCGTCGCCATGTTGACGCCGACGACGAGGTTGTCCGGGTTGGACTGGCGGATCTTCAACATGCCCTTGCCGGCCGCGATGTCCTCCGCCAGCATGGTCAGGCCGCGCGCCAGGTTCTCGCCGCTGCTGGCAACGGTCTCGCGCAGCACCTCCGGATTGGTCAGCACGAAGTTCGACGGCGAGATCGCGTTGGTGACCTGCTGGACGTAGAACTCGGCCTTGCGGCGCGTCGCCGGATCAAGCTCGGCGTCGCGGACCAGCTCCTGCGCCCATTTGCTGGAGAGCAGATAGAGCTGCATCACGAAATCGAAAAACTGGTTCGACTTCCATTCCGGATCGGCAAAGCGCTTGTCGCGCGGCGAGGGCGCGATCGCGGGCTGTGCCTCCTGGCCGGCCATTCGCCGTGCCGCCGAGCCCCAGAGATCGAGATAATCCTTGGCGAGCTTGGTCTGCAGGTCGGACGAGCGCGACTGGTCCGACAGCCAATATTCGGCGACCGTGGTGAAGGTCTTGACGACCTCGGTGAGCTCGGCCGGCGGGCGGTCCTGCACCTCGCCGCTTTCGCGCGGCTTCAGATACGCGGCGAGCGCCTTGCCGCCGCTCTCCATCGCCCGCGCGATATTCATCGCGAAGGCTTCCGCATCGAACTTCGTTTCGGACTTTGACCCTGACGTCGAGCCAGGCTTGGGCATGTCGGTCGTGACGGTACTCATGAGAACAACAGTAACGATTCATTCCGTATTCGTCACCGCGAAGCTCGCCGGTTTCGCGCGAAACAGGCGCGAAGATGTGCTGCACTGCGACAATGCTTCTTGCTTTTGTCACAATCGCGGTGCACGTCTCGTGCCGTGGGCCTTGGAAGATTTCTCGCTCGTGCCATTTGTGGGCAGCAATGGTTTGAGGTTGGGCAGGTTGTTGGCTAAGTTGCCGGCAGCCTTGCGTTGGGACGAGTAGGGGAATTCCCAAGTGTTGGCGTTGTGGGACCTGCAAAAGTCGCGGCTCGTGTGCTGTGCGCTGCTGATCGCTGCTTTCATGCTGGGCGGCTGTTCGAGCCAACTCGCGGATATGTCTGCCGCCGACACGCCCGCTCACCCCAAGGAGCCTGCCGGCTATTTGTCGGTGCACGATTTGCCGCCTGACCGTGATCAGGCCATCATCCCGCCGGACCAACGCGCCAAGATCGAGGCCGAGCTTGCGGCCGCGCGCGACCGTCAGGCCGTCGCGGCCAAGGATGCCAAATAAGGCCGCGTAATCGCTGGCGCCACCGCCACTCCGTGCTAAAAAGACTTCAATTCAGCCGAGAGTCAGGGCGAAGGAGTTCAGTCCTTGCCGCCGAAAATTACTCCAAGTATTTGATTTTGAGTGATTTTCGCGTGCCGGGCGATGTCTCCTGGAAGGAGTGTCATTGCTCCTCGATTCTGCCCTGACCGGTTGCCCGGAGCCCAGAGACCCATGGAAGAATTTTACCGCATCCGCCGCCTTCCGCCTTACGTGTTCGAGCAGGTCAACCGGGCCAAGGCGGCCGCGCGGAACGCTGGCGCCGACATCATCGATCTCGGCATGGGCAATCCGGACCTGCCGGCCCCGCCGCATGTGCTCGAGAAGCTCAAGGAGACGCTGGGCAAGCCGCGCACCGACCGCTATTCGGCCTCGCGTGGCATTCCCGGCCTGCGCCGCGCCCAGGCTGCCTATTACGACCGCCGCTTCGGCGTGAAGCTCAACCCCGACACCCAGGTGGTGGCGACGCTGGGCTCCAAGGAGGGCTTTGCCAACGTGGCGCAGGCCATCACCGCGCCGGGCGACGTGATCCTCTGTCCGAACCCGAGCTATCCGATTCATGCCTTCGGCTTTTTGATGGCGGGCGGCGTGATCCGTTCGGTGCCCTCGGAGCCGACGCCACAATTCTTCGAGGCGGTGGAGCGGGCGATCGTGCATTCGATTCCGAAGCCGCTCGCGCTCGTGGTCTGCTATCCCTCGAACCCGACCGCCTATGTCGCGAGCCTCGATTTCTACAAGGACCTCGTCGCCTTCGCGAAGAAGCACGAGATCCTGATCCTGTCGGATCTTGCCTATGCCGAGGTCTATTTCGACGAGAGCAATCCGCCGCCCTCGGTGCTTCAGGTACCCGGCGCGATCGACGTCACCGTCGAGTTCACCTCGATGTCGAAGACCTATTCGATGGCCGGTTGGCGCATGGGCTTTGCGGTCGGCAATGACCGCGTCATCGCAGCGCTCGCCCGCGTCAAATCCTACCTCGATTACGGCGCCTTCACGCCGGTGCAGGTCGCCGCGACCGCGGCGCTGAACGGCCCTGACGACTGCATCAAGGAGATGCGCGACACCTATCGCAAGCGCCGTGACGCATTGGTGGAATCTTTCGGTCGCGCGGGGTGGGAGATTCCGCCGCCTGAGGCTTCGATGTTCGCCTGGGTGCCGCTGCCGGAGGCGTTCCGCAGTGTCGGCAGCATGCAGTTCGCGACGTTGATGGTGGAGAAATCAGGCGTTGCGGTCTCGCCCGGCGTCGGCTTCGGCGAACATGGTGAAGGATATGTCCGCATCGCCATGGTGGAAAACGAGCAACGGATCAGGCAGGCCGCACGCGGCGTGCGCCGCTTCCTTGAAAGCGGCATCGAAACGTTGCACAACGTCGTTCCACTCGCCAACCGGCGCTAATTCTCTTCTGCAGGTTCACTCAAGCATCATGGTTGCACCCCTGAAAGTGGGCATAGCGGGGCTCGGCACCGTGGGCGCCGAAGTTGTCCGTTTGATCGAAACGCAGGCGCGCGTGCTCGCGGGCCGCAGCGGCCGCGGCATTCGCGTCGTCGCCGTCACCGCACGTTCGAAGGCCAAGAAGCGCGGCATCGACCTGCGCGGCGTCGAATGGGCCAAGGATCCGCTTGCCCTCGCCACGCATCCCGAGGTCGACTGCTTCGTCGAGCTGATGGGCGGCGCCGGCGATCCCGCGCTCTCGGCGGTCGAAGCCGCGCTGAGCACTGGCAAGTCGGTTGTCACAGCCAACAAGGCACTGCTGGCCAAGCACGGAATCAAGCTGGCAAAAGCCGCCGAAAAGCACGGCGGTGCGCTGAATTTCGAGGCAGCGGTCGGCGCTGCGATCCCCGTCATCAAGACGCTTCGCGAAGGTCTTGCCGGAACCGGCATCAATCGCGTCTACGGCATCCTCAACGGCACCTGCAATTACATCCTGACGCGGATGGAGCAGGAGGGCCTGTCGTTCGCCGAGTGCCTCACGGATGCGCAGCGGCTCGGCTATGCCGAGGCCGATCCGTCCTTCGACGTCGACGGCCACGACACCGCGCAAAAGCTCGCGATCCTCGCCAGCCTCGCTTTCGGCACGAAAGTTGCTCAAAGCGCGGTGTATGTCGAAGGCATCTCCTCCATCGCGCCGGAAGATCTTCGCGCGGCCGCCGATCTCGGTTACCGCGTCAAGCTGCTCGGCGTTGCCGTTCGCACCGCCAAGGGCATCGAGCAGCGCGTGCATCCGACCATGGTTCCCAAGACATCCTCGATCGCGCAGGTGATGGGTGTCACCAATGCGGTTACGATCGATGGCGAGGGCATTCCGCCGATCACGCTGGTCGGCCCGGGGGCGGGCGGAGCTGCGACCGCATCCGCCGTCGTTGCCGATATCGCCGACGTCGCGCGCGGCATTCGCGCCAATCCGTTCGGAAGGCCGATCGCGCAGCTGCACGACACCAAGAAGGCGCCGATGGAGCGCCACGAAGGCGGCTATTACATTCGCCTGCTCGCGCGCGATTTCCCCGGCACCGCGGCTGCAATCGCGACCCGGCTCGCAGAGCAGAAGATTTCGATCGAGTCGATCGTGCAGCGTCATCCCAATGGCGGCGCTGCACCTAGCGACGGCAAGGCGGTGCCCGTGCCCGTCATTCTGATCACCTATGCCACGCATGAGGACGCGGTGCGCCGCGCGCTCGCGGCCGTGCAAAAGGACAAGGTGATCAGCGGGCGGCCGCAAGTCATACGGATTGAGAAGAACTAGAGCATGATCCGGAAAAGTGTGCAGCGGTTTTCCGGAAAGATCATGCTCAAACCATAAGACAGTTCGAACGAACTGTGGGTGTTACGAGTTGATGCGGACGGAGATTTCCGTCCCGAACGCTTCGAAGGAGTTAGCCGATGTCGACCCATATTTCAGTGCCGCCGCAAGCATTGCTCGAGCGCATTCTCACGCTGGAGATCGTGCGTGTGACGGAGCGGGCGGCGGTGTCGTCGGCGCGTCTGCGCGGGCACGGGCAGGAGAAGGCCGCCGACCAGGCCGCCGTCGACGCCATGCGCCGCGAGCTCAACAAGCTGCCGATCCAGGGCACCATCGTGATCGGCGAGGGTGAGCGCGACGAGGCGCCGATGCTCTTCATCGGCGAGAAGGTTGGCGTCAACGCCGGCCCCGAGGTCGATATCGCGGTCGACCCGCTCGAGGGCACCACGCTGTGCGCCAAGAACATGCCGGGCTCGATCGCCACCATGGCGATGGCCGATGGCGGCACGTTGCTGCACGCCCCCGACGTCTACATGCAGAAGCTCGCGATCGGTCCCGGCTACGACAAGGGTGTCGTCGAGCTCGATGCATCGCCGGCCGACAATGTCCGCCGCCTCGCCAAGGCCAAGGGCGTCAAGCCCGAGGGCATCACCGTTCTCGTGCTCGACCGTCCGCGCCATGCCAGCATCATCGAGAGCGTGCGCTCGACCGGCGCTGCCGTCCGCCTCATCACCGACGGCGACGTTGCCGGCGTGATCCACACCGCCGACCCCGACAACACCGGCGTCGACATGTATCTCGGCACCGGCGGCGCGCCGGAAGGCGTGCTCGCGGCCGTGGCGCTGCGCTGTATCGGCGGCCAGATGCAGTGCCGCCTGATCCTCGATTCCGGCGAGAAGATCGAGCGCGCGGCCAAGATGGGCGTCAACGATCCCAAGATGATCTACGGCATCGAGGACATGGCGCGCGGCGACTGCCTGTTCGCCGCGACCGGCGTTACCACCGGTTCACTGCTGTCGGGCGTCAAATTCCGCAAGGACGGCGTGATCGAGACCGAGACGGTGGTGATGCGCTCCGTCACCGGTACCGTGCGCTACATCAAGGCCGAGCATCGCGAGCTCGCGAAGTTCCATCTGGATTAGCTCTGCCCGTCATTCCGGGGCGACGGGACCGCGCGGCCCGGAGAGCCCGGAATCCATCGGGCGGCGGAGTACGATGTGAAATGGATTCCGGGCTCGCGCTTCGCGCGCCCCGGAATGACAACGAGGAAGCGCCATGTCCGATCTCTCCGCCGTCAAAGCCCTGATCTTCGACGTGTTCGGCACCGTCGTGGACTGGCGCACCAGCCTGATCACCGACTTCATGTGGTGGGGCAAGGGCCGCGGCATCAGCGCCGACTGGACCGCGCTCGTCGACGGCTGGCGCGGCACCTATGTCGCCTCCATGCAGGACGTGCGCGAGCATCCCGAACGCGGCTATGTGATGCTCGACGATCTGCATCGCCGTTCCCTGGAAAAACTGGTCGAGAAATTCGCCATCAAGGGGCTCACGGACGCCGACCTCGATCATCTCACCAAGGGCTGGCATCGCCTCAATCCCTGGCCGGACAGCGTCGCCGGCCTGACACGATTGAAGACCAAGTTCGTGATCTCGCCGCTGTCGAACGGCAACGTCGCACTGCTCACCAACATGGCGAAGTTCGCAGGGCTCCCCTGGGACCTCATCATGTCGGCCGAGCTGTTCCAGCACTACAAGCCCGATCCCGAAACCTATCTCGGTGCCGCAAAGCTGCTGTGTCTCAAGCCGGCAGAGGTGATGATGGTCGCCGCCCACAATGGGGATCTCGCCGCTGCGCAGAAGAACGGCCTGAAGACCGCGTTCGTCGCCCGGCCGACCGAGTACGGGCCGCACCAGAAGGTCGATTTCGAGGCGACCGGCAATTGGGACATCGTCGCCAAGGATTTCGGCGGCATCGCCGACAAGCTCGGCTGCTAGGCGAGCCGCCGCCTCATGCAATCTTCAGCGCAGGCTCGCTCGTTTCCGTCTCCGCAAATCCCGCCTGCAAGACCTCCTCACGCTTGTGGCGCAGATGCGCGCGCAGGATGTGGGAGAGGCCGACGCCGTCGCGGCGCTGGAGCGCGTTGAGGATGGCCTCGTGCTCCGTCACCGCAAGCGCCCAGCGCTGCGGCGTCATCGGCGTCACATAGCGGGCACGGCGAATGCGCGCGGTCACGGATGCGTAGAGCCCGGTGAGGACAGGGTTGCCGGCTGCGTTGACGATCCCCTCGTGGATGGCGCGGTTGCCGCGATAATACTGGATCAGATCGCCCTCGCGATAATGCTGCACCATGGCTGCATGGGCCGCGGCGATCTCGGCGATCTCGTGATCGGTGATGCGCTCGCAAGCGAGCTCGCCCGCCAGCGCTTCGAGCCCCTGACAGACCTCGAACAGGTCGCGCATGTCCTTGTCGGTCAGCTTGGCTGCACGCGAGCCGCGATGCGGCAGCAGCTGCACGAGGCCCTCGGCGGCCAGCACCTTGAGCGCTTCGCGCAGCGGCGTTCGCGAAATTTCCAGCCGCTCGCACAGCTCGCGCTCGGGAATCCGCGCGCCCGGCGGGATCTCGCCGTCGAGCAGAATGTCGCGGATGCGGCCGACGACCTCCTCATGCAGCATGGGGTACTCTCTATTTTGAATGCAAAAATGATCCAATAGACGAAAGTTAGGTAATTATATCTTGAAAAACCAAAATTTTGCATTCAAAAATGCAAAAACAGCCGGAGATCGAGGAAATGGACCAAGCCGTAGCGGCGGACGACCTCGTTTTTGAATGCAGGGACGGGATCGGGCGGATCACTTTCAACCGCCCGCAGGCGCGCAACGCCTTCACTTTCACCATGTACGAGCGGCTCGCCGCCATCTGCGAACAGGCCAACGATGACAGGTCCATCAAGGTGCTGGTGTTGCGCGGCGCCGGCGACAAGGCCTTTGCCTCGGGCACCGACATCAACCAGTTCCGCGCGTTCCGGACGCCGCAGGACTCCATCGACTACGAGAACCGGATCGACCGGGTGCTGACCACGCTGGAGCAATGCCGGGTACCGACCATCGCGGCGATCAACGGCTTTTGCACCGGCGGCGGGGCGGGCATTGCCGCGGCCTGCGATCTGCGCATCGGCACGCGCAGCACCAGGATCGGCTTTCCCATTGCCCGCACCCTCGGCAATTGCCTGTCGATGTCCAATGTCAGTCGTCTCACCGCGCTGATTGGCGCCGCGCGTGTCAAGGACCTGATCTTCACCGCACGTCTCGTCGATGCCGCCGAGGCCGCAGGCATCGGCTTGCTCGGCGAGGTCGTCGACGATCTCACCGCGCTCGACAAGCGTACGGACGAAGTCGCGCGCCTCGTTGCCAGCCACGCGCCGCTGACGCTGAATGCGACCAAGCAGGCGGTCGCCCGGCTGCAACGGCGGCTGATGCCGGAGGAGGGCGAAGACCTCATCCTGATGTGCTACACGAGCCAGGATTTTCGTGAAGGGCTCGATGCTTTCCTCAGCAAGCGCGCCCCGCAGTGGCGCGGCCAATAGGACGCCCCGAATGCAAAGCGATCGATCGCAATCTATTTCACGCCGTTCGGGACCGCTCGCCGGCCTCAAGGTCATCGACCTCACCCATGTCATGGCCGGGCCGACCTGCACCCTGATGCTCGCCGACATGGGCGCCGACGTCATCAAGATCGAGAAATGGCCCGGTGGTGACGACACCCGCCATTCGGTGCCGCCGAAGATCGGCGACGAAGCCGCCTCGTTCCTGATGATGAACCGCAACAAGCGCGGCATCGTGCTGGACCTGAAGAGCGACGGCGGCAAACAGGTGCTGCGTCGATTGATCGCGGACGCCGACGTGCTGGTCGAAAACTTTGCGCCGGGTGCGATGGAGCGCCTGGGGTTCGGTTACGAGGAACTGCACAAGCAGTATCCGTCGCTGATCTATTGCTCGTTGTCGGGTTTTGGCCGCACCGGTCCCTACAAGCACCGCCGCGGGTTTGACCTCGTCGCGCAGGCCATGAGCGGCATCATGAGCTTCACCGGCGAGCGCCCCGATGGTCCGCCGGTGAAATGCGGCCCGCCGCTGTCTGACATCACCGCGGGCCTGCTCGCGAGCATGGGCATCCTCGCCGCCTACACGCACCGCCTCAAGACCGGCGAGGGGCAGTGGGTCGAGACCTCGCTGTTTGAGGCGGCACTGGTGCAGACCTATTGGCAGTCGACCATTGCGCTCGCCGCCGGCAGCGCGCCGCGCGCGATGGGCTCGGCCCATCCGCTCAACGCGCCGTACCAGGCGTTCGAGGCCTCGGACGGCTGGCTCGTCGTCGGCGGCGCCAACAAGAAGCACTGGCTCTTGATGCTGGAAGCGCTCGGGGCCAGCGAGCTCGCCGCCGATCCGCGCTTCGTCACCGGCGCCGACCGCATGGCCAACCTGAAGGAGCTGGAAGCCGTCCTGAGCGAGCGCTTCCGGACGAAGACGCGCGCGCATTGGCTCGCCGCGCTGGACGAGAAGGGCGTGCCTTGCGGGCCCGTGCACGACATGCTGGAGGCGCTCAGCGATCCGCAGACGCTGGCGCGCGAGATGGTCGTCGAGGTCGAGCATTCCACGCTCGGCCGGGTCAAGACGATCGGGCTGCCGGTCAAATTCTCGGAGACGCCGGGCAAGGTCGCATCAGGCGCGCCCGTCTATGGCGAACATACCCGCGAGGTGCTGGCCCAGCACGGGTTCGACCAGAGGCAAATCGAAGCGCTGGAGCAAGAAGGCGCAATCGTCTCGGCATCCAGGGAGCGCGAAGAAAGCGTCGCCTGAACGGACGTCGAGACGGCTGATCAAGCAAAACAGAAAAAATAAGTTGGAGGAAATCATGCGTGGGACGTCCCTCTTTTTGCTGTCCGTCGGTGCGGCCGTGCTCGCAGGCCCGATGCCGGCATTCGCGGCCTGGCAGCCGCAGAAGCCGATCGAGTTCGTGGCCACCGCAGGTCCCGGCGGCGGCACCGACAATCTTGCCCGCGCCGTGCAGAACATCATCACCAAGTACAAGCTGACGGAGCAGCCGATCGTCGTCGTCAACAAGGGCGGCGGCAGCGGCGCGGAAGGCTATGTCTACGGCAAGGCCTCTGCCGGCGATCCCTACAAGGTGGTCTTCGGCACCTCGAACGCCTGGCAGCAGCCGCTCGTCTCCAAGGTCGCCTTCAACTACACCGACCTCACTCCGATCGCGGCGATGGCGCAGGACGAATTCCTGCTCTGGGTCAAGCAGGACGCGCCCTACAAGACGGCCGGCGACTATCTGAAGGCGGCCGCCTCAGGCGAATTCAAGATGGGCGGCGCGCAGTCCAAGGACACCGATGAGGTCCTGACGCGCATGATCGAGAAGACGGGGCACGTCAAGCTCACCTACATTCCTTTCAAGAGCGGCGCCGAGGCCGCCGTGCAGCTCGCCGGCGGGCACATCGATTCCCACGTCAACAATCCCAGCGAGAGCCTCGGCCAATGGCGCGGCGGCACGCAGCGCCCGCTCTGCGTCTTCAGCCCGAAGCGCCTGCCTGAAGCGCCGAAGATCACCGCCACCGAGGGCTGGAGCGACGTTCCGACTTGCACCGAGCAGGGCCTCGACATCAAGCAATACGAGCAGCCTCGCACGGTCTGGCTGCCCGGCAAGGTCACGCCGGAGCAGGCGGCCTACTATGTCGATCTCATGAAGAAGGTGCAGGCGACGCCCGAGTGGAAGGACTACATCGAGAAGACCTCCCAGGTCGACACGTTCCTGACCGGCGCCGAGTTCGACAAGTTCATCAAGGAGGACCTCGAGCACGTCAAGCAAGTCGCGAGCGAGCAGGGCTGGCTGGTCAAGTGAGGATCTGGAGTCTTCAATGATCTCACGCCGCGCCCTCGAACTTGCGACCGCCATCCTCACCGGCAGTTTTGGCGTTGCGGTGGTGGTCCAGAGCCTGGACAACGGCATCGGCTGGTCGAGCGAAGGTGTCGATGCAGGCACGTTCCCTTTCCTGACCGGCATCATCATCGTCGTCGGCAGTCTCTACAATCTGGCGCGCGGCGTGGTGCCGGCGGCTTCGCTGGCGAGCGTTCCCATCGCCATCACGTCGATTGAGCTGCGGCGGCTGGCGGGCCTGTTCGTGCCGGCAGCGATCTTCGTCGGCGCGATTCCGCTGCTCGGGATGTACATCGCCTCGGCGGCTTACGTCTTCGCCGTGCTCGCGATCCCCCGGCATCAACAGGTGCTGTGGTCGGCGATCACGGCAGCGGCAACGGCGCTCGCGCTTTACGTCGTATTCGAACGCATGTTCCAGGTCAGCCTTCCGCACGGCGCGCTCGCCGCCGCGCTCGGACTCTGAGGGAGCAGGCGATGGATAATCTCTCGGAGCTCCTGCACGGTTTCACCATCGCGGTTACCGTGCCGCACCTGGCCTTGATGGCGACAGGCGTGCTGCTCGGCATTCTCGTCGGCGTGCTGCCGGGGCTCGGCGCGCCGAACGGGGTGTCGCTGCTGCTGCCGCTGACCTTCGGCATGCAGCCGGTCTCGGCGATCATCCTGCTCTCCAGCATGTATTGGGGTGCGCTGTTCGGCGGCTCCGTCACCTCGATCCTGTTCAACATCCCCGGCGAGCCGTCCTCGGTCGCCACCACGTTCGACGGCTATCCGATGGCGCGCGACGGACGGCCGACCACGGCGCTCGCCACCGCGTTCGGCTCGGCGGCGTTCGGCGCGCTTGTCGGCGTCATCCTGATCACCTTCCTGGCATCCTGGGTGGCGCAGGTCGCGCTCGCTTTTGGGCCTCCGGAATATTTTGCCGTCTATTTCCTCGCTTTTGCGAGCTTCGTCGGCATGGGCGGCGCGGCGCCGATCAAGACGGTCGTGGCGCTTGCGATCGGCTTTGCCATCGCCGCCATCGGCATCGACACCGTCTCCGGCAGCGTCCGCCTCACCATGGGCATCGACGAACTCGTCAAGGGCGTGAATTTCGTCGTCGCGGTGATGGGCCTGTTCGGCATCGGCGAGCTGCTGGTCGCGGTCGAGGAGGAGTTTCATGCCCGCGCCGTCTCCTCGAAGATCGACTGGCGCGAGGTGTTTCGGGCGGTTGGCCGCCTGCCGCGCCACAGTGTTGCGTTGCTGCGTAGCGCTGCGATCGGCTGCTGGATGGGGATCACGCCGGGCGGCCCGACCGCGGCATCGTTCATGAGCTACGGCATCGCCCGCCGCTTCTCCCGCCGTGGCCGCTACTTCGGCACCGGCGAGGTCGAAGGCATCATCTCGCCGGAGACCGCCGATCATGCCGCCGGCACCAGCGCCCTGCTGCCGATGCTCTCGCTCGGTATTCCCGGCTCGGCGACCGCCGCCGTCATGATGGGCGGGCTGATGATCTGGGGCCTCAATCCGGGTCCGATGCTGTTCGTGGACCAGAAAGACTTCGTCTGGGGCCTGATTGCCTCGATGTATGTCGGCAACATCGTCGCGGTCGCCCTGGTGCTGCTGACCGTGCCTGTGTTCGCCGCCTTGATGCGGATTCCCTTCGTGGTCATTGCGCCGCTGATCGTGATCATCTGCGTCGTCGGCGCCTATTCGGTCTCGAATTCCTATCTCGACGTGGTCATGATGCTGGGCTTCGGCGTCGTCGGCTATCTCTTCAAGAAGCTGTTCTATCCGCTGGCGCCGCTGGTGCTCGCCATCGTCATCGGCGACAAGGCCGAGGATGCGTTCCGGCAGTCGATGCTGATGTCGAAGGGATCCCTCGGGATCTTCTTCGCCAACAAGCTGGTGACCTGTCTCGTCATATCAGGCGTCGCATTGCTGCTGTTGCCGCTGCTGTTGCTGCTGTTCGCACGCATCTTCCGCAAGCCCGCCAGTTTGGAAACGACGAACCAGGAAAAGGTGATCATATGACCGGAAAGCCGCTGATCGCGCTGGCGATGGGAGATCCTGCCGGCATCAGCCCGGAGCTGACGGCAAGGCTCGTGGCGCAGGATGATATCCGCGCGCGGTGCCGGCTCGTGGTCATCGGCGACGTCAGGGTGTTCGATGAGGGTGCGAAGATCGCAGGCGTTGCGCCTGAAATGACCGCGGTGGAGCAGGGCGCCGATTTCGATGAGTTGAAGGACGATGCGCTCTTCCTCGATCTCGGCCACCTCGATCCCATCAGGGTCGAGCGGGGCGTGGCGAGCCTTGAGGGCGGGCAATTTGCGCTCGCCAACTACAAGCAGGCGCTCGAATTTGGCAGGGACGGACGGGTCGATGCCGTCTGCTTCACCCCCTTCAACAAGGCGGCGATGCGACTGGCGCGCTCGGACTATGACGACGAGATCGCCTTCTCCGCGGAGGTGGTCGGCCTGCGGACGCCGGCCAGCGAATTCAACGTGCTGGGCGAACTCTGGAACGCACGCGTGACCTCGCACATTCCGCTGAGGGATGTTGCTGCAAAACTGTCGAGCGAGCGCATCCAGCGCGCCTTGAGGCTGACCAATACCTGCATGCGCAATGCCGGCTTCGCGCGCCCGCGCATTGCGGTCGCCGGCCTCAATCCGCACGCCGGCGACGGCGGCAATTTCGGCCGCGAGGAGATCGATGTCATTGCACCCGTGGTGGAAGCCGGCCGGCGCGCCGGCATCGCCGTGGAGGGCCCGTTTCCCGCCGACACCGTGTTCCTGCGTGCCAAGGCCGGCGCCTTCGATGCGGTGCTGACGATGTATCACGACCAGGGCCAGATCGCGATGAAGCTGATGGGCTTCGATCGCGGCGTCACCTTGCTCGGCGGCTTCCCGTTTCCGATCTGCACGCCCGCGCACGGCACGGCGTACGACATCGCGGGACGAGGCATCGCATCGACGGGCGCCGCCCGCGCCGCAGTGCTGCTCGCGGCGGAGATGGCCGGGCGGCGCGACGCCTGACCGGCTTTCGCGGCTCAGGAAAAACTGGAAACTTCTGCCGTCGAGCCGAGTTGGCAATCCGACGAACCTATCCACGTCGGAGCTGGAACATGCCAGCAATGAAGATGGCGCTCGCCGCCGCATGCTTTGTCCTGGCGGCCACACCGGCGCTCGCCGCGGGGATGGATGCGGCCGCCATCGCGTCCGCCGAGCCTTCGAAGAAGACCCTGTCGAACGACAGGCCGACCGCGGCGGGCGTTCGTCTGCAGGTCTTGCTGGACAGAGCCCATTTCTCGCCCGGCGAGATCGACGGCAAGTTCGGCGAGAATGCCAGGAAGGCGCTTCGCGCCTATGCGGAAGCGCGGCAATTGCCTGCTTCGGATGCGGTGACGGAAGACCTCTGGAAGGCGCTCCAGGCGGACGCGCGATCGCCGATGACGACCTACACCATCACCGACAAGGACGTCGCAGGCCCGTTCCTGCAGAAGCTTCCGTCCAGGATGGAAGACATGAAGGACATTCCGAAGCTCGGCTACACCAGTCCGCGCGAGGAGCTGGCCGAGAAGTTTCACATGAGCGAGCAGTTGCTCGCGGCGCTCAATCCAGGGCACCGCTTCGACCGCGCCGGCGAGACCATCGCCGTCGTCGACACCGGCGAGGGCACTGCGCCTGCCAGGGCCGACAGGGTCGAGATCGACAAGGTCAGGCAAACCGTGAAACTGTTCGACAAGTCGAATGCGCTGATCGGCTTCTATCCCGCGAGCGTCGGCAGCGAGGAAAAGCCGTCGCCCTCAGGCACCCTGAAGGTCACCGAGATCGATCCAAATCCGACCTATCGCTACAATCCCGCCTATCACTTCAAGGGCGTTCATTCCAAACAGCCCTTCAAGATCATGCCCGGCCCGAACAATCCGGTCGGCTCGATGTGGATCAATCTGTCCGCCGACGGCTACGGCATCCATGGCACGCCGTCGCCGCAAAACATCTCCAAGGGACAGTCGCATGGCTGCGTGCGTCTGACCAATTGGGATGCCGAGCGGGTCGCTGCCAGCGTCGTGAAGGGAACGCCTGTGGTATTTACCGAAGGCGGCGCCTCTTCGGCCGCTGCCAGGTAAACCTCAGGGATCACGCCGCGGCGCCCGTCCCCTGGGCAGCGTTGCGAAACCGCGTCGCGTGAAACCGCGCGACACTGTCTCCGGGGTAATCGTGCAGGAAGCCGGAAAGCCGGACGAGAGTAGCTTCCGCTGCGCCGTCCTGCGCAATGCCCGCAAAGACTTCGTCCAACGATCGGCTTGCTCGGTCTTGGCATGAAGTCGGCCACGTCTGTGAAGAGGACCGTAACCTCGCGCCTGGAGCCGCCAAGATGCGGCGAGGCGCCGGTCTCGATCAGCTGTCGCACGATCGGCCGACGCGAAGCTGAGATAAACGAGCGTCAGGCCGACGAGCAGCACCACGCCCACGAACACCGTGATGATCGATGTCTGGAAGCCGATCCGAAAGGTGCGCCTGGTGTTCTCTCCGGTCATCGGAGCCGTGAGCGCCTCCGTCAGTATTTCCGAACGATGGGCTTGGTCGCAGCCGGTGGCGATGCGGCCTGGGAGAGCGAGAAGGTCACCCAGGTCGACCAACTGCTCGGCCGGTTCTCAACTTCAAGGTCCTTGTAGCCGCGGATGTTCAGATAGCCCTGATAGCCGTCGGACATCGGGATCATGAACCCGATCTGTGGGCCGATACCGACCGACATGCCTCTGAAGCCGCCGAGCCTGGCGCCCGGTCCGCTGTCATCCGTGATCTGCTGGAAGTAATAGCCGGCGATGCCGACGTGGACGGTCTTGCTGACGAATTGCGAGGCGGCCCAATCGAGATGAAAATCGATGCCGTTCTGGTATCGCAGCGCGCTGTTCGTGAAATTGTAGGTGAGGCCGCCCACGATCGAAAACTCATGGCCGCTTTTGGGATCGAGATAAGTGTAACCGGCACCCGCATCGATCGCCGGGAATCCAAAGCTCAAGTTTGCGAGCCGGCTGGAATCGTAGGTGCCGCTCGGGATGTTGCCGGTGAGATAGACCAGCTCGTTGTGGACGCCCTGGTTCCATTTGAGCGTGCCCTGGTAGAACACATCAGTCAGCGTGGTGCGATTGTCGGACGCGCCGCCGGAGATGGTGTTGCCGCGTGGTCCGGTCAGGGTCGCATCGATGCCGACGCCGACATTGCCGGGCGCGGTCAGCAGCGTGAAGGCGGCCTGGCCGCCGAGCACGGGCATCGGCGAGGTGTAGGTGATGCCCTTCACGAGCACATCGGCATGCGCATTGAGGCCGGCGGTAACGGAGCCGGGGATGCCGCCGCTGGTCACAAAATTCTGTCCGCCGCCCGCCTTATCGTTGAGGTGGATGTAGATCGTCGAATAGGCCCATCCCGGCGCCGCCGGCACGGCGGCGAGGCTGCCGAAGATACCCGGCAACCAGAAGCTGACACCGCCGGAATCGGCGAGGGCGGGTGACACGGCGAATCCGGTCAATGCCACAGCAATCGTCAGTCCGACCTTACGAATGTGTCCCGTCATGTCGTGTCTCCAAACCCCTGCGCGCGTCCAACCAAACGCACTACGCGCGCCCGATGCGCTACTTCGTTGTGCCCCCAATCGTCGCGGCGACGCGTTCGACATCGGGCAGCTTCCAGCTGTGATCGAACAGCGGCGGCTCGGGCCCGTAGAGGCGAAACAGCAGTTCGAATTTGCGCGCGGGATCGGTCGGCACCCAATTGGCGTCCTTGCCCTCCGGCGCCTTGGGGCCGAAATAGAGGTCGACCGAGCCGTCGGGATTGGTCTGGATGCCGGCGCTGATCGAGGCGCGGCTGGCGCTCGCCATGTTGCGCACCAGGGCATGCGTCTCGCGGTCGTAGACCGTTGCGGACCAATATTGCTTGACGGGTGCGTCAGGCGGCACCGTCAGGCGATAGGTGGCAGCGCCGTCGAACGGCTGGCCGTCCTTGTCCTTGTTGGCCATCAGATAGAACTGTGCGGTTCCGAGTCGCTTGATGCCGGTAAAGCCCAGCGTGTAGGTGACGCCGCGCATGTCGAGCGGATAGGCGTTCGGATCGGCGTATCCCGTGCTTGCCGCCTTGACCATCTCCGCCACTGCAGCCGGAAACCAGCGGATGCCGGGATTGATGACGGGAAAGCCCGCGTCATAAGTGCGCTCCAGGATCGCGTGAGCTTCGCGGGCGGCCTGATCAAGCAGCGCAACGGTCTTCTGATCCGGATCGAAAGCCTTGCCCTTTTCGATGCCGATGCTCGCGAGCTGATCGATCATGGCTCGATCGCGATCGAGCCAGGGCTCGTTCTGCACCACGCGGTTGAGGCTGCGATAAAAGCTCGCATCGTAGGGAATCGTGGAATCGAACAGGACGTCGTACGCGTCCGTGAAAGTGGTTGGAGGCGGAGCTTCGGCCTGCGCGAGCGGATAGACCTTGATCTGCTTGCCATAGGCGACCGACTTGGCGACATCGGCATCGCCATGGCTGGCGAGATTGGCGCGCAGCAAGGCAAAGCCGCTGAACGTGTCGGAGTGAAGCGCGATATAGCCCGCCGGCACCTCGCCCTTGTAGCCGGGCGGCAGGATCAGATATTTGCCGCCTTGTCCCTTGTCGGCGCCCTCGGGCCCCGCGTCTTCCAGCGGCATCTGCCAGAGCGTGACGATGTTGCCGGCGATCGAGCCGCCTTGCGCCGGTGGAATCTCGATGACGAGGGGACCATCCTTCACGTTCCAGAACGACATGAAGTAAATCGAATCCGGATTGGGTGTCAGCGTCTGGTTCTTCCAGTTTACCGGCTTTGACCAGTAGATGATCTCGTTCGGCTTCGCCTTGGTCGTTCTCAGCATGGTCTGGAGCATCAAATCGGCGTTGACTGCCGGCATGCCCCAGATCATGGCCTCGACGGCTCGGCGCTGGATGTTACGCGCGGCGAGATCATCGGATGAGGACGATCGTGCCGACGCGTTCGCGAGCATCAGCAGGTTAGCTGCAAGGGCTACGGCCGCACCTTTCATCATACCCCCCTTCATGACCCGCTCACCGGCTTCGGCTCGGGGAATTTCCACTTGCCGTTCAGGATTTCGGGCCGAGGCCGATAGAGCCGCACCGTGTAGTTCCAGCCCTTCATGACCGGCAGGCAGTTCGGGATCTTGCCGTCGCAGCCGCCAAACTGCACCATGGTCGACCCGTCAGCCGATTTCGCCGCGGTCAGATTGTTCAGCGCATAGGCACCGTATTCGTTCTTCTCGAAATAGCCTTCGGCGTTGTAGAGGCTGATCGACCAGAAGCCGTCGACCGGAACGTTGGCGGGAACAGTCAGCCTGTAGATTATGCTGCCATCGTTCTTCTCGGGCGAGAAACTGAGATAGGTGGCGTCCTTGTCGGGATTGCCACCCCAGCCTGCGGCAGTCCCGAGCAGATGCTTGACCGGGTCGACCTGTCCCTTGGCACCAAATGCATTCTTGAAACCGCCCGCGGTTGACGCCAGCACCAGAAGGGCGTCACGCACTTTCTTCTGACTTACCGGATCCCAATTCGGAATCTCGAACTTGCCGGGCGCCTTCTGGCTGATTGTCACCGCATCCTGGATGGCGTGGACCTGCTCTACATCCCTGGGATCGTTTGGATCGACCAGAGTCCTGATCCCGATCAGCCCATAGCGCGTCCCGACCTTGGCCCGGTCGTAGGTGTATTTGCCGGCGCGATACTCGATGTCGCCGACGATGTAGTGATCCTCGTTCACCACCATCAAGGAGCGGAATCGCTTGCCGGCGTCGGGCAAGGTCACGGTCACCGGCCCGGCGTCGAGATCGACCACAGCCATCGAATACAGAGTATCCCGGTTCGACCGGACGACGCTCTGCTTGTCCATCGCCATCGGCTCGCGATGGTGAAACAGCTTGCCTGGGCCACCGGCGTCCTTGATTGCGTTATTGAAATACAGGTCGGACTCTGCGCGGGCAAAATTGTCGATCGTGACGGGAACAGGCGACTGCGTGTATACGGCCGACATGAGGAAGGGGAACCAGGCCGTCAGGACTGCTTTTTTCATTGCTGGGTCTCTGCTCACAATGGATTGACCTAAGTCAGGATTGCGATCTGTCGCAGGATCACGGTCGATAACGTGTCGAGCCTGTCGCTTCGTCGACGATATGACCGGCCGCGCTTCCGGGATCGTGAGCTGCCGGTCAGTGCGGCACGGCGCTATTGCGTGGTGGCCTCAAACCCCCGCTGCAGCTTTTCGACCATCTGATCGATGCCGAAGCTTGATGGCCGCTGGCTCGGCGGAAACTCTTTGAAGGTAGCGAGGAACTCGGCCACCACCCGCGGAGCTGCAAGGAAGACACCCGCTCCATCGGACATGAGCCAGTCATAGTAGGTGTTCGACGTGATGTCTGCGCGCTCGTACGGGTCCGACCGCAGATCGAAGATCTTTGGCACGCGCAGCGTGGTGAAAGGCTCGGCCCAAATTCGCAGGGTGCCTTGCACGCGCTGCTCTTCGAAGACGACTTTCCAGTTCTCGTATCGCAAAGCCACGAGCTCGCCATCGTCGTTGAAATAGACGAACTCCTTGCGCGCACCGCGCTCCTGCTGGCCCGTGAGGTAAGGAAGCTGGTTGTAGCCGTCGAGATGGACCTTGAAGGTCTTGCTTCCCGCCTGATGTCCTTTCAGGAGCTTGTCCTTGATGTCGGGATCGCCAGCCGCAGCCAACAAGGTCGGCATCCAGTCGAGCCCGCTGATGGTCTCATTCGAGATCGAGCCGGGTTGAATGTGTCCCGGCCAGCGGATCATGCAGGGGACGCGGAATGCGCCCTCCCAGTTGGTGTTCTTCTCGCTGCGAAATGGCGTCGTTCCGGCATCCGGCCAGGAGTTCTGATGCGGACCGTTATCCGTGGTGTAGATCACGATGGTGTCGTTGCCGATGCCGAGATCGTCGATCGCCTTGAGCACCGCTCCGATCGTTGCGTCATTCTCGATCATGCCGTCGGCGTATTCGGTCCTGGCCGTTAGTCCCGGCGGGCCACGGTGCTCGGCCCGGACATGCGTACGGAAGTGCATGCGGGTGGTATTTAACCAGCAGAAGAAGGGCGTGGTTGCCCTGGCCTGGCGCTGCATGAAGTCGATCGCGGCCGCCGACGTTTCGTCGTCGATCGTTTCCATCCGCTTCTTGGTGAGCGGGCCGGTGTCCTCGATAATCTGCCTGCCGACCTTGCCCCAGCGTGGATGCTCGGTCGGGTCGTCGCGATCGGACGCCTTACATCGTAACACGCCACGCGGACCGATGGCCTGACGGACAGCGGGATCGGTCGGGTAGAACCGGTTCTCCGGATCCTCCTCTGCGTTTGAGGTGATAGAGATTGCCAAAGAATTCGTCGAAGCCATGGACCGTCGGGAGATACTCATTGCGGTCGCCGAGATGATTCTTGCCGAACTGGCCCGTCGCATAGCCGAGCGGTTTCAGCAGCTCGGCTATGGTTGCGTCTCGTGCTTGCAGACCGACCGTTGCGCCGGGAATGCCGACTTTTGAAAGGCCCGTTCGCAGCGTGCATTGACCGGTGATGAAGGACGAACGGCCCGCCGTGCAGCTCTGCTCGGCGTAGTAGTCGGTGAACATCATGCCTTCCTTGGCGATGCGGTCGATATTCGGGGTGCGATAGCCCATCAGGCCGAAGGAGTAGGCGGAGATATTGGTCTGGCCGATGTCGTCACCAAAAATCACCAGAATGTTGGGTTTGCGGCCGGAAGGTGTAGCTGCTGGGGAGCTTGGCGCCGGCCCGGGCGCTGCTTTCTGCCCCTGCGCCAGGGCTTCGGAAGTCAGCGCCGCCGCAGCCACGATGGACGACGTTCCCAAAAGAACCTTTCGGCGATCGATCGACTGGTCAGCCCCGGTTTGGTTGTTCTTGTTCTCTACCTCGCTGCTCATGCGATACTCCCTATGTTGCATCAGATCCTTCTTTTTCGCGCTGAATGCCTATTGGCGTGCGCACCACGCAGCGGAAGCCGACATGGCTGGCCGAGGTGTCGATCGGCTCGGCGTGGCGCGCGGCGGGGCGATAACGGCGGCAATAGTTCGGCGCGCAAAGATGCGAGCCGCCCTTGAGGACCTTGCGGGGAATCCTGATGTCGGGAAGGCGAGGGTCGTAGCTTGTATCTTCACGACCGCCGCGTGGGTTACTTGGAATGCAGCAAGGCTTTGCGGCGTCGGCGATGCGCCGATCCGACCACCAGTCAGCAGTCCACTCCCAGACGGTGCCGATCATGTCATAGAGGCCGTAGCCGTTCGGCGGGAAGGCCAGGACCGGCGAGGTACGCTCGAACCCATCCTCGCCGAGATTCTGGACAGGGAAGTTGCCCTGCCAGATGTTGGCCATGTGCTTGCCGCCGGGCATCAGCGCATCGCCCCAGGCAAACTCCTCGCCGTCGAGGCCGCCGCGCGCGGCGAATTCCCATTCGGCTTCTGTCGGCAAATCCTTGCCGGCCCAGCGTGCATAAGCGGCGGCATCGCTAAAGGAGACATGGACGACCGGATGATCGTCGAGGCCTTTGATGTTGCTGCCGGGGCCGTAGGGGTGGCGCCAGTTCGCGCCTCGCATGAACGACCACCACTGACTCCAGTCGGTGAGATCGGTGATGCGGGGCAGCGGCGAGAACACCAGCGAGCCCGCGTAGAGCGTCTCCTTCAAAGCCCCGGGATAGTCCTTCGCGTCAGGAATGATCTGGGCTTCAGTGACATGGCCCGTTGCGTTGACAAATTGCTTGAACTGCCTGTTCGTCACAGGCGTGCGATCGATCCAGAAGCCGTCGACGCAGACGCGATGGCTCGGCGCCTCCTCCGGATAATGATGGTCGGATCCCATGCGAAATGTACCGCCGGAAATGAAGACCATCTCGCCGGTCTTCGCGTCATCCGGCAACCACTCGCAGTGATCCGGATCCGCCCGCAGCATGGTGGAAATTCCGATACGCTTAGTCCACCTGTCGCTACGGCGCAGACGCTGGCAGGCTTCGACGACGGCAAGTTGGACTCATTGTCTGGTCCCCCCTTTTTGGCGTTCGGGAGAGCACGACGCCTCATTGCGTCAAGATCTCTTTCCCATCGCGCAGACACTCTCGAGCACGCGGAAAATACTCTCGGCGTGCGCTCAACCATCCGCAGAGCGCTTTTGGTCGATATCGCTAAGGTTGAAAAGGGTATCCGAAGATCGGCCGGCTGTGATGTGCAGTTTGTGCCACGACGCGACAGCACTGGGTAAGCATAACGCCCCCTCTCGAGAATCCGCGAAATTGCAGCCAAGGGAGGCGCATTTGACGAGACGGATTTCAAAAACGTTGGCCTCAACACGAAGTCAGATTGTCGCAGCTACTTCGCGTTATGGTAGTATTCCCTTGCCCCTGCCGCAGAATAGTCGCGCTTCAGTAACAGGGTACGGTATGGAGCCATTTCTTTTGGTTGATTCGAAGCGGCTGGACGGTTTCGAGGATCTTCACCAGGCCGTCCATGGCTCGCATGTCGACGTAATGCAACTCGGTCGCGGGCGATTGCACGGACGCTTGTCCCATGTCGGCATCGGCGATTTCTCGCTGAGCATCGGCGCGTTCAACGTCGGCATGCGGACCCAGCGTGTCGCGAGTGATGACAAGTTGATCATCGGAATGCTGCTGTCGGCCCAGGAACGCGTCGCGCACTGGTCGTTCGACATGCAACTCAACGACGTGCTTGTGATCCCGCCACTGGTGGAGCACGACGGGGTTTTTCACGGCGCATCCGCTTATGCCGCCGTGCGGTTCGATCTCAATGAGGTCGTCCCGCTGTTCGGCGGGGAAGCGCGGTTGAGCGATCCCGACACCTGGCGCAGCCGCGGCCATTTCCGTGCGGATACCGAGATCGGCGCGATTGCATCGCGCCGCCTGGTTCGCATCATGTCGCATTTGCGCACGCATCGCGGGGCGCTGACGCCAGCCACCGCCAATTTCTGGAAACGATCGATCGTCGATTGCATGGCGGCGAATGTCATGTCGTCGCTGCCGCCCGACGATGAGGGTTGGCTGCGGTCGGCAAGGCGGCTGATCCGCCGGGTCGAGGAGCATCTCGAGGCGGCCGGCAATCGCCCGGTGCATGTGTCGGAAATCTGCGCAGCGCTCGGCGTCCCGCGGCGCACTCTGCACCGCGCCTTTCAGGAGGTGTTCGGCCTCGGCCCGGTCAGCTTCCTCCGCCACAAGCGGCTCTGCGCGGTCCATTCGATCCTGCGCGATAGCGCGCCCGGCTCGGTCACCGTATCAGCCGTCGCGATGGAGCAGGGCTTTTATGAGCTCGGCCGGTTCGCGCAATATTACCAGGCGATGTTCGGGGAGCGCCCGTCGCAGACGCTCGGCGGGGCGACCTTGCTGATGGAAGGGGATGACGTCGCCAGAGCCCAGCTGGAAGGGTAGCTCGGCCGGCAGAATTACGCAGCCTGGCTGCTCAAGCCGACCGAAGCAAAGCAGCGCCCACGGACGTCGATCGGCGGCTTGCAAGTGTCCTCGATCCTGGGATTGACGACTGTCGGCGCCTGCGCGGGCGCGTTGTCGCGCGCGTGAGATCTGCTCAGCTTGACGGGCAGTCTGTCGCTCTTGGTTGCGCGAAGAACAATCTGGCGCGTGTCCGTCTGGTCTGCTCCGAGGCTCCAAAGGGCATTCTGGTAGACCGCGACCGAACTGCTAATCCCCACCAGGTAGGTCAGGGAGTGCAATGTGAGCGTCTTGACGAGCATGACCATTCCTCCCATTGGCCTTGCAGACGGCTCTCGCCCGGCCCAGCCAAGGCGACGTCCGCTGCAACATCAGGCGTCGAGCTTCGAAAGCCGGTTTCGATCAAGCACCTCGACCCGTCGCTGGGTTGCTCCGTCAAATCGCAAGATCTGGTCGTCCCGCAAGATCGACAGGGCGCGCGAGACGGTTTCGAGCGTGAGTCCGAGGTAGTCTGCAATGTCGCGACGCGTCATCGGCAGGTCCATGACTCTGGGATGTGCCAGCCGGTCGTCCATTTCGAGCAGGAATGCAGCGACCCTCTCCAGGGATGTCTTCCGCCCCAGGAGCAGCATGTGGTTCTCGGCGTGCTGAAGATTTTGTGTGACGAATCCGATCAGGTGCTTTGGTCCGGTGGCTCGATCGGGCATCGCGCCCAGGAGATTGCTTTGCGTCATGATGCGCACGTCAGTCTCGACGATGGCTTCAGCGGTAAAGCGATGCGTTTCGTTGTTCTCGAAACCGAACATGTCGCCGGGCAAATGAAACGCATTGATTTGGCGCCGACCGTCCGGAAGCAGCTTGTAGGTGCGCACCGCTCCGGAGTTGATCTGGTAGACGTATTCCGCGTCCTCGCCCTCGCCGAAGATCTCGCTGCCTCTGCGATAGCAGAACTCGCTGCAGAACGCGCGATCGCCGGCAACGGCAGCCAGATGCCCATCGATCGGACGGCGCTGCGCGGTATTGATTCTGACCAGCATGAGCCAACCTCCCGTTATTTTCGGGAATAATTGGCAGAGACGGCCGTGCCGGACTTGATACGGCGCAAACTGGAGGCGACCTAGGTATTTATCCGTAGGCAGAGGAGGTCTCAGACCTCGCGTTGATCCCAGGGCGGCAGTGTTTTGCCCGACGTGTCAAATGGCAATGCAAGCTTCGTGGAACCAGCATGCTCTACTGTGCATGGGGTTGTTTTCACGATTTGGATTGAGGAGCCGGGACACCCGGCCCAGCCCTTCACGCCCCGCAAACGATGACGCCGTACCAGCCGAGCCCCCGATAGGTTTCGTAGCCCGGCGTCGCGTGGAAGGCGATCATCGCGCCTGTCCGGTCATTGTAGAAGCCGGAGCGCTGGCCGTCGAGCGAGAGCGGGATGCGCTCGCTCAGGATGCCCTGACCGTCGGAGGCGGCGATGACGCGAAAATGCGAGTCGACCAGCAGCACGCGGGCCTTGTCGCTGTCGCCGACGCGCACGCCTTGCACGATCGCGCGCGCCTGCGGCTCCCAGTCGAAATGGATGGCGAGCACGCCAAGCGGCGCACCGTGGGCCTCTCCGCCGGCGCGGACGCTGGCGCAGTAAGTTGCGACCTGGGCGTTGCCGAGCAGCGGCTGGTTCTCGATGTCGCCGGCGACATAATCGTCACCGGAGCGCAAGGCCTTCGCCTCGCGAAACCATTTGGTGTGGGCTACGTTCTGGCCGACGACGCGAAAGCGATCCGCGCGGCCATTGGCGATGACATTGCCGTCGAGGTCGCAGAGCCAGAGGTCGAGGTAAACGGTGTAGGCGCCGAGGATGACGCCGAGGCGCTGGGAGGCATGGGTGACCGCGGCAGGGGCGGGCGAGGCGGCACAATCGACCACGGCGGAATCGGTCGCCCACCAGCGCACGTCGCAGGTGCGCTCATAGAGGTTGCGGTCGATCAGCTCGATCGCGTTCAGCGACAGATCCATCATGCGCTCGCCGCGCGAGCGCTGGCTCATGCGCTCGATCGAGGCGACGAGATCGCCGGTGCGCCTGGTCAGCTGGGTCTCGAGCTCGCGCGCGATGGTCTCGACCTGCTGGCCGACGCCGCGCACCTCCTGCGCCACCACCGCAAAGCCCGCGCCTTGGGCGCCGGCCCGCGAGCTTTCGATCAGCGCGTTCAGCGCCAGCATCTTCATCTGGTTGGTGATCTGCTGGATCGACTTGGTCTTGTCGACCGCGATCTGGTTGACCTCCGCGGTCAGTCGGTTGATCAACGCGGAGATATCGGAATCGTCGTCGGCGGGTTCGGTGGCAACCGATTTGGTTTTCAGACCCAGCGCAGCAGACATCGGGGACTTCCCTTGGCAATGAGGTCTTGATCTGCAATGAACCCGGAACAATCAACTACAGATCGAATACAATTCTTTTTCGAGGATTCCGCCTAACGCCTGCTTAATTTGCTGTTCGGCGGAGTGCCTAAATGGTAGTCACGCCGGCCGGTTGGGCAACCATCCACCGCTTTGTGCGGCCGGGCCGTTGCAAATCCGCAGGGATTGCCGGCCAATCCCTTGACGTACCCGGCCTCCGTGATCACCCGGGTCCCGAGTTCCCAACAGCCAGCTCTCGCCATGACGCCGCCCACCACCGCCTTGCCCGTCGAGATGCCCCAGGCCTTCCTGGGCGTGGCGCGTTCGCTCACCGACAAGCTCTGGCGCGACCGGCTGGACGCAAGAGGGGCAGCCAAGGCGCTTGCCATCGTGCAGCAGCACCAGCTGCCGGAACTGCTGGCGCGGGTGCTGGCAGGCCGCGGTGTCGACATCGATGCCGTTGCTGATTTCCTCGATCCGACCATCCGAAAGCTGCTGCCGGACCCCTTCACGGTGACGGAGATGGAGGCGGCCTCAAGGCGCATCGCCGATGCCGCCGCGAAGGGCGAGACCGTCGCGATCTTCGGCGACTACGACGTCGACGGCGCGACCTCTGCTGCGCTGCTGGCCTGGCACCTGCGCCATTGCGGGCTCGACCCGCTGATCCACATTCCCGACCGCATCTTCGAGGGCTATGGCCCCAACGTGGAAGCAGTTCGCGGGCTCGCGGCCAAGGGCGCCACGCTGCTCGTCACGGTCGATTGCGGCACCACCAGCATCGAGCCGCTCGCTGAAGCAAAACGGCTGGGCATGTCCGTGGTGGTGATCGATCATCATCAGGCCGGCACGGAGCTGCCCGAGGTCGATGCGCTGGTCAATCCGAACCGGCTCGACGATCTCTCGGGTCTTGGACATCTCGCTGCGGTCGGCCTCGTGCTGGTCACGCTGGTCGCGGTCAACAGGGAGTTGCGCCAGCGCGGCTTCTGGAACGCGGGGATGCCCGAGCCCGATTTGCTCGGCATGCTGCATCACGTCGCCCTCGGCACCGTCGCGGATGTGGCGCCGTTGATCGGGCTGAACCGCGCTTTCGTCGCCAAGGGGCTGATCGCGATGCGGCGGCGGGACCATGTCGGCCACACGGCGCTGATGGATGTGGCGCGGCTCAACGGCCCGCCCGAAGCCTGGCATCTCGGTTTCATGCTGGGACCGCGCGTCAACGCCGGCGGCCGTATCGGCCGCGCCGATCTCGGCGTGCGGCTACTGCTCGAGGGCGATAGCGTTGAGGCTGCGCGGATCGCCGCCGAGCTCGACCGCCTCAACAGCGAACGTCGGGTGATCGAACAGGCCGCCGAAGCGCAGGCCGAAGCCGAGGCGCTGGCCTCGATCGGGCTGGAGGACAAGCTCGCCGTCATCGTCACGGCGTCCGAGGGTTGGCATCCCGGCGTGGTCGGCCTCGTTGCCTCGCGGCTCAAGGAGAAGTTCTCGCGGCCCGCCTTTGCGATTGCGCTCGAGCCCGGCGGCATCGGCACCGGCTCGGGACGCTCGATTGCCGGCGTCGATCTTGGCAAGGTGGTGCGGCAGGCCGTAGCTGACAGCCTTCTGCTGAAGGGCGGCGGCCACGCGATGGCCGCTGGCGTGACCCTCCGAAAGGAGAAGCTCGCCGAATTCCGTGCCTATCTCGAAAACGCACTGGCGCAGGACGTCGCCGAAGCACGCCACGTCAACGAGCTCTATATCGATGGCGCGGTCTCGGCGCGAGCGGTGACAACGGAGCTTGCGGGCACGCTAAATCGTGCCGGACCGTTTGGGAGCGGCAATCCCGAGCCGGTGCTGGCGCTGCCGGCGCATCAGCTCGTCTTTGCCGAGGAGGTCGGGCAGGCGCACTTAAGGCTGCGCTTCAAGTCCGGCGACGGCGCGATCGTCAACGGTATCGCGTTCCGTTCGGTCGGGCAGAAGCTGGGCCATGCGCTTCTCGCCAATCGCGGCCAACAACTGCATGTCGCGGGGTCATTGTCAGTCGATCGCTACCAGGGCGCCGAGCGCGTGCAATTCCGCGTCATCGACGTCGCGCTTCCGGACCAGGGGCCATCCGTGATTAGGTAGCGCATGGTAATAAATCGCCTCAAACAATAAACCTCGAACAACAAAAAAGGGAGTGAACATGGCAGGGCAGGTTGAGGGCAAGATAGCGCTGGTGACGGGCGGCGCCTCAGGCATTGGCGAGGCGATCGTCGAGCTGTTGGCACGCGAAGGCGCGACCGTCGTCATCACCGACATCGACGAATTGCGCGGCCCCGAACTCGCCACGCGCGTGACAAAGGCCGGCGGCAAAGCGATCTTCCTGGAGCAGGATGTCAGCAGCGAAGAGCGCTGGATCGAAATCGCAGCCGAGATCGCCAGGCGCTACGGCCGGCTCGATGTGCTCGTCTCCAATGCCGGCATCGGCATCCACGTATCCTCGATCGTCGACATGACGCTCTCTGACTGGCGCAAGCAGAACGCAATCAATCTTGACGGCGTGTTTCTCTCGGTGAAGCATTGCCTGCCGCTGATGCGCAAGCATGGCGGCGGTTCGATCGTCATGATGTCCTCGCTGGCGGGGCTGCGCGGCGCGCCCGGATTGTCGGCCTATTCGGCGACCAAGGGCGGCGTCCGGCTGTTCGCTAAATCGATTGCGATGGAGTGCGCGGCCGCCGGCGACGGCATCCGCGTCAATTCCGTTCATCCCGGGATCATCGATACACCGATCTGGGGCAAGATCCCGACCGGTGCGACGGGCGCCGGCCAGAACGCGCCAATCGATCCGGAAGAGCGCGCCAAGGTCGCAACCCCGCTCGGCCGTGCCGGCCAGGCCGCGGAGATCGCCTCCGGTGTGCTGTATCTGGCGTCAGATGCCTCGCGCTACGTCACCGGCAGCGAGTTCGTGATCGATGGCGGCATGAATGCCGGCGGGGTGCCGCGGCGGGCGTGAAAGGCGCAGGGCAGGGCGGCGGCCGCAGGGGCTGACGCGCAGGCGTCGGCGCTGTAAAACGCTGCCGTCTCCCGCTCGAAAGAGGTCTCCTTCGCCATGGCGCACAGCCTTCACGCCTCCTCACCCGCAGCCGTTCGCTCGAACCGTCCAGACCTTGCGACCGACGCGATCCGCGCCGCGCGCGAGGATCTCGCCGCATGCTTCCGCATGGCTGCGCGTAACGGCTTTGAGGAAGGCATCTGCAATCACTTCTCGGCCGTGGTGCCCGGGCACGATGATCTCTTCCTCGTCAATCCTTACGGCTACGCCTTTCGGGAGCTGACGGCGTCAAAGCTTCTGATCTGCGACTTCCACGGCCACGTCCTTGACGGTGAAGGTGAGCCCGAGGCAACCGCATTCTACATTCATGCCGAGATGCACAAGCGCCTGCCGCGCGCCAAGGTCGCGTTCCACACCCACATGCCTTATGCGACCGCGCTGTCGATGACCGAGGGCGATCCCTTGATCTGGGCGGGTCAGACCGCGCTGAAATTCTACGGGCGCACGACCGTCGACCGCGACTACAACGGCCTTGCGCTTGACAACCGCGAAGGCGCGCGCATCGCGGCTGCCGTGGGCGATGCCGACATCGTCTTTATGAAGCATCATGGCGTGATGGTGCTGGCGCCGACCATCGCGGAAGCGTGGGACGATCTCTACTACCTCGAGCGCGCCGCCGAAGTGCAGGTGTTGGCGATGTCGACGGGACGCAAGGTGTTGCCGGTCGATCCCGCGATTGCGGCCGCGACCTACCAACAAATGCGCGAGGGCGATTCCGAATCCGCCCGGTTGCATCTGGCCGCGATCCGCCGCCAGCTCGACGCGGAAGAGCCGCAGTACAGGCACTGAAATCAAAAAAGAGGTCATTCCGGGGCGAGGTGAAGCCTCGAAGCCGGAATCCGGAGATTGTCGCGCGAGATTCCGGGTCCTCGCTACGCGAGCCCCGGAATGACAGGTACCTACGATCCCTGCCGCAGCTTCGCCAGCACCTTCAGCCCGCCGTAGCCGTCGGCGGGCGTGATGCCGGCGCTCAGCTGGAAATCCTTGATCGCCTTCATCGTGTCGTTGCCGACGCGACCATCGGTGCCGCCGGTGTCGAAACCGGCCTTGGTCAGCCGCGTCTGCATCTCCTGCACCTCGGCAAGCGTCAGCACGCGCTCGGAGCCGGGGAAGGGCTGGATGAAAGGCGGCGCGCCGAGGCAGCGGTCGCCGAGATGGCAAATCGCCAGCGCATAATTCATCGAGGGATTGTAGCTCTTCACCGCATAGAAGTTCGGTCCCAGCAGGAAGGTCGGCCCGCCCGCGACCGGCGTCCACATCTGGGCGGTTGCATTTGGCTGCGGGAACGGCTGGCCATCGGCGCGGGTGACACCGGCCGCCTGCCACGCCGCATAGGTGCGGCTGCCGCTCATCTCGCCGGACGCGCGCACCTCATAACCCCAATGCTCGCCACGGCGCCATTTGCCGCGATTGACGAGATATTTTGCCGTCGATCCCAGCGCGTCGTCGGGCTTGCCGAACGGCGAGACCTTGCCGTCGCCGTCATAGTCGATGCCGACATTGAGCCAGACCTCCGGCATCCATTGCGAATTTCCCATCGCGCCGGCCCAGGAGCCGCGCATCTCTTCGGGCGTGCTCCAGCCCTTGTCGACGATGCGCAGCGCGTTGATGAGCTCGGCCTCCCAAGAGGCCTTGCGCCGCGGCTCATTCCAAGCAAGCGCAGCAAGCGAGGGAAACACCGGCGTCATGTGGTTCTGCTGCACCAGCGGATCGCCGTAAGCGGACTCGACGCCCCACAGCGCCAGCAGCGTGCCGCGCTCGACGCCGAAATCACGTTCGATGCGCGCGAACAGCGCCTCGTTGTTCTTCAGCGCGATCTTGCCGTTGATGATGCGCCAGTCGGAGACGCGGCGGTTGATATATTGCCAGACCTGCTCGTGAAACTCCGGCTGGTTGCGCATTTGCCTGAACACGCTCATGTCGGGTTCGATCCGCGCCATCGCGCGTTGCCACGTCGCGGCCGAGATGCCTTTTGCCATGGCGCGCGCACGAAAGCCTTCGCGCCATTCGTCAAAGCCGGGAGGCGATGCGAGGACACGCGTCGGAGCTGCGAATAGCGCGGTTGCGCCAAGCGTGGATTGGAGCAGGGCGCGCCGGGTGACGCGATTGGCGGAGGAATCAGCTTGTTTCATAGCGCCATTCTAGCGGGAAACATGGCTGCTGTGAGCCGGTTCCTGGAACGCGAGGAACCGGCCGTTCCTCCGGAACAAAGGGTCGCGCTCTTGCATTCCTTTCGAAGATGGTTGGTTCATCGGAATATTCGAGGTCGAATGCAGATACGCGCGCATGCGGAGAGCCATGTCGTCGAGCTCGACGACGGATCGTGCTGGCGGATTTTTCCTGGCGATCTCGCGACAACGCTGAGCTGGAAACCTGAAACGGATTTGCGCCTGGAGCAGAGCGGCGACCGGGTGAGTTCGCATGTGCTGGTCAATGGCACGGACCAAAGCCGCGTCCGCGTGATTGCCGCAGGCGAAGACTGGCCGGACGGTGAGGTCAAAAAAGAGTTGAAGGGCGGATAGGCCGCGCCTGCGCCGCGCCGGATATCCCCATTTTTAAGCGTGTCGATTTACGCTCGGTTCGCTTCTGTCTGCGCATGATGCGTCCATGCGCGAGCTGTTCGACATCATCCGTGCCAATCCCTGGCCGTTTGGCGCCGGGCTGTTGGTCGTGGTCCTGATGATCATCGCCGAGAATTTTGGCCGCGGCATCCAAGGAGACGGCGCCGCGGGCGGTGATTTCGGGGTTTCGATGGTGGCGGGGACGGAGGAAGCTGTGACTAGCCTCGCCTAGTCCTCCTGCAGCTCCGTCGCGACATTGGCGAGCCAGCGGCGAATGCTTGCCTCCGCCTTGGCATCGAGGCTACTGGCCAGACGCTTCTCCAACCCGATCACGCGCTCTCTGCAAGCCTTCAGGAGCGTCGATCCGCGCGGTGTCAGCGTCCATTGCTGGATACGGCCATGGACGGGATGCGGCGTCATCACAATCGCGCCGTCGCGCTCGAGGTTTCGGATGATCACGCCGACGGTCTGCGGCGTCAGGAAGGTGAGGCGGGCGACGTCGGCGCCTGACAGGCCCGGATAGGCATTCAGCATGGTCAGCACGGCGAATTGCGGCGAGGTCACGCCGAGATCGGCCAGTGTCCGTTCCATCTTCAGCCGGACGGCAGCATGGGCCTGGCGTAGCAGGTAGCCAAGATAGCCCTGCTCGCCGCGCTTGCCCTCGCCGGGCGCGGGAACGCGCACCGCGACCTCCTCGCCGGACGCCCTCCGCTCCGGTTTCGATTTCGTGATGCTGGCCGGCTTGCGCATAATATACGAGCTCTTATAGGATATAAGTAGTCTTACAATATCACGAGGTGAACCGCAATGTCACACGCGCGCAGCGAATACGAGGATTTCAAGCGGATCGCGCCCGATGCGTTCGATCTGGTGCTGGCACTCGGTCAGGTCGCGGCGAAGGCCGGGCTCGACAAGCAACTGCTCGAGCTGGTCAAGTTGCGTGCCTCGCAAATCAATGGTTGCGCCTTTTGTGTGCAGCATCATGTTCTTCTCTCGGAGCGGCTCGGGATACCTGCGGACAAGCTCCACCTGGTCGCCGTCTGGCGCGAGGCACCGATCTATTCAGCGCGCGAGCGTGCCGCGCTGGCTTGGGCCGAGGCTCTGACCCTGCTGCCCGATCGCTTCGGCGACGAGGTCTACGACGAGGTGCAGCGTGAATTCTCCGAGACCGAACTGATGTACCTGACGTCGGCCATTGCCTCGATCAATGTCTGGAACCGTTTTGGCGCGGCCTTTCGCTGGACGCCGCCGAAGCGGCAGGTCGCGGCCAATGCCGCGGCATCCTGAGTGAAGCGGGGGAATGACCATGACGGCTTTGAGTTTGGCGGCTGCGCCACGTCAATCGCCATCGATGGTTTTGGCCATCGTCGGCGGGCTTGCTTGTGCATTCGCGATTGGCAAGGCGCTGCCGGTGACGATGGATACGGTCTCAGGCGCGCTTTCGCCGCTCTGTGCGACCGCTGCAGAAAGCTCGCCGCTCGACAAGGTCGAGCCGATCGGCTCCTACGCGCTGCCCAATGTGCCGGGCAAACGCGTCACTATCGTGCGCGTGTTCTACGGCCCCGGCGGGTTTTCGCGGCCGCACCGGCATGCGGGTTCAGTGACCGCTTACATCACCAAGGGCGCGATCCGCTCCCAGCTCGGTGGCGGTCCGGTCGAGACGTTCGGCGTCGGGCAGTCCTTCTTCGAGCCGCCGGGCGCGACGCATCTGGTCTCCGCAAATGCCAGCATCACGGAGCCTGCCGAACTGATCGCCGTGTTCGTGGCGGACGAGGGCGCCGAGCTGACGACCTATCTGGACTGACCGCCATAGTCCGGATGTCGTTACGCGCCATCCGGGCCGCGTAAATTATCCTCAGCCTCCGTAAGACGCGGGATCCGGATTGTCGGACGGATTTTCGAACGACTTCTTCAGCGAAGCCGGCATCGGGACGTGGAAGTTCAGGCCGCGCGGCGGCACCGGCTCCATGAACCATCTGTTGTAGATCTTTTCGATTTCTGGGCTCTTGTAGAGGTTTGCGGTCGCCCGATCGACCACCGTCTTGAACGGCACGTCATCCTTGCGCAGCATGATGCCATACGGCTCCGGATCGGAGAACGCGCCGTTGCTGATGGCGTAGAGCGACGGGTCTTTCGAAGAGGCGATCATGGCCGCAAGCTGGATATCGTCCATGACGAAAGCCGCGGCGCGGTCGGTCTCGACCATCAGGAACGCCTCGGGGACATCCTTGGCGCTCATGACGGTGATGCCGAGCGAGCGGGCCAGGTTGGCCTTGGTGAGCTGGTTGATGTTGGTCGTGCCGGCGACCGAGACGACGGCCTTGCCCTTGAGATCGTCGACCTGGTCGAGCTTCAGCGCCTTCTTGGACACGAAGCGGCTTGCCGTGAGGAAATGCGTGTTGGTGAACCATACCTGCTTCTGGCGGTCCGCGTTGTTGGTCGTCGAGCCGCATTCGAGATCGACCGTGCCGTTCGCCATCAGCGGGATGCGAGTGGATGACGTGACGATGCTCTCGTTGACCTCGAGCCTGTCCAGCTTGAGCGCGGTCTTGATCTCGTCGACGATCTTCATGCAGATGTCGACGGCGTAGCCGACGATCTTCTGCTTGTCGTCGATGTAGCTGAAGGGCACGGCGCTGTCGCGTATCCCGAGCGTGATCGCGCCGGTGTCCTTGATCTTCTTCAGCGTGCCGGTCAGCTCCTGCGCGTGTGTCGGCGCAGCGAGAGCAGTGGCCAGAATAGCCACCGTGGTGAGATAACGCATGTGCTTCCCCTCGTCCTGTTTGTCCGGGAGGGAGCAAAGCAATTCTGGGGCCAGTGGAAGGTCTGGCGGTGCGGGGCGGGTCCGAAATCCGATCCGGCGGCCTGGGGCGCTGGCATCGACGGGTCATCAAAGCGCGGCGGCGGGAGCCGGCCGTTCAGTTCTCTTCGCTGCTCGATCCCTCGCGCAGGTCGGGCTTGACGACGTCCTCGGGCAGCGCGTGCGCGACCGGTTGCGGGGTGCCGGCGATCTCCGTGCCGATCTCGCGCCCGCGGGCGCGGATCAGGCGCTCATAGGCCGAGACCAGCGTAACGTAGGGGCTGACCCAGATCCAGCCGTCACGAGTGAACACCTGGACGTCGAAATGCAGGTGCATTGACGTGCCTGCGGGATGATCGAGATAGTTCGAGATCACGCCAATCTTCTCGCCCTCGGCGACGATGCGGCCGTTGAGCACCCCGTCGGCGTTCAACGCCTGCGGATTCATATGCATGTAGCGAAAGCGGATGTGCTCGGTGCGGCTGTTCACTTCGAGCGTCGCAGCCTGATCCTTGGAGGTCCGGATCACCATGGCGTCGCGCACGGCAACGACGCCGCGTTGCTTGGGATCGCAGGGCTCGCGGGCATCGCCGGGCGAGGGGCAGTCGGCGGCGCGGATGTCCTCGCCCTGGTGACCGAAGCCGCCGCCGCATTGCCAGACCTCGAAGCTGCGGGACTCGCAGAAATTGTCACGCCAGGGATAGGCGGTCGGGCGGTCATCCTTGTTGCGCTTGGCGTGGGATTGCGAATGCACGTAGGCCGGCGCCTTCTCGAGCGGGAAGCGGATCTGCGCATAGGCCATCACATCAGGGTGGCCGCCCTGTTTGCGATAGCCGGTGTTCGGGATGATGTCGCCGCTGGGTCGGTAGCCGAAATCCGCCGAGCGCGCGGCGGGGCGATCGATCACGTAGGAGGCAACGTCCATCAGCGGCCGCATGCGCTGGCCGCCGGCGACGTGGAGCGCCTTCAGGAAGCGCTCGGCGACCGGATAGGCCTCCTTGCACGCCAGCCGCCGCGGTTTTGCGACGCTGTCGAGGCACTGAATGGACACCACATAGGCCACACCAAACCGCGTGAAGGCGTAGCGCACATAGCCCTCGCGGATGAACTTCCGCAGATCCGGATAGATGGATGCCAGCGGTTTGACCGGCTCGCCCTTGCCGCCGGCGGGATCGGCGATGTCGTAGACGAGCGCGGATCCCGTGATTTGAATCTCGACCGGCTTTGCGAACACGCGGGCCGGCATGCCGTCGCCGGCACCGGGCTCGAGTGAGAACGTTGCGCTGTAACCGGCGGGGCCGGCGTCGAACATGTCGACGGGATTGAAATCGGCCTGGTAGCGCGAAAGCACTGATGTGGCCGGGGCACCGTTGCGTTGCGCCTCGAGATAGGTGGCAGCATCGAACGGCAGCAGCACGGGAACCGAGCTGCGGGCGATGCCGGTGTAGAATTGCGAGGAGATCGCATTGAGCTGCACCAGCGCCGGCATCCCCCGCGGATCAAAACGCGGCACCGACCGACGCGGCACGAAGATGAAATCGCCCGCGATCTGCGGGCGGCTGTTGATCTCGGTGCGGAGCTGGTCCAGCGCTGCGCGCCAATCGACGCGCAGGGCTGTGAGCGAAGGGCTGCGGATCTCGTCCGCAGCGACCGACGTGGCGGTGAGGAGTGCGAGCGACGCCAGAAACAGCGAGACGAAGCGGAAACTCTTCCCAACCACTGTCTCGCCCCCCGGCGGCACTTGCCCTGATCCCCGATCCCTTGGCCCAGCCCCCGGCTTAGTCCTTGGCGCGCTCGGAGTAGGAGCCGTCTTCGGTCATCACCACGATGCGGGTGCCGACCGTGATGTGCGGCGGTACGGTGGTGCGGACGCCGTTGGACAGCACCGCCGGCTTGTACGAGGAGGAGGCGGTCTGGCCTTTGGTCACGGGCTCCGTGTCCACCACCTCCAGGGTCACGCGCTGCGGCAGCGCGATCGACACCGGGTTGGTGTCGTGCATGGACAGCTTGACGGTCATATCCGGCTGGAGATAGGCGGCGGCATCGCCGACGACGTCCTTGGAAACCTGGACCTGATCGAAGGTCTCGGGGTTCATGAAGTGGAAGCCGTCGCCATCTTCATACAGGAAGGTGTAGTTGCGCTCTTCGATCGTCGCCTTTTCGACCTGATCGGTGGTCTTGTAGCGCTCGGAGATCTTTACCCCGTCCGAGATTCGGCGCATTTCGATCTGGCTGACCGGCGTGCCCTTGCCGGGATGGATGTTCTCGGCGCTCACGACGACATAGAGCTTGCCGTCTTGCTCGATCACGTTGCCCTTGCGAATAGAACTGGCGATGACTCTCAAAGCTGTATTTCCTGCTTGCTTGGCCCGGCTCAGGCCAGGACGTGGTCAAATCGATGGGGGACTTGGGGCCTCAAATCAGACCTCGGCGCCCGTTTCGGGCCGCAACATACTGATTTTGCCGTTGGATGCCAGCACTTTGCTGGTGCAGGGGACGTTCGGTTGATGGCTGGGGACAAGCCGATATCGCCGTTCTGGACCCCCTCGCGGCACCTCGACCGGCGGCCGTTCCTCCAGTCCAGGGCGGCCGTTACCGGATCTGTCAGGGGCTTTTTCGCCGAGCAGGGCTTTGTCGAGGTGGAAACCTCGGTTCTCCAGGTCTCCCCGGGCAATGAGACCCATCTGCACGCCCCCCGGACCGAGATCATCCGCGCCGACGGCAGCCGAGCCTGCCGATACTTGCGGACTTCGCCCGAATTCGCCTGCAAGAAGCTGCTGGCCGCCGGCGAGCAACGGATTTTCGAGTTCGCCCGGGTGTTCCGGGACCGCGAGCGCGGCGACCTGCATCTGCCCGAATTCACCATGCTGGAATGGTACCGGGCGGGGGCGCCCTATGATGCTATCATGGCGGACACGGTGGTCGTGATCGCCAGTGCGGCCCAGGCGACCGGAATCGGGACCTTCGCCTTCCGGGGCCACACCTCCGACCCATTCGCCGAGCCGGAGCTGTTGACAGTTGCCGGCGCGTTCGAGCGTTTCGCTGGAATCGACCTGCTATCGACAATCTCGGGTAACAGCGGTAACCGGTGCGCGCTCGCTCAAGCGGCCGACGGCAAGGTCCGGGTCGCCGAGGACGACACCTGGTCGGACATCTTCAGCAAGGTCCTGGTTGAACATGTCGAGCCGCATCTGGGGCAGGGGCGTTTGACCATTCTGTTCGAATACCCGTCTCCAGAGGCGGCGCTGGCGCGGGTGAAGACTGACGACCCACGGGTCGCAGAACGGTTCGAGGTCTATGCCTGCGGCGTCGAGCTCGCCAACGGCTTTGGCGAATTGACCGACGCTGAAGAGCAGCGCAAGCGCTTCACGGAGTCGATGGCAGAGAAGCAGCGACGCTATGGCGAGGCCTATCCGCTGGACGAGGACTTTTTGGCCGCTGTCGCCCAAATGCCTGACGCCAGCGGCGTCGCGCTCGGCTTCGACCGGCTGGTGATGCTGGCAAGCGGCGCAACACGGATTGATCAGGTGGTATGGACACCGCCTGCGGATGAGAGATGACCAAGACCAATCTTGCAAAGACATTGCGCGAGCCGGCCGAGCTCGTGGCTGCGGACCTCGCCCCTGTCACGGCGCTGCCCGCGCTGGAACGCGTGGCCGCGCGTTATGCAGTTGCGATCACGCCGGCGCTGGTCGATCTGATCGACCCCGCCGATCCCGATGACCCGATCGCGCGCCAGTTCGTTCCCGCCGCTGCGGAGCTCCAGATGCAGCCGGGCGAGAATGCCGATCCGATCGGCGATCACCCGCATTCGCCCGTATCGGGCATCGTGCACCGTTATCCCGATCGCGTGCTGTTCAAGCTCGTCCATGTCTGCGCGGTCTACTGCCGCTTCTGCTTCCGCCGCGAGATGGTCGGCCCCGGCAAGGAGAACGCACTTTCGGACAGCGCCTATCGCGCGGCGATCGACTACATTCGTGCGCACAGCGAGATCTGGGAGGTGATCCTGACCGGCGGCGACCCCCTGATGCTGTCGCCGCGTCGCATGAGCGAGATCATGGCCGATCTTGCTGCAATCGATCACGTCAAGATCATCCGCCTTCACACCCGCGTGCCCGTGGCCGACCCTGCGCGTATCAGCGAGGACATGGTCGCAGCACTCAAGGCCGAGGGCGCGACCACCTGGGTCGCGCTGCATGCCAACCATGCACGCGAGCTGACGGATACGGCCCGCGCCGCCTGCGCGCGGCTGGTCGATGCCGGGATTCCCATGGTGAGCCAGTCCGTGCTTTTGCGCGGCGTCAATGACAACGTCGCCGCTTTGTCGGATTTGATGCGGGCCTTCGTCGAATGCCGGATCAAGCCCTACTATCTGCATCACGGCGATCTCGCGCCGGGCACGGCGCATCTTCGGACAACGCTGGCGCAAGGGCAGGACTTGATGCGGCAGCTGCGTGGACGGGTGTCAGGACTGTGTCAGCCCGAATACGTGATCGACATTCCCGGCGGCGTCGGCAAATCACCGATCGGGCCGAATTATGTGTTGGCGGCACAAAATACCGCAGTCGATGCTGGTGATGCGAGGACGGAAACGCGCTATCGTATCGTCGACTATTGCGGCGATGTTCATCTCTATCCGCCCGAAGCGTGAACGGGTCAGGGGGACGGCGGTTTGAGGAATGGAGGTACGGATATGAAGAAGATCATGGTGGCGGCATCGCTCGTGGTCTTGCTTGGCGGAGCGGCGATTGCCCAACCCGCCGCCAAGGGATCGACGTCAGGTGGCGCAAGCTCGGGATCGGTGCCGCAGGCGCCCGTCGGCCATCGACAGCCCCGTGCCGGCGACGTTCCGAACGAGAAGAATATCAGCAGCGATCCCAACGATCCCCTGAGCAAGGAAAACCTGGCACTCGACAAGAAGATCAAGAGCATCTGCCGCGGCTGCTAGCAACAAGAGCGGGCAGGGCGCGAGCAGCGTCGCCCCGCCCGCGTTGGTCCCTGATTACGCGGAGCGCTCGTGCAGTCCGGCGCGCGCAGTGTTGCGGCGGATTTCGACCGCATCAGCGAGCTGCTCGAGCACGGTGGCCGTTGTCGCCCAATCAATGCAGCCGTCGGTAATGCTCTGGCCGTACACGAGCGGCTTGCCCGGTACCACATCCTGACGGCCCGCGACGAGATTGCTCTCGATCATCACGCCCATGATGCGATTCTCGCCGCCCGAGATTTGGCCCGCGATGTCGGCCATGACCAGCGGCTGGTTTTCCGGCTTCTTGCTCGAATTGGCGTGGCTGGCATCCACCATCACCAGCGGCGCGACGCCTGATTTTGAAAGTTCGTTGCACGCTGCCGCGACGCCTGCCGCGTCGTAGTTCGGCTTGGCGCCGCCACGCAGGATGATGTGGCAGTCCTCGTTGCCCGCGGTCGAGGCGATCGCCGAACGGCCGAGCTTCGTCACCGCCATGAAGTGATGCGGATGCGAGGCCGACTTCACCGCGTCCGCCGCGATGCGCACGTTGCCATCGGTACCGTTCTTGAACCCGACCGGGCAGGACAGACCCGAGGCCAGCTCGCGATGGATCTGGCTTTCGGTCGTGCGCGCGCCGATCGCAGCCCAGGAGACGAGGTCGGCGATGTATTGCGGCGTCGTCATGTCCAAAAATTCCGTGCCGGCGGGGAGGCCGAGATTGTTGACGGCCGAGAGCACGTTGCGCGCGAGGCGCAGGCCCTTGTTGATGTCGAAGCTGCCGTCGAGATCGGGGTCGTTGATCAGGCCCTTCCAGCCGACTGTCGTCCGCGGCTTCTCGAAATAGACCCGCATCACGATCTCGAGCTGGTCGGCGAGGTCTTCGCGCAGCTTAGCGAGGCGCTCGGCGTAGTCGAGCGCGGCCCTGGGATCGTGCACCGAGCAGGGACCGACGACGACCAGCAGCCGGTCGTCCTGGCCGCCCAGGATGGCGTGGATGGCGTTGCGCGCCGCCATGACCACACGCGTGGCTGTGAGGGTGCGCGGAACCTCCCGCATCACGTCCTCGGGCGTGCTCAGCTCTTTCAGTTCGCGGATACGAAGATCGTCGGTCGTGCTCAGCACGGCGGGCTCCTGTCTGTTTCGAGAACCTGCCGGCCAATAAAAAAGCCGCCAGGTCTGGCGGCTGTTCGGACTTTTGCTTCAATACCTTAGATTGAGCGCGATCCTCCTGCCGCCAGCAAGCTGTCGTAGCTAAAGTACCAAAAATAGCTGGTGGCGACGGTGATCATGGCCGGTCATATAGCGCGCCGCCAGCGGGTTGTCACCCCCCAATCGGCGCGCATGCGCCAGGTGCTCAGCTGCTGCTCTTGCGCGCCGCCAGCGCCATGCCGATCAGGGTGGCGCCGCCGAACAAAAGATTGATGCCGACGAGCACGCCGATGGCCCATTCCGCCGAGCTAGGCAGTCCCGTGATCACCATGAACGCGATCGCGATGTCGACCAGGCCCGAGATCAGCAGCCACGACCAGCGCCCGCTCAGCTCGCGGCGGTGCTCCAGGGCGTACATGATGGTGGTGACGCCCTCGGCGAGGAAATAGGCGCCGAGCACGATGGTCAGCGTCAGCACGGCCTGCATCGGGCGCGCCAGCAGTAACATGCCGGCAAGTACGGCGAGCGCCGCAGAGATCAGCGACCACCAGAAGCCCGGCGTGGCGCGCGCCCAATAGGTCGCGATCAATCCGCCGATGCCGCTGATCAGGAACATCCAGCCGAGGAAGATCGTGACGGCGAGGCTCGCGAGCGGTGGCAGGATCAGCGCGGCAATGCCGAGCACGGCGAGCAAAATGCCTTCGAACAGAAAGGCCTTCCAATGCGCCTTGACCGCCTTGCTCATCGCAGATTGCAGCCGTGAAAATTCCTCAGGCGATGTCATCGGCAAGCTCCAGATCGAAGATGTACATTCAATCTAGTACGCACACACGACGCTTGCCATGCGGTGGATCAACCGCCGCCGTGCGCTGACGAAAAACCTTCGCCAGTTGTGCGGATGCGGTTGCGGCCGAGCACGTAGATCGCGGTCGTAACGACCAACAGCGCAAGGCCGAGCAGAATCGAGACGAAGCCGATCGGGATCAGTGCCAGCGTCAAATTGCGCTCGGGGTTGATGAGCCAGTGGTGGATCGAGGTCAGCACGAAGGCGAGGCCGAGGAAGCCGACGCCGCCGCCCGCCAGCCACAGCGCCCACATCCGGCGCAGCTGGCTGAGACGTTCCCGCGCGATATCGGTGCGGGGCGCGTGATGGCGTGCGACGCGGCGCACCAGACGCATGGCGAAGGCAATCGAGCTGAAGCCGATCAGCAGGCTCGCGCCGCCGAGCCACATTCGCAAGGTAGGATCGAGGTCCGGCATGCGTTGGAGCGTGAGCAGCGGGAAGTCGAAGGCCGAATGCAGTGCCAGCGGGCCGGCGAAGATCAGCAGGCGGCTGGAGAGGCGGGCCCAGTCGCGGTGATGGCGGTTCGCGCCCAGTGCCGTGCCGGCACGCGCGATCGTCAGGTAAGCGCCAGCGATGATGCCGAGTGCGCCATGGAACGGGACGGTGAGCACGCTGCGCAGCGCCGCCAGCGATCGCCACATCTCGGCGTGCTGGACCAGATAAGCGAGGTTTTCGTACGCCGCGAAACCGAGGCCGACGGCGGCGCCGTAAACCACGGTATCCATGGGATTGGCGAAGGTCCGCCGCTTGGTCGAGGAGACCAGCACGATCGCGATCACCTTCACCGCCTCCTCGGGCAGCGCGACGCCGAAGACCGAATGCATGGCAAGCTCCGCCCAGGGATTTTCGGGCGCGGCGACCATCTTGGCGAACGGGGCCCGGGCGAGGCCGAGAAGCGAAATGCTGGCTGCGCCAAGCAGGAATGCCGTCCAGACCTGGGCTGGCGGTCCGGGACGTTCCTCAGCCGCAATCACAAGCCACAGCATCAGCAGTGCTGGGGCGACGGCCGCCGTTCCGATGACGGTGGGTAACGCTTCAATCAGGTACATCGGCGTCGAAATAGGTTCCCTTGGCCGGCTTATCCACTCGCAGCAGTGCGACCATCTGTCATGCACCGGCTATCGCGTCGCTTAACAAGCGTGACAGCTGGCGTTCATCAGGGCCCTACGTGTTAGAATACCAGTGCGATCAACTGCATGACACGACCGCCCTATCGTCCTTGGTAACCGTCCCCCGGTTGCGCTTGGACTGGGATTGCTAAGTTGGATCAAGGTGGTGTGCCAGTTTCTTCACGATGCACGTCTGCGGGCTTCGAGTCCAGAGGCGAGCGTGAAGTCTCGCCCGGACAGCGCGAGTCCCTAGTCGCGCTTGGTTACACGTTGGCGCGGCGGTGACGCAATTCGGCGGGCTCGGATCTGCTCCAACTCCCAAAGGGCGCGTACGAGGCACGTGCCGAGACAGGAGACGAGAAGGAACAGCAGGAAGGCCTGGTCGACGGCTGGGATCTGCATCATGGCAAATATTAAGCAATGCGCATGCCATGCGTTCCCGTTCTCGCCTGCGCCGAGCGCATAGACGACCACGCCGCCGCTTGCGGCGCTCAATGCGTGGTGAACGGCGATGGGGCGTCGGGCGCGACGTCGAAGGCGCCGAGATGGAATTCCCCGGCGATGGTCTGGTCCAACTCGGAAGCGTTTGCGAGCAGCGTGAATGCGGCTTGCGGGTATTGCTTCCAGATATCCAGATCGCCGGCCGTGATCGTCAGCCAGCCGAATGTGTACATGTAGCGTCCAGGCTCGGTCACCCGGCCGACCCGGTCCCAAGTGATCTTGTCAACTGTGATCCTGTCGACTGCCATCCGGTCCCCCGATCGCAAGTCTGCAAATGACGGTCCGGCGCGCCGGACCGTCGAAGGCTGATCCTGCATTGGGGCCGGGATAGGGCAGCGATGCTTGGGCAAGTCGCTTGGGCAAGTCGCTTGGGCAAGTCGCTTGGGCAAGTCGCTTGGGCAAGTCGGTTGGGCAAGTCGGTTGACCGCAGGAGGCTGAGCTTCGGCGTCAAGCCGGCTGCGGCGCGGCCTGCCGCACGAGCAAGCGGACGAGGTGGTCGCGCTGCTGCTTCTCGGCGAACTTCACCGCAAAGCCATTGTCGAACTTGCGGATGACGCGCCCGACGCAGGCGCCGACTGCAAGCGGGGTACCTATCGTCGGGTCATATTCGCAGGAGATGGCGACGCCGGCGGTGGAGACGTCGATGATGAAGCAGGAATGACCGCTGCCGTCGGCCAGCGTCAGAGTGGTGTGGGAGGCCTGCGGAACGAAGCGCGCCTCGCGCCGCAGCTCCCGGACGCTCTCATCCCTCTGCTTTTTCTCGAGCCAGGTCAGCTTTTCCGACATCCAGGCGCGACGCGCCCGCGTCATCTCGAGTTCCATCAGGAAGCCCGACTTCAGCGTTGCGCTGATGGTGCCCTGGAATTCGCCGAAATCCTGGAAGTAGGAGGTCACGCGCTCGCCGATCTTGCCGACGACCGGCACGTCCACGATCATGCGGAATGGCGAGACACGTTTGGTGCGGCAGGCGAAGTTTCGCAACTTGCCCTCGCAATCGTACCAGCGTGGCAGCGAATAGCTGCCGTCCACCGTCACTTCCACTGCACGCTGCCTGAGGAACTCTGCGACGGACATGGGCGCTCAAATTGTGTTTCGGATTGTTTCCGTACTTCCACGGTAGCAATCGAATTCTAAGCAAATGATACCGGCGCTCAGGAGCAGGGGTAAATTTCCGGTAAACGGGCGGCCTCGCCCGGACCGGACCAGGTCTTCAAACGGCGCCGAGCAGCACCACCAGCAGCAACGCACCGATGGCGATCACGAATTTGATGGTCGTAACAGTCAGGCCGTCGAGCCCGACCTCCCATCCGAACCGCAGCCGAGCACGTCGCATCGCAAGCGATCCGAGGGCTTCGACCACGGAGAGCGCAAGGGCAATGCCGGCGATGTTGGCCCACGACTGCGCCGGCGGCAGGAGCGGCGCAAGCCAGACCGGGGCGGAAGTTCGCAAGCACGCGAGCAGGGCGATCCATCCGAACCACGACGCGAACGCTTTGATGAGGTCGGGCCCGACCGTATCGGGCTCGAAGCGGACGCCGACCGCCGCGAAGGCGCCTTCGATGCGCGCATCGTCGGCCAGGAACAGAAACGCGCCGAGATAGAGGGGAATGCGCGACATGCACAGAATGGCGATCGCGCCGAACAGGACGATATAGCCGAACAGATCGCCGAGGATGTCCAGGCGGCTCTTTCGTGCCGGCACCGGTGCGACAGCGGGCTGATGCTGGGGCACCGATCTGGCGCGCGCCATGTGCTCCAGCATCTTGGCGCGCCGGTCGGGCGAATAGGACGTCGCACGATGCATCCAAGTGGGAGGCGCGCTCGTCGCCGACGGGACGCCCGACTGGTCGTTCTTGGTGGATTTGCGCTGCTCCATGGGCCGAACCGATCTTGCCGTCCGTGACGCCATCGCGGCGGGCGGGGCGGTTTCCTTCCGACGTTGGTCGGAGGTGAAGGGCGGGGAGGTTCAAGCCTGGATGGCGGATTTCGACGGGCCCGAGACCCGATCTCGCGTCGTCGCTCGCCGACCATCTTCCTGTTGATCTCGTCTCCCAGTTGCGCTTGTGTACCGCGAGGTCTGGGGGGACCATGTTGATGGCTATTTTCATGGCTGTGTCGTCTTGCGCAGCCGCGTTTGGTTTCGCGATTGGTTTCAGTTCGAGCGGGCTCAACCAGGCCTGTGTCTTGCATTGGACATGACCGTGACGTCCGGCTGCCTGTCGCCGCGGAAAGCGGGCATTCTCGATCACGCTGAGCGCATTGCTACGGATCGCGTGGCATGGCGGGAAAAGAACAGCTTTTTCCACCACGAGGATGAGCGCTATCTCCAGTTTCTGATCCCGGCCGGCACTCGCGTGCTCGACATCGGCTGCGGCGTCGGTGATACGCTTGCGAGCCTCGCGCCGTCATATGGCGTTGGAATCGATTTCTGTCGCAAGCAAATTGCGATCGCGCGGCAGCGCCATCCTGATCTCATTTTCGTCGATGGCGATGCCGAGGACCCGGTGACGCTCGAGGCGCTGCAGGGCCCGTTCGACTACATCCTCGTCCTCGATACGATCGGCTCGCTTGAGGATTGCCAGAAATTCATCGCCCAGCTCCATCCGCTCTGCACCCGGGATACGCGGCTGGTGATCGGCTACTTCTCCCATCTCTGGTACCCGGTGCTCAAGTTCGCCGAATTCGTCGGCCTGCGGATGCCGCATCCCGAGCAGAACGTGCTGTCGCCGCCTGATTTGCGCAGCCTTGCCAGGCTTGCGGATTTCGATCCGGTGAAGTGGGAGCAGCGGGTGCTCTTACCGGTCCGGATGTTCGGGCTCGGACGCCTTCTCAATCGTTTCGTCAGCGTGTTGCCGGGGATCCGCCAGTTGGCATTGCGACACTATCTGGTGGCGCGCTCCAGCCTCAAGGCGAGGGAAGAATTCGCCTCGGCTACCGTCGTCGTTCCGGCGCGCAACGAGCGCGGCAATATCGAGCCTGCGGTCCAACGCATTCCCGATTTTTGCAACGATATCGAGATCATCTTCGTCGAAGGCCACAGCCAGGACGGTACCTTCGAGGAGATGGAGCGGGTCAAACAGGCCTACCCGTCCAAGGACATCAAGGTGATGCGTCAGTCCGGCAAAGGCAAGGCCGACGCCGTCTTCACCGCCTTCGATGCTGCGCGCGGCGACGTGCTGGTGATCCTCGATGCCGACCTGACCATGCCGCCGGAGCAGATTCCGAAATTCGCCGAGGCGTTGCTGTCGGGCAAGGGCGAATTCATCAACGGATCGCGCCTGGTCTACCCCATGGATGACGGCGCGATGCGCTTCCTCAACCTGATCGCCAACAAGATCTTTTCGTATCTGTTCTCCTGGCTGCTCAATCAGCGCTACACGGACACGCTGTGCGGCACCAAGGTTCTGCGCCGCAGCGACTATCAGCGCCTGAAGGCCGGCAAGGCCTATTTCGGCGATTTCGATCCGTTCGGCGATTTCGACCTGATCTTCGGCGCCTCGAAGCTCAATCTGAAATCGGTGGATCTGCCGATCCGCTACGCCGCGCGCACCTATGGCGAGACCCAGATCTCGAGGTTTCGACATGGCTGGATGTTGCTGAAGATGGTGGCTTTCGCCTTCCTCAAGATCAAGGCGATCTAGATCGGGCCGGCTGCGTGGCGCTCCCTAGCGGAATCGAACCGCTCTCTCCACCGTGAAAGGGTGGCGTCCTAACCGATAGACGAAGGGAGCAAACGCAAGGCCACGCCGCTGATGACGACAGGCCCGCTGGCCGTCCGAGTCGTGCCCGGCGGCTTGCAGCGGGCGAACGTATAGTGGCCTTTGCGGCCGCGGGCAAGCCGTTCCGGCAGGCTCTTTGGCCGGCGGTGGATAGAAGGCCCCGGGCTGGTTCGGGCCGCGATTTCAACGGTTTCTTAGGGTTCCTTGCGCTAGCGCTGACGCGGGAGATATTTTTGCCGATGCCTCAGCCCAAGAAGCGCGCAGCCCGCAAGCTGCTGTCGCAGCACGCCTGGATCACGCTGGACGGCGGATTCGCGGCGCGGCATTGCCTGGTCCGGGACATCTCGCCCTCGGGCGCCAGGATCACGCTGGACGAGGATGCCAGCCAGCTTCCGGGCGTGATCCGGATGGCCTTTGCGCGGGACGCGCGGACCGGGCGCAGCTGCCAGGTGGTCTGGCGCCGCGGCAAGTCGGCCGGCGTCAGGTTCCTCTGACCGCCGCCGGATGGCGCCAGGTAGCGCGCCACGCTACAAGGGCCGCATGCGTGCTCTCCTCATCCTCGCCTCGCTCGCGATGACCCAAGCCGCCGGCGCCGAGACCCTGCGCCTGCCGCCGGCCGACCAGGCGCAGTCCGCCAAGACCCTGCCGCTCAAGGGCACAAGCGGGACGGCGAAGGCCAATGCCTGCGCCGCCTATGGCCAGGGCTTCACCATGGTCGAGGGCAGCTGCGTGAAGATCGGCGGGGCGGTCCGCCTCGACACCACGGTCAGGCACTGAGGTCGATGTCACCGGATCTGGTGCGGCTCGATCTTCTGGTGCCCGTGCTGATGTATTTCGCGCTGCTGTGGTGGGTCGGCCGCGGGCTGTCCTGGACCGCAAGGATAGCCACGGTGGTGGTGACGCTGGCGCTGATCGCCATCGTCGTGACCGTCGAGCGCACCTGGCACTAGGCCTTCAAACCAAAACGCGAAAACAACCCCATGCACAGTAGGCGCTAGGTGCGGGCCATTTTGCGCGCTCACGGCGATTCATCGTGCTCTCGCCAAGCCTTAAGCCGCGCCAGCGCGGCTCACGACATCGGCGGGGCCACATGCTCGGCAAATCCGGGCCGCTTGCCGAGCGCGGCGAGCCACCGCGTCAGGTTCGGCTGCGCCGGACGGGTGATGCCCTCGACCCCGAGCCAGCGCCGCGCATAGGCGCCCACGGCGATATCGGCGAGCGTGAAGGCGTCGCCCTCCATGTAGGGCCGGCTCGCCAGGAGCTGATCGGCGATCGCCCAGACCTCGGCGGCGGCATCGGCATCCTTCTGCACCTGGATCATGTCGCGCTCGGCGGGCGGCGTGCGCACGATGCCCCAGAACACCGGGCGGTCGACCGGCTGCACCGTCGACAGCGTCCAGTCGAGCCAGCGGTCGACGCCGGCGCGCAGCTTCGGCGCCTCCGGATAGACAGGCGTGCCGCGCCCATGCGCCATGCAGAGATAGCGCATGATCGAATTGGACTCCCACAGCGAGAAGTCACCCTCGACCAGCGTCGGCACCCGCGCATTGGGGTTCATGGCGAGATATTCGGGCTCGCGGGTCTTGCCGTAAGCCATGCCGGCATCGATGCGCTGATAGGGCAGCGCGAGCTCCGTCAGGCACCACAGCACCTTCTGCACGTTAACCGAATTGGCGCGGCCCCAGATCGTCAGCTGTGTGTCCGGCATCGAGCGTCTCCCGCGGCATGATGATTGTCGTAGCCCGGATGGAGCGCAGCGAAATCCGGGACCGCCGCCGCGGAAAGCGCCCCGGATTACGCTTGCGCTCCATCCGGGCTACGAGTTCTGCGGGTGATAGCCGAAATCGCCGCACGCAGCGACGCCGATTGCCGCGCGCCCCTCATGCAAAAAGCTCCGCTCGGCCGAGCGGAGCTTTCATTGCGGGGTGCCGAATGCGACATCAGCAAGATGCGTATGGGTTTGCGCTGGAGCGACAAACGCTAAACGCGTTTGCGCTGATATCAACGGCCGAAAAACAGCCACAACAGAATGATCACCGGGATCGGCACACCCAGCAGCCACAGCAAAATTCCGCGTCCCATTGCGTTCTCCTCCATTGCATTGTCGTAGGGGTGAACGCTAGGGAGCGGCCGTGGTTCCTGCTGGCAGGGCCTACCAGTGCCCGGTGTTCGGCATTGAAACCCAGGGCTCGGCGGGCGCCTTCGGCTCGCCCTTCTGCAGCAGCTCGATCGAGTGCAGATCGGGCGAGCGGACGAAGGCCATGTTGCCGTCGCGCGGCGGCCGGTTGATGGTGACGCCGGCCTTCTGCAGCTTCTCGCAGGTGGCGTAGATGTCGTCGACCTCATAGGCGAGATGGCCGAAGAAGCGGTCCTCGCCATACTTCTCCTCGTCCCAATTGTAAGTGAGCTCGACCAGCGGCGCGCCGCGCGTCGGCGGCTGCTTTTTCAGTGCCTCGAGATCGTCAGGCGCGCACAGGAACACCAGTGTGAACCGCCCCTTCTCGTTGTCGATCCGCCGCACCTCCTTCAGCCCCAGCGCATCCTGGTAAAACTTCAGCGCGACATCGAGATTGCGCACGCGCAGCATGGTGTGGAGATAACGCATGGTTGTTGCTCCCTTTGGGTCGGAGGGTTTTGCTTTGGGCCGGAACGGCGGGGGGAGAGATAGCAGGAAAGTGGGGGGAGGGGCAGGGGGCGGGGGAACCTGAGGCAGGGTTGGCCTATCGGAAAATTGCGGTCAAACTGTTTGGTTGGATAGAGACTTCTTCTGCTGCAACGCCCATAGCGAGTGCTGGAGCAACAGACGGCGCGGTTGCCGAAGCCAGCCAAGCTTGATGGCAGGGCCACCGCTACGACGCTGACGATTTTTCATAAGACCGGGAAAACTCGGCAAAGACGTTTGCGTTATAGGACCAATGGGAGACGCCCAAGAGGTGAGGAGATGAGCAATTTTCCAATTTTCACCCTATTCAGTGCCGGTCTGTTCGTCCTGCTCATCCATGGTTTGGTCGCCTCCGACGCATCGCAAAGGGAAGATTTGGACACTGCTTCCCTGCGCCGAATTTGCGAAGCGGAAAACGTAACCGATGTCCAAATTCATGAATGCACAATCAGACACAGAATGCAGCACGCCGTCGAAGCACGATTGAATCGACGAATTGCGGTGACAGTGCCCTAAATTGCTTTTCCGCCGCGCACCATTCGAGGTCGCTGCAAACGTGACGCCGGGGCACCATTCGAAAGCCGCTGCAAGGGTATACAGCCCGCAGGACGGGTTGAGCCCTTGCGGAAGCCATCGCTTTTGTTGCCTGGTAGTGTCGCGCCATGACCGCGGACCTCGGCTTCGTTTCGTGTGGAGGCTTCTTCACCGTCAATCGGGAATTACGGTGACAGTGCACTCAGCTGCTTCCGCCGAGCATGTCGAAGTCGCGACGGGATGAATTGAGCACTGTCACGGTCATGCGCAATTCTATGTTCAAATGAACAGTCATCATCCCGCGTACAGGTTTGTCATTACGGTGACAGTGTACTCAATCCAATGTCTGTTATGCGCCCCTCCGTCGCTGATGCATCGAGTTTAGTGCACTGTCACCGTAATCTGTCACTGCAATTATCGTGTCTCACTTCTGGGGTGCAGTCCAGCACTGTCACCATAATTGGACACACCGCGCATATCTCCTCTACTTGCACTCGAAACTCCCCGCGCTCTCCGGATCGCCTTGGCCCTTGTACTGCGCATGTTGCGGATAGGCGCAAAGCGGCCGGCTGCGGCCGGGGAAAGCTGGTCCCGTTGCGACCACCGCATCGGGCGCCTTGCCGTCTTCGACCCAGTTCACGACCGCGCTGAGCAGATCGAAACGATCGAGCGTTGCGCCGCTCGAGCAGTGGCCCATGCCGGGTACCAGGAAGGCCCGGCTCGATGTCTCCCGCACCATCTCCATGCCGCCGGACTCCGCCGCCATGCGCTCGTAGTAATTCACGGTGTCTTCAGCCGAGAACCAGGGATCGCTCACACCGTGGTAAAACAGCAATTTGCCGCCACGGCCGAAATAGCTCGACAGGTTGGTCCAGTAGGCGGTGTTGGCGAGGCGATCCATCCCGCTGGCGTTGACCCGGTCTTCGAGTTGATCGACGTCGATGCTGTCCCAGACAGGCGGTCCGACCGGACTGCGCGCGCCTGTCGCCAGGATGCCGGGAATGGCAACGCCCTCGGCTGCCACGCCGCTGTCCCACGGGAACGGCGGGTAGACCGGCGTGCCGCGTGAATTCTTTGGTCCGGCAAAAGCCTTCCTGAGGGCATCGACCTGTGGCGGCGCCAGGCAGGAATCCGTCTTGCTGCCGTTGCAGGTGAGGACCCCTGGATCGAATTGACAGGCCTTGCCGTCGAAGATCAGGCCATCCTTGACGCCATCCTTGGCATCGCAGGCCTCGAGGATTGCGTTCGTGATCAGCTTGCGCTCATCAGCGGAAAAAGTTTTTGCGGGCTCCGGCTTGCCGGACGCATCTTTCGGCGCGATCTGGCTGAAAGCAGCGTTGGCCCAGGCGAGACCGATATTGGAGTTGCCGGTGCGCATCGCGGGCGCGCCGGCGACGATGCCGTCGAATTGTTCGGGATAGCGCGCCGAGGCCAGCATGCCTTCGCGGCCCCCGGTCGAGCACCCCGTGAAATAGGAATGTTTGGCGGGCTGGCCGTAGTAGTGCGCGACGATCGCCTTGGCGGCTAGCGTCACCTTGCCGACGGATGCAGTGGCGAAGTTGAGCGCGGCTTCCTGGTCCTTCAGGAACGAGGCATCGAACACCGCGCCCTGATGACCGCTATCGGTCGAGACGACGGCGAAGCCGCGCGCCAGCGCCGGCACCTCGCCGGCCGCCTGGTAACCCAGCGGCGGCCGGATCGAGCCGTTCAAACCGCCGCCGCCCTGAAACAGAAACCGGCCGTTCCAGCGATCGGGCAGGGCGACGGCAAAGCCGATCGCGTAAGGTTTGCCCTCGACCCCCACGCGCTGATCGATCACGCCATCCGCGCGGCAGTTTTGCGGAAGCGCCACCGATATTGTGGCCGGCGCCGGCGGCGACGGCTGCACGGTGCCCGGCGGCGCCTCCGGCACGATTTCGGCCTTGGTGACAGACGCCGTCGATCCCGGCAGCTTCCAGCCGGTCAAGTCAGCGCATTTGAGCGCGGGTGGGATGTTGGCTGAATCGTCGGCGCTGGCCGGCGAGATAGCGATGACCGTGATGGCTGCTACGAGAGCCAGGCAAGCCATGGCAGCATCATCAGCCACATTTCTGTTTCGCTGCATCGTTTCTTCCCTGCTGTTTTTGTATTGCGGTGCACGTGACTCACGCCGGCCCCGGATGATCTGGTGCACCGACACTGAAACTATCTTGAGATATTCGGGAGGTGCCGTCCAGCGGCGCAGGCTTCGAACCGCTCTCGCCGTTCGCCCTTGCCGATGAAGTCGATCGAACGGGACCGCGGATGCTACGGCGCTTGCAGACGTCGGGCACAGAATGACGCTGCAATTCTTCCAGTCTCCGCGAACCGAAAGTGAATTTGGATTACGTGGCAGCACCGTGACCGACTTTATTTCGGAAGGCACTCCACGTTGTAAGCGATGATGATCTGGGCAGGGTCGGCTTTTCCGATGCTCTTCAGGTCCTCCAAACCGCTTCTCAGCTTGGTTCCAGCTTCCTTCAAGCTGCCCTCAAGTGCCGACTTGGCCGCTTTGCATCGCTCTTCGCTCGTGAACTCCTGAAACACCACCGTCGGAAGCAGCCTCCATTCCGCCTTGTCGCTGGCGGCGGCCGGGCTGACCGAGTAGGAGAAAACGTACATCAGCACCCACATTGCCATCCCCGTGCGGTGTCCGCGATGACGAATGCGCGAAGTCGGATACCGAGCGAGAGAGTCCACTTCGCGCCTATTTGAACCCCGGCAATTTGACGTCGCGGCGGCAGTGTGGCGTCTGCCGCGCGCGATCGAGTTTCGTCAGTAGCTGTATCCGTAAGGATATTGGCCGGGACAAACGTAGTTGCCAGAGGCGTCGTAGTAGCAGCCGCTGTTGTAGTTGTTGTAGTAGCCGTAAGCTCCTGCCGCGGCTGCTGCTCCCGCAGCGGCGGCACCGTAGCCCCAACCCGGGCGATAGTAGCCGCCACCATATCCGGGGTAGCCGGCGATTGGACGGCCCGGACGGCCCGCGATGGGACGGCCCGGATAGCCGGGGCGACCAGGCCGGCCCGCTATTGGATGCGACGGCCGAGGACCTCCGGCGACGCGGTAGCCGCGGCCACCGTGGACACGCCCGGCATGAACGGCACCGCCGCGGACGTGAGCTCCGCGCATGCCGCCGCCATGAAAGCCCCCGGCACGCATGCCGCCACCACCACGGTACCCGCCACCGCCGCCACCTCGCCGGGCGAACGCGTCATCGGGAATGAGACTGGCGGTCACGAGAATGAGTGCTGCCAAAGCAGTGAGGATGTATCGAAGCATGATCTACCTCCATGTGGATGGCTCTAATCGTCGTCGTCCTCGGCTTCGACGCTGTGCTCGATCACATCGTGCATGCCCCGCACGACGACATAGGAAGCAAAAGACATTCTCCTCTTCTGATCATCACTCAATGTTTTGTAGAGCGGCTCCCAGGCATCGGCGAGCTTCTTGAGATCGGCTCCGCGCTGAATCAGCCGGTCCGCCCTGCGTTGCATGAGCTCGACCGGGTTGCCTTGGTGGAGGGGATCCGTGGCGTCGTCATGCAGTTCGGCGATCCGCTCCAGGCGGGCCTGCCGGTTCTTCGCTCTGTTGCGGATGGCTTCCTCGACGGCCGGCCAGAGTTTTTCCTGCTCGGACGTCAATTGCAACGCGGCCTTGACGATGCCGACACGCATGTCCGTCAGGCTTTTCAGGTCGGCGGCGCTCGGCTGCGCTACTCCCACCGTCGATGGCGTCTCGGCTGCGAAGGTGAGAGATGAAGTCGTCGCCAGCAGCGCGATCGCCGCAAAGCTTGCTTTGCTGCCCATGGCACACTCCTGAGCTTTGTATCCTGCGCCCCCGAGTAGAAGGAGCTGTGCGGGCGGGCGCTATGTTGACCTAAGTCAAAGGACAGGTGACCGGCCTATAGATGCGCTTCCGAAGGTTCCCCGCAGCTGGATGAAGGGCAAAGGCTCCATCAAGACTTCGCAGTGAACGGTGGAAGCCGACTGAACCCTTGTCGAGCGAGCGCGACTAAGCTGCATGGTTCGGACAAAGACGCTCTTCCTGCTGCTTCTGCTTTTCGCGATGCCCGCGGATGTCTGCTTCGCGCAGACACCGCCGCCGCCACTCGATGAACATGCGCTCGAGCGCGTGCCGCCGACCGTCGCGAAGAGATTGGCGACCCGATTTTCGCTGGGCGGATTCGCCGGCCGCTTCGAGGAGACGCCGCTCGGTGCTATCAGCGAAGCCGTGGGCGAGGGGACCATGCAACAGCAGGGCGACGCTGCAGCTAGCATCTACTGGCTGTGTTATCGGCAACCGCAGCATCTGATATGGGTGGTGTCCAGCGGAGAGATGGGCGGCGCGGACCATCGCGTCACGGAGATCGTCGAGGCGCTCGCCGAGAAAGACGCCGGCGCCTCGACCGATTGCGCCATCATCCCGGACAAGTTCTCGCCCGTCGTCTTCGACGGCAAGCTGCATTTGGGTATGTCGCGTCAGCAGGTCATCACGGCGCTGGGACCACCGTCGAAGTCGGAAGCTGCCCAGATGGTATATTCTCACGCGGGAAAGCGCCCACACGGTTTCGATGAGACCGCATGGCTCATTCTCGGATTTCGTGAGGACAAGCTCGTGTCCATGCGCGGCGGCAAGACCACGACGAATTGAAGTGGCTGCTGGCAGCGTTCATGCTTCACCGCGTGATGTGAGCGAGGTGCGCCCGCTCCCGCCATGATCCCCATCGGATAACCAGCTTCTCCACCATCTTCGAAACGGTGACAGTGCACTTGCAAGGGCGCAACTCATCCGACGCGCTTGCAGCGGCTGCACGCGAAAGGCGTCTTTCACACCTGCTCCGGCTGATGTATCGTCAGGACGAGCCGCCAACGAGGTGTGCCGAAATCTCGTCGGTTACCGGCGGCCTTTGTGCCCACGGCGGGCAAGTACTCCATCATTGTTCGCAAGCCTACGCTCGTGACGACCAACTCGTCGCGGCCAGATTTTCATGAGTTCAGAAGGAATTCAGTCATGCATTTCTGTATCACAGGGCAATACACCCCGCGTTCTCTCAATGCGATCCTGGAAAACCCCACGACCAATCGCCAGGAAGCGGCAGCAAAGGTGATCGAAGCCGGCGGTGGCAAGCTGGTCTCGATGTACAGCGTTGCTGCCGACGGGCCCGGTGTTCTCGTGATCTTTGACGTGCCTGATCCGAGCATTGCACCGGCGATTTCGGGGCTGACCGTCGCCACAGGTGCGCTGCAGAACGTGAAGCTGACGCGCCTGTTCACCCAGGACGAGATCAAGCAGGTGCGGCAGAATGCGGTCAAGCTGCGCGCGTCCTACAAGCCGCCGGGCAGCTGATCTCTGTGAACCACCGCTGTCGCAGGGTGGGTTAGCCCTGCGACCGCAAAGCGCTGACCGCACGGCGTAACCCACCATGCTTTTCGCAAATGCCGACCGAAGTTGGTGGGTTACGCTCAACGGACTGCGCTTCGCGCATCCGCGGAGCTAACCCACCCTACAAAGCACCCCACGACAGGCGGGCCCTCGGGATGAGGGCAGATTTGCGTGGCAGCACTGCCAGTCCGTTGGGAGTTCCCCGTCACTTCACCAGGGTTTCGCCGCGACGCGCTCGCTTCGCTGCCCTGCCGCGATTGATGAATTGAACGCCGACGAATTCGCCATTGATCCAGGCAAGCTCGCAGTGTCGGTAGGCGAGGCCGATGGGGGACAGCACCAGGAAGAATTCCCTCTGGCCGATATCCGTCACGGCGCCGTCGATCACCAGCTTCGCCCCCATTTCGGAGACGTCGTGGATCTTGCAGGCGCGCTGCCATGTGCCGTCGATCGCCATGACGCGCGCATCGAGCGGCCGTTCGAACGCGACGCGCCTGTCCTTGCGTAACTCTCCCTCGCTCATCGAGCACCCCCGGTGATGATCTCCAAGCGGCGGTGCAGGCTAGGGCAAGAAGCTTGATCTTCGGTGAACAAGGCGGCGGCGGAGGCTTAAGATCAAGGTGAGATTTGCATGGGATTGTTGCCCAGCGTCGCACTGATCCAGGTCGAGGCGAGCCCTGAACGGCGCCTCATGAACCCTGGCGGGCCAGGGCGACCAAGTCACATGCTGAAGGGCTTGCAATTGCGGTGACGACGTCAGGCAAAGCGAAGCGGGGACAGTGTTGGCCTCTCCCGCAAGCGAAGCAAGCATGAACCGGGATGGCGCTTGAGGCGACGAATGCCTGGAAACGAGGGCATTTCGCCGTGACATGGTTCAAACGATACGTCGTCAGTTACCTGATCGCGGTGGTCTTTTTTGCCGGCTACGATGCCTATCGGCGGCCTGGCGAGGACGCGCATTTGGCGACGATCCTGGTCGTGTCTGCAGGCTGGCCGGTGTTCGCTGCGCTGGTCGTGGGCGGCTCGATCGGCGACGCGGTGCACGGCATCAAGTCTGGCAGGGCTGGATGAGCCGCCATGCTTGACGCCTTGTTCGGCTTCGTCTTCGAGATGGTCCTCAACCTGGTTGGAGCCGCCATCGCCAAATTGTTCGGCGCGGACGACGTGGCAGAAGCCGGGAGCATGATCATCGGCATCGGCATTCTCGCGATCGGATTCGCCATCGCGATATGGGGGCACTGAAGGGCGATCGTCCCGAGGACGATCGCTCGATGTGTCGGCGCTCGCCGCCTATGCCGCGATCCGTTGCTCTGGCGGCGTCGTCAAATATTTCAGTGCTTCGGCATGCTCGAGGTCAGGCACCGCGATCGCCGTGTGGCTGTAGATCGCGTGCGTGCGCGACTTTGCGATGTTGTCCAGGATATCTTTGCCCTTGATGACGTGAAGGCCCATGCCGTCTCCGGACGGGAAGATCGCCAGCACCACGTCATAGGCCCTGATGACCGACCTCAGCGCTTCGGCCTTGTCTTCGGCGACATCGACAAATACGCGGACATCGGCCGCGAGTTCACGCAGCTCATCAAAATTCAGCACTTTTCGGGTACTCCAACGCAACAAGACTGCATGAAAGAGTGGATGCGTTAGGTTACCAGAGTCTGAACAACATCCATCAAGATCAAAGTTTCCCGGTGAGGTGAGGCCTGGTGTGGAAAACTCCCGCGACGGTCAACGCGCGGACCTCCCTCACGCGGGTTCAAGCACGCCGAAGCATCGGACGTGCGCCATCCTCAGCACTGTTGCCGCGGCGACGTCATCGCCACGGCCAGACGGAAACAGGACGGAACCCGAGCCGAACTGCTGCTTGCGTTTTCGCCCCTGATGGGCTCTAAGCCCGGCTGCTTCGTGGCCTTCAGGCACGAACAGACGCGGCGCGCATGGTTTTACCGTTTCCGGGACGAAGCTACAGCGCAGCTCGCGCGCACCCCATTCAGAGGAATTCCAGACATGGCGAAGATGACCAAGACTCAATTGATCGATGCGATTGCCGAGGGCACGCAGCTTGCGAAGAACGACGTAAAGTCGGTCATCGAGTACATGGCGACGGTCGGCTACAAGGAGCTCAACGAGTCCGGCGAGTTCGTTATTCCCGGTTTCGTGAAGATGTCGGTCGTCAACAAGCCGGCGACCGAGGCCCGCATGGGCATCAATCCCTTCACCAAGGAGCCGATGCAGTTTGCTGCCAAGCCGGCGAGCAAATCGGTCAAGGCCTCGCCGCTGAAGGTGGCCAAGGACGCCGTCTGATCCGGCTGTGGCGCGTCATCCGCGCCTCCGGGCGCGGCGTGACAATCTTCTAAAGCGCGATGAGAGTGGGTTGAATCACCATCGCGCTTTAGCTTTTGGATTGAGCATGATCTTTTCGGAAAACTGCTTCAGACTTTTGCGGATCATGCTCTAAGACTGATGTCGTCACGTTCTGCGTGGAATTCTCCAAGGCCATCCCTGCACAATGAAAAAACCCCGCGCTTGCGCACGGGGCTCTCTCGCTGACGGCGTTGGGATTTCAGCGCCTGGCCGCCAGCCGCTCTCTAACTTAAGGTTGAAAATCCAAAAAGCAACAGCGCCGCGGTGACGGAATATGTTCGTCCATCGCGGCGCTGCCAATCTGACTGGGCGCTGAAATCCCCAGCTTCCATAGGTCTTGGGCGCGCCGAAAAGGTTCAACGCGATACGCACAGGAAATTCGCGTGCGGGCTGGACTTTATGTTCTCATTTTGTTCTAGTGAGTCATCCAGCTCAAGGAGATGATTCATGACCGTTGAGAAGCAGCGCGAAGTGATCCGGCTCTGGAACCAGCTCAGGAAGGTCGAGGGCCCGGCCGCAGAGGAAATCCGCATCCAGATCCTGGAATGCTTTGCGGAGAAGCCGAGCGCCCGGCGCGCGGCGGCCTGAAGGCCTCCGCTCGAGGCGGTGGCGATCCCCTATGACGCCGCGTCGCTTCATCGCTCGTTAGGAAATGCCTGCCACCGAATGACTCGCCTCCGATTCGTTCTTCAGGAACGAAATGGAGTCGGATGCAGAACGGGTCGTGTGTGAGGAGGCATCGACGCCGCGGCCTGTGCCAAACGAGTCGATCGACTCCTTTGAAAGGCCGACCGGCTGGTACGTACGGCAGGTGACGTGCGGCAGGCCAATTAGCGTTTGCTGCGGCAGGTCTCGTCCTCGGCGGAGTCGTGCGAGCACCCAGCGCCGCTTGTTGCGAGCGCCACGAAGCCGGCATAGCCGGAGAGGTTGAGCAAGACTTCGAGCCAGACGGGCATGATGAGCTCCTCTTGCGGGAAGACGATTTCAACCCGCGCGCGAGGCGCCTGTTCCCTTGCGAAGAAACGCCGCTCAAAGCGGCGAGGTGGGATCGAGCCGCCGACCGAGCGTCGCAACCGCCTCCGGGGACGGCGATGATTTGAGGAACTCGGCGATGGCGCGGGCGAGCTCGCCGTCGCTCATTGGCGTCGGGGGCGGGCGAAGCGCGCCTGTGCCGAAGTTCCGGACGATCTCGTCGTAATGCTGCGTGTCGTTTGCGGGAACGAGCCTGCGGATGCGGGCAAGCAAAGCGGATATCGGCAATCTTGTCTCCTCGGCCTCCCGCCCCGTTGGCAGCCATTGATGTCTGCTGCCATTTTGTCCGCGAAACTGAAAACCCCGCCAGCACCGCGGAGATGCTGACGGGGTCGTCATGCTCTTGCCCCACCGGATGGCGGAGGCCTTCGCATGTATGGCGTCAATCCATCGCAGTTCAAAACGTTCCGCCCGCCGGGAGATTATTTTCTGCCCGTCGCGGTTCCATCCGCGGCGAACCAATGCGCCGGGGCTGCGTTGTCCGACCAGATGCGAAGGAGGAGATCATGAAAAAGACACTCGCCGTCCTTGCCACCGTCGCCGCCGTCGGCGTGACCGCGGTTGCGGCACCTGCACAGGCGCACGACTACGGCCCAGGCCTTGCGTTCGGTCTCGCCGCCGGCGCGATCACCGCGGGCGCCGTCGCAGCGTCCCATCCGTACGGCTATTACGGACCCAGATACGGCTATTATGGCGGCCCGGTCTATTATGAAGGCTACGGCCCGGGCCCGTATGCGTATTATGGCGGACCGTACTACCGGCACCACCGCTACTACCGTCACTGGTAATGGCCCAAGGAATCGAAAAGCCCGGAGCGATGCTCCGGGCTTTTTTTCGTTCGCAGGCACCGCGCGATGCGCTCACGGCCAAAGCGAGGGTCGTTCCACCTTGCGTGCGTTCTCCAGCGTCGAGACGAAATACTCTTCGCGCTCGCGCTTGAATTTCTCCTGCGTGGCTCGGAAGGCGGCGACACGGGCGGCGATCTCTTCGCGTTCGCGGATCTTGCGTTGTTCGGCTTCGGTCATGTCAAATCCCCACTCCACTTGAGTCTATGTGCGCGTCTGAACTCAAGTACTGCCGCCGCAATCACGTTGAGTCGCGTCAACACATGCATTGGCGCTTCTGATTGGGGCGTCAATGGGGAGGAGGCATTGCAGGATTGTGATAAGCGAGGGTCGGGAAGAAATTGCCGCCTGATGACAGTGCATGCGCGGCGGGGGATAAGAGCGTCAACAATCCTGCCGCTTGCAAATGGCGCAGCAGGCGCGACTTTGAATCGGGAGGTGGCGCATGATTGCAAAGGACCTTCAGAGCGGCGTCGAGCAACTCGGCGACATGATCGCGCGTGCCAGGATCATCGTGCCGTTTACCGGTGCCGGCATCTCGACCGAATGCGGCATCCCGGACTTCCGCTCACCGGGCGGCATTTGGACCCGCCACCGGCCGATCCAGTTCGAAGAGTTTGTCGCGAGCCAGTCGGCACGCGATGAATCCTGGCGCCGCCGTTTCGCGATGGAAGAGGTGTTCGCCGCGGCAAAGCCCGGCCGCGGTCATCGTGCGCTGGCGGCACTGCATCGTGCCGGGAAGGTTCCGGCAGTGATCACCCAGAACATCGACAATCTGCACCAGGCCTCCGGCTTCGCTCCCGATTGCGTGATTGAACTTCATGGCAATACCACTTACGCGCGCTGCATCGGATGCGGGCAGGTCTATCAGCTCGACTGGGTGAAGCGCCGCTTCGACCAGGACGGCGCGGCGCCTGACTGCACCGCATGCGACGAGCCGGTGAAAACCGCAACGATCTCATTTGGTCAGGCAATGCCCGAGGATGAAATGCAGCGCGCGACCGAGCTGTCGCAGTCTTGCGACCTCTTCATCGCCATCGGTTCCTCGCTCGTGGTGTGGCCGGCGGCCGGCTTTCCAATGATGGCGAAGAATTCGGGTGCACGTTTGGTGATCATCAATCGCGAGCCGACCGAGCAGGACGACATCGCCGACCTCGTCATCCGCCACGACATCGGCGAGACGCTCGGGCCCTTTGTCGGCAATTGAGGCGTTAGTTTGATTCGCGGCCGTGCAAGCTGTTCATAGGTTCCGGCGAATCACTTTTTTATCTATGCGTCTCAACCGGGAGTGTTATCTTTTGAGTCGAAAGATTCGCGTCGCGTCGAATGAGAAGATTCTCTTAAGACGCGTGATTCGAGCACCGCCGATGTGGCGGGTTGCATGACAGTTGCGGGGTCCGGGGTTATGGGGTCGTCGGACGGATTTGAGTCCAAGAAGCTGGGAGTTCCCGCGTCGGGTGAGCACGGCGCCGGTCGCGACAACGCGCTCAGTCCCTTCACCGGGCTGGGTGAGGGCAGCGCCAACCTCGTCGAGGTCCATGGCGTGATCAAATGGTTCGACGCCTCAAAGGGCTACGGCTTCATCGTCCCCGACAATGGCTGGCCCGACGTCCTCCTGCACGTTACCGTCCTCAGACGCGACGGCTTCCAGACCGCTTACGAGGGTGCCCGCATCGTCGTCGAGTGCGTCCAGCGCGCCAAGGGCTACCAGGCTTTCCGCGTCGTCTCGATGGACGAGTCGACCGCGATCCATCCCGCACAGATGCTGCCGCCGCGCACCCACGTCACGGTCACCGCGACCAGCGGCCTCGAGCGGGCCCAGGTCAAATGGTTCAACCGGCTGCGCGGCTTTGGCTTCCTGACCTGCGGCGAGGGCACGCCCGACATTTTCGTGCACATGGAGACGCTGCGCCGCTTCGGCATGACCGAGCTGCGCCCGGGCCAGTATGTGCTGGTCCGCTTCGGGCCCGGCTCCAAGGGCATGATGGCCGCCGAGATCCACCCCGAAACCGGCTCGCCAGGCCTCCAGTCGCACTAGCGGCTTCAAATTTTCGTATTCGTCAGCAGAAGCGCGCAGGGGCCTTGCGCGCTTCTGGCTTTTGCGGCGGTGGCCGCGTAAGGATGTCGCAGTCCCGCAACCGCCGGGCCGTCATAATCGTCCCCGCGTTTCCTGCCGAGTTTTCTGCCGAGTATCCCGTCATGAGCTTTGATCGAAAGGCCGCCCGGTCCGTTGCCCGGGGCTTTCTTGCCGCCGCTCTCGTCATTGTCGGCTTCGCCGTCGCTCCCGTTCGCGCCGCCAGCTTCCAGCCGCTCGAGATCGTCACCAAGAACGGCGTGCAGGTGTTCTCGGTGGAGATGGCGACCACGGAGGAGGAGAAGCAGACCGGGCTGATGTACCGCAAGGAATTGGCCGACGGCAAAGGCATGCTGTTCGACTTCAATCCCGAGCAGGAAGTGTCGATGTGGATGAAGAACACCTATGTCTCGCTCGACATGATCTTCATTCGCGCCGATGGCCGCATCCTGCGCATCGCCGAAAACACCGAGCCGCTCTCGACCAAGATCATCTCGTCCAAGGGGCCCGCCCGGGCCGTCCTCGAGGTCGTGGCGGGAACAGCCCAGAAATACGGCATCCGCCCCGGCGACCGCGTCGGGCACCCCCTGTTCGGCAGCAAATAGGCTCTTAAGGCCCTGTCTCGGCCGCCGAAGCCGGGCAGTTTGGACGCTTGATGGCCCTCCAGGAAGCGTGTATCGACGGGGCTCGCCGGACATTCGGGGTATAGCGCAGCCTGGTAGCGCGGCAGTTTTGGGTACTGCAGGTCGTTGGTTCGAATCCAGCTGCCCCGACCAGTCCCGGGCTTAGGCCTGCTCCATTTTCCCTGGAGAATGAGAAGCATATCCGCCGCCATTGGCTTGGTCAGGCCGGCGGAACTGTCGCCGCGACATGGTGGTCGCGCCACAACCTCCGCGTCAGCTTCGCGTGCTTTACCTCTGCGCATGCAATGGGGACGACCGGATATGTTTAGAACTCTCTGCACTACGGCGCTTCTCGCCTTCTCCGCGACGACGGCAACGGCGGCCGACTATGCGCGGCCGGTACCTCCGATGGTTCCGCCCACCTTCAACTGGACCGGCTGCTATCTCGGAGCTCATCTCGGCGGCGGCGCGAGCGACGACCGCACGATCAGCAACGCCGGCGGTACGGTCGATTTCGGCGCAGGCGGCTTTATCGGTGGTGGACAGGTGGGCTGCGATCATCAATTTGCATCCAACTGGGTCGTCGGCGCCGAAGGCCGGGCCGCATGGTCAGGCCTGTCGAGCCAGCACGCGAGCCATGTGGTCTTTCCAGCGCTCGGCAATCTTGCCGTGCCCTCGCAGTTCGGCATCAAGAACGATTTTCTCGCCTCGATCACCGCGCGTTTCGGCTACGCCTATGGCTCAGGCTGGCTGTTCTACGGGCGAGGCGGCGTCGCCTGGACTCACGAGAAGATCGATGAGGGGTATATCAATCCGACCACCGGTTTCGCGGTCGATCCAAGCGCGTCCGTCATGCGGACGGGCTGGACGTTGGGGGCCGGCGTGGAATGGGCGTTTGCACCGTGCTGGTCGGCCAATGTCGAATACAACTACCACGACTTCGGCACCAAGAGCCCGATCCAACTGATCAGTCCTACCGAAGGCGTCACCGTGGCCCATCTCAAGGACACGATCCATGCTGCGACGATTGGCGTGAACTATCACTACTAAGCTGCATCGTTGCTTGGACGCCGCCAAAGCGAAGATACTCCGCTTGCGCGGCGCTGCGCTTTTCAAGGCTTAGCCCGAGGCGTACCAGCCCGCCGGAAACGGGACCAGCGGCCAGACAGGATGATTGTCGTTGGCAGCCTTCGGCGATTGATCCGGCGGCTGTATGGCGACCGGTGTCGAGAGCGGCCAAATCATAGCCAGACGCAAATATCCACATTGCAAATTCATGATGGTCGACCTGCGCAAGTCAGTCGCTTGAAAAATTCAGCCTGAAATCAGCCCGGCGCGCTCTTCGGAAACGGCGCATTCATTCTCAAATCGCGCTTGTATCTTAAGAAAGATAGGCAGGCGTTTCAACCGGCAACGCGGCTGTCCGTCGCCGGGTAAGGTTGATCGGTTAGGTTAAGCAGGGAGCGTCGTTGCGGCCATTTTGACTGATGGTATCAACCGGTTCGGCACGCGACGACCCGGCAGTGGCTCACACGAGATCACATTCGTCGCGGCGTTTCGCGCGAGTTGTCCGTCATGGCTTTCGATCTCACGAAAACATCCCGCCAACGGCCTGATTGGACCGAGATCTGGCATCTCTGGACCGTCATCGTGCCGCGCCGCTCAATCAATGGGCAACTCGTCTACGGCAAGGTTTGGCGTCGTCACGACGGCCGCGACTGGATCTACAAGAAATTCACCGAGTACGACGACGAGGCGGCGGCGGCCTGAAACGGAGGCGCGTTGCCTAAAGCGCGATGTGATTGGGTTGAATCGTCATCGCGCTTTAGCTCTTTGTTTGAGCATGATCTTTTCGGAAAACCGCTTCACACTTTGCGCTAACGCGGCCCTTCGGGTCCGGATCATGCTCTAGCCGGCGTGCCTTTCACCCGCGGCGGCGCCGGGGGGCTGCACGCGCGGCAGCGGCAATTTGAAGTGACGCTTGGCGTAAGCGACGATCTCGTTGTCGGTGGGATGATCGGCCGCTTCCACCGCGACGATCCGCTTGGCGAGATCGGGCGCATGGGCGCGAATGTGGCTGGCGAGCTCGGTCTTCGCGTTCGCCGGACCAATGATGAGGATTTCTCCGGCGTCGGCGAGAGCTTTGGTCACCTCGGCGAGGAAGGTTGCGTCGGGCGCGGCGTGGCCGCTGCCGATTTCGTTGGCCTTGTGATGAAGATGCCGTGTTGCCAGCTGCGGATGCAGCGTGACTTCGTCGGAGCCGCTCAGGCCAAGATGGAAGATCCGGGCCTGCGAATGATCGATCCAAACCACGGCGTGAAAATGAGAGGGCATGTGCTTGTGCCTTGTCCGAGGGGAGGCCGCCGACATCGGTGCGGCGGCGCGTGTCCTCGTGACCCTAGGCCGGTCGGCGTTGCTCCCGGTTGACCCAGGTCAAGCCGATCCAAGTCAAGCCGATCGCTGTCAAGCCGATCCCTGACAAGCCGGGCACGGCAACGCATGTCGAACGCAAGCGCGCGTTCGACGCCTTAGGCGGCCTTTGCCGCCGGGGGAGCTGCGGGCTTTGCCGGCGGCGGCTTCAGCGGCTTGTCCTGCCGCTTCGACCAGGAGATGTAATAGGCGACCGTCGTCATGATCGCGATGCCGGCAATGGAGACGAACAGCTGCGCAAACAGCGAGCCCGAGCTCATCGACAGCTCGAAACGGCCGACGAAGGACAGGAACACGCCGACGCAGAATACGGCGAGCGATTGCTGGCCGCAGACGATCACGGGATCGAAAATCTTCCACTCCAGCCCCGGCCAGTCCTTCGGCACGAAGCGGATCACCAGGATCACGATCACGACGAAATGGATGAAGCGATAGGGCGCAAGGTTGGTCTTGTCGTTGGGATTGAAGGCCGAGAACAGCCATTCCGGGAACAGGCCGCCGAGCGCCGGGAAACGACCGGCCATGGTCATGACCAGCGCGAAGGCGAGATAGGCCAGGCAGACCCACAACGTGATCTGCGAATTGATCAGCCAGCCCGAGCGACGTGCGCCGCCCATCGCGCACCAGGCGCCGAACACGAACAGCACCTGCCAGCAATAGGGGTTGAAGTACCACTGGCCGGCCGGATAGGCGGTCAAATTCCAGCCGAAGTGCCGTGCCGAGAGCCACAGTACGATGGACGCCACCATCGTCAGATCGGGCTTGCGCAGCATGAACCACAGCACCGGCGGAAACAGGCCCATCAGCACGATGTACAGCGGCAGCACGTCGAGATTGAGCGGCTTGAAGCGCAGGAAAAGGCCCTGGCGCAAGGTCTCGGTGGCGTTGTCGACCAGGCCGGCGACGTTGAACTCGTTGATCATCTCTGAATCGCCAAAGCGCAGCGCCAGATAGCTGATCGAGGCGATGTAGATCACGAACAGGATGATGTGGGCGACATAAAGCTGCCAGACCCGCTTGGTCAGGCGGGTGGCGCCGACGATGAAGCCGCGCTCCAGCATCATCCGCGCATAGACGAACGAGGCCGTATAGCCGGAGATGAAGACGAACAGGTCGGCGGCGTCGGAGAAGCCGTAGTTGCGCGTCGTGATCCAGTTCACGACGTTGTCGGGGATATGGTCGAGGAAGATCGCCCAGTTGGCGATGCCGCGAAACAGGTCGAGCCTGAGGTCACGGCCCTTGTCTGGGAGCGTGGCATTGATGTTCAGGAAGGCCATGCGACGAAAGCTCTCGAAGGGGGCAGATACCCTGAAGGCGGCGAGGTGGGGCCGCCGGGCGGGATTCCCGGGCGGAGGGCGGGTACGCAATTGTCACAGTGCAGCATAATGACTATACCCGTCGGTGAGAGACCCGGGAGGGCCGGAATCACCGATCAGTTCCCGAAGGTGTCTCTATACTATGCCCGCGGTTTGCACCAATCGCTACCGTGACGCACGAAAATCGAACGAAAGACGAAGAGGCCGGACCGCCAATGACCGCACGCATTTTCAAGCCCGCCAAGAACGCGATGCAATCCGGCCGGTCCAAGACCAAGGAATGGCAACTCGATTACGAGCCGGAGCAGCCGCGCGCGGTGGAGCCGCTGATGGGCTGGACCTCATCGGGCGACATGAAGCAGCAGATCACGCTGCGCTTCCACACCAAGGACGAGGCGGTCGCCTATTGCGAGCGCAAGGGCATCGCCTACCAGGTGATCGAGCCCAAGGAATCCCTGCATCGCCAGGTCGCCTATGCCGACAATTTCTCCTTCCGGCGCGGCGAGCCCTGGACGCACTGAGGGGCTTCCTTTCGGCGGTCCGAACGGACAGCCCTTGGCACCCCTTGGCACCCCTTCCGCCCCGTGCTTCGCTAACTCGCATGACGGGACCATGACGGGGTTAAGGGATGGCCGGGCGTGTCCAGCTCGACAGCGTCGATCTGAAGATACTCTCCGAATTGCAGCAGGACGGGCGCGTCCGCAACAACGAGCTGGCGCTGCGCATCGGCGTATCGGCGCCGAACTGCCTGCGGCGGCTCAAATCACTGTTCAGCCGCGGCGTGATCCGCGCCGTGCGCGCCGTCATCGACGAGCGACTGCTCGGCTATGAAGTGGTGTCGTTCGTCTCGATCCAGCTCGGCAGCCAGGCTCAGCCGGTGCTGGAGGCCTTCGAGGGCTCGATAGCAGCGATCCCGCGCATCCAGCAGTGCTGGCGCATTTCGGGCGACACCGACTATCTGCTCAAATGCGTGGCGCCGAGCGTCGAGAGCATGCGCCAGCAGCTGTTGCATTTCGCCGCCATGCCCAACGTGAAGAACGTGCGCAGCTTTCCAGTGCTGGGTGTGGCAAAGGACGTGCCGCTGCCCGTAAAGGAAATCGCGGTCGCGCCGGCAGGCTAGGGCGATGGGAGACGACGCGACTGCGCGCTTCAGCGATAGCGGTCGCGAAACTCGCGCGGGCTGGCGCCGGTCCAGGAGCGGAAAGCCCGCGAAAAGCTCTTTTCGTTGCGGAAGCCGGCGATCTCGGCGATCCGCTTGATCGGGTTGCGGCCGCGCATCAGTTCCTGCTTGGCGAGCTCGAGCTTGGCTTCTTCCTTGAGGTCGCGCAGCGAGGTGGCTTCTTCGCGCAGCCGCCGATGCATGGTGCGGGTGGAGAGCGCGAGCTCGCTCGCGACGTCCTCCGCGCCGAGAATGCGTCCGCGCGCCTCGCGCAGCACGCGGCGGACGCGCTCGACCAGCAAGCGGTCGCGGCGATAGGGCAGCACGGTCAGGCGCAACGCTCCCTTGAGCATGCTGTCGAGATCGGCGGGGCTGCGGGTCAGGGGCAGTGAGAGATAGTGCTTGTCGAAGATGATGCGGGCGGCCTCCGCATCGAAGCGGATGTGCTTGCAGAAGATGGTGGGATAGACCGAGACGTGGGCGGGCTCCGCATAAGGGAATTCCGCCGCACGCAGTGCGATTGCGGAATCCACCGCCCAGCAGGAGAAGCCGAGCACGTAGCGGAGCAGGGTGACGAGGCAGAATTCGCGGCAGTCGGCGAGATCGCGCTGCTCGCGAAGCGAGATGGTCGCGGTCTCGCCGCTGACCTCGAGCTCGAACAGCACGTCCTCGGTCAGCAGGCGATGATGCCGGCACCAGCGCTTCAGCGCGACCTCGAGATTGGGCGCGGTGATGGAGGCACGGCACAGCATGCCGTAGCTGCCCCAGGGCAGGCGGCGCGAGAACCAGCCGAGCGCCTCGTCGTCGAGCTCGCGCATGGCGTGGCCGGCCAGCGCCTCGAACTGGACGGCCGTGATCCGCCCGTCGGCCGACCCGACCAGGTCAGGCTGGACCTGTCCCTTGGCGAGCGCCTCGGTCGGATCCCGCCCATAGCGGGCATAGGCCGCGGCCACGCCGCGGACGAAGGCGGCGGGGGTCATGGCGCGGCGGGGCGTCGCGGTTACAGCCTGGAAGGGCATCGGAAAATCCTCGCCAAACTTGGCGGAAAATGCAACCTTTTCGACCGCCGGAGCGCCCGGGCAGGGGTAGGTTCGGACCCGACAAGAAACTTGCAGGATCCTTGGAGGAATCGCCTTGAACATCCCGAGCATCGACTTCGATCTGGGCGACGACATCAGCATGCTGCGCGATACGCTGCGCGCCTTCGTCGAGGCGGAGATCGCCCCGCGCGCTGCCGAGATCGAGAAGGCCAATCTGTTCCCTGCCGACCTGTGGAAGCGCCTTGGCGACCTCGGCGTGCTCGGCATGACCGCGCCGGAGCAGTATGGCGGGTCCAACATGGGCTATCTCGCCCATATCGTCGCCATGGAGGAGATTTCGCGCGGCTCCGCGGCCGTAGGCCTGTCCTACGGCGCCCACTCCAACCTCTGTGTCAACCAGATCCGCCGCAACGGCAATGACGCGCAGCGCCAGCGCTATCTGCCGAAGCTGATCTCAGGCGACTATGTCGGGGCGCTCGCGATGTCCGAGCCCGGCGCCGGCTCCGACGTCGTCTCGATGAAGCTGCGCGCCGACAAGCGCGGCGATCGCTATGTGCTGAACGGCTCGAAGATGTGGATCACCAATGGCGGCGATGCCGACGTGCTGGTGGTCTACGCCAAGACCGATCCGGAGGCCGGCCCGCGCGGCATGACCGCATTCCTGATCGAGAAGGGTTTCAAGGGCTTCACCCATGGCCAGCACCTCGACAAGCTCGGCATGCGCGGCTCCAACACCTATCCGCTGTTCTTCGACGAATGCGAGGTGCCGGAGGAGAACGTGCTCGGCAAGGTCGGCGAGGGCGTCAAGGTGCTGATGTCCGGCCTCGACTATGAGCGCGCGGTACTGTCGGGCGGCCCGCTCGGCATCATGGCGGCCTGCATGGACGCGGTGGTGCCTTACATGCACGAGCGAAAGCAGTTCGGACAGCCGATCGGCGACTTCCAGCTGATGCAGGGCAAGCTCGCCGACATGTATGCGACCTGGCAGGCCACGCGCGCTTACGTCTACGCTGTGGGAAAGGCCTGCGATCGCGCCGACCACGCGCGCACGCTGCGCAAGGACGCGGCGGCCGCGATCCTGTATTCCGCGGAGAAGGCGACGTGGATGGCGGGCGAGGCGATCCAGGCGCTCGGCGGCGTCGGCTATACGTCCGAGTTTCCGGTCGGCCGGCTCTGGCGCGACGCCAAGCTCTACGAGATCGGCGCGGGCACGTCCGAAGTGCGCCGCATGCTGATCGGCCGCGAGCTGATGTCGGAAACCGCTTAAACCCTCAACCACGTCATCAGAAACGCGGGACCACATGCCGCTCCATTCCAGCATCGACCCATCGTCATCCGATTTTGCCCGCAATGCGGACGCCATGCGCGCGCTCGTGGCGGACTTGCGTGAAAAGCTCGCCGAGGTCGCCGGCGGCGGCGGCGAGGCCTCACGCAACCGCCATACCTCGCGCGGCAAGATGCTGGCGCGCGAGCGCGTCGATCTGCTGGTCGATCCCGGCACCTCGTTCCTGGAGCTGTCGCCGCTGGCGGCCCATGGCCTCTATGGCGGCGACGTGCATTCGGCGAGCATCGTCACCGGCGTCGGGCGCATCTCGGGCCGCGAATGCGTCATCGTCGCCAACGACGCCACCATCAAGGGCGGCACCTATTATCCCATGACCGTGAAGAAGCATCTGCGCGCGCAGGACATTGCGCGGCACAACAATCTGCCCTGCGTCTACATGGTCGATTCGGGCGGCGCCTTCCTGCCGCTGCAGGACGAGATCTTCCCGGACGAGCGGCACTTTGGCCGCATCTTCTACAACCAGGCGCAGATGTCTTCAGCCGGCATCCCGCAGATCGCCATCGTGATGGGCTCCTGCACAGCCGGCGGCGCCTATGTGCCGGCGATGTCGGACGAGAGCATCATCGTGCGCAATCAAGGCACCATCTTCCTCGGCGGCCCGCCGCTGGTGAAGGCTGCGACCGGCGAGGTCGTCAGCGCCGAAGAACTCGGCGGCGCTGACGTGCATTCGCGGCAATCCGGCGTCACCGATCACTACGCCCAGAACGATGCCCATGCGATCGGCATCGCGCGCCGCATCGTCGGCACCTTGAAGCCACCGGCGCGGCCTAACCTCAACATGCATCAGCCGCGTGATCCGCTTTATGCGGCTGAGGAGATTTACGGCGTGGTGCCTGTCGATGGCAGAAAACCGTTCGACGTGCGCGACATCATCGCGCGCGTGGTTGACGGGTCCGAGTTCGACGAATTCAAGAAGCTCTACGGCACGACGCTGGTGTGCGGCTTCGCCCATATCTGGGGCTTTCCGGTCGGCATTATCGCCAATAACGGCATTCTTTTCAGCGAGAGTTCGCTGAAGGGCGCGCATTTCATCGAGCTGTGCTGCCAGCGCGGTATTCCCCTGGTGTTCCTGCAGAACATCACCGGCTTCATGGTCGGCAAGAAATACGAGGCGGGCGGCATCGCGCGCGACGGCGCCAAGCTCGTGACGGCGGTCGCAACGGCGTCCGTGCCAAAATTCACCGTGGTGATCGGCGGCTCCTACGGCGCCGGCAATTACGGCATGTGCGGCCGCGCCTATTCGCCGCGCTTCCTCTGGATGTGGCCGAACGCGCGCATCTCGGTGATGGGCGGCGAGCAGGCCTCGATGGTGCTGAGCCAGGTCCGCCGCGATAACATTGAGGCCAAGGGCGACAGCTGGTCGAAGGAGGAGGAGGACAAGTTCCGCAAGCCGATCCGCGACCAATATGAGAGTCAGGGCCATCCCTATTATGCCACCGCGCGCCTGTGGGACGATGGCGTGATCGACCCTGCCGACACGCGCCTCGTGCTCGGCCTCGGCCTGTCGGCGGCGTCGAATGCGCCGATCGAGCCGACCAAGTTCGGCCTGTTCAGGATGTGATGCGATGGACCGCACAAGACTCTACCGCCGTTTTCGCACGCTCCTGATCGCCAACCGCGGCGAGATCGCCTGCCGCGTCATCCGCACGGCGCGTGCCATGGGGCTGCGCACCGTCGCCGTCTATTCCGAGGCCGACCGCGACGCGATGCATGTGGCGCTCGCGGATGAGGCCGTGCTGCTCGGACCCGCGCGGGCTCGCGACAGCTATCTCGACATCGAGCGGCTGATCGAGGCCGCGCGCAAGACCGGCGCCGAGGCCGTGCATCCCGGCTACGGCTTCCTGTCTGAAAATGCCGAATTCGCGCAGGCCTGCTACGACGCCGGCCTCGTTTTCGTCGGCCCGACCGCCGAGATGATGAATGCAATGGGCTCGAAGTCAGGCTCGAAAGCCTTGATGGAGAAGGCCGGCGTGCCGCTGGTATCAGGCTATCACGGCGAGGCGCAGGACGATGCGACGCTGGCGATGGCGGCCGAAAAGGTCGGTTTCCCGATCCTGGTGAAGGCATCGGCCGGCGGCGGCGGCCGCGGCATGCGCATCGTGCGCTCGGCGGCCGAACTCGGGCCGGCGATCGTCAGCGCCAAGCGCGAGGCCAAGGCCGCGTTCGGCGATGACCGCATGCTGATCGAAAGGTACGTCGACAATCCCCGGCATATCGAGGTGCAGATCATCGGCGACAGCCACGGCAATCTGCTGTCGCTGTTCGAGCGCGAATGCACCTTGCAGCGCCGCCACCAGAAGGTGATCGAGGAGGCGCCGTCGCCGACGCTCAATGCAGCCCAGCGCGAAACGGTCTGCGCCGCCGCGCGCAAGGCGGCGGGCGCGGTGAACTATGTCGGCGCCGGCACCATCGAGTTCGTCTCCGACGGCAAGGACGTCTTCTTCATCGAGATGAACACGCGTCTTCAGGTCGAGCATCCCGTGACCGAGTTGATTACCGGCGTCGACCTCGTCGAATGGCAGCTGCGCGTCGCGTTCGGCGAGGCGCTGCCGCTGAAGCAAGACGAGATCAAGCTCAACGGCCACGCCATCGAGGCCCGTGCCTATGCCGAAAATCCCACCAAGAATTTCATGCCCTCGGTCGGGAGGATCTCGACCTGGCGGCTGCCTGCCGAGACGGGCGGCCTGCGCATCGACGCCGGCTATCGTGAGGGCGACAGCGTCTCGCCGTACTACGACGCCATGCTGGCAAAGATGATCGCCTGGGCGCCCACGCGCGATGTGGCGATCGATCGGCTCAACCGCGGGCTGGAAGACTCCGACGTCCGTGGCATCGTCACCAACATCCCGTTCCTGTCGGCGCTGATCACGCATCCGAAGGTGCGGGCCAATGCGATCGACACCGGATTCATCGAGCGTGAGCTGGCGGTCCTGACATCGGCGGCGCCGGCACCGGGCGAGCTCGAGCTCTGTGCCGCGGTTGCCGCCATCGTCAATGACGAGCGGCAGGCGGCGCAAGGCGAGCCGCGTTCGCCATGGCAGACCTTCGGCTGGCAGCCGGTCGGCCGCCGCCAGCGCAATTTTGCCTTCCGCGTCGGCCATGGTGTTGGTCATGGCCCCGAGCAGAAAATCGCGCTGAATTATGGCAGCGGGCCATCGACGCTGGTGATCGGCGAGCGCGAGCTGGCGTTCGCGGTTGCGCCGAAGGATGGCGGCTTCGATCTGACGCTGGATGGCGTCAAATCATCCGTTGCCGCCGTGATCGATGGCCACGAGCTTTACCTGCGCACACGCAACGGCCGCTTCGACCTGCACTGGGTCGATCCGTTCGGCGGCGAGAGCGAGGAACATGTCGGAGAAGACAAGATCGCAGCGCCTCTGCCGGGCACGGTCGTCGCCGTTCTGGCCGAGGAAGGCGCAAAGCTCGAGAAGGGCGCGCCCATCCTGACGCTGGAAGTGATGAAGATGGAGCAGACGCTGCGGGCACCCTATGCCGGCGTGCTGAAGTCCATCAAATGCAAAGTCGGCGACATCGTGCAGGAAGGCATCGAGCTCGCCGTGGTCGAGGCCTCCGGAGAGTGACATGAGTGACCCCGTCCGCATCATCGAGATGGGGCCGCGCGACGGCCTCCAGAACGAGAAGGCGCCTGTCAGCGTCGAGGCCCGGATCGCCTTCATCGAGGCGCTGGTTGCGGCCGGGCTCGATACGGTCGAGGTCGGCGCCTTCGTCTCGCCCAAGGCGATCCCGCAGATGGCGAGCTCCGATGCCGTGCTGCGCGGCGTCAGCCACATCAAGGGTGCCGAATTCCACGTGCTGGTGCCGAACGAAAAGGGCTACGACGCTGCGCGGGCTGCCGGCGCGAAAGTCGTCTCCGTGTTCGCGGCAGCCTCGGAAGGCTTTTCGCGCGCCAACATCAACTGCACGATTGCGGAGTCCATCGAGCGCTTCAAGCCCGTGCTGACGCGCGCCAAGGCCGATGGCGTGCCCGTGCGCGGCTATATCTCTTGCGTGCTCGGATGTCCGTTCGACGGCGAGATCAAGCCGAAGGCGGTCGCCGATCTCGCCAGCACGCTGTGGGATCTCGGCTGCTACGAGATCTCGCTCGGCGACACCATCGGTGTCGGCACGCCCACCAAGGCCAAGGAGATGCTGCGCGCGGTCGCGGCGAACGTTCCGGCCGCAAAGCTCGCGATGCATTTCACGACACCTATGGCCAGGCGCTGGCCAATCTCTATGCTGGGATGGAGGAGGGCGTCCGCGTGATCGATGCCGCCGCCGGCGGGCTCGGTGGCTGTCCCTACGCGCCGGGGGCAACGGGGAATGTGGCGACGGAGGATGTGGTCTACATGCTCGAGGGCATGGGCGTGAGGACCGGCGTCGATATGGAGAAGCTGCTGGCGGCGACGAATGAGATGAGCGCGGTGCTGGGCAAACCGCCGGTGAGCCGCGTGGCATCGGCGCTGAATGCGAAGAAGAAGCGGGCGACGCCCTGAGGCTCAGTGCCGTAGGGTGGGCAAAGCGAAGCGTGCCCACGCAATCTACCCGATCATTGAGACGTGGTGGGCACGGCGCTATGCGCCTTTGCCCACCCTTCGGACTACCGCACCTGTGTTTGCCGCTACCTGCTTCCGTCCGGTCCCATCACCAGATCCGGCAACCAGGTCGAGATCTCCGGCACCAGACACAGCAGCAGCACTGCGCCCATCATCAGGAGCACGAAGGGCAGCGTGCCCCAGATGACCTCGCTCAGCGGGATGTCAGGCGCGACGTTGCGGATGACGAAGATGTTGAGCCCGACGGGTGGATGGATCAGCCCCATCTCCATCACGATGGTCATGACCACGCCGAACCAGATGATGTCGAAATTGGCAGCGCGTAACGGCGGCAGGATGATCGGCGCGGTCATCAGGATGATCGAGACCGGCGGCAGGAAGAAGCCGAGCACGACGACCATGACCAGGATTGCGAGCAGCAGGCCCCAGCGCGGCAGGTGCATCGCCACGACGGATTCGGCGGCCGATTGCGAGATGTGCAGATAGCTCATCACGTAGGAATAGAGCAGCGACATGCCGATGATCATCATCAGCATGGTCGATTCGCGGATCGTCGACTTCATGATGGGGCCGAGATCTTCCGGCCGCCACACGCCGTAGATCGCCGCGATCAGCCCCAGCGCCAGAAGTCCGCCGAGGCCGGCGGTCTCCGACGGCGTGGCAAAGCCGCCATAGAGCGCGGCCATGACACCGGTGAGCAAGAGGACGAACGGGATCACGCGTGGCAGCACGCTGAAGCGTTCGGCCAGCGTGTACTCGTCGCGGGCGAGGATTGCCGTCTCCGGCCCGCCGTTCTTGTAGATCGCTTCGGCCGCAGCATATTCCCGGCGGAAGCGGTACACCGCATAGAATCCGAACAGCGAGACCAGCAGCAGGCCGGGCCCGATGCCGGCGAGGAACAGGCGCCCCAGCGACTTCTCGGCGGCGACCGCAAACAGGATCATGGTGATCGAGGGCGGCAAAAGAATGCCGAGCGTGCCGCCGGCGGCGATGATGCCGGCCGCGAAGCCGCCGGAATAGCCGCGCTTGCGCATCTCGGGGATGCCGGCCGAACCGATGGCCGAGCAGGTCGCGGGGCTCGAGCCCGCCATTGCCGCAAAAAGCGCGCAGGCAAACACGTTGGCGACGCCGAGGCCGCCGGGCACGCGATGCAGCCAGGCGTGGAGCGCGGAATAGAGATCCTGGCCGGCGCGCGATTTGCCGATCGCCGCGCCCTTCAGGATGAACAGCGGGATCGACAGCAGCGTGATCGAGGCCATTTCCTCGTAGACGTTCTGCGTCACCGTATCGAGCGAGGCCGAGGGCATGTAGATGCCCATGAACACGACCGCGACGGCGCCGAGCGCGAACGCAATCGGCATGCCCGAGAACATCACGATCAGCGTCGCGACACCGTAAGCGATACCGATGCCGAAAATGCTCATGGCCGCTTGGCTCCTGCGAAGGGCAGCGCCAGCTGCACGAGGATCTGGAGGCAGAGCAGGCTCATGCCAAGCGCCATCAGGGAATAGGGAATGGCGAGCGGCGGCGACCACATCGAGTTCGAGACCTGGCCGTCGACATAGGCCTCATGCGTCAGCGTCCACGACTTCCAGGTGAAGAAGGCGCAGAACAGGAACGTTGCGGCATCGACGATCCAGAGCCGGACCCTGTTCGCCAGCGGCGACAGCAGGCCGACGAAGGCCTCGATGCCGATATGGCCGCGATTCTGCTGCACATAGGCGGCGGTCATGAAGGTGGCGCCGACCAGCAGAAACACGGCGGCCTCGTCCTGCCAGTAATTTGCGGCCTTGAACAACGCGCGGCTGAGCACGCTGTAGCTCAGGATGGCGCACGCCGCGACCAGCGCCAGCGCCGCGAACACGATGATGATGCGGTTGAGGATGGCGAGGCCGCGATCGAGCGCTGCCGCAAGGCCGGTCCTTGCGGCAGCATTGGCCTGATCGTCACGATCCGGCTGAGGACCGCGGCTCATGCAGCGACGTCGGAGGCAAGCTTGAGCAGGTTGGCGGCGGTCGCCGTCTTGGCACCGTAATCCTTCCACGCAGTGTCGCGGGCGATGTCGCGCCACTTGCCGACGGTGGCGGCATCGAGCGCGCTCACCTTGGCGCCGGCCTTCTCGTAGACCTTGGCGACCTCGACGTCGTCATCCTGCGCGCCCTTGCGGCCGAAGGCTTCGAGCTCTTGACCCACAGCGACCAGGATGTCCTGCTGGTTCTTCGGCAGCTTGTCGAAGATCGCCTTCGACATCATCAATGGCTCGAGCATGAACCAGTAGGACGCGCCGGCGCCCGAGGTCAGCGACTTCGCGACCTCTTCGAGGCGGAACGAGATCAGGCTGGTGGAGGAGGTGATGCCGGCATCGCACGCGCCGGTCTGCATCGCCGCGTAGATTTCGTTTGACGGTACCGACAGCACCGAGGCGCCTGCGGTCTGCAGCACCATGTCCATCTCGCGCGAGCCGCCGCGCACCTTCATGCCCTTGGCATCTTCCGGCGCCACGATCGGCTTGGAACGGCTGGCGACGCCGCCGGCCTGCCAGACCCAGGTGAGCAGGATGATGCCCTTGTCGGCGAGGAAGTCGGAGAGCGCCTTGCCGACCGGCTCCTTCTTCCAGCGCATGCCCTGGTCATAGGTGGTGACGAGGCCGGGCATCAGCCCGATATTGGTCTCCGGCAATTCGCCACCGGCATAGGGCATCGGATACAGCGAGATGTCGAGCGCACCCTTGCGCATCGCTGAGAACTGCGCGTTGGTCTTGATCAGCGACGAGTTCGGATAGATCTCGGCGGCGATGTCGCCATTGCTGCGCTTGCTGACTTCGGCTGCGAACATGCGGCAGAGCCGGTCGCGGAAATCGCCCTTGTCGATAGTGCCGCCGGGGAATTGGTGCGAGATCTTCAGCGTGGTCGCGGCATGCGCGGTGCCGATGCCGAAGCGGAGAATGGCGGGGGCTGCGACTGCTGTCGCGAGCAGGTGACGACGCGTGAACATGAAGTATCCCCTTCGACGGTTCTTTGAACGCTTCTCATCTGAGTGATCTGGCGGGTCGTGAGACCGGCACGGAGCCCCATTCTAGCCGGTCTAGACCCTGAGTTCTCTCACCTGATAGTTCGAGATGGAAGGCCGCGGCAAGTGTTCGCCTTGCTGCGCTGCACTCGCCGAGCCCTCGTGTTTCGGCCAATAACGCTTTTGGTCAGGGAAACGATCGCCCAACCGCGCGGCGGCTGACGAAAAAAACTTCGCAACGTCGCGTAACAAGCGCGCGTGTCGATCCGTCGAGATTGAGTAGCGGCACCTGTCGCTTTCACAACACCATCTCGAAGGGATTGTCTCTCATGACCATTCGCACCCGTATCCTGCTCGGCGTCTCGGCTGCCGCTCTCTCGCTTGGTCTGGCGCTGTCGCCGGCCGCTTTTGCCCAGGACAAGATGGGCAAGGACGACGGCATGATGAAGAAGGACACGATGTCCAAGGACAGCATGAAGAAGGATCACATGTCCAAGGACGACGGCATGAAGAAGGATACGATGGCGAAGGATGGCATGAAAAAAGACGACGGGATGATGAAGAAGAACTGATCTTCCGCCGTCATGCCGGCCGCCTCCAGCGGGGCGAGCCCGGCATGCCCAGCATCTGCCTCGTCCATCCACGGCCCGTCGTCGCGTTTCGCGTTCGCGGCTGGTGCGGCGCGATTTGACCTGGAGCCGGTGGGCCCCAGGTCAAATTTTGATGTCAAATTTTGAGGTCAAATTTCAGGTCAAATTTTGTTGAAGCTTACTTCCGCTTGGCCTTGCGGGCGGCGTAACGCGCGTCGCGCTTGGCCTTCTGCTCGGCCTCGAGCGCTGCCGCCTTGGCAGCCGCTTCCTCGGCCTCACGCGCAAGGCGCGCGGCTTCAGCGGCCTTGGCTTCTTCCTCGCGGCGCTTCTGCTCGGCTTTTTCGGCCTCGCGCGCAGCCTTCGCTTCGGCGCGCTTGGCCGCGAGCGCCTCGCGCTCGGCGCGCTTCGCCACCACAGCGGGATCGTCAGGTCCGGGCTGCGACTTGAATTTGTTCAAAAGATTTTTGCGGGCTTCCAGCGCCGCCTTTTGCCGGTCTGCGAAGCCGGGTTCCCTAAATCCACTCATTCGACGAGCCTTGTCTTCCTCGCTTTCGATCCTAAATCACTGCCTGTTGGTACGTCGGCTGGGCACAAGCAGGCGCCACGCGACGCAGAAGCGTGTACATCGCCACGCGTCGCGAAGCCACCCATATTCGCAGCCGATCAGGTCCACGAAATCGCTGAACCAGCCGACCCTTCGTAGCCCGGAAAAACTGCCGAATTGTGATGTCCCTCATAAGGGCACCCAGCGGCGGCGCCTAGCGTCCGCCATACGAGACGGAGCACGGGCATGATCTTTTTCCGGCTGAGCCCGAAAGCCCTTTCGATCGTGGTCGCAGCAGTGGCGGTCGTAGGCGCGGTCCTGGTGGCTGCCCGTCCGCAGCCGATCGAGAGTGCGGTTCTTGGAGCCGCTTGGGAGTGTACTCAAACCGCGTTCATCCTGACGAGCTGCGCGCCGCGCGCCCAGCAGGCGATCCCGGCGGTCGAGACCTTGCGCAAGGAAGCGGTGCGGCAGACCAAGGGTTGAACGGTCAAAGTTGAGCGGCCAAGGGTCGAGCGGCGACGGCTGCGCGAGGATGTGACGTGACGTCGCGGAGGTGATAAACGGCCTCAGCGAGCGCCAAGGTCGCCCTGTCCGAGCCTGACTTGATGCCCGAACCCGTAGAGAAGCCCAAAGCTTCGCCCAAACCCCAATCCCCCAAATCCCAATCCGGCGACAGCCGTCGCGGCGCGGTCGCGGGGCTCATCATTGCTGCCGCCCTTCTCGCAGTTGGCCTGTGGCTCGCTCGGGACCTCACCGCCGCCAGCAAGATGCAGGATTGCCTGATGTCGGGGCGACGCAATTGCGATGTGATCGAGCCGGCGCGCTAGTGCCGGGTTCACCGGGCGTCCCGGCGAAAATTCGCCGCGATCTTAAACAGATGTAACGGGACATTACCGGCCTGGCGGGTCAATCTGGCAGGTCAGTTATCAGGCGGCATCAGCCAAAGGCGATCCGAATCGTCTATCGCGCATGGGCCACGGCAATTTCTGAAAGTTAAGGGGTAGGCACGAATGAGTGCGTCCAGCCGTATGAAGATCATCATTCCCGTGGTTTCGGCGATGTCGTTGCTGGCATTGTCCGCCCAGGCGCAGGACGCGGGTCCCCCCAAGGGCGCAGGTCAACCGCCAGGGCAGGGCGCAGCTACTCCGCCACCGGCCGACCAGAACACCCGCAAAGGTCCACCACCGCAGGCAGGGCGATCCGGCTCCCAACCTGGCGGTCAGGCCCACGCGCCCGGAGCCGGTCCGCACCATGCCGATGGTCCGTCCCCGAGGCCCGGCCGTACCATGGCGCGCGGTCCGGCGCCCGCGCGCGACTGGGGTGGACATACCTACCGTGGCAATCTTGCCTGGGAGGGCGGCCGCTGGCGTCATGAGGTCCATAATGGCCGTCCCGGCTGGTGGTGGGACGTTGGCGGCGTCTGGTACTATTATCCGCAGCGGATGGACGGCCCACCCGCTTATATCTCCGAGGAATATGTGGACGACGTGCCGGTGGCCTACGCGCCGCCGCCGGGTCCGCCCGTGGCTTACGAACCACCTCCGCCGCCGCCGGCGCCCGATCCCGGCGCGAGCGCGCTGGGCGGCGCCATTGTCGGCGGTGTGCTCGGCGGCCTGCTTTCGGGCAACGCCTCGGGTGCGGCTGCGGGCGCGGTCATCGGCGGTGCAACCGGTGCCATCGCGGGAGCAACGGCCGCTTCACGTCCGGGCTACTATGTCGCCGAAGGGGTTTGTTATTACCGCTATCCTAGCGGCCAGTATGTGCAGGTCGATCCGCGCGCCTGTTACTGAGCGCCTGAGCGAGATCTGAATTGAATGAGGCGGGCTCAAGCCCGCCTCATTTGTTGCGCAAATGACAGAAGGCTGTTGTTTGCGGAAATGACAGAAGGCCTTTTTGCAAATCAATCTCTGTGGCGACGCACAACAACTGCCCTTAATTTCCACTGGCGCTCATTGTGGCGTCACGCAATTGATCAAAGAAAAAATCAAAAGTGAGTCGCAGGGGACGGGATCATGCTGGACGCGATCCAGATCAGCTTGGCGCTATGGGCCATGATCGTTTGCGGGGGTATCAAGGGGGTGCAGATCGTGCACCTCCTGTTTTAGCGCGCCATTCGCGCTACGAGACAAGCCAGCTCAGGAACGCCATCGCAGCCCAGACCAGGGCACCGATCCAGGCGGTCATCACGATGGCTATGGTTGCGAGAAAGGCGAAGCCTTGCAGGTCGGCTTTGCGCATCGACGCGGGCGCTTGCGCTTCGGCTTCTCGTCTCGTGAGGGGGATAGCCATCGATCCTCTGTCGCGTTCTGCGGAGTACCATGTTGCTCTTTAGCGGACGCGCCGAGCCTCGGCTGTGATGCAATTCACAGATCGGCGCATATGAACGGGCCTCACCGCTTTGTGTATGATCAGCACCATCGTGCGCGGCGGGCGCTTCCCGGCGGTTTGAAACCGCCAGTGCAATTCTATGGAGGTCACAATTAGAGCGTGCCGAAATCATCAGCAACACGCCCCGTTATCCGCAATCATACGGACGAAATTGCCACGCACTTGTCCGGATCGAGCGGTTAGAGTCGGCACTCATGTGTACCGAGTACGATCCACAGCATGAAGCCGAGGCAGCTATGAAGCGTGCCGCCGAGTCGGAAGGCCCCGACCGGCAACGCCTCATCGAACTGGCGCTGGCGTGGCATCAGCTTGCGCGCGATCGTCGCAACGACGAATCGAGCGCAGGGACTGATCGCATCGGGCCGTAGGGCCCGTTTGGTCGCGACCACCTGGTCGAACATCCGGACAAGTACGGCATTCATCGCGCGCGTTGCAGTGCTGACGATGGCAACGATGGCTCGGAAGACCGAGATCACTCGATCGCCGACGGTGGTTCAACAACCGCAACCCTGCATGGTCGCTGACGTAGAATATAGAGGGCGCCACCGGTTCGCGCTGGCGGGCCCATAGTTCTCCGGGCGAGAAAGGTTGTGCTGATCCTGCTTTGTCTTTGAACGTGTATTTATAAGCGGAACACCCAGGTAGGGAGGGCGTTTGAGAGGTAACATACGTTAATTTTTGAACTGACAGCGCGCGGAATCTGTGCCCAATTCTAAGGCATCAATACCTTGGCTAAAGCCAGATGGAACTGTTTAAGGCGGAAAAGATCGGCGAAACCGATAGCCGACCCGACAGGAAATGTAGATTTTGCGGAAGAACGCTTCGCTTGTTGAGGGTGGTGCATTTCCCAGACCGCGGTACGACCGTGCGCACGTTCGAATGCGAATGCGGCGACCGAACCTGGGATGATTGAGCCAGCCTCAAGCTATGCTGCTCGCGTTGGCCGCCCCTTGTCTCTTTGTTCTCCGGTCGAGAACGGACTTTGAATATAATAGGCCTGCTTTTGTTCTTCGGACGTGTACTTACAAGCGGAACACCCGGACGTTGGGCCGCCTCAGTTGGCGGCCTCTTTCCTCCAGTCCCAGCCTTCGATCAAGCCACGCATAATTCGTGCGAACATTCTCGCCCAATCGATCGCTTGCTCGCGCGGGACTTGTCCTGGACGGAGCCGTCGCGATGGTAGGTCGTCGAAATAAAAGTATCGACTTCGGCGACCATCCGCGAAGCGGACCTCGAAGCTTCCTGTGCCGGGCACGGCTTCGTGTTTGAGAAGGCGGACACTCATCCCGCGATCGAAACTCGGTACTGTCGAGAGTCAAATAGTCAATTCCTTGTGGCACTGAACGAGCGCGAGCTACTGCCAGTCGTTGGTCCTAAGGATCGCGACGGCGCCTGAGGCGATCATCGCTGGCAGTAGTGTCGCGGCGTTCGTGAACGGAAAGCGAATGAGCGTGTTGCTGCCGTGTTGCCTGGAGCGATTTGTAGTGCCGCGCAACGCGTTGAATTTGCTGTCGGCGCCAAGCGACTTGCGCAACACGGATGGGGCGCAAGAACGAAGCGGATACTTTGCCAAGGTTTTGATTTGGAAGTTGAAAGGGTGGCGATCCCGGCAGGAATCGAACCTGCAACCCTCAGAGTAGAAATCTGATGCTCTATCCAGTTGAGCTACGGGACCGTTCCGGCCAGCCCGGGTTGGGGCCCGGCTGTTCATATATCATGGCAATATGAAAAATCTGGTCTTTCGCCAAGCCTGAACCGAACCGTTTTCCTCAGTGCTGCGACAAACCGGAACGGTGAAGTGTCAGGGTGCCGGGTTGAGCGGCAGCGGACTGGACGACGGATCACGTCGCCGGCAACGCTGACCAGCTTCCGGGACACGGTCGCCGGTCGACGGGTCCGATATTGCCTGCGCCTCAGGACGGCGTGCGCGGCGGTAGCGTGATCGGTCTCCTCTGGGCGTGCCTTGCCATGGCGAATGCGACGTTTTGCACCTTTGGTTCCATCGCCATGAGTCCGTCACCTTTCCGCACACATTATCGCCGCCGCGGCGCTCGTCCGCGATTTCCGGGAGTCCATTCATGATCGGTCTGGTTCGCGCCGTCACCCTCTGCGCAACGCTGGCGTTTGGCCTGAGCGCGGCGCATGCCGCTGACAAGGCGTTCAAGCGCGACGATCTCGCTGATTCTGCGATCAAGCTGGAGGCGCAGATCAAGAGCGAGGCAGGGCCGGTCGCCAAGACCAATGCGACGCTGAAGACGGACGCCGACGCCGCCTTCAAGCGCAACGATTACCGCACCGGGCTCTCGGTCCTTGGCCAGATCGCCGCGACCACGCCCGATGACGCCGGTAACTGGCTGCGGCTCGCCAAGGTGATCTTCCAGATCACGCCACGGAGCTCGAGCGAGCAGACGTTCCTCTGGGAACGGGCCTCGACGGCCGCCTACATCGCTTACACGCGCGCCGGCAATCAGGGCGAGGAGGCCGATGCGCTCGCGGTGCTCGGCAAGTCGCTCGCCGAACGGCATCTGTTCCGCCCCTCGCTCGACGCATTGCGGTTGTCGCTGGACATGCGCGAGGTCGCCGATGTCCGCGGCCAATATGAGAAGCTGCGCGACGAGCACGGCTTCCGCCTGCTCGACTATACCGTGGACTCGGATTCGGCCAGCCCGCGCGCCTGCTTCCAGTTCTCGGAAGAGCTCGCCAAGCGCACCGATTTCGCGCCGTTCCTGGCGCTCGCAGGTCAGGACAAGCCGGCGCTGTCGGCGGAGGGCAAGCAGCTCTGCGTCGACGGGCTGAAGCATGGCGAGCGCTACAACATCAACTTACGTGCCGGCCTGCCGTCGACGGTGAAGGAAGGCCTGCCGAAATCGGCCGAGTTCAACATCTATGTGCGCGACCGCAAGCCGTTCGTGCGCTTCACCAGCCGCGCCTACGTGCTGCCGCGGACCGGGCAGCGCGGCATTCCCGTGGTCAGCGTCAACACGCCCGCGGTGAACATCGATGTTTTCCGGATCGGCGATCGCAACCTGATCAACACGGTGGTCGACAGCGACTTCCAGAAGACTTTGTCGAAGTACCAGCTCAGCGATCTCGGCAACGAGCGCGGCGTCAAGGTCTGGTCGGGCGAGCTCGCGACCGCGATGACGCTGAACCAGGACGTCACCACCGCATTCCCGGTCGACGAGGCGCTGGGCGAGCTGCAGCCCGGCGTCTATGTGATGACGGCGGCGGCCAAGGGGCCGGGCAGCGACGATGATTATCAGCTCGCAACCCAATGGTTCATCGTTTCCGACCTCGGCGTGTCAGCCTATTCCGGCAATGACGGCATCCATGTCTTCGTGAACTCACTGGCCTCGACCGATCCGGTCGGCAAAGCCGAGGTGCGGCTGGTCGCCCGCAACAATGAGATATTGGCGACGCGCAAGACCGACGATGCCGGCCATGTGCTGTTCGAGACGGGGCTGGCGCGCGGCGAGGGCGGCCTGTCGCCCGCGATGTTGACGGTGACCGGCGAGAAGGCCGACTACGCTTTCCTGAGCCTGAAGAGCTCGGCCTTTGACCTCAGTGACCGTGGTGTCGCGGGCCGCGTCGTGCCCGCGGGGGCCGATGCCTTCGTCTATGCCGAGCGCGGCGTCTATCGCTCCAGCGAGACCGTCTATCTCACCGCGCTGCTGCGCGACGGGCAGGGCAATGCCGTCAATGGTGGGCCGCTGACACTCGTGATCGAGCGTCCTGATGGCGTCGAATTCCGCCGCGCCGTGCTGGCTGACCAGGGCGCCGGCGGCCGCACGCTCGCCGTGCCGCTCAACTCGGCCGTTCCGACCGGGACCTGGCGGGTGCGCGCCTTCACCGATCCGAAGGGCTCGTCGGTCGGCGAGACCACCTTCATGGTCGAGGATTACGTCCCCGATCGGATCGAATTCGAATTGTCCGCCAAGGACAAGCTGATCAAAGCCAACGCTCCTGTGGAGCTCAAGGCGGACGGTCATTTCCTCTACGGCGCGCCGGCCTCCGGCCTCAGCCTCGAAGGCGACATGCTGATTGCGCCTGCCTCCGGGCGGCCCGGCTATGCCGGCTACCAGTTCGGCGTCGATGACGAGCAGACCACCTCGAACGAGCGCACGCCGCTGGAGAACCTGCCCGAGGCCGACGCCAATGGCGTTGCGACCTTCCCGGTGACGCTGGAGAAGCAGCCGGCCTCGACCCGTCCGCAGGAGGCGCAGATCTTCGTCCGCATGGTCGAGACCGGCGGCCGCGCCGTCGAGCGCAAGCTCGTTCTGCCGGTCGCGCCCGCGACCGCGCTGATCGGCATCAAGCCGCTGTTCGGCGACAAGAACGTCGCCGAAGGCGACAAGGCCGAGTTCGACGTCGTGTTCGTCTCGCCCGAGGGCAAGACGCTTCCCCGCGACGGCCTGCGCTACGAGCTCCTGAAGATGGAATCGCGCTATCAATGGTACCGCCAGAACAATTATTGGGAGTACGAGCCGGTCAAGTCGACCTCGCGCGTCGCCGACGGTGACGTCACGATCGCCGCCGACAAGCCGACGCGGATCTCGCTGGCGCCCCGGCCCGGCCGCTACCGGCTCGATGTGAAGTCGAATGACGCAGACGGTCCGGTGACCTCGGTGCAGTTTGACGTCGGCTGGTATTCCGACGGCAGCGCCGATACGCCTGATTTGCTGGAGACCTCGATCGACAAGCCGCAATACGCCTCCGGCGATACCATGACGGTATCGGTCAATGTCCGCTCCGCCGGCAAGCTCACCGTCAACGTCGTCGGCGACCGCCTGCTGACGACGCAGACCGTCGACGTCAAGGAAGGCACCGCGCAAGTAAAACTCCCGGTTGGCAAGGACTGGGGCACCGGGGCCTATGTGGTGGCGACGCTGCGCCGTCCGCTCGATGCGGCCGCCCAGCGCATGCCGGGCCGCGCGATCGGCCTGAAATGGTTCGGCATCGACAAGCAGGCGCGCACGCTTGCCGTGAAGCTGGCGCCGCCGGATCTGATCCGGCCGAATTCGACGCTCAAGATCCCGGTCAGGCTCGACGGGCTCAATCCCGGCGAAGACGCCAAGATCGTGATCGCCGCGGTCGATGTCGGCATTCTCAATCTCACCAATTACAAGCCGCCGGCACCCGACGATTATTATCTCGGCCAGCGTCAGCTCTCGGCGGAAATCCGCGATCTCTACGGGCAGCTGATCGACGGCATGTCCGGCACGCGCGGCCAGATCAAATCCGGCGGCGACGCAGGCGCTGCCGAGCTGCAGGGCTCGCCGCCCACGCAAAAGCCGCTCGCGCTCTATTCGGGCATCGTCACCGTCGGCGCCGACGGCACGGCGGAAGTCAGCTTCGACATTCCGGAGTTCGCCGGCACCGCGCGCGTGATGGCGGTGGCGTGGACCGCCACAAAACTCGGCCGCGCCAACACCGATGTCGTGATCCGCGACCCCGTGGTGCTGACCACGACCCTGCCGCGCTTCCTTCTCAATGGCGACCACGGCACGGTCAATCTCGAGATCGACAATGTCGAGGGCCAGGCCGGCGATTACGTCATCAACGTCAAGACGGGCGGTCCGGTGAAGATGACGGGCAATCCGGCCACCACTGTCAGACTCGCCGCCAAGCAGCGCAATTCGTTCGCGCTTGCTATCGATGCGACCGCGGCGGGACAGGCGACGCTCGATGTCGACATCAAGGGGCCGAACGGCCTGACGCTCGCGCGCCACTACGCGCTCGACGTCAAGGCGGCAACGCAGGTGCTGGCACGGCGCTCGATCCGCACCCTGGCGAAAGGCGAGAGCCTGACGCTGACCTCGGACATGTTCTCCGACCTCGTGCCGGGCACCGGCAGCGTCTCGGTCTCGGCGAGCCTGTCGACCGCGCTCGATGCGGCGACCATCCTCAAGGCGCTCGACCGCTATCCCTATGGCTGCTCGGAGCAGATCACGAGCCGCGCGATGCCGCTGCTCTATGTCAACGACCTGGCGGCCGGTGCGCATCTGGCCATGGATACCGAGGTCGACCAGCGCATCCGCGACGCCATCGAGCGGCTTTTGGCCCGTCAGGGCTCCAACGGCTCGTTTGGCCTGTGGTCGGCCGGCGGCGATGACGCCTGGCTCGATGCCTACGTCACGGACTTCCTGACTCGCGCCCGTGAAAAGGGCTTTGTGGTGCCTGACGTTCTGTTCAAGAACGCGCTCGACCGCATCAGAAACTCTGTCGTCAACGGCAACGAGCCGGAGAAAGATGGCGGCCGCGATCTCGCTTACGGCCTCTACGTGCTCGCCCGCAATGGCGCAGCTCCGATCGGCGATCTCCGCTATCTCGCCGACACCAAGCTGAACAATCTGGCGACGCCGATCGCCAAATCCCAGCTTGCGGCGGCGCTCGCTCTGGTCGGCGATCGCAACCGCGCGGAGCGGGTCTACAGCGCGGCGCTCGACAGTCTGGCGCCAAAGCCGGTGCTGGAGTTCGGCCGCACTGATTACGGCTCGCAGCTCCGCGATGCCGCAGCGCTGGTCTCGCTCGCCAGCGAAGGCAATGCGCCCAAGGCGACACTGACGCAAGCAGTCTCGCGGGTCGAAGTCGCGCGCGGGCTGACGCCCTACACCTCCACACAGGAGAATGCATGGCTGGTGCTGGCCGCGCGGGCGCTGGCCAAGGAAAACCTCTCGATCGAGGTCGACGGCCAGCCGATCAAGGCTGCGCTCTACCGCAGCTACAAGGCTGATACGCTGAGCGGCAAGCCGCTGAAGATCACCAACACCGGCGATGCGCCGGTGCAGGCGGTGATCTCGGTATCGGGTTCGCCGGTGACGCCGGAGCCGGCCGCGTCGAACGGCTTCAAGATCGAGCGCAACTACTTCACGCTCGACGGCAAGCCGGCCGACATCAGCAAGGTCAAGCAGAACGACCGCTTTGCCGTGGTGTTGAAGATTACGGAAGCCAAGCCTGAATACGGCCACATCATGGTGTCCGACTATCTGCCGGCCGGCCTCGAGATCGACAATCCGAAGCTGGTGTCGTCGGGCGACAGCGGCACGCTGGACTGGATCGAGGATGGCGCGGAGCCCGAGGATACCGAATTCCGCGACGACCGCTTCACCGCGGCCGTCGACCGGGCCTCGGATTCCAAGGCGGTCTTCACCGTCGCCTATGTCGTGCGCGTGGTCTCGCCGGGCAAATATGTGCTGCCGCAGGCCTATGTCGAGGACATGTACAACCCCTCGCGCTATGGCCGCACCGGCACGGGCACAGTCGAGGTGCGGGCGGCGAAGTGAGTGGTGGGATGCGCGACGGCGATCATATCTCTCGTCATTCCGGGGCGGCTCGAAGAGCCGAACGATGGCGCGCAATTGCGCGCCTGAGAATCTCGAGGTTCCGGGTCTGGTCCTTCGGACCATCCCGGAACGACGGCAGTGGAGTGCGGAGCAAGAGCCATCGCGCGCTCTCTGCCCTCGCGCTCGCTTTCATCCTCGCCCTTATCGGCTTCGTCGGCTGGGTCTATTCCCTCGGCCCGCTGCCGCTCGACGAGGCGCGCCGCGTCTCGACCACTATCGTCGATCGCAACGGCAAGCTGTTGCGTGCCTACGCGATGGCGGACGGGCGCTGGCGTCTGCCTGTTGATGCCAAGACGAATGTCGATCCGACTTACCTGAAGCTGCTGTTCGCCTATGAGGACCAGCGCTTCTATGCCCATGACGGCATTGATCCGCTGGCGCTCGGGCGCGCGGCGGTGCAACTCGGCACGCGCGGTCACATCGTGTCGGGCGGCTCGACCATCTCGATGCAGCTGGCCCGGCTGATGGAGCCGCGACGGCAGCGCTCGCTTTACGCAAAGCTGCATCAGATCGTCCGTGCGATCGAGCTGGAGCGAAGCTTGAGCAAGGACGAGATCCTTAACCTCTACCTCGCGCTCGCGCCCTATGGCGGCAATCTCGAAGGCATTCGTGCCGCATCGATCGCTTATCTCGGCAAGGAGCCGAAGCGGCTGTCGCTGGCGGAAGCCGCGCTCCTGGTCGCGTTGCCGCAATCGCCGGAAACCCGTCGGCTCGACCGTTATCCCGACGCCGCGCGCATCGCGCGGGATCGCGTGCTCGACCGCATGGTCGAGGAGCATGTGGTCAGCATCGAGGATGCCAAGCAGGCCAAGGCCGTGCCAGTGCCAACGCTGCGCAAGCCGATGCCGATCCTGGCGCCGCATGCCTCCGACAACGCGCTGGCAACGGTCAAGGATGCGCCTGTTATCAAGCTGACGCTGGACTCAAATCTGCAGAAGGTGCTGGAGCCGCTGGCGCGCGACCGCGCCATTGCGCTGGGGCCGAACATCTCGGTCGGCATCATCGTCGTCGACGTCGAGAGCGGTGACGTGCTCGCTCGTGTCGGCTCGGCCGATTATTTCGATGTGAGCCGGGCAGGGCAGGTCGACATGACCCGCGCCATCCGCTCGCCGGGCTCGACGCTGAAACCGTTCATCTATGGGCTGGCTTTCGAGGACGGCTTCGTTCACCCCGACAGCCTGATCGACGATCGTCCGGTGCGCTTCGGCTCCTACGCGCCCGAAAACTTCGACATGACGTTCCAGGGCACGGTGCCGGTGAAGAAGGCCCTGCAGATGTCATTGAACGTGCCGGCCATCGTGCTGCTCGACCGCGTCGGCTCGAGCCGGCTGGCCTCGCGGCTGCGGCAGGCCGGAGGCAATCTGGTTCTGCCCAAGGACGAGTCGCCAGGGCTCGCGATGGGCCTCGGCGGTGTCGGCATTACGCTCCAGGATCTGGCGCAGCTTTATGCAGGCTTCGCTCGGCTCGGCACCACCAAGCCACTCCGCGAGATCATGGCCACCAAGGATGATCGCGAGCCGCTGCGGCTCTTGGACCCCGTGGCGGCCTGGCAGGTCGGCAACGTGCTGCTGGGAACCCCGCCGCCGGAGAACGCAGCCCATAACCGCATCGCCTTCAAGACCGGCACCTCCTATGGCTATCGCGATGCCTGGTCGGTCGGGTTCGACGGCCGCATGACCATCGGCGTCTGGGTCGGCCGGCCCGATGGCGCGCCGGTGCCCGGCCTGATCGGTCGCCTCGCCGCCGCGCCCATTCTGTTCGATGCCTTCGCGCGGACCGGCAAGACGTTGACCCCACTGCCAAAGCCCCCCAAGGGAACCCTCCTTGCCAGCAACGCAAAGTTGCCGTTGCCGCTCAAACGGTTCCGGCCTGTCGGGGAACTGGTCCGCCCCGGCGGCGAGCAGGCGCTCCACATCCAGTTCCCGCTCAATGGCTCCCGGATCGATGTGGATCGGTCGGGCGGAGCGGAGGCGGCGGCCATGCCGGTCAAGGTCGCCGGCGGGGTGCTGCCGATGACTGTCATGGTCAACGGAACGGCGCTCGGCGAGATCGACGGACGGCGCCAGCGCCTGATCGATCCGCCCGGTCCGGGCTTTGCACGGCTGACGGTGATCGACGCCACGGGCGCCGCGGACACAGTCGTCATTCGAATTCAATGAGAGCGGCTTAAGCGGTTGTGGCGATGGCGGTTTCAGCGTAAGCGGAACCAATGGCCGAGACCTATCCGACTCCCCGATTTGGAGCGCCCCGACAGCCGAAAACGCCCGTGAATCCGGGCAGTCGGCTTGTGCTGATGCTCGACTTTGTCACTGCCAGCCACGCCCGCGCCGTGGGCTTCCTGGTGCTGTGCGCGCTGCTGCTGTTTCTGCCGGGATTTTTCACCATCCCGCCCGTCGACCGCGACGAGGCACGGTTCGCGCAGGCCACCAAGCAGATGGTCGAGAGCCGCGACTATGTCGACATTCGCTTCCAGGAGGACGTTCGCTACAAGAAGCCGGTCGGCATCTACTGGTTGCAATCCGCGGCCGTCGAAGTGGCCACAGTGCTGAAGCTGCCCAAGGCCGAATTGCGCATCTGGGTCTATCGGCTGCCCTCGTTGATCGGTGCGATCGGCGCAGTGCTGATGACCTATTGGACGGCGCTGGGCTTCGTCACGCGGCGCGGGGCAGTGCTCGCCGCGCTGCTGATGGCCGCCTCCGTGCTGCTTGGTGTCGAGGCGCGCCTCGCCAAGACCGACGCTGTGCTGCTGTTCGCGGTGGTCGCCGCAATGGGCGCGATGTCACGCGCCTATCTGTCCTGGCAGCGTGCCGAGGACGAGGCCCATCCGCCCTGGAGCTGGCCGGCGATCTTCTGGACCGCGCTCGCGGTCGGCATCCTGATCAAGGGCCCGCTGATCCTGATGTTCGCAGGGCTCACCATCATCGCGCTCGCGATCCAGGATCGCGATGCCTCCTGGCTGTGGCGCTTGCGCCCGGTCTGGGGTCTGATGTGGGTGCTGGTGCTGGTGCTGCCCTGGTTCGTCGCGATCTTCTGGCGCGCCGGCGATGCCTTCTTTGCGGATTCCGTCGGCGGCGACATGCTGAGCAAGATCGGCGCGCAGGAATCCCATGGCGCGCCGCCCGGTGTCTATCTGGCGCTGTTCTGGATCACCTTCTGGCCCGGCGCGCCGCTTGCGGCGATGGCGGCGCCGGCGGTGTGGCGGGCGCGGCGCGAGCCCGGCGCACAATTCCTGCTGGCCTGGCTGATCCCGTCCTGGATCGTGTTCGAGGCGGTGCTGACCAAGCTGCCGCATTACGTGTTGCCGCTCTATCCCGCGATTGCGATCCTTACCGCCGGCGCGGTGGAGCGAAACGTGCTGTCGCGCTCGTGGCTCGCGCGCGGCTCGGCCTGGTGGTTCGTGATCCCTGCGGGCGGTTCGATCATCGCAGTCGTCGGCGCGGTCATGCTGACGCGGCAGCCGGCCTTCGTGGCCTGGCCGTTCATCGCGGCCTCGCTGATCTTCGGCCTGTTCGCCTGGTGGCTGTTCGACACCAATCGCGCCGAGCGCTCGTTGCTCAACGCGCTGGTCGCAGCGCTCATGCTGGCCGTCGCGGTCTACGGCATCGTGCTGCCGTCGTTGACGCCGCTGTTTCCGAGCATCGAGGTCGCGCGCGCGCTGCGCAACGTGACTTGCGTCGGGCCCAAGGCGGCCTCGGCCGGCTATGCCGAGCCGAGCCTTGTGTTCCTGACCGGCACCCAGACGCTGCTCACCGACGGATCGGGGGCTGCCGATTTCCTCAGGCAGGGAAGCTGCCGGTTTGCCCTCGTGGAGCAGCGCTCGGAGCGCAGCTTCGTGCAGCGCGCCGAGGCGATCGGGCTGCGCTACAAGGTCGGCGCGCGTATCGACGGCTATAATTTCTCGCAAGGGCGTGCGATCTCGATCTCGATCTTCCGTTCCGAGGGCCCTGACTAGGATGCCTGATACGGCCACCATCGCGCCGCGTGCGAGTTACCCCACGCAATTGGTCTCTGTCGTGGGACGGGCGCTCGCGCAGCTCGTGCGTTCGCCGTCGCATTCGCGCCGTGCTGCGGCTGCGCGAAAACTGGCGCGGCATTCGCTGTGGCTCAGCGCGGCGGGTGCCGCTTTGGTGATCGTTCTGATCCTCGCGTTCGATGGGACCGAGATCCAGCTGATGCCGGCTCGCGGCACGGCCTGGCTGTGGCCGATCCGCATCCTCACCGATTTCGGCAAGGACGAGAACGTGCTCTGGGTGCTGGGCGCAGCCTTGGTGGTCGTGGCGCTCGTCGCGAGCGGAATGCATGGCAGCCGCCGGGCGCTGCTGCTCGGCTTCGGGACGCGGCTGCAATATCTGTTTCTGTCCGTTGCGCTGTCGGTGTTCGTCACCGAGATCCTGAAATATCTCATCGGTCGCGGACGTCCGTTCGTCGGCGGCAAAGCCGATCCGTTCAATTTCATCCCGCTCGAAGGCACGGGGGCTTATGCCAGCCTGCCGTCGGGGCATGCGGTGACGGCGTTCGCGCTCGCCTTTGCGGTTTCGGCGCTTTGGCCGCGTCTGCGCGTGGTCATGTTCACTTACGCCGTTGTCATCCTGCTGACGCGCCTGGTGCTGCTGGCGCATCACCCGAGTGACGTCACGGCCGGTGCGCTGGTGGGCATGGTCGGCGCCATGGCGGTCCGCTATTGGTTTGCGGCGCGCCGGCTCGCCTTTGCCATCCGCGCCGACGGCAGCATCGTGCCGCTTCCGGGGGTGCTTCCAGGGCGCCTCAAAAGGGTTGCCCGCGGCCCATCCGCCCCATAAAAGCGGCTGCTTCCCGGACCAAGGGTTCCCGGGAACGGGCCAATCCAACCACGAGCTTTCGATTTGTCGTCCTCCCAGCCTTCGGTTTCCATCGTCGTCCCCGTGCGCAACGAAGCCGATAACATTGGGCCCCTGATCGAGGAGATCACGGCCGCGCTCGATGGCCGCTGGGCCTATGAGATCATCTATGTCAACGACGGCTCGACCGATGCGACCGGCGAGCGGCTCGCGGCGATCATGAAGCAGCGCGGCAATCTGCGGCAGCTTCGTCACGCAAAATCCACCGGCCAGTCGGCCGCGGTTCGCAGCGGTGTCCGCGCGGCACGCGGCACGATCGTGGCGACGCTCGATGGCGACGGCCAGAACAATCCTGCTTTCCTGCCGGACCTGATCGCGGCGGTTGAGAAGGGCGTCAACGTCGGTCTTGCCGCCGGACAGCGCGTCGGGCGCAAGGACACGGGCTTCAAGAAGTTCCAGTCGCGGGTGGCCAACAAGGTTCGCAGCGCCATCCTGAAGGACGGCACGCGCGACACCGGCTGCGGACTGAAGGCTTTCCGCCGCGAGGTCTTCCTGATGATGCCCTATTTCGACGGGCTGCATCGCTTCCTGCCGGCGCTGATGCGCCGCGAAGGCTTCGATATCGCCTATGTCGACGTGATCGACCGGCCCCGCCATTCCGGCGTGTCCAATTACGGCTTCTTCGACCGGCTGTGGATCGGGATCATGGATCTCGCCGGCGTGTGGTGGTTGATCCGCCGCAAGAAGCCGACGCCGGAAGTAACTGAGGTGACCGCATGATCATCCAATACGGCCAGGCGTTGAGCAATTATCTCTACGACGTCTTCGTCGCCAAGTTCGATTTCTGGCTGGCGTTCGGCCTGGTTGCGCAGCTGTTCTTCACCGCGCGTTTCCTGGTGCAGTGGATCGCGAGCGAGCGCGCCGGCAACAGCGTGGTGCCGATGGCGTTCTGGTTCTGCTCGATGGGCGGCGGCCTGATGACGCTGGTCTACGGCGTCGTCAAACGTGAGCCCGTCATCATCCTCGGACAGGCGCTGGCGACGATCATCTACGTCCGCAACATCATGCTGATCATCAAGAACCGCGGCCGCGCGTCGAAGACGCTGGATCGCTGATTCAGGGCTCGCGTCGACGCCCTAGCGCGGCAGCGCCGTCGCGCCTGAGGCGGGCAGGGCCGATGTCTCCGCCTCGGAGCGGCGATAGGGCTCGCCCGCCGCATCCAGCACAGGATAGGCGACCGAGCAGATATGCGAGTGGATGCGCCGGAGATCGCGCAACACGTCCAGGTGCAGCGATGTGGTCTCGATCGTCTCGGGCCGGCCCTCGCGCAGGCGGTCGAGATGGCGCTCGACAGCGGCGAGCTCGGTGTTCTTCAGCGCGGTCTTTTCCACCAGCAGCTTGCGGGCCTCGTTGGCATCGCCCGACATGAACACGCCGAAGGCGATCCGCAGCGAATCCATCGTGCGCTTGTGGAAGGCGGCGAGCTCGTCCGCGCCCTCCGGCGAGAACTGGAAGCGCCGCTTGATCTTCTTGGTGGCGAGCTCGCTCAGGTTCTTGTCGATGATATCGCCGATATGTTCGAGGTTGATGGCGAAGGAGATGATCTCCATCGCACGCCGTCCTTCGCTCTCGTCGAGGCTGCCGCGGGTCAGCTTGGTGACGTAGAGCTTGACGGCCTCGTCGAGGCCGTCGACGATGTTGTCCATCTTGGAGACCTGGTCGACCAGCGAACGGTCGCCCGTCATCATCGCGGCCATCACCTTGCGCAACATGGTCTCGACCAGATCGCCCATGCGCAGGGTTTCGCGTGCGGCGTCTGCAAGCGCCAGTGACGGTGTCTCCAGCGCGGTCTCATCGAGATAGCGCGGTCGGGCGGGATCGGTTTCCTGCACGCGATCGGGCAGCAGCCGGGTGAGCAGACGCGACAGGGTATCGAGCAGGCCGACGAAGAGGATGGCCGTGCCGACATTGAACGCGACATGGAAGGCGGCCGTCATCCGGGCAAGGTCCGGCTGCCAGGCGTGGATGTGATCCGCGATCGTGCCCAGGAAGGGCAGGACCAGTGCGATACCGACCACGCGGTTGACGAGATTGCCGACCGGCAGGCGGTAGCTCGCGGGGGCGTCGCGCTTGGTGCCTTCGAACACGGGATTGATGGCGCTGCCAAGATTGGCGCCAAGCACCAAAGCGAGAGCCGCATACGGCGTGATGAACTGCGAATAGGCCAGCGACATGATCAGCAGCACGCTGGCGACGCTCGAATGCACCAGCCAGGTGAGGAGGGCGGCAATCACGATGCAAAGGACGGGATCACCCGTGATCGCCGTCATCACGACCCGCATGCCGGGCGCATTCTCCGCCGGCGCCAGCGTGTCGAGCAGGATGTGCAGCGACAGCAGCATCAAGCCGAGGCCGATGCAGACGCGGCCGATGTCCTTGATCCGCGAGCGCGGGCCCGCGCGGAAGGCGACGAGGCCGAGCACGAATAGCACGGGCGCAACGGCGGCGATGTTGAACGACAGCACCTGCACGATCAGGGTTGTGCCGACATTGGCCCCGAGCATGATGGCAAGCGCAGCGACGAGGCTCAGCAGACCCTCGGCGGCGAAAGAGCTGGTGAGCAGGGCCGTTGCCGTGCTGCTTTGGAGCAGCGCGGTGAGGCCAAGGCCGGCGGCGAAGGCGCTGAAGCGGTTGCCGAGGGCCTTGCCGAGCAGATGCCTTAGGTCAGGACCGAACGCACGCAAGATCCCGCTGTGGACCATATGCAGGCCCCACAGCAACAGCGCCACGCCACCCATCAGATCGAGCAGAACCAACGTACCCATTCTCCGTATCCGGACCTGGAGTCGAAGGGGTCAGGCTAACGGCAAACGTCGGCGGATCAACCCCTTGTTGGCTCGTCGGCGTCAACGTCCGGTGCTCCTGCACGTTCTCGCGGCGCGCATTGGCGCGTCCGCAGGCGGAATGGCGCGTGAGCAGGCTCACATCGCCGCTTTGAGGGCAGCGAAGCCGCGGTCGAGATCGGCCTTGAGGTCGTCGACGCTCTCGAGCCCGATGTGGAGTCGCAGCGTCGGGCCGCCCGGCGCCCATTTGGTCGCGGTGCGGTAGGCATCGCAATCGAAGGGAATCGCCAGGCTTTCGAAACCGCCCCAGGAAAAACCCATGCCGAACAGCTTGAGCGTGTTCAGCATGGTGTCGACGGCCTTTTGCGGCGCGGGCTTCAGCACGATGCTGAACAGGCCGGAGGCGCCGGTGAAGTCGCGCTTCCAGATCGCATGGCCCGGATCGGTCTCGAGCCCCGGATGCAGCACGCGCGCGACCTCGGGCCGGCCAGCGAGCCAGCGCGCCATCTCCAGCCCTGAACGGTGATGCTGCGCGAGCCGCACCGACAGCGTGCGCAGGCCGCGCAGTGCGAGGAAGACATCATCGGGGCCGGCGCAGACGCCGAGCAGGCGGATGCCTTCGGCTATCTGCGGCCAGGCCCTGGCATTGGCCGAGATCGTGCCGAACATGATGTCGGAATGGCCGCCGATATATTTGGTGGCCGCCTGCATGGAGATGTCGACGCCCTGTTCGAGGGAGCGGTGATAGAGCGGCGTCGCCCAAGTGTTGTCGTCGATGACGAGCGCGTCACGCCCATGCGCGACGTCGGCGATGGCGCGGATGTCAGGCATCTCGAAGGATTGCGAGCCTGGCGCCTCGACCAGCACGGCGCGGGTATTGGGCTTGAACAGCTTCTCGACGCCGGCGCCGATCAGCGGATCAAAATAGGTTGTCTGGACGCCGTAACGGGCGAGCATGCCGTTGCAGAAATTGCGTGAGGGCCGATAGATGTTGTCAACAACGAGGATGTGATCGCCGGTCTTCAGCACCGAGAGCAGGGTGGTGGAGATCGCCGACAGGCCCGACGGCACGATGCCGACGCCGGCGCATTGCGGTCCCTCCAGAGCCATCAGCGTGTCCTGGAACGCCCTGGTGGTCGGGGTGCCGTGGCGGCCATAGGTGAACTCGCCGCGATGGGCATGCAGGTCCTCGGCGGTCGGATAGAGCACGGTCGAGCCGTGGAATACGGGCGGATTGACGAACCCCTTCTGCGCCTTGGTGTCGCGGCCGGAGGTGACCAGGCGGGTTTCGGCGTGCTGCTCTGCGGGGTGCGAGGAATCCATGCGTCTGCTTTCAAAAAAGCGTTTCCGCCGGGCGCGGACCGCACGGCCGGGGCGGCCTCGGGGCCGCGATCGTTAATAACAGAACACAGAAGAGTCCCGTCAACCCCTTGACCCGGCTCGCCAGTCGTTCTGTGATGCGCAGGTGCTATTCAGTCGCCGCATGTTGAGGGGCCTGCCGCGACCTTCGATCCATCGTCTGACCGGACCTCGCGCCACAGCCACAGCGGCGGGCCGCCGGCGGCGAGGATTAAGGTATGGCTCCCTGGGATGGGCGGGTGTTCGGCAAGGTTTTCCAGCATGACTCTTGCAAGGCGCGTCCTTGCAGGGATTCCGTTCCCGACCTTGAGATGACTTTGAAAGGCTTTAAGCCCATGAAACGTGTAACCCTGGCTCTCTCTCTTGCTCTCGCCGCCGGCCTCTCAGCCCAAGCTGCCGACGCGCAAACGCTCAAGACCATCAAGGACCGGGGCACATTGTCCTGCGGCGTCAGCCAGGGCCTGCCCGGTTTCTCCTCGCCCGACGACAAGGGCAACTGGACCGGCATTGACGTCGACGTTTGCCGCGCGATCGCCGCCGCGGTCTTCAATGATCCGACCAAGGTCAAGTTCGTGTCGCTGTCTGCCAAGGACCGCTTCACGGCGCTCCAATCCGGCGAGATCGACGTGCTGTCGCGCAACACCACCTGGACGATATCGCGCGACACCTCGCTCGGCGCCAATTTCACCGGCGTGACTTATTATGACGGGCAGGGCTTCATGGTGAAGAAGTCGCTCAAGGTGAATTCAGCGCTGGAGCTCAACAGCGCCTCCGTCTGCGTCCAGACCGGCACCACCACCGAGCTGAACCTCGCCGATTACTTCAAAGCCAACAACATGAAGTACGAGGTGATCGCGTTCGGCACGATCGACGAAGCGGTCAAGGCCTACGAGTCGGGGCGCTGCGACGTCTTCACCGACGATTCATCCGGACTCTATGCCACCCGCCTGAAGCTGACGAGTCCTGCCGATCACGTTGTGCTGCCGGAGATCATTTCCAAGGAGCCGCTGGGTCCGATGGTGCGTCACGGTGATGATCAGTGGTTCGACATCGTGAAATGGACGCTGTTTGCGATGGTCACGGCCGAGGAGCTCGGCATCACCCAGAAGAACGTCGACGAGATGGTGAAATCCGACAAGCCTGAGCTGAAGCGGGTGCTCGGTACCGACGGCAATCTCGGCGAACAGCTTGGCCTTACCAAGGATTGGGTGATCCGGATCGTCAAGGCGGTCGGCAATTACGGCGAGTCGTTCGATCGCAATGTCGGCGCCGGCTCGCCGCTAAAGATCGCGCGCGGCGTCAACGCCCTCTGGACCAAGGGCGGCCTGCAATACGCGCCGCCGATCCGCTGATCGGCAAAGCGAAGGCTGCGCCGATGGGCGTCGAGGCCCGGAAACCGCCACCGCAGATCGCGCTGAAGCTCCGGCGCGCGCTTGGTGGCAAGGCAGGCTGGAACGGCGTCGCCGTCCAGCTTGTCTTTGGCGCGATCCTGGCATGGATGGCCTATGAGATCATATCCAATGCCCGCACCAACCTGGAAACCCAGCACATTGCCGCGGGCTTCGGGTTCCTGCAAAACAGCGCCAGCTTCGACGTCAATCAGACCCTGATTTCCTATTCGGCGTCAGATACCTATTTCCGCGTGTTCCTGGTCGGCGTGCTGAACACGCTGCTGGTCTCGGTGATCGGCATCTTCTTTGCCACCGTGATCGGTTTCGTCGTGGCGCTCTGCCGTCTGTCACCGAACTGGCTGCTGTCGCGCGTCGGCGGCCTCTATGTCGAGGCGATCCGAAACCTGCCGCTGCTGTTCCAGATCCTGTTCTGGTATCTCGCCGTGCTCGCGGCGCTGCCGTCGCCGCGGCAAAGCGTGTCGGTCCTCGGCGCCTTCTTTCTGAACAATCGTGGCGTGATCGTGCCTTCGGCGCTGGGGCAGCCTGGCCTCGTTCCGTTCCTTGCCGCGCTGGCGCTCGGCCTTGTCGCGTCGCTGGCGTTGCGCAGCTACGCGAAGAGGGCGCTGTTTGGTCAGGGCCGCGTGATCCGGATCTGGCCATACGTACTGATTTTGCTTGTTGGATTACCGCTCGCGACGATCCTTGCCTTCGGTCCGCCCGTCACGTTCGAACTGCCGCAACTCAGGGGATTCAATTTCGCCGGCGGCACGCGGATCATTCCGGAACTCGTGGCCCTGACGGTAGGACTGTCGACCTATACGGCCGCCTTCATCGCCGAGATCGTGCGCGCGGGCATCCTTTCGGTCCACAAGGGGCAGATGGAGGCGGGCTCCTCGCTGGGCCTTAGCCGAGGCGCGACCTTGCGGCTGATCGTGGTGCCGCAGGCCATGCGCGTGATCGTGCCGCCGCTCACCAACCAGTACCTCAACCTGACCAAGAACTCGTCACTTGCGGTCGCGATCGGTTATCCCGATCTCGTCTCGGTGTTCGCCGGCACGGCATTGAGCCAGACCGGACAGGCAATCGAGATCATCGCCATGACGATGGGCGTGTATCTGCTCACCTCGCTCGTCACCAGCGCCATCATGAGCGTCTATGGCTGGCGCATCAGCCGGAGCCTGGGTGCATGACCGATATCGTGGCGTCGTCCTATGTCCGACAGGACCTGGTTGCCGAGCGCCCGGCGCCGGTGAAGACCACCGGCTTTGTCGGCTTCGTCCGCACGCGCCTGTTGAACTCGCCGACCAATATCCTGCTGACGATCCTCGGCCTGTTGCTGATCTGGTACATCGTTGTTCCAAGCTTCAAGTTCCTGCTGGTCGATGCGGTCTGGAGCGGCAAGGACCGCACGGCCTGCCTTGCCGAGAATGTCGGTCATCCGGTCGGCGCCTGCTGGCCCTTTATCCAGGCCAAGTCCACGCAGCTTATCTACGGCTTCTATCCCGAGGCCGAACGCTGGCGGGTCACCCTGACCTTCGCGCTCGGCGCTGTGCTGCTTCTGCCGCTGCTGATTCCGCGGCTGCCGGCCAAGAGCGTGAATGCCGGACTGTTCTTCTTTGCCTTTCCCGCCGTTGCGTTCTTCCTGCTGCATGGCGGCGGCATCACCGGCTTCGGCGTGAGCTGGGTTGCAGGCCTGCTGCAATTGTTCGCCGACAGCATCAGCGGAGCCGGTGCGGTTGTGGTCGGCCTGAGCAAGACCTCGGCCGCCGGCCCGCTGCTCTGGGCGATCGGCAGCGTCATCGCGCTCATCGGCACGTTGCTGCATTGGGTGATCTTTCCACTGACCTGGCTACGCGACCAGATGCAGGCGGCAGGACAGGGGCCCTGGCTCGACTTCCTGATCACGGCCGTGGTCGTCTCGGTGATCCTGTTCGTGCTCGGTGGCGGCGCGCGGGCCGGATTGCGGCCGTTGATCACAAGCCTCGCCACCTTCGCCGGAATTGCCGCGGTGATCAAGCTGATGGGGCTCGATCACGGCGGCTTGCCGATCGTCGATACGCGGCTGTGGGGCGGGCTGCTGGTGACCCTGGTGATCGCCATTACCGGCATCGTGGCGTCCCTGCCGATCGGCGTCGCGCTCGCGCTCGGCCGGCGCTCGACCATTCCGCTGATCCGGATCTTCTCGATCACCTATATCGAGTTCTGGCGCGGGGTGCCGCTGATCACGGTGCTGTTCTTCGCGACCTACATGCTGCCCTTATTCCTGCCGGGCAACTTCACCGTCGACGGGCTGGTGCGCGCGCTGATCGGCGTTTCCCTGTTCACAGGCGCCTATCAGGCCGAGAACCTGCGCGGCGGTCTGGCAGCGGTGCCGCGCGGGCAGGGCGAGGCGGCCTCCGCGCTCGGCCTGTCCTGGTGGAAGACCACATCGCTGATCGTGCTGCCGCAGGCGCTGCGCCACGTCATTCCCGCCATCGTCAACAGCTTCATCTCGCTGTTCAAGGACACCTCGCTGGTGTCGATCGTCGCGCTGTTCGATCTGCTCGGCTCGCTGCGCGCCTCATTCGCCGATCCGGTCTGGACCACGCCATCGACCGCGTTCACCGGCTTTGCCTTCGTCGGCATCATCTACTTCATCTTCTGCTTTGGAATGTCGCGCTACTCGCTCTTCGTCGAGCACCGCCTCAACGCCCACCGCCGCAATTGATCGAGGCCACCATGTCCGACCCCATCGTCAAGATTTCCGGCCTGAACAAATGGTACGGCGAGTTTCACGTGCTCCGCGACATCGATCTCGACGTCACCAAGGGCGAGCGCATCGTCATCTGCGGCCCCTCGGGCTCGGGCAAGTCCACCTTGATCCGCTGCATCAACGCGCTCGAGGAGTTCCAGGAGGGCGAGATCGTCGTCGACGGCATCGAGCTCGGGCCGAACCTCAAGCATGTCGACGCGGTGCGCCGCGAGGTCGGCATGGTGTTCCAGAGCTTTAACCTGTTTCCGCATCTCACCGTGCTCGACAATTGCACGCTGGCGCCGATCTGGGTCCGCAACATTCCCAAGAAGGATGCCGAAGCCACCGCGATGAAGTTCCTGGAGCGGGTCAAGATCCCGCACCAGGCCAACAAGTTTCCCGGCCAGATGTCCGGCGGACAGCAGCAGCGCGTCGCCATCGCGCGCGCGCTGACCATGAACCCGAAGGTGATGCTGTTCGACGAGCCGACCTCGGCGCTCGATCCCGAAATGGTCAAGGAGGTGCTCGACACCATGGTCGACCTCGCCGAGGAAGGGATGACCATGCTGGTCGTCACCCACGAGATGGGCTTTGCCAAGGAAGTCGCCAACCGCGTGGTGTTCATGGACGCCGGCCAGATCATCGAGGCCAACACGCCGAACGAATTCTTCGCCGCGCCCCAACACGCCCGCACCAAGCTGTTCCTGAGCCAGATCCTGCGCTGAGCTAGAGCATGATGTTTTTGACTGGAATCGGGGTTCCCAGAGCGGGCGATTTCTGATTCAAGCTCCATGCTGGAGTGCGGAGGCCAGCATGGATGACGCGCCCCTATTCGGAAGACATCCGTGAACGTGCCTTGGCTCGCGCTGACGCGGGCGAGACGGTTCGTTCGATCGCGAAGGCGCTACAGATCAGCCCCTCGTGCGTGACGAAGTGGAAGAACCTAAGGCGTGATACCGGAGGCCTGGCGCCCGGCCAGATCGGCGGCCACAAGAAGCGGGTTCTGTCGGATGCCAACGCCGACTGGCTGCGCAAACGCATTCGCTCGGGGCCATTCACCTTGCGCAAGCTGACGCAGGAGCTGGCCGCACGGGGGATCAAGACAGACGTGCGGGCGGTGTGGACTTTTGTTCACGCCGAGGGGCTCAGCTTCAAAAAAAACGCTTCTACCAGCCGAGCAGGATCGCCCAGACGTCGCCCGTAAGCGGACCCGATGGAAAGCGCATCAAGGCAGGATTGACGTCACGCGGCTGGTTTTTATCGACGAGACGTGGATCAAGACCAATATGGCGCCGCTACGCGGCTGGGGGCCTTGTGGGCAGCGCCTCCAAGCCTCTGCACCTTTCGGCCATTGGAAGACCATGACCTTCATCGCGGCGCTGCGTCATGATCGGATCAGTGCGCCTTGGGTGATTGATGGTCCCATCAATGGTGAACTCTTCACGCTGTACGTCGAGAAGGTGTTGGCACCCACCCTCGCACCGGGCGAGATCGTCGTTCTCGACAATCTTGGCAGCCACAAGGGCAAAGCGGCTCGCCAAGCTATCCGCGCCAGAGGAGCCCACCTTATCTTCTTGCCGCCCTACAGCCCTGACCTCAACCCGATCGAGCAGGTCTTCGCCAAACTCAAACACCTCATGCGATCCGCAGAACCCCGTGACGTCGAGGCAACCTGGCGGAAGGTTGGTGAACTCCTCGATCTCTTCTCCGAGGCGGAGTGCACCAACTACTTCAAAAACTCAGGCTATGTTTCCGTGTAAATACATCATGCTCTAGGCAGCTGGAGCCGACCGCTCGAGCTAGACGAACGGCAGCTTGATGTTGCTGCGCTTCTCCAGCCATTCCGGCACGGGCAGGTTCTTGGCCCGCATGAAGTCGGCATTGAACAGCTTCGACTGATAGCGGCTGCCGGAATCGCAGAGAATGGTGACGATGGTCTTGCCTGTTCCGAGCTGCTTGGCGAGCCGCATCGCGCCGACAATGTTGATGCCGGTTGAGCCGCCGAGACACAAGCCTTCGTGCTGCAGCAGCTCGTAGATCACACTCACAGCTTCCGCATCCGGAATGAGAAAGGCGTCATCGACCCTGGCGCTCTCGACGATCGCGGTTTTGCGGCCGAGCCCGATGCCTTCCGTGATGGAGTCGCCGGGCGTCGCCTTGGCTTCGCCGGTCCTGAAATATTCGAACATGCCGGCGCCGTGCGGATCGGCGCAGGCAATCCGGATGTCCTTGTTCTTTTCTTTCAGAAAACGGCTGACGCCGGCGAGGGTGCCGCCGCTGCCGACCGAACAGACGAAGCCGTCGATCTTGCCGCCGGTCTGCGCCCAGATCTCGGGACCGGTCGAGTCGTAATGCGCCTTGGCATTGTCGAGGTTGTTCCACTGGTCGGCGAACAGCACGCCGTTCGGCTCGGTCTTGCGCAGCTCGTCGGCAAGACGGCGGCCGACATGCTGGTAATTGTTCGGATTGGAGTAGGGCAGCGCCGGCGATTCCAGCAGCTCGGCACCGCACAGCTTCAGAAAATCCTTCTTCTCCTGGCTCTGCGTCTCCGGGATCACGATCAGCGTACGATAGCCCCGCGCGCTCGCGACCACCGCGAGCCCAATGCCGGTGTTGCCGGCGGTTGCTTCCACCACGAGGCCGCCCGGCTTCAGCTCGCCGCGCTTCTCAGCCTCCAGGATCATCCATTTGCCGGCGCGGTCCTTGACCGACTGGCCGGGATTCATGAACTCGGCCTTACCGAGAATGGTGCAGCCGGTCAGTTCGGATGCGCGCTTGAGCTTGATCAGCGGGGTGTTGCCGATGGCTTCGACAACGTCGTTTTTGATGGTCATGTCAGGCAATTACCGGCTGGGGGCGAGAAAGTCGTCAGAGCCTAAAGTAGGGTCGCCAGCCATACAAGGACCCCTTGCAAGGCAAGGGCCTTAACTCTTATTGCTGCTTTGCGAAGATGACCTGCCGGACGTCGATATTGCCGGACAGGAATCCGGCCTCGCAATAGGCGAGATAATACTCCCACAGCCGCCGGAACCGGTCGTCGAAGCCGAGGGGAGCGAGAGCCGGCCATGCCGCACGGAAATTATTCCGCCAGGTGGCGAGCGTCTTGGCATAATCTTGTCCGAAGATGCGCTCACGGATGACGGGTATGCTGAACCTGTCCCCGAGCGATTTCAGCACGGCAGGCGAGGGCAGCATGCCGCCTGGAAAAACATAGTGCTGGATGAAATCGACCTCGCGTCGGTAGCCCTGGAAGAGCCGGTCCTGGATCGTGATGGCCTGGATGCCTGCCAATCCACCCGGCAGCAGGCGGTCGCGCAGCTGGGCGAAATAGCGCGGCCAGAATTGCTCGCCGACCGCCTCGATCATCTCGATGGAGGCAATCCGGTCGTAGCGATCGCGCTCGTCGCGATAATCCTGCAACCGGATCTCGACTTGTTCGGCAAGCCCTGCTTCGTGGATGCGCTTCTGCGCAAAATCGCGCTGCTCGGTCGAGATGGTCAGGCCGACGACGCGCGCGCCAAAGGTCTTGGCGGCGAATTCGGCAAAGCCACCCCAGCCGCAGCCGATCTCGAGCAGCTTCTGGCCGGGCTTCAGGTCGAGTGCCTCGGCGAGGCGGCGGTATTTGTTGGTTTGGGCTGCCGTGAGATCGGTGGTCGAGCCTTCGAACAGCGCCGACGAATAGGTCATGCTCGGATCGAGCCAGGCCGAGTAGAACGCATTGCCGATGTCGTAATGGGCGTGGATGTTGCGCCTCGCCTGGCGGCGCGTGTTGCGGTTGAACCAGTGCTGCACCATCTGCACGAACCGCATCAGCGGTTTGTCGCGCAGCATGGCCTGGATCAGGTCATGGTTGACGCAGAACAGGTAGAGAAACTGCGTGAGATCAGGCGTGTCCCAATCGCCGGCGAGATAGGCTTCGGCAATGCCGATGTCGCCGCCGTTGATCAGGCGCGATGCGAAGCCGTAATTGTGCAGCCGCATCGCGGCATTCGGACCCGGCTCGTGTCCGCCGAGCCGGATCACGCGGCCGTCGGGCAGAGTGACGTCGAGCGTGCCGCGTCGCAGCCGCGACCCGAAGGCCAGCGCAAGGCGAACGATGCGCGGCAGGTCGGCGAACACTGTCTCGACGTCATCAGGTGTTACCGAAATGGCATTCGACATCGGCAGATCCATGGTCCCGACGGATACTGTCCGACCGCGAGCCGAGCGCGCCCATCCCGCTCTGTTGCTTGACCCGAGCGCCCCACAAACGGTCAGCGATCAAATAATATAGGGGCGTGATTTGCCCCGCGCCAAGATGGTTTCGTCGCTGCGCTGCCCTGCGGCATCGGGGTGTGGCACCAGCCGCGCTCCTTTCAGCCAGAGCCGCAGCGCCTCCCAGTGGATCGCCGCCATCACCTTGAGGCTGACGAGCGGCAGGCCGAAGAACGATCGCAGCAGGGCAGGCGTGGTCAGAGCCCGGCGGCGACCGCTGAAGGTCGCCGCGAGCAGCGGGCCGTCTTGGTCGGTCTCCAGGATGCGCAGCTTGACCGTGTCGGACGGCGGCAGCACCCGGAAATGGTAGCGCATCGCCATCGGCACGAAGGGCGAGACGTAGAACAGCTTGTCCTGTTGCTGCCGCAGACCCGCGGCATTCAGCTCGCCGGCCCTGATGGGCAGGACGTAGGGATGAATCTGGCCAAAGGTGTTGCGCACCTCGTAGATCATCAGCACCAGCTCGCCGGCGGTGTTACGGCAAAAATAGACCGAGAGTGGATTGAAGCCGTAGCCGAGCAGGCGGGGATAGCACAACAACTCGACCCGGCCGCCCTCGAGGTCGATGCCTTCAGCGGCAGCGCAGCGCTCCGCATAGGCGCGCAGCGAGGAGCCGTCGCGCGGGCCGTGATCCTTCTCGTGGAAACTGTAGAGCGCGGCGCGATTGACGCCGAACAGCGCCGACTGCCTGTTAGCCTCATCCAGCCGGTCGAGATCGATCAGGAGGCTCATGACGCGGTAGCTGAAGCGATGGCCCGTCGGCTTCAGCCGCGCGTGCATGACGTCGCCGAAATAGAGCGCGGCGGCATCCGATGCCGGAAGGGCTGTCCTCGCCATCGCGCTACTCCGCCGCCTCCGCCAGCTCGACGGGGCCCGTGCGCCAGGGCGCAGTCACCCCCAGCGCTTCGGCGACCGAAAGGCCCGAGCGCAAGCCGTCCTCGTGAAAGCCGTAGCCGGTCCAGGCGCCGCAAAACCAGGTGTGCCGCGGGCCCTGGATCTCAGCCAAGCGCTTCTGGGCTGCAAAGGCCGCCGCATTGTACTGCGGATGCTCGCACAGATATTGACCGAAGGTGAGCTCGGGCGCGGGTTCGAAGGGCGGGTTGAGGCTGACGAACAACGGCTTGTCGGCGTCGATCCCTTGAAGCCGGTTCATCCAGTAGGTCACCGCGACGTCGTTCATCGCCGCTCCCTCGCGCCGCCAGCGCAGGAAATTCCAAGACGCCCAGGCGCGGCGCCGCTTCGGCATCAGCCTGACGTCGCGATGCAGATAGACCTTGTTCGGAGAATAGTTGATGGCGCCGAGGATGTCGCGCTCGCGCTTGTCTGCATCAGACAGCATCGCGAGCGCCTGGTCACTATGCGCTGCGATCACCACATGGTCGAAACTCTCGTGCCGGCCGTGGCTGTCACCGACCACGACGCCGTGCGACGTGCGCGCGATCGAGGTCACGGCGCAGCCGAACCGGATCCGGTCCCTGAACGCGGCCTGGAGCCGCCCGACATAGGTCTGGCTGCCGCCCCTCACCGTGCGCCAGACCGGCCGGTCGTAGTGCAGCAGGCGATGATTGTCGAAGAAAGCGACGAAGTTCTCGGCCGGAAAGTCTAGTATGTCGTGCGCAGGAGCCGACCAGATCGCAGCGCCCATGGGGGCGAGATAGTCGGTCAGAAGTCGCTTGGAGAACCGCCGCCGGCGGAAATAGGCGCCGAGCGTCAGTCCGCTGAGGCGGCCGCTCCGAAGGTCGTCGATACTTTGGCGGCCGAACGCCGGGATCTCCGTCAGCATCCGCAGGTAGGACGGGGAGAGCAGATTGCCCGGTTGGGCAAACAGGCCGGCGCCGGTCGCCCACCAATCATTGCCACCGCCGCGCCATTCGAAACGGCCACCATCGGCGGACACCGCAAAGCTCATGCAGCTTGCGACCGTCGCAACGCCGAGATGGGCGAACATTGCGGTCAGATCGGGATAGTTGAGCTCATTGTAGACGATGAAGCCGATATCGACGGTTACAGGCGCGCCCTGATAGTCGATGGTGACGGTGTGGCTGTGGCCGCCTGGACGCAGCTCGCGCTCATAGACCGTCACCGGGTAGCGCTGGGAAAGCGTCCAGGCCGCCGTGTTGCCGGCGATGCCCGTTCCGATGACCGCGATGCGCATGCGTCAATGTCCCTGCCTCGTGCTGGACAAGCTACGATGCGTTGCGGCGCGGGTTTCAATGGAGAGCAGGCCCTGGCTTTGGGTCTTCGGGGCCACTGTGGCTGCAATATCACATGAAATCTTTGTAAGCTTGATGTGTTTCCGGACCTTTCTGGAATCGAAAAAGCCGCTGCGAGACAGGCATATTTTTCATTCCGATGATCGGATCGCCGGCATGATCGGCTGTGCGTTTCGCGGGTGCGGGACTGTCCCGCAGTTCCGCGCCCGGCTAGTATGAATCTCCGGTTCCGCAGAAAGCATCACGCTGTGAACGAGTTACAGAATGGCCTCCGGCCGCCCGCCCGCCTGTCGGCTCGTCCGGCCGCGCGCGAGCGGCATGACCTGCCCGTCGGGGGGTGGATGTGACACAGCGGGTTCCGGCCCTCGTCAGGCGGCAAGTTCTTGGGCAAGTTCTTGGGCAAGTCCTCGGGCAAGTCCTCGGGGCTGCCCCCCGAATCCTGCGTGCGGTCGCCGTGCTATTCCTGGCCTCGAGCTCGGGCGCCTGCGTTTTGACCCAGGACCTTCCCGATCCCGCGCTCGATGTCCCCACGCAGTACAAATATGCCGGGAAGGCGGACGCACCGCCCTCGCTGGATTGGTGGCGCGGCTTCCGCTCGGCCGAGCTGACGCAGCTGATGGAAGAGGCGCAGACCGTCAACCTCGATATCGCTGCCGCGGTCGCGCGCATCGTCGAGGCCGATGCGCAGGCGCGCCAGGCGGGCGCGGCGCTGTTGCCGAGCCTGTCGGGAACGGGACAGGAGACTTATTCGCGCACCTCGGGCTCCTCGGCTTCGGGGCTCACCAATGGTGGCCGTGAGGTCGTCAACTACCAGGCGTCGCTGAGCGCGAGCTATCAGCTCGATTTCTGGGGCCAGAATCGCGATGCGCTGCAAACGGCGGAGGAGACCGCCAAGGCCAACCGCTTCGATCGCGACACCGTCGCGCTGACGACGCTCGCCGCCGTTGCCAATGCTTATTTCCAGGTGCTGGCCTCGCAGGACCGCCTGCGCACCGCCCAGCGCAACATCGCCAGTGCCCAGCGCATCCTCGATGCCATCCGCGAGCGCCGCAAGGCCGGGACGGGGACCGACCTCGACGTCGCCCAGCAGGAGAGCGTGCTCGCCAACCAGAAGGCGTTGGTGCCGCCCTTGCGCCAGACCCTCGACCAGAACAGCAACGCGCTGGCCGTGCTGGTGTCGCGCCCGCCGGAGAGCGTGCGCCTTGCCGGCGGTTCGCTGGACCGGATCGCCATTCCGCGTGTCACGCCCGGGCTGCCGTCCGAGCTGCTGACGCAACGGCCTGATATCCGCCGGCAGGAGGCGCAGCTCGCCTCCGCCACCGCGAATATCGGCAACGCCCGCGCGCAGTTCTTCCCGAGCATCCAGCTCACCGGCAATGGCGGCTATCAGAGCTCGGCGCTGTTTTCGCTGTTCCAGCCGCACGCGGCGTTCTTCCAGCTGGTCGGCAGCGCGACCCAGCCTATCTTCGACGGCGGCAAGATCCTCGGCAATTTCGAATATGCCAAGGCGCGGCAGGACGAACTGCTGCAGACCTACCGCAAAACCATCGTCCAGGCCTTCACCGACGTCGACAACGCACTATTTTCAATCAAGCAGACCACGATCAAGCTGCAATTGCAGCGCGACGTGGTCAACGCCTCGCGGCGCGCCTTCGATCTCGCCGAGCAGCAGCTGCGCGCCGGCACGGCCGATATCGTGACCGTGCTCAACACCCAGCTGACGCTGTTCCAGGCCGAAGACACCCTGTCACAGGCGCAGCTCGCACGGCTTCTTGCCATCGTCAGCCTGTATCAGGCGCTCGGCGGCGGCTGGGAGCCGCGAATGGAGAAACCGGTCAATGCTCTTTAAGCCGGATACAAAGGACGGCGCGAAAGCGGGGATGGCGAAGAAGTCGCGCGGCCGCGGCTTTGTCATGACCCTGATCACGCTCGCGATCCTCGGCGGTCTCGGCTATCTCGGCTGGATCGCGTGGCATCAGAAGCCGGCAAATGACCGCAGCGCTCGGCCCGATCTGCCGGTGCCTGTGCTGGCGGCGACGCCGCGCGTGCAGGACGTGCCGGTCTATCTCGACGGCGTCGGCGCCATCCGCGCGCTCAACACGGTCACCGTGCGCTCCCAGGTCGACGGCAAGCTGATCGCGGTGAAGTTCACCGAAGGCCAGGACGTCAAAAAGGGCGACGTGCTCGGCGAGATCGACCCCGCGCTCTACCAGGCGACCTATGACCAGGCCGTAGCCAAGAAGGCACAGGACGAGGCCCAGCTCGCCAACCAGCGCATCGACCTTGCGCGCTACGAGCAGTTAGCTGCCTCCAATGCCGGCTCCAAGCAGCAGGCCGACACCCAGCGCGCTGCGGTGGCGCAGACCGAGGCGTTGGTCAAGGCCGACCAGGCCGCAATCGACAATGCGGCGGCGACGCTGAGCTACACCAAGATCGTGGCGCCGCTGTCGGGCCGCGCCGGCCTGCGCCAGGTCGACCAGGGCAACATCATCCACGCCTCCGACGCCACCGGCCTCGTCGTCATCACCCAATTGCAGCCGATCGCGGTGTGGTTCAGCCTGCCGCAGCAGCAGATCATGCGCGTCAATGCCGCTGCCGCGAAGGGCGCGCTGTCGGTCGACGTGTTCGGCAATGACGGCGTCACCGTGATCGACACCGGCAAGCTCACCGGCATCGACAATCAGGTCGACCAGACCACCGGCACGCTGAGGCTCAAGGCGGAATTCCCCAACGCCAATTACCAGCTCTGGCCCGGGCAGTTCGTCAATGTCCGCCTCAAGGTCGAAACGCTGAACCAGGCGCTGGTGGTGCCGACCTCGGCGGTGCAGCGCGGGCCGATCGGCACGTTCAGCTACGTCATCGGCGAGGACAACGTTGTGACGGCCAAGCCCGTCACGGTGACGCAGCAGAACGAGCGTGATGCGGTGATTGCGAGCGGCCTGACGCCGAACGATCGGGTCGTAACCACCGGTTTTGCCAATCTGTCCGACGGCTCCAAGGTCAGCGTCGGCCGCGACGAGCAGACGCCGTCGGCTGACCTCGCTCCGCGCAAGCGCACGCGCGCGCCGCAAGCCGACGGCAAGGGCGGTCAGGCCAAGGAGGGCCAGAAGGACGGCCAGAAGGACGGTCAAGGCAAAGACGGCGAATTCCGCGCCAAGCGGAAGAGCAGCGAAGGCGACCAGAAGGGCCAGACGGGCCCAGCGCCGGGGCCGGGGGCTCAACCATCGGGGGCTCAATCATCCGGATCTGGAGCCAAGCAGCCATGATCCCGGCAACAGCCGCCTGACGCGGCAGGCGTATCCCATGGGTGTCTCCGAACCCTTCATCCGCCGGCCGATCGCAACTTCGCTGCTTGGCATTGCGCTGCTGATCGGCGGGCTGCTCGGCTATTTCGCGCTGCCTGTCTCGGCGCTGCCGCAGGTCGACTTCCCGACCGTGCAGGTGACGACGCAGCTGCCGGGCGCGAGCCCCGACGTGATCGCCTCGCTGATCACCGCGCCGCTGGAGCGGCAGCTCGGCCAGATCCCGTCGCTGACGGCGATGAACTCGACGAGCTCGTTCGGCGTCAGCCAGATCTCGCTGCAGTTCGACCTCAACCGCGACATCGACGGTGCGACCCAGGACGTGCAGGCTGCGATCAATGCCGCCGCCGGCGTCTTGCCCAAGACACTGCCTTATCCGCCGACCTACGCCAAGGTGAACCCGGCCGATGCGCCGGTCATGACGCTGGCGCTGCGCTCGGACACGATCTCGCTGCGGGCGATGAGCGACATCGCCGACACGCTGCTGGCCCAACGCCTCAGCCAGATCTCCGGCGTCGGCCGCGTCTCCGTGCTCGGCGGGCTGAAGCCGGCCGTGCGCATCCAGGCCGATCTGGCGCGGCTTGCCGCCTACGGCATTGCCATGGAGGATCTGCGCGCGGCCATCGCAAACGCCAATGTCTCCGGGCCAAAGGGCTCGCTCGACGGCGCCCAGCAGTCCTACATCATCGCGGCCAACGACCAGATCGCCGCCGCCGAGGCCTACCGTCCGATCATCATCGCCTATCGCAACGGCTCGCCGGTGACGATCGGCGACGTCGCACAGATCGTCGACGGCCTCGAGAACGACCGCACCGGCGGCTGGTACCAGGGCACGCCGGCCGTCATCATCGACATCCAGCGCCAGCCCGGCGCCAATGTCATTGACGTCGTCAGCCAGATCCGCGCCGAGATTCCGAAGGTGCAGCGTGCGATTCCGGCCGGCGTCAAACTGACCATCGTCTCAGACCGCACCGTCACCATTCGCGCCTCGGTCCACGACGTGCAGTTCACGCTCGTGCTCGCCGTCGTGCTGGTGACGCTGGTGGTGCTGCTGTTCCTGCGCTCGCTGCGCGCAACGCTGATCGCGGGCGTGGCGCTGCCGCTGTCGCTGATCACGAGCTTCGGCATCATGTATTTTGCCGGGTTCAGCCTCGACAATCTGTCGCTGATGGCGCTGACGATCGGCACCGGCTTCGTGGTCGACGACGCCATCGTGATGATCGAGAACATCGTCCGCCACATGGAGAATGGCGACAACGCGATGCAAGCCTCGCTGAGGGGCGCCAGCGAGATCGGCTTCACGGTGATTTCGCTGACGGTGTCGCTGATCGCGGTGTTCATCCCGCTTTTGTTCATGTCCGGTCTTGTGGGACGCATGTTCCGCGAATTCGCGCTGACGCTGACGATTGCGGTCGTGACCTCGGCGGTGGTCTCGCTGACTCTGACGCCGATGATGTGCTCGCGCCTGCTCAAGCACACCCATGAGGAGCTGGCGGTGCCGGGCCTCGCCGCCATCAGCCGCTTCATCGATCGCACCGTCGAATTCTATCACCGCACGCTGCTCGTGGTGTTGCGGCATCAGCGCACCACGCTGGTGGTGACCTTCGTGACGCTGGCCGCAACACTCGTCCTGTATGTCGTCGCGCCAAAGGGGTTCTTGCCGCTGCAGGACACCGCCTCGATCACCGCGGTGACAGAGGCCGGCCCGGATGTCTCCTTCGCCGAGATGCAGAAGCGGCAGGCCGATGCCGCCGACGCCATCAAGGCCGATCCCGACGTCACAGGCGTCGTCTCGGTGATTGGCGCGGGTTCGGTCAATCCGACCACCAATGTCGGGCGCCTCGTCATGACGCTGAAGCCGCGTGGCGAGCGACGCGACGATATCGGAGCGGTCATTGCCCGGTTGAAGGACAAGGTCTCCGGCATTCCCGGCATGACCGTCTATTTCCAGCCGGTGCAGGACGTGCAGATCTCGACCCAGTCGAGCCGCTCGCAATACCAGTACACGCTGACCGGCACCGACGCGGCGCTGGTATCGGAATGGGCGCGCAAGCTCGTCGACGAGATGCGGCGCGATCCCTTGTTCCGCGACGTCTCCTCGGAAGCCCAGGAGGGCGGCCTGCGCGCGCAGCTCGAGGTCGACCGCACCCGCGCCGGCCAGCTCGGCGTCAGCCTGCAGGCCATCACCGACACGCTCAACGATGCTTTTGCCCAAAGGCAGATCTCGACCATCTATGGTCAGGCCAACCAGTACCGCGTGGTGCTGGAGGCGCTGCCGATGTACCAGCGCGATCCCTCGATCCTGTCAAAGCTGTATCTGCCGGGCGGCGCCAGCGCGACCGCCGGCGCGCCCAACGCGCAAGTGCCGCTCGATGCGGTGGCGACGCTGAAGCGCACCACGGCGCCGCTGGCGATCTCGCACCAGGCGCAATTCCCGGCGATCTCGCTCAGTTTCAACCTCGCGCCGGGCGCCGCGCTCGGCGACGCCGTCGAGGCGGTGAAAGCGATCGAGACCCGGATCGAGATGCCCAGCAGCATCGTCGGCGTCTATGCCGGCGACGCGGCCGAATTCGCCAAGGCGCTGGCAGGCCAGCCCTGGCTGCTGCTCGCCGCCGTGATCACGATCTACATCGTGCTGGGCGTGCTCTACGAGAGCTACATTCACCCGATCACGATCCTCTCGACGCTGCCATCCGCCGGCGTCGGCGCCATCCTGGCGCTGATGCTGTTTGGGCAGGATCTCTCGGTGATCGGCCTGATCGGCATCATCCTCCTGATGGGCATCGTCAAGAAGAACGCGATCATGATGATCGACTTCGCGCTGGAGGCCGAGCGCGGGCAGGGCATGCCGGCCCATGAAGCCATCGTGCAGGCCTGCCTGTTGCGCTTCCGGCCGATCATGATGACGACGCTCGCGGCGCTGTTCGGCGCACTGCCGCTGGCGATCGAGAGCGGCACCGGTGCGGAGCTGCGCTTTCCGCTCGGCATCTCCATCATCGGCGGCCTGCTCTTGAGCCAGCTGCTGACGCTCTACACCACGCCCGTGATCTACCTCGCGCTCGACCGCATCAATCGCCGCCTCGAGCAGGCGCTGCCGCCGCCGGAGCCCGAGGCGCCCACGGCTGGTGCGACCGAGGGGATGCAGTGATGGCATCGATCTCGGAACCGTTCATCCGCCGTCCGGTCGCGACCACGTTGTTGTCGATCGGGCTGTTCCTGCTGGGAGCGGTGGCCTACGAGTTCCTTCCCGTCGCCTCCGTCCCCAACGTCGACTTCCCCGCCATCTTCGTCTCGGCGAGCCGTCCCGGCGCCGACCCGTCGGTGATGGCGGCCACCGTCGCCGCGCCGCTCGAACGGCGGCTCGGTGAAATCGCCGGCATCAACCAGATCACCTCGACGTCGTCGCTCGGCGTCGCGAACATTCAGCTCCAGTTCGACATCGGCCGCAACATCGACAAGGCGGCGCGCGATGTGCAGGCCGCGATCAACGCGGCCCTCGTCGACCTGCCCAGCGACCTGCCGGCGCTGCCGCGCTTCCGGAAAGCGAACACGGCCGGCGCGCCGGTCTTCGTGCTGGCGCTGACCTCCAAGACGCTATCGGCGAGCGCGATCTACGACGTCGCCGATACCGTGCTGGCGCAGCGCATCTCGCAGGTGCCTGGCGTCGGCGACGTGACCGTGTCAGGCGCCGACCAGCCGGCGGTGCGGATCCAGCTCAACCCGGTGGCGCTGTCGAATGCGGGGATCGCCACCGACGACGTGCGTACCGCTATCATCAACGCCAACCCGCTTGGCCCCGTCGGCATCTTCAACGGCGAGCGCCAGAGCGAGACGCTGTCGCTGAACCGGCAGATGCGCACGGCGCAGGAATTCCGCGACATCGTGGTCAAGAGCTCGAACGGCAATTTCGTCCGGCTCTCCGACGTGGCCGATATCGAGGACAGCGTCCGCAACGCGCGCTCGATCGCCTGGTTCAACAAGCAGCCGGCGGTGCTGATCCAGATTACCAAGCAGGGTGACGCCAACGTCATCGACACCGTCGACCGGGTCAAGGCGCTGATCCCCGAGCTGAGGCAATGGATTCCGGCCGGCGTTGACGTGTCTACGCTGGTGGATCGGACCACCACGATCCGCGCCAGCGTGATGGATATGCAGTGGACGCTGCTTGCGACCGCCGGCCTGGTGATGGTCGTGGTGTTCGTGTTCCTGCGTCGGATCACGCCGACGATCGCCGCCGGCATCTCGGTGCCGCTGGCGCTGGCCGGCACCTGTGCCGGCATGTGGGTCGCCGGCTTCTCGATCGACAATCTGTCGCTGATGGCGCTGGCGATCTCGGTCGGCTTCGTCGTCGACGACGCCATCGTCATGATCGAGAACATGTTCCGCAACCTCGAACATGGCATGCGGCCGATGCGGGCGGCGCTCGAGGGAGCCAAACAGATCGGCTTCACCGTGGTTTCGATCAGCCTGTCGCTGATCGCGGCGTTCACGCCGCTGCTTTTCATGAACGGGATTCAGGGACGCCTGCTGCGTGAATTCTCTTTGACGCTGACCTTCGCGATCGTGGTCTCGACCCTGGTGTCGCTGACGGTGACCCCGATGATCTGCGCCCATTACATCCGGCAGACGACGTCGGAGACCGCGACGCTGTTCGATCGTGTCATCGAAGGTTTGCTATCGCGTATCGTCGCCTTTTATGCCCGCAGCTTGCGCGCCGTGCTCGAATTCCCGCTGCTGACGCTGCTGGTCTTCTTTGCCACCATCGCTCTGACCGCAACGCTCTACATCAAGGTTCCAAAATCCGATTTCCCGGTCGACGATTCCGGCTTCGTGATCGGCGCGACGCGCGCCTCGGCCGACATCTCGTTCCAGTCGATGCTGAGCCTGCAGCAGAGGCTGGCCGACATCGTGATGCAGGATCCGGCCGTCGCCGGCATCGGCTCGACCGTCGGCAGTGGCGTCGGGGGTCCCGGTTCGGCGACCTCGAATCGTGGCACCATGTTCATCAGCCTGAAGCCGCCGGAAGAGCGCGACCACGTCTCGACCCAGATCGTGATCGACCGTCTCAGGAAGGCACTATATCCCGTGCCCGGCATTCGTCTGTTCATGTTCGCCGCCCAGGACGTGCGCGCCGGCGGGCGGCAGAGCGATTCCAACTTCCAATATACGCTCTCCAGCACCGACCTCGATCTGCTGCAGAAATGGGCGCCGATCGTGGCCAAGCGGATGGAGACGGTGGAGGGCATCACCGACATCTCCAGCGACCGCGATCCCGGCGGACTCCAGCTGACATTGAACATCGACCGCCAGAAGGCCGCAGCGCTGGGCGTCAGGGTGCAGGACATCGACAACGCCCTGAACAACGCCTTCTCGCAGCGCCAGATCTCGATCATCTACACCCAGCGCAACCAGTACATGACGGTGCTGGAGATCGATCCGAAATTCCAGGTCGACCCGTCCAATCTCGATCGCATCTATGTTGCCGGCGCGGGCGACAAGCAGGTGCCGTTGTCTGCCGTGGTCCGCGCGACGCGCGGGCTTGCCGCGCTCGCGGTCTATCATTCGCAATCGGTGCCATCGACCACGGTATCGTTCAACACCTTGCCTGGCGTCGTGCTCGAGGCCGCTACGCGGAACATCCAGCGTGCGGTCGATGAACTGCACATGCCCGAGGGCATCCGCGGCAGCTTCGACGGCAATGCCGGCGAATTCGCCAGGACCAGCAGTCGGCAGCCGCTCTTGATCCTCGGCGCGCTGGTGGCGATGTATATCGTGCTCGGGGTGCTCTATGAGAGCCTCGCCCATCCGCTCACGATCATCTCGACACTGCCCTCGGCCGGCCTCGGGGCGCTGCTGGCGCTGCAGATCACCAACACGCCGCTGACGGTGATCGCCTTCGTCGGCATCATCCTGTTGATCGGCATCGTCAAGAAGAACGGCATCATGATGGTCGACTTCGCGCTCGATGCCGAGCGCCAGCGCGGCCTGTCCTCGGCGGAGGCGATCTTCGAGGCCTGCCAGGCGCGTTTCCGTCCGATCCTGATGACGACCATGGCCGCGCTGTTTGCCGGCATTCCGCTGGTGGTCGCGACCGGGCCGGGCACGGAGCTGCGCCGTCCGCTCGGCATCACCATCATCGGCGGCCTGTTCGTCTCGCAGGTCCTGACCCTCTACACCACGCCGGTGATTTACCTGCTGATTGACCGCCTGCGTCGGCGGTCCGAGCCGCGCGCGCTGCCGGCGCCGGCGGAATAGGTTGTTGAACGGCTGTACCGAGCGTATAGCGGCGGTCATGTCGAACCCAGCCGAGACCACGACCGCAGCGCCCGAGCCTGTCCCCGAATGCCCGCACTGCCAGAAGCCGATGCCGCTCTGCATCTGCGACACTGTCACGCCGATCGAGAACAAGCTCTCGCTCCTGATCCTGCAGCATCCGCAGGAGCAGGACAGGGCGCTCGGCACGGCGCGGCTGCTTGCCAGGCACTTTGAAGACGCGACCGTGAAGGTCGGCCTGTCCTGGCCGAGCCTGTCCAAGGCGCTTGGCCGGCCGGTCGAGAACGCCTCGCGCTGGGCTGTGCTCTATCTCGGTTCGGCGCGCGCCGCCGACCTCGACGTCGAGGGCGAGATCGTCGCGCTCAACCGCAAGGGCGAGGTCGCGGAGAACCAGCGCGCCATTTTTGGCAAGCTCGAAGGCGTGGTGCTGCTCGACGGCACCTGGAGCCAGGCCAAGGCGCTGTGGTGGCGCAATCCCTGGATGCTGAAATGCCAGCGCGTAATCCTCAACCCGAAGCACCCATCGCGCTATGGCCGCCTGCGTCGCGAGCCGCGCAAGGACGGGCTGTCGACCATCGAGGCAGCGGCGACGCTGCTCGCGGGGCTCGAGCGGCGCCCCGACATCGCCGCGACGTTGAACGCCAGTTTTGAACGGCTGTTGACGCGTTATCGCGAAGTCCAGGCCGAGATGCCTGAACTGGCGCCAAAGCCGGAACCCAAAGGCCGCCGGCGCGACTTCCGCCGCGGCAAACGGTCCTGACCTGGGCTGATCCCAATTCTGCGGTTGATTGCCTCGCGGTGCGAAGGCGTAAGCGCCCGGCCGGGGTTGCTTAACCCCCTGATCCCCTATATTGGTCCGCCCTTACGGGGCCACGTGGCGGAGTGGTTACGCAACGGTCTGCAAAACCGTGTACACCAGTTCAATTCTGGTCGTGGCCTCCATCACCAAGCTTCTGATATTTCAGCCTAAATCGTGATTCCGTTCGGTCCGCCAAGGGCGCGGACAGCAACTGCACGAGCCGCGCCCACCGGAATTGCCCGGGGCTTGCTGGAAACCCTCGATTCAGGCCCGATGGCATAAACTTCGCATCTGCGAAGGCATGCAGTCGTATCAATCGAGCGCTGGAGCACACGTGGGCGAGATCGTCCGGTTTATCCCGAAATCCGAGCTTGAGCGGGCTCGCCTTATTGCCGAGGCGCGCGCGATCTATGACAGCATCTTCCCGCCTGATGTGCCCGACAGGGCGCCGCAGGATGACAAGGACAGCGTCAAGAATTGATCGCAGACCCGTGGCCTGCCGTCAGGTTTGGCCAGGAGGTTTCAGCAGGTTTTCAGGAGGCGGCGTACCAGCCATCCGGAAAGGGCAGCAGGGGCCATGCGCCCTCATTGTCATTCGCGGCCTCGAGCGGCTTCTTGAGCACTGCGTCGAAGCTCCACGGGCGGGGCACGATGTCCTCCAGCGGCGCAGGCGCGAAAGTGTCGTGAATCATGGCGTCCCGGACGGCATCCAGCATCAAATTGAATTCGGCTTCGCTCATCACACCCTCCGGAACGCGGATGGCGCACTGTCGCAAAGCCGGTTTGTTGGCCGATTGACCCGATCGTTCGGATTTTAACGATCGGGCGATCGAGGTCCGTTTGGTTACCGATTTCTGAAGATCCCCGAACCCCCAGGTAAATCCGGCGACCTCTAGGAAGTTCCAGGCGGCCGCCAGTGTGCAAGAGATCACATCCCCCTCGATTTATTCCTCCTACCTCTTTGCCCACACCGGCCAACAGGGCCGGTCCGGCAGGGCAGACAGGAGACTGGTCATGAAGGCGAGGTTCTTGCGGTTTGCGGGTGTGAGAAGCCGGGCGCGTCGGGCCTCCACAGTCGGCCTGTTCCTGACGTTGTTTGCATCAGCTGCGAATGCGCAGCAGGGCACACCGGAGCAGCGCCGGGCCTGCACGCCCGACGTCTACCGGCTCTGTGCCGGCGAAATCCCCAACGTCCGGGCCATCACGGCCTGTCTGCGTCGTAACCGCTCCAGCCTGAGCGAGGCTTGCCGCAGCGTGTTCGACCAGGCCGGCGGCTGACATCGCTGGCCTGTGGGTTTGTGCGCAGCAAGTGCCTTGCGACTCCAGCACAAATGCTTCAGGCGCTACCTGTGGATATGCTGCGGACAAGCTGTTGAATGGCTGTTATCGGATCCAGGTCCGGAACGGCTCCCAATCATATCCGAGAGCTTCATGACGTAGTTGCGTCCGGCGCCACAATCATCTGATTTGGCGGGTGCGCAGTCCGAACGAAGAGCCTGCTTCGGCGCATGATCTAGTGCTTGCCGAACCATTCCTCGTAGATCCGCTGATACGTGTCGTTCTCGCGCAGCCCCAGAAGGGCTTCGTTGACCTGCTTGCGCAATGGACTGCCGGTCGGAAAGACGATGCCGTAGTCTTCCCTGTGAAAGACGTCACCGACGGTCCGCGCCAGTCTGCTGCCGTCGTGGGTCGTGTAGTAGAGCAGGGCGGGTGCATCGAACACGACGGCGTCGACCTGCTGGTCCAGCAGCGCCCGGTAGAGGTCATCGACCTTTTCGAACTCGCGAACCTCTGCCTTGAGCTCGCTCAGATAGGCCTTTGCCGTGCTGCCGCGCGTGGTGCCGACGGTTTTGCCGACAAGATCCTGCTGGCCGTTGATCGGTCCCTTGATCTGCTGCACCGTCAGCGACGCCGTCAGCTGCGCCGTATAGAACGCGACGAACACCACCCCCGTGAACATCCACAGCACGGCCACGATCCGGGCGATCCAGTGCCGCGGCATCTGATCGGCCTGGGTGGCCAGCGTGCCCGCCGCCCAGAACATCGCGTGAAAAATCCCCGGAAAATATTTCTTGGTTGGAATGATGCCGCTGTGATGCGTGCGCTCGACCAGGAACATCAGATGCGCCGGCACGAGGATCAGGAGCAGCGCAATGCCGAGCCAGACCAGCAGGGTGCGCGAGAAGAACAATTGCATCAGCTCGCGCAGCGGATTGGCTTCGACATTGACGGCCGTGCCGCGCACCAGGATTTGCAGGCCCGAGTTCATGATCGGCTGCGAGAAGTCGAACCTGTCCTCGCGCTCCGACGTGATCGAGATCGCCGCGATGGCGAGATCGGCTCGTCCACTTGCCACAGCGTCAAGCAATTCGCTCACATCGGGCAACATCACATATTCGATCTCGCGATTGAGCCGCTTGCCGATGCTGTTCCAGAGCTCGATGCTGAAGCCGCCCAGCACGCCATTCTTCTCGACGACCATGGGCGGGACGATGCGGGTCGCGACCCTTAGCCGGGCAGTCTCGGCCTGGGCCGTAGACCACGCCGCGCAGACGAGCAATGCCAACACCAGCCCGCGGAGGACCCTGACTGCGCGCGCCCGGAGCAGCCGGGCGCTTCGAGCACGAGAGCCGGTTGCCTGATGCGGAGCAGCCATCGATGGTTTCCCGGTCTCGAACCGCGCCCGGCGGACGCTTGAGGGGCTAGTCCCGTGACGGATTGATGGCCCAAGTCCGGCATAAAACACCATCCCTTGCGTTGCCCGTCGGGTAAAACAACCAAGCAGCGGGTCAATCGCCGACGAAAATATTCCGCTTTACCGAATTCGGCTTTGGCGTATTCATGCATCGCCTCATCCCGGTGAGAGGGACGTATCGCGCGATGAAGCGAAGCTCGGGCGAAACAAGCCGCGAGGACGCGGAGCCATATCTGCGAGTAAGATGCGAGTTATCGGAGCACCGTGCAGGCCCGTTGCTCCGTCATTGCGAGCGTAGCGAAGCAATCCAGAATCCCTCCGCGAAAAGATTCTGGATTGCTTCGTCGCAAGAGCTCCTCGCAATGACGTGGAGAGAGTGGAGCGTCCACCTCGGTATCGCGCTGCTAACGTTGCCAATCACTCCCTCGCATTTCGTCTTAAATTGCAACCCGCGCGTGCAAGAAGTCTTGATCGGCGGTGATTTAGGAGTGATGGCCCGCCTTGAACGCGGCCGCAGGCGACAGCGACTAACCCAAGGAGTGCATCACGATCAGCGGAAATTGATTGAGCTTCCCCCTTGTAAAGCACCAAAATGGTGCTTTAGTGCTTTCGATGAGCCCGTCGCCCCGAAATGCGCCATCGGCGCTTCGCTACCGGCTTGCCCCTGACCCGGCCGCCAAGGCCGCGATGGAGGCGACGTTCCAGGCCTATGACCGCATGATGGAGATCCTGGATGAGGTCGCGCGGACCCACAATGTGGGCTCCAACGTGGTCCTGCTGCACGCCCATGCCTATGAGCCGATCCGCAAAGAGACCGCGCTGCCATCGCGGCTGGTGACGCTGGGCCTGCGCGACCGCGCCGAGTACCGCGCGTCGCAAGGCCGCCGCCTGCCGCTCGACGACAAGCTCGCCAAGATCAAGGGTCCGGCCACCATTTCGATTTCGACCGTGCAGGGGCGCTTCAGCGTGCCCTTCGACTATGCCGGCTACGCGGAGGGCTGGGGGCAGAGCGTGCCCGCGCACCTGATCCGCACCGACGACGGTTTCGAGGTTCACTACGGCGTCACGCCGAACAGTCTGCCAGAGGAGGAGAACGCTATGGATACCATCGCAGCCGCTCCCGAGAATTTCCTGTCACGGGTCGGGCGTCTGATCGCCGGCATCGCCTATGACGCGATCGAGCAGGCGGAAGGCAACAACAAGCTGAAAGTCGTGGGCCAGGCCATCCGCGAGATCGAGCGCGCCGAGAGCGAGGCGCGCGATGCACTGGCCGCTGCCCGCGCCGAGGAATACCGCCTCAACGCCCGCCGCACCGAGATCGAGCGCGAGATGACCGATCTTGCCGCCAAGATCGAGGGCGCGATCACGGACGGCCGCGACGATCTCGCCCGCGCCGGCATCGCCCGGCAGATGGATCTGGAGGCGCAGTTCGAGGTGCTCTCCCGCGCCATCGACGAGAACAACGAGAAGATCGAGAGTAGCGTGACCTCGTTGCGTGCCGTGCTCTCGGCGCTGCAGGATGCCGAGCAGCGCCGCGTCGATCTCGCAAAGAGCGAGGCGGAAGCAAGCCACGACGCTTCGCATTCGCCGCGTAAGCGCGGCGGCAGCTCCGCGGCGGCGAAGGCGCTGCGTGCGGGCAGGGCGGTGGCACGCGTCACCGGCGTGCCGGCGGGCATTCCGTATTCCAGCGACATCGACGAACTCAGCGCGCTGCATCGCGACAAGGAGATTGCGGCAAGGCTCGCGCGGTTGAAGTCGCGCTCCTGAAGAGTATCGTGTCATGAGCGCATTGCTCGAACACGTCATGGCGCCGGAGGTCCGGCCGTTCGCGATCGCGGCGGCCATGATCCTCATCGTCGGCACGCTCGAAGTGGTCACGATGCTGGTCGGGGCCTCCTTGAGCGAGATGCTCGGCACCAGCATCGATTTCAGCCATCCCAGCGACAATGGCGTGATCAACGCCATCTCCTGGATCAATGTCGGCGGCGTACCGCTCTTGATCTTCCTGCTGCTGGCGCTCGGCGCCTTCTCGATCACCGGCTTCCTGATCCAGGACGTCGCCCGGATGGTGGCCGGGCCCTTGCCGGCTTCAATCGCCTCGCTGGCGGCGGTCGCCGTCTCGGTGCCGCTGGTCCGCGGCGCGAGCCGGGGCATCGCCCGGATCATTCCGAAGGACGAAAGCTACGTTATCGGCCTCGGCGATCTCGTCGGCCGCGTCGGCGAGGTCGTCGTCGGCCCGCTCGACCAGGGCCCGCCCGGTCGCGTCAGCGTCGCCGATATCCACGGCAACCGCCACTTCGTGCTTGCGGTTGCAGCGCCGGACTCGGCGCCGCTGCCGCAGGGAACCCTCGTCCTCCTGGTCGATCGTGTCGACACCCGCTTCGTCGCGGTGAAGGCCGACGATGAACTCAAACCGACCAAAGCAACTCTAAGCCAGCAAGTCCATTAGCGGAGAAAGTTATGTTCGACTTCGCAGTCCCGGCCATGATCGGCGTCGCGCTGATCATCGTTTTGGGCATCATCTTCACCATTCTCTACAAGCGCGCTACGCGCGACGAGGCCTTCGTGCGCACCGGCCTCGGCGGCAAGAAGGTCGTGCTCGACGGCGGCGCCATGATCCTGCCGATCTTCCATTCCTATGCCAGCGTCAACCTGAAGACGCTGAGGCTCACGGTCGAGCGCAAGGAGCGGGAGTCCCTGATCACCAAGGACCGGTTGCGCGTCGACATCGTCGCCGAATTCTACGTCCGCGTTCGCCCCGACGACGAGAGCATTGCGCTCGCGAGCCAGACCTTGGGCGCGCTGACCAATGACGCCGAAGCCCTGCGCAACCAGGTCGAGGCGAAATTCGTCGACGGCCTGCGCTCGGTGGCGGCGACCATGACCATCCTGGAATTGCAGGAAAAGCGCAGCGACTTCGTCAAGCACGTGCAGGCAACGGTCGAGTCCGACGTGAAATCCAACGGCCTCGAATTGGAGTCGGTGTCATTGACAAAACTCGACCAGACCGACGTCAAGTTCTTCAACCCCGAGAACTTCTTCGACGCCGAAGGCCTGACCCAGCTCAAGACCATCACCGAGACCCGCCGCCGTGACCGCAACGCCATCGTGCGCGACAACGAAGTCGCGATCGCCCAGAAGGATCTTGAAGCGCGCCAGCAGACGCTGGGGATCGAGCGGACCAAGAAGGAGGCCGAGCTGTCGCAGGAGCGCGACATCGCCAACAAGACTGCGAGCACGCGCGCCGAGGTCGCAACCGCAACCCAGACCGCGCGCCTGACGGAGGAGAACGCCCGCATCGACACCGATCGGGCGGTCGCCGAGAAGGAAGCGGGCGCGAAACAAATCAAGGAGACCGCAGTCATCGAGTCGGATCTTGCGATCAACAAGCGCAAGACCGACGCGCAGCGCGAGATCCAGATCGCCACCCAGGAGAACGAGATCCAGATCGCGGCCAAGAGCAAGCAGACCTCGGAAGCCGTGGCCGAGGCCAAGACGGCCGAAGCGCTTGCCGTTTCCGCCGAGGAAAAGGTGGTCACCGCGCGCGCCGTCGAGGTCGCAGACCGTGCCCGTTTGACCCAGGTGCTTGCCGCACGCACCGAGGCCGAGCGCAAATCGACCGAGCTGATCGTCGCGGCTGAAGCCGAGAAGAGGGCCTCGCTCGACCGCGCCGAGGCCGTCAAGACGCTGGCGACCGCCGAAGCTGAATCCAACAAGATCAAGGCGGTTGGCGTGCGCAACATCGGCGAGGCCGAGGCTGCCGTCATCACCATGAAGAACGAGGCGCAGAACAAGCTCGGCAGCAACGTCATCGATTTCGAGATCGCCAAGAAGCGGATCGAGACGATGCCCTCGGCGTTGGCGGAGATGGTCAGGCCGATCGCCAACCTCAAGGACGTCCGCATCCTGCACACCGGCGGCGCGTTCGGTGGCAATGGCAGCGGGGCTGTGGGCGGCGGCGTCGGCTTCGGCGAGGGGCTCGCCGGCGAGCTGCTCAAGGTGCATGCGCTGCGACCGATGATCGACGAGATCCTGCGCCAGAGCGGCTTTGCGCCCGGCGATGATCCCGTGAAGGCGCTGGTCGGCGCCGTGACCGGCAAGGCCAATGGTGCGGCGGGTACGCCGGCGGTGCCTGCGCCGGAGAAAACAAACTCGGCCGATCTATGAATGCCGGTTCATTGCTGCTGAGAAGTCGGAACGATAAGAACGTCCCGTGCGCGTCTCGCGTCGTGCACGGCTCCGGAGCGCGGTTCGATTGCGTGTTGAGCCTTTCGACTGCGCTCCGGACGAATGTCTCGAGGCAACGCCATTTGTTGCCGCGGCGCCTGCGCCGATCGACGTCAGGCGCTGAGGCCTGTTTCGATCGGGGATTTCAAATGAAGTATTTTCTCTCCGGGCTGATCGCCGTCGGCCTGTCTGTCGCTGCCACGGCAGCCTTCGCCGCCGATGCCCGCAACGTCACCGTCGTCAACGAGACCGGCTACGCCATCAAATTCCTCGGCATCAATGCCCCTGACGATGGCCTGGACGAGTGGGACAACGAACTTGACAAGGTTTTGCGGAACCAGGCGAGCACGAGCACCTATGTCGAGTTCGACGATGACGATGAGGGGTGCGTCTGGAACATCCGCGTCGACTGGCAGAACTATGACGAGTCTGTGCTGTGGAAGAACGTCAACCTCTGCAAGTTTACGGCTCTGCGGTTGCGCTACGACCCCGGCACCAAGACCACCTCGTTCGTCGCCGAGTAACTCGGCCTGACCGAGGCCTAACAAGCCCGCGGGGAGGGCTCGATCAGCCCTACCTCGATGCTTTGCGGATGATGACGAATTCGTCCTTTGCAAGCGCAATCGGCTTTGTTATACGCAGCGCGCGCGAACGTACGGTTCGCCCTTTTCCTCGGTAGCTCAGCGGTAGAGCATCCGACTGTTAATCGGATGGTCGCTGGTTCGAATCCAGCCCGGGGAGCCAAATTCCGCCTTACTTTCAATAATTTGCAAGCGCATATTGATGTGGTGCGCGATCATGCTCGATTGGTCTATCAACCCCGTCGCACGGCCAGGCCCCGCAGAATCGTGTTCAAGCGGATGTGTACGTCGAGACGCACACCGTAACGCTGACGGCACCAAATCGACTTAATTCACATCGAGCTTCGTTGGGCCGGACTCTTACGGAGCTGATTCCCATGCCCGACATCCAGATCGACCGTGCCGACCAGGCCCCCTCGATTCTGCCGGCTGATATCCCTGAATTGAGCGACGATCAGTGCCTTGCCTGTCTCGCTCGCGCGGTCGAGACCCCCGATTCGGCGCGGCTGGACGAAGTGGCGGCCCTGATTGGCCGTCTGGCGGTCGCGATCGAATAAGCTTTCGCACCTCTATGCGCTGACGTTGCGCAGCCGCTGGCTGACCGGCCAACGGACGTGTTGCGTTTTCGCGGAGCCTGTTCCAAAGATGCCGCCAAATTCATCTTTCGCGGCATCGTCCGCCTTGCAGGGTCCGCAAATGTCCGGTTTCTCGACCGCGCGCCAAAAAATGGTCGATGGCCAGGTGCGCACCAATGACGTCACCGATCGCCGCATTCTCGATGCCATGCTCACGGTTCCCCGCGAGGCCTTCGTGCCGGCGGGCCGGCAGGCTCTGGCCTATCTCGACCTCGATCTCGATGTCAGCGAGAGCGGCGCCAAGCGTTTCCTGATCAAGCCGCAGCTCACCGGCAAGCTGCTCCAGGCCGCCGAGATCGGCGAGGGCGACAGCGTACTGGTGGTCGGCTGCGCGACCGGCTATCTCGCGGCGCTGACCGCGAAGCTCGCGCGCCAGGTTACGGCCACGGAAGGCGATTCGGCTCTTGTGGCCAAAGCCAAGGACGCCTTCGCCGCGCTCGGGCTCACCAATGTGACCTGCAAGGCTGCCGCCTGCACCGAGGGCGACCCGGCCGGCGCGCCCTATGACGTGATCGTCCTCAACGGCGCCACCGAGGTGACGCCGGACGGCCTGTTTGGCCAGCTCAAAGAAGGCGGACGCCTGGTGGGGGTCTCGGCCGAATCCAGGCCCTCTCGGGCCATGATCGTGACCCGCTCGCACGGCGAGTTCGGCTACCGGCCGCTGTTCGACGCGGCTGCCCCGGTGCTGCCCGGCCTGGAACGGGCCCCCGCCTTCGTCTTCTGACGACTGAAACCCCGTTAAAATCCCGTTCTGAATCAGAAGTGTGGCCGGGATGCTGCACGTGAAGAGTTTCCACTGAGAACCACCGGGAGGTGGTTCCGTCGCGCTTGACCGCGTCTTATGTTGCGGCGGGGCAACGACTCCACTTGGATACGGTAACCAGGCTCGCGGGCACGAGCCTGGCGTGAGAATGAACGGAATTTCAGGGATGCATGGGGTGAAGCTTTTCACCGGAGCAGCGGTTTCGGTCCTGCTGATGGCGCTTGCCGGGCCGGTGCCTGCATTGGCGGATACGATCGAGGCTGCGCTCGTGCGCGCCTATCAGAACAATCCGCAGCTCAACGCACAGCGTGCGCAGGTGCGCTCGACCGACGAAGGCGTGCCTCAGGCCCTGTCGGGCTATCGCCCCAAAGTCAATCTGAGCCTCAGCAGCGGTTATCAATACCAGGACGTCCAGCCGACCCAGAAAGGCCTCGCGATCCATAGCGACCCGCCGCTTCAGCCCAACGCCGCCAGCGTGAGCGTCAGCCAGACGCTCTACAATGGCAACCAGACCGCCAACAAGACGCGCGCGGCGGAGAGCCAGGTCTCCGGTACGCGCGAAGCACTGCGCAGCATGGACCAATCCGTGCTTCTGAGTGCAGCTACGATCTATATGGACTATCTGCGCGACTCCGCGACATTGGAAGTCCAGCGCAGCAACGTGCGCGTGCTCGAACAGACGCTGAAGCAGACGCGTGATCGCTTCAACGTGGGCGAAGTGACACGCACCGACGTCGCGCAGTCCGAAGCGCAGCTGGCTGCCGGCAGGACTCAAGCGCTGACCGCGGAATCAACGCTCACGACGACGCGCGCGAATTTCCGCCGGATCATCGGCAACGAGCCGACGAATCTGGCGCCGGGCTCCCCGGTCGACCGGTTCCTGCCGCCAACGCTCGCCTCGGCCGTCGAACTCAGCCTGATCCAACATCCCGACGTCACGGCTGCGATGTACGGCATCGACGTCAACTATCTCCAGGTCAAGATCAACGAAGGCGCGTTGCTGCCGACTGTTACGGTCGCGGCGACTGCCAGCACGGCCTACCAGCAGCAGCTGACGGTCTTCCGAACGAGTACCGCGTCAGCCATCGCGACGGCCTCCGTGCCGATCTTTCAGGGCGGCGCAGAATATTCGCTGATCCGCCAATCGAAGGAAAACCTGGCGCAGCAACGTCTGAACCTCGAGAAGACTCGCGACACTGTTCGCGCCAACGTGGTGCAGTTCTGGGGGACTTTGCAGGCCGGCAAGGCGCAGGTGCAGTCCGCGCAGGCGCAGGTCACCGCGTCCGAGATCGCGCTGAACGGTGTGCGCGAGGAAGCCAAGGCCGGTCAGCGCACCACCCTCGACGTCCTCAACGCCCAGCAGGCGCTGGTCAATGCGCGCGTCGCGCTGGTCACCGCACAGCACGATCGGGTCGTCGCATCCTACAACGTGCTCGCCGCCGTTGGCCGCCTTGCACCGCAGGTGCTCGGCCTCAACACCACCGTCTACGATCCGAGCGTGCACTACCAGCAGGTCCGCGACAGCTGGGTGGGCGTGCGCACGCCTGACGGACGCTGATTGCCGTAGTTCTCCGGTCGGCCTCGCAAACTGCCGGGACCGACCGGTGCCTTGCTTGCAATCGTCAAAATCCCTGACATAGCCTTGCCAAGATGCTGCCGATCGATTCGGCCCGCATCCGATGTTGCGTGCGTGGCGCTTGAGTGACGGGGCAGGGGCGCGCCGCCTCATGTTGAGTCGTGATCTGGGGACAAGTCTGGCTGTCGCGACGAAAATGTCGGACGACGCATCCGGAACCGGCCAATGCCGTCGTGCTTGGTGTAAAACAACGCATGCGAGGGCGTTGATGATGTGGAGTCGGAGATGACGCAGCCTGCAAAGGTCACAGAACCCTCCATGGAGGAGATTCTGGCCTCGATCCGGCGCATCATTGCCGATGACGAGGCGAAGCCGCCGCCCGCAGAGGCTGCAAAGCCTGCACCTGCGCCTGCAGCAAAGCCGATGGCTGACATTCCTCCATCCAAGATCGCTCCTGCAAAGCCTGCTGCCGAAAAGCCCGCGCCGCCGCCGGCTGCCAAGCCCGCGCCACCTCCGCCGCCTGCGCCCGCCGCCGATGCCGGGCCCAACAGCCAGGACGATATCGACGCACTGCTGGCAGGGCTCGACGAGGCCACGGCTGCGCCCGAAGTGCGGGCTCCTGAACCCGAGCCCGAACCGGAGCCCGAGCCCGACGTGCTCGAGCTGACCGACGACATGGCGATGGATCCCGCGCCGATACCGGCGCCGCCGCCGCCAAGCTTCCGCAAGGTCGAGCCGCGCGACGATCTCGAATTCGCCGAGGCGCCGCCGTCGCGTCCGACGCCTCCGCCGTCCTACGCGCCGGTCGATTATGACGCGCCGCCGCTGCCGCCGCAGCAGCCGATCCTGGCCCAGTCGACCGTCTCGGCGGTCGAATCCGCCTTCAACTCGCTGGCCCACACGGTGCTCAGCAGCAATGCGCGGACGCTGGAGGATCTGGTCAAGGAGATGCTGCGTCCGATGCTGAAGTCCTGGCTCGACGACAATCTGCCGGGCCTGGTCGAGCGCATCGTCAAGGCTGAAATCGAGCGGGTCTCGCGCGGCGGCCGCTGAGGGCCAAGCCAGGCTCATCAAGCCAGGCTCATCCAGGCCAAGCTCTTCCAAGCCAAGCCCTGATTAAGCCCCGCTTGAGCGCTATATCAGGGCTTCCGAACGGGCCGGAAAGCCCTTTTGCCGCTGAGCTTTCCGTTGACTTGAGCCCCGCGCGCGGCTTTCTAGCAGCCCCATGATCGAGAAAAATTACCAGCCCGCCGATATCGAAGCCCGCATGTCCGTGGTGTGGGAGGATAGCCTTGCCTTCAAGGCCGGCCGTCCCGACCGCCGCGACGCAGTGCCCTTTACCATCGTGATCCCGCCACCGAACGTGACGGGCTCGCTGCACATGGGCCACGCCCTCAACAACACGCTCCAGGACATTCTGTGCCGGTTCGAGCGCATGCGCGGTCGCGACGTGCTGTGGCAGCCCGGCACCGACCATGCCGGCATCGCCACCCAGATGGTGGTCGAGCGCCAGCTGATGGAGCGCCAGCAGCCCGGTCGCCGCGAGATGGGTCGCGAGAAGTTTCTGGAGCGGGTCTGGCAGTGGAAGGCCGAGAGCGGCGACACCATCATCAACCAGCTCAAGCGCCTCGGCGCCTCCTGCGACTGGTCGCGTGAGCGCTTCACCATGGACGAGGGCCTGTCCAAGGCCGTCATCAAGGTGTTCGTGGAGCTGCACCGCGAAGGACTGATCTACAAGGACAAGCGGCTGGTGAACTGGGACACCAAACTGCTCACGGCGATCTCCGATCTCGAAGTGCAGCAGACCGAGGTGAAGGGTCACCTCTGGTATCTGCGCTATCCGATCGAGGGCAAGACCTTCGACCCGGAGGATCGCTCGACCTTCATCGTGGTTGCCACGACGCGGCCCGAGACCATGCTCGGCGACACCGGCGTGGCCGTGCATCCCGAGGACGAGCGCTATCAGAAGCTGATCGGCAGGAACGTGGTCCTGCCGCTGGTCGGTCGCAAGATCAAGATCGTCGCCGACGAATATTCCGATCCGGAAAAGGGCTCGGGCGCCGTGAAGGTGACGCCGGCGCACGACTTCAACGATTTCGAGGTCGGCAATCGCCACGGCCTGCGCCGCATCAGCGTGCTGGACAAGGAAGGCTGTCTCGACCTCGTCGACAACGAGGATTATCTGAAGGGCCTGCCGGAAGGCGCCACGCAATTCGCCGAGGAGTTCAACAAGGTCGACCGCTTCGTGGCGCGCAAGCGCATCGTCGAGCGGCTGGAATCGTTCGGCTTTGTCGAACGCATCGAGCCTCACACCCACATGGTCCCGCACGGCGATCGGTCGGGCAGCGTGATCGAGCCTTATCTCACCGACCAATGGTATGTCGACGCCAAGACGCTGGCAAAACCCGCAATCGCGGCGGTGCGGTCGGGCGAGACGACCTTCGTGCCGAAGAATTGGGAAAAGACCTATTACGAGTGGATGGAGAACATCCAGCCCTGGTGCATCTCGCGCCAGCTCTGGTGGGGCCATCAGATCCCGGCCTGGTACGGCCCCGACGGCAAGGTGTTCGTCGCGGAGACCGAGGAGGAGGCGGTCAGCCACGCGCTCGGCTATTACGTCGAGCAGGAGGTGATCACGGCCGAGCAGGGCCGCGAGATGGCGCTCGACCGCAACAAGCGCGAGGGCTTCATCACGCGCGATGAGGACGTGCTCGATACCTGGTTCTCCTCGGCGCTGTGGCCGTTCTCGACGCTCGGCTGGCCCGAGGACGCGCCCGAAGTTCAGCGCTACTACCCGACCAACGCGCTGGTGACCGGCTTCGACATCATCTTCTTCTGGGTCGCCCGGATGATGATGATGGGCCTTCACTTCATGAAGGAGATCCCGTTCTCGACGATCTACATCCACGCGCTCGTCCGCGACGAGAAGGGCGCCAAGATGTCGAAGTCGAAGGGCAATGTCATCGATCCGCTCAACCTGATCGACGAATATGGCGCCGATGCGCTGCGCTTCACGCTGGCTGCGATGGCCGCGCAAGGGCGCGACATCAAGCTCGCCACCAGCCGCGTGGAGGGCTATCGCAATTTCGCGACCAAGCTCTGGAACGCCTCGCGCTTCGCCGAGATGAACCATTGCGCCGTGCCCGAAGGGTTCGAGCCGGCCAAGGCCAAGGAAACGCTGAATCGCTGGATCGCGCATGAAACCGCGCACACCACACGCGAGGTGACCGAGGCCATTGAAGCCTATCGCTTCAACGACGCCGCAGGCAGCATCTACCGCTTCGTCTGGAACGTCTATTGCGACTGGTATGTCGAGCTCGCAAAACCCGTGCTGCTCGGTCCCGATAGCCCGGCCAAGAATGAGACCCGCGCCATGGTCGCCTGGGCGCGCGACGAGATTCTGAAGCTGCTGCACCCCTTCATGCCCTTCATCACCGAAGAACTGTGGGAGGTGACGGCCAAGCGCGACGGCCTGCTGGCGCTGGCGGAGTGGCCGCTGAAGCCAGCCGCTCCCTCGCCGGAGCAATTGGCGATTCTGGCGGCGGCGGCAGGTCCCACCGATCCACTGGTCTCGCCGGCATTCGTGATGCCGATCTTCGACCATGCCGACTTCACCGATCCCAAGGCGGAAGCGGAGATCGGCTGGGTCATCGACCTGATCACGCAGATCCGCTCGGTCCGCGCCGAGATGAACATCGCACCGGCGACGCTCACTGCCCTGGTGCTCGCGGGCGCCTCGGCCGAGACCAGGGAACGCGCGCCGCGCTGGACCGACGTCATCAAGCGTATGGCGCGGCTGTCTGACATCTCCTTCGCCGATCGCGCGCCTGACGGCGCGGTTCAGTTGCTGGTGCGCGGCGAAGTGGCGGCGCTGCCGCTGAAGGGCGTGGTCGATTTCGCCGCCGAACGGACCCGTCTCGACAAGGAAATCGGCAAGGCCGACGCCGACATCAAGCGTGCCGAGTCCAAGCTCGCCAACGAAAAATTCGTTGCCAACGCGGCCGAGGAGGTCGTCGAGGAAGAGCGCGAAAAGCGCGAGGCGGCGCTGGCCCGCAAGGCCAAGCTGCTCGAGGCGCTGGAGCGGCTGAAGCAGGCGTCTTAAGACGCCCGTCATTCCGGGATGGTCCGAAGGACCAGACCTCAGGTGCGCAATTGCGCACCGGGGAATCTGGAGATTCCGGGTTCGGCTCTTCGAGCCGCCCCGGAATGACGACGATCACTTCGGGAACGGCTTGCTGAGGAATTTCGAGCCCCTGACACCATAGCGCCAGGGCAGATCGACAGCTTTGGTGATGCCGATCCGGATGCCGGTTGCGACCTGGACATCCTCCGTCCGTGCATGCAGCGCGATCGGCGGCCGGTCCAGGGGCAGGGCGTTGTGCGCGATGGTGATGCCGAGGGCCTCGGTCAGTTTGCCTGGGCCCGAGCACAGCGCGTGCACCTCCTGGAGATGGCGGCGGCGACGCATCGCAGCCAAACCATGCGTCGGCTCCAGCGCGCGGATCAGCACGGCGGAAGCCGAGCCTTCCGCCTCGCAGACGAAGTTGACGCACCAGTGGATGCCGTAGGAGCGGTAGACATAGGCAAAGCCTGGCGGACCGAACATGATCTGGTTCCGCGGGGTCGGGCCATTGTAGGAATGTGCCGCCGGCTCGGTATGATGATAGGCCTCGACCTCGACGATGATCCCGCCGACGCCGTCGACCAGCATGGTCGCCCCGATCAGGTCGGACGCGACCTCGCGGACGTCGCGGTCGAAAAAGCTGCGCTTCAGGGCCTTGCCGAGCCGGGGTGTGGAAGACTTCGAGACTGGAGCCATTCGAGGTGAGAATCGCCTGAGAACTGAGCAGGATATTGCCCATATCTGCCATGTTCCCTGAAGCGGCGCGAGCCGGGTTGCGGCAAGCAGCCAGACCGACTAGGTAGGACCTGAACAGACCGGACAGATCATGGTCGTTATTGTCGATACCATCACGAACCCGCTGCGCCCGCGCCACCCCGAGAAGGTGAATCGTCCCGATTCCGCTTCGCCGCCGAAGCCGGACTGGATCCGCGTGCGCGCGCCCAACACCCGCGGCTATGCCGACACCCGCAATATCGTGCGCGCCAACGGCCTGCACACGGTGTGCGAGGAGGCGGGCTGCCCGAACATCGGCGAGTGCTGGGACAAGAAGCACGCGACCTTCATGATCATGGGTGACACCTGCACCCGAGCCTGCGCCTTCTGCAACGTCAAGACCGGCCTGCCCAACGCGCTGGATGCGGCCGAGCCGCAGAACGTCGCCGAGGCTGTCGCCAAGCTGGGTCTCGCCCACGTGGTCATCACCTCCGTCGACCGCGACGATATCGCCGACGGCGGCGCCGAGCACTTTGCCCAGACCATCCGCGCAATCCGCGCTGCCTGTCCCTCGACGACGATCGAGATCCTGACGCCGGACTTCCTGCGCAAGGAGGGGGCGCTAGAAGTCGTCGTGGCCGCGCGGCCCGACGTCTTCAACCACAATCTCGAGACCGTGCCGTCGCGCTATCTCACGGTGCGACCGGGTGCGCGCTATTTCCACTCGATCCGGCTGCTGCAGCGGGTCAAGGAGCTCGATCCCGCCATCTTCACCAAGTCCGGCATCATGGTCGGCCTCGGCGAGGAGCGCCACGAGGTGCAGCAGGTGATGGACGATCTGCGCTCGGCCGACGTCGATTTCCTGACCATCGGGCAATATCTCCAGCCGACCCGCAAGCATCACGCCGTGATGCGCTACGTGCCGCCCGACGAGTTCAGCTCTTACGAAAAGGTTGCCTATACCAAGGGCTTCCTGATGGTGTCGGCGAGCCCGCTGACCCGCTCGTCGCATCACGCCGGCGAGGACTTTGCGAGACTGAAGGCCGCGCGGGCTGCGGCCGCGCGCTGAACCGATATGCCCCGATTTTCGAGCAAGCGCCGTGTCAGTCACAGCGCATCCGAGATGTTTGATCTGGTCGCCGACGTCGAGCGTTACCCGGAATTCGTGCCCCTGTGCAGCGCACTGAAGATCCGCCAGCGCATGGCCAAGCCTGACGGCACCGAGGTGCTGGTCGCCGACATGACGGTGTCGTTCAAGCTGGTCAGGGAATCCTTCACCAGCCGCGTGACGCTCGACCGCGCCAATCTGAAAATCCTGGTCGAATATCTGCAAGGCCCGTTCAGTAATCTCGAAAACCGCTGGACCTTCGAGCCGAAGGGCCAGCAGGACGGCAATGAATTCTGCGACGTCGGCTTCTTCCTCGCCTATGAATTCAAGAGTCGCATGCTGGCAATGCTGATGGGCTCGATGTTTGACGCCGCGTTTGCGCGGTTTTCAACCGCATTCGAAAAAAGGGCGGATGCGATCTATGGCCGGCCGAAGCTGGCGTCGTCGTAGTTTGCTTGTAGCCCGGATGGAGCGCAGCGCAATCCGGGATTCCCTCCGCGAACATAGAAGTCCCGGATTGCGCTGCGCTTCATCCGGTCTGCGGGACTTGCTATCCCCTCGGTGATCGTGGAGGCCTGCGCTTTGCCGCATGCCGGCGCGGCGTGCGCGTCACGCGGGGACGCAGGCGGCTCGCGGCGGCGCGTTGCGGCTTGGCCGCGACTTGCGGGCCACGGGCGAGTTCCATCAGCATGCGGAGCGCTTCGACCACCGAACGCTGGCGCACCGCGGTGCGGCCGATCGCGCCGAAGCGCTGCTCGCGATGGATGATGCGGCCGTCGCGCGCGGCAGCGGCGAAATGCACGAGGCCGACCGGCTTGCCCGGCGTGGCGCCGCCGGGGCCCGCGATGCCGGTGATGGCAACGGCAAGATCGACGCCCGCGCGTTCAAGCGCACCGACTGCCATTGCGGTCGCGGTCTCCCTGCTGACCGCGCCGAAATTGGCAAGCGTGCTGGCCTCGACGCCCAGCATCGCGCGCTTGGCGTCGTTGGAATAGGTGACGAAGCCGCGGTCAATGACGTCGGACGAGCCGGGGATGTCGGTGAGTGCGCCGGCGACGAGGCCGCCGGTGCAGGACTCGGCGGTCGCGATCGTCAGCTTGCGCATCCGGCACAAATCGAGCAGCGAGCGGGAGAGGGCGCGTGCGTCGCTGCCTCCCATGATCCTACGCGCTCCAGGGCAGGCGGACGGTGGCGCTGGCGGTGGCCGCGATGCCTTCCTCGCGGCCGGTGAAGCCGAGCCGCTCGCTGGTGGTTGCCTTCACCGCGACGCGGGAGATGTCGACGCCTGAGATCTCGGCGATGCGCGCGCGCATGACGTCACGCAGCGGGCCGATCTTCGGTCGCTCGCAGATCATGGTGACCTCGAGATTGGCGATACGGCCGCCGCGCGCGGTGACGCGCTCGACGGCGTATTTCAGGAACTGGTCGGAGGAGGCGCCCTTCCACTTCGCATCGCTCGGCGGGAAGTGCGAACCAATGTCGCCGTCGGCGAGCGCGCCGAGAATCGCATCGACCAGGGCATGCAGGCCGACGTCACCGTCGGAATGAGCCAGAAAGCCTTTCGTGTGCGGCACGCGCACGCCGCAGAGCATGACATGGTCGCCTTCGCCGAAGGCGTGCACGTCGTAGCCGGTGCCGGTCCTGATATCACCGAGGAGGCTGGTCAGGCGCGCTTCCTCGCGCACGAAATCCTCAGGAGTGGTGAGCTTCATATTGGCAACATCGCCTTCAAAGGTCGCCACCGTCAATCCCGCCCATTCGGCGATCGCGGCATCATCGGTGAAATCAGATCGTCCGTCCTTGGCAGCGCGACGATGCGCCTCGAGGATGACATCGAAACGAAAGGATTGCGGCGTCTGCGCTACTCGCAAACGCGCGCGGTCCGGCGTGTCCTCGACATCGCCGTCAGCGCTCGTGACCTTGATGGTATCGGTGACGGGGACGACGGGGATGGCCGCGCCGGTGCGGCTGGCCGCCTCGATCGCGCGCGAGATCACGCCAGCCGAGACGAACGGGCGGGCGGCGTCATGAATCAGGACGATGTCGGGCTTGTGCTGCGCCAGCGCTTCGAGACCCGCCAGCACCGAAGCCTGGCGCGTCGCGCCGCCATTGGCCGGTGCCTCGTGCTTGAGGCCTGCGACCGCCGCCGTGAACATGGCGCTGTCATCAGGGTTCACCACCGGCTGCACGGCTGATACTTCGGGATGGGTGCTGAACGCTTCCATGGCGCGGTAGATCACGGGCACGCCGCCGATCTCTCGATATTGCTTGGGGCCACCGGCGCCTGCGCGCAGGCCACGTCCGGCCGCGACGAGAACGACTGCGGTGCGCTGTGATTTCGCCATAGGACTCAAATATTCAACTGCTAAAGGGAAGAGTCGGGAGTGAGGTGATTGCCGGCATGCCTCTAGCACGGCAGGCCCGCAAAAAAAGGGGGATTCCCGGGATTGTGGGATTCAGCATTTTGCTGCACTGCACTTGAAAGATCTGCAGAACTGTCTAAACTGTAGGCATGACGCTTGACTGCACAAGAATTGTGCGCAAGATAGATCATGGCAGGCGCGATGAGGCGCTGCCCAGGCAACGAGACCCCCGTGACCGGCTCGGCAGTATCAGGCTCTAAGCCGTTGAAAATAGGCGATATTGAAATCGCCAATCCGGTCTTCCTGGCACCGATGTCGGGAGTGACGGATTCACCCGTCCGCCGTCTGGCCGCCGAGCTGGGGGCCGGCCTGGTCGTCTCCGAAATGACGGCCAGTGACGAACTCGCCAATGGTCACCGGATGTCGCGGTTGCGCTGCGAAGCGACCGGGGTTGGGCCCCATGTGGTCCAGCTCGCCGGCTGCGAGGCGCATTGGATGGCGGAAGGCGCCCGGATTGCCGAGGCCGAGGGCGCCGACATCATCGATATCAACATGGGCTGTCCGGCCCGTCACGTCACCGGCGGCCAATCAGGCTCGGCCCTGATGCGCGATCTCGATCACGCCGTCGGCCTGATCGAGGCGACGATATCAGCGGTGAAAGTGCCGGTGACGCTGAAGATGCGGCTCGGCTGGGACGATCACACCCGCAACGCGCCGGAGCTGGCGCGGCGCGCGGAGGCCGTCGGCGTCAGGCTCGTCACCGTTCACGGCCGCACCCGTTGCCAGTTCTACAAGGGCGAGGCCGATTGGGATGCGATCCGCGCCGTGCGCGAGGCCATCTCGATTCCGCTCGTCGTCAATGGCGACATCACCTCTTACGACAAGGCGCTCGCGGCGCTCGAGGCCTCCGGCGCCGATGCCGTGATGATCGGTCGCGGCGCCAACGGCCAGCCCTGGCTGCCCGGCGAAATCGGGCGACGGCTGAAGGGTGGGGCGGCTGAAGCCATGCCCTCGCTCGCGACGCAACTTCATTATGTCCGCACGCTTTATGAGGGCATCTGCACTCTCTATGGCCTGCGGGTCGGGCTCAAGCATGCGCGCAAACATCTCGGCTGGGCGCTCGATGTCGCGGCCGAAGCCAGCGGTGCGCCGGCCCCGACGCTGAAGGCCTGGCGCCAGAAGATTTTGACGTCCGAGGATCCGGGCCTGGTCCACCGATCGCTACAGGATGCCTTCGACGATTTTGCATGGAGCGCTGCTGCATGAGCTCAGCCGCGGACCATCGCAAACCTGGCGACAGCGAGGCGATCCTCGATGCGTTGCCCAATCCCGTGCTGTTGATCGGGCCGGACGGCAAGATCGTCGCCGCCAATATTGCGACCGAAGCCTTCTTCGATATCTCGACGCAGTTCCTGAAGCGGCAGTCGCTGAAAGAGCTGGTGCCGTTCGGCAGCCCCTTGCTGGCGCTGATCGACCAGGTGCGGTCGTCGAACTCGCCGGTCAACGAATACAAAGTCGATCTGGGCACGCCGCGCATGGGCGGCGATCGCCAGGTCGATCTGCATGTCGCCCCGCTCACCGAGCGGCCCGGCCATATCGTCGTGATGCTCCAGGAGCGCTCCATCGCCGACAAGATGGACCGCCAGCTCACCCACCGCAGCGCTGCGCGCTCGGTGATAGCGCTAGCAGCGATGCTCGCGCATGAAATCAAGAATCCGCTCTCCGGCATCCGCGGCGCGGCGCAGCTCCTGGAGCAGCAGGCATCCTCGGAAGACCGCATGTTGACCCGCCTGATCTGCGACGAGGCCGACCGCATCGTCACGCTGGTCGATCGCATGGAAGTGTTCGGCGACGAGCGCCCCGTGGTGCGCGGTCCCGTCAACATCCACTCCGTGCTCGATCACGTGAAGCGGCTGGCCCAGTCGGGCTTTGCCCGCAACATCCGCCTCATCGAGGACTATGATCCTTCGCTCCCCCCGGTGCTGGCCAACCAGGACCAGCTGATTCAGGTGTTCCTCAATCTGGTGAAGAATGCCGCGGAAGCCTTGATCGACGTCCCCGACGGCGAGATCCAGCTTACCACCGCGTTCCGCCCCGGCGTGCGCCTGTCAGTTCCCGGTCAAAAATCCCGGGTATCCCTGCCGCTCGAATTCTGCGTGCGGGACAATGGACCAGGCGTGCCGGACGATCTTCTGCCCAATTTGTTCGACCCGTTCGTGACCACCAAGCAGACCGGCTCTGGCCTCGGTCTTGCTCTGGTCGCCAAGATCGTCGGCGATCACGGCGGCATCATCGAATGCGAGTCTCAGCCGCGCAAGACCACCTTCCGCGTGCTGATGCCGATGTACTCGACATCGGTCAAACACACAGATCACAGCAGTCGCGACGGCTCTGCCGGGAAGTCGTCGTCTGCATCACAGGGGGCAAAATGAGGATTAACAATGCCCGCAGGTAGCATTCTCGTCGCTGATGACGACACCGCCATCCGCACGGTTCTAAACCAGGCACTTTCCCGGGCCGGGTATGAAGTCAGGCTGACCGGCAACGCCGCCACGCTGTGGCGCTGGGTCAGCCAGGGGGAGGGCGATCTCGTCATCACCGACGTGGTGATGCCGGACGAAAACGCCTTCGACCTGTTGCCGCGGATCAAGAAGATGCGGCCGAATTTGCCGGTCATCGTCATGAGCGCGCAAAACACGTTCATGACGGCGATACGCGCCTCGGAGCGCGGCGCGTATGAATATCTGCCAAAGCCCTTCGACCTGAAGGAGCTGATTGCCATCGTCGGCCGCGCGCTCGCGGAGCCGAAGGAACGCGTCGCGACAGCTGACGATGACGCAGAGATGGAGGCGATCCCGCTGGTCGGCCGCTCGCCGGCGATGCAGGAAATCTACCGCGTGCTCGCGCGTCTGATGCAGACCGACCTCACCGTGATGATCACGGGCGAGTCCGGCACCGGCAAGGAGCTGGTGGCGCGCGCACTGCACGATTACGGCAAGCGCCGCAACGGGCCGTTCGTCGCGGTCAACATGGCGGCGATCCCGCGCGACCTCATCGAATCCGAGCTGTTCGGCCATGAGCGCGGCGCCTTCACCGGTGCCAACACGCGGGCGTCCGGCCGGTTCGAGCAGGCCGAGGGCGGCACGCTGTTCCTCGACGAGATCGGCGACATGCCGATGGAGGCGCAGACCCGCCTGCTGCGCGTGCTGCAGCAGGGCGAATACACCACGGTGGGCGGCCGCACCCCGATCAAGACCGACGTGCGCATCGTTGCGGCCTCCAACAAGGATCTGCGCGTCTTGATCCAGCAGGGTCTGTTCCGCGAGGACCTGTTCTTCCGCCTCAACGTCGTGCCGCTGCGGCTGCCGCCCTTGCGCGAGCGCATCGAGGATCTTCCGGATCTCGTGCGTCACTTCTTCGCGCTCGCCGAGAAGGACGGCTTGCCGCCGAAGAAGCTCGATGCGCTGGCGCTGGAGCGGATGAAGCAGCACCGCTGGCCCGGCAACGTGCGCGAGCTGGAGAACCTCGCCCGTCGCCTTGCCGCGCTCTACCCGCAGGACGTGATCACGGCGTCCGTCATCGACGGCGAGCTGGCGCCGCCTTCGGTCAGTCCGGGGGCCGCGGTCCAGCAAGGTGTCGACAATCTTGGCGGCGCGGTGGAAGCCTATCTCTCATCGCACTTCCAGGGCTTCCCGAACGGCGTGCCGCCGCCCGGCCTCTATCACCGCATCCTCAAGGAGATCGAGGTACCGCTGCTCACGGCCGCGCTCGCCGCGACCCGCGGCAACCAGATCCGCGCCGCCGATCTGCTCGGCCTCAACCGCAACACGCTGCGGAAGAAGATCCGGGATCTCGATATCCAGGTGTACAGGAGCGGGGGCTAGTCCCAGCGACAAACGCCGTGCGCATTTGCGCAGGAGTGGCTCAGCTCCCTACCACAGCGGAGCTGAGCCTGTCCGGATCGCGCTGGCTGTTCGTGGCAGGCGCGGAGGACAGAAGTCCTGATAGGGCTGATATGTTCCGCTAGAACATTCGAATTGTCGTCATGCCGTCGCAGCACGCCACCTCGCGCCTATCTGAGCAGGCGCGCTGCAACTGGCTGGATATTGGCCATCTCCACGGCCGGGTCCTGCCTGCTTGGCCCGTTGACCAGGAGGTCAGAGGCCACGATCAGCAGCAACACCGCCGAAACCATCGTTGCGAGGAAGAATCTGTCCATTCCGGTTAAGCCGGAAAGGCTGCAATCCGTTCCCGCCGTCGACCTCGGTCTTCTTGCCTCTTCTTAACAGGGTTCCGCGTAGCGGCGGCGCGCGCAAGTCGCCCACCGTTGACCTATGTCAACGTGAGCCATGGCGGCTCGCCTTGAATGACCTCGCACCACGACGAGGTCGAACATGGCAATGGAAAATTTGAAGCTGCCTGATGGTCCCATGTCAGGGCTGGTCGCCTCGGCCGTGGAATATCTGGTCGATGCCGGCCAGCGCAGCGTGCTGTTCCTGGACATCATGCGCCAGCGGGGCGACCAGTATCGCGAGCATGTCGCGCAGACCGCACCGCATGTGCTGCAATATGCTGCCGAATTAATCACCGACGGCCGCACGCTGGATGAGCCCGTCAATTACGCGCTGGTGCGCATCGTCCCGCCCAAGGACGTCACGATCGACATGACCCGGCGACCATTCGTCGTGGTCGATCCGCGCGCAGGCCATGGCCCCGGCATCGGCGGCTTCAAGGCGGACAGCGAGATCGGCGTCGCGATGAAGGCCGGGCATCCCTGTTATTTCATCGGGTTCCTGCCCGAACCCATGCCGGGCCAGACGATCGAGCGCATCGCGCGGGCGGAAGCGAAGTTTCTTGAAACTGTCATCAACCGTCACCCCGAGGCCGACGGCAAGCCCTGCGTCATCGGCAATTGTCAGGCCGGCTGGGCGGTCATGATCCTGGCATCGCTGCGGCCGGAACTGTTCGGTCCGCTGATCATTGCCGGCGCGCCGCTCGCGTATTGGGCAGGCGTCCACGGCAAATATCCGATGCGCTATTCGGGTGGCCTGTTGGGCGGAAGCTGGCTCACCGCGCTCGCCAGCGATCTCGGCGCCGGCAAGTTCGACGGCGCCTGGCTGGTGCAGAATTTCGAGAACCAGAACCCCTCGAACACGCTCTGGACCAAGCAATACAACGTCTATTCCAAGGTCGACACCGAGGCCGAGCGCTATCTCGATTTCGAGCGTTGGTGGGGGGGCCACGTCAACCTCAATGCGGAAGAGATCCAGTTCATCGTCGACGAACTCTTCATCGGCAACAATCTCGCGGCCGGCCGCATCGAGATGTCCGATGGCCAGAAGGTCGATCTGCGCAACATCCGTTCGCCGATCGTGGTGTTCTGCTCCAAGGGCGACAACGTCACACCGCCGCAGCAGGCGTTGGACTGGATCCTCGACTGTTATGCCGATGTCGACGAGATCAGGGCCTATGGCCAGACCATCGTCTACACCGTTCACGACAGCATCGGCCATCTCGGCATTTTCGTGTCCGGCGGCGTCGCCAAGAAGGAGCACGCCGAATTCTCCAGCAACATCGACCTGATCGACGTGCTGCCGCCCGGGCTCTACGAGGCGACGTTCGAGGCGAGGGGCAACGAGACGCTCAATGCCGATCTTGCTGCCGGGCAATGGGTGATGCGCTGCGAGGCCCGAACGCTCGACGACATCAGGGCCATGGGCGGCAATTCCCCCGAGGACGAGCGGCGGTTCGCGGCCGCCAAGCGCGTCTCCGAGCTCAATCTGGCGGCCTATCAGAAGTTCGTGCAGCCCTGGGTCAAGAAGATGGTGACGCCGCAGGTGGCGGATTGGGCACGCAACATGCATCCGCTGCGGATGCAGTACGAGGCGTTCAGCAGCAAGAATCCCTGGATGTCCACGGTCAAAGCGGCCGCCGATCGTGTCGAGGATGAGCGCAGGCCGGTGTCGAAGGACAATCCGTTCCTGGCCTTCCAGGAGCAGATCTCCAAGCAGATCGTGCACGCGCTCGATAGCTGGCGCGACACCCAGGAGGCGCTCAGCGAGACCATCTTCCTCAATGTCTACGGCTCACCCGCGCTCCAGGCCGCGGTCGGCATCGATCCCAATTCCGTGCCGTCACGCCGCCGCGAGATGTCGGACGAGCATCGCGCCATGCTCGAAAAGCGCATTGCGGAATTGAAGGCGAAGATCGGCGAGGGTGGTCTCCGTGAAGCCTCCATCCGCGCGCTGCTCTATGTCGGCTCCGCGCGCGGCATGGTGGACGAGCGCAGCATCGAGGCGCTCCGTCAGGTCAGGCGCGACCATGCCGGCCCCCGGATGACGCTGTCCGAATTCAAGATGCTGGTGCGCGAGCAGTTCTTCATGCTGCTGCTGGACCGGGAGGGCGCGTTGGCGGCCATCCCAAGCCTGTTGCCCGCCGATATGAACCAGCGGCGCACGGCCTTCGCGGCGATTCGCGAGGTGTTGTCGGCGAGCGAGGACATCACCGGCGAGCGCGCCAATCGCTTGAAGCGTGTTGCCGGGCTGTTCGGCCTGGACGAGGAGGGCGAGACAATGTCGAACGTCGCCCCTTTCGACTCGCAGGCACGGGCGTCGTAGCGCGGATTGGCGGAAACGGGAGCGACATGATGTCGGCGGATACGATGCACAAGACCGGCAGCAAGTACGACCGGCTGATCGCGGCGGCGCAGGCGGTGCCGGCGACACCGACCATCGTCGTGCACCCCTGCGACGAGACCTCGCTCCGCGGTGCCGTCGACAGCGCCAGCGCGGGCATCATCCGGCCGATCCTGGTCGGGCCCGAAAAGAAGATCAGGGACACGGCCGCAAAATTCGACCTCGACGTGTCCGGATTCGAGATCGTCGACGCCGCGCACAGCGAGGATGCGGCGGCCAAGGGTGTCGAGCTGATCCATGCCGCCAGGGGCGAACTGCTGATGAAGGGCAGCCTGCATACGGACGAGCTGATGCGCGCCGTCACGGCGAAAACGGGCGGCCTGCGCACCGACAGGCGCATCAGCCATGTCTTCGTCATGGACGTGCCTGCCTACGCCGAGACGATTTTCGTGACCGATGCCGCGATCAACATCTTCCCCGATCTCGATGCCAAGCGCGACATCATCCAGAACGCGATCGATCTCTACAACCAGGCCGGCTTCGGCAAGACGCCGCGGGTTGCAATCCTGTCGGCAGTCGAAACGGTCACCTCGAAGATCCCGTCCACGATCGAGGCCGCGGCGCTCTGCAAGATGGCCGATCGCGGCCAGATCACCGGCGGCATGCTCGACGGCCCGCTGGCATTCGACAACGCCATCGACCCGGAGGCGGCGCGGATCAAGGGCATCGTCTCCGAGGTGGCGGGACGAGCCCAGATCCTGATGGTTCCGGACCTCGAATCCGGCAACATGCTGGCCAAGAACCTCGCTTATTTCGCCAAGGCCGATGGTGCCGGCATCGTGCTGGGCGCACGGGTGCCGGTCGTCCTGACCTCGCGCGCGGACTCGCCGCGCGCGCGCATGGCGTCCTGCGCGGTCGCAGCGCTCTACGCATCAGCCCGGCGCCAGCAGGCGCCGACAGTCGCCGCGTGACCGCCATGGACACCATCCTCGTCGTCAATGCCGGCTCCTCAAGTGTCAAGTTTCAGGTCTACTCGATCGAAGGCGAGGCCAGGCTGCGCCGGCAGATCAAGGGGCAGATGGACGGCATCGGCAGCCGGCCGCGCCTGCGCGCCGGCGACGCCGGCGGGCAGTCTCTGGCCGATCGCGCCTATCCGATCGAGGCCGTGCCCGATGTTCCCTCGGCAATGGCCGTTGCCGGAGACTGGCTGCGCAACGAGCTCCAGGTCACGCCCATCGCGGTCGGTCACCGCGTCGTGCATGGCGGCCCGGACTATTCAAAGCCGGTCCTGATCGACCATGGCGTCGTGTCCCGTCTCGAACGATTTGTTTCTCTGGCGCCGCTGCACCAGCCGCACAATCTCGCACCGATCCGCTCATTGCTGGCGAATTTTCCGGAGCTGCCGCAGGTGGCATGCTTCGACACCGCCTTTCACCGCAACCATGATGCCGTCGCAGATCACTATGCCATTCCGCATCAGCTTCACGCCGAGGGCGTCAGGCGCTACGGATTCCACGGCCTGTCCTACGAGTACATCGCCCGAACGCTGCCGAGCCTCGCGCCCGCGATCGCCAAGCGGCGCGTGATCGTCGCTCATCTCGGCAGCGGCGCCTCGATGTGCGCGCTCAAGGAGGGCCGCAGCGTCGAGAGCACCATGGGCTTCACGGCGCTGGACGGCCTGCCGATGGGAACGCGACCCGGACAGATCGATCCCGGCGTGCTGCTTTATCTGATCTCCGAGAAGGGCATGCAGCCAGCGAAAGTGCAGGACTTCCTCTACCGCGAGTGTGGCCTGAAGGGCCTTTCCGGCATCAGCAACGACATGCGCGAGCTGGAGGCCAGCAACGATCCGCAAGCAAGGCTCGCCATCGACTATTTCGTCTACCGCATCGCCCTCAACGCCGGAATGCTGGCGGCGGCGCTGCAAGGGCTTGATGCCTTCGTGTTCACCGCCGGTATCGGCGAGAACTCCGCATCGATCCGCGCGCGCGTTGCAGCCAGGCTCGAATGGCTCGGCGCGGTGCTCGATGCAGGCGAGAATGCCCGCCATGCGCGCCTCATCTCCCATGCCGACAGCCGCATCCCCGTCTATGTCGTTCCGACCGACGAGGAGCTGATGATCGCCCAGCACACGCTGTCGCTGCTGATGAACGGCCAATCGCACAACACAAGATCTGAGAGGGTGTCATGATCCCCGTATTTCCGGACAGCAAGGTGGCGCTCAAGGGCAAGAAGGGGCTGATCGTCGGCATCGCCAACGACCAGTCGATCGCCTGGGGATGCGCGCGAGCGTTCCGCGCGCTCGGTGCGGATCTCGCCGTGACTTATTTGAACGACCGCGCCAAGAAACATGTCGAGCCGCTGGCCCAGGCGCTGGAGGCGCCGATCTTCATGCCGATGGACGTGATGGCCGAGGGCCAGACCGAGGCGGTATTCGAGCGCATTGCGACCGAGTGGGGCCAGCTCGATTTCCTGCTCCATTCCATCGCCTTCTCGCCCAAGGAGGCGCTGCATGGCCGCGTCGTTGACGTCGGTCGCGACGGCTTCCTCAAGACCATGGACGTCTCGTGCTGGTCGTTCATGCGGATGGCCCATCTCGCCGAACCCTTGATGAAGAACGGCGGCACGCTGTTCACCATGACCTATTACGGCAGCCAGATGGTGGTGGAGAATTACAACGTGATGGGCGTCGCCAAGGCCGCGCTCGAAGCCTCCGTCCGCTACATCGCGGCCGAGCTGGGTCCGAAGGGCATCCGCGTCCACGCAATCTCGCCGGGACCGCTGGCGACCCGTGCTGCGTCCGGCATTCCTGAATTCGACGAGCTGATGGACAAGGCGCAGTCAAAGGCGCCATCGCGCAGCCTCGTCAGCATCGACGATGTCGGCAATGCCACCGCTTTCCTCGCGCTCGACGGCGCCAAGCTGATCACCGGCGGGGTGCTCTATATCGATGGTGGCTATCACATCATCGATTGAACGCGCTCAACGATAATGCAAGGCGATGAGCTCAGCGACGCAGGCGGGCCTCTTGCCGCCCTCGATCTCAATGACGAGGTGATAGTTGACGCGCAGGCCGTCCGGCGGCACATCCTCGGCTTCCGCAACGGTGACGCGGCCGCGCAGCTTTGAGCCTGCCGGAACCGGTGCCAGATAGCGGATGCGATCGGCGCCGTAATTCAGCGTGTTGCGCAAACCTTTCAGGCCGATCACGGAGCGGATGAAGAGGGGCGCGAGCGCCAGCGAGAGCAGGCCGTGGGCGATGGTCTTGCCGCCAGGCATTTCCTTAGCCGCGCGTTCCTGATCGACATGGATCCATTGCTCGTCGCAGGTCGCCGCCGCGAACTGGTTGATGCGATCCTGCGACACCTCGACCCAGTCGCTGACACCGATCTCGGTCCCGATGGCGGATTTGATGTCGTCGAAATCGCTGAATATCCGCATGGCCTGGCCTCGTCAGATCTTCATTTCCGGCACGGTTTCAGGGATCGCGAGCTCGGCTTCGGTCACCGCCAGGACCTCACCGGCGGTGACGCCGGGAGCGGTTTCCAGCAGAGTTGCCTTGCCGTCGGGAAAGCCGATCACCGCCATGTCGGTGACAACCAGATCCACGGGCCGTGCCGAGGTCAGCGGCAGCGTGCATTTGGCGACGATCTTGGACTTGCCCTTGGCCGCATGCTGCATGGCAACGACGACGCGCTTGGCACCCGTCACGAGATCCATCGCGCCGCCCATGCCGGGCACCATCTTGCCCGGGATCATCCAGTTGGCGAGATGGCCGGAGCTATCTACCTGGAGGCCTCCGAGCACGGTCACGTCGACATGGCCGCCGCGGATCAGCCCGAACGACATCGCGCTGTCGAAGGTGGCCGCGCCCGGCAGCGCACTGATCGGACGGCCGCCGGCATCCGTGAGCGTCGGGTGCTCCATGCCTTGCTCCGGAATTGGGCCGGTGCCGATCAACCCGTTCTCGGATTGGAAGAACACTTTGAGATCGGATGGGACGTAGTTTGCGACCAGGGTCGGGATTCCGATGCCGAGATTGACGAGATTGCCGCTTCTCAGCTCCTTGGCGACGCGCCGGGCGATGATGATCTGCGGGTCCATGTGTCACCCGTTGGTGATGAGGTAGTCGACGAGCGGTGCCGGGGTCACGACGTGATCGGGTGCGATGACGCCGACGGGCACGATGTTCTCCGCGGTGACGATGACCGTGTCGGCGGCCATCGCCATGACGGGATTGAAATTGCGCGACGTCAGCGCGTAGGCGAGGTTGCCGAGATAGTCGGCGAGGAATGCGTGCACCAGCGCGAATTGCGCCCGCAGCGCGGTCTCCAGCAGGAATGGCTTACCGTGGACCTCGATCTCACGCTTGCCTTCCGCAACCAACGTGCCGACCCCCGTGGGGGTCAGAACCCCGCCGAGACCGCATCCGCCTGCGCGAATGCGCTCGACGAAGGTACCCTGCGGGACGAGATCGACGGCGATCTGGTTCGCCAGCATCTGTTGCTGCGCCTTGGGATTGAGGCCGATATGGGTGGCGGTCAAGCGAGCGACCAGCGCCGCATCGAACAGCTTGCCGACACCCTTTCCCGGGGTGGCCGCATCATTGCAAATCAGGGTCAGCCCGGTCTTCTTCTGCCGCACGAGTTCGTCGAGCAGGCGTTCCGGCGTTCCAACGCCCATGAATCCTCCGACCATGAGGCTTGCACCGGCGGGGATCATCGCAACTGCTTCTTCGATGGAAACGGCCCTCATCGATGGAACTCCGATCGCGGAAGCGGACAGTGGTGATGGACTGATGTTCCGGGACGGCAGATTGCCATCGTTGATCTGCGTCAAGGCTTCCGGTCATTCGCGTGGGTCGATGCCGATGCTTGCCAGCATCTCGCGCCAGAGCCTGCGCACCTCATTGTGCCGCTGCTCCAGCGCCGCGCTGACGGCATCGCGGAAGGGCAAGAGCTCAGGCCCTTTCAGGAACAGGATTTGCGCCTGGAGCAAGCGACCGCTCTCGAACTCGATGCGCCGCAGCGCCAGGACGAAGGGATCGGCCGGGCTGGCCTCGGTCGGCAGCAGCGCTGCCGGGCGAATGGCGGCGTGAACGGCGTGCGCAAGCGTGGCGAGATTGACTGATGGCGCAAGGCTGCGATCCCCAGTCAATCCGGTTGGTGGAGGAAGCCAGGCCGCCTCCCACGAAGCGGCCATGTAGCCCAGGGCGATATCCGGCACCCAAATGGTCGCGCGCTGCAGCAACGAGACGATCTCGGACTCGCGATAGAACTGCGCGTTCAATTCGGTCTGCCAGGCAGCCTCGATCCTTAACGGCAGCGCCAGAGCAAACTGCCGTGCGAGCGCGCCATGCGCCGAGATCAGGAAGGCAGCCACGCGCGTTTGCTGCTGCGGCGGCACCCGACCGTCAGCCTCGAGCGGTCCGAGGAAGCCGCTCATGGCGAGGGCCTCTGCACGGGAATCGCGCGCAGATGGTCGTAGCCGGCCGGAAACGGCGAGAGCTCGCCGCCGGGCTCGCCAGGCGCGATCAAGACGGCCTTGTTGCCCTGCCAGCGCCCGGCCAGCACGTCCTCGGCAAAGCGGGCGAGCAGGTCTGCGGTGAGCGCTCCCTTCTCGAGGGTGAAGGCGTGATAGGCCTCCGGAATGATCACCAGCGCACTGTCGGGGATTTCGACGCGAAGCGTCTCGTGCAGGCAGCGGGGAGTCAGGAAGTCGAATTCGCCATTCAGGATCATGGTCGGGACGGCGATGGACGAGAGCTGGGAGGTGATCGGATGGAAGTCCAGAAAGGATTCCATCAGGTTTTGCAGGGCATAGACGTCGTTGACGAGCCAACCCTGCCGCTTGACGCCGTCGAGCTTGTCCAGCAGCGGCTTCAGCCACCGGTCAGACAGGTTCATTGGCAGCAGCAGGTCCTGCAGGTAGCTGGTACCGCCGAGGATGAGACCGGTACGCAGCGCGTTGCCGATCAAGAGCAGCTGCGGCGACAGCTCGGCAAAACAGCTCATCGGCACCAGCCCGGACAGACGCTTGCCGTGTTCGATGGCATAGCGCAGCGCGATCAGACCGCCGAAGCTGATACCGCTGAGGAACACGGGTCCGTCGCCGAGCGTGCCGATCAGTCGGTGGAGCACGGCGACATGATCGTCCTGATTGATGAACAGCGCCGGCTTGTCCGAGACGCCCTGGCCGAGCAGGTCGAATGTGGCGACGCGAAAGCGCCGGGCCAGCAGCGCATCACGGTAGGCTGCCCACAGCTCGGCATATTGCGTCAGCCCATTCACCAGCACATAGGCGGGAGCGTCTGCCGGTCCGTCCAGCTCATAGCGGATCCGGTACGAGCCGTGACTGAGGAAGGGCATTGCGTTCGCCAGCAGTTTTTGACTGCGCGATCCTTCATCCGACGCGCCGCATTCCATTGAGTTAGATCAAAGCTCGCCTGATCGAGCTGTCTAGCGTCCCCTCAAAATGCAAGGGAGGCTCCATCATGATCGGGAATGGATTCGCAAGGCACAGCCTCGTCGGCCTCATCCTGCTGCTCGTCGGCACATCGCTCGCAATTGCACAACCTTTCACGCGGCGTTCGTCGCAAATGCAACATGATGGTTTGAAGAAGACCTACGAGATCGCCAACTTCAAGATTGGCGGCAAGTATGATCTGTCCGATCCCTCGAAATTTGAGCTCGGCGGCGAGGGCGGCGTCACGCTGGAATCGCTCGGTGCGGGTAAGCTGCACACCAGCTACATCGCGATCGGCAACGCGCGGCGCAATGCGCAGGGCGAAATTACCAATGCCGTCGTCGTCAATTCCTACTATTCCGGCGATTCCACCGACATGTATGAGCAGTGGGTCAAAGGTGCGCCACTGTCGGGCGGCGTCCCGATCATCGGACCGGGCCGGCCGATCGACACCGATCGCTATTACGTCATCATGGTCGATCCGCTCGGAACCTGGGGCGCCAGCAAGCCGTCCGAGGGTCTCGGCATCAAGTTTCCGCAATACAGCTACTACGACATGGTGCAGGCAAACTATCGCCTGCTCCGCGACGAGCTGAAGGTCGCGCGCGTTGCGCTCGTGACCGGTGTCTCCATGGGCGGCACGCAGACCTATGTCTGGGGCGTGATGCATCCGGAATATGTCAGCGCGATCATGCCGATCGGCGGCACCACGCAGTCCGATGGCGACGACCCCGTCGGCAACTGGACCTTCCAGATGATGACTGCCGCGATCCAGGGCGATCCGGTCTGGCAGGCGACCAAGGGCGACTATTACAACCTGCCCAAGGAGAAACATCCGGTGCCGGGCGTCGCGTTCGGCTGGTCGATCCTCGGCATGACGGGTTACGATTTTGCCTATCGCACGACCCAGAACTGGGCCGCGGTACAGCCGGAAATCTTCTACTGGGATCCGCCGAACGAGAAGGCGGGCCTGAACGTCACCAATCGTGCCAAGCTCTATGACGCCGTCGATCTCGTCTTGCGCAACCGGGTCGGCGAGACCCACAACATCAATCCGTATCTCGGCCGTATCCAGGCGCGCACGCTGGTGATGCACATCACCAATGACCTCTGGCTGAATTTCAAGCTGGCACAAAAGGCAGTCGATCGCGTGCCGGGGGCGGACCTGATCGCGCAGGAAAGTCCGGTCGCCCATTACGGCGTGTTTCCGATCATCAACCAGCGCAAGAACGATCCGAAATTCGTCGCCTTCATGGACGACGTGGCCGCGCTCGATCGCGCCCAGCTGTTCGTCGACAAGAATTATCGTGTTCCTGGAGTCGCCGAGAAGATCGATCCGGGCAAATCCTTCTGGAAGGACTTCGTCACCTATCCCTATCCGGTCAAATACGCCAACGCCAAGGACAAGATCGGCAATACCTGGCAGATCGGCTACATGGATGAGTATGCCGGCACCGACAAGGACCCGAAGGTCCTCGTCATCATCCATGGCAAGGGCGCCTTCGGCGGGCACTACGGCAACATCATGCAATACGCGCTGCGAAGCGGCCTGCGCGTGATCGTGCCTGACTTGCCGGGCTACGGCATGTCGGGGCCGGGCAATCTCGACAAGAGCCCGGCGCGCACCATGCAGGACATGCGCGAGACCATCTACGATCTGGTCGTCAACCAGCTCGGCGTCAAGAAGGCCTATTATCTCGGCCACTCGCTCGCGGGCCAGTTCGTCATGGGCTATGCGCTGACCTGGCCGGACGCGGTGCAGGGCCTGGCGCTCGAAGCGCCGTCGGGTCTCGAGGAATATCCGCGCGACATCACAATCGCGAAGGACAAGAAGGCACCTTTGTTCCAGCCGGGCCTCGGCCGCGACTTCGACAAGTGGAAGCAGATCTGGGACCAGACCGGAATCCTGGCCGCGGAGAAGGCCCGTGACGAGCAGGGCATTCGCGACTTCTTCTACTTCAAAAAGCGTGATCCCGACACCGGCGTGGTGTCGGCGGCGAAGAGCGGCTACTTCTTCAGCGACAGCGAATATGCCCGCTTCCACACCGAACAGCGCGTCGGGCTCACCAGGGGCAATCCGAAAGAGCTCGAGCAATGGTGCAACGTCTTCATCTTCGATATCTACACGATTGGATCAGAGCTCCAGCAGGATGATCCGAAGAACCTTTACGAGCGGGTCACGCAGATCAAGGCGCCGATTTTCCTCGCGTTCGGCGACAAGGAGCCGTTCATCCCGACGCCCGCTTTCAACGGGCTGACCGATCTCGGACGCGACGTCATCACGCCCTTCATGACGCGCATGACCAACGCCGGAAACCGGCCGATGCTCAAGATCTACCCGGAGACCGGACACTTCATCCACACCGACAATCCGGTGGAGTATTCGGCCGATGTCGTCGACTTCGTGACCAGGGGACGAGTGGATACGTCATCGCCACTCGGCACCGACCGCATGATCAAGGGCGCCGTCGCCTCGGCCATCCCCGTGGCGCCGACCCCACCTGGCGCGGCGCCGACGGCAGGGTTGAACAAATAGGATGATCTGATGCCGCGGGTGCAGGCGGGTGCAGTCCAGCTTGGCTGGCGGGAGTGGGGGCAGGGCGACGTCACCGTCGTCTTCATCCACGGCAATCTCGCCAGCAAGGACTGGATCGAGCTCGCCGCGCCGCTGTTTCCATCGGGTCTTCGCGTTGTGGGAATCGACTGGCGCGGCTGCGGCGACAGCGACCGTCCCAAGGCCACGGCAGATTATTCCAATTACTCCATGCAGCAGCATGCCGACGACATGCTCGCCGCGCTCGATACGCTGGGCGTCGGCTATTGCCATCTTGCCACGCATTCGACCGGCGGCATCATTGCGGCGCGTATGCTGCTGGCGCAGCCGCAGCGCTTTGGCCGCGTGTTCGCGCTCGATCCGGTGACGCCGCTCGGCATGGTCTTCAATGCCGATCAGATCGGCCTGTTTCGGGCGATGATGGCGAGCAAGGAATTGACGCGGACGATCATGGCGACCGCGGCTTCCTCGCTGTTCGTGCCGGAGAGTATGGCGCCAAACATGATCCCGCAATTTCGCCAAGGTCTGGGAGACATCCAAGCGCTGTTCGATCGCATCATCGAGCAGACCTTCAGCGTCTCCGAAGGCATCTGGATTGGAACGCCGGTGAATCTGACGCGCGAAAAAGAGAGCCGCGAGCTGGAACGGCGCATGCCGGAGCTGCGCCACCCGCATCTGGTCTTGTGGGGCGAACGGGACGGCTGGATCGCGCCGGCCGATCTTCGTGCCATGACTGCGGCGATGCCGGATTGCCGTCTCGTGATCGTGCCCGGCGTCGGGCATTCGATGAACCTCGAGGTCCCCGCGCTCTATGCCGGCTATTTCGGCGCCTGCTTCGGCGGACTTGCCGCATAACGAAGGGAGTGATGCCATGGCTGAAATCAAAAAACTCTCGGTCGAAAAGACGATCGAGAAGCTGCGCGGCGCCGATCAGCGAGTATCCAGGGATCAGCGGCTCGAGGCAAAGACCGACGAGCTGAACGAGGAGATCAGGCGCATGAGGGCTCAGCGAAAACGCCTCGATCGGCGCAAGCAGGATTGAGCTGGCAGCGCCGGGGCGATCAGCTGACATCACCGAAGCGGGGATGTCCTCCGGGTCACCGGGGTCTTGACCTGCGCGGGCCGCTGGTCCGCGGCGCCGTTACGGACCACGGACGGACCCCGTTCCACCGCGGCTGCCGGCGAGGGGCACCCACAGCGAGAAGCTCTCGAATCCCGACCTCCCGTTTTGGGAAATCGTGGCTAAAAGAAGAAGTTGAATTCGGTAAGCCGCTGAGATCGCGTGGCTATTTGACACTGTCGCGTCTCAGCAACAATGTGGTAGGAATACATCAGTTTCCGCCCAGCGCGGACCCACGTTTTCAGCACCATTGCCGGAATGACCAGCGCAGACACCTCGGCCGCATCCTTTGACACGGCCCCAGCCGAAGAGCCCCGGCGCTGGTCCGCGCGACGCTGGCTGGCACCATTGCGGTGGCCCTGGCGCTGCTCTCGGCGCTCCTGACTTTCCTGGTCCTGACCGGTCTGGCCAAGATCGAGCCGACGCCGGAAGTGGTGCGCTCGTTCTACCTGATCAATGCCGGCACGATTTTGCTGCTGGTCGGCATCATCGTCCGCGAGCTCTGGCAGCTGATCCTGGCCCGGCGGCGGGGACGGGCGGCGGCGCGCCTTCATGTCCAGATCGTCAGCCTGTTCTCGATCGTTGCCGTGCTGCCGGCGGTGCTGGTCGCCGTCGTCGCCAACGTCACCATCGAGCGCGGTCTCGACCGGCTGTTCTCGGGACCCACCAAGGAAGTGATCCAGAACTCGCTGACGATCGCGCGGGCCTACATGAACGACCATGCCCAACTGATCCAGGGCGACATTCTTGGAATGGCCAACGACATAGCTCACGCGCGGCCGCTCTATGATCAGGATCGGCGGTCGTTCCGCGAAATTCTGACGGCCAGCGCCGCGTCCCGCAACTTGCCGGGCGCGATGATCATCGACAAGAGCACCAACATCCTGGAGTCCGCCGACACCGGCATGCGGCTGACCTATTCGCCGCCCGCGCCGGAATTCCTCAGCAACGTCAAAGAGACCGAGCCGGAAATCGCGATCCTTCCGGACGCGAGCTCCGTCGCTGCCGTGATCCGCCTGCGCGCCTTCAACGATACGTTCCTGTATGTCGCCCGTCCGCTCGACCCGAACGTGGTCAGTCAGGTCAACCAGACGGAGATCAGCGTCGCCGAATACGCCCAGATCGAGTCGCGCCGGCTCGGCATCCAGGTCGCGTTCGCGCTGATGTTCGCGGTGATCGCGCTGACCATCCTGATGGCTTCCGTGCTGATCGGCCTCAACTTCGCCAACTCGCTGGTGGCACCGATCCGGCGGCTGATGAATGCGGCCCACACGGTGTCGACCGGCGATCTCCATGTGAAGGTGCCCGTGCATCAATCGGAAGGCGATCTCGCTCAGCTTGGCGAGACCTTCAACAAGATGACGCAGGAATTGCGCAGCCAGCGCGACGAGCTCGTCAATGCCAGCGACCTGATCGACAGCCGCCGCCGCTTCATCGAGGCGGTGCTGTCCTCGGCCAGCGCCGGCATCATCGGCGTCGACACCTCGGGCAGCGTCGGCATCCTCAACCGCTCCGCCGAGAAGCTGATCGGGCATTCCGAGGCCGAGACGCTCGGCCATCCGCTCTCCGACGTGCTGCCCGAGCTCGACGAGATGATGAAGGCGTCGCGGGAAGGCACCCAGCGCCTGGTGCAGGGCCAGATCACGATCACGCGCGACGGCACCGAGCGCAATCTTTCGGTCCGAGTCAGCGCCGAGAAGAACCAGCCGCACGACAGCTACATCATCACGCTCGACGACATCACCGAGCTGGTCTCGGCGCAGCGCACCTCGGCCTGGGGCGATGTCGCCCGCCGCATCGCCCACGAGATCAAGAATCCGCTGACACCGATCCAGCTCTCGGCCGAGCGCATCCGCCGCAAGTTCGGCAAGGACATCACCGAGGCCAAGGACAAGCAGATCTTCGACCAATGCACCGACACCATCGTGCGCCAGGTCGACGACATCAGGCGCATGGTCGACGAATTCTCGCGCTTTGCGCGGATGCCAAAACCCGTGATGGAAGGCGAGGATGTCGCCGACACCGTGCGGCAGGCCGTGTTCCTGATGAAGGTCGCCCATCCCGAGCTCGATATCGAGGTCGAGTTCAAGAAGGATCCGCTGCGCGCCCAGTTCGACCGCCGGCTGATCTCGCAGGCGGTCACCAACATCGTCAAAAACGCCACGGAGGCGATCGAGCAGGTCCCGCCGGAAGAGCTCGGCAAAGGCCGCATCGACGTCGTGGTGTCGCGCGAGGGCGACGACGTCCTGATCGATGTCATCGACAACGGCATCGGCCTGCCCAAGGTTGCGCGCTCGCGGCTGCTCGAGCCCTATGTGACGACGCGTGCCAAGGGCACCGGCCTTGGCCTTGCCATCGTTGGCCGCGTGCTGGAAGACCATGGCGGCCGCATCGAGCTGAAGGACGCCTCCGACTTCCGCGAAGGCCAGCGCGGTGCCTGGATGCGCATGCGCTTTGCGATCTCCGGACAGGCCAAGAAGGCCGAAGGTGCCGAGCCCCGGGCAGCGGTGACGGACATCGCCAAGGGCGCAACCACGCCCGAAATCAGGGAAACGGCCCCAAATTACGCCAAGGACTCTGCTACGGCGCAGGCAACAAAAGAGCCAGCGGCCGAAACCAAAGAGCCGGCTGAAAAGACCAATGATTCAACGAAAATCGAAGCCTCAACAGGCAGCTGAGAAGACAGGCGCGACCCATGGCAAGTGAAATTCTGATTGTCGATGATGAGGCCGATATTCGGGATCTCGTTGCGGGAATCCTCGAAGACGAGGGTTTTGTGACGCGGACCGCGCGCGACAGCGACTCGGCGCTGGCCGAGATCGCCAACCGGCGGCCGCATCTGGTGTTCCTCGACATCTGGCTGCAGGGCTCCAAGCTCGACGGCTTGCAGCTGCTGGAGCAGGTCAAGAAGGACAATGCCGATCTGCCAGTGGTGATGATCTCCGGTCACGGCAACATCGAGACCGCCGTCGCCGCAATCAAGCGCGGCGCCTATGATTTCATCGAGAAGCCTTTCAAGGCCGACCGTCTCATTCTGGTCGCCACCAGGGCGCTGGAAAACTCGCGCCTCAAGCGCGAGGTCAAGGAGCTGAAGCAGCTCGCGCCGAGCGCAAGCTCGCTGGTCGGCCGCTCGCCGAGCATGAACCAGCTGCGCCAGACCATCGAGCGCGCCGCCAAGGCCAACAGCCGCATCCTGATCGTCGGCCCCGCCGGCGCCGGCAAGGAATTGACCGCGCGCACGCTGCATATGGCCTCGGGCCGCGCCGACGGCCCCTTCGTGGTCATCAACGCCGCGGCGATCACGCCGGAGCGCATGGAGCACGAGCTGTTCGGCGTCGAGCAGTCCAACGGCGAGCATCCGCGCAAGCCCGGTGCGCTGGAAGAGGCCCATGGCGGCACGCTGTTCATCGACGAGATCGCGGACATGCCGCGCGAGACCCAGAACAAGATTCTGCGCGTGCTGGTCGAGCAGTCGTTCCAGCGCGTCGGCGGCACCGCCAAGGTGCAGGTCGACGTCCGCATCATCTCCTCGACCGCGCGCAACCTCGAAGAGGAGATCGCGGCCGGCCATTTCCGCGAGGACCTCTATCACCGGCTCTCGGTGGTGCCGATTCGCGTGCCCGCGCTGTCGGAACGGCGCGAGGACATTCCTGAATTGATCGACTATTTCATGGAGCAGATCTCGGCCGGCAGCGGCCTGCCGAAGCGGCAGATCGGCCAGGACGCGATGGCGGTGCTGCAATCACATGTCTGGCCGGGCAATGTGCGTCAGCTCCGCAACAACGTTGAGCGAGTCATGATTCTGGCCGCGGGCGGGCCGGAGGTGATCATCACCGCCGACATGCTGCCCCAGGACGTTGGCTCGATGGTGCCGGCGATGCCGACCAGCAACAATGGCGAGCACATCATGGGCCTGCCGCTGCGCGAGGCACGCGAAGTGTTCGAGCGCGACTATTTGATTGCCCAGATCAGCCGTTTCTCAGGAAATATTTCTCGCACGGCCGAGTTTGTTGGCATGGAACGGTCGGCGCTACACCGGAAGTTGAAGGCGCTCGGGGTCGGCTAAGCTGGACGCCGCGGCCGCACTTGCTGGGATATCTGGGAAAAATCATCTATTTCCGTAGTTTTTCGGAGAAATAGGGCGCGTCGTGCCGCGCGAAGCGGCTTGCCTAAAATGTCCACCTGTCCTCTAATCGACCAGCCGTTCCTCCGAGGGGGATCTCATGAGGAGCGGCAACCGGAGGAAGGCCCAATTTGAAAACAGGGTCGCTTCCGGTGCAATAAAAAGAAACTCAAAGCGAGAAAAAAACAATGGCGGCAGACCGCGCACAAAACCTACAGGACACCTTCCTCAATCACGTTCGCAAAACCAAAACGCCACTGACGATCTTTCTGGTCAACGGAGTGAAGCTCCAGGGCATCGTGACCTGGTTCGACAATTTCTGTTTGCTGCTTCGGCGCGACGGTCATTCGCAGCTGGTCTACAAGCACGCGATCTCGACCATCATGCCAGGCGCTCCGATCCAGCTGTTCGAAGGCGGCGAGGATCAGCCGGCTTGAGAGTGATCTGATTGGAACCCCGCAATTTTGACGGGGAGGCCGACCGTCCGCGGTCGGCCGGGGCTAAACAAACGGGGCGGGTGCTTGTCGTCGGCCCCTATTTGCGAGCGCGCGCGGGAAGTGCCGACGCGCAATCGGAGAGTCATGTTCAGCGTGACGCGGAGGCCCGGCTCGATGAAGCCGCAGGCCTCGCGCGCGCGATCGACCTCGTCATTGCCGATGCCATCATCGCGCCGATCAGCCAGATCCGGCCTGCGACCTATATCGGCAAGGGCAAGGTCGAGGAGATCGCCGCGCTCGCCAAGAGCCTCGACGTCGAGCTCGTGGTGATGGATTGCGCGCTGGCACCGATCCAGCAGCGCAATCTCGAGAAGGAATTGCACGCCAAGGTGCTCGATCGCACCGGGCTCATTCTCGAAATTTTCGGCCGCCGCGCCAAGACCAAGGAAGGCGCGCTCCAGGTCGAGCTTGCCCATCTCAATTATCAGCGCTCGCGCCTGGTGCGATCGTGGACCCATCTTGAACGCCAGCGTGGCGGCTTCGGCTTCATGGGCGGCCCCGGCGAGACCCAGATCGAGGCCGACCGCCGCCTGATCCAGGAGCGCATCACCAAGCTCGAAAGCGAGCTGAAGAAGGTGCAGGCGACGCGCCGCTTGCATCGCGCCGGCCGCCAGCGCGTGCCTTATCGGGTCGTTGCGCTGGTCGGCTACACCAATGCCGGCAAGTCGACGCTGTTCAACCGCCTGACGCGTGCCGACGTGCAGGCGGCCGACATGCTGTTCGCCACGCTCGATCCGACCCTGCGTGCGCTCAACCTGCCGCATGGCGGCAAGGCCATGCTGTCGGACACGGTCGGCTTCATCTCCAATTTGCCGACGCAGCTCGTCGCCGCCTTCCGCGCCACGCTGGAGGAGGTGCTGGAGGCCGATGTCATCCTGCACGTCCGCGACATCTCGCATGAAGATGCCGAGGCCCAGCAGAGCGACGTCGACGCGGTGCTGCGCCAGCTCGGCATCAATCCTGATGACTCAGGCCGCATCATTGAGGTCTGGAACAAGATCGACCGCTACGACGCAGAGCAGCGGGAAGAGCTTCTGAATATCGCCGCGCGCCGGCCGGAAGATCATCCCGCGATGCTGGTCTCGGCCGTGTCAGGCGAGGGGATCGACGCGCTGCTCGCCGCGATCGAAGAACGACTCGCCGCCAAGCGCACCACGCTCGATCTCTCCATCGACGCCGCCGACGGCGCCGGAATCAGCTGGCTGCACCGCAATTCCGAGGTGCTGGCCAAGGAGCTGCACGACGGCCGCTTCGACATGACCGTGCGCGTGGACGAGACCAAGCGCGACATCGTGGTGAACAGGTTTGATGCGGTGCCACGCCTGTCGGCGTGAGTCGGACGTAGCCCGGATGGAGCGCAGCGCAATCCGGGATATCACGACACGGAGAGACCCCGGATTGCGCTGCGCTCCATCCGGCCTATGCACCGAACATCACCGCGACAGATCGAGGCTCATGAACTGGTTGTGCGGGCTCGCCTGATAGTCGGCGAACGGCGCACACGAGACGAAGCCGGCGCTGCGGTAAAGCGCGACGGCGGGCGCGTGCAGCGGCGCCGTGCCCGTCTCCAGGCTGAGACGCGCATATCCGCGCTTGCGGCCTTCGGCAATGATGTGGTTCAGAATCGAGCGCCCGGCTCCGGTCCGGCGTGCGGCAGGCGCGGCACGCATCGACTTCACTTCGCCGTGCCTCGCGTCCAGCTGCTTCAGAGCCCCGAAGCCGGCCAGCACGTCGCCTTGCCAGGCCGTCCAGAACGTCACTGATGGAGCCGAGAGACCGCTCGCGTCGAGCGCCTGGGCATGCTCGCCCATGACGCTGCGCAGCTCTGCCAGATGATGCGCCAACAAGTCAGCAACGTGAGGTGCCTTCGGATTGTCCTGTCTGATGTCCACTTCATGTCCTCGCGTCAGGTAGCCGTCTTCGCCGCATTCCACAGCGCATCCATCTCCTCGAGTGATGCCTGCTCCAGCGAGCGCCCCTGCGCTTCCAGCGCCCGCTCGATATAGGCAAAGCGCTTTTCGAACTTCGCATTGGTCGCGCGCAGCGCGGCTTCCGGATCGGCGTCGACGTGGCGGGCGAGGTTGACGAGGGCGAACATGAGGTCGCCGGTCTCTTCCGCGATCTCCTGCTTGTCGTTGCGATCGAGCGCGGCCTCGATCTCGTCGGCTTCCTCGCGAATCTTTTGCAGCACGGCGCGCGGATCGTTCCAGTCGAAGCCTACTTTGGAGGCCTTGCGCTGCAGCTCCATCGCGCGCGTCAGCGCAGGCTGGCCGGCCTTGACGCCCGAGAGCAGCGATTTGTGCGACGGCGCTGCCTCCGGCGGCCGGCGCGCGGCGCGCTCGGCTTTCTCCTCGGCCTTGATGCGGTCCCAGACTTCCTTGACGTGATGCGGGGCGAGATTGCCGTCCTTGTCGGCGAACACATGGGGATGGCGCCGGATCATTTTTCGCGTGATGGCCTCGACGACGTCTCCAAAGGAGAACGCGTTCTGCTCAGAGGCCATCTGGGCGTGGAACACCACCTGCAACAGGAGGTCGCCGAGCTCCTCGCGGAGATCGTCGAGATCGTTGCGCTCGATGGCGTCGACCACCTCATAGGCTTCCTCGATCGTGTAGGGCGCGATCGTCGAAAAATCCTGCTCGAGGTCCCAGGGGCAGCCGGTCACCGGCGTGCGCAGCGCCGCCATGATCTCGATCAGGCGGGAAATGTCGCGGGAAGGGCTCATTGCGGGGGCAGTCTCCTGGGTCCAAATCCTTATGCCAAAAGCGCGCCGCCGTTCCCAGCGCCGCGGGGCGGAACAGGCCGATTTCCACCGATTGGCTGATACGCCCCGCAAGTGCTAAAGCGCGGCCCATGAGCGACACATTTTCATCCCAGACCGCCCTCGTGCTGTTCTCCGGCGGCCAGGATTCCACCACCTGCCTTGCCTGGGCGCTGAGCCGCTTTGCGCGCGTGGAGACGCTGGGGTTCGAGTACGGTCAACGCCACGCCGTCGAGCTCGACTGCCGTGACCGGCTGTTCGAGGGCATCAAGGACCTTCGCGCCGATTGGGCGGCAAAACTGGGCGAGAGCCACACCCTGTCGATCCCGACGCTGGCGGCCGTGTCCGAGACCGCGCTGACCCGGGACGTTGCGATCGCGATGGGCGCCGACGGCCTGCCCAACACCTTTGTGCCCGGCCGCAATCTGGTGTTTCTGACCTTCGCCGCGGCGCTGGCCTATCGGCGCGGCATCACCCACATCGTCGGCGGCATGTGCGAGACCGACTATTCCGGCTATCCCGACTGCCGCGACGAGACCATTCGGGCAATGCAATCAGCGCTCTCGCTCGGCATGGCGCGAGCCTTCGAGCTGCACACGCCGCTGATGTGGATCGACAAGGCCGCGACGTGGAAGCTCGCGCAGGACCTCGGTGGCGACGCGCTGGTCGATCTGATCCGCGAGCAGTCGCACACCTGCTATCTCGGCGAACGCGGTGCGCGGCATGAGTGGGGATATGGCTGCGGCGAGTGCCCGGCGTGCAGTTTGCGGGCGAAGGGGTGGCGGGAGTTTGTGGCGGGGAGGTAGTTCCGCCGTCATTGCGAGCGAAGCGAAGCAATCCATAATCTTCCCGCGGTGACGGTCTGGATTGCTTCGTCGCAAGAGCTCCTCGCAATGACGAGTTCGGGGCGCGCGCAGGCCTACCGAAAATCCTCGTCCCTCAGCTCGATCGGCCTACCATGCGGCGTGCGATCCGCGGCGTGATCCCACGCGTCGCGATAGCGGTGCAGTGTGTCCATCGACGCGACGCCCTTGCTCGCGACGAGGCCCTCCAGCGTGGCGAGCCAGTGCAGATAATAGGTCTCGCCCGTATCAGGGTCGCCCGCTTCCTGCGCGCGCTTGATCTCGGAGGCCAAGGCCGCAGCCCATTCGGGCCAGGTGAACACGCCGTGGTCGTGCAGCGTCAAGGCCATGGCAAAGGCCTGCGCTTCCCAGGGCGCGCGGAACACCGGGCCGTCGTCGTCACGCGGAATGCTTGGAATCGCCGCGGTCGCGGCGGCAGCAGCTTCACTGCTCATCAGGCCGGGTCCAGATAGGGCTCGAACGCGTCGATCGAGACCTTCAGGGTCGGATCACCGTCCTCCCCCCAGAGATCGCGGCCGTCGAACACGACGGTGTAGAGCCATTGCGGGTTCTCGCCGCGCTCCATCGCCGCCGTGTCGGGAAACACGTGGCAGCCGTGGTTGAGCTCGACACGCCGACATGACCGCGGACATAGCGCGGCAGCCGCGTATGCGTGGTCGGATGAATGTTCTTGGCACGCACGCGGTCGCCGATGTTGAATTTGGCGGGCGCAGGCGCTGGGCGGGCAAACTTGCCGCGTACCATGATGCGCTCGACCTGACCGAGATCGAACTTGCCGTGCTTGAGCGCCTTGCCGGGCTGCATCGCATGGCCGGCGGCGACCTCCTCGCGGGTGAGGTAGCCCTTCTCGATCAGCATCTCCTCAAGGCCGAGGAACCACTTCTTGTAGTAGGAGCTGGAGAGGTAGACATGCGGCGGGATCGTCTCGCGATAGAAGCGCGAGGTGTCGATGTTGAAGGCGCCGGCCGCGCCCATCGCGCGCACCATCGCCAGCACCCGGGACTCCCATTCTTCATGGAAGACAGGCTCGTTCGGCTCGGGCTCGACCTTTCCAAAGCCGTCCATGCCGCCCATGTCGTGCACGCCGTTCACGACGGAGCTCCTGGCGTCCGGGGGAAGCCGGTGCCGATCATGGAGTCGCGGGTCACGAGCTCGGCAAGCTGCTCCTCGCTCCAGCCTTCCGTGCCCGCGGGGCGCATCGGCAGCACCAGGAAACGCGTCTCGGCGGTGGAATCCCACACCCGGATCTCAATGTCCTTGGGCACACTCACGCCGAAATCGGCGAGCACGCCGCGCGGATCCTTCACGGCGCGCGAGCGGTAGGGCGAAGCCTTGTACCAGACCGGCGGCAACCCCAGCATTTCCCAGGGGTAGCAGGAGCACAGCGTGCACACGACCATGTTGTGGCGCGTCGGGGTATTCTCGACCACGACGAGATGATCGCCGACGCGACTGACATGGCCGAGCGTGCCGATCGCCTTGCTGCCATCCTCCAGCAGCGCCTGTTTGAACGCCGGATCGGTCCAGGCCTTGGCGACGACGCGCGCGCCATTATGCGGGCCGATCTTGGTCTCGTAGGCCTGGATGATGGCGTCGAGCGCAGCCGGCTCGACATAGCCTTTCTCGGTCAGAACAGTCTCGAGCGCGCGCACGCGCAGCTCGGTCTCGGACAGTTCCGAATGGTCGTGATCGTGATGATGGTCGTGATCTTGGCTCATGGCGGCAAGATAGGCATTTTGGTCGTTCGCTGTCGAGACCCGGCGGTGGGCCGTCGTGCCGGGGAACACGCTCGCCTTCGCGGCGCAGAATAGGTGCGGAAAACCGTTCTGCCGGACGAGAGGAGGTCCGACCTCGATTTCAGGCCATTGATCGCGCCACCGACAATCCGTATACGCCGCGCTGGGACAATAGCGGCTGGCCAACCAGCCCGCAGACGTGGTGTCAGGGGGGAGCACGCATGACCGCCAATTCGCAGCCATCCGAGGCGACCGGGTTTCGCTGGAAACTTGTCGCGCCGCTGGTGGTGTGGCTCGCGATCTATCTGTGGCCGGTGCCAGCGGGTCTCAACGTCAATCAGTGGCACTATTTTGCGGTCTTCGCCGCTGTCATCACCGGGCTGATCCTGGAATCGATGCCGGTTGGCGCAGTCGGCCTGATCGGGCTGACGGTCGCGGGTGTCGCCGGCTATATCGATCCCGATCCCGGCAAATCGCTGCGTTGGATGCTGGCGGGCTTTGCCGAGAGCACGGTGTGGCTGATCGTCGGCGCCTTCGTGTTCTCGATTGGCTATCGCAAGAGCCAGCTCGGCCGGCGCATCGCGCTGGTGCTGGTGCGGCGCCTCGGCACCAACACGCTCGGGCTCGGTTATGCGGTTGCGATGTCGGACTTCCTGCTGGCACCGGCAACGCCCTCCAACACCGCACGCAGCGGCGGCATCGTCTATCCCATCATCAGCAACATCCCGCGCATCTATGGTTCGGAGCCGGGGCCGACCGCCGGCAAGATCGGCACCTATGTGATGTGGACCGCGTTCGCGGCAACCGCGATCACGAGCTCGCTGTTCTTCACGGCGCTGGCGCCGAACGCGGCCGCACTGGCGATCGCCAAGAAGACGGTTGGGGTCGACGTGAGCTGGGGCCAATGGTTCATCGGCTTTGCGCCGCTCGGCATTCTCCTGATGGTCCTCGTTCCGCTGCTCAGCTATCTGATCTGCCGTCCGGAGGTGAAGCGCAGCCCTGAGATCTCGGAATGGGCCGCGAAAGAGCTCGCAGAGATGGGCCCGATGTCGCGCAACGAGTGGATCATGCTGGTGCTGATCGTGCTCGCGATGTTCCTGTGGATCGCCGGCTCCAGCCCGGACATTCACATCCCCTTGCTGGGCTCGAACTTCGTCAATGCCACGACCGTCGTGTTCATCGTGATCTCGCTGATGCTGGTCACCGGCGTGATCGAATTTGCCGACATCGTCAGCGAGAAGAGCGCGTGGGAGGTATTCTTCTATTTCACCTCGCTGTTGACGCTGGCCTCCGGCCTCAACGAGATCGGCTTCATCAAATGGTTCGCCAATGAATTCGCAAAGCCGCTCATAGGGCTTTCGCCGTCGACCGCGATGATCCTGCTGGTCGCGCTGTTCTTCTGGATCCACTATTTCTTCTCGAGCATCACCTCGCACGCGGCGGCCGTGCTGCCCGTCGTGCTCGCGGTCGGCACCGGCATTCCCGGTCTGCCGGTGACGACGCTCGCCATGCTCTGCATGTATTCGCTCGGCCTGATGGGCGTGATCTCGCCCTACGCCACCGGGCCGGCGCCGATGTATTACGGCAGCGGCTATATCGGGAAGGGCCAGTTCTGGGGTTTTGGCCTGATCTTCGGGGTGCTCTATTTCGCCGGGCTATTGGTCATCGTGCTGCCCTGGCTGGCCATGGTCCGGTGAGCTTTCCCGCAGATTGATACCCCCTCGGCAGGAGAATTTTCTTCCCCTGCGGGGGGATTGGGAAAACTTCGCCCAATCCCCCGCAAATATCTGAAATTGCAAGAAAGACTGGAAAGGGCGATGGTCTGCTGCAATGCAGCGTCGCCACCGGCCGCCTGCTTTGGTTCCACCCATCGTCGCTCGGATCGCGACGTGGCCCCGCCTGCGCCTTTCGCCCGGGCGGGCTAAATATCCTTCCATGAAAGCCGCTTCCATGAATGCGCACCCATCGCTGCTGATCTCGCTCGGATCGCGACGTGGCCCCGCCTGCGCCTTTCGCCCGGGCGGGCTAAATATCCTTCCATGAAAGCCGCTTCCATGAATGCGCACCCATCGCTGCTGATCGGCGAACCGGTCAAAATCCAAGATGGCTCGGCTCAGCCGCACGCGATGGTCCGCTTCGAGACCGTCGCGAAGACCTATCCGGCCTATCGCGGCAAGCCCGGCGTCGTCGCGCTGCAGGGCATCGATTTTTCGATCGCGCGCGGCTCCATCACCGGCGTGATCGGTCGTTCCGGCGCCGGCAAGTCGAGCCTGGTGCGATTGATCAACGGGCTCGAAAAGCCGAGCACGGGCCGCGTCGTGGTCGACAACAGGGACATCTCCGCGCTCACGGGCCGCGAGCTGCGCCTGGCGCAGCGCTCGATCGGCATGATCTTCCAGCACTTCAATCTGCTGTCCTCGCGCACCGCCGCGGACAACATCGCGTTGCCGCTGGAGATCGCCGGCTGGTCCAAAGCCGACATCAAGGCACGCGTGACCGAATTGCTTGCGCTGGTCGGCATCGCCGACAAGCACGACCGCTATCCGTCAGAGCTGTCAGGTGGCCAGAAGCAGCGTGTCGGCATTGCCCGCGCACTGGCGACGCGGCCCAGCGTGCTGCTGTCTGATGAGGCGACCTCGGCGCTCGATCCGCAGACCACGCGCGCGATCCTCGATCTGCTCGCGAATATCAACCGCGAGCTCGGGGTGACCATCGTGCTGATCACCCATGAAATGTCCGTGGTGCGTCAGCTCGCCAGGGATGTCGTCGTCCTCGATGCCGGCCGCGTGGTCGAGAGCGGCCATGTCGCCGACATCTTCACCCATCCCAAGCATCCGATCACGCAATCATTCCTGGCTGAGGTCACCGGCGACAGCCTGCCGGTCTCGCTGGCCAGCCGGATCGTGCAGGAGCCGGGCAGCCACGCCGTGATTCGCGTTCAGGTGCGCGGGGCAGGGGCCGGCGATACGCTGATCGCGCGGCTTGCCCGCGAGCTCGGCCTCGACGTCTCGCTGCTGTCGGCGCGGATCGATGAGATCGGCGGCCAGCATGTCGGCTCGCTCGTTCTGGCCATTCCTGTCAGTGATTCCGGCGGCGAGGGCGCGACGACGAGCACGCTGGCCTGGCTGTCTCAATATCAAGTCTCGGCGGAGCGTCTCGGCTATGTCGCCTGAACTCATCAACCTGATCATCCAGGCCACCTTCGAAACCCTGTTCATGGTTGGAATCGCGGCGGCGCTCGGCACTCTGTTCGGCCTGCCGCTGGGCGTGTTCCTGGCGACCAGCCGCAAGGGCGAGCTGTTTGCGGCCCCTGCCGTCAACGCAGCCCTTGGCATGGTCGTCAACGCGACCCGCTCCACGCCCTTCATCATCCTGGTCGTGGCCATCATCCCGTTCACGCGTCTCATCGCCGGCACCTCGATCGGATCGACGGCCGCGATCGTGCCGCTGACGATCGCCTCGACGCCGTTCATCGCGCGCCTGGTCGAGGCTGCGATCCGTGAAGTCGATGGCGGCCTGATCGAAACCGCGTCCTCGTTTGGCGCGTCACCAATCCAGATCGTGTTCAAGGTGCTGATCCCCGAGGCGCTGCCCGGCCTGCTGCTGGCGCTCACCCTCGCAGTGGTCAGCCTGCTCGGCTACTCCGCCATGGTCGGCGCGGTTGGTGGCGGGGGTTTGGGCGATCTCGGCATCCGCTACGGCTACCAGCGCTTCATGCCGGAGATGATGCTGGCCGTGGTCGTCGTGCTGATCGCCCTGGTGCAGCTGGTGCAGAGCGCAGGCGACTATCTGGCGCGGCGGGTCAATCGCCGGCTGCGGCACCGCTGAGATAATGAACCGGCGGAAGGTCGATCGACGCCGGGCCTGCGACGAGACTGTCGAGGTCAACCAGAAACAGATCGGCCATATGGGTGAGCTGGTGCAGAGGAATGCTGACCTCGCCACGCTCGGCGCCTGAGATGAACTCGGGCGAGACGCCAACGAGGTCCGCAATCTGGGCCTCGGTGTAGCCCCGCGCCTCGCGCGCACCCTTCAGCTGGGCCCCAATGTGCCGCCGGTGCAGGGCCTGCTCTTCCTCGGTCATCATCAGGGCCTGCTCGTCGGCGCTCGCGACGCCATCGGCGAAGGCGACACCGAGCAGCCGCCGCTTTTGCCACGCCACCCGGCAGGCCTTGCGCAAGCCGTCGGCGAAGATCAGTGTGGCCTCTTTCGGAAACGCCAGCGACCAGTCGAGCTTCAGCCGCGCGCCGGTGCCGGAGACATCCGCGATGGTGCAGGGGATGCTCACGGTTCCCCTGGCGCCTTCGAACTCGATGATCCCGGTTCTCGCCGTGGATTGCCGGGCCGCAGCGCGCAAGTCACCCATCAAGTCGCTCATGGAGCCCCCGAAAGCATTGCAGCGGATTTTACCGCCCGCCTTCCCGGCGCTCAATCGAACCCGCCCGCCATGGTGAAGGATTGGTTCTCCGCCGCAGCAGGGCACGCCGGCACGGATGAACCTTCCGGGCCAACCCGGTCACCAAGACTGAAGATCGCCCTTCAGCCTTCTGGACAATTCGATGAGATCACTTGCCTTGCTCTGCCTGCTTGCCCTCGCCACGCCGGCCCACGCAGCCTCTTCCGAGCAGCACTATCTCGATCTGCGCGACCGCTACATCGCGAAGTTTTCGAAGGCCAAGGAGAGCGAGGAGACCAGCAGGCAACACGATGTGGCGCTGGGCGAACTGACCGGCGTGCTGCGCGGCCTGATCGGACCGGTCGCGATCAAGGGGCTGCCCGCGGAGGGCAAGTCGAACGTCGACACGCTGTTCAAGGACGACATCGGCTTTGGCCATCTTGACGGGCTCGCTTTCGCCACCGCGGGCGACAAGCAGCAGGCCGTGGTGACGACGACCACGCTGCTCAAGCGCTGGCTTGCCGACCACCGCAAGGATCCGATGCCGCAAGAGATCGACGCGGCGTTCAGGTCCGACACCTTCTACTATGCCGCCATCCAGGACGCTGCCTTCGCCAAATATGCCGAGCTGCCCATCACCAAGCCCGCATCCGTCAGCACCGCGGTCGCGGTGCTCGGCGTGCGCGGCAATGGCGATTTGAAGGGTCCGCCGCACGAGATCGACGTGGTCGCGATCCGTGGCGAGAAGGTGTTCTTCCTCGCCGCGAGCGAGGCCGTCAAGACGGCCGAGATTCCGACCTGCGAGAAGGTCTGGAAGCAGATTATGGCCAGAAAGACGCCGGAGGATGCCATGGCCCGGGAAGACCAGGCGATGGCGGCCTATACCAAGTGCTTCGCCAAGGAGGCGCCCAGCCAGAGCTGGTTCACCGCGGCGGTCAAGACGGCGCAGGGCCAACTCGAATTGCTGCCGTTGCGCTAGCCGCATCGGCTGCAGATCGCAGCCTCGTGCGAGCATGGTGCCGCCCGGACAGGTGGCCGCATTTCAGCGCCGCTGGTCAGCTCGCAACGTCTCCAGATAGGCCACGACGGCTTCGACCTGGGACTCGGTGAGCCTCGGATTCGGCATGGCCTGGTCTGGTCCCAGTCGCCGATGGCCTGACGTCAGGAAATGCCGCAGGCCATCCGCGGAGAAGGAGGGCCGGTTGATGATCTCCGGGAAAGCTGGTGGGGACGGGCGAAACGCCGGTGCTTCCTTGGCAGCGTCGGCGACGACGTGGCACGTCCCGCAAGTGGCGTTGGCAATCGCGCGCCCCTCGGACACCTGGTCGACAAACAGCTGATTGGGAACGGGCAGGGTGAGCGGGATCTGCATGACGATCCAGGCATAGCCGCTGCTGCGGTGGCAGCCGTTGCATTCGTTTGTCAGCCCGGCATAGGATGTCATGAACGCGGGGACGTCCTTCGATTGGAGCGCCTGGCGTACGGCCCGAATCTGCTCCCTAGCGCGATCGGCTTGTGACGGGTTCGCCAGCAACCTGCCGGTGGCTTCAAGGTTGGCCTCGATCTGTTGAAGCTCGTAATTCGCCAGACTCCAATTGCTGAGCTTGCCCGCAAACCAAAGCTTGGCGTGCTGCAACTGAAGTTTGGTCATGAGGTCGGACAGCGCCGCCGACACATCGGAAGGCGCCGCGACGCTGGAGGCGGACAGCGCAAGGATGATCGCACCCAACAGAACCGTTCGTAAGCGCATGTTCGAAATGTTCCGATGTTGATATCCAGCATGGCACCACGCACCGCACGGGCGTTGATCCGGATCAAGACGTGGTTTGTCACGGCAAATACCTGTTTGTCTCTCGGAGGACGACATGCGCGCGCACCAGATCATGTCCAGACGCGTTGTGACGATACGGCCGGACGCGCCGGTCGCCGATGCCATCAAGGTGATGCTTGCCCATCACATCAGCGGCCTGCCGGTGGTGGACCCGGCCGGGACGCTCGTCGGCATCCTGTGCGAAAGCGATTTCCTCAGGCGGCCTGAAATCGGCACGGCGCACGAACGCAACCGTTTGCTCACGATGTTGCGCGGAGCCGATCGCACTGCAGCCGAATTCGTCAAGGAGCACGGGCGCACGGTCGAACAGGTGATGACCCGCCAGCCGGTGTCGACCACCGAGCAGGCGCCGCTTGTGGAAGTTGCCGACATGATGGAGCGACGGCATCTCAATCACGTGCCGGTCATGCGCGGCGAGCGCATCGTCGGGATCATCACCCGATCCGACTTCCTGTCCGCGGTTGCCGGCCCGCTGACCAGCGCTTCCGGCTACTCCGGGGATGACGGCCAGATTCGTCGCTCCGTCCTCGCCGCGCTGGCCGGGACACCGTGGCAGCCGGTCTGCTTGAACGTCAGCGTGAAGGACGGCATGGTCACGCTGCGTGGCGTGGTCAGGGGTGAAAACGCGCATCGGGCAGTCATCGTGGCCTGCGAGAACGTTGCAGGCGTTCGCGCGGTGGAGGACCGGCTTTATCTCCAGTCCGACCGACCGGATCCCGAGGACGATTACGGCGGAGGCGATTTCGTGTCGCTGCAGGTGGAGCCATCCACGCTGGACGACGAGCCATTGTAGTCAAAGCGCGCACCCGGCAATCGCCGGGGGCCTCTCAAGAATTTACCTGCCGCGCACGCGGCGGTTTCCGGATGGCACGATACGCTTGGCCAATCGGCCGATCGACGAGGAGACGAGTGCGGTCTCAAGCACTCCGTAGAGCGCGAGTACCATCAATGCCTTGATCGCTTCGTTGGTCATTCGGTGCCCTGCGTCAAATGATCTAGATCGGATGCTTCTCTGGTCGGGTCAGTACGGTCAACGTGTGGTCGGGATGAGGCTTGTAGACGGTCCGGGTCGCCGTCGCTTGGGCACTGACTTCCGGACGAGCCAGGCGCGCAGTCAGCGTGATCGCCATCATGGCGATGCTGCCGACGAGCACCAGGACGACCACCTTCAGATGGGTCGTCTTATCGACGGTGTAGATCGAGTGATTCACTGCAGGCTCCATCGTCAACGAGCCGAATTCGTGCTGCTGATGAACCTTTAACGCATCCGTCGGAAGGCCGAAATTCGGGCGGTTCACCTAAGGAAATATCCGTAAGGCCGCATGGAAGAGGGCGCCGGGGCTCGCGGCTGCCCGGCGTTGGCGTCGAGCGTGACACTCGGCATCGTGTCAGCCTTGCATCGGTCGTGCCCGGGCATCGCGCCGGTCGCCGCGGTCAGGAGACTGTTTCTGGCCGCTCAGTAGGAGACCTCACTCGGGATCACGCAGGTTTTAAACGGGTGGGTTGGTTTCAAGGCGGTCTATCGCTTGCGAATGCCGCCGCGCGAGATTTACCTTTGTGATCCAGGACGCTAGCCGGCAACCCATGGGCGTGTATGATGCCTTGCGGCATCCGGTCTGGCGCCAGTTGGGCCGTGCTTGCTGTTTGGCAACGAGCCGGCCTCGACAGCGATGATCACGCAGACCCGCGACCTGAAAGGCGAACGTCATCGACTGACGGTGCTTTTCTCCGACCTCGTCGGGTCCACCGCGCTGGGCCGGGATATCGAATCGGAACACCTCTCCGAACTGTTGGGCCAGCTCAGGGACATCTGGCATCGCGCCGTGGCCAAGCATGGCGGCCGGGTTATCAGGACCCAGGGAGATGGTGTCCTCGCCGTGTTCGGCTATCCCAGGTCGGGTGAGGACGACGGTCGTCGTGCAGCCGAAGCCGCCATCGATATTCACCGGTGGGTCGGGCTGTTGCGCCACGATAGCGTGCCGCCGGCCCTGATGCCGCTTCGCATGCATTCGGGCATCCACGCCGGCACCTTGCTCTTGATGGAGGGGGATATCGAGTCCGGCCGATATGACCTGGTCGGCGATGTCGTGAACACGGCGGCGCATCTGTCGCGTCGGGCTGCGCCGGGCGAGATCCTCGCCAGTCTTGATTCCCTCGGGCCGCATGCGAATTTTTTCGAGCTCGGCGGTCCGATTCAGGTGCCCGATGCGGGGCCGGAGATGCCCCAGGCGCGCGCGGTGCTGCGACGAAGCATGGTGACCCGGCGGTTTGACGCAACGTCCCGGCGCGGCTTGACGCCCTTCGTTGGGCGCGACGAAGTATTCGATTTTCTGACCGGCTTTCTCAGCGAACCACACCCGGCCTCGCGACGTTGTGCGGTCGTCGTCGGCGGTCCTGGGCTTGGCAAGACGCGGCTGCTGGAGGAGGTGCTGCGAGACTGCGATACCGACCAGTTCAAGCTGCTGCGGGGCAGTTGCGAGAGCTATGTCGGTGCCGAGGTGCTGCAACCGTTTCTGCAGATGCTGCGCGCCTCATTGGGGATACGACCGGAAGCATCGATCGCCGATGCAGACGAGACCGCCCGGGACGCCCTGCAGCCATGGCTCGCCCAACTCGGTCCACGCGCGGAGACGATCATCGCACTGGCCTCGACCGGGGCTGATGCGCGCGGCGGACAGATGACCGTCGATGGCGTGGTCGGTGACCTGCTCGGGTTCTTTACCGTCTTGTCCGCGCAGGGACCATTGGTGCTGGTGATCGACGATTGGCAATGGTCCGACGACGCGAGCCGGCAGTTGCTGGAGAAACTCCTGCAATTGCCGAATGGACCGCGCTTCATCCTCGCCACCCGGCCGCGCGACGACGGCACCGAGTGGATTTCCGGCGCGCCGCACCTGCTGCTGAGGCCGTTTGCGGGAGGAGAAACCGACATCGCCGTACGACGCTGGGTGCCGCAAGCCGACCCCTTCCTCGTGGCCCGGGTTCACGCCTATGCCGGCGGGGTGCCACTGTTCATCGAAGAGCTGTGCCATTCCATCGCTGCCAACGACAATGATTCGTTCGAAATGCGCAGCAAGCAAGGCGGATGGATCGCCACCCTGGTCGCTTCGCGCCTGGCGCGCCTGCCGCCCGATCAGGTGAAGGTGGTCCGCGCCGCCGCGGTGATCGGAAACACGGTACCGAAAAGTCTGCTCATTGCGGCTTGCGGCAGCGAGCCCGACCCGGCGACGTTGCGGGGATTGGCCGATGCGGATTTTCTCTTCGCCGATCCGGCCGGGGACGCCCTTCGCTTCAAGCACGGCATCACGCGGGACGCTGTCTACGACACCATCACCCTGCACGAGCGTCAGGCCTTGCACCAGCGCATTGAAGCCAGTTTGCTGGCACGGTCCGAGCAGGCCGACCGCGAAGACACGCTGGAAGCCCTGGCCTACCATTCGCGCGGCGCAGGCCATTGGGAAAACGCGGCCCATTATGCCGAACGCGCCGGCGACAAGGCCATGGCGGCCTTCGCCTTGGACCTTGCCGGGTCCCAGTACAAGGCTGCTATGGATGCGCTGGATCGCGTGCCGGATCGCTCGCGCCAGCAATCCCTTCGCTGGTGCTTGCTGGCGAATAAACTCGGCATGGCCAACATCTTCGATCCGCTGTCGTTGACCGACGATACCAGCGTGTTCGAACAGGCGGTCGCCATCGCGTCATCGCTCGGTGACACCGGCGCGACGGCCAGCGCCTATCAGTGGCTTGGCTACATGTGTTACGGCTTTGGCCGCTTTCGCGAGGGTGTGACACACACACGAACGGGACTGGAATGGGCACGCAGGCTCGGCGACCCCCGCCTGATCGCCCGGACCGAAGCCGTGCTGGGCCAGATTCTCGCTGCAAGTTGTCAGTACGACCAAGCCACCGCCTTGATCGACGCTGCCATCTCGACCACGCGCAGCCGCCGCCATGGCGCCATCGCCGTCGGCTCGGCCTATTCGCTGTCGTGCAAGGGCAGCATCCTGGCCGATCGGGGCGATTTCGAGGGTGCCCACGAGTGCTTCAACGAAGCGATGAGCCTGGTCGAAGGGTCGACCCATCCGGTCGTCAGCTCGGTGCGCAATTGGGTCTCGGTCGCGTTGGTCTGGCAAGGCCGCTGGCAGGAGGCGGAGCAACTGGCCGTGGAGGGCGCCCGCGCCGCCGAGACCATGCGCAGCCTTTTGATGCTGACGGCGTGCCGCGCTGCGTCCGGCTTTGCCCGCTGGTCCATGACCGGCGATGCCGATGGCTTGCAGCAGCTGCGAAACGCCGCGCAATGGATGGAGCGACGCAACTTCCACTTCTACACCTCGGTTCAATATAGCTGGCTGGTCGAAGCGGCGGCGGCCGAAGGCGACGTCGAGACAGCACGGCGGTACGCAGCCCATGTGCTGGGCCGCGCGCGCGAGGGCGAGCGGCTGGGCGAGGCAATGGCCTGCCGCGCGCTTGCGAAGCTCGCGGCGCGACGCGGGGATTTTGGACGTAGCCGGCGCTGGTTGCTGCGCGCCGAAACCTCCGCAGGCTGGCGCGGCTCGCTGCGCGATGCCGCTTTGAATCTGGCTGCGCACGCCGAGCTTCTCGCGTTGCAAGGGCAGGGCGAGGCGGCGCGGAAGACTGCAACCGAGGCTGCCGAAAAGCTCCGCGCGCTTGGCATGCACTGGCACGCGGACCAGACGATCCGCGCCTTGGCCGGCGCGCCTTAAGCGTCCTGCATCTCGGGTTCAGCCCTGCTGCTGGGGCGGCACCCTTCCAGTCATGCTCACAGACAGTGGAATAGGGCCGGGGCGCAACGGCAGCGTCGTTTCCACCAGCGCGCTGAAGAAACCGAGCATCACCGCCAGTGCCGGATCTGCTCCGGGACAGGAATGCGTTGGGTGACCTGCGACCCTGCGGTTGCCGCCGAAGGCGTGATAGATGTCCTGACGGCCTTCGACGAGGTTCTGCTGGGTGGCGGAGACCGCGCCGGCGACGACGATGTCCCCGGGCCTGACCTCGACCTGGTGCCCGTCCTTTCCTCGCATGTGCGTGACGATCGCGGTGCGCCAGATCAATTCGGGCACGGCGCGCAGCTGCATGGCCGGGATGAAGTCGTCTCTCAGCCGGTTGAGAGCATCGGTATAGTCGGCCGCCACGGTGCCGGCGTAGCGCGCACGCAAGGCCCACAAATTTCCTTCGCGCAGCCATTCATTCAATATCCTGCGCATGTTGCCGTCGGTGGTCGGAATGAAGCCCATCATGGCGCCCGCGATCGTGCGCGCCACGAACGGGACGTCGCCCGCAGCGCGCGGGGAATCGAGGACGGCTCGGGTCACGGGAGCCGTGATCGTCGACTTGAACTTGTCGAGAAAATCGATCATGGCGCTGCGTACGGCGGTGCCATGCGCGGCACCGACCGCTTCAACTTCCTTGTTCGGATGGGGCTGGAAGATGTAGCGCGATGGCGACAGGAAATGGCCGGGATAGAAGGGGGGATCGCCCGCCTTCCAGTCCCAGCGGTAGCCGCCGCGACGGAAGTAGCCGCCATTCTCGCTCAAGCCGAACCACTCTTCGCAGAAGGCGCCCAGCAGCGGATTCACGAGCTCGTGCCCCTCGACGGTCAGGTCCCAGCTCGATGCGCCGTCGGCAGCGGCATAGCCAATCGTCTGCTTGACCATGAAGCCAAGCACCTGCTGCGTGACCTTGCGCGCCATCTCGAATGCGCTCCGCTGGTCGAGGGCCATGATCGCGGCGTTGCAGATCTCGGATTCCTGCTCATAGGCATGATCTTCCTGTCCGGCGTCGCGGCCGAGATACAGAATGCCGAATGACCGCTGCATGCGGGGCAGGTAGCCGGTGATCGTCAGCTTGGTGCCTGAATCGGCAAAGACTTGCTGCACCTCCTCGCGGTCGGCCACGAGGACCCCGAACGGCGTGCGGAGGACGCCGCCGTGGCGCTCGCGGATTGCAGCCCAGATCGATGCGTTGACAAAATGCGAGGCCGAGTCCGGATCTTCCAGCGCCGTTTTCCACGCCGCCATCGCCGCGGCTTCGCCTAGCTGGCTCTCGATCTCACGCAGCCGTGCGATCGCTTTTTCGCCGTCGTCCACGCTCCACGTCACCAGCGGCTTGCGGCCCTGGGCCGCCGCCCATTGCTGCAGGCTGGCGAGCGCCTTCTTCGATGGCGCGAACAGATAGGTTCCCCATTCCAGGCGGACGAACGGGCGAGGCTCGTCGTGGAGTCGATCGGACCCGTCGAGCGGCATATGAACCGTCTTGCCGCCATGCTCGAAACGGAAATGTCGGAGCCGGCCCGGCTCGGCGAGGCCGAGGAACGGATCGCTCTCCCCGGAAAAGGCGCCCGAGCTGTTGCCTCCGACGAGCCAACTCTGCACCACCTCGAACTGCTCGCCGAGGCTGGCGTTGTAGGCCATGAAGACGAGCCCGCGTTCCTGCTGTAGCGCATCCTTGGCGGCTTGCGGGTCATCGCGCTTGATGGGCGGTCCGTAGGACATGCCGCGCCTGACGATGCGGGGCGGCCGGGCGCCGGCATCCGCCGGTGTGATCGTGAGCCGCGGATTGGCACGGCGTATATGGGCGTGATAGGGGCACGATTGGGCCTGCGTGTCGCCATCATAATTGAAGTCATTGCCCTGCGGCTCGGTTGGCGGATTCGGGATGAGGGGCTGGCCAGCCTTTTGATGGCCGGTAGGCCAGCGTCCCATCATCTTGGCGAGAAGCATCTCGCGCGTCAGGGGCGGGGCGGAGCCACCGGCAACGGCCTCTGTTGCCTGGCGCGCGTCGCGAAGGACCTGTTCGAGCTGTTCCACGTCCTGCCGCAGTTTGCGTAGCGCCAGGAAGCTGCCGTCGCGAAGGAACGCATGAATGCGATTGGTTTCGTCGCCGAACGGGGCCTTCTCGTCGGCCAGGTTCGGGTAGCCACACAGGATTTCGCCGAGATGCACCTGGTTGGAATAACGCGAGCCGGCATCGCTTTGCCGCAGCACAGGGTTCGAAGTGCCGTCGGTGAAACCGAAATGGTCCTGCACGTTGCCCGCCGCATCGCGCTGGCGCTGCATCCACTGGATCGAGAGCGGCTTGACGCCGGGATCCACGTCGACCAGACGCTTCATCTCGGTCATCAGCGCTGCTCTGGTCTCCGCCATCGGCGTCGCCGTGGACAAGTGGCGCAGCTGGAGCACCGCATGGACGGCGCTCATGTTGATGCGCGGCGCCGGGTCATCCTCGCGCAGGTCCGGCGCCTCAATGCCGAGCGCCCAGTTGCTTGCCGGCAGGCGCCATCGCTGGGGATGATTCCAGCGCACGTCGCCGAGCAAACCGGCGCGTCGTTCCATGCCCTGCACGAATTCTTCGGGCAATGAGCGGACCTCATCATCGGACAGTCCGGCGTGACGCAGTCCCTCGACCGTGAAGGCGATATTGGTGACGATCTGCCCCGGGGTCGGAGCATCCGCTTCGGAGGTCACCTGAAGCACGTTCAGAAACGCCGCCAATGCGGCCGGGGTCGCGAACTGCAACAGCAGCAGGCAGCCGTGATCGGAATCGGGGTAGGCGGTCAGGATCCCGCCCTGCACGTTGCCCCGATCCTGCAACGGCGGCTCTGCCGGCAGCGCGAGGGGAAGGTTGCGCCGCGGCGCCGCGATGTTGGGCGGGGTCATCAGCCAGCGCACGGCCTCTTCATAACGCAGGAGGGCGCGCTTGATGCCGTCGCCGTAGGTGGCGCTGTCGTTCAGCATCAGCACCAGTTCCGGCAGCAGCTCATGCGCCGCGCGGTGCAGGGTCTGCCCATCGTGCGTGCCGGGCGGATAGAAATCGGCCAGGTGGTACAGCGCGGCCAGCGCGCGTATGCCGTGATAGAAAGCGGGCCGACCGGCAGCCGCAATCGTGAGCGGCTTGCTGAAGCCGGCATTGGTGGGATCGGCGCCGATCGCTCCGTCGACCTCGAATATGGAGCGCCGCGCAATATCTTCGGGGGAGGGAATTCTGATCCGGGTGACGATCTGGTCTGCATCAGTGCCCGATACGCGCCGATAGACGCGCTCCTCCATCCGCAGAAACCGCGTGTCGTCCACGGTCAGGTCGGGCGTGGCGTAGAGAAAGTAGGCCTCCGACTGCCTGCTCTTCAGCCAAATGCCCCAGTCCTCATAGGTGTTCTCATAACCGAGCACATAGCCCTCGGTGTTGCAGAAGATAAGATCGAGCAGCCGCGCGGCCTTCTGCCAGATGACGCGGACATAGGCTTCCCAGGAGCCGTCGAATGTCGCGGTCAGGAGCACATAGTCGACGGCGTCCACTGCGTCGTCCTCCGGCTCGAGCACTGCGACTCCCACCGAGTGGATACGCCCGACACGATCCACTGAATCGGACAGGACGCGGGCGAGTTCGTATTCAAACGCGCTTGCCCGGCCGCCATTCAGCGCGCGCAGGACATATTTGGCGCGTGTCTTGTACGTCGTCGCGTCAAGGGACGGCACGAACCCCTTCTTGATCGGAGCCAGCACCCTGAAGTCCGAAGTGCCGCTCATGCTGCCCGTCTTGATCGTCAAATCGCGCCGCATGTCCTGTGCCTCCCCTGGTGGCTGGCGGCCGAACTGTCGTCGCGGCCCCGCCAAAAATACACCTAATGCGTACTTATTATGTCATCACATCTAAAGGTTGCATGAAATCGGCAGGCTCGACCATAAGAATCTTGCCCCATGCCTTCGGTCGCCAAGGCCGCAGCTCCTCAACCCCAAGTCGCTATTCCAACTTTGCTGTTCCGGCGCCAACGATTCTATGAACTGGCCCACACTTTCGAACTTTCATTCGAGGTGCGGAGAGCCCCCGGTCGCACGAGCCTGTCGAAGGGGCTTCCACTCGGGAGGGCGCCCAACCGGGCCTTAGCTTCCAACAGCTTCCGGAGAGCTTTGCTGGCGCTCGGTCGCGCGCGCCGACACCGGCTCGTGCTGCCAGGGCTCGCGGCCCTCGATCTCGAGCGTCAGAGTCCAGCTCAGGAAGGTGCGGATCACAACGAGGCCGGCGAGCAGGCCGAGGCTCAAGAAGGTCGGCTCGATAGCGATCGATCCTCGGATCGTCCTGCGTACCACTGATCGAGATCAACGAGCCGCGACCGGTCAGAGGTTTTTGATGGAGCGTGTGAAGGCGGCCCGTCACGCGGGAACTGCGCCGGATTGCATTGACCCACATCAAGACCATCGACGTCCGCCGGCTTAGCATTGTGCACGCGGAGGATGTTGGCGATGAAAGCCTGTCCCTGCCCAATGCGAAGAATTTGCCGGAGCAATGAAACTACCAGATGGAATTCGCGCCACCGTCCTAGTCCTTACTTCGCCGAAGCCTGGTGGTTGATCATCGAGGCAATCTGGATCCCGAGACCGACGCCGGCTCGCCAAAAAGCGTCGTGACCGGCCAAGTCTCGCCAAGGGAGTGATCATGGAAGATCAAGCAGAAACGACAGAGCGGCCTCGATCCGCCCTGCCGGAGGTCTCGAGCACGCAACAGGATCGTTATCACGAACTGTTCAAGCACTGCGCGGAGCTCGAACCTGTTCACGCCGCGGTTGCTGATCCCTGCGATCGCGCCTCGCTTGAGGCGGCCATCCGCGCGTCGGAAACCCGGCTGATCAATCCGATTCTGGTCGGTCCCGAAAAGAGCATTCGTTCGGTCGCCGAGGCGTCCTCATTGGATCTAACGGCATGCGAAATCGTCGATTGCCCGGCCGGGGCTGCGGCAGCAGCCGCAGCGGTGGCGCTTGCAAGAGAAGGCAAGGTGGAAGTCATCATCAAGGGGAGCTTGCGGGCAAACGAATTGTTGCATGAAGCTGTCATGGCCGGGACAGGTCTTCGGACCGAGCGGCGCATGAGTCATGCCTTCGTCATGGACATACCAAGCTACGCGAGTCCACTCATCATCACCGATGCCGGCATCAACATATTTCCGAGCTTGGCCGAGAAACGCGACATCTGCCAAAACGCGATAGATCTGGCGAACGTCCTTCGTTTCGATGAACCAAGGCTTGCGATACTCTCGGCGGTCGAACACGTCACCAAGAAGATCCCGTCGACCGTGGAAGCGGCTGCGCTGTGCAAGATGGCGGATCGGGGACAGATTTCCGGCGCCCTGGTCGACGGCCCGCTTGCGTTTGACACCGCGGTGAGCGCCGAGGCTGCCCAGCAGGAGCATATCTCATCGCCAGTGGCCGGCAGAGCGAACATTCTGCTCGTGCCCGATATCGAATCCGGAAACATGTTGGTCAAACAGCTGATGTTCATGTCGGGAGCCGTTGGCGCGGCAATAGTGCTGGGAGCCCGCGTTCCGATCGTCTTGACAAGCAGTTCGGACAAGCTGCGGACGCGCCTCGCTTCAGCAACCGTTGCCTTGCTGCTGGCCCATGCCAAACGTCGGTCGATGCGTGTCCTGCCGGCGGCCGGATAGCTCTTGACCGGCATTGCGGGGCCTGGCGCCGGGGAGTGATCAGACGGTCTGTCGGCTCCTCAGCCGCTAAAAATCACGCGGCGGAAGCGGTACAGGGCAACACTAAAAAGGACACAGCCGATCGCGGCTATGGCAACGATCTCCGGCCAGACAGCGTAAGCATCTGCGCCCCGGTAAAGCACGTCCTGCGCAAAAATCACGAAATGTGGTGTCGGGCTGATGACCAGCATCAGGTATTTCAGCCAGACTGGCATGCTCTCCAGAGGCGTCGTGCTGCCGGAAAGCAGCATCATGACCAGCAGCACCGGGATCGAGAGCAGGCCGAACTGGGCCATCGTCGAGGCGATGGTGCCGAGCGCAATCCCGAGTGCGGCGACGGTGAATACGTAGACGCACGCGCCGCCCAGGAATAGCAGACGCGATCCGGCGACCGGCACTTGCAGCCACCACTCGACGACAAGTGCTAGTGATATGGTCGTCGAAAGCACGATGACGACGCCGTTCGCGAGGATCTTGGACAGCATGATCTCGGTCGGAACGACGGGCATGACGAGCAGATGTTCGACGGTGCCTTGCTCGCGTTCGCGGATCAGGGCGGCCCCGGTCAGCATCACCGTGATCATGGTCAGGTTGCTGACTATACCCATCACGGACGTGAACCAGCTCGACGTCAAGTTCGGATTGAACTTGACCTGGGTGACCAGCTTGAGCGGGGGCATGGCCAGCCCCTCGCGCCCGGAAATGAAATCCAGCACGTAGTTCGTGATCACGTTCTGGATATAGGTCATGCCGTTGAAGGCTTGGGCGGCGGCCGTGGCATCGACGTTGATCTGCACCGTGGGTTGCCGACCCTCCAGAATATCCTGCTGAAATCGAGGAGGAATCTCGATCGCGAAGATGACGCGTTGCGAGTTCATGGCAGGGTCGATTTCGGAAGGCTGCAGCTGCAGCACCCGCTTGAAGGTGGGGGGTGTCAGGCCATCGCCGATGCGGCGTGAAAGATCGGAGCGATCCTCATCGACGATTCCAACCGCAAGGTTGGTCGCCTCGGTCGAGGCGCCGGTTGCGGCAGCGTGGATGGCAATGGTGAAGGACCAGACAACGAGCGCCAACATGATCGGGTCGGAGCGGAAGCTGCGCAGCTCCTTGATCGTCAAGCGGAAGATGTTGGTCAAGTGCAGCCGGAGCTTGGCAAGCCGTTCTCCGTGGAGCTCGGCCGGCGTCCCCGACTGCAGCGTCGACCGTTCTCGCGAGTCTGCTCCGCCGCGCACCATCGACATCTCAGGTCTCCTGCTTCCGGAGGAAGAAATGAGCGGCTGCGAAGAATCCGGCCGCGAACACCGCAAGGATGAGCGCGTTGAACCCGAGATCGGAATAGGTCAGCCCTTTTGTGAAGGTGCCGACGCTGATCGGCTGGAACCAGGCCGCGGGAAAAGCCAGGCCGATGGCCCTGCCGGCGCCGGTGAGCGACGACACCGGCACCAGCAGGCCCGAAAAATTCGTAACCGGGATGATGGAGAGGACCGTGGTTGCAAACACGGCAGCGACCTGGGTTTTCGTGAAGGTCGAGACCAGTTGCCCGAAACCGCAAGTCGAGAAGACGTAGAGCAGGGCTCCTAACGTGAGTGCTCCCAAAGACCCCTTGACCGGTACGCCAAAAACAATGAGGGCCATCAGGACCAGGATGACGAACGTCAGCATTCCGACCACGACATAGGGGAACTGCTTGCCGAGGAGAAATTCAAACTTGCTGATGGGCGTCGATCGAAAATTGGCGATCGATCCGGTCTCCACCTCGCGCACCACGCCGATGGTTGCCATGATGGCGGGAATGAGAACGAGCATGATCACGATGACGCTCGGAACCATGGAAAAAGCACTCTTGAAGGCCTGGTTGTAGCGGAAGCGGTTCTCGATTTTCACGCTGCCCAGGCGGATGTTGCTTGGCGGATTGGGACCGAAGCGTTCCGTCACGAGGTCCTGCGCGTACCGGATCAGCAAGCCGGTCACGTAGCCTTTGGTCGTCTCGCCCCGGAATGGCATGGCGCCGTCGATCCAGAATGCCGCCTCCGGTGGATGAAGGTTGGCGAGATCGCGGCCGAACCCGGCCGGAATTTCGACCGCGACCGCCAGTTCACCGCTCCGCATGCGTCGCTCCAACTCCGCCGTCGAGCCGATCGGAGGACGCTCGGAGAAGTAATGCGACCCGGAGAAGCTTTCGAGCAGTCTGCGGCTTTCAGGAGTCTGGTCCTGATCGAAAGCTGCATATTTCAGGTTCTCGACGTCGAACGTGATGCCATACCCCATCGCCAGCATGAGAATGACGGGGCCGACGAACGCGAATGCCAGCCGGATGGGATCGCGCAACAGCTCCATGGTTTCGCGCCGCGCATAGGCCCACATCCGTCCAGGATCGAAGCGTCTCGTCGAGCGGGTCCCGCCGACCGGGGGCGATGCCAATGGCATGGGAGCCGCGGCAGCTTCCGCGGGTGCTCGCACCGGCGACGGTTCGGATGTCTTGTCCTTGGCGGCTCCGCCAGCCTCCTCCAGATAGGAAATGAACGCGTCTTCCAGAGAAGCGCTGTTTCGGCTCGCGACCAGTTCCTTTGGTGCCCCGACCGCGAGCACCCGTCCCTGATGCATCAGCGAGATCCGGTCGCAGCGCTCCGCTTCGTTCATGAAGTGCGTCGAGAGGAAAATGGTGACGCCGTCCTTGCGCGACAGATCGATCAGGGTGCGCCAGAAAGCGTCCCTGGCGACCGGATCGACGCCCGACGTGGGCTCGTCGAGAATCAGCATGAGCGGCCGATGCAGCACGGTAACGGCAAGCTGCAGCCGCTGCTTGACTCCAAGAGGCAGGCTTTCCGGCTTGGCGCCGTCCACATCCTTCAGATCATATTTGTCCAGCAGCTCGCCGATCCTGGCGTCGATCTCGTCCGCTGGCAGATGATAGAGGTGGGCGTGCAGTTCGAGATTCTGCCGCACGGTCAACTCACCGTAAAGCGAGAAGGCCTGCGACATGTAACCGACGTTCTGCCGCGCTTCCATGTCATCGGCCGCCATCGGTTTCCCGAACAGCTTGGCCGAACCCTCGGTCACGGGCAGAAGCCCCGTCATCATTTTCATCGTGGTGGTTTTTCCGCAGCCGTTGGAGCCGAGGAATCCGAAAATCTCGCCGCGCCCGATGCTGACGCTCACATGATCCACGGCGACGAAATCGCCGAACCGGCGCGTAAGCCCTTGGGTCTCGATCGCCGCCGTGTTGTCGTCGCTCTCGGTGCGCGGCGGTACGATGACCTCCTGATGTTGGCCACGCTTTTCCGGCGGGAGCAGGGCAATGAAGGCTTCGTCGAGGCTGCTCTTGCTTGCCTTGGCGAGGATCTCCTTCGGGGCACCCTGGGCGATCACCGTGCCGTCATCCATGGCAGCGAGCCAGTCGAATCGACTGGCTTCGTCCATGTAGGCCGTTGCGACGATCACGCTCATTTGCGGACGACGGGCGCGGATTGAATCGATCAGCTCCCAGAATTGCCGTCGCGAGAGGGGATCGACGCCCGTGGTCGGTTCGTCGAGAACGAGGAGATCGGGATCGTGCATCAGGGAGCAGCAGAGGCTCACCTTCTGCTTCATGCCGCCCGAAAGCTTGCCGCACGGTCGATCGCCGAAAGGGTCGAGGCCGGTGGCCTTGAGCAGCTCATCGATGCGGGTTCGGCGCTCGGCGGCGCCCTGGCCGAACAGGCGGCCGAAGAAGTCGATATTGTCGAAAACGCTCAGGGTCGGGTAGAGGTTGCGGCCGAGCCCCTGCGGCATGTAGGCAATGCGCCCGTAACTCGCCCGGCGATGTTGCTCGTCCGCCATGTCGCCATCTAGCACCGTGACCTTGCCGGCTTGTATCTTTCGCACTCCGGAAATGAGGGCGAGCAAAGTGGATTTGCCGACGCCGTCGGGCCCGATCAGCCCGGCCATGCAGTTGGCGGGAATGTCGAGCGTGAGATCATCCACCGCCTGTGTCTTGCCGTAGCGGTGCACGACGTGCTCGACTCGAGCGACAAAGGTTCCGGTCATTGCGGGAGCTTTACTTCAAGCTCTTTGGGCCACGCGGTTCTCGGGTCCGTGCGCACGAAGGCGAGACCGCGGACGCCCGTTTTTACGAACTTGTGATACTGGTCCAAGACCTTCGGATCGCCTTGGAGTTTGACGCGAAACATCAGCTTCTCACGCTCCTCGGTCGTTTCCACGCTCTTCGGCGTGAACTGCGCCTCGGTCGCAACGAAGCTGATCGTGTTGGGCAAGACGTATTGCGGCACCGGATCAAGAATGGTCCTGGCCTCATCGCCGATCATGAGTCGGCCGGCCTGTTCGGCAGGCAAATAGATCGTCATGTAGACGTCTCTGAGGTCGAGAATCGTCATAATGCGCTGGCCCGAGGACACCACTTCCCCGGATCGAGCAAGTCGATATTGCACGCGTCCGCTCCTGGGTGCGACCAGCGCAAGATCGACAATGATGGATTGAAGCCGTTCGACCTCGGCTTCGGCCGACTTGATCGAAGCTTCGGCCGCGTCGCGCTCGGCGTTGGCCGCAACGAAGGCGGCGTCGGCCGCTTCGAACCGGTTGCGCCGCTGATCGACAACCTGCTGCGCGATATTCCCATTTTGCAGCAGCGTCTTTCCGCGCTCGTAGTCGGTCCTGGCGAACGTCAAATCGCTGTTGCGCTGCGCGATCAGAGCGATAGATTCCGCATGGGCTTGCCTTGCTTTCAGCACCTGGGCCTGCGCCGATCGCAGTTGGGCTTCCGTTTCCGGTGACGAGATGGTGGCAACAACCTGGCCGGCGGTGACCTCATCGCCCTCGTCGACGGACAACGTCGCGAGGCGACCGCCATTTTTGGCGGCGACGTCCACTTGGGTGGCCTCGATACGACCATTCGTCTTCACGATGCCGTCGGGCATGTCGCGACCGCGCAGGTGATTGATCAGCGTTTCTACCGCTTTCTTGGCGTCGGCAACGGGATTCGTCGGCTTCTCCTCGGCGCTGGCGCTGCCGATCGCGATGAGGGCGGAAATGCCAAGGACGGCCATGAGCATGACCGTGAGCGTCTGGAGCAACCCTCGTTCGCGCCGAAGCAAATTATGTGCGGACACGATACCTCTCCTGTAACCCGACAACCGATTTCACCAATTGCAATCGAGAATGCGCCAAGCGCGCGAGCCTGGTTTAGTTCTCAAGCGATAGGAACTTTGGCAGCAAACTGCCCTCGGCATGTTGATCCCAATCAAAGCACCGCGAACGAAACGGAGATACACATCTCAGAGCCGCCTCGGCGAGCAGACCACACCGAGAGTCTAAGCCATGACAGATGCGAGCTCACTTCAAGTGCTGAGGCCGCCGCGCGTCTTAGAGGACGTCTTTAGCCAGATAGGACAAGCAGCGCCGACGGCTCTTCGTGAAATTGGCACGCATGTGCGGGCTTGGGAAAAGTCGATGCCATCCAATGCCGTTACCGACTATGCGCGCGACTTTTGGCAGAGATCCATTCTCTTCCTGGACATCCTGCGTGAGCGTGGCAACCAGCACGAGGACATGGTGACCCATGGCGCCACGTCTGTCCTGATCTACGACAGCGAGCTGGTGATCCGAGGCGACGAGCTTCCTCATCCGGTCAACTACTCCCTGCTGCGCATCATTCCACCGGCGGGTGCCGAGATCGATGACCGCAAACGTCCGGTCTATGTCGTCGACCCGCGTGCTGGACAAGGTCCCGGCATCGGGGGCTTCAAACAGCTGAGCGAGATCGGGGACGCATTCAAGGCCGGACATCCGGTCTACTTCGCCGGCTTCTCCGCTACGCCCGTCGAGGGCCAGCGCATCGAAGACGTGGCTCGCGCCCATACCATCTTCTTGAAGAGGGTGGCAGACCTGCATCCCCATGCACTCGGCAAGCCGTTCGTGTTCGGCAATTGTCAAGCAGGCTGGCATGCGATGCTGGCCGCCTGCATGCGCCCCGATCTGGTCGGTCCGATCGTCGTGGCGGGTACACCGCTGTCCTATTGGGGCGGCGTGCACGGCAAGAATGCCATGCGCTATCTCGGCGGCTGGTATGGCGGAAGCTGGCTCGATCGCATGATGAGCGACATGGGAAACGGCATCTTCGACGCCGCATGGCTGGTCGCCAATTTTGATAATCTCAATCCGGCGAATACGTTCTGGACCAAGCAATACAACGTTTGGGCCAATCCCGAGCAGGAGAGAAGCCGCTATCTGGAGTTCGAGAAGTGGTGGGGTGATTTCGTCGTCTTGCGCGGGGAAGAGATGCAATGGATGGTCGACAATTTGTTCATCGGCAACAAGCTTTCGACGGGTCAGATCGTGACCAGCGAGGGAATTCGGCTCGACCTGCGGGAGATCAAGGCGCCGATCGTTTGCTTCTGTTCCCACGGTGATAACATTACGCCGCCGCAGCAGGCGCTCGACTGGATTCTGGACAACTATCGAAGTGTCGACGAGATTCGGGAATGTGGCCAGCGGATCTTCTATACGATCGATGCCACCGCAGGCCATTTGGCGATCTTCGTGGGCACCAAGATTGCGGCAAAGGATCATGCTCAATTCATCAACAATATGGAGCTGATCGATGCGATGCCGCCGGGGCTCTACGAGATCGTGATCACGGAGAAGCCCACAGGCGAGGGAGAAGCCGTCGATTACGATCTCGCTATCGAAGAGCGCGGGCTCGACGATATCCGCGCGCTGGGCTGCAATACGGGAGAGGACGAACGCGAGTTCGCTGCGGCCGCGCGCATCTCCGAACTGAACAACGCTCTCTATCAGACCTTCGCCCAACCGTGGGTCAAGATGGTGAGCGGTCCGCAGGTTGCGCGCGCCGTGATTGAGCTGAACCCGTTGCGGGTCGGCTATTCCTTCTTCTCGGACAAGAACTTCATGATGCGGCTCGTTGCGCCCATGGCCGAGCAGGTCAAGGTGGAGCGCAGCCCCGCGTCGGCGGACAATCCGTTGTTTGCCATGCAGCGGCAGTTTTCGTCGGCGATAGTCCAGGCGCTGAACTTGCTGCGGGACGTGCGTGATGAGCATGTCGAGCGCAGCTTCCACGCCATCTATGGCTCGCCTCTGGTTCAGGCAATTTGCGGCATTTCGCAGAACGACGGACCACCGCGTCCTCGGCCGGGATTATCGCCTTCCGTCCTGACGGCTGCCGAACGGGAGCGGTCGCGGCTCAGAGGAAAGATTGGCGAGGGGACCCCGATGGATGCAGCCGCTCGCGTGCTGGTCTACGTCGGAAAGGGCCAGCATCGTATCGAAAGGAGCACATTCGATGCCCTTCGCAAGCTGCTTCTGGCGTATCCGCATGTCTCGGAAACGGAGTTCAAGGCCGCCGTGCGCGAGCAGTGGGCGATCCTGGCCGTGGATGAGCCGGCTGCGATGACGGCCTTGGCGCAGCTGCTGCCGCCGGAGCCCGAGGCGCGCCGGGAGTTCTCGGACCTCGTCCAAAAAGCGTTGCCGGTGATGGGTGAACTCAATGTGGAGGGTCAACGGCGCCTCCGCAAAGTCCTGCACCTGCTGGGTGCGGACGACGAGGTCGGGCAGGAGGTGGCCGCGGAATGAGCGGCTGGATTGATCGCATCGGAGTCGGTGCGGCGGAAACGACGCCATGAGTCCGGCCTATATCTCGGCGCTTTCGGCGCTCTTCGGCTCACTGATCGGTGCGTTTGCCTCGGTGGCAACGACTTGGCTGACGCAGCATCACCAGGATGAGACCAGGCGACTGGCCCAGCAGAATGCTCGTCGCGAGCGCGTCTTCGTCGAATTCATCGACCTGTCTTCCAAGGCCTTCGTCGACGCATTGCAGCAAACCTCCATCGGCGACGCCAAGCACGTCATGTCTCTTTACGCGACCATGGGAAAGCTGCGGCTGTTTGCATCCATTCGGACGATAGAAGCCGCCGAACGGGTGATGGACCGGATCATCGCGACCTATTACTCGCCCGGACTTGATACGCAGACAAGACCCGAACTCGACCGCAAATCCGATGTTCTCCGCGAATTTGCGGAATGCTGCCGAGCCGAGCTGCGGCCCTGAGTGGCCGGGGACCAGAGAACCGAGGGGTAGCGCACCGCCACCAGACCCAAAAGGGTCATTGCGACTGCATCAAGGGTGCGCGCTCAGGGCCGCGTCAAGCCGCCCAGGGCAGGTGGCGATTGACGGATCTTCAAGGGCGCCTCGACCTAGTCCGAAGCTCCGAGCGGCGGCCGCTAACCTGCCGTGGGAACAGGGCAGCAATTCTTCCCTTTGAGGGCGCGGCGGGCAGGCGATGTGCCTTGCGCAAATCTCCACGCTCTGGCGGCGGTTTCTGAACGATCATCCCGGTCTATGCGATCGTCGGCAAGCTGCGGCTGTTTGCGTCCGCGCGAACAGTCGAGGCCGCCGAGCAGGTGATGCAACGGATTGTGGAGACGTCCTATGCTTGGCGTATCGTCTCACCAGCCATGATCGAACCAGCTGAGTTGCGAATGTCGCGTCTGCGCCGGTCGGGCCCAGCTGGCTTCGGGCATTCCAGCGGCTTGCCTCTGCCGGCGCGGCGTCCATTGGGCGAAGCTGTCGCGGCTGCGGGAGTCCGGCGGCCCGAAGTTCGTCCACGACCAGTCGGATCCGCGCGCGTCCGGCCGCTGCGCGTAGGCGGGGCGGGGACGCCTGCTCCGAAGGCGGGTTGATCTGCCGGGTGCCTGCATCTTTGTTTCAGCTATGCGCACGTCACCTGAATCCTTTGCAACGGCTGCAAGGGAAGCAGAACCGGCGGGAGCAGCTTTTTGCTCAACTTGTGGGGACAGTGATGCCAGGGAATCTGCGGCCGGCTGTGATGGCGGGGCGGGCAGCATGATGGGCTGACCGGTCTCGATGATGATGGGTCCCGGTACCTTCAGTTCTGAGTAGATCCGTATCTTCGGAAGCGGCGCCTCGGAATGATTGCTCTCGACGGCGGCTTGGCGGGGAGTGAGCGCGTCAAGCGCAAAGAGAAGCGCCAGCAACCCTCCGCCGACGAGCAGGAAATACCGCTTCAGCGGTATGACGTTGTCGATCAGCCCACGCTGGTGACAGAGGATCCTGCTCACGCTGCACCGTCCCTAGCACCGGAACGCGGGTGGCATCAGCCGGCAGTCGACGGCGGCCGCTCGCGGCCTCGATGAATCATGGCTGGTCCGCTTCGCTCTCCGTCCGCCGGCCCGCCGCAGTCAAGCCGATAAAGCTAGGCGCAGACCGAGCATGCATTTGAAATCTTGCGCAGTTCCAGCCGAAGCTGCATTGACCTGAGTCAACACGCATCGGGAAATGCCGCCCTATTTTTTGCCATCGTCAACCTGGAGGGCATCCAATGCCACATGAAGCATCGGCGACCCCGACCTTTTCGTTCTCGCCTCCCGACTGGCTTAAGACCTTCAATGGCAGTGCAAAGCTTCCCTATACGGCGATATCGAAGGAGGTTTGGGGGTTCGCCGCCTCGCGCCTTCAGGACCAGGCTGAGTATTTGAATAAGCTTGCCAAGTGCGACGACGCCGTCGAGGCGATCAAGTGCCATTTCGAGTTTGCGCAGCAATCCTGGTCGCGCTCGGTCGGCGACGTCGCCAAGTTGTTCGAGCATCTACGAACACCGTCGGGCTCTTGAACATGCGTCTGGGGAGCCGGGTGGCGGGAGCGCCAGCGCGATCTGCCCGCCTCGAGAGGGAACGGATATGCTCTATACGATTGTCTTTGAAAGCAGGGCGACGCGTGCCCTGTCGGCAGCGGATGCGAAGACCGCACGGCAGGCGCTTGCGTTGGCGGAGGCTCTTCGGCTCTCCGGAGAAATAAAGTACATCAAAACGCTTCAGGAAGGCGAATTCGGCGTTGAGATGCTGCGGCTGCTGGCCAAAGAGGAGTGCGAGGAACTGCCGATCGCACCAGGCTGAGCAGCGCCCTGGTGCGGCGACGCCCGAGGCACAGAGAGCCGCGAAGCGGACTTCCCGGCCGACCGATCAGCCGCCATCAACCACTGAAGATCACGCGGCGAAAACGATACAAGGCGATGGCAAAGAGACCCTGTCGTGCTTCTCGCAGATGCTTGGCGTCGATGGAGCCTAACTGCGTCGGTAGCGGCTTCGATGGGTCGATAGAGGAGGCACACATGATCGAGTTTTCCGCGCGTCCGCTCGCAGGCAAGAAGGGTCTCCTCGCGTGATGGTCTGGTCAACCGTCCGGCACAACGGCCTGCCGAGCAGGCCGGTGCCTGGCGAGGCACCTGCGCTGCGCTTACAACGATGCGTACCGGACGGCTGCAGCAGCGCGCCTTTTGGTGAGGCAGCAGCTCGCAGCCAAGGGAGGGAGACTCGAACCCAGCGCGAAGGACTCAGATCCAACCAATCGACAGGTTACCCGGGGTCCATATCCGTAATTCGCATAAGGTATATTATGGAATATATTTATCTCGAATTAGATCAAATGTTTAGGACGAATTGCTGCCACGCTGCCTTCGCTCCAACGTCAATTTAGGCCTCCGCTCTCCATGCTTGACGGCTACTGTGCATGGGGTTGTTTTCGCGTTCTGGATCGCGGCTGCCCCACATCGAAAGCCGATATTGCCGTGACCCTGTCCGGCTGCAATAAGCGAGCTCCACGAGATCGCAGATGACTGCCGACCAGACGTCCGTATAGGTTTGCGTCTCACAACAAGAACAAACTTCCGAGGAAGCAGACCCATGGTCCTTTCAACGCGTTTTTCCCGCCGCACGCTTCTCAAGGCCACCGCCGCGACCGCCGTTTTTGGCGGGGTCAGCGCGCCCTATGTGGCCCGTGCCCAGGCCGCCGCGTTCTCCTACAAATACGCCAACAACCTGCCTGACTCGCACCCGCTGAACGTCCGCGCCAAGGAGATGGCCGCGGCGATCAAGAGCGAGACCGGCGGCAAGTTCGACCTCCAGATCTTTCCGAACAACCAGCTCGGCTCCGACACCGACATGCTGAGCCAGATCCGCTCCGGCGGCGTCGAGTTCTTCACGCTGTCGGGCCTGATCCTGTCGACCCTGGTGCCGGCCGCGTCCATCAATGGCATCGGCTTCGCATTCCCGGACTACGACACGGTCTGGAAGGCCATGGATGGCGAGCTCGGCGCCTTTGTCCGCGGCGAGATCAAGAAGGCCGGCCTCGAGGTCATGGACAAGATCTGGGACAACGGCTTCCGCCAGACCACGTCGTCGACCAAGCCGATCACCGGACCCGATGACTTCAAGGGGTTCAAGATCCGCGTGCCGGTGTCGCCGCTGTGGACCTCGATGTTCAAGGCGTTCGACGCCGCGCCCGCCTCGATCAATTTCGCCGAGGTCTATTCCGCGCTCCAGACCAAGATCGTCGAGGGCCAGGAGAACCCGCTGGCGATCATCTCGACCGCCAAGCTCTACGAGGTGCAGAAATACTGCTCGCTGACCAACCACATGTGGGACGGATTCTGGTTCCTGGCCAACCGCAGGGCCTGGGCCGCGCTGCCTGACGACATCAAGACCATCGTCGCCAAGAATATCAACGCGGCCGCCCTCAAGGAGCGCGAAGACACCGCCAAGCTGAACGCCAATCTCCAGCAGGAGCTGGCGGGCAAGGGCCTGGCCTTCAACCAGCCCACGGTCGCGCCATTCCGCGACAAGCTGCGCTCCGCCGGCTTCTATGCCGAATGGAAGGGCAAATATGGCGAGCAGGCCTGGGAGCTGCTGGAAAAGGCCGTCGGCAAGCTGTCGTAACGCGTTGGGGCCGTCATGGCTCAGGTCGAGGCTCAGGTGACCGAAATGGTGGGCGAGGTGGCTGGTCAGCCCCCTCGCCGATCTCAGTTGCTGGCTTCGCTGGAGCGCATCCTCGGCCTCGCCGTCGAGATCCCCGCGGCGATCCTGGTCGTCGCCGAGATCGTGATCCTGTTCGCCGGCGTGGTCGCGCGCTACGGCTTGCACCGGCCGCTGATCTGGTCGGACGAGCTTGCCTCGATCCTGTTCCTGTGGCTGGCCATGCTTGGCGCGGCAGTGGCGTTCCGCCGCTCCGAGCATATGCGCATGACCGCGATCGTCGCCAGCGCCACGCCTGCGATGCGGGCCTGGCTCGATCTGGTGGCGGTCTCTGCCGCGCTGGCTTCCTGGCGATGATCGTCTGGCCGGCCTACGACTACGCCTACGAAGAGAGCTTCATTACGACGCCAGCGCTGCAGATTTCGAACATGTGGCGCGCCGTCGCGCTGCCGGTCGGGCTCTGCCTGATGGCGGCATTCGCGCTGCTGCGTCTTTTGCGGGCGGCCGACTACCTGAAGGTGCTGACGGCCGCAATGTCGGTCGCGCTCGTGGTCGGGCTGTTCTGGCTGGCACAGCCCTACCTGCGGCCGCTCGGCAATCTCAACCTCGTGATCTTCTTCGTCGGCGTCGCCGGCTTCTGCGTCTTCGCCGGCGTTCCCATTGCGTTCGGCTTTGGCCTAGCCATCTTCGGCTATCTGGCGCTAACCACGCACACGCCGGTCATGGTGCTGGTCGGACGGATGGACGAGGGCATGAGCCACCTCATCCTGCTGTCCGTGCCGCTGTTCGTGTTCCTGGGGCTCCTGATCGAGATGACCGGCATGGCCCGGGCCATGGTGGCGTTCCTGGCGAGCCTGCTCGGCCATGTCCGCGGTGGCCTGCACTACGTGCTGGTCGGCGCCATGTACCTGGTGTCCGGCATATCAGGCGCCAAGGCCGCCGACATGGCTGCGGTCGCGCCCGTGCTGTTCCCGGAGATGAAGCAGCGTGGCGCCAAGCCCGGCGATCTCGTCGCACTGCTCGCGGCGACCGGCGCCCAGACTGAAACCATTCCGCCGAGCCTGGTGCTGATCACGATCGGCTCGGTCACCGGCGTGTCGATCGCCGCCCTCTTCACCGGCGGCCTGCTGCCAGGCGTCGTGCTCGCGGTCACGCTCTGCATGCTGGTGTGGTGGCGCTACCGCCATGAGGACATGAGCCATGTCCGCCGCGCAACCGCGTCCGAGATCGGCAAGACCTTCGTCATCGCCCTGCCCGCGCTCGCGCTGCCCTTCGTGATCCGCTACGCCGTCGTCGAAGGCATTGCGACAGCCACCGAGGTCTCGACCATCGGCATCGTCTATGGCGCCCTCGTCGGTCTCGTCATCTACCGCCGCTTCGACTGGCAGCGGCTGTTTCCGATGCTGGTCGAGACGGCGGCGCTGTCGGGCGCGATCCTGCTGATCATCGGCACGGCCACCGGCATGGCCTGGGGCCTGACGCAATCAGGCTTCTCGCGCTCGCTGGCATCCGCCATGACCGGATTGCCAGGGGGAGTTGCGAGCTTCATCGCCGTATCGATCCTGGCCTTCACCATTCTCGGCAGCGTGCTGGAGGGCATCCCGGCGATCGTGCTGTTCGGGCCGCTGCTGTTTCCGATCGCCCGCGCCGTTGGCGTGCACGAGGTGCACTACGCCATGATCATCATCCTTGCGATGGGTATCGGGCTATTCGCGCCGCCGTTCGGCGTCGGTTATTATGCTGCCTGTGCCATCGGACGCGTTGAGCCCGCCGAGGGCATCAGGCCGATCTGGGGTTATCTGCTGGCGCTGCTGGTGGGATTGATCGTCGTCGCGGTGTTCCCCTGGATCTCGATCGGATTCCTGTAACGCATGGCGTCAAGGAGGGTGTCGATGAGTGAGCGGCAGAACCAGTACGATATCGGCCTCGACAAGACCCCCGCCAATTATGTGCCGCTGTCGCCGCTGAGCTTCCTCGCGCGCAGCGCCGGCGTCTATCCCGATCACATCAGCACGGTCTATGAGGGCCGCAGCTTCACGTGGAGGCAGACGCATGAGCGCTGCAAGCGCTTTGCCTCCTATCTTGCCAGCAAAGGCATCGGCGTCGGCGACACCGTCGCTGCGATGCTGCCGAACACTCCGGCAATGAACGAGGCGCATTTCGCAATTCCCATGACCGGCGCTGTGCTCAACGCTCTCAACATCCGCCTCGATCCGCCCTCCATCGCCTTCCAGCTCGACCATGGGGCCGCCAAGATCATCCTGGTCGATCCTGAATTTTCAGGCGTCATCACCGATGCGCTGGCGCAGATGACCGGGCCAAAGCCGTTCGTGATCGACGTCGACGATGCCGCGTTCAAGGGTGGCAAGCGCATCGGCGAGATCGAATATGAAGCCGCCGTCGCGCAAGGCGATCCGAACTTCACGGCAATCCTGCCAAGCGACGAATGGGACGCGATCGCGCTGAGCTACACCTCGGGCACCACCGGCAATCCCAAGGGCGTCGTCACCCATCATCGCGGCGCGTATCTCAACGCCGTCAGCAACATCCTCGCCGGCAATCTCGGCCAGCATCCGGTCTATCTCTGGACCCTGCCGATGTTCCACTGCAACGGCTGGTGCTTCCCCTGGACGATCGCGGCCGCGGCCGGCATCAATGTCTGCTTGCGCAAGGTCGAGCCGACCAAGATTTTCGAGCTGATCAGGCAGCACGGCGTCACCCACATGTGCGGCGCGCCGATCGTGTACAACACGCTGATCAATGCGCCCGATGCGCCACGGGGCAACGCGGCACGCCGCGTCGTCGGCCTCATCGCCGGCGCAGCGCCGCCGGTCGCGGTGTTGGAAGGCGCCGAAAACATCGGCATCAAGCTCACCCATGTGTATGGCCTGACCGAGGTCTACGGCCCCGCGTCGGTCTGCGCCGAGCAGCCGGGCTGGGACGAGCTTGCGCCTGCCGAGCGCGCCCGCATGAAGCGCCGCCAGGGCGTTCCCTACCCGCTCGAGGAAAGCGTCACCGTCATCGATCCGCAGACCATGCAGCAGGTCCCGCGCGACGGCGAGACCATCGGCGAGGTGATGTTCCGCGGCAATATCGTGATGAAGGGCTACCTCAAGAACGAGAAGGCGACCAAGGAAGCCTTCGAGGGCGGCTGGTTTCACACCGGCGATCTCGGCGTGCTCGACGAGCACGGCTATGTCATCATCAAGGATCGCTCCAAGGATATCATCATCTCCGGCGGCGAGAACATCTCCTCCGTCGAGGTCGAGGACATCCTCTACAAGCATCCGGCGGTGCTGTTCGCCGCGGTGGTGGCAAAGCCCGATCCGAAATGGGGCGAAGTGCCCTGCGCCTTCGTCGAGCTGAAGGACGGCGCGAGCGCGACCGAGGCCGAGATCATCGCCTTCTGCCGCACCCATATGAGCGGCTTCAAGACGCCGAAGGCCGTCGTGTTCGGACCGATCCCGAAGACGTCGACCGGCAAGATCCAGAAATTCCTGCTGCGCAACGAAGTTGGGTCGGCGAAGGCGATCTCGACCTAATTGGCGTCGGGTTCGCAGGCTGTCGAGACTATAGTGCGCGGCCATACCCGCAAAGCCGCGGTGCGCTACGCCTGGTAGGTCAATGTGTCTGCAGCTGCAGGCCGTCATAGGCCGGCACCACGCCTGCGGGCAGAGTCTGCCGGATCACCTCATAATCGACGTCCGCCGTCATGTTGGTGATCACGGCGCGCTTCGGCTTGAAGCGCTCGATCCACGACAAAGCGTCGTTGATGCTGAAATGGCTGACGTGGCTGGTGTAGCGCAGGCCGTCGACGATCCAGAGGTCGAGATTTTCCAGCGCGCCCCAGCTCTCGCGTGGGATGTCATTGAGGTCCGGCGTGTAAGCGGCATCGCCGATACGATAGCCGAGCGCAGGAATGTTGCCGTGCTGGACCAGGAAGGCCGTCATCGTCACGGCGCCGCCCTTCCCAAGAATAGTCTGGCTCTCGCCCGCCTCGATCGAATGCCGTGTCAGGATCGGCGGGTAGTCGCTGCCCTCCGGCGAAATGAAGCAATAGGAGAACCGCGCCATGATGTCCTTGGCGGTCGACTGGTTGAAATAGGTCGGGATGCGGCGGCGCATGTGCATGACGACCGAGCGCAGATCGTCCATGCCATGGGTCTGGTCGGCGTGCTCGTGGGTGAGGAACACCGCGTCGATGTGGTCGACGTTGGTCGAGAGCAGTTGCTCGCGCAGGTCCGGCGAGGTGTCGATCACGATCCGCGTCGTGCCATGCTCGGACTTCCGCTCGACCAGCAGTGAGCAGCGGCGGCGGCGATTCTTCGGATTGGTCGGATCGCATGCGCCCCAGCCGAGGGCGGGACGCGGAACACCGGCGGAGGAGCCGCAGCCCAGGATCGTCAGCGTCAGCGTCATGCGGCTCAGAACCTCAAGCTTTCACCTTGGAGAACAGGCGGAAGAAATTGTCGGTGGTCTGGCGAGAAATCTCGTCCAACGACACCCCGCGCGTTTCGGCCAGAACCTTGGCGACCTCGACCACATAGGCCGGCTCGTTGCGCTTGCCCCGGAACTTGCCCGGCGCAAGGTAGGGCGAGTCTGTTTCAACCAGAATACGGTCAGCAGGCAGTTCGGCCGCAAGCGCGCGCAGCGTATCCGACTTCTTGAAGGTCAAGATGCCCGTGAAGCCGATATAGAGCCCGAGCGACACCGCCTTCAGTGCCAGCTCACGCCCGCCGGTGTAACAATGCAGCACGGCGCGAAACGATCCCTTGGCCGCCTCCTCTTCCAAGATGCGGGCGCAGTCCTCGTCCGCCTCGCGGGTATGGATCACCAGCGGCAGGCGCGTGGCGCGCGCGGCGGCGATATGGGCACGAAAGCCCCTTGCCTGCGCCGCGGGCGACCCGTCGTCGTAGAAATAGTCGAGCCCGGCTTCGCCGAGCGCGACCACCTTGGGATGCCGTGTCAGCTCAATCAGCTCGTCCGGCGAGATGCCGTCTTCCTCATCCGCGTTGTGCGGATGGGTGCCGACCGAGCAATAGACGTCGTCATAACGCTCGGCGATGGCGAGAAGCTGATCGAGCTTTCGCACCCGTGTCGAGATCGTGACCATGCGGCCGATCCCAGCCGCGCGGGCACGCGACACGATGCCGTCGATATCCTCCGCAAAGTCCGGGAAATCCAGATGGCAGTGACTGTCGACCAGCATCATGCGCCTCAGGCCGCCGGATCGATGTAGCGCGGGAAAGCCGGCGTCGGCGCTGGCAGCGTGGTGCCGGGCGCGATCCGCTTCTCGCCGCCGAGCATCGCGAAATTGCGCTCAGCCGCCGGGATACCGAGGCTGTCGAGCAGCAACCCCGATGCGGTCGGCATCGCCGGCTGGGCCAGGATCGCGATCTGACGCACGACTTCCGCGGTGACGTAGAGCACCGTCTTCTGCCGGACAGGATCGGTCTTGGCGAGTGCCCATGGTGCCTCACCCGCGAAATAGCGGTTGGCTTCCGCGACCACAGCCCACACGGCGTTGAGCCAGTGATGGATCTGCTGTGTCGCCATGGCTTCGCGCGATGCGGCAATCATGCCATCGGCCATCGCCAGGATCGCCTTATCGTTGTCGCTTAACGCGCCGGGCTCCGGCAGCACGCCGCCGAGCTGTTTGGCGATCATCGACAGCGAGCGCTGCGCGAGGTTGCCGAGATCGTTGGCGAGGTCGGCATTGATGCGCGCGACGATGGCCTCGTGGTTGTAGTTGCCATCCTGGCCATAGGAGACCTCGCGCAGGAAGAAATAGCGCATCTGGTCGACGCCGTACTGGTCGGCGAGATTGAACGGGTCGACGACGTTGCCGACCGACTTCGACATCTTCTCACCCCTGTTGAACAGGAAGCCATGGGCATAGACCCGCTTCGGCAGCGCAAGGCCGGCCGACATCAGGAAAGCCGGCCAGTACACTGCGTGGAAGCGGATGATGTCCTTGCCGATGATATGCACGTCGGCCGGCCAGTAGCGCCAGTTCTTATCGCTTTCGTCAGGGAAGCCTACGCCAGTGATGTAGTTGGTCAGCGCGTCGACCCAGACATACATCACATGCTCTTCGTTGCCGGGCACCTTCACGCCCCAGTCGAAGGTGGTGCGCGAGATCGAGAGATCGCGCAGGCCACCCTTCACGAAACTCACCACCTCGTTGCGGCGCGCATCCGGGCCGATGAATTCGGGATGGTCCGCGTAAAGCTTCAGCAGCTTGTCCTGATAGGCCGACAGGCGGAAGAAATAGCTCTTCTCCTCGACCCATTCGACCGGCGTGCCTTGCGGCCCGAGGCGTACGCCATCGTCGTTCAGGCGTGTCTCGTCCTCGGCGTAATAGGCCTCATCACGCACCGAGTACCAGCCCGAATAGATGTCGGCGTAGATGTCGCCATTCGCTTCCATGCGACGCCAGATCTCCTGGCTCGAGCGATGATGCTGCTCTTCGGTGGTGCGAATGAAGCGGTCGAACGAGACGTTCAGACGCTGGTCCATCTCCTTGAAGCGGTTGGCATTGCGGGTCGCGAGTGCGGACGGGGACAGGCCCTCGTTCTGCGCGGTCTGAACCATCTTCTGGCCATGCTCGTCCGTGCCGGTCAGGAAGAACACGTCCTTGCCGTCGAGCCGGGCGAAGCGCGCCAGCACGTCGGCCGAGATCGCCTCATAGGCGTGACCGATATGCGGGCTGCCGTTGGGATAGGCGATGGCGGTCGAGATGTAGAAGACATTGTCGCGGGCGGGCGCAGCAGCGACCACATCCGCTTTCGATGCGGTCACCGGCTTCGGCGCCTTGGGTTTCGACACTTTGGGCTTCACCGTCTTCGGCGGCTTAGCGACGGGTGCCGGCGCGGCGATCACGGCGGGCTCAGCCACCTTCGCCTTCTTGACCGCGTTCTTCGCAGGAGCCTTTGCTGGCTTCTTCACCGCTTTCTTGGCGATGACCGGCGCCTTGGCAGCTTTCTTGCTGGCCTTCTTTGCCGTCTTTGCAGCGCTCTTCTTCACGCCCTTCTTGGCGACGGCCTTCTTGGTCTTCTTGACCTTCTTGGCAGCCTTACGCGCCAGCGCCTTCACGGCCTTTTTGGCGGCCTTCTTTGCAGCCTTCTTGCTGCTCTTGCCCTTGGCGGCTTTCTTAGCGCGTGTTGCCACGACAAATTCCTTTACCGGCTTCTCGAATTTTGGAAACGAACTGCGTTAGGTTGTTATTCTGAGCATGCTCCTCTCGGAAAACCGCTACACACTTTTCCGGATCATGCTCTAGCGCGTTGCGTCCGCCAGCCAGCCGAACACCGAGAAAACCAAGGGCTTTCGCTCCAGATTGTAGGTTTCGGTGTCGCGCGCGGCGCGGACGATCTTTTCCCATACCTCGCTCAAGCGCGCAAGGCGCGGCAGGTTCTGGTTGGCATTGGCTTCGTCTGCATGCAGGCGCTCCGCGATCCAGCGATCGATGCCGTCGACGAAGGCGGCAAGGGCCACGCGGTCGCTGGTGCCGAGGGATTCACCAAGCGTGTGCAATTCACGCGGATCGACCTCCGGCAACCGTGCCAAGAGCGCGGCGGTGCGCTGCTGGAGCTTCAGCGCATCGCCGCCGAGCAGCGTCAGCGCGCGCGAGACACTGCCCTCGGAGGCCTCCGCTGCCTCGCGCAGTGCCAAATCAGTCGGCGGGATGTCGGCGGCCGCAGCTGCTGCGGCAATGACCTCGTCGGTCGGCAGTGATCGCAGACGCAGCTTGCGGCAACGCGACTGGATGGTGGCGAGCACGCGCGCCGGAGCGTGGCTGACCAAAAGGAACAGCGATCGCTGCGGCGGCTCCTCGAGGATCTTGAGCAGCGCGTTTGCCGCATTGGGATTGAGCTCGTCGACGGTGTCGACGACGCAGACGCGCCAACCTTCTGCTGCAGCCGTCGAGCCGAAGAATGCGATCGTCTCGCGAGTCTCGTCGACCGTGATGACCGTGCGCATCACACCACGGTCATTGGCGGTGCGCTCCAGCGTCAGCAGGCCGCCATGCGAGCCGGCTGCGACCTGTCGCGCCACGGCATCATCAGGATCAATGAAGAGATCTTCGGCGGTCTGCACGGCCGTCGCCAGGGGTTGGCCATGGGCGAGCACGAAGCGCGCCATACGATAGGCCAGCGTTGCCTTGCCGATCCCTTGCGGCCCGCCAATCAGCCAGGCATGCGGGATACGCCCGCTGCGATAGGCGGTCAGCAGCGCCGCCTCGGCCTCGCGATGGCCGAACAGAAGGCTGGTCTCGCGGGGATGCGGGATAACACTCTCGCGCTCGGCCTGACGCGGGCTCATGCCGAGATCACCGAAGCCGGCGTCGGCAGGAGGCGTTCGCGCAGCGCGGCCCAGACGCGACCAGCGACCGTATCAGGGTCGGAATTGGCATCGATCAGCACGCAGCGCGCGGGATCGTCGACGGAGATCTTGCGATAGGCCTCGCGCAGGCCCTGGTGGAAAGCGAGCTTCTCGCCTTCGAACCTGTCAGGCGTGCTGCTGCCGCGCCGCGCCGCCGCGCGCGCCAGGCCAATCTCGACCGGCAGATCGAGGATGAAGGTCAGATCGGGCTTGAGATCGCCGATTGTGACCCGCTGCATGGCGTTGATCAGTCCGGCGGGTACGCTGCCGAGGCTACCCTGATAGGCTCGTGTCGAGTCGGCGAAGCGGTCGCACAGCACCCAGACGCCTTGTTTGAGCGCAGGCTCGATCACGGTGTGGACGTGGTCGTCGCGCGCGGCCGCGAATAGCAGCGTCTCGGCTTCGGGCCCGAGCAGCTTGCCCATCCCCGACAGCACCAGATGGCGCATGATCTCGGCGCCGGGCGAGCCGCCGGGCTCGCGCGTGACCAGGATCCGCAGTCTGGCCGCACTCAGACGCTCGGCCAGCTTCTTGATCTGGGTCGACTTGCCCGTCCCCTCACCGCCTTCAAAGGTGATGAAGCGTCCGCGCCCGGACGGCCGCTGTCCCGTGCTCTCACTCATGGTCAGAGCTTCTCGGCGCCTGCGCGGAACATGCCGATCACGAGCTCGCTGGCGCCGTCGATCGCGCGCCGCATGGTCGAGCCGGTGCCGATCGATTCCGCAGCGTAGACCGGCGTTTCCACCGCGATATTGCCGCTGCGCCAGACCTTGACCACGCCGACCTGCTGGCCTTCCCGAACCGGCGCGCGCACGGGACCGCTATAGACGACGCGCGCGACCAGCTTGTCGCCGCCGCTCTTGTGCACCATCACCTTCACCGGCACTTTCGCAACCAGCTTCACAGAGCGACTCTCGCCCCCGAAGACCTTTGCGTAGCCGACCGGTTCGTCGGCCGCGATCAGGGTGCGGGTCTCGAAGTTGCGGAAGCCCCATTCCAGCATCTTCTTGGCTTCGGTGGCGCGATCCTCGGGGTCTTCGAGCCCGTTGACCACGACGATCAACCGCGTGCCGTTCTGCACCGCCGAGCCGACCATGCCATAGCCGCCTTCCTTGGTGTAACCGGTTTTCAGGCCGTCGGCGCCTTCCATCGAATTGAGCAAGGGATTGCGGTTCGGTTGGCGGATTTTGTTCCAGGTGAACTCCTTCTCGCCGAACAGTTTGTAGAACTCCGGAAAGTCCAGGATGATGTGACGCGCGAGCATGCCGAGTTCGCGCACCGTCATCTTGTTGCCGGGGTCGGGCAGGCCGTTGGAATTGGCGAAGGTCGACTTGGTCATGCCGAGCTCGCGGGCGCGCTTGGTCATGAAGTCGGAGGCAAAGATCTTCTCGTTGCCCGCGATGCCTTCGGCGAGAGCGATGCAGGCATCGTTGCCACTCTGGATGATCGCGCCGTGCAGGAGGTCGTCGACCGAGACCTTGCTGTTGATGGCTGCGAACATGGTTGAGCCGCCCGAGGGCGCCCCGCCCCTGCGCCAGGCATTCTCGCTGATCCGGTATTCGTCGGTCAGCTTGATTTCGCCCTTCTTGATCGCGTTGAACACGACCTCCGCGGTCACGAGCTTCATCATGCTGGAGGGCGCGCGCAGCTCGTCGGCGTTCTTCTCGAACAGCACGCTACCGCTGGAGGCCTCGATCAGGATCGCCGTGGGGGCATCGCCGTCAAAGCCGGGATCTTCGGTTTTCTTGGCGCCCTGGACGCTCTGGTTGGCGGCATAGAGCACCCCGCCCCAGCCGAGGCTCACGGCAAGCGCCGCCGCGACCAGCCCGCGTGCCAGCGCTCCGGCGGTGAACCGGGGATGGCGGAGCGGGATCAGATGAAATGCCATGGCGAAGCCCTGAGAGCGGCGTTCTAACAAACGGAACCGGTGCGAACAACACGAGGATCGGGTGCTTGCTCCGAGATTGCACGATTCTCGTCGCATCCCTATCGTGGCACCTCATGTTTCCCGACCAAACCCCTGAAACAAGGCGGAAAAGCGATGTCCACGACTCGTGTGATCAAGGCCAATGGGATCGACCTCTTCATCCGCGAAGCCGCCGGCCAGGGACCGCTGGTTGTGCTGTGCCATGGCTGGCCGGAACTGTCATATTCGTGGCGACATCAGATCCCGGCACTGGCAGCCGCCGGCTTTCACGTCGTGGCTCCCGACATGCGCGGCTTCGGCCAGAGCGCGGCGCCGCCGGACGTATCCGCCTATTCGATCTTTGACCTGGTGGGCGATGTCGTCGGACTGGTCCAGGCGCTCGGCAAGACCAGGGCGATGGTGGTCGGCCACGACTGGGGCGCGCCGGTCGCCTGGCATGCGGCCCTGTTCCGGCCGGATATCTTCACGGCCGTCGCAGGCCTGAGCGTGCCGCCGCCGTTGCGCGGACGCGGCAGGCCGCTCGAACTGCTGCGGCAAGGCGGCATCACCAACTTCTACTGGCAGTATTTCCAGGCGCCCGGTGTCGCCGAGGGCGAGTTCGAGCAGAACGTCGCCCGCACCATGCGGATCGTGCTCGGCGGCCGCGGTCTTGCCGACCCCAATGCCGCGATGTTCGTGCAGGAGGGCAAGGGCTTTCTCGGCCATGCGACCGCCGACGAGCCGCTACCGGCGTGGCTGAGCGAGGACGATCTTGCTCATTTCACCGAAAATTTCCGCAAGTCCGGCTTCCGCGGCGGGCTGAACTGGTATCGCAACATCGACCGCAATTGGGAGCTGACCGCGCCCTGGCAGGACGCGCAGATCCGCCAACCCTCGCTCTTCATCGCCGGCGCGCAGGATGCCGTCATCACCGGACTGATCGGTGCCAAGCGCGTCAACGAGCTGGAGCGCGTGCTACCCAATCTCACGCGAAAGATCATCATCGACGGCGCGGGCCATTGGGTGCAGCAGGAGCGGCCCGACGAGGTCAACGCCGCGCTGGTCAGATTCCTGCGCGAAGCGTCGTCACCCTCGGCGGCGCGCGATTAGTACAGGCCGCGGCCGGTCAGGATGCTGCGGGCCTCGGCTGCGCCGTCATCTGAGGCGGAAGGACCGCTGTCGGAGGCATAGCGGCCGTCCTGATCATAGGACACCTGGCGGACATTCTGGAGCGCCCGGCCCCGGCTGCGGCTCGAGGCCGACATCTCCGAGGTTGCGTTGATCGAGGCGACGTCCGCTGCGCTATTGCCAAGGCTATAGGGCCGCCCTTCCGGCATCGGGACTTCGCCCCTGATAGCACCGCGGTTCGACGAAGGCAGCTCGGGCACGAATGGCCGCGCCGAGGCGACCCGGACCATCGAGGGCGACGGCGCCGGCACGCCGGTGCGCAAGGTCGCCATCAGCTGGCGGTCATCCGAGCCTTCCAGCGGCGCCCGGCCGACATATTCGACGCGGACCCTGGCGACGCCATTGCCTTTGAATTCAAGCAGTTCGGCGGCTTTGTTCGAGACGTCGATGAGACGGTTGCCGTGATAGGGACCGCGGTCATTGACGCGCACGACCAGCGACTTGCCGTTGGAGAGATTGGTCACCCGCGCATAGGACGGCATCGGCAGGGTCGGATGGGCTGCCGTCAGCGAGCCCATGTCGAAGACTTCGCCGTTGGCGGTCAGACGGCCGTGGAAATCGTCGCCGTACCAGGACGCCGTGCCCTCGGCCCGGTAGTTGACGTCCTCCTCCGGCACGTAGGTCCGGCCGGCGACGACGTAGGGCTTACCGACGCGATAGGTGCCGCCGCCTTTGGGCACGGGCTCGCCCCAGGCTACGACTCGCGGGCTCGACGACACGCCGTATTTGGGATCGACCCGGCTGGCGAACTTGTTGGACGAGGCGCAGTTGGCAAGCGCTAGGCAGGTGGCGACCGCCGCAACACATCGCGCGGCCCGCATCACCGAATCTGACCGTCGGATCCCCATTCGCCCCAAATACCATTTCGCCGGAGACGAACCCAACCCGCTTTCCTGCGGGGGTGCCCTGCGGACGTCAAACTCCGCGCGGCCCACCACCGTCCGGAGACGGTAACGATAACGCAACCCGAACACGGCGGAAATGGGGAGCGCACAACCTACGCACCGGGATGGTAAACAGGACGTTCGCAATTCTCCGTTCATCTACGGGGCGCGAGGACCGTGGCGCCGGCTCGTCTGTGCCAGTCCCGCACAAGCTGTTGCGCCAAAAGCTCACTCCACCCCCGATATCGCTGGCTTCACCGGAATTCTTTTGACTGTGCAAGGCTGCCCGCGTTTTCTCGCGTGCAGGGGCGGGATTGGAATTAGCGATGATCGAGACGGTTTCGGCACTGATGGGTCTGGTAAGCGCAGGGATCTTCCTGGCCCATGCGTTTGAAGGCTACCGCACGAGGGCCTGAAGGCACTCGCGCGCGCGACATTGCACTACTTCTTCACAGCGGCACGTTCGGACAATTTTAATCAATTCGATCGAGCATCGAGCATCGAGCATCGAGCATCGAGGACGAGAGCAGCAGGTGTCCCATGCGCAAACATGACCTCGTATCCGATGGCTTTCTGGCATTGACCGCAGGCGGTCTGGTCCTGCTCTGCTCGAGCCTCGTGGCGCTGGCCTTCGGCTAATCCTCCAACCACCCTGCGGCATTTTCGGATTGCTGGGCCATGGCAGCGCAGCAGGCGCTGTGACCCGCTCCCATTTAGTTGATTGAATTTTCGTGTTCGGCGCCTCGACCAATTTCAAGAGGCCACCGCCAGCTAAGGTGACGAACATGCTCGCCGAGAAATTCATCCTGGTTCTGGAATCGCTGATCCGCGGCGGTCGGACCTATCCCGACGGAAGCCCCCGGGTCATCAGCACCTCTGCGCACGTCCCGGTGACGCTGCCAAAGCAGAAATAGCTGCGCTCCGCCACGCGCTCGCCCCGCTAGCGCAAGCCCAACGGAGAGCTGCGATAGAGGCTGTCGCGGGCTTCATTCGCGCAGACGAAGCTGCCGTCGAACCCCTGGCCATACAGCCTCTGTCCCTTGCGGTAGTAGACGCCCTTCTTGAAATCCAGCCACACCACCTTGTCGCCGGGGCAATGGCGCCGGGCCTGGTCCTCATAGCGAAACGGCGTCAGCGGTGTCGCCGAGACGCCCGTAGCGCCCACGCCGAAGATGATCGCACTCGAAAGCGCGACATGACCTACGACCTTGCCAAAGCGGCTGCGCAGCACTGCCCACCTCCCCGTTTTCCACCTCTACGATAGCATGAGACGACGCGAGCTCCAGCAACCGACCCGGGGCGCCGTCTTTCTCCGGCCATCGGGGCGAGGTACATGGGAGCAGCGTCACCTCCATCATCGGACATTGCATGTCGGTAGAGCCCGAAACCACCACCGGTCCCCGCCCGCCCTCGCCGCGCCTCGGCCTGTTGCCGATGATCATCTTCGGGTCGCGCTGGCTGCAGCTGCCGCTCTATCTCGGGCTGATCGTGGCGCAATGCGTCTACATCGTACTGTTCCTGAAGGAGCTCTGGCACCTTTCCTCGCACGCGCTCGATCTCACCGAGCAGGAGATCATGATGAGCGTGCTGGCGCTAATCGACGTCGTGATGATCTCAAACCTGCTGGTGATGGTGATCGTCGGCGGCTACGAGACCTTCGTCTCCCGGCTCGACCTCCAGGGCCATCCCGACGAGCCGGAGTGGCTCGGCCACGTCAACGCCAGCGTGCTCAAGATCAAGCTCGCGATGGCGATTATCGGCATCTCCTCGATCGCGTTGCTGCGCACCTTCATCGAGGCCGGCAATCTCGGATCAAACCGCGCCAGCCTCACCGAGAACGGCGTGATGTGGCAGGTGCTGATCCACATCACTTTCGTCGCGTCGGCGATCGGCATCGCCTTCGTGGACAGGTTCAGCGATACGACCACGCGCAAGCACCAGGAGTGAGGTGCTGGTCGACGTCAAGCCTGGCGCGAGGCGACTTCGAGCTGCCCCAGCGCCTGGTGCAGGCACTCCTGCATCTTCTGCGCAATCTGCTCGCGTGAAATGCCCTTCTCGGCGAGGTCGCTCGAGACCTTGTTGATGGTCTCGTCCATGGTCTGATTCGCCAGACCGTCGGTCACCAGCTTCGTCGCGTAAGCGGCGGCGGCATCGCCGCTGAGTCCGAGCTCGCCTGCGGCCCACAGCCCGAGCAGCTTGTTCGACCGGGCCGCAGCCTTGAACATGAGCTCCTCGTCATGGGCGAATTTGGCCTCAAAGCCCTGCTCGCGCTTGTCGAACGTGGTCATGGTCAGCTCCATTTGCGCTGTCACTGGGTGGGATCTGGATCGGGGAGCGAACGTCTCCGTGGTTCTGGTCATCTGAGGATCAATTGAATCTTCCGGCCGAAGGCGTTCGCCGTCAAGCGTCGCTTGCACCGGCAGGCAGCGTCAGGCCCCGACCGGCCCGGCTGGCTAGACGATTTGCCGCATGGCCTCGGGGAGATCGAGAGCCGACGCGTGAACAGAGAGCTTCGGGAATTTCGACGGCTTGAGCGCCTGCGCCTTGCGTCCTTCGAGCCGGCGCTGAACCGGCGGCGCACAGCAGCCGCGGACTGTCAGGCCTTTGCTGCAGCCGCCTCGCGCGCCAGCCGCTCGGCCTTCAGCCGCTCGCGATTGGCGTGAAACGCCTTCTGCGCCTCCTCATGGTCGCGCATGGCCTTCTCGGCCTCGATCCGGCGAGCCGCATCGCGGGCCTGGCGCTGTTCCGGTGTCAGGGGTTTGCGTCGGAAGGAAAGGTCTTCAGTCATGGCGAGGCAACGCGGCGCTGGGGAATAGGTTCCCATTGGACGCTGACCCGGTGCCGTTCCGAGCGAGCTCGTTTGCCAAAATGTCGAAAACAACCCCATGCACAGTAGCTCGCGCGGCTCTGCGGCGGGGCCTTTGGTCGGATCCACCGGGGTCCCTTCCGGGCCGAAGTCGGCGCAGCTGCCTGCTTGGTGGAACGCTGGGATCTATGCCGGCAACAGGCCCGCGGCGCGATAGCTCTCGATCACGCTGTCGAACAGGGCGATATCCGCGCGGCTGCGCGCCATCAGCTGCGCGCCGGCGACGGCCGCGAAGATGGCGCGGGCGCGCGCCTGGCTCTGCTTCGGGCTGACAACCCTTGCGGCGGACAGGACCTTGGCGAGCCACGCCACGTTGACGTCGGCGAAAGCCTGCACCTCGGTCTTCACCGCATCCGGCAGGTCGTCATATTCGGCGGCCATGAAGCTGCACATGCAGATGCGGTTGTCCCGCGTCAGCGCGGTGCGAAACACTTCCGGATAACGGCTCAGGCTTTGCCTGGGATCACCGCTTTCGGCCAGCATCGCCTCGAGCTCTGCCGCGGTGTCCTCCCAATAACGCCGCGCCACTGCAGCACCGAGCTCGGCCTTGCTGGGAAAGTGGTGATAGATGCTGGCGGCCTTGATGCCGACCTCCGCGGCAAGGTCGCGAAAGTTCAGGCCGCCATAGCCATGGGCCTGCGCGGTGCGCCTGGCCGCCGCCAGGATCGCCTCTTTGGCATTCGCACTCATGGGTCCCTTCATCACCGATCCGTCAGCCTACCAACTGACAGATAGGCATTGACCAGGTAAAGCACAAAGCTTAACGTCTACCTACCAAGTGACAGGTAGGTAACGAGGACACGCCGATGAAGATCTACGACTTTCCGACCGGCCCCTATCCCGCCCGCGTCCGCATCGCGCTGGCCGAGAAAAAGCTGCAGTCCCGCGTCGAATTCGTGCTCGTCAATTTGCGCAAGGGTGAGCACAAGCGGCCCGACTTTATCGCCAGCAAGAACTATTCGGGCACCCTGCCCGTGCTCGAGCTCGACGACGGCACGCTGATCGCCGAGTGCACGGCCATCACCGAATATCTGGACGCGCTCGACGGCGCGCCCACCCTCACCGGCACGACGCCGCGCGAAAAGGGCGTGATCCACATGATGAGCAAGCGCGCGGAGCTGGAGCTGCTCGACGCCATCAGCGTCTACTTCCATCACGCCACGCCCGGGCTCGGACCTCAGGTCGAGATCTACCAGAACAGGGAATGGGGCCTGCGCCAGCGCGACAGGGCGATCAAGGGGATGCACTATTTCGATTCGGTGTTGCGGCAGCAGCCCTTCGTTGCCGGCGAGGCCTTCTCGATGGCCGACATCACCGTGATCGGTGGGTTGATCTTCGCGAAGCTCGTCCAGCTGCCGGTGCCCGGCGAATGCGAGGCACTGTCCGCCTGGTACACAAGGATGCAGGCGCGGCCGAGCGTACGGGATCAGCTGGCGCTGGTGCCGCCGCCGCGGGAGGCCGCGGCTTAGACCTGGCACGCTGGCTCTGCGCGTGAGGACGCTATTTTGAGTTCAAGGTGGTGACCGGCCGCCAAACTGTCGGCTTATTCTCCAGGAGCTCGCTGCAACGCGCGAGCATTGCCTTCGCCGGAATATCTTGCGGCTGATCCAACAGCACCGTCTCGAAATCAACGATGGCGCCCTCGAGATCGCCGCTTCGATATTTGGCAAGACCGTGCTCGTAGCGCGCGATCCACGTTGTGGCCTGGCGCTCTGCGTCAGCCCTCCCTGCCAGGCCGATCAATTCATGGACAACGATCCCCTCTTCGCGGCCATAGACTGCGATGCTGTCGATCTCGCGTGTGATGATGGCACCACGGGCAAGGCGCTCGGTTGCCTCGCCGATCAGAATTTGCGTGCCATAGCTCTTGTTGGCGCTTTCCAGGCGGCTTGCCACGTTCACGGCGTCGCCAATCACGGTGTAGTTCAGCCGCAGCTCGGAGCCGATATTGCCGACCAGCATGCGGCCGGAATTGATGCCGATGCGGATCTGCAGGGGATGGCCGAGATCGTCGGTGAGGCCGGATTCCGCGATGGCGCGGCGGATGCCGAGCGCGGCGCGGCAGCAGCGCTCCGCATGATCGGCTTGTGGCTGCGGCGCGCCCCAGAACGCCATCACGGCATCACCGATGAACTTATCGATCGTCCCGCCATTGGCGACGACGACTTCCGAGGCAAGGTCGAGATAGCGCGACAGCAAGGGCACGACGCGGTCGCCCATACGCTCCGAAAGGCCGGTAAAGCCGGCCACGTCCACGAACATCACGCTCAATTCCTGGATCGCGCCACCGGGCTTTGCCTCGACGCCCTGGCGCAACAGCGCCCGGACGAGATCGGCCGGGATGAATTTACGGAACGCCGAAAGACCGGCGGCCATCTCCGCGATCGCGCCCGACAAGCTTGCAATCTCCTTCAGTCGCGAGGGATGACGGCGCACCAGCTCCAGCGCAAAGGTTTCGACATGGCGGATCTCGCCGACGACGCGGGAGAGCGGGGCTGCGATCACCGTGCGGGCGAGCAAGGCGGACGCGAGAGCCGCAAGCACTGCGCCGACAGCGAGGCCGAGGATCAGGCGCCGTAACGTCGTCTCGACCGGACCGAGAAACTCGGCCTCCGGAATGATGGTTGCGAGCCGCCAGCCGGGAAACGGCAGCGGCGTGAGTGCGAATTCATAGGCGGCACCGTCTGAGGTGAGCCGGCTACGCCAGCTTTCCTTGCCGCCGCCGGCCTGGGCCAGCGCCTTCTGCGCCAGCGGCAGCAACTTCTGGTCACTGTGCGCGGGATGCAATTCATCGGCGTCCTTGTCGGGCGCGGCGACCAGTTCGCCGCTGCCATCGAAGATGAAGGCTGTTCCGGTACGCCCGACCTCGAGCTGGGCAAGGAAGCGCGCCAGGCGGGTATATTCGATCATGATGGCCAGCACGCCCTGGCGCTCCTGATAGACGTCGATCGGACCTGCAAAGGCGATCGACGGACGCTCCCCGATCGGATGGTCCGTGACCTTGAACCATGCGGGCTCTTCGGCCTTCAGTCCGGTCTTGAACCAGGTGCGATCGGCAACATGGAAATCGGTCGGCTCGAAACGGCGGTTGGCAAATTCGATATCGCCGGGCACGACGTCGTATTCGTCGATGCGGCGCTGGCCGGCATGATCGGTGAGCGAGATCTCCATCATCTCCATGCGGCCGTCGCCGAGCTTGTGGGCGGCAAAGAACGCGCCGTCGGGCCAGCCAAACGCGACCCAGGAGATCGTCGCCTGAGATTGCAGTTGAGACAGAAACACGAATTCGCGCTTGTCGGCCTCACGGGTATCGAGGACGTTTTGCAGAAAAAGTGTGCGGATCGCGGTGTGCGCCGCGCGCGCTTCGTCGACGATCGCGCCGACTTCCTTGCGAACGGCGGCGACGATTTGCTCATTGATGGTCGAGGCAAGTTGCCGGCTGGTCGCCTCCGCCGTGCGCCACCACAGGAGGCTGGACAAGGCCGCAGTCAAGAGGATCGCGGTCAAAACCAGCGCCGACACGGCGAGACGGATGCTGACCGACAACCGCCGCAGCGCCTGGCCTGATGTCACGCGTCCGTGGCTGGCGTCCATGACTTGATCCGGCGGGTTGACGAGGCGAACTGCTAACCTCCTTCGCAGGCCCGCAGCCGTTCGTTACGTCTCGCAGATGCCAGCAGTCCCGGCCAATGCGCGCCGGCTAAGGTCTCCATAGAGACTAGGCATTGGAACTATCTCCCCACCTGCCGCTAATTCGCCGCCCAGCGCACGACATCGTGCGCGTCACCAACTGTCTCACCAACTCGTGAGCAGCCTTTCCGGTAACGCCGGCTGCGGCGAGGACGAACGAGACCCTGGGCCCAATGCCCTACTCCAGAGGAGAGATCTCATGTCTGCCAAGACCACCATCAGTTCGCTCGTACTCGCCGGCGCCGTCTCCACCGCACTCGCAACCCTCGCCTCCGCCGCTCCCCTGACCAAGGCCGAGGCCGACGCTGCGATCGCAGCCAAGAAGGAAAAGTGCTTCGGCGTGGCGCTGAAGGGCCAGAACGATTGCGCCGCCGGACCGGGCACGACCTGCCAGGGTACTTCGACCGCCGATTTCCAGGGCAACGCCTGGAAATTCGTGCAGGGCGGCACCTGCGCCAGCATCGAGCTGCCTGGCGGCAAGAAAGGCTCGCTCAAGCCGGTCTGAGGCGAGGCGGCACTAATGCAAACGGCGCGGAGGAGCGACATGGACGCAACGATCAGCCCCCGGACGTCTGCGGCCGTCCCCCTCCGCTTTTCGCCTCCCCTCGGCGGCGTCGCCGGAACGAGCTTCAAGCCCGAGCATCTCACCGCAATCCTCGACGAGGGTCCGCAACGCGGCTTCTTCGAAGTCCACGCCGAGAATTACATGGGCGCGGGTGGACCGCCGCACCGGATGCTGGAGCGGCTGCGGCGCGATCATCCGCTTTCGCTGCACGGCGTCTGCATGTCGATCGGCGGACCTACGCCGCTCGACCGCTCCCATCTGGCACGTTTTCGCGGCCTCGTCGCGCGCTATCAGCCCGCCCTCGTCTCCGAGCATCTGGCATGGTCGACACACGAGACCAGCTTCTTCAACGATCTCCTGCCGTTGCCCTACAACAAGGCGACGCTCACTCACGTCTGTGCCCATATCGACGAGGTGCAGGAGGCGATCCGGCGGCCGATCCTGCTGGAAAATCCCTCGACATATGTAGCGTTCCGCAACTCCACGATGTGCGAAACCGACTTCATCCGCACCGTCGCCGAGCGTACCGGCTGCGGGCTGCTGCTCGACGTCAACAATGTCTTCGTGTCCGCGGCCAACCACTGTTTCTCGGCACTGCAATATCTCGCCGACTTCCCCTTGGCGCGCGTCGGCGAAATTCACCTTGCCGGCCACGCCGAGCAGCGCGACGAAGGCGAGCTGTTGCTGATCGACAGCCATGACGGTCCGGTCGCGGACGCAGTCTGGAAGCTGTTCGAGGTCGTGATCGGGCGCTGCGGGCCCGTTCCGACGCTGATCGAATGGGACAGCAACATTCCCGATTGGCCGGTCCTGAAGGCCGAGGCCGCGGCGGCACAGACGATCCTGGATCGTCATGTCAGGAGGCTTCGTCATGCAGCCTGAACCGCACGCCTCCTACGCGGCCGCGTTCGCGCCTGCCTTGCTCGATCCTGTCCGCGAGGTCCCCAGCATCGTGACCGGGCCGTGCGGCAAGCCGGCGGTCACGTGCTACAACGTCTATCGCAACAACGTCACGGTCAGCCTGATCGACGCGCTCGCCTCGATCTACCCGGCCGTGCAGCGCCTGACGGGTGCAGAGTTTTTCCGCGCCATGGCGCGTTTCCATGTCCGAGAAACCCCGCCGAACTCCCCGTTGCTGTTCGACTACGGCCGCGATTTTCCCGCCTTCATCGAACGCTATGAACACGCTCAATCGCTGCCTTGGCTCGCCGATGTCGCCCGGATCGAGCGGGCGTGGCTCGACGCCTATCACGCCGCCGACAGCGCACCGCTTTTGCCATCCGCATTGGCCACCATCGCGCCCGATCGTCTTGCCGGCCTCGTCTTCACGTTGCATCCGGCGACGCGCGTGGTGCGCTCGCCTTACGCGGCGGTGACCATCTTTGCCGCCAACCGTGGCACCGAGTCTGCCGACGACAGCATCGACGCATCCTTACCAGAAGATGCCCTGATCACGCGGCCGGACGTCGACGTCGTGGTGCAACTGCTCCCGCCCGGCGGTGCGGTCTTCCTGACTTGCCTGATGTCGGGATGCATGCTGGCAGAAGCCGCCGCTGCGGCGCTGGAGGAGGCACCCGACTTCGATCTCGCCACCAACATCGCCGGCCTGTTCGAGGCGGGCGCCTTCGCCTCGCTGACGTCTGGAGACGCAAGATGATCTCGGAACAACGTATCGCGCCTGCAACTGCCCTGCCCTCCATCGGCGTGCTCGTCGACAGGGCCAATGGTCTTGTCCAGGCGATCGCGACTCCATCCATGGTGCAGCTCGCACTGCGCCTGGCATTGGCGGTCCCGTTCTGGCGTTCGGGCATCCTCAAATGGACCGGCTTCTTCAAATTGAGCGACGTTGCGGTGACGCTCTTCACCGATGAATTCATGCTGCATCTGCCCGGCGGCCCCTATCATTACCCGAGCCCCGCGACGATGGCCTTCCTGTCCGGCTGCGGCGAGATCATGTTTCCGGTCCTGCTCGTGCTCGGCCTCGGCACCCGCTTTGCCGCGCTCGGGCTCCTGTTCATGACCATCATTGTCGAGCTCACCGTGCCCGACGGCTGGCCGGTCCACATCACCTGGGCGGCAATGGCGCTCGGCATCATGGCCTATGGACCGGGACGCATCTCGCTCGATCATTTGCTTTGCCGGTTCGTGATGCGTCACGACAGATAGCGCGGAGACGCCCCTCAACCTACGCATCCATACCAAACGAGAGGACGTCCGTGGTCACATCACCACGGACGTCCTCTCGTCAGGGTAAGCGCCAATTATCCGATGGCCTTGCTCATTCGGCTGCCATCGGCATCATCTCCTGCTGGTCATGCAGGATCACGCCCGCCAGAGGGTCGAACTCGCCTTCCCAAGGCCTGCTTGCCAGCGCCGCCTGGGTATGTGCGTAGCCAGCCTCCCAGCGCCTCATGATGCCGGACGGGCTGAAGTCGATATCCTTGGTGTGCGTCTCGTGATCGAGTTGCGGGGCGAGCAGACGCACCACGTGCATCCGGGTCGGACAGCCATAGCTCATCAGTTCGCGGGCAACAGGATTGCCGCGTTCGTGCTCGGGGAGCCTCGCGGCCAACTGGTTGATGACATGACGCAAACGATGCGCCTGCTGCTGGCGCGTGATCTGGCTGGCGATACGGCTGGAGTACTGGACGTCCTTGTGGCGGTTCAGCACCTCGGCCATTGTGCTAGGCTCGGCGCCCACGGGATTCCAGAGGTGCACGGCGAAGATCAGCGAGTTCTTGCGCGGGTTGTCGTCGAACACCGCTTCCGTCGGCGTGTTGGAGAGGATGCCACCGTCCCAGTAGAGCTCGCCATCGATACGCACGGCCGGAAACGCCGGCGGCAGCGCACCTGACGCCATCACGTGCTTCACCGTCAGCTCACCATCGCGGCTGTCGAAATAGCGCATCTGGCTCGAGCGTACATGGGCCGCGCCCACGGTCAGCCGCGGCGTGCAGCGATTGACCAGGCTGAAGTCGACGAGCTCGTTCAGCGTCTTCTCGAGCGGCGCGGTCGAATAGAAGCCTGCGTGGTCAGCACCCAGCGGATAGGAATCGCCGGCATGCGCCAGCGGATTGGGCCGGAAGAAGCCCGGAATGCCGCTGGTGATGGTCGACCAATAGGAGAGCTTTTCGTTGAAGCCGGGGAATGCGGTGCGGAAGCTCCAGGCCGGGCTCTGCTCCATCCGCTTCCAAAATACCTTCAGCCGCTCAAGCCGATGCCGCGGCTCATTGCCAGCGATCAGGCTGGCATTGATCGCACCGATCGAGGTGCCGATGATCCAGTCCGGCTCGATGCCGGCCTCATGCAGGGCCTGGTAGACGCCGGCCTGGTAGGAGCCGAGCGCGCCGCCGCCCTGCAGCACCAGCACGACCTGGCCCGGCAGGTCCTTTGAATTGCCTTGCATGCCGTTCATGTCTCGCTCCTGAGGGGCTTCCAATCGCTGGATATTCGTCAGCCGTCGCGGTTTGTTACGCCTGTTCATGTCAATGCGCGGTCCAGCCGCCATCGACCGGCAGTGCAATGCCGGTGATCGAGCCCGCGGCCTCGGTCGAGAGAAACACCGTGAGAGCGCCGAGCTCTTCCACCGTGGTGAAGCGCTTGTTCGGCTGCTGGGCGAGCAGGACGTCGCGGATCACCTGGTCGCGGGAGATACCATGCGCCTTGGCCTGCCCATCGATCTGCGCCTCGACCAGCGGGGTATAGACATAGCCGGGACAGATCGCGTTGCAGGTGATGGCTTCCTCGGCGGTCTCCAGCGCCGTCACCTTGGTCAGCCCGACGATGCCATGTTTGGCGGCGACATAAGCCGCCTTGAAGGGGGACGCGATGAGGCCATGCGTCGAGGAGACGTTGATGATGCGACCGAACCCGTTCCGGCGCATCGCCGGCAGTGCGAGCCGCGTGGTGTGGAAGGCGGACGACAAGTTGATTGCGAGGATCTGGTCCCACTTTTCGACCGGAAACGCCTCCAACGGCGCAACGTGCTGGATGCCGGCATTGTTGACAAGGATGTCGAGCCGACCGGACTGTGCAACGGTCGCCGCGATCATTTCGGCGATCGAATTCGGCCGGGTCATGTCGGCCGGCGAAAAGCTCGCCTTGACGCTGAACTCGGCCGCGATCTGCTCGCGGACTTTGCCGATCTCCGCGGCGCCGCCGAGCCCGTTCAGGACAACATCGGCCCCTTCAGCCGCGAGCGCCCTGATGATGCCGAGCCCGATGCCGCTGGTCGAACCCGTCACCAGGGCGACCTTACCGGCGAGTGTTCGTGCGGTCTGAGACGCTTGCGGCTTGAGGGGAATATTCATGGCTGATCCTCCAATGACGACGGGGCGGCCTCCTGACCGGACCCTTGACTGATGCGAATTGTGAGCGATGGCCGCAAGAAGCGGAAATGCCGGATGGCTTCCGAAACGATACGCGTCCGCTATCGGACGCGGGATGTCATTCTACGTCCCGATCGGCTAAGTTCCGTCCCGATCCTGCTGGGAGCCGATCCATGGAAATGCACCAGGTCCGCTATTTCCTCGCGGTAGCGCAACTGCTGAACTTCACGCGCGCCGCCGAGGAATGCAACGTGACGCAGCCCTCGCTGACGCGGGCCATCAAGCAGCTCGAGGCCGAGCTTGGTGGTGACCTGTTTCGCCGCGAGCGGCCGGCCGCACAGCTGACTGAGCTCGGCCAACGGATGCATCCGCTGTTGAAGCAGTGCTACGAGGCCGCCGCCGGCGCACGCTCGCTCGCCTCCTCTTTCAAGAGCGGCGAAGTCGGTGCGCTGCGCGTTGCGCTGACCCATGCCATCGATCTTTCCCTGCTGATTCCACACCTCAACCAGATCAGGCGGCAGTTCAACCGGCTCGAATTCCGCTTCTTGCGTGGCTCGAGCCGCGAGGTCGCGGATTATCTCAAGAAAGGTGAAGCCGAGCTCGGCATTGCCGCCGAGATCGACGGGACCTGGGAGCGGCTCGACGTCTGGCCGCTATTCACCGAGAATTTCGACCTCGTGATCGCAAAAGACCACCGGCTTGCGAGCCAGAGCACGATCGAATTCGACGATCTGCGCGCCGAGCAAATGTTGAGCCGAAACTATTGCGAGCATGCCAGCCGGATCTCCTCGAGCTTGCGCGAGCACGGCATCGACGTCGATCACGGCCATGAGATCTCCTGCGAGCGCGACCTTCTCGAGCTCGTCGAGGCCGACATCGGCATCGCAATGGTGCCGCGCACATCACCGCTGCCCGAAAATCTCAAGCGTGCCGCGGTGAGCGGCCTCGACGCCCGCCGCACCGTTAACCTCTACGGCGTCGCCGGCCGTCAGCGGACGGCTGTGGCCAACGCGGTGATGCGGATGCTGCGCGGCGCGGATTGGCGGGCGATTGCGGGCTGAGCTTGCCCTCCTGTCGCAAGGGACTTTGCGACGGCAAACCTCAATTCTCCCGGCTCGCGCTCTCAAGCGCGGCGAGCAAATCGTCGATCTCCATGCGCTTGCGAAAATCGGGATCGACGAAGCGCGCCTTGACGAGGCCGTCTCGACCGACCACGAAGACAGCCGGGATCGGTAGCATCCAGCCGTCATTGCCGTGGAATTTGGCCATGTCCTGGTAGGACAATAACCGCTGGATTTCGGTGCCGAGCCAGATCGCCAGATTGAGCGACAGCGCATAGCCGTTGTCGAGGTCGGTGAGCACTGGAAACGGCACGCCCGACTCCGCAATGAACTTTTCGGTATATTCCTGCGTCTCCGGCATGATCGCGACGATCTGCGCGCCCATCGCACGGATCCGATCCTGCGCCTGGATCACGGCGCGGACGTTCAACCGGCAGTAGGGACACCAGTGCCCGCGAAAGAACATCACGGCCACAGGCCCGCGCGCAAGCAATGATGGCAGCCCAACGAGTCGCCCCCGATCGTCGGGCAGCATGAAGGGCGGCATCACCTCGCCCGGACGCGGCGCGTTCTCGCCGCCCCCGTTCTGGCTCAATCGGTCCACCAGGCGATCGACCGCCTCCCCGTAAGCGGGGAATATCTCGCGGCCGGCCTCCGCATAGGCACGAAGCTGCTCGTTCAGCGTGCCCTCCATGTCGCGGCAGCGTTGAAAGGCAAGTTTGAGCCGTTCGGCATCGGCGGGGGTCAACGACGTCATCTTCCGCTCCGGCACGTGGTGCGAGGGACATTATTTTGCGTTCTGGCCACCCTGCAAGGGGGCATTGCCATCCGACGCCAGATCGTCGGCCGGTAGAAATGCCATTCCACGATTGGTTCGATAGCCGCTGCCTATCGCGCCGCGATAGCGCGGGGCTATCGCGTCGAGAGCGAGACGGCATTTCATTCAGCGCGCGTCTTCGGCGAGCCTGACGCCATTGCCAATGACCATCGCGGTTGCGGCCAACAACGGAGACCATCCATGATCACGCATTCGAGACTGTCACTTACCCTCTTGCCCGCCGTCGCTTTGGCCGGCGCGGTCATGTTCGCGATCCAACCCGCCTCTGCCGGCGAATGCCCGGCCGACAAGATGAAGCCGAATGCCCGGCAGATGGTCGATTACAAGCCCGTCGGCGTCACCGACGTCACGCTCGGCTCGATCGACCTCGAGAAGCAGCCGGCCAACATCAGGGATCGCGAGCTGCGCTTTCGCAAGCTGACGATCGAACCCGGCGGCATCGTGCCCTGGCACAGCCATGACGACCGTCCGGCACTGATTTTCGTGCAGCAGGGCGAGATCGTCGAATACGCCTCCAACTGCGTCGATCCGATCGTGCACAAGGCCGGCGATATCAGGCCTGAAGTCTTTGGGACCTCGCACTGGTGGAAGAACCTCGGCAAGCAGACCGTCATTCTCTATGTCGGCGACGTCCGCAAGGATCAGCACGACCACAATATGTAGCGAGTGCATCAAGCCCCTGCCCTCGTTACTGGATGTGGCGCCCGGAATGCTGCCCCGCGTGCCGGGCGTCACATCGTCCTTCTCGTCAGGAGATGCAGTGTCATGACTGATTTGTCCGCCCGCATCAGACCGACCACCATGACGATGCATGGACCCTCGCCGGGCGTCGCCTTCCGCTCGCTCGTCATCGGCTTGAGCGCATTCCTGACGGTCGTCGATCTCTTTGCGACGCAGGCGATCCTGCCGTCCCTCACACGCCATTACGGGGTGACGCCGGCGGCGATGGGCTTTGCGGTCAACGCCTCCACCTTTGGCATGGCCATCTCAAGCCTCGTCGTCGGCTTCTTCAGCCCTCATATCGACCGGCGGCTTGGCATTCTTCTCAGTCTCACGCTGCTGGCCATCCCGACCAGTCTGCTTGCGGTGGCGCCCAACCTCGCTGTCTTCACGGGTCTCCGTATCGCGCAAGGCCTGTGCATGGCATCGGCGTTCGCGCTGACGCTCGCTCATCTCGGCGAACAATGCAGCGCGATGGATGCCGGCGGGGCCTTTGCTGCCTACATCACGGGAAATGTCGCAAGCAATCTGATCGGGCGACTGATCTCGGCCGCGGTCGCCGACAGCCTTGGGCTGTCCTGGAATTTCTACTTCTTTGCCGCACTCAATCTGGCCGGCGCTGCTCTGGTCTATTTCACCATCAATCGCGTCCAGCCAATGCATGTGATGTCCACGGCCGCCTCGCCGCTTGCCGCCATGTTCGCGCACTGGCGCAATGAACGGCTGCGCGCGGCCTTCGGCATCGGCTTTTGCATCCTGTTCGCCTTCATCGGCACCTTCACCTTCGTGAATTTCGTCCTGGTGCGGCCGCCACTCTCGCTCGGCATGATGGACCTTGGCCTCGTCTATCTCGTCTTCCTGCCCTCGATCGTCACCACTCTTTTGGCCGGCAAGGTCGCCACGCGCATCGGGACACGGCCGGCGATCTGGGGCGCGCTCGCCCTCGCGGCGCTCGGCGTGCTTTTGATGCTGCGCCCGCATCTTGCCGAGGTGCTCACCGGCATGGTCCTGGTCGGCGTCGGGACGTTCTTCGCTCAAGCCGTAGCGACCAGCTTCGTCGGGCAGGTCGCGACCGAAGACCGCGGCGTTGCCAGCGGCACCTACCTGGCCTGCTATTTCCTTGGAGGTTTGACCGGTACCGCGGCACTCGGACAGATCTTTGACCTGATGGGATGGACCGCGTGCGCGATCGGCGTCGCGGTTGCCCTCGGTTCAGCCGCGCTTTTGACGCTCAAGTTGAGGATCGCCTGAGGCCAACCTCATGGCACGCGCGATGCGGCTCACCTCAGCGAGATCGTGATCTCGCTGATATTGGCCGCAAGCTCGAGCCCGGCCTTTGGGCCCTGCAGCACGATGGTGACGCCCTTCTCGTTGCGGAGCTGAACGCCATTGACGCCGCCGACCAGCGCAAAGCCGCCGCCGACCGAGCTGTAGGTGCCGGCGAAGTCGCTGACGTCGCTTATATCAGAGGCCCAGCCATCGAAGCGACCGACCGTGGCGCCGGCCGTGATGCCGAGGCTCAGGCCGGTGATCTTGAATGGATAGGTCTTGCCGCGATAGGTCAGCACACCGCGGCCGACGCCGCCACCGACCAGCAGGCCGGCCTTGACGATCTTGACCCTGACATGGCCGGCCGCCTGGGCAAAGGACGGCGTCGCCGGCGCTGCCAGCCCGATCGCGAGCAGCAGGACCGCGATCAGACGGAACGGGCGACGGCGGACGGCGCTGCGCCATTCAGGGTTTTGCGGCATCGACCTTCTTCCAGGTCTGATCGGGATCGAACAGCGTGGTGCGCGCGGCGATGAACTCGGTGCGGTTGCCGAGATCCTTCTGGTAGACGGTGCCGGCATGATTGACCAGGAAGGTCATCACGCCGGAATTGCCATATTCGGCGGGCCAGGCGATCAGGGCGAAGCCGCCGATCATCTTGCCCTTGACGACATAGTTGAGCGCACCACCCGGCGCATCGCGTCCCTGCCCCTTGAGGATGCGGAAGTAGTAGCCGTGATAGGGCGCGGGACCGACGTCGCTTGCCTCATAGCCTTCCTTCGAGGCCGCTGCCGCGAAAGGTCCGAGCGGGCTCGGATCGCTGTCGTCACGCCAGAACAGCCCGTCCTTCTTGCCGGGCGACGAGACGAAGCGCTGGGCGTAGACGCCGACGCCCTCGCCGCGGTCCTTGTCCGCGTATTCATTCTGCGCATCGACATAGGCGAGCGCAGTCTGGATCGCGTCGAGCTCGTTGCGGCCGATGCGCCGGCGAAGCACCTCGATGCGGCCCTCGTCCGTATCGAATTCCCAGCCGTTCCTGGTGTTGACCAGCGGAATCGGGAACGGGAAATCATCCGGTCCGAGCAACAAGGTCGCAGTCTTGTTGCCCTCCGTCTTGATGCCATGCTTGGCGTCATACATCGACGAGAAGCGTGCCCGGATGTCCTTGTCGGCGACCTCGTCGCCTGACGAGACGATGTCCTCGGCTGCCCGGCCCAGCACTTTCAGGATGTCTTTCGGGCCCCCCTTGACTGCGTCGGCAAGTGCTGCGGCAGCGTCCTCCGGGGACTTGTAGGATTCCTGCGCTGATGACGGCGAGGCGAACAGTGCGAGCACGACCACGCCCGGCATGATCGCACGATGGACCCATGTCGCGCCGTTCATGGCATCACCTCCGTAGGGATTTTCGCGCCGCCGGCGAGCCAGTCGCGGTAGGTGCGGAATGTCAGCCCGAGCTTGTCGTAATAGACCCTCAGATAACCGTCGCTGCCGCGGGTCACCGCGTCGGGCATCACCTGCTCGACCTCCTGCGCCATCACGCCGACATAGGCCTTGGCGCTGCCGATATAGCTGAAGCGATAATAGCCGAGCCCGTTCGAGAGATGGCCGAGCAGGACGATGTCGTGCTTGAGCGCGAGATCGGAACGCCGGCCACCGCCGCCGCCTCCACGACCTCCTCCGCCTCCGAAGCCGCCGCCTCCACCGCGCGCGGCCATTCCTCCGCCACCGCGCCCGGCCATGCTCGGCCCGCCACCGCCGCCGCGCGGCATGCTCGCCATGCTCGCGCGTCCGCGTGCCGATGCCGCGGCTGCCGACCGGCCGGACGAGACGTTCATGGCGCCGCCGCGATTGCCACCACCACCGCCGCCGGCTCGGTTGGCTGCCTTGGCGCGGTCGCCACCGCCTTTGTTGCCGCCCTTGTTGCCACCCTTGGCACGATCACCGGCGCCGGCACGATCACCACCGCCAGGCCGATCGCGCGTCCCTGCGCTGGCACGATCGCCTGCACCCGGACGATCTCCGCGATTGCCGGCACCGCCGCGATCACCGGCGCCGCCACGATCGCCGGCGCGATCACCAGCCCGATCGCCTGCCCGATCACCGACACGGTCGCCTGCACGGTCGCCCGCGCCGCCCTGACCGGGACGCAGCACCTGGTTGCCGTCGCGGCCGCGAAAATCCATGCGGTCCGACGCGCCGGCCCTGATATTGTTGTTGCCGAAGCGCTGCTGGACGTTGACGTTGTTGTAACGCACCCCGCCGCGATGCGCCGGATTGTGCTGCCAGCCGTTGCCGATGTTGGTGGTGCGATGATTGACGTAGACGTTGCGGTTACCCCAATTGCAGCCGCCGCCCCAGTAATTGCCCCAGCGCCCGATCGCCCAGGCGGTGCCGAAAGCGATGCCGGCTGCGACCACGCCCGCACCGATATAGGAGGGGTAGCCCCAGTAGTACGGCGGATATTCCGCATAGGGCCAGGTGCCGTAGACCGTCGCCGGATCGTAATACGGCACATACATCGTCGCAGGGTCCGCCTGCTGGATGACGACGACCTGCTTGCCTTCCTGCGACTGGACGCTGACCTTCTGTTGCTTGGTGGTGACCAGCTTCTTGTTGTCGTAGGCCTTGTTGCGCAGACGCTGGATTGCATCCATCACGTCGGGCTGCTGGGCGAGAAAGGCGTCGCCGAGCTTCTGGGTCCATTCGAGCTTGTCGCTCATCATGGCAAGAACATCGGCGGTGCTGGCGAGCGCCTTGACGCTGTCGTCCCAGCTCTGCTTGTCGACCTGCGTCTTCAGCGCGTCGCCCTTGAGGTTCTTGTTATCCTTCAGCCAGCGATCGGCCTGCACCACTTCGAGCGGATAGGTCGATGCCGCCAGCACGTTGGCCAGCAGTTCGTCGGGATAGAGCGCGATCGGCGCGACCAGCGCCTCGAGCTGCTCTGGTTTCAACAGCTCGGCGGCAGCGGCCGGTGGCGTTGCGGGCTGCGTCTGCGCAGCCGGTTCAGCCGGCGTACTAGCTTGAGCCATTGCCGCGGCAGGAACCGCCATTACCAGCGCAAGCGCCATCAGGATCTTGCCGCAGCGAAACATCACGACCTCCACGAAGCTTTCCGCCCGCGACCATCGGGCCGGGGCATCGGCGTTTGTTGATCGAGATCAACGAAACGGAGCCTCCGCGCTGTTGCGACGCGACAGACAATTGGATCCGGATGCCGGTGATCAGCGGAGGAGTGGCAGGCGGATGGTGAACCGTGCCCCGCCCGCCGGCTGGTTCGTTGCGCCGATCGTGCCCTGGTGGGCCTCGACGATGGTTTTCGCGATCGCAAGCCCCATGCCCATGCCTTGAGGCTTGGTGGTGAAGAAGGGATCGAACACATTGGCGAGATCGGGGGCCGTCACCCCCGGCCCGGTATCGACGACATTGACCTCGGCCTCCCGAGCGGCGCGTGCGGTCCAGACGCGGACCTCACGCTTGCCGGTGTTCGCATCGGAGATCGCGTCCATCGCATTGATAATCAGGTTGAGAACGACCTGCTGAAGCTGGATGGGATCGCCCTTGACATGCAGATCGATCAACACCGGCGTGTAGGTCAGCGTGATCCGGCGTCCATCGGCAACGGCCCTGGCCAGGCCAACCGCTTCCCGGACCGTGTCGTTGAGCTCGATATCCTTGATCTCGAACGGCGTCTTCTTCAGGACACTGCGCAGCCGGCGGATCACCTCGCTTGCCCGCTGATCGTCCCGCCTGATATCGGCGAGGATCAGCCGGATCTCGTCGATGTCGGGGGAATTGCCCTGGAGCATGAGCTCAGCCGTCTCGGTGTTGGTCAGGATCGAGCCCAGCGGCTGATTGAGCTCATGCGCGATCGAGGTCGTCAATTCGCCGACGGCCGAATAGCGGTTGGCGTGGGCAAGCTCGGCAAGCCGCTGGCGCGATTCGATCTCTGCGCCCCGGCGGCGATGACGCTCATGCAACAATCCACTGATCAAGCCGCCCTGCACCAGGATGATGGCGGCGATCAGCAGCATCTGCCAGCGATAGCGCTCCCACACGGTCGGCTCGCGAAACAGAATTTCGCTGTCGGGAGGCAGACTGCTTTCACTGATGCCCCAGCGCTGCAATTCGCGCCAGTCGTATTTCGGCCGCCCGAATTCGATCGGCTCGTACCTGATGGCAGACGGCTTCTCGCCTCCGAGGACGCGTATCACGGCATCGACCGTCGTTCGGCTGATCTCCGCCGTGAGCTGCATCGGGCCGCCAACGGTGCTGCCGCCGAAGAAGGGGTCCTGATAAGAGAAAATCGGCGCGTTGGCGACCGCGCGCAGGCTGCGCAGGGCGAGGTCTCCCTCGTGGACGATGCCGGCGGCATCAACCGACATTTGTCCCCAGAACAGCACGGCATGGGGCGGAAGCCCGGCCGCGCGCTTGAGGATCGCCTCGAACGGCAGGTCAGAATACCAGACGAGCTCGAGACGATTTCCCAGCGGCTTCAAATCCTGCTTCAACTGGTCGGTCCAGAATTTCTCAAGCGGCGATGCTCCGATCACAATGGCCGCGGTTTTTGTGTCCGGCAGGACGTGCAGGATGCTTTCAAACACCGCCATGAAATCGAGACGGGCCGACACAACGGCGTCGTTGTCGGTGAGCTCAAGGCGGTCCACCAGCCGCTCCTCGACCACGGCCAGCACCATCGGCGTATCGGGAAACAGCTTCGCGCGATATCGCTGCGCGAACCGCGCCGCCGGAGCACCAATGCTCAACACGATGTCGGGCGGCGCGCCCTCGTAGAGCGAATGCAGATACTCGACGAAGGGCGCTTCCGGACCAGGATTGTTGAAACGCGCGCTGAGCAGCGTGTGTTCCTGGATGTCGAGCGGCCAGGGCGATCGCTGCTCGAGCCCGGCCTTGATGCTTCGCGCATACTCGCTCCAGGGGCGGAATTCGCGCCCGAAGGAATGCAGTATGAGCACACGCTTGAGTTCGCCGCGCGCGCTGGGCTCGGCGGCATCGGCGCGGCCGGAGAGAACGGCCAGCAACAGACTGAGCCAGAGCCAAACCGGCCCCAGCTTGACCGACATCCGGGATTTGCGCCCGCTCATCTCGCCTCCGCCGGCGGCCTTTTCCGGCCGCTTCTGACTCATAATTCTAGCGGGAGACGCACCGGCGTGACAGACCTAAGCGACCTGGTTCCGCCCCTCAATGACCGCTCAGGACCAGCGTCTTGATCGGCATCAGCAAGGCCTGGATGCGCAGCAGCAGCGCATGCACGAGGCCGACGCCATCGACGACGTGGAGCGCGATGGCCCGGCTGGTGCTGGTATGCGCCGCGGAAATTTCCTCGTGATTGCTGGTATAGGCATTGACAATGCAGCTGCTGCCCGGCGTTACGCCGTCGAGACCATTCTTGTAGAGCGGCTCGAGGAACGCGAGGATCGTGCCAGGTTTGGGACCGTTCTGGGCTTCAATCAATTGCTGGCCACCCGCGAACTGACCGGCCGCGATATAGTCCTGCACTGACGTGATGACCATGGGAATGATCACCCAGGGCTTGGAGATGCAGCTCGCTTCCGCAACCATGCCTTCCTTCAAGACGCCCGCCTCGATCTGGCCGAAGCCAGCCTGAAGCGCGGTCTTGCCCGCGCCCTCGGGAACGAGAATGCCGGCCGGTCGCATGATCTGCGCGACGAGGTCGCCGGGACGAAGAAAGAATTGCTCGACGCGACCGTCGACGCCTGCCCGGATCGTGGTCTTGTCGAGATCGACTTGGGCCTGATCAAGCGCGGCTGCGGCACTGGCCTTCTGCGCCGGCAGCAAAATTGAGACCTGCAGGCTTGCGGACTCTTTCGCGGCGGTCGCGGCGTCAACGCCGGATTGACGCTGATCGACCAGCACCTGCAGCTTTTCGATGTCGCGTTGCGGAACAATGCCGGGATTGCGGCGCTGCAGGTCGCTCTTGACGTCGAGTTCATCCTTTGCCTGCTGAAGATTGGCTTTCGCCTCGCCAATTTGCGCTTCTGCCTTGACTACGTCGGCCTGCGCCGTCTGCATCGCTGCGTCGACCTCGGCAACCTTCCGCCTGGCAGTTTCGAACGCAGCCCGCTGCTTGGAGCTGTCCAACGTGAACAGCACGTCGCCCTTCTTCACGGCCTGGCTGAAACTGACTTTCACGTCCTCTACGCGTCCCGATCCCTCAGGCAGGATCGGCACGGTTCGATAGTAAAGCGTCGCCGAGTCCGTCGCCGGGTGGAAATAGAAGATCATCGTGATCAGCGAGATCGTCAGCATCAGGCAGCCGGTGATGCCCCAGCGCAGCTCATACCAGACCGAGAAGAACGTGATCTCCTTCCCGAAGCGCTTGCCCTGGCCATAGCGGCGATAAAGATAATCAGGCACGATCGTGAGGAGCGAGCAGAACATGAGCTCAAACATGGCTGTGCTCCTTCTCCTTGGCGGGAACCGGCGTTTCGGCCGGCGGCGGTGCTTCAGCTGGTTCGTTCGCTTCTCCCGGTGCCGCGTCGGCAATTTTCTCGACCGAGTCAGCGATGCTGCGCAGCGGCGTTCCAAAGTCGGGAATATCGATCAACGCCAGCAGCAGGCCGGCGATCCAGAAGATGTGCATATGGGTGAACAGCGAGATCAGGCCCAGCACGGCAACGAACTCGAATTGCAGTTTCTGCGACTTGTGCGCCATCCGCTCGGGCAGGCTGTGCAGCCTCCAATAAAGCGTGCCGACCCACAGCACGGTTCCGACCAGGAATATGCCCATCACCACCATCAGCGTGTCGGTCCCGCTCCCCGGCGCGAGATAGAACGGTAGATGGTGCGGAGCCATCGGATGGAGCTGATCGTTCAATTGCCTCTCCCGGTCAAACGCCTTGGACGGCACTGTGTTCGGCCAGCCTCCCAGATTGCTTGATTTGAATCAAGGGAACGCCTCACGCCGGACCTAGCGTTGGTCAACGCTGTTCGAACATCACAGGGAGCCGCAGCCATGCCCGGGCTTGACGATCTCATTCCCAGCGCGACGCAGATCCGCAAGGAGGCCGCGCTGAAGGAGGCCGAGAAGGCGGAAGAATATGTCCGTCTCGCTGCGGCCGCCGAAGCCGAAAAGCGCGCGCTGATCGAGCGATTGAGCAAGCCCTCCGGCAAGACCGAGGAGGAGAAGATCAAGCTCGCCGCAACCATCATCCAGCGTGCCGTGCGCAACGGCCTGACCGAAGTGATGGTCTATCGCTTTCCCAACTTGCTCTGCACCGACAAGGGGCGCGCCATCAACCAGATGGAAAAGGGTTGGGAGAATACGCTGACCGGCATCCCCAAGGAGATCTTCCAGCTCTGGAAGGACCATCTCCAGCCACGCGGCTATCGCATCGCCTACCAGGTCATCGAGTTCCCGGGCGGCATGCCGGGCGACATCGGCGTGACCATTTCATGGGACGACTGATAACGACGCTAGCGGCGAAAGGACAGGCATGGCCAAAAACGAGCCCGCCGAGAAGATGAAGCGCAAGGCCTATGAGAAGGAGCTCGAAAAGCTCCAGGTCGAGCTCTGCCACCTCCAGGAATGGGTCAAGGCCCAGAAGCTGAAGGTGATCATCATCTTCGAGGGCCGCGATGCCGCCGGCAAGGGAGGGACCATCAAGGCCTTGACCGAAAAGGTCAGCCCGCGCGTCTTCCGCGTCTGCGCCCTGCCCGCGCCTTCCGACCGGCAAAAATCCCAGCTCTTCCTGCAACGCTACATCGAGCAATATCCCGCCGGCGGCGAGATCGTGATCTTCGATCGCAGCTGGTACAACCGCGCCGGCGTCGAATATGTCATGGGCTTCTGCTCGCCGGCCGAGCACCAGCGCTTCCTGGAATTGTGTCCACTGGTCGAGAAGTTCGCCGTGGACGCCGGCATCATCCTGATCAAGCTGTGGCTCGAGGTCGGGATGGAGGAGCAGGAGCTCCGCTTCAAGGCGCGGATCGAGGATCCGCTGCGGCAGTGGAAGCTCAGCCCGATGGACACCGAGTCATTTGGCCGCTGGTATGATTACTCCCGCGCGCGCGACATGATGTTCGAGGCGACCGACACCAAGCATGCGCCCTGGCGGCTGATCCGCTCCGACGACAAGCGGCGCGCCCGGCTCAACGTCATCTCGCATATTCTGCAGACGATCCCCTACAAGAAGATCAAGCGCGAGAAGGTCAAGCTGCCGCCGCGCTCCCACAAGGGTCGCTACAACGACCAGGCCAGCCTGCGCGAACGGAACTTCGTCGAAGAGCGATATTGACGCGCACGATCGCCACATGAAAACGGGCTGCGGTGACGCAGCCCGTTTTGTTTGCGCAAGCCTTGCTCCCGCTATTTCAGCTTGATCGTGACGCCGCCGACCGCGGCCGAGACCTCGGCCCCAACCTTCGGCCCGCTGAGCTGAAGGATCACGCCATTGGCGTTCTGCAATTGCACCGCGCCGGCGCCGGCCGCAACGGCCCCACCTGCTCCGCCCGCGGCATAGGAGCCTTCGATCGACTGCGGCCCCTTCAGGTTGAGCGCGCGGCCGACCAGTTTGGTCGTGGAGGCACCGACCGTGAAGCCGACGCTCATCCCTGATACCGTGAAGGGATATTTGTGGCCCCTGTAGAGCAGCACGCCCTCCCCGCCGCCGACGCCGACGATGAAGCCGCCCTTGGTGAAGACCACGGCGACCTGGCCGGTATCGGCACGCGACGGCGTGCCGAAGCCGGCCACACCGACGAGCAGAGCGGCGAGAGCGAGGCGCGTTGCAGACTTTCTCATGAGTAGTTTCCCCTTTGCAGTCACACTGAGTTACTGAGCCAAGATCATTGCGAAGTAGCCGAACACCGTGAGCAGGATGCCCGAAACGGCATAGCCGACCGGGAATCCGATCCAGGGTACGGTGCTCTGGATTTCCACCGCCGCCTCGCGGCACGGGCCGGAGTGCGACCGCGCGCCGGCCACACCGCCCATCAGCACGGCCGGATTGATCTTGAAGATGTGGTACCCGATCGCCCAGACGATGAAGGGCGGGATCGTGCAGGCGATGAAGCCGACGATGAAGATTTTCAGCGCCACCGCGCCCGTCAGCTGAGACAGCAATCCGGCGCCTGCATTGATGCCGACAATGGCGACGAAGACCACGAGCCCGAGATCCTCGAGCACGTTGCGTGCCGCATTGGGCGTATTGCCGAAGAAGCGCAGCCGCGACACGATCGATGAGACGAGGACGCCTGACAGCAACAGGCCGCCGGCATTGCCGAGGCCGATCTTGGCACCGAAGGCCGGGAAATCGATCATGCCGATCAGGAATCCGATGATCATGCCCGCCGAGAGCGTCAGCAGGTCCGTCGAGGTGTTGGTACGCGCGATGCGTCCCCACATCTCACCGAGCTCGTTCACGGCCCCCTTCAGGCCGACCACCGAGACGATGTCCATCCGCTGCAACTGGGTTTTCAGACCAGCGGGGATTTGCACGCCCCCGCGCTCGACCTTGGTGACCTGCAACTGGCCGGCGATGGCCGTCTCGCGGAAGGATTCGAAAGTGCGCCCCACGACATCCTTGTTGAAGACCACGATTTCGGCCTGATCCATGGGGATGCCGAGCGTCTGGGCATCGGCCACTTCGGGGCCGATCAAACCCATCTTCTCGGTGAGATGCTCGGTCGAGCCGCCCAGAGCGATAATGTCGCCTTTTTGCAGCACGAGCTCGGGATCGGCACCTTGCGGTTCGCCGTCGCGCCCGACATTGACGATCCGGTATTCCGGATTCATCATCCGGAACTTGGCAATGCTGAGTCCGACTGTTGCGGGATTCTCCAGCCGATAGGCGCGCAGGCCAAACTGGCGATAGCCGGTCAGGCCGCCGCCTTCGAGATCCTTGACCCCGAATTCCTTCTCATACTGCTTCGCGGCGGTCCTGGCGTCGACGCCCCACCAGCGCGGCAGATATTTGCAGATCAGGATGATGCCCACGGTGCCCCAAATGTAGGTGATGCCGTAGGAGAGCGCGATCATGCCCGAAGCCGCTTCGGGAGTCATGCCCGCGGGCAGCTTGACGACTCCCGCGGTCACGGCCTGTTCGGCCGATCCGATCGCGGCCGACATGGTCTGCGAGCCCGCCAGCATGCCTCCGGCAGCGCCCACCGGCAGGTCGAAGAGCTTTGCGCCGACCACGACGAGAGTAAGGCCGATGACGCTCGACACCACGGCGAGAACGGTGAATTTGAGGCCATCGCCGCCAAGGCTGTTGACGAAGGACGGGCCGACACGCAAGCCGACGCCATACATGAACAGGTAGTAGAACAGGCTCTTGGCGAAGTTGTTGAGCTCGAGCTTCACGCCGTAGGTGGACGCCCAAACCGAGAGGCCGGCACCCACCACAATGGCGCCGGCGACCATGCCGAGGCCATAACCCTTGACGTTGGCCCGACCGATCCAAACGGCGAGGCCGACGGTGAAAAACAGCAGCAGATACGGGTTCTGCTGAAGGAATGTGAAAAATCCCTGCATGGCAGTCCCTCCGATACTTATGAAGCCGCCTTGAGCTTCGGCTGCGCGCCGGGCTTGGGCCGGCCGATCTTCGCCAAGGCTTCGGTGCGCACGAGCTTGAGCCCTTCCTTGGCGTCGTAACCATGGATTTCCTTCACATCGAGCTTGCGCATGAAGTCGATGGTCTCCTGGGTGATGACTTGGCCGGGCACCATGATCGGGAAGCCCGGGGGATACGGGATCACGAAGTTCGCCGAGACCAGCTCGGGGCCGGCCTTCAGCCGACGGTCGATTTCGGGATCGTTGAGGCGGATATGCTCGCAGCCCGCGACGTCGTAGGCGGCATAGAAGCCGCTGCGAATGTCGCCCTCGTTGGTCTTGGTGCCGGAATCCCCGCGGAAGCTCGGATGAAAGTGGGAGAAGTTCGGCAAGTCAGGCACGTCCTTCATCAGGCTCTTGACGCGCGCCTCGAAGGTCTTGCGCGCGTTTTCGCCGCCCTGCACCAGCCCGCGGTCGACCTCGCTTGCGATCTCGGCGAGAACCCGAATGAGATGCGCAACGTCGCTGCGGGTGTTGTTGATGTTGGACTGGACCAGGACCGAGTTGCGCGAGGTCTTGTTGACCTGAATGTTGTACTCGTTGGCCAGAATGCCCTTGAACTGGGTACCGTCATAGCCGGCCATGCCGCACACCAGCGTCATGCGGGTCGGGTCGAGGCAGAACTCGTCCTCATCCAGGCTCTTGAGCGTATTCGCCCAGTTCACGCCGGGAGCGAGAAAATCCGTGAAGCCGCTCTGGCGGTATTGCGCCGGCACCATGGCGTCGGCGCCGAGGATGCGGAAGTATTTTGAGAGCAGCGGATTGTTGTTGACCGCCTGGCGGATCGCCAGCGCGATCTCGATCGCATTGGCGACGAGCCCATAGCCCTCCAGCTCCATCTGCCGCCGCGAGATGTCGAGGCTGGCGATGAGCTGCTGGTTCGGGCTGGTGGAGGCATGCGTGAACACGGCCTCCTTGAACTGCTGCTCGACCGTGTGGAATTCGACGTCCTTGACCGACAGCATCGAACCCTGTCGGATCGCCGACATCGACTTGTGGGTCGAGTTGGTCTGGTAGACCCGCAGGCGAATCTGGCGCGGATCGGGAACGAGCCTTGTGCTGAGCAGCACCTCATCGGTCGGGTTCTTGCCGAGCTGCGCCTTTTGCTTCTCATAGGCATCGACCGACTTCGGATCGCGCATCCACGCCTCGATCTCGTTGGCGGCGCCGAGGCCGGTGCGGCGGCGCAGGAACGGCGAGAAACGCGCGAAGCCGAACCAGGCCTCGTCCCACAGGAAGATCAGGTCCGGCTTGATGGCGAGACATTCCTCCATCACCCGGCGGGTGTTGTAGATGTGGCCGTCGAAGGTGCAGTTGGTCAGGTCCAGCATCTTGACGCGATCGAGCCGGCCCTCGGCCCTGGCGTTGAGCAGCGCCTGCTTGATCGTCTTCAGCGGCACCGCGCCATACATCGAATATTCCGTCATCGGGAAGGCTTCGACATAGAGCGGCTGCGCACCGGCGAGCACCATGCCGTAATGGTGCGACTTGTGGCAGTTGCGATCGACGATCGCGATGTCGCCCGGCGCGAGCAGCGCCTGCACCGCCATTTTGTTCGAGGTCGAGGTGCCGTTGGTGACGAAGAATACGCGGTCGGCGCCAAGCGCCCTCGCCGCCTTTTCCTGGGCCTTCTTGATGTTGCCAGTCGGCTCCAGCATGCTGTCGAGACCGCCAGTGGTTGCGCTGCTCTCGGCCAGGAACAGGTTCGGACCGTAGAACTCGCCCATGTCGCGGATCCAGTCGGATTTGAAGATCGACTTGCCGCGGGCGATCGGCAGCGCGTGGAAGGTGCCTATGGGGCGCTGCGCGTATTTCTTGAGATTGTCGAAGAACGGCGTGTCGTAGCGATCCTGGATGCCTTCGAGAATCGACAGATGCAGCTCCAACAGCTCTTCCACCGAGTAGAAAATCCGGCGAACGACATTGGTTTCAGGATTGCCGGCAAGCTCTTCGACGTCCCGATTCGAGATCATGTAGATGTCGAGCTCTGGCCTGACGCGGTTGATGATCTGGGCGAGGCGCAAGGCGGACGCATCGGATTCATCCTTGAGGCCGGCCATGGCCGTTAGCGAACGGAGGACCGGCGCGTCGTGCCGCGAACGAAGGCCAAAGCCCTCGTTGATGACGACAGCCCCCAGATTCGGGTTGAGCATGGTCGCGCAGAACGCGTCTTCCAGACTTCCGACGATGACGGGTTCGTAGATGAAGCCATCCTCCGGACGGCGCAGCTTGCGCCATTCGGCCGCGAGAGCCGGCCATTGGCTGGACGATATGCCGGTGACGATCAAAGTCTCGAAATAGGGTCGGCGCGCCTTATGCCCGGCGAAGGTGGGCGAGATCAGTTCGGGCGCATCGCCATTGCCGTCATCCTTCGCATTCCAATCACCGGCATGCTGGCGGAACGATCGCGTGGCCAACGCCTGAGTGATCCGGGTCGCAAGCGACCGCGACGCGGCCGCATCGCCTGACGATGCTGCTTCGCGCAGGGCCGCCATCAATTGCAGGCCGGGATAGCCGTGGAATTCTTCCGTCACCGACAGACTGGCCAGCGCCTCGTCATAGGAAGCGCGATCGCCGCCGCGCGCCCAGACTTTGGCAGCCTCGACCAGATCACGCCAATCGTCCGCCCGCGCGCCGGGACCGGAGAAGAACTGGTCGATGCGCTTCTGCGCCGCCTTGGTGTCCTTGGACATATGTCTCTCCCGATCCTGACAGGCAAAAGGTGATGCGGGATCGTGCTTTGCGCGCCTGTCGCTCCATTGATCCAAGTCAACGGTCGCGCGCATTCTCGGCAGGCGCTATGCCGTTCGCATTGCAACAAGCTCGTCAAGCCGTTCGCTGAGCCGGACCCCCTGTGCTTTCGCCGAGCACGCTGTCGAGCGAGCGCAGCCACTGACTGCTGTCGGTCTTCTCACTGAGCCCCTCGGCGCGCAGGAGGTCACGAAGCTGCGCATGCGCGCCGACGATGCAGAGGCCCACTCGGCGTGCGGCAAGCTCGTCGTAGAGATCGTGCAGCATGCGCGCGCCCGCCAGATCGATCGTGGGCGACGCCGAAAGGTCGCAGGCAACCAGATGGATGCCCGGCGAACTTCGCAGCGCGGTCAGGACTGCATCCAGGATGGTTTCCGCGTTGATGTAGAGCAGCGACGCCTCGGGGCGAAACGCGATGATTCCAGCGAGCGGCTCGACATCCGCATGCCGCGCACTGTCCGAATAGCGGCCACTGCCCGGCAAGCGGCCGAGAAATGCGACGTTCGGCCGCGAGGCGCGCGCCAGCAGCAGGAAGATCGACGCGATCGAGGCCAGCAGGACACCCTGGAGGATGCCGAGGAACAGCACAGCGATCAGGGCGATCGACGCAGCATAGAAGTCGATCCGGCTCACCTGCCACATCCGCACCAGCGCACGGATATCGACCAGCTTGTACACCGCGGCAAAGACGATGGCCGCGAGCACCGCCTTGGGCAGGTTGGTCAGCAGCCCCGTGAAGAACAGAAGACAGAGCCCAAGCGTGACCGAGCAGATGAGGAGCGCCAGAGGCGTTCGCGCACCGGCGCTGTCATTGACCGCCGATTGCGACAAGCCGCCGGCGACGGGATAGCCATGGCCGAAGGCGGCCGCGAGGTTCGCGGCGCCGAGCCCCAAGAACTCCTGACGGACGTCGAGCGGATAGCCGTGCTTGACAGCAAAGCTCCGCGCCGCCGAAACGCCCTCGATGTAAGCCAAGAGCACGCAGCCGGCGGCGAGCGGAAACAATTCGTCGAACTCAAGCAGGCCGAACGTCGGCATGCCCAGCGCCGGGAGCCCTTCCGGGATCTTCCCGGTAGCGGGCACACCGAGGCCCGGCAAGCCTGATAACGTCGCCACCACGATCGCAAGCGCCACCACGGTGATACCGACCGGCTTGCCAGGCCATAGCCGCTCGCCGAGCAGAAGCAGCAGGAGGGCGACAGCACCGATCGCGAGCACCAGGAGATCGAGATGACCGAGTTGACCGACCAGCTTGAAGGCACGGTCAAAGAAATTGTGCCCGCCGCCGGCGACGCCGAAAAGGCTCGGCAACTGACTCATGATGATGGTGAGCCCCGCCCCCGCCTTGAATCCGACAAGGATGCTGTCACTAACGAGCCGGACCAGCACGCTGAGCTTGAACAGCCAGGCGATGAAGCAGAGCATTGCAACGCCGAAAGCCGCGAGACTTGCGATCTGCGCATACTTCACGGCATCGCCACCGGCGAGCGTGCCGACGGTCGCGGCAATCATCAGCGAGATCGCCGAGGTCGGGCCAACCGCCAACTGCCGCGAAGTCCCCAGCAACGCATAACCAATGCCGCCGAGCATATAGCCATAGACACCGATCTGCGGCTGCAGGCCGGCAAGTGCGGCGTAGGCCAACGAGACCGGAATGGCGTAAGCGGCGAGTGTGACGCCGGCGACGGCATCGGAGGGAAGCCATTCGCGACGATAGGCGGCAAGCCAGCCGGCCGGTGGAAAGAACCGCGTCCATTTCGATTCGGATGGCGCATTCATGTGACCACCTCGCGTGGTGTGGCTTCGCAGCGCAACAGGACAATCAGGAGTGCGACCACGGGAATGCCGAGCGCGAGGCTGGGAATGGTCTCGGTCGCGAAAGCCCCGGCGGCTGCGCCGCAGCCGAACACTGCGCATAGCGCGAAGAAGATGGCCGACTTGCGCAGCGTCCCCAGCGGGGCACCTCCGTAGGCGACCGCGAAGATGTTCTCAATGGTCTGACGCATGTTGCCGGTGATCATGACCGTGCTGCAGGCTGCGCCTTCGACCTTGATGAATATGGCCGATTGCATGGCCGCGACCATGGAAATGCCGAGCGTTCCGGCAACATCCGGCAACCTGTTGTGCAAGATTCCGATCACGATCAAGAAGACTATCTCGACCAGGACGCTGAGCGCACTGGCCCGCTCGCCGGCCACGCGGCGCAGCCAGGCGGCCATGACGATGCCTGCGGTGAAGGCCAGGATGGGCGGCACGAAATGCAGTGCCTTGGTCCAATCGCCGGCCATGGCGTTGACCCAGAGAAAGATCACGTTGGCGGTCTGGGCGTTCGCCAACACGCCGTGGATGATCCATGTGTAAGCATCGATGAAGCCGCCGGCGAAGGCCAGCAGCAGGACAATCTCGACCGTTTCGTCGCGGCGGACCGCGCCGGCGGCAATGTTCAAGGTGCTCATGTCGACAATACGGCGCGTAAATCCTTCATCGTTTCATAGACCCCGCCGCGTCCTCGCCGGGGCTTGATCTGGATCAAGCAATCTCCTCCCGCAGCAAATCAAATCGCGGCAAAAGCGCCGGGGAACGTCGACCATGGAAACCGTCAGGTGGATCATCGTCACCGCACCGGAAATCTTCCTGCTGCTGGCGATTGCCATCGGCACCATCCTGGGGCGGATCAAGATCAGCGGATTCTCGATCGGCACCACCGCCTGTATCCTTGTTGTCGCTGTCTTGATCGGACAGCTCGGCTCCTTCTCCTTTCCACCGATCCTGCGGGCGATCCTGTTCAGCCTGTTCGTCTTCACGATCGGCTACCGGTCCGGGCCGGAGTTCTTTGCCTCCTTGAGCGTCCGGACACTGGCGCAGGTCGCGCTGTCGCTGGTGATCGGCGCAACGGGCCTCGTGCTCGTGCTCATCTTTGCACACCTGCTCAAGCTCGATACCGGCACCGCCGCGGGCCTCACCGCCGGCGCGCTGACCCAGTCCTCGGTGATCGGCACCGCGTCGGGCGCGCTGGCGCAGCTCGGCCTCGCACCCGACATCTTGAAGCAACAGGAAGCCAATATCGCGGCCGGCTATGCTGTTACTTATGTGCTCGGCTACATCCTGACGCTGCTGTTCGTCCCATTCGTCGCGCCGCGGCTGATGCGGGTTGACCTCAAGGCGGAGGCCAAGAAACTCGAGACCGAGCTTGCCGGTGGCGTCCCCGCGAAGACGGATAATCTCTCCTACCGCAAATTCCAGGCACGGGCCTATCGCGTCTCGGCCGCCGCCGGCCGCACCGTCGAAGCCATTGAAGCCGAGATCGGCGGACGTACCGTCGTCGAGCGGATCGTCCGCCAAGGCGCTGATGTCGGGCCGCATCGCGACGTCGTGCTCGAAAATGGTGACGACATCGTCCTGACTGGCCCGACCGCAGCGATCGTCGCCGCCAAGCCGGTCATCGGCACCGAAATCGATGCCGACGAATTGTTGCGCAACCTGCCTGGCAACGTCGTCGAGGTGCTCGTAGAGAATCGCAAGCTGCACGGCAGGTCGCTCCGCGAGGTGGTCGACATCGTCGGCGATAGCGCGCGCGGCGTCTTCCTGCGCGCCCTAACGCGGATGGGCCGCGAAGTGCCACTCGGGCCCGATACGCGCGTCTATGTCAGCGACGTCATGACGCTGGTCGGTAGCACCGGCAATATCGCGCGGGCGACGGCGCAGGTTGGTTCTGCCCTCAACACGAGCGATCGCACAGATATTGCTTTTCTTGCCGCCGGCATTGCCGTCGGTCTTCTGGCCGGCCTCGCCAGCCTCAAGGTTGGCAGCGTGGCGCTGACGCTCGGCGGCGGAGGTGGCGCGTTGATTGCGGGCCTGGTCTGCGGCTGGCTGCGTTCGCGCAGGCCGACCATGGGCGCGATGCCGCCAGCCGCCCAGCAGACCTTGAGTGATATCGGCCTTGGCGGTTTCATTGCGGCGATTGGCCTCGGCAACGGCCTCGCTGCCTGGTCGGCGATCCAGGCCCATGGCCTGCTCCTCGTCGGCATGGGCGTGGTCGTCACCCTCGTCCCGATGACGGTTGGAACGCTGGTCGCCTACTACGTGCTGCGGATGAACCCGGTCGTGACGTGCGGCGCGCTGGCCGGCGCCATGACGGTGGATGCCGCCGTGACCGGTGCCTGCGATGTTGCCGAGAGCAAGACGCCGGTGCTTGGCGTTGCAGTGCCATATGCGGTCGGCAACGTCGTGCTGACGGTGCTCGGTCCGATCGTCGTCGCCGCCACGTATTCGGGATGACGGAGGGCATGATGGGTCCCCTGGCTGCAATCCTCCGCCGGTTCATGACTGCCGTCCTTGTCCTTCTCGTCCTTGCGGTGCGCGGGCATGCCGAGGACGACGTACGGATCCAGGAGGAGATCTGGGCTCTGCCGCTGCCGCTGCCAATGTTCGCTTACTTGGTCCGACCGGTTGGTGACGGTCCCTTCCCGCTGGTGATCATGAACCATGGCGTCTCGCTGAATGAGACCGATCGTAGCTTCTTTCCGCTGGTCGAATTCCGCGACGCCGCCAAATGGTTCGCCAAGCGCGGCAATCTGGTGGTGGCGCCGGTCGGAAGCGGCTATGGCGCCGCCGCGATCGATGTTCCCGAACGGGCGCTGTACGGCCCGTTCTTCTCCAAGATCGGCAACTGCATCAACCCAAACTTCCACGATGCCGGGCTCGCAGTCGCGCAAGTCGACCTCTGGATCATCGACTACATGGCGGCCGAGAAACGCGTCATTCCGAAAGACGTCGTCGTGGTCGGGCAATCCGCCGGCGGCTGGGCGGCGATCGCCCTGTCGAGCCTGAACCCGCCGCCGGTGAAGGCGATCATCACCTTCGCCGCCGGCCGCGGCGGCCGTGTCGGTGGCAAGCCCAACAACAACTGTGCGCCTGACAAGCTGGTGGAAGCGACCGCCGATTTCGGCAGCACCTCGCGCGTGCCGATGCTTTGGATCTACATCGAGAACGACACGTTCTTCGGCCCCGAATTGTCAAAGCGGATGCGCGATGCGTTCACGGCCGCCGGCGGCAAGGCCGAGTACCATTTGATGCCGCCATTCGGCCACGAGGGCCACTTCTTCATCGGCTCGCCGGACGCGATTCCGCTCTGGACGCCACTGGTGGCCAAGTTCCTCGACGCGCAGAAATAGAGACAGCCATGCCCAACGTTCCGTTGACTGCCGTTCTGGCCCTGGTCGCTGGCGCGGTGATGTCTTCAGCCAACTCGGCGCCGAAGAAGGCAGACAGCGACACGGCCGCCGAATTCGCCGCCCGCGGCCAGCGGGAGGCCAAGGATATTACCTATGGCGACTGGCAGAAGCTCTGCTTCAAGCCCGGCGGTGCGCCGACCCTGTGCCGGACGTCGATCACTGGAACGTTCCCGACCGGCCAGATGGCCGTGCGTATCGACCTGATCGAGCGCGAAGACAGCTCGGCGGCCCGACTACAAATCTTCGTTCCCGTCGGCATGTATCTTCAGCAGCCGGCGACTCTAAGCGTCGATCGTGGCAAGGCCGTCCGCGTGCCCTATAGCTGGTGTCTGACCAACGCATGTATCGCGGCCGACGTTGCACCGCCGAGGATCATCAAAGAGATGGATGTGGGACAGGCCTTGGTGCTCGAGGTCGTCGATTCAAACCTGCTGGCAATGACGACGTCGGTGCCGCTCGCGAATTTCGCCTCGGTTCACAAGGGCCCACCGGCGAAAACGCTGGAGCAATATGTCGACGAATGAAGGGTCTGGCAGATCAGGCGGCCGATGCACGCATCACCGAGGCGATCAGCGCTTCCGCCGAGAACGGCTTTGTCAGGTATGCAACGCAGCCTGATGCGATCGCAGCGGCATGATTTGCCGCGCTGTCATTGCCGGTGATGTAGATGACCGGCGCGACAACCCCCTGCCCTGCCAGTCGGAGCCGCAGCTCAATGCCGGACTTTCCGTCAAGATTGATGTCGAGCACGATGCAGATCGCCTCCTCGAACCTGCCCTGATCGAGCAAGGCGTTCGCTGAGTCGAACAGCGTCGCAACGAACCCGTGCGCACGAAGCAGCCTGCTAAGGCTGGTCCGCATCGAAGGATCGTCATCGACGACGAAAACTGTTGCGCGGGACGGCAAGGGAGCGACCTCTCGGGCCGGCACTATTGTAGCGCGACGCTCGCATGGCAGCACCGCCCCACGAACTTTCATATTGTCCCTTGGGGCAGTCCCGTTGCCGCAAACCACGATCCCGGCGCGATCAGAGAGCTAATCGCCCTTCGTATCGAGCAATCCAAGCCGTTCCGCGATCGAAACAAGCTCTGCAAGCGAATGAACTTGCATCTTCTCCATCACCTGGTGGCGGTGGGCCTTCACGGTCCGCTCGGTCGTCCCCAGTTCATAAGCGATCTGCTTGTTGATCTTGCCGCGGACGATGAGATCAAACACCTGTCGTTCACGCTGGGTCAGCCTGGCGAGGTGCGCGCGAAATACCTCCAGCTTGCCACGTTGACTTCGCACCGCGTCCTGCCGCACCAGCGCGCGTTCGATCGCGTCAAGCAGCAACTCTGACGAGACCGGCTTGGTCAGGAAGTCTTCCGCTCCGGCCTTGATCGTCCGCACCGTGGTTGCCGTATCGGCATGTCCGGTCAGGAAGATGATGGGCAGCGTCGAGCCCGATGCTACCAGCCGGCTCTGTAATTCGGGGCCGCTCAGTCCCGGTATCCGCACGTCGAGCAGAATGCATCCGGGCTGATCGTCACCTGGCGCGGCGTCCAGCAGGTCCTGCGCCGATGCATAGGTCGCGACATCATAGCCGGCGAGCTTCAGCCGGCGTTCTATCGCCGTCCGGAACGATGCGTCGTCATCAACTACGTGGACCAGGCCGGGCACTCTTCACCTATCGCGGAGTTCAACGATGACGAATGAATGACCGAAGCGATATTCGGCAAATTGAACGAAAATCAAAATATGTGCTTCCTCACGAGATCCCTTCCGGAGGCGGCAAAGGACTTCTCAATCCGCGCAAGTAAGTCCATTCGGTCCAGGGGTACCATGTACCTTGGGACAATGGTTGGGAATACCGCGTTAGTCGTAAATCAACTTCAGCGGGAATGGGATAGCGCGGCCGCATCTCCTGCGACGAGATTTTCTGCCCGACGGACCAATTCGGCGTAGAGCTGAGGAGTTGGCCTATGTTCGTTCGCATCACCACTGATTCCGCCCCGCGCCCCAATTCACTCCGCGACCTCGGCATGACCAGCTCTTCAACTGCGCTGGTCAGCCTGAGCGAATTTTCCTACAAGAAAGGCGCTGAAGTCTACGGCGAGAAAGAACCCGCCGAATATGTCTATCAGGTCAAGTCCGGGGCTGTGCGGAGCTACAAGCTGCTGTCGGACGGTCGCAGGCAGATCGGCGCCTTTCATCTCACCGGCGATATCTTTGGGCTGGAGAATGGCAGCGAGCACAGATTCACGGCCGAGGCGATCGTCGATACCACAGTACGTCTCGTCAAGCGGCAGAGCCTCGAACTGGTCGCCGAAAATGACGCGATGGTCGCCAGGAACCTGCTCAGCATGACCACGAACAACCTGCAGCATGCGGAAGATCATATGCTGCTGCTCGGGCGCAAGACCTCGCTGGAGCGCGTTGCGGCGTTCCTGCTCGAGATGGACAGGCGGCTGACCGCGGCAAGTGTCATGGCGCTGCCCATGTCGAGGCGCGATATCGCCGACTATCTCGGCTTGACGCTGGAGACCGTCTCACGCGCCTTGTCGCGTTTGCACGAGCTCGGCATCATCGGCTTTATCGGCAACACACAGCGTCAGATCGTGCTGCTGGACCGGCACCAGCTTGCAAGCCTCGATCTACCGGCTTGACCTGACGGGAAGTCGCTCATGGACGGTGTGCGAAGCACCATCCAGGATCGTCCGCGCCACGTCCGTTGTCCCGGTGATGATGATCTGCACACCGATGCAGAGCAGGAGGAACGCCGACAGCTTGGTAACCACGCTGGTGCCCTCCTCTCCGAACAGGCGCGCCATCGCGCTCGACTTGCGGTAGGCGTGGTATATTGCCGCGGTCACGGCGAGGGCAACCGCCAGCGAAACGATCGACGATCCAAACATTGCATCCAGGCTGTCGGTCCGGCTTATTCCGATGGCGATGGCGGTTGCTATCGTTCCAGGTCCTGTCGTGAGCGGGATCGTCAGCGGAAAGAACGCCATGCGCTTCATGGTTGCAAGATCGGCGGTCGCCTCCGCGTGGGGGCCGGCCGCACCGGACGTGGCGTTGAGCATCGACCAGCCGGTTGCGGCGACCACGAGGCCCCCGGCAATCCGCAGCGCTGGTATGGTCACGCCGAAGAAGTTCAGAATCTGGCTGCCGAGAAATAGCGAGGCTAACAAAACAGCGAAGGCGTATCCGGCAACGCGCAGCGCAAGATCCGCGCGCTCGTCCTCAGAGAGGCCTCTCGTCCGGTCCAGGAAGATGAAGGCCAGTCCGTAAGGATTGATGATCGCAAACAGCGCGCCAAAACCGAACAAGAAATCGGCAACCCAGCGGGATGTCACGAAATTGGGCATCTGGCCTCAGCTCCGCTTGCGCCACCAAAGGTGCTTGTACGAGCCAGGCCCGCACGGGACGCTGCCGGTCGCGTTCACGGCACGTGTTCCTTTCCTCTGACGACATCGTCCTTGATCAGTCCGACGTGGTCGAGCGTCTTGCGCAAGACCTCGAACAGGATTGCGGCCGACCAGCCGAACAGCAGCACGCCGTTCATCGCGGTCAGCGGCCCGATCAGCCGCCATTCACGCACCGGCGTGATATCGCCATAGCCAAGCGTCGTGTAGTTGACGAAAGCAAAATAGACGAGGTCGCTCTCGGGAGCGGCCACGGCCCGGACGAGGGCATAGGTCCATGCCCATATCAGGACTTCCAGCGCATGCGCGACATTCAGAACCGCCGCGGTCGCAACCATCACGCCCATCAGGTGCAATCTTGGCCGCTCGACCTTGCGAAGGCCTGCGCTGCGGGCAATTGCGACGGCGACGAGCGTAACAAGTGCGTGAATGCCGATGTTGACCGCGCTGATCAGCGCGCCGACCGTCAATTGCAACAGCATAGGGTTCGACCAGACCTCAATCGCGCAAGCTGTCCCGGACAGCCGACGCCCCTCTCCGGCATCGACCGCCCTCTGAAGGGCGCCGAACAGCCATCGAAGAGGCGCTGCAATCGTCGACGTTGATTTGGGTCAACGGTCGGCAACAACGTCCGGCACCGGCGCGGCCCGCTCGATGCGGATCCAGGCGGCCGCAAGCTCCCAGGCAACCGCCAGGATGATCGGCCCGATGAAGAGCCCGATGATCCCATGCGCGAGCGTTCCGCCGATCACCCCGATCAGGATCACGAGCGTCGGCGTGGTCAGCCCGCGCCCCATCACCAATGGCTTCAGGATGTTGTCGAGCAGGCCGACGACCACGAAGAATATCGTCAGCGGCAGTGCTGCAGTCATGTCCTTGTCCATCCAGATCCAGATGACCACGGGGAGAAGAACGATGACCGCGCCGATCTGCACGATCGACAACAATAGAACGAGGATAGCGAGCAAGCCCGCGCTCGGAATGGCGGCGAGCTTGAAGCCGATGCCGGCGAGCAACGCCTGGATGATCGCAACGCCGATCACGCCCTGCGACACTGCGCGGATGGTGGCGCCGGAAAGCTCCAGAAAATGCTCGCTCTGTTCCGGCACGATCCGGAACAGGAAACCGCGGATCGCACCGGCAAGCTGCGGGCCGTAGGGAAAGAGGAGCCCGGTGACCAGCACCGACAGCAGGAACTGAAGCGTGCCGATGCCGGCGCTGCCGACGAAGGACAGCATGAAGCCAGCAAGCGGCTTCAGATACGGCGTCACCTCCTGCAGCACCGCACGGACATTGGTGTAGGCCAGATTCCAGAAATCGTAGAGCTGCTGGCCGATCAAGGGCCAGCTCTTGATCTGCTCAGGTGCGGCCCGCAGCGCGAGTTCGCCAGCACTGATCTGGCTTGCGATGTCCCTGATCCCGTCGACGGCACTCAAGCCCAGCCACGCCGCGGGGCCGATGACGATACCGAGCATGATCACGGTGAGAATGGCCGCCGCGATACGCGGGCTGCCGCCGAGGATTTTGGCGAGCCAGCTGAAGGCCGGATAGAACGCCACCGCCAGCACCGCGCTCCACGTCAGGATTGGCACGAACGGCTTGATGATCAGGAAGGTCCACGCCACCAGCAGTCCGAGCAATCCGAGCCGGATCACGAGCTGGATGACGCCGTCGGTCGTCAGAACTTGTCGAATTGTCTTCAAGCGCGGTGCCTGTGTGCTCAGGAGCCTGCTCAGCGTAGCGGCTCCGCTCGTGCAGCCGGCTTGATCCAGATCAAGCAGTTCCGCCGCAGTCACCAGCCTGATCGCCGGATGCGGACGACGGTCGTCGTCTCCGCCTCACGAACGCAGCGAGACACCGATGATCGATGCCGCGAGCTACACGCGCCGGGACACGTTGCGCGACGGCACGTCCGTCGAAATTCGGGCGCTCCATCCTGAGGACGAGGTCGAGATGCTCGCGGCGCTGGGACAGACCAGCGCGCAGTCGCGGCGGCGTCGGTTCTTCGTCCCGAAGCAGCATTTTTCGGACAGGGAGCGCGACTTCTTCATGGAGATCGATTTCGAGCACCATGTCGCGCTGGTCGCTTGCGTGGACGATGCGGGCATCGTCGGCGGCGGTCGCTACATCGTCGCAGAGCCAGGCCGCGCCGAAATGGCCTTCATGGTGATCGACGCCTGGCAGGGGCGCGGCATCGGTGGCCTGCTCCTGCGTCACCTGATCGCGCTGGCGCGCGACGCCAGGCTGGGCGAACTGACGGCAGAGGTGCTCCCCGAGAATGCAGCCATGCTCCGCCTCTTCGATAGATTTGGATTCGTGCGCGCAAAGGGCTGGGATCCCGATGCCATCCACCTGGAATTGAAGTTGACCTAGATCGGATCAAACTCCAGTTAATTCAGCCAATTAGACAGAATTATTGACGCTGAAATTGAACCTGATGGCGGAAGGTGGGATTCGAACCCACGGTACCCTTGCGGGCACGCCGGTTTTCAAGTTCGGGCGGCGCAGTGTCGCCCTGTGTTGGCACGTCCAACTAGTCCGGATTTCCTCGCGTTTTGGCAGGGCGACAGTCCAGTCAGTCCATCGCGTGTCGCCAAACTTGGGTCCGAGGAGGACGTCGATAATCGTCCTTCTCGGGATCCTCGGCACGGTCGTCGCAGCACTGCTGCGGGCCAATATACGCGTATGGGCGGCGCTTGCGCTCGGCCTTTTCGTGATCGGGTTGTCGGCCGCGCTCATTGCCTTCGTTCAGCCCTGTGGATCTGGACGGGATCTCGCTATCGGCCATGCTCTGCTGGCGGGGGATGCGGTCGACGATGACGGCAGGCCGGCGGTATTTCTGACAATCAAACGCTCGTGGCCCGGCGCGGTTCTTGTCCGGTGAACGCGCGCCGGGCCTAACCATTCCCCGCTTCCCCCGTGAGGTTTGGCTAAGGTGAAGATAAAACGATTCTCGGACAGCTTATACTTGTTTGTGCAAGCCCCAGAACGCGGTCAGCAGACAGGTGATGGCCCCCGTTCCGAGCAACAAGAGAACGCTTTCCTCACCCACGACGCGCAGTAGCTCGCAATCGTTCCGAGATACCACTAATAATCGATAATTCGACTCTCGCGGGTGTCGGGCTTCGATGGCGGGATGTCCGTCTCATCAAGCACGAAACCGTGCCCGGCACCGGAAGCTTCAAGGTGCGCTTCGCTGATGGGCGCCGAAGTCGTTGTTTCTACTTCGACGACCTACAGTCGCGACGGCTACGTCCGGGGCAAGTGCCCCGCGAACAAGCATTCGATTGGGCCAGAATGTTCGCCCGAATTATGCGCGGCGTGATCGATCGCTGGGGCCCGCCAGCGAACCGGCGGGCCTAGGACCATCTATCGCCCTAGAGAACGCCACACCCAAACGGCCGATTAAATTTAGAACACTGTATCTTTTTGGACTGAGGGATTGAATTCCGAGCAGAAGGATATGAACCGGCGTGCCGGGTTGAGTTTGGTGCGTCGGGCGGTCTCGGAGCGTCTCGTCTCCAGCCCCCGAGATGCTCGGGACCGTTCGTCTGAAATAAATCCCGCGACTCACATTTGTTGTGGCGGGAACTAGTGGTGCCGGGAAGATTCGGTAAACCGGGGCTGGCTGATACTTCACTTAAATTTTTCACCCGGAAGTTTTGACCAATGCGCGGGCCGCAGCTGCCCCCAGCTGCGGCCTTCGTATTCTGCGAATTCCGCTTTCGGAGATCCAATGCCCAACGAACATTGCTTGATCGTACATGCTGCTGGAAGACAATTGGACCTGCTCCGCGGAGAAGCTTCGCGCATCGCAAAGGGAAAACAGATTAACTGGTGGACCGATCGCGGCGACGCCGGTACACGCTTTTGCTTTGAAGACGCGAATGCGAAAGAGACGTTCGCGCTCACTTGCGACAATTTCGGCATCCGTTGTCGAGACGACTAGCACAAAAGAAGCCGCCGACCCTGTGAGCCGGCGGGAGTCTCTGAACGCCAAGTATCAGCGCCTATTGGCGGGGATCCCCGACAGCGCCGACGTCGATCTCGGTCTGGTCAGGTTGCCGGCCAACGCCCTCATTTTTCCTGCCCTGCCCGATCCCGGCGAGCCGCTCGACCTTTCGAAGCCGCGCAACCCGCGCAACTTATCGAAGGAATTTGCCAGGCGCGCCGAGCTCATCGGTTTCGGCGGCATTCGCTTTCAAGGCTTCCGCGGCATTCACTCGACCGCTCTGCTCGATGGCAACATTCCGGTGCATCGAGTAGCAGAGCGAGCGCATCGGTGATGATCCGGCGGTCTTGTTGAGAAACTATTCGAAGCGGAAGCAATCGAAGCAGGCCGACGCGTCAATCGCGCCGACGCTAAACACCTTGGCGAAGGGCTTTCTTGCCCCTTACGGTCGTTGGGTACAGTTCGCTCATTGTTCAGAAGGCGATGGAAAACAAATTTCAAAAATACTTTTTTTATATCAAGCACTTACTGGCGGAAGGGGTGGGATTCGAACCCACGGTACCCTTGCGGGCACGCCGGTTTTCAAGACCGGTGCCTTAAACCACTCGGCCACCCTTCCAAGACTGGCTGTCAAGTCTGGCTGTCGCTTAACGTAGTCGGCCGCGCAAGGCAACGCGAAGTTAGGGCTGTCCGCATCGAGCCGGCCCACCAAATCCGAGCTGTCAGGCGCGCGTCAGGCTGATCTTCTAGCCTGGCAACACTTGGGGAGACTCAATAGCGCTTCCCCTCAGCCATCCCCGCCATTGGCGATGCCACCCAGGGCGTCGCTGGTCGCGAGGCCCGGTCGGATTCGTCTCCATGTCCGGGCCTCGTTCGGCTTGCCGCAAAGGAAAACGCGGCGCCCCTAAAGGACGCCGCGCGAAGTCTGTTGCTGAGTTTGGTGTTGCCCGCCTCAGCTCAGTAGCCGCAGGACGCGCAGCCCATCTGCACCGGCGCGTAATAGGAATAACCCGGCGAGACCATCTCGACGCGCTGGCGCGTCGCGTATTGCGGCGGGATCTGCTCGTACTGAACACCGGGCGGCGCCACCATCACGGTCTGCGGGACCATCACGGTGCGATACTGCGCCGGCGTGCGATGCGCGACGACGGCGCCGGGTGACACCATCACGGTTTCGTCGACGGTGCGGTATTGCGGGGCGACGTATTGCTGCTGATAGCACGTCGTGCACGGCTGCGGCGGCGCGTAGCAATTATAGCAGCCGGCAGAAGCTGCGCTCGTCATCGCAATCGCGGCGACGACTGTTCCGAAAACAACAGCAAGAGTACGAGACATTATGGTGGTGCCCCAATTGCCTGAAATGGATGTGCGAAGGTGGCCGCACTATAAGCCGCAAAACGCATCTCTGCCGAAGTTCGTCGGGGCATCCTTAATGCGAACGGCCGGCTTTCGCCGACCGTTCAGAACTTGTTGACCATGCGCGAGCGCGAGAGTCACGCTCACGCCGATGCAGAACGTGCTTACTTCGTGCGACGCTTGACCTCACGCACGGCGCCGCGCGCAGCGCTGGTGGTCAGCGCAGCGTAGGCCTGCAGCGCGGTCGAGACGCTGCGCTTGCGCGCCGCGGGCTGCCAGGCGGCATCGCCCTTCGCCTCCTCCGCCGCACGGCGGCTCGCGAGCTCCTCGTCGGAGATCTCGAGATTGATGCTGCGGTTCGGGATGTCGATGGCGATGCGATCGCCAGTGCGCACCAGAGCGATGTTGCCGCCTTCGGCCGCTTCCGGCGACAGATGGCCGATCGACAGACCCGAGGAGCCGCCGGAGAAGCGGCCGTCGGTGACGAGTGCGCAGGCTTTGCCGAGGCCCATCGATTTCAGATAGCTGGTCGGATACAGCATTTCCTGCATGCCGGGGCCGCCGCGCGGGCCTTCATAGATGATGACCACGACCTCGCCGGCGACGACCTTGCCGCCCAGAATGCCTTCAACGGCCGCGTCCTGGCTCTCGAACACACGTGCGGGGCCGGAGAATTTCAGGATCGAAGAATCGACGCCTGCGGTCTTCACGATGCAGCCGTCCTGGGCGAGGTTGCCGTAGAGCACCGCGAGGCCTCCGTCCTTGCTGAAGGCGTGCTCGATGTCGCGGACGACGCCCTTCTCGCGATCGGCATCGAGCTCGTCGTAGCGGCGATCCTGGCTGAAGGCGACCTGTGTGGGGATGCCGCCGGGCGAGGCGCGATAGAAGGTGCGCACAGCCTCGCTCTTGGAGCGCTTGATGTCCCAGCGCTCCAGCGCCTCGTTCATGGTCGGCGCATGCACGGTCGACACTGACGTGTCGATCAGTCCGGCACGGTCGAGCTCCCCGAGAATGCCCAAAATGCCGCCGGCGCGATGCACGTCCTCGACATGGACGTCGGCGACCGATGGCGCGACCTTGCAGAGCACGGGCACGCGGCGCGACAGGCGGTCGATGTCCTGCATGGTGAATTCGACCTGCCCTTCATGGGCGGCGGCAAGGAGATGCAGCACGGTATTGGTCGAGCCGCCCATCGCGATGTCGAGCGTCATCGCGTTCTCGAACGCCTTGAAGTTGGCGATGTTGCGCGGGAGCACGGAGGCATCGTCCTGCTCGTAATAGCGGCGGACGAGGTCGACGATGGTGTGTCCGGCCTCGACAAAGAGGCGCTTGCGGTCGGCATGGGTGGCGACAACCGTGCCGTTGCCGGGCAGCGCGAGGCCGAGCGCCTCGGTCAGGCAGTTCATGGAGTTGGCGGTGAACATGCCCGAGCAGGAGCCGCAGGTCGGGCAGGCCGAGCGCTCGATCACCTTGACGTCGTCGTCGCTGACCTTGGAATCGGCCGCAGCCACCATGGCGTCGATGAGATCGACCGCCTTGGTCTTGCCCTGGAGCTTGACCTTGCCGGCCTCCATCGGGCCGCCCGAGACGAACACGGCTGGGATGTTGAGGCGCAGCGCGGCCATCAGCATGCCGGGCGTGATCTTGTCGCAATTGGAGATGCAGACGAGGCCGTCGGCGCAATGGGCGTTGGCCATATACTCGACGCTGTCGGCGATCAGCTCGCGCGACGGCAGGCTATAGAGCATGCCGTCATGGCCCATGGCGATGCCGTCGTCGACCGCGATGGTGTTGAACTCCTTGGCAACGCCGCCGGCCTGCTCGATCTCGCGGGCAACCAGCTGGCCGAGGTCCTTCAGGTGGACGTGGCCGGGCACGAACTGGGTGAAGGAGTTGACGACCGCGATGATCGGCTTGCCGAAATCGCCGTCCTTCATGCCCGTCGCGCGCCAGAGGCCGCGGGCGCCTGCCATGTTGCGGCCGTGGGTGGTGGTGCGGGAGCGATAGGCTGGCATGGCGGTTTCCGTCCTCGGGGTTGGGTGGCGCGGGCGGGAAATATGGAGCCGCCTCGCACCTTTCCGGCCGGATAGCGCACGGGGTGATCAGGCGCAACGGGAACTTGGATCGGACAGAGCTCCCCTGCTCCCGCCGCGAGCTTGGAGGCGAACGTCGCGAGCGCCGTGATGAGCGGCCTTACACACCTCAACCTCGGTTCGCGCCAAACGCACGATGCGGCTGCACATGATGAGCCAAGAGCGCAACGGTATTCTCGTCCGTAGTGCTCCGGAATGGAATCCTATCGGGACCTCGCGTACATCACGCTCATCGATCGGCGGCCACTTCCAAGGGCATCATCCTCTGATCGCGCACTATGGGGTTGGGGGACCACATGGGGCGGGGGATTGAAGGCTGGGGCAAGGTGACGAGGTCCGGACTCCTAGGCACTCCGGACCTCGAAGCTTTTTACTTCGAACGCAATTTCGCGCCCCCGGCTTTATGAGCCGCGCGGCGCGAAATCGTTGAGCGTCCCGCGCTCAGCGGGTTTGCGGCTCGATGGTCACCGTGCAATCGCCCTGCCCCTGCGTTGCGACCACGATATCGCCAGCGGCGGCGCCGAGCGGAATCGGGGCGGATGAGCCGCCGCCGGGCATCTGAACCGTCACGCTCAGTGAATCGGTCCGCGCACTCGAGCCCACCGTTGACGGTTCGACTTCGGCCACGTTGCCCGAGGCATCACGCCGCATGATCCGGCAATTGACGCTGCTGCTTGCGTTGCTGCCGCCGGTCGCGGCCATGCTGGTTGATGCACTGCCGCTCATCTCCGCGCGGGCTCGCGACGGATCGCGAGGCACCTGGCTGACGATGCGATGCGTCCGCGGATCCACGATGACGACGTCATCATCCGTCGCGAAATACTCATAGTCGCGATATTCCGGCTCGATCGAGACGATCTCGGGCGGCAGCCTGTACAGATGCACGTGCGGGGGAATTGTCTCGCCGGCGCGGATCGAAATGTTCAGGTTGCGCTCCGGCTCCGCCAGGCGCTCGCGGCTCAGTCGTTCCGAGATTTGCACCTGCTTTTCGGAGTTCACCCGGGTCTGCTGGCTGACCTGCGTGTTGGTCTGGCTGGTTTGATTGGCTTGATTGGTTTGCGTCCCGGTGGCGGCCGGTGCGCTCTGTGCATTGTTGGTTGGCGGCGTCCGGCTCGTCTCGGTTGCGCTGGCCGGCCGATTGCCTTGTTGCGCAGGGCTCTGCTCCGCGGCGTTGCGCGGAGGTTGGGTCTGGTTACGCTCGCCCTGGTTGGCCGCGGCTCCCGTGCGCTCGTTCTGCTGAGCAGCGGGACCGCTCTTGGATTTCTCGGTCTCGGCGGTTGATTTCTGCGGCGCAGACTTGTCCGACTTGGTCTCGGCGCGGTTCTTGTCGGCGTCGTGTCCCGATTTCGCGCTCTCGGCCTCACGGTTGCGATCCTTCGATGGCTCGCGGGATTCTTGCGCCTGCTCCCTGGCATTCGGCGCGTTGTGCTCGGCAGCGGTGGCCGGCTGACGCTTGTCCTCGCTCGCCTCGTGCTTGGCAGCGCCGCCTTTCTCCTCGCGGGCGGCGCCTTGAAGCTTCTCCTGCCCACCCTGCACGCGTTCCTGGGCGCGTTCTTGGGCGCGTTCCTGGCCGGCGCCACCGCGCTGCGGCGCAGCGCTCTTGGCCGGTTCCTCGGTCCGTTTCTGCTCGTCCTTGCGCTCGGGCGCCTGAGCATAGGCAACGCCGGATGCGAGCATAAGTCCAATCGCCGCGGTCGATAACATCAAGTGCTTACGCATGGTCCCTCTCCTGGACAAATCGCAATGACAGACGCGAACGCTCTGTCGGTACGAATGTTCCTGAGCGGGAACGTCGCTATTGAGTTTCGGTCGGCACTGAGGTCGAGGGGTTGGGCACGTTCCGCTCGAGATCCTCAAGCCATGCCGCCGCGCTCGAATCCGACGGTGCACGCCAGTCGCCGCGCGGCGAGAGCGAGCCGCCGGCTGAAACTTTTGGCCCGTTTGGCATCGCCGAGCGCTTGAACTGGCTGAAGGCGAAGAAGCGGCGCAGGAACACCTCGAGCCAGCGGCGGATCTCCGCAAGGTCATAGGCTCTGCGCTTGTCGGCCGGGAATGCCGGGGGCCATTCGCCCGCGGCGACATCCTTCCACGCCTGGAGTGCCATGAAGGCGATCTTGGACGGCCGCATGCCGAAGCGTAGCGTGTAGAACAGGTTGAAATCCTGCAATTCGTAGGGCCCGACGGAAGCCTCTGTGCTTTGCGGCTTCTCACCCGGTTTCACTGGAACCAGCTCCGGCGAGATTTCGGCCGCGAGGATCGAGGCCAGGGTTGCATTCACGTCGGCGCTGAACTGCTTCGATGTAATCACCCAGCGGATCAGATGCTGGATCAGCGTCTTCGGCACACCGGCGTTGACATTGTAATGCGCCATCTGGTCGCCGACGCCATAGGTGCACCAGCCGAGCGCGAGCTCGGAGAGATCGCCTGTGCCGATGACGATGCCGCCATGATGGTTGGCAAGGCGGAACAGATAGTCTGTGCGCAGACCCGCCTGCACGTTCTCGAAGGTGACGTCGTAGACCTTCTCGCCTTTGCCGAAGGGATGGCCGATATCCTTCAGCATCTGCGTCGCCGTGGTGCGGATGTCGAGTTCCTGCCAGGTGGTCTGCAACGCCTTCATCAGTGCCAGCGCGTTGGTCTTGCTCTCGCTGCCTGTCGCGAAGCCCGGCATGGTGTAGGCGAGGATATTCTCGCGCGGCAGGCCGAGCAGGTCGATGGCATTGGCGGCGACGATCAGCGCATGGGTGGAATCGAGGCCGCCGGAGACGCCGATCACGACACGCTTGATGCCGGTGGCGCGCATGCGCTGCACAAGGCCCGCGACCTGGATGTTGTAGGCCTCGTAGCAATCCTGCTCGAGCAAATGCTCATCGTTCGGCACGAACGGGAAACGCTCGACCTTGCGCAGGAAGCCGATATCCGCAGACGGCGGCTTCAGGGCAAATGTCACTTTCCGGAATAGCGCCTCGCGCTGGCGGCGATTGTCGTCGAACGTGCCCATCAAGGCGCGCTCCTGCCTGAGCAGGTCGAGGTCGACGTCGGCCATCGTGATCTGGCCGTCTTGCCTGAAGCGCTCGCCCTCGGCCAGCAGCACGCCGTTCTCATAGATCGAGGTCTGGCCGTCCCAGGCGAGATCCGTGGTGGATTCCCCGGCGCCTGCAGCGGAATAAACATAGGCCGCAAGGCAGCGCGCCGAGGTCGACTGGCAGAGCAGCGCACGCGAGCGTGCCCGCCCGATCGTGATCGGGCTGCCGGAGAGGTTGATCAACACGCTGGCGCCGGCCAGCGCCAGCTCGGAGGCCGGCGTCACCGGAATCCACATGTCCTCGCAGATCTCGACGCCGATGGTGAGGCCAGGGACATCCTCGGCCGCGAACAGCAGGTCGGTGCCGAATGGCGCCCGGAGCTTGCCGATGGCGATCGCCTCGCCGGTGACGCCGGCGCCCGAAGCGAAATGGCGGCCCTCGTAGAATTCGCGATAGGTCGGCAGATAGCTCTTGGGCACGACGCCGAGAATGCTGCCGCGGTGGATGACGACGGCGCAATTATAGATGCTGACGCCGAAGCGCAGCGGGGCGCCGACGACCAGCACGGTCATCAGGCCTGCAGAGGCCTCGACGATCGAGGCCAGCCCGCGCTCGACCGCATCGAGCAGCGGATCCTGTTGGACGAGGTCCTCGATGGCGTAGCCGGACAGGCACAGCTCGGAAAACACCGCGACCGCGACCGACCGCGCGTCGCAGGTCTTCGCCGCCGCGATCACCGCCTCCGCGTTGGCCGCGGGATCGGCCACATGGGAGGTGGTGACGCAGGCTGCAACGCGCGCAAAGCCATGGGCGTAGATCGAGTGGAAGCTCATCGCGCAAAGGACCCTTAAATCTTGCCAGAAGCCAGCCTCGGCCGACGCTGGAGTCTATGTAGCCCATCGACCCGGCCCCGTGCAGGCCATCGGCCATCATGCATAACGGATCTGCAAGCCACGCCTGATGTCAGGCGCTGCGCGCCAGCAGGCCGGCGAGGTCGTTGCGCAGCCATTCGGCGATGCGGGGCCAGGCATGGGCATGGGTCCGCGCCCCCATGAACAGGCCGAGATGGTCGCTCGGCTCGGAGCGTGCTGCAATGAAAGCCGGCGGCGTGCCGAGGAGCTTCGCTGTGGCAAATGCCTGCGCGACCGGTACGACGTCGTCGTCAAGCCCGGCCAGAAGGAACACCGGTGCCCTGACATCCCTCAGATCGATCGCGCGGCCGAGCGCCATGAACTGGCCTGATGCGATCCGGTTCTCGCGAAAGATCCAATTCACGATCTGAAGATAATAGACGCCGGGCAGATTGAGCGTTTCGCTGTTCCAGCGATCGAAGCGCGCCAGCAGGGCCGCCCCCTCCTCGTCCGAGAGGTCTCGCTGCAACGCCGCTGCGACGTCGTCGGGGCCGGGCGCCTTCGACCAGACATGGAGCATCTCCTCGCCACTGACATTACCGCCACCGCGGGCGACGAGCTGATCGTAGACCATCTCGGGTGCATTGCGGGCAAGCTGCGCCAGCCTGGACTCGACCGAGAGGTCGACCGGCGCACCAACCAACACCAGCCGCCGCACCTTGGCCGGGAAACGCGCTGCGTAGAGCAGCGACAGCCAGCCGCCCTGGCACAGGCCGACCAGATCGACCGGCGCGCCGATCTCGTCGACGGCGACGTTGAGATCGGACAGATAGCTATCGATCGAGAGGTGGCGCATCTCAGGCGTGGCCGAGCGCCAGTCGGTGAGATAGACCCGATCGATACCGCCCTGTTGCAGCGACTGCACCACGCTGTGACCGGATGCGAAATCGGCAATCAGGGCCCGGTGCAGCGCATAGGGCGCACACACCAGCGCCGGCTGGCCCGATTGCGTCCGCGCGCAATCGCGCAGCCGCATGGTGGCAAGCTCCAGCGCCACGGTGCCTGATGTGGTCCAGGGCAGCTCGCTCTCGCTCTGCTCGGCCGGACGGCGCTCCAGCCACCAGAAGCAGGCGTCCATCGCGAGCTTTGCCGCCGCAAACGGCCACAGCATGGGGTCATCGGGGCCACGCCCCGCCTCGCCGGGCCGCTCTCCGCTCTTCTCCGCCGCCATTACCTGATGATCCTCACAGGAACGGCTCCAAGCTGATGGTGGAAATGCCGACTTCCTTAAAGCTGCGATGGGTCGCTGCGACCGAGCCGTTGAGGTCGATGCCGCGGCAAGCGTCCTCAATCACCACAACTTCGAAGCCAGCCTTGCGGGCATCCTCCGCGGAAAAGCGGACGCAAAAATCGAGCGCGAGGCCAGCCACGAAGACGGTCTTCAGCTCGCGCTCTCGCAAATAGCCAAGGAGGCCGGTCGGCGTCTTCTTGTCGTTCTCAAACAGCGCCGAATAGGAATCGATCCCGCGGCGAAAGCCCTTGCGCACCACCAGGCTTGCCCGCGTCAGGTCCAGATCCCGATGAAATTCGGCGCCAGCCGTGCCCTGGACGCAATGGGTCGGCCACAGCACCTGGGTGCCATAGTCGAGCTCGATGGTCTGAAACGGCTGCTTGCCCGGATGGTTCGCCGCGAAGGAGACGTGGTCGCCCGGATGCCAGTCCTGCGTCAGCACCACATTGGCGAATTTTTGGGCGATCCGGTTGATGGCGGGCACGACCTTCTCACCGTCGGGAACGGCGAGCGCCCCTCCGGTGCAAAAATCGTTCTGCACATCGATCACCAGCAGCACGTCGCGGTCGGATATCTTCATCGAGAGGGTCCCAATCGCAAGTCTAATGCCATCCGCCCGGCGCATCGGGCGCCGGCCGCTCTCGCCAATGTCGACCTTCCCGGGCGGCTTCGCAACCACCGCCTTGAATGCAACGCTTTGCGGACGACCGTGTTGACTAGCTGTACCTGACCGCGGAATCTCTGATATCCGCCGCAATACGGATCGGAGCAACGAAGCAGAGGAGATGGGTTCCTGTGGCCAAAGGCCACGGCAGCCACAAGGCCATGAGTATCGGCAAGACAGGAAACATTCTTCTCGCCGATATCGGCGGCACCAATGCGCGCTTCGCGCTGAGCAATGGCGAGCAGATCGGACCGATCGACTATGTGAAGGTCGCCGACCATCCAACGGTCCGCGAGGCCATCACCGACGTGCTGCGGCGGGCCGACAGCGAGAAGCCTGTCAGGGCCGTCCTCGCCGTCGCCGGCCCCGTCACCAATAATCGCTGCGTCATGACCAACAGTCCCTGGGTGATCGACGGCAACGAGCTCCAGCCGGCGCTCGGCTTCGACAGCGTCCATGTGCTCAACGATTTCGAGGTGGTGGCCTGGTCCCTGCCCGCCCTGCAGCCGGCCGACCTGATTCCGCTCGGCGGGCAGGACGGCATGCCTGGAGAGCCACTGCTGGTGGTCGGGCCCGGGACCGGTTTTGGCGTCTCCTGCCTGGTCGAGCGCCACGGCTCCCGGCTCGCTGTCGTCACCGAGGCTGGGCATGCCACCTTGCCGGCGGAGAACGAGCGCGAAGAACGGGTGATCGCCGCGATGCGCCGGCGCTTCGGCCATGTCTCGATCGAGCGCGGCGCCCTGTCCGGTTCTGGGCTGCAATCCCTCTACGAGGCGATAGCCGAGGTCGACGAAGCCCAGGTGCCGCAACGCGACGCAGCTGGCATCACCAAGGCCGCGCTGGACGGTTCTTGCGAGCTCAGCCGCGCGACGCTGGAGATGTTTTGCGCCATCCTCGGCTCCGTCGCCGGCAATCTCGCGGTGACCTTCGGCTCCAGGGGCGGCGTCTACATTGCCGGTGGAATCGTGCCGCGCTTTCCGGGATTCCTTTCGGCTTCAGCGTTCCGCGCGCGTTTCGAGGCCAAGGGGCGCTTCCAGGATTACTTGCGCAACATCCCGACGCGCCTCGTCATGAAGCCTGATGCAAGCTTCGTCGGCCTGAAGATGTTCGCCGACCACAATCTCGATTGAGGGCGGCCGCCTCGCATCGGCGCTCTCCAGCGCTTCACAGCTGAATGCAGCCAATTCGCGGTTCCACGCTGATCGTGCTTGCCCTCAGGCGTCCGATAGGAAACAATCCTGGCGTGTGTGGCGTAACGTGCCGGGGGCGTGACATGCGTAAGCAGGATGTTGGATTCGACTATCACCGCTATCACCGGCTGCTGACCGAGGCAGACGATGAAACCAAGCGGATGGCGCTGATCGAGCTGCTGATCGAGGAAAAAGCGCGGGACCGCCTGGCTGCACAGCGCGCCTCGGACCGCGCGGCGATGACGGCCCACACCATCGCGACGGTGCTGCGGGGCGGCCGCAACTAGGGCTTGCAAGGCCTGCTGCCTGCTGCGAGGAGTCCGCGATCGATTGCGATTCCGTTAAGGATCCCTGGCAATCCTGTATCAAACTTTCTGCTCTAGAAGTTCCCTCACCTGATGCAATTCAGGATCAAACAGAGGGGGAATGACCATGAGCATGATTTCGCTCGCCGAAATGCCGGCTGCCATCCAGACCCGGTCGAACGATTATTCTTTTAAAGCGATTGCCATCTTCTGCTGCCTGGGCCTCATTGCCTCCTTCAGCCTGATGGCCCAGGGCGTCGACCTCAGCGCCGGCCTGATGTGAATCCCTGACGGATCGTCCGTCGCGACATGGCCGCCCCTTCCGGGCGGCCATTTTCGTGCCCGATGCCTGCACCGTCGACAGAGTCAGTGCGGGACTTTGGCAGGCATGTCCGGAAACAGCGAGTCGATGATGCTCTTGAGCTGATCGAGCGCAATCGGCTTGCGGAGAATGGGTCGGCGCCGGAGCAAGGACGGCAGCAATTCCGGCCCGTAGCCGGTGGCAAACAGAAACGGCTTCCCGCGCCGCTCGATCAGATCGGCGACCGGATCGACATAAACACCCATCAGATTGATGTCGAGGATCGCGAAATCGTACTGCGCGGTCATCGCAAAGGCGCTCGCATCGCGGACATTGTCTGCTTCTGCGACGACATGGTGGCCAAGCTCTTCCACCATGTCAGCCATCATCATCCGGATCAACGCCTCGTCTTCGACCAGGAAAACGGAGAGTCCGTCCGCCATATCAACCCCGCAAGCCTCGCTGCAAAGCTAAGCATACCCGATTTGCGAAAAGGATACACGAATTCGTGGCCTTCAATTCCACGAACGCATGCAATCCGATTCAGGCTCGATCAATCCAGTCTGGTCAATCCAGCCCGCGCTCATGGCTGAGGCGAACCATCTCCTGGATGAACACCTGCTTCTGCTTGTCATCGAGGCTCGAATACAGCGGCTCGGCCGCATCGGCGACATTGCGCTGGTCGGCAGCGCGGTCGATCAGGAACTGCGCCTCGTTGCGCATCTGCTCGATGATGTCGTCGGGCGGATCGCGCTTGGCCCGCTCCATCCGCAGGTTGAGTCGCTCAGCGCCATTGTGCCCGAGATAATGCATGGCACTGGAGAAGCCGAACCAGTGCTTCTCCTGATCGGGCGTGAGATTCAGCTCGGTCTTGATCCGCTCGATATAGGAATCGCTGTTGGCGACGATCTGTTCGGCGGTCAGTTGCGGCGCGCCGGGCTGGGTCAGGACCGTGACGTCCTTGTTGTCCTTGCTGTCCTTGCTGTCTTGGGGGGCGTTCTTGGCTTCCTTGGTCGGCTTGGCCCCCTTGGCGCCTTTTGCCGCCTCCTTGGCGCCTTTGGCATCCTTGTCCTTGGCAGTGCCCGGCTGCTTGGCGTCCTTGCCTGAATCCTTGCTGGCGTCCTTGGCGGCCGGCGCCTGGCCGCTGTTGTTGTTCCCGACGCCGAGCACGCCGGTGAAGACACCGACCACGCCGCCGATGGCGCCGCCGAGGACGCCTCCGACAGGACCGGCCGCCTTGTTACCGGCTGCGGCGCCGTCCTGGACGCCCTTGACCAAACCTTGTGCATTCGCGACTGCGGTCGCGCCGACGAGGAGTGTCAGTACGGACCCGAGCGCAAGCCATCGTCGCAGGCCAAGCCGCACAGGCGGCGCCGGGTTGATCATTTGGGTCTCCATCTCGGTCTGCTTGCCTTCTTAAGGAAACGGCAGGCGCCCTGCCGGCTGCAACTCTACAGTTTTCGCCGAGCCAAGGTCTAGCTACGGACCATCACTGTCCCGTTGGAAAGACCTTCGGCGGCAATGCAAGCTCATTTGGAACTGCGGCGTAATTGCGCACGGAGCAATTGGCGGCTTCGCCCGACGTGTGCGTCGCAATAAGGGCTGCCGCGGCTCACGCCGCGACGCAGCCGCTGTCGCGTCCCATACACAACGTTAGTTCTAGAGAGCGGTGCATCAGGCTTTCTCGACAGATGCGATCAATCATGATCTGATCGCGCTACCAATTTGCCGCGTCCCCTGCGTGACTTAGCGCTGGAGACAACGAGGCCAACAAGAAACGTCCAACAATAAAATCAAAGAACAAACTTGGGAAATTCAGAGGAAACGACAGAACAATAAACAACACCAAGACGAGGAAACGAGATGTCACGCAAAAAGCTGACACGACGTCAATTTGTAGCTGCCACTGCAATGTCCTCCGCGGCGCTGATCACGGCGCCGTATGTCCGGGGCGCTTACGCTGCCGGTAAACTTTCGATCGGCTTCTGGGACCATTGGGTGCCCGGCGCCAACCAGGCCTCGACCGATCTGGTCAACGAATGGGCCGCGAAGGAAAAGGTCGAGGTTTCGATCGACTACATCACCAGCAACAACAAGAAGATTGAGCTGACCGCGGCGGCCGAAGCACAGGCCAAATCGGGTCACGACATTCTTCAGATGCCGAGCTGGTGGCCGCACGCCTATTCCGAGAATCTCGAGCCGCTCAACGACGTGATGGAGCCGCTCATCAAGCAGAACGGCGAGGTGAACGGCACGGTCAAATATCTTGCGCAGTCGGGCGGCAAATGGCTCGCGGTGCCGGCGACGCCCGGCAGCCAGATCAAAGGCCCCTGCACGCGCATCGACCTGATGAAGAAGTTTGCCAACATCGACGTCCAGGAAATGTATCCGGCCGGCAGCCCGCCCAAGGCGGACAACTGGACCATGGATACGTTCCTGAAGGCCGCGGAGGCCTGCCAGAAGGGCGGCTTCCCGTTCGGCATCGGCCTCGGCGAAACCACCGACAGCGTCGACACCGCCGGCGCGATCTTCCAGTCGTTCGGCGCCGAACTCGTCAACGCCAAGGGCGATATCACGATCAAGACAGACCAGGTTCGCCAGGCCATGGAGTATTACAAGAAGCTGATCGCGTTCCTGCCCCCGGACGCGCCGTCCTGGGACGACGCATCGAACAACAAATGGCTGATCTCCGGACGCGGCGCGCTGATCATGAATCCGCCCAGCGCCTGGGCGGTTGCCAAGCGCGATGCGCCCCAGGTTGCCGAGCAGTGCTGGACTCACGGCTTCCCGGCGGGCCCGAAGGGACGTTTTGCACCCTTCCTGCCTTACTTCTGGGGCGTCTGGAGCTTTGGCAAGAACAAGGAAGCGGCCAAGAGCCTGCTCGTTCACCTGTCCTCGCCCGCGGCGATCGAGAAATTCGTCGCGGTGAGCGGCGGCTATGACCTGCCGGCCTATGCGAACCTGACGAAGCTCAAGACCTGGGCCGAGGAAGGTCCGCCGAAGGGGACGCTGTTTCACTATCCGGACCCCTACCAGCAACAGACGCTCTCGATCGCGGCCTCACCGGCGCCGCCGAAAATCGCGCAGCAGATCTACTTCCAGGCGACGTTGACCAAGATGGCGTTGCGCTTTGCCCGCGGCGAAACGCTGGAGCAGTCGCTCGCCTGGGCTGAGGGCGAGTGCGAAGGCTTCATGCGGAGCTAGACGGCCAATGCGGATAGCTTGCGCGACCCTGCGCAAGCTATCCGTGCCGCCGACATTGCTGCCCGCATGAGAGCGAAGCCGATCCCACGACCGGCTTCGCCGTTCGACCGTTTGTTCACAAGGAAGCTGATCCAAGGAACCTGATATGGCCGATGTCGTCGTTGAGCAAGGTCGCATCGCTCGTGCGACAGGCGCGCGGAAGGGATCGAGCCTGCGCAATACGCTCGGGCGCAAATCGACGGTTGCATTCCTCCTGACGCTGCCGCTGATCCTCCTGATCGCGCTACTCGTGCTCTATCCCGCCTTCTTTTCGCTCTATCTGGCGACGCTGAACAAGGCGATGACGAAGTTCGTGGGCCTCGGCAACTTCACCTTCCTGTTCAAGCGCGAGACGTTTTGGATGGTGGTGAAGCAGTCCTGCATCTTCGCGATCACCGCCGTGATCTTCAAGGCACTGATCGGCTTCATCGTCGCCCATTTCGTCCACAACATTCCCGGCAAGAAGCAGCGCAAATGGCGCGGCATGCTGCTGGTGCCCTGGGTTATTCCGCCGGCGATGAGCACGCTGGCCTGGCTCTGGCTGTTCGACCCCTCTTACAGCGCCTTCAACTACACCCTCTCCTACTTTGGCGTCGGCCCGATCCCCTGGCTTGGCGAGACTTTCTGGGCCCGCTTCTCCGTCATCCTCGTCAACGTCTGGTACGGCGCGCCGTTCTTCCTGATCATGTATCTGGCCGCGCTCAAATCGGTTCCCGACCAGCTCTATGAGGCGGCAGCGATCGACGGCGCCAATTGGTGGCAGAAGATCTGGTACGTCACGCTGCCGATGATGCGCAACATCATCGCCATCACCACGCTGTTCTCGCTGATCGTCACCTTCGCCAATTTCGATATCGTGCGCATCCTGACCTCGGGCGGACCGCTGGACACGACGCATCTGTTCGCCACCTGGGCATTCCAGGTCGGCATCCAGAGCAGCGACATTCCGCTCGGCGCCTGCGTCTCGCTGTTCATGGTGCCGATCCTCGCGGTCGCGGCGATCTTCATCCTGCGCGACGTCTCCAAACGCGGGAATGAAGCCTGATGAGCACGATGGCAATCGACAAAGCCGGACCGAGCCGCAAGGTCAAATACGGCAGCATGAGCCGGGATCGCGCCTGGGCCCTGCGCTGGTCCTATTTCTTCCTGGTGCTGTTTGCGATCTTCTTCCTGACGCCGCCAGTTTACATGCTGATCACCTCGCTCAAGAGCAGCGCGGAGATTTCGGCGGCGACCAATCCATGGTGGGTGTTTCATCCCACCCTGTCGAACTATGTCGAGCTGCTGACCTCGAACCAGTTTTTGCGCTTTTTCTGGAACTCGTCGATCATCTCGATCGTGGTCGTGATCGTGACCATGCTGATCAGCATTCCCGCTGCGTTTGCGCTGGCACGAATGAAGTTCTGGGGTTCGGCAACGCTGGCTACCGGCGTCTTCCTCACCTATCTGATCCCGGACAGCCTGTTGTTCATTCCGCTGTTCAAGATGCTCGGAGTCATCCAGGACCTGACCGGCATTACGCTGCTGAATCGCTGGTATGTGCTGGTATTCATCTATCCGACGCTGACCGTGCCGTTCTGCACCTGGATCATGATCGGCTATTTCGCCTCGATTCCGAAAGAACTGGATGAGGCCGCGATCATCGACGGCGCCTCCTGGCTCCAGACCCTGCTGCGGATCTTCATTCCGGTGGCACTGCCCGGGCTGATCGCGGCGACGATCTTCGCCTTCACGGTGTCATGGGCCCAATTCCTCTATCCTCTGGTGTTCACGACGTCGGTTGACCAGCTGGTGCTGCCGGTCGGCATCACCACGACGCTGATCAAGGGTGACGTCTTCAACTGGGGGCAGATCATGACCGGCGCGCTGCTCGGCGCGGCGCCGCCGCTGATCATCTACGCCTTCCTGATGGACTACTACATTGCCGGCCTGACCGCCGGCGCGACGAAGGGTTGAAATCGAGGGGTTGAAGTGCAATGGCCGACGTTTCCCTGCGTAAGGTGATCAAGCGTTACGACGATGTCGAAGCGGTACGCGGCATCGATCTTGATATCGCCGACCACGAGTTCATCGTGCTGGTCGGGCCGTCGGGTTGCGGCAAGTCGACGACGCTGCGCATGATCGCCGGCCTCGAGGACATCAGCGACGGCGACATCATGATCGGCGGCGACGTCGTCAACGACGTGCCGCCGAAGGACCGCGACATCGCCATGGTGTTCCAGAACTACGCGCTCTACCCGCACATGACGGTCGCCGAGAACATGTCGTTCGGGCTGCGGCTGAAGCACTATCCCAAGGCCGAGATCAAGGCGCGGGTGACGGAAGCCGCCCGCTTGCTCGACATCACCGACCTGATCGACCGCAAGCCGAAGCAACTCTCGGGCGGCCAGCGCCAGCGCGTCGCCATGGGCCGTGCCATCGTGCGCAACCCAAAGGTCTTCCTGTTCGACGAGCCGTTGTCCAATCTGGACGCCAAGCTCCGCGTTCAGATGCGGATCGAGATCAAGAAGGTGCACCAGAAGGTGCGCACCACGACCGTCTACGTCACCCACGACCAGGTCGAGGCGATGACGCTGGCCGACCGCGTCGTGGTGATGAACAAGGGGCGGATCGAGCAGATCGGTACGCCGAACGAACTCTACCACAAGCCGGCGACGCGCTTTGTCGCAGGTTTCATCGGCTCGCCCGCGATGAACTTCATTCCGTGCCGTCTGGAGGATGCCGGCGGCACGCTCCGGATCCGCCTCACCGACCGCATCGCCTTCGCGCTGCCGCCGGCCCGCGCCGCACGCTACAACGCTTTGCCGCGCAGCGACAGACTGCTGCTCGGCATCCGACCCGAACATCTTGCGGAGTCGCATCCGCATCTGGAGCCGGGCGTGGAGACCTTCGACACCGTGCTCGACGTCACCGAACCGATGGGGATGGAGACGCTGGTCTATTTCGGCCTCGACGGCACGCCGGTGTGCGGCCGCGTCAATCCCAATGCCGGCGCCAAGGACGGGGCTCCCATGCGTTTGGCGATGGACCTCAACAATATGCACCTGCTAAACGAGGAGACCGGCGTCGTGCTGTGATGCCGGTCTAGGAAGCTCGAAGCAGGCGGGGAGCGATGGCGACCAACAAGAAGAAGATTTTCGTTACACAAACCTTGTCGCAAGGGGCACGCGCTCTCCTCACCCAGCGGGACGATATCGAGCTCGTCGAGTTTGCGAACCTGATCTCCGCCAAGGATTTCGAGGCCCTGCTCAAGAGCCACGCGCCGGTCCACGGCGTGGCGCTTGGCGCCACCGCCTTTGGCGAGACCGAGCTCGAGGCCGCCCGCGACATGAAAGTCGTGACCCGCATCGGCGTCGGCTACGACGCTGTCGATGTGCCCGCGCTCTCCCGCCGCAAGGTGCCGCTGATGGTCGCGGGCAGCGCCAACTCGCCTTCGGTTGCGGAAGCGGCGCTGTTCATGATGCTGACGCTGGCCAAGCGCGCCAATGAGATGCATGCCTGCGTCAAGGACGGCAAATGGGCCGAGCGGCTCAGCATGCTGCCGTTCGATCTCTACGGCAAGACCGTGCTCATCATTGGCTTCGGCCGCATCGGCAGCCGCACCGCAAAGCGCTGTTTGGCCTTCGAGATGAAGGTACAGGTCTACGATCCCTATAAGCCCGCCGCCGATATCAAAGCGGCCGGATGCGAGCCGGTCACCGACCTCGACGCCGCGCTGCCTCTCGCCGATTTCGTCACCATCCACTGCCCGAAGACGCCGGAGACCGTCGGCCTGTTCGACACCGCGCGGATCGGTCGGATGAAGCCGAGATCCTATCTGATCAACACTGCGCGCGGCGGCATCGTCAAGGAGGCCGCACTCTACGACGCGCTGGTGTCCGGCAAGCTCGCCGGCGCGGGTATCGACGTGTTCGAGGTCGAGCCGCCACCGGTCAGCAATGCGCTGTTCGCACTGCCCAACGTCATCGTGGCTCCGCACGTCGCCGGCGTGACCGTCGAGGCGGTCCAGCGCATGAGCGAGCAGACCGCGCGCAACATCCTGAGTGTGCTGGACGGCGATCCGATCAGGCAGAACATCATCAATCAGGACGTGCTCGGCTGAGGCAAATCCGAAGCCGGTCGACCTGTCCGACCGCCTTCGGAAGGCCAAAATGCGTCCCATTTTGGTGCAGATCGGGCCCCAACTCAGCCTTAATCGAACCCGCGTAATGTATCCGGCAGCGGCGGCAGTGGGACAGACTTGCCGGCCGCGTCGCGCTGGAGGATGGACCCTTGTCAGAGATCGACCCGACCGACCAAGCGCTGGCGACCATCGCCAGCATTTTCGAGCACCCCGAGCAGACCCTTGTTGTCCGTGAAACCGAGATCATTCGCGAGACCGAGATAGTCGCCGTCGGTGAGCACTCGGCTGTTGAGGAGCATCACGTCGTCGACGAGCATGACGAGCATCCGGTGGTCGAGGAGCAGCCGCTGGTGCCCGATCACACCGACGCCGACGGCTACAGCAAGGTCGGTCCCGGGCCGATGGTGGCGATCCGCCTGAAATGGACGGTCCATCGCGGCGACGACGGCCAATATTATGTGCACGAGACCATCGGCGAGCAGTCCGCTCCTGTGGTCAGCGGCCCGATGACCAGCGAGGCCGCCGTGCATTTCGTCGACGAACACGAGAGCGAGGCGCACCGGCGCTTCGAACTCCTGCGCAGCGAGATTTCCGGCCGCAGCTCACTTGCCGATTACGAGCGCAAGGGCGAGGCGTAACTACTTACGCCCGAGGAAATCCTTCTTCACCAGCTCGACGCCCGCGTGCCGCAACAGGTCGTAGGCAGTCGTGACATGAAAGAAGAATTGCGGGATGCTGTTGGTGAGCAGCAGCGTCCGCCCGGTAAAGGGCAGTTCGGTCCCGTTCTTCAGCTTGAAGAAGACCCTAAGCTCCGCCGCCGCATCGATGTCGGCGCGCGGCAGGCTCTCAATGAACTCGATTGAGGTTGCGATCCGCGCCTGAAGCCCGGCCATGTCGTGCTCCAGCGGCGGCAGCGCGACCGGCTCGCACTGCGCCAGCAAGGCCGGCGCGACGGTGGCATGGCGGCAGGCTTCACCAACCTGCTGCGCCAGATCGTACATGTTCGGCGCCATCCGCATGCCGAGCAGCACAGCCGGATCGAACTTGCGAGCCTCGGCATAGACCACGCCTTTGTCCAGCAGCGCGGACAGGTTGCGCAGATACGGTACGAAGAGGCCGACCGAGGCCTCGTATATCGAGATCGTCACGCCGGGATTCCCTTCAATTCCGTCTCGCCAGAAACTGGCATCTGGTCTAAATCCACGTCCACGAGCTGCACAATGGCAGCTTGGGCATGGGTGGGAAAGAGATGACTGTTCGAATATCGCTTCGAATATCCGTTCGAATCTTGGCGGCTTTGGCCGCGATGGTGCTGGCAAACCTCGCAGCTCAAGCGGAGCAGCCGGCTCCCTCACGGCTCGACGAGATCATCAAGCGCGGCACGTTGCGCGTCGGCATGACCGGCGACTACAAGCCCTTCACCTATCTGGACAAGGCGACGCAGCAGTTCTCCGGCTTCGACGTCGACATGGCGGAGGCTTTGGGCAAGGCGCTCGGCGTCAAGGTCGAGTTCGTGCCGACAGCCTGGCCAAAGCTGTTGAAGGATTTCGAGGCCGACCAGTTCGACATCGCGATGGGCGGCGTCTCCGTCACGCTCGATCGCCAGAAGAAGGGCTACTTCTCGATCCCGATCATGCGCGAGGGCAAGACGCCGATCGCGCGCTGCGCCGACGTCGGCAAATACCAGTCCATTGCCGACATCGACAAGAAAGGCACCCGAATTATCGTCAATCCCGGCGGGACCAATGAGCGTTTCGCGCGCGCCAACATCAAGGACGCCGATATCACGGTCTTCCCTGACAACACCGAGATCTTCCATGAGATCGCCAAGGGCAACGCGGACCTGATGATGACGGACGCCTCCGAGACCCGCTACCAGCAGAAGCAGAACTCAGGCGTGCTCTGCGCGGTGCATCCGGATAAGCCCTTCGACTTCTCGGAGAAGGCCTACTGGCTGCAGCGCGACATGGCGCTGAAAGCCTTCGTCGACCAGTGGCTGCACATCTCCATGGAGGACGGCAGCTACAGGAAGATCTACGCGGCCTGGTTCGACTAGCATGCGGCTGACGATCGCGTGGGCGACCGCACTCGCGCTGGCGGGAGCCGGCAGCGCATTCGGGCAGACGCCCTTCACGCCCACGACGGGCCCCGCCTGCAAGGACCAATCCAAGGAAGGGTTCGGTCTGTGGACCTGCCCGGGACCGGCCGGCTACGTCGTGCGCTTCGCCGACGAGGGCAACATCGTCTCGCTCACGATTGCGCCGATGCGCGCGATCGAGAAGGTGCAGGGACCGACGGCGCAATGGCGCGGCGCCGGCAAGGCTTTTGGCGACAAGATGCAGTGGATCATGCGCGACGGCGTTCCCAAGGCCGCGGTGATCCGGACCTGGAGCCGGGTCGGTGACGACGAGCGTCAAGTCCAGGAGCTCGCGGTGTTCGCGATCAACGGCGACAAGGCCTGCCTCTTCGGCGCAGTCGAGATCCACGCCGACAAGGCCAACGCGGTGGCCCTCGCCCGTGCCGAGCAGGCCGCCGATTCGCGCTGCCCGGAAAAGTAGCTGGGCCACCCGTCCAACTCTCGACCGGGTTCGGCGTTATTGAACCCGGGACCCCCGGCAGACGACTCACACGGAGACAGTGATCTAGATCACTTTTTGCAGGTGAACCGGGGCGTAAGCGTCGGTGCGGGGACCAGCTTTTCGGGAGATGGAAAATGAGGAAGCTGTTGGCCACGGCCGCATTCCTTTTGGCGAGCACCGCAGCGCAGGCGCAGTACACGTTCGAGTATGGCGGGCGCACCATCCGCATCGATCCGGACCGCGGCACGGTGCAGATCCCCGGCGTGTATGACAACACCGGCCAGGGCAAGGCCAAGAAAGCCAGGAAGAACGATACCAAGCAGGACCTGCAGGCGCCGCAGCAGGCCAAGGTCGATCCGCAAGCGCCGGCTGCTCCCGCACCGGCCCAGGCTCCGCTTGCCGCGCCTCCGGCCGCGGAACAGGCTCCCGCGCCGCCCGCCCCGGCAGCCGCAGCACCCCCGCCCGCGCCGCCCCCGCCGGCAGTTCCACCTGCGGCAGCAACCGCCAGCACCGCTCCGGCCGAAGACATGGTCCCGCCGCCGCAACCGGCTCCGACCGCAGCCCCAGCGGTGGCTGCGGTGCCGCCCGCACCACCCCCGCCACCGGCGCCGACCGTCGCCGCCGCGCCTCCGGCACCGGTCCAGCAACCAGCGCCCGCGCCGGCTCCTCCTCCAGTTCAGGCCGCCGCCGTCGCACCGCCGCCCCCCGCAGCCGCCCCCGCACGCGATCTCAATTCGCCGCTCGGCGTCTGGCTGACCGAGGAGAAGGAAGGCAAGGTCCGCATCGAACAATGCGGCAATAATCTGTGCGGCTATTCGGTCGACAGCAAGTCGAACCAGAATGGCGAGCAGGTTTTGATCAACATGAAGCCCGGCAAGGACCAGAAATGGTCAGGCCGCATCCTCGATCCCAACAGCGGCTCGACCTACGATTCGACCATCACGTTGCGGGGCACGGACCGCCTGCGCGTGCAAGGCTGCGCCTTTGGCGGCATGTTCTGCGGCGGCCAGACCTGGACGCGCGTGAACTAGATCGCGTTCGACAATTTCGAGAAAGACTGGGGGTCCGTGATCCGGGTCCCCCTTGCTTTGCGACGGTGCCCGTGATGTGCGTCAGCTCACAGAGGATCTGGCGCGCGTGACAGTCCTCACATCGCGGATTCCGCGGCGGTGACACGATCCCAGCATAGTCAACCAAAGGGGCGTGTCATGAACGGATTTCGCAAGGGTCTCTTCGCCATCATTATCGCGATCGCATTGCCGATCGCGCAGGCGGATGCCGCGGGCTCAACCTTCGACGGGACATGGAATGTTCGCATCTCGTCGTCCAGTGAAACCTGCGGCAATGGCGCGACGGTCGCGATCGGCATCAACAACGGCCAGATCGCCTCGAGCAGCGCGGCGGTGACGGCGTCAGGCCGCGTGGCCGATGCCGGCAGCATCAACGTCACCTTGAGCACCGGCGTCAAGCACGCCGTCGGCTCCGGCCGGCTCAGCGGTACCTCCGGCTCCGGCACATGGCGTGGCGCCATGTGCTCGGGCACGTGGACCGCAGAGCGGATGTAAGCGGCGCGCTCTAGCCCAGCGGCGCGCCGTATTCGGAGTCCGTCACCGGCTCGAGCCAGGTCGAATAGACGCCGTCGAGGGCTTCCTGCATGGCGATATGGCACATGCTGTTATCAGGCGAGGCGCCGTGCCAATGCACTTCTCCTGGCGGGATCCAGACGGTGTCGCCGGGACGGATCTCCTTGACCGGGCCGCCCTTTGTCTGGACGCGGCCGACGCCCGAAATCACATAGAGCGTTTGGCCGAGCGGATGATGGTGCCAGTTGGTGCGGGCGCCGGGCTCGAACGAGACGCGCGAGACATTCAGCCGCGCCGGCGCAGGCGCCATGTTGATGGGGTCCTGCAACACGGTGCCGGTGAAGTGTTCCTTGGGCGCGCGGCGGGTCGGCCGCGCACCTGCGAGCGTGATGTCCATGGGGTTCCTCGTTTCCTGTTACTTCTTGCTGGCGGCGTAGCGCGCCTTGGTCTCGGCGTTCATGGGATAGAGCCCCGGCAGCACCGCGCCGTTATTCACCTCGTTGACGATCCAGGCTTCCATCCGCTCCTGCTCGCCGCCCTCGGCGAGAACGTGCTCGAGCATCGCCGCCGGAATCAGCACACAGCCGTCCTGATCGGCGACGACGATGTCGTTCGGGAATACGGCGACGCCGCCGCAGCCGATCGGCTCGCCCCAGCCGACAAAGGTGAGGCCTGCCACGGACGGCGGCGCGGCATAGCCGTCGCACCACACCGGCAGATTGGTACCGAGCACGCCCTCGACGTCACGCACGACGCCGTCGGTGACGAGCGCGGTGACGCCGCGCTTAACCATGCGGGCACAGAGGATGTCGCCGAAGATGCCGGCATCCGTGATGCCCATGGCATCGACCACGGCGATGCAGCCCTCGGGCATCGCCTCGATCGCGGTGCGGGTCGAGATCGGCGACGACCAGGATTCCGGCGTCGCCAGATCCTCGCGCGCCGGCACGAAGCGTAGCGTGAAGGCCGGTCCAACCAGGCGCGGCAGTCCAGGGCGCAGCGGACGCGCGCCGCGCATCCACACATTGCGCAGGCCCTTCTTCAGCAGGACCGTGGTGATGGTGGCGGTGGTGATGCCGGCGAGGGTCTTGCGGGCTTCGGGGGACAGCGACATGTATGAGAACGAGCTCCGAGGTGCAGGAAAGAACGCGCGCATCTTGCGAGCCGGGGGCTTCCCGTCAAGGGCCAAAGCCCTGACAAGAATGCGGCCCAGCCGGGCTGGTTATGCGACACGATAACAACGCCTTATCGCCGCACCCGGCATTAATTTATTGGACTTGCGGGCGCATTTACGCGAAGCAGGGTTGAGGCGGAGCTCAAGGTCGAGCCCGCATTTTCTCAAGGCCCGAATTCGACCGCTCATGGCCGCGACGCTTCCCCCGCCCCGCCTTCTGCCCAGTGGCGACAGCGCCGTCACGGTCGAGTTCAGCCGCACCATCGACGACGCCGCCAATGAGCGCGTGCTCGCGCTCGACAAGGCGCTCGCAGCTCAGCCCATCGAGGGCATCTCCGAGACGATCCCGACCTATCGCTCGCTGCTGGTGCATTACGACCCCGGCAAGATCGGCTTTGACGCGCTCGGCGAAAAGCTGCTTGCGATCGCCAGCCGACCGCTGCCGCCGACCACCAAGGCGCGGCGCTGGCGCATTCCCGTCGCCTATGGCGGCGAGCACGGCATCGATCTCGAGGATGTCGCAAAGGCACTGAACACCACGCCCGACGACATCGTCGCCCGCCACGCCGGCGGCGATTATCGCGTCGCCATGATCGGTTTCACGCCGGGCTGGTCCTATCTCAGCGGCCTCGACAAATCGCTGCATATGTCGCGGCGAGAGAGCCCGCGGCTGTTCACGCCGGCCGGCACGATCTCGATCGGCGGCATTCAAGCGGGCATCCAGTGCCTGGCCGCGCCGAGCGGCTGGCACCTGCTCGGCCGCACGCCGGTCAGGACCTATCAGCTCCACCGCAATCCGACCTTCCTCACCGAGCCCGGCGATCGCGTGACGTTCTTTGCGATCGACCACAAGACGTTCGAGGAACTGGACCGCGCCGCGGAAGCCGGCGAGATCATCGCCGAGCGGGTCGACGCATGAGCCGGCTCATTGTCGCCAGCATCGGTCCCGCAAGCTCCGTCCAGGACGGCGGCCGCTTCGGCGCGCAGCGCTATGGCCTCACCGTCAGCGGCGCGATGGACCGGCTGGCGCTGGCCGCGGCGAATACGCTCGTCGGCAACGCGCCGTTCGCAGCCGCCGTCGAGATCGGTCCGTTCGGCGCCACCCTCACGGCCCGTGACGGCGCGGTGCGCATCGCCATGTCAGGCGCACCGCGCAATGCCGATATCGCCGGCAAACCGGTGGCGATGGACACGTCCGTCACACTGAGGGACGGCGAGACGTTGACGCTGGGCTTTGCCCGCGGCGGCGCGTTCACCTATCTCGCGATCGAAGGCGCCATCAAGGGCGAAGAGGTGTTCGGCAGCCTCGCGGTCAACGCCCGCGCCGGGCTCGGCAGCCCCTACCCGCGGCCGCTGCAGGCCGGCGACGAATTCACTGTCGATGCCGCGAGCGGCGCGCCGGAGCTGCGGATCGAATTGCCGAAGCCGGTGAGCGGTCCGATCCGCGTCGTGCTGGGACCGCAGGACGACGAGTTCGACGACGCCAACAAGGCGCTGTTCCTGGATAGCGAGTGGAAGATCTCGGCGACCTCGGACCGTATGGGTTATCGGCTCGAAGGCCCCGCGATCAAGCATTTGCAAGGTCACAACATCGTCTCGGACGGCACCGTCAACGGCAGCATCCAGGTGCCCGGCAACGGCGCGCCGATCGCGCTGATGATGGACCGCGGCACCTCGGGCGGCTACCCCAAGATCGCGACGGTGATCACGGCCGATGTCGGCCGCCTCGCCCAGACCTCGGCGGGGACGGCGTTCCGCTTCAAGGCGGTCAGCATGGCCGAGGCGCAGGACGAGGCGCGCAAGTTTCAGCAGCTGATCCGCACCCTGCCCGATCGCCTGCGCTCGTCCGACACCGTCGAGCTCAACATCGAAGCACTCAGCGATGCCAATGTTGCGGGCTATGCGGTGAGTGCCATGGATGCCGGGACCTGGCAGGTCGTGGCGGAGCCGTAAGCGACAACAAGGCCAAAGGCGGAGAGCAACCATGAAGACGATCGATCTCAATTGCGACCTCGGCGAAGGTTTTGGCGCGTGGGAGATGGGCAACGACGCCGCCATGATCGAGCTCGCAAGCTCGGTCAACGTCGCCTGCGGCTTCCATGCCGGCGACCCCGACATCATGCGGCGGACGGTGGAGCTGGCGAAGGCGCGCGGCGTCTCGGTCGGCGCGCATCCTGGCTATCGCGACCTGCACGGCTTCGGCCGGCATCCGATCGCGGGCCTCAAGGCCTCCGAGATCGAGAACCTCGTCGCCTACCAGATCGGCGCGCTGCAGGCGATCGCGACCGCGGCCGGTCACAAGGTGACGCATGTGAAGGCGCATGGCGCGCTCTCCAATGTCGCCTGCGAGGACGACATGACGGCGAAAGCGATCGCCGCCGGCATCAAGGCGGTCGACCCCAGCCTTATCTTCGTCGTGCTCGCCAATTCGAAACTGGTGAAGGCCGGCGAAGCGGCCAACCTGCCGATGGTGCACGAGGTGTTTGCCGACCGTGCCTATGAGGACGACGGCAACCTCGTCTCGCGCAAGAAGCCCGGCGCGGTGCTGCACGATGCCAAGGCGATCGCGGAACGCGTGGTGCGCATGGTGCAGGACGGCGCGGTGGTGTCGGTCACAGGCAAGGTGATCAAGATGCGCACGGACACGGTGTGCATCCACGGCGATACGCACGGCGCGGTCGAGATCGCGCGCACGCTGCGCCAGGCCTTGAAGGATGCGGGGATCGAGGTCGCGCCATTCAAGCGCGGGTGAGGGACGCCGTCATTCCGCGATGATGCGAAGCATCGGACCCGGAATCTCGAGGTTCCGGGTTCGGCTGCGCCGCCCCGGAACGACAACTCAGAACGGGTGCGCCGAGAGCGTGCCGAAGAGAAGCACCGCGATGAGCGCGCACGCGCCGAGGATGCCGATGTGCCGCGCGCTCGCCTTGGTCCTGCGCGAGACCGATCGCGCATAGAGATGAAGTCTGGCTTCCGCCGATAATTCCCGGATGGTCGATTTCCAGCGCACCATCTCGCCAGTATGAACGATTCACCACGACGGCTGTAAGACGGTCGTGCAAATAGCGATAGACGTGTTTCCCTAGCGTGCTTTGCAGGCGAAAATTCTCGGAACTCGTGGGTTCCAGGAATCCTATTCGTTAAAGTCCGAGCCAAATGGAACCCGTTCCGGTGCCACCCAGATCAAACGCTCGAAAACAACCCCATGCACAGTAGAACGCCGCCGCCGGATCGATTGCGCGGCGGCGGCGATTCACGCTGATCTCGTCGCGCCTTAGTACACGTCAGCCTGGAAACGGCCCTTCTTCTTGAGATCGGCGACAAAGCTGACGGCCTCATCGGTCGAGCGCGCACCGAACTGGGCGACGATGTCGACCAGCGCGCGCTCGACATCCTTGGCCATGCGCTTGGCATCGCCGCAGATGTAGAGATGCGCGCCCTCGGCGAGCCACGTCCACAGCTCGCGGCCGACCTCGCGCATGCGGTCCTGCACGTAAAACTTCTTCTCGCCGTCGCGCGACCAGGCCAGCGACAGGCGCGTCAGCAGACCGGAGGTCTTCATGGCGTTGAGCTCGTCCTGATAGAAGAAATCGCAATCGCTGCGCTGATGGCCGAAGAACAGCCAGTTCTTGCCCGGGGCGCCGGTCGCCTTGCGCTCGAGCAGGAAGGCGCGGAACGGCGCAATGCCGGTGCCGGGACCGATCATGATGATCGGCGTCTTCGGGTCCTGCGGCAGGCCGAAGCCGTGGGCCTTCTGCACATAGACCTTGAGCTTCTCGCCCTCGGCGATGCGCTCGCCGAGGAAGGTCGAGGCGACGCCGAGGCGTTTGCGCTTGCCGACGATATAGCGAACGGAATCGACTGTCAGCGACAGTTTTCCGGGCGTCGCATTGTGCGAGGACGAGATCGAATAGAGCCGCGGCTGCAGCGACTCCAGCGCTTCGACAAAGGCTTCCGGATGCGGCCGCGTGCCGGAGAATTTCTGGAGCGCCGCCATCACGTCGAGCGTGGCGGCATCGCCATCGGGATCCTCGCCCTGCGCCAGAGCCCTTGCCTTCTCGCGCTGCGCCCCGCCGGTGATGAAGGAGATCAGCTCGAACAGCGTGTCGGGCGCCGGCGACAGCGAGACGTCGTCAATCAATGCTTCGCGCAATGTCTTGCCGTTGACCTCTGTGGTGTGCGATGCGCCGAGCAGCGCGATGATCTGGTCGACAAGGCCGACATCGTTGCGCGGGAAGACACCAAAGCTGTCGCCGACCACGTAGTCGAGCTTGCTCTCGGCGAGATCGAACTCGACGTGGTAGGTCTCCTTCTCCGACTTGCCCTTGTTGAGCAGGCGGCGCGACAGGAAGGTCGCGGTCACCGGATTGTCGCGTGAGCGGCCCGGCTCGGCGATGGTCACGGTCACGGCAGGTGCTGCCGCAACATCCGTCTTGTCAGCCACCTTGGCCGCCGGCGCCTTGTCCAGCTCCTCGTAGAGCTGTTTCAGCATCCGCGCGGTCTCCTTGCCGCCGGGGACGCAGAGATTGAGCCGCGCTTCGCTGCGGCTGGCAATCGCCTCCGAATAGTCGTGGCAATTGTAGCCGCACTGGCCGCAATCCTGCTGCGCCATCGCCGCCATCATCTTGCGGCGGACGGGGCGCCCTTCCGCAAGCTTCATGCGATCGGCGATCGGCATGGTCTGGTCGTGCCAGGGCGCTTCGCCATCATCGCCATCGCCACTTGGCATGACAGCGGCGCCCTGCTCCGCGGACAGCGGCGTCGCCACATCGGGCGACAACAGGCCGGCAAAGAATCCGTTCAGCCAGGAACGCTGCGCGTCGGAGAACGGCGCGCTGGCGGGAATGATATCGAGCTTCGGCGCAGGCGTGATCTGGTTCATGCGGACACCTGTGCATCGGCAAGCTTGCGCAGCGTTTCGCCGTCATGGCGGCGCGCAAAGGACAGGAAGGTTTCGTCGGGCGACGAACGGTGAGCGAGATAGGCCTTGAGCAGCGCCTCGACCGTCTTCGGTGCGTCCTCGGCCTTGAGGTCGTGGTAGACCTCCTGCCCGACGTCAGCGTCAGGGCCGAACCCGCCGCCGGTGAACAGGTGATAGCCCTCGACCGTGTCCTCTTCGCCGACAGGCACGCGTGCGCCGATCAGCCCGATGTCGCTGATGTAGTGCTGCGCGCAGGAATGATGGCAGCCGGTGACGTGAATGTTGACAGGCTTGTCCATGGCGACACGCGGCTCGCACCAGTCGCCGATCTCGGCCGCATTGCGCTTGGTGTTCGAAGCGGCAAAGCGGCAGCCCGCATTGCCGGTGCAGGCGACCAGTCCGGCGCGGATATGGGAGGCCTCGACCGCGAGCCCGATGTCCTTGATCGCGGCAACCGCAAGCGCGACGTTCTCGTCACGCACGCCTGATATCAGCAGGTTCTGCCAGACCGTCAGCCGAACCTCGCCATCGCCGAGATCGCGCGCGACCTTGGCGAGGCCCCGCATCTGCTCGCAGCTCATCTTGCCGAGAGTGAGCGACACGCCGATCCAGTTCAGGCCGTCCTGCTTCTGCTTGTGCACGCCGATATGGGCCATGCGGTCCGCCCCGGGCCGCGCGACAAACGCTTCTTCCGGCACCCGCGTGAACGTGGTCTTCAGCCGCTCCTCGACAAGCTTGAGGAAGCCGTCATGGCCCATCGCGTCGAGCACGTATTTCAGCCGCGCCTTGTTGCGGTTGGTGCGATCGCCATGATCGATGAAGACGCGCACGATGGCATCCGCAACTGATGTCGCCTGCTCGGGCTTGACGATGATGCCGGAGTACTTTGCAAAATCCTTGTGGCCGGTGATGCCGCCGAGGCCGAGGCGGAACCAGACCCCGGGCTCGACGCCGAACCCGTCCTTCACCTCATAGGCCGTGAAGGCGATGTCATTGGTCTCCTCCAGCACCGCGATCTTACCGGCACCATCGAAGGCGACGTTGAACTTGCGCGGCAGGCCGTAGAGCGAGCGGTCATTGAGGATGTGGTAGTGCCACTCGCGCGCGAAGGGCCGCGTGTCGATCAGCTCCTGCGGATCGATGCCGGCCGTGGGCGTCCCCGTGACGTTGCGGATGTTGTCGGCGCCGGAGCCGCGCGAGCACAGGCCGAGATCCTGGATGCCTTCGATCAACCTGGTCGCGTTCTTCGGCGGAAGCTCGCGAAGCTGCAGGTTGGCGCGGGTGGTGACGTGGCTGTAGGGCCCGCACAAGTCCTCGGCGAGATCGGCAAGACCCGTGAGCTGCCAGTGCTTCATGATCCCGTTCGGGATGCGCAGGCGGCACATGTAGGAATCCTGCGTCGGCGCGACGTAGAAGATGCCGTAATAGCGCCAGCGGAAATTGTCCGCCGGGCTTGGCGGCGCGTTGTCGAGCGCCTGCTGGCGCAGCCGCGGATAGGCATCGAACGGATGCTCGTCGCGCTTGAACTTCTCCTGGTCGGCGAGCTTCTTGCCTGCGGCGATGACCTTGTCCTGCGCCTTGATGTGCGCGGCATCGGGACCAACAGGCTCGGCATTCGCCTTGCCAGCGCCGCCCAAACCACGACCAACCTTGCTGATCTGCAGGCCGGTCGTGAAACCTTCGAGATAGCGTTTCTGCTCGTCGGTGAAGTCGACTGCGAGCGTTTCGATTTTCATGGTCGGTAACGAAGCTCCTGCGGCCACCAGCGCGGCATCGACGGAATTGAGAATGACCCGCGAGGAACTCAGCTGGCTCGAAGCCTGCTTCGCTACTCCACGGTCCAGTCAGCTTCGTTGCTGTGGGACTTGGCTCAGCAGGCGTCTGCGACAAGCTGGCCGCACTGCACCATACAAGTTGCGTGCCAGCCGCATTGAAATAGAAAGATACGCGATTTCAATAAGTTATTGAGCGGTCCGGGAACTTCCCGGGGACCGCCCTTCACGAAATTCGAGCAGCGGGCTTAAAATTTAGCCGATGGTCCCGAGCGCCTTAAAAGGGTGCAGAGCCCGAATCAAGCCTTCCAGCGGCCAACCTCGAAGGCTTCAAGGTGCCCTCTGATGTTGTCGGGGTCGAAGGCCGGGCCGACAAACGCGCTGAACGGCGCGGGGGGATCGGTAGGCCGCGGAATACTGAGGGCCGCGTCGTAGAGATCGGGCCTGAACACGGCCATGGCCGTGTTGACGCCCTCAGCCGTCAGCGCCGCCTGCCCCCAGCGCACCATCTGCGCGTAGAGCCAGGCGGCCTGGACCGGGTCCGGCCGTCCTGCCCCTTCACGTCCGACCAGGAGATAACGGTCGCTCTCGCGCATTGTGCCATCCGGCGAGATCTTCAGTCGCCCATCGAGTGTGCGCTGGATGACTTCGGCATCGACGCCGATCCGCTCCGGCTGCGCCAGGATACGCGCGGCCTCGGTCCGGTTGTCCGGATGCTCGATGAACTCGGCGGATTTTACGGCCGCACGCACAAGCGCTGCCACCACATCCGGATTCTTGTCCGCCCAGTTTTGACGCACGGCCAAAACCTTCTCTGCCGCGCGCGCAAGAAAGTCGGAGACGAAGTGCAGGATGTGACCAACGCCGAGATCGACCGCGATCGAGTTCCAGGGCGCGCCGACGCAGAAGGCATCGACATGGCCGCTCTTGAGGCTGTCGACCATGAAAGGCGGCGGCAGCACGACCAGGCGGACGTCCTCGTCGGGATCGACGCCGGCCGCCGCCATCCAGAACCGCAGCTGGTAATTGTGGGTCGAGAACGGAAAGGTCATGCCGAAGGTCAATGGTTCGGCGCCAGCCTTGCGGCGCTTTGCCACCACCTTCGCCAGCGCCTTTGCTGTGGCCATCGGATCGACGCGGTCGCCGGCGATCTCCTCCATCAGCGCGGCGTGCAGCGCCGGCGAGACCGTGATCGCATTGCCATTGATGCCGAGATTGAACGGCGCCGCGATCGGCACCTTGACGTGACCGAGCCCGAGCGAGGACGCGATCGCGACCGGCGCGAGCAGATGCGCCGCATCGAACAGGCCGATATTGAGCTTGTCGCGGACGTTGGACCACGACACCTCGCGCACCAGCTCGACCTCCAGCCCTTCGGCCGCGGCAAATCCCTTGTCGACGGCGACGATCAGGGCGGCGGCATCCACCAGCGGAATGAACCCGATGCGAAGGGGTGCGGTCATTTCAGCATCTCCGACGCGGTGATGATCGACTGCGCGATCTCGCCGATTTTCTTCTTCTCGCGCATGGCAGTGGAGCGCAGCAGCACATAGGCCTCGTCCTCGGTGAGGCCCTTGACCTTCATCAGGATGCCCTTGGCCTTCTCGATGACCTTGCGGTCCTCGAGCTGCGACTTGGTCCGCTCCAGCTCCTGCTGGAGTTTTGCGAAGGCGTTGAAGCGCGACACGCAGAGGTCGAGGATCGGCTTGATGCGTTCCTTCTTCAGCCCGTCGACGATGTAGGCGGACACCCCCGCCTCCACGGACGCCTGGATCGAGGCGGAGTCGCTCTGGTCGACGAACATGGCAATCGGCCGCTTCACGGCACGGCTGACCTGGAACATCGCCTCCAGCACGTCGCGGCTGGGGTTTTCCAGATCGATCAGGATGATATCGGGGTCCACCGCATAAATACGGGCGAGCAGGCTCTGCATCTCGCGGATATGGACCACTTGCGTGAATCCGGCCTCCCGCAAGCCCTCCTCGAGGATCGCGGCCCTGACCGGGCTTTCGTCGACGATCACGATCTTGGGCGACTGTTCGGCGCTCATGGCTCACTCACGGCAGGCGATTCATCCATAGCATGCCGGAGCGCCATGCAAAGGGTTGTAATTATGAGCAATTGGGACTAGCTCAGGCCTGTCAATCAGGCAGATTTGGATATGGATCAGACGGCTGCGCCCAAGGTCAGCTTCGTGTCACTCGGATGTCCCAAGGCATTGGTGGATTCCGAGCGCATCATCACGCGCCTGCGCGCCGAGGGCTACGAGCTCGCCCGCAAGCATGACGGGGCCGACATCGTCATCGTCAACACTTGCGGCTTCCTCGACAGCGCCAAGCAGGAATCGCTCTCGGCGATCGGCGAGGCCATGGCCGAGAACGGCAAGGTCATCGTCACGGGCTGCATGGGCGCGGAACCGGAAGCGATCGAGCAGGCCTATCCCGGCGTGCTCTCGATCACGGGTCCGCAGCAATATGAGAGCGTGCTCGATGCCGTGCACCGCGCGCTGCCGCCGGCGCACAATCCGCATCTCGATTTGGTGCCGCCGCAGGGCATCAAGCTGACGCCGCGCCACTACGCTTACTTGAAGATCTCCGAGGGCTGCAACAACCGCTGCACCTTCTGCATCATCCCGAAGCTGCGCGGCGACCTGGTCTCGCGTCCGGCCAATGACGTGCTGCGCGAGGCCGAGCGCCTGGTCGGCGCCGGCGTCAAGGAGCTGCTGGTGATCTCGCAGGACACTTCGGCCTATGGCGTCGATCTCAAATATGCCGAGAGCCCTTGGAAGGACCGCCAGGTCCGCGCCAAGTTCCTCGATCTCGCGCGCGAGCTCGGCGAGTTCGGGGCCTGGGTCCGGCTGCAATATGTCTACCCCTACCCGCATGTCGACGAGGTCATCGCGCTGATGAACGAGGGCAAGGTGCTGCCCTATCTCGACATCCCGTTCCAGCATGCAAGCCCCGAGGTGCTGAAGGCGATGAAGCGCCCGGCCGCGCAGGACAAGACGCTGGCGCGCATCAAGCGCTGGCGCGAGGAATGTCCTGATCTGGCGCTGCGCTCGACCTTCATCGTCGGCTTCCCCGGCGAGACCGATGCCGATTTCGCCTATCTGCTCGACTGGCTCGATGAAGCCGAGATCGATCGGCTCGGCTGCTTCAAATACGAGCCGGTCGCGGGCGCGACCTCGAACGCGATCGCCAATCCGGTGCCCGAAGAGGTCAAGCAGGAGCGCTACAACGCGCTGATGGCGCGGCAGCAGAAGATCTCCGCGCGACGCCTCAAGCGCAAGGTCGGCACGCGCCAGCAGATCATCATCGACGAGGTCGGGCCGACGGTGGCGAAGGGTCGCTCCAAGGCCGATGCGCCTGATATCGACGGCGCGGTGTATCTGTCGAGCCGCCGCCCCTTGCGCGTCGGCGAGATCGTCACTGCGAAGATCGAACGCGCGGACGAATACGATCTGCACGGCAGCGTCGCGGGGTTTTGAGGTCCTCAGCCCGTCTCAGCCCGGCTGACGGGCGAGCGCCGCGCGAAGCGCGGTCCGATGACAGGCTCCGCGAAGCAATCCAGAGTCCCTCCGTGGAGACAGCCTGGATTGCTTCGCTGCGCTTGCAATGACGATGTGGAGGCAGTCAGGCTTCCACCAGCCATTTCGGCACCCAGCGCTCCGGCCGCGGGGCGCGGGCGAGATCGGCCTTGGCCTCAGCGAGCAGCGCCGGCTCACCGCCGATGGTTGGCCACAAATCGTATTCGAAATTCGGCATGACGCGGCCGTCGGCGTAGAGGCCGAATTTCATCGCGTACCACAGGCCGAGCTCGGGCTGGACGCGGCGCATCTCCTCGCGCAGGTCGCGCAGCAGGGATTCGATCGAGGCGGCTTCCTCGAAAGGCTGCGGGCCGCGCGATAGCACGCGCGCCTCGTATTGCTGACCAACGATCGCGACCTCGAAATGGGTCTTGTCCCACGCATTCCTGCCCTTGGGCAGATGCGCGGCGAGGCGCCAGCCGAGCTCGGCCATCATCCGGTGATTGGCCCAATATTCCTCGCGGTCCCGGCTCCACTTCTCGACGAAACCGCGGAAGTCGGGCAGCTCCCCGTCCTCGCAAGCAACAGGTTCGCCGGCCGGGCGCCGGGCTAGCCATTGCGCAAGCTCAACCGTCTGCGGCTTGACCTCGTCATGCGGCCGCAAATCGTGCCAGGCCTTGTCGAATTGCTGCGACGTCAACTTTCCGAGCAGCGCGTCGAGCGACGGCGCGAGCAGCTCGTAATCGCCCTCCGAGCCCAGCCCCACGATCGGGGGATCGTCGCGGTCGAGGCCGGCGCCATACCAGCCGCCGACGGCTGAGCCGTCAGGCAGGCGCATGAACAGCGCGAAACGGTCGCGCAAAGGACTGCCATCGAAGATCGGGGCCTGATCGGAGAATTGGCCTTGCAGGGAGAAGCAGCCGACGCTGCCCCAGGGGCGACCGTTCAGCCAGCCGGCAAAATCCAGCAGCAGAGGCGGCGCCTCGATGCCCGGCGGGAACGCGCCGCGAACGCTGTCGAGGTCGATCGGGTAAGGCGTGTCGGACAAGGCTGAAAACTATCTTGGTGGTCCCGTCCCCTTTGGTCTGCCCCGGCCCAAGTCCGGTTCGAACCGATTCGTATCCCGAGATCACAAACGCGCTAGAGGCTCATAGGTTTCTGCGCAGCGATCAGATGACATGCAATCACAAGATCGATATCCGGCCAGCGCTGCGCGCTCTGGCAACCGCCTTGACCCTGCTCGCGTTTCCGGCCGCAGCGCAATCCCCATCGGCCGCGCAGGGGCGGCAATGGTGTTTCGGTTCCAAAGAGGTCAATGACGAGCAGCGGCTGGCGGGTTGCTCGGCCGTGCTGCAGGCCAATCCGTCGAATCAGCGCGCGCTCGCCAACCGTGGCGAGATCTATCGGCGCAAGCGCGAGACCGAGCGCGCGCTGGCCGATCTCAACCGCGCGGTCGATCTCGACGAGACCGATGCCATCGCGTGGTTCAATCGCGGCATCGTCCACGACGATCTCGGCGACCGCGACCACGCCATCATGGACTACACCCGCGCCATCCGCCTCGCTCCCGATGACGCCTGGTACTTCAACAACCGCGGCAATTCCTACATCGGCAAAGGCGACTACGAGCATGCGCTCGCCGACTACAACAAGGCGATCAAGCTCGATCCGAAATTCGCGCTCGCCTTCTACAACCGGGGCAGCGCCTATCGCGAACATGGCGAGGCCGATCGTGCGCTGGCCGATCTCGACATGTCGATCAAGCTCGATCCGGCCTATGGCCCGGCCTATGGCAACCGCGCGCGCATCTTTCGCGATCGCGGCGATCGCGATCGCGCGCTCGCCGATTTCGCCAAGTCGATCGAGCTCAACCCGGACAACGACCGCGATTTCTATGCGCGCGCGAACATGTATTTCGACACGCATGATTATGCGCTGGCGCTCGCGGATTACGATCGTGCGCTCAAGGCCAATGCAAGTCATGCCGGCGTATTCAATTCGCGCTGCATGACGCGTGCGATCCTCGGCCGATTGCAGGAGGCGCTGGCCGATTGCGAGCAGTCGCTGCGGATGGCCCCGAACGATCCTGACACGCTGGACAGCCGCGCCCTCACCTATCTCAAGCTCGGCAATCTCGACGCGGCGATTGCCGACTACGACGCCGCGCTGCGCGCAAAGCCGAAGCTCGACTCATCGCTGTACGGACGCGGGCTTGCGAAGCGAAAGCAGGGCGACACCGCAGGCGCCGAACGCGACATCGCGGCGGCGAAAGCGATCAACGCCGGGATCGCCGAAATGTTTTCGCATTACGGTATCGAGTAGCCCTCACTGCCGTCTTCGCGTGCGAATGTGACACTATAGTGCATTCACGCAGAGGTCACGGACTCGTCCTAATCCTCGCGCGCTTTCAACGCGAGCGAGGATTTTGATGAGCCGCCTCCCGGACATGCTGCGCACGCAGCGCTTCGACGATTACCGCTTCTACCACCAGAGCACCGTCAATCAGACGCTGCACCTGTTCAGCGCGATCATCTTCCTGGCTTGCTATGCGCTGCTGTTCAGGGATCCCGCGCTCGCCGGTTTGGTCGGCTGGCTCGCGATGCTGACGCGGCAGACCGGGCATTTCTTCTTCGAGCCGAACGGCTATGACGCGGTCAACGACGTCAGCAATGAATACAAGGAGGCCGTGAAGGTCGGCTACAACCAGACCCGCAAGATCATCCTCTTGCTGGTCTGGGGCAGCGCGCCGATTGCGCTGTATGCATACCCGAGGCTGTTCGGCCTGTTTGCTGCACCGGTCGATCGCCTCGACTTCATCCGCCATGTCGGCGTGCTCTGGCTCGCGATCGGCGTCGGTGGCGCCCTGGCGCGCATGCTGCAGCTGTTCGTAGCGCGCGGCGTCGCGACGGGACTGGTGTGGGGCTTCAAGGTGCTGACCGATCCCTTCCACAACATCGCGCTCTACTGGAATTCGCCGCTCAAGCTGATGCGCGGCGAGCTGATCGACAGCGCGATTGCCGATGCGAACTGGGGCGACGAGGCACCCGAGGAAGCCGCGCATCCGACCTGAGCGATGCAGGCCAGCCAAAACGACCGGCTTGACAGACCTGTCCTTCGGCTGTACGGACGCGCCCCATGATCAAGTCTCGGACCCACCGCCGCGCAGCTTTCCGTCGTCGCTCCAGCGACGATGATGGGTTGCGCCATGTCCGACGACGCTGCTGAACCAGTCATTCAGCTTCAGTTTTCGAGAAGGCCGCACCCGCAAAGTGCGGCCTTCCTGCTTTTTGCGTCCCGTTTTCAACCCGCTTCCAGAGGAGCTCGACATGACCACCGCCACCCATCCGTATGACGCGCTGATGGACATCACTGCACGGCCCAAGGCCGTGTTCGTGCGCGGCGCCGGCTCATACCTCTGGGACGACAGCCGCAAGCGCTATCTCGATTTCGTGCAGGGCTGGGCCGTCAACTGCCTCGGCCACTCCCCGCCAGCGGTTGCGGATGCGCTCGCCTCGCAGGCCAAGCGGCTGCTGACGCCGAGCCCGGCCTTCTACAACGAGCCGAGCCTCAAACTCGCGAATGCGCTGGTCGAGACCAGCGCATTCGGCCAGGTGTTCTTTGCCAATTCCGGCGCCGAGGCCAATGAGGGCGCGATCAAGCTCGCGCGCAAATATGGCAGCCTCTACAAAGGCGGCGCGTTCGAGATCATCAGCTTCGAAGGCGGCTTCCACGGCCGCACGCTGGCGACGATGTCGGCTTCCGGCAAGAAGGCGTTCGAGCCGCTGTTCGAGCCGAAAGTATCAGGCTTCAAGAAGGCGAAGCTGAACGATATCGCCTCGGTCGAGACGCTGATCAACGGCAACACCGTGGCCGTGATGCTGGAGCCGATCCAGGGCGAGTCAGGCGTGTGGCCGGCGACCGATCAGTTCCTGCGGGAGCTGCGCGCGCTGACCGAAGCGCACGGCCTGCTGCTCATCCTTGACGAGATCCAGACCGGCATGGGCCGGACCGGAAAGCTCTTCCATTACGAGCACACGGGCATCGCGCCTGACATCATGACGCTCGGCAAGGGCATCGGCGGCGGGGTGCCGCTCGCGGCGCTGCTTGCGACCGAACGCGCCTCCTGCTTCGAGCACGGCGACCAGGGCGGCACCTTCAACGGCAATCCGGTGATGTGCGCGGCCGGGCTCGCGGTGCTGGAACAGGTCAGCAAGCCGGACTTCCTGAAGCAGGTGACCGAGACCGGCTTGCTGCTCGAAAGCGAGCTGCAAAAAGTCTCGGTGCGGCACGGCCTCGGCGGCGTGCGCGGCCGCGGCCTGTTGCTCGCGCTCGACCTCAAGCTGCCGATCGCACCCGGCATCGTTGCGCAGGCGTTCGAGGCCGGCGTGCTGCTCAACGCACCGCAGCTCGACACGTTGCGCTTCATGCCGGCGCTGAACGTCACGAAAGCTGAGATCGCCGAGATGATCGGTTGTCTCGACGAGATCCTGACCAAGGCCGGTGCGGCGCGACGGGTGGCGTGAGACAGATCATCATTCCCGGGCGGTCCGCAGGACCGAGCCCGGAATCCCGAGGTTCCGGGTTCGATGCTTCGCATCGACCCGGAACGACGAGCTCACGGCTTCAGGATCGACGCGCCCGTCGTCTTGCGGCTTTCCAGATCGATATGCGCCTTCGCCGCGTCCTTCAGCGCATAGGCGTGGTTGATCGGCACGTGCAGCTTGCCGTTGATGACGGCGGAGAACAGCGTATCGGCGCCTTCCAGCAGCTCCTTGCGCGTGCCGATATAGTCGTTGAGCTTCGGCCGGGTCGCAAACAGCGAGCCGTGATTGTTCAGCTCCGCGATCGAGAACGGCGGCACCGGGCCTGAGGCGTTGCCGAACGAGACGAACATGCCGCGCGGCTTCAGGCACGACAACGAGCCCGGGAAGGTCGATTTGCCGACGCCGTCATAGACGACGTCGCAGCCCTCGTTGCGGCTGATCTGCTTGACGCGCGCGACGAAGTCTTCCTCGTTATAGAGGATGACGTGATCGCAGCCATTGGCCTCCGCGAGCTCGGCCTTTTCGCGCGAGCCCACCGTGCCGATGACATGCGCGCCGAGCGCCCTCGCCCATTGGCAAGCGAGCAAGCCGATGCCGCCGGCAGCGGCATGGATCAGCACGCGGTGATGCGGCTCGACCTTGAAGGTCTTGTGCAGCAGATACCAGACGGTCAGGCCCTTCAGCATCAGCACGGCGCCCTGCTCGTGGGTGATGTGATCGGGCAGCTTGACCAGCCTCTCCCAGGGGATGTTGCGCTCGCTCGTGTATGCGCCGAGATTATGGTAGTAGGCGACGCGATCGCCGGGATGAAAATTGGTCACGCCCGGGCCGACGGCGACGACCTCGCCCGAGGCCTCGTTGCCCGGGATGAAGGGCAGTGCCGGCGCCTTGTAGAGGCCGGTGCGATAGTAGACGTCGATGAAGTTCAGGCCGACCGCGTGCTGGCGGATGCGCACCTCGCCGGGTCCCGGCGCCGGCAGCTCGACGCTCTCATAGACCAGCGCTTCGGGGCCTCCGACCTTGTGCACACGGACCGCTTTGGTCATCACCTGACCTCCTCTTCGCATCGGCCAGCGAAAGACATCACGCCCGCCTTGTCAACTCGCCCCAGAGTGGAACGGTTACGGCTTGCCGGCCTTCCTGCGGTTGCGCTTGGCCAGCACGTTGAAGAATTCCACCGCCGCCGAGAACGCAATTGCGAAATAGATGTAGCCGCGCGGAATGTGGAATTTGAATCCGTCCGCAACCAGGGCGACGCCGATCAGCACCAGAAATGCCAGGGCCAGCATTTTGGTGGTCGGATGTTCGGCGACGAATCGCGCCACGGGTCCTGAGGAAATGTACATGATCAGGCAGGCGATCACGACGGCCGCAATCATGATCTCGAGGTCCTGGGCCATGCCGATCGCGGTGATGATCGAGTCAAGCGAGAACACGATGTCGATGATGACGATCTGGACGATCACCCAGAAGAAGGCGCTGCCGGCGGACTTGCCCTCGCCCTCCTCCTCGTCGGCGTCGACTTCAGCATGGATCTCGTGCGTCGCCTTCGCGATCAGGAACAGGCCGCCGCCGATCAGGATGAGGTCGCGCCAGGAGAAGTCGTAGCCTTGAAGCGAGAACACCGGCGCGGTCAGGCCGATCAGCCAGACCAGCACGCTGAGCAGGATGATGCGGAAGACCAGCGCCAGCGCCAGCCCGATCTGGCGGGCGCGACGGGCCTGCGGTTCGGGAATGCGCGAGACGATCACCGACAGGAAGATGACGTTATCGATGCCGAGCACGATCTCGAGCGAGGTCAGGGTGAGCAGCGCTGCCCAGGCCTCGGGGCTGGTTAACAGATGCATCATTCGAACGATCTCACAAGGCGGATCAAGGCGTCGCTGAATGCGATCCAGAACGCGATCGCGCAGAGCGCCACCGTCACGCCGGTGCCGACACGGAAATCCATCTCCAGCACGTAGAAGGCGAGCACGCCCCACAGCACGATCAGCGACATCGTCAGCCAGCGCAGTCGCACGACGCGAACCGGATGCAGCACATGGAACGGCACGAAGGTCAGCACCACCAGCGCCGCGACCAGCAGCGTCGACGACAGTGGCGGCCAGTGCAGCAGGAACAAATAGAACGCCGCTGCATTCCACAGTGCCGGAAAGCCGCGGAAATGATTGTCGTCCGCCTTCATGCGCAGATCGGCGAAATAGAGCGCGCTGGTGACGATGATGGCGATCCCGAGCAAGGGCGCCGCAACCGGCAGCAGCATGCCGCTCGCAACGATCGCATAGGCCGGCACAAAGACATAGGTGACGAAATCGACCACGAGGTCGAGCACGTCGCCGGACCAGTTCGGCTGCACGGTCTTGACGTCGAGCAGGCGCGCGATCGGCCCGTCGATGGCGTCGATGATCAGGGCAACGCCAAGCCAACCGAACATCGCGGCCCAATGCTCGCGCACGGCCTCGAGCATCGCGAGCAACGCGATCGCCGCGCCGAAGGCGGTGAAGATGTGCACCGAAAACGCCGCGGCACGGACCACCGGCGTCGGCTTGAGCGAATCCTCTTGGCTGTCCATCTGGGTTTCCATGACTTCTGCTACCAGAACGGGACCGGTTTGCACATCCGCCAGCGCGGCATTGCGCCGCGCAACCAGTCATAAAACGCGGCAAAATAGGTGGGCTTGAATTTGCCGCAGGGCGTGTCAAATGTCGTTCCATGACAGACGCATCGACACTTTTTGACGCAAGCGTCATCGGCGGTGGGCCGGCCGGCCTTGCCGCGGCAATTGCGCTCGCGCAGCGAGGAGCGCGCACCGCGCTGGTCGCCCGGCGCCTGCCCTATGCCGACAACAGGACCACCGCGCTGCTCGGTGCCTCCGTCGACCTGCTGGAGAGCCTCGACGTCTGGCCCCGCTGTAGTGACAAGGCCGCGGCGCTCGAGGTCATGCGCCTCGTCGACGACACTGGCCGCCTGTTCCGCGCGCCGGAGGTCCGATTCTCCTGTCACGAGATCGGGCTCGACGCCTTCGGCTACAACATCGACAACCGCTCACTGATGCTGGCGCTCGAAGCGCGCGCGGCCGAGCTCTCCAATCTCGTTCGTTTCGATGACGAAGCCGAGAGCGTCGTCATCGAAGCCGATGACGTCGCGATCCGCACGGCTGGCGGACAGTTTCTAGCCGCCCGGCTCGTGGTCGGCGCCGACGGCCGGCATTCGCTGTGCCGGGAGGCCGCCGGCATTGCGATGACGAGGCGCGAACTCACGCAAACCGCCCTGACCTTCAACGTCGGTCATATCAGGCCACACCGGAACGTGTCGACCGAGTTCCACACACCCCGCGGCCCCTGCGTGTTTGTGCCCCTGCCCGGCAACCGCTCCAGCGTGGTCTGGGTCTCCGCCCCCGCCGAGGCCGAGCGGCTTCGCGCCCTCGGCGACGATGATCTCTCCGCCGCGATCGAGAAGCAGTCGCATTCCATCCTCGGCCGCATGACGGTCGAGCCGGGCCGCAATCTGTTTCCACTGGCGATCGAGCGGCCGCAATCCTTCGCCCGCGACCGCATCGCGCTGGTCGGCGAAGCCGCCCATGTGGTTCCTCCGATCGGCGCCCAGGGCCTCAATCTCGGCCTGCGCGATGCGGCCGACATCGCCAGGCTCGCCGGCGAGGCCATCGCATCAGGACAGGACCCGGGCGCGAATGAGGTGCTCAGGCGTTACGACCGGGCGCGGCGGCCTGACATTCTGAGCCGGACCTTTGCGATCGACATCGCCAATCGCTCGCTGCTCAACGACTTCCTGCCGCTCCAGCCCATCCGCGCCGTCGGCATGCATTTGCTGGGTGCCATCGGGCCGCTCCGCCGGTTCGCCATGCGCGAAGGGCTGACGCCGACGTGGCGCAAATGACTTGGCGGCGATAGCTGTCTACGGAAACACCAACCGTCCCGTCTGCAGCAGCCACATCACGCTGGTCAGCGTGACCACCGACGCGAACGTGCCGAGCAGCACGGCGACGGACGCGGATTCGATCCAGGCATCGTTTTGCCTGGCAATCACGAACACATTCAGCGCCGGCGGCAGCGAGGCCATCAGGACGGCGGTGGCGGCCCAGGGCTGCGCGAACGGGCCGAACGCCAGCATCAGGCCGAACGCGGCGAGCGGATGGATCAGGAGCTTGACCGCGATCACACCCGGCACCTCCCAGGGCACGCGATCGAACGGCCGGAGCGCTACCGTCACGCCGAGCACGAACAGCGCGGTCGGCGCCGCCGCGTTCTGAAGGAAGGTAATGGTGCGGTCGAGCGCGACCGGCAACTCGATATGCAACGCGGCGACAGCGGCGCCAAAACACGCCGACATGATCAGCGGGTTGAGCACGATCTGTTTCAGCACCACGCCGAAGGCGTGGATGATCGAGGGATGGTCGCGGTCTGACAGCTCGATCAGAAGCGGCACGATCGTGAACAGGAAGATGCTGTCGCAGCAGAAGATCAGCGCGGTCGGCGCCGCCGCCTTTGACCCGAGCACGGCGAGCGCAAGCCCCGGCCCCATATAGCCGATATTGCCGTAACCGCCGGAGAGGCCGGCGAGCGTCGCCTCACGCAGCGTCAGCTTCCCGAGCACCTTGCCGACCACCAGCGCGATGGTGAACGCCGCCACCGTCGACAGCGTGGTCGCCACCAGGAACGGCGGGTTGTTCAACTCCGAGAACGGGGTCTTCGACATGATCGCGAACAGCAGCGCGGGCAATGAGACGTAGAGCAGGAAGAAGTTCATCCATGCGAGCCCCGATTCCGGCAGCGACTTGACCTTGCCGCAGGCAAAACCAACGAAGATCAGGCCGAAATAAGGTAGCGCCAGATTGAGGATATCGGCCATTGATGAAGTGTTTTCTGAAGGCTTGGGGGCTATCCGCCCCTTAACGGTAGGTTAATTCCACCTTTAGGCCACTAGCATCGGCCACAATCCTGGTCTATCGACGGAGGATGATTAAAGCGCGGACAGCCAAATTCCAGATCGGACAGGTCGTGCGCCACCGGATCTTCTCGTTCCGGGGGGTGATCTTCGATATCGATCCGGAATTCAACAACACCCAGGAGTGGTGGCTGTCGATCCCCGAAGAGGTTCGGCCCCACAAGGATCAGCCGTTCTACCATCTGCTCGCGGAGAACGCGGAGTCCGAGTACGTCGCCTATGTCTCCGAGCAGAACCTCCTGCCCGACGACTCCGGCGAGCCGATCCGGCATTCCCAGGTGGCCGAGATCTTCATCAAGAACAAGGATGGCGGTTACCGCCCGCGCAATCCGTCGCTGAACTGACCTTCCCTTTTCCTGACCCGAATTCGGCCGGCAAGCGGCCAGCAAAAAAGGCGCCCGATCGGGCGCCTTTTTCATGTCCGGGATTCGATCCCCGATTACTTCTGAGCGGCCGGAGCTGCGCCGGGTGCGCCACCCTGCTGCTCAAGCTTCTTGCGCTGCTCTTCGGCCTTCTTCTGAAGCTCTTCCTGCAGCTTCTTCTGGGTTTCCTCGAACACCTTCGGATCGGTCGGCGGACCGTCATAGGCCTTCTGGAATTCACCGGTGAGCGGCAGCGGCAGGGTCAGCGGCGCGCCGTTGGCGTTGATCGCCTGCACCACGAGGTTCTGGCCCTTCTTCAGGTTGGCAATCAGGTCGGGCGTTGCCTCGTAGTCCGACATACAGCCGTTCTGGAAGCAGATCACATACGGGCTCTGCAGCGGCGGGTTGTTGTCGACGATGATGCGGGTCCCGTGCACGAGCTGCATGCCGAGCGGCAGCGTCACGCGCAGGATCTTCTTCGGCTCGCCTTCCGGCTCGATGATCACAGCAGCGATGACCGGCTGGCCTGATTCGATGCGACCGTCCTTGCCGGTGAAGCAGACCTGCTTGGCGTTGGCATCCTGGCCCTTGAGACAGAACTTGGTCCAGGGCGCGTAGATCAGCTGGATCTGCTGATCGGCGGGCTGGCCACCCTGCGCTGCCGGGGCGCCCTGCTGGGCCGGAGCCTGCTGGGCCTGGGGAGCCGGCGCGGGCGCCGGGGCCGGAGCAGCCTTGGGGGCAGCCTTCGGAGCGGCTTTCGGGGCAGCCTTGGGCGCGCCCGGGGCCGGTGCGGGGGTCTGGGCTTCGGCGGCAAACGGCATGGCCAATGCCGTCGCCGTCAACAGAGCGAGAACTCGCCCGCGCGGCCGGACGGACGCGGCCAAATAACGGAAATTCATTGCAGAAAACCCTTTCTGAACGGGAAGTGCCCGAACCGCTCCGAAGCACCGAACCAAGCCGCCTTGGGCGCGGCTCTCTCCCCGTCAATTGAGGCGGATAAGTGACGGGTTCGGCGCTCTTGCGCGATTGCGTGCCTTCTTAACGTGGTCGACGGAAAGATCAATGCCGACAAGCGTCTTTGGCCACATCCGACTGGGCGCCCAGTGAAATCCCTGTGATAGGATTCGCCCACACCACCCCTCGAATCAACGTGTCCGAATGTTCATGTTCCAGCGCCTGCTCGAGGGGCCCGGTCTCCGTCTTTCAAGCCTCGCCGTGATCCTCAGCGTCGGCCTGATTGCAAGCGCTGGCCACGCCGAGGAGGCGCACGCGATCGCCATGCACGGCAAGCCGGCGCTGCCGGCTGATTTCACCCACATGCCCTACGCCAATCCCGACGCCCCCAAGGGCGGCCGGCTGACCTGGGGCATTCTCGGCACGTTCGACAGTCTCAATCCGTTCATCGTGAAGGGATTGGCGGTGCAGCCGATCCGCGCCTACGTGGTCGAAAGCCTGCTGGCGCGCGGCCAGGACGAGCCGTTCACGCTCTACGGCCTGCTCGCCAAATCGGTCGAGACCGATGACGAGCGGAGCTACGTCACATTCCACATCGATCCCCGTGCCCGGTTCTCCGACGGCAAGCCGGTCACCGCCGTGGACGTGCTGTTCTCCTGGCAGCTGCTGCGCGACCACGGCCGTCCCAACCTCCGGCAGTACTATTCCAAGGTCGCCAAGGCGGAGGCACCCGATCCCCTCACCGTCCGCTTCGATCTCACCGGGGCCAACGACCGCGAGATACCGCTGATCCTCGGGTTGATGCCAATCCTGCCGAAGCACGCAGTCGACGTCGCGACCTTCGAGGAGACGACGCTGTCAGGGCCGATCGCCTCCGGCCCCTACCGCGTCACGGCGGTGAAACCCGGCGCCAGCGTGACCCTCACACGCAATCCCGATTATTGGGGCCGCGATCTCCCTGTCAATCGCGGGCTGTTCAATTTCGACGAGATCCGGCTCGACTATTATCGCGAAGCCAACGGCCAGTTCGAAGCGTTCAAGCGCGGCCTCTATGATTTCCGCGTCGAGAACGAACCGTTGCGCTGGCACGACGGCTATGACTTTCCCGCTGCCAAAAGCGGCGAGGTGATCCGCGATACCTTCAAGCCGGGCGTACCGCAGCCCTCTGAATTCCTGGTGTTCAACACGCGGCGCCCTGTCTTCGCCGACATCCGTGTGCGCCAGGCGCTGACGCTGTTGTTCGATTTCGAGCTGGTCAACCGCAACTATTTCTTCTCGCTCTATTCGCGCGTCGCCGGCTATTTTGCCGGCTCCGAGCTCTCGGCCTATGCGCGGCCCGCGGATGCGCACGAGCGCGCGCTGCTGAAGCCCTTCGCCGCGCAGATCCCCCAAGACATCATGGATGGCAGCTATCGTCTGCCCGTCACCGACGGCTCGGGCCGCGACCGCACGACGCTGCGTGCGGCGCTGAAGCTGCTGTCGGACGCCGGCTACGATCTCGATGGCACCGTGCTCCGCAACCGCCAGACAAAAGCGCACTTCACCTTCGAGATGCTGGTGACGACCCGCGACCAGGAGCGCATCGCGCTCGCGTTCCAGCGCGACCTCAAGCGTGCCGGCATCGATGTGAGCGTCCGCGCGGTCGACCCGGTGCAATTCGACCAGCGCCGATTGTCCTACGAGTTCGACATGATCCAGAACCGCTGGGACCAGTCGCTGTCGCCCGGCAACGAGCAGTATTTCTATTGGGGCAGCGCCGCCGCCGACAATCCGGGGACCCGCAACTACATGGGCGCGAGGAATCCCGCGGTCGATGCCATGATCAAGGCCCTGCTCGAGGCCCGTGATCATACGGATTTCGTCGATGCGGTGCGGGCGCTCGACCGCGCCTTGATGGCGGGCTTCTACACAATCCCCCTCTTTAACGTATCCGAGCAATGGATCGCGCGCTGGAATCGGATAGAACGGCCACAAGCCACCGCGCTCTCAGGCTATTTGCTGGAGAGCTGGTGGTCCAAGGGTGAGCCTCAAGCCAGTCCAGCGAAGTGACGCCGTGAACCAGCCAACCGTATCACCGACGCTCGACACGCTGTTCCAGCGGACGCTGATGCGGCAGCCGCACGCGCCCGCGTTGCTCGACCCCCTCAACAAGTCCCGCATCACCGGTCACCAGCCGCGGCGGATGACCTACGCCGAGGCCGACACCGCCATCGAGGCGCTGTCGGCGCATTTCGTCGAATCGGGCCTGCCGGCCAATTCGGTGGTCGCAATCCAGTTGCCCTCGACCGTCGAGTTCGTGCTGACGGTGCTCGCCGCTCATCGCGCCGGCCTCGTCGTGGCCGTGCTGCCATTGCTGTGGCGACAGGCGGAACTGGCGGCCGCGCTCAACCGCACGGCGGCGCGCGCCATCGTCACCATGAGCAAGGTCGACAGCGTCAGCTATGCCGATCTCGCGATGCACGCAGCCGCCGAGGCGTTCTCGATTCGCCACGTGTACGGCTTCGGCACTGATTTGCCCGAAGGCATGGCCTCTCTCGACGAGGTGCTGGCGCGGCCGCCCGGCACCACCCGCGCCGTGATCCAGGACGGCCGCAAGGCGGCAATGATCTCCTTCGATGTCACGGCGGAAGGCTTCCGCCCGGTGCCGCGGCCACATTTCAGCCTGATCGCGGGCGGGCTCGCGATGTCGCTGGAAGCCGACATCAAGCAGGGCGCGACCGTGATGTCGGCCTTTATGCCGATGTCGTTCGCGGGTCTCGCCTCCTCGCTCGCGGTGTGGCTGCTCTGCGGCGGCACGCTGGCGCTGCACCATCCGTTCGAGAGCGAGGTGCTGGAGCAGCAGGTCAACGAGCACGCCTGCGACGTGCTGATCGCGCCGGCCCAGCTCGCCCTGCGCCTCGGCGATTCCGGTCTGGCGGCGCGGATGCCGACCTTGCGCAACGTCATCGGTCTCTGGCGCGCGCCGGAGCAGGTGGCGGCGAGCGAGGCCTGGATCGCGCCGCATGCGCCGCTCACGGATGTCTATCTGTTCGGCGAGGCAGGGCTGTTCGGCGCCAGGCGCGGCGAGGATGGCGTGCCCGTCGCGGTGATGCCCGGCCCGCACGGCGCCCCGCGCGAACAGTCCGGCTCCTCGATCGCGGGCGAGATCCTGCTGACGCCGAAGGGCACGCTCGGCCTGCGCGGCCCGATGGTGCCGATCGCGGCCTATGCGCCGCCGCATCCGGTCGGCGAGACGCTGACGGCACAGCCGCCGCGCGACTATGTCGACACCGGCTACGCCGCCCGGATCGACCGCGCCTGCGGTGCGATCTGCATCACCGCGCCGCCATCGGGCATCATGGCAGTCGGCGGCTATCGCTTCCTGTCCAACGACCTGCAGGAATGGGCGCGGCGGCTCGGCCAGGGCGCGCTGCTGACAGCCCTGCCCGACCGGCTCTCGGGTCACCGGCTGGCGGGCCGGGCCCAGGACAATGCGAGGGCCCGCGAGGCGCTCAGTGAACTCGGGCTTAACCCTCTGATGGTTGAGGCTTTTCGCGATCGCTCCGGCCCGGTTTGAGAGCAGTTTTGCCGGGAACATTGACGCCGCATTAAGGCGGCCGGACTAGATTGCGCAGCATCGATTGCGTGATCCGAGTTTCCTGATGTCCCAGGCGGGCCCGATCCTCTTTGTGTCCAATTCCGAGCGCCCGGCCTTCGTTGCGGCGCTGGACGAGGCGCGTCTGTTTCCTGTTGTCGACAGCGATTGGGCGAGCGCCTCGCGCGCGGTCGAGGAGGTGCAGCCGGCCGCCGTCCTTGCGGCGATGTCCGGCGGGCACGAGCCGTACATGCCCCTGCTCGCGAAGAAAATCGCCGATCAGCCGCTCTATCTGCCGATGGTCGCGCTGGATGCGCCAGGCGCGCTGCCCCACAATGCGCTGCCTTTCGCCACACGCAGCAATGCCGCCGAGCGCCTGATCGCGCGCCTGCGCGCCGCCATCCGCGTCCGCACGCTGCACGCCACCGTGCTGCGCCGCCTGCCGGAAGTGAGGGTCGCGATGCCCGAGGCCGATCCGGTGCGCGATGCCATCGTGCTCCTGATAGGTCGCGGCGCCGCCTACCCCGCGCTATCGGTTGCGCTCGGCGAACGCACCGGCGTCGTCGGCGCGCTCTCGATCGAGGCTGCCGCCAAGCATCTCAATACGCGTGAGATCGACGGTGTGGTTCTGTCCGACGGTTTCACCCCCCGCGTCACCGACGCCTTTCTCACGGTGCTCGCGGAGGATACGCGCTTCCGCAACCTGCCTGTTGTCGTCACCGCGCACCAGCTCACGCAGAGCTACGACCTGCCCAATCTCGAGCTGATCCCGGGCGAGCCCGCCAAGATCGCCGCCAACGCGCTGCCCCTGATCCGCCAGCACGCCATGGCGGCGCAACTGAGCCGCACGCTGCGCTCGATCGATGCCGGCGGCTGGCTCGATCCGCGCAGCGGCCTGTTGACGGTAGAAGCCTTCGCGCGCGATTTCGCCAAGGCTGTGGAGCAGACGCTCGCCCGCGGGGGCGGCCTGTCGGTCGCGCGCTTCGCCTTCGATCCCGGTAATCCGCGCGCGCAGCTCGATGCTGCTCGGATCCTCAGCCGGCTGATGCGGCAGATGGACTTTGGCACGGCGCAGAAGGACGGCTCTGTGATCGTGGTGTTCGCCGAGACCGACTTCCGCACGGCGCACATGATCGCCCGCCGGCTGTCGGCGGTGATGAAGCACACGTCGAACGGCAAGCACGAAATGCGCAGCGATCCCGTGGTATCGGTGGATTCGCTGTCGCCGTCGGATACGGCAAGGTCGCTGCTGGCACGGCTGTCGGCGGATGCATCAAGGGCGGCGTCGTAGTTTTTGCCGCACCTGATTTTACGGATCACCCATTCATAGGACCGTGGGCTGCCCATGAGATCCCACAGAATCTGAAAATCAACCCCATGCAAAGTACCGTCAATGGCTAGAGGCGAGATGCTGCGGATTTTACGAAATGCATTTGACCCGTCGGGCAAAACAGCAGTATAGTGGCATCATCGAAACAGGTCAGTCGGCCCGCACGGAGAAATCCGCTGCGGGCTTTTTCATTTTGCCCAGGAGAAATAGCGTGCCGACAATTGAGAAAAAGCCTCTACCGCCGATCGGCTCCGGGTCTGTCACGATCAATCCGTCAGACAAGGAGACATCACCAGTCGCGCGCGCGACGTCATCGATCACTACGTGTCTGGCAAGGGCACCAAAGCGCTGATGTCATGAACCGATTGACAATGTTCCCCATATGTTCCAAAACACGTCTGGAACAACCTTTGGCTGAAAAGACGTATGACAGTTAGATGCGCCTCAATGTCTTGGCCTGCGGCGCAATCCGTAAAATTCGCAACTGCATCATGGCTGGGGCTCTGCTCATGGCGTCAGCCGCCTGCGCAAAGGATTACAGAATGGACTACGGCATTGTGTGGGAATCCAGGCGGAGATTCTTACGCCGCCTTTTGCGCGAACTGCGCGTCTCCCAATTCTAGAGGAACGCCACCTCCAAAAGAAATATCGGCGCGCTAAACGCGCCCCCTGGACTTAGCGTTGGTCGCCAAAGCTGGAGCGGGCGCGGCCAGGAGAAACCCGACGGAGTCGTTGAGGAGCTCGTAGGCGCGGTCGACGATGTCGTCCAGGGAGATCGTCTTGGCGAACATGCGCTGTGCTTCGGCCAGCAACTGATCGCGGGTCGGCATGCTGGACAGGCGCAAATCGGCCTGATGCTGCAACTGGCTGAGCGTGTCCCGGACCGACAATTCAGTCTCGTGGATGGACGTTCTGATCGCATGCGCGATGTGCTCGGGGTTGAAGCGGGCGGCGAGCTGCTCGGCCGCCTGCTTGACCACCCGTGATCCCAGCCGATGCTCATTGCGCAGAACCTGACTGGGCGGCATCTTCATGTCCCTGACAATGCCGAGCCAGGACAACGCCACCAGCACATAATAAGTGAGATCGATCTCATACCAGTGGAAACCCTGCCGCGCGCTGGCCTGATAGGCGTGATGGTTGTTGTGCCATCCCTCGCCCATCGTCAGCAAAGCAAGCAGCCAATTGTTGCGGGAGTCATCGCCGGTCACATATCGCTTGCGCCCGTGAACATGCGCGAGCGAGTTGATGCAGAACGTGGCGTGATAGAGCAGCACCGTGCTCCAGAGGAATCCGACCACGAGCCCCGACCATCCGGCAACAAGGAAGCACAACGCGGCGAGCACGACGGAAGGCAACAGCTCCAGCCGGTGCAGCCACATCAACTCCGGATACGAGGCCAGATCTGCGACCTTCACCAGGTCGGTCGCATCATGCTGCCGGTAAAAGATCCAGCCGACATGGCTGAACACAAACCCCTTGTGCCGGGGTGAATGTACATCCTGCACTGTGTCCGAATGCAGATGATGATGGCGGTGCTTGGCGGCCCACCACAGCACGCTCTTCTGGGCGCTGCTCTGGGCAAGGAAGGCCAGGATGAACTGGAACGCCCGGCTCGTTGCGTAGGATCGATGCGAGAAGTACCGGTGATATCCGCCGGTGATCCCGAACATGCGCACCCAATACAAAGCGGCGCACATTGCAATCGCCTGCCACGTGATGCCGGACCAGATCGCAGCAACGCATCCCGCGTGAATCAAGACGAACGGCAGCACCTGCGGATACATGACATCGTCGTGGCCGTGCTCCGTTTCCTGCTCTGATTCCCGGTTCGAACCGGCATTGATAGACACGCGCGCGACCTCGACTGTTTCGACGTGCGGGCCAACCCGCAAACCGGTGTAAAAAAAACCGCGGCCGGTAAACCAGTCGCGGATCGACGGATACGGTACGCAGGACTCAGTTAGCGAATTCGGAATCTGGCGGCTGCTTCGTCATTCCGCAAGTGGCCCTATGTCACTGTTTTCAGCCTTGGCGCGGCGCAGCCTATATCATGGTGCGCCGCCTCCGCAATAATACGGACGCTACGCCGCCTTCTTGCTCGTCGCGAGCTGCGCCAATTGCCGCATGATTTCCGTCGTGCCGGCAAGCCGCTCTTCCGGCGTCTCCCAATCCTGCAGGAACACCACCTTCATGTCGGGCCGTACCTTGGCGGCCTGGCCGTGGCTCTTGATGAACGACACCAGGCGATCGGGATAGGCGAAGGAATTGTCGCGGAAGGTGATGACGGCGCCCTTCGGGCCGGCATCGATCTTCTCGACATTGGCGTTTCGGCAGAACGCCTTGATCGCGGCAACCTTGAAGAGATAGCGCACCTCGTCCGGCAGCACGCCGAAACGATCGCGCATTTCGGCGCCAAAGTTCTCGATCTCCTCCTCGCTGTCGAGATCGGCGAGGCGCCGGTACAGCGACAGGCGCACCGAGAGATCGCCGACATAGTCCTCCGGAATGAGCACGGGCATGCCGATGGTGATGGTCGGCGACCAGCGATCGGCGGCGGGCTCGGACACGCCGGCCTTGAGGTTGACGATCGCCTCCTCCAGCATCGATTGATAGAGCTCGAAGCCGACCTCCTTGATGTGGCCGGACTGCTCTTCACCGAGCAGGTTGCCGGCGCCGCGGATATCAAGGTCGTGCGAAGCGAGCTGGAAGCCGGCGCCCAATGTCTCCAGCGACTGCAGCACGGTGAGGCGGCGCTCGGCCTGCGCGGTGATCTTCTGCTGCGACGGCAGCGTGAACAGCGCATAGGCCCGCAGCTTGGAGCGGCCGACGCGGCCGCGCAGCTGATAGAGCTGGGCAAGGCCGAACATGTCCGCGCGATGCACGATCAGCGTGTTCGCGTTGGGAATGTCGAGGCCGGATTCGACGATCGTGGTCGAGAGCAGGATGTCGAACTTGCCGTCGTAGAACGCGGTCATGATGTCCTCGATCACGGCGGGCGGCATCTGGCCGTGCGCGACCGCGACCTTCATCTCCGGCACGTTCTTGTCGAGGAAATCCTTCACCTCGGCGAGATCGTCGATGCGCGGCACCACGTAGAACGCCTGGCCGCCGCGATAACGCTCGCGCAGCAGCGCCTCGCGGATCATCAGTGGATCGTGCGGGGCAACGAAGGTGCGGACCGCAAGGCGATCGACCGGCGGCGAAGCGATGATCGAGAGCTCGCGCACGCCGGTGAGCGCCAGCTGCAGCGTGCGCGGAATCGGGGTTGCCGACAGCGTCAGCACGTGCACCTCGGAACGCAGCGCCTTCAGCCGCTCCTTGTGGGTGACGCCGAAATGCTGCTCCTCGTCGACGATGACGAGGCCGAGATCGCGGAACTTGATCGCCTTGCCGAGCAGCGCATGGGTGCCGACGACGATGTCGACCGAGCCGTCGGCGATGCCCTTCTTGACCTGGTTCAGCTCCTTGGTCGGGATCAGGCGCGAGGCCTGCGCCACGTTGACCGGAAAGCCCTTGAAGCGCTCGGTGAAGGTCTTGGCGTGCTGGCGCGCCAATAGCGTGGTCGGCACCACGACCGCGACCTGCTTGCCTTCGAGCGCGACGGCGAACGCCGCGCGCAAGGCAACCTCGGTCTTGCCGAAGCCGACGTCGCCGCAGATCAACCGGTCCATCGGACGGCCGAGCTCGAGATCCTTGAGGGTGGATTCGATGGCGCCGAGCTGGTCCTCGGTCTCGTCATAGGGGAAGCGCGCGCAGAACTCGTCATAGAGGCCCTGCTGCACCGGCAGCTTCGGCGCCTCGTGCAGATGGCGCGCGGCGGCGATCTTGATCAGCTCGCCCGCGATCTCGCGGATGCGGTTCTTGAGCTTCGCCTTGCGGGTCTGCCAGCCGGAACCGCCGAGGCGATCGAGCTCGACATCGGTCTGGTCGGAGCCGTAGCGTGACAAGAGCTCGATGTTCTCGACCGGCAGGAACAGCTTTGTGTCGGCGGCATAATGCAGCTCGAGACAATCATGCGGCGCGCCGGCGACATCCAGCGTCTGCAGGCCGATGAAGCGGCCAATGCCGTGGTCGACGTGGACGACGATGTCGCCGGCGGTGAGGCTCGTGACTTCCGAGATGAAATTGTCGAGCTTGCGGCTGGCCTTGCGCGGCCGCACCAGGCGGTCGCCCAGAATGTCCTGCTCGCTGATGACGGCGATCTCGTCGGTCTCGAAGCCGCTCTCAAGGCCAAGCACGGCGAGCATGGTCTCGTTGCGGGGCGTCGCCTGCACCGTGCGCCAGGAATTGACACTGGTGGTGTGCGTCAGCTTGTGGTCGCGCAGCATCGAGGTCATGCGGTCGCGCGAGCCTTCGCTCCACAGCGCGATCACGACCTTCTTGCGCTGGGCCTGCAAGGCCATGACATGAGCGACGACTGACTCGAAAACGTTGACCTTGGAGTCGTTACGTTCTGGTGCAAAATCGCGGCCCTTGCGCGCGCCTGCATCGACGACGCTGGTGCCGTCGGCAGGCACCGAGAATGCCGTCAGCCGGATCAGCGGCATGTCGCGTTCGCGCTTGCCCCATTCCTCCTCGGTCAGATAGAGCCTATCAGGTGGCAGCGGCTTGTAGATGGCGCCCCCGCCGGGATGCTCCATCGCATCGCGGCGCGCCTCGTAATAGTCCTGGATCTGCTTGAAGCGCTCGCGGACAGCGTCCTCGGCCTGCGGCTCGATCGCGACGGCGGCACCTTGCAGATAGTCGAACAGCGTGTCCATCCGGTCCTGGAACAGCGGCAGCCAGTGCTCCATGCCGGGATGGCGGCGGCCTTCGCTGACCGCTTCATACAGCGCATCATCGCGCTCGGGCGCGCCGAATTCGGCGACATAGCCCATGCGGAAGCGGCGGATCGTGTCGGTGACGAGCTGGAATTCCGAGATCGGCACCAGATCGAGCGAGCGCATGTCCAGCAGCGTGCGCTGGGTCTCGGCATCGAAGGACCGGATCGATTCCAGGCTGTCGCCGAAGAAGTCGAAGCGAACAGGCTGATCGAGGCCGGCCGGAAACAGATCGAGGATGCCGCCGCGCACGGCATATTCGCCGGGCTCACGCACGGTCGACGACCTGACGTAGCCATTGTGCTCGAGCCAGGCGACGATGGTGTCCATCGGCACGACGTTGCCGGGCGCAACCGACAGCGCCTGCGCCGCAACCAGCTCGCGCGCAGGCACGCGCTGCACGACGGCGTTCACCGTTGTCAGCACGATCAGCGGCTTGTCGCTGCCGGTGAGCGCGGCGAGCCGGGCCAGCGTGGTCAGGCGCTGCGCCAGAATGCCGCCGTGCGGCGAGACGCGGTCATAAGGCTGGCAGTCCCAGGCCGGAAAGGTCAGCACCGGCAGGTCGGGCGCGAAGAATTGCAGCGCGCGTTCGAGCTGCTGCATCCGCCCGCCGTCGCGGCAGACCACCGCGAGGCTGACAGCCGGCTGCTTCGGCCGTGCCGCGATGGCGCGCGCCAGATCCGAGACGATGAGGCCTTCGGCCCCCTCGGCGACATTGGCAAGCGTCAGCGCGCGGCCGGGCGTAAGCAGCTCGGCCGGTGATTTCATTCCTTGCTTCATACGTTGCCGTCCGCGATCGGATAGGCCTTGATGCGGGCGAACAGCGCGCCGGTGACATCTTCTGGCAGCAGCTTGTCACCGGTGATGGCGGCATAGAGATCGGGATCGTTGACCTCGAGCAGGGTCTCGAGCTCGGTCAGCTCCGCGTCCGTGAGGTTGCCGATCTCGGCATCCGCGAAGCGGCCGAGGATCAGGTCCATCTCGCGCGTGCCGCGGTGCCAGCAGCGGAACAGAAGCCGCTTGCGGCGATCGTCCAGCCCGTCGCTCGATCGTGTCGTTCCCGTCATGTCTCAAATCCAGTCAAACGCCGAAAGCCCGGACGTGCCGGGCCGGGGTGATATAGCCATTGGAACTGGCTGTGTCAGCCCTTTGTTATTGCAATTGTTTGGAGACCGTCATTGCCGGGCTTGACCCGGCAATCCATCGTCATTGAAAGATGGATGCGCGGGTCCCAGCTCCGCCAAAGGCTTCGCCGGGCTTTCGATCTTGGGCCGGCGAAGCCCTAGCGAAGACGGCAAGCCCGCGCATGACGAATGTTGCGAGAATGCGCCCCAGCCTGCTCAATCCGCTGTTTGCTCCCGTGACCAGCCTGCCCGGCGTCGGTCCGAAGCAGGACAAGCTGCTGCAATATCTGCTCAGCCGGAGCGAGACGCCGCGGCTGGTCGACCTGCTCCTGCATCTGCCGAGCCAGGTCATCGACCGCCGGGCGCGGCCGAAGATCCGCGAGGCCAGCGTTGGAACCATGGTGACGCTGGAGGTCACCGTCGACCGTCACCGCCCGCCTCCGCCGCGCAATGCGCGCGCGCCGTATCTCGTCTACGCCAGCGACGATACCGGCGACGTCGTGCTGACGTTCTTCCGTGCCAAGCCCGGCTATGTCGAAAAGCTGCTGCCCGTGGGCGAAAAGCGCTACGTCTCCGGCACGCTGCAGATGTATGACGGCATCCCGCAGATCGTCCATCCCGACCGCGTGCTGGACGAGGAAGCGATCGCAAAACTCTCCGGGATCGATCCCGTCTATCCGCTCACCGAGGGTCTCGCGCTCGGCTCGCTCCGCCGCGCCATTGCGCAGGCCTTGCAGAAGCTTCCGGCCTTGCCGGAATGGATCAGCCCGGATGTGCTGCGCCGCTGCAATTTCCCGCCCGTGACCGAAGCGCTCCATCGCGTGCACCAGCCGGTCGAGTTGACGGACATCCTGCCCGATCAGCGCTTCTGGTCGCGCCTGGCCTTCGACGAGTTGCTGGCCGGCCAGCTCGCGCTCGCTCTGATCCGCGCGCAGCTGCGGCGGCCTGCCGGCGTGCGCAACGCCGGCGATGGGCATCTGCGCCACAAGATCATCGACGCCCTGCCCTACGCGTTGACACCTTCCCAGCGCAATGCCGCCGCGGCCATCGCCGACGACCTGAAGCAGCCCGTGCGCATGCTGCGTCTGCTCCAGGGCGACGTCGGCTCGGGCAAGACGGTGGTGGCCCTGCTGGCCGCCGCGGCCGTTGCCGAGGTCGGCAAGCAGGCCGCGTTGATGGCCCCGACGGAAATTCTCGCGCGCCAGCACATCAAGACCATTGCGCCGCTGGCCGAGCGCGCCGGCATGCGGGTGGCGATCCTCACCGGCCGCGAAAAAGGCAAGGAGCGGCGCGAGATCATGACCCAGCTCGCCGACGGCGAGATCGACCTGCTCGTCGGCACCCATGCGCTGATCCAGGACGACGTCGTCTTCCATGGTCTGGCCCTCGCCATCGTCGATGAGCAGCACCGCTTTGGCGTCCGCGAGCGGTTGGCGCTGACGTCAAAGGGCGAAGCCGTCGACGTTCTCGTGCTGAGCGCAACGCCGATCCCGCGCACGCTGGTCCTCACCTATTTCGGCGACATGGACATCAGCGAGCTCCGCGAAAAACCCGCCGGCCGCCAGCCGATCGACACCCGCGCGGTCGCCATGAGCCGGCTCGGTGAGGTCATGGATGGCGTCGGCCGCGCGCTCGACTCCGGTAAGCTGGTCTACTGGATCTGCCCGCTCGTCGAGGAATCCGAGGCCGAGGGCACCGAGCATCTCACCAACGCAACGAAACGTTTCGACAGCCTGCAAAAGCGTTTCGGCGATCGCGTCGGTCTGGTTCATGGCCAGATGAAGGGCACCGAGAAGGATCGTGTCATGGGCCAGTTCGCAGCCCACGAGATCGGCCTTCTGGTCGCGACCACCGTCGTCGAGGTTGGTGTCGACGTGCCGGCCGCCACCATCATGGTGATCGAGAATGCCGAGCGCTTTGGCCTTGCCCAGCTGCACCAGCTGCGCGGCCGCATCGGCCGCGGCTCGGAGGCCTCGACCTGCATTTTGCTTTACAGCGAGCCGCTCGGCGAAATGTCGAAGGCGCGGCTGAGAGTGATCCGTGAGACCACCGACGGCTTTCGCATCGCCGAGGAAGACCTGAAACTCCGCGGCGAAGGCGACGTGCTGGGCGTCCGCCAGAGCGGCCTGCCCGGCTATCGCATCGCGCGCTCGGAGGTGCACGGCCAGTTCATCACGCAGGCCAGAGACGAGGCGCTGCGCATCATGAAGGCCGATCCGAAACTGAAGGGCGAGCGCGGCGAAGCGCTGCGCTGTCTGCTGTATCTCTATGAACGGGACGAGGCGATCCCGCTGATCGGGGCGGGTTAGCTCGCCGCTCGCCGCCGTCCGACTTCATAGGCCGCCACGTGGGCTCGCGCCAGATCCAGCAGCGGCGTGTCGACATTCAGCTTGCGGGCCCGGTTGGCCATATCGCCCAGGATATGCTCGGACTCGGTGATCGAGCCGCGCTCGATGTCGCGCAGCATCGAAGCCTTGAGCGGCGAGTCCAGGGTCGTGAACAGTTTTCGGTCAAACTCGATGAACGGGGCGCGCGGCTCGAAACCCGAGGCGGTCGCAACAGTGCAGCATTCCGCGAACAGGCGGAAGATCGATTGCTCGCCGTTCGGGACAGCCAGGATGTCGCCGATGCTGGCGCGCATCAGGCAGGTAACGCCGGCGAGCGTCGAGAGCTGGACGAACTTCTCCCACATGTCCTGCATGATCGCTTCGCTGGCGCGCACGTCGATCCCAGGGACCTGGAACAGCTTCTCCAGGGCAAGGGTGCGCTCACTCAGCGAACCCCCGGTTTCACCGAAGACGATGGTCTGATTGGCCATGAACTGAACGACACGGCCATCCACATCGAGCCCGGCGCTGACATTGGCGAGCCCACCGAGAACGCGCTCGCCACCGAACCGCGCCGTCAGGGCGTCGATGTGTTTCAGCCCGTTCAGGATCGGCAGTATCATCGTGCTCGGGCCAACGGCCGGGGCAAACTGGCTCATGGCGTCGTCGAGCGAATAGGCCTTCACGCCGAGGAGCACGACGTCGAAGGGCTCGCTGAGCTCGTTCGCCATCAGGATCTTCGGCTGCACGGCAAAGTCGCCGTGCGGGCTTTTGATCCGCAATCCATCCCGCCGCAATTGCTCGGCGCGCCCGGCCCGCACCAGAAAGGTCACGTCGGCGCCCGCTCGGACCAGGCAAGCTCCGTAATAGCCTCCGAGCGCTCCTGCGCCGATCACCAGCACTCTCATCTGAACTCCTATGCCATGTTCCCGGCAGGCCAAAGCTTTGGCCGCCGAACAAGTGAAGATCAGGCCTTCTTTGCAGCACCGGTCGCGAACGCCTTCAGGAGCGACGCATCGACTGCCTCGCCTTTGGCATCGGCGGCCAGATGCTCGAACCATCTGGCAAAGCCTTCGTAGATCTGGCTCGCCGGATGATCGGGCCCGAGGAACCCCGATATCTCTTGCATTTCCGCGACCCAGCGATAGGCCTTCGGGATCATGTCGGGCAGTGCGACCTCGAGCCGGGCCAGGATCGCGGGCTGGCTGAGCGCGAGCTCGTCGCGCAGTGCATCGGCGGCCCCCGCCTTGGTCGCCGCGATCACCATGGCCGAGCCGATGCCGGCGAGGCCCTTGACGATGCCAGCATAGGACATTTTTAGCGCTGAGGCAGCACCCACCGGACCTTCGACGATGCGGATGTCGAGCCCCAAATCCTTGAGCACGGCGAGATCCCTGGCGTGTTCGCCGGACATGTAGAAGGCCGGGCTCTTGCCGCCCGGCTGCGGCGGGAAGCCGATGATGCCGCCATCGACGAAGGGCGCCTGCGCCGAGCCGATGATCTCCTCGATCCGCTTCACCGTGTCGACATTGACGGCGTTGCAGTCGACCACGACCGGCTTCTTGTGGCGCTTCACAATCAATGCGGCCAGCCGCTCCGCCAGCGCCTCCGCCTCGCCCGGCGGCACGATCGAGAGAATGATATCGGCATCCGCGATCGCATCGTCCTCGGCGCCGATCATGCCGGCATCCGCCGCGCGTTTCAGCGTCGCCTCGCTGCGTCCCTTCAAAGACGTCAGCACGCGCGCGCCGTTCTCGCTGAGGCGACGGGCCACCGCGCTGCCCATGGCACCGGGGGCGAGGATCGCAATGGTCGTTGGCATCGGGGGCACTCCAGTTCGACGTCCGAGCGCTGCGCTCGGTCCGACCGGAACAATAGCAGAGGACAAGAACGCCAGCGTGACCGCAGGCCATCCCGCCGGGGAATAGCCCTACTCCGCCTTCGCAGGCTCAGGCTGGAGCGTGGAGGCATTGGCAATGCGCGCGGCATTGGCCATGCCCGCGAGCGCGGCGGCCTTCTTCGGGTCCGGTGCCGAGCCGGGCTGCACCACGCCGGCGGACATGATCAGCGTTGCGGCATCCTCGGCGGTGAGGTCGACCTCGATGATCTTGCTCTTGGGCACGTAGAAGAAGAATCCGGTGGTCGGGTTCGGCGAGCACGGCAGAAATACCGAGACATGTTCGTCCTGCCCCGGCAGGCTGCGCGAGATCTCTTCGTTCGGCGATTGCGAGATCAGCACGATCGACCACATGCCGGGCGAAGGAAACTCGACCAGGCCCACTTTGCGGAAGCTCGAACCCTTGCCCGAGAACAGCGTCTCGAACACCTGCTTCAGGCCGCGATAGATGGCACGAACCGCAGGGATCCGGCCGAGGAAAGTCTCGCCGACATCGACCAGCGTGCGGCCGATCAGGTTCGCCGCGAGGAAGCCGACCAGCGTCAGCGTGAAGAATGCGACAATCAGTCCCCAGCCGGGAACGCCGTAAGGAAGATAGGTTTCCGGCCGGTAGGCCTGCGGCACGAAGGGTCGCACCACGCCGTCGACCCAGGTGACGAACCACCAGACCAGATACAGCGTGATTGCAATCGGACCGGTGACGATCAGCCCGGTCAGGAAATAATTGCGAAAACGACCCATCAGGCCGGTATGCGGTTCCGGAATGGGATCAAGTGGCGCAGGCGCGTCGTCGCGGGTGGTCATTCGGGTTCCAGGTCGGTCGCTTCGTCCAAGCTAGGGGCTTCTAGCAGGTTTTGGAAGAGTGCGACGTGATCCCTTCTGCCTATTCCACGGTCACCGATTTCGCGAGGTTGCGCGGCTGATCGACGTCGGTGCCCATCACCACAGCCGTATGATAGGCCAGCAGCTGGACCGGAACGGCGTAGACCATCGGGGTGAAGGCCGCGGCCATGTCGGGCAAGACGATGGTGACGAGCGAATTCACCGTCGCTTCCGCCGCCCCCTTGGCGTCCGTCATCAGGATGATGTTGCCGCCGCGGGCGGCGACCTCCTGCATGTTGGAGACGGTCTTCTCGAACACGCGATCGTAGGGCGCGATCACGACAACAGGCATGGTCTCGTCGATCAGCGCGATCGGGCCGTGCTTGAGCTCACCGGCGGCATAGCCTTCGGCGTGGATGTAGGAGATTTCCTTCAGTTTCAGCGCGCCTTCGAGCGCCAGCGGGAAGCTGGTGCCCCGACCGAGATAGAGCACGTCCCGGGATTTTGCGATCCGGTGCGCGAGCTTCTCGATCTGAACCTCATTGGTGAGCGCATCCGACATCAGACGCGGGATCTCGACGAGACCGTGAACGAGCTTGGTTTCGTCCTCATCGGACAATACGCCGCGCGCTTTGCCCGCGGCAATGGCGAGGTTTGCCAGCACCATGAGCTGGCAGGTGAACGCCTTGGTCGAGGCGACGCCGATCTCGGGGCCGGCCAGCGTCTGCAGCACGGTCTCGCTCTCGCGCGCGATGGTCGAGGTCGGCACGTTGACAACGCCGATGGTGTGCGCGCCCTCTGCCTTGGCGTAGCGCAGCGCCGCCAACGTGTCGGCGGTCTCGCCGGATTGCGAGATGAAGATCGCTAGATCGCCTTTGCGCAGCGGCGCTTCGCGGTAGCGGAACTCGGAGGCGACATCGACCTCGACCGGCAGGCGCGCAAAGCGCTCGAACCAGTATTTGGCGACGATGCCGGCATAGCTCGCGGTGCCGCAGGCCGTGATGTTGATGCGCTGGATATCCTTGAAGTCGAACGGCAGCTTGACCGGCAGCGAGACGCGCTCGGTCGCCATGTCGACATAGCGCGCCAGCGTGTGGCCGACCACTTCCGGCTGCTCGTGGATCTCCTTCGCCATGAAATGGCGGTAGTTGGCCTTGTCGACCAGCGAGGTCGAGGCGGCGTGCTTGATCTTGTCGCGTTCGACGGCCTTGCCGTCCTTGTCGAAGATCGTGGCGCTCTTGCGGGTCAGCACCACCCAGTCGCCATCCTCGAGATAGCTGATCGTGTCGGTGAACGGGCCGAGCGCGATCGCATCCGAGCCAAGATACATCTCGCCGTCGCCATAGCCGATCGCGAGCGGCGGCCCGTTGCGGGCGCCGATCATGAGGTCGTCGTCGCCGGCGAAGATGAAGCCGAGCGCGAAGGCGCCGCGCAAGCGCGCCAGCGTCAGCTTGACTGCTTCCACCGGCTTGCTGCCGCGCGTCAGGAGATCGTCGACGAGGTGCAGCACGATCTCGGTGTCGGTCTCGGTGTGGAACACCGTGCCCTTCGTCTCGAGTTCCTCGCGCAGCTCGCGGAAATTCTCGATGATGCCGTTATGCACGACCGCGACGCGATCGGTCGCATGCGGATGGGCGTTGTTGACGGTCGGCTTGCCGTGGGTGGCCCAGCGGGTGTGACCGATGCCGGTGGTGCCCAGAAGCGGCTCAGCTTCCAGCCGCTTCTCCAGGTTCTTCAGCTTGCCCTCGGCGCGGCGGCGCGCGAGGTGCTTGCCTTCGAGCGTGGCGACGCCCGCGGAATCGTAGCCGCGATATTCGAGACGTTTGAGCGAATCCACCAATTGCTCCGCAACCGGCTCGCGCCCGAGAATGCCGACAATCCCGCACATGCGGATCAATATCCCCCAAATCGTCGAAAAATCGCCTAAACGACGCGTCCGATTTTTAGCCAAGTTCCTAAGGAACCAGATACTCAATAATTATGACCGATTGCGACAAGCGTCCGCTGACGGCAATCCCGGGTCCCGTATCGATGTGACCAGCTTTTAACCTCGCGCATTAACCCGACGTCAACAAGTTTGGCCAACGATTCCCGCCCAGGAGATCAGGCCATGAAAGCCACCACGTCCGACCGCAAAGGTCGGTCATCGCTGTATATTCGTGCCAGTGAGACCTCCGGCACGCACCTAGCGCATTGGCCGCCGCCCCAGCGCGGCAAGGAAAGCAAGCCTGTCTTCATCAAGCATCCTGAAGGCGAGCCGATCAAGCGCGCCAAGCCGCGCGGCTGGCGCCTGACGCGCGCGATCTTCTCCGAATTCGCAGACGACGAATAACGCATCTTATTTTTCAGCCTTCTTCCCGCCGCTCTTCATCTCGCGATAGCGCGCCGCGCCGCCTTCCCTGATGGTCTGCTGGCTGCGCTCGAGCGCCATCGCATCGTCAGGCACATCTTTGGTGATCACAGAACCCGAGCCGATATAGGCGCCGTTGCCGATCTTGACCGGGGCGACCAGCGAGGAATTGGTGCCGACGAAGGCGCCCTGTCCGATCACCGTCTTGTGCTTCTTGAAGCCATCATAGTTGCAGGTGATGGTGCCGGCGCCGATGTTGGAATTCGCGCCGACGGTGGCATCGCCAATGTAGGAGAGATGGTTGACCTTGACGCCGGCCTCGAGCGTCGCCGCCTTGGTCTCCACGAAATTGCCGATCCGCGCGCCGTCGCCGAGCGACGTGCCGGGCCTGAGCCGCGCATAGGGCCCGACCGAAACCTTCTTGCCGAGCGTGGTCTCGACGATATGCGAGAAGGAATGGATCACGGTGCCGTCGGCGATCGAGACGCCGGGGCCGATCACCACGAACGGCTCGATGGTGACGTCCTTGCCGAACACGGTGTCGGCGGCGAGAAAGACAGTTTCGGGGGCGATCAGGGTCACGCCCGCATCCATCGCTGCCTTGCGCAGCCGCGTCTGCATCACGCCCTCCGCTTCCGCAAGCTGGGCCTTGGTGTTGATGCCGCGCACTTCGTCCTCGCTGGTTTCGATCACGACGGACTCCCATCCATTGTCGTTGGCCACGCCGACCGCATCGGGTAGATAATACTCGCCCTTGGAATTCGCATTGCCTATTCTGTCGAGGATCGCGAGCGCGCGGCGGCCGTCGATCGCCATCACCCCGGCATTGCACAGATCGATCTTGCGCTCATCATTGCTGGCATCGGCATGCTCGCGGATCGCCACCAGGCGATTGCCCTCGACGATGAAGCGTCCGTAGCCTGTTGGATCCTTGGCGCGGAAGCCGAGCGCGGCGATCGCGGCCCCGCCGGCAAGCGGCGCGCGCAGCCGCGCAAAGGTCTCGGCCGAGATCAGTGGCGTATCACCGAAGGCGATCAGGACGTCATCCACGCCGCGCGCAATCGCCTTTCGCGCCGCCAGCACCGCATGCGCCGTGCCGAGCCGCTCGGCCTGCACGAAGATGAGCGCATCGGGGCGGATACGCTTGGCCTCGTCCGCGACCGCCTGATGATCGGGGCCGATCACGACCGCAAGCGCTGTGCCGGTTCCCTGCGGAGCGGCGCCAAGCACATGGGCGAGTAACGACTGGTGAGCGACGGAATGCAGCACTTTCGGCAGGTTCGATCGCATGCGCGTGCCCTCGCCGGCGGCGAGCACGATCGTGAGGCTTGAGCGGATGGTCATCGCAATCCTGTCAAATACGGCCGAATCGATCATCACATCGGCGGGCGGCACGCCGAAGCCGCCTGGGCTTTCAGCCTTGCTACCCCCGCAAACGCCCGGAATTCAAGTGCGCGTGGGTTTTCCTGTTAATGTTCCTTGATTGATTCGGGGAAGCCAGACAGGGCTGGGCACTTAACGTTCATGGCAAGGGATTCCGACCCACTGGCGGATGCCTTCGGCGACAAGGAGACCGGCGGGCTGTTCTCCGGACTTTTGGCCGAGGAAGGCGCGTTCGATCGTCGTTTGCTGTGGCGGCTGGGCTCGTGGGGCGTCGCCGCGGTCGGCGCCGTCGTGGTCGCCGTGATGGCCAACCAGGCCCAGCTCGGCTGGCGGCGCGACCAGGTCGCCTCCGCCGACCTCGCCCGCCAGTCCGACCAGATTCAGGTGCTGACCAAGCAAATCCAGCTCGAAGCCCGCCGCTTCGCCTCCGCGATCGAGACGCTGAACACCGATCGCGACCGGCTCTATTCGCGCGTCACGGTGCTCGAGCAGGGGCTCGATTCCGTCACAGGCGCCATCGCCAAGCAGAACGCGACATCGCAGCCAGCGCCAGCCTCGAAGCCGCAGGACGTTCCCGTCGCCCCTGCACAGCCCCCGGCCCCGGCGCCGGAGGTCGCACCGGTTGCCTCGACGGCCGCCTCGCTGGTCGACAGGCCGCGCGTCACGTCCGCCAAGGAGCCCAAGGACGTCGCGAGCAAGGACAGTTCGAGCAAGGACAGCTCGAAAGAGGCTGCGAAGGATCAGCCGAGCCCGTCGCCGCAGACAGCGGTTGCCGCCTCGCTGGTTCAGCAGGCGCCGGTAACGCCATCGGCAGCGCCGATGCTTCCGCTGCTGCCATCGAAGTCGATCATGGCACCGCCCGATCCTGCCGCGTCGAAACTGATCCAGCCGGAGCCAACCGAGAAGGCCGCCGACAAGAAGCCCGAGCCGGCGCCAGCTCCGACCGAAGTCGCAGCAGCCAAGCCAGCTGAAGCGACAGAAGTCGAGGTCCCCGCCATCGCAGTTCAGCAGACGCGCTTTGCCATCGAGCTCGGCGGTGCGAATTCGGTCGACGGCTTGCGCAGGCTCTGGCGCGGGCTGAGCAAGTCCAACCCCGAGCTCGCCGCACTCCGGCCCATCATCATGATCAAGGAAGGCACGAACGGCCTCGGCATGCAGCTCCGCCTCGGTGCAGGTCCCCTGATCAACGCCGCCGCCGCGGCAAAGCTCTGTGCGGGCCTTGCCGAAAGCGACCGCCATTGCGAGACCACGGTGTTCGACGGCCAGCGCCTGTCGATGCGCGGAGGCTCGGACAAATCCCAAGAAAAGTCCCAAGAGAAATCCCAAGACAAATCCCAAGAGAAATCCCAAGAGAAATCCCAGGACAAGGGATCGGAGAAGAACTCCGAGAAGGCGCAAGACTCCGTGCCGCAAGCCGAGACGGCCCCCGCGGCCGCGCCGACCGCCAAGCCCGACAAGCATCGCCGCAGCTACTCCTCCAAACGCTCAAAGCGCGAGGAGCCGGCGCCCGCGCCGCAACCAGCGCCGGCCGCAGCCAAGCCACCGGAGACGGCGTCGGCGGGATCGACGATATCATCCTTCTTCAGGCGATAGGGCTATCAGGACGCTTGATTGATGAGCCGGAGCTCAGCGTCGCGTGAGCGACGCGTTCGGCTAAAAGGCCGTCAGCTGGCTGATCTTGATCACCGCACAGATGATCATGCCCCACAGCGCAAAATTGATCTGCAACGCTTCAGTCATCGCCAATCCTCTCGCGTCCTCCTCAGCGCGCTCTGAAACGAGGTGATCCGCTCCTGATCGAATCAGCAGTCACGCTCGGCGCGTTCACGTCGAACGTTAGGCCGGGTCGAAACTTTCGCAAATCCGTATCGCTACGGTTCCGAGGCGCGGAGTGCAGCAAAAAGCCAGCGACCCGAGGGATGCCCCCGGTGTAAAAATCGCCCGCCCCCTGTTGCTCCCTCCCGCCATCCCGACCATATTGCCGGCATGACAAAGAAGCCGTTTCGCCTCACGCCCTATCAGGTCCAGTTTCTCATCGTCGTCGGGTTCGTCACCGTCGGCTGGGCGCTCTATGTGCGCTATCTCGCGATCGAGTTCTCGCAAGTCGCGCTCGCATGCGACGCCGGCCTGCAGACCATGATCTGCAAGGCGCGCTCGGTGTCGACGTCGCTGTTCAAGAACTCGGTGTTCGGCATCGTCGCGCTTGTGATCGCCACGCTGAACCTGATGCGGCCTTCGATCGTGCTGCTCACGCTCGGCGTCGTCGCAGCCGGCCTCGGCATCGTGCTCTACAACATCGTGCTGTCGGGCCTTGCAATCGGCCTGCTCATCCTTGGCTTTGCTCGGCCCGCGCCCGCCACAGCGTGAGCGCGAACAAGAGATAGATCGCGCAGGTCCACATCGCCTGCCAATTGTCGCGACCTTCGTTCAGAAGCACGTAGACCGCCGACACCGCCAATAGCCCCGCGAACACCGCTTCCGCGATCGGCCGCGCGCCGATCTGCGGCCGGTTCAACATCAAGAGCGCGAACGGCACCACCGCCATCGTCAGCGAGGCATAGGGGAAGTCGCGGTAGCGCGGATCGAACACGAAGCCGAGCGCGGTCTCGGCCGCGATTACCGCCGTCACCGCCAGGGTCAGGCCGAGCACGGCCGAAAGCTTCGACCATTTGCGTCCCTCGCGCGGCCCGAGCAGGTCGAGGAAGCTCGGCAGATTGCGACCGATCACAAGCGCTTGCGCGCAGAAGATCGGCGAGAGGATGCCGGCGAGCAGCAGCGCGCCCCATTGCAGCCAGCCACCCCAGCCATAGCTCTCGTAATACATCTTGTCAGCGGCGATCCCGAGCAGGATGCCCGCCGATGTCGCCGAGATGCCGACGGCGAGCCAGGCCGAGAAGCGCGGCGTCCAGGGCCGGCGCCGCAGCGTGATGAGGGCGACCGCGAACACCAGCACGCTGAGGCCCATGCCTGACCCCATGTACCATTTCCAGAGGGGGAAATTGCTGATCGGCTCGCCCGGCGGATATTTCAGCTGGCGCCGCACGGAATCGAGCAGACCCCAATAGCCGCCGACGGTGCCTTCCAGCCGCCGCTTCCATGGCTGGTCATAAGCCTCGATGAGATTGACGCGAAACTTCAGCGTCTTCGCAAGCGCCAGAATCTCCGAGACGACGCGCGCCTGGTTGGTGCGCGACGGCAGCGCGCCTTCGCGCATGCGGCCCTCGCTCGGCCAGCCGGTTTCACCGATCAGGATTTCCTTGTCAGGGAACGCCACCGCCATCCGCTCGCGGATCGCCTCGACATGAGACGAGGCGAATTTCGCCTTCACCGGCATGTCCTCCCAGTAAGGCAGGATGTGAATGGTGACGAAGTCGACGGCGTCATAGACCTCGCGGTTCTTCAGCCAGTATTCCCAGACGTCGGCATAGGTCACGGGCACGGTGACCTGGGCCTTCACCGAGCGGATGATCGCGATGAGATCCTGCGTCGTCATCTCGCCGCGCAGCAACACCTCGTTGCCGACGACGAGCGCGGAGATGGTGTCGGGGAATTCCTTGGTGAGGCGGACCGCGGTCGCCACCTGCGCAAAGTTCTTGGCACGGTTGCTGCCGAGCCAGATGCCCTGGATCACCTTCAGCCCGCCGACCTTGGTCGCAACCGCCGGCACCTGGTCGAGCCCGTTTTCAATGGAGTAGGTGCGGACGCAGTCGGTGATCTCCTTGAGCTGGCGCAGATCCTGCTCGATCTGGTCGGCCTCGATCTGAGTCCACGCGTTCAACGGCGTCTGCTCGCCGCGGAACGGCGCATAGGAGACGCATTGGACCTTGTCATTGGGATCGATGGGGGCGCGCGCGAGCGTGATCGGCGTGGCAAGCCACCACCACACGGCAGCAATCGCACCCAGTGAGACGAGCAGGAGCGCCAGTGGCGTACGAAGTGAAATTTGTTCCGTCCTCCGCGAAGGGCCCGTCGATTACCCGCTCGCACGCCGTCTGCCAAGGGGGGACCGGGGCCGCACGCGCCCTCTCCCCGACGAATTAGGCTGCGGCGGTTCGACCATTCCCTAGGATCGTGACTTTGCTGGACAAAAATCCAAATACAGGCCAATGGATTTCGCGGGACTTTTCCGCCGCATTGGAGACCCATTTGGACGCCATCACGACCGGCGTCCGCGAGGTCCTCCCGCGGGCGGACGGCTGAGACATTGGGGAATTCATGCGGCGACGGGTGTTCGAGTTACGAAATGCGGTCCTGCGGCAGTTCGCCGCCTCGTTGGCCGTTTCCTCCCTTGTCCTTCTGGCCGGCCTCGACGGTGCCTCCGCCCAGAGCGGGACGCCCGCCCCCGACCAGGGCAAGGCCGCTGCCCAGCCTGCCGACGCCGCCAAGGACGCCACCGCCCAGAACCAGCGCCGCACCGACGAATTCGCCGAGGCCGCCCAGGCCATCAACGGGCCGGCCGGCAATCCCGAATGCGTCTGGCTCGGCCGGCGTGTGGTGCGGCTGATGTGGCGGGATGACCTCGATACCGCGTTCCGCCATCTCGACCTTTACGATCGCTTCGGCTGCCCCGGCGGCCACATCCAGGCTGCGTTCCGCTGCCTGACCCGCTTCGGCGCCCAGATCGATCCCAAGGTCGCCGAGACCCTGGACAGCCGCGTCCATGCCTGCTGGATCAATCCAGCCGCCCAGCCGCAGCAGGCGGCGGCTGCAGCCTCCCAGCCTCCGGTGCCCACGACCGGCAATTCGCAGCCACCCCAGCCGCCCGCCAGCCCGGCACCTGCGGCAAGCCCCTCGCCCGCGCCCCAGAAATAGCCGCGATCGTTTCACCTGTCGTTCAGGAACGATCGGCGATAGCTGGGGTTGGCACTGCCGCTCCCAAAAGGCCATGCCCTCATAAGGACATGAGGCCATGACAGTTGAGAAACCGCGCGGCAGAGGTATGCTCCCTTTGCCGCGGACTCGGTCGGATCTCGGGGTCGGATCCGCAGCCCTGCCATTTCAGCCCCTATTGGTTTAGCCGCGATGCGCGTTGTCGCCGCCGTTCTGTTGCTCGTGTCCGTCCTTCACGCCGGCATCTGGGGAGTCCTGCGCGACCGGGAACCCGCGCCTGATTTCAAGGGCCTGTTGCCGAGCGTCTCCTACGCGCCGTTCGAGGGCTCGGCCCATCCTGATATCGACAACATTCCGACCATCGAGAAAATCCGCTCAGACCTGAAGACGCTGTCGACGATGACGCGCGCAATCCGCCTCTATTCGTCGACGGGCGGTGTGGAGCTGGTGCCGCCGATCGCCGCCGAGTTCGGCCTCAAGGTCACGGTCGGCGCGTGGATCGACAAGGACCCTGACCGTAACGAGCGCGAGATCAAGGCCGCGATCGAGCTCGCGCGCAAGAACAGCAACGTCAACGGCGTCGTCGTCGGCAACGAGGTGATCTACCGCGGTGAGCAGAAGGTCGAAGACCTCATCGAGATGATCAAGAAGGTGAAGAGCGCGGTTCGCGTGCCCGTCACCACCGGCGAGATCTGGAACATCTGGCGCGACAATCCCGACCTTGCCTCCAACGTCGATTTCATCGCCGCGCACGTGCTGCCCTATTGGGAGAACTTCCGTTCGGACCAGGCGGTCGATCAGGCCGTCGACCGCTACAACCTTTTACGCAATTTGTTCCCGGGCAAACGCATCGTGATCGCCGAGTTCGGCTGGCCGAGCGCGGGCTACAATTTGCGCAACGCCGACCCGGGTCCGTTCCAGCAGGCGCTGACGCTGCGCAACTTCGTCAGCCGTGCCGAAGCCATGGGCATGGAATACAACATCGTCGAAGCGATCGATCAGCCCTGGAAATATTTTGAAGGCGGCGTCGGTCCGTACTGGGGCATCCTCAACGCCAGCCGCGAGCCGAAATTCGCCTGGACCGGCCCGGTCGAAAACCCTGATTATTGGAAGCTGATGACGATCGCGCTGCTGGTCGGCATCCTGATGTCGTTGCCGATCCTGCGGCTGGAGCAGCCGACCGCAAAACAGGCTTTCCTGCTGTCGGCCACGGCCAACGGCGTCGGCGCCTGGGCGGCGACCGTGTTCGCATTCTGGAACGGCCATTATTTCATCTTCGGCTCGGCCTTCGCGCTGACGCTCGGCATGATTCTCCTCGTTCCTCTCGTCCTCATCGCGATGGCCCGCATCGACGAGATCGCGGCCGTCGCCTTCGGACGGCCGCCGCAGCGGCTGCTCACCAAGGGCAAGGCGATCGAGAACGTGCCGGAGAATTACTATCCGAAGGTCTCGATCCATATCCCTGCGTATTACGAGCCGGTCGAGATGCTCAAGCAGACGCTAGATGCGCTGTCGCGGCTCGACTATCCGAACTACGAATGCGTCGTGATCATCAACAACACGCCGGACCCGGCGTTCTGGCAGCCGATCCAGGATCATTGCCGCGCGCTCGGTGAGCGCTTCAAGTTCATCAACGCCGAGAAGGTGCAGGGCTTCAAGGCCGGCGCGCTGCGCATCGCCATGGACCGCACCGCCGTTGACGCCGAGATCATCGGCATCCTCGATGCCGACTATGTCGTCGAGCCCGACTGGCTCAAGGACCTCGTGCCCGCCTTCGCCGATCCGCGCGTGGGCCTGGTGCAGGCGCCGCAGGAGCATCGCGACGGCGACCTCTCGATCATGCACTACATCATGAACGGCGAATATGCCGGCTTCTTCGACATCGGCATGGTCCAGCGCAACGAGCTCAACGCCGTCATCGTGCACGGCACGATGTGCCTGATTCGCCGCGCCGCGATGGACATGGCCGGCGGCTGGTCATCCGACACGATCTGCGAGGACTCCGATCTCGGCTTGGCGATCCAGGAGCTCGGCTGGACCACCCACTACACCAATTATCGCTACGGCAAGGGGCTGCTGCCCGACACCTACGAGGCCTTCAAGAAGCAGCGTCACCGCTGGGCCTATGGCGGCCTGCAGATCGTGAAGAAGCACTGGCGGCAGTTCCTGCCCGGACGGAGCCGGCTGACGCCCGACCAGAAGCGCGAATACGGCCTTGGCTGGCTCAACTGGCTGGGAGCCGAAAGCCTCGGCGTGGTCGTGGCGCTGCTCAACCTCGTCTGGGTGCCGATCGTCGCCTTCGCCGACATCGCCATTCCCGACAAGATCCTGACGCTGCCGATCATCGGCGCCTTCATCGTCTCGCTCGCGCACTTCCTGTCGATGTATCGCGCCCGCGTCGCGATCAAGCCCGGCCAGATGCTGGGCGCCATGATCGCCGCGATGAGCGTGCAATGGACGGTGTCGCGCGCAGTCGCGCAGGGCCTGATCACCGAACACATTGCGTTCGCGCGCACCTCCAAGGGTGGCCTCTCCAGGATGTCGATCGAGTTCCAGGCGTTCTGGGAGGCCGTGATCGGCGTCCTGCTTCTGGTCGGCGCCGGCGTGCTGATCGCCTCCAATTCTTTCCGGCAGATCACCGAGATCTATATCTTCGCCGGAGTCCTGGTGCTGCAGAGCCTGCCGTTCCTGGCCGCGGTTGCCATCGCGATCCTCGAGCTCAGCCGCATCAACTCGTTCCAGTTCTGGCGCGACAGCGCGATCCGCACCGCCGAGCTGATCGGCCTCCGCCCCGTCGCCCTGCCGGGGCCCGGCAACGCGCAGGCCGTGCCGAGCGAGGTACGGCGAGAGGCGAACTGACGGGGTGGATCGGCGCCCGTGGCCCGACGCTTAAGAGACATGCCAGGGGGCGTCACGAGTCCGACAGGATCAGCACCCGTCCTCGCCTGCCGGCCTTAACGTGATCGAACCCTTGTGCAGCGTCCGTCAGGGGCACTCGCGGGCCAATCGGGAGAAAGATGCGCCGCTGCTCGACCAGTTTTCCCAGCTCGGCCAACGCAGCCGCTTCGGGCTTGAAGATTGTCCAGTGGTAGTTTTGCACGCGCTTCGGCAAGGCGCGCGGTGGCTCCGCTTGTCGGACATCGTCTTGAGCGCGCCGCGTACCCAGCCGAGTTCATCGAAATTGCCGAGGAGCGGATGCACCGTTGTGGCATGGCCGAACGCACCGTCGTGAAGGCAGCCGAGCAGCAGCCGATCGAGTTCCCAAGACGCGAAATTAAGCGTCGCATCGAAAGTTCGCGGTAGTGATGCGAACGGCTTGCCCGTGCTGTCGATCACGACACGGGCGCCCGCTTCCCGGCAGGCCGGGAAATCCTGCGGCCGTGCGATGGCCGCAACCGTGGCTCCCCAGGTGGACAACATCTGCAGCGCCAGCGTCCCAAGGCCGCCGGCGGCCCCGAGGACGAGCACGCTTTTTCCGCGAGCGTTCTGCGGCGTCAGTCCGGAACCACGGACGGCAAGCCACATGGTGACGAAGCTGTAGGGAAGCGCTGCGAGCGCCTGAAGGTCACCCTCCGGCGGAGCCGGCAGGAGATGCGCAGCCTTGACCAGCACATGGCTCGCATGGGTGCCATCAGTCGACGGTGGCTTCGTGCCGTACACGCGATCGCCAAGCCTGAAGGCGCTGACCCCGCTCCCAACGGCCGTGACGACGCCCGCTAAATCGTTACCGAGCACCATGGGAAACTTGCCGGCACCGAGCAGCGATAGCAGCCGCCGGCCGTATCCCTGCGCGCGTCGCACGTCGATGGGATTGACCGACGCAGCCGTCACCGCGACCTCGACCTCATCAGATCTCGGCTTTCGGCGGAGAACTCGCTGGATTTGCAGGCGGCCCTGCGCCGATGGCCCCAGACACAGCAAGACTGCGCGGGAACTCGCTGGCGCCGGCTCGCAGCTTGGGATGATTTGAGTTGTTGCGACCATTTACCAATCGACCACTTCGAACTTGAAGGCATAAAGCTCCAGCCTTGCACGAAGGGCCGCGGCCCCCACACCGGCGCGGACGCGCATCACCCTTCCCACTCGGGGGCTACTTTCAAGAGCCATCCCGATGATGGTTGACCCGACGTTCTGTGCCTCGCCGCGAACAGCAGCCTCGATCTCACGTTGCTGAAGGGCCGGCTTGAAGACCTTGCCGATCCCGGTCACCGGCAGCGACGGCACGATCTTCACGTGCTTGGGGATCGCCGCCCGCTCGGGAACGTGAGCCGCCGCAAAATCCATCAGTTCGTTGTCCTCGACGACAACGCCCGGCTTGAGCTGTACATAGGCGACTGGGACCTCGCCCGCATACGGGTCGGGGCTGCCGACAGCGGCAGCCATCGCGACCGCGGGGTGTTTGGACAGCGCATCCTCGATCAGCTTCGGATCGATGTTGTGCCCTCCTCGGATGATCAGCTCCTTGCGCCGGCCAGCAAGCCAGAAATATCCCCGGTCATCCTGACGTCCGAGGTCGCCGGTGTTGAGCCAGCGCCTTCCCTCGATATCGATCCAAAGGTCCTTGTTCTGCTGCGGATCGAGATAGCCCACAAACACGTTGGGACCGCTGATGGCGATCGTTCCGATCTCGTCGACGTCCGCCATTCGGACAAAGCTTCCGACATCGTCGAGGATGACGACGCGCATCTGCTGGTATGGCAGGCGAAGGCCTATCGATCCGGCGAGGCGCTTGCCCTCGGGTGGGTTGAGGCAGGAGATGCAAGTCCCCTCTGTCAGCCCATAGCCCTCAACGATCTTGAGACCGGTCTTGGCCTCGAACGACTCGATCAGCTTGGCCGGCATCGGCGCGGCGCCGCAGATCGCATATTCGAGGCTGGACACGTCGTTGTCGCCGACCGGCACCTCGAGCAGGGCGGCGTAGACGGTCGGCACGCCGGAAAACGTCGCGATACGGTGATGGGCGGCAATCTCCCAGAAGCGCGCGATCAGGTTCTTGCTGCGGTAGCCCTCGGGCGTTGCAAGGAGCACATGCTGACCCTGCATCCATGGCAACAGACCGGTCACGAGCTGGGCGTTGACGTGAAACAGCGGCAGGCCGCAAAAATATGTCCGCGGCTCTTCGAACGCGCCGAACACTTGCGCCGCGGCCCAGGCATCGAAGACTTCATTGCCGTGCGTGCGCACCGCAATCTTCGGCGCGCCCGTCGTGCCACCGGTGCAGAAATAGGACGAGACCGAATGGTCCGTGATCGTCCGCGGCACGACCAGGTGATCGGCAGGTTGCGCCAGCATCGCCGCGCGGAAATCCACGACCTTGAAGTCGGCATTCGGCAAGACCGGGGCGGCGGCGGCCGTCGACGCACCGACGCCTCCTTCGCGATAGGTCATCGCGTCGACCAGCGCGACCACTCGCAGCTCGGACAGCGTCGAAAGACGAGGCGAAAGCTTGCTCCATAGCTCGGCGCCCGCCGCCGGCGCGAGTGTCACCAGCACCCGCACCTTGGCGGCGCGAAGGATCTCGACGACCAGGTCCGGCGCAAGCAGAGGATTGACCGCAAGCACCACGCCCGCGGCCTCGCCGCCCCAGATCGTGAAGTGCGTTTCCGGCAGGTTCGGCAGCACATACGCGACCGGGTGGTCAGCGTCGACGCCAAAAGCCTGAAACGCGTTCGCGGCCCGGGTGATTTCCGCCAGCAGCTCTGCATAGCTCCATGTCGAGGCGCGCTGATAGTCGTCTGCGGACAGAAAGAAGGTCAGCGCCTTGCGGTCGGGCCACCGCTGAGCGCCGGCCCTGAAGACCTCATAGGTCGTCTGTGGCAAGCGCCGCGTCGCGAGGTGCTCGACCTCTATTCTCTGAATGTCAGCAAGATCTCGCACCGGCATGGGACACCTTCGTTGCAGTCGTGAGGAGGGAGCCGATGGCGGCTCAGCGTTGCCACTGACGGCCCGGGCGCGCCATGCTGTTCTTCAGTGCCAACAGCAGCTTCACCCGCGCCTTGTCCTTGATGGACAACTTCAGGACCCGCCAGAGCCGCGCCGGCGTCATGCGGGCATCGATGAAGTCATCGGGCAGATCCGGTCCCCATTGATAGAGACCGCCGCGGTCCATCAGGTGGTATCCCGGCGGCTGCGCGGCGTCGAACAGATCCCCGTCGGCATAATGCTCGTGCTTCTGCCCCCAGGGATCGCGCCAATAGTCGAAAATCTGGCTCCCCAACAGGTGGCGGCCCACGCCCCAGGCGTGCCGGTAGGGCTTTGCCATCAGCACTTGCTGGCCCATTTCTACGGCGTCCAGATCGACGACCTCAAATGCGACGTGATCGACCTTGGATTCCATTCCCATGGCAATGAAGACCGTATGATGGTCGGTCGGCTCGCTTCCTCGGTCGAGGCGGGTGAACGATCCCACCGGCGTGCCGTCGGCAAGGCACATCACATCCGACGGAATGAAACCGAATGTGTCCATGTACCAACGTACGCTGCGGTTGAAATCCGGGGTCTCCAGGACGAGGTGCCCGAGCTTGGTCACCTGTGGCGGCTCCAACTTCGGTCGCTGCGTGTCATTGACGCGAACGGTCAGGCTCGGCGCGTTGTGCAGGATCTGGGCACGGACCACCAGCGGCTCGCTCTCCACAAAGCCGTGGTGAACGTGGACCGCGACGCCGTCGGGATCGCGCAGGTGGACGACCGCGCCGCTGCCCGGCCCTGGCGCCCGTTCGACGCGGCTGCCGAATCTGCGGGCCAACAGCTCGAGGTCCTCGGCGTTCGGCACCGACAGGCCCATGCCAAGGAAGCGCGCATTGCGTCCGCGCGTGACGCGGTAGATGTAGGGCGCCGTCCCCGTTCCCCGCATGAACAGCTCGTTCTCGCTCCTCATCGCTTGAACCAGGCCGAAGTCGACGAGGTATCGCTCGGTCATATCGAGATCGGGGCGCTCGAAATGTGCGTAGAGAAGCTGCTTGGCCTTGACGAGAGGCGACGCACTGCGTGGCAACGCGATGGCGCCGGGACCGCTCTTGAGCACACCGTTAGACATATTTGCCTCCTTGGCTCAGGCCGCGATTGGCGCGGCGACATCGAGCGACTGCTCGAACGCGGTGAGAACCTGCAGATCGCTTGCCCTCATATTGAGCCGGCTCGCGATGAAGCGATCAGGCCGAACGAGAACAGCGCGCACTGCATGGCGCTTGAGCCACGTGTCGAACGCGGCGTCATTGCATTGCAATTCGAGCGTCTGCGGCCACTCTCTGCGACCATTGATGCAGACTGAGCGGACGCCCAGCACACGAAGAATGCTACGATCCCGCGCCGAGAGCATCGTGATCGGGTCAACGCCGACGCCGAGCACCATCCATTGATGACAAGCCTGGAAGGTATCGAGCGGGAACGAGCCTTCCAGCGTCGCGACGGTGGGTTGCAGCATCATCTGCCCGACCAAGCCATCGCTCCCGGTTGCGGTCAGCAGGCTGCGGCCGATCGCCGGCGGCGGCACTACGCCACCGCGGCCGATGAAGGCGCGGAACGCACGCGACATATTCAGGCAGGCCAATACTGCGTCGCGGAAGGCGGCTGCTACACGGTTGGTCGGCATGATGATGGCGCCGAGCCTGCGCGACACCTCCACCATCTTGCGCACAACTGGCGCGCGTTCCAGCTGATAGCTGTCGAGGATCGCCTCCTTTGCGAATCCCTTGAGAACGGAAGAGAGCTTCCACGCGAGATTGACGGCATCTTTCATGCCCCCGTTCATGCCTTGTCCGGCGAAGGGCGGCATCAGATGGGCTGCGTCACCGGCGAGAAAACCGCGGCCGTTGCGCCAACGGTCGGCAACGCGCGCGTGAAAGGTATACACGGCCTTGCGCTCGATCTCGACCTCGCGATATCGCGTGCTCTCCACGATCAGCTTGGTGATCAGGTCATCGTTCTTCAGCTCTTCCTCGGTCTCGCCCGGTAGCTGCATGAATTCCCACCGGACACGCTCGCCAACGGCCGGCAGTTCGACGCGCGGGCGGCTTGGATCGCAGTAGAAGCTGATCTGGTTGACCTGATGTCCCCTGACGACGGCATCAACGACCAACCACCGCTGCGCGTAGGTCGAGCCGACCAGCTTGGCCCCGAGCAGATCGCGCATCCGGCTCGTCCCGCCATCGCAGCCGACCACGAACTTCGCGCGCAAGCTGGCCGGTCCACTGCGTGTCGTGATCGACAGCACGGCTTCCTCATCCCCCTGCAACAGGCTGGTGACTTGATGGCCGAACAGCACCCTCACCGTCTCGAACCGTTCCAGCCCCCTGAGCAGGACCCGCTCGAAATCTGGCTGGTAGAACGTGCCGAGCGACGACTGGCCGTAAGGTCCTTGGGCCGGCATGTCCGCCTGCAGCAAGATGCGACCTCGGGAATTGAGATGGCGGACATGAGGGTTCTTGATAAGCCCCGGCTCAATGTCTCCGAGCAGCCCGATCAGCGCGAACAGCCGAAGCGTCTCCGCGTCATAGGCGATGGCTCGCGGCAATCCGAGCAGGCCTCGATTGGCCTCGAGGACAGCAACCTGTATCCCGGCAGCCCCGAGCAGATTGGCGACCATCAGCCCGACCGGCCCTGCGCCGACGATCGCAACTTCGACATCCCGCAGCGGCACCCGCGCCGCCATGCTTTCCACAACCATGAGCTCCCTCGCCACCGCGTCGACAGGATCGACAATTATTTTTAGACATGATAGTCAAAACGACTAAATCGTCAATATGAGACTGTCGTCACCGGACGAGGTCCGACAACCGTCTGTACCCACACCGGAATTCGGAAGCTCTGCGACAGCCCGTGAGACGGAGGAAGCCATGGCAACCAATCTGGTACGTTTCGAAACAGGTGCTGGTCCCCGCTGGGGCGTGGTGACGGGGACGCAGATCGCGCCACTGTCGGGCGACTATCCGAACACTGCCGCTCTGATCGAGCGAGGCGAAGCGGACTGGCGCGAAGCCTCTGGCCGGACCACGCGGATCGCCCTTGCGTCGGTTGAGATTCTGTCGCCGGTGACCACACCGGCCCGGCTCTATTGCCAGGGTGCGAACTACCGTCAGCACATGATCGAGTCCGGCATGGATCCCGATTCCAAACCGTTCAACATGTTCTTCACCAAGGCCGACTCCTCGGTTTGCTCCGCCGGCGATGCGGTGCTCCGGCCGGCGCACGTCAAGCTCTTGGACTACGAGATCGAGCTCGCGCTGGTCTTCCGCCGCCCGATCACGTCTGCCATCACGGTCACGCGCGAGACGCTTGCCGACTATGTGTTCGCGATCACCATCGCCAACGACCTCAGCGCACGTGACGTGCAGTTGCCGCAAACGCAATTTTTCAAAGGCAAGAGCTACCGTGGGTTCTGCCCGATCGGACCGTGGTTGACCGTTCTGGAAAGAGAGGAGTTTCCCGTGATCGACCAGCTCGCCCTCGAGCTGGACGTCAATGGGGCTCCACGGCAGCGCGACACCACCGCCAACCTGGTGTTCAAACCGGCCGAGACCATTTCCGAGCTCTCCACCTTCGCCAATATCGCTCCCGGCGATGTGTTGTTGACCGGCACACCGAGCGGCTGCGCGCTTCGTATCCCGCCTCCGCCGATTCGCAAGCTGGTTCAGTTGCTGCCCGACCGGAAGTTCTGGAAGCTATTTCTCGCCGCCCAGGCGCGAAGGCCGCAGTACCTCAAGCCGGGGGATCGGATCAGCGCACGCATTCTCAGCCGCGACGGCAGGATCAATCTCGGAGAGCAGCTCACCGAAATCGTCGGGCCTTGAGCATCCCGCAATTCTAGGCCGTTGACGCACGGCTAACCCGGCCCTTCGCCCTCCCCTTGAGCTTCTCCGTGCCTTGCGACAGCTTCGGCAGGTGCGCCAGCGCGAATTCGATCTGACGTGCGTCGGCATCGATCGCACGCAGAATTGCCGCAATCGCGCCTTCGCGGTGACGCGAAGTCAAGCGGCCTTCGGCGATTGCACCGAGCACCTGGAGCAGGATGCCGACCACGACTTCCAGACCGAGTTCGGAGCTGATGGAGCTGGTCCCAGGCAGGCGTTTCACATGCTGCTTGATGTCTTCGAGCAGGCGCCGACGGGCGACCTCGCCGACATTCGTCGCGGCTATGGCCATTCGAGCCGTCACGGCAGCCCAGCGGGCATCGGCAAGTGCCCGATCGAGGAAGCAGCTACAGCCGTAGGCGATGCGCAGCGTCGGCTCGTCGATGGAAAGCCGGACTGGCTGCAGCAGGTCGTCTATGGCGGAGACCAACTCGTCGGCGACCGCTGCGGTCAACTCGCTCAGGTCCTTGAAGTGAACGTAGAACGTTCCCTTTGCAACGTCCGCTTCCCGCACGACATCGTCAACCGTGATCGACTCCACAGCCTGCCGGGCGAAGAGCGCGTTCGCGGCAGCAATGAGCTGCGCCCGAGTTCTTGCTCGTTTCTCGCGGCCGATTTCGGCACGACGGATTGGGTCAATATTGGCCATCTGGCAGCAGCTTTCCGACTTTGATTTGTTCAATAAGTCAAAATGACCAAACCGTCTAGGTATGCCATTTTCCCGGTCCTGCCGCGCCGCGCGGGACGAGGTGATCCGGTAAGCGCGCCAGCAACGTCGCCAAGCCGGGGCCAAGCATCGAGAAGATGGAATGCCGCAACTGATCGTTCGAGATCAAGGCTGGTGAAGGCAGGGCCGCGTCCAGGGTCAACGCCGGCGGACAGTTCGAGCAGCAGCAGGCCATGTTCAATGACATTGCCGCTCCACCGGAGCAGGCCTGGTGCGACGCAGCGGAAATGACACCCGCCAAACAGGTTCAAAACCCCGGCCTAAGCGCTGGAAGCGGCAACAAAAACCCCGCTTCTGCCGCGAGTTTCGGCAGCCACTCCCGCTATTGACCTCAGCGCCTCATCCCCCTACACAGCGCGGGCCGAAGGCATGATCCGGAAACAGCCGGTTTTCCCCGCGACGCAAACTGAAGCGCAGCGGCAAGACATGCTTCTCGAATGTCCGAAGAGGATGGCGATCTCGCAGCCATCAGCGGCCATGGGAGCGCGTAGCTCAGCCGGTAGAGCACGTGACTTTTAATCACGGGGTCCTGGGTTCGAGCCCCAGCGCGCTCACCAAGCTGAAATCGCTATTGATAATTTGACTCCGAGCGTCACAGCGGGGCTCGATTGTGGCAGGCCTCGCCCCCTCACCGCTGCGCTTCAAAGCTGCCGCGCACCTTCGCGCAGGCGAGCCCGACCGTGTAGATGTGGATCCCCTCGATCACGCAATGGTCGGGATGGAGCGACAGGAGCCCGATCGCATTCTCGTCGTCGAGTGCCGTGGCCGAGCGGACGACGATACAGGGATAGTCCGCCGCGAGCTTCGCGTAGCTCTCGGGACGGAAGTTGTTCTTGAGGACGTGCGTATAGGTGTTGTGGTCCAGCAGCGGCACTGTGAAGGCGCTGGCGTAGGCCGCCGAAAACCTCTCTCGCATCGCCTGGTCGCCCCAGAGCTGCAAGGTCATGTCCCAGCCGTGGTTCATGTCGTTCTCCGGCGCGCGCACGAACATGCCGGAAACATTGGCGCAGGCGGGTCCGGCCGCGAGGACGGCCTTCGAGAGCCTCGCCCCGACCGCGTTCAGGGCCGACCATTGCCGCGCAAGAGAGCTGACCTCGATCAGCGTCATCACGATTGTGACGGCGCACAGGCAGCCCGCCAGCAGGCTCGGCACGATCGACCGCAGCGTCGGCACCAGCCGCCTGAGTTGCACCAGGATCAGCACCAGCACACCCCCGGCCTGGACCCACGGGACCAGCATGTAGTGAAGCGCAAAATGCTTCGACGTCGCCACAAGGTGCGCAGCATAGATCAATGCGGCGGCGCCGAGCGTCAGGCTGAGCGGATCGCGCCAGCTCCGGGTCCTGACGCACCAGGCCAGCGCCGTGCCCGCGGCCGCCATGTAGACCCCGAACACAAACGGCGCGGCTTTGATGATCTCGGCCATGTTCGACCAGAACGATGCGAAGTCGATGAACCCGCGCTCGCCCTCGCCATACTGTCCCTTATGCGTGGCGATCTGCGCCAGCCATCCGAAGCCGCGCGTGATCGTTCCCGGATTGAAGATCAGATTGAAGCCGATAAAGCCGACGGCACCGGAAATGGCGGCGGCAACGAACGCGCGCCGGTTTCCGAGCAGGCACACGGCGAAAAGGGCCTGCGGGAGATAAAGATATTTGGTCGAGAATCCCAACGCGAAGATCACCCCCGCGACGACACCGAGGCCGGTTGCCGGCGGCTTCTCGTTGAGCGCAGTCTTGATCACGATCGCGATCCCGAACAGCGCGATCGCCGCCAACAGGCTTTCCGGAGCGAGCATCGTCTGGAGGTGAAACGCTTCGGGATGCACGAACGCGCCGGCCTGAAACAGCATCGCAGCGATCGCGCTCTGCGTCGTCCGTCCGACAATGAGCCCGCCTGCGAGCAGCGCGCCGGCAAGCACCAGCGCCTCGCTGGTTCGCGCTGCCCATGTGATCGCATCGTAATGCTTGAGCCCGAACGCGACGATGTCCCCGGCCCGCGACATCAGGCCCCACACCCTGATGATCATCTCGACCAGCAGGGTCGTCGTCGTTCCCGGATGGTCGAACTTCATCGAGCCGTATCCGGCGGCCGCCACGAGGCCGTTCATCGTGTAGGCCGATTCCGGATCGACCGGAAGACCCCACACGGCCTGCCACGACGAATAGAGCAGCGTCGCCGCCGGGTAAAGCGACGGCAAGATAAGGATGAGTAGAGTTCTGGTCGACTGGCGAATGCGCACATCCGGGAAAGAGGAAGTGTCAGACATCTGTACCGTGCTTCAAGTTTGGCCTGAGCGAACGAAGCACCGGACACCGGCAGCGGCGCCGACAGGCTTTTCGACAAAGCCCGCGTCACGCATCCAGCGTTCCCGATCTGTCGTGACCGTGGCCGGATACAGGATCAGCAGAATCGGCCGGTCTGGGTGTGCGGCCAACGGGGCCGGCGACGCACGGAAAAAATCATCCGGAGTGATCCTCAGACATTTCTCGGAGCCGCGGTTGAAATGAAAGGCGCAGGCCCAGCGCCATTCGGAGAAGATCATCAGGCGCGGACCAAGCTGCTGCATGAAAGACAGCATCGGCTCGACCGGCCCGGGTTCTTCCGCCGCCAGCATTCGCAGCTCGATCGCGTTTTGCCGCTGGCGCATCCGTTCGGCGGTGAAGGTCATGCTGGCGCCAATGACCAGGGCCAACGCGACCGCGACAAGACTTGCAGCCAGACCGTGTCGACTTGCGTAACCGCGCTTTGCCGCCGGGGACTGTGGTTCTGATGCAAGACAAGACAGGGGGCGCTCCCGCGCGCTCGCGAAGCGCCGCAGCAGCACGCCCGCGCCGGCGCTGGACGTCAGCGCGTACAGCGGCAGCGCCAGCGCGAGATTGCGCCGGTCATAGCTGAAATACACCGCCCATAAAGTGCTGAACGGAATATTGACGGCGAGCAGGATCCAGCGATAGCGCGCATTGAACAACACTGCGACATTGAGGGCAATGAAGCCCGCCAATCCAATCCCGATCACCGCGAACTTGCTAAAGCCGAGCAACGCGTAAACAAAGGCAATGGCGTCGATGGCGCGCGTCAGCTGGCTGCGGTTCTCATAGATGCCCTCGAACAGGTAGCCGAGTTCCGAGCTGTTGCTGCCATTGCGGATGGTCACGAAGGCATAGACGTAGATCGGGGCGCACAGCGCAATGGCCAGCGCCGTCCGCCAGGTCAGGGCGCGACCTTCCATGAACACGGGCGCCAGTCGCCGCTTTTCCTCATAGGTCCAGCACAGGCAAAGCAGCGGCACGGCGCCGATCATGTAGAGGCCGACCTGCTTGGTCATGGCCGCGCCGCTGGCCAGCAGCAAGGCCAGCGCAATCGCGCGCGGCCGCTCGTACGACGAAGCGAACAGCAGAATAGTGACCGTGCTGAGCAGAGCAAAGAACGCGACCGGGACATCGATGAAATCCTGCACGGATGTGCCGCCGATGCCCCACCGCATCAGGACAAACGCGATCGGAATGCTCAGCAGCAGAACGAAATCGCGCGAGCGGACCGCGACGAAAGCCAGCGTCTCGAACGTCAGCAGCCAGAACACGAACTTGAACGAGGAAGAGAAGAACTCGACGGTCGAGTCGCCCATCAAGACATAAGGAACCGACCACAGCTGTGGGATAAGCTGGGGGTAGTGGTAAATCCGGTTCGGCAGCCGGTTGGCCGCCCAGTCCAGCGCCCACAAATTCCACTGTGCGACCGGATCGTAGCCGACCAGGATCGATCCGAACGAGGCCGTCAACAGGCTTAGCGTGTAGAGGAAAACCAGAACGGCGGCCAGACAGCTCACAAGCGGCAACGGCTGCAGGCGGCCGCCGGGCGGCTTCACGGCATTGCAAAGCCCGCGCCAGGACGCGCGTGCCCCCGCGGCAACCCTATCGAAGGCGAGCCTGCTGTCCTGGATCAGGGTTGCCAATGCCGCGGCCACCACGGCGCCGGCAACCACGCGGGCGACGGCCGTCGTGTAGACGCCGAACCAGACCGCGGTTTCGACCATGACGCCGCTCGCGATCACGCTCAGGGCGAACGGGCCGGCCAGCGGCGGCAGCAGCCGCTCGATGCGAAACGCGCGGACGATCAGATAGCCGGGAGCAAAGGCCCCGAAGATGTAGCCGACCGCGCCCCAAAAGAATGTCATGGCAATCCAAGGCCGGCCCCGTGCCGGTCGGGAAGGGAGTTGCGTGCGTTTTAAGCAAATCAACCCGGTCGCGGCAAGGCGGCTTCAGTTCGCGCCATCCGGATCGGCGGAGGTGCCGCGTCACCGAGCCATATCAATGACTTACGGCAAAGTTGCGATCGGCCGGAAAGACCCTGATGTCTGCGGTGTCTGCTCCGTGTCTGCAAACCGATTGCGGGCCTGCGCGTCGAGGATGGTGCCGCGATAATTGACTGCCAGCGCCAGCAATCCCGCGCGCTCCTCCAGCATGGCCGCCTGCCCTGCCAGCTCTCGGCAGCTGCGCTCCATGCGCGCGAGTTCGTCGATGTCGTGCTGAGGCCGCGCCATGTCGCGATCACCTGTGAAGCCTTCACGTGGTGGATTTTGTGTTTCCGTTGGCTGCGGTAAGATGTCCCCCGGTAGCCACTCACAGTTTGCTCTGGAGTGCATGATGCAGAACTTTGTCACCGGATGCGTTGTGGTCGCTGTGGGTTTTATGGTCTTTCTTGCCTACTCCCAAAAGCACCATCAATGCTGGAATGGGCACGTGCTCGAAGACTTGCACGAGCATGTGCTAACTCGTCAGCCTTGCGGATCCCTCAGTAGTTCCTCCATGTGAGAGTCCGCCGCTCGACGACTTTCGTCGCATCTTCGGCGGCAGCGTCACGCCGCCGATCCGGCGCGGGCCAAATCTCTCTCAACCACGAATTCAAGTCGAGCTTCAGCGTGAACCCGCTGGTTCACGCAACATCGCCCCAGGCGATCTGCCCGCCCCTCAGCTCTCCGGCCCCGCAACCGTCGCCGGCGCGCTGAGCGGAGCGCCACCGACAGACACCGGCCCGATCGAAACCGGCCCGATCGGCTTCGGCTGCCGAACCATCCGCTTGCGCAGCAACAGCCGATCGCGCGCGCGCAAGCGCGGGATGGAGGCCGTGACGTCAGACATCATCGTGTTTTGCAGCGTGTCGATCTTTGCGATCAGCGTCGACAATTGCGGCGATATCTTCTTCACATCGCCGCGCTCGTCGGTGATGCTCTGGCGGAGCGACATCAGGGTCGTCGAATCCTCCTGACGCAGCGCCGTGTTCTGCTGCAGGGAGGAACTGATCTCCTGCAGCGCGGCGGCCTGCTGCTGCTGGGCCGACTGGATTTCCTTCAGGGCGACGGCAACAGCATCGGGTTTCGGCGCGGACTCTTGCTGGCGCGGAAACAGCGCGGCCAGGTTGCTGATGTCCGGCGAAGGCAGATCAAAGGGCAAGGTGTAGATGGCCGCGGCGCCGTTGATCGCCAAGGCACACACCGCGAAGGCCAGGACCGACTTCCGGCTGGAGCGCTTCAGCGGTACTGGAGCGCCCTGGGTCTCGCGCTCAGGCTGGGATTCAGATGCGGCGGCCGCAAGTGCTGCGGCGTCGAGGTGTTCGGCGAAGCCGAGCGTTTCGGATGTCGTGGTCATGCGCATTGACCTCATGAGCGAGCAAAAAAGGAGGCCGTCGCCGGAACGTCCTCTCGACGTCTCCTTTACGCAGCACTCCCTTACACAACTGTCTAAAATTGTGAGCTTTTCGGATTAATTCCACGTTAGCGACGTGGCCGCCGGGGCATGTCCTGTGACCCCGGCCGATTACGTGGGCGTTGCGATGGACTTGCGACGGCAGAGGTTCAATTCCGTTCCATCCGCCTGATCCAAAAAAGCCAGGAGACATCAGACCCGAAAAGTGTAGGATTCGACAAAACTGGAGGGAACGGAATGTTTGAAATCACCGGTTTCGACACGGCAGGCGTCGTCAGCCTCAAGCGGGAGTCCCTCGCCGCCGCCCTGAAGAAGGCCAGGGAGCTGATCCAGGACGGGTGCCGCGACGTTCGGATCGTCGATCCCGATGGGCGGGTCCACACCTCCTTCGAGGAGCAGGCCGCCTAAGCCGCCTCTCCCTCCCTCCCCAACGCATGCACGTTGAGCGGCCGGACAACGGCCGCTAGGATGAGCCTTTACGGAGGCCCATTTGAAACAGGTCATTAGTGCTGTCGCAGTCCTAGCGCTGCTCTCCACGTCGTCTGCCCACTCACAAGCCCTCGTCGATCCCAGCAAGGTGGCGCCGGAATACCGCGAGGCGGCCGAAAAGCGCCGCGCCGAGCAGATCCGCCAGCGCGAATGCGCGCAGAAGGCGGATCTGGTGAAGGTGTTGCCGCGAGACCGGACCGACTTTCTCATTCACTGCCTGGATGGGCAGGTGGCGAAGCAATAGCGCCTCGCACGGGATTGCACGCTGGCGAGACAAAGCGGCAGCCGGCGTTGATGGTTTCTTCAGATGTTCGGCTCACCGTGGCTGCCGATTTCCATCATCATTGTCGCCGGCGCATGAGTTTCGTCCAGATCCAGTGCACGCGTTGCAAGACAATGTTTCGCGATCGCGCGGGACGGCTGCAGGACGGCTATTCAAGGCAATGTCCCTGTTGCGAGGTCGTGCTGTTCTTCGCTGACGACGCTCAACATCCGTTCATCAAGCGCGCGATGCAAAGCGCAAGGCAGGCGCGCAGAGAGCAGCGCGAAGCCGAGGCGATCAGGATCGCGGCGCCGGCAGAACCGCGTGTGGCTCCTCGGTCGAGGTCGTCATCGGCGGGACGGTCTCGGGTGCTGGGAAGATCGGAGTAGCGCCTGCTCGGCCGCCGACGTTGCCTCGATCCAGATCCCGGCGCTGCGGCAGCAGCAACAGTGGGCTGGATGCGAAAAACCCCAGTGCTTGGGGACACTGGGGTGCTTCAAAGACTATAAATTTCAGAGACTATAAATAAGTAAGGCAATGACACCTCTATAGCAGCCCTCTCCGTGGCGGCTTGTGAACTGGTTCACACCCGATGCGCGCCCGGTCGGACTCTTTGTCACACGCCTGGCTGCCACGCCCACGGTTGTCGCCCCCCTCGCGGCTAGCTCCGGCGCGACTTCCGCGGAAACAGGCGATCCCTGATGTAGCGCGAGGTCGCGGTCAGGCGGATGCCGCGCGGCTTCTGCCAGGCGGCACGGTCGATCTCCTTCTTGTCGCCGATCGCAAGGCGACCCTTGGCGCTCTTGGCGATGAAGATCGCGTCGCTCATCTTGCGGCCGGAACGCTTGTTCTTGGCTTTCACCTCTTTCCAGAGGCTGATCCGGCCGAGTTTCAGCTTCGGCAGCTCTTCCTTGATCTCGCGCCGCAGGCAGGCCTTCTCGGTTTCGCGCGCACGCTTGCGGCCGCCCGGGAACATCCAGAGGCCGTCCGACCGTCTCCTGACCAACAAGACCTTGCCGCGCTTGGCGGCGACCAGCTTGGAAGACTTCGCCATTCCTGTCGCAAACCGAAAAAGAATCTGCGGCCATCGTAACTTGTCTAATTCATTAGACAAGTTACACGGCCGCCCTGAAGGCCACCGCCATCCCCAATTGTCCACACTCTGCGAAGGCGCTTGGTCAGCGCCTAAGGCGCTATCGGATCTCGTCGGAAGCGGGTGATGCAGCCGTCCGCTCCCCCGTCTCGCTCCCGATCCACGCCGCCGCCATCTCCCACGCCACCGACAGGATGATCGGCCCGATGAACAGGCCGACAATGCCATGGGCCAGTGTGCCGCCGATCACGCCGACGAAGATTACGATGGTCGGCGTGTTGAGGCCGCGTCCCATGACGAGCGGCTTCAGCATGGTGTCGATGAAGCCGACGACGACGAAGAACACGGTGAGCACCAGCGCCGTGGTCACGTCCTTGGCTGTCCATATCCAGATGATGACAGGCAGCAGCACGAGGAAGGCGCCGATCTGCACGATCGACAACAGCAGCACGAGAAAGGCCAGCAAGCCCGCACTCGGCACGGCCGCGAGCTTGAAGCCGATGCCGGCCAGCAGCGCCTGCACGATGGCAACGCCGATCACGCCTTGCGCCACCGCACGGATGGTGGCGCCGCCAAGCGTGAGGAAATGCTCGCTCTGCTCGGGCACGATGCGCGACAGGAAGCCGCGCCCGGCGGCAACCAGCCGCGGCCCGTGCGGAAACAGGAAGCCGGCCACGAACACCGAGACCAGGAATTGGAGCGTGCCAAGGCTGGCATCGCCAGCGAGCGTCAGCAGCGGTCCCGCCAGCGGCTGGAGATAGGGCGCCACCTCGCGCAGCACCGCGCGGATGTTGGTGTAGGCCTGGTCCCACAGCTCGAACAATGTCGGGCCGATCAGCGGCCATGACTTGATCTGTTCCGGAGCGGATTGCAGCGCGAGGTCACCGGTGCCGAGCTGATGCGCCAGCTCCCTGCCCCCGTCGACGGCACTCACGCCGAGCCAAGTCGCCGGGCCAAGGACGATGCCGAGCGTCACCAAGGTGAGGATGGCGGCTGCGGTCTTGGGCCGGCCGCCAAGCACTTTGGCCAGCCAGTTGAAGGCCGGATAGAATGCGACCGCGAGCACGCCGCTCCAGGCCAGGATCGGCACGAACGGCCGGATGATCAGGAATGTCCAGACGATCAACAGCGCCAACAGGCCGAGCCGGATCACCAGCTGGATGACGTCCTCGCCCGTCAGGAGCTGACGCAGACTTTTCACAGGCACGGCTTTCCTTGCGGCATCAACGCAGCTCCGGCGCTTGCGCGGCCCCGGGTTATTGCGAGCCCCGGGCCGGGCGTCAAGCCGGCCGGAGACGGGCTCGAGCCGCCGGGGTCCGCCAGATCCGGGAAATCCGGCAAGATCCGCCACGTGTGCCCGCATTGCCTAACGGCATTTAACCGGATTTCAGCCGACCAATTTACGCCGATGCAAAGGCTCGCGCCTATCCTCGCCGCAAGGTCCCAAAAACACTCGCGGTGCAATGGCCAATACAATCTGGACGATCGAAGAATTCACCTGCCCCGGTTGCGGCATGAACTACACCGCGACCCGGGAGGAGCATGCCGAGCCACACGCTGGCCAGTTCAAATGCAGCATCTGCAGCGGCGTGGTACACGCCTGGTCCGGCAAGCACCATTTCTTCGGCTGGCAGGCCGTGAAGTCCAAGCCGGCCGTGTTCGGCCGGCGCTGGGCCGGCGTGCAGTGGTAGCGTCGGCAGATCGCTTACCGGCGCACGCCGACGCGGTTGACGCCGCCATTCAGATTGGTCCGGCTCACGGTGCCGGCCCGAACCGCGGCACGCGCGACCGGACGTGGCCGCAGCACCACGCCGGCGCGTGCGACGCAGGACGGCGGATAATCGATGTACTGGCAATAGACCACGGCCTTCGCTGGTGTCGGACTGAGGGTCACCCCCGCCGTAACCAGCAGACCGGCAGCCGCAAGCGCTGCGACCGCTACTGACTTCATCGAACGACGCTTGCTCCGGTGCATCGTGATCCTCCCTCATTGCACACGTGGATGGTGATGTCTGCCGCCCCAGCCCAGCTGGACGCAAGGTGCGTCGTGGTGCATGGGCATCGTTGACGTAGATCAACGCTGGGTGCGGTATCGGAGCTGACCGAAAGGGCGCGGTCGAGTCATGCCTGCCATTCGGCGGACGATGCGCGGCTTTTGCTGAAGGGCGACACCGGATAAGTTCGCCCTCTCCGCAACCGAAGCCGATATGCAATGACCGCTCCTTTCGTCCCGCAGATCGCCCTTTATCGCAACTGGCTTGCCAAGCAGCGTGGCCTCACCTTCGCTGACTACGAGGCGATGCGCCAATGGTCGGTGCGGGATCTCGATGCGTTCTGGCGCAGCATCTGGGACTATTACGACCTGCAATCGCCTACGCCGTTCGCGGCCGTCATCACCGAGCGCAAGATGCCCGGTGCGGTGTGGTTTCCCGGCGCGCAGGTGAACTATGCGCGGCAGGTGTTCCGGCATGTGGACGCCGCGCATGGCGCCGGCCAGCCCGCGATCGTCTCCAGCGGCGAGGACGGCAAGCTCACGGAAACCAGCTGGCCGGAGCTCAAGCGCAAAGCGGCCGCACTGGCGCTGCATCTGAAGGACAAGGGGATCAAGCCCGGCGACCGCATCGCGGCTTACCTTCCCAACATTGCCGAGACCATCATCGCGTTTCTCGCGAGTGCCAGCATCGGCGCGGTCTGGAGCCTCTGCGCGCCCGACATGGCGGCGCCCGCCGTGATCGACCGCTTCAAGCAGATCGAGCCAAGAGTGCTGATCGCCTGTGACGCCGTCACCTATGCCGGGCGCAGGCATGACCGCAAGGACGTCGTCGCCGAGTTGCGCCGCTCGCTGCCGACGGTCGAGCATGTGATCCTGCACAGCGAAGCGTCCGCCGCACCGGACGCCCTGCTCTCCGACATCACCGCAAGGACGGGCACGGCGGTCGACGCCTTCGAGCCGATATGGCTGCCATTCGATCATCCGCTCTGGATCGTCTATTCCAGCGGCACCACCGGCCTGCCGAAGCCGATCGTGCACGGCCATGGCGGCATCGTCATCGTGGTGCTGGCGCTCCTGGGCTTGCACAACGACATCGGCTGTTCCTATCACGAGAACTCGTTCGGCGAGCGCTATCACTGGTACTCGTCGACCGGCTGGATCATGTGGAATTCGCAGGTCGGCGGCCTGCTCAGCGGCACCACCTGCTGCATCTTCGACGGCAGCCCCGGCGGCCCCAGGGACAAGCCCGACTGGTCCACGTTGTGGCGCTTCGTGGCGCAATCGAAAGCGACCTTCTTCGGCGCTGGCGCGGCGTTCTTCGCCAACTGTGCCAAGGCGGAGATCGACCTTACGGCCGCGGGCGATCTCTCCCGCCTGCGCTGCCTCGGCTCGACCGGCTCGCCGCTCAGCGCCGACACCCAGGCCTGGTTCAACGCGCGCTTCGCTGCGCTGTCGAAGTTCAACGGCAGCAAGGCGCAGGCCGACATCTGGTGGGCGAACATCTCCGGCGGCACCGATTTCGCCGGCGCCTTCATCGGCGGCAACAGGGAATTGCCGCAGACGCCGGGTGCGATGCAATGCCGCCTGCTCGGCGCGGCCGTGGAAGCCTTCAGCGAACAGGGCCGCGCCGTGACGGGCGAGGTCGGCGAGCTCGTCTGCACCGAGCCGATGCCGTCGATGCCGCTCTATTTCTGGAACGACAAGGGCAACGCGCGCTATCTCGCCAGCTATTTCGAGACCTATCCCGACAATTTCGACGGCAGCGGCCGCGGCCCGGTGTGGCGGCACGGCGACTGGCTCAAGATCAATCCGGATGGCTCCTGCGTGATCTACGGCCGCAGCGATGCGACGATCAACCGGCACGGGCTGCGCATGGGCACCAGCGAGCTCTATTCCGCCATCGAGGCGCTGCCGGAGGTGCTCGACAGCCTCGTCGTCGACCTCGAATATCTCGGCCGCGACAGCTACATGCCGCTGTTCGTCGTGCTGCGCGAGGGTGTCGCCTTGGATGGCGCAATGCAGGCGAAGATCAACAAGGCGATCGAGGCCCGCCTGTCACGCCGCTTCCTGCCGAATGAGATCTTTGCCGTCGCCGAGATCCCGCGCACGCTGTCGGGCAAGAAGCAGGAGCTGCCGATCAAGAAGCTGCTGCTCGGCCAGCCCGTCGAGAAGGTCATCAACAAGGAAGCGATGGCCAATCCGGCCTGCCTTGATTGGTATCTTGCGTTTGCCCGGGACTATCTGGCCCGAACCGCGGCTTGATCCCGGGCTGATCGGACCAATTGCACCTTCGGCATTTGCACTCCGTTCACCGATGACAGTTAGACGGGTCAGGATCCCTGCAACGAGCAGCACGCCAGAACAGCACACTATGGCCGACCTCAACGCTGTCCTCACCCGGCTCAACGACCGCCTGCTTCGCCTCGAAGGCGAGCTGTTCGTGTTGCGCTCGCTGGCGCGCGCGACGCTGACGGCAGGCGACGACCACGCGGCGCGGATGCGCAAGCTGGTCGAGGCCGCCAAGGTCGCGCTCGATGACGAGGCCAAACGCGAGCTCGACAAGCCCACGCGCAAATATGTCGACGCGGCAACCGCGCTGGTGGAGGAATTGCTGGTCGAGCCGACCCCGGCGCGGCCGCTGTTCACCGTGATCGATGGCGGACGGCGCGACTAAAGCGTCAGATGTCGTTGGATTCAGCCTTCAGCCGGCTGAGACCTTCCTCGATGATCGCGATCTCCTCGTTGATCTTGCTGATCGGCAGGCTCAAATCGTACGCGCCTGACCTGCCCTTCAGGTCAACGGCGAGCCGCTGCCTGTGCATCATCAGCTCGTCGAGGCCACGGCGGTTCTTCAGCCGCACATAGGCGTCCACGATCTGCGCAATTGCGTTCGACATGACATCGGTCCCGGCAAAAATGCCCGCGCGGCGCACCCACGCCGGCGGGACATTTTTGGTGTCGCGGTACGCAATACAAATCCGCGACGGATTCGTCGATACGACAACTGGGTTGAGAACGTGTTACCGTTTGATGATCCGGTGCGGCGGACAACGACAAGGCCGCGGCTCGGCCCAAGGTCACAGTGCGCTTATGGAAGCTCCGGAACGGCCAATGGTGCGATCGCCGCGTTCATCAGTCCTGCCCTGCATTGTTGATAACCCCCGCAAACGCCGGGCGGGTGGTGACAGGGCACCCGGACGTGTTATCGGGGGATGACGCAGTTGCGAGACGGATCAGACACCCATGCGCATTACCCTCGTCGGCTCCCGCCATTTCGGCGTGACCACCCTGAACATGCTTCGCGAACACGGCGTCGGGGTCGTGCGGGTCGTGGTGGCTGACGCGGACGACCGCCTTGCCGCGACGGCCAAGGCCGCCGGCATCGAGGTGGTGGTGCAGGCCAATCCCAAGCTGGTGGTGGCCTCCGAGATTGCCCCCGACACCGATCTGATCATCACCGCCCACAGTCATGCCCGGGTTGGCAAGGACGCGCTCGCAGCCAGCAAGCTCGGCGGGATCGGCTACCACCCCTCGCTGCTGCCGCGCCATCGCGGCAAGGCCGCGGTGGAATGGACCATCAAGGAAGGCGACCCGATCGCCGGCGGCACCATCTATCACCTCGCCGACCGCATGGACGCCGGCGCCATCGCCGCTCAGGACTGGTGCTTCGTGAAGAAGGGCGAGACCGCTCGCGAGCTCTGGGAGCGTGCGCTGGCCCCGCTGGGGCTCAAGCTGCTCGCCGACGTGATCGACTACGCCAAGGTCCACAAGGCGTTGCCGGCCAAGACTCAGGACGAGCAGTTCGCGACCTCAGCGCCAAGTCTTTCCTAGGAGGTCTTTCCTGAGTCGCTTCTCGCGTTAAGGATGAACGTGAGGCCGCATTGATTCTGCTTCAAAAATCGGAGCCAAGATCGCAAATAAACCATTGTTTCCACTGGAACAATTTTCGCAATTGCATCGCACCAAATTTCCGTCACATTTGGCCCGAATAACAGTCAGCATATCAGACACATTCAAGGACGGAATTCATGCGTTTTGGTCGCATTGCGGCGTTCTGTGCCGCTTCAATTGTTACTGCCAGCCTCGCCGCTCCCGCTTTCGCCCAGACTCCCTATGACGGCAATTGGCACGTCACCATCGTGACCAAGACCGGTTCCTGCGAGCCGACCGCAAGCTCCATGCTGACGGTCGCCGACGGCAAGATCACCGCGCCCGGCGCTAACGTTTCCGGCACCATCGGCAGTGGGGGTCTTGTGAAAGTTTCGATCAATGGTGCATATGCCAACGGTCAACTCAGCGGCAATGCCGGATCGGGGAAGTGGAATGGAGCATCTGCAGGTATACCGTGCAGCGGGCGGTGGGAAGCATCGCGCCAATAAGCAATTCGGAACTGGTGTCCTCAATCGGCGGCTGCTCATGGCGGCCGCCGTTTTGTTAGTGACAGCTGTTGCCACCAGCTCGGAGAGCAAGGCCCAGGCCGGTCCCTTCGCACCGCTGGCGGGCAGCTGGAGCGGCGGCGGCACGGTGACGCTGGATGACGGCTCGACCGAGCGGATCCGCTGCCGGGCCAAATACGCCCCGATCGGACCGACCATGGAGATGTCGCTGACCTGTGCCAGCGACGCCTACAAGTTCAACCTGGCTGCCAGCGTCAAGGCCGAGGGGAGTGCCATCACCGGCAGCTGGTCCGAGGCCAGCCGCAATATCAGCGGCTCGCTTCAGGGGCGCGGCGGCGGCGGGAACTTCGAAGTGGTCGCCTCTGCCGCCGGATTCAACGCCAACATCGCGTTGAGAACGAGCGGCAACAAGCAGAGCGTCACGATGCGCGCCGACAGCCAGTTCCGCGGCGCCAATATCTCGCTGTCGAAATAGGACGACGGCCCGCCGCTACGACCATCGACCCGGCGACCTCGCCGGGTCGATTTTTTATGGGCCCGGCACGAACGCCCTGCCCCGATTCGCGCCCGCGCCCGGTGAACCACCGCGCGGCTTGAGGCGACAAATCCAGGTGGTCGAGCGTGATTTGGATCACGTTGGAGGGGCATTCCATCGTGCACATTCGATCACAGAGCTGCGGGTTGGGTCAGTCGTTTTGCTAGCGCGAGGCCGAGCGCTTTCGTGTAGGTTCGACACCAATCTGTTGCTGCCTGTCATTCGATTCTGTTGGGGATTTCAGATGCGCACTCTCACCATCATCGTTTCGCTGATGTGCATGGCGCTGTCGGTCAGCGCCGCCAAGGCCGACCGCCGCGTCGCCTTTGTCGTCGGCAACGGCGCCTACAAGAACGTCGCGCAATTGCCGAACCCGCCGATCGACGCCAAGGCGATGGCATCGACGCTGCGCAATGTCGGCTTCGAGGTGATCGAAGGCTCCAACCTCACCCGCGACCAGATGACCGAGAAGCTGCTCGATTTCGGCCGCAAGGCCCAGGGCTCCGATATCGCAGTGTTCTATTATGCCGGCCACGGCATCGCCGTCAGCGGCACCAATTATCTCCTGCCCATCGATGCCGATATCAAGTCGGAGATGGATGTCAAGCTTGGCGCCGCCATCAACGTCGACCTGACGCTCGACCAGACCATGGGCGATGCCAAGGTCAAGCTGGTGTTCCTCGACGCCTGCCGCGACAACCCGTTCGCCGCCAAGATCAAGTCGAACTCGGCCACCCGCAGCGTCAATGTCGGCAGCGGCCTGGCCGAGATGAAGTCGGGCGAAGGCACGCTGATCGCGTTCGCCACCGGCCCGGGCCAGACCGCGCTCGACGGCCAGGAGGGCAACAACAGCCCGTTCACCCGCGCGCTGATCGACAACATCACCAAGCCCGGCGTCGAGATCCAGCAGGCGATGACCTCCGTGCGCGCGCAGGTCAATGAAGAGACCCACAAGGGCCAGCTGCCGTGGGGCCACACCAATTTGATCGGCGCGGTCTATCTCAACCAGGCGCCGACGACCCAGGTTGCCAACGCGGCGCCGACGGCAACCGCCGCGCCAGCCGCAGCGGCCGGCAACTCCGAGGCTGAAGTCGAGTTCTGGCGCTCGGTGAAGGAATCCAACAAGCCGGAAGAGCTCAACGCCTACCTCTCCGCTTATCCCAACGGCCAGTTCAAGCCGCTGGCAATGGCGCGGCTCGCGGCGATCCAGAACGGTCCGTCGACCACGACCCGCAACCTCAATGCCGGCGTCGATCCCGCAACTTTCACCGACGACGCCACCCAGCTCACCGAGGACCAGATCGGCCTCGACAAGGGTCAGCGCCGAGACGTGCAGCGCCGCCTCACCGGCCTCGGCTTCGACACCAAGGTCACCGGTGTGTTTAGCGACGAGACCCGCTCGGTGCTCAAGCGCTGGCAGGCCGCCCGCGGCTATCCGTCGACGGGCTTCCTCAACAAGCTCCAGCACAAGGCCCTGTTGTCCGAGATCGTCGCGACGACGACCGTGAGCGATGACAGCGCGAAGCCGGCCCGGCGCGCGGCACCAGCGCCAGCACAGGCGCAGAGCGCACCGGTTCAGCATCGCAACAGCGGTGGCGGCGACGCGGGTGCGGCCTTCGTGGGCGGCGTGGTCGGCGGCATGATGGGCGGCATGTTCCGCCGCTGAGCCGCAAAGCCCGATCGCAAATACAAGAGCCCGGCTCACGCCGGGCTTTTTCTTTGCTCTCCTCGGTCAAGGCAGAAGGAAAATGCTGCCGCAGACTTCGCCATTGCGAGCCAAGCAATCCTGAATCCCTCCGCGGCAATAGTCTGGATTGCTTCGTCGTAAGAGCTCCGCGCAATGACGAGGAAAGAGGCGTGCCTTACACGGACGTATCGGGCCGCGGAGATTTACTTCCCCGCCGCCTTGCGCAGCGCCTCGTTGATGCGGTCCTGCCAGCCGGGGCCGCCTTCCTGGAAATGCTCGAGCACGTCCTGATCGATCCGCAGCGTCACCTGCTCCTTGATCCCGGGTGCCACGTTTTTCTTCGGCGGCGGCTCCGCCACTTTAGCCGTCACCTTCTTGAACGCCGCCTCGGCTTCAGTGCGCGCGTCGCCCAATGTCCGCGGTCGCCTCGGTTGATCCGCCATCCCTCAGATTCCTTCAAACAGAGCCGTCGAAAGATAGCGCTCGGAGAAGGACGGCACGACCGCCAAAATGGTTTTTCCCGCAGCTTCCGGCCGCTTGCCGATCTCGAGCGCGGCGGCGATCGCGGCACCGGAGGAAATGCCACCCGGAATGCCCTCATGCCGCGCCAGCGCGCGCGACGTTTCGATCGCGGTCGTCGAGTTGATCTTCACGATCTCGTCGATCACGGAGCGGTCGAGAATGTCGGGTACGAAGCCCGCGCCGATACCCTGGATCTTGTGCGGGGTGTGGGTGCCCCCCGATAGCACCGGGCTCTCCTCGGGCTCGACTGCGACCACCCGCAAGGACGGCTTGCGCGGCTTCAGAACCTGACCGACGCCGGTGATGGTGCCGCCGGTGCCGACGCCGGCGACGAAGTAGTCGATATTGCCTGATGTGTCGTTCCAGATCTCTTCCGCCGTGGTGCGGCGATGCACCTCCGGATTGGCGAGGTTCTTGAACTGCTGCGGCATCACCGAGTTCGGCGTCGTCTTCAACAGCTCTTCGGCGGTCGCGATCGCGCCCTTCATGCCCTGCGCCGCCGGCGTCAGCACCAGCTCGGCGCCGAGGAACGCCAGCATCTTGCGCCGCTCGATCGACATGGATTCCGGCATCACCAGCTTTAGACGGTAACCGCGTGACGCCGCGACGAAGGCGAGCGCGATGCCGGTATTGCCTGACGTCGGCTCGATCAGCACCGTGTCGGGCTTGACGATGCCCGCCTTCTCCATGGCGATGATCATGGCGGCACCGATACGGTCCTTCACGCTGGCGGCCGGATTGAAATATTCGAGCTTTGCCAGAACCGTCGCGTTGACGCCGCGCATGCCCGGCAACCGGCGCAGGCGAACGATCGGCGTGTCGCCGAAAGCCTCGACGATCGAGTCGTAGATCCGGCCGCGACCGGGTTGGTGCGCTGCACCCATCTTTGCAACCTTCTCGGACGATGCGTCCATGTTGAACTCCCTGTGGCAGCAATTACGCTTCTCGCGCAGCGTTTGCGCAGTTACGGACAGCTGGTTACGACACGCAAGCGACAATGCGGCACATGTTAAATACGCTGCATCGCAAAATCGCGTGAGCACTAATTAGCAGAAAATCAACGCATTCGTGTTGCGACCTCGTCAACTGATTCTGTTTATGTTAGACTTAGGTCTCAAAGCAGGGAGGTCACCACGATGTCAGCAGTCGCTGAAGTGTTGTCGACCGTCGCGGCAAGGCGTGATCCGCGTTGTAGCGAGTTGCCCACCTGTCCCGTCTGCGCCGATTCCATGGTCGCCGCTGAAGCGTCCGCCTACGTCTCGGATCACATGATCTCGTATCTCTGGACCTGTGACAATTGCGGCTACGGTTTCGTGACCAAGCATGCCGTCAAGCAGCGGATCGTGTGCAACTAGCGCGGGGCGATGTCGCCCCTCGCCCAGTCCTCGCGTGTACGCCGATAGAACTCGTCGAATGTTCCGCGTGCGATCGCGTCCCTGATGCCCTGCATCAGGGACTGGTAGTAGGCGATATTGATTTCGGACAGCAGCATCGCCCCCAGCGTCTCGCCCGCCTTGACGAGATGGTGCAGATAGGCGCGTGCGCAATTGCGCGTTGATGGCCACGCACTCTCCTCATCGAGCGGACGCGGATCGTCGGCGTGGCGGGCGTTGCGCAAATTGACCTGGCCGAAGCGGGTGAAGGCGACACCGTGGCGGCCATTGCGCGTCGGCATCACGCAATCGAACATGTCGACACCGCGTTTCACCGCCTCGAGAATGTCGTCGGGGGTGCCGACGCCCATGAGGTAGCGGGGCCGGTCGGCCGGCAGCGCCGGCGCCGTCTCGTCGATCATCGCCAGCATCACGGCCTGCGGCTCGCCCACGGCAAGACCGCCGATCGCATAGCCATGGAAGCCGATCTCGACCAGGCCTTGCGCGCTCGCATGGCGCAGTTCCGGCACGTCGCCGCCCTGGACGATGCCGAACAGCATGTAGCCGTCTGGCGCGCTCTCGAAGGCACGCTTGCTGCGTTCGGCCCAGCGCAGCGACAGCCGCATCGCGCGCTCGACGTCGTCGCGCTCGGCCGGCAGCCGCACGCATTCGTCCATCTGCATCGCAATGTCGGAGCCGAGGTAGCGCTGCACCTCGATCGAGCGCTCCGGCGACAGTTCGACCTTGGCGCCGTCGATATGGGAGCGGAACGTGACGGCGTGCTCGCTGACCTTGCGCAGGTCCGCCAGCGACATCACCTGGAAGCCGCCGGAATCCGTCAGCATCGGCCCGTTCCAGCCGGTGAACCGCTGCAATCCGCCGAGCGCGTGGATGCGCTCCGCGCCGGGACGCAGCATCAGATGATAGGTGTTGCCGAGCACGATATCGGCGCCGGCATCGCGCACCTCGCGCCAGTGCATGCCCTTCATGGCACCGGCGGTGCCGACAGGCATGAAAGCAGGCGTCCGCACCACGCCATGGGGCGTGGTCAGGTGGCCGGTGCGCGCAGCGCCATCGGTGGCCAGCAGCTCGAAATGATTGGGTAGATCGGTATCGGGAAGATTCATGGCGGTGCTTATTGCGTGTCGGGCGAGCCCGATCAACCCGCACGATGCCCCAGACTGGCACGGCGTTGACGCGGACGTGATGACACCGGCTGCTTGATGAACAAAACGATACAGTGTAGTTTTACTGCCGGGGCTGGACGAAACGCCGCGGCACATGGCCTGCGGCCGCAGATGCGTGATCGCCAGCCACCGACCGATGCCCCTCCCCACATGTTCGACGGACATGTCCGCCGCCTCTGACGGCTGGACCAAGCGCGTGATCGGGTCCCTGGTCCTGGCATGCAGCCTGACACTCGCCGCCTGCACCTCGATCCCCCGCACGCCCTACACGGCGGCCGATGCCAGCAGCTCGCGCGTGCTCGATATCGAGGGCCTCAGGCGCTACGCCGACGAGCCCATCACCAAGTTCAGCTTCGCGCAGGACAAGGCGACCGGAAGCCGAACCTATCTGGCGCTCTCCGGCGGCGGCGCCGACGGCGCCTACGGCGTCGGTGTGCTCAATGGCTGGAGCGCAGCACGCAACCGTCCGACCTTCTCCGTCGTATCAGGGGTGAGCACCGGCGGCCTGATTGCCCCCTTTGCCTTCCTCGGATCGCAATATGACGACACGCTGCGCGAGCTTTACACCAGCGGCATCGCCGAGAGCCTCTTGAACGATCCCAGCATCATCCGCGTGCTGTTCGGCTCCGGCCTGTTCGGCAATACGCGGCTGCGCGAGCTGGTCGCGCGCTATGTCGGACCCGAGCTCATGGCGCAGGTCGCGCGCGAGAGCGCCAAGGGCCGGCGGCTCTTGGTGGTCACCACCGATCTCGACACCCAGCGCACCGCGATCTGGGACATGGGCAAGATCGCCGCGGTCGGCACGCCCGAGGCGCTGAAACTGTTTCGTGACGTGATGGCGGCCTCCGCCAGTATTCCCCTGGTGTTTCCGCCCATCCTGATCGAGGCCGAAGGCCAGGGTCACAAGTTTCAGGAGATGCATGTCGACGGCGGCGTGACGGCGCCGGTGCTGACGCTGCCCGAGGCCTTGCTGTTGCAGGGACGCCTGCCCGGCAACGCGAAGATGGACATCTACATCCTCGTCAACAAGAAGATCGAGCGCAATTTCGAGCTGGTCGCCAACAGCACGATCGACGTCGCCTCGCGCAGCCTGTCCGCCATCACGCAATCGCAGACGCGCGCGATCATCCTGTCGACCTACGATTTCGCAGAGCGCAACCACCTCGGCTTCCATCTCTCCTATATCGAGCGAGACTACCCGGCGCCGCCGTCGGAAGGCTTCGACACCGGCTATATGCGGGCGCTCTACCAGTACGGCTACGAGAAAGCGGCCGGCGGCCAGGCCTGGACCTCGCAGATGCCGTGATATCCGCATCGCGGAACGGTGGTGGCGGAAGACCGTTGACGACACGGCCAATTCGGCCAGATTCGCCATGACGCCTTGGTTGCTGCGCGTTATAGAGCAATGATCACTGTCGGGAACGCGCAGGAACCACTGGGCATGGGATTGACTGCGACCAAGGCAAAAACGGCAACGGCGCGACGCGAGGTGTCGAAATCGCGCGGCGGCCGGCCGACCAAGAGCGCCGCGATCGAGCGCGATCAGCGGCTGATCGAGGTCGCCACCCGCCTGTTCCTCGATCGCGGCTTTGACGCAACCTCGCTCGATGCGGTGGCCGAGGCCGCGCGGGTCAGCAAGCCCACCGTCTATTCCCGTTACGGCGACAAGCGCGGCCTGTTTGCCGCCGTTCTCCGCCGCGAGATCGCGCGCTGGCTGGCGCCGCTGTCGGCCGCGGCGGAAACGCAGCTCAGCAGCGCCTCCGATATCCCGGTCGAACAGCGGCTGGTCGAGATCGGGCGCGAGATGCTCAATTTCACCTGCGGTCCCGACGCCATGGCCTTCAGCCGCATGATGACGTCGCAGGCCATCAACTTCCCTGACGTCGCCAAGCTCGGCAAGGAAGAGGGCTGGTTGAAGGCCGTCGCGACCACCGCCCGCTTCTTCGACCATCTGGTGTCGCAAGGCGCGCTCGATGTCGACGACACCACGATCGCGGCCGAAGTGTTCCTCGACGTTGTGGTCGGCCACACCCACCGCATGGCGACGTTCGGCACGCCGATGGAGTTCAAGGCCGCCGAGAAGCGCATGCGCGCGGCGATCAAGCTGTTCCTGGCCGGCGCGATCGGTCCTGCGGACCGCATCCAGGGCGCACCGAAGCCCGCGCAACGGCGCCGCCCCTCCCGCTGACATTTCCGTGAGACCGGCGATTTGTCCCCTGCAGAGGATGGTCGCTTCGTTGACCAAAATAAAACGATACGGTATGGTTTTGTTTGTAGAGCGGTGCGGGCCACTTTTTTCACCAGCCCCAAAAGAGGACCGAACCGCTTAGATCGCCGCGACGGGTACAGCCCGCTAGCGACGCTCCGCGGCCGGCCGGTGCCCAAGGCCGGCCGCGATTTCTTTACGAACATTCGGCAGACTTGCTGGTGCGAGACCTGCCGGCCGAAGGTTTGGACCATGAGCGCGACAAGACCAGGGATATGCGGATTGCTGGTGATCGCCCTGTCAGGGTTGCTCATCGCAGCGCCTGTTCGCGCGACCATCTCGGCGGGCTCTACGCCCGCCACCCTCCACAGCGAGACAGATGGGGACGCCGCGACCGATCGCCAGGCCGTCAGCCGCGAAATCGAGCGCTTCCGCTCTTCGTCGATCTCGATCAGCCAGGCGATGGCGATCGCGGAAGCCCGTCATGCCGGCGCGACCACCGCGGATATCAGTTTCGACGGCGGCTCGGGCGTGCCCGTCTACCGGGTCAAGACCCTGCACAACGACCGGGTCTGGCGGTACACCATCAACGCGGCGACCGGCGAGGTCATCGGCGGCGAGGCCGCCCTGCCCCTCACTGAGCTCGACAACGAGGATCGCAGCAACCTCGCCGCACTCGGCATCATCAAGCACCGCCTGGCTGACGCCGTGCGCGTCGCCGAGAAGGCGGCATCAGGCAAGGCCATCAGCGGCGGGCTGGTGCGCGAGGGCGGCCGGCTCAATTTCGCGATCGTCGTCATCAGCGGCGACGATCTCAAGGAGGTCCTGCTCGAGCCACCGGGCGTGCGGGGCAAGTAACGAGGCCAAAATCCCGCCCAAAAGCCATTGACGGACGCAAAACTCTCCCGCATAAGTCCCGCCATGTTCACGACCACCAAACGCACGACCAAAACCACCACGGCCTTCGGGGCCCGGGGAGGCGTGCGCGCATAGTCGTCGACTAAAACGCATCAAGCTCTGCCGAAGCCCCGCCCATGATGGTCCGGGGCTTTTTTGTTGCCTGAATCCCAGCTCAACCGAAATGCAATGGAGGACAAAGTGAGTAACGATCCCGTCGTCGCGATTGTCGGCGTCACCGGTGCGGTGGGCGCCGAATTCATCGCCACCATGGACAAGCGCGGCTTTCGCGTCGGCAAGCTCAAGGCGCTTGCCAGCGCCCGCTCCGCCGGCAAGACGGTATCGTTCCGCGGCCAGAACATCGTCATCGAGGAATTGACCGAACGCGCCTTCGAGGGCGTCGACATCGCGCTGTTCTCCGCCGGCAGCGGCATCTCGAAGAGGTTCGCGCCCATCGCGGTCAAGGCCGGCGCGGTCGTCGTCGACAACTCCTCAGCCTTCCGCATGGATCCGAACGTGCCGCTGGTCATCCCCGAAGTGAACGCTGGCCGTATCCGCCACCACAAGGGCATCATCGCCAACCCGAACTGCGCCGCGATCACCGCGCTGGTGCCGCTCTGGCCAATCCATCAGAAGAACCGCATCAAGCGCGTCATCATCTCGACCTATCAGGCCGCCTCCGGCGCCGGCGCCGCCGCAATGGACGAGCTCGTCGAGTCGACCCGCGCCAATCTCAACGGGCAGGTCTACACGCCCAAGGTGATGCCGCACCCCTACGCGTTCAATCTCTTCAACCACAACACGGCCGTCGACCCCGAGACCGGCTACAACGACGAAGAGACCAAGGTCATCAAGGAAACCCGCAAGATCTTCGAGGACGAGAATATCGCGATCGGCGTCACCTGCGTCCGCGTGCCGGTGCTGCGCGCCCATTGCGAGGCCATCACCTTCGAATGCGAGAGGCCGATCACCGAGGACCAGGTCCGCAGCCTCATGGCGCAGGCGCCAGGCGTGAAGGTCGTCGACGACCGCCTCAAGAACTACTTCCCGATGCCGATCGACGCCTCGGGCCAGGACGATGTCCTGGTCGGCCGCATCCGCAAGGACCTCAGCGACCCCTCCGGCCATTCGATCTCGATGTTCGTGGCGGCCGATCAGCTGCTCAAGGGCGCCGCGCTGAACGCCGTGCAGATCGCGGAGCTGCTGCCGCAGCGGGTGATGGCGTAACCGGAGCTGTAAGAACAGGCCTCGTAGGGTGGGCAAAGGCGCGCAAGCGCCGTGCCCACCGTTCTTATCCGGATTCAAGAAGGACGTGGGCACGCTTCGCTTTGCCCACCCTACGGCACTACGGCACTGCCCGAAACAGAAGACACGCGTCCCCATACGAATAGAACCGGTACCCGTTCGCGATCGCATGCGCATAGGCCTGCTTCATCGTACCCAGCCCCGCGAACGCCGACACCAGCATGAACAGCGTCGACTTCGGCAGATGGAAATTCGTCATCAGAATATCGACCGCGCGAAAACGATAGCCGGGCGTGATGAAGATCGAGGTCTCGGCCGCGAACGGCTGGATGGTGCCGTCCTCGGTGGTGGCGCTTTCCAGCAGCCGCAATGACGTGGTGCCGACGGCGATGATGCGGCCGCCGTTCTTGCGCGCGCTGTTGAGCCGCTCCGCAATCTCGGCGGAGATCGTCCCCCACTCGGCATGCATCTTGTGAGCGTCGGTGTCATCGACCTTCACCGGCAGGAACGTCCCTGCCCCGACATGCAGCGTGACCCTGACGATGCCGACGCCGCGTTCGCGCAGCGCTTGCTCCAGCGCCGGGGTGAAATGCAGGCCCGCGGTCGGCGCAGCCACCGCGCCTTCGTTGGTCGCGAACATGGTCTGGTAGTCCGCGAGGTCCTGATCGTCAGGCGTACGTTTTGAGGCGATGTAAGGCGGCAGCGGCGGGCTGCCGAGATCGGCGATCGCCTGGTCCAACGCGGGCCCATGGAACGAGAAGCCAAGCGTCACCTCGCCTTCCATCCCCTTGGCCTCGACCTCGGCATCGAGATGGCCGAGCAGGCAGACCTTGCCCTCATTGCCGAAGCGGATGCGGTCGCCGGGTGTGAGCTTCTTCGCGGGCTTCACCAGCGCCTGCCAGCGCGAGCCGTCGAGCCGCTTGATCAAGGTCGCCTCGATCTTCGGCTCGGTCTCGCGGCCGATGCGGCGGCCCTTCAATTGCGCCGCGATCACCTTGGTGTCGTTGACGACGAGCTGGTCGCCCGGCTTCAGCCAGTGCGGCAGATCCGCAATGGTCTGGTCGCGCAGCGCGCCGTTCTCCACGACCAGCATTTTCGCGGAGTCGCGGGGACTGGCCGGGCGCAAGGCGATGCGCTCCGGCGGCAGGTCGAAATCGAAGAGGTCGGTGCGCATGGTCCGCTATGACGTCATTCCGGGGCGCGCAAGGCGCGAACCCGGAATCTCGAGGTTCCGGGTTCGGCTCTGCGAGCCGCCCCGGAACGACGACAGATGCCTATTCCTTATCCACCGCCATCCGCGCCTTGACGATCTTGTCCGGGTTCTGGACCGGCTCGCCGCGCTTGATCTTGTCGACGTTCTCCATGCCCTCGGTGACCTTGCCCCACACCGTGTATTGGTTGTCGAGGAAACGGGCATCGTCGAAGCAGATGAAGAACTGGCTGTCGCCGGAATCCGGGCTCGCCGCGCGCGCCATCGAGGCGGTGCCGCGCACGTGCGGCTCCTTGTTGAACTCGGCCTTCAGCTTCTTGCCGGAGCCGCCGGTGCCGGTGCCGTGCGGGCAGCCGGTCTGGGCCATGAAGCCCTCGATCACGCGATGGAACACGATGCCGTCGTAGAAGCCCTCGCGGACCAGCTCCTTGATGCGGGCGACATGGCCGGGCGCGAGGTCCGGACGCATCTCGATGGTGACGGGGCCCTGCGTGGTCTCGAGGATCAATGTGTTTTCGGTGACGCTCATGCTCGTCTCTCTTGTGTTGGAGGTGAAGTCTTCCGGCGACGGATCGGGATCGCGAAGGGACGTCCCGCGGCCGCGCCGGCCATTGCATCGGTAAATGGCAACGGCGTGCAGCGTTGCAATGTCTCCATCACCGCGATGCGGTACTGCAGCCGGTCTTCGTCGGTGGCATCCGCGGATTCATAGGAAATTCGCGGATGGCCCAAAATGTTTCCACTCCGGTTAAAGCTCACGATGACGGTGATGTCGATGGGGTGAGCCTTGCTGGCGGGTGGCGGTTTCCAGCAGGTTTGCAGGTACCTGGAAATGTCCGCGATGGTGTCCACCTTCGCGTCGTCGGCAGCGGCACCGATGGTGGCGAGCAGGAGCGCTGCGGCAGCGAGCAGAAGCCTGTCGCCGCGGCGCGCCATGAGCCCTCCTACTTGATGTCGGAGGCGACCTGCACCTTCACCATCTTGTCGGGATCGGTGACGGTGCCGCTCGGCGAGCCGGCCGGTGCCTTCTTCAGCTTGTCGACCACGTCCATGCCCTGCACGACCTCGCCGATGACGGTGTACTGGCCGTCGAGGCTGCCGCCGTCGGCGAACATGATGAAGAACTGCGAGTTGGCGGTATCGACGCTGTCGCCGCGCCGTGCCATGCCGACGATGCCGCGCGCGAAGTGAACCTTGGAGAATTCCTGCTTCAGATTCGGATATTTCGAGCCACCGGTGCCGTTGCCGTTCTGGCCGTCGCCGGTCTGGGCCATGAAGCCGTCCATCACGCGGTGGAACGGCACGTTGTTGTAGAAGCCCTCGCGCGCCAGCTGCTTGAGGCGCTCGGCGTGCTGCGGCGCCAGGTCGGTCCTGAGCTTGATGACGATGCGGCCCTTTGTGGTGTCGATGACGAGCGCATTGGCCTTGTCGAGATTGGCCGGCAGCTGCTGCGCCACGGCCGGGGCCGCGCCAATAAGCGCGACAAACATCGTGGCAAGGATTGCGAAACGACGGTTCATGAAAGCTCCGGATCAGATGAGATGAAGAAGTGCGCCGTTATCAGGCGAATTTGGCCTTGAGCAAGGATGCAACGAGCGGCGGCACGAACGCCGACACGTCACCACCCATACCCGCGATCTGTCGCACCAGTGTGGCGGTGATCGGGCGGACCATGGGGGATGCCGGCAGGAAGACCGTATGCACCTCCGGCGCCATGGCCTCATTCATGCCTGCGAGCTGCATTTCGTAGTCGAGGTCGGTACCGTCGCGCAAACCTCTGATCATGATGGTGGCACCATGCTTGCGGGCGGCGGTCACCGAGAGATCGTCAAAGGTGGTGGTCTCCAGCGTACAACCCGCCTGGGCCGCCACCGGCCCACAGACATCATGCAGCATTTTCAGCCGCTCCTCGGTCGAGAACAGCGGCTTCTTGCCGGGATGAGCGCCGATAGCGACAACAAGCCTGTCGCACAGGGGGACGGCATGCCGGACCACGTCCAGATGGCCGTTGGTGATGGGGTCGAAGGAACCTGGGTAAAAGGCAATGCGCGGCATGGCCCCGTCCTACCTCGCCCGGCCCTGCCCGGCAAGCCGGGCCGGTTCCCTGCGCCTATCCTGCCGATTTTTCCGGCATTCCGAGTCGGAACGGGCCGGTTTGTTTCGTCCTGGGGGCGTCCACGACACACAACCGGATGCGCACGAAACCATTTCCGGCATCGGCGAAGACGTCCGGAAACTCGGCATGGTTACTAATCCAGCCAACGAATGACGGGCCGCATACTGGGCGTAGCGGCCGCATCACAGGGGACCGTCAATGATCAAGGCTCTTTCAGCGATCGCTGTTGCTGCGTGTGTTGCTGCAGCCCTCACCCTGCTGCCCGGTTTTGCTCCCACCGTTGAAGCGAGCGTGCCGCAACCGCTGGCCAAGGCCGACCGGCTCGACATCAAGGCCATCGGCAGGGATTGCTCGCAGCAGGCGTGGCCGAACTTCGAGGCGTCCTGCCTGCGTCGCGCCGGCACCAAGTCCGACGTCCGCGTTGCGCGCCTGGTCACGGCAGACCGCACCCCTTAGGCGACTTGTCAGGCTGGCGTCATAAACGCCGGCACAAGCTCCGATAGAACCCCCGATAGAAACCCCATGGCAATTTGCGGCGTCTCGTCGCAGAGTGGTTGACGCGCGCACCCGCCGGAATGACCCGACGGGTGCGATTCCCATCGAGGGGTTTGCAATTGTCCAGTACGCCCGCGGTCGCTTCCGGCCATCATCCCAATCCGCTTCCGCTTGCCATGACCATGGGCGCCCTCGGCGTGGTCTATGGCGATATCGGCACCAGCCCCCTGTATGCCCTGAAGGAAGCTGCCAAGGCGGCCGCCCATGGCGGCACAGTGACACAGGATGCTGTGCTCGGCGTCGCCTCGCTGATCCTGTGGGCCCTGCTGCTCATCATCTCGCTGAAATATGCGCTGTTGATCCTGCGCGCGGACAACCGCGGCGAAGGCGGCATCGTTGCGCTGCTGGCGCTGCTGCATGCCCGCCACGCCCAGCCCGGGACCTGGCGCGCGCACCTGCTCGTCGTCGGCCTGGTCGGTGCGGCGTTGCTCTATGGCGACGGCGCGATTACGCCGGCTATCTCGGTGCTATCGGCCATTGAAGGCCTCAAGGTCGACGCGCCCTCGCTCTCCCCCGTGGTCGTGCCCGTTACCATCGCCATCCTGGTCGGCCTGTTCGTGATGCAAAAGCAGGGCACCGGCTTCATCGGCCGCATCTTCGGCCCGGTCATGCTGGCCTGGTTCATCGTGCTGGCCGCGCTCGGCATCCACGGCATCTTCAAGGCGCCGGCCGTGCTGGCGGCGCTCAGCCCGTTCTATGCCTTCGACTTCCTGATCCATCAGGACTTCCAGGTCTCCTTCGCGATCCTCGGCGCGGCCTTCCTCGCGGTGACAGGCGGCGAGGCGATGTATGCCGATATGGGACATTTCGGCCGTCTGCCGATTCGGCTCGCCTGGTTCGCGATCTGCTTGCCGGCGCTGGTGCTGAACTATTTCGGCCAGGCTGCGCTGCTGATCACCGATCCCTCGATGATCGAGAATCCGTTCTTCCAGCTTTGCCCTGACTTCCTGCATTACGGTCTGGTCGCGTTCTCCGCCGTTGCGACCGTGATCGCCTCCCAGGCGATCATCTCCGGTGTGTTCTCGCTGACCCAGCAGGCGATCCAGCTCGGCTTCCTGCCGCGCATGCAGATCCGCCACACGCAGAGCGACGCGATCGGCCAGATCTACGTGCCGCTGGTGAACTGGCTGCTCGCCGCCGCGACGCTCGGCGCTGTGCTGAGCTTCGGCACCTCGGACGCACTCGCCGGCGCCTATGGCATCGCGGTGTCGCTGCTGATGGCGATCACCACGCTGCTTGCGGCCCTGGTCGCGATCCAGTGGGGTTTTTCGCCGTGGCTGGTGGTGGCCGTCAACGGCTTCTTCTTCGTCATCGACATGATCTTCTTCGCGGCCAACTCGATCAAGCTGTTCGAGGGCGGCTGGTTTCCGCTGCTGCTCGCCGGCCTCGTTGCCTTTGTCATGCTGACCTGGCGGGCCGGCGTGAAACTGGTCGAGGCCGCGCGGGCAAGGCTGCGACAGCCCGAGGAGGACCTGATCGAGACCGCGGTCAACAAGTGCAGCGCGCGCCTGCCCGGCACAGCGGTGTTCCTGGCCTCGGCCCCGAAAGGCGTGCCGCTGGCGCTCACGCAGTTCGTCAAGCACAACCGCGTGCTGCATGAACGCGTGCTGCTGGTCACCGTGCTGATCGAGGAATCCCCGCATGTTCCCGACGAGGATCGGGCCGAGGTGATCGAGATCATTCCCGGCATCACCCGCGTGATCCTGCATTACGGCTTCATGCAGAATCCGACCATCTACGAAGGCCTGACCCTCACGTGCCGCCAAGGCAAGCTGCCCGGCATCGACCTCGCCGACATCACCTATTACGTCGGCCGCGAGACCATCATCCCGCGCGAGGACGTCCCTGGCATGTGGGTCTGGCGCGAAGGCCTGTTTGCCTTCCTGCAGCGCAACGCCGAACGCTCGGCGGCGTTCTTCGGCGTGCCGACCAAGCAGGTCGTCGAATTCGGCACGGAGCTGGAGATCTAGGGCAAGTGCGTAGCCCGGATGGAGCGAAGCGCAATCCGGGTTTCTTGCCGCGCATCGAGAGTCCCGGATTACGCTTGCGCTCCATCCGGGCTACGGGCCCGACCTTCAAGCCATGAGGACCGGAGACGATCCACCTCTATGGCGCACTGGAGCTCTGGTGCTGGATGGCACAGATCGGCAAGCGCGAGGAGCTCGCCAATCTCACGAGAGAGCTTGCGACCGCCTCACAGTCTGCTCAGTGCGGCAAAGGCCTCATTCCGGACTTGGTGATCACCGTGGCGGCATCCGCCGAAGACAGGAAGCGCAGCAAGGCCATCGCGGCGTCGGACTGTTGTGAATTCCTGGGCAAGGCACCGACATACAGCGTCGGTGGCTGAACCTCGGACGGCACGGTGCCCACGAAATCGATTCCTGGCACGTGGATCAGCTCCGGGACTTGCTGGAAGCCGATCTCCGCCTCACCGCGGGCGACCACGGCAGCGACCGGTTCACCTGATGGCGGGCCGCGCACCTTGCGGGTTTTGCCGGAGATCTCATCGGCGACGCCGAGCTTCTTGAATCCGATCGTCGACAGATAAGTGCCGCTGGAACTGTCCGAATAGGCGATGGACTTCGCCGCAAGCAGCGTCTTGCGAAGTGCATCCATCGTGCTGATGTCGGGCTTGGGTTGCCCGGCCCGGACCACCATGCCGATGAACGATTCCGCCAGGGGCACCCGGCTGCCCGCGCGCGTCAGTCCCTTCTGGTCCAGCAGATCGACGCCAATGCCGTCCATGATCACGACGTCGGCCTCCTCGCCGCGCGACAGGCGCGTCGGAATGGCTTCCGGTGAATCGCCAACTGAAGGGCCGCGTGTCGTGATGAGCTTGTGCCCCGTCGACTTCTCGAAGGCTGGACCGAGCTCTTCATACACGGCGAAGAACCCGGCTGAGATCATCACCCTGACATCAGCGGCAGACGCGCTGGTCGCAAAAGTAACGGCCAGAAGGACGGCAAACAGGTAACCAATGGCGCGCTGCATACGTTACGCCCCGTTGCCGTTCTCGCCATTGCCGCTCTCCGCCTCTTCCGTGATGTGCTCCACCGAGACGACATGCTCGTCCTCGGCGGTGTCGAACACGATCACGCCCTGCGTTGAGCGGCCGGCGATGCGGATGCCTTCGACCGGGCAGCGGATCAGCTGGCCCTTGTCGGTGACCAGCATGATCTGATCCGCGTCCTCGACGGGGAAGGACGCGACGAGGTTGCCGTTGCGGTTGTTGACGCTCATGGCGACGATGCCTTTGCCGCCGCGGCCCGTGGTGCGGTACTCGTAGGACGAGGTCCGCTTGCCATAGCCGTTGACGGAGACGGTCAGTACGACCTGCTCGGCCGCCGACATCTCGGCATAGCGCTCCTGCGCGAGCTGGAAGCTGCCGGAGGTCTCCTCGCCGTCGGCGTCCGCTGCCGGCTCCTCGGCAGCAGCTTCGCCGGCGACGGCGCGGCGCATCTTCAAATAGGCCGAACGCTCGTCCGAAGTGGTTTCGACATGGCGCAGGATCGCCAGGGAGATCACCTTGTCACCCTCGCCAAGCGCAATGCCCCGCACGCCCATCGAGGTGCGCCCGGTGAACACGCGCACGTCGGGGACCGGGAAACGGATGCACTGGCCGCCGGCCGCGGTCAGCAGCACGTCGTCATGCTCGGTGCAGATCTGCACGTCGACGATCGCTTCGCCGTCGTCGAGCTTCATTGCGATGATGCCGGAGCGGCGAACGTCGACGAAGTCGGACAGCTTGTTGCGCCGGACGTTGCCGCCTGTGGTGGCGAACATCACGTCCAACTGGCCCCAGGTGGATTCATCCTCGGGCAGCGGCATGATGGTGGTGATGCGCTCGCCCTGCTCCAGCGGCAGGATGTTGATCAGCGCCTTGCCGCGCGCGTTGGGAGCTGCCATCGGCAGCCGCCAGACCTTCTCCTTGTAGACCTGGCCGCGCGACGAGAAGAACAGCACCGGCGTATGAGTCGACGCGACAAAGAGCCGGCTGACAAAGTCCTCGTCGCGGGTCTGCATGCCGGAGCGGCCCTTGCCGCCGCGGCGCTGGGCGCGATAGGCCGACAGCGGCACGCGCTTGACATAGCCGGCGTGCGAGACGGTGACCACCATGTCCTCGCGCTGGATCAGGTCCTCGTCCTCGACCTCGCCTTCCTGCTCCATGATCACGGTCTTGCGCGGGGTGGCGAACTCGGCCTTCACCTCCGCAAGCTCGGTCTTGATGATATCGAGGATGCGGGCCCGCGAGCGCAGGATCTCGAGGTAGTCGCCGATCTCGCCGGCAAGCCTTGCCAGCTCCTCGCCGATCTCGTCGCGGCCGAGCGCGGTGAGGCGGGCCAGACGGAGTTCCAGGATCGCCCTCGCCTGCTCCAGCGACAGGCGGATGGTGCCGTTTTCGTTGATGCGATGGCGGGGATCATCGATCAGCGTGATGATGTCCTCGACGTCGCGCGCGGGCCAGTCGCGCGTCATCAGGGTCTCGCGCGCCGCCGCCGGCGTCGGCGAGTGCCTGATGACCTTGATGATCTCGTCGATATTGGCGACCGCGATGGCGAGGCCGACCTGCTCGTGCGCGCGCTCGCGCGCCTTGCGCAGCTTGTACTTGGTGCGGCGGGTGACGACCTGCTCGCGGAAGCCGACGAAGATCGTCAGCATGTCCTTCAGGTTCATCGTCTGCGGACGACCCGAGTCGAGCGCAACGGCGTTGACGCCAAAGGAGGTTTGCAGCGGCGTGAACTTGTAGAGCTGGTTCAACACCACGTCGGGCACGGCATCTCGCTTGAGCTCGACGACAACGCGGTAGCCATCGCGGTCGGATTCGTCGCGCAGGTCCGAGATGCCCTCGATCTTCTTTTCCTTGTAGAGCTCGGCGATGCGCTCGACCATCGTCGCCTTGTTCACCTGATACGGGATCTCGGTGATGACGATCGCCTCGCGCTCCTTGCGGATGGTCTCGAAGGTGACCTTGCCGCGCATCACGATGGAGCCGCGACCGAGATGATAGGCGCTGCGGATGCCCTGGCGTCCGAGGATGATGCCGCCGGTCGGGAAGTCCGGGCCCGGGATGATGTTAATGAGCTCGTCGATGGTCAGCGACGGATTGTCGATCAACGCCACGCAGGCGTCGATGACTTCGCCCAGATTGTGCGGCGGGATGTTGGTCGCCATGCCGACGGCGATGCCGCCGGCGCCGTTGACCAGGAGGTTCGGGAACCGCGCCGGCAGAACCACAGGCTCGCGCTCGGAGCCGTCGTAATTGTCCTGGAAATCGACCGTGTCGTCGTCGATGTCCTCGAGGAGCTTGAGCGCGATCTTGGTCAGGCGGGATTCGGTGTAGCGCATCGCCGCGGGCGGATCGCCGTCGACCGAGCCGAAATTGCCCTGTCCATCGATCAGGGGCGCGCGCATGGAGAAGTCCTGCGCCATGCGCACCAATGCGTCGTAGATCGCCTGGTCGCCATGGGGATGGTACTTACCCATGACTTCACCGACGGCACCGGCGGACTTCTTGTGCTTCTTGTCCGGCGTGTCGCCGCGATTGTTCATCGCGTAGAGGATGCGGCGGTGCACGGGCTTCAACCCGTCGCGCGCATCAGGCAGCGCGCGCGAAACGATCACGCTCATGGCGTAATCGAGGTAGGACTTTTTCATCTCCTCGTAGATCGAGACGGGGCGAATGTCCGAGGGTTGCGCCGGCTGGTCGCCGGGCTTGTTGTCGTCGTCAGCCAAGGGGGAATCCGGTGAGGTTTATCTGGGAATCATATAGCGCATCGAGGCCCCGATAACCACCCTTGCAGGAGGCCGGACAGCGCTTTTTCCGACTGTTTTTCCAGAGGCTTACGCCCAGCTCGGCACCATCAGGGCGTGGTCTCGGCGAGCCGCCGGGAACCAGCGCTCAAGTCCCCGAAAATCACATGGTGCATGATGGGCCCGGGCAGCAGCGTGAACAGTCCCGCCACCACCAGCGCGCCTGCAAACATCAGGATCATGATCCGCCGGTGATCGGTCACGCGGTGGGTACGCGCCCGCCAGACCGCCAGCGGCAGAGCGGGCACGATGTGAATTTGAGGCAACACGTCAGGCCAGCCCGGAAAGCCGAGCTTGGCCCGCCAATTGGTAAGAAAATCCGCCTCTTCAGGCGAGGGAGGCAAAGGCGGCGCAAAAACCCCGCTTGGCCCTAGAACGGGATATCGTCGTCCATGTCGTTGTTGCGGCCACCGCCGCCGGCGGCCACGGGGCGACGCGGTGCGCTGCTGACCGGGCCGGACGAGCCGAAATCGCCGCCGCCCTCATCGCCGAAGCTGCCGCCTCCTCCGCCACCGCCGCGGCCGTCGAGCATCGTCAGGGTCGAGTTGAAGCCCTGAAGCACGACCTCGGTCGAATACTTCTCGACGCCGCTCTGGTCGGTGTACTTGCGGGTCTGTAGCGCGCCCTCGATGTAAACCTTGGCGCCCTTCTTCAGATACTGTTCGACGATCTTGCAAAGCGGCTCGGAGAAAATCACGACGCGATGCCACTCGGTCTTTTCCTTGCGCTCGCCGGTGTTCTTGTCGCGCCAGGTCTCGGAGGTCGCGATGCTCAGATTTGCGATCGGCCGCCCGTCCTGGGTGCGGCGGATTTCCGGATCCTTGCCGAGATTTCCGACCAGAATGACCTTGTTGACGCTTCCCGCCATCGCCGCTCTCCACTCCAAATGCCACTGAATTTCGAAGGCGCGCCCGCGCCGCCGCCTGTTAAGCCGACCCTATACGCTTACAGGGGCCGATCGGCCCGGCACACCCTTGGTTATCCCCACATATAGCATCGATCGAACATTCGTTCCAGATTTGTTCCTCTCGAAATAGCGCGACCCAAGCGTGCAAACAGCGACTCATGCCGCTATGCACGCCGCCATGAATTGGAACCGGCTTAGGCAGAAAAATGATTAACATTCATTAGGTTACGCCCGGATCAATTGCCTGGCGACTGTTGCATTCCAGAGACGGACTCGGCCGCCCGGTTGGACTACGGTTGAGTCGCAATTGGTTCAATGATGGGCGTCGCGCCTGATTGACCGCTTCAGGGGACTATCGGAGCGGACGACACTGGGGAGACTGCAATGAAGAAAATTCTGTTTGGTGCAATTGGTATTGGCTTGGGCTTGTCAGCACCGGCGAGTGCTGCCGATCTTGCGGCACGTCCCTACACCAAGGCGCCGGCGCCGATGGTCGCCACCATCTACGACTGGAGCGGCTTCTACATCGGCATCAACGGCGGCGGCGGATCGAGCCACAAATGCTGGGACTTCGTCGCGCCGACCACCGGCACGCTGTTCGGCGAGGGTTGCCACAATGCCACCGGCGGCACGGTTGGCGGCCAGATCGGTTACCGCTGGCAATCGGCCAACTGGGTGTTCGGCCTCGAAGGCCAGGGCAACTGGGCCGACTTCTCCGGCGACAATGTCAGCACCCTCATCCCGACCCAGCGCAACCGCTCGAAGATCGACGCCTTCGGCCTGATCACGGGCCAGGTTGGCTACGCCTGGAACAACGTGCTGTTCTACGTGAAGGGCGGCGGTGCCGTGGTCGCCGACAAGTTCAATATCTACACCGCGCCCGGATTCGCCGGAGCCGGCACCCTGCTCGCCTCGGCCAGCGACAACCGCTGGGGCGGCACGGTTGGCGCCGGCCTCGAGTTCGGCTTCGCGCCGAACTGGTCGGTGGGCGTTGAGTACGACCACATCTTCCTGGGCAGCAGGACTCTGACGCTCAACGCGCCCGGTGGCACCGCATTCCAGACCGATCGCATCAGCCAGAATGTCGACATTGGTCTTGTCCGCGTCAATTATCGTTGGGGCGGCCCGGTCATCGCGAAATACTGATCCACCTGAAATCGTTTGAGAACAAAGGCCGGCCTCGCGCCGGCCTTTCGCTTTTCTGTTTCCTGACGGGAACCATGGGTCAGCCAGTCTTACATTTTGTATTTGTTGTGGCTTTTGAGAGACGCAACTTGCAGCTTTGGTGGTGTAAGCACGGCACCAGTTGGACCACAGCGTCCGATGCCCTTCCGATCTTGCGGAAGGCAACAACAGAAACTGGGACTGGGATAAGTTGAAAATGAAGAAGGTTTTGTTGGCTTCGGCCGCTCTGATCGCCCTCACCGGCGCCGCTTCGGCTGCCGATCTGGCGGCGCGCCCCTACACCAAGGCTCCTGTGGCCGTGGCCTCGGTCTACGACTGGACCGGCTTCTATCTCGGTATCGTCGGTGGCGGCGCCTGGGAAGCTGCTTCTGGCGACCCGAAGATGAAGGGTGGCTTCGTCGGCGGGACCGCCGGCTACAATTGGCAGACCGGCAACGTCGTGTTCGGTGTCGAGGCCGATGGCGCCTGGGCTGACGTCAGCGCTACGGCCACGGGTACGGTTTTCGTTCCCGGCGTCGGTGGCGTTCCGGCCTCGCTGACCTCGAAGACTGACGCGCTGGGCACCGTTCGCGGCCGCATCGGCTATGCCGTCAACAACGTTCTGTTCTACGGCACCGGCGGTTACGCTTGGATCGACAACAAGCTCACCGCCACCTTGGGTGCTGCGTCGGTCTCCGACAGCAAGTTCCACTCGGGCTGGACCGTCGGCGCAGGCGTCGAAGCGTTCTTCGCGCCGCAGTGGTCGGTCAAGGGCGAGTACCTCTATCGCAGCCTCGGCGGCGAGACCTACTTCTCGGGCGCCCTGCCGACCGGTACGCTCAACCTGCACACCGTGCAGGTCGGCGTGAACTATCACTTCGGCGGCCCGGTGGTCGCGAAGTACTGATCTTCGCAACCGACGTCACATCGTCACGAAAGGCCGGCCTCGCGCCGGCCTTTTTGTTGTTCCAGGCCATTGCCATCAGCTGCTGCCAAGTAGCTGCTGCCAAGTCCCGCCAGTGCGCCAACAATCCGTTGACGATTCGCAAGTCCCACTGGAAATCCGTCTTCGTTCTTCCTACGTTCGCTCAGAACCCCATTGGCGCCGATCCCGGTTCCGGGCGAAGCGCGCCTTAAACATTGGCGCGATCGCGTAGCTTTGGGATTCCTCGAGGGCAAACCGGATGGATGAAGTGATCAAGGCGAAGCGCCAACAACAGAACGCGGGCTCCAGCCTGCGCGCAATTACGATTCGTGGCGCGCGCGAGCACAACCTCAAGAACATCGACGTCGAGATTCCCCGCGACAAGCTCGTGGTATTCACCGGCCTCTCCGGCTCCGGCAAATCCTCGCTCGCCTTCGACACCATCTACGCGGAGGGCCAGCGCCGCTACGTCGAATCGCTCTCGGCCTATGCCCGCCAGTTCCTGGAGATGATGCAGAAGCCCGACGTCGACCAGATCGACGGCCTGTCGCCGGCGATCTCGATCGAGCAAAAGACGACGTCGAAGAATCCGCGCTCCACTGTCGGCACCGTCACCGAGATCTACGACTACATGCGCCTGCTCTGGGCGCGCGTCGGCGTGCCCTATTCGCCGGCCACCGGTCTGCCGATCGAGAGCCAGACCGTCTCGCAAATGGTCGACCGCGTGCTGGCGCTGCCTGAGGGCACTCGCCTTTATCTGCTGGCCCCCGTCGTGCGCGGCCGCAAGGGCGAGTACCGCAAGGAGCTCGCCGAATGGCTCAAGAAGGGCTTTCAGCGCGTCAAGATCGACGGCAGCTTCTATGAGCTCGCGGAAGCGCCTGTTCTGGACAAGAAATTCCCGCATGACATCGACGTCGTGGTCGACCGCATCGTCGTCCGCGCCGATATCGGCCAGCGCCTTGCTGAAAGCTTCGAGACGGCGCTGAAGCTCGCCGAGGGCCTCGCCGTCGTCGAGTTCGCCGACGCGCCGGCCACCGCGCCGGTCGAAGAGAAAAAGAAGACGGCCAAGATCCACGACAAGAGCGGGCCCGAGCGCATCCTGTTCTCGGAAAAATTCGCCTGCCCGGTCTCCGGCTTCACCATCCCCGAGATCGAGCCGCGCCTGTTCTCGTTCAACAATCCCTATGGCGCCTGCCCGGCCTGCGGCGGCCTCGGCGTCGAGCAGCATGTCGACGAGGACCTGGTCATCCCCGACAAGGAGCTCGCCATCGGCAAGGGCGCGATCGCGCCCTGGGCCAAATCGTCGTCGCCCTATTACGTGCAGACGCTGACCGCGCTCGGCAAGCACTACAAGTTCACGCTCACCACAAAATGGAAGGATCTGCCGAAGAAAACGCAGAACGCCATCCTGCATGGCTCCGGCGAGGACGAGATCAAGTTCTCTTACGAGGACGGGGTGCGCTCCTACGACACCAAGAAGCCGTTCGAAGGCGTCATCACCAACATCAACCGCCGCTACCGCGAAACCGAGAGCGAGTGGGCGCGCGAGGAACTGGCCAAGTATTTCCACGACGTGCCCTGCGGCGCCTGCAATGGCTTCCGGCTGAAGCCCGAGGCGCTCTGCGTCAAGGTCGGCGGCAAGCATATCGGCGAGATCTCGGAGCTGTCGGTGAAGGGCGCCGGCGCCTGGTTCGAGACCGTGCCTGATGCGCTGAACGCGCAGCAGAACGAGATCGCCGGGCGCATCCTGAAGGAAATCCGCGAGCGCCTGACCTTCCTGCTCGATGTCGGCCTCAACTACCTCACCCTCTCCCGCTCTTCCGGCACGCTGTCCGGCGGCGAGAGCCAGCGCATTCGCCTCGCCTCGCAGATCGGCTCGGGCCTGACGGGCGTGCTCTACGTGCTGGACGAGCCGTCGATCGGCCTGCACCAGCGCGACAACGCGCGCCTGCTCGACACGCTCAAGCGGCTTCGCGACCTCGGCAATACCGTGGTCGTGGTCGAGCATGACGAGGACGCCATTCGCCTCGCCGACTACGTGCTCGACATCGGCCCCGGCGCCGGCATGCATGGTGGCAACATCGTCGCCGAAGGCACGCCCGAACAGATCATGCGCAACCCGAAATCGCTGACGGGCAAGTACCTGACCGGCGAACTCGAGGTCGAGGTGCCGGAACGGCGCCCGCCGAACCATCGCCGCACCATCAAGGTGGTGAACGCGCGCGGCAACAATCTCAAGAACGTCACGGCGGAGATTCCGCTCGGCCTGTTCACCGCCGTGACAGGCGTCTCCGGCGGCGGCAAGTCGACGCTTCTCATCGATACGCTCTACAAGGCGATCGCGCGCAAGCTCAACAACGCCAGCGAAGGCGCCGCCCCGCACGACCGCATCGAGGGCCTCGAGCATATCGACAAGATCATCGACATCGACCAGTCGCCGATCGGCCGCACCCCGCGCTCGAACCCGGCGACCTATACCGGCGCCTTCACGCCGATCCGGGAATGGTTTGCTGGGCTCCCGGAAGCCAAGGCCCGCGGCTACGAGCCCGGCCGCTTCTCCTTCAACGTCAAGGGCGGCCGCTGCGAGGCCTGCCAGGGCGACGGCGTCATCAAGATCGAGATGCACTTCCTGCCCGACGTCTACGTCACCTGCGACGTCTGCAAGGGCAAGCGCTACAACCGCGAGACGCTGGAGGTGCTGTTCAAGGGCAAGTCCATCGCCGACGTGCTCGACATGACCGTCGAGGAAGCCGCCGAGTTCTTCAAGGCGGTGCCGCGCGTGCGCGAGACTTTCCAGACGCTGCACCGCGTCGGCCTCGACTACATCCATGTCGGCCAGCAGGCGACGACTCTTTCAGGCGGCGAAGCCCAGCGCGTCAAGCTGGCAAAAGAACTGTCAAAGCGCGCCACCGGCCGCACGCTCTACATCCTGGACGAGCCGACCACCGGCCTGCACTTCCACGACGTCAAGAAGCTCTTGGAGGTGCTGCACGAGCTGGTCGCGCAAGGAAACACCGTCGTGGTCATCGAGCACAATCTCGAAGTCATCAAGACGGCAGACTGGGTCATCGACCTCGGCCCCGAAGGCGGCGACGGCGGCGGCGAGATCGTCGCCTGGGGCCCGCCGGAAGACATCGTGAAAGCGCAACGCAGCTACACCGGCAAGTTCCTGGAGCCGGTGCTGAAGAAGGCGCGCAAGCCGAAGCGAAGGAGCACGAGCGAGGCGGCGGAGTAAATGTTGGAGCCGTAGGGCGGATCAGCGAAGCGTAATCCGCCGCTGCTCTTCTTCTGAGAAGCGAGATCCGGGAAGCCGCATGTCCGCTGGCCTCGTTCAAACCTATCGCGCCTTCGCCCACAACAATGCCTGGGCGAACCATCGCCTGCTCACCGCCTGCGCCGGTCTCAGCCAGGCCGAGTTCGAAGCCCCGCGAACCGGTTTCTTCCCGAGCATTCAACGCACGCTGAACCACATCTACGTCATCGATCTCTTCTACATCGATGCGCTGGAGGGCGGCTGGCTCGGACCACGCGCCTGGACAAACGAGGTGCCGTACCCCTCGCTTGCCGAACTGAAGCCTGCCCAGGCCGCCATGGACCGGCGCTTGATCGCCATCTGCGATGCGCTGACTCCAGAGCTTCTCGACGGCATTGTCCGGATCAACCGCGACACGCGCGTCCAGACCGAACGCCGTGACCGGCTGCTGATGCATCTGTTCCAGCATCAAATCCACCATCGCGGGCAGGCGCACGCCATGCTGTCGGCAACGTCAGTCGCGCCGCCACAGCTCGATGAATTCTTCACAGAAGGGGAGGCCCCGCTGCGGGCAGCCGAGTTCGCCGAACTCGGCTGGAGCGAGCAGACGGTTTGGAAGTCCTAGGGCCCTAATCTCTCACCATGTTCTGAGCATCGTCCGTGCCACAATACTTAGTTCGTCCATCAGCAACCTCTGGTTAGTTGCTGATCCTTGCTGTACTGCTCTGATTTCGCCGTCGGGAGATCAGATTTGAGCAACGCAACTGAAGCAAGCGGCTTTCATTTCGAATTTCAAGTCACCAGAGCCGAAGACCGCGCTTTTGCAAATCTTACTGGTAAGCAGCTCGGGGCTCTCATTGACAAGCGCATCAGCGCTGGTGCGCCACTCGTCGCGATCTTCCTGATCATCGTTTGGGCCTGCACAGCCGTGGATCGAGGTCGGACGACGTCGGGCGCGGCATTCGGATCGTTACTATGGTTCATGCTGGGGTATTTCTTCGCATTCTTCGTGATGGGCTGGTGCAATCGCCGACTGTTCGACAAATTGTTCGAGATGCGTGGAGGCGCGCAGAAGACGTGGCAAGTTATTTTTGATGATGTCTCGATAATCGTTAGGACTCCGGGTATCGAAAGCCGGGTGCTCTGGAATGCGATTGCAGCGGTGAAGGATACTGATACGCTGGTCGCGCTCTGGTACGACGCACGGATTGGCTTTTTTATTCCAGCCAGGGTTTTCGCTGACTCGGCCTCGCGTATTGCATTTGCAGAGTGGGCCAATGAGCACGTGCGACGCGCCGCTTCCTCGGCCAAATCATCCGCAAGCCCGGCTAGCAGCTAGTAGCCTCCCTTCATGCCCTACGCCCTCGCCATCTTCGACCTCGACGGCACGCTGGTCGACAGCTTCCCCTGGTTCCTGCGCACCATCAATGACGTCGCCGACCGCTTCGGCTTTCGCCGCGTGCGGGATGAGGATATCGAGGAGCTCAGGCATGCATCGACGCGGGAGATCCTCTCCCGGCTCGAAGTGCCCGTGTGGAAGCTGCCCGCGATCGCGCGCTATGCCCGGCGGCTGAAGGGGGAAGCGGCCGCAGAGATTCCGCTGTTTGCCGGCACTGATGCGATGCTGCGGACGCTCGCGGAGAACGGCGTGCAGCTTGCGCTGGTGACGTCGGACAGCGAGGTCAACGCGCGGCAAAAGCTCGGTGCGTCGGCCGCGCTCTTCCAGCATTTCGACTGCGCCGCGTCGTTGTTCGGCAAGGCCGCGAAATTCCGCCGTGTGATCCGGCGCGCGGGAGCCGTTCCGAAAAACGTCATTTCCATCGGCGACGAGGTCCGCGACATCGAGGCTGCGCGCGCGGTGGGTGTTGCCTGCGGCGCGGTCAGTTGGGGCTATGCCGCATCGTCCGCGTTACAGGCGCTTTCGCCCGACTACATGTTCGCACAGATGGATGAGATCGCGGCCGCCTTATGCGGGAACGCAGGGTGGATTAGCGAAGCGTAATCCACCTCTGTTGGCATCCGCAGCCAAAGGCGGTGGATTACGCTTCGCTAATCCGCCCTACGCATTACGCTCTCCCACCATCCGTGGCGTTGCCCGACGGGCAAAACACGCCACCGCTCGGTCAATGCTTGCCGTGCAAATAATTCGCTTTACCACCGCAAAGCTCGGGCACGACGTGCCGCGAGACGGCGAAGACATGCGCGATGGCAATACCAAGGGATGAGCTTACGCGCGCTTGCTTGCGGGAGGCTTGCGGAAGCGCTCTGACGATGCGGCCCTTCGACGCAAGAAATACCTAAAATTGTCGTCCAGAATCGCAGTAATGAATCGAAACAATGTTTCTGCGTGCTGGCATGAGGCCAGTCCCTGCCTCGCGACCCGGCAATAACTGACGGACGTCCAGGCCTCCTCGACAAGACCCGCCGAGCCGTCAGGAATTGCCCATGGTGTCCACCTATTCCAGCTACAGCTATATCGCGTGCAATCTCACGCAGTCCCTCACGCGGGTGGCGCAGCAGTCGGACGTCTCGCGCGAAGCTGCCTACTACAAAGCCAATATCGGCAAGGCGCACAGCGTCGACGATCTGATGAAGGACTATCGCCTCTATCACTACGTCACGAAAGCCTATGGCCTGGAAGACATGGCCTACGCCAAGGCCTTCATGAAGAAGGTGCTACAGAGCGATCTCTCGGACCCCAGGAGCTTCGCCAACACGCTGATCGACAAGCGTTACCGGGAATTCGCCGCGGCATTCTCCTTCGGCGGCGGCACAACGAAAGTCGCGCAATCGGAAAGCCAGACCGACGACATGATCGGGCTGTACACCGCAGCCATGAAGAGCAACGTCGATGCAATTGCCGCCGACGCGAAATACTACAATGCCAAAATTGGCACCGTGACCAGCGTCGACGAGCTTCTGAACGACGATCGTCTCCGCAACTATGTCGCCTCGGCGTTCGGCATCGACCAGAGCAAATGGTCGCGCGACGCGATCAAGCAGGTCCTGACCAGCGACCCGTCAGATCCGAACAGCTACGTCAATGTCAACTTCTCGTCCAAGCTGGATGGCCTGAACGCGCAGCTTGCCCAGGCCAAATCGAATGCAACGGACGCCAGCACGAAGATCGCTGACTACACGACGCAACTGTCGCAGCCCGGCGCCGACGTCAATCAATTGAAGATCCAGATCCTGGTCGAAAGATATCGCCTGCAGTCGGCCGTGAGCAGCATATCTAGCACCAACGACGCGATCGCGACGACCAGGGGGTTCATGGATCTCGCCGCCGCGTTCGATTTTTCAGCCGACGGCTCGCTTCCACCGGGGACGCCGGCACAGACCGCTGCAAACCTTGCCAGCACCAACAAGAGATTCGACGACAGCAAGTCGGCGGTCTATGCGGCGGCCAGCCCGCTACAGGAAGCTGTGCTGATCGGGCAATTCAGAAAAGCCATCCCGAGCGTGACTTCACTTCAGGCGCTGGTCTCCATACCGGGCGCGTATGGTTTTGCGTTGGCTGCCGTCGGCCTCGATCCCGCACAAGTGCCGCAATCGATCGTGAAGGCTGTCCTCGAAAGCGACCTCAGCGATCCCACCAGCTATGTCTATACGCTCAATGACGATCGCTACCTCAAGCTCGCGCGTGCCTTCAATTTCGACGCCAAAGGCAATCTGACGACGCCGCTGGCGGCCCAGGATCCAGCCGAAATCCTCGATATCGCGAAGAACTACGTCATTGCGAAATTGAAATTTGCAAGCCCGCAGGCCCAGCCGAAGATCAAGGCGCAGGCACAGAAAGACGCATCCAGCTATCAGCAGGCGATCGGCGGCATCAAGAGCGTTGCCGATCTGCTCGCGAACAGGAAGCTGGTCGACTTCATCCTGGTCGCCAAGGGTTTGGACCCCGCAAAGGTGAGCACCACCTATCTGAAGAAAATCTTGGCTTCCGATCTGAATGACCCCAAGAGCTTCGCAAACACGGAAATCGATGCTCGCTTTGCCGAGATCGCAGCATCGTTCAATTTCGACAAGGACGGCAACGTCGCGCGCCTTGCGATGGAGGGTCCGCAAAAGCGCGATCAATTCCTGGCAACGCAGAAGAACTATCTCGAGCAAAGCCTGGAGCAGCAGCAGGGCGATGCCAATCCGGGCGTGCGCCTCGCACTGTACTTCCAGCGCATGGCGGGACACATCACATCCGCCTACGACATTCTCGCCGACAAGGCGCTCTCGGAGGTGTTCCGGACCACCTTCGACTTGCCCGATCAGATGGCCTCGATGCAGATCGATCAGCAGGCCAAGATCGTGGAGAAGTACCTCAATCTCAAAGACCTCGGAGATCCCACGAAAGTTGCAAAACTGCTCAGCCGCTTCTCGGCCATGTACGACGCGAAGAACGCCAGCCAAACCTATTCGCCGGTGCTCGACCTCTTCCAGGGATCGAGCCCGGGGGCGTCAGGCATCAGTGAATCGACATATCTCGCCATGGCGAAGATGCGCGCCAACCCGTGGTGATCATGGATGCATCCGCGATCTCAGACGCTGCTTGAAGAACCAAGCAGGCAACTACAAGCCGTCATTGCGAGCGTAGCGAAGCAATCCAGCCTGTTTCCGCTGAGGATTCTGGATTGCTTCGCTGCGCTCGCAATGACGGCGGAGAGAGAGGGTCGACTAGGCCGCGGCGCCTCCGGCAGCATGACGCTGCCGCGGCTAGTCCAGCACTTCGAGCACCAGCTCCATGGTCATCAGCACGGGATTGTCGCCACGAACCAGACGCCCCTCGGCGATGCCGCCGGTGTAGTCGATCAGGGCGACGTCGAGCGCGGCTTCCAGCGCGCCGGACGCGCCAGGCGCGATCGTCCCGTCTGTGATCGCGAGCTCCGTGGCAAACGGCTCGGTCACACCGCCATGGGTAAAGCGCGCGCCGACGGTCGAACCGACGCCGCCGTGGATTTTGGCGCGCGCGATGCCGTGTGCGCGGCAGAAGGCTTCGAGACAGAAAGCAAAATCCTGGTTGGGGCGCAGCCGCGCGGCAAAGGCGCGGGTGGTCGCCCGCGCACCTGTGCTTGCGGCTGCGACCGGCCCGAACAGCTTGAAATTGGTCTCGGGGTCTGGCTCGACGATGAACATTGCGCCATCCACGCCGAAGGCCTGCACCTCGAACGGCTCGGCGATGACAGTCCCATCCGGCAGCATGTGGCCGCCGCTCGCCTTGCCATCCGCCTCGGTCCAGAGCCCGTGGCAGTGAAAGAACGGCGCCCCGTCGCGCGATCCCAACGTCATGCTGCCGAGCTTGGTCCGTGTCACGCCCGCGGGCCGATAGGTATCGCTGTAGAACGCAGCATTCTCGCCCGTCTTCGACAGCGCCGGCATGACATAGCCGAACGGTCCGAGTGCGCCGGAGCCGAAATTCAGCACGCCGCCGGCAAATCCTTCGGCAGCAAAACCGCGGCGCGCGGCTTCGAGCAGCGGCAGGCCCGCCTCAAGCCTGAACGAGAAGGCGCGTCCCCTCGCCTCCACCCATTGGATACGTTCAGTGACGGGCACACCCGGCTGCTTGATGCTCCGCATGATCAGCGCTCAGCCCGTCTTCGTCGTGTCGAGATCGAGCAGCCCGCGTGCCTCGAGCTCATTGCGCACCATGCGTTTCGGCACCTTGCCATAGCCGGATTTCGGCAGCGCCTCCCAGAAGAAGAAGCGCTTCGGCATCTTGTAGCGCGGCAGCTTCGGCGACAGGAACGCGGCCATCTCGGCCTCGCTGACCGGCTTCGCACCCTCGCGCGCAACGCAGACGGCGACACCGACCTCACCCCAGGTCGCATCGGGCACACCGAGGACAGCGACCTCGCCGACCGCGGGATGCGTCAGGATCTTTTCCTCGATCTCGCGCGGATAGATGTTGGAGCCGCCGGAGATGTACATGTCCGACGCTCGTCCGGTGATATAGACGAAGCCCTCCTCGTCCATGTGGCCGAGATCGCCGGTACGGAACCAGCCGTTGCGGAACGCCTTCGCATTGGCTTCGGGATTGTCGTAATAGCCTGCGAGCACCGCAGGCCCGATCACGCAGATCTCGCCACTCTGGTTCGCGCCGAGCTCGCGGCCCTCGTCGTCCTGGATCGAGACCTGCATGCCGGTGCGCTCGAAGCCGCAGGTGCCGATCTTCGCATGCGGGCCGTCCTCGGGATCGTGCAACGCCGCCGGCAGCACCGTGATGTTGCCGGTAACCTCGCCGAGGCCGAAATACTGCACGATGACCTTGCCGAGCTTTTTGAGCGCGGCCTTCTGGTCCTCGCGATACATCGGTGCGCCGGCATAGATCACGTGGCGCAGCGAGGAATGATCGTATTTGTCGGCGGCGGGATGCTCGACCATCATCTTCAAAATCGTCGGCACCGTGAACAGATTGGCGATGCGGTGCTTTTCGATCAGGCGGAACGCCTCGTCGATGTCGAATTTCTCGGTCGGCAACAGCACCGTGCAGACGCCGCGCGCGGTCTGCACCAGCTGATGCACGCCGGCGCCATGCGACAGCGGCGCCACCACCAGCGACGCATCGGCTTCCGTCACGCCGGGAGTGAGATCAGCGAGATGATTGGTGACGACAAAGCCCATCTGGCCGTGGGTCAGCACCGCGGCCTTGGAGCGACCGGTGGTACCTGAAGTGAAGAAGAACCAGCAGGGATCGTCATGCTCGACCGCGACGTTCTCGACCACGGTGCCGGCCTGCGACGCGATGGCGTCAGCCACGGACCCCTCGCCGAACGAGGCCTTGCCGTCGACGCTCCAGGTGAACTCCAACGCGCCGCCCCTCACCGCCGCGGCATGCCCGGGGAAATCGACATGACACAGGAATGCCTTCGCGCCGGAGGCCTGCGCGAGATAGCCGACCTCATCCGGCATCAGGCGGAAATTGGTGGGCACCCAGACCGCGCCGAGCCGGAACGCGGCGAACATCGAGACAAACATCTCCTCGCCATTCTTGGAATGGACGAGGATGCGATCACCCTTGGCGATGCCACGCGCGGCGAGCGCAGCAGCGAGAGCCGAGACCCGCGCATCGATCTCGCGCCAGGTCCACGATTTGTCTCCCCAGACGAACCCGGGCCGCGATCCATGCCGCCGCGCGTTCTGCGTCAGCATGTAAGCGAGATTCATGACGCGGCGAGACATGCGGAGCGGTTGCATCGGGCTTCCTCTTCGACGGCGAACGGCACGGAGGCCGTCCGCTCATTGCAGCCCATTTATCGCGATCCGCCGCGGTGTAGCAAGGCCGCCGGCCGCGCACCTGCGTTACGGCTTTTTGAACTCGAACGGCGTCGCCGTGATCACCCTTTCCTTGACGCAGGCCTGCGAACCGAAACCGCCGCAATAGCTGCCGTGCAGGTCGAAGCGGACGGTGCGCGCCGCACCTCGCTTCATCGGCGGCGCCACAATGCTATAGCTGCGGACATAGCCGTCGAACACGGCGCGCACGCTGCCGTCGGGTCGCGCCACCAGGATATCCAGCAGGCAACCGCCGGTTCCGCAATAGATGCCCTCGCGTTCGCCGCATCTGGTATCGCGGAAATCGACGATGTAGTCGTCGCGGCCATCGCCGGTCAGGTCGATCTTGCGCACAGTATCGGGCGCGAAGCTCACCGCGCCGCCGCCCTGACTTTCGCATTCCTCATGGGCATAACGCAGCGCCTTCTGCACAGCAGGCGGATAGTCGGATGGGTCAAACGGCTTGGCATCATCGGCGCGCGCCGCGGCCATGAGCATCGTGAGCAGGACGAACAGACATCGCATACGTCTTGGTCGCAGGCGCGGCCCCATCGTTCAGGGAATTTTAAACATGATCAGCGCAACCTCGCTCAGTTCTCGCGTACAGAGTGCCGCACCATGGTCAAAGCGCCTGTCTTCCTCCTGCTGTCGTTGGCGCTTGCCGGATGCGCGGTGGCCCCGCAAGCCCACCTCGCCTCAGATCCCGTATTCCAGCCCGCGCGCTATGCCTGGGACGGCGCAGGCGAGAATCCCAATCAGCAACGCGCCACCGAGCGGGCAACACGCATCGCCGCCAAGCCCGCGCACGACGGAACCGACGCCGACCAGGACGCCAAGGTCAATCGCTCGCTGGTCATCTGCCAGGGCTGTCTCCCCGCAAAACCCCAGCAAGAAGATGCGCGGCTCGCCAAGGCGACGGATTGAACCCAACTGCGACTCCGCCTATTTCGTGCGCGAGGCCGGCAGCTGGAAGATCGACGACATCAAGGGTTCCTCCGACGGCGAGCCCTGGCCGATCCGCAAGATGCTGACGGACTCGCTGAAGAGCTGATTGGAGACGCGATGAGCGACGTGATCAACAACAAAGCCCGTCACCGCTACGAGCTTGAGGTCGAAGTCTATCTCGCGACGGAGCATTACAAGCTCGACGGCAACGTCATCACGTTCGAACATACCGACGTGCCGAAGGAGCTCGGCGGCAAGGGCGTCGGCTCGAGGCTGGTGCAAGGGGCGCTCGACCAGGTCCGCGCTGCCGGGCTGAAGCTAGTCCCGCAATGCCCGTTCGTGAAGGCGTGGATCGAGAAGCATCCGGACTATCAGGACCTGGTGGAGGTCTAGCCGAACCGGGGCGTCACAGCGCCCCAAGCTTCCTCAGCGAGTCCTGCGCTGTCTCCAACCCGGGCTTCAATTCCAGCGCCTTGCGGAAGTCGGCGATCGCTCCCTTGACGTCGCCAAGCCTCATCTTGGCCTGGCCACGATTATTCCAGGAAAATACATCGGCCGGATCATACTGCAGCGCCTTGTCGTAGTCGGCAAGACCGCCCTTGTTGTCGCCGAGATAGAGCCGGATCATGCCGCGATTGCGCCAGCCGCGCGCATCGGTCGGCGCAACGCGGATCGCCTCGCCATAATCGGCGGCCGCGCGGTCGAGTTGCTCGCTGTCTCGGTAGACGTTGCCGCGGTCGATATAGGCGAGCAGATCGGGTGCGAGCTTGATCCGCATGCTGAAGTCGGCCAGCGCATGAGCCGTGTCGTGCTTGCGGGCGTAGACGTAGCCCCGATTGGCGTAGGCTGTGGCATAGTTGGGATTGCGTTTGATCGCAGCGTCGAAATCGGCGATCGCTCCGTCGAGATCGCCCTTGTTGTAGCGGGACTCGCCACGATTGCTGTAGGCCGTCCCCATCGACGGATCGAGCTTGATAGCCTCATCGTACTCGGCGATGGCACGATCATAGTTGTGCTTGAAGCTGTAGACCCGGCCGCGATTGTTATAGGCGCAGGCATAGGTGGGATCCAGGCGCACGGCTTCATCGAGGTCGGACAGCGCCGCATCGAGCTCGCGCTTCTCGGTCAGACCATGACCGCGGTTGCAATAGGCGCCGGCGAGCCTGCGGCCGGTCTCGCCGTTGCTGTCGATCACCGTCGAGCAGGCCTTCACCCGCTCGTCCGGCGTGCTGCTCAACCCCACGCAGGCTTCCCAGGCCGGGCCGCCCTCGGCAGCGGCCGGCACCGTCGCCGTCAAGGCCAGCATGGCGAGCAAGGCCATCAGACTGAGCAGGACACGCATTTTGCAGATATCTCCCCTGCGGCAACCTCCCTTGGTCGCGGCTTGGCAAGGGTGGGTTCAGGTGCCTAGATCAGGGAATGAGCACGCTTCGGAAGGATCAGGCATGGCGGCATCGGTACGCGACAACAAGGTCAGGAGCCGCTTCGAGCTCGATGTCGGCAGCGAGCTCGCCTTCGCCAATTACCGGCTGACGCCGTCGGCAGTCATCATCACCCACACTGAGACGCCGCGTGCCCTGCGCGGCCGCGGCATTGCGTCCGAGTTGATCAAGGGCGCGCTCGAGATCATCCGCCGCGACGGCAAGAAGGTCATCGCGGGCTGCGGCTTCGTCGTCGACTATCTCGAACGGCATCCGGAGGATGCGGATCTGGTGGCCTGAACGAGAAAGAGCCCGCGAGGTCGCGGGCCCTTTTTGGTTGCTTGGCGTCGACCGATGCGCGTCGGTCAGTGCTTGATTTCGGGCGGCAGCTTGCCGCCATTGGCGGCGAGCTTGGACATCACCTGCTTGTGCAGCCAGACGTTCATGCTGGCGGAGTCGTTCATGTCGCCGCTATAGCCGAGCTCCTTGGCGAGATCCTTGCGCGCAGCCAAGCTCGAATCGACGTCGAGTGCCTTCATCAGGTCGACGATCGAGGTGCGCCACTCCAGCTTTTCGCCCTTATGCGCGGCGGCGGCCGCATCGACGATCGCGGCGACGTCCACCGTTTGGGCCGGCGCGGCGGCGGGTGCAGACGCTGGCGCCGATCCGCTCGGCGCGGCTCCTGCAGGCGCGCTGCCCGCGGATGCGCCGCCTGCGGGTGCAGCGGAAGCCGTAGGGCTGCCGAAGATTGCGCCCATGATTTTCCCGAAAATGCTCATGTCTGCTCCCCGAAAAGGATCCCGTTGGAAGGCCCTGAGTGGGCACTTATAGACGATGTTACGCTGGTGCGCCCGCGAAGTTCCGCGAGCCACAAACAGCATGAGCTTATCTGCGGCGAAATGACGACCCGATAACGTCAGCGCGGTTGCACTGCGGCAACGAATCTCACCCAGGCGTGAGGGACAGGACTCGGAAATAGGGGTACGCTTCCCGCTCAGCTCGCGATGCCACCCGGAATTCGCTGCTGGTTGGACTCGCGAAACCCAAAAAAGCGGCCGCTTGCGCCGTAGTCGGCGCCGAGTTCGGCTGCATGGCAAGGGAGCAAGCCGACCATGGCCACACTCTATCAGGGCAATGTCCCCAGGATGGGCCAGACCGCAGACGCGGCTGGACCGGTGATCCGAACCATAGAACTCTCCGACCTGCACGATGCGCTCAAGCGCGGCTGGGAAGACTTCAAGGCAGTCCCAAGCCACGCCATCATCCTCTGCGTGATCTATCCGGTGCTCGGCCTCGTGATCGCGCGCGTCGCGATGGGCTATTCCGTGATACCGCTGTTGTTTCCGCTCGCCGCGGGCTTCGCGCTGATCGGCCCGTTCGCAGCGCTCGGCCTCTACGAGCTCTCCAGCCGGCGCGAACGCTATGAGGAAGCAAGCGCCTGGGATGCCATGGAAGTCCTGCGCTCGCCCTCCTTCGGCGCCATGCTCGGCCTCGGCACCTTGCTGCTCGCACTGTTTGTGACCTGGGTCGCGACTGCGCAGGCGATCTATGTCGCAGCGTTCGGCTATGAAGGCGTCACCGGAATTTCGGACTTCCTGAGGCGGGTGCTGACAACCTCTCAAGGCTGGTGGCTGATCGTGGTGGGCTGCGGCACGGGCTTCCTGTTCGCGCTCGCAGCGCTCTGCATCAGCGCCGTATCATTCCCGCTGATGCTCGACCGCCATGCCGGCGCCCTGGAGGCAATGGTCACCTCGCTGCGCGTCGTCGCCAAGAACCCGGTGCCGATGGCGGCCTGGGGCCTCATCGTGGCGGTGTTGCTCGCGCTCGGCACGATCCCCGCGTTCCTCGGGCTCGCAGTCGTCATTCCCCTGCTCGGCCACGCCACCTGGCATCTCTATCGCAAGGTCATCGTCTCCGAGCCCGGTGCCCGGCCAGTGCCGCCCCCACCACAGCGCCCGCGCAAGCCTGCGGCCGATTTCCCCGCCAATCTCTTCCCGTGGCGGAACAGGGAATAGGACTGAAGCCAGGCGATCTCATCTGAGCGCTCCTGCCCGGGTCACCCCGGCGGGAGCGCTGCATAGGCCTTGCTTTGGCCGCGGTTACATCAGAGATTGCCGCCGCCGGTCGTGCCCCATCACGGAATCAATTACCTCTGATGACCCTGACGATTTCTCGTCTCGCTCTTGCAGCCCTCGCCCTTTCAGCCTCAATCCTGTCCGTCGAACCCGCGCTGGCCGCGGTTGCCTGCGGCTCGGGCAATTTCGACGCCTGGCTTGCGGATTTCAAAGCCGAGGCTGCGGCCAAGGGCATCTCGCAACAGGCCATCACCGCCGGACTTGCCGGTGTCACGCTGGACCAGAGCGTGCTCAACCGCGACAAGTCGCAAAAGGTCTTCACCCAGACCTTTGAGGAGTTTTCCGGCCGCATGGTGCCGCCGCGGATGACGCGCGGCTCCAACATGATGAAGCAATACGGATCGGTGCTGTCGCGGATCGAGCAGGCCTATGGCGTGCCAGGCGAGATCCTGGTCGCGATCTGGGGCCTGGAGACCGATTTCGGCGTCAACACCGGCAAGTTCTCGACCATCCGCTCACTGGCGACACTGGCCTATGATTGTCGCCGTGCCGAGCAGTTTCGCGGCGAGCTGATGGATGCGCTGCGCATCGTTCAGCGTGGCGATCTCACGCCTGCTGAAATGAAGGGCGCCTGGGCCGGCGAGCTTGGCCAAACCCAGTTCATGCCGTCGTCCTGGCTGAAATATGCGGTCGATTTCGACGGGAACGGCAAGCGTGACCTCCTGCACAACGCTCCCGACGTGCTTGCCTCCACGGCCAACTATCTCGCCGGATACGGATGGCAGAAGGGCAAGGACTGGCAGCCGGGCAGTCCGAACTTCGCGGTGCTGCAGCAGTGGAACAAGAGCGAAGTCTACTGCAAGACGGTGGCCTATTTTGCTACCCAGCTCGCGCACGCTCCTTAAGATATCTCGAAAAGATACCTCGAAATCAAAACCCGTAGGGCCGATCGGTAAGGCGACCGGCCCCCTCTTGGATTGCGCCTGCCTACCCGTCTACTTGCCCATGGTGGCTTGCATCGCCTTGTTCAGGTGCATGCCGCACACACCCATCTTGCCGTTGAGCAGCGCGTCCTGGGCCGCCGTGATCTCCTTCTCGGCGACGAACTTGCTATCGCCGTCAGGCATGGCCTCGATCGCGGTCTCAGTCTTTTCCAGATTGGCCCCGCTGCAACCACCCATGCTGTGCTTGGCGGCCTGAGCCGGTGCGACGGCGAATGCAACGGCGGCAATTGCGATAACCCCGAGTAACTTCGTCATGATGTTACTTTCCTTCTCTTTTTCTTGGGACAGACCCGGCGACATTGCCGGAATCCGCAACATGACTTTGCTGCCGACGCGGCAACTTGCCGCAATAAATTCCCCGCGAGAATTGCGTGATGTTGCGCGCGGCGCAGAGCCGCATGCGAAATTTCTGATTTTCATTACAACTTTGTAACAAGGCTCTACACGCTCGACGTGTGCGCTGCACCATCAGGCTGGCGTTCAGCCACGAATTTGGCGCGCGATTACCGCTCCCCTCGAACGGCGAACATGACCGTGGGGCGGCCCGGCCCGCGATCTTGCGCCTGCAACCGCCGTTCGACCGGTACTCAAAATATGATTTTATATTCAGACTTATAAATCAGGAGTGCATGCGAATCATGCATGCCGGACTTGGGCCTACGAGCTGGACCAACACCTTGCTGAGGACGGGAACGTCACTTATTCGCAAGTATGGGAACTGCCAGCCACCGGCTAAATCCGTTATTTTACGGGCGTTTATCAGCTCCGCTTGGGGATTTCGCCCAACCGTTGGGCGGAAGCGCCCAGAGGTTAAGCGTCTCTTACCTAGGCCATGCGCCAAACGCTTAGCTGCATCGCAACATAGGAACTTTCGCACTGCATCACTCTCACCTATATTCATTTCAACGATGACGCCCGGGCAAGGGCTGAATCGAACTACAGGAGACTACCAATGCTGCTCTCGCTCATCCGCATGATCCAGGCTTTCCGGGACTATCAGCGCAATGTTGCCGAGCTGTCCCAGCTCAGCGATCGCGAACTGGCCGATATCGGCCTCGATCGCTCGGACATCCCGCGCGTTGCCGCCGGTCAGTATCAGGGCTGATATCGTTCAGCCCTTCACTGGACGAACCGATAACGCCCGCCTCGAGCGGGCGTTGTCGTTTTCAGCGGCAGAAAACTCGATCTCGGCGATTCCACTGGCCGCCGAAAAGCGCTACCTGTCCGCCCCATGACAGGACCCCTATCCAAACCCGTGCACGTCATCGGTGCCGGCCTCGCCGGTTCCGAAGCCGCCTGGCAGGTCGCGAAAGCCGGCCTGCCCGTGGTGCTGCATGAGATGCGGCCCGATCGCATGACCGAGGCGCACCGCACCGACGGGCTCGCCGAGCTCGTCTGCTCCAATTCGTTCCGCTCGGACGATGCCGCCAACAACGCGGTCGGCCTTCTCCATGCGGAGATGCGCCGCCTTGATTCGCTGATCATGCGCGCAGCCGATGCCAATCAAGTGCCGGCCGGCGGCGCGCTGGCCGTCGACCGCGATGGCTTCTCCGCGGCCGTAACAAAGGCGCTGAACGAGCATCCCCGTGTCGAGATCGCCCGCGGCGAAATTAAAGGCCTGCCGCCGGCGGACTGGAGCAACGTGATCGTTGCGACGGGCCCCCTCACCTCCGCGCCGCTGGCCGATGCCATCCGCGAATTGACTGACGAGAACGCGCTCGCCTTCTTCGACGCCATCGCGCCGATCGTGCACCGCGAATCCATCGACATGTCGGTGGCCTGGTTCCAGTCGCGCTACGACAAGGTCGGTCCCGGCGGCAACGGCGCCGACTACATCAACTGCCCCATGACCAAGGAGCAATATGATGGCTTCGTCGCCGCGCTGATCTCGGGCGAGAAGACCGAGTTCAAGGAGTGGGAGACCAATACGCCCTATTTCGACGGTTGCCTGCCGATCGAGGTGATGGCGGAGCGCGGTCCCGAGACACTGCGCCACGGTCCGATGAAGCCGGTCGGCCTCACCAATCCGCACGATCCCACGACGAAGCCCTACGCGGTCGTGCAACTGCGCCAGGACAACAAGCTCGGCACGCTCTACAACATCGTCGGATTCCAGACGAAGCTGAAATACGGCGAGCAGCAGCGCATCTTCCGCACCATTCCCGGGCTGGAGAAAGCCGAGTTCGCCCGCCTCGGCGGCCTGCATCGCAACACCTTCCTCAACTCGCCAAAACTGCTCGACAGCCAGCTGCGCCTACGCGCGCAGCCGCGACTGCGCTTTGCCGGCCAGATGACGGGCTGCGAAGGTTATGTGGAGTCCGCCAGCGTCGGCCTGATCGCCGGCCTCTATGCGGCAGCCGACGCGCGCGGCGCGCAGCTTGCGAGCCCGCCGGCCACCACGGCGCTCGGGTCGCTTCTCGGCCATATCACTGGCGGTCATATCGAGACCATCGAGCCGGGCACGCGCTCGTTCCAACCGATGAACGTCAATTTCGGCCTGTTCCCGCCACTCGCCAGCCCGCCCACGAAGAAGCCCGACGGCACGCGCCTGCGAGGCAACGAGAAGACCGTGGCCAAGAAGCAGGCCATGAGCGCGTTGGCGCTTGCCGATCTCGATCGCTGGATCGCCGATCATTTGCGCATTGCCGCAGCCGCGTGAGTTTTCGATGAGTCTTCCGAAAGACGACGCCGCGGTGCTGTCGGCGCGCTGGACCGAGGGCGTGCTGCTCAAGCGCGACGTGTTCTCGATCGTCGAGCGCGGCCGTTTCCGCAGCGACAGTGGCGAGGTCGACGCCGTGCTGCGCCGGCTCGATGAGGTGCCCTGGTGGTCGTTTCCGCTGGCGCGCCATCTGTTCGCACGCGAGAAGCACGCGCTGGCGCTCGCAAAGGGCCTTCATGTCGGACCCGAGCTGCTGTGGGCGGGACGTCGTGCGCTAGTGCGCGGCTTCGTTGACGGCGTCGCGCTGCATCTGGCAAAGCCTCATGGCGATCTCGCCTATTTCCGCTCGGCGAAGGACGTGCTGCGCCGATTGCGCCGTGCCGGCATCTGCCACAATGATCTCGCCAAGGAACAGAACTGGCTGGTCGGCCGCGATGGCCGCGCCTATGTGACCGACTTCCAGCTTGCGGCGTGCTTCAAGCGACGCGGCCGGCTCTACCGCATCCTCGCCTACGAAGACCTCCGTCATCTGCTCAAGCATAAGCGTTCCTATGCGCCGGAGGCGCTGACGCCGCGCGAGCGGAAGGTGCTGGCGAAGAAATCGTTCGCCGCGAGCCTCTGGCTTGCAACCGGCAAGAAGGTCTATCGCGCCATCACCCGCGGCCTGTTCAACTTCACCGATCGTGAGGGTGGCGGCCGCCGGCTCGTCAACGATGCGCCTGTCATCGCGGAGCTGATCCGCAAGAACCCCGCCGTGCGCGACACCGCCATCGTCGCTTTTGCCGACCGCCGTTCCGGCGTCGGGCTTTATGCCTTCGTCGAAGCCGATCAGGCCGCGCTCGAGGGCCAGCTCCGCAACGAGCTCACGGCTGCCAGGGGCCCAAAGCCCCCTGAGCATATCCAGGTCGTGCATGCATTGCCGCGCGATGCCGGTGGCAGGCCACGCACCGAGATCCTGCAACTGGTCGCGATGAACCAGCTCGACCTGATCGAGCCGATGATGAGGAACGACCAGGATCGCGCCTTCCTCAAGGACATCCTGGAGCAGCGCAAGAACCTGCGCGATCGCTTCAACTTCGAGGCGGACCTGCCGACCGGTTAGACTGCGCGAGGCGGGGCGCCTTGAAGCGTCCACAATGCCGGTGGAGAAGCCGGGGATTGCACCGATTTGGGGACCAATGACTCGCTGGGGGACGATAAGGCGCCGCGCTGCCCTGCTGCTTGCAGGGCTGGTGCTGCTGGCCGCCACGCCGGTCACGGCGGCCGAATCCCCGGCCGAACAGATCTCCGGCTTCCGGGCGAAGCACGGAGAGGGCCGCGTCGTACGCGACACAACGCTGGACCGCATTGCCATGGATCAGGCGCGCGCAATGGCGGCGAAGGACGATCTCAGCCATGACGCCCTCGGTCCGTTCAATAAGCGCGTCGCGCCGTCGGGCGCAGGACGCGCCGCCGAGAACATCGCCTATGGCTACGACAGTTTCGAGAAGACGCTGGGACAGTGGATCGATTCCTCCGGCCACCGCAAGAACCTGCTGCTCCACAACGCCACCCGCGTCGGCATCGCGAGCGCAAAAAATGCCAGCGGCAAGCGCACTTATTGGGCCATGGTGATCGCCGGCGATTACGAGCCGAAGCCGAGCAAGGGCAAAGGCAAGAAGGATATCGAGCCGCTTGTGGCCGTGAAGCGCGAGGTCACCCCCACCAGCAAGCCCAAAGTCACCAACTGCCACGTCAAGCTGCTCGGCCTCTGTATCTGAGAGGAAGCCGGCCCGGCCGTTCGCCGGCACGCAGTCTTGCTTGCCTTGCCAGGGGCGTCTAATCCATCCCATGGAACCTGCGAGAGGGAGAGGCCCGTTGATCGACATCGACCGAATCCGGGCCGACACTCCGGCCGCCTCCCGGCTCACCTATCTGCACAACGCCGGCGCGGCTCTCATGCCCACCACCGTCGTCGCGGCGATGAAGCAGCATATCGACCTCGAGAGCGAGATCGGAGGTTACGCCGCCGCCGACCGCGAGTCTGGCCGGCTCGATGCGGTCTACGGTTCCGTGGCACGCTTGCTGAACGCGGCACGGGACGAGATCGCGCTGATGGAGAACGCGACCGTCGCCTGGCAGATGGCGTTCTATGCGCTGCAATTTCGCGCCGGCGACCGGATCCTGACCGCCGAGGCCGAATACGCCGCCAACTATGTCGCCTTTCTCCAGGTCGCCAAACGCACCGGCGCGGTCATCGACATCGTGCCGAGCGATGCCAATGGCGAGCTCGATGTTCACGCGCTCGAACGCATGATCGACGGCCGCGTAAAACTCATCGCCATCACCTGGGTTCCGACCAATGGCGGGCTGATCAATCCGGCCGCAGCGATCGGCAGAATCGCGCGGACACATGGCATTCCCTATCTGCTCGACGCCTGTCAGGCGGTGGGCCAGATGCAGGTCGACGTCGCAGCGATCGGCTGCGACATGCTGTCAGCCACAGGCCGCAAATTCCTGCGCGGCCCGCGCGGCACAGGCTTTCTCTATGTTCGCCGCGAGCTGCTGCAGCAGCTTGAGCCGCCGATGATCGACCATTTTGCGGCGCCCTGGGTCTCCCGAAACCGCTATCAGCTCCGCGACGATGCGCGCCGGTTCGAGACCTGGGAGAACAATTACGCAGCGCGGCTCGGGCTTGGTGCGGCCGTCGACTACGCCCTTGCGATCGGCATCGGCCCGATCGAGCGACGCTGCCGCTTGCTGGCAGACCGCCTTCGCAGCGGCCTCGCCGCCATCGACGGTATCACCATTCGCGATCTCGGCCGCGCACCGGGCGCCATCGTCAGCTTCACGATGGAGGGCTGCGAGGCGGACGCGATCGTCAGCAGCGCCGCCGCAGCCGGTATCACCATCGGTGCCTCAGATCCGTGGAGCACCCGGATCGACGCGGAAGTCCGCGCGCTGCCGGTCGTCGTGCGCGCTTCTCCGCATTACTACAACACGGAAGCCGAGATCGATCGGTTGGTCGCTCACATGGCGGGTCTAGCACCACGCTAGTGTGACACCAGACCAGCGGCGCAGACCTAGGCTCTCGTCGTCAGTGCCGACAACTGGTCGGTGTCGAAGCGAGCGCGCAACTCGCTGATGGCCTTCGCGTCCGGCGTTCCGCTGGCGGTGAGCTTGGCCAATTCCTCGAAGTAATGCTCATGCCCCGGCGGAGACACGGTCATGAGCACGCGCGCGGGCTTGTCGCTGACATTGGTAATGTTGTGGGGAACGCCTGGAGGAATGAACAGGTACGTTCCCGGCGTGGCCCGGACGACCTCGTCGGCGACGTGCCATTCGCACTCGCCTTCAAGCATGTAGAAGGTCTCTTCCTGCACGCGATGAACGTGCCGGCCCGTGGCGAACCCGGCCGGTATCGTCCAATCGAACATGCTGGTGTGGCGGCTGTCCTCTCCCGTCACCAGAAAGGCCATCGGCTGACCGCGCAGCATTACTCCCGTCGTTTCGCCGGGCCGGCGGACGAGTGGCTTTGCGTTCATGTACTCCTCCATGGCTGGGCGCCAATTGCGCGATAACGGCGCCATCATGGTCCGCCAGTTCCGGGAAGTAGCGAAGCAGCGCGGAAATCGTTGCAAAAAACCTGCGAAATGTGCCCTTCTTTGGCGATGGCCGCGATACATGAATTTGGTCCCTTCCGCCTCGACGCCGAAGCGGGGATACTGTTCCGCGGGGCCGAGCCAACCCCGCTCGGCCAGCGCGCAGTGCAGCTTTTGGCCTTGCTGGTGCAGCGAGCCGGCATGCCGGTATCGAAAGACGCTTTGATCGAGGCGGCATGGCCCGGCCAGGCCGTTGAAGACAGCAACCTGACCGTCCAGATGGCGGCGGTCCGGCGCACGCTGGCAGACGGCTGCGGAGAATCGCAATGGATCGAGACCCTGCCACGGCGCGGCTATCGCTATGTCGGTCCGGCGGTGACGTCGTCGGCCTCCGACCGAACAACCGCACCATCGCTGACCTTGCCTGAGAGGCCATCGATCGCGGTATTGCCGTTTGCGGACCTGAGCGGCGATACGGAGCAGGACTATTTTGCCGACGGAATGGTCGACGACATCATCACCGGCCTGTCCCGCATCAACTGGCTGTTCGTGATCGCGCGAAATTCCACGTTCACATACAAGGGCCGAGCGGTCGATGTGAAACAGATCGGTCGCGAGCTTGGCGTTCGCTACGTGCTGGAAGGCAGCATCCGGAAAACCGGGGGCAATGTGCGTATCACTGGACAGCTGATCGATGCGTCAACCGGCATGCATGTGTGGGCCGAACGCTATGACCGCCACTCCGATGATATTTTCGCGCTTCAGGACGACATCGCCATGTCCGTCGTCGGCGCCATCGCGCCGAGCCTTCGCCGCGCCGAAATCAACCGGGTCAAACGCAAACGGCCCGACAGTCTCGATGCCTATGATCTCGTCCTGCGGGCTCAGCCGGATGTCGATTCCGGCATGCCGGAGCAAGTCACGCAGGCGCTCGTCCTGCTCGAGCGCGCAATCATGCTCCAGCCCTCCTATGCGCTGGCGCACGGTAACGCTGCGATGTGCCACCATTGCCTGTTCCTCCGCGCTGGTTTGCAGGAGGGAAGCCGCGCCGCCTCGATCAAGCATGCGCGATCGGCCATCGCCCACGGGCAGGATGACGCCCTTGCCCTTACGCTGGCAGGCTTTTCAATCGGCATGGACGGGCACGATCGCGCGGCGGCATTCACCGCACTCGATGCCGCGCTCGCGATCAGCCCGTCATCGGCGCTGACTTACATCCTCGGTAGCGTGATGCTCGGCTGGGGTGGTGATGCCGACCGCGCGATCGATTGGAGCGAGCGCGGCATGCGGCTCAGCCCGTTTGATTCCTGGGCCTTCGCAGCCTTTGACGCACAGGCGATGGGGCATTTCCATCGCGGTCGGTATGAAGAGGCCTGTCGCGCGGCCTACCGCGCGGTTCAGGCTAACCCGCGTCACAGCATTACCCATGTGCAACTGGCGGCGGCGCTTGCAAAGCTCGGGCGATTGCAGGAAGCGAGAGCCGCCGCGGCCCGGGTGTTGGAATTGCACCCGACCTTCCGCTATGGCCGCCAATTCCAGGGCGTCAATTGCGCACCGGCCCTGGCGGCATCGCTTGGTGAGGCCCTGCGGGCCGCGGGGCTGCCGGAGTAATTGTCAAACCCGCTTCAGGTGCAGCGGGCGCTCAATCCGGATGCGCCGAGCTTGGCCATGACCTCGTCGAGATGGGCGCTGTCGCGTGTCTCGATGACGAGCTGCAACAGCGTTGCCTTGGCGGGGAGGTCCGAGAAGGTCCGCTGATGCGAGACCTCGATGATGTTGGCACCGGCCTCAGCCAGCAGCGCCGCGACCGCGGCCAGCTGGCCGGGTCTGTCGGGGATGTCGAGCGAAAGCTGCGTCAGCCGCCCCTCGCGGGCAAGCTCGCGCGTCAGCACGGAAGCGATCAGCCTGGTGTCGATGTTGCCGCCACTCAGGACCAGGCCAACCTTCTCACCGGCAAAGCGCGTAGGATCCGACATGATCGCCGCGAGGCCGGCAGCGCCCGCACCCTCGACGACCGTCTTCTCGATTGAGATCAAGGTTGCGACCGCGCGCTCGAGCTCGGCTTCGTTGACGAGCGCGATGTCGTCGACGAGGCCGCGGACGATCTCGGTGGTGATCCTGCCCGGCGATTTGACCGCGATGCCTTCGGCGAGCGTATCGCCGCGCGCCGGCAGATTGCCACCATGGATGGCGTTGTACATCGAGGGATAGAGCCAGGCCTCGACGCCGAGAATCCGCAGCGACGGCTTTAGCGATTTCGCCGCAATGGCGATGCCGCTGATCAGGCCGCCACCGCCGATCGGCACGACCAGCGTGTCGAGTTCCGGCACCGCCCTGAGTATTTCCAGCCCGACCGTGCCCTGCCCCGCAATCACCAGCGGATCATCGTAGGGGTGAACGAAGATCATGCCGCGGGCTTCGCCATGGCTGCGCGCAAACGCAGCCGCCTCTTCCAGCGTCGCGCCCGTCACGACGACCTCGGCGCCGTGATGCCTGGTGTTTTCGACCTTCACCATCGGCGTGCCCACCGGCATCACGATGGTGGCGGGAATGCCGAGCCGCCTGGCGTGATAGGCAACGCCCTGCGCGTGATTGCCCGCGGACATGGCAATGACCCCCCGCACACGCTCGTCCGGCGTCAGCGCGTTGAGCCGGTTCAGCGCACCACGCTCCTTGAACGACGACGTGAACTGGAGGTTCTCGAATTTGAGCCAGAGGTCACAGCCGCAGATATTGCTCAGCGTTCGGCTGTAGCTGCAGGGCGTCTCGACGACGGCGCCGCGGATGATCTCGGCAGCGGCGTGAATGTCAGCCGGCGAAACCGGAAAGCCGCTCAGATCGGGAGATGCGGATTGGGACAATTCGGCCATAGGACAGCATAGTGCATTTGGCCGGCTGCGGCGATAAGCCAGCTTCTATTTGGTAAATTCCCGGGATCGTGAAGCCCGCCACAGCGTCCATAGCGTGCGCAACCGCGAGACCGGCTGCGCAGCGAAGGAATTACGCCCTGGCCGCGCCAGGCGATCGAGATCTGACCGCGCCTGGCTCAGCGGCAGGAAGGCGGCCCGCGTCGAGGGCGGCAGCTGCGCCAGCAGGGACGACGCTGTCCCCAGATGCTGCCGCGCATCGCCGATAAGCTGGTCCAGCGCGGCTTGGAGATTGGGCGTCTGCCTGCCCGCGAACACATCCTCGGTGGAGCAGGCATGGCTGGTCAGGAGTTGCTGCGGCAGGAACAATTGCCGATGGGAGGCGTCCCGGGGCAGGTTCGCGATCACCTGGGCGATGCCCTGTGCCAGTCCGGCGTGCCGGGCCACATGCTCGGCCGCGTCCGAAGCGTCGCCCATGATCCGCGCCGCAAGCGTGAAAAGGGCCGAAGAGGTCGCAGCCAGATACCCTTCGAGCGCCGTCATGGTCGGCATCGGATCGTTGTAGAGATCGAACTGATGCTCATCGACCAGCAATGACAGCGGCCCGACCGGCAGGTCGAAATCGCGGATGGCGCGGAGCAGCTCGGCCGCCACCGGATTGCCCTCGGCGCTGCCGTGGACCAGGCCGGAGAACAGATCGGTCCACCATTGGAAGCGGATCTCGCCGGGCAAAGGCTGGCTCACTTGGTCGCGAACGCGGACGATCTCGACATTGAAGGCGTAGAGGGCAAGCAGCGCGCGGCGCTCGGCGGCCGGTGCGAACAGCGCCGCGACGTAGCGGGGAAAGTCGTGGCCGCGCACGAGGTCGGCGCAGTAGGTCGCGGTGTCGGGCGGCGTCGCGGCGCTGCTCATGGCACCGCTATCAGCGCGGCCGCGACGCGGCGCCGTTCGCCGATCATGATGTTGTAGGTGCGCACGGCGGGGCCGGTCTGCATGGTGTCCAGGACAACCCTCACCGCCTTCAGCGCCTGGCGCAGCTCCGGCGGCGGCAGCCAGAGCCCGGTTCCCGTACCAACCAGCAGCGTGTCGATGCCGTTGGCGGCCGTAAAAACCCGATCCAGCGAATAGCGGTCGATCTTGGTGGGATCGGTGACGTCCCAGGCCCAGATCGCATCGGGCAGGCACAGCAGCGAGCCTCGGTGCGACATGCCGCCAAAGGCGAAGCCGCCCTTGCCATAGGCCTCGATCGGCGCCGAGCGCGGGAAATGGGGAGCGTTGGGATCGCCGGCCATGAGCTTCGTCCGAATGAGCTGACTACCCTCGCAAACCCATGCGAGGGCATGCGGTTCGGATCATGCCTTGTTTTTCTTCGCCGGCGCAGCCTCTTCTCTCGCATCTTCGCGGTGCTCGCCGACGCCGAGATAGATCAGGATCGGCGCGGCGATGAAGATCGAGGTGTAGGTGCCGACCAGCACCACGCCGAACATCATCACGGCCGTGAAGCTGTGGATGGCGTGACCGCCGAACAGCAGCAGCGCCAGCAATGCCAGCGTTACCGTCAAGTGGGTGATGATCGAGCGCGACAGCGTCGAATTGATGGACTCGTTCAGCAGCTGCGGCATCGGCATCTTCTTGTAACGCCGCAGCATTTCACGGATGCGGTCATAGATGACGACGGTGTCGTTGAGCGAATAGCCCAGAATGGTCAGAAGCGCCGCGATGCTGGTCAGGTCGAAATCGACCTGGCTGATCGACATGAAGCCGATCGTCAGCACGATATCGTGCACGTTGGCGATCATGGCGCCGAGCGCGAACTGCCATTCGAAGCGGAACCAGAGATAGACCAGGATGGCAATGATCGCCAGCATCAGGCCGGCCATGCCCCAACCCAGCAGCTCACCGGAGACGCGCGGACCCACCACCTCGACGCGGCGATATTCCACGGAGTCGCCGAGGGCGCCGCGAACCTTGTCCACGGCTTCCTGCTGCGCCTTGTCGCCGCCCGGCTGCTCGGCAACGCGAAGCAGCACGTCGGCGGCGCCGCCGAATTGCTGCAGCTGGACTTCGCCAAGGCCCAGGCTGCCAAGGGTCGTGCGCATCTGCGCAAGGTCTGCGGTGCCCGACTTGGCCCGCACTTCCATCAAGGTGCCGCCCCTGAAGTCGATGCCGAAGTTCAGCCCATGGGTGAAGAACAGCACAATGGCGATGATCGAGAGCGTCGCCGAGATCGGGAACGAGATGCGGCGGAACTGGGTGAAGTCGAAATGCGTATCGTCTGGCACGATGCGCAGCGACGGTAGGAGGCCGAGCACGCTGACCACGGTCAGCACGGCAATCAGGACGCCGAGAGAGATGAGAACGATTTGAGTAGTGGTCACAGCCGGCCTCGAATGATCAAATCGGCACGGTCTTCGGCCGCTTCCACTGCACCCACCAAGCCACGATCAGACGGGTCATGGTGAAGGCGGTGAACACAGTGGTGATGATGCCGATGCCGAGCGTTACAGCGAAGCCGCGCACCGGTCCGGTGCCGATCATGAACAGCACGGCTGCGGCAATGAAGGTCGTGATGTTGGAATCGAGAATGGTCGCGAGCGCCCGCTTGAAGCCTGCGTCGATCGCCGAGATCGGGCTCCTCCCGCCGCGCAGCTCCTCGCGGATGCGCTCATAGATCAGCACGTTGGAGTCGACCGCGATGCCGACGGTGAGCACGATGCCGGCAATGCCGGGCAGGGTCAGCGTGGCGCTCAGCAGCGACAACAGGCCGAAGATCATCGCGACGTTGATACAGACGGCGATGTTGGCGAACACGCCGAACAGCCGGTACGTCAACAGCATGAACACGACGACCATGATCGATCCGACATAGGCCGCAAGCTCGCCCTTCTCGATCGAGTCCTGGCCGAGGCCCGGACCGACCGTGCGCTCTTCCACGACGGTCAGCGGCGCCGGTAGCGCGCCCGCGCGCAAGAGGATCGCGAGATCATTCGCCGACTGCACGGTGAAACTGCCGGAGATCTGGCCCTGACCACCGGTGATCGGCTCGCGAATGACCGGCGCAGAGATCACCTTGTTGTCGAGGATGATCGCGAAAGGCAGTCCGACATTCTCCTGAGTCGCCTGCGCGAACTTGCGCGCGCCCGAGGTATTGAACTTGAAGCTGACGACCGGCTCATTGGTGCGCTGGTCGAAGGTCGCCTGGGCGTCGGTCAAATCGCCGCCCGCAACCAGCACCTGCTTCTTGACCACGTAGCCGGGCGGCGGCGGCGTGGCGGCGGGCAGGAACTCGGTGTCAGGCGGCAACCCGCCCTGCTGGGCCTGGTCCAGCGGCACCGAGGGGTCGACCATGCGGAATTCCATCTTCGCCGTCTTGCCCAGCAGTTCCTTCAAATGGGTGGGATCCTGCAAACCCGGCACCTGCACCAGGATGCGGTCGTTACCCTGACGCTGGATGATGGGCTCGACGGTGCCGAGCTCGTTGACGCGCTTCTCGACGATCTGGATCGACTGCTCGATGGTCTTGCGCAAACGGTCGATCATCGCCGGCTCCGGAATGCTGAGGCGGATCAAACCGCCACCGGCGTCGGCGACTTCAATGTCGCGCTGGCCGCTCGACCCCATGAGGCCGCCGATCGGCTGCGCAAGGTCGCGCAACTTGGCGAGTGTCGTCTGGACATCCGCGTCCTTGACGCGCACCTCGACGGCATCGCCCTTCGTGACGAGACCGGTGTAAACGATCTTGGCCTCGCGCAGAACGCGACGGACGTCGTCGCGAATCTGGTCGAGCTTTTCCTTCTTCACATAGTTGGAATCGACCTCGAGCTGCAGAGAGGAGCCGCCCTGCAAGTCGAGACCCAGCACCAGGCGCCGCTGCGCCCAGGCGGGCCAGGTCTTGACCCGCGCTTCGGGGAAGAAGTTCGGGACCGCAAAGAGGCACACGATCAGCGCTGTCAGGATGATCCCGAGCGCCTTCCACCGCGTGAAATACAACATCGACTGGACCTGTCAGATCAGGAGAATTGAGATGCCTGCAGGAAAGCGCTCACTTCGCCCCGGCGTCGTCCTTGGCGCTTTCCTTCGCGCTGTCCTTGGCCGGCTCGCCCTTGGCGCGCACGCCCGAGATCATCGAGCGCATCTGGCGCACGCGCACACCGTCGGAAATTTCGAACTCGATCTGGTCGTCGTCGACCACCTTGGTGACCTTGCCGACGAGGCCGCCCGAGGTCACGACGGTGTCGCCGCGGCGGATATTCTTCACGAGCTCGGCGTGGTCCTTCACCTTCTTCTGCTGCGGACGCAGAATCAGGAAGTACATGATCACGAAGATCAGGGCGAACGGCAGCAGCGACATCAACATGCTGTTGGTGTCGCCAGCGCCCGCGGCCTGGGCATACGCAGGGGTAATCAGCATTCGGACGATCCTCGTGGAAACGGGGGAAGCCGGTCAGGCCTTGACGGCGACCGGCTCGGTCAAATTCGCGCGGACTATAGCGACCACCGCCCCAATTGCAACGCTGCCAGACCGGCGATTTGGCCACCTTGCGGCGCGCCGTCAGGCCCGATAAGGCTGCATTCTCAGGAACTTCGGACATGCCCAAAAAACCAAGTAAAAGCCCGGCCGGCAAAGGCCCCCGTGCCCCTGCTTTGAAGCCCGCCCTGGTCGCGGCAAAACGCCCCAATGCGGTCTCAAAGGCTGCCCCTCAGGCCTCCCCTGAGCTCTCCCAGGAACGCATCGCGCGCGCGCTGGAGACCATTGCGGCCCACCTCGCCGCCCAGGGCAAGCCGGCGATCGAGCGCGAGTCGTTCGAGAAGGCGGACGCCTATGTCTGGCACCCCGACGGCCGCCTGGCGGCGGTGCCGCGGGTCAGCCGGGTCGAGCTGTTCCTGCTCAAGGGCGTCGACCGGATGCGCGACATCCTGATCGAGAACACCGAGCGCTTCGCCAACGGCCTGCCTGCCAACAACGCCCTGCTCTGGGGCGCGCGCGGCATGGGCAAGTCGTCGCTGGTGAAGGCGGCCCATGCCAGCATCAACGCGGACCGCAAGCCCGCCGACAGACTCAAGCTGATCGAGATCCATCGCGAGGATATCGAAACGCTGCCGACGCTGATGGAGAAGCTTCGCGACGCTGACTTCAACTTCATCGTATTCATCGACGACCTCTCCTTCGACGGCAATGATGCGTCCTACAAATCGCTCAAGGCCGTGCTCGAAGGCGGCATCGAGGGGCGGCCCGAGAACGTCATCCTCTACGCCACCTCGAACCGCCGCCATCTGCTGGCGCGCGACATGATCGAGAACGAGCGTTCGACCGCGATCAATCCCGGCGAAGCGGTCGAGGAAAAGGTTTCGCTGTCGGATCGCTTCGGCCTCTGGCTCGGCTTCCACCGCTGCAGCCAGGACGAATACCTTGCCATGGTGCGCGGCTATTGCAGCCATTTCGGCATCAAGGTCGACGACGAGGCGCTGGAGCGCGAAGCGCTGGAATGGTCGACCACGCGCGGCTCGCGCTCGGGCCGCGTCGCCTGGCAGTTCGTGCAGGAGCTGGCGGGCCGGCTCGGTGTCAAGCTGGCGGCGAAATAGCTGTAGCCGAAGCTATAACCCAAACCGCAACTGGATTCCCCGCGAAAGCGGGGAATCCAGTACGCCGCGCCTTATCGGCTCAATAACACCTGTCTCTGGAATACTGGATCGCCCGGTCGAAGCCGGGCGATGACGGCGTGCTTTGTGGTGATGGCGTGCGCCGAACTGGAGCCCTAGCCTTATGCCCCGTTGAGGAACTGAAGCGGGTCAACCGGGCTCGATCCCTTGCGGATCTCGAAGTGGAGTTGCGGCGACGCCACCTCCCCTGATTGACCCGACTTGGCAATGACCTGGCCGCGCTTGATGGTATCGCCACGCTTCACCAGCAGCTCACTCGCATGGGCATAGGCGGTCACGTAGCCGTTGGAGTGCCGAACCAGGACCAGATTGCCGTAACCTTTCAGCTCGTTGCCGGAATAGGCGACGACGCCGTCTTCAGCCGCCTTGACCGGCGTACCCTCGGGCACCGCGACATTGATGCCGTCATTGGACTTGCCGTTGGTCTTGGCGCCGTAGCTCGTGATCACCTTGCCGCGCACCGGCCAGCGGAAGGTCGGCAGCGAGCTGGTGGTCTCGGCCGCCTTTGCGGGCGCCTCGGCTGCCGGCTTCTCTTCGATATTGGTGGTGGCCTGCGCCAGACGCGCGCTCTGCACCGGTTGGGCGACAGCGGCCATCTTGGTGGCAGGCACTGGTGCGGCCGCAACCGGCTGCAACGCGGCCGCCACGGGAACCGCGGCAACCGGCGCCGGAGCAAGCGGAGCGGTAACGGCCGCGGTCTTGGCGCCCGGCACGGTCAGCTTGGTGCCGAGCTTGAGCTTCGCCGACGGCTCGAGACCATTGGCGCGAGCAAGCTCGGCCGCGGAGATATGATTCTTGCGCGCGATGCTGGCGAGCGTGTCGCCGTGATTGACGAAGTGTAAGCTGGGCGGCGCGGCGACGGCCGCAACCGGCTTCGACGCCATCGCGGGCGCCGCGGCAACCGGAGTTGTAACGGGCGCCGGCGCAGCCGCCACAGCACCCGGATGCGGGATAACGAGCTGCTGGCCTGGCGAAAGTGCGCGCGGCCCCTTGTAGCCGTTGGCGGCAAGAATCGCCTGCGGCGTCACGTGATAGCGTTTGGCGAGCACATCGAGCGTGTCGCTGGTCCCGACGATGATCTTGGTCCCGCCAGCCGGCTGTGCGGCCACGACGGAGCGTTGCGGCACCGTGCCGGTGGCTTCGAGACGCGGCTGAGCCGGCGGCGTGTAGGAGCCGAGGCCCCGCCCGCCTCCAGAGACGCCCCCACCCGCCGCAACCGGATAGGATTGCGGCGCAGCGACTGCCGGCGGCGGCAGCGCCTGGGACTGATAAGAGCCCGGCTGGGTCTGCGGCCGCGCATATTGCGGCAGCTCGCGCTGCGCCGGCGGCGCCTGCTGCACCGAACCGGTCTGCTCGGACGAGAAGGGATTTGAGAAGTTCGACTGGGACAGCCGCGACGACATGTCGGCACTGCACCCTGCGAAACTCAAGGAAATCAGCGCCAGCACCGCGACCTGCGGTACGCGGCGCGAGTAAAGCAACTCGGCGACAACAGACATGGTTACTCACTCGTACGCAACAGAACTGGTTTTTTTAAGTAAACACGCGCCGAGTAAATAACGGCTTAACCCTCCCAATAAGATGTTGGATGCACTGCCGATCCGGAGTTTTACAGCTCCCGCGCCACGCCAGGCAGCGCCGGCACGAAACGCACCTCAACGAGTTCCCTGCGTTCGATCCCGGCCTCGCTGCGGGTGAGCCGCGTCAGCGTCTGCACGCCCTGATGCGGGCCGACCGGCGCGATCAGGATGCCGCCGACCTCGAGCCGCTCGACCAGGTTCTCCGGAATCTGCTCCACCGCGGCGGTGACGATGATGCGGTCGAACGGACCGATGTTCGGCGGAAGGTTCAAGCCGTCGCCGAGCATCACCTCGACATTGTGACAGCCGAGCTTTTCGAGCCTGGCGCGTGCGGCGTCCGCGAGCTTTCGATATCGCTCAACGGTGAGGACCTCACGCGCCAGCTTCGACAGCACCGCGGCCTGGTAGCCGGAGCCGGCGCCGATCTCGAGCACGCGATGGCTCTTCTGGAGCTGAAGCTGCTCGGTCATGTAGGCGACGACAAAGGGCTGGCTGATGGTCTGCCCGCAGGCAATCGGGAGCGCGCTGTCACGGTAGGCGCCCTCGCGATCGGAGGCCTCGACGAAGAGCTCGCGCGGCACCTCCTCCATGGTCCGCAATACGGTCTGATCGCTGATGCCGCGACGTCTCAGCGTGAGCTGGAACATCATTTTTTCCGGCGGGGGCTGATTGGAGGTCATCGCTGCTCGTGTCGTCTCATCCGGTCCCGGATCGATGGTTTCCGCGCCAATGTCCAGAGCCAGAATCTTGTTCCTGCTGGGGAACCCATGATAACCCTTTGCGCTTAGGATTTGGCCATAAATTGGCCTGGAGCCGACAGCCACCACGGCCATTTTCAAGTGCCGGTTAGGCGAAACGCGCATTGCGTCGATTCGTGTTATCTGCGAACGTTTTCGGGAATGGGCAAGGACTCAACGACAATGACCGCGACAGGGCTCTCGGGCCGCTCTGTATTTCTCGTCGAGGACGAGGTCATGATCCGAATGATGGTTGCGGATATGCTGGAAGAGCTCGGCTACAAGATCGCGGCCGAAGCAGGCGACATCGCCGAGGCGATGCGGCTCGCCCAGGCGACCGAGTTCGACATCGCCATCCTCGACGTCAACGTCAACGGCAAGGTGATCTCGCCGGTCGCCGACGTCATCAAGGCCAAGGGCTGCCCGTTCATCTTCGCCACCGGCTACGGCTCATCCGGCCTGCCGGAGCAATATCGCGACCGGCCCGCGCTTCAGAAGCCGTTTCAGCTCGATGCGCTCGGCAAGACCATCGAAGCCGCGCTTCGCGCCGGCTAACCCTACTTCAGCGTCGCGCTCAGCTCTTCGGAAAACGCTTCATTGGTGCGGTCGAGCCTGAGTGGGGTGACCGAAACGTATCGTTCCCGCAGCGCCGCGAGATCGGTCCCTTCGGCCGGCGTATCCATCATCGCTGTACGTTCGAAGCCAATCCAGAAATAGGGATTGTTGCGCCCGTCCCTGCGCTCGTCGATCCTGAGAAAGCCGAGATTGCGCTTGCCCTGCCGCGTCACGCGAATGCCGAGCACCTCTTCCGGCGCGCATGACGGGAAGTTGACGTTGATGACGGTGTCCTTGGGGATTCCGGCCTTGATCACCTTGCGCAGGATGTCGGGCCCGAATTTGCGCGCGGTGTCCCACGGCGGCCGCTCGCGCGTCTCGACGCTGAATTCCTGCGACAGCGCGAACGACGGGATACCCAGAATAGTGCCTTCGAGCGCGCCGGCGATGGTGCCGGAATAGACCACGTCCTCGGCAACGTTGCGCCCCTTGTTGACGCCGGAGAGCACGACGTCGGGCAGCTTGGCGCCGAGGATATGGCGCGCGCCCATGATGACGCAGTCGGTCGGGGTGCCGCGCACGGCAAAGTGCCGCTCGCCGACCTCGCGCAGGCGCAGGGGATCGTTCAGCGACAGCGAATGCGACACGCCGGACTGGTCGAGCTCGGGCGCCACCACCCAGACATCGTCGGACAGCGCGCGTGCGATCTCCTCCACGACCTTGAGGCCGGGAGCGTGGATGCCGTCGTCATTGGTGCAGAGAATGCGCATGCCGGGGGTCGATTCCTGAGCTGGGGTCAGGCCGTCTTATCCGGCTATCACACGTCAGGCAAACCGGCTTCGGCGCAGTCCTGACCCGTGATTCATGCTCATCGCCGCAGCGCAGCAATTGCCCGGTCCGTTCTAACGGCGGACCCGCCATTGCGGCAGGAAGCGCGCCAGCCTGCCCTCCGCACGCAGTTGCATTGCCGGCAGGGCCGGACTCGCGGCGGGCGTTGTTTCAATGACGCCAAGCGCCTTGAGTTGCGCGACGAGCGGCTCCGCCACCGGCATCTGCGGATAGCGCCCCCGCGCCACCGTCAGCGCCTTGTCAAAATCCACGACATTGACGCCGGCCTTCGCTCTGCGATCCTGAATGAGCGCGTCGTCCCAAAGCCGCGCGATGTCGATGTCCAGCACGCCACGCAAGCGCTGGTCGACGGCCTGGATGCCGGCACCCGTCACCGCCCATTGTCGGCCGATCCAGAAGATATCGCGGTGCAAGGCCATGGACGGTAGTTTCGCATTCGCAGGTCACCGGCAGGATAGCCGGCGGCCCGAACTTCGCAACCAAACGTTTCTGCCATTGCGTGCGGGCAATCACACTTTATTCGCGTGCAACCACCTTCAACCCGCCCATATAGGGCTGGAGTACGCTGGGGACCGCGATTGAACCGTCCTCCTGCTGATAGGTCTCCATCACGGCAATCAGCGCGCGGCCAACAGCGGTGCCGGAGCCGTTCAGCGTGTGCACGAAGCGCGGCTTGCCGTCCGGACCGCGCGAGCGCGCATCCATGCGGCGCGCCTGGAAATCACCGCAGACCGAGCAGCTGGAGATTTCGCGGAACATGCCGCCCTCGCCCTGCCCGGGCATCCACACTTCGATGTCATAGGTTTTTTGCGACGAAAAACCCATGTCTCCTGCACAGAGCGTCATCACGCGATAATGCAGGTCGAGCTTCTGCAGCACCTGCTCGGCGCAGGACAGCATCCGCTCCAGCTCGTCCTTGCTGGTCTCGGGCGTGGTGATCGAGACCAGCTCGACCTTGGTGAACTGATGCTGGCGGATCATACCGCGGGTGTCGCGCCCGGCCGCGCCCGCCTCGGCGCGGAAGCACGGCGTCAGCGCGGTGAGGCGCATCGGCAGTTGCTTCTCGTCGAGAATGGACTCGCGCGCGAGGTTGGTGAGCGAGACCTCGGCGGTCGGGATGAGGCCAAGGCGCTCGGTCTTCAGCCGTTCATGATCGGGTTCCGCCAGCAGCTCGCCCTTGATCGCCCAGAACTGATCGTCCTCGAATTTCGGCAACTGCCCGGTACCGAACATCACCTCGTTGCGCACGAGCAACGGTGGATTGATCTCGGTGTAACCATGCTCGATGGTGTGCAGGTCGAGCATGAACTGGCCGATCGCGCGTTCGAGACGCGCGAGCCCCTTCTTCAGCACGACGAAGCGCGCGCCGGAGAGTTTTGCCGCCGCCTCGAAATCCATGTAGCCGAGGGCGGTGCCGAGATCGTCATGCAGCTTCGGCGCGAAGCCGTAGTTGCGCTTGGCGCCGAACACGTGGTGTTGGACGTTGCCGTGCTCATCCATGCCATCGGGCACTTCGTCGAATGGAATGTTCGGAATCGCGGACAGCTCTTTGGTGAGCTCCTCGTCGAGAGCCTTCGCGGCGGCCTCGAGCTCCGGCATCGTGGTCTTGAGCTCTGCAACCTCGGCCATCAGCTTGGCCGCGCGCGCCTCGTCCTTGGCTTTCTTGGCGTCGCCGATTTCCTTGGACGCAGCATTGCGCCGCGCCTGCGCCTGCTCCGAGGCCAGGATCGCCGCCCGCCGCCTCTCGTCGATCGCAAGCAGCGACGCCGACAACGGCTTCAGACCCCGCCGGGCGAGGCCGGCGTCGAAGGCTTGCGGATTATCGCGGATCGATTTGATGTCGTGCATGGCGGCGGTCCTGTATCAGCGCGTAAACCTACAACGGCAAACGCTGTACGTCAGCGCGCCTCCCCTAGCACAGCTGTCATCGCCCGCGAAAGCGGGCGATCCAGTATTCCAGAGAGGGCGAGGATTCCTCGATAGGCCGCGGCGTAGTGGATGCCCCGCCCCCGTGCGCAATTGCGCACTCGGCGGGGCCTGACGGCGGAGGGTGTGGCCCCCTACTCCGCCGGATTCGCGTCCGACGACGCGTTAGTGCCCGTGGTGGCCTGCGAGGCGGCCGCCTTCTTCTCCACCATCGACACCGAGATGATCGAGCCCTCGTAGAGCGCGAGCAGCGGAATCGCCAGCGAGCACTGGCTGAGGATATCAGGCGGCGTCAGCACCGCCGCGATGATGAAAGCCAGCACGATGAAATAGCGCCGCTTCTCGCGCAGCATTTTCGAGGTGATGATGCCGATCCGTCCGAGCAGCGTCAGGATCACCGGAAGCTGGAAGGCAATGCCGAAGGCGAAGATCAGCGACATCATCAGCGACAGATATTCGCCGACCTTGGGCAACAGCTGGATCTGCGCGGTCTCGGCGCCCCCCATCTGCTGCATGCCGAGCGAGAAGCGCACCAGCATCGGCAGCACGACGAAATAGACCAGCATCGCGCCCAGCACGAAGAAGAACGGGGTCGCGACCAGATAAGGCAGGAAGGCCTGCTTCTCGTGCTTGTAGAGGCCCGGCGCGACGAACTTGTAGATCTGCGTCGCAACTATCGGGAACGAGATGAAGCCGGCGCCGAACAGCGCGAGCTTGAGCTGGGTGATGAAATATTCCAGCAGCGCCGTATAGATGAACTTCGAGTTCTCCGCGCCCGCGACCCAAACGAACGGCCAGACCAGCACGTTGTAGATCTGCTTGGCGAAGAAGAAACAGAAAATGAAGGCCACGCCGAAGCCGAGCAGCGCCTTGATCAGCCGCGACCGCAGCTCGATCAGGTGGTCCATCAGCGGAGCTTTGCTGGCCTCGATATCGGCGTCGCTCATGACGCTTTGACGTCCTTGATTGCTTCGGGTGCGGTGTCCTGCGCAACCGGTGTCTGCTCCACCTCCTGGGTGACGGCGAGCGGCTCATTCGCAGCGGAATGTGCTTCCGCTTCCACGAAGGTTTCAGGCGTTGGAGCTTCCGGCGTCGTCGGCGTCGCCGGCGCTTCACTTGAAGCCGCTGGTGGTTCGACAGCAGCGGTCGTCGGCGTCTCAGCCGGCTTGTCGAGCGCATCGACGCGCAGCGCGTCGCTGACGTCCTTCTGCAGCGAGGTCATCAGACCGCCGCCGGTGAAGCCGGAGGCGGCTTCCTTGACCTCGTCAAAGCTCTTCTTGAGGTCGGCCATCTCGGCCTCGCGCATCGCCTCCTGGAACTGGCCCTGGAATTCGGCGGCCATCTTGCGCGCCTTGCCCATCCATTGGCCGACCATGCGCAAAACGCCCGGCAGCTCTTTCGGGCCAATGGCGACCAGGGCCACGACCCCGATCAGAACCAGCTCACTCCAGCCGATGTCGAACATGACGTCTTCCGTTCACGCGAAATGACGATCGGCCCAATCCCTCACGCGCAGGATCGGGTCCGCTTCCCGCGTCTCGCGTGCTCCTGGCTCAGACGGCCTTGCTGCCAACGTCGGATCGCGCCGCGGTCGGAGCGGCATTGTGCTCGATGGACTTCGAGGGCTCCTGCTTCTCGGCGGGCTTGTCGTCGTCCTGCATGCCCTTCTTGAAGGCCTTGATGCCCTGCGCCACGTCGCCCATCAGATCCGAAATCTTGCCACGGCCAAACAGCAGCAGGACCACTGCGATCACCAAGATCCAGTGCCAAATGCTAAGTGAACCCATCCTGCAACCCTCCAAACGCGCATGGCCGGGACCCGGCCGATCTTGACCGGAACGTAGGCTTCGCAAGGGCCAAAAACAAGGACCAAGGCAGCGCCAATTCGCTGTTGGCGCTACGTAATCTTGCTAGTGTTAACCTGTCGCAGGAGCCCCTAGAAGGCCGGAGGATCACTCCTCGCCACCCCCCTCATCGCCCTCATTGCCACCTTCCGGTGGCGTCTCCGGCTCGACCGCCGGCGCCAGGGACAGATCGAGTTCCTCGCCCGGTTCCAAGGGATCCTCGTCCTCACGCAGCGCCGGATCATCCGACGGCGTCGGCACGCTGAATCCGGTCGGCAGGCGCGAATCCAAGAGGCCTGTGCCCTTTAGCTCCTCCAGACCCGGCAGGTCGCCGAGCTGTTCCAGGGTGAACTGCGACAGGAAGTCCTCGGTGGTTCCGAAGGTCAGCGGACGGCCGGGCGTCTTGCGGCGGCCGCGCGGCTTGATCCAGCCGGTCTCCAGCAGCACATCGAGCGTTCCCTTGGAAGTGACCACTCCGCGGATCTCTTCGATCTCGGCGCGCGTCACCGGTTGGTGATAGGCGATGATCGCCAACACCTCGATCGCGGCACGCGACAGGCGCTTGGTCTCGGTGCTCTCGCGCGTCATCAACCAGGCGAGATCGCCGGCGGTACGGAAGGTCCATTTGTTGGCGACCCGCACGAGGTTGACGCCGCGCGAGGCATAGTCCGCCTGGAGCTGCTCCAGCGCAGCCTTGACGTCGACGCCCTCGGGCATCCGCTTGGCCAGGGTCGCGGTGTCCAGTGGTTCACTCGAGGCGAACAGCAGCGCTTCCAGCAGCCGCAATTCTTCGGGGCGTGCCTGGGGCCCATTCTCCATCGGCTCGGCCTCTTCTACCCGCACTTCAGCCAGGCTTGCCATGGCAGCTTCTCCTTCTTGCACTTAACCGACCGGGGCATCGGGCGCAGACGTTGCGTCCACGATCGGTTTCCCGCGCCCCTTTCGGAAATAGATGGGCGCAAACGCCTCTTTCTGGTTCAGCTCAAGCTGCCCCTCACGCACCAGCTCGAGCGCGGCGGCGAAGCTCGAGGCGAACACCGTCGCGCGCTGCGTCGGATCGGCGACATGACGGATCAGGAAATCGTCGAGCACGCCCCAATCGTCCTGCTCGGTGATGCTGCCGACCAGCCGCTCCAGCGTGGCCCGCGCCTCGGCGAGCGACCACACCGTGCGCTTGGCCAGATGCACGCTCGCCAGCACGCGCGACTGACGCTGCGAGGCGTAGGCTGTGAGCAAATCGTACAGCGTCGCGGTGTATTTCGGATGCTTGATCTCGGCGATCTGCTCGGGCTCGCCGCGCGGGAAAACGTCACGCAGCAATTGCGCCCGGTTCATCAGCCGGTTGGCGGCTTCGCGAATGGCTTCGAGACGGCGCAGACGGTTGGCAAGCGCGGTTGCCATTTGCTCGGCGCTCGGACCTTCCGCGCTCGGCGGTTCCGGCAGCAGCAGGCGCGACTTCAGGAAGGCGAGCCAGGCCGCCATCACCAGATAGTCTGCGGCCAGCTCGAGGCGGATCTTTCGCGCGGCTTCGATGAAGTGGAGGTACTGGTCCGCCAGCGCCAGGATCGAGATCTTGGCGAGGTCGACCTTCTGCTGCCGTGCCAGTGCGAGCAGCAGATCGAGCGGGCCTTCATAGCCCTCGACGTCCACCACCAACGCCGGCTCGCCCTCGGCGAGCTCTGCGGGCCGGCCGGTTTCAAACGATAGAATTTCTGCGGTCATGCGGATGCCGTGTTTGCGGTCAATGCGTCCAGTTGCGCATTGTCGTTGCTGTGACGCGGCGCGCCAGCCGCCTGCATGGCGCGACCTGCGTCGCCAATGCGTCCCGCCAGCGTCTTCATCGGCACGTCATTACTCATTAACAAACCCTGGAACCCGATTGCGCTGCGAATCACCTGAGCAATCATTGTCGCAGAACTCGGCATTGGATGGACCGGCTTGGCGGCGCCATCCACGGGAATGCTGTGACCGGCGGGTCCGGCCGCGACCAGCTGTCCCGCGTTCAATTCCCTAGTGCGGCCCGCGGCTTGAGTCGAAATCTCAAAGCTATGCCTGAAGGGAATCAAGTCCCACGAGCCTTCGGCACGGACAAATGCCCGCTCAGCGGCGGTCAGTTCCGGCCCGGATACGCCCGTAATGAAAGCCCGCGTGCTCATAGGGCCGATTAACCCTGCCCCCGGAGGGGGTCAAGGAAACGACCGTTAATTCCTCTGGACGAAGCAGGACGGCAGGCCAGCCGATTTCAGATTGTTGCAGGCCTGCACCGCCTCATCAGCCGAGGCGTACGGTCCGGCGAAGGCACGGTAGACGATGCCCTTGCCCTTGTCGGTCAGGTCGACCCGCTTGATGACCGGAGAGCGGGAACCCAGCACGCTGCCGTATTTGCTCTGGAGCACCCGGTAGGACGCGGCGGCGCTCTCCTCGGTCTGTTGTGAAGAGACCTGCACGACATAGCCGCCGCTGGGCGCGGGCGCGATCTGTGTAGGGTTGGTCGCAGCCACGCGCTGCGGTGGCTCGGCCGGGGCGGCTTGCGGAGCCAGCGATAGCGGCTGATTGGCGCTGGCATTGGCTGACGTCGGAGGGGTGCGCGGGGCGGCCGGCGCGGCGACCGGCTTCGGCGCAGCCGCCGACTTGGCGGGCGACGGTGCAGCGGCCTGCGCCGCGGTGGCGTCGGTTTGATCACCCTTCACAACGACGACCTTGACCGAGCGGGGCGCGCCGTTCGGCATCGTCCCGTTGCTCGGGACCACCCCGGCGCCCGGTGGCGGAACGGTCGATGGCGACACGCTCGCGACCGACGGCGGGTTGGCATTCTGGTTCAGCGCCGGAAACACCACGCGGGGACCGGCCGCCTTGGCATTGACGTCGACAGGCGCTTCCTCGCGCGGCACGATCTTCTCGCTGCCGTCGCCGCTCACCATGCGATCCGGCACCTTGGCCGAGGAGTCCGACGGTGCCGGCACGATCTTGGTCGGCGTGTTATCGGCCTTGATGATCGGCGGCTCGCCGCTGCGGGGCGAGCCGATATAGGTCTTGTAGGCGAAAGCAGCGCCAGTTCCGACCACGGCAAGCGCGAGGATCGCCGCAACGGTCATCATGCCGCCGCGCGATTTCCTGGGCTCATCGAGATCAGCCTCGGGATAGTCGCTCTGGAATGCGTAGGGATCATCAGGATAGGCCGGCTCGCGCTGAAAATCCTGCTCGCCCGATTCGAGCCGCCCGTAGAGAGCGTCGTCGTAGCGCGCCGGATCAGGCTGCTCGTAGGGCGCTTCATAGGCTTGATGCTGGGCCGGCTCCTGACGGTAGGCTTGCTCATGGTAAGCCTGATCCTGATAGGACTGCTGCGGCTGATGAAACTGCGGCTCGGGCGCGGCTGGCTGGGCCGAATAGCGATGCAGCGGATGAATCGGATTCACGGTAACAGGATGGTCGGGCTCGGGCGCCGGCCGCGGCTGCACGTTGGCGCGGCGCATCCATGAGGGCGGCCCAGGCTGAGCCGGCGGCGCGGGCTCGGCATGATCCTGCTGATAATCCTCCTGCTGGTAATCGTCGTCCTGATAGCTCTGCGTCGGCGCAGGTGCCGCTGCCGCTGCCGGCCGCGCACCCGGACGGCCCTGCGCTGCGAACGGATCGGTCTGCCCGATCAGGCGCGCAAGCTCGGCCAAGGGATCGCTGTCCGCTCTCCCATGCTGGTCGGCGCCGCGACCATAGTCATCGGAAGGAAACGGTCTGTCGTGATATCGATCGGCCATCGTGATGATGCGTCCCTTCGGGAAAGCTGCGCGCCCCTCGACCAAGGCGCAGCTTTCGACCCACAAGGCTTTCAACCAAGTCTAAGCGATCCGGCTTCTGCCGGTACCCCCAATATTCCCCTTAAGTAGTTCGCCCCAAACTACCGCATCTCGTCCGGAGCATGGACGCCGAGGATGGCGAGGCCCGATGCCAGGACAGAGACGACGCCCTGGACCATGGCCAGTCGCGCCTTTGTAAGATCTGCATCATTATTGATAATGAAGCGTAAATAGGGCAAATCCCGCCCTTTCGTCCAAAGTGCGTGAAATTCGCTCGCTAAGTCATAGAGATAAAAGGCAATACGGTGCGGCTCATGGGCCGCGGCGGCAGCCTCCAGCATCCGCGGATAAATTGCGAGGCGCTTAAGAAGATCGAGCTCGACGGGGTCGGACAGCCGTTCCAGGGCCGACTCACTGAGCCAGGCAATGCGCTTGCCGGTATCCTCTGGCAGGTCCGGGAACAGCTCCGCCCGAGCGTTGCGGAAGATCGAGTGGCCGCGGGCGTGGCCGTACTGCACGTAGAACACCGGGTTGTCGCGCGACTGTTCCATGACCTTGGCGAGGTCGAAGTCGAGCACCGCGTCGTTCTTGCGGTAGAGCATCATGAAGCGGACGGCGTCCTGGCCGACTTCATCCACCACCTCACGCAAGGTGACGAAGTCCCCGCTCCGCTTTGACATTTTCACGGGCTCGCCGTTGCGCAGCAACTTCACGAGCTGGACGATCTTGACGTCAAGCGATCCCTTGCCGGACGTCGTCGCCCTCACCGCCGCCTGCATGCGCTTGATGTAGCCGCCGTGATCGGCGCCCCAGACGTCGATCATCTCCGCAAAACCACGGTCGAACTTGTTCTTGTGGTAGGCGATGTCGGAGGCGAAGTAGGTGTAGGAATTGTCCGACTTGATCAGCGGCCGATCGACATCGTCGCCATAGGCGGTCGCCTTGAACAGCAACTGCTCGCGGTCTTCCCAATCCTCGACCGGCGCGCCCTTCGGCGGCGGCAGGCGGCCCTCATAGATGTCGCCCTTGGCCTTCAGGAAATCGATGGTCTCGGCAACCTTGTTGTTGCCGGTCTCGATCAGCGAGCGCTCCGAGAAGAAGACATCGTGGCGGATGTTGAGGGCGGCGAGATCGTCCTTGATCTCGTCCATCATCATCGCGATCGCCTTGGCCCGCACCGTCGGCAGCCACTCGGTTTCGCTCATCGCGAGCAGCTTATCGCCGTGTTCCTTCGCGAGCGCTGCGCCCACAGGCTTTAGATAGTCGCCGGGATAGAGCCCTTCCGGGATCGCCCCGATGTCCTCGCCGAGCGCCTCGCGGTACCGGAGAAACGCGGAGCGTGCGAGCACGTCGACCTGGGCGCCGGCGTCGTTGATGTAATATTCGCGGGTGACGTCGTGGCCGCCGAACTGGAGCAGGCTCGCCAGCGCGTCGCCGAACACGGCACCGCGGCAATGGCCGACATGCATCGGTCCGGTCGGATTGGCCGAGACATATTCGACATTGACCTTGGAGCCGCCGCGGACGCGGCCGTAGTCAGCCCCCTCGCGCAGCACTGTCCGCAGCGCCTCGGCCCAGGCAGAGGGCTTGAGCGTCAGATTGATGAAGCCGGGACCGGCGACATCGACCCTGGCGATCAGCGCGTCAGCGCGGAGCTTCTCGGCGATCTGCTCGGCGAGGTCGCGCGGCTTCCTCTTTGCCTCTTTCGCAAGCACCATCGCGGCGTTGGTCGCCATATCGCCGTGGGAGGCATCGCGCGGCGGCTCGACCACCACGCGGGAAAAATCGACGCCCTCGGGCCAGTTGGCTTCGGCCGCGAGCGCGCGGCAGGCGGCGTGCACGCGTGCGAGCACGTCGGCGAACAGATGCGGGCTTGAGGATGTGTCGGGCATGGCCGCCGCCTAACGCAAATCCGGGGTCGAGTCAAAGAGCCGCTGGTGCTCGGTCAGGGCGAAACGGTCGGTCATTCCGGCAATGAAATTGCCGATCCGCCGGGCCCGGTCGCCCCCGTCGTCCGCGTCTGCCCCGACCAGCCATTCCGGCGGCAGGTCATCAGGCGATTTCAGATACTTCGCGAACAGGTCGAACAGGATCTGTTCGGCCTCCCCCATCACCCGCACCACCCGGTTGTGGCGGTACATGTGCCCATAGAGGAAACTCTTGATGGCAGCCTCCTCCTCGGCCACGTCAGGCGGGAACGTGATCAGCGCCCGGCTCTGCTGGCGGACGTCCTGGGCCGACTGGGGGCGGACGGCGGCAATGTTCTTTTGCGCCTCCGCGAACACCGCGCCGATCAGGTGCGAGATCAGTTCGCGCACCAGTTCGGCCCCGCGCCTGACCTCTTCGAGATCGGGGTAATGCGCGGAGGTCTCGGCGATGATCTCGGCCGTGAGCGGCATAACCTTGAGATCGTCGAGATGGAACAGGCCGGCGCGCAGGCCGTCGTCGATGTCGTGGGCGTCGTAGGCGATGTCGTCGGCGATCGCGGCGACCTGGGCTTCGAGCGAAGCAAAGCTCCAGAGCTCGAGGTCGTAGGTCCTGACGTAGTCGGCGATGCCGACGGGAATGCCATGTTCGCGATAGCGGCCGACGGGCGCGCCGCCGCGATCGGTCAGCGGGCCGTTGTGCTTGACGATGCCCTCGAGCGATTCCCAGGTCAGGTTCAGCCCGTCGAATTCAGGGTAGCGGTGCTCCAGCGAGCCGACGACCCGGAGCGCCTGGGCGTTATGGTCGAAGCCGCCGAAATCCTTCAGGCAGGCATCCAGCGCCCGCTCGCCGGCATGGCCGAAAGGCGGATGGCCGAGATCATGGGCGAGCGCCAGGGTTTCGGTGAGGTCTTCGTCCAAGCCTAGCTGCCGGGCCAGCGCACGGGCGATCTGGGCCACCTCCAGCGAATGGGTCAGCCGGGTTCGGTAATGGTCGCCCTCATGGAACACGAACACCTGGGTCTTGTACTTCAGGCGCCGGAACGCGGTCGAATGGATCACCCGGTCGCAATCCCGCCGGAACGGGCTGCGGGTCCGGCTCGGCGGCTCGGCGACCAGCCGGCCGCGGCTGCGATCAGGGTCGCAGGCATAGGGCGCGCGGGGGGCTGCCATTCCGACGGACACGGCGAATTTAGTCCCTATCCATTTGATTCTGCGTATGGTGGCACTTAACTATGTCGGACGCGGGATACCAAATGAATTGGGCAAGTGAACTTGGTATGACCGCGAGACTATCGGAGACCAGCAATGACGACTGCCGTGACCATCAGTGACCGCGCCGCCCGCCGGATCGGGGAGATCCTCAAGGGCGAAGGGTCAGGCGCGATGCTGCGTATCTCGGTCGAAGGCGGCGGCTGCTCCGGCTTCCAGTACAAGTTCGACATCGACCGCGACCGCACCGAGGACGATCTCGTCATCGAGCAGGACAACGCGGTGGTGCTGGTCGATTCCGCCTCCCAGCCGTTCCTGGCGGGCTCGCAGGTCGACTTCGTCGACGATTTGATCGGCGCCTCCTTCCGGGTCAACAATCCCAACGCGACGGCGTCCTGCGGCTGCGGCACCAGCTTCTCGATCTAGCCCGACCGCAAATCTCGAAAACAACCCCATGCACAGTAGCCGGACGCCGGCACGGCATGATTCGGCTTTTACGAAAATCGCTTGCGGCGTCGGGCAAAACAGGGGTAGGATGTCATCGTCGCGAGGTCCCCAAAAGGGAAGCTCTACGGGACTCCGCTAAGATCCCCCATTCTCCACGACATCCTCGCATTCATGGCGACAATCTCTCCAACGCTCGCCAAACGCACAATATTACGAGCCATATTCAGCAGCGACAGGATCAATCATGCCCATCACAGCGGGCTTGATGACGCTGCCTCTCATGCGCCGCTGCCGGCGTCGACCACACGAATTTCCACGCCGCCCTCCTCGAGGATGATCTGCGAGCGCTCGAACGAAGCGCCCCAGACCGGATCGCCGAAGGCGGGGGCCGGCGTGTCGAGGCAGACGATGCCCGCATCGACGATGGCGCGCGCGCAATCGATGCACGGAAAAAACGTCGACGTGATATGAGCACCGGCCGTCGCCACCCCTGCCCTGGCGGCGTTGAAGATGGCGTGGCGCTCGGCGTGCTCCATCCACACAAAGCGGCCGTCGCCCTCATGGCGCTCGTCGAGATCGCGCACCCCCGGTGGAAACGTGTTGCAGCTCGCGATTTCGGTACCGTCCTGCGCGACCAGCACGGCGCCGACCTTGCGTATGCGGTTGGGGCTATCGTTTGCGGCACGAAGCGCCGACGGCATGTAGGCGCCCAGGGGCACCGGGCGATGGCGAGATGGGGACTCGTGAGCCAAAGCGATCTCCTGATCGAAGGACTGATGATGAGCAGGCTGGAATGGGAATACGAAACATTGGAATCGCTACCGGCGCGGAATTGCGCGAAAATCCTGCTCCAGCAGATTGAATTCCCGCTTCAGTTCGTCGGCGACGACGCTGATGTGATGAGCGCCGGCGCGGATCCGGTGCACGAACAAGCCGATTTCGCTCGCCGCAAGGCCCGCTTCCGAGAGGGGCACATGAACCAGCTCGCCGCGGGCAATCTCGTCGACAAAGCCGGCCGGAGTGAAGAAGCCGATGCCGAGGCCCGCCTTCATCGTCTCTTTCATGACGATGAGCGAGTTGGAGGTGATGCGCGGGGAAAACTGGGCGCCGCTGTGAATGAATTCGGCCTCCGATGCGGCGTCGAGCTGCCACGCATCGGCGAGCATGACGACCGGATAGGCGGCGCACTCGGTGAGAGTCACATGCTTGCGGTCCGCCAGCGGGTGGTCGGCGCACATGAGGGCTCCGAGCACGGTGTGCAGGCGGGCCGCGATGTCGTAGTGGCGATAGCGCTTGTCGATGAAATGCAGCGCGATATCGGGCCTCGCGGCACGCATCTCCTCGCCGTGCTCGGCGGGATCGGCGTCGATGACGCGAAACGAGATATTGGGGTGGCGGGCAGCGATCGTCCTGATCGCCCTGGGCACGACCCGCACCAGAAGTGAGGGGATCGCCGTGATCCGGACCTCGCCCCTGATATCGCCGGCAATTGAGGCGATCTCCAGCCGGGTGCGACGCCATTCGGCGAGGGTGCTGCGCGTGTGGCGCAGCAACTGTTCTCCAGCCGGTGTCAGCCGTACCCCGTTGCCCCGGCGCTCGAAAATCGCGACGCCGATTTCGGCCTCGAGCTTGAGAATCTGGCGGTTGACCGCGGACGAGGCGACATTGAGCTGTTCGGCCGCGCGCCTTATCGAGCCGACCTTGGCGACCTGGTCCAGATAGCGCAGAACAACGGCGTGCATGGCGCAATTCAAGCCCGGGTTAGAGTGCTGCCGAAAAGGCATCACCTATCACGAAACTCTATCCTTCCCAACACCGCCCGGCCTCCACTAGCCTTTCGTTCGCGCCCAGCGGCGGGCGGGACCCGGTGCCGGAATGGTGAGCAGCTTTTCGGCGCCTGGCAAAGGGAGGCACGATCATGGCGAACAGGCTCATTGGGACGCGGCGAAGCTTGCTCCAGGGCGGAGCCGCACTCGCGGTCGGCGCGGCATTGTCCCCCATCACCACCCGGCGCAGCCGGGCTGCGAGCCTGCAGACCGTCAACATGCAACTCGGCTGGATCACCGGCGGCAATCAGATCGGCGAGGTGGTCGCCAAACGCCTCGGCTATTTCGAGCAGGAAAACATCAACTTCGCGATCCAGCCCGGCGGCCCCAATATCGACGGCGTCGCGATCGTGGCTTCGGGGCGGTACGAGATTGGTCAGCTTTCGTCGAGTCCTTCGCTGATGCTGGCCGCCTCGCAGGGCATTCCGGTCACCTGCTTTGCTGTCGGCGCCCAGGAGCATCCCTACGCCTTCTTCTCGCTGCCCAAGACGCCAATCCGCAAGCCGCAGGACATGATCGGCCGCAAGGTCGGCGTGCAGGCGACGGGGCAAGTTCTACTCACGGCGCTGCTGCGCCGGAACGGCATCCCTGAAGACAAGGTGCAGAAAGTGATCGTCGGCTCCGACATGACGCCGCTGCTCACCGGGCAGGTCGACGCCATAACCGGATGGCGTACCAATACGACGGCGCTCAAGGTGCTCGGGCCCGAAATTATCACGATGCGACTGTGGGACAACGGCGTCAGGCTCTATGCGCTGCCTTACTACACGACGACGGACTTCCTGAAGACGAAGCCCGATTTGCTTGCCGGCTTCTTGCGTGCCGCTGGCCGTGGCTGGGCCTACGCCAAGGCCAATCCCGAAAAGGCGGTCGATCTTCTCGTTCAGGAGTATCCGAATCTCGTGAGGGCGGACGAACTGGAAGCTCTCCCGATCATGTTGAACGCTGAGTTCACGGAGCGGACCAAGACTTTCGCTTGGGGCAGCTTCGATCCCGCCGTCTGGCAGGAGCAAATCGATTTGCACGACGAGCTCAAGCAGTTTGCTGCCGGCAAGCCCAAGCTCGAGCAAGTCATGACCACCAGGATTCTGGATATGACCGCCAACGACCGCCCCAAGATCGGCTGAAACAAGATCGGCTGAAACCATGAGCATCATGTCGCAAACGACTGTCCTGGACCGTACACCGGTTCGGGATGAGAGCCTGGCTGTCCGCCTTCAAGATGTCACGGTGCGTTTCCCGACCGAGCGCGGCGTTGTCACGGCGCTGGAGCGGGTGAGTTTGACCATTCCGAGCGGCGGCTTCCTGACGCTGCTCGGCCCGTCGGGCTGCGGGAAGTCGACGCTGCTCCGGGTCGTCTCCGATCTGATCCCGGCGACCTCGGGCCAGGTCGAGGTGCTTGGCACCACGGCCGCCGCCGCGCGGGCGCGGCGCGACATCGGCTTCGTTTTCCAGGACGCTTCGCTGCTGGCCTGGCGTACGGCGCTCGAGAATGTGCAGTTGCCGCTGGAAGTCGGCGGTCGGAGCAAGCGAGGCGGCGCGCGCGACGCGCGCGAATTGCTGGCGCTGGTCGGCCTCACGGGCTGGGAGAATGCCTATCCACACGAACTGTCCGGCGGCATGCGTCAGCGTGTCGCGATCGCGCGGGCCCTGATCAACGATCCCAAGCTGCTTTTGATGGACGAGCCGTTCGGTGCGCTCGACGAAATCAAGCGCGACCGGCTGAACGAGGAATTGCTGCGGGTCTGGGAGGAAACCGGCGCGACCATCCTGTTCGTCACCCATTCGATCTACGAGGCCGCCTTTCTAGGCCAGCAGGTGATGCTGATGGCCGCGCGTCCCGGGCGGGTTCGCGAGATCGTCCCCGTCGATCTGCCGAGCCCGCGCCGCGTCGCCTTGCGCGAGACGCCGCAGTTCATCGCGCTTGCTGCACACCTGCGAACCGTTCTGGAGGCTTGCTGATGAGCATGCCGGCATTGTCGTCTCACGACGCCAGCGAAATCACCTCCGCCGATGCCGAAGCACAGGCCGGCTTCGCCGCCGCAGCCCGCCTCGCCGCCTGGCGACGCCGCCTGCTCCCGCTGGCAGCAGTCATTGCCCTGCTCGTCCTGTGGGAGCTCGGCGTGATGATTTTCAAGATCCGGCCGTTTATCGCGCCCGCGCCGACCGCGGTGGCGATGACGCTCTATGGCAAGCTCGGCATGCTGCTCGGCAATCTCTTGCCGACGGCGATCGAGGCGGTCGCCGGTTTCTTGATCGGCAATAGCGCCGCGATCCTGCTCGCGACGACGTTCGTCTATCAGCGGACCGCCGAAGAGGCTCTGTTTCCGATCGCGGTGATGTTCCACACCATTCCGGTGATGGCTTATGCGCCGATCCTGGTGCTGTTGCTCGGCAACGGGCTGGAAGCCAAGGTGGCGATCGCCGCACTGATCTGCTTCTTTCCGACATTGGTCAACATGACACGCGGCTTGCGTTCGGTCAGCTCGCAACAGATGGAGCTGATGCGCATCCTGTCGGCCACGCCCAGCGAGATCTTCTTCAAGCTGCGGCTCAAGAGCTCTTTGCCGTATCTGTTTTCGGCGCTCAAGATCGCGTCCGCAACCTCGGTGATCGGCGCGATCGTCGGCGAGTGGATCGGCGCGACCACGGGCATCGGCGCGCTGATCATTCAGGCGACCTACAATTTCGACTCGCCGCTGCTGTACGCCACCATCGTGGTCGGCTCGGCGTTTTCCGCGGCGTTTTTCGCTGTGATCTCCTGGCTGGAGCGCTACTTCCTGAAATGGAACGTGGCGCAGACCGCTTGAACCCGCGCCCTTCGAGGAGCCTCCTATGACAAATCCTGACCGGATCATCGAGCCCGCGGCTGAAATTCCCGTCGTGCGCCGCGCCGATCTCGTGGTGGTTGGCGGCGGGCCTGCGGGCATCGCAGCAGCGGTCGCAGGCGCCCGCAACGGCCTCTGTGTGACATTGATCGAACGATATGCCTATCTCGGCGGCCTCGCCTCGGGCGGCATGGTGCTGGTGCTCGATGACATGTGCAACGGCGAAGAGATCAGTGTTCGCGGGATTTGCAGCGAAATGATCGAGCGCATGGAGCATATGGGCCTGTGCGTGGTGCCGCCGGAAGCCGAGCGCCGCTCCAGCGCGGAGCTGTGGCGCAAATGGTCGCGGTGGGGCGTGTTCGATTTTCACTCCCATACCAAGCCGCAGCCGATCTGCTACGCTGCCGCGTTCGATCCGGACGGCTACAAGCGGGCGGCGAACGCGATGATCAGCGAAGCGAAGGTCGACCTGCGGCTGCACAGCTGGTTCTCGCGGGCGATTGTCGAAGACGGTCGCATCACCGGCGTCATCTGCGACACCAAGAGCGGGCGACAGGCCATCATGGGAAGCGCCGTGATCGACGCCAGCGGCGATCTCGATGTCGCTGCCTCCGCCGGCGCGCCGTTCAGCCACGGCTCCTACATCATGACCACCGTGTTCCGCCTCGGCGGCGTCGATGTCGAAGCCGCCGAACGCTTCGAATACGAAGAGCCGGAGGCGTTCGGCGCCATCGACCGCGAAGCCAAGAAGATCATGGGTGGGTCCTGGGCCAAGTGGTGGTTGAAGACGCCGCTGCCTGATATCGTCTGGTGCAACTGCCCGCATATGACCGGCTTCGACGGCGTCAAGGTCGAGGATTTGACCCGGGCCGATTTCCAGGGCCGCGAGCGCATCGCCGCGCTGGTCGAATTTGTCCGTGCCAAGCTGCCGGGATTCCAGACGTGCTTCGTGGTCGACGTTGCGCCCCAGATCGGCGTGCGCCAGACCCGATTGCTCGACGGCGTCTACGTGATGAGCAAGGACGATGTGATGCATCGGCGCCATTTCGCCGACAGCGTCGCGCGCGGCCGCGACTATTACTATCCGTATCGCACGCTGCTGCCGCGAAACGTCGGCCAGTTGCTGGTCGCCGGCCGGCACTATTCCGCGACCTCGTCGGCGCAACGCACCTCGCGCGAAATTCCGCCGTGCATGGCGATGGGCGAAGCAGCCGGCGTTGCCGCCGCGCTCGCCATCGATGCCAACGTTGCGGTCGATCGTGTCGATATCAGGAAGCTTCAGGCGCGATTGCGGGCGCAGGGAGCCGATCCGGGCGACCAGCCCGCCGCCAACGCGCTCGTGACCGTTGCCGCAGAATAGGAACATCAGGAATGGATAGCTCTTCCGCGCAGCCGCTGTCGGGCGTGCGTGTCATCGATTTCACCCAGGTGATGCTGGGACCGAGCGCGACGCAGGTACTTGCCGACTACGGCGCCGACGTGATCAAGATCGAACGGCCGGGAGCCGGCGACCTGTCGCGTTCCTCGATTCCTGACGATCCCGACGGTCTCGACAATCCGGTGTTTCGCAGCCTCAATCGCAACAAGCGCTCGATCGCGCTCGATCTGCGCAAGGCGGAAGGCAGAGAGATCATCTATGATCTCGTTCGCACCGCCGACGTGGTGGTGAACAACTTCCGCGCAGGCGTCATGGAACGCATGGGCTTCGGCTACGAGCAGCTGTCCAAGATCAACCCGCGGATCATTTGCGCATTCGGCTCCGGCTTCGGCCAGGCCGGGCCGTTGTCCCACAAGGGCGGCCAGGACATTCTCGCACAGGCGCTGTCCGGTGTGATGCGTCGCAAGTGCAATGACGACGAGCCGCTCACGGTCTACGCGACGGCGCTGTGCGACTACACCGCCGGCATGCATCTGGTGCAGGCGATCCTGCTCGCCCTTCTGCAGCGTGAGAAAACCGGCCGAGGGCAGCAGGTTGCGGTCTCGTTGTTCGAGTCGATGCTGGCCATGCAAATGCAGGAAGCCGCGATGTGGCTGCACCGTGGCAAGGACCTCAGCTGGGGATCGTATCCCCTCACCGGGTGCTTTGCGACCACCGACGGCGCCGTCGTTCTGGTCGGCGCCTTCAAGGCCAACCCGCTGCAGGATATCTGCAAGGCGCTGGAACTGCCCGATCTCTCGGCCGATCCGCGTTACGCAACGTTCCAGGGCCAGGTCGAGCACAAGGCCGAGCTGCAGGGCAAATTCCGCGAACGCTTTGCGTCGAACACGACCGCCTCTTGGCTGGCGCGGCTCGACGAGCAGGATTTGTTGTGCTCGCCCGTGCTGACGCTTGCGGAAGCGCTCGGTCACGAACAGACCAAGCTGAACGGCACAGTGGTGACGCTGAGCGGTGGCGCGACGACCATGGCGCTGATTGGCACGCCGCTGACCATGGCTCCCGATGCCTTCCAGCTTCGCCGCCCGCCGCCCGCACTGGGCGCCGATGGCACGGCCGTACTCACCGAGGCCGGGTTCTCCGCAGAGCGCATCGCCGCTCTCAAGGCGCAGGGGATCGTCGCATGAGCGTGCAATTCACAGTGCAGGACCATGTCGCGCGCGTGACGCTCGACCGGCCAGATCGCCTCAACGCAGTCGATCAGGCGACCGAGGCCGAGCTGATCCGGATCTGGGAGACGATCGAGCGCGACCGCGACATTCGCGTGGTGGTGCTCACCGGCGTCGGCGAGCGTGCTTTCTGCACCGGCGCGGACATGAAGGGCGGATCCGGCTCCAGCGGGCTCGACTATTGGGCGGCCGCACGTCCGGGCGGTTTCGGCGGCATCGCGCTGCGGGAGACGCTCGACATCCCCGTCATCGCCCGTGTCAACGGGCACGCGCTCGGCGGCGGCATGGAGATGATGCTCGGCTGCGACATCGTCATCGCCTCTGATAACGCGACCTTCGGCCTGCCGGAACCGCGGGTCGGCCGGCTTGCGCTCGACGGCGGCATCGCCCTGCTCGCGCGTCGCATTCCTCATGTCTGGGCGATGGGAATGCTGCTGACGGGACGTCGCATCAGTGCGGCGGACGCGTTGCGGTTCGGGCTCGTCAACGAGGTGGTCGCCCCCGAAACGCTCGACGATGCGGTCACGCGCTGGATCACGGATATTCTCGCCTGCGCGCCGCTGTCGGTGCGGGCGATCAAGCAGATGGTGCGGGCCGGTCAGCGTCTGTCGCCGACGGACGCGCAGATGTTGCGGTTGCCCGCGCTTGTCGAAGCGCTGCAATCGTCCGACAAGGACGAAGGCGTGCGCGCCTTCCAGGAGAAGCGTGCGCCGAAATGGCGCGGCCGCTGACCATCAGGAGATCGTCATGGCCTACGTCATTGCCTCGACCTGCATCGACGTCAAGGACGGGGCCTGCCAGGATGTCTGCCCGGTCGAGAGCATCTACGAAGGCGGACGTATGATGTATATTCAGCCCGACGAATGCATCGACTGCGGCTTGTGCCTGTCGGTCTGTCCGGTCTCGGCGATATACGCGCAGGATGAATTGCCGGAGCACGAGCGTGATTTCCTGCGCGCCAACGCCGAATTTTTTGGAAGCTCGGTGACCGGCTGGGGCTCGCCCGGCGGCGCGGATGCGCGACACATCAGCACGCTCGATCATCCGCTCGTGGCCGGGCACAAGATTCCGGCGCCCTACTGAGGGTCGGACATTCGAATCGCTCCAGTGGGATCGCCACCCGCGAGCCATCATGATCGGCGAAACGGGCTCACGACAATGCCGGCGCGATCGATGCGCACGAAGCTCTGCGGCGGAATGGAGTCCCAGCAGGTCGTGGCGTCGTCGATCGGCTCGGACACGATGAGCGCACCGCCTCCTGATCCGCGCGTGTTGAGATAGAGCGTCGGCGGACGCAAATCGCTGGCATAGCGGATCGCGTAGAGCTTTTCGCCGTCGGACATCGCGGCGGTGAAGCGCAGGGGTTCATTGACCGCGCTCGCGGCCATCTGCCGCTCGATCAGGTCGATCACCGCAGCGAACGCACCCTCGGCATCGGACGAAAACCCGAACGCCAGCAGGAGAAGGAAGATCGCTTCGCTGTCGGTCGTGCCCTGGCGACTGGCGTAGTGGTTATCAGGGATATGCGCTTCGAGGGCACGGCGCACGCGTTGCCAGCCGCCGATCTGGCCATTGTGCATGAACAGGTAGCGATCCGCCGCGAAGGGATGACAATTGGTGCGGATGGTTGCGGTCCCGGTCGCCGCACGCACATGCGCCAGAAACAGCGAGGAGCGAATCTGGTGCGCGATCGAGAGCAGGTTCTCGTCGCTCCAGGCCGGCCGCACGTCGCGAAACAGGCCGGGCCGCTCGCGTTCACCATACCAGCCGACCCCGAATCCGTCCGCGTTGACCTCGGACTTGGCCTCGCGGCAATGCCGGCTTTGCGCAATCAGGCTCTGGCAGGGTTTTGCGATGAAGTCCTCGAGGAAAACCGGCGCGCCCAGATAGGCCAACCATCGGCACATATTGATCCCAGACTCTCGGGTCGCGGCGCTGGCTACTCGGCGGGCTGCAGCGCGTGGCCGCGACGCGCGATGCGCTCGTGCATCTGCCGGATCATGCGGCTGGCGGTGGTCTCGAACAGGCAGGGAATGACGGCGTGCACCAGCGCCGCCAATGCGGCGCCGAACAGGCGCGCCGCGAAGCCGAGCGCGAACAGGAAATGCTCGCCGTAGGATTCATCGACGCTCTCAGGATGGGACAGAAACAGCCGGTGCAGGGTGGTTTGCATGCTGGGCTCCAGGGACGCGGTTCGCCTGCAATCCCTAGGGGATTCGGATCAAGAAGATGTCCCAAATATCACGCCATCGGGCCTAATCCGGTTGAATTTAGACGACGATCTCTTGTATTGTTGGGATAATGGATGAAACAGATCGCAAACTGCTCAACCTGATCCAGCATGACGCCGCCCTGTCGCTGGACGAGCTTAGCGAGCGGGCGGGACTTTCCCGCAACGCCTGCTGGCGCCGCATCAAGCGCCTGGAGGATGACGGCATCATCAAGGGCCGCGTGACCCTGCTCGATGCCAGCCGCATCAATGTCGGCCTGACCGCGTTCATTGCGCTGCGCACCACCGAGCACAGCGCCAGCTGGCTCAAGCAGTTTTCGAACGCCGTGCGCGACATTCCCGAGATCATCGGCGTCTACCGCATGACCGGCGATGTCGATTATCTGCTGCAGGCCGTGATCCCTGACGTTGCCGCCTATGACAGGCTCTACCAGCGCCTGATCGGGAGGATCACGCTCGCGGACGTCTCGTCGTCATTCGTGATGCAGGAGATCAAGGCGACGACGGTGCTGCCGCTCGACTATGCGCCGGAGCGGCGCGGGTGAAGGCGGAGGCCGCGAAGGCAGTCGCCGCGCGCGTCTATGGAAAACCAAGACCGGCGCCGCCTTAAGCGCCCGTCATCTGCCTTTCCTCGTCCGTCCATTCCAGCCCATCAGGCATCAGCGCGGGCTGCAGCGGTGCCTCCTCCGTCATCACATGGCCGTCTAGCGCGCGCAGCAGGGCCGCGATCAGCGCCGGCTTGCGCAACGGTTTGGCCAGGAAGTCCGACATGCCGGCCTCGCGGCAGATCGTGACGTCCTCGGGGAAGGCGTTGGCCGTTAGCGCGACGATCGGCAAGGCCGCAAAGCGCCCTCCTCCCGCGCGGATCGCGCGCGTCGCGGCGAGCCCGTCCATCTCGGGCATGCGCACGTCCATCAGCACGATGTCGTAGTCGCCTTCCGACACGGCCGCGACGGCCTCGACACCGTCGCTAACGACGCGCAATTCGACATCGAAGGCGGCGAGCATCTTGCTCACGACCATGCGGTTGACGGCATCGTCCTCGGCGACCAGCACCTTCAGCGGCCGGTCGAGGCCGGCAATTCGGGCCTTGAGATCGTCGGATTCCTCGCGGCCCGCGTCCTGATCTGATGTCTGCGCCTGGCTCCACGGCAGCACCAGCGTGAAGCGGAAGGTCGAGCCCTCGTCCGGCGTCGAGGTGACGCCGATGGTGCCGCCCATCTGCTCGATGATGCGCCTTGAGATCGCAAGGCCAAGGCCGGTGCCGCCGAACCGGCGGCTGATCGAGGCGTCGGCCTGCGCAAAGTCGCTGAACAGCTGCCCGAGCTTGTCGGGCGCAATGCCGATGCCGCTGTCGGTCACGGTCCACTCGACCGTCGCGAGCAGGTCGCGCCGCGCCGGGCACATGGCCTTGATCGTCACCTCGCCCGCGTCGGTGAACTTCACCGCGTTGGAGGCAAGATTGAGCAGCACCTGGCGGATGCGCGCGGCGTCGCCGCGCAGCGTCGGCGGCAGGTTCGGATCGAGCTCGATCTTGAGGCTGATACCCTTGCCCTTGGCGCTCGCGCGCACGACGGTCGCAACCGTCTCGACCAGCGTCTGCGGCGCAAAGTCGATTGCCTCGAACTGGAAGCGTCCGGCCTCGAGCTTGGAGAGATCGAGGATGTCGTTGAGGATGCGCTGCAGATTGTCGCCGGATTCACGGATCGTGATGACGGCCTCGCGCTGCTCCTCATCCAGATCGGTTTCGAGCAGCATGCTGGCAAGCCCGAGCACGCCGTTCATGGGCGTACGGATCTCGTGGCTCATGACAGCGAGGAAGTCCGATTTGGCGCGGTTCTCGGCTTCGGCCTTCTCCGCGCGCCAGCGCTCGGTGACGTCGCGGCCGAAGCCGCGATAGCCCAGGAACTGACCGTCGCGATCGTAGGCGGGCTTTGCGGTCAGCGACCACAGCCGCGCTTCGCCGCCGGCGACGACCTTCAAATTCATCTCGTGCAGCGGCTCGGTATGCTCCATCAGGCCGACAATGTTGTAGGCGGCCGCCTTGTCCTCGGGGCAGAGCATGTCGAGCACGTCGGCGAAATGCGATCCCTTCAGGAGCGGAAGCGGCAATTGCGCGACGTCGGCGAAGCGTTGCGGCACGTCGACGAGGTGGCCTTCAGCGTCGGTCTGCCACAGCCAGTCGCTGGCGTTCTCCTGAAAGTCCTTCAGCAGCAGCGAGATGATCTCGGTCTGCCGCTCGAGGTCGAGCTGGGCCTTGAGATTGCCGAGGAACAGATTGCCCTGCGAGACGATGTTGCGCGCCATGAAGAACGCGAACAGCAGCAGAAACACCGCCGTCACCAGATACGGCCCGGTGCCGCACAGCAGCAGCGAACCCGCGCAGGCGACCGTCATGGTGGCGAGGTAGACGAGGCCGGCGCGCGGGAAGGTCGACAGCGTGAAGGCGCCGCCGGACATCATGCCGACCATCAGGCAGGCCAGGATGAGCTGGCTGGTCGGCCCTATCAGGCTGAACAGCGCCAGCGGCAGCGTGCCCCAGATCGCGGCGAGGAAGAACGCCTGCCGCAGCATCTGCCGTGCCGTGCGCGGCGAAGCCTCCTGCGGTGGGTTCTGATGCGAGCGCTGCCATGCGCGCACGGCGACCGAAGCGACGGCCGTGAGGGTTGCACCCCAGATCGCGAGGAAGTCGTTCCAGCCCCTGCCCCAGAACAGGATCAGAACAATAACGACGTTGAGCATGGTCACGGCCATGGTCACGGGGATCAGCCGCGTCACCGCGTCGATTTGCTTGGCGCGGATGCGGCGCAGCTCGCGCTCGCTGAGATCGGCGATCAGCCCGTCTTCGATCTCGAAACCGCCGAGCCAGGACGGGAAAGCGCCGACGAAACCGTCGCGCTGCTCAGTCAATGCTGTGGATTTGTCCCGCCATCCCATTCCGAGGAACCTTTTCCGTATCAATGGCCTGGGACCGGCTTCAACCGGGTTAATTTTGTGGGAGATTTTGCGGCGTCCTTGACGGGGGCGTTAGCGGTTTGTTCTAACCATGACCCCTGCCCGGAGCCCGCCCCATGCCCATCAGAGTTGCCACCTGGAACGTCAATTCGGTCCGGCAGCGGATCGATCTCCTGCTGACCTGGCTTAGGGAATGCCAGCCCGACATCGTCTGCCTGCAGGAGATCAAATGCATCGACGAGGCGTTTCCGCGGCTCGAGATCGAAGCGCTCGGCTATAACGTGGTGACCCACGGGCAGAAGACGTTCAATGGGGTTGCCCTGCTCTCCAGGCTCAAATTCGACGAGACCAAGTCAGGACTTGCCGGCGATGACGAGGACACGCATGCCCGTTTCCTCGAGGGCGTGGTGACGCTCAAGCAGGGCGTGATGCGCATCGCCTGCCTCTATCTGCCCAACGGCAATCCTGTTGGCACCGATAAATATCCTTACAAGCTCAAATGGATGTCGCGTCTTCTTGAGTATTCGAAGGAGCGTCTTAAGACCGAGGAGCCACTGATCCTCGCAGGCGACTTCAACGTCATCCCGCATGCCCGCGACGTCCACAATCCCGCGGCCTGGACCGAGGACGCCCTGTTCAAGACCGAAACGCGGGAGAGCTTTCAGTCCCTGCTCGGCCTCGGCCTGACCGACGCCTTAAGGGCCGTCACCGACGAGCCTGGTCTCTACACGTTCTGGGATTACCAGGCCGGGGCCTGGCAGAAGAACCAGGGGCTGCGCATCGACCATCTGCTGCTCTCGCCGCAGGCGAGCGACAAGCTCGCCAATGTCGGCATCGACAGCTACGTGCGGGCCTGGGAGAAGCCGTCGGATCACGTGCCGGTTTGGGCGGATCTGGATCTGGAGGCGGCGTAGGGCTTGCGCGGAGTTGGTCGGGGCGAGCGGCAATCACAACTGCGGTAGAGTGGGCAAAGGCGCGCCCTTTGCGCGCCGTGCCCACCATCTCGTCGTGATCGAAACAGGAGGTGGGCACGCTTCGCTTTGCCCACCCAACGGCACCTTCGTTGCCGAGCCTACTCGTGGCGGCCCTGCACCCACTGTTCCAGCATTTGCAGGCACATGGCGCGGTCGTCGTCGGAGGCCTTGGCGAAGGCGCGGTTGTAATTTTCCTTGATCCAGGTCTCGTCGGCGCCGGCGCTGTCACGCGCCAGCGTCAGCCACATCAGGCCGCGCGCGGCCTGCCGCGGCAGGCGATCGCCGTTGAACAGCATCTGCCCGAGCAGCGCCTGGGCCTCGTGCTGGCCCTTCTGGGCGGCAAGGCCAAGCCAGCGGGCGCCGTAGCGGAAATCCTCCCGGGAGGCGTCCGGCGTCTTCAGATAGAGCCGGGCGAGATCGTACTGCGCGTCGGCGTTGCCGAAATAGGAGGCGGCATAGGAGAACATCTCCCGCGCCCTGTCAGGATCGGCCTTGATCTTGGAGTTCGGGATGCCGCTCAGATAATAGCGCCCGAGCGCGACAAAGGCATTGGCGACGACCTGCGCCTGCGGCGCCGACGGGCTGTCCTCGGCGTGCGCATTGGCGATCCGGGTGAAATAGTCGAAGGCGCGAACGTCGTCCTGGGCCACGCCGTCGCCGCTGGCGTACATGCGGCCGAGCTTCCACTGCGCAATCGGGTGACCGCCCTCGGCGGCGTATTGCAGGGCCGTGAGCGAGCTTTCCTGGGGCGCGACGGGGGGCACAGACTTGCGCACTGCACCGGCGGCGCCGGGCAAGGTGGTCACGACGGGGATGGCCGCGTCCTTGGGGTTAACCGGCGCGCCGTCGAAGGCGAGCGCCGGCGCGGCCAGCGCGGTAGCCCCCAACACAAACGCAACAATGGCACGCCTAGATGTCCGCATAGCACTGTTTCTCGTGCGCGCCGCCCGGATGGGTCACTGCCCCACCGACCGCTGGTCCAACCTGCTGGGCATACTTCCAGAGCGCACCCGACGTGTGATTAGTCGCGCGAGCGCTCCATTTGGTCTTGCGCTGAGCCAGCTCAGCGTCGCTCAATTTTACGTTAAGTGTACCGGCGTCCGCATCGATCTCGATGATGTCGCCGTCCTCAAGCAGCCCGATCGGGCCCCCGACCGCGGCCTCCGGCCCGACATGGCCGATGCAGAAGCCGCGCGTGGCGCCGGAGAAGCGGCCGTCGGTGATGAGCGCGATCTTGCCGCCCATGCCCTGGCCGGTCAGCGCTGCGGTGGTCTGGAGCATCTCCCGCATGCCGGGGCCGCCCTTGGGGCCCTCGTAGCGGATCACGATGACTTCGCCTTCGCGATAGGTGCGCTTCTGGACCGCCTCGAAAGCATCCTCCTCCCGGTCGAAGCACCTGGCCGGACCGGTAAACTTGAGGTTGGACATTCCCGCGACTTTCACGATCGCACCTTCTGGCGCCAAATTGCCCTTCAGACCGACCACACCGCCTGTCACGGTGATGGGCTTGTCTGCCGGGTGCACCACGTCCTGGTGCGGATTCCACTTCACGCTTTTGAGGTTTTCGGCGATCGTTCGACCGGTGACCGTAATGCAGTCGCCGTGGAGAAATCCGTTGTCGAGCAGCGTCTTCATCAGAAGCGGTATGCCACCTACTTCAAACATGTCTTTGGCGACATAACGGCCACCCGGCTTCAAATCCGCGACATAAGGTGTCTTTTTGAAGATTTCGGCGACGTCGAATAAGTCAAACTTTATGCCGGCCTCATGCGCGATGGCCGGCAGGTGCAGCGCAGCATTGGTCGAGCCGCCAGACGCAGCAACCACCGCGGCCGCATTCTCCAGCGCCTTTCGAGTGACGATGTCGCGCGGACGGATATTGGACGCGATCAGGTCCATCACCTTCTCGCCCGCGGTCATGCAGAACGCATCGCGGATCTCGTACGGTGCGGGAGCACCGGCCGAGTAAGGCAGCGCAAGGCCAATGGCCTCCGACACCGTCGCCATGGTGTTGGCGGTGAACTGCGCACCGCAGGCGCCAGCCGAGGGGCACGCCACGCGCTCGATCTCGTCGAGGTCCTCGTCCGACATGGCGCCGACGGAGTGCTTGCCGACGGCCTCGAACATGTCCTGCACCGTGACCTGCTGCCCGCGGAAATTGCCGGGAAGGATCGAGCCGCCATAGATGAAGATCGACGGCACGTTGAGGCGCACCATCGCCATCATCATGCCCGGCAGCGACTTGTCGCAGCCGGCAAGGCCGACCAGCGCATCATAGGCATGGCCGCGCACGGTCAGCTCGACGGAGTCGGCGATGCATTCGCGCGACGGCAGCGAGGAGCGCATGCCGTCATGGCCCATGGCGATACCGTCGGTCACCGTGATGGTGCAGAATTCGCGCGGCGTGCCGCCAGCGGATGCGACGCCCTTCTTCACCGCCTGCGCCTGGCGCATCAGGGCGATGTTGCAGGGCGCGGCTTCATTCCAGCACGAGGCGACGCCGACAAAGGGCTGGTGGATCTGCTCGGTGGTCAGACCCATGGCGTAGAAGTAGGAACGATGGGGCGCGCGCGCAGGACCTTCCGTCACGTGACGGCTCGGCAGCCTCTGCTTGATGTTGGCCTTGGCGTCCATCGCGACCAGTTTCCTCAGATCCAGTTTCCTGGCCAACCCTTGTCAGTTCAGGAAAGATCAGAGCCAAGATTTGAATCGACCTTGGGATTTCCTGCCGCCAGCAAGGGACCAGCCCGGCCCCTCAAACATACGAGTGATTTTATTCATGTTCGGGTGTGGCCAAAAAGCGGCGCCGCTGCGAACGACCAGTGGTGAGGGTTAAATCCACAAGTGGTGTTGCTCAGGCAGCACAGTCGTTACCGGGAAGACACGGGTCCGCTTACAGTGATACCCTCGCGAAGATGACAGTCCACAATCTCTGATTTCATGTCACGGGCTGCGCGACCAGACTTGCGGCGATGGTGCGTGGGACGGCAACTGAGTCGGCATTCGCCGAGTTTGTGGGAAGCTGCTCCATCTCGTCGTTGCGAGCGCAGCGAAGCAATCCAGAGTCTTTCCGGGGCGGAATTCTGGATTGCTTCGCTGCGCGCACGCAATGACGGGGCACAAGCACGCATTGACTCCTATAGGGTACCCCCCTATCTTACCCCGATGTCGCACACCATCAGGCACAAGTCGAAGCTCATCGGCCGCGTCAGGCGCATCAAGGGTCAACTTGAAGCCGTCGAGCGCGCACTGGAGTCGGAGATCGGCTGCGCCGACGTGCTGATGCTGGTGGCGTCGGTGAAAGGTGCGATCAGCGGTCTCACCACCGAGCTGCTGGAAGACCACATCCGCCATCATGTCGTGGATCCCGCGCACGAGAAGGATCCGGAGAAGGCCAAGGGCGCCGCCGACCTCATCGACGTCGTCCGAACCTATTTGAAGTGACGAGATGACCGACCTGTCTCACCTGCTCCAGCAGAGCAGCGCGCACGCATGGCTGTTCGTGCCCAGCGCGATCCTGCTCGGCGCGCTGCACGGCCTCGAGCCCGGCCATTCCAAGACCATGATCGCCGCGTTCATCATCGCTATCAGAGGCACCGTGCACCAGGCCGTGCTGCTCGGCCTGTCGGCGACCATCTCCCATACCGCTATTGTCTGGGCGGTCGCGCTCGCGGGCCTCTATTTCGGCCAGGAATTATCAGGCGAACGCAGCGAGGCCTGGCTGCAACTGGTCTCCGCCGCGATCATCATCGGCATCGCCACCTGGATGGTCTGGCGCACCTGGCGGGACCAGAACCGCGAACATGATCATGACCATCATCACCACCACGACGGGCCGCAATCGATCTCGCTCGCCGGCTTCGCGCTGCTGCTGGAGGTGTTCGAAGACGGCGTGCCGCCGCGCTGGCGGATCCGGAGCGAGACGGCCGCGCTTCCCGCTGATGGCGACATCAGGGTGACCACCATCCGCGAGGACGGCTCGGAGCAGACCTTCGCCTTCACTGCAGGCGACGGGTACCTCGAAAGCGTCGATGAAATTCCCGAGCCACATGCGTTCAAGGCGCGCGTCACCCTCGCCGGCGATTCCGCCGAGCTTCTGTTTAGGGAGCATGATCACAACCACATGGACCTCGGCGACGAGGACGACGCGCATGCGCGCGCCCACGCCGCCGACATCCGCAAGCGCTTTGCCGGGCGCACCGTCACCACCGCGCAGATCATCCTGTTCGGCCTCACCGGCGGATTGATCCCCTGCCCCGCCGCGATCACCGTGCTGCTGCTCTGCCTTCAGCTGAAGCAGTTCAGCCTCGGCTTCGTCCTGGTGCTGTCCTTCGGCATCGGGCTTGCGATCACGATGGTGTCGGCAGGCGTTCTGGCTGCGCTCAGCCTGCGCCACGTCGAACGTCACTGGGGCGGCTTCAGCCGCTATGCCCACCGCGCGCCCTATGTCTCGGCGGCCCTGATCGTCTTCGTCGGCCTCTACACCGGCTGGACCGGCCTGCACGATCTGATGACGTAGCGCCTCGCCGGTCAGCCTTTCGCACTCGCCGTGTTGTCGAGCGCGGCGCGAAGGCCCTTGGCGAGCTTGATCGCGTCGTCGTTGGCCCAGAAGTGCATGAAGAACAGCCGCGGCTGCTCGTCCAGCATATGGCTGTGCAGCGCCGTCACCTCGATGCCGTTCTCCAGCAGCGCAGCGATCACCGGGTTCACCTCATTGTCAGACAGAACGAAGTCGCCGGTGATGGCAGCCTTGCCTCCGCCTGATGGCTGGAAGTTGATGCCGATGGCGACGCCCATTGGCCCGACGGGCGTGAGCGCCATGCCCTGTTGCATGATCGGATCACGGCGCTTGACGTTGAACTGGTAGACGCCGCCATTGACCTGTCCCTTGGTGCCGATGATCTCATCGAGCTTCGCCGTGTCGAGATCGACAGCGGGCGGCGGGCTCGCCGGTGCGGCAGCGGTCAGTGGCGTCTTGCTGGCGGCGAGTGCGTCATGGATCGCGGCGGCCAGCTTGACGGGGTCGCCATGTCCGGCGACATGCATGTAGAACGTCGCCGGGCTCGCGCGCAGCAGATGGTTGTGCACGGCAGTGATCTCGAGACCGCTCGCGATCATCTTCACCATCACCGGATTGATCTCGGTCTCGAGCAGCACAAGGTCGCCCATGACCATCGCCCCGCCATGGGCCGGCTTGAACGCCACCCAGCCGCCGAGCGCCAGCGCCGGCTTGATCGCGACCCCGTCCAGAGTCACGGACAGATCGCTGCGCGGAAATCCGTAGCGGTGGACATCATCGGTGACGGCGGCCTTGCGGCCGAGCGTTTGGTCGATCGCCTGCCAATTGACGTCTTCCGCCCGGGCCGTCGCGATGAATTGCGCGGCGCCCATGACGACTCCCAAGGCGGCAGCCAGCATGATGGCCGAGTGACAGAGTGTACCTCGTCGCATGATCGTCCTCCTGGTGTCACTGCCCCCTGGGTCGAAGCCGTGTTCGGCCCAGGCGTCAGCGGCGCGCGCAGACGCATCCCGCGCAAGACGGATGAGCCGATCTGTCTGATCAATCGAGATGGATGAAGTGGACATGCTGCGCCCTTGGTGATCAGGACGCGATGCTTGGGCATGTCGCCTCGCGGGGAGACCGCATATCCCCGATGCCTTGACTAGAAGCCGGTGGGTCCAGGCTGTCAACGCGTGGATTCAGTCGAGCCAGGAAAAAGATTTCGCAGACGTCGTGGAACGAAATCGCGCGTGGGCCTCGCTGGCTGCGACCGCTAGAGGGTCGCGCCGCGATCGAAACGCGCAAACACTGCGCTGGTCAGGCCGCCGAGCAGGGTCCAGAACACCAGGCTCGTCACCGTCACCGCGGTGACGAACTGATGCAGCAGCGATGACGGCACGTTGGTCTCGACATTGGCGAGATCAGGCGCGCCGATCAGGTGCGGCAGGGTCAAGAGGATCACGCCTGATATCGCCGCCGGCACCGTGCGGCGGAAGACGATCAAGGCGAGCCCGCCTGCCGTCGCCAGCACGGCGGCGAGCCACCAGATCTGCCGCGACAGCAGCGGCGCTGAGGGCACGCCGGGCAGCTCCGGCGGCAGGCCGAGGCTAGGGGCGAGGGTGAAGACGGCGAAGCCCGCCAGGCCCCACAGCAGGCCTTCGTGCCAGGACACGCTGGTCCCGGTCGCGCCGCTGCGCACGGCGAAGAAGCCGGCCAGAAGCAGCGCGAAGCCGATCGCGGTCAGCACGTTGGCGGCGGCGGTGTAGGCGTTGCGCTCAAACCCGTCGCGCGGCTCCCACGCGCCGCCATGGTCATGGTCGCCGGCGCCATGGTCGTGGTCGCCATGGTCGTGGGCTGCATGGTCATGCCCGGCCGCGACCGGCTGCGCCGCGGCGTCGTGCTGGTGCGCGCCCGCCGCCTTCTCGAAGACTTCCGCCTTCAGGATCAGGGGGACGGTGCCGAACTGCTGGACGACGGTGACGAGGAGACCGACGACGAAACCCGAGATGACCGACGCGAAGACGATCGCGCGAAACGTGCTCATGCCATCAAGGTTAGTGACAGGGGAACGCGTTCGAGTGCCGCACGTCGTGGGCGGCGTTGTGGACGACGTCGATATGGGAGAAGCCGACCATGCCGATCACGAACACGCCCAGCACCATGGCCATCAGCGCCTGCGACAGCCGTCCCACCTGCCCTGCGGCGACCGGAAGCGTGATCCGGGCCGGGACTTGCGCGTTGGCGAGCTGGGACTGGCTCATGGTCTATTCTCCATTGGCGATTTGCGCCTCTTCTAGCAGCTTCCGGGCGATATCGCGACTGGTAAGATGCAGGCTTGTCCCGGGCAAAATGTCCCTGAGGGCGATCTTGGCGTCGGCGGCCGTGCGAAAGGCGGCCTCAAATCGCCGGAAATAGTCGAGGCAGGCCTCCGGCGTTGGCTCGGTGCCGAGCAGCGTCCGGAAAGCGCCCCGGTGCACGGCGCAGATCGCGCCGTGTCCGGCCACGGGAAAGACCAGTGAGGCGATATCGTCGCGCCAACGGGCTTCGCTGCTCAAGCGGTTGCGCGTCCCCGCCCGAGGGAGCCGATCAGGCGGGCGACCTCGCAGACGGCGACGAGGCCCGCGAGCCACATAGCGCAGGTCAGCCCGATCCGCGAGACGATGGCCGCCGTGAAGGCGCCCTGCCCGCCAAGGAACGGCGTCGCGGCGAACAGCGCAAGCTCATAGGCCGCATAGGCGGCGACGAGGGCAATGGCCAGCGCCAGCGGCGTGCGAAGCTTGGTCAGGATGCGAAGCATCGTCGATGCGGCAGCGGTCGCAACAAGCGCCGCGGCGCCGATCACAAGGCCCCAGCCGATGGTGCCGGCATCAAGGGGATAGTGCAGCGCGCCGAAGCCGATGCATTGGTTCGCCAGCCACGTGGCGGTGACAACCAGCAGCGCCTGACGCTGCGACAGCGCGGCCGCAGCCACGACCGCGAACGCTGCAAACGGCGTCGCACAGGCAAGCGCAAAGCTTGCCAGCGCGCAGGACACAGTCAGCAGCGCAAGGCAGAACAGAGCGACACCATGCGGCGCGACGGGGTGAAGCCTGACATGGTCGGAATGCGGCGGCAGGTTGGTGAGGGCCATGGACAATCTCCCGGCGGCGATCCTACCACATTGTCGGACCACTCCGCCAACCGGCGCCAAGCTGTGGCACGAGCGCGCTATGCTCGCCCTCTCGTTGGGTTGAAGACGGGCGCGCTACGCACGCCCTCTCGTTAGGTTGAATACGGGCGCGCTACGCACGCCCTCTCGGGCGCTGGGCCTGAGCCCAGGCCGTGGTGACGTCGCGCGGCGGAGCGTCGATCCGCTTGATGGGAGTGAGCTCACCGGAGGCGGAGATGATGGCGGTTTCCTCGCGGCGACAGCGCGGGCAGACAAAGCTGACTTCGTGCGGCTGCGCCGACGAGCTCGAACGTTTGACATTGGCCGCCATGGGCCATGCTTCGCAATGCGAGCACGACACCAGAAACCGACCGGGATCGAGCATACCCATTCCTTAGGTCTCCGCGTCCTGCCGTCCTCCTCTAATGATTAGCCCATGTGAATCGTTCCGGTGCGGAGGCACCGTCAGCCCCGGGGTTCCCCACTCGCGGCCGGATCATACGAGGCGCCGCGCCCTTGCCTCAGCGCGCACCGTGGAGCGTGCAGGCGGTCGTGCAGGTGACGGTGTTGCCGTGGTCGCAGGCCTTGCAGGCGGCCACGCACTGGTTCATGTCGCGGGGATTGTAGGAGCTGTAGCTGCGCATCGGGCAGAGCGGGGTCGAGCCAGTGACGTCCTGCTCCTGGTCACAGGCTGCCGTCAAAAGCGCAAACAGGGCGACCGCAAGCAGACGCATGGGATGTCCAACCATAGGACGAGTGACGTTCGCGGGCAACATTGCACGGCAACCTTGCCCCAGGCATTCCCATCGCCGGGAACCGCAACGCGCGAATCCGCGGACCTCCATCAAGGATGGGTCTCAATTATTAAGAACGGATTGCGATTGCACGACCTCTCGTAAAGACACCGATGCGGAACATCGTGCCTCGTTCCTGGCCGCAAGCTTCATCCGGGCGTCAGGCGGCAGCCTTGGTCGCGATCGCCAGGCGCATGTCGACCGCGAGCTGACGGTACCGCTCCGAAAGCTTCAGGTAGAATTCGCGCTTGTGGCTGTCGGTCGCAAGCTTGGCAATCAGCTCGCATTCGGCGGTGAGCGTCTCGAAGCGCTCCAGCCTGTCCTCTAGTTCTGTCATCGGCGTGTCCCCGTCAAACGCCTGAGGGACAACAAGCCTAAGCCCGGAAAATGGGTCACGGCCAACATCGTTATAAGGTAGAATCAATTATTCCGGGCGCGGACGGTTATTTGCTGTCCATGCGCCAGGCACCGTCCCAATCGGCCGCTGGCGGCGCGGTCTCGAACTGCACGATGCGCGCGAGCATCGCCTGAGACGGGCCGTCGCCAGGGACGCTCTGCAGCGCCGCATTGAATGCCGAGCGGGCCTCAGTGAAGCGGCAGGCGCGATAGGCGGCAAGCCCTTCGGCGTAGTGCGCGCGCAGCCCTTCCTGCGAGGCGGTGAGCGCACCTGCCCGGCCCATCACCTCGAACACCGGCTGCGGCACGCTCTGGCCGACCACCGCGAGGCGGTCGATCTCGCGCAATTCGAGCCGGGATCCAATCGCCGCGGCGGTCGCCTGCGAGATCAGGATTCGGGTACCGTAGATCTTGTTCACGGCCTCGAGGCGCGAGGCAAGGTTCACGGCATCGCCCATCACCGTAAAGCTCATCATCAGCTCGGAGCCGATGCTGCCGGTCAAGACCTCGCCGGTGGCGATGCCGATGCGCAGGTCGCAGGACACCGGCATGGCCCGGATGCCGAGCAGGTCCGGCAGCTGCTTCTGCAGCGCGGGCACCTGGTCGGCCATGTCGATGGCGGACAGGCCCGCGAGCAGCGCCTGCTCGTCCTCCTCGATGAAGGGCGGGCCCCAATAGGACATGATGGCATCGCCGATATATTTGTCGATGACGCCGCGGTTGTTGCGGATCGGAGCGGACATCAACGTGAAATAGTGGTTCATGACCTTGACGAGGCCGCGCGGGGTCATGCCCTCGCTCATCGCGGTGAAGCCGCTCATGTCGCAGAACATGATGGTCATGACCCGACGCTGGCCGTCGACGGCGACCTCCGGCCGGTCGATCAGGCCCTGCACCACCTTGGGATCGATGTAGCGGCCAAAGGTCTCGCGGATCCGCTCGTTGTGGCGCAGCTGCTCGATCATGCGGTTGAAGGCGGCGGCGAGCTCGCCGATCTCGTCCTGGGTCGAGACGGTGATGCTCTTGTCGAAGCGGCCGGCCTCGACCTCGCGGGCACCGGCGAGCAGCAGCCGCACGGGCCTTGTGATGCCGCCGGAGACAAGCAGCGCAAAGGCAAATCCGACGACCGCGGCGAGCAGCGTTACGACGCCGGAGATGATGATCGCCTGTCGCTGGTGGCCGACCACCGTCGAGGTGCTCGCATAGACCTGCTTGAGCATGTCGGTGCGAACCGCATCGATCCGCTGGTTGAACTGATCGCGCAGCGCATCGATGTGCTCCAGCGTGCTGCGTGCCTCCGGCATCTGCTTGGCGTCGATCTGCTTGAGGAGTTTGGCGTGGTCCTCGTTCATGCCCTGGCGCAGCTCGGTCACGGCGGTCTCGATGCGCGTGTCGATCCGCGCCAGCGCGGCATTGTCCGACGGCGTCCTCGGATCCTCGATGATCGCGTTGATGAGCTTTTGCGCGGCCGACGTCTCTTCCTCGATCTTGCGGTCGGCTTCCTCGAACTCCTTCAGGCGGGCCGAATAGGCCTGCTCGTCCGAGGAGTCCTGCATCTTCGCCATGACCATCCGCCGCAACGCCACCGACCGCTCCAGCGAGCGGATGTTGGCCCGCGCCAGATCACCGTAGGCCGGGATGTAGCGGTTGGTCAGCTCGTCCAGGAGAATGCCGACCTGGCTCGACATCACCATCGACAGGATCGAGGTGATCAGCATCAGGACGATCAATCCGAGGGCGATGCCGACGATCTTGCGCCGGATCGACTGGTTGAAAAGCGGCATGAGATGCGGGCAAAGGCTGAAGAAGGATCTATGGAACCCTCAATACACCGGATTTTCGCAGGGGAACACGCGCAATCGGCCGGTTTGGCGCCCAGGGCTGCCCGCAACCGTCGCGCGAGTCCCGTTTCGTTAATAAAGGTTTAAGGAACCGCCACTGCCGCCATTGCTGAAGTTCCGCGAGTTCCAATCCGTATTTTGCCGCATTGTTGAACGAGCGTGAGGAATGCGAAACGATGTCGCGGCATCGTTTTGGTGTCGTTCTTGATTCTCAAGCCGCATGTCGTCGCGGACCTTGGTTTGTAGTGGTTTCGCAGGGGGACCATCGAATGAACCAGTGCCTACGCTCGCTCGCGTGTGTCGTTGCCGTGGCCGCTTTGGCCCTCCTTCCCACCGGGCTGGCGGCGAAGAGCGGTCACAAATCATCCGCGTCCAAATCGTCTGCGTCCAAGAAAACGCACGAAGCGAAAACCGGCAGGCAACGGCATGCTGCATCCGGCAAGCACCGCAAACATGCCGAGGCCAGGCGCAAGTCGAAGAAGCGGGACGAGCCCACGGACAAGCCGGCGCCGCCGGCGCTGACCGGCGACCTCGCCGCGCTGAAGGATGCGATCGACCTCGCGCGCAAGGGCAAGACCGACGATGCGACCGCGGCGCGCGACCGCATTGCCGATCCCGCCGGACAAAAGCTCGCCGACTGGTTCATGCTGCGCCATTCCGAGAGTACCGCCCCCTTCAAGCGCTATGCCACCTTCCTCGCCGCCAATCCGGACTGGCCGAGCGCCGTGCTGCTGCGCAAGCGCGCCGAGGCGCGGCTGTGGCAGGAGAAGAGCGACGCGGCAACCGTCCACGCCTTCACGATGGACCGGCCGATCAGCGCCAAGGGCAATTTCGCGCTCGCGCGCGCTCTGTTCGCCGAGGGCGACAACGACGGGGCGACGCGCCTCGTGCGCGAGGCCTGGCGCTCGGACGAACTGTCCGAGCGCAGCGAGGAAGATTCCTACGAAGCGTTCCACGATTTGTTGCGGCCCGAAGACCATCGCGCCCGGATGGACAAGCGCCTCGGCGCCAAGGACTATGCCGGCGCAAGGCGGGCCGCAAAACGTCTTGGCGAAGATTTCCTCGCGATCGTCAAGGCCTGCGCCGCCGTCAACGGCAAGGAGAACAAGGCCAAGGATTATCTCGAGGACGTGCCTCAAGACGCGCGCCGCGATCTCGGCTATGTGCTGTGCCGCGCACAATGGCACCTTCAGAAGGATCACATCGACGATGCAGCCGAGGTGATCCTGGCTGCCGCACCCGAGACGATGGCGGCGCAGGACACAGACGCATGGTGGCGCGAGCGCCGCCTGCTCGCGCGAAAGCTGCTCGACCAGGGCAAGTTCCAGACCGCCTACGACGTGGTGCGCGCAGCCACGGTGCCGGCGATGGAGGTCTACCGCGTCGACTATCACTTCATGTGCGGCTGGATCGCGCTGCGCTATCTCGACGATCCCAAAACCGCGATGATGCACTTCGCCTCCATCGACGAGGGATCGCCCAATCCACTGGCGCTGTCGCGAGGCCACTACTGGCGCGGCCGTGCGGCTGAAGCCATGGGAGCAGTCGCCGACGCGCAAGCCAGCTACAAGGCCGCCGCGCGCTATCCGACCGCCTATTACGGCCAGCTCGCCCGTGCGCGGCTCGGCCTCGAGGGGCTGGAGCTGCGCGCCCCCTCGCCCGTGCTGGCCGCCGCCGACACGCAGGCGGCAGATGAGCGCGTGCGCGCCGCCGACATGCTCTATGCCATCGGCGAACGCGATATGGTGTTCTACTACGCCGAGGATTTCGCCCAGGAGAGCACCGACGCCGCCGCGCTCGCGGCGCTTGGCGAGCTCGCCGGCCAGCGCAACGATGCGCGCGTGATGCTGGAGGTCGGCAAGTCGGCGTTGGCCCACGGCCTGGCGCTCGACCACTACGCCTTCCCGACCATCGGCATCCCCGAGCACAAGCAGGTCGCACCTGCGATCGAGACCAGCGTGATCTATTCGGTGGCGCGCACCGAGAGCTCGTTCAACCAGCGCGACAAGTCGTCCGCCAATGCGGTCGGCCTGATGCAGGTGACGCCGGAAGCCGGCCGGGACACGGCCAGGCGCTTCGGCGTGACCTATGACTGGGACAAGATGGTCTCCGACCCCGTCTACAACACACAGATGGGTGCGGCCGAGCTCAGCGCGCTGCTGTCGGAATATCGCGGCAACCAGATCATGACTTTCGCCGGCTACAATGCCGGCCGCGGCCGCGTGCGTGAATGGGTGCAGGCGCATGGCGACCCCAGAGATCCCAAGATCGATCCGGTCGACTGGGTCGAGCGCATCCCGCTGTCCGAGACACGCAACTACGTCCAGCGGGTGATGGAGAACGTGCTGGTGTATCGCGCCCGCTTCGAAAGCAGCGGCGCTGTCGCCGGCAAGACCGATCAGCGCGTGGTGACGCAGGAACTCAACGCAACGGCACCCGTGGCAGCCGCAGCACCCGCTCCCTAACCGGCGCCACCGGGGCTGAAGGGGCGCCGACGAGGTTACGTTGCTGCGGCTTCCGCGCGAGTCGCGCAGCTAGGTGTCACCTCCTTCCGTCGTGAGCAGGTCGCGCCCGTCCAGAAATGCGCCGGTCAAAGCTCTTGCGATGGTCCAGAACTGCATCGTGCAGGTCCAGCACGAGACGGCGCTCAGCATCACCAACATCTCGATCATGTTCCCGGTGGCCGTCGCGCTGCGCCCAGGCATCGACCATGGCATCCACAGCGTCATTAGCTCGCCTCGGCGATAGCAATCATAGTCACAGTAGTGGCGCTGTGTCCGTACATGCCGGACATAGCCTGATCGGATCGACCGCGAGCATGTGCCGCACGTCGCCGCGCTTGGCGGAGGCTCGTGATTGACCAGCACGAAGTTCATGAGGCCACCCTCACGCGACCTTCTGCAAGGGCCTCGCAGAACAACGCGTAACATTGATAGTCGCAGTACGGCAGACGGGTCGCCATCTCGCGAAGATAGCTGCCGCTGATCGGCTCGCAGCATTGCATGCACCACGCCTGCCGGAACGGCGTCCGGTCGTTCACCAGCACGAAGGCGAATCTCACGTGGCACCTCCCAAAGCGAAGCAGTAAACGCTGTCCAACGGAGACAGTGCGGGCGGTGGAGCGCAAAGATGGCTTCGGCCGTCCGGATTATCCCTGTTTTGCTCCACCTTCTGCGGCGGGACCCGGATGTATCTTCCGTCCTCCCTCCGCCGCGCATAGATCTGGCCGTCGACGTACTTGATATCGGTTGGATAGCAATCAGCGCTGTTGCAGCAACTGAGGCTCGGGTTATCCGGCATGCGCCAGGTCGAGTAGAATTTCTCGTGCAGCGCCTGGTCCTGGGGCGGATGCTGGCGATGGACGGCACCGTTTCCGGTCTCCTGCGCCTGGATTGTCGCGGTGGAGCAGAAGAGAACGATTGAGCACAAGAGCTTGCACGAGCGGTTCAAGACATGGGCTCCCGGATCAGGCCTGCGGAATGATGTCAGCTCTCTAGTTCAGCCCCGCGCGAACTGAGCCCGAAACAACCACCGGCGGTCGCGTTCGCGGCGTGAGCGGAAGCGATCGACACACGTCTTTGAGCAGAGCGCAGTGCGCCACGCGTAGTAGCGGATCAAGCCAAATTTACCGCCACACACCGCACAGCCGTTGGCAGAAGAGCACGGTCTGGAGTCGGGCTGGTCAACCTCGGGAAGTACGGATGCATGACACATTGTTGTCTCCCTTTGTTGCTTGCGGTTGCGCTCGCCGCGACTGGCTGGTCGACACTCCCGATTGGCCGTGAGGGTAGTCAGCGGGGCACGAAGTGCTCAACTGTACGGAGGTAAATGACCGACATGACTAGGGTTGGAAGAGCTATACCTAGGTTTGTCCGTGTTTGCCCGGGGCTTCCGCGCTCATTCTTATTCAACGAGACGGCGCACGATGCTCCGGCTGCACGGTCACGGTGAAGACCCCTGCTGGCGCGGCTACCTGATCTGCCTGGATAGCCGAAGCGGCGACAGGTCAATTCATCGACGAACATCATCACGGCCATCCGGCTTTGGCCGGAATTGCTCCTCTTGCGCCGACGTGCTCTACTCGTGTTCACGCAGAGAGAGCCGGGAGCGTCTGCGATGAAACCTGGCCAGGCAGCCACGTTCGGGAAGTCAGCCGCGCAATTCCTCGTCGGCTGCGTCAGGCAAACTGTCGCCGCTAAGCCGCGTGCCGAGCCCGATGATGGCCAGCTCGAAGCGGTCAAACAATGGCAGCAGGTCTTCGAGCACAATCCGGTCATGTACTTCATGGTCGATCCGGCCGGAACCGTCATCAACGTGAACACGTTCGGCGCCGCGCAACTGGGCTACACGGCCGCAGAGTTGATCGGCCGATCGGTACTGGATGTCTTCTTCGCCGAAGATCGCGATTTTGTCCGCGCCTGTGTTGCACTGTGCCTCGAGACCGTCGATCAGTCCCACACCTGGGAGATCCGGAAGGTTCGCAGGGACGGCTCGGTACTCTGGGTGCGCGAGAACGCCAAGACCATGCTGCGGGCCGATGGCTCGCCAGTCGTGTTGGTCGCCTGCGAGAACATCACCGAGCGCAAGGAAGCGGAGAATGCTCTGCGGCAGAGCGAAGCCTATCTCGCCCAGGCGCAGGAATTGAGCCACACCGGCAGTTTCGGCTGGAAGGCCGCAACCCGCGAGATCACATGGTCCAGGGAGACGTATCGCATCTTCCAGTGCGACGAGGGTTCCAAGCCGCAGATCCCGGTCATGCTCCAGCGGATCCATCCGGAGGACCGGCTCGCCGTGCAGCGGACCACAGGTCAGGCAGCGCGCGAGGGAAAGGACTACGACCACGAATACCGCCTCGTGATGCCCGACGGCTCCATCAAGTACGTCCGAGCGGTGGCCCGGGCTACACGAGATTCTGCCGGCCACGTCGAGTTCGTGGGATCGGTGAGCGACATTACGGCGACCAAAGAGGCAGAGCGCAAGCTGCGCGAGAGCGAACAGCGCTTTCGCGATTATGCCGAAACCGCATCCGACTGGTTCTGGGAGACAGGGCCAGACCACCGCGTGACCCTGATATCGGAACACTCCGATACCACCACCCCGCCGGGCGTGATTGGGCTTACCCGTTGGGACATTGCGCCGGACGCCGATCTCGAGCCGGAAAAATGGCGACAACATCGCGCGGCACTCGACGCCCACATCCCGTTCCGCGACCTGGTGTATCGCAGCAGGGACCGCAACGGGCAGACCATCTACGTCCGGACCAGTGGCAAGCCGTTCTTCGATGCCGACGGAAACTTTCTCGGCTATCGTGGCGTCTGCACCGACGTGACTGCGGCCATCCGCGCCGACCAGGCCGAAGAGGCGCTGCGCAAGGCCCAAGCCGAGCTGGCTCATGTCACGCGCATCACGACACTGGGCGAACTGACTGCTTCGATCGCCCATGAAATCAACCAGCCGCTCGCTGCCGTGATTGCAAACGCCGACGCCTGTGTGGCGTGGCTGCAGCGCAATCCGCCCGATCTCAAGGCGGCGCGCCGCTCCGTGGAGTGGATCACCGAGGATTGCAAGCGTGCCAGCGACGTGATCCGTCACATTCGGGCGCTCGCCAAACGAACCGAAATCGAAATGGGTCCGCTCGACCCAAACTCGATCGTGCGCGAGGCCGTCGCACTCGTTCAGCGCGAGATGGCCCGTCATGCCGTGTCGGTGCGGATGGAGCTGTCGTCGGCCCTGCCCAAGATCTTTGGCGATCGGATCCAACTGCAGCAGGTCCTGATCAATCTGATCATGAACGGGATCGAGGCCATGGAAGACGTCCGTGACCGTCCGCGCAAGCTGACGATCCGCTCGGCGGCTGATGGCGACGACGCGATGCTGGTGAGCGTCGCCGACTGCGGCGTCGGCATCGACGAACAGGCGATAGACCGCCTGTTCACCCCGTTCTTCACCACGAAATCCGGCGGCATAGGGATGGGGCTGCCGATCTGCCGCTCCATCATCGAGATCCACGGCGGACGACTTTCCGCCGCGTCGAACCAGTCTGGCGGCGCGACGTTTCAGATCACCCTGCCCCTCTATCGAGAGCAAGCATCGTGAGCGATCGCATGGCGCCTTCGCCGCCCCAGGAGAACGGTGATCAGCCGATTGTCTACGTTGTCGACGACGACGCCTCCATGCGCCGTGCGCTCACCAACCTCTTCGAATCGGTTGGCCTCAAGGTCGAAGCGTTTGGCTCGGCGCCGCAGCTCCTCCAGGCCAAGCCACCGCAGGTACCGAGCTGCCTGGTGCTTGACATCCGCCTGCCCGGAGTCAGCGGCCTTGAGCTGCAGTCCGATCTGGCCAAGGCCAACATCCACACGCCGATCATCTTCATTACCGGTCACGCTGACATTCCCATGACCGTTCGGGCCATGAAAGGCGGTGCGATCGATTTCCTGACCAAGCCGGTCCGCGACCAGGATATCCTGGACGCAGTCCAGGCCGCGATCGAGCGAGACCGCAAGCGGCGCGATCTCAACAAGACGGTCTCGAACGTGAGATCACGCTTCGAGTCACTGACCTCGCGCGAGCGGGACGTATTGGCTCTGGTGACGTCCGGCCTGATGAACAAGCAAGTGGCCGCCCAACTCGGATTGGCCGAAATTACCGTGAAGATCTATCGCGGCCAGATCATGCGCAAAATGGGGGCGAAGTCCCTGGCCGACCTCGTGAGAATGAGTGAGGCGCTCGACATTCGGCCCGGCCGGCCCGACGTACAAACCTAAGTATGAGTTTGCAATGGCGAGCGGCAGGTCCACCCTGCGTGTTTGGATTGGGCCGTCGCGACGGCAAGCGTGATCCCGGGCGAGGAGCGGACGTCTTGTCAGCGGCTTCGGTCATTTCGGTCCTTGATGATGACCCCTACGTGCGGGAGGCGATCAACAATCTCTTGCGGTCGCGCGGGTATATGGTCCACACATTCGCCTCGGCCGAAGAATTCTTGAGCTCGAGCGATTCCAAGCGCACCTCCTGCATCGTCGCCGACATGCATATGCCGTCCAAGACCGGAATCGATTTGTTGACGCAGATGCGCGCGCAGGGTTCGGCCACCCCGTTCATCTTGATCACAGGTTTCCCGGATGAGACCCTTCACATCCGGGCGCTCGAAGCCGGAGCAATCTGTTGTCTCCGTAAGCCGTTCGTGCCCGCGGACCTGATGAAATGCCTGCAGTGGGCGCTGGCAGCAGCTGACGACGTCACGGAGTGATGTTCCGCCTCACTCCACCGAGATCTTCGCCGCCTTGATGATCGGCCACCATTTCGCGATCTCGGCCTTCTGCCTGATGCCGAGTGCCTCCGGGGCGAGCTGATCCTTGGGCGTCATCTCGAGGCCCTGGCTTTCCAGCTGCTTCTTCACGGCGGGATCGTTCAACGCGTCAACGGCGGCGGCATTGAGCTTGGCGACGATCTCCTTCGGCGTGCCCTTCGGCACCCACATGCCGGACCACAGCGTCATGTTGAAGCCTTTCAATCCCGCTTCATCCGCGGTCGGGATCTCGGGCGCCGAGGCGAGGCGCTTGTCGTCGGTGACGGCGTAGGCGCGGATGGTACCGGCGCGGACCTGGTTGATGGAATTGGAGGTCTGGTCGACGATGATGTCGATCTGGCCGGCGATCAGATCGTTCAACGCCGGCGCGGTGCCGCGATACGGCACGTATTGCAGCTTGATGCCGGAGACGCTTTCGAAATAGACGCCGGCGATATGACTGCCGGAGCCGGCGCCGGCCGTCCCGGCGGTCGGCGGCGTCGGCCGCGACTTCAGCCAGTCCAAGAGCTCCTTCAGCGATTTCGCGGGCACGGCGTTCTTGCTGACCACGATCATCGGGTTGCTCGGCAAGAGCACCACCGGTTCGAGATCGGCGACGAGGTCGTAGTTGAGCTTGTAGACGGCACCGTTGGCGACGTGGGTGCCGAGATGGCCGAACGAGATGGTGTAGCCGTCAGGCGGCGAATGCACGGCGCGCCCCACCCCGATCGAGCCGCCGGCGCCGGTGACGTTCTCGATCACCAGCGGCTGGCCGAGCGACTGGCGCATCCGCTCGGCGAGCACCCGCGCCATCGCATCCGACGGGCCGCCGGCGGCAAAGGGAACGATGATTGTGATGGGATGCGAGGGATATTCGTCGGCGCGAGCGATGCCGGCGAGAGCAAGGATACCGATCAGCCCGGCCCAGATGGCCTTGTTCATTGTGGTCTCCTCGACGATATCGTTCTTGTTTCCGTCTCTTCCCGCGTACGGGAAGAGCGATCGTTCGTGAAGAGACGAAATGACGCCTCAGAACTGCGAATAGTCGATCGGCTTGTGGCGATCGAGCGTGCGGGTGACCGGCGGCAGCGGATATTTCAGGCCGGTGGCGCAGTTGAACAGCATGACGCGGTCGCCCTTCGAAACGCGGCCGTCGGCAAGGCTCTCCTTGTAGGCGGCGTAGGTTGCAGCGCCCTCCGGGCAGAGCAAGAGCCCCTCCTCGCGCGCGACCTCGTTCAGCGCCGACGAGATCTTGTCGTCGTCGACCGCAATGGCAAAACCATTGCTCTCGCGCACGGCGCGCAGAATCAGAAAATCGCCGATCGCCTGCGGCACGCGAATGCCTGAAGCGATGGTGTGGGCGTCCTCCCAGCGCGTGGCGTGCTCCGTGCCGGCCTCATAGGCCCGCACCATCGGCGCGCAGCCGGAGGCCTGCACCGCGACCATGCGCGGGCGCTTTGAACCAATAAAGCCGATCTTCTCCAGCTCGTCGAACGCCTTCCACATGCCGATCAGGCCGGTGCCGCCGCCGGTCGGATAGAAGATCACGTCGGGCACGTCCCAGCCGAGCTGCTCGGCGAGCTCCAGGCCCATCGTCTTCTTGCCTTCAATGCGGTACGGCTCCTTCAAGGTGGAGGTGTCGAACCAGCCGACTTTCGCCTTGCCCTCGCCGACGATCTTGCCGCAATCGTCGATATAGCCGTTGACGCGGTAGACGGTGGCACCCTGCAGCTCGATCTCGCTGACATTCACCTCGGGGGTGTCGGCCGGGCAGAAGATCGTGGTCTTGATGCCGCAGGACGTCGCGTAAGCTGCGAGCGCCGCGCCGGCATTGCCGTTGGTCGGCATCGCCATGTGCTTGATGCCGAGCGCCTTGCCCATCGACACCGCCATGACCAGGCCGCGCGCCTTGAACGAGCCGGTCGGCAGGCGTCCCTCGTCCTTGACGATGATTTCGGCGCCGCCGAGCTTCTTGCCGAGCTTGGGCAGCCGGATCAGCGGCGTCGTGACTTCACCGAGCGAGACGATGTCCTGGCATTTGCGCACGGGAAGAAGCTCGCGGTAGCGCCACATGTCTCCGGGACGCTGGCTCAGCGCATCCTTGGTCAGCGCCTTCTTCACGCCGGCAAGGTCGTAGCGCACCAGCAGCGGTTTGCCGGCCTTGGAGAGATTGTGAACCTGATCGGCGGCGTAATGATCGCCTTCCATGGCGCATTCGAGATGCGTGACGAAGGTCGGGCGCTCGATGGTGAGGTTGTCGTTGTCGTGCATGGCTTCTTTCTTCTTGCTTATGCCAGTGATCTCTATCGTCTGTCATTCCGGGGCGCTGCGAAGCATCGAACCCGGAATCTCGAGATTCCGGGTTCGCCTCTTCGAGCGCCCCGGAATGACGTGTGTTCTAGATATTCAACACCCGTCCATAAGCATCCAGCACGGCTTCCTTCATCATCTCCGACAGGGTCGGATGCGGGAACACCGTGTGCATCAGCTCTTCTTCCGTCGTCTCCAGGTTCATGGCGACGACATAGCCCTGGATCAATTCGGTAACCTCGGCGCCGACCATGTGGGCCCCTAACAGCTGGCCGGTCTTCTTGTCGAAGATGACCTTGACCAGGCCCTGGTCCTCGCCGAGCGCGATCGCCTTGCCGTTGCCGACGAAGGGGAAACGGCCGACGCGGATCTCGCGGCCGCTCTCCTTGGCCTTGGCTTCGGTCAGACCGACGGACGCGACCTGCGGATGGCAGTAGGTGCAGCCCGGGATCATGTTCTTGTCCATGGGATGCGGATGCAGGCCCTTGATCGCCTCGATGCAGATCACGCCCTCATGCTCGGCCTTGTGGGCGAGCATCGGGGGGCCCGCGACGTCGCCGATGGCGTAGATGCCGGGCACGTTGGTCTTGCCGTAGCCGTCGATGACGATGCAGCCGCGCTCGGTCTTCACGCCGAGCTTTTCGAGACCGAGATTCTCGATATTGCCGACGACGCCGACCGCCGAGATCACGCGCTCGAACTCCGATGTGATGGGCTTGCCCTTGCCGTCGTCGATCGTGGCGACGACGCTGTCGGCTTTCTTCTCAAGCTTCGTCACCTTGGTCGAGGACATGATCTTGATGCCCTGTTTCTCCAGCCGCTTGCGCGCAAGGCCCGCGATCTCCGCGTCCTCGACCGGGAGGATCTGCGGCAGCACCTCGACGACGGTGACGTCAGAACCCATGGTGTGGAAGAACGAGGCGAACTCGATGCCGATCGCGCCGGAGCCGACCACCAGCAGCGACTTCGGCATCCGCTCCGGCACCATCGCCTCGAAATAGGTCCAGACCAGCTTCTTGTCGGGCTCGAGGCCCGGCAGCACGCGCGGCCTCGCGCCGGTCGCGACAATGATGTGCTTGGCCTGGTAGGTCCCCTCGCCCAGCGAACCCTTGGGACCCTCGACGTCGGACTTCTTCACGGTGATCTTGCCGGGCGCGTCGATCGAGGCGGCGCCCCAGATCACGCTGACCTTGTTCTTCTTCATCAGGAAGCCGACACCGTCGTTCAGCCGCTTGGAGACGCCGCGCGAGCGCTGCACCACGGCCTTCGGATCGAACGAGACCTTCTCAGCCGACAGGCCATAGTCCTTGGCGTGCTGCATGTAGTGATAGATCTCGGCCGAACGCAGCAGCGCTTTGGTCGGGATGCAGCCCCAGTTCAGGCAGATGCCGCCGAGATAGGATTTCTCGACGATCGCGGTCTTGAAGCCCAGCTGGGCGGCGCGGATCGCGGTGACATAGCCGCCGGGACCGGAGCCGATGATGATGATGTCGAAAGACGTGTCGGCCATGCTGTACGCTCGTTCTCGCTCCAACCGGCCTTAACGTTCGAGACCGTCATTGCGAGGAGCTCTTGCGACGAAGCAATCCAGTCTGCCGGTCACGTCCTGGATTGCTTCGCTTCGCTCGCAATGACGACGCGAATTTCTTCACACCATCATCATGACGGGATTTTCGATCAGTTGCTTGAAGGCGCCGATCAGCTCGGCGCCGAGCGCGCCGTCGATGGCACGGTGATCGCAGGACAGCGTCACGCTCATCATTGTTGCGATCTCGATCTTGCCGCTCCGCACCACCGGCCGCTCCTCGCTGGTGCCCACCGCAAGGATCGTCGCATGCGGCGGATTTATCACCGCCGTGAAGTCCTTGATGCCGAACATGCCGAGGTTGGAGACGGCCGTGGTGCCGCCCTGGTACTCCTCGGGCTTCAATTTACGGGACCGCGCGCGCGCGGCAAAATCCTTCATCTCGTTGGAGATGGTCGAAAGCGTCTTGGTCTCGGCCTTGCGGATGATCGGCGTGATCAGGCCGCCCGGCATCGCCACGGCAACGCCGACGTCGGAATGATGGTGCTTGACCATGCCTGACTCGGTCCAGCTGACATTGCAGTTCGGGATCTTCTGCAGCGCCACCGCCATCGCCTTGATGACGAAGTCGTTGACCGAGATCTTGTAGAGCGGCTTCTTCTCCTTGTCCTTCGGAGCGGCGGCGTTGATCTCCTCGCGCGCGGCGAGCAGCTTGCCGATATCGCAGTCGATGGTGAGATAGAAGTGCGGGACGTTCTGGATCGACGCGGTCAGGCGCTGGGCGATGGTGCGGCGCATGCCGTCATGCGGGACGATGTCGTAGGAGCCCGGCTCGAACAGCGACAGGATCTGCTTGTCCGACATGGTCGGTGCGATCGACGGCGCGCCGGCGGACGGAGCCGCAGCGGGCGCCTTGAGGCCCTTGCCTGATTTGGCTTGCTCAACGTCGCGCGCAACCACGCGGCCGTGCGGGCCGGTGCCCGTGACCATCGAGACATCGATGCCGGCTTCCTTGGCGAGACGCCGCGCCAGCGGCGACGAGAACACGCGCCCGGCATGGCCATTGCCCTGCGCAGCCGGTGCGGCAGCCTGCGGCGCCGGTGCTGCGGCGGGAGCCGGTGCAGCCTTGGACGCGGCGGGCGCGGGAGCCGGCGCAGCGGCAGGAGCCTCAGCCGCCTTGGGCGGGGTGGCCGACGCGCTGGGCTTTGCAGCGCCCGCGGCCTTCACGTCCTCGCCTTCGCCGGCGAGCACCGCGATCACGTCGTTGACCGGCACGTCCTGGGTGCCCTCGGGCACCAGGATCTTGGCGATCGTGCCCTCGTCGATGGCTTCGACCTCCATGGTCGCCTTGTCGGTCTCGATCTCGGCGATGACGTCGCCTGACTTGACCTTGTCGCCTTCCTTCTTCAGCCACTTGGCGAGGTTGCCCTTCTCCATCGTCGGCGAAAGAGCTGGCATCAGGATGTTGATGGGCATGCTGACCTCACGAAGAACTTCTCAAAACGTCGCCTCCGAAAGTGAAGACGAACAGACCAGGTTTAGTTGCCGATGTCGCCTTGCCAGAGGCGCTCATTGGCAGGGATGGAGCGCCAATTCTTCATCATGGTGATGGAGCGGTCGTCGGCCAGGTCGATCCAGGGAATCCCGAACTTGTCGAGAATGTCCTTGGAGCCCTCGAAGGTGACGGATTCCCCGATCACCACGAGCTTGACCTTGAACAGACCGAGCGCCCCGGCACACATCGAGCATGGCGACAGCGTGGTGTACATGACCGTGTCGTGGAACGAGATCGCGCCGGCCTCGCGCAGGCAGCTCATCTCGCCATGCAGGATCGGATTGTTCTCCTGCACGCGGTTGTTGTGGCCGCGGGCGATGATCTTGTTGTCGCGCGTCAGCACGGCGCCGATCGGCAGACCGCCTTGCGCGATCGAGGCTTCCGCTTCGCGGATCGCCTCCAGCATGAAATCGTAATGATAGGATTCGATCGTCACGGTCAGTGTCCCTTTCCCCGCGGCGTCGTCGTGCCAGTGTCGGTCGGACGCTCGATCTCGGCCTGGAACATGTCGAGGATCCGGTTCAGCGCGTCCTCCTCGGTATATTCGCTCTCGCGCGCATAAGCGCGCGCGGCGTGGCGGGCGAGATCGACCAGCAGCAGGCCCCACATGTCGGGCTCCTCGAAGGCGCGCTGGAACGCCATCGACAGCCCGCCATCCAGCACGAACACGCGCAGAATCTCGACCGCGTCGTCGCGGGTCATGACGTCCGGCGGCAGTGGCTGCTCCTTCGGGCCCGCCATGGCCTACCTGTAGCAGACGGCTTTGGCGGCCTCGACGACCTCAGCCGCCGACGGCAGCGCGAGCTTCTCCAGATTCGCGGCATAGGGCATCGGCACGTCCTTGCCGGCGACGCGCGCGACCGGCGCGTCGAGATAGTCGAAGGCGTTCTCCATGATGCGCGCGGCGATCTCGGCGCCGACGCCGCTCTGGGCCCAGCCCTCTTCCACCGTCACGGCGCGACCGGTCTTCTTGACCGAGTTGATGATGGTCTCGGTGTCCATCGGACGCAGCGTACGCAGGTCGATCACCTCGGCCTCGATGCCCTCCTTGGCAAGTTCGTCGGCGGCCTTCAGCGCATAGGTCATGCCGTTTGACCAGGAGATGATGCTCACATGGCTGCCCGAGCGCACGATGCGCGCCTTGCCGATCGGCACGATGAAGTCGTCGAGCTTCGGCACTTCGCCGGTATGGCCGTAGAGCACCTCGTTCTCGAGGAAGATCACCGGATTGGGATCGCGGATCGCGGCCTTGAGCAGGCCCTTGTAGTCGGCGGCCGAGTACGGCGCGATGACCTTGAGACCCGGAACGTTCGAGTACCAGGCCGAATAATCCTGGCTGTGCTGGGCGGCGACGCGCGCGGCGGCGCCGTTGGGTCCGCGGAACACGATCGAGCAGCCCATCTGGCCGCCGGACATGTAGAGCGTCTTGGCCGCGGAGTTGATGATCTGGTCGATCGCCTGCATGGCGAAGTTGAAGGTCATGAATTCGACGACCGGCTTCAACCCGGTCATGGCAGCGCCGACGCCGACGCCGGCAAAACCATGCTCGGTGATCGGGGTGTCGATCACGCGCCGCGCGCCGAACTCCTGCAGCAGGCCCTGCGTGACCTTGTAGGCGCCCTGATATTCGGCGACCTCTTCGCCCATCACGAAGACATCAGGATCGCGGCGCATCTCTTCAGCCATGGCGTCGCGCAGCGCTTCGCGGATGGTCTGGGTGATCATCTCGGTGCCGGCGGGCACTTCCGGATCGGGTTCGGCGACAGCCTGCGGCGCAGGTGCAGCCTTCGGCGCAGGCGCTTCAGCCTTGGCAGCGGCGGGCGGCGCGGACTCCGCGGCCTTCGCCGCCGGTGCAGGCGCCTTCGCCAGATCGGCGGCGCTCTCGCCATCGGCGAGAATGGTCGCGATCGGCGTGTTCACGGCAACGTCGGCTGTCCCTTCCGGAATCAGGATCTTGCCGAGCGTACCCTCATCGGTCGCCTCGACCTCCATGGTGGCCTTGTCGGTCTCGATCTCGGCGATGACGTCGCCGGACTTGATCGTCTCGCCCTCTTTTTTCAGCCATTTGGCGAGGTTGCCCTTTTCCATCGTGGGCGACAACGCGGGCATCAGCACTTGAATTGGCATATCGACTCCAAAGAAAGCTTGCGCGCCCTTAGCGGTAAACGTCGGTCCAGAGCTCGGCGGCATCCGGCTCGGGATCATGCTGGGCAAAGTCGGCGGAGGCGTTGACGATGTCACGCACCTCGGCATCGATCGCCTTGAGATCGGCCTCGCTGACCTTGGCCGCCAGCAGGCGGTTGCGCACCTGCTCGATCGGATCCTGGTCGTGACGGACTTTCTCGACCTCCTCGCGCGTGCGGTATTTCGCCGGGTCGGACATCGAGTGGCCGCGATAGCGGTAGGTCTGCATCTCAAGGATGTAGGGGCCCTTGCCGGCGCGGCACCAGGCCGCCGCCTCCTCGCCCGCGGCCTTGACGGCGCGGACGTCCATGCCGTCGACCTGCTTGCCGGGGATGTTGAAGGACACGCCGCGCTTGGAAAAATCCTGCTGCGCCGAGGCGCGCGAGACCGAAGTGCCCATGGCGTAGCGGTTGTTCTCGATGACGTAGATCACCGGCAATTTCCAGAGCTCCGCCATGTTGAAGCTCTCATAGACCTGGCCCTGGTTGGCCGCACCGTCGCCGAAATAGGTGACGCTGACATTGCCGTTGCTGCGGTAATTGTTGGCGAAGGCAAGACCGGTGCCGAGCGAAACCTGCGCACCGACGATGCCGTGGCCGCCATAGAAGTGCTTCTCCTTGCTGAACATGTGCATGGAGCCGCCCTTGCCCTTGGAATAGCCGCCGCGGCGTCCCGTGAGCTCGGCCATCACGCCGTTGGCATCCATGCCGGTGGCAAGCATATGACCATGGTCGCGATAGCCGGTGATGACCTGATCGCCCTCCTTCAGGGCCATCTGCATACCAACTACCACGGCCTCCTGGCCGATATAGAGATGGCAGAAGCCGCCGATCGCACCCATGCCGTAGAGCTGGCCGGCCTTTTCCTCGAACCGCCGGATCAGGAGCATGTCGCGGAGCGCCTTCAGCTCCTGCTCCCTGGTGAATTCCGGGGGCGAACCGCCGTTGGTTTTGTCGTGCTCAGCGCTTGCGGCGGCTTTCTTGGGTGCGGCCATGGGAATTCCGGGTCAGAGAAATCTAGGTCCTCTCTAACCTAACTCAATCGCGTGTGAAAGCACCGCAGCGGCATAGGACGACTTTCATTATGCCGCACTGCAACGTGGCCGAAATTTTGCAAAACTTTTGGCGCTGGATCAGGCAACATTAGCTCCGCGCCTGCGAGAGCTCTGCACGCAAGCGCGGCGACGACATCGGACACGCATATCTCGGGTGCCGAGCCCCGCTGCGTGTCCGATTCGAACCGCCGGACCTACCAGCCCAGCTCGCGCAAATACGCAGCGCGGGCGGCAACGCCAGTGTGCGTGAAGTCGGTGAAGACGCCGTCGACGCCAAGCCGGAAAAATTTGAGATATTCCTGGGCTGGATCGGCGTGATAGTCGGCCGCAAGATATTTCTTCTCGTTACGGAACGTGAAGACGTGGACGAACAGGCCGAGCTTGTGCGCATCGGCAATCAGGCTGGTCGCCTCCTGGGTCGCAGCCTCCGGCGTCGATCCCTTGTAGGGCGTGCCGTCGGCATTGTTGTCCTTCCACAAGGCGATCTTCAGCGGAACGATATAGGGCTTCCACGGACCGATGCCGTCGGCATAGGTCTTGATTTCGGCGAGGCCCTCAGGCGTCAGCATCGCATCATACAGGCGCGCATCGCCCGCCACCGTCCAGTCGAACGGACGTGAATTGGTGATGTTGTCGAGCAGCACCTTGCCGGTCTTGAAGTCGATGCCGTTGCCGTCGATGAGCTGCACCTGCCGGGTCTGAAGGCCATGGCTGCGCATATATTTCAGGCTGCCGGGCTCGAAGCTCTGAACCAGGATGGGCGCGTCCCTGGTGTTGAGGCCATTGTCGTTGATGATTTTGATCAAGGCGTCTTCCAACGGATGGCTGCCCGGCGCGCCGCAGCCGTTTGCGATCGCCTGGGCATTGTTCCAGGTCGGATTCTTGGTTTCCGGATAGACCAGGATGGGACGCCCCGTTTCCTTGCTCTTGGCCTTGGCGATATCGAGGATGTCCTGGAAGCTGATGACGGGGAATTTGCCGTTGAACATCTTCGGCCGCTCGTTCGCCGCATCATAGGTGGTGCCGCCGATCCACTGCTTCAGCTCGGCCATCGTGAAGTCGGTGAGCGACCAATCGTTGGTGTGATCCTCACCGTCGACGATCAATGACTTCAGCACCGATTTGGGATCGGAGGGATCGGTGAGATCCGTGAGATAGTCGGCGGGCGTGCCGGCTGCGGCCGGCGCCTTGACGCGCACACCGGATACGGTGCGCTTGCGGGCTGCGACCGCTGCGTTGGTCTTCGCCACTTCGGCCACATTGGTGTTGTCGGCCAGCCAGGGATTGTGACGCGCGACCAGGACGCAGTCCTTGGTGAGGTGCAGATCCTCTTCGAGCGCATCGGTTCCGAGCGCGGCCGCGAGCTCGTAGGATGCCTCGGTCTCTTCGGGCACCAGCCCCGGCACGCCGCGATGTCCGAGGATCAGCGGCGCCTTTCCGTCGACGGTCAGAAACGGCTTGGCACCTGATGGCGCAGTCTGGGCCACGGCCATCGACGGCACCAGCAACGCCAGGGCCGCGCCGAGCAGCATTGTTCTGACATGCATCTTCCGCCGCAAGAGATTGTTCGTCATGGCCGCGCCTCCCTCTGTGCCTGGCATCGCGTCGTCGCGATAGGGCTCGTCTTGTCTCAACAATCTGACAGACGGATGACGGCGGGTCGGGCGGTCACGGATGTGCACAGGCGGCGTCGACATGACGCCGCCTGCGCTGGTTCGATCAGAAGAAGCCGAGCTTCTTCGGGCTGTAGCTGACCAGAAGGTTCTTGGTCTGCTGGTAGTGATCGAGCATCATCTTGTGGGTCTCACGGCCGACGCCCGACTGCTTGTAGCCGCCGAAGGCGGCATGGGCGGGATAGGCATGGTAGCAATTGGTCCAGACCCGGCCGGCCTGGATCGCCCGGCCGAAGCGGTAGCAGCGGTTGGCGTCGCGGCTCCAGACGCCGGCCCCGAGGCCATAGAGCGTGTCGTTGGCGATCGCGAGTGCCTCGTCGTCGGTCTTGAAGGTCGTGACCGAGACCACGGGGCCAAAAATCTCCTCCTGGAAGATCCGCATCTTGTTGTGACCCTCGAACACCGTCGGCTGGACGTAGAAGCCACCCGAGAGATCGCCGCCGAGATCGGCGCGTCCGCCGCCGGCCAGGACCTTCGCGCCCTCCTGCTTGCCGATGTCGATATAGGACAGGATTTTTGTGAGCTGCTCGCTGGAGGCCTGCGCGCCGATCATGGTCTCGGCCGCACGCGGATCGCCCTGCTTGATGGCGGCGACGCGCTTCAGCGCCCGCTCCATGAAGCGATCGTAGATATCGGCGTGGACCAGCGCCCGGCTCGGACAGGTGCAGACCTCGCCCTGGTTCAGCGCGAACATGACAAAGCCTTCGATCGCCTTGTCGAAGAAATCGTCGTCTTCAGCGGTGACGTCCTTGAAGAAGATGTTCGGCGATTTGCCGCCGAGCTCCAGCGTCACGGGGATCAGATTCTGGCTGGCATATTGCATGATCAGCCGGCCGGTCGTGGTCTCGCCGGTGAAGGCGATTTTTGCGATCCGCGGACTGGAGGCGAGCGGCTTGCCGGCCTCCAGGCCAAAGCCGTTGACGATGTTGAGGACACCCGGCGGCAGGAGGTCGCCGATGATCTCGGCCCACACCATGATCGAGGCCGGCGTCTGTTCGGCGGGCTTGAGCACCACGCAATTGCCGGCGGCAAGCGCCGGCGCGAGCTTCCAGCACGCCATCAGGAGGGGGAAGTTCCAGGGGATGATCTGGCCGACGACCCCGAGCGGCTCGTGGAAATGATAGGCGATCGTGTCGTGGTCGATCTCCCCGATCGAGCCTTCCTGGGCGCGGACGACGCCTGCGAAATAGCGGAAATGATCGATGGCGAGCGGCAGGTCGGCGGCGCGGGTCTCGCGGATCGGCTTGCCGTTGTCCCAGGTCTCGGCGACAGCGAGGCGCTCGAGATTCTCCTCCATGCGGTCGGCGATCTTGTTGAGGATCGCAGCGCGCTCGGCGACGCTGGTGCGTCCCCAGGCAGCCTTGGCGGCATGGGCCGCATCGAGGGCCGCTTCGACGTCCTGCGCGTCGGAGCGCGCGATCTTGCAGACGACCTTGCCGGTCACCGGCGAGGCGTTGTCGAAATATTTGTCCGAGATCGGCGCCACGAACTTGCCGCCGATGAAATTGTCGTAGCGTTCGGCGAACGGGTTTTGGGTGACGCCGAGGAATTCAACCTTGTTCATTGATCACTCCCGATGTTGATGTTTGCGCTCATCGTCGTGTGTTCACGACTTGCGCCAACGATCTCGCGGGAGGTGCTTTCTGTCAGCCCGGGTGGATGCGAAGGTGGAGCGGACCTGTCGCAGAACTGCGACAGTCAGTGCTTCAGCTCGAACCGCTTCAGCTTCCGGTGCAGCGTGGCGCGGCTGACGCCGAGGGCCTTGGCGGCGGCCGACACGTTGCCGCCGGCGCGGAGCAGCGCCCGCTGCAGCACCGCGCGCTGGCCGCCGGCGAGATGATCCTGTGCGGGCTCGCCGCCGAGCAGGTCTGCCGCGGGAACCGGCCGCAGCGCCCTGCCCGGCGCGATCCCGAGTCCGGCCCGGGCGGTGCGGGTCGCGCCGATCACGAGATCGTCCGCGTCCACCGCGACGAGTCCGATCGACTGGCCGTCCGGTCCTTGTGTCAGCACGATGCGGGCATGGGCGAAGGCGCGGCGAAACAAATCAGCCTCGATGCGCCTCGCCGCCTCGGCCGCGGCCAGCGCGATCAGACTGGAGAACGCGTCGGTGCGGTCGGCACGGCAGGAGGAGACGTCGAGCACGCCGGCAAAGGCCGCCTCGTGATCGTAGATCGGAACGGCGGTGCAACTGAGCAGCGTGTTGCGGGTGAAGAAGTGCTGGTCGCGATCGATCGTCAGCGGCCGCTGCTCGACGACACAGGTGCCGATACCATTGGTGCCCTCGTGCTCCTCGCTCCAGAGCGCGCCGGTCCACAGGCCCCAGGATTGGAATGTTGCATCATCCGCCGGCGTGCCACGGCGGTCGACCGGGACACCGTCGCCATCGGCAAGCAGCACGCAACAGCCGGCCGCACCAACTGCCTGATAGAGCCGGTCCATGGCGCCTTGCGCGGCGGCGAGCAGCGGCGCGATGCGCTCGCGCGCCTGTCGCAGCTCGACGTCGCTCAGCCGCAGCGGCGCGCTGCGGCCGGAAGGGTCGAGATGATGCAGACGGGACGAGCGGCGCCACGAGGCCACGAGCGCGGACCTAGCCGCCTGGCCTGATGCAATGGCGGCTTCGACACGAGCCGCGTGATGCCGGGGCATTGACCCATCCATCACCGTTTCCTCCGGAAAGCAGTCTAGGCGGCGCCTCGCGAGCCCGATTGATCTCCGTCAATCCGTGGCGGCATCGCGCGCGGACAAGCAATGCCGCTCTCGCCGCGGCGGCGTCAAGGCGGCGGTCCTACGACCTTCGGAATAGTCGGCGGCGGCTTTCGCGTCAGTTTCGGATAGGGCGGAATGCGCTAGTTCTGCGGGATCATCCGAACCAGGTCGTGCGGATTGACATAGTCAAGCTGGAATCGGGCCCGCTCGTCCAGCATGTCAGGGTCGATCTTCTCGGTGCGCAGCAGCGACACGCGCTGCTCGCTGCGGGCACGCTCGCGCTTGAGTTGGGCCAGCTCGCTGGTCAGCGCGATGATCTCCTGGTCGAGTTCCTGGCGGGCGTTGAGGCCGTATTTGCCGGTATAGGCGTTGACGCCGAAATAGCCGACGATGGCCGCCGCCATCGCATAGAGGGCAAGGCCGGTCAGGATCGATTTGAGGCGGGCACGGGAGACCATGATGGCAAGATGGGCCAGCTTGGTTAAGGGAGTCTTGACGCTCCGTCCCGGTCGTTGTCATTCCGGGGCGCGCGTCGCGCGAACCCGGAATCCATCAGGCCACAACCTCCGGCGCGACATGGATTCCGGGCTCGATGCTTCGCATCGCCCCGGAATGACGGAATGAGCGGCTTACCCGTGATGCTTGGCGACGTGCGCGGCAAACGCGTCGAGGTAAGCCTGGAGCACGCCCTTCAGCGAGTCCTTGGTCAGGTTGCCCTCGGCATCGAAGGCGTCGCCGACCCCGTTCAGATAGGTCTCGGGCTGCTGCATGATCGGGCCGGCGATGCCCGGCAGGATGTTCTGTAGCGTCTTGGCGGCGCTGACGCCACCCAGCGGGCCCGGCGAGTTCGAGATGATGCCGACCGGCTTGCCGTTGAACGAGCTCTTGCCGTACGGGCGCGAGGCGACGTCGATGGCGTTCTTCAGCACGCCCGGGATGGCGCGGTTGTATTCCGGCGTGACGAAGATGACACCGTCGGACTTTTGCAGCTTCTCGCGGAAGGCCAGCCAGTCGGCCGGCGGCGCGCCTTCGAGGTCCTGGTTGAAGAACGAAATGCCAGCGGGGGTGATCACCTCGAGCTTGAGGGAGCCAGGCGCGAGCTTGGCGAGCGCGTTGGCGATCTTGAGCGAGAAGCTGTCCTTGCGCAGGCTGCCGGCGATCACGACGATGTTGTAGGCCATCAGATTATCCTTGGCTTGTCTTTGAAACCTTGAAGGGGAAGTGCCGGCGGCACTTAAGCGATCCGGAGCAAAGGATGCAAGTGCATGAACCGGGCCGGTTTGGAAACGCTGGGTTTCCTAGAAGCAGCCCGTAGCCCGGATGGAGCGCAGCGCAATCCGGGGACGTCCCCAAGCAACTGCGGTCCCGAATTTCGCCGCGCTCCATCCGGGCTACGACCCCGGCATCGATCGTCGCCGAAAACAACCGGGCCGCGAAGCGGCGGCCCGATCTTTCGTGCAAATCTGCAAAATGGGATCAGATGGTGATCTGCCGTCCCAAATCGCGATTACTTGTTTGGGTTGATGAGGAATTTTTCGCCGGTGGCACGTTTGGCGTAGACCGCGATGTTGGCGGGATCGAGCGTCTCCTGCAGCGACACCACCTTGGTGTAGTGGCTGGCAAAGGTCGTCTTCAATTCACTCACGACGCGCTGGCGCAGCCGTCCCACATCGGCAGGTCCGATCTTCTGCAGGAACGGGGTGAGCAGCCAGCCGCCGACGCCCCAGGCCATGCCGAACCCGCGCGGCAGTTCGATCGGACGAACGTCGAGCCCGCCGTAGACATAGACCTGCTTGTGCACGCTGGAGCCGTAGCGGCTGTATTCCTTCGCGGTCTTGTTGATCGCGATTTCCATGCAGTTGAGAATGTCGCCGGCAAGCCTGCCGCCGCCGATCGCGTCGAACGCGATGGTGGCGCCGGTCTCGACCAGTGCATTGGTGAGGTCGTCGAGGAAGCTCGGCACGCTGGAATCGACCACATATTTCGCGCCGATCTTGTGCAGGATCTCCGCCTGCTCCTTGCTGCGCACGATGTTGACCAGCGGAATGCCGTCCTTGATGCAGATCTTGTTCAGCATCTGCCCGAGATTGGAGGCGGCCGCGGTGTGCACCAGCGCCTTGTGGCCCTCGCGGCGCATCGTCTCGGTCATGCAGAGCGCGGTGAGCGGGTTGACGAACCAGGAGGCGCCCTCCGCCGCACTGGTGCCCTCGGGCAGCACCTGGCAGTCTCTCGCCTTCAAGGTGCGGTACTGCGCGTACATGGCCCCGCCGATCATCGCGACGGTCTTGCCCATCAGCGCCTTCGCGGCCTCCGACGAGCCGGTCTTGATGACGACGCCGGCGCCCTCATTGCCGACAGGCAGCGACTGATCGATCCGCGCCCCCATCGCCCGCATCGCTCCGTCAGGCACCTTCGCGGTGATGACGGGCGCTTCTTTCGTGCCGGAGGCCTTGGCCGTGCTCATGTCGGCAGCGCCAACGAGCAGGCCGAGGTCGGACGGGTTGATCGGCGCCGCCTCGATGCGGACGACGACCTCGTCGTCCGCGGGCTCGGGGGTCGGCACCTCCAGAAGCGAGATTTCCAGCTCACCGCTGCTCTTGATCAGCGAACGCAGTTGCAGTCCGGTCTTGCCGTCGCTCATGTCGATCCTTCCCCTGTCCTCGTTTCGCGCTTTCGCCCGGTGACGCCGCTTATGCCAGCGCCTTCAGTGCCGCCTTGCCACCGTACAGCGCCTGCTTGCCGAGCTGCTGCTCGATGCGTAGCAGCTGGTTGTATTTGGCGGTGCGATCGGAACGCGCAAGGGAACCAGTCTTGATCTGACCGCAATTGGTGGCGACGGCGAGGTCGGCGATGGTGGAATCCTCGGTCTCGCCCGAACGATGCGACATCACCGAGGTGTAGCCGGCCTTGTGCGCCATCTCGACGGCAGCAAGCGTCTCGGTCAGCGTGCCGATCTGGTTGACCTTGATCAGGATGGAATTGGCGCGGCCAGCCTTGATGCCTTCGGCAAGGCGCTTGACATTGGTGACGAAGAGATCGTCGCCGACCAGCTGGCACTTCTTGCCGACGAGGTCGGTGAGCTCCTTCCAGCCGTCCATGTCGTCTTCCGACATGCCGTCCTCGATGGTGACGATCGGATAGCGTCCGACGAGGTCGGCGAGATACTTGGCCTGCTCGGAGACCGAACGGGTCTTGCCCTCGCCTTCGTAGACGTACTTGCCGTCCTTGAAGAACTCGGTCGAGGCGCAGTCGAGCCCGAGGACGATGTCGGCCCCTGCCTTGAAGCCGGCCTTGCCGATCGCGTTCATCACGAACTCCAGCGCGGCGTCGGCCGACGGCAGGTTCGGGGCGAAGCCGCCCTCGTCGCCGACATTGGTGTTGTGGCCGGCCTTCTTCAACTCCGACTTCAGCGTGTGGAACACTTCCGCGCCGTAGCGCAGGGCTTCGGCAAAGGAAGGCGCGCCGACCGGCAGGATCATGAATTCCTGGAAGTCGATCGGGTTGTCGGCGTGCACGCCGCCATTGATGATGTTCATCATCGGCACCGGCAGCAGCCGCGCCGAGGTGCCGCCGACGTAACGATAGAGCGGCATGTCGAGCGAATTCGCCGCGGCCTTGGCGCAGGCGAGCGAGACGCCGAGAATGGCGTTGGCGCCCAGCCGGCTCTTGTTCGGCGTGCCGTCGAGATCGATCATGATCTGGTCGATCTGGGCTTGTTGCTCGACATCGAGGCCGCTCAGCGCCTCGAAGATCTCGCCGTTGACGGCGCCGACCGCCTTGGTAACGCCCTTGCCGAGATAGCGGGCCTTGTCGCCGTCGCGCAGCTCGACCGCCTCATGGGCACCGGTGGAGGCGCCGGACGGCACCGCGGCGCGGCCAAGCGCGCCATCCTCCAGCACAACGTCGACCTCGACGGTGGGATTGCCGCGGCTATCGAGGATTTCGCGTCCGATGATGTCGATGATGGCGGTCATGAGGGCCTCTTTTCCGGGAACAAAGGGGGCAGTTCGCGGCTGCTTCTACCGCAATGCATCGAGGCGGAAAAGGCCGGGTGACGGCCGCCGAATGATTGGCTATGAGGGCCGCATGTCGAAAAAACCCAGCAAATCGAACACCTCACCCAGCCTGCAACTCGGTCGCGCGGTGGAATGGCCAGATGCGCCTGAGAAAGCTCAGCTCGATCGCGTGCCCAATCCGCAAGGAGGGACCGATTACCTGGTCCGTTTCACCGTGCCGGAATTCACCTCGCTCTGCCCAGTCACGGGACAGCCCGATTTCGCCCATCTGATGATCGACTACGCGCCCGGCCAGTGGCTGCTGGAGTCGAAATCGCTCAAGCTTTACGTCGCGAGCTTCCGCAATCACGGCGCCTTCCACGAGGATTGCACCGTGATGATCGGCAAGCGCATCGCGCGCGAGATCAAGCCGAAATGGCTGCGCATCGGCGGCTATTGGTATCCGCGCGGCGGCATTCCGATCGACGTGTTCTGGCAGACCGGCCGCGTGCCGAAGGGCCTGTGGGTGCCCGAGCAGGGCGTCGCGCCGTATCGCGGGCGCGGCTAGCTGGAGACCCATGACGACGACGCCGGCGCGACATAGTCACACCGTTGGGTCGGGCGGCACGACCAAGACTGGCACGCTTCCGTTCCCGAGGACCTCGGAGGTTTGACTTCCCAAAAACAGCTTTCTGAGGCCGCGGCGCCCATGAGAGGCCATGACGATCAAATCGCAGCCTCTGGATCTTGCGGTTTCGACAATCGCCGTGGCCGGGTGCGAATTCGGAACGTGCAGGAGTTCGACCGGCATCCCGCGCTGCTCGGCTATGCCTCGTGCCCGATCGAGCACCCTGCCGGCGCGTTCCCTGCAGGCCGCGTCAAAATTGTCGACCTCTTCCTGCGACGGCACCCATCCCGAGTCAAATCCTCCGCCATAATCGATCGGCAGCGGTTCGGTCACGGTGATGATCGTCGCTTTGGCACTCAACGCTTTCGCCAGCGCAATTCCATGCGTGAGGCCTTTTGTGGCGACGTCCGAACCATCGGTGCTCAAGAGAAGATTGGCGTACATTCGGCGGCTCCTGGTTGCGCGCCCCGCATGCCCTCGCAAATGATGCCCCGGCGAATATGATGCGATCCTCGCCGCCGGTCCAATCGCTTTTGTTTTAATCTCGATATCCCCGCTTTTACGCCACTTCACACGCCGGTCGCGGCCCTGGATCAGGCTCGCGCGTCGGACGGCGCCCGCGGCCTCAGCAGCGCGGCGCAGGCAAGGCCCAGCAGCACCATGAGCACAGCGCTTGCGGCCAGGGTCGGCGCCTTGCCGGCATGCGCCAGGCCGAACCCGTAGGCGAGCGGACCGACGGTCTGGCCCATGAAGAAAAAGAACGAGTGCAGCGACATCGCTGTTGCGCGCGCCTCGACCGACAGCTCGCTGGCGAACACCTGCAGGCAGCCATGGATCATGTAGAAGCCCCAGCCCATCAGCAGCATGATGGCGAACTGGACCTTCCAGCCGGGGCCAAGGGCGAGCGCTGCGAGCTGAAGCGCGACGAGGCTCCCGCCTGCGATCATCATCCCTTTGACGCCCAGTCGCGGCAGGAAGCGCGAGACCGTGAAAGTATAGAACAGCCCGCCGACCGCGAAGCCCGCGATGACGATGCCCGCGATCGACAGCGAGGTTTCGCCGAGATCGAACAGCAGCGCGGCGATGAAGGGAAACAGGCCGAACACGCAGCAGCCCTCGACGAACACGGCCGAATAGCAATAGCGCGCGTTCGGATTGGCGAGAATGGTGCGATAACCCTGCCGCAAGGTCCTCAGATCGCTCTTCGGCCGCGCCGTGAGCGCGGCACCGCGAAAGCCCGCCGCGACCGCGACGGCCGCGATCAGCCCGAGCGCACCGATGATCACCAGCACGCCGCGCCAGCCGACGAGGTCGCCGATGATGCCCGATGCGGTCGCACCTAGCAGGTTGCCCGTCATCGAGCCCGCCAGCGTGCGGCCGATCGCCACCTGCCGCTTCGCCGGCGCGACCAGGTCGGCGGTGAGGCCGAGCGCAACCGGGAACACGCCGCCCGAGGCGATACCGGCGAGCATGCGGCTGGCGAACAGGCCCGAGAAGGTGGTCGAGAGCGCGCCCAGAATGCAGGCGGCACCGAGCAGCGCCAGGCACAACGTCATCAGCCGAGCCTTGCCGAACAGATCGGCTGCCGCACCGACGATCGGCTGGATCAGCGCGTAGATCAGCGCATAGCCGGCCGCGATGCTTGCCGCCGTCGTGATGCTGATCGAAAACTCCTCGGCAACATGCGGCAGCACCGGATCGAGTGCGCGCGTCGACAACGCGGCGGAGAAGCTTGCGAGCGCGATGATGTTGATCGCAGGCGGAAACTTCTGGTCGGTCGACGGCCTTGCCAAGGGCTCGTGCATCAATGCGCTTGGCCCTTGGCCACCGCGTCGAATGCCATCAGCCTGGCGATCAGCCCTTCGAAGTCGCGCAGCGGCACCATGTTGGGTCCGTCCGACGGCGCGCTGTCTGGATCGGGATGCGTCTCGATAAACAGGCCGGCAACGCCGACGGCGACGGCCGCGCGCGCCAGCACCGGCACGAACTCGCGCTCGCCGCCGGAGGACGCGCCCTTCCCGCCCGGCTGCTGCACCGAATGGGTGGCATCGAAGATCACGGGCGCACCGGTGGTGCGCGCCATGATCGGCAGCGAACGCATGTCAGAGACCAGCGTGTTGTAGCCGAAGGAGGCGCCGCGTTCGGTGACGAGCACGTTGCGATTGCCGGCGCTGGTGATCTTCGCAGCGACATTCGCCATGTCCCAGGGCGCAAGAAACTGCCCCTTCTTGACGTTGACGACCTTGCCGGTTGCGGCTGCGGCCAGCAGCAGATCGGTCTGCCGGCAGAGAAAGGCCGGGATCTGCAGGACGTCGACGGCTTGCGCCACCTCCGCGCATTGCGCGGTATCGTGCACGTCGGTCAGCACGGGCAGGCCAAGGGAGGAACGGATCTCGGCGAAGATCGGCAGCGACTGCGCGAGGCCAAGGCCGCGCGCCGCAGAGGCGCTGGTGCGGTTGGCCTTGTCGAAGGAGGTCTTGTAGACGAGGCCGATCTTGAGCCGTGCGGCGATCTCCTTCAGCGCGGAGGCCACCTCGAGCGCATGCTGACGGCTTTCGAGCTGGCAGGGACCTGCAATGATCGAGATCGGCAGATCATTGCCGAATTTGACCGACCCGACGCTGACGACCGGCGCTGCAGATTGACTGGTGCTCAAGACGCAAAATCCCTGTTTCGGCGCGACCATAGCGGCCGAATGGGCGGGATCAACCCCATTCGGCCCTGACCTTTGAATATCAGGGTTGCGCCGCGGCCACCTGTCCGGAACGACAGCTACTTGACTGAAGAGAAAGCAGTCGGAGCCAGAATCTGGCTGACGATATTGGCAACGATCTGGCCATCTGCTTCGGACTTGGCGCGCGCCTCCACCCATTCTGGATCGGTCATAAATGCCCCCCATTTCTTCTCGCGCTCGGCCAGCGACTCCCAGGCGAGGAAATAGGTCAGCTCCTGGTTGGATTCGCCGATCAGCGTGGTGAAGAACCCGGCCTGCCTGATGCCGTGCTTCTCCCAGATCTTCAGCGTGGCAGTCTCGAACCGCTTGAGCAACGCCGGCAGGCGACCGGGCACGCAGCGATACTGGCGCATTTCGTAGATCATTCTCGTTTCCTCCCTGGAAGGGTGCGGCGGTTATAGCGATCGGCCATAGGGCTGTCTTGAGCCCTGCCCGGCCACCCTCCGCAGCGTTTCGCGCATGGCTGGACGGGACCGGGCACCGCGCAGCGCCTGTTCCCGCAATGCTGCCGCAATGATCGGGCCGCTAGAATGGCTCGGTTTTCAGTCAGGGTACCTGTTACATGCGGATCTTGCTTGTCGAGGATGAAGTCGAGATGGCCGGCGCCCTTTCGTCGGCACTGAAACGCTACGACATGGTGGTGGATCACGCCCCGACGCTTGCGGAGGCGGAAGAAGCGATTTCCGCCGACGTCCATGCCGCCGTCCTGCTCGACCGCCAGCTTCCCGACGGCGACGGCCTCACGCTGATCCCAAAGTTGCGGGCGCGCGCCGATGGCGTGCCGATCATCGTCCTGACCGCGCGGGGCGAGCTCGCCGACCGCATCGCCGGGCTCGACAGCGGTGCCGACGACTATCTCGCCAAGCCGTTCGCGGTCGAAGAGCTACTGGCACGATTGCGGGCGGTGCTGCGGCGGCCCGCGGGCCTGTCCCCGGACGTCATCCGCGCCGGCCGCATCGCCTTCGACCTCAACCATCGCGAGGCCAGCATCGACGGCCGGCCGTTCGAGCTTCCCCGCCGCGAGTTGCTGGTGCTCGAAGCCCTGATCCGCCGGATAGGCCGCACGGTGCTGCGCGCGGCGTTGGAGGAAGCCGTCTACAATTTTGACGACGAGATCCAGTCCAATGCGCTGGACACGCATGTCTCGCGGCTGCGCCGCAAGCTTGCCGAGGCCGACGCCGGCGTAGAGATCCACGGCATCAGGGGCGTCGGCTATCTCCTGAAGAAGCTGACATGAGCAGGCACGACGATCCCTATTGCCTGCGCTCGAGATTGAGCTGGCGCCTGCTCGCGCTCCAGGCCGCGCTGCTGCTGGCACTGGTCGGCGTGGTCGTCGGCGCGCTCTGCGCCTCAGGCTTCGTGCTGGCGGAGCGTGACGAGGACCGCGTCATCGATGTCGTGCAGCACGCGCTTGCACGCGACGCAGCTGGTGGCCTGATTCTGCGGTCGACGCCCGATTTGACACAGTTGCGTTCCGAGACACCGGACCTCTGGTTCCTGGTCCGCGACCGGCAAGGACATTCGCTGACCGAAGGCGCCGTGCCGGCGGAATTCGCAGCGATCGGCAGCGGTCTCGACCATATCAGCCAGGCGCGGCTCGGCTGGCAGATGTTGGAGGATGATCCGCGCAAGCCGGCGGCGCGGCTGAAGCGCGTCAACACCGATGCCGGCAATGTGCAGATCATCACTGCGACGCAGGGACGGCTGACCGGCGCCAAGGCACTCTTCATGACCTCGCTGGCGTTTCTCGGCATCGCCCTGCCCGGCCTGCTGATCATGGCTACCGCGACCTTCATCGCGACGCCGATGATCGTGCAGCGCGCCTTCCGGGGGTTGGATGCAACCGCGGACCAGGCGCGCCGCATCGACATTCATCAGCGGGGGGCGCGGCTGTCAGTGGAGCGGATTCCGCTGGAGGTCGTGCCGCTGGTCACCGCAGTCAACGATGCGCTGGCGCGGCTCGACCAGGGCTATATCAGGCACAAGCGTTTCGTTGCGGACGCCGCGCACGAGTTGCGCACGCCGATCGCGATCCTCAATACGCGACTGGAATCGCTGCCCTCTGGTCCAGACAAGACCCGGCTGCTGGAGGATACTGCGCGGCTGGCGACGCTGGCCGAGCAATTGCTCGACATCCAGCGGCTCGACCGCTGCGGCCATCCCTTTGCACGCGTCGATCTCGTCGCGGTCGCGCAGAGCGCGGCCGCCGACCTCGCGCCGCTGGCCATTGCCGCCGGCTACGAGCTTGCGCTCGATGCGCCCTCAACGCCGATCGAGACGATTGGTGACGCAGTCGCGCTGGAACGGGCGCTGACCAATCTCGTGCAGAATGCGATCCAGCACGGCCCGCGCCGCGGCACGATCGGCATTCGCGTCAGCAAGCCCGCTTGCATCGAGGTCACCGACGAAGGCGCCGGCATTCCACAAGATCAGCGCGAGCAGATCTTCGAGCCGTTCTATCGGCTCACCCCGCTCGACCGTGGCGCCGGCCTTGGTCTCAACATGGTGCGCGAGATCGTGCTGCTGCATGGCGGCCAGGTCGCGGTCACCGACGACGCAGACGGCGGCACCTGCTTCAGACTGACGCTGCCGCCACATCGGCAGAATTGATTCAATCTGCATCCGCACCTCGCAGCGCAATGCTGTCGCAATCCAGCGCCGCAACAGTGCATTCGCATCACCTCTGGTTTTCATGAGGTGCAGCCGAAATGCCGGAGTGCGCATGCCCAACGATTTTCTCTCCTTCTTCCTGTCCTGGATGTCCTCACCGCGCCAGGTCGGCGCCATCACACCATCGGGTGCGGCGCTGGCCGATCTCATCACGCGCGAGATTACCGAGAAGACCGGCCCGATCCTCGAGCTCGGTCCCGGCACCGGCGCATTCACCTACAAGCTGCTGAAGCGCGGCGTCAGGCAGCAGGATCTCACGCTGATCGAATACGGCTCGGATTTCATGAAGCTGTTGCAGATGCGCTTTCCCGGCGCGCGCGTGCTGTGGATGGATGCGGCGCGGCTGGCGACGGAGCGTCTCTATGACGGTGCGCCCGTCGGTGCGGTCGTGAGCGGCTTGCCGCTGCTCAACATGTCGACGCGCAAGGTCATCTCGATCGTCAGCGGCGCATTCAGCTATGTCCGCCCCGGCGGCGCCTTCTACCAGTTCACCTATGGCATGAGCTGTCCGATCCCGCGGCCGGTGCTCGACCGCCTCGGCCTGCGCGCAACGCTGGTGGACCGGGCCTTCCTGAACGTGCCGCCGGCCGCCGTCTACAAGCTGACCCGACGACCGCAAATGACGCTGATTGCGGGATCGCTGGCGCAGCAGGCGTCAACACCCGCCGCAGCGCAAGCGGATTGTTAGACCAACCGCCTCCCTGATTGCGAGCATGGGCTCAATAGCGCTCGGGCACTCTTCTTGGTATTGTCGCGGCTCGATCTTGCGGATGAGCCGCCGGTGACGCTCAAGGGCAGATGGCGCCGCGGCCAACGCGATCAGGGGAGGCAAGACATTGACCTATTTTGATCTCGGCCCTTACAGCCGCAAAATCACCACCTCGTCGCCCGAGGCCCAGCTCTGGTTCGACCGAGGGCTCAACTGGGTGTTCGGGTTCAACCACGGTGAAGCGATCAAGTGTTTTCGCAAAGCGCTGGCGTACGACGGAAACTGTGCGATGGCGCACTGGGGCATCGCCTACGCATCGGGCCCCAACTACAACCTTCCCTGGGTTCGCTATGACGCCCACGGCCGTCAGCTGGCGCTCGCGGCATCCTACGATGCGACGCGGGACGCTCTCGCGCATGCGGACAAGACTGGCCCGGTGGAGCGCGCGCTGATCCGTGCGTTGCCTGCGCGCTATCCCCAGCGCGAGGCCATCGAGGACATGGCGGCGTGGGACAAGGCTTTCACGCAGGAGATGCGCAAGGTCTTCGCGACATATTCAGACGATCTCGATGTCCGGGCCATCCTTGCCGAGGCGATCATGAACGAGACGCCGTGGCTGATGTGGGACCTGACCTCTGGAAAACCGACGGCGGGGGCCGGCACCGAGGAATGCAGGACGGTTCTCGAACAGGCCTTCGACAGGATGCCGGCGGCATGGGATCACCCGGGGCTGCTGCATCTCTACGTCCATCTCATGGAGATGTCGCCGTTCCCGCAACGAGCAATGCGAGCCGGCGACCGGCTGCGCGCGATCGCGCCCGACAGCGGACATCTGATCCACATGCCGACCCATCTCGATGTGCTGTGCGGACAATACAACGACGTCCTGCTGTACAATCAGAAGGCGCTGGCAACGGATCGAAAGTTCCTCGCTTACTCCGACGATCCAGGTGTCTACCTGGTCTATGTCATCCATAATTTCCACTTCGCCATCTACGGCGCGATGTTCCTGGGCCAATATGCTCCCGCCATTGCGGCAGCCGAGGAGCTCATTGCGACCGTGCCCGATCCGGTGCTGCGCATTCAGTCGCCACCCATGGCCGACTTCCTGGAAGGCTACCTGACGATGAAGCAGCACGTGCTCGTGCGCTTCGGCAAATGGAACGATATCATCGCGCAAAAGCTGCCGGAGGATCGCGAGTTGTACTGCTCGGTGACCGCCATGATCCACTACGCCAAGGCGGTGGCTCATTCGGCGCTTGGCCACGTCACTGAGGCCGAAACCGAAAAGGCGCTGTTCGCGCAGGCAAAGACCCGCGTGCCGGAAAGCCGGCTGGTGCACAACAACAAGGTCGTGAACCTGCTTGGTGTGGCCGAAGCCATGCTGAATGGGGAGCTGGAATACCGCAAGGGCAACTACGACATGGCCTTTGCCGAGTTGCGCAGATCGGTCGCACTCAGCGACGCATTGCCCTATGACGAGCCCTGGGGATGGATGCAGCCGCCGCGCCACGCGCTCGGCGCGCTGCTTCTGGAACAGGGACGGATCGAGGAAGCCGAGGCGGTGTACCGCTCCGATCTCGGCCTCGATGGAAAGCTAAGCCGTGCCTGTCAGCATCCCGACAATCTGTGGTCACTTCATGGATTGCATGAATGCCTGGTGCGGCGTGGCGACAAGGTCGAGACGCCGCTGATCAAGCAGCGACTCGATCTCGCCCAGGCGCGGGCGGAGGTGCCGATCAAGGCATCGTGCTTCTGTCGCAGGATGGACATGGCGGCCGCGTAAGCGAGCGCGCGAGCCAGGATCACCGGAAACGGCTGAGCCGGTTACACCAGCCGCGACTGCTTCGCCGCCGCCTCGATGAACGAGGCGAACAGCGGGTGCGGCTCGAACGGCCGCGACTTCAGTTCGGGATGGAACTGGACGCCGATGAACCAGGGGTGATCCTCGTATTCGACGATCTCGGGCAGCACGCCGTCGGGCGAAAGGCCGGAGAATTTCAGGCCGTGCTGCTCGAGGCGATCCTTGTAGGCGGTGTTGACCTCGTAGCGATGGCGGTGGCGCTCGGAAATCTCGGTCGCGCCGCCATAGACCTGCGAGACGCGGCTGCCGCGGCTCAGCGCAGCGGGATAGGCGCCAAGGCGCATCGTGCCGCCCAGATCGCCGGCCTGCGAGCGCTTCTCGAGCTCGTTGCCGCGCAGCCATTCCGTCATCAGGCCGACCAGGGGCTCCTTGGTCGGGCCGAATTCAGTGGAGTTGGCCTCCTCGATGCCGACGAGATTTCGCGCCGCCTCGATGACGGCCATCTGCATGCCGAAGCAGATGCCGAAATACGGCACGTCGCGCTCGCGCGCGAACTGCGCCGCCTTGATCTTGCCTTCGGCGCCGCGCTGGCCGAAGCCGCCCGGCACCAGGATGCCGTTGACGTGTTCGAGGAACGGCGCCGGATCTTCCTTCTCGAAGATCTCGCTCTCGATCCAGTCGAGATTGACCTTCACCTTGTTGGCGATGCCACCATGCGAGAGCGCCTCGATCAGCGACTTGTACGCATCCTTCATGCCGGTGTACTTGCCGACGATGGCGATGGTGACGTTGCCCTCAGGGTTGCGGACGCGCTCGTTGATCTTCTGCCAGCTCTGCAGCGCCGGCGGAATCCGCGAGCCGATCCCGAAGGCGGCGAGCACTTCATCGTCGAGGCCGGCGTTGTGATAGGCCTCAGGGACGGCGTAGATGTTGTCGACGTCGCGCGCCTCGATCACGGCGCTTTCGCGCACGTTGCAGAACAGGCCGAGCTTGCGCCGCTCTTCCTTCGGGATCTCACGGTCGGTTCGGCACAGCAGGATATCCGGCTGGATGCCGATCGAGCGCAGCTCCTTCACCGAATGCTGCGTCGGCTTGGTCTTGAGTTCGCCGGCGCTCGGGATGTAAGGCAGCAGCGTCAGGTGGATGTAGACGGCGTGATCGCGCGGCAGCTCGTTCTTGAGTTGGCGGATCGCCTCGAAGAACGGCAGGCCTTCGATGTCGCCGACGGTGCCGCCGATCTCGACCAGCACGAAATCGTACTCGTCATTGCCTGACAGCACGAACTCCTTGATGGCGTTCGTGACATGCGGGACCACCTGGATGGTCGCGCCGAGATAATCGCCGCGGCGCTCCTTCGAGATGATGTCCTGGTAGATGCGCCCGGTCGTGATGTTGTCCTGCTTGGTCGCAGGACGTCCGGTGAAGCGCTCGTAGTGACCGAGATCGAGATCGGTCTCCGCGCCGTCATCGGTCACGAACACTTCGCCGTGCTGATACGGCGACATCGTTCCGGGATCGAGGTTGAGATAGGGGTCGAGCTTGCGGAGGCGGACCTTGTAGCCCCGGGCCTGCAGCAGGGCACCGAGTGCCGCTGAAGCGAGACCCTTGCCGAGCGAAGAAACCACGCCGCCGGTGATGAATATGTACCGCGCCATGGGACTTAACCTCTAATCCCTCAAACCCGATTCGCCAAAGCGATTCGTATTCAGCCCCAAAGAATCTGCGGGCCTGTGGGTGAGCCAAAACGAAGAATGGTGACAGTGCCTTGATGGGGATTGTTGATGCAGGACGCTAGCCACCGTCCTGCATGGCCCCCCTGCTTTATTGCGAGCGCGGCACCTGCGGGCCGCTCGGCGCCGCCGGAGCCTGCTGCTGCTCGTCCGCCTTCTTCAGCGTGTCCAGAATACCGCCCGACGTCGGCGCGGTGATCGGGTTGGCGCCGCCCGGCTGGGTCTGTGACGCGGGCTGGCCGATGATCGAGGACGGCGCGCGGTTGTAACCGGCGTACCAGGACAGGAACAGGCTGGTCAGGAAAAAGCCAGCCGCGAGGATTGCGGTGGTTCGCGACAAGAGATTCGCAGTGCCACGGCTCGACATGAAGCCCGCACCGCCGCCCATGCCGAGGCCGCCGCCTTCCGACTTCTGGAGCAGCACGGCGCCGATCATGACGGCGACGATCATGAGGTGGATGACGATGACAACGGTCTGCATGCTATCCTTCCGTCACAAGCGGGCGGCGCCTGACGGCGGCCGATCGCGCTTCGCGGGTTTTCCTGAAGTTGCGCGGTGTTACACGATCGGAGGGGGTATTGCCACCCCCGATCGCCCCCGCGTCAAAGCTTTGACTTAGCTAGGGGCAACCCTTCGCGATCGCAAGGAAATCGGCCGCCTTCAGGCTGGCGCCGCCAACCAGCGCGCCGTTGACGTTTTTGACCGCCATCAGCTCGGCTGCATTCGACGGCTTGACCGAGCCGCCGTAGAGGATCCGCATTTTCGCCCCGTCAGCCTTGAACCTGGAGCTCAGGAAATCCCGGATAAACCCATGAATCTGCTCGACATCCTTGGCCGTGGGGGTGAGGCCCGTGCCGATCGCCCAGACCGGCTCATAGGCCACGACCAGATTGGCGGCCGTGGAGCCGTCCGGCAGCGAGCCGTCGAGCTGGCCTCGGACGATGTCCAGGGTCTGGCCGGCATCGCGCTGGGCCTGCGTCTCGCCAACGCAAACGATCGCGACCAGCCCGGCTCGCCAGGCGGCTTCCGCCTTCTGCCTGACAAGCGCATCGCCCTCGCCGTGGTCGGCGCGACGCTCGGAATGGCCGACGATGATGGCGCTCGCGCCAGCGTCGGCGAGCATTTCGGCCGCGATATCGCCGGTATGGGCGCCGGAGGCCTTGGGATGGCAGTCCTGGGCTCCCACCGCGACCTTGTTGCCCCGCGCCTTCTCGGCAAAGGCCGCGATCAGGGTCGCCGGCGGGCAGACCAGCAGATCGGCCTTGCCTGATACCTCTGCCGCACCATTGAGCATGGCGTCGAATTCGGCGGCCTGGGCTTTCAGGCCGTTCATTTTCCAATTGCCGGCGATCAAGGGGCGGATGGCTTCGGTCATGTCAATGTCCAGCAGAATGAGGTTTGTGCATGCGCTAGCAGAGGCGCCGTGGCAGTTCCAGAGACCAGACGCATCTGACCGCAACTTCGAGGGCCGGCCTGGGGCGAGGTTGCGGGGCGAAAGCCGCCACTTTATGATGGCATATCAATTTGGTGACGCGCTTTTGCGGAATCTGCATTAAGACGCGCTCCCGTTCCCCTCCTTATCAAGACAAGTTGGACCAAATGCTTCGAGGAATGCGCAAGGCCTCATCAAACTGGGTCGGCAAGACCATCATGGCCGTCGTGATGGGCGTGTTGATCATCAGCTTCGGCATTTGGGGAATCGCCGACATTTTCCGGGGCTTCGGGCAGTCCACGTTGGCCAAGGTCGGCCACACAGAGATTTCGCTGAACGAGTTCCGCCAGATCTACACCGACCGCCTGCAGCAGATCGGCCGCCAGTTCGGCCGTCCCCTCACGCCGGACCAGGCGCGCGCGTTCGGCCTTGACCGCCAGGTGCTGCAGCAGACGATTGCGGAAGCCGCCCTCGACGAGAACGCGCGACAGATGGGGCTGGGCCAATCCGATGAGCAGGTCCGCCAGCTCATCATGAACGACCCGAACTTCAAGGGCGTCGACGGCAAGTTCGATGCGAACCGCTTCCAGGGGCTGATCCGTAATTTCGGCTACACCGAGCAGCGCTACGTGGCCGAGCAGCGCAAGGTAGCGCTGCGCCGGCAGATCACGGGCACGATCGGTGCCGGCATCGAGCCGCCGAAAACCATGCTCGAGGTGGCGACGCGCTTCCAGAACGAGCAGCGCTCGATCGAGTTCGTCAGGCTCGATACGGCGCAGGCCGGCACCATCGATCCCCCCTCGCCCGAGGCACTCGCCGCCTATTTCGAGGATCACAAGGTCCAGTTCCGCGCGCCCGAATACCGCAAGATCGTCTTCGCCATGATCTCGCCTGAGGAGATCGCCAAGTGGAGCGACGTCTCCGACGATGACGCGAAGAAACTGTTCGATCAGCGCAAGAACCAACTCTCCACACCGGAGAAGCGCCAGATCAAGCAGATCGTGTTTCCTGATGCCGCCCAGGCACAGGCCGCGCGCGAGCGTCTGGTCGGCGGGATGTCTTTTGAAGATCTCGGCAAAGAGCGCGGTTTGACGGCCTCCGACGTCGATCTCGGCCTGGTGACGAAATCCTCGCTCGAACCCACCGTCGGCAATGCCGCCTTCGCGCTTCCGGTTGGCGAGGTCAGCCAGCCGATCCAGGGCCCGATTGGCGTCTCGATCGTCAAGGTCGAGAAGATCGAGCCCGGCGCCGAGGCCGACTACGCCAAGTTTGCCGCCGACGTGAAGCGATCCATCGCGACCGAGCGCGCGCGCACCAAGGTCGGCGAGCTCCGTGACAAGATGGAGGACGAACGCGGTGCCGGCACCAGCGTCGCCGATGCCGCGCAGAAGCTCGGGCTCACGGCCGTGACCATCGACGCCGTCGACCGCTCCGGCCGCGCGCCGAACGGCCAGCCGGTCGCCAACATTCCCCCGGGCCTCGACGTGGTGTCGCAGGCCTTCAACAGCGATGTCGGCGTCGACAACGACCCGATCTCGTTCAAGGGCGGCTACGTCTGGTACGACGTGCTCGCCATCACGCCGTCGCGCGACCGCAATCTCGACGAGGTCCGCGACCAGGTCGAGGCGCGCTGGCGCCAGGACCAGATCGCCACCAAGCTGAAGGCGAAGGCGACCGAGATGGTGCAGAAGCTCGAACAGGGCGGCAAGCTCGCCGACGAGGCCGCAGCGGTCAACGCCAAGGTCGAGAGCGCCAGCGGCTTCAAGCGCGACGACACTCCGGCCGGAGTGCCCGCCAACATCGTTGCGGCCGCCTTCCGCACCGCCAAGGACGGCGTCGGGCAGGCGCCCGTGACCGGCGGCACCGAAGTCATCGTCTTCCGCGTCACCGACATCGTCGATCCCGCGGTCGACACCGCCTCCGATGCCGTCAAGAAGCTGAAGGAGAGCGTCGGCAAGTCGCTGACCGATGAACTGGTCGCCTCCTACGTCAACAAGCTTGAAACCGACATCGGAACCACCATTAATCAGGCCGCCTTCGCGCAAGTGACCGGCGCGAACCAGTGAGTTGAAAGCACGCGATGGACGACCTGAAATCGATCATTGGAAAAGTGGCGACCGGCGCCAGCCTGTCGCGTGAGGAAGCCGCATCCGCCTTTGACGCCCTAATGTCCGGCGAGGCCACACCCTCGCAGATGGGCGGCCTCTTGATGGCGCTGCGCGTGCGCGGCGAGACCGTGGAGGAGATCACCGGCGCGGTGACGGCGATGCGCTCGAAGATGCTCACCGTCGACGCCCCCGCCGACGCGGTCGACATCGTGGGCACCGGCGGCGACGGCTCCGGCTCGGTCAACGTCTCGACCTGCGCCGCCTTCATCGTCTCGGGCACCGGGCTTCCCGTCGCCAAGCACGGCAACCGCGCACTGTCGTCGCGTTCGGGCACCGCCGACGTGCTGGCCTCGCTTGGCGTCAAGCTCGACCTCAAGCCCGAGCAGGTCGGGCGCTGCGTGCGCGAATGCGGCATCGGCTTCATGTTCGCGCCGGCCCATCACCCCGCCATGAAGAACGTCGGCCCGACCCGGGTGGAGCTCGCCACCCGTACGATTTTCAACCTGCTCGGGCCGCTCACCAACCCGGCTGGCGTGAAACGGCAGATGGTCGGCGTATTCTCCAGGCAATGGGTGCAGCCGCTGGCGCAGGTGCTGAAGAATCTCGGCTCCGAATCCGCCTGGGTGGTGCACGGCTCCGACGGCCTCGACGAGATCACCCTCACCGGCCCGACCTTCGTTTCGGCGCTCCACAATGGCGAGATCAGGAATTTCGAGGTGACGCCCGAGGACGTCGGCCTGCCGCGCTGCGAGCCCGGCGCCCTCAAGGGCGGCGACGCCGACGCCAATGCGATGGCTCTGCAAAACGTGCTCGAGGGCAAACCGAGCCCCTATCGCGACGTCGCGCTGATGAACGCCGCCGCGGCGCTGGTCGTCGCCGGCCGCGCCAGGGACCTGAAGGAAGGCGTCGCGATCGGTGCGAAATCGCTCGACAGCGGCGCTGCGAATGCGCGACTGAAACATCTGATCGCGGTCTCGAACAGCTGAACCCGTCATGTCCGATATCCTGACCAAGATCGAGGCCTACAAGCGCGAGGAGATCGCGGCGGCCAAGCGCGCGCAGCCGCTCTCGGCGCTCGAGGCACAGGCCAGGGCGCAAGGCGCGACGCGCGGCTTCGTGCGCGCAATCAAGGCCAAGCATGCCGATGGCGATTACGCGCTGATCGCCGAGGTGAAGAAGGCCTCGCCCTCCAAGGGGCTGATCCGCGAAGATTTCGATCCGCCCCTGCTGGCCAAGGCCTATGAAGCGGGCGGTGCGGCCTGCCTGTCCGTGCTGACCGATGCGCCCTCGTTCCAGGGCCATCTCGACTTCATGGTGGCGGCACGCGCGGCGACCTCGCTGCCTGTGCTGCGCAAGGATTTTCTGTTCGAAACCTATCAGGTCGTCGAGGCGCGGGCGCACGGCGCCGACTGCATCCTCATCATCATGGCCGCGCTGGATGACGCGACGGCCAGGGATCTCGAAGACGCCGCGATCGCCTACGGCATGGACGTGCTGATCGAGATCCACGATCGGGCCGAGCTCGATCGGGCGCTGAAGCTGCGTTCGCCGATGATCGGCGTCAACAACCGGAACCTGCGCACCTTCGAGACGTCGCTGGCGACCAGCGAGATGCTGGCGCCTCTGATCCCCGAGGGGCGGCTGATGGTCGGCGAAAGCGGCATCTTCACGTCCGCAGACCTCGCCCGGCTCGAGCGCGTGGGCATGTCGACCTTTCTGGTCGGCGAGAGCCTGATGCGGCAGGCCGACGTCACTGCCGCCACGCGCACGCTGCTCGCGCGCGAGACCAAGGCCCGCGCCACGGGCGCGCGCTGACATGGTGCGCAAGATTCTGGCGCGCAAGCCTGCGAAGACCAGGCCTTCGAAGAAGGCGGGCCCTGCCCTCACCCATATCGGCGCCACTGGCGAGGCGCGGATGGTCGACGTCTCGGACAAGGCCGCGACCGAGCGGCTCGCCGTTGCCGAAGGCCGTGTCGTCATGGAAAAGGCAACGCTCGACCTGATCGTGTCTGGCAACGCCAAGAAAGGCGATGTGCTCGGCACCGCACGCATCGCCGGAATCATGGCCGCGAAACGGACCTCGGAGCTGATTCCGCTCTGTCATCCGCTGGCGCTGTCGAAGGTCACGGTCGACATCGAGCCCGATGCGAAGCTGCCGGGCTGCGTGGTCCGCGCCAGCGTCAAGGTGACTGGCCCGACCGGCGTCGAGATGGAAGCCCTGACGGCGGTGACGGTCGCCTGCCTCACCATCTACGACATGATCAAGGCGGTCGAGCGCGGCGTGCGCATCGACGGCATCCATCTGATCGAAAAGCTGGGCGGCAAGTCGGGCCATTATCGCGCCTGATCCGGTGCCATGTCAGCGTTGAGCTTGCTGCCCACGCCGCTCACGACCGCGATGACAGCAAGTCCGATACCGGCGCCGTGGGTATCGATTGCATTTGTGCGCATCCGTTTATGTCGCGTTAACCGCGATTCCTAACGTCGCCTCCACATCGATCCCGTAAACCGACGGATGTCATGGGGATCAAGTAGCCACCCTGACGTGTGTGGACGGCAGCGATCGACATGATGACAAGATACGGCAGCCGCCTCTTCGACCAGGCCTTCGTGCGCAGCGGACCGATCCGCTGGCTCGTGGTGGGCGGCACATTGCTGATCGCGGCGATTGCCGTCGGCGCGGTACTGATGGCGTCAGAATTTCCGCGAGCGCGCGCTGCGCAACTCCAGTCGCGAACTGGAAAACACCGTGCTGCTGCTCGCCCATCATTTCGATCAGCAATTGCAGGATTTCGTGGTCATCCAAAAGGATTTCGTCGACCACGTGCGCCTCAGCGGAATCCTGACCGCGGACGACTTCCGCAAGCGCCTCTCCGGCGAGGACGTGCACCGGATGCTGCGCTCGAAGATCGAGGCGCTGCCGTACATGGGCGGCGTCAACATCATCGACGCCGACGGCAATGTGATCAATTCCTCGACGGCATGGCCGGCTCCGAAGGTCAACGTTGCCGACCGCGCCTATTACCGCACGTTCCGGTACGATCCGCAGGCGCCCGACGTGCTGATCGAACCGGTTCACAGTCGCATCTCCGGCGCCTGGACCATCCTGATCTTGCGCAGGATCATGGGGCCACACGGCGAGTTCATGGGTGCCGTCGGACGCGGCATCGAGCCGGCTAATTTCGAGAAGTTCTTCGAAACCCTCATGCTCGGCGATAGCGCCACGATCTCGATGCTGCATCGGGACGGCACCCTGCTTGCCCGCTTTCCCCAATCAAGCGACATGATGGGACGCAATTTCAGGAACGGCTCGTTCGAGCAGCAAAGGATCTTCACGCAAGACCATTTCGCCGGGCGGATGGTGAGCCCGATCGACGGCGAGGACCGGCTGGCCTCGGCGCGCACCCTCCCCCACTTCCCGATCCTGATGATGGCGACGACAACGCGCGCGGCAGCGCTGGCCGACTGGCGGGAACAGATCGGAATCCTGATTTCGGTCGCCGGCGCCTCCGCGCTTGCGATCGCGGGCGTGCTCACCGCGATCGTGCGCAAGCTGGTGGCGCAGCACCGCATGTCCCGGGAACGGTTGACCCTGGAGAAACAGCGTCTCGATCGCGCCGTCAACAACATGACCCAGGGCCTTTTGCTGTTCGACGCCGAGCGGCGGCTCGTGGTCTGCAATCAGCGCTACATCGAGATGTACGGCTTGTCGCCCGACATCGTCAGACCCGGCTACAGCTTCCGCGACATCATCGCGCACCGCAAGGAGACGGGCTCGTTCACCGGCGACGTCGACCAGTATACCGCGCGCGTGCTGCGCGACATGCACGTGCGCAATTCCATGGTGGTCGACACCAGCGATGGCCGCTCGATCCAGATCGTCAACGAGCCTCTCGCCGACGGCGGCTGGGTCGCGACCCATGAGGACATCACCGAGCGGCGCCGCACCGAGGAGCGCATCACCCACCTCGCCCACTACGACGCACTGACCGACCTGCCCAACCGCGCCAAATTCCACGAACATCTGCGCGAAGCGCTGGCCGCCATCGGCCGCGACGAAGAGCTCGCCGTGCATTGCATCGACATCGACGAGTTCAAGGGCGTCAACGACGCGCTCGGCCATCTCGTCGGCGACGAGCTGTTGAAGTCCGTGGCGGAGAGCCTGCTTCGCTGCGCCGGCCCAAACGATTTCGTTGCCCGGCTCGGTGGCGACGAGTTTGCGATCGTGCAGGGCGCAGTGACCTCGCAGGACCAGGTCAACGAGCTCATTGCCCGGATCTTCGCCGCGATCCGCACACCGTTCGATTGCATGGGCCATCACCTCACCACCGACGCCAGCATCGGCATCGCGCTGGCGCCGCGACACGGCAACGCGCTCGACCAGATCCTGAAGAACGCTGATATGGCGATGTACGCCGCCAAATCTGCCGGGCGACACACCTATCGCTTCTTCGAGCCGGAGATGGACGCCAGGGTGCGCGAGCGGCGCCAGCTGGAGATCGACCTGCGCCACGCCATCGCCCAAGGCGGGTGCGAAGGCGGCCTCGAGGTCTATTACCAACCCTGCGTCAGCCTGAAGGACGATCGCATCACCGGCTGCGAGGCGCTGGTGCGCTGGCGCCACCCCGAGCGCGGCATGGTTTCGCCGGCCGAGTTCATCCCGATCGCCGAGGATACCGGGCTGATCAACGAGATCGGCGAATGGGTGCTGTCGACCGCCTGCCGTGAGGCGGCCACGTGGCCCGACGACATTCGCCTTGCGGTCAACGTCTCGCCGGTTCAGTTCAAGAGCGGCACGCTGGCGATGAAGATCATGGCAGCGCTGGCCGCCTCCAGCCTGCCGGCGAGCCGGCTCGAGCTCGAGATCACCGAGGCCGTGCTGATCCGCGACGACGACACCGCGCTGGCGATCCTGCACCAGCTCCGCGCCATTGGCGTGCGCATTGCGCTCGACGATTTCGGCACCGGCTACTCCTCGCTGAGCTATTTGCACCGGTTCCCGTTCGACAAGATCAAGATCGATCGTTGCTTCGTCAACGACATCGCCGGTCCCGACGGCTCCGCCAGCATCGTGCAGGCGGTGGTCAATCTCGCCAGCGCCCGTCGCATGGCAACCACGGCCGAAGGCGTCGAGACCGAGGAACAGCAGCGGCTGCTGCGCACGCTCGGCTGTACCGAGATGCAGGGCTATCTGTTCAGCGCCGCAAAGCCGGCCGACGGGATGCTGGAGCTGTTCGCGCTTCATCGCAGCCGGCTCGCCCAGCGCGAGGCCGAACAAGGCCGTCGGCGCGAGGTTGGCTAGTCCCTCCACAGCAGACGCCGCGATCGCACACAAAGCCGCGACAATTCGGCCTTTGCCGCGATGAATCCGAGCTAAAAACGACATCGCCCGGCAGTGGCGATCCACTCCCGGGCGACGTGCTGAGCTCGCAAGGATCGATAGGGCTTAGTTCGGCACCGTCGTTTTCGGCGCCGGTTTCGCGGCAGCCGCATTCACCGTGACGCCGTGCAGGAAGTCATAGGCCGCGTGCAGTGCCTTGTCGTCCTTCTCTTCCGGCGGGACATAGGACTGCGAGCCCGTCTGCTCGGTGCCGTCGGCGGCCTGCAGATGGCCGCGCATCTGCGATTCGGCGATGGTGTCGACGCGGCCCTTCAGCTCGGCCGGGACGTCCTGGAGAATCTCGATATCGGGCGCGATGCCCTGAGCCTGGATCGAGCGGCCCGATGGCGTGTAGTAGCGCGCCGTGGTCAATGCCAGCGCGCCATTGCCGGTGCCGAGCGGAATGATGGTCTGCACCGAGCCCTTGCCGAACGAGCGCGTGCCGATGATCGTAGCACGCTTGTGATCATGCAGCGCGCCCGCCACGATTTCCGACGCCGAAGCCGAGCCGCCATTGACCAGAATCACGAGCGGCTTGCCCTTGGTGAGGTCGCCGCCATGCGCAGTGAAGCGCTGGGTTTCTTCCGGATTGCGTCCGCGGGTCGAGACGACCTCGCCGCGCTGCAGGAACGCGCTCGATACCGACACGGCCTGGTCGAGCAGGCCGCCCGGGTTGTTGCGCAGATCCATCACATAGCCAACGAGCTTGTCTTGCGGGACGTCCTTGGAGATCGAGGCGATCGCCTTCTTCAGGCCGTCGGTGGTCTGCTCGTTGAACGAGGTGACGCGGATGTAGCCGATGTCCCCGTTCTCCACGTGGAAGCGGACCGGGCGGACATGGATGATCTCGCGCGTGATCGCGACATCGAGCGGAGCATCGGCGCCCTTGCGCACGATGGTCAGCTTGGTCTTGGTGTCGACCGGCCCCTTCATCTTGTTGACGGCCTGCTCGAGCGTCATGCCCTGCACGTTTTCGCCGTCGATCTTGCTGATGAGGTCGCCGGACATGATGCCGGCCTTGGACGCCGGCGTGTCGTCGATCGGGGAAACGACCTTGACCAGGCCCTCTTCCATCGTGACCTCGATGCCGAGGCCGCCGAACTCGCCGGAGGTGGTCTCCTGCATCTCGGTCCAGGCCTTGTCGTTCATGTAGCGGGAATGCGGATCGAGCGAGGTCACCATGCCCGTGATGGCGCCTTCGATCAGCTTGGCATTGTCGGGTTTCTCGACGTAGCTCGCCTTCACCCGCTCGAAAACTTCCCCGAACAGGTTGAGCTGGGAATATGCATCATCCGCGCCTGCCGCCGCCCGAGCCGCCCATAGTCCGCCCTGCGGACCTGATACGAGGAGGGTCAGGCACGCTCCGGTGAGCGCGCCCAGGGGGAAGAGCAGGGTTTTCCGCATGGAATGGGTGGCCTTTTCGCTGAGCGGTTCTATTGAGGCTGGGCAGCCGCCATGCAAGTGGCGATCCAGCCCGGTTCTCACAATATCATTCTGGTTTCTTCAAGGCCGGCCTGCCACGCCGGCGGGTACGCGGCAAAAATCCCTTCGCCTAAGCCTAAACATTTGGCAACGTTCGCAAGCCGGCCCCGTTTCCAGCGGGAATCAGTCGACCGGACGGCGCCTCGCAGCTATGCGATTTTAGGATGGTTTTGGAGCGCCGGACGGGATAGGCGATGGCACAATTGCTTCAAATTCTCGGGAGGATAACAATGAACGAAGCACTCCGGCCGGAACGGAACGTCGAACTCGGCGCCAGCAACGAGCCGTTCCAGAACCTGCACGAATTCATCCGGAAGGCGCGTTCCAATCTCAACCAGAACGCCTGGGACTACATCGTCGGCGCGGCCGAGACAGAGACCACGATGCGCCGCAACCGCATGGCGCTGGACGAGATCGCGTTCCGCCCCCGCGTGCTGCGCGACGTGCGCAAGGTCAGCGGCTCGGTCGAGCAGTTCGGCCGCAAGATGCGACTGCCTGTGGTGCTCGCCCCCGTCGGCGCGCTGGAGATCTTCGATCCCCTTGGCGCAGCCAGCGTCGCGCGCGCCGCCGGTACTTTCGGCGCATCGCACATGCTCAGCTCCGTGTCCGAGCCCGGTCTGGAAAAGACCGCCGAGGCCGCGCCCGATGCGCTGCGCCTGTACCAGCTCTACGTCCGCGGCGATGACGCGTTCGTCGCGGACGTCGTCAGCCGGGCGCAGAAGGCCAATTATGCCGCCTTCTGCCTGACCGTCGACACCGCCCATTACAGCCGTCGCGAACGCGACATCGCCAAGCGCTATGTTCGCGAGAGCCGTCTGCGCGCCACCGGCGGCGACTACCAGAAGGGGCTGGAGTGGCGGACCGTGAAGATGATCAAGGACAAATTCAAGATCCCCCTGATCCTCAAGGGCATCGCCACCGCCGAGGATGCAATGATCGCGCTCGATCACGGCGTCGATTGGATCTACGTCTCCAACCATGGCGGCCGCCAGCTCGATCACGGCCGCGGCGCCATGCATGTGCTGCCCGAGATCGTCGACGCCGTGAAAGGCCGCGCCAAGATCATGGTCGATGGCGGCTTCTGCCGCGGCACTGACATCGTCAAGGCGATCGCGGCGGGCGCCGACCTCGTCGGCATCGGCCGGCTGCAATGCTGGGCGCTGGCCGCAGCCGGCGAGACCGGCGTAACGCGGATGCTGGAACTGCTGGAGGACGAGGTGCTGCGCTGCCTCGGCCTGCTCGGTGCCACCTCCTTCGCCGAGGTGGACAAGTCCTGCCTGCACCCGGCCACCGCAACCAATGCGCCGAGCGTGTTCAGCGCGTTCCCGCTATTCGACCACGAGCCCTACCGATACTGACCCGAAAGGATGCAATGACCTCGCTCTCTCCCGGCAGCGCAGATGCGCTTCTGTTCGATCTCGGGCGCGTCGTGCTCGACATCGATTTCTCCAAGGCGATCGCCTGCTGGGCGGGACATGCCGGCTGCGAGCCCGAAGCCATCGTCGCCCGCTATGTGCGCGACGAGGCCTACCGCCTGCACGAGGTCGGCAAGATCAGCGACGAGGACTATTTTGCCTCGCTGCGCTCCTCGCTCGGAATCTCCATTTCGGATGTCCAGTTCCTCGAGGGATGGAACGCGATTTTCGCGGGCGAGATGCCTGGCATCGCCGAGCTGCTGCCGCGCGCGGCAAGGCAGATGCCGCTCTACGCCTTCTCCAACACCAACCGCCCGCATGTGGACTATTTTTCCAGGGAATATGCCGACCTGCTCGGCGATTTCCGCGAGTTGTACCTGTCCTCCAGCATCGGCCTGCGTAAACCGGATGCGGAAGCGTTCGACCACGTCGTGGCCGCGATGGGCGTGCCGGCGAGCCGGATCGTGTTCTTCGATGACCTCGCCGAGAACATCGAAGGCGCGCGCGCCCGCGGCCTCACCACGGTCCATGTGACCTCGCACCACGACGTCGGCGTCGCGCTGAAGGCGCTGGGGATCTGATCGGGGGGGGCAATTCCGGAACAACGCCCGAAAACGAGGAACCAAAGCTCTCTGTGCATTTTTGTACGGAGTTCCGGGAACGGAATGCCCCCTTCCGGACTCTTGAGTCCGCTGGGATTTCCATGGACGGACATATCGCGTGTTGGGCAAAACATACCTCACCAGGCAGGCCTCCCTGCTGGTCAAATTCGCCAAGACCACTTCGGACGCCGAGCTTTCTGCCAAGCTGATGAGCAAGGCGGCCGATCTGAAATCTCAGGCAGATCCGATGCCCGACCGGGATCAGGGCCCCAAGGCGCCCGACGTCGCTGAAGTGGAAAACGCGGCAAGCGGAAATCCCATAACGCGGTCGTGATGCTGGCCACAGTTCTGCCCCGTCGGGCCGGCCTGCGGGATCATGCTGGACATGAGCCCTAGTGCCCGAAGCGTAAGCTTCGCAGCAGTATAGCCTTTTTTGCGTCGGCCCTCCCGCTCGGCTAGAACCTTGCCCGACCGAGTCCTTGATCTCGTTGCGGGAGTTCGCCGTGGCCCTGATGCCGGTTTCCGATGCGCTTGCCGCCGTGCTCGCCGGTGCGGAGCCTTTGGCTGAGGAAATGATCGCTCTGGATCAGGCCTTCCATCGCGTGCTCGCGCGGGACGTCGCGGCGCGGCGGACGCAGCCGCCCGAGGCGATGTCAGCGATGGATGGTTATGCCGTTCGCGCGGCTGATGCTGCGAAGGTTGATGCGCAGCTCACGGTGGTCGGCGAGGTTGCAGCCGGCCGCCCATTCGCAGGAACCGTCGGTGCCGGCGAAGCTGTCCGGATCTTCACCGGCGGCGTCGTTCCGGCGGGCGCCGATGCGGTCGTGATCCAGGAGGACACCATCTCGGACGGCAAGCGCATCACGATCAAGGAAGCCGCCGTCACCGGGCGGCACATTCGCCCCGCCGGGATCGACTTCCGCGAGGGCGACGTGCTCCTGCGCAAGGGCGTACGGCTCACCGATCGGGACCTTGCGCTCGCCGCGGGCATGAACCATCCGGAGCTGAGCGTTCATCGCCGTCCCAAGGTCGCGATTCTCGCAACCGGCGACGAGCTGGTGATGCCGGGCTCGACACCCGGCCCCGGCCAGATCGTCTATTCCAATGGCTACGCCCTGCACGCCCTCGCCCGCAGCGAGGGTGCCGACACCATCGATCTCGGCGTCGCCGCCGACACGCTTGCCGCCACCACCTCAGGGATCCGCCGCGCCCGCGAATCCGGCGCCGACATCCTGATCACGACCGGCGGAGCGTCTGTCGGTGACCACGATCTGGTGCAGCAGGCGCTTCGGCACGAAGGTATCTCGATGGCGTTCTGGAAGATCGCGATGCGGCCGGGCAAGCCGATGATGAACGGGCAGCTCGGGCCGATGCGCGTCATCGGCCTGCCCGGCAATCCCGTGTCATCCTACGTCTGCGGCTTCCTGTTTCTGGTGCCGCTGATTCGCGCGCTGTCGGGCCGTTCAATGATTCATCATCGCCGCGAACGCGCCGTGCTCGGTCGCGACCTCGGGGCCAATGACCAGCGCGAGGATTATCTGCGTGCGCGTCTCGAGACGCGGGACGACGGCACGCTCATCGCTCTTCCCGTCAACCACCAGGATTCCTCACTGTTGGCGAATCTCGCTGCGGCACAGGCACTTCTCGTGCGCGCGCCGTTCGCACCGAAGGCCGCTTCCGGCACGCCTTGCGAGGTCTTGCGACTGCCGGAGTGAGCGCGCCGACGCAACCGTTCCGCGAACTTTGTCGCGTTCACGGTAAATTAAGCAGTTGCGGAACATGTATCGAACATATAGTGTCCGTTCATGATTTGTTTCGAGCATGTAGCGGCTTAATGCTGAATTCAGCGTCTGTGAATCGAGCGACATCGTCAGGGGGATTTTGGTCGAGATGTTAACGCGCAAACAATACGAGCTCCTGCGGTTCATCAGCGAGCGATTGAAGGAAAGCGGCGTGCCGCCCTCCTTCGACGAGATGAAGGATGCGCTCGACCTGCGCTCCAAGTCGGGCATCCATCGCCTGATCACCGCGCTTGAGGAGCGCGGCTTCATCCGCCGCCTGCCCAACCGGGCCCGTGCCATCGAAGTGATCAAGCTGCCTGAACTCCAGGCGGCTGCCGGCAGCCGTCGCGGCTTCACGCCGAGCGTCATCGAGGGCAATCTCGGCAAGGTGCGCACGATGTCGAGCCCGCCCGTCGATGAGGGCGAACGCCCTGTCGCAGTTCCCGTGATGGGCCGGATCGCGGCCGGTACGCCGATCGAGGCCTTGCAGACGCGCAGCCACACCATCAGCGTCCCGCCCGACATGCTCGGCGCGGGCGAGCATTACGCTCTCGAAGTTCGCGGTGATTCCATGGTCGATGCCGGCATTCTCGATGGCGACATGGCGCTGATCCAGCGCAACGAGAGTTGCGACACCGGCGATATCGTGGTGGCCCTGATCGACGACGAGGAAGCCACGCTCAAGCGTTTCCGCCGCCGCGGCGCCTCGATCGCGCTCGAGCCGGCAAACGCCGCCTACGAGGTCCGGATCCTGCCGCCCAACCGGGTCAAGATCCAGGGCAAGCTGATCGGGCTGTACCGGAAATACTGAACGCGGCGCACGTCGCCACCTGGCAAGCACGCCCTCAAGATTGGAGCGGACGATTGTTCGCTCCGGCTGGTTAGTTTTTCTGGCTTTGCACAGATTATCCGGCCACCTCTCCCGCGCTACATCCCCGGCACGCCATGACGAAGCACGCATCGCTTCGCAGGCCTTGCGAGACCGAGGAGACCGCCATGCACAAGATCATTCTGAGCACCGTCGCGATCGCGCTGATCGCAATATCAGCGTCGCAAACCTTCGCTGCGCAGCCGCAGCATCACGTTCGCAGGGCGCCACAGGCAATGAGCGAACAATTCCGCAATGCCCGCAACTCCGTCGGGCAACGGGCGCAGCCGGCCTGGCCTTATTCGGGTTGGTCGGCACCGGCTGGGCGCTAGCGAAGAAGCTCTCGGAATGCACGGAAGCAGTCTTTGTTCCTCGGACATCTGAAAAAGAAATTGTGATGGCAGCCTGCAGACTCAAGCCGCAGATTTGCCCCCAACATGGCATATGATCGCAGGCTTCCACTCTGATAGAGGCCTGCGCCTCAGAAGAGGCGCGGGTGCTCTATCGCTGATGAGGAGCACCCGATGTGTGACTATAGCTTGCATGCCGTCGCGACGCGTCCCGCAGAAGTCGGCGAGACGATCGTCACGACAACCTTCCGCGGCACCTCGACGCGCGGCTTCGCCTCCGAAGCCGACATGTCGGTCGCGGTCTGCCTGCTGCCGGGAACGGAGCTCGCCTTCGCCGACAACGTCCGCTACGACAACAGGTGGATCTGGACGCGCACCATCAATTCGCGCGTCGGCAAGTTCGGCAAGGTCGATCCGCACATTCCCGATCGTCATCACGACGCGATCGAATTCCCCGATGGCAAATACGTGCTGGTGACCCAGCTCGTCGAAGGCCAGCGCGCAACCGTGCTGCAACTGCCGGTGACCCAGCCGCTCGGCGAGCGCGAGCACAAGCCGCAAGTTGTCGCCGACAGACAGCCGATACCTCCCGGCCTGCCGATCGGTTGAACCGGCCTAATTTGGGCATGATCTCCGCGCAAACGCGTTTTCGCGTTTGTCGCGCCGGAGAACCGCTCCGCGCTTTTCCCGATCATGCCTCAATCCTCGGCCTGAAGGTCGGCCTCGGACGGTGTTGCGTCCTTGGCGCGCGGAGTTGCGGACCGCGGCATGACGGTCCCTTCGAAATCTCCATCGCCGGCCGCCGCCGGCGACCAGGGGCGGTTTGCGCCTCTCGCCCTCGCCTCCGCAATGGCAAAGCCATCGGCGCGACGTGTCAGCGCCAGCGCGCCCTGGCTCGCCAGACGCGGCCGATCGATCACCATCCCGGTGCAATCCGGCGGCGCAGGCTTTGCCGTCACCACCAGGGCCGCGCGACCGCAATCATCAGCCAGCGCGTCGATGCGGAGCGCCAGCGCGACCATGCGGCCGTCGGCAAGCGGCGTCACGCAGCCGGCATCGTCGCACGACACGCCGTCGCCGAGCGAGGTGCTCGCCGCATCGCGCGGATCAGCGTCCGCTGCAAGCCACTCCTTCAGCAGGAAATTGTCCTTCTTCGCCCTGATCAGGTGCAGCTGCCCGTCCCTGGCGCGCACCGCGACGTTCTGACCGTCACCGGCAATCAGAATATCGGGTTGCCTGATAGAAAGACCCCAGACGGAAGCTGCCACCAGCACGAATGCTCCCGACCAGCGCAGCGGCGTGCGCAAAAGACCCATCAGGATCAGGCCGAGGCTGGCAGCGATCAGCGGCGCCGTGCCGAAGGCGCCGACGTGGCCGACCGCGCCGGGCAATGCCGCCACCCAGCGCGTGACCAAGATCATCCAGTCGATGCCGATCCCCATCAGCCACCAGAACACGCCGTCCAGCCCGAACGGAGCCGCGAGCAATCCGAGCAGCCCGGCCGGCATCACCAGCGCCGAGACCACCGGCATCGCGCCGAGATTGGCGAGCACGCCATAAGGCGTCACACGGTGGAAATGGAAGGCGGCGTAAGGCGTGGTCGCAAGTCCCGCGATCATCGAGGCCATGAACAGCATCGCGATCTCGCGGCCTCCCCACAGCGCGATGCGCGCGGTCGCCGAATGATCGGGCGAGGCCAGCAGGCTCGGCATGCCGATCTGCACCATGGCGACGAGCCCGAGCGTTGCCGCGAACGACATTTGAAAGCTTGGATGCACCAGCGCCTCCGGCGCGACCGCGAGCACGATCAGCGCCGCCACGGCCAGGGTGCGAAACGTGATCGCGCGGCGATCGACGATGACAGCGATCAGCACCACCGCGGTCATGAAGAACGATCTCTGCGTCGCGACTTCGGCGCCCGAGAGCAGCAGATAGAACGCTGACGCAACCAAGGCGGCGGCGGCCGACCATTTCTTGATGGGAACGCCCGCTGCCAGTCCCGGGACGAGCGCGAGCAGCGCGCGGACCGCGAAGAAGACGACCCCCGCGACGACGGCCATGTGATAGCCCGAAATCGAGAGGACGTGACCGAGCCCCGAGATGAACATGGCGTCGTTGACCGGCGTCGTAATCGCATCGCGGCGGCCGGTGAGGAGCGCGGTGGCGATGGCGCGGTTATCGCCGTCGAGCGTGGCGCGGATGCGCGCGTCGATCGCATCGCGCAAGCCCTGCATGATCGCGGCATAGCGTAGCTGCAATCCGCCCGACACGGCCGGCGTCACAGTCGTGATCGCCCCCATCGCAAAACCGGAGGCGCCGATGCCCTGGAAGAACATGTCGCGCGAGAAATCGTAAGCGCCCGGACGCAATGGCGACAGCGGCGGCATCAGCCGCGCCTTCAGCTGCACGAAGCTGCCGACATCGGGCGCGGTCCCCTTGCGGACGGAGAGGCGGACGCGCTCGAGCGTCACGTCGCTGCGCTGCGCCTCCATCGCCGTGACGCGCAGCACGAAACGGTCGGTGCGTTCGCGGATGTCACGGGTCTCGACGAAGCCTGACAGCGACACGGAATACAGCGGCTTTGCCAGCACGGTATGGGCGATGCGTGCCGTCTTCCACGTCGCCGCGGCAAAGCCGGCCGCAACCGCCGCGATCATGATGGCGGGCGCAAACAGGCGGCTTCGCCGCAACAGGACGGCGCCAGCCATGAGCGCGGTCGCCATCGCCATCGTGACCCAGAGCATCGGCTCATGGTCGGCGGCAAAATAGAGCGCGATGCCGCAGCCGAAGGCGACGGGCACCCAGGGAAACAGCCGACCCGCACCAGCCTCGGCCTTGGCCCATTCGCGCAGCTGCCCGACGACCGCGGGCCAGACGCCCGACCCGGCCGGCACGAACCCGCCGGCCGACGCGGTCCGGCCCGTCGGCCAAGTTCCTGCGATCGGCGTCCCGGCAATGCCTTGCGACAGACGCTGCGGCCGGCCCGGTTCCGCCATTCCCTTGGCAACCCCTGCGATATCAGACAGGCGCAGAGGCTACCGGAACGTGCAGGCCGCCGAATAGCGGTACGGATCGAGAACGCAAGGGCCGCGCCCCTACTTTTCCTCTTCCATCGTCACGGCGACGTCCGCCTTTGCCGACAGCCGGACCTTGTTGCCCTCGACACCGGCGACGAGGCCCTTGTCGATGAAATGGTGGTGACCCCGGTGGCTGCCCTCACCGCTGTCCTTCTTGGTCAGCTTGATGCGGTTGCCCTCGACCTTGTCGACCGTGCCGACATGGACGCCGTCGGCGCCGATGACTTCCATATGCTCTGCGATGTTTTGCATGGCGGGATCCTCCGATCGATCCGCCTCAACGCGGCGACAGCACGTTCGTTTCCATCGCCGGAATGACGATGCCGTGCGTCAGATCAACGGCGCCTTTGCCGAGGCGTGGTGATTGACGATCTTCCAGTCGCCGTCCTCGCGGATGATGACCCAGCTCATCTTGACGACGAGATCAGAGCGTTCGCCGGCGAAGTTGAACGTGATGGTTGCGCCCATGTTGATGAGGTCAGGACCGGCCTGCGCCGCCTGCACGTCGGAAAATGCCGCGCTCGGCTCGCGCCAGCGCGGCAGGCCGTTGAAGTATTCGGCAACGCCATCCCTGCCCCGATAGAGTTTCGGATTGGAGCCGAAGAAAAAGGCATTCTTCGAATACAGCGACGACAGCGCGACCGCATCGAGCATTGCGAAGCCGGCGCACCATTTCGCGATGGTGGCGGAAACGATGGCATCGACCTCACCGCTCATTCGTTTGTCAGCCCTTGGCCACTTCCTTCGCGAACGTATCGCGCAGGCCGATGGTGCGTGAAAATACCGGCTTGCCGGGCGTGGAGTCCTTGTCGCGCACGAAATAGCCTTGGCGCTCGAACTGCATCGGTTCGCTCGAATTGCTCGCGGCAACCGAGGCCTCGACCCGGGCATCGCTGAGGATCTCCAGCGAGTTCGGATTGAGATCGGCCGCGAAATTTTGGGCGTCCGGGCTCGGATTGGCGAACAGCTGGTTGTAGATGCGGATTTCCGCCGGCACCGAATTGGCCGCCGGCAGCCAGTGCATGGTCGCCTTGACCTTGCGGCCGTCAGGCGCGTTGCCGCCCTTGGTCGCGGGATCGTAGGTGCAGCGCAGTTCCACCACCTCGCCCTTGTCGTTCTTGATCACGCCGGTGCACTTGACGAAATAGGCGTAGCGCAGCCGCACCTCGTTGCCGGGCGAGAGGCGGAAGAACTTCTTCGGCGGGTTCTCCATGAAGTCGTCCTGCTCGATATAGAGCTCGCGGCCGAACGTGATCTTCCGCGTCCCTGCCGAGGGATCATCCGGATGGTTGATCGCCTCGAGCTCCTCGGTCTGCCCTTCCGGATAGTTCTCGATCACGATCTTGAGCGGCTTCAAGACCGCCATGCGGCGCTGCGCCGTACGGTTCAGCTCCTCGCGGATGCAGAACTCGAGCATGCCGACATCGACCACGCTGTTGGCCTTGGCGACGCCGATCCGCTTAACGAATTCGCGCAAGGCCGCCGGCGGCACGCCGCGGCGGCGCATCCCCGCCATGGTCGGCATGCGTGGATCGTCCCAGCCGGCGACATGGCCGTCGCGGACGAGCTGGGTCAGCACGCGCTTGGACAGCAGCGTGTAGGTCAGATTGAGCCGCGCCATTTCGTACTGGTGCGGCTTGGACGGCACCGGCAGCTTTTCGATGAACCAGTCGTAGAGCGGCCGGTGATCCTCGAACTCCAGCGTGCAGATCGAGTGCGTAATGCCTTCAATCGCATCCGACTGGCCATGGGCATAGTCGTAGCTCGGATAGATGCACCATTTGGTCCCGGTGCGCGGATGATGCGCATGCAGGATGCGGTAGAGCACGGGATCGCGCAGATTGATGTTGCCCGAGGACATGTCGATTTTGGCCCGCAGCACGCGCGCGCCGTTGGGGAATTCGCCTGACTTCATGCGGCGGAACAGGTCGAGGTTCTCCTCCACGCTGCGGTCGCGGAACGGCGAGTTCTTGCCGGGCTCGGTCAACGTGCCGCGCGAGAGGCGGATCTCCTCCTGGGACTGGTCGTCGACATAGGCGAGCCCGTCGCGGATCAGCTTCTCCGCCCATTCATACAGGCGGTCGAAATAATCCGAGGCGTAGAACAGGTTCTTGCCCCAGTCGTAGCCGAGCCAGTGCACGTCGGCCTGGATGGAATCGATATATTCCTGCTCTTCCTTGACCGGGTTGGTGTCGTCGAAGCGCAGATGGCAGCGGCCCGGAAACTCCTGGGCGATGCCGAAATTGAGCGCGATCGACTTGGCGTGGCCGATATGCAGGTAACCGTTCGGCTCCGGCGGGAACCGGGTCACGATCTCCTTGTACTTGGCCTGATCGAGGTCGGCCTGGATGATGTCACGAATGAAATCGCGCCCAACCTCAGTCGCCACCGGTTCTGTCATTACGAAAAATCCTGTAGGGAAATCAGCGGTCCTTCTGCCAAATTCGCTTGGCTGAGCCAAGGCCTTATGACGTCCGCTGGCGGGCTTTAGTTATGCTCCGGTCCTGTTATATACCACCGCCTCCCATGCATAGGCCCTGCCACGAATGACTGATCCCATCGTCACCCGCTTTGCTCCCTCCCCGACCGGCTTCCTCCATATCGGGGGCGCCCGCACGGCGCTGTTCAACTGGCTCTATGCAAAGAAGCACGGCGGCAAGATGCTGCTGCGGATCGAGGACACCGACCGGGAGCGCTCCACCGAGGCCGCGATCGGCGCCATTCTGGACGGGCTGAAATGGCTGGAGCTCGGCTGGGATGGCGACGTCATCTATCAGTTCAGCCGCGCCGCCCGCCATCGCGAAGTCGCCGAGCAGCTGCTCGCCGACGGCAAGGCTTATCGCTGCTACGCCACCGCCGAGGAGCTCGCCGCCATGCGCGAGAAGGCGCGCGCGGAAGGGCGCACCCGCCTCTATGATGGCATGTGGCGCGATCGCGATCCGGCCACCGCGCCTGCTGACGTCAAGCCGACCATCCGTCTGCGCGCGCCGCAGACCGGCGAGACCGTGATCGAGGACCAGGTCCAGGGCCGCGTGGTCTGGCAGAATGAGAACCTCGACGACCTCGTCCTGCTGCGCGGTGATGGCAACCCGACCTACATGCTGGCGGTGGTCGTGGACGACCACGACATGGGCGTCACCCACGTCATCCGCGGTGACGACCACCTCATCAACGCCGCCCGCCAGAAGCAGATCTACGATGCGATGGGCTGGGCGTTGCCGAACATGTCCCACATCCCGCTGATCCACGGTCCGGACGGGTCAAAACTCTCCAAGCGCCACGGCGCGCTCGGCGTCGATGCCTACCGCGCCATGGGATACCTCCCGGCCGCGCTGCGCAATTACCTCGTCCGTCTCGGCTGGAGCCATGGCGACCAGGAGATTTTCTCGACCGAGGAGATGATCGCGGCGTTCGACCTCGCCAATGTCGGCCGCGCCGCCGCCCGCTTCGACTTCGCCAAGCTGGAGAACCTCAACGGCCACTACATCCGCCACGCCGACGATCAATCACTCGTGAAGATGTTCGAGGACGTGCTCGACCACGTCGTGCCCGCGCGCGACGAGATCAAAGCCAAGTTAAACGACACCACGCGCGCCCAGCTGCTCAAGGCCATGCCGTCCCTGAAGGAGCGCGCCAAGACGCTGCTCGAGCTGATCGACGGCGCCTATTTCATCTTCGCCGACCGGCCGCTGCAGCTCGACCCGAAGGCGGCGGCCCTGCTGACGGCCGACAACCGCAAGCTGATCGGCCAGCTTCATTCCGCGCTGGAGAAAGTCGAGACCTGGAGCGGCGCTACCACCGAGGCCGCGCTGCGCGCCTTTGCCGAGGAAAATAGTCTCAAGCTCGGCGCGGTCGCCCAGCCTTTGCGGGCGGCGCTGACCGGCCGCACCACCTCGCCGGGTATTTTTGAGGTTTTGGACGTGCTGGGACGCCAGGAAAGCCTCGCCCGGCTTGCAGACCAGGCCAAGGAATAGGCTACGACGTAAGTCCACCTTGCGTGGCGCCATCTTGCAGCGCACACAGCAATAATATACCCATCTTGGCCGTACCTTCTGGAATATCCGGCCTGCCCCACCACGTCTTCGGGGCCTTCCGGGTCCGGCCCGTTTCACCTTACATCGGGGACCTCTGATGGACGCAAAATCGAGCAATAAGACCGCCACGCTGACGGTCGGAAACAAGAACTACGATCTCCCGATTCACAGCGGCAGCGTCGGACCTGATGTCATCGATATCGGCAAGCTGTACGGCCAGTCCGGCCTGTTCACCTACGACCCCGGCTTCACCTCGACCGCGAGCTGCCAGTCCAAGATCACCTATATCGACGGTGACGCGGGCGTGCTGGAATACCGCGGCTATCCGATCGAGCAGCTCGCCGAGCACGGCGACTTCCTCGAGACCTGCTATTTGCTGCTCTACGGAGAGCTGCCGACCGCCGCGCAGAAGAAGGATTTCGACGACCGCGTGATCCATCACACGATGGTGCACGAGCAGATGGCCCGCTTCTTCCAGGGCTTCCGCCGCGACGCCCATCCGATGGCGGTCATGGTGGCCTCGGTCGGCGCGCTGGCCGCGTTCTATCACGACTCGACCGACATCAACGATCCCAAGCAGCGCATGATCGCCTCCATGCGCATGATCGCGAAGATCCCGACGCTGGCGGCGATGGCCTACAAGTACACGATCGGCCAGCCCTTCATGTACCCGAAGAACTCGCTGAAGTTCGCCGAAAACTTCCTGCACATGTGCTTCGCCGTGCCTTGCGAGGAGTACAAGATCAACCCGGTGCTGGCTGACGCGCTGGACAAGATCTTCATCCTGCACGCCGACCACGAGCAGAACGCTTCGACCTCGACGGTGCGCATCGCCGGCTCCTCCGGCGCCAACCCGTTCGCCTGCATCGCCGCCGGCATCGCCTGCCTCTGGGGCCCGGCACATGGCGGCGCCAACGAAGCCGCGCTGGCGATGCTCGCCGAGATCGGCACCGTGGACAAGATCCCCGAGTTCATCGCCAAGGTGAAGGACAAGAACTCCGAAGTCCGCCTGATGGGCTTCGGTCACCGCGTCTACAAGAATTACGATCCGCGCGCCAAGATCATGCAGAAGATGTGTCACGCCGTGCTCAAGGAGACCGGGCATGGCGACGATCCGATGCTGAAGGTGGCGATGGAGCTCGAGAAGATCGCGCTCAGCGACCAGTACTTCATCGACCGCAAGCTCTACCCGAACGTCGACTTCTATTCGGGCATCACGCTGAAGGCGATGGGCTTCCCGGTCTCGATGTTCACCGTGCTGTTCGCGGTCGCCCGCACCGTCGGCTGGATCAGCCAGTGGAGCGAGATGATCGAGGATCCGCAGCAGAAGATCGGCCGCCCGCGCCAGCTCTACACCGGCGTCACCCGCCGCGACTACGTCGCGATCAACGATCGGAAGTAAGTCTCAGCCGATACGGGTTTCGAAGCGGCGCCATCGCAAGATGGCGCCGTTTTCGTTTTGCGCAGGTGCCGTAGTGCCGTAGGGTGGGCAAAGCGCAGCGTGCCCACGGCTTATGTCCGCATCGCGAGAGGCGGTGGGCACCCTTCGCTTTGCCCACCCTACGAAACTACGAACCTTTCCCGGTCCGTGCTGCCCCGCACAACAACAAGTCGGCGCATCACACCGACGAGCGCTTGACAGTCGAAACGCTCCGCGCGCAAATTCTTACACTAAGTAAGAATGACGACAGGGATGGAAATGCCGGAGCAGCCGAGAAGTCGGCGGCAGACGCGCGCTGCCATTTTGACTCACTTGCTTCAGTCCGGCGGTTCGTTCCGGCCGCCGCTGGCGAAAGCCGTGCGCTTGTCCGAAGCAAGCCTGTCGCGCATCCTGTTCGACCTGAAGGCCGAAGGCCTGATCGAAGAAGTCAGGCGCCCTGCCCCCTATGTCGGCGGCCCGACGGGTCTCGTCTCGCTCGATCCCACGGTGGCGCTTGGCGCCCTCGAGCTCACCGGAGAATGGCTCAGCGTCGGTGTTGGTGGTTTGGCCGGCGAGCTGCATGACATCGAACGTGTGCCGCTGCCGCGGAAGCCGACCGTCGAAACAGTCAGCCGGGTATTCGGCGACGCTCTGAACTTGCTGCGCGACCGGACACGCCGCCGCCGGATCAGGCTCGCACAAATTGGCGTGACCGTTCCAGGCCTCGGCCGTCTGAGTGAATTTGGCAATCCGATCATTCCCTGCGATGTCGCAGGTATCGGCGACATGCTCGTCGAGATGTTCGCGGGCGTGCCTGTTGCCTTCACCAATTCGGTGGTGGCGCACGCCACCTTTCACCGCTGCCGCAACGAGAACTATCCGTTCACCGACGCGCATTTGTTCGTCTTTGTCGGCCAGGGTGTCGCGGGCGCCTGGATCGATGATCCGATCGAGGACGACGCACTCGAGCCGGTCGAGCTCGGCCACATGGTGTTCGGAACCGACGGGCCCCGTTGTCGCTGCGGACATCAAGGCTGCGTCGAAGCCTACACGTCGTTGCCAGCGCTGGCCAAGCTGCTGCGCATGACCGAAGCAGAATTGCTGCAGCTCGGCACTGACTGGGCGACAACGTTTCCGCTCACGGCGCGGCTGCGCCAGGAATTGCGCCAGCGGTTGTTTCGTCTTGGCCTCGCCATCGGCAACACGTTGAACGTCAAACCATGTCGCGGCGTTGTCGTCAGCGGCTGGCCATCGCTTCTTGCGGAAGAGGATCGAAAAGCCGTGAGCGACGGCATCGATTCCTGCCTGCTCGGCGGCCGGAAGCTGGCGCAGGTGTCGCTCGCCTTCGTGCCACCCTCGACCGGCAAGGACCCGCAGGCCGCCCTCGCCTTCGCCGCCTTCTGCCTGGCGAGATCCGGCGGCATGCCCGCCGCATCGACGGAGGCCGCCTGACATGACTGAAAGCCGCGTGCGGCTCGCGCACGCCAACATCAGCGCCAGAACGGCGCAACACTTCACACCCGGGAGGAACTAGCCATGCCGATCACAACAACAAGGCGCCGTCTGCTCGCTGGATCTGCTGCTGCGCTGGCGCTGCCGGCCTTTGCCCGCGCGCAAGGCGCGGTCAAGCCGCGCCTCACCGCCATCTCGCAATGGTCCGCAGGCAGCGATGGTGCCGCCATCACCGCGCTCGGCAAGAAATTCGAGGAGAAAGGCGGCGTCTGGCAGCATTCGCCTGTCCCCGGCTTCACCACGGACATGATGAACAAGCTGCGTGCGCAGATCATCGCTGGCGACCCGCCGGCCTGCTCGCAGCTCAAGGGCCCCGAGATTGCCGCCTGGTCGAAGATTGCGCCGACCGTCGATCTCGACGCCGTGGTCGCTTCTGCCGGCTACGAGAAGGTCGTCGCGCCGGATCTTGCAAAGCTGCACAAGCCGGCCGGAAAGTGGATTGCGCTGCCGCTACAGATTTACAGCACGAACATGCTGTTTCTCTCCAAGCGCGGAATGGACAAGGCCAAGGCTGACAAGGTCCCCGTCACCTGGGCTGACTTCAACGACCTTGCCGAGAAAATGAAGTCGGCCGGAATGGCCTACCCCCTCGCCAACGGCGGCACCCGCGCCGACGACGGGCAGAAATTCGAGGCGTCGCTCGCCGGCATCAGCCCGACGGCCTACCGCGCCGCCTGCATGAATCTCGACAAGAAGGCGCTGGAGGGCCCCGAGATGAAGGCAGCCTTCGCGCAGACGCGCAAGATCTCCGAATGGTGTGATCCCAATGTCGGCGTCCAGCCCTATGCCACCAATCTGAAGCGCTTCGTCGACGGCGACATGGGCATGCTGATCATGGGCGGCTGGGCGCAGGGCGTATTGAAGAACGCCGGCTTCAAGTTCGACGACTACGTCATCACTCCCGGCCCCAGTGACAACGGCAAGCCTGTCTTCCTGTTGAATGCCGATGCCTTCATCTTCTGGCAGCGCAAGGAGGCTGATCTGCAGGCCGGCCAGATGTTGATGGCACAGCTCGTGATGGACCCGGCGATCCAGACCATGTATTCGCAAATCACGGGATCGATACCGGTGCGCACCGATGTCGACCTGTCCGGCGAGGGCTGGTCGGAGGGTCAACGGACAACCGCGGCCGCACTGAAGAATGCCATGGGCAACAATCAGGCCGTCCTCAGCCTCGCCCATAACATGGCCCAGGAAAACGGCCTGACCGCCGCGATGATCGACGTCATCACCGAATATGTGAAGAACAAGACGATCAAGCCGGAGGAGGCGGTCAGCCGCCTCGCCGACGCCGTCGAGGGCGCACGTTGACCGAACTCGTCTCGACAGCAACACGGCCGGGCCGGTCGGCAACCTCCGAGATGGTACGCCGGCTGCCCGAATTTCTGATGATCTGGGTGCCGCTGCTGTTATCAGCAGCGCACCTCATCTCGTTTTCGATCTGGACCATCTGGATTTCGTTCACGCCCTCCACCCTCGTTCCCGTGACGGGCTGGGTCGGTTTGCGCAACTACAATTCGGTCCTGGCGTCGCGAAACTGGCAGATTGCCTTCGACAATCTGCTGCTGTTCGGCATCGCTTTCGTGCTGCTCAGTTTGACGACCGGCCTGCTGCTCGCGATCCTGCTCGATCAGCGCATTCGCGGCGAGAACGTGCTGCGGACCATCTTCCTGTATCCCCTGGCCGTGTCCTTCGTGGTGACAGGCACGGTGTGGAGCTGGCTGCTCAATCCCGGCATCGGCATCGAGAAGCTCGCCCATGATCTCGGCTGGACCTCCTTCCACTTCGACTGGCTGGTCAACCGCGACATGGCGATCTGGACCATTGTCATCGCCGCGATCTGGCAATCCTCGGGCTTTGCCATGGCCCTCTTCCTGGCCGGCCTTCGCTCCGTCGATTCCGATATCATCAAGGCGGCACAGATCGACGGTGCCGGGCCTGTCAGAACCTATTGGCGCGTCATTCTGCCGACGCTTTGGCCGATCACCGTCACGGTCGTGGTTGTCCAGTTGCAGTTTGCGATCTCGGCCTTCGACCTCGTCCGCGCACTCACCAATGGCGGGCCAGGAATCGCGACCCAGCTGCCGGCGCTCGTTGTCTATGATTTGATGTTCCAGCGCAGCCAGCTCGGTCGGGGCGCGGCGGCGGCGGTGCTGATGTTGCTCATCCTTCTTGCGGTGCTGCTGCCCTATGCGGCCTGGCGCTATGTCCGGCAACGGCGGGCAGCCCATGCGTGACCGAAGCTTCACCCCAAGCCGGGCTCTGATCTATCTGATCGTGACCTTGTTCGCGGCCGCCTACCTTGCGCCGCTGGTCGTCGTCATCCTGAACTCGCTCCGGACCAATGAGGAGATCGCGCAGAGCTCGATGATCGGCTGGCCGCAACACTGGGCCTTTGGCAATTATGCCCTGGCCTGGAGCGGCTTTTGCGTCGCCGAGACCTGCGCCGGCATCCGGCCATACATGCTGAACTCGGCGCTCGTCACGATCCCGGCAACGATCTTCTCGACCCTGCTCGGTGCTGTCGCCGGTTACGCCGTGTCGCTCTGGCGCTTTCGCGGCGACGTTTGGATCTACGGCATCGTCACCCTTGGCCTGTTCCTGCCCCAGCAGATGCGCCTGTTGCCCTGGACCATCGTGCTGCGGGACATCGGGCTCATCAACACGCTGTCGGGTCTCGTGCTGATCCACACCATCCAGGGTCTCTCCTTCACAGTGCTGTTCTGCCGCAACTACTACATCGCCATTCCGCACGAGCTGATCCGGGCCGCACGCATCGATGGCGCCGGCTTCTTCCGCATCTTCTGGCGTATCATCCTGCCGCTCTCGGCCCCCATCCTGATCGTCACCGTGATCTGGCAGTTCACCCATATCTGGAATGAATTCCTCTATGGCGTGACCTTCACGACCGGCCAGCAGCAGCCCGTGACGGCCGCGCTCATCGCACTGTCTACACCAGTTGCAGATATCCCCAAGCAAGGTGTGCAGAGCGCCGCGGTGATCATCGCAGCGCTGCCGACTTTGCTGATCTATCTGTTCGGCGGCAGATATTTTGTACGCGGCCTCACTGCCGGGGCCGTGAAATGATGGATGTGTCATGGCAGCACTGAGCATTCGCGCCCTGTCCAAGCGCTACGCCAATCTCGAGGTGCTGAAGGGCATCGACCTCGACATCGAGAGCGGCGAGTTCACCGTGCTGGTTGGGCCGTCCGGCTGCGGCAAGTCCACGCTGCTCAACATCGTCGCCGGGCTCGATCGCGCCAGCGACGGCACGATCGAGATCGGAGGCCGGATTGTCAATGACGTCCCGCCCAAGGACCGCGACATCGCCATGGTGTTCCAGTCCTATGCGCTCTATCCCTCGATGACGGTGCGCCAGAACATCACCTTCGGCATGGAATGCCGCGGCGTTGCCAAGGCCGAGCAGGAGAAGGCGCTGGCGAACGTCGCAAGGCTGCTCCAGATCGAGCCGCTGCTCGGCCGCAAACCGTCGCAACTGTCAGGCGGACAGCGCCAGCGCGTAGCGATGGGACGTGCCCTGGTGCGCGACCCCCTGCTCTTCCTGTTCGACGAGCCGCTCTCCAATCTCGACGCCAAGCTGCGCGTCGAGATGCGCATGGAGATCAAGCGGCTGCACCAGCGCATCGGCGCCACCATCGTCTATGTCACCCACGACCAGATCGAGGCGATGACGATGGCGACCCGCATTGCCGTGATGCATCGCGGCGTGGTGCAGCAATTCGCCGACCCCGACACCGTCTACCGCTATCCCGCCAACCTCTTCGTCGCCCGCTTCATGGGCTCGCCGCCGATGAACACGATGCCGGCCCGGCTCGAGGCCGACGGCGGCGGCGCGGTGGCCGTGATCGGCGCCGGGCGGCCGGACGAGGTCCGTCTCCACCTGCAGGGCTATGAGGCCGCCGCCTCCTATATCGGCCGCGAGGTGGTGCTCGGGATCAGGCCCGAATGCGTCGCCGAAGGCGATCGCGTGTTCTCAGGTGCCGCGGGCCCGCCCGTCATCGTCACCGCACCGGTCGAGCTGGTCGAGCCAACCGGCGCGGAGACCATCGTCCTGCTGCGGCTTGGCGGCGAGCCTGCGCAGGCGCGCATCTCGCCGGACATCCGCCCGGCGCCGGGCGCGACCTTTTCCTTTGCCCTCGATATCAGGCGCATTTGCCTGTTCGACCCTGAGACGGAGCGACTGATCGCATGACCCAGACGACCTATGCCGACCTCGCCAATCGCGTGGTGGTGATTACCGGAGGCGCCAGCGGCATTGGTGCCGCCTTTACGCGCGCATTCGCCGCCCAGGGGTCCCGAGTCGCCTTCCTCGACATCGACACGCAGGCGGGCGAAGCGCTGGCGCAGGAAGTGGCCAAGACCTCCGGCACGGTACCGCAGTTCGTGCCCTGCGATCTCCTCGATATCGACGCGCTGCGCACCGCGCTGGCGAAGATCCAGGCATCGCTTGGCGATGCTGCGGTCCTTGTCAACAACGCCGCCAACGACCAGCGCCAGGTGTTATCAGATGTGACGCCGTCGGAGTTCGATTGGATGATGGGCGTCAATTTCAAGCATGTCTTCTTTGCCGCGCAAGCCGTGGTGCCGCAGATGCAGGCGCGCGGCGGCGGCTCGATCATCAACATGTCCTCGATCGCCTGGATGCGCGGCGCACCGGGGCTGCCGGTCTACGCCGCGGCCAAGGCGGCGATTGTCGGTTTCACCAATTCGCTCGGCCGCAAGTTCGGTCCGGACCGCATCCGCGTCAACGCCATCGCGCCGGGGATGGTGATCACCGAACGGCAGCGCAAGCTGTGGTATCCGGATGAGCGGCAGATCGCCGAGATGCGCGCGCGCCAGGCCGTCCCCGATGCCGTGACGCCCGACGATATCGCCAATATGGCGCTGTATCTCGCGTCGGACGCGAGCCAGCGCATCAGCTGCCAGTGCTTCCGGGTCGATGGCGGACTGGCCTAACGGCACGGGAAGTGTCGTAGTGTCGTAGGGTGGGTTAGCTGTGCAGCTGCGCGAAGCGCATCTGCGCGGCGTAACTTACCACTTCTGCCACCGCGGAAACTAAAGAGGTGGGTTACGCTGACGCTAACCCACCCTACGAGACCTGCGAGACCGTCGTCTACCGTCCCTTCCGCATCGTCGCGAGCACGATGTCGGCGGCGAGCACGCTTGGCGGTTTGTTGCCGGTCGACATGATGGTGTCGAGCTGTGCGAAGGCTTCGAGCTGCCGGCGGCGCATCGGGGTGTCGGTCAGCACCTCGGAGAGAGCTGCGGCGAGCTTCTCCGGTGTGCAGTCTTCCTGCAGGAATTCGGGGACCACATCCTTGCCGATCACGAGATTGGCGAGGATCACCGAAGACACCTGGATCGCGCGGCGCAGGATGAAGGCCTCCATCGCACCGACGCGATAAGCCGTCACCATTGGGATGCCTGACAGGGCCAGCTCCAGCGTCACCGTGCCGGACTTTGCCAGGGCCGCGCGCGCGATCCGGAACGCGGCGCGCTTTTCGGTTTCACCGACCGCGATTCTGGGTTTGACGGGCCAGTTTGTGACGCCTGCGCGAATGGTGGCTTCGAGATGCGGCATGGTCGGCAGCATCAATTCGAATTTGGTGCCGCTGGATTGCAACCGGCCGATGGCCGCGCCGAACACGTCGAGATGATGCCGGATCTCGCTGCGGCGGCTGCCCGGCAAAACCAGCAGCACCGGCGGCTCGCCATCGCGGCGCCGTTGCTCGTCGGCATCCGGCCGCAGCGACGACAGCTGCTCGGTCAGGGGATGGCCGACATAGCTGCAGGGCGGCCCGCCCAGCTTGCGATATTCCTCCGGCTCGAACGGCAAGAGGCCGAGCACATGATCGACATAGCCGAGCATGGCGCGCGCGCGGCCCGGCCGCCAGGCCCACACCGAGGGCGAGACATAGTCGATGATAGGGATTGCCGGATTCTTCGCGCGCACACGGCGGGCGACCCGATGGGTGAAATCAGGACTGTCGATGATGACGAGCGCATCGGGCGCGGCATCGGTCACGGCATCTGCTGTTTCGCGGATCAGCCGCAGGATCTTCGGCAGCTGCTGCACCACCGCGGCAAGGCCGACGATGGAGAGCTCCTCGATCGGAAATAGTGTCTCGAGCCCCTCGCGCGCCATGGTCAGGCCGCCGACGCCTTCGAACTGAACGCCATCGCCAAGCCGCTGGCGCAGCACCTTCATCAGCGCCGAGCCCAGCCGGTCGCCGGATTCCTCCGTCGCGATCAGAAAGATCTTCCTGATGGGATCACGAACCTGCATCACTTAGGCAGACCAACAACGAAAAGATATTTGGCGTCGGCAAGCGCGATCATCGCCTGCGGCTCGGCAGCGATGGTGTTGCCGGCGATCACGGCGACACCGGCAAGGCCGGCCCTGGCGACGCCCTCGATCGTACGCGGGCCGATCGTCGGCAGGTCGAAGCGCAGGTCCTGGCCGCTTTTCGGCGCCTTCACCAGCACGCCGCGCCCTGCGGCCGCGCGGATACGGCCCTCTTCGCGCAACCGCGCCACGCGCGCCAGCAGCGCATCGGTGCCCTCGATATCCTCGACCGCCACCACATGGCCGTCGATCACGACCGCAGCCTGCCCGATATCGAACGGCCCGAGCGCGGTGAGCACCGCGCGCCCGCGCTCGATGTCGCCCTTGGCGTTGTCCGCCGGCCAGGCTCGGGTGATGCACCCCTCGGGCATCAGGAGGTCGGGCGCGACGTCCTTGATGCCGACCATGCGAAAGCCGTCCTGCTCGAGGATCCGCCCGACGCCTGACAACAGATGATCGTCGCCGCCGCGGAACGCACGGATGACGTTGCCGAGCAATCGCAGCGTCTTGATGTCGAAGCGAATCTCGGTGAGCGAGGGCCGCACCAAGGTGCCGATGAAGATCAGGTCGCGGCACCCCTCCTCGCGGAACAGCCGCATGGCGCGGCCAAGCTGGCCGACCGAGATCCAGCGATGGCGGAATTTCTCGACCTGCACTGGATCGCAGGCGCCGCGCAATGGAAACAGCACCGGCGTGATGCCGCGCGCGGCGAGCGAGTCGGCGACCGCGAACGGCATGGCGCCGCCGCCGGCGACAACGCCGACCGGCGATGAAATCCCTGATGCCGCCGATGTCATGTCCGCGGCCATGCCAGGATCACTTCTCGATGGTCGGAAGGCAGAGTGGACGCTTGCCCTTGCCGATGAAGCCGAGGATCTCGGCAATCGCGGGATCTTCGCTTGCAAGCGGCTGCACCGCCTCCAGACGCTCGGCGAACGTGCCGGGGCCGTGGAAGAGTTTTTGGTAGAACGCACGCACCGTGGCAAGCCGCTGCTTGGTGAACTTGCGCCGCTTCATGCCGATCAAATTGAGGCTCTCCAACACCGCATACTGGCCGTTGGCGAGCCCATACGGGATGATGTCGTCGCGCACCCCCGAGAGGCCGCCGACCATCACATAGGAGCCGATGCGGGTGAACTGATGCACCGCGGACAACCCGCCGATATAGACGGCATCGCCGATCTCGCAATGGCCGCCGAGCGTCGCCGAGGTCGCGAAGATCGCGTTGTTGCCGACCACGCAATCGTGGCCGACATGGCTGTTGTTCATGAAGTAGCCGTCGTTGCCGACGCGCGTCTTGCCACCGCCCTTGACGGTGCCGACATTCATCGTCGAACCCTCGCGGATGACGTTGCCGGAACCGATCTCGAGCGTGGTCGGCTCGCCCTTGTAGCTGAGATCCTGCGGCGCGCCGCCGAGCACCGCGAAGGGCGAGATCACGCAGCCGTCGCCGAGCGTGGTGTGGCCGATAACGGTGACCTGTCCGAGCAGCTTGCAATTGGCCCCGATCCGGGCGTTGCGACCGATGATGCAAAAGGGCCCGATCTCGGTGCCCTCGCCGATCACGGCGCCGTCTTCCACCCGCGCGGTGGGGTCGATCTTACTCATCAAGCGATCTTACTTATCAACAAGGTCTGACTATGTGTTGAACTTGCTCGGCTTTCCGCCTGTTAGCGTGACTGCGCCCGATCTGTCCAGTGACGTATGATCTCGGCGTGTTTCGGGAGGCGAGTGGCGAATACGAGTGGCGAATGGAAGGCCGTCTTCGCCGTTCCCCGTTCGCCATTCGCGCCCTCAGTCCGTCAGCATGGCTCCGACATCGGCCTCGGCGACGACCTGACCGTTGACCTTGGCGTCACCGTGAAACCACCACATCGCCTTGCGGCGGCCGAGCGAGCGCATGTGATACTCGATGGTATCGCCTGGCAGCACCGGCTTGCGGAACTTGCACTTGTCGATGGTGAGAAAATACACCGCCCGCGGCTTCTCGGTGCCCTCGACCGACTTGATGCCGATCACGCCTGCGGTCTGCGCCATTGCCTCGATCATCATGACGCCGGGATAGACCGGACGCTCGGGGAAATGCCCCTGGAAAGCCGGTTCGTTGAAGGTGACGTTCTTGATGCCGGTGCCGCTGTAATCAGCGCGGATGTTGATCACCCGGTCGATCAGCAGCATCGGAAAACGGTGCGGCAGGGTCTGGAGGATCGCATTGATGTCCACCAGCGCAAACTTGATCGGTGATTCCTCCGTCATTCCCGTCCCTCATCCTTCGGATCGGTCTTGCTGTCGCGTACCAGACGCTCCACCGCGATGATCTCCTTGAACCATTGTTTGGTCGGCTTGGCGAAATGCCCGCCCCAACGCCCCCCCGGCGGGATGTCGTCCTTGACCGCGCTCATGGCGGTCACCTGGGCCCCATCGCCGATCTTGAGGTGATTGTTGATACCAACCTTCGCTCCCAGCGCCACGTTGTCGCCGATGGTCAGGCTGCCCGCGAGCCCGATCTGGGCCGCCAGCAGGCAATTACGGCCGATCGTCACATTGTGGCCGATCTGGACCTGATTGTCGATTTTGGTGCCCTCCCCGATCACGGTGTCGCGCAGGGAGCCGCGATCGATGGTGGTGCCGGCACCGACTTCCACATTGTTCTGGATCAGCACACGACCGGTCTGCGGCACCTTCAAATGGCCCTCAGGGCCGAAGAAGATGAAGCCGTAGCCGTCCTGGCCGATCGAGCAGCCGGGGTGGATCAGCACATTGTTGCCGATCAGCGCGCATTGGATGGCCGTGCGTGCGCCGACATTGCAGTCGCGGCCGATCTTGACGCCCGGCCCGAGGACGACGCCTGCCCCGATCACGGTGCCGCTGCCGATCTCCACATCAGGACCGATGACGGTCAGCGGCTCGACGATGACGTCGTTCTCCAGCCTTGCCGACGGGTCGATGATGGCCGATGCCGCAATGCCGTCATTGCCGAACCAGGACTGCGGGCGCAATGCGTCCGCGTGCCATTCCCGGGCGATCCTGACGAAGGCCCGGAACGGCTGCGCCACCCGCAGCACGGCCGTATGCGCGGGCACCTGCGCCTCGAATCGCGGGCTCACCAGGCAGGCACCAGCCTTGGTCGCCTTCAGCTCATCGGCGTATTTGAGGTTGTCGAAGAACGCCAGATGCATCGGGCCGGCTTCGTCCAGCGAAGCGAGACCCGTGATGACATGACCGCCCCTGCTGGGATCGACCAGTTGCGCCTTGGTCAGCGTGGCGATATCGGCCAGCGCCGTAGCAGGCGGTTTCTTGAAGAAGGTCGGCTGTGCCATTCCACCCCGTCGCGGTCCGGCTTCGGCATGAAGCGGTCAGGCCGCATCATGCCTAATCTCACGGATTGAGCACGATCTTTTTGGCGGCCGGCCCCCAGCAATTCCCGGAGGAATTCCCAAGCGGCCGGTCACGCCCTGCCGATCGAATTAGAACGAGGTGCCGCCGCCGAACCGGAATTCCTGCGTACGGTCATACTTGCCCTTGGTGAGCGGCACTGCGTAGTCGAAGCGCAGCGGCCCGAACGGCGAGGCCCAGATCAAGCCGACACCGACCGACGACCGGATGACCTTGCTGTCATCGTAGACCAGGCCGGTACAGGTTCCTGGAGTGTTTGGATTGATCGTCGACGCGGTGCAGTTCGAGTTCTGGGTCGTCGTGGTTTCGCCTGTCAGCGCCCAGGTCGTCGGGCCCTTATAGTCGTACAGACCGCCGGCGTCAGCGTAGACCGCGCCCTTCAGACCAACTTCCTTCGGCAGGAACCAGAACGGCATCTGCAATTCGAGCGAAGCGCCCCAGTACTTGGTGCCGCCGAGCGCGTCCTGCGTGTCATACGGGTTGATGTCGCGCGGGCCGATGCCGTTCGGTGCGAAGCCGCGGACGAGGTTCGGGCCCATCTGGAAGTGATCCAGCATACGCAGGTCCTTACTGCCGACCTTGTTCAGAACACCGCCCTGGAGGTGGACGAGGCCGACGAGATCAGACACCAGCGACTGGTAGTACTTCGCGTCCAGGGCGGTCTTCAGGTAGGAGACGTCGCCGCCGACACCGGCGAAGTCCTGCCTGAAGTCGACGAGCAGACCGTCGGTCGGGTTCTTGTTGTTGTCGAGCGTGTTGTAGGTCAGCGTGTAGCCGAGCGCCGAGGTCAGCGTCTTGCCGTTCGCAAGCTCCTTGCGCACCGGCAGCGAAGCCTCGCCGTCGCTGTAGCAGCCGAGGCCGTTGGTCGAGGTCAGATCAATACCGTTGACGGCAGCGTAGGCCGGGCTCGGATTGAACGCGCCCGATGTCGGGATGTTGTTACAGTTCGCCAGATAGGACGGCAGCGTGATTTCCTGCCGGTAGATCGAGTAGCGCAGCTGCAGCGACAGATCTTCACGCAAGGAGAAGCCGAGACGCGGCGAGAAGCCGAGCGTCTTGGTGCCGTAGGAGATGTAGCTGTTCGACAGCTGCTGGCGCTGATAGAGGTCGAGGCCCAGCGCGATACGATAGTCGAACAGGTACGGCTCGACGAACGAGAGCGAATAGCCGCGCGCATACTGGCCGTAGGTGACCGACGCCTTGGCGAACAGGCCGCGGCCGAGCAGGTTACGCTCGGAGACCGAGACTTCGGCCAGCGCACCGTCCGTGGTGGAGTAACCGCCCGAGACCGAGAAGTCGCCGGTCGACTTCTCTTCGAGATCGACGATCAGGACCACGCGGTCGCTGGATGAACCCGGCTCCGTCGTGATCTTCACGGTCTTGAAGTAGTCGAGGTTCTTCAGGCGGCGCTCGGCGCGGTCGACCAGCGCACGGTTGTAGGCATCGCCCTCCGAGATGTCGAACTCGCGGCGGATCACGTAGTCGCGGGTGCGGGTGTTGCCGCGGATGTTGATGCGCTCGATGTAGGTGCGCGGCCCCTCGTCGATGTTGAACACAACGGCGACGGTATGCGCATCGAAATTGCGATCGCCGGCCGGACGTACCACCGCGAAGGCAAAGCCGCGGCGCGAGGCTTCGATCTGCATGTCCTCGACCGACTTCTCGACCGATTCGACGTTGTAGAGCGAACCGACATTGACGCGCGAGAAGGAGCGCAAGGTGGTTGGGTCGAAGTTCGGGATGCTGGTGCGGAAATCGACGGTGCCGACGCGATATTGCTGGCCTTCCTCGATCTTGAAGGTGACGTTGAAGCCCTTCTTCTCCGGATCGTATTCGGTGAGCGCGGCCACGACCTGGACGTCGGCGAAGCCGTTCTTCAGGTAGAAGCGGCGAATCAGGTCGCGGTCGGCCTCGACGCGATCGGGGTCGTACACGTCGCCGCTGCCGAGGAAGCTCAGCAGATTGGTCTCGCGTGTCTTGATGACGTCGCGCAGGCGGTAGGAGGAGAACGCGTTGTTGCCGACGAACTCGATCGACTTGACACCGGTCTTGGCACCTTCGTTGATCGTGAAGACGAGATCGACGCGGTTGTTCGGCTGCTCGATGATCTCCGGCGTGACGGTCACGTCATAGCGGCCGGAACGGCGATAGATTTCGGCGATCCGCAGCGTGTCCGACTGCACCATGGCGCGGGAGAAGGTGCCGCGCGCCTTGGACTGCACTTCGGCGGTGAGCTGCTCGTCCTTGATCTTCTTGTTGCCCTCGAACGCGATGCGCCCGATCACCGGGTTTTCCACAACCGAGACGATCAGCTGGCCGCCCGGGCCGCGATTGATCTTCACGTCCTGGAACAGGCCGGTCTCGATCAGGGCCTTGAGGCCGTCATCGATGGCGCCCTGATCGAGGCGCCCGCCGGGGCCAGGCTTGAAATAGGACCGAATCGTCTCCACCTCGACGCGGCGATTTCCTTCGACGGAAATCGACTGCACGGTCTGAGCGAGCGCAGACGAAGACACCAAAACAGCCCCAACCGGGGCAACCACCGGCGCGCCGAACATGATCAGGGTTGCGAGCAAGCCCCCCCGGAGTCGCAGTCCAAACTTCATGCGCAACGCGCCCTTATCAACTTACCAGACCCAACCCCAAAGCCGGTCTGGGAGATTCCCCAAGTTCTAGCCGCTTGTAGCCAATTTCCCCGACATCGCAAACGGCAGCTGACAGGGTAATTTCAATTTCATTCCAAGACGTTGCCTAACAGCAACGCCACAAAAAAGCCCCGATCAGGAAGCGGCCATCCGCAGGATGTCGTTGTAAGTCGCAAAGACCATCAGCATCAGCACCAGACCGAGCCCGATTCGGAACCCCATCTCCTGGGTCCGCTCGGACAGGGGACGGCCACGGACGATCTCGGCCGTGTAGAACAGAAGGTGACCGCCATCGAGCAGCGGAATCGGGAACAGGTTCAGAAGGCCGATCGAGACCGACAGCACCGCGCACAGATTGATCACGAACTGGAACCCGGCACTGGCCGCCTGCCCCGACATCTTGGCGATGCCGAGAACGCCGCTGACCTCGTTCGGATTGCCCTGCCCGACGAACAGCGAGCCCAGGAACTTGAAGGTGCTGGTGATGATGAACCAGACCTGCTCGACCCCGATCTTGAGCGCCTCGCCGACCCCGACCGGCGAGGTCGAAACTTCACCGGCCTGCGACTTGTGCTCGACACCGAGCACGCCGACCTTGTGACTATTGCCGAACGGATCCTTGCGCTCGAGCAGCGCCGGCGTCGCCGTCAGCGACACCACCGAACCATCCCGCTTCACCTGGAAAACCAGGGCCGAACCTGCGCTCGTCGCAACGATGCGCTGCATGTCGGCAAAGCTCTCGATCGGCTTGCCATCGATCTGCACGACGACGTCGCCGACCTTGAAGCCCGCGGCAGCCGCGGCACCGTCGGCGACGACGCCGTCCACGCGCGCGATCGTGCTTGGCTTGCCGTAATACAGCGCCATGCCTGCGAAGATCAGGGCGCCGAGGATGAAGTTGGCGATCGGTCCGGCGGCGACGATAGCGGCGCGCGGGCCGACCTTCTTGTGATGGAAGCTGCCGGCGCGCTCTTCCGCCGTCATGGCTTCCAGCGTCGCGGCCGACGGCGTCGAGGCCTCGCTCTCGTCACCGAAGAACTTCACGTAGCCACCAAGCGGGATCGCCGAGATCTTCCAGCGCGTGCCGTGGCGGTCGTTGAATCCGACCAGCTCGGGTCCGAAGCCGAGCGAGAAGGTCAGCACCCGAACGCCTGCCCATCGCGCGACCAGAAAATGGCCGAGCTCATGGAAGAACACGACGATGGTCAGGACGAACAGGAAGGGAACGACGTAGCCGAGGAGCCCATGGCTCAACGTATTGAAACTATGGGTAAAAAAGTCGATCATCGAATTCCCTCATCCAGCGCCGCAAGGCCCTGGCCCCGAACCATCTAGGATGCCTTTAAGGCAATTTGAGGCAACAGGGCGGCAGCTTTATTTCGCGCAACATGGTCAACGTTTATTGCATCATCCGCTGACGTCATGGGTCCCTGGTTCCCGCCCCGGACCCAGTCCTCCAACGTCGCCTCGACCAGGCGGGCGATGGCACCGAAGCGGATCTTGCCGGCGATGAAGGCTGCGACCGCAACCTCGTTGGCGGCGTTGAAGACAGTGGTTGCCCCCTTCCCGGTCCGGAGCGACTCGAACGCCAGGCGAAGTCCGGGGAACCGCTCGAAGTCGGGCGCCTCGAAGGTGAGCTGGCCGATCTTGGCCAGATCGAGCTTGGCCGCCGGCCCCTTGATCCGGTCGGGCCAGCCAAGGCAATGGGCGATCGGGGTGCGCATGTCGGGCGAGCCGAGCTGGGCCATCACCGAGCGGTCCGAAAACTCCACCATGCCGTGGATGATCGACTGCGGGTGCACCAGCACGTCGATCTCGTCAGGCGACAGCGCGAACAGATAGGACGCCTCGATCACCTCGAGGCCCTTGTTCATCATCGAGGCGGAATCGATCGTGATCTTCTGCCCCATGCTCCAGTTCGGATGCTTAAGGGCCTGCTCGAGCGTCGCCTGCTCGATGTCCGCGGGCTTCCAGGTCCGGAACGGGCCGCCCGATGCCGTGATGATGACGCGGACCAGCTCGTCGCGATTGCCGGAGGCCAGCGCCTGAAACAGCGCATTGTGCTCGGAATCCGCAGGCAGAATGCAGGCGCCCGCCTTCGCCGCGCGCTGCATGAAGAAATCACCGGCGCAGACCAGGCATTCCTTGTTGGCGAGCGCAACATGCGCGCCGCGATCGACCGCGGCGAGAGCCGGCTTCAGCCCGGCTGCTCCGCTGACGGCGGCCATCACCCAGTCGGCCGGACGCGCGCCGGCCTCGATCACCGCGCTTTCGCCGGCGCCGCATTCCGTGCTCGTGCCCGCGAGTGCGGCCTTCAGGTCGGCGAGCTTGGTGCTGTCTGCGATCGCGACGAAGCGCGCGGAGAATTCCCTGGCGAGTTTTGCCAGTGCTTCGACATTGCTGTTCGCCGTCAGCGCCTCGACGCGGTAGCGCTCGGGCGAAGCGCGCAGCAGATCCATCGTGCTGTCGCCGATCGAGCCGGTGGCGCCGAGGACCGTGACGCTGCGGATGTCGGTCGCAGCAAGCCTGTTGTTACGCAATGGGACTGCGCTCATATCGTCACCAAACCATAAGACCGCTTCCGGCGCTATGCACACCATGGCGGAGAAAGCCGATAATCCATGCCACCAGGATGGCGGCGACAAAGCCGTCCAGACGGTCCAATAGCCCGCCATGGCCGGGAATTAAGTGACTGGAATCCTTGACGCCGAAGCGCCTTTTCACCGCGGATTCGAACAGGTCGCCCGCCTGCGAGACCACCGACAGGACGGCGCTGACGAACAGCAATGGCACCGCCTTTCCGATGCCGAAAGCGGCGAAGCCGCCCGCAACCGCAAGGCTCGCCACAAAGCCGCCGAACGCGCCGGCCCAGGTCTTCTTCGGGCTGACGCGCGGCCAAAGCTTCGGCCCACCGATCCCGCGGCCGGCAAAGTAGCCGCCGATATCGGTCGCCCAGACCACGAGCAGCACGAACATCAGCGCGGCGAAGCCGTGCACGAGATCCTTCCGCACCAGGATCGAGGCCAGCAGCGCCGCCGCTGCATAGGCAAATCCGGTCGCGGCCCAGATGAACTTGCCGCGCGCAATCAGCGTCACGATCGCGCCGCCGATGCAGCCGACAATGACGGCAGTCTTGAGCGCGCCGGCGGCAACGCACAAGCCCATCATGGCAAGGACGATGGTCCCTGCCCCGGTCAGGGCGGTCGAGCTTGCACCCACCACCATCAGCCATTCCGTGAACAGCCCGATCGAGATCAGGGTGACGAGCAGCGCCCACAGCCAGCCGCCGGCATAGGCAAGCGCCAGCGTGATCGGCGCCAGCACCAGCGCCGCGAGAACTCGCATCACCAGATTGTTCGAAGCAGGCGTCGTGCCCGCCGGTGCGGCGTCGGGTTCGCTCACGAGGCTGATTTCGCAATCAGGCCGCCGAAACGGCGCTCGCGCCTGGCGAATTCGGCGACCGCGCTTTCCAGCGCCGCCTTGTCGAAATCCGGCCAGTGGACCGGCACGAAGACGAGCTCGCTGTAGGCGGCCTGCCACATCAGGAAGTTGGAGAGGCGCTGCTCGCCGCTGGTGCGGATGATGAGATCGGGATCGGGAATGTCGGGCGCGTCGAGATGGGCGCCGAGTGCGTCGGCGTCGATCGTGGCAGGATCGCGCGTGCCGTCGGCGACTTCGCGAGCGAGCTTCTGCGCGGCCTTCGCGATCTCCTGCCGCGAGCCGTAATTGAAGGCGACGACGAGCGTGAGGCGGGTGTTGTCGCGCGTCAATTCCTCGGCCTCGTTGAGGAGCGCGCAGATGTCGCCCTCGAGGCCGGCGCGCTCGCCGATGATGCGCACCTTGACGCCGTCGCGATGCAGGCTCGCCAGATCGTTGCGGATGAAGCGGCGGAGCAGACCGAAGAGATCGCCGATCTCGCTGGCCGGTCGCGACCAGTTTTCGGACGAGAACGAGAAGATGGTGAGATAGCGGATGCCGAGCTCGTGCGAGGCTCGCACCACACGCCGCAGCGCTTCGACGCCGCGGCGATGGCCTTCGGCCCGCGGCAGACCCCGCGCGGCCGCCCAACGCCCGTTGCCATCCATGATGATGGCGACATGCGCAGGCACATCGGACCGATCAGGTCCGTCCGTTGCGGGCGCGGCGGCGTTGGACATGGAAAAAAGGCCTTAAACGGTGAGGATTTCTTTTTCCTTGGCGGCCAGCAGCTGGTCGATCTCGGCGATGGTGCCGTCGGTGGCCTTCTGCACCTCGTCGGCGTGACGCTTCTGGTCGTCCTCCGACATCTCGTGATTCTTCTCGAGCTTCTTGAGCACATCGAGGCCGTCGCGGCGGACGTGACGCGCGGCGACCTTGGCGGCCTCGGCATATTTGTGCGCGACCTTGACGAGCTCCTTGCGGCGCTCCTCGTTGAGCTCGGGGATGCGCAGGCGCAGCACCTGGCCCTCGGTTGCCGGCGACAGTCCGAGATTGGAATCGACGATCGCCTTCTCGACGGCCTTGACCATCGACTTGTCCCAGACCTGCACCGAGATCAGGCGCGGCTCGGGCACGCTGACGGTGGCGAGCTGATTGAGGGGCATGTGACTGCCATAGGCATCGACCTGCACCGGATCAAGCATCGAGGCCGATGCACGGCCCGTCCGCAGTCCGCCAAGTTCATGCTTGAGCGATGCGACCGCGCCCTGCATGCGGCGCTTCACTTCGTTGAGGTCGAAATTACCCGTGGCCATCACGTTTCTCCTTCAATGTTCCGGCGACCTCACCGCGCCCCTGCTTCGGGGCGCCAGAACGAGCCGTCAGCCGGCGACAACAGTCCCGTGGCCGGTACCGCGCAGAATCGCGCCGATCGAACCGGGTTCCGCGATCGAAAATACGATGATAGGCAGCGACGTCTCGCGGGCAAGTGCGAAGGCGGTCGCATCCATCACCTTGTAGCCGCCCTCGATCGCCTGCGAATGCGTCAGCCGGTCGAACCGCTTGGCCGAAGGGTCCTGCTTCGGATCGGCCGAGTAGACGCCGTCGACATTGGTGGCTTTCAGCACCGCCTCGGCGCCGATCTCGGCGGCCCGCAGCACGGCCGTCGTGTCCGTGGTGAAGTACGGATTGCCGGTGCCACCACCGAGCACGATGATTCGACCCTCGGCGAGGTATTTGTGCGCCGCGGTGCGCGTGAACAGCTCGGAAATCTCGGGCATGACAAACGCCGACAGCGTCCGCGCCGCCGCGCCCTTGCGCTCGATAGTGGCTTCCAGCGCGAGGCAGTTCATCATGGTGGCAAGCATGCCCATGGTGTCGCCGGTCGTGCGCGAGACGCCGCGCGAGGAGACCTCGACGCCGCGAAAGATATTGCCGCCGCCGATCACGACCGCCACCTCGCATCCGAGCCGGCGGGCCGCTATCAGATCGTCGGCAACCCGGTCCATGGTCGGCTGATCGATGCCAAAGCCTTGCTGTCCTGCGAGATATTCGCCGGACAGCTTGATCACGACGCGACGATAGACCGGATCAGTCATGAGCACTTTCCTCGTCCGGGCGCCGCTTCCGGCGGCACGCCGGAAGGAGGTGTTCCAGCGCTTACTTCTTGCCGCTGGCCGCCGCGACCTCAGCCGCGAAGTCCGATTCCTGCTTCTCGATTCCCTCACCGAGAGCATAGCGCACGAAGCCGGCGATCTTCACGGTACCGCCGACCTTGCCTTCGGCTTCCTTCACCGCCTGCGCCACCGACTTGCCGGTATCGTGGATGAAGGCCTGCTCGAGCAGGCAGACTTCCTTGTAGTAGGTCTTCAGGCCGGACTCGACGATCTTCTCGATCACGTTCTCGGGCTTGCCCTGCTGGCGGTACTTGTCGGCGAGCACGTCCTTCTCGCGCTTGACGACGGCCGGATCGAGACCGCTGGGATCGAGCGCAAGCGGGTTGGCGGCCGCGACATGCATGGCGATCTGGCGGCCGAGGCTTGCGAGCTCGTCGGCCTTGCCGGACGATTCCAGCGCGACGATCACGCCCATCTTGCCGGCGCCATCGACGACCGCGCCGTGGACATAGCTCGACACCACGCCCTGGCTCACTTCGAGCGAAGCAGCGCGGCGCAGCGTCATGTTCTCGCCGATGGTGGCGATCGCGTCGTTGATCGCGGCTTCGACCGTGACGTCGCCGACCTTGGCGGCCTTGATCTTCTCGACATCGGCGCCGGTGTCGAACGCGACCTGGGCGATCATCTTGACGAGGCCCTGGAACTGGCCGTTACGCGCAACGAAGTCGGTTTCGGAGTTGACCTCGACCACGACGCCCTTGTTGCCCTTGGTGAGCGCGCCGATGAGGCCCTCGGCCGCGACACGGCCCGACTTCTTGGCGGCCTTGGACAGGCCCTTCTTGCGCAGCCAGTCCTGCGCGGCTTCCATGTTGCCGTCGTTCTCGGTCAGCGCGGCCTTGCAGTCCATCATGCCTGCGCCGGTCGACTCGCGCAGATCCTTGACCATCGCAGCTGTGATCGTTGCCATCGTTGAAAATCCTTCTTGCCTGCCGGTTTGCCGCGGCGTGGCTTCCAATTGCCCCGCCGCGGTCCATCTCAGGAATTCGCGTCAACTGAATGAATGGTGGCCGGATCCCGTCCGGCCAACCCATCGCCGTTTTGACTATTCCGCTTCCGCGGTCAGTGCCTTGGCCTTGGCCACCCAGGCATCCGCGCGGCTCGGCAGACCGACTTCTTCGCCGATCGTGTGCGCGGTGTCGTGGTCGAGCTCGGCGAGCTGCCAGTAGTGGAAGATGCCGAGGTCGTTGAACTTCTTCTCGATCGCGCCCGACACGCCCGGGAGCTTCTTGAGGTCGTCGGCGGTGCCGCGCGGACCGGCAAGACCCTGGAAGCCGCTCGAGGACGGGGCCGGCAGCTCTTCGGCGACCGGACGAACCGACGCGCCAATGTCGACGCCCGACTCGCCCTGAGCGCGCGAGATGCCGTCGATCGCCGCGCGCGCGATCAGGTCGCAATAGAGCGAGATCGCGCGGCCGGCGTCGTCATTGCCCGGCACCACATAGGTGATGCCCTTCGGATCGGAATTGGTGTCGACGATCGCGGCAACCGGGATGTTGAGACGCTGGGCCTCCTGGATCGCGATGTCTTCCTTGTTGGTGTCGATCACGAAGATCATGTCGGGCAGACCGCCCATGTCCTTGATGCCACCGAGCGAGCGGTCGAGCTTGTCGCGCTCCCGCTGCAGCGTGAGGCGCTCCTTCTTGGTGTAGGAATTGGCTTCGCCGCCGGCCAGCACTTCGTCGAGGTGACGCAGGCGCTTGATCGAGGCCGAGATCGTCTTCCAGTTGGTCAGCGTGCCGCCGAGCCAGCGCGAATTGACGAAATACTGCGCGCAACGCTTGGCAGCGTCGGCGACGCCGTCCTGTGCCTGGCGCTTGGTGCCGACGAACAGGATGCGGCCGCCCTTGGCAACCGTGTCGCTGACGGCCTGAAGGGCCGTGTGCAGCATCGGCACGGTCTGGGCGAGGTCGACGATGTGGATGTTGTTACGGGTGCCGAAAATGAACGGAGCCATTTTCGGATTCCAGCGGTGCGACTGGTGACCAAAGTGCACGCCAGCTTCGAGCAGCTGACGCATAGTGAAATCGGGCAGTGCCATCGTTTGAATTCTCCGGTTGGTTCCTCCGGAAGCGTGTGAGCAAAACGGAGCGATGTCGCCCCGGCTGCCACCGGACGGCCTTGTGAGCCATGCTTCCGTGTGAGATGGCGCGCTATATAGCGCCATTTCGGCCAGAAGCAAGGAAATAAGGGCCTTTCGGGGCTTTTACCGCCCGCGAAAGGCCCTTTCCGGGATTTCCGCCCTGCCCGCTAGCACTTCGGCTGGTTAGGCGGGCATCTTTTCGCCGCTGGCGGGGGCGGCGCAGGCGGTCGCGGCGGTGGGGCGACTGGTCGCGGCGGAGGCGGTGGCGCGACCGCCATTCGTGGTGGCGGCGGCGGAGCCGGCCTGGCCACCGGCGGAGGCGGCGGAGCAGGCCGCGCGGCTGCAACTGGCGGATGCGGCGGCGGAGGCGGCGGCGCGGCCACCCGCGGTGGCGGGGGCGCGACCCGCGGTGGAGGCGGCGCCACGTGCGGCGGAGGCGGAGGCGTTGGCCGCGCGAGCGCCTGCGGGTGCGGCGCTTGCGGCGGCGGCGTCCGCGTGACCTGCGCGGGCGACGGCGTTGCAGGCCGCAGCCCCTGCGGCTTGATCGGCTCCCGCGCCGCGACTGGCGGCGAAGTCGGCGACGCCGGGGACGTCGGTTTCCCGTTGGTCACGGTGGTCGTGGTCACGGCCGGGTTCGTCGCGGTCGCCGCCGGCTTGCCCGGCGGGGTCGTGGTCGGCGGCGTCACCGCCGGCTCATGCGCCAGTGATTTGGCATGCGGGTCCGGCGCGCCCGTCGGCGGTGTTTGTGCCACGGGCGGCTTGGAGGCCGGCGTGGTTGCGGCGTTGGCCGGGGCGGTCGTGGTGGCAGGCGCGGTTGCCGTATTGGGATGGCCCTGAGGCTGACCGTTGGCGGGCGCTGCGGCCGTCGGCGCCAGTTTGCCGTTGGGGCCCTGTGCCGCACCGGCCGGCGCAGCCGGCGCGTTCTGCGTCCCCGGAACAGGAAGCGCATGACCGGGCGGCGGCGATGCCGGCGGCGCCGCCCCGGTCGGCGTCCCGGTCCCTGATGGCGTCGCGTGCACCTGCATCACCTTCATCGCCGCCGGCTTTGCCGTGGGGTTGCTGACCAGCGCCTGCTGGCTCGGCGTGAGTCGCTGGGACGGATTGGCCTGGATCTGTTGCGCCTGCTGCTGCACGACCTTCGGCACCTGCGTCATCCCGCTCGGGCGGCCTGGGCCATTGGCGGCAACAGCTGCGGCCGCAGCGGCATTGCCGGCCGGCGGCGGCGCCGGCGGCTGGTTGATCACGGTGTTGATGACCGTGGTGTTATGGATGTTGTTGACGATGATGTTGTTCGGCGGCGGCGCGACATAGGCCGGCGGATTGTAGAACGCCGGGATCGGCACGAAGACCGGCTGCGGCAGCACGAACAGGCCGACCACCGGCAGCGGCGGCGGCAGCACCACGAAATCAGGCGGCGGCGGCGGGCAGAAATAGACCGGCGGGGGCGGCGGCGGCACGAAGTCGAACACGGGATCGCTGAAATACAGCACCGGACGATCGACATAGACGACCTCCTCCGGCGGCGGCGGCGGCACGTCGTAATCCATCATCGCGAAAGTCGGCGGCGGCTCGATCGGAGCGGTCAGGATCGCAAGCCTGCGCCGTGCATCGCCCGCATGCGGCCCGCGCGGATAGCGGCGCAGATACGACCAATAGGCGTCCGGCGTGTCGGCGCGGTAGGTCCGCCGCCAGGTGATCGCCTCACGGCGCGCCGCGACGATCGCCATCACGCGCCTGGCCAGGGGATCGCCGGGATAGGCGGCGAGAAAATCCTCATAGGCCGGCAGCGTGTCGCGCTCGAGCGCGGCGGCATAGGCGTCCTGCACGCCGAGTTCGCGGATCGGCTTGTTGCGGACCGCGGCGACCTGGTCGGGCGCGGCCGCCGGCGGCGCATCGGGCGCGCGCTCGAAGAAGGTGAATTGTGCGGAGATCTTGTGGTCGTCCCACGGCACCTGCGCGCCTTTCGAGGCCTCGTTGACGCGCAGGCGGACGCGGTCGAATACCTCGGGCAACGACAGGCCGCCGGTGCGGATCATCTCGGCGAGCGACTGCGCATAGATGCCGTAGGGTCCCGGCTCCTCGGGGGCCACCGTGCCTGGCGCCGCATTGAAGGCGATCAGCATGTTCGGATCCGGCTCGACCAGCGCAAGGCCGCTCGCGATCGGCTGCTGGCCCCCCTCGACGAAGGGCTGCGCGCGCGCGGCATCGAGCACGATGATGTTGGCCTTGAGCGGGACGGCGGCGAGCTGGCGGGCATAGTCGCTGATGCGCAGCGCCTCGGTCGGAATGTCGGTGTCCCGCGTGATGTTGGAATCAACAGGGATGAAATAGTTCTCGCCGGCCAGCTGCACCCCATAGCCGGACAGATAGATCATCGCGACGGTGCCGGGTCCGGAGGCCTGCGCCTTCTGGATGAAATCGCGCAGGCTCTTGCGCAGCGTGTCGCCGTCGAGATCGCGCGCGCCGACCACGTCGAAGCCCGCGGCCTGCAGCGTTTGCGCGATCAGGCCGCCGTCATTGGCGGCGGTTGCCAGCGGCGACTTGGAATAAGCGCCGTTGCCAACCACGAGCGCGATGCGCTTTTCCTGCTGCTGGGCGCACGCCGGAGCAATCACGCCTGCGACGAAGAGGATTGGTAGAAGGAAGCAGAGGAAGGCCTTGTGTGTCCCGCGCATGGCTTGCTCGCCCGTTATTGTTGTTGAGTGTCCACCACGCATGAGACGCGGGGCCGGCTGAACGGCAGTTGAACGAAAGGCTCGGATTGAGGCGGCGGCATGGCATCGGCCAGTCGCGTCAGCTCCGCGTAAGCTTCCGTCTTTGCGTCTGCCCTAGCCTTGCGCGATCAGATCCACTGTTCCCGTCGAGAGCCGGTAGATGCCCCCTGATATCTTCAGCTTGCCCTGCTCCACGGCCCCGTTGAGAATCGGCGCCGCCGCCTTCAGCTTCGCGACATTGTCGATCACGTTCTGGCGGATCGCCTTGTCGAGCGCGTCCCCGCCCTGTTGCATCGCGCTCTTCGCAGCCGGCGCAATCGCATCGACCAGAGAGGGGATATGTCCCGGCGGCGGCTTGTCGTCCTTGAGCGCCTTCAGCGTTGCATCGACCGCACCGCAGGCGTCATGGCCGAGCACGAGGATCAGCGGCGTGTTGAGCACCGCGACCGCGTATTCCATGCTGGCAACGGTCTCGGTGCCGGCGAAATTGCCGGCGACGCGGCAGACGAAGAGATCGCCGCGTCCGGTGTCGAAGGCGTATTCCGGCGCGATGCGCGAGTCCGCGCAGCTCAGCACCGCCGCGAACGGATTCTGCCCGCCCGCCAGCGCCTCGCGCTCGTGCTTGAAATCGTGGCGCCGCGTCACGCCGTCGACGTAGCGCGCATTGCCGTCCATCAGCCGCTTCAGCGCCGCGTCCGGCGATAGCAGGTTCTGCGGCTTGGGCGGTGCCTTGGTCTGCTTGGCGAAGGCGCGGCCACTGAAGGCGGTGCCAAGCGCGGCCGCCGCCAGCAGCAGCGCCGATCGCCGCGACGGCGCGAATTTGTCCCGCATGGCTCCAGAGCATTGGTCGCACATGTCCCGCTCCTCCCGGCGCAACGGACGTGCCCTTATAAATGAGCACCATCGCAATCATGATAGCGCAGATTGAGCAACGAAACTACCGCATCCACGGCGTTGCACGCCGCGGAGATATCGCGACCGGAGCTAGATCTGCTGCACGTCCACCACGCCGGCGACGGCCTTGATGGCGCCGGCGATCTGCGGCGAGACCTTGAAGCGGCCGGGCAGCTTCATCTCGACCTCGGTCTCGAGGTCGAGCATCATCACCAGCGAGACCTCGCCGTCGCCGTTTCCGCGCGGCGCAATGCCGGGACTGCCGATTTTCGGCGCGGCACCGTTTGCGCCAGCCGCCTCGGGGCCAGCCAGGCGCTTGGCGATCGAGTCGAGCGGCTTGGTGTCGCGCACGAAGATGCGCAGGCCCTTCTGCGTCTTGGCGGCGGCATCATCGAGCGGTTCGGCATGCAGCACGCGGGCGCGGACGTCCTCGCCCTGGAGCTCGGCGCCGAGTTGCAGCAGCACGGCCGCGCCCGGCTCCAGCACGTCGCGATATTGCGCAAGCCCTTCCGAGAACAGCACCGCCTCGAAATGGCCGGTGGGATCGGACAGGCCCATGATGCCCATCTTGTTGCCGGTCTTGGTGCGCCGCTCCATGCGCGACACCACGGTCGCCGCGACCTTGCCGGCGGTGGCGCCGGTCTTCACCGCGCGCGAGAACTCCGCCCAGCTCTGCACCCGCAGCCGCTTCAAGACCGTGGCGTAATCGTCGAGCGGATGGCCCGACAGGAAGAAGCCGACGGCATCGTATTCGCGGCGGAGTTTTTCGGCCGGCAGCCACGGTTCGATCTGCGGCAGCATGATGGTCGGCGCGTCCGCCGCCATGCCGAACATGTCGTTCTGACCGCTGGTCTCGGCCTGATGCGCGCGCTGGCACGCGGCCAGGATCGAGTCCGCGCCGGCGAACACGCGGGCGCGGTTCGGCTCCAGCGTGTCGAACGCGCCGGCGGCGGCGAGACTTTCGATGATGCGCTTGTTGATCGCACGCGGATTGACGCGCGCGGCGAAGTCGGCGAGCGAGGTGAACAGCCCGCGCTTGGTGCGCTCCTCGATGATCTGCTCGATCGCCTGAATGCCGACGCCCTTCAGCGCTGCGAGCGCGTAGTAGATCGTCTTCTCGCCGACCTCGAAGGTCGCGCCGGACCGGTTGATGTTCGGCGGCTCGACCTTGATGCCGAGGCGCTGCGCCTCGGAGCGGAATTCGGAAAGCTTGTCGGTGTTGTTGAGATCGAGCGTCATCGACGCTGCGATGAACTCGACCGGATAATGCGCCTTCATATAGGCGGTGTGGTAGGACACCAGCGCATAGGCGGCCGCGTGGCTCTTGTTGAAGCCGTAATCGGCGAACTTGGCGAGCAGCTCGAAGATGGTCTCGGCCTGCCCCTTCGGCACGCCGTTCTTCACCGCGCCCGCGACGAAGATGTCGCGCTGCTTGTCCATCTCGGCGCGGATCTTCTTGCCCATGGCACGGCGGAGCAGATCGGCGTCGCCGAGCGAATAGCCCGACATCACCTGCGCGATCTGCATCACCTGTTCCTGGTAGATGATGACGCCGAAGGTCTCCTTCAGGATCGGCTCGAGCACGGGATGCAGATATTCCGGCTCTTCGTCGCCGTGCTTGCGCGCGCAATAGGTCGGGATGTTCGCCATCGGGCCCGGGCGATACAGCGCGACCAGCGCGATGATGTCCTCGAAACGGTCGGGCCGCATGTCGACCAGCGCGCGCCGCATGCCCTGGCTTTCAACCTGGAACACGCCGACCACCTCGCCGCGCGCCAGCATCTGATAGCTCTCGGCATCGTCGATCGGCAGCGTGGCAAGATCGACATGGATGCCGCGCGGCTTGAGCAGCTTGCAGGCGACGTCGAGCACCGTCAGCGTCTTCAGGCCGAGGAAGTCGAACTTCACGAGGCCCGCCGGCTCGACCCATTTCATGTTGAACTGGGTCACGGGCATGTCGGATTTGGGATCGCGGTAGAGCGGCACCAGCTCGCTCAGCGGCCGATCGCCGATCACGATGCCGGCCGCGTGGGTCGAGGCGTGCCGCGTCAGGCCTTCGAGGCGCTGGGCAATATCGAAGGCACGCGCCACGATCGGATCTTCATCGCGAAACGCCTGCAGCTTCGGCTCGCTCTCGATCGCGGCCGCCAGGGTCACCGGCGCGGCCGGATTCTGCGGCACCAGCTTGGTCAGCTTGTCGACCTGGCCATAGGGCATCTGCAGCACGCGGCCGACGTCGCGCAGCACGCCGCGCGCCTGCAGCGTACCGAAGGTGATGATCTGCGCGACCTGGTCGCGGCCGTAGCGTTCCTGGACGTACTTGATCACCTCGCCGCGGCGATCCTGGCAGAAGTCGATGTCGAAGTCCGGCATCGAGACGCGCTCGGGATTGAGGAAGCGCTCGAACAGCAGGCCGAACTTGATCGGATCGAGGTCGGTGATGGTCAGCGCCCAGGCGACCAGCGAGCCGGCGCCGGAGCCACGGCCCGGCCCGACCGGAATGCCCTGGCTCTTCGCCCATTTGATGAAGTCCGACACGATCAGGAAGTAGCCCGCGTATTTCATGCGCATGATGACGTCGAGCTCGAACGCCAGTCGCTTGTTGTAGTCTTCCTCCGTGGTCCCCTGCGACAGGCCGTGCACGCGTAGGCGATTGGCAAGCCCCTCCTCCGCCTGCCGTTTCAATTCGGCCGCCTCGACCGCGGCCGCATCGGTGCTGCCGGCGGCGCCGACGGTGAAGAACGGCAGGATCGGCTTGCGCGTCAGGGGGCGGAACGAGCAGCGCTCGGCGATCTCGACGGTGGATGCCAGCGCTTCCGGAATGTCGGCGAACAGGACCGCCATCTCGGCGCGGGTCTTGAAGCGATGGTCCGGCGTGAGCTGCTCGCGCTCGGTCTCGGCGATCAGCCGGCCGCCGGCGATGCAGAGCAGCGCGTCATGCGCCTCGTAATCGTCGGTCGAGGCGAAATACGGCTCGTTGGTCGCGACCAGCGGCAGGCCTTTGCCGTAGGCGAGGTCGATCAGGGCGCTCTCGATCCGCCGCTCCTTGTCGATGTTGTGACGCTGCAGTTCGACGTAGAGGCGATCACCGAACAGGCCGGCGAGACGCTCGCACCGCGCGGCCGCAACCTCGGCCTGGCCGCTCGCCAGCGCCAGCGAGATCGGGCCATCGGGGCCGCCGGTCAGCGCGATCAGGCCTTCGGTGTCGCCGTCGAACCAGTCGAACTTGATGAACGGCGCGTGGCTATCAGGCGATTCGAGGAACGCGCGCGAGTTCAGCCGCATCAGGCTGCGATAGCCGCGCTCTTGGGCGGCCAGCAGCACCACGCGCGAGGGCGGCAGCGCGTTGCGCGCGTTGGGATCCTGGTCGCCGAAATCGATCGCGAGCTCGAGGCCGACGATCGGCTGGATGCCATAACCGGCCATCTTGTCGGAGAATTCGAGCGCACCGAACAGATTGTCGGTGTCGGTCAGCGCCAGCGCCGGCTGGTGGTCCTTCTTGGCGAGTTCGCCGAGCTTGGCGATCTTGATCGAGCCCTTGAGCAGCGAATAGGCCGAGTGAACGTGAAGGTGGACAAATCCGGCGCTCGGCATGGTCGGGTAACGGCCTCTTGCAGATGGGATGGAGCGGTCGCCGGCATCGGGATCATCATCCACTCGCCATTGGAGTACCCTTGCCGACTCGCCTCACAATGGTGGGGGCTCGCCGCGCCAGAGTCCACGCTGTAGCTGCCGCTTCGCCGCCTCATCCCGTTTTTCCCCAAGGGGGTCAGCCAGAGGACCCGCCGGCTAAAGCTGCGGAATGACCTGGGCCCAGATCGCGATCATCCCGACGAACAGCGCGATCGACGTCAGTGCAGCGGCTTCTTCCACGAAAATCCTGAACATGGCTTGCTCCATCACCAGAACGTATGAGGAACATTGTTCTCATTTCGTTCTCGGGAGTCAAGCCAACTCCGCCACCTCGCAGCGAAATGGTTAACTCGCTGAACTCACGGAATAAAAAAGCCCCGGCGCAAGGCCGGGGCTTTCGACGTCAGCTCTTTCCAGAGCGGAGTTGCTCAGTACTTGGCGATGACCGGGCCGCCGAACTTGTAGTTCAGGCGGACGAGGCCCATGTCGACGTCCTGCTTGATGCTGTCGGTCTTCAGGCCGGTGAAAGTGACGTCCTTGTCCGCCAGGAAGATGTGGTTGTACTCGACACCCACCGACCAGTTCGGCGCAAAGCCGAACTCGAGGCCGGCGCCGACCGTGCCGCCCCAGCGGGTGTCGCTGTTCGAGGCGAGCAGACCGCCGGTCGCGGTGCTGAACACTTCGTTCTTGACGCCGACGACGGCCGCACCGCCCTTGGCGTAGACGAGCACGTTGTTCCAGGCGTAACCGACCTGACCGGTGATCAGACCGAACGAGTCGATCTTGGTGCGGTTGCGCTGAGCGAGCAGTGCGCTGGTGTTGTCGCCGGTGAAGTCAGCCCAGTTGCCCTGGCCTTCGAGGCCGAACACCCACTGGCCGGACTGCACGCGATAGCCGACCTGGCCACCGACGGTACCGCCGGTCGCATCGTGCGAGCCTTCGCGACCGACGCCGGTCAGATCCCAGGTCGAATGACCCGAAGCGCCGCCGCCGTTGATACCGATGTAGAAGCCGCTCCAGTCATAGACCGTGGCGATCATCGCAGGCGCCTTGGTGTAAGGACGCGCAGCGAGGTCAGCAGCCAGCGCCGGCGCGGCCGCGGTGATCGCGACGAGGCTCACAGCAGCGAGCAACAAATTCTTGTTCATTTGAATCCCGTTCCAGTTTCGTCGTTGGGCCCCCCGGCCTTGGCGTCCTCATAACAATGATCGACGAAATTGCTGTAACCTCGACGCAACAGTTCGCGCCAAAGGGCCCGGCTTCGTTAACGAGTGTTTAGCAGCGCGTGCGCGGAAACCCTTTGAAACAAGAGTATTCAGCGCTTCCAACGTCGACACCACGCATGCATTGGGAACCCGCGTAACGAGGTCGCGCGCACGATTCTGTGAATTGGAAAAGCGACCAGCATTTTCTCTCCGCATTGCCGCCACATTCTCACGCGCGTTCGCCACATTTGCATCCGCCGCGCACAGCCGCCGGCTTGTCGCGTGTTTCAACTTTGGAGTAGCGCCGCAATGATGCGTGCGGTCTCGACCGCCCTCGCCTCGCCGCGCCAGTTCTTCGCATGCAAACAGGACACGCGCGTCCGAGCGCTGCGGGCACGCGAAGCATCCGCGTCACGGCGGTCCAACGCGCCACTGAAAGTTGTGGCAGCTGCGATCGTCATGTAACGTTGCTTCGCAACCTGCATCACCCCGGCCTCCTCGGTCCCATGTTCGCCCGCATCCTGCTCCGCGTCGTGCTCCTCCTGGCGTCGCTGACCTTCCCCGGCGCATTGCATGCAGAGCAGACCGCGGCCGAGAAAGCCGGCTTTGCCCCCAGTCTGACCATCTATCTTGCCAGGGGGGCACCCGGCGCGTGCGGGCCGGGCTGCGACCGCTGGATCGCCATCGAGGGCGAGATCGACGCAAACGCGGCGCCCCGCATTCGGCGCTTCCTCGCCGGCGTCAAGGACACGCAGCGCCCGATCTACCTGCATTCGCCCGGCGGCAATGTGGAACAGTCCTATGTCATCGGACGGCTGCTGCGCAGCCGCAACGCGGTCGCCCGCGTTGGCCAGACGATCGTATCGGCGTGTGCCGCAGGCACGCAGGTTGACGCCGCCTGCCTGAAGGCGAAGAACGCCGGCGGCGAGATCGAGGCCGAGCTCGTCACCTATCGTGCGATGTGCAACTCGGCCTGTACTTACGTGTTTCTCGGCGCGACATCGCGCGAAGTGGCGCCCGACGCCGCGCTGGCGGTGCATAATTCCAGGCTCGTCTTCGCGATTCACGGCCATCCGCCAGAGGCGCTGGTCGCGGAATTCAGGCGGCGTCAGACCGCAAGCGCCGACCACCAGCGCGCGGCCTATATCGCGGCGATGGGCATCGGCCGCGAACTTGACGATTTAATTCGCACCGTGAAGTTCGAAAACCTGCACGTGCTGACGCGCGCCGAACTCGACAGGTTCGGCATCGACACGCGTCCCGTTGCCGAGACGATGTGGCGGCTGAACAAAGCAACGCGGCCATACATCAGCAAGTTCGCAACGCTCAGGAACGAAATCGGTCCATCGTTCCGAACCATGGAATGGCGCCTCTACTGCGACAACAAAAATCGCGTGCCGCTGATGTTCGCTGCCGAGATCGACGAGACGGCGAGCGGCCAGCACACCATCATGATGACGGCCGACGCCGCGCCCACCGAGGAGGCCGGAGGACGTCCCGTGCGGTCGGGCAAGTACGAGATGTGGAGCGGTTCGCTCGATTTCGGCACGTTCAGGGCGATGATGGCGTCCCGCTCCCTGCATGTCCGGGAGACCACGCAGAAGCCGGACCAGACGGCAGACGCAGCAAAGGCAGACGTGGCAAAGGCAGACCTGGCAAAGGCAGACCTGGCAAAGGCAGACGTGGCAAAGTTCGACATCGAGACCACGGGCCTGTCGTCGGCCTGGACGCAACTTTCTGAGTCCTGCCCGCCACCGGCGACGTCAGCCCCGAGAGGCCCCTCGCCGGCAATTCCCCAACCGAAAGTCGATGCGACGCCGGCGCCGTGAGCTTGCCCTAGAGGGTCTTGCTCAGCTTGCCGCCGCGATCCTCGCGCGGAACGTCTGCTGTCCCTCGATGATCTTGTCGATCAGCGCATCCAGCGCCCAGAACCGCTCTCGGATATCGAAGTTCACCGCCCTGCTCGCGATACAGGGAAAAGTGCCGAGCCGCTGGTGATAGAGCTTTGCCAGTTTGGGATAGCCCATCGGCTCCGCCATCGCCGCGAGCGCCAGATACACCGAAAGCTCGTTCGCCAGCTGAGGATGCTTCTGGTGCTGCGTCAGCAGCCATTTGTAGAGATCGGGATGGAAGTTCGTGAACACGCCGGTGAAGCCGGGAGCGCCTGACTTCATCGCGTCGAAGGCGATCGCCGCATTGGCGTTGACGATGGTCAGTGGCGAGCCGCTGACCAGCCTGACGCGGCGCTGCACGGTCGGCAGGTCACAGGAGACGTCCTTGAGGACGGCAAAGCGGCCGCTGCCCGCACAGAAGGCCAGCTCGTCGTCGGAGAGCAGCCGGCGGAATGGCGCCGGGCATTCATAGAGGCCAAGCGTCATCTCCTTGGGCAGCCGATCGAGCAGCCAGGTCAGATTGTCGGTGAAATCAGTCCCGGTCTGATCGCCCGAGGCAAGACGGTTCGTCACCAGCACCAAGCCGTCGACACCTGTCTTCGCGATCGACGTAAGCTCCATAAGCTGGTCCTCCCTGGAGGCGCTGATATGGCCGGAGGCGATGACCGGAAGCCGGCCGGCCGCGGTCTTGGCGACGAACCGCGCCAGCGCGACGCGCTCGTCCAGCGTCAGGAACTGCATCTCGCTCGACTGGGCGACCGCGAACAGCGCGTCGGCGCCGCCTGCGATATACCATTCGATCAGCCGTTCGAGGCCGGAATAGTCGATCGTGTTCGCTTCGGTGAACGGCGTCAGCATCACGGGAATGATGCCCTTGAGGGCGATGGTCACGGGCCGGCTCCAAACAGCATCGGACTATGCCGACGAGCCTACCCCGAAACTTCGTCGTTTCGCAAAGTGGTTCGGTGGACGAGGTGCTTCTCCCCTCAGGGCATGCGCTTATGGTTAGGAGGATTGTCTGCGGACTTGCTCCGCCATATGCGACAGCCCTGCCTCAAACCGGAGGCGACACCGCCTGCAAGACATCCCTGAACACGCCGAACTGCAATTTGAAGGCTTCCGGGCTGTAGTCCTGGTAGTATCCCGCGGTCACCGCGACGACGAGATCGAGTTCCGGGACGATGCGGATCGACTGGCCGCCTCGGCCGAGTGCACCAATCCACGGGACCATACGCCCATTGAGGCGAGAGCGTCCCAACCACCACAAATATCCGTAGGATTGATAGTCATTCGCCTTGAGCTTCATGGTGGTCGACGCCTCGATCCATGCCTTGGACACGATTTGCCGATCGTTCCAGCGACCTCCCGCGAGGACGAGCCAGCCGATCTTCGCCATGTCGCGCGGACGCAGGCGCAATCCCCCACCGGCGTCGCTATCGCCTTTGAACCTGCTCCACTCGAATTCAGTGATGCCCAATGGATCGAACAGCACGCTACGCGCGAATTCATCGAGCGGACGGCCGGTGGCCTTGCGGATGATCGCCGATAGCAGCGCCAGCGCGCCGGTGTTGTAGAAGAACTCCTCACCGGCCGGTGCAGTCACGGGAAGGCCGAGGACGTAGCGACAGGCATGCTGCGCCATGCGCATGCGCACCTCGTCATTGTCGTCGCCCGTCGCCGGCGTCGCCTCCACCCATTTCAGGCCCAGCGACATGGTGAGCAGATGTGAGAGCAGGATGCGATCCTTGTCCGGGGATCGCAGGTCGGACAATTCGGGGAAGAAGCTGAAGACCGGTTCGTCGATGCTTCGAATGAGGCCCTGGTCGATCGCGATCCCGATCACCAGTGACGCGACGCTCTTCGAGCACGATTTCAGATTATGCAGCGTATCGGCGTCGAAGCTGATGTCCCTGACGCGGACGCCGAAGAAGCGACTGGGGACCTCATCGGATCCTTTGAAGTATCGCTCGAACGCCAGCCTGCCGTGACCTGCGACCAGCACGGCGTGGATGTTGGCGCCCGAGCTTTCGAGCCGATCGGCCATCCCGCACAAGGCGGCCAGGTTGATGTCGTTGTCTTCGCTGGCAGACGGAACGGACCAGCCGCCGTCACGCCTCACCGGGCCAGCACAATTGGCATGAGCGGCAGCAAACACAGGCGTCGCGGTGATCGGCGTCAGGGCTGCGCCGCCAAGCAGCGACATGAATTGCCGACGTTGCATCCGGCTCTCTCTCGTGACCCGTTTTTTCGATCGTCGTTTTTTCGATCGTCGTGTTTTCGATCGCCGTGCCGGCGCCCCGTCGCGCCACAGCCTGCCAGCACAGAATTTATGCTACGGATTGTAACATCCATCTGCCTCAACCGCAACGATGGGTTGAGACACCAGCGAGCGCAATCTCATGCCGCCCTGGCGGACCCGCCATCGAGCCCTCACACCGGCGTGTAGATGACGAGCTTCAATGCCGGATCGTCGTTGGCCTGAAAACTGGTGTGCTCGAAATGCAGCACGCCCTTGGTCGGATGGGTCATGGTCTTGCGGCCCGACAAGGTGCCATGCACCTCGTGCGCGCCCCACCATTTGACGAATTCGGGGCTGCCTTCGCGCAGGCGCGTCAACAATTCGGCAAAGGCGGGATCGCCGGCCCAGACGTCGTGGGTGGCGCGAAACATCGCGACCATGCGCTTGGCAACGTCAGCCCAGCCTGCGCCGTAGGATTTCCGGGTCTTCTTGTTGGTCATCATCAACAGCAGCGTGTTGCGATCCTCCTCCGGCAGCCGCCCGAACGCGAAGACCTCCTCGGCGGCCTCGTTCCAGGCCAGCACGTCCCATCGCCTGCCGGTGATGTAGGCCGGATGCGGCAGGCTTTCGACCAGGCGTCGAATGGCCGGCGGCACCACCTCGCGGGTGAAGGGCCCCCTCGCACCATCGCGCGCGAGATCCCTGAGATGCGCATGCTCGGTCTTGCTCAGCCGCAGCGCCCGCGCCAGCGCATCGACCGTCGTGACCGACGGGCTGACCGTGCGGCCCTGCTCGAGACGGATGTACCAGTCGACCCCGATGCCGGCGAGCTGCGCCACCTCCTCGCGCCGCAGCCCCGCCGTGCGCCGCCGTGGCCCCGCAGGAAGGCCGACGCTCTTCGGCGACAGCTTTTCGCGGCGGGAGCGGAGGAAGTCGCCGAATTCGACGCGGCGGGGGTCAGCCATGGTGTGGCTCCGTGATGGAGGGTCGTCGGAATACTAGGATAATACCAGGCCTTCTTGTGCCTTCAAGGGCGCCCTAGATGGGTATCACCCATCCCTGAGGTGAACATCATGAAAGCCGCCGTATTGAAATCCTTCGGATCTCCACTAGCGATCGAGGACGTTCCAGACCCCGTGCTCGGCACCGGCGAGGTGATCGTCGACGTCGTCGCCACCCGCGTGCTGTCCTACTCCAAGGAAGTGTTCAGCGGCGAACGCAAATACGCACTGGATCTACCCGCCGTTCCAGGAGCCGGCGGGGTCGGACGCGTGCGCGCGATTGGCCCGGACTCGACCAAATTGTCCGTCGGCGATTGGGTCCTCTGCGATCCGACGGTCCGCTCGCGCGACGACGCGATCGCTCCCGATATTCATCTGCAGGGTGTCAGCGCGCGCGGCGAAGGCGGCATGCGGCTGCAGAAGTATTTTCATGACGGCTCCTTTGCCCAGCGGATGAGGGTGCCGACCGAGAACGTGACGCGGCTCGGCGAAATCAGCGAAGAAGAGGCCACGCAATGGTGCGCGCTCGGAACCTTGCTGGTGCCCTATGGCGGTTTCCTTGCCGCCAAGCTGCAGCCCGGCGAGACAGTCCTGGTGAGCGGCGCGACCGGCAATTTCGGCAGCGCAGCCGTGGCGGTGGCACTCGCGATGGGTGCGGCTTGCGTCGTTGCGCCGGGCCGCAACGAGAAGATGCTCGCCGAACTCGTGCGTCGCCATGGCGCGCGTGTCAGGCCGGTGAAGCTGACGGGCAACGAAAACGACGACCGCGAGCTGATGAAGCGCGCGGCAGCCGGCCCGATCGACTGCGCGTTCGACATCATGCCGCCTTCCGTCTCGACGACGGTGGTCCGCGCCGCGATCATGACTGTGCGGCCCAATGGCCGTATCGTGCTGATGGGCGGCGTCAACATGCAAGGCGGCCCCGGGCTGGAGCTGCCTTACAACTGGATCATGCGCGAGTGCATCACGATTCACGGCGTCTGGATGTATCCGCCGGATGCCGCGGTTCGCCTGATCGCGCTGGTTCGCGCCGGCCTCTTGCGCCTCGATCACTTCGAGACGACGTCATTCGATCTCGACCACGCCAACGAGGCCGTGGACTATGCGGCCGCCAATGCGGGCGCGTTCAACATGACGGTGATCCGGCCGTAAATGCCCTGCCCGCTGCGGCGATGCGCCGCCGCGGCGGATAGGCTTGATTGATCAGATAGCTGGAAGCGATCACCCCTGATGTAGCCGGCCGCTTCGGTCTACTGTGCATGGGGTTGTTTTCGCGTTTCGGCTATTCGAGCTCGACGACCTGGCCGTTCGAGAGCGACACGCGCCGGTCCATGCGGCCGGCGAGCTCCATGTTGTGGGTCGCGATCAGCATCGAGACCTTGGTCGCCTTGACCAGCTGCATCAGGGCCTGGAACACGTGATCGGCCGTGTGCGGATCGAGATTGCCGGTCGGCTCGTCCGCCAGCAGCACGCGCGGCGCATTGGCGACCGCACGCGCGATGGCGACGCGCTGCTGCTCGCCGCCCGACAGCTCGGCGGGCCGATGGGTGATGCGATCGCCGAGGCCGAGATAGCCAAGGATCTCCTTGGCCCGCTTGACGCTCTCGGACTTCTTCAGGCCGCGGATCATCTGCGGCAGCATCACGTTCTCCAGCGCCGAGAATTCCGGCAGCAGCCGGTGCGACTGGTAGACGAAGCCGATATCGCTGCGGCGCAGCTGGGTGCGCTCGATGTCGGGCAGCTGCGAGGTCGGCGCGCCGTTGACATAGACCTCGCCGGAATCGGGCGCCTCGAGCAGGCCTGCAATGTGCAGCAGCGTCGACTTGCCCGACCCCGACGGCGCGACCAGCGCCACGGACTGTCCCGCCCACAGCGCCAGCTTGGCGTTGTCGAGGATCGTCAGCGCCGCTTCGCCCTGGAGGTACTGACGCCTTATCTCGTGGAGATAAATGACCGGTACATCCTCAGCCCCATGCTGCTGCTCCATCAGCCCCTCACTCGTAGCGCAGCGCTTCGACCGGATCGAGGCGCGCGGCGCGCCACGACGGGTAGAGCGTCGCCAGGAACGACAGCGTCAGCGCCATGATGACGACGGCCGTGGTCTCGCCGACGTCGATCTCGGCGGGAAGCTTCGACAGGAAGTAGAGCTCCGGCGAAAACAATTCAGTCGAGGTCAGCCAGGACAGGAATTGCCTGATCGATTCGATGTTGAGGCAGATCACGAGCCCGACGAAGAAGCCGACCAGCGTGCCGACCACGCCGATGGAGGCACCCGTGATCAGGAAGATCCGCATGACCGAGCCCTGCGATGCGCCCATCGTCCTCAGGATCGCGATGTCGCTGCCCTTGTCCTTCACCAGCATGATCAGGCCGGAGACGATGTTGAGCGCTGCGACCAGCACGATCATGGTCAGGATCAGGAACATCACGTTGCGCTCGACCTGGAGCGCGTTGAAGAAGGTCGAGTTGCGCTGGCGCCAATCGACCAGGAACACTGGCCGGCCCGCGGCTTCCGTCACCGCTTTGCGGAAGGCGTCGATCCTGTCGGGGTTGGTGGTGAACACCTCGATGGAGGTGACGTCGCTGCTGCGGTTGAAATAGGCCTGCGCTTCGGCGAGCGGCATGAAGACGAAGCCGAGGTCGTATTCGGACATGCCGATCTCGAACACGGCGACGATCTTGTAGGGCTTGATCCGCGGCGTCGTGCCCATCGGCGTCACCGCGCCTTTCGGCGCAACCAGGGTCACGCTGTCACCGGCATGCAGCGACAGCTGGTCGGCAAGCCGCCGGCCGATCGCGACGCCCTGCCCGTCGTCAAAGCCCTCGAGCGAACCCTGCTTGATGTTCTTGGCGATGGAGGTGAGATTGTTGAGGTCGTCGGAGCGGATGCCGCGCACCAGGACGCCCGAGGCGTTCCAGGGCGAGGAGGCCAGCGCCTGGCCGTCAACCACGGGAGCCGCGAGCCGGATGCCCTGGACCTGGCTGATGCGCTCGGCGACGTCCTTCCAGTCGGTCAGCGGCGATTCCAGCGGCTGCACCAGGATGTGGCCGTTCAGGCCGAGGATCTTGTCGAGCAGCTCTTTGCGGAAGCCGTTCATCACCGCCATCACGATGATCAGCGTGGCGACGCCCAGCATGATGCCGAGGAAGGAGAACCCGGCGATGACCGAGATGAATCCCTCCTTGCGCCGCGCCCGCAAATAGCGGGCCGAGAGCATCCACTCGAAGGGCGCGAACGGCGCAGTTTGGACGGTTTCGGTCATGGTTTCATCCATCGCTCGATAATCCCATGATTCGGGGTCAATTGTGGCCGGATTGGCGGCCGCGATATCGGGCGATGAACAATATTCAGCCGACCAGGCGCGCAACCGCGTCCGCAGGCGACATGGTCTCGCGGGCGCCGTCACTGCGCTTCTTGATCTCGACCTTGCCGTCGGCCAGCCCCTTGGGCCCAATCATGATCTGCCACGGGATTCCGATCAGGTCGGCGGCGGCGAATTTGGCGCCGGCCCGCTGGTCGGTGTCGTCGTAGAGCACGTCGACACCCTTGGCGGTCAGTTCGGCATAGAGCTTCTCGCAGGCGCCATCGACGGCCGCATCGCCTTGCTTCAGATTGAGGATCGCGACGCGGAACGGCGCCACCGCCTCCGGCCATTTGATGCCGGCATCGTCATGGCAAGCCTCGATGATCGCGCCCAGCAGGCGCGAGACGCCAACGCCGTAGGAGCCGCCATGGATCGGCACGTCGACGCCGTCGGGGACCGCCACCATCGCCTTCATCGGCTCGGAATACTTGGTGCCGAAATAGAAGATCTGACCGACCTCGATGCCGCGGGTGTTGACGCGCTTCTCGGCCGGCACCTCCTGCTCGAAGCGGGCGGGATCATGGACGTCCTCCGTCGCGGCGTAGACCGAGGTCCATTGCTTGATGATCGGCGTCAGATCGCTGTCATAGTCGACATTCTCATCCGGCACCGGCAGGTCCAGCACGTCACGATTGATGAACACGCCGGATTCGCCGGTCTCGGCGAGCACGATGAACTCGTGACTGAGATCCCCACCGATCGGGCCGGTCTCCGCGCGCATCGGGATCGCCTTCAGCCCCATCCGCGCAAAGGTGCGCAGATAGGCGACGAACATCTTGTTGTAGGCGACGCGCGCGGCGGCCTCGTTGAGGTCGAAGGAATAGGCGTCCTTCATCAGGAATTCGCGGCCGCGCATCACGCCAAAGCGCGGACGCTGCTCGTCGCGGAATTTCCATTGAATATGATAGAGATTCAGCGGAAGGTTCTTGTAGGACTTCACGTACGCGCGGAAGATCTCCGTGATCATCTCCTCGTTGGTGGGCCCGTACAAGAGCTCGCGCTTGTGGCGGTCGGCGATGCGCAGCATCTCCGGACCGTAAGCATCGTAGCGTCCGCTCTCACGCCAGAGGTCGGCGAGCTGGAGCGTGGGCATCAACAGTTCCAGCGCGCCGGAGCGGTCCTGCTCCTCGCGCACGATCTGCTCGATCTTCTTCAGCACCCGGAAGCCAAGCGGCAGCCACGCATAGATGCCGGCGGCCTCCTGCCGGATCATGCCAGCGCGCAGCATCAGCCGATGCGAGACGATCTCCGCCTCTTTCGGATTTTCCTTCAGGATGGGCAGAAAGAACCGCGACAACCGCATGGCAATACTCTGGGAATCAGTGAGGGGTTGCAGTGAAACCGGATTGGGAGCGAAAACACAAGACCGGGAATGAGGAAAAGCCGCTAACGCGGCGGAATTCCTGTCATTTTTCCGTCGACTTCAGGTTCGACTTGAACCGCGTCGGCCTCAAGGCGGTGCGACCTCTAGGTCGTCCTCGAGCGTGACCTTCTCGAAATCGGTCACGAGCGCGTCGATCCGCACATGCCAGCGGCCGGCAAAGGGCAGCTCGACCTTGCCCACATGCCAGTAACCGTCGGGCCCGAGCTCGGCGTCGCGTTCCATCGGCGCGATGCCGCGCTCCGGCAGGCTCAGCGTCAGCGTCGCCTCCTTGGCCTTCAGCGGCGCCGCCTCGCCGGTCATGAGCTGGAGCACGAAATCGTCCATGCCGGCCTTTCCCGGGGACACCAGCACCTGAAACATCGCCTTATCACTGTGGATGTGGATCGCCAGCGGCGTCTCCGGCACGATGGTCCGCGGCGGCGGCGTGAAGCGCCAGCCAGCGACGACGGCAAAGATGCCGAGCGCGGCCCCGCACTCCAGCAGGATGGAACATTTGAGCGCGGACGCAGCGCCGCGATCTTTCGCCAGCGCCGGCGTCCATCGGAAGCGATTGAGCGCAGCCAGTACCAACAAGGACAGGATCAGCGCCAGTTTGACCGACAGAATGAGGCCGTAAGCGGTCTCTATCAAAGCCGACGGCTTTTCGAGTTGAATGATCGCAAGCGTAAGCCCAGTCAGCGCCAGCGCCGCGACCACGGGCATGGCGATGCGCGAAAAGCGGTTCAGGAGCGGCAGCACGGCCGGCGTCGGCTTCGAGACCAGCGTTGCCAGCGGCGCCAACGCGCCGATCCAGAAGGCGACTGCGAGGCCATGGACGAAGATCGCCGGCCGCGTCAGCCACTCCGGCGATGCCGTCGCGGCGTGTCCGGTTATCGCGAGCGACAGGCCGACGCCGGCAAACGCGATCGCGGCAAACACGCGCGCGTACCAAGCCCGGTTCAGCGCCATCAGCGCCAGCAGCATCGCCGCGATGGCGAGAAGCAAGGCGGGGCCGGCACTGGTCGCGAATGCGATGGTCCAAGGCGCCGTCGTCAGACCCGCTGGCAACGGCAGACCAAGAAGATCCAGGCCCAGCGCGCCAAGAGATACGATCGCGCTCGGGATGCCGATGAGAAGCGCCGCGCGCGGCGTGCCCATGGCCGTCATCGACAGCGCAATCCAGCGGCCAAAGAACACGCCGCCGACGCCGACGAACAGCCCGAGATAGACACCGATCCGCGATAACAGGATCAGCGCCTTCAACGGGCCGTCGGCATTGCCCGTAGGCTGCGTGGCCGTCGGCGCACCGACGGAAAAGATCACCGATCCCGCCACAGGATGGCCGTCCTGCGAGATGACCCGGTAGCTCACGACCGCCGTGCCCTGCGGCAGGTCCGGCGGCATCGCAACCGAGATGCCCTCGCCCGATGCCGTGACGCGCGCATCGTCGCGCGCCCTGCCCGCGCCGTCGATCAACTGGATCGCGCCCGGGGTCACCGCCTCATTGAAGCGAAATTCCACCGCCTTCGGCGCGGTCGTCAGGATGCTGCCGCTCGCCGGCTCAACCGAAATCAACGCCGCATGCGCCGTAGCGTCGGTCACAGTGCCGACAAGCAAGAGCAGCGTGACGAGCGCGGCGACGAGACGCATTACGGCTTGGGCAGCAGTTTCACGCCAGGCGCCGGCGACTTGTCTTCACCCGAATGCGCTGCACCCTGCGCCGGGATTTCAATCCAACGGCTGACACCCTTCTCGCATTCCTGCACCACAGGGAAATACAGCGTGGTGTTCGGTTTCAGGCTGTCGGTGAGGAAACTGCTGACGATGAACTCGTCGTAATTGTGATCCGGCAGCTTGCCGCCGGACCAGACAATTTCCTTCACGCCCGAGGTCAGCCTGTTGCCGTGATAGTCGTATGCGCTGGCATACTGGCCCTCGACGATATCGACATTCCAGCCGGCCTTCGGCATCGGCTTCACGGCGATCACGCCTTCCGGAATCTGCACGCGGATCTTGACGGTCGGCGAGCCGGAACAGCCATGCGGCACGGCGAAGACGGCCTTGTAGGACGCGCCGACCGTGGCCTGCTTGCCTTCCAGATATACATGGGCTGCCGCTGGCGATGCGGCGAGCGCAGCCATCAGGATCAGCCAGGGTGTCTTCGACATGCTCTTTCTCCCGGACATTAGATCGCGTCGGTCACATCTTCATTCCCGAATGATCGGGCATCTTCTTCATCATCATGCCTCCGCCACCGGGCGCCTGCGCGCCGACGCCCTGGACGTCAAGTGACACGGAGACCTTGCCGGCCTTCTCGAACTCGAGCGTCACCGGCACCTTCTGGCCCTCCTTGAACGGGCCCTTCAGGTCCTGGAGCATCAGATGGTTGCCGCCGGGCGCAAGCTTCACGGTCTTGCCGGGCTCGATGACGAGGCCCTTGTCCAGCGGGCGCATCTTCATCACGCCATTGTCCATCGCCATCTCGTGGACCTCAGCCTTGCCGGCGATCTCGGCCGACACGGCGATCAGCTTGTCGGGCGCCGTCCCCTTGTTCTCGATGGTCAGGAAGCCTCCGGCGACCTTGGCGCCTCCAGGCGTTGCACGACTCCACGCCTGCGAAATGACGAGGTCACCGGCCTTCACGTCGTCGGCGCTGGCGGGAGCACGCAGGGCGAGAGTGAGCAGGACGGCGCCCGCGATTGATCCGAACGATGCTTTATTGATGCGCACTTTGTGCTCCTTTTGTTGATTTCAGTTCGCGAGGTGGATGGCGGGATGCAGCGTGCCGAGCAGCCCGACTATAGCGAAAACGACAAGGCCGAGAACGAACTCGATGGTGCTGTTGCGCACGAGAGAGGCGCGCGCAGCATCCCCGTACTTGCCCAGCCGCGGGGTCAGTGACAGCCGGTTGACCGCAGCGAATGTCAGCATCAAGGCGAACACGGCGAGCTTGACCAACAACAATTGGCCGTACTCGGTGGCGATCAGCCCACGCACAGAGCCGACCAGGACCACGGTGTCGGCCACGCCCGTCAGTATGAGAGTTGCCACGCTGATGATGCCCATCGTCGAAAATCGCCCAACAGCGTCGCGGGCGAGCAACGGCGAGCTACTATGGCGGGTAGCGCCGAGGAAGAGAATCAGCGGCACCAGGCCACCGATCCAGGCGGCAGCGGCCAGAATATGGAGCGCGTCCGCAGCAAGATGCAGATGGCCCACGATACCAAAGGTCGCGCCGGCATGTCCGGTCCAGGCCAGCATTGCAGCAAATGCAAGCGACGCCGCAAGTCCAAGCCATCGCGCGGTAGCCGCACGATCGCAGACGAAGCAGATTGCCAGGCACACTGCAAGGCCGGCTCGAAGGGCAGTCACCTCGCCGAACTGGGTCTCGGTGACGACGGTCGACAGCACGTCCGCAGTGAGCGCTTCGTGGAGCGGCAGGCCACTCATCGACGCCGCCTGGAGCATGAGCCAGATCGCACCCGAGATCACGGCCATGGCAAGGCCGAACCACGAGAGCTGCGTCAGCTGCCCCCACAACGCGGCAGCCCTACCCGGCTCCGACCGCAAAACGGGCATGGCGATGAGACTGCCGAAAACGGTGTTTCCGATCATCATCGCCGTCGCCGCGAAATGCACGGCACGCGTTGCGACCAACGGCGCACCGGACGCTGACCAATCCATCAGCGGCTCGTCCCTATGGACCGACCTCGAAGCTGAAGCTCCCATCGGTCGTGTGTGTATCCACGGACAGGACGCGCCAATTGACATGGTAGGTGCCGGTGCCGCCGCCCTTGAGCGGAACCGACATCTGGTTGCCGCTGACGCGGGCCTTGCCCGCGTCGACGCGTTGCCCGTTGGGGCCTGTGACCGTCACAGAGCTGAATGCAGCCTCTAGCTTCTGCGTGAAGGTGAGCGTCACCTCGCGCGGCGGACTTCCGACCTTGTTACCGACGCGTGGCTCGGCATGGTCGAGGAACGCGTGCGCCTGCGCGTAGCCGGTTGCGAACACGAGCAAGAGCGGAGCAATTCCAATCAAGGATGAACGTCGCACGGTTACCTCGCAAACGGGCTTGCGGGCTGGACAGAGCCGCCGAATAGCGGTTTGCCGATCCCGCGCGGGTCGATGTCATCGAGATAGAGGTGCAACTGAGCGATCACGCCAACATTGCTGCCGCTTTGCCGGTTGATTGGGATCAGCGCCTCGACCGCGAACTGGAAGGTGTTGCCGACCCAGATCACACCGGGTTGGATCGTACCTGTAGTCAACGTTCCCGAGGTCAGGGTGTTCGCCACCGGCGTCTGCAGATTGGCCTCGACTAATGGGATCAGATGGTTGATGAAATCCGGCAGGCCCAGATCGACCACGGACGATTTCAGATAGGGCATGCTGTATTGAATGGTCCCGCCCCAGTTCAGCACGCGCGGGTGAAACTCGGTGTCGGCGGTCAGGTCGCCAGTGTCGGGATCAATCCCGAAGGTGGTTGTGAAATTCCGCCCCGGGATTGCATAGCCGACTTGACCGGTGATCGCGACCGGCCTGAGCCAGGAGAGTGTGTCTGGCAGGTCTCCCAACCCTTTGCCGAAAAAGACCGTCGGCGTGTAGGTGTTGAAAGCGTCGGCGCCCACAGTGGCCGAGCCGGTGCCGCCCCATTCCACGCCCAAGCCTACCGACATGACGAACTCATGCTCGGGGTTCTTGTACACCCGATACTTGAACATGGTGTCCAGATTCTGGAATCCGTTGGCACCAGGCACTGTCGGGTCGACCGGACCGAGAAAGGTGTAGGTCGTGCCAAACGAGATCGCGAAATCCTCGGTGATGCGCTTGGAGAACTCGCCTGACACGTCGCGCTGCCGAACCGGTGGAACGTCGCCGGTCTTGAAGCTATCGACGGTTGGAAGCGAGAGCTCATCGTTGACGCCGGGATCGTCGATGCCGAGCGTTGCCGGAAAGAAGCGATTGCCGACGATTTCGTGGGCAAGGCTTCTGGAAACAAGAGATGGGGAAAGAGAAAAAAGCGCAATGGCAAGGCCAGACAGGCCCGCGCGCCCGCGACTGATGGACATGAGAAGTCTCCGCAATAGTGACTTGCAAGTTCAAGCGACCGGTCCGGCCGCGAAGCCTTACGCCAATTGCGGAGGCGCGCGCGCCTGGGAGTTGGACCCGCCATATGCAGTGACTACGCCCGCATCCGCCTGATGCCACACCACGCGCTCGGCGTGGCGGAGGGGAACGGAGAGCGCCGCGTGTGGTGACGAATCAAGGGACGCGTTGGCCTGCGCGAGGCAACACAGCGCGCATGCGCCGGAATGCGCGATGGGCGAGCCGCCCTGGTCATTCGGAGCGCCCTGCTCGCTGATGCTATGGCAGATGACACCGGCGCCAAGCGGATCGGCAACGTCCTGACCGGCCGCCCAGCAAGCGGCAATCGGCGCCAGCACCTGCATCACCAACGCGAGCAGGACAACCGGTAAGAACTTTTGTAGCCGCGCGCGCATCCGCCGAACCATTCGTTAGCCTGCTAACTAAACACCACGCCTGCCCCGAGTCGAGATCACTTCGCCGGCCGTGTTCCGGCGGCGCAATTTTCTCGAAAAACGTGTCTGACGGCCTCTGCATCCGGGGCGATGTCCGACATTTGAGGCAGGTCTACAATCGGCCATATCCACAGAATTCTTATATCTGTCATATACTTACGCCTCTATCAGGCCGATCGTTTCGTCAGCTGCTCGAATTTTGAACATTCGTTGCCGAAAATGATGACAAGTGAGAAAAGTTGATCTAGCATCCCTCTTGCTCAGGCTGGCCGTGAGGTCGAAGTCTGGTGGTCCAAGTCTCGGGAGGAGCCCCTGGCGCGCAAAACGCAGCGTCGCCCCGTCAATCAAGATCAAATCTTAGAATCGGGGATAATAGGGTCGACACAATTTTTGAGCGGGGCCAGGGCCCCGCTCTTTTTTTATCTGCCTCTCCCAATCTGATCGAACAGCTTTAGGCTCGCAGCCTCGCGTTACGCCGATCTGCCGCCCCTCGTCTACCAACGGCCGTTCGATGAGCATCCTGAGACGCGCAGCGAGCCCGTGATGAGATCGATGCTTGCGCTGCCCATCAAGCCGATTCTCGACTTCGCGGGCGAGCGCAGTGGACTTGCAGCGTAGCGCGCTTTGCGCTGCACCAACTCTCGCGTAGCAGATTGGGTGGCGTGAACTCGTCGATTGTGAGACACTTTCCAGATCGGTAGCGCAACCAATGACGCGCCGACGACAAGATATATGGGAGCGAGCGATGTCCGAGACGAAAGATTTCTCGACGACGAGGCGCGATCTTCTTCAGGCGGCTGCGACCGCCGGCGCCGCGACTGCCATCCTCGGCAGCATGGGCATAAACCCAGCATTGGCAGCCGAGATGGGACGAAGTGAGAAGCCGCTGAAGGCGGCGTTCTCCAACGCAGGCCTTCAGGCCACCTGGTGCGCGCAGGGCAAGCAGGCCGCGGAATTCTGGGGCAAGCTGTTCAATGTCGAAGTCACCTGGTTCGATGGCCAGCTCGATGCGGTGAAGCAGCGCGCGGCGATCGACAACATGGCCTCGCAGAAATGGGATTTCGTCGCGATCCAGGCGTTCGGCATCGGCACCCTCACCCAGCCGGTGCAGAAGATGATCGACGCCGGCACGCCCGTCATCGACATGGACACGCTGATTGCGCCGCTCGACCAGATCAACGTCCATTCCTTCCTCGCCCCCGACAACGAGTTCATGGGCGCCTCGGTGACGCAGGCGCTCTGCAACGCGATGGGCGGCAAAGGCAAGATCATCATGACGCAAGGCGCGCTTGGCCACACCGGCGCACAAGGTCGTGCCAAAGGCTTCAACTCGGTGGTGAAGCAATTCCCTGCGATCGAGGTGCTCGACACCCAGCCGGCCGATTGGGACGTCTCCAAGACCGCCCGGCTCTGGGAGACCTATCTGACCAAGTACCCGCAGATCGACGCGGCGTTCTTCCACAATGACGACATGGCGCTGGCCGCTGCCAACATCATGAAGGCCCACAACCGCACCAACATCCTGATCGGTGGTGTGGACGCGATGCCGCCGGCGATCCAGGCGGTGAGCGAGGGCCGGATGTACGCGACCGTGCGCAATCCGTCGTGCCGCATCCACGGCGGCGCGATCATTGCGGGCGTTGCGGCCGTCGTTGGCGGCGAGAAGAGCGGCCAGGGCATTCCCAAGAACGTCGTCACCGACGGCCCTGTCGTGACCAAGGCCAATGCCGCGGGCATGCAGTGGATGCAGGATCACTTCCTGATCTGAAATCTCCATGCCTGAGGGTCGACGGCCCATCCTGGAACTGCAGGGCATCACGAAGAGCTTCGGCGGCGTCGAAGCGCTTCGTGGTGTCGACTTCGCGCTTCTCCCCGGCGAGATCCACGGTCTCGTCGGCGAGAATGGCGCGGGAAAAAGCACGCTGATGAAGATCATCGCCGGCGTGCACACCGAATTTTCCGGCCGCTTCCTGATCGACGGCCATGAGACCCATTTCCGCTCGGCGCGCGATGCGCATGCCGCGGGGATCGCCATGGTGCATCAGGAGCTTTCGGTCGCGCCTGATCTCACGGTCGCCGAGAACGTCTTCCTCGGCAACCAGCCGACCAACGCGCTTGGCCTCGTGCAATGGCGACGCATGGCGCACGAGGCCGGCGAGCAGCTCGCCCGCTTCGGCATCGACGTCGATCCGATGTCGAGGCTCGGCGACTTGCCGATCGGGCTACAGCAGCTGATCGAAATCGCCCGTGTGCTGTTCTCGGGCGCGCGCATCGTCATCCTGGACGAACCGACCTCCGCCCTCTCCCCGCCCGAGGTCGAGCGGCTGTTTACGACGCTGCGGCGCTTGCGCGAGGAAGGCACCGCCATCGTCTTCATCTCCCATTTCATCGAGGACATTCTTCGCGTGTCCGATACGGTCACCGTGTTTCGCAACGGGCGGAAGGTTGCGGAGACCGCGAGCGCCGCGACCACCAAGGGCGCGCTGATCGAGGCCATGATCGGCCGCGGCGGCGAGGCGCTCGAGCACAGCTACACCGACGATCTGATGCTGCCGCGGCCGAGCGACAGTTCGGTCGTGCTGAAGGTCGACCAGCTGTCGCTGGCGCGCAGCCTCAAGGACGTCTCCTTCGAGGCCCGCGCCGGCGAGGTGCTCGGCATCTACGGCTTCATGGGCTGCGGGCAACAAGAATTGTCCCGCATCCTGTTCGGCAAGCTGAAGCCGGACGCCGGCACGCTGATCGTCGAGGGCCGGCCGAAGACCTTCGCCAGCACGGCGGCGGCGCGGCGCGCGGGCATCGCGCTGGTGCCGGAGAGCCGGCGCGCCATGCTGTTTCACCAGGAGCCGGTGTACAAGAACATCTCGATCAGCATCCTCGAGCGCATCTCGTCGCTGCTGCTCAAACCGGCGCAGGAGCGTGATATCGCCAGGCGCCAGGTCGAGCAGTTGCAGATCAGGCCGCCGGTGGTCGGCCTCGACCTCGGCATGCTCTCGGGCGGCAACCAGCAGAAGGTTGCGCTGGCAAAATGGCTGACCTATCCGCCCAAGCTGCTCGTCCTGTGCGAGCCGACCCGCGGCATGGATGTCGGCGCCAAGAACGACGTCATCAACATCGTCCGCGACCTCCGCGCCAGGGGGCTCGCGATCATCGTGCTGTCGACCGAGCCGGAAACGGTGCTGTCGCTGGCCGACCGCATCCTCGTGCTCAAGCGCGGCGCATTGGTGCGGGAATTCAGGAACGAGCCGGTCAGCAAGGACCGCCTGCTGGAAGCGGCGTGACGGAGAAGCACAATGGCGAGCAGTGAGACGGCACCAGCAGCAAGCCAGCGCGCACGGGGCGCTGCGACGTTCCTGCGCTCGCAGATGCGCAACATCGCGCCGTTCCTGACGCTGATCTTCCTGTCCGCCTTCTTCGCCGTCGCCAGCCCCTCCTTCGCGACCATCGACAATCTCGGCAACATCCTGACGCAGGTGTCGGTCACAGGCATCATCGCCGTCGGCCTTACCTTCGTGATCCTCTGCGCCGAGATCGACCTGTCGATCGCGGGCATCGCCAACGTCACCGGCATCGCCGTCGCCTACTTCACGCTGCAGGAATCCTACGTCAACATCGCCAACATCCCCCTGCCCGGCGCGATCGCGATCATCCTGTCGCTCCTGCTATGCGCGGCTCTCGGCGTCGTCAACGCGCTGGGCCTGACCGTGATCGGCATCCCCTCCTTCATCATGACGCTGGCGATGATGCAGATCGCAGCCGGCATCTCGGCGCTGCTGGTGCGCGGCCAGATCGCCTACAAGGTCCCGAGCCTGATCTCGACGCTCGGCTCGGGCTCGATCGGCGGCATTCCCTGGATCGTGATCGTCGCCGCCGTCATGCTGCTCGGCGGGCACCTCGTGCTGACCTACACGCGCTTCGGCCGCTACGTCTACATGGTCGGCGGCAATCGCGAGGCGGCCGAATATTCCGGCCTCAACGTCAAGCTCATCTTGGGCAGCGTGATGATCATCTCCGCGGTGTGCGCCGGCATCGGCGGCATGCTCGGTGTCGCCCATTTCGGCAGCGCGCAGCAGAACGAGTTCGACACCTATCTGCTCGACTCCATCGCCGCCGTCGTGGTCGGCGGCACCAGCCTGTTCGGCGGCCGCGGCGGCATCGGCAACACCATCGTCGGCCTGTTCGTTCTCGGTGTTCTCAATAACGGCCTCGACCACGTCAACATCGACAGTTTCCTGAAGATCCTGATCCGCGGCCTGATCCTGCTGGCGGCGCTGATCATCAACGTCTATGCGCAGCGGTTGCGAGAAAAAGCGGCGGAATAGACGCCCTCGAAACAAAACCGCGAAAACAACCCCATGCACAGTAAAAATCATTGCGATGCGCATGAATTCTTCGCTATTCCCGAAATTAGGTTTGACGCGTCGGGCAAAACAGGAGTAGGATGTCATCATGGCAACGACCGGGTATCTGCGCAGCCGCTAGCTCAAGCTTGGCCAGCATGAGCGCGCGGGATCTTGCACGCTTCGGATTACTGTTCCTCAACAAGGGACGATGGAATGACGCTTCCGTCGTTCCGTCGCAATGGACGACCGAGTCGACCAAGGCCCATTCGGAGACCGATCGAAAAGACCGCGGCTATGGCTATCTATGGTGGACACTCGATGCCGGCGTTTGGGGACGAGACGCAATCTTTGCGTCCGGCTACGGCGGACAGTTGATCGTCATCGTGCCGGAGAAGCGTCTGGTTGCCGTTCAACTCGTCGAACTGGACCGGAGCCAGAAGCGAATTCATAGCGCGACTTTTCTCGACCTCGTTCCACAGATCGTGACGTTGGCCAATTGATTTGCCAGACCACGCCCCCGCACCGCGGCGTCATGCGACGAAGGTAATGTCCGCCCTATCCCCCATAGCGCTCGAGTTCGTGCAATGGGTATCCGCTACGGGGCCACAAGCGGCTTTCCTTCCTACCGCGCGCCCGCCGGCAGCTTCAAAATGTGGCCGGTAGCCGAGAGTGCGCATCGAGGGTTCATCTTCGAATGCCGCAACCTGGTCCCAAAGCTGCTCGACCGCACTCGCGGAGTCGCCATCGGCTCGGACGTTGATCGCGATTGCCATCGTCGCTCTATGGATTCCTGCAACTTCAGCTGCGAGTCCTGGGGCTGTAACGGGTCATCGGCGATTCTCCGGCGGTTGATAGGGCTCTTCCGGTCCAACTCCAGATACATCTCTGCGTCGCACCAACAGACACAATGGGCCAGAAGCGAACTACAGTGGGTTGGAGCAGCGGTTGGAAACGAACATCAAGCGACAGCTTCCTTGAGGAGCCGTTCTTGAGCCCGGAGTGTCAGAGCTCGCGCGAGTCGATCCTCGCACGCAGGTGATGGCAGAAATCCTCCAGGATCGTCTGCAGATTTTCGCAGTTGACCAATAGGCGATCTGCCTGTGCGCGTTCCGCCGTGTCAAACGCGAAGGCATTACGCAGGCGCCTTACGTGGTTCACTCTTTGGCGGCCATTGGCGGCGCGGGTTTCCGCGAACTCAAGATGCTCCAGATCGTGGCTGAGCCTGTCTTCTTCCTCGATGAGCAGCTTGGTGATGGTGGCCCGATTATGCGGTGCAAGGTCATCGCCATTCAGGAGATCGAGATAGTGATCCACATTCGCTCGGGCCACATATCGGTGCATGACGCCACTCCCGATTCGCTCATCTACATCAATCGGCATTTGCCGAAACGTCGCGCGCTGGCGCGCAACTTACACCGCAGAAACGGCCCTGCGATATGACGCCGATCAGCGTACAGTCGCCTGCTCCAGCGAGTTAATTTAAGTTGGGTTGTTGGGAGGCGCAAGAACGGATTACCGCAGCGATCCCGCTCATTGTCCATGCCGTGCAGACCTCGCGCGCGGATCGGCGTATTGCGCGCGGGTTGGCAGCGGCCAGAAGCGAAAATGCGTAGGCTGATGCCAACGAGGCGGCGTTCAGTTTCGTCCGGGCCTTCTTAAGGAACTCGGCCGCTCTTCAACATCCACACCGATCATCTTGCCGATGCGGCCTATTCAATATTTTGAATGCAGGATTGCGGCGGGGTCGAAACTAGCTTCCGAAAGACGATGCTGTCGTCCGAGAAGCTTGCAACGCATCCATGCCCCTTAACGAAATGACGAAGGCGGCTCAGAGCCGCGTCGTTTTCGCCAAAGAGCCGCTTGTAGTCGTCCGTCGACAAATTGTGGAGAGCTCCGTCGCCTAAGTCAGAGAGGGACTTGTCAAGGTCGGCCAAGGTGATTCTGGTTTGTCGCATTGCCTGCCTCGCCAACCATGACAGCATCCGTCAACCCGGCAAGATTGAGCGCTGAGCTCGGCTTCCTTGAAGTGACGTAAGCCTATGATGCCGGCTCGTATAATTTTTGACGTAGATCAAAAGCAAACCGAGGGCTCGCCAGCAGCGTCTATGTCAGCTGCGCGCCCTGGTTGTGTGGAAACGCATGGGTCGCACAAGCGGAAGTGATGTTACTGATTTTGAGTCACATCATGGGACCCGGAATGAAGCAGCGAATATCGGTTACGCGTGCTGGCATGCCATCGATATACTCATACACGGGCCACGCAATCGTCCGCCCGGTGAGGTTGGGTCCGACAATCACCGCTTCCGGTGGCACATCCCACCATTGTCCGTACAAACGGACGCGGTATCCGCTGCCCTTACTCTCCCAATCGGGGTTGGCAACTGCTATTCCGTCCGCGTTTGAGCAGCATGGCCCCTTGCCACTTTTGAGGCTCTCGAACCAATGATTGAGTTCAGGTCGGTTAGGATCGTGCGCGTTCGCTGCCAAGTGCGAGACCAGTAGCACGATCAATGTGGTCGCCGGGTTGGCGGTCATCGAGTGCATTTGAGTCATTGCAATTTCTCTAAGAAAACAAGAAATTAGCGCCGTGATCCCTTCAAATTGCGTTAGTTCGAACTGCGCGGTCTTCCGATACGAGCCGCGTCATGCTGCACCAATTCCGGACAATTGGACGACCTCCAAAAATCCCGCTCGTTGCTACGTCTGCGATCCGGACCCTAAGGTTCAATGGCTGCCGATATGAGGTAGGGGTCAAAAGCAGCCATCAGCGGCCAGCATGATCTTGGTCACCTGTCCGCGAATCTGGTTTGGAATCGAGCGAAACCCGACGCGCCTCCCGCGTCAGCGCATTCCAAGAGACATTCTCTGCTCAGCCGCGCCTGGGTTTCCGCGTTTTCGATCGAGCGTGGCGCCACGCCATCCCGCATCGGGCAGCTGGACGCGATCAGCAGCGCCGTCGCGATCGACAAACGTCCGACATTCATTGATACCCCCGACAAGTTGGACCAACGCCTATTTGATCTCGCCGTATGTCAGATCGTCGAACAAGGTCACGCTATCCGCCTTGGTCCACAGGCCGATCATGCCGGCATCAACGATGCTGGCGTCCTCCACTTCGAATAGCGATTTTCCGTCGTAGGTCACCTTGAACCGACTTGCTGCGAAATCGCAACGCAGCACGTGCCATTGCCCTGATGTCACCGGCGTGCTGACGCCGTATCCGGCTTTGCGGCCAACGATCTCCAGCGACGTCCTGACGCCCTTGATCGTCTTGTAAAGCACGACATTGTCCTCAAGGGCGTTGGCCCGGACGACGTAGTAATTGTTGGCATCCTTCGCGCGCCAGATGAGTCCCGCGGCGCGATCTTCCGACCCTGAGACTGCCTTGAATTTGACTTCAACGAAGCCGTTGCGGATCGCGGTGTCGCTCTTGATCGCAAGCGGAAAAGTCGCTCGTCCGGATTGCTTGAGAACGTTCGGCTTGCTTGGCGCCGAGGGCTCGGTCTCCACGGTCCATTTCGGCTCTCCCCTGCCGGTCATCGTCAAAGTCCACCCATCGGGCGGCATTCCGGCAGGAGCGTTGTCAAAATTCAGGGTCTCGGCCACGGCGTTTCCTCCCATCAACAAGCTCAGCACAGACGCCGCGGCGAGCCATACGCGCAATGAAGATCGCGACGGTAAGGCAGCGGCGGTGTACGTCATTGATCGTCCCACTCCCGATGTTCGGGCCGTTCTCAGCGGCATGATGTCCTCGTCAATCAGCGAAGCGACGGAAGCGTTGATGCAAGCAAGGACAGCCCGGCGACCAACAGCAGCGCCAGTACCGTCTTTCGGAAGGTCTCGTCGTCAATCTTTCCAAACAGCCGGAAACCGGACCACAGACCGGCGACCAGGAACGGCGCGCCCAGCGCGTACAACACCAGCGTATCCTTCGTGATGCTGCCGGCGGCGGCCTGGGAGATCGAAATGACCACGAACGCCAGGAACAGCACCGGCTGGAACACGGCCCGCTGCAGATCCTTCGGCCAGCCGCGCCATTGACAGGAGATGGTCGAGATAATGCCGCCGAGCCCGGTCAAACCGCCAAGCAGCCCATTCGAGATGCCGATCGCGATATCGGCACCGGTGCCGATCTTCATCGGCGCGAATACGGGTCGCGCCAGACCGTAGACGGCGTAGATCATCAGCAATACGCCGACAAAAAGCTGGAGATAGATCGGGTTCAAATAGGAGAGAATGCCCACTCCGATGGGAATTCCGACGACCGTCCCGAGCGCAAGCGGCCAGGCCTTGCGCAAATCCAGGCTGCTCCGCAGCTTGAAGATGCCATAGCCCTGCGTGAGCAGGCCATAACCGGCAATCAAGGTCGCGGTCTGCATCGGCGTGATGATGTGCAGCCATACGCCCGACACGACGAGGCCCATCGCAAATCCGGAAAATCCGCTGACGAAGCCGCCGACAAGGGCCGCAAGTGCAAAAATAGCAAAGACAGGAGCATCCATGAGCCGTTCTCCCGAACGAGACCGCGAACGCTTGGATGGAAATCCATCTGATGGGGAGGTCGCAGATCCCCAAAATTTGCAAAGTTTCATTTCCGAAACGGTTGTATGCTCAGCACTGCCACGTCTCTCCCCCAATGCGATGAAACGTGCACAACGCTACCGGTTCGGCTGCACTGCACGCACCGCAAAACGCGCGTGCCTTCCGAACAAAGCTCGTCACTGCGAGTTGGTGCAGCACCTCCTGCAAGGAAGGGAGACCATCATGAGACATTCGACATCAGCTGCCCTGCTTTCCGTTCTGGCGCTAGGCTTCCTGTTCGGCGGAAGCGCCGCACAAGCGCGATCCACCCCTGTCCAGCAACCCCAGTCGCCGCAGCAGTCGGAACAATCCCGCGAGCAGGATCGTAGCCGCGCGGAGGATGTCACGATCGGACGCGACTGGAAGACCCAGGGCAGCGAGGGTGATCACGCTGGCCAGACCGCGCCGAACGAGGACCATCAAACCGTGGGCCGCGACTGGCGCGCTCACCCCGAGGATCGGGATCGCCAATAGCCTCCCCGTCATTGTTCTCCTGGTCTTGCTCTCCAGCCCAGGTTCAGTCGGTGTCGTCGCCCCCAGGCGACGACGGCACAGTGCAGGGAGAGCCAGCTGCGCTTCGATGCGCACATCGATCGGCGCCGGCGCGTTGACCGCACCGATCAGCCGAGACAGCCTATTTGATGAAATCGCGGTATGTGATGTCGACATGCAGCGCCCCTGGTGATCAGGACGCGATTCTTGGGCATGTCGCCTCGCGGGGAGATCGCAATTCCCCGTGCCACGAATAAAAGCCCTGCCAGCCGGGCTGTCAACCCGGTTGCGCCGAAAGAAGCAAAGAATCGTCGGAGCGGAGATGCTGCACCGGCCTGCGAGGTGCCAGCGGTGCCTGGAGTTGCCCGCGTCAGTGCGGTGTGAACTGGTTCAGGTCGTGAATGCCCATCTGCTGCTCCAGCTCGGCGACGCGAGCCGCCATCTTCTCGAAGCCGTCCTCGCCGAACAGCTGGTGCTCCTTCTTCTCGAAGTCCTCGGCCATCGCGTCGTACTCGTTTGCGGAGACGACGTCTCTCAGCTTCGGAAAGAGATCGGTGTCCTCGCGGGCCGCGTGCGGACGGTACATCGTGATGAAGGATTGCATCGCACCGACCAGTTGCTTGCGGTCATCACTATTGCCTCGGCTAGTCGGTGCGAGCTTCAGGATATCTTCCGTGACCTTCCGGCCGGCCTCGTGCTGATGCAGCAGAATGTCCACCAGATCGGTCATCTGGCCGGCCTTCCTGAAGCGCGGGAAGACGTGCTCCTCCTCCGATTTTTCGTGGTAGTTGTTGATGAAGTCGCGAACGATGCCGGCGGATTGCGTGATCAGGCCTGGATCGAAATCCTCATTCGCCGAGAACTTCCGTATGCTGGCCTCGTAAAGCAACAGCACCCGATCGAGCACGCCGTGCTCGCGCATCAGGTCTTCGGGCGGGGTGACCTCCTCGCCTTTTTTCTCCGCACCCTTCTGCTTGCCGCCGACGCCCTTCCTGTCAGCAAGCGCTGGCCTGGTCAGGATGGCCGGAGCCGCGACAGTGGCCAGCGATCCTGCGAGCACAAGCAGGCGGCGCCTGCCGGGCACGACGTCCATCATGGCTCTCCCTGAATGCGCTGGTGGCCGCAGGGGCCTATCAGCGCCAGGCCTTTTCGTTCTTCTGCTCGTAATCCTTAAAGGCCTTCTCAAGCCCGCCCAAAACCTCGGCGGACGTTTCGAACATCGCCTTCAACTGCGGCTCATCGACCTTCTGGATGTCTTCGCGCAGGTGGTTCCTTATATCGTGCAGGGCTTTCTGCATCTTCTGCGTACGGTGTCGCGGATCGCGATCTGCCGCACTCGCCATGGCCGGTCTCCTCGCTGCTGAGGTGGCGCCTCCGAACCCGGAACGGCTTCTGGCGCGACGGCGCATTAACCGACAACGATCGACCTCGTTCCAATTCTGAAATCCGCCAAAGTGCATGAAGTTCAGGGATCTGCTGGCCGTGTTCGAGCGGATCGACGAGCACGCCTGCGCCGATCTCGTCGGGCTGTGCCAGTTTCTGCCCGGCCCGCCAGCAGCAAGGTCGGCTTCTCGACCGGCCTAGGATTTCGGCATTCGACGCCCTGTACGCGCGGATGGAGCCGGACCCGCAAAGGTTGTGGGATAGCGATCGCCATCAACGACGGGGTGTTCCACTGGCTGCGAGGTCGTAGTATCGTCAGGCGTTTTCAACCTGGAGAGTAATATGGCTGCGAAAAAGAAAGCAGAGGGCGAAGGCCCGCTCGCAAAGGATTTTGTTGCAGTGCGTGTCAATTTGACATCGGAGCAATTGGACCAGGTTCTCACCGCGCTCGGCGTTGCAAAGAAGCATAGGGCTAGTTTTGTCCCTGGCGCCGCGTTTATCGTGCAAAAGAAGAAGCCCGCTGCGAAGAAATCACAGCGACGACCGGCGAAGAAGTAGGCGTCGCAGACATTGACGAGTGACTGGAAGCTTACCTCAGTTGTTAGACGCTCGGGATCACCCAAACGGTCTCGATTGACAAGGTCTCCGGTCTTTGAGGGAGATCTTGGCGCGTTCAAGCTGCTGTCGACTGAAACGCCTGTCTCGTTGGAACATCCATCCGGAAGGTCCATGGCGGTCCTTCCGGGGGACGTTTTCCTTGCGACTCCCGGACATCGCGAGTCGACCCGATGGGTCGTCGGCGGCGTCCCCAAGGAGGGACTCATTCCCGGCAAGGAGTATTCGATCCTCTCGAGTTGCGGAATTGTCGGCGAACTAATCGGCTCATCCTCGCAAAGGAAAAGCCCCCTCGGCAAAGTCGAATTTTTGGGAAGGTGGGGGTCGAACCAGGCGAATATTCGAGATTTTTCGGCAATCAACGACGACGAGGCAGGCGCGGACAAAGGCGCGGAATTGTACCTGATCGTGGGCACGTCGGCGGAGGTCGGAAAGACAACGGCCGGGCTCACGATTTTGCGGTCGCTGCTTCATCAGGGTTATTCGAAGATCGCGGTCCTCAAGGCCACAGGGACCTCCTCGATCGTCGAGCTCATGACCTATCGGGATTTCGGCGCTTTCACGACGCTGGATTGCGTCGACTTCGGCCTTCCCACCACCTATCCCTCCGAAAGAGAAGATATCGCTCCGGTGTTCGATCGCGCAATCCGCTACATGCTCGGACTGCCCGCTCAAGCCGTGTTGATCGAGTGCGGCGGAGATATCCTGGGCGCAAACGTTCCTATCTTCCTCGAACGTCTCAAGAAGGCGCGCCAAGTTGACAAGCTCGTGCTCGTCGCTCCCGACTCGCTGGCGGCGTTTGGCGGCCTGCGCATCCTGGAAAAGATGGGCTTCGCGGCGGACCTGCTGACCGGCCCCTGCACCGACACGCCGACCCTGCTGGCGCGGACGGAGAAACTGTGCGGGGTCAAAGCGATGAACATGCTGGGACCACGTCCCTGACGGTGATGCGCCGGCTAGTCTAATTCGCCTTGATGCGTGCGCTGACCGCCCAAAAATGCGTTAGTCGCGTGATCCGCACGCGATCGCAATATCCAGAAAGCGAGAGCCTCAGATCGTCGTCGGTCGGGTAATTCTTGACGATTTCAAAGAGCGAATTGTCCTGCCCCACCCTTATCTCGTGCCTGTCACCGAAGCGATCATGCCTCGAGATCGGGTTCTTCGCCGCATTGCCCCGATAAACTTCATCGACGAGCAGAAGCTTTGCGCCTGGCGCAAGCCGCGACAAGAATTGAGCGACGAACTTTCCTTGCTCCCGCTTCCTGAGATGCGACCACCACAGCATCGCGATCCCAACTTCGAATTGGGTTTCGAATGCAGGCAGACGGAATGCGTCTGCGGTAACGAGTGAAACGTTCGAACCAAGGCGTCGCCCGGCTGCAACGGCCAGGGTATCGGCGTTATAGTCGGTGGCGACCACGAGCCTCGCCGATCGCGAACACACTTCTGTCCAATAGCCCGTGCCTGCGGCGATCTCCAACACGCTTCTTCCCTTGACGTGTCGCGCCACCCATCTGCGCAGCCTGGCGAGATCCGCCTGACGCCGACGCAGTTTGTAGATGTCGTCGTATTCAGACGATCGTTGCTTGTAGTACGTCTTGAGCGCGCCGGAGCCGCTTCGGATCATCACTCCACTGAATTTCAGCATAGAATGGCTCAATCCTCGGCATCATTTCCGGACATGCAGCTTGCACCGACGTCGGCCTTTATGCGGGCGAGAAGCCTCGAGGCCGTCTTGAACTCAAGCGTCGATTGACCCTCCGTCACGCCGGACAGAGCTGGCGAAAGGATCTTGTAGGCGGCGTCCATCTTGCTTTCGGCATGCCAGCACGCTGCCTGGGCGGCCGCGGCGCGCAGCTCCCAGAGCCTGGCCCCCTGCCCTCTGGCGATCGCTATCGCTTGGGCAAGCCACAGGTCTCTTTCAGTCGCGCTTGCCGCGCAAACCAGGGCCCGCATCCGCATGATCTCCGATTTGCACCAGGTCTCACCCGTCAGCTCCACCAGCTGGAATGCCCTCTCCAACAACATGAACGCCTCGGCGTGCTGCGCTTGCTCGTGGTGCACTTCCGCAGCCACGGCCATGAAGAATGGCAGGATGACGGAGTGACCGGCCTCGTCCAGTTCCGCAATGTGGCGCCTCATGGCTTCCAGATGGCTGACCGAGGCTTGGGTCCGCGACAACGCCCATGACTGGAAAAAGCCGCCTTCACGCTTTCCCAGAAAGGTTTCGTGGTCCCTGTTGACTTCCAGAAGCCGTGCGGAAAGCGCTGCACAGCCCTCCACGTCGCGCGACATGATGCGCTGTACGCATGCCCTCCTCATGGCAAGCACCAGCGTTATGACGTGATTGAGCGATTCCGCATGCCTCACGCCTTTCATTGCCGTATCGCAGCCGGATTCGGGATAGCCCATGGCGGTCTGCGACATCCCCATGATCGTATACATGGATGCCTTCATGTCCCGGCTGGCCAAATTGGCCTCGGGACCATCCCGATCGACTTCATAGTCGGTCAGCAACCTGGAAAGCACGTCGCAGGTTTCGCTAAACTGTCCGCGGATGAAATGCGCCAATCCGGCAGCGCGCAACGACATCACGTCCGACCGGGAGCCGGAAAGGTTTGTATCCTGGTGAAGGTTTCGAATATCGGCGGCGCATCGAGACAGGCTCTCCGCATCCGAATGCGTAAAATAGTAATTGATGAGACCGTCGTAGACTCTCAGGAGAGATACGGCATCACCGGTGCGCAGGCCCAATGCACGAGCCCGCTCATAGCAGGTCAGGACCTCTGCGCTGCCCGATCCACGAAGATCTATCAGTGCCCGACCGAGCTGCAGTTGCAACATCAGCTCTCGTTCAGCGCTCTGCGCCTCGGATGGAAGCAGCTCTTGCTGACGCAGGGCATTCTTCAAATGGCTGGCTTTCTCAGCCAGCGCCGAGCGACCCGACGCCTTTTCTGCGGCAAGCAGATAGTACTTTATCGACCTCTCGGGCTCGCCGGCCTCTTCAAAATGCAGCGCCAACGCCTCGGCGTTGGTGACCGGGCTATGTTCGGCAGCTCCTTCCAGCAGCAAAGCGAGGCGGAGATGCAGGTGCCGCCTGCGATTGCGCAGAATGGAGTCATAGGCCGCATTCTGGACCAGGGCGTGCTTGAACGAATAGGCGCTCTCGGGCGCGTAACCGCGGCCATTCACGAGCCCGGCCGCGGTCAGCTCGTTGAGTGCGGCAATCAAAACGCCCTCATCGAGGTCACTGATGCTCCTGAGAACGTCGAACGAAAACTCTCGTCCGATCACCGATGCGGTCTGGGCCACTTCCTTCGCATCGGGATGACGATCCAATCGCGCAGTCAGGGATGCATGGAGCGAGGGAGGAACCAACGAACGTCCCACGCCGACCTTGAGCTGGTCCAGTTGGATTTCCAGCACTGACTTGGTCAGCTCCTCGATGTGCAGCGGCACCCCATCGGAGCGGGATACGATTTCATCGATGATTTCTGCGGACAGGGCATGCTCGCCAGCGACCGCGCCGACAAGCAGGGCTGCGTGACGCCGGTCGAGCCCGGTCAGCATCAGGTGGGTCACCTGCGGACGGGTGATCCAGGGCGGCCGGAACTCCAGGCGACCGCTCGCGATCACCATGAGAGGAAAGCGATCTATTTCGTCGACCAGCCTGTCGATCAGATCCAAGGTCACCTGATCCGCCCAATGCAGGTCTTCAAAGACAGCCAACCTGGCGGATTGAGCCGTCTGCATTCTCAGCAGTCGAATGATCGACGCCAGGGTCATGTCCCTTTTCTTGCGCGCCGACAAGTCGAGCGGCAGGCTTGGCGCTGGCATGGAAATCGAAAGAAGGTCGCCGATCAGGAATCCATCGATTTCCGTCGCGCCGTATTCCGCGAGCAGAAGCGCCAACTTCTGCGACCTCACGGACATCGAATCTCCGCCCTCGATCTTCGCGGCGAGTTCGATGTGGCGGATGATCGGATAGAGCGGAGCGTCCTGCTGGTGCGCCGAGCACGAGAATTGCAGCGGCGGAAGTCGATCTCCTTCCTGGCTTGCATCTTCGAGGACCGAAATGAGCCTGGATTTCCCGACCCCGGCTTCACCGATCAGCAGACACATCACCCCCTGACCGGCGAGAACCTGTTCCCATCGGCGCAGAAGCAGGCTCTTCTCCTCCATTCGGCCGACCAGCGGCGTCTCGATCGAACGAAGGGCCCTGAAACGGCTCTCGATGATATTTTCCTTGGTGACCGCCCAGGCCGTGACCGGCCCCGCCAGGCCTTTCAGGTCCAGGGGCCCCAGGCGCCGGTATTGAAAGATTTCGCCGGTCAGTCGGCGGGTCGCCTCATCGATCACCACCGCGCCGGTGTCCGCGATGGCCTGCAAACGCGCCGCGAAATTCGGAGTTTCGCCGACCGCGGTCTGCGAATCCCTGTCGCCATCCACAATAGCGCCGATCACGGCGATGCCCGTCGCGATACCCACGCGACAGCTCAGCGAGCCCGCAGGCCCGGCCGGGGTGCTCAGACGATGAACGGCCTCGACCGCAAGCAAGCCGCTCCGCACCGCGCATTCGGCGTCGTCCTCGTGCGCGCTTGGATAGCCAAAATATGCCAGGATGCCATCGCCAATGTAGCGAGCGACATATCCTCCGTTTTCGGTGACCAGGTTCGTCACACAATTGTGGTGCGCGGAAATCGCCTCGCGCAGATCTTCCGGGTCCAGCCTCGTTCCAAGCGCTGTCGACCCAACCAGGTCGACAAACATGACCGTGAGCCGGCGACGCTCGACCTGCGGCTTTGCGCTGGCCTTGACCGGATCGGCCGCTTCGCGATCTTCGGGAAACTCCTTGGCGCTCGTCTGGCCGCAGACAGAGCAAAAGCGCGCGCCCGCAGCATTCTGGTGTTCGCACGAGGCGCATTGCCAAGACAGAGGCATGCCGCAGTCTCGGCAAAACTTGGAGCCGGTCGCAACATGCAATCCACAGCGCGAGCAGAGCATTTCCACCTGCTGATCCGGACCGTACCACACCACGCTTGGTCCCGACAAAAGCTTAAGGTCGTGCCGGCCCGCTGTCACGTGGCGGCACGGGTATTGCGTCAAAATCATTGCCGTTTCGGCAGCCACCGCCCGCGCATGGGACTGCCATGCCGACGGCGTCTGATCCCCTAACCGGGAAGACTCAGCCCATCGCCATAGTCCGGTTTTGCCACACTGCGGTCAGAGGTTGTCAACCCTCGCTCCACAACCCCGGAGACCGCAGAGCGGCGGTGCGCTCTATGCCTGGGTATGCCCATTGTCGCCCGACGCCATTGCCGCCTGCCCGGCGATCTCCTCGCTCCGCCAGCACCTGACTGCATGCCCGTCTGGCCGTGTCTCCAGCACCGGTCCCGGCTCATGGCGGCACAAATCTTCCGCGTAACGGCAGCGCGGGCTGAAAGCGCATCCGTTGGGCGGATTGAGCGGGTTGGGAAGATCTCCGCCCGTCGTCGCCAGCGGTGCATGGTGGAGCGGATCGGGGATCGCCGCGATCAAAGCGCGCGTATAGGGATGCGCAGGCCGCTCGAAAATCTCGCGCCAGTCGCCGTTCTCGACGATGCGGCCGAGATACATCACGGCGACGCGGTCGCTCATATGCTCGACGACGCCGAGGTCGTGGCTGATCATGATGTAGGACAGACCAAGCGTGTCCTTCAACTCCAGGAGCAGGTTGATGATCTGGGCGCGGATCGAGACGTCGAGCGCCGACACCGGCTCGTCGCAGATGACGATCCTGGGGTTGAGGATCAGCGCGCGGGCGATGCCGATGCGCTGGCGCTGGCCGCCGGAGAATTCGTGGGGGTAACGGTCGGCCTGTTCGGGCCGCAGGCCCACGTGCCGCAGCATGGTCGCGACGCGATCCTCGATCTCGCTTCTTGCAGTCACGCCATGCACGCGCAGGGGATCCTCCAGCGTGCGGCGCACCGTCTGGCGCGGATTGAGCGAGGCATAGGGATCCTGGAACACCATCTGCACGATACGGGCGAGCGCCTTGCGATCGCCCGACGGCCTGCCCGTGATCACCTGCCCGTCCAGCACGATGCGGCCGCGCGTCGGCGCCAGAAGACCCAGGATCGACAGGGCGACCGTCGACTTGCCCGAGCCGGACTCGCCGACGAGGCCGAGGCACTCGCCGCGTTTCAGATTGAGATCGACGCCGTCGACGGCGCGGAGCATCCGCCGGTTGCGGCCCAAGAGGCCGCCTCCAACTGGAAAATGAACCGCGAGATCCTCGACGCTGAGAATGAGATCGTCCTTCCCCCGCGGCTCATGCATGGTGGTGGCACCTCACCAGGCCGCCAGCCTCCAGGAGGTCCGCCGGCGGCGCAACGCTCCTGCAAATGTCGGTGGCATGGGCACAGCGCGGATTGAACCGGCAACCATCAGGGAAATTGGTGATGGCGGGCACGACGCCCGCAATCTCCTTGAGCCTGCTCCGGCCCAGGGCTGCGCGACTGCCCAGCCGCGGCAGCGAGTCGACCAGGCCCTGAGTGTAGGGATGCGAGGGCGTGCGGAAAATATCTGCGGAGCCGCGCTCCTCGACGATGCGGCCGGCATACATGACGGCGACGCGGCGGCAGACATTGGCGACGAGGCCAAGATCATGGCTGATCATCAGGATCGCCGTGCCGCGCTCGGCGCAGAGATTGCGCATCAGCTCGATGATCTCGGCCTGAACGGTGACGTCGAGCGCCGTGGTCGGCTCGTCCGCGATCAGCAGGTCCGGACCGCAGGCGAGCGCTATGGCGATCATGACGCGCTGGCGCATGCCGCCGGAGAGCTGATGTGGATAGTCGTTCACGCGCCGCTCCGGCGCAGGCACGCGAACGCTGGCCAGCGCCTCGACCGCGAGCTGATGGGCTTCACGCCAGCTCTTGCCCTTGTGCAGCACGAACATCTCGGCGATCTGCCGTCCCACCGGCGAGACCGGGTTCAGCGCCGTCATCGGCTCCTGGAAGATCATGGCGATCCTGTTGCCGCGCAGGTCGCGCTGTGCGGCCGCCGAGAGGTGTTGGATCTCCCGACCGTCAAACCGGATAACCCCGCTGCCAATCGATAACGGCGGCCGCAACAGGCCGATCAGGGCGAGCGCCGTGATGCTCTTGCCGCAGCCGGACTCACCGACGAGACCAAAGGTCTCGCCGCGGTCGATGCGGAAGGAGATGCCCTCGGCCGCGGCAACGCGCCTCTCGCCATCGTCGAGATTGATGCGCAAATCCTCGACCTCGATCAGCGGCGCGCCGGTCATGTCCGCCGGCTCCGCGAGTGGGGATCGAGAATGTCCCGCAGGCCGTCGCCGAGCAGATTGAGGCCGAGCACGGTCAGGAAGATGGCAAGGCCAGGAAACACCGACAGCCACGGCGCCGTGGTGATCTGGTCGCGGGCATCCGACAGCATGCTGCCCCAGCTCGGAAACGGCGGCCGGACGCCGAGGCCAAGGAACGACAAGGCCGCCTCCGAGAGCACCGCGCTGCCCATGCCGAGCGTGCCGATGACGACGATCGGCCCAAGCATGTTTGGCAGCAGCTGCGTCATCATGATGCGCAGATCGCCATAGCCGAGTACGGTTGCCGCCTGCACATAGCCCTGGTTCCGCAGCGACAGCGCCGAGGCGCGGGCGATGCGGCAGGTGAAGGACCAGTTGGTGAGGCCAAGCGCGATCAAGAGGCTGGTGAGGCCCGGCCCCAGCACTGCCATGATGGCGAGCGCAAAGATCAGCGAGGGGATCGCGAGCATGACATTGGTCAGGGCATTGACGACGTCATCCCACCAGCCGCCCCAATAGCCGGCACTGAGGCCAAGTGCGACGCCGATGACGCTGTTGATGAGCTGTGAGACGATGCCGACCGTGAGCGAGACGCGCGCGCCATAGACGACGCGGGAATAGATGTCGCGACCCTGATCGTCGGTGCCGAACCACCAGGTCCAGCTCGGCGGCTCCTCCGCGTTCATGAGGTTGGCATCGAGGACGGGGTCGGTATGGGCCAGCCAAGGGGCGAGCACGCCGACCAGAACCGCAAGCGCGAACAACGTGCCACCGATGACGAGATTGGCGCGCAGCTTCATGCGTATCTGATCCTCGGGTCGATCACGCCGTAGAGCAAATCGACCAGCAGGTTGATCGCGAGAAAGGCCAGCACCACCACGAGAATGGAGCCCTGGACGGCAGGAATATCACGCTGCAAGACACTGTCCACCAGCAGCGAGCCGATGCCCGGCCACGAGAACAGCTTTTCCACGACGACCGCCTGCCCCATCAGCCCGCCGAATTGCAGGCCGACGGTGGTGAGAATGATGACGAGCGCGTTGCGCATCACATGCCACTTCACCACGCGCGTCTCGCTCATCCCCTTGGAGCGCGCGGTGCGGACGAAATCGGCCGTCATGATCTCGAGGACGGCGGCGCGCGTGGTCCGGGCAAACAGCGCCATCGGCGAGACGCCGAGGGTCAAGGCCGGCAGCAGCAGATATTTCAGGCCGCCATCGCCATAGCCGAAACTCGGCAGCCAGCCGAGCTTCAGCGCGAAGACATACATGATCACCAGGCCGAGCCAGAACTTGGCAATCGACAGCCCCGTCACCGCGACGATCATCGCCGCACTGTCGACGAGGCCGCCCGGCCGCAACGCGGCGATGAAGCCGAGCGGCACCCCGAGCACGACGGAAAACGCCATGGCCGCGAGGATCAGCTGCAGCGTCGGCCATGCCCGCTTGGCGAGCATCGCCGTAACGGGCTCGCGTGTCCGGAACGAGGTCCCGAAATCGCCGGTGGCGAGCTTGGCGATATAGGCACCGAAACGCACATGGACAGGATCGTCGAGGCCGAGCTGTTTCTTCAGGCGCAACTCGACCTGCGGATCGGCGTCATCGCTCATCGACGAGACGATGCTGCCGGGGACGACGCTGAACAGAACGAACACCAGCAACACGACGGCGAGCACGGTCGGGATGGTTTGCAGCAGACGACGGATCAGGAAGGAGAGCATCGGCACTTTCTTCCGCCCCTATACCGCTTCCATCGCGATGGAGGAGCACGAGAATCCGTGTCATTTCGCGGGCGAAGTGTCGTCGACCCACAGCTCCTCGGTATTCTGATGGGTCAGCTCCGTCGGGTTCTTCTGAATGCCGTGGAGCCAGGGCTGCACGGCCATGACGGCCTTGTTGTAGTTGAAGAACCAGACCGGCGCCTCCTCATAGAGGAACGCATTGGCCTTTTGCAGTAGCTGCGTGCGCTTGGCGCTGTCGTCGGCCTGTCCCGCCTCGTCGAGGATCTTGTCGAAGTCGGGATTCCTGAAATTCATGTAGTTGCAGGCCGGCTGCGGCGTCGACGAGTGGAAGCATTTGAGGGCAGCCAGCGGATCCGGTCCGCTCTGCTGCGAATAGATGAAAGCCTGGTAGTCGCCGGTGCGCACCACCTCCGCCAGCACCGCGGTCTCGACCTGCTTGACCTTCACCTTGATGCCGACCTTGTCCAGCATCGGGATGACCGCCGAGACAATCGGCAGGCCCCAGCTTTCATTCTGGCTGGTGGTCCATTCGAATTCGAAGCCCTGGGGATAGCCGGCCTCGCTAAGCAGCTGCTTGGCCTTGGCGGGATCATAGGGATACGGCTTCATCGTCTTGTCGTAGGCGGGCGAGGTCAGCGGCAGCCAGCTGGTGGCGCGATACGCCTTGTCCTTGACCAGCTTGCTGATGATCAAATCGGAATCGATGGCGTAGTTGATCGCCTGCCGCACGCGCTTGTCGGCGAACGGCTTGAAGGCGGGATTCATCCCCATGTAGCGCGTGAAGACCTCGGCGACCTCGACGATGGTGCCCTTGAGATTGGGGTCGGCCTGATAGGCGACATACTGCGCCGGCCCGAGCACCGAGGTATCGATTTCCTTGTTGCGGAAGGCGACATCGCGCGCCGCGGCCTCGCCCATGATCGAGACGATGACCTTGTCGGCATAGGGCTTGCCGGCCTTGTAGAACTTGTCCCACCGCTCCAGGACGATGCGCGAGCCCGGCACGTGCTCGACGAACTTGAAGGGACCGAGACCGATCGGGTGCTGGATGAAGCTGTCCTTGGCGCCCTCGTCGGCGGGATAGATCGAGGTCAGCGCGGTGAAGAAATAGAAGCCGGGATCGACCTTTTCGGTCAGCTTCATCTCGAGGGTGAAGTCGTCGATCTTCTTTAGGCCGGAGATCTCCTTGGCCTGGCCCTTCTCGACCGCGGCTGCGCCCTCGATGATCCGGACATAGCGCGCGCCGGGATAGGCTTTGGTGCCGTCCATGATGCGGTTGAAGGTCCAGATGATGTCGTCGGCCGTCATCTTGCGGCCATTGTGGAAATAGGCGTCGTCGCGGAGCTTGAAGGTGTGAACGAGACCGCCGCCCGAGACGACGACCTCCTTCGCAAGCTCCGGCACCGGCTTTCCTTCCGCGGAGTCCCAGGTGTAGAGCGAGCGATGCAGCGCCTTGGCGTAGATCTCGTCCTGGGCGCGCTGGGTGGTGTGGATGTCGAGGCTGGTGAAGCTCGAACCGTAGGGCGCGGTCATGCGGATGGTCCCGCCCTTGCGTGGGGTCTGGGCCTCCGCCGATCCGGCAAGTGCCAGTGCCATCCCCGCGACGATCGCCGTCATCCTGAACATCATGTGGTCTCCCAATAGCGCAGGTATTTCGATCACGGATTTGATCATTCACTGCCCGTCGAACGCAAGCTTCGTTTTGAGGGCGGCCAATGCCGGTTCCTGAGGCAGGGCGCCTGATGACGCGGTGCGTCATCGCGCCGCCAGGGGCAGTGAACATTCTTCGCGATCGACGCGACCAAGCCTGAGATCGTTATCTGAGCCCCGGGAAACGCAAAACAATGATGCGCCAAACGTTAGGTATCTTGTTCGCGGGCAGCCTGGTTGCCGCGACGGCGGCGATGGCGATCCCCGTCACGCCGGATCCCGACAGGGACGGTCCCGCTGACGCCATCGACGTCGGCTGGTACCGCAGTTCGGGATCAAACACCTATGTCGACGAAACCTGGTGGGCGACCAGGAACCGCTGCACGCCTGATTATCTCGGCGAACGCTTGATCTGCGGCGCGCTGCGGATTTTGGCGCGGGCCACCAGCCGGACCTTCGAGGCCAAAATGTCCGATGATGCCGGCCTGCCGCTGCCGGCCAGCTGGGAGCTGATGACCGCAAAGAACGCCTTCTTCATCCGCTCGGGTCACGTCGAGACGCCGCTCGATCTCGCAACCGTAGCCAGCTTCTATCGCGCCGCGCTCGGACAGCGCGGCTGGATCGAGAAGGACGGCGCGGTGATCAAGCCTGACAGGGCCGAGATCGCCTTCACGACACCGGACGGACCGGCGATGCTCCGGCTCACTCGCCAGGACAACAGGACCATCGTCGACCTGTCCGTGCGCAAGCGTGCGAACGCGACGGCCGGTATCCCGCCCAAGTCGGGGCAAGTGAGGCTGATGCTCGGCAATGAGACCGATGAAGCGGCCGTCGTCACCGTCAACGAGCGGACCATCAGCCTGGCGCCGCATGTGGGAGAAAAACTGGCGCATACCGACGACGCAGCGAGCGAAGGGTCTGATATCCAAGAGATCGATCTGCCGCCGGGAAAGCACACGATCACTGTCAAGGTCGCGGGCAACGCAGCCCGGAGCCGGGAGCTCGAGGTCGCAGCAAATGAGACCTGGGGTCTGCTGGTCGGCCCGGACGGCGCTCCGCTGCCGATACGGCTGTATTGAGCGCGACGCTGTCTCCCCGTCATTGCGAGCGCAGCGAAGCAATCCAGAATCTTCCCGCGGCAGCAAGTCTGGATTGCTTCGCTGCGCTCGCAATGACGGAGCGCAAAGAGGCGCTCCGTCAGCCCGACAGCTCCGGCTGCCAGTCCCGCAGCTTCCGCGCCGCGCCGGTGACGTCGGCGACCGTCCGGAACGCTGCCGCCTCCACCATCATCCCGCGTGCGAGCCTGACGGCGCGCGCCTCGCTCACCGCCCGCTGGCGCGGATCCTCGATCAGCTCGAAATCGATGTTGTGGGCGAGGCCGAAGATGCGGCGAATGGTTTTGGCGGCGGCGAAACCGACGGTGTCGGTGAACAGGCGCTGCATGTAGGCTTGCCGCTCGGCTTCGAGCCGCATCGCGCCCTTTTCGCCGGCAAAGAGCGAGACCGGATAGGCATCGCCGCTCGCCTCCGACCGCCAGAGCTCGAGGAATTTTCGCGCGAATTCGTTCCAGACCTGGTCGACCGTCTCCAGCACCCAGGCTTCGAATTCGCGCCGCACGCCCGGCGCGCGCTCATGGCCGGCGGAGGCGAAATAGGCCATCAGGAGATTGGCGAGCACTGCGCCGACATCGAACCCCATCGGACCGAAGAAGGCGAATTCGGGATCGATCACCCGCGTCTCTGACGCCGTCACCATGATCGAGCCGGTGTGGAGATCGCCATGCAGCAGCGCCTCCGGGCTCGCCATGAATTTCAGCTTCAGCCTGCTGATCGCGACATGGAGCTCCATGTCCTCGCGCAAGGATGCGGCGAGGCCATCGAGATAGGGCGCGGTCCAGCGGTTCTGCTCGGCGATGCGATAGGGGTCGGTGAAGATCAGATCCTCGGTGATCTTGCAGAGCGCATGATTGCCGGCGAAGGCCGCGATGGCTTCCTTCTTCTCGGCGGCCGCGAGCGCGAGGTCGGAGGTGAAGAACAGCGTCCGCGCCATGAAGGTGGTGATGTCGTCGACGAAGCGCGGATATTGCACTCCTGCGACCAGGCCCTTGCGCATGATGATGTGGGGCCCGAGCAGCTCCATCACGGTGAGCGCGAGTGTCTCGTTGTGATGCAGCAAGGCCGGCACCAGGCGAGGTGCAAGCTTGGCCTGCCGGGACAGTGCGAGATATTCGTAATGGGCCCGCGACAGCGGCAGCGGCCAGCTCTCGCCGACGAGGCGGACGTAAGGCAGCGCCTGCTTCACGGCGATGCCACCGCCGGCGCCCTTCACGATGAAGACGAGATTGAGATTGCCGTCGCCGACCTCGGTGATGGACCAGGCGGTTGGCGCGCCGCCAAGCAGCGCCGCGATGTCGGGCAGGCCCGCGAGATAATCCCGCAAGGCTGCTTCCTGAAGAATCCGATAAGCTCCCTGCCCCATGACGATCCCTTCCCGCCTGTGTCGGCCGGATCGTTACTCCCGCTCCAGGAAGCTCGAGCCGATCTCGGCCTTTCTTTTGATCGGATCGTAATCACAATAAACGCTGTCCGCCACCAGCGTGTAGCTGGCGTAGACGCTGTATTTATCTGTCTTGACCGAGTTCAGGCCGATTACCGAGGTGCTTTTGCCGCCATTCCACTTGAACGGCGTCGAGCTCTTGGCCTGCTCGCAGGCCAGCACGGCCTCGTTGAAAACATAGCCCTCGACGAACGCCTTCAGCGTTCGCACCTGCACAGCCATTTTCCACTCGACATAGCCGACGGCTCCGAGGCCGGCGACCACAAGCACCAGCAGCGCGACGACGATCCTCTGAAAAGTCATTCGTTCCCCCAGTATACGAACTATCTCCGCCCGTCATTGCGAGCCGACGGGTCCGCGCAAAGCGCGGCCCGATGACGGGCTCCGCAAAGCAATCCAGAATCCCTCCGCGGCAAGACTCTGGATTGCTTCGCTGCGCTCGCAATGACGGGCTTGGCTGACATCCCCTGTCCCTTACTCTCCTAAAACGGCATTCCCATCATCTTCGACAGCCGCTCGAGCGAGAGATAGCCGGCGTGATAGGCGGCAAGCCCGAGGCCGTAGATGATCGCCGAGATGATCGTGGTCCAGATCAGCTTGCGCTTCATGCCGGTCAGGACAGGCGCGCCAGGGTCGGTGCCGGGCGCGCCGATACCGTCCTCGTGCTGGCTGCGCACGCCGAACGGCAGCGTCAAGAACAGCGCGATCCACCAGATGACGAAGTAGATCGCGAGCGCGGTTGAAATCTGGACGGCCATGATCCGGTCTTAAGCCTGCTCGATCTCGACCAGCGCGCCGGAAAAATCCTTCGGGTGCAGGAACAGCACCGGCTTGCCGTGGGCGCCGATCTTCGGCACGCCGTCGCCGAGCACCCGCGCGCCCTCCTTCACCAGCGTATCGCGCGAGGCGATGATGTCGACGACCTCGTAGCAGACGTGGTGGATGCCGCCGTCGGGGTTGCGCTCGAGGAATTTAGCGATCGGCGAGGCCTCGCCGAGCGGCTCGATGAACTCGATCTTGGTGTTGGGGAGCGTTGCGAACACCGTGGTGACGCCGTGCTCGGGCAGCGGCACGGCCTCGGAGATCACCGCGCCGAAGGCCGCGCCGTAGATTTTTGCGGCCTTGACGGCGTCCTTGGTCGCGATCGCGACGTGGTTGAGGCGACCCAGCATGTTCCTTCTCCCTTAGCGCGTGATGCGAAGACCACGCTCAGCCTACACTGTCAGGACGTGGACCAGACAGGGGGGCTTCTTGCCCCAATGTTCGTTGATGACGGCCCGGACGGCGCGTCGCACCGATTCCGCCAGCGCATCCGGATCCCGCCGGCGCGCCTTCGGCAGGCCCTCGACCGTGGACATCACGGCATCGAAAACCAGGTCGTCAAAAGTCTCGCCCGCCCTGTTCTTTTCGGGGATTCCGACCAGATCGACTTCGGGCTCGTCGGCAAGCTCGCCCTGCGCGGTCATGGCGATGGCGACGAAGGCGCAGCCGGAGAATGCCATGCGGCGGCGCTCGACCACGGCACGGGACTTGGAATCCTCGAGAATGGTGCCGTCCTTGTAGAGCCGGCCTGAAGGCACTTCGCCGACCACGCCCGGATCGCCCGGGCCGAGCTTGACGAGGTCGCCGTTGCGAATGACCAGCACGCGCGGCACGCCGGCGGCGCGCGCGAGCTTGGCGTGCTCGTTCAGGTGCAGGGCTTCGCCGTGGACGGGGATCAGGAGCTGCGGCTTTACCCAGGAGATCATGTCGCGCAGCTCATCGCGGCGCGGATGGCCGGAGACATGGACCAGATGGTCGCGGTCGGTGAGGACCTCGACGCCCTGCAGCACCAGATTGTTGATGATCGAGCCGACCGCCTTCTCGTTGCCCGGAATGGTGCGCGAGGAGAAGATCACGCTGTCGCCGCGATTGAGCGTGATCTCAGGGTGGTCGTCATTGGCGATGCGGGCGAGCGCCGCGCGGGGTTCGCCCTGGCTGCCGGTGCACAGCGCCAGCACCTTGTCCTGCGGCAGGTGGCCGTAGACCTCGGGCGAACGGAAATTCTGCACGCCGTCGAGATAGCCGGTCTCGCGCGCGACCTGCACCACGCGTTCCATGGCGCGGCCGACCACGACGACCTCGCGGTCAGCAGCTTTGGCCGCATCGGCGACGGCCTTGATGCGCGCGACGTTGGAGGCGAAGGTCGTGACCGCGACGCGACCCTTTGCTGATTTCACGAGATCGATGATGGTGCGGGCGACCTCGGCTTCCGACGGCGAGCGGCCGTCACGCACCGCGTTGGTGGAATCGCCGATAAGAGCGAGCACGCCCTCCTCGCCGAGCTCGCGCAGCCGCTTCTCGTCGGTCGGACGTCCCAAGGTCGGGGTCGGATCGATTTTCCAGTCGCCGGTGTGCAGCACCAATCCGGCCTCGGTGTGGATCGCCAGCGCATGCGCTTCCGGAATCGAATGAGCGACCGGGATGAACTCGACATTGAACGGGCCGACATCGATTCGCCCCCCCGACGGGACCACGGTGACCGGGATCACGGGCGCATTGCGCTCGGCGGCGCATTTGGCCTCGAACAGCGCTGCGCTGAATTGCGTCGCGTAGATCGGGCATTTCAGTTTCGGCCAGAGGTCGATGATGGCGCCGAAATGGTCCTCATGGGCGTGCGTCAGCACCAGGCCCATCAGATTCTTGCGTTCCTTCTCCAGGAAGCTGATGTCGGGCATGATCAAATCGATGCCGGGCAGATGCTCCTCGTCGCCGAAGGAGACGCCGAGATCGACCGCCAACCAGGAACGCTGGTGGCGGTTGCCAAGGCCATAGATCGACAGGTTCATGCCGATCTCGCCGACACCGCCGAGCGGCGCAAATACCAGTTCGTCGGGCCTCGCCATCACGCAGCTCCCACCGAACGGGCCGGGCCGAAGAACACTTCGCCCGCCGCCACGGGCACAAGGCGGCCCTCCGCGGTGCGGACGATCAGGCAGCCGGTTTCGTCGATCGTGTCGAAGATGCCTTCCAAGACCGTGGTTCCCGTATGGATCGCGATCGGCTCGCCCAGGCGGGCGGCGCGCTGCAGCCACAGCTTACGGATCTCGGCAAAGCCGCGGCCATTGTCCCAAATGCCGCGGAATTCGACCCAGGCGTCCGACAGCGCCGCGAACAGCTCTTCCGCGCTGATCTGGACGCCGAGGGCTGCGAGCGACACAGCGGGCGTCGGCATGCCTTCTGGCGCCGCCACGATGTTGGTGCCGATACCGACCACGATGGCGAGGCGATCGCCGACAGCTTCGGCCTCGAGGCCAATGCCGACCAGCTTCTTGCCGTCGGCGAGGACGTCGTTGGGCCATTTCAGGGCGTAGCGCGGCCTGCCCTCGCCGAGCCGTAGCGCGGCCTCGAGGCTGACCTTCTCCAAGGCGGCCTCCTCGGCCAGCCCGGCGGCGAAGCCGATCGTAGCAGCCACCGCAGGGGCGACGTCGAGGACTTCGAGGACAGTGGCGGCGAGATTACCTTTGGGCGCAATCCAGGGGCGCTGGCGGCGACCGCGGCCGGCGGTCTGCTCTGATGTGACGAACCAGATCGGGCCGCGTTCGCCGGCGCGGGCCGCTTCGATGGCGTCGGCATTGGTCGAGCCGGTCCGCTCAAGGACGGCGAGCTTGTAGCCCGCCGCGATCGCGCGAGGACCGAGCGCGAACCCCATCCTAAAACAGCGATTTTGCTGCGGCGGAGGCGACGCTCACCACCGGGCCCGCAAACAGGGCGAACAGCAGGTTGAACAGGCCCGCGACCGCCAGCACCGTCTTGACCTCGACCCTGACGGGATCAACCTGGCCGGCCGGCTCGTCGAAATACATCGTCTTGACGATGGCCAGATAGTAGTAGGCGCCCACGACGCTGGAGAGCACGCCGATCACGGCCAGCGTGAACAAATTCGCCTTGATGGCGGCGACGAAGACGTACCATTTGGCGAAGAAGCCGGCGAGCGGCGGAATGCCGGCCAGCGAGAACAGCAGCATCGCGAACATGAAGGCGAGCAGCGGGTTGGTGCGGGAGAGACCGGCGAAATCGCTGATCTGCTCGACGGCCTGGCCGTTGCGCTTCATGGCGAGGATGATCGAGAACGAGCCGAGCGTCATCGCGACATAGATCACGATGTACATCAAGACGCCCTGCGCGCCTTCGACGGTGCCGGAGGCGAGGCCGACCAGGGCAAAGCCCATATGGCCGATCGAGGAATAGGCCATCAGTCGCTTGATGTTGCTCTGGCCGATCGCGGCGAACGAGCCCAGCGCCATCGAGGCGATCGCCACGAACACCAGGATCTGCTGCCATTGCGAGACGATGCCGGGGAACGCCGTCAGCGTGACGCGGGTGAAGACCGCGAGCGCCGCGACCTTCGGCGCCGAGGCGAAGAAGGCGGTGACCGGCGTCGGCGCCCCCTCATACACGTCCGGCGTCCACATGTGGAACGGCACGGCCGAGACCTTGAAGCAGAGGCCGGCGAGCAGGAAGACCAGGCCGAACACCAGGCCGACATTCGCGGCGGTCGCCGCCGTTGCGATGCCGGCGAAGCTGACGGTGCCGGTGAATCCGTAGACCAGCGAGGCGCCATACAGCAGCATGCCCGATGACAGCGCGCCCAGCACGAAATACTTCAGGCCGGCCTCGGTGGACTTGGCGTTGTCGCGGTTCGAGGCCGCGACGACGTAGAGCGCGAGCGACATCAGCTCGAGGCCGAGATAGAGCGAGATCAGGTCGCCGGCCGAGATCAGCACCATCATGCCGAGCGTCGAGAGCAGCACCAGAATGGCGTATTCGAAGATGCGGCGCGACGCGTCAGCCAGGAACTCGGTCGACAGGATCAGCGTCACGGCCGAGCCGACCAGGGCCAGGATCTTCATGAAGCGGGCGAAGTCGTCGACGATGAAGCTGCCGCCGAACGTCACCTGCTTGCCCGCGGGCAGCGTGTATTCGAGCACGCCGACCAGGATCAGCAGCAGCACCGCGAGCGTCGTCACCGCGCCGGTGGTCCCCTGCCCGCGATAAGCGCCGAGCATCAGAAGCGCCATGGCGCCGATCGCGAGCACGATCTCGGGCAGCACCGGCGCCAGTTGATAACCTGCAGTCGTAATGCTCATGACGATATCCTGACCTGCCCGATCACTGGAGCAGTGCGGCGGCCTTCACGGCCGTCACAGCGGTGTTGTAGTTATTGACGAGTTGCTGAACCGAGGCGGCCGACATGTCGAGCACCGGCTTCGGATAGACGCCGAACAGGATCGTCAGCGCGATCAGCGGGAACAGGGTCACGCATTCGCGCAAGGTGAGATCCTTCATGCTCATCAGCGTCGGCTTGACCAGCGCCCCGAACACGACCTTGCGGTAGAGCCACAGCGCATAGCCAGCCGACAGGATCACGCCTGTCGTGGCGAAGAAGGCGGTCGGGATCGAGACCTTGAAGGTGCCGAGCAGCGTCATGAACTCGCCGACGAAGCCGGAGGTGCCGGGCAGACCGACATTGGCCATGGTGAAGACCATGAAGGTCAGCGCGTAGAGCGGCATCCGGTTGACGAGGCCGCCATAGGCCGCGATCTCGCGGGTGTGCAGGCGGTCGTAGACGACGCCGACGCAGAGGAACAGCGCGCCCGAGACGATGCCGTGCGAGATCATCTGGAACATGCCGCCGGCGACGCCCTGCATGGTGCCGGCGAAGATGCCCATGGTGACGAAGCCCATGTGCGCGACCGACGAGTATGCGATCAGCTTCTTCATGTCCTCCTGCATCAACGCCACCAGCGAGGTGTAGATGATGGCAATCACGGACAGGGTGAAGATCAGCGGCGCGAAGTCGTGCGAGGCCAGCGGGAACATCGGCAGCGAGAAGCGCAGGAAGCCGTAGCCGCCCATCTTCAGGAGGATCGCCGCGAGCACCACGGACCCCGCGGTCGGCGCCTCGACGTGCGCATCGGGAAGCCAGGTGTGCACCGGCCACATCGGCATCTTCACCGCGAAGGAGGCGAAGAAGGCGAGCCAGGCCCAGGTCTGCAACGACCGCGGCACGGCCGTGTGCATCAGGGTCGGGATGTCGGTGGTGCCGCCGTTCCAGTACAGCGCCATGATGGCGAGCAGCATCAGGACCGAGCCGAGCAGCGTGTAGAGGAAGAACTTGAACGACGCATAGACCCGGCGCGGACCGCCCCAGACGCCGATGATCAGGAACATCGGGATCAGGCCGCCCTCGAAGAACAGGTAGAACAGCACGAGATCGAGCGCCGAGAAGGTGCCGATCATCAGCGTTTCCAGGATCAGGAACGCCATCATGTATTCGCGGACGCGGTTCGAGATCGCCTTCCAGCTCGCGATGATGCAGAACGGCATGATCGCGGTGGTCAGGATCACCAGCGGCAGCGAGATGCCGTCGACGCCCATGTGATAGGTGATGCCGGTGGCGAGCCAGGCCGACTTCTCGACGAACTGGAAGTCGGCATTACCAGGGTCGAAGCGCATCACCAGGATCACCGACACCGCGAAGGTGATGATCGTGGTCCACAGCGCGATCCAGCGCGAATTGCTCCTGCTTGCCTCGTCGTCACCGCGGCTCAGGTAGACGATCAGCGCGCCGACCAGCGGCAGGAACGTCGTGACCGAAAGGATGGGCCAGGTTGTCATTTACTGGCCTCCAAAGCCGAACATGAACCAAGTGATCAGGCCGGCGGCGCCGATCAGCATGGCGAATGCATAGTGATAGAGATAGCCGGTCTGGATCTTGACGACGTTGCGGGTGACATCCAGCACGCGGGCGGAGACGCCGTCGGGGCCGAAGCCGTCGATGATGAAGCCGTCGCCCTTCTTCCAGAGCTGGTAGCCGATCCACTTCGCCGGACGGACGAAGATGAGATCGTAGAGCTCGTCGAAGTACCATTTGTTGAGCAGGAACTGGTACAGCATCGGCTGCGTGTTCGCGAGCTCGACCGGCAAATACGGTTTGCGGATGTAGAAGGTGTAGGACACCAGGAAGCCGCCGACCATCATCAGGAAGGGCAGCCAGCCGAGCAGAGGCGGCATGTGCTCCATATCCTCGAGGATATGCGGGTTCATCTTCACGGACTCGCGGAAGAACTCCTCCACGCCGTGCGGACTGGTGAACAGCTCCTTGAACGGAAAACCGGCCAGCACGGAGCCGACGGCGAGCACACCGATCGGGATCAGCATCCAGATCGGGCTTTCATGCGCGGCTTCGTAATGCTCCTGGTCGTGGGGTTCGCCGAAGAAGGTCTTGAACACCAGACGCCAGGAATAGAACGAGGTCAGGCCGGCGGCGACGATCGTCAGCAGGTAGGCGTAGGTCGAGAACGGGTTATGCGAGGCATAGGCGGCTTCGATGATCGCGTCCTTGGAGAAGTAGCCGGCGAACAGCGGGAAGCCGGTCAGCGCCAAGGTGCCGACGGTCATCACCGCGAACGTGTACGGGATCTTCTTCCAGAGGCCGCCCATGTTGCGGATGTCCTGCTCGTGGTGCATCGCGTAGATCACAGAGCCGGAGCCCAGGAACAGCAGCGCCTTGAAGAAGGCGTGCGTGAACAGATGGAACATGCCGACCGAATAGGCCCCCGCGCCCATCGCCACGAACATGTAGCCGAGCTGCGAACAGGTCGAGTAGGCGACGATGCGCTTGATGTCGTTCTGGACGAGACCGACGGTCGCGGCGAAGAACGCCGTGGTGGCGCCGAAGAACATCACGACGGCCTGCGCGTTCGGGGCGAGCTCGAACAGCGGCGAAAGCCGCGCCACCATGAAGACGCCGGCGGTGACCATGGTCGCAGCGTGGATCAGCGCCGACACGGGGGTCGGGCCTTCCATCGCGTCCGGCAACCAGGTGTGCAGCAGGAACTGCGCCGACTTGCCCATCGCGCCCATGAACAGCAGCACGCAGGTCAGCGTCAGCGCATCGACATTCCAGCCGAGGAAGTTGATGGTCTTGCCGGTGAGGCCGGGCGCGGCATGGAAGATGGTCTCGAAATCGGTCGAGCCGACCAGCGCGAAGATCGCGAAGATGCCGAGCGCGAAGCCGAAATCGCCGACGCGGTTGACCACGAAGGCCTTGATGGCGGCGGCGTTGGCCGACGGCTTCTGGTACCAGAAGCCGATCAGGAGGTAGCTCGCCAGGCCCACGCCTTCCCAACCGAAGAACAGCTGCACGAGGTTGTCGGCCGTCACCAGCATCAGCATGGCGAAGGTGAACAGCGAGAGGTAGCCGAAGAAGCGCGGCCGGTACGGATCCTCGTCCATGTAACCGATGGAATAGAGGTGCACGAGCGAGGACACCGTCGTCACCACCACCAGCATCACGGCGGTGAGCGTGTCGACGCGCAAGCTCCACCAGACTTCGAGCTCGCCGGAGAATATCCAGGGCAGGAGCTGGTAGCGGACGTCGTGGCCGTTGAAGCCGACATCCACCAGCGTCATCCAGGACAGCGCCGCCGAGACGAACAGCAGCGCCGTCGTGATCAGCTCGGCACCGCGCGAGCCGGCTGCGGCCGGCTCGGCCGGGCCGTGACCGTGGTCATCATGCCCGTCGCCGGGCTCGTGATGAGACTCGTGGATGACGGACGCATCCTCGTTGATCGTATCGGACGCATGGGCGTGCGCACCATGGCCGTGATCGCCGTGATGCTCGACCTCGTCGCCCGAGGGGTTGCGGCCGTGCGCGCCGACGAGCGAGATCAGGCCGGCCAGAATGGCGCCCAGCAGCGGCAGAAAAACGATTGCCTGAACCATTTGAGAGCTCAGCCCTTCATCAGATTGACGTCCTCAACCGCGATCGAGCCGCGGTTGCGGAAATAGACCACCAGGATGGCAAGGCCGATCGCGGCTTCGGCGGCAGCAACGGTCAAGACCAGCAGCGCGAAGACCTGACCGACGATGTCGCCGAGGAAGGTCGAGAATGCCACCAGGTTGATGTTGACCGAGAGCAGGATCAGCTCGATCGACATCAGGATGACGATGATGTTCTTGCGGTTCAGGAAGATGCCGAGGATGCCGAGCGTGAACAGGATCGCGCCGACCGCCAGATAATGTCCGAGCCCGATCGTCATTTCACCCACTCCGCCGCGTCGGCATCCGAGAGCCCCTGCCCCGGCGCCACCTGGCGCATCGCCATCGCCATGTCGGGCGTGCGTGCGTTCTGAACGTTGATGTCCTGCCGCTTCACGCTCGCCTTGTGGCGCAGTGTCAGCACGATGGCGCCGATCATGGCGACCAGCAGCACCATGCCCGCAAGCTGGAAGTAGTGGATGTACTTCGTATAGAGCACGAGGCCCAGCGCCTCGGTGTTCGAGACGTTGCTCGGGATCGGCGACGTGATGGTCTTGCTGACGGTCGGGTTGATGACCCAGGCGCCGACGGTCAAGAGCAGCTCGAACAGGAAGATGCCGCCGATCACGACGCCGACCGGCAGGTACTGGATGAAGCCTTCGCGCAGCTCGAGGAAGTCGACATCGAGCATCATGATCACGAACAGGAACAGCACCGCGACCGCGCCGACATAGACGACGATCAGCATCATGCCGAGGAATTCGGCGCCCATCAGCACGAACAGGCCGGAGGCGTTGACGAAGGCCAGGATCAGGTACAGCACGGAGTGCACGGGATTGCGCGAGACAATCACCATCACCGCCGAGGCGACGCAGACGGCTGCGAAGAGGTAGAAGAACAGCGCGGGAAGGATCATCGAGAAACTCCCGTCATTCCGGGGCGCGCGCCAGCGCGAGCCCGGAATCCAGAGGTTATGGCGCGAGATTCCGGGTTCGCGCTGCGCGCGCCCCGGAATGACGAGAGGGTGACGGGAAGGATCATGCCCTCACCTCACCGGTACGGCGCGTCGAGCTCGATCGCTTTCGCGATCTCGCGTTCCCAGCGGTCGCCGTTGGCGAGCAGCTTGGCCTTGTCATAGAACAGTTCCTCGCGGGTCTCGGTCGCGAACTCGAAGTTCGGACCTTCGACGATGGCGTCGACCGGACAGGCCTCCTGGCAGAGGCCGCAATAGATGCACTTCACCATGTCGATGTCGTAGCGCACGGTGCGGCGGGTGCCGTCGTTGCGGCGCGGGCCGGCCTCGATGGTGATGGCCTGCGCCGGGCAGACCGCTTCGCACAGCTTGCAGGCGATACAGCGCTCTTCGCCGTTCGGATAGCGGCGCAGCGCATGCTCGCCGCGGAAGCGCGGCGAGATCGGGCCCTTCTCGAACGGATAGTTCAGCGTCGGCTTCGGCTGGAAGAAATAGCGCATGGCGAGGAAGAACGCCGAGACGAATTCCGACAGCAGAAGCGAGCGCGCGGTGGCGTTGATGTTGATACCCATGACGGCCCTCACTTCGGCGCGATGCCGGCGAATTGCAGCACGCCCGCCACCACCACCACCATCACCAGCGAGAGCGGCAGGAACACCTTCCAGCCGAGGCGCATCAGTTGGTCGTAGCGGTAGCGCGGCACGATCGCCTTTGCCATCGCGAACAGGAAGAACATGAAGAACAGTTTCAGCGAGAACCAGATGATCCCCGGCACCCAGTTGAACGGCGGCAGGTCCACCGGGGGCAGCCAGCCTCCGAGGAAGAGGATCGTGGCCATCGCGCACATGGTGACGATCGCGACGTACTCGCCGAGCATGAACAAGAGATACGGCGTCGAGCCGTATTCGACCATGAAGCCGGCGACCAGCTCGGATTCGGCTTCGACGAGGTCGAAGGGCGGACGGTTGGTTTCCGCCAGCGCCGAGACGTAGAACACCACGAACATGGGGAACAGCGGCCAGACGTACCAGTTCAGGATGGTGAGCTGCGGCAGCCCGATCAGGCTGGCAAGGCCGCGGACATGCTGGGCCTCAACCACGGCCGACAGGTTCAGCGTGCCGGCGCAGAGCAGCACGGTGATGATGACGAAGCCGATCGAGACTTCGTAGGACACCATCTGCGCCGCCGAGCGCAGCGCGGCCAGGAACGGATACTTCGAGTTCGACGACCAGCCGGCCATGATGATGCCGTAGATCGACAGCGACGAGATCGCGAAGATGAAGAGGATGCCGACATTGATGTCGGAGATCACCCAGCCGAGATTGGTCGGGATCACCGCCCAGGCCGCCAGCGCGAGCACGCAGGACACCAAGGGCGCCAGCAGGAACACGCCCTTGTTGGCGCCTGACGGAATGATCGGCTCCTTCAGCACGAATTTGAGCAGGTCGGCGAAGGACTGGAACAGGCCCCAGGGCCCGACCACGTTCGGGCCGCGGCGGATCTGCACCGCCGCCCAGATCTTGCGGTCGGCCAGCAGAATGTAGGCGATCGCGATCAAGAGCACGACGAGCACCAGCACGCTCTCCGCGATCATGATGATCAGCGGCCAGAGGAAGCCGGTCCAGAATGCGCTTTCGAAGAATTCCATCAGCTCACTCCGCTGCGGTCAGCATCTGCCCGGAGGCAAGCCGCGAGCATTCCGCCATCACGGCGGACGCACGCGCGATTGGGTTGGTCAAATAGAAGTCCTCAATGACAGGCTTGAACGGCGCCTTCTCGGGCGAGCCGCCCCTCCCCGCCAGCTTCTTGATCTGGTCGGCGGAGCCGGCTTCGATCTGGTCGAGGCGGATCAGATGCGGCACGGCCTTGAAGATCGCCTGGCGCAGCGCGCTAAGAGAGTCATAGCCGAGCTTCTTGCCGAGCGCCTCCGAGAGCGCACGGACGATCGCCCAGTCCTCGCGGGCTTCGCCCGGCGGGAACGCGGCACGACCGGTCATCTGCACGCGACCTTCGGTGTTGACGTAGATCGCTGATTTCTCGGTGTAGGCGGCCGCCGGCAGGATCACGTCGGCGCGATGCGCGCCACGGTCGCCATGGGTGCCGATGTAGACGACGAAAGTGCCGTCCGGCGCCTTGATCTCGTCCGCGCCGAGCAGGAACAAGAGGTCCAGCGTGCCGAACGTCGTCATCTGCGCGGCGTTGAGCCCGCCCTGACCGGGGACGAAGCCGATGTCGAGCGCGCCGACCCGCGAGGCGGTCTCGTGCAGCACGCCGAAGCCGTTCCAGCCGTCCTTCACTGCGCCGACGTCGAGCGCGAGCTTGGCGGCGGCAGCCAGGATGGCAGCGCCGTCGTGGCGCGCGGCCGCGCCTGCGCCAACGAGAATGATCGGGTTCTTGGCGTTCTTCAGCACGTCCATGAAGGAATGCTTGCCGGCGGCGAGCTCACTGAGCGTCTCGGTGCCTGCGCCGAGATGGTCATAGTCATAGGTGAGATCGACCTTGGCGCCGATCACGCCGACCTTGAAGCCGCCGGCGCGCCAGCGCTTGCGGATGCGGGCGTTGAACACGGCCGCCTCCTTTCGCGGATTGGCGCCGATGATGAGCAGCGCATCCGCCTGCTCGACCCCTGCCAGCGTCGGGTTGAAGATGTAGGAGCCGCGGCCGAGCGCGGGACCGAAGGCGTCGCCACCCTGCACCGCCAGGTTGGCCGAGCCGAATTTGGCGAGCAGGTCTTTCAGCGCGAACATCTCTTCGACGCCGGCGAGATCGCCGGCGATCGCGCCGATGCGCTTGCCGTCGGTGCGCGCCGCCTTGGAGGCGATCGCCGCAAAGGCTTCCTGCCAGCTCGCCGCACGCAGCTTGCCGGCTTCGCGGATATAGGGCCGGTCGAGGCGCTGGGTGCGCAGACCGTCGACGATGTGGCGGGTCTTGTCGGAGATCCACTCTTCGTTCACGGCCTCGTTGATGCGCGGCAGCACGCGCATCACCTCACGGCCGCGGGTGTCGACGCGGATCGCCGAGCCCACGCCGTCCATGACGTCGATCGACTGGGTCTTGCCGAGTTCCCAGGGCCGCGCAGCGAAAGCATAGGGTTTCGAGGTCAGTGCGCCGACCGGGCAGATGTCGACGAGATTGCCTTGCAGCTCCGAGGTCAGCGCGTGCTCGAGATAAGTCGTGATCTCCATGTCCTCGCCGCGCCCCGTCGCGCCCATTTCGGGAGCGCCGGCGACTTCCGCCGAGAAGCGGACGCAGCGCGTGCACTGGATGCAGCGGTTCATCGAAGTCTTGACCAGCGCGCCGAGATACTTGTCCTCGACCGCGCGCTTGTTCTCGGCGAAGCGGCTGGTGTCGACACCGTAGCCCATCGCCTGGTCCTGCAGGTCGCACTCGCCGCCCTGGTCGCAGATCGGGCAGTCCAGCGGATGGTTGATCAGAAGGAATTCCATCACGCCTTCGCGTGCCTTCTTCACCATCGGCGAACGCGTCGAAATCTCCGGCGGCTCGCCCTTCGGGCCCGGACGGCAATCCCGCACGCCCCAGGCGCAGGATGCGACCGGTTTCGGGCCGCCCTTCACCTCGACGAGGCACATCCGGCAATTGCCGGCGATCGACAGGCGCTCGTGGTAGCAGAAGCGCGGAATCTCGGCGCCGGCCGCCTCGCACGCCTGAAGCAGCGTGTAATCGGCGGGGACATCGATCTCTTTGCCGTCGATGATGAGCTTGGTCATTGGCTCAATTCTCTCAATGCGATGCGTCGGTCAGCTCGAGGCGTCTCTCGATCCGGTCGACGCGAATCTCCAGCCGATCAAGTCTACGGTTCACTCCGGCCAAGCCCTCTTCCATCGCGGTTACGGGCACCTTTAGATCCTGCAGATCGTCTGCCATCCGCTCGGTTCGCTGATCGATCTTGCGCAGCAAGGCAAGCACGATGTTGTCGGGTTCGTCGGTCATTCTCTCTACTCCGCCGCGACCATGTTCACGGGATCGCGGACGCCGATGTCATCGACATCGGCCTTGTGCGAATACTGGTCGATGCGCGCTTCGATCTCGTGACGGAAATGCGTGATCAGGCCCTGGATCGGCCAGGCGGCCGCATCGCCGAGCGCGCAGATGGTGTGGCCCTCGATCTGTTTTGTCACCTCGAGCAGCATGTCGATTTCGCGCTTATGCGCACGGCCTTCAGCCATGCGGGTCAAGACGCGCCACATCCAGCCCGTGCCCTCGCGGCACGGCGTGCACTGGCCGCAGCTCTCATGCTTGTAGAAATAGGAGATGCGCGCGATGGCGCGGATCAAATCGGTCGACTTGTCCATCACGATCACGGCCGCGGTGCCGAGACCCGAGCGCAGCTTGCTCAGGCTGTCGAAATCCATCGGCGTGTCGATGATCTGCTCGGCTGGCACCATGCGCACCGACGAGCCGCCGGGGATCACGGCCTTGAGGTTGTCCCAGCCGCCGCGAACGCCGCCGCAATGCTTGTCGATCAGCTCACGGAACGGAATGCCCATGGCCTCTTCGACGTTGCAGGGCCGCTCGACATGGCCGGAGATGCAGAACAGCTTGGTGCCGACATTGTTCGGACGGCCGATGCCGGCGAACCAGGCCGCGCCGCGGCGCAGGATGTCCGGCGCAACGGCGATGGACTCGACGTTGTTGACGGTGGTCGGGCAGCCGAACAGGCCGACATTGGCCGGGAACGGCGGCTTCAGGCGCGGCTGGCCCTTCTTGCCTTCGAGGCTTTCGAGCAGCGCGGTCTCCTCGCCGCAGATATAGGCACCGGCGCCGTGCGCGACATAGAGGTCGAACGGCCAGCCGTTGACGTTGTCCTTGCCGATCAGCTTGGCCTCATAGGCCTGGTCGATCGCAGCCTGCAGGCGCTCGCGCTCGCGGATGAACTCGCCGCGGACATAGATGTAGCAGGCATGCGCGTTCATCGCGAAGCTCGCGATCAGGCAGCCCTCGACCAGGAGATGCGGATCGTGCCGCATGATCTCGCGGTCCTTGCAGGTGCCGGGCTCGGATTCGTCGGCGTTGACGACGAGATAGCTCGGACGGCCGTCGGTGGATTCCTTCGGCATGAAGGACCACTTCAGACCGGTCGGGAAGCCGGCGCCGCCACGGCCGCGCAGCCCCGAGGCCTTCATCTCGTTGATGATCCAGTCGCGGCCCTTGTCGATGATGTTCTTGGTGCCATCCCAGGCGCCGCGGCGCCGCGCGCCCTCGAGCCCCCAATCGTGGAGGCCGTAGAGGTTCTTGAAGATACGGTCCTTGTCCTCGAGCATATCAGTGCTTTCCGATCAACGGTTGGCCTGCTTGTAGGCAAGCCCGGCGGCGCAGACGGCGAAGGTCAGCGCCCAGAGCAGACTGGTTTCCTGCGTCGCGTTCATCACGAAGCGCTGCAGCAGGAACATGAAGGTGGCGGCGAGCGCGGCGTGGATGGCGATGAAGCCAACTTTCTTCACGGCTTCGCTCCCACGGTTCGCCTTGGACGGAAGACCCATCAGGAGGTCTCCTTCAGAGTGGTCGGCCCGCCCATCGGTGCGGAGAACTGGCGGCCGTTCTGCGGGCCGGGCTTGGGCGGGTTGCCCGAGGCAAAACCGTCGAGCACCTTGCCAAAGCTTTCCGCGGTCAGGTCCTCATAGGTGTCCTTGCCGATCAGCACCATCGGCGCGTTCACGCAGGCCCCGAGGCACTCCACCTCTTCCCAGCTGAAATTGCCGTCCTTGGAGAGGTGGAAGGGATCGTGATGGATCCGGCTCTCGCAGACATGGATCAGATCTTCGGCACCGCGCAGCCGGCACGGCGTGGTGCCGCAGACCTGGACGTGGGCCTTCTTGCCGACCGGTGCGAGCTGGAACATCGTATAGAAGGTCGCGACCTCGAGCACGCGGATATAGGGCATGTCGAGCAGGTCGGCGACGGCGCGGATCGCGGCTTCCGACACCCAGCCCTCGTGCTGTTCCTGGACGCGCCAGAGAATGGCGATGACGGCCGAGGCCTGGCGTCCGGCCGGATATTTCGCGATCTGCTGCTTGGCGAACGCGAGGTTCTCCTCCGTGAACGTAAAGCTCGCGGGCTGGACTTCCTTCGGTGCTAATCGGCGAACGGACATCTCTTAATCTCTCACTGCATACGGCGCGCGTTTTTGGCGTTCAGGGCATCGATCCTGTCCTGCCAGAACGCGCTTGCGGTGCCGAAAACGTTGTAGCCGACATGGGTCGAGACCTTGATGCGGTCGAGGATCGACAGCTCGGTCACGGTCTCCAGCCGGTTGGTGCGCGGATCGAGCACGATCAGCTTCAAGGGGGTTTGTTCGAGGATGTAGCGCGACACCGCATGCGACCGGTCGCTGCCGTGCTCCTCGCACATGATGACGCTGTCGGTCTGAAGCAGGCGGGCGCCGCCCTTGATCGCCTCGATCTCGACGCCCTCGACGTCGAGCTTGATCAGGTATTTGCCAGTCGCTGCAACCTTGCCGTCGTCGATCAGGTCGTCGAGCGCAAGGACAGGCACTTCTTCACCGCCAGCCGACGCGGCGCCGGCGATGCTGAAGGCTTCGTGCTTGGTGCCGGAGAGACGCGCGGTGCCGCGGGCGGCGCCGATCGCGCACTTCATGGTCTCGAAGCGATTGCCGTTGATGCGGGCATTGTTGGCGAGCTTCGGATAGTTCTGGCCCGACGGCTCGATCGCGATCGCCTTGTGCGCGCCAAACGGCCTGCTCGATACCAGTACCGACCAGTAGCCGTAATTGGCGCCGCAATCGAGCAACGTGTAGTCGACGTCGATGGAGTCGGCGAACAACAGCTCCAGCTCGTCCTCGTAGCAATAGGAACGGTTGAGCAGCTTGCTCCAATAGCCATCGCCGTAAGGAAATTCGAACACCGCGTCCGGGTTGAGCTTGATGGCAATGTTGCGCTCGGGCAGCGTCTTCCGCAGCAAATTCGCGCAGGCGATGTAGCCCATATGCGAGAAATGCGAGGAGATCTTCGATCCCGTCACCAGCGCCAAGGCAGCCGTCCGCTCCCACAGGTTGGCCCCTTCAAGGGCCCCCGAGGCACGGTCAAACTGGATTGGCGCCTGCGCCATCACCGATCGACCTCTCCGAACACGATGTCGAGCGAGCCGAGAATGGCCGAGACGTCGGCGAGCAGATGGCCGCGGCAGATGTGGTCCATCGCCTGGAGATGGGCAAAGCCCGGCGCGCGGATCTTGCACTTGTAGGGCTTGTTGGTGCCGTCAGAGACGAGATAGACACCGAACTCGCCCTTGGGCGCCTCGACCGCGGCGTAGACTTCGCCTTCCGGCACATGAACGCCTTCGGTGTAGAGCTTGAAGTGGTGGATCAACGCTTCCATCGAGCGCTTCATCTCGCCACGACGGGGCGGTGCGACCTTGTTGTCCTCGACGACGACGGGGCCCTTGCCGTCAGGTGCGTTCAGCTTCTGGATACACTGCTTCATGATGCGCACGGCCTGACGCATCTCTTCCATGCGGATCAGGTAACGGTCGTAGCAATCGCCGTTCTTGCCGATCGGAATGTCGAAATCCATCTCGGCGTAGCACTCATAGGGCTGCGACTTGCGCAGGTCCCAGGCAGCGCCCGAGCCGCGCACCATCACGCCCGAAAAACCCCACTCCCAGGCTTCCTTCAGCGACACCACGCCGATGTCGACGTTGCGCTGCTTGAAGATGCGGTTGGCAGTGAGCAGGCGGTCGAGGTCGTCCACGACTTTCAGGAACGGATCGCACCAGGCCTCGATATCGTCGATCAGCTTCTGCGGCAGGTCCTGATGCACGCCGCCGACGCGGAAGTAGGCTGCATGCATACGGCTGCCCGAGGCGCGCTCGTAGAACACCATCAGCTTCTCGCGCTCTTCAAAACCCCACAGCGGCGGGGTCAGGGCGCCGACGTCCATCGCCTGCGTGGTGACGTTGAGAAGGTGCGAGAGAATGCGGCCGATCTCGCAATAGAGCACGCGGATCAGCTGGCCGCGGCGCGGCACCTCGATGCCGAGCAGCTTTTCGGCGGCTAAGCAGAAGGCGTGCTCCTGGTTCATCGGCGCGACGTAGTCGAGCCGGTCGAAATAAGGGATCGCCTGTAGATAGGTCTTCTGCTCGATCAGCTTCTCGGTGCCGCGGTGCAAGAGACCGATATGCGGGTCGACGCGCGCAACGACCTCACCATCCAATTCAAGCACAAGACGAAGAACGCCATGCGCCGCCGGATGCTGCGGTCCGAAGTTGATCGTAAAGTTGCGAAGGTTTTCAGGTTGCTCGTTCATGACGCGCTACTCACTGCTTCGCCTTCTCGTCGCCGGGAAGTGGATAGTCCGCCCCTTCCCACGGCGAGAGGAAATCGAACTTGCGGAATTCCTGGTTGAGCCGGACGGGCTCGTACACCACGCGCTTCTCCTGGTCGTCGTAGCGGACCTCGAGGAAGCCGGTCAGCGGAAAATCCTTGCGCAGCGGATGCCCCTCGAAGCCGTAATCGGTGAGGATGCGTCGCATGTCGGGATGACCGACGAAGAACACGCCATAGAGGTCGTAGGCCTCGCGCTCGAACCAGTCGGCGCCGGGGAACACCTCGATCAGCGACGGCACCTGCGTGGTCTCGTCGGCCTGGGCCTTGAGGCGGATGCGGGTGTTCAGGGTGGGTGACAGGAAATGATAGATCACGTCGAAACGCTTTTCGCGCGACGGATAGTCGGTCGCCGTGATGTCGGTGAAGTTGACGAAACGGCAGTTCGGATCGTCGCGGAGGTACTTGACCACCTCGACGATCTTGCTGACCTCGACATCAACCGTGAGCTGGTTGAAGGCCACCTGATAGCCGGTGGCGGCGCCCGGAAGCGCGCTCACGATCGTCTGCCCCAGGGCGTCGAGCTTGGCGTCGTCCATGACGTAAAACCTTAGCGTTCGATGGTGCCGATGCGGCGGATCTTCTTCTGCAGCAGCAGCACGCCGTAGAGCAGCGCTTCCGCCGTGGGCGGGCAGCCCGGCACGTAGATGTCGATCGGCACGATGCGGTCGCAGCCGCGCACGACCGAGTAGGAATAGTGATAATAGCCGCCGCCATTGGCGCAGGAGCCCATCGAGATGACGTAGCGCGGCTCGGGCATCTGGTCGTAGACCTTGCGCAGCGCCGGCGCCATCTTGTTGGTCAGCGTGCCCGCGACGATCATCACGTCGGACTGGCGCGGCGAGGCACGCGGCGCAAAGCCGAAGCGCTCGACGTCATAACGCGGCATCGACACCTGCATCATCTCGACAGCGCAGCAGGCGAGACCGAAGGTCATCCACATCAGCGAGCCGGTGCGCGCCCAGGTGATGAGATCGTCGGTCGCGGCCGTGAAGAAGCCCTTGTCGGACAGCTCGGAATTGACCTCGAGGAAGAACGGATCATTGGCCCCGACCGGCTTGCCGGTGGAGGGATCCAGAATGCCCTTGGGGGCCGGCGCGATGGCCGGTCCAGCGGACCGCACAGGGTTCAATCCCATTCGAGTGCCCCTTTCTTCCATTCATAGGCGAAGCCGACTGTCAGCACGGCGAGGAACACCAGCATGGACCAGAAGCCGGTCGCGCCAAGCTTGCCGAACGCCACCGCCCAGGGAAACAGGAACGCCACCTCGAGGTCGAAGATGATGAAGAGGATCGCGACCAGATAGAAGCGGACGTCGAACTTCATGCGGGCATCGTCGAAGGCGTTGAAACCGCACTCATACGCCGACAGCTTTTCCGGGTCCGGCTGCTGGAACGCCACGATGAAGGGCGCGATCAGAAGCACCAGGCCGATGATGGCCGCTACCCCTATAAAGACGACGAGTGGAAGATAGTTCTGTAGAATGCCGCTCATTGACGAGCCCTTTTTCCCGCAGCCTCGGGACAGCCACGGATTCGTCCGATTTGGAATTATTCTGAGCCTTAGCGCAGTGCACCAATGGGCGCAAGACACGCTCTTTTCAGGCCCTTTCCTGCTCCCGGACCGGTGGAAATCCCGGAATCACCCCGCGGCTGGTATGAAGCAGATCGCCGGACGCGACAAGGGCGGCCACAGCTTTGCAGGGCAGCTGTTCTGGGATTGCGGCGGACGGACCGCGCCCCGCTATTTGCCGCCGATCGTCCCAGAAAATGGCCCGATTTTTTGGCTGCGGCGACGCACCCAACGCAGCCAATGACCGCGATCGTGGCCCCGACTGTCACCCGAGCGACATACTGGACCACATTCCCCCGAGCAGCGCAGCCAACAGACCCGTGACGGTCGCGGCCGCGAGCACGCCTGGTACCGCAAAGAAGCATATCCAAAGGCCGCGCGGTCAGGCGAGCCATGCATCACGACGGGGCCGAGCCTCGTTTGGCGAATGCGTCATGTCCGGAGATGACCGAACGATCAGTGCGCATCCTTCTCGGCCTCGAGCATCGCCTCCGCGGTCGCGGTGAGACGATCGATCTGAGCGAGCAGCGTCTCGAGCTCGTCCTTGCTCAATTGCGCCAGCAGTATCCGGTTGCGCTCCTGCGCGCCTTCGACGATCACATCATGCGCGGCGAGGCCTGCCGGCGTCAGCGACACCAGCACCTCGCGGCTATCCCTGGGATTTGCCGACTTCTCGATCAGCTTGCGCGCGACCAGCTCAGCCAATGCACGGCTGATCTGGCCCTTGTCCTGGCCGACGGCTTCGGCGAGCCGCGCCACGCTCATCGGCGGCCGCCGGCCAAGCGAGGCGACCAGACCGAACTCGACCGACGACAACCCAGCGAGACGCTTGTAGCGCAGGATGGCACCGCGCTTGAGCAGATTGGCAAGCACGATCAGCCGCGACGACAGCATCTCGGTGATCGGGGCCGGCGAATGATTGTCGTCCGTATCGGACGATACACGCCCGTCCCTGCTCACAGTCTGGCTCATGGCTCACCTCTGCCAAGAAAGCCAGGACGTGCCAAGTGGTCGTAGAGCCTTGGTAGCGCAACCTCTCTAATCTGTTCCGAATGCGACCGGGAGGTCTCCGGGAAGATCGTTGACATTGTCATCTAATTATTTTCCACTGGGTCAACGCATTGAAAACGACCCGGCCTACCCAAGGGCAGCGGCGGGAGGAACCAGCATGACGACCACCCAGCGCGATCGCGATCTCGGCACGGCCTATGCGATGAAGCCGGCGCAGACGCGCACCGAGCTCACTTCGGTCGTACGCGGCACGCCGATGGGCGAACTGCTGCGCCGCTACTGGCATCCGATCGGGCTCACCGGCGATGCCACCGACACGCCGAAGAAAGTCCGCGCGCTCGGCGAAGATTTGATCCTGTTCCGCGACAAGCACGGCCGCGCCGGCCTGCTCCACGCGCGCTGCTGCCACCGCGGCACCACGCTCTATTACGGCAAGGTCGAGGAGGACGGCATCCGCTGTTGCTATCACGGCTGGAAGTTCGACACCGAGGGCCATTGCCTGGAGCAGCCGTGCGAGCCCGATGGCGGCCAGTTCAAGGACAAGGTACGCCAGCCCTGGTATCCGGTCGCGGAACGTTACGGGCTGATCTTCGCCTATATGGGCCCGGCCGAGAGACGTCCGGTCCTGCCGCGCTATGAGTGCCTCGAAAACATGGACGACGGCGAGTTCGTCGAGGCCGACGATTCATCGATCGGCGGCGGCGGACCGGCGATCATTCCCTGCAACTGGCTGCAGCATTTCGAGAACGTGGTCGATCCCTATCACGTGCCGGTGCTGCATGGCTCGTTCTCGGGGCCGCAATTCACCAACATGATGGCCGCGATGCCGGAGGTGACGTTCGACAAGACGCCGCGCGGCATCGCCGTTCGCTCGATCCGCAAGCAGGACGATGGCCGTGTGTTCTACCGCGTCACCGAAGCCGCCCTGCCCACGCTGCGCGTGGTGCCCAATCCGCGCGTGGCGCAATTCGCCCGTGTCGAGTCGATCGGCTGGACGCTGCCGATCGACGACACCTCCTTCCGCATCTATGTTGCCGGTCGCGTCAAGACATCAGGCGACATCGGCCGCATGCGCTCGAAGTTCAACGGCAAATTCTGGTGGGACATGACGGAGGAAGAGCACCGGCAATTCCCCGGCGACTACGAAGCCCAGGTCGGCCAGGGCGCGGTGACCGTTCATTCCGAGGAGCATTTCGGCCAGAGCGACCGCGGCATCCTGATGATCCGGCGCATGCTGGGCGAGCAGTTGGAAGCGATGAAAGCGGGCCGTGACCCGATCGGCGTGTCCTTCGATGCGAACATGCCGCCAATAGAGTTTGAAGCGGGGAATTACATCCGCGAAGGCTGACGCAGCCCATGATGGGCCGTGCGCTATTCCCTGCTCTCCGCAGCGGTCACGACCACGCTCGGCGCGCTTCTGTTCATCTGGGCGGCGCGGACCATCCGCGCCGACATCGTCAGGGCGAGCTGAGCTTCCCTCAAGCCGCCATGAAGGCGAGCATGTCCGCAATCACCCGCTCGCCATGCGTCAGTGGCAGCGGATGCGGGCCGCCTTCGTAGACAACGAGCCTGCTGCCCTTGATCAGCTTTGCGGTCTTGGCCCCTGTCAACGGCAGCGGCGCGCTGGCATCCTCGTCGCCGTGGAGGATCAGCGTCGGGCGATCGATGCTGGCGGCAGCCGCGCGCAGATCGGAGAAGGAGATGGTCTTGCGGCATGCCAGCGCCACCGGCAGCGGCACGCGCATCATCATGTCGCGGATCCAGCTCCGCGTGATCTCCGGTGTCTCGGGCAGGAAGAATGGCGCTTCGTTCGCTGCGATCCATTTGGCGAAATCGCGGGCGATGGCTGTGTGGCCGGCCTCGATCATCTCCCTCGGCACCGCATCCGGATTGTCCTCGGTCTGGACCAGGAACGGCGTCGTCGGCGCGACCAGCACCAGCCGAGCGATCCGGTCCGAGCCATATCGTCCGAGATAGTTCACTGCCTCGACCGTCCCCATCGAGAAGCCGACCAGCGTGACGTCGCGCAGATCGCGAGCCTCGATCACCGCGGCGACGTCGTCGGTCAGGGTCTCCAGGTCATAACCCGTGGACGGCATCTCGGACCGGCCATGCCCGCGCCGATCAGGCGCAACGCAACGAAAGCCCTTCGCAGTGAGAGCTTCGATGTGACTGCCCCAGATGCTGGCATCGAAAGTCCAGGCCGACAGCAGCAGCACCGGTTTTCCGTTGCCCCAGTCCTGCACGAACAGCTTGGTGCCGTCCCTGGCGGTCACATAGGGCGATCGCGCCGCCGGCTGGGCGGTTTCGAGGAGCGAGGCTTGGATGGCTGGACGGTTCATGGGGCTTCTCCCTTGCCGGATGGTTCGCGGCGATGGAAGCGATCATGACGAGGGGATTACGCCCGCGCGATTACGCGGCAGGTAGGACTGCCCAGGACGAAGCGGCGAAATGGGGAGAATGAAACCATTTTGCGGAACCGCGAAACGATCCGGAAACAGATGATCCTTAAGACGTCAGCCTGCAGACGGCGCCAAAGCCCGTCGGGAGGCTTCGATGAACCACTCAATTCACTCTGCAGATCGGGGTACCCACCTGAAGATCGTGGTGGTGGCGCTGGTGGCCGGCATCGCAGTCGCCGCCTTCGGGATCGCAGCCCGCACCAATGCCGAATTCAGCCAGACCGCCCAGTCCACCCATGTGATCAAGGCCGGCAAGCCGGTGGCGGTCACGAGTTCGGGGGCCGCCGAGATTCGCTGACACGCCCTATTCCGGGCTGACCAGAGGCCGCCGTCCAGCGGCCTTTTTCGTTTTCCCAGGCAATGCTTAGCCGAGATGCTCCGGCGCATCGCAACGTCCTTGACTTCACCAAGCCCCGCCTTTAAGTCCCCCCTCGTTCCGCGGACATCGCGTCACGCGGGAGTAGCTCAGTTGGTTAGAGCGCCGGCCTGTCACGCCGGAGGTCGCGGGTTCGAGCCCCGTCTCTCGCGCCATTTTTGGCAATCCCTTCATCGTCTTAGCTCGAAATTCTCGACGCCTTTCCCGGCTGCGCCGGCTGTTCTCGACACGCCGACGGAACCCTCGGCATAGTCAGCCCACGTCCGAATCGTCTACGCCTTCCAGGAACTTAGGGGATCCCCGCGCTTTTCCGGTTTTTCCGGGGCTTCCCTGGCAATCGAGGAGGCCAGACAGCATGGCGAAGAAGGCAGCCAGTCCCGTCACCATCACCCTCAAACACCTTGCAGCCGATATCGCGGAACGCCAGGACGTCTCCAAGAAGCATGCCGAGGCCGTCCTGACCGACATGGTCAACCTCATCACCAAGCACCTGAAGAAGGGTGACCGCGTCCGCATTGTCGGGCTCGGCATCCTCCAGGTCCGCAAGCGCGCCGCCCGCACCGGCCGGAATCCGGCCACGGGCGAAGCCATCCACATCAAGGCCAGCAAGAAGGTTGCGTTCCGCCCGGTCAAGGAGCTGAAAGAGGCGATCTGAGCGCTTACGCCTCGTTAAGGCTGATCCGGCGTCTCGCGCGCCGCAACGCCGCCGCTTTCTGGTATATCGATGCTTCCCAGCATCTGCTCCCCCACAGCCGCGGCGGTTTGACCAGAAATGTCCCTGACCTTTTCGCACACCGTGACCGAGCGCTTCCTGCGCTACGTCACCATCGACACCCAGTCGGATCCGAATTCCCCGGCCTCGCCATCGACCGAGAAGCAAAAGGATCTCGGCCGCGTTCTCGTGACAGAGCTGAAGGCCATGGGCATCGCCGACGCCCATCTCGACGATTACGGCTATGTCTACGCAACAATCCCGGCCAATACGACCAAGAAAGTGCCGGTGATCTGTTTCTGCTCACACATGGACACCTCGCCCGACGTGACCGGCAAGAACGTGAAGCCGCAGGTCGTGAAGAACTATCGCGGCGGCGACATCACGCTGCCGGGCGATACCAGCCAGGTGATCCGCTTCACCGAGCATCCCGCGCTGAAGCACCAGATCGGCAACGACATCATCACCACCGACGGCACCACGCTTCTGGGCGCCGACAACAAGGCCGGCGTCGCCGAGATCATGGATGCCGCGCATTTCTTCCTCAACAACCCTGACGTGAAGCACGGCGCCATCAGAATCCTGTTCACGCCGGATGAAGAGATCGGCCGCGGCGTCGACAATGTCGACATCAACAAGCTTGGCGCCGACTTCGGCTACACCATGGACGGCGAAAGCGCGGGCAGCGTCGAGGACGAGACGTTCTCTGCCGACGGCGCCACCATCACCATCACGGGCGTCAGCGCCCATCCTGGTTATGCCAAGGGCAAGATGGAGCACGCGATCAAGATCGCGGCGGCCATCATCGAGCGCCTGCCCAAAGAAGGCTGCTCTCCCGAGACCACCTCAGGCAAGCAGGGTTTCCTGCATCCGGTCGGCATCGAAGGAGCGCTGGAACAGGCGACCCTCTCCTTCATCGTCCGCGACTTCACCGAGGAAGGGCTGAAGGAAAAGGAGGCCCTGCTCGAGGCCATCGTCAAGGAGGTGATGAAGGACTACCCGCGCTCGACCTACAAGTTCGAGGTGCGCGAGCAGTACCGCAATATGAAGCAGGTGATCGATCGTTACCCGCACATCCTCGAATATGCCATCGAGGCGATCCGCCGGGCCGGCCTGCGTCCGATGCGGACCGCGATCCGCGGCGGCACCGACGGCTCGCGCCTCTCCTTCATGGGCCTGCCCTGTCCCAATATCTTCGCGGGCGAGCACGCCTTCCACTCGCGGCTGGAATGGGTGAGCCGGCAGGATATGGAGAAGGCGGTGCAGACCATCGTGCATCTGGCGATGATCTGGGAGGAGAAGGCTTAAGCCTTCTCCTTACGGCATCGTCATGGCGCGCCGGCCGCGATGGAAGCGGTTGGAGCTTGCCATCCAGCTCGGCAGCGGCTCGCCATCGCGGTGCCGCCCACCGGCGACGGCCGCAGCCCAGGCCACGGCGGCGCCGATCAGGGCCGCAGCTGCGACCGAGAAAGCGACGATCACCGAATTGCGCCTGGCACGGTTGATCGCCGCATGGGCCTCGACGATCGATGCATCGACGCGCCGCTCGGCGTCCGGCGCACCCAATCCCGTCAGCGCGGCGACTTGCTGCACCAGATAAGCACGGTCGTCGACGCTGATGCCGCTGTGGCTCGATGTCGTCATCAGAATGCGCCCGGCTTCGGCACGGGCCTCCCGCATGTCAGTGTTAGGCGGTCGGCGTGGGGCGCGGAACAGCTTGTCGAGCTCGTAGCTGAGCAACGGCTCGGCGGAGCTCGCGTTGCCGGCGCCGCTGCGCATCGGCGAACGGTCGAGCGCAGCCGCACCGATAATTGCCAGCAGCGCCGCACCGATCAGCACGGCCAACGCCCATGACGTCAGCCCATGCAGCCCGTCGCGCCGTTCGCCGTCATCCTCGATGGTTGCCAGCGCCGGCGCCGGCCGAGCCGTGCGGCCGGCGATGTAGCCGCCGAAGCCAAAACTGATGATCGCCTGGATGATCAGATACAGTCCTGATAACAGCGCCAGCGCGGCCGAGGCATCGCGCCAGGTCGGCGAGGCCGAGCTGACACCGAGGCCCATGGCCACGCCGAAGCTGACCAGAATGAACGACATTGCGCCTGCCGCAACAGCGCCGGCGATGACGGAGCTCCACTGGATGCTCCGCCCCTCCTCGGCGGGGATAAAGCCGCCTTCCATGACGTTGTCCTGCACGAGAGTTTCGATCGCCATAGCGCGTCTCTCAGCGCAGGCCGAAGAACGACAAGATCGCCATGATCACGACGATCAGGCCAATCAGATAGATCAGTCCGTCCATAGTCCCATCCTCCTCAAACTCCTCAAACGCTCCGGAGCGCTAATGAGGGGGAGCGGAGAACGTTCCTAAATTTTGCAGGCTGACGGAACGAATTGACGAGACCTGAATTCTCTCTGCAAGTCCCAACGGATGAAGATTGTGAGCAAAAGAGGCCTCAGCCGGTCAGCCCCGGGCTGGGGCCTTTTTGTTTTGGCGCGTGCGACATCAAGTTCCGAAGATCGGGTCCCCGATAGCGCCAACGAGCTGGCGCTGCCGGCGCTCAACCTGTTGTTCCGGCGTGACGGCACGAACGAAACGCCTACAATGGCGGCTGATTTGGCTGATGCGGGGGAGCGCAGGTTTGGGTAGCCACGACCATCATGGTCATCACCATCATGACCACGGCCACGCGCATGATCATGGCCATGACCATTCCCACGGTCATGGTCAGGCCCATGTCCATGCGCCCGCCAATTTCGGCAAGGCGTTCGCGATCGGCATCGCGCTCAACACCGCGCTGGTCGTGGCGGAGGCGGTCTATGGCTATATCGGCAATTCCACCGCCCTGCTCGCCGATGCCGGCCACAATCTGTCCGACGTGCTCGGCCTGGTCATTGCCTGGGGCGCCTCGGTCGCGGCGAAGCGCGCGCCGAGCGGCCGCTTCACCTACGGCTTCCGCGCCTCCACGATTCTGGCGGCGCTGGCCAACGCGGTGTTCCTTCTGGTCGCCACCGGCGCGATTGGCTGGGAGGCGATCCTGCGACTGCGCGAGCCGGAGCCCATCGCAGGCGTCACCGTGATGGTGGTCGCCGGCATCGGCATCCTCATCAACGGCTTTACCGCCATGCTGTTTGCGAGCGGCCGCAAGGACGACATCAACATCGAGGGCGCCTATCTGCACATGGCGGCCGACGCCGCGGTCTCGCTCGGCGTCGTGGTCTCGGCCGCATTGATCATCTGGACCGGTTGGCTCTGGCTTGACCCCGTCACCAGCCTCGCGATCTGCGCCAGCATCCTATGGGGCACGACGAGCCTGCTGCGCGGCTCCATCGACATGTCAATGGCGGCCGCGCCCAGAGGCACCGACCTCGTTGCGATCAAGACATTCTTGCTGGCACGACCGGGCGTTTCGGCGATCCACGATCTCCATGTCTGGCCGATCTCCACCACCGAGACCGCGCTGACATGTCATCTCGTGATGCCATCAGGCACCGCCGATGCGTTCCTGATGGAGACCGCGCACCAGCTCAAGACGACCTTCCGCATCGGTCACACCACCCTTCAAGTCGAGACCCATCCGGACAATGGCTGCGCGCTGGCCCCGGATGATGTGGTGTGAGGGAAGCTCCATCAACACCGTCAGAGCGGCGACTTACGTCACCTTTGCCGTCACGATCCAGATCGCGCCCGGAAGCGCGACGCTCTGTCCTTTCACGAACGGCGCCAGCGTCTCGCGGATCGAGGCCTTGGCCGCCGCGACCGTCTCGGGCGGATGGCCCTGCAGCGCGCGGCTTGCGGGACCGATCTGCAGCGAGCCGTCGACGGCCGCATCGAGCCCGCCGCCGATGGCGATGTCCATCGGCAGATTATGCGGCTCCATCGCCACGTCCGCGAAACCGGCGCCCTTGAGGATGCGCATCACGCGCTCCTCGGAAGCAAACGCGAACGGACCCGGCTCCTCCGGCCCGACCGGCGGCATCTTCGGCACGTGCTTGTAGACCGCCATCAGCGGCGCCATCATCCACGGATTTTCCTTCGGCTCGCGCCAGCAGACGAACGCAAGGCGTCCCGTCGGCTTGAGCGCCCGGCGAAGATTGGTGAAGGACGCAATCGGATCGGCAAAGAACATCACGCCGAAGCGCGAGGCGAGCAGGTCAAAGCTCGCAGGCTCGAACGGATACACCGTCGCATCCGCCAGCACGAAATCGAGCGGCAGGCCCTTCGGCGCGAACGCCCGCGCTTGCGACAGCATCGGATCGGACACGTCGAGGCCAAGGGCGAAGCCGTCAGGTGCGACCGCTTTCGCGAATGCAAAGGTCGTTGCCCCCGAGCCGCAGCCAACGTCGAGAACGCGCTCGCCCGGCCTGGGCTTGGCGCGGTCGATCAGGACATCCGCGATAGGTCCGAGGATTTTCTCCTGTGCCGCGTGACGATCGGCCCAGCGTTGCCCGCCGGGACCGTTCCAGTAAGCGATCTGGTCGGCGTTTTGTTCGTGTCCGCTCGGTTGCTGCATTGGGGCCTCTGCCGTTTTCCAGGCGGGGTCATACCACGACGGCCGCCGTTCAGGGGGCAAAGGGGCCCGGTTTATGACAAGGCCACCTCTTGCTCCGAGACCCGGTGGAGCGCTAAAGAGGCGCCGTGGGGCGGTTAGCTCAGCTGGTTAGAGCATCTCGTTTACACCGAGAGGGTCCGCGGTTCGAATCCGTGACCGCCCACCAGCCTTCGCTCGCTTCGCGAGCTTCGGCTAGGCAGGCCAGCCAGGAACTTCATTGACGCGAAGCGAGTGAAGGCTGCCGCGCCGAAGCCGTTGGACGAAGGCGGGCTTTGGGCCGCAGGCTACGCTACGGCTCGGCAAGCCAGCCCCTCAATCCCCAGGCCGGCCCGGCAGCAGCGGCACCGCGTCGATCCACACCGCAGCCGACCGGCACCAGATCTGCCTGACTGGGCGCAATTTGTCGCGCTGGCGGATCGAGCCCCAGCGGATGCCCCAATCGTCGGCCTCCTCGCCCTCGCCGCTGGTGAACAGCGGGGAACCGCAGTCGGCGCAGAAGTGCTGGAAGCGCATCCGTCCATTGTCACCGCGCTTGCCGTAGACCTTGGGAATGCCGCTGGTGAGCTTGACATCGGCCGCGGTGCAGACGGCTGTCACCCGGAACGGCGAGCCCGTGAGGGTCTGGCAGTCGGTGCAGTGGCAGACTGACACCGCCTCGGGATCGATCTCGGCCTCATAGCTGATCTTGCCGCAGTGGCACTGCCCGTCGACCTGCATCACCATCCCCTTCCCCGAAAATAAAAACGGCGCCCGAAGGCGCCGTTTTATCATGTTTTTGAAGTTGCGATCTCAGTGAGCGGTCAGGCCGCCGGCGGCCTCATCCCCGTCGGGCTTCACGGTCACCTTGGTATCCTCTTCCCAGACGATCGGCACAGGCTTCTTCACCAGCGCCTTGGCGATGACGTCGTCGAGGCGCGAGACCGGGATGATCTCCATGCCGCCCTTGATCGCATCGGAAATCTCCGTGAGATCCTTGGCGTTATCCTCGGGGATCAGCACCGTCTTGATGCCGCCGCGGGCCGCAGCCAGCAGCTTCTCCTTCAGGCCGCCGATCGGCAACACGCGACCGCGCAGCGTGATCTCGCCGGTCATCGCGACATCGTGGCGGACCGGGATGCCGGTCATGACCGAGATGATCGCGGTGGCCATGGCCACGCCCGCCGATGGACCGTCCTTCGGCGTCGCACCCTCGGGCACGTGCACGTGGATGTCGCGCCGGTCGAACAGCGGCGGCTCGACGCCGTAGTTGATCGCCCGCGAGCGGACATAGGATGCCGCCGCCGAGATCGATTCCTTCATGACGTCGCGCAAGTTGCCGGTGACCGTCATCTTGCCCTTGCCGGGCATCATGACGCCTTCGATGGTCAACAGCTCGCCGCCGACATCGGTCCACGCCAGGCCCGTCACGATACCGACCTGCGCCTCGCTCTCGATCTCGCCGAAGCGGTACTTCGGCACGCCGAGGAACTCTTCCAAGGTCTTCTCGGTGACCTTGACCGACTTCTTCTTGGAGATCATCAGCTCCTTCACCGCCTTGCGGGCGAGCGTGGAGAGCTCACGCTCCAGATTGCGCACGCCCGCTTCGCGGGTGTAGCGACGGATCAGAAGCAGCAACGCGTCGTCGTCGATCGAGAATTCCTTGGAGTCCAGGCCGTGCTTGGACACCGCGTTCGGGATCAGGTGCTTGCGCGCGATCTCGACCTTCTCGTTCTCGGTGTAGCCCGCGATCCGGATGATCTCCATGCGGTCCATCAGGGGCCCGGGAATATTGAGCGTATTCGCGGTCGTGATGAACATGACGTTCGACAGATCGTAGTCGACCTCCAGATAGTGGTCGGCAAACGTCCCGTTCTGCTCGGGGTCGAGCACCTCGAGCAAGGCCGAGGACGGATCGCCGCGGAAGTCGGCGCCCATCTTGTCGATCTCGTCCAGCAGGAACAGCGGATTGGACGACTTCGCCTTCCGCATCGACTGGATGATCTTGCCGGGCATCGAGCCGATATAGGTGCGGCGGTGACCGCGGATCTCGGCCTCGTCGCGCACGCCGCCGAGCGACACGCGCACGAACTCGCGCCCCGTCGCCTTCGCGATCGACTTGCCGAGCGAGGTCTTGCCGACGCCGGGAGGTCCGACGAGGCACAGGATCGGCCCGGTCAGCTTGTTGGCGCGCGACTGCACCGCGAGATACTCGACGATACGTTCCTTGACCTTCTCGAGACCGTAGTGATCGGAGTCCAGGATGGCCTGCGCCTGCTCCAGGTCCTTCTTCACCTTGGACTTCTTGTTCCACGGGATCGACAGCAGCCAATCCAGATAGTTGCGCACGACGGTCGCTTCCGCGGACATCGGCGACATCTGGCGCAGCTTCTTCAATTCATGCTGCGCCTTGTCGCGCGCTTCCTTGGAGAGCTTGGTCTTGGCGATCTTCTCTTCGAGATCGGCGAGCTCGTCGCGGCCGTCGTCGTCGCCGAGCTCCTTCTGGATCGCCTTCATCTGCTCGTTGAGATAATACTCGCGCTGGGTCTTCTCCATCTGGCGCTTGACGCGTGAGCGGATGCGCTTCTCGACCTGCAGCACAGAGATCTCGCTCTCCATCAGGCCCAGCACCTTCTCCAGGCGCGTGGTGACGGACAGCGTCTCCAGGATGCCCTGCCGATCCGCGATCTTGACCGCAAGATGCGAGGCAACGGTGTCGGCGAGCTTGGCGAAATCGGTGATCGCCTGCACGACGCCGACGACCTCCGCCGAGATCTTCTTGTTGAGCTTCACATAGCTCTCGAAGTCGGACACGACGGAGCGCGCCAGCGCTTCCGCCTCGACCGACTTCGCATCGGTGTCGGCGAGCGCAACGGCGGTGGCCTCATAATAGTCCGCGCGATCGGTGTATTTTGACACGCGTGCGCGCTCGAGCCCCTCGACCAGCACCTTCACGGTGCCATCAGGGAGCTTCAAGAGCTGCAGCACGCTGGCAAGCGTACCGGTCTCGTAAATGGCATCGGGCGCCGGATCATCGTCGGACGCGTTCTTCTGCGTCGCGAGCATGATCAGCGCGTCGTTCTTCATCACCTCTTCGAGCGCGCGGATCGACTTCTCGCGACCAACGAAGAGCGGAACGATCATGTGCGGGAAGACGACGATATCGCGCAGCGGCAACACGGGATAAGCGTGCGTCTCGCCATGGACGATGGTTGGCCGGGGTTTTGGATTAGTCATGGCCTTTTCCTTTTGCTTTGCCCCCTCGCACGCAGCCCGCATCTGGTGCGCAACCGCCACAAGGTGCCGAGATGATCCACGAACCCGGTCTACCCTTCTTAGGTTGGACCGGGCTTGCCGGATCGAAACTGAGGCGAATCTTGAACAGAATTCTCGCTCGCCGCGGACATTAGGTGGCTATCGACCGGGGGGGTGTCAAGTCATTGAAAAACACGCGCCATCAGGCGCTTACGCAACCTGCAAGCGACGCAATTCCGGCTGCGGAGGAGATGTCCGCAGCCGCTACTATCAAAGACGGCAGGAAGCGTTCCAGCGCCGGGAAATCAGGCGCTGGCGTTCTCGACCGCGCGATCGGTCCGATCGGCGTAGATGTAGAGCGGACGCGCCGTGCCTTCCACAACTTCGCGGGAAATCACGACTTCTTCCACACCTTCCAGGCCCGGCAGGTCGAACATGGTCTCGAGCAGGATCGCTTCGAGGATCGAACGCAGACCACGCGCGCCGGTCTTGCGCTCGATCGCCTTGCGGGCGACCGCGCCAAGCGCCTCGTCGGCGAAGGTCAGCTCGATGTTCTCCATCTCGAACAGCCGCTGGTACTGTTTCACCAGCGCGTTCTTCGGCTCGGTGAGGATCTTCTTCAGCGAGGTCTCGTCCAGATCCTCGAGCGTCGCCACGACGGGCAGACGACCGACGAATTCGGGGATGAGGCCGTACTTCAAGAGATCCTCAGGCTCGACGTGACGGAAGATCTCGCCGGTCCGGCGGTCTTCCGGCGCCATCACCTGCGCTGCGAAACCGATCGAGGTGGACCGGCCACGCGCCGAGATGATCTTCTCGAGGCCGGCGAACGCACCGCCGCAGATGAACAGGATGTTGGTGGTATCCACCTGCAGGAATTCCTGCTGGGGATGCTTGCGGCCGCCCTGCGGCGGGACCGAGGCCACCGTGCCTTCCATGATCTTCAGCAGCGCCTGCTGCACGCCCTCACCCGACACGTCGCGCGTGATCGAGGGATTGTCGGACTTGCGACTGATCTTGTCGATTTCGTCGATGTAGACGATGCCGCGCTGAGCGCGCTCGACATTGTAGTCGGCAGCCTGGAGCAGCTTCAGGATGATGTTCTCGACGTCCTCACCGACATAGCCGGCTTCGGTCAGCGTGGTCGCATCCGCCATGGTGAACGGCACGTCCAGGATGCGGGCGAGCGTCTGGGCGAGCAGCGTCTTGCCCGAGCCGGTCGGACCGATCAGCAGGATGTTCGACTTCGCGAGTTCGACGTCGTTGTGCTTGGTCTGGTGATTGAGGCGCTTGTAGTGGTTGTGCACCGCGACCGACAGGACCTTCTTCGCATGGCTCTGCCCGATGACGTAGTCATCCAGCACCTTGCAGATTTCCTTCGGCGTCGGAATGCCGTCGCGCGACTTGACCAGCGAAGACTTGTTCTCTTCGCGGATGATGTCCATGCAGAGCTCGACGCACTCGTCGCAGATGAAGACCGTGGGACCCGCGATCAGTTTGCGGACTTCGTGCTGGCTCTTGCCGCAGAACGAGCAATATAGCGTGTTCTTGGAGTCGCTCGTGCCGACCTTACTCATTCATGTCTCCGTCCGCGGTTCGATCCCGTCCGCTCGATCGTCCCATCCCGAAACGTTGGCGGGTAAGGGATTCAAATAGAGCAAATTCCGTACCAAAAAAGACCCTACGCGTTACATCCAGTGCGAATCAGGGTCACTCGATTCTCCGCGATCATAGCCGATCAATCGTAGCCAACCATGCTGTCACCCGACTATCAAGAATTCGCTAATCGGGGGGCGCCGGCTACCCGTTACAATACCGTGATTTCAGGTCTTGGCACGGGCGAAGTGACCGAAATCACCCCGACGTTGCTGGATTACCACGAAAAAACGAGCACGAAAGCGGAACTTTCTGCTTGTCGCAGCGCGCAAAACGGCTTTTTGCGCCCTCGCGAACGCGTTCCCGACATAAACGCGGCGCTGACGATCCCCACCGATTGCGGCGATCGCCGTTCGCAGTCCCGGTCCTGCTACGGGGTCTTCGCAGGCGCGGCCTCTTCGGCGCGCTTGTCGATGACCTTGTCGACCAGACCGAACTCCTTGGCGTCGTTCGCGGTCAGGAACTTGTCGCGTTCCAGCGCATCCTCGATCGACTTGTAGGTCTGGCCCGTGTGCTTCACGTAGATCTCGTTGAGCCGCTTCTTCAGGTTCAGGATTTCCTGCGCGTGCAGCATGATGTCGGTAGCCTGGCCCTGGAAGCCGCCGGAAGGCTGGTGAACCATGATGCGCGCGTTCGGCAGCGAGAAGCGCATATCCTTTTCGCCGGCGGCGAGCAGCAGGGAACCCATCGAAGCCGCCTGGCCGGTGCACAGCGTCGAGACCGGCGGGCGGATGAACTGCATGGTGTCGTAGATCGCAAGGCCCGATGTCACCACGCCGCCCGGCGAGTTGATGTACATCGAGATTTCCTTCTTCGGATTTTCCGCCTCAAGGAACAACAGCTGCGCGACGATCAACGTCGACATGCCGTCCTCGACCGGTCCGGTCACAAAGATGATGCGCTCTTTCAACAGACGCGAGAAAATGTCGTAGGCGCGCTCGCCACGGTTGGTCTGCTCGACCACCATGGGCACGAGGTTCATGTAGGTTTCAACCGGATCGCGCATGAGTCACCTAGGGTTTTAGAGACGGACATCGCCAGTCCTGGCTGCAATCTTGGCTGCCGGTCGGACTGGATGTGCCTGAAGGCCGATGGACGTCCCGTGATGCAGGAAGTTGGTAGAGGTAGAACGCGTAGGTACCGACAGATATAGCGCAATTCGCGCCAGACAAGTGCGGAGCGAATTAAGGCTTAATCCACCGAGCCCTTTGCGGCACTTGAAGCTGATTCTCGCAAAAAGGCCCAGCCGGCCATCTGGCTAGCTGGGCCCGTTCGCTGATCATCCTTAATAGAAGACTGTGTCAAGGCCTTCAGGCTGCAGTCTTTTCCTCTTCGTCCTTGTACAGGTCCTCGCGCGAGACCTTCTTCTCGGTCACGTTGGCAAGCTCGAGGATGAAGTCGACGACCTTGTCCTCATAGATCGGCGCACGAAGCTGGGCCAAGGCCTGGGCATTGTTGCGATAGAAGTCCCAGACTTCCTTCTCGCGGCCCGGCATCTGGCGCGCACGCTCGATCACCGCGCGGCCGACTTCGTCGTCGGTGACGGTAATCTTGTTCTTCTCGCCGATCTCCGAGAGCACGAGGCCGAGACGGACACGGCGGTCGGCGATCTTGCGGTACTCTTCCTTGGCCGCCTCTTCAGTGGTGTTCTCGTCGGCGAAAGTCTTGCCGGCGGAATCCATCTCGGCCTTGACCGAGTTCCACATCAGGTTGAACTCCTCCTCGACGAGCGAGGACGGCGCCTCGAAGCGATGCGCCTCATCGAGACGATCGAGCAGCGCACGCTTGACGCGCTGGCGCGTCGCACCGGCGAACTCGGCAGCCAGGCGCTCGCGCGCGGCTTCCTTCAGCTTGTCCAGCGATTCCAGGCCGAGCGTCTTGGCGAACTCGTCGTCGATGGTGATGTCCTGCGGCGCTTCGATCAGCGTCGCGGTGGTCTCGAACTCGGCCGGCTGGCCGGCGAGCTTCTCGCTCATGTAATTCTTGGGGAACGAGACCTTCAGCGTGCGCGTCTCATTCACGCCAATGCCGATCAGCTGCTCCTCGAAGCCCGGAATGAAGCTGTTGGAGCCGATCACGACCTGGATGCCCTCACCGGTGCCGCCCTCGAAGGCTTCGCCGTTGATGGTGCCTTTGAAGTTGATGGTGACGCGGTCGCCGGAAGCGGCCTTCTCGCCCTCGGCCTTGGCGGCATAGGTGCGGTTGCTGTCAGCGATGCGCTTGATCGCCTCGTCGACGTCCGAATCGGACACGTCGGCGACGGGCTTCTCGACCTCGAAGCTCTTGAAGTCGGCGAGCGCGATGGCGGGCACCACTTCGATCGCAACCGTGTAGGTCAGATCGGTCTTGCCGTTCAGCAGCTCCTCGACCTCGGCCTTCTCCGTCGGCATCGTGATCTTCGGCTCGGTCGCGAGCTTGAAGCCGCGCTCGGAGAACAGCTGGGTGTTGGTGTCGCGGATGGTCTGGTCGATGGTCTCGGCCATCACCGAGCGGCCATAGACCTTCTTGAGGTGAGTGACCGGCACCTTGCCGGGACGGAAGCCGTTGAGGCGTACCTTGTCCTTGAGGTCGACGAGTTTGGCGCCAGCCTTGGCGTCGAGATCAGACGCGGGAACGCTGATCTTGAACTCGTGCTTCAAACCTTCCGAGAGGGTTTCTGTGACCTGCATGGCGTCCAATCTTCTTCTCGTTCGGCCCCGGCACGCTAACCGCGTCGGGACGCTGTCATTAATCGATCCAGCGCGAGGCAAACGCCTCAACGCCGGTGGTTCATCGAGCCCGGCCCAGACGGAAAAACTTCCGAACGGGAGCCAAGGCCCCTCAGTAATCCGTGCAAACGCGATAAGCGCTTGGTGCGGGCGGAGGGACTCGAACCCCCACAACTTTCGTCACTGGAACCTAAATCCAGCGCGTCTACCAGTTCCGCCACGCCCGCGTGAATTTGCATCAACACCGGCCGCGATGCCGCGGGCGGCCGGGCTTATAGCATGTGCCCGACTGTTCGCAGCAAAAAAATGGCCTGATGGAGGCAGCCCTCAAGTAGGTACTATGGCTGGACTTATCCAGCGCCGCGTGATCCGGATCCAGTCATGAAACCGCGGATTCTTGCCCCTGATCGGCGTCAGGTTCTGGCCGGGCTGGGAGCCTCGCTCGGAGCCCCGGCGGCCGGGTTCCTGGCCGGTGGCGCAGCCCCGGTCCCCACCGCCCAGGTCCTTCTCCAGGCCAGGCCCGCAACTCTGGATCTGAGACCGGGTCAGCCGACTACAGCGATCTGGGAGCTTGCTGCCGCAAGCCACACCAGGGGCGTCCATCTCAAGCGCGGCGACCTCTGCGAAGTGGTGTTTCGCAACGACCTGCCTGTGCCGCTTGCGCCGGCCTGGTACGGCCTGAACGGCGCAGCCGTGGCCGACCCCCAACGGGGGCGCGCGCCCACAGCTCCGGGGACCACGGAAACATCAACGATTTCAGTATTATCAGCGGGAACCCTGCTGACTGACTTCCGGCTGTTCGAAGACAGACTGAAGCAGCCCGCGCGGCCGCTTCCGATCATCGCTGAGGAGACAGGGCTCGTCGCCGTTGATCGCGACGAGGTCCTGCTGATCGAGGAATGGCGCCTGAGGCCGGACGGCAGCGCCGTCCCGCCGGGCCAGGATCCGAAGGACACCACGGCGCTCTATACGATCAACGGGCAGACTTCATTCGAACTCTCAGCCTTCGGCAACGAGCGACTGCGGCTGCGCTTTATCAATGGCTCGCAACGCTCTGTTCTGGCGATCAAATTGGAGGGTCACGAAGTCCTGGTCATGGCCCTGGACGGCCAGCCGGCCGAACCGTTCCCGGCGCGCAACGGCGCCCTCGTGCTGGCTCCCGGCGCAAGGGCCGATGCTTTTGTGGATACGGCCAGATCGGCCCAATTCCTTCTACACGATGGCAAGGAGGCGCGCCGGATTGGGGCCCTCATGGTCACCGGCTGGCTGGAGCGGCGCGCGCCTCTCCTGCCGCCGCGGCCGCTGCCCTCGAACGATTTGCCCGAAAGGCTCGACCTCAAAGGAGCCCTGCGGCTGGATGTCGTGCTCGGCGCACCCGACACCGGATGGGCGCGGACTGCCAACTTTTCCACCGCCTCTGACCCCGCCTTCCGCACCAAAGCCGGCCGCACCGTCATGCTCGCCTTGAAGAACCCGGCCCCCGTTGCCACCGTCTTCTCTCTGCACGGCCACCATTTCCGCCTGCTCGACAAGCTCGACGACGGCTGGAAGCCCTACTGGCTCGACACGCTCGCCATCGAGCCCGGCCAGACCGAGCGCATTGCCTTTGCCGCAACCTCGCCGGGGCGCTGGCTGATCGAATCCGTCGTGACCGATTGGTCCGCACCGCGGCTGGTGCGCTGGTACGGGGTGGAGTGAGCTATCGGCCCGGCCGCGTCCAAACGTACCGCGCGTCTGGCTCTTTCTCCTCGTTCCGCATTCCATCGGTCTGCTCAACCAGCGTGAACCCGCGCGCCGTCGAAATGTCCCCACACGCGGCAGGCCGGGAAAACCAGCTCGCGATAGAACCAGCCGTCTTGATCCGGCGGGCGCAGCCCGACGAGCCATGGCATTGCGTGATCGAACGCGATCCGATGGACTTGCGCCGCGGCGCCCATATCAGTGAGCGCAAGCGGCCTCAGCATCAATACTCGATCCCGAGCGCGTTATAGATCCGCCGGTGCACGGCCGGCAGGGTCTCGGTGAGATCTTCCGCGATCAGTCCCGGCCCTGCTTCGCTGGCCGCTTCACCGTGCATCCACACCCCGATGCTGGCGGCCTCGAAGGCCGGTACGCCCTGCGCCAGGAGCCCTGCGATGATGCCCGAGAGCACGTCGCCGGCGCCGGCGGTGGCGAGCCAGGGCGGCGCGTTGGCGGCGATGGTGGCGCGGCCGTCGGGCGCGGCGATGGTGGTGTCGGGGCCCTTCAGCAGAACGACGGCGGCGGAGCGTTCAGCGGCAGCACGCACGCGCTCGAGCTTCGAGCGACCCGGAGTCTTGTTGCTGAGATCGGAGAACAGCCGCGGAAACTCGCCCTCATGTGGGGTCAGCACCACGGCTGTGTCCCGCGACGATTTTATCGATTCAAACAGGCGCTCCGGCTTTGCGGCAAAGCTCGTCAGCGCGTCAGCGTCGAGCACCAGATGCCGCTGCGCGGTGAGCGCGGTGTGGACCATGTCGCAGGTGCGCTCGCCAACTCCCGCGCCGGGCCCGATCATGCAGGTGTTGTACCTGATGTCTCCCAGCAGCTCGCCGAACTCGATCGCGGTGTCCACGGGGCGAAGCATCACGGCTGTCAGCGCACTTGCGTTGATCACAAGCGCATCGCGCGGGGTCGCGAGCGTCACCAGGCCCGCGCCGGCGCGCAAGCTCGCTCGGGCAGCAAGCCGTGCCGCGCCGGTCGCAGCGGCATCGCCCGATACCGCAAGCACGTGGCCGCGCGCATATTTGTGGCCATCAATACGCGGCACCGGGAAAGCGGCGCCCCAGAAATCCGGATCGTTCTCAAAAATCTTCGGCGCGATCTCGTCGAGCACCTGCGCGTCGATCCCGATATCGGCAACGCGGACGCGGCCGCAATGCATGCGGCCGGGCAACAGGAGATGCGCGGGCTTCTTGCGAAAGAAGGTGACGGTCTCGGTCGCGTTCACCGCGACGCCCATCACCGCAGCGCTGGTGCCGTTGATGCCGCTCGGCAGATCGACTGCAAGCACGGGCGCGCCATTAGCGTTGATGGCCTCGATCATCGCGCGCGCCTCGCCGTCAACAGGGCGGCTGAGGCCGGCGCCGAACAATGCATCGATGATCAGCGCCGGCTTTCCGATCGCCTGCGGATTGAACGGCAGCACCGGATGCTTCCAGCCGCGCGCAGCCGAGGCCGCATCGCCCTGGAGCTGGTCGCGCTCGCACATCAGGATGACCGAGACCTCGCGCCCTTGCGCAGCGAGCTCGGCGGCTGCGACAAAACCGTCGCCGCCATTGTTGCCGGGACCGGCGACGATCAGGATCGGCCCCTCCTCCACCAGCGCATTGGCGGCCTCCGCAACCGCCTGGCCCGCGCCCAGCATCAGCTTGAAGCCGGGCGTGCCTGCCGCAATGCTGAGCTGGTCAGCCCGCTGCATCTCAGCGTTGGTCAGTACTTCCATGCCACTTCCCTGGTCCAAACGCCCTTTCAACAGGCACGTCCTGTGCCCACACGCCCAACGGAACAATTGATTGCACAGATATTGAACCGTTTGCCTATTTCGTAGCCTGCGGTATTTTGAGCCGGCCGGCCCCACCTATCAGAGATGCACGTTAAAAGGCTGATAACGCTCCAATATCCAGGGCATTTGCAACTTGGCATAGACCCTGCTTTCGAGGAAGCCGCTTCGGTTCGTCGTGCTCCCTGGCATCTTCTGGGTGTGGCCGGCCGTTGTTGCCGGGCTGGTCAGGTCCCGGCATGACGAAGACAAATCGCGCGTGAGACAAGCGCATCCTGACGACGACGTTGCTATTTGATCGAAATGCCGGGAGGCGCGCAGTGAAGAAAATCGAAGCCATCATCAAGCCATTCAAGCTCGACGAGGTGAAGGAAGCGCTTCAGGAAGTTGGTCTCCAGGGGATTACCGTAACCGAGGCCAAGGGTTTTGGCCGCCAGAAGGGCCACGCCGAGCTGTATCGCGGCGCAGAATACATTGTCGATTTCCTGCCCAAGGTGAAAATCGAGATCGTGATCGGCGACGACCTGGTCGAGCGCGCGATCGACGCGATCCGCCGCGCCGCGCAAACCGGGCGCATCGGCGACGGCAAGATTTTCGTCTCCAATATCGAAGAGGCGATCCGCATCCGAACCGGCGAATCCGGGCTGGACGCTATCTGAGCCGGGTGCTATCTCGCATTTTGCGACACTCTGACAAGAAATAAGGCTGCTTCGGCGGCCTGATTTCGTTTGTGCGCTCGCGCAAAAACTCGCCGAAAGCGAGAATAATTTTGCTCATCTGGAAACCGACCCGCAGAGCCAAAAGGGGTATGCATGAAGACCGCCAAAGACGTCCTGAAATCGATCAAGGACAACGACGTCAAATACGTCGACCTGCGCTTCACCGATCCGCGCGGCAAGTGGCAGCACGTGACCTTCGACGTCACCATGATCGAAGAGGACACGTTCGCTGAGGGCGTGATGTTCGACGGTTCCTCGATCGCGGGCTGGAAGGCGATCAATGAGTCCGACATGTGCCTGATGCCCGATCCGGTCACGGCCACGATCGACCCGTTCTTCGCCGAGACCACCATGGTCATCGTCTGCGACGTGCTCGAGCCGACCACGGGCGAGCCCTACAACCGCGACCCCCGCGGCATCGCCAAGAAGGCCGAGGCCATGGTGAAGTCGATGGGCGTGGGCGACACCGTGTTCGTCGGTCCCGAAGCCGAGTTCTTCGTGTTCGACGACGTGCGCTATTCGTCCGATCCCTACAAGACCGGTTTCCGGCTCGATTCCTCGGAGTTCCCGACCAACTCCGACACCGAATATGAAGGCGGCAATCTCGGCCACCGCATCCGCACCAAGATGGGCTACTTCCCGGTGCCGCCACAGGATTCCGTGCAGGACATGCGCTCGGAGATGCTGGGTGCCATGGCCAAGATGGGCGTGAAGGTCGAGAAGCATCACCACGAGGTTGCCTCGGCCCAGCACGAACTCGGCATGAAGTTCGACACGCTGACGCTGATGGCCGACCATCTGCAGATCTACAAATACTGCATCCATCAGGTCGCGCACATCTACGGCAAGACCGCCACCTTCATGCCGAAGCCGGTCTATGGCGACAACGGCTCGGGCATGCACGTGCACCAGTCGATCTGGAAGGACGGCAAGCCGGTGTTCGCGGGCAACAAGTACTCCGACCTGTCGGAGACCTGCCTGTCCTACATCGCCGGCATCATCAAGCACGCCAAGGCGATCAACGCCTTCACCAACCCGACGACCAACTCCTACAAGCGCCTGGTCCCGGGCTATGAGGCGCCGGTGCTGCTCGCCTATTCCGCGCGCAACCGCTCGGCCTCCTGCCGCATCCCCTACACCGCTTCGCCGAAGGCCAAGCGCGTCGAGGTGCGCTTCCCCGATCCGCTCGCCAATCCCTATCTCGGCTTCGCCGCGATGCTGATGGCCGGCCTCGACGGCGTAAAGAACAAGCTCGATCCGGGCCCGGCAATGGACAAGGACCTCTACGATCTGCCGAAGGAAGAGCTGAAGGCGATCCCGACCGTGTGCGGCTCGCTCCGCGAGGCGCTGGAAAACCTCGACAAGGACCGCGGCTTCCTCAAGAACGGCGGCGTGTTCGACGACGACTTCATCGACGCTTACATCGAACTGAAGATGACCGAAGTCGCCCGCTTCGAGATGACCCCGCACCCGGTCGAATTCGAGATGTACTATTCGGGCTAAGCGGCTCGAGATCACGACGCAAAAGGCGCCCTTCGGGGCGCCTTTTTTCGTTTGAATACCATCAGCTTTCGTTCTGCGTCTGACTCCATTTCGTTCTCAAAGAACGAATCGGAATCGCGAAAATCAGCACGCACCAATTCCTGACAATTGGTTTATTCGAGATATTCATTGCCCTCTTATCTACGCCGATCCACGCTCACGTCGCCTCACGCCGCGACGTGAAATGATCGAGCAAGCCCGTCGGCAGCGGAAACACGATGGTCGAGGATCGCTCACCGGCGATGTCATGCAGGGCCGCGAAGTAGCGCAGCTGCATCGCCTGTGGCTCCTGCGCGAGAATCCGCCCCGCTTCGACCAGCTTTTCGGCGGCCTGCTGTTCGCCCATCGCGTTGATCACCTTGGCGCGCCGCAACCGCTCCGCTTCGGCCTGCTTGGCGATCGCGCGCACCATGGTCTCGTTGATATCGACGTCCTTGATCTCGATGCCGGTCACCTTGATGCCCCAGACATCGGTCTGCTTGTCGAGGATCTCCTGGATGTCGGCGTTCAACCTGTCGCGTTCGGCGAGCATCTCGTCGAGCTCGTGCTTGCCAAGGACCGAGCGCAGCGTGGTCTGGGCGAGCTGACTGGTCGCGGCCATGTAGTCGCCGACCTTGATGATGGCGCGCTCGGGATCGACGATGCGGAAGTAGAGAACGGCATTGACCTTGACCGAGACATTGTCGCGCGAAATCACATCCTGCGGCGGCACCACCTGCACCATCACCCTGAGGTCGACCTTGACCAGCTGCTGCGCGACCGGAATGAGGATGACGAGGCCCGGACCCTTCACCCCGGTGAAGCGGCCGAGCGTGAAGATCACGCCGCGCTCGTATTCCCTGAGAATGCGAACGGCCTGGGTGAGAAACAGGACGATGATGAGCGCAAGCACTGCATAAAGCGAATATTCGAACATCAGACTTGACCTCCCTCACCGCTCGGCCGCCGAACCACCAGGGTCAAGTCGACGATACTGGCGACCTCGACCCTTTCTCCGGGTTTGAAGGTGTCGGCGCCGCGCGCTTGCCAGCGTTCGCCATGCGTAAAGACGTGCCCCTCGTTCTCGTTCCAGTCGAGCACCTCGGCGATCAAGCCTCGCATCGCCTGCGCGCCGACGCGTGGCGAACCGCGGCGGGCGCGCCTGACCGCACCGAGCACGACCAGAACGAACCCCGCGAAAATCGCCGCGACGATGGCGATGACCGACCACGACAACCGGTAGCTGGGCGACTCCACCCGGACCAGCATGATGGCGCCGAGCACAAAGGCGACGACGCCTCCAAGGCCGATCACGACGGTCGGATTGAAAGCCTCGATGGCAAGGAGCGCGATGCCGAGCAGCATCAGGCCGAGCCCGGCATAATTGATCGGCAGCATGTTGAGGGCGTAGAGGCCGAGCAGCAGGCAGATTGTCCCGATCACGCCCGGAGCAACGGTGCCGGGCGACATGAACTCGAAGACGAGGCCGTAAATGCCGACCATCAGGAGGATGAACGCGACGTTGGGATCGGTGATGACAGCCAGGAATCGGGAGATCGTGCCGGGATCGACGGCTTCGATGACGGCGTCCTGGGTCGCCAGGCGCTGCGTCGTGCCGCCGCCGAGTTCGACCATTCGACCATCGATTTGCCCGAGCAGATCGGCCTCATCGCGCGCGACGATGTCGATGGCATGCGCCTGCAACGCGCCGTTGGCGGACAGCGTGGCGGCTTCTCGGACCGCCTTCTCCGCCCAATCGGCATTGTGGCCGCGCAGCTCGGCAAGGCTGCGGATGAAAGCGACCGCATCGTTCGTCACCTTCGCCGTCATCGCGTCCTTCGGCTCGTCCTTCTTGTCCTTGTTGTCCTTATCGGGCGTACCGCTCGGCAAGCCCGGAAGCGGCCCGCCAATCTGCACCGGCGTGGCGGCCCCGATATTGGTGCCCGGCGCCATCGCCGCGATATGGGTGGCATACAGGATATAGGTCCCGGCGCTTGCCGCATGGGCGCCAGGCGGCGCGACATAGCCGGCGACAGGAACGGACGAGGCGAGCACATCCGCGATGATCTCGCGCATGCTGGAGTTCAGGCCGCCGGGCGTATTCAAGCGAAGGATCACGATCTCGGCGCGTCGTTCGCTTGCCTTGACCAGCGCCTCCCTCACATAGCTCGCCGACGCCGGGCCAATGGCGCCATCGATACTGACCGTGAGTGCAAGACGGCGGTGATCCTCCGCTGAGCCGGGACGGAGACTGGCAAGACAAGCGACGATTCCGATCGCCGCAACGAGGGCCGCCTTCATGATCTGCACGGCAAGGGCTCCCTTGCCGAAGATATGGTGGCCGTCACACAAACCTCAATGCGGAGGGAGGTCGCCGGCAAGTGCAATTGTGCGATGCAATGGGCGGGGTCGAACGGCGGCACTCATGAGGACAACGTCATTCCCGGATAGGTGCGCTAAGGAGGGCAACTCCTTCCTATTCCGAAGAAGCGGGAAAGGAGACCCAGCCCGGGCGAAATCTGTCGCGAAATCGCGAAGGCGTGGCTGCTATTTTCGTTCTGCATCTGACTCCATTTCGTTCGCAAAGAACGAATCGGAATCGCAACAACATCGCGAACCAATTCTTGCCGATTGGTTTAAGCAGCGACGCAATCCCGAATCCGAGATGGAGAGGAGGCGAAAGCGTGCCCTACGACCTCTCGCCTGTGTCCCTACGCCGCCGCCTTCTGCTTCGCCACCATCGCTTCGCCGAAAGCTTCGAACAGTTTCCGGTTGATGGGATTGCGCTGCGGGTCGTATTCGGCGTGCCATTGCACGCCGAGCGCGAAGCTCGGTGCTTCCGCGATGCGGATCGCCTCGATGGTCCCGTCCTCGGCGACGCCCTCGATCAGCACGCGCTTGCCGGGATCAAGGATGCCCTGCCCGTGCAGCGAATTGACCCGGATCTTCTCGCAGCCGAGGATTTTGGCGAAGGCGCCGCCCGGCGTGAGGTCGACGTCGTGGCGGTCGGCGAACACGACAGTCGGGTCGGGATGGATTTCCCCGTTCTCGAGCCGGGGCATGCGGTGGTTCATGCGGCCGGGGATTTCGCGGATCTCGGGATGCAGCGAGCCTCCGAAGGCGACGTTCATCTCCTGCAAGCCGCGGCAGATGCCGAACAGCGGAATGCCGCGCGCGACGCAGGCGACCGAAAGCGCCAGCGCGACCTCGTCGCGGTGGACGTCGTAGGGCTCGTGCTTCTCGCAGGGATCGACATTGAAGCGCGTCGGGTGCACGTTGGCACGGGCCCCTGTGAGCACGATGCCGTCCACGGTATCGAGCAGCGCGGCGATATCGGTAATGTCGGGCGCGCCCGCGAACATCACCGGCAAACCGCCGGAAACTTCGGCCACGGCGCGCAGATTGCGCTCACCGACCATCTGGACCTGAAATCGATTTTCGACGCGATGGGCGTTCCCGATCACGCCGACGACCGGCTTTCTCATCTCCCGTTCCGACCTCTCCGCAAGAAGATTCTCCAAACATGCCCCTCGTATGGAACATATTCAACAGAAGGGATCGCAGGACGGCAATGCCATTTTCGCGCAAATCCTGGGCGGAGGGCACCCCAAAAGGCACCCCTTGGCTCCGGACGCGTTGGCCGTAAGGCCGGCTCTCGGGCCAAATCGGCTCGGCCCCTGCTTGATTGCCGGCGGCAATTTGCGAAGAGTGCTCGATGCAGCCCGAAAAGGATCCGATGTGACCATTTCCAGAGACGAACGGCCCCGGACCCGCACCGACCTCGCGTGGGCTATTGCCGTCGGCGGCATCGCCGTGGTGCTGTTCACGGCACTGCTCGCCTTCACCTGGTATTTTGCCGCCACCGTGCTGCTGATCTTCGCCGGCATGCTGCTCGGCGTCGGGCTCAACGCGCTGACCAATGCACTCGGCCGCCTGGTCCACCTTCCCCATGCGGTCCGGCTTGCAATGGTTTGCGCCGTGCTTGCGATCCTGCTCGCGGGCGTCGCCTATCTCGGCGGCGCTACCATTGCCGATCAAGCCTCGGCGCTGAGCAAGACCATCAAATCGCAGATCGGCTCGGTAAAATCCTTGCTGGATCGTCATGGCATCGACACCAGCTTCTTCGATTTCGGCAATGCGGCATCCGACGGCTCGGCCACGACGCCACCGGACTCGACGTCTCCGCGAGCTGCGACGCAGCGCGGTCCCCTGCCCGCTGCTGACGCCCTGGCCTCCAGCGGCGGAGCCATCGTCAGCCAGACTTTCAAGCTGCTTCTCGGCACCATCCATGGCGTCGGCAACATCTTCATCTTGTTCTTTCTGGGACTTGCCTTCGCCGCCCAGCCAAGCGTCTATCACGACGGCCTGCTGTTCCTGACACCAGCGAAGCATCGCACCCGTGTTGCTCTGATTGTCGACCGCATCAGCGAAACGCTGGAGCGCTGGTTGATGGCGCAAATGATCGTCATGCTCGCGGTCGGCGCCGTGACCTGGATCGGGCTTGCCATCATCGGCATCCCCGGCTCGTTCATCCTGGGGATTCAGGCCGGCCTGCTCGCCTTCATCCCGACGGTCGGCGCCATCATCGCCGGCGTCGTCGTGGTGCTGGCGAGCCTCGCCTCGGGCTGGATCCCGGCACTATCGGCGCTGATCCTGTTCCTCGGTGTGCATGCGATGGAGAGCTACGTGCTGACGCCGCTGCTGCAGCGCCAGGCGCTGGACATCCCGCCGGCCACGCTGTTCGCCTTCCAGATCCTGCTCGGCGTCGTCTTCGGAATCTGGGGCCTCGCGCTGGCGCTGCCACTGGTCGCCATTGCCAAGGTCATGATCGATCATTTCAAGACGTATGAGGCGCCGCCTCTCGCCGAGGCGGCGTAAGGCGTCGTGCCGTAGCTCAGGTCGTCAGCACGGTCTCGGTGTGCTCGACATCAGGAGGCGAGGCGAAATACTGGCCGACCAGGCCGCGCCATTCGGTGAAATTCTCGGAGCCGCGGAAATCGACGGTGTGGTTTTCCAGCGTCGCCCATTTCACCATCAGCCGGTAGCGCTGCGGCTTCTCGATCGACTTGTGCAGCTCAAAACCGTGAAAGCCCTTCGAGCGACCGAAGGCGGCCTTGGCCTTGGCGACGGCGGCCTCAAAGTCCTTCTCGCTGCCCGGCTTGACGTCGATTTGCGCGATCTCGGTGATCATCGGTTTCCACCCCATTGTTTGGTGGCCGTGTCTAGCGCAGACGGAAGCAAAGAAAAAGGCGCCGAAACGGCGCCCTGCCCGGCCGAAAATGCGACGCTCTCAGGCAAACAGCAGCGCGGTGCCGGCGACGACGAGCGCGCAGCCGAGGAACAACGTGAACGGCCAATAGCTCCGGCTCTTGATGTAGCGCCCCTGGGCGCGGCGCTCGGCAATCAGCGCCGTCTCGTATTCGTCCGCGGTCGAGAACAGACAGGCGAAACCGCCGCGTGCCGAGCTTGCGGCGGCTTCGAGCGACATCAGGGCGGCTTGCGGGTTCTGTCGACGGATCGATTCCATGACGGCAATGGTAGGAACCGAATGGTAAACAGACGATTACCGCAAGCCCCAACCACCTCAGGCCGTTGCCGGCTGTGCCTTGGGAATGCCAATCCGCGCGGCGTTCTGGCGGCGCCAGTTCTCCAGCGACAGCGGCAGTTCCTCCGCCGCCTCGACGCGGTTACGGCCGCCGCGCTTGGCCTGGTAGAGCGCGGTATCGGCCGAGGCCAGCAACACTTCGAGCTCGGTGCCGGCAGGCCCGCCCGCCACGCCGATGCTGACGGTGGTGTCGACAGGGCCCTCCTCGACCACGACGCCTGATGTCTCGAACGCCTCGCGCACGCGCTCGGCGACCAGCACGCCTTCCTCGAGCGCGCAGGGAAGCAGCGCGGCGAATTCCTCACCGCCGATGCGGCCAGACAGGTCCGAGATGCGCAAATTGTTGACGACGATGGTCGAGAACAGTTTCAGCATCTCGTCGCCGGCGGGATGGCCGAAGCGGTCGTTGATCGACTTGAAATGGTCGATGTCGAAGATCATCACCGTGACAGGGCGGCCGCCCTTGGCCTCGCGGTCGATCATCCTTGCGCAGGCTTCCGAGAAGCCGCGGCGGTTGAGCATGCCGGTCAAGGGATCGGTCGACGCCGCGGTGCGGTGCGCGGTCACGGTGCGCTCCGACACCAGCATGAAGATCACGAACACGGTGCCGACGGCATAGAGGATGAGTTCGACCGCGAATACGGTGACCCAGACGCTGGCGGAGAAGCCGGCATCGTGCGGCCGCAGGAAGCTGCCGATCAGGATCGGCAGCATCAGCACACAGCCGTGCATGACCGGCACGACGAAGGCCGGCCAGCGCCGTTGCAGGCTCTTGCGCCGCTCCACCCAGAGCTCGCTCGCGGTCAGGGCCGCATAGACCGAGACGATGCCGGCGCCGATGATCATGCGCAGCATCGAGGCGGTGGGATCGAGCAGCGTGGCGGCCGCGACCCAGGCCAGTGCGCCGAATACGAGACCCGGCCAGTTCGGCTTGCGGCCGTGGAAGACGCGCGCCGCGTTCCACACCATGCCGCAGGCGACAAAGCCGACCGCGTTCAAGGCGAGATAGAGATACGGGCCGAGCTTGTCGCCGGTCGCGGTCCACAGCGCGACAGAGGACGCGCCGAGCAGATAGGCGCTGCCCCACCATTTCAGCGCGGGGCTGTTCTCCTGTTTGCCGAAAAACACCATCATGGCGCCGAGCAATGCGGCGACCATCGTGGCGACCAAATAGAGCGTGATGCTATCGAGCGACATCATGTCGGCCCCCTTCTAAACATAGCAGTTACGCGATCGGCCCAGCCGACTTGCGCGCCCTTCCAGATGCGACGCTAGGTCCGGCGAGTTCCATTCAGGTTTTCACGCGGGCCCAAGTTTTCGGGAAACACGCGCTCAATTTGCGTACAAACGAACAACAAAAAAGGCGCTGAAATCAGCGCCTTTTTGCTTCTCATTGAAGCCGCTTTCGCGGCGAATGTGACCGAAGCGATTAACGCTTCGAGAACTGGAAGGACCGGCGGGCCTTGGCCTTGCCGTACTTCTTACGCTCGACCACGCGCGAGTCGCGGGTGAGGAAGCCGCCCTTCTTGAGCACGCTGCGCAGCTCGGGCTCGAAATAGGTCAGAGCCTTGGAGATGCCGTGACGCACGGCGCCAGCCTGGCCGGACAGACCGCCGCCAGCGACCGTGCAGATCACGTCGTACTGGCCCGAACGCTGGGCCACGGAGAACGGCTGCTCGATCATCATGCGCAGCACGGGACGAGCGAAATAGACCTCGACCTCGCGCGAATTGACCGTGACCTTGCCGGCGCCTGGCTTGATCCAGACGCGGGCCACCGCGTCCTTGCGCTTGCCGGTGGCGTAGGCGCGGTTGAACTTGTCGACCTTCTTCTCGTGCTTGGGCGCATCGGGCGCGACGGCTGCGGTCTTGAGCTGCGAGAGCTGGTCGAGCGACTGAATGGATTCGGCCATGATTATGCGGCCCTCGTGTTCTTGCGGTTCAACTTGGCGATATCAAGCTTCTCGGGCGTCTGGGCCTCGTGCGGATGATCGGCACCGCCGTAGACGCGGAGGTTGCCCATCTGGACGCGACCGAGCGGACCACGCGGGATCATGCGCTCGACCGCCTTCTCGAGCACGCGCTCGGGGTGACGGCCCTCGAGGATCTGGCGCGCGGTGCGCTCCTTGACGTGGCCGACATAGCCGGTGTGCTTGTAATAGGTCTTCTGCTCGCGCTTGCGACCGGTGAGGACGGCATGCTGCGCGTTGATGATGATGACGTTGTCGCCGCAATCAACGTGCGGGGTGTAGGTCGGGAGGTGCTTGCCGCGCAGACGCATGGCGACGATGGTGGCGAGACGGCCGACGACCAGACCCTTGGCGTCGATCAGCACCCACTTCTTCGTCACCTCGGCCGGCTTTGCCGAAAAGGTTTTCATGTCAGAGTTTCCGTGGACGGGGAATAGCGGCGCGAACACCACGCCGGACTGGGCCGGTTTCTAGAGAAGAGACGCGCAACGGTCAATGCCCGATGATCGAATTTACGTAAATAGAATCAACGACTTAAAAATATGGTGCAATATTACCTGCGAAAAGCTCAAACATTTGGAATGGAATAGGTCGAGGTGACATGGGCGATGGGATCGGGCGACGTCCCGGACAGCAACTTGACCTCCCCGACCGCAAGGCGCTTGCCGAGCTTGAGCAGGCGGGCCTCGGCCAGCACGTCCTGACCGGGCTGGCCCTTACGCAGGAAGTTGATGTTGAGATTGGTGGTCACCGCGAGTCCGATCGGCCCGATCGCTGACAGCAGCACCACGTACATGGCGAAATCGGCGAGCGCCATCAGCGTTGGGCCGGATACGGTTCCACCCGGCCGCAGCATCTTCTCGCCGTAGCGCTGGCGTAAAAGGCAGGTCTGGCCGTCCGCGCTCTCGATCGTAATGTCGTCGCCGCTGAAGGCCTGGGGGAATTCGTCGCGGAGAAACTGCTCGAGCTCCGCCACGCTCATTTTCGCTGCCGCCATGCCGTTCCCCACCCTCGCTTCACGTCGCCTGCTACACTAGGTTATCTGCATCATCTAACCGCAATAATCCAATCGGAAACGCCACGATGTCTACCCAGGCCGCCCGCGCCCCCGCTCCTCATCAGCCAATTCTGCTGCGCGAAATGGTCGGGCCCATCGCTGTGCTGACCTTGAACCGGCCGGCGGCGCGCAACAGCCTGTCGACGACGATGATCGCCGCCCTGCATGCAGAGCTCGATGATATCGGCAACGACAAGGCCGTCCGCGCCGTCGTGCTCGCGGCCAATGGTGCCGCCTTCTCGGCGGGTCACGACGTGAAGGAACTGACCGCCCGCCGCAGCGATCCGGACCGCGGCCGCGCCTTCTTCGCCCAGACCATGAATGCCTGTAGCGCGATGATGCAGGCGATCGTGCATTTGCCCAAGCCCGTGGTTGCTGCCGTCCAGGGCATTGCGACGGCGGCCGGCTGCCAGCTCGTCGCGAGCTGCGATCTTGCGATCGCCTCGGAAGCGGCGAGTTTCGCCACGCCCGGTGTCGACATCGGTCTGTTCTGCTCGACGCCGATGGTGGCGCTGTCGCGCAACGTGCCGCGCAAGCAGGCGATGGAGATGCTGCTGACAGGCGAGCCGGTCCCAGCTGCGCGCGCCCGCGAGATCGGCCTCGTCAATCGCGTGGTCGCCGCCGGCACCGAACGCGACGCCGCCATTGCGCTGGCGCAACAGGTCGCGCTGAAATCCGCCTACACCGTCAAGCTCGGCAAGGAGGCGTTCTACCGCCAGGCCGAGATGAGCCTTGCCGACGCCTATCGCTATGCGGCAGAGGTGATGACCGAGAACATGATGGCCCGCGATGCCGAAGAAGGCATCGGCGCCTTCATCGAGAAGCGCACGCCGACCTGGCGGGATGAGTGACACTCTAGCATCGTCATTCCGGGGCCTCGCAGAGCCGAACCCGGAATCTCGAGATTCCGGGCTCGCGCTATCGCGCGCCCCGGAATGACGGAAAGAAACCATGAATCACGACGCCTATCCCGACAATTACATCCGCGGCATCCTCAACAGTGTGAAGTCGATCGCCATGGTCGGCGCCTCGCCGGTCAACGTGCGGCCGAGCTATTTCGCGTTCAAATATCTGGCGCAGCGCGGCTACGACATGATCCCGATCAACCCTGGACATGTCGGCAAGGAGCTGCTCGGAAAGCCCTTCGTCGCCTCGCTTCGCGACATCGGCCGCCCCGTCGACATGATCGACATTTTCCGCAACTCCAGCCACATCATGCCAGTGGTCGAGGAGGCGCTGACGCTCGACCCGCTGCCGAAGGTGATCTGGATGCAGCTTGGCGCGCGTGACGATGCGGCAGCTGAAAAGGCGGAAGCGGCCGGTATCAAGGTCGTGATGAACCGTTGCCCCAAGATCGAATATGGCCGGCTGTCGTCCGAGATCTCCTGGATGGGCGTCAATTCACGCACGCTCTCCTCCAAGCGCGCGCCGGCGCCGACGCAGGGCATGCGCCTCTCCCTCAACCGGATGAGCGTCGGCGGTGGCGACACCGCGGCCTCCGATCGCGCAGCCAAGAACAAGAGCGAGCAAAGCTGACGCACTTGCGAAGGATTCGTTTCGCGAACGCGTCGATGCGTAGCACGATCGTTGCGATGTGAAGCCGCGGCTTGACGCCGACCGCGGTGCCGATCAGCATGCCGCGCGATTTCAGACCACAAGAACAGGACGCCTCAATGAGCGATCGCCTTCCGGGATTTTCCACCCTCGCCGTGCATGCCGGTGCACAGCCCGACCCGACCACCGGTGCACGCGCCACTCCGATTTATCAGACAACCTCGTTCGTCTTTAACGACGCCGACCACGCCGCCTCGCTGTTCGGCCTGCAGGCCTTCGGCAACATCTATACCCGCATCGGCAACCCGACCAACGCGGTGCTGGAGGAGCGCGTTGCCGCGCTCGAGGGCGGCACGGCCGCGCTTGCGGTCGCTTCGGGCCATGCCGCCCAGGTCGTGGTTTTGCAGCAATTGCTCCAGCCCGGCGACGAATTCATCGCCGCGCGAAAACTCTATGGCGGCTCGATCAACCAGTTCACGCATGCGTTCAAGAGCTTTGGCTGGAACGTGGTGTGGGCCGATCCCGACGATATCGCGAGCTTCGAGCGCGCGGTGACGCCGCGCACCAAGGCGATCTTCATCGAGTCCATCGCCAATCCCGCCGGCAGCATCACCGACATCGAGGCGATCTCGTCGGTGGCGCGCAAGGCCGGCGTGCCGCTGATCGTCGACAACACCCTGGCCTCGCCCTATCTGATCCGCCCAATCGATCACGGCGCCGACATCGTGGTGCACTCATTGACCAAATTTCTGGGCGGTCACGGCAACTCGCTCGGCGGCATCATCGTCGATGCCGGCACCTTCGATTGGTCGACCGGCGGCAAATATCCGATGCTGTCGGAACCGCGCCCCGAATATCATGGCATCCGCCTGCAGGAGACCTTTGGCAATTTCGCCTTCGCGATCGCCTGCCGCGTGCTCGGCTTACGCGACCTTGGCCCTGCGCTGTCGCCGTTCAACGCCTTCATGATCCTGACCGGCATCGAGACCCTGCCGCTGCGCATGCAGAAGCACTGCGACAACGCCAGGGCGGTCGCCGAATTCCTCGCCGGCCATCCGGCGGTGGCTTCGGTGAGCTATGCGGGCCTTCCGAGTGACAAGTACAACCAGCTCGCACGCAAATATGCGCCGAAGGGCGCAGGCGCGGTGTTCACCTTCAGCCTCAAGGGCGGCTACGACGCCGGCGTCAATCTGGTGTCGAAGCTGCAGCTGTTCTCGCACCTCGCCAATGTCGGCGACACCCGCTCGCTTGTCATCCACCCGGCCTCGACCACCCATAGCCAGCTCGACGACGCCGCCAAGGTGAAGTCCGGCGCCGGTCCTGATGTGGTTCGGCTCTCGATCGGCATCGAGGACAAGGAAGACCTGATCGCCGACCTGGAACAGGCGCTGGGCGCGTAACATCCTGTCGTTCCGGGGCGGTGCGAAGCACCGAACCCGAAACCTCGAGATTCCGGGTTCGGGCTTTCGCGCGCCCCGGAATGACGATTTGCTTAACAGTCATTAACCATCCCTGCCCCATACATCATCCCTGGATCGCCCCTTGATTCGGAGCCGATGATGCTGCGCTGGATGGTACCTGCCCTTGCGGCAACGCTGACGGCCTCGGCAGCGTTTGCCGCCGACTTGCCGTCCCATCCGAAGCGAAGGGCCGCAGCTCCGCCGCCAAGGGTCTATGTCGAGACCGATCCGGACGCGCTGATCTCGCCCGCGGATGGCATCGGCAGTTACGTCAGCAATCTGCCGGGCACCCCGCTGTTGCCGGGCTCGCATACGTTGCCTGGATATTATGGCCGCCCCTGGAGCTACGATTATCAGGGCGGGTATTACGGCGGGAAGCAGGTCGATTATTTCTGGCGCCTGCCCTATGCGTGCGGCGTCTACGGCTATTGCTGATCAGCCGGGCTGTCCCACCGGAACCGCGCGCGGCTGCGCTTCCGCGTTCTGCCGCGACGCCAGCCGCTCCGCCTGCATCACCGCCAATGTCAGCACGGTGATCGCGACCGCCTGGTGCGAGAGCGCCAGATCAATCGGCACCTGGTTGAGCAGCGTGAGGATGCCGAGCACCACCTGCAAGCTGACCGCCGCGAACAGCCCGAGCGCCCCCCGCGTTGCCGCGCCTGCGCGCGAGCGTAGCGCGTCGAACGCATGCAGCGCCGCCAGCGTGAACAGCAGATAGGCCGTCATCCGGTGCTCGAACTGCACCGTCAGCACATTGTCAAACATATTGCGCCACCACGGTGTCTCGAACCACAGCCGCTCGACCGATGGAATGAACGCGCCGTCGATCTGCGGCCAGGTGTTGTAGGCGCGGCCCGCGCGCAGGCCTGCGACCAACGCCCCGAAATAGATCTGGACGAAGGTCACGACGAGCAGCAGCGCGCTGGTGATGCGCAGCCTTACAGGCGCGACAATCTGCGGCCGCTCCTCGAGCCGCCGCACCGTCCAGACGATGCCAGCGAAGATCAGCAGCGCCAGCACCAGATGTGTTGCGAGCCGATATTGCGACACCTCGACCCTTTCAGACAGTCCTGATGCCACCATCCACCAGCCGACCGCGCCCTGGAGGCCGCCGAGCGCGAACAGCAGCCACAGCCGCCGCTTCAGCTCACTGGCCAAGCCGCCGCGCCACAGGAAGAACAGGAACGGCAACAGATAGGCGATGCCGATGAAGCGCCCGAGCAGCCGATGGCTCCACTCCCACCAGAAGATCTCCTTGAACTCGGACAGGCTCATCCCCGCATTGAGCTCGCGATATTGCGGGATCTTCTTGTAGGCCTCGAAGGCGTCGGTCCACTGCGCCTCCGACAGCGGCGGAATACTGCCGGTGACCGGCTTCCACTCGACGATCGACAGGCCGGATTCCGTCAGCCGTGTCGCGCCGCCGACCAGCACCATCAGCGCGATCAGGGCGGCCACGGAGATCAGCCACCAGCGCACGGCGCGATGCGGATGGGTTGGGGCGGAAATCGTCGTCATTTCAGGGACAAACCAAGCCTTGTGACCAACAGACTTGAACCGGACTGCGTGCCCCTTATAGTCCCCCGCTCCCGCAGCGCAAGTTACGCGAAAGCCGCAAGTCCCCGCCATGACGATCCGCACCCGCAAGTTCCTCGGCGCCATTCTGCTCCTGGTGCTGGCCACCGTCTGGGCCCTGCTCGGCATGGCGGCGGCGCAGATGCCGTGGATCGCCGTATCCGGCTGGCGTCAGGCGATCTACTACGTGGTGGTCGGCATGGGCTGGGTGCTGCCGGCGATGCCGATCGTGAGCTGGATGCAGCGGCCGGACCGGGCGTAACCCCCGCAAACGCGCCTGCGCGTTTGTCGGTTGCGAAGGCTCTAACCATCGCGGCGTCAGCTCGTAGCGCTGCCCGTCGGTTTCACCGGTGCGAAGGCAATGCCCGACACCAGCACCCGCATCATGCGCAGCGAGCGCACCCGTCCGTCCCAGGAGATCCGAGGCAACGCCCGCAGATTGGTGCGCCCTTGCGCATCCACGATACCCGGGATGGTCGATACCGCGCTGGCAAAGCCCGCCTCTTCCGCCATCACGACGTGGCTGCGCCGGAATGAGGACCGATCGCCGAACGGATATGCCAGGTGCCTGACCTCACGGCGAAACGCGGCTTCCGCCACCGCCTTGCCCATCGTCATCTCGCGCAGCGCCGCCGCATCCTTCATGTTGGCGAGGTTGGGATAGTTCACGGTCGCACTGCCGATCGCGACCAGCGGATCGGCAGCCAGCCTCGCCAGATCCTCCCAATCCATCGACGCCTCGCGCGAGAGTGCAGCGAGATCGATGCTGTAGCGTGTGCAGAGATCGGCAATCGCGGCCGAGAGATCCGCCGGCGGCAGCGAGCGCAGCCAACCCTCGAGATGCCAAAACAGTGCCTGTTTCTCGGCATTATCAGTGATGGTGAAGCGCTGTTCCTTGTCGCCCATCATCAGGCTGATCCGGCTCTCGCGCGCGATCACCTGCTCGAGCCCAAGCCACCACGCTTCTCCAACGCCGTCGGGAAAGGCGGTCGGAACATAGAGCGTGAACGGCACGGCGTGGCGCGTCAGCACCGGATAGGCAAAGCTGATGAGGTCCTTGGGCGTGCCATCGAAGGTGAGTGCCACGAAGCGCCGCTTCTCCGGCAACGTCACCGCGCGCCGACAAACCTCGTCCATGCCGAGAAACTCATAGTCCCAGCGCTTCAGCGCACGAATGGCACGATCGAGGAATTGTGGCGTGATCTCGTGTTCGCGCAGCGGCTGGAACGCGCCGCTTCGCCGCGGCCGCACGTGCTCGAAGCGCAGGATGGCGCCCGCGCCGCGGCTGCGCAGCAAGGGTCGGCCCGAGAACCAGGCCAGTTCGAGCCGCAACCGCTGCACCCATCTGCCGTCGGATGCCAATACCCCACCTTCGCCTTTGCCGGCAGCCTGTTCCCTGCCCCATTGTCATTACCCTTTGTTGACATTTATTTGCAAAGGTCGGCCACAGGCCGAAATACGTATTTTTCGCTTTCTCGACAGGTTTCGCGCATGACCATGGCTGCGGCGATGCAAAGCCGGACGGCGGAATCGCCAGCGCGGTCCAAAGCCAGCCGTATTGCGCATGTCGATATCGTCGCCGATCTCGGTGAAGCCGAGAGAGTCTGGCGCGCGCTCGAGGAGCCCGGCCACCTCTTCACGCCCTATCAGCGGTTCGATCTCCTGGGCACCTGGCAACGATCGGTCGGGGAGCACGAAGGCGCCCGCCCCTTCATCGTGATCGCGCGCGATGCCGAGCAGAACCCGCTCGCCCTGCTTCCGCTGGCATTGCGCCGAGGTCACGGCGTGCGCACGGCCTGCTTCATGGGCGGCAAGCATACGACCTTCAACATGGGACTGTGGAACGCCGAGTTCGCAGCACAAGCCGTCGCTAGCGACCTCGACGCGTTGATCGCACCGCTGCGCAACCGGGTCGACGTCCTCGCGCTGACGCAGCAACCGAAGCGCTGGCACGATCAGCAAAATCCGTTCGCATTCCTGCCGCAGCAGAGCGCAATCAACGGCTGCCCGGTACTGGTCATGGAGCCAGGCGGCCCGCCCGCATCGCGGATCAGCAATTCCTTCCGCCGCCGGCTCAAGAGCAAGGAGAAGAAGCTCCAGGCGCTTGCCGGCTACCGCTATCACCTCGCCACATCGGACGCGGACGTCACCCGCCTGCTCGACTGGTTCTTCCGCGTCAAACCGGCGCGGATGGCTGAGCAGAAGCTGCCCAACGTCTTCGCCGAGCCCATCGTCGAGAAATTTATCCGCAGCGCCTGCCTGGCACCGCGCGGCGAAGGGCACGTCATCGATATTCATGCGCTGGAATGCGACGATGAGGTGATCGCGATCTTCGCCGGCGTTGCCGACGGCCAGCGCTTCTCGATGATGTTCAACACCTACACGATGTCGGAGCACGCCCGCTACAGCCCGGGCCTGATCCTGGTGCGCTACATCATCGACCGCTACGGCGAGCGCGGCTACCGCTCCCTCGACCTCGGCATCGGATCGGACGACTACAAGCGCATGTTCTGCAAGGATGACGAGGACATCTTCGACAGCTTCGTGCCCCTGACCCCGCGCGGCAGGCTCGCGGCCGCGGCGATGTCCTCGATCAACCACGGCAAGCGCCTGGTGAAGCAGAACCAGATGCTGTTCGACCTGGCCCGACGGCTAAGGCAGGCGTTCGGGTAGCGACGAATTGTCGTAGGGGGGGCAAAGCGAAGCGTGCCCACGTTCTGCGCGCGATCGGAGAGAGTGGTGGGGCAGCGCAAGCGCGCCTTTGCCCACTGAGGTAAGATCACTTATGCCGCCACCACGCGCGCAGTCTCGCCGGCGTTCGACGGCTGCACGGGCCGGCTCAACATCGTCACCTCGCTGAAGCCGACGGCCTTGAGCTGTTCGCACATGAGCGTACGCGCATCAGCCTCCATCGACGCGTCGGGGACCACGACAGCGCGGGCATTCGTCGTCAAGAGTTCTGCCGGCAATTCGGAAGCGCCACCGGCGTCGAGCAGCACGTAATCGTAAGCGCGCAGCAACGCATCGATTGCGAGCGTCACCCGCGGCGACTGGAGCAGGCTTTGGTCGAAGCCTGGACGACCGGCCAGGACGAGATGCAGCCGCGAGACTTTGTCGCGCGTAATGATCTGCGCGAACGAGGCCTGCCCCTGCATCAGCTCGGCAAGACCGGGCGACACCGGATCGACCGACACCGCTGATATCGTCGGCGAGGATGCGGCGAGATCGACCACGACGACGCGCGCCTCGCGTGCCAGATGCCGTGCGAGCGTCAGCGCCGACAGCGTGATCGCCTCGCCCGATGCGGTGCCGAGCACGGTGACCTTCTTCGCAGCTGCACCGGCAGCCCTCAGGCTCTCGGCCAGCTGTCCGATTTCGGCCAATTCGCTGACGTCGGCATCATCAGTCATCTCCGGCTGGAGCGGTGCCGCAACCGTCTCCACCGGATCGACAACAGGCTCGCGACGAACCGCCGCGGGGGCGAGCGTCGCGACGGCGCGCGGCGCGGTCTGGCGCAGCAGCTCGCCGGTGACGACAACACCAGAGGACAGCAGCAGCGTCGCAAGCGTCGCGATCAGTACGATCGGAAGCTTCTTCGGATAGGCCGGCGTATTCGAGACGATGCCACGCGAGATGATGCGGCCCTCGGTCGGCGCGGTGTCGATGGTTTCGCGGGTATTGGCCTCGCGATATTTGGCAAGATAGGTCTCGAGCAGGTCGCGCTGCGCCTTGGCCTCGCGCTCGAGCGCCCGCAGCTGAACGTCCTGGCCGTTGGTCGAGGTCGCCTGCTTCTTGAGCTGCTCGAGGCTCGTGGTCAGGCCGTCGACCCTGCCGCCGGCGATCCGCGCATCGTTTTCAAGCGAGCGCGAGATTTTTGCCGCCTCGTCGCGGATCTGACCATCGAGATCGCTCAGCTGCGCTTTCAGTTCCTTGATGCGCGGATGATTGCCGAGCAGCGTGGAAGACTGTTCGGCAAGCTGGGCGCGCAGCGTTACACGCTGTTCCGACAAGCGCCGCATCAGCTCGGAGTTCACGACCTCGGACGCCTCGATCGGCTTGCCGCTCTGGAGCATCTCGCGGATCAGCCGCGCCTTGGACTCGGCGTCGGCCCTCAGCGCGCGCGCATTGTTGAGCTGGGTATTGACCTCGCCCATCTGCTGGTTCGACAGCGTGGTGTTGTTGGTGCCGACGAACAGTGACGATTTGGATCGGAAGTCCTCGACCTTGGCTTCGGCCTCGGAAACCTTTTTGCGCAGGTTCTCGATCTCGCCCGCCAGCCACTGGCTGGCGTTGCGCGCCTGGTCCTGTCGCGCATTCTGCTGGAGCACGAGATAGCCGTCGGCGATTGAATTGGCGACGCGCGCGGCGAGCTCGGGATCCTGCGACTGGAATTCGACGACGATCACGCGCGACTTGTCGACGGCATAGGCCTGAAGGCGATCATAATACGCATCGAGCACGCGCTCTTCCGGTGTCATCGAGAACGGGTCGCGGCCGACGCCGACCAGCGCCGCGAGCGATTTCAGCGGCGAGATGCCTTGCAAGACCGGGTCGAATTCCGGCCGTTCGGCCAGCTTGTTCTTCTTGATGATCTCGCGCGCGAGATCGCGCGACAGCACAAGCTGCACCTGGCTGGTGACGGCCTCGGGGTCGAGTGCCTGCCGCTCCTCCGTGCTGCGATCGCTGCTCGGCCGCAGGAAGACGTTCTCGCGGCCGTCGATCAGGATGCGCGATTCGGATTTGTAGCGCGGCGTGATGAGATTGACGATCGCGACGGAGGCGACGAGGGCCAACACCGTCGGCACGATGATCCAGCCGCGCTTGCGCGCGAGCGCGCCGCCGAGCGCATGCAGATCGATGTCACCGGATTCGGCTGGCGCCTGCCTTGCAACGATCGGCGCCGGCTTGGCTTCGACCCGGGGCTTGGTGTTCGAAACGGCTCGCTCGATGACGGCCTTGTCCTTGCCGGCACGCCAGAACGCTAAACGCATCGAACACTCCCGCAGGGCAAGCCACTCGTGTACCTCAATGAGGCCGATTACACTCCATTAAGGTTGCTGCTGGGTTAATCGCGACCTCTGGCATGCAACGCAGAAGCGTTCGTCACCGTTTGTTAACCACGAGGGGTCCTTAATCGCATCGATATTTCGAGAAACTTTGTCCAGTTTCGCGCGCTGGTTTTGATCATGCCTCCCTCTCCTGACCGGCCGCTTCGCATTCTGCACGCCGTACGCGCGCCCGTAGGAGGCATCTTCCGGCACATCCTCGACGTCGCCAACGGTCAGGTCGATCGCGGCCATCACGTCGGGATTCTCGCCGACAGCCTCACCGGTGGCGAGCGCGCGGACAAGGCGCTGGCCGAAGTTGCGCCGCGGTTGAAGCTCGGCGTGCATCGGATGGCGATCCGCCGGGAACCCTCGGTGGAGGATTTTCTGGTTTGGTTGCGCATGCGCCGCCTGATTGCCGCGCTCAAGCCCGACGTCTTGCACGGCCACGGCGCCAAGGCCGGCGCTTTCGTTCGCGCGCGGCGCCGCGCTGACGACACCATTCGCATCTACACGCCCCATGGCGGCTCGCTGCACTATCCGCTCAACACCTTGAAGGGGGAATTTTACGCGCGCCTCGAACGCTCGCTGATGGACGCGACGGATCTGTTCCTGTTCGAGAGCGCTTTTGCGCGCGACACCTACCAGCGCATCGTCGGTACGCCCAAGGGCGTGGTGCATTGCGTCTTCAACGGCGTGACGCCGGAAGAGTTCGAACCCGTCGCTATCGCCGATGACGCTACCGACCTCTGCTATGTCGGCGAGTTCAGGCACATCAAGGGCGCGGACCTCCTGGTCGACGCGGTGGCGCGGCTGCGCGAGAGCGGCAGGCAAGTCACGCTGACGCTCGGCGGCGACGGTGAGGAGACCGCGGCGCTGAAGGCGCAGGTCGAGCGGCTCGGCCTGAAGGAGGCGATCCGCTTCATCGGCCACGTCAAGGCGCGTTACGGCTTTTCCAAGGGGCGACTGCTGGTCGTCCCCTCGCGCGGCGATTCCATGCCCTATGTTGTCATCGAGGCCGGTGCGGCCGGTATTCCCATGATCGCAGCGCGCGTCGGCGGCATCCCGGAGATTTTCGGGCCCGACAGTCCGGCGCTGTTCGCCGCCAGCAACGCCGAAGCCATGGCTGAGGCGATCGCGGCCGCGCTGGACGACGCGCAGGCGACCGCGCAGCGCGCATCGATCTTGCGCGAGCGCATCTCGGCGCATTTCTCGCAAGCCGCGATGGTCGAAGGCGTGCTCGCGGGCTACCGCGATGCATTTGCCAATCATTAACCACCCTTAAGCCGGCTTTAGAGAATCTTCCGATTTGTCCGATAATCGACGCCAGGGGATTGGAAGCCCGGGGCGCCAAGCCGTGCCGCGAGCTTTTGGAATGGACGTAGACGCCCGTGGAACCGTTCAACGCACGCTCGATGCTCGATGCCGCGACCAGCGCCGCGGCCCGGCCTGCCGGGACTAGTTTCGTGGAACGCCGCCGCCGGCTCACGCCGGCTGCGCTCGAGATCGTCAATCAGAAAGTCGCCCGCGCCTATTCGCCGATCGTGATTGCCGGCGTCGTGCGCGCCATCGACTTCGTGCTGCTCATCGTGGTGGGCATCGCCGTCTATGCCGGCTACGTCATGCCGCACAACGGCTTCAGCTGGGTCTATCCGTTAGAGATCGTCGCTGTCGCAGTCGCAGCCGTGGTCTGCTTCCAGGCCGCGGACATCTACCAGGTGCAGCTGTTCCGCGGCCAACTCCGGCAGATGACGCGGATGATCTCGTCCTGGTCGTTCGTCTTCCTGCTGTTCATCGGCGTCTCCTTCTTCGCCAAGTTCGGCAGCGAGGTCTCGCGGCTATGGCTCGCCGCCTTCTATTTCCTTGGCCTCGCCGCGCTGATCGCCGAGCGCCTCATCCTTCGTTCGCTGGTGCGCAGCTGGGCGCGCCAGGGCCGGCTCGATCGCCGCACCATCATCGTCGGCTCCGACAGCAACGGCGAGCAGCTGGTCGAGGCGCTGAAGGCACAGGAGGATTCCGACATCCACGTGCTCGGCGTGTTCGATGACCGCAACGACAGCCGCGCGCTCGATACCTGCGCCGGCGCGCGCAAGCTCGGCAAGGTCGACGACATCGTCGAATTCGCCCGGCGCACCCGCGTCGATCTCGTGTTGTTCGCGCTGCCCATTTCGGCGGAGACGCGCATCCTGGAGATGCTGAGGAAGCTCTGGGTGTTGCCGGTCGACATCCGTCTCTCCGCGCACACCAACAAGCTGCGCTTCCGGCCCCGTTCCTATTCCTATCTCGGCGAGGTGCCGACGCTCGACGTGTTCGAGGCACCAATCACCGATTGGGATCTGGTGATGAAATGGCTGTTCGACCGCGTCGTCGGCAGCCTCGCATTGCTTGCGGCCCTTCCCGTGATGGCGCTGGTGGCGCTGGCAGTGAAGCTCGACAGCCCCGGTCCCGTCCTGTTCCGCCAGAAGCGGTTCGGCTTCAACAATGAGCGCATCGACGTCTATAAATTCCGCTCGATGTATCACCACCAGGCCGACCCGACGGCCTCGAAGGTCGTGACCAAGAACGATCCGCGCGTCACCCGCGTCGGCCGCTTCATCCGCAAAACCAGCCTCGACGAGCTGCCGCAGCTCTTCAACGTGGTGTTTTCGGGCAATCTTTCCCTGGTCGGCCCGCGTCCACACGCGGTGCAGGGCAAGCTTCAGAGCCGGCTGTTCGACGAGGCCGTCGACGGCTATTTCGCCCGCCACCGCGTCAAGCCCGGCATCACCGGCTGGGCTCAGATCAACGGCTGGCGCGGCGAGATCGACAATGAAGAGAAGATCCAGAAGCGCGTCGAGTTCGACCTCTACTACATCGAGAACTGGTCGGTGCTGTTCGACCTCGTCATTCTCCTGAAAACGCCGCTCTCGCTGCTGACCAAGAACGAGAACGCGTATTGAGTTTCCGTCATGCCCCGGCTTGACGGGGCATCCAGTACGCCGAGGCGCCAGCCGTTTTCCGCAACAGGCGCCGCAGAGTCCTGGATCGCCCGGTCAAGCCGGGCGATGACAGCGGTATTTGTGGCGTGAGATTTGCGTGAGCGTGTGATGGCGTATGCGGCAACTGCCGGTGGAATGAACGTAGCCGCACCGGCTGCGCCCGGCGTGCTTGCCCTCCAGCGCGCGCTGGTCTGGCTGGTCGGCGCCTCGGGCGCTATCGTCTTCATCGAGCCGAGCCCTTACGAGATCGCGACGCTGCTCGCCACCGTCGCCTTCTTTGCCACCGGCCTGCGCCTGCGGCTCGTGCTGATGCCGCTGGTGCTTGCCCTGGTGCTGCTCAATGTCGGCTACACCATCGGCGCGATCCCGCTGCTCGACCAGTCGGAGGTCGCAAGCTGGATCGCGACCTCCTGGTACATGGCCGTCACCGTGGTGTTCTTTGCCATGGTCATTTCCGAGGACACGGCGGCGCGGCTCGACATGCTGCGCCGTGGCCTCGCGGTCGGCGCGATGATCGCCTCGCTCTCGGCTATATCAGGCTATTTCAACCTGGTCCCCGGCGGCCACGATCTGTTGACGCTCTACGAGCGCGCTCGCGGCACGTTCAAGGACCCGAACGTGCTTGGCGCGTTCCTGATCCTGCCGGCGCTGTTTGCACTTCAGAGCGTGGTCTCGGACAAGCTCGCCAAGGCGTTCCGCAACGCCATCGCCTTCGCCATTATGTCGCTGGCGATCCTGCTCGCCTTTTCCCGCGCCGCCTGGGGCGGGCTGATCCTGACCTCTGCCTTCATGCTGGCACTGATGGTGCTGACCAGCCGCAGCAATGCCGAGCGCTCACGCATCATCGTCATGGCGATCGTCGCGGTCGTGCTGGGCCTGGCGCTGATCGCGGTGCTGCTGTCGTTCGATTCCGTCGCCGAGATGTTCAAGCAGCGCGCGAGCTTCGACCAGAGCTATGACGAAGGCCGCTTCGGCCGGTTCGGCCGCCACATCCTCGGTGCGGAGATGGCGCTCGACCTGCCGTTCGGCATCGGCCCCCTGCAATTCCACCGCTACTTCCCCGAAGACACCCACAACTCCTACCTGAACGCCTTCATGTCCGGCGGCTGGCTCTCCGGCGTCTGCTATCCGGCGCTGGTCTTCACCACCGTCATCACCGGCTTGCGCCACATCTTCGTCCGCGTGCCCTGGCAGCGCGCTTACCTCGCGGTGTTCTCCGCCTTCGTCGGCACCGTCGGCGAAAGTTTCGTGATCGACACCGACCACTGGCGCCATTTCTGGATGATGCTGGGCGCGATGTGGGGCATGATCGCGGCCGCACAGGCCTACAAGGTCAGGTCCGGCGAGGACGCTCCTTCAGCTTGAGATCGGGCCGCTGCTCCGGTGGCGTATCAAGCAGGCCCTTCAATGCTGCGGTCGCTGCGACCACGCCCTCGTAGCCCTCATTGGCAAAACGCAGCAGCAGGCGCAGCTCCTCGTCGGTATAGGCGCTGAAGACCTTCTCCATCGCCTGCTGCATCGGCACATAGAGCTGGCCGATCCTCTTCGCGGTCTCGGGCACGACGGTGATGAAAACCTTGCGACGATCGGCCTCGTCACGCTCGCGTCGCACGAACCCTGCCTTCTCGAGCCGATCGACCACGCCGGTGATGGCGCCCGTCGTGAGCCCCGTCACCTCGGCAAGCCTGCCCGCGGTCACGCGCCCCTCGAGAGAGAGAATGTCCATGCATTCGAGGTCGGAATTGGCAATTCCAGCCACGTTCGCAACGGCTTGCCCATAGAGCACGCCCTGCGCGGACGACCGTCGCATCGCCTCTTCCAATTCTCCCAGCAACGCCGCGCGAGCCTTTGCCCTTGACAACGCCCACCTCATATCTTAGCCGATATATATCTTAGCCACTAAGAGAATTAGTGGCCTTAATTTCTCCTAGCACCACGGAAACCTCGGGAGCAAGCCAATGCCTCACCGTCCCCGCAAGGCCCTCATCATCGGCGCCGGCATTGCCGGGCCCGTCGCTGCGATCCTGCTGCGCCGCGCCGGCATCGAATCCGCGGTCTACGAAGCCTGGCCCTACTCCAAGGGCATCGGCGGCGGCCTCCAGATCGCGCCGAACGGCATGCATGTCATGGACGAGATCGGGCTTGCCGGCGAGCTGATCAGCCGCGGCTCGATCGCGGAATCCTTCGACTTCTATTCGCAAGACGGTCGACGGCTCGGCTCGATCAACCGCGACATGGCGCGGCGGTTCGGCCAACCCGCCGTGAACGTCTGCCGCGCCTCGCTGAACGAGATGCTGATCGACAAGGCCTGGTGCACGTGCGCGTCGCTCTATTTCGACAAGCGCCTGATCAAGATCGAGGATCGCGGCGACCAGCCCATCATCGCCTATTTCGCCGACGGCACCACCGCGGAGGGCGATTTTCTGATCGGCGCCGACGGCGTGCATTCGATCACGCGGCGCCAGGTTGTGCCTGATGGTCCCAAACCCTTCAACACCGGACTGATCGGCTTCGGCGGCTTCGTCCCTCATCCGGCCCTCGGCGGCAGGGCGATCGGCGGGCGTGTCGAGACCACGTTCGGACAGAGCGGCTTCTTCGGCTACGGCTATTGCAGCCCGGATCCCAAGGGCGGCGCAATGTGGTGGAGCACGCAGCCCGCGCACGGCATGGATGCCGCGATGTTTCGCGCGCTCGACGCACAGGCGCTGAAGCAGCATCTGCGCGGCTTCCATCAGGGCTGGCACGATCCGATCCCTGGGATCATCGAGGCGGCCGAGAACATTGTGGTCACCGACACTTTCGACGTCGCAACCTTGCCGACCTGGTCACGCAAGCGATCGCTGCTGATCGGCGACGCCGCCCATGCAACCAGCCCGCATGCCGGACAGGGCGCCTCGCTCGCGCTGGAAGATGCGATGCGGCTCGCCCGGCTGATGCAGGAGGGTCAGGAGTTGACGGCGACCTTCCAGGCCTTCGAAGCCGAACGTCGGCCGCGCGCGGAAAAGATCGTCGCCATCGCCCGGCGCAACGGCAACAACAAACGCGAGTTCAGCGCCGCCGGCGCGTGGATGAGAAATCACATGATCAAACTTCTGTTGCCACTGGGCTCGAAGGGCATGGACTTCATGTACGCCTATGACGCGAGGGCGGCGTAGCTTCATCTTCCCCCTCTCCCCGTTCTTACGGGGAGAGGGTTGCGGTGAGGGCTGCTTCCGCAAAAGCGGCGAGAGTTGGACTCGCAGAGACTCCCCCTCACCGGCCGCGCGTCGGCCTCTCCCCGCAAGCGGTGCGAGGCGAAGAAAGCCCTACTCCTCCACCCCAAACGTCAACCCGGCATTCTCCTGCAGCCGCTTGATCAGCTTGTGCTGCATCGCTGCGCCCGGAGTCCAGATTCCCCCGGGAACATCCGTTGCATCGCGCAACAAGCAGACGGCGCATTCGGCGATCATCTTCGAGGTCGAGCCGTAGCCGGGATCGCGGTCGCCCTTCACGAAAGTGCGGACCTGACGGCCATCCGGAGCAATCGCGACGAAGAGCAGGTCGTACATGCCGTTTTCGCGCTCTTCCTTCGAAGGCCCCTCGCCTGGCTTCGGCGGAGCCTGCGTCGCCATCCGGTTGTTAGCGGCGACGATTTCCTTTGCCGCCGCCTTGCCCTCCTCACCTGGACCGGCAATCTGCATCTCGTCGTAGACAAAGTCTCGGCCGTAAGCGAAGCCGAGCAGCATGTTGGAGCGGTGCACGTTGCGGGTGTTGATGTTCGCCATGAAGAAGGGCGTCAGCCAAGTCTCCAGGTCCTCGTCGTAGACTGGCTTGTTGCCTGGCGGCTGCTTCGGTCCCTCAAAGTCGGGCGTCAGCGCGAAGGGATCTCGTAACAAGGCTAGCAGGCTTGGATCCTGCGCGGCAGCGGCGAAGATCGCCTTGCTGCTCGCCGCCGTACCGCCCGAAAACGTGCCGCGCATCTCGCGCACCCGGCCCTTCACGCGCGGCGCCGTGGCGCCGAACACACGCTTGGCCTCTTCCTGGGCGGTGAAGGCACCGAGTTCAAATGGAATCGAGTCATAGCCGCAGGAGAACATGATCCGCGCGCCTGATTTCTGCGCGGCGGCAAGATGGGTGTCGATCATGCGGCGCATCCACGGCACCTCGCCACAGAGATCGAAATAGTCGGTGCCCGTGGCCGCACACTCAGCAATTAACTCATTGCCGTAAAGCAGATACGGCCCGACCGTCGTGATGACCGACTTCGTCTGCGCGACCATTGCCTTCAGCGATGCAGCGTCCGACGCATCCGCCACGATCAGCGGCGTGTCGGCGGGCGCGCCGATCGCATCGAGCACGGATTTCAGCTTGTCGAGGCTTCGTCCAGCCATCGCCCATTTGAGCTGCTTGTCGTTCTTGTAATGCGCCGCCAGATATTCGGCCACGAGCTGGCCGGTGAAACCGGTCGCGCCGTAGACGACGATGTCGAATTTCGCAGAGCTCATGACTGGCCTTTACTTCTTTGCGTAGCTCACGCCCATGCCGGCGCGGACGTCGCTTTGAATTCCATAGGGCGGGATCGGATAGCGCAGACCGTTTTTGGCCAGCGCCTTCATGCCTTCGATTGCCTTGGCGAGATGATGCGGCTTCAGCGCCATCAGCATCTCCTCATCAGGCACGCCGCCATAGCGCCGTTCGGCATAGCATGGCAAGGACAGGCTGGGCTCGCCTGATTTCAGCGCCCGCCCCCAGGAATCCGCGCACGCGGTCTCCCCGACCACCCCCCATTCGAACTTCTTGTAGCCGGTATATTGCAGCCCGTTGATCAGGATGATCATCTGGCCGGGCGTGGCGTAGACGAGGCAGATGTCGGGCGGATCGAGCCGGCCGCTTGCGAGCGGGCTGACCGCGAGCGCCTGATACTGCCCAAACGGAACCACGTCCAGCGCCTCCTGGCGCTTGCGCGCATCCTCCGCGGTGCCATGCCAGACCCCGACATAGTTTTCGCCGGCGAGCCATTTCTCGTCCTGAGGGCTGAGGCCGATCACCGCGCGGCACTGGTTGCCGACGAGATCGTCGCCGGTGATGCCCACGGTCCAGCCGAGCCGCGAGGCCATGCTGACGATCTGGTCGGTGGTGTGGATCGCAGTCGGCCGCCGGATCTTCGGGATCGCTTCCATGTCTTCGGCACGCGCGAACAGCTTCATGCCGATCACCGTGGTCTTCAGCCGCAACAGATTGTTGAGATCGGCGACGAGACCGGCAAGATCGATCCGGTCTGCACTCTGCTGTTGCATTGGAAGCCTCCCGACGGCTCGTTTGCGTTTCTGCGCTCTGTTCTAGTCCTTCGCAGGTCCCGGAAGCAACTCGCTGGTCCGGCCCATGAGGCGGTAGGCCAGAAGGCCGATCCATTCGCGCACCGCCACATCGGTGCGGCCGAGACCGTCCGCGCTGATATTGGTGAAAGAAAACAAATCGTCGGGCCCGCCCATCCGCCAGTCAACGGGATAGGCCTCGACGTCAAATCCGGCCTTGCGGAAAATGCCCATCGAACGCGGCATGTGAAAAGCCGAAGTGATCAGCAGCCAACGCTCGCCTGGCTTCGGCTGCACCAGGCGCTTCGTGAAGATCGCGTTCTCGTAAGTGTTGCGCGAGTTCCGCTCCACGACCAGGCGCTCTTTCGGAATGCCGATGCCCTCGAGGATCGGCACCGAATAGTCGGCCTCTCTGGCGTCGGTCGAGACCAGGTTCGCCGAGCCTCCCGTGAAGACGATACGCGCCTTCGGATAACGGCGTGCGAGCTCGGCCGGCGCCAACAAGCGATCGGCCGCATGCGCGACCACCGGAGTGCGATGCGCCGCCGACAGATCGGTATCGACGGAGCCGCCCAGCACGATGATGCCGTCGGGCGCGCCGCGCGACGGATTCCACGGCGGAAAACGCGATTCCAGCGGATAGAGCAGGAGATTGCCGAGCGGCGAAAATGCCGCGAGCGCGAGCAGGACCAGCGTGGCCACGGCCAGCTTGCGGCCGAACCGGGCAAAGCGCGTTGCCATCAGCACGACCGCGATGATCCCGAGCTCGACCAGAAGATTGAGCGGCAGCACCGCGGCACCAAGCGTCTTGGAAAGAACGAAGAACAGAAGAAACCCCGCTGAAATGATCGTAGCTGTGCCACGCGGGCTTGACCCGCCCGCTTGTCTTCAGAAATCTTCTTGGAAGAGGATCGATTGCCGGGTCAAGCCCGGCCATTGCAAGTTCTCAAGTGCTCTCGAATGAAAACGACTGGACCCCGCAAATGACCCATCACCACCTGCATGCGAGCGCCGAAACCTGCCATTGGGGCTTCTTCGAAGCCAGCCTCAAGCCAGTCCTCACTGTCGCAAGCGGCGACGAGGTCACGGTCGACACCATCAGCGGCGGGCCCGAAGTGATCCCGGAGCGCAGCCGGTTTCACGTTCCGCCTGAGATGGCCGAGGTGCATGCGAAATCCGATCGGATGGTGCCAGGTCACATTCTCACCGGGCCGATCGCCGTCGGCGGTGCCGAACCCGGCGACGTCCTCCAGATCGATATCCTCGACGTCCGGCTTCGGCAGGATTGGGGCTGGAATCTGATCAAGCCGCTCGCCGGCACCCTGCCCGACGATTTCCACGAGACCCGACTTCTCAACATCCCGCTGGACCGGGCGCGGATGGTCGGCCGTATGCCCTGGGGCCTCGACCTGCCCCTGAAGCCGTTTTTCGGCGTGATGGGCGTTTCGCCGCCCGCCAGCTGGGGCCGCATCTCCTCGCTCGTCCCGCGCGCCATGGGCGGCAACCTCGACAACAAGGAACTCGGCGCCGGCGCGACGCTCTATCTGCCGGTGTTCGTCCCGGGCGCGATGTTCTCCTGCGGCGACGGCCATGGCGTGCAGGGCGACGGCGAGGTCTGCGTCACCGCGATCGAGACCGCGCTCTCGGGCCGTTTCCGGCTGACGCTGCGCAAGGATTTGCGGTTCACCTATCCGCGCGCGGAGACGCCGACCCACTACATCACCATGGCGATGGACCCCGACCTCGACCTATGCGCGGTCCGCGCGCTGCGCGACATGATCGCGCTGCTCGGCGAAACGCGAAACCTCTCGCGCGAGGACGCCTATACGCTGTGCAGCCTCGCAGCCGATCTGCGGGTGACTCAGACCGTCAACGGCTCCAAGGGCATCCATTGCATGATCGAAAAAGCGATCGTGCACGGCTGAGCCCGGCCAAACCTCCTGCCTGCTGACACCACGCGCTGCCCGGCAATCCCGCGCGGCGCGTCGGCGCGCGCCAATTTTTCTGAGCGATTCCAATACGCTGCGCCACCGATAAAGCCAGGATTTGACTTCCACCCCCGAACCTAAATAGAGTCTTAATCGTTACTTTTATGTACCTGGGTAAGAGGCTAGCGTTCGGGCCATGGCCACCGAAAAAGCCGAGACTGACCGCATTCCCGTAACCTTGGCGCTCTCGACCATCACCTATCTGGAAAAACTGGTGAGACAGGGCACCCACGGCACCAGCGTTCCCGGCGTCGCACGGACATTGATCGAGGAGGGCATCCGTCTCGCCATCAAGGACGGGCTTTTGTCGATCCGCGACAATGGCAGGACGTGAACGCGCGACGAGCGTGAAAAGCGGACGGATCTCGGGCTGCTGATGGCCGGATGTCGCAACCTGGGACCGTTACAAATGCCTGTGCTCTCTCCGACCTGGACCGTTGAACGAATTGAACTGCTGAAGCAACACTTCGAGGCCGGCCTGTCCTGCCGCGAGATCGCGGCCGACATCGGCGTCAGCCGCAACGCCGTGATCGGCAAGCTGTCGCGCCTCAATCTCACGCGCGGCCGCACGCTCGACGAGCGCAGGCCGCAGGACCGAACGCCCGTCCCGCGCCCGCGCAAAGCGGTGCCTCGCCTGCAATTTGAAATGCTCGCCACGATCTACGGCGAAGCAGACACGGCAGGGGTGACCGGGCCGATCGACGACGCCAACCGTTGCTCATTGATGGAGCTCGATGCGAATAGCTGCCGCTGGCCGATCTCGACGCCCGGCGCGGAGGATTTCTGCTTCTGCGGCAACGCCGCGCACGAGGGCCAGCCTTATTGCATCGGCCACAGCCGCCTCGCCTACCGGCCCAACTCCCGCGCACGCGTCATGCGCGGCTGAGGCGAGTTCTAGCCTCTCCCCCACAACAAAAAACCTCCGGCAGGGCACTACCGGAGGTTTCTGGAGGCTTAGCGTGAAGCTAAGAGCCGTGACTTTCGAAATCGGCTGACAGGTATATAGCTTAGTAACTCAGGTAAGTAAATAAGATTGGCGACCTTTGAAACGCATAGCTCGTCTTCGCCGGCCGCAGGAGATTTCTGATTTTTGGAATCAGCCTGACCAATAAAAAAGCCCCGGCGGTCGCCCGCCGAGGCTCTCCAATCGATTGACGCGATCGATGATCAGAAGTTGCGCTGGGCGCGCAGCATCATGGTGAACGAGTCCTGGTCCTTCAGCTCGTACACAGCGGCCGGCTTGGCGGCGCTGGCAATCGCCGGCGCGTTGACGAAACCAGAGTACTTCTGGTCCAGACGCGACCAGCTCAGGTCAGCCGTGAACGCCAGGTTCTTGACCGGAGTCCACACGGTGTTGACACCGACGACGCCGAAGTTGAAGTCGGGGTTACAGGTCGAACCGGCCACGGCGATCGTAGCGAAGTTGGCGCAGATCATGGACTTGCCCGTCGAGCCGTAGCTCAGCGAACCATAACCACCATAGATGGCGCTCGCCCAATTCGGGCTCCAGTTGTGGGTATAACCACCGCGGACGCCCCAGGTCTTGACCGTATCGATGCCGGTACCGGTTCCGAAGACGCCGTCAGCAAGACCGGCGAAGCCGATGCTCTGATAGGCCGAGCTGCTGCCGCCGAACATGAAGAAGGCTTGCGGGAACAGGCTCTGGAAGTTGTAGCGGGTCGCACCGTCCGTATAGACGGCCTGCAGGTTGATCACGTCACCCGCACCGGTCGGGATGTTCTTGATCGACAACGAGCCCTGCACAGCCCAGCCCCACTTGTCGCTGGGATGACCGCTGGTTTCCGTCGCGCCGTAATAGGCCGCATGCATGTCATGCGCCGCGACCGAAATCTGGGCCAGACCCCAGGCTTGGTCGACACGGACCGCACCGGTGATGTCGGGTGAACGTGTTCCACCCCAATCGTTGGCGCCATAGACGCCGGTCACGAACTGGGCGGCCGTGCCCGACGAGACGTTCCAGAGATTCGACTGGCCGTTCGACGCGGTCGTCTCTTCCTCCAACGCGATCGAACCGGTGATGCCCTGGCCGAAATCAGCCGTATAGGCAACCTGGTTGATGCCGTTGACGTGGTTGGAGCCGCCCGGAAGGGTGTCGGGACCGCCCGCCACATAGCTCTGCCACGGGGCATCGAAGATCGAGACGGTGCGACCGAAGGTGAAGCCGGCAAACTGGATGAACGCGTGGTAGAGACCGAGCGCAGCCGAGCTGGACGAGATCGCCGACGGGTTGCTGCCGGTGACGTCGGACGAACTATAGGTAAAGACCATGTCGGCATAGGTTCGCACGACGCCGTATTCGGTCGCGGTGCGCGTATCGACGTTGAGGTCCATACGAGCGCGGGCGAGATAGTAGTTGGTCAGACGGTTGTTCGACCCGCCGTTCGCAGAGCTGGTGCTCTTGTTGAAGTCATAGTCGCCACCACCGCCGAGAACAGCGTCAGCGCGGACGTAACCGCCGAACTTGATGCAGGTGTCGGTGCCCGGCATGTAGTAGAAACCCGCACCGTACAGCGAGCAGATCTTCACGTATTCGACCGCCTTGGCCTTGACCGGAAGATCAGCCGCCTGAGCTCCACCGACGGCGATCAGACCCGCCGCAGTGCCGAGCAAAAGGCTCTTCACCACTTTCATTTAAAACCTCCAAGTTGCTCATTTTACGGAGATCGGACCGGATGGCCCCCCAGATCCCCGTCTCTTCATCAAATCCGCTCGGCCGCTTCGCGCTTTCGGACGTACCCGCGAAAGACGCGAGGAACGTGAACGAACCACCTGCAACGGGACGATCGAGAACCCCCCACCGTCACGGATCAATATGCCTGCGCCGTTCCGTTAATCAAAATAGTTTATTAGATCAGCTTTGTTGTTTCACTAACCCTGTGTCTGCGGCGCAACACCGCCCCCGGGGCCAAAATGCTGACCGGCTCATATTTGTAGTTTCCGTGACACAATTACCCTGCTCTGCACTTGCGTCAGGGCAGACTTGCGTGGACTATGCCCACCGCGAAGACTGGCGAGAATGAATCAGCTTGCGGGAGAGACGCGGTGTCAGCGACGAGGAAAGAAGGGGCGCGCCTCCGCTCCGCCGGCAATTTCGATATCATCAGGCGATTCACCTGGGAGATATCCTCGATCAACATGTACCTGGAGGAGCTGCGTCAGTTCTGGGCCAGGACGCTCGGCATCAGCGGACCGCAATGGCTGATCCTGATGGCGATTTCCGACCTCGACAAGAACGACGGCGTGCCCATCAACGTAGTCTCCAAGCTGCTTCACGTCGACCCGTCCTTCGTCACCACCCAGTCCAAGCTTCTCGAGAAAAAGGGCCTGCTGCGCCGCCGCCCCTCGCCAACGGATGCCCGCGTGGTGCGGCTGTCGCTGGTCGAGAAAACGCAGAAACACATCGCGAGCCTCAACGAGCAGTACAAGACGATTCGCGAATTCGTCTTCCAGGAATTCGACGAGAACGAGCTGACGGAATTCACCGCCAAGCTCGCGACGTTGAAGAGCCGGCTCGAGAAAGCCTGCGTCAGGATCTCCCTGGACTTCTAAGGCCGCTCGGCCTGAACGCCGCTCAGATCCGCTTCGCGGCGGCCCCGAGCTGGGATTCGAGCCAGTCGAAGATGTATTCGTTGGCAAGGCTCGGATTGTCGGCATGTGCCTGTGCCGCGCCGGTCTCCGCTGCGGTGAACACCTTCAGCACGATGTCCGAGCTACCGAGGCGGGATTTCTGCACGATCTGCTGCGCTCGGTCGGCCTCGAGCCAGCCGTCCTCGCCCAGCGTGATCAGCACCGGGCACTCGGCGCTTGACGCCATCAGCGGCGCATGCGGCACCGGAACGATGCTGAGGTCCGTCATGGCAAAACGGCTGGCAAAGAACGACCGCTCGTGCAGATCCCACAGACCGCCATCGCAGACGGCCGCGGCAAATCGCGGCTCCTGCAACACCGCGCGCGCGACGAACGACGAGCCCCACCCGTCGGCCACGATCGCAACGCGATCGAAATCGACATCGCTGCGCAGCTCCAAATAATCCATAGCGCTGGCGATCGAGCTCTCGATGTCCCGACGCTGCAGCAGCACGTCCACGTAATCGTCGCGCTCGACACCGAGCAGATCGAGCGCCAGCATCGCAAATCCGCGCTCGCGTGCATGCGGCGCAAGCTTGACCAGGAATTCCTCCTTGCGATGCCCGGGCTCACCGATGCAAATCACGGTCGGAGCGCGGCCGTTCGCCGCGGGCGCGGGCAGGAAATAGCCCTGCAATGAATGCGCTTCGCCCCAGGGGATTGTCACGACCTCGCCGGCGGGCCCGCGCGCCGCGAGGAAACGACGGGCGCATTCCTGCATCGCGAGCACCGCGACCCAGCGGCGCTCGTCGGCGGGATCGAGCGGCATCGCGGCTGCACCGTAATAATTCATCGCGCGCAGCCAATTGCGTTGCGCGGTGACCCTGTGGCCTTCGGCGAAGGCCGCCTCGGCACGATGCCTGTTGGCCTGGGCCAGCTTCTTCCACTCGCGATGCCAGGACTGTTCGTCGCCGTGCTTGAGCCGCCGTGCGATCATCAGGCATTCGGCGATGGTGGCGCCACCCTCTTGTGCCGCGGTCAGCAACCGGGTGAACTCAGCGGAGATATCTTCTCTCTCCGGGCAGAGGATGAAGTCGTCGGAGAGGCATGCGGGTATCATCGGAGCGACGCTCTGTCGTGGCATTACTCCTGATTCACTAAACTATTTTGGTTCCCCGACCAAGCAGCGCTGCGCCGAATGAGACCTATTCAAGATCACCATCGCTTGAACGGGGGAATATCCTTGCATGCGTGACTTTCGGTCTCGCCATGACGTCGTCAGGATGAGCAAGGGGCGCCGGCAAATACCTGAGTAAAATGTATCGCGCGCCCCTTGCGATGACGATGATCATCCCTAACTAGGCATGCCGTTATTGGCAGCCTCAGCCAAGCGAGGCAGCCAAGGAGAGTCAGCCAAGCCGCCAGCCGACCTCCTGGGTAAAGCTTTCGTAGAAGGCGCGGTCATAGGCCTGCTCTGGCGTCGCGCGGACACGTTCGTCGAGACGCTTTGCGTCATCTCCCACAAGAATACGCCACCGCTCTGCCTTCACGCCGTCCAGGATTATCTTGGCGGCCTGTGCAGCGGTCGTCGGTGCATCCTCGAGGAAGCTGCGGGCGCGCTCGGCGAACGCCGCCTGGATGTCCTCGTCCGACATTTTGTCAGCATCTGGCACGCCGGCCGCGACCATGCGCTTACGGGTCAGCGCGACCTCGTCGGCATTGAGCCGCTCCGAGCCGTCGCCGCTCTGCACCTTGCGGGAATTGGAGACGATCGAGGTGCCGATATGACCGGGCATCACCACCGAGCATTTGACGTGCGGGGCATGCAGGCGGAGATCGGTGATCAGCGCTTCGGTGAATCCCTTCACGGCAAATTTCGCCGAGCTGTAGGCGGTGTGCGCCTGGCCCATGCCGATCGAGGCCCAGAAGCCGTTGACGCTGGCGGTATTGACGATGTGGGCTTCGTCCGCCGCAACCAGCATCGGCAGGAAGGTGCGGACGCCGAGATAGACGCCGCCCCAGCAGATGTTGAAGGTGCGCTCCCACTGCTCGCGCGTGTTGGTGAACAGGCTGCCGCCGCCGCCGATACCGGCATTGTTGAACAAGAGATGGATCTTGTCCGTCTTCTGCTGCTCGGCAAGTTCAGCGCGAAAACGCTTCAGATGATCCTCGATCGAGACGTCGGCGACATGGGTGGTTACGCGCAGGCCCTGCGGCAGCTTCTCAACCTCGCAAAGCCGCTTGGTCTCGGCCATCGCAGCTTCCGAGACGTCGCACATCGCGACGTTGCAGCCTTCGGCCACGAGCTGCCGCGCGAGCTCCCGCCCCATGCCCGTGCCGCCACCGGTGATGACGGCGATCTTTCCAGCAAATTCCTTCATGGGACTTTCGGCCCTCCCCGCTCTGTTTCTTCGTCATTGCCGCGCCGCGCTTGCGACGCGCGCAAAATGTAGCAGCGCCGCATCAGCAGGTAAAAGCGGATGGGCGCTGCAATCGTTTTGGTTATTTCGGCGCGCGAACTATTCGGCCGCTTCGCCCCGCGCCCCGCTCAAGGCGCCGAGCGCCTCCAGCGCCTTGCGGATCACCGCCTGCTGCGCGGGTGAAGCCTCCGGCATTGGCGCGCGCGGATAGGTCCTGGGCAGGCCCTGCAGCGTTTGTGCGTAGCGCGTGCAGGCCGGCAGATTGTCGGCAATAACAGCGTTCCACAGTGTCAGCAGCTTCTTGTGCAGATCGAGCGCGCGCCCATGGTCACCCGCCTTCACTGCATCCCACAGCGCCACCGAGGCATGCGGCGCGGCGGTCAGAATCGCGGCGATCGAGCCGTGGGCGCCGAGCGTATAGGACGGATACATCAGGGCATCGACCGCGCTATAGATCAGCTTGTCCGGCGCCATCATCATGAGGTCCGCAAATAGCTTGAGATCGCCCGCGCTCTGCTTGACGCCGACCACCAGCGGCACTTCGGCCATGATCCGCGTCAGCAGCGCCGGCGACAGGTATGACCATGGCACCACATTGTAGATGATGATGGGCATGCCGGTTTCTTCGGCCATGGCGCGAAAATGCGCCACCATCGCCTCGTCATCCGGCTTGAACAGGTAGTGCACCGGCGTGACCTGGAGCGCTGCGACATCCATGTCGCGCACCAGCTGGCCGCGGCGGATCGCATCGCGCGTGGAATCCACGATGATGCCGGCGATGACGGGAATGCGTCCTTTCACCGCCTCGACCGTCGCTTCGATCAGGTCGCGATATTCCTCATGATCAAGCGTGTGCCCCTCACCGGTCGAGCCACCGGCCGCGACGCCATGCGCGCCGGCGCCGATCATCCAGTCGACCTGAGGCGCCACGAGCTTGTAGTCGATCTCGCCGTCTTTCCGGAACGGTGTCGTCATCGGCGGGATTACGCCGGTCGGTCGTACCCTCATGGTCTGCCCTCGCGTTTCCATTGTCATGTGCCGGTCCCGCTCTTTTGACGGATATTCCGCACGCCTCGAAGCGTATCGGCTGGGCCGGTCTTGTGAAGCGCTGAAGGCGCGGCGCAGCCCCTCCATTCGCTCATTGCTCTCTTATTTCCTGGGAGTTCCCCGTATTTGTCCGGCTTCGATTAAGGGACAAATTTTTTACAATCCGAATCGTCAAATGGGGCATTGGGGCGAGCAGGCCCAGCCAGCGTGTCGTTTCCGACACAGGCTGTGGCACTCGGCTTGCATCCTCCTCGTGGTCGAAACTGCCGATGAGGTGACTGGAATGTTCATAACTGTCGTTGCCGTGCTCTGCCGGCTTGGCGCTGCTGCCTCGGGCAGCTGTGTCGAGGAAATCGTGACCGACAGCAACATGACGCCCGACATGTCGATGATGGCATGTGCGGTCGGTGCGCAGGCCCCGCTTGCAAAATGGATGGACGAGCATCCGATCTATCGCGCAAATTGGCGCCTTGAGCGCTACAAATGCGTGCCGGGTCACTACGAGATCAAGGGCCGCGCCTAAGGCCCCGCAAAACCGCTGATATCGAGGAGACGCCCGCGGAGCCGCATTGTCCCTCCGTGCGGGCACCACCAACGCAAGGTCTCACGCGAGGCCGCGCGCAGCGTGACATCGGTCACGCTCTTTCCTTAAGCCACCGCCCCCAAAATCAGCGCACGCGCCCGCCGGCCCTCCGGCGTCGGCATCAGCGCGTAATTGTGCGGCTGGTCACGCCACAGATGCAACTCGACCGGCACACCAGCTGCCCGTGCTCGTACCGCGAGGTCGACACTGTCGGGGTAGAGCAGATCGCGCGTGCCCGAAAAGATCGTCATCGGCGCCAGCGCGCGGAACGCGCCATTGAGCGGGCTGACGAAGGGATGGCCGACATCGAGCTCGCCGGCATAGAGCCGCGCGGCCTCGATCATGCCAGGAATATCCTGGATCGGATCGCGCACGGCGATCTCCGCTTGCTCGGGGCGGCCGAGCGAGGCGTCGGCGGCCGGCGAGATCAGCATCAGCCGGTTCGGCTGGCGATGGCCGCGGTCGCGCAACCATTGGCACGCTGCAAGCGCAAGACCCGCCCCGGCCGAATTGCCCACCACCGTGACCTTTGCCTCCCCCGCATCCTCCAGCAGCATCCGCAACAGCTCGGCGGTTGCAGGCACGACATCCTTCGCAGTGGCGCGCGGCGCCAGCGGATAAATCGGTACGACGCAGACGACGTCCGCCTCGCGTGTCATCTGGCCGACAAAGCGCCAATGCGCCGGCACGATCTCGTTGATGTAGCCGCCGCCATGCAGGAACATGACGAAATTGCAGCCCTCATGTCCCGACGACGGCGCGGTATAATAGACCGGCCATCCGCCCATCTTGGTCAGCATCGCATCGACGCCGCGCCCCAAGCCCGTCGGCTCGAACGATGCAGGCTCCAGCGCGAGCTTCTGCACATGGGCCTGCACGGCCTCCGCGGAGGCGAGCTGCTGCTTGTAGGGAAGCTGCCGCAGCAGCAGGTTGAACAGCCGGCTCTGCAGGCTCGGCGCGGGATCGCGGCCGGCCGGCGGACTGAACCCGCAACCCACCGGGCAAAACTGCAAGGCCGACACGATCCTGGCAACGCTCATGGCCACATCCTCATCTGGCTCGTCCGAGGCGGCGACAAAGAGGCTTGCTGACCCGCCGCCCCTCGGCAATATAATGCGAGCATTCACTCGCTTTTCCTACTCGCATTCAGATCACAAGGCCGTGGGCCGCAAGCCGCCGACGAAACCCCGAAAAAGCGCTTCGCAGCAGCGATCCCGCGCCACGGTCGACGCGCTGGTCGAGGCGACCGCTCGCATTCTGGTCAAGGACGGTTTCGAGAAGACCAGCACCAACCGCATCGCCGAAATCGCCGGCGTCAGCATCGGCTCGCTCTATCAATATTTCCCGAGCAAGGAGGCGCTCGTCGCCGCCGTGATCGATCGTCACAACGAGGAGATCATGGCGATCGTCCGTGCAGCGCTCATCGAGGTTGCCGATATGCCGATCGAGAAAGCCGTGCGCCGCCTCGTCACCGTTGCGATCGAAGCGCACCGCATCAACCCCAAACTGCATCGCGTGCTCGCCGAGCAGATCCCGCGCGCGGGCAAGCTTGACGTCGAGGCCTTCAACCGCGAGGTCCACACCCTCATGCGCGCCTATCTCGACAGCCACCGCAAGGAGATGCGCAGGATCGACCTCGATATCGCGACCTTCATCTGCGTCAGCACCATCGAAGCCGTCGCGCACAACACGGTGCTGAACCAGGCCGAGACGCTGCCGGACCGGATCGTGCGGGCGCTGGTGGATGAGACGACGCGGATGGTGGTGGGATATCTGCGGCCGCCCGCCTAGCTAGATCTGCCCCGGCGCCGGGACGTCATCGAACCGAGGCCGCGATCGATTCGCGGGCGACCGGGACGGCACGCCGCACCCCGTTACCGAACTGTCGCGATTCAAGAACCCGTGCGCATGCCACGCAAGGGATTGAATCCCGCGCGAAGGGTAATTACCTGATGAAGTCAGATGATTAAGTCACCAGAATGGAAGGCGATCGCCATCGCGGCGACGGTTGCGGGCGTCTCGATGTCGCTTTTGGCCGTCGACGCAGCGCTGGACCTGAACGTCGGTGGGCTGACCAAGCGCCTGGAGAGTGCGCAAGCTTCCATCGTGGATACGATGGGACAATATCAACTCGCGTTCGCCGTTCCGACCTGGGCTCGTGGCAAGCCTCCCGCGGACCAGCCGTGTCCGCGCAACCGATGCTGATGACCAACCGCTGACGTCGGATTGTTCGGAGCACAGCAGATCGCTTGCCGATCCCGCGATCGCGCAAGCATTTGGTCCTTCTCTGAAGAAAATGGTCGGAGCGAGAGGATTTGAACCTCCGACCCCTAGTCTCCCAGACTAGTGCGCTAACCGGGCTGCGCCACGCTCCGAACGTCGTTCCATTAGCTAGGATCGGCGCGATGCGCAAGGCGAGCCGCAGCATTTTGGTGTCGTCGCCCAAAGCCCCGGAACTGCCCACAAAGCCGAGGAAAAGCCTGTCAGCCGTCCTTCAGCGCCTGATCCAGCATGTCCCGGCAGGCCACGAGGTCGGCGAGCACCCGACCCAGCCGTTCCCGGTCCAGCGCGCTGGGCCCCGCCGGCGCGGCGGGCGTGCCGCCCTTGCGGAAGGTGGTGAGGATTTCCTCGTCGTCGACCTCGGTGAAGCGGAAGTCGATGCCCTCCTCCTCGTCCCCCTGATAGTCGTCATCATCGGCATCGGTGATGCCCTTGATGGGCGGCTCCTCGTCCGGCTCCATCAGGCTGGCGCCGATGGCGTCCTCGATCGCGCCGAACGAAACCGCGGCTGCGCCGTCGGCCAGGCCCTGCACCGATTTGACACCGTGCTCCTTCAGGATCCGCTGCACCCCGCGAATGGTGTAGCCCTCGCCGTAAAGCAGGCGGCGGATGCCCTTGAGCAGGTCGACATCGTCTGGGCGATAATAGCGGCGGCCGCCGCTGCGCTTCATCGGCTTGATCTGGGAGAAGCGGGTCTCCCAGAACCGCAGCACGTGCTGCGGAATATCGAGTTCCTGCGCTACTTCGCTGATGGTTCGGAACGCATCCGGCGCCTTGTCCAAATGCCAATCCTTATCCGTTGGGCGGTTACGCCTCGGGTTGAGCCTTGCTGGCATCGCCATTGGTGCGGTGCTGGGCGTTGATCCGCTGCTTCAGGATCGCCGACGGCTTGAACACCATCACCCGCCGCGGCGAGATCGGCACCTCGGTGCCGGTCTTCGGATTACGGCCGATACGCTGGCCCTTCTTGCGGACCATGAAGGAGCCGAACGAGGACAGCTTCACCGTCTCGCCCTTTTCAAGGCAATCGGTGATCTCCTTCAGCACGAGTTCCACGAAGGCAGACGATTCCGTCCGCGACAGGCCCACCTTCTGGTAGACGGCCTCGCAGAGATCCACACGCGTTACGGTTTTGCTTTGATCGGTCATCGCCCTGCCCCACATCACGGCGAACAATTGTTGTCTGAAATTATGAGCTTACGATACGCCGGTCAACACCGCTCATCAATGCAAACGCATCGATATTAGGCGCAGATTCCGGCAAAACTTTATCTGATGTGGCTTTACCAGCGCACCAGCGCGGAGCCCCAGGTGAAGCCACCGCCCATGGCTTCCAGGAGAACCATGTCGCCGCGCTTGATGCGGCCGTCCTTGCGCGCCACCGCCAGCGCCAGCGGTATAGAGGCTGCCGAGGTGTTGCCGTGGCGGTCGACCGTCAACACCACCTTCTCCGGCGCGATATGGAGCTTGTGGGCGGAGGCATCGATGATTCGCTTGTTGGCCTGGTGCGGCACGAACCAGTCGATGCTGTCGGCATTGAGCCCGGTTGCCTGGAAGGCGTCGACGATCACGTCGGTGATCATGCCGACCGCATGCTTGAAGACCTCGCGGCCCTCCATCCGGAGGTGACCGACCGTCTGGGTCGAGGACGGCCCGCCGTCGACGAACAGCTTGGCCTTGTGCCGGCCGTCGGAGCGCAGATGCGTCGTCACCACGCCACGGTCGGTGGCAGCCATGCCCGGCTGCTCCTGTGCCTCCAGCACGACCGCGCCGGCGCCGTCGCCGAACAGCACGCAGGTGCCGCGGTCGTTCCAGTCGAGGATGCGCGAGAAGGTCTCGGCGCCGATCACCAGCGCGCGCTTATAGGCGCCGGTGCGCAGGAAATTGTCGGCGGTCGCAAGCGCAAACACGAAGCCCGAGCACACCGCCTGCAGGTCGAAGGCCGCGCCGTGGTTGATGCCAAGCGCGTGCTGGACGGCGACGGCCGTTGCGGGGAAGGTGTTGTCAGGTGTCGAGGTCGCGAGCACGATCAGCTCGATCGACTGCGCATCCACGCCGGCATCGGCGAGCGCGGCCTGCGCCGCCTTGATCGCAAGATGCGAGGTGAATTCGCCCTCGGCCGCAATGTGCCGTTCGCGAATACCGGTGCGCTGCACGATCCATTCGTCGGACGTGTCGATACGCGCCGCCAACTGGGCGTTGGTCACCACCTGCTCCGGCAAATAAGAGCCGCAGCCGAGCACGACCGAACGAATCTGAGTCACGAAACAGCCTCCTGCGCGGTCTGCACGGAATTGAGTGCACCACCCTCGCGGTTGAGCATCTGATTGATCTTGTTCAGGAGATCGTAGTGAGCCATCTCATAGCCAACATCGATCGCATAGGCAAAGCCTTCGGCGTTGATTCCGCCGTGGCTCTTGACCACCAGTCCGTTGAGACCCAGCAACACGCCGCCATTCGACTTGTTCGGGTCCATCTTGTCGCGCAGGGCCTGGAAGGCATTGCGGGCAAACAGATAGCCGAGCTTGGACAGCCAGCTCCGCTGAATCTCGTGACGGAGTAAGTCCGCCATCTGGCGCGCGGTTCCTTCGGCGGCCTTGAGCGCGATGTTGCCGCTGTAGCCCTCGGTCACGATCACATCGGCCATGCCCTTGCCGATGCCGTCCCCCTCGACGAAGCCGATATATTCGAGTTCCGGCAGGTCCATCGCGCGCAGCATTTCGGCGGCCTCGCGGATCTCCTCGTGGCCCTTGATCTCCTCGGTCCCGATATTGAGCAGGCCGACCGTAGGGCGCTTCTTGTCGAACACCACACTCACCATGGCTGCGCCCATCACCGCGAGCGCCACCAGATGGCGCGCATCGCCGCCGATGGTGGCGCCGAGATCGAGCACGACAGTCTGGCCGCGCGTGGTCGGCCATATCGCTGAAATGGCCGGGCGGTCGATGCCAGGCAGCGTGCGCAGATGGAACCGGGCCATCGCCATCAGCGCGCCGGTGTTGCCGGCGGAGACCGCGACATCGGCCTCCCCCTTCTTCACCGCATCGATGGCGAGCCACATCGAGGAGGTCTTGCGGCCGCGCCGCAGGGCCTGGCTCGGCTTGTCCGAGCCGCTGACGGCAACGTCGGTGTGAATGATCCTCGAGACGGCCTTGAGCTGCGGATGCCGGTCCAGCTCAGGCTCGATCCTGGCGCGGTCCCCGACCAGCAGGAATTCGGTGTCCCGATGCCTCGCGAGGGAAATGGCGGCGCCTGGAATGACCACGGCAGCGCCGTCGTCGCCTCCCATGGCGTCCAGCGCGATGCGAACCTTGCTTGGCATAAAAGTCCCGGAAACCTGGTCTGGTACGGTCCTGAACGGACGGGCCGCAAAATGGGTTCGCCATCGACATGGCGACCGGCCAAGCGCCACGCCGCACCCGGACCGGGGCGCGACAATAGCGTTTTGTTATCCCGAAACAACCTCTTGCCCCCAGCCTTTTGAACTAAGGGCGATCTGATGGCGGGCGCTCGAATTCACAAAAATATCATAATAATCAAATGGATGATGCGGACTTTCAAGTCGGTCCGGCAAGGACCTCACACGACGCAGGACGGCGGTCTTACGAGGAATGCCCAGCTATTTGCCCTTCTTCCTGCCCTGCTTGTTGTCCTGGAGCGCCTTCAGCGCCGCGAACGGATGGTCCTCGGGATCTGGCGCGGCGACCTCTGCCTCAAACACGGCACCCGGCTTGCGGGGGTATGGATCGATCGCCAGGAACAGCGCATCGGTCGCAATCCGGCCGAGGTCGATGATGCCGTTGACGATCGCCTCGGGCGGATCGGCGACATCAGGCGGCCCCTCGTCGTCCTGCCCTTCCTCGATCAGATCCTCCAGCCGCCGCGTCTCGGCCTCCGGGGCAAAGGTCAGATCGACCTCCTCGTCAATCTCGCTCTCGATCGGATCGAGCGTGACCACGCAGGTCTGACCGACCCGGGCGCGCACCCGGCCCGTGACCTGGACCCGGCCGCCGCTCTTCGGCTCGACGTCGAAATCGGCATGGGCCGACAGGACGTCGCGCAGCCCCGCGACATCGGCCATCGCCCGGCGTTCGGCCGCCGAGGCTTCGAGCTCACGGTGAAGCCCCGTATCGGGAATTTGCGCCACCGTTATGGGTGAACGCCAGGGATCGGGCTCGGACCCGGTCATCGATCGGTTCATGACGTCTCATCCTTCCGAAGCGGCGCGCGAAATTTGAAAGAGCCTTGCAAAAGGGCGGAATCGCCGGCCTGGCCGAGATCGGCATCAGCCGCCGCCGCGTAGCCGGCGAGTCGCCGCGCCTGATCCAGCCCTGAGCCATTCAAGATATTCTTGCAGACTGCCTGCGCCAGCGCCTCCGTGCCTGCCTCGATCGCCTGGTCGTAAGCCTGGACGCGGCCGTAAAAGGCCTCGCCGAAGGCCCGCATCCGCTTCGGAACGGATTGGTCGCCCACGCCCATCTCACGCAGATTGTCGTCCATATCCTCACAAAAGCGGTCGAACAGGGCCTGCGACAACTCCGCACCGCCCTGGACGACAGTCCGCAGCCGGCGCAGCAACAGCCAGAGGTGCAGGAGTAACAGGTCGAAACGGCCGTTAACCGTATCTGGCACGCCCAAGTCCCGGTAAAATATGGGTTCTCGCGCCTGCGTCACGATCATGCCATAGATGGCTTCAATGGTGCCGGGCGGGGCGAGCCGGGGTTTCCTGAAGTGATTGAACGGCCAAAGCATTGTGGTTTCCGCAAGCGGGCGCGCGCGAGTTGCATTCAGACGCCCAGCCCGGTACTTCAGCGCCTCGCGCGACGCAAGGGGACGGAATCAGTTCCGCTATGACGATAACGAACCAGACCAGCCTGCGCGCAACTCGGCGGCGCGGCCTTACCGCATGCTGGCGCGGCCTGCGCATGCTCGCGGCCGTGACCCTGGTTGGCGCCGCGCTCGCAGGCTGCACCGGCGAGCAGTTCCAGAAGGGCTACATCCTGCCGCCGGGTGCGCTCGAGCAGATTCCGATCGGCGCGAGCCAGGACCAGGTGCTGATCGTGATGGGCACCCCCTCCACCGTCGCGACCCTGGACGGCGAGGTGTTCTATTATATCTCGCAGCGCTCGGAGCGCCCCGTCGCCTTCATGAATCAGAAGGTGGTCGACCAGCGCGTGATCGCGATCTATTTCGACAAGAACCGGCGCGTGCGCCGGCTTGCGAATTACGGCCTGCAGGACGGCAAGATCTTCGACTCGATCAGCCGCACCACGCCGACCTCGGGCCAGGAGATGAGCTACCTCACGCCGCTGTTCAAGCTGCTCAGCTTCAACTGAGATCGAGCTGACCTGTCCGCCTGCGGCGTCGTGACGCTCTCCGCACGACGCGCATCGTCCCCCGACTTGCCGTTGCGCACCAGGTTCCCTACGCTCCCAGCAAAACAAGAAGCCGGGAGTGGATTCGTGCCCAAGAGACTTCAGAACAGATTGTTGTCCCGTCGTCGCGTGCTTGCGGGGGCCGCGGGCCTCTCGGCCGCAGCGATCCTGCCGCGATCGAGCCTCGCCGATTGGAAGCCGACCGAGAACGTCCGCATCATCGTGCCGGCCGCGGCCGGCGGCTCGACCGACGTGATGGGCCGGCTCCTGGCTGCGCATCTGCAAACCGCCTGGGGCCAATCGGCCGTGGTGGAAAACCGCTCCGGCGGCGGCGGCACGATCGGGACCGCCGAGGCCGTGCGCGCCAAGCCGGATGGTCACACCATCCTGATCGGCAACCCCGGCCCGAATGCGATCGCCTACAGCATCTTCAAGAACCTCACCTACAAGCCGGACCAGCTCCAGCCGGTCTCCAACATGATCCGGATCCCGAACATCGTGTCGGCGCATCCGAAGACCGGCATCAAATCGGTGGCGGAGCTGATCGCCTATCTGAAGGCCAATCCGGACAAGCTGAGCTACGCCTCGTCGGGGGTCGGCCAGAGCCCTCACCTCACCGGCGCCTGGTTCCTCCAGCTCACCGGGCTGAAGATGACGCACATCCCGTTCCGCGGCGCAGGGCCGGCGCTCCAGGCCGCGCTCGCCGGCGACATCCAGATCCTGTTCGACAATCTCTATCCAAGCCTGCCGCAGGTTCAGAACGGCACGCTCAACGGCCTCTGCGTCACCACGACAGAACGCAGCGAGCTCGCACCAACCTTGCCGACCATGCGCGAGAGCGCGCCGGAGCTTGCGAATTTCGACGTGTCGTCCTGGTTCGCGGTGTTTCTGCCGAAGGGCGTGCCTGCGCCCGTGCTCGAGGCGCTCAATCTCCAGGTCAAGGCGATGCTGGAGCGCGACGACATCAGGAAGAACATCGCCGCCATGGGGGCGCGCGCCGACTACGGCACGCCGCAGCAGTTCGCGGACTTCGTGGAGGCCGAGACGAAGAAATTCGCCGGCATCATCCAGAAGGAAGGGTTGCAGATGGACGTGCAGTAGCTTCCAGGCCGGCTTTAGGCAGGCTCGGCCGATGGCTGCTGCACCAGAGCGGCAATCGCCGAAATCGAGTCCAGGCGCGTCAGGTCGAAACCGATGTCGGAGAAATTGATCCCGTAATCGGTCTCGATGCTCATGATCAGCTCGACCGCGTCGAGGGAATCGAGACGCCCGCTGGTGAACAGCAGATCGTCGTCACTGAGCGGCGACATATCGCCCTTCATGATGAGGCGCTGCGTGATGTAGTGCCGCATCCGCGATCTGACTTCGGGGCGCTCTGTCGTGGTCATGTCGTGACTCCCAGGAGATAGAACAGGAATTCGGCGCGTTGCCAGAGCGAGTGCTCACGGTCCAGCGGTGCATCGAAGATGTGGATGACACAGAAGAAGCCGGAGACCCACAGGCAAGGCAGCAAGCGGCCGCGCAGCCACCCTCTCGGGGCCGGCTGCGGTACGCGGCGCATCTGCGAGAGCCCCACGCTGACAGCCAGGACGAACGTGTAGAATGCGTGGGATTGTTCGCCGACCACGGCGCGCCAAAGCCCCATCTCGCCGACGAAGTGAATGTCGCGAATGAAATGGAACAGCAAATTGCCGATACAGGCCGCGGCAAAGGTGGCGAAGAACATGCGAAGCCGGCGATGGCCGCGGAAACAGCGCACGAAGGTGGGGTAGAAGAAGTGATCGACCAGCAATTCCTTGTAGTAGAAGTAATAGCGGTTCCAGAACTCGGCGAGCGTCGCTGACTGCAGGGGACGATAGGTGTTGCGCAACAGCCGAAAGCCGGCAAGCCGCGCCGTTGCGACGATGACGCCGCCGAACACGGTCATGCTCAGCAGGTCGTCGACAAAGAAGACCACAACGCTTGCCCACCCCACCAGGCGTGGCTGTGGATGACCGGCGAGATACTGCAGCAGATTGTCGTCGAACATCGGAAGCCGCAACTGACCGTGGACGAGTTCGCCGAAGCAGATCTTGCCGATCGCCAGGATCAGGACCCAGGCCGCAAGCTTGACGCCCTTGAGCTGCGTGACCGCGAGCTCCTCCGACGTCTTGGCCTCGAAACGACGAAGATAGGACAGTCCTTTCCCGAATGGGGTCAGCGTTGCTCCCCAGAAGGGATGAAAGACGCCGAGGTGCTGCCACACCGGAGCTCGCTCCTTGGCCGCGTCGACCAGACCGTAGGTAAGGAACCACAGATACGGCTGGAACGTCATCAGGAACGACCAGAGCAGAACTCGCGGTGTGCCGGCCGTGAAACTGGCCTGCGTTACGACGACGAGCGCCAGGAATGCGATTAACAGGCCGAGCGTCGGGCGGCGGAGCACGATGGCTCCCGATCCCTGCATGGCCAGCAATCCCGAGAACAGCGCGAACGTCACGACCGCCATGGCGGACGACACCAATGTCTGATCGATCCGGTCCGCAACGCCTTCGTCGATTGCGAGCCGGGCGAGAAACGTGCGGTCGACCAGGAATCCGCTGCGCCAAAGCAGCAGCGAGGTCGCAAGAAAAATCAGGACGCGCCGGTATCGCCCGGCGTAGGCGCAGGCCAGCGCCAGACCGGCGGCCGAGAAGTCGATGCCGATCTGCCAGAACAGCACCGCCAGCAGCCCGACCCCGCAGCAAAGCAACACGCGTCCATGGGCCTCCTGCACACCGGCCACGAGCGTCGGGTCACGATCGATTTGAGGGATCAGTCGCCACGACGGCTTCGCGAGCACACCCGTGGCCGCACCATCATAGGGCTGGCTCTCGACGCTCATCGGACAACGCGCGTGGACGCTGCGGGCTGTGGCATCTACGAGGCCCTTGCGACGGCTTCACCAAGCAGTGACGCCACCGAACGCCGGTCTGCCTTGCCATTGGCGTTGACGGGAATGTGTTCCAGCCAGATGAACCTGCCCGGCACCATGTAGGCGGGAAGATGCGCGGCGCAGTGCTGACGCAGCTCGCTCTCCGGCAGTCTTTCACCTGCATAGGCAGCCAGCAGCCGGCTTGCACCGCCGGCATCCTGAAGCACCACGGCGAGCGCGCGCGTGACGCCCTTGCACGCGACGAGGGCGTGATCGATCTCCTCGAGCTCGACCCGGTAGCCCCGAAGCTTGACCTGATTGTCGGCCCGGCCACGAAAGCGGAGCACACCGGATCCAGCCTCGGCCTCGACGAGATCACCGCTGCGATAAAGGATCGATCGATAGCCCTGGATCAACGGATCCTGACGGAAGCGGCGGGCCGTCTCTTGCGGATTGTTGATGTAGCCAAGCGCAACGCCCGGACCTCCGAGCCACAGCTCGCCAGCGGTGCCCGCGGGAACCGGCTTCATGTCCTCGTCCAGAATCCGGTAGCTGAAATTGCGATTGAGCCGCCCCAGCGGAGCCAACCCGTCGGAGGTGTCAAAGGTGGATTCGACGATCTCGAAACCGCTACAGATGCAGCTTGTTTCGGTCGGGCCGTAGCAATTGATCAGCTTCGCCTTGCCGGCAAACGCGTCGTAGAACCGGCGAAGCCGCGCCAGCGGAAATCCCTCGCCGCCGAACATGAACCGGCTGACGCTCGGCAGCCAATCGGGCCTCAGCAGGTGCATGGAGTCCAGGAACATGAACAGCGTCGGCACTGCGAAGAAGAACGTGCACTGATGCTTCGTGATCTCCGACACCAGCTCCGCGGGCGGACGTCCCTTCAGCGCGTCGAGCGCAACGATCGCCGCGCCGTTGAGCAATCCGGCATAGATATCGAAGACTGAATTATCGAAGTAGATCGGATTGACGTTCGTCAGCCGGTCGCCGGGTCCGATGCCAAGATCGTGCTTGGCCCAATCGATCAGGTGCAGCACTCCTTGATGGGGGATGACCACGCCTTTCGGCTCACCGGTCGACCCCGACGTGAACATCACGTAGGCGGGATCAACCCCGGTGATCACAGCGGTTTGCGGCAGGTTCGAATCCTCAAGGCGCGACACGGCATCGCGCAGGGCCGCGCGGGCATCGGCGTCGCCGATCAATGCGCGGCTGCCAACTCCCCCGCGCACGCTGACGATCAGCGCCGGGCGGCATCGCTCCAGCATCAGCCGGGCGCGCTCCGCGGGAGCGGCCGGATCCAGGAACGCGTACGGCGCTCCGATCTTGATGCAAGCCATGGCGAGCGCATAGGCTTCGACGATCTTCGGCAGCTCGAGACAGACGACGGCGCCCCTGTCCACGCCCTGCGATGTCAGCCATCGCGCCAGCCGGTTTGCGGACTTGTTGAGCTCGGCAAAGGTGAGGCTGTCGCCTTCGCAGATAAGGGCGACGGCCTCCGGCGAGGCCGCGGCAACCGCTTCGAAATGCAGCGCCAGATTATGGGCGACCATCGCTATGCCTCGACCCGCTCATGGTTGGCAGCATCATCAGGCACGATCGACGGCGCCGGCATGATGTCGGCAAAATCGCGCTGGCTCAGCGCAATCACGGCCGCAGGCAATGTCTCCTGGCGGAATTGCCCTCGCAACGCATCGCTGAGCTCCATGCCGAGTTGCTGGAGGAACGCCGCGGCCATCGGGTCGGTCGCCAACGCCCTCCCCGCCCTGATCCAGGGTTCCGTTTGCGGCGCGAGGTCACGGCTCTTGCCGCACGCAGAAACAGCCTCGGGATCGACACGCAGCACCGCATCGTACCGATACCGGGTCAGCTCGTAGCTCGATCCGCGCTTGAGCTGGATCTCGGCTCCCGAAATCTGCGGGATGAATTCGGGGATGCCTTTAAAGTACTCGGGGTGGATCACCAGTTCGCGATCCTGGGCGATCGCCAGCATGATCTTGCGCTCCAGCGATGCCGGGGTGACACCCGACGGGGCTTTTGCGGATTGAACCTCACGGTGAAAGACCGGCAAGAGCTCGAGGTTGCGAACATCGCCGACGAAGATGTGGCCACCAGGAGCCACCAGCTTGACGGCCTGCTCCAGGACCGTGTGCAGATATTCGATGCCGGGGAAGTACTGCACGACGGAGTTGATCACCACCGCATCGAACGATTGCGGCGACAAGCCGCTGATATCAGTGGCCTCCCGCTCGTGAAATTCGACATGCCGAAGCTCGGCGTTCGACTGCGCGAACGCGCGCAATCGGTGAACAGCGACCGGTGAGAGATCGGTCCCGCAATACACCTCACACCCGGGCGCGAGCCTTTCGACGAGCAACCCAACCCCGCACCCGACCTCCAATATCCGCCTCGCACCGAAGGAGCGAATACGCTCGATCGTGCAATCCAGCCAATCGATCATCTCGGTTTCGGGAATGGGCCTGTTGGTGAAATTGCTGGTCCAGCCCACGAACGACGGCGCGACACTGTCAGGGCCATGACGGTACACTTGATCGAAAGCCCGACGCCATTGCGTCACCCTGCGATCGGTTTCGGCCTGAAGGTGTTTCGACTTGCCTGCGCTCAGGCGGTCAGGAGCAACGGCCGCGAACGCGACCTTGAACTGGCGGCCATCGGGGCTCTCCTCGGCGCAGATGACAGCATCCGTCACATCCGGATGCGCCGTCAGTGCACGCTCAATCTCGTTCATTGGGGGTGCACGCAACCGAACCTCCTCTTGCAGCCAGCCGCCAGGGCAACGAGCGCCGGAACATGTTGAGAGCGCATCGCGCCGTAGACGGGATGAGAGGACCCAAACGCGCGTGCTACGGAAATTCGCTAAAATGCCGCCAAAGCCTCGCGAGATTCTAGAGCGCAGCGGGTTAAGCAACCTTAAAGACGAGAGCTCCGGAACCGGCGCTTAACGGGCGGACGCCTGGCCCCTCGCCCCAAAATAAAACCCCCGCAGCCTGCGCCGCGGGGGTCACCGTCTTCAGGCCAGTTTCGTGGTTCAGTGCGCCAGGATCGCCAGCAGCAGGAGGGCCACGATGTTGGTGATCTTGATCATCGGATTCACCGCGGGACCCGCGGTGTCCTTGTAGGGATCGCCGACGGTGTCGCCGGTCACGGCCGACTTGTGGGCATCAGAGCCCTTGCCGCCGAAGTGACCATCCTCGATGTACTTCTTGGCGTTGTCCCAGGCGCCGCCGCCCGAGGTCATCGAGATCGCGACGAACAGGCCGGTGACGATCACACCTAACAGCATGGCGCCGACGGCCGAGAATGCCGCCGACTTGCCGGCAGGGCCGCCGCCCGCGATCGCGTAGATCACGAAGTAGACGACGATCGGCGACAGCACCGGCAGCAGCGAGGGGATGATCATTTCCTTGATCGCCGCGCGCGTCAGCAGGTCGACCGCCTTGCCGTAGTCGGGCTTGTCGGTGCCCTGCATGATGCCCGGCTTCTCGCGGAACTGGCGCCGCACCTCCTCGACGATCGCGCCGGCCGCACGTCCCACCGCGGTCATGCCCATCGCGCCGAACAGATACGGCAGCAGGCCGCCGAACAACAGGCCGACCACGACGTAAGGATTGTTCAGCGAGAAGTCCGGATTGACGCCGGCGAAATAGGCGTGGTGCGCGCTGTCTGCAACGAAGAACTTGAGGTCCTGGTTGTAGGCCGCGAACAGGACGAGAGCGCCGAGACCGGCGGAGCCGATCGCGTAACCCTTCGTCACCGCCTTGGTCGTGTTGCCGACCGCATCGAGCGCATCGGTCGACTTGCGCACCTCCTTCGGCAGGCCCGCCATCTCGGCGATGCCGCCGGCGTTGTCAGTCACCGGACCGAACGCATCGAGCGCGACGACCATGCCCGCCAGTGCCAGCATGGTGGCGGTCGCGATCGCGATGCCGAACAAGCCGGCGAGGCTATAGGTGACCAGGATGCCGGCGATGATGACGATCGCGGGCAGCGCGGTCGCTTCCATCGAGACGGCGAGGCCCTGGATCACGTTGGTGCCGTGACCGGTCACCGAGGCCTGGGCGATCGACTTCACCGGACGATAGTCCGTGCCGGTGTAGTATTCGGTGATCCAGATGATCAGCGCGGTGACGACGAGGCCAACCACGCCGCATTCGAACAGCGCCATGCCGGTGTAGTCGACGCCCTCGAGCTTGCCGAAGCCGATCAAATAATAGATCACCACTGCGATGCCGATCAGCGACAGGATGCCGGTTGCGATCAGGCCCTTGTACAGCGCGCCCATGATCGACTGGCTCGGCCCGAGCTTGACGAAGAACGTGCCGATGATCGAGGTGATGATGCAGATGCCGCCGATCGCGAGCGGCAGCGTCATCATGTTGGCGAGGATCGGCGTCTTGGCGAAGAAGATCGCAGCCAGCACCATGGTGGCGACCGCGGTCACCGCATAGGTCTCGAACAGGTCGGCCGCCATGCCGGCGCAGTCGCCGACATTGTCGCCGACATTGTCGGCGATGGTCGCCGGATTGCGCGGATCATCCTCCGGGATGCCCGCTTCGACCTTGCCGACGAGATCGCCGCCGACGTCAGCACCCTTGGTGAAGATGCCGCCGCCGAGACGGGCGAAGATCGAGATCAGCGAGGCCCCGAAGCCGAGCGCCACCATGGCGTCGACCACGGTGCGGCTGTCGGGTGCAAGTTTCAACGAATAGGTCAGGAAGCCGAAATACAGCGTCACACCCAGCAGTGCGAGACCGGCGACCAGAAGCCCGGTGATCGCGCCCGCCTTGAAGGCGAGCTCGAGGCCGCCGGCGAGCGACGTCGTCGCGGCTTGGGCGGTGCGCACATTGGCGCGGACCGAAACGTTCATGCCGATGAAGCCGGCGGCTCCCGACAGGATGGCGCCGATGGCAAAACCGATCGCGACATAAAGGCCGAGGAAATAGGCGAGCAGCACGAAGATGACGATGCCGACGATGCCGATCGTGGTGTACTGGCGCCGGAGATAGGCCTGTGCGCCTTCACGCACGGCTCCCGCGATCTCCTGCATGCGCGGCGACCCCGCATCCGCACTCAACACCGAAGACGTCGCCCAAATCGCGTAGACGACGGAAAGCACTCCGCAGAGCACTATCAACCATAATGCTGTCATTTGATTTTTGCCTCAGATCCTTGATGTACGACCCCCGGCGCCCTTTGTTGTCCGTCGTGCGGTGCGGCGCCTTGATTTTGAACAAAGCCGCCCGCAGGCGGCTTTAGTCGGCCGCAAGCTTGCCAAAATCAAATTGAGGGTGCAACGCCGTATAGGTGCGAAAAAGCCGATCTCGGCAAGTATTTAGACCTAGTCCCGAACGCCAGGCCGGCAGCTCCGATGCAGCCGGCCGCTACGTTTGGCAGGCTTGGCCTAAGCGGCCGCCCCCACGGGATGCCGGGATGAAGACGCCAATTCCAACCTCTGCCCGTCAGCACTTGTACGTCGGTTGAAGATTTTGACCTCGTAGACGCTGTCGCTCGCGCCGGCCTCCAGCGTCACCGAGATGACCTGGTCGAGCGTGAGGACACCGAGCGGCACTTCCTGATCGGGCAGGATCAGCGTCGCCTGCTCGCCGATGAACACGATCACAAGATGGCCTTTCGCCATGTTGCTCTTCGCCAGCACGCGCAACTGGCTGTGATAAGGCTGCCGCGTCCAGGCCGATGGCAGGTCGGGATCAACCACGACCTGGATGTTGTTGGTCTTGGGGTGCACTGTCAGCACCATCTTCGCCTGATCGGGCTTCCAGTGCATGGGCAGCGCCGGCGTGGTCTTCCAGAGACAATCGAACGCCGCGCACTCGCCTGGCCTGCTGTCATGGATGGCGCAGCCGACGGTGGGCTCGCAATGTGAGCACCACGTGCCGGCAGGCTTGCCGAACGCGACAACGTTGTAGACCTTGCAGCAAAGCATGCAGCTTCCGCACGCGCGCTCCTGAGCAGCCGGCGCCGCGCCCGCCCCCGAAATGACCGCCGTCATCGAAATATATCCATCAGCCGCCCATCCTCGGCGCTGATACATCCGCAGGCTTTCGCGGGGATTGCGGGAGGTCGGCCTTAAGCTGCCGATCTCCCGGAGTAGCGGGACGTGGATCCGACCTCGATCGTTTGGCCGTCCGGCATCCGAATCAAGCCCGCCCGTTGCGGTTGCCGATATTACCCTGATATCGCGAAAAACGGAGAGCCTGCGCTCGTATCCCGGCGAACCACGGGCCTGTCCGGGCCTAGAAATGGCTGTAGGACAATCGCCGCAGCTTGATCTCGCGGCCTTGTGCGTCGATCCATTGCGGCGCCCCCTGGCCGGCGATGATGGTCCCGATCATTGTAATCTGGACCCCGGCCTGCTCAGCCGCCCGCGAGAAGGCTGCGCTGCGTCCCTCCGGAACCGCGCACAGGACCTCATAGTCGTCGCCGCCCGACACCAGCTTCTCGAACCCGACCGCGGAGATCGCGATGGCGGCAGCCGGCGACGCCGGGACCTGATGCGCATTGACCACGGCACTGACGCCGGAGGCGGTACAGAGCTTGGCAAGATCGCCTGCCAGACCATCGGACACGTCCATTGCCGCGCTCGCATAGTCGCGCACGATGCTCGCCAGCGCATTGCGCGGCCGTGGAACGCGGTAGCGATCGACCAGATAGTCCCGAGCAGCCGGGTCCGTCAGCGCAGCAGCGGCCACACCGCCCGTGAGCACATCGAGGCCGAGGGCGGCATCGCCGATCGTCCCCGTCACAAAGATAAGGTCACCCGGACTTGCGCCGGTGCGTCCAACCATCCGCCCTTTCGGCACGCGACCGAAGGCGGTGATCGAGATTATCTGCGGTCCCGGCGTCGACACCGTGTCGCCGCCGAGCAGCGGACACGCAAAGCTCTTGGCGTCCTCGCCGAGAGCATCCGCGAACGGTCTCAGCCAGGCATCCTCCTTGCTGCGCAGCGCCAGCGTCAACACGAAACCAGCAGGTGAAGCGCCCTTGGCGGCAAGATCGGACAGGTTCACCCGCAGCGCCTTGCGCGCGATGGTATCAGGGGGATCGGTGGCAAGATAATGCACACCCTCGACCACGGCGTCGGTGGTGACGACGATGTCGTCGCCGGATGCGGACAGGATCGCTGCGTCATCGACCAGGGCGAGCGCACCCGGATCAGTCGCCAGCGGCTTGAAATAGCGCGCGATGAGGGAGTCTTCGGCGGAGACCTGTCTTTGGTCCTGCATCACGATAGCAGCCCCGTCATCCTGAGGTGCGAGCCCTTGCGAGCCTCGAAGGATGTGCGGCCGAGGTCGAGCCTCAGCGGCACGCCGCCACCCTTCGAGGCCTCCGCTTCGCTCCGGCACCTCAGGGTGACGGCTACGGCGGAAGTCGTTGCCTCAACTACCCCCGCCCGAACTCATCACCGCGAAACTGGCGGCCGATCTGGTCGAGCACGGCATTGACCATGCCGGTCTCCTCGCGGTCGACGAAGGCGTTGGCGACGTCGACATATTCGGACACTACGACGCGGCCCGGCACGTCCTTGCGATGCTGCAGCTCATAGGCCCCTGCCCGCAGCACCGCGCGCAGGATCGCCTCGATCCGCTTCAATGGCCAGCCCTTCGACAGCGCCTCGTCGATCAAGGGATCGAGCTTCTTCTGGTCGCGCACGACGCCGGAAACGACGTCGCGGAAGAATGCAGCTTCGGCCGGCAGATAGGTGTCACCTTCGACCTCGTTGCCGAGCCAGTGGCTCTCGAACTCGGCAAAGATGTCGTTGATGCCGGCGCCGGCGATGTCCATCTGGTACAGCGCCTGCACGGCTGCGAGCCGCGCCGCACCGCGCCGGTTGGCCTTCTTCTCCGCAGAAACTGCCGGTTTCTTGATCTCAGCCATGGCTCAGGCCCGCGCCAGGCGGCGCTTGATGCGCAGCATCGCAAGCGCCGCGCGTGCGGCATCGCCGCCCTTGTTGAGCTCGCTGGCGCGCGCCCGCGCCCAGGCCTGCTCCTCGTTGTTGACGGTGAGAATGCCGTTGCCGAGCGGCAGCTTTCGCGCAACCGCAAGGTCCATCAGCGCGCGCGAGGATTCCTGCGACACGATCTCGAAATGAATGGTGTCGCCGCGGATCACGCAGCCGAGCGCGATCACCGCGTCATAGGGATTGCCGTTCGCCGCAGCCGCGTCGACTGCGATGGCGACCGCCGCCGGGATTTCCAGCGCGCCGGGAACCGTGATGACGTCATGCGTCACGCCGGCCGCCTTCAGCTCCGCGACCGCGCCGTCCAGAAGCGCGTCCTGGAGATCGTCATAGAACCGTGCCTCGACGACAAGCGCCCGTGCGCCGGAAATGTCGGTCTGGTCCTTCAGGGGTGCGCGCCGCGCGTCAGCCATCGTTCAATCCGTTCTACTGGGGTCGGCGCGTTATGTAGTCACCGCGACCGCGTAAGCCAAGTTTTAAAGCGCAAATCCGGCTTCGCCGGTCACTTCATTTCCGTCAGCCGCGCCGCGTAGCGGGCCATCAGATCGACCTCGATATTGACTTCAGCACCCACCTTCCAGCCGCCGATCGTCGTGACTTCGAGCGTATGCGGAATGATCAGCACCGAAAAGGTCGTATCCTCAACCGTATTGACCGTCAGCGAGACGCCGTCGAGCGTGATCGAACCTTTGGTGGCGATGAAACGCGCCAGCTCCCGCGTCGTCGAGAGCTCGAATCGCGCCATGTCGGGCAGGTCTTCGCGGCTGATGATGGTCGCAATCCCGTCGGCATGGCCGGCGACGATGTGGCCGCCGAGTTCGTCACCGATCTTGAGCGCACGCTCGAGATTGAGCTTGGTGCCGAGCTTCCAATGCTTCGCCGTCGTCAGCGCCAGCGTCTCGGCGGCAGCATCGACGTCGAACCAGGTTTTGCCGTCGGCGACACCGGAAGCGACCACGGTCAGGCAGACGCCGTTGTTGGCGATCGAGGCGCCATCGGCGATGGTGGTCTGGTCGTAGCCGCAGGCAATGCGCAGGCGATGCAATTGCCCCTGCGCCACGGGCTTGAAGCTGACGATCTCGCCGATATCGGTGACAATGCCGGTGAACATATTAGGCGCGCTCGTAGATGGTGAGAGTATCGGGGCCGAATGTCTCGCTAGCATGAACCTCATAGGCCTGCGACTGCGTGATTTTCGACAGGGGCAATGCATCGAGCGCATCGACCCCGCCCGCGCCCACCTCTTCCGCTCCGCGGAACAGCCAGATCTCGTCGACGAGGTCGGCGGACACGAAAGAGGCCGCAACGCGGCTGCCGCCCTCGACCATCAGCCGCGTGATGCCTTTCTCGGCGAGCGCGCGCAGCACGGCTGGAAGGTCGAGCCCGGCTGCACCATTCGGCGGCATGCGCATGATTTGCGCACCGGCCGCGCCAAGGCGGGTCGCGGCGGCTGCTTCGGCAAGCTCGGAAGCAATCACCCAGAGCGGCATTTCGCGCGCAGAACGAACAAGCTGGCTGGAGGCGGGAATTCGCAAATTCTGGTCGAGGACGACGCGCACCGGAGAACGCGCTTCCATATCAGGCAGGCGGCAATTGAGCTGCGGATCATCCGCCAGCACCGTGCCGATGCCGACCAGGATGGCATCGCTCTGCGCGCGCAGCAGATGCACGCGATTGCGCACGGCTTCGCCCGTGATCGCGAGCGGCTTGCCGCCTTCAGCGCCAATCTTGCCGTCAGGCGAGACCGCGAGCTTCAGGATCACGTGCGGACGCTTGTCCCTGATACGGCGGAAATGGCCGGCATGGTCGAACGCCGCCTCCGCCGCGCACAGGCCGACATCCACGGTGACGCCGGCGGCGCGCAGGCGCCCATGGCCCTGCCCCGCCACTTCCGGATTGGGATCTTCGATCGCCGCCACCACGCGCTTGATGCCGGCCGCGATCACCGCATCGGCGCACGGCGGTGACTTGCCGAAATGCGAACAGGGCTCGAGCGTGACGTAGAGCGTTGCGCCGCGCGCCGCCTCGCCTGCACGCCGGAGCGCCTCACGCTCCGCATGCGGCCGTCCCCCTGGTTGCGTCCAGCCGCGACCGATAATGACGCCATCCTTGACGATAACCGCGCCCACGGCGGGATTGGGCCAAGTGCGTCCCTGCCCGCGCCGGCCGAGCGCCAGCGCCAGCTGCATGAAGCGGCGATCCGAATCCTTGGACTCGCGGATCCTCGCGGCGAACTGATCTTCCAGGATGCGGAAGATCATTTGCGGATCGCGGCGAGCCGCGCTTCCTCCTCGCCGGAGAGCTCGCCGAGCACGTCGGCGAAATCCTTGGCCTCGCGGAAATTGCGATAGACGGAGGCAAAGCGCACATAAGCGACGTCGTCGAGCGTGCGCAGATGCTCCATCACGGTCTCGCCGATCACCTCGGACGAGATCTCGGCTTCGCCCCCGGTCTCGAGCTCGCGCACGATGGTGGAGACCATCTTCTCCACCCTTTCAGGCTCGACCGGCCGCTTGCGCAAGGAGATCGACACCGAGCGCATCAGCTTGTCGCGGTCGAACGGCACGCGGCGGCCGTTGCGCTTGATCACCGTGAGTTCGCGCAGCTGCACGCGCTCGAAGGTGGTGAAGCGGAAATTGCAGGCGATGCACACGCGCCGCCTGCGGATGACGGAAGAGTCCTCGGTCGGACGCGAGTCCTTTACCTGCGTATCGAGACTGTTGCAGTTCGGGCAGCGCATCCGAGTACCTTGATCCCTAGAGCATGATCCGGAAAAATGCGAAGCGGTTTTCCGGAAAGATCATGCTCAAACAAAGAGCTAAAGCGCGATGACGATTCAACCCAATCTCATCGCGCTTTAGACTTGGCCGCTTACTGATAGATCGGGAACCGATCCGTGAGCGCCTTGACCCGTTCCTTGATCGCGGCCTCGACCAGCGGCGCCTTGCCGTCGTCGGACTGTGCGATCGCGTTGAGGACCTCCGCGATCATGCCGCCGACCTGCTGGAATTCGGCCACGCCGAAGCCGCGGGTCGTCGCTGCGGGCGTGCCGAGACGCAGGCCGGAGGTCACGAACGGCTTTTCGGGGTCGAACGGAATGCCGTTCTTGTTGCAGGTGATGGCGGCGCGAACCAGCGCCTTCTCCGAGACGTTGCCCTTCAGGCCCTTCGGCCGGAGGTCAACCAGCATCAGATGGTTATCGGTGCCGCCGGAGACAATGTCGAAGCCGTGGCTCTTCATCGCCGCGGCCAGCGCCTTGGCGTTCTCGACGACGTTCTTCGCATAGACCTTGAAGTCGGGACGCAGCGCTTCGCCGAAGGCGACCGCCTTCGCCGCGATCACATGCATCAAGGGGCCGCCCTGCAGGCCCGGGAAGATCGCCGAGTTGAGCTTCTTGGCGAGCACTTCGTCGTTCGAGAGGATCAGGCCGCCGCGCGGACCGCGCAGCGATTTGTGCGTAGTCGTCGTGGTGACGTGCGCATACGGCACCGGCGAAGCATGCACGCCGCCGGCAACGAGACCGGCGAAGTGCGCCATGTCCACGAGCAGGTAAGCGCCGACGCTGTCGGCGATCTCGCGGAAGCGCTTGAAGTCCCAGGCGCGCGAATAGGCCGAGCCGCCGGCGACGATCAGCTTCGGCTTGACCTCTTCGGCCTGCCTCGCGACCGCGTCCATGTCGATGATCTGGTCCTCGCGGCGCACGGTGTAGTGCGACGCCTTGAACCACTTGCCGCTCATGTTGACGGGCGAGCCGTGGGTGAGATGGCCACCGGCCGCAAGGTCGAGACCCATGAAGGTGTCGCCGGGCTGGAGCAGCGCCAGGAACACGGCCTGGTTCATCTGGCTGCCCGAGTTCGGCTGCACATTGGCGAAGTTGGCGCCGAACAGCTTCTTGGCGCGATCGATCGCGAGGTTCTCGGCGACGTCGACCCACTCACAACCGCCATAGTAACGTGCGCCCGGATAACCCTCTGCATACTTGTTGGTCATCACCGAACCCTGCGCTTCCAGCACGGCCCGGCTGACGATATTCTCGGAGGCGATCAGCTCGACTTCATGCCGCTGCCGGCCGAGCTCGCCCTTGATGGCGGCGGCGATTTCCGGGTCGGCCTGCTCGAGCGAGGCGGTGAAAAACGAAGCGGGCGCAGAGGTTTTGGCGGAGGCAGAGGTCATCGGCGAATATCTCCACCGCCGCAGCCTGTTGGTAAGGGCTACGGTCGGTCCTGTGTGGCGGTTGGAAGCACGCGCGATCTACCACATCGCCCGCCCCCGGCCAAGCATTTGCGGGTCGGGCGTCGGAATTATGCAAGATATGGTGGAGATGGCTGACCTGGAGGCCCGCAAGCTTACGGGACTGCCTCTGCGTAGAGATGGGGACTGACCGGTGTAGGCGGCCAAATCCCCAACCGAAGCCGGCAAGTCGCCCCCGCGGGGGTCAAGCTGACCGGACTTGCCGCCATTCAGGCCGTCCCGTCTACAGCCCGGTATACCCCGCCTTCACCGGGTCCACGCTGCCATCGAGCTGGCGCAGGTAGGTCAGGCCGCAGACGGTCAATCTGTGGGTGTCCTTCTCGCCGGCTTCCATCAGGGTGTTGAGGTAGTTTGTCACCTTTTCCCGCGCCTCTGCGCTCGCCGCCGCCGTCCGGTTGGCGAGCAGGTCATAGGTCTGCATGATGCGGTCGATGGCAGCTTCCATGGCACCCTCTGGTTCATCGATGTTTTTGGAGTCTTGATCAGGCAACGGCGCGAGCCTCGGACTGCGCCTCGAATCGCGTAATCGCCTTGTTGGCGAGCCTGATCTTGTTGAATTCGCCGTGCTGGAGCAGCTTGACGATGATCTCGAGCAGGCGGTCGTTGGTCGCCAGCGTGTCGGGGATTGCACCGGAGCGGCGAAGGTAATTCGCGGCGATGGCGTAGGCATCGCTCACGAGTTCGACGTTCATTACCTGGAACCCGCGCTCGACCAGCATCGCATCCTCCGATCCGGAGAGACAACTGCGACGCCAGAATCCGGTTCCGCCCCTGCTGGCTTTTTTTTGCAACTGCGAAGAGACGTCAAAACGCGCCGGTCCGGGCAAGCCGGGCCGACGGGCTTGGGGAAGTCAGGCACGTTGGGAGGCTTGCCGGTCTTGTTGCGGGCCGGCTTGGCCTTGATCCCTTCTGGAAACTCAGAGACGATACAGGATCTGGTCGGTCCAGAACCGCTCGAGGCGGTGCAGCGACTTGTTGAGGGTCGAGAACTCCTCGCCCGAGATGCCGCCGACCTGTTCAACGGTCTTGACGTGCTTCTGGTAGAGGCTGTCGACGATGCGGCGGACTTCCTGCCCCTGCGGCGTCAGGCGGATGCGCACCGAGCGGCGATCAACGCGCGAGCGCTGATGATCGAGGAAGCCGAGCTCGACGAGCTTCTTCAGGTTGTAGGAGACGTTGGAGCCGAGATAGTACCCGCGCGTGCGCAGCTCGCCTGCGGTCAGCTCCTTGTCGCCGATGTTGTAGAGCAGGAGCGCCTGCACGGAATTGATGTCGGCGCGGCCACGACGATCGAACTCGTCCTTGATCACGTCGAGGAGCCGGCGATGCAGCCGCTCCACCAGAGTCAAAGCTTCCAGATAGAGCGACTGCACCGAACCCTGCGGGCCGGAAACGCGCTCTGCGGTATCTGCCGCAGTTGCGACGGCTTTCATCATGACACTTCCCCTGTTGTCGTTTTTGTCGACACTTATTCGACGCAACTTGTGTTCCGTCTGATAGGTCCAACTTAAGAGGGGCGTTTGAAGATCGGCTTAAATAAGAGAATAAAGAGATCATGAATTTAAGACAGTGAATTGCGGATTAAGCCTGTGCCACAAGCACTTTTCGCAACCGTCTGTTGACCGTGGCAAGGTCCTGTTCACCCTCCGTCCGGGCCCGTTGTCGCATTCCAGAACAGCCACGCCCCAATTCGAAACGCTCGCGTAAGAGCTGTGGCGGATTCGGCGGAGTTAGCGAAAAGTTGCAGCGAATTTTACGCAACCAACGGTCAACCAAGTGCACCACTCCTGTCCCGGCCAAGGGGGAGCGCAGAGCCGGACCCAACAGAAGCCACAAGCGAGATCGCTGATACATGGGCCCGGCTCTACAATGCATCACACCGCTCTGGACGATGCTTTGCATCGCCAGGCCGCGCTGCATTGCGTCCGAGACACCAGCGTGCGCGCTAAGCTGGCGCCCGCTACGGCGGCCGTTCGCGCGCGGCCATCCAGGCGAGCGCGAGATAGGCGGCGAGCATGAAGGCCTCGACGCCGACGACGATCAGGCTGCCGCCATAGATCCCCGGAAACATCAGCTCGATCACCGCCATCGAGACCACGGTGGTCAGCCACACCACCGCGCCCCAGGGCGTGGCGAGCCACAGGCCGACGGCGGCGACGAGCTCGATCACGGCGAAGTAGATGGTTGAGGCCTGCCAGGCCATCGACTGGTTCTCGAATGCCTCGTCCTCGCCACCGACAAAGCCGGTCACCTGCGCCCAGTGATAGAGGCCCTTGAGGATCGACAGCAGCGCCATCACCCGCAGGAACAGCACCAGCCGGCGCGTCCAGACATTGTCATCGGACTCAGCTCGCTCCGACGAGATCGCAGCCACCGACATCGCGCTGTCCCGGGCGTTGTCTCTGACGGCATCCCTGGCATTGGTACTATCGCGGGTGGATATGTCGGACATGGCCCCCCTTCTGGCTGTTTCGCCCCGCAAAATCAATCGGCTGCCATCACCTTGCGGGAGGTCAAGCCGCGGTGACGGGAACCATGCGAACTGGTATAAGAATAATTCCAGCCGGAGGAAGAGTGTAATGGCGATCAAATACGGACGTCCGATCGAACTGCGCGAGGTTTCGCGCCGGGATGGCACGACCGCCTCCCCTGCCCTCGATCTGACCGTCCGCCCGCGCCGCAACCGCAAGGCCGAATGGGCCCGGCGCATGGTGCGCGAGAATGTGCTCACCACAGACGATCTGATCTGGCCGCTATTCCTGATCGACGGCAACAACAAGCGCGAGCCCATCGCCTCGATGCCCGGAGTCGATCGCCTCAGCGTCGATCAGGCTGTGCGCGAAGCCGAACGCGCGATGAAGCTCACCATTCCCTGTATCGCGCTGTTTCCCTACACCGACCCCTCCCTGCGCGATGAGCAAGGCTCGGAAGCGACCAATCCGAACAATCTGGTCTGCCAGGCGGTGCGCGCAATCAAGAAGGAATTCCCTGAGATCGGCGTCCTTTGCGACGTCGCGCTCGATCCCTTCACCAGCCACGGCCATGACGGCCTGATCTCCGACGGCAAGATTTTGAACGACGAGACGGTCGCGGTGCTGGTGCGCCAGGCACTGGTGCAGGCCGAAGCCGGCTGCGACATCATCGCGCCCTCCGACATGATGGATGGCCGCGTCGCCGCGATCCGGGAGGGGCTCGATCGCTCAGGCCTGCTCGACGTGCAGATCATGGCCTATGCGGCCAAGTACGCCTCCGCCTTCTATGGCCCGTTCCGGGATGCCATCGGCTCGGCAAAGACGCTCACCGGCGACAAGCGCACCTATCAGATGGACAGCGCCAACACCGACGAAGCGCTGCGCGAGGTCGAGCTCGACATCTCCGAAGGCGCCGACATGGTGATGGTGAAGCCCGGCATGCCCTATCTCGACGTGATCCGCCGCGTGAAAGACACGTTCGCGATGCCGACCTTCGCCTATCAGGTCTCCGGCGAATACGCGATGATATCAGCCGCCGCGAACAACGGTTGGCTCGACGGCGACCGCGCCATGATGGAGAGCCTGCTCGCCTTCAAGCGCGCCGGCGCAGACGGCGTGCTCAGCTATTTTGCGCCGAAGGCGGCAGAGAAGCTGCGCTCCCAAGCATAGTGCCGTTAGGGTGGACTAAGCGTAGCGTGCCCACCAGTTCCCGTCATTCCGGGGCGATGCCTTCGCATCGAACCCGGAATCTCGAGATTCCGGGTTCGGTCCTGCGGACCGCCCCGGAATGACGGTCGAGAGAGAACTTTGCTACACCACTCCATCAGCCGCTTACGCCGCAGGCCAGGGTCCACACAGCGGACGCAGCGCGTCGCGCTGCTCGCGGGACAGTACGGTGATGGGATAGATCGGCTCGCGCGCCTCCCGTTTGAAGAACGGATGCGGCCATGTCTTCCCACCCACCTTCCACGCAAGCACCTTGCCGATAGCGCGCAGGATGAGAGAGAGAGATTAATTCCAGTTGAGCCCACCGGCGGCTCGCCCACCGCATACTTACCGAGAATGGCGCCGACCGGCGGGCCGGCGGCATCGTCAACGGCCGACGTGCCTCCCTCGAACGCCTGCGCGATGATGCCGACAAAGGGAATGGTCGGCGAGACCGTGTTGCCGACCGGTGTGTTGCAGCAGCTTGCATACCACCGGTAGAGGCCCTTCGGGCTCAGTCGCACCCCCGCGATCCGGTCCTGTCCCTGCACAAAGGAGAGCGTCGACGGCGCGACCTGGACAATGTCGCTGCCGCCTTTCCTATTCAACAGATCGGCGCGGCCGAGCTGGTGGGCGAAGGCCTGGCAGTCGTCGCAGTAGCAGATCACACGATTGACCGTCCTGGGCGACACATCCGTTACCACGGCGCGGACGTCGCCGCAGCGGCAACGCAGTTCGATCTGACCACCCATGAAAATGATCCTGACCGGGGGCGGAATTGGGCCCTCGTCCCTGCAGCATGATGCAAATCATGAACCGCGCAAGCCATCGCCGGCCGTCGAATCGCCCGAATATTTTGCAGGGTTGACCGGCCGACAGCCTTGGCGTGTGGCCGGATGGTGCCCATGTGCTGCGGGTGAGAGATCCGAAACCGGAAGGGAAGCTCATGTCTTACTCGGGTTCGCCAGATGACAGCGGCGTCTGGCGCAATGACGGCGGGGCGCAGCCGCACGCCTACGATCCCTATCTGCATCCGGAACTGTTCCGCGGCGTTGCGACTCGGCGAGTGTTCGCGTTCCTGATCGATATGATCGTGATCTCCGTTCCCGTCATCCTCGGCTACATCTTCATCGCCTTGTTCGGCGTGGTGACGCTGGGCATCGGCTGGGCGCTGTTCTGGCTGGCCTGGCCGGCCTCCGTGATCTGGGCCATCGTCTATTACGGCGCCAGCATCGGTGGCCCCTCGTCGGCGACGGTCGGGATGCGGATCATGGACCTGGAGCTGCGCACTTGGTACGGCGCGCCGGGCTACTTTGTCCTCGGCGCCACCCACGCCGTGCTGTTCTGGGTCTCGGTCTCGTTCCTGTCGCCCTTCGTGGTGCTTGTCGGCCTCTTCAACAGCCGCCGGCGCCTGCTGCACGATTTCGTGCTGGGGACGGTCGTGATCAACAATTCCGTTCGCGCGCCCGTATCCCAGAGCGCACGGACCTGGTGAGTCATGATGGTCAAGGACCTGCTAACCTGGATCCGCTAGACTGATTGATCTGACCAGCCGAGCAGACAGATTGACCGGGAGCTTTCGTAGCGCGATGCTGATACCCAGTTCGGAGGCCCACGACGTCCCTTGACCCAGCATTCGCGCGACACCCCGCAATTCTACCTCACGGCGCCGTCCCCCTGCCCGTATCTGCCGGGCCGGCATGAGCGCAAGGTGTTCACGCACCTCGTGGGGGAACGCGCCGGCGACCTCAACGATCTCCTGACCCATGGCGGGTTCCGCCGCAGCCAGTCGATCGCGTACCGGCCGGCCTGCGACCAGTGCCGGGCCTGCGTCTCGGTCCGGGTCGTCGCCAACGAGTTCCGCCCCTCCCGCAATTTCCGCAAAGTGATGGCGCGCAACGCCGACATCATCGGCGAGCAGCGCAGCGCGGTGCCGACCTCAGAGCAATATTCGGTGTTCCGCGCCTATCTCGATGCCCGCCATCGCCATGGCGGCATGGCCGACATGACCGTGCTCGACTACGCCATGATGGTCGAGGACAGCCATGTCGAGACCCGCATCATCGAGTACCGCAAGCGCGGCCCCGACAGCGGCCTCACCGGCCGCGGCGAGGAGCTGATCGCGGTCGCACTTACCGACGTGCTCAGCGACGGTCTGTCGATGGTCTATTCGTTCTTCGAGCCGAGCCAGGTGTCCCGCTCGATGGGCACCTTCATGATCCTCGACCACATCGCCCGCGCGCGCCGGCAAGGCCTGCCTTACGTCTATCTCGGCTATTGGATCGAGGGCTCCAAGAAGATGGACTACAAGGCCCGCTTCCTGCCGCAGCAGCGCCTCGCCCCCTCAGGCTGGCTGCGCATCGATGCGCAGGGCGATACGGCCTCCGAGCCGCAGGATTAGCTTGCTGTCATGCTCCGCCTGGTGCGCAATTGCGCACGGGGGTCAACCAAACAGCGTATCCGCCAGCAGCTTCACGTTCAAAACCACGATCACGCCTGCGACGATCCACGCGGTCACAGCGACTGACGCCGGTATCGCGAACTGCCCCATCTTGCGGCGGTCGGAGACGAAGCGAACCAGCGGGATGACCGCGAAGGGAAGCTGCATCGACAGCACGACCTGGCTGAACACGAGTAGATCCGCCGTGCCGCGCTCGCCATAAACAGCGGTGACGGCGATCACCGGAATGATGGCGATGCCGCGCGTGACGAGGCGCCGCGCCCAGCTCGGCAGACGCAAATCGAGAAAGCCCTCCATCACGATCTGGCCGGCCAGCGTCGCGGTGACCGTTGAATTCAGGCCAGAGGCCAGCAGCGCCACCGCGAACAATGTCGAGGCGATGCCGAGGCCGAGCAGCGGCGACAGCAGCTCGAAGGCCTGGCCGATCTCGGCGACGTCGGAATGGCCGCTGGTATGGAACGTCGCGGCCGCGACGACGAGGATCGCAGCGTTGATGAACAGCGCCAGCATCAGCGCGATGGTGGAATCCGTCGTCGCCCATTTGATGGCGTCGCGGCGTCCCTCGTCGTTTCGCGCATAGGCGCGCGTCTGCACGATCGAGGAATGCAGATAGAGATTATGCGGCATCACGGTCGCGCCGATGATGCCGATCGCGATGTAGAGCATCTCGGGATTGGTGAAGATCTCCCGCTTCGGCGCAAAGCCGCGCAGCACCTCGGCAACCGGCGGCGCCGCAGCGACGATCTGAACCGCGAAGCAGACCGCGATCACCGCAAGCAGCGCCATCACGAAGGCTTCGAGGAAGCGGAAGCCACGGTTCATCAGGACCAGCAGCAGGAACGCGTCGAGGGCTGCGATCAGCGCGCCGCCGACCAGGGGAATGCCGAACAGAAGTTTCAGCGCGATCGCGGTGCCGATCACCTCGGCAAGATCGCAGGCGATGATCGCCGCTTCACAGGCGAGCCAGAGCAAGAAGTTCACCGCCGGCGAATAGGTGGCGCGGCAGGCCTGCGCCAGATCACGGTCGGTGACGATACCGAGCCGTGCCGCCAGCGACTGCAGCAGGATCGCCATCAGGTTCGAGAGCAGGATGACCGAGAGCAGCGTGTAGCCGAACCTTGACCCACCGGCGAGGTCGGTCGCCCAATTGCCGGGGTCCATGTAGCCGACCGAGACCATGTAGCCCGGGCCGACAAAGGCGAGCAATCGCCGCCACCATGCCCCGGCCGCGGGGATGGCGACGGTGGCATTCACCTCAGCGAGGCTCTTGGTGGCCGGCGCGTCGGTGCGCCAGCCGGCGGCATCTTGGGTCAGGTCCTGGGTCAGATCGGGCGATCGGGCATCCATGCGGTCAGAATACCGGAGTCGATTCTTATTGCAACTCATTTGCAACTGCATCTAGGCCCATTGGTTCCCACTGCCCGCCCGGGCTTTGCCCGCTCCTGTCGGGAAGCGGGTGGGATTGACCGTTCCCGGAAGCGAATACTGGCAGCATCACGAGTTTGCAGGAAATGCGCCATGTCAAATGCCCCTCGGCTTCCCGACACCTTCAACCGCCTCGCTTGGTCCAACCTCACGGCGCAATCGGCCGAGCAGATCGCGCTGGCCGCCGCCCCCATCGTCGCCGTGCTGACGCTGGGCGTTGCCGAGGGCCAGACCGGCGTGCTCCAGACCGCGCTCACTTTGCCCTTCGTGCTGTTCGCGATTCCCGCCGGCCTGCTGGCCGACCGCATCTCCCGCCGCGCGCTGATGGCAGGTGCCGAGGCGCTGCGGGCGGTGGCGCTGGCGGCGATCGTGCTGCTGCTCTGGCTCGGCGCGCTCAACCTGCCGCTGCTGGCGCTGCTCGGCTTTGCCGCCGTCTGTGGCACCGTCGTCTACAGCGTCGCCGCGCCGGCGCTGGTGCCCTCGCTGGTGAGCGCCGAGTTGCTGTCGGCCGCGAATGCCCGCATCGAGCTTGCGCGCACCATCGCCTTTGCCAGCGGGCCCGCGCTCGGCGGCGCGCTGGTCGGCTGGTGGGGCGCGAGCCCGGCCTTCGGCTTCGCCGCGGCGCTGTCAGCGATCGCCGTGATGCTGCTCTCCGGCCTCTACGAGCCCGCGCGTGCACCGGTGCCACGACGCCATCCGTTCCAGGACATTCGCGAGGGCGCCGGTTTTGTCTTCCACCATCCGCTGCTGCGGCCGGTGTTCATCACCCAATTCATCTTCAACACCGGCTGGTTTCTGCAGATCGCGGTGTTCGTGCCCTATGCGGTGCGCCATCTTGGCCTGACCGCGGCCGGCGTCGGCACGGTGCTGACGATGTACGGCGTCGGCATGGTGATCGGGGCGCTGTTCGCCACGCGCGTGATGAAGCGCATCGCCTTCGGCACCGTGGTCGGCCTCGGCCCGATCACCGGTTTTATTGCCGCTGTGGTGATGGCGCTGACGGTGCCGGTGCCCTCGCCCTGGCTTGCGGCCTTGAGCTTCTTCCTGCTCGGCGTCGGACCGATCCTCTGGGTGATCTCGACCACGACCTTGCGCCAGTCGGTGACGCCGCCGCGCCTGCTCGGGCGCGTCTCCGCCATCAACATCATGAGCTACGGCGCCCGCCCGCTCGGATCAGTGCTCGGCGCGATCGTCGGCGGCCTCTGGAGCGCGGAAGCGTGCCTCTTTGTTGCGGCAGCCGTGTTCGGCGTGCAGGCGCTGGTGATCTGGCTTTCGCCGGCGGTGACGCTCGACCGGCAGCCGGCGATGGTGGGCGACGAAGCAGCAGTGCGCTGTTAGGCGCAACGTCATTGCGAGCGAAGCAATCCAGTATCTCTCGGCGGGGCAGTCTGGATTGCTTCGTCGCAAGGGCTCTTCGCAATGACGGAGATGCGGAAGCAGCCGAGCTAGTTCGCCAGATACCGCTCATAGCTGCCGGTCACCGGCTCGCTCGCATCGACTTCAGGGTCGAGCGTGTAGAGATCCTGCGCGCGGCCGATGCCGCGCAGCGCATAGCGGCCGGTGGAAACGAGGTAGCGGCGGCCGGCGGCATCCAGGCCCTTGTAGAACTCGGCTGACGCCAGCAGCTCCCGATCGACCGAGCGGCTCATCGAGGCGATGCGGCTAACCTCGTTCACGGTCGGCCCCACCACGGTGAAATCGAGCCGGTCCTCGCTGCCGATATTGCCGTAAAAGACCTCGCCGACATGCAGGCCGATATAGGCCGACGTGGTCGGGCGGCCCTCCGCCGCCCGGCGCGCATTCAGCGCCGCGATGTTCTGGCGAAACAGGTGCTCGGCCCGCAGCGCGGCCCGCCGCGCATCGGCCATGTCCTCGCCCCAGAACATCGCCAGCACGCCGTCGCCGATCAGCTTCAGCACGTCGCCACCTGCCTCGTGGATCGCGTCGATCACGGCCTGGGCGTAGTCGTTGAGGAACGGGATGATCTCGTCAGGGGCGATGCTCTCGCTGATCCCGGTCGAGCCGCGCAAATCCGAATACCAGAGCACGGCATTGATGCGCTCGGTGACGCCGCGCGATATCCGCCCGCGCAGGACCTGCTCGGAGGCATCGCGCCCGAGATAGACCCGCCCCAGCGTCCGCACGATGTCGACCTGCTGCGCCGATTTGATCGCAAGTCCCAGCACCGGCACGAGATCGCGCAGCGCGGCGAGCTCGGCTTCGCTAAAACCTTCGTCCCGCCGCGTCGTCCAGTAGGAGTAGAGGCAGTCCATCTGCCCGAGCGCTCCGGTCTCGCCGAAGCGGTGCACGAAGGCCAGGAAATGGCGGTGACCGTGTTCGGCGAGCTCGCCGATCTGCGCGAAATCGAGCGAGGGCGCGTCGGCAAGATCGATCACCATCTCGTCGTGGCCATGCTCGAGCAGATGATAGAACACCGAGCGGCGCCAGTTCTTGGCCGCGTCGCCATCCGCCGTCGAGCCGTATTCGATGACGTTGCTCTCGTTGCTCGGCGTGTCGCTCCAGCGGAAGGCACGGCCCTCGTAGATCGGATGCAAGGTGTCGATGACGACGAGGCCGCGCGAAAGTTCCAGTCCTTCAGCGCGGCAGCGCTCGCAGAAGCCGCGCAAGAGTTCGGGTTCGGGAAGGCCGGTGAGCCCCTGGCCGGCCACCCAGTTCATCAACGCAAGGCGGGAGGTGAGTTGCATACGCCATTATGGCGTGCATTCGTGACGAACGAAAGGCCGCAACCAAGGCTCGCACGGCCAGCAGGTCGAATATGCCGCCAACGCTGTTGACGCGCTCTCGCCTCGGGTCGCAAATGCTGAAGATGACACCAAAGGCCAGAAATTCGACGACATGAGCCAGCGCCAGCTTCCGATCATCCTCGCGCTCGGCACCACGCAGACCCTGGCCTGGGCTTCCAGCTATTATCTGCCGGCCCTGCTCGCCGATCCCATGGCGCACGACCTCGGCATCTCCAGCAACTGGATTTTTGGCGCGTTCTCAGCCTCGCTCGTGATCTCCGCGATGCTGGGCCCCCGCATCGGGCGACAGATCGACCTCGTCGGCGGGCGACAGGTGTTGTCCGCCTCGAACCTGACCATTGCCGCCGGCCTCGTCCTGCTCGGCTTCTCCCAGTCGGTGGCGGTGATGACCTTCGCCTGGTTCGTGCTCGGCATCGGCATGGCGATGGGGCTTTACGATGCCGCGTTCGCGGCGCTCGGCCGCATCTATGGCACGGAAGCACGCGGCTCGATCACCGGCATCACCTTGATGGCCGGATTCGCCTCGACCGTGGGCTGGCCGCTCACCGCCTGGGGATTGGCCCATATCGGCTGGCGCGAGACCTGCTTCGCCTGGGCTGCCGCCAACGTCCTGATCGGCTTGCCCCTCAATTTCTTCATGCTGCCTTCGATCAAGGGCGCCAGGCAGGCCGCGGCAACGGCGGAGAAACCGCACGTCCCGCTCGACCGCACCATGGTCCTGTTCGCCTTCGTCTTTGCCGCGGTCTGGACCGTCACCGGCGCCATGGCCGTGCACTTTCCGCGCATCCTGGAGGCGACCGGTGCGAGCCATGTCGAGGCGATCGCGGCCGGCGCGTTGATCGGGCCGGCCCAGGTGGTCGCGCGCATTCTCGAAGCCAGCGTCCTCTCCCGCTTCCATCCATTGTGGTCGACCCGCCTGGCCTGCGTCACCCACCCGATTGGCGCGGCCGTCGTCGCCATCTTCGGCGCACCGGCCGCGAGCGCCTTTGCGCTGCTGCACGGCTCCGGCAACGGCATCTTGACGATCGCGCGCGGAACGCTGCCGCTGGCGATCTTCGGCCCGAAGGATTTCGGCTACCGCCTCGGCATCATCGGCGCGCCGGCGCGGATGGCGCAGGCGATCGCGCCGCTGGCCTTTGGCCTGCTGATCGACATGATGGGGGCCAAGGTGCTGATGGTCTCATCCGCGCTCAGCCTGTCAGCGCTGGCCGCGCTGTTCCTGATCCGCGCAGAGAAGCGGCCGGATTGACCGTGCCGCCGCTTTCGCGCACAAGCGCTGGCATGACCGACGACAAGAGCCCGCCCCGCACCCTCAAAGGCCTGATCCGCTGGGCCATGACGCCGCCGCAGGCCTGGGGCGTCTATCTGCTGGCTTTGCTCCTGGTGTGGCTGGTCTCGTTCTATGCCGGGACGCTGAAGCCGAAGAAGACGCCGGACGCAAGCCCGCCGCCGGTCACCGCACCGAAAAGCTGATCCTGTTTCAGTTGTAAAACTCCGGCGACATCTTCTGGGTGTCGCGCTGGGCCTTGTCGTGGTTGATCCAGAGCTGCGCCTTTTCCTTGTCGAGCGTGTCGGCAATCTTCTGCATCGAGGCCGCGCTCTGGTCCTTGTTCGCGTTCATGCTGGGAACGCGGCGGTTGTCCCAATTGTCCTTGAAGTGAACGGCATCGCCTGAGAGCACCACCACGCCGGTCTTCGGCAGCCGCACCATCAGCGATTGGTGCCCCGGCGTGTGGCCGGGCGTCGAGAGAATGGTGATGCTGCCGTCGCCGAACACGTCCTTGTCACCGGCGAGCAGCTCGACGGGATGTGAGGGCTTGAAGCGCGGCTCGTTGTTGGCGCCGGGCCAGTCATACTCGACTTTCTGCACGTAGAGCCTCGCCTGCGGGAACATCTCGACATTGCCGATGTGATCGGGGTGCGTGTGCGAGACGCCCATCACCTTGACGTCGGCGGGCTTCACGCCGATCTGCTCGAGCTGCGAAGCCAGCGTCTTCGGGCGTCGCCAGGTGACGGCCTTGGGATCGGCCGGCACAAGGCCGTTTGGCATCGCCGCGACGGCGTCGGCAATCCCGGTGTCCCACAGGAACCAGCCCTGGCTGTGCTTGATGAGATAGCAGGTGTCGACGAAATCCATCGGCTTGCCTTCGTTTACCCCCGGTGACCAGCGCCCGATATCGCCGGCAACGCCCTCCCCGCAATTCATGATGTAAAGCCTTTCGACGCCCGGCTTCTGCGCGAACGCAGCCTGGGCGGACAGCGCGAGTGCGGCCATAGCGAGAGCGAGCTTGAATTTGCGGGTCATCCTGGTCCTTCCTGCAGCCTTCTCTTTGCGACCGAGGATCAACCCCGGCCCCGCCGCAGAATTCCGCTTCCACGCACTCCAGGCGTGAGCGAATATCATTCTTGCGTACAATGCCATGGTATCAGGCGATTGACAGGTCGGCGTGGTTTCGCTGTAATCACGGCATGGGGATTTGAGCGATCTCCCCACGAGGCGACATGCCCAAGTATCGCGTCCCGTTCAGTTCCCACGAGGACGCATCAACATGCCTACATTCACGACGATATCTTCAGATAAATTGGCGCGCCTGATCGGCACGGCCAATGCTCCTGTCCTGATCGATGTCCGCACCGAGGACGATTTTGCCGCCGACCGGCGGCTGATCCCCGGCTCGATCAAACTCAGCCACGAGACGGTTGCGGAATGGGGCGGGCAATTTGCCGGCCGCCGCACCGTCGTCTCCTGCCTGCGTGGAGAAAAGCTCGCGCAGGGCACCGCGGCGTGGCTGCGCCAGCTCGGCGCCGAGGCCGAAACGCTCGAGGGCGGTTTCGAGGGCTGGAAAGCAGCAAATCTGCCGCTGCTCGACACCCGCAAGCTGCCCCCACGCGATGCCAAGGGGCGCACGGTCTGGGTGACGCGCGCCCGGCCCAAGATCGACCGCATCGCCTGCCCCTGGCTGATCCGCCGCTTCGTCGATCCCGCCGCGGTGTTCTTGTTTGTCGCGCCGCCCGAAGTGGTCGCGGTCGGCGAGCGCTTCAAGGCTGCGCCCTTCGACATCGAGAACGTGTTCTGGAGCCACCGCGGTGAACTCTGCACCTTCGACGTGATGATCGAGGAGTTCGGCATTGCCACGCCGGCGCTGCTGCGGCTCGCGACTTTGGTGCGCGGCGCCGATACGGCGCGGCCCGATCTGGCCCCGGAGGCCCCAGGCCTGCTCGCAGCCTCGCTCGGGCTGTCGCGCATGTACGACGACGACCTCGAACAGCTCGAGGCCGGCATGCTGCTCTACGACGCCTTCTATCGCTGGTGCCGCGACGCCACGGCCGAGACCCACAACTGGCCGACCAACAAGGTGAAGGCGTAATGGACACTCGTAACGTTCAAGCAGGAGCTGATGCCGGTCACGGCATCAGCTTCGGTGAAGCCTTTCGTGTCTGGCTCCGTGTCGCGTCGTTGAGCTTCGGCGGGCCTGCGGGCCAGATCGCCGTGATGCACCGCATCCTGGTCGAGGAGAAGAAGTGGATATCCGAAGGCCGCTTCCTGCATGCGCTGAACTACTGCATGCTGCTGCCGGGACCCGAGGCGCAACAACTCGCTACCTATGTCGGCTGGCTGATGCATCGCACCGCGGGCGGGCTGATGGCGGGCGGGCTGTTCATCCTGCCCGGCATCATCGCCATCATGGGCCTCAGCTATATCTATGCGGCCTACGGCAATGTCAGCTTCGTCGAGGCGCTGTTCTTCGGCCTGAAGGCCGCCGTGCTCGCCATCGTCGTCGAGGCCGTGTTTCGCGTCGGCAAGCGTGCGTTGAAGAATCGCATCATGATCGCGCTGGCCGCGATCGCCTTCGTTGCGATCTTTTTCTTCGCGGTGCCGTTCCCTGTCATCATCATCGCCGCCGGCCTGATCGGCTATGCCGGCGCCCGCGCCGGCCGCACCGAGTTCGCGCCCGCGGGTCATGGCCATGGCGGCAGCAACGCAGCAATCGACAGCATGCTCGGCGAAGCCGTGCCCGAACATGTGCGTCCCGACACCGCGCGTGCGATCCGCACCGCCGCGCTCTGGCTGTGCCTGTGGCTCGTTCCGGTAATCATTCTGCTGCTGGCGCTCGGCCAGGCCAGCGTATTCAGCCAGATCGCGCTGTTCTTCTCGAAGATGGCGCTGGTCACCTTCGGCGGCGCCTATGCCGTGCTGGCCTATGTCGCCCAGCAGGCGGTTGAGCATTATCACTGGCTGAAGCCGCACGAGATGCTCGATGGCCTCGGCATGGCCGAGACCACGCCGGGCCCGCTCATCATGGTGCTCCAGTTCGTCGGCTTCATGGCGGCCTATCGCGATCCCAGCGGGCTGTCGCCGATGCTGGCGGCAACCCTCGGCGGCTTGCTCGCCACCTGGGTCACGTTCACGCCCTGCTTCCTCTGGATCTTCGTCGGCGCTCCCTACATCGAACGGCTGCGCGGCAATACAGGGCTTGCCGGTGCCTTGAGCGCGATCACCGCCGCCGTCGTCGGCGTGATCCTCAATCTGTCGATCTGGTTCGCGCTGCACACGCTGTTCCGCGAGACCGTGCCGGTGCACGCCTTCCCGCTGGATTTCGACAGGCCGGTATTGACGAGCGTCGATCTGCCGGCGCTCGTGCTGTCGATCGCAGCCGCGACCGCGATCTTCCGCTTCAAGCTCGGCATGCTGACGGTGCTGGCCGGGAGCTGCGCCGCCGGCGTGGCGTTACGGATGGTGGGGGTGATCTAAAGCGGAATTCCGCGAGCGTTGACGTGGATCAATACTGCCGACGTTGGGAGTGCGACCGGTGTGTTGAACCCGACTTGGAGTACCGACTTGGAGTACCGACTTGGAGGACGCTCCAATGTGCAAATGGGCTTTGACGATTTTGACCGTGGCTATCGCCTTGACAGCGGGGCACGCCCGGGCCCAAAGATTCGATCCGGCTTTTCCCGTTTGCTTGAACGTCGTCTCTCGCGGAATCAGTCCATACTATCGGTGCACCTATACGACGATGGACCAATGCAGGGCGTCGGCCAACGGTCAGATGTGCGTCCTCAACCCATATTACGCCGGTGCGACGGCCGGAGGGAAGAAGCGGCGCAATTCTCACCAAACATACACGCCGCCTGAGCCGCCGGTCCACCGCCGGGCCGCGCCGTACAATCAATTCAATGAACCTTATTATGGCGCCTCCCAGGGTTACGCACCGGGCGAAAAAGAACGATTTCTCCAAAGTACGAGACAATACATGTGACGGATGATGCGCCGGTCGGGCAAAGCAGCCGCGATCGGGAGGCCCTTCTGTCAAGCCCTTCGGGCGCGATGGACGTTGCAACTCGCCGCGAGAAGGCAAAGGTGCGTCTGTTGTTTGGAATTTAGATTGGAGAGCGATGGCCTCTCCGCTTGCTCCGCCATTGCGAGCGCAGCGAAGCAATCCAGGGCCTTTTTTCAGAGGGATTCTGGACTGCTTCGCTGCGCTCGCAATGCCGAGATAGCCGCGAGGACCAGCGCACACGAGGCCCGCAGCACTACCTCATCATCATCCGCGCGATCGCTTCCCCGATCACCACCGTCGTCAAGTGCGTATTGGCGCGGCAGTCGGACGGCATGATCGAGGCGTCGGCGACGCGCAGGCCCGAGATGCCCTTCACGCTGCCATCAGGATTGACGACGCCGTCGGTATCATTGACGCCGCTCATGCGGCAGCTGCCGGCAGCATGCTGGATGTCGCCGGTTTCACGCCGCAACAATGCATCGAGCTCGTGATCCGGCAGGCTTGCTGCCTGCGGCAATGTCAGGTCGGTGTCGGCGAGCCTGATCCAGTCGGCGATGCCTGACAGCGCCGGCTGCGAGGTGATCGCTGCGAGCCGCTTCACCGCATCCATCATGCGCAGCATATCGCGGGGATCGGCCAGCATGTTTTCCTCGACGATGGGATCGATCGACGGATCGGTCGAGGCCAGCTTGAGCGTGCCGCGCGAATAGGCGTTGAACAGACCGGCGCCGATCGCTCCGGGCATGCCGATGCCGCGATGATTGAACGCGATCAGGATCATGTCGCGCTTGCCGCCATTGGCGAGGCCTGAGGAATAGGTCACGCAGCAATTGGTGTGGCGGGTGTCCGGATCAGTCGGCCGCAGATCCTCTTGGAGCTGGATCGTGGCGCGAAACAGTGGATGATCGAAGAAATGCTTGCCCACAGGCAGATCGCGTTCGACCCCGATGCCCATCGCCTTCAGCTCTTCCGCAGGCCCGATGCCCGAGCGCAGCAGGATCGCCGGGCTGTGGATCGCGCCGGCGCAGAGCACGATCTGGCGCGCGCTGATCTCGTGGGTGCCCTGCCCCTCGATGTGGACGCGAAGGCCGGTCGCCCTGTTGTCGCTGATCAGGACGCGATCGACCAGCGCACGCCCGCGGATCTCCAGATTGGCGCGGCCACGCGCGGGCTCCAGATAACCCTCATTGGTGGTGATACGGCGGCTGTCGCGGCTGTTGATGGGATAGCAGGCGACGCCCTCGCCGTCAGGGCCGTTGAGATCGGCGCACCAGGGATAGCCGCTCGCGAGCGCCGCATCGCGCAAGCCGCGATCGATCGGGCCCCATTTCTCCGGTGGTGCGCGATAGACCGGCAACGGTCCGCCGCGACCATGGCCTGAGGTGTCGCCGAACTCCAGATCGTCCTCGATCACGGAGAACAGCGGCATCACCTCCCGGGCCGACCAGCCGGTGCAGCCATTGGCCGCCCACTCGTCGAAGGCATCGGCAACCCCGCGGATGGCGATCTGGCCGTTCATCATCGAGGAGCCGCCCAGCCCCTTGCCGCGCCAATAGAAACGCGGCTCCTGCCCGGCGACGCGGCGCGTCAGCAGATCGGGCCATTGCCACTTCTCCTGATATTCGCGCTGGTGGATGATCGGGATCGGGTTCGGCGTCCTGACTTCCCAGGGCGCCTCGTCGGCGCGCCAGTCGAGCCCCGCTTCGAGCAGCAGGACGCGTCGTGCCGGATCCTCGGAGAGCCTTGCTGCAACCGCGGCGCCGGCGGAGCCACCGCCGACAACAATGACATTGTACATCGCGTTACTTCTCAACGTTCCCAAAAACCGGCATGACGGACGGTATCAGACCGCGCAGACCGATGCAGCAATGGAGGAGCATTGCTGCATATCAGGAACGAGAGCCACGCCTACCCGATCACCTTGCCGAACTTGTTCGACTTCGGAAAACCCTTCGGCGGCAGCCGGCCGGCGTCGGCGCGGGTGCCTTGCCATTCGGCGAGTTCCTTCATGCTCGCCGAGAATTCGCGCCCCGCGGAGTCCTTCCAGGTCAGGCCGGCCTTGGCGTCGAACACAGCGACGTCGGACAGGCCGCCGTCCTTGTACTTCTGCAAGCGCACGCCGCGGCCGCGCGCCATCTCCGGCACCTGCTCGAGCGGGAAGATCAGCATCTTGCGGTTCTCGCCGATGACAGCGACGGTGTCGCCAAGCACCTCGGTGATCGCGCGCGCCTCGTTTGGCATGTCGACGTTGAGGACCTGCTTGCCCTTCTTGGTGGTGCCGACGCAATCATCCTCGTTGACGACGAAGCCCTGGCCCTCGTGGCTCGCCACCAGGAATTTGCGGCCCCCCTTGTGCACGAACAGCGCGACGGGCGCCGCCTCCTGCTCGAGGTCGATGAACAGGCGGATCGGCTCGCCGTGGCCACGACCGCCCGGCAGCTTCGCAACGTCGAGCGAATAGAACTTGCCGTTGGTGGCGAACAGCAAGAGCTTCGAGGTCGTCTCGGCGAAGAAGGCGAAGCCGAGCTTGTCGTCCTGCTTGAAGGCCAAGCCGGAAAGATCCTCGACATGGCCCTTCATGGTGCGGATCCAGCCCTTGTCGGAGACGACCACGGTCACCGGCTCGCGCTCGACGAGGGCTTCCTCCATCGCGGCGAGATCGTGCTCGGGCGCATCGGCGAAGGTGGTGCGGCGCTTGCCGAGCGGCGTCTTCGGGCCGAACATGTCGCGGACCTTGCCGACCTGCTCGCCGACCTTCTTCCACTGCTCGGCTTCGGACGCCAGCAGGCTCTCGATCCCTTTCAGCTCCTTGCGGAGATCCCGGTCCTCGTTGCGGATTTCCATCTCCTCGAGCCGGCGCAGATTGCGCAGACGCATGTTGAGGATGGCTTCCGCCTGGATCTCGGTGAGCTTGAACGCCTTGATCAGGGCCGGCTTCGGCTCGTCCTCGGTGCGGATGATCTTGATCACCTTGTCGAGGTTCAGATAAGCGACCAGATGACCGCCGAGGACTTCGAGCCGGTGCTCGATCTGCGCCTTGCGATAGCTGCTGCGCCGGATCAGCACATCGCGCAGATGGTCGAGCCATTCGCGCAAGGCTTCCGCGAGCCCGACGACCTTGGGGATGCGGCCCTTGATCAGCACGTTGAGGTTCAGTGGAATCTTGTTTTCGAGCTCGGTCAGCCGGAACAGCGATTCCATCATGAGCGCCGGATCGACGTTCTTCGACTTCGGCTCGATCACGATGCGGACGTCTTCGGCCGACTCGTCCCTGATGTCGCCGACCAGCGGCAGCTTCTTCTGGTCGAGCAACTCGGCGATCTTCTCGATCAGGCGCGACTTCTGCACCAGGAAGGGAATCTCGGTGACGACGACGACCCAGGTGCCACGAGCGCCCTCTTCCTGCTGCCACCTGGCGCGGACACGGAACGAGCCGCGGCCGGTGGTGTAGGCTTCAGCGATCGCCTGCTTGGAATCGACGCAGATGCCGCCGGTCGGGAAATCCGGGCCCTTGACCCACTTCAGCAGCGCCTTGGATTTCGCGTCGGGCTTCTCGATCAGGTGCAGCGCGGCGTCACAGAGTTCGGCGGCATTGTGCGGCGGGATCGAGGTCGCCATGCCGACCGCGATGCCCTGCGCGCCGTTGGCGAGCAGGTTCGGGAAGCCGCCGGGCAGCACGATCGGCTCCTTCGATTGGCCGTCGTAATTGGCGCGGAACTCGACGCCGTCCTCGTCGATGCCGTCGAGCAAAAGCCGCGCGACATCGGTCATGCGCGCTTCGGTGTAGCGGTAGGCGGCGGGGTTATCGCCGTCGATATTGCCGAAATTGCCCTGGCCGTCGACCAGCGGGTAGCGCGAGGAGAAATCCTGCGCCAGACGCACCATGGCGTCGTAGATGGCCTGGTCGCCATGCGGATGGAACGAGCCCATCACGTCGCCGACGATCTTGGCGGATTTTTTGAAAGCCGTGCCCGGGTCCAGCCTGAGCAGGCGCATGCCGTAGAGGATGCGGCGGTGGACGGGCTTCAGGCCGTCGCGCGCATCGGGCAGCGCGCGATGCATGATGGTGGAGAGCGCATAGGCGAGGTAGCGCTCTTCCAGCGCTTCCTGCAGCCGGACCTCGTGAATTTCGGCCGGTTCTTCCGGTGGAACGATTCGTTTTCCCATGCCGCCCGGTTAAACCGTGGAAGCGAATCGGGCAAGGAGGGAGTGGTTCCCTGTGGGCTGCTCCTACCCTCCCCAACCCGCCGTCACGGTCGGCTGGACGCTGGCCGGGGGTATCGCCGGCATATTGGTGACACAGCGGCGGGCCGCCTCGATCTCGGCATCGGTTGCGCCATGGGACCGCGCCCATGTCTCTGCCGCCGCAGCGGAATATTTCGCCACATAGTACCGGACAAGGGTGCAGGAGGCGCGCCGAAACACGCCAGGTTGCGGTTCGCCGGCCATTGCATCGGGCGCAAAAGCAAGCAGCGCCGCCGTCAGCGCAAAACCCTTGATCAACATCTGGGCTGTCCCCCGTTGTGGAACCAGCCCGCCCAACGCGGAAGCCCCCATTTTGTTCCAGGAAACCCCATGTCACCAGGTATTGCAGGAGCGCGATCCGCTCATGGCGCCGGCAGCGCCGCCTTGGCCTGCTGCCGCGTCAGGGCGTTGATGAAGCCGGCGCGCGCATCGGAATGGCCCTGCCCGCGCGGCTCCAGCACATGGCGCAGCAGAAACAGGCCGGTCAGCCGAAAGCCGTCCTGGAGATCCTCGTCGGTGAGGTCGTCAGCGGCTTCGCCATGGCGCAGGAAGGGCGGCAGCCGCAACAGCCGGTCGCGCCACGGCTCGCCCGCGCCGCGCGACACCGCGCCGCCGGATTTCGGCGAGACGTAGATCAGATCCGTGGTCTCCCCGGTCACCGCGCAGTTTTCGAGTGCCAGCCCGAAGCCGAGCTCGGAGAGCATGGCCAGCTCGAAATGGATGAGATGCACGGCCGCGCTGCCGACGTCGTCGAAATCGTCGAGCGAATGCTCGAGCAGCGCAAAGATGTCCTCGTGCGGATCGCGCTCGGGCAGCAGCCGCGCAATCGAGGCCAGGTGGGTGATGCCATAGACACCATGGGAGGATGCCAGCAGCGTAGCGGCGCGCAGCTTCAATCCCTCGATCGCGTAGGTGCCGAGATGCTCGTCGAGCCGCGCCCGCCACACCGCGCTGACGCTGTTGCCGGGCTGCAAGAGCGGCCGCAGCCGCGAGCTGGCGCCGCCGCGCACCAGGCCGAGATGCCGGCCGTGCTGACGCGTCAAGAGTTCGACGATGGCGCTGGATTCGCCATGCCGCCGCACACCCAGCACGATGCCTTCGTCGGTCCATTCCATGGGGATGAAGCTTATCGCATTTCGAGCTGTCGTAGGGTCGGCAAAGCGAAGCGTGCCCACGCATTTTTCGTGATCGAGAGAGGTGGTGGGCGCGGCGCAAGGGCGCGCCTTTGCCCACCCTAGGGAACCTCTCGAAATCTAGGCGTTGAACCAGCCCCTCGCATCGCCGGTGAAGGAGAAATACAGCCCGAATGCCGTCAGCACGCAGGAGACGATCTCGATGGCGCTGTCGAGCTCCAGGCCCCGCTCGCCGAGGATCTGAGCGAGTGAGATCGCCGACAGCACCAGCGCCGCTGCCAGCACCCAGCGCGGCCAGTTCTTGCGCCAGCGCGCAGCCAGCCAGACGAAATAGACCAGCAGCAGGATCATCCCGCCGGCGAGCAGCGTCGCCGTCATGATCATCTGCTCGGTCATCTCGATGGAGGGCGTGCGATCCTGCACCGCCACCGACAGCGAGTCGAGCATCAGCGAGGCATAGAGCAGCGCTTCGAAACGCTGGACGTTGCGGGGCACGCTCATAAAATACCGATCTGTTCTTGCTTATTCTTTGGGGAATTCCAGGCCCATCTCGCGGTAGCGATCGGGGTCGTCACCCCAGTTCTCGCGCACCTTGACGAACAGGAACAGATGGACCGGCACGTCCAGGATCTGCATCAGTTCCTTGCGAGAGTCCGCGCCGATCGACTTGATGGTGGCGCCGCCCTTGCCGAGCACGATCTTGCGCTGGCTTTCGCGCTCCACGAAGATCGTCTGCTCGATGCGCACCGACTTGTCCTTGCGCTCCTCCCATTTGTCGGTCTCGACCGTCGACTGGTAGGGCAATTCCTGGTGCAGCTTCTGATAGATCTTCTCGCGCGTGATCTCGGCCGCCAGTTGCCGCATCGGCGCGTCCGACATCTGGTCCTCGGGGTAAAGATACGGGCCCGGCGGCACCATCTCGGCAAGCGTGCTGCGGACGTCGTCGACACCATCGCCCGAGATCGCCGCGATCATGAAGGTTCTGACAAACTTCGTGCGCTCGTTGGCGGCCTGCGCCAGCGCCAAGAGCTTCTCGCGCTGGACCAGATCGACCTTGTTGATGACAAGGATCTTGTCGTGATTGACGCTGGCGGCCTTGGCGAGGATCGCCTCGGCCTCCTCGTCGATGCCGGTCTTGGCATCGAGCAGCACGCAGACGAGATCGGCATCATGCGCCCCGCTCCAGGCGGTCGACACCATGGCGCGGTCGAGCCGCCGCTTGGGCAGGAAGATGCCGGGCGTGTCGACCAGAATGATCTGTGCGTTGTTCTCGATCACGATGCCGCGGATCAGCGCGCGCGTGGTCTGGACCTTGCGCGAGACGATCGTGACCTTGGCCCCGACCAGCGCATTGACCAGCGTGGACTTGCCGACATTCGGCGCGCCGATCAACGCGACGAAGCCGCAGCGCGTCGCCGTGGGCGTCCCGCCGCTTGTTTCAGCCGTCATTGCCACCGCCAACGCCTTCACGTTCGATCATCACTGAAGCTGCTACTTTCTCCGCCGCGCGCTTGCTGCCGCCGATGCCTTCGGCCGGCGCCAGTCCCGGCAGGTCGACGGCGACGCGGAACTGCGGATCGTGATGCGGGCCGGTCCGCTCGACCTCGCGATAAACGGGCGTCGGCAATCCCTTGCCCTGCGCCCATTCCTGCAGCACGGTCTTGGGATCGCGCAACGGGCGCCGCGGCTTGTGCATGCGCTCGGTCCAGTTGCGCTTGACGAATTCGTCCGCCGCCGCATGGCCGCCGTCGAGGAAGATCGCGCCGATCACGGCCTCGCAGATGTCACCGAGGATGGATTTTCGCAGGCGGGCATCGGCGCTGGAGCCGACCGAGCCGAGCTTGATGTCGTCGAGCAGGCCGAGCGACTTGGCAACGTCGGCGCAGCTCTCCTTGCGCACGAGTTCGGCAAGCCGCTTGGACAACTCGCCTTCATCGGCATTCGGGAAGGCATGATAGAGCATGTCGGAGACGACGAGCCCGAGCACGTGGTCGCCGAGGAACTCCAGCCGCTGATAGCTGTCACCGCGCTTGCGCCCGGACTTCAGCGCCGAGACATGCGTGATCGCCTGCATCAAGAGGTTCGGATCAGCGAAGTGGTGGCCGATGCGGGCCTCGAGCGCCGCGTTGGCGTCGGCCGCCGCCTTGGCCTTGTCCTTGGCCTTGCTGCTCCGCGTCCGCTTCTTCTTCGCGGGCACCTTGCTTTCAGGTGCCTTGCCCTCGGGAGTCTTGTTCGCAAGCGTCTTGGTTGCAGCTTCGCCGTCAGGGGCGGCTTGCGCCTCGATCGATTGGGTCGCGACGTCCTTGGCTTCGTCTTTCATCGGACGATTTTGAAGAAGCGATTCCAGCGCACCGACCACGGCCAGCGCCAGAACATCCAGGCATGCTCGCCCTCGCCGATCGAGAAGAAGATCATCTGGGCGCGGCCGATCAGGTTTTCCGCGGGCACATAGCCGACCTGGCCGAGGAAGCGGCTGTCAGTCGAGTTATCGCGGTTGTCGCCCATCATGAAGAAGTGGCCGGGCGGCACCGTATAGACGTTGGTGTTGTCCATGTAGCCGTTGTCGGCGCAGTCGAGCGTCTCGTAGGAGACGCCGTTCGGCAGCGTCTCCTTCCAGCGCTTCACCCGCGAGATGCCGCCGCCTTCGGAGCCGCACGGATCCTCGCCGACATATTCGCTCATGCGTTGGCGCTCGACCGGGGTATCGTTGATGTAGAGCAGACCGTCCTTCATCTGGATGTGGTCGCCGGGCAGTCCGATCACGCGCTTGATGTAGTCGGTGCTGTCGTCCTTCGGCAGACGGAACACGACGATGTCACCACGGTTCGGATCCGAGCCCCAGATCCGTCCCGAGAACAGCGGCGGCGAGAACGGGATCGAATAGTGGCTGTAGCCGTAGGAATATTTCGAGACGAACAGATAATCGCCGACCAGCAGCGTCGCCTTCATCGAGCCGGACGGGATGTTGAACGGCTGAAACAGGAAGGTGCGGATCACCAGCGCGATCAGGAGAGCATGGATCACGACCCGGACCGTTTCGCCGACGCCGCTCTCAGTTTTCGTTCCTGAAGTCACGCTCATTGCTCTCTCAATTCCGGCCGGCGATCACAGAACGCTCTCCCTCCGCGAACGGCCCACCCGGCTCGCAGCCCAAGGAGATTGTCCTGATTCTGATAGTGAGGGCCAATTCCGGCGTAAAGCCGAATTCACCCAGCCTGATTTGCGTCGGCAAACTTTTAGACGGTTGTCGCAGGCCACGCAATCAAGGATCGCATCAAAAACTCGCAAGCCATTGACTTGTAACAAGAATTATAAATTAAGCACTCGTCGTTCAGGGCTTAGCCAGCGGCACGGCGGAAATGATCACGAACGCTTGCGCCAGCGGCCAGTCATCGGTGATCGACAGATCAATCTGGGCCTCGAACCCCTCCGGCGTCAGGGCCTGGAGGCGGGCCAGCGCTCCCCCGGTCAGCCGCATCGACGGCTTGCCCCCTGGCAGATTGATCACCCCCATGTCGCGCCACCAGACGCCCTGCCGGATGCCGGTGCCGAGCGCCTTGGAGCACGCCTCCTTGGCGGCAAAGCGCTTGGCATAGGTCGCCACCACCATCTTCTCGTTCTTGGCGCGCCGCTCCGCCTTGGCGCGTTCGGCGGCGGTGAAGATGCGGTCGAGGAAACGCTCGCCATGGCGCTCGATCACCTTGGCCACACGGGTGATGTCGATCAGGTCGGAGCCGATGCCGATGATCATGCACGGCTCCGGCCGCGATCCATCGCCGCCCGCATCCGGCGCACCGTCTCGGCAAGACCGACGAACAGCGCCTCGCCGATCATGTAGTAGCCGATGTTGAGCTCCATGATCTCGGGTAGCGCGGCAATCTTCTCCGCCGTCGCATAGTCAAGCCCGTGCCCGGCATGGACCTCGAGGCCCGCGTCCTTCGCCAGTTTCACGCCCGCCACGATCCGCAGCCACTCCGCCTCGGCCTTGTCGGTATGGCCGTCGGTGACGGCATCGCACCAGGCCCCGGTGTGGATCTCGATCACGGGCGCGCGCAGGCGGGCCGCCATCGCGATCTGCGCGGGATCGGCGGCGATGAACAGCGAAACGCGAATGCCGGCATCGTTCAGCCGCGCAATATAGGGCGCAAGCGCATTATGCTGGCCGACCACATCTAACCCGCCTTCGGTGGTCACCTCCTGGCGCCGCTCCGGCACCAGGCACACCGCATGCGGCTTGGTGGCGAGCGAGATCCGCATCATGTCGTCGGTCGCCGCCATCTCGAAATTCAGCGGCTTGGAGATCTCCGCCTTCAGCCGCGCCATGTCCTCGTCGCGGATGTGCCGGCGGTCCTCGCGCAAATGCGCAGTGATGCCGTCGGCGCCGGCCTCGATCGCCAGCAGCGCGGCGCGGACCGGATCCGGATGGCGGCCGCCGCGGGCGTTACGGACGGTGGCGACGTGGTCGATATTGACGCCGAGGCGGAGCGGAGATGCAGGCATTTCAGGACTCGCGAAGTGATGTTTCCCAACTCGTCATGCGCGGGCTCGACCCGCGCATCCATCTTCTTTGAAAAGATGGGTTGCCGGGTCAAGCCCGGCAACGACGTGCTTCATCCATTAACACGTTCGACTTTGGCGACGACCGCCTTGGCGCGCAGCTGGGCCAGGATCGCGCTCAAATGCTTGAGATCGTAGACTTCGAGATCGATCGTCGTCTCCGTGAAGTCGGGCGAGCGGCGCTGCATGCTGATATTGTCGATATTGCCGTCATGCTCCGCGATCACGGTCGCGATCTGCGCCAGCGCGCCGGGCTCGTTGACGTTTTCGACCTTGATACGCGCCGGGAAGCGCTGCGGCGCGGAGTCCTCGATGTCCCAGCGGACGTCGAGCCAGCGCTCCGGTTCCTCCTCGAAATCCTTCAGCGCCGGCGACTGGATCGGATAGATCGTGATCCCCTCGCCCGGCGTGACGATGCCGACGATGCGGTCACCCGGGACGGCACCGCCGTTCGGGGCGAACTTCACCGGCAGGGCGGAATTGTTGCCGCCGATGGGAATCGCAACCGGGCTGCGCGACGGCTCCGGCGACTTCTCCTTGAGCTTGGCCGCAAGTGCACCCTTCTTGATGCCGTACCGCGCGACACGCTCTTCCTTGTAGTCAGGATACATCGCGCGGGCGACATGGGAGGCCTTGATCTCACCGCGCCCCACAGCCGCCATGACGTCCTCGATCGAGGTGCGCGCCAGCCGCGGCAACGCGCCCTTGAGCTTGTCATCGGCGTATTCGATCTTGGCACGTTCAAACAGGCGCTCGACGATCCGCCGGCCGAGGCCGACATATTGATCGCGCACGGCGGTCCGCGTGGCGCGGCGGATCGCGGCACGCGCCTTGCCGGTGACCGCGAGCGTCTCCCAGGCCGAGGGCGGCGCCGACTGCGCTTCCGAGGTCAGCACCTCGACCTCGTCGCCGTTCTGCAACTCCGAGGACAAGGGCGCGAACTTGCCGTTGATCTTGCACCCCACAGCGCTGTTGCCGACGTCGGTATGCACGGCATAGGCGAAGTCGATCACATTGGCGTGGCGCGGCAGCGCGATCAGCTTGCCCTTCGGGGTGAAGCAGAACACCTGGTCGTGGAACAGCTCGAGCTTGGTGTGCTCGAGGAATTCCTCGGGATTGGCGCTCTCCGAGAGAATGCCGATGGTATGGCGCAGCCAGGCGAACGCGTTGGACTCACGCTTGAGGAATTCGGTCGGCGATCCCACGCCTTCCTTGTAGAACACATGCGCGGCGATGCCGCGCTCGGCGATCTGGTCCATCGCCTCGGTGCGGATCTGCAGCTCGACACGCTGGTTGCCGGGTCCGATCACGGTGGTGTGGATCGAGCGGTAGTCGTTCTGCTTCGGCGTCGAGATGTAGTCCTTGAACCGCCCCGGCACGACCGGCCAGGTGGTGTGGACGATGCCGAGCGCGCGATAGCAGGCCTCGATGTCGTTGACCACGACACGGAAGCCGAAGATGTCGGACAGCTGCTCGAAGCCGACCGATTTGCGCTCCATCTTGGTCCAGATCGAAAACGGCTTCTTGCGGCGGCCATAGACCCGCGCCCCCAGGCCGCGATGACGCAGATTGTTGGAGAGCTGGTCCTCGATCTCGCCGATCAGATTGCGGTTACGCTCGGCGAGCGCATCGAGCCGCTGCATCACCACCGAATAGGCTTCGGGGTCGAGGGTGCGGAAAGACAGATCCTCCAGCTCCTCGCGCATCTCCTGCATGCCCATGCGCCCGGCCAGCGGCGCGTAGATGTCGAGCGTCTCCTCGGCGATGCGCCGGCGCGATTCCGTCGGCACGAAATCGAGCGTGCGCATGTTGTGCAGGCGGTCGGCGAGCTTGACCAGGAGCACGCGGACATCGTCGGCAATCGCCAGCAGCAGCTTGCGCAGGTTCTCGGCCTGCTTGGCCTCGCGCGAGACCAGCTCGAGCCGCTTCAGCTTGGTCAGGCCCTCGACCAGCGCGCCGATCTCGGGGCCGAAGATCTGGTCGATCTCGGCACGCGTCGCCTCCGTGTCCTCGATCGTGTCGTGCAGCAGGGCGGCGACAATGGTGGCGTCGTCGAGCTTCAGATCAGTGAGAATCGCCGCCACTTCGAGCGGGTGCGAGAAATAGGGATCACCGGAGGCGCGGGTCTGCGACCCATGCGCCTTCATGGCGTAGACATAGGCGCGATTCAGCAGGTCTTCGTTGGTGTTCGGATTGTAGGACCGCACACGCTCGACGAGGTCATATTGACGCATCATCCGCGCGCGCGGCTTCGCCGGCCGTGCCACTGGCGCAGTCGGAGCGACGGCAACCGATTCGGTTGCGGCCAGCATCTGCGTGGGTCTGCGGCGTCGATACACCATGCCGTCCTGCCTTCAGACGGACCAGGAAGTGGCCCGTTGTATACATCCTAAGCTCCGATCGCGGCTGCGGCCGATCAATTCACTGACAGGCGCGGCGCGAACGGGCGACGCTATGGTAACCACGAAAACGCCAACAAAAGCAAAGGCCCGAACGCGGGTTCGGGCCTTTGATAAGATCACAAGAAGTCGACGATCGCGAGTAAGACGATTACTCGTCCTCTTCGGGCTGCTCTTCGGGCGGCGCGAGGCCTTCGAGACCCTTCAGGAGCTCCTCTTCGGTCATGCGCTCCACGGCAACTTCGGTATCGTCCGCATCGACGCTGGCGCCGGCGGAGCCGATCAGCGGAACCGTGTCCGGCTCGGGCTCGTCGACCTCGACGAACTTCTGCAGGGAGTGCACCAGCTCCTCGCGCAGGTCCTCCGGCGAGATGGTCTGGTCGGCAATTTCACGCAAAGATACAACAGGGTTCTTGTCGTTATCGCGGTCAACCGTTAGTTGTGACCCGGACGAAATCATGCGGGCGCGGTGGGCGGCCAGCAGGACCAGGTCAAACCGGTTGTCGACCTTGTCGATACAATCTTCTACGGTGACGCGAGCCATGGACTGTCGCTCCGTTGTGGGTGGGACGAAATATGTGGATGATCGGGGCTAGTTATAGGGGCTGGGCCGATTTCGCAAGGCCAAATTGTGATTTGGCCTCGCCAAACGGCTCTGCTACCCCCACATTGGGGCTGAGATGGGTGGACCCCCGGGCTGCCATGGAAAGTGGCGCCGGGTGTAAGCAGGGCCGCCATAACTATACCTTGATTGCCCCGACTTCTCCGGATTTGCGGTTTCGACGGGTTTCGGCAGCACTTTGAACTGCGCGGCACGCTGCCGCCGCGCCAACAATAAAACGATCAATCACGAACACACTACGCGAGCAAACTGAATGTCACCTTCCCCTACCAACAAGATCGCGCTCTTCATCGACGGGGCCAATCTTTACGCGACGGCGAAAACCCTCGGCTTCGACATCGACTACAAGCGCCTTCTGAAGGAATTTCAGAGCCGCGGGACGCTGCTGCGGGCGTTCTACTACACAGCAATCATTGAGGATCAGGAGTATTCCTCGATCCGCCCGCTGATCGACTGGCTTGATTACAACGGCTACACCGTCGTCACCAAGGCGACCAAGGAGTTCATCGACGCCTCCGGCCGCCGCAAGGTCAAGGGCAACATGGACATCGAGCTCGCGGTCGATGCCATGGAGCTCGCCGAGCACATCGACCAGATGGTGCTGTTCTCCGGTGACGGCGACTTCCGGTCGCTGGTCGAGGCCGTGCAGCGCCGCGGTGTCAGGGTCACGGTGGTCTCCACCATCGCCAGCCAGCCGCCGATGATCGCCGACGAGCTGCGCCGGCAGGCCGACGTCTTCACCGACCTCGTCGAGTTGCAGTCCAAGCTTGGCCGCGACCCGTCCGAGCGCCCCGCCCCGCGCGACCGCGGCGAGCGTGGCGAGGGACGCCACCACGCCCCGCAATTCCTCCAGCGCGCAACCACGATGGCGCCGAGGGGCGATGACGACTTCGAGGAGTGAGGCGGCCCGGTCAAGCCTTAAGACCCCGACTCTCATCCCCGACCGTGACTGTCCGCTCTGTCCGCGCCTGGTCGCCTTTCGCGAGGCGAACCGCGCGCGGGAGCCGCTTTGGCACAACGCGCCGGTCCCGCCTTTCGGCGACATTACGGCCCGTCTCCTGATCGTCGGTCTCGCGCCGGGGATGCAGGGCGCCAACCGCACCGGCCGGCCCTTCACCGGCGACTATGCGGGCGACCTGCTCTACGCCACGCTGCTGGAATACGGCTTCGCGAAGGGCCGCTATCAGGCCCGGCCCGACGACGGGCTGAAGCTGGTCGACTGCAGGATCGCCAATGCCGTGCATTGCGTTCCGCCGCAGAACAAGCCGCTGCCGGCCGAGATCAACACCTGCCGCCAGTTCCTCGTCGCGAATCTCGAAACCATGCCGAAGCTGCGCGCGATCATCGCGCTCGGGCGGATTGCGCACGACAGCGTGCTCAAGCCCCTGAAGCTGAAGGCATCCCAGGCTCCCTTCGGCCATGGCGCCGTGCACCAGGCCGGCCCGTTCAAGCTCTACGACAGCTACCACTGCTCCCGCTACAACACGAACACCGGCGTGCTGACGCCGGACATGTTCCGCAGCGTGTTCGCGAAGGTGAAGGCCGGTCTCGACTAGGCTTTGGCAGGATTGGCCTTCAGCCAGTCCAGCACGTCGCCGGCGTTCCGGTCCGGCGGGAACACCGGATAGAACACGTGGGTGATCTTGGCGTCATCAACGATCAGCGCAAGACGCTTGATCAGCGTCAAGCCCGCGACCTCCATGGTCGGCAGATTGAGCGCGCGCGTGAACGCCAGCTTCTCATCCGAGAGCACCGGGAACGGCAAATGCAGGCGCGAGGCCATCTCAGTCTGGTAGGCGTTGCTCTGCGTCGAGAGGCCGAACACGTGGGCAGCGCCGGCAGCCTTCAACTCCGCGAACAGGTCGCGAAACGCACAGGTCTGCGGCGTGCAGCCCCGCGCCCCCGGGATCATGTCCCAATCGTCGACCAAAGAGATCTTGCCGGGCTCGCCGGTGCGGGGATAAGCGAACACCACGGTGCGGCCCGGTAGCGCCGCCAGATTGACCGAGGTGTCATCGGTTGCGAGCAGGCTGATCGCGGGCACCATCAGCCCCTTCAGATGCGCGGCACCGCCATCGTCATCGGGAGCGGGAATTTGGCTCCAATCGACCTCGAGCAAGTTCTTCTGAGACATCTCGTCCTCTTGCCGTCCTCTCAGGCCCTATCCCCTCGCCCGCATCAGGCGGCCCTTCTCACGGCTCCAGTCGCGCTTCTTCTCGCTCTCGCGCTTGTCATGCAGCTTCTTGCCCTTGGCAACTGCGAGCTGCAGCTTGGCCCGACCGCGTTCGTTGAAATAGAGCTTGAGCGGGATCAGCGTCATGCCCTCGCGATCGACCGCGCCCATCAGCTTGTTGATCTGCCGGCGGTGCAGCAGCAGCTTTCGCGGCCGCTTCGGCTCGTGGTTGAAGCGATTGCCCTGGAGATATTCGGGGATCGTGGCGTTGATCAGCCAGATCTCGCCGTTCTTGGAATCGGCGTAAGACTCCGCGATCGTGCTCTTGCCGTTGCGGATCGACTTCACCTCGGTGCCGGTCAGCGCAATGCCGGCCTCGATCGTATCCTCGATGGCGTAGTTGAAGCGGGCCTTGCGATTTTCCGCCATGACCTTGATGGGACGTTCGTTCTTATCGGCCATGTCAGACAAACCTGATCGAGATACGCAGCGAAGCTAACAGATTGGATGAAACGCGCGCGTCACTTCTTGAGGAGATCGCGGATCTCGGTCAGCAGAACGACCTCCGCCGACGGCTTCGGCGGCTCCGCGGGCTTGGCCTCCTCCTTACGCTTCAACGTATTCATGGCGCGGATCACCAGGAACAGCACGAAGGCGATGATGATGAAGTTGATCGTCAGCGTCAGGAAGTTTCCGTAAGCAAGCACGGCGCCTTGCTTTTTCGCATCCGCTAAGTTGGTGGCGGTCACCGCCTTCGACAAGGGGACGTAGTAGTTCGAAAAGTCGAGGCCGCCGGTCGCCGCGCCGATGACCGGCATGATGATGTCACCGACCAGCGAGGTGACGATGGCGCCGAAGGCCGCGCCGATGATGACACCAACGGCGAGGTCGACGACGTTGCCTTTCATGGCGAACTCACGGAACTCCGTGAGCATCTTCCGGCCCTTCTCGTCGACGCTCATAAACGGCTCCCCGGCAGGAAAATCAGTTGATCAGCCCGGCGTGCACCATCGCGCTGCGCACGGCGGCGCGGGTCGGCTCGGACACCGGGACCATCGGCAGGCGCAGCGTCTCGTCGAACTTGCCGAGCAGCGACATCGCGTACTTGATCGGCGCCGGATTGCTCTCGATGAACAGGTTGTTGTGCAGCGGCATCAGCTTGTCATGGATCGCGAGCGCCGCCTTGGTATCGCCCTTCGCCCACGCCGCGTGGAACTCGGCGCACAGGCGCGGTGCGACATTCGACGTCACCGAAATGCAGCCGTGGCCGCCATGCGCCATGTAGCCGATGATGGTGGCATCCTCGCCGGAAAGCTGGTTGAAATCCTCGCCCATCGCGGCGCGCTGCTGCGACACGCGCACCATGCTGGCGGTCGCGTCCTTGACGCCGGCGATGTTCTTCAGCTCCCATAACCGCTTCATGGTGTCGACCGACATGTCGATCACCGAACGCGGCGGAATGTTGTAGATGATGATCGGAATGCCGATCGCGTCGTTGATCGCCTTGAAGTGCTGGTACATGCCTTCCTGGGTCGGCTTGTTGTAGTATGGCGTCACCACCAGCACCGCATTGGCGCCGGCCTTCTCGGCGTGCTGGGCGAGCTCAATGGCTTCCTTGGTCGAGTTCGAGCCCGCGCCGGCGATCACGGGCACCCGCCCCTTGGCCTCCTCGATGCACCATTCGACGACCTTTTTGTGCTCGTCATGGGAAAGCGTCGGGCTTTCGCCTGTCGTGCCGACCGGAACCAGGCCATTGGTGCCTTCCGAAATCTGCCAGTTGACCAGGGAGCGGAACGCCGCCTCGTCCAGCGAGCCGTTTTTGAACGGCGTGACCAAGGCGGTGAACGACCCCCGGAATTTCGTCTTGGCTGCCATGGACTTCCTCCGTACGCGGCGAGATTTAGAGCAAGCCCTTTCATATCGGGTCTCACCCGCCCGTAAAAGGCCTGCATCCGCGTGACGCACCCGTTTAAGCCGCGATTTTGCCGCGGTGGTGGTGCAAACCCGGCGACGGTAAGCGGCTGTTGGTATTTTGTCCTCATATTCAATCAAATACAGCCAGGTCTTGTACACACAGGTCTTGGGCCAATTGACTGATTCGGGGCGACGAACCGCCGTGACCTCCTTATCCCGTTCCGCATGGCGATCTGCCGGTCTGGCGCTGTGCCTGATGGCCGGCCTGTCGGTCGGCTGCGTCGCTCTGGCCAAATCCAGCGAGACGACCGAAGACGGCACCAAGCAACCCGCCAAACAGGCGGCCAAGGGAACCGCAAAGCCAGCCGCCAAGCCGCCTGCGAAGGATACGGCAAAGGGCTCCGCCAAGGAGACCTCGAAGGGCGCGGGCAAGGACAGGGCCAAGGATACGGCAAAGGATACGGCCAAGGGTGCAAGCAAGGGAGCAACTCCGCCGACGGCCAAGGATGCTGCGAAGAAGCCTGCCGGCAAGGACGCCGCAAAGGACAAACCGAGACCTGCAGCTGCAGCCGCGGCACCAAAGTCACGACCAGCCGCTGGCGCGCCGGCGCCCCAGGCCGCGCCGGCGGTGACGGCCACCGTAAGACCCACTGCCCCTGCTCCAGCCTCCGCCAGACCCGTTGCAACGCCCGTGCTCGCGCCAGCGACCCGTCAGCATGCCGCACCGCGCAAGCCTGTGACGCCAGCCGCGGTCGCTGCGACCTCATCGACGTCGCAAGCCGACAAGGACACGCTGGAGAACGTCATCGAGCTCGTGCGCAAGCGCAAGCCGGGCGATGCCACCAGTTACGCGGATTCGATTTCCGATCCCGTCGCGCGAAAACTCGCCGAATGGATCATCCTGCGCAGCGAAGACAATGGCGCCAGCGTCGAACGCTACCGCGCCTTCCTCTCCGCCAATCCGAGCTGGCCGTCGCAAACCTTCCTGCGCCGTCGCCTTGAAGCTGCGATGTGGGACGACCGGCGCGACGATTCCGTCGCGTGGTCGTGGTTCGAGAACGAATCGCCTGTCTCGGCCAAGGGCCGCTTCGTGCTCGCCAAGGCGATGCTGGCGCGCGGCGACCGCGCCAATGCCGAGCGGCTGGTGCGCGAGGCCTGGCGCAACGATCCGATGTCGGAGGACACCGAGAACAACGCGCTCGACCAGTTCGGCGCGCTGCTGACGCCCGGCGACCAGAAGGCGCGGATGGACACGCTGCTCTATGGCAGCGAGCACGAGGCGGCGATGCGCGCCGCCCGGCGTCTCGGCGCCGGCTATGTCGCGCTTGCGAAAGCCCGCATTGCCTCCTTCAAGAAAGCGCCGAACACGCGCGCATTGCTGGAAGAGGTGCCGCGCGAGCTGCACAGCGATCCCGGCTTCATCTTCAGCAAGATCCAGCTGCTGCGCCGGGAAGAGAAGTTTGCCGAGGCCGCCCAGCTGATGCTGGCGGCACCGAAGGATCCGAACCGGCTCTACAATCTCGACGAATGGTGGATCGAGCGGCGCCTGCTGGCGCGCAAGATGATCGACACCGAGGATTTTCGCAGCGCCTATCTGATCGCACGTGATGCGGCCCTGCCCTCGCGCGACATCTACAAGACCGAGCAGGAATTCACCGCCGGCTGGATCGCGCTGCGCTTCCTCAACGATCCCGCCGCGGCCGCCCAGCATTTTGCCCGCATCGGCGTCGGCAGCGTCAATCCGACCACGCTGGCACGCGCTGGTTATTGGCAAGGCCGCGCCGCGGAAGCCGCCGGCCGCCAGCAGGAGGCGCGCAGCGCCTATGCCCGCGCCGCCGAGCAGTCGACCAGCTATTACGGCCAGCTCGCGCGCGCAAAGCTCGGCCTGCCGCAGATCGAGCTGAACAGCCAGCCGCGCGGCCGCGGCGCGGAGCGGCTCGAGATCGTGCGCGCGGCGCAATTGCTCTACGAGCTCGACGAGCGCGAGATGGCAGTGCCCATGCTTGCCGATATGGGCGAGAACGGCGATCCCGAGGCGCTCGCCGGCCTCGGCGAGCTGACCCAGCGCTATAGCGATGCGCGCGGCATGCTGCTGGTCGGCAAGGCCGCGCTCAATCGCGGGCTGCCGTTCGACTTCTACGCCTACCCCGTCAACGGCATTCCGCAGTTCACGCAGATCGGCCCCGAGGTCGAGCGCAGCATCGTCTATGCGATCGCGCGGCAGGAAAGCGCGTTCAATCCGGCCGTGGTCTCGCCGGCCCAGGCCTATGGCCTGATGCAGGTGACGCCGGATGCCGCCCGCTATGTCTGCAAGCGGCATGGCGCGACCTATGACCTGTCGCGGCTGAAGAGCGATTCGTCCTACAATGCCACGCTCGGCGCGGCTGAGCTCGGCGGCCTGCTCGAGGACTATCGCGGCTCCTACATCATGGCCTTCGCCGCCTACAACGCCGGTCGCGGCAGCGTGAAGAAGTGGATCGACCGCTACGGCGATCCGCGCGACCCCAAGGTCGACGCGGTCGACTGGGTCGAACTGATCCCGTTCTCCGAAACGCGCAACTACGTGCAGCGGATCATGGAGAATCTTCAGGTCTACCGCGCCCGCTTTGGCGGCGGCACGCGGCTTCAGATCGAGGCCGATCTGCACCGCGGCGCCGGCAGCGTGGAGTAGCGGCCATCTCCGCTCCATTTGCGGACGAGATTTGTGCGGGAACGAGTTCCGATCTCGGCCAGTGTTGCGTAAATGGCACAAACAAACGGCGAAGTATTCTTATCGTGTTGTTTTGATTTGGCTTTCTGAAGCGACGCCGACGCCCACCCGATCTCTCCGGACAGCAGAAACGGCCTTGGCAGCGCCCCGGATGGGTTGCTTGCAAAAATCGCTGGGAAAATTCGCGCCCAAACACGCGCTTCGAAATTGACCAGCCCAAGCAATTAGATGCATAAGGCTCGCACCGGAGAGGTGGCCGAGTGGCTGAAGGCAACGCTTTGCTAAAGCGTCATACGGTCTCAAGCTGTATCGAGGGTTCGAATCCCTCTCTCTCCGCCACCCCATTCAAATGACCCGATAGCACCGCTGAAGGCCGGCGGCAGATCTCGCCCGTCAGGCTGGCGCTCCACTGACGGAGCGCGGTCCACGGCGCTGTCCCCGCTCCAATGAACGGAGATGGCTCAATGCGCGGACACCCAGGCCCTCGCCTCGCGCTGCGCAGCCGAGATCTCGGCATCCGACATCTGGCTGGCCACTTCCTGGCGCAGCGCGATGGCGTCCTTGCGCCCCTTCAGAGCGGCGAGGTTGAACCATTTGTGCGCGGCAACGAGATCGACCAGGCCGGCGCGACCGCTCGCCCAGTAGATCCCGCGCTCGAACAGAACGTCCGACAGCGCGCTTGCATCGATCGGCGTCGCCGTATCGAGATCGAAAGTCCCCTGAAACATAACGCATCCCCTTTTTCTTGTGCCGCCCCGAATCCGCCGAGCGCGGCTCCCGTCCAACTCCGATGCACGTGATCCTTCCGGATCGCGCGCTGTTCAACTCATCCCCAGGGCTTCTCGCCCATTGCCGTTTGCCGGCTTGTTGAAGGCGATGATGGCGGGCAAATTTGAATGGCAGTTTAAGTATCGCGATGAAGCAGACGTAAACGCAAGGCTGCCCCTCGCCTGCGGGAACTTCAAGAAGTCCCTGATTCGCAGGTACTTCTGCGATTCGTCAGAATAGATTTACCTTGCGGTTTTCGGACATCGATAACCATCGCGCACGGTGGCGGACCGCGTCCGCCCCGTCATTCACCGCCACCGGGTCTTGTCTTCGGCGAGCCCGATGACAGGCTCCGGCGGGGGATCCAGCACACCGCGGCCCATCGCTTCAACCGCTGCCGCCTCGGCGTACTGGATCGCCCGGTCGAAGTCGGGCGATGACACTGCGAATGGGGAAGCGCCGCGCAAGCCGCGCGCGGCCTCAGCCCTCGCCTGCCTCAGGGCAGAACGGCCGGAACCACGACAGCCAAGTTCATGCTGCGGCGGCGTCGCGGTCAGATCAACAATGTGGGGAAAGGGATTGCCGGCAATACCCCGGCCTCAGGGAACGAGGGCGTCGGCGAACACGTCAGGACCAGATTCCAAATGAGCCCGAAGGCCGCTTGTGGAATTGCGGAGCCCTTTTGAGGGAGACCGCACCGAACGAAGAAAACTCTGTTTCTTCTGCCGGATCGTAAAGTCGAACGATCCGACCGTTGACCTGATGTCTCGCCGACACCCTCTTTCGTCGACCAGAACCTCTAGGAGGCGCCGATGACGTGCCGGCTACCAGGAGCCGGCAACTTCAGAAGTCGAAGTTACTTCTTCTTCTTCGCGACCTTGCGGGTCTTCTTCGCAGTCTTCTTCACTGCGCTCTTCGCCTTCTTCGCCTTCTTCGCTTTCTTGGCCATGTTGCCCTCCGATGTGTGAGATGGCTTTAATCGCTGTGCGCATTCGGGGATCGAATGCACTCACCCCGAATACACCAACACGACGAAAAAAACATCTTCTCACTTAAGGAAGTGTTGACGACGCCGCGCGCGTGCGCCAGCCGCACTTGATTTGCCGGTCAGCAGAGACACGCGTTCGCGATCGCAAATGCGTCGCGCTGTATCGACGCGGCCGTGCAATGCGATTGCACGAAAACACTATGCAGCAAGTATGATTCTGCGCGCGCGCATCGCGCGCGATCGATGCGATGAAGCGCGCGACTATGCGAGCGGTCGCCTCGCGAGGCGGAGTCGCGGACTCTGAGTCGCGATTTTTGGCAATGAAATTATTTTCATGCTTAACGGCGGAAGCGCTCGTCTGAGCGTGTGCAAGTCGCCGTTTTGAGCGAATCGAGCGAGCTGCGATTCGCCTCGCCGCGTCACGCTCGGATGGGATGATAACGCTATCGACGACGCGCGCGTGCGTCGCATCGCGAGGCTGATGCGAGGTGACGAAGCGTGTCGTCACCTCGTCCGAACGCGCGACGCTAGATGCCGAGCTTGGACTTGAGCAGCTCGTTGACCGCCTGCGGGTTGGCCTTGCCGCCTGAAGACTTCATCACCTGGCCGACGAACCAGCCGAGCGACTGCGGCTTGTCCTTCACCTGCGCGGCCTTGTCGGGATTGGCTGCGATGATGCCGTCGACAACCTTTTCGATCGCCGAAAGATCCGTCACCTGCTTCATGCCGCGGCTTTCGACCAGCGCGCGCGGGTCGCCGCCCTCCTGCCAGACGATCTCGAACAGATCCTTGGCGATCTTGCCCGAGATCGTGCCCTCGCCGATCAGGTCGATGATGGCGGCGAGCTGCTCGGCGTTAACAGGAGAGTCCGTAATGTCCCGGCCCTCCTTGTTGAGACGGCCGAACAGCTCGTTGATCACCCAGTTCGCCGCCATCTTGCCGTCGCGGGTGCGGTTGGCGAGCCTGTCCAGCACGGACTCATAGAACATCGCGCTCTCGCGCTCGGCGACCAGCACGCTCGCATCATAGGCCGACAGGCCGAAGTCTGCGACAAAGCGCGCCTTCTTCTGGTCCGGCAGCTCCGGCAGCTTTGCTTTCAGCTCGTCGACGAAGCTTTGCGAGAACTCGAGCGGCAGCAGATCCGGATCGGGGAAGTAGCGGTAGTCATGCGCCTCCTCCTTGGAGCGCAGCGAGCGCGTCTCGCCCTTGTTGGCGTCGAACAGGCGCGTCTCCTGGTCGATCTTGCCGCCATCCTCGATGATCTCGATCTGGCGCCGCGCCTCGTACTCGATCGCCTGGCCGATGAAGTTGATCGAGTTCAGGTTCTTGATCTCGCAGCGGGTGCCGAGCGGCCCGCCGGGCTTGCGCACGGAGACGTTGACGTCGGCACGCAGAGACCCCTTCTCCATGTCGCCATCGCAGGTGCCGAGATAGCGCAGGATCGAGCGCAGCTTGGTCACATAGGCCTTGGCCTGCTCGGCATCGCGGATGTCGGGCTTGGAGACAATTTCCATCAGCGCCACGCCGCAGCGATTGAGATCGATCAAGGACTGCGACGGCAATTTGTCGTGCAGCATCTTTGCCGGGTCCTGCTCCAGATGCAGCCGCTCGATGCCGACGGTGGCAGTCCTGCCGCCCTCGAGCTCGAGCAGCACCTCGCCCTCGCCGACGATCGGCGACTTGTACTGGCTGATCTGATAGCCCTGCGGCAGATCGGGATAGAAGTAGTTCTTGCGGTCGAACACCGAGCGAAGATTGATTGTCGCATTCAGCCCAAGCCCGGTCCGGACAGCCTGCCTGACGCATTCCTCGTTGATGACGGGGAGCATGCCCGGCATCGCCGCGTCGACCAGCGACACTTGCGTGTTCGGCTCGCCACCGAACGCGGTCGAGGCACCCGAGAACAGCTTCGAGTTCGACGTCACCTGGGCATGGATCTCCATGCCGATGACCACCTCCCAGTCACCGGTGGCGCCTTTGAGAAGCTTGTGCGTGGCCGTGCTCATGTCTTGCTCCCGAGCAGCGCGGCAGCGATCCGCTGCCACTCCGCTTCCAATGAATCCTTTGCCGCGACCTGGCCCGCCTGGCGATACCAGTAGCCGGCGTTACCAAGGTCACCTTCGACGCGGTGCAGATAAGCGTGCACCCAGGCGGCGTCGCGGCCGTTGTCGTCCTGGACGATCTTGTGCGCCTGGTCCCAGTCGCCCTTCGCAGCCCACCAGAGACCCCTCAGCGGCGCGTTCAGCTCAGGCGCGGGTGCCGCGCCGTCGAGGCTCGCGATGAAATCGGCGACATTCACCACCACCTCGCTGGCGTGAAGCGGCCGGCGGCCTGCTCGATCACCTCGCCGAGCGAGAACAGCGTCTCCTCCTCGAAAGGGCGGCCGATCAGTTGCAGGCCGAGCGGCAGGCCCTGTGCGTCCTTGCCTGATGGCACGGCGATACCAGGCAGGCCCGCCATGTTCACGGTCACCGTGAAGATGTCGTTGAGATACATCTCGACCGGATCGGCAGCGCCCTTCTCGCCAATGCCGAAGGCCGCCGACGGCGTCGCCGGGGTGAGGATCGCGTCCACGCCCTTGGCGAAGCAATCCTCAAAATCCTTCTTGATCAACGTGCGCACCTTCTGGGCCCGCAAATAATAGGCATCGTAATAACCGGCCGAAAGCACATAGGTGCCGATCATAACGCGGCGGCGCACCTCCGCGCCAAAGCCGCTGGCGCGGGTGTTCTCATAGAGCTCGATGATATTCTTAGCCGACTCGCGCAGGCCATAGCGGACGCCGTCGTAGCGCGCGAGGTTGGACGAGGCCTCCGCCGGCGCCACGATGTAATAGGCCGGCAGCGCGTATTTCGTGTGCGGCAGCGACACTTCGACCAGCTCGGCGCCGGCGCTCCTGAGCCAGGCCGCACCCTCGCTCCATAGCTTCTCGATCTCGGCCGGCATGCCGTCGAGGCGATACTCCTTGGGGATGCCGATCTTCATGCCCTTCACGGACTTGCCGATCGCCGCCTCGTAGTCCGGCACGGCAATGTCGGCCGAGGTGGTATCCTTCGGATCGTGGCCGGCCATCGAGCGCAGCAGCATCGCGGCATCGCGCACGCTGCGCGCGATCGGGCCCGCCTGGTCGAGCGAGGAGGCAAAGGCGACGATGCCCCAGCGCGAGCAGCGCCCATAAGTCGGCTTGATGCCGACGGTGGCCGTGAACGCCGCCGGCTGGCGGATCGAGCCGCCGGTGTCGGTCGCGGTCGCGCCCATGCAGAGTAGCGCGGCGACGGCCGAGGCCGAGCCGCCGGACGAGCCGCCCGGCACCAGCGTGGTGTTGCTTCCTTCGCGCCGCCAGGGATTGCCGACGGGGCCGAAGCACGAGGTTTCGTTGGCCGAGCCCATCGCGAACTCGTCATTGTTGAGCTTGCCGAGCATCACGGCGCCGTCGCGCCAGAGCTGCGAGGTCACCGTGGACTCATAGGTCGGCACGAAATTGCCGAGGATTTTCGAGCAGGCCGTGGTGCGCACGCCCTTGGTCGCGAACAGATCCTTGATGCCGAGCGGGATGCCGGCGAGCGGCCCCGCCTCGCCCCTGGCGAGCTTGGCGTCCGCCTCGCGAGCCATCGCGCGCGCCTGGTCGGGCGTCTCCAGAACGAAGGCATTGAGCAGGCGCGCTTGCTCGATCGCGGAAAGATGCGCGTCGGTCAGCTCGAGCGACGTGAAAGTCTTGTCGGCGAGACCCTTGCGGGCCTCGGCGAGCGTCAGCGATGTCAAATCGGTCATTTATTGATCGGGCTGCAGAAGAAAGGAGACAGGGTCTTGTCGTTGGCCGGGTCGTCTTTTTTGGCGGCCGCATTCGCCGCGGCCTGGAGCTCGTCGAGCACTTCATTGACGGCGACATTGGGATCGGCAGCCTTGCCCTGCCGCTCCATCTTGTCGAGGTAATTCATGTAGGCCTGATAGGCCTTCTCATCGTCGCAAAGCAGACACATCGGAGCACGTCCTGAGACTCTTTAGTTTGACGCGTTTTCTCTACGCGAACCGGTATCCGCTTCGCTCGAAAACGCTATGCAAGTTACTCGACGACCTTCGGCACCAGGAAGAAGTGTCCCTCGGTCGCCGGCGCGTTGGCAACGATATCGTCGGCGATCCCGCCGTCATCGACCACGTCCTGCCGCTTCTTCATCTGCATCGGGGTGACCGAGGTCATCGGCTCCACGCCCTCGACATTGACCTCCGAGAGCTGCTCGACAAAGGCGAGCATGGCGTTGAGCTCGCCTTGCAGATGCGGAACCTCGTCCTCGGAAACCGCAATGCGCGCCAGATGCGCGATGCGGCGGACGGTGGTGGCGTCGACGGACATTATATAAGGCCTCTCACGGCAAAACCTATGTGCCGTATAGCAGAGGCCGGTTTTGCGCCGCAACCGGCGCCTTTCCCCTATCCAGCCAGCGCTTTCATGCGGGCGAGCGCCGATTTGGCGAGATCCCGGGTCAATTCGGCTGCCGGGACCTCACGGCCGAGCGCAATCGCCTGCCCGGCCCAGAGATTGGTGAAATCCACCCTGCCCTGCTTTTCGGCCGCCGCCTTCAACGGCCCCAGCGCGGTCGCCGCATGGGGAAACGGCGGCGCGTCGGGTGAGATCGGCCCGGCTTCGCGCATCAGGCGATTCTGGACCCCGCGCGCCGGACGCCCGGTCATGACATTCGTGATCACGGTGGAATCGTCACCCGCCTCGGCGAGCGCCTTGCGCCCTCCGGGCGTGACCTTGGATTCGGGACACCGCAGATACGCGCTGCCGATCTGCACGCCGGCGGCGCCGAGCGCGAAGGCCGCGGCGATGCCACGTCCGTCAGCGATGCCACCACAGGCGATCACCGGCACCTTCACGGCATCGACGACCTGCGGCACCAGCGCAAACGTGCCGGGCTGCTCGGCGATCTTGTCGGTCAGGAACATGCCGCGATGGCCGCCGGCCTCGGCGCCCTGCGCAATAATGGCATCGACGCCGCGCTGTTCGAGCCAGACCGCTTCCTTCACCGTCGTGGCAGACGCTATGACGAGGCAGCCGGCCGACTTCACGCGCTTGAGCAGCGCCGGCTCCGGCAGGCCGAAATGAAAGCTGACGACCTCCGGCTTCAGCTCCTCGACGACTTTGCAGAAGGCGTCATCGAACGGTGCCCGGTTCGCCGCGTTGATCGGCGCTGACGGATCGAGACCATGCTCGGTGTAATATCCCGCAAGCCGCTGCTTCCACCGCGCTTCGGCCTCAGGCGTGAGATCGACCGGCTTGTGGCAGAAGAAGTTCATGTTCACCGGAGCCTTGACGCGCTGGCGAATGAGACCAACCTGCTCACGCGCTTTCTCCGCCGACAGCATCGCGCAAGGCAGCGAACCGAGCGCGCCACCTTGCGCGGCCGCGATCACCAACTCGGCATCCATCACACCGGCCATCGGCGCCAGCACGATCGGGAATTCGGTCTTGAACAGATCGATCAATCGACGGTCAGGCCACATGGCATGTCTCTCTTGGTTCAGGCGAACGATGCGATCGAGTTGCGTCGGCCGGCCAAAAGCTGCTCGGCTTCGGACGCAATCCGCTCGATGATCTCGGCCGCCGGCGGAATATCATGGATCAGGCCGACCGCCTCTCCCGCGATCACCGCGGCGACGTCAAAATCGCCCGAGATTTTCGCCGCTGCATACTCTGCCGAAACTGCGGCGACATTCTGCATCAGCTCGACCTCGCGGCCGATCCAGCGGCGGGCGTGGTCATTGATCAGACACCGTCCCGTGAACGGCGCGGGCCAGACATTGTTGCGCGAGAGATCGAAGATGATGCCGCGCACGGTCGAGCCGCTGCTCGCCGCGCAGATGCGCCGCTTGGCCTCACCGGCGCCGTCGGCCTCCTGGCTCGCATAGAAGCGCGTGCCGAGCAGCACGCCACTTGCGCCCAGCATCATCATGGCGGCGAGACCGCGGCCGTCGGCGATGCCGCCGGCTGCCACCACGGGCACACGGCCCGCTGCGAGGTCGACGATGGCAGGCACGAGATCGACGGTGGTGCGTGAGGCGCCGTGGCCGCCCGCCTCTGTCCCCTGTGCGATCACAATATCGGCGCCGGCATCGAGCGCCTGCCGCGCCATCGACTCGTCCTGCACCTGGCAGATCAGCCGCGCGCCGGCGGATCTGATCCGCGGCGCGAACGGCGCGGGGTCGCCGAACGACAACATGATCGCGGACGGCTTCGCGGCGAGCGCGATGTCGAGCAGCTCGGGCCGCTTGGCGAGGCTCCATGTAATGAAGCCGATCCCGAACGGCACACGCAACTCGGCGAGCTTCGCGGTCTCCTGCTCCAGCCACGCCTTCTCGCCGTAGCCGCCGCCGAGAATGCCGAAACCGCCGGCGGAGCTAACAGCCGTCACCAGTCGGCTACCAGCGATGACGTCCATCGGCGCCAGCAGGACGGGATGCTTGATCTCCAACAGCCGCGTCAGCGGCGTCGCAATGGGCATGGCCTCTCCCCGGTCTGGACACGGAGACTAGGCGCGTCTAGCATTCTCGAAAAATGAATTGTTGCGAACGCTGCCATCACAAAAGCGGAACGACGCCATGGAACTGAGCGACATCAAGACCTTTGCTGCAGTCGCCCGCACCGGCGGCATCACCCGCGCCGCAGAAGAGCTCCACACGGTGCAATCCAATGTCACCCAGCGCATCAAGGCCCTGGAGGCCGAGATCGGCACGCCATTGTTCGAACGCCATAGCCGCGGCATGGCGCTGACAGGCGCCGGCAAGCGCCTCCTTCCCTACGCCGAGCGGATGGCCGCGCTGTCGCGCGAAGCCCTGCTCGCGGCGCGCGACGATGGCGAGGCGAAGGGACCGCTGTCGATCGGCTCGATGGAGACCACGGCTGCGGTGCGGCTGGCGCCGTTGCTGGCCGATTTCCACCGCCGCTTTCCCGCCGTGCGCCTGTCCTTGCGCACATCGCCGACTGCCGATCTCGTCGCCGGTGTACTCGAAGGCACGCTTGATGGCGCCTTCGTCGCCGGCCCAATCGCGCATGACGACCTCACCGTGACAAGCGCATTCCGCGAAGAGCTGGTGCTGGTCAGCGCACGGCGCTGGGGCTCGCTCGCCGAGCTGCGCGCTGCTACGTCCGAGTCAGGCCCGACCGCGCTGGTGTTCCGCACCGGCTGCACCTACCGTCAGCGCCTCGAGCAGATCTTTGTCGAGTTCGGCTGGCCCTCGGCCGCACGCTTCGAACTCGGCACGCTGGACGGCATGATCGGCTGCGTCGCCGCCGATATGGGCGTCACGCTGCTGCCGCGCGCGGTGATCGAGCGCAGCGCGATGACCGGCAGCGTGACCATGCACGCGCTGGGTCCGTCGCATGCGCGCGTCGAGACGCTGTTCATCCAGCGCCGTGCCGGCCATCAAACCAGCGCGCTCGTCGGGTTTGCCGCCTGCCTGAAGCAGGACGACGAAACCATCGCGGCATGATATGCGCTAGTCCATGCCCGCTCTTATCCTGCCCCTCGTCGATGCTGCATCCCACTGGCCCGAACGCGGCGCACTTGTCGGCCTTGACCTCGGCACCAAGACCATCGGCGTTGCCGTGTCCAATCCGGACCGCCGGCTGGCGACCGGCGTCGAGACCATCCAGCGCAAGCAGTTCAAGCAGGATGCCGCCCGCCTGCTCGCCATCGCCACCGAGCGCAAGGTGGTCGGCTTCGTGCTCGGCCTGCCCATCAACATGGACGGCAGCGAGGGTCCGCGCGCCCAGTCGACACGGGCGTTTGCCCGCAATCTGGCCAATCTGACCCCACTGCCCATCGGCCTCTGGGACGAGCGCCTGTCGACCGCCGCGGTCGAGCGCGAACTGATCGGCATGGATGTCAGCCGCGCCAAGCGCGCCGAGGTGATCGACGAGCACGCCGCCATCTTCATCCTGCAGGGCGCGCTCGACCGGCTCGCCAATCTTCGCGCAGCATCGGGAAATGGCTGATTCATGGCCGTCGTCGTCGCGGCGCTGCTGCCGGTCTTCATCCTCATTGTGCTCGGCGTGGTGCTCAGGCACAGCCTGATGCGCCTCGACACGCAATGGCACGGATTGGAGCGGCTGACCTATTTCGTGCTGTTCCCGATGCTGCTGATCCAGACGTTGGTGAAGGCCGATCTCTCAAAAGTTCCGGTCGCCGGCGTCGGCGGCGCGCTGCTGCTGTCGGCGCTGGCGATGTCGCTGCTGTGCCTCGCGCTGCGCCCGGCCCTGTCGCGGCTCGACATCGACGGTCCCGCCTTCACCTCGATCTTCCAGGGCGCGACGCGCTGGCAGACCTATGTGGCGCTGTCCGTCTCCGCCAATCTGTACGGCGAGGTCGGGCTCGCGCTGGCCTCGGTCGCGATGGTCGCGATCATCCCGCTGGTGAACGTGTTCAGCGTCGCCGTGCTCGCGCATTACGCCTCGCCCGAGAAGCAATCCGCGCGTGCCATCGCCATGACCGTGATCCGCAATCCGCTGATCTGGGCCTGCGCCATCGGCATCGTCATCAATGTCGTCCATTTGCCGCTGCCAAAGATCTGGCACGAGGTCGCCGACGCGCTCGGCCGCTCCTCGCTCGCCATCGGCCTGCTCGTCACCGGAGCCGGCCTCCAGCTCAAGGGCCTGCTCCGTCCGAGCCTGGGGGCGACGATCGGCGTGGCGTTCAAACTGGTGCTGATGCCGGTGCTTGCGCTGACGCTTGCCGCCTGGTTCGGGCTGACAGGCACCAACCTCGCGATCGTCGCGATCTGCGCAGCGGTGCCGACCTCGCCGAGCGCCTATGTGCTGGCTCGTCAGATGGGCGGCGATGCGCCATTGCTGGCGCAGATTATCACGCTGCAGACGATCCTGGCGGCAATCACGATGCCGATCGCGATCGCGCTGGTGGCGTAGAACCCGTCGTTAGCGGGTACATCTCTCTCAACACCGTCATTGCGAGGAGCTCTTGCGACGAAGCAATCCAGAATCTCGGCGGAAAGATTCTGGATTGCTTCGCTCCGCTCGCAATGACGGAACGTGAGGCGACGGCCGGGCTAGCCGCCCAGCCACGTCGTCAGCACCACAGCGGTCATGTTGTTCAGCCCATGCAGCACGATGGTGAGCCACAGCGAGCCCGCGCGATAGCGCATATAGCCGAACCACAGGCCGATCGAGAAAACCTCGGCAAGGAAGTAGAGATCGTACTGGATGTGCACCACCGTCCACACCAGCGACGACAGCACGATCGCGCCGGGCACACGCAGAAAGCTCTCCGACCAGCCGCGATAGAGGAAGCCGCGCGCAAGCACCTCTTCCGACATCGGCGCGGCTACGCTGAAGGCGAACAGAAGCAGCACCGCGCCGCCCTTGTCGCGGCCGGATTTGAGGAGATCGGTCATGAAGCCAGGCGTCGCCTCGCGGCCCAGCGAACGCGAGACAACCTCCCATGCGAGCACGATCAGGACGAGACCGACCGCACCCAGCAGGATTTGCCGCCATGACGGCCAATGCAGCGCGAGATAATCGACAAAGGAGGCTTTCCTGATGCGAATGGCAAGCCACGCCACGAGAAGCGTTGCGGGCAGCCCGGCGATGACCGACAGTGCGAGCGCCTGAGGCTCAGCGCCGACGAGCTGCAGCGATGCGAGATCGAGCGGCAGACCGCGGCTCACCACGAGCCACACAACCGCGCCGATCTGCCCGACGAACATCGCGACAAAGAGCATGAAACCCCACAACGCCGTGCCCCAGAATTTCCAGACGCGCGGCTGCGCCGGCGTCTCGGTCAGCGGCGGATGGTCGGGATTGAGGGAGTCCATCAGCGAGACTTTCGTTGGGATTGCTGTCATTCCGGGGCGCCCGAAGGGCGAACCCGGAATCTCGAGATTCCGGGTTCGATGCTTCGCATCGCCCCGGAATGACGGCAAAAGAGAAGCAAGATACTCACGGCAGCGCCCGTTCCAGCAGCGCACGCACGTCGCCGTTGTCGAGCTCGACGGCGCCGTACATGCTGGCATGATGGGTAGGGAGGCGCGTGGCGGCGAACAGTTCTGCGTGATGCGGTGACACGCCATTGAGCGCGGCCGCGCCAGCCAGCAGCGCCAGTTTCTCGACCGCGAGCCGCGCGACGCGCTCGCCGTCAGTGCGGCGGAACGTCTTGCCGATGAAGGCGACGGCCTCGCCTGCCCCCGGCAAGCCCTTCGTCTCGGCCGCGAGAGCCTGCAGCACCGCCATCGCCGCCTCGCCCTCGCGCGAGAGCGCGCGGAGCACGTCGAGGCACATCACGTTGCCAGAACCTTCCCAGATCGCATTGACCGGCGCTTCACGGTAGTGGCGCGCCAGAATGCCGTCCTCGACATAGCCGTTGCCGCCCAGGCACTCCATCGCCTCGTAAAGGAATGGCGGCGCGCTCTTGCAGGTCCAGTATTTGATCGCGGGCGTCAGCAGCCGCATATAGGCGGCCTCCGCAGCATCATGCGGCGTGCGGTCGAAGGCGCGGCAGAGCCGCATCACCAGCGCCGTGCTCGCCTCCACATGCAGCGCCATGTCCGAGAGCACGGCCTGCATCAAGGGCTGATCGGCGAGATGCTTTTGGAACACGCTGCGGTGACGGGCGTGATGCAGCGCATGCGCGAGCCCCGAACGCATCAGGCCGCTTGAGGCGATCGCGCAATCCTGCCGCGTCAGCTGCACCATCTGGATGATGGTGCGGATGCCCTTGCCCTCTTCGCCGACACGTTCGGCATAGGCGCCGACGAACTCGACCTCGGACGATGCGTTCGAACGGTTGCCGAGCTTGTCCTTCAGCCGCTGGAACTGGATCGCGTTGACCGATCCATCCGGCGCGAAGCGCGGCATGAAGAAGCAGGTCAGCCCCTGCTCGGCCTGCGCCAGCACCAGGAACGCATCGCACATCGGCGCCGACATGAACCATTTATGGCCCGTGATGCGATAGGCGCTGCCGTCCCGCACCGCGCGCGTCAGGTTGGCGCGCACGTCGGTGCCGCCCTGCTTCTCGGTCATGCCCATGCCGAGCGTCATGCCGCGCTTGTCCCACCACGGCGCGAAGCTTGGATCATACCTTCTCGTCGACAGCACCGGCATCACCTTGCTGAGCAGATCCGGCTGCATCGCCAGCGCGGCGACCGAGGCGCGCGTCATCGTGATCGGGCAGAGATGCCCGGTCTCGACCTGCGCGGCCATGTAGAATTTCGCGGCGCGAATGACTTCGGCCGCGTCGCCCGCAGGCCTGCCGTCCGCGGTCCATGTCGAATTGTGCACGCCGGCATGCGCGCTGTGCGCCATCAGCTCGTGATAGGCGGGGTGAAACTCGACCTGGTCGCGGCGATTGCCCTTGGCATCGAAGGTGCGGAGCTTGGGCGTGTTCTCGTTCGCGATGCGGCCGCGATCGGCCATCGCCGCCGAGCCCCAATGCCTGCCGAATTCGGACAGCTCCCGTTCCGCGGCGGCGCCGCCATTGGCCTTCACGGCCTCGACCAGCGGCTGATCGACCGTGAACAGATTCACGTCCTCGAATGGCGGCGACTGGTTGAAGACCTCGTGGGTCGCGAATACAGGCTGTGTCATGGCGTGTCTCGGGCCGGAATCAGTTCCGCCGCGGCTGGATCGGGAAATCATAGGCCGCCCCGCCCGCCCCCGGCAGGGAAAAATGCCACCACTCCTTCGAATAGTTCACAAAGCCTTGCCTCGCCATCGCAGCCACCAGCCGCCTGCGCCAGGCGCGCTGATCGGGCGAGATCGACGGTGCTGCGGTATGCCCCTTCTCATCGGTGCAGTCATAACCGGTGCCCATGTCGACGCTGCCTTCCGGCAGCCGCGCCGCGACGGGCGCCGTGCAATCAGCGTAGGACCTTGACGGATCGATCCTGGCGGAATTGTCGGCCTTGAGATCGACCAGCGTGAGATCGAGCGCGGCGCCCGTGGAATGCTGCGAGCGGCTCGCGATATAGCCGAGGCGGAACAGTTCGGTCTTGGGAATCTTCGGATTGTAACGCCGATCGGCTGCGGTCTCGTGGCCGTTCTGCGACCATCTCACCATGTCGAGCGAGGCCCGCGCCGGCCGGTAGCAGTCGAACATTTTCAGCGACAAGTTCTGCGTCGCCAGTTCCTGCTGGACCGCTTTCAGCCGCAGGCCGACTTCGCGCTTCACCACGCATTCGCCGGCACCATAGCCGGCGAGCGGACGGCCGACGAAATTGTTCGGCGTGGCGTAGCGGATGTCCTGGATGATGGTGGGATCGATATCCCGCAGATAGACGAAGCCGCCGGGGAGTGACTGGGCGTGGGTGGTGGAGATTGCGATGATTGCTAAAAGTGCGATCGAAATCGTTCTGATGGAGCGCATCTAAACTTCCCTGTCATTCCGGGGCGGCTCGAAGAGCCGAACCCGGAATCTCGAGATTCCGGGTTCGATGCTTCGCATCGCCGCGGAATGACAGCAAGACAGATCAGGGGATAACTCCCCGCCCCGGCATTGGCCCTTGCTCCATCAGGCATCCGCGCCTATAGCTCTCGCTTTAATGACATCGAAATCGACCTTCGTCCTCGGCCACCGGCATTTGCTGGGCATCGAGGGCCTTTCCGCGGCCGACATTACCGGCCTCCTCGACCTGTCCGAAGAATATGTCGAGCTCAACCGCCAGGTTGACAAGAAGCGCACCGTCCTGCGTGGACGGACGCAGGTGAACCTCTTCTTTGAAGCCTCGACCCGGACCCAATCCTCGTTCGAGCTCGCGGGCAAGCGCTTAGGTGCCGACGTCATGAACATGTCGGTGTCCTCCTCGTCCATCAAGAAGGGCGAGACGCTGGTCGACACCGCGATGACGCTCAACGCCATGCACCCCGACATCCTGGTGGTGCGCCATCACGCCTCCGGCGCGGTGGAACTGTTGGCGCGCAAGGTCGACGGTTCCGTGATCAATGCCGGCGACGGTGCGCATGAGCACCCGACCCAGGCGCTGCTCGATGCGCTCACCATCCGCCGCAACAAGGGCCGGATCGAGGGCCTGGTGGTCGCGATCTGCGGCGACGTGCTGCATTCGCGCGTGGCGCGTTCCAACATCATCCTGCTCAACACCATGGGCGCCCGTGTCCGCGTCGTCGGCCCCTCCACGCTGCTGCCGCCCGGTATCGAGCGGATGGGCGTCGAGGTCGCGCGCGACATGCGCGAGGGCCTCAACGGCGCCGATATCGTGATGATGCTGCGGCTGCAGCGCGAGCGTATGAACGGCTCCTTCGTGCCATCGACCTCGGAATATTTCCATTATTTCGGGCTCGACCAGAGGAAGCTCGCCTACGCCAAGCCCGATGCGCTGGTGATGCATCCCGGTCCCATGAACCGCGGCGTCGAGATCGACACCGCGGTTGCCGACGGCGCGCAATCCCTGATCCGCGAACAGGTGGAGATGGGGGTTGCCGTGCGCATGGCGGTGCTGGAAGCACTCGCCCGTAACCTGCCGAACGCGTGATGCCCATGCTGATCGACCGCCGCCCGATCCTGCTCGCCAACGCCCGCGTCGTCGATCCCTCCAGGGATTTCGACGGCCCCGGCGACGTCCTGATTGCCGACGGCATCATCCGCGAGACCCGCCGCGGCATTGGGGCGGCCGGCGTCCCCGAGGGGACCGACGTCATCAACTGCTCCGGCAAGATCGTGGCGCCGGGCCTGATCGACATGCGCGCCTTTGTCGGCGAGCCCGGTTTCAGCCATCGCGAGACCTTTGCGAGCGCCAGCCAGGCGGCCGCGACCGGCGGCATCACCACCATCATCTGCCAGCCGGATACATCGCCCGTCATCGACAATTCCGCGACCGTCGACTTCGTAATGCGCCGCGCGCGCGACACAGCGATCGTCAACATCCAGCCGATGGCAGCGCTGACCAAAGGCATGCGCGGCGAGGAGATGACCGAGTTCGGCCTGCTCAAGGCCGCCGGCGCCATCGCCTTCAGCGATGGTGACCGCAGCGTCACCAATTCGCAGGTGATGCGGCGCGCGCTGACCTACGCCCGCGATTTCGACGCGCTGATCGTGCATCACACCGAAGACCCGGACCTGGTCGGCGAAGGCGTGATGAACGAGGGCGAGTTTGCCTCGCGCCTCGGCCTGATGGGCATCCCGAAGGCCGCCGAAGCCGTCATCCTCGAACGCGACATGCGCCTCGTTGCGCTGACCGGCGGCCGCTATCACGCGGCCTCGCTGTCCTGCATCGACTCGCTCGAGATCCTGAAGCGCGCCCGCGACGCCGGCCTTGCCGTCAGCGCCTCGGTCTCGATCAATCATCTTGCGCTGAACGAGAACGACATCGGCCCCTACCGCTCCTTCCTGAAACTGTCACCGCCGCTGCGCACCGAGGACGACCGCCGCGCCCTGGTCGAGGCGGTGGCCTCCGGCCTCGTCGACGTCATCATGTCCGACCACAATCCGCAGGACGTCGAGGTCAAGCGCCTGCCGTTCGCGGAAGCCGCTCCCGGCGCCATCGGGCTCGAGACCATGCTGCCGGCGGGCCTGCGGCTGGTCCACAATGAGGAACTCGAGCTCAAGACGCTGATCCGGGCCATGTCGACGCGGCCGGCCGAACTGCTTGGCCTTCCGGGCGGAACCCTGCGCGTGGGCAGCCCGGCCGATCTCGTGGTGATCGATCCCGATGTCCCCTGGGTGGTCGATCCCGCCGATCTGAAATCGCCCTGCAAGAACACCCCGTTCGACGAAGCCCGCTTTACAGGCCGCGCGGTCAGGACCATCGTCGGCGGAAGAACGGTTTACGAGCATGTCTAATGGGCGCTGGTTATGTCAGCCATGGAGAGGCCGCCAGAGGATTTGTAGACATGGGGCTTGATGCATTCCTGCCGGTGGCCTTCATCATCGGCTACCTCCTCGGCTCGATTCCGTTCGGGCTGATCCTGACCAGGCTTGCCGGCACGCAGGACCTGCGTTCGATCGGCTCCGGCAATATCGGCGCCACCAATGTGCTGCGCACCGGCCGCAAGGGCCTCGCCGCGGCGACCCTGCTGCTCGACGCGCTCAAGGGCACCGCGGCGGTGGTGATCTCAGGCTATATCGCCGGCCCCAATGCCGCGATGCTGGCAGGTCTCGGCGCCTTCCTCGGCCACCTCTTCCCGGTCTGGCTCAAGTTCAAGGGCGGTAAGGGCGTCGCCGTCTATATCGGCATCCTGCTCGGCCTGTTCTGGCCGGCGGCGCTGGTATTCTGCCTGATCTGGCTCGCGACAGCCTTCACCACCCGCTATTCCTCGCTCTCGGCGCTGGTGGCGGCCTTCATCACGCCGCTGTTTTTGTGGTGGTTCGGCCACCTTGCCCTGGCCTCGCTGTCCGTCGTGCTGACGCTGCTGCTGTTCTACATGCACCGCGAGAACATCAAGCGACTGCAATCAGGAAAAGAAGGCCGCATCGGCGAGAAGGCCTAAACAGCGCTTTCGAATCCAAGACCGGAAAAACTACGGATACCGCCGCGCCTCTTCCGCATTATATGCCAAATCCTGTTCGCAACTTTCACCCCACACGCGGGAGCTAGTGGCGGTCAGGTTCCATGCCTGTCATCCTGACAGTGGACATGGCGTTACGCGGTTGCTCAGAATGAGCGAGAAGATTGACGGCACGCATGAAGACGGTAGCTCGCAGAGCACTGCGGCGAGCCGCCTGCTGCTGTCGACCAATATCTGGTCTGACGCGCCTACACCGCCTCCCGCGCCAAAACCCGCTCCCGTTCCGCCGGCGCCGCCGCCCGCTACCATCGTGCAAGCGCCCGCGCCGGTCATAACGACAGCCGCGCCCCTTGCGCGCACTCGCCCCCAGCAATGGCCTCCGCGGAAACTTTCGGTGGCGCTCCAGGGCGGCGGCACCTTTGCCGCCTTCACCTGGGGCGTGCTGGAGCGGCTCCTGGAAGAGCCATCCATCGAATTCGACACCATCAGCGGCGCCAGCGCCGGCGCCATCAACGCGCTGCTCCTCGCCTGCGGCCTTGCCGAGGGCGGCCGCGAAGGTGCCCGCAACCGGCTGAACCGGTTCTGGACCCGGTTGATGCACGAGGCCTCGTTCCGCTCGCTGATGCTGGTCGGCGGCTTCTCGCCGGCAGGAAGCTCGGTCGCCTTCGGACCGACGCTGCGCTCCGGCCAGTTCGATCCGTTCGATCTCGACCCGCTGCGCCAGGCGCTCTCGCGCGACATCAATTTTGCCGCCTTGCGCGATGCGAAATGCCCGAAGCTGCTGATCGCGGCGACGCGGATCCGCGACGGCCAGCAGCAGATTTTCGGCAACGACGCCATCACCGCGGATGTCGCGCTCGCCTCGACCTGTCCGCCCCTCGTTCATTGCGCCGTCGAGATCGATGGCGAGGCCTATTGGGATGGCGGCTTCGGCGGCAATCCGCCGCTGCTGAAACTTGCGCAGCAATCGACGACGGCCGATCTGCTCATCGTCCAGGTCACGCCGACGCGCGACAGCTATGTACCGATCACGCTCGCCGCGATCGATCGCCGTCTCGACCAGATCGCAGCCAATGCCGCGCTCAAGGCCGAGATCGCAGCGATCGAATGGGCGCAGGCGCACGCAGCGCCAGCGCTGCGGCTCTCCAAGATCGCCGCCGAAGACTCTGTTGACGGACTTGCGCAGCGCTCGTCGACCGATCTCGGCCGCGGCTTCATCCGCCTGCTGCACCGGAGCGGCCGCGAGGCCGCCGAGCGTTGGCTTGGCCCAGCTGGCGCCGCGCCCCAGCGCGCGTTGCCCGCCGCCGAACCCGCGCTAGCCTGATTTCGCCAGCGCATTCTCCAAAAACCACGCCGCCGCCAGCGCGCCGGGATCGTTGCCGAAGCGCGCGATCACCTGCACGCCAACAGGCAGGCCACCGACCTTCATCACCGGCACGTTGACGCAAGGATTGCCCATCAGCGTCCACAGCCTGTTATAGCGGGGCGAGCCGGTCGAGGCGAGGTCCTTGGCCGGCGCAGTGCCGGGCGCCGAATAAGTCAGCAGCACGTCGAAACCCTCGAACAGCTCACCGAGCTCGCGGCGGCCGCGGCGAGCGATGCGGCGCGCATCATCATATTCCTTCGGCGTCAGCCCGACGGTCTCATCAAGGCTGGCGCGAAGCATCGGTGCGATCTCGTCGTGATGCTGGTCAAACTCCCAGGCGAGCGCGCGATGCGCCTCAAAATCCTGGATGATCGGGTGGATGCGCCAGGCCTCCTTGACCGCTTCGGGCAGATCGATGATCTGCACGCTGGCGCCGGCCTTCTCGGCCGCCTTGATCGCGGCCAGCAAGCCCTCCTCTACCGCCGGCTCAGCGGCTTCGGCAAACTCCTGCCGGACCACGCCGATGCGCGGCGCTTTCGCCGGCACAATGCCGGAGAACTCGGTGCGGCCGGTCATCGCCAACAGTCCGCGCGCGAGATCTTCCGCGCGCGATCCGAACAGGCCGACCGTGTCGAGCGCCCAAGAATAGCATTTCACGCCGACCGTCGGCAGCATCCGGAACGACGGCTTGATCGCGGCGGCCCCGCAATAGGCGGCAGGCCGGATCACCGAGCCGCCGGTCTGCGTGCCCAGCGCCAGCGGGATCATGCCGGCGCCGACGGCGGCCGCCGAGCCCGACGACGAACCTCCAGGCGTATGACCGGGATTGTGCGGATTGAGCGTCGGCGTCGGATCTCGCGATGCGAACGCCGTGGTCGTGGTCTTGCCGATGATGGTGGCGCCCGCCCGCTTCAACATCATCACGACAGGCGCATCGGCGCGCGGCTGCCAGCCACGATAGATCTCCGAGCCCATCTCGGTCGGCATATCAGCGGTATCGATGATGTCCTTGATCCCGACGGCGATGCCGCGCAGCGGACCGGAGGCCTGCGCCTTCGCGGAGATGTCGTGGCGGACGAAGGCATGGACGTCCTTCTCCTTGGCCTCGATCGCCGCATGCGACTGGGCGATGGCGTGCTCGGGCGAAAGCTCGCCCGCTTCGATGCGGCGCTGGAGATCGGCGAGTGAAATCATGGCAATACCCTTCTTATTGGCATCGCTTTTAGCATTGCAACAAGGCCGCGCAAGCGCATGCCACGCTTGCTCACGCCCTCAGGTTGTTCCATGCTGCCTCTGCAAGGAGACACCGTGGACGCCATCAACAAGAGCGTGGAGCTGAGCGAGCAAGAGCGGATCGACCGTCTGCGGCTGATCCGCTCGGACAATGTCGGGCCACGCACCTTCCGCTCGCTGGTCGATCATTTCGGCAGCGTCCGCGCGGCGCTGGAGCGGCTGCCGGATCTGGCCCGCCGCGGCGGCGCGCAGCGGTCGGGGCGCATCTGCAGCGTGGATGAAGCGAAGGCCGAGCTCGCCGCAAGCCGAAAGTTCGGCATCGCCTGGCTCGCGCCCGGCGAGGACGGATATCCGGCGCGGCTTTCGACGCTCGACGATGCCCCACCTTTGCTTGCCATACGCGGCGACAGAGCGACGCTGATGCGGCCGATGATTGCGATCGTCGGCTCGCGCAATGCCTCCGGAGCCGGCCTGAAATTCGCCGGCCAGCTCGCGCGCGAGCTTGGCGAGGCCGGCTTCATCATCATCTCAGGGCTTGCCCGCGGCGTCGACCAGGCCGCGCATGGCGCCAGCGTCGAGAGCGGCACCATCGCGGTGCTCGCCGGCGGCCACGACTGCATCTATCCGCCCGAGCATGGCGATCTGCTCAGCGCGATCCTCGATCATCAGGGCGCTGCGATCTCGGAAATGCCGCTCGGCCACGAGCCGCGCGCCCGCGACTTCCCTCGCCGCAACCGGCTGATCTCGGGCGCATCGCTCGGCGTGGTCGTGGTCGAAGCCGCACACCGTTCCGGCTCGCTGATCACCGCGCGCATGGCCGCCGAACAGGGCCGCGAAGTGTTCGCGGTGCCCGGCTCGCCGCTCGATCCGCGCGCTGCCGGCACCAACGATCTGATCAAGCAGGGTGCAACGCTCGTCACGGAAGCGTCCGACATCATCAATGCGGTGCAGCCGATCGTGGAGCGGCCGCTGATGAGTCCCGCGAGCGAGCCCGACAGCGAGCCGTTCGAGAGCGATCCGCAAGGCCACGACCACGACCAGATCACCGGCCTGCTAGGCCCCGCCCCCATCTCGATCGACGATCTCGTGCGCTTGTCCGGCGCCTCACCCGCGATCGTGCGCATGGTGCTGCTGGAGCTCGAGCTCGCCGGTCGGCTCGAACACCACGGCGGCGGACTGGTGTCGCTGATCTAGGCGTTGTTGCGCTCGTCGAACCGCGTGCGCGCCGCCGCGATCTTCTCCTGGTGCGCGATCGCCCACTCGCCCAGCGCCTTCACCGGCTGCTGCAGCCCGTGGCCGAGATCGGTCAACTCATAATCAACGCGCGGTGGAATGGTCGGGAAAATCGTGCGCGTGACGAGGCCGTCGCGCTCCAGCCCGCGCAGCGTCAGGGTCAGCATCCGCTGCGAGATGCCGTTGATCATGCGCTTCAGCTCATTGAAGCGCTTCGGCCCGTCGCTGAGCATCATGATCACGAACACGCTCCATTTGTCGCCGACCCGCGCGAGGATCGAGGCGACGTTGCGGCAGTCGGAATGGTTGGGATCGGGCCTCCGTTCGGCGGCAAAATCGATGTGTGTCGGTTCCAAAGATGTGCCCATGGCTCAAAAATGTGCGTTCTTGCGGGGTTTTTGACAGTCACTCATGTAGTGCGGGTTACAAATCTATACCATGGGTGACCCCAATGAAACTCCTCCATATCGACTCCAGCGTTCTCGGCCCCCACTCCGTCTCCAGGCAGGTTTCCGCCGCCATCGTCGACCGGCTCAGGCAGGCCACGCCCTCGCTTGAGGTCGTCTACCGCGACCTGACCGAGACCCCGCTCGCGCACTTGTCCGGATCCCACTTGGCCGCCGCCCAGGGCGCACCCGCGCCTGCGGAGCTCGGACCTGACCTCACCGCGAGCGAGACCGTCCTGAATGAGTTCCTCGATGCCGACATCGTCGTGATCGGCGCGCCCATGTACAATTTCACGATTCCAAGCCAGCTCAAGGCCTGGATCGACCGCGTGCTGGTGAAGGGGAAGACGTTCAAATATGACGCGAGCGGCCCGGAGGGCCTTGTTGGCGACAAGCGCGTGATCGTGGCGATTTCCCGCGGCGGTCATTATGGCGCCGAGACGCCGTACGCGGCCGGCGAACATCTGGAAACCTATTTGCGTTGGGTGTTCGGCTTCATGGGGATCACGAGCCTGGAATTCATCTCCGCAGACGGCGTCAATCTCGGGCCCGAACATCGCGAGAAGGCGCTTGCGGGGGCCCTCCAGGCCGCAACGGGCCTGCAAGCGGCCTGAGGCTACGCCGACGACGTCAGCCGCGAGCGGTGCTGCGGCGGCTGACAGAGCGGCAGATTGTTTGCGAAGCTAAAACCAGGAGCCCTGGATGCCCAGGATTACGGCCACGAGCGACATGAGCAGGCCGATGCCGGAGAAGATGGCAACCCCGATGAATTCCGACATGTCGGAGTGCTTGGCAGGAACTGCGGAGCGTTCAGTGTAAATACGCGGGTCTGAAATCGGAGCTAAAATGCGTGCTGCTTTCGGCATGACGGGCTCCCTCAAATGAGTCCTATGACCCCTGCCCGTAGAAAAGTCTTGGCAGCGCACGCAAAGGTTCAACGCGTCACGCAAGCTTCAGGAAATACATCTCCCGACACGCGGGAACCGGCCGGCGCAACCATTTTCGGCAAGTGCCGGCCGATTCAGTTTGAAACTGATTTGATCAGCCGCGATAGATCGGCGCGCCGGCGGGTGAGGCAACCGCGCCGCCATCGACGAAGATCTCCTGGCCCTGAATATGGGCGGCATCGTCCGAGGCGAGGAACAGCACCGTCTTCGAGATGTGATCAGGTTCGCCAATGCGCCCGAGCGGCGTCGACATTCCGATGCGCTTCTCGAATGCCTTCTCGGCTTCGGGCGTGGCAATCGCAGCGCCCCAAATCGGCGTGCGGATCGCACCGGGCGCGACCACGTTGACGCGGATGCCGCGCGGCGACAGCTCCGAAGCCATGATCCGCGCCATCGCTCGCACGCCGGCCTTGGCCGCGCCATAGGCCGAATAGCCGGGAATGCCGAGCACTGAGATCACCGAGCCGTTGAGGATGATCGAGGCGTTGTCGTTGAGGTAAGGCAGCGCGGACTGAACGGTGAAGAATACGCCGGTGAGGTTGGTGCTGATCACCTTTTCGAAAGCCTCATGCGTCGTCGAACCGAGCGGCGTGTTGCCGGGGATGCCGGCATTGGCGAACACGATGTCGAGCTTGCCGAACTTGTCGGTGCCCTTCTTGATCGCAGCTTCGGTCGCGGCAATGTCGGTCGCATCGGCAGCTAGCGCGATCGCGTTCGGGCCGAGTTCCCTGGCCGCGGCCTCCAGCGTCTCCTTGTTGCGCCCGGTGACGATCACCTTGGCGCCCTCGGCCACGAACAGCTTCGCCGTTGCCAGGCCAATGCCGCTGTTGCCGCCGGTGATCAATGCCGTCTTGTTCGTCAGCCTCATGCTCGTCTCCAGTGGTTGCATAATGAAACTATGTTGCCATCTAGGGCATATGGTTTTATGATGCAACCACACATCCGCGTGATCGGGGCCGAGCGGGCGCATGCGACAGGACCAGCACGATGGTGAAGCGAACGAGTTTTGAGGGTGATGCCTGCCCGATCGCACGATCGCTGGAGGCGATTGGCGACTGGTGGTCGCTGCTGATCATTCGCGAGGCGCTGTTCGGCGTGCGCCGCTTCGGCGAGTTTCAGAGCAAGCTCGGCATGGCCAAGAACATCCTGTCGGCGCGGCTGCGGTCGATGGTCGACCACGGCATACTGGAAACAGCCCCCGCCTCCGACGGCACCGCCTACCACGAATATGTGCTGACGCCGAAGGGCCGCGGCCTCTTCCCGATCCTGGTGGCGCTTCGGCAATGGAGCGAGGAATTCGACGATCATCCCGAGCAGATCACGACCATCCTGGTCGATCGCGCAAAAGGCCGACCGGTGAAGAAGCTCGAACTGCGCGCCGAGGACGGCCGGCTGCTCAGTCAGCCCGATACAATGGTGAAGCTGCGGCCGGCATCGCGCCGGCGGTCTGCGTAAGAGCAGCGTACTGTCGCCACACCGTCATTGCGAGGAGCCGTTGCGACGAAGCAATCCAGACTGTCTCTGCGGTGGGATTCCTGGATTGCTTCGCTGCGCTCGCAATGACGAGGTGGGTACGGTATGCCCTACACCGCCCCGCCCTCACGACAGCTTGCGCTTGCTCCGCAGCCGCAAATGCTCCTCGGCCTCCAGCTTGGTCATGCCCAGGAGATAATGGAGCACGCCCAGCTCGTGGCGCTCGGCGAGCTTGCGCAAGCTGGCCACCTGCTCGGCTATGAAGGCAACCGCCTCGTCAGCGCCGCCCTCGCCCGGTTCCTCGTTGCGCGAACGTGCTTGCGCGCGCGCCGCGTCGCGCGCGCGTTTCCGTCCTGGTTTTGCCACCAGTCCCACCCGAATCCATGCCCCGCGGGTACATTACGCCGACAGCGACTACAACTCCAAGGTGGTAATTTGCAACTTTCTCGATATGAAACTTTTCCCATTTGGCGGGCTTTCAACACCCTTCGATTTGACAGGACCCGCCCCACCACCCATGTTCGGGACGAAACGGCCGACCCGAATCTAGAGGAAATCGGCCCGAGATTTCCCCGTAAGTTACTGGAACTACATGAATATCGTCATTGTGGAGTCGCCGGCGAAAGCCAAGACGATCAACAAATATTTGGGCTCGTCCTATGAGGTTCTGGCCTCGTTCGGCCATGTTCGCGATCTGCCCGCGAAGAACGGTTCCGTCGATCCCGAGGCCAATTTCAAGATGATCTGGGAGGTCGACCCCAAGGCGGCCGGCCGGCTCAACGATATCGCCAAATCCCTGAAGGGTGCCGACCGCCTGATTCTGGCGACCGACCCTGATCGCGAGGGCGAAGCCATCTCCTGGCACGTGCTGGAGGTGATGAAAGAGAAGCGCGCGCTGAAAGATCAGAAGATCGAGCGCGTGGTGTTCAACGCCATCACCAAGCAGGCGGTCACCGACGCCATGAAGCATCCGCGCCAGATCGACGGCGCGCTGGTCGACGCCTATATGGCGCGCCGGGCGCTGGACTATCTGGTCGGTTTCACGCTCTCCCCCGTGCTGTGGCGCAAGCTGCCGGGCGCACGATCGGCCGGCCGCGTCCAGTCGGTGGCGCTGCGCCTCGTCTGCGACCGCGAGCTGGAGATCGAGAAGTTCGTGCCGCGTGAGTACTGGTCGCTGATCGCGACCCTGCTGACACCGCGCGGCGACGCCTTCGAGGCACGCCTGGTTGGCGCCGACGGCAAGAAGATCCAGCGCCTCGACATCGGTACCGGCGCGGAAGCCGAGGACTTCAAGAAGGCGCTGGAAGCGGCCACCTACGCGGTGACCGCGGTCGACGCCAAGCCCGCGCGCCGCAATCCGCAGGCGCCCTTCACCACCTCGACCTTGCAGCAGGAAGCCAGCCGCAAATACGGCTTTGCGCCGGCGCACACCATGCGCATCGCCCAGCGCCTCTATGAAGGCATCGACATCGGCGGCGAGACCACCGGACTCATTACTTATATGCGTACCGACGGCGTGCAGATCGATCCGTCCGCGATCACCCAGGCACGCAAGGTGATCGGCGAGGATTACGGCAACGCCTATGTGCCTGACGCCCCGCGCCAGTACCAGGCCAAGGCCAAGAACGCCCAGGAAGCGCACGAAGCGATCCGCCCGACAGACCTCACGCGCCGTCCCGACAGCATGAGCCGCAGGCTCGATGCCGATCAGGCCAGGCTGTATGAGCTGATCTGGAAGCGCACCATCGCGAGCCAGATGGAATCGGCCGAGCTGGAGCGCACCACGGTCGACATCACGGCCAAGGCCGGCGGTCGCACGCTGGAGCTGCGCGCGACCGGCCAGGTCGTCAAGTTCGACGGCTTCCTCGCCCTTTATCAGGAAGGCCGCGACGACGAGGAGGACGAGGATTCACGCCGCCTGCCGGCGATGAGCCAGGGCGAGGCGATCAAGCGGCAGTCGCTCTCCGTCACCCAGCACTTCACCGAGCCGCCGCCGCGTTTCTCCGAAGCCTCGCTGGTCAAGCGCATGGAAGAGCTCGGCATCGGCCGGCCCTCGACCTATGCCTCGATCCTGCAGGTGCTGAAGGACCGTGGCTACGTCAAGCTCGAGAAGAAACGCCTGCATGGCGAGGACAAGGGCCGCGTCGTGGTCGCGTTCCTGGAGAGCTTCTTCAACCGCTACGTCGAGTATGACTTCACCGCCAACCTGGAAGAGCAGCTCGACCGCATCTCCAACAACGAGATCTCCTGGCAGCAGGTGCTGAGGGATTTCTGGACCGGCTTCATTGGCGCCGTCGAGGAGATCAAGGATCTGCGCGTCGCGCAGGTGCTCGATGTGCTCGACGACATGCTGGGCCAGCACATCTATCCGCCGCGCACCGACGGCGGCGACATCAGGCAGTGCCCGAGCTGCGGCACTGGCCGTCTCAACCTGAAGGCCGGCAAGTTCGGCGCCTTTGTCGGCTGCTCGAACTATCCGGAATGCCGCTACACCCGTCAGCTCGCCGCCGACGGCGAGACCACCGCCGACCGCTCGCTCGGCCAGGATCCGGCGACGGGCCGCGATGTCTGGGTCAAGGCCGGCCGCTTCGGCCCCTACATCCAGCTCGGTGAGCAGAAGGATTATGAGGAAGGCGAGAAGCCGAAGCGTGCGGGCATCCCGAAGGGCACCTCGCCCAGCGATGTCGACCTGGAGCTTGCGCTCAAGCTGTTGTCGCTGCCGCGCGAGATCGGCAGGCATCCCGAGACCGGTCAGCCGATCACGGCGGGCCTCGGTCGCTTCGGGCCGTTCGTGAAGCACGAGAAGACCTATGCCAGCCTCGAGGCCGGCGACGAAGTCTTCGACATCGGCCTCAACCGCGCCGTGACGCTGATTGCCGAGAAGGTCGCCAAGGGCCCAAGCCGCCGTTTTGGTGCCGATCCCGGCAAGGCGCTCGGCGATCATCCCACCCTCGGCACCGTCACCGTGAAGAGCGGCCGTTATGGCGCCTATGTCACCGCGGGCGGCGTCAACGCGACCATCCCGGCCGAGTTCGAAAAGGACACGGTAACGCTGGCGCAGGCGATCGCATTGATCGACGAGCGCGCGGCCAAAGGGGGCGGAAAGGGCGGCGGCAAGGCGAAGGCCAAGAAGGCCGCGAAGCCGGCCAAGGCCAAAAAGACGACAGAGCAGGCTGCGGACGGTGACGACACCGCGCCGAAGCCAAAGAAACCGGCCGCGAAGAAAGCCGCGGCCAAATCCGAATCCACAAGCAAGGCGCGCGCTGCCGTGTCGACGACTGCCAAGACGTCGCCGACCAAGAGCGCCGCCACCAAGGCTCCGGCCAAGAAGAGTGCCGGCAAGAATTAGAGGTTAAGTGAAACCAAAGAAAGACCGTGGCTTTCCCGACAGGCAAGCCATCGTCGCCTTCATCAAGGCACATCCAGGAAAGGTCGGAACGCGCGACATCGCGCGCGAGTTCGGCCTGAAGAACGCCGACCGCATCGAGCTCAAGCGCATTTTGCGCGAGCTCGCCGACGACGGCACCATCAAGAAGAAACGCCATACGGTCTCCGAGCCGGACGCCCTTCCGCCGACGCTGCTCGCCGACATCACCGGCCGCGACCGCGACGGCGAGTTGATCGCCTCCCCCGCCGAATGGGACGAGGTCGAGAGCGGCGAGCCGCCAAAGATCCCGATCGAGATGCCGCGCCGGCCCAAACCCGGCACCGCCGCCGGAATAGGCGACCGCGCATTGCTGCGGGTCGAGCGCACGGACGAGGGCGAAGGCCCGGCCTATCGCGGCCGTATCATCAAGCTCATCGACAAGGCCAAGAGCCGCATTCTCGGCGTGTTCCGCGCGCTGCCTGAAGGCGGCGGACGACTCATCCCCGTCGACAAGAAGATGGCCGACCGCGAGCTGAATATCGCCGCCGCCGACACCAAGGGCGCGCAGGACGGCGACCTCATCAGTGTCGACATCGTCCGCACCCGTAGCTTTGGCCTCGCCTCAGGCCGGGTGAAAGAGAGGCTCGGCTCGGTCAAGTCGGAGAAGGCGATCAGCCTGATTGCGATCCACGCCCACGACATCCCCTTGCAGTTCTCCTCCGCCGCCGAGCGCGAGGCGGAAGCGGCGGAGCCTGCGAATCTCAGGGGACGCGAAGACTGGCGCGACGTCCCCCTCGTCACCATCGATCCGCCTGATGCCAAGGATCACGACGACGCGGTGCATGCGCAAGCAGACCCTGATCCGAACAACAAGGGCGGCTTCATCGTCGACGTCGCCATCGCCGACGTGAGCTTCTACGTCCGGCCGGGCACCGCGCTCGACCGCGACGCGCTCGACCGCGGCAACTCGGTCTATTTCCCCGACCGTGTCGTGCCGATGCTGCCCGAGCGCATTTCCAACAATCTCTGCTCGCTGGTGCCGGGCGAGCCGCGCGGCGCGCTCGCGGTGCGCATGATCATCGCCCCTGATGGCCGCAAGAAGTCGCACAGCTTTCATCGCATCCTGATGCGCTCGGCTGCGAAGCTGAGCTACGCGCAGGCGCAGGCTGCGATCGACGGCCGGCCCGACGACACCACCGGTCCCCTGCTCGACCCGATCCTGAGGCCGCTCTATGCGGCTTACGCCTGCGTCAAGCGCGCGCGCGATGAGCGCGATCCGCTCAATCTCGATCTGCCCGAACGCAAGATCCTCTTGAAGAGCGACGGCACCGTCGACCGCGTCGTCGTGCCGGAGCGTCTCGACGCGCACAAGCTGATCGAGGAGTTCATGATCCTCGCCAATGTCGCGGCCGCCGAGATGCTGGAGAAGAAGTCGCTCCCGCTGATCTACCGCGTCCATGACGAGCCGACGCTGGAGAAGGTCCATGCGCTCGCAGAATTCCTGGAGACGCTCGACGTCCCCTTCACCAAATCAGGCGCGCTGCGCCCGACCCTGTTCAACCGCGTGCTGGCCCAGCTCGAAGGCCATGACTACTACCCGCTGGTGAGCGAGGTGGTGCTGCGCGCCCAGGCGCAGGCGGAATATTCGTCGGAAAACTATGGACACTTCGGCCTGAATTTGCGTCGGTATGCGCATTTCACCTCGCCGATCCGTCGCTATGCCGACCTCGTCGTGCACCGCGCGCTGGTCCGCGCGCTCGGGCTCGGCGAAGGCGCCCTGCCCGACAGCGAGACGCCGGAAACTTTAAGCGAAGTCGCGGCCCACATTTCGCTGACCGAGCGGCGCGCGATGAAGGCGGAACGCGAGACCGTCGACCGCCTGATCGCGCATCACCTCGCCGACCGCATCGGCGCGACCTTTCAGGGCCGCGTCTCCGGCGTCACCCGTGCCGGCCTGTTCGTGAAGCTGAGCGACACCGGCGCGGACGGATTGATCCCGATCCGATCCCTCGGCACGGAATATTTCAACTATGACGAGAGCCGCCACGCGCTGATCGGCACGCGCAGCGGCACCATGTACCAGCTCGGTGACGTCGTCGACATCAGGTTGATTGAAGCTGCCCCCGTTGCCGGCGCGCTGCGTTTCGAACTGCTGTCGTCCTCCAGCGAGACGAGCCCGCGCGATCGCAGGCGCCCCAATCCGCAACGCCGCCCCTCCTTCAAGGCCCATCCCGGCCGCAGCCCGGATAAAAAACGCAAGCCGTCAAAGCAGAAATCCGGCAAGGGAAAGGACAAGGGAAAGAACAAGGGCAAGAGCAAAGGCAACAAGGGCAAGGCTTGGTGACCATGAGCACGGCGCCAAAAATCTGGACGCGCGAGACCGGCCTCGTCGAGAAGCGCGACCTGTGGGCGGCGATGAAGCGCGGCTTTCGCGGCCGCTGCCCACGCTGCGGCCAGGGAAAGCTGTTCCGCGCCTTCCTGAAGACGGCGGACCATTGCGCCTCTTGCGGCCTCGACTTCACGCCGCACCGCGCCGACGATCTGCCCGCCTATCTCGTCATCGTCATCGTCGGCCACATCGTGGTGCCCACCATCCTCTGGATCGAGACCAACTACACGACGCCGGTCTGGCTCAGCTTCGTGGCCTATTTGCCCTTCACCTTCTTCGCCTCGCTCGCCCTGTTGCAGCCGGTGAAGGGAGCTGTGGTCGGCTTGCAATGGGCTCTGCGCATGCACGGGTTTGACGAGGACCCGCCGGATGGTATTCCGCCTGTGTAAGCAACAAGCAAGAACCGTCTGGGTGAGGATATGAGCGATACGGCGCAGACAGCCGAGAAGGCCAAAGTCCACGAGGAAAAGGAAGCCGATCACCATCCCTATTTCCGCCCTCGGGATGCGGCAACGCTGATCCTGGTCGATCGCAGCGGCAGCATTCCAAAGGTGCTGGTCGGCAAGCGCCACGACAAGGTCGTGTTCATGCCCGGAAAATTCGTCTTCCCCGGCGGCCGCGTCGACAAGGATGATCATCGCGTGCCGTGTGCGGCCCCCATCACTCCTGAACTAGAGGCCAATCTCGCCAAGGGCAGCCCGAAGACGCCGGCCTCGCGCGCCAAATCGCTGGCGATCGCCGCGATCCGCGAGGCCTGCGAGGAAACCGGCCTCTGCCTCGGACGCAAGGCTGAAGGCAAGGCGAGGCTCGAAGGCCCCTGGAAGCCGTTCGCCGATGCGGGCCTCCTGCCCGATCCCTCCAGCCTGTTCCTGATCGCCCGCGCGATCACCCCGCCCGGCCGCGTCAAGCGGTTCGACACGCGCTTCTTCACCGCCGATGCGTCGGCGATCACCCATCACGTCGAGGGCGTGATCCATGCGGATGCGGAGCTGGTCGAACTGGTCTGGGTCGAGCTCGGCTCAAGGCCGCTCGCCGATCTGCATCCCATGACGCGGAATGTGCTCAACGAGCTCCACGCCCGCCTTGCCACCGGCCCCTTGCGCCACGACGCGCCGGTGCCGTTCTTCCATTTCTACGGCGGCAAGATGCAGAAGGATATTTTGAGCTAAGGGCTCTTGTAGCCCGGATGGAGCGCAGCGAAATCCGGGGCATCCCATCGCGGAGGGACTTTCCCGGATTGCGCTGCGCTCCATCCGGGCTACGCGCGCAGAGTATTCTTTCACGCGCCGTCAGCGTCGGGCTCGGTGCCGACATAGTCGCGCGCCGGCAGCTTTAAGACGCGGCCGATCTCGCTGGCGAGCTTGTTCGCATCCTCGCGCTTGGTGAAGCTCTGCAGCGTGATCGGCTCGGTGCCCTTGTTGCCGCAGAGATTGACGTCGTAGGTCGTCAGCTCGGGATCGTAGTCGTCGGTGATGCTGATGAAGTGATAATCGGCGAGATCGCGCGATTTGCGAAAGTTCAGCGGGCCGAATTGCCTGGTGACGACGATCTGGCGCAGAGCCGCGTTGAGCACGACGAAGCTGCGGAAGGTCAGCAGGATCAGGCCGGGAATGCCGACGAGCAGCCCGAGGCCCGAAAACACCAGCACCGGCACAAGGTCATCGGCAAGCCGGCCGAAGCCGGAGAAATCCTGGCGCAGGCCGAGCGCGACATTCCACAGCAGATAGAAGCCCGCCGCCAGCAGCGGCAGCGACAGCAGCCGGCCGAACCACGGCATCGGTCGGTCGATCCGGACGATGCCGCCGTCTACGGTCATTGCGCTGGCCATGAAAGGTCTCCTCGGGAGCGAAGGTCATGGCTTGGTCGGCGCAGGCGGCTGATTGGTTCGAAGGGACCCCCTCCCCGTCATTCCGGGGCGCGCGCAGCGCGAACCCGGAATCAATCGGGCCGCAGAGATCGGCGTCGGATAGATTCCGGGCTCGCCGCTAACGCGGCGCCCCGGAATGACGGAAACGTGCTGAACGTGCCGCAAAAAACAAAAAATTCTTCTTAGCCATCCCAATGGCGGAGTTCCGCGGCGTGCCTATGTCTTTCCCCAACAACACCAGAACGGGATTTTGGGCGCGATGGCACAACGGCAACTCAAGCTTGGCGCGTTCATGCGCCCGATCAGCATCCACACCGGCGCCTGGCGCTATCCCGGCGCCTGGCCCGACGCCAATTTCAACTTCTCGCACATCAAGACGCTGATCAGAAAACTCGAGGCCGGCAAGTTCGACGCCTTCTTCATGGCCGATCACCTCGCCGTCCTGAACATGCCGGTCAACGCGCTCAAGCGCAGCCACACCGTGACCTCGTTCGAGCCGTTCACGCTGCTCTCTGCCCTTTCCGCCGTCACCGAACGGATCGGCCTGATCGCGACGGGCTCGACCACCTTCGACGAGCCCTATCACGTCGCCCGCCGCTTCGCCTCGCTCGATCATCTCAGCGGCGGCCGCGCGGGGTGGAACATCGTCACCACCTCGAACCCGGACGCCGCGCTCAATTTCGGCCTCGACGACCACATGGAGCACGCCGAGCGCTACAAGCGCGCCCGCGAATTCTACGACGTCGTCACTGGCCTGTGGGATTCCTTCGCCGACGACGCCTTCGTGCGCGACGTCGACAGCGGGCTGTTCTTCGATCCGTCGAAGATGCACGTGCTCGACCACGTCGGCAAATATCTGAAGGTGCGCGGCCCGCTCAACATCGCCCGCCCGGTGCAGGGCTGGCCCGTGATCGTGCAGGCCGGCGCGTCGGAAGACGGCAAGCAGCTCGCGGCCGAGACCGCGGAAGCCGTCTTCACCGGCGGCGGCAGCCTCGCCGACGGGCAGAAGCTCTACGCCGACATCAAGGGCCGCATGGAGAAGATCGGCCGCGACCCTGAACATCTCAAGATCCTGCCGGGTGCCTTCGTCGTGGTCGGCGACAGCGTCGACGAGGCCAAGGAGAAGCGCGCCCTGCTCGACAGCCGCGTGCATTACGACAGCGCCATCGCCTCGCTCTCGGTGATCCTCGGCACCGACGCCTCCGGCTTCGATCCCGATGGACAGCTCCCCGAGATCCCCGAGACCAACGCCAGCAAGAGCGGCCGCCAGCGCATGGTCGACCTCGCCAAACGCGACAAGCTCACGGTGCGCCAGCTCGCCCAGCGTGTCGGCGGCTATGGCGGGCTGTCCTTCGTCGGCACGGCCAAGACCATCGCCGACCAGATGGAGGAATGGCTGGTCGGGCGTGGCTCGGACGGCTTCAACATCATGTTCCCGTTCCTGCCCGCCGGCCTGGACGATTTCGTCGACAAGGTGGTCCCGGAGCTGCAGAAGCGCGGGATTTTCCGCAAAGAGTATGAAGGGGCCACTTTGAGGGAGAATCTGGGCCTGCCGCGGCCGAAAAACCGCTTCTTCGAGGCTTAATCGGCCCGATTTGAGTGGTTTTGCGGCCCTAAATCCTTGACTTCCCCCGGTTTCTGGCTAGTTTGCCGGCCAACGCGGGCCGTTTGGCCGGCTCCAGATTCCCCTGATTTTCTGAGGTTCAGAACATGGCCAAAGCGGTCACCATCAAGGTCAAGCTCGTGTCCTCGGCCGACACCGGCTTCTACTACGTCGCCAAGAAGAATTCGCGCACCATGACCGACAAGCTGGTCAAGAAGAAGTACGACCCGGTCGCGCGCAAGCACGTCGAGTTCAAGGAAGCCAAGATCAAGTAAGATCTCGGAACGCTGAAGATTTTTGCGGGGCCCTATCGGGCCCCGTTTTCATTTGGCCCAATCCTCTCCACACGTCATTGCGAGCGCAGCGAAGCAATCCAGAATCCCTCCGCGGAAAGACTCTGGATTGCTTCGCGGAGGCTGTCATCGGGCCGCGCTTGGCGCGGACCCGTTGGCTCGCAATGACGGAGCGTGGGGTGACAGCACGCGCCCCTCTGCTCACCGGGACGCGCAGCACACCGCCAGCCTCGCGAAATCCTGGCGTGGTTAGAGTGGATCCGACTTCCACGCTCCAACCATTCATGAATCGCAGACAGCGCCGGGCCGCGGCGGCCAAACAAACCGGAAGAACCTCGCCGGCCGCACTCTGCCAGGCCGGCTTTGCGCATTTTCGTTCGGGGCGAATTGCCGAGGCCGAGCTGTGCTGCCAGCAGGCGCTGACACTGGATGAGCAGCACCCGGATGCGCTTCATCTCCTGGGTGCGCTTTGTTTTCACGCGCAGCAGCCTGACGCCGCCGAGGAATGGATCGGCCGAGCCGTCCGGCAAGCGCCGAAGGCCGAGTATCTCCTCAGCCTCGCCACGGTGCTGGAGCGACAGGGACGGCTCGAGGACGCACGGCACCACTACAGCCATGCCTTGAGCCTGAAGCCCGGCGATGCCGGCCTGTGGAATCACCTCGGCAACCTGCTCTGGCAGCTCGGGCACAAGGACGAAGCGGCGCAGCACCTGTTGCAGGCCTTGAAGCTCAATCCGCACTATTGGGAAGCCGCGCACAATTGCGGCATGCTGCTGCTTGAGCTCGAACGGCATGCGGAAGCCGTAAGATGCTTCGACATCGCCGAGAGGCTGAACCGAAGTTCCGCGGCCCTGCATCAGATGCGTGCCGTTTGTCTCTCGGCGCTGGGCCGCTTCGACGAAGCAGAGGCCGACTACGAAAAATCCATCGCGCTCGATCCGAACCTTGCGGAGACGCACAACAATCTCGGCCTCTTGCATTGGCGATTTGGCCGGCTGGAACAGGCCTTTGCCTGCTTCGATCGCGCGCTCGCGCTCCGCCCGGATTTCCACGCCGTGCTCAACAACAAGGCCGTGGTCCTGCTGCATCTGCAAATGCTGGATGAGGCCTTTGCGACCCTGCGCAAATCGCTCGCCGCCGCACCTGATGATGCGCAGACGCTGTTCTATCTGGCGACGCTTCAGCTCCTCACTGGCGATTTCGCGCACGGCTGGCTTGCGCGCGAGGCGCGTTGGCGGCTGCCTTCAATCGGCCTGGTCGATCGCGGATTTTCGCAAGCCCTTTGGCGTGGCGACCAGCCGCTCGCAGGCAAGACCATCCTGCTACACTCCGACGAGGGGCTGGGCGATGCGATCCAGTTCGCCCGCTATGTGCCCATGGTGGCGGCATCAGGCGCGCGCGTCATTCTGGAGGTCGAGCCTCCGATCCAACAGCTTCTGGGCGGCATCGAAGGGGTCGCAGAATGCATCGGCCGCTCCTCGACGCCGGAATTCGACTTGCACTGCCCCCTAGGAACGCTGCCGCTCGCATTCGGGACGCGGCTCGACACCGTCCCGCTCGCACAAGGCTACGTTCCTGCGCCGCCGGCAACGCGAATGACAGCGTGGGAAGACCGGCTTGAACAGCGGCTCGGCCCTCACGACCGCTTCCGCGTCGGCCTGGTCTGGGCCGGCAACCCTGACCATAAGAACGACCACAACAGATCGATGACTCTCCACACACTCGCGCCGCTGCTGGATTGCGACGCCCAGTTCGTCTCCCTGCAAAAAGGCGTTCGCGATCAGGACCGCGCCTTCCTCGCCGAACGCCGTGACATCGTCGACCTTACGGAGCATCTCACCGACTTCAGCGAAACAGCGGCGCTGATCTGCTGTCTCGATCTGGTGATCACAATCGACACCAGCGTTGCCCATCTCGCCGGCGCGCTTGCCGCGCCCGTCTGGACGCTGCTGCCCTTCAACCCGGATTGGCGCTGGCTGCTCGAGCGCGACGACAGCCCGTGGTATCGATCGATGCGGCTGTTCAGGCAGACAACGCGCGGCGACTGGGCCAGCGTGGTGGACGACGTATGCCGCGAACTCGAAAAGCAGATCGCCGCGTGGCGCGCAAGGAAGGATCAGGCGTCCCTCCCGCCTGCCTGATGAGCGCGCAGGCGGCCAAGTCGTCGAGATCAAAGTAAGATCGGCCAATGCTGCCGAGCTTTACGGGGCCCTCGCGACCCCGTTTTTATTTGCGACCAATGGTCGTAGCCTCCACGTCCATGATCGCAGCCTTGGACGAGGGACATGTCGGTGGCTATTCGGTCGCGTACGGCCGCGACGATACCTATTTTCCGGTCTACGTCACGGCGGCGCTCGCCGCGATCTTCTGCACGGCTGCGCTTCTCACCGGCGCGATCTACTGGCTTGCGCTCGCGGCACTCGCGGCCGGGTTCACCTACTACAACATTCCGCTGCTCGAGACCGGCCGGCCCACGATCGGCGCGAACCAATACGGCATCTTCATCCAGGCCTTCGGCCTGATCCGGTGGCGCGCCATCGAGCGCATCGATCTCGTCGAGATCGCCGAGCGCGCCATGACGGTGCATGAACTCCAGATCGTGCTGAACGCACCGCTCACCAGCGCGCTCGTGGCCGACTGGCGCAAGCAGCCGTCCTGGCGCTGGCTGATGCGCCTGCCCTGGCGGATGAGCCACACCAACATGGTACGGGTCAATGTCGAGCCGTTCGACCAGCCGCCGGACATGATCCATCGCACCTTCCTGCGGATGTGGCGCTACTACCGCAGCTAGTGCACGACCTCGCCATGCAGTGCGAGGTCGAGACCGTCGCGCTCCATATCCTCCGACACCCGCAAACCGACGAACAGCTTGATCACGGAGAGGATGATCAGGCTGACGACGGCGTCGTAAACAAAGACGGTAGCTACGCCGATGCACTGGTTGACGAACTGGCCGGGATTTCCTTCCAGCACGCCCGCGGTGCCACCATATTGCTCGACGGCAAAGACGCCGGTGAGCAGCGCGCCGACGATGCCGCCGAGGGCATGGACGCCGAAGCAATCGAGCGCGTCGTCATAGCTGAACATGGCCTTGAGCCCGGTGCATCCCCAGTAGCAGATGACGCCGGCCGCGATGCCGATCACGAAGGCCCCTACCGGGCCCACGAAACCGGACGCCGGCGTGATGGCGACGAGGCCCGCGACCGCGCCCGAGCAGATGCCGACAACCGTCGGCTTGCCCTTGAGAGACCACTCCACCAGCATCCAGGTGAAGCCGGCGACCGCCGTTGCGATCTGCGTCACCAGCATCGCCATGCCGGCCTGCATGCCTGCCGTCACCGCGGAGCCCGCGTTGAAGCCGAACCAGCCGACCCACAGCAGCGAGGCGCCGATGAAGGTCAGCACCATGTTGTGCGCCGGTCCCGTTTCCTTGCGCTTGCCGAGCATGATGGCGCACATCAGGCCCGCGACGCCGGCGTTGATATGCACGACGGTTCCGCCGGCGAAATCGAGCACCTTGACCCAGGCGGCGTCGTTGCCGGACGAGAAGATGCCGTCGGGGCCCCACACCCAATGCGCGATCGGCGCGTAGACGAAGATCGCCCACAGGCCGATGAACCAGAGCATCGCGGAGAATTTCATGCGTTCGGCGAACGCCCCTGCAATCAGCGCCGGCGTGATGATCGCGAACGTCATCTGGAAGCAGATGTAGACGCTTTCGGGAATCGTCGCCGCGAGCGGATTGGGATTGCCGATCCCGCCCTTGCCGATGTCGCTGAGGATGTCCCTCAGGAACATGCGGTCCAACCCGCCGATGAACGGCGTGCCGGCGCGGAAGGCCAGGCTGTAGGTCAAGATCGCGAACAGGATGGTGACGAGGCAGGTCACCGCGAAGCTGGTCATCACGGTGTCGCCGACGTTCTTCTTGCGCACCATGCCGCCATAGAACAGCCCAAGCCCCGGAACCGTCATCATCAGCACCAGCGCAACGGAGGTGAGCATCCAGGCGGTGTCGCCGGAATTGGGCGTGCACTTTTCGAGGATCTTGCCGCCGCAGGCGGGCGGGGCCGCATCCTCGGCGAGCGCAACCTCGCCGAGGGCGAGGTAGAGAAGCGCAATTCCCAACAGCGCGACCACCAGTGTCACGAGCCTTTGGCGCGTGGATGTTCTCGACTCCATCATCGTCCTCCCAAGTCTCGAGAGATCAATCGCAAGAGATTGGCTTCCGGGCATTGTTTGCGTGGAACCGCAGGGATGATCATTCGCGCCGGAGCGACAGCGCCAGCGTGATCGGCTCGGATTTTCGGGGCAAAATGATCGAGGCTCGACGCGATGAGGTCGTCGAGCGTCGATGTCTGGAGACTGGCATCGACCAGCCTCATGGCTTATCGGCCTTTCCCTTGTCGCCGGATCGGAAAGCGTTAGACGCGGTTCCAATTCCAGGCGAAAAGGAGATGCAAGATTCGCACCATCGGAACGATTCAATCAAGCTACTGAATGCGCTTCGATTCCAGTTTGCTGCTGTGCGGAAGCCGCGCCACGCGCTGCTTCACAGAGGTGCGCAACGCCCAACGGATGAGCAGCGGCTGATGATGCCTACGCCGTTCGCAGCAAGGGCGGCGCGGTCGGTTTGATCAGCGCGAATGCGATCTGGACGATGCCGCCGGCAAGGCCGAGCGCGACGCCGATGCGCCAGGCCATGGAGTAGGAGCCGAGCGTGTCATAGATCAGCCCTCCTCCGTAGGCGCCGAGGAAGCTGCCGATCTGGTGGCTCATGAAGGCCAGGCCCTGAATCATCGCCTGCCAGCGCAGGCCGAACATCTCGGCGACGGCGCCGGCGACCAGCGGGCCGACGCCCATCCACAGGAAGCCCATGATGGCGCCGAACAGCAGCGTCGAGAACGGCGTTGCCGGCAGCATGAAGTACCAGGCCAGCGCGAGCGAACGCAGCAGGTAGATCGCGCCCAGCAGCGCCAGCTTGTTCCAGCGCTGGCCGGCCCAGCCGAAGAACAGCGAACCCAGCACGTTGAAGCCGCCGATCATGCCGAGCGTCTGCGCGCTCAGCATCGGATCGAGCCCGCAGATGGCGAGATAAGACGGCAGATGGGTAGTGAGGAACACGAGCTGCATGCCGCAGACGAGATAGGCGCAGGTCATCACCGCGAAGGAGGCGTTGCCGAACGCGGCCCTCGTCACGGAGGCGGCCGTGGCATCGCCGATATCGTCGGCAGCAGGCTTTGGCAGCGGAATGGCATCGACGCGGCCGGCGTACCACGCCGCCGGGATCATCAGCACCGACATGACGACGAAGCCGGCAAGGCCAATGCGCCAGCCAAAACCCTCGTTGAGCATCTGCCCGACCGGCGCCGACAGCAGCGCACCGAGCGAGCCGGCGCCTGAGACGATGCCGAGCACGGTCGAGCGCACCGTCTCGGGCACCGCGCGCGCCGCCACCGACATCGCGATCGCAGCCGCGGTGCAGGCCAGCGAAGTGCCGATCAGCACGCCCGCGCCGATCATGATGCTGACGAGCCCGTTCGCCGTGGCCATCAGCGCGAGGCCGGCGATGTACATCAGCGCGCCCGCGATCATGATCGGGCGGAAGCCGTAGCGCACCGTCATCGCCCCGGCGAGCGGCTGGAGGAAGCCCCAGGCGAGGTTCTGCACGGCAAGGGCCAGTGTGAAATCCGACACCGAGAGATGGATGTCGTGCGTCAGCGGCGGCATGAAGATGCCGAGCGACTGCCGCAGCCCCATGCTCAGCGTCAGCATGATCGAGGCGCCGATCAGGATCGGCAATGTCGGACGCAGGACCTGCAACAGGGGCATTTTTGTTCTCCCTCATGGGCGCTGGCCGCGCGCCGGCATCTGCATGACCGGTTGATTTTGGTTACACAGACCTGTGTAATTAGTCTATAGGTAACGGGCGCTGTCAAGGTGCTTGTTACACAGGTCTGTGTTATGCCGTCCGCCGAAAAATCCGACATGAAGGAACGGATCCTTCAGACCGCCGACAGGCTGTTCTATCTGCAAGGCATTCGCGCCATCGGCGTCGATACCATCGCGGCCGAGATCGGCATCAGCAAGCGCACGCTCTACAACCACTTCCCCTCCAAGGACGCGCTGATCGCGGCCTATCTGGAGCGCCGCTTCGTCAGCGCCCGCCCCTCCGACAAGCCGCCGGCCGAGCAGATCCTCGCCACCTTCGATTCGCTGGAGCGGCGGTTTGCAGCGAAGGATTTTCGCGGCTGCCCGTTCGTCAACGCAGTCGCCGAGCTCGGCCCCACCGACCGCGCCGTGAAGAAGATCGCCATTGCCTTCAAGGAAAGCCGCCGCGTCTGGTTTCGCGAGCGACTGACCGAGCTCGGCGTCGCCGATGCGGATGCGCTCGCAACGCAGCTCGTGCTGCTGGTCGATGGCTCGATCGCCCAGGATTTAGTGCGTGACGATCCCGCGATGGCGCGCGCGGCGAAGGAAGCGGCCAAGGTGTTGCTGCGGAATGCCGGCGTGGATGTGGGTGGCGATGCGAAGCCGGTGAAGGGCAAGCGGTCATCCCAATAACCGCTGTCGCCGCACCTCTCGGTGTCATCACCCGCGAAAGCGGGTGATCCAGTATTCCAGAGGCAGTTGTGATTGAACCGAGACGCCGCGGCGTACTGGATTCCCCGCCTGCCGCCTACGCTAAAGCTTCGGCGCCCCTAGACCTCAACCCCGGCGAAGCCTTGGCGTAGCCGGGTCGCGGGGGATGACAGCCGAGTTTGTGCGAATAGCCGAGCGCAACACCCGAGCAGAGATCATCCCGTCAGAACATTGTATTCTAGTTCGTACCGCCATCGAGGTTTCGACATCATAGGGTGTCCCTGCGTTGCATTGTCTCGATCATGATCGTTGCAGATCGCTCGCCGGAATTGCGACAGCGGCGGCTTGAGGCCTCTCGAGCGGCGGAATGTGGCGCCTGACGGCCGCAAGCGCGACGAAGACCAGGATCATGGCCCCGCCGAGCATGAGCAGATAGGCCGACGCACCTCCCGAAGTGATCACGGCAGCTCCCGCGAACGCGCTCAGGATCGCACCAAATCGGCCAAAGGCGAGCGCCGACGCCGTCCCGGTTGCGCGCACGGCCGTCGGATAGACATAGGCGCACAACGCAAACATGGTCGACTGCACCGCATTGACGAACAGCCCGTGCACGCCGAGGCCGGCAATCAACAATGACGTGTGGTCCTTCGTGCCGAGCTGCTGGATGACGAGAGCGCTTGCGGTCGCGCCGATACAGCATGCCAGAAGCGGCCAGCGAGACCCGAAGCGTGCAATGGCGACAGCGCAGAACAAGGCGCCGAATACGCCACCCATGTTGTAGGCGGTCAGCCCGGAAGCTGCCACCGCCACGTCGAGGCCCTCCGAGGTCAGCATCGTCGGCAGCCAGCTGAAGGCGCTATACACGGCGAGCAGGCACATGAAGAACGCGCACCAGATCGCAATGGTGTCGCGAGCAAGCCCCGTCTCGAACAATGCGGCCAGTCCCTTGCGCTGCTCCGCGCGCTGTTCGATCCTGTCGCTGAACGTCGCGTCCGCGGGGATCGTCCGGGACATGCGCGCGAGCAAGCCTGACAGTTCCGCCCAGCGCGCCGAGCGGCGGACCAGGAAGCGCGGCGATTCCGGCAGGCCCAACACCAGCAGCAGACTGAGGATCAGCGGCAGCGAGCCGCCGATGAAGAAGAGCGCACGCCAGCCCAAGGCCGGGAGCACGGCGCTGGCGAACAGGCCCGCGAGCATCCCGCCCAGGGGCACGCAGACGATGGTTGCCGTCACCGCCAAAGTGCGGTGGCGGAGCGGCGTGAACTCCGCGGTCGTCGTCGTCGAGGTCGGCAAGGCACCGCCGATGCCAAGCCCGGCGACGAAACGAAGGCAGCCGATTGTCAGGAGATCCGGCGCAAGGCCGATCGCGCAAGTCGCGGTGCCGAATACAAGGACGCTGCCGATCACCGCCCAGCGGCGGCCAAAGCTGTCCGCGAACAATCCCGCACATGCGCTGCCGATCGCCATGCCGACCAGGCCGGCAGCGACCACCGGCGCAAACGCCCCGCGAGTGACGCCCCATTCCTTGATGATCACCGGAATCGCAAATCCGATGAGCTGACCGTCGAACCCGTCCATCACGATCGACAGCGCGGCCAACAGGACCGCGATCTTCTGGAACGCCGTGAAGGGACCCTCGTCGAGCAACTGGCCGACGTCGATTGCATTCGCTGCGCGTGCACCCGTGAGATTCATGATCTCTCGCCTTCTGTTCAGAACGGATAGTGACGTGGGGAGGTCTGCATGGTGATCCAGCGCAGCTCGGTGAACTCGGCGATGCCGGCCTTGCCTCCGAAGCGCCCGAAGCCAGAGTCCTTGACACCCCCGAACGGCATCTGGGCCTCATCATGCACGGTCGGACCGTTGATGTGGCAGATGCCGGATTCGATCCGCGCCGCCACCCGCATGCCTCTGGCGGAGTCCGTGGTGAATACGGCCGACGACAATCCGTAGGCATTGTCGTTGGCGCAGACGATCGCGGCCTCCTCGCCCTTGACGCGAACGATCGGCTTGACGGGACCGAAGGATTCCTCGCTGTAGATCCGCATGTCGGCCGTCACGTTGTCGAGCAGAGTGGCCGGCATCAGCGTCGAGTCCGCCTTGCCGCCGCAGAGCAGCTTCGCGCCCTTGGCGAGCGCATCGTCGATCAGCTCGTTGCAGCGAGCGACCGTCGCCATGTCGACGACGGAGCCAAGCACCACCGGGCCTTTCCTGGGGTCACCGACCGGCAGCTTGCCGGCCTTATCGGCCAAGCGCTGGACGAACACATCGGCAATGCTCTCGTCCACGATGATCCGTTCCGTGGACATGCAGATCTGCCCGGAATTGGCGAACGCGCCGAAGGCGGCGCCGTTGACCGCGGCGTCAAGATCGGCGTCGTCGAGCACCACGAGCGGCGCTTTGCCGCCGAGCTCGAGCACGACGGGCTTCAAGTACTTGGCGCAGACGCCGGCGATGATCTTGCCGACACGGGTCGAGCCGGTGAAGTTGACGCGGCGAACCGAGGGCTCGGCGATCATCGCCTCGACGACGGCGGCGGCATCCTTCGGCGCATTGGTGACGTAGTTGACGACGCCGGCGGGAAAGCCCGCCTCCCGCAACGCTTCGACGATGAGACCATGCGTCGCCGGGCAAAGCTCCGAGCCCTTCAGCACCACTGTGTTGCCGCAGGCGAGCGGCCATGCGACCGCGCGCACGCCGAGAATGACCGGTGCGTTCCAGGGCGCCATGCCGAGGACAACGCCGGCCGGACGGCGCACGCCCATCGCCAGGCTCCCCGGCACGTCGGACGGAATGATCTCGCCGCCGATCTGCGTCGTCATGGCGGCGGCCTCGAGCAGCATGCCGGCGGCAAGATGGACATTAAAGCCGCTCCATAGCGCCGACCCGCCTGTCTCCGCGGCAATCGCCGCCGCAAAGGCATCGGCCTTGGCTTCGAGGCAATGCGCAGCCTTGGTCAGAAGCGCGCGCCGCTCGGAGGGGCCGATGGCAGACCAGGACGGAAATGCGCGTGCGGCGGCCCGCACCGCCGCAACTGCATCGGCCGCAGTCGCCGCAGGAGCCCGTGTCGCAACGGTCGAATTGAGCGGGTTCTTCCGTTCGAAGGTTGCGCCATGGCTAGCCTGCTGCGGCTCTCCGTCGATCAGCATGGAAATCGTGTTCATGGTTTTCTCCCCTTCCTTCTCGATTTGTTTTGCTGCCCGGCGATCGTCGACCTCAACGTCGATGAGCATCGGCCCATCCGAGGCAAAGGCCTTGTCCAGCGCGGCATGCAGCGCCTCGGCATTGTCGACGCGGACTGCGGGACAGCCCATTCCCTTGGCAATCGCCACGAAGTCGAGGTCCGGCAGGTCGGTGCCCTGAACTGGCTCTTGCGAGGCAAAGCCGAACGACGGAGCAAAATCCTGCAGCGCGGCGTAGCGGCCATTGTTGACGATCACGAAGGTGATCGGCAGCGAGAGCTTGGCCGCGCTCCAGACCGACTGGATCGAGTAGAGACTCGAGCCGTCCCCGATCACGCCGATCACCCGCGTGCCCCGCTTTCCCAAGGCGACGCCGACAGCCGCCGGCATGCCGTAGCCGAGTCCGCCGCTGTCCATGGTGTAGAAGCCTTCGCTGCGGACAATGGGCAAATGAGCGTGCATCACCGGCCGCGCGCTCGGCGCCTCCTCGACGATGATGCTCTCGGCCGGTCGCCGCTCGGCGAGCGACTGGAAGAGATAGGCCGTCGATAGCGGAGCGGTCGGCTGGACCTGCGGCGCAGCCGCTCGCGGTGGAGGCGCGAGACGCGCAGGCGGCTTCGCCCGTTCCAGCAGATCGATGAGCCCGAGCCGTATGCTGCCGACGGCGGCCATGCCCTGCGGCGTCCACGTCGCGGTTTGGGGATCGTCGATCAACTGGACGAGCGTGGCGCCGGCAGGCACGTGTGGCCCGAAGCCCTCGACGTGATACGTGAACGCCGGAGCACCGATCGCGAAGACGAGGTCCGCGCCCTTGAGCAGAGAGACGATTTTCTCCCGCATGGCCGGCAGGAAGCCGGCGAACAGGCGATGGTCCTCGGGAAAGCTGCACCGGCCGGACATCGGCGCCACGAAGACACGGGCATTGTGAGCTTCCGCCAGACGGACCACTTCAGAGAACGCCGAGTCGCGGTCGACCGCACCGCCGACGACGAAGGCCGGGCTCGTCGCGCCGTCGAGGGCCCGGGCGATCTGGTCGAGAACATCGGGATCGGGCCGGATCTGCTGACTGACGAGGCGGACCGGCAGATATTCCGACGGACGATCCCAGTCGTCGACCGGGACCGACACCAGCACCGGCCCGCGCGGCGGCATCATTGCTAGATAGTAGGCCCGCGCGATCGCGTGCGGCACATCCTCGGCGCGCGCAGGTTCGATGCTCCATTTCACGTATGGCTTTGGCAGCTCGGTCGCCTCGCGCGAGGCAAGGAACGGATCAAGGGCCAGCATCGAGCGTGCCTGCTGACCGGCCGTGATCACCATCGGCGTGCGGTTCTTGAACGCGGTGAAGATGTTTCCCATCGCGTTGCCGACACCGGCCGCCGAATGCAGGTTGACGAACGCGGCATTGCGGGTTGCCTGCGCGTAGCCATCGGCCATTCCGACCACGACGGCTTCTTGCAGGCCTAGAATGTAACGAAAGTCGTCCGGAAAATTCCGGAACAGCGGCAATTCGGTCGACCCCGGATTTCCGAACACCGTAGTCATGCCGAGCCGGCGCATCAGGTCGCAGACGGCGTCACGAACAGTGAGGTGCGTGGCCTGCGAGCGCGCACGGTCGGTCGCAGAGCGTATGGCTTCCTGCATAGGCGTTTCCAAATGTTCTTGACGGCGTTGTTGGCGGCTTCGTCCGGCCGGCGCGAACTATGGAAAGCGGAGACTTGTTTTGAAATTGCCTTTTTACGGCAAAGTCATTACCTTTGTGCATGACCTTCGATTTGCGACAGTTGAACGCGTTCATGACGATCGTCTCGGCCGGCAGCCTCGGTCGTGCCGCGGACCTGCTGCACATTACGCAGCCTGCGCTCAGCCGCACTGTACGTCGCCTCGAGCAGCAGGTTGGTGCGCCGCTGTTCGAGCGTCATTCCAAGGGGATGCAAGTGACGGCCGTCGGCAGCGCCCTGCTTCCACATGCAACGCTGCTGCTGCGCGAGGCCGAAAACGCGACCGAAGAAATCAATGCGATGCGCGGACTTGCGAAGGGAACAATTCGCGTCGGCGCCGTCGGCAACATCGCGAGCCTTATTCTTCCGCTGGCGATCAGCGCCGTGCTGAAGAAGTGGCCCAACCTCACCGTCTTCGTGATCGAAGGCGTGTGGGACCGGCTTGCGGAGGCCCTCGTCAAGAATGAGATCGATCTCGCATTGGGTGCCGCGACCGAGACGCTCGATGAGATCGAAGCCCTCGCCGATTGCCGCTGGCAGGATCAGAGCCACGTGGTCGCCGGCACCCGTCATCCGCTGCGCAGCAAGCGGAAGCTGACACTGGAAGATACGATGACGGAGCAATGGGCGATCACGCCACGCGGCACCGCGCCCTACGAGGATTTGCTGCGGGTGTTCCGCACCCATGGTCTAGGGCTGCCCAACGTCGTTGTCGAGACCAGGTCAACCCTCGTCCTGAAGAGCCTGATCGCCCGCTCGGGCTTTCTTGGCTGGATGCCGGAATCGATCTACGACGCCGAGCGCCGCGCTCGCATGGTGGACGCCCTGAACATCCCTGGAGCCACAAGCGCAAGAACGCTGACGGCTTTCAAACGAAGACAGGGCATCTTACCCGCGCCAGCGATCAAGCTCCTCGAAGAACTGCGGAAACTGGCGGCTCGTCCCGCGAGATGGTGATCCGCGATAACCACGGGGAGAAGTTTGGCGAATACTCGGAGTTGCCAGCTTCGCGCTACAACCACTTCCTGTGGTTATGGCTTTCGCCAGGACGACGCCGGTGGATGTGGCGCGCAGCGCGCCCCTCGCCGTCTCACGCCGCGTGCGACACCACGCGATTGCGTCCATCATGCTTGGCGCGGTAGAGCGCCATGTCTGCGCGCTTGAGGACGTCGGCGACCGCCTCGCCCTTCTGCTCCAGCGTGGTCAGCCCGATCGAGATCGTCACCTCGACGCGCTTGGTGCCCTTGTGGACGGTGAACGGCTCGCCGGCAATCGAGCGGCGCAGGCGCTCGGCAACCATGCCGGCGACGTGCAGATCGGTCTCCGGCATCACGATGACGAACTCCTCGCCGCCGTAACGGCAGGCCAGATCGATGCCGCGGATCGACTTGCGCACGCGCACCGCGAATTCGCGCAGCACATCGTCGCCGCCGTCATGGCCGAAATTGTCGTTGATCGACTTGAAATAGTCGATGTCCAGAATCATCAGCGCCAGCGGCTTGCCGCGCGTCGCGGCCTGCTCGGCGAGCGTTGCCAGATGGCTCTCCATGTAGCGGCGATTGTGCAGGCCGGTGAGCGCATCGGTGATCGCCATCTCGATCGAATTCTGCACGTTGTCGCGTAAGTGATCGGTGTAGCGGCGGCGGCGAATTTGCGTGCGGGCGCGCGCCAGCAGCTCGGTCTTGTCGAGCGGGCGCAGCAGATAGTCGTTGACGCCGATCTCGAGGCCGCGCAGCAGCCGGGTCGAATTCTCCGCTTCCGCGATCGCCAGGATCGGCACGTGGCGCGTGCGCTCCAGCGAGCGGGCCTGGCTGCAAAGCCTGAGGCCGTCGAAATTGTTCAGATCGAGCGAGACGATCAGGAGGTCGTAATTGCCCTCGGCCGCATGGAACAGCGCTTCGGTCGGATTGGGCTCGACGTCGACGGTGTGCTCGGCGGCAAGGATCGACGCCAGCCGCTGATAGGACGACTCGCGATCGTCGACCAGCAGGACGCGGCCGCCCTTACCGGTATCGGCGACGGCACTGCGCTCGGGCGCCTGCATGCCGATTTCGAGCGAGGTGATGGCGCGCATGCGCAGCTCGTCGGTCATCATCTTCAGCCGCGTCAGCGAGCGCACGCGCGCGATCAACACGACGTCGGAGACGGGTTTTGTCAGGAAATCGTCGGCGCCGGCCTCGAGACCACGATTGCGATCGGCCGGGCTGTCGAGCGCGGTGACCATGACGACGGGAATGTGGTGGGTGGCCGGATCGGTCTTGAGGCGGCGGCAGACCTCGAAGCCGTCCATGTCGGGCATCATCACGTCGAGCAGGATGATGTCGCATTCGGCGCGGCGGGCCAGCGCCAGCGCCTCGGTGCCGTTCGAGGCGGTCATCACGTCGAAATATTCGGCCGACAGACGGGCTTCGAGGAGCTTGACGTTGGCGGGAACGTCATCGACGACAAGGATACGCGCGGACACCGAAACTCACTCCCTACCCGATAAAACGCCGGACCGTCTCAATGAATTTGCCGACCGAGATCGGCTTGGACAAATAGGCTTCGCAGCCGCCCTCGCGGATGCGCTCTTCGTCGCCCTTCATCGCGAAGGCCGTGACCGCGACGACGGGAATGGAACGCAGCTCCGGATCGTCCTTGATCCAGCGCGTCACCTCGAGCCCCGAGACCTGCGGCAATTGGATATCCATCAGCACGAGGTCGGGCCGCATCTTGCGCACGAGGTCGAGCGCCTCGTAACCGTTGCTGGTGCCGGAGGTCTGGTAGCCATGCGCCTCCAACAGGTCGCGGAAGAGCTTCATGTTGAGCTCGTTGTCTTCCACGATCAGGACGGTCTTGGCCATCCCGCCCTCCTGTTTGGTCCCGACGACCGGTGCATGGTAACGCCCCAGGCGCCGCTTTCCGGCGCTTCGAAAACTGGATTCAAACTAGCCCCAGAGTCGCTTGAGTTTGGTTAAACCCGAGCGGCCACTTTCTGCGATGTGGTTTCCAGTTGCTTGTCTGGGGCCGCAAGGCTCACGCCCAAGCCTCAACATAAAGACTCAGTCTCGAGACTCGGGCATAGTCCAAAGTAGACACCGAAAGTTAACGGAAAGGCAAACCGGGCCCGTGAAAAAGCCTGTTCACAACCCCCGCGAAGTCGCTGAAATCGTTGCGATTCAGGCGCTGTCCTTCGTCGCCGGCGAGCCTGAAAGGCTGGGCCTGTTCCTGGCCGAGACAGGGGTCGGTCCGGAGACGCTCCGGAATGCCGCCTCGGACCCGCATTTCCTGCTCAGCGTGCTCGATTTCGTGCTGCGCGATGACGACACCGCCAAGGCTTTTGCCAAGGCTGTGGGCCTGCATCCGACCAACGTTGCCGCAGCGCGGCAGGTGCTGGGCGATGCGCTCGGCGACCGGACCTGGGAGCGCGACGTGCCGTGACCGCCCTGGAGGCGGCCGGGCCCCGCTGTTTCTGCCGGGATTGTCTGGCCGATCAGGAAATGGGCGGGCGGCGCTGTTCCGCCTGCGGCTCCCCCCGCCTCGTCCGCCACCGGGCGCTTGCAGGGCTGACCATCGCCCATGTCGATTGCGACGCCTTCTATGCGACGGTCGAGAAGCGCGACAATCCTGACATCGCCGACAAGCCCGTCATCATCGGCGGCGGAAAACGCGGCGTGGTCTCGGCGGCCTGCTACATCGCGCGCACCTATGGCGTCCGCTCGGCGATGCCGATGTTCAAGGCGTTGGAGGCCTGCCCGCATGCGACCGTGATCCCGCCCGACATGACGAAGTACGTCCGCGTCGGCCGCGAGGTGCGGCAGGCCATGCAGGCGCTGACGCCACTGGTCGAGCCGCTCTCGATCGACGAGGCCTTCCTCGATCTCTCCGGCACCGAGCGGGTGCACGGCATGATCCCGGCAAAGGTGCTGGCGCGCTTTGCCCGCGAGGTCGAGCGCGACGTCGGCATCACCGTCTCGGTCGGCCTGTCCTGCAACAAGTTCCTGGCCAAGATCGCCTCCGATCTCGACAAGCCGCGCGGCTTTGCCGCGCTCGACCAGGAGGAAGCGCGGACCATGCTGGCCGAGAAGCCGGTCGGCTTCATCTTCGGCGTCGGCCCCGCAACGCAAGAACGTCTCATGCAGCGGGGCTTCCGCCTCATTGCCGATCTGCAAAAGGCCGACGAGATCGAGCTGATGCGGCTGTTTCCCAGCGACGGCCGCCGGCTCTGGCGGCTCGCGCGCGGCATCGACGATCGCCGCGTCGAGGCCGATCGCGGCGCCAAGACGATTTCCAGCGAAACGACGTTCGAGACCGACATCCGCGATTTCGCGACGCTGGAGAAGATCCTGTGGCGGCTGTGCGAGAAGACATCATCGCGGCTGAAAAGCAGCGAGCTTGCCGGCTCGACCATCACGCTGAAGCTCAAGACCGCCGATTTTCGCCAACGCACCCGCTCGCAGTCGATCGCAGCCCCGACGCAGCTTGCCGCAAAGATCTTCTCGATCTGCCGCGAGATGCTGGCGAAAGAGATCGACGGCACCGCCTTCCGCCTGATGGGCGCCGGCGTCAGCGCCCTGCGCGACGGCTCGCCCGCCGACGACACCGACATGCTCGACCGCCGCGCCGCGCATGCCGAGCGTGCGGTGGACAGCCTGCGCAAGAAGTTCGGCAATGCCGCCGTCATTCGTGGCATCGCCTATGAGGGACCGGAGAAGGCGCAGGAGTGATGGCGACCTGCCTCCAGATCGTCATTGCGAGCCACCGGGGCCGCGCTTCGCGCGGACCCGGTGGATCGCATGACGGCACACGGCGGGGCCTGTGTCATAGGCCGCTGGCCGACTGAAGTCTGCTCAACCCATGCGATTGGAACCGGGTTGTCCCGTAGTTTTCGATGTTTGGGCTTAGATTCTTGGGTCAAGCCGAGATCGCGGCTTGCTTCGCGGGAGCTTCGACGTGACACTGGCCGGATGCAATCGTTGGACCGGGGGGCCACGTGGAATCGAAATGGCGAATTCTGGCGCTGCTTTTCACAGTGCGCTGCGTCATGGGCATGCAGTTCGAAAGCGTCGGAGCGCTCGGCCCGCTGCTTCGAGCGGAGGGCCTCGATTACGCCCGGCTCGGCATCCTGGTCGGCGCCTATCTGGCACCTAGCGTCCTGGTTGCGCTTCCTGGCGGAATAGTGGTCCAACGGCTCGGCGAACGAACGACGCTTCTCCTCTGCGCGGCGCTGATGTTCGCCGGCGCCGTCGTCGATCTGTCGAGCGACTGGAACGCGCGCCTGCTGGCCAGAATCGTCGCGGGCACGGGCGCGGTGGTGTTTACCATCGCCGGCACCAAGATGATCGCCGATCTATTCACTGGGAGACAGTTCGGCCTTGCGATGGCGGCGTTCGCCGGCTCGTGGCCGTGCGGGATAGCGCTGGCGTTGGTCGCGTTGCCGCCGATCGCGGACAAGTTCGGGCTGATCGGCGCGTCGATGGCAATGGTGATCCTGACCCTCATCGCGCTGATCCTATTGTTCGCGCAGCCGAAGCAGGCGCGGCCGGTCGTGCCGTTGTCCGCGGCCTTCCCAGGCGCGGCCGTCACGGCCGCCGTGGTCATTGCAGGCCTCGTCGCCGGCACCGCCAACGCCACTTTCGCCAATGCGTTTGCGTTCGGTCCGCTGCTTCTCACCGAGAGGGGCTATACGGCCGAGATCGCCGCCTCTCACGTCAGCGTCGCGCTGTGGGTCACCATCGCGGCCATCCCACTCGGCGGCGCGCTTGCGATCCGGCGAGGTGCCGGCATCTGGATCGCTGCCGCGTCCCTCCTGCTCGCCGCGCTCGGGATGGCAGCCATTCCGGTGTCCGACCACGACCTTCTCATCTTCGCAGCACTGGGGCTGGTGGCCGGCCTGTCCGGTGCGACCTTCGCCAGCCTGCCGACATGGGCGCTTCCTGTCCAGGCGCGCGCGGTCGGAATGGGAATCTACTTCTCCGCGTTCTACGGCAGCATGCTGGCGTTGCCGCCGATCGCGGGCGTCTTCGCGCACCGCGCCGGCAGTGCGGGCATCGCCTTCAACGTCGCAGCCGTCGCGCTTTTTATCGCCATCCCGCTTCTCGGGGCCTTCGCCGCGCTGGTTTCCACGCCGAGGTTGGCTCCAGCGGTCGAGGAAGGCGCGGCCTAAGGCTTGCGATATTTGGGCGGCGGACGCGCATTCAGCGAATGTCCTCCGCTACAAAATCCAGCGCGTGCGGTAGATGTGTTCGTCGGCGGGCTCGACCGCTGCGCAGCCAAATCAGCGCCTGCACGAGGCTGCTGGTTGGCACCGGGACGACATGCGGTCGATTTCACCGAATCGCCTCGCCTCCTCAGCTTTATCGATCGCCGGGCCGCGACCTTTTCGCTGCTTACTTCAACGATTACTGCGAGTGCTCTCTCGGCCAGCAACGCCTGCGGCTGGAGGGCCGTCGGTGATGATGGCCAATAGACAGGGGGACCGATCGTTCCCAAAGATTTTCAAAACAAACGTCGTGAATCCGACTTAGATGTTGGCATGGCATCGCAACGGGGTTTGCACTCCCTTCTCCATTCAAGAGTGAACGAAGGTAGAGCGGCTTGGTTCACAAGAGGTCCGCGACGGGCCTACCGCTCGGGGCAATTGTGTCCACGTCAGCGGCGACGCTAATTCGAAGACTTGCAACTTAAGATTCTGGTTTGCAGCCAAAGGAGCCATAGCAATGCCGCAGCCGCACGGCGGATTGATCCGGCCAGGTGGCGGCTAACGCAAGATAAAGGCTGTCAGCAGCTCGGCCTTTCCTTTCAGTTCCAAAGTTGTGCGGTCTGCCTGCGGCTTCTTCTCAGAAAGGGCATCGTAAACCGTCTCGGAAATTAGAATCTCATTAGCTTTGGCCGCACTCTGCAGGCGTGCAGCCGTGTTCACCACGTCCCCGATAGCTGTAAAATTCTTCGATCCTCCTGTGGCCAGGGAGCCAACTTGCGCCTTGCCCATATGAATCCCGACACCAACCGGCAGCGACTCCGTGACCTTCCCCTCGGCCTGGATCAGCCGTCTCGTCGCTGCGACCATGATGTCCGCCGTTCGCGCGCCGAGCGAGGGCATATCGACAAGGTAGATAGCCATGACTTGGTCACCTATGAAGTCGACCAAGGCGTCATCGGAGGTGAGCACCCGATTAGCTCTCGCGTAGAAGCGGCTCACCAAGTCAGCTGCGGCGCTCGAGCTGTGGGTCTCGGACCACGAGGTGAACCCACGTAGGTCGGCGAAAAGCACTCCGACTTTCAGCTCATGAGTTGTTGTCGGCAAGGCTTCGAAGCAGCTCCGGCAGTAGTTTGGGTTGGGCGGCGACGGCCTGATGCCGAACACTTTGCCCAGGCCACCGAACGGCACCATGCAGAACCTACATCGCGGCTCTGACGGGAGCAGCCTCAGCATTCGCCGGTGCCTGCCAACGAATCCAGTTCTGCATAGCGGCAAGATCAGCGGGTTTTCCAGCGTCGATAGACGTCGCACGACCCAGGCATCGTAGTTGCAAATCAGCGAGACCAATCCCAGGAGGAGCACCCCGAGCAGAAGAAGGCCGGCCCAGATGGAGACGTACACGGCCAAAAGGAGCGCAAGCAACACCGCGATGATTTCGAGGCAGTCCACCCCGATCTCGAAGTATCTCGCCTTCGTCATGGGCGCACCACCTAAGTCGCAGGTTACCGGGGGTTCACCGGCAGGGACGCCGCGCTTTCAGCCACTTCAAGGAGGCGACATGGGGTTAAAGCTAGGGCACGTTGACTGGCGGCATAGGCGCCGTCGCGCGCGGCAAGAAATCAGTTTGATGCTGGCCGCGCGCCGCCAACATCAGCGCGAAAACGACAAAGAGTATTAAGAGCCCTCGCATCGTGCGCTGTCAAATCAAGGCATAGCCACCATGAGAGCAAGAGCAGCCCCGCCAGTTCCGGGACCAGCTGCCGCAAAATATAGCGCAGCCAGGGCGATAATCCCCAGGACGCAGTAGCCGGCGATAATCCGTCCGTCGTAATCCCTTGTTAGCTGGGCTGACGGCGCGTGAGTATATGCTTTAGCTGCCATGACCTAAGTCCTTCCAGTTTTGCTCGATGGGCGTGCTGAGACGAGGCGATGGTGTGTGTGGTGAAATGACTGTTAGTGAGCTGATCGATTGTCGTCGCGCAAGGTGGCGTGTTGTTCCATGCCACCCGACATAATCATGCTCTGGTGGAGACCAATCGCGACAGCGCCAGCGAAGAACAAGACAGCGTACAAGGCTAGGACAGCTCTCGCCCAGCGCCTGTGAGTGATCCTGTCTTCGTGAGTTCTGGCGGCAGTTCGGTCTAGTGAAAACGGCTTGGTAACGTGGGCGGAATCCTCACTAAAATAATCCATAGGAAAACTCCTTGAATTTGGTTCTGTGAGTGCTTGGGATTTCCTCTCCGATTTGGGATACTGCAAATTCCAGGATCACCTTACGCGTAAGCGCCGAGGGCGTTGTGTTAGCCCGTTCACATATGGGTCCCGACGGATTTCCCATAGTTCAATCGCATTACGAATTTAACAGGTCAGCGCTACTGCACTTCACGAGTAAGCGAAGACCGTTTCCGTTCGGCGGTATCCGACCAAGCACCACGTGCGACACGTTGGGCCATGCTTCGCTGATAACTTGCATCGGAATTCGATGCGAAACGTGAACTGGCTCACAGGGGGCACCGGAGACCCCAACTAAAGTAAACGCGGAAGTCGTGCTGCGAATATTTCTTTGCGTAGGAGATTTCCATGAAGAAGCTATTTTCGATCGGAGCTATTGCAGCTCTCCTCACTATAGCCAGAGCGTCGGCTGCGGAGCTTCCAACGTTTGAACTTGCGGCCTTCCCGATCACGGCACACCAAGTCGCCTTGATAGGAGGGACGAAGGTTGAGGAGCAGGCGCCCACGCCAACGCTTATGCTCAACGGCATGTCCGCCCTCCCCCCATCAGATCGCAGTCTTGGCTCCGCGCTCCAAGGTGACGGCGGCTACAATCGTTGCGAAGCAGGAATCAGTCGGATTGTCAGCGCGATAATCCAACCGGATGCATTTGCGGGTCTGATCGGCTTCGGTCGTCATCCTCTCCGTTGCTGTCTACTCGATCTGGAGGATTGCACCGCGACGCTGATGCGCGTGCCCGCCAAGTTGCGGAATCCGGAGATTGCACAATGAGCACGACCTATGGTGCAACAGGGCGGGCCAGACGGCTCGTTTTTGCGGAGCGAATTGTCAGCTTCCTGGAGAGATATTGGGATGCGTTTCAAGAGCGGTGCAAACGCGAAAGATTATGCGCCGTCTTGGCCAATCTAAATGACGCGGAACTGATGGACATCGGGATTTCACGCGGCGAGATCGACTACGTCGCCTCGAACCGGGACATCGACCCGCGAGGCGTCCGATCGATCCCTCCGATGAACGTCTGATGTCAGGTATCGATGGATTCTGGAATTGGACGCGTTGGCGTACCAATTTCTCGGGGCCGACTTTCTATGGGTCAAAGTGCAATGAACTCCGCTTATCTTGGTCGCTGCAATGACGGGCGATCGTTCGGCATCGCTCAGTTGTGGTGCAAGTGGCCGAGTTTCGAGAAGTCGAGCGGGACACCCCAATCAAATACCTGTTCAACGGGTGCGAGGTCCTGATCCGGAAACCATCGGACCGAACAGGAAAGTGACAGCCAGTCGGACCCTTTCCCCGGCATTCCCGAGACGTATCAGCGTCAAGATCCTGGTGCTAGACTTCCTGCCCTACCGATTAGGAGGACGAATATGCCCGACAGCGTCTACAAGGTCATAGAACTGGTCGGTACCAGCACCGACTCGTGGGAGAAGGCGGCCGCTAATGCGGTCGAGCAAGCTGCTCGATCTCTGCGAGATCTTCGCATTGCAGAGGTGGTCAAGCTCGATATGCAACTGGATGACAAGGGGAAAGTCGAGGCCTATCGCGCCAAGCTCAACGTATCGTTCAAGTTCGAGGGCTCCTGAGCCTCAGCACCTCGCCCCTTCTCGGGCGAGGATGGCTCCTGTTGGAAAAAGGGTGCGTGGTGGCCCATGTACATGGTCATTCGCAAGTACAGCAAGGTTCGTTCGGTAGCGGACGCCGCTCGTCGCGCCAGGAGCGGCGTTGGCGAGATCCTAAGGCAATCGCAGGGATTCAGATCTTACCATGTGCTGGATGCGGGCGACGGCGTCGGTATCGCGGTGATGATTTTTGACGATCGCGAAAGTGCCAACGCGGCGAACGCCAAGATACTGGCATTTGTTCAAGCCAGTCTACCTGACCTCGATCTTGGGGTTCCTGAAATCGCTGCCGGCGAGGTTTTGGTAAACATAGAGCCTAATGGGTCTTCAGGCATCAAGTAGCCGAAAACCCTGCCTGCTGTATGGCCTGCCGCCCGCTGATGATGCAGTCAACCTGACCCGCATCACGTTTGCGGTGATCGCGCCCTGGCACCGGCGTTTGCCGGCAAAGACTTTGCGACTGCGCATATGTTTTCAAGGAGCACACGGACATGAAGCAACACACCTGCGAAGCATTTTCCACTGCAGCGATCGGCCGGACACTACTCATGCTGACGCGCAGCGTGATGCCACCCAGGAATCCCGACGAGGACGAGGAGGACGAAGACGAAGACGAAGACGAGGAAGATGATGCTGACGAACCGGCGGTCGTGCGCGAGCCGGACGAAGACTAGACTAGCCCGTGTCTGGCAGTCAGCGTTATAATATCTACCATGGGCTGGGATGCGAAAGACATAGCGCTTCTCAAAAGGCTCTGGTCCGCAGGACAGAGCGCGGCGCAGATTGCGCGACACCTCGGCTGCAGCCGTAACGCGGTCTGCGGTATGCTGAACCGTTTGGGACTCAAGCGGGGCCACAAGCCGCCCACAGCTCGGCCCCAGATAAGGCCGGCCCCGAAGCTGACGCCGTCGTCGGCAGCCCGCGCCCGTCCCGTCGCGCGGAAGGTGGCGTCGAATACAGCAGAGAGCCAGCCGCCAAAGGAGTTCAACAGGCAGCAGCTTTACGCCATTTTGGCTGAGGCGGTCAGAAACACTGGTTAGGAGCTCACCACGAACGTCATTGCGCTCCGGTCAATCTCGGGCCCACCACGACGGTTCGGCTGTTGCGAAGCTTCCCAAGCCTTCGTCTGCTTCGGGGAGCCCCTTGTTTCCCTGCGCAGGCCCGAGCGCCGCTGTAAAAACTCATCAATCTCGCTATCGCTTGCCTGCCAACGTGGCCCACGTTCGCTTCTCAACAGCGACAGACCGAGGAGTTCTAACGGACAGCTGGCCACAAGCTGGAGCGCTCCTTTCTTCGCGATCCGGCGCTCCTCACCGTCCTTGTTGATACGATCAACCGAACATCCATGTTCGATTAGCGCAAGGTATGCTGGGACTTCTGTATTGCCTGCTGCCGCAATGCTTTCGCCAGTCATCTCATTCCCCGTGGCAGGCCAGGCAGGCGATGCTTGATTATCGCCTGATGATCACAATCGCTTGCCTGCGTTCCGCGACGACCGCATTCGGTCAAAAGGCGCCTTCGTCCTCGCGCCGGGGCTGGTCCGCTCTGCCCCATTGAGCGGAGCTCAGTCAGGCGCGGCGTAACTTCGCAGATAGGCCACAAGCGGCGGTCGGGCGCGCTTCCACTCCGCTCTGCTTTCGATAGCAGCAGCACAGCCGCATCACCGTGGTTCGGCTAAGGGCCACAAGGGCCTTCAAGAGATAGCAGGGCGGCCAACCGGATTTGCCAAGGCGGACTTGGAGCTTCGTCCCCCGGCGGTCGGCGCTGGGAGGCTGGGGCCGCCCCGCTTTGGTAGAGCTTAGGGCGCGGGCGCGGGTCCGCTTAGCTTGGTGTTGACGCTCGTGAATACTCCGGTCAATGCGGTACCAGTGTTCTTGACAGCAGCAATGATTCCGAGGGCGATGCCGGCCGCGATCAGGCCATATTCGATTGCTGTGGCGCCGGTTTCATCGGCTAGAAATCTCTTGACGGCAGACAAATCCACCTCCTTATGGTTGTGATTTTAGCGTGCAACAGCGGGTTGTAACAACCGCTTCATACTCGCGAGCGGATTAAGGATCGCTAAATCCGATCGGTCGATTTGACTGCAATCTGAGATCGAAGGGCCGCTGAACACCGCACGTCTCGTCGAGGTCTGCTCAGGGTCCACAAGCAGGCTTACAATGCTTATACAATCTTAGTCCGCCTTAAGTCAGACGGCGGACATTCCGAGGCTGATGATTGAAGCCAACGAGAGCCGAACTTGGATCGTCAAGCTGCGGGTCCGTCAGGTAGAGATGGTCGTCGTTCTGAATGTCGCACGTCATCCTTGCGCGATGGCTCCGGATGCAGCGTAGGCTTCTCGTCAGCGCGAAGGAAGTTTGCGTGGTTGATCAGTGCGGCCGCGGCAAGTAAAAGGTGAAACGCAGGAACTTTTTGCCGATTTTTCCCGTTTCCGACATTCTGGTTCAGTCATTCGCGGCCCATGCTGCATCGCAACGAACCCTGCCCACCCGCGCCGGTTCCTCCACAGGGCCGGCTGGGCCTGGTCGACATCCTGATCCGGCTGAAGCGCAATCCGCTCGAATGCTGGAGCGAAGACTTCTTTCGCGATCCGATTTGCAAGCTTCGCCTTCCTTTCCTTGACGCGTTCCTGGTTCACGAGCCGCAAGCCATCAAGCGCGTGCTGATGGACAATGCGAAGAATTATCCGAAAGACGCGATCCAGCGCCGGATTCTCTCCTCGGGCCTCGCCGACGGACTGCTCAGCGTCGAGGGCGAGCGGTGGGAGATCCAGCGCAGAGCGCTCGCCCCGTTGTTCGCGCGGCGGACGGTGAATTCGTTCACGAGAGCGATGCTGACGGCAGCAGACGAGCTGGTGGTGAAATGGTCGAAGCTGGGAGCGACCACGATAGACGTTGCCGCGGAGATGACTCTGATCACTCTGAGGGTGCTCACGCTGACGATCTTCTCCGACGGAATCGGCGGCGACCTCGGCGAATTCAGCTCGGCGATGACCGCTTACTTCGACGTGGTCGGGCGCATCGGGGCGCTCGATCTGCTCGGGGTGCCCACCTTCGTGCCGCGTCCCGGCCACGGACGCCTGCGGCGCACGATGGCCTATTTCGAGGGCATCATCGACAGGATCGTTCAGATGAGGCACGAACGGCTTGCCCGGGAAGAGGCCCCCGACGATCTTTTGACGCTCTTGCTGAAGGCGCTCGATCCGTCGACAGGCCAACGGCTGGATTCGACGGAGATCCGCTCGAACATCCTGACGTTTCTTTCAGCCGGCCACGAGACCACGGCAAATACGCTCACCTGGTCGTTCTTTCTGCTTTCACAATCGCCCGAGTGGCGCGCGCGCGTCCGCGAAGAGGCCGAGCGCGAGCTCTCTTCGCCGGACGGCCTGGCCGACCGGCTTGTCGTAGCCAGAGCGGTCGTGGAGGAGGCGCTTCGCCTGTACCCACCGATCGCAGCGCTGAGCCGTTCTGCCCTCGAGAGCGACCTGCTGGGCGACGTCAAAGTCGGGCGGCGCTCGCTGATCGTGATCGCGCCTTACGTGCTGCACCGGCACAGGGCCATATGGGACCGGCCCAATGCTTTCGACCCGTCGCGCTTCCTGCCGGAGGCGCGGTCCACCATTCCGCGCTTCACCTATCTGCCGTTCGGCATCGGTCCGCGGACATGCATCGGTTCTTCTTTCGCGCTGCAGGAAGCCACCATCATCCTGGCCGTCCTGATCCGGAACTTCGATATGCGCCTGTCTGCGGACGCCGACGTCTGGCCGGTTCAGCGGATCACGCTGCGAACGGCCAAAGGCCTGCCCATGCGGATCAGCCGCCGCGAACGGCTATGATGGCATAGTACTCCTGTTTTGCCCGACGGGTCAAAGGAAATTCTGCAAAAACGAAATGGACGCGCCGTTCGCGACGGCGCTTCTACTGTGCATGGGGTTGTTTTCAAGTTTTTGCGAGAGCGGCCTGCGACCTCAATCCGCGACCGCGATCGCCTCGATCTCGATCAGCCATTCCGGCGCGGCCAGCGCGGAGACGCCAACGAGCGTCGAGGCCGGCGGCTCCATGCCTTCGAAGAAGGCCGAGCGGGCCTTGCCGATGATCGGGCGCAGCTCCGGCTTGTAGCCGACGACGAAGGTCGTGATCTTGACGATGTTGGCGTAGGTGGCGCCGGCTGCCTTCAAGGCGTGGCCGAGATTCTGCATCACCTGCGTGGTCTGCGCGGCGATATCGCCCTCGCCGACGATCCGCCCCTCTTCGTCCACCGACACCTGGCCGGAGATGTAGATCGTTCGCGCCCCGGAGGCGGTGACGACGTGAGAATAAGCGGGATTGTGGTGCAGGCCGCTGGGGCGGAGATGATCAAGCTTGGGCAACGCTTCCTCCCGAAGTTCATGGTTGGACGGGAGCGTAACCGGAGATGGCGCTCCGGGCTAGTGTCGCCGCTCAATTGCAAGGCTTCTTCAATTACAGGGCTTCTTCAATTGCAGGGCTTCTTCAATTACAAGGCTTGCTGTCCTTGACGTCGAACTTGCCCATCGCGCCCGAGATCACAAAGTCGTTGTAATCGAGCACGAGCTGGCGGGAGACGCCGTTCTCGTAGAGCTCGAACGACATCGCATAGACCGGCGTCTGCTCGCCTTCCTTCTGCTGGGCTTCGCGGTCGAAATAGCTGACCGTCACCGGCCAGCGCGTCAGCGATTTCATGTGCTCGTCGGACGTCGACGGATCAGGCGAGGCGGTGCGGTCTGCGGGGATCGGCTGACCGATCACGGTCAGCGTATTGTAGACCTTCTGGCCGTCATCGGAGCCGTCATAGACGGAGAGCTCCAGCAGCGACTTGCCGTCCTTGGCGGCGGCAATGATGCGCTGGATCTGCTCGGTCGGGAACACGATCTTGCCGTCGAGGGTGAAGCTCTTCGGCGCCGGCAGTTTGAGCTTGACGTTGATGTGGTCGCCGTCGCGCTCCGCCGAGCCGTCGACGAGGCCGGCCTCGGCCTCGTTCATCCGCGTCTCGATCTTGAAGCGATAGCTTTTCCCGGCGGCATCCTCCCAGGAATTGGAGCGGAGGTCGCTCAGCGTGATCTTGCCCTCGCCGCTGTCGAGCTCGGAGACCTGGCGGAATTCGGACGTGTAGCCCTCGCAAGAGCTTCCGGCGAAATTGTAGAGGATGCGGCCGCGCGCGCTGTTGATCGAATTGGAGCGCGATTTGACCAGGCTGAGATCATAGAGCGCCTGGTGCGCGAGGAACGGACCGTTCGCGGCATGCGCGCCGCTACCGGCGCCGAGAGTGGCCACCGCGAGCGCCATCACACCGAGTGAAGTCCGGAAAAGGTGCACCATATCTATTCCCTGGGGACGCGCAGATTCGACACAATAATGACCGTTCCATTGCGTCGCAACTGCGGCAGTTTCACTTAAAGTTGCGCCCCTCCGTCGAACCTTCTGATCTGCCTCGGGAAAATGCAGAGCGCGCCGGCCTCTCGCGGACAAATCCGCTTGCTTGCATGTGGCGGCACGATGGGCGAAACAGGGCCGCCCGGGCAGTTCCCAGACGCACCGGGTTGGGACGAGTTTTCAGACATCGAGGTCGAGACATGGCAGGCACGGTCGAGCAGAAACTGGCGGAACAGGGCATCAAGCTGCATGAGGCCCCCTCTCCCGTGGCCAATTACGTCCCGTTCGTACGATCAGGCAATTTGCTGTTCGTCTCCGGCCAGGTCTGCTTCGATCCATCAGGCAAGCTGATCGCCAAGGGCAAGCTGGGCGCCGGCGTCTCGATCGAGGACGGCGCTGCGGCCGCGCGCGGCTGCGCCGTCAATCTGCTCGCGCAGGTCAAGGCCGCACTCGGCGACCTCGACAAGGTCACGCGCGTGGTGCGCCTCGGCGGCTTCATCAACTCGGCGCCGGACTTCCTGGACGGGCCGAAGGTGCTGAACGGCGCCTCCGACCTGATGGTCGCCGCGTTCGGTGACAAGGGCCGCCACGCCCGCACCACCGTCGGCGTCGCCTCGCTGCCCGCGGATGCGGCGGTCGAGGTCGAGGGCGTGTTCGAGGTCGCCTGACGTTCATGCGTGCTCCGGATTGGCTGACAGCGCGGCCGGTCGCCCATCGCGGCCTGCATGACATCTCCCGTGGCATCGTCGAGAACATGCCGGGGGCGGTACAGGCCGCAATCGCAGGCAATTTTGCCGTCGAGGTCGATATCCAGCTCTCCGCTGACGGCGAGGCCATGGTGCATCACGACCATGCGCTCGGCCGCCTCACCGAAGCCAGCGGCCCGGTGGTCGCGAAGACCGCCGCCGAGCTGAAGGCCATCACGTTCAAGGATACGCCCGAGCGGATGATGTCGCTCACTGACCTCTGCGCCATGGTCGACGGCCGCGTGCCGCTGGTGATCGAGGTGAAGAGCCATTTCGACGGTGACCGCAAGCTGGTGAAGCGGATGGCCGAGGTGCTGGCGTCCTATCGGGGTCACGCGGTCGGCATGTCCTTCGACCCCGACCAGGTGCTGGCGCTACGCGAGCTGCTGCCCTCCCGCCCGCGCGGCATCGTCGCGCAGCGGAGCTATGAGGACGAGTACTGGGCCTACCTGACCCAGGAACAGCGCGACACCATGCTGTACCTGCGTCACGGCTTTCAGACCCAGCCGCATTTCGTCGCCTTCAGCGTCGACGACCTGCCCGCGCCCGCCCCCTGGATCGCCCGGAACATCTTCGGCTGCGCCCTGCTCGGCTGGACCACCCGCACATCAGAGCAGCGGACGCGGGTCGCGCGATATGCCGACCAGATGATCTTTGAGGGCTTCGTCCCGTAAGCTTGATGGTCCGGACCCTTGAAGTCGCTGCTGCAATGCACGATCTTGGGCGCAATGGCATCATCCGAAATCACCCTGGAGGCGGTCCCGTCCATTGGCGAAGTCTCGCCGGAGGATTGGGACGCCTGCGCCAATCCTGGCAAGGCTCTCAACGAAAAGGCCTGCAACGGGCATGGCTTGGGAACCTCATCCGGGTTTCCAGGCGATTCGTTCGGCCTGTTAAAGCCCGCCTATAACCCGTTCGTCTCTCACGCCTTTCTTTCCGCGGTCGAGAAATCGGGTTCGGCCACGATCCGCACCGGCTGGGGACCGCGGCACCTCGTGGCCAAGATCGAGGGCCGCGTCGCCGGCGTCGTGCCCTGCTATCTGAAATCACACAGCCAGGGCGAATACGTTTTTGACCGCGGTTGGGCGGATGCTTATGAGCGCGCCGGCGGCCGGTACTATCCCAAGCTTCAGGTCGCTGTTCCCTTCACACCAGCCACAGGGCCGCGGTTGCTGGTGCGCGACGGCGTCGACCGCGAGCGCATCATGGAAGCGCTGGCGAGCGGCCTGGTGGCGCTGTGCGGCGTCAGCAAGGCGTCCTCGGTTCACGTCACGTTCGCGCGCGAGGCGGAGTGGAAGCTGCTCGCCCGGCACGGCTTCCTCCAGCGCACCGACCAGCAGTTCCACTGGCACAATGAGGGTTTTGCCACCTTCGACGATTTCCTGGCGACCCTGAACTCACGCCACCGCAAATCCATCAAGCGCGAGCGGCGCGATGCGCTTGCCGCCGGGATCAGTATTCACTGGCTCACGGGCAAGGACATCACCGAGGACGCCTGGGACGCGTTCTTCGAATTCTACATGGAGACCGGCTCGCGCAAATGGGGCCGGCCTTATTTGACGCGCGAATTCTTCTCACTGATCGGCGACACCATGAGCGAGGATGTGCTGCTGGTGATGGCCCGTCGCAACGACCGCTGGATTGCTGGCGCGATCAACTTCATCGGCTCGGACACGCTGTTCGGCCGCAACTGGGGCGCAGTCGAGCATCATCCGTTCCTGCATTTCGAAGTCTGCTACTATCAGGCGATCGATTTTGCGATCAAACATGGCCTTGCGCATGTCGAGGCCGGTGCGCAGGGCGAGCACAAGATCGCGCGCGGCTACCTGCCACGAACGACCCACTCCGCCCACTTCATCGCTGATCCGGGCCTGCGTCGCGCCATCGACGATTACCTCAAGCGCGAGCGCGCCTATGTCGCGGAGGCCGGGCGGGAGCTGGCCGAGCTCGGCCCGTTCCGGAAAGGCATCGACGAGGCGCCTTGACGCGCTCGCGCGGCTGGTGACAGTAAGCGCAAAATTGAGCTCAAAATTCCCGGGAGCCGCCGCCATGACTGCCTATGACCCCAACAACATCTTCGCAAAGATCCTGCGCGGCGAGTTTTCCTGCCACAAGGTCTACGAGGATGAGCATGTGTTCGCCTTCCTCGACATCATGCCGCGGGTAACGGGCCACACGCTGGTGATCCCGAAGGCCCCTGCCCGCAACATCCTCGACATCAAGGCGGACGACTACGCCCACGTCGCCCGCGGCGCGCACAAGATCGCCGCGGCCGCGATGAAGGCGTTCAAGGCCGACGGCATCACCGTGCAACAGTTCAACGAGCCCGCCGGCGGACAGGTCGTATTTCATCTCCACATGCACGTGCTGCCCCGGCACGACGGCGTCGCCATGCTGCCGCCCGCGAGCCGCAAGGAAGACGTCAAGGTGCTGGAAGAGAACGCGGCCAAGCTGATCGCGGCGCTGAAGGGCTGACCGTCATTCCGTCTGGGAATCCCCAGCCTGCGCCGCGGCCAATGGGGTGAACTCGCAGCGATCCGGCTTGATATCGATTAGTGGCGTATTATCGATGCAGTCGAGGCCGCGCACCAGAATCGCATTGCCTTCGATCCCGACCAGCTTGACGATCGAGGTGCCGATCGGATTGGGCCGCACCGGCGAGCGTAGTGAAAAGGTGCCGCGGGTCTTCTCGTTGTTCTTCGGGCTCTGCAGCACGATGTCGCGACGCGACTGGTCGAGCCAGTAGAGCACTTCGAGATTGCTGTAGAAGTCGACGCCCTTGATCGCCGGTATGAACGGCTCAAAGATCTCGAGGCGGCAAATCGGGCCGTCCTGGCGCCCCTGCCGTGGGGTCTCCAGCCGCGAGGTCCAGGGCGTGCGGATGCGGCCGATGAAGACGAGGCCGGCATCTTCCGTGGACGGCAGCTCGATGGCGACTTCGCCCTCGCGGAGCTCGTTTTCGCGAACCATATTTCCGGTTCCTTGGCTATTCGCTGGTGGTTTTAGCCCAACCACCACTTGCCGGCCAGCATGAAGACTTCGCCGGCGACAACGCCCGCGAAGATCGAACGGCGGGTCAGCAAGAAGACGACGAGGCCGGCGGCCACTGCGCCATAGCGCAAGCCATCCGGCACGCTGGCGAGCGCGCCGGGCGGCTGGACCACGATCTGGGCGATGACGCCGGCGAGGATCGCGGTGGCGACCGCCCTCACCCAAACCAGCAACTCCGAGCCCTCATCGATGCCGCCGCCGAACCACAGGCCGAGCATGCGCCAGATCTGGTTGGGCACGACCCCCGCGACGAACAGCACGACCAGCGCATGCCAATCGCCGATCAGTTGCGCAGCGTTCATGCGCGGACCTCGCGCCACCAGTGCACGCCATAGGCGATGGTGCCGGCGGCCACGCCGCTGACGAGGATGTCGAGGCCGGAGTTCATCTTCGCCGCCAGCGGATAGAGCAGGATGCCGAGCGCAAGTGCGACCACGTCGGCAACCTCGCGGCTGTTGCGCGCGGTCGAAAACAGGAAGGATAGCGGCGTTAGCAGCAGGATCGCGGCGCCCAATGCCTGCGTCAGATTGGCGGCGAGGAAATAGCCGACGATGTTTGCGGTGAGACACACCGAGACCAGGCCGAAGCCGAGCCCGTTGACGAAGGCGATGCGCCGCTCGCGCGGCACAAGCGGCAGGAAGCGATGGCATTCGACCCACAGGGTCACCGCCGTGAGATGGGCTGCAAAGAACAGCTCGCGCCGCTTGGTCGTCGGCGTGCGCATCAGGGGCAGCACCGAGACCACCATCGGAAACAGCCTGATCGCACTGACCGTGACCGCGATCGCCGACTGGATGATGGTGGCGCCGGAGCCGAGCGTCGTGATCAGGATGATCTGCGCCGGCCCCGCCCAAACGAACAGCGTCGAGCAGAGCGCCCAGAGCAGGCTGAAATGGGTGTCATGCGCGAGCGCGCCGATGCCGAGATAGGTCGCGAACAGGACCAGCGTGAGGATCGTCTGCGTGATCGAGCGCACGCCCCAGGCGAAGGCGCGCCAGGAACTTTGCCATTGCGGGGAATCGAGCGGAGGGAGCGCCACGGGAGCTTGGCCGAGGGTTGCGGAATCGTGCCCGCATAACGGGCAATGCGGATCGCCTCGTCAAGGAAGCCCGCGGCGGGGCTGGCATGCGCGTACAGCCAACGGCCGGACCCGCGCCCAAAGGGGCGTGCCCCGGAATGACGAGAGGCGCACCGCCTATCCGCTCACGCCGCGGTTCTTCAGCACAAAACATGCCCCGCCCGCTTTGCGAATGCGGTTACAGAGATCGTCCGCCTCACTTCGCGTGTCGGCCCCAATGCGCACCTGGTAGAAAGCGTGCGAGCCGCGGCTGCGCACCACCGAACTGAGCAGGCTCGGATCGCGCTCACCGATCACGCCGCTAAGCCGCGTGACGGCACGGGAATACATCGCCAGTGCCTTGTTGCGGTCGAAGCCCGCGGCCAGCTGAACCCCCCAGATCTTCGCAGCGGCGAGCTCGACATGCTGCTCGAGTTCTGCGACGAACGGGTTCGGCGCGCGCTTCAGCAGCGCCATCAGGTCGCGGCAGCTCGTCGGCGGCGAGCTCGGCGGTCCCTTGCCGCTGCTGCCGGCCTTGGCCCATGTATCAACGCTCGCGCCAGTGATGGCATAGACGTAATTGCGCGTCTGCTCCGGCATGGGACCAGTGCCCGCGAGCCATTCCTGGACCCGCCGCGGACCGGCATTGTAGGCGGCGGCGGCAAGGCCAAGATTGCCGAACTGGTTGCGCAGCTCGTTCAAGAACTCGGCGGATTTCGGCAATGCCTGAACCGGGTTGAAGGGGTTGAGAAGCCCGCGCTCGCTCGCGGTCCCCGGCATGAACTGCGCGATCCCCTGCGCCTGCTCGCCGCTGCGCGTCACCGGTCCGACCGCATCGGCCTGGAAACGGCTCTCCTGCCAGATCACACGGGCGAAGAATTCCAGCGGCAGGTTGGCATCACGCGCGGCCGCCTCGACGATCAGGCAGATCGACTCCCGCGTGTCGCTCTCGCGCGCGGGCTCGTTCGCTGCCGGTTTTGCCGGCGCCTCGGGGCCAAGCTGCGTCGGAGGGACCGGAGCATCCTCGGCCAGCACCGGCGTGCAAACGAACGCCGCCGCAAGCAGCCACCAGATCAGCTTCTGAGCCCCGACGAATGCCATGTCGCTCCCAAACTCGGCCCTTGAACTCGGCCCCCAAGGCAACTAGCACCGGCGGGAATTAGCAACGTTGAGCCCGGCCAGGATGCAGACAATCTATTTTGATCTCGACGGCACGCTGACCGATCCAAAGCCCGGGATCACCGGTTCGATCCAGTACGCCCTGAAAAAACTTGGGCAAGCGGTCCCTAGCCAGGATGAATTGACCTGGTGCATCGGGCCGCCGCTGCATGCGAGCCTCAAGAAGCTGACCGGAACCGACGCATTGGCCGACCAGGCGCTTCTGCTCTACCGCGAACGGTTTTCCGAGGTCGGGCTGTTCGAGAACACACCCTATCCGTCCATCCACGACACGCTGGCGGCGATCGCCGCAACGGGCGCGCGCATGTTCGTCGCGACCAGCAAACCCGCTGTCTATGCAAGCCGCATCATCGAACACTTCGGCCTGAAACCATATTTCGAGCGGGTGTTTGGTTCGGAGCTCGACGGCACCCGCGTCGACAAGCGCGACCTGCTGCGCTACGCGCTCGACGAGACCAAGGTCGACGCCGCCGGTGCCATCATGATCGGCGACCGCAGCCATGACGTGGTCGGTGCCCGGACCAACGGCATGACGGCGATCGGTGTGCTCTACGGCTATGGCAGCGAGGCCGAGCTCAGGGATGCCGGCGCGCATCACATTTGCGCGGCGCATCCGGAGCTGCTCGGCCACTGCGTCGCCTAAGCGGCAACCGTCTCGACCGCCGCAAGCATTCCCGTCTTCGGATGGCAGTTCAGATATTCGAAAAACTGCTCATCAGCGGCTGCCACCGTAACCTCGTGATAAAGCCGCAGCTTCGCTGACGGCCCCAGCGTCGAGAGATATTTCATCGCCGCGCCGAAGATTTTGACGTGGGTCGGGTGCGATTCCGCCCAGCGCTCCAGTGCAGCCAAGCTCCTCCACCAGCTCTGGCCGTATGATTTTTCACTTGCCTTGCCGTCAGCCGAGAGCACCTGCATGTAGCGGTTGGCATAGCATCCGATTCCGAGCCCGTCATCGCGCAGGAAATCCATGCCTTCGCGCAGCACGGGCTCGACGTCGTCGAGATACAACTTTCGCTCCGACGCTTCCGTATCGCTCCAGTCCTGCCCGGAGCGGATCAGGCAAAGATTGTCGTGCGCCTTCACCCGCAGCCGTGCACCGTCACGGATCAGTTCAGGATTGCCACAAGGCGACATCGGGTCGGTCTGCGACAGCGGAATGCGATCGCGCATGCCGCCCCAATAAGCGTGCTCCTGCACCTCGCCGCTCATGCCCTCGGCGATCGCCGCAACGCCTTCGGGCCTGCCTAACGAGGAGAACAGCGTCTCGTGCCGCGCCACAGCGGGGCGCAACACCTCGATGAAGGTGCCGATGCCGTCGCGCGACGCTCCGGTCCACGCCTCACGTGCCGGCGCAAACCAGGCGTCGAAGCGTGCAATGTCGTCCCAATAGGCCACCGAAACGATGTTGGCGTGTCCGGCCTGGTCGACATAGTGCGCGCGGTCCCAATGCGTGGGACCGCCCTCACCGGCAAACAGCCTGCCGATTTCGGCGAGCGCTTCTGTCGCAGCCGCCGATACCGCCCCACGATGCTGCACCCCGAAATAGGCCATCACCACGCGGCTCACTCCGGGTTTGTAGCGCGCCACGAAAGATGGATATGGCGGCTGATAGTCATCAGGCACGCGCTTGTGACGCGTGCGCGGGGTTTCGAGATGCGCGGGAATTGCGGATTCCATGATCATACCCTCCCCTCGATCGCAGCGATCAGCTCGCTGCCGCGCCGATTTCCACCGGCTCGACGGTGTCGACCGGCAGCGCGAACTGCTCGACCCGCTTGTACGGCTTCCGGTTGAGCAGCAGCCGCGTGACGTCGGGCCGCGAATAATGCCCGGCGGGATCGGCTGCGTTCTTGGCAACGCCGATGGCGCCGAGATCGATCTCTGCGATCAGCAGGCCCTCCTGGTCCGGCGCGAGCTTGTCGCCGATCTGGCTGCCGTCGGGCCCGTAGATCGCGGCAAACCCGCCGCCGACATGCAGCAGCGCATTCTTGTCCGGCCGGTCGCAGAGCTCGTCGATCATGGCCTGCGACACCGTCGCGCACGGCGCCAGCACGAAGCAGGAGCCCTCCACCGCATAGACGCGCGAGGCGGCGTTGTTGACCTCGGCCCCTAACGCCGGCGCGAAGGGATCGTAGAGCGAGAAGCTCGGCCAGGCCGCGACATGCACCTGCTCGTTCTGGGCGTACATCGCGTATTTCGATAGCGGCTGGAGATGCTCCCAGCAGCACAGCGCACCGAGGCGGCCGATGTCGGGCCGCGCATGGACCGCAAGATCGCTGCCATCCCCCTCGCCATACACCGTCCGTTCGGCATGGGTCGGCCGCAATTTGCGGCGTTTTGCGATGGTCTCGCCGTCGGGTCCGATCAGCCATTGCGCGAGATAGAGGCTGCCGCCGTCGCGCTCGGAGAGGCCGATCACCGCGGTGAGCCGCGCTTTCCGCACCGCATCGCGCAGCTTCTCGGCCTGCGGACTGTCATAAGACAGCGAATTGTCAAAGTAGCGCTGCACAAAACCGCGGCCGATCGCCCAGGCCGGCGAGTCCAGCCAGATATGCCAGGGGTATCCGGGGATGAACGCTTCCGGAAATGCGATCAGCTTGGCGCCCTTCTCGGCGGCCTCCCTGATCAGCGCGACCGACTTGTCGATCGAGGCGTCCAGATCGAGCCAGGCTGGCGCTGCCTGCACCACCGCGACCTTGTATTTCGGATGTTCGATGCCCATTGCCGCCTCCGTTGCCGGTTGATCCAAAACCACGTCCGATGCAGTCTATTGGGCCAAGCCGGGCGGCCGCGCTCGACCACGGCGGAACAAAAACTCGACTGGCAAGAACACGAGTAGGGATCGCGCCCCGGTACGGAACTTGCCTGCGAACCAGGCTGGATCTGAGCCACCATGCAGTTTGCTGGACGTGAAAGGGGAGGCCTGACGATGACAATCCAGTTCACGACGGACGGCAGCCCCGGCTACCGGCGCCTTGCCCTCTGGCAGGACATCGTCTGCGATGTGTTCGTCGGGCTCGACTGCAAGTCCGACCTCGGCAGCGCCTTTCACGGCTCGGTCACCCAGGCCCCGCTCGGGAAGGCCGTCTGCTCCGAGGTCTGCTCCGAGCGCCAGCACGTCTTCCGCACGCCCTCGCGCATCGCACGTTCGGATCAGGACTATGTCCTCGTTGCACTCGGCAATCGCGGCGATGGCGGTGTGGTGCAGGACGGCCGCGAGACGGTGATCCACCCCGGCGAGTTCGCGCTCTACGACACCACGCGTCCCTATGAGTTGAAGTTCAAGGACACGTTCTCCCAAACCATCTTCAAGGTGCCGCGCGAGATGTTGCAGCGGCGGCTGGGCGGCACCGAGAGGCTCACCGCGATCACGTTCGGGACCGATGCGCCGCTCGAGCGGCTCGCCTATGATTTCATCTTCAAGCTTTGCCAAAGCGCAGATCGGCTCGCGCCGAGCAGTGCAGCCGCCCTTTCCGAGCAGGCGGTCGACTTGCTGGGGATGGCGCTGAGCGAACGGCTTGGCGGGACATCGATGCCGTCCTCGACCCATCGCTCCGCCCTGCTCTACCGGCTCAAGGCGCATATCCGCGCGCGCCTTGCCGATCCCGATCTCTCGCTGGCCGAAACGGCCGCGGCTCTCGGCATCTCGCCCCGCTACGTCAACGACCTCCTCGCCGACGAGGACACTTCATTCCAACGCCATGTGCTTGCCGAACGTCTCGCGCAATGCCGGCGCGACCTCGCCTCGCCCCTGCTCGCCCATCGCCACATCAGCGAGATCGCGTTTGCCTGGGGCTTCAACGACGTCTCGCATTTCGGCCGCGTCTTCCGCGAGCATTTCGGGATGTCGCCGCGCGATTACAGGCAAAGCCAGCTGCAGCACTAGGATCCGGCCAACTCGATGACATGCGTCTGCACGAGTCCATTCCGCCAGCAAGGCGGGTATGTCAACGCGCCGTAGGACAACACATCTGCTTGCACTACGATCTCTCCCCAGGGCCGCGCCAATCAATCAGCGGCTCGCCGAGGAGCAGTTCGATGGAACACCGACGCTTGGGCCGATCCGGCCTCATGGTGCCCGCTTTGAGCCTTGGCACGGGCACGTTCGGCGGCGTCGGCCGCCTCGCGGCCTGGGGGACGACCGACGCGACCGAAGCGCGGCGCCTTCTGGACATCTGTCTGGAAGCCGGCGTGTCGATGTTCGACACCGCCGATGTCTATTCGCTCGGTGAATCCGAACGCGTGCTCGGTGAAGCCATCAAGGGCCGGCGCGACAAGGTGCTGGTCTCCACCAAGGCGACCTTCCGCTTTGGCGACGGCCCCAATGACATCGGCTCATCGCGCCAGCATTTGCTCGCGGCCGTCGACGGCTCGCTGAGCCGTCTCGGCACGGACTATATCGACCTGTTCCAGCTTCATGGCTTTGATGCCATGACGCCGCCCGAGGAGGTGCTCAGCACCCTCGATGTGCTCGTGCGCACCGGCAAGATCCGCTATGTCGGTGTCTCGAATTTCTCGGGCTGGCACCTGATGAAGTCGCTTTCCATTGCCGACAAGCACGGCTTCCCGCGCTACGTCGCCAACCAGACCTACTATTCACTGGTCGGGCGCGACTATGAGTGGGAGCTGATGCCGCTCGGCCTCGACCAGGGGTTAGGTGCCGTGGTCTGGTCACCGCTCGGATGGGGCCGTCTCACCGGAAAGATCCGCCGCGGCCAGCCGAGGCCTGAAGTGAGCCGCCTGCCCCAGACTGCCGATTTCGGGCCGCCCGTGCCAGACGAACATGTCTATCGCGTCGTCGACGCGATCGACGAGGTCGCCAAGGAGACCGGCAAGAGCGTTTCGCAGATCGCGCTGAACTGGCTGCTGCAGCGCCCGACCGTGTCGACGCTGATCATCGGCGCCCGCAACGAAACGCAATTGCGCGAGAATCTCGGCGCGGTCGGATGGTCGCTGACCAAGGAGCAGGTCGCCAAGCTCGACGCGGCGAGCAAGGTGACGCTGCCCTATCCGTACTGGCACCAGCGCGGGACCTTCTCCGACCGCAATCCGCCGCCGGTGTGATCGGCTCCCCTAAGAGCCGGCTTGAGCTGCATCAATCCGCTCCACGCTGACCATGGCACCATGCTGGCCCCACGAGGCAACCCGATGCGCCGATTTGCCATGAAGGCTCTGTTCACAGCCCTCAATCTCGACCGTGCAGAGCGGACGCGGATCGACTGGGATCGCCGCATCGTAATTTTCTCTACGGCAGTCACGATTGGGCTGATAGCACTCTACATCTACGGCAAGGCGACCTCGCGCTGGTGAGCGTGCGAACAGCGCGCCGATCCATGTCCCCAGCGCCGCCGGACCTGCTTCCGGCACAGGAACCGGCCGTGTCCTGCCGGGTTGCGATGGGCAGCGCAATTTCCTAATCGAGGGGACACTCACGGCTCCAATCAAGCACGCCCCCACTATGTCGTCTGTCCCGATCGAGCATGCCGACGGCTTGCCGCAACCCCAGCGCAACCAGGCGGTGCTGACGATTGCGCTCGGCATCATCATGGCCGTCGTGGACAGCGCCATCGCCAATGTTGCGTTGCCGACCATCGCGACCGACCTGAACGCCAGCCCGGCCTTCTCGATCTGGATCGTCAACGGCTATCAGCTTGCGATCACGATCTCGCTGCTGCCGCTGGCATCGCTCGGCGAGATCGTCGGCTATCGCCGCGTCTATCTGGTCGGCCTTGCGCTGTTCACGCTCGCCTCAGCCTTCTGCGCGCTGGCGCACACGCTGCCGCTGCTCACGATCGCGCGCATCCTCCAAGGCTTCGGCGCAGCCGGCATCATGAGCGTCAATTCGGCGCTGGTCCGCTTCACCTATCCCCGCAACCTGCTGGGCCGCGGCATCGGGCTTAATGCGATGGTCGTCGCCTTCTCCGCCGCGGTCGGGCCGACGCTCGCCGCCGGCATCCTCGCGGTCGGCAGTTGGCCCTGGCTGTTCGCCATCAATGTGCCGCTCGGCGTGGTCACGCTGGTGCTCGGCCTGCGCAGCCTGCCGCACACGATCCTGGCGAGCCATTCGTTCGACTGGCAAAGCGCGGCGCTCTCGGCGATCACCTTCGGCGTCGGCATCGCCGCGATCGACAGCGTCGGTCATGGCGAGGCGACGCTCACCTGCCTCGTCCAGTTCGCGATTGCGATCGTCGCCGGCGCGCTCCTCATCTACCGCGAGACGCACATGAAGTCGCCGCTGCTGCCGGTCGACCTGCTGCGCATCCCGGTGTTCGGACTGTCGATCGCGACCTCGATCGCCTCGTTCTGCGGGCAGATGCTGGCCTTCGTCGCGATCCCCTTCTACCTCCAGAGCCGGTTCGGCTATTCGGCCGTGCATATGGGTCTGTTGATCACGCCATGGCCGATCGCAGTGGCGTGCGCGGCTCCCCTCGCCGGTCGCCTGGTCGAGCATTATCCAGCCGGCCTGCTCGGCGGCATTGGGCTGACACTGTTTGCCTGTGGCCTCGGCGCACTCGCTTTCCTGCCGGCAAATCCGACCCCGCTCGACGTGGTCTGGCGGATGGCGCTGGCGGGCGCCGGCTTCGGCCTGTTCCAGACCCCCAACAACCGCACGATGATCGCAGCCGCGCCGCGCGAGCGTGCCGGTGGCGCCAGCGGCATGCTGGGCACCGCGCGCCTGCTCGGCCAGACCACTGGTGCGGCGCTGGTTGCGCTGTTCCTCGGCCGCTATCCGGTCGACGGGACCCGGATCGCTCTGCTCGCCGGCGTCGGATTTGCGCTCTGCGGCGCCGTGCTGAGCATGTTGCGGCTGTCGCCGGCCGGCGCACGCGGCGCCGAGCACGTCCGCATACAGGACGATCAGCGTCTGCGCGGCGAATAACACCGCCCACCACCCAAACAAAAAGGCCGGCTCTTCAGCCGGCCTTTTCGATTCATGATGCGCCGATCAAGCCTTGACCAGCGGGCCCTTCGAGGTCGGCCCCTTCGAGCCGCCGGGGCCGCCCGGCTTGTTGGGCTTGCCCGGCGGACGCTTGCGGGCGGGCAGCTTTTCCTGCTTCGGGGTGACCGGCCCCTCGACGAACTCGAAGCCGATCTTTTCCTTGGTCTCGTCGGCCTCGTCCTTGACCAGGACGACGCGAACGTGGCCGCCGCCCTTGAGCTTGCCGAACAGCACCTCGTCGGCCAGCGGCTTCTTGATGTGCTCCTGGATGACACGGGCCATTGGCCGCGCGCCCATCTGCTCGTCATAGCCGTGCTGGATCAGCCAGGTCTTGGCGGGCTCGGACAGCTCGATGGTGACGTCGCGGTCGCCGAGCTGCGCCTCGAGCTGAAGCACGAACTTCTCGACCACGGTGCCGATCACCTCGACACTGAGATGACCGAACGAGACGACGGCGTCGAGACGGTTGCGGAATTCCGGCGCGAACTGCCGGTTGATCGCCTCGTGGTCGTCGCCTTCCCGCTTGGAGCGCGTGAAGCCGAACGCCTGCCTGGCCAGATCCGCCGCGCCCGCATTCGTGGTCATGATCAGGATCACGTTGCGGAAGTTGACCTGCTTGCCGTTGTGGTCGGTGAGCCGGCCGTGGTCCATGATCTGGAGCAGCACGTTGTAGAGATCCGGATGCGCCTTCTCGATTTCGTCGAGCAGCACCACGCAATGCGGATGCTGGTCGACGCCGTCGGTGAGCAGGCCGCCCTGGTCGAAGCCGACATAGCCGGGAGGCGCGCCGATCAGCCGCGACACGGTGTGCCGCTCCATATACTCGGACATGTCGAAGCGCAGCAGTTCGACGCCGAGCGTCGCCGCGAGCTGCTTGGCGACTTCGGTCTTGCCGACGCCGGTCGGACCCGAGAACAAATAGCAGCCGATCGGCTTCTCCGGCTCGCGCAGGCCGGCACGGGCCAGCTTGATCGACGCGGCAAGCGACTCGATCGCCTTGTCCTGGCCGAACACGGTGCGCTTCAGGGTCTGCTCGAGATGCTTGAGCACTTCGGCATCGTCCTTCGACACGCTCTTCGGCGGGATCCGCGCCATCGAAGCGATCGTGGTCTCGATCTCCTTGATGCCGATCGTCTTCTTGCGTTTGTTCTCGGCCACCAGCATCTGCGCCGCGCCCGATTCGTCGATCACGTCGATCGCCTTGTCGGGCAGCTTGCGGTCGTGGATATAGCGCGAGGACAGCTGCACCGCAGCCTCGATCGCCTCATTGGTGTATTTCAGCCGGTGGTAGTCCTCGAAGTACGGCTTGAGACCCTTGAGGATGGCGATGGCGTCCTCGACCGTCGGCTCGTTGATGTCGATCTTCTGGAAGCGCCGCACCAGCGCGCGGTCCTTCTCGAAGTGCTGGCGATATTCCTTGTAGGTCGTCGAGCCCATGCAGCGGATCGTGCCCGAGGCGAGCGCCGGCTTGAGCAGGTTCGAGGCGTCCATCGCCCCGCCCGAGGTCGCGCCCGCACCGATCACGGTGTGGATCTCGTCGATGAACAAAATGGCGTTGGGATGCGCCTCGAGCTCCTTCAGCACCTGCTTCAGGCGCTCCTCGAAGTCGCCGCGATAGCGCGTGCCCGCGAGCAGCGTGCCCATGTCGAGGGAGAAAACGGTGGCGGCTGCCAGAACCTCCGGCACTTCGCTGTCGACGATGCGCTTGGCGAGGCCCTCCGCGATCGCGGTCTTGCCGACGCCGGCCTCACCCACGAACAGCGGATTGTTCTTCTGCCGGCGGCACAGCACCTGGATGGCGCGGTTGATCTCGGAATTGCGTCCGATCACCGGATCGATCTTGCCGTCGCGCGCCTTCTTGTTGAGGTTGACGCAATAGGTCTCGAGCGCCTCGCCCTTCTTCTTGGAGTCCTCGTTGCCTTTGGTCTCGGTTTCCTCATCGACGCCGCGCACGGGACGCGCCTCGGAGACGCCCGGCCGCTTGGCGATGCCGTGGCTGATATAGTTGACGGCATCATAGCGCGTCATGTCCTGCTCCTGCAGGAAGTACGCGGCATGGCTCTCGCGCTCGGCGAAGATCGCGATCAGCACGTTCGCGCCGGTCACCTCTTCACGACCGGAGGACTGCACGTGGATCACCGCGCGCTGGATCACGCGCTGGAAGCCGGCGGTCGGCTTGGCGTCGTCGGCGCCATCCGTCACCAGATTCTCGAATTCGGTCTCAAGATAATTGACAAGGCTCGTGCGGAGCTTGTCGAGATCGACGCTACAGGCGCGCATGACCGCGGCTGCATCGGAGTCGTCGATCAGCGAGAGCAAAAGATGCTCGAGCGTCGCGTATTGGTGATGACGCTCATTGGCGATCGCCAGCGCACGATGCAGGGATTGTTCAAGGCTTTGGGAAAAAGTCGGCATTCGCGTCCTCTATGGCCCCCACCATCATGATCGCCATCGCCCGGTCAGGCAACAACAACCTTTGTCACATATAGTTATACAAGATCGCGGCAAAAGACCGGTTCCGCGACTCTACGGGCATTGCGCGCCCACCGCATCCTCAATGCAAAACCCGTTCCGATTTGGGCAAAACTACCCATTTGGGCAGGACAGACGCCGGCGGTGAGTCGGCCGGATCACGCCGCGGCATGCGCTGACGTCACACACCGCACGAACAGAAGCACTCCAAAGAACGCCGGATTCGAACGCGCGGTTACTTCTTTTCCATCACGCATTGCAGGGGGTGCTGGTGCTTGCGGGCGAAATCCATCACCTGCGTCACCTTGGTCTCGGCAATCTCGTAGGTGAACACACCGCACTCGCCGATCCCGTGATGATGGACATGCAGCATGATCTTGGTCGCGGCCTCGACGTCCTTCTGGAAGAATTTCTCCAGCACATGGACCACAAACTCCATCGGCGTGTAGTCGTCGTTCAGGATCAGCACACGATAGAGGTTCGGCCGCTTGGTCTTGGGTTTGACCTTGGTAATGACAGACGTGTTCGGACCGGCCGGGCCACCGGAACGGTTCTCGTCGTTGCTCATCCGGGGAGCATGGGCGGCGGCCGCCGCGGACAGGTCGAGTCTGGAAGTCAATTGCAGCATGGCTCAGGCGTTCAAATTCCCCACGGAAGCGTCTGACGGTCCGCCGCGCCGCCCACACGCGTGGGTCTCGCGCCGGCGCGCCGCCTTGTCGGATCGCCGCTTCCAACCGACCCGGTCGAGCCGGGTCGATTGCAGCCAATATGGGCCCGCCCCCGGCTCGCCGCAAGCTTGCAAAGGCCCAGCCGATGCGGTCGCGGCGCCCCGATTCCCGATCCGGGCGATCCTGGACGAGGTTAGTCAATCCAGACCGGTTTGACAAAAACTTCCCGCCCGCCTGTTCAGAACACGCTGATCAGGAACCTGACATCGACATGACCGCGACGTTTCGGCCCGGCCATTTCTCCGGGTTTCTACGGTCCGCTTCATCCGTTGTTCAACGCTGTGGCGTGAGATCCAGCAAGACCACAATGACGCCGTCGTCATCTTTCGCCGGCCCGCTGACAGCCGCCCTTGACGAAGGCGGCCGCCTATTTCAATGCGCTGCTCGTCGATAAACGCTCACCGCGGACCTACACCGGGAGCGCTACGCGAAGAGAGCCCCGTGCAAAAATAAAAAAGCCCGGCTGATGCAGCCGGGCTTTGTGATCCGGAGTTCAGAAAATTACTGGGCAGCCGGGGTGAACTTCGACACGACCGTCTCAACCGGCTTGAACGCCTGCTTGGCGAGGTCGCTGTAGAGGCCAGCGATCTTCTGCGATTCCGCGACGAAGGTTTCGTAAGCGGAACGGGCGAAATCGGTCTGCGCTTCAAGCGCCTTGTCCAGCGACTTCACGCCGGAAAGCTTCTCGACGAACGACTTGGTGTCTTCGAACGACTTCTTGGTGTAGTCGCCATAGGCGCTGGCGATCGCCTGGAGGCCGTGCTGCACCGAGGTTGCGGAGGCAACGTAGGTCTCGAAATGCTCTTTCCCGTAGTTCTGGAAGTCTTCAACCTTGAACATCTTGGAATCCTTTTTCCCTGGCTCGCGTCCGGAAGCCCCGGCTCCCTGACTCTGCCCACAAATAGTGCAATGCACAAAAAAGTCAAGAATCTTGTGCGACGCACAAAAATCGGCAGCAGTTAGGGAAATTCCCGGGCTTTCCCGCAAGGGTTTCTTAAGCTTTTGGAAACCGCCAGCCCCTACCCTGATTCCCTGGACGTGTTCGCTTCAGCAGGCGGCCAAAAGCCGTTTGAGAACATCACCTTAGCCAGAACAGCGGCTCAGGCCCAACGTCCCCCGCAGTGAACACCAGCGGAGGGACAGCCTGAGCAGGTAATGATCCCGGGTCCGCAGGGCACAATTTCGCCTCACGAGCCGGTGATCAAGTCACAAACGGGGACGGGGTTCCATGCTTCGTAGCAACTGGTCTTCCTCGCGCTTGGCGCGGGTTGGCGTTTTCGGGTTTCTCACGGTCACCACAGCCGTCATCTTCACGACCGATGCAGCCGACGCACGGCGCTATCGGCGCCACTATGCGCACCACCGGGTGCATCACGAGGCCTCCGAGAGCTACAGCCCGCAATTCGCGTCGATCATCGTCGACGGTAATTCCGGTGCGGTGCTGCAATCGACCAGCCCCGACGGCATTCGCCATCCGGCTTCGCTCACCAAGATCATGACGCTCTATCTTCTGTTCGAGCGGCTGGAGTCCGGCAAGATGAAGCTCGATACCGAGCTGCCGGTGTCACAGCACGCCGCCGACCAGGATCCGACCAAGCTGAACCTGCGTGCCGGTCAGACCATCCGCGTCGAGGACGCGATCAAGGGCCTCGTCACCCGCTCGGCCAATGACGCCGCTGTCGTGATCGCGGAAGCGATCGGCGGCAACGAGGACGATTTCGCCGCAATGATGACGCGCAAGGCGCGCGCACTCGGCATGTCGAAGACGGTCTATCGCAACGCCAATGGCCTGCCCAACGACGAGCAGGTGACCACCGCGCGCGACCAGGCGACGCTCGGCCGGGCCATCCAGGAGCGCTTCCCGCGCTACTATCGCTATTTCTCGACCACCTCGTTCACCTGGCGTGGCGAGCAGATCCGCAACCACAATCACCTGCTCGGCAGCGTCGAGGGCGTCGACGGCATCAAGACCGGTTACACCCGCGCCTCCGGCTTCAACCTCGTCACCTCGATGCGCCGTGGCAACCGCCACCTCATCGGCGTCGTGCTTGGCGGTCGCAGCGGCGGCTCGCGCGACGCCATCATGCGCAATCTGCTCGCCGAGAATCTCGAGAAGGGCGCAACCACCCACACGGTTGCCGCAGTGACCGAGCGCAATGGTGCCGATGCCAGCACCGACGTCGCCGATGCATCGGAGACCCCGGCACGCCCCGTCCCGCAGGTCCAGGTCGCGGCCGCTTCTGCTCCCGAGGCCCCCGCGCCGCGTCCGGCCTCGCGCTTTGCGGCGCTGGCGGCTGCAACCGCAGCGATGCCGCCGGTGCAGCCCAAGCCTGAAGCCAAGCCCACCGAGTCCAAGATCGAGCCGGCGCCTCTCACCAACGGCGTGATCTCGAGCCAGCCGCTTGCCCTCATTCCGGGTTCGTCCGAGCCGATGAAGCCGGTCCGGGTCAAGACGGTTCAAGTCAAGGCCGGCGCAGTCAAGGTCGCCTCCGCCGCCCCGACGCAGGTCGGACCGCAGGTCACCAACACGGTTCCGGCCCGCGGTGACGTCGCCGAGACGTCCGGCGCCGTCGTCGCCAGGGCCGATATCGTCAACAAGCCGGAGCCCGCCCGAGCCGAATTGCCGCCGCAGCCGGCAGGCTTCGGCACCGGCAACGGCGTTCTTGGCGTGCTGCCGGCGGCCACCGCTGCCGCACCGGCGCCCGCGCCGGTTGCCAAGCTTGCCTCCGCCGATCCGGCGCCGCAGCCGATCCAGATGAGCGCCGGCAAGCCGGCCGTCACCCATAGCGGCTGGATCGTGCAGGTCGGCGCGCTCGAGAGCGAGAGCGAGGCCCAGCAGCGCATTGAAGCTGCCCGCAGCTCGGCCCGTGGCCTGCTCAGCAAGGCCGATCCGTTCACCGAGCAGGTCGTCGCCAGGGACAATCGCAAGCTCTACCGCGCCCGCTTTGCCGGGCTCGAACGGGACCAGGCCGAAGCCGTGTGCAAGACGCTGAAGCGCGCCGACATCTCCTGCATGACCCTCCGCAACTGATCTCCCGATCCTTTCGAATCAAAATGCCCGCGCCTTGCGCGGGCATTTTTGTTTTTGGGGACGTGGTGGCGCTGCAGGCTGTTCCGCGACAACCTCTCGTCAAGAATTTACGGTTAAAACTTTACCCAAGGGATCGACCACGCCGACAATGGCGGGCATCTGGGCGACGGCAAACAGAGCAAGGAAGCTCACGCGGTACGGGCGTTTGTGGCGTAGTGCCGGAGTTAGCCGTTATGCGTACGAAGCAAGGTATCCTTGGCCTCGTTTACCCGGGCAGCGAGGTACGTCGAGCCCCCCTGGTCGGGATGCAGTTTCTTCATGAGGGATTTGTGCGCCCGGCTGATGTCGTCGCGCCCCGCTCCCGGCTGCAAGCCAAGGATCTGATAGGCTTCCTCCGCCGTCATTTTGCCGCTCGCCGCCGTGCGGCGCTGCCCCCCTGCCGCGTTGCCCTGCGCGTTCTGACGCCAGGCGGGAAACCGGCGGTCCAGATAGCTTTCAAGTAAGGCCACGCTCTCGGCGTCGAACGCCGGGACCATCGCCAGCAGGCCGGCAAGATCGAACTCGTCGAGGCTGCGCCCGGCATACGGCCCGGAGACGATCTCGCCCGAGAGCTGGCCGGAATCGTGATCGAGCCGCATCTCCAGGAATTGCGATCGCACGCGCGAGGCCCGACCGGATGAGCGCGATGCGCCACCACCGAACAGCCCTCCGACATTGCCAAGGCCCGCATTCGCGAGCGGCGTCCAGCCGAGCAGTCCGGCTCCGAAAAGTCCGAGCGGAATCGCCACCGCCAGTTCGCCCCTCAAGCCGGTAAAGGCGGCGACCGCGAGCGCGACTACACCCCCGCCGAGCTTGATGGTGCGCGCCAGCACCGCCGGATTGGCGGCGCGGAACATCTGGAGCAACAAATAGAGCGTGATAACGGCGACAACGCCGGCGATCAGAGTCATGGCGTGAATATAGTCGCCCAATTGCCAAAAAGCATGCTGTCGCGCCCAACCGGAGGGGCCAGCCTCACTTCATCTGTCCGATCAACTGTGCAGCTCCGCCCGTCGTCTTCGCCAATCGCAGCAACGCCTCGCGGCCGCCGGCGGCATAAGCGGCGGCGGCTCGCAACAGCTCGCGGAGCTGTGCCGCCGCGCCCGGATCGAATCGGCACCAGGCACCGCCGGTCAAACGCGCGATCTCGCGAAACGCCTGTTCGGCGACCGCATCGTGGCCTTCCTGAAACAGGAACACCGGCACCTTCAGCATGCCGAGCTCGCCGGCCTTGGCGCAGAGCGCGTCGACCTTTTCCTCCATGGCGTCACCGACGAAGACCACGGCGCGCACGCCTGATCTAACCGCCTCGCCCCGCGCATCGGTCAGCACTCTGCCGATCTGGGTGTCGCCGCCGCGGCAATCGATCTTGCTCATCAGTGTTGCCAGCTTGCTGCTGTCGGAAATCCACCCCGTCGCGCGGCATTCATTGTAGCCGCGATAGTAGACCAGTCGGATGTCGAGGCTGCCAAGCGCCGCAGCCTCGCGAAACATGTCAGCCTGAAGCGCGCAGGCCATGTCCCAGGTCGGCTGCCGGCTCATCGTCGCATCCAGCGCGAAGATCAAGCGGCCCTTCGCACCCGGTGCATGCGGAGACAATGCACGCGCCTTGGCGACGAAGGCGGCGACATCCTCCGAGGTCGAGGTCTTTGCCTGCCGCAGCGCGCCGTCGCTCTCGGCTCTCTCGGACACGGGATCGCTATCGCGCGGTTTGATGGGATCGCCGGACATCTGGCATCGCCCTTGGTGTCTCGCCACCAATGTGGATAGCGTGCCCTGCCCGGTCAATGTGCAAAGCCTCCGCAGGCGGGCCCGGCGGAGGCTTTGAGACTTGTTTCGGTCAGCTCTTCAGATCAGCTCTTCTCGGATCAGCTGTTCCAGGATCAGCTCTTGGCGGGCGCCATCAGGGCAACCGGACCGGGCTCCAGCACCTTCGGCGGCGACGACGTCGTGTCGACCGGCGCGATCGAACTATCGGTATCGCTCAGGAATTTATCGAGCATGCCCTGGATCGAATTCTTGGCATCGTCCGGACCGGTGTCGCGCATGTCGTTGTGCTGGAAGTCGGTCTTCACGACCTGGATGCCGGCCTTCTCACACTCCTCGTCGGTCGGCAGCACGCCCGGATCGGTCTTGAACTGCGGATCGTGGGAGCGGAACGACAGGATCTTGAACTTGCCGGCGGTGACGAAGGGGACGCGGAGATTGTCCAGCGTCACGACTTTCTTGACCTCGTCCGGATACTGCTTGGCGAAATACATGGTGATGTCGCCACCCATGGAATGGCCGACCATCGTCACCTTGGTGTAGTCAGCGTTGGGCTGAACCTTCTTCATCTCCTGCATCGCCAGATGGATATTGGCGACACCGCGCAGGATCTGCGGCAGGCGGCCGACATAGAGCTCGCCGGGCTTGGTCACCATCGGCGGATCGGTCGGCAAATCGTGCTGCGGGCTCACGACCATGTAGCCGCGCGCAGCGAAGATGTTGGCAAGGAAGCCGTACTCGGTGTTCTTGACGGTGTTGCCGTGATTGATCACCGCGACCGGAAGCGTGATCATGCCGGCATTGGCCTGCATTTCCTTGTCGCGACGGATTGCGATGTCGACAGGCACGGGACGATTGTCGCGCGAAGCGTCGTAGAAGGTGATGGTCTCGTGCTTGATGGCCCACTTGCTCGCCGTGAAATAGGCGACACTGAAGAGGGCTCCCACAGAAACCAGAACGGCAATTCCACGCTTCATTTTCGTCCTCAGCCTCAGGCCGTGCGGCCTGATCCCTGTTGAAAATCGTGTTTCTTCCGAGGCTCTTCGGCCCCTGGTCGCCTATTCCCGAATATATGTCACAGGCGCGTGACAGGAAGGCTAAATATTGTGAACCGACAGCCCTTTCATTGTGCGACGCACACGTTTGGTAGGCACCGCGTTCTGATACCGCCACGTCCGGATACAGATGACCATCCGGCGCACCCCGTCACGATCGGGTTCAATTTCACGGTGAATGCGAGGTGAAAACAAACTTCAGGCCCAGCCGGTTCCCACGGGAACCGGCTGGGCCTGATTGACCGGAAGTACCGACGTACCGCGCCTAAGGCATGATCCGGAAAAGTGTGAAGCGGTTTTCCCTCGCGACATCAGCGGAACGCGTTTGCGCGGAGATCATGCTCCAACAAAGAGCTAAAGCGCGATAACGGTTCGACCCGATGTCATCGCGCTTCAGGCGCCTAGGATATCGTGGACCTCGAGCGGTTTGTCCACCTGGCTGAACCACTCGGCGCGATTTGCCGCACGTCGCCGGCCCCGCTCGTCGAGCGGCAGCTTGAGCTGGCGCAGCAGGCTCGTGACCTCCTCCCGCGCGGTGAGGTGGCCGAGATTGGGTCGCATCCCGAGCGTCGCCTCGTCGATCTCGTCGAGGGCAGTCAGGCCGCGCGGAAAGAACTCGCGATAGACGACACGCTCGGCGAAGCCGTCGACGTAGCGGAAGCCGAGCCGCAGCGACAAATCCTTCAGCCCGTCGGCGACGAGCTGCTTGTTGCGCGAGCCGAGCATCGACAGGCGATTGCGCACCACGATCCAGTCGGTGGTCGAGCCGTCGAGCTGACGGCGCTTGCGCCTGACATCGCGCACCATCTCGGCGTAATGGCTTTCCCCTGTTACCGCGTAGTTGGCGGGGTCGACGGTGCCGAGCACGTCGAAATCGAGGAAGCTGTCGTTGATCGGCGTCACCAGCGTGTCGGCCATCGAATGGGCCAGCCGCATCAAATAGCTGTCGGTGCCAGGTGTGTCGATGACGATGAAGTCGAAACTGCTCTCGACCGCCGAGACCGCCTCCATGAACTGCTGGAACTCGGAATTCTCGTTCTCGGCGATCAGCATGGTCTCGCCGAGCTTGATGCAGCGATGCACCGGCAGCTCGAGGTCGAGCTTGGTGCGGCGCGCCCAGGCGGACCGGTTGTTGATGTAACGAGTGAAGCTTTGCTGGCGGCAGTCGAGGTCGATGGTGGCGACGCGCTGACCGGCCTTCAGGAGCGCAACCGCGATGTGCAGGGCGGTGGTCGATTTGCCGGAGCCGCCTTTCTCATTGCCGAGCACAACAACGTGCGCCGAGCCAGATTGGCTTTGGCTAGCCTGCACAAGCATGGCGATCCTCAACACCCCTTAAGCAATATCTTCGATTTGGCCGCGTCTGCGGTCAAGTGAAATGCGTGACAGGATAACGAAATCACAGGGCGATAATGGTCATCATGAATCGCGCGCGGCCTCGCCTCCGTGATCCAGCCCACAATGGCGCGACATCCTCGCTGCAGAACGTGCTGTGCCCGATGTCGATGCATGGCGTCCACGGCCGGCGCTTGTTAAGGTTAGCCGGCTGCGCGGCTGGCGGCGCCGACCCCCAACCTTCCCGAGCTCTGATGTCACCAACCCCCTTGATCACCCGCACGGTGCCCGCCCTGCGACGCGCCGTCGACAATCTTCGCAAGCGAAAGGCCACGGTCGCGCTGGTGCCGACCATGGGGGCACTCCATGACGGCCATGTGTCGCTGGTGCGACTCGCCAAGCGGCGCGGCAGCCGCGTCGTCGTATCGATCTTCGTCAACCCGACGCAGTTTGCGCCATCGGAGGATTTCGGCGCTTATCCGCGGACTTGGACAGCCGACATCGCCAAGCTCGCAGCCGAGGGTGTCGACATCGTCTGGCACCCCGGCGTCGAGGCGATGTATCCGGAGGGTTTTGCGACTCGCATCGTCCCGGAGGGACCGGCGCTGGCCGGCCTCGAGGACCGCTTCCGCCCGCACTTCTTCGGCGGCGTCGCCACCGTCGTCGGCAAGCTGTTCACGCAATGCCGGCCCGACGTCGCGATCTTCGGCGAGAAGGACTTTCAGCAATTGCGCGTGGTCACGCAGCTGGCACGCGACCTCGACCTCGGCGTGAAGGTGATCGGCTCCCGCACCGTGCGCGAGCGCGACGGGCTCGCGATGTCCTCCCGCAACGTCTACCTCTCGCCCGAGGAACGCCAGACCGCAACCGTGCTCTACCGCGCCATGAAGGACAGTGCCGGCCGCATTCGCGCCGGCGAAGCGATCAGACCCGCGATGGCCCGTGGCGCCGAGACCATCGCCGCTGCCGGCTTTGCACTCGACTATTTCGAGGTGCGCAATGCAAAGACCCTGGCCCCTGTCACGTCGCACAACGATGGGCCGCTGCGAATCCTGGTCGCCGCCAGGCTCGGCACGACGCGGCTGATCGACAATGTCGCGGTTTAGAGCAGTCCGAGATCGCGCAGCTCCCGCCGCATCGGCTCAGGCATCGCCGCGATGGTGCCCGCAGCCGACTTGCCGAGATCGGGCGGCACGGAATCCTCGGTGAGATAGCGCCAGCCCTGGAACGGACGCATCGGTCGCGGCGACACCGAAATGACCTTCGGCTGCATCACGATCCGGCAGCGTCCGATGCCATCCTTGTCGCGGAATGGCTCGATGCCGATGATCTTCTCACGCGCGGCGATCTCGCCCTTGATGACCCAATAAAGCGATCCGCCGGCGAGAATCTCGGCGTCGCGCTTCGGCACCATGCGGGTGATGTGGATGTGGTGTTGCGGCAGGCCTTTTTTCTTGGCTGTCTGGATCCGTTCGGCGACCCACCCCTTCAATTCCTTGACGGAGTCGCAGCCGACGGCAAGCTTGATCAGATGGAGTGGCATGGCCCAGCATTAGCGGGCCATGCACAGGTTTTCAAAGCCGAACTAATTGTTATCCGCAGCCGCGGGAGCCGCGCCCGGCGGCGGTGCGAGCGGAACCGGCGCGGCGGCCGGCGCGCGCGCAGCCTTCGGCGCGGGCGGCTTCTTCGCAGCGGGCGCGGCGGCCTGAGCCGAGGTCGCAGCCGGCGCACGGGAGGCCGCAGCCGGTGCGGCCGACGCATTGGCGGCCGGCGACTGGCGCGTGGCTGCCGTCGGCGGCTCCGGAGTCATGATGCTCACCGGCGGGGTCGACGAGGCGCTCGGGAACTCGGCATTGGTCGGCTTGCCCGACGGCATCGATGGCGGCAATGCCGCGATCGCATTGGGCGGCAGCGCTCCTGGCGCCGCTGCAGGCGAATTCCAGGTCGGCGCATAGCGCGCGACCAGCTGATCATAGAGATGGGAATCCATATTGGCCGCGACCTGCTGCTGATCCGTCAGCGAGCGGAACGCGGCGCAATCGAACTGGGTGCAGCCGTCGCGGCGGACCAGCACCTGCGCCACGAAGCCGAATCGATCGCGCTCCAGCGCGTTGCGCAGCACCTTGGTGTCGAGCGTCAGGCTCTTGTCGGCGGTCGCGGCATCGCCAAGCGCGGTCAGCCGATCGATCCGGGCCGCCGTATAAGCCACTGCGGCTGCCGCCGTGTCAGGCGCGCCGAACAATGCCCTCTCGCAGCCGGCGGCCACGGCATCGCCGGCGAGATCGTCGAGGCACGCCAGCGCCGGGAGGGTCGCGGTGACAGTGGCTTGCGTGCGGGCTTCGGCCGGAGCCGCCTGCCCCACCGGTCCGTAGATATTCATGGTGGCGGCCACCGCGATGCCGATCGAGAGCAGCGTGATGACGGTCAGCGCGCCGTTGGCGACCGATTTCTCGGCGCGCAACAGCGTGATCAGCATGATCAATCCGAAGAAGCCGGCAGCCGCCAGCGTCAACCACATCGGGAAAGATGGCGAGCGCCAGGTTTGGTCGAGCGACGAGGCCCAGGCCCAGTTCATGCGCGATGTCCCCTCACGCGAGCAAAGAGCTGATGGTCAAGCGAGCACCGCGAGTCGGCAACTGCCCCCGGCCACCTTGCGGAGGTGAAGCGGGCCTTTTGACGGCGAGCGGCGCAAATTCGTCCGCGATGTCAATGCGCAGCTAGCGTCAGCGCATTACGACAGCGCGAGCTGGCTTTCCTTGGCGACCCGTTCGAAGGCCTCGGTGGAACTCTTGATCCGGTACTGGCAGTCGTCGCCTTCCGTCGGCAGCAGGCGAATGACCTCGTATGAGCCACTCGCAGCCGGGCGCGCGACGTTGCTGGCAGTGAACAATACGCGCGTTCCCACGGGGAATTTATGCTTCAACGCCCATCTCCATCACTCAAACAGCGCCGGCCGTGCCCAGGGTCCCACTGCGACGGACCGGCTGAAAACCCAGTGTGACCTATAGCATGCGATGCCGCGTTTTGGCCAGCAGTATACAACCATCGCAAGCGGGACAATCCGGCAACGTTTTCAGTACGATAGTAAGGGAACCAGGCTCCCTGTGATACCGCCGGAACGCCCCGCCCTTCAAGCGCCGTGAGGCAGATGGCCGTTCGGGCTTGCCTGGTCCACCGCCTTGGGCAGCTCCTGGGCCAGGATCTCGCCGAGCTGGTCAACCGGGATGTGGTAGCGCGCCGCGAGCTGGCGGACGGTGTCGTTGCCAAGCACGGCGCGGAGCTGGTCGGCCGAGATCGGCAGGTTCTGGCCATTGCCGAGCCAGGACTTCACCTGCTCGCCAAAGCCCGCCTGCTGCAGCTTTGCGACGATCGAGCCTAAGCCGCCCTGGTTGTTGCTGCCCATCACCTCGCTCAGCACGGCCGGCAGGACGGCGGCGCCGAGCTGCCCAAGCGCGCTGCGCAGTGCGGGATTGTTCTCCAGCGAGTCCAGAAGTCCCATGGCCGTCCCCTCTTCGTTATTCCCTATGATTGAGCGCCCCCGTTCGGCCCGTCGTCAAGCGGCGCCCATTCACATTTCAAGCGAGCATCAGCTTATCGAAGAACCGATATCCACGTCTCCGGCTCATGCTTTCGACTACGCGTCCTCGAACTTTTCGATGACAAGCGTTTCGGCGAGGCCATCGCGGGTCCATTCCTGGAACGCCGGCATCGCCATCATCGTATCCATGTAGGCCTTGGTCTCCGGCTTGACCTCGATTGCGTAGGTACGGAAGCGATGCACGACCGGCGCATACATCGCATCCGCCGCGCCGAAGCGGCCGAACAGGAACGGCCCGCCGGCGCCATAGCGGGTCCGGCACGTGTGCCAGATCTCCTCAACGCGCGCGACATTGGCCTTGGCGTCCGCCGACAGCGTCACAGGCCGCACCGGACGGTGCAGGTTCATGCCGCATTCGCTGCGCAAGGCCATGAAGCCGGAATGCATCTCGGCGCAGACCGAACGGGCAAAGGCGCGGGCCGCGACATCGTCGGGCCACAGCTTCTTCTCCGGATAACGCTCGGCGATGTACTCGATGATGGCAAGCGAATCCCACACCGTGATGTCGCCGTCGACCAGCACCGGCACCTTGCCGGCGCGGCTGAAGGACAGGATCTGCTCCTTGTCCGCGGGATTGTCGGTGTAGAGCGGGATCAAGGTCTCCACGAACGGGATGTCGTTGGCGCGCAGCGCAAGCCAGGGCCGCATCGACCATGACGAGTAGTTCTTGTTGCCGATCGCGAGCTTGAGCGCCGCCATGTCTCGTGTCCTTCCGTAAATCCGTCTGTGCGGCTGCTTTTAACGCCATCGCCTGCCGCCAATCAATCGTTGCCGCACAGGAGCATGCATGGCAATCGTGGTGGCCCGCGAGGAGACAGATATGAGCAGGCACTGGGTCGACATCACTGCCGTCGGCTTCTTCATCATCGAGTGGCTGGTCTATGCCGCCACGCTCGAGCACTCCGCCTATGGCCGCGACAGCCTGTCGGCCCGGATGAACAGATACCGCGAAGTCTGGGTGCGCCGCCTGCTCGACCGCGAGGCGCGCATGGTCGACATGCAGATCATGGCCTCGCTTCAGAACGGCACCGCCTTCTTCGCCTCCACCAGCCTGTTCGCGCTCGGCGGCGCGCTCGCGCTGCTGCACGCCACCAACGATGCCATCACGATTCTGGCCAAGCTGCCGATCGATCTCAGCACCTCGCCCGCAATGTGGGAGCTGAAATGCGTCGGCCTCGTGCTGATCTGCGTCTATGCCTTCTTCAAATTCGCCTGGGCGTATCGCCTGTTCAACTATGTCGCCATCCTCTATGGCGGCATGCCGCCGGCCTCGCAGCGCGACACGCCTGAAGCGGAAGCCCATGTCATGCGCACCACGCGCCTGTTCGAATCCGCCGGCCGCCACTTCAACCGCGGCCAGCGCGCCTTCTTCTTCGCGCTCGGCTATCTCGGCTGGTTCGTCAGCCCCTGGGTGCTGTTCGTGACCACCGCCGCGGTGGTGGTCGTGACCTGGCGGCGGCAGTTCGCCTCCAGCGCCTGGGCCGCCATGGCGCCGGAGGTGGCCGCGGGCGATGAGCGCAAGCGCGGCCGGTGAGCCGAGCTCTTTCCACATCGTCATTGCGAGCGCAGCGAAGCAATCCAGAGTCTTTCCGCGGAGGGGTTCTGGATTGCTTCGCTGCGCTCGCAATGACGGAGTATGAGGCGACGACATGGTTCTCCAAGTGACACTGTCATTCCCCGCGCAGGCGGGGAATCCAGTACGCCGCAGCTTCTCGGTTCTATCCGCGCCGTCTCGGAGTACTGGATCGCCCGGTCCAGGTGTGCAATTGCGCACTGGCCGGGCGATGACAGCGAGTGTGTAGACGCAGACACGTCGCGCGCTCGCGTCATTCCACCCGAAAACTATGACCCGAAATCCCGCGGCGTGAATGAAAGGTCCATCACCTTCCATTCCTCGTACTTGTCCGGCGGCAACATCTTGTAAGGCTGGCAGGCTTGCGCCGCACTGATCGCTGATTTCACGATGGCCACGCCCTTCGCGGACGGCGGCGCCTCGATCAGGATGGGTGGCCGCGCCAGCGTACCGTCGGTGGCCATCACCATCCGCAGCCTGATGCGCACGGCATCGGTCGGCGCGACGTCCGCCGGGAGTTTCGAACAACTTCTCAGGTGACGCCGTAGCTCGGCAATGACTTCCGGCGGCAGCTTCGCCGCGATCGAGTCCTTGGCATCGCCGCCATCATCCTTGGGGGCATCTTTCGACGCGGGCGGCAGTTCGGGCGGCAGGCCCAGCATCACGCCGTATTTGATCGTCACATCAGGCTCCGGCGGCTGATAGGCCGGAGCGGCCGCCTGCGGCTGCGGCACCGCAGGCTGCTGCTGTGGCGCCTCGTGCGCAGCCTGCTTCTGCTGAGGCGCCAGCTTGTCCTTGGCAGCAGGCTGGGCCGAGGTGTCCGGCTTATCCTTGTCGGTGAAGTCGAGCTTCGGCAGCTTCAGGTCAGAGGGCGGCTCGGATGGCTTCTCCTTCGCCTCCTCCTTTGCCTCCTCCTTTGCCTCCTTCTTGGCCTTCTCCTCTGCCTTTTCTTCTGCTTTGGCCTCTTGCTGCTTCACCTGCTCCGGCGTGACGATGTCGACCGCAACGGTCTCGGGCGGCGCGGAATGAAATGGATGGACCTCGCTGATCAGGATGATCAGCGCGACCAGCGTCAGATGCGCGATCGCCGACGCCGCAATGTCCGTCCGGATGATCTTGCGCAGTTCCATCGCCCGATCTTGGGTTGCCATCCTGCTCCTAGCATACCCAAGTTCCCCCTCAATCCCATTTCGGCGCGAAGCCGAAATCGGTCAGGCGTCCCTTGGGACTGGCAAGTGCGGCGATATCAGCCATCTCGCCATCCGAGAGCTCGAAATCGAAGATCTCGATGTTCTCCGAAAGACGTTCGACGCGCGAGGTTCTTGGAATGGCAGACACATTCTGTTGCACCAGCCAGCGCAGGCAGATCTGCGCCGGCGTCTTGCGATGGGCGTGGCCGATGTCCAAGAGTGTCTGGTCGGACTTGATGCGGCCCTTGGCGATCGGGCTGTAGGCAACGAGTGCCATCCCGTGCCGGTCGCAGGCCGCCCTCACCTTCGCCTGATCGAGATAGGGATGATATTCGACCTGGTTGCAGACCAGCGGCTCGCCTGACAGGGCGACCGCCTGCTCGATCAGCGCGACCGTGAAATTGGAGACGCCGATGTGGCGCGTGAGGCCCATGCGCTTGGCATGCGCCAGCGCGCCCAACGTCTCCTCCAGCGGCACGTGCGGATTGGGCCAGTGCAACAGCACGAGGTCGACAGCGGGAAGCCTCAGGCGCACCAGGCTCTCCTTGATCGACCGCTCGAGATCGTGGGGCGCGAAATGGTTGGTCCAGACCTTGGTGGTGACAAAGACGTCGTCGCGGCGGACGCCAGAGGCGCGCAATCCGTCGCCGACCTCGCGCTCATTGTCATAGACCTGGGCGGTGTCGATATGGCGGTAGCCCAGCCGCAGCGCCTGCTCGACCACGCGGGCGCAGGTCCGGCCGCTCAGCTCCCAGGTCCCGAGCCCGATCGCCGGGATTTTGGCGCCATTGGCCTCGACGAACAGCATGAGGAATCCTCTCTGTTGCGGCAGCCCCCGGGGAGTCGTCAACGCCGTCATTATGGACCTGGTCCGCCGGAGTGCAACGGACGAGGCTGGCTGTGAATGCGTCAGGCTTTGGCCAGCGCCTGGAACACCGTGTCAGGCGAATGCGCGATCACGGCCAGCAGCGCGCGGGCGGGTCCACGCGGGGCGCGCTTGCCCTGCTCCCAATTGCGGATGGTCTCGACGGGCACGCCGAGCTTGGCGGCGAACTCGATCTGGGTCAGACAGGCGCGCCGGCGCAGATCGCGCACCCCGAGCGAGCCGGCTTCCGCCGGCGGAGTTTCAACCGCTGGCTGGACCGGCTGGACGGAAAACGGCTGAACGGGAAGCTCTTGCCCATCCCGCAACTCAACGACCCGTCCGTCCGCCTTCAGCCGCAACCGCATGCTCATTCCCCCAAGCGCGGGCGATGATGCGACAGCACGCTTAAGGTCGGATTAAAGGCGCAGGCCGAGTGAGGGTGCCCCGCTCTCTCCCCCGTCAATGCGACGAGCCCTTGCGACGAAGCAATCCGGACTGCCGCTGCGGAGAAATTCTGGATTGCCTCGCTTCGCTCGCAATGACGGGGGAGAGAGCGGCATTCCAAATCAGCCGCTACTTCAGCCCGAACCACAGTGTCGCGATGCCGAGGAAGGAGAAAAAGCCGACCACGTCAGTCACCGTCGTCACGAACGTACCCGAGGCCACGGCCGGATCGGCCCTGACGCGTTCGAGCGCCATCGGGATCAGAATGCCACCGAGCGCGCCGGCGACGAGGTTCACGATGATCGCAAGCCCGATGACGACACCGAGGCCCGGGATCTTGAACCATGCCACCGCTGCGATGCCCGTGATCACCGCAAAGCCGATGCCGTTGACGAGACCGACCAGCGTCTCGCGGATCACCACGCGCCAGGCATTGGAGGAACCGAGCTCGCGGGTGGCGAGCGCGCGCACGGCGACCGTCATGGTCTGGGTCGCGGCATTGCCGCCCTGGCTCGCGACAATCGGCGCCAGCACGGCGAGCGCCACCATCTTCTCGAGCTGGCCCTCGAACAGGCCGAGCACGGACGAGGCCAGGAAGGCGGTGGCGAGGTTGATCAGCAGCCAGTTGAAGCGGCCGCGCGCAATGGTGAGAAAGGTGTCCGACAGCTCTTCATCGCTGGTGACGCCGCCGAGCGCCTTGAGGTCCTCGTCGGCCTCCTCCTCGATGACGTCGACGACGTCGTCGACGGTGATGACACCGACGAGGCGGTCCTGGGTGTCGAGCACGGGTGCCGCGACGAGGTTGTACTTGCCGAACATGCGCGCCACCTCTTCCTGGTCCTCCAGGACGGAGACGCGGCGGCGATCCTCGTCGGTCAGCTCGGTCAGCGGCACCGGGCGGCGGGCGCGGAGCAGCACGTCGAGCGGAACCGCGCCCTGCCAGTGCTGGTCCTTGTCGACGACGTAGATCTCGTAGAACCGGTCAGGCAGATCGGGCGTGTCGCGCATGTAGTCGATCGCCTGCCCGACCGTGAAATCCTGCGGCACGGCGATGAACTCGGTCTGCATGCGCCGGCCGGCGGAGTTTTCCGGATACAGCAGGCTGCGCTCGAGCGCGACGCGCTCCTTGAGCGGCAGCTTCTCGAGGATCTCTTCCTGCTCCGCCTCGTCGAGGGTCTCCAGCAACTCGACCGCATCGTCGGATTCAAGTTCGCGGACACCTTCGGCTACCGTTTCCGGAGGCAGCTCGTCGAGGATTTCCTCGCGAACGCTCTCGTCGACCTCGTTCAGCGCGGAAAAGTCGAAATCGGCGCCGGTAAGCTCGACCAGGCGGACGCGGTCGTCGGGCGCAAGCGCCGCGATGAGATCACCGAGGTCGGCCTCGTGCAGCTCGGCGACGCAGGCGCGCAGCGCAGCGCTGTCGGCGGCCTCGATCGCATGGGCAATTTCCTCGACGAATTCATGCCTGATTTCGCCGTCTTCATTGCGCATGGGGACGTGGTCGAGTACCAATGCCTCGGCGGAAGCAGCGCCATCGATCTGTTCATCCATGGGAACGCCTCGCCGTTTCACAGGTTTGATGGTTTGGGCTGACGGTGAGGGCAATACCCACAAGACAATCGCGAGCGCAATGGTAAAGATGCATCGGCCGAAATGGACCTCGATCACGACGGGCGTGGCTCTCGCCGGCCTCACCGCGATCGGCGCGGCCCGGGCGGCGGATTGCCCCCGGAGCGATGCACTCGGCACCGCCCGGATCCTGAGCGTCGATGCCAAGACCACGCCACGCGTTGGCTTGAAGAGCTTTCCGCAGACGCTGCCGCTTGAAGATCACGAGGTGGTGCTGACCTTTGACGACGGTCCGCGTCCCCCGTCGACGAACAAGGTGCTGGCGGCGCTGGCGCAGGAATGCGTGCGTGCGACCTTCTTCCTGGTCGGCCGCAGCGCCACCGAATTCCCTGATCTCGTCAAGCGCATCGCCCGCGAGGGTCATACCATCGGTCATCACACCTGGTCGCATCCGTACATGGCGCGTATCCCGGCTGATACGGCGAAGTACGAGATCGACCACGGCATCGCCTCCGACGAGAAGGCATTGCACGGGGTCTCGACCACGACACCGTCGACGCCGTTCTTCCGCTTCCCCTATTTCGAGTCCACGCCGGCCCAGCTCGACATGCTCGAGCACCGCGGCATCGTCGTGTTCGGCGCCGATTTCTGGGCCAGCGACTGGAACGACATGACGCCGGCGCAGGAACTCAAGTTGATCACCGACCGCGTCACCGCCGCCCGCAAGGGTATCATCCTGTTCCACGATGCCCAGGCGCGGACGGCCGCCATGATGCCGGACTTCCTGCGGTGGTTGCGGGAGAATGGCTATCGCGTGGTCCATATCGTGCCGGCGGGCACCTCCCAGAAGAACGCCGACGCGCATTGATGCCGGAATGTCACGGCTGACCAAATTGGGGTGATTTGAGCCCTATTAACATTCTGTTCATACTACGCCATGCAATGATTGAGGGGCGCCTCGGGCGGGAAGGTCTTGGCACCTGAACCGTTTCCCGATGTCTCCGACCTACCGATATCGCAGCCAATGTAGATGAGGGCAGACGGGGTTTCATGATCGGAAGTAGCGTTGTTTTTCGGGCGCGATCGTGGACCGTCCTGCTGCTGGGCTCGCTGACCATCGCGTCGCCGGCCGCCTTCGCAGCCGACTGCCCGGGACACCCCGATGCGCTCGGCACATCACGCACGCTCGTCGTCGACCCGCACGAGCATCCGCGCATTGGCACCATGCAGTACCGGGAGACGCTGCCGCTCAGGGATCACGAGGTGGTGCTGACGTTCGACGACGGTCCGCTGCCGAAATATTCCAACCAGGTGCTCCAGATCCTCGCGGGCGAGTGCATCAAGGCGACGTTCTTCATCATCGGGCAGCAGGCCAAGGCCAATCCGGAAGGCGTGCGCAAGCTGGTCGCGGCGGGCCACACCGTCGGCACGCACAGCATGACCCATCCGCTGACGATGGACAGGATGCCAATTGACAAGGCCGAGGCCGAGATCAACGGCGGCATCGAGTGGACGTCGGCGGCAATGACGGACCCGTCCAAGTTGGCGCCGTTCTTCCGCATTCCCGGCCTGATGCGTGCTGACGGCGTCGAAAACTATCTGATCTCGCGCGGCATCCAGGTGTGGAGCGCCGACTTCCCGGCGGACGACTGGCGCCACGTCTCGCCCGATCGCGTCTACCAGCTCGCGGTCCAGCGGCTGGAGGCCAAGGGCAAGGGCATCCTGCTGCTGCACGACATCCAGCCGCGCACCGTGGCAGCGCTGCCCAAGATCATCCGCGACCTCAAGGCGCGTGGCTATCGCATCGTGCATGTGGTGCCCGCGACCGCCGACCAGCCGGCGACGCCGACCACGCCGGTGGAATGGCTGCTGCATCCGCCGACGGAGACGACGCCGATCGCGCGCTGGCCTCAAGTGCCGAATTTCGTGTTCGCGCAAACCGCGACGCTGCCGGCGCCGGGTCTTGCCGATCTCAACGCCGAGACCGCGCACCAGCCGCGGGTGCTGCCGCGCAAGACCATGGCGCAGGCCGATATCGCCTCCACCCTGCCCGCGCCCGGCCGCGATCTCTTCGCAATCCCCGAGGGCTCGGTCGAGGTGCTGCTGTCGACGACCCTGTCGCGACGCGCCGCGACGCGGCTCGCGATGGCAGCAGAGACGCCGCATGCCGGCAAGGGCAAGGCAGGCAGAATTCAAGCCCGCCGGACGGCTGCGTCCTCCGCGCCGAAGCACGCGGCTCAGGCCAAGGGCACGGCGTCCCGCCCGACCCGGCTCGCCACCAGCCTGAAGAAGCGGGCCTGAGCTAAGCGCGTTACTGCCGCATGATATTGGCGACGCAGAGCAGCACGATCAGCGCCAGGAAGAACAGGTCCATATAGGACTTGAGCTCGCCGTCACGGCGCAACCGGGCAACGTCGGTCACGATCTGCTTGCGTGCGCTGCTCCCGCCCGAGCCGTCATTGATCGGCGCCTGAAGGCGCTTGGTCTCGGCCTCCAGCTTCTCGATCTTCTGGAAGAAATAGAACGCCCGCAGCGTCGAGGCTGCGCGCATGCCGGCATAGACAAGCACCAGGATCGCGAGGACCGCCCGGTTCTGGTACTTCTCCATGAAGTTCAGGCTGAAATAGACCAGCGCCATGAACGCAAAGTTGGTCAGGAACCGGTATACGAAGCTTAGAAAGACCATGCTGGCTCCAGCCGAGAGAGGTCGCGCAAGGCCCGTCTACGCCAATATTGTATCAAGAAGCCCATCGCCCGCGCGCCGCCGCCTTTTAGCCACGCGCCGCCATAATGCAAGCGAGAGCGCGCCGCCACCGCCCAGTGCTGCTCGATGGAGATTCAAGGAAAGCTACGGTAGACTGCTGCCGCCGCTGACGCGTGAGGTCTGCCGATGCCGAAGAAGGGAATCACGGGCCACGACGAGTGGGTTCTGACCGAGGCGCTCGCCACCGCCCTGGTCGCGCTGGAGCAGCTCGAGGCCAAGCACCAGCCGAGCGCGCACATGGACGACATCCGCAAGATTCTGTCGCACGGCAAGGAGCCGAACGCCGTGAGCCTGCACTTGGCCCAGGCCAAATGCCGCCTGTTCCCCGATCTCGACCCGCTCGAGATCTACCGGGAATACGGGATCGGCGAGGAATATGGCTGAGAGGCCCGAGCGGGCCGCTGGCTTCCAGGAATGAGATTTGAAAGTGGTGCGCTCGGAGGGACTCGAACCCCCACGGTGTTACCCACTGCCACCTCAAGGCAGCGCGTCTACCAGTTCCGCCACGAGCGCTAGGAGATACCGGCCTGAGGTCTTGAGGCTGGCCGGATCAGCGGCCGCCGATCTAACAAATCCATCAGGGGGATACAAGCCTGCAAAGGCGGGGAATTCCACAGGCCTGGCAGGAAAGTCCTATCCCCGCCCGGATCGGCCCTATCCGGCTGCGAATGCGTGCCCCGGCCGCTATCGGCTCCCGGGCGTCCGCGGCAGCATCTGCTTGACCTCGACCGCGATCCTGTTGCGGTCGACCAGCACGACGCCGGAAGCTACAGGCAGATTATTGGCGAGAACCTTGACCTCGTCGGCCTCAGTTGCGTCCAGCTCGATGATGGCGCCGCGGGAAAGACGTAATACTTGATGGATCGGCATGGTGGTCGTCCCGAGGACGACCATGAGATCCACGGTGACTTTATCGAGTGTGGGCACTGTCAGGACCGCCGCAACTGGAGAACGACACTTAGGGACTTGGCATTTGCTCCCGAGATGATCACCACGTTATGGTTAGCCAATGGTTAATTCGTCGCAAAACCCCCGCCGGAACAAGCGCCAAGAGCTCGATTTGACGTCGTTTTCCGCCGCCGGCGGCGAGCCCGTCGAGTGGCGAATCTCGGATAGCCCCGTGCCCTATCCGGATGCGGTGGCCGCCATGGAGGCCCGCGTCGCCGCGATTGCGGCCGGCGAGGCGCCGGAGCTGGTCTGGCTGCTCGAACACCCCCCGCTCTACACATCAGGCACATCAGGCAAGGCGACCGACCTGCTCGATTCCCGCTTCCCGACCTTCGCGACCGGGCGCGGCGGCCAGCTGACCTATCACGGCCCCGGCCAGCGGGTGGCCTACATCATGCTCGACCTCAAGCACCGCCGGCCTGATGTCCGGGCCTATGTCGCGAGCCTCGAAGAGTTGATCCTGAAGACGCTCGCCGCCTTCAACGTGCGCGGCGAGCGGCGCGAGGACCGGGTCGGCGTCTGGGTGAAGCGCCCGGACAAAGGGGCGGAGCACGAGGACAAGATCGCGGCGATCGGCGTGCGGCTGAAGCGCTGGGTCTCGTTCCACGGCATCGCCATCAATGTCGAGCCGGAGCTGGAGCACTTTGCAGGCATCGTCCCCTGCGGCGTCACTGACGCCCGCTACGGCGTCACCTCGCTGGTCGATCTCGGCCAGCTCGTGACCATGGCAGATGTCGACGTCGCGTTGCGACAGTCGTTTGAAGAACTGTTCGGGCCGACCCGCGCGCTGCTGCCGGAAGCCGCCGCCTGATGCATTCCTGTTGGCGATGAGCTGCTGCACGTTCTCCACGCGCGCGGAATCAGTTACGCTTGCATCAGGTGCCGCCCACGCCTCCCCCCTCCGCCGGGAAAGTAGAGATCATGCCGGGCGACTAAGCCATCGGACCGACTGTTCGAGCATCGGGCATAAGGAGGGATTGCGCTTTCTGCTCGCATCAGGAGGTTCTGACGATGAAATTGTCTGCGCCGATCTATCGTCTCAAGCGCAAAGCAAAGCGCCTGTCCCGCGAGCAAGGCATCCCGCTCCACGACGCGCTCGACCGCATCGCCACGACGGAAGGGTTTTCCGCCTGGAGCTTGCTCGCGGCGAAAGCTGCGGCGACAACGCCGGCCATCAGGCTGTTTCCGCAGGTCCAGCCGGGCGACCTCGTGCTGGTGGGGGCGCGGCCCGGTCAAGGCAAGACGCTGATGAGCCTCGAGCTCGCCGTGGAGGCGATGAAATCAGGCCACCGCGCCGCGTTCTTCTCGCTCGAATACACCGAGAAAGACGTGCTGGATCGCCTGCGTGCGATCGGCGTGGAGCCTGTGCAGTTCGACAAGCTGTTCGAGGTCGATTGCTCCGACGCCATCAGCGCCGACCATGTCGTCAAGCAGATGGCCACGGCGCCGCGCGGAACGGTCGTGGTCATCGACTATCTGCAGCTGCTCGATCAGCGGCGCGAAAACCCTGACCTCACCGTTCAGGTGCGTGCGCTGAAATCCTTCGCGCGCGACGAGGGGCTGATCGTCATCTTCATCTCGCAGATCGACCGCTCCTACGACCCGATGGTCAAGCCCTGCCCTGACATCAGCGACGTCAGGCTGCCGAACCCGCTCGACCTGAAGCTGTTCGACAAGACCTGCTTCATCAACAATTCCGAGATCGAGTTCCGGGCCGCAAGCTGACCGGCGAGCCGCGGGTGAGATGGCTCACCCGCGGCTCGAAGGCTTCACGCCGCCTTCAGCGACACGTCAAGCTTGCCGGCGATGTAACGCCGCTCCTGGGTCAGGCCGCCAAAGCCATAGGCGTCGCCCTTGACCTCGTCGACATGCAAGTACGTCTCCGGATGCAGCGGTCCCAGAATCTCGGCCATGCGTGTGAACATCGCGGCGAGATAGGTCGCCTTCTCGTCCTTGGTGTTGGTGCCCTCGCTGACGTGGATGTCGATCCAGTAGCTGGCGAGCTTCTGCTCGGCGAGCGACTTGCCGCCGGCGAACCAGTCGTCGGCATCGACCGACTTCACGATGATGGCGGTCACCTTGGGATCCTTGTGCAGGATTGTTGCGGTGAGTTCGGACACGGCGCTCGCGATGTCGGCCTTCAGCGACGGCGACTGGCGGGAGGTGCTGTAGGATACGGTGATCAGGGGCATGGTTGTTCTCCTCTAGAATGCCGCTGAACTCGCGGCGCTGGTGAGAAGCTAGACCTTCCCCTATCATATTGGTACCTTATCTCAGATGATACCAGTGATAACGGATTATAATGACAGCCACGCTCGACATCGCCACCGTCCAGGCTTTTCTGCTGGTCGCCGACCTCCAGAGTTTCACCCGCGCCGCCGAAGCGCTCGGCACGACGCAGGCTGCGGTCAGCCTCAAGCTGCAACGGCTGGAAACGCTGCTGGGCAAACGTCTCGTCGAGCGCTCGCCGCGCGCGGTCCGGCTCACCGCCGACGGCACTGGCTTCCTCGACCGTGCCCGCGCGCTGATGGCGGCGCATGACCGCGCGCTGTCGGGCGACGCACCGGCCGCGCAATCGCTCTCCCTCGGCATCTCCGATCATGCCGCCGGCCCCGAGCTGGTGCCGCTGCTCGAACGGCTGCACGCGATGTCGTCAAACCTGACGCTTGCCGTCACCATCGGCTTTTCACGCGAGATGCAGGAGGCCTATGACACCGGCGAGCTCGACGCGGTGATCGTCCGCCAGGAGGGCAGCCGCCGCGGCGGCGAGAAGCTCACCGAGGACGAGTTCGGCTGGTTCGCGTCACGACGCTTCACACTGCCGAAGGGCGAAGCGTTGCCGCTGGCAACGCTCGCCCCGCCCTGCGGCGTCCGGGCGATTGCCGTGCGGGCACTCGACAAGGCCGGCCTCCCCTGGCGCGAACGCTTTGTCGGCGGCGGCGTGACGGCGGTGGTCGCAGCCGCGCTTGCCGGGCTTGCGATCGCCCCGCTGGCACGCCGGATCGCGCCTCCCGGACTGATCGATATCGGTCCCACGTACAAGCTCCCGAAACTCGGTAGCTCGAAGGTTATGCTGCATTCGAAGGTCAGCGATCCCGCCAAGCTCGCGGCGCTGCGCGCAGTTGCGGCGACGTTCCGGAGCGCGGCGGCTTAACGCCGCGAGCCTCTACAAAATCGCCTCGAACGCGCTGCGCAGCGTCTCGTGCCTGAACACGAAACCGCGGCTCAGCGCCTTGTTGGGCAGCACGCGCTGGCCGCCGAGCAGCAGCTCATCGGCAAGGCCGCCGCCGATCCGACGGAGCAGGCCACCGGGGATGCGAAACACCGCGGGTCGACGCAGCCGGCGGCCGAGCTCCTCGGTGAACTTTGCATTGGTCACCGGAATCGGCGCCGTGGCGTTGACGGGGCCCGAGAGATCCGGCGTGGCGATCACATAGGCGATCAGCCGGATCAGATCGTCGCGCTCGATCCAGGACATCCATTGTCGCCCGGTGCCGAGGCGACCGCCGAGCCCGAACTCGAACGGCGTCAAGAGGCGCGTGATGAAGCCGCCTTCGGTGCCGAGCACGAGGCCGATGCGCAAGAAGACCACGCGGACGCCGAGCGCCTCCGCCGGCCGCGCCGCCTTCTCCCAGGCCGCGCACAGCTCATGGCTGAAGCAGGCGTGAGACTTGGCCGATTCCGTCAGCACCTGGTCGGCCCACAAGCCATACCAGCCGATCGCGGAGCCGCTGACCAGTACCTCCGGCTTGCGTTCGAGCCTTGCGATCAGCTTCACGACCTCGCCGGTCATGTCGATGCGCGAGCCGATGATCCTGGCGCGCTTGGCCTCGGTCCACAGGCCGTTGCCGATCGGCTCGCCGGCGAGATTGACGACGGCGTCGATATGCGTATCGGCTGGGAGCTGATCAAGGCTGGTGATCAGCGTCACCGGGGGCGGCAGCATCTCGGCCTTCGCAGGATTGCGGATCAGCGCAATGACGTGGTGCCCTGCTCCGCTGAGGCTCGCTGCAAGACGGCTGCCGATGAAGCCGGTGGCGCCGGTGATGAGGACGGTCTTGCGGCCGGGCAGCTTCTCGACGAGACCGTCCGTAGGAGCGCTTCGCAGGCGGCCGAGCCGGCGCACCGCGGCAAAATCCCTGAGACCGCAGAGTGTCGCGCCAATTGCGCAGGCGGTCGCAGCGATGCTGAGCAGGCCCTGATAGACGACGGTGACGCCAAAGGGCCGCATGGCCCAGGCGATCAGCAGCGGCAGCAGCAGCACCAGGATGGCGCCGTAATTGATCGCAAGCAGCGTGTGATTGATCCGCTCGCTCGGCGGCAGCTTGCGACTCAGATCCTCCTCGACGAAATCCATCAGCGTGATGACGATCTCGGCAACCAGCACCGCGACGACCAGCGGCGCCAGCACGCCATAGACCTCGAGCCAGCCGAGTGTGAGGAACAGCAGCGCATAAAACATGTTGCGGATGCCGTGCAGCTTCAGCTCAAGACGCTGCGACGGACGCCAGGCCAGGCGCTCGGTGAACTCGTGATGATAGAAGGTGTCGAACACACCCATCACGATCTGGATGGCGATGAGCGTCCACAACAGCGGCGTCATGACACGGCCTCCCTGAACAATGCTGATTGGTGGATCAGCGCGCCGTAACGCGGATGAATGACATCGAGGGTGAAGCGGAAGGCGCCCTCGCCGAGATCCCGATGCGTCACGGTGAGATCGCCCGGCGCGAGCCATCGCGGCAGCGGGATCCAGAGGCGTCCGAGCTGAAGGCCGTAACCGGCGCTGCGGAAGGTCAGCGTCTCACCCTCGACCGCGATGCGCAGTGCCATCGAGACGCCGAAGCCGACATATTCCTCCAGCCCGGTAGGGCCGGCGAAACGCTTGGCCGAATGGATCACCTGCGGAAAGCCGCGCTTGCGCGCGCAGATCCGGGTCCAGGTCTGACCGCCCGTCGTACCGTCCTCGGTGACGGTCACGATCATGGGCACGCCGGTGTCGCGCCCCGTGGGAAGTGGCCCGCCGATCAGGCGCGCGGCTTGCGCGAACCACCAGCCGATGTCGCTGAAGGCGACCTCGTCGACCACGCCGACATAGACCACGCTGTCGCCATCGGCGACGCGCTTGGAGAAGCGCCGCCAGGTCGCGAGCGGCAGCCGGCCCCAATCCTCGTCCGACAGCAATGTGCGGAAGCGCCGATCATCGAGCAGTTTGATGTGAGCAGTGGTTGGTGCGTTGGAGCCTGAGAATCGAGCCGACGTCATCGCACCCTCCTCAAACCTATTTGGCTTTGCCCAGCGGCAGCAGGTTGGCGATCTTCTCGCCAAGCCGCATCAAGGCGACCACCCGCGGCCGCGGCACTTTCAGCATCTGCATGAACCAGTGGTCGGCGAGCTCGGTGAAGGCGAGCATCTCCTTCAGCCGTTTGCTCGCCACCGGATTGATGGTCGGATCGTCGGCCGCATCGGTCACGCAGGCCCGCAGCGCCGTGATCGCGGGATCGAGCTCGCGCTCCTTGCGCCGCGCCGCGATACGCGTTGCGACCTCCCAGATGTCGGTCTCCGCCTCGTAGTGGTCGCGGCGGTCACCGAGGATCGGCACGCGCCGGATCAGGTTCCAGGCGAGCAGCTCCTTCAACGAATTGGAGACGTTGGACCTGGCCATGCCGAGCGTGTCGGCGATGTCCTCCGCGGTCATCGGAGCCTCGGCGAGATAGAGCAGCCCATGGATCTGACTGACCGAGCGGTTGACGCCCCACTGATCGCCCATGTCGCCCCAATGCAGGATGAAGCGCTGGACGGCGGCGGGGAGTTGCTTCTTTCCGGTTATTTCTGTCATAACAGAAATATCTGACGACATCGACCGCGTGTCAAGCACTTGTCGAAGCCTCCCCACCTCCATACCGTCCGCAAGATTTGCCTAAAAACCTCTCAGCAGATGGGAACCAAAGGCCCTTCAAGGCGTTTGCTCCGGTCGAGGCGGGGTCCGTAATGGTCAAAAAGTCCAGTCAACAGAGAGACTTGTTCGAAAGCGAACGGAGTTTCCGGCTGTTGGTTGAAGGGGTCGCGGACTACGCGCTCTACATGCTCGATCCCAATGGGATCATCACGAGCTGGAACATTGGCGGCGAGCGGATCAAGGGCTATTCGCCCCAAGAGATTCTCGGCCAGCATTTCTCGCGCTTCTATACCGAGGCCGACCGGGCCAACGGCAAGCCGGCCCGTGCGCTCCGCATCGCCCGCGAGCAGGGCCGCTACGAGGAGGAAGGCTGGCGCGTCCGCAAGGACGGCACTTTCTTCTGGGCCAGCGTGGTGATCGATCCGATCTATGAGGACGGAGCGCTGGTCGGCTTCGCCAAGATCACGCGCGACATCACCGAGCGCCGCAACACGCAACTGAAGCTCGAGGCGATGCAGACACAGCTTGCCGAGTCGCAAAAATTCGATGCGCTCGGCCAGCTCACCGGCGGCGTCGCCCACGACTTCAACAATCTCCTGATGATCATCAGCGGCAGCCTTCACATCCTCAAGAAGGGCGATCCCGAGGATCCCAGGTTCCAGCGCGCCATCTCGGCGATCGAGACCGCCGCCAAGCGCGGCGCCGCACTGACCGGCCAGCTATTAACCTTCGCGCGGCGGCAAAGCGTCAATCCGCAGGCGATCCATTTGGCTGACCGCATCGAGGCGATCCGCGAAGTGCTTTACGCCGGCGTTGGCAGCGCGGTTCATCTCGCCTTCGACATCGACCGCGAGGTCTGGCCCGTCAAGGCCGACATCTCCGAGTTCGAGACGGGACTGCTCAATCTCGTCATCAACGCACGCGATGCCATGCCCGACGGCGGCACGGTGACGATCGGCGCGCACAACATCGTCCTCGACGATCCGCTCCATAACGGCGAATACGTCGCCATCACCGTCAACGATACCGGGCTCGGCATCCCCTCCGACGTCGTCGACAAGATTTTCGAACCGTTCTTCACGACGAAGCCGGTCGGAAAAGGCACTGGCCTCGGCCTGTCGCAGGTGCACGGCTTCGCGCATCAGGCTGGCGGCACGATCAAGGTCGCAAGCGAGCTCGGCAAGGGCACGACCTTCACCATCCTGCTGCCGCGCGAAACCGCGACGGCGTCGAACGAGACGCCAGAGGCGGCGACGGTGCGCGGCAGCGGCACGGTGCTGCTGGTCGAGGATAATCCCGATGTCGCACTCGTCAGCACCGGTCTGCTGGAGCAGCTCGGGTACAGCGTGCGCCGGGTTGCAGATGCCGAAGCCGCGCTGCGCGAACTCGAGAGCGACGGCGTCGACTTCGTGTTCTCCGACATCGTCATGCCCGGCAAGCTGGACGGGCTCGGCCTGGCGCACCTGTTGCGCCAGACCCACCCCGACCTGCCGATCCTGCTCGCCAGCGGCTACAGCGAAGCCGCCGCCGGCGTGCGCGGCGACTTCCCGATCCTGCGCAAGCCGTATGAGATCCACGAACTGAGCGAAGCGATCTCGAAGCTGCCGCGGTGATGGTTCACCTCTCCCGAAGGGAGAGGTGAAGACCGCCGATGGAGCGCATAGAGGTTCACCTACACCGTCGGCAACACCGAGAATGCCTCCCCTGCCCGGCGCAGGTTCAGTTCATCGACGCTGGCCGTCTCGCTGGTCACGCTGTCCACGCGCGATGATGGCGGACCGTGGCGGCACAGCGCGACCATGTCGGCGACATGCTTCGGCGCGCCCGCGAACAGCGCTTCGACGCTGCCGTCGCGGCGGTTGCGGACCCAGCCTTCGAGGCCGCTCGCGGTTGCCTGGTATTCGACCCAGGCCCGATAGCCGACGCCCTGCACGCGCCCACGGATCATCACCTGGAGGATCGCCCGGCTCATTGCTTCAGCCCAAGGAGGTCGGCGCTGCGCACTTTGACATCGACCTCGCGCATGACGCGGCTGGTCAGCTCCGCCGACGGCAATCCCTTCAGCGCCTTCGGCGGCGTGCCCTCGCGCAACGCCCTCTGGACGTCGTAGACCGCCTGTATGGCAGCCGCGATCGGCGCGTGGCCCTGCAGCGCGATGCGCACGCGTTGGCCCGCGAGATAGTCGATCGCGTTCAATTCGTCCGGTGCACCGCCGAGCACGATGGGCAGACGCGTGGCGCCGGCGATGGCCTCGAGTTCGGCGCGTGACTTGATGCCGGTGAAGAACAATGCGTCGACACCGGTCGCCTCATAGGCTCTGGCGCGACGGATCGCATCCTCGACCGAGGTGATCGAGGCAGCGCCGGTGCGGCCCATGATGACCAGCGAGGGATCGCCGCGGCCATCGAGCGCGGCCTTCATCTTGCCGACGCCCTCCTCCAGGGAGATCAGCTGCGCCTTGGCCTCGCCAAAGGCCGCCGGCAACAGCGTGTCCTCGATGGTGAGGCCGGCGGCGCCCGCCGTCTCCAGCTCCTGCACCGTGCGGCGCACGTTGAGCGCATTGCCATAGCCGTGATCGGCATCGACCAGCACCGGCAGGCCTGCGGCACGCGACATCCGGCGCATCTGCTCGGCAAGCTCGGTGAGTGTGATCAGCGTGACATCGGGGTCGCCGAGCACGGCGAGCGAGGCGACCGAGCCGCCGAACATGCCGAGCGGAAAGCCGAGATCCTCGGCAATGCGGATCGAGATCGCGTCATAGACCGAGCCGGGATGGACGCAGGTGGGGCCCGAAATGATCGAACGCAGTTTCTCGCGGCGGGAACGAAAGGCCATGGTGCCCTCTCACACTATTGCGACGCAGCCGCAACATACTCCGTCATTGCGAGCGCAGCGAAGCAATCCAGAGTCTTTCCGAGGGAGGCAGTCTGGATTGCTTCGCTGCGCTCGCAATGACGATGTTGGTGGGGCCAGCAGGGCCCCACTCACACACTTACGCAAACTCCAGGATCAGCGCGTCCACCGCGAGCGTCGCACCGGCGCTGGCGTGGATCTTCTTCACCGTGCCATCCTGCTCGGCGCGCAGCACGTTCTGCATCTTCATGGCTTCGACCACGGCCAGCGTCTCGCCGGCCTTGACCTCCTGGCCTTCGGTCACTGCGATCGAGACGATGAGCCCGGGCATCGGACAGAGCAGCTTCTTGCCGGTGTCGGAGGCCGCCGTCACCGGCAACAGCCGGGCGGAGGCGGCTTCGGCTTCGGTCCAGACATAGACCGGCACCTCGACGCCCTGATGCGCGAGGCGAATGCCGTTGGGAACCGGCCGCGCCTGCACCGCAATGAAGTGGCCGTCGATGGTGCCCTGCCAGACCGGGTCACCCGGCTTCCATGGCGACTGCAACAGATGCGCCTTGCCGGCCGTGCCGTCGGCATCGACGAAACGGATTGCGATCGCATCGCCCTCGCGGGCAATCTCAAGCGGAATCTCCTGGCGGTCGAGCCAGACCGCGCGGCGGCGTTCGCGCTGCACGACGCGCCCGCCCATCTGGCCGGAGATCTGCCGCTTGCGCTCACCCAGCACGTGATCGATCGCGGCGCCAACCGCGGCGATGCGACGCGCGACCTCGCCCTCGGGCACGCGCACGGAAAAGCCCTTGGGGAATTCTTCCGCGATGAAGCCGGTCGACAGATTGCCTTCGCGCCAGCGCGGATGATGCATCAGCGCGGACAGGAACGGGATGTTGTGCCTGATGCCGTCGACATAGAACGAGTCAAGCGCGGTCGCCTGCGCCTCGATGGCGGCCGCACGCGACGGCGCGTGGGTGACGAGCTTGGCGATCATCGGATCGTAATGGATCGAGATCTCGCCGCCTTCCTGCACGCCAGTGTCGTTGCGCACCGTGATGCCGTCCTTGCTCACCTCCGCCGGCGGGCGATACTTCACCAGGCGCCCGATCGAGGGCAGGAAGTTGCGGAACGGGTCCTCGGCGTAGAGGCGCGACTCCACCGCCCAGCCCGTGAGCGTGACGTCCTTCTGCGCGATGGCGAGCTTTTCGCCGGCGGCGACGCGGATCATCTGCTCGACGAGGTCGACGCCGGTGACGAGCTCGGTGACGGGATGCTCGACCTGGAGACGCGTGTTCATCTCCAGGAAGTAGAAGCTCTTGTCCTGCCCGGCGACGAATTCGACCGTGCCGGCGGAATCATAATTCACGGCCTTCGCCAGTGCGACCGCCTGCTCGCCCATCTTGCGGCGGGTGGCCTCGTCGAGCAGCGGCGACGGCGCCTCCTCGATGACCTTCTGATTGCGGCGCTGGATCGAGCACTCGCGCTCGCCGAGATAGATGACGTTGCCGTGCTTGTCGCCCAGCACCTGGATCTCGATGTGGCGGGGATCGACGATGAACTTTTCGACGAAGACGCGATCGTCCCCGAACGAGGCTTTTGCCTCCGCCTTGGCGAGATTGAAGCCTTCTGCGACCTCGGCCTTGGAATGCGCGATGCGCATGCCCTTGCCGCCGCCGCCGGCAGAGGCCTTGATCATGACAGGGTAGCCGATCTCGTCGGCAATCCTGACCGCGTGCTTGTCGTCCTCGATGACGCCGAGATAGCCCGGCACGGTCGAGACCTTGGCCTTGGCGGCGGCCTTCTTGGATTCGATCTTGTCGCCCATCGCGGCGATCGCGCCGGGGTTCGGGCCGATGAAGACGATGCCGGCGGCTTCCAGCGCGCGCGGAAACGCCTCGCGCTCGGACAGGAAGCCATAGCCGGGATGCACGGCCTCGGCGCCGGTCTTTTTGCACGCCTCGACGATCTTCTCGATCACCAGATAGCTCTCGGCCGCGGCCGGCGGGCCGATTAGGACGGCCTCGTCGGCCATCTCGACATGGAGGGCGTCGCGGTCGGCCTCGGAATAGACGGCAACCGTCTGAATTCCCATCTTGCGGGCGGTCTTGATGACCCGGCAGGCGATTTCGCCGCGGTTGGCGATCAGGATGCGTTTGAACATGATTTTCTTGAGCTTCGTCCCCTGGGCGGGACCCTGCCCCACGCCTTGGCGGGCCGGTGGGACGGGGCCGTATCCTGTCGTGGTACAGCAAAATGGGCCGGAGGCAACGGGCAAAATCCGGCCCGCTCTGGCGTACCAGCGCAAGACCGGTATGGGCCTGAGGCCTTGACGCCCTATGGCTTTCCGCCCTTGGCCACGTCCCGGACCAGGCTGTGAATGAAGCCCAGTTTGGCGACCACGGCCGGCGACAGGATGAAGGGATAGAGGTCGCGCAGGCCCATGGCCCGGTTGACGCTGTTCATGGCGAAGGTGAAGGGCAGCCAGGCATCGACGATCGCCTGGATGTCCCGCGCCTCGTAAGGGTTGAAGCGGATCCGCGTCGACAGCTCCCCGTCGGGGTCGACCTTCGGACGCACCTCCATGCCGAACTCGCCAGCCATTTCCAGCGTATCGACGATGTGGAGGTAATGCGCCCAGGTCTCGGCGAAATCCTCCCAGGGGTGCGTGGTCGCATAGGCCGAGACGTAATTCTGCTGCCAGTCCGGCGGCGCGCCTTGGGCGTAATGCCGCTGCAGGGCCTCACCGTAGTCAGCGGAATCGTCGCCGAAGACCGCGCGGCATTCGTCCAGCCTGCCGCCCTCGCGCACCAGCACGTCCCAGAAATAGTGCCCGACCTCATGGCGGAAATGCCCGAGCAGCGTACGGTAAGGCTCGCCCATCTCCAGCCTGCGTCGCTCGCGCTCGATGGTATCTGTCTCGGTGAGCGCGATCGTGATCAGTCCGTTGTCATGGCCGGTCATGATCCTTTGCCCGGTGTTGGGATCATCGGCGAGGAAATTGAAGATCAGGCCGTGCTCGGGATCGTCCTGCCGGGTCTGGAGCGGCAGCCTCCAGCGGATCAGCGAATAGAACAGCCGGTGCTTTGCCACCTCCAACTCGCGCCAGCCGGCGAGCTGCGCGGGGTCGGAGAGATCGGGCACGATGCCGTTGTGGCGGCAGGCGCGGCAATAGCCCGTGGTATCGCCGGCATCGGTCAGCCAGTTGCAGGCGTCGTAATCGGCATTGCGGCAGAGCATCCGGCGCTCGCCTTTGTCCGCAAGCGTCTTCCAACCCTCCCCATCGGGCTCGATCGCCGACATCGTCTCCTTTTCCGGCAGGAAGGCGACCCGGTGGCCGCAGCGTCCGCAGGCACGGTTCTCGAAATAGAGAACGTTGCCGCAGTCCTGGCAAACAAAGAGCTTCAAGATCGAGCCTCTTGGGAAGGTGTGTCTTACTGACGTCAACTATGGCGCCACGCAGATACGCGCGCAGGCCGCTCATCGTTCCTTCTTTAGGAACAAATAGCCAGCCCCCACGTTCATTCACATCACCGGATGCGGTGCGGTGGGCGTTTCCTCAAGCTATTCCCTTTTGAGCAATGGCTATCACGCTATGTCTGTGTGAATATCGGTCCGCCACGTGCGCCCCCGCATCACAACGGCCGATACCTTGAACGATCCTTTGCCCGAGACCATCGCCGCCGAACGGCTGCGCCAGCACCTCGAAGAAATCGCGCGCGAGCGGGACGAGGCCTATCGCGCGCTGCAGGAGCGCGAGGCGGAGCTGGCGCGCATCCAGCGCATCGGCAAAGTGGGTGGGGTCGAAGTCGACCTCCGCGAAGGTTTCAAGAACCGCCGCTCGCCTGAATATCTGATCATCCATGGCCTGCCGCCCGAGGCCGCCGACGAGACGCATGAGGATTGGGTCAGCCGCATCCATCCCGACGACCGCGATGCCACCGTCAAGCATTTCTTCGATGCGCTGGCCGCGACCGGCGAGGACTACACGGCCGAATATCGCATCATCCGCCCCAGCGACGGCCAGACCCGCTGGATCCGTGTCGTCGCCAAGATCGAGCGCGACCGCGACGGCCGCGCCATCCGCCTGGTTGGCGCCCATATCGACATCACCGACCAGGCTCTGGCGCGCGAGACGTTGCGCGAGAGCGAAGAGCGCTTCCGGCTGATCGCCGACAGCGCGCCGGTGCCGATCTGGGTGACGAAGCTCGACCGCACGCGCTCCTTCGCCAACCAGGCCTATGTCGACTTCCTCGGCTTGCCCTACGAGCAGGCCATCGCCTTCGACTGGCGCAAGGTGCTGCACCCTGACGACCTGCCGCGTGTGTTGCAGCAATCGGTCCAGGGCGAAGCCTCGCTCAAACCGTTCGTGCTGGAGGCGCGCTACAAGAACGCATCAGGCGAATGGCGCTGGCTGCGCTCGGAATCGCAGCCGCGCTGGGACCCGACCGGCAAGCATATCGGCTTCATCGGCGTCGCCCACGACATCACCGCCGCCAAGCAGGCCGAGATCGAGCTGCGGAGGCTCAACGAGACGCTGGAAGAGCGCATCGTCGAGCGCACCGCCGAGCTCGAATCCAACGAGGCCCGGCTGCGCGCCATCCTGGAGACCAGCAACCAGTATCAGGGGCTGGTCAACCTGAAGGGCGAGCTGCTCTACGCCAACAAGACAGCGCTCGACGGTATCAAGGCCAGTTCTGCTGAGGTCATCGGCAAGCCGTTCTGGGACACGCCCTGGTTCACCGCTACGGAACGCATGAGCGCAACCGTGCGCGAGGCCTTCAACACCGTGCTGAAGGGCGAAGCCGTGCGGCTTGAGATGCGGCTGCGTCTGCCCATCGGCGAGCGCGATTTCGAGTTCAGCATCCGCCCCGTGCTCGACCGCCATGGCAACATCACCGGCGCGGTGCCTGAAGCCGTCGACGTCACCGAGCGCCGCCGCGGCGAGGAAGCGCTGCGGCAGTCGCAGAAGATGGAGGCGATCGGGCAGCTCACCGGCGGCGTCGCGCACGATTTCAACAACCTGCTCACCATCATCCGCTCGGCGACCGACTTCCTGCGCCGGCGCGAGCTGCCGGAGGAGCGCCGCCGCCGCTATGTCGACGCCATCTCCGACACCGTCGAGCGCGCCTCGAAATTGACCGCGCAGCTGCTGGCCTTCGCGCGCCGGCAGCCGCTGAAGCCGCAGATCTTCAATGTCGGCAGCCAGGTCGAGGGCGTGGCGCAGCTGGTCCGGCCGCTGGTTGGTGGCCGCATCGAGATTGTCGTCGAGATCGACGATGCGGACTGCTTCACCGTCGCCGACATCGCGCAGTTCGAGACCGCCCTCATCAACCTCGCCATCAATGCCCGCGACGCCATGAACGATGAAGGCCGGCTCACCATTTCAGTGCGCAAGGTCCAGGGCATTCCGAACCTGCGCGCGCAGTCCGCGCGCAGCGGCGACTATGTCGCGATCTCGATCGCGGACACCGGAAGCGGCATCGCGCCCGAAAACATCGACGCCATTTTCGAACCCTTCTTCACCACCAAGGAGGTCGGCAAGGGCACCGGGCTCGGCCTCAGCCAGGCCTTTGGATTTGCAAAACAGTCCGAAGGCGACATCGCCGTGACGAGCACACCGGGCCAGGGCGCGACCTTCACCATCTATCTGCCGCAGGCGCAGAGCCCCAGCGCCGAGAAGGAAGCATCCTCGCTGACCACTGAGGGCGCCACCACCGGCCGGGGCTATCGCGTGCTCGTGGTCGAGGACAATGACGATGTCGGCCAGTTCTCGACGGAGCTCTTGGAGGACCTCGGCTACGTCACCCGCCGCGTCGCCAACGCCAACGCCGCGCTCGCCATCCTTGGCGAGAACGAGTTCGCGGTTGATCTCGTCTTCTCCGACGTGATCATGCCCGGCATGAACGGCGTCGAGCTCGCCGGCATCATCCGCGAGCGCTATCCGGGCCTGCCCGTCGTGCTCACCTCCGGCTACAGCAACGTGCTCGCGGAAAATGCTCACCGCGGCTTTGAACTGATCCAGAAGCCGTATTCGGTGGAATCGCTCTCGCGCATCCTGCGCAAGGCGATCATGGAGAAACTGTCGGTGGCGAGGTGAGTGCTACAGTTGTACGACGTTGCCACAAATTCCGTCATTGCGAGCCAACCGGTCCGCGCGAAGCGCGGCCCGATGGCTCGCAATGACGACGATGGAGCGTCGTCCTGGAACAACGGATACCGATGACATGAAACCCGCCCTCTTCTCCGCCTGGCAAACCTGGGCGCTGCTCTCCGCCTGCTTCGCCGCGCTGACCGCGATCTTCGCCAAGGTCGGCGTAGAGACCATTAATCCTGATCTCGCCACCTTCATTCGCACCATCGTGGTGCTGCTGGCCTTCTCGGTGCTGCTGTTCTTCACCGGCCAGTTCACGGTGCCGTCGGCGGTCTCGCCGAAAACCTTCCTGTTCCTGGTGCTGTCGGGGCTTGCGACCGGCGCGTCGTGGTTGTGCTATTTCCGTGCCCTGAAGCTCGGGCCGGCGACGCTGGTGGCGCCGATCGACAAGCTCAGCGTCGTGCTGGTGGCGCTGTTCGCCTTCGCCTTTCTCGGCGAGCGGCCGAGCGCGCAGGGCTGGACCGGGATCACCATGATCGGCGCCGGGGCGGTGCTGCTCGCCGTGAAATTCTGACGCTTCCAATTTCATTCCACGCCAAGGACTATCCGTGCCGAGCCTGCCGTCTGCCCCCCTCTGGGCCTGGAGCATCATCGCCGTCGCGACTGCCGGCGTCATCATCCGCCCTTTCCACCTGCCCGAGGCGATCTGGGCCGTGCTCGGCGCCGGCGCGCTGGTGCTGCTCGGCTTCCTGCCCTGGCAGGATGCGCTTGTCGGCATCGAGAAAGGCGTCGACGTCTATCTCTTCCTGATCGGCATGATGCTGATCGCCGAGCTGGCGCGGCTCGAGGGCCTGTTCGACTATCTCGCCGCGGTTGCGGTGGAATATGCCGGCGGGTCGCCGCAACGGCTGTTCCTGCTGATCTACATCGTCGGCACTGTCGTCACCGTGCTGCTCTCCAACGACGCCACCGCCATCGTGCTGACGCCGGCCGTCTACGCCGCGACGCGCGCGGCCGGCGCAAAACCGCTGCCTTATCTCTTCGTCTGCGCCTTCATCGCCAATGCCGCGAGCTTCGTGCTGCCGATCTCCAATCCCGCCAATCTCGTCGTGTTCGGCGCGCGCATGCCGCAGCTCAGCGAATGGCTGCGCCTGTTCGCCCTGCCCTCGGCGGCGTCGATCCTGCTGACCTATATCGTGTTGCGCCTGACCCAGCATCACGCGTTGAAGGAGGAAACGATCGCAAGCAGCGTGCCGCATCCAACACTCGGCCGTGGCGGCAAGCTCACGGCTGTCGGCATCATCGCTGTCGGAATCGTGCTGGTCACAGCGTCCGCACTCGACAAGCAGCTCGGGCTGCCGACTTTCATCTGCGGCGTGGTGACGTCAGCCATCGTGCTGCTGATCAGCCGCCAATCGCCGATGCCGGTGCTGAGAGGCGTATCCTGGAGCGTGCTGCCGCTGGTTGGCGGTCTCTTCGTGATGGTGGAGGCGCTGATCAAGACCGGCGTCATCGGCCAGCTCAGCGCTCTGCTGCATGAAGCGGTGGCGCAATCGGTCCCGAAGGCGGCCTGGAGCGTCGGCATCGCAACCGCGATCGCCACCAACATCGCCAACAATCTGCCGGTCGGGCTCGTCGCAGGCTCGGTCGCTGCCAGCGATCACCTGCCCACGCCGGTCGTCAGCTCCATCCTGATCGGTGTCGATCTCGGGCCCAATCTGTCGGTCACGGGATCGCTTGCCACCATCCTGTGGCTGGTGGCGCTGCGGCGGGAGAAGATCGAGGTCGGCGCCTGGCCGTTCCTCAAGCTCGGCATGCTGGTGACGCCGCCGGCCCTGATCGCGGCACTGGCTGCCGCGATCAGGTGATGCTTCGACGTCAGTCGTTCTCGTAGCCGTAGACCTCAGGCAGGATGAAGATTGCCGCAAGCAATCCGATCAGCGGGAAGATCGCGACGAACAGCGTCGCGCTGGCCTGCCCGATCGCCGCGAACAGCGACGGGAACAGGAAGATCGCCAGGAACGACGGCAGCTTCACGAACATGTAGGCGAAGCCGCTGGCGGTGCCGCGGTACTTCGGCTTGGCGACCATGGTCGGGATCGTCATGCAGTTCGACGCGTCCCAATAGTGCCCCCACAGCATGGCGGCGGCCGCGAACGGCAGCAGCATCTTGTTGTCGGTGTAGAGCGCGAAGGCCGCGACCAGCAGCGAGGCCAGCACGATGGAAAAGCCCGCAATGGCGATGCCGCGATGGCCGATCTTCGGCGTCAGCAGCGGGCCGACCCAGCCCGACAGCGCGGCGAAGCAGAACAGGCCCATCGTCACCAGATTGTTGCCGAGCACGCTGGAGACGCCGACCATCACGAACAGCACCGGCAGGTAGAAGGCGAAGGTCGAGAATTCGCTGCCTTGCGCGAAGCAGGCGATCCAGCCGTAGATGGTGGCGCGCCAGCGGATCGGATCCTTCTTGAGGTCGGCGAGGAATGCACGGGTCGACACCTTCGGCACCTCGACGTCCTGGTCCGGCAGCATGGCGAGATCGTCGTTGAACATCTCGCGCGCGACCCGCTTGGCCTCGCGGTAGCGTCCCTTCTGCACCAGCCACACCGCCGTCTCCGGCACGTCGTGGCGCATCACCAGGATGATCAGCGCCGGCACCGCGCCGAGGCCCAGCGTCACGCGCCACAGCATCTCGTGCTGCATGTCGATCAGAAGGAAGATCACGATGACGCCGATGGTCAGCACCTCGCCGACGGCGAACATGAACTGCCAGCGGTTGCCCATCACCTCGCGCTCACCCTTGGCCATGGATTCCATGATGTAGGTGTAACCGGTCGAGATGTCGGAACCGAGCGGAACGCCGAGCAGGAAGCGGATCACGACCAGCCAGCCGACGCTGGGCACGAAGGCCTGCGCCAGGGCCAGCACGATGAACATCACCATCGTGATCAGGAACATGACGCGGCGGCCGATCTTGTCGGACAGCCAGCCGCCGAGCAGCGCGCCGATCAGCGCGCCACCCTGCGTGCCCGCGGCGGCAAGGCCGAGCATCAAGGGATCCGGATTGTACTGCTCCTTGATGAAGATCAGCACGAAAGCGATCGAATAGAGATCCCAGGCCTCGACCAGGATCGAGGCCATCATCAGCCAGCCGACCTTGTTGCCCTTGGGACTGTAATTGGTAATGAGGTAGCGGACCGCGGTTTCGCTTGCGGTCGGTTGTGGCATGGCCATTGTCTGCATGTTTGGTCCTCTCTTCAAAACTCTCTACGCGCCGAGCAGCGGCTCGATACTGCAATCGAGCAGGCGCGGATCGATCCCCGCCTCCATCCCTGAGAACATCTCGCCCATGTAGTCGATCAAGGCGTCGCTCGCCTTCACGGCATCCTCGACGCGGCGGTTCGCAACTGCGTTGAGAATACCGAGATGATGATCGATCGTTCCTGACAGATCGGCCTGTCCCGGCATGAAGCGATGATGGATGTAGCCGATGCGGCGATAGAGCGTGTGCAGGGGCCGCAGCGTATGCACCAGGAACGGCTCGCCGGCAGCTTCCAGCACCAGCGCATCGATGCGCCGGTCGAGGCTGTTGAACTCGTCCAGGGTCAAGGTGGCGCGGCGTTCACGAAGCAGGCGCTCGATGTGCAGCGCCTGATTGCGGTGCGAGAGACTGGCGCGATCGGCCGCGAGGCGGATGACAAACCGCTCCATGTCGCGGCGCAGGCCCAGCAGCATGCGCTCGCGCGCGAGGTCGATCGGCGCGATGTGCAGCCCGTGGCGCGGGCGGATGATGATGAGCGTGTCGGCGGACAGACGATTGACGGCGTGATGCACCGGCGTGCGGCCGAAGCCCGTGATCTGCTGCAATTCCAGCATGGTCATGAACTGGCCGGGCTTGAGCTCGCAATGAACCAGCAGCTCCTCAATCCGCTGATAGGCCAGCTCGAAGAAGTTGAGACGATTGCGCCGAGAGGGCCTGCCCCCGCCGTCCTCTGGTCTCACCACCTCGAGCGCGCGCTTGCGCCGTGCCATCGCATGTCCTCCCAACCGCCTGCGCTCTCGCTGCAGGGCGGCGCCTTATTTGTGGCACCCTTAAAACATGTTGTGATATATTACAAGCAGCGGTAAGAGACTTTCGCCGACGCCGCAATATGTTGCGTTGCGAAGTGAAAACAAGACGGCGCGAGGCGCCTTTTGACGGGAGGACTTGCCGTGAAGATCACGTCGATCGAGACGCTGCGCACCGAGGAATTCTCCAACGTCATCTGGGTGCGCGTTCACACCGATAGCGGCGTGATCGGTCTCGGCGAGACTTTTTATGGCGCCGGCGCAGTCGAAGCGCAGATCCACGATACTTTTGCCGGCCGCCTGCTCGGCCGCAATCCCCTGCACATCGAGGCCATCCATCGCGACATGCTGAACCTGCCGATGGCGCAGTCCTCGACCGGCGTCGAATATCGTGCAGCCTCAGCGATCGACATCGCGCTGTGGGACCTGTTCGGCAAGGTCTGCAGCCAGCCGGTGCACCAGATGCTCGGCGGCCTCTGCCGCGACAAGCAGCGCATCTACAACACCTGCGCCGGCACGCAATATGTCCGCTCCACCAATATCAGCCCGGTCTCGAACTGGAATCTCGGTGCCTCCACGGGACCCTACGAAGATCTCGACGGCTTCATGAACCGCGCCGATGCGCTGGCCGAGAGCCTTTTGGAAAGCGGCATCTCCGCAATGAAGATCTGGCCGTTCGATCCGGCGGCGCAGGAGAACAAGGGGCTCTACATCACTGCCGCGCAGATGAAGCAGGCGATCGAGCCGTTCGAGAAGATCCGTAAAGCGGTCGGCGACAAGATGGAGATCATGGTCGAGCTCCACTCGCTGTGGAACCTGCCGACCGCAAAGCAGATCGCCCGCGCGCTCGAGCCCTACAAGCCGACCTGGTACGAGGATCCGATCCGCATGAACTCGCCGCAGGCGCTGGCCGAATATGCCCGCTCGACCGATGTCTGGGTCTGCGCCAGCGAGACGCTGGGCTCGCGCTTCCCCTACAAGGACATGCTCGACCGCGACGCCATGCATGTGGTGATGGCGGATTTGTGCTGGACCGGCGGCCTCACCGAAGGTCGCAAGATCGCCGCGATGGCCGAGACCTATCACCGGCCTTTTGCTCCTCATGACTGCATCGGCCCGATCGGCTTCATCGCCGCCATCCACATGTCCTTCAGCCAGCCCAACACGCTGATCCAGGAATCCGTGCGCGCCTTCTACAAGGGCTGGTACAATGAGCTCGTGACCACGATGCCCGTGATCAAGGACGGCTACGTCTTCCCGATGGAAGGCCCCGGCCTTGGAGTCGACCTTCTGCCCGCCGTCTTTGAGCGCTCCGATCTGATCGTGCGCCGCTCCAACGCCTGAGGATTATTTGAGATGAGCACCGCCCTGTTCGACCTTTCCGGCCGCACCGCCCTCGTGACCGGCTCCTCCCGCGGGCTTGGCCGCGCCATCGCCGAAGGCATGGCCAAGGCCGGCGCGAAAATCATCATCAACGGTGTCGACCCGAAGCGTGTCGAGCAGGCCGTCGCCGAGTTTCGCGCCGCCGGCCATCAGGCCGAAGGCGCGGCCTTCAACGTCACCGACGAGCCCGCGATCATTGCAGCCTTCGAGCGCTTCGACCGCGAAGGACTCGCGGTCGACATTCTCGTCAACAATGCCGGGATCCAGCACCGCAAGCCGCTGGCGGAATTCACCACCGACGAATGGCGCAAGGTGATCGAGACTGATCTCACCAGCGCCTTCGTGATCGGCCGCGAGGCCGGCAAGCGCATGATCCCGCGCAAGCGCGGCAAGATCATCAATATCGGCTCGCTCGGCAGCGAGCTGGCGCGCCCAACGATTGCGCCCTACACCGCGGCCAAGGGCGGCATCAAGAACCTGACCCGCTCGATGGCGGTGGAATGGGCCCAGCACGGCATCCAGGCCAATGCGATCGGTCCCGGCTACATGCTCACCGACATGAACGAGGCGCTGGTCAACAATCCCGATTTCAACAGCTGGCTGATGGGCCGCATCCCCTCCAAGCGCTGGGGAAAGCCGGACGAGCTGGTGGGCGCGGCGATCTTCCTCGCCTCGGATGCCTCCACTTACGTCAACGGCCAGATCATCTATGTCGATGGCGGCATGATCGCCGCGATGTAGTCGCGAACAAGGAAACAGCACATGCGCGCCGTTGTCATTCACGCCCCGAAGGATCTGCGGATCGATACCTATCCGGATCCTGCGCCCGGCCCGGGCGAGGTCCGTGTCAAGATCGCCAATGGCGGCATCTGCGGCTCCGACCTGCACTACTACCATCACGGCGGCTTCGGCGTGGTGCGCATCCAGCAGCCGATGGCGCTGGGGCATGAGATCGCCGGCGTGGTCGCGGCGGTCGGTGACGGCGTCACCGGCGTGAAGGCTGGCACCCGCGTCGCGGTCAATCCGAGCAAGCCCTGTGGCCAGTGCCTGCATTGCCAGGAGGGCATGCGCAACCAGTGCCTCGACATGCGCTTCCTCGGCAGCGCGATGCGCTTTCCCCATGTGCAGGGTGGTTTCCGCGAGTTCATCACGGTCGATGCGACGCAGGCAGTTCCCATCTCCGACGAGCTGTCGCTGGCGGAAGCCGCGGTGGCCGAGCCGCTCGCGGTTTGCCTGCACGCCGGCAAGCAGGCCGGCCCCCTGCTCGGCAAGCGCGTGCTGATCACCGGCTGCGGCCCGATCGGCGCGCTGATGATCTTGGTGTCACGCTTCGGTGGCGCCTCCGAGATCGTGGTGACCGATGTCGCCGACGCTCCACTGGCCGTCGCGAAAAAGCTCGGCGCCACGCACGCCATCAACGTCGCGACCGATGCGGAAGCGCTCGATCCCTGGCGCGCCGGCAAGGGCGTGTTCGACACGCTGTTCGAAGCATCAGGCAATCAGGCCGCGTTGCGCACCGCGCTCGACGTGCTCCGCCCCGGCGCCACACTGGTCCAGCTCGGCCTCGGCGGCGAGATGACGCTGCCGATCAATTCCATCGTCGCCAAGGAATTGCAGCTTCGCGGCACCTTCCGCTTCGATCCCGAGTTCGAGCTGGCGGTGCGGCTGATGGGCGAGGGCCTGATCGACGTCAAGCCGCTGATCACGGCCACCATGCCGTTCGAGAACGCGGTCGCGGCGTTCGAGCTCGCCAGCGACCGCTCGCAATCGATGAAGGTGCAGCTGACGTTCTGAGCGCAGGCCGGCTTCAAGGCTGCGCCAGCGAAGCATCGCAGCAGTAGTTTTCCCGGCCGTTACCGGGAAAATTTCACGACGTTGCACCGCGGCAAGAGTGGCGCTTTGCGCAGGCAGGGTTCTGCCGGATAATGCGCAGGCGACAATTCCGTTCGCATCAGGTGCGCGCCGATGTGGAACCGTCCGAGATTCGATCTCAAGGTCCGCCTGACCTTGCGCGTGGCCGCCATATCGGCCGCCTGCTTCGCCGCGATATCGGCCTATTTCCTGATCACGGCGGACCGCGCCGCACATGCGCGCATCGACGCTATTGCCGCCATCGTCGCAAAGACGCTGGAGCTGCAACAAGGCAAGGTGCTCTGGACCGCGAACCCGCGCCCGGACTTTCCCAACCTCGATCCTGTTTCGGCCTATGTGATGACGCCCGGCCTGTGCCTCGCCTTCCGGGGGCCGAGCGGCGAAATCATCCAGCGCTTCTGCAGCGGCGCGCCCGTCACGGCCGACCCGCCGCCGCAGATTTTTACGGCGTTCTACCATGGCCTGTTCGACCCCGGCCGCGAGGCGGCACGGCCAGTGATGCTGCGTGGAAGCAGGCTCGGCGAGGCGGTGGTCTCGGTCGACCCTGCGGTGCAGACGGCCGAGGCCTGGCACGAGGTGGCCGCCTGATTCTGGCGCTTGCAATCGCCCTGCCGTTGTTGTGCGTGCTGGTCTACGCCGCGCTGGCACGCGCGCTGCGCCCTACCCGCTTGATCAGCACCGGCCTCGAGCGGATTGCCGCCGGCGACCTCACAACGCGGCTGCCGCCATTCGACCTCGCCGAGCTCTCGGCAGTGCGCGACGTCTTCAACCATCTCGCCGAAAGCCTCGACACCGCGCTCGCCGAGCGCGCCGAACTGACACGAAAGCTGATCGCGCTCCAGGACGAGGAACGGCGCCACCTCGCCCGCGAGCTGCACGACGAGTTCGGCCAGTCTCTCGCCGCGATCCGCGCCCTCGCCTCCTCCGCCCGCCAGACCGCCGCGCAGGACTGCCCCTCCTTGCTCGGCGAATGCGACGGCATCGCGCGGACCGCATCGGGTATGATGGAGACGCTGCGCGGCGCGCTGTTCCGGCTGCGACCGCCTGAAGTCGAGGAGCTCGGCCTCGTCGCCAGTCTCGAAGGCCTCGTTGCAGGCTGGAACGGACGCAGCCGCGGCGAGACGCGCTTTGCCATTCGCTTCGACGGCACGTTCGAGACGCTGCCGGCCTCGATCAGCGCCAATCTCTACCGCATCGTGCAGGAAGCGCTCACGAACGCCGCCAAGCACGCCGGCGCCACCAAGGTGAATCTCGAGCTGACCATGCATGAAGGCGAGATCGCGCTCGCCATCGACGATGACGGACGCTCGACCGATCCTGTCGCGAAATCAGGCATGGGTCTGCTCGGCATGCGCGAGCGTGTCGCGGCGCTGCGCGGCCGGCTGAGCTTTGAGGCCGGCCCGCAAGGCGGCTCCGCGCTGCGCGTCGTCATTCCGCTCGCGTCAGCGGGGCCGCAGGTGCTGGAGCACGCGGCATGACCGCGACGATCCTGCTGGTCGACGACCATTCGGTGGTCCGCGAAGGCTATCGCTCCGTGCTGCAGAAGCAGCCGGGACTTCGCGTCATTGCCGAGGCCGGCGATGGCGCGGAGGCTTATCGCCTGTTCAAATCAGAAGCGCCGGACCTCGTCATCATGGATCTCAGCATGCCCGGCATTGGCGGCGTCGAGGCCATCAGGCGTATCAGGCAATGGGACAAGGCGGCAAAAATCCTCGTCTTCACCATGCATGAGAATGCCGGGTTTGCGGTGCAGGCGATCCGCGCCGGCGCACGGGGTTACGTCACCAAGACCAGCCCACCGGAGACGCTGGTGCGTGCGGTGATGGACGTGCTCGCTGGCAAGATCGCGATCAGCCCCGATATCGACCACGAACTGGCGCTGAGCCGGCTCGGCGGCGAAAGCTCCGCCGCCGATGTCCTCACGCCGCGGGAGTTCGAGGTACTGCGGCTGCTGCTCGCCGAGAACACGACGGAGCAGATCGCCGAGACGCTCCACGTCAGTCCGAAAACGGTCGCCAATTTGCATTCGCTGATCAAGGACAAGCTCGGCGTCGGCTCCGACATCGAGCTGGTCCGATTGGCGCTGCGCCAGGGCATACTCACGGAGCCCGACCTCGGCGCGGCCTGAGCCGATCATTCACGCGCGACCACCTGATCCAGCCAGGCGCAGTTCAGCGGCGGCACGCGCGGATCGGGAACGCGCACACCGCGCGCGGCCGCATCCATCCGCATGTCGCGCAGGCGCTTGCGCTGCTCATCCGGCATGTTGAGCCGCTCGTGGCCCCAGAGTGACGGACCGTCGAAGGTCTCGTGCGGCTGCCAGGTCTGGGGATCGATGACACGCCCGCCCCAGCCATATTCGATGAAGAAGCCGGACGGCGTATTCACATAGAACGAGGTCATGTGATCGTTGGTGTGACGGCCCAACGTATAGGCGATGCGGCCATCGTCCATCTGCGCGAGGTCGTAGCCCTGCCCGACATCATCGAGGCTGCCGAGCTCGACCATGAAGTGATGCATCGCCTTGCGTCCCGAGCCAACCATCGCAAAGGAATGGTGGCGGCCATTGACGTGGAAGAAATAGAGGCCATAGGGCTTCAGACCAAAATCGGAGACGTGGAAGCCGAGCACGTCGCGGTAGAACGGCAGCAATGGCTCGACTTCCTCGACATTGAGCACCACGTGTCCCATGCCGAGCGCGCCGGTGCGGAAGCCCGAGATGGGGCGGCCCGGCTTGAACGGCTCGCTCGCAAGCTCGGGCTTGCAGAACGCTTCCAGCCTGTTGCCGGCGGGATCGGCGAACGCGATGAGCTCGGCGACATGCCGCTCGTCAGCCAGCGCGCGCGAGCCGCGCGTGACCTTGACGCCATGGCTTTCCAGCCGGCCGGCGAGTTGGTCGAGCTCCGCGGTCGAGGCGACCTCCCAGCCCATCACCGCAAGGCCGGCGTCGCTGCTGCCGTCGACGATCAGGCGCTGCTTGCGGTCGTCCATGCGGAAGGCGCGCATCTTGCCGCCGCGATCGACCTGTTGCATGCCGAGCAGGCTAGTTGCCATCTGGCCCCACTGATCGAGCTGCGACGAATTGATGCCGATATAGCCGAGCGCGGTGATTTCCATCGAATTCCTCCCGAGAGCACCGCCTTCGCCGCAGTGCGGCGAACTTGATACCGGCCGCGCGCGATCCTACGGTGGCGCAATCGCTTCGCGTTCGCAAAGACGATAGTCGCGTCGCGATCTGCCACAAGGGAGAAAACACGAAGTGTCCAAGGAGCGGACGCGGACCGGCCAACCGCGGCAGTCGGAAGGCGTCCGCGCCTTCAAGCGCGGTCTGGACGTGCTGCAGGAGGTCAACCGCTCCGGCGGCATCCGCGCCGGCGATGTCGCCCGCGCGCTCGACCTGCCCCGCCCGACCGTCTACCGCCTGCTCGAAACGCTGGAGGAACTCGGCTATGTCGCCCGCAGCGCCAGCGACGACCGCTTTCGCGTCACCCGGCTAGCCCTAAGCCTTGGCGATGGCTACGACCCCGGCGTGGTGATCTGCCAGGCGGCGGCGCCCTATTTGGCCGAGCTCAGCAAAACCCTGGTCTGGCCGGTCGATCTCTCCACTTACGAGAACGCCGCGATGGTGGTGCAGGAGACCACGCATTCCCGCAGCCCGCTCTCGATCGACCGCGGCATGATCGGCAAGCGCCTGCCGATGCTGCGGACCTCCGCAGGCCGGGCCTATTTGGCCGCCTGCCCCGCCCGCGAGCGCGACCTCATCATCAGCCATCTCCGCCGCATCGACGAAGCCGACGACCGCCCCTTCCTCGACCAGGGCCGCCTCGACCAGATGATCGCGGAGACGCAAGCGCGAGGCTACGCAATCCGCAGCGAGGGCGAATACAATCCGAAGACGGCATCGATCGCCGTCCCCATCGTGCGGAACGACGCGGTCTACGGTTGCATCTCCATCATCTGGATCCGCTCGGCGCTGGGGATCGAGGAAGCGGTGAAGCAATTTGCGGCGCAGCTTCAGGAGACGGCGCGGGCCATTCCGGTCGAGGTCTAGGGCCCGTCCGCAGAGCGGACACTTGGCGCGACGACGTTGATGCTGCGGCGCGGCTTGGGGAAGAGATAGCCCCATGCAAGATAAATCAACCCTCGAAGAATTCGATGTTGTCATCGTCGGCCGAGGCCCGGTCGGCGCGACGCTCGCCAACCTGCTCGGCCTCTGCGGTATCAGCACGTTGGTGCTGGAGCGCGAGGCGCGGACCTATCATCTGCCGCGCGCGGTGCATTTCGATGACGAATGCATGCGCGTGTTCCAGACCATCGGCCTTGCCGACGCCATCCTGCCGCATCTCATCCTCAGCCCCGGCATGCTGTTTCTCGATGCCCAGGGCAAGATGCTGCTGGACTGGTCGCGGCCGCAGACCCTGACGCCGATGGGCTGGAATCTCAGCTACCGCTTCCACCAGCCTGACCTCGAGGACGTGCTGATCTCAGGCCTCGCGCGCTGGCCGCATGTCAGCTTGCGCAGCCGCTGCGATGTGTTTGCCCTGGACCAGGATGAGAGCGGCGTGCGGGTCCGCTTTGAGGACCTCTCCAACGGCAAGCTCAGCGAGGTGCGCGCCGGTTACGTCATCGGCTGCGACGGCGCGCGATCTCTGGTGCGCCGCTTCATCGGCTCCGGCATGGACGATCTCGGCTTTCACGAGCGCTGGCTGGTGATCGATGCGCTGCTCAAGCGCCCCCGCGACGATCTCGGCGACTACAGCCTGCAGCATTGCGATCCCAGGCGGCCGGCGACCTATGTCCGCGGCACCGGGTCGCGGCGGCGCTGGGAGATCACGGTTCTCCCGGACGAGGATTCGAACGACGTCGCGCAGCCCGCCAAGGTCTGGCAGCTGCTGTCGCGCTGGATCACGCCTGATGATGCCGAACTCGAGCGCGCCGCGGTCTACACCTTTCATTCGGTGATCGCCCAGCAATGGCGGAACGGCCGGCTGCTGCTTGCGGGCGATTCCGCGCACCAGACCCCGCCCTTCCTCGGCCAGGGCATGTGCGCCGGCATCCGCGATGCCGCCAATCTTGCGTGGAAACTGGCGAGCGTCATCAATTGCGGCGCCGATGCCAGGCTGCTCGACACCTATCAGAGCGAGCGCCAGCCGCATGTCCGCGAGTTCATCGAACTCGCCATTCGCCTCGGCGGCGTCATCAACACCAAGGCGATCGAAGCCGGCCTCGCCGCCGGGCAAGCGCGCAAGAATGCGCCAGTCAAACTTGAAGTCAAAAAGCCCTTGCTCGGCCCCGGGCTGGCGCTTGGCGATCTGCCGCTCGCCGGTCATCTCGCGCCGCAATTCACGCTGAAGGACGGCAGCCGCAGCGACGACCGGATTGGTTACAGCCACCTGCTGCTTGTCGAAAGCGCGGCGCGCTTTGCTCGGTCACAGCCAGGGATCAACATCCTCGCCAGCGACGATGCCGAAGGCATCGGCCCTTGGCTGCGCGAGCACGGCATCATCGCCGCGCTGGTTCGTCCCGACCGCTACATCCGCGCCGCCGCGCGCAACGATGCCGAGCTTGACCGGCTTGTCGCCACCATTGCGCCTTCAACCCAAGTGCCGTCCGCGGCCTGACCCTACGCAGGATACCTCATGAAGCTGCTCTCTTTCATTGCCGACGGCCGCGCCTCCTTCGGAGCCGTCAAGGACAACGGCGTCGTCGATCTCGGCACGCGCATGGCAGGATGCACCACCCTGCGGCAGTTGCTCGAAACTGGCCGTATCGCAGAAGCCGCAAAGCTGGTTGCGTCCACGGCGCCGGATCATCCGCTCGACGCGATCAGCTTCGCGCCCGTCATTCCCGATCCCGGCAAAATTATTTGCGTCGGCCTCAACTATCGCGACCACGTCGCCGAAACCGGGCGCACCGTCACCGAGAAGCCGGCGCTGTTCGTCCGTTTCCCCTGCAGCCAGGTCGGCCATCTCCAGCCGATCGTGAAGCCGAAAGTGAGCGACGACTTTGACTATGAGGGTGAGCTCGCACTCGTCATCGGCAAGCAGGGTCGCCATATCTCCGCGAGCAACGCGCTTCAACACATCGCCGGCTATGCCTGCTACAATGAAGGTAGTATCCGCGACTGGCAACGCCACACCAGCCAGTTCCTTTCCGGCAAGACCTTTGCCGAGAGCGGCAGCTTCGGCCCCTGGCTGGTGACGGCGGACGAGATTCCCGATCCGTCGAAGCTCACGCTGCAGACACGCCTCAACGGCACCGTGGTGCAGGACACGACGACGGATCTGCTGATCACCGCCATCCCTGACTTGATCGCCTACATCTCGACGATCTGCCCGCTCGCCCCCGGCGACGTCATCGTGACAGGCACGCCTGGCGGCGTCGGCGCCAAGCGCACGCCGCCTTTGTGGATGCGCCCCGGCGACACCGTCGAGGTCGAAATCTCCGGCATCGGAATCTTGCGCAACAAGGTCGTCGCCGAGGCGGCCTGACCCTTGCAGCCGATCCATCAACGATAAAATCAGGAAACGCCATGGCCATCACCCGCACCCCATCCACTGCCGTCCTGCTGATCACATTGGCGCTGGCGGGCACTGCCCGCGCTGAGATCAAAAGCGACGCCGTCCGCATCGGTGTGCTCACCGACATGAACGGCATCTTCGCGACCGCGATGGGCCCCGGCTCGGTCGAGGCGGCGCGGATGGCGGCAGAAGAGTTCGGCGGCAAGATCAACGGCAAGCCGATCGAGATCTTGCAGGCCGATCACCAGAACAAGCCGGATCTTGCGGCCTCGCTCGCGCGCAAATGGTTCAGCGACGGGGTGCAGGCGATCGCCGATGGCGGCAGCTCCGGCGCGGCACTCGCGGTGCAGGAGTTGGTGCGCGGCAACGGAAAGATCTTCCTGATCTCCGGTGCCGGCGCCAACCAGCTCACCGATGAGGCCTGCGCGCCGTCGAGCGTGCAGTGGACCCAGGACGCCTATTCAACCGCAACCGCTGTCGTCTCCGGCGTCATGCAGACCAGCAAGGAGCCGTGGTTCTTCATCACCGGCGACTATGCCTTCGGCCACTCCATCGAGGCGACCGCGCGCGACCGGATCGCCGCACTCGGCGGCAAGGTGGCGGGCAGCGTCAAGGCCCAGCTCGGCACGCCCGACTACTCGTCGTTCCTGCTCCAGGCGCAGTCCTCTGGCGCAAAAATCCTCGCGATCAACGTCGCCGGCGACAATGCCACCGCGATCAAGCAGGCGGAGGAATTCGGCCTTGCGGACCAGGGCATCAAGATCGTGCCGATGTCGTTCCAGAACGTCGATATCGAGGCGGTCGGCCTCAAGGCGACGCGCGGCGATCTCATCGTCACCTCGTTCTTCGAGGACGTCTCACCGGCCGCGCGAAAGTTCTCCGATGCGTTCTATGCCCGCCGCAAGGCGATGCCCTCACAGATCCAGGCCGGCGTCTATTCCGCCGTCCGCCACTATCTGCAAGCCGTGAAGGATACGGATTCCGACGACAGCGCGACCGTGATGGCAAAGATGAAGGCGACGCCCGTGTCGGACGCCTATACGACGAACGGGCGCATCCGCGAGGACCAGCGCATGGTGCACGATCTCTATCTGGTGCAGGTCAAGACGCCAGCGGAATCCAAGGGCCCGTGGGACTTCGTCAAGCTGGTCGCGACCATTCCGCCCGACCAGGCTTTTCGCCCGCTCGACCGCAGCAAGTGCAGCCTGGTGGGGAAATAACCCTCAGGCGAGATACCGCGTGAGATAGCTTTCCATGGCATAGAGCGCGCAGAGCGCGAGGCTCGACCATACGGCGGCGCTGAAATACAGGAACATCCAGGTCAGCTCGCCCTTCCAATGCGCGATGTCGTGAGTCACCACCCAGCGCGTCGCAACATCATGCAGGCCTTCGAGGAGGCCCAGGAATCTTCCGCCCTCGGCGTGCCCTGCCCGCCAGCGGCTGAGATACATGGGAACGTCGACGGTGACGAGGAAGGCGAGGAAGCAGGCGATGCCGACAATGCCCGCGATGAGCGCCCAACGCACCACGCCCTGGAATTCCGGCGTCAGGCGGCACAGGGCGATGCCGGCGAGGAAGAAGGTCACCGCCCACAGCGAGTTCTCGATCGCGTTGAAGAGGAAATTCGTCGTCACCACCGCGTACCAGGAGAAGCACTCCGCGATGATGATAACAGGCACGATCACCAGCGCGATGTTCACCGCGGTCTCGGCGCCCGTCATCCGGCCGAGCTGATGCAGGATGATCGCCCACTGCGCGGCGAAGCAGACTTCGGCCACGGTCGCGACCGTGCGGCCGACAAACACGCTCGACAGCCAGGTGTCGAACAGGCAGATGCGCTGCACGTCGGCGCGCGGCAATACCGAGCGAAAGGCACAGCCGAACACATAGGCCGCGCAGAGCAGGAACATCAGCCCGATATCCGAGCCCCCGCCGACGCTGCCGGCGACGTTCGGATAGAACTCGCGATACAGCATGAACCAGACGAGAATATTCGCGGCGCTGACCAGCGTCAGGGACCCCCACCACCACGCCAGGGGATTTGACCGTGCCTGCCACCGCAACATGAACCGCTCCGCCGTAGTCATCTTGACATCCAACGGTAGCAATCCTGTCATAAATCCTTCGTTCCCGGCGACAAAAATCTGCGTACCGCCACTGTCATAATTCGACGACGCGCGCTGTCATAATTGTAAACGCGCCTGCGTTTCCAGGCTTATCCGGGAGCGCCACTGCGAAGGCGCCCCCGAATCACGCTGGCACCCTATTTCTTCAGCCCACCGACATAGGCCGCCAGCTTGTCCAGCGTCTGGTAGCCGTATTCGACGGCGCCGAAGCCGATCATGCCGTCGCGCTGTTCGGTGCTCGCGGCCAGCTGCCGCATCATCAGCACGGTCTTGCCGTTGGCCTGCTCGGCAAAGGTAATGGTGAAGCGGAACATGCCGGGATCATCGTCCTGGTCGACGCCGTGGTCCATCTCCATGAGGGACGGCCGCTCGATGCGGAGGAAGCGCATCCGGTTCGGATAGACGGTGCCGTCGGGGCCGATCATGTTGAAGCGCCAGACGCCGCCGACCCGCACGTCGATCTCGAAGGTCTCGATCTCAAAGCCCTTCGGCCCGAACCATTGCGGCAGATGCTTCGGGTCGGACCACGCCTCGAACACCAGATCGCGCGGCGCGTCGATCACCCGCGACATCACGATCTCGCGGTCGATCGACCATTGCGACAGGGCAGCATTCGTCATCATCAGGTCCCTTTCCGTTTGCTTGGCTTGTTGGTTGTCTTCTCTGTCGTTTTGGCCGGCCGCTTGGCGGCCGCCTTCTCCTGCTTGAGCTTCATCACATAGGCCTCGAAGCGGTCGAGCCGCGCCTCCCAGATCGCGCGCTGGTGCTGGAACCAGTCTTCCGCACCGACCAGCGCCTCGGGGCTGAGGCGGCAGGTGCGCACGCGGCCGGACTTCTCCGACTGCACGAGCCCGCTCAGCTCCAGCACGTGGATGTGCTTCATGAAGCTCGGCAGCGCCATGTCGAACGGCTCGGCGAGTTCGCCGACCGAGGCCTCGCCGGCGCAAAGCCGCATCACGATCGCGCGCCGCGTCGGATCGGCGAGCGCCGCGAAAACCTGGTCGAGTCGGGGTTGTTGGTTAGCCATGTAGCTAACTATAACCACAGCGCGAGCGGGAGTCAATGATTGTTAGCTCAGAAGCTAAGTATTCTCTTGTAGCCCGGATGGAGCGAAGCGCAATCCGGGTCTCTTCGCCCTGCAGACCTTCCCGGATTTCGCTTTCGCTCCATCCGGGCTACAAAGCGGAACCTGCACGCGCAATCGTGAATTGGGATGCGCAGCCCTCCCCGCTAGAACAACATTCGGGGCGCACCGCATCATCAGTCAGAGCACGTGCCACCTGTTGTCACCTCCCCGCAAATCACCCGGCGATCCCTCGCCCGCGCCGCGCTTGTTCCCTTCGTGGTTGCGCTGGCCCGGCCGCATCGTGCCTCGGCGGATTCGGACATGATTGCGCAGATGCGCGACATCGTCGCTGCCGAGCTCGCGCCCACCGCGACGCCGGATCACCCGGGCGGCCTCGCCGCCGCGCTCTATGCCGGCCGCCATGTCGAATTCTTCAGCTACGGCCTTGCCGACGCCGCCACCAGGCGGCCCGTGACGCCGGACACGCAGTTCAACCTCGCCTCGTTGCGAAAGCCGTTCGAGGCCGCGCTGGTGGCAGCAGGCACGCTGCGCGGCGAGCTCAGGCTCGACGATCCCGTGCCGAAATATCTGCCCGAGCTCACCGGCGACTATGTCCGCAGCATCACAATCGGCGAGCTCGCCACGCACACCTCGGGCCTGCTGCTCCCAACCGATCACCCGCCCTGGCCGAACGAGACCTACTCGCAGGCGCAATTCATCGCGATGCTCAACGCCTTCACGCCGCCCGCGGGCATCGCGCCGGGCAAGCAGCGCATCTACAGCCATGCCGGCTACGTCCTGCTTCAGCTCGTGCTCGAGCGCTGCTATCGCACGCCGATCGCCGGACTGATCGAAAGCCGCGTGCTCAAGCCGCTCGGCATGCGCGCAACATCCGTTCCCGAACGAGGACCGGACAATCGCGCGGTCATGGATGAGGCCATAATGCGGCGCGTCGTGCAAGGCTATTCCGACCAGGGCAGCGCGATCGGCCCGATCGGAGACCAGCAGAGTTATTTCGACTTCCCCGGCACGGGCCAGATGTTCTCGTCCGCGCGCGATCTCGCGACATTCGTCGCGGCCTGTGTCGACGGCCGCAGCATCGACCCGCGTCTGCGGGAGGCCTTGCGCATGACACAGCGCGAAGTTTTCCACGTCGACCAGAGGTACGAGCAGGCGACCTTCGGCCAGGCCATGGCCTGGGAGACCGTCCACCTGCCCGGCGTCACCATCGTCGACAAGCCGGGCGGCCTCAACAATGCATCGGGCTATATCGGCCTCGTGCCGGCGCACCGGATCGGCATCGTGCTGCTTGCCAATCGCGGCGACTATCCGCATGAGATCGCCCGCTACAAGATCCTGCCTGCGCTGGCGAGACTGCTGGCGCACGCCTGAGCTCCTGCCTCAGACCGAGCGGGTCAGCCCGCCGTCGACGCGGATGTTCTGGCCGGTGATGTAGGCCGCGCCCTCGGACGCCAGGAACGAGACGGTCGCCGCGATCTCCTCGACCTTGCCGTAACGCTTCAGCGGCACGCTGTCGCGACGCACGTCAGTCTGCGGCAGGCTGTCGATCCAGCCCGGCAGCACGTTGTTCATGCGGATGTTGTCACCCGCATGGGTGTCGGTGAAGATCTTCGTGAAGGCGGCAAGACCCGCGCGGAACACCGCCGAGGTCGGAAACATCGCGCTCGGCTCGAACGCCCAGGCGGTCGAGATATTGATGATGGCGCCGCCCTTCTGCGCCTGCATCACCGGCGTCACCAGTCTGACAGGACGGATCACGTTGAGCAGATAGGTGTCGAGACCGGTGTGCCACTGCTCGTCGGTGATCTCCGTGATGGCGGCGCGCGGGCCGTGGCCGGCGCTGTTGACCAGCACGTCGATGCGTCCCCACTTCGCCAGCGTCCCGTCGACGAGCCGCTTCAGATCGTCATTCGACTTATTCGAGCCGGTCACACCAAGCCCGCCGAGCTCGGCTGCGAGTGCCTCGCCCTTGCCGGAGGACGACAGGATCGCGACGTGAAAACCGTCGGCGGCAAGCCGCCGCGCGGCTCCTGCTCCCATGCCGCTGCCGCCTGCGGTGACGAGCGCGACCTTCTCTGCTGCCATGACTGATCATCCCTGTGATAACGTAGAGGCGAACCCAGATTCAGGCTGCTATGGCTCAGCCTGTCGTCTGGCCTTCTACAGCCATCCTTGCCCGCAAGCCAGACTTGCTAATAAGCCCATCGTCACGAGGCACCACGACATGAGTGATTTGCAGATCCGCAATCTGCGCCCCGAGGAGATCTCCATCGCCATCGACTGGGCCGCGGCGGAAGGGTGGAATCCCGGCCTGCGAGACGCCGCCTGCTTCGCGATTCCTGACGCAAAAGGCTTCTTCGTCGGCGAGATCGACGGCGAGCCGGTCGCATCAGTGTCCTGCGTCACTCATGACGAACGCTTCGCCTTCCTCGGCTTCTACATCGTGCGCGCAGGCTTTCGTGGCAGAGGCTACGGCCTGCGTATCTGGAACGCCGCGATCGCGCATGCGGGCGCGCGGGTCATCGGGCTCGACGGCGTCGTGGCGCAGCAGGACAACTACAAGAAGTCAGGCTTCCAGCTCGCTTACGCCAATATCCGCTATGGCGGCATCGTTGCATCGCCGCCAAAGCCACCCGCCGAGATTGTTGCGCTCGATACGATCCCATTTGCGCTTGTACAAGCTGACGACGCCACCGTCTTCCCTGCCCCGCGCGCGGCGTTCTTGCGCGCCTGGATCGATACGCCAGGACACGTCGGCCGCGCACTGCTGCGCGACGGCAAGCTTGCCGCGTGGGGCGTGATCCGCCCCTGCCGGACCGGCCACAAGATCGGCCCGCTGGTAGCTGATGACCGTGCCGCGGCGGAAGCGGTTGCGCAGGCCTTGCTGGCGAGCCCCGGCTGCAACGAATTTGTGCTCGACATCCCCGCGATGAACCGCGATGCTATTGCGCTTGCGGAATGCCTTGGGCTGAAGCCGACATTCGAAACGGCGCGAATGTACACTGGACCGATCCCGTCACTGCGGCTTGACCGCGTGTTCGGCGTAACCAGCTTTGAACTGGGCTAGTTCGATTTTGATTTAGGGCCGTGCCCACCTGGAATTTGTAATCTGGTTCACGTCGCCACTGTGGCGCAACGTGTATGCGTGTTGCATCCGCCAATTTTGCCGGACGGCTCGAACGACATTTCTTGACCAGCGCTATTTCATCGAGAGGATTTCATGAGCGAAGCCAGAACCAAGATCCGCTCTTCCCAGCATACGGCCGATGACACGGAGCGCCTCGGCATCGCGGCCGCGTTGGTGCTTGCCGTTGCGGCGGCCCTCGGGATTCACACGCTCGTCTCTGTGCCGACGATCCGGGAAGCCGGGCGGGCCGAGCTCGCGCGCGTCATTGCCGATGAGGATCGGGATGTCTGCGGACAGTTCGGGTTGCGCCCGGGAACGAGCGCATTTGTCGTCTGCAGCCGTGAGCTCGCCAATGTCAGGCGAAAACAGTCCGAGCGCGACCAGGCGGCCGCCGCGGGCTTTTTGTAGCAAGCCGTGAAATGCGGCGCGCTGCTCAGTAGCAGCGCGTGATGTTGACCGTGTGCTCGGCACCACCGCGGCCCGGCACCGTCACCTGCTCCGTTGGGCAGCTCGACACATAGGGCCGGTCGGACGGCACGACGTTCGGCGGGAAGCGATGCGCCCAGTCCCAGGGAACGTCGTAGGTGTAGGTATAGCGAACATCGTTGGTGGCGGGCTGGTCGGCGTAAGCGAACGGCTCGCTGTAGCCGGCTCCGTCGTTGTAGAAAGCGCCGCCACCGGGCCAGTAAACCCAGGGATTGTTGAAGCGATGGCCGTGGCCATGGAACCGCGCGCCCGGCGCGATCGGCGGGCGCACTGCCGGCGCGGCGGTCACCATGCCGTGCGGCGCGGCGCCGCCCGGTCGTGCAAAGCTTTCGCTGGAGCCGAGAAGCAGCGCGGCTGCGCTGAACGAGGCGAACAAGGCCCCATATGATCTGGACATCATGATACGCACCACACTCGTTTGGCTTCGCGAGACGGCTCCCCATCGCGACGCTAGGCCGGTCCATCACCCGTCCGCAAACCTATAATTAATTATTGGTTAAGGCACGCGATTAATGGGAACCCGGTGGTCTCGTAGGGTGGATTAGACGACGGCTGCGCGAAGCGCAGTCGACGGCGTAATCCACCGCGTTTGTCACCGCGAAGACGGACAGTGGTGGATTACGCCTTCGGCTAATCCACCCTACGAAGGGGCGACGAGATCTTGCGTTGGCCGTCGGGCAAAACACCCAAAATGCCAGTCAATCCGCTCGCCTAAAAATATTCCACTTTACCGAAATTCGGAAATGGCGTATGTGTCGCGGCAACCCGGCCCATGGAAGAGGGGCGTATCGCGATCGTCACGACGCGGGCCGGACGGCGGTGGGCGCAGGTCACATCGGCGCGATCAGGCTTTGCAGGGCGGGCAACCGTGAGCGAGGCCATCGCGCAAACGACCGGTGTGATTGCTGCGTACGGCAAAATCGTGTGGTCCTGGCGCCCGGAGCCTGTGCGCCAAGGCTCGTGGTGAGGTGCGATGTCCAACCGGGCGTGCACATCAGTCATCTGCGAGACGACGGGGGCAATAGTGCATCGCTCCCCGGGGAGATCACGACATAAGCCGTTCCAACCACTGCGCAGGGAAGGCCGGATGTTTCGGCTTCACCTGTATGCCGCTGTGCAGCCTCTTGTAGCGCAACCTATCGCACAGTGGACCGCGGGTGCCGGTCGGGCACCCGGTCTTCCCTGCGCCCTCTTTCAGATGAGGGTGAGGCGATGAAACAAAGCTCGGGCGAGATGAGCCGCGAGGATGCGAAAGTGTGTCTGCGATGAAGATGCGGATTGAAGAGCGACGCCGCCACCACACACTCCGTCATTGCGAGCGCAGCGAAGCAATCCAGAGTCTTTCCGCGGAGGGATTCTGGATTGCTTCGCTGCGCTCGCAATGACGGTGTTGATGCAGGTGCGCCCAAAAACGCAAACTCGTGCCCCGGACGCAGCGCAGCGTACCCGGCAATGCGGAGCATCGCCCGGTGCGGCGCGCTGCAGAGCCGGGGCCCACGCCACAGCATGCCTGCCCCCTCCCCATCACTTCTGCATGCCCGCTCGCTCTTGTAACATAATCGTCATACAGCAAAACTAAACGATTGCCGGGGGCCGCGGATCGGCGGCCGAGCCGCCTCACCGCTAGGAGATTTCGATGCGACGTTCACTGCTGCTGCTGTCGGCCGGGCTGACACTGCTGTCCAGCGGTTTTGCCTCCGCTGAGAACAACACGCCCCGCAACCTGATCCTGTTCATTCCTGACGGGCTGCGCGCCCTGAAGATCACCCCCGAGACCGCGCCGGCCATGGCCGAGGTCCGCGACAAGGGCGTCAACTTCAAGAACTCGCATTCGCTGTTCCCGACCTTCACCATGGCCAACGGCTCGGCGATGTCGACCGGCCACTACCTCGGCGACACCGGCGTGTTTTCCAACACGATCTGGACCAACTACACCTCGGTGCCAGCCGGCGACACGGTGGTGCCCTTCATCGAGAACGACGCCGTGCTCGGCGACATCGACGAGCATTTCAAGGGCGACTATCTCAACGAAGAGACGATTCTGAAGATGGCCCGCGACAAGGGCTACAGCACCGCCGCGCTGGGCAAGCATGGTCCGACCTACCAGTTCGACCACACCGACAAGCCCGAAAAGCCCGGCCTGCATTCGGTCGTGTTCGATGACGCCACCGGCGGCAAGAACGGCGTGGCGCTGTCGGACGAGGTCAAGGAGGCGCTGACCAAGGCCGGACTTCCCCTCGCCGCGCCGTCGCGCGGCGACAATGCAAAGGCGGGCGACGCCAAGACGCCAGGCACCACGGTCGCCAACGTCGCGCAGCAAGCCTATTTCGCCGACGTCGCCACCAAGGTGGTGCTGCCGATGTTCAAGGCACGCAACAAGCCATTCGTGCTGGTGTTCTGGTCGCGCGATCCCGACGGCACCCAGCACAATCAGGGCGACAGCCTCAACCAGATCCTGCCCGGCATCAACGGCCCGAGCACGATGGCGAGCATCAAGAACGTCGACAACAACCTCGCCCAGATCCGCAAGGCGCTGGACGAGCTCGGGCTTGCCGCGAGCACCAACATCATGATCCAGGCCGACCACGGCTTCTCGACCATATCCAAGGAGAGCAAGACCAGCCCCTCAGCCAAGGTCGGCTATGACGACACGCCGAAGGACTTCCTGCCGATGGGCTTCGTCGCCCTCGACCTGGCCAAGGCGCTCGACCTGCCGCTGTTCGACCCCAACGACAAGAACGCCGCCGTCACCGGCAACGCCCATCCGAAGGCCGGCAACGGCGTGCTCGGCAAGGACCCGACCAAGCCCGACCTCGTCGTCGCCACCAATGGCGGCTCGGACCTGATCTATCTGCCGAACAAGGACAAGAAGCTGGCGGCCAGGACCATCAACGCCCTGCTGGAGCAGGACTACGTCTCCGGCCTGTTCGTCGACGATTCCCTCGGCCGTTTCCCCGGCACCCTGCCGCTGTCGAGCATCAATCTGCGCGGCAAGGCGGCGACGCCGACGCCGGCGATCGTGGTCAACTTCCGCTCCTATGCCAGCGAATGCGGCGAGGCGCCGACCAATTGCTCGGTGCAGGTGGCCGACACCGTGCTGCGCCAGGGCCAGGGCATGCACGGCAGCTTCAGCCGCGGCGACACCTACAACTTCATGGCTGCGATCGGTCCGGACTTCAAAGCCGGCTATGTCGACGAGCTGCCGGTCAGCAATGCCGACGTCGGCATGACGGCGGCGCAGCTCCTCGGCCTGCGCGGTTCGCGCAATGGCAGCCTGGTCGGCCGGGTGATGTCGGAGGCGCTGCCCAACGGCGTCGTGCCGAAGGCGTTCAAGTCAGTCGAGCGGTCGAAGAAGAAGTCCGAGAACGGTCTGGAGACCGTGCTCAACGTCCAGCGCGTCGGCAGCCAGCGTTATTTCGACGCCGCCGGATTCCCCGGCCGCACGTTGGGCCTCGAGCCGGAGAGCGGCAAACAAAAAACGGCGGGGAAATAACCCCGCCGCTTGCTCTCGCGCCTCGCAAGGCGCGCGGGACTATTTCGGTTCTTACAGGCCCAGATTCTCTTACATTCCAATGTCGAAGACGTTAGGCAGTTGGCCCGCCAGAGGCAGCGCGGTGGCACCCAGGAAAGTCGCCACCATTGCCATCAGGCGACGGTTGTTCTGGCGCTTGCCGCGCATCTGGCCGGCGATCCACTCCAGCATCTCGCTCTTGACCTTCGAGGCATAGGACGGCGCCCAGCTTTCGATGTCGGTGTCCTGCGCCAGCGCGACGCAGCGCGGCGGCACTTTCAAGCCCGAAGCGCTCGCGGCATAATGGGCGACGGCCTTGGCCAGCAAATCGTCGAAGCGGCCCCCGTCGGCACGTTCGGTCGCGGCCTCGTTGATCTCGAACAGCGCCTCGGCTTCGGCGCGGCTGACCGGCTGGTCGTTGACCGCGGCGGCGGTCAGGATGCGCGCGCACCAGGCGGTGTCATCGGCATCGATGGAGCGGGAAAAGTGCACCCTGCCCTTGGTGGTCGGGCCTTCCCCCGTGATCACGCCGTCGCGCACGATGGTGAGGGCATGGGCCGCGGTGTCGCGGCAGGACGGTTCGAGCGACGGCGACTCAACGGAGTCTTCAAGTGACTTGGGCAGTGCGGCAGACATAGTTCACTTCCAGATTTCTTCTGATCGACCAGCATTTTCATGCGGGCGTAAAGGGGTGGTTAATGATTGGAAACGGGGGTCGCGACTTTTCTCAATGGTTGCCGATTAGTCGCTGCGAGGACCGTTCCGGTTCCGTAAGAGCGTCGGGCGGGCGTGATGCGGGTTATAAAAGGCATTATCGGGGCAAGCGAGACCGTGAAGCCCCGGTGGAGATGTTTCGCCGCAGGTGCGGCCGTAACAAAATTGTGCTGAGAAATCAGCCCTTCAGAGCAAGAATTCACATTTTACTTCAAGCGGTTCAGTTGGCGTTCACTTGGCGCCGGCAAGCCCCTATACTGGGTCTGACGGTCAGACGGCAATTTCCAAGCAATTTCAATGCGATGAGGTCAAACCATGACACTTCCGATCGGCACCACCGCCCCGGACTTCGAAGCCGAGACCACTGAAGGGAAGATCAAGTTCCACGATTGGATCGGTAACAGCTGGGCCCTGCTGTTTTCCCACCCCAAGGACTTCACGCCGGTTTGCACGACCGAGCTCGGCGCACTCGCCAAGCTGAAGCCGGAATTCGACAAGCGCGGCGTTAAGTTGATCGGCCTCTCGGTCGACCCGATCGACCGCCATGCCAAATGGGCCGAAGACATCAAGGAGACCCAGGGCGCCGCGCCGAACTATCCGTTGATCGGCGACACCGACTTCAACGTCTCGAAGCTCTACGAGATGCTGCCGGCCTCGACCTCGGGCGATCCCCTCACCCGCACGCCCGCCGACAACCAGACCGTCCGCAACGTCTTCATCATCGGGCCGGACAAGAAGATCAAGCTGGTGCTGGTCTATCCGATGACCACCGGCCGGAATTTCCAGGAGATCCTGCGCGTGATCGACTCGCTCCAGCTCACCGCCAAGCATCGCGTCGCAACGCCGGCCGACTGGTCGCAGGGCGAGGACGTCATCATCGCGGGCTCGGTCTCCAACGACGAGGCCAAGACGATCTATCCGCAGGGCTGGAAGGAACCGAAGCCCTACATCCGCATCGTGCCGCAGCCGAAGTGACGGGCTGCGGTTGCGACTAGCAACCGCGGACCGTCATCCCGGGACGATGCGTCAGCATCGAACCCGGGATCTCGAGATTCCGGGTTCGGTCCTGCGGACCGCCCCGGAATGACGCCATCAAGTAAAACGATCCGTCAGCAACAGACCCGCGGTCGACGAGACCGCGGTCACCACCGCGCCCCAGCCGATGTCGACGAACGCGACCGGCCAGCTCCAATGCTTGAGCAGTGCCAGCGCGGTGAGATCGAACGTCGCATAACAAAACAGGCCGAACAGCGCGCCATAGAGCAGCGTCGATTGCCAGGTCGCATCCGCAGAGCCGCTGACAAAGATCAGAACGCCGCCGACATAGAGCAGGTAGAACAGGATCGCCGGCAAAGGCTTCAGCTCACCCAGCATGTCGCCAACTTCCGCGGTGAAAAAGCCCTTGGCGATCAGACCAAGGAACAGGAAATCCAGCCCGGTCAGGACGACAAGGGTCGCGACATAAAGCACGGCGATGCGGTTCACTGGCGGCCTCCCCTGCCCGCAAAGCGCAGGCAGTCACATCTTGCCGTCAGCTACGTCACAGCGGGCCGATGGTTTCGGCCCGCCTCGTTCATCAAGCCGCTTGCACGCGGTCGAGGAAGCTGTCGACCTCGGCCTTCAGGCTCCGGCTCTCGCCCGACAATGCCTGGGCGGAGGCGAACATCCGGCTCGAGGTCTCGCCCGTCTCGCTCGCGCCTTCGGCTGCCTGACGGACATTGACGGCCACGTCGGCGGTGCCCGAGGCCGCCGCGCGAACGCTGACCGCGATATTGTGCGTGGCGCTGCGCTGCTGCTCGACCGCAGCCGAGATCGAGCCCGCGATGCCGCTGATGCGCTCGATGGTCTCGGTGATCGCCTTGATGGCGGTCACCGACTCCTCGGTCGCAAGCTGCATGCTCGCGATCTGGGTCGAGATCTCGTCGGTCGCCTTCGCGGTCTGGCCCGCGAGCGTCTTGACCTCCTGGGCCACCACCGCAAAGCCACGGCCCGCATCGCCCGCGCGCGCCGCCTCGATGGTGGCGTTCAGCGCCAGCAAATTGGTCTGCTCGGCGATCGAGGTGATGAGCTTGACGACGTCGCCGATGCGCGCGCCTGCTTCCGAGAGCTGCGCGATGCGCTGATCGGTGGCCTCAGCCTGCTGCACCGCCTCGGCGGAGATCGCGTTGGATTCCTTTACCCTTTTGGTGATTTCGGAGATCGACTGCGAGAGCTCGTCGGAGGCCGACGCCGCCGCTCGGACGTGGTCGGAGGCCTGCTCGGATGCGCCGGCCGATTTCGCCGACAGATCAGCGGTGGAGCGCGCGGTGTCGGTCAATTGCCGCGCCACGCGCTCGAACTCGCCGGAGGAACGCAGGACCTTGTCGAGCATGCCACCGACGCCGCTGCGGAATTCAGCAACGAAGTTGCGAAGGTCGGCCTTGCGCTGCTCGGCTGCCGCCGCCGCGGCTTCCGCCTGTTCGCTGCGCATCCGCGCCCGCTCCAGCGAATTGCTCTTGAACACCGCAACGGTGCGCGCGATCTCGCCGATCTCGTCGGCACGGTCCTCGCAATCGAGCGCGACATCGCTCTTGCCATTGGCGAGTGCCGTCAGCGAGCGGGTGACCGAGGTCAGCGGTCCGGTGACGCGGCGCACGACCAGAATGGTGAGCACCAGGACCAGCAGCGCCGCGATGCCGGCGGCGATCGCCATGCTTTCGATTGCACGAGACAGCATGGTCTCGTACTGCGCCATGGGGATGCCGACATAGAGAATGCCGACGATTTTGCCAGTCGCATCCGAAATCGGGAAATAAGCCGTCATGAAGGACTTGCCGAACAGCGTGGCCGGCCCCTTATAAGCCTCGCCACGGCGCAGGCCTGCTTGTGCCGGATGGTCGGCGGCAAGCTGGGTGCCAACGGCACGGTCGCCGTTCTCCTTTTTTACGTTGGTCGAGCGGCGGACGAACTGCCCGCTCGCATCGTCGAACACGAACAGGGTCGCATTGCCCCCGACATAGGACACCGTACGATCGACGATGGCGTGATCTTTGAACTCAGGCATCTTGGCGATCTCGGCGCGTGCCACCGCACCATCGCGCATGGTGATCCTGGCGTCAGGAACGACCTCGGCGAAGGCCAGCGCCAGCGTGCGCAGGCTGACCTCGATGTCGCGCAGCGCGCGATCGTTGAAGGCGGAGGTAAGAGACCAGTAGCCGGCGCCGACCACCAATGCGGTATTCATCGCAATCAGCAGGACGGCGCACAGGACAGCCTTGGTCCCCAGCTTGAACCGAGGCAAGAACTTCAGCGTTAACGAGTTGGTCATGAATGGAACCACCCCCGGAATTCCTGCATATTGATGCAATCCGCTTACGGCCCCATTAACGCTGGTTCACACCACCTCCCGCGGCATACTTTCCAAAGCGTAAACGAGGACGCACCTGCCCCCGCCAAGCCCCCCGCCTGCCATCGTCTGGCTCCGCGACGACCTTCGACTGTCCGATCACCCCGCCCTGCACGCCGCCGCCAGATCCGGCGCGCCCGTGATTTGCCTTTATGTGCTCGACGAAGGGGCCGGACGGGCCCTTGGCGGCGCGGCGCGCTGGTGGCTGGCCCAATCGCTGCGCGCGCTCGGCGCCGACATTGCAGCGCACGGCGGATCGCTGGTCCTGCGCAAGGGATCGGCGGCCTCGGTGATTCCCGAAGTGGCGCGGGAGACTGGCGCAGGCGCCGTACATTGGAATGAGATCGCTCAGGCCCCGCATCAGCTCGTCGAGAAACAGCTCGAAACAGCGCTGGCTAGGCTCGGCGTGGACTCGCAAAGTTTTCCCGGCGACTTGCTGGTCCAGCCGTCGGCGATCCGCAACAAGGAAGGCCGGGGCTTGCGCGTGTTCACGCCATTCTGGCGGCGGGTGCTGTCGCTCGGCGACCCACCCAAGCCGCTGCCCGCACCGAAGGAGCTGCGCCCGGGTCCGAAGATCGCGAGCGACAGACTGGAGAGCTGGCAGCTCGAGCCAAGCAAGCCCGACTGGGCCGGTGGCCTGCGCGAGAGCTGGACGCCGGGCGAGGCATCAGCCCGGGCGCGTCTGCGCGACTTCCTCAAGCACACGGTGCACACTTATGCCGGCGACCGCGACCGCCCCGATCGCCAGAGCACCTCGGGCCTGTCACCGCATTTGCGGTTTGGCGAGCTTAGCCCGCGCCAAATCTGGCACGCGGCCCGCTTCGCCGCGGCGGCGAATCCGGGGCTTGGCTCAGGCATCGACAAGTTCCTGAGTGAGCTGGGTTGGCGCGAGTTCTGCCGCCACCTGCTCCACGACCATCCGAATCTCGCCACCGAGAACCTCCAAACCAACTTCGACGACTTCCCCTGGAAGGCTGACAAGAAGGCGCTCACCGCCTGGCAGCGCGGCCGCACCGGCTACCCCATCGTCGATGCCGGCATGCGCGAGCTCTGGCACACCGGCGTGATGCACAACCGGGTCCGGATGGTGGTCGCATCGTTCCTGGTCAAGCACCTGCTGATCGATTGGCGCGATGGCGAAGCCTGGTTCTGGGACACGCTGGTCGACGCGGACGCCGGCAGCAATCCGGCCAATTGGCAATGGGTCGTCGGCTGCGGCGCCGATGCCGCACCTTATTTCCGCGTGTTCAATCCGGTGCTCCAGGGTGAGAAGTTCGATCGTGAGGGAGCCTACGTCCGGCGCTGGCTGCCGGAGCTGAAGGACATGCCGGCAAAGCTGATCCATCAACCGTGGCAGGCCACACCAATTGAGCTTGCGAGCGCAGGCGTTACGCTCGGAAAGACCTATCCACAACCGCTCATCGATCATGCCAGGGGACGCGAGCGAGCGCTCGCCGCCTACGCAAAGATCCGCAAAGGTTGAGCGTTGCTTTGACACAATCGTGAAACCCGCTATCGTCATCGTTCCATGCAAACCGTGGGGGACACGATATGGACGACGACAAGCCGATCACCGCGCAGGTGATGGAGACGATGACCACCGCCGTGGAGGCAACCAAGGACGCCGCCGTCACCGCCGTCAAGAAGGTGAAGAAGGTCGCGAAGAAAGCCGCGCCCAAGAAGGCTTCGAAGAAGAAAGCCAAGAAGGCTGCAAAGAAGGCTGCAAAGAAGTCTTCGAAGAAAGCAGCCAAGAAGTCTGCGAAAAAGGCTGCCAAGAAATCTGGGAAGAAAGCCACCAAGTCGAAAAAGAAGGCCAAGAAGGCCAAGCGCTGATCACAGCGCAAAGTGGGTCTCCGGGTTTGGGCGCGTCCGGAGGCCCCTCCTACCCTCGCCGCTTGGCGGCGCGCCGCCCCGGGTGATGCTGGCCCTTCGGATCGCGAAACTCGCTGCGATGGCCCCGCCGGTCCTCTTTCGCGAAGCGTCGCCGCTTCGCAGGTGAGCCGAACGCCCTGATCACCTTCCGTCCGTTGACCTTCTTGATAACGTAGCCGCCCTCGGCCATCGAGAACGGCGCTTTCAGCGTTCCCTTGTGGTCGAACTTGGTGCCGCGGGGATGCCTGAACGGCTCGAACCAGGACGGATAGACGAAGTTCGACATCGGCAAACCGTCGACCTTGAAGGTGTCTTCCTCCACGGCGTCGCAGACTTCATAGGCGTATTGGGTGTTCCGATTTTGGTCGGCCCAGAGATTGGCCATGGGATCGAGCACCATCTCAAACAGTTCGTGCGAGGCCGCCACGCTGACCGCCTCGCCATCCAGCGCTTTGACGAAGATCTTCGAGATCGGTTGGCCGCGATAGGTCAACTCGTGGCGTCCGAGCATATTCTTGTGCAGGGCATCGTCGAAATAGACCAATTGCCAATCGGTGGCCTTCGGCTTGCGCGTGACATAGAGGTCGACCGGATAGCCCCACACCGGCAGGAAATGCTTGTCGTAACACTTTTGCAGTGCCGCGGTGAGCAGCCTCATATCGCCGTCGCCAATCGACTCCCGGGCATAGTTGATGCAGGCAATCCTGACCGGCTTCAGGGACCTGCCGAGCAATGCGCGTTTTGCCGTCTTCATGGAAATCACCGTGGGCGCGGGCCGCTGAAATACGGTCAGCCTAACATGATTGACCTTGCACGTCAGGGATGTATTCCGGCAAGCCCGCCTACGCGCCGAAGCGGCGGTTGACCACGAACACCGCAGCCGCGCACATCGCCATGCCGGCGATCGCCAGCGCGTCGAGCTTCTCGCCGAATAGCAGATAGGCCATCAGCGAAGTCACGGCTGGCACCAGGTAGAACAGGCTCGCGACCGATGTCGCTGCAGCGTGGCGGATCAGCCAGTACAACAGGCCGATCGATCCGATCGAGAGCGCGACCGCAAGCCAGGCCAATGCGAGCACGAACTCCCGTGTCCAGTGCACGACCCGATCCTCGAACAGAAAGGCGGCGAGCGTGAAGAAGATCGTCACCGCCACGTACTGCACGAGATTGCCGGCGCGCCAGTCGATGTGGTTGCAGTAGCGGCGCTGGTAGAGCGTGCCAAGCGTGATGCTGATCAGCGAGACCACCGAGGCGAGCCAGCCCAGCCCGGCTTCGCCGGACATCGGGCGGTTGTGCAGGATCAGCCCGACGCCGCCGAGGCCGAGCACGAGGCCCGCCCATTGCACCGGGGTCACCTTCTCGCCCAGCCAGCGGTTGGCGATCGTCGAGGTCAGGATCGGCTGCAGCCCCGGGATGAGCGCGGAGAGCCCCGCCGGAATCGAATGCGCGATCGCAATCGCGGTGCCGCCGAGATAGAAGCCGTGGACGAGGATGCCGGCGACGGCGCTGTGCGCTATCCCTGCGCGATCAGGCCATTTCGGTCGGGCGATGCCTGCGATGATTGCCATCAGGCCGACCACCACCGCCATGCGGATGGCGAGGTAGGTGAAGGGATCGGCGTTGTCGACGACGTATTTGGTGGCGATAAAGCCGGTGCTCCAGAGCAGGACGAACAGCACCGGCGCTGTGCGGGCAGCGAGATGATCTTGGTTATGATTCATTGCCCTCTCATTGCCCGAGGGAGCGGTCGTGCGGCAATGCGAATTTCTGATGCTGCGCTGCGATGGACGCGGCGGCTCAGATCAGCCGCTCACCATTCTTCCGGACAGGGATCGATGATCTTCCAGAGTTCGACCCCGTTCTTGATCTTCTTCATGTCGGTGGTGAGCCCGCCATTGCGGCGGATCCAGTCTTTCACCGTATCCGGATAGTAGGACATCAGGTCGGACGTCCCTTCCGCACTGGTGACCTTGATGCCGAAGGTGAAGGCCTTGTCGTAGTAGGCCTGGTGGAAGCCGAGGCTCGCCTTGGGCGTCACGCAGATCTTGTTCAGCGGCACGATGCCGAGAACCAGCGTGCACGCCGAATTGCAGATGCCATCGATGATCACGCGCTCGCCGGTGTCGCGGACGCGCTTGTATTTGGCCTTGTACTCCTCGACATAGCCGCCGTGGTCGCGGGTGATATGCAGCTGGGCCCGCGCGGGAGTAGCGGCAGCGACGAAGAGCAACAGCAGGCTGAGGAGCGTGATGCGCATGGCAGCTTGACGACGAAAACCTTGCAAGGAAACGTACCGGCCCCGAAGAGCACCCCAGACAAAACCCCAAAGGAGCCGGCGCGAGAATTCTTTAGCCGGATTCTCTTTGGCCATACTTGTGTGGGGAATTCGTTAAGCATCCCGAAAAGGCCAAAAATGGGCAGCGTTCGCCCCTGGGTCCGGCAATTCTGTCACACCCGTCGAGGAATCTGCCGGATTTGTCCCGATTTCCAGGCTCCAGACGGGTGCCCCGGCGGCCCGAAATGGCTATAGATGACAGACTTATTTGCGGGTTCCGGAGAATCGAGATGAGCAAGTTGGCCCTTGTAGCCGCTTTTGCTGCCCTGTCGGCGGCAGTCCTTGCCCCTGGCTACGCGGAGGCGCGGGTGCACCACCGGTACCATCGCTATCACGCCAATCCGCTGCCCTACCCGATCAGCTATCTGCACAATTATGGCCCGGGAATCACCTCGGGCACCTTTGCCTACTATGACGGCCCGTCGACCAATCACTGCTACCAGAGCGCGGCTGGCTATGTCGGTCAGGACCGCCGCCGGCACCCCTGCTACTGAGGGGCGCCGCGAGCGTCCTCTCCCGGCGGGCAGTCCCTATCCGACCGCCCCCGACAGCAGCAACTGCTTCTCGATCTCATAGACCGGCAACTTGACGAGGTCCTTGCCGACCTCGCCGCGAAGCGCCCTGCGCACAGCATCCGAATAATCGGTCCGGATCATGCCCAGCGCGCGCGGTGAGGCCACCATGGTCAGGCCTGAGGTCTCCCCGGTGCTGAGCGCGGTATCCAGCCGCTCAGCCAGACTGCGCAGGAATGTGCGTTCGGCCTCGTCGTGCCAATCGGTCTGCTCCGCCGAGCTGCGGGCACCGCCGACGGATGCATGGAACCTGCCAGGCGCGTCGGTCCCTTGCGCGGCCGTGGATGGGTTGTCCTGCTCGCGAACCTCCCTGGTGTGAAGGTTCGGAAACATCTCGTCACCGAGATTTTCCAGGATGAGCGCCTTGCGTCCGTCGCACACGACGAGCCAGTCGCCCTTGTCGATCCTCATCTTGTTCATTGCACTGCTCCAAACCACCTGTGCGCCTATTCTTCGAATTCGGCGAAGGACGGCCACCATTGCAAGATTAGGCACGAAGGCGCACCGACGAATTGCGCAGGATCAACGAGGGTGGCGATGATCGAAGAGCTGGCCCGGCAAGTGATGGTCTGGCCTACGACGGAAGAGCGGAAGATTTGTTCATCAGCATTACATTTCGGCTCCGCCACAATTTAATCAGAACAACTTCGATATCCTTCGTTGCGTAAACGGAGGAATACATCATGAATCTCAAGATCGGCCTCGTCGCCGCGTCCCTGTTCGGTGCTCTTGCGGCATCGTCGACGGCGTCGGCCATGCCGGTTGCGCCGGCGCCTGCGACCGCTCAGGTCTCTGACGTCGAGCAGGTCCGCATGGTCTGCAACGCCTGGGGACGCTGCTGGTGGCGGCCGAACGTCTATTACGGTTACGGGCCCGGATATGGATATTATGGGCCGCCGCGCTATTACGGCCCGCGTTATTATGGCTATTACGGCTATCGCCGCTGGTGAGATTTGCAGGGGCCCTCTGGGCCCCCTCGCTTTGCGAGATAGCGGGCCTGCCACGGCCGATCAGGCTCGCGCAATTCCAAAACTGATCTAGATCAAAGATAAAATTTGGCGTGCTGTCATTCTGTTTCGATGGCTGATTTGATTGTTTTCCGATGCCCACAGACGGGCATGAATGTGCAAACCCATCTCGAAAGGCGGCAGGAGCACGAGGGCCGGAGCTTTGAATCCTTCAACTGCCCCGCCTGTACAAGGCTCCATTTCATCGACCTTACCACCGGTCAGCCGATGAGCCGCGACCGTTGACGGTGACATCGATGGCGGCATGACGTCCGCAATACGACGGCCGGAAATCCGATTTACTGAATCGCCATGTTTCGCCATGGATGGCCGCATATCGACGTTCATTTTATTGTCACGTTGTGGAGCAGAAAACCCTGCAACCCCTCGACAACCCGTTCGGCCCAAGGTTGTCACCCATGTCTTAGGTACGAAACGTGACCTATGTCTCCGGGCTGGACACAACCTTGGCCTGGCGCGCTCGGAAGGATTCGAACCTCCGACCCTCGGAATCGAAATCCGATGCTCTATCCAGCTGAGCTACGAGCGCCTGACCCCGGATATTGGGCCACCAGCCGAAGCGCCGCGGTCGTATGCTGGCTGGCCAGCACAGCGACGACGTTCGGTTCGGTTCGAATTAGCAGAGAGGCCGGACAATAAAAAGCCCTCCCGCCCCGTTTCGAGACGGGTCAAAAGCGCTCTCACCAAGTGGTGTTGAACAGACCGAAATGCGGCTGCTGCGCCACCAGCATCATCGGCTGGCCACGCTGCGGCATCGGACGCGCCCGGACGACCTTGCGCCTCGGGTGCGCCGGCGCCTGTGGCGTCTGGGCCTGGGCAACCTGAGCTTGCGGATTGGCGTCAGCCTTCTTGGCCGCAGCCGCATCGGCTGGCGTGAGCTGAGCGAATGTCTCGCGCACCCGTGCCTTGGCCGACATGTCAGCCGTCACGTCTGCCTGCGCGGTCGGCTGTGGCGCCGCGGCGGAAGCCGTCTTCACCACCGGCGCGGCAACGGTAGGTTGGTTGGTGTCGAGCACGACCCGGTCAGGCAAATGGCGATCGGACCGGATCCGGATCAGCGGCTGGTCGTAGCTCGCGACGCCGACGGTTTGGGCAATCGGCGCTATCGGCCAAACGAAATCTGCCGCAAACAACAATGCGAGCAGCGCTCCACCGACGAACATGAAATACCGAAAGATGGGCATTGACCGCGCTCCGCCCCGCATCCCCGCGTGGGCCCATCGCCTTAACCGGCGATCCTCTAATTGGTTCCTGCTCCCAGCCTTAGGTTCAATTGGCAACGCCAAGATTTTTGGCCAAGGGGCAAGGACGGTAACTTTTCCGCTAGCGGAATGGCCCCTCAGGCCCGCCGCGCCGTCACCAGCGAACACTTCGCCTGATCGGCGTTCACGTTGACGAATCCAACGGGAACGCGCGCAAAAGTCTTGCGGCTCTTCATGTTGACCGTATCCGCCAGAACGCGGCTGCGGTCGGTCAGGTGGCTGCCGTCGCGCCGCATGAACGCACAGACGATCTCGAGATCCTTTACGGCATAGTCGTTGCCATTTCGCACGGTGAACGTCACCAGCGCCTTCGAGCCGAGCCCGCCGCGACGCCAGGTCTGCGACGAGATCTTCATCCGGTCGAGCCCGGCGGCTTCCAGAGCCGAGGTATCTGAGGCTGAAATTGGCGAAGCAGAATCGTCACTTGCCAGTGCCAATTTCACGGGTTCGGTTTGGACGACATTGCCTTCGGAGGGAGGCATCAACAGCCAGACGGAAGCGCCGACCACGCTCACGGCCAGCAGCCACAATAGGCCTCGTTTCAACCAAATGCTGGTGGCCGCCTGGACCCGTTGCCGCTCCTCGCCGTTCCCGACGAAAGGTCCCAGTCCGATCCGGCCAAGCCTTGATTTCATGGATGCGTTGCTCGCTCCTCGTTTAATCCGCGAGACGAATTGAGGTTCCCGCCGCTGTGGCAAATCTCAGGGCGGAGCCATAGTGGCGATCGTCGATGGGGATCGCTAACATGCGCTGCAACATCGAAGGCCTTATCGGGAGGAATTGAAATGCCTTTCGCCGTCACCTGGGATCACGTCCATCTGCGCAGTCCCGATCCGGAAGCGACCGCCGCCTGGCTGCGCGATATCCTCGGCGGCGAGATCGTGCGCGCACCGGGACGAATCGACGTCAATCTCGGCGGCGCAAGGATCTTCATCGCGCCGCTGGAAGGTGACAGCGCCGTCAACCCGCCGCCTCAACATCCGCATCAGGGCCTCGACCATTTCGGTCTCACCGTGAAGGACATCGACGCCGTCGCTGCCGAAATCAAGGCCAAGGGCGTGACGTTCACGCGCGAGCCGACCACGATTCGGCCCGGCGTGCGCATCTGCTTCATCCGTGGTCCCGAAGGCATCTCCGTCGAGCTGCTCGAGCGCGACAAGAAATATACCTGACGCGGCGGGCGAGGCGCTGCCCGGCCAGCTAGGTCATGCTACCGGGCATAAAGCAGCGAATGGTGACGCCCATATAGCCATAGATCGGCCACACCATGGTTCGTCCAACCCGATTGGGCTCCGAGATCACGGCCTCCTCGGGCACATCAACCCAGACCAGCTCTTGCTGCTTGCCTTCGATGACGTAGCCGAGGCGCGGGATGCGCACACGATAGTGCCCGTCCTTGCTCTCCCAATCGGAATCCGATATCGCCGAGCCGTCTGCATCGGAGCAGCATGGTCCCTTGCCGCTGCGTAAGCTGTCGAACCAGGCCTTCAGCTCGGTACTGGTGTTGACGAACTGGCCGCGGTCGCGCGCGTGCCCGAGCGGGGCAATCAGCGCCAGCGCGCAAGCCACACTTGCCGCGCTTCGCCATGGTGTGGAACGGCCGATCCGCCGTCGTTTTATTTCACAAATCGTAGGACGCACATCGTACAGACGCGGCTCTTCGCCGCCGGAATTGATCCAGTTGCTCACGTTCGTCTTGCTCCAGCACCCCGCGGCCAGTGCAACAATGGTTATGCATTTCGCGGGCCAACTCTGATTCGCAACGACTGGCCTCGCTGCATGATCAGACCGTCATATCTGCATTACAGACAAGCCGGGACGACTACGGGTCGCATGCCGGCACAGGACACCGCCGGCAAAATTGCCGCGTTGCGCGAGGGGTTGCGCTTTGGCATAAAAGCTTCACCGGTGACGCCATTGGGCGATGGTGGCCGGCCGATGGGACGTTATGAAGAACGGCCTCTATTCGATTCACGTGAGCCTGCTCGATGGTCGAGTCGGGAAAGGCAGCGGCGTGATTCTTTTTCGCGACGGCAAGATCCTTGGCGGCGATGCCTACCTTTATTACACCGGCCGCTACGTGGTGAAGGACGACCACACGTTCAAGGGCGAGGTGCTGGTGCAACGACACACCACGCCGCGCGGCGATGACAATCCGCTGTTCGGTGGCCCTGCCCCTGTTGGCATCGGCGTCAGCGGGACCTACACCGATACTCGTGCGGAGATGACGGGAACGGCGCTGGTCGGCAAGGCCAGCCTGATTTTCGGCGCGACCCTGCACAAGCTCGTCGACGTCGATTAAAGCGTTTTCGAGCGAAGTGGATACCGGTTCGCGTCAAGAAAACGCGTCAAAACAAGAATCTAGAGCCCCATTCCGATTCCATCGGAACGGGAAAGCCTCTCGCGCGTACTATTCTGCGGCCTGCTCCAGTGGTGCGACGCGCGGCAAGATCATCTGGATGCGCGTGCCGCCGCCAGGCTCGGAATCGAGATCGAGCCGGCCGCCGAGCCGGTTGGTAACGATGCTGTAGACGATGTGCAATCCGAGACCGGTACCGCCCTGGTCGCGCCGCGTGGTGAAAAACGGATCGAAGGCGCGGCGCCGCACATCGAGGCTCATGCCACAGCCATTGTCGGAGACGATGACCTCCACATTGTCCTTGCCGGACTCGCGCACCTGGATGTCGATGATCCCGGGACGTCCGTCGGGGAAAGCGTGCGCCACCGAATTCAGGAACAGATTGGTCAGCACCTGGCCGTACGGGCCGGGATAGCTGTTCATGGTCAGATTGGGCTGGCACTCAACGTTGAGCGTCAGGTTCTGCTTGCGCAGGCCCGGGCGCAGGCTCATCACCACCTGCTCGGTGAGGTCGGCGAGGTCGAAGGTGCGCTGGTCTGAATAATTGCGATCGGCCGCGACCTGCTTGAATGACTGGATCAGCTCGGCCGCACGATTCAGATTGGAGACGAGCTGCGAGGACGCATCGCGACTGGTGTTGAGATAGTCGTTGAGCGTCGAGCGGCGAAGCTCGCCGCGCTCGACCTCGGCGCTGAACATGGCGGTCTTGCGCTCGAGCGCAGAGGCGACCGTCAGGCTGATGCCGACGGGATTGTTGACCTCGTGCGCGACGCCGGCGACCAGGCGTCCGAGGGCGGCGAGCTTCTCCGCCTCGATCAGCGAGGCCTGGGTCTCGCGCAGATTGCGCAAGGCGGTTTCGGCGGCGTCCTTGGCCTTGCGCATCTCCTGCTCGCCGCGCTTGCGTTCGCCGATGTCGAGCGCCACGGTGACGATCCGCTCGATCTCGCCCTCGGCATCGAGCAGCGGCAGCTTGTTGACCAGCCATTGCCGCATGTTGCCGGAGGCGTCCTTGTATTCCTCCTCGTAGAATCCGAGCCCCTTGCGCTGGCTCAGCACTCGCTTGTCGTTCTCGTCGGTCTTGGCAGCGCCATAGCGCGACATCAGGTCCGCGGTGGTGCGGCCGAGCGCATCACCGGGCTCGATGCCGAAGATGCCGGCCATGTAGCGGTTCATCAGCACGTAGCGGAGATTGCGGTCCTTGACGTTGATGACCGCGGGCACGGTGTCGATGACCTGCTGCAACAGGCGCCGGCCTTCGGCGATGGCATCTTCCGCCCGCTTCTGGTCGGTGATGTCGCGCAGCGTGCCCTCGTAGCGGACGATCGTGCCCTGCTCGTCCCGCACGCCGGTTGCGCTGTCGGAAAGCCAGAGGATGTCGCCGCTGCGCTGGCGCACCTGATACTCGAACTCGCGCACCATGCCGTCGCGATGCATCAACCGTTGATATTCCGCGCGCGCCTCGGGATGGACATAGATGGTGTGGGCGATGTCGTTGATGCTGTCGATCAGGTGCTGCGGACTGTCATAGCCCATCATCCGCGCCAGCGCCGGATTGGCGTTGAGAAGATCGCCTGCCGGCGTCGTCACGTAGATGCCGTCGACCGAGCCCTCGAACAGTTTTCGGTAGCTCTCTTCGGCCAGCCGCTGCTCGGTGAGCGCGCGCACCGCCGCTTCGCGGGCCGTATCGGCCTCCTCCAGCGCACGGCGGAACACTTCGGCCGCGCGTGCGATATCGCCAATCTCGTTGTTGAGATCGGCCGACGGGATCGACGTATCCTTCACGCCAGCCGCAAGCGCGCGGATGGAGCGCGCGATCTGCGCCAGCGGCCGCACCGTGCGCCCCACCACGAGGACGGCGGCGAGGATACCGATCAAGACGCCCATACTGCCTAGCACGATGCTCTGCCAGCGGGCCTCCGCCAGCGTCCGGGCAAAGTCGCGCGACAGCACATGGCCACGGCGGTCGCTGACGTCGCGCAGCAATTCGGTGACCCGGCCGATCAGCCGGCCCTCGGTGCCCAGCACCTCGCGGTCGATATCGGCGATCTGCCGTTCGCGCACGGCGACAGCGATGATGGCATCGGCGTAATTGTTCACCGCCGTCTTCAATTTGCCATCGGCAATGTTCATCGTCCGCATGCCCTGGGCGGCCTGTTCGGCCGCCGAGGGATTGCGCGCGAGCAGCCCAAGCGCGATCCGGCTCTGGGCTTCCGACAGGCGCGCGGCGAGATCACGGTCCCCGCTTTCGGAGACCGCCGCGTCGAACTGGTCGCGCAGCGGGGGCAGCCCGGCAAGCAGTTGCGCGCGGCGATCGATCAGGGTCGATATCCGATCCAGCCCGCTGCGATAGGTCGCGAGCCGCTCGGAGACGCCGTCGATCATGTCCTGCTGCTCGGGCGCGAGCTCGATCCGGGTCTTCTTGAGGATGTCGCTCAGCGTCGATGCGGCCCCGCCGACCTGCTTGAACTGGATGCCGGCGCCGGGATCGGTGACGAAGTCACGCGCGGCGAGCCGCAAATCGTTCATGCGGCGGTCGATGTCTTCGGCGAGATCGCCGACGCTTTGCAGCCGCTGGAGTTCGGCGAAGGTGGCATCGATGTGCCGGATCGCGATCACGCTCGCAGTCGAGGTGACGATGATCACCGCCAGCACCAGGATGAAGCTGCCATACGTCATCTGGCCGATCGATAGCGAAAATGATCGCTTCGGCGGCGGATTCGGTGGCGTTTCGGCGGACATTGGGGCGGAACCGGACTCCATACGCCCCTAATATACGCTGTATCGCCCCTCCGGGGGAACATGCCTCCACGGGCCGGAAGGGGCTGTTCTTCATGATGGTTTAGCGACGGCCGCCCGCCGCCCCGGGATCGTCATGGCGGCGACACCGAGGACGACGCAGGCGAGGCCAATCCATGCGGTCCGGCTCAGGGTCTCGCCGAGGAAGGCGACGCTGATGGCCACTCCGATGGGGACGCGCAGGTAAGCCTGAGCGGAAATAGATCGCGAAGGCGGCTGCGGTCGAGAATACCGCGAGCGCGAGCAGCGCGAGGACGGAGCTTAGCGACGGCGACAGCGTCCAGGGCTGCTCGAGCAGGAGCGAAGCCGGGATCAGCACGGCCGCGCCCGCCAGCAGCGAGCCGGCGGCGGGCGCCATGGGATCGAGGCCCTTGAAGCTGCGGCCGAAGATCGCGGCGCAGGCGTAGCAGATGGTGGCGGCGACGATTGCCGCCTCCGCAACGAGGCTGCGCCCGATCTCGCGGAACGCACCGACGCCGACGATCAGCAGGATGCCGGCCATGCCCGCGACCACGCCGAACAGCTTTCGCGGCGTCGTTGCCTCATGGCGGGTGATGATCGCGGTGAGCAGGAAGGTGAAGATGGGCCCGGCCGAATTGAGGATGGTGGCGAGCGCGGCATCGACATGGCGTTCGCCCCAGGCGATCAGGGTCCATGGAATGACGCTGTTGAGCACGGCCTGGAACGCGAAGCGCTGCCAGGTCGCGGCATCCGCAGGCATGCTGATGCCCCTCGCCCACATGACCGCGAGCAGTAACAGGCCCGCAACCGTCGTGCGCGCGGCGATCAGCGTGACCGCAGGGATGGTGGCGACGCCGAGCTTGATGAAGGTGTAGGAGCCGCCCCAGAGGGTTGCGAGCGCGACCAGCAGCGCCAGCTCGACGGCGATATTGGTGTCCTGCCTGGCATCCATCTGATCCATCCCATCCATTCGCGATGGACGGAACCTAGCTCATCGATGGTCGCCAATACTTCGTTCGGTATCGAAGTGTTCTAGCCGACCGCGCCGACCTCGAACACCTCGCCGTCATAGCCGGCCTCGCGGGGGATGCGGAGCTGCCGCCCGCTTTCGGTTTTCGTCATTACCGGCATCACCGTGACGATCGACATCCCCTTGGCATGATCGAGCGCAGCACTTACGGTTGGCTGCTTCGCCAGCCGAATCAGATTTCGCGTGGTCGGGAACGGCAGCTTGAAGCGGCCGCTCTGACCGCCCTCCACCGCCTCGCGGGCTGACAGCCAGATCGAGTCAGTCGACTCCCGCCCGTCATGCGCGCCGAGCTGGTCGGGCGGTGCAGCCGCGAGAAAAAACCAGGTGTCGAAACGCTTGGGCATGCCCTCCGGCGTGATCCAGTGCGCGTAAGGCACGAGCGTGTCGAGCGCGAGCTGAAGGCCGTTATCCTCGAGGATTTTCAGGAAGCTGATCTTGTGCTCGTTCAGCGCGACGCGATGCGCCTCGGCGATCTCGCCGGCGCGTTTGGCATCGATAGGCCTGTTCGAGCCTTTCGACCGTGCCAGCAGGATGCCGCTCTCCTCAAACGTCTCGCGGATCGCGGCGATACGAAAACCGCGGTCAGCTTCGCTTAAGCCCTCGCCGCCCGAATAAAGATCGGCGCGGGCAACGATTTCCTGATCGCCCGCATCGACGCTGCCGCCCGGAAACACCAGCGCGCCCGAGTTGAACTCGATCTGATGATGGCGGACCATCATGAAGATTTCGACCTCCTTGGCGCCATCACGCAGCAGGAGGATTGTCGAAGCCGGGCGTGATGCTGATGTCTCGGACATTCAACTAACCTGCCGCGCTGGATTGCGGGCCGAGATTGGCGCGCTTGTCGAAACGGGCGACGCGCGACAAGAGATAGTCGACTTCCGCTTTCGCGGTCGCCGTCATCGTCGCGCCCGGCTTGCGCTGTGCGCTGGAGGCGATGATGCCGCGCTTCTGCAGCACGTATTTGCGCACGGTCAGGCCGACGCCGGGCTGCTGCTCGTAGCGGATCAGCGGCAAATGCGCGTCGAAGATGTCATGCGCGGCATCGCGCTTGCCGGCCTTGGAGAGGTTGACGACGTCGATCAGAAGCTCGGGGAACGCATAGCCGGTCATGGCACCGTCGGCGCCGCGCTCCATTTCAAAGTCGAGGAACGTGCCGCCATTGCCGCAGAGGATCGAGAGCGGACGGAGCGAGCCGTCCTTCTGGAAGCCGCGCAGGGTCGTGATCTTTTCCAGGCCCGGCCAGTCCTCGTGCTTGAGCATCACGCAGTTCGGATTGTCCATGACGATCTTGCGGATCACGGCGGGCGTAAACACCACAGTGAGCGTCAAAGGATAGTCCTGGAGCACCCAGGGCACATCGGGGCCGATCGCCTCGGCCGCCTGCTTGAAATAGCCCACGATCTGATCGTCGGTGCGAAGTGAGGGCGGCGGCGCGATCATGACGCCGGCCGCGCCTGCGTCCATCGAGGCCCTGGCCAGCGAGCGCATGGTGGCAAAGCCCGGCGCGGAGACGCCGACGATCACCTGCATCTTCCTGGCGCGCTTGACGTAGCGCACCGCGACCTGCTCGGCCTCGGCGGCATCGAGCTTCGGGGCCTCGCCGAGGATGCCAAGCACCGTGACGCCGTCGCAGCCGACCTCCTCGTAGAAATCGGTCAGGCGGTCGATCGAGCGCTCGTCGATCCGGCCGTCGTCGTGGAACGGCGTCGGCGCGATTGCGAAAGTGCCCTTGGCGTCGGCGGTGAGTTTCATAAGTCAATATTCCCTTTGTTCGTCATTCCGGGGCGATGCGTCAGCATCGAACCCGGAATCTCGAGGTCCCGGGTTCGCGCGTTGCGCGCCCCGGGACGACCATGGCTAAAACCGCCGCGCGCCCATCTTGATCTGCTCCTCCGAGAAGAAGATCTCCTTGGCATGCGCAACGATGTCCTGGGCATTCCAGCCCGTATGCGGCGGCTTCCAGCCTTCCATCTCCATCATCCGCATTTCGCGCACGCCGCGGGGCCCGGACACGCCCAGCACCTTGCCGGTCTGGTCGCCCGACAAATCGCTGACCATGTATAGCACGGCCGGCGCGATGCCGTCCGGCCCCAGCGCTGCACCTGGGTTCTCCTTATAGCGGGGCAGGTCTGCGGTCATGCGGGTCAGGGCGCCCGGCGCCAGCGTCCAGATCCGGATGTTGTACTTGCGACCCTCGATCGCCAGCACGTTGGACAGGCCCCAGATGCCGCCCTTGGCGGCCCCGTAATTGGTCTGACCGAAATTGCCGATCAGGCCCGAGGTCGAGGAGGTGTTGACGATGACGCCGCCGCCATTTTCCCGCATCCAGCGAAACACCGGCATGGTGCAACAGAAGGTGCCTTTCAAATGCACCTTGATGACCTTGTCCCAGTCGGCCTCACTGGCCTTGTGAAAGGTCTGGTCGCGCAAAATGCCGGCATTGTTGACGAGGATGTCGGCGCGGCCGAAATGCCTGATGGCGTCGTCGAACACCGACTGGCCGCCCTCCATGGTGGAGATGTCGGCGCCGTTGGCGACCGCCTTGCCGCCCTCGGCCTTGATCGCGTCCACCACCTGCTGCGCCATGGACTTATCGGCACCGGAGCCGTCGCGGGGCCCGCCGAGATCGTTGACCACGACCGAGGCCCCTTCCCGCGCGAACAGCTTTGCGTAGGCCTCACCGAGCCCTCCGCCCGCGCCGGTGATCAGCGCAACCTTGCCGTCGAGTAGTCCCATGGTGGCTTCTCCCTGTTTATTATTGTCATTCCGGGGCAGCGCGCAGCGCTGAACCCGGAATCCAGAGGTTGTAACGCGCGAGATTCCGGGTTCGCGCTTCGCGCGCCCCGGAATGACTGCGAGGCCTAACCCAACACCGTCTTGCCGTTCTTGATCACCGTCACCCCGCGCGACTTCACCTTGGCTTCGAACGAGATCGTGTTGCCGTCCTTCCAGAGGTCCATGGTGACAGTCTCGCCTGGATAGACGGGCGAGGAAAACCGCGCGACGTGCTGGCGGAACGCTGACGCATCGTAGTCGGCATAGGTCTGCAGCACGCCGCGGCAGGTGATGCCGTAGGTGCACATGCCGTGCAGGATCGGGCGCGGGAAGCCGGCCTTCCTGGCAAACTCGGGATCGGAGTGCAGCGGATTGCGGTCGCCGCAGAGACGATAGACCAGCGCCTGGTCCGGGCGCGTCGCGATGTCGATGGTCTTGTCGGGCGCGCGCGAGGGGATCTTGTGCGGATCGGGCTGGGTGAGATTCGGCCCGCCGAAGCCGCCGTCGCCGCGAGCGAAGCGCGAGGCGACAAGTGTCGCGAGCTTCTCGCCCTTCTCGTTCTTCAGCACGGTCTGGTGGCTGATGACGACGCCCTTGTCCTTGCCCTTGTCGTAGACCTCGAGCACGGAGGAATCGGCGGTGATGTTGGCGGCGACCGGCAGCGGCTGGTGGAAGGTGATGTCGCGCTCGCCGTCAACCACCATCACGCGGTTGAGATTCATCTCGCCCGGGCCCGAGCCCCAGGCCGCGACGGAGGCAAAGGTCGGTACGACCTTCAGCGGCCGCGGCGTGAGCGTGCCCTCGTTGACGAAGGCGAGTTCGTTCTCGTCCATCGGGTCGGCGCCGAGACCGATGCCGTAGGCGTAGAGCATCACCTCGCGGTCAGTGTAGGCATATTTTTGGCCGAGGTTTTTCAGGCCTTTGAGTTCTTCGTATCTGGCGGACATTTTTTGGTTTCCTCCCGGTGGTTCTCATCCTCGTGGTGAGGAGGCGCTGTTGCGCCGTCTCGAACCATGAGGATGCCCGAAACGCTTCTTGTCATGGCCCTCCTTCGAGACGCTTGCTTCCCAAGCTCCTCAGGATGAGGACCTACACCGGCGTAAAAAACGGCAGTGGCGCCCCGTCCGTTGGCTTGAACACCACCTTCACCTTCTGGCCGATCTTGAGCTTCTCGAGATCGCAGTCGACGAAATTGGTCTGCACGGAAGGCCCCTCCTTCAACGTGACGTAGCCGATGGCGTAAGGACCGGTCGGAGATTTCCGCATCAGGCTGTAGGTGTAGATCGTGCCCTCGCCCGAGGCTTCCTCCCACACCGTCTTGTCGGAGTAGCAGAACGGGCAGATCGAGCGCGGGAAGTAATGCGCTTCGCCGCACGCCGTGCAGCGCTTGATCATGAACCTGCCCGATTTCGCCGCGTCCCAGAACGCAGCGGTCTCGGGGTTCGTGACCGGCGCTGGATATTTTCTCGCTTCGCTCATCACACGCGCTCCAGAATGGCCGTCGAGGCGGCGTGGCGAACACCCAAGAGGCCGCCGGTGCCGTGGGCGATGGCGAGATCGCAATTCGGAACCTGCACCTTCGGATGCGCCTCGCCGCGCAGCTGCCTGACGGCCTCGATGATCTTGGTCATGCCGCCGCGATTGACGGGGTGGTTGCTGCACAGGCCGCCGCCATCGGTGTTGAACGGCAGCTTGCCGACGCCCGAGATCAGATTGCCGTCGGCAACGAACTTGCCGCCCTCGCCCTTCCTGCAGAAGCCGAGGTCCTCGAGCTGCATCAACACCGTGATGGTGAAGCTGTCATAGATCGAGGCGTATTTGATGTCCTTCGGCGTGATGCCGGCCTCCTCGAACGCGCGCGGGCCGGACCAGACACCGGCGGAGTAAGTGAGATCGAGATCCTTGCCGCCCCGCGGACCCTTCATCGCCTCGCCATGGCCGATCAGGCGCACCAGCGGCTTCTTCAGGCTCCTGGCGATTTCAGGCGTGGTCACGATCAACGCGCCACCGCCGTCGGAGACGACGCAGCAATCCATGCGATGCAGCGGATCGGAGATCATCGGCGAATTCAGCACGTCCTCGACGGTGACGACGTCCTTGAGCATCGCATGCGGATTGTATTGCGCATGATGAGAGGCCGCGACCTTGATCCAGGCGAGCTGTTCGCTCGTGGTGCCATAGTCGTGCATATGGCGCATGGCACACATGCCATAGGCATTGTGTGTGGTCGCACCGTAAGCCGACTCGAAATCGGCTTCCGCGCCGGCCGCGCGCGGCGGCATCGCGCCGGTGCGCGGCTTGCCCGCGAGCGTGATGAGCGCGATCGAGCACTTGCCTGCCGCGATGGCTTCAGCGGCATGGCCGAGATGGATGATGTAGGAGCAGCCGCCGGTCTCGGTGGAATCGACATGGCGGAGCCTTTTGGTGTTCAGCCCGAGATAGTCGACCATCGGCCAGGCGCCGCCGGGCGCATCGCCCGCGCAGAAATAGCCGTCGACATCGTCCTTGCTGATCCCGGCATCCTCGATCGCGCCCTTGGCGACCTCGGCATGAAGCTGGGCGGTGGATTTGTCCGGCGCATGCCGGGTCGGGTGTTCGTAGATCCCGGCAATGTAGGCCTTGCCCTTGATGGTCAAAACAGAGGTCTCCGCTCGCGTCTCTTATTGGCTCTTTTTTCTGAACCGCACCGGGCGGATTGGCAAGCGCGGAAATATTCCGCCTCGCGAGAGGGCGGCGTGTGTGCCCGACGGCACAAGCCGCTTTTCGTTTTACACGAAATGGAGCCGGACTCTCGAAAACAACCCCATGCACAGTAGAACGAGGGTTGATTTCAAAGAGGAAATTGTAGGGTGGGCAAAGCGACAGCGTGCCCACGCATTTTCCGTGATCGAGAGAGATGGTGGGCACGGCGCAAGCGCGCCTTTGCCCACCCTACATGACTCACCCTACTCCGCCGCGATCTGCCGCGGCGCCGGGGGCGGGTTCGCCAGATCGGCGGCGAGCTGGGCGTAGCGGGCCTTGGCGTCGGTCACGGCCTTCTCCTTCACCGGACCGTAGCCGCGGATGCGGCCGGGCAGTGAGAGGAGTTCGACGGCTGTGTCGTGCGTGACCGGCGACAACAGACCGAGCACGGTGGCGACGTCCTTCTCGTAGCCTGCGATCAGGTCGCGCTCGAGCTTGCGGTCGGCGCTGCGACCGAAGATGTCGAAGGGGGTGCCGCGCAGGAATTTGAACCTGGCGAGCACGCGGAACGCCTTCAGCATCCACGGGCCGAAGGCGCGCTTCTTCGGGCGGCCCAGCGCATCGACGCCGGACGCCAAAATCGGCGGGGCGAGGTTGAAGCTGAACGTGTAGTCGCCCTCGAACTGGTCGCGGAGCTGCTGCTCGAAAGCGCCGTCAGAGAACAGGCGCGCGACCTCGTACTCATCCTTGTAGGCGAGCAGTTTTGCGTAGTTGATCGCGACCGCGCGCGGCAGCGCTTCGCCATAGCCCTTGATCGCGGCATCGCGAACCTGATCGACCAGCTTGCGATAGCGCTTGGCCAGGCGGCCGTTCTGATAGGCGGTGAGATGCTTGGCGCGATGCTCGATGACTTCATCGAGAGTCATGGCGTCCAGCGTCTTGGGCGCGGCAACCTCGTCCGTGCCCTTCAGCATCTCGGCGAGGCGCGCAGGGTCCGCGACGGCAAGGCGGCCGAGGCGGAAGGCTTCCTTGTTCATCTTGATCGAGACCCCGTTGACCTCGATGGCCTGCTCGATCGCTTCCGCCGACAGCGGGAACAGCCCCTTCTGATAGGCATAGCCCATCATCATCATGTTGGTGGCGATGGCATCGCCGAGCAGTTGCTCGGCCGGCCTGGTGAAATCGAAGAACACGGAATCCTTGTGCAGCGCCGTCTCCAGCAGGCCGGTCAGCTTGCGGGTCTGGAAGTTGAAGTCGCGGTTGAGCACGAAATCGGCGGTGGGGATGACGTGGCTGTTGATGATGCCGCGGGTGCGGCTGGTGTCGCACAGCGAGATCGTGTCCTTGGCGACCGCGACCACCTCGTCGGCAGCGAGCACGACATCGGCGGTGCCGGTGACGATGCGCGAGCACGTCACCTCGGCCGGATGATCCGAGAGGCGGACGTGGCTGAGCACCGCGCCGCCCTTCTGCGCAAGGCCGGACATGTCGAGGATCATCGAGGCCTTGCCCTCGATATGGGCGGCCATGCCGAGCAGCGCGCCGATGGTGAGCACGCCGGTGCCCCCGACACCACCTACGGCAATGTTGTAGGGCTTGTCCAGCGTCGGCCGCGAGGCCGGCTCGGGCAGCTCACCAATATCGGCGAGCTCGGCCGGCGCGCGGTGGCGCGGCTTGCCGCCATCCACGGTGACGAAGGACGGGCAGAATCCCTTGAGGCAGGAATAGTCCTTGTTGCAGGCGGACTGGTTGATGGCGCGCTTACGGCCGAACTCGGTCTCCAGCGGCTCGACCGAGATGCAGTTCGACTGCACCGAGCAGTCGCCGCAGCCTTCGCAGACGGCCGGGTTGATCATGACACGGCGCGCCGGATCCTCCATCAGGCCGCGCTTGCGGCGGCGGCGCTTTTCGGCGGCGCAGGTCTGCACGAACACGATCGCAGAGGTGCCCTTGTACTCGCGGCACATCTTCATGACGTTCTGCAAGTCGTCGCGGTGATATTTCTTGACGCCGGGCGCAATGCTGTCGGCGGGATAGGCGTCCGGGTTTTCCGAGACCAGATAGATCTCGCGGATGCCTTCGGCGTGAAGCTGGGCCATGATCTTCTCCGGCGAGAGATCGCCGTCATGGCGCTGGCCGCCGGTCATGGCGACGGCGTCGTTGTAGAGGATCTTGTAGGTGATGTTGGCCTTGGAGGCGATCGCCTGTCGAATGGCGAGAATGCCCGAGTGGAAATAGGTGCCGTCGCCGAGGTTGGCGAATATGTGGTTCTCGTTGGTGAAGGGGGCGATACCGACCCACGGCACGCCCTCACCGCCCATATGGGTGAAGGTCTCGGTGGAGCGATCCATCCACAGCGCCATGAAATGGCAGCCGATGCCGGCGAGCGCACGGCTGCCCTCAGGGACTTTCGTGGAGGTGTTGTGGGGGCAGCCGGAGCAGAAGTAAGGGGTGCGAGAAACCGGCGCCGTGGGGATCATCTGGGACGCCTGCCGGCCGTTGAACCAGTCGGCCTTGGCGCGGAGCATCTCGGCAATCTCGGGGTTGAGATTAAGTCGAAGCAGCCGTTCGGTCAGCGAGGTCGCAAGCGAGGCGACGCTGAGCTCGGCGGCGAAGGTCAGGAAGCGCTTGTCGTGCTCGTCCATCTTGCCGACGATGCGCGGGCGGACGTCGTCGCGCCAGTTGAACAGCTCCTGCTTGACCTGGTTCTCGACGATCTCGCGCCGTTCCTCGACGATGAAGATCTCCTCCAAGCCAACGGCGAACTGGCGCACGCCCTCCGGCTCCAGCGGCCAGGGCATGCCAATCTTGTAAAGACGAAGACCGATTCTAGCGGCGATCTCTTCGGTGATGCCGAGCTCGCGCAGCGCCTGCCGCACGTCCTCATAGCTCTTGCCCGAGGCCATGATGCCGAAACGGGCGTTCGGCGAATCCATGGTGACGCGGTTGACCTTGTTGGCGCGTGCGAAGGCGATCGCAGCAAAACCCTTGTAGTCCTGCAGGCGCCGGTCCTGCTCGAAGCGATCGTCGGGCCAGCGCAGGTTGAGGCCGCCGGGCGGCAGCTCGAAATCGCTGGGGATGATGAAGGGCTTCATCTCGTCGGTGAGGTCGATCTCGGCGGTGGTCTCCACCGTCTCCGTGATCACCTTCATGCCGACCCAGCAGCCGGAATAACGCGACATCGCGATGCCGAGCAGGCCCATCTCGATCATCTCGTGGATGCTCGAAGGATAGAGATAAGGCATCAGCGCCGAGATAAAGGCGTGGTCGGACTGATGCGGGACGGTGGAGGATTTGGCACCGTGGTCGTCGCCGGCAAGGCATAGCACGCCGCCGTTCTTGGCGGAGCCGGCGGCATTGCCGTGGCGGAAGACGTCGCCGCAGCGGTCGACGCCTGGGCCCTTGCCGTACCAGATACCGACCACGCCGTCATATTTGGCCCCGGGCGAGAGGTTGAGCTGCTGCGAGCCCCAGATGGCGGTCGCCGCCAGGTCCTCGTTCACGCCGGGCTGGAATTTGATGTTGTACTGCTCGAGGTGCTTTCGCGCGGCGAAAAGCTGCTGGTCGTACCCGCCGAGCGGCGAGCCGCGGTAGCCGGAGATGAAGCCCGCGGTGTTCAGGCCGGCGGCGCGGTCGCGCCTGATCTGCGCCATGGGCAGACGGACTAGCGCCTGGATGCCCGTCGTGAAGATATGGCCGGTCCCTTGTGTGTATTTCTGATCGAGACTGATCGGACCCTGGTTGATGCCCATTCTTGTCCTCTTCCGCCCTTTTGAGCGTTTGGCTGCCTAAGCCGTTGCCTGCCCGTTGTTTTCAGGTAGGGCACGCCGACCACCTCTGCCACTCTATGTCGGATATTTAACGCGGCGCATCACAAATCTGGACCTTCCGCGGCGACGGGAAAAAAACGCAATTTCGTGGCCGGAAAGACATTGGCGATTTTCAATTTGTGTCACCATACCCCCGCTGTCGCGAAACGACATGACGCCGCTATGATTGGGCATTCGACCGATGGTCGCAGGAGCAGGCTTCTCATGCGGACGATTCTGGCTGTTGCGCTGTTGTGCAGTGCGGTTGCGGAGGCCGCTCCCGCCGCCGAGCCGTCGCCCGAGCTGATCGCCTACGGCAAGACGCTTGTCGAGGCCGGCGACTGCGCGGGCTGCCACACCGCCGATCCCGCCAAGCCCTTCGCGGGGGGAAAACGCATCGACACGCCCTTCGGTGCGATCTATGCGCCGAACCTGACGCCTGATCGCGACACCGGGATTGGCGCCTGGACCGACGCCGATTTCACCCGCGCCTTGCGCTATGGCACCGCGCCGGACGGCTCGCTCTACTATCCAGCCTTCCCCTACCCCTACTTCACGCGGATGACCAAGGACGACACGCTGGCGATCCGCGCCTATCTCGGCACCCTCGCGCCCGTGGTCAGCCGCAACAAGCCGCCGGAGCTGCACTGGCCCCTCAACTATCGCTTCCTGATGCGCGGCTGGAACTTGCTGTTCTTCACGCCCGGGCTGTTCGAACCGGACCAGAACAAGAGCGCAGCGTGGAATCGGGGCGGCTATCTCGTCACCGGGCTCGGTCATTGCGGCGCCTGCCACACGCCGAAGAACGCTTTGGGCGCGGACAAAAGCTCGCAGGCGCTGACCGGCAACGAAATCGAGGGCTGGTACGCACCGCGCCTCGATGGCGCTGCGCGGACCGGGCTGCAATCGTGGAGCACTGAGGACATCACCGAATATCTGCAGAGCGGCCGCAACGCCAGGAGCCATGCCGGCGGGCCGATGGCCGAGGTGATCGTCGCCTCGACCTCGAAGATGAGCGATGCCGACATCCGAGCGATCGCGATCTATTTGAAGAGCCTGCCGCCGGCGCGGCGCGAGACCATCGTGGCGCCGCCCGAGGCGGCCGAGATGAAAGCGGGCCAGGCGGTCTACGCAAAATTCTGCATCGCCTGCCATGAGGCCGACGGCTCCGGCGCGCCCCGCATCTATCCGCCGCTGCCGGGCAATGCGCTGCTGCAATCCATCAACCCCTCCTCGACCTTGCGCGTCATTCTCGACGGCGCCCACACCGTGACGACGCCGCGCGCGCCGAACACCGGCGAGATGCCCGGCTATGCCAAGCAATTGTCGGATGCGGAGATCGCGGCGGTCACCAACTACATCCGCAATTCCTGGGGCAATGCCGGCCTGCTGGTGACGCCGGCGCAGGTGGCGAGGGCGCGCAGGCCGGCGCCGTAGCTGTCTCCCTGTCATTGCGAGCGCAGCGAAGCAATCCAGAATCCCTCTGCGGTGACAGACTGGATTGCGCTCGCAATGACGATGCCGAGAGAGCTGCTACTCCTCATCCCCCGTGAACACGAATTTCGGCATCTCCCATTTGTAGCGCACGGCGAGGAGACGAAAACTGATGCCGAGGGCGAAGGTCAGGATGGTCCATAGCTCGGCGTTGAGTTTCAAACCGAACGCGGTGGCATAGAACAGCCCCGTCACCACCGAGACGCTGGCGTAGAGCTCGGAGCGAAACAAGAGCGGCACGTCGTTGCAGAGCACGTCGCGGAGCACGCCGCCGGCGCAGCCCGTCACCATGCCGGAGACGATCACGATCGGCAGCGAGGCATCCATCTGCCAGGCGACGTCGCAGCCGGTCATGGTGAAGACGACGAGGCCGATGGCATCGAGCACGATGAAGGCGATCTTCAACCGGTGCACGAGACGCGCGAACAGGATCGTGAGGAACGCAGCCCCGCCGGCGAGCGCGAGATAGATCGGGTTCTGCACCCAGGCCAGCGGATAATGGCCGAGGAAGAGATCGCGTAGCGTGCCGCCGCCGAGCGCCGTGATGCAGCCGAGAAAGCAGACCCCGAGCCAATCCATGCTGCGCCGTCCCGCCGCAAGCGCTGCCGTCATGCCTTGCGCGGCGACGGCGATCAACGACAAGAGATGGAGCACGCTATCGATCGGTGGCAGGCTCCACATCGCTTTGTTCCCCCTTTTTGCCGTGGAACTTACGCGCCGAGTTCCGCGTGCACAGGTTCCCGATTCCTCGCTCGAGGGCAACATCCGACGAAAGCACTAGGGAACCCGGAACAGAATCTCGCAGCCGTGGGTTGTCTGAAGGCAATCAACGAGGAGACCCAATCGATGGCTGACGACCGTTTTCCCAACGATCCGTACCGCCCGAACCTCGCCGACGATGAGTATCTTCGCGCGGCGCGCCGGGATGCCGACCTGCAGGCTGATCCCGAGCTCGGCGAAGGCCCCGCCTCCAGCGGCAAAATCGCGCTGTTCGCGGTGGCGATCGCCCTGGTGCTGGGCGCCGTGTTCTATGGCTTAAACAATACCAACTCAGGCAACCAGGCGAGCAATACGCCGGCTACACAAACCGCGCAGCAGACGACTCCGGCCAACCCCGCCGCACCTCCCGGCATGCGTGACGTGACGCCGCGCAACAACACCGCGCCGGGCGTGACCACGGGTGCTGCGCCGAGCAAGCCGGCGGTGGATACGCAGACGCCGTCTGATGGCGCGAAGTAACGGCACGACCGTCTTCGCGTAGCACACAAACGTCATCGCCCGGCCTTGTGCGCAATTGCGCATCAGGACCGGGCGATCCAGTCCTCCGAGACGGTTGAAGTCGAATCGACAAGCCGCGGACGACTGGATGCCTCGCCTGCGCGGGGCATGACATCGAGAGGATGAGAGAGCGGCGGGATCGAAAGGTCCCGCCGCTTTCGTTGGGAGCTAGCTGAACATCTTGTTGAGCTCGCCGCCGGGATAGCCGCCGGCCAGTTCGCCAAACGTCCCCTTCTCCGCCATTTCCTTCGCCGCGCGCATGAAGCCGCCCCAGGCGGCGCGGGCGAGCGAGCCACCGACGCTGATGCGGCGCACGCCGAGATCTTCGGCCTCCTTCAGCGACAAGCCGGAGCTGCCGATCAGCAGGTTGAACGGCTTTGGTGCGACGGCCTTCACCACGGCCGCGATGTCCTCGCGCGTCTTCAGGCCCGGCGCGTAGAGGCAATCGGCACCGGCATCGGCGTAAGCCGTGAGCCGGTCGATGACGAGCTTGAGATCGGTGACACCCCAGAGATAAGCCTCGCAGCGGCCGACCAGCAGCGTGCCACTGTCGCCGATCGCCTTGCGCGAGGCCTTGATGCGCTCGACTGCAAGCGCGCGATCATAGAGCGGCTTGTCCTTGTCCCCGGTGGAATCCTCGATCGACAGGCCGGCGACGCCGGTGCGCACGCCACGCTCGACATTTTCGGCGACCTGGTCCGGCTCGACGGCAAAACCGCCCTCGAAATCCGCGTTCACGGGAATGTCGACGGACGAGCTCAATGCTGCCAGATGCTGACAGACGTCCTCCACGGTGACGCGATTGTCGGCCTTGCCGATGGTCCAGGCAAAGCCCGCGCTCGACGAGGCGATCGCCTTGAAACCGAGATGCTGCAACGCCCTGGCGCCGCCGACATCGACCGGATTGGGCAGGATGAAGCAGCCGCTCTCGTGCAGCTTCCTGAACGTCGCGCGCTTGTCAGCCGTTGTCACATGCATGTTTCTCTCCCATGTTGGCCGCGCAGAGATAGGGACGCTCGCAGGACGGCGCTAGTCCAATACCACCTTGCGCAGGAAGGTGCGCTCTTCCGCCAGGATGAACTTGTTGTCCTCGGCGAAATGGAAGTTCGCCATGCCATCGCCATCCTGCCGCAGCCGCGCGCGATAGGCCTCGTAGGCGGCGAGGCTCTCGAAAGTGATCAGTGCAAAGGCGATGTTGTTGGTGCCTTCATGCGGCATGAAATAGCCGATCAGGTCGCCGCCACATTTCGGGATGATGGACAGCCAGCGCTTCGAATAGTCCTCGAACTGCGCGCGCTTGAAGGGATCGAGCTGGTAGCGGATGAAGACGGTGACGGACATGTTGGGCTCCTGTTTTCGCGCTGTCATTGCGAGCGCAGGTCTCGTGGGGTGGGCAAAGCGAAGCGTGCCCACCTCGTCTCTTCGCAACGACGATTGGTGGACACGTCGCTCCGCTCCTTTGCCCACCCTACGGGTCCCGCGATGACGACTTGGTGAGACGCTACGCTCTTGCCCGACTACAATGCTTCGGCTACCATCGAAGCATGAAATCTGGACCCGACATCGCCATGGTCGCCGCGCTGGTCGGCGATCCCGCCCGCGCCAACATGCTCACGGCGCTGATGAACGGCCGCGCGCTCACGGCGAGCGAGCTGGCGCAGGAGGCCGGCATCACGCCGCAGACCGCGAGCTCGCATCTGGCCAAGCTCGAGGCCGGCGGGCTGGTCGAGCCGGAGAAGCAGGGCCGCCACCGCTACTACCGCCTCACCGACGACGACGTCGCCGGCGTGCTCGAAGGACTCGCCGGTCTTGCCGCGCGCACCGGCCATATGCGCGTGCGCACCGGGCCGAAGGATCCGGCGCTGCGCCGGGCGCGGATCTGCTACGACCACCTCGCCGGCGATCTCGGCGTGCAGATGCTGGACTCGCTTCGGTCGCGCAACCTCGTAAAGCAGAAGAAGCAGGAGATCGAGCTGACGACGGAAGGCGAGCGCTTCCTCGCCAAGCATTTGCAGATCTCGCCCGACATGCTCAGCCATCCGCGCCGCCCGGTCTGCAAGGCCTGCCTCGACTGGAGCGAGCGGCGCCACCATCTCGCCGGCACGCTCGGGGCTGCCATGATGCAGCGCTTTGCCGAGCTGAAATGGGCCGCGCGCGATGCCACGCCCGGCAGCCGTGTGGTGAATTTCACCCGCACCGGCGAGAAACAATTCGCGGCGCTGTTCGGGAACAGCAAGGACTGATCACGCAAACGGAGTGAGCTCGCAAATTTGCGTGTGATCGAGCGGTGTTACGATCGCCGGGCTTGACCCTGCCATCCACGCGCTTATGGCCTCAGTCATTCCGGGCGGCTCGCAGAGCCGAACCTCAGGTGCGCAACTGCGCACCGGGGAATCTCGAGGTTCCGGTTCGATGCTTTGCATCGCCCCGGAACGACGCCGTAAATTAAGAGACCTCTATGATCCGCATTCTCCCGGCCGCCCTCGCCGCCGCCCTCTTTGCGTCCCCACTCATCGCCCACGCCGCCGACGCGCCCCAGCGCGAGCCTTACGGCATTGCGCTCGAAGGCTTTGCCTATCCCTATCCCGTTCATCTGCTGCCTGTTGTCAATGACGGCGAGCAGCTCGCCATGGCCTATATGGACGTCGCCCCAGCTCAGCCGAACGGCCGCGCCGTCGTGCTGCTGCATGGGCGCAATTTCCCGTCGAGCTACTGGGCCGATGTCATCAAGATGCTCAATGACGCGGGCTATCGTGTGGTGGTGCCGGACCAGATCGGCTTCGGCAAATCCTCCAAGCCGATGGGCGAGTTGCATTTCGACAATCTGGCGCGCAACACCATCGCGCTGCTCGATCACCTCAAAATCGACAAGGTCGACGTCGTCGCGCATTCGCTCGGCGGCATGTTAGGGGTGCGCATCGCCCGCGCCTATCCGGACCGTGTCGCCCATCTGGTGCTGACCGCACCGATCGGCCTCGAAGACTATCGTCTCTACGTGCCGCCGGTTCCGACCGAGACAATCATCGAAACCGAGGACAAACTCACCGCCGACGGCTACCGAAAGCAGCTCCAGACCAATTATGCGATCAAGCTGCCGCCGGAGGCGATCACGCCGTTCATCGACGCCCGCTTCAACATCAAGGGCAGCCCCGACTATCCGCGCTGGCTGCGCGCCTTCGTCTCATCCGGCCAGATGATCTATCGCGAGCCGGTCGCGCACGAAATTCCTGAGATCACCGCGCCGACACTGTTCATCATGGGCGCCGACGACCACAACGCCCCGGGCCGGCCGAATGCGCCGGAAGCGTTGCGCGCAAAGATGGGGCAGAATGCCGAGCTTGCAAAAGCGTTGGCTGCGAAGATGCCGAATGCGCGCGCCGAGATTATTCCGGACACCGGTCACCTCGTCTTCTTGGAGGCGCCGGAGAGGTACCGAGAGCTCGTGTTGGGCTTTCTCGGCCGCTAGCGTCATCGATGTCGCGCGAAGCCGCACGCGCAAAATGTTCATGCCGCATTCAGGTCATGATTGGCAGGTTTGGATCGCAACGTGACGGCACGTACTCGTTTTGATGTGTCGAATCGTGTCTGTTGATTCATTGCGCGCCGCAGGCGCTAAGCCCCTGTCCCAAGAACTTGCTCCAAGAACTTGCTTCCAAGAACTTGCTTCCAAGAACTTGCTCCCAGAGACCAGAAGGAAAATCAGATGAAATATCTTTTCGCCGCCGCGATGCTCGCCAGCGCGGCCGTCGGCTTCAGCGAGTCCGCCAGCGCCGCCGGGGGTTGCGGCCCGGGCTGGTACCGCGGTCCCTATGGCGGCTGCCGTCCGATGGAGCGGGTCGTCGTGGCTCCCGCGCCGGTCGTGGTTGCTCCGCCTGTTGTCGTGGTGCGTCCGCGCGTGTGCCCCTATGGCTTCCGCTGGTACGCCGGCCGCTGCCGTCCGTTCTGATCTCTCCCAGTTGCGAAGCAGCAAAAAGGGGATCGCGATTGCGATCCCCTTTTTCATTCCGGGCCCGGCGTTACCAGTGACGCCAATGGCGATGATGCCAGCGATGGCGCCAACCCCAATGACGATGACGCCAGCCCCAGTGGCGGTGACGCCAACCCCAGTGACGGTGGTGCCAACCCCAGTGACGGTGATGCCAGTGGCCGTGACCCCAGCGCACCTGCTCCGGCTTGAGCTGGGCTGCTTCCTCGCTGGTGGTGACGGCAGGATGAGCGTCCGGATTGGCCGATGGCAGGCTGTCTTTCCCCAGCACTTGCGGCGCGAGCGGCGCGGCCTGCGCGGCGGCGGTGAATGCGGCAGCTCCCGCCGCGACACCGAATGCAAGTTTCAAAAAGTTCCGGCGCTCCATGACTTAATCCTCTGCTTCATCGATCAAGTGATGCAGAACAAGTGTCGCGGCGCCGATATGAACCGCCGCTGAATCGACCGTTCAGGTTCACTGCAGAGAGCCCCGATGGAACGAAGCTCTATCCGTCCTGCGCTCGGCCAAAAAATTCGCACCCCCCGTCGGAGCGCGCCGTCTCCATCCGTCCTAGGGCTGAGACAGCACGGAGACAGCACATGGCCGACCTCACGCACGGGAAGACCCGATGGCGCATGTCGCGGCGGCCGATAAGGCCCCGGGCAATGTGATCGACCGCACACACATGGCGTCGCGGTAGCTCTACAGTCACCCCAGCCATAACGAATTGCCGCGAAGCCATTTCAGAGAGAGAAAGGTGTCCCATGTCCCGCATCGCATATCTCAGAGAACAGATTGCCCGCGCCGAGCGGCTGGCGAAAGCCATCCTCGACCGGCGGACGGCGGAGCAGCTTCAAACCTTCGCAGCCGAATGCCGCGCCGAACTGTCCGAGCTGACCCTCAAGACCGCCGCGTGATGCGTACGGCCTGCCCGGGGCGTCACACCAGCTTCATCGGCGTATCCGCGACCACGCGCAGATCGATGCTGCCGATCAACGCCGACCGGCGCGCTTCCGCAGCGCCGATCGCATCGTCCGTCTGCCGCAACGTGCTGATGTTCGAGCCGAGCGAAACGATGCCGCCGAGCACCAGGGCGATCGAGCCGATCGCGGCGGTCTGACCAAATCCAAACAGCCCGAGAATGGTGGCCAGGAGCAGCACCGCACCGCTGCCAATCGCGATCTTGGACGCCAGGATGTACTTCCGGCACCGCTCGGCGATCTCGGCGAGCCGCTCGATGCGATCTTCGATGTCGGCGATTTCGTCGGTCGGATCGTCTTCGGTCATTGGATTTTGATCGAACCTGTAGGGAGGGTTACGGCTTCGCCTAACCCACCCTACTCATTTCTCACAACGGCAAATTGTCGTGCTTCTTCGCCGGCATTTCCGTCTTCTTGTCCTTGAGCATCGCCAGCGCCCGCGCGATCCGCTTGCGGGTCGAATGCGGCATGATGACGTCGTCGATGTAGCCGCGTTCGGCGGCGATGAAGGGCGACAGGAAGCGGTCTTCGTATTCCTTGGTGCGCGCGGCGATCTTGTCGGGGTCGCCGATGTCGCTGCGGAAGATGATCTCGACCGCGCCCTTGGCGCCCATAACGGCGATCTGGGCGGTCGGCCAGGCGTAGTTCATGTCGGCGCCGATCTCCTTGGACGCCATGACGTCGAAGGCGCCGCCATAGGCCTTGCGGGTGATGACGGTGACGAGCGGCACCGTGCACTGCGAGTACGCGAACAGGAGCTTGGCGCCGTGCTTGATCAGGCCGCCATATTCCTGCGCGGTGCCGGGCAGGAAGCCCGGCACGTCGACGAAGGTGACGATCGGGATGTTGAAGGCATCGCAGAAGCGCACGAAGCGCGCGGCCTTGCGTGAGGCGTCAGAGTCGAGCACCCCGGCCAGCACCATCGGCTGGTTGGCGACGAAGCCGACGGTGCGGCCGGCGATGCGGCCAAAGCCGGTGACGATGTTCTTGGCGAAGGCTTCCGCGATCTCGAAGAAGTCGCCCTCGTCCACGACCTTCAGGATCAGCTCCTTCATGTCGTAGGGCTTGTTCGGATTATCGGGAATCAGCGTGTCCAGGGACATGTCGACGCGGCCGATGTCGTCGAAGCTCGGCCATTCCGGCACGCCGTCGGTATTGTTGGACGGCAGGAAGTCGATCAGGCGACGCATCTGCAAAAGCGTCTCGACATCGTTCTCGAAGGCGCCGTCGGCGATCGACGAGCGCGTGGCGTGCACCGAGGCGCCGCCGAGCTCTTCGGCGGTGACGACCTCGTTGGTCACGGTCTTCACGACGTCAGGCCCGGTGACGAACATGTAGCTGGTGTTCTTTACCATGAAGATGAAGTCGGTCATCGCAGGCGAATAGACGTCGCCGCCGGCGCAAGGGCCCATGATGACCGAGATCTGCGGGATCACGCCCGAGGCCAGCACGTTGCGGCGGAACACGTAGGAGTAACCGGCGAGCGCGGCGACGCCCTCCTGGATGCGGGCACCGCCCGCATCATAGAGGCCGATGATGGGCGCCCGCGCCTTCATCGCCATGTCCTGGAGCTTTGTGATTTTCAGCGCGTGGGTTTCGGAGAGCGAGCCGCCGAACACGGTAAAATCCTTGGCGAAGACGAAGGTCTTGCGGCCGTTGACGGTGCCCCAGCCGGTGACGACGCCGTCGCCCGGCACCTTGGTCTTCTCCATGCCGAACTCGGTGGAGCGGTGCTCGACGAACATGTCGAACTCCTCGAACGATCCCTTGTCGAGCAGGAGCTCGATGCGCTCGCGCGCGGTCAGCTTGCCGCGGGCGTGCTGCGCCTCGATGCGCTTCTCCCCGCCGCCGAGCTTGGCGCCGGCGCGACGGTCTTCAAGGGCGTCCAGGATATGTTTCATTTGCTCCCGCCAGTTCTTAAGCCTTAAGTGCTGGGCGTTCTAACACGGCATTTTGCAGGCCGGGAAGCGGCTTTCGGCGCCGCAGGGCTGCTTTGACGCAGCGTGAAAGCGCAAGGAATTCCAAAGTTTTGCCTGGGGATGCGACCATGGACGACAGAGCTGTTGACACCGGCGCCGTGACAGGCGGCGTCAGGGCCCTGCTGCGGCTCGAGGGGCTCGCTCTGTTCGCGGCCATGACGGCGCTCTATGCGACCTGGGGCGGCTCCTGGCGGGTCTACGCCCTGCTCTTCCTGGTGCCGGATCTGAGCTTCCTGGCGTACCTCGTGGACGCCAAATTCGGTGCGCTGGTCTACAACGCCGCCCACAGCTACATGGCGCCGGTGGCGCTGATGACGCTGGGTTTTGGCCTCGCCTCGCCCCTCACGCTCTCCATCGCCTTGATCTGGCTCGCCCATATCGGCATCGACCGAGCGCTGGGCTATGGCCTGAAATATTCCGCCGGGTTCGGCTTCACCCATCTGGGGCGGATCGGCCGGCAGAACGGCGCCTGAGCTGCCGCGCGAGCGGCGGGATGACCGTGATTTTGTCGCGGCTGGCCGGTTGACCGGGCCTGCCGATTCAGGCTTGCTCCAGGCTTGCGATCAGGCGCCGAATGTTGCGTGAGCTCAGTCGGTACGGCGGCGGTCATCACGTCCGGCTGCAAGCATCACCTCATGTCCGCCACCGTCGTTCCCTTGCCTGCGAACAGCGCGTCCGAGACCACCGACTTCCTGCGGCGCATGGCCAGCATGGTGTCGGGGCGGAACGGCGAGATGCTGCTGCGCGCGGCCGCGCTGATTGAATCACTCAAACAGCGGGCCATGTCGGCCGAACGGCTGTTTCACGAGCAGCAGGAAGAGAACAAGCGCCTGGGGGAGCTGCGCGAGGCCACTGAACTCGCATCCGACGCGATGGCCAGCCAGATCGCCGCGCTGCGGACGCAGCTAGCCGAGGTGACGACAGCCGCGGCCAGCGAGCGTGCCGCGTTCGACACCGAGCGCGGCAAGCTGCTCGGCCTGATGCAGGACGCGGAGAGCCATATCGGCAAGCTCACCACCGAGCTCGATACGTTGCGCGCCTCGGTCGATGCTTTCAACGAGACCGCGGTGACCGTGCCGATCGAGGTGCTGCGGCTGGCGCGCACCCAGTTCGACTATCTCTCCAGCGGCTTTGCGCGCAAGGGCGACGTGATCGCGCAGGCGATGAGCGAGATCGGAGGCTTTGCCATCGATCAGGCGCTGACGGCGAAGAAGCCGGGCGACAAGGTGTGAAACTGCCTCTTTGGAGCTTTTGCAGGCCCTGTTCAAGCTGGGATAGCGACCCTACACTCCGTCATTGCGAGCGCAATGACGTGTGGAGAGAGACGCGCCGGCGTTGTGCGCTAGCGCGCGCGGCCCGACAGCCGCAGCACGAACACCAGAACTTCGGCGACGGCCTTGTAGAGGTCGGGCGGGATTTCGTCGCCGAGCTCGACCTTGGAAAGCGCGCCGGCCAAAATCTCGTTCTCCTCGATCGGAATGTCATGAGCCTTGGCGATCTCGACGATCTTGGCGCCGATCGTGCCCTTGCCCTTGGCAACCACGACGGGCGCGCCGCTACCCTTCTCGTAATGCAGCGCAATCGCGAGCTTGGATTCGTCGCTCATGTGGCGCGATCCAGGAAATGCCCGGCGCGCGCCGGCGCGGCCAGCGGCGGCGTGCCGTCGCGCACGATGATGTCGCCGGGCTTGAGCTCGGCCTTGGTCAGCGCCTGATTGAGCTCGCCGATGCCAGCGCGGAGCTGCTGCGCGGTCGCCGGCCGTTCGGCCCACATCCGCACAAAGGTCTTGTCGCCGTTGAGCGTGATCAGCGCGTGCACGGGTCCTGATGGCTCGACATTGATGGTGAAGCGCGCGCGCCAGGCGCGCTTGGCGGGATCGGGCGTTTCGTTGCCGCCGTCGCGCGAGATCTCGAATTGCGCCATCGCGGTACCTTGCGGGGTCGCAAACGGAATCTCGAAATTCCACTGCGGCGCGGTCGGGTCGCTGCGATGGCCACTGGCGTCAGTGCGATCAGGCAGCGAAGCGACCTGAAGCAGCGTCTGCCGCGCGATCGCAGCATCGGTGTCGCCGAGCAGGCGATGCACGGTGGCAGCGAGCGGTGTGGTGGGCGCGAGCGACGGCGAAGCGACGGGTTGCTGCGCCGGTAGCGCGCCGCGGAACGGCGGTGGCGTCGTCGTGCGCGCAGCTGCCTCGAAGATATGGCCGTCAGGAACGGCCTTGGTCGCACCCGGCACGTTGCCGGTCAGGCGCGGCAGGCTTTGCGTAACCTCTTGCAGCAGGCTCGCGGCAAGGCCTGCCGACATCGTGCGTGGCAAAGGCGCCCGAGGCGTCTCACCAGCCATGTCTTTCAGCACGGCAGCCGCAAGCGCAGCGTCGCGCGGCAATTGTGCAGGCTGGGCAATCCCCACTTCCGGCGATGGCAACGCCGCCTGCGCAGCCTCGCCTGGCACCTGCAGCGGCGAAGTTGCGATCTGCGGCGCGGCCGCAGGACTGGGCACAATCGTGGCGGTTGGTGTGGCCGCGTGTGGCGCGGCGGTCGCCGGTGTAACTGACGTCGCCGCCAGTATCTGGCGCAGCACGAGCAGCGCGGCCTTCAAGTCCGGCACGGCCCCAGGCTGCGGCGTTGCGCCCGCGGCCAGCGAAGCCTCGAGAAACAGGCCGGACTTCTGGAACGCGGATTCGATATCGCCGCCATCCAACGCCATGTTGAGTGGCGTCTGCTGTGCCAGCACGTCCAGCACGGCCTGCTTCAGTCCGGCCGGCAGATTGCTGCCGGATACGACCGATGCGAGATTGGCGAATAGCGGCGCCTGGCTGCCCTGTTTTGTGACCGCCTCGGCCGAGGCTGCGGTGACGGCGACTTGCTCCAAAGGTGTCAGCATGGTGCGGGCCGCATTGACCGACGGCGCCAGCGGCGGGCTCTCGACCAGCGAGGCTGCGGTCGACGTCAGCGTGACCTGATCGGCGCTGGCCTCGCCTGCCCCGTTGACCACGGCGAGCCTGATCGTGCCGTCGTTCTGCGAGACCGCGAGCTGAAGATTTTGCCCCGGGGTCAGCGACACCTCGGACATCACGTCCATCGAGAGGTTGGCGATCGCGATCCGCACCAAATTGTCGGCGAGCAAGCTGACGACCCTGGCATCGACGACGGTGCCGGCCTGGAGCACGAGATCGGGCGTCGCCGCATCAGCCACGGGGCTGGCGGCACTGACCGGAAGGATCGAGCTTATCGGCGTCGGCATTTCAGGGGCCCGGGAATGCGAATCCCACCCTAGGGCCCCGGCGTAAACCTCTCGTTAAGGACCTTAGGTCCTAGGCGGGTTCACCGCCGCCAGCACCGCGACGGCGGCCTCGAAATCCCTGAGGCGGGCGGCCCGGCGGGCGGCCGCCTCCTCATCCACGCCCCATTGGTCGATGTTCCAGTCCTCATCGACATGGCCCGCGGCCCAGACCTGGTCGGCGTCGCGCACGCCATGGGCCAGCGCCAGCGCCAGCAGCGCCGAGCCGGTCAGGGTCGTCACCATGTGGAGCGCGGCCACGGACCAGGGATCGCCAGGCAGCGCCGCACGGGCAGCCCGGAGCGCCTCATCGGGCTGCCTCACATGCATGATGCCCTCGGAGAGGATGAAATGCGCTCCCAGCGCCTCCGCGGCCCAGAACAGCACGCCGTCCCAATGCGCGGCCTCCCGGGCGACCAGCCCCTCGGGATGGCCGGCGCGATAGAACAGCAGGTCGGTCTCGAAGTATTTGGCGAGATCGTTCGTGACGAGCTCGACGCGGTCGATCACGCCCTCGACCACGCTGTTGGCGATCCGCGTCAGCGGCATGGTCACGGGGTCGATCGCCTCGCCCTGGGCGGCCCATTCCGCAGCCACGGCATCGGCCAGCGCCCGCGCCGGGATCACCACCTGGCGGCCGGACGGCGTGCGGATCGGCCTGCCATCGAGCGTGACGGCAAAGCCGCCCTCGGTCTCGGTGACGCCGACCTCCTTGTAGAAGCGCTTGCGCAGCGGCGTCCGCGCGGAGGCGCGTGCCGATTCCCGTGGGTCCGGCGGGGGCTGCCCGGCTGCTTCTTCGAACAATTCGCGCATGTGAGTTTTCGGTCCCGGTCGCTGAGTGCTAAAGCGCGATGAGATCAGGATGAACGTCAGCCGCTTTAGGTTATTGTTTGAGCATGATCTTTTGGGAAAACCGCTTCGCACTTTCCCGGATCATGCTTTAGGCTTCTAAAGTAAGACCTGTGGCCGATAAAGCGAGCGGCGGGCATGAGGGAACTTGCGGGCATCGTGGCCCTGTTCGCCGGGCTTTGGCCGGTCGCGGCCGGGGCCGGCTTTCGCACCCCGGAATCGCTGATCCGCAACGTCTATGCCCATTACGGCAACGGCGCGCCGGAGCTGTCGAGAGGCCTGCCGCGGGACGATGCCACGACCCGGCAATTCTTCGACCCCTCATTGCGCAAGGCATGGTCCGCGCCGCGCAGCGAGCCCTATGACTTCCTGGTGCAGAGCCCGAACTGGAAGCTCGGCCCTGTGACGATCGCGATCACCCGCAAGCAATACGACAAGACCTATGTCGCGGCGAATTTCGACAATCACGGCCGCAAGGTCGCGCTGAACTTCATCCTCGTCAACGGTCCGGAGGGCTGGCTGATCATGGATGTCGAGAGCCCGCATGACAGCTTGCGGATGTTTCTGGAGCAGTTTCGGAATTAGCCGCGGCTGTCGCCACGCCGTCATTGCGAGCGCAGCGAAGCAATCCGGAGTCTTTCCGCGGAGGCAATCCTGGATTGCTTCGCTACGCTCGCAACGACGGGGTTAACAGCCGGACCCAGCCCCCTACTCCTCCGGTGCGTTCTCGATCGGGTCGAACCGGCTGGCATCGAGCCCGAGCAGATTCCACGACTGCTGCATGTGCGGCGGCAATGGCGCGGTGGCGTCGATGACGCCGCCGCGGGGATGCGGGATCACGATGCGGCGCGCGAGCAGATGCAGGCGGTTTTGCAGGCCGCCCGGCAACTGCCAGTTCTCGATGTTGAAATATTTGGGATCGCCGACGATGGGATGGCCGATATGGGCCATGTGGGCGCGAAGCTGGTGGGTGCGGCCTGTCACCGGCTTCAGCGACACCCAGGTCAGCTTGTTGCCGGCGGTCTCGACCACCGCATAGTAGGTCACGGCGTGGCTGGCGCCCTCGTCGCCATGCTGGGCGATGCGCATGATGGTGTCGTCCTCGCTCTCCTCCTTGGCAAGGAAGGTCGAGATGCGGCCCTGCTTCGGCTTCGGCAGGCCCGGCACCAGCGCCCAATAGACCTTGCGCGCCGAGCGCGAGCGGAACGCGCCGGTGAGATGCGAGGCAGCAAATCGCGTCTTGGCGATGAGCAGACAGCCCGAGGTCTCGCGATCGATGCGATGCACGAGGCGCGGCTTCTGCCCCTTGGCATCGCGCATCACCTCCAGCATCTGATCGATGTGGCGCGTCATGCCCGAGCCGCCCTGCACGGCAAGGCCGGCGGGCTTGTTCAGCACGAGGACGTCGTCGTCCTCGTAGATCGTCATCTCCTTCAGCGCCTTGAGCGTCTTCTGCGCGGCCTCCGAGAGCTCGCCGACGACCTTCGGTGTGTCGAGTTTCAACGGTGGGATGCGGACGCTCTGGCCCTGCTCCAGCCGATCCTTGCTGTCGACGCGCTTGCCGTCGACGCGCAGCTCGCCTTTGCGGACGACGCGCTGGATGTGGGAGAATGACAGGCCGGGAAAGCGCGCTTCAAGGAAACGATCGACGCGCATGTTGTTCTCGTCGGCCGCCACCGTGACGGTCTGCACCTTGGTCGGCAGCAGCGCCTCGACAGGCTTCTCCGATGCCGGCCTTTCCTGTGCAGCCTTGTTCTGTGCAATCTTGGGCGGCCGTCGCTCGGCGCGGTCGCCGGCAAAGCGCGGCGGTTTGCTGGGCTTGCCGCCCGGACGCGGTCCCGCTTTCTTCGCGCTCCGTGCCTTGAACGGACGCGAATCCTTGCGCTCATCGCGCGAACGGGGCTCTTGATTGGTTCTTTTGATACGGCGGCTCATGGCTGCCTGCGTACCCTAAAAGCGGCCCTTCGTCACGGCGAAATGGCCACCTCTAGCGCGAACCCCGCTCCTTGCGCAGCTTGGCCCAGTAATCCAGCCGTTTCCTGATCTCGCGCTCGAAGCCGCGCTCAGGCGGATCGTAGAAGGTCTGGCGTCCCAGGGCCTCCGGGAAGTAGTCCTGCCCCGAAAAAGCGTCGGCGGCATCGTGGTCGTATTCGTAGCCTGAGCCGTAGCCTTCCGACTTCATCAGCTTGGTCGGCGAATTCAGGATGTGCTTTGGCGGCAGCAGCGAGCCGGCCTGTTTTGCCACCTGCATCGCCGTGCCGAAGGCCGTATAGACCGCGTTCGATTTCGGCGCGGTGGCGAGATAGACCACGGCTTGCGCGATCGCTAGCTCGCCTTCGGGATGGCCGAGGAAGTCGAAGGCGTCCTTGGCCGCATTGGCGATGACGAGCGCCTGCGGATCGGCGAGGCCGATATCCTCCACCGCCATGCGTACCACACGGCGCGCCAGGAACAGCGGGTCCTCGCCGGCATCGAGCATGCGGCAGAGATAATACAGCGCAGCATCGGGATCCGAGCCGCGCACCGATTTATGCAGCGCCGAGATCAGGTTGTAATGGCCGTCGGCCGATTTGTCGTAGATCGGTGCGCGGCGTTGCAGGATGTCCTGCAACTGTGCGGCGTTGAAGATCTCGTCGGCTCGTGCCGAGCGCCAGACCTCCTCGGCGAGCGTCAGCGCTGCGCGGCCGTCGCCGTCGGCCATGCGCACCAGCACCGCCCTCGCCTCCGCATCGAGCGGCAGCTTGCGGCCCTCGACCGCCTCGGCATGCGCGAACAGCTTTTCGATCGCGGCGGCATCGAGCGAGCGAAACACCAGCACCCGTGCGCGGGACAAAAGCGCCGCGTTGAGCTCGAAGGACGGATTTTCCGTGGTGGCGCCGACCATGACCACCGTGCCGTCTTCCATCACAGGCAGAAACGAATCCTGCTGGGCGCGGTTGAAGCGGTGCACCTCGTCGACGAACAGCAGCGTGCCCTTGCCCATCTCGCGGCGGGCGCGCGCGGCATCGAACGCCTTCTTGAGGTCGGCGACGCCGGAGAACACCGCGGAGATCTGCTCGAAATGCAGGTCGGTCGCATCCGCGAGCAGCCGCGCCACGGTGGTCTTGCCGGTGCCGGGCGGGCCCCAGAACACCAGCGATCCCAGCGTGCGCGTCTCCAGCATGCGCGTCAGCGCGCCGTCGGGCCCGAGGATGTGATCCTGGCCGACGACCTCCGACAGCGTCCGCGGCCGCAGCCTGTCAGGCAGCGGATGCGGGGCATCGTGATCGAGCCCCGCCGCGGCGAAGAGAGTTGGCGTCTGCTGTGGTCGCTTCGGACTCATCCGCCCAGCGTGACGTTGATCTGCTGACCGGCCCGCACCAGCGTGATGCGCCAGAGCCGCTGGCTGACGGCCGCCGCCTTCTCGAGGTCGCCGGTCTTGCCGATCTTCTGGTTGTTGACGGCCAGGATGATGTCGCCCTTCTGGAAGCCGACCTGGGCGGCGGGCGAGTCATCACCGAGATCGGTGATGACCACACCTTCGGTGTCGGCGTCGAGATGCAGCTCGTCGGCAACCGCAGGCGTGATGGTCGAGACCTTGGCGCCCTGGAACGGCGAGCGGGCGGTGACGACGAGCTCATTGCGGCCGGTATCGGGCGCGGTCTCGAGCGCGATGGTCAGCTTGAGCGGCCTGCCGCCGCGCTGCACGTCGATCTGCGCCGTGCCGCCGATCGGGCGAGTGGCAAAGCGATAGTCAAACGCGTTGGGATCGTCCACGGCCTGGCCGTCGATGCCGGTGATGAGGTCGGAGGATTTCAACCCGGCCTTCGCCGCAGGCCCATTGGGAACGACGCTCGCGACCAGCGCACCGCTTGGCGAACGCAGGCCGAGACTATCGGCGATCTCCGGCGTCACCGCCTGCAGCTTCGCGCCAAGCCATGGCCGCTTTACCGCCTTGCCGCCGCTCTTGGCGGAGGCGACGACGACGCGCACCATATTGGCGGGAATTGCGAAGCCGATGCCCTGCGAGCCGCCGGAGCGCGAATAGATCGCGGTGTTGATGCCGGCGAGCCGGCCGTTCATGTCGACCAGCGCGCCGCCGGAATTGCCGGGATTGATCGCAGCATCGGTCTGGATGAAGAACTGATAGTCGGTGATGCCGACCTGCGTGCGCGCCAGCGCCGAGATGATGCCGTGGGTCACGGTCTGGCCGACGCCGAAGGGGTTGCCGATCGCCATCACGACGTCGCCGACCATCAGCTCGTCCGAATTGGTGAATTCGAGCGCCGGGAACTTTTCCTTGGCATCCTTCAGGCGCAGCACCGCGAGATCGCTGCGGGAGTCCTTCAACACGATCTCGGCCTCGAACTCGCGCTTGTCCGACAGCGACACCTTCACCTGGTCGGCACCTTCGATGACGTGGACGTTGGTGACGACGAGCCCGGAGGCGTCGACGATCACGCCCGAGCCCAGCGACCGCTGCACCTGCTCCTGCTGCTGGCCGCCGCCGAAGAAACGGCGGAAGATGGGGTCGTCCAGCAGCGGGTTGCGGTTCTGCACCACCTTGGCGGCATAGACGTTGACGACCGCCGGTTGCACCCGCTGCACGATCGGCGCATAGGACAACCGCAGCTCGGCCTGCGACGAGGGCACGCGACGGTCCTGCGCCGCAGCCGGATTGAAGTGGGCCGAAAAGCCTATGCACAATGCCGTGACGACGGCGGTCAAGTTCGCTCGAAACATCCCTACCTCTTGGAAAAGACGCCGGAATATAGGCGCGTTCGCCCCCCAATAGAAGGGCGCCGGGCGGCAATATTCAGCCCCTTTCCGGTGTGTCCCACCTGCAAGCCCAGCGTGCGAAATCACAATCTGCCGGGACGATGGATTGGCATGATGCGCATCATCCTGCATGCTCGTGCCAGGCGGATTCGGTTGCGGCGAATTGGCATCAGTGGGAACCGCAGAGCCGGGCGCGCGCGTCGCGGGGCAGTCATCGATCAGTCTTAGGCTCTCCCGTTGCGACTTGGGGAAGTTCGTCAAAGGATGGAGCACGACATGAGCAGGACAGGACTAGCAGCCACGGCGATCGGTCTCGCCGGCGTGCTGGCGGCTTCACAGGCCCAGGCCCAATCGGCCAGCACCAGCGAGCAGGAGATCGCGCTCCTGAAGCAGCAGTTGAAAATGCTGGAGCAGAAGCTCGACAAGCTCCAGAGCCAGACCGCCGCGAACGCGGCCGCCACGGCGAAAGCCAGGCAGGAAGCGAAGGCCGAGGCCAAGGCCGAAGCGCGCTCGGAGGCGAAAGCCGCGGTCGCCAATGCCAACGCGGCCATTCCGGTCAAGGGGCCGGTGGCCCCATCGGGCGTCGTGGTGACGATGCCGAACAATCGCCCGACCATATGCACCGCCGACGGGCACAACTGCGTCGCCATCACCAGCCGCGTGCACTGGGACGTCGGCGGGTACGACTACCGACCCAACACGGCAGCCACGGTACCGCAGAAGCTCGACAGCGGCGAGAACGTTCGTCGCGCGCGCATCGGCGTCGTCGGCAAATTCCTCGAAGACTGGAATTTTGCGCTGATCTACGATTTCGGCGGTTCGGCTGACGGCTTCGGCGGCACCGGCGCCGCCGGCGCGACTCCCGTGGGCTTCGATCCCGGCGGAGGCACGTCCGGCATCGAGAACGCGTATCTGAGCTACACCGGGCTGAAGCCGTTCGGCGGCAAGATGGCGATCGAAGCCGGCATCATGGACATTGCCTGGACCATGGATGAATCCACGAGCTCCAACGACATCGCCTTCATGGAGCGCGCCTCGGTCGGTGTCATCGCGCAAAATATCGCCGCAGGCGACTTCCGCTCTGCCGCCGGCGCCCGCTGGTACAATGACGTGTTCTATGCCGGCGCCTATGTGACCGGCCCGACCACGGGTGCCATTCACTCGGCCTCGAGCATTTCACCTCCGGGGACCAGCGAGCAATACGGCGCAACCGCCCGTGTTGCCGGCCAGGTCGTCAGCGGCAACGACTATTCGGTGCATCTCGGCGCCGACGCCGAGTGGCTGATCCAGCCGCCGCGCAATCTGATCGCCAACACGCAAACTCTGACGCTCAGCGATCGTCCCGAACTGCGCATCGATCCGACGACGCTGATCTCGACCGGGGCGATTGCAAACGTATCGGGTGCGCAGGTGTATGGCCTCGAAGCCGCCGCTTCCTATGGACCGCTCTGGGTCCAGGGCGAATACTATTGGTTCAACATTGAACGCAATGCGAATACCGCCGTGGCGCCCATCGGCACGTCGAGCCTGAATTTCCAGGGGGGTTATGCGCAGGCGGCCTATGTCCTGACCGGTGAAAGCCGCAAGTACAATCCGGGCAACGCCGCGTATGGCGGCGTCAAGCCGAACAATCCGTTCTCGCTCGACGGCGGTGGCTGGGGTGCCTGGGAAATCGCAGCCCGCTACTCCACGATGAACTTGAACGATCAGCTCGCGACCGCCGCCGGAATCGCCGGCGGGCGGCAGGACGTCTACACGCTGGCGCTCAACTGGTACGTCAACGGCAACGTGCGCTTCATGCTCGACTACCTGCATGGCACGGTCTCGAAGCAGGCCTCGGCGGTGTCTACGGCGGATGTCGGCTCGAAGTTCGATGCGGTCGCATTGCGCACGCAGTTCGCGTTCTGACGCGCCCTGTTCGGGAGCGGCATCGTCCGCTCCCGAACATCTAGGCCGCCCGCTTCGGCTTCCTCTCGACCACAGGCGGCGGTGCGCAGGACAGCCGCTGCTGATGGCTCTCGCCCCAGGCTTTCAGAATATCGATCACCGGCCGCAGGCTCTCGCCCAACTCGGAGAGACAATACTCCACGCGCGGCGGCACCTCGGCATAGACCTTGCGGATGACGAGCTTGTCCTCCTCCAGCGCGCGAAGCTGCTTGGTGAGCATGCGCTGGGTGATCCCAGGCATCATGCGGCGCAATTCGCCGAAGCGCCGGGTGCCGCTCTGCAGGTGATAGAGGATCACGCCCTTCCACTTGCCGTCGATCAAATCCAGCGTCGCCTCGACCGAGCAGCCCGGACGACGGGCAAAATCGCGCCGTTTCATCAGTGTTTTCCCAATAGTATCCAAACGGGGACTATATCCCCGAATGTACAGTACTTGCCAAATTGGAGCCAGCGCGACAGGTAAGACGCGGGCGAAAACGCCATCTGATGGAGACAAGCCATGAAGGCCGTCGGCTACAAGAAGTCGCTTCCGATCGAGGATCAGGACGCGTTGATCGATTTCGAGACCGCCAAGCCAGAGCCGAAGGGACGCGACATCCGCGTCGCCGTGAAGGCGATCTCGGCCAATCCCGTCGATTACAAGGTGCGCAAGCGCGCCGCGCCGCCCGAAGGTGAGACCAAGATCTTGGGCTATGACGCCGCCGGCATCGTCGATGCGGTCGGGCCCGAGGTCACCCTGTTCAAGCCGGGCGACGAGGTGTTTTACGCGGGCTCGATCCTGCGCCAGGGCACCAATGCCGAATTCCACCTAGTGGACGAACGCATCGTCGGCAACAAGCCGAAATCGCTCTCCTTCGCGCAGGCCGCGGCGCTTCCCCTCACCTCCATTACCGCGTGGGAATTGCTGTTCGATCGCCTCGGCGCAATCCCGGGCAAGAGCGTCGATCCGCGCACGCTTCTCATCACCGGCGGCGCCGGCGGCGTCGGCTCGATCCTGATCCAGCTCGCCCGCCGCCTCACCGGCCTCACCGTGGTTGCGACCGCGACGCGGCCGGAATCGCAGAAATGGTGCCTCGATCTCGGCGCGCATGCGGTGATCGATCACGGCAAGCCGATGAAGGAGCAGATCGAGAAGCTCAAGCTGCCGCCGGTCGCGCTGGTCGCGAGCCTTACCTTCACCGATCAGCACTACAAGAGCATCGCCGAGTTCATGGCACCGCAAGGCCGGTTCGGCCTGATCGACGATCCCCCGGAATTCACCATGAGCACGTTCAAGGGCAAGGCGATCTCGGTGCACTGGGAATCGATGTTCACGCGCTCTTCGTTCCAGACGCCTGATATGATCGCGCAACATCACCTGCTCAACGATGTCGCCGATCTGATCGACAAGGGCGTGCTGCGTACCACGCTCGACCAGACCTTTGGCACGATCAACGCGGCCAATCTCAAGCGCGCGCACGCGCTGCTCGAGAGCGGCAAGTCGCGCGGCAAGATCGTGCTGGAAGGGTGGTAGGCGATCGCATCGCCAATGCGTAGGGCGGGTTAGACCAGCGGCTGCGCGAAGCGTAGTTGCTGGGCGTAACCCACCCTACGATTTCTCGCTCTATCGCAATATCCCGGACAACGCCGACAACAGCCGATCGATCTGCGCGTCGGTGCCGACGGTGATGCGCAGGAAATCCGAGATGCGCGGCGCCGAGAAGTGACGGACGATCACCGCCTGCTCCCGTAGCGCCGCCGCAAGCTTGGCCCCCTCGTGCGCGGGATGGCGCGCGAAGACGAAATTGGCGAGCGAGGGCAGCACCTCGAAACCGGCGCTTTTCAATCCGCGGGACAGGCGTTCCCTGCCCTCGGTCACGCGACGGCGGCCTTGCTGGAAATAAGCATCGTCCGCGAGGGACGCGATCGCACCTTCCTGGGCAGGCCGGCCGAGCGGATATGAATTGAAACTGTCCTTTACGCGCGTCAGCGCATCGATCAGATCGGCGTCCCCAACGGCATATCCGACGCGAAGCCCGGCGAGAGCGCGCGACTTCGACATGGTCTGCACGACCAGGAGATTGCGATGAGACGCGACCAGCGGAATCGCCGTCTCGGCCCCGAAATCGACATAGGCCTCGTCCACGACGACGGGCACATCAGGGTGGTCGTCGAGCAGTGTCGCGATCTCGGTGCGCGACAGCGCGATGCCTGTCGGCGCGTTCGGATTGGGGATGATGATCGCGCCGGCCGGCCGGCGATAATCAGCGGTGCGGATCTGCATGGCCTGATCGAGCGGCAAGGTCTCATAGGCGATGCCGAACAGGCGGCAGTAGACCGGATAGAAACTGTAGGTGATATCGGGAAACAGCAGCGGCGCATCGTGCTTCAGCAGCGCGACGAAGGCGTGTGCCAGCACCTCATCCGAGCCGTTGCCGACGAACACCTGCTCGGGCCTCACGCCGTGATAGGCGGCAAGGGCCGCCCGCAGCGCGGTCGCCTGCGGGTCCGGATAGAGACGCAACGTATCGGCCGCCGCGCCCCGGATCGCCTCCAGCGCACGCGGCGACGGACCAAGCGGGTTCTCGTTGGTGTTGAGCTTGACCAGATCCGCCATGCGCGGCTGCTCGCCCGGCACGTAGGGTTTCAGCTCATGCGTCAAGCTGCTCCAGAAACGGCTCATCTTCCTTCTCCCTCACGCGGACGCGTGGCGCGCTCAACGAAGCCCTTTGCGAGCGCGTGATAGATACCCTCCTCGCAGATCATCCGCGAGACGAAATGCGCGATCAGCGCCGCCGCCATCAGTGGCACGACCATGCCGTGATTGTCGGTCATCTCGGTCACGATCACGAAGGCGGTGATCGGCGCCTGCACGACGCCGGCGAAATACGAGACCATGCCGAGCAGCATGATCGCACCGAGCGGCGCGTCGTGGAAGAACGCGGCGATGTTGCTGCCGATGCCGGCGCCGACGGCGAGCGAGGGCGAAAAGATCCCGCCCGGTATGCCGCTGATCGCGGCGAAGCTCGTCGCCAGCAGCTTGAGCACGCCAAAATCCTGCGGCAACGGGGTGCCGTGATCCAGCGCCTCTTTCACCTGCACGTAGCCCGTGCCGTAGATCGTGTCGCCGGACACCAGGCCGCAAATGGCGACCGCGAGGCCGCAGGCAAAGGCGAACCACAGCGGATGGCCCTTGATCGCGCGTCCGAGCGGGCTCTTGAAACCGCGCGCCATGGCGATGACGACGCGGCTGAACAGGCCGCCGGCGAGGCCACCGACGACGCCGCAGGCCGGAACGGCCAGCCAGTCGGCGCCACGCGAGAGCGTCATCGCGCTGCTGCCGAAATAGGCGTAATTGCCGGCCAACGCGAGCGAGGTCAGGCCGGCCGCGATCACGGCGGCAATGATCAGGCTGGATGTGCGGGTCTCGAAGGCGCGGCTCATCTCCTCGATGCCGAAGACGATTCCCGCCAGCGGCGTGTTGAAGGCCGCGGCGACGCCGGCGGCGGCTCCGGCCAGGATCAATCCAGGCTGGCGGCGCGGCGAGACACGACCGAGCGCGAACATGATGGAGGCGCCGACCTGAACGGTCGGCCCTTCCCGCCCCACGGAGCCGCCGCACAGCAGCCCGAACAGCGTCAGGATCATCTTGCCGATCGCGATCCGGATCGAGACCAGGTTCTCGCGCGCGGCCTGATCGGTCAGCTGCCGCGCGGCGATTGCCTGCGGAATGCCGCTGCCCTGCGCATTCGGGAACAGACGGAGGGTCATATAGGCCGACAGCATGAAGCCGAGCGGCGTCACCGCCAGCACGGCATAGCGCGACTTCGCCAACAGGAGTGCGAAGGCGTAGTGCGCGAGATCGGCAAGCTGCGCCAGCGCCACGGCTGCTGCGCCGACCCCGATCCCGCCGAGCAGAAAGATCGCCCGCCGCTGCCAGCGTGCGGAGGTCAGCCTGAACAGGCGCTTGTGGCGGGTCGAGAGGGGCCAGGGCATGGAGACCCCGTTTTAGCCAGTCCCGGCACGAATGAAAGGGGGCGCAAGAGCAGAGCAGCTAGGCGGCCCGTCCCGTGCCCAATCGCGGCTTAAGCGATGGTGTTGACGATGCCGCCTTCGGCACGCAGCGCCGCACCGTTGGTCGCTGATGCCTCCTTCGAGGCGACAAAGACCACCATGTTGGCGATCTCCTCGACACTGGCAAAACGCTGGATCAGCGAGCTCGGGCGGTGCTGCCTGACGAAATTGGCGGCGGCTTCATCCACCGATTGCCCGTTCTGCCTGGCCAGATCCTTCACGAAAGTCTCGACGCCCTCGGACATGGTCGGGCCAGGCAGCACCGAATTCACGGTGACGGCTGTGCCCTGGGTGAGCTGCGCGAGGCCACGGGCGACCGCGAGCTGGGCCGTCTTGGTCACGCCGTAGTGGATCATCTCGGCGGGAATGTTGAGTCCGGACTCCGAGGAGATGAAGACGATGCGGCCCCAATTGCGCTTCAGCATGCCCTGCATATAGGCGCGCGAGAGCCGCACGCCGCTCATCACGTTGACCTCGAAGAAGCGGATCCAGTCCTCGTCCGGAATCTCGAAAAAGCCCTTCGGCTCGAAGATGCCGGCATTGTTGACGAGGATGTCCACGTCGGGCAGCGCCGCAACCAGCGCCTTGCAGCCGGCCGCGGTCGAGACGTCGGCGGCGATGCCGCGCACCTTGGCACCCGACCCCTCCAGCTTGCGCACGGCGGCATCGACCTTGTCCTGGCCGCGCCCGTTGATCACGACGCTCGCACCAGAGCCCGCAAGGCCCTTCGCGATGGCGTGGCCGATGCCGGCAGTCGAGCCGGTGACGAGGGCAGTCTTTCCGGAAAGATCGATCTTCATATGTCATCTCCGCTGAGGTTGAAGCGGATATCGTGCGCTGCACGGGCGGGTGCAATCACCGCTCACCGATGCGTGAGAGCTGCCACAACGGCAAATTTGCAGGGTGGGCAAAGCGGCCTGTCCGCCGAAGCTCGAAGAGCGAAGGCGGAAGCGTGCCCACCATCTGCAGGTGGTGGGCACGGCGCGCGAAGCACGCGCGCCTTTGCCCACCGTACGGCACCATTTCTTTGGTTGCAGCGTTCTGACAAACGCGAGTGCCGAATTTGTGGGACTGATTGGCCGAATTCCCCAAACAAAAACGGCGCCCGAAGGCGCCGTTTTCAAACTCAATGCTGCGATTTGGCTTACGCCGCCTCAGCTTCCTTCGCCTGCACCGGACCTGAGTCCTGGCCCTTGGCATCGACGTCGCGATCGACGAACTCGATCACGGCCATCGCGGCGTTGTCGCCGTAGCGGAAGCCCGCCTTGATGATGCGGGTATAGCCGCCCTGGCGATCCTTGTAGCGGGGCGCCAGCACGTCGAACAGCTTCTTGACCTGGTCCTTGTCGCGCATCTCGGAGATGGCCTGGCGGCGCATCGACAGGCCGCCCTTCTTGCCGAGGGTGACCAGCTTCTCGACGATCGGACGAAGCTCCTTGGCCTTCGGCAGCGTGGTGACGATCTGCTCGTGCTTGATCAGCGCGGCCGCCATGTTGGCGAACATCGCGCGGCGATGCTCGGCCGTGCGGTTGAGCTTCCGATGAACCTTGCCGTGACGCATGTAACTATTCCTTGTTCTAGAACTGCCGCGACGGTTCGTCGGACCAGTTGCTCAGGTGGGCTGCCTGCGTTCGCCCTTTCAGTCATTCCGGGGCGTGCGAAGCACGAGCCCGGAATCTCGAGGTTCCGGGCTCGGCTCTGCGAGCCGCCCCGGAACGACGAAGTCTCAGTAGTGATCTTCGAAGCGCTTGGCGAGCTCGTCGATGTTCTCCGGCGGCCAGCCCGGCACTTCCATGCCGAGGTGCAGACCCATCTGGGCCAGCACTTCCTTGATTTCGTTCAACGACTTGCGGCCGAAGTTCGGAGTGCGGAGCATTTCCGCCTCGCTCTTCTGCACGAGGTCGCCGATGTAGACGATGTTGTCGTTCTTCAAGCAGTTGGCCGAACGCACCGACAGCTCGAGCTCGTCCACCTTCTTGAGGAAGGCCGGGTTGAAGGCGAGGTCCGGGATGATCTCCTGGGCGACTTCCTTGCGCGGCTCTTCGAAGTTGACGAACACGTTGAGCTGATCCTGCAGGATGCGGGCGGCGTAGGCCACCGAATCATCCGGCGAGATCGCGCCGTTGGTCTCGATCGTCATGGTCAGCTTGTCGTAGTCGAGGATCTGGCCCTCACGGGTGTTCTCGACCTTGTAGGAGACCTTGCGGACCGGCGAATACAGGCTGTCGACCGGGATCAGGCCGATCGGCGCATCCTCGGGACGGTTGCGCTCGGCGGGCACGTAGCCCTTGCCGGTCGAGACCGTGAACTCCATGCGGATCTCGGCGCCCTCGTCGAGGGTGCAGATCTGCAGGTCCGGGTTGAGCACCACGACGTCGCCCACGGTCTGGATGTCGCCGGCGGTGACGACGCCCGGGCCGGACTTCTTCACGACCATACGCTTGGGGCCTTCGCCCTGCATCTTGATCGAGATGTCCTTGATGTTGAGCACGATGTCGGTGACGTCCTCACGGACGCCAGCGATCGAGGAGAACTCGTGCAGCACGCCGTCGATGTGCACCGACTGCACCGCCGCGCCCTGGAGCGAGGAGAGCAGGATGCGGCGCAGCGCGTTGCCGAGCGTCTGGCCGAAACCGCGCTCGAGCGGCTCGGCGACGATGGTCGCGAAACGCGAGGGGTCGCTGCCAGGGGTCACCTGGAGCTTGTTCGGCCGAATCAGTTCTTGCCAATTTTTCTGGATCGTCACTGTTTCACCCATACAGGCCAGCCGATTTGAAAATTCAAATACTGGCGTTGGAGAAAGGCCGCAGATCAAACCCGCGGCTTCTTAAAAAAGCATCGCGGGCACCACAGCGCCCGCATCTTCGTATCAGACGCGCCGACGCTTGCGCGGACGGCAACCGTTGTGCGGGATCGTGGTCACGTCGCGGATCGAGGTGACGGTGAAGCCCGCGGCCTGCAGCGCGCGGAGCGCCGACTCACGGCCCGAACCGGGACCGGCGACTTCGACTTCCAGCGTGCGCATGCCGTGCTCCTGCGCCTTCTTGGACACGTCTTCAGCGGCGACCTGCGCGGCATAGGGGGTCGACTTGCGCGAGCCCTTGAAGCCCATCGTGCCGGCGGAGGACCAGGCAATGGTGTTGCCCTGCGCGTCGGTGATGGTGATGGTCGTGTTGTTGAAGGACGAGTTCACGTGCGCGACGCCGGAGGCGATGTTCTTGCGCTCACGACGACGAACGCGAGTGGCTTCCTTGCCCATAGAGTACCTTTCCTGAAGATCTCAAACGCCGCCGTAATGCCAGCGGCTACACCTGTGGAACGAAAGGCGCGTGGCGAAAGGGTTTCCCCTATCGCCACACGCCGCGATTGGAATAGAAAACTTACTTCTTCTTGCCGGCGATGGCCTTGGCCGGACCCTTGCGCGTACGCGCATTGGTGTGGGTGCGCTGACCGCGCACCGGCAGACCGCGACGATGACGCAGGCCGCGATAGCAGCCGAGGTCCATCAGACGCTTGATGTTGATACCGACTTCACGACGCAGATCGCCCTCGACGAGATAGTCGCGGTCGATCACTTCGCGGATCTGGAGCACTTCAGCGTCGCTGAGCTGATTGACGCGACGATCCTCGGGGATCTTCACCTTTTCGAGGATCTCACCAGCGATCTTCTGGCCGATGCCATGGATGTACTGGAGCGCGATCAGGACGCGCTTGTTGGTCGGAATGTTCACGCCGGCAATACGGGCCACGGCCTTCTCTCCTGTTGCCGACCCCTCGTCAGGAATCGGGCTTTAAGTGCTTATGTTTCTCGGGCAGGTGTTCACAAACGCGAACACGACGCCCACCCCTGGTCTTCCTGGGGCCCGGCATCGTTTGAAACTATCCGACTTGGATGCTGGGCTTATTAAGGGATTCCGGGGGCTTTCGTCAACCGCCGCTAGCGCTTGGCTCGCTTTTTCGTGACCTTTTTTGCAGCCTTTTTGGCACCTTTTTTGACGGCCTTCTTGGCCGCCTTTTTGACCATTTTCTTGGCCGTCTTTTTGGCGCCCTTCACGACCTTTTTGGTGGATTTGGCCGATTTGGCGGCCTTTTTGGCGGATTTCGCTGGCTTTTTGGCTGCCTTCTTGGCCGGCCCTGCCTTGGCGGCGCTCTTGGCGTGAGTCCTGGGCTCGATCGCACCCAGCGCCAGGAGCTGGCGGTGGATGGCGCGGGTGACCTCATCGATGGCCATCATGCCGTCGATGGTCGAAAGCTTGCGGCGCTCGGAATAGTAGTGAATCAGCGGTTCGGTCTGGCTGCGGTAGCTGGCGAGACGCTTGGTCAGGACCTCCGGGGTGTCGTCGACCCTGACCTCCTCCCCGCGCTCCCGCATCTGGGCGACGCGGGTCTCGACGCGGTTCAGAAGCGCGCTCTCGTTGACACGGAGCTCGATCACGGCGTCGAGCTTCATGTGCTTGTGCTTCAGCAGCTCGTCCAGCGCTTCGGCCTGCGGCACGGTGCGGGGAAAGCCATCCAGGATGAAGCCGTGCTTGGCGTCCGGCTGGTCGATGCGGTCGGAGATGATTCCGACCACGATATCGTCAGGGACGAGACCGCCGCTGGCCATGATCTCCTTGGCCTTCAGCCCGACCGGCGTGCCGGCCGCGACCGCTGCGCGCAACATCTCGCCGGTCGAGAGCTGGACAATGCCATAGCGCTGCACCAGCAGCTGCGCCTGGGTCCCTTTGCCTGACCCCGGCGGTCCAAGAAGTATAATTCTCATCGGCGTACGCCCCCCGGATTGGTGAGCGATACGTCGCGCACCCGTGTTTGAAACTTCAGCAACAGTGCAAATCATAATCAGCGCCGCGCCGCTACCCATATCATAAGGGAGCAAGTGCCCGGACGCCAAGAAGGCCTTTGAAATCAGGGATTGCGCTGCAGTGAGAGCAGCTCATCCGATGCGACCAAAGGACGGGCTGATCGTCTCGGCGGGCGCCGCGCATCACTTGGGTGGCGAATCGGCGGCGCGGACGCGCCGCCTTCAGTCAACGTGCCGCTCAGCGGCGGCGGCCGCGCAGCTTCGACTTGCGGATCAGGCCTTCATACTGGTGGGCCAGCAGATAGCCCTGCACCTGCGCCACCGTGTCCATGGTGACACTGACAACGATCAGCAGCGAGGTGCCGCCAAAGTAGAACGGCACCGAGGCGTAGGAGATCAGGATTTCCGGGATCAAGCAGACGATCGCCAGATAAATCGCACCCAGCACGGTGATGCGCGACAGCACATAGTCGATATATTCGGCCGTGCGCTCGCCCGGACGGATGCCAGGGATGAAGCCGCCGTGCTTCTTCAGATTGTCCGCCGTCTCGGTCGGGTTGAACACGATTGCGGTGTAGAAGAAGGCGAAGAACACGATCAGCGCGAGATAGAGCACCAGGAACAGCGGACGGCCGTGGCCGAGCTGCGTGGTGATCCACTGGAACCATTCCGGTCCCTTGCCCGCGTTGAAGTTTGCGACCGTGGTCGGCAGCAGCAGCAACGAGGATGCGAAGATCGGCGGGATCACGCCCGACGTGTTGAGCTTGAGCGGCAGATGCGAGGACTGGCCCTCGAACATCTTGTTGCCGACCTGGCGCTTCGGATACTGGATCAGCAGCCGGCGCTGGGCGCGCTCCATGAACACGATGAAGGCGATCACGGCGACCGCCATCACGATCACGACCAGGATCAGGCCGGTCGACATCGCGCCCTGACGGCCGAGCTCGAGCATGTTGGCGAGCGCCGCCGGGAGCTCGGCGACGATGCCCGAGAGAATGATCAGCGAGATGCCGTTGCCGATGCCGCGCGAGGTGATCTGCTCGCCCAGCCACATCAGGAACATGGTGCCGCCGGTCAGCGTGATCGCGGTGGAGAGACGGAAGAACATGCCGGGGTCACTGACGACGTTGCCGGCGCCTTCGAGACCGACCGCGATGCCGTAGGACTGGAACGCGGCCAGGATTACCGTCAGATAGCGCGTGTACTGGTTCAGCGTCTTGCGGCCCGCCTCACCTTCCTTCTTCAGCGCCTCGAGTTGCGGCGAGACGGTGGTCAGGAGCTGGATGATGATCGAGGCCGAGATGTACGGCATGATGTTCAGCGCGAAGATCGCCATGCGGTGGATGCCGCCGCCGGCGAACATGTTGAACATGCCGAGGATGCCGCCTGCCTGCGACTTGAACACCTGCTCCCAGATGTTGGGATCGATGCCGGGCAGCGGGATGTAGGTTCCGAGCCGATAAACGAGCAGCGCACCCAGGGTGAACCAGATACGCTTCTTCAGTTCGTCGGCTTTGGCAAACGCGCCGAAATTGAGGTTGGCTGCCAGTTGTTCCGCTGCTGAGGCCATATTGGACTTTCTCCCGCCGCCTTTTGCGCCGTCATACCCGCGGCCGGGCTACTTTAGCGGACGCCGGACATTATCTGGCGCTTCGGCTTCGATAAGTCCATCGTCCCGCATGCGAAAAGGCCCGCGAGCCGCGGGCCAATGACGCAGTTGTTACGCCGCCTCGCCTTCTTCCTTCGCAGGGGCAAGGATCTTCACCGATCCGCCGGCCTTCTCGACCGCTTCGATCGCGGACTTGGTGGCGCCGTGGACCTCAATGTTCAGCTTGGCCTTGAGCTCGCCGCGGCCGAGCAGCCGCAGACCGGCCTTGGCGCGGCGCAGCACGCCCGCCTTGACCAGGGCCTCGACGTTGACGACGCTGCCGGTGTCGAGCTTCTTGGCATCCACCGCATCCTGGAGCCGGTCGAGATTGATCTCGGCGTACTCGACGCGGAAGATGTTGTTGAAGCCGCGCTTGGGCAGACGGCGATGCAACGGCATCTGGCCGCCTTCGAAACCCTTGATGCGCACGCCCGAACGCGCGGTCTGGCCCTTGCCGCCGCGGCCCGACTGCTTGCCCTTGCCCGAACCGATGCCACGGCCGACGCGCATGCGCTTCTTGCGCGAGCCGGCGTTGTCGGCGATATCGCTGAGCTTCATCGCCCTGCTCCTTGTGTTTTGCGCATGATCTGGCCCGAAAACCGGGATCATGCGCGCTATCTTACTTCTCGTCGACGATGCGAACGAGATGGTGAACCTTTTCGATCATGCCGCGGACGGCCGGGGTGTCCGGCAATTCGCTGACGCGGCCGATCTTGTTGAGCTTGAGCCCGATCAGCGTGGAACGCTGCGAGTGATGGCGGCGGATCGCGCTGCCGGTCTGCTCGAGCTTGATCGTCTTTGCGGACTTAGCGGCGTCCTTGGCCATCGTGATCTACTCCGAAAAGCGTTGGTTAGTCCGCCGCCGCCTCGGCATCGCCGCCGATGCGACGACCCTGGAGGGTGGACACCTTGATGTTGCGGCGCGCCGCGACCGAGCGCGGGCTATCCTGATGCTTCAGCGCATCGAAGGTCGCGCGAACCATGTTGTACGGGTTCGACGAGCCGATCGACTTCGCCACCACGTCCTGGACGCCGAGCGTCTCGAACACGGCGCGCATCGGACCGCCGGCGATGATGCCGGTACCGGCCGGAGCTGCACGCAGATAGACGCGGCCAGCGCCATGACGGCCGGCGATGTCATGATGCAGGGTGCGGCCCTCGCGCAGCGACACGCGGGTCAGGTTACGCTTGGCGGACTCGGTGGCCTTGCGGATCGCCTCAGGCACTTCGCGTGCCTTGCCGTGACCGAAGCCGGCGCGGCCCTTCTGATCGCCGATCACGACCAGCGCTGCGAAACCGAAGCGCTTGCCGCCCTTGACGACCTTGGCCACGCGATTGATGTGGACGAGCTTGTCGACGAACTCGCTGTCGCGCTCCTCGCGCTCCTTGCGTTCACGTCCGCCGCCGCGTTGATCGCGTCCACCACGTTGTTCGCGTTCTGCCATTTTTCCAATCCTTCAGAGGCTTGCGCCTCAATCCTCAAATTCTGTTAGAAGCTCAGCCCGCTCTCACGCGCAGCGTCGGCGAGAGCCTTGACGCGCCCGTGGTAGAGGTAGCTGCCGCGATCGAACACGACTTCCTTGACGCCCTTCTCGGCAGCGCGCTCGGCCAGCAGCTTGCCGACCGCCTTCGCCGCATCGATGTCGGCGCCGGTCTTGCCGCCGTCGCGCATCGCCTTCTCGAGCGAGGAGGCAGAGGCCAGCGTCTCGCCCTTCAGATCGTCGATGACCTGGGCGTAGATGTGCTTGGACGAGCGGAACACCGACAGACGCGGACGACCACCGCCGGAGCGGCGCAGCTTCAGCCGCACACTCCGCTTGCGCCGGGCATTGGTAACCTTGGCTTTGGACATGACCGGCTCCGTTACTTCTTCTTGCCTTCCTTGCGGAAGATGAATTCGCCCACATACTTCACGCCCTTGCCCTTGTAGGGCTCCGGCGGACGATAGGAGCGGATCTCGGCGGCAACCTGGCCGACGCGCTGGATGTCGCTGCCCGACACCGTGATTTCGGTCGGCTTCGGCACGGCGATCGTGATCCCTTCCGGGATCGGATAGATCACGTCGTGGCTGTAACCGAGCGCGAGCTGCAGGTTCTTGCCCTGCATCGCGGCGCGGTAACCGACGCCGGTGATCTCGAGCTTCTTCTCGAAGCCCTTGGTCACGCCTTCGACCAGATTCGCGACCTGGGCGCGAGCGGTGCCATACAGCGCCCGCGCGCGATTGGTCTCGGCCCGCGGCTTGACCTTGACCTGGCCGTTCTCGAGCTTCACCTCGACGTCGTCATGGACGACGAACTGAAGCTGGCCCTTCGGCCCCTTCATCTTGACGGTCTGCCCATCGACAGTCGCGGTCACACCGGACGGCACCGCCACAGGCTTTTTGCCAACTCGTGACATGGATCAAAAACCCTTCTCAGAACACCGTGAAGAGGACTTCACCGCCCACGTTCGCTTCACGCGCACTGTGGTCGGCCATGATCCCCTTCGGCGTCGACAACACCGAAATACCGAGCCCGTTATTGACCCGCGGCAGGTTCTTCACCGAGGCGTACACGCGACGCCCGGGCTTGGAGACACGTTCGATCTCGCGGATGACGGGCTCGCCGTCGAAATACTTCAGCTCGATCTCGATCTCGCTGCGGCCCGAGGCGTGCTCGAGGGTCGCGTAACCGCGGATATAGCCCTCGCTCTTGAGCACTTCGAGGACGTTCTCGCGCATCTTCGAGCCCGGCGTGGAGACCTTGCTCTTGGAGCGCATCTGCGCGTTGCGGATGCGGGTGATCAGATCGCTGATTGGATCGTGCGTAGACATCTAAACGACCCTCCTTACCAGCTCGACTTCACGAGGCCCGGGACCATGCCCTTGGAGCCAAGGTCGCGGAGCGCGATACGGGACAGCTTGTTCTTGCGATAGTTCGAGCGCGGGCGCCCCGACAGCTCGCAACGCAGACGGATGCGGGTGGCCGACGAATTGCGCGGCATTTCCGCAAGCTTCAGGGTCGCGGCGAACCGCTCCTCCATCGGCAGCGTCTTGTCGGCGATGATCGCCTTCAACCGCTCGCGCTTCGGGGCGGCGTTCTTCACCATCCGCTTGCGCCGGTTGTTCTTCTCGACTGAACTCTTCTTTGCCATGCTTGGCTCCTGGGTATCCGCGTTTGAGAGGCTTTAGGTCAGCGTCTCACTGCCGGAACGGGAAATTGAAAGCGGTCAACAAGGCCCTCGCCTCTTCGTCGGTCTTGGCCGTGGTGCAGACGGTGATGTCCATACCGCGGGCTTCCGTGACCTTGTCGAAGTCGATCTCGGGGAAAATGATGTGCTCCTTGATGCCGAGCGAGTAGTTGCCGCGGCCGTCAAAGCTCTTCGGGTTCAGGCCGCGGAAGTCGCGGACGCGCGGCAGCGCGACGTTGACCAGGCGATCGATGAACTCGTACATGCGGGCCTTGCGCAGCGTGACCTTGCAGCCGATCGGCTGGTTCTCACGCAGCTTGAAGGTCGCGATCGCGATCCGCGAGTAGGTCACGATCGCCTTCTGGCCGGCGATCTGGGTCAGCTCGGCAGCGGCGGTCTCGGCCTTCTTGCGGTCGTTGACGGAATCGCCAACGCCCATGTTCAGCACGACCTTGTCCAGACGCGGAACCTGCATGACGTTCTGATAACCGAACTTCTCGGTCAGCGCCGTGCGGATCTTCGCATCGTATTCCGCGCGCAGGCGCGGGGTGTAAGCGGTCTCAGCCATCGATCTCAGCTCCCGAGCTCTTGGCGATGCGAACCTTCTTGCCGTCCGCCAGAATCTTGAATCCGACGCGGGTCGGCTTTCCGTCCTTGCCGACATACGCGATGTTGGACAGTTGGATCGGCGCCTCTTTCGAGATGATGCCGCCCTCCTGGGCCTGCGTCTGCTTCTGGTGACGCTTGACCATGTTGATGCCGCGCACGAGCGCCGTGCCGGCGTCGGGGCGAACTTCGAACACTTCGCCGGTGCGGCCCTTGTCGCGACCGGTCAGCACGACGACCTTGTCGCCCTTGCGGATCTTCGCAGCCATCACAGCACCTCCGGCGCGAGCGAAATGATCTTCATGTGGTTCTTCGCACGCAGCTCGCGCGGCACGGGCCCGAAGATACGGGTGCCGACCGGCTCGGCCTGGTTGTTGATCAGGACGGCGGCGTTCCGGTCGAAGCGGATGACCGAACCGTCGGCGCGGCGGATGTCCTTGCGGACGCGCACCACGACGGCCTTCATCACGTCGCCCTTCTTCACCTTGCCACGCGGAATGGCTTCCTTGATCGAGACGACGATGATGTCGCCGATCGTGGCGTAGCGGCGCTTGGAGCCTCCGAGCACCTTGATACACATGACACGGCGTGCGCCAGAATTATCGGCCACGTCGAGGTTGGTCTGCATCTGAATCATTGATGCACCTCGTCCTCTTTCTCTTTGCGCCAGCCTAGCCGGCGCTCAACATTTCCCTGAAGTCAGTCGGCCAAATGAACGGCCAAGGCCAACAGATCAGGCGCTTTTCTTGTGTTCGCCCCGGATCACGATCCAGCACTTCAACTTCGAGATTGGCTTGGTCTCTTCGATCCAGACCATGTCGCCCGGCTTGAACTCGTTGTTCTCGTCGTGCGCGTGGTAGTTCTTCGAACGGCGGATCGTCTTCTTGTAGATCGGGTGCGTGAAGCGGCGATCGACGCGCACCACGACGGTCTTGGCAGTCTTGTCGCTGACGACCACGCCTTGCAAAGTACGTTTCGGCATATCCGTTAGCCCCTTACTTCTTCTTCGCGCGCTGCTGCGCGGCGACGGTCTTGATCCGGGCGATGTCGCGGCGAGCCTCGCGCAGACGCGAGGTGTTCTCGAGCTGCCCGGTGGCACGCTGGAAGCGCAGGTTGAAGCGCTCCTTCTTCAGGTTCAGGACGGCATCGTCCTGCTGGTCGGGGCTCATCGCGCGGATGTCTTCGATCTTCATCTGGGCCATGGCCATTACTCCGCAATGCGCTCGACGAAGCGCGTCTTGATCGGCAGCTTGGCGGCCGCGAGCGTCAGCGCTTCGCGCGCCGTCTGGGTGTTGACGCCGTCGATCTCGAACAGCACCCGGCCCGGCTTGACGCGGGCGACCCACAATTCCGGCGAGCCCTTGCCGGAGCCCATGCGGACTTCGGCCGGCTTCTTCGACACCGGAACGTCGGGGAACACGCGGATCCAGACGCGGCCGGCGCGCTTCATGTGGCGGGTCAGCGCGCGGCGGGCGGCTTCGATCTGGCGCGCGGTGACGCGCTCCGGCTCGGTCGCCTTCAGGCCGAACTGGCCGAACGCCAACGTCGCACCCGACGACGCAACGCCGTGGATACGGCCTTTATGCGCCTTCCGGAACTTCGTTTTCTTAGGTTGCATCATGGCTTTAAGCCCTCAAATTCCTGTGCTGATCAGGCCGCAGCCGTATCGCGGCGCTGACGGCCACCGCGATCGCCACTGCCACCCGTCTCGCCCTCGGCCATTCTCTTGTCCTGGGCCATCGGATCGTGCTCGAGGATCTCGCCCTTGAAGATCCAGACCTTGACGCCGCAGGTGCCGAAGGTCGTGAACGCGGTCGCGACGCCGTAGTCGATGTCGGCGCGCAGCGTGTGCAGCGGCACGCGACCTTCGCGATACCACTCCATGCGCGCGATTTCCGCACCGCCCAGACGTCCCGAGCAGTTGATGCGGATGCCTTCCGCGCCGAGACGCATCGCCGACTGCACGGCGCGCTTCATGGCACGGCGGAATGCCACGCGGCGCTCCAGCTGCTGCGCGATCGACTCGGCCACCAGCGTCGCATCGAGCTCCGGCTTGCGGATTTCGACGATGTTGATGACGACGTCGGACGAGGTGATGTCCGCGACCTTCTTGCGCAGCTTGTCGATGTCCGCGCCCTTCTTGCCGATCACCACGCCCGGACGAGCCGAGTGGATGGTGACGCGGCATTTCTTGTGCGGACGCTCGATCACGATGCGGGCGACGGCTGCCTGCTTGAGCTCCTTGTGCAGGATCTCGCGGATCTTGACGTCCTCGTGCAGCAGCTTGCCGTATTCCTGCTTGCCGGCGAACCAGCGGGAATCCCAGGTCCGGTTGATGCCGAGACGCAGACCGATCGGATTGATCTTTTGACCCATCGTTTTCTCCTGCGACCCTTAAGCCGCTGCTGCTTCGGCTTCGACCTGACGAACAATGATCGTCAGCTGCGAAAATGGTTTGTAGACACGGCCCGAACGGCCGCGGCCGCGGGCGGCAAAGCGCTTCATCACGAGGCCGTTGCCGACGAAGGCCTGCGCCACGACGAGATCATCGACGTCGAGGTCGTGGTTGTTCTCGGCATTGGCGATCGCCGATTCCAGGCACTTCTTCACGTCGACCGCGATCCGCTTGCGCGAGAACTGCAGGTCGGCGAGCGCAGCGGAAGCCTTCCGGCCGCGAATGAGCTGGGCGACCAGGTTGAGCTTCTGCGGGCTCACCCGAAGCATCCGGGCGACCGCCTTGGCCTCGTTCTCGGCGAGGCTCCGTTCGCGCTTAGGTTTGCTCATCGTTTAATCCTCAAGCCTTCTTGGCTTTCTTGTCGCCGGAGTGGCCATGGAAGGTCCGGGTCGGCGAGAACTCGCCGAACTTGTGACCGACCATTTCCTCATTGACGGCCACCGGCACGTGCTTCTGACCGTTGTAGACGCCGAAGGTCAGGCCGACGAATTGCGGCAGGATCGTCGAGCGACGGCTCCAGATCTTTATGACGTCGTGACGGCCGGACGCGCGGGCGGCATCTGCCTTCTTGAGCAGAGAACCCTCGACGAACGGGCCTTTCCAGACTGAACGAACCATGTCCGGCGTTCCTTACTTCTTCCGCTTGTGGCGGCTTAGGAGAATGAATTTGTTGGTCGACTTGTTGGTGCGGGTCTTCTTGCCCTTGGTCGGCTTGCCCCACGGGGTGACCGGGTGGCGACCGCCCGAGGTGCGACCTTCACCACCGCCGTGCGGATGGTCGATCGGGTTCATGGCGACACCGCGGTTGTGCGGGCGACGGCCCATCCAACGCTTGCGACCGGCCTTGCCGATCGAGGTGTTCATGTGGTCCGGGTTCGACACCGCGCCGATCGTGCCGCGGCAACGGCCGTGCACCAGGCGCTGCTCACCCGAGTTGAGGCGGATGATGACGTAGTCCTGGTCGCGGCCGACCAGCTGGGCGTAGGTGCCGGCGGAACGGGCGAGCTGGCCGCCCTTCCCGATCTTGACCTCGATGTTGTGGATGATCGTGCCGACCGGCATGTTGCCGAGCGGCATGACGTTGCCCGGCTTCACGTCGACATAGTTGCCGGCGACGATGGTGTCACCCACGGCCAGGCGCTGCGGCGCCAGGATGTAGGCCTGCTCGCCGTCCTGATACTTGATCAGGGCGATGAAGCCGGTGCGGTTCGGATCGTACTCCAGCCGCTCGACGGTCGCGGGAACGTCGGTCTTCTCGCGCTTGAAGTCGACGGTGCGCAGCGTCTGCTTGTGGCCACCGCCACGGAAGCGCACGGTAATGCGGCCGGTGTTGTTGCGGCCACCCGAGGACTTCTTGCCTTCGGTGAGCGCCTTGAGCGGCTTGCCCTTGTAGAGCGCCGAACGATCGACCATCACCAGCTGGCGCTGGCCCGGCGTCGTGGGATTGAATGTCTTCAGTGCCATCGTCGTGCGACCTTACAGACCGGTGGTGACGTCGATCCGGTGGCCCTCTTCGAGGGTCACGATCGCGCGCTTGGTGTTCGACTGCGAGCCGAGATTGCCGCGGAAGACCTTGACCTTGCCCTTGCGGACCAGCGTGTTGACGCTCTTGACCTTGACGTCGAAGAGCTTCTCGACCGCTTCCTTGATCTGCGGCTTGGTCGCCTTGGCGGCCACCTTGAACAGGACCTTGTTGTGCTCCGACGCCAGCGTCGCCTTTTCGGTGACGACAGGGGCGACGATCACGTCGTAGTGCCGAGGCTCGATGTTCTTGCTCATTTGAAGCGCGCCTCCAGCGCATCGATGGCGGCCTTGGTCAGAACGAGCTTCTGACGGCGCAGGATGTCATAGACATTGATGCCCTGGATCGGCAGCACGTCCATGTTCGGGATGTTGCGGGCCGCAGCGGCGAAGCCGTTGTTGAGCTCGGCGCCGTCGATGATCAGCGCGTTGGTCAAGCCGAGGCCCGAGAAGTGACCGAGCAGCGCCTTGGTCTTGGCGGCTTCCAGCGCGGCCTTCTCGATCACGAGCAGATCGCCGTCCTTGGCCTTGGCCGACAGCGCATGCTTGAGAGCGAGCGCGCGGACCTTCTTCGGCAGGTCGGTGGCGTGCGAACGCACGACCGGACCGAAGGCACGACCGCCGCCGCGGAACTGCGGCACGCGGGCCGAGCCGTGACGAGCACCGCCGGTGCCCTTCTGCTTGTACATCTTCTTGCCGGTGCGCCAGATCTCGGCGCGGCCCTTGGCCTTGTGCGTACCGGCCTGGCGCTTGTTGAGCTGCCACTGCACGCAACGCGCAATGATGTCCTGTCGCGGCTCGAGGCCGAAAATGGCGTCGGACAGCTGGACCGAGCCAGCTTCCTTACCCTCAAGGGTGGTGACCTTCAGTTCCATCTCACGCACCCTCTTGCTGGGCCGCAGCCTCGGCTTCGCCGCCCGCAACCTTGAACTTGCCGGGCTTCGGAGCTTCCTTCGGCAGCGGCTTCTTGACGGCGTCGCGCACGCGGATCCAGCCGCCCTTGGAGCCGGGAACGGCGCCTTCGACGAGGATCAGGCCACGCTCGACATCGGTCTGGACGACGCGAAGGTTCAGCGTGGTGATGCGGTCGACACCCATGTGGCCGGGCATCTTCTTGTTCTTCCAGGTCTTGCCGGGATCCTGACGACCACCGGTCGAACCGATCGAACGGTGCGAGATCGACACACCGTGCGTGGCGCGCAGACCGCCGAAATTCCAGCGCTTCATACCGCCGGCGAAGCCCTTACCGACCGAAGTGCCGGTGACGTCGACGAACTGGCCGACGACGAAGTGATCGGCCTGGATCTCGGCGCCAACGGGGATCATGGCGTCCGCGCTGACGCGGAACTCCTCGACCTGGCGCTTCGGCTCGACCTTGGCGACCGCGAACTGGCCGCGCTCCGCCTTGGGCATGTACACGGTCTTGCGGCTGCCAGAACCCAGCTGGAGCGCGACGTAACCGTTCTTCTCTTCAGTGCGGTGGCCTACGACCTGGCAATTGCCGAGCTTCAGCACGGTCACGGGGATATGTTCGCCGGCCTCTGTAAAGACCCGCGTCATCCCGACCTTTTGTGCGATCACTCCGGAGCGCATCGGCGTGCTTCCTGTTCTTTCTGTCCGCTAGGTGCGAACGTGATCCAAAATCTTAGAGCTTGATCTCGACGTCGACACCGGCGGCCAGGTCGAGCTTCATCAAAGCATCGACGGTCTGCGGGGTCGGATCGACGATGTCGAGCAGGCGCTTGTGAGTGCGCATCTCGAACTGCTCGCGGCTCTTCTTGTCGACGTGCGGCGAACGGTTGACGGTGAACTTCTCGATGCGGGTGGGCAGCGGAATGGGTCCGCGGACCTGCGCACCGGTGCGCTTCGCCGTGTTCACGATCTCGCGGGTCGACGTATCGAGGATACGATGGTCGAACGCCTTGAGACGGATACGAATGTTTTGGCCGTTCATTGCCGTGGTCTCTCTTTAGTGGGGGGTGGCGAATAGCGAATAGCGAATGTCCCCATTCGCTACCCGCCAATCCCTATTCGCGTAATTACTCGATGATCGAGGCGACGACGCCGGCGCCGACGGTGCGGCCACCTTCGCGGATCGCGAAGCGGAGCTTCTCTTCCATCGCGATCGGCACGATCAGGTGCACTTCCATCGCAATGTTGTCGCCCGGCATCACCATCTCGGTACCCTCCGGCAGATGCACGACACCGGTCACGTCGGTGGTGCGGAAGTAGAACTGCGGACGATAGTTGGTGAAGAACGGGGTGTGACGACCGCCCTCTTCCTTGGTGAGGATGTAAGCCTCGGCCTTGAACTTGGTGTGCGGCTTGACCGAACCCGGCTTGCACAGCACCTGGCCGCGCTCGACGTCTTCACGCTTGGTACCGCGGAGCAGCGCACCGATGTTGTCGCCGGCCTGGCCCTGATCGAGCAGCTTGCGGAACATTTCGACGCCGGTGACGGTGGTCTTCTGGGTGGCGCGGAGACCGACGATCTCGATTTCCTCGCCGACCTTGACGACGCCGCGCTCGACACGGCCGGTCACGACGGTGCCGCGGCCCGAGATCGAGAACACGTCTTCAACCGGCATCAGGAACGGCTGGTCGATCGGACGCTCCGGCTGCGGGATGTAGCTGTCGACGTTCTTCATCAGCTCGAGGATGGCGTCGTGGCCGAGCTTCTTGTCCGAATCCTCGAGGGCGGCGAGAGCCGAACCCTTGATGATCGGGATCTTGTCGCCCGGGAAGTCGTACTTGGAGAGCAGCTCGCGAACCTCGAGCTCGACGAGTTCGAGCAGCTCCGGATCGTCGACCATGTCGCACTTGTTGAGGAACACGACGAGCGCGGGCACGCCGACCTGGCGGGCGAGCAGGATGTGCTCGCGGGTCTGCGGCATCGGGCCGTCAGCAGCCGACACGACCAGGATCGCACCGTCCATCTGGGCGGCGCCGGTGATCATGTTCTTCACGTAGTCGGCGTGGCCGGGGCAGTCGACGTGCGCGTAGTGGCGGTTCGGCGTCTCGTACTCGACGTGCGCGGTCGAGATGGTGATGCCGCGCGCCTTCTCTTCCGGCGCCTTGTCGATCTGGTCGTACGCGGTGAACGTCGCACCGCCGGCTTCGGCGAGAACCTTGGTGATCGCCGCGGTCAGCGACGTCTTGCCATGGTCGACGTGACCGATGGTGCCGATGTTGCAGTGCGGCTTGGTACGTTCAAACTTTGCTTTGGCCATTTGACTCTCCGTTCAATCGTCAGCTCTAGACCGACGACAATCAGGCAAACTTCTTTTGGACTTCCGCCGACACGTTAGCCGGCGCTTCTGCGTAGTGATCGAACTGCATGGTGAAGGTCGCGCGGCCCTGGCTCATCGAGCGCAGATTGTTCACGTAACCGAACATGTTCATGAGCGGCACCATCGCATTGATGACGTTGGCGTTGCCGCGCATGTCCTGGCCCTGGATCTGACCGCGCCGGGAATTCAGGTCGCCGATGACCGAACCGGTATAGTCTTCCGGGGTCACCACTTCGACCTTCATGATCGGCTCGAGCAGGACGGACTTGCCCATCTGCAGCGCTTCGCGGAAGCAGGCGCGCGAAGCGATTTCGAAGGCCAGCGCCGACGAGTCAACGTCGTGATACTTGCCGTCGACGAGCGTCACCTTGACGTCGACCACGGGGAAGCCCGCGACCACGCCGGACGACAGCACGCTCTCCAGACCCTTCTCGACGCCGGGAATGTATTCCTTCGGCACCGCGCCGCCGACGATCTTCGATTCGAACTCGTAGCCCTTGCCGGGCTCGTTCGGCTCGACGATGAACGACACGGCCGCGAACTGGCCGGTACCGCCGGTCTGCTTCTTGTGGGTGTAGCTGTGCTCGACGCGCTTGGTGATGCGCTCGCGGAACGCCACCTGCGGCGCGCCGATGTTGGCGTCGACCTTGTAGGTACGCTTGAGGATGTCGACCTTGATGTCGAGGTGGAGTTCGCCCATGCCCTTGAGGATGGTCTGGCCGGACTCGTGGTCGGTCGACACACGGAAGGACGGATCCTCCGCGGCGAGCTTGGCCAGCGCCACGCCCAGCTTCTCCTGGTCTGCCTTGGACTTCGGCTCGATCGCGATCTCGATGACCGGCTCGGGGAATTCCATCTTCTCCAGGATCACCTGCTTGTCGGGATCGCACAGCGTGTCACCGGTGCGCGCTTCCTTCAGGCCAGCCAGCGCGACGATGTCGCCGGCATAGGCTTCCTTGATGTCTTCGCGGTTGTTCGCATGCATCAAGAGCATGCGCCCGATGCGCTCCTTCTTCTCGCGGGTCGAGTTCACGACGCCGGTGCCGCTCTGCAGAACGCCGGAGTAGATGCGGCAGAAGGTGATGGTGCCGACGAACGGGTCGTCCATGATCTTGAACGCGAGCAGAGCCAGCGGCTCCTTGTCGTCCGCCTTGCGCACGACCTCGTTGCCCTTGTCGTCGGTGCCCTTGATCGCGGGCACGTCGAGCGGCGACGGCAGATAGTCGACGACCGCGTCGAGCAGCGGCTGCACGCCCTTGTTCTTGAAGGCCGAGCCGCACAGCACGGGATAGAACGCGCCGGTCAGCACCGCCTTGCGGATCAGGCGCTTCAGGGTGGCCTCGTCCGGCTCCTTGCCGTCGAGGTAAGCGGCCATGGCGTCGTCGTCGAGCTCGACGGCGGCTTCCACCATCTTCTCGCGGTATTCCTTGGCCTGGTCGACGAGGTCTTCCGGAATGTCGACATAGTCGAACTTCGCACCGAGCGACTCGTCGTTCCAGACGACGCCCTTCATCTTCACGAGGTCGACGAGACCCTTGAAGTTGTTCTCGGCACCGATCGGAAGCTGGATCGCGACGGGCTTGGCACCCAGACGGTCGACGATGTCGGCCAGACATTTGAAGAAGTCGGCACCGATCTTGTCCATCTTGTTGGCGAAGACGATGCGCGGAACCTTGTACTTGTCGCCCTGGCGCCAGACGGTCTCGGTCTGGGGCTCAACACCCTGGTTCGAGTCGAGCACGCAGACAGCGCCGTCGAGCACGCGCAAGCTGCGCTCGACTTCGATGGTGAAGTCGACGTGGCCGGGAGTGTCGATGATGTTCAGGCGCTTGCCGTTCCAGAACGCGGTGGTCGCAGCCGAGGTGATCGTGATGCCACGCTCCTGCTCCTGCTCCATCCAGTCCATCGTCGCGGCACCTTCGTGCACTTCGCCGATCTTGTGGCTCTTGCCGGTATAATAAAGGATGCGCTCGGTCGTCGTCGTCTTGCCGGCGTCGATATGCGCCATAATACCGAAGTTACGGTAGTCCTCGATGGCATGTTGGCGGGGCATGGGGTGTTCCTTGCGAGTCCGTTTGGTTCGCCGTTACCAGCGATAATGCGAGAAGGCGCGGTTGGCTTCCGCCATCCGGTGCACGTCTTCACGCTTCTTGACGGCGTTCCCGCGGTTGTTCGATGCATCCAGCAGCTCTGCCGAGAGACGCTCGGTCATGGTCTTCTCGTTGCGCTCGCGTGCAGCCGAAATCAGCCAGCGGATGCCCAGCGCCTGACGGCGGGTCGAGCGAACTTCGACCGGAACCTGATAGGTCGCGCCGCCGACGCGGCGGGAGCGCACCTCGATCGTCGGCATGACGTTCTCGAGCGCCTGCTCGAACACGCCGAGCGGGTTCTGCTTGGTCTTGGATTCGATGATGCCGAACGCACCGTAGACGATGCCTTCCGCGACCGACTTCTTGCCGGCGTACATCACCGAGTTCATGAACTTCGTGACGATGATGTTCCCGAACTTCGGATCGGGAAGAACTTCGCGCTTTTCCGCTGAGTGGCGACGAGACATTGAGCTGGTTCCCGCTTACTTCGGACGCTTCGCGCCGTACTTCGAACGACGCTGCTTACGGTTCTTGACGCCCTGGGTATCCAGAACGCCGCGGAGGATGTGGTAGCGCACGCCGGGCAAGTCCTTGACGCGGCCGCCGCGGATCATGACCACCGAGTGCTCCTGAAGGTTATGGCCCTCACCCGGGATGTAACCAATCACCTCGAAACCGTTGGTCAGACGCACCTTGGCGACCTTACGAAGCGCCGAGTTCGGCTTCTTCGGGGTCGTGGTGTAGACGCGCGTGCAAACGCCACGCTTCTGCGGCGACTGCTGCAGCGCTGGCACCTTCTTGCGCGACTTCTGCACTTCACGCGGTTGAGCGATCAGCTGGTTGATCGTCGGCATCCTGGCCTTACCCTTTGTTATCGCAGCCCCTTGCGGGTCCGCTGTCTTGCCGCGAGCCCGTTGCCGGGACCGCAAATTCTTGTCGCGCTACCCGCCCGACGGGGCCGCCTCGCACGGGAACAATCCGCACAAAGCGAAATCGCGCCAACCGCTCCATCGCTGAGCGGAAAGCGCTTCGACGCCACAGAGGACCGCAGTCTTTGGGCCGATCAGCGTAAAGCGACGGCCCGCGCACTGAGGTCATGCATCCGAATTCGGCCTCGCGAGAACATGCTCGGAAGACCTAAAATCGCACTGGCATTGCCTAGCTATTATCGACAGCGTTTGAGCGGCATTCGTCGAGGTTGGTGCCCGTCTTTGCGATCCTCAGGGATCAAACGGGTAGCCCGTTCCGACGTTGGCGATGCTCACCGCCTGTCGTTAAGTGAGGCGCTTTCTATAAGTGAGAATCGTTCAAGTCAAGGCGAAACGACAGTCACAAAGCGCTTCTCGCGCCTTCAGAAATTGCCTGCTTGGCGCCCTCACAGCGCGTCCCGGATATGGGAACGAAGCCCCTGCTCCGCCAGCCTCAGACCAATTTTTACCCGGGCTAAATGTACTTTTATAACCAGCGCTAAGGCTTTTTTTTCTGTTCACGCGGCAATCTGCCCACTTTCGGCAGAGGCAAGCGCGATGCGGTACACCGATATTGCCATCATTGGTGGGGGACTTGCCGGCTCCACCGCCGCCGCAATGCTTGGGCGTGCCGGAGCTTCAGCCGTGCTGATCGACCTGCGCGAGACCTATCCGGCCGATTTTCGTGTCGAGAAACTCAGCGGTCACGCGCAGCTCGAGCGATTCCAGCGCACGGGAATCGCCGACTCAGTGCTGCGCCGCGCGACTTTATCCGGCGAGAACTGGATCGCACGGTTCGGCCATCTGCTCGACAAGGCGCCGAGCCGCCAGTTCAACCTCCTCTATGATTCCCTGGTCAACGCGATCCGCGACGAGATTCCCGGCACCGTCGAGCGAATCTGGACCAAGGCGGTCTCGATCGAGACCAGCCCCGAACGGCAGAGGGTGGCGCTCGCCAATGACGAGACGATTTCCGCCCGCCTGGTCGTGCTCGCCAACGGTCTGAATGTCGGCTTGCGGCACCAGCTCGGCATCAGCAGAAACATCGTCAGCGCCTGTCATTCGATCTCGATCGGGTTCGATGTGGCTCCGGCCGGGCGGAACGCGTTCGACTTCCCGGCGCTGACCTATTTCTCCGAGCGGCCGAGCGACCGTATTGCCTACATCTCGCTGTTTCCGATCGGCACCCGGATGCGGGCCAATCTGTTCGTCTATCGCAGCTTCGACGATCCCTGGCTGAACGAATTCCGCCGCGCGCCGGCCGAGACCTTGAACGCCGCCCTGCCGCGGCTCAAGTGCATCACCAGCGCCTTCGACATCATGGGCGAGGTGAAGATTCGCCCGGTCGATCTCTATGTGAATGATGCCAGCGATCAGCCCGGCGTGGTGCTGGCAGGCGATGCCTACGCAACCTCCTGCCCGGCTGCGGGCACGGGCTGCGACAAGGTGTTCACGGACGTCGAGCGGCTCTGCAACGTCTACATCCCGCAATGGCTGGCGTCGGACGGGATGGATGCGAACAAGATCGCCGCCTTCTACGCTGATCCCGTCAAGCGGGCCTGCGATGAATGGTCGGCGGCGAAAGCCTTCGACTTCCGCTCGGTTTCGACTGCGACGAGCCCCTACTGGACGGCGCAGCGCTGGGCGCGCTTCATGGCATGGTCGACCCAGGGATTATTGCGGCGGCTCGGAGGGGCTGTCCACCTGGAGCCGAACTTTCTCGGTCACTCCTCGTCCTCGTCGTCCTCGTCGAGGTCCTCATCGTCCTCGTCGTCATCGCTGTCATCGTCAGCCTGAGCGGCCACGCCGTGCGGCTGGTGGATCTGGTCGTTCCACAGCTTGCGATAGGTGCCGTTCTTGGCGAGCAGCTCGGCATGCGAACCGCGCTCGATCGCCCTGCCCCCTGAAATCACGATGATCTCGTCCATCTCGACCACCGACGTCAGGCGATGGGTCGACCAGATCATGGTGCGGCCCTTGGCCACCTTCAGCAACGTGCGGTTGATCGCGGCCTCCGTGGTCTGGTCGAGCGCCGAGGTCGCCTCGTCGAGCAGCAGCACGGAGGGATTGCGGATGACCGCGCGCGCGATCGCAATGCGCTGGCGCTGGCCGCCTGAGAGTGTATCACCGCGCTCGCCGACCGGGGTGTCGTAGCGCTGCGGCAGGCTCATGATGTAGCGGTGGATCTCGGCCTTCTTGGCCGCCTCCTCCACCTCATCATCGGTCGCGCCCTCCTTGCCGAGCCGGATGTTCTCGCGGATCGACATGTTGAACAGCATGTTCTCCTGAAACACCACCGCCATGCTCCGGCGCAGCGAATCCAGAGTCACTTTGCGGACGTCGACACCGTCGATGGTGACGCGGCCCTCGTCCGGCACGTAGAGCCGCAGGATCAGGTTCAGCAGCGTGCTCTTGCCGGAGCCCGAGGGGCCGACAATGGCGATGCGCTTGCCGGCGTTGAGCCTGAGGCTGAGATTGTCCAGCACCGGAGTCTGCGCGCCCTCGTACTGGAACGTCACGTGGTCGAAGGTGATGTCGTGGGTGATGCGCGGCAGATCAGGCGCGCCGGGACGGTCGGCAGCGCGGGTGGGCTCGTCGAGCAACTCCTGCATATGACGGATCGCGGCGGCCGAGGAGATCGACACCGGGATGAAGTGCATCACATGGGCGATGTTGTAGGAGACCTCCCAGAACGCGCTCTCGAAAGTGACGAAAGTTCCGATGGTGATCTGGCCCTTGGTCGCCAGGTAAGCGCCGATCGCGAGCACGACGAGGTGCAGCAACAGCACCGAGATGGTGACGGTGCGCTCCACCATCGTCGACAGGAACCCGGCAGCCGCGATCTTGTTGCGGGTCTCGTCATTGCGGAAGGTGAAGAAACCGAACATCTTGCGTTGCAGGCTGAAGGCCTTGATCACGGCCTGCGCCGCCACGTTCTCCTGCACCATGCCGAGCAGCGCGCTCTCGTTGAGCTTCTGCTCGTAATTGGCCTGCACCGCCTTCGGCGTCAGGATACGTGGACCGATCAGCGTGATCGGGAACACCAGCAGCGCGACGACTGCGAGCTGCCAGTTCAGGAACAGCATCAGGATAATGCCGGCGATCAACTCCAGGAACGGCAGCGCGGCGCTGTTGGTGAAGGTCTTGACCGAGCCTTCGAAGGCCGAGAGGTCGACCGAGAAGCGCGACAGGATCTCGCCGCGCTTGGTGCGGCCGAAATAGGCGGCGGGCAGGTCCTGAACGTGCTCGAACAGGCGCTTGCGGACATCGGAGATGACGCAGGCGGCGAGCCGCGCGTCCCAGCGTTCGTACCAGACCGCGACGATCGAGGTGAAGATGCCGGCGGCCGCGAGCACGCCGAGGATCTTGTACAGCGCCTGGAAATCCTCCTCGCCGAGCGCGTCGTCGATCAGGAACTTCAGGCTGAGCGGCATGATGACGTTGAACAGCGTCTCGACCAGAACGCCGAACGCCACATAGCCCAGGATGCGCTTGTAGTTGGACAGGAAGGGCTTGACGAAACCCAGGATGGTCGCGAGCGCACCGGCGGCTTCGCGCGCGGTAAAGACGACAAGATCCTCATCATCATCGTCGTCGTCGAGCTCAAGCTCGTCATCATCCTCCTCTTCGTCGTCCTCGTCGTCTTCGAGGTCCGGCTTGATGCTGGAGGCGAGCTTGTCGTCGAGCTCGGCCGCCTCTTGCGCGGCGAGCTTCTGTTTGTCGGGAGAAAGGGGCCTGGACGCCATGAAACCAACCGATGCTGACGGCCGGCATGACCGCAGAGAAAGCAGAAAATAGCGGAAAGCCGCTACTTGCACCGATTCTATGCGATCAGGATGAATTCGGCAAAGCAATTGGCGAATTCATTCCGCCTTGAAGTGCTAGTCGTCGTCTTCGTCCTCGACCTTGTCGAAGAAGGAATAGCGCAAGCTGTCGGCGTCGGCATACCACTGGCCCGGGCCCTTGCCTGCGGCAAGCGTCGCGGTCCAGAGCGCATCGGTGCAATCCTTGCGGTGCATCGACAGATCGAAGCCGTTGCCGAAGAACAGTTCGGACCATTCCCACCACGTGCCGAGCTTCTTGACCCCGCGCAGGAGGTCGTAGCGGTCGATCACGGCCGGGGCCATGTCCGAGGTGACCGAGCCGAACACGAGTCCGGTCTTGACCACACGGTTGAGCTCACGGATCGCGCGGACCACCTGCTTCGGGGCAATGTGACAGAGGCAGGTCTCGAACACGAAATCGAACGAGCCATCCTTAAAAGGCATGTCGGTGATCGAGCCGAGCTTGTTGTACTTCTTCAGCGCCTTCGGCGTCTTGGCGTGGATGGCGCGGTTGTTCTCGATGCCGAAGGCATCGATGCCGCGCTCGCGCAGCGCGCCGACAAGCTCGCCGCTGGCGGAGCCCGCGACCAGGAGCTTTGTGCCCTTGGCCCTGCCCCAGACGATGCCGATCAGCCTGGTCAGATAGTCGGGATCGGTGAAGTGGCGCCACGCCTCGCTATAGGGGCCGAGGCCGCGATAATTCTCGAAATAGTCGCGATCGATCTTGTCCGAGATCGGCTCGCCCTTTTCCTGCGCGCGCTCACGGCGCAGCCGCATCATCTCGGTCAGGATGATGTCGGTCGCGGCATCCGAGGAATCGAGCAGGCCGTTCAGCGTGGAATCGAACAGATAATCGCCGACCACGACGATCCCAGGATGTTCCTTCGGCTCGGGCCGGTGATTGGTCATGACGTCGCGCACGGGTAGACCGCCCGGTATCGCATTGACCGAGGACAGCCAGCGGTGGATCTTGCCTTCCATGAAGTGCGCACGGGCATCGCCGAGCGATGCGGGGAGCGATTTCAGCGCAGCGTCGATCAGCTCCTGGTCCGACAGATTGGCGAAGGCGAGCGCATCGGAGCCGGGAATCAGCCAGTTCAACACGCCGTGCTTGCCGACGTCGTGGCGCGCGCCCTCGTTGTAGACGCAGCAGCCGCCAAAGGCTTCCGACATGAACCAGGCGCCGGGAATCATGTCGCCCCAGAACGGGCTATCGAACAGGATCGAGACGCGCAAATAATGCGCGGGACGGTCGAAATAAGCGACGTGCTTGACCATCGACTTGCGCAGCTGCTCGCCTTCCCACCCCATCGTGGAGAGCCAGGAATGCGGCAGGCAGACCAGCACGAGATCGAAGTCGCGCGTCTCCGGCCCCTTCCCGTTCATCATCTTGAGCTGATAGCGCCCGGTCGGCGCCTTGCCGACAGCGAGCACGCGATGATTGAGCTGGATGTCGGCGTTGACCTCGGACTGCAGGCATTCGATCAGCTGCTCGTTGCCGTTCTGGATGGAGTAGAGGCCGATATAGCCGTCGACATCCATCAGATAGTTCTTGAGCGCGTTGAGGCCGTTGGTGTTGTGGCTTTCGGTCGCGATGTCCGAACGCGCCATCACCTTGAAGAAGCGCTTTGCGGTCTCGTCCTCGACCTCCTCGTCGAGCACCTGTTCGGCGGTCTTGTAGGCCCAGGGGTTCTCGTTGTCGTGCGCACCGACGCCCTCGTAATATTCGATCGGTGACATCACCTCGGTGCAGCGCTTGCGGAACGCCTCGATTGCCGCTGCGGTCTTGGCGCCGTATTTGCGGCGCATGCCGGCGACGTCGTCGAGCAGCTCGCCGCCGAACTGCACCTGCTCGGCGTCCATCGGAATGGTCTGCAGGCCGAAATGCTGGATCAGCTCGCGCAGCGGATCCGGGCCCGTCATCGAGTAATCGTAGATCTCCGCAACGCCGGCTTCGTACATCGCCGGCGCGGAATCGAATTTGCGCGTGACGATCTTGCCGCCGAGCCGGTCGGAGGCCTCGAAGATGGTGATGCGGCAGAGGTCGCCGAGCTTACGCTTCAGGTACCAGGCGCTCATCAGCCCGCCGGGGCCGCCGCCTACGATTGCGAGATCAAGCATGTGAGTTCCGTGGTCTCCGGCCCTGCCCCCGTCACGGGACCACCGGTCTAAGCTCCCTTAGCAGAAGCGCTTTTCAGGCTGAAGGAAAGATGAACAAAGGTTGATCCCGCATCGCAGCAGACGGAGAAAGCAACAAAAAGGCCGGCAAAAGCCGGCCTTTCCGTTATCCTCAGTAATCGTACGGAGGAGCTATTATTCCGCGGGCGGCAGCGCAGGAAGCTCGGCCTCCGGCGCCGGCGACACGACGGCCGCCTGCTTCTCGCGTTCGTCCAGGATCAGCTTGTCGCGCTTCATGGCGACTTCGCGGATCTTGGCCATGGAGGCGCCGGTGCCTGCCGGGATCAGCCGGCCGACGATGACGTTCTCCTTGAGGCCTTCGAGCGGATCGATCTTGCCGTTGACCGCCGCTTCCGTGAGGACGCGGGTGGTCTCCTGGAACGAGGCCGCCGAGAAGAAGGAGCGCGTCTGCAGGCTCGCCTTGGTGATACCGAGCAGAACCGGCGTACCCGTGGCGGGCTTCTTGCCCTCTTCCTTGGCCTTCTCGTTCAGCGCGTCGAACTCGATCTTGTCGACCTGCTCGCCGGAGATCATGTCCGTGTCGCCCTGGTCGGTGATTTCCACCTTCTGGAGCATCTGACGGACAATCACCTCGATGTGCTTGTCGTTGATGAGCACGCCCTGGAGCCGGTAGACCTCCTGGATTTCGTTGACCAGATAGGCAGCCAGTTCCTCGATGCCCTTGACCGCAAGGATGTCGTGCGGCGCCGGGTTGCCTTCAACGATGAAGTCGCCCTTCTCGACGATGTCACCGTCCTGAAGGTGGATGTGCTTGCCCTTCGGGATCAGGTACTCGCGCGGCTCGTCGGTCTTGTCCATCGGCTCGATCGAGATGCGACGCTTGTTCTTGTAGTCGCGTCCGAACCGGATGGTGCCCGCGATTTCGGCGATGATCGCCGCATCCTTCGGACGCCGTGCCTCGAACAGTTCCGCCACCCGCGGCAGACCGCCGGTGATGTCACGCGTCTTGGCGCTTTCGGTCGAGACACGGGCAAGGATGTCACCCGGGTTGACCTTGGCCCCGACGTCGACCGAGAGAATGGCGTCGACCGACAGCATGTAGCGGGCATCGCCGCCACGGGCGAGCTTGAGCACCTTGCCGTCCTTGCCCTTCACCACGATGGCCGGACGCAGGTCCGAGCCGCCGCGGGTCGAGCGCCAGTCGATGACCACGCGCTTGGCGATGCCGGTGGCCTCGTCCAGCGTTTCCGAGATCGACTGGCCCTCGACCAGATCCTCGAAGCCGATGGTGCCTTCCACTTCGGTGAGAAGCGGACGGGTGTACGGGTCCCACTCGACGATGCGCTGGCCGCGCTTGACCATGTCGCCGTCGTCGACGTGCAGACGCGAGCCGTACTGGACACGATGCGTTGCGCGCTCGGTGCCGTCGGCATCGACCACCGCAACCACCATGTTGCGCACCATCGCGATCAGGTGACCTTCGCTGTTGCGGGCGATGGCCTTGTTCCGGATCACGATCTTGCCGTCGAAATTGGCTTCGACGAACGACTGCTCGTTGAGCTGCGCCGCACCACCGATGTGGAAGGTACGCATGGTGAGCTGGGTGCCCGGCTCGCCGATCGACTGCGCCGCGATGACGCCGACCGCTTCGCCGTGGTTGACCGGCGTGCCGCGGGCGAGGTCGCGGCCGTAGCACTTGCCGCAGATGCCGTTGACGAGTTCGCAGGTCAGCGCCGAGCGGATCTTCACCTCCTGAACGCCGCCCTGCTGGATGGCCTCCAGATGGCTCTCTTCCATCAGCGTATCGCGCTTGATGATCACCTTGCCCGAAGCGTCCTTGATGTCTTCGCAGGCCGTGCGTCCGAGGATGCGCGAGCCGAGCGAAGCGACCACGGTGCCGGCATCGACGATGGCGCGCATCTTGATGCCGAGCTTGGTGCCGCAATCGGACTGCGTGATGATGCAGTCCTGCGCGACGTCGACCAGACGACGGGTCAGGTAGCCCGAGTTCGCGGTCTTCAACGCGGTGTCCGCGAGGCCCTTGCGGGCGCCGTGGGTCGAGTTGAAGTACTCGAGAACCGAGAGGCCTTCCTTGAAGTTCGAGATGATCGGCGTCTCGATGATCTCACCCGACGGCTTGGCCATCAGGCCGCGCATGCCGGCGAGCTGGCGCATCTGGGCCGGCGAACCGCGGGCACCGGAGTGAGCCATCATGTAGATCGAGTTGATGTCGGCATCGGCTCCGCTCGCCGTCTTCTTAGTGGCGGAGATTTCCTTCATCATCGCCTTGGCGATTTCTTCCGTGGCCTTCGACCAGGCGTCGACGACCTTGTTGTACTTCTCGCCATGGGTGATCAGACCGTCGTTGTACTGCTGCTCGAAATCCTTCGCCAGCGTACGGGTGGTGTCGACGATCTTCCACTTGCCGTGCGGCACGACCATGTCGTCCTTGCCGAACGAGATGCCGGCCTTGAACGCGTTGTAGAAGCCGAGCGCCATGATGCGGTCGCAGAAGATCACAGTCTCCTTCTGGCCGCAGTGACGATAGACCTGGTCGATGACGCCCGAGATCTCGCGCTTGGTCATCAGCTTGTTGATGATCTCGTACGAGATGCGCGGGTTCTTCGGCAGCAGATTGCCGAGCATGACGCGGCCGGCGGTGGTCTCGATCCAGCGCTTGGAGACCTTGCCGGTCTCGTCCATGCCTTCCCACCGGTACTTGATCTTGGTGTGGAGGTGGATGACCTTCGCATGCAGGGCGTGCTCGAGCTCGGCCATGTCGCCGAACAGCTTGCCCTCGCCGGGCAGGCCTTCGCGCATGATCGAGACGTAGTAGAGACCGAGCACGATGTCCTGCGACGGCACGATGATCGGCTGGCCGTTCGCCGGATGCAGGATGTTGTTGGTCGACATCATCAGGACGCGCGCTTCCAGCTGCGCTTCGAGCGACAGCGGAACGTGCACGGCCATCTGGTCACCGTCGAAGTCGGCGTTGAACGCCGAGCAGACCAGCGGGTGAAGCTGGATCGCCTTGCCCTCGATCAGTACCGGCTCGAACGCCTGAATGCCCAGACGATGCAGCGTCGGCGCGCGGTTGAGCAGCACCGGATGCTCGCGGATGACCTCGTCCAGGATGTCCCAGACCTCGGGCCGCTCCTTCTCGACCAGCTTCTTCGCCTGCTTCACGGTGGTGGACAGGCCCTTGGCGTCAAGCCGGGAATAGATGAACGGCTTGAACAGCTCGAGCGCCATCTTCTTCGGCAGGCCGCACTGGTGCAGGCGCAGCTCGGGACCGACCACGATGACCGAACGGCCCGAATAGTCGACGCGCTTGCCGAGCAGGTTCTGACGGAAACGGCCCTGCTTGCCCTTCAGCATGTCGGCGAGCGACTTCAGCGGGCGCTTGTTGGCACCCGTGATGACGCGGCCGCGGCGGCCGTTGTCGAACAGCGCATCGACCGCTTCCTGAAGCATGCGCTTCTCGTTGCGGATGATGATGTCGGGCGCGCGCAGCTCCATCAGCCGCTTCAAGCGATTGTTGCGGTTGATGACACGACGATAGAGGTCGTTGAGGTCGGAGGTCGCGAAGCGGCCGCCATCCAGTGGCACCAGCGGACGCAGGTCCGGCGGGATCACGGGAACGACGGTCAGGATCATCCATTCCGGCTTGTTGCCGGAGTGGCGGAAGGCCTCGACGATCTTCAGGCGCTTGGCGAGCTTCTTGTGCTTGATGTCGGAGTCGGTCTCCTGCATCTCGGCACGCAAGCTGAGCTCGAGCTTCTCGAGGTCCATGCCCTTGAGCAGCTCGCGGATCGCCTCGGCGCCGATCATGGCGGTGAAGCTGTCCTGGCCGTACTCGTCCTGCGCCTTCAGATACTCGTCTTCCGACAGCAACTGACGGTCCTTCAGCGCGGTGAGGCCCGGCTCCAGCACGACGTAATATTCGAAGTACAGGATCCGCTCGAGATCCTTCAGCGTCATGTCGAGCAGAAGGCCGATGCGCGAGGGCAGCGACTTCAGGAACCAGATATGGGCAACGGGCGCCGCGAGCTCAATGTGGCCCATGCGCTCGCGCCGGACGCGCGACAGCGTGACCTCGACCGAGCACTTCTCGCAGATGATGCCCTTGTACTTCATGCGCTTGTACTTGCCGCACAAGCACTCGTAATCCTTGATCGGCCCGAAGATGCGGGCGCAGAACAGGCCGTCGCGCTCGGGCTTGAAGGTGCGGTAGTTGATGGTCTCCGGCTTCTTGATCTCGCCGTAGGACCAGGACAGAATCTTCTCCGGGGACGCGATCGAGATCCGGATCTGGTCGAAGACCTGAGCCGGCGTCGTCGGGTTAAAGAGATTCATAATTTCTTGATTCATCGTCTTCTCCTCGCGTACCGGTCGCCTCCGGCCGCAAATTCGAAAATCACTCGAGCGGGGCGCCCTGCCCTCAAGGCATCGGAAAGGGCGCCAATGCCCGGCCGCGATGGCCGGGCATGAAAGGTCGTGTTACTCGGCCGCTTCCGACGTCGGCGCCGGACCCATCTTGGAATTGTGCAGGTCGACGTTGAGGCCGAGCGAGCGCATTTCCTTGACCAGCACGTTGAACGATTCCGGAATACCGGCCTCGAAGGTGTCGTCGCCACGCACGATCGCCTCGTACACCTTGGTACGGCCGGCGACGTCGTCCGACTTCACGGTGAGCATTTCCTGGAGCGTGTAGGCCGCACCGTAAGCTTCGAGCGCCCACACCTCCATTTCGCCGAAACGCTGGCCGCCGAACTGCGCCTTGCCGCCCAGCGGCTGCTGGGTGACGAGCGAGTACGGACCGATCGAACGCGCGTGGATCTTGTCGTCCACGAGATGGTGCAGCTTGAGCATGTAGATGTAGCCCACCGTCACCTTGCGATCGAAGGCGTCGCCAGTGCGGCCGTCATAGACGGTCGACTGACCCGAAGCGTCGAGACCCGCGAGCTTCAGCATCTCCTCGATGTCGGTCTCCTTGGCACCATCGAATACCGGCGTCGCGATCGGCACGCCGCGGCTCAGATTATGGCCGAGTTCAAGCAGCTCGTTGTCGTTGAGCGACTTGATGGTCTCGTCCTCGCCGTAGACCTTCTTCAAGGTTTCCTTGAGCGGCTTGATGTCCTGCTTCGACAGGTAAGCATCGACCGTCTGGCCGATACGCTTGCCGAGGCCGGCGCAAGCCCAGCCAAGATGCGTCTCGAGGATCTGTCCGACGTTCATGCGCGAGGGCACGCCGAGCGGATTGAGCACGATGTCGGCATGCGTGCCGTCCTCGAGGAACGGCATGTCCTCGATCGGCACGATCTTCGACACCACGCCCTTGTTGCCGTGGCGGCCGGCCATCTTGTCGCCGGGCTGGATCTTGCGCTTCACCGCGACGAAGACCTTGACCATCTTCATCACGCCGGGCGGCAATTCGTCACCACGCTGAAGCTTCTCGACCTTGTCGAGGAAGCGCTGTTCCAGCCCCTTCTTCGACTCGTCGTACTGCTTCCGCATGGCCTCGATCTCGGCCATCAGCTTGTCGTTGGGCGAAGCGAACAGCCACCACTGCGACTTCGGGTACTCCTCGAGCACCGCACGGGTGATCTTGGTGTCCTTCTTGAAGCCCTTGGGACCGGCAATGCCCTGCCGCCCCTCGAGGAGCTCGGCGAGACGGTTGTAGACGTTGCGGTCCAGGATCGCCTGCTCGTCGTCGCGGTCCTTGGCCAGACGTTCGATCTCTTCCCGCTCGATCGCCAGCGCACGCTCGTCCTTGTCGACACCGTGGCGGTTGAACACGCGGACTTCCACGATCGTGCCCTGCACGCCCGGGGGGACGCGCAGCGAGGTGTCGCGAACGTCGGACGCCTTTTCGCCGAAGATGGCGCGCAGCAGCTTTTCTTCCGGCGTCATCGGGCTCTCGCCCTTCGGCGTGATCTTGCCGACCAGGATGTCGCCCGCACGCACTTCCGCGCCGATGTAGACGATACCGGCTTCGTCGAGGTTCTTCAGCGCTTCTTCCGAGACGTTCGGAATGTCGCGGGTGATTTCCTCAGGCCCGAGCTTGGTGTCGCGCGCCATCACCTCGAACTCCTCGATGTGGATCGAGGTGAAGACGTCTTCCTTCACGATCCGCTCGGAGAGCAGGATCGAGTCTTCGAAGTTGTAGCCGTTCCACGGCATGAACGCGACGAGCACGTTGCGCCCCAGAGCGAGCTCGCCGAGATCGGTCGACGGACCGTCAGCGATGATGTCGCCCTTCTTGACGATGTCGCCGACCTTCACCAGCGGACGCTGGTTGATGCAGGTCGACTGGTTGGAGCGCTGGTACTTCATCAGACGGTAGATATCGACGCCCGACTTGGTCGGATCGAGATCTTCCGTCGCACGGATAACGACGCGGGTCGCGTCGATCTGGTCGATCACGCCGGAACGGCGCGCCGCGATCGCGGCACCCGAGTCACGCGCAACCACGCCTTCCATGCCGGTGCCGACGAACGGCGCCTCGGCGCGAACCAAAGGCACCGCCTGGCGCTGCATGTTCGAGCCCATCAGCGCGCGGTTGGCGTCGTCGTTCTCGAGGAACGGGATCAGCGCCGCGGCGACCGAAACGAGCTGCTTCGGCGACACGTCCATGTAGTCGACCTTGTCGGGCGTCAACGGCACGACGTCGCGGGTGCCGCTGGCGCGGCAGACCACGAGGTCCTCGGTGAAGCGGCCCTTGGCGTCGACAGGCACGTTGGCCTGCGCGACCGAATAGCGGCCTTCCTCCATCGCCGACAGGTACACGACCTCGTCGGTGACGCGACCGTCCTTGACCTTGCGATACGGCGTCTCGACGAAGCCGTACTTGTTCACGCGCGCGAAGGTCGCAAGCGAGTTGATCAGACCGATGTTCGGGCCTTCCGGCGTCTCGATCGGGCAGATACGGCCGTAATGCGTCGGGTGCACGTCGCGCACTTCGAAGCCGGCGCGCTCGCGGGTCAGACCGCCCGGTCCAAGCGCCGAGAGGCGGCGCTTGTGGGTGATCTCGCTGAGCGGATTGGTCTGGTCCATGAACTGCGAGAGCTGCGAGGAGCCGAAGAACTCGCGCACGGCGGCAGCCGCCGGCTTGGCGTTGATCAGATCCTGCGGCATGACCGTGTCGATATCGACCGAGGACATGCGCTCCTTGATCGCGCGCTCCATGCGGAGCAGGCCGATGCGGTACTGGTTCTCCATGAGCTCGCCGACCGAGCGCACACGGCGGTTGCCGAGATGGTCGATGTCATCGATCTCGCCCTTGCCGTCGCGCAGGTCCACCAGCGTCTTGATGACGCAAAGGATGTCTTCCTTGCGCAGCGTGCGCTGGGTGTCGGGCGCATCGAGGTCGAGGCGCATGTTCATCTTGACGCGGCCGACCGCGGAGAGGTCGTAACGCTCGGCATCGAAGAACAGCGACTGGAACATCGCCTGCGCCGAATCCAGCGTCGGCGGCTCGCCCGGACGCATCACGCGGTAGATGTCGAACAGCGCGTCTTCACGCGTCATGTTCTTGTCGGCCGCGAGCGTGTTGCGGATATAGGGACCGACATTGACGTGGTCGATGTCGAGCAGCGGCAGCTCCTTGTAGCCCTGCTCGTTGAGCACCTTCAGAGACTTGTCGGTGATTTCCTCACCGGCTTCGGCGTGGATCTCGCCGGTCTTCGGGTTGACCAGGTCCTCGGCGAGGTAGTTGCCGACGAGCTCTTCATCCGACAGACGCAGCGCCTTGAGCCCCTTTTCCTGGAGCTGGCGGGCGGCACGGACGGTGAGCTTCTTGCCGGCTTCGAGCACGACCTTGCCGGTGTCGGCGTCGATCAGGTCGTTGACGGTCGAGTAACCGCGGAAACGGTTGGCGTCGAACGGAACGCGCCAGCCTTCCTTGGTCCGCTTGTAGAGGATCTTCTTGTAGAACGTGGACAGGATCGCCTCGCCATCGAGGCCGAGGGCGAACATCAGCGACGTCACCGGAATCTTGCGGCGACGGTCGATACGCGCATAGACGATGTCCTTGGCGTCGAACTCGATGTCGAGCCAGGAGCCGCGATACGGGATCACGCGGGCAGCGAACAGCAGCTTGCCCGACGAATGGGTCTTGCCCTTGTCGTGGTCGAAGAACACGCCCGGCGAACGGTGCATCTGCGAGACGATGACGCGCTCGGTGCCGTTCACGATGAAGGTGCCGTTCATCGTCATGAGCGGAATGTCGCCCATGTAGACGTCCTGCTCCTTGATGTCCTTGACCGACTTCGCGCCGGTTTCTTCATCGATATCGAACACGATGAGGCGCAGCGTCACCTTGAGCGGGGCCGCGAAGGTCATGCCGCGCTGGCGGCACTCGTCGACGTCATACTTGGGCTGCTCGAACTCGTAGCGGACGAATTCGAGCATCGAGGTTCCCGAGAAGTCGGAAATCGGGAATACGGAACGGAACACAGCCTGCAGGCCCTCGTCGAGGCGCCCGCCCGCGGGTTCATCGACCATCAGGAACTGGTCATAGGACGCCTTCTGAACCTCGATGAGGTTCGGCATCTCGGCGACTTCCTTGATGTGTCCGAAAAACTTGCGAACGCGTTTGCGACCGGTGAATGTCTGCTGCGCCATCGTGGCCTCTCATTTTCGTCGCCCGATCTGGGCGAACCGTCCGGAACGCAGCTGCCGCCGCCCCCCGGGTTGAATTTTTCGAACCCGTTTTGGGGGACCGAAAAACCAGTTTCAGGCCGTCATGTCCTGAATCTGTTCTTCAGACCTTCAAAACGCAAAACGACGCGCGGGGCGCATAGGCACGCCCGCCCGTCACAACGATCGTCTTCACGGACTGCAAAAGCCCGAAATAGCCTGCTCTCCCAACGGCTTACAGGGAAACCCGGCATCCCTGCCCACCGCGCTTTCGTGCTGTCGACCCGATATGGGGCGACAATAGTGCAGATTCGAGGGTCAAACCCTCAAATCCCCACACATTTTCGTGTGTGGCCCGCGTCGGGACGATCCGTCGCACGCCTTTTGCATCTGGCCCCGTCCCTTCCCGATCGTCATGGCCGGGCCTGACCCGGCCATCCACGATCTGGAGACGAGATCCCGGATCTCGCTTCGCGAGCCCGGGATATCGTTGAAGCAACCTGTGTTACTTCAGCTCAACCTTGGCGCCAGCCTTCTCGATCTGGGCCTTGATCTTCTCGGCTTCTTCCTTGTTCACGCCTTCCTTCAGCGGCTTCGGAGCACCCTCGACGAGGTCCTTTGCTTCCTTGAGGCCGAGACCGGTGATGGCGCGGACTTCCTTGATGACCTCGATCTTCTTCTCGCCGGCGGAGGCGAGAACGACCGTGAACTCGGTCTTCTCTTCAGCCGGAGCGGCGGCAGCGCCACCACCAGCCGGACCGGCCACGGCGACAGCCGCGGCAGCCGAAACGCCCCACTTCTCTTCGAGGAGCTTCGCCAGTTCAGCGGCTTCGAGCACGGTGAGGCTCGAGAGGTCGTCAACGATCTTCTGCAAGTCAGCCATTGTTCAGTTTCCTTAGGTGTAAGTCTGGTTCGGGTTTGAGTTTTGCGAAGGGCGTCAGGCCGCTTCGCCCTTTGAGGCATGAGCCTGGATGACGCGCGCGAGCTTGCCCGCGGGCGCGTTGGCGAGCTGAGCAAGCTTGGTCGCCGGGGCCACAAGCAGGCCGACGATCTTGCCGCGCAGTTCGTCAAGCGACGGCAGCGAGGCAAGCGCCTTCACGCCGTCGACATTCAGGACGGTCTTCCCCATCGAGCCGCCGACGATGACGAACTTTTCGTTCGCCTTGGCGAATTCGATGGCGACCTTCGGCGCCGCTACCGGATCGTTCGAAGTGGCGATCACGGTCGGTCCCTTCAGCATGGGGCCGATGGCAACGACGTCGGTGCCTTCAAGAGCAATTTTGGCGAGACGGTTCTTCGAGACCTTCACCGAGGCTCCAGCCTGCTTCATCTGCTTGCGCAGGGTCTGCATCTGGGCAACGGTCAGGCCGGAATATTGAGCAACGATCGCGACGCTCGTGGTCTTGAAGACCCCATTGAGCTGTTCGACCGCCTCTTTTTTTGCCGCTCGTTCCACAGCAAGCTCTTTCCGGTTGGCGGTCATCGCGAAAGCGGGACCGCCGGGTTGCACCCATCGTCCCGCCCAAACCTGGACCTCAGGGCCAAAACCCATCGGACACGCCGGGCAAGACGACAATTCAAAGCCTGCCCTCCGGGAGCCCGCTAAGGCCCACGGCGTGTCGAGGTCCGAACCAGACGCGTTCCGCAACCACCCAGGGGTGGAAGGCGAAGTGAAATCCGGTCTTCACCCGTCTATGCAGGCCATGCGATTAAGCCGTTGAGAAATCGAAATTTCCCGCGGGCGCCTGCAGTCTTGGACAGGACAAGGCCAGCCGGCGAACCGCCTGACCCCTGCCCGCATCCCACCGGCCGATGGATTTTCCTTCCTTTTCGGGCAAATCCTTACGGACGTCCTGAAAAGGAATGATCTCCTGCGTGTCGGTTTTCGGAATGCGTGCACGAACGCGCCAGCCAAGGCCGGCACGTCCGGAAGCGGTTCTTTAACCGCTCTCTGCCGGATTGCCAAGAGCAAAATTCACACCAGTTCCAATCCGTTGCCGACCCGGCTTGATCCGGGCCAACAAGGGCCGATTCAGGCCGATTTGACCGCATAAGGCAGCGGCTTGCCCTCGAAAAACGCTGTGAGGTTGGCCAGCACGCAATTCTGCATGGCGACCTGCGATTCGAGGGTGTGGCCGCCGATATGCGGGGAGAACACCACGTTCGATAGCGCCGTCAGCGCGTCAGGGGTGTGCGGCTCCTTCTCGAAGACGTCGAGACCGGCACCGGCGATGGTTTTGTCGATCAAGGCCGCGAGCAGGGCCTTCTGGTCGATCACCGAGCCGCGGGAGATGTTGACGACATAGCCGTCCGCGCCGAGGCGCCCCAGGATGTCGGCGTTGACGACGTGCTGGGTCGCCGCCCCTGCCCGAACTGCGATCATCAGGACGCTGCACCAGTCGGCCAGCGCCTCCAGGGTCGGGAAATATTGATAGGGCAGATCGTATTTGCTGCGGCTGAAATAGCCGACCTCGCTCTCAAACGCGGCGCAGCGCGCCGCGATCTTGCGGCCGATCTCGCCCATGCCATAGACGCCGATGCGCCGGCCGGGCATGCCGGCTTGCGGGCGCATCATCGGCGAGGGCTTCGATGTGGCCCAGTCGCCGCTGCGGACATATTGGTCGGCGACCATGAGCCGCCGCGTCGTCGCCAGCATCAGGGTCATCGCAATATCCGCGACTGAGGCCGCATTGGCGCCCGGGCTGTGTCCGACAGCGATGTTGCGCGCGGCCGCGGCCTCCAGGTCGACCCCGTCATGGCCCGTGCCGTAGCAGACGATCGCGCCGAGCTTCGGGAACAGGTCCATCGCATCCGTATCCAGCGGCGATCCGCCGGCCGTGAGCAAGGCGCGGACGGAGCCGAGTTCGTCCGCCGAAAACACCTCCTGCGCAGGCTGGCCGCGCGTGTCGAGTAGCTCGAACCGCTCGGCGAAGCGCGCGATCATCGACTTGGGAAAGCGCGAGTAGACCAGGACCTTGTCAGCCATTGTTGTTTCCGATGAGTGCCGCCCACAAACGACGAGGGGCGGAATCGGTTGCCCGATTCCGCCCCTCGCCTCATGCAATTTCCAGACTTAACCGAGAATGGTGCCCGGTTCGACCTTCACGCCCGGGCCCATTGTCGAGGACACCGCAACGCGCTGGATGTAGGTGCCCTTGGAGCCGGCCGGCTTTGCCTTGGCGACCGCATCAGCGAGCGCCTTGATGTTCTCGACCAGCTTCTCCTCTGAGAAGGAGGCCTTGCCGACGCCAGCCTGCAGGATGCCGGCCTTCTCGACGCGGAACTCGACCGAGCCGCCCTTGGCCCCCTTGACCGCACCGGTGACGTCCATGGTCACGGTGCCGATCTTCGGGTTCGGCATCAGGCCGCGCGGGCCAAGCACCTTACCGAGGCGGCCGACCAGCGGCATCATGTCGGGGGTCGCAATACAACGATCGAAATCGATCGTGCCTTCCTGCACCTTCTGGACCAGGTCCTCGGCGCCGACGACGTCGGCACCGGCGGCCTTGGCCTCATCAGCCTTGGCGCCGCGGGCGAACACGCCGACGCGGAGCGTACGGCCGGTGCCGTTCGGCAGGGTCACGACGCCGCGGACCATCTGGTCGGCGTGGCGCGGATCGACTCCGAGATTGATCGCGACCTCGATGGTCTCGTCGAACTTCGCCTTGGCGCGTTCCTTGACCATCTTGATGGCGTCCGCGAGCGGGTAAAGCTTTTCGCGGTCAACACCTTCACGGGCTTTCTTCAAACGCTTTCCGATTGCCATGACCGCTTACCCCGCAACTTCCAGACCCATCGAACGGGCGGAGCCCTCGACCATCTTCATGGCCGATTCGATGGTGTCGCAATTGAGATCCTTCATCTTCTTCTCGGCGATCTCGCGCACTTGCGCGCGCGTCACCTTGCCAGCCTTGTCACGACCCGGCGCCTTCGAGCCGGACTGGATCTTGGCGGCCTGCTTGAGGAAGTAGGACATCGGCGGCGTCTTCATCTCGAAGGTGAAGGAACGGTCCGCGTAAATGGTGATGATCACCGGGATCGGGGTGTTCTTCTCTTCCTTCTGGGTCTGGGCGTTGAACGCCTTGCAGAACTCCATGATGTTGAGACCGCGCTGACCAAGCGCGGGACCGATCGGGGGCGAGGGATTCGCCGCACCGGCCGGGACCTGAAGCTTCAGGTATCCGGTCACTTTCTTTGCCATGTATCACTCCTGTTGTGCCGGCTGACGCCGGCGGTTCAGGTTCGTGGTCTGGGTCGGATGCGGCTGGCAACCGCCCTCTCCCTCCCACGGCCTCTTGATGCGTGAGACCGAGGTCTCGCGCGTTACCCGGTCAGACCTTCTCGACCTGACCGAATTCCAGTTCCACGGGCGTGGCGCGGCCGAAGATCGACACGGCGACCTTCACGCGCGAGCGCGCCTCGTCGATTTCCTCGACCACACCGGAGAACGAAGCGAACGGGCCGTCGGCCACGCGCACGTTCTCGCCAATCTCGAACGACACCGACGCCTTCGGCCGTTCCACGCCTTCCTGCACCTGGTGCAGGATGCGCATGGCCTCGGATTCCGAGATCGGCATCGGCTTGTTTTCCGCGCCGAGGAAGCCCGTCACCTTCGGCGTGTTCTTGATCAGATGGAACGCCTCGTCGGTCAGCTTCATCTTCACCAGCACGTAGCCCGGGAAGAACTTGCGCTCGGCGTCGATCTTGCGGCCGCGGCGCACTTCCGTGACCTTCTCGGTCGGAACCAGCACCAGCTCGAACAGCTCCTCGAGCCCGCGCTGCTTGGCCTGCTCGCGGATCGATTCGGCGACCTTCTTCTCGAAGTTCGAATAAGCGTGGACGATATACCAGCGCTTGTCGGACGATTGGGTTGCGGCGGCTGTTGCCATCAGTGAATGCCCAAAAGGAAGGTGATGAGGTAGCGGATGATCTGGTCGGCGGCGAAGAAGAAGATCGAGGCCACGGCGACCATCACGAACACCATGATGGTGGTGATCGTGGTCTCACGACGGGTCGGCCAGGTGACCTTGGCGGTCTCCGAGCGCACTTCCTGCAAGAACTTGAACGGGCTGACTGCCATCGTTTGAGACGCCAATAAGGATTTCAGGGATCCGAACAGCCGCCTGTGGCCCAGCCCTCTGTCTCGAAGGATGAGCCGGAAAACCGGGCTCTGATGTTCGGGGATTTCAAAGCCGCGCCGGAGATCCGCGTTTAACGGGCCGGCTGCGAGTGCGGGGTATCTACTGCGAATGAGGCCAAAGGTCAAGATCGAGGGAGCCTTCCCGGCCCGACCGGCCCTGCCTGGGCGACGAGGCAGAGCCCAAGCCGATCAAGGATTTATCTGTCCCTTGGGGCGCGCCCCAAACGGCTTTGACCCGTTCCCTGCAGATCGCCCATCAGCGCCCTCGGCTTGGCCCTCGCCTTTGGGAGCGGCGCTGCAGGGGCGGCGCAATCGAAGCAAGGGCTTCGAGCCCAACCCTTGCCTCTCGCCGATAGACGCGCCGGCAGACCAAACCTTCATCGCTTCTTCAACACGGTCGAGAGCGCCGAACCGTCGTTCAAGATCGAAAAGACCTCCCGCGAAGACAGATGTTCTGCGGCCTCCTCGAAAGTATCGCTCGCATCGACCCTGGCACGGCCGACCGCCAGATTGGGGTCGACCTTGTCGGGCCTGGCGGCGCGGGGGGGCGGCAGCTGCGCGAGATGGAAGGTCAGGAGCGCAGGGTCTTCGCGCAGCTCCACCAACGCGGGTTTGATCCCTGCATCCGCCGACGCGCTCAATTCGTTCGCCCGACGCAGGATCGGAGGCGGCTCTCGTTCTTCGGGGGTGACAAACAAATTGCCCGAGATGGGCTGGGAGGTGAGCGCGCCGATGGGAACGGCGAACAGCAGTCCGACGATAACCGGCGACATCCAGAGCAGAAGCGGCAGCGAAACGGCGTAGGCGCTTGCCGCCATCGCCACGCCGCACAGGGTTGGAACGCCGTATTTCCGATAGAGCTCGCGGCGCTCCACCGTGCCGTCGTCGCGCCTTTGCGTCTGCCAGCCCGCATCGCGACCGGCCAGAATCTCGACCACCGCGATCGACTGAAAGATCATCATCACCGGTGCCATCAGCGCGGATACGATGATCTCTGCGAAAAGACCGGCCAAGGCTCGCAATGCGCCGCCGAATTGGCGTCGCGCCGAACCCCGCACGCAAAGCAGGATTAGGCTGAGCAGCTTCGGTAGCAGCAGCAGACCCATGGTGGCGACGAACACCCAAATGGCGAGTACGGGATCCTGGGCCGGCCAGGTCGGAAATAACGAGAACCCCTTCGGAAAATACTCCGGCCGCACGAAGCGGGCCTGCAGCGAGATCAGCATGCCCAGCAGCAGGAAGAGCAGCCACAGCGGTGCGGTCAGATATGCCCCGATTCCCACCATGAAATGCAGGCGCGACACCCAATGCAGACCTCGCGCCGGCACGACAGCGAGATGCTGAAGATTGCCTTGGCACCAGCGTCGATCGCGCGCCGCAAAATCGAGGAGCGAGGGCGGCACCTCTTCGTAGCTGCCGCCAAGCGTCGGCAGCATGTAGATGCCCCATCCGGCCCGCCGCATCAGTGCGGCCTCGACAAAATCGTGGCTCAGGATGTGGCCGCCGAATGGCTTGCGTCCGCGCAGCTGCGGCAGCGCGGCCGATTCCGCGAAAGCCTTCACCCGGATGATCGCGTTGTGGCCCCAGTAATTGCCTTCCGAGCCGTGCCACCACGCCACGCCGGCCGCGATCATGGGGCCGTACAGGCGGCCCGCAAATTGCTGGACGCGGCTGAACAGGCTTCGCGCGTTCACGACCATGGGAAGCGTCTGGACGAGCCCGGCGCTCGGGTTGCTCTCGATAGCATGGACCAATCGGACGATGGTCCGCCCGCTCATCAGACTGTCGGCATCGAGCACGATCATGAAGTCGTAGATGCCACCGAACCGCGTGATCCAGTCGGAGATGTTACCGGCTTTCCGCGCCGTGTTGTCGGCCCGGTGGCGATAATACAGCCGCGTTCCAACGGCCTGTCGCAACGCGAGCAGGGCTTTTTCTTCGGCCACCCAGATGTCCGGATCAGTGCTGTCGCTCAGAACGTACCAGTCAAACAGCTTTTGGTGCGATGTCGCCTCCAAGGATTCGATCATCGCATGAAGCCGCGCCGTCAATCGGTGCGGGTCTTCATTGTAGGTGGGAAGCAGCATAGCGGTGCGGCTTGCGACGGCAGGCAGCTCCGTCGCCTGGCCGTCCCCGTCCGGACGATGGGCCAGCAGCACAAAGAAGCCGGCCAATGCAGACACGAAAGAAAAGGCGACCCAAGCGAGCAGAACCAAGAAGAGCGCCAGCACCATGGCTTCGAGGATGGTAACGCCGCCGACCTGCAGCACGCGATACATCTCGTAGCCACCCGCTCCCGTAAGCGCCGCCGTGGAGACAAGGATGACGCCGCGTCGCCAGGCCAACGCGGGCACAGCCGCCGCAGGAAGACGGTCCGGTATCCGGCTCTTTCCGAGGTCGCCAGCAGCCATCGGAAGTGGGGCCTCGCGCGGCAGCAGGCGCTGGGTCGCGACATCGCCAGCCATCGGCTGCGGTGCAGTCAGGGTGCCCATCGGTAGACCCAGATTTCCGACAAGGGCTTGTCGCCTTGGGTGAGAAACGCGCGCAGCTCGATCGGCTCGCCTTTCACCTGGCACTGGAAGCTGAGCCGCCAGCCGCCGGTGTACGGGTTGGGCTGCGTCACGATGTTCTTCACCTCGGACTTCTCCGCCGTCACCACGCCCTTGACGGCCGCAGGATCGATGCCCTTGAGGTTGTCGCCGACCAGATCGAGCACGAAGAGGCGCGCGTCCTCGCCCCTCGCGCCGACGCCGCTTCGGGTGAATCGGGCGAGCGAATGCGGTTTTGGGCTATCCGGTCCCCAATGCAGCCGATAGGTGTAGTTGTGTTCGCCTTTAGCCTGGAGCGGGGTTTTGGGCCGCCAGAACGCGGCGATGTTGTCGTGGACTTCCTCTTTGGTCGGGATCTCGAACAGCATGACGCCGCCCTCGCCCCAGTCACCGATCGGCTCCATCCACAGACTTGGGCGTTTCTCGAAGCCGGATTCGATGTCTTGGTAGGCGAAGAAATTTCGCTCGCGCTGCATCAAGCCAAACCCGCGCGGATTGAGATCCTGAAAGGTGCTGATCTGCAGATCGCGAGGGTTGCTGAGTGGGCGCCAGAGGCTTTCGCCCTTTCCGTTGAAGATCGCAAGCCCATCGGAATCGTGGACGGACGGACGGAAGTCGTCGATGTCGTTGTGGTCGTTCGGGCCGTAGAAAAACATGCTGGTCATGGGTGCGAGGCCGGCGCGCTGCATTTCGACTCGCGGGTAAACCGACATCTCGACATCGAACACCGTCGTGTCCCCGGGCCGCACGGTGAACCGGTAGCTCGCTGCGCAGCTTTTGCTATCGAGCAGAGCATGGATCACCAGCGAGGTCGCACCCGGTGCCGGCCGCTCGAGCCAGAAGGTCTTGAAGAGCGGAAATTCCTCGCCCTTGGCTTCACCCGTATCGATCGAAAGCCCCCGGGCGGAAAGCCCGTACGTCTGCCCCTTGGCCACGGCGCGGAAATAGCTCGCGCCGAGGAAGACGCAGACCTCGTCGTAATAGTCGGGGCGGTTTATGGGCGAGTGTATGCGGAAGCCGGCGAACCCGAGATCGATGTCTTCGAACGCCGGGACCTTCTCGCCGAACGAGAAGTCCGCCTTGCGGTACTTGATCTCGGTTGCCTTTCCGTCGGCGACCTCGAAGATCGTCACCTTGTTCTTGTAGAAGAAGCCGCGATGAAAGAACTGCGCCTCGAATGGAAGATTCTTGTCGCGCCAAAGCGCCCGTTCGGGCAAAAAGCGGATCGAACGGTACTGATCGTAGTCCAAGTCCTTCAATTCGCTCGGAAGCTTTTCGTCGGGAGCCTCGTACGGCTTGCCCGCCAGCATGCGGGCCAAGTCCCTCACCGTTGACGGCCCAAACACACCATCCGGCGCCGCGGCGAAACCGCTGCGCGAAGCGAGCAGCAACGCCGGCAGCACTGCCGACCCTTGAACAAGCTGGCGTCGGTTCACATGCCCTCCTACTCGCTCCTGCTGCCGCGGCCATGCAACACCCACCGCGCCCGCGAGTTCCATGGCCGGATCGACCACGGAACGGACGAAATTGAACGAGCTCAAACTCCTCCACCATCCAGAACGGCTGCTGGCCCGCGCTTAACCGATGGTCGCCAACGCCCCCGCCGGTAGGTAGGAACTGCCCGACTGCTCCCGCGTTCCCGCCACGTCTGAATTCAGCGAATGCGCCGGCTTGGCGCGGCGGCGATGCCTTCGGAGGACAAATGTCGAGATTGGCGCCCGGAGCCGCTCCCAGATCACTGCTGCATCCCGGCTTCATCGGTGCAGGATCAACCCTGCTGATCGCGGGGTTGGCGACCGATATCATGTACTGGAATACGTCGAACTGGCAGTGGGCCAATTCGTCAACATGGTTGATCGCGGCAGGCTTGGTCCTGGCTCTGTTCGCCACCATCATCCTGATCATCGATTTTCTCACCAGCCGAGCTGGACGGATCAATTGGATCCCCTTCCTGCTCGTGGCAGCGGCAGCGCTGCTGTCGCTCGTGAATGTCTTCGTTCACAGTCGCGACGCCTGGACCTCGGTAGTGCCGCAGGGGATTTCGCTTTCCGCGATCGTGACGATTCTGCTCCTGATGGCCGCCGCCACCGGTTGGAAGGTGACAACGGTTCGTACCACCGCGACCGGAGACAGCCTGTGACCCATGCAACGCTTCGAGCCTTGCCAGCCCTCTGCGCCCTCCTCGCGCTGACCGCCTGCAGCGACCAAGGCGGTGATCCAATGCGGCAATACGGGTCGGATCCCTATCTGCCGGAGCCTCAGAACTACTTGTTGCCACCCATGAGCGTTCCCAAGGAGATTGGCTGGAAACCAGGGGAGACGCCAACGGTCGCGGGAGGATTGAAAGTTCAGGCAATGGCGACAGGGCTGATGCATCCTCGCATCGTTTATCCTCTGCCGAACGGCGACGTCCTCGTTGTCGAGGGCAACAGCCCCGGCACCACACCTTTCCGGCCCAAGGACTTCATCCAAGGCAAGGTTAAGGCGCGGGCCGGAACCGCCGGCAAGGGCGGTAACCGCATCACACTGCTTCGCGATGCCGACGGAGATGGAACGCCGGAGCAGCAAACAATACTCGTCGACCACCTCCACTCACCCTACGGCGTGGCTTATGTGGACGGCACACTCTACGTAGCCAACACGGACGCAATCATGGCGTTCAAATACACGCTCGGACAGACCAAGATCACCGAGCCAGGTTCGCAGCTTGCGGACCTTCCTGCCGGACCGATCGACCACCACTGGACGAAGGCGATGGCAGCGAGCTCCGATGGATCCAAGCTCTACGTTGGGGTCGGGTCGAACAGCAACATCACCGAAAACGGCCTCGACGCCGAAGAGGGTCGCGCCGCGATCTATCAGGTCGACCGCCAGACTGGTGCCAAGCGCATCTTTGCTTCGGGTACGCGCAATCCAACTAATCTGGCGGTCGATCCCGAAACTGGCCGGTTGTTTGCGGTGGTGAACGAGCGGGACGAGATCGGCCCGGATCTTGTCCCGGACTATCTCACAATGGTGCAGGAGGGCGCCTTCTATGGCTGGCCTTACAGCTATTGGGGCCAGCATATTGACGTCCGAGTCCATCCGCAGAGACCTGACCTTGTGGCCAAGGCCGTCAAGCCCGACTACGGACTAAGTTCTCACGTGGCCGCGCTCGGCCTTGCATTCAGCAAAGGCGAGACGCTATCTCCGAAGTTTGACAACGGCATCTTTGTCGGCGAGCACGGCAGTTGGGACCGCAGCCCGGTCAATGGTTACCAGGTCATTTTCGTGCCGCTGGTGAATGGGCGACCGGAGGGCAAACCCATCCCGGTCGTCAGCGGATTTCTCGGCAATGATACCGATACGGTGCATGGTCGACCCGTGGGCGTAGCGCTTGACCGCACCGGTGCGCTGCTGGTTGCCGACGATACCGGCAACACGGTGTGGCGCGTCAGCGCGCAAAATTCGGCTCGTTAGTCCAGAGGATCGTCACGTCGGCCTATCCTGTCCCAAGACGATCGTCGGGTTCACGGCAGTCCAAGCCAAGTGAGTAATTGAGCGCTCCCTCCTCCATCCGTCGCCGTCGCCTTTCGGTCCAGCACGACCTGTGGTAGCTTGCTTCTATCATCGGTCGAGGCTTTGTCCGTAGGCACCGGTGGCTGAGAGACCGAGCGAGCTCCCGCCTGCATAGTTGGGGAGCACAGCCATGCCGCACCAAAAGCCCATCAGACGCTTGCTTGCAATCGCTCGCCGGGGACCTCCGGGCCAACATAAGTCATTACCAGTCGCGCCAATCTAGGAACGGCGCGCTATCACTGCTCATTGTGCTGGCGATCAGTCCGTATGCCACCGCATCTGGACCGCGATGCCATCATCTCGTGCGATCGAGATCGAGGTGGCCACTTGGCCGGAGCCAGTTCGCTGCACATTGAATGCGTCAGGGTTCGCGAGCACTCTTGGCTCATCTCAGGAGGTCATCATGACCACGCCTGAAGGCCAGACCAGTACACTGGATGGACTTGACGATTGCGTGATTACGGCGGAGCTGGCCCGGCGCCCGTGCAAGGCCCCGGACTATGAGGCCGAGAACCGGGCCCTGACTGCTCTGGTTCAGGATATGACCGCCGAGCCGCGTGCCGTGCTTCAGAAATGCGCCGAGTTGGCCGTGTTGCTATGCCATGCCGACTCCGCTGGCATCAGCCTTCCCGAATGTGGCGACCGGGTTTTCCGCTGGCGCGCCGTTAGCGGCGAGCTCGCGGCCGAGGCTGGCCGTACCGCGCCTGATGACGCTCGCCTGAGCGAGACCGTGATCGCTCGCGACAGCGTAGTCCTGTTCCGCGAAGGGGAGCGGCTCTTTCCCGGGATGACGGGACATGAACCGCATGTCTACGAGGTCCTGGTGGCGCCCTGGCATGCGCGCGGGAAGCCGGTCGGCGCGCTCTGGGCGATGAAGCATACGCCGGAGGGGCAATTCGACGCGGAAGATGCCCGCCTGTTGCAAAGCCTTTCCCACACCGCGGCCGGCACCTTCCAGACTACCGAGGCGTTGGATCAAGCAGAAGCCCGCTGCATGGAACTGGAGCGGGGGATTGAGGACCGCACCCGCGACCTCTCGGAAGCCCAAGAAAGCGCGCGAAAAAGCGAGGCCAGACTCGCGCAAGAGCTCGAAGGTGCTCGTCAGCTCCAGCAGGTCAGCTTGGAGCTGCTCTCCAACCGCCCTGAGCTTCTCTACGAGCAAATTCTCGATGCGGCCATGGCGGTGATGCGCTCACAGGGTGCGAGCATGCAGATACTTGAGCCGGATACGGGGATTTTGAAGCTGCTGGCCTGGCGCGGCTTTCATCCGGACGCGGCGGCGTTCTGGGATCGCGTCGACTGCAACTCGGCGAGCACGTGCAGCGAAGCGCTGAAGACAGGACGGCGCATTCTCGTCAGCGACACCGAGACCTGCACCTTCATGGCGGGGACCGAGGACCTGGAGGCCTACCGCCTCTCCAGCCTGCGCGCGGTCCAGTCGACGCCGCTGCAGTCTCGCAATGGCCGCGCGCTCGGCATGGTCTCGACCCATTGGCGGGAGCCGCACGAGCCCAGCAAGGACGATTTCAGCCGCTTCGATGTGCTGGGCCGGGAAGCGGCCGACCTGATCGAGCGGGCGCAAACCGAAGCGGCCTTGCGCGAGAGCGAAGCGCGGCTAAAGGCTGCGGTCGACTTGGTAGAATTGGGCCGCTATTCCTGGAACCCTCAAACCAATGAGCTGAAATGGGACGAAAAGTGCCGGGCAATGTGGGGCCTTCCAACGGATGCGACCGTGGACTACGACACCTGGCTCACAGCGGTGCATCCGGAGGATGTGGGAGCTGTCGAGGCTGCTATTCAACGATGTATCGATCCACGGGGCGACGGGGTTTACGATGTCGAATATCGGGTGCTCGGCGATGACCGCGGGGAGCGTTGGATCGCGACGCGTGGCCAGACGCAGTTCGAGATTGACAAGCCCGTTTGGTTTTATGGTGTCGTGATCGATGTCACCGACCGAAAACGTATTGAGAAAAGACTCGAACGCCGCGTCGAAGCACGAACCCGGGAGCTGGAAGAGGCCAATAACGCGCTGCGCTCTCAGATAGAGAAACGGGAGATCGCCGAAGCCGAGGTCCAGCAGTTGCAGCGGCTCGATGCGATCGGGCAGATCACGTCAGGCGTGGCGCACGATTTCAACAACCTGCTGAGCGTGGTGCTCACCAATGCGCGTCTGCTTTCCCATACGGTGCAAGGACCTTACGATCAGGAAGGCATCGAATTGATCCGGTCTGCTGCTGATCGGGGTGCGAAGCTCATTGCGCAACTCCTCGCCTTTTCGCGGCAACAGCGGCTTGAGCCCGACCAGGTCGATCTAAACAGCAGGATCGCCGGAATGGGCGATCTGCTCGGCGTCACCCTGGGCGGAACGGTGCAACTCAAAACGATATTTGCTCCGGATCTCTGGCTCGCTTTGGTCGATCCAAACCAAATCGAGATGATCGTTCTCAATCTCGCTATCAACGCCAGGGACGCGATGCAGCCGGGCGGCACACTCACCATCGAGACGTTCAACACCGTCATCGAAGGCGAGTCATTCCAGCCGGAAGAGCCGTCGCCGGGAGACTACGTGGTTCTCGCCATCAAGGATACCGGCAACGGTATCCCAGACGAGGTTCTGCTGCATGTTTTCGAGCCGTTTTTCACGACGAAGGAACCGGGAAAAGGCTCGGGCCTCGGATTAGCGCAAGTCTTCGGTTTTGCTAAACAGTCCGGCGGTGGCGTGCGTATTGAGACCCGCCTCGGCGAGGGTACTGCGGTGAAGGTCTTCTTGCCGCGCGCTAGGATCGACGCTGCCGATCACCATGCCGACTCCGTTGATGCGAGCAAACGCCTGCAGACCACGACGCGATTGCGTGTTCTGGTCGTGGATGACGACAAGGCTGTTCTGAGGTCCACGGTCAGGATGCTCGATGTTCTCGGATATGCAGCGGTGTCGGCGGAGAGCGGCAGCGCAGCGCTCCGCGTGCTCGCGAGCAATCAGGAAATAGATCTCGTTCTCGCGGACTTCGCGATGCCGGAAATGAGCGGCGGCGAGGTTGCGAAAGCGATCCGCGCGATGCGGCCAATTTTGCCGGTCGTCCTCATGAGCGGCTATCGTGATCTGAATGTCCGGAAGGAATTCAACGACCTGCGAATAATTTTGAAGCCATTCACGGAAAACGACCTAGTTAACGCGATCAGCGCCGCACTAAGATAGGGCGAACGTCCGATGTGCGTTGTTGTGCCCATCGCTTCCATTAGGGCGTTGCGGCGAGATGTCCGAAGGCGAAGGTAAACAGGAAACGCCCGATCGGCACGGCGCTTTTGACCAAAAGCGAGCTATCTCCGGGGTAGCAATGACAGGTCTCCTGAAGCCCAGTCCGTGCAGCGGCGTCCCGGCGGCGCCTTGCTGTCAGTCATGCCGCCGCGAGATTCCGCGGCTCATTTTCGGCTGCCTGGCTCAAGATTTAGAACTGCGAGATGGTGGCCAATCGCAAGGCCGTCCCGCCTCACGACTGCTTTGCCTTTTCCTTGGCTGCTTTGACGGCATCCGTTCCCGCTTGCTTCATCCGATCCACCGCCTCGGCACCCATATCGCCCGCCTCCGCCACCAGCGTATCGGCCGCTTCGCGCAGCGCCTTCGACACGGCAGTCCCACGCCTGCTCAGATCATCCTTCACCTCGTCGCTGACCCCGCCGATGTAGTCGTCTTCGATCTGAGACGTTCGAAACGCGCCCGCGAGTGCGGCGCCGATGGCCAAGCCGATGGCGCCGATGACCAGCGGCTGCCTCTCCATAATGTCCCGGAGCGAAGACTGAGTTTTCGCCAAGGTCTCTGCTGTGCCCACGTTGGCGAACCGTTCGCGAGCGTAAGCTACGCCTTCCTCGAAACGGTCCCGGACGCCCTCCGCCGCATCAGACATCGTGTCGGCTGCAGTTCCGGCGGCCGCGCGTATCGTCCCGCCTGCATCGCTCCCCTCATGGTCAAACTCCGGAGCAGTCGGCGGTGCTGCCGTCCGCTGCAAGCCCGAGGCGGCAGCCCGAAGATTGCTCGCGCTGGTGTCGACGACATCTGACGCGACGTTGGCAGCCGATCGTGCAGCACCCTTAATCTTCTCGTCGCCAACCAGCAGCCAGAGTGCTCCAGCCCCGATCAGCGCGGCGGAGAGCGGGTTTTCTCGGGCCGCAGCGAGGAGACTGTCAAAAAAACCGGTTTGCGCACCACCGCTCATCGCACCATTCCCTTCACAGTGTCCTTGTCTTTTTCAAGCTGCCGTATCGTCTCCTGCGGCGTGAGGTTGCGCGGGTCCAGCCGCTTCACGCCAACAGCAAACAAGGCGCCCGATATGGCGGCCGCGACAATCGCCGCGCTTAGGTAGGCGAATGTCGGCGACCACCCGGCACTGATCAGCGCCGATGACAACGCGAACAATGCCATCACTACGGCAGGTATAACCAGGACTGCGCCTCCGGCAAATAGTCCAACGGCTCCACCGAGCCTCTGCACTTTTTCCGCAAGTTCGGCCTTCGCCAGATCAAGCTCATTCTGGAAAAGCTTCGCGACCTGAGCCATTGCGTCGCCGACGAGTCCCGAAATTTTGTGAAGATCGTTCTCGCCGGTTTCGATATCGTGCTTGATGCTCATGATGCGCCACCATTCCCCGAAGGTGACTTCTGCTGCTGTCCAGTCGTGGATTCCGTCGAGTTTTGGCCACTGAAGCCACTCGCGTAGGCGGCTCTCTGCCCAGATGAGCCAGTTCCTGCGGCTGTCGTCGAGCCCGTTCGCTGTGAGGTCGAGGAGCCGCCGGAAGCCTTTAGAAAGCGTACCGCGGCGAACCCGGCCAAAACGGACAGGCCTAGAAATGCCGCGGGTTGCCGCTTCGCAAAATCGGTCGCACCGCCCACGAGTTCTCGGAAGCTGCCGTCGCGAACCTTCGCGGCCGCTTCTTCCACGTAGTCCGCAGCTGAATTGATCCCTCGTGCGGCGAATGGCACGTCAATCTCGAAGGCGCCGGCGGCCTGGCGGAAGTTGCCCGCTAGGCGCTCGATGAAATCGGCGCCCGCTCGCTGTTGTTCCCGCGCACGCTCTTGAATTTGGTCGACGGTACCACTCGCGACGTCCTTAGCGGCATCGGTGGCTTCGCTGAACCTGTCACGGGCCATGTCCGCCGATGCCTGCAGGGCCTCCGTGGCGCGCTGCTTCATCTCGGCCCCGGCGTCCCCAACCTGATCCTTCAGGCTTGTGGAGGAGTTGTTCTTACCTTTGTTGAAGTTGGCCGGTTTGATCACATCTGAATCGCTCATGTTCTGTCTCTCAGGTGCTCGATTTTGAGGGTGGGCTGAATGCTGCGTCGACGGCCTCGCCCGCCGCCTCCTTGAGGTTGTCGGCAAGATTGCGTGTCATGCGGCTCGCGTGCCGCCCGAGATCGGCTTCACTCACGGATCTCGTGGCAGCATCGGCGGCAGACAACGTGGCCTCCTTGGCTGCCGCGAAACCGGATTGAGCCATTTCGCTTGCCGCCTCCTTAAGGCTGTCGCTGGTCGGGCCTGCCGTCCTGTCCTCGAATTTCGTTTCCGGGAGCGCGGCCGCAATCATGGCTCCGATGGCGATACCGAGTCCTCCAATCAGCGCGGCATTGTCGCCGACGATCTGGCGCGCCTGTTCCGGAGCGGCGGTCGCCGAATCCCTTATGGCGTCCATTCCCCCGGTGATCTTGGTAGCTACTGTTCCAGCCGCCTCCGTTGCTCGCGTCTTGAGGTCGTCGGCCGCCGTCTTGGCCGCGTCCATCGCATCGTTGACGGCGCCGGCGGCCCGTCCTTGGAATTCGGAAAAATTCGCCTTCGCCTGCACTCCCTCGGCAGTTTGGCCGATGAATCGGCCCGCACCATCCACCAGCGGCGACGCCGCTCCAGCAGCCCGCTCGCGGACGCTCTTGGAGGTAAGAGCGAGGCCCGCAGCAATCATGAGAAGCGGCAGGGGTACACCTCGCGCCAATCGCAGCAGAGGCACGGCCACTGCGGTGCCCGCGGCGATCGCATGCATCGGGTTGTCCATCGCCTGCTGTTTGAGCCCTTCGACCCAGCCCTGAGCTTTGTCGCTCACATACTCCGACACTTCCGATTTGACGTGCTGGGGCGAGACCATCTGACGCAGATCCCGCGTCGTTTCGGAGATCCCCTGCTTCAGACGGTCGACCGTGGCCGCCAACTCTGCCCGGCTACGCTCGGACTCGCGTCGTAGCTCCTCCACCGATCGAGTCATGTTCGTCCTCTTGGTCTTGTTTTCAATTGTGTCTCGAGGACGAACTCACCTTCTGTTGGATCGTTCCTAGTAGCCGCTCCAACCACTCCGCGACCAAACAAGCGGGAAAGCGCTGCGGAGGAACGCAACCGGGATAGCCAGGTCCGATCACTGTCACATCGCCACGTCTCCTCGATCGACTATTCTAGACCCTCGGAAAGAACGCGGGATCTCGGCCTACCAATCCTCGAATTGCCTGCGGCTCGTCTGGAGGGATAAGGCCTGGTGTCCTTAGGAACGCTGGAACCGGCGGCGAATTGTTATGCGCTGGTTTGCTGGCTGCATCGGCGAGCGGCCCTTTCCTGCGGGGAAGGGACCACGATTTTGCGCAAGGTCCTCATGTCGTGGACGAAGAGCGCGAGCGGAGGATAACTTGCGGGTTCTTGTAGCAGAGGACGAAGACCTGATCCGTGACGTGGTGGTGGACATTCTGGAGGCGCACGGACATCAAGTGATGGAGGCCGATAGCGGCGAACGCGCGCTCCAGCTCTGCGCGCAGGCCACACCCGAACTTCTATTCACCGATATAAGGTTGGCCGGCACTTTGTCGGGATGGGATGTAGCCATCAAATGTCGGGAGTCGAATCCACGTATCCCGGTCATCTACGCGACCGGCTACACTCACACCGCGCCGCGTCCGGTATCGGGCAGTGTCATGCTTCAAAAGCCATTCAGACTTGAACGCCTTCTTGAGGCGATGAAGTCGCTCACCGGCAAGTAGCGGTGCCCGAAGTGACGGGTGACCAGCGAGCTATGAACATCCTTGCCGAGCTACATGAAGCTGAGGAAGAGCTGATAGGGCGCGCTGTCATCTTGACGGACGGTAAGGCAGGTTCGATTGAACGCCTGTTTCTCGACGACATTCATGGGCTGCGCATATCCATAGTTGGACATGATGGTCAGTGGCCCATTTCAACGATCAAGAACATTGAGGGTTGATCGCCGGCCATGAATCCAGCAGGGCATCGGAGCGGACCGCGCGCACGCCCCCGACGCTTTCTTCCCATGCGATGTCAGCCGGGACCATATAGCCGGAGGATATTCTGCCGCCCAGACTGGTGTCAGCAGTGTCCGGCGCTCATGGCCCCACGCTCTTCACTTTTACCGCGATCTCATTGAGAACCGTCAATGCGCGGCCCTTTGGCGTTTGCGATGAATCAAACGCGGTGTCCACCATCGCTGCCCTTTCCCCGGGCGTCCTCCCTTGACTTGGACCGCCAGCACACAGCTGAGCGGTCCTTTCTTTCTCCACGCGAATGAGAGACCGGGCGTCGCCGGCGCGGATCCACGCACAGCACAGCGGCCACAATGCCCGGCCGGACGAAGAGGCCGAGCAGTTCTGTCGATCGCTCCCACCGATGGTACCGATCAGCACGGTCGTCCCCCTCTACGAAGGGTGGCCGGGGTCCAAATGGTAGAGCGGCGTCTTCTTCGCGCGCTGCGGCGTCATCTTGGCGGGGTCTGGCGCTCCGGGAACGCCGCGCGGCCCCAACATCTCGCGTTGAATGTCATCTTCTGACTTGTCGGGTTCAACGCCGTTCATGGGACGGTCTTTCGGCACGCTCTTCTCCTTGCCTCTGCAGAGGTACTCGCGCCCCTGCTCATCATACTGCTCAAGGGCGGTTCTGCCATTTAGAAGTAATACGTAAGACTCTACGATCCGAATTGTCTCGGAGCGCTCAAAGCTTGATAGCTGTCAAGGCACGTCGTGGCGGCAGGTCGCTAGGATGGCGGGGACCTGGAACCGACAGCTATTCCGACTGCTATTCTTGGAGCTAGACATGACCAGCACGACGTTCAACAGCAATGCTGACTTCAACATCGACTCCGCCTCCGCGATGCTTGCCAGGAATTGGTGGCTGTTCCTGCTGCGGGGCATCTTCGGAATTATCTTCGGGTTGCTCGCTTTTCTCTTTCCGGGGCCCACCATGCTTTCGCTGGCGTTGTTGTTCTCGGCTTACATGTTGGTCGACGGCATAGCAGGAATCATTTCCGCCGTTCGTGCGATGCGACGGAAGGATCAATGGGGACTGCTGGTATTTGAAGGCCTGCTGAATATCGCCGTCGGCGTTGCCGCCTTTGTCTGGCCTGGCCTGACGGTGCTTGCCTTTGTCTTCATGGTCGCTGCCTGGGCGATCATCTCAGGCGCGCTGATGATGGCTGCGGCCTTTCGCCTCAAGCTTGACCATGGCCGCTGGTGGATGGTTCTGGGCGGGCTGTTGTCTCTCGTTTATGGCGCGCTTCTGGTTGCTATGCCGCTGATCGGGGCAGTGGTCCTTACGTGGTGGATGGGAGCCTACGCGATGGCCTTCGGTATTGCGCTGGTCGTTCTGTCCTTCAAGTTGCGCGCCCGCCAGAACGAGCAAACTAGCTCCTCCGCCGTGGCGGCGTGAGGGATGAGCGGACCTCCGCCAGACGGCGGCGCATCTTCGCAGATTGGCCAACATCGGACCTAACCAGGCATAGCGTACCGCCGCCAGCGGCGAGTGATCGCCGGTCCAGAGTGTCGGAACGAAAACAAAACTGCAGGGTTCATGATCGACAATCGGAAGTGATCCGATGCTTCTGATCCGACATGAGTACGGCAGGCGGACGATGTCCGCCGGAACCTTTCTGATCGCGGTGCTCGCAATGTGCGCAGCGGTGCTCGTGACCCGCTGCGAGACTTGACGTGTTCAGGTGGAGTTCTCGCGCCTCTGGCGGCGTCTTGCCGTGATCGCGCGGGCAATCGAGATCGCTGCTGGTGTTGTTCTGGTCGTGCTCGCTCTGCGAGACGTGTTCGACACGGTCGTCGTCCCTGGCGAGAGCAGAGGCGCTTTGCGCGTAGCCCGTAGGCTCCTCGTGGTGGCGGTCCCGATCTGGAAGTGGACACGTCGCGGCAAGCGTGCGGTTTCGACCAGTTTCGCACCCGCAATCTTGATGGGCTCTTTTTTCATCTGGATGGGTCTTCTCTTGCTGGGCTTCGGCCTGGTGGCCCATGGCTTGAGGTATTCGTTCTCTCCGTCTCCCGATTTCCTTCAGGCGTTGTTCATCGTCGGAAGCGCCCTCTGTACCGTGGGGCTGAGCGGCATCGAGGCGCAAGGACCCGCGCGTTGGGCCCTCGTTTTAGCGGGCTTCTCCGGCCTTTCGGTCCTGACGATGGCGGTGACCTACTTGCTCGAGGTGCAGGAGGGCATCTCTCGCCGCGACTCCGGGATTTTGAAGCTCACAACGGCGGCGGGCGAGCCGCCCTCTGCGCTAGGACTGCTGGAACGTTACGCCGACCTGAACTCCCCCGAGGAAATCAGGCGCGTTCTCTATGGCGGCCGCGACTGGTGCGCATCCGTGCTCCAAAGCCATGCATCGCACCCCTCCCTGATTTACTTCAGGTCGGCGTCAGTAGGCGCCGGGTGGCCGGCGACTCTTGGCGCAATGATGGACCTCGCGCTCATCCTCGAGCTACTGATCGATGACCCGGGGAGCCTAGCTCCCGCGATCCTTCTTCGCAGCGAAGGATTGCGGCTCATTGACGAATTGAACCGAGTGGTCGGCCTCGATCCTCTGGTTGACGATACGACAGGAGCGTCCGTGCCACAGCTCTGCGCCCGGCTGGCCGCCGCAGGCTACAAGCTGCGACCGTCGATCGATGCGCTGACGTTTACGGAGCGACGCCGTAGGCATGCAACGTGCGTGCAGGCCGCTGCGGAGCATCTTGGTACGGCGGCGGCGCCGTTATTGCCCTGATCGCGCCGCTATGCGCTCAGCCGCACGGACCTCGGCGAGGAATTGCGCGACTTCGGCCACAACTCATGCCAAGACGTCCGATACGCCAGAGCTGGCTTCGGTTTTGGGTCGATAAGCGGAACGTTGAGAATGAAAGAGGCCGACGCGGCCTTACAGGAAGGTCATAAGCAGGCCGGCAAGGAAAATGATCGCACCGACGAGCGCAATCCCAAGACAGATGCGCGCTTGGCGAGAATAAGCCTCGATTTGTGGCTCGGGGATCACGCGATCAATACGGCTATTGGAGGCCGGGCGTTCTCAGCCACTCGCTCATGTGCATACCCTCTTCGAACTGGCGGGCTCTGCGCAGAAGGGTTTCCCGCTCGGTACCTGGGGGAGCCTTAACTGCCTTCTCGCGCAGGTGCTCAGCCTCCGCCGCAAGGCGCTCTTCCAATGATCGCGATTGCTTGAAGCGACGCCGCCGCTTGGACATAGCGCTCTCCCAGTATGCTTTGGCGCGAGCGCTGATGGTCGCCCTCATCACCGATGGTTGCCGCGGGCCGGGCGGCGATCTGGGAAGCTAGTGAGTTTGTGACGCGGCTTCCCTGACAACTGTTAATTCCAGGCGACTACTATCGTCGCACCAGTTTGGCAAAGTGCAAAAGCCGACGACAGTGAACAAAAAAAGGAACACGCCCGGCCGTATGCGATTGGAGGTTCGGAGAGCGTCATGACGAATGTTGACACGGTTCCGGGCGGCCAAGAAGGCACGAGCCAGAACCAGATTCCCAACTCAAAAAAATCTCCCGAGGCGCCTCGGAGAGCCAACACGGACGTCGAATCAGAAGAAGATCGTGGCCGGCAGGCGACCTCGCCGTCGGAAATCCCCGCGAAGGGATGGAAGGACATCCTGCTGCGCGTCTTTTCCAACATCTCTAGACACCGCGTCCTCACCCTCGCAGCAGGCATGGCCTACTACAGCATACTTGCCATTTTTCCGGCGATTGCGGCGCTGGTCGCGATCTACGGACTCTTCTCCGATCCCATGACCATCGGCAAGCACCTCGATCAGCTTGGCGGCTTCCTACCTGGCGGGGCATTGGATATCGTGAGAGAGCAACTGACCCGGGTGGCGTCGAAAGGCTCCAACACGCTCGGCCTCACCTTCCTGATCGGGCTGGCAACATCTCTTTGGAGCGCCAATGCCGCCATGAAGTCGCTGTTCGACACGTTGAACATCGTTTACGGCGAAGACGAGAAGCGCGGGTTCTTCAAGCTGAATGCTATTTCCCTGGGTTTTACGGTCAGCGGGATCGTGTTCATGATGGCGGCCTTAGGCTGCATCGTCGCTGTTCCAGTGATCCTCAATTATGTTGGTTTGTCCAACACCGGCGACCTGATCCGCATCGGGAGGTGGCCAGCGATGTTTCTGTTACTCACGCTGGCCTTGGCCTTGATCTACCGCTACGGCCCCAGCCGAGAGGCGGCCCAATGGCGTTGGGTGACGTGGGGCAGCGCGATCGCGGCACTGCTTTGGCTCGCGGTATCCGGGTTATTCTCCTGGTATGTCGCGAGCTTCGGTAAATTCAACGAGACGTACGGTTCGCTTGGGGCTGTCATCGGCTTTATGACCTGGCTGTGGATCTCGGCCATCGTCATCCTTCTTGGCGCCGAGATCGATGCCGAGATGGAGCATCAGACCGCCCGCGACACAACCACGGGCCCGCCAACCAAGATCGGCGCCCGCGGGGCCCGGGTGGCCGACACGGTCGGCGAGGCACGAGGTCATTGAAGGTGGCGTTGCTCATCGAGCCGCCGTCCGGATGTGCCATGCCGATAGCTGCACTCGCGACGATGCTGTCGAACAAAGCAGATACATAGAATGTCCAGCCTCACCGGGCCACGATGGCTCGATAGTGACGCAAGTAATCCCTCGCCATCCGCTCCGCCGTGAAGCGCTCTTCGAAGCGCGTACGGACGCGCCGGCGATCGATTTGCCCAAGCCGCGCTACAGCCTGAACTGCTTCGTCCTCATTTTGGACGATGAAACCTGTCACGCCTTCCTCAATAATCTCGGGCACCGAACCGGACCGGTAGGCAATGACTGGCGTTCCGCAGGCCATCGCCTCAATCATCACCAATCCAAACGGCTCGGGCCACTTGATCGGGAAGAGCAAAGCAGCAGCTCCTGCAAGGAAAGGCTGTTTCGATTCGTCATCTACTTCGCCGACCAGCTGGATTTGTTTGCCGTCAATCCGAGGCTCTATCTTCTCTCTGAAATACCCTGTTTCGGCGCGAGGGACCTTTGCAGCAATTCGAAGCGGCATTCTTGCGGCGAGAGCGATGCGGATAGCATCTTCGGGGCCTTTTTCGGCGGTTAAGCGCCCGAGAAACGCCAGGTACGATCCGGCAGCCAATGAGGCGCGGAACTGGTCGATGGGCAGACCGTGATAAACCGTTCCACACCAGTTTGCGCTGGCGAGCGGGATGCGCTGATTATCGGAGATGGATACAAAACAAGCTTCTGGAAACTTGCTGGTCACGGCCGGCAATCCAGGCAGATCCAGCCGGCCGTGCATCGTCGTAAGGAATGGCACTCCCGCTCGTTTGAGGATGGGCAGATGTAGCCAATCGATGTGAGCGTGAATCACGTCGAACTGGCTAGCGCAATCGGATACGGCTTCCAGTTGGGCGGCCAAAGCCGCGTTCGGATCCGAGCGTGGTCGCCCAAGGCGAAGGGCTTTGGGCCAGACCGGAAAAAGCGTAGCTCGGGTCCTGGAATCGCCGCTCGCAAACAAAGTGACCTCATGCCCAAGCTCGACGAGTGCGTCCACCAGCCAGGCAACAACTCTTTCAGTTCCGCCATAGAGCCTTGGCGGGACGCTTTCGGCCAGGGGAGCAATCTGAGCTATCCTCATTGAAATACTCGAAACCGCGCTTGCGTCTCAGCGGCCTAAATTCGAACCGGCGGGCTCGTGAAAGCTACCGCGGAGCAGGTCGCCTCTGGCAGACAAGCGCACCATCATTCCATGCGAAACCAACGAAATCCGTAGCCATCAAGTTCAAACTCATCATCCAGGTTGGCGTTTGATGAGTAAACGCGATTACCGAAGACGTCTATCAGCTTGCGTTCTTTCGAAAGACCCGTGACATGGACATTGCACTTAGCCTGCGACAAGTTGTGCAATGTGAACACCGATCGGCCCTCCCACGCGAATTGTTGGGTCAGAACTGTGGATTGATCGCTTTGCGGCAAACTCAAATCGCCCCACCCGATTTCCGGGCAAGACTGGCGGGTTTCGACCAGGCGTCGCAACCAATTGAAGAGCGAGTCCGGATCTCGTTGCTGGGCGACGGCATTGACCTCGGCCGGAGCGTATTCGACGTCATTGATGATGCGGTGCAGTAATCTGGCAGCCGGCGGAGAAGAAAACCCGCCATCTTCGTCATGGGTCCATTGCATGCACGTTCGCACCGGCCATCGCTCCGGAAGCGCGAGGTCATCACCCATACCGAGCTCGTCACCGTAATAGATGACCGGTGTGCCAGGCAAGCTGAAGAGCAGGCTGAAGGCGAGTTCGATGCGCCGGCGATCGTTGCCAAGGATGCATGCGAGCCGCCGGCGAATCCCGCGGCCATAAAGTTGCATCTTTCGAACTGGAGCAAAGGCGGCGTAGACTTCCTCACGCTCTTCGGGCGCCAACCGCCCGAGATCAAGTTCATCGTGATTGCGCAAGAACTGGGCCCACTGAGCGAATGGTGCCAGCCGAGGTAGCGCGGCCAGACACCTCTGCAGGGGTTCGGCGTTCTCGCGCGCAAGCGCTAGAAACAAATGCTGGTTCAACAAGAACGCGAACAGAAGGTGTATGCGCGATCCATCGCCGAAGTAATGGTCAAGTTCGGAAGGAGCAACATTAGCTTCCGCCAACAGGACCGCATCACCCTTGCGCCACGACAAAAAGTCGCGGAGTTCTCCAAAGAACTCGTATCGGTGTTTTGCTGGACGATCCGGGCGTATCTCCTCAACGACGAACGGTGCAGCGTCGATGCGGAATCCTGACACGCCGAGCTCCAGCCAAAAGCCGACTATTTTGAAAATCTCTTCACGGACGGCAGCGCAGGCGATGTTTAGATCAGGCTGATGCTGATAGAATCTATGATAGTACCAGGCGTGGGCAGAAAGATCGTAGGTCCATACACTCAGTTGAACCCCGGGAAAAACGACGCCCTCGGTGCTGTTCTCCGGCTCCGCATCTGACCAGATATAGTATTCGCGAAATGGTGATTTTGGATCGGTCCGCGCCTGCTGAAACCACGGATGCCGCTCCGAAGTATGATTGATTGGGAGGTCGATGATCAACCTCATGCCGCGCAGTCGCGCCTGATGGCTGAATTCGACGAAGTCGCCAAGCGTTCCGAGAGCTGGCGCTACATTGTAGTAGTCCGTCACATCATAACCATGATCGAGTCCTGGACTTGGATAGAATGGCAGCAGCCACAGGCAATTCACTCCTAGCTGAGCAATATGGTCAAGCTGCGCCACCAGTCCCTTGAAATCGCCGATGCCATCGCCGTTGCCATCTTTGTAAGTGGCCACGTTGAGGCTGTAGATTGCTGCGTTCTTGTACCAAAGGTCGAGCAACGGCCATCTTCCTTGTAGAATCACTCTTGCAGGACAACCGCGCTTACGTCCGCTTTATCGTCGTCGGCGACGCGCTACGAGAGGCTCGCCTCCAACTACCTTGCCTTGGTCCAATTGAGATTCGTCGAGCTATGTTGACCGCGCGGTATGAATCCACGCCATAAGCGCCGTTAGGCAGCGATCGTGTCAGAACCGGCGTTCGGATACCTTCTACCGATTTGATGCTCCAGTGCATCGCGATTCACAATACGGACTGTTCGAATCCCAATCAGGGCAATGACACCGCGCTGCTGCAGATCTGAAAACGCACGACACACAGTTTCCACGGAAACGGCGAGGTACTCGGCGAGATCATACCGCGTGATGGGAAGCCGTATGTCTCCCCGCTGGTCCCCGTAGCGTTCCTCAAGCAGCAGCAGGAACGCACTTACTTTGTCCGCTGTCGTTACCCCCCCGAGGACGACGAGCTGCTGTCGGGTACGTTCTAACGATTGAAAGGTGATCTCTCTCAGTTCTCTTGCGAACTCGCGATCGCGCTCGCCGAGACCCTCAAGCCGCACTGCCGAATAGCCCGCGAGCACGGTCTCTTCCGTAATAGCCTCGATCGCTTCCTCTCTCTGGCTGTTCCCGACAAAGAAAAAATCCCGCACCAGCATCAGGTCCAGGATCTGCCGCCGTCCATCGGCGCGGATAGTTGAACATCGTGCGGCGCCGGCAATCACGTAGTACCAATGCCCAGTGGTGCCGTCGTCTTCCGGAACCTGCTGATCACGGCTCAATTTGACAATCGCCGCCGACCCATCGAGCCGCTTCAGCGCGTGCGGCTGTGCGGCGAGCATCCTTCGATAGTAGTCCGCTGGGTGGATTATCGGCTTCATCTCGTCGTCCTTTTTTTCAGCGCACTCGCGGTGGGAGGAACGATCCGCTCGCAGTCAATCAACTATCAGCAATACAACCTCGTAAACTTGGGAAGTTTTCGTACGTAGAAACACGTAACGGCGCTTGGGCCACATCGCACGGAAAGGCCCTCTGCTTTCTTCACAACGGATTACGGCACGATGGTTCCTACGACTTCGTGCCTCTCGCGGCATCGATCCAGGCGTATGCTGCCGCGAAGGCGCAGCCATGACGGTTGGACAATCAAGGCACTGAGCCCGGTGTCGATTAAGGGATCTGCGAAAATTGACAATGGTCAGCGCACCCCAGGTTCAAAGGGGGTACTCGCTATGTCACTAACTGTCACAGGAGCGAGACATGGAAGCAACCCTCCCCCGTCCTCTTTCAACACTCATGATCAGCTTGGCGGCACTGGGCGGAATATTGGCCGTCCTCAGCAGCAATCCCGCCCTGCCGCAGGCTGGCGTAGCTCTCGTCAAGGTTGACCTAAACGTCGTCGCTCAGGGCTATCGCATGAGCAAGCTGATCGGCAGTACCGTTAGCAACGACAAGAATGAGAAGATCGGAAGCCTGGACGACGTGATTGCCGCCAAAGACAAGAAACAACTCGACTTCGCGATTCTGCAGGTCGGCGGCTTTCTCGGCGTAGGTGGCCATCTGGTCGCAGTCCCGTTTGATAGCCTCACCATCGATGACACCGGCAGCAAGATCACTCTTCCGGGCGCATCCAAAGAAGAGCTGAAGAAGCTATCGGAATTCCACTACCGATCCTCTTGACGGTCACATCCTATGTCGATGCCAAGATCCACCGACACGATCCTGGACCGGACCCGCACCCGCGAGGTGACTGCTGTGTTCCACTCGCGACGGGCGCTCGATGACGCGGCCCAGGATCTTCTTCTGTCAGGATTCGATCGCTCCGACATCGACATCAGCGCATCTCCCGATGAAGTGCAGCGACGGCTGAATTACGCTGTGATTCCTCCAGCCGATCTCGCCGACACGCCGACCGCGCCGAGACAGCCCTTCTTTGGTGCCGACGATTTGCTTGGTGTTGAAGCCGTCGCCAGTAGCGTTCTTGGTTGCATCGCAGCAGTTGGCTCCGCTCTTTTCCTGATAATCAAAGGCTATGAGGCTATGGCTGTCGCCATGTGGTCGATCCTGATCGGGATCTTCACAGGCGCCGTCGTCATAGTGCCCATATACCGACTACTACGGCGTGAGCGCGTCAGAGGCTTGGAGCCGGCTGCAGAATGGGATGGCCTCTTGATATGGGTTCGGGTTCGCGCACCTGAGAAGGAAGCTCAGGCCCAGGAGATTCTAATGCGGCATGGCGGGCAGGCCGTGCACGTTCATGAAATCGACCTGGAAAAGCGGCCGGAAGATCTACCATTGCACTCACTTCGTCCGGATCCCTGGCTGGGTGACGAACGCCTCGGGCGGCCGTAACGAGGCCGCAACAAATGCTGCGCCCTCACTCCTCACTCCGTCCACAAAGATCATCTCCGGCGATTTTAACTCAACCCGGCTTCAAAGACTCAAGAAGAAAACTCGAGACGGAAGTTGACGGTCGTCATGGCTCGCTTGCTCGCCCCGGGTAGATTGCCCCTACCAGCGATGACGCAGCCGCGCCGAGAATGCCGCTCGCATAGCCCCTAGAATCTCTTGGATCTCAAACATGGAAGGAGAAGCCAAAAATGAGGTTACGTTCACTGGTCCCATCTCGTGATGCAGGAATGCTGATGCGACCCGACTTCGGCCTGTTCGGCCTGCATCGGGAAATCGACCGCCTGTTCAGCGAGTTTTCGCAGGGCTTGATGCCGAACGGCCAGCAGCTCGTGCCGAGCATTGACATCGCGGAAACAGACAAGGCAATCGAAGTCACCGCCGAAATGCCGGGACTCGAGCGCAAGGACGTCGACATCTCCATCGAGGACGATACGCTCACCATTCGTGGCGAGAAGAAGGTGGAGCAGAGCACGGATGGCGGCAAGGACAAGAGCGACAAGAATGTCCAGCATAGCGAACGCAGCTACGGCATGTTCCTTCGCGTGCTGCAGCTGCCGCCCGGCATCGACCCCTCCTCCGTTCAGGCGACGATGGCCAACGGCGTCCTGAAGATCACGATTCCAAAGCCGGCAAAGCCCGAACCGAAAAGGATCGAGGTCAAGGAAGCTGCCTGACCGTTGGCGCGGCGAGGCGCCAGAGCCCGTTCTCTCCTCACAACACCGGCTCGAAGCGTCTCGCCGCCCGTCCCCGAACATTCAGGACGTCGCAGCCGTCCGCCGTACTCAAATCGAAGGAACTTGATCATGGCAAAAGCAATCGGCATCGATCTCGGAACCACCAACTCTTGCGTGGCTGTCATGGAAGGCAGCAAAGCCAGGGTCATTGAGAATGCCGAAGGCGGGCGCACCACGCCGTCCATGGTCGCCTTCACGGACGATGGTGAAGTCCTGGTCGGGCAGCCGGCCAAGCGGCAAAGTATCACCAACCCCGAGAACACGATCTACGCCATCAAGCGACTGATCGGCCGGCGTTACGATGACCCGATCACGGCAAAGGACAAGACCATGGTGCCGTATCACATCGTGCCGGGCGACAACGGCGACGCCTGGGTCGACGTCCGGGGCAAAAAGTACAGTCCGAGCCAGATCAGCGCCTTCATCCTCACCAAGATGAAGGAAACCGCGGAAGCCACTCTCGGCGGCGCCGTCACGCAGGCCGTCATAACCGTGCCCGCCTATTTCAACGACGCCCAGCGCCAGGCAACCAAGGACGCCGGCCGGATCGCCGGGCTGGAGGTCCTTCGCATCATCAATGAGCCGACTGCGGCCGCCCTCGCCTACGGCCTCGACAAGAGAGGCAGCGGCAAGATCGTCGTCTATGACCTCGGTGGCGGTACGTTCGATGTCTCGATCCTGGAGGTCGGCGACGGTGTGTTCGAGGTCAAGTCAACCAACGGCGACACCTTTCTCGGTGGTGAGGACTTCGACAAGCGGATCATCGACTATCTGGCGGACGAGTTTCGCAAGGAAAATGGGATCGACCTCCGCAAAGATCGCCTCGCCCTGCAACGGCTCAAGGATGCCGCAGAGAAGGCCAAGATCGAACTCTCCAGCGCCACCCAGACGGATGTCAATCTGCCCTTCATCACCGCGGATCAGGCCGGACCGAAACATCTTAATATCAAGCTGTCGCGCGCCAAACTTGAAGCGCTCGTCGACGACCTGATCCAGCGCACGATCGATCCGTGCAAGGCAGCGTTGAAGGACGCCGGCCTGCAGCCATCGGACATCAACGAAGTCGTGCTGGTCGGCGGCCAGACCCGCATGCCGAAGGTTCAGGAGACCGTGCAGAAGCTGTTCGGACGCGAACCTCACAAGGGCGTCAACCCCGATGAAGTGGTCGCGGTCGGTGCCGCGATCCAAGCCGGCGTTCTCCAAGGCGACGTCAAGGACGTCCTGCTCCTCGACGTGACACCCCTGTCATTGGGCATCGAGACACTTGGCGGCGTCATGACGAAGCTGATCGACCGCAATACCACGATCCCGACCAAGAAGAGCCAGGTGTTCTCGACAGCGGAGGACAATCAGACCGCGGTCACGATCCGGGTCTTCCAGGGTGAGCGCGAGATGGCAGCGGACAACAAGCTGCTTGGACAGTTCGATCTGGTCGGGATCCCGCCGGCCCCGCGGGGCGTGCCGCAGATCGAGGTGACCTTCGATATTGATGCCAATGGCATCGTCAACGTTTCGGCCAAGGACAAGGCGAGTGGCAAGGAGCAGAGTATCCGGATCCAGGCGTCCGGCGGCCTGACCGAAGCAGACATCCAGAGGATGGTCAGGGAGGCCGAAGCCCACGCCGACGAGGACAAGCGGCGCAAGGAGCTCATCGAAGCCCGCAACCAGGCCGACGCGGTGATCTACAGCACCGAGAAGGCCCTGAAGGAGTCCGAAGGAAAGATCCCTGCCGAAGTCAAGAAGGAGATTGAGCAGGCGATCGCCGAGGCAAAGCAACGGTTGAACGCCGAGGACGTGACGGCGATCCAGCAGGCAACCCAGCGGCTGCAGCAGTCGGCATCCAAGATCGGCGAAGCCTTGAACCGCGCGGCGTCCCAAGGCGGAGCTCCCGGCAGCGGACAGGCGGGATCGTCTGGCAGCGGCGAGGACGTCGTCGACGCGGAGTTCGAAGAAGTCGACCCCGGCGATCGAAAGGCTTCTTGAAGCCTTCCAATCCGGCCGAACGCGACAGATGGAGCACGACATGGCTACCAAGACCATCGAGGATGGGCTCGGCGAGCTTCCCGCGGGTGAGCACAAGGAAAGCGACCAGCCGCAGGAGACCACCGCCGAGCGCGATCGCCTGATGCGTGCACTTGCGGACGCCGAGAACACGAGACGCATGGCCGAGCGTCGGGTCCAAGACGCCCGGCAATATGCCATCGCCGACTTTGCCCGCGAACTGCTGCAGGTGGCGGACAATCTGCGGCGAGCCATCGACGCCGGCTCGCCGGACCCGGGAGCCAAGGACGACGACGGCCTGCTGGGCGGCGTCGTCGCCACCAATCGTATCCTGACACAGATCCTGAAACGCTTCGGTGTCGAAGAAATCGACGCTCTCAATCGGCCATTCGACCCGATGAAGCACGAAGCCGTGATGGAAACCGATCGGTCCGATCAGTCTCCCGGGAACGTCGTGGACGTTTTGGAGAATGGCTACATGCTTCATGACCGTCTCTTGCGGCCGGCCCGGGTCGTTGTAGCCAAACCGCCTAGACCACAATCGCCGCAGCCCCCGCAACAATGAACGGCGGTCCGGTCGACGCGTAAACAGGAGCTGGTGTTGGCTGCAGACCCATATGCAACGCTGGGCGTGAAGAAGGACGCAACGCAGGCCGACATTCAAAAGGCCTACCGGCGGCTCGCGAAGAAGCTGCATCCTGATCTCAATCCCGGCAACAAGGCGGCAGAGGACAAATTCAAGGAACTATCTGCCGCCTACAATCTTCTGAACGATCCGGACAAGCGCGCCCGTTTCGACCGCGGTGAGATCGATGCATCAGGTAGCGAGCAGCAGCCCCGGCAATACTACCGGGATTTTGCCGACCGTGAAGGCTGGTCGGGCTATTCCAATGGGGCCGGCTTTGCCGATTTCACTGACTTCGCCGGCAGCGACGATATTCTCTCCGAGATCTTTGGACGTTCCGGCCGCACCACCCGGCGCGGACGCGGGGCCGACGTCCGATATCACCTCGAGCTCAACTTTCTCGATGCCGTCAACGGCGGCAAGCAATCCATTGTCCTGCCCGACGGGAGTACGCTCGAGGTCAACATTCCTCCCGGCACCAGCGACGGCCAGATTCTGCGCCTGAAGGGGAAGGGTCGTCGGGGAGCCGGAGACAGTCCGCCGGGCGACGCCCTGATCGAGATCAGTGTCCTGCCGCACCCCTACTTCGTCCGCAAAGGCGACGACATCCACCTGGACCTGCCGATCTCACTGAAAGAAGGCGTGCTGGGCGCGAAACTCAAGGTGCCAACCGTGAGCGGTGCTGTCGCGGTCTCTGTGCCAAAATGGTCGAGCTCGGGCCGGGTTCTTCGGATCAAGGGACGCGGCGTGCCGCGCGCCGATGGCGGCCGCGGCGACCAGTACGTCACGCTGAAACTGGTTCTGCCAAAAAAACCAGACCCGGATCTCGAACGGTTTGTGAGTGGGTGGCAGCCTTCCGATAGCCCAAGACAGTCGATGCGAGTGTGACAATGCAGCTTCAGGAATTCGCCGATCGATCTCATCTCGATTCCTCCACGATCGAAGCCTGGATGGATGCGGAATGGCTGGTAGCGCATCGACCAGGGCATCCGTTTTCCGAGCAGGATCTCGCCCGCGTGCGCCTGATTGAGGATCTCAAGGGGGACCTGGGTGTCAACGACGAAGGTGTCGCGTTGGTCCTTTATCTGCTGGATCAATTGTATGGGCTGCGTTGCCTGCTCCGAGACATCCAGGCGATGCGGATCACAGCCAATGACCGCACGCATTGATGCGTTTGCTGATCGGCTACCATAAGCTTGCGCGCTCGGGCATCGCTAATCTCTTGAAGGTCACGGATCATGCAGTCACTTCTCTCAACGCTTCACGATGCAGCGATGTCCGCGGATGCCTGGCCAAAAGCGCTTCAAAGGCTGATGGATGAGGCGGGCGTGGCGGGAGCGGCATTGATTGTCACGAACAAGACGACAGGCACGGTCGATGAGGCCGTCTTTTGCGGGCTCAGTGCCGAGTTCAAATCCCGCTACGTCGAGACCTACGCCGCGCTCGATCCATACTCGCCCATGCTGGGTGCGCGCTGGAGCATGCTCTCCACATGTCTTCCGGAGGAACTTTTGCGGAGAAGCGAGTGGTACAACGAGTTTGTGCTGAGCTGCGGCGTTCGGGACATCCTCGGAGCGCGGCTCACGGACACTGCAGGTCATTCCGTCGTTCTGGGCATTCACCAGCGGATCGGACGTCACTTTTCTCAAGATGTCGAGCCACTGATCGCCACGATCACCGAACCCCTGAGGCATGCGGCGCGCTGTCATCTCGTTCGCCTGAATGGGGGACAGCCGATCGGCGATCCGCAAACGACGAAACCCGCAGACGGAGGCCATTTCTTCTTTCATATTGAGAACGGAACGAACTATCCCGACGAATGCGGTAGCATTCTCCTCTCCCCCGGCCACGCTGCGGAACGTGGCCTGACCATTGCTCGTGAGCTGGCGCGAGATGGCGGCTGGTCTGGCTTTTCTGTCGTTGTCACCGATGACCGGGGACGAACGATCACGCACGTACCAATTGAATCTTGACCGTAAGCCGAGCACCGCATTCGACGCAAAACGGAAAACACTTACGAATTGCTGACAGCGAACTCGACGCCCAAATCGCCCAGCTGAGCGCGCTGGCCAGATCGCGGGGACGCCGGCGAAACATTCTGCCGTAGCAGCACCGGCGGTCCGCTCTCCAGCAGTTAGGAGCATTGACGATTGTCAGCGCGATGTAGCGATCCTCCGTTAGATTGCGGTGTAGAGATCGAAAGGTCTTCGGACGCTTTCTTACCGAAGGCTTGAATCAGTTCGCTCCTTCGAGTTGAGGCAGTATGGTCATCGCTACCACGCACAGCCGCGTGCTCGACGCGGTCCAAAACGGGGATGCGAATCCCCTCTTCCAACCATGCCGGCTTGGTCCATTCAGCCTGCCCCATCGCGTGGTCATGGCGCCATTGACCCGTTCAAGAGCACGACAGCCCGGCAATGTGCCGTCTCAACTCGCGGCCTGTTATTATGCGCAGCGTGCGTCTGCCGCCCTGATCATAAGCGAGGCCACGCAGATCTCGATGCAGGGCCAAGGCTATGCCTGGACGCCGGGTATCCATAGCCGCGAACAAGTCGAAGCCTGGCGGCAGGTCACGAAGGCGGTGCACAAGGCTGATGGACTGATCTTCAACCAACTTTGGCACGTCGGTCGCATTTCACACCCGGCCCTGCAGCCGGACAACATGCCACCTGTCGCGCCCTCGGCGATCACGCCCGCGGGCAAGGCCTTCATCGAAAACGAGCGCGGCGAGGGAGAACTGGTTCCATTTGTGCGTCCACGCGCGCTGACTTTTGAGGAGATGCCATACCTCATCAAACAGTATGAGCGCGCGGCGAGGAACGCGGAGGCCGCCGAGTTCGACGGCATCGAGATTCATGCGGCCAACGGTTACCTGATCGATCAGTTCATCGAGAGCAGCACCAACCGACGCAACGACGCCTATGGCGGCGCAGTTCAAAATCGGGCGCGGCTTCTGCTCGAAATCATCGAGGCCCTCATTCCCATTCTTGGGGCGGACAGGATCGGCGTCCGGCTCTCACCTCTTGGCAAGATGAACGACATCAGCGACGAGGCTCCGGAATCGACGTTCGGTTACCTCGCCGAGCAACTCTCCGGCTATGGTTTGGCCTACCTGCACATCGTCAATCCGGCGCTCGAACAAATGCAGAAGGGCGAGAAGCCGGAGCCGTACGCCCTCAACATGGCCCGAGTGATCAGGAATAAGTATCAGGGAACACTCATCGTGGCGGGGGGCTTCAACGCCGAAAGCGCCACGCAATGGCTGCGCGATGGCCAGGCCGACTTGATCGCCTTCGGCCGCAAGTTTATCGCCAATCCCGACCTGCCCGAACGGCTGCGCGCCGGTGCTCCACTCAACGAGGACGACCCGACGACATACTATGGTGGCGGCGAGAAAGGTTACACGGACTATCCGTCACTGGAACAGGACCGCGGCGAGAAGGCGAAGGCCTGTGTCGACCAACGTTGGCGATGATGCAGCAGAGGGGCCAGTCCGTATGAGAATGTTGATCGTCCTCATGGCGTTCCGAAAGGTATTTCCTAAGGTGATTGTCGAAGTACGCCTTGCGGAGCCGAACCCGCGAGTACCAACAGCCGCACAGCTTGTGCAACCTGACGGACTCCCAATCTATGCAACATTCGCGCTCGATGGACCTCCACCGTTCTAATACTGATGCCGAGCTTGAAGGCAATTACCTTGTTTGGTTGTCCGCCCGCAATTGCATCGAGAACCTGACGCTCGCGTTGGCTGAGGACAGCAATCCGGTTCCACGCCTCTAGCGCCTCACGAGCCTGGTGTGGACGACCGGACCGCGCCAGCGCGCGTTCAATCGCTTCGAGCAGCACTTCATCATCGAACGGTTTCTCAAGGAAATCCACCGCACCGGCCTTCATCGCCCGAACCGCCGTCGGTACGTCACCTTGGCCCGTCATAACGACAACAGGAATCGTGCAGCCCATTCTGTCGAGCGCCGCCTGCACTTCGAGACCGCTCATGACATCCATCCGCACGTCCAGCAGGATACACCCCCTTGCAAGATTGGGAGCTGCATCCAGAAACTGGATCGGCGCCTCAAACGAACGTGGAACAAAGCCAGCTGACTCGAGCAGCCGTGCAAGCGATCGGCGAACGGCTGCATCATCATCGACGATGTACACTACATCATTTGGCATGGTCCTATTCCGTTGGCTCTGCAGATGAGAGAGTGAAGCGAAACAAGGCTCCGCCACCGGGATTTGGCTCGTACCAAAGCTTTCCACTGTGCGATTCCACAATCGAACGGCAGATGGCGAGGCCCAACCCCATACCGTCGTGCCGCGTCGAGACGAATGGTTGAAACAGCTTATCGACCACGGGCGGCACCACGCCGCGCCCATTGTCTGCGACAGAGATCTCGATCTCCTTGTTGTCGATTCGTCGTGTCGCAACATCAATCGTGGCTTGCGGTACTTTCGCGACTTCTTCGAGCGAATTACGGATCAAATTTACCAAGACTTGCTGGATCTGAATTCGATTGACGTAAATATGCGACGCGTTGGGATCGAAAAGCAGATTCACTGACACTTCCAAGCTCTCGAATCCAGTACGGGCAAATGCGTTCGCTTCACGGATCAGTGTTTCGATGTCCTCGCTCTTCTTTTCGCTCTTCCCGCGAGTGACAAAGTCGCGAAGACGCCGAACTATTTGGCCAGCGCGCAATGCCTGCCCGGCAACATCATCCATTATTTCGCGCATCGACTCTGTCCGCATCGACCCGGATCGCGCAAGAAGACGTAGAGCAGCGTTGGCGGAGTTGGCAACTGCCGTGAGCGGCTGGTTCAACTCATGTGCCAGAGCAGCAGCCATTTCGCCGGCAACACTTAGCCGGCCCGCATGCGAGAGAGCTGACTGCAATTCCCGCGACCGTTCATCCGCCCGCTTTCGCTCTGTGATCTCCGCCATCAGCTCGGCGGTACGCAACTCCACGCTTCGTTCGAGCGACTGGTTTAAACGCCGCAGTTCGCGTTCGGCTTGTTTTTGCCTTCTCAGATCGCGGCTGACCGTGGCAACGTTCATAGGCCCGTGGCCTCGAGGGTCGTCGATCCTGAAAATATCGACTAAGAATGGAATTATTTCGCCCGTCTTGAAATGACATAAGTTAAGCTCCCCCATCCAGCGTCTATCTGTCAAAGCGGCGGGCCAACATTGATTGGACAGACGCTCCTGAGCGCTCGAGCTAACGAAGTCGACGACGTGCAAATTTGAAATGTCGTCTGCCGGCTCAATTCCCACCAGCTCGCGGCCAGCCAAATTGACGAATTGCACCCCGCCATTCAGGTCCGAAAAGGCGACGAAGTCGGGTGATCGCTCGACGAGTGCTACAAAGCGCCGTTCGTCCGCCTCTACCTGCCGACGCTGCAACGCTATTGCGACATTACCTGCAGCGATGCTGAGCATCAGTCGATCGGTCTCCCTCGGAAATCCTGGGCCAGACGACCCGGCCACGAGTATCGATCGACCCAATCCGATTGCAGCCGTGGCAATGTGCGCACTGCCGCGGCCAAGCGGATTGGACATCACCTGAGGCCGCCCTGGACCATGAAACCATTCGGGCTTGATCTCGAGCTGGATCGCCCCAGTGACGTCCCGGGGCATTTGTCCGTGCGCGCCATGTGTTGCCGTGATCGGCCCTTCGTCCTGTCCGACAGAAAGACTGACATGTACGAAGTCGGCGGACAGGATCGACTGGAGAGCGAGAGCCACACTGTCGGCTATTTCCTTCGCGGAGTATCTCTCCCAAAGGGCAGGCAAGGTCGATAGTGCCACTAAGTCTCTGATGCAGCGCCGGAGCTCGCCGGGATCTGAAAGCTCTTCCACCCAAGGCATTAGCGCGCTGATTCCAATCCATGTTGCGAGTTTGCTATCTCCTACTCCCAACAGGCGATGGGACCGATCGTTCGGTTCCCGACGCCTTATCGACACCAAGGACAGCGTCTCAAGACTCCGACGCAACCACCGGTCGCCTATTAGATGCTGAATTCAAGTAAGCAAAACTACGTAGTGGACGGCGGCCCTACAAAGTTCATGCTTAACCCTGCTGTTCATGGTGTCCTGCCCGAGGATTGTCCGATGCAAAACCGCCAGCCCGGCACAGAGGCAAGGTCCGGCAAGACCTTTCAAAATGGCATCAATCCACCGGCGCGCGCAGGACGCGGCGACGAAACGATCCATGAGACTCTGATGAATGCCATCAGGGCTGCCGAAGCAGATTTCGGCACTGTGCAGCGGTACGATAGCGCGGAGGACTGCCTCAGGATCGTTGCCAGTTGCGGATTTCCCGATCAAGCTCTGGATTTGTTTCGAATTGTTCGCCGCGACACTAACTCTACTTGTGCAGCAACGCTGAAGAAACGCATGCGCACGGTCGTGGGAAATATCGCCGCCAGCTACCTGTTTGTTGGCACGAGCGAGCTGGCAGCGTTACAAGAAGTGGGCGTCGCAGCGGCGCATTCGGCGCCCATAATTGTTGATAACGGACGGCTGTGGGGCGTTCTCACGGTACATTTTCGCCAGCCCTGGGAAGATACTGAGTATGATCCCACGCCAATGGAGCGGATAGCCGTCCACTTTGCCGAGTGTCTCAAGGATGAAACCCGAGAGCAGACTACTCCGCACCGCGGCGCTGGAAGGGCCCACCCCCCCGCTTCAACGAAAGCGGGGCCGATTGCGCGCTCGTCCGCGGCACCGATTCCTTTCGCTGGCTCCATGCTTCGCGAACACCGGCATGTTTGCGCTTTTTTTTGCTCGGCGGACGACGAATACAATACGCTTTTGCCTTTTATCTGCGATGGCCTGAATTGCGGTCAGCGCGCTTTCCACGTGCTCCCTGAACGGCATGTCGACGATCACGTGACACGACTTCGGAGCGCCGGCATAGACGTTGATGCCGCGCAACGATCGGGGCAGCTCGAGATCGCGCTGCCGCAAGACACGTATTCGCGAACGGGTCGCTTCAACAAGGAAGACATGCTCAATCTCATCCAACAAGTGCTGCAGAATGGGACCTCGCTTGGATACCCGCTTACGCGCATGATCGCACACCCCGAAACCGCATTGGATGACTGGAAGAGCAGGAATGATTGGGCGGAATATGAAATGCGGCTCAACAGCGTGCTATCGAACTTCGATGATCCGGTCATTTGCACCTTCGATGTCAATCTCCTGAACACGGCTTTGGCAATCGACATTCTGCGCACGCATCCTGTCGTCGTAATGGGGGGCGTTCTCGTGGAAAACTCGTTCTTCACCCAGCCCGAGGAGTTCCTACGCAAGGTGACGGAGCGCACGTCGGCGTCCCGGCCGTATCGGGGATAGGGCCTGCAACTCCCTCGCGGCGAAGCCCCCCTCTCAATGGCGGCTCAACCCGTTCGATCCCTGAGCGCACGCCGCCATTGGACCGCCAGCGATCAGCGATCCTCCCTCGGCAATTTCTTCTCAATCCATTTGACGAGCATCATGGCCGCAATCTCGGCATTGTTGAAAAACAAGCACTGTTCAAACAGGGCGCGAGCACCGATGAGCAGAAGCTTTGGGTCATATGCCTGTCCAGAATGTGCAAAGATGCTGCGCGTGGTTCGCGAGCGAAAGACCGGTGCCAGGCGAACAGGCGCCACTTGCAGCGATCCGATGCAGCGACGCGATATTTCGAACCTCCTTAACAGCGAATTGCGGCCTCCACGTGAGCTCCGTTGGGTCGCGACCGAGACGGGGAGATCAAAATAATCAGCCCGCCGTTCATCCAAACCTCCGTTAGGTACGCCTCGATGCGCCAGATCCATGCAGCATTGGACCATTTCCATCGCGGCGATTTCGAGTGCGCTGCGACCCTGGCCGCTGCAGCCTGCGGAATGCTGCCGGCTATCGACAGTGCCGCTCTGCCCGCGTCTGAAGCCCTTTCAGCGCGCGTCGAGACCGTTGCCCATTGGCTCGCGCATGGCACGATCCTCGATCGGACCGGCAACAGTAGACGGGAAGAGACCATCGCTATACGAACGGCCGAGGTCAGGATCGCGATCCATGTGGCGATCAAGAGGTTTGACACCGCGTTTCCGGAGCAGAAAACCCCTCAGATGATGAGTTTCAAGCGCGCGCATCGATTTTGTGAGGACCGCGGGCGGATAGCTAAGGCGCGCCACCTCCCTCCTCCTTGACGCGCTGCGCCGCCGCCATCCAGTCCTGCCACATCGCAGGATCGACCGGAGACCCATCGGCCCATTTCAAACCGGCAAGCAGAAACGCGACTTCGTCCTGGGGTTTGTCCATACGACGCCAGATGCTCTCCACGAAGATCCGCATTGCATCGTAAGCCTCAATCAGGGTGATTGTGTCATTAGCCTGCATGGCGACCCGACCAGTTGTCCTTGAGTTACGCATTATCGGATGCCTGCTGCTCGGCGGCACCATTCCCGATCACCGGCAGCCTCTCCGCCGGCATGGGGCATCCTGTTCCGCAATTCATGAGGCCGCAGGCGCGGCTGAAGGCGCATGCTGGCGCAACCATTGGCGCAGAGCCTCGAGGCCGACGGCGCCGGCGCGTTGAGCGACAACGTTGCCTTTGTGGAATAGCATCACGGTCGGAATGCTTTGAATGTTGTAGCGGGCCGCCAGCTCCGCTTCCGCCTCGGTGTCAACCTTCAAGAAGCGAAGCTCGGGTTCGAACTCGCCGGCGGCGCGCTCGAAAACCGGCGCCATCGCTTTGCAAGGCCCGCACCATGCCGCCCAGAAATCGACCACAACGGGAATATCGTTGCGCTGGATGTGAGTGGCAAAGCTGCCGGTGGAAACCGGCATCGGATGTCCCGTAAAGAGGAGCTGCCGACAGCGTCCGCATTTCGCCTGACGCGCATCCCTGCGGGCCGGAATGCGGTTAATGCTCGTGCAATGCGGGCAAACGATGTGGCGGTCCTCTTTGCTCATGGCTCGATGTCTCCCGAATTAGTGCGATGCCAGAGGTTGCTTGCGATGCGGCGGCGGAAAGGTTTCATCGAGCTCGGCCAGGTCTTGAGGCGTCAGGCGAACGTCCACCGCGCCACGGTTCTCGCGCACATGCTCCGGCTTGCCCGATTGCGGTATCGCACATACGCCATCCTGGCGCAGCACCCAGGCCAGCGCCACTTGTGCCGGTGTTGCGCCGAGACGCGATGCAATGGTCTCGAGCGTGACGTGGTGCAACACACGACCCTGCTCGATCGGCGAATAGGCCATGACCGGCAGACGCTACGCTGGCACAAAGGCATGAGATCGAACTCGATCCCGCGGCGCGCAAGATTGTAGAGCACCTGATCGGTCGCGACATTTGCACCATTGGGCAAGTCCACGAGCTCCTGGATGTCGCCGACGTCAAAATTACTGACGCCCCAGTATCGGATCTTGCCCGTGCCCACCAGGGTTTCGAAGGCGTCGACGGTCTCTTCCAGCGGCACCGACCCCCGCCAATGCAGCAGGTAGAGGTCGATCTCATCCACTCCCAGCCGAGCCAGGCTTCGGTTGCAGGCCGCCACCGTGCCGCGCCGCGTGGCGTTCTGAGGTAGCACCTTGCTCACCAGAAAAGTCTCGTCACGCCGTCCCTTGATCGCCTCGCCGACGACACGCTCGGCACCACCGTCGGCATACATTTCGGCCGTATCGATCAGGCTCATGCCGAGATCGATGCCGAGACGTAGCGCGTTGACCTCCTTCGTTCGATTCAGCGGATTCTCGGCCATGTGCCAAGTCCCTTGACCGAGCCTCGGAATATGTTCACCTGAAGGCAACACGATTGTCCTGATGGTCTCCATCAGAGTCATAGGGGGCACTCCCTGTCCTCCGCACTTTCATGCGGATCTGCGAACTCCAGCAGGATTAGGTGCGACCGGCTACAGCAGCAGCTCGAAGATCCGCGAGGCAAGTTCCCAATGCTTCGTCTGCGGATTTTTCAAATCCGGCTCGATGATCTTCAATGTTCGTGCGACCGCGATGCCAAGCCCCCCGGCAAGGTCCGGCAGCATTGCCTCGGTCTCGTCGCTATAGCTGACTTGCAGCGGCGGCCGATGAGCCAGACGCTCGAGAATCGGCGCCAGCTCTAGCGTTTCATCCAGCTTTCTGAATTGCTCGATGCATTCCTGGAGCCCCGCGGTGATCGGGAGATTCCAGGGCTGGATCAGGACGTCGCCGCCAGCCTTGGCGTCGGCTTCGGCGCGCAATAACAGCCGATAAATCCTGTGGTCGATGAAATCCTCGTAGTGCTTGAGGTCAGCCTTGTCGACGTTGAGACCAGCCGCTTCGCGAAATAGTCGCTGGAACTGCCGCACGCCCTCTGGGCGCGGCGGCGGCATCTTGTCCGGGGGAAGTTGCGCGATCATCGGGCACGTTTGCCATTTTTCGCCGCCGGTCGCATTGACAGGCGTCATATGCGCGGAGTTCTTTCGTCGCTCGCCCGCTTCGCAATCATGCCGCGGCGGCCTGCGCCGGCTCTCCACTTTGGTTGGTCCGCGCCGTTTCAAGATACGCGTGAATCTGCTGCACGACGGTGGCTCCCTCGCCGATCGCCGCGCCAACGCGCTTGACGGATCCCAAACGAACATCACCCACTGCAAACACACCAGCCACGTTCGACTCGAGCGATGGTACGCTCGCGCCGTCAGCCGATAGAAGGTCGTCAGGTGGTATGTTCGTCCCTGTTCGCACAAATCCCTTGCTGTCGCGGCTGACGTTGCAGCCGCTCAGCCACTCTGTTGCGGGCTCTGCACCGATGAACATGAAGACGTTGCGGATCGTTTTCTCAACTTCGGCGCCGGTCCTGTCGCGCCAGCGGACTCGTTCGAGTTGGCCCTGCTCGTTACCCGACACCCCTACGATCTCCGTGCAGGTGAGCAGCTCGATATTCTCTGTCGCTGCGATCCTGTCGATCAAATATTGCGACATACTCGCGGCCAGGCTGGGTCCCCGCACGAGCATCCATACCTTCTTGGCATAGCGGCTGAGAAACACCGCCGCCTGCCCCGCGGAGTTGCCTCCGCCGACCAGCGCCACCTCCTCGTTTCGGCATAGGCGAGCCTCGATCGGGGAGGCCCAATACCAAACTCCCCGCCCCTCGAAATGCTCCAAATTCGGTATGTTCGGCCTGCGATATCGCGCGCCACTCGCGATCACGACACTCAGCGCGGTGACGCTCCGACCGTCGGAGAGCTCGATCGTGAATGGACGGTGCTCACAACGAAGGTTCGTGATCTTCTCGGGGATGATCATCTCCACGCCGAACTTCTGTGCCTGCACATAGGCACGCCCCGCCAGCGCCTGGCCTGAAATTCCCGTCGGAAATCCCAGATAGTTCTCGATGCAGCTGCTGGCGCCGGCCTGTCCCCCGAACGCCCGTGCGTCAAAGACGCCGACCGACAAACCCTCAGACGCCGCATACACGGCAGCCGCAAGTCCTCCCGGGCCAGCGCCGACAATTGCCACGTCGTAACGGCGCCCTTCGAGATCCGGAGGCACCATCCCCAGGGCCCGACCCAAGTCAGCTTCACTCGGGTTTTTCAGGATTGCCCCGTTCGGACAGACCACCAGCGGCAGTTCCTCCGACTTGCAGGGATAGTGCTTCAAGAACGCTTGCGCATCCGGATCCTTTGTGGGGTCGAGCACCTGGTGCGGATAGGCGTTGCGCGCCAAAAATTCCAGTAGACGCACCATTCCGGGATGGCCGTCGTGCCCGATGAGACAAGGGCCGCCCGCGCCGGCCTCAATCAGGAATACCCGTCGCAAAATCAGGGCCCGCATAATGCGCTCGCCGAGTTGAACGTCGGCGATCAGCAAAGCGCGAAGTCTGGCTGGCAGAAAGAGCAGCGATTCAACGGGCTCGGTTGCGCGCGCATCGACCAGGGCGGGTCCACCGAAGAGTTGGGCGACTTCGGCAACAAAGTCGCCTGCGCCCAATTCCACGATTTTCTCCGCCCGACCAGGTCGATCGCGAGCTTCGATCGATACGCGACCGGCAATGATGACGAACGTGCCCGGCGGGCTCTCACCCGTCCGGAATAGATGTTGATCGACGGCATAGTGCTTGATCTCGCCAAACCGGCGCATGCGGTCGATCTCGTCCGGCGTGAACTTGGGAAACATATGCTCGTGGCGGGACTCCAGCATGCCGTTGCTGCTCGTCTGGAGACCAGCGACAACCGTGTTGGATAGGTCGTCCATCCTATGCGCCTTTCATGACCACGGCCCCTGCACGACGGAGGCGCTCCAGGGGTAGCCTCGCGGCGCGTGCTGTGCGGTCAGCCATTGGTCCGTCGTGAAGGCCTCGATCGCCCAAGAGCCATTGAACCGACCGATGCCGGAATTCTTCTCGCCGCCAAACGGACAGGTCGGCAAGTCGATGACGGAGTGATCATTGACATGGGCCATGCCGACCTGCATTCGCTGGGCAAAGTGCACGCCCCGGTGCAGGTCGCGCGTGAATACGGCGCCGCTCAGTCCAAAACTCGTTTCATTGGCCACGGCCAAGGCTTCTTCGGCACTCCCGACCCGGAGGATCGGCGCCAACGGGCCGAATATTTCCTCTGCCGCAAGTTCCATCTGGTTAGTGACGTTCACGAAGACATGCGGCGGCAACACGAGTCCATCCGGCTCGCCGCCGAGCACCTGTTTGCAGCCGTCGTCGCGGGCGCGGCGAACGCGTGCCACCAACTTCTGAAGCTGCGAGTTGTTGATGATCGGACCAACCATGGTGTCGCCATCGCGGGGGTCGCCGGTTTTCAATCTCGCCACTCGCTCGGTAAAGCGCTCGACGAACGCGTGGTAGATGGGCTCCTCGACAATGAGGCGGTTAATAGCGATGCAGATCTGGCCCTGGTGCAAAAATTTGCCGAACACTGCGGCCTCGATGGCCTGATCCAGATCGGCGTCCGCGAGCACAACGAAGGGAGCATTGCCACCGAGCTCCAGATCGACGCGCTTGATGATCGGCGCCTTCGCCGCAAGTTCCGCGATCCTGCGGCCGACCGGCGTCGAGCCGGTAAACGAAATGACTCGTGGAACGGGATGACTGACGAAAGCATCGCCGACTTCGCTGCCCGCGCCGACAACGACGCTGAGGAGCCCCGCTGGCAGGCCGGCTTCCTCGAAGATTTTCGCCAACAACAATCCTCCCGTGACGGGCGTATCACTTGCCGGCTTCACCACAACGGCATTACCGACCGCGAGCGCCGGCGCGATGGTGCGATTGCTCAGATGAAGCGGCCAGTTCCAAGGGCTGATCGCACCGACCACTCCGACCGGCTTGCGGCGCACCTGATTTTCCTTGCCCGGAATGTCGGACGGAATGTAGCGGCTTTCGACCGCATGCGGCACCGAGGTCGCCCACAGCATGACCGTATGGGTCACTTCCCACTCAAGGTTCGCCTTCAGTCGCGTGCTGCCGGATTCATTGATGAGCCAATCGACGATTTCGCCACGGCGCGCTTCCATCACCTCTGCGGCACGGCGAAATACCCGCGCCCGCACCGCCGGTGCTGAGGCGGCCCACTCCCCCTGAGCCTTGGCAGCCGCTGCAAACGCCGCATCAAGATCGCGACGATCGGCCTGCTTGATTTCGAGGAGGACATCGCCGGTAAAAGGATTGGTGTCGACCAGCCTGTGATCTGCCTGCCCATGGCGCCAGGTCCCGGCGATGGGCAGCAGTTCAAACCGATCATAAGGTTGCGGATCGCTCGTTTGAACTTTGGTGCCACCCGGTACTCTGGCTTCGTGTCGGTCGGAACTACGGCTGGCAGTGCGCGCGACCATGTCCATCTCCCTGGCAGGCTGTTTCGCAGCTGACGATGACGCGTAGAGCGACGCTCTACCTTGACAGCCGTCAACGCAAACGCCGGAAAGCATCGAGTGTCGTCAATTGTTGTTTGCGGTTCGCCCACGCCTTCAGAGTCTCTAGTCGAGCAGCGCGGTGTAGGGCGTCAATAAAACCTCGGGATCGGACCTAGTTGCGGCGTGGGCCGATCCGATAAGTCAAACATCAGTTCATCAACATAACACCAGCCCCAGCCTTCGGGCGGATCATAGGCTTCGATGATTGGGTGGCCGGTTGCATGAAAATGCTTCGTCGCGTGTCGATTGGGCGACTGATCACAGCAACCGACGTGACCGCAGGTTCGGCAGACACGCAGGTGCAGCCATGGGTCGCCCAGTTGCAGGCATTCTTCACACCCAAGAGAATGGGGAACGACGTCATGAATTCCTGCCAAGTGCCTGCAACGCTGTGCCATGTCATCCTGCTCAATATCTGCGTGCTGCGTTCTGTCTGATCTCAATCCCCGCTCTTTTCAGAGCGAGCCGTCACAGTCCTGCCAGTTCCGATACTCCTCGGCGCAGCACGCTATGCCAGCATCCTGGCAGGCCGTTCAGTTCAATCTCCGTTTCGGAGGTGGGGCATTGAATTGCGCTATTTCCGCCGTCTGCGGCGCCTTGCCGTTGAATGTCAGCACATTGCCTTCCGCCGAGATCGCGACCTTGTCACCGTCCTTCACCTCGCCTGCGAGGATCATTTCGGCCAGGGGGTCCTGCAGATACTTTTGGATCACCCGCTTCAGCGGCCGCGCGCCGTAAGCGGGATCCCAGCCCTTCGCTGCGAGCCAATCCCTTGCGTCCGCATCGAGCGTGATCGTGATCTTGCGATCGTCCAGCAGCTTTTGCAGGCGGCCGAACTGGATCTCGACAATCCGTCCCATCTCGCTCCGCTGCAGGCGGTGGAACAGGATGATCTCGTCGACGCGGTTGAGGAATTCGGGCCTGAAATGGGCGCGCACCATGCCCATGACCTGCTCACGCACGGCAGCCGTATCCTCACCCTCCGGCTGGTTCACGAGGAATTCCGAACCAAGGTTGGAGGTCATGATGATCAGCGTGTTGCGGAAGTCGACCGTACGGCCCTGGCCGTCGGTCAAGCGGCCGTCGTCGAGCACCTGCAGCAGGACATTGAAGACGTCAGGGTGCGCCTTCTCGATCTCGTCGAACAGCACGACCTGGTAAGGCCGGCGTCGCACCGCTTCGGTCAGCGCCCCGCCCTCGTCATAGCCGACATAGCCCGGAGGCGCGCCGATCAGCCGCGAGACCGAGTGCTTCTCCATGTATTCGGACATGTCGAGGCGGACCATCGCGGTCTCATCGTCGAACAGGTACTCCGCCAAGGCCTTCGTCAGCTCGGTCTTGCCGACACCGGTGGGGCCCAGGAACATGAACGAGCCCATCGGCCGGTTGGGGTCTTGCAGCCCTGCGCGAGAGCGACGAACGGCCGTCGCGACCGCATGCACCGCTTCCGCCTGGCCGACGACGCGCTCACTCAGCGCTTCCTCCATCTTCAGGAGCTTCTCCTTCTCGCCTTCCAGCATCTTGTCGACGGGCACACCGGTCCAGCGCGAGACGACCTGCGCGATATGGTTGGCGGTGACGGCTTCCTCCACCATCTCACCGGAGTTCTCCTTGGCCTCGATCTCGGCAAGCTGCTTCTCGAGTTGCGGGATCCGGCCATAGGCCAGTTCGCCGGCTTTCTGGAATTCGCCGCGGCGCTGCGCATTGGCGAGTTCGACGCGCAGCCCATCGAGCTCCGCCTTCAGCTTCTGGGCGTTCACGAGCTTGCTCTTCTCGGCGCTCCAGCGCGCCGTCAGCGCCGCGGCCTTCTCCTCGAGATCGGCGAGCTCCTTCTCCAGCGACTGCAGCCGAGTCTTGGAGCCGGGATCGCTTTCCCTCTTCAGGGCTTCCTGCTCGATCTTCAGCCGGACAATTTCCCGATCCAGCGAATCCAGCTCTTCCGGTTTGGAATCGACCTGCATCTTCAGCCGCGCCGCGGCCTCGTCCATCAGGTCGATCGCCTTGTCGGGCAGGAAACGGTTGGTGATATAGCGGTGCGACAACGTCGCAGCCGCCACCAGCGCGGAATCGGTGATGCGCACACCGTGGTGCTGCTCGTACTTGTCCTTCAAGCCGCGCAGGATCGAGATCGTGTCCTCGACCGAGGGCTCGTTGACGAAGATCGGTTGGAATCGCCGCGCCAGCGCGGCGTCCTTCTCGACGTGCTTCTGGTACTCATCGAGCGTGGTCGCACCGATGCAGTGCAGTTCGCCGCGGGCAAGCGCGGGCTTGAGCAGGTTGGACGCATCCATTGCGCCGTCAGCCTTGCCTGCGCCGATCAGCGTGTGCATCTCGTCGATGAACAAGATGAAGGTGCCCTCGCTCGCAGTCACTTCCTGGAGCACGGCCTTCAACCGCTCCTCGAACTCACCGCGGTATTTCGCGCCAGCGATCAGCGCTCCGAGGTCGAGCGCAAGCAGCTTCTTGTCGTGCAGGCTCTCGGGCACGTCACCATTGACGATGCGCAGTGCCAGGCCTTCGGCGATGGCGGTCTTGCCGACGCCGGGCTCGCCGATCAGGACGGGGTTGTTCTTGGTCCGACGCGAGAGCACTTGAATGGTGCGGCGGATCTCCTCGTCGCGGCCGATCACCGGGTCGAGCTTGCCGTCGCGCGCGGCCTGGGTCAGGTCGCGGGCATATTTCTTCAGCGCGTCATAGGCATTCTCGGCCGTGGCGCTGTCGGCGGTGCGGCCCTTGCGCAGGGATTCGATCGCAGCATTTAGGTTCTGCGCGGTAATGCCGCCCTTGGCCAGCAGCTGGCCGGCTTCGCTGTTCTTGTCCATGGCGAGGCCGAGCAGGAGACGCTCAACCGTGACAAAGCTGTCGCCGGCCTTTTCGGCTGCCTTTTCCGCAGCGTCGAATGCTCGGGCGAGCTCGGGTGCAAGATAAACCTGGCCGGCACCGCCACCGGAGACCTTTGGCACCTTGTTCAGGGCGTCCTCGGTCGCCTTCAAGATTGCACGGGAATTGCCACCAGCGCGGTCGATCAGACCGCCAGCAAGGCCCTCACTGTCATCAAGCAGGACCTTCAGCAGATGCAGCGTGGAAAACTGCTGATGACCTTCGCGCATCGCCAACGACTGCGCGGACTGGATGAAACCGCGCGAGCGCTCGGTATATTGTTCAATATTCATCGTCCTCTTCTCTCGGCGATGCCGCTCCGCCCCCGAGTGCGATCAGCAAAAGATCGGGTACCGGTTTTGCGTTCGATCGGGATCAAGGTATTGAAGATCCACGATCTGGTCGCCAAACCGCACGCCGTTTGGTGAACTATGGGCAAGGCGCGCACGCTGCATGCTCTTTGGGTTTCCGCAAGCTCGCACTGACATTCGTCAACTCGCCAACGGGTTTTCGTCGTCGCTGAAGCCTGTTGCGACAGTGGGTGCTCATCTTGCGGCGTTTGAGCATTGCCGTGTCTGCCGGCGCCAGCTAACCGCTCCGACCGCGCGTCTCACCCGCCGTCTCACGCTCTCCCCCCAAGACTCGGCGCGGCTATCGGACAATCCAGCTCGACCCGGCAATAGTGGCGATCCTCTTGGCTGAAAAGGAGCGGCAGCTTCGGCTGCTCACCGAGGTTCACGACAGGTATCCATGATCGGCCCGCCGGAAGCTCTCATGTTTCCAGCCATCTCCGTGTCGGCTACGCCCCGCGGCATCCCGGAACTTCTCTCGGGACTATCATCCACGCCCCAGCCCTGCTCGACGCAGGGGTGCCGATCCACACCCTGGCGCAGCGGATGGGTGACGACACAGCGGTTTTGCGGCGCACCTGCACGAAGCGCAGGCGCAGCCGGCAAGCCGATCAGCGCCTGACGAGTACCATCACTGACTTGGCAGCAAGCATCCCGCTTGACGAGCCGTCAGACAAAATTGGGTACAAGGACGGTAGAAACCCTCGTTCTACCGCACTCACATTTAGGCTAAGTTATTGATTTTGCTGGCAGGAGTGGCAGGGCTCGAACCTGCGACCCCCGGTTTTGGAGTACGCGCGCAACCGTTTTGCCCGGTCCGCGCGCGTACCGCTTAGTATGCTTTCACCGGGCTTTTTGAGCCATCCCCGCCTCCTGCGGTCCGGCGCCGTCCATACCTGTCCATGCTGGTCTATCGCCCATTGGGACACAGCTTGGGACAACCGAGCAGCCTCGTCCCGGTAGTTGCCGGCTATCTCCCGCAAGCCGGCGCGCTCCTCCGGCATGGTCGCCTGCCCGGCCAGATCCCGGCAGATGCGCTCCATGCGCGCGAGTTCGTCGATGTCGTGCTGATGCCGCCCCATGTCGCGATCAGACTCCCGGTTGCATCAGGTCGTCAAGAGTCGGCCACCCGTAAATTTCCCAATACCGCGATCCGTCGGCTGCTTCGATCATTTCGCGATGAAGTCAGCAAAGCCAAAGGAATGGACGGAGGCCGAGCGGAAGCGGCTTGCGTGGTTGGCGCGTCGGCGTGTCGTGGCGGAGATTGTTGCGGACCTTGGCCGCCACGCCGGGTCCATAAGGCGGATGGCGCGGGAGATGGGACTGATCCTGAAGAAGTAGTTCGACGACGGCCGGCGCTGTGCCGCCTCCCACCACGCGCAGTGGCTCGCGCGCGTTCGCAGCCCCCACTAATCGACAATTTGACTCTCGCCGGCGGCGCGCTTCGATGGCGGCATGACCGTCCGTCTCATCAAGCACGAAGCCGTGCCAGGCACCGGCAGCTTCGAGGTGCGCTTCGCTGATGGCCGGCGGAGCGGCCCCGGCCGATACCCCTAGCCCCCTGCGGCAGGAGTCGTGATCGCCTTGCTCTAAAGCTTTTGAAGGCCAACTCAGGCGCTTGTGCTGGGTCAATATCGAATGGTCCGCGCTGCTTTAGTCTGCACCAATGCCTCAGATCCAAGTACACGCAGGCTCCGCTGACGTTCCGTCTCTCCAGCAAGTTCGCTGGGCAAAGTATCCTTTATTCGCACTCGTAATCGTCGCCATAGGTCCGAGCACGCTCGCACCGTTCGTTTACATTGCGCTGCAATTGTTTGGAATTGATCATCTGGAAGGCTACGCAATAGAATTTAGCGGAAGCACAATTGCCTTCATGATGGTGTTCCCGGTGTTTTCCGCGATAGCGAACGTATCGTTTATCTTGCTTTCCAAGATTTCTGCTTGGCAAGCACGAAAGGAGTGGCCGCATCTTGTTTCCGTCAAGACCGCGATGTGGTTCTCACTGATTGCAATGTGCATCCCGAACACAGTTCTTTTCATCGGTACACCGCAGGAGATGATTTTGAAGGCGCCCAACGCGGGGCAAGGATCAGGCCTCGCAATCGTCGGACTTTTCCTCACCGTTCCAATATTTGGTCTTGTTGGATGGTTTGTCGGGCGGCTTCTCGCGTGGGCTCTCCGAAAGCTTTCATAACCCATGTCAGTTTGAAGCCTCGGGTATGAGGTTCTGGAATGAAAGGCCCGCCAGCGTGAACCGGCGGGGTGATCAACTATTACTCGGTGAAACAATTGGTGAGCTCCATCTGCCAAGCGAATTGGCCAACCGATGTAGCAGTTCGGTGACAGCATCTTCCGACGATGTTGCTAGAGTGTTCGCAACACATCGGAGGCCCACGCATGGCAATCGATCGCGCTCAGAGCCTTAAACCGGACGAAGACCGCACCAAGGTCGCCGCAGATTCTGCCCGTTCCGCCCATCCCCAACCGTCCAATTTCAATTTCGTAGAAACGGAAACGAATGCGGATGATGGTAGCCATTACTTGCCGGGCAAATGGAGCTGGGGGCCGGCGAAGTCGTCATTCGATTGGTAGTGCACGTGCTCAGCGCCGCATGGAACGCGTGCGCAGAAGTGGGCTTGCCAGCGTGAAACGGCGCGCAGAATCGTGCGATCATGCGAACGATCAGCGAGCATCGGTCAGCGAGCTTCCCCATGTCTCATTTCGTGATGGATTGTTATTTTCCCGACGTGACGAAGCCCGGCGGTCTCACGTGCGATTCCTTGCCGATCCAAGCCCTTAACGAGGGTGATGCGATCGAGGAGGCTAAAAGGATCGCGATCTGGAAGAGGCCCGTCCGATTCGATGTGCGATCCGTCAGCAGGGGCGGAGGCAAAACGATATTCGCCTCATAGTGGGAGTGAAGCGCGGGACCGAAGCCCCGCGCTGTTTGCCGTTCACCGCTTTAACCGCCGGCGGTGCGTCATCAGCCGCTGCCGGTCGCGCTTTCTATGGGTTCGGCGACGGCGTTTCATGCGGTGCTCTCCGCACCGTCCGTCGTCGACGCCTCGCCGAAATCCGCCCGATATCGTTCCTCCAGGCTCTCGATCATCTCCTCTAGGTGGTACACGGCGAAGAGCAGCTTGTCGTTGGAGCCGTCGTCGGCGTCATTCATCAGGTTCGCGGTTATCCGAGCCATCAGCACGCAATTGTGGAGCGGCCCCTCCATTTTGGAATAAGCCTCCGCGTGCCGTTTCTCGCGGACGTTCTGAACTTGAAGCTTGGTGATGGTTGCCATGGCTCAGCCCTCCATCCTCCGCGCTGCTTCGACGGCCGCGCCCAGCTTTGCAATTACGGTGGCTAGCTCTTGGACCTTCTTTTGTGCCTGCTCCGTGAAACTTTGGAGGTAGGCTCGATGGTGGGCCAGCTTCCGCTCTGCCTTCTCCAGGTCGAAGCGGACGTCCGCAAGCAGGGTCGCCTCATCGACTTCGAGGATCAATGTCCGGCTGCGGAAGACCAGCGTGTGCATATTCTTCCTTGATCTGGCGTACGTGAATGACGGATTGCTGAGGGTGTCGCGGCGGCCGCCGGCGGGGAAAGCGAGGATGTTGCTCATGCGCGCACCTCGCCGCTCAGAATGGTTTCTAGTGCCGCGGCCATGGTCGCACGGAGCTGGTAGTGCCAGCCCTCGGGGCCGATCGCGTCGGTGTTCGGCCACTCGCCCCCCTCATCCTCGATCAGGTTCGCGAAACGGAGCACGGCGACCACCCCGGCCAGCGTGGTCGGCTGGATCGTCGCAAGCTTCCAATCGGCTTCCTGGGCGGCGTGACAAGCCGCCTCGCACCGATCCGCTGCCTCCCATCTCTCTTCCGATGCTCTACCGAATTGGAGTTGGGCTGTCGCCTCCGCCTCAATCGCCCAGCAGTGCTTGACATCGGCCAGCCGCTTGGCGCGGATCAGCGCGAAGGCCGGATCTGCGTCGTCGACGCTTGGAGCGGGCACCGCAACGGCAGGCTTGGCCGCGGCGGCCGGCAGGAGCGCAAGGGCGCCGAGCATGTGGCGTCGGGATAGCCCCTCAGCGGGCTCGCGGGACTCGCTGGTGCGTTCGGCGATTTCCCGCTGTACGGTAGCGGGTTGGGCTTCAAACGAATCCATGGACTCCGCTCGCGGCGGAAACATCGGTCGTTGTAGGGACATGGTGCTTGCTCTGTGTAAGGGCTTTCGACGGCCCAAATGCAGCGGGACAGCCGCTGCAGCCGGGGGGTCGAAACTCGCCAGAGCGACGAGCCGAGCGCTTTTAAGGGTTGCCCCTCTGGACAGCACGCCCGACCCCGGCCATAAAGGCAGGGTTCGGAGCCGCACCGCCAAGTGCGTCCGTCGAAACTACCCGCGAGGGACAGTTTCATTCAGCCGTCACCCCCGACGCCAATCGGGAGCATCCTGACCAAGGATGTGCGGCTATAGCTCTGGTCCGGGTTTCGACGCCCACGGACATCATCAGGTGATTTGCCCTAACCGTCAATTAACTTCCCCACTTGGGGAAAACGACTCGCACGGTCTGGACGCCCATGGACGAGCGGCTGACAGCTGTGCTCCTGGTGGGGCCCATGATGGATCAAAACGAATTCTACCACCTCGCCACCGTTCGCCTTCGCGCAGGAAGCATAATCGAGGCTGGCAACTGGGGGCGGCTGCTCCGCCGTTATCAGAATGCCAGCAACTTCGGAAATATATTTGGGAATTCGTGGATCCTTGCCCGCGAAGCGTTCTTTGAGATCGTGCGGCTGGAGCAATTCCCGAACAAGCCGTCTCGGTGGCAAGCCGCCTTCTGCTGCATGACTGCCGAGGATGCCAGGGGCTATCAACAGAAGACTGATCGACCAGCAGCCAACGTGCTTCACCGCGTTGAGCTTGTTGACCCGGAAGCGAATTTTCACGTCGGCCCACTGAATTCTCTGGACTGGCCACCACCAGACACGTCATTTGTCGATGTCACACGGTATTACGCAATGGCCTATTGGGGCGGTCAATGCGATGGACCGCAGGAATTTATCACGCTATCGCCGCTGCGAATCCTCGAAAGTTACCCCTAGACCTTTCCCTTGCGCTCGCCCACCGGTTGGATCCGATCGCGGAGGCGCAAGACACGATTCTCAGTTGCATTAATGGCTGCATGCAATTAAAAAATCCCGTTAATCGGGAGGTACTTTGCGTTGAAGCGAGAACCGAGAACGAGATGTCCCATCTGCGAAGAGCCAGAGTTTCGCTCAAAGCTTCGCGTCACGCGGCACAACGAAAATTTTGAGATCGTAGAGTGCGGCGCTTGTGGCTTTACGTTTGTAGCCGATCCGCCGACTGATACCGCTAATCATGTAGACATCAACAAGATCGACTGGGCCTTCAGGCCTCGCCACAACCAGATCCGACGGCTCATACTAAAACACATTAAGCCGGGCGGACGCGTGCTCGAGATAGGGTGTGGGCGAGGCGAAGTCGGCTACCTGCTGCGCCATGACCCAGTTCGATACCAGGGCTATGAGCCCGCGCACGGGCTCTCCGACTTTGGGATCCGGGCGGGCGTGCCGATCCATCAGCGAATCTACAGTGGCGGCGAGAAGGCAGACGTTGTGGTCATCGACAACGTATTGGAGCACGTGGCCGAACCGGCCGCACTGATAAAGACAGCAGCGGAATCGCTTACTCCAGGTGGCCTGTTAATTGTCATAACTCCAAATCGAGACGATGTTCGCGCAGCACTCTCGACTGCTTGGCGGGAAAAATATCTTTGGGTCCCTCCGGATCATATCAACTTCTTTTCCGCAACTGACATCAACGCCATCTTTGCGCAAATCGGCATGCGTCCCGAGCGCTTCAAGTTCGCTCCTTTAACCTTGTCCGATTGGAAATTCGTCCCGCGGGCGACAGCTGAATCTCTAGGCCTCTCGATCTTCGGCCACAACCTCTTTGCCACCAAGGCGTAGCATTCGACCGCAGATCGGCGGCAAATTGCAGAGGCTTCATGCATTCGCCGGCGTCACGTCGACCGTGCGATCGAAGTGTCAGCTCGCCGTACAAGCGACGTTCGCTCGCGCACCAGCCTCTAGCGGTGCTGGAGATGAATGGCCGATGAACACCGCGCGTCTGCGCGCAGAATCCACTTCCTTCCAAGGAAACCGGCGGGAGCTTTGCTGCGTTTAGTTCCTGCCCGCCAAAGGAGGAACTGAACATGCCACTGACCAGCGCAGCAGCCGCGACGATCCTTGCTCTCCAGCTCGGGACGCCCACCGCGGTCCAGAGCGAAGCACCCGCAATCCAAAGCGACTCCCCGATCGTACAGGTTGGGTACTGCGGAAACGGCTATGACATCGACATCCACGGCCGCTGTTATCCGAACGGGGTGATACCTCCGCAGTTTCAGGCCGCACGACAATACGGTCGGCAACGGCGATATGACGCTTATGCCGGCCCCGTTCCGTGCGGCAACGGCGCTGATATCGATAGCCGAGACGGCCGCTGCTACCCAACCGGGACAGTACCGCCCCGGTTTCAGCAGGGACGGCAGGGTTACTACTATGGTCATCCACGTCGCGGCTACTATTACGACGAAGACTGAGGTCACGAACAAGCGCCCGCGTTCGGGCAGGTCACTGGCTTATAGACGTTCGTCGTCATATTGTTCGTGCCACCCTGCAGGTTGCTGATCGTATTGGTGCAGCCTCCGATAGGGATTTGGCTCATGAGGGCGTTTGACGGGTTGTTGGCAGCAGTGAGCTGAACCACAGAAGCGCAGGCCGGCGCCGGCGCTCCGGTCGAAGCCGAATTGACATTGGTGATCGAGATCAGATCGTTATTGCCCGTACCAGCGGGCGTATCGACTTGAATGCAGATCGCCATGTCCTCGCAGTGAACATTCTCGACGCGGGGGAAGCCGCCGTTGAGCAGGATGCCAACACCGGTCTGATACGTACCTCCGCCCGAAGGGCCGCCCAGAACGATATCGCGAAGGGACTCGATCGTGCTGCCGAAATTGACGCCTGACCCGGTGTTATTTCCCATCCAGACCTGAGGCAATGTCGACTGAGCAGTGCAGCTCAGCTTGTTGACGAATACCGTGCTGGCGCCGCCATAGCCCTTCTCGAAGTGCACGCAGCCGCGCGTGCCAGCATAGATGTAGACGTTATCGATCCCGCCGAAATCCTGCGTGTTGTTCGAATACACCATGTAGGCGTTGCTCGACGAGACGGACGGTCTTGCCGAGAGCTGAATGTTGCGCAGAACTGCATTGAAGCAGGTCGTGTGCCAGTTAGGGTCACAAAGATCAAGAAAGTGAGACGTCGACGTGAAGGTGTCACACATTCTGATAGCGGAGCCCTGGTTGCTGGCTCCTTCTAAGACGACGCCAAAGGGGACAATGAGACCTGCGGTTATGCCGCACGACGACATAAACGTGCCCTGCGGCACCCACAAACGACCGCCCCAGAAGCCACCGTTTCCAGACGTCAGGTTCTGGCCGTTCATGTTTCCGGTGAACCACAGCGCGGCCTGAAGCGCATTGTAGTTATCGGTTGCAGATGCGTCCGTTCCAGCCCAATCGCCAACCGCTCCAAACTGCTTGATGTTCGGAGAGTCGCCGTCATAGACGATCTGCCAGTGATTGCTGGCGCTATCGGTGAACGATCCGCGCGGGGTCGAGCAAGCGGTGGTCGTGATCGAGAAGCCGGTGCCGCCGGGAGGCACGCCGCTGGCTGAAGTATAGTTGTCACCAATCTTGCAGAGGCCGCCGGGGGTTCCCGCGAAGTTGGTCGAGGTAACGGCGCCGCCGGAGACGGTCACGCCACCTACGATCACAGGTTTGTTGGCGTTGGACATAACAACGCCGTTGTAGCTGCCATTGGTGTAGCCGCTGCCACCTGCCGTCGAGTACGACGTGATGAACGAGTCGATGACAGGATTGCTGGTGACGTTCTTGAACGTCGCGCCGCCACCGTCGCCTGGGGTCGCATAGCCCAGCGTGGTTACGGAGGAAAATGCCGATAGATCAAGCGTCGCAGCGGTCGCGCGCGACGGCAGCACTGGGATCAAGCCACACTGCCAACCCGTGCCAGAGACCCACTGTGTAAACTGGTAGAGCGCCGAGCAGGACGCGATCGCGAGATCTGATGTCGTCGTTCCGTTGAGCGAGCCCTTCACGGTGTTTGCCGCACCCGTGACCAGCTTGGCATTAGTGACCGAGCTGTTCGGCAGCGTGGCCGCTTGGATCGAGGAAAACGGGATCGCCTGGGCGGGGCCTGTCCCAGCCTGCGTTCGGCCGATGATCGTTCCACTCGGAACGGTGGGAAATTGCTGTGCGATCGCGGGGAAGGAAGCAGCGAACAGCGCGAGTGTAAGAGCAGCGCGGCGCAGACGGCGGAAAGACATAGACCGACCTCGAGGATCGGCTCAGATCGGTGAGCCGCCGGAGGTCGTTTGCGCCGTTGACCGTGGCGGAGCCTGTTGCGGAAGGCCCGATCCGAGACGCGCTTGAGGTGCGCGCTACCTACTCGACAGGAAGGGACTCGGCCTTGAGCAGATTGCAAAACTGTCCATCATCAAGACCGGCAAGACCGCGGAGCGTACCGCACACCTTGCGCCAGCGTGCGTTCTGCTCCTTCAAGTCTCGCGCCGTCGCGCGGACCGCCTTGATCTCGCGCTTCAGTCCGATGATGGCCGTCTCGCTATTGCTCATATAGTCCTTCAATAAGGCGGGTTGATTTCTCTCCCGCACTCAACCCTAAGCGCGGATGCACGGAGCCATCGCCTAGCTCCTTGGAGCTGCAAAATTGTGGGCCGATTTCTCCCCGCACTCGGCCCGGGCACGGATGAAAGGGCCGCCGGTGCCCCTGGAGCTCTCAAACGCATCACTCGCCACCGGTGCCGAGCTCGCGCAACGCACTCGTGTTGCACTCGAAGCCGATGCTGTTCGCCTTCGCGGAGGCCTTGACGGCGCGGTGGTAAGCGATGTCCGCGGCCTTAATCGCAGCCTGGTTACCAGCAGTCTTGTAGGCGGCCTGCTGCGTCATCTCTGCCAAAAACACGTTGTTATCGTGAGTCCGGTTGCCGGAATATCCACTCATGTCAGTTGCTCCAATTTGTGAGGACGCACATGCCGGCTACAACCGGCGTTTCGAACGACGTCATTTTCAAGAGCGCATCGAAACGATCGACGAGTGACTTGTCTTTGCGCGAAATTATCCACTCCACTCCGCGCAGAAATTCACGCGTATTCTTGTTCGTGCGCGCTTCAACTTCCATCGTCCGATGGACAGTCTCGATCGCGTCGACAAGCTCGGCACCGAAGCAGGGCTGTTCTCGCATCTCAGTCAGAAAGCTCTCGAGCGGGGTCATGCGTTTGCCACCGCTCGCACGGCACAGCTGATGAACATGAAGCCCTTCGGCATGCGGGGGCGCGCCAGCCGCTGAACTTCCCCCATCCAATCGGGACTGGCCTTGGCGGCCGCGACCTGATCGTCGGACAGTTCAACAACGATCGTCCGCTGCGTGCTCTTATTCGGGTTAACGACACCAAGTTCGTATTTCACGGCTTTGCCTCCGCATTGATCATCGTGTTGGCGATCGTTAGCATCCGCAGTTCTTGCGATCCGCCCTGAAGGAGGTTGCGGACAAATTCGGGATTGCGGCCGAGCGCATCAAGCCGCTCACGTGCTTGACGCTGCATCGTCGCATCGATGGTGCCGCCTTGGGCCCATGCCAGAACCTCGCGCCCAGCTTGCTCCGAAGCTGGCAATCCGACGCCAGCGAGGTAATCCGAGAGGCCCGCGGCATCTTGGGCGTCCGCTGCGGCTGCCTGCGCCTTAAGGAGATCATCCACGGTCGGCGTAGACGGCTGCTGCGGCGCCTGTCCGGTGGAAGCCGCGTAATCCTTGGCGATCTGCGTAAGCTTCTCGGTCGCGGCGTCTGAAGACATGGCCCAAATGTCTTGCGGCTCGTTCGTTTGGTCGGTCATGCGGCCTTCTCCGAATGCATGCCGAGCGCCTTGCGGGCTTCCGCGCGGTTCGCCAGCGTCATCGGACCGCAACCCTCGTCAGAGGATTTGCACGGGTGTTTGCAGCAGTTGACCGTGCTGACCACACACCGCTCGTTCGTACAGGCGGATGGGCAGCGATCTCGCGTCAGTCCAGCGAGGTTCAATTTCATGCCGCGTCCTTTCTGGCCGGTTTCAGCCCGTCCAGGTGCTGGCGGAGGAGGCTCACATAGTAGGCTCCCATCCGCGAGAAAACATCGGCGAGCGGCTCGATGCTGGCCGGGTTGTCGATCTGGCTTAAAGCCGGCGACCTCGCACCCGGAAGATAGGCGCCTGAGACGCAGTTCCTGTGCATCTCACCTGCGATCAACACATCGGTGCTTGCCGGGAAGACCGCGCCGCCGATCGTGGTGTCCATCAGGTCGAAGTTGAGCGCAAACGGAATGATCCCGCTCGGCAATGCCTGCTGCAAACCTTGCGTGCAGGTCAGAAGTTCGTCCCGCAATTTCGCGGCCTTTGCGACCGCCGCTGCGAGCTCACTTCCCTTTTCCCGCCACGCTTCGGCGGCTGCCCGGAAGACATCGAACTGCGCTTCTCGCCCGGCCGCTTGCCGGCGGTCCTCATCCTCGATGTCTAGACGCTCCGCCAGCTGCAGAGCCGCCGTAAGCTCGTCAGCGGCCGTTCTGGCGGCGGCGATCTTCGCGCGGTGCGCGCTCAGCCGCTCGGCTGCGCCCGGCTTCCGTTCGACGGCCTCAAGCGTGAGCTCGGCGACCTCGACCTCGAGCGCAGCCAGGACTGCCTTGGCTCCGTCAAGTTTGACTCTTACAGCCGGCGCGCGCGGCCCGCCGTCGGCAGCCACGTCGCTCTGCTCTGGCTGGTCGCTGATCTCGGCGCCAGCTTTCCTGCGAAACATGCTCATGATTTTCACGCTGCTTCGCTGCGCTGCTGGCCGGCCTGCCTGGCGGCGATCGCGTCCTCCACCAGGTTGGCGACAAACTGGCTGACAGTGCGCCGATCGGCTGACGCCGCCGCACGTATGGCCTGTTCGAGCTCAGGCTTCGGGCGGAAGCTGATGTGGGGTTTTGACATCGTTGTTCTCCGTTGTGGACGCCACCATCGTCTCGGCGCGCGGGTCCAACAACGCACCGTCTGTGGCCGGACGTGGTCCAAAGTTCTGCCGGGCAACCCAGCGACGACGCATCTTTGCCGTTTGATCGGGATCCTCGAGCAGCACGATCGCGACAACACCAAGCCCCAACGCCTGGAGGACGAGCTGCAACGTGCCACCGGACAGCCCCTTGCGCGGGCGCGGGCTCAGCACCTTCGAGCTGTACCGGTCCGCCCAGCCGATCAGCGCGTCGATGCCGTCGTGCGACAAATCGAGGAATTCCTTGCGTGCCCGCAGCGCTGCAACGAGCTCGGCACGACTTGTGACAATCCTGGCGACATCCGCAGTCGGCTCGGCCGGAGCGGACACGGCTCCAGGCGCGCAAGCGGCGGGCGCTGGTGGGTCTTTCGGCGGGCGGGCGACCTTCGCGCGCGTGAAAGCTGGCGAAACGCTCAGGCGTCGGCCTCGCCGCTTTGGCAGATACTTGACCAGCGTCGTGCCGGCGTTCGGAGCCGCACTGGACTGATCCGCGATATCTTCCAGGAGTTCGAACTGATCACTCATGCGGGAGGGCGCAGCATTTGTGGACGAGTAATGCTGAAAGACGCGCCGGAATTTTCCAGGCCGCCGCGAAAAAGAGCGGGGAGCTTCGATATAGCGATCGAGTCCTGGCGTCGGCCCCCGGCACCCCACCCACCGGTCAAAAGGGCTCGATCCCCAGCCTTTTCGGAGACTTCAGCCGTTTCGCCAGCGATCGGCCGCCTCGCGCGCGCCTGGACTGCTTCAACAGAGTGAAAGACTGAGTTGGCACCCGCGCGCGAAATCCCCTCCCCGAATGCGCAAACCGGTGGCGAGCCGATGCCAAACGTCTGATCTTGCACGCGATCGTTAGGCTTGTACGCGGTGCCTGTCCCAAGCCATGGCCCAACTAACCGGTTACTTGCTCGGCGGCGGCTGCGGAATATTGCTCTCGCGATTGCTGGCGGATTGATGGTTAGCACACGCTCTCGGCCAATGAGCTCTTCCTGCTTACTGCCTATCACATGAGAGGAGCAGCACGTGCACTGCGTGCTAGCTCCTATGTGTAGGCAGTTGGAGTAGTACACACGGGAGTAAGCAGCCAGTGAGCAGGCAGCACACACGGGAGTAAGCATGGTGTTGGTCATGCTTGCCGCCTCTCTGCAAGCCGCTCGAACTGGCGGGAATGCTGACGGTATGTCTCGACGTAAAGCCTGTTGGTGTTGAACAGCCGGGACATTGCGTCCTCGAAATCGCCCTTCTTGATGCGGAGGCACTTGGCGCCGTCCTCCTTGGCGAAGAGGCTTGGCGCGTAAGTCGGAGCGTTCTTCTTGTGGCTGACGTTGCGTCCCTGCCCATCAAATCGCCGCAGCAGTTCGAGGAACAGGTCCTCGGTCTTCATCTCGCGGGCGAGCTTGTCGAGGCTCGAGGCGCCGCCTTCGGGCAGGAATAGACCGTTCTGATAGCGCAGGACGATGCTTTCGCCGATCGGCCCATACTGATTCTTCTTGAACTCGATCTCGCGCAGATCGCTGTCGGGCTGCTCGCCGTCGGCTGCTTTGACGCCTTTGAGGTATTGTCGGAAGCGGAAAGCGCCGTGCCAAGCCGTCGACCCCGAGATCCCGGAACCTGAATTGATGCCTTGCAAGCTGGGGTGGCTCAGGATCGTCACCGCGCCATCGGCAACAGCAGCCAGTGCCTGCATATGCATCGCGAAGGCGTAGACCTGGACGCGGTCAATCTCGTTTCCGGAGAAGGCTCGCGACAAGGTGTCGATGGAGATGTTCCGCGGCTTGATGTCGCCGGCGGCCTCGTAGAGCCGGCGATAGAGGCCCGTGACCTCTACCCGGCCGGTCCGCGGATTGACGGCGCACAGGGTCGCGTCCTGGCCGAGCAGCGGCAGCACATGCAGGCCGCCCTTGATCAGGTCGGCAAAGGTGACGTTGCAGTGCTTGGCGATGCCAGCAAGTCGGATGTGGATTTCTTCCTGGTCGTCCTCGGCGCCCAGGTAGAAAGCGGGGCCAGGCTCAGGGAGAGAACCGAGCCAATCCAGGCCCATGACGTGAGCGACGTTCTTGTGGAGCTCGACGAGGCTCTTCCCTGTGCCGCCCTCTCCCGAGAACAAGCCCGCCTGCTTGATCGGCACCCGGTCCTTGATCACCCACTTGCGTTCTGGAACGGGCGCGCCGTCCCACACCGACATGTCGAGCCAGGGCAGCTTCTCACCGGGCTTGGCCTCTGCCGGCTTCTCGGGGCCGTCGTCGGTCGAATCTTGAAATTCATCATAGCTCTCCGCCGGCGGTGTATCCGCGCGCGGATCGCTCAGACCAAGCCCGGTGAACGTGTCATCAGGAACAAACCTGGTCAATTTGACGACCTCGGCTGCGCGCGCGGTGGGTGCTGGAATGTTCATGATGCCAAGGCGTCATTCATGTCGCCGACTGCGTGCGGCGTTACGACAATCACTTCACGCTGTTCCGCTACCCACCGATTGCCGCAGGCCTGGACCCCGCGCGCATTGGCGCCGCTGTCGTCCGTCTCAGCCAGTATTGTCAGCGCATCGATGCCGGGCAGCACCGGGAATGTGCTGATTGCGCCAGCCGAGCCGAGCGCCCACACCGGCCTGAAACCGAGTTGGCGGCCCGCAAGGCAAGTCTCAAAGCCCTCACCGATAGTCAGACCCTGCTCGACATCCTCGTCGGCATCGATCTTGATTGCACCGCCGGCCACCGGGCCTAGCATCTTGCGGTCGATCTTCTTGCCGTCGCGCGTGAGCGCTGTACGGTGTATCGCCTGGAGCTTGTCATCGGCGATCGACCGGAACGCGGTGACCATGCACGGCAGGCGGACACCGGGCCCGAACGGGCAAGCGGGATGGAAGCGAACAACGCGGTTCGCAATGTCTTCCGGCAACTCGAGGCGTCGGCTCGCAAGATAGACTTCAGCCAGCGTGCCCCGCGGATCAACCGCTTCGCTCCAGAGCGAAAGCACCGTGCCGTTGTCGTTACGCTTGGCCGTTACGGAAACGTTTCGCTGCCGTTTCACATAATCAGCCGGCGCCTGCCCAAGCCGCTGCAGGATGTGCTTTCGGCAGTCCTGCCAAGCGTCATTGGCGTGCGAGAAACAGACAAAGCCATCGGGGTCCGTCGCCGATGGTGCGACACTGAGTGAACGGTCTTTTGCGGAGTGTCCGGGACCAGGGCAAAGGATGAAGGCGCCATCGCGCCCTTTCATGACGTCGCCGCCGAGTGCCGTGGCCATGCTGCGAAGGGAGAGCGTCATGGCCTCGCCTCCTGGACAAGGTCGCGCGCGGCCTGAACTGCTTCGCGCCGGCTGCCGTAAAGCCAGCCAAAGCGGTCCTTGATGACGAACCAGCCGCCAGGCTCGTCTGGCACGATGCGCGGGATACTCGCAGTGATGATTGTGGTGGGGCGTGCGTTCACTCGTCGCCCTCGCCTTCGCTGATCAGACCGATCTCGCGCGCTTTCGCCACTGCCTTGGCCACTCCCGCGGAAAACTCTTCCAGGCGGCCAGGCGTCACCGTCACGCCGGCTTTCGTCGGGACAGCTTGACCCTGGGCGTTCAGGGTAAAGGTGCGAATATCCAGGTAGGCGTGTCCCTCATATTCGCGGAGCACGAGATGGATGGTGTGCCTCCGATTGCGAGGCGACTTCCACATCTTTGCGATCTCAACGGGCTCGTCGAGCTGCGGGCGCTTGCTCATGATGAAGCGCCCTCACGCCAGCGCCAGAAGCTTCGCGAACGCCGCTTTCGGCACCAACATCCGGTTGCCGAGCTTGATGGTCGGAATGTGCCCGGCCTTGGCGTGGGCGTAGGCCGCAGCCCGTCCCAGCCCCAGCTTGCGTCCGGCTTCTTCGACCGACAGGACCAAGCACGATTCGTCATGGTCGCGAGCGATAACCTGCTGATTTTCTGTGTCTTTTACCTCTTCGGAACGGGTTTTCACCGCTGCTCTCCGTCTGTAATTGTCCAAATTTGTGCGATTTGTATTGCACAAATCACCAAATCTGCTATACGCATAGTCCTAATTTGTATAACTTACAACCGGGAGAACACGGGCTGTGAAAAAACCGGAGAAGGAATCTGTGCAGACGGCAATTCGTCTGCCGCGCCAAACTCATCAATGGCTAAGCGAGCGGTCGGAGGGGATCACCGACACGATCAAGCGTGGGCTCGAGCTCGTCGCGATCGAGGAAACGGCTGATGAGCCAACCCGCGAATTCGCTCGGCTGATTTTCGAGTTAGCGCGAGAGGTTGAGCTTGAAACTGGCGCAGCATGGCACGCTGACGCCGGCGCCTACCGCACCTTCCGAAAGGCCATGAGCATGGCCAATGCGAAGTGGCGCCCTGCAGGTGTCCCCGACAGTACGCTGGAAAAGGTCGAGCTAAAGGCCTTTCAGGACCGATCGCATGCCAGTCGGCCCACAAACGACACGGACGAACTTGGCGTCTGGCTTGCCCATGACGTCGTAGATGCCCCGGATCGTGAGGCTCGCGCTCGAATTCGGGCAGCTCGTGAGAAGGCGCTCAAAGAGATCGTCAAGCTGCATCAGACCGGAGGAGAAGAAGGCAATGGCTAAATCCAGGCGCAAGCGCTCGCACAACAGCGGATCGATCCAGAAGTTTGGCACCGATAAATATAGGCTTCGGTATCGTGTCGACGGCAAGCGGCATTCGCAGATGTTCGACGGCACCAAGGACGAGGCAGAGGCCAAGCTGCGCGATATCTTCACGTCGGCGGACAAGGGCACGTTCGTTGCCCCCACTGACAAGACCGTTGGAGGATGGATCGACTATTGGCTGAAGATCGGTGCACCTGGAAGCCGGCGCAACAAGCCGGTCAGCCCGCGGACGCTGGAACGGTATTCGCAATTGCTCCGCACGCATGTGAAGCCGAGCCTCGATAAGATCCAGCTTCAGAAGCTTACGGCTCGTCGGATTTCGGAACTGTATGCTGAGCTTCAGACCAAAGACATCGCACCTCGTACGCTCGTGCACGTGCATGTGGTCTTCGGTGCCGCACTTGGTGCGGCCGTGCGATCAAAAGAGCTATCTGTCAGCCCGATGGCGCACCTGCTCAACGCACCGACCGCGGACGAGGCAGACCACGGCATCGCGCTCGACGAAGCGCAGATGAAGAAACTGGTCGAAGGCTTCCGGCGCTCAGCGCTTTTCCTGATCGTCGCGATCGCGGCCTATACCGGCATGCGCCGCAACGAGATCCTCGCCTTGCGGTGGAATGACCTCGACGTCACGGATAGAACGCTGCGCATCCGGCGCGCGCTCGAGCAGACCAAGGGCCACATCGGCTTCAAGCCACCCAAGACGAAGCGCGGCATCCGGGACATCGACATCGAGCAGCGTCTAGTCGACCTCTTGATTGCCGAGCGGGAACGGTACTTGCGGCTGAAGGCAGGGATTGTGGATAATTCGGCGCAGGTCGACCTATCGCTGCTGAAGCTACCGGAGGAGGCCCTGATTTTTCCCTCCTTCGCCGGTCCCAAGTCGGACTTCACCCGCCCCCGCGATCCCCGCGCTGTGACCCGAGCGTTCACGAAGCTGGCCGACAAGGTGGGCTTCCCCGGCCTCCGGTTCCACGATCTACGGGGCAGCCACGGCACCCAACTCCTTCGCCGTGGCGTACCTGTCGACGTCGTCGCCCGGCGCCTGGGCCACGATCCCTATACGCTGCTGAAGTCCTACGCGAAGGAGATCGCCACCGATAAGGACCGCATCACGAAAGAGCTTACCGGCATGGTGTCGCTCTAATAGAACGGCCGCAGAACGGCTTTGGGACACGGGTTGGGACAGCGCTAGGAGAGGAAGAGTTTAAGGAGCCGGCTAAACCATTGATTTTGCTGGCAGGAGTGGCAGGGCTCGAACCTGCGACCCCCGGTTTTGGAGACCGGTGCTCTACCAATTGAGCTACACTCCTACGAACCTGCGTCGCCGCGGCTCAGGGGCGCTTTCAAGCACAGGGGACGACCGGATTGCAAGGGAGAAGCGCATTGGGCCCGCTTGTTCACAGTGCCGCTTCTGGGCCAGTGTTGCGCCCGAACGACAAGAACACAGCCGGGAGCCCCCATGAACGCCCACGCCGCCACGACAGTCGCCTCTGCAGCCCGCACACCGGCCCTGCCGGACGCCCGCCCCGAAACCCTCGGCCTGTCGCGGCCCCGCCTGCAGGCGATGTCGGATGCGTTCAAGCGCGAGATCGACAAGGGAACCATCCCCGGTGCGACCGTGCTGGTCGCCCGAGGCGGCCAGGTCGGCTGGTTCGAGGCGCTCGGCAAGCAGAGCCCGGCAGCCGCAGCGCCGATGGCGCTTGATTCGATCTTCCGGATCTTCTCGATGACCAAGCCGATCGTTTCGGTCGGTGTCATGGCGCTGGTCGAGGACGGCCACCTCCTGCTCGGCGATCCCGTCGCCAAGTTCATTCCGGAATTCGCGAACCAGAAGGTCGGCGTCGTCAGCGGCGGCAAATTGGAACTGGTTGCACCAAAGCGGCCGATGACGGTGCAGGACCTGCTCCGCCACACCTCGGGTCTTACTTACGAGCACCAGGGCGAGGGCCCCGTGCACAAGCTCTATCAGGAATCCCGCGTCCGCAGCCGCAAGATCACCAATGCGGAGCACGCCGCACTGGTGGCGAGCTTTCCGCTGGTCTGCCATCCCGGCGACGAATTCAACTACAGCCGCTCTACCGATATCCTCGGCCGCATCATCGAGGTCGTCACCGGCAAATCGCTCGGCGCATTCCTGTCGGAGCGTATCCTTGCGCCCTTGCAGATGACCGAGACCGGCTTCTCGACCTCCGAGGCCAATGCCGGCAGGCTCGCCCAGCCGTTCGAAGCCGACCCATGGACCGGCGACAAGGTCGCGCTGTTCAACATGCTCGAGCAGCCGGTGATGGAGTCCGGCGGCGGCGGTCTGGTCTCGACCACGATGGACTACGCCCGCTTCGCACTGATGCTGCGCAATGGCGGCACCCTCGACGGCGCCAGGATCATCGGTCGCAAGACGCTGGAGCTGATGGCCTCGGATCACCTCGGACCCCACATTCAGACCAACGGCACGCTGCTCGCGCCCGGCCACGGCTTTGGCCTCGGCTTCGCCGTGCGCCGCGAAGCTGGTATCGCGCCGTTCCCCGGCAGCGTCGGCCAGTACTCCTGGAGCGGCATCGCCGGCACGTTCTTCTGGATCGATCCGAAGGAGGACCTGATCACGGTGTTCATGAGCCAGGGCCCGGGACAGCGTGATTTGACAAGGACGCTGGTGCGGAACCTGGTTTACGCGGCGGTGGAGTGAGGTCGCTTCCCGTCGTTTAGTCGCAACGCTGCATCCTAATCCTCGCTGCCATGCCCCGGCTTGACCGGGGCATCCAGTACGCCGAGGCGGATGTTGTGAGAGCGAGCTCTCTATTGCCGGCCACAGCGATACTGGATCGCCCGCCTTCGCGGGCGATGACACCTGTTGTTATCTCAACTGATCGTCGCGCCGCCGTCGATCACCATGGTCTGGCCGGTCATGAAGTCGCCGGCCCTCGAACCCAGGAACACGGCTGCACCCGCGATCTCGTCGGGAATGCCGATGCGCAAGAGCGGCGAACGTGAGGTCGACGCTTTCAAATTCTCCGGATTGTCCCACAGCGCCTTGGCAAAATCGGTCTTGATCAGGCCGGGCGCGATGCAGTTCACGCGGATGTTGTGCTTGCCGTATTCGCAAGCGAGGTTGCGCGCGAGCTGCATGTCGGCGGCCTTCGAGATCGCGTAGGCGCCGAGAATGGTCGAGCCTTTCAGTCCGCCGATCGAGGAGACGATGATGATCGAGCCGTCCTTGCGCTCGATCATCTGCGGCACCACCATCGAGATCAGCCAGTTGTTGGCGACGATGTTGTTGTCGAGAATCTTGCGGAACTGGTCGTCGGAAATGCCGGCCAGCGGGCCGTAATACGGGTTCGACGCGGCGTTGCAGACCAGCACGTCGATCTTGCCGAAGGCGCGGTTGCTCTCGTCGACGAGGTTTTGCAGATTCTCCTTCGAGGAGATGTTGGCGGCGATCGCGACCGCGGTGCCCTTGCCGTACTTCTCGTTGATGTCCTTGGCGACCTGCTCGCAAACGTCAGCCTTGCGCGAGGAGATCACGACCTTGGCGCCGTGCTCGGCCATGCGCTCGGCGATCGCAAGCCCGATGCCGCGCGTCGAGCCGGTGATGACGGCAACTTTACCCTTCATGTCGAACAAGGTCATGCTTTCCTCCCAGATTGATCTTCAATGTCATTCCGGGGCGATGCGAAGCATCGAACCCGGAACCTCGAGATTCCGGGTTCGGCTCTTCGAGCCGCCCCGGAATGACTGCGAACTCACGCGAGCTTCTTGACTTCCGGCCCTGACGGCTGATGCATCTCGGCATGGGCATCGTCGGCGATCCAGGGTTGCTGGTTCACCATCGGCAGCCGCCAGACCGAGCGCTCGGTGCTGGCGAAATAATCGAGCCGCGTGATCGAGACGTTGTCGATGTCGAACGACAGCGCCCGCTCGACCTGGCCGTCGAGCGCTAGGCCGATCGCCGCCTTGATGGTGCCGCCATGCGCGACCGCGATCACGTCCCGCCCAGCCGCCTCATTGTTGATCCGATCGATGGTCCGGCGCGTCCTGATATAGAGATCCATAAAGCTCTCGCCGCCGGGTGCGGGCTCGTTGATGTCGGCAAACCAGTTCGAGCCGACGGGACGGCTCGCAATGAAGGCGGCGCGGTTCATGCCCTGCCAGCGGCCGAGATTCTGCTCGGCGAGGTCCGCCTCCCATGTCATCGATTCAGGCTTTGGATAGCCCGCCGCCCAGATCGCTTCCGCGGTCTGATGCGTGCGCATCAGATTGCTCGAATACCAAACCGCCTGGCGCGGCAGCACCTTGGCAACGGCATTGAAGACGTAGGTGTCGCTGGTATCGCAGGCGATGTCGCTCTGCCCGTAGATGTTGCCGCCGTCGTTGCGCACCGGCGCATGCCGGACCCACCACCATCGCGTGATGACCACATCAGGCTTGTCTTCGGCTGCCATCGAAACCCTTCCATCCTGTCTCATGTCGCTGTACGTGAGGTGTGAACGTGTCTCAAGACACTTTACTGTTTGAAATCTTGTTTGAAATTCCGTCGCGCGGCAAGCGTCGCGTGCCAAGCAAAGGGAGAAACGCATGGGCCGCCTGCAAGGCAAATCCGTCATCATCACCGGCGCCGGCAGCGGCATCGGCCGCGCGGCTTCGCTGCTGTTCACCAAAGAAGGCGCCAAGCTGATCGCGGTCGATCGCACCGAGGCGGTGAAAGAGACCGTCGACGAGGTGAAGAAGGCCGGCGGCGTTGCGGAAGCCATGATCGCCGACGCGGGCTCGGAGAAGGATGTCATTGATGTCATCGACAAGGCGGTGACGACGCATGGAAGGCTCGACGTGATCTGGGCCAATGCCGGCGTCTCCGGCGGGCTCGTTCCGCTCGGCGAGCAGACCGTCGAGCATTGGCAGGAGGTGCTGCGCGTCAATCTGATCGGGCCGTTCCTCGCGGTGAAGCATGCGATGCCGCATATGGTGAGGCAGCAATCCGGCGCGATCGTGCTCACGGCGTCGGTGGCGGGCCTCAAGGCCGGCGCCAGCGGACATCCCTATGCCGCGAGCAAGGCCGGCGTTATCTCGCTGGTGCAGACCACGGCCTATTCGCTCTCCGGCACCGGCGTGCGCATCAATGCGGTCTGCCCCGGCCTGATCGAAACCGGCATGACCAAGCCGATCTTCGACCGCGCCAAGGAGCGCGGCACCCATGACAAGATCGGCCAGCTCAATCCGCTGAAGCGTGCCGGCCAGCCGCACGAGCTCGCGGCGATGGGATTGTTCCTGGCGAGCGATGAAGCCTCTTATGTCAACGGCCAGGCGTTCCCGGTGGATGGTGGTCTCACGGCGTCGATGCCGTATACGGGCAAGCCGGTTTAGTCCAGTCTCGCGTCCCGGACGCGCTGCAGCGTTCTTACGCTGTTGCGCAGAGCCGGGACCCAGCAGGCTTCAGGGCTCGCTGAGAGATGGGCCCCGGCTCTGCAGCGCACCGCACCGGACGATGCTCCGCATCGCCGGGTACGCTGCGCTGCGTCCGGGGCAGGAGAGCGAAGTTTGGTGCGAATCTCTCTCGACACCGTCATTGCGAGCGCAGCGAAGCAATCCAGAGTTTTTCCGCGATGACACTGTACCATCCGTCATCCTGAGGTGCGAGTGGCGCAGTGCATTGGCACTGCGCCGGGAGCCTCGAAGGATGAACGGCCGAGATGCAGCCGGGCCGTCGCCCTTCGAGGCTCGCCGAAGAGGCGAGCACCTCAGGGTGACGGCGATGGGTAAGCGCCCGCCGCAGCATTCGCTCTCTCAGACACAGCTTCGCATCCTCGCGGCCCATCTCGCCCGAGCTTTGCTCTGCAACGTCACCCTCAAATGAAAGAGGGCGCAGGGAAGACCGGGTGCCCGACCGGCACCCACGGTCCACTGTGCAATAGGTTGCGCTACAAGAGGCTGCACAGCGGCATACAGGTGAAGCCGAAACATCCGGCCTTCCCTGCGCAGTGGTTTGACGGCTTATGTCGTGCTCTCCCCGGGGAGCGATGCACTATTGCCCCCGTCGTCTCGCAGATGACTGATGCGAGGACCCGGTTGGGCCACACGCACCACCACGAGCCTTGGCGCCCAGGCTCCGGGCGCCAGGACCACACGATTTTGCCGTACGCAGGAACCACACCGGTCGTTTGCGCGACGTTTCTGCTCACGGTTGCCCGCCCTGCAAAGCCTAATCGCGCCGATGTGGCCTGCGCCTACCACCGTCCGGCCCGCGTCGTGACGATCGCGATACGCCCCTCTTCCATGGGCCGGGATGCGCGATACATACGCCATTTCCGAATTTCGGTAAAGTAGAATACTTTTTGCCGGCCGGCATTGCCCCACGCCTCGTGTGTTTTGCCCGACGGGCAACGCAAGGTTTGGTGGCTCTCCTTCGTCATTCCGGGGCGCGGCGAAGGCGCGAACCCGGAATCCATTTCACCGCGCGTGAGTAGCCTGTAGCCCGGATGGAGCGAAGCGCAATCCGGGATTCCATCCAAGGCGGACAGAGCGGCCCCGGATTTCGCTGCGCTCCATCCGGGCTACGCGCCTGTGTTGATTTGCTTGCCAAGCCGCCCCATTGGTATGGTTCATGCAGGCGATTTCAGCCTCTGCAATCTCCGACAAGAAATGACAATGCCCAATCCGATCTTCCCGAACTCACGCCCCGACCGTATCCGCAACATGCTTGCCGAGCTTGTCGGCTTCGACACGATCAGCGACCGCACCAACCTGCCCCTGATCGCACATATCGAAAGCTACCTCGCCTTCCTCGGCGTCAAAGGCGAGCGCATCACCGACGAAACAGGGACGAAGGCCTCGCTCTGGGTCACGATCGGACCGGAGGATAAGCCCGGTCTCGTGCTGTCAGGGCACACCGACGTCGTACCCGTCGTCGGCCAAGACTGGAGCCACGACCCGTTCAGGCTGGTCGAGCGCGACGGCAAGCTTTTCGGCCGCGGCACCACCGACATGAAGGGCTTTGTCGCGGTGTGCCTCGCCATGGTGCCGGAGATGCTGGAAGCGAAGCTGACGACGCCGATTCATCTTGCGATCTCCTATGACGAGGAGATCGGCTGCGTCGGGGTGCGGCCGATGCTTGCCGAGGTCGCGAAGAAGAAAGTGAGGCCGCTCGGCGCCTTCATCGGCGAGCCGACCGAGATGAAGGTCATCATCGGCCACAAGGGCAAGCACGGCGTGCGCGCGACGTTCCACGGCCTCGCCCGCCATTCGTCGATCGCGCCGGACGGCGTCAACGCCATCGAATATGCCGCCGAGCTGATCACCGAGATCCGCCGCCGCGCGGTGAAGCTCGCTGGCGAAGCCGAGCGCAACGGCCTCTACGACGTGCCGCATTCGACGCTGCTGACCAGCATCGTGCATGGCGGCGCGGCGCTGAACATCGTGCCTGACACATGTACCGTAGATTTCGAATGCCGCGGCATCGGCATCACCGAGTCCAAGGAGGTGACGGATGCGATCATCGCCTGGGCCAGGGCCGAGCTCGAGCCGGCGATGAAGGCGAGACATCCCGAATGCGGCATCGATTTCGAGGAGATCCTCGACTACCCCGCGCTCGACACCAGGGCGGATGCGGCGATCGTCACGCTGGCCAAGAGCCTTGCGGGGCGCAACGACCATGCCAAGGTCGCGTTCGGTACTGAAGCCAGTTTGTTCGCCAGCATGGCCGATATTCCGTCTGTGGTGATCGGACCGGGCTCGATTGCACAGGCGCATACGCCGGATGAGTTCATCGCGATGGCCGAGCTGGAAAAGTGCGCGAGCTTTGTGGAGAGACTGATCGCGCATTGCGCGAACAATTGAAAACGTAGGGCGGATTAGCGCAGCGTAATCCGCCATTCTCTCCGCTCTCAGCACTGTGGCGGATTACGCTGCGCTAATCCGCCCTACGGGTCCGGGCTCAGAGTCAGCGTTGCCCCTCATCGCTCCTGCAACGCCAGTCGCACGCCGACGGCACAGTAGATGGTCCCGACCACCTTGCCCTGCCACTTCACCACGGCAGGGTGGCGGCGCAGGAGATTGCCGAGCCGGCCGGCGCCGAGGGCGAATACGACGGTGCTGACCAGGCCAAGCAGCACGAAGACAATGCCCAGGATCGCAAGCTGAAGTCCGATCGAACCGTGCTCCGGCCGCACGAATTGCGGCAGGAAGGCAAGGAAGAACAGCGCGGTCTTGGGGTTGAGCACCTCGGTCAGCACGGCCTGGCGAAAGGCGCGGCCCGCGCCGATCGCGGGCACGCCGCCGTTCAGCTCGATCGGCGCCTTGTCGAGCATGGCGCGAATGCCGAGATAGATCAGGAATGCGGCGCCCGCATATTTAACGATGCTGAACAGCAGCGCCGAGGTCGCGATGATCGCCGAGAGGCCGACGATGGCCATGCTGGTGTGGATCAGGTCACCGGCGGCAATCCCGGCGCCGGTCGCGATGCCGGCCTTTGTGCCGGAGCTTGCGGCGCGCGCCATGGTAAGCAGCGTCGCCGGGCCCGGGATGAAGACGAAGCCGAGAACGATGAGGACGTAGGTGATGAGAGTGGCGTGGTCGATCATGCGGCGGGCTCCGGGGGCGGATCAGTGCAGAGGAGATATGATGGATGTCGGGGTGTCAAATCCGCCCTACGCACCAGTGCGGATAGGGCGTCTCGCAATTCGCCTCCGCGTCATTGCGAGCGCAGCGCAGCAATCCAGACTGCAACCGCGAAAAGATTCTGGATTGCTTCGCTGCGCTCGCAATGACGGCGGAACGAGCTTACCCTATCGCAGGTGTCATGCCCCGGCTTGACCGGGGCATCCAGTACGCCGCGGCCTTTCGGTCAACATCAGCGTCTCTGGAATACTGGATTGTCCGCCTTCGCGGGCAATGACAGAGAGGCCGTGGAGAGAGTGCTCGATCAAAACAGAAAAAAGGCGCAGCCACCAGCCACGCCTTCGTTGTGTCTACACCGCGCCGGCCCTCTGCGCGTATTCCCACGACGCCTTCGACAGCGGCACGGTGCGCTTGGCTGACTCCAGCGCCTTGGCGTTGGCGGCGGTGCCGTCCCGGACGCGACCGGCGATGCCCTGGGTGATGCCGGCGAGGCGGAACAGATTGTAGGCGAAGTACCAGTTCAGATCGGGCACCGTCATCCTGGTGACATTGCAATAGATCTGCGCGGCTTCCTCGACGCTCGGGATGTTGAGCGCCTTGAGGTCGGCGCCTTCGAGGCCCGGCATGATCCACTGCATCAACAGATAGGTGAAATCGGCCATGGGATCGCCGAGCGTCGACAGTTCCCAGTCGAGCACGGCCTGCACGCGTGGTTCCGTCGGGTGGAAAATCATGTTGTCGAGGCGGTAGTCGCCATGGACGATCGAGACGCGCGCCTGCTCCGGCACGGTCTTGGGCAGCCATTCAGCAACCTTCTCGAACTCCGGAATGTGCTGGGTCTCGGACGCGCGATACTGCTTGGTCCAGCGGTCGATCTGGCGCGCGAAATAATTGCCAGGCTTGCCGAAGTCGCCGAGGCCAATCGCGACCGGATCGTACATATGGAGCTTCGCCAGCGTCTCGATCTTGCTGGTGAAGATCTTTCGGCGCGCATCTTTGTCCTGGCTCGGCAGCGTCGGATCCCAGAACACGCGCCCCTCCTCCATCGACATGATGTAGAAGGCAGCGCCGATGACGCCGTCGTCCTGGCACAGCGCATAGGCGCGCGCGACCGGGAAGCCCTGCTTTCCAAGGGCTGCGATGACGCGATACTCGCGGTCGACGGCGTGTGCGGACGGCAGCAATTTGCCGAACGGTTTTCTGCGCATCACGTAGGAGCGCGTGGGCGTGTTGAGCCGGTAGGTCGGATTGGACTGGCCGCCCTTGAACTGGAGGACGACGAGCGGGCCTTCAAAGCCTTCGACATGCTCGCGCATCCAGGCCTCAAGCCTGAGCTCGTCGAAGCGATGACGCTCCTCGACTGGCTTGGTGCCCGAGAACTCCTCGTCTTTCCTGACGCCGTCAGTCACGTGACGCTCCCCTCTTTTCATTGCCGTCATTCCGGGATGGTCCGAAGGACCAGACCCGGAATCTCGAGATTCCGGGTTCGCGCTTTGCGCGCCCCGGAATGACGGTGAGGAGAGCGCTGCTAGCGCTCTCCGCCGTTTCTAGTGCTTCGGAGAATTTGCATACTTCCGAACCTCGAGCCTTGCAATGGCGCGATTGTGCACTTCGTCCGGACCGTCAGCGAGACGCAGCGTGCGGATGTGGGCGTAGTCCTTGGCAAGGCCGGCCTCATCGGAGACGCCGGCGCCGCCGAACGCCTGGATCGCCTCGTCGATGATCTTCAGCGCCATGTTGGGCGCGGCGACCTTGATCATGGCGATCTCCGCCTGCGCGGTCTTGTTGCCGACCTTGTCCATCATGTCGGCAGCCTTCAGACACAGAAGACGCGTCATCTCGATGTTGGTGCGGGCGTCGCCAATGCGCTGCTCCCACACCGAATGCTCGACGATCTTCTTGCCGAAGGCGGTGCGCGAGGAGAGCCGCCTCACCATCTTCTCCAGCGCTTCCTCGGCCTTGCCGATGGTGCGCATGCAGTGATGAATACGGCCGGGCCCGAGGCGGCCCTGCGCGATCTCGAAGCCGCGGCCCTCGCCCAGCAGGATGTTCTCCTTCGGGACCCGCACGTTCTCGAGCAGCACCTGGGCGTGACCGTGCGGCGCATCATCGAAGCCGAACACCGGCAGCATCTTCTCGACCTTGATGCCTGGCGTGTCGAGCGGAACCAGGATCTGCGACTGCTGCTGATGCTTCGCGGCGTTGAAATCGGTCTTGCCCATCAGGATCGCGATCTTGCAGCGGGGATCGCCGACGCCTGATGACCACCATTTGCGGCCGTTGATGACGTAGTGATCGCCGTCCTTCTCGATGCGGGTCTCGATGTTGGTGGCATCGGACGAGGCCACGGCCGGTTCCGTCATCAGGAAGGCCGAGCGGATCTCGCCGTCCATCAGTGGACGCAGCCATTTGCGCTTCTGCTCCCTGGAGCCGTAGCGGATGAAGACTTCCATGTTGCCGGTGTCGGGCGCCGAGCAGTTGAACACTTCCGAGGCCCAGGTGATGCGGCCCATCTCTTCCGAGAGCAGCGCGTATTCGAGATTGGTCAATCCCGCGCCGCGGAATTCATCGTCCTCATGCTCGCTCGGCGGCAGGAACATGTTCCAGAGGCCTTCGGCCTTCGCCTTCTTCTTGAGGTCTTCAAGGATCGGAATCACCTTCCAGCGGTCGCCGCTCTTGTCCTGCTGATCGTAGATCGGCACCGCCGGACGCACGTGCTTGGCCATGAAGGACTGCACGCGCTCGAGCCATTCCTTCTGCTTGGGCGACATATCGAAGTCCATGGGACGCTCCTCGTCTCTCGCTTTGAAAGCCTGTTTTGCGCCGGACTGTCCTCCCGCGGTGCGCGGCCCGCAACCGCCATAAGGCGGATTGCGGGGCGTGGAACCGGCGGCACCCTGGTGCGGCACAATTCCATCAGGCGGATTGACTTTCGCCGGCCTTCAAACGATAGTTTCATACAAGTGTTTGAAATGCAACTCCCCTCGGCGCTGCGCGGCCCTCCTCACGTCATTCCGGGGCGACGCGAAGCGTCGAACCCGGAATCTCGAAATTGCAGCGCGAGATTCCGGGTTCGGCACTTTCGTGCCGCCCCGGAATGACGAGGTCCCGATCATGGCCAGCGATCATACGAGGTCTGCCATTCTCGCCGCCGCCGAACGGCTCTATGCCGATCGCGGCTTTGGCGACGTCACACTGCGCGACATCGTCGCCGCGGCGGGCGTCAACCTCGCGGCTGTGAACTATCATTTCGGCTCGAAGGACGAGCTGATCGCGGAATTATTTGTCACCCGCTCGATCGCAACCAATCGCGAGCGCTTGCGCGAATTGAAGGCGGCGGAAGAAGCCGGCGGCGGCCGCGCGCCGATCGAGGTGATCTTGCGCGCGCTGGTCGGTCCCACACTGCGCGGGTGCCTGGGCCCCGAGAACCAGCGCTCCACCGCGGCGCGCTTCATGATCCGCGCCTCGATCGAGTCAGTGCCGCCGATCCGCCGCATCAAGAACCGCGAGATCGACCATTTGCGCAAATTCGCGGGCGCGATGCGCAGGTCCCTGCCCGACCGCAGCGACGTCGATATCTATTGGGGCCTGAATTTCGCGCTGGCGATGGCGCATCACACCATCCGCGAGAGCGAGCGCCTGACGAAACTGTCGGAGGGAAAATGCGATCTCGACGACGTCGAGGACGTGGTCGAGCGCGTCGTCAGCGTCGCGACGATGGCGCTGACGGCGGGACGAACGGAGACCAAGGCGGCGCCGAAGGTCGCGGCGCGGTAGTCCTCAAATCATCGCGATGCAGTCGATCTCGACGTCGAACGGACCGAACCATTCCGGCGTCACGACGAAGATCCGCGCCGGCGGATCTTCAGGGAAATAGCGCGCATAGATCGTGTTGAACGTGGCGAAGTGCCTGGTCGAGGTGCAGTAGACGTTGCACTTCATGACATTGTCGAGCGAGGCGCCGGCCGTCTGAAGGCACAGCTTCATCTGCTCCATGACGATTTCGCTTTGGCGCTCGATTCCCATCCCGCCGATCTCGCCCGTCTCCGGGTGAAACGGCGGCAGGCCGGCAACGAAGACCATGTTGCCGGCGCGCGTCACCGGCGAGGTCGGCGCCTTCACACGATCGAGAAAGGACGAGATCGGTTCGACGCGGAGCACTTCGCGTTTCATGGGCCACCTTCGGTTCAAGCGGGACTGCCTGCTGACTACATTATTCCGCAGCCAGCATGTTTCGCTTCTGATCGAAGTGTGGGTGCGGGGCTAGCCCCGCTGCGGCATCTCCTCAGCCTCTTCCTTGGCTAGCAGCAGCAGCATCTCGATGCCCATGTCGCCTTCCTGCGGCGAGCGGATGTACTTGATCTCTTCGGCGCTTTGCCGCAGTGCGGCAATGATCGCGACCGCCTGATTGGCAGTCGCTGCTTCGGTCGCCAGAATTGCCTTCTGGTCCTTCGCCTGGAACCCGATCGTGTAGGACATGCACGTGTCTCCCCGAACTCAGTAATGAGATCGAATCTGAGTCGGAGCCGAAACGAAAGCCTGTGCGCGTACGGACCGGGTTTATCTGGGGATTGCGCGCAAGCCTCAGATAAGGCCGCGCCATCGTCATGCTTTGGTCACCAGATGATGCGCAGGGCTAAAGCATGATCCGGAAAAGTGCGAAGCGGTTTTCCCTCGCGACGAACGAGGAACGCGTTTGCGCGGAGATCATGCTCAAACAATAACCTAAAGCGCGATGACGATTCATCATAGTCTCATCGCGCCTTAGATGATCCCCTGCTTCTTCAGCTCGTCGATCTTCCCGGCATCATAGCCGAGCTTGCCGCCGAGCACCTCCTTTGTGTGCTCGCCGAGCAGCGGCGGAGCGCGGTAGTCGGTGATCGGCGTGCCGGCGAAGGTCAGCGCATTGCGGATCAGCGACAGATCAGGCTGGAAGGGATGGTCCACCTTCACCCGCATGCCGCGCGACTGGACGTGCGGATCGGAAAACACCTGCTCGAAATCGTTGATCGGGCCTGACGGCACGCCGGCCTCCTCGAGCTTGTCCAGCCAATAGGCCACCGGCTTTTTCAGGAACAGGCCGGCGAAGATCGCCATGATCTCCTTGCCGTGCACGACGCGGTCGTTGTTCTTGACGAAGCGCGGATCGCTCGCGAGCTCGGGCTCGCCGAGAACGGCGCAGGTGCGCTGGAACTGGCCGTCATTGCCGACCACCACCATCAGCTCGCCGTCGGTGCAGCGGAATACGCCGGCCGGCATGCCGCCATTGCCCCAGGTGCCGCGGCGCGGCGGGATCTTGCCGTTGACGAGGTAGATCTGCAGCCAGTGGCTGAGCGAGGCGATCACGGTGTCGAACAGGCAGACGTCGAGATGCTGCCCGACGCCGCCATTGGCGTCGCGATGGTAGAGCGCCGAGAGAATCCCGATCGAGGCGTTCATGCCGGTCATGTAGTCGACGATGGAAGGACCGACCTTCATCGGGCCCTCGCCGGGCTCGCCGTCGATATGGCCGGTGACGCTCATCAAGCCGCCCATCGCCTGCAGAATGGCGTCGTAACCGGCACGCGGCGCGTAAGGGCCGGTCTGGCCAAAGCCGGTCACCGAGCAATAGATGATCCTGGGGTTGATCGCCTTGATCGTCTCGTAGTCGAGGCCGTAGCGCTTGAGATCGCCGACCTTGTAATTCTCCATGAAGACGTCGGCGTCCTTGGCGAGTTCGCGGATGATCGCCTGCCCCTCGGGCTTGGCGATGTTGACGGTGACCGACTTCTTGTTGCGGTTGGCGCAGAGATAGAACGAATTGTTGTTGTTGGCCTTGCCCTCGGGGTCGGCGAGGTAAGGCGGGCCAAAGGCGCGGGCGTCGTCGCCGGTGCCGGGCCGCTCGATCTTGATCACCTCGGCGCCCAGATCACCCAGCATCTGGGCCGACAAGGGGCCGGCGAGGACGCGCGTGAGATCAAGGATCTTGATGCCTGAGAGCGGCAAGGCCGACATGCGATTTCCTCCGGGGAACTGGATCTTGAAGCTGATCTTGGCGCAGCGGCGAGAGGCCGTGCCGCGCACCTGCGGATACACCATTTTGGTGCCCTGAGCACTGCACTGGCGGCATACGGCCATCCCCTGCCCGGCAGCGGACGCAGCCCCGCTGCGACGAATTCCGCGCTGCGAGTAACGCCTCAGGTCGCGGCCGCTGCGGCCAGCCGCGGCCGACGCCGTCCGAGCAGGATCAGGATCAGCACCGTCGCGCAGGAGATCACCAGCGTGAGGCCAAGCGCACCGCGGCTGCCGAACTGGGTGAGCAGGCCGGCAAGCAGCGGCGGCGAGATCGCCGAGGCCAGATTGAGCGGCAGTGCGATCATCGACATCGCCTTGGCGAACTCGGCCTGGTCGTAGAAGACCAGCGGGATCGTCGCCCGCGCCACCCCCATCGCGCCACTGCCGGCGCCATAGAGCAGGATGAAGGTTGCGACCGCCCAGGTCGCGCCCTCGCTCAGCATCAGCAGCACCATGGCGATGGGAAGCGCCGTACCGGCAACCAGCCCGGTGGTGATGCCGTCCCAGCGGCCGCCGCCGAGGAAGTCGAGGCCGCGGGCGCTGACCTGGATCACCCCCAGCATCGAGCCGAACGCGAGCGCCTGCGCGGGCGCGAGGCCCTCCGCTCGCAACAGCTCGATCAGGATGGCGCCAATGCCGAAATTGACGAAGGCGTTCATCGTGATCACGGAGGCAACGAGGCCGAAAGTGCTTCTTGGAATCGCAGGCGGCCGCACCGTCTTCACGGCCTCGGCATGTTCGTCGGTCACGATTTTGCGGCGCGGCGCGACGAACGCGTAGAGCGGGAGATTGATGCCGAGCAGCATGACTGCAAAGACCAGACAAGTGCCGCGCCAGCCGAACAGGTCGCTGAGGAAGGACGTCGTCGGCCAGAAGATGCTGCTGGACAGACCCGTCACCAGCATCAGCCCGCCGATGGCATTCTTGGCGCCCCGCCCTGCGACCTCGTTCAGCATGATGTAGGCGCCGGTCGACAAGGTGGCGCTGCCGCCCATGCCGAGAAATATCCAGCCGGCAAAATACAGGATCGGCTCGCGCGCGAAAAACAGAACGACGTAGCCCGGCGCGGAGACGACAGTGCCCACCATCATCACCTTGCGCGCGCCGTGGCGCGCAAAGGCCTTGGCGAGCCAGGGTCCGCACAGGCCCATGGTGACATAGAGCACCGAGCTGCCCGCGAACACCGCCGGCAAGCTCATGCCGAGATCGGACCCGAGGTCGCGGCCGACCACGGCCGGAAGGCCGATCGTACCCCATGCAATGAGCTGGGTGATTGCAAGCACCAGCAGGACCCCGATAAGCCTGCTGTCAGATTTCAAGAACCGCATTCCAGTCGTCGCCTGCCCGGCAGGCGCCGATCACGCCTGTGAGCCCCTCTTACCGGGAGACTCAGCACACGGGAACGCCGGCCGCCGAATGGCAGAAGGCAGCCAGGAGCATGTCAGGTGCGGGACGGTCGCCCTACCGTACGATCCCGAGCAAGGATCGCGCCTCCGTCGCGGTTGCGGCTCGGCGGCCGTGCCGCGCCAAGGCCTCGCAGGCGATGCTCACGAGCTCCGCATTGCTGGCGGCGAGGCGCGTCTTGTCGACCCTGATATTGTCCTCGAGCCCGGTGCGAACCGCATCGGCGCCGCGCGCAAGGGCCCAGTCCATGACCTCGGCCTGATGGCGACCGATGCCGGCCGCGGTCCAGGTTGCCTTCGGGATCAGGCGACGCAGCTCGGCCAGCAGAATGTCGAGCACGTGCTCGTCGGCCGGCATCGCGTTCTTGACGCCCATGACGAATTGCACATGCGGACGCGCATCCATCAGCCCCGCCTCGATCAGGCGTCGTGCGCCGTGCAGATGCGACAGATCGAAGATCTCGATTTCAGGACGAACGCCATTTGCCTTCATGCCGGTGGCGAGAGTCTCGACCAGCGCGGCGCTGTTCTCATAGACAATGGTCGGAAAGTTCACCGACCCCGTCGACAGCGAGGCCATGTCCGGCTTCAGATAGAGCGATGACCCGCGTGCCGAGGGATCGCGGCCGCGCCCGCCGGTCGAGAACTGCACGATCATCCCGGGGCAATGCTTGCGGATGCCTTCCTGCACCAGGGCGAAGCGCTCCGGGTCGGAAGACGGCGTCTCGTCGTCGTTGCGAACATGAATATGGGCGAGCGTAGCACCGGCCTCGAAGGCCTGGTGCGTCGATTCGATCTGCTCGGCGGGCAGGATCGGCACCGCGGGATTGTCCTTCTTGCGCGGAACAGAGCCGGTGATGGCGACGGCAACAACAGCGGGATTCATCCTGCAACCTCATCATGTGCGCTCACGCGCATACCAAGTCGATCGATCGTCAGTCTATACCGTGAAGCCGCGCCGCTGCGAGCGTCATCGATCGCAGCGGCGCCCCCTCTCTCGGTCAGGTCCGGGCGGCGGCAGCACCGCTCGCTGCCTCCGTCCGCTGCCGATCATAGTCGGCCCGCGCGATCGGAACGGCTTTGGGATTACCGAGATCGTCGATGCGGACCCGATAGGTTTCCCGGGCCGTAACGGCTGCCAGCGCCGCGATGACCGTGATGCCGAAGGCGATCGCCCCCACCGTCAAGGGAATGTTGGCGGAGCCGGGAGGCGCCACGGTCGCGAACAGGGCCGGAAGCAGCGCGGTGATGGTGGTGCCGATGTTCTGCGAGATCGCCATCGCCGACACGCGGGTGCGGGTCGGAAACAGCTCCGGATAGAAGCTCGGGAAGATTGCGTTGTAGCCCTGATAGACCACACCCCACATCAACAGCGACAGCACGATCGCCAGCGGCACGCTCTTGATGCTGATGGCATAGAGATAGCCGAAAGCGAGCAGGCCGGAGAGCAGCGCGCCCACGACGATGGGAGGCTTGCGGCCGACCTTGTCGGACAGATTGCCGACGAAGGGAATGACGAAGATGGCCAGCATGTTTCCGAGGACCGGGATCCACAGATAGACGTCCTTGGCAAAACCGATGCCATAGGCCGGCTGCACCGCATAGGCGGCACCGAAGATGGTCGCGACCACAGGGATGACGTTCATCAGCGCCATGCAGATGACCCTGAGCATGTCGGGCCAGCTCAGCTTGATGGCCTGGACGATGGGCGAGCGCGGGGTTTCTCCCCGCCCCTCCTCGCGGGCAAAGGCAGGGGTTTCGTCGACTTCGCGGCGGATGATGTAGCCTGCGACGATGACGAAGAAGCTGAGCAGGAACGGAATCCGCCAGCCCCAGCTGTTGAAGGCCTCGGTCGGCATATAGGCCGCCAGCGGCAGGAAGACGGCGGCTGCGAGAATCTGTCCGGCCTGCACGCCCTGAAGCGCAAAGCTCGCATAGAAGCCGCGACGGCCGAACGGCGCGTGCTCCAGGATCATCGAGCTCGCGCCGGAGATTTCGCCGGCAACGGCAAAGCCCTGGATCAGGCGCAGGACGACCAGCAGGATCGGCGCGAGGATGCCGACCTGATGATAGGTCGGCAGGAGGCCCACCGCCATGGTCGACAGACCCATCAGGAACATGCAGACGATCAGAACGGTCTTGCGGCCATGGGTGTCGCCCCAATGTCCGAGCACGAAGGCGCCGATCGGCCGCGCCACATAGCCGACGCCGTAGGTCGCCAGCGATGCGACGATGGCGACGGTGGGATTTTCCGACGGGAAGAAGATTTGCGGGAAGATCAGCGACGCGGCGGTCGCGTAGATGAAGAAGTCATAATATTCGAGAGCCGACCCGATCCAGCCGCTTGCAGCGGCCTTCCTTGACTGGCTCACCTGATGGATTCCGGTCATCCTGGGAGTCCTCCAAACTGGTTTTTTTGACGTCCCTTGGCGGGCTTCTTGGAGAAATTGGGCAGCCCTCTCCGCGCGCTGTGCGGACTTTTCCGCCAGCGCTTGTCACTGCCGATACGTGCTTGAGTGACGTGATAATAGGCTGTCACCGCGCTAACACAATTACCCTGTTATGCGATAAACCTAACACGATGTTATGCCCGTCCGGAGCGGGCGGACGCTGCATCACTCCGGCGGATTGAAGGTCCGCACGAAATACACCGGCTTGCTGTTCTTCTTCAGGCGATAGAGCTGCGCCGGACGATTCGGGCCGCGCCGCATCTTAGCCACCGGCTCGATCATGTCGGCCGACAGGATCCGGGTGCGGAAGGCGCTCTTCTCCAAGGGACGGTCAAGCACGATCTCGTAGACCCGCTGCAAGTCGGGCAGCGTGAATTCCGCGGGCATCAGGTAAGCGGGCAGCGAGGTGTATTCCACCTTGTTGCGCAGGCGCTGGATCGCGCTGGCCAGGATGTCGCTGTGATCGAAGGCAAGCTTCTCCTTGAGCCTGCCGCCTTGAATCGGAAACCAGCGCGCATCTGGCGTGAGCGCGCCCGCCTCTTCCGGAATCAGCGCGAAATAGGCGTGCGTTGCCGACCAGCCGCGCGGATCGCGCGAGGCGCTCCCCCAGCTTCCGAGCTGCTCCAGATAAGGAGCGGTGACGCCGGTCTTCTCCTTCAACTTGCGCGCTGCACAGGCCGCGAGATCGCGGTCCTTCACAACGTCGACGAAGCCGCCTGGGAGAGCCAGCGCCTGCGGAAAGGGCTCGTCCTCACCGGCCGGACGCCGTACCAGCAACACCTGGAGCTGGTCGCCGCGAATCGAGAAGATCACGACGTCGACCGTGGTCAGCGGCCGCGGGAAGTCCAGATCTCCTGATTTTTCAAAGCCTTCGGCCCGATCCTCGCCTGCCACCGGCAGCCTCCTTCGTTGGGCCTTGACAGTAACATAGTTAGTTGTACAGTCCAACTTACTTAGTTGCTCAGACCAACTTATAGCAGCCATTGGAGACGGCCATGTTCGGCATCAGGTTTATCAAGGCCCAGCCCACCACCTATCTGATGAAGTACCGCGCCGGCGCCGTTGTCGCCGAGGGCACCGGCCTCTCGGCGTTCTACTATGCGCCGGTGACTACGCTCGTCGCCGTGCCGGTCGGCAGCCGCGACGCCTCCTTCATCTTTCAGCAGATCGCGCGCGACTTTCAGACCCTGACCGTGCAGGGCCACGTCACCTATCGCGTCAGCGAGCCGAAGAAAGCGGCCTCGATGCTCAACTTCACCCTGAAGCCCGACGGCAAGACCTATGAGAGCGACGATCCCGAGAAGCTGCCGGAGCGCATTCTCGGCACGGTCGAGGTGCTGGCGCAGCAGGCGATCAAGGAGCTGACGCTGAAGGAGGCGCTGCAAGCCTCCGACCGCATCGCCGACATCATCGCCGGCGGCCTGCGCGGACGCGCCGACATCGAGGCGCTTGGCCTGGAAATCCTCGGTGTCTCGATCCGCGGCATCAAGCCGACGCCTGATACGGCCAAGGCGCTGGAGGCGCAGGCGCGCGAAGCGATTTTGAAGAACGCGGACGAGGCGATCTTCGCCCGGCGCAATTTCGCCGTCGAGCAGGAGCGCGCCATTCGCGAGAGCGAGCTCGACACCGAGATCGCGGTCGAGCAGAAGAAGCGCTCGATCCGCGAGACCCAGATGGATGCCGAGGCGAGCGTTGCCGCCAAGCGCAACGAGTTGCGCGAGGCCGGCATGGCCGCGGATATCGTGCTGGAGGGCAAGCGCAAGGATTTCGTCGGCCTCAATGCCGAAAACACCCGCACTCTGGCCGATGCCGAGGCCTATCGCGTCGGCGCGCTGATGAAGATCTTCGAGGGCGTCGACACCCGCGTGATCCAGGCGCTCGCCGCCGCCGGCATGCAGCCGGGTCAGCTGATCGCGCAGGCCTTTTCCGGCATCGCCGAGAAGGCCGAGAAGATCGGCCAGCTCAACGTCTCGCCCGACCTGCTCAGCCAGCTGATCGAGAAGCCGAAGCCGGAGGCCGCCAATGCCCGCCGCCAATGATCGCAAGATCGTGCTGGTGACGCGCAAGACCAGGCTGGAAGACCTGGTCGCGCGTTACCTGACGGCGGCGCAGGCACGCTTCTATGTCGAGCATCTCGGCGCCGATTTCTCCGATTATGAGAGGGAGCACGAGGTCTACCAGGCGCAGCGGCGCGCGACACTTCAGGTGCTCGAGCAATGGGGGCGCTATCAGGTGATCGAGCGCGCATACCTTCCGAACTTCATCTTCGCCCCTGACGACATCGTGGTCGCGCTCGGCCAGGATGGCGTCGTCGCCAATACGATGAAATATCTCGACGACCATCCGCTTGTTGGCCTCAACCCCGATCCGGCGCGCTACGACGGCATCCTGCTGCCCTTCGCGCCGCGCGACCTCGCAAAGCTGCTGCCTGATGTCGCCGCCGACAAGCGCGACAGCCAGGCCGTGACGATGGCGGAGGCCCGGCTCGGCGACGGCCAGGTGCTGCATGCGGTGAACGACCTTTTCATCGGCGCGCGGACGCATGTCTCCGCGATCTACGAGATCGCGGCCGGCGGGACGAGGGAGCGGCAATCCTCGAGCGGGCTGATCGTCTCGACCGGGCTCGGCTCGACCGCGTGGTTCAAGAGCATCGTCACCGGCTCACTGGCGATCGCCGGCAGCTTCGGTCAGCCGCCCTCGCTGACGGGCTATGAGGCCCTGCCCTGGGACGCCGCTGAGCTGCGCTTCGCCGTGCGCGAGCCGTTCCCGAGCCGGCACTCGGAGACCAATCTGGTCTGCGGCCGGCTCGCATCCGAAGAGCAATTGCGCATCCGCTCGCTGATGGCGGAGAACGGCGTGATCTTCAGCGACGGCGTCGAAGCCGACCGGCTCGATTTCAACGCGGGCGCCGAGGTCACGATCGGCATCGCCAAGCGGCGCGGACGCCTGATCGTGTGAGGCCGCTAGATTCCGAGCGCGTTCTCGCCCGGCTCGCGGCCCGGCACGCTGACATGGACTTCGTGGCCCTCACGTAGTGCCAGGGACGCTGCGGCAACAGCCGACTCGAATGCGGCTTCCTTGGTGGCGTATCTGCTCTTGACGTCGCCGTCGTGCAGCACGCCCCATTCGTCCTGGACCGGTACGATCGCATATTGGGCAAGGCCCATCATCCCTCTCCTATCATTGCGCGGCTTGCCTATCGCAGCGTCACTTGCGGATGCGCCGCGGTCACCCGCCAGACCGTATTGCCGCTGTCGTCGGCGACCAGCAGCGCGCCGGTCTTGTCCAGCGCGACGCCGACGGGACGGCCGCGCGCCTGGTTGTCGCTGGTGAGGAAGCCGGTGACGACGTCCTGCGCCGGCCCGCTCGGCTTGCCGTCCGTGAACGGCACATAGACGACCTTGTAGCCGTTAAGCACCTGCCGGTTCCAGCTGCCGTGCTCGCCGACGAAGGCGCCGCCGCGATATGCTTCCGGCAGGCTGTTGCCGGTGGAGAAGGCAAGCCCGAGCGGTGCGACATGCGAGCTCAGGGCGTAATCGGGCACGATCGCCTTTTCCACGAGATCCGGCCGCTGCGGCTTGACGCGGGGATCGACGTGCTGGCCGTAATAGCTGTAGGGCCAGCCATAGAAGGCGCCGTCCTTCACCGAGGTCATGTAGTCAGGCACGAGATCGGGCCCGAGCTCATCGCGCTCGTTCACCACGGTCCACAGCGCGCCGGTCTGCGGCTCGAAGCTGAGACCGTTGGGATTGCGCAGGCCACTGGCAAAGATCCGCCAGCGGCCGCTGGCGCGGTCGACCTCGAGAATGTCGGCGCGATTGTGCTCGGCCTCCATCCCGTTCTCGGTGATGTTGCTGTTGGAGCCGACGCCGACATAGAGCCTTGAGCCGTCGGGGCTTGCGACCAGGCTCTTGGTCCAGTGGTGGTCGATCGGGCCGCCCGGCAGCGGCGTCAGCACCGTGCCCGGCGCGGTGATCTTGGTGTCGGCTTCGGCGTAGGGATATTTCACGATCGCGTCGGTGTTGGCGACGTAGAGCTCGTTGCCGACCAGGGCGACGCCGAACGGCGAATTGAGATGGTCGAGGAAGACGCTCTGCGTATCCGGTACGCCGTCGCCATTGGTATCGCGCAGCAGCGTGATGCGGTTGCTGGGCCCGGTATCGCCGCCCGAAGTCGCCCAGGACTCGATGTAGCCCATCACGATTTCCTTCGGCCGCTTGATCGCGGCGGCCTTCGGCGCCTTGGATTCCACCACCAGCACGTCGCCATTGGGCAGCACGTAGATTGAGCGCGGGTGCTGCAGGCCGGTCGCCACCGCCTTGACCTGCAAGCCCTGCGCAACATCAGGCGTCTCGTCCTTCTTCCAGCCGATGATGCGGGCGATGTGCATCGGCGGCAGCAGATATTGCTGGATGTCGGGCAGCACAGGATTGGCGCCGATCTGCGCCTTGGGATCGCCGCTGCCGTCATTGCAGCCGGCGAGAAGAGCCAGAAGCGAAGCGCATAGCAGCGCGCGCGTTTGCAAGGACATCATCGCGCAACTCCGACACCGTGGCGATACACCATGGCCCAGCCGAGCCAGCCGGTAACAGGCAGGATCAGCACGGTGAGCACCGAAAGCACCAGCCCCCATGGCCATACCGAGGTCCAGGCATCACGCGTGTGTATCAGCGCATTGATGATCGCGAGGATCAGAACCACGGCGTTGCCGATCAGATGCGGCCAGGCCGGCGTCTGCGCCCGCACCAGGCGGTTGCCGAGGAAATCGGTCAGGCCGGCGATCGCAGCCAGCACACCAAAGACGACGCCGACGAGCAGAAGCCAGGCGGAGAAATCCGCCCACATGATCTCGGCGGAGACGAGATAGACGATGTCGGTCAGCAACGCGCCGATGAAGCACGCGATCGGGATCGGCACCAGCATCGGATGAATGGGATGACCCGCGATTTGCGCAGTGGAGCGCACGGGCACGATATCTTGCACGGTAGGTCTCGCATGTCGCCCTGCCCCTGCGCCCAACTCGTGCTTGCTACGATGGTTCCTATGGCTGCGTCGGAACCAGCAGGGTCGCCCGATACGCCTCGTAGGCGCGCTCCAAGCCCTCGCGAAGCGAGGTCGTCGCGCGCCAGCCGAGCTTGTCGAGCCTGCTGACGTCGAGCAGCTTGCGCGGCGTGCCGTCGGGCCGCGACGTATCGTAGGAAATCTCGCCGCGATAGCCGACGATCTCCGCGACCACGCGCGCAAACTCGGCGATGGCGATATCCTCGCCGGTGCCGATGTTGATGAGGTCGCTGCCCGAATAGGTCTTCATCAGATGCACGCAGGCATCCGCCATGTCGTCGACATAGAGGAACTCGCGCCGCGGCGTCCCCGTGCCCCAGACGACGACGCTCCTGGCGCCCGACTCTTTCGCCTCATGGAAGCGGCGGATCAGCGCCGCGACGACGTGGCTCAATTCAGGATGATAATTGTCGCCGGGACCGTAGAGGTTGGTCGGCATCACGCTGATGAAGTCGCTGCCATATTGGCTGCGATAGGCCTCGGCCATCTTGATGCCGGCGATCTTGGCGATGGCATAGGGCTCGTTGGTCGGCTCCAGCGGACCGGTGAGCACGGCATCCTCGCGCAGCGGCTGGGCTGCCAGCTTTGGATAGATGCAGGACGAGCCCAGGAACATCAACTTCTCCGCGCCATTCACATGCGCGGCCTGGATCACGTTCGCGGCGATCGCGATGTTGTCGTAGATGAACTCGGCGCGCAGCGTGTTGTTGGCGACGATGCCGCCAACCTTGGCCGCGGCGAGGAAGACGACCTGCGGCCGCACCCGCGCGAACCAGTCGAACACTTGGGCCTGGTTGCAGAGATCGACCTCGCGCCGGTCCACGGTCACGAGCTTGACGTCCTCTCGCGCCAGCCGGCGCAGCAGCGCGCTACCGACCATGCCGCGATGGCCGGCGACGTAGACGCTCTTGCCCTTCAGCTCAAACGGTACGCTTGCCATTCGCGATGTCCCAATGCCCGATCGGCTTGCTTCCAGCTCCCGCCGAAAACCCGTCCTTCTTTGACATATCAGTCGCTGAGGTCAACCTCACAGGCGCGCCCCGGGCTGGTTTCCCGGGGCGTCCTGCTCGAATTGCCAATGGCAACAATAATTGGCGGGACGTTACTGCGAACGGTCCGAGGTCCAGCCCTTGTATTCCGAGATATTGTCGCGGGTCACGAGCTTCGAGGGCAGCAGCTCGACGGTCGAGGCCGGCTTCTGCCCATTGAGGATGCCGACGCCGACCTGCACCGCGCGCCGCGCCATGAAGAACGGGTCCTGCGAGGCCGACGCCTGGATCTGCGGCGAGCCGGGGTCCTTCAGCGAGGCCTCGATGTCGGGCGCGCCGTCGACCGCGGTGATGATGATGCCGCTGCGGTTTTGCTGCTTGGCCGCGAGATCGGTGCCGATCGCCTGGGGGTCGTTGATGGCGAAGATGGCGTCGATCTTGGGGAAGCGGGTCAGATAGCCTTGCGCAACGGTGAGGCCACCTTCGCGCGAGCCCTTGCCGTCCTGGTCGCTGGACAGCACCTTGATGCCGGGATTCTTGCCGAAGACGTTCTTGCAGCCTGTGACGCGGTCAATCACCGCGGAGACCTGCGGTCCGTTCTCGATGATGACGTCGCCCTTGCCGCCCAGCTTGTCGACAATGTACTGGCACGCGATCTCGCCGGCCTGGACGTTGTTGGTCGTCACGGTGGCATCGGCGCCTTCGGCCGCGGTGTCGACCGCGACCACGACGATGCCCGCCGCCTGCGCCTTCTTGATCGCCGGGCCGATCGCCTTGGGATCGCCGGGGTTGAGCAGGATCAGGTCGACGCCGGCGGCGATGAAATTGTCGATCTGGGTGACCTGCTTGCCGAGATCATATTCGAAGCCGACGGTGGTGATCTTCACATTGGGATTGGTCTTCTTGGCCTCGAACTCGGCGCCCTTTGACAGCGCGACGAAGAACGGGTTGCCCATCGAGCCCAGCGAGACGCCGATCGATTTGAGCTCCTTGGCAGAGGCCGGCGCGGTGGTCAGGGCAAGCGCCATCGCGGCGCCGGCGAGCATGGTCATCTTCAACATTGTCTTCCTCCCCTGGTCTGTCTTCATCCCCGGGCGCGGCAGACCAGTTGCCGCAACCGAATTTCACACCATGCGCTCAGATGCGCGTAAAACCGTTCAAGTCCTGGCGGAGCCTTGCAGCCGGTAGCGATCCAGCGCCACGGCGCCGATGATCACCAGGCCCTTGATCACATATTGCCAGATGTCGGAGACGCCGACGAGGATCAGGCCGTTCGAGAGCACCGCGATGATCAGTGCGCCGACCAGCGTCCCCCAGATCGAGCCGATGCCGCCGACGAAAGACGTGCCGCCGAGGATGACCGCGGTGATGGCATCGAGCTCGTAGCTTTGTCCGAGCTGCAGGCCGTTGGCGGCATAGAGCCGCGCCGCCTGCATGGCGCCGCCAAGGCCTGCGAAAAGCCCCGATACGCCATAGACGAAGGTCAGCACGGCCCAGACCTTGATGCCGGCAAGCCGCGCGGCGCTCTCATTGCCGCCGACCGCATAGATGTGCACGCCCAGCACGGTCCGGCGCAGCACCACCCACGACACGAGAATGACGAGCAGCGCAATGACCGACAGCCAGGGAATCGACGCGACGCCCGGAATCAGCGTCAGCGAGCCGTTGCCGATGAAGGCATAGGGAATCGACGGATTGAACACCGTGGTGTCGGCGCCGAGCAGACGCGCCAGTCCGCGCACGGCGGTGAGCGAGCCCAGCGTGACGATGAAGGGCGGCAGGCGCAACAGCGCGATCAGCGCGCCATTGACGATGCCGAAGCCAAGGCCGGTGAGCACAGCGACCGGCAGCCAAAGCGCGCTCAGCTCGGGCAGTTTGGAGACCGTCAGGCCCGCCATCGCCGAGGCGGCCAGGATCGAGCCGACCGAGAGATCGATGCCGCCGGTGAGGATGACGAAGGTCATGCCCGCGGCGAGCACGGTGTTGACGGCAGCCTGCTGCAGCACGATCCCGAGATTCTGTCCGGTGAAGAAGCGGCCATCCGACAGATAGTGGAAACCGATGCACAGCAGTAGCAGCACCGGCAGCATGCCGGCGGCGCGGATCAGGAGCCTGATGCGCTGGCGCTTCGTCGCCTCGGCAGCGGCGGTGCCGTTTACGGTCGCGGCCTTCGCCTGCGTCGATCCATTGTCAGGCATCGAGATGCTCCGTCCCCGTGGCGAGGGCCATGATGTCTTCCTGCGTTAAAGGCGCCGTCTCGGTTCGCCTGACCTCGCCTGCGATATGCCCCGACCGCATCACCAGGACGCGGTCACAGATACCGATGATTTCTGGCAGATCGGACGAAATGACGAGGATGGCGGTGCCGGCCTTGGCGAGATTGTCGATGATGGTATAGATCTCCGACTTGGCGCCGACGTCAACGCCGCGCGTCGGCTCGTCGAGGATCAGCACCTTCGGCGCAATGGCGAGCAGCCGCGACAGCAACACCTTTTGCTGATTGCCTCCGGACAGGCCTCCTGCCGGCACGCCAGGATTGGCGGCGCGGATACTGAGTCCAGCAAACGCCCTGTCGGCGCGTTCGCGCGCCTTGTCGCGGTCCAGGAACCAGCCGAGCTTGGCGTCGCGTCCGATCACGGCGAGATTGATGTTGTCCAGGCACGACATGTCGAGGAACAGGCCGAGCGCCTTCCGGTCTTCGGTCAGATAGGCGATGCCGGCCTCGAGCGCCTCGCCGGGCGTGCGGATGTCGATCGGCTGGCCTTCGAGTTCGAGACGGCCCGAAATCCTCGGTGCGGCACCAACGATCAGATGCGCAAGCTCGGTGCGGCCGGCGCCGATCAGTCCGGCAAGCCCGACCACCTCGCCGGCATGGACGGTGAGCGAGCAGCCCTTGACGCGCTGCCCATCCGCCATGTCGGTCGCCGTCAGCACGGGATGCCCCTTCCCGGCCTCGGGATCATGATCCTTCTTGTAGAAGGAGGAGACGTCGCGCCCGACCATCATGCGGACGATGGCATCGGCGCGAATATCCTGCTTGCCGAGCGAACCGACCAGCCGGCCGTCGCGCAGCACGGTGACGCGGTCACCGAGCGCATAGACCTCGTCCATGCGGTGCGAGATATAGATGATGGCAAGCCCTTCGGCGCGAAGTTGCCGGATCAGCGCAAACAGCCGCTCGCTCTCGCCGGCGGACAGCGCCGTGGTCGGCTCGTCCATGATCAGGATTTTCGAGCGCGCGTGCAGCGCACGCGCGATCTCGACGAGCTGGCGCTGCCCCATGGAGAGATGCGCCACCAATGTCGACGGTGTGAAATCCGCGCCCAGCCGCTCCAGGATCGGGCCAACACCTTCGCGCATGGCACCGCGCGCCAGCAGACCTGAACGCGACATCTCGCGGCCGAGATAAATATTCTCCGCAACGCTCAGATTGGGGGCCAGAGACAGTTCCTGATAGATGATCGAGATACCCGCGGCGCGACCGCCGAGCGGGCCGTGGATATGCACCGGCTTGCCTTCGATGCGGATCTCGCCGCCAGGATCGGGCCGGTAGGCCCCCGACAGGATTTTCATCAGGGTCGATTTGCCGGCGCCATTCTCGCCCATCAAGGCATGGACCTCGCCGGCATAGACCGTCAGGTCAACCGCACGCAGCGCCTTGATGCCGAAAAAGGATTTTGACACTCCTCGCATCTCGAGGATCGGCTCGTTCATCGTGCCTCCCGGCGCACAATGCGTTTCCTGTTCGCGCCTCGTCGGGCGCGGTTTTGCGCATTAAACAAAAGGCCGCCGCACAGGGCAACAGCGAACAGGTCAAAATGCGCAACCAAAGCGAAGCTAGTGGCGTGGCCGATACAGCTGGCGCCAGGCGGGAAGCCGCTCGGCATAGGCCCGAGCCAGCACGGGGTCAGGTTCGAAAGTCTCGACGCGTTGTGGTGGCGTGCAGACGTCTGCGACGGCCTCGCCGGTGACAGCAAGTCGCCCCAATCTCGCCGCACCGAACGCCGCGCCGGTTTCGCCTTCGGCAAAGCGATGGATCGGAACATTCAAGACGTTTGCAAGCACCGACAGCCAGAACCGGGACCGCGAACCGCCGCCGATGACGTCGGCCTCGGTCACTGCAATGCCGGCATCGCCAAGCGCGTCCCTGCAATCGGCTAGCGCGAAGGCTACGCCCTCCAGCACGGCCTGCACGATCGCCGTGCGGTCGGTGCCGTGGCTCAACCCATCGAGCATGCCGCGCACGACGGGATCATCGTGCGGTGTCCGCTCGCCCGCAAGATATGGCAGGAAGCTCACGGGCGACGGCGCCTGCGCCCGTGGGCCCAGCGGCGCCAGCAGTTCGCTTTCAGGGACGCCGAACAGGCGCGCAGCCCAGGCAAGGCACGAAGCCGCCGAGAGAATGGCGCCGGCCTGAATCCACATGCCAGGGATTGCGTGGCAAAAGGTGTGGACCACCCGGTCCGGGTTTGTCGCAATATGGTCTGATGGCGCCAGCAAGGCGCCTGAGGTTCCCAGCGAGATGAATGCAGTTCCGGGACGGATCGCGCCGATGCCGATGGCACCGGCGGGGTTGTCGCCGGCGCCGCCCGCGATTACCGGCCGGCGAACCATGCCCCAACGCTCTGCAAGCTCGCTGCGCAATGAAGCCGCCGGCGCGCACCCCTCCACCAGGCGCGGCATGTGCGCGCGCGACAGGTCGGTCGCGGCCAATGCCGCATCCGACCAGTCCCGGCGCGCCGCGTCAAGCCATAGCGAACCCGATGCGTCGGAGACGTCCTCGACGGCCTCTCCCGATAGAACGAGGCGCAGATAGGCTTTCGGCAACAGCACGCGCCGCGTCGCCGCAAAAACCTCGGGCTCGTGCTTTGCGATCCAGAGCAGCTTTGGCGCCGCAAAGCCGGGCATCGCCTTGTTGCCCGTGATCGCGCGCAAGGCGGCCCAGCGCTGCTCCAGAATGCGACACTCCCCGGCCGAGCGTCCGTCGTTCCAGAGGATGCAGGGCCGCAATGGCCTATCGTTCGCATCGAGCAGCGTCGGGCCGTGCATCTGGCCCGACAGCCCGATGCCTTCGACCCTCGCCAGCTCTTCTCCATGCGAGGCCTTCAAGGCGTCCAGCGTGGCAAAGGTCGCCTCGATCCACTGCGCTGGATCCTGCTCGAAATAGCCTTGCTGCGGCGAGGCGATCGTCAGCGCTCGACTCTCGCTCGCGATCACGCGCTGCGCGCCGTCCACCAGAACGGTCTTGACTGCGGAGGTGCCGAGATCGATGCCCAGATACATGACGGATGTGGTTCCCGGCTATTGCGAGTCCTGAAGACACGACAATGATCGTATTCAACGAGCGCGCAATTCCGAACAAAGACTTATCACATCGGATCGCAAGTTTTTGCCCGCGGATGTTGCATCGACGCAGCAGTCGAAGCTTGCCAGCTGTGGTTGACTTGACCACAGTAACTGCAACTCGGCGCCGTCTGCTGCGTTTGCACCGGACAGTGCTCGATCTTTTTGCCCCGCCGGAGCAACCATGCAGCGATCCAGGGCCGTCTTTGTCACAGGTCTCGTCTATGCCCTGATTGGTTTAGTGCTCGCCGGCGGCGGCCTCTGGCTCGCCGCGCTCGGCGGATCCATCTTCTACCTTGTTCTCGGTGCCGGGATTGTCGCGACGGCCGCGTTGTTGCTGGCACGGCGTCATCAGGCGCTCTGGCTGTTCGCGATCGTGCTGGTCGCCACGGTGGCGTGGGCCATCTCGGAGGTGCGGTTCGACTGGTGGCCGCTGGCATCGCGGGGTGACATCGTCTTTCCAATGGCGCTCTGGCTGCTCGCGCCCGTGATCGTTCGCGGGCTGCTGCGAGACCGGCCGGTGTCGTACCGAAGCGCGACGCTGCCACTCTGGATCGGCGTAGCTGCCTCTTCGGTCGTCCTCGTCATCTCGCTTCTGTCCAGCTATCACGACAGCAACGGCACGATCGCCGAGCAAGCATCGAGCGTGCCGCAAAGCGAAGCCGACCCTCAGCCGGATGGCGATTGGCGGGCGTATGGACGCACGCAATTCGGACAGCGCTATTCGCCGCTGCAGCAGATCACGCCCGACAATGTCGGCAAGCTCAAGGTCGCCTGGACCTTCCGCACCGGCGACATGCCGACACCGGAGGATTCCGGCGAGACCACCTTCGAGGTCACCCCGATCAAGGTCCGCGACACGCTTTATCTTTGCTCACAGCACCAGGTGCTGTTCGCGCTCGACGCCAGCACCGGCAAGGAACGCTGGCGATACGATCCCAGGCTGGTGTTCAACAAGACGTTCCAGCACATGACCTGCCGCGGCGTCTCCTATCATGAAACCGCTGATGCCGTCGACAGCAGCGGCGCTCCCGCGCCCGGCGAATGCCCCCGCCGGATTTTCCTGCCGGTCAATGACGGCCGCATGATCGCGCTCGATGCCGACAGCGGCAGGCCGTGCGAGAGCTTTGGCGATCACGGCAGCCTCGATCTCCAGGAAGGCATGGGGATCAAGACGCTGGGCTTCTTCGAGCCGACGTCGCCGCCTGTGGTCAGCGACAAGATATTGGTCGTCGCAGCGGCAGTGATCGACAATTATGGGGTCGACGTGCCCTCCGGTGTCATCCGCGGCTTCGACGTCTACACCGGCAAGCTGGTTTGGGCCTGGGACTCCGGCGCAGCGGATGAAAACGCGCTGCCGTCGCCGACGCGTCACTACACCAACGGCTCGCCGAATTCGTGGATCACGGCCTCGTTCGATCCGAAATTGAACCTCGTCTACATCCCGACAGGCAATAACGGACCCGACATCTGGGGCGGCAATCGCAATGCCCTGGTCGAGCGCTATTCCAGCTCGATCGTTGCGCTCGACGTCAACTCCGGCAAGCGCGTCTGGTCGTACCAGACGGTGCATCACGACCTCTGGGACATGGACGTGCCCTCGCAGCCGAGCCTGGTCGATGTCACCACGGCCAAGGGCGTCGTTCCCGCGATCATCCAGCCGACCAAGGTGGGCAACATCTTCGTGCTCGATCGGCGGACCGGCGAGCTGATCGTGCCGGCACCGGAACGCCCGGTGCCGCAAGGCGCCGCGCCCGGCGATCGCAGTGCGCCGACGCAACCGTTCTCCGAGCTGACGTTCCGCCCCGAGGCGAAGCTGACCGGCGCGGATATGTGGGGCGGCACGATCTTCGATCAGCTCTTGTGCCGGATCATGTTCCACCGGCTGCGTTACGAGGGCACGTTCACGCCGCCCTCGTTGCAGGGCACGCTCGTCTTTCCCGGCAATCTCGGCATGTTCGAATGGGGCGGCATCGCGATCGATCCGGTGCGACAGATCGCCATCGCCAATCCCATGTCGTTGCCGTTCGTCTCGAAGCTCATTCCGCGAGGTCCCGGCAATCCTCCCGCGCCGACGGCCGAGAAGCCTGTCGGCAGCGAGGTCGGCACGCAGCCGATGTATGGCACGCCGTTCGGGGTGGACATCCAGAGCTTCCTCTCGCCCCTCTCCGTGCCGTGCTACCGGCCGCCATGGGGCTCGATGGCGGCGATCGATCTGAAGACGATGAAGATCGTCTGGCAGCATCCCAACGGCACGATCCGCGACACCACGCCGCTGCCTTTGCCTTTCCGGATGGGCGTGCCGATGCTGGGCGGGCCGATCACGACCGCCGGCGGCGTTGCGTTCTACACCGGCACCTACGAATACACGATCCGGGCCTACGACGTGCGCGACGGCAAGGTGCTCTGGGAAGACCGCCTGCCCGCCGGCGCCCAATCGACACCGATGAGCTACGAGGCAGGCGGCAAGCAATATGTCGTCACCGCGGCCGGCGGTCACGGCTCGTTCGGCACCAAGCGCGGCGACTACGTCATCGCCTATGCGTTGAAGGATTGACCCGCTGCGGCATCGTTATCCCAGCTTCACCCCGTCAGGGCGAATTCGGCCATCGGTGCACGAACAGCCGGCCTTCATATTCTCGAGCAAACCTCACCAGCGGGCCATCATGATCGCGGCCCGCGATCACTTGAAGTCCGACAGGAAGCGCACCGTCCGGGATGACACAAGGAAGAGACATGGCAGGCAGGCCGAGTGCATTCACGATCGCCGTGAACACGGCATGGCCGCGCGGCCCGACCGGCTGGCCGTCGATGACGGGGGGATGGGATTCGGCGGCCGGCCACGGCATCGCGGCGGCGCACGGCGTGATCAGGAAGTCGTACTGCGCGAACAACGCATCGAAAGACCGGCGCAAGGCTGCGACCTGGTCGAGTGCATTGAGATAGTCGCGCGCCGACAGGCGGCGCCCGGCCGCCTCCATCTCGGCGATGGCGGGACTAACCTGGCCCTGCCAAGCTGGATGCTGTTCCAGGAGCCAGGCGACCCCGGTCTGGCTGATCACGGGCCACACCGCTTCAAGCGGATCGGCCAGCGTGAACGGAGAAAGGGTCTCGACGTCGAGGCCGAGCGCCCGAGCCTCCGCGATCGTGCGTTCGATCACGTCGCGAATGAAGGGGTCGACGGGCGCTCCGCCAAATGTCGGCGCATAGGCGATCCGCGGCCGTGGCGGCAACGGCGCAGCCATGAGGCGCGGCCACGCCGGCGCAGCGATCACCTCCATCGCTGCGAGAACATCCTCGACGCCGCGTGCGATCGGGCCGATCACCTCGAACTCACCCAGGATGGCCGGAAAACCTTTGCCGCGCACCACTGTGTCGCGCGAGGGCTTGAAGCCGACGAGGCCGGTATGAGCGGCCGGGCGCCGGATCGAGCCGCCGCCGTCGGTGCAGAGCGCGAACGCGCACATGCCGGTGGCAACCGCCGCCACCGCACCGCCGCTCGAACCACCTGGTGTCAGAGCCGGATCCCAGGGATTGCCGGTGGTGCCGAACAGCGCATTGTCGGTGTAACCGTGCACGGTGAATTCAGGCACGTTGGTCTTGCCGAGGATGATGGCGCCGGCCTCGCGCAGCCGGCGCACCGGCAATTCGTCCTCATCGGGCACGAAGTCGCGATAGAGCTTCGACCCCCAGGTTGCGCGCAGCCCCGCGACGAGGATGTTGTCCTTGACCGTAACAGGCACGCCGTCGAGTGCACTTGCGGGCTTCCCGTCGTGCCAACGCCGCGCGCTTGCATCTGCCGCGGCGAGCGCGCCCGAAGCATCCAGCGTCACGATCGCATTGAGGCGCGGATTGGTCGCGGCGATATGTGAGAGCGTCGCCTCGATCACCGCGCGTGGCGAAAGGCCATCCGCAAAGGCGCGCGCGAACTCACACGCCGACATGGCCCAGAGCGGAGCGCGATCGTTCATGGATCAGCCGAGTTTCGGGTAGGTCGCCTTGTCGAAGAAGCTCGCGCCCGCGACATATTTGCGGCCCGGCGACACGTCCGGCTTCTCCTCGCCTTCGCCCGATGATTCGAAGGTCAGCTCGAGCTGCACGCCGGAGGGATCGTAGACGAACAGCTGCCACAGCGAGGTGCCGGGCACGATGAATTCGCGCCAGTCGAGCCCGGCGGCCTTGAAGCGCGCCACATAGGAGCGATAGCCCGAGCAGGACAGCGAGACGTGATCGATCGCCGCCGTGCCTGATGGCGCCTTGCCTTCGGGGCCGAGCGCGGGGCCGCCGGCATAGACGTGGATGATGCCGAGCCCGCCCGGCTGGGGGCAGCCGAGCCAGGCACCGGGATAGCCGAAATCGGGCCGGGGAAATTCGCGCAGCCCGATGATCGCGGTCCAGAACGTCCTGGTCGCGGCGAGATCATCGGTCTTGATCGCGATGTGATAGAGACCATGGACGGTCGCGAGCGGCAGATCGGTCATCTCAATATCTCCTCACGCTTGCCGCCGTCGATCGGCGGGCCGATTTGACGATACAGCGCCTTCAGATTGTTGCGAAAGGGCTCGTCACTCTTCTTGCGCGTGCCCGCGACCGGATCTCCGCCAACGAGAATCGTGTCGCTCGCGGCCAGCGACAGCTCCATCACGAAGCGCATGCGATCAGACCGCAGCGCCTCGATCTCCGCAAGCCACGCCGCGACGTCACGCACACCGCCCTGATGGCGTTGCGTGATCAGCGCGGCCGCACAGGCGGCATCCTCGATCGCCTGGGTCGCGCCCTGGCCGAGCGTCGGCACCATGCCATGAGCGGCGTCGCCAAGATAGAGCACGTTGCAGTCGGCGGCGCGGTAGAGCAAATCATGCTCCTGCATCCGCGCCCAATGGGTGTCGGCGACTCCATTGCAGAGCTGGTCGATCAGCCAGCGCGCCTGGTCGCTCGGCGGCGCCTCCGTCGGTGTATAGGCGGCGCGCAGTGCCTCAGGCACCTTGCGGGCCTCGGGGATCTCCCCCTCGATCGGGAACGTGCCGGCCAGATACACGTGATCCGGCGGCACGCGGAACGCCAGCAACCGGTTCGGCCCGTTGAACCATTGCTCATAATCGTCGATCAGGCCGCGCGAGGTGTCAGGCACCAGGAGACGCGAGATCGCAACGCCCGTGAGGCGCACCGGCACTTCGCCGGAGATGGTCCGCCGCACATCGGAGTAACGGCCGTCGGCCGCAATCAGGAGATCGATGCCGTCAAGCCGATGCTCGCTTCCATCCTGGCGCCAGGCGACTTCTGTCCTTCGCGGATCGGCGGCATCGCGCGCGATTTTCGTAACCTCGCAGCCATAAGCGACGCTCGCGCCGGCTGCCTCGCGCAACACGCGGTAGAGCTCCGACCAGCGGATACGCCAGCCGGGCCCATCGGCAACGTCCTTGAGCGGCAGATCGAACAGTACGGTGCCGTCGGTGAGCGATATCCGCCAATTGGCCCAGACGAAGCTCGCCGCCGTGATGCGCGCGGCAAGCTCCGGATCGACCGCACGCAGCGCCTTCACCGCGTTCGGCCCGACATTGAGCCCGGTGCCGGCTTCGGAATGGTCATCGCGGCTGACCCGCTCGAGGCAGACGACTTCGACGCCGTCGAGCGCTGCAAGCCGCCGCGCCATCACGCATCCCGCGACGCCAGCGCCGATGATGACAATCCGCATCTAGCCAGCCCCTTCCTGCGACGCGATCACGGCGATCAGCCCGCCGCCATCCGGCCCCTGATGCTCGGCGCCTCCAGACACGAAAATGCGTCCATCGCCGATCACGCCGGCCACGAGGCCGGCAACCGCACCTCTTATGTGCCGCTGCGCGTTGATATCGGTGTCGTCGAGCATGGTGTGGCGATGGCCGCGGATCCGGCCGCGCCGGTCCGGCTCGCATTTGACCAACACCGAGGCAATGCGCGCCCAGTCCACGGCGGACACCTGCGGGCTGGCCGCGATGCCGAGATCGGCGAGCACGTCGACCACCGCTCCGATATCGAGCGCATCGCTCATGGGCCGGTGCGCGATGCGCAAATTGCCCGCCCAGTTCGGGCTGTTGCCGAGCACCACGACCTCGTTGCTTTCGACCTCGACGCCCGAGGAGATGCTGGCACGCGGCGACTGGATGGCGAAATCGGCGAGCAGCGACGCATCGGTGAAGTCATCCGGCCCGATCTCGGACAGCGCGAGCGCGACGCCAAAGGCGCCGGCGGCGCGCGCAAAGGCCATCGATTTGTTGGGATCGCTGGTGAGCGGCGTCTTGCCGGCGGCGATGGCCGCCGTCGCCCGCGCCACCGTCACGCAGGGGCATTTCACCTGGACGAAATGCACGTCCTCAATCCGTTCGATTCCGGCGTCGCGCATTGCGGCACGCACGGTCGCCGCCACGCTCTCGACATGAGCGCGCCGACCGACCTCTTCGGCCGGCACCGGAGCGCTGAAGGCAGTTCCGATTGCCAGCGCGGACGGATGGTGCTTTGCGGCTTCGCTCTCGCCGACACAGAAGACGCTGTAATGCGGGCTCATCACGCCCTCGGTGCCGCCGGACAGCACGCAGGGGATCTCGCGGATCAGCTCGGCGGCCGGCCGCCCCCGATGCTTCGACAGCAGCGCCATCAGCGTCTGGGTGAAGTAGCCGCGGGTAAAATCGTTGACGCCGCCATTGCCTTCGGTCTTGCCGATGATGGCCGCGACGTCGGCCGCCTTGATCGTGCCGCGCACGATCAGATCATCGAGTTCGGAGAGGTCGCCGGGATGGGCCATCGACAGGCGAAACACGCGTGCTGTTCTCATGCGTCCTCCTGTCGTGTCAGCTCGAACAGCCGGCTCGGGCTCAGTGGAATTTCGAGCAGCTCGACCTTGCGCGAGGTGAGCTGCAGCGCATCCTCGATCGCCTGCGCGAACACCGCACCCACCGGGATGGCTCCCGCCTCGCCCGCGCCCTTGATGCCGAGCGGATTGAGCGGCGAAGGCGTCACCGTATGGTCGAGCTCCATGCGCGGCACGTCGAGCGCGGTCGGCAGCAGATAATCGGCGAGCGAAGCGTTGAGGAGCTGGCCCTGATCGTCGAAGGCAAGCTTCTCGAAGAAGGCATTGCCGATGCCCTGCGCTACGCCGCCGTGGATCTGGCCTTCGAGGATCATCGGATTGATCACCGTGCCGCAGTCATGGACCACGACATACTTAAGCACCTTCAGCTCGAAGGTCAGCGGATCGATCTCGACGATCGCGGCATGAACGCCGTTCGCAGTTGCGCCGGAGGGCGGACCGAAATATTGCGTCGACTCCAGCCCCGGTTCGGTACCCGGCCTCACCGCACCGCGCATCGGATTGGCGCGCTGCGCGAGTTCGCCGAGGCGGATGAATTTTCCTGGAATCCCCGCGATCGACACTTTTCCGTCGGCAAGGACGAGGTCCTCCTCGGCGCATTCGAAGGCGTCGGCCGCGAGCTTCAGGGCTTTCCGCCTCACCGCGGCCGATGCCTCGCTGACGGCGTTGCCGGCTACCACCGCGCCACGGCTCGCAAAGGTCCCGGCGCCCCAATAGAACTGATCGGTGTCACCGGTGACGATATCGACATCGGAAGGATCGACGCCGAGCTGGTCGGCGACGATCTGCGCGAAGCTGGTGAAATGCCCCTGCCCCTGGGTGCCGATGCCGGTCGCCACGTTCACCTTGCCGTTGGCCTGCACCTGCACCTTGGCGCCCTCATAGGGGCCGATGCCTGTGCCTTCGACGTAGCAGGCAACACCGATGCCGACGCAGCGTCCCTCCTCGCGAAACTTCGGCTGCTCCTCCTTCAGGAAGCGCTGATATCCGATCGCGTCGAGCGCCTTGGCGAGCACAGGCTCGTAATTGCCGCTGTCATAGCTGAGCGGCGCAAAGTCCTGGAAGATGATCTGATTGTTGTACGGAAAGGCGTCCGGTGGAATCAGGTTGCGCCGCCGGATCTCGGCGCGATCGATGCCGAGCTCCCGCGCGGCCAGATCGAGCAGCCGCTCGATCACGAAAACCCCGTGCTGCCTGCCGGCGCCGCGATAGGGCGTGACGATCGGCAGATTGGTGAAGACGGCCGTGAACGTGCTGTCATAGGCCGGGATCACGTAGGGGCCGAGCAAGGTACACTGGCTGTTGATCGGTACCGTCAGGCCGTACGTATTGTAGGCGCCGGTGTCGTGCAGGAAGACGTCCTTGACGCCGAGGATGCGGCCGTCGGCCGCGAGCGCGATTTCGGCGTCGTGAATCTGGCCGCGCTCATGCGTGGTCGCGACGAAATGCTCGAGCCGGTCCTCGATCCATTTGACCGGACGGTTGAGCCGCATGGAGATCCACGGCAGCGCCACCTCTTCCGGGTAGAACATCATGATCTTCGGCCCGAAGCCGCCGCCGACGAAGGGCGCGATGACGCGCACCTGCCGCTCGCCGAGGCCGAGCATGGCGGCAAGGCCGTTGCGGATGAACACCGGCGCCTGGGTCGTATCCCAGATCGTCATCTGCTGGCCGCGCGCATTCCAATGCGCGACCACGCCGCGGGTCTCGATCGGCGAGGAGATGCCGTGCTCGTAGCGAAAGCGGCGCTTGAGGATGATCTGCGCGTTCGCGGCGGCCTTGCGATAGTCGCCCTTGACCTGGTGGACATGGGCCGCGACATTCGAGCCGAGGTCGTCATGGACCGGCACCGACGAGGACGTCAACGCCTGCTCGATGTCGACGACCGCAGGCAGCGTCTCCAGCTCCACATCGATATCGTCGAGCGCGTCCTCGGCGAGGTAGCGGCTCTCTGCGACGACAACAGCGAGCGGCTCGCCGACATAGCGCACCTTGTCCCTGGCGAGCGGCACCTGGGTGCGCGGATTGAAGGTGATTCCCGGAATCGGCGGGGGCTGCACCAGAAGCGGACCGGGCTGCCAATAGTCGCCATAGTCCTCGGCAACATAGACCGCGACGACGCCCGGCCGCTGTCTCGCGCGCGATATGTCGATCTGCTTCAGGCGGGCATGCGCAACCTGGCTGCGCAGGAAGGCGACATGCAGCATATCAGGCAGCTCGACATCGTCGATGAACAGCGCCTGTCCGGTCAGGAGCTTCCTGTCCTCGTTGCGCTTGACCGGCGCGCCGAAGAAGCGGGTGCTCATGGCGCCTCCTCCCGCATCCGCGCGGCCGCATCCATCATCGCATCGACGATGTTCTGATAGCCGGTGCAGCGGCAGAGATTACCAGATAGCGCCTCTCGCACCTCGTCCTCCGACGGCGATGGATGCTCGTTCAGATAGGCCGTCATGGTCATCAGGATCCCGGGCGTGCAATAGCCGCATTGCAGGCCGTGATGGGCGTGCATCGCCTGCTGCACCGGATGCAGCTCGCCGCTCGCAGGCGCCAGCCCCTCGACCGTCCCAAGCGCGTGGCCGTTGGCCTGCACCGCCAGCATCAGGCAGGACCGAACCGGATCACCGTCGAGAAGGATGGTGCAGGCCCCGCACACGCCGTGCTCGCAGCCGACATGGGTGCCGGCGAGCCCCAGCTCGTGACGCAGGAAATCGGACAGCAGCAGGCGCGATTCCACCGTGCGCCGATATCCGGTGCCGTTCACCGTGAGCTCGATCTCGTGGTGGTCAGGCTGCATGGCTGATCCGTTGGTGAGCAGTGCGGATGGCGCGCTGGACCAGCACGCCGGCCACATGCCGCTGGTAGTCCGGGCTGGCGTGAACGTTGCCGGACGGCGCGATGAGGTCCCGCACGCCTGCGGCGACCGCTTCGACCGCATCGCCGGTCAAACGGCTGCCGATCATCGGCAATGCTGCGGCACCAGCATCCACCGGCGTCTCGCCGACGCCGCAGAGCGCGAGCCGCACGCTGGCGCAGCGGCGCTCCTCGTCCAAGGACACGACGGCCGCTACGCCTGCAATGGCAAAATCGCCGCGGCGGCGGGCGATTTCCATGAAGCAGGCGCCGCTGCGCGGGGCCAGGACCGGATAAGTGATATCGACCAGCATCTCGTCGCTGGCGAGGTCGGTGGTGAGCAGGCCGGCAAAGAAGTCGGACGCCGCCACCGTTCGCTCGCCTGCTGCCGACCTGATCCGCATCCTTGCCTGCATGGCGATTGCGAGCGCCGGCAGCTCCGATGCCGGATCGGCGTGGGAGAGATTGCCGCCGATGGTGCCGCGGTTACGAACTTGCGGATGCGCGATATGCGGCAGTGCGTCGGCGAACAGCGGACAGTTCCTGAGGAAGTCGCCATCCCGCTCGAGCGCCCGATAGCGCGTCAAGGCACCGACCCTGACCTGCCCCGCCTCCGGGCGATCAATGCCGGAGAGGCGCGTGAGCGCGTTGATATCGATCAGCACCGAAGGCCGCGCCAGGCGAAAATTCATCGCCGGGATAAGGCTTTGGCCACCTGCGAGAAAGCGCGCTTCGTCGCCGTGTTCGGCCTTCAGCGCGAGCGCGTGGTCGAGCGACGACGCCAGGACATATTTGAATGGAGCAGGCTTCATATGGCTCGCATATCGAGGGCTCGCGCGCTTGTTGCGAAAGCGAACACGAAACTATCTGCTGTGAACAAGGCAAGTCAAAAGTCACCCGCGCGTCAATTGCTTCGAAATCAGACAAAAACCTGCTTATTATGCACTTCGCCTGCGTAAAGATTGGGCGCGCCACGACAAACCGCTTTTGCGACAATATTTCGCATCGCCATGCCAAAGCCAAGTCTCTCCATATCAGACGAACCGATCGCGGCCCCCCGACCGGGGCGGCTCGTCGTCGACGCCCAAAACATCTCGCTGACCTTCGACACCGCCGACGGCCGGGTCGAGGCGCTCTCCAACGTCGATCTGCAAGTCGCCGAGGGCGAGTTCGTCTCCTTCATCGGGCCGTCCGGCTGCGGCAAGACCACGATGCTGCGGGTGATCGCCGATCTGCAGCAGCCTTCCTCCGGCACGCTCACGGTGAACGACATGAGCGCGGAAGCGGCGCGGCTTGCCCGCAGCTATGGCTATGTATTCCAGGCACCGGCGCTGTTCCCATGGCGAACCATCGAGAAGAACCTGAAGCTGCCGCTGGAGATCATGGGCTATTCCGAGATCGAGCAGCAGCAGCGCGTCCAGCGCTATTTGTCGATGGTCAACCTCACCGGCTTCGAGCGCAAATTTCCCTGGCAGCTTTCCGGCGGCATGCAGCAGCGGGTCTCGATCGCACGCGCCTTGTCGTTCGATCCGGCGCTGCTGCTGATGGACGAGCCGTTCGGCGCGCTCGACGAGATCGTGCGCGATCACCTCAACGAGCAGCTCCTCCAGCTCTGGAAATCGACCGGCAAGACCGTGCTGTTCGTGACCCATTCGATTCCCGAAGCCGTATTCCTGTCGACCAGGATCGTCGTGATGTCGCCGCGCCCGGGCCGCATCATCGATGTCATCGACTGCGATTTCCCGACCGACCGTTCCCTGGAAATCCGCGAGACGCCGGAATTTTTGAAGGTGGCGCAGCGCGTGCGCAATGGCCTGCGCGCGGGGCACTCCTATGACGAGTAGCGCGCTCGCCCTGCCCTCGCGTCCCGCGCGCGCGCTTCGGGATCATCCCCTGGTCACGCGTTACGCGCCTGTCGTCACAATGGTGCTGGCGCTTGTCGCGATCTGGTATGTCGCGGCCGTCGCCATGAACTGGTCGCTGGTCCGCGACGGCTTCGAGCGCGAAGAGACACCCTATACTATGAGCGACGTGCTCGCCGGCACCATGGATGCCGAGCGGCCCTTGTTGCCGGCCCCGCACCAGATCGCCGCCGCCTTCCTCGATTCCGTGTTCGGCTACCCGCCGCTGGCGCCGCGCAGCCTGGTCTACCATTCGCTGGTGACGCTATCGGCGACCTTGCTCGGCTTCCTGCTCGGCGCGCTGTTCGGGATCGTGCTGGCGCTGCTGATCCTGCACAGCCGCGTGCTGGAGCGCAGCCTGTTGCCCTGGATCATCTGCTCGCAGATGGTACCGGTGCTGGCGCTGGCGCCGATCTTCATCGTGGTGCTGGGGGCGCTCGGGCTGCACGGCCTGCTGCCGAAGTCGATCATCTCGGCCTATCTCTGCTTCTTTCCCATCACCATCGGGATGGTGAAGGGCTTTGCCTCACCCGATCCGCTCCAGCTCGAACTGATGCGGACATGGTCGGCGACACCGCGGCAGGTGCTGTGGAAGCTGCGCTGGCCGGCATCGGTGCCTTATCTGTTCGCGAGCCTCAAGGTCGCCGTGACGATTTCGCTGATCGGCGCCATCGTCGCGGAATTGCCGACCGGCGCGGAAGCCGGCATCGGCGCACGGCTGCTTTCCGGCTCCTATTACGGCCAGACCGTGCAATTGTGGTCGGCGCTGGTCGCCGCCGCCGTCCTCTCCTCCGCCTTGATCGCGCTGATCGGACTGATCGAACGCGCCGTCGGCCGGCGCATGGGGGTGCATTGATGGATCCGCGCAAGCTGAGGCTGGGATTCATCGCCGCGACCGCCGCGCTGGCGCTCGCCTTCGTGCTTCCGCTCGCGCGGCAATCACCGCCTTTGTCGGCTTATGCCGTCGTCCGGTCCATTGTCGGCGCAGCCGCCATCTTGTTCCTGCTGGCCGCCTGGCTGTCGGATCAGCGGGCGACCATTCCCGGTCTTGCCGGCGCGACGCTCGCCGCCACCGCGTCGCTGGTCCTGCTGGACGATGCGGCCGTGGCCGGGACCGCTCGTGCCGGCTTCTGGATGATCGTGATGGCGTGCTGGCTGTCGGCGGCACTGGGCGTCGTCAATCTCGCCGGGACGCATCAAGCTCGGGGCAGACGGCGGCGCGCGCTCGACCTGATGGTGCCGCTCCTGTTCGGTCTCACCGTGTTCTATCTCTGGGAGGTCGCGGTGCGCGGCTTCGGCGTGCCGGCCGTGCTGCTGCCGTCACCGAGCGCGGCGGCGACGAAATTCGCCCATTCGCTGCCGATCCTCGGCGCCGACTTCGTCCAGACCTTCATCCGCGGCGTGCTGGCAGGTTACGTCATCGGCTGCGGCGCCGGCCTTCTGGTTGCGATCCTGGCGCACCGCTACGCCTTCCTCGGCCGCGGGCTCTTGCCGCTCGGCAACTTCTTTTCGGCGCTTCCGCTCGTCGGCGTCGCGCCGATCATGGTGATGTGGTTCGGCTTCGACTGGCCGTCGAAAGCCGCCGTGGTCGTGCTGGTGACTTTCTTCCCGATGCTGGTCAACGCCATCGCCGGGCTGAATGCAGCCGGCCATATCGAGCGCGACCTGATGCGCTCCTACGGCGCCACCCATGCCCAGGCGCTGGCCAAGCTGCATCTGCCGGCCGCGCTGCCTTTTATCTTCAACGCGCTCAAGATCAACGCCACGCTTGCCCTGATTGGCGCGATCGTTGCAGAGTTTTTCGGAACTCCGACACAGGGTATCGGATTTCGCATCTCCACCGAGGCAGGCCGCATGGCCATCGACATGGTCTGGGCGGAGATCGCGTTGGCCGCCCTCGCGGGAATGGCTTTCTACGGCTTTGTCACGCTGGCCGAACGCGCGACAACGTTCTGGCATCCGTCCTATCGGACCTAGGTCGGCGAGGTCCACGTTGAATTTGGAGTCTTGCATGAAGCACGCATTGGCACTGGCCGCAGGTCTTTCGCTCGGCCTGACGCTTTCGAACGCACAAGCAGCCGAACCCGTCACCATCCAGCTCAAATGGGTCGCCCAGGCGCAGTTTGCCGGCTACTTCGTCGCCAGGGACAAGGGCTTCTACAAGGAAGCCGGCCTCGACGTCACCATCAAGCCGGGCGGCCCTGATGTGGCGCCCCCGCAGGTGATCGCCGGCGGCGGCGCCGACGTGACCGTCGACTGGATGCCGTCCGCGCTCGCCTCGCGCGAGAAGGGCGTGCCGCTCGTCAACATCTCGCAGACTTTCAAGAAGAGCGGCCTGGAGCTGACCTGCCGCGCCGACACCGGCATCAAGAAGCCGGCCGATCTCAAGGGCAAGACGCTCGGCGTCTGGTACGGCGGCAACGAATATCCGTTCCTGTCCTGGATGTCGAAGCTCGGCTTCAAGACCGACGGCTCGCCGGGCGGCGTCAAGGTGATCAAGCAGGGCTTCAACGTCGACCCGATCCTGCAGAAGCAGGCCGACTGCGTCTCGACCATGACCTACAACGAGTATTGGCAGGTGATCGACGGCGGCTACAAGCCGAGCCAGCTCGTCGTCTTCAAATACGAGGACGAAGGCGTCGCAACGCTGGAGGACGGCCTCTACGTGCTGGAGAAGAACCTGAAGGACCCCGCCTTCGTCGCCAAGATGGCGAAGTTCGTGAAGGCCTCGATGAAGGGCTGGGAATATGCCAAGGCGCATCCCGATGAGGCCGTGAAGATCATCCTCGCCGCCGACACGACCGGCGCCAAGACCGAGAAGGATCAGAAGCGGATGATGGGCGAGATCGCCAAGCTGCTTGGGGACGCCGACGGCAAGCTCGACGTCAAGGACTATGAGCGTACGGTGGCGACGCTGATGTCGGGCGGTTCCGATCCCGTCATCACCAAGAAGCCCGAAGGCGCCTACAGCTTCGCCGTCATCGAAGCGATGAAGAAGTGACCCAAGGGGAGGACGGCCGCAATGCGTCCCGTCCTCCCTTCATTTCGCCAACGCTCATCAAATCGAACCCTCCGGACGGACATCCCCATGAACTGGACGACGAAGACGCTCGCCGCAATCCTCCTGCTCGCGAGCATGGCCGGGCTTGCAGATCCCGCGCGAGCGCAGGACAAGGTTTCGGTCGGCGTCTTCCCGCTCAGCTCGTCCCTGCCCTATTTCGTCGCGCTCGAGCGTGGGTTCTTCAGGGAGCAGAACATCGAGCCGGAGATGACCAAGCTGATGGGCGGGCCGGCCAATGTCGCGGCGCTCATGACCAATCAGATCGAGGTGTCCGCCGTCCTCGTCACGATCGAGGGGCTGAACGCCAACGTCAAGAAGCCGGGCGTTGCGATGTACATCGCGCTCAACAGCCAGACCAGGACCTGGAAGATGGAGCAATTCGTCGTCCGCAACAGCTTTCCCGCGAACTCGATCGCCGATCTCAAGGGCGCCAAGCTGATGTCGGCGCCGGGACCTGCCAACCTGAACACCGCCAAGGCCATCCTTGCCAAGAACGGACTGAAGGACGGTGACTACACCATCGATCAGCTCGACATGGGCCAGCACGTCAATGCGATGACCTCGGGCAGCTTCGACGGCGGATACACGCTCGAGCCGAATGCATCCATGATGATCAAGGCCGGCGTCGCCCGCTCGCTCGAGGCCGGCGTGATCTCGAAATACATCCTGGGCAGCGAAAGCGCCAATGCCTACGCGGCCGGCTGCGCGGTGACCAGCGACTTCGTCCAGAAGCGGCCGGATGTCGCCAAGCGCTTCGCTGCGGCCTGGGCCAAGGCGATCGCATTCATCAACGCCAATCCGGACGAGGCCCGCAAGCATCTCGCCAAGAACACCTTCACGCCCGATAACGTCGTCGACATGGTGCCGATGCTCGGTTACGTGATGGCATCGGACATGAGCAAGGAGCAGATCGCCGATCTGCAAACGCTGGCGGATTTCGGCGCGTCGATCGGCGTCATCCCCGAAAAGGTCGACGCCACCAAGTTCCTGCAGAAGTTTTGAGCCCCGCGTGAGCAGCGCCGTCCCGAGCCGGCCGACCGGCACCCACGACGAGTCGCACAGGACCGCGCCTCACGTCACCATCCGCGGACTTTGCAAGGGTTACACGGACGCCGTCATCTACGACAATTTCGATTTCGACATTCCTCGCGGCAAGCTGATTTCGGTGTTCGGGCCGAACGGATGCGGCAAGAGCACGCTGATCAACATGATCGCCGGCCTGGTGCCGATGGACGCGGGCGAAGTGCTGTTCGACGGCCGGCCGGTCAGCAAGGTCAAGTTCGGCTATGTCTTCCAGAACTATCGCGAAGCGCTGTTCCCCTGGCTGCGCGCCTTCGACAACATCGCCTACCCGCTCAAGCTGATGGGCATTGCCAAGCGCGAGCGCGACCGGCGCGTCGAGCGCCTGGTCGCGCATCTCGGCGTCAAGGTCGATCTGTCGCTCTATCCCTATCATTTGTCCGGCGGCCAGCAGCAGCTGGTCTCGATCATGCGCGCGCTGATCGTCGAGCCGGAAATCCTGTTCCTGGACGAGCCGTTCTCCGCGCTCGACTATGAAATGACGCTGTTCATGCGCGAGCAGCTGCAGCGCGTGTTCATGGAGACGGCGACGACCATGGTGCTGGTGTCGCACGACCTCGAGGAGGCCGTCTATCTGTCCGACCATGTTCTGCTGCTGTCGCGGCATCCGGCCCGTGTTGTCGAATTCGTTCCGTTCGACGCCCCCCGGCCGCGCACCGATCGCACCATGTCCGACCCCGGCTTTGTCGCCACCAAGGCGCATTGCCTGAAACTATTCCAGCGCGAGGTGCATCGCGGATGAAACGCGCCAATGCCCTGCTGCCGCTCGTCGGCATCGCCATCCTGCTGGCGATCTGGTCGCTGGTCAGCTTCCTCAAGCTGGTCGATCCGGTGCTGTTGCCCTCGCCGCTTGCGACTTTCCGCACGCTCTGGGAGGGCATGCAGTCCGGCAAGCTCGGAGTCGACTTCGTCCGGACGGTGGTGCGGACCATCACCTCGACGGCGATTGCCGCCGTCATCGCCATCCCGCTCGGCATCGTGCTCGGCTCATCCGAAAAGGTCTACCGCTCGGTCGAATTCCTCATCGACTTCTTCCGTTCGACGCCGGCCTCGGCGATGTTCCCGCTGTTCCTGGTGCTGTTCGGCGTCGGCGATCGCACCAAGATCTCGGTGGCGGCGTTCGGCGCGGCCCTGGTGATCCTGTTCAACGTCGCCTATGGCGTCATGAATGCGCGCAAGACGCGGCTGCTGGCGGCCAAGGTGATGGGCGCGTCGCGTGCGCGCGTCCTGTTCGACGTCATGCTCAGGGAATCGCTGCCACAGACCTTCGTCGGATTGCGCAACGGCGTGTCGCTGGCGCTGGTCATCATCGTCGTCGCCGAGATGTTCATCGGCTCGACCGACGGCCTCGGCCAGCGCGTGTTCGAAGCCCAGCAGCTGTTCGACATGCCCGCGATGTATGCCGCCATCTTCGCCGCAGGCGCGCTGGGCTATTCTCTCAACCTCATCTTCCTCATCATCGAGCGCCGCTTCGTCCACTGGGCCGGACGCTGATGGCCCACGGAAAGCGTCGGAAAGACGCGTCGGAACGCGTCAAGCAGCCCAGTGGTCACGGTGAAATCTGGCCGCTCGCCAAGTCTCTCGCCATGTCTATTGCCATGTCTATTGCCGAGTCTCTGAAAAAGCTGGAGCGGGTGAAGGAATCGAACCCTCGTATTCAGCTTGGAAGGCTGTGGCTTATTCATGGGCGCGAGAGACTTAGCTGTAAAACCGCTGTTATCCGCATCAAGTCGTATCAATGGGTTAGCGGCGTGGTGTAAAACTTGCCGCTCTTTCGGCCCTAGCTCTGAGACAGGAAGCTTTCCGAGAAATTGGTGCTGCCCAGCGCCACCCTGCGCGGGTCACTTTCGCTTGTTCGAGCCGTCTGGTGTGAACTGCCTCACACATCGCCGGCATAGCCCTTGCTAAGTCAATGTTCGGAATTGCACTTCCCAACGTTTTTAGAGGGATTGCAAAAATGACTATGTCTAAGGTTGCTGTCGCAATTTTCGCTGCCTGTCTCGCCCTCGGGCTTCTTCTGACGTTTGCATCAGATTTCGGCGCCGATTTGGCTCTCACGGCCATGACGTTTTTTGGATAATCGGTTAGAGACCCGCCGACGTGGCAGCCGGCGGGTCGCGTCGTAGCTTACCGCCTCAACCGCCGGCGATGGGTCATGAGCCGCTGCCGGTCGCCGTACGGTGAGACTCAGCGCCGGTGCTTCATGGTCTCGGGCGCTCGCAACAAGAAATCGACCACGGCTTCGATCGGGGGAAAGGAGAGTGAAATGGCGAAAGACGTCCTTTTTGACGTGGTCCGCACGCTGATTGCCTTCTCAATGGTTCTAAGCAGCACCAGCGCTCAGGCGCAAAACTGCCGACAATATCCCCCCGGCCCCTTCCGCCTTCAGTGCGCCGAAGCAATCCATCCGCAGCTCGAAGCAAAGAGAGAAAGGTGCAAAGAGGAGGCCATGTCCATGGGCCTCAGCCGGAGCGCGCTGGATTCCGGCATGAAGGATTACGTGCATGCGTGCATGCAACGCCGATAGCCTCTCAAAACCCACCAAGCTAGACAGGAATCCAGTCTGCCCAGATGCCGTTGATAACCGTTAGGCGATGCGGCCCCCGCTGGAGCGCGGCCCGACGATGTTCGCGCGGATTGGGTTTATGCCATGCTGATGATCGTGGTGCTTCTGGTCATCTGGCAGATTCTCGCTCCGCTTTGAGGCCGCCGCCGAATCCGGGAATTTCTTACGTCCCCGACTGATCTCTTCCCTGCGCCCAAGCCGATCGATGCTTCGGACCCCTGAATGTTTGCTGTCGCGAGAGGAGAGAATAATGCGCGTTTTGTCGGTAGCGTTCTTCGCAGTGGCTTCGCTAGCTCAGGCTCACGCACAAGATCAAGAGAAGGTCAAAAGGCCTGTGTCGGCCTGCAACTATATTACCGGCGTGGGGGATACGTACACAGTGCCCGCTGGTGAGGCGCTTTGCTGGCGCGTGCCGCCCCCATCATACAAAGAATACACACTGCTCCAGTGCGACGGGCCGTCGTTCCAGGAGCTTCGCCGGGTGAAGCGAGGCGATCCTCGCTGCAGCAAATTCGAGGAACGACAATAGATCTCGGCTCGATGCTGGCGGCAATCAGCGTCGCCAACACACCCCTTCAAGGCAGAATAAACTACCCCGGCTGAGGCGGTTAAGAAAGAACTGCGCTCGTGCGTTTTAAAACTAGCGCCACAGCAGGGTAGTTGCGTTTGGATATGCCGTCCCAGCGCGAGCGGCCTCCGCCTCGTTCTATCCTTCGCCGCCGACTACTCGGCAGACAAGAGGCCACAGCGTGGCGGGCTATCCGCCACAGCCTAAGCAGGCCGTGGGGCTGTCCAGCCATCGCCGGGTGGCCTCGTCGGTCCAACCGGGGACGGCGAAGCCGGGAGTCGCCACGCCTTGACCGGGAGGGACGAGTTGACTGTGGGGAACGAACACTTGCGGGCGCGCGCGCAATGGTGGTGTTGAGCGTTGCACCGTGGCAGCATTCCCCGCAACACTCAAATTAAGCAATAGGCCCAGGACCAAAACCGACCGCATCATCGCTGTTTCCAATCGAGCGTTCCGAGCCAGACATGTGGTTCGGACGTCAATCATCCCCAAGTGCTGATGGTTTCACCATCGTTCAATTCAGTGGGATAACGCTGTGATGCCAGACTGTGCGACCGAGATCTCTGGCGACCAATCTGCAGAGGGACCAATGACCGTCTTCATATACGTCAACACCGCCAAGCAGGTCGGCGACAAGGACCACATCAAGGTTTTCGCTACTGTGAATGCCGCGGAAATGTGGTTCGAGCAGAACGATCCGGAAGGCGTCGCTTTCGAATACGACGTGATCGAAGAGATAGGCCCCCAACGTGAACCGGTGGGCCGAAGAGGCCGCCAACCGAGGCGGCCTTACTCTTGCGGCGGCTGTAATTCGCTGCGGATCAGGTTCTGAACATCGGCGCGTTCCATTGGATCTTCATCCGGAAACGGCTCCTGCGCCTTGCGGCCCAAGATTGTGTCCGGAGCGGGCTCGCTCAGAAGTTCGCGCGACTTCTGCGCGACCTGGCGCATATGCTCTGCCTGATCGGCGTCAATGGGAATGGGTCGAAAGACCGGCATGGCGGCGCTCCCTGTTATGCAGGCGGAGCGCTCTCGGTCTCTCAGCCACCGACGCCTACGGGCAGAGCCTCGGCCGGTGATGGTCGTAAACTACCACAGACCGCTTGGTTCAATATTGAACTTGGGAACCCTGCTGGGGCAAACATGACCCCAACGGCGGCAGGAAAAAACGACGGCCGCGGTGTGCGCTTCTGAGCCTTGCCAGCCCGCCGCCGGGCTGGCGGAGCGGCCCCGGCCTTACCCCCAGCCCCAGCCGGGGCCGTCTCTCCGCAGTCAGTTGGAGTACGCGTATGCGTGCCTCGCCCTCGACCGTGCCGCTCGATAGACTGGACCGCGACATCTATCTGGTGCTTGAGGACTTCGGGGCCCGCGCCGGTTGCGCATGGCGCGAGCGGCTCGCGCTGCTTATGGGCACCTCGTTGCGCGGGGGACGCACATTTATCACGCGGACGGGACGCAACGAGGATCAGTTCTAGCCGACTGAGGAAGAAAAGACCTTCGCCACGTAACCTTGGAAGCCTAATGCTCGCTGTCCGTAATCCGCCGGTCCGCGGCGAGCCGTCGTCGCGAGCCTGGGCGGGTTAGCCCTGCGGATTGCGCGAAGAGGAATCCGCGCGGCGTAACCCGCCCTACGCCTCTGCGCGCTATGCGCCTTCCGTCTCGGGCTCCAGCTCCGGCCTCGGAGACTCGCCGACGGAGACTTCTGCCATTCTGCGCTTGACCTGTTCGCATGTCTTGCGAACGTCTTCGGTGAACAACGCGCATTCTTCGATGCGCTTGAATATCTTCCGTCCTTCTTCACGATACCCGGCCGCCGTTTCGCGCATGAAGGCTATCGCATCATGGACCTGCGCCGTCAGCGCCTCGCATTTTTGTGCGGCGTCGATCAACTCGGTGCCCATAGCCTCGATCTCCTTTGCGGCGGACTCATAGTCGCGAATGACCGCCTCCGCGCTGAGCGCGCCAACGCGCGTCACCCCCGCGGTGTGCTCGACATAATCAGGCAGAGCAATGGAAGCGACAGAGCTTCCCGAGCGTATCGAACTAATGTCCGCCTCAAGTTGAACTAGATTGACACCTTCCCGTCTGTGCAATGGTTGAACACTTGCCATGATTGACCCTCCCAAATAAGCACCCAGAACCCCAAACGGGACTCAGTGTATAACGGGGATAATCGGCATTCTAATCCGATGTATCCTTGACGGCCTCAACTTTGCCATTTTTTCCCAGCGGGCAGCGCTGCACCCAGCGATAGTGAATACCACAGGCGCTCAACCTTCGGGTGGCGCTTCGCGAAGATGGCAGATTTCGCAAGGATTCGGCGGATTGCCAATCAATAACGGGTACGGTGGTCAATGTTGAGCATGCTTTTGGACGCGATCTACGGCGAGGTCATTTCAGCCTCGGTTACCGGCACGAAGGCCCAGGGACCGACCAGCAGCGCACCTTCGAGCACCCCCGTCACGAGCGCTGCTTGGTTGCCGGAATTGATCGAGGCGCCGGATAACGTCGCTGCGCTTCCTCCTGCAAGGCGCGGTTGCGGCTTCCTAACGCACCAGTTCAAACTACGCTGCACTGAGTGGCTGCGAAGGGCCGCAGTGAGCTCCTTCGATCCGTCCTAGATGCGCTACTTTGCGCGCGACCTTTCGACGTCGTGCTGATGCCGCCCAGGACTTCCGCCGCCGCGCGCTCGTCAAGGGTTAGTTAGGACGATCTTCGCGTCTTGATGGGAGCCGTTGGCCCGCATGTTGCCAGTTACGGCTCAGGACCGCGCGGCGATCGTCAGTCCGTGCCAAACCGGAGCAGACAGATGGAGACGTCATCCCGTTTCGAGACTCACACCGACAAGACCGCTCTCAAAATGAAAGTGTTGGTTGCCGACCTTCAAAGGCGGATCGAACTGCTGGAAACCGACATCGCCCATGAAGAAGCGCGGACCCGGGTCCATGACGTCGCTGAGCCGACATACTCTACCCTTGCCCGAAACCTGCGGAATCGGCGGGACAACCTTCTGGCGACGATCGCAATCCTGAAGCGCCAGTTGGACTAAAGGGAGCGGCGAGCTGTCTGACGCCGAATTACATCCCACGACGCGCAGTAGCTCGCGCGCGTTCCTGGCGCCTTAGGGTTCGATAATTCGGACACGTCGGCGCGGTTGACCGATTGCCATTCTCAGTTGTTGAGGGACCTTCCGAAGGTTCGGCCGCCGTCGGAGCAGGACAATTGTCGGTAAGGATAAGATCCCGACCTTGTGCAAGCGACGGTCACGTTGCCGGACGTAAAAGTGAATACCTTAATGTGCTGCTTGGGCGGCTTGGTCACAAAGCACTGAATCTGGCTGTTACTGACTTGCTTCAGCTGCGAATTGGCCTTCACGTAGTTCAAAAATCCGGGACAATCGTTGGCGAAAGCGCTCGTCGGAAGGATGATGAAGATTGAAAGAATGAGCTTCATAACTCCTCCTGTGTAGATCGAGACCTCGGCTCCGCAGACCGAAAGGAGCACTGCAATCCCTCCAACGCTGGGACGCTGTGAAGCAGTTCACAAATGAGTGCACATATCCGCGAGCGTGAACCGGCGGGCCGCGCCCCATCAAGGGCCGCTCAGTTCAGCCTCCACCGTTCCTTGTGCAGCCGGTAGTTCATCCCAGAGAACGGTGGGGGTGCCGGGGTGAGGCTCGCCAAGCGAAGCCGGCGGGTGAAGTAGTTTTGGCGCCAACCCTCAGACTTGTCCCTCGGCGCGCGTTGGAACGTTTCGGCTCGCGCCGAGTCCTAGAAGTGCAATCGGTCCGTTGTTGCTTGTGGATCGAACAATGGAAAAAGCTCTCGCCTGCGTCATTTCGGCAGTCATCGTAGGCTTCGGCGTCTGGATTTTAGTCGTTGGCGTCGGCTCCAGTTCGCCTGCCCTGTGGACTGTCGTTGGCCTGGTCCCCATCGCGATTGGGCTGATAAGCGCTTTCGGTCCTTCCTGACAGGGCTCGGGCTACTTCGGGAACGGAATGACACCGAGATGCTTCGAGTTGAGTCCAGAGGCAACTATGGATCTGACTGAGGTCGAGCGCGCTTTCCTGAAGCAATTGTCCGCTGAGCCGTGGATCAGCACTCCGCTGTTCGATCATGAGATCGTCGCTCGACTAGTGGAGCTTGGTCTCGTCGAGGCCAACCCGCTAGCTTCAGGTGAAGTCGAGTACAGCATTACTGCCGCGGGCCGGGCCTCCTTATCCTAGACCTAACAGACGCGCCGCCTCATTGCGCTGGGGAAATCCCGCGACTAGGTCAGCTTGTCTGTGTTGTTCGAATCGATCCGCCGTGCTCGCTCCCAGTAGCTCAAATTTGCGGGCCTCACGCGCGTGAGCCAGTTCGTCTCAATGCTTCTGCTTGCCGTCACCTTGACCCTAACTTTGTGCTTCGGGGTTGCAGCATGGCGCCTGTCGACCAGCAGAGACGCCGACATTACCTCCACGATTCCGCACCAGGAATACGGCTGGCGCGCCGCACCAAGGGACTGAACGCCCTAATGCTCGACCCTTGGTTGAGAGGAGCGAGACTACGGCAATTTCTTTGCCGTAACTCTGCGACTCGTCTGCGGGACCATTAGGGTTCATGCCGCCGACCTAATGACGTTAGGCTGCCCGAGCAAGCACAAAATATAAGGGAGGGCGCGATGTCCATCGACGACCGCCACCGTGACAAGAACGGTGAGATCAGCAAGAAGCACGGCAACACCCTCATTCGCACACTGCGCAAGATTTATGGCAACACCTTTGCCGCCGGCCACCCGGAGACAGCAAAGTTGGCTGAAGTGCTCCATCATCTCAATGAGACATCGCTAAGCCAGCTGGTTCACGACCAAAAAAACGGGCACCTCGAAAAGAAAATCAGAAAAGTAGAATAGCTCGCCTCCGTTCGGCTTTCGATGTCTCCGATCTTCAGGGGATGGTCATCCGAACCATGCGTGGCCTGCTTGATGTCGCCGGCATCCCAATTCGATCGATCGCCGAGATCATGGCTTGGGACGAAGAGAGCGTTGAAAAAATCATTCGGCGGTACGTCAACCGCACGGCCTTGACCAAGGCGCTGATTGAGCAAATGAACGAGGCCGGAACAAAAACTGTAAAACCGGCTGTAAAACTATAGGCCATAATCCGGCTAAGCGTTGGAGCGGGTGAAGGGAATCGAACCCTCGTATTCAGCTTGGAAGGCTGCTGCTCTACCATTGAGCTACACCCGCGTAAGTCGCTCCCTAACACGGCCGGGCGGCGGTCTCAACTGCCGCGGGGGCGCTTTCGACGGCTTTCCGCCCGTGCGCACAGGGGCCGGTTCCGCACCGCCGCCCCTTAACAGGTACAGCCGTCCACCCTATATTGAGGGCTCCCGCAATCAACGAAAGGAGGTGATCCAGTGTCTTTTTCCAAGCGCTGTCACCTCGCTGGGATCGCCCGCTAGGCTCTAGCTAGGGCTTGGCATCGGGGCGCTCTCAGCCCTGGACCAGCGAGCAAGAAATCGGGCGCGACGGGGATTTCCCCGCCGCGCCTTTTCTTTTGTCGGGCCATTTACGCGGACCTCGCGCCCTTCTCAGAGCGCTCGCCCCCGAGCACCTCCCGGATCTTCCGCGACAGGTCGGCCTTTCGATAGGGCTTGCGCAGCAGCGCCACGCCGGGATCGAGCTGCCCCCCGTGGACGATCGCGTTGTCGGTATAGCCGGAGGTGTAGAGCACCCGCACGTCCGGCAGGCGGAGTTGGATGGCATCTGCCAATTCCCGCCCGTTCATGCCGCCGGGCATGATGATATCCGTAAACAGAAGATCGAAACTCGCGCCCCGGTCGACCAACGCCAGCGCGGTTGCGCCATCGTTGGCCGTCAGCGTGCGATAGCCGAGGCTGCCGAGCTGGGCGATGACGTAGCCTTGCACCAGCGGATCATCCTCGACCACGAGAATGGTCTCGTGTCCACGCGTCGGCGCCGGCATCGTCGCCGGCCCCGTCCTCGCCGTCGCATCGCCTGCCGATCGCGGCAGGAACAGCCTGATCACCGTGCCGCGTCCCTCCTCGCTCTCGATCGTGACGGTGCCACCGGTCTGCTTGGCGAAGCCGTAGACCATGCTCAGCCCAAGTCCGGTGCCGCGACCGACGCCCTTGGTGGTGAAGAACGGCTCGAACACGCGCTCGCGAATCTCGGCAGGAATGCCGTGCCCGGTGTCGGCCACCGCGATCATGACGTAAGCGCCGGCTTCGCCGTCATCATTGTCGGTGCCGTTGAATTCCCGGTTTGCGGTCTCGAGCGTGAGCCTGCCGCCATCCGGCATTGCATCGCGCGCGTTGACGGCGAGATTGACGATCGCCGACGAAAGCTGCGACGGATCGGCCATGGCCGGCCACGCATCGTCGTCGAGACGCATCACGATCTCGACATGCTCGCCGAGGGTCGGCCGCAGCAGCTTCGCCGTCTCGGCGACGAGAGCGTTGATATCGATCTCTCGCGGCTCCAGCGGCTGGCGCCGCGCGAAGGTCAGGAGCTGCGAGGTGATCTCGGCACCGCGCGCGGCCGCGTCGTCGATGAGCTGGGCGACCGCGGCGAGCTCGGGCTTGTCCGCCAGCCCTTCCTGGATGATCTCGATGGTCCCGGTGATGACCGTCAGCACGTTGTTGAAGTCGTGCGCGACGCCACCCGTGAGCTGACCGATCGCATCCATCTTCTGGGACTGGCGAAGCCGCTCCTCGGCCTCGCGCTGTGCGGTGAGATCGGTGGCCGAGCCGCGATAGCCCATGAAACGTCCGTCGTCGCCGAACACAGGCTGGCCGTTGACGCTGAAATAGCGCGGACGCCCGGCCGCATCGCGGCCGCGATATTCGAACTTCCGGAACGGCTCGTGACGATCCAGCGTCGCCATGTGGTCGCGCCATTTCTCCAATTCGGCGTTCTGCTCGAAGGCGGCATCCGGACGTCGCTTGCCGATCACGGCCTGGCGGTCCATCCCGAAAGCACCGGCCCGGTCCGAGATGTAGGTGAAGACGTGATCCGGTCCGGTTTCCCAGAACCAGTCGGAGGCGGTCTCGGCATAGTCGCGAAAGCGCTGCTCGCTCGCGCGCGCATCCTCTTCGGCGCGCTGGCGGATCTTCAGGTCACGATCGAGGATAGCATTGGCCTCGCGCAGCTCGTCATAGGCATGCCCGAGGTTGGCGCACATGGCATTGAATGCGTCGACCACCTTGTCCAGCTCGTCGGGGTCGGAAGGCGGCCGGCGCTCCAGATGCAATGGCGGAGGCGGCCGCGCCAGATTGTATTTGCTGACGGACTCGGCGATGGCGACCAGGTGCCGCGTCACCAGAAGGTGGAACATATAGATGATGAACAGCGAGACAAGGAACGTCTTTGCCGCCTGACTTGCCAGGATGACGAGGGCCCGGTTCAGCAATTGCTGATAGACGTCACTGAGCGTCGCCTCGACATGGAGCACGCCGATCGGGCGCGCGGTCCCTTGAACCATGTAAGTCAGAGGATAGTCGCGCGTGACGACCGAGCGGCGACCTCGTTCGCCGACGGCGACACTGATAGGATTGGGCCGATCGGCGATCTCGCGGACCTCGGCGGCGCGCAGACCAGGCAGCCGCAGGATTCCTTCGAGCTGAAGCTTGAGCTGGTTCTGGTCGAGACTCCACAGACTCTCGCCGAGGCTGCCGGTGGTGCTGCGACCGATCTCCCCGAGCCTTGTCTCGATCATGCCGACTTCGCGATCGTAGTCCAGATAGAGCTGGAGCGCAGTCAGGGTCAGCGTCACGAGCGATGAGAACAGCAGCACGGCCGCAAGCAGGCGTGGCCCGATACCGCTGCGCGACCAGTTGAATGCCCGCGACGACAAGGTCGCGAGCATCGGGGACGCGAATGCAGCTCCGATGCCGCTCAAATCCTGCTTCGCCGCCGCCGGCGCGACAGCGCGGCTGCGATCCGGACTCTCTTTACCTGCGTTGCCCATGCACCCCGTCCCGGAAAATGGCGGCACTCCTCTTCGGCCTGCCGATCGCAGCCGCACGCGATTTTACGATTTTGATCTCCCTCAGCACGCGGTGCGCGCAGCAATCCTGTCGGCCCTTGGGCGATCTGAGGTCGGCGGGGTCATATCTTGCGCCCAGCAGCAGGATGCCAGCGCAAACTACCACTTCGCGTGCTAGAATGTCATCGGTGATATCCCGGATTCGCGCCCATGGCGGGCGAGCGGTGAGCGTTCTGGCTTCGCGCAACCGCCATCTCCGGTAGATCACGCTCGTATCGGAACTCAAGGGTAGCAAAACGGCCGAGGCGCGCTCATGTGGCGGATCATCTTCGTCTGCCTGTCGCTGTTTGCAGCCGGCTCGGCCCAGGCGCAGTCGGTAATCCGGCTGGCCCGGATCGCCGACATCCCGGATCAATATGTCGGCGGCGAAATGCTTCGCTCCGTCTACGCCAAGCTGAACATCAAGCTCGAATTTGTCGACGTCCCCGGCAAGCGGGCGCTCGCGCTGTCGAGTGCCGGCGAGGTCGACGGCGAAATCCAGCGCATCGGAACGCTGTCGCGCGACTATCCGACGCTGCTGCAGGTGACGCCCGCGATCAACTACATCGAGCCGTCCGTGTTCACGACCAAACTCCATTTCGTCGTGGACGGCTGGAATTCGATCCGGGACTACCGCATCGGCATCGTCCGCGGCGTCGGCTCGTCGGAAGCCGGCACGCGCGGCATGGACCGTGTCACGGCAACAGCTGGCCTCGAGAATATGATCGCGATGCTCGATGCCGATCGTTTCGACGTGGTGGTCACCGACCTCTTCAGCGGGCTGGCCGCGGTCCGCAAGCTCAATCTGCAAGCAAGAATCTATCCACTCTCGCCGCCGCTCGAGCGTATCAGCATCTTCCATTACCTGCACGAACGCCACCGCGACCTCGTGCCGAAGGTTGGACAGGTGATTGCGCAGATGGAGGCGAGCGGCGAGTTGGCGGCGCTGCGCGAAGCCCTCGTCAAGCAGGTGCTGAGCGCGCCCTGACGATGCCGGCTGAAAGCGCGATTCAGAAGCCGAAGATGGCGAGCACGGACGGGCGTTTGCCGCGGCGGCTCTCGACGATGCGCTCGCCGCCATTCTCGACCGAGCTTCCGTAATAGCGGTGATGGCCTGCCTGGTCGTGCAGATCAGCCGGCTCCAACTTCCCCGCCCGCCGCGCGTCGCAGATGATCTTGATGGTCTGACCCGACATTGCCGCCTCCGATAGCCCTTTGATTGCTCTTGGTGGCCATCAGTCGCCCCGCCTTTGGCCGGCGTTCACGCCACCGGCCGGCAATCGGGTTTCAGAATGGTTTCGTCAGCATCGCCGCGACGCAATATTGGCGCACCGCTATTGCCGGCATCGGCGGCGGTGCTACATCCTTCCGGCGGCGCCCCCAAGAACGAGCGAGGTAACAATGCTTTACGCGATCCTGGCCTATCACGTGGAAGATGAGATGTTGTCCTGGACGCCGCAGCAGGACGCCGCCGTCGTGGCCAAGGTCATCGAGGTTCAGGCGCCCCTGCGGGCCAGCGGACATCTCGGGCCGGCCGCTCGTCTCGATGACACCAAAAAGGCCCGCACCTTGCGCGGCCCCGGTGCCGGCATCGTGCTGGACGGCCCGTTTGCCGAGACCAAGGAGCAGCTTCTGGGCTTCCACCTCGTCAACTACGACACGGATGAAGAGGCGATCGCGGCTGCACGGAAGCTGCGTGAGGTCAATCCGAGCGCGGTTTACGAGATCCGGCCCGTCAAGCTTTACGTGCCGGCCGATGGGTTCGGCGCGACAGCAACTGGGGGATGATGGACAGAAGCGCCATCACGACTTGCCGGACGTCGGCGTATCCATGCGGGGCCGGGATTCGGCCATGTCTGCAATCCCTCGGATTGGAACTTGAGCTGCCCTCTCCCCTAAATCCTCGCGCCACTCGCGTCCAGCCGCATTGCGATTCGCGCGGGGATCGTTGATTCTGACCGCTTCATCGGGGCGATTCGTGACGTCATATCTGGACACCCTCAATGCGGAGCAGCGCCGCGCCGTGGAGCATGGCGTGGCCGACGGCACGACCGTGGGCGCGCCGCTGCTCGTCATTGCCGGCGCCGGTTCCGGCAAGACCAATACGCTGGCCCACCGCGTCGCGCATCTGATCGTCGCCGGCGCCGATCCGCGCCGCATCCTGCTGATGACGTTCTCCCGCCGCGCCGCCGCCGAGATGGCCGGCCGCGTCGAGCGCATCGCGCGCAAGGTGCTGGGTGAGAACAATGCCGCGATCATGCGCGATGCGCTGACCTGGGCCGGCACCTTCCACGGCATCGGCGCGCGTCTCCTACGCGAATATGCCGAGCGCATCGGCGTCGATCCCGCCTTCACCATCCACGACCGCGAGGATTCCGCCGACCTGATGAATCTGGTCCGGCACGAGCGCGGGCTGTCGAAGACCGAGAGCCGCTTTCCAGCCAAGGGCACCTGCCTGTCGATCTACTCGCACTGCGTCAATGCCGAGATGGAGATCGAGAAGGTGCTCGGTCAGCACTATCCCTGGTGCACGGGCTGGGCGGCCGAGCTGAAGGGGCTGTTTGCGGCTTACGTCGAGGCCAAGCAGGCCCAGCACGTGCTCGATTACGACGACCTCCTGCTCTACTGGTCGCAGATGATGAGCGATGCGCTCATTGCAGAAGAGATCGGCGGCCGCTTCGATCATGTGCTGGTCGACGAATATCAGGACACCAATCGCCTGCAGTCCTCGATCCTTTTGGCCCTGAAGCCTGATGGACGCGGGCTCACCGTCGTCGGCGACGATGCGCAGTCGATCTATTCATTCCGCGCCGCCACCGTGCGCAATATCCTGGATTTTCCGCAGAGCTTCTCGCCGCGCGCCGAGACGATCACGCTCGACCGCAATTACCGCTCGACGCAAGCGGTGCTGGCGGCGGCCAACGGCGTCATCGGCCTTGCCCGCGAGCGCTTCACCAAGAACCTCTGGACCGATCGCACCTCCACCCAAAGACCGCAGCTCGTCACCGTGCATGACGAGACTGACCAGGCCCGCTACATCGTCGAGCAGGTGCTGGCCAATCGCGAGCAAGGCGCGCTGCTCAAGCACCAGGCGGTGCTGTTTCGCACCTCCTCGCATTCGGGTCCGCTGGAGATCGAGCTGACCCGCCGCAACATTCCGTTTGTGAAGTTCGGCGGGCTGAAATTCCTCGACGCCGCGCATGTCAAGGACGTGCTGGCCTTGCTGCGCTTTGCCGAGAACCCGCGCGATCGCGTCGCGGGTTTCCGCATCCTGCATCTATTGCCTGGAATCGGCCCCGCTACCGCGCAGCGCGTGCTCGACCAGATGGCAGAGAGTATGGACCCGCTGCACGCGCTCGCCCATCTCCCGGTGCCGGCGCGCACCGGCGATGACTGGACCAGCTTCGTCCGCACGGTCGAGAATTTGCGCTACTCGGAATGGCCTGTGGATCTCGAGCGCGTGCGTCTCTGGTACGAGCCGCATCTCGATCGCATCCATGAGGATTCCGAGACGCGCCGCGCCGATCTGATGCAGCTCGAGCAGATCGCGAGCGGCTATTCCTCGCGCGAGAAATTTCTGACCGAGCTCACGCTCGATCCGCCGGATGCGACCAGCGACAAATCCGGGCCGCCCCTGCGCGACGAGGATTATCTGATCCTCTCCACGATCCACTCGGCCAAGGGCCAGGAGTGGAAGTCCGTGTTCGTGCTCAACGTCGTCGACGGCTGCATGCCCTCCGATCTCGGCGCCGGCACCTCGGCCGAGCTGGAGGAGGAGCGCCGCCTGCTCTATGTCGCGATGACGCGCGCCAAGGACGATCTACATCTCGTCGTGCCGCAGCGCTTCTTCGTGCACGGCCAGGCCGCCAAGGGCGACCGCCACGTCTATGCCTCGCGCACCCGCTTCATCCCGGAGCAGCTGGTCTATCTGTTCGAGCGCGCGGCCTGGCCGAAGGCCGCCGCGGCTGGCCCGCGCGCTACATCGCAAGGACCGAAGATCGACATCGGCGCGCGGATGCGGGGGATGTGGCGGTAAGCCAACCAAACGGAAACCGAGCATTTCCGAAAGCGCGCTTGTGGTTCGACGCCCGGCACTTAACTGTCCGGCATTCCCCGCAGAGACCTGATCGATGACCGCACCGCTCGAATTCGGACTGGATACCTTTGGCGACGTCACCAAGGATGCCGCCGGCAACATGCTCCCGCACGCGCAGGTCATCCGCAATCTCGTCGACGAGGCGGTGCTGGCCGACGAACTCGGCCTCGACTTCATCGGTCTCGGCGAGCACCACCGGTCTGACTTTGCGATCTCATCGCCCGAGACCGTGCTGGCCGCGATCGCCTCGCGCACCAGGCGCATCCATCTCGGCTCGGCCGTGACGGTGCTGAGCTCGGACGATCCCATCCGCGTGTTCCAGCGCTTTGCGACGCTCGATGCACTTTCGAGCGGACGCGCCGAGGTCATCCTCGGCCGCGGCTCGTTTACCGAATCCTTCCCACTGTTCGGCTTCGACCTGCGCAAATACGAGGAGCTGTTCGAGGAGAAGCTCGATCTGTTCGCGGCCCTGCTGTCGCAGCAGCCGGTGACATGGCAGGGCAAACTGCGCCCGCCGCTGAAGGACCAGCTGGTCTATCCACCGGTCGAGAACGGCCAGCTCAAAACCTGGATCGGCGTCGGCGGCAGTCCGAAATCGGTGGTGCGCGCCGCGCATTACGATCTGCCCCTGATGCTTGCCATCATCGGCGGCGATCCCGAGCGCTTCGCGCCCTATGTCGATCTCTATCACCGTGCCTTCAAGGAATTCGGCCGGCCTGCGCAGCAGATCGGCGTGCATTCACCCGGCTATGTCGCCGAAACCGACGAGCAGGCGCGCGAAGAGCTCTGGCTTGACTACAAGGCCATGCGCGACCGCATCGGCCGCGAGCGCGGCTGGCCGCCGATGTCTAGCGACGAGTTCGTCAGCGAGGCCGAGCACGGCTCGCTCTATGTCGGCTCACCGGAAACGGTGGCACGCAAGATCGCGAAGACGGCCAGGACGCTCGGCCTCGCGCGGTTTCAGTTGAAGTACTCGGCGGGACCTCTGCCGCACGAGAAGTTGATGCGAAGCATCGAGCTCTACGGGCGCAAGGTGGTCCCGATGGTCAGGGAGATGATGGGGTAGTCCTTTGCGATAGGTCACCCCGGACCACCGTATCACCCGAACCCGCCCATATCGATGACCGTGAGATAGGTATCGATGCTGGCCTTCGCCGCGGCGGCCAGCGACTCGAACTGGCCCACGACGGTCTGCTCGGTGGAAATGGGACCACTGAGCGCGACGGTCTGTGAGACGGTCGTTCCCGCCGGGGGACGCGTTGGCTTCAACGAGGCCGTGGCCCCTCCGAACACGTCGTTCCACCAACCGGAATCGGCTGGAGCCGGCACCTCAGGACCGACATCGAACAGTTGCTCCTTTGCTGCGGCGATCGCAGCGCTCTTGACGGGGTTGCTCAATTCGATCCAGGCTTTCAAGCTCGGATCCACGCTTCGGCTGTCGCCTTCGGTGATGTGAGTGACGACCGCACCATTGCCGAGGCCCGTGCTGTAAGCCGTATTCGGGATGGCCCCTGCTATCGCGCGCGAATCGCCCTGTGGCAGAGCAGACGCGAATGCGTCATGAAGCTTTGCCGCATCAAGAACGATCTCCACTGACAGCTCGGCTCCGCCTGTGCTGAATTGTTGGGTGAGCGTGTTGGTCACGACAAACGGTGGCGAGGATCCGTTCCTGAGATTGCCGACAATTTCCTCCGTAGCCGCCGCGTTGCAAGACACCAGAAAGGTGGTGCGCGCGTGCATTTCGATACTTCCGATCTGGCTGGGTTGAACGGTCAGGAAGGCCGAACCGGGCTCAGGCCGCGGGACCGTGCATGAGACGGTGTTGTGCAAAATGGGGACCATGCGCAGCTCTGGATCGGGGTCGGCGCTCTCGTGGTTGAAGAGCGCAGCAATCCTGTCGGGCGGCGGCACCTGACGATGCGACATGAGCTCCGCCAGAATCGAATTGAGCATGGCGTCACCGAGCGCGAAAGTGGTGCTGAAAGTGCATGATCCACCAACGAATTCGACCTGGGGAGCACCGGCAACGCTGCTGCGCTTGACCATGGCTCTCATGGAGAAGTCAGGGCGACCCGAGCCTGGTCGACTGGCCAGGAAGACCCTTGCAGGCTGAAAATAGGATATGGCGGCCAGGCCTGCGTCCCTCAGCTGAACATTGTTGGCGTCCGGATAGATCGGAACATCGAGCCTGGCACCACGGCCATCGTCGAGGCTGATCGCAACGAAGTCGGGACCGAAAATCGGGCCAGCCGGAAGAACGTCGTCCGTCATGATCTGCCTCCTTTAGAACGCCGGGTTCGGCGCAACTCAGTCCGAATCGCCTCACGCGATCGTATTGTTGGTGATGGTCAGGGTGGGCTCGTCGACGAAATCGTGGGTGACGGTGACGGTGCGTTGGCTGCTGGACGTGGTGATATCCAGCGTGACTGTCGTCTCGAGGCCGGTGATGGCGGAGCCGACAGGGATCAACACGTTGACGAAGTCTATCGTGTGCGAGGCAGTCAGGGTCAGCCGTGGCACAGGCAGAGCAGGCGCTTCGGCAAGGCTGAACGCCACGTCGATGGCAGTGATCCCGGCTGCGGCGAAGTTGATCGCAGCGTGAACAGTGAGGGGATGCTGGACCTGCTGCACGGTTTGAGTATTGAACGAGATGAACTCGAGCATCGCCTTCCTGGGAATCGGATCGGGCACGACGAGGGAGCGGACGACTGCGACGGAGGTGGCGCCAGTTGCGTCTGCGCTCAACGTGGTCGACTGGCCCGTCGCAAGGACCTTGTCGTTGAGTGCGGTGACACCAAGCTGGGGCAACAGCGCAAATCGCTGCAGGGTGAGATCGAACCGGCCCTTGTTGGTGACCACGGCAGTGGGCGGCGATCCAGGCATGATAACGGAGGTGAGATCGTCGGAGCCGGCAGTCTGGTGCAGGTTCAGCGTCGCCTGGGTCTGAACCGGCTGGTTGAAAAAATCGTCGAGACGGACGGCCATGTTCGCGAACAGGGGTGCCTCCCCGGCCGTTTCGAGTTCGGCCAGGAACAGACTGACATTCGTGAGTGCAGGTGTGGCCTGGTCATCGGCGATGTCGACCGAGACCCTGACGGTGTGCGGGGTGATTCCGTCGGCGAACGCTGCCGTCGCCGAGGGAAATCCATTGAGCATTGACGGATGGCGCGGGTCCAGTCCATCCGGCAAGGTCAACCGCAAGCCGCGCCCTGCGGCCTCGGGCGCACCCGGCAGCGCGGCCGCGAGCCTGGCCCAATCAATCGGGTCCACCACCGGAGCAACGGTGAAGGTGAAGTGGAAGCGGCTGCCGGTGAGATTGCTCGATGGATCGATGATGGAATCGCATTTGGCGGCAAGGCCCGTGGCTCCGTGCACGATACCGTAGTTCATCGGCAGCGCGACGACGGTGCCGCTGACCTGGCCAAGATAGAGCCGCCGAAGCGACGGATATTGCGCCTGGACATCTCCCAGCGAGGTGAGCTCGCGATATTCCGAGCGGACGGTGGCGAATTCGCTGAGATCGCCGGCGTCGATGATGGGCCGGGTGTGGCCGTCTCGCGTCGTGATCCTGAACCGTGCGCGATAGGCATCGGTCGCGAAGGACAGACCCAGCGGCAGTGACCGCGTTGGCGGGGATGGAGGATAGTTCGCCGTCACCGGAAAAAAATGATAGCCGCCGGGGAAGACATTGAGCTGCTCGATCACTGGCGAGGTTCCGTCGCCGAATGCCTGGAAGTGCCAGCCATGGAACAATGGGGTCGGATGCGGAAACCCGACGTCGGGAATGACGGCGAACACCGTTTGCCAGGCGCTGTAGTTCAAAGACAGTTCGAGTGTCGCGCCGCCGAGATCGGTCAGCCGCTCGTAGGCCGCCTCTACGGCGCCCTGTGACAGAGCAAATGTCGCCAGGTAAGTGCCGTCGGATTGAGGCGTCACGGCGCCTTGCATGGTCAGCGGGTGCACCGAGCCGTCCTGAGCCGTGACCGGCACCGACAGAGTCGCGGCGGGATGCGGGTCAGGCACGATCGTCACGCGCGCCGGGGCGTCCGGGCTCGTCAGCACATGCTTGACGTTGGCGGGAATTTCAGTCCGGAACGAAAGTGCCAGCGTCGCCTGATTGACCGGCTTGCCATCGGGGGTGACTTCGCCTGCTTGCTGAACCACATCAAAGCGAAACGCCGGGTCCGCGTCGACCAGCTTGAAATCCGGCAAGAACCAGCCTCTCTGCCTGTCCGCCGACAGCAGATTAGCCGGAAACACCTCGTCCAGCCGCGGCAGATCCATTGCTCCCGCCGGCAATTTTATGCCACCCGCATCAGCGAGGGCGGTGCCGTTGCGCCTTACGATCCATGGCGCCTGCCTTGCGGCCAGGAACATGTCGAAGGCTATGTTGATCTCTTCTTCCACGGCATCCTCCCAAGCTGACGACAGCGCAGGCATGACGCGCCATGCCCAGGGGCAGAGCCGGTCACGCGGGTGCGGTCTGGGCCGCTTTCACATAGGCCTCGATAAGGGCCTTCTTGTCAGCGGGCGCGCTCGGCAACGGCGTCTTCAGCTGCGGGAAGTACTTGATGTGTCCTTGTGGGATCGCCACCGAAACAGGCTCGGGCGTCGAGTAGATCACCGGGTCATCGGTGAAATTGGGACCATCGACCTCGACCGTCATCGTGTACGTAAATTTGGTCTCCTGGATGTATTTGTCCGAGAATACCTCCCAGATGGCGTTGGTCACATTCGCCTTCGTCACCACGATCTCCGGGTAGGTATCGTTGCCGATCTTCGGCGTGATCGTGACGCTGACGTTCGGCGGAAGCTTGAGCGGCGTAACCGCAAACCGGACGAACACATATCCGACTGCCGCAGCGGTGAGAATCGGTCCATGATCGGTGGTGAGCTCTTCGATCTCGGCTATGGCCGGATCGTGCGGGGCGATCGACGGGGAAAGGTTCACCCGGGGGTCAAGTCCATCGAAGACAAGTTTGCGACGCAGTTTGACTTGGTCCTTCGGCCAACCTTGCACCGGGTTGTCCAGACGCAGGAAAGAATAGTTCACGAAATCGCTGCTGTTCTCAGCCTTCCAAATCGCCGGCGAAACAGGCCCCCTTGGGAACGCTTTGTCCCTGCACATAGTGCTGGCCCTGGTTCAGCATCCGCAGATTGACTTGCCCATTCTCGACCGGACTGGAAAAGTCGGGGTAACCGGCTTCGAGCTCAACAGCGACGAGCGGGTCCCGCAGGTCGGTACCATCCGGCAGCTTTTCGCCAAAGTTCACCGCGCAGGTGCCGACCACCTGAACTTTCTTGAAGAATTCGCCGATATCAATGACGAACAGGTACTTGTTGAGGTTGGCGCGCACCGCCGGCAGCAGGTCGTTGAGGTCTCCCGTCACTGCGGTTTCGACCGAGATGGTCTCGTCGAGGATCAGCGTCTGTTGGAAATGCACACCACGTCGCTCATGATCAGACTTCAGTGACACCGCAGCACCGCCGAAGACTTCGCTGAACCAGCCGCGCCCCGACGTCGCGGCCTTGGAGTCGGCCTTGGACGGGTCCCAGTCGAAGATCTCCTGCTTGACCAGATCCATCGCGGTCTTCTTCATGGCGTCGACATTCTCGTTGACCCACTTCGCCGTGGAGGCATCGAGAACGGATCCGTTCTGGGTGATGTGCGTTGTCACACCTCCTGAGGTGATGCACGAGGACCAGGCCGCGCTGGCGGAAATTTCGTCGACGCCGAGGAAGCCGCCCGCCTGGACCGCGAAGGAGAACGAGTCATAGACCTTGTCGACGTCGACATTGACCTCGACCGTCACGGCGTTGACGTAGAACGCCTCCTTGAGGATGTTGGTGACGGTGAATGGCGGCGAGGCGCCCGCCTTGAGCGCTGAGGCGATCTCACCCGCGGCGAACAGATTGCAGGAGATGAGAAAAGTGCTTATGCCGTGTTGCTCGATGCTGCCCTTCTGGCTGTACTGAGCGGTCATCAGGATCTTGCCGCCGGTGACGCTGGGGTCTTGCACCGCGCACACCACGGTGCTGTTGGTGATGGGCACGATGCCCAGCCCGGGGTCGGGGTCACCCGATTGATGATTGAAGAAGCGACCCAACCGCGGGATCGGCGCGGGGTGCTCGCGGCTCTTCAGTTTGGCGATGACACCTTCGATCACGCTCGGCGGGATCGCGAACGTGGTGGAGAACGTGCAAAAGCCACCGCCTATCTCGGTTGAGGCGCCGGCGAGCTCTTCAGGAGTTATGTTGGCTTCCTCCGAACCGAGACCTTTGAAGAGAGTCATCTCGAAATCAAAGTCTTGCGGCGAGCTCTGCTTGCGCGCCAGGAAGACCTGGGCAGGCTGGAAGTAGTACTGGGTGGGCAACCCGGCTTGCCTCAGCTCGGGATTGTGCGCATCAGGATAGACCTGGACATCAAATCTCGTTCCTGTCTCATCGTTGACCGTGACCACAACGAAATCGGGGCCAAACAGCGGTCCGACGCCGGAAATAAAATCGGCCATATCAAGCTCCTATGAAATATGAGTAGGCGAAAACAAATGCGTGCGTGAAGGCTCGGTATTTACTGCACGGCAATCCGGTCAGGCGCCGGTCGGCTGCGGCCAGGATAGATTGGGATATGCGGCGAGCAGACCGGCGTTGCCGTCGTCACCCGATTGCCTGCACGCTGCTGCCCACAATTCGGTGACCGCGGTCGCGGGATCTCCGCTGCATTTGGCAATCAGCAGCGTCACCCGGTTGCGAAGGGCGATCCCGCTCTGCCCGTCGGCGAGCTGGTCCTGGGCCTGCTTGCGGGCGTCATCCCACCACTGCTTGTCCAACGCGTCCTGGTCGGCACCCTGGAGGCTGCCGGAAAAATTCGGCTCCGGAGGGACTCCCATGGCCATCGCGTCATAGGCCACGGTGTAGCACCATGACCGCATGGCCGCTCCGCGCTCTTCCGTCTGGAGGGCTTTGATCACCGCGAGCAGCATCTTCACCGGCTGGATGAACCAGCTGGTTGGCGACAGTTCGCCCTTGAGCGCCTCGCCGAAAGCGGATGCAAGCTCGAACAGCGCGCCATACTGCTTGTCGACCACGGCGGCGACCCCGAACGCGCGCAGGATGCCCTTGGCTGCTGCCAGGTCGCGGATTGCACTCACCCCCTCGAGGACTTCGCTGAGCTCTTCGACTGTCGTCGGCGGTGGTGTGGGAGGATCATCGGATGAGCCGGACAGCGGCGCTCCCGTAGTAACGTCCAGCGGATTGCCATTAACGTCGTTGAGGGTCATGGTTCCGTCGGTCTCGATATTGAGAACCGCGAAGTCAGGGAAAGTGACCATTGCCCTTCCGTCGGATTCGTCGACGCGGACGGTACCGTCAGGCCAGGATGTCGTGACCGAACCGTCGTCGTTCTGAACGATAGATGCGCCGTCGCCATCGACGGGGCTAATGTGGGCGAGCTGCTCTCTGGTTGGCATGACTGATCACCTTTCTCGTATCGTCACTCCGCATGTTGACCGTCCGGAATGTTAGGAGCGCCGGACATCAATGCGTGTCGGCTAGCTCACACATGGCCCACTATTTCCAGTGTAATGAATGTCGGGCTGCAGCCAGTGATCAACATGCGGGCAGACCGCAATGATCGCTACCTTAGGTAAGCGCTAGAAAATCATCGAGGCGATCGCCGTCTCTGCCGGGAGTGGATCGAGAGTCTGCTGCGCGACAGCACCACAAGCCGGCCAAGACATTCGGCCTTGCGCGGTTTCAATTGAAATACTCGGCGGGACCGCTGCCGCACGAGAAGCTGATGAAGAGTATCGCGCTTTACGCGCGGAAGGTGATGCCGATGCTCAGGGAGATGATGGGGTGGCGGAAAGTTCGTCTTCGCTTACGCTCACCAGAGACTCTTCTTCGCGAACGCGTGGCCCGAACCCGACTCTTGTCCTGATCCGACGCCAAGGCTTCGGAGGGCATCCTGCTTCGCGCAGTGGAAGGCTGCAAATCCTGCGTAGCGCGTTAGCGCGAAGCAGGATGGTGGGGGAGGCAGGACTCGAACCTGCGAAGCCATGAGGCGGCTGATTTACAGTCAGCTCCCTTTGCCACTCGGGACACTCCCCCGCTCGACGGCAGCACAATCGGGCCGGACCTTGCCGGCGGACCGAAAACGGCCATGGAACGTGAAGGCCGCGACAGCCCGGATGGGGGCGCGACCGGGCGCGTTTATGGGCGAAGCTGTGGGGCAAAGTCAACCGAGGCGAACAGCTAAAATCGCCCTTGGAGCCACCCAAATTGCCATATTCCGGCACCCGTGACACAAGCGAGCCCATGAAGGACAAAAAATTTGCTCCGAGGGGGCCCCGCGGCGGGGCTAAACCCTTCAACAGAACAGGAAAATCGGCTGGCCGGCCGGCCTGGCGCGAACGCGATTCGCACCCCGACGGCCCCGTCATCCTCTATGGCTGGCACACCGTCACCATGGCCCTCGCCAACCCGCAGCGGCGGATCCGCAAGCTGACGCTGACCGAGAACGCCGCGCGGCGCCTGGCCGATGAAAACATCGCGAGCCCGGTCACGCCCGAGATCGTCCGTCCCCAGGAGATCGACCGCCTGCTCTCGCCCGACGCCGTGCATCAGGGGCTGCTCGCCGCGGCCGATCCCCTGCCCTCGCCCGACATCGAGACCCTGAAGCAGGAAGGCATGGTGCTGGTGCTCGACCAGATCACCGATCCGCACAATGTCGGCGCCATCCTGCGCTCGGCCGCGGCGTTCGCGGTGAAGGCGATCGTGACCACCGCCCGTCACAGTCCGGAAGCAACCGGCGTGCTGGCCAAGGCCGCCTCCGGCGCGCTGGAGCTGGTGCCCATGGTAACAGTGCAAAACCTCGCGCGTGCGCTGACCGCTCTGAACGAGCGCGGCTTCCAGACCGTTGGCCTCGACAGCGAGGGCAGCGAGGATCTCTCGGACGTGGCATTGCGCGAGCCGCTCGCCCTGGTGCTCGGCGCCGAAGGCAAGGGCCTCAGGCAATTGACGCGCGAGACCTGCAGCGTGGTGGCGCGGCTCGACATGCCCGGGGAGATCAAGAGCCTCAACGTCTCGAATGCCGCGGTGCTCTCGCTCTATGTCGGTGCTGTCAGGCTTGGCTTGATGAAGCGCTAGGCGCACATTCCGACGATGCCATAATACACCTGTTTTGCCCGACGGATCAACAGCATTTCGTTTTTTCTTAAGATTCGTAGCCCGGATGGAGCGCAGCGCAATCCGGGACCGTCGCACCAGAATCCCGGATTTCGCTGCGCTCCATCCGGGCTACGCTCGAATGATTTTTACTGGCGCGTAACCCATTGATCGCGCTGTCCGCGGCTACTGTGCATGGGGTTGTTTTGGAGACAAGGCAAAGCGCCCGTCCGCTGAGCGAACGGGCGCTTCTTTGGCTCAGCCGATCAGAGATCAGTAATAGCGCCGCAGCACGCGATGGCCGCCATAGTACGGCTGATAGCGATGGGCGTAGCCATAGCGCGGACCATAGCCGTAATGCGGACGCGGCAGATAGCCGTAGCGCGGGCCGTAGCCGTAGCGATACGGACGGTAGTACGGGCGGCGATAGGGATAGGCAGCCGGCGCTTCGACGGCAGCCGCGCGATAGCCATAGCCGTAGCCATAATTGGCGGGGGCGACGACCGCGTCTTCCTGGTAGGTCGGATACGGCGCGAAGGCGCCCGGACCGGTGTAGGTCGGACCCTGGTTGACGTAGTAGTACTGCGAGGTCGGCTGGGCGAGGCGCTCATAGCCATAACCGTAAGCAGCGCCGTAGCCATAACCACCGCAACCGGTGTTGCAGCCGGAATAGACCGGCGCAATTGGCTGGCACGGGCTGAAGCCGCAGGCCATGGCGGGCGCAGCGCCCGCAAACATCACGGCAGCCGCCGCGACCAGTCCCGAAATCATCTGACGCATTACTCTCTCCTGTTGATGTCCGTCTTGTTGGATTCCGACGTTTCTTTAGCCCGGCGGCCTGCCGGGCATTCCTGTGCGCGGCCGGGGCCGTGGTGGTCGCGGATAGTCGTTGATCTCGGGCGCCAGGATCACCGGCGGCGGGTTGACCGGCACATCCATTTGCGGCGGCAGCGGCGCGGACGATGCGCCCCAGCTCTGGTGGTAGCTGTCCGCCGGCTTCGGCAATTTGCGGTTCGCCGGCGGCTCGACCTCGAGGCGGCCGTAGCCGGGCTGCAAGCCCAGGCTCGGATAATAATGGCCGACATCGGAGGGCTGCCGTTCCGGGACGTACACCCCGCCATAGATCGTGGGCTGCACCTGGACGTTCTTGCCAAGGCCCCAGACGCCTTCGACCACGGCGTAGGACGCATCGATGTTGTTGATGATGATGGGCACGCCGGGACGGCCCGGCACGACGAGATCGAAGCCGCCGCCGGCAAAGGCCGTCGCGGGCAGTCCGATCAGAAAGATTGCGAGCGCAGATGCGCGCATGGAAGAGCCCCGGTTATCCGGCCCGCAAACTATCCGATCGCGACGCAGAGAGGGTTAAGGCCAGTTGAGCAAATTCAGGTAAGCCTAACGCGTAAGGATCTCGCGCTGCTCAAATGCTGCGACGCGCACTAGCGAAGTGTTAACGGCGGCAGACCTTGTTCCATTCACTCACGTGCGTTTGACCGACGTTTGCGGAAAATCAGCCTGCTGCTTCGGAACGACCGCTGCGGCACGACATTTAGCTCCCCGTCAATTCGAAGGGAGACAACTAATGACGATCACGAAACTCCTCGGCGCGACGGCGATTGCAGCAACCATGGTGACCGGCTCCGCGATGGCGCAATCGGTCGTCACCAATCCCGAGCGCTGCTCGGTGCAATCCACCGATCCCTCCTGCCAGAATCTCGGACGCCACGGATATCGCCATCACCGGGTGAGCTACCGACAGAGCAATGGCGACTGGAACAGGACTCACACCGGCTTCTGGCCGACCGACGTTGCGGGCGATGTCGCGGGCGCCGCGATCGGGACCGCCGGCGCGATTGCAACAGCCCCGTTCCGCGCCATGGACAACAGTTACGCCTACGACAATCGCGGTTGGGACACCCGCACCTATGCCCAGCGCAACGGGTTCGTCTGCACGCCCGGCACCTGGTTCAAGGGTGACGACGGCCGCCGGCATATCTGCCAGTAAGCCAAGCCGTTCAGGCAGCGGACAGGCGGCCCAGAGCCGCCTGTTTCGTGCCCGCGGGATCGCGCTCGGTTCTGGCACTTTCCGATCAAGTCTGGTATTGCGACGCGCGGGCGCGCAGCCCGGCGCATGCCGGCCCTCCGCCTGCCTTTCTCGAGGCGTCGCCGGCTTAGCTCAGCGGTAGAGCAGCGGTTTTGTAAACCGAAGGTCGGGGGTTCAATCCCCTCAGCCGGCACCAGTGTTTACAATGGCTTAGCTCCAAAATGTAGCCCGACTGGTTTCCTTTCTTCCCGAAACGGGACCCTCAGGGCTACAAGGGGCTACATTGGAGGCGACCACTGGACCAATACCACCGTTCTCGTGCACTCGACGATGGGCTTGGATCGGCAGCAAGCCTGCTCCGCCAACCCGTGTCCGACAGAGCGTCCTCGATCTGAAGCTGGCCGCTCTGATTGCGTCTCTGGAAACGCCTATGCTCAAGGTGCTCCGGGAAAGCAGTTCGCAAGAGATTGGCGCATCGTGGATGCTCACGTTTGAGCAAGCATCTTTTCAAGTCGACCGTGTGGCTATCAGTGCGTAACCAAGGGGCAAGCTGATTCGGACAACTTCCCGAAGGCCTCTTCGCCCGACATAGTCTGGACCAGCTTGTAATAATCCCAGGGCTGTTTGGACTCCTCGGGCTTCTTTACTTGCATGATATACATCTCGTGCTCCATCAGGCCATCGGCGCGGATCTTGCCGTTGCCGGTGAACACGTCATCAATCTTCATCTTCTTGAGCTCGGCCATCACCTTCTCTGAATTGGTCGAGCCGGCGGCTTTGACGGCTTTGAGGTAGGTCATAGTCGCCGAATAATAGCCCGCCTGATTCATTGTCGGCTCACGCTTGGTCTTTTCATAATAGCGCTTGGCGAAGGTGCGGGTCTTGTCGTTGAGATCCCAATACCAGGCAGTAGTGAGATAGAGGCCGTGTGCAGTCTTGAGGCCGAGGCTGTGAATGTCGCTGATGAAGGCGAGCAATGCGGCAGGCTTCATCGTCTTGGCGATGCCGAACTCGTCGGCAGCCTTGATCGAATTGGTGAAATCGTTGCCGGCATTGGCGAGTCCAAGCACCTGTGCGCCGGCATTTTGCGCCTGGAGCAGATAGCTCGAAAAATCCGATGTGGAGAGCGGAACGCGCACGGCGCCGATCACCTTGCCGCCATTGGCCTCGACTACTTTCGAGGCGGAGTCCTGCAACTGGGTGCCGAAGGCGTAGTCGGCCGTGAGAAAGAACCAGGTCTTGCCGCCCTGTTTCACCATGGTCTTGGCGGTACCGTTGCCGAGGGCCGTCGTGTCGTAGACGTAATGCACGGTATAGGGTGTGCAGTCCTTGCCGGTCAGTGACGCGCCGGCCGCGCCGATGGCAATGAAAGGAATCTTCTTTTCCACGGCGACATTGTTCATCGCCAGGCTGACTCCCGTGTTCGATCCGCCGAGAATCATCGTAACGCCGTCGCGATCCGCCCATTCACGGAACTTTTGGGCACCGACGTCGGGCTTGTTCTGGTGATCGGACACCATGAACTCGATCTTGTTGCCGAGCACGCTGCCGCCGAAATCATCAATTGCCATCTTCGCAGCCTCGACGCCACCGGGGCCGATCACGTCCGCATAGAGTCCCGACATGTCGTCGATATCGCCGATCACGACCTTGTTTTCTGCAGCGTGTGCTGCCGTCGTCGCTGCCACGCACGCAGCGAGCAACCAGGTCATTGTCCTTGTCGCGATGTAATTCATTATATGGTTCCTTTCATCTTGGACATTTGTCCGACGTTGCGTCAGCTCTAGACAGCGTCTGGTCCAGCACCGCCGATGGGAGCAACTAGACGCCTAAGTAGCGCTGCAGCAGCTCAGGCTGGGCCTTGAGCTCCTGCGCCGGGCCCTCGTGCACGATATGGCCGTTGTTGATGATGTAGATCCTGCTCGCCAGCGCCAGTGTCGCCGCCAGGTTCTGCTCGACCAGCACGATGGTCTGGCCGGCGGCCGCGAGCTCGCGGCAGGCCTTGACGAGATCGTGGACGATGACGGGGGCGAGACCCTCAAATGGCTCGTCCAGCAGCACGATCTTGGGATCGCGGACCAACGCCCGCGCGATCGCCAGCATCTGCTGTTCGCCGCCGGAGAGCTCGGTGCCGCGGTTGCTGCGCCGCTCCTTCAGCCGCGGAAACATCTCGTAAATGCGGCCGAGCGGCCAGCGTTTTGGCGCGGTGATGCCGGCAAGCAAGATGTTCTCCTCCACCGACAGGCTGCCGAAGATGCGGCGCTCCTCGTGCACGAGCTGCATGCCGGCTTGCGCGATCTTGTGGCTCCGGCGGCCGGCGATATCGGTGCCGTCGAACTTCACGGTGCCGCTACGCGGCGTTACAACGCCCATCAGGCTCTTCAGTGTCGTGCTCTTGCCGGCGCCGTTGCGGCCGAGCAGCGCCACGACCTCGTGACGTTCGACGCGCATGGTCACGTCGAACAGGATGTGGGAATCCCCGTAATAGCTGTTCAGGCCATTGACCTCGATCAGGCTCATGCGGCCATCTCTCCGTGCACGCCGCCGAGATAGGCTTCCTGCACTGCGGCGTTTGTCCTGATTTCCTCGGGCGTGCCGGAGACGAGCACGCGGCCCTCCTGCAGCACTGTCACCCGCTCGACCAGCTCGAACAGCGAATCCATGTCGTGGTCGATGATGATCATGGTTCGGCCGCGCGCTATCGATTTGAGCAGCTTGACCGTCTCGACGCGCTCGCGCGGGCTCATGCCGGCGAGCGGCTCGTCGAGCAGCAAGAGGCGCGGAGACGTCGCCAGCGCGAGCCCGATCTCCAGCCTGCGCTTTTCGCCATAGGCGAGCTCGGAGACGGGCGTGTCGGCGCGGCGGGTCATATTGACCAGCGCGAGCGTGTGCTCCACCTGCTCCGTCAGGCCCTTGACGCCGCCGAGCGTGCGGAACAGATCGAGCCGGAATTTTCCGCGCAGCTCGGCGAGGGCTGCGATCGTCAGGTTCTGCCGCACGGTCAGCCCGGTGAAGAGCTGGTTGACCTGGTAGCTCTTGGTGAGCCCGAGCTGGCAGACGTCGGTGACTTTCAATCCCGTGATGTCACGCCCCTCGAACACGATTTGCCCTAACGTCGGCGCGATTTCGCAGGTCAGCATCTTGAAGAAGGTCGATTTGCCCGCGCCATTGGGACCGATGATGCCGCGCAGCTCGCCCTGATTCACGCTGAAATCGATGTCACTGTTGGCGACGAGGCCGCCATAGCGCTTGGTGAGTCCGGTGGCTTTCAGGATAGGGCCGGAATAGGCGGGATGCTCGACCTCCTTGGCCCGCATCGGCGCGGGCGGAGCTTGCAGTGGCCTCTCGACCTCAGCCTCCTCCGTCTCCGGGGCCCTCCGCGCCCGCTTGCCCGAGACGAGGCCGTAGAAATCGACAAGACCGCCGATGATGCCGCCGCGCAGGAAGCAGACCAGCAGCACGAACACGACGCCGAGCACGAGCTTCCAGGCCGCGCCGAGACCCAGCGCAGACTGCAGGAAATCCTGCAGGAACAGCCAGACGGTTGCGCCGACCAGCGGGCCGAACAACGTGCCCCTTCCGCCGATCGCCGTCTGCATGACGAGCTGGCCGGAGGTGTCGAACGTGAAAGCGTCGGGTGGCATGAAGGCCTGGAGCACGCCAAGCAGGCCGCCGGCGAAGCCCGCATAGGCTGCGGCGATCACGAAGGCCGTCAGCTTGTAGCCGTGGATGTTGTGGCCGACCGCGGTGGCGCGCAGCGGATTGTCCCTGATGGCGCTGAAGATGGCACCGACCGGCGAGCGCACGATCCTGAGCGCAATGACAATGCCGACGAAATAGCACAGCGCGATGAACTGATAGAGCGACCAGCCGTCGGTGAAATGGATGGTGGTGAAGCCGAGATTGAAGCTCGGCATCGGCACGCCCGGCAGACCGTTCTCGCCGCCGGTGAAATCGGAGAGAGGATTGAACTCGACGAAGAAGAACACTTCCGCGATGGCCACCGTGATCATGGCGAAGTAGATGCCGGTGCGGCGGAGCGCAATCAGGCCGATCAGATAACCTGTCGCCGCCGCCGCGATCATGCCGATGATCAGCGCGCCCAGCACGTTGCCGAAGCCGGCGCGGGTCAAGAGGTAAGCGGCGACGAAGCCACCGGTGCCGTAAAAGGCGGACTGGCCGAACGACAACAGGCCGGTGAAGCCGAACAGGATGTCGAAGCCGAGGCCGAAAAGGCCCCAGACCAGGATCCGGTTCACCGTGTTCGGTGCGAAGCCGAAATGAGGCAGCACGAAGGGAGCCACGATCAGGCCGATGGCCGTCAGTGTCTCTATCAGGAACGGGCGTTGCTTGAGCATCAGCGGATCACTTATTCGCGGCCCTGCACGCCGAGCAGGCCATGCGGTCGCACCACGAGCACGAGCGTCATCGCCGCAAACAGCATCACATAGGCATAGCCGGGGTTGAACATGGAGGTGACGCTGATGATCTCGCCGGCGATCAGGCCACCGAGAATCGCGCCGGGGAACGAGCCGACCCCGCCGATCACCACCACCACGAAGGTCTGGACCAGGATGTCGTCACCGATGCCAGGGGTCAGCGACACCACCGGCGCATTGACGATGCCGGCAAAGCCCGCCGCCATCGCGCCGATGCCGAACACGATCATGAAGACGCGGTAGACGTTGATACCGAGCGAGTCGACCATCACCGAATCCTCGATGCCGGCGCGCACGATCATGCCGAGCCGGGTGCGGTAGAGAATGATGAACAGCGCGCCGAGCGCGACCGCGACGATGCCGACCACGGCGAGGCGGTAGGTCGGATAAAACATGAAGCCGAGATTGGTGATGCCCTGGAATAGCGCCGGCGGCGGCACGATCTGCGACTGGCTCGAAAAGATCAGGCGCACGAGCTCGACGAAACAGATGCCGAGCCCGAACGTCACCAGCAGCTGGTCCTCATGTGGGCGGTGATAGAAGTGCCTGATAATGACGCGCTCCATCAGGACGCCGAGCAGCATCACGAACAGCGAGCCCGCGACGACCGCGAGGATGAACGATTCCGTGTACTGGTAGGTGACGAAGCCGGCATAGCCGCCGATCATGAACATCGCGCCATGCGCGAGGTTGAGCACGCCGAGCGTGCCGTAGATGATGGTCAAACCGGAGCTGATCAGCGCGAGCAGGGCGCCGAGCGCCAGCCCGTTGAAAAGCTGCGAAACGAGATTGGGCCAACTGATCATGCATTAATCGCTGTCGTGACGCGGCGTCGCGTCAAAAAAAGGCGACGCCGCAGGTCCGGAGGGCGGCCTACGGCGTCACAGGGGTTAGTTCGGGATCAGGTGTAGTCGCCGAGATGGCAGCCGAAGGCATCCGGCTTCTGCATCAGGCCTTCACCCGGGACGATCTCGACGACGTCGTACCAGTCTTCCTTGTTCTTCATGTCCTTCTGCTGCTTGCCCTTGACGATGATGACGGGACGGACGCACTGATGATCCTCGGGGCGGTAATGCACGTCGCCGACCAGCGAGGGAATGGTCTCGCCCTTCTCATAGGCCTTGATCACATCCGGCGGATCGAAGCTGCCGGCTTCCTCGCACATGCGGGCCCAGTGCGCGAAGCTGACATAGGCGTTCTCGGCGCCCCATTCCGGTTTGTAACCGTACTTCTTCTCGAAGGCCTCGTTGAACATCTTGGCTAGCGGGAACTTGTCTTCGATCGTCCACCAATAATCGGTCGCGGCATAGACGCCCTGCATCAGGCCGCCGGTCTCGCGTGCGATGAAGGGCACCTGGTAGGGCACAACCAGCTTCATCTTGTCGAGCACGCCGAATTGCTTGGCCTGCTGGGTCGACAGCACCGCGTCGTGGCCCCAATTGACGTTGATCAGTACGTCGGCGCCGGAATTGGCGACATTGAGCAGATAGGACGAGTAGTCGGGCGCGCCGAGCGGCGCAACCTGGTTGGTCGCGGTGGTCCAGCCGGCCCCCGCCAGGAAATCCTGCATCGACTTCGTCACGGTGTGGCCATAGGTGTAGTCGGGCGTCAGGTACGCAGCCTTCTTGCCCTTGCCGAACTCCTTCACCATCACCGGTCCGATCGCGGCAGCCGCGGTCTGGCCGAAGAAATTCTGGCGGAAGCCGTAGCGAACGCAATCCTTGCCGGTGGTGTCGTTCGAGCCGGAGATACCGCAGACGAAGATCACGTGCTCGCGCTGGGCGAGCTTGTTGAGCGCGACCGCGACGGCGCTCGAAGTGCCACCGGTGATCATGATCGCCTTGTTCTCGCTGATGAAGCGCTGCTGTGCCTGAACGGCCTCGTTCGGCTTGGCCGCGGAATCCGCAACGCCGAACTTCAGTTCCTTGCCGAGCACGCCCTTGCTGGTCTTGGGTGAGATCTTCTTAATCAGCTCGTGTCCTTCATTGATGTGCTCGATCGCGAGCTGATAGCCCTTGAGCTCGTCCTCACCCTGCACGGCATAGGTGCCGGTGCGCGGCACCGAAATTCCTATAAAGGCGGTGGAACCCGAGACACCGGCGGGATAGGTGCCGATCGGTTTATCCTCGGCAAAGGCCGGCATCGCCGGCAGCATCGAGCCGCCAATGAGACCGGCCGTGGTCTGGAGCAGGCTACGGCGCGAGAGGCCGCGACGGATGATATCGTCAGTCATGATCATTTCCTCCGAATGTCGTTCCTGCTTGCTGGCAAGACACGATTTGTCCGGCTGGAACCGACCCTGAGGGGCCGTCCGCGCCGGGCACGTCACGTCCGCGTGTAGCTCTTGGACATAACCATTGCTCGTGAAGCCCCTCTGTCAATTTGTCTTTGGTCGAACGAAAAGAATTATCGCGTGAAAACATCTCGGAACACGATATATATTAGTCTTTGTGAGTAGACTGCTTGGCGGAATCAGCGAGGCAAACGATGCGGCAGACGACGGCAAGCGTTCGAAAGAAACGATCTTGGTCGCAGCAGACGGAGCGTCAGGAGCCTTCGTCTGCCGGGGAAGCAGTCGACCAGCGTACGCTGACGCAGTCCGGTCAGGCCTCCCGCGAGCCTTGCAAATGGCTGGCCAGCGAACGGAGACCGGCCCTTGGCTCAGTTCAGGTCAAGCACACGCCGACGCCCATGAAGCGATTGAGTGTGCGTGCTCAGAATGTGCTCAAGGAACTCGCCGTCGAGCTCACCGGTGAACAGCAGCCGAAAGGGAATTGGTCGCCGTCGCGCGAATTGCTGCTCGCGCTGACGGCTGAGCGCCTCGCGACTGCCCGCAATTGCGGCCCCCACACTCTGCGGGAGATCGTCGACTGGGCCCAGGGCTGCGGTGTGACGATCAAGCCGGTGATCCAGCCGGGCGGGTCGCTGTCGCAGATGTGGGGCGAACTGATCGCCAACGCCTCGGCCGGCGCATTGACCAGTGCCGAGATCGTCGGCGCGCTCGAGCGGTCGATCCGGGCAAGAGTGTCCGCATTCCGATCGCCTTTCAGGTCGTTCTAGTTAAAATCCTGCTGTCCAGTATCGAATAGACTGCCAATAGCTGTGCATCGCTCGAGGAACTGCCTGACAAACCACCAAGCAATACTTTAGACTAATCCCGTCTTGCGGGCGGCGGTTGGAACGTCATGGGATGGTTCGCCTGAAGAAGGCGCAGCGGGTCGAAAAAACGCCGCGCACTCGGCGGGCGGCTCGCCGCGCCATGCGAGAGTCCGACTACGTGGCGCTGGCCCAGTTCCGATTTTAAATTCGGAGCTTTCTCGCGTTCAGCGAAGCAGCCGCCGCGCGGCAAGGACTAACCCCGACGCAGCATCAGGCACTCCTCGGCATCAAAGGGTTTGTTCCTGCAGGGCCGGCGACGGTGGGGGACGTCGCACGGTTTCTCCTGATCCGACATCACTCAGCTGTCGAGTTGATCAATCGGCTGGCCAAGCTTCGACTGATTAGCCTTGTTGCGGACCCCGAGGATGCTCGACGCGTGCACATCAAGCTGACCACGAAAAGGTGAACAGAAGCTTCGGGCATTGTCGCAAAAGAACCTTGAGGAGCTTCGTCGCGCGAGGGGCCCAGCCGAAGCAAGACCCCTTGCGCGCGGTCGCCGCCTATTTCTTGCTCGAACCCGAATCTGTCGACGCGCCCGCCGGCGTACTACGGTTCGCAGACGCCTGATTAGCTTCCGACGAGCTTCCACTCTGCGACGGCTGATTAGCCTGACCAATCGTATTCGACTGATTAGGTGGTTTCTGTCCCGTCGTTGAAGACGGCCGGTTCTGCGCCTGGCCGGAATTCTGGCTGGACGCCTGCCCGGCCATATTCTTCTGGTTCGACGGCAGCGTCGTTGGTGCGGTGCCGGCGTTTTGCTGGTTGGACGGTTGACCCGCTTGGCCTTGAGCGGAGCCGGTCCCGGATTGTCCCTGAGCGGCGGCGGCTTGGCTGCCTGCGGGTTGCTGGGTCTCAGCCGAGTTCTGGGCATTGGCCGACGAGGATTGTGACTGGATCCTTTCGGTTGCCTGCTGGCTCAACCGGCTGGAGACGCCAAGCGACGATACCGTGCGCATATCGATGTTGCCCGTCACCGCGATCCCTTGCTGCCGCTGATAGACGGTGACTGCCTCGCGCGTCTCCGGGCCCCAAATGCCGTCCGCCTCGCCATGCAGAATGCCACGGTCGATCAACACGCGTTGGATGACGCGAATGTCGTCGGCCGGCAGATCGACGACCGCTGCAGTGCTGCTGCCGCTGCTCGCGCCGCCACCATGGTTGGCACCGCCGGCGAAGTGGGCATTAGGACCGACCGGCACCACGTCGACGATGCGACGATCACGGTCGACAATCACGACCTCGTCTTCCACGACGAAGAAGCTATCGTTGCGATATGCGGGGAAAACATCGATCAGCGCCGGATAAGTCGAGACCGAGGCGACCGTCACGCTGGAAGGGACGGCGATGCCGGTGCGAACCTGGAAATTGATCGCGTTCGCATTGACGTGCGGAGCCTTGCTGGTCTGCAGGACCGACTGTTGCAGCGTCGTGCGCTGCTCCGCCGTCACCTGCTTGCCACTCTGGGTCTGGGTGCTTGCCGTGGCCTGATGGACCTGACCCTGCGCGTCAGTGCCGCCCTGTGCCGCGTCCTGGCTGCCCGAGCTCGAATTCTGCTCCTGTGCAGTTTGGCCGGGTCCGCTCTGCTGGTTGTTTGTCTTGTTATCAGCCTTAGCGTCGCTCTTGCCCTTCTCCTGCGTACGGCCGTCCGCTCGCTGCTCGCTGTCACGGTTGGACTTGGTCTGACCGGCTGCTTGATCCTTCTCCTCTTGGCCGTGTTGCTGGACACGGTCCTTACTACTATCGCGCTCCTCCGTGCTGGCTGCATGCTCCTTGCTGGAGTCCCCTGAGTGGCGCCTATTTTCGCGGTCAGCCGTCTGCCCGTTGCCGCTCTCCCGCGAGCCTTCGGCGCGGCCACGCTCATGCGAGCCGGATTGTTGGCTCTGCGCGCGACTGGCCTCGCTGCTTCCTGCGGAGGGGGCTTCGGCCCGCCCAGTCTCGCGAGATTCTGATCCTCGGCCTTGTGTCATTTCCTCGTGGTGGGAAGCGCCTTCCCGACCGGAAGCGCCGCTGCCCGTCCCACCGGCATGGCCATCCGACATTCCTTTTTCAACCGTTCCGCTCCCCGCCGCTCCTCCGCTCACGCCCTGCGCAGAGGCAAGGCCTATGCTGGCGAGCACTATCGCTGTCGTGGCCAAAAACCTGCTCTTCATTCCTTTCATAGTGCAAATCCTCCTCTCGGTTGTTCGCTCGTTCCAATTGGATGAGGCGGACATATCGACGCCGCTCTGCAATGCGGATGTCCGCCGCTGAGCAACCGGCCGAGGAGGGGATCGTTCCTGGTAGCTAGGACCTTGGCTAGCTTCCCGAAAGTCCGCCGAAATTGATCCTCGGGCGCTTCGCTACACGCAAGACAGCGCATGCCAGACAATGGCAACATGATTGTTAGGTACGAAAACGGCAGAAGACTCCGGGACGCCGCTCGGCAAGCGATCGACGGCCTATCCTGTGAGCAAACCCGACATCAAAGCGGCCGCGCCAAGACCGAGAAACGAAAGGATGACCGGCGGATAGAGGACCACCGCTGCTTCGAAACGTAGAAATTTCGGCTGTTCACCCGCGCGGTTTGGGCGTCCGATCAGGATCAAGACGGCAGCAGCTGCGATCATGACAGTTCCGATAACGACATTGATGCCCGTCTTGCTTTCCCTGCCCCGTCGCCAGGTGTTCGTGAACCATAACGTGCACGCTGGCTGCTTGCCGTGGAAAGAAGGACGGTGCGCTATGGTACCGTGTTTCTTCGAAAGATTGAGTTCAGGGAACAGGGCAAATCAGTTCAGCGTCCAGTCGGGCCTTGGCAGCTAGACCAAGAACACGCTCGCGGGTCCGACTTCTCGCCGCGTCAACCAGCATTGTTCCTGCCCAGCGATACACGTTATGCTCCTTGACTTGCTGCCGCATGAGCTTCATTCGCTCGGCCTGTTCCTGGACCGGCATCATCAGTGCGACTTCAATCGCCGACGCCATTTCTTCCGTGTCATAGGGATTGACGATGATCGCTTCGGACAATTCTCGCGACGCGCCAGTGAAGCTTGACAAGATGAGGACCCCGGCATTGTCCTCTCGCGAGCTGACGAATTCCTTCGCAACGAGGTTCATCCCGTCGTGCAGGCTGCTGACGACGCAGACATCGGCTGCTCTGAACAAGCGAAAGACGTCCGAAGGCTCGTAATGCCGCGCGATCAGGTGAATCACGGGTCGGCGACCGGGATGCCGCTGATTTATCTCGGCGGCCAGCGCCTCTGCTTCGGCTTGGAGCTTCGAATATGAAGTAAGTTTGCTGCGCGTCGGCGCGGCGACCTGAACGAATGCAAGCCGGTCTCTCCAGGCCGGATTTCGCGACAGGAGCGCATCCACGGCACGCATGCGGTCAAGAATGCCCTTGGTGTAATCGAAACGTTCGACGCCGACGATGAGCCGGGTGCCTTCCTCGAGCCCGAACTGCGCGACGACACTGGATCGGCATTCCGATGGAGCAGGCAGCTTCTCCAGCTCTCTCGGCGGCCATTCGATCGAGATTGGATAGGCGCGGATCCCAGTCTCGTGTCCCCCAAGAGTGACCGCCTGCACCTCGCGATCGATCCTACTTTCCACGAAGCGATCGACACCCTCGATGAAATTGTTGCAGTGGAACTGAGTATGGAATCCGATAATCGTGCTGCCGAGCATTCCCTCGATGATCTCCCGCTTCCATGGACATATGCCGAAGGTCTCTGCATTCGGCCAGGGAATGTGCCAGAACGTGATGATCGTCGCCTTCGGCAAGCGCTCGCGGATCATTCTCGGAACGAGCGCGAAGTGATAATCCTGGACCAGCACGACGGGGTCCTCGGAACGCGCCTCCCCGACGACGGCATCGGCAAAGCGTTGGTTGATCTGACGGTACATCTGCCAATCGCTCAGCCTGAATGTCGGCCGCACAAACACGATGTGGCACAACGGCCAGAGCCCTTCATTGGCGAAACCGTAATAGTAGCCGTCCTGCTCTTCCTCGGAGATCCATATCCGTCGAAGCGTATAAGCAGGGGCAGCCTCGGGCACGCGGATTCTATCGTTCTCGTCGACGGCCTCCCGATCGCCGCTGCCGCTGCCGTGGGCGATCCACGTGCCGCCGCAGGCCCGCATGATCGGCTCCAGCGCCGAAACCAAGCCGCTTGCCGGCCGCTGCACCACCCTCCCCGTTTCCGACGCGTTGTGGATGTAGGGCTCCCGATTGGAAACGACGAGAACCTCGGCCCCCGGCAAGATGCCTTTCAGCACCTCTTGAAGCGACTTTGGCGTCCACTCAACTTGGTTCGTATGCGGGACGTGATCGGCATGGCGCAACAGCTTGTGAATTTCGCGATCAATCGACGAGCCTCTCAGCTCCAGCGCCCCTCCTCTAGCACCTTGACGCACCTCATCGACCGCGCGTCGAAGGGCGTCCATCCACCCTCGCATCATCAGAACGGCGAAGATGATCGTGCCGACGGTCAGAACCAGAACGACGCTGGCAAGCGCAGCGAGGAGATATGCCAGCACTTGGCTGGATCGTGCGGCCGCGAAGCTGAGATCGGTCAGGATGACGAGATAGGACCGGCCCCGGCTGCTTTGGACCGGGAAGGCAGCGACGAGGATCCGCCGCCCGCCGCTGCTTATGCTCGCGAAACTTTCGCTATCGGACTTGGCAGACTTCTCGCAGGAAAAGTTCGCCGGCATTTCCGGCGTCGGCGCGATCAACGATCCTGCCGGATCGCAAAACCCGACCGCGAGAATCTTCTTGTCGAGGGCCACCCGCTTAAAGAGATCCGCGAGGCGATCCCAGGCCCGGTCTTCCACGTCACGGCTAAGCAACGGCCCGATGGCGTTGAAAACCAGCCTGGATCTGGCCTCGACATCGCTGCGCGACCACTGCTGTACGATTCCACCGGTAAAGGGGGATATACCGAATGCCACGATCGCGGCTACCGCCAAGCCGAAGATGCCATAGCGGAAGAACTGCTTATACGATATGGGCATCGCTCCGACTTTACCCCAGCCGCTCCCGGAAAATTGCTCAGGCCTCACATCGAGCGCAGCTGTCGGGGCACATCAGAGTTGCCTTATCTGCTAGATGACATTGTATGGCCGGCCGCCAAACCGGCCTGGTCGTTAACGGGGCTCGACAACCTGCTTGCCCGGCGTGATGCCACCGCGCTCTGCGTTGCAGCTAAGACAAATCGTGCGCGCCACCTGCGCCCCCCGGACGGCCAGTCGTTCATGCCTGTGTGGCGTCCTTTCCTCGCAAGACAGGCAGTACGCCTGCGGAAATGCGTTCTGTCCCGATTGGTTAGATGTGCTGATCATGAAATCCCCCCACCGCATTATCTTGCCACGGCCACCATTGATCAATCGGGAGACAAGGCAGATCGGCGTCAAATGGTACGGAACTGTACCAACTAGTTCGACGCCACGCCAATCTCGAGCTGCGGCCGCCCGGCATGAGATGCACGTCTCATTCTCGCTTCTTCGGCAACGCGTTCTTCCCAGCGATGGAAAGTGCAATGAGGGTGAACGTGATCAGCCGCGGGATAAAGTATATGGGCTCGCTCGCATTCGTCACTTGCACCACCGCCAAGACGAACCTCGCAACGGCATCGATCGCAAAAGCTGCGGCGAAGAACAGGAAAAGGAGGTCCGCGGTCTTACGCCAGAACTTCAGAAAATATATGCTCGCCAGAAGCGACGCGAAGGCCGTCGCTCCCGATAAAACTGGATTCAGATGGTCCATCACTCTGCCTCCCACACCATGCCGATCAGCAAGACGGTCATCGCGAAAAGCCCTATCGATAGACGCAAGGTGGAAAGATCGATCTGAGGAAATACGATCTTGTCGATCCACAGAGCAGCATTTTCCAGGGTCAGGCCCGCGAAGCAGATCGCACTCCATAGCAGCAGTTTCGACCTGCTACCGACATATGCCCGAACAAGCAGCCAAGCACAGAAGCCGCTCGTGATTGCGCAAAGACTGTAAATCACCGCGGCCATCGCTAGTCCTTTCGAATCCTGAAGGCGTCGGAGAACTCCTGGATGCGACGCGGCTTGCCGTGAATGATGTTGGTGATTCGGATCAGGTGGCGCGAATATGCCCTCGCCAGGCGATCCACCACGGGCCGCAATTCGCTTTGGGGGGCAAACGTGTAGATCTCTCCGTCGCTGCGCAGAAAACCGTCCCGCTTGAGGGACGCCAAAGCATTGGCCATCTCCGCCTTGCCTGCGTAAAGGCGCGCAGCAAGAGTTTCCATCTCCCAACTCTCATTGGGCCATTTATGGAGAAACAAGAGAGCTTCCAGCTGCGCCACAGAGTGGATGTAGCGGCGCACCAGCTCCGTTACGTCTTCCGACAGCTCTTCATCAAGCATCATCGACCTCAGCCAGCGCCGTGCAAGCTGATCGATTCAAACTGGAAGTTCAAGACTGCATTCGTATCAACGCAAACGAACTAGATCACACTCTCGAGGACAGCCGAAAAGGCGGCGCCCTCCTCGATGGCACCGCCTCACCAGCCAGCGATAAAAGTGCGACCGTGATCGATCTCAGTACTTGAATTCTGGCATCTTCTTCAGTTGGTCCTTGTCGGCATTCAGCACCACGTGATCGGGATACCAGTTGCCATTGCGATTTGCCGACGTCGACGCGCTTCCCGTCGTCACCGAGCCTGCGTTTCCGGTCTTGCCGGCAGCATCGTTCGACGCCGTATTCACCGGTTCTTTCGAGAATTTCAGCTGATCGAAGGCTACGGCAACATTGTGCTCGCCCATTCCAAGAAAGCCGCCCACCCCGATCACCACTTCGGCAACCCGACCGCTGGAATCCAGGATCAGATCGTTGATGTCGCCGATCTTCTCATTGCTGTTGTTGTAGACGTTCACGCCGACGAGTTTCGATGCACGCCATTCGCCTTGCTTGTGCATTGACGCAGTCGAAGCGGTCGTCGACTGCAAATTGGGTGCTGTAGCAGTCGTACCATTCTGGGCGGCCTGCGCCATGGCCGGTGCGGCCAGCAGCATCGCTGATGCAATAATGCAGAGCATTTTTTTCACAACGATTTCTCCTTCTGTTGTCGGATCATCGTCAACTCGTGTCGCGATCGGAAGTTTCGTATCGCCCGATTCGAGCTACGCCGGCGCACCTTCATCCGACCAGCTTGAGGCGGCTGCGCATCTTTTGGCGAAGCATTGCGCGTGTGACGGAAGGATTGCAAATGATGAACTCGACCATGGCGATGATGTCATCTCTGGTCCGATGGCAGCCGGGGTTCTCGTAAGCAGCGAGGATTCGTTGGGCCTCCTCCAAGGCGGCCACCAGGACCTCAGCGTCAGTTCGCATCTTGATCTCTTGCGACGACATTCCCCGCCTCTTTGCTAACCTATTACGAACTGTCGGCACTGTTCGCTACCGTACGAGTGAACCAGACCGCAGCTGCGCTACCGAGAATACGCGATACGCAGGGGCGGCACCGGACAAGGGCGGTTGTGCGCCGCGAGAATGATGCTCTGACAATCGCACGACATCGTCTTGAGCCTAGTCGAATCCATCACAACCAATCCCGCTCTCCTACATGTGATCACACCTTCGCGCACCATATCTCCCAGAGCAACAGTAACCCCGGCGCGCCTGACCGCGAGCGCATTGGCGATATAGCTGTGCGTGAAAGGCACCTCGAGAGACCCGAACCTGTCACTTGCGACCAGCAGCCAGCGCGCCAGACGCTGGTGCAGCGAGTGCCTGGCATTGCAAGCCGACAATTGCGAGCTGTGAATCAGCGTCGCCTGCACATAGCCGAGAAGCAGCTTCTCGATCTCGACGTCTCGTTTGATCAAGGGGATCAGCTGCTCGGACGGGATACGCAGCGCTTGACCCGACACTCGTACGCTGCAGCGATGCGGCGAAACTTGGATACCGAGGACAAGAGGCAAGCCGACGAAATCCTTCCTTCCGAGGGTATGGATCTCGACGGGCGAGCAGTCGCCTGCCCGGGTCGTGACGGAACATCCGCCCGACTCGATGAAGTAAGCGTATCGCAAAGGTACGCCGCGATCGTGGAGAACTTGTCCCTTTTTCAGAGGCACCGTCTCGCAGCTATCGAGCAGGCGAGACCGCGACGACGCCGACAGCCGTGCCACGAGCTCGTTGCGGCAAAGGTCGCAAAGAGCGTCATGTTCGCTGGGCGGCCCCACGTTGAGTTTGTCATCGAGCAACAGCCGCGGCGCTGATGAATGTTCCATGTCAAGCCAGATTCTAGACCGCAACAATGAATGCCTGTAGCATGAGACGGATCGAGGCATCCTGCGAGTCAGGGTGACCATCGGCCGTGTCGGGAAAAGCCTGACTTGCATCAGAAGCATCGAGGAAGTGCCGAAACGTGGTCGTTTCGCTGTCTCATTTTAAGCCTGCCAGCTTGGAACGGCCGGCGTCGAGCGCCCGGCGCGCGGCCCGCCGCCCCCTGATCCTTGTCTTTATTGCCGCAGCCATGCCCTTGGCGCTTTTTGCAGGGTGGGTCGTATTTCTCAACGCTCAGCAACAACGTCGTGGCTCTCAGACGGCCGCGGTGGAGACGCTGGACAACGTCGTCAACCGCTTGGCTTCCGAAATAAGTCTCCAGCTCGAGATTGCCGAAACTCTTGCAGCTTCCGCCACGCTCGATAAGCCGGATCTTGATGCATTCTATCGCGAGGCCACCCGCATCAACGAAGCGCGCCTGCTTTGGCAGACGATCCAGCTCGTCGATCCCGATGGAAATCAGGTGCTCGACGTTAGCCGCCCGCTCGGAGACGGAATGCGCGTCACCGCCGATCGCGAAAATTTCGAGCAGATCCTGAAGACGAGGAAGCCGGCGATCGGCGGAATTGGCCCCCGAAGTCCTCTCACCGGCAAGCGCGTGGTTGCGGTCAGGGCCCCGGTCGAACGCGACGGGCAGTTGAAGTTTGTGTTGACCGTGGCTCTGGTGCCCGATGCGATCAACCAGATCTTGAAAAGCGCAGGAGCACCGGCAGGTTGGGTGGGCTTCGTCGTCGACGGCAAGGGCAATATCGTGGCCCGGACCTTCGGCGAGCAATCCGAACTCGGGCAGTCCGCAAGCGCCACGGTGCGCAAAGCGATCGCCTCCGCGCCGGAAGGAAATTACGTCAAGACCACACCCGCCGGCGACCAGGTCGATTCGATCTACAAGGTCATTCCAGGAACCAGCGGATGGTCGGTTCATTTTGGAATACCGACGCAGGAGCTCAACGGTCCGGTGCAGCGCTCTGCGATGTTTCTCGCCGGCGGAGGAGTCCTGAGCTTCGTACTGGCCCTCACACTGGCGTGGTACACGATCCGCGACATCTCGCTTCGCCGGCGAGAGCAAGAGGCGCAGGCAGCATTGGCGCTCAGTGCCAGTGAGGAGCGACGCAGGCTGACGATCGATGCGGCAGACCTCGGCGTATTCAGTTGGGATTTTACGACCAGAGAAGCGCTGGTATCGCCCCGCGCACGCGAGATGCTCCAGATCGAAGGCTCGCGCTCCGACGGCGACATGAGCCTGCCCGTCGAGCGGATGCTGAGCGGCATCGATCCTGCTGACCAACAGAAGTTTGAGGCGTCGCTGCTCAGTTGCCGTTCGGGTAACGTCGCAATCGCCGATTTTCGTACCGCTCCACCTCATGGCAGGTGGCTGCGAGCCAGCGGACGCCTCTCCAGGCTCGACGAAAACAATCTGGACGTTGTATACGGGGTCATCCTGGATATCGATGAGACCAAGCGAGCCGAGCTGGAACGGCAGCAGTTGCTCCGACGTCTTTCGGAGGCGGAGGAGAACGAGCGCCGTCGGATCGCAAGAGAGCTCCACGACCAGATCGGCCAGACGGTCACGGGGCTCCTTCTCGGCCTGAAGGGCCTCGAGCCGTTCTTCGGCGCAAGCCAGAAGCGCAAGCTCGGTTTGGAAAAGCTCAATTGGCTGCAAGGGCTGGCAAGGGGGATCGGCCGGGATATCCATCAAGTCGCCGCGGATCTGCGGCCGACGGCTCTTGACGATCTCGGCCTGTACAAGGCTCTCGAAGCGTTTTGTGCCGAAATCCAGCGCCGGTTCGGGATGAGTGTCGATTTTCAACCGCTGGGCAAAAGGAATCGCCTCGGCCAGGACGTCGAAATAGCGGCCTATCGGGCGGTCCAAGAGGCAGTCAACAACGTGGTCAAGCATGCCCGCGCGCGAAACGTCAGTGTGGTGATTGATCGGCGGGCAACAGAGCTGAGGATCGTCGTCGAAGACGACGGCAACGGCTTCGACCTTAAGGGGTTCTCCCGTAGTGACGGCCGCCATGCAAAATTGGGCCTCTCCGTCATAGAAGAGCGCTTGACGCTGTTGGGCGGATCGTTGGCGATCGAATCCGAACCCAGCCACGGCACATCGCTATTCATGAGAATTCCGCTGCCAGTAGAGGAGATGGGCTATGTGCCCGATCCGGATCACGTTGACTGACGATCATCCGCTCGTCCTGGCCGGTATGAAAGCCTTGCTTCAGGACGTGCTGGACATCGAAATCGTTGGCGAAGCCACCGATGGACAGACCGCGCTCGACGTCATCCGGCAGACCACACCCGACATTGCCATCCTGGATATTTCGCTGCCGGGCGTCAGCGGGCTGGCAGTCGCCCGCACGCTGGCAACTCAATTGCCCCAGGTCCGTCTGCTCGCGCTGACCGTGCACGAGGATCACGCCTACGTCCAACCCATGCTGCAGGCGGGAGCCCGTGGCTATCTGTTGAAGCGCTCGGCGGCCGACGAACTCGAGCGCGCCGTCCGCGCGATAGCCGGAGGCGGACTGTATCTGGACCCCGCAATCGCGGAGAAGGCTCTTCCGTCTAGGCAGGGCGCCCATTCGTCTTCGGGCACCGCCGCAACCAGCGAATTGACTCCGCGCGAAAGCGAGGTTCTCAGACTGATCGCACAGGGTTTCAGCAACAAGGAGATTGCCAATCAGCTGAGCATCAGCATCAAGACAGTCGAAACCTACAAGGCGAGGGCCGTGGAAAAACTTGGGCTGTTCACGCGGGCCGACATCGTGCGCTATGGCGTCGCATTAGGGTGGCTAGGTCATCCTGGGAAAGGCGTGGATCAAGTCTGAGCCATCCCGGCGAAGTATATGGCGGCGATTGACGTCAGGACTTTCCCGACCAAGTGCGCTCATCTCCCGACTGCCCATTTGTGTCGCGCAGACTATCTTTTTTGTGCGAGTTACACCAACGCTGCTCGTGTGATGGGACCGGCCGTCGCGGCTCCGCCCACTGGAGCCGATCAGCTAACGGGGGCACGTATGAGAAACGTACTGTTCCGAGGCCGCATGGGGCGACGGTTGTTTGCACGCTACGAAAAGTTACCCAAGCTTGCGGGCCGGCAGCGGTCCCACGTCGATGAGAGCACGGTCAGAACCGCCGGCATTTGCCTCGCTTGCGTCTACGTTGCCTGCCTGCTGTTCTCGGCCTTTGCTGTTGCTTGATTGCAAAACATCGAACCGACTATCGGCCATAAACGTCGCCGGATCAGCTTTTGAAGTCCGACGAGACAGGAGACTGTCTCATCATGGATACTATGTGGGCGCTGCTCCTGCTCGGCATGTTGGTTGTGGCCGTCGGCGCTGTGGCCTTGAAGGTCGCGGCTCGACGCTTATCGCGGGCTTTGCGGCGTCAGCTTCCGACGTAAGCACGTTGCCTTCAGAGCACAGCTGACTTTCAACAACATCTGCCCGCTTTGTGCGAAGCTCGTCAGTTTGGAGGGCCGCCGCATCGGCGGCCCCCTTCGTTCGCGCCTATCGACAGAGACGCACGTGCTTGACGATTCGCCGACCGTGATACCCGCGCTTGACTATGGTCTTCACCGTGCAGAGCCTCCGATGATGGTGATGATCATCCTAGAGCGTCTCGCTCGCTGCCGTAGCGTCGACCGGAGGTGCCGCCGTCGCGTTCGCATGAACCAGGAATTGTGTTGCCCCAAGCGAAGCTGCATCCGCGAGACCATAGGCGAGTTTCTTCATGATTTTTCCTTGTCGTATGCCCACATTGGCAGTTCAATGTTGATCCAATGAATGCGGAGTGAATGAGGATGTAGTCAATATACGTCGCGATCATTCATCGCGGACGCCAAACACAACGCGCCGATATCCCGACGCGCCAAGTGTGCGATTGAGACGCGCCGAAACTCTCGCAAGAACGACGGAACACCTGTGCCCTCATTGATGGATATCGCCGCCGTTCTGCTGACGCTCTCAGCAGCCTTCGGTTGGCTCAATCACAAATTCCTGCCGCTGTCCCGCAGCGTCGGCCTCCTCGTGATGAGTGTGCTGACATCATTGCTCATGATCGGCCTGGATGCAGCAATTCCTACAGTTCACCTGCTGGAGCAGCTTTCTGACGGGCTTCGGCAGATCGACTTTGCGGAAGTCGTAGTCAACGGCATGCTTGCATTTCTGCTGTTCGCCGGCGCTCTCCACGTGGATCTCGAGACACTCAGGAGCCGTGCATTTCCGGTGCTTCTTCTGGCTGTTTTCGGCACTTCAATCTCGACGGCCCTTGTCGGACTGATGTTCTGGACCATTTGCGGGTTCATGGACCTACCCGTCTCGCTGGCGTGGGCATTCGTGTTCGGCGCCTTGATCAGCCCGACGGACCCTGTCGCCGTCCTCAGCACGCTTCGCAACACCAACGTGCCGAAAGAGCTGCAGATCGAGACGGAGGGCGAGGCGTTGTTCAACGATGGGGTCGGGATTGTTCTGTTCACGATCATGCTTCGCTTTGCCGGCCCCGGTGACGGCGCTCAAGTGTCCGCTGCCGATGTCGCTGAGTTGCTGGTTCGCGAAGCTGGTGGCGGAATAGCGCTGGGATTGGTGACCGGCTATGTTGTCTATCGCGCCATGCGGCTCATCGACGATTATGCGATTGAAGTCCTAATCTCTCTCGCGCTCGTGACCGGAACCTACGCACTTGCGCTACATCTGCACGTCAGCGGCCCCCTCTCTATGGTCACCGCAGGTCTGCTCATCGGAGACCGCGGACCGCGATATGCAATGAGCGAGACGACCCAACGCTATCTCTTCGCGCTCTGGACGCTCATCGACGAGATCCTCAACTCGGTCCTTTTCCTGCTTATCGGGCTCGAAACCTTGATATTGCGCTTTGATGTCCGCAGCTTCGGTCTCGCGGCAGCCACCGTTCCCATGGTTCTCTTCGCCCGGTTTGTCGCTGTGTCAGTCCAGCCGTTTCTGTTTGGATGGACTCAGCTGCTTTCCCTGCGCAACGCTCCCTTTCTCACTTGGGCCGGCGTTCGAGGCGGGATTTCCGTCGCACTGGCGCTTTCGGTGCCGGATAGTCCGGCCAAGGCCGCCATCCTGGCTTCGACCTATGCAGTCGTCTTGTTCAGCATCATCATTCAAGGCTCGACTTTGGGATGGGTCGCAAAGCGGACGGTAGGACAATAGGTCTCGGCTCAATGGCCTGAGCGCCGGGGCGACGCGGCTCGATTATGGGGCTCAATCCTCGTAGCTGTCGATGACGGCATCTGCAATCACCCTTTTCGTGAGGACGCCGACGATATCGCTCACCCGGGGGCGCGAAGCGGAGCGGACAACGACCGCCGCACCCGCCCGATGGCGTTTCAGCCTGGCGAAAACTAAGCTCAAGAGGTCCTGGTCGCGGCAAATGACCATCCGCCGCTCGACGAAATGCTCGACGACGAGAGCCGGATTCGACTGCGACTCCGGCCATAAGCCCGAACGCGGCGGAATGAGCCCCACAATCCGACCTTCGCGCTCGACAATGATAGGAAGTGCGTGATCGATATCTTCTGCCGCCATTGCCTGTTCGAGTGTGGTGCCAACCCGGGCAACGATAAAGCGCTTCTCCATTATGTCTTGAGCCTGCTTCACGAGATAGAGATTGATATGTCGTTCTTTGGGAATGCGATGCCCGCGGTGCCGCAGTTTGACCGTGTAGATCGTTTCGTTGACGAGGGCCCTCCTGACACCCGCCGCCAAAGCCACCGCGACGATCACAGGAACGATGATTGCATAATCACGGGTCATTTCGAAAATCATGACGATTGCAGTCATGACGCCTCCCGTCCCCGCGCCGACAATCGCCGCCATCCCGACAATCGCCGCCGAAGAGGGCGTCAGCCCCGAATGCGGCAATATCGGACCGCTTGCGGCGGCAAAAGCGGCCCCAAGGGTAGCGCCGAGGTAAAGCGATGGCGAAAAGATTCCACCCGACGCCCCGCAGCCCAGACTGACCGTAGTCGCGAGCAGCTTCAGCACGAAAAGCAGCGCCAAGAGCCCCGCCGCGGCCATCTTGTGATCCAATATCTCCTGAATGACCGAATACCCCACCCCGTCGATATACGAGTGTCCGAACGTATGGGTCATCAGCACCATCATCAGACCAACGGAGGACATGCCAATGATGTTCTGCACATACTCGTTCTTGGATAACCTCGGAAAACCGTCTTCCATCAACACGAGCAGACGGATGAACGCCCAGGCCGCGGCTCCAGAGATTACGCCGAGCGTGATGAATGCTATCGCTTCCTGCCCATTGAACGATGCAACCATGCTGAACGGGACATCCGGCACTGCAAAGGCCGGATCCGGACCGATCAGCACGCGCCCGATGGTGGTCGCAGCGCCTGTGGCGACGACGACCGGAAGGAATGTCCGGTTCGACACTTCCGGCAGGAGAATTTCAAGAGCAAACAGCACGCCGCCGAGCGGAGTGTTGAAAGTTGCGGCAATGCCTGCACCGGCACCGGCGGACAGCAGCGTGATCCTTTGCCGGGTTGAGAGACCAATGAGCTGGGCAAAGGCTGAGCCGAGGGCGGAGCCTATCTGTATGATAGGCCCCTCGCGGCCGACGGCGGCGCCGCTTCCGATGGAAACCGCTGACGCCAACGCTTTTACCAAAGCGACGGAGCCGCGAATTTTTCCGCGCTTGTAGAAGATGGCGTCCATCACTTCCGGTACGCCATGACCTTTCGCCTCCGGAGCGAAGCGCCTGACTAGAAAGACGACGATGAGACCGCCGATCACTGGAGCAAAAAAGACATACGCACCGAAAGGACTGGGACCCTGGCTGATGTTTGCGTCGTAAACGATACTTAGCGCGCCCTTATACGAAAGGTTGTGCACGACGCTGATCAGAGCGCGAAAGCCAACGGCGCCAAGTCCAGTCATGACGCCAATGACCAAGGCAAGACCACAAAGAGCGAGAAGGCTGACCTTGCGCTCCTCCGCAGACGAGTTGACCCGGCCTCCGATCAACGCCTTTTTGGCGCCGTAAGTCAGAACTGAAGGCATCTCGTCCCTATTGCTCACGATACAACGTCATCAACTGCTGGCTCCGAAAACCGGTTCCTGGTGACGAATCGGGCTAATTCGGTCGCAGCGCGGCCGCTGTAGTTCTACATGCTGATAGTTGGGTCTCTGTGTTGGGCGCGCATCTGGTGCTCGGGCCAGCGATAGCTGGGGAGTTCCAGCTCGTCGGCGATGTCTCTTCCGATTACCAATCTTACCAACCCGGGTACGGAGAAACTCCGGACCACGAGGTTGCGAAAGATCATCCCCAAGGGCGTCCGCGGCGCCAGCGCTCCGGCAAAGCGTTGGGCGCCACGCTGCTTTCGTTCGATATAGCCCCGCATCAGGGTCTCGTAATGAGCAAACGCCTCGGTATATCGGTCACCAGCGTCAGCGAGTTCGCCGGCCAACACATAGGCTGAAATCATCGCCAACGCCGACCCCTGGCCTGCCAGCAGCGATACGCAGAAGGCTGCATCACCGATGAGAGCCACCCGCCCTCGTGACCAATTCGGCATCCATCTGACTGACGGCGTCGAAGTAAAGCTCGCCGGCGCGCTCGAGTTCGGCAAGCATCCGATCGCACTCCCAGCCATCTTCGCCATAGATTCTTCGCAGGAACATCTTCTGCGCCTCTGGCGCTTCCGGCAACGTGGTGCGATCGGCGGCGAACACGAGGAGAAACAGAGTCCGATCGTCGCGCAGCGTGAAGCGACCGATCATCCGTCCCGGTTGGCCGTGGATCAAATAGACGTCTTCGTCGCGCGGTCGATAGCCGCGAGCCTCAAAGGCCGCCACCACATAGCCCAAATAGCGCTCGAACTTCCTCTGCGGTCCAAAGACGAGCTTGCGCACCGCCGAATGCAGTCCGTCGGCGCCAATGAGAAGATCGAACCTGCGCTTGCCACCATGCTTCAGCTGGACCTCGACGCAATCGAGTTTCTCTTCAACGAGCGTGATCTCGTCTCCAAAAATGGCTTCAACGTCGCCGTCGATCCGCTCATACAGCAGATGCGAGAGGCGACTGCGCTGAAGGGTGATGTATCGTCCGCCTGTCAATTCGGCGAAGACGGCGGTACCGAAGCCCGCCAGCCGATGGCCGGCTTCATCCACGATCCTCAACTCTTGGACGTGGTAGCCGTCGCGATTGATTTCGGCAAGTAATCCCATCCGCTCGGCAATGGTGTAGCCCAGCCCCCAGAAGTCGATGACATAGCCCCCGCTGCGCAGAGCAGGTGCTCGCTCAAGGAGTGTTGGTTCAAAGCCCGCCTCCCTCAGCCAATAGGCAAGGGTCGGCCCTGCGACCCCGACGCCTGAGATTAGAACACGCCTCATGCGCTCTCCTTATGACTCTATCAGCCATTTCAACGCTCAGTCTGGCCCCCGGGCCGGGGCCTGGGGATCCAAGTTTTGCGTCACGGCAAGAACAAGTGAGGGAGCCACGGAGTAGTATGATGAAGCCTAGCGACGCCTAGACCGGTAGCCAGCTCAGTCCGAGGGTGGCGCCGGTTGGATTCAGAGGAGGACGATCTCTCTCCCGCCGGTACTCACGATACTTTCCCAGACGGTTCTGGGGACGCTTTTTGGTCTGATCGGATTGATCGTGGCCACGCCTTTGATGGCCGTTTTGCTTGTTGCCGTCCGCATGATCTATGTCGAGGCCTTCTTGGAGCGTGAGAGTAAGCAGGTCACATGACCAAGAACACCTTCAAACCGTGCGAGCGGTATTGTAGTTGGTACGGTGTCGTACACTCCCCAATCTGCCATCGGCGATCGGCGCGACATAGTGTCCGCGGCTCTTGACTCTAGAAGCCAAGATCGAACGCTGATGTTGAGACCGCACTCTGAAATCACAGGAGCCACAGATGCGGAGACTCACACTTGCCCTTTCTCTCGCCGGTTTGATCGCGATCTCTCCACTCTGCAGTACGCAGGCCGCACCATTGACAGCGCTCTCGGCGGCGGCGCGCGCGCCGGAGCTTCAGTCGGCGGTGCAGGACAATGTCACACAGGTGCGCTGGCGTGGCGGCTGGGGGATCGGCGCGGGATTACTTGCGGGAGCGCTGATCGGCTCCGCCATTGCTGGCCCCTATTATTATGAGCCGCCGTACTTCGGCTACCGGTACGCCTACAGCCCATATGGTTATCGTGGATACTATCCAGCATACACCTATACGCCTTACTGGGGCGGATATGGCTGGGCCCCGCGACCGTACGCCTGGGGACCGCGCCCTTGGCGTTATAGCTACGGCTGGTCGGCTCCGAGGCCGTGGGGATATACGGTCCGGCGCCTACACCCATGGCGTCACAGCTACGGCTGGGCTCCAAGGTCCCATCGCCATCATCATCGCGGCGTAATCCGCGCGCATCATCGGTGGTAACTCGTCGATCTAACGCCAAGGTGCCCGGCGCCCAACGCCAGCGGACGCGCGTTGGGCTGGCCGCGCTTCCGCAATATGTTCAATGCCCTCACTGCCCCGCGCCGTGCCATCGACAATAAGCCCTGATTTTTCGGAGCCCAATGTAATCGCGAAAATATGCTGCAGCAGACTACAATTTCGAGAGAGCGGTCGGTGAACTTTCGGCGAAGAGTTCGGTTGCGTTCCGTAACACGTGCGCGGAGTTCACCAATCCTACATTCGCTCTTTGACGCCGGCTTCTATCAGGTACCAATTCACAGGATAACTCGTGAGAAATCCCGCGATCATCGCGATCTGCATCATGAACCAGAACTCCGGCATTGACGGCTCCAGCCTCACACTGAAGACATTCCTGAAGATCACGAACTGCGCAATCGCCATGAATCCGTACATGCCGACTTGCCATGCGGTCAGGGACAACGTGTCTGCCTTCACGGCTTGAGCAATCCCCGCCATTGGCGACAAGTCGCGCATTGGCTTGATGGTGAAATATTGAAAGGCGACGCCGAGCAAGAAAGCGAAGAGATAATCTACGATCCAGACCGCAAACATTTTTTCTGAGAACAGGGTTTTCCAACCAGCCCAGATCGCAATGACTGGAAACGCAAGCGCGAGACTTTCAGCGATAATGTCGCCCAGAGTACATCCGGCTCCACAGTGCATGGCACCTTTGGCGACCATGACGGGAAACGGAGTCGGCTTTCTTCCGTTTGATGGCTTGCCCCTAGTCGCATCGCGCGCCGCGAGGCGTCCAAACCTGTAGTACAGCCACAAGGTCAGTACGGTACCGAACAGACCGTTGACTGGCCAGACAAGATTCATGATCCACATCCGCTGGGGATGGCGCATTGTGTCGATCGCAATGAAAATTGTGCATGCAAATCCGAGGACCAGACAACCGAGCGCGAGAGCGTGGAGCCAGTGCGGAACCATAAGGACATCTCCCTTTGGAGAAACGAACGACCTCCATTTCAATTCGTTCAATGCGACTGGGCGCCGCTGCAGCATCTCCGCGAAAGGTTGGGCGTCATCCGCCTCAGCGCCCGCCCAGAATCAGTTGACTTCCGCGACATGCGGGTCGGACTGGCCGGGCGGCTGAGCGATTTTGCGCCATCGAAATGCAGGGGTCATTCAAAGGAGTGTAACAGATGATTACTACCCCCAAGCGCTTCAGCGCACTGGTTGCGCTCATTTCCCTCGCCGCCTCGATGGGATTCGCCGAGGCGGCTGGTAAGAACTACGACACGGGCGCGACTGACGCGGAGATTAAAATAGGCAACATCATGCCCTATAGCGGACCAGCCTCTGCCTATGGAATTATCGGGCGTGTCGAAGCTGCCTATTTCCGCAAGGTGAACGACGAGGGTGGCATCAATGGCAGAAAAATCGACTTTATCTCGTACGACGACTCCTACAGCCCGCCAAAGACAGTTGAGCAGGCGCGCAAGCTGGTCGAAAGCGACGGCGTACTGCTGATCTTCAATTCACTTGGTACGCCGACGAACAGCGCAATCCAACACTACATGAACCAAAAGCAGGTTCCGCAGCTGTTCGTAGCAACTGGCGCAACAAAATGGGCAGATCCTGAGCATTTCCCTTGGACCATGGGTTGGCAGCCGAGCTATCAGGCTGAGGCCCGCATCTACGCTCGCTACATTATTCAGCAAAAACCCGACGCGAAGATCGCCGTGTTGTATCAGAACGATGACTACGGCAAGGACTACTTGAAGGGGCTAAGCGACGGTTTGGGAAATAAGCCAGGCATGATCGTTGCGAAGGACAGCTACGAGGTGTCTGAGCCGACGATTTCGTCGCATATCGTCAATCTGAAGGCCAGCGGTGCAGATACTCTTTTTGTGATCGCAACACCCAAATTCGCCGCGCAGTCGATCAAAGAGGTGCGTCAGCTCAAATGGGATCCCTTGTTTATTCTGAACAATGTGAGCGCCTCCGTCGGCTCTGTTCTCAAGCCAGCTGGTCTGGAGAATGCCAAGGGCCTCATTTCGGCGGCCTACATGAAAGACGAGACCGATCCGAAATGGTTGAACCAACCCGACTCGAAGGAATGGGCTGCGTTCCTCGACAAGTACATGCCAGAAGCTGACAAGACGGACGCCGGAGCGGCGGTTGGATATGCGGTTGCGCGTACGCTCGTTCACGTAATCAAGGCGTGCGGAGACGATCTCACCCGTAAGAACGTCATGAAGCAAGCAGCAAATCTCAAGAGTTTCGATCCCGGCCTGCTTTTGCCCGGAATAACAATCAGCACCAGCGCGTCCGATTTCGCCCCCATTCAGCAACTTCAACTCATGAGGTTCAATGGCAAGTCGTGGGAGTTGTTCGGTCCCGTGATGAATGGCAGCACGGGCTCGTAGGCTCTCTCAAAATGGGCGGCCTCCTGTTGTTCTGCAGGGGGTCGCACAATTCTGATGAAAGGCGTCTGACAAGTTCGAGATCCGCAGACGGTACATGCAAAGTGACACTGAGGCCCGTGGTCGGCACAAAAGCCGGCTGTTCCATTGAGACTTCTCTCTTCACTCTTGGAGGTGGTGGTTGCCGTCAGCTGGCAGTAATGGCATCAAGCCATCTCTCTTGCCGTGGAACGTGGTTCGTCAGGCCCAACCAGAAATTTAATCTTTACTCTTGCAGGCAACAGCCGATCTGGCGATCATACTCGCGCTGTATCAATCCAGAACACGAACATGCCAGCTGCTCCAGCTGAGCCCGGTCGACCAGAGTTATGGCGGCCCGTGTGTTGCGAATGATCCCAGCCTGTTCGAAGGTTTCGAGGCACTCACTGACACTGGCACGACGAATCCCGAGCAATTGAGCTAAGACGGCATGCGTGATCGGCAATTCGCTGGAGTCCATCGCGTTTGCCGCAACGAGAAGCCAGCGGGCAAGTCGCTGCTTCACGGAATGGAGCGAATTGCACGCACCCACTTGCGCCGTCTGAAACAAGACAAGGTTGATGTAACGAAGGATCATGCCACGAAGAACCACAAGGTCGTGAAGGGCCTCGTGGAAAGCGGCCACGGGAATTCGCAGCGCCGTTCCGCCCACCTGAACGACGCGGCGGTGCGGCGGCGTCGGATCGTCCGGCGCCAGCACGGAAGGGGCCCCGATCATTCCCTCGGAGCCGACCAACCACGCCTCGACAAAGCGACTGGATTCAACTTTGGCGGAGACTGACACGAGCCCATTTTCAAGGAAATAGACGTGCTCCATCGGCAACCGCCAATGATGAAGGACCTGACGGGGCTTGAGCTCGATGTCTGTCCCGATCGAGCGAAGCGCAGTCAGCTCCGAGCTTGGAATGCAACGCAACAGCTTGTTCGATGCAGCCTCGGTCGGCCCGAGGCCTTTAATGGCAATCGACCGCAAAGGAAGAGGGCCCTTCGCCTGACCATCCTGCATTGGAGCTGTTTCTCGATAACCCGGGGACCGACTGGAACCGCCCCGGCTCTGGGGAGAGTACGCTGTCGGACCGCCGCGGTTCCTCTTTGACATGTACGACTATTGTCCATGTCCATCACCCGGGTTCGAGGCCTTATTCTCCAATCGAAGAGCGGCGCGGACCAACGCCAGATGGCTCAGTCCCTGGGGAAAATTGCCAGCAAGCCGTCGATCCCGGACGTTGAACTCCTCGGCCAAAAGTCCTAAGTCACTGCGGGCTCGCAAGAGATGCTCAAAGGTCCTTTCCGCTTCTGCGCGTCTTCCCTGCATGAGCTGGCATTCGGTAAGCCATCCGCTGCACGCAAGGAATGCGCCCTCACGGATTGCGCTTGACGACCGGCGGTGGACGTAACCCTCGTGGACCAGTTCGCGTTCTATCGCGGCGATCGTCCTTGCGACGCGCTCGTCCGTGACAGGCAAAAATCCCACCAGAGGGAGGTTCAGCAAGCTCGGATCCAGTCCATCAGACCCGTAGTATTCGACAAATGCCCCCCGTTCGGGGTCGACTCCCTTCTCGCATATTTCGCGATGCATCCGGTTCCGCAGGCCTATCATCCGGTCAAGGAACGAGTCGTCTGCGGTCTGGTGCAGATCGCGGCGGCGAACGAACCGATCCACCGCGACCCAGGCGGAGACCTTGGAATAGGTATAGTGCTGCGGACTTCCTCTCAATTCCCACAACCCATGGCCGGGCCGGTCCCAGACCAGCTCGACGTGCGCGATCACGGAAGCGACCAGATCGGCTTCACGTTCGGTCGGCGCTACGCCCGCTTTCGCTGCGGCAGCCACGCAATCCAGGAGTTCGCCGTAGATGTCGACCTGTCGCTGCGCCGCAGCGGCATTTCCAATTCGCACCGGTTTTGCGCCTCTGAACCCCGGCAGCCAGGGTGCGGTCCATTCCTCCAAGCGACGCGAGCCGTCGACCCGGTACATGATCCTGATCTTGTCGGGTTCGCCACCCGCAGCGCGGAGAAGCCAATCGCGGAACGCCTTAGCTTCATCGAGATAGCCGGCATCAAGCAGAGCCGTTGTCGAAAACGCTGCATCGCGCAGCCAGCAATAGCGGTAGTCCCAATTCAGGTCCTCGGCCGGTGCCTCGGGCAGAGATGTGGTTGGAGCGGCAATCATGCCGCCCGTGGAGCGAAAAATCATCGCCTTGAGCGTTAGGAGGGAGCGTCTGACGGCCTCTGGCCATCGTGTTTCAATCGAGAACTTCGCGATCCAATTGAGCCAATACTCCTCCGTCTTTCGCAGCGCTGCCCCCGCGTCAAGCGGCCGAGGTGGTGCACACGTTGCGTTGCCGTATCGGAGACAAAATGCGATCTGCTCGCCTTCACTCACCTCCACTTCCGATACGATACAGGAGCCTTGCAGCGAAAGCTGTGCCGGTGCATGCAGAACGACAACATCCGGTCCCACGAAGGCGACGGCCTGTTGTCGATCGATCTCAACTGCAGGTCTCAAGGATCCATAGTCGAAGCGAAGATCCAGCTCGCTGCGCAGCTTGACCTTTCCCGCAAGGCCCCGAACGATCCGGATCACGGCAGAGGCGTTGTCCTCGATAGGCATGAAATCGATCAGACGGACACGACCTGTCGTCAATTCAAACTCCGTCTCGAGGATGAGCGTATCCGTGCGATAGCGGCGATGCGATGAAGTGCCGGCTTCGACCGGCTTGAGCTTCCAACAACCATGCGCGTCCGTGCCGAGCAAGGCCGCAAGGCAGGCGTCCGAATCGAAGCGAGGCCAACACAGCCACTCGATCGAACCGTCGCGATGAACGAGGGCAGCAGTCTGACCGTCTCCGATCAGGCCATAATCCTCGATGAACTTCGTCGGCACGAGGAAGCTCTCATCCAAGTGGGGCGTTGCGTTGACGTCGACGATATCCGGTTCTCGGGCTTCGAGAGCCGCGACCTGCCGCCACGGCCAAGGCAGCTGTCCCCAACAGCGCCACGATCGGCGCAAGCCGCAACATGCTTGCCGGCCCGGCAAAGACGCTATCGGTCGCCTCCGAAGCGAAGCTCCCCCTGGTGCGATGAAGGCCGCGTACGGGCTGCTCGAGGTTGTCCCGCCGGCTTGGATCGATCGGGCGATCCGTCTGTTGGCCACTGATACAGGTTTGTGCGAGATAGCGATCCAGCCCCCCCGGCAAGATCATGTTGCCAAGAATAACCTTTAGGGTGCTGAAACCGATCCAATACTCCCTCGCCGGCCTTTGAGCTGCATCGTACACTGTATTCGCGATGACCTCGGGCTCGACCACGGGGGCCACCGGCCTCGGCGTCCGCGGCATATGCGCCCTCGCCCAATCAAATTGCGGCGTGTTGACCGCCGGCAGCTGGAGCATCATCAAATTGATCCTGCTCTGCTCGTGCCTCAGCTCGCTTCGCAGCGAATCTGTGAAACCGCGAATGGCGTGCTTGGCCCCGCAATATGCCGACTGGAGCGGTATGCCTCGGTAGGCCAGCGCCGATCCGATCTGGATGATCGTGCCCCTGTTTGCAGGCCGCATGTGGCGCAGGGCGGCCATCGTTCCGTGCACGAAGCCGAGATAGGTTACCTCGGTGACACGGCGGAATTCATCGGGCGTCATTCGCCAAACCGGCGAGAACACCGTCACCATCGCGTCGTTGATCCATATGTCGATCGGACCCAGCGTCGATGCGATACGGTCCGCGGCCGCAAAGACGGCGCCGGCATCCGCGACATCCAGAGGCATCACGACCGCCCGTCCTCCGACGTCCTCGATCTCGCGCCGCACATCCTCGAGAGCTTCAGCATCTCGGGCGATCAGACCGATGGAGTAACCGGCACGGCCGAAACGATGGGCGATGGCCCGGCCAACCCCGGCGGATGCCCCTGTGACCACGACAACCGGACGGGGACGGACCGGCCCCTCACGCAAGTTCGCTTCGCCATCCATTAGGACACCTCCTCACTGCGGTACGGCCGGGTAGGCAATGGTCGACAGCAGCGCCATCCCTGGCTGGCGGGAGTCGAGCCTGGTATGCTGCACGATCACCGGCTCGCTCGCCTCGATAATTGAAGCGTAACTCGTATCGCGCGGAACCGGTTCGGGGTCCGTCAAATCGTTGAAACGGAGATGCAGAGTTCGCTTGGCCGGCACCTTCACCCGGTAGGGACCGACCGGAGCCCTGTTCTCGAAGAAGAGCGTAATTCGGACGTCTGCGTCGCGATCGCCCGTGTTCAGGAAGCACGCCGCCTCATGGGACACGAGATCGTGCGCGTCGCTGACGCTGTCGCTTGGGATATAGCCTTCCGGGATGGCCCACATTGTGCGACCGATGCTTTGCATTGTCATCGCTCCAGCTTGATCAGCGCCAGCCCCGTCGCGGGATCGTGCGCTTTCTGAAGATGCGCGGGGTTCTCGGTTACGATCACCTCGAGAGTGGGACGCACCCGACCCAATCCAAGGTGGCCGGCGAGAGCGGTGCCGTCGCGCCGTCCTGCAACGAGATGGACGTGCACTGAAGGTTCGCCCGACGGCGAATCCGCGATATCGCCGACGAGCGAAGCGACCTCCACTTGTTCGTCCACGCGGTTCTCGAGGTACGATTTCCTCTCCCAATCGAAATATTTCAGCACAAGCCTGCTGAAGGCTCCGATGCCGGTGATTTGGGCTGCAGAGATCCGCTGCGCCACTGCAAACGACTTGAGGCTTTCCATTGCCTCGTCGCCGCTGTCGAGGACGACTGCAAAGGTTCGCTGCGCGTCGTCGTTAAGGAGCTTGTGCCTCATCGGTATCCTCCTAGTTCAATCCGATCTCTCCCAATCGGGACAGAGCCCGAATTCGATCCGCCGTGCGGCAAGCGATCGCCTGGATCGTGAGCGACGGATTCGCGCCGCCCACCGTCGGAAACACCGAGCCGTCGCAGATCCACAGATTGGGAATATCCCAGCTGCGGCAATCCGCATCGACGACGCTGTTGTCCGGCCGATCGCCCATCCGGGCCGTTCCGTTGAGGTGACAGGTGTCGTCTTCCTGCACCCACAAATTCCTGGCGCCGATGGCGCCCAGAGCGCGGCTCATGAAGGCGATGGAGTGATTGATCAGGCGCTTGTCGTTGTCGCACCAGGAGTAGGTCACGCGCGGAATTCTCAGCCCGTATTGATCGACTTCGTCGGCCAAAGTGACGCGGTTGCCTTCCTGAGGCAGCATCTCGCCAACGATCTTCAAGCCCACGACGTGGTTATAGCGCTTCATCGCCTCGACCAGTCGCGTCCCCCACAGACCATGCGCCGTCGCTTGCGTGTTGGCCCACAGCTGCGGAAGGGGGCCTTGGCTCATGTAGGCGTAGCCACCAAAGAAATCCTTGCCCTCATCCTCGTAATTCCAGTGCTCGGTGATAGCGAGGGACGGAGGTCCCTTGTACGAGCGGACCTCCTCGTCCATCTCGCCCCATACCGCCTGGTTTGCCTGTGCCATGAGGTTCTTGCCGACAAGTCCGGAGCTGTTTGCCAGGCCGTCCGGAAACTTGTCGGTCGCGGAATTCAGCAGGAGCCGCGGCGTTTCGATCGCGTAGCCGGCCACCACCACGTTGCGCGCCTTCTGGAAGCGCCACTCGTTCTGGCGGTGATAGTGAACACCGACGGCGTGGCCATTCGCGTCGGTCTCGATCCGGCCGACCATGGCGAGATCCCGGATCTCGGCGCCGGCGGACAAAGCGCGCGGAATCCACGTCACGAGCGCGCTTTGCTTGGCATTCGTCGAGCAACCGGTCACGCAGAAGCCGCGATAGACGCAAGGGTGTGCGAGGCCGCGCGGCGCAGAGAGGGTTGCGAGCGGCGTCTCGGTCCAGCCGATACCAAGGGCTTCGCAGCCGCGCGCGAGCGCGCGGGCAGCAGCATTGAGCGGATGGGCCCGATAAGGATAGCGCGGACGCGGCGGTCCCCAGGGGTAGTTGACAGGGCCGGAGATCTTGAGGGCTTGCTCGACCTCCGTGTAGTAAGCCCACATCTCGCGCCAATCGAGCGGCCAGTCCGCACCATAACCAAGCTTGGTCCTGGCTTTGAACCATTCCGGCCGGAACCGGAGCGACACCATCGCAAAATGCACCGTCGAGCCTCCGACGGCCTTGCCGCTGTTGTTGCTTCCGAGCTGCAGGGGATTGTCGCCATCGACGATACGATCGTCCGTCCAGTAAAGCTTGGTTTGCTCGGACTCGTCGGAAGCGAAATCCTCGAGCGGCCGGAAATAAGGGCCGGCATCCAGGGCAACCACAGAGAAGCCGTATTCGGCCAGTTTGCAGGCGAGCGTCGCGCCGCCGGCCCCGGTTCCGACGATCACGAAGTCGACCATTTCGTGATCGGCGTATTGCTTCATGCTGACCCAGCCGCCGGGGCGGAACACGTCCGGTGCGCGGCCGTTGCGGGCACGGGGACTATGCCGGGGATCATCGGACATTGCGATTGATCCTCAGAGCGTCAGCCTCCCGGCCCGGCTTGGCCTCGGCCGCCTCCCAGGGATCGCGATCATTGAAATCGAGGCGGACGTAGCCGCGCGGGCTGGCGGGGCCACCCCACCCGATTTCGCTCCAGGCCATCGGATGGGAATAGTACGCAAGAACGATGTCGCGCAGCAGGCGATGTTTGAAGAACGTCCGCGACGGCATGCCCGACCATGCGGGCGACTTCAATTCGCCCGCCTCGCAGCGCCTTAGGAGATCGTCCTGATAGGACCCGGCGATTGCTGCGAAGCCACGGTCGTGGCGGGCTCTGGCCTCGGCATCAAGGGCCCTCAGTCCCCTTCGCCAAGCTTCCCCGTCGCGCGGCAGGCCGGCTGCGCGATAGCCGTCCAGAATGCCCTCTTGCAGCTTCAGATCCAGCAGCGCAGCAACTGGAACAGGCGATTTCGCCGCAGGTTGCGGCACGATGCGATCGGCGACAGCCGTGAGGATTTCGAACTCGTCCGCGGTCAGGAATTGCGGCTTGCCAGCTGCTTTCAAGCGAGCCGCGATCACCTCCCTGGTCTTGTCGTTCCAGGATAGACTCCGCCATTTCGCGAGGACGTCATAACCGGGGTATGGGTCGCCTGCAGCCCGCTCGCCCTTCCGCTCAAGCATCTCGTGCCTCCTTCATCAGCTCGAGCGCGGCGAGCCCGGCCAATGCGAGGCCTGCGAAACTTGGCGGCGCCGGGAGCGGCGGTCCGTTGAGAATATTCTGGCTCCAGTTGCGCCAACCGCCCATGTTTCGCGAGATCCCGTACGCGTGGAAGCCCACCCCCGCAAAGCCCATCGCAGTGAGCAACCGCATCCACCATCGCGCGAGGCGGCGTGTCCGCCGTTCGCGGTTCAACGCAGCACCGGCGAGTAGGCCGGCCCCGATGGGCGGGAGAGTGACGGGAAGAGTCATAAAGGGGTTGTGAAAGGCTCCGCGAAAATGGAGCAGCCCGGCTTCTCCAGTCGTCCCGAGCAGCCCCAGTGCCGTGACCGTGGCGATCGTCTCGCCCGCCGGCAGGTTGAAGACCCGATGCGGGCGGCGACGTCCATTGGCGCGCACCCGTTCCGAGCAAAAGCCCAGCACTCCCGAGAGCAGAATGGCCATAGGTGCGCCGAGGGGAGCACCGTAAAAGAGGTTCTGCCAGCTCCACCCGCCCGCCTTCTTGGTCACGTTATAAACGTGAAAGCCTGTCCCAAGCAGGCCGGTGGCAGCTGCCAAAAGGTACGACGTATCACGCGCTTGATGCGCGACCGGGCGCCTGTCTGCCGTGCCGTGCAGGCTCATTGTCAGCGTCAGCCCGGCGACCACGAGCGGGATGAGCATGGCCTTGTTCTTGAACGAACCCCGGTAATGCTCTACGGCGCTGTCGGCGAGCACCGACGCAGCCAAGGTGCCTGCCGCACGATTGAGCCTTCGAGCCGCAAGAACGGTCTCGGCCTCGCGCTGGCCTAAGCGGAAAAACGAACGAGCTGCGGAACGCAGACCGGCCTGCTCGCGCTTCGCCTCACCCAACACGGCTTGGGAGAAGCCACCTGTTCTCCCTCTTCTCAGCTGGTTAGATCGCATAGCGTGCAGCATCCGCATCCTTGAATATCAGACCATTGCCCGGCCGCGACAGGTCGGGCCGGATCGCGCCATTGCGTGGAGTGGGCGCGCCATCGAAGAGCATTTGCTCGATCCGAACGTGGTCGTGAAACCATTCCAGATGCCGGAGCCGCGGCGCCGCGCAGGCGGCGTGAAGATGCAGAGCGGGTGCGCAATGGCCCGACAGGTCGATGTGGTGCGCCTCGCAAAGCGAAGCTATCTGCAAGAACCCCGTCACGCCGCCGCACCGCGTAATATCCGCCTGCTGCACGTCGACGGCACCGGATCCGAGCATCACGCGAACATAGTCGGTTGTATATGCATACTCTCCCGCAGCAACGTCCATGCCCGCCGGGGTACGGGCACGGACCGCACACAAGCCTTCAAGGTCGTCCGACGACACCGGCTCCTCGAACCATTTGACGCCGTGCTGTCCGAACACGTCGGCAAGTTGAAGCGCCTGCTTCACCGAATAGGCGCCGTTTGCATCGATGAACAGGGCGGCGCGCTCGCCGATCGCGCGGCTGACGACGCGTACCCGGTGCGGATCGAGATCGGGCTCGGAGCCCACTTTCATCTTGACGTGCTTGCAGCCGTCGTCAGAAACCCACCCGCCGAGCTGATCCGCCAGCTCGCTGTCGGAATAAGTCGTGAAGCCGCCGCTTCCATAAATCGGGACGGCCGTACGGTAGCTTCCGAGGAGCTGAACCAGCGGCACATCCAAGAGCCGCGCCTTCAGGTCGTACAGCGCCGTGTCGACGGCTGAGATTGCGGTCGCAGCAAGCCCTTCGCGGCCCAGATTGCGGACGGCGGGCTGCATCGCGCTCCAGACTGCCTGAGGCGCCAACGCGTCCTTCCCACGGACGATCGAGGTGAGCTTCTCGGCGATGAGGGCGACGATGCTCCGATCGGAATACGTGTAACCGATCCCGGACTTGTCACCGGCTGCAATCTCGACCAGCACCAGTGTTGTTGAATCCCAACTCATCGTCCCGTCCGCTTCGGGTCGATCGGTCGGGACCTCGAAGGCGCGCGCTTTCACCGCCTCGATCGTAACCTCGACCATTATCCTTTCCCCGGCAGTACGGTCGTCAACAATTCCTTGGCGCTGTTCTTGAGAACGTTCCCAAGCTCCGGCTCGGACGGAATCATACTGACGAAGTTTTTGGCGTCCTTCAGGGTGATGTGCGGCGGCAGGGGGGGAACGTTGGGATCGGTGTATGCCTCGAGTACCACCGGACGATCGGCCGATAGCGCTTCGTCCCAGGCGGCACCCACACGTTCGGGATCGTCGACGAAGATGCCCTTGAGACCAATCAACTCGGCATAACGATGGTACGGAAAGTCCGGGATGCTCTGGGTCGACAGCGTCTTCCCTGCCCCGAGTTGTATCCGCTCCTCCCAGGTCACTTGATTGAGGTCGCGGTTATTGAGGACGAGGACGATCAGGCGAGGGTTTGACCAGGTTTGCCAATACTTCGAGATCGTGATCAGGACGTTTAGTCCGTTCATTTGCATGGCGCCGTCGCCCATGCAGGCGATAACTGTCCTGTCCGGATAAGCCATTTTGCCCGCCAGGGCGTAGGGCGTCCCGGCACCCAATGAAGCCAGGCCTCCGGACAACGAGGCTTTCATGCCCCGACGCATTTTCAGGTCGCGGGCATACCAATTGGCAACCGAGCCTGAATCCGCGGTAATGATCGCGTTCTCAGGCAAACGGGGCGAGAGCTCCCAGAATACGCGTTGCGGATTGAGCGGCTCCGCCGAATCCATGGCGCGCTCTTTGAGCGTCTGCCACCATTCCCGCACGCCCTCCTCGATTTCACCACGCCATGAAGATTTTTGTTTCTGCTGAAGATGCGGCAGCAGCGCCTGCAACGCCACGGAGCTGTCCCCGACGATGTTGACTTCCATAGGGTAACGCAGGCTCAACCTGGCGCCGTCGATATCGATCTGAACGCCGCGCGCCGCGCCGGGCTTCGGCAGAAACTCGCTGTATGGAAACGCCGAACCGACCATCAGCAAGGTGTCGCAATTCTTCATGAGGTCCCAACTCGGCTTGGTGCCGAGCAGTCCGATCGAACCGGTTACAAAGGGGAGTTCGTCCGGAAGGGCTGCCTTTCCAAGGAGGGCTTTGGCCACCCCCGCCTGAAGGCGCTCGGCCACGGCGATGACTTCATCGGTCGCGTTCAAGGCGCCTGCGCCAACCAGCATCGCAACTTTCTTGCCGCTGTTCAGGACCTCGGCGGCGGCGCGCACCAGATCCTCGTCCGGTCGCCTCGCCGGCTCGGCATATCCGACGCCCGTGTGGGTCGCACCATGCGCGAGAGGCGGATCCTGGTAATCCAGCTCCTGAACGTCTTTCGGTAGGATCACGCAGGTAACGGCGCGCCTGTTGTGAGCAATGCGCACGGCCCGGTCGATCAGGTGACGCACCTGCTCGGGCACGCTCGCTTGCGCGACGTATTCGGCAACGTCCTGAAACAGCACCTGCAGGTCGACTTCCTGCTGATAGCTCGCCCCGATCGCGCTCCTTGCCTGCTGGCCGACGAGAGCGACCACGGGGACGTGGTCCATCTTGGCGTCGTAGAGCCCGTTGAGAAGATGAATTGCGCCAGGTCCTGAGGTCGCGTAGCAAAGTCCAACCTGACCTGTAAACTTGGCGTGACCGGAGGCCATGAAAGCGGCCATCTCTTCGTGCCGTACCTGCACGTACTCTATTTTGCCCTTCGCACGCTCGAGAGCAATGTCCAACCCGCCGACGCCGTCCCCGGGGTACCCGTAAACCCGGCTTAAGCCCCATTCGGACAGCCGGTGCCAAACATATTCACTGACATTCATTGGATTTTCTCGATAGTTCTGGCGCGGAGGATGCCCGAGGCAACGTCCAAGATCGCCGTAACGTTTCACCTCGGCAGCGCCCCTCATCACAATGTTCGTACGGTCGCGTACGTCACGGGGCCCGCCCGCAAGCAGCGAACATCGCAGAGCAATGTCTTGCCGCGACGTCCGCCGCGAGTGCGAGAACTTACTTCGAATTTGCGTTGTTGCTCGAAGGGCTGGAGCCCGTTGTCCCGTGAGAGCTGCTTGCGGAGCCCGATCCGGTCGTCGTCGTGTTCAACGCTTCAAACACCGACATGCCATGCGGGCCGATCGTCATCACCATCGGGTTGCCCTCCTTTGTTTTGGCCTGGACGACAAAGGATTCGGCCACGACTTTGATATCAGTGAAGCCTGCCTTCTGCAGATCGTCCTTTATTTTCTGCGCTGCCGCGGTCTGGCCCGAATTGGAAGCGCTTTGTGAATTGGTCGACGATTGCGAGTTGTTTGTAGAATTCGTGCCCGTTTGAGCGAGCGCCGGGCTGGAAACCGTTACTGCGAGCAACAGAGCCATCAAACGTGTGGTCTTCATCAGTTGTCTCCTGTGGGTTGGATGTGGAGTACTGCTACAGCGCTGGCCGGCTCTAGTCGTTCCTTGCGAACATTCGGGGGGATACAAGGTCGGTACGAAAGCGCACGAAGGCGCCAACGTCCCTACGCTGCTCGATTCAGTTGGACTGGGATCCAGGGGCAGCGAGCTCGACAGCAGCGGAAACGCGCGCGCGCTCTTCAAACATCAGTCGACTGGCGTGGCTGAAAATTTCGTAGCCATCGTCGCGCGCGACCGCAACGAGCGTGACGCCGGCCCGCTCGGCGGTCTCGATCGCCAGTGAAGTTGGCGCGGACACGGCGACGAGGAGCGGCGCACCCATTCGGGCGGTTTTCTGCACCAGTTCGACCGAGACCCGACTGGTCATGAGAACAGCGCCCTGCGCCGTCTCCAGACCGGCCCTGGCCACCGCACCAGCGAGTTTATCGAGCGCATTGTGGCGTCCGACATCTTCTCTGGCCAGTCGGACGTCATCGCCGTCCCAGAAAGCCGCGGCGTGCATCGCACCCGTCGCCTGATGATGTGGCTGAAGTGACCGCAATGAGCGCATTGCCTTCAGAATGCCGAAGGGACGAAATCCAGCTTGCGTGGATATGAGCGCGGGCTGCGCACAGGCCTGCTCAAGACTTTCAACCCCGCACAAACCGCAGCCGACTGGGCCAACCATCGCTCTCCGCCTATTGGCGAGGCGACTGGCGTCCGCATCTCGGAGCCAGATGCGCACTTCGCATCCGAGTTCGAGTTCGACAAGCTCGATGCTGACGATATCCTTGCGGCCCGCCACGATACCCTCGCTCAAGCTAAAGCCGATACCGAAGTCGACGAGGTCGACGGGCGAGGCCATCATCACCGCATAAGTCGAGCCGTTATAGGTGAACGCTATCGGACACTCTTCCGCGACCCTTCGCGAGGACGGTATGGGATCGCCCCCCCGCCACAGCAGTTCCGGTTTGTCTAGGCTGCAGCGATCATTCATGGCCGGCTCCGGGACAGTGTCTGAGCAACCCCTGCCGCCCACCACAGTTCCCCCGATATTCATGTTCGCTTACGGGCCTACGCGTAACCTGATCAACGTGTTGCGACAGCTAAATCTTTGTACGTTAGCGGGCGGACTATCGCTCGCGAACATCCGGCCGCTTCACGCGCCGAGGAACCTGCATGACCAACATACGTTGGCGATGCGTTGGCTGGGTGGGTTCCAAAGAGAAGCAAGATCATGGCGCGACCAAACGAAGCCGGTGACGAAAATGCCGAGACGGTTCACTACGATGGTCCAGCCGGCGGATGGGGCTCTCTCGAGGGGATCGCGCGCATCTTCGGCAAAGAGTGGGACTCGCCGGCTGCGTTAAATACCCTCCGTCGGCAAAATAAGCCGAAGGGCTTCATGTGTGTCTCGTGCTCTTGGGCAAAGCCGGCGGACTACCACACCTTCGAATTCTGCGAGAACGGCGCCAAGGCGACGCTATGGGAGCTGACCTCCCGGCGCTGCACGCCGGAATTCTTTGCAGAACACACGGTGACAGAGTTGCTCTCATGGAAGGATTACGATCTCGAGCAGCAGGGTCGCCTGACAGATCCGCTGCGTTACGACAGTGCCACTGACAAATATGTGACCTGCTCCTGGGATGAATCGTTTCAGGGCATCAGTTCCCAACTGAAGGCGCTCGATCCTAAGTCGGTCGTGTTCTATTCATCGGGCCGCGCCAGCCTTGAAACTTCCTACCTCTATGCCCTGTTCGCGCGGGTTTACGGCAACAACAACCTGCCTGACAGTTCGAACATGTGCCACGAAACGACGTCCGTCGCGCTCAAAAAGCTGATTGGCGCCGGCGTTGGAACTGTGGTCTTCGACGACCTCAGCAACTGCGATGCAATGTTCTTCTTCGGGCAGAATACTGGATCGAACAGCCCGCGCTTCCTGCACCCACTCCAGGACGCGGCTAAGCGCGGTGTCCAGATCATCACCTTCAATCCTGTGCGCGAAAAGGGCCTCGAATTCTTCATCAATCCCCAAAATCCGACGGAGATGCTGACCGGAAAAACTACCCAGATCAGCAGCCAGTACCACCAGGTGAAGGTCGGTGGCGATATCGCCGTCATCGTCGGAATCTGCAAGCATGTCTTCGCCGCGGACGACGCGGCCAAGCATCAAGGCAAGCGGGTCATCGATGCTCCCTTCATCGAGCAGCACACGCACGGTTTCGAAGACTTCGAGGCCAAAGTCCGAGCGACTTCCTGGGAGGAAATCGAAGCCGCTTCTGGCCTGAGCCGAGCGGTCATCGAGGGGGCCGCGCAGGTCTATGTCGACGCAGACCGCGTGATCGGCATCTATGGGATGGGCCTGACCCAGCACGTGCACGGATTCCAGAACGTGGCGATGCTCGTCAACATGCTGCTTCTGAAGGGAAACATCGGGCGAGACGGCACCGGGATCTCGCCGGTGCGTGGGCATTCTAATGTGCAGGGTCAGCGCACCGTCGGCATCTCGGAAAAGCCTGAACTTGTCCCCCTCGACAAATACGCCAAGCAGTTCGGGTTCGAGCCACCGCGCGAGAAGGGCTTGAATACCGTTGAAGCGTGCGAAGGCGTTCTCGCCGGGAAGGTCAGGGCCTTCGTCGGATTAGGTGGAAACTTCGTGCGAGCCATTCCCGAGCGGTCGAAGATGGAAGAGGCTTGGCGCGGTTTGGACCTGACTGTTCAGATTGCGACCAAGCTCAACCGCAGCCACCTCGTACACGGCAAAGCCGCCTATCTGCTGCCGTGCCTTGGCCGGACCGAGGAGGATCTGCAGGCAAGCGGGCAGCAAGCCGTGACTATCGAGGACACTTTCAGTTGCATTCAGGGCTCGATCGGGCTGCGCAAGGCAGCAAGCGAGCATCTCAAATCCGAGGTGGCCATCGTCGCTGGGCTCGCCAAGGCGACCCTGGCCCCCAATCCGAAGCTCAAATGGGATGAATGGGTCGGCAATTACGATCTCATCCGCAACGAGATCGCCGAGACTTATCCGGACGAATTTCACGACTTCAACGCGCGGATGTTCACGCCCGGCGGATTCTATCGCGGCAATTCGGCCCGCGAACGGATCTGGAAGACTGAAACCGGCAAGGCCGAGTTTACTGCCCCGGAGACGCTCAGTTCGACCGGCTTTTCTGATGCGCCCGGGCGCTTCCGACTGCTGACCATGCGCAGCAACGACCAGTTCAATACGACGATTTACGGCTACAGCGATCGGATGCGGGGCATCGAGGGCACCAGAGACGTGCTGTTGATGAACCCGGACGAAATCGCGCGCGCCGGCCTCCAGGAAGGGCAGATGGTCTCGCTGGTCAGTGACGCCGAGGATGGTGTCACGCGAGAGGTCGGTCCCCTCAAGGTAACGCCGTTCAAGCTGCCTGACGGCTGCGTCGGCGCCTACTATCCGGAAATGAACCCGCTTATCCCGCTGTCTCACCACGACATACATTCGAAGACGCCGGCCGCAAAATCAGTTCCTGTGCGAATCCGCGCGTGAACGTCTTAGCGCGGCTGGGGCGATAAATGCAGCTCTTTCGTCCCGGCGCAAACACGATTGCGATCTTGATCATGGCGGCGATTGGAGCAGCGCCGGTGCTTGCGGTTGGACTGTCCTACGAGGTGATGCGATCACCCTATGTCACTAACCAGAACATCACCCGGAATCAGCCGGTGCCGTTCAGCCATGAGCATCACGTTTCCGGTCTCGGACTCGATTGCCGCTATTGCCACACCTCCGTGGAGAAGGCGCGCTTTGCCGGCATTCCTCCGACCGAGACTTGCATGACCTGTCATTCGCAGATCTGGACCAATGCGCAGATGCTGGCGCCGGTACGGGAGAGCCTTGCCAAAAACAAGCCGATGGCGTGGACGCGCGTCAACCGGCTTCCGGACTATGTCTATTTTGATCATTCGATCCACGTCGCAAAAGGAGTGGGATGCACCACCTGTCATGGTGACGTCGGACAGATGCGGCTGACGCGACCAGCAGCTCCTCTTACGATGCAATGGTGCCTCGACTGCCATCGCAACCCTGAGCCTCACTTGCGTCCTCGCGAGGCGGTTTTCGAGCCGAAATGGCAGCCGCCCAAGGACCAGGCCGAGGTCGGGTCGAAGCTTGTTGCAGCCTATCACATCAACACCGGCCATTTGACGGACTGCACCATATGCCACCGCTGAAGGAATTGCCGACGCGGCCAGAACCAACTCGGCGCAGCAAGCTGAACAGACGCCAAGCGCTCAGCCTGCTCGCGACCGGCATGGCGAGTAGCCTGGCGGCTTGCAGCAAGCCGGATGAGCACATCCTGCCCTATGTCAAAATGCCGGAGAGCATCGTTCCCGGCGAACCGCTGAAATTTGCCACCACGCTCGGGCTTGCGGGAATCGGGCGCGGCGTCATCGTGACCGCGATCGACGGCCGTCCGATCAAGGTGGAAGGCAACCCGCGTCATCCCGGCAGTCTCGGCGCCACCGACGTTTTCGCCGAGGCCGCCGTGCTGTCCCTCTACGATCCGGACCGGTCGCGCACCATTCTGCGCGATGGCGCAATCGCCTCGCGCGAAGCGCTGCAGGGCGCACTCGTTACTCAGCTCGCCGACGCCCGCAACCGCCAGGGCGACGGCCTGCGCCTGCTGACAAGCCGCACCACGTCGCCGACCGTTCTCCGCCAGATCGACGCCCTGCTCCAGGCGTTCCCCGCGGCGGCGTGGCACGCCTACGAGCCGACCGACGACGACAACGCGCGCGAGGGCAGCCAGCTTGCCCATGGCCGGCCCCTTCACGCCGTGACCGATCTCGCCAAGGCGCGAGTAATCGTCGCGCTCGATGCCGATCCCATCGGACACGGGCCCGACCAGATACGAAACGGCCGCGGCTTCGCTATGGGCCGAAGCGAGGCCAACAGCTTTTCGCGTCTCTATTGCCTCGAAAGCGCTTTCACGCTGACGGGTGCGAAGGCCGACGAACGGCTTGCGCTGCACCCAGACGCCATCGAGCGCTTCGCGATGAGCCTCGCGGGAGAGCTTGGTGCAGCTCGAGGTACGGGCGAACTTCCCGATCGCCAACGCGAGCTGCTCCGCAAGATTTCGGCGGACCTCGGCGCACACAAGGGCGAAGCGGTCGTCATGGTCGGACCGACCATGTCGGCGGAGGTGCATGCGCTGGCCCATTGGATCAACGCGCAGATCAATGCGCCGGTTCGTCTCATCGAGCCGATTGATCGCACGCCGTCAGGCAGGCAGGCCGACACGCTCGAACAGCTCGCGGGCGATCTCGTCGCGGGGCGCGTCCGCCAGCTCATCATCGTCGGCGCGAACCCGGTCTACGACGCGCCCGCCGATCTGCAGTTCGGGGCGCGGGTACAGCGAGCGCCGTTCCGGCTGCACATGGGGGAGTATATCGACGAGACCGCGGCCCTCGCAACCTGGCACGTGCCGCAGCACCATCCGCTCGAAGCCTGGTCGGACCTGCGCGCCAGCGACGGCACTGCGAGCATCGTCCAGCCCTTGATCCGGCCGCTCTACGGCAGCTACGGCGTCCACGAGCTGCTGGCCTGGCTCACCGGGGAGCAGGATGCGAGCGCGTATGATCTGGTGCGGCAGACCTGGCAAGGCGCGGCTTCCGGCGACTTTGAGGCGTGGTGGCAGCGCGCGCTGCACGACGGCCTCATTGGCGGCACAATCGCCGCAGCCGTCGCGCTCGCTGCCCCCCCGCAACCGCCCATGCCAAGCGGCGAAGCGCAGGACGCTCACGCCGGAGACATCACCCTTGTCTTGCGCCCCGATCCCTGCCTGTGGGACGGCTCATTCGCCAACAATGCGTGGCTGCAGGAATGCCCGAAACCGCTGACCAAGCAGGTCTGGGGCAATGCGCTCGCGCTGCATCCCGAAGACGCGGCCAAGCTCGGGGTTGCCTCCGGCGATATCGTCACGATCGGTGCCGGCGACCGTACGCTCGATGTGCCCGTTCTGACCGAACCGGGGGCCGCCGCCGGGGTCGGCACGCTCACGCTCGGCGCAGGTCGGCACAAGGCGGGCGCGATCGGTGACGGCGTCGGCGCCAATGCCTATGCGCTGAGAAGCGCCGAGCATCGCTGGCGCGTTCCGGGCGTCTCGGTCAAGCGGACCGGACGCCGGGAGCCGATCCTCACCACGCAGAACGTGGTGCGAACGCCCGACGATGTCCGCGAACTCTATCCATTGTACCAGCTCGGCCATACGCCAGCCGCGGCGGCTTCGGACGACACGCCGAGCCTAATGCCGCACAGCGTCGGAGCAAGCGATGGCCACGCCTGGGCGATGGTGATCGATACGTCGGTTTGCATCGGATGCAACGCCTGCGTGGTGTCGTGCCAGTCCGAGAACAATGTTCCCGTGGTGGGGCCAGAGCAGATCGCGATGGGGCGCGACATGCACTGGATGCGGGTGGATGTCTACGATCACGGCGCCGCGACCGGATTACCGCTCGGCTTTCAACCGGTGCCCTGCATGCATTGCGAGCATGCGCCATGCGAGCCGGTCTGCCCGGTCGCGGCCTCCGTCCACGATCATGAAGGCCTGAACGCGCAAGTCTACAATCGCTGTATCGGGACCCGTTTCTGCGAGGCGAACTGCCCGTACAAGGTCCGGCGCTTCAATTTCTTCGGCTACGCCGACGGCGAGGAATACGCCAATCTCGGCGCGGACTCCTATCGCGGGCAGAAGAATCCGGAGGTGACCGTTCGCGCCCGCGGCGTCATGGAAAAGTGCACCTACTGTGTCCAGAGGATCAGTGCGGCGCGGCGCAGCGCGGAGCGCGAGAATCGTGCGCTCGGTCCGGACGATGTGCGCACCGCCTGCCAGAACGCCTGCCCGACACGTGCCATCAGCTTCGGGGACCTGAACCAGGCTGAGGCCGAAATCAACCGCGGCAAGGCCGACCCGCGTCACTATGCCCTGCTCGGTCACCTCGGCACGCGTCCGCGCACTACTTATTTGGCCGACCTGCGCAACCCCGCGCCTTCCGCGGAGGGGCGGACATGAGCGACGTCCTTGCGCCGCGACAGCCGCCCGCGCATCGCTGGATTTCGGCGGAGCGCGCCGACGACGTCGCGATCACCCAAGCCATCGCCGACCCGCTGTTCACCGGGTTCGGCAAGCGATGGTGGCTCGCGCTCCTCGCCACCATTCCCTTCGTGCTCTGGCTGCTGGTCGCGATCGTCTGGCTGTTCTATCGCGGCATCGGCATATGGGGCATCAACTCCACCATCGTATGGGGCGTTGCCATCGCCAACTACGTCTGGTGGATCGGCATCGGCAACGCCGGAACCCTGATCTCGGCGATGCTGCTGCTGACGCGGCAGCGATGGCGCGCTTCGATCAACCGCTTCGCGGAAGCCATGACGCTGTTCGCGGTTGCGATCGCCGGGCTTATGCCGATCATCCATCTAGGCCGGCCGATTTACGCGTACTGGCTCGCCCCCTATCCGAACACGATGGCCCTGTGGCCGCAATGGCGCAGCGCGCTGGTCTGGGACTTCTGGGCCATCGTCAGCTATCTGCTGTTCTCGATCCTGTTCTGGTACGTCAGCCTGATCCCCGACCTCGCCACCATGCGCGACCGCGCGCCGCGCCGGGGAGCCCAGCTTCTCTACGGCGCGTTCGCGCTGGGCTGGCGCGGCTCGGTGCGCGAATGGTCGCGCCTCCAGACGCTCCACACAACGATGGCTGCGCTCGGCGTGCCGCTGGTCTGTTCGGTTCATTCGATCGTCGGCCTCGACTTCGCCGCCAGCCTCATGCCCGGCTGGCAGGAGAGCATCTTCCCGCCCTATTTCGTGGTCGGCGCGATGTATTCCGGCTTCGCGATGGTGGTCGTGCTCGCAGCGGGGATCCGGTGGGGGCTCAGCCTCCAGGCCATCATCACGCCCCGGCATTTCGACGCGATGGCCCGCATCCTGCTGATGGCCTCCATCGTGATGTTCTATTCCTATGCGACCGAGTGGTTCATGGGTTGGTATGGCGGCGAGCACGCCGACCGCGCCGTCGTGCAGTTCGAATTCACCGGCACCTACGCGCCGCTGTACTGGGCGCTCCTGGCCTGCAACTGCCTGGTACCGCAGCTCCTTTGGTGGCCGTTCGCGCGACAGTCGCTGCCGGTACTCATTCTTGTGGCCATCGCGATCAACATCGGAATGTGGCTCGAGCGTATCCTGATCGTCTGGAACACGCTGTCGCACGGCTACATGCCTTCGCTCTGGCGCAGCTTCCATTTCACGTTCTGGGACTGGAGTTTCCTGATCGCGCCGCTCGGCCTCTTTGCCTTCCTGTTCCTGCTGTTCATGCGGCTGATTCCGGGCGTGTCGATGTTCGACATGCGCGAGCTCGCTCACGAGGAGGCCGCCGCATGACCGCGACGCTGGTGGCGCAGTTCCTCGACGCCGAAAGGCTGCGAGCGGCGCTGCGGCGCGTGAAGAGCACGGGTCATGCCACGTTGGACGCCTTCACCCCCTACCCGATCGACGGGCTGGCCGAACAGCTCGGCGTCGCGCGCTCGCGCATCAGACTTGCGATGCTGATCGGCGGGCTCACGACCGCGGCTTTCGCCTTCGGCCTGCAATGGTACAGCGCCGTGATCGATTATCCGATCGACAGCGGTGGGCGGCCGCTCAATTCCTGGCAGGTCTTCCTGCTCGTGCCGTTCGAGGTCGGTGTCTTCGCCGCCGCCCTTGCCGGCGTGATCGCCTTTCTCCGATCGTGCCGCCTGCCGCGGCTGCACGATGCGCTGTTCGAGATTCCGGGCTTCGAGCGCGCAACGCAGGATCGCTACGTCCTCGTCGTCGCGTCCGAGGCCGATCCCAACGACTTGCGGACGGTGCTCACCGAAGCCGGCGCCGTCGTGGTGACGGAGCTGCGCACGCCATGACGATCCGCCGGCTGCTCTGTGTGGTGATGCTCGCGGCTGCGCTCGGCGGCTGCGGCGATCACTCGATGACGCAGCAGAACCGCTACGGCACGTTTACCAAGGCAGCGCTGTTCAAGGACGGGACCGAAGCCCAGATTCCCCCGAAGGGCGCGATCGCGCAGGGCGAGCTCGATCGCGCGCAGCAGATCGCGATGCCGCCCGCCGTTGACATTGCACTGCTGGCGCGCGGCCGCGAACGTTTCGGCATCTACTGTTCGCCCTGTCACGGGCTTTCCGGCTACGGCGACGGCATGATCGTGCAGCGCGGCTTTCCCGCCCCGCCCTCGTTTCACTCGAGCCGCCTCCGGCAGGCCGACGCCCGGCACTTCTTCGACGTGATCACCGACGGGTACGGCGCGATGTATTCCTATGCGGCCCGAGTGGAGACGCACGACCGCTGGGCCATCATCGCCTATATCCGCGCGCTTCAGCAGTCGCAGCAGACCGATGTGGCCGAGGTCCCGCAGCTGAGGAGCAAGCTGCCATGATCGCGGCACTGCATCGGCAGACCCTCGCCGCAGTGGGCAACCGGCATACGGCGGCTGGGCTTGCGTTGCTGACACTTACGGCCCCCTTGGTACTCTTTCTGGGGCGGCTGGGTGTTTATCCGCCTCTGCTGCAGGGCTGGTTGCTGGCTTTCGCCATCTGGAGCTGCGTCCCGGTCGGCAGCATGAATCTGCTGCTCATCCACCGGCTGACCGGCGGGGTCTGGGGGATCGCCGCTGCACCGGTCCTGCGTCCCCTCGCCGCCATGATGCCCCTCGTTGCGATCGCGTTCGTCCCCGTCCTCGGCGCTCTGCCGTTGATCTATCCGTGGGCCGTGAAACCCGGCGAAATCAAGCCGGACGTCGCGGTTTGGTATCTGAGCCAGACGTCATTCATCCTGCGGGCGGTGGTCACCCTGGCGGGGTGGTCGGTTCTTGCGGTGATCTTTGCGTCCGGTCTCGGCGGGCGGCTGCTGGCCGGGCTCGGCCTCGCCTTCTTCGGGCTCACCATCAGCATGGTCGCGGTGGACTGGTTTCTGTCGATCGAACCCCATTACGTGTCCACCGCTTTCGCGTCGATGATCGCGATCCAGCAGTTGCTTGCGGCTCTCGCCGTGCTGGGCGTTGTCGGGATCGGGAATGTGGGAGGCCGGGCAAGGAGTGACATTGGCAAGCTGCTGATGGCGACGCTGCTGGGCGTCGTCTATCTCGCCTACATGACATTCGTCGTGGCCTGGTATGGCGATCTGCCCCACAAGGCCGAATGGTTCCTCAAGCGCGGCACCGACATATGGGCTGCAGTTCTGATGGCGACCTTTCTTATTGGCGCGGTTCTGCCGTTCACGATGCTTCTGTTCGCGGACGTGCGCGCCAGCCGCGCCGGCCTGCGTGCAGTTGGTGTTCTCCTGCTGCTCGGGACCGGCCTGCACTTCGCCTGGCTGATCCTGCCTGCTTTCGCCCGGCAGCCCGCCGTTGCCCTCGCCGGCCTTGGTTCGCTCGTCATCCTGACCGCTTCTTCCGTGCTGTTCGGTCGAGGCATCACATACGCATGGGGGCGCCATGCCGGCTGAGGAGATGGGACATCGCGCGCTACCGCAACCGGCCGATGTTGACAACCGCGTTGTGCTGGCAGTCGTCGGCGGCTTCCTGCTGTTCGTGGCGGCGGCGATCGCAGGACTCCTGCTGTTTCTGAATGCGCAGGTGCCAAGCGACTTCGTTCCGCGCGTCGAGCGGCGGTTTCCAGCGCCGGAGCTGCAGACGTCTCCGCAGACCGACCTCGCGCGGTTCGAGGCCGAGCAGCAGGCCCGGCTTTCGGGTTATGCCTGGGTGAATCGCGACCATAACCAGGCGCGCATCCCTATCGACGAGGCGATGCAGCTCGTCGCGGCCCGCGGCGCGCGCGCCTATGACGCGGTCGAGGTCCACCCCGATCAGCCGCCCACTGCGAGCGGAGGCAAGCCATGAGGCGGGCTCTCCTCGTTCTCGCGCTGGTGCTATGGCCGGCGCTCGCGCAGGCTGGATTGACCGAGCAGGAGATCGGGCGCGTCGCCTTCGACCCGCCGGCCGATGCACATGTTCCGCTCGCCTTGCCATTCACCAATCTTGACGGCCATGCCGTTTCGGTTCGCGATGCGATCGACGGCCGCCCGACGCTGCTGATCCCCGCCGACTTCACCTGCCGGCAGATCTGCGGGCCGGCGCTGACGATCGCCAGCTCTGCCTTGCGGCAGACCGGCCTTGCCGCAGGACGCGACTACAGCCTCATCATCGTCGGGATCGACCCGCGCGACAGCCGCGATGACGCGCGGCGCTTCACGGAGGGACAGACCGGCCAGGCCGGGACAGCGGTCCTGACCGGAACGTCGGACACGATCCGCACGCTGCTCGACAGCATCGGTTATCACACGGCGGTGGACCGCAGCCGCGACGCCATCGCGCATCCGGCGGCGTTCGTCACGCTCGCACCGGACGGCCGAGTCGTTCGGGCGCTCTCCAGCCTGGCGCTGCAGCCCGGCGATCTGCGCCTCGCGCTGCTCGAGGCCGGCAACGGCCGCATCGGCGGGCTCCCTGGCCGGATCGCGCTGCTGTGCTACGGCTTCGATGCGGTACACGGCATCTATACCAGCAGGATCGCCGCGATCCTGCAGCTTCTCGGCGCCACAACGATCGCCGCCATGGCCGGGCTGATCGGGCTGTTGCTGGTGCGCGGCAAACGACGCGGAGCTTCGGCATGAACTCGCCGTTCAGCCTGCCGGAGGCCAGCACGCACGCCGTCACGGTCGATCACATCTTCTACCTCCTGCTGGCGCTGTCCGCTGCGACCGTCGTGCTGGTGTTCGGGCTGATCCTGCTGTTCGCCGTGCGCTACCGGCGCGGATCGAAGGCCAAGCGCGGTCCGATGCCCGAAATTCTCAGCCGCGAGCTCGAAATCGGCTGGACGCTCGCGACGCTCCTCACCTTCGCCTTCCTGTTCTGGTGGGCCTCCTCCGCCGATCTCAGCAGCCTCGCTGCGCCGTCGAACGCGTTGGAGATCCACGTGGTCGCGAAGCAGTGGATGTGGAAGACGCAGCATCCGGGCGGCGCCCGCGAGATCAACGCCCTGCATGTGCCGCTGGATCGACCAGTCCATCTCATGATGACTTCGCAGGACGTGATCCATTCCTTCTTCGTGCCGGCGTTCCGGGTCAAGAAGGACGTGCTGCCCGGTCGTGACACCGATATCTGGTTTCAGGCGAGCAAGAGCGGCACGTTCCCACTTCTGTGCGCCGAATATTGCGGCACCAACCATTCGATGATGCGAGGCAAGATCGTGGTCATGCGCCAGGATGACTACGCCCGGTGGTTGACCCAGCAACCTGAAGGCGACGACCTCGCGCATGAGGGCGCCAAGCTGTTCGTGTCTCAAGGATGTGCGGGTTGCCACGCGACCTCGTCCAACGTTCACGCACCGCGTATGGCGGGCCTCTATGGCAGCGCGGTGCAACTGGCGGACGGTCGCACCGTTTCCGCCGACGACGCCTATATCCGCGATTCGATCCTGCAGCCGAAGCGCGACGTCGTGGCCGGCTTCGAGCCGATCATGCCGAGCTTCAAGGGGCTGCTCGATGACGGCGAGATCCAGAGCCTGACCGCCTATATCCGCTCGCTCGGGGAGGAGCAGCAAAATGACTGACGCCCTGCTCGCCGGAGAGCTGCCGCTGCCGCCGCGCCCGGACTATCTCCGCCACAGTTCCACGATCCGGTCCTGGCTTGCCACCACCGACCACAAGCGCATCGCGATCCTCTACGCCGTGACCATCACGGTCTTCTTCTTCCTGGGCGGCGCTGCGATCACGGCCGTGCGTCTCGAACTGTTTCAGCCGAACGGCTGGCTGATGACTTCGGACAGCTACAACAAGCTGTTCTCGTTCCACGGCATCATCATGGTCTGGTTCTTCCTGGTGCCGTCGATCCCTAACACGTTCGGCAACTTCCTGCTGCCGCTGATGATCGGGGCGCCGGACGTCGCCTTCCCGCGTCTCAATCTGTTCAGCTGGTACCTGACCATCGCGGCTGGCGGGTTCACCGTCTACGCCCTCGTCGCCGGCGGCGTCGACACCGGCTGGACGTTCTACACGCCCTATTCCTCGATGTTCTCCAACACCCACGTGTTTGCGGCGGCCGCCGGCGTATTCGTGGTCGGCTTCGCCAGCATAGCCACCGGCGTCAACTTCATCGCCACCACCCACATGCTGCGCGCGCCGGGCATGACCTGGTTCCGGCTGCCGCTGTTCGTCTGGGCGATCTACGCGACGTCGCTGATCATGGTGCTCGCAACGCCCGTGCTCGCGATCTCGCTGCTGCTGGTGATCGCCGAGCGGGTGTTCGGCATGCCGATCTTCGATCCCGCACGCGGCGGCGACCCGATCCTGTTCCAGCACTTGTTCTGGTTCTACTCGCACCCGGCCGTTTACATCATGGTCTTGCCAGCCATGGGCGTTGTGTCCGAGATCATTCCCTGTTTCGCGAGACGGCGGATCTTCGGATACGACTTCATGGTCTACGCCATGCTTGCGATCGCCGGCGTCGGCTTCTTCGTCTGGGGGCACCACATGTTCGTATCCGGGCAGTCGGCCCTGGCGAGCCTGGTGTTCTCCTTCCTCTCCTTCATCATCGCGGTGCCCTCCGCCATCAAGGTCTTCAACTGGACCGCCTCGCTCTATCGCGGCCAAATCAGCTTCGAATCTCCGATGCTCTATGCGCTCGGCTTCGTCGGACTGTTTACGACCGGCGGGCTCTCCGGACTTTTCCTAGCCTCGATCCCGGTCGATATCCATGTGACCGATACCTATTTCGTGGTTGCTCACTTCCATTACATCATGGTCGGCGGCTCTGTTTCCGCCTTTTTTGCCGGCCTGCATTTTTGGTGGCCCAAAGTGACGGGCCGGCTCTATCCGGAGAGCTGGGCGAAGTTCGCCGCCATTCTCATGTATGCCGGCTTTAATATGACGTTCCTGCCGCAATTCTTTGCCGGTTATCTCGGCATGCCCAGACGCTATCACACCTATCCGGCGGAGTTTCAGATCTACAACGTGATGTCGTCGGCCGGCGCGGCGGTGCTTGCGCTCGCCTATTTGCTACCGCTCGGCTATTTGACGTGGTCGCTCTTTTACGGCGGGAAGGCCGCCAGGAACCCGTGGGGCGCCACCGGCCTCGAATGGACCACGAGTTCGCCGCCGCCGCCCAAGAATTTCGACCGGCAGCCCCGCATCGACCGCGCTCCCTATGACTACCACGCCGAAGGCATGTCCGCCGGGACGGATGCTCCGGAAATGCAGAACGCGAGAGAAACGCGATGAGCGATGAAAGTGCACTGCTGAGAGAACCCTGGTTCGACTTCGGCCGGCAGCGCGAAGCTGGCAAGTTCGGCATCTGGGCCTTCCTGGCCAGCGAGACGCTGTTCTTTGGTGCATTGTTACTGACTTACACCGTGTGCCGGATCGAGCACCCGGACGCGTTCGCGGCCGCAGGCCGCCAAACCAATGTCTGGTACGGTACGATCAATACCGCCGTGCTGTTGACCAGCAGCCTGACGATGGCGGTCGCCGCGCAGGCGGCCGAGGAGTCTGCGCGATTGCGACGGCTTGTCCTCGCGTGTCTCATGATCACGGCGATGCTTGGTCTCGCGTTCATCGTCATCAAGGGCTTTGAATACAAGGAGGACATTGACAAGAACCTGGTACCGGGAGCCGGATTTGCATTGCCTCAGCCCGGAGCACAACTGTTTTACGGATTCTATTGGCTGGTCACGGGTGTGCACGCGATCCATCTTTCTATCGGCATTGGGCTGGTCAGCCGTTTGGTCTGGGTGCTCTACCGCCGCGAACTCCCTGCGAAGGACAATCCCGAGATCGAGGTCACGGCCTTGTATTGGCACTTGGTCGATATCGTATGGATTTTCCTCTACCCGCTCATCTACTTGCCGGGACGCGCGTCGTGAGCAGGCGAGGCGCATCAGGTGACATCAGCCGCCTATGGGTGAGGAACCTGCTGATCTGGGCCGCGCTACTCGTTCTTCTGCTGCTCAGCCTCATCGCGGCTTACATCCCCATGGGCCGCATCACGACAGCAAGCGGCATCGTCATTGCCATGGCAAAATCGACATTGGTCGTCCTGCTCTTTATGGAACTTGCCTCAGCGAAGGCTTTGATTCGCCTCGCGGCAATCTCGGGGCTTGTCTTTCTGATCGCGATGTTCGCATTGACCTTCGCTGACGTCCTCGCACGACCCTGAGCGCATGACCCACTCGGTGAGCAACTATACCGCCGGTCGGACCAAGACGCTTCGATGCAGCCAGGTCCAAAGGCAGATTCGAGGAAAAGGAGGACTTTCCGCCCTCGCGGACGTGACTGCACCAGTTCGCTTCGGGGAGGCGTGCTCGTGATGGAAGCACGGCGTAGGACGTTACCCCAGACAGGATTCAATCCCCTCACGAACTTTGAAACTCCTTCATGTCGAGCCGCAGGCCGGCTTTGCTTGCCCGATCTGTCGTGACGTAAGGCAGGCCATAGTAGCTGAGTTTCGGGCTCCACCGCCCGGTTTCACCAGGGTAAGGAAAGGCGTAGGTCCCTCCGCCGGCAGACGCTTCGCGGGATATCACGACTGCCGCAAGCTTGCCGCTGCTGTCGGAAACCAGATCGGAGACATAGCCATAACCTTGCCCCGCCTGCAGCCGCGCGTAATCATCGATGACTTTCGAAATCGAGAACTCGTGCGGCTCTGCCGGTGCCTGACCGGGATCGACAAAAAGACCGTATTCCCGCGACCTCAAATCGGAGAAACCGGCAACGACAGCTCCTTCGTGAAGCGGCCGCAGCACTCGCTTGAAGGGATCCGCGAGATGAACTCGGGCTCGTCATAGTTCGCAAACGTACTCACTTGTTGAGGAACCAAGGTATTGGGCTCGCCTTAGATCTTCAGCAAAAGTATGGGTACCGGCATGGCTCAGACGTATCGCGCAGCAGACTGGGCAGGATTCATTCTCGGAGGCGTCATGATCCTCATCGGCCTCGTACTCGGGGCCGGCGGCGCGTGGCTGCTGTGGTTGGGGGGTTCGTTCTATTATCTGCCCAGCGGACTCATGCTGATCGTCTCGGGTGTTCTGTTGGCGCGCCAGCGCGTCGAAGGCGCATGGCTTTACCTTCTCCTCTTCCTGCTCACCCTCGCATGGGCGTTCTGGGAAGTTGGCGCCAATGGGTGGGCGCTGGTCCCGCGGACGGTCGGTCCGGGTGTGTTGCTGATCTTGGTTCTGGCGCTCACCCCGAAGCTCCACCCGATCCGTCACCAATATGAACCTGCGGCGACCATCGTGGTCGGATTGCTTCTGTTGGTGGCTACCGCTTTGTTGATGACGGGGGCCTTCAGGCCGGCAAGCGCCGCACCGTCTGTGATGCCGTCGCCGACAAACGCGATGGCCGATCCTTCCCCTCTGAAGGCTGGCGCCGATTGGCCTGCCTATGGCGGCAGCTACAGCGCGCGCCGCTATTCGCCGCTCGACCAGATCAATGCGACCAACGTCGCTAAGCTCGCCAAGGTATGGACTTTCCATACCGGCGACCTGCCGACAAAGAACACGAAAGGCACCTACGGCGCGGAGAACACGCCGCTCAAGGTGGGGGATACACTCTACGTGTGCACCCCCAAGAACCTCGTTCTTGCCGTCGACGCCAAGAGCGGCAAGCAGATCTGGCGATTTGACCCGCGTGTCCCGGACGAGTTCATTCCGTACACCGCGGCTTGCCGGGGTCTCGCCTATTACGAGCTTCCGAATGCCCATCAGGACGCCGCCTGCACCCAGCGCATCATCGAAGGCACGCTCGATGCGCGCCTCATCGCGATCGATGCGAAGAACGGCAAGCGCTGCGAGACATTCGGCTATGACGGACAGGTCGACAGCGCGACGGGCGTTGGCCGCCACGATCCCGGCATGTTCGCGATCACGTCGGCGCCGACGATCGTTCGCGGCGTGATCGTCATCGGGCACGAGGTGCTCGATGGCCAAAAGCGGGACGCTCCCTCCGGTGTGATCCAGGGATACGATGCACAAACCGGCGCCTTGCGCTGGGCCTGGGACATGGTCAAGCCGGACGTAGGCGCGCCGCCGCCGATGGGACAGACCTATACCAGGGGCACGCCCAACATGTGGACGACCGCCTCCGGCGACGAGGAGCTGGGCCTCGTCTATTTGCCGCTCGGCGTTTCGGCCGTCGACTATTGGAGCAGCAGCCGCTCGGATCGCGAGAAGGAATTCGCGACGTCCCTGGTCGCGCTCGATGTCACGACCGGCAAGCCGGCCTGGCACTTCCAGACCGTGCACAATGACGTCTGGGACTACGATCTCGGCTCGCAGGCCACGCTGGTCGACTTCCCGACCGACAAGGGCGCGCCGGTACCCGCGCTCGTGCTGCCGAGCAAGCGCGGCGACATTTTCGTGCTCGACCGGCGCACTGGCAAGCCGCTGGTTGGCGTCGAGGAGAGACCCGTACCGCAAGGCGGTGTCGAGCCGGCGCAGCGCGCCAAGACCCAGCCATTCTCGCTTTACCACACACTGCGGAAAGCCGACCTCACCGAGCAAGACATGTGGGGCATGTCGCCGATCGATCAGATGATCTGCCGCATCCAGTTTCGCCGGGCAAGCTACAACGGCATCTTCACGCCGCCCACCGCGAGCCCGCACTGGATCGAATATCCGGGCTACAATGGCGGCTCCGATTGGGGCGGGATCGCCGTCGATCCCGTTCGCGACGTCATCATTGCCAACTACAACGACATGCCAAACTACAACCGGCTGGTACCACGCGACGAGGCGAATCGTCTCGGTTGGGCGCCTCGGGACCAGGCGCGCGGCGAAATCGGGGGACAAGAAGGCGCAGGCGATCCGCAGTTCGGTTCGCCCTACGCCATTAACGTGAATGCCGGGTGGCGGCTGCCCGGCACCGGATTGCTGTGCAAGCAGCCGCCCTACGGCGGAATCCGAGCGATCGATCTGAAGAGCGGTAAAACGCTCTGGGATCGTCCATTGGGAGCAGCGCGAACGAACGGACCGTTCGGCATCCCGTCGATGCTGCCGATCACAATCGGCACGCCTAATAACGGTGGTGCTGTCGTGACGGCCGGCGGGCTGATCTTCATCGCAGCGACGACCGACAATCTGATCAGGGCAATCGATATCAAAACCGGAAAAACTGTCTGGAAGGACGTGCTACCTGCCGGCGGCCAAGCCACGCCGATCACCTACGAGGCCGGCGGCCGCGAATATCTCGTCATCATGGCCGGCGGTCATCATTTCATGGAGACGCCAATCGGCGATTCCTTGATCGCCTACTCGTTACCGAGCACCGGCTCCTGACCGTTGGTGGGCAGAGGAGCTCGACGAGGCTTGGCTTGAGCTGGATGATTGTGGGGCTACTTGGGCTGGCGGCCGGTTTCATCCCCGGCACGCCTGGCAAGACGACCGTGTCGATGGGCCGATGATCGGTCCCCCACCGTACCAATCCAACGAACAAACGTTGCCGGAGTGTCGTTAAATGCCAGCAGAGGCTCTAGAAGGAATGGGATATGCAAGTCTCGAGATCGAATGGTTCCCCCGCTTCGATTTTGGAGCTGGGCCGACAGCGCGGTAAATTGAGCACAGCAGACCTCCAGGAATTGCTTCCCATCGCGTCGATGTCGAGCCTGGAGATCGCGAGAACTATCTCCGATCTGGAGGATCAAGGGATTGAGATCACGGTCGACACGGATTTGCTTGCAGGGCGGCCGCGAACGCCGACCCAATCACAGCTCGCAGCCGATCCGATACAGGTTTGCGCTGGAAAGAGCCAGACGCCGGATTGCAAGGTGGGAAATGTCTCGACCCAAGAAACTACAGACGATGCGCGCGCTGGCAGATTAGAAACCATGTCAATCGCAATCGCTGGATTAATCGTCTGTGCTGCCGGGATCTTACTCGTTTGGGCTTGAACGCGGAAAGGAGTCAAGGAAACAGCGAAAAACGCAAAAGTGACCCCGATGGCCGCCGAAACGCTGGTGAAGGCAGGTTTGCTACCGCTTGGGTTGGCAGGCGTAGCAATCACCGGGCACCCGTTCGGTTCAAAACCGCTGTCGACAGGAACACCCAGCACCAGGATGATGGTGATGGCTCTGGTCTGTAGAGCTTTCTCAGACGAGCTATACTGACGTTGTAGCCGAACCTGAGGAGGATGAGGTCAGGGGTCCTCGCTAGGGCAGCGGTTGCAAGAGGCGAAATCATTATCCACAATGATGCGTGTGATGGCGCAGGCTCGCCGACATTGCCTCACGTGAAGGCATTCCGACGGCGCTCTGCCGCAGTGATATCTCCACTCCGCGTAGGCAATCGAAGTCATCACCTCTTGAGCAACCATACCCGCGTACATTAGTTGCCAGATATGGCTTTCGTCTCATCACAGCAGCGCGCTTCGGCCGCCTCTCCACGCGTACCTCCCGTGCTCGACCCGGAAGTCCCGATCGAGACGACCGACCAACTGCGCATCGCAATTGATCAGGGCGGCGGCCGCGATAAGGTGGATGCGGCGGATCCCAGCGCGGCTCCACTCGGGACGGACGATGAAGCAGCCGGATCGCCAGAGAACGCAGCGCAGGTCCGCCTAGCTGCTGCGCAAGAGGTGCGAGGCCGGCGTGCCGCAGAGCGGCAGCGGAATTCTGGCATCGGCAGCGCCTGGTGGCTGATCGGATATTCCGTGTTTATGGCTTTGAGTATCCTCGCCTATCTGTTCTGGGCCCGAACCTCGCGCTAGGGGGTGCCGTGCTGGACTCCCATTACAGGTCCGACCGCTCCGGAAGCACCAAACATCGAAATCACCCACAATCACCCTGCCGCCACCCACGAATGAGGAAACTGTAACGAGAATCCCAGCGCCTGACGGCGATGGAGAATGAACTGGCCCAACTACCGATTTCGGCCCGGAACGAGCTGCCTGACATGATCGCCCTCTTCAACAGCGGGCGGCGGACTAAGGCTCCGAGCAGAACACTAGGCAGCTTCACCAAGCGGGCTTGCTGATCTCCGTCGAAGCGCCTGCGCAAGAGCCTGTCATCGCAACCAGTCACCTTGGAAAGTCTGCCCTGCCGGCCTGATCCGCGACTGGCAGCTGCCGGACGGACGCGCCCGCGTCCAGGCCCCCGCCAAAGGAGATGCCAACGACGTCAACGTCCTGCGAAGATTCGCCGAGGCCGTTCTTGCCGCCGAACCGAGCGCGGCGGGAGCGGCAATCAGCTATTGCGAGTCGGCTCGGACGGTGACGAGGGCATTCGTGGAGGCAGGAGCGATGGCGCTGGTCGCGATCGCCGTCCTGCTTGCGATTGCCTTGCGGCGCGTTACCGATGTCCTGCTGACGCTCATCCCGCTGCTTGTGGCCGGCACGCTCACCCTGGAGCTCTCCGTGCTGCTCGGTCCGCAGCCCAATTTTGCCGATATCGTCGCGCTTCCGCTCCTGCTCGGCGTGGGAGTGGCTTTCAAGATCTACTACATCATGGCTTGACGAGCGGGCAAAACCGGGCTGCTGCAATCGACGCTGACGCGAGCCGTGGTGTTCAGCGCCCTGACGAACGCGGCTGCGTTCGGCAGCATGTGGGCTTCCAACTACCCCGGCCTGTCGAGCATGGGAAAAATGATGGCGCTTGCGCTCGCGTGCACGATGGCGGCGGCTGTGCTGTTTCAGCCGGTGCTCATGGGGCAACCACGCCAGATCAAGCCTCATTCGGAGGTGCCGCCTCTGCGCGAGGCGGCCGAATAGCTTCAGCAAACGGCCTCATCGCCGGGCGAGCTGAGAGATGTCAGCGATGGATAAGTTGACCCTGCGGGTTCGACCTGCGCGGTCGATGGTTAGCTCGATCTGTTTGCCGATCCCCTCATCGTCAAGGATGGAAGTCAGTTCTTCCATGCTGTGGACCGGCTTGCCGTTCGCTTCGGTGATGACATCCCTGATCAGTCCACCCTCGCTCACGCCTTCAATTCCGGCCTGTGCGGCCGGAGAGCCCGGTAGCGTTCGGAGGATGATCACACCGTCAATTCCGAGGCTTGTGGCTTCCTCCTGTTTTGCTGCCACGACGCCGATGCCCGCCAGCGGGACATGTCCGTTGCGGATCAACTCGGCCGCAACCCGATTCACGATGTCGACGGGGATGGCGAATCCGATTCCCGCCGAAGCACCGGAGCCGGAGAGAATAGCACTGTTCACCCCGATCAGCCGGCCGGCGCTGTCGAGCAGCGCACCGCCGGAATTTCCCGGATTGATCGGTGCGTCGGTCTGTATCATCCCCTTGACCTCGCGGGCAGTGACCGACGGCAGTCTGCGACCGAGCGCACTCACGATCCCTGAGGTCAAGGTCTGGTCGAGACCATAGGGGTTTCCGATCGCAAACGTGCTTTGGCCTACCTGCAGATCGGCCGAGCGGCCAACAGCGATGGGATGTAGCGGCGAGTTGGGCCGCTCCAGCTGAAGAACGGCGAGGTCGTAATTTGGCGCCGCGCCCACGACACGCGCTGCGACGAATTCGCCGGATGTGAGACGAACTCCGATCTGTGCGGTGCCATTGATGACGTGATTGTTAGTGATCACGTGCCCCGCAAGGTCCCATACGATGCCCGAACCGGACTGGACTACGCTTTCCTGTTCGTCGGAGAGCATCGATGCGCTAGGCGTGCCGCGAGCGAACACGTGGACGACCGAAGGGGACACGGTCTTGAACAGCCGGACCGTCGCCTGCTCGCTTGCAGCGAGGTCGGCCCGGGGTGTGACAGTGCGTGGAGCAGAAGCGGAGAACCACAGCGCCGACACAAAGGGCTGCATCACCCAGATGGTTGCCAAGGCCAGCAACCAAACGATGGCCAAACGCAGAAAACGAACGGGCACCCTGACGCCTCCTTGCCCGCATCTCAATCTCAGGGCACCCTGATCGTTCCTTGCGGCCGTTCAGAACGGCGCGCCGCGCGTTGGCCGCGCCGGAAGCGGCTTACTTCTGCGGGCCGGAACTGTTGGAACTCGCCCCCCCAGAGCCCGAATTGCCCGGCGTTGCGCCATTGGCGCCCGATCCCACAGTTCCCGCATTTGAACTGCCTCCCGTCATGGCTTCGAACACCGACATGCCATGCGGACCAATGGTCATGACCACGGGATTACCATCCTTGGATTTCGCCTGCACCACAAAGGACTCGGCCACGACCTTCACATCGGTAAAGCCTGCGCTTTGCAGATCCTTCCTGATGCTCTCGATCGCCGCCTTATTCTCCATGTTGCCATTGCTCGGGGCAGTGTCGCTCGGGCTCTTCTGGTCGTTGGCGGCGGAAGCCGCATCAAGCTGGGAGCTATTGGCCGGCGCCGCGGTTTGAGCAAACGCCGGGATTGCAAGGCAGGTGAACAGCGCTGCTGTAGCGACGAAGGTTCTCATCAGACTTCTCCTGGATTGTTCTTTGGCCCCTCGGTCCACAGACCGTAGAAGCGCGCTGCAGGGACAATCGTTCCTACGGCATTAGAAGGAGATCTCGCTCGCCACCTGACATCCCGGTACTGTTGATAGGAACGCTTGCTTGCTCCGCGGCTTGTGGCTCCGAGGAGAACTGAACATGACTTATCCGAACGACAACTATCCGAACGACAACCGGCTCGTGACCAACATGAACCGACGGAACAACTGGGGAGGCTGGGCGGCCCTAGCCGTCTGCGTGATCCTGGTCGTTGCAGCCGCGGTCTATTATTCAGGCCGGCACAATACGACCGCATCGAACCAAAGCACTTCGCCGCCAACGACGACTACCGGATCGGCCACGAGCAATCCGGCAGCGCCTAAGAAATAGGGCGCGCATTCTGGTCGCTCGTGAAGGTGAAACGTTGGCCTGTTCGCGAGGGCCTCTGGCTGGTCGTCGGGGATGCATTCACGGTTTGAGTGCTCCGCCCAAAGCGGAGATCGCCCCAAAGAAGCGCATGCGCCTATTCTGGCCAAATAGCCTCGATTGGCGCAACACATCGGTTATTCTTCGCACCCAAATATTGATTGCTTGGCGCAGATCGAGTGAAGATCGTCTAAACAAGTTGTCATGCTATTCCGCGGCAACGCGCGCGGAGTCGGTGGCTTGCTGGGTCGCGGCGCTCACTATGATCAGCACGATGAAATTCAAGATAAGCGCAACAATGCCTATGTTGAGGTCTTGGATCTGCGGCGGCAACCATGGCAGCTTGTGGAAATTCAAGCCGGTCAGGCTGACGACGGCAACGGTGGCAACGCCGGCGACAATGCCCGCCATGGCGCCTTCCCGCGTCGCGATGTTGCGTTTTGCGAGGCTGAGCACGAGCGATGGAAACAGCTGAGTGACCAGACTGTAGCCCATCAGCAGCAACGCCACGATGGTCTCCCCACCCTTCAATGTGAAGAACACCGCGACCAGCGCCACCACCGGCACCAGAAGTTTTGCCAGCAGAGACACTTTTCGGTCGTTAGCCGACGGATCGGCGGCGCGATAAAGATTGTTGGCGATCAAGGTCGCGGCGGTCATCAGGATCATCGATCCAGGTACCAGCGCGGTCAACACGCCGGTTGCGCCGATCACACCGACAAACCACGGATCGAATGTCTTCACCGAGAGCTTGAACAGTGCCAGATCGATGTTGGGGCCAGTCAGCCCCGGAACTTGAAGGATCGCTGCGAATCCGACAAAAAACACGAACAGCAGGATGAGTTGATAGAGCGGCAGCACGATCGCGTTCTTGCGAATGACCCTGGCGCTCCTCGCCGTATAGATCGAGCCGAAACTGTGCGGCCACATGTAGAACCCAAGCGCCGTGAGCAGCACAGTCGAGGAGAACCACCACAGGCTTTCGCCGTGCGGCGGCAGCACGGTGAATCCTGGCTTCGCATGCTCGATCGCCGAGAACATCGACGCCAGGCCGCCGTAATAGTGATAGGGTAGGTACACTCCCAGGAAGATGACGACGACGAGGATCAGGAGATCCTTAGCGACTGCAGTCCAGGCTGAGCCGTGCACGCCTGAGACCATCACATAGGCGGCCACGACAATTGCGCCCGTCCAGATCGCGACGGTGGAAGAGATCGCCCCATAGCCGGCGACCTCGACGATGATACCGAGCCCCTTGAACTGAAGAACAAGGTAGGGAATCAGCGCCACGATATCGACGATCGCGACGATGACCCCCAGTGTCGGGCTATCGTATTTGCGCACGAAGAAGTCCGATTGGGAGTAGAGCCGGTGCTCTTTGGCATAACGCCAAATCGGCGGCAGCATGAAATAGGACAGCACATAGGCCAGCGTGCCATAGGCGAGAATGTAATAAGCTGGCGCACCCTTGCCGTAGGCGTAGCCGCTGCCCCCGAGGAAAGTGAAGGTGGTGTAGATTTCTCCGGCGAGCAGCAGGAACACGAAGATCGCCCCGAAGCCGCGCCCGCCCACCGTCCACTGTTCGAGGTTCATCTCCTTGCCGCGGCGGGCGAGAAAACCCAGCGCGAGCGCCAGCAGCGCGGCGGCTGCAATGAAGGGCAGCGCGCCGTTCACTTGTCTTCTCCCCGATTGGCGGGATCAGCCGCGTAGATCACGGCCATGATGAGCGACGTGATCAGGATCCACATCACGATCCAGGCCAGCAGAAACGGCAGGCCGAGGATCAGGGGATCCAGCCGGTTGACGAAGAACGGGCCGATAATCAGCGCGACGAACGGAATGATTGCAATCCACCGGATGTTGCGCATGGACGAGCACTCTTGTTCCCGGTGAGAACAGATGCATTTTGTGAAAGTTCCTGCGCGTGAGGAGGGCTCGCAAATAGCGGGCGACTTGCGGGCGACCAGCGCCACCCTCATGGCGCGCTGCCGATGCTCTCCTGACTGTCCTAAGTTTATCTGCCGGTGTGCCAATTAGACCAGCCCATTTGGCGCCAATGCACAGGTCCGCCTGACCAATAGGGCTGAACTGGGACTTCTACACACCGTGACCTAGCACCTCTGCGCCTCCGAACTATATCTTTGCCCATTAACCCGTTCGCATCCCCCCGTTGAAGAAACCCTTGCTCGTCTTCCTTTGTATTCGCGCCTATCGCAGCGTCGGCGGCTCGCTATTATTGGCTCGGCGATGGCCGGGACAACTGGCAGACAGCAGATCGCTCCAGCGCTGGCCTGTTGCCGTTGGCGTCAACGCATCCAGAAGCGCTGATCCGAGTGTTCGCCGCACGCACCGTACGCTGGCGCAGCATCTTCGCTGTTCACACCTGGATCGTGGTGAAAGGAAAAGGACGCGACGTCTTACACCCGATACGATTATACGGCATGGGGCGATCCGATCCGCACCAACGGCTTCGTGCCCGACGGCCGTAGGTTCGCGTTCCTAATTTCGCAGCGCACGATTAGAGGCGCCGCTCATACTTGGCCATTCCCTGGGCGTTATGGATGCGCTCACGTTTTCGACAATACGCCGACTTCAGTCCATGTTTGGTCTGTTTTGCCTCCGCTTGGCATGATAGGCGGAGCGCGCAATATCCTCTCGGAAATTGCGCTGCTTCCTGAAACGCTCGAAGGTTTCGTAATGCCGCTGGTGAAGGATCGCGCCTTGACCATCCTTCGCGAATACGAGCAAGCAAAGGATGAGCTGCTTGGCAAGGCCGCTGTTCTCACCGATGGTACGGCTGGAACTGTCGACGGGCTAATGCTGGACGAGCTTCACGGGCTTCGCGTCTCGATTACTGGGCACATCGGCAAGTGGCCGATTTCGAAGATCAAGATGATTCAGCAATAGCGCTGGAGCGGCTTCTCGCGCGCTAGGAAAATCTCGCTTGACAAACACTTGACGGTGCAATGCGAGACCACACTAACCCCCGTCGGCTTCTCTCTGGTCAGATTCAGCGCGATTATGGTTCATGTCCCCGCGCATTGTTCCTATCCCCCGGTCAGCGACCTGAGAAAAGCTCAGGCCAAAAGCGTTCGTTCTGCGGACGGTCTCCACGACACCTATTTCGAGCAATCGAAACTGGTGCGGAGCGCTGCGGAGGCCAAGATCCGCGAAGCCGAAGGAGCGACCTGGCCTGGACCGAATTTCAGCTCACCAACCAGAAGCGTGCCGCGGATGATGCCGATGACGCAACGCCGGTCGTGGCGAAAACGACCCAGGCCATGAGAATGACCGTTCGCAATCGCGCATGTGCCCTTTGTCGAGAAAAATGACCGATTCTCCTCGCACCATCACCGACGCCGACACTGCGCGATGGGGAATGCCGTCCTTGTCAAAAGCGCTCATGGATGCGACCAAGAAGCGCGCTGAGAAGCTGCAAGCCAAGGGAAGACGGTCGACTTCAAGGAATTGCTGCGGATGGAACCCGATGGTGGCACGACGAACATCCGGAACGTCAATAGCAAGCACTGGACCCGCTGGTTAGGCGTTGAAAATCGCTGCGTGGTGCCGTTCAACAGCTTCAGCAAATTCAACAAGGCCGAAGGCGGCGACATCTGGTTCGCATTCGATGAATCTCACCCCCTCGCCTGCTTTGCTGGCATCTGAACCAACTGGACGTCCGTCCGAAAGGTCAAGGAAGGCGAGACAACGAATGACCTTTACGCATTCCTGACGACTGACGCCAACGCTGAAGTCTTCGCTGATGGCCGCGCCTCCGGACGAGGCCCTGAAGTTGCAGCGGCCCCTTCCGAACGGCACGCTCCGGATCGTCGCCCGCGGCGTGAAAGAAGATCCCGCGCCGCCCGCCTAATTGAGGGACCCGCCGGCGGCTAAGCTAACCGTAGTCGACTGCCACCAACCGCCCATTCAGCACGCCGAAGCTGTCCCGCTTGTATTCCGCAGGTACCATCCCCGCGTCGGGCTCGGCATTCCCGAGCACGAGCGAATGGAGCGGCTGGCCGAGATCGCCCTGGTGCCGGCCCCCGCTAAGGCATCGAAGTTCTCCTCCACATACCATTCGCCCCGCGTGACGAACGCGCGGTAGTTCAATTGTTGCCACTCCGCGTCGGTCAGCGGTCTGGCACGCGGCATCACGAGAAGAAACCCACCCGGATTCGAAAAGCTGACCGGACAGAGCTCGGGCCAGCGTTCTGCGGCGAATTTCGTTTCCTGCATGTTGCTCAGCAGCCCACGCAACAGATAGTCCCACCACCAGTGCCGCCCGCCCCAGGTCCATCTTCCAGGAAGCTTTAAAACCTGGCAGCGCGTGAGAACGATGGTCCGCACCGCACCGAATCGGCGAACCGGGAGAAAGCGTTGCATTGCGCGCCGCACTCGGCTGGCTCTGCGCAGAGGCTGTGCGCCCGAGAAAAACTCGCTGATGCTCATGCGCGGGTGCGCTCCCTTCTGCTTCGAGCGGCCTGCCGGAACGGATGCTGCATCGTGAATGCGTCCGGTGGGATGCCGGCTTCGACACGCGCCCAGGTGACCGGAGCGGCGATAGGGAAATTCGCCCGCGCCCGGGGCGAATAGGTGCCGATCGCGGTGGTGCCACGACCGTTGCGCAGATAATCGAGGAAGATCATGCCCGTGCGTTTCGCCTGAGCAGACAGGATGTATCGATCCGGGAAGCGCGAGGCCAGGTCGGCAACCAGGCGGCGGGTAATCCTGTGCGCCGCGTCATGGCTGATGCGGTCCTGAAGCGGCGCCATCAGATGGATTCCCTTGCCACCCGTGAGCTTCGGCCAGGGGTCGAAGCCTTCCTCGCGCATCAAGTCGCGCATCAGCAGCGAGCTTTCGACGATCTCATTCCACGCAATGCCTTCACCAGGATCGAGATCGACCACGATGCGGTCAGCCCGCTCGATGTCGTCTACGGTCGCATTCCAGGGATGCAGTTCCACGGCTCCGATTTCGACCAGCCCGAGCAGGCCTTCCAGGCTGTCGACCCAGAGGCGCGTCCCCTCTCCTCCCTCACGTTTGCGAATGCGCAACTGGTGCACGGCCGCCGGTAGATGCTTCGGCAACGGTCCCTTGTGATAAAAGGTCGTGCCGTGCACATGCCGCACCAGCTTCAGCGGCCGATGCCCGAGATGCGGCAGAGCCTTCTTCCAGGTTCGGGTCCAATAGTCGGCGAGTTCGTCCTTCGAGGGAGCAACAGCATCCGGAAGAAGCTGCAGGATGTTTTCACGGGGCACCCCGATCCGTGGGCGGGCGACTGACGAGGGAGCCAGGCGCGGCGCGCGAACCTTGGCCGGCGCGAGATCGTCGCGAAGGCCCTTGAAGACGGCGGCCCGCAACAGACCGTCGTCAGTCAGCGCTCCGTATTCGACCTCGGCATTGACCTCCGGCTCGAGCCACGTCGCTTTTGGCTTCTTGACGGGAATGCTGAGAGGCGAGGTCTTGCGGATCAGCGGATCGATCCGTTCCCGCAGTTCGCGGGCACTCGCCTCGGTGTAGCCGGTCCGAACCTTGCCCGCATAGAGCAACTTGCCCTCTTCGCGCCGCCCCACATACAGCGAAGCGACCTTGCGTGGACGGGCACCAAGCTTCTCCACGAATGCGACGATCGGAAAGGTTTCGCTCTTCTTGCACTTGAGCTTGATCCACGCCTCCTGGCGCCCCGAACGGTAGGGAGCGTCGAGCCGTTTCGCGACCAAGCCCTCGAGGCCCATCCTGCACGCATTCCTGAAGATCTCATCACCGTCCGCCTGGAGATGTTCGACAAAGACGAAGGTGTCCGGAGCGTCCGTCAGCACCTGCTCAAGAAGAGCTTTCCGGCGCTCGAAAGATGCAGCTCGCAGATCGTAGCCGTTGAGATAGAGCAGATCGAAAGCGTGGTACCGCAGATGGCCGCTGTTCCGCCTCCCGAGCTCACGTCTCAGCTGCTGGAAATCGGGTAGCCCGTTGCTCCCGTACACGACAGCTTCGCCATCGATCACGGCGGATTTTGCCTTCAGGCGACTGGCTGCAGCGGCAATCGGGCCGAACTCCGCAGTCCAGTCGAGTCCGGTCCGAGAGTAGACCTTTGTCTCGTCGGGCCGCAGATGGAGCTGCGCCCGGTATCCATCCGCCTTGATTTCGTAAGCCCAGACATCTCCGTCCGGAGGGCGGGCGCGCTGGGTGGGATCACAGAACTCGATGAATGCAGGACTCGGAGCCTTCCGCGCGCCGGGGACGCGCGCAAGCGAAGGAGACCTGGAACGCAACGCTACAGCACACATGCGGACTCAATGGAGGCGGCCGGTCGTGGTTCCGACCGCTCGGCCGTCGCGAGCGCCACACACAGGATATGCGGAACAGGTGCAAAACCAACCTACCGCGATTTCGAATCTCTGCCTTGTGTTAGCAGCGCGGAACGAACGAGCGGACGCAAGGATTCGCCCGGTAGGAGCGATCGATGCTGATGACGAAGGAAAGACGGCCGGCGATCCGCACACTGGGCGGCTGGGCGACCAGCGTATTGCAGGAGGCCGGCGCCATTCGCGAGTGCGAGGAGCATGGCTGGATGCAGGACCGGGACGACCCGCATGCCCGGGAGCACGCCTTCGAGATCGCCCGGCAAGAACCGCCGAACGGCTTATCGCCCGAGGCGGCCGTTGCGGAAGGACGAGATGTCCTGGATGGGATCGGCAACACCTGCCCGGAGTGCCGGCCCGAAGGTGATTAGGCTGTTTGGTCGGGCCACGGCTGTAGGCCGTTCGAGGTCGGGCGGTTTCAAGCCCGGTCTGGGCAGCTCCACCGCTGCCGCTCGAGACCATGGTCACAGCAGCCAGGGCGCTTCCGGTGATGAACACGCTCGCCGTCAGGCCGACTTCCGCTGCGGCCTGGCCGACGGTTTCTTCGCCACAGCCTCCTTCGGCTTCTTGCCTTCGATTGGCATCAACATTTCCTTTTGCGCGGATGCCGCCTTGCGCCCCTTCCTGGCGGGCTTGGCGGCCTCCGCCGGCGCGGCTTCCTTGCCGACTGATCGGCGTAGCGCCTCCATCAGATCGACGACGTTGGTCGCGGCCGGCTTGGATTTCGGAGTGATCGCCTTGCCGGCGCGCTTCTGGTTGATTAGGTCGATCAGCGCGGTCTCGTAGCGATCCTCGAACTTCTCGGGCTCGAACCGGCCCGCCTTCTGGTTAACGATGTGCCTGGCTAGGTCGAGCATATCCTTTGTGACCTTCACGTCCTGGATTTCCTCGAAATACTCGGCCTCGCTGCGCACCTCGTAGGGGTAACGCAGCAGCGTGCCCACGAGCCCCTTATCCAGCGGCTCGAGCGCGATGATGTGCTCGCGGTTGGTCAGCACGACGCGACCGATGGCGACCTTGTCCATCTCGCGGACGGTCTCGCGGATGACGGCAAAAGCGTCGTGGCCCACCTTGCCGTCGGGGCGGATGTAATAGGGCGGATCAGGTAGCGCGGGTCGATGTCGGCCCTATCGACGAACTCGTCGATCTCAATGGCCCGCGTGGACTCCAGCGCGATCTCTTCGAGCTCCTCTTTCGAGACTTCGATGTACTGGCCTTTCTCGAACTCGTAGCCCTTGACGATGTCTTCGTTCGGGACCTCGTCGCCCGTGTCGGCGTCGACCTTGAGATACTTGACGCGGTGGCCGGTCTGCCGGTTGAGCTGGTTGAAGGAGATCTTCTCGCTCTCAGAGGTGGCCGGATAGAGCGCGACCGGACAGGTCACCAGGGACAGACGCAGGAAACCTTTCCAGTTGGCGCGGGGAGCCATTTACGCAGAACTCCGGTTCGAGGACCTAGATTCAAGACGAACGAGGGTGACCGGTTCCGACATGCCGTCCCCCACCCGAGATTTCACCCGGCGCGCCTTGAAGCGCCACGAGAATCCGGGAGCGGCTCCCTTGACTCGGTTAGAACAACACAGGACATAGGTGGATGAAAGCCGCTCCCGACGGCGTTCGCGCGGACAGGAGGCCCTTCGCCCGGCGACGTCGCCGAAGCCAAGCTGATCCGGAAGTTCGGCGAGGTACCGGACGATCTCAGCACTCCGTAAGAGAACGTCGCCGAATTGGTCGAGCTGCTGCGCGCTCACCCACCCGAGCGCGGGGTCGTGCTGCGAGGATAAGGAGGGCCAACAAGACGTCTCTTAAGGTATGCTTGATCCCGAGGGGAGCGCCGCGAACTGAAAGAGAACCGGCCGCTCGCTTCAGCGTCCCAGCCGTTTCTCGACGCGCTTGCGGCTGTTGCCGACCTTCTTCACGGCTTTCTTCACGGCAGAGGCTGATCGACCGGTTTTCTTCGCTTCATAGCGGACTTCATGGTCCTGTCCTTTGGCCACCCGTGCTCGGTCCTGCTTCCGTCCACGCGCGGTCTTCTTCTTCGCTGCGGCCATCGGCTCCTCCTCTTGCGAACGTTGACATTGATGCAACGCCGCAACGATTCGCGGGTTCCCGAAACTAATCCTGCGGTCCCGGCTTTGAGGCGTATGTGGCGTGGAGTTGCTTGCGTGGCGCTTCAGCGGAGTAGAAGCGGATGGCCCCCAACGGGTTCTGGGTCGAGTCCAAGCTCCTTGCCGAGATCGAGTACCGCGCCTAGTCGGAAGGAAAGGTCCGGCACGTTGTTCAAGGGACTGCGGGAGGACCTCTGACAGTCGGCATAGACCGCAAGAAAGGAGGTATGACATGAAGCAGAAAGGCGACAACAATCGCGTGTGGGACATCATCGAAAAGGCCGGCGTGTGCATGCTGACGACGCAATTCGGGGGTGGGCTACGTGCGCGCCCCCTCGAAGCAAGGCCCGACCGCAACGCCGGCTTGATCTTCTTCGTTACGGACATCCATAGCCCGAAGGAGGATGAGATCGCGTCCGCTCCCGATGTCGGTATCGTCTTCATCGATGCGGATGAGAAAGCCTACCTCTCGATCACGGGCCGTGCCTTTGTCTTACGCGATGTCGACAAGACGAAGGCGGTGTGGCGGAAGACCGACGAGGTATGGTGGCCCAACGGTCCGGGCAGTCCGGACGTGAGCTTGCTCCGGATCGAGCCTTCCACGGCGGAATTGTGGGATGGGCCGGCAAGTGCAGCGGTCACCGCCTTCGAGTTCGTCAAGGCGAGGCTGACAGGGCAGGAGCCGAACCTCGGCGAGAACCGGAAGTCAACCGTCAAGATGTGAGCAGGGCGGAGGCCTTACAACAGGTCACGGCCGATGCACGAACGATGATCTTGTCCTGCCGGAAGTCCGTCTCCAGCCACGCCGGCAGCCCATCCACCAGGACTCATCGAGTGTTTCAGTCAGGACTTCGAACACGATGATCTCGTCACGCACCGTTCTGTCCCCCTCCCGGCTCAAACCCTGGGCGGGAGACCGGGTGAATGCCGTCAATCCTCCGAAGCGCTCGGTCAGTCTGTCGCGGAGCGCTGAAAACCTCTCGGGATCGAACGGCCGGCCTTCGTTGTCGTTCAGGGGAAGAAGTATCTCGACCAGGTGCAATGGAGAGAATTCCTTCAGAACCGCAGCATTCCGAACATGAAAAGCAGCGCGACCGTGATGACGGCGGAGATCAGCAGAGAGCCGAAACAGCCCAGGCGGTTAGAAAAGAAGAAGAACATAGCCTGCCGTCGCGATCGGATGCGACGCTAACCAGCCGAACCCGAAGTCGTTCCGGAAAGCCGATCGCACTCCTGCCGCGTCAGGGGACCCCGGACCGGCTGTCCGATAAATGTCGCGCTTGGGGCTTTCGTAGAGACCTCTCGCGTCATGCCGTTCAAGAAATGTGGCCTGGCGCCATTCCCGATAGGTGCCCTGTAAGAACCAAGCCTCAGCCGAGGCGTTGAGTCACTGATGTCGGACGCTTTTGACTATTTCCGTGCCCATGCCGTCCGGGCCCTTTGCAAGGCTCGAAGAATGCGTCGCGGAAGAATGAAGAACCTGCAGATGATGGTAGGTAGAGTGTATCACCTGCTCACCAAGGAGGCCGCATACGGACCGAACCTACAGCATCTAGACGAGTTTCGGGCCGCGCAGAAGCTCGAGAAGTCGCTCGAGTGATGGCGTCGCGGTCGACCAGCCGGTGGACGTGCGAAGGCGTCGCGGACGCAACAACTCCGTCTCGATTGATGGCGCACGTACAAACCCCTCGGAAGGATAGGCCGCAAGAGGAGGAGCGTTGAGTGCCGGCCGCTGACACCCAAACTGTGGTCAAGCTCCTACGAGAATACGCGCAGCGAACCGCGTTGCGCGGAGGCAATCCGTACCGTGCCAAGGCGTATTCCCGCGCGTCGGACAGTCTCGCCGCCCTCGCAATTCCGCTCCACGTCATGATCGAAGAAGGCCGGCTCACGGAGATCCCGGGCGTCGGTGATGCGATCGCGGACATCATCGCCAAATTGCACCGGACCGGAAGCCATCCGAGCCTGGAGAAACTTCGCAAGGAAGTGCCGGCCGGCGTCCTGGAAATGCTGACCGTGCCTAGCCTTCGTCCAGAGAAGGTGCTGCGGCTCTACAAAGATCTGGGCATCGGCTCCCTCGCCGAACTGGAAACCGCCGCCAAGGAGGACCGGATCAAAAAAGCCAAAGGGCTCGGCGCCGCGCTGCAGACCAAGATCCTGCAGAACCTGGCGATGGCCAAGAGCGGCGAAGGCCGCCTTCACCTTCATCGCGCCGCCGCGCTGCTCGCGCACGCCAGGGACTCGATCCGCAAGTCCCGCCCCGAGCTCGAGCGCGTGACGATCGCTGGCGACTTCCGCCGCGGCTGCGAGCTCGTCGACGATCTCGCGATCGTTGCGGAAGCACCAAAAGCGGCGAAGACCTCGAAGGCGCCGGCGGCGGATGGATTACAAGTCCGCATCTCCGATCGAAAACACTTCGGCGCCGCGCTTCTCTTCGCCACCGGCTCCGCGGGCCACATCGATCAACTTCAGGCGCTGGCCGCGGAGAAAGGATTTCGTTTGGATGCCGACGGCTTGCACAAGGGGCGCACCCTAATCGCCGGCGAAGAGACCGACATCTACCGCGCTCTCGGGCTGCCGTTCATCGAGCCGGAGCTTCGGGAGGGTCGCGGCGAGGTCGAGCTTGCCCTGAGGGGCAAGCTGCCGAAGCTGGTCAACGATCAGGACCTTCGTGGAATCCTTCACTGCCACACCGACGCCTCGGACGGGACCGAGACCTTGGAGACAATGGCCAAGGCCACGCGCCAGCGCGGTTTCGAATATTTCGGCGTCGCCGATCATTCGAAGTCCGCCCACTACGCCGGCGGACTATCGGTCGAGGAGATCACCGAGCAGCACCGGGAAGCCGATCGCTTGAACAAGCGGTTCGGCAAGGATTTCCGGATCCTCAAGGGCATCGAGTCCGATATCCTGGCCGATGGCTCGCTCGACTATCCGGATGACGTGCTGGAGCGCTTCGACTTCGTGGTTGCCAGCATCCACGGCCGCTTCAAGCTAGACCGCAAGGCGCAAACGCGGCGCCTGCTACGTGCCATCGCCAATCCTCGCACCACGATCATCGGCCACATGACCGGTCGGCAGCTCCAGCGCCGGCCAGGTTACGAAATCGACATTGAGAAGGTGCTTCGGGCCTGCGCCAAGCATGACGTCGTCGTCGAGATCAACGCTCACCCGTGGCGGCTCGACCTGGATTGGCGTTGGCACCAGGCGGCCCTCAAACTCGGCTGCATGATCAGCATCAATCCGGACGCGCACTCGATTCCGGAACTCGACCACATGCACTGGGGTGTCGAGATGGCGCGCAAGGGCGGCGTGCCAGCGGACCGGGTGCTCAACGCGATGAGGCTGCCGGAGATCACGCGCTACCTCCGCCAGAAGCGACGCCCGCTCTCCCGGGCAGCCTGATGCCGGAGGCGCATCATCTCTCGCTCGAGGGAAAGGTGGTGGCGGTCGCCGCCAATCGCGGGCACCACTTCAGCAAACAGGTCCAGGAGCGCATAGTCTTGGTGGCAGGCCACGGCATCGAAGGCGACGCCCACGCCGGCCCTTTCGTCCAGCATCGCTATCTGGTCCGCCGCAGACCCCGCCTACCCAATCTCCGGCAGGTCCACCTGATCCCATCCGAACTGTTCCTGAACCTCGGCAAAGCTGGCTTCTCAATCGCAGCGGGAGACCTTGGTGAGAACATCACCACCGCCGGCCTGGATTTGGAGCGGATGCCGCTCGGCACCCTGATCGAAGTGGGGCCCACCGCCCTCGTCGAGCTGACCGGTCTCCGGACGCCCTGTGTCCTGATCGACCGCTTCCGGCCTGGCCTGAAACGGCAGGTGCTCTCGTCGGCGGAAACGGGCCCTCCATTCAAATCAGGGGTGCTGGGCGTGGTTCGGGCCGGCGGACCGGTCGCGGCGGGCGATGCCGCACGGATTCGCCTTCCGTCCTCCCCCCTTCGAGCCTTGCCAGCATTATAGAAAGACCCGGCCGTGGCCCGAAAATCGACCCTGCCTCTTCGCCTGCAGCCCATGCTGGCCACGCTGACGGATTCACCGTTCGACGATCCCAACTGGGTCTTCGAAGACAAATTCGATGGTTTCCGCATGGTCGCGGAAATACGGCGTGGTCGGGTCGCGCTCTACAGCCGCAACGGAAAGATCATCAGCCACTCCTACATCGAAGTCGCGAAGGCACTGGAGGGGGTGAAGGCGGACGCCGTGATCGACGGCGAACTCATCGCGATCGGGAAGGACGGCGTATCCCATTTCCAGTTGCTTCAAAACGCCCTGCGGCACGAGGCAAAGCTTTTGTACTGCGCGTTCGACCTCATGTTCGCAGACGGCGAGGACCTGCGCGCGCTGCCGCTCCTTGAGCGCAAGAAGCGGCTCAAGGCCATTCTGCCGCGCCACAAGCTGATCGCGTTCAGCAACCATCGTAAGGCTAAGGGAACGCAGTTCTTCGCAGAAGCCGAGCGGAGACATCTCGAAGGCATCATCGCGAAGCGCGCCGATAGCCCGTACGTGTCCGGACGGCGGTCCGCCGACTGGCTGAAGGTGAAGACCGCGCAGCGGCAGGAGGTGGTGATCGCCGGCTTCACGGCCCCGCGGCGAACCCGTCCCTTCTTCGGCGCGCTCGTGCTGGCGGTGCGGGAAGATGATGCATGGCGGTACGTCGGCCACGTCGGCACCGGTTTCAGCCATCAGGTTCTCGAAGAGCTTCACGGGAAGCTCATGAGGCTCAAGACAGCCAAGTCGCCCTTCCCTGCCAAGGTGAAGGATGAGCGGGTCACGACCTGGGTGCGCCCTTCCCTGGTCGCGGAAGTGAAGTTTGCGGAGTGGACCAGCAAGGGCGAGCTGCGCCAGCCGGTCTATCTCGGCCTGCGGTCCGACAAGAAAGCCAAAGATGTCGTTCGCGAAAGAACTTGGTCGCGAAAACAACGCTAAGACGCAGCGTACAAGCTGATGTGGTTCAAACTGCTTCGCGCTCGGATGCAGAGGGCCATGGCGGCAGCGGCGGTAACCCGAGAGCCTTGCGTACAGGTCCAAACGACTTCCGGTGGGCTGCGCATGCGCCAAGCCGAGCAAGCGCATCGTAATGAGCCGGCACAGGGTAACCCTTGTGATCCGCAAATCCGTAGCCGGGGTAACGCACGTCGAGCGCCCGCATGACGGTGTCGCGCTCCACTTTCGCGAGAATGGAGGCGGCGGCGATGCTGGCGGACTTGGCGTCGCCCTTAATGATGGCCTGCTGAGGGATATCGATTTCCTTCAACCGCTTCGCATCGATCAGCAAGCGCTGCGGCGTCAAGCCAAGGCCCCGGACGGCACGCTGCATAGCCTGGATGCCTGCCCAATAAATGTTAATCGCGTCGATCTCCTCGACGTCAACGAACGCCACGCACCAACTCTCTGCCTTTTCCTTGATCTCTTTCGCGAGTTCTTCGCGGGCTCCGGCGTCGAGCTTTTTCGAATCATCGATTCCGATGATCCGCGTACCGGGCTTGAGAATCACGGCGCCAGCGGAGACCGGCCCGGCGAGAGGGCTCATTCCGGCCTCGTCCACGCCCGCCACAGCATGAAGGCCGTTCTCCCAGAGAGAGGTCTCGAAGCGGAGCATCTTGCGGAGGCGCTGCCCCTCGGACCTGTTTTCGAAGCGGCGCTTATCGATTGAAGCCAAGATGGCACGGGCTCCCGCGCGGGTGTCGGCCCGCAAGATCTGCTCCACGCCGGCCTTCAGTGGTCTTTTCTCGACGACATAGCGCTGACGCAACATATCGAGTGAATATTGGGACATATGGGCCCTCGCGAAGACTGGCTTTTGGGAGCATGTCGGCAAAATTTGTGGCGATTGTCTGAAGTTAGACCATGCCGCGCTCCCCAATTCTGCGGCGCCTGATCGAAAGGAACCGGCCCGGCTCCCATATGATCTGCACAGCCACGGAATTTACAACTCGCACCTACGGCCCGGCGGGCGGAACCAACCGGTGTCTTCATCCTTTACAACTGGCGGAGCCTCGAATCCCAGCGGCGCTTCCGAGGGACAGGCCCACGCTCCGACAGACCAGCAACGAAGAACTGATCCTGGACCGCACCGCCGAGGTAGCGGCCACCATTGCGGAAGAAGGGCTTCGATACGTCAGCGACTCCGCTCCCGGCTACACGCGCAAGCGGACCGGAACCACCTTCAGCTATTACGACAAGGACGGAAAGCGCATCACCGACTCCGCCATCATCCGGCGCATCGACTCCATCGGCATCCCGCCGGCCTACGAATCTGTGTGGATCTGCCCCTCGCCCAACGGCCATATCCAGGCGACCGGGCTCGATGCGCGGGGCCGCAAACAGTACCGCTACCAAGCGAAATGGCGCGAGCTGCGCGATCAGAACAAGTATGAGCATATCGTCCAGTTTGCTGCCGCGCTGCCCGCACTTCGCGAGCGGGTCGCCGCCGACATGAAGCGGGACGGATTGCCTCGCGAGAAGGTGCTGGCCACGATAGTCAGTCTTCTGGAGAAGACATTGATCAGGGTCGGCAACGCCGAGTATATGGGCTTACCACCATGCGCCGCAAGCACGTCGCTGTCGGCCGCGGCGTCCTTCGGTTCGACTTCACGGGCAAGTCGGGCAAGCATTGAAGTATGACAGCCAGGCCGAGGCGAAGCGCAACGTCGTCGCCGCGATCGAGAGCGTCTCGAAGCAGCTCGGTAATACACCAGCGATCTGCCGCAAATGCTACGTACATCCGGAGATCCTGAACGCCTATATGTCCGGCGACCTCGTGAAGATGATCGAAGCCAAGATCGCGCAGAAATTCAAGCGCCAGTATGCCAAGCTCTCGTCTGACGAGATCATAGTCCTGGCATTTCTCCGTAAGCGGCTCGATTCTTTGGAGGCCACCACCTAGCTTCGCGTGCCAGCGCCGGAGGCCTGCCTCCTCCTCAATGCTTCTGAGCACGCCTTACTGGCGGGAGCCCTCGTCGAAAGAAACGCGCCTTCGGTTCAGATGCAGGGGCTGAGCGTCTCCGGGTCGGCGGACCAGTCGGGTCCGGGACACAGCGCGCTGAAGAGCCCGGTGCACAACTCGATTGCTTGGGCGCGATCAAGTACTCGGGTCCGGCATGGCCGCAAACAAGGTAACGGCGGTACGCTTGGGGCTGGGGAGGCAATTGACGGTCCGGGACTACAAGCCGCCACGCACAGCTGGCGGCTTTTCTTTGGCCACGATGTCAACTCAGGAGCCGCTTGCTCTGGCTCGTTCACGTGCCTCGCGGCGTTCCCGTCGTTCGCGCCTTCGCTTGGCACGGTCGGCAGGCAGCCGGAGCGGAGGAACGGTCGCTATTTCGGGTGCCGCTTCGTGATCGATTGAGACCGCTTCGATTGGTTCGGGCGTCCCCGACCGGGCTTCCATGACTTCCAGCACGGCTCGCCCTTGGCGGTGATTCTGGGCCGGCTTAGCCGGCCTCCCGATGCTGATGATGCGCGGAATCTAACAGCAATCAAAACCAATGTATCGTACTCCGACGTAAGACACCTGTCTGATGTCCCAAAAGGTACGCTTCAGGCGTTTCGTCCAAAGGTCTATCTCAGGGTTTAACCTATGTGTCTGCAACCATCTAGCTAAGAGCTTAAAACCTTTCCCATCAGCAGAAGGGACACGCTATGGGAAAGAAGCGGAGGCGGTTCAAGCAAACTGACTCGCTCGAAACACGGCTCCTGCAATTCGCTGAAGACATGCGGAACCGGGCGCAGCGAAAACCACCCGGCGATGAGCGAAACTCGTTGCTCAAGCGAGCCTATAATGCAGATCAAGCAATCGACCTGGAGCGGCAGCTTCGTGCATGAAAAACAACCGTACTCACTGCACTCGCTGCCGCAGCGGGGTGGCAACACAGGTAGCGGTCAGCGACCACTGGTTATGAGATCACGGCCTTGTCAAAGCCAGCGCAATGCAGTCTTTGATGCCAAAGGTTGTACGGCAACGTACCAATCGAGCCAATTTGGAAAGACCGCTGGCGCCGTAGGATTATAGTGGATTTGAAAAACAACGATCCCAGAGTAGAGCTAGACTCATCCCTCTCTGGATAAGCCTTCTCCAACTGGCGACGCACACACAGGAGGGAGTCCAGATGCCAACGGGCAAGTATTTGCGCGTCACACGACGCCGTTTCCTGCAACAGACCGGTCTTACCTTTGCCGCCGCTTCGGTGCCGTCCGTTTCCGCGCCGTTCATTTCCCGCGCGCTGGCCGACACCAAATCCCTCTCCATCGTGCAGTGGAGCCATTTTGTCCCGGAGTATGACAAATGGTTCGATGCGTTCGCAAAGGACTGGGGACAGAAAAATCAGGTCGAGGTCACCGTCGATCACATCCCGGTCGGCAACGTCGCCGCCCGCGCGGCAGCCGAGGCTTCCGCACAATCGGGTCACGATCTGTTCGGCTGGAACGGCGCAGGCGGGGCGCATCTCTACCGCAAATTCCTGGTCGACGTGACGAGCCTCGTCGAGGCGACCGAGAAGAAATACGGCAAGGTCAGCACGATCGGGCGGCAGATCGGCTACAACCAGGACGACAAGACCTGGTCTGCGTTCCCCGATTTCTACATCAATTTCCCCGTCATGTACCGCAAGAGCATGTGGGACGAGATCGGTATGAAGCCGGACACGTGGGACAACGTGCGGTCCGGCGGCGCCAAGCTGAAGGCCAAAGGCCATCCGGTCGGCATTTCGCTCGGGCACAGCAACGACCCGAACACGACCTGGCGCGGCCTGCTGTGGAGCTTTGGCGGTGCGCTTCAGGATGCCGATGGCAAGAGCGTCGTGCTCAACAGCAAGGAGACGGTCGAAGCCGTCAAGTACGTCACCGCGCTGTACAAGGAGGCGATGACGACGGAAGTGCTGTCGTGGGACGACTCCAGCAACAACCGATATCTCGTTTCGGGCATCGGCTCGCTGATCATCAATCCGATTTCGGCCTACCGGACCTTCCAGAAGGCAAACAAGAAAGGCGCCGACGACACCTTCGTGATGGCTCCGCCGAAGGGACCTGTGCGCCAGATCATGGGCGGCGCCTCCGAGTTCTACGGCATCTGGAAGTTCGCCAAAAACAAGGATGGCGCAATCGAATTCCTCAAATACTACGCCGACCATTGGCCTGAAGCGTTCAAGGCGAGCGAAGGGTACAACAATCCCTGCTTCGCCAACCTCGTGCCGAAGCCGATGCCGATTCTCTCGAACGATCCGACCTCGGCGCCGAATGAGAAGCTTGCCGTACTCCAGGAGTCCGAGCAGTGGTCGGCTTCGCCGGGATATCCGGGGCCGTCCTGGCCCGCCGTCGACGAAGTCTACAACGACTTCGTCATCTGCGACATGATGTCGAAAGCGGCAACCGGACAGATGTCCGCCGAGGATTCGGTGAAATGGGCGCATCAGCAGGCTGAGGCGATCTTCACAAAGTGGCACGGGAAAACCTGAAGCCGGACTGCGCAGCGACGTGCGTTAATCTCAGGAGGTCCGATGGCAGCGGTACTGGCGAGGGACATTGTCAAGAAATTTGGTGAGGTCCCCGCCGTCAACGGCATTTCGCTTGCGGTGCCGGATGGCGAATTCATGGTGCTGCTCGGCCCCTCGGGCTGCGGCAAGACGACGTTTCTGCGCATCATCTGCGGCCTCGAGCAACAGACGAGCGGCGATCTCCTGATCGGGGGCAGCCTCGTCAACGACATCCCGCCACGCGCGCGCGGTGTTGCGATGATGTTTCAGAGCTACGGCCTCTATCCGCATTACACCGTCCGCAACAACATCGCCTTTCCGTTGCGGACGCAGCGCGTGCCCGGCGAGGAAATCCGGAAGAAGGTCGATTGGGCCTCGCGGTTGCTCGACATCGGCCATCTTCTCGACCGACGGCCGCGCCAGCTCTCGGGCGGCGAGCGCCAGCGCGTTGCCCTTGCCCGCGCGCTTGTTCGCGAACCGACGGCGCTTCTGCTCGATGAGCCGCTGTCCAACCTCGACGCCAAACTGCGCACCCTGGCTCGGCAGGAAATCAAGAATTTTCAGCAGAGCGTCGGCCTCACCACCGTCTATGTGACCCACGATCAGGTCGAAGCCATGGGGATGGGCGACCGCATCGCGGTCATCGATCATGGACGTATCCGGCAGGTGGGAACGCCAACCGAAATCTACGAGGATCCCGCCGACCTTTTCGTCGCGACCTTTGTCGGCGCGCCGCCGATGAACGTCGTGACGCACAACGGCGGCGGCTATTTGGGTTTCAGGCCGGAGAATTTCCTGCCCAGGAACATGATTGAAGATGGCGGCGCGACCGAATTCTCGTTTCGCGTCGACCGCTCCGAATATCTCGGGTCCGAGCGCATCGTTTACGGTGTGATCGCTGATTTCGATTCAAGCCAACCAATCACGGCGAAGTTGCCGCCGGCCCACGTCGCCGAAGCAAGCATTCATCCCGGGGAATGGCATCCGTTCGCGGTGAAAAACGGCGCCTTGCGTCATTTCGACGCCAGCGGCAATCGCAGTACTCGCCACTGAACCAGAGCAATCGCCGATGGCCGTCATTGCAGAGCCCATTGCGAAGCCAGTTTCACGCTTTCACTTCGTTCTCGACCGTCGCGAAGTGCTGGAAGCGATTTTGGTCGCGCCGGCGGTCCTGTACGTCTTGCTGCTAGTCGGTCTTCCGCTGCTGCTTGCGATCTATTACTCGGTCAGCGCCTACACGATCTACGACCCGACCTGGAGGTTCGTTGGCCTGGCCAATTTCGAACAGATCCTGCAAAATCCGACGTTCATCGAAACCTTGGGCAATACCTTCATCTTCACGTTCGGGTCGCAACTGCTCGGCCTCGTGCTCGGAAAGTTCGGCGCCTTCCTGCTGTTGCGACCCTTTCGGGGCCGCAAGATCGTGCGGGCATTGATCATCCTGCCCTTTGCGGTGCCGGTCGCGCTCGCCACGATCGCCTGGCAATGGATGTTCGATTCGCTCTACAGCGTGATCAACTGGAGCCTTATTGCGGCTGGCTTCCTGACGCGCGAAGATGCGCCGAACTGGCTCGGCGATCCCTACCTTGCGATGCTGTGCATTGTCATCATCAACGCCTGGCGCTTCTTTCCATTTGCGATCGTGATCTTCCTCGCCGGCATCACCGCGGTTCCGCAGGACGTGATCGACGCGGCAACGGTCGATGGTGCGGGCTTCTGGCGCCGCAACTACCAGATCATCCTGCCGATGATCCTACCGATCATGGCCATCGGCCTGATCTTCGGCATCGTGTTCACGTTCACCGATCTTTCCATCGTGTTTTTGCTGACCATGGGCGGTCCCGGCGGCGCGACCTCGGTGCTGGGATTTGCGGGCTTTCAGACCGGCATCGTCTCCGGCGACGTGTCCCACGGTGCGGCTATCTCGCTGTTCATGCTGCCGGTGCTGCTCGTCGTGGTGATCTTCATGCTGCGCTTCATTCGTCGCCGGGAGATCTGACATGTCGTCCCCCGTTTCTCGCTCGATCCGCGAAACTGGTTTCTTCCTAGGCGTCACATTCTTCGTGATCCTGGCTGCGTTTCCGTTCTATTGGATGGTGATCACGGCTTTCAAGCAGAACAGCGACCTTTACGACATCACCAACACCCCCTTCTGGTTCAACGAGCCGCCGACGCTCGAGCACATCAAATACCTGTTCGAGCAGACCTTGTTCACGCGCTGGCTGCTGAATTCGCTGGTCATCGGCCTCTGCGTCACCGCGATCACACTGGTCACCGCGGTTCCGGCCGGATACAGCCTTGCCCGCATGACCAGCAGAAAGGGCGAAGCTCTCGGCATCATGATCTTCCTAACCTACTTGGTCCCTCCAACCCTACTGTTCCTGCCGCTGTCGCGGATCATCGCCGTCCTCGGTCTGCAAAACTCGATGTGGTCGCTGGTGTTGGTCTACCCGACGTTCACGATCCCATTCTGCTCCTGGCTGTTGATGGGATTCTTCAAGGCGCTGCCGGTCGAGATCGAGGAAGCCGCAATCGTCGACGGCTGCAGTCTTTTCGGCGCCTTCATCAAGATGGCGATCCCGCTGTCGGTGCCGGCAATTTTGACGGTGGTGATCTTTACGTTCACCCTGACGCTTCAGGAGTTTGTCTACGCGCTGACCTTCGTCTCGTCATCCGACCAAAAGCCGATCACGTTGGGCGTCTCGACCGACTTGATCCGCGGAGACGTGTTCTTCTGGGGTGAGATCATGGCGGGTGCCCTGATCGCCGCGGTGCCGGTGGCTATCGCTTACAATCTCTTTCTCGATCGCTTCATCGCGGGTATCACGGGGGGAGCCATCAAGTAAGCTGAGTTCGTCGGAAGCGGGGAGTCGGCCTCCTTGCTGCAAAAATTGTTGACGCGAAAACTCTTTAGCTTCCCATCGAAACAGAAAAGTAATCTCGGCTCATTTTTAGCGGTTGCATTTTATCCCGAGGTGTCGGAAAAAATTCCTGCGGAGCTGTGGCGATGGCTTCCGCAAATTCGGTAGCGTTTCGCTTGTACCGCGTCGCGACGTTTGAATCGAATTTGTGGAAACTGAAATGTCTCTCCGCCCTCCAGAGCGAGCGCTCGACTCGGATCTAGGCGAGCCAGCTTGCCTCGTCGATGATGCCGTCGGAGAATTGGGCCTCACGCCGCTTGCTCGCTTGATGGCCGCTCATCTGCTGACGCAGCTGGCGCCTCCTGCCTCCCGAACGTACCGGCCCTTTCACCACCAAAGACGCTCTCCGCCACTGAGCGGGACTGCACGATATTCGGTCTTTCAGAACTTGACGATCCCGGACGGTGCTGCGGCAGATTGCAGGCAAATCAGCATCCCTCTCCCCGGCTTCTCTCGACAAGCTCCGCCCGGCGCCGTGCGCCCGGGGCGCGTCTTGTGGGGAGCCTGGCATGACGTGGAGGAACTCAAGATTGCGTTCGAAGCGATGCCCGCCGAGATTCAGGACGAGCTGAAGCGCATGCGCTCGTCCGGGCGCGGCCTGCTCGGCAAGGTTACGACCCAAATGATCGTCGACCGGCATCTGCCTCTGCTCGTCTGGTTCCGTAAAGAGCTTCATGCTGACCATACCGTACTGTCCATGCTGCTGCCTTGCATGGCATCTCGGGTCCCGACGGCGAGCCGCTGACCGTCGGCACGGTGTCGTCGGCGTTCAGCCGGGCGGTCAAGGCTGACGAACTTAGCAAGTTCCAAGCCGGGACCGAGAACCCGGTCAAGGCCCAGAAACGAGCACGCCCAAAGCGCTCCGCGGCGGCGCCAGCCTCTGCCCCGCGCCCCGCGCAGCACCGGCCCGTCTTTGACGTCGAGGCGAACAGCTTCGACAGCACGGCGGCGTCCGCGCCGCCGCGGGTGTCCGTTGCTCTGGAGCCGCTCGCGCTGACGACTATCGGGGAGGTGCTGTCTCGTCACCACGATGGTCCCGAGATCCGCCGCGCCGGCCATGCGCGGCTGATGTTGATCGACCCCACCCAGGAGGACTAAATGCCCGACGACGAAATGCCCGTCCACGACGCCCCCAACGTCGATGCCCCGCTCGCTCGCTTCGCCCTGTTCTACCGCTACAATGAGTTCATTTCGACCGCGAGCCACGTGGGCAAGACGATGCTCGCAAACTTCCAGGCACTCTTGCTTCGTCAGCTCGGTCACAAGGTCGTGGTGGTCCGCATCGAGTCGAAAGCGGTCCGCTCCCCCCTCACCGATATCCATATCGCGTCAGAAAACTTCGCCGATGCCGCCCGCTTGCCGGGCGGTGAGGCCGCCGTGCTGCGGCCCTTGTACGAGGCGGTGGAAAGGGCGGCGCAGGACGAAGAGCAGCCCACTGTGATCGTCGACTGGAGCGGCGGCTCAGCGCGCATCGCGCCAAGATCTACGCCGCGACCCGGTTCGACGACCGCCTCGCCGACGTCGGGATGCGCGGCCGTACGATGGTGTTGAGCACCAGCCCTGTCGGACAGGATGCGCCAGGCAGGAGAGCTCATCGAGCAAACCCGAACGATCACGCCGGGCCTGGATGTGGCGCTGGTGCTCAATCGCCGCGCCGGAAACTTCCGCTTCATCGAGGGCCCCGACGAACGGCGCATCTACGACGACCTCCTGAAGGCTGCGCGGGGCTGTCCGGTCGTCCCGATCGCCCCAATCACCGGCGAAATCTGGAAGGTTTGCGAGGCCGCCGGGCTGTCAATGATCGACGTCATCGAGCTGCCGCTCCGCGAGCTCGCCAATCGGCTGGGCGGCGAGAATGCCTGGCTGGCCGCCGCCTTCCAGAGCCAGTCGCGCGCGAGATCCAAAAGGTCCTCTGAAGCCAGTTGAGACAGAAGTCACCTGTGTCTGACGCATGAAAAGCATGGCAGGCTAATTCAGGATCAATCGAGCATCTCCGGAGGACGGGCCGGAGGCGTAATCAGCAATGCGCGGCCGCGCGCGGCCCGGTCGGGCAGCGTCCGGCCGCCCCCGCCGAGCCGCACGCCCGCGAGTTCGCCTTCGCTATCGGCAGGCTCGATACTCAGCCCGCGGTATGCCCGGAGGATGCCGTGGCTACAGCGCTCAAGGCCTCGGGTTCGATCGGCGATACCTGCCCGGAATGCCCAACGTAGTCTTGATTGCCGCGACCGTTTGCGCCTCTCGGCTCGCTGCTGCTTCCGGAGGCCCTCCCGTTGCGTGGGAATACGCTCGGCGGATCCAGGTTCGCCAAAACGACCTCATGCGGACGGCCAGGCGCGAAAATCGGCTCTTATGAGATTCCTATAATACCGCACGCCTTGCACCATGGATTCTATATGCCGTGCGGCCGATTTTGCCGGGGACTCATAGTCACCACGGCAGCGAAAGCACCTACCGCCCTGGCAAGCGCGGCTTCGGGTGCCTGCGGGAGCAGAACCGATGAGTGATCTCGAATCGAAGCTGCAGGCGGGCATCACTACGGCGACTGATGCCGATGCTCTGTCGGCGTGGGCGCGCTATCCTGGCTCAATCGCGATGACGGCCGTCGCGACGGGAGTGGCAGTGATCGTCGACAGCCAAGTGTCCATTCCCAACGTCTCCATGATATTCGTCATCCCAGTGATCGTCGCGGGCGTCGGTCTCGGCTTGGGTCCTTCGCTTTGCTCGGCGATACTCGGCGCTTTGGCCTTCAACTTCTTCCTCACTGAACCTCGCTACTCGCTGACCGTCGACGACCCCGCGAACGTCTGGGCGATCGGGCTGCTGTTCGTGGTCGGTCTTATCACGAGTGGCGTCGCGTTTACCTCAGGGCGGAGAGCGACCGAAGCGGCGCTGCTGAGGCGGCAGGCGACGGTTCTGCAGGGCTACAGCCGGGACGTCGCAGCGGCCGACGGCGTCGACGCGATCCTCGCGATCTCGTCCCAGGCTCTGGCTGCGCTTTTCCAAGTTCCGGCGGTCGTGATGCTTGTCAGGCAGGGCAGCGTGGCGTCCATCAAGCGAGTTGGCAACCTAGCTCCGAAGGAGGCCGAACTGGACGCGGCACTTTCGTCGCTGGAGACTGGATCCGCCGCGCCCAGCGGCGTCTATCCGAACCTCACCTCGCGATTTGATTTCTGGCCCGTGAGGACGCCCGAAGGCCAAAGCGCCGTCATCGGCCTCGCGTTCGACCGGGACGAACGTCCCTCGGAGCCGGACACGCCGGTCAAGATCGCAGCGGGTCTTCTGGCGCTGGCGCTCGATCGTCAAGACTGGCGGGATAGGGCCCCTCCGGATTAGCTCGGACGCTCTCAGGGAAGAATTCAGCGCTAAATGCCGCCGCAGACGGCCGGTGCCCAGATGCGATTGAGGCGCCTGAAAGAACGTCCCGCAGGCGTGCTGCAGGTCTCCGCACTCGCGAGCGAAGCTAGTCTAGATAGCTAGATCTCGCCGCTTCGCGTCGAAACGAGCCTGATCGATGCCGAGCCCTCTACGTGGCTGTTGATGTAGGTCCGAGCCGCCGAAATCAGATTGTCCACGGCGGCGCGGTCGTAGGAGGGATGCTTCGGATTGAGGTGTAGACCGGTCTCGATGATCATCACGTGAGTGATCCCCGCCGGCAAGACGTCGACGGCGAACGAGACGAAGGATACGTGCGGAGCTTTGAATGCCATGAGAGACGCTTTCAACGGTGACGAAAGAACGCGACGCCCCAGCCCAGCCCGAGGCAGCCCGCACCCAGCGAACCCAGGAGCACGCCCAGTTTGGCCGCAATCAGTGATTCCTGCTCGGGGAAGGCGAGCATCGAAATGAAGATCGACATGGTGAATCCGATTCCCGCCAGCAGTCCGACCAGGCAAACGCCGCTCCAGGTCACTTCGGGAGGAAGGCGACACCAACTCAGCTGCACGGCGGCCCAAGTCGCGCCGACCACGCCGAGCGGCTTTCCTGCGATCAAGGCGAGCGCCGTGCCGGCCACGATGGAAAGGCGGCCGCCTGACAGGTCGGTGCCGACCAAGCCGACGCCGGCATTCGCCAGCGCAAAAATCGGCATGACGCCATAAGCGACCCACGGATGCAGCACCATCTGCACCCGCGACACCGGCGGCAACATCTCGCGATGAGCATGGCGGAGATCCCGCAACGGCCGGGCCAGATGGCGCGGACCGCCCGCCTCCGCAGCATCTCCCCTTCGCAGCTGCCTCAAGACACGCGACAACACTTGCAGTGGAGGTTCTCGCATCGGAAGGGCGCGCGGGGGCGTCATCAGCCCCAGCAGCACGCCGGCAAGGGTCGGATGAATTCCTGCTACGGCAAACCCGATCCAGACCAGGAAGCCAGGAAACACATAAAGAGGCGCCGAACCGATCCCGATCCGCTGGAATCCTAAGACCGCGAGGACGCCGATCGACGAGATGGCGAAGCCCTCGACCTGAAGGTCGGCGCTGTAGAATCCAGCGATCACCGCCACCGCGATGACGTCGTCGATGATGGCCAAAGCGAGCAGGAAGACGCGCACGTTGCGCGGGATCTTTCGCCCGAGCAGAGCAAGGACACCGAGAGCGAACGCGATGTCGGTTGCAGTAGGCACGGCCCATCCCTGCCCCCTCTCCGGATCTGCGTTGAAGCCAAGATAAATAAGCGCCGGCACTAGGACCCCTCCGGTCGCCGCGATCAGGGGCAGGACGGCTTGGTCCACTCTGCTCAACCCGCCTTCCGAAGCCTCGCGCCGGATCTCCATCCCGACGACGAGGAAGAAGATGGTCATGAGACCGTCGTTGACCAGGAAGTGCAGCGACTTGGAAAAGTTCAGCGTCCCAAGGCCGACCGTTAGCTGAAGTTCCCAGAAGGCGTGATAGCCCTGGGCGAACGGAGAGTTTGCCCAGACGAGTGCGGCGGCCGCGACAATCAGCAGCACGGCGCCGCTCACTGCCTCCACATGGAGAAAACGCTGGAGGGAATCGAAGGCCCGATCGGCAAGGCGCTGGGCTCGGGGAAGTTCGTTCAGAATCGGGCTGTCGGTCACTGGGCACGCATGCTCCGCGTGGCGGCCCGACCATCGCTAAGACCTGTCGCCGCTTTATGCGGCGATCACCCGGCTGCGGTTATACTTAGCGAGTGCGGTAATTCAATCCGTATCGGGCGACGGCATTTAGACGCATGCACAGAATTGAGAGCAACCTCTCCGGAACTCTCTGTCAGACGCCGGGTTTCGCCGTGCCAGCGTGGGTCTTCCTCGCCACCTGGCCGAGGTCGATCCCGGCACGATAATGCTGAACAGGACGACGGCTGGGGCTGGCGCTGCTGCAGGTGACCGCTCGCAAAGTCACTCTGCCGGTTTGGGCGGAGCAGACCGCTTTCGAGCTCAAGGAGTCCCTCGAGAAGCGCGGCTATGGCTGGACGACGGCAGCGACGGGCGACCCAAGCCCTGGTTCAGGGATGTAGACGAGCCCGCCAAGAGACGACGAGATCGCGTTCATGCGGACCCAAATCTGCAGGACGTCGAGCCCAGCGTGCGGAGCTCACTGCCTTCACCCGTCATCTGAGGGGCCCCGCTCATTAAGGGCCGAGCCGCTTCTCAACCCGCTTGCGGCTGTTGCCGACCTTCTTGACGCTTTCTTCACGGCTGACGCCGAGCGACCGGTCTTTTTCGCTTCATACCGGACTTCGTGTCCGATCCCTTGGCCACGCGGGCGCGGTCCTGCTTGCGTCCACGCGCGGTCTGCTTCTTCGCTGCGGCCATCGGGCCTCCTCAAGGGGAATATTGATGACGATGCAACGCCGCAAGGAATCGAGGGTTCCCAGCTCCGCCTGCACCTTCAATGGCCGCAAGAAGTATGAATGATGGGCTCCCATCCGTCGAGCAAAGGCCCGCCCCAGGCTATGACACCCTCATCCCATCTCGACGCGTGCTCGCGGTACATCGAAGCCATTGAGGGCTCCATTCGACGATCTCGTCATTGAGACCGTCGTGAACGCGACACGGCGTGACGGGGCGAACGTGTCCATGGATTTCATGCCGTATGCCCGGGATCGACCTCCTTCGGCGTCTTCTTCTTCCGCTGTGGCGTCATCTTCGCGGGGCTTTCCTTTCCAGGTACGCCGCGAGGACCGAGCTCTTCACGCTGGATGTCATCCTCGGACCGTTCGGGCTCCACGCCGTTGATCGGCTTCTCGGGCATCATTCCATCCGAGCCTTGTCTTTGAGGTCGCGGATCCGGATCTCGGCTTCCTCCTTCGAGGTCACGATCTCCGATTCATCCGGCACCCGTGCGATCGCGCTGAGCCTCTTGAGCTCGGCGAGTTGTTCCGCTGTGGGCTTTTCCATTTTCATTCCTCCACCGCCTGCGCGACGGCCTTGTCATCGAGCACGTCCAGCAGCTGGTTTATGGTCTGCTCGCAATTCCTGGGACCGGGCTCGACATACCGGGCCGGAATGCCCTGCGCCTCTGCGACGGCTTTCATAACTCGCTTTTCCGGATCCATGACCGGTACTCCACATACTCAAGGGAAAACGCCGCTATGAACGGCGCGTTCCTTTGCTCAGGCCCTTGAACGAGCTGGCCCGCAGCAGACCTTCGGAGGTGATGTCGCGATACTCGATCTCAGCGTAGAACCTGGGTTCGACCCACGTGGCCTTCGGCTTTCTGATGGACTTGGTGAGCTTCTGCTTCGGGCTTGCGACGGTGTCGAGCGCCTCTTGCCCAGATACAGCGCGGCCACGCCGGATGGATCCTTGATGAAGCCGACCACGGGAAACTTACCCCTCTGAACGACCTTGATCTTCTGCCAGGCTTCAACGCGATCTGAACGGTATGGCGCATCCACGCGCTTGGAGACGATGCCCTCATAGTTCAGCTTGCTGGCGGCGACGAACAGCGCCTGCCCGTCCCCTTCATGGTGTTGGCTGAACAAGATGGGCTCCTCGAGCTTTGCTCCTCGATCAGCTCCTTGAGCAGTCTCTTCCGCTCTATCAGCGGCTCCTTGCGCAAATCCTTGCCGTCCAGCCACAACAGATCGAATGCGAAGTAGATCAGGCGGTCCTGATCGCCTCTGCCGAGGTCTGCCTGCAGCTCGGAGAAATTGGTGCGGCTCTCATAAATGACGACGACCTCGCCGTCGACGATGGCCTGACCTTCGATATCGAAGGCCTCAGCAATCCTCGAAACTTGCTGATCCAGTTGTAACCTTTGCGGGTATAGGCGCGACGATCGTCGCCATCGATCCTTAGCTGGATGCGATATCTCCCTTATTCCGGCGCCCCCCGTGAAGCGTGCGATCACTCGATATGTACGGCAGAAATGCTAGCGCATCATCGACGAGCCAGAGATTGTGCTCGAAATCGCTTGTGTTGACGCTGTCCGAAAATCTGCGAAATACCAAATCATGTATCGCATCCTCCGGCGCGTGCTTGCCGTCACCTTGGAATTTCCTCGCCGACTCGACCAGTGAAATGATGTTGCGCCGATAAATGACATACTCGGCCAGCGCTTCCTTCTTGCCTGCATCGATGGTGTCAACGATCTGCTTTATAGTCGCTTCGTAGTTCTCGGCGTTGCTCGATGCCGCAACAATCTTCCTTGTTAAATCCGCACCGGCACGGAATCTTTCTATCGTCAAGTCAGATACAAATTCTTCCGACGACCAGTTGTTGGGCTTTGTAGCGACATACTCCAGCACAGATTTCCCTTTAAGACCTAGCCGGAGAATTGGATTTTCACGAAGAGCTTCACTTACATCGGCGGATTGATCGGACTTGATCTTGTCAATCTGTGCATGCTCTTCCTTCTGGATTACGTCGCTTACGAGCGAAACGATCTGTTCGACCACCTTAGGCCCAAGATTAATGCCGGTACGGGCATTTAGGCGATTGGAGCAGATCGGGTTTGTGGAAGGCAAAAACCTGATCGTAGATCGCTTTGCTACCGACGGACAGCCCGAACGATATGCTGAAGTTGCTCGCAGCATGTTGTTACGAAAGCCTGACGTTATGGCGCTTTGGTTTGATCATCAATTCATCCTTCAGGCCGCGAAAGAAACAACCACAATTCCGATTATTGCGACATTCGGCGATCCAGTCGCTGCTGGGATTGTGCAAAATCTGGCCCGACCCGAGCGTAACATTACCGGCGTTTCGCTGGATGCCGGAATCGAGATGCAAGGGAAGCATCTCGACCTTCTTCGGCAAGCCGTCCCTACGGCAGAGCGCGTTGCCTATCTCTCAAACCGTGCAGAATGGGAAGGTGCATGGGGACAGGCTGTGAAGGACGCGGGCAAGCGGTCGGGAGTTTCAATTATCGGCGCGCCTTTGGATCGCTCGGCACAAGAACCGGATTATAGGCATGCCTTTGAAATGATGGCGCAGCAAAAGGTTGATGCACTTATGGCAAACGGCCTTCCTCCCAACTCCGAACACCGAGAACTGATTTAGAATTGATAGTCAAGCATCGCTTGCCATCCATAACGTGGTGGACGGATATTGCCGACAGCACAGGAGTCCTTTTGGCTTATGCGCCAGATTATCCATATTACTTCGGTGTCTGGGCGGAGGAAGTAGGCAAGGCCCTAAACGGCGTGGCTCCTAGGGATATCCCTATTCAGCAGGCGACGAAGCTCACGCTTATGGTCAATCTAAAGACTGCAAAGGCAATTGGTGTGGATATACCCGTGGGTTTCCTTCACACGGCTGATGTTGTGATCGAATGATCAAGCGAGCGTGCCGCGCGTGTAACAGGCCGAAAGGCGCCGGACATCATTACGCCAACCGATCAATAGTGCATGCCGTAACCACAGATAGGACCAAGTCAACAACTTATCCGATTCATGACCCGCCGCGTACACGGGCAATTGCACGCAACACAAGGGCAGCCGGTAGAGCTGCCTTTTTTATTGGAGTGATGATGACTGACTATTTCAATCCCCGACACCACCTGCGAGCCAATTGGGACCGCGTAAACGGCAAGGAAGCCGTTCGAACGCGCCCCATGGACCCGGTCTTAGCGAATGCGATCAAGAACCCGCGCGAATGCCGAAGTCATATGGTGGCGGGGAGGGCGACTACGAACCCGCAAAACAGTTCGCGGCGTCGATACGTTCGTCAAGCTGAACCGCAACGGCGACAAGCGAACAATCCTAGCTGCGACGTCGTAGCGTGTTGGCGGTTGGTTCGACGCAGATTCATTTCAACAATTTATTGAGAACAAGTCGGGTCGCACAAGCGGCCCGTGAAAGGCAATTTCCAAATGGAAGGCGATATCGTTCGCAGAGTAACAATCACTGCGACCGGCGAAGGTATCGACAGTACAACAAATTCTGTCGAGTCCCTTAGCGATGCAATTTCGAAAGTTGGTCCGAGTGCGGACCTATACCAAATCGTCTTTGAAGCCATTGCGAAATCTTCCTGTATTGTCCAACTATGCAACTGCGCCTGAGCGCTATGCGTTTTCGGAAAGGGCGAACCGCCCTATGCTCGTGTCCGAGTGGCAGCCGTAGCGCCGGGGACGAAGAGAATCTATGGTGACTACATGAAGCGTAGCCCGGCCCAGCGCGAACTAATCAACTGCCACGACTGCGGCGGCCCGGTCTCTTTTTCTGCTCTCGCTTGCCCAGCCTGCGGTTCGCGCGAGCCTGCAGGGCCATACGTTCAGAGCCGCGCTGAACGGCGGCGTCATCGCGCCGAGGAGAAGAACGATCAGACGTTATTAGCCATGGCGGTGCTGTGCTGCGGGATTGGGTTCTTCTACGGCAGCCTAATGGTTGGTCCGTGGGGAGCCATAGGGTACGGGCTCATCGGCGCGATTATTGGTGTCCCGGCAGGCTTTATCGTCAACGTCAGTCGACGGCTGTTCGGCTGAGCCGTTCACCGTCCTTTCGGCCGGCTTGGGGGAACGGCGTCCGACCAGATGCCAAAGCTGACAATTCCGCTTTGTTCTTGTCGGCTAAATTGCGCAATCCCCTCAGCCGGCACCAGCGCGCGATGCGCATCCCTCAGCTCGAAGTCTTCGTTAGGCTGCCGTGCTGCAGATGCTCGACGTCCGTGCCGTCGATATTGACCCATGCATGCTTCGACCGCTCGAACACCGATTTGATCGGCGCCGGGAAATTGGGGTCAGCGATTGCACCAACGGCAACGCCTATCATCGACGGTAATTTGTCCGGCTTCCAAAAGACCGTTGAGCCGCAATCGGAACAAAAATAGCACCGGACCCTGCCGCCGCTCTCGCCGGCGCGAACATATTCCTTCGGCGCTCCTGAGATCTTGACCCGTTCGACCGGATAGAAAGCACCAACGCCGAACGGCGCGCCGGTCCGCCGCTGGCATTCGAGACAGTGACAGGCCGCGACCAGGTTGGTCGGTCCCGGAAGCGACAGCGCAAGCGCGCCGCAGCTGCATCTGGCGTCGATCATAGACTCCACTCCTTGCATTCATTGCTTCGATGTCCGCTTAAGCCGCGGCGATGATGGCCGGGCGTCAGGCGCGCTCAGCTGGCGGGCAACTCATCCAGCCGCCAGAGCCCGAGGCTCTTGTCGCGCCAGCCGCCACCGCCCTCGCCGCAGCGCTCGTTGATCAATTCGCGCGGCGGCGGCCAGCCGAACGGCGGCTTCGTCATGTTGAGCGCCCGCCAATCGCCGTCCTCGCAATCGCTGTTATCGTCCCATTCCGGAAAGGTCGTGACCAGTAGGAATTGCGCGCCGCTGGCGCGAAAGCAGGATATAGCGCGCGCGATGTTCTGAAAGCTCAGATGCACGAGACAGTCGCGGCACAGGATCACCTCGCAGCGCGGCAGGGAATCGCGCGTAATGTCGGCGACGAGAAAACGGCCGCGCAACTCGCCTCGCGCGACGCGGGCGCCGTTGGCTGCGATCAGCGATGGCACGATATCGATGCCGATATAGTCGACATCGAGCTGCATGCTCCCGATCCAGCCGGCATCCCCGCAGGGCGCATCGAGCAGCGAACGCGCGCCCAGCCGATGCAGCAGGCCAGGCAGAGCATCGCCGATCGCCGCGGTGGCAGGATCTTCCGACCCGAGGCCCGAGACCGAGGTCGCAGCTCCCCACAAATTGGTCCGCGCGATCCTCTCAAAACGCGCGGCGAGGTCGAGACCTGCAAAATTCTCACGGTCGGCAACGAACCGCTCATGGGCGAGCACAGCGGGACGATGGGAGATCATCGGATGGGACTCGCGTCAAGATTCCGTCGCAAGCATACTATAGGGGCACGGCATTCAATCCGAAATCTCCCGCGAGCGAGTTCGCTGATGATCACCCGACGAACCGCTGCAGCCGGCCTCGTCACCCTGCTAGCGCCCATCGCCGCACGCGGCACTCCCGGCGAAGAGCTCAATGTCACCTCCGGCGGGGACAGCCTCTCCGTGTCGCGCTATGCGGCGGCCGGATCGGACAGGCGTCCCGCCGTGATCGCGCTGCACGGCGCCCGCGGCATCGAGCTCAGGACGCGCGCCTATGAGCGATATGCGGGTTCGCTGACGGCGCGGGGTATCGACACCTATTTTCTCCGCTACATGACGACAGCCGACATGGCTGCGTTGACGTCGACCTCACACGAGGTCCGTGAGGCCTATGAAACGAAGCGGTTCGACGGCTGGGCCGACACGGTCGCCGCCACCGTGACTGATGTCCTCGGCCGATCCGACAGTTCGGGACGCATCGGCCTCCTCGGCTTCTCGCTCGGCAGCTACATCGCCGCCGAAGCGGCCGCGCGTGACAGGCGCATCGCAGCCCTCGCGGTGCTCTATGGCGGCATGCCTCACGCCATGGCCACGAAGATCAAGCACCTGCCGCCGCTGATCGTGCTGCACGGCGAGGCCGACAAGAACGTCCCGATCGAGGAAGGCCGGCAGCTGGTTGCGCTCGGCAAGTTGGCCGGCGCCGACACCGAATTCGTGCCCTATCCCGGCAGAGCCCACGGCTTTGATTTCTCGGACACAGACCCGATGACTCGGGATGCGATCGATCGGGTCACGAAATTCTTCCAGGCACGGCTCGCCACCTGACCGCTTCAGGGTGGCTTCAGCTACCCATGATGTGGATGTTCTTCGCAGGAAAAGCGCGGGGACGGCGAGCGACCACAGATTGGATCAACAGTCTGAATGAGGTAGCATGCGCACCGCATGCCTTCCTACACCAACCGAGAAAACGCCAAAATCATCGCCGGAGCCGTCACGGCCGTCGTCGCAACGTTCTTCCTTTTCGCGATCGCGATGGCGTTCCTGCTGCCGCAATAGGAGCAGCGGCGCGCCGGCGGCGCGGGGCCGCCGGCCGTGGTCGCGCGGGATCAGGCCGCGCGCACCGTCCGCAGGAATTTGCCGACTTCGTCCTTCAGGCGGGTGCTGTCCGTCGCCAGCATCTTCGCGGTCGAGAGCACCTGCGAGGAGGCCGAACCGGTCTCAGCGGCGCCGCGCTGCACGTCGGTGATGTTGGCCGAGACCTGCTGGGTGCCGTGAGCGGCCTGCTGAACGTTGCGCGAGATCTCCTGGGTCGCGGCGCCCTGCTCCTCGACGGCGGCGGCAATGGTCGAGGACACTTCAGACAGCCGCTCGATGGTTGCGGAGATATCGCGGATCGCCGTCACGGAGTCCTGGGTGGCGGTCTGGATGCCGGAGATCTGCTGGCTGATCTCGCCGGTCGCCTTCGCAGTCTGCTCGGCGAGCGTTTTCACCTCGGAGGCGACGACGGCAAAGCCGCGGCCGGCCTCGCCTGCCCGTGCCGCCTCGATGGTGGCGTTCAGCGCCAACAGGTTAGTCTGGCCGGCAATGGTGTTGATCAGCTCGACGACGTCGCCGATGCGCGTGGCGGCAATGGAGAGCTCGCTGACGCGTTCGGTGGTGGTGCGCGCCTGGTTGACAGCTTCGCTCGCCATCCGTGCGGATTCCTGCACCTGCCGGCTGATCTCGTTGACCGAGGACGACAATTCCTCCGTGGCGGTCGCAACCGATTGAACGTTGCCCGTGGCCTCGCCCGAGGCGACCGCGACCACCGAGGTCAACTCCTGGGCGCGCTGCGCCGTCGTAGCGAGCGTCGAGGACGAGGCTTCGAGCTCGGTGGAAGCGGAGCCGACGGTATCGATGATCTCGCCGACCGCGCGCTCGAAGCCATCGGCGAGGTTGAACATGTCACGGCGGCGCTGCTCGGCGGCCTGTTGCTCGGCTTCCACCTGCGCGGCCTTGAGGCGCTCGACCTCGATCGCGTTGGTCTTGAACACCTCGACGGTCTTGGCCATCTCGCAGCCGCCTTCAAATACCCGGTTCCTGCGCCGGAACTGTCCCAGCGGCCGCATTGGAACCGGAGGAAATTAACATTTGATAATAAGCGTCGTGAATGAGGTTACGGAAAAATACCCAATCGCGCCTGGTCGTAAGCCCTGCGTAAGCTTGAGCCTCCTTTCAAGGCGTTCCGCGGGCTAGCGAACGGGCATCCGCGCCAGCACTAGTGATCCGGGGAGGCCTCCCGGCAGTCATCTGGTCGGACATGGGCACGCACGAGATCCTCGACGAACGCAATCACCTGCGCCCGCTTCTCGGGCGGCAGCGACAGGAAGGCGCGCACAAGGCGCAAGCCCTGCACTTCGCCCGACGGGTCAGCGCTGGAATCCATCCGCCTAATGTCAGGCGATTGGGAAAAATATGCAACCCCCGGTCAACCTTCTTGATTCGGTGCCCCGGCTTTGGTGGAATGGGTCAAACAGGGTGGTGGATCATGAAGTGGATCAGGGAGCGCGACGCTCTGATCGCGCAGACGCTGGCCTTCGTGCAATCGGTTGCTGGCAAGAAGGACGATTTCCGTCAGCCGGATACCGCTGCAGCTGCTCCGGTCCTGGCAACGGAGAGCGTTTCCGTCCGGGCCACGACCGTGACGCCTGAACAGGCGCAGGCCGATCCGCCCCCGCAGATCAACCCTCCGGCGCCCCAGCCCCTGCTCACCCCCGCACCGCGAATGGGTAGCGACTTCCGCAGCGAGATGCAGACCCGCATCGCCAATTTCAGGAAGCATCAGGAGCGGTTCGAGCGCGAACGCGAGGAATATTGTGTGGCGACACTGACCAAGCTCCGCGCCGCCATCCGCGATACCGACGCGTCTCCGACGGCTCGCAAGTAGGATCGGACCGCCCGCCTACAACCAGGACCACACCAGCCAAAGATTGGCTGCGCAGGCGCCGATCAGTGCCAGCGTCAGTGGCAGGAGCAGGTGCCCACAGCAGGTTTTAAGGTCGGTCGTCATGGCCGGAAACATCCGCTGATTCCGCCAAACGAGTCCCAAGGTTTCTTTTTTGGAGGATTCAGGACTCGTTAAGGACTCAGGTCCCGCCTTGCATCCAAGTACCCATCGCCGATCACGGGCCCGTGATAGCTCAGGAACCGGCCGCGCCCGTAAGCCGTTAACGCGTTTTCCGGGAGCGGGAAGCATGCCCTACGCCCTGTTCTGCAACGACAGCCAGATCAGCAAGGCCTATCCTGATGAAGCCGACGTCTGGAAGCTCGCGCAACGTAGCGGGCTGGTCGTGGACGTCGGGACCGACGACGAGCGGCCCGGTCCGCGCCGGGTGCTCGACAACGACTACGAGATCAAATCCTGCCGGGCCGCCCAAGGCGAGGATCCCGCCAAGAACAAGGCGGACGCGGAGCGGGAATCCAGGATGGAGCTTCAGCTCGGTTCGTGAGCCCCGGCTAAGACGTGCTTCGGTGCAAAGCGCGCTTCAGGGTGTCGCGATCGCCAGCGATGCCTGCTCACCGGCGAGCGACACGCAAGCCTTGCGGCGATGCAGCCCGCGGATTGCTCCGGTAACCTTCAGCACCTTGCCGGAGGGACAGGAGGCGTCTTTCACGAAGGCGACCTCGTAAGGTGCCAACATCAGAGGCTCGGACTTGAGGATTGTTTGGGCAGCGCAGGGGAGCGCGGCGAAGCAAGCGACGACCACCACCGACGCCAAGATACGCATGTTCGTCATCCCACCAGCCCGGTTATTGCTCTAATCCGCGTACCGGAGCACGAGTTCCGTAAGTCGCAAAAATTATTTTTGCTTTACCCGATGCCCGTGACACGCGAGAGAAGCGCCCGCAAGACCGTTGGCTTGCAAATGACGCGCCAGATGGTTCACACAATGAAAACAACAGGCGCCGACAAACAAAAGGCCGGCGGAAAGCCGGCCTTTGTCGGATCGTGATCGTGGTTGCTCCGGGCGGCTCAGTAGCGCGAGGCCGGGCCACCCCAGCCGAAGCGGTAGTTCACACCGACCTTGACGGTATGCTCGTCGTCCCGGCCGCGGACGCCGACGACGTCGGCCGGACCTGAGGTGATCGTCGTGCTACCGAAATTGTAATACTGGTACTCGGCCTTGGCCGACCAGTTCGGCGCGAACATGTATTCGAGGCCGGTGCCGACGGTGTAGCCGTCCTTGCTGTTGCCGCTGGCGGTGAAGGGCTGCGGCACGCCGGCGACGTTGACGCCGAGGCCGCCATTGCGCCAGGCGTAGCCGCCCTTGGCATAAAGCAGGGCCGGGCCCCAGGTGTAGCCGAGGCGGCCCGTCACCGACCCGATCTGGTCCGTGTTCGATGTCACCTGCGTCCCGAGCGGGAACGTGACACCCTTGTTGTTGGTCGGCAGCCAGGAATATTGGGCCTCGACACCCACCACCCAATTGGGCGCAAACTGGTAGTCGAAGCCGCCCTGCACGCCACCCAGGAAGCGGGCGTCGCTCGACTGGAAGGTGGTGTCGCCTGCGAAGGCGCCGCCGACGTGGCCTCCAATATAGAAGCCGGTCCAGTTGTAGATCACCTGCGGCGGCGTGTAGGCCGGAGCCTTGGTGTAGGGGCGCGGCTGCATGTCTGCAGCGGCCGCCGGTGCGGCCATCGCCAGCAGAGCTGCTGCGCCCAGCAAAAACCTCTTCATGATCATCCCCGTTCTTTCAAATTCGACCCTCGGGAAACAACGTGGCGTGAATTTGGTTGCTTCGCGGCGATGCCGGAACGTTGATCGCTCGTTACTGTGACGGGACGGCAACATCGCGATTTTGTTCCGTCACGTCCGCTTGCCGCGACCGATTTTCGTTCGCGCAAAACTTGCCGTAACGATTTGTCGCAAGGCAAACCCGCCCCGTTCAAAGCTCGCCAAAATGTGATCCAGCAGCTCCGGCAGCTCTTGATCTAGCAGTCCGCGATGAAGGCGGGCTTTGCGCTACCGCGTCATCTTTTCCAGTTCTGGAAAGGGTGCGTAAACCGCGCCGGCGCAGAGCTCGCTGGCGCGATCGACGACACGGTCGGCCCTGCCATTGACATAGACGACGGCGCGCTCGCGCATGGCCTTGTAGCTGCCGTCAGTCTCCCGCGGCGTGAAGTGCAGGCAGCTGATGTAGAATTGCCGTCCACCGATCTCACGCAGCACCGGATCCGCCATGCTGGCGTCGCGCACGCCGACGGGATTGTTGAGATAGGCGTGAATCAGAGCGAGTGCATCGCCGCGAAAATTGTCGGGAAACGGCTGCGGGCCGCCGGCCTGGGCCCCTTCCATCAGGGACGGACGGTCACCATCGCCAAAGCAGGCCGCGAGCGCCAGAGGCAGCAACAGGACCATCGCGCGTTTCGCCAATTGCCCCAAGGTATCAAATTCTCCAGTCAGTCGGTTCGGCAGACGTTCTAGCCCCAAGGTTGCGCAAAGGGAATTCGCTTCCGCAAACGGCGCACCGGCCCGCCGTCAGCACCTCGCGCTATGACGCGAAGCATGACGAACGGGCCGGGCCTGAACTCCGCGCGAGACGACGGGGCAACGCCAGGGACGCCGCCTCGCTGGGGTCAGTCGTTAGCTGCGCTTCTCGGTCGTCACCGGCTTGGTGAGGCCCGACTGCGTCTTCAGCGACTTCTTGGCCGACAGATGCTTGTGGTGATGACGATGCGTGCGCACGGTCTTGTGCTCGTCCGGCGTGACCGCGGCGTTGGCGTTCATCGCCTTGGTCTTGGTATCGACCTTGGCAGGCGACTTGATGTCGGCAGTCTTGTCAGCCGTCTTGGCATCGGCCTTGACGCCGGCGTCGGGCTTGGCAGCGGGGGTCGAGACCTTGCTCTGGGTCCGGTCCGCCTTGATCACCGGGGCAGTCGCGGTGGTCTTGGCGGCATCCTTGGCGAAGGCCGGAGCGGCGATGACGGAAGCTGCGAGCAAGGCTGCGGAAATGGTCTTCAACATGGTGGTCTCCTCTTGGAAGGATCTTGAGGCGGCGCCCTCTCGCCAACTCTTCGATCATGGGGGAGAGCCTAGACGGCGCGCGCTGAACCCGTTCTGAAGCGCGTAGCAGGCTTCCGTTCATCTGGATGACAAGTTTGTCATCTTGCGGCCGCCGAACCGCCCAGAGGCGGCAGGGAATGTTTTTGCCGCCCGGGTGTTCCGGTCTTTAGGCAATCGTGTAGGATCGCCACGTTCCATTCGGGAGAACTTAGATGCGCAGACTCGCAACGCTTCTTGTGCCGGGACTTGTCGCCATGAGCTTGGCGGCCGGACCGGCTCTGACCAGCGCCTATGCCGCCGGCAGTGACGAGCCCTCCTCGCCGCCGAAGTCCGATACATCGACCAAGAAGGGCAAGAAGAAGAGCTCTTCCGTCAGCGATCCGAAATTCCTCGCGGCGTACCGGACCGCGTACACCACGATCTACGAAAAGCACGACTATACGGATGCGATCGGCCAACTGAAGCAGCTCAAGCGTGACGACGTCGCCGACGTCGCCAACCTGATCGGCTACTCCTATCGCAAGCTCGGCGACTACCAGTCGTCGAAGCTCTATTATGAGATCGCGCTGAAGGACGATCCGAACCACGTCCGCACCTGGCAGTATTACGGCCTCTGGCAGCTCGAGCAGGGTAACCGCGAACAGGCGCAGTATCACCTGAACAAGATCGCCTCGCTCGCCGGCACCGACAGCTCCGAATATCGCTCGCTAGCTGCCGCGCTCGACAAGCCGACCGGCGCGACGCTCGTCTACTGAGAGATCGCATCTTCTGAGGACGCGAACGGGCACAACCTTCCAGGTTGTGCCCGTTCTGCGGCTAACCTTCGCACACCCATCCTCCCTCACAAACCGGTAGAGTAATGGACACGTGGCTGCGATCCGCGATCGACTACATCGGCTCCTGGATCGAATTCCAACAGACGACCTTCCAGCAGCCAGGCGTCCTGCTCGCCTTCGCCCATCGCGGCGAGGTCGTCGCCGAGCATGCATTTGGGCTTGCCAATCTCGATACCGGCGAGAAGCTCACCCCGCGCCATCGCTTCCGCATCGCTTCGCACTCCAAGAGCTTTACCTCGGCGGGCATCATGAAGCTGCGCGAGCAGCGCAAGCTCCGGCTCGACGATCCCGTCGGCCAGTATGTCGGCGGTCTGCATCCGCGCGTCGCCGAGACGACGATTGCGCAGGTGCTCTCGCACAGCGCCGGGCTGACGCGGGACGGCGTCGATTCCGGCCAGTTCATCGACAGCCGCCCCTATCTCAACGCCAAAGAGCTGCTCGCCGAGCTGAAGCAGCCGACCGCGATCGAGCCAGGCACGCGTTTCAAATATTCCAACCACGGCTTTGCCCTGATGGGCCTCCTCATCGAAGCCGTGACGAAGGAGCCTTACTCCGCCTGGATCAAGCGCGAGATCATCGAGCCTGCGGGCCTTCGCGAGACCGAGCCGAATACGCCGCTTCCCAGGGGCGCGCTGTTCGCGCGCGGCCATACGCGCAAGCTGCCGCTGGGCGAACGCTGCGTCATCCCGGGCGACAATCCGGCCCATGCATTGGCGTCAGCCGCGGGCTTCGTTGCCACCGCCGCGGACACCGCGCGATTCTTTGCCCAGCTTGCCCCCAACGCGAAGAAAAGCGTTCTGTCGGTCGCGAGCCGCCGCGAGATGACGCGGCATCATTGGCGCGTGCCGCAGAGCTTCGAGGCCTATTACGGCCTCGGCGTCAACGCCGGCAAGACCGACGGATGGGACTGGTTCGGCCACGGCGGTGGCTTCCAGGGCTATATCTCGCGGACCTGCTCAATTCCCGAATGCGAGCTCGCGATCAGCATTTTCAGCAATTCCATCGACGGCGCCGCACCGTTCTGGATGGACGGCGCGATGCAGATCCTGCGCGTCTTCAAAACACGTGGCGCACCCGATCGAGGCGTGCGCGACTGGACCGGCCGCTGGTGGACGATCTGGGGCGCGACAGACTTCGTGCCGGCCGGCAATCGCGTGCTGGTCGCCAACCCGCAGTTCAACAATCCCTTCATGGACGCCGGCGAGATCGAGGTCACTGGCCGCGATACCGGCAAGCTCGTCTGGGCAGCCGGCTATTCCAGCCATGGTGAGCCGGTGCGTCGCGATCGCGACAAGCGCGGCAAGATCCGCGACGTCTGGCTTGGCGGAGCAAACCTCAAACCCGGAAGCGTCGTGGCGCGCGAGATCGCGCGGCGCTATCCGCCGCGGAAACGACGGCCTACTCCCTGACCAACGCCTCGACCTCGCCGCGAAGCGCCTGCCGCGAGCCGTCGCGCGAATAGAACATGTGACCGCCGGGATAGACGACGAATTTCACGCGCGCTGTCGCGAAGGCCGGCAATTGGTCGAGCGCCCGCTTCGTACCGAAATAGGGCGTCGCGAGATCGAACAGACCGTGCGCGACCAGCACGTTCAGCTTCGCATCGGTGGCGAGAATCTGGCGCAGCTCCGACAGCGATTGCGGTGGGTTGATGCCGCCGCCAAAGTCCCAGTTGTGCTCGACCGAGCCATTGAGGACTTCATAAGAGCCGTCGGGCCGCCAGTTGAGTTTTTGCGTGAGCACATCGACCGCGGCGCTCGTCAGCGGCGCCTGCAGCGCATCGCCGGAAGGGTCGCCAAAGCGCGAGCTGCCCGAATCCGGATACGGATCGAGACCACGCACCGAGCCGTCGTAGCGCCCGGTCACCATGCCGTTCTTGCGATCGAGCTCGCGACGGAATTCGCCGACATCGAAGCGGCCGGCGAGCCTGCGGCTTACTGCCTGGTCGATGCCGGTGAGTTCGGCAACCTTGTCGGCGAGGCGATTGGTGGCTTCCTTGTCCGCCTCGCCCTTGACGAGATCAGCCAGAAACTCGCCGCGCGCATAGGCCTCCACGTCGGCGAGATCAGCGCGCTTGACCGGTCCCTTGGCTTCGCGCGCCACCGCCACGTAGCTCGGCAAGCTCGCGACATATTGCAACAGGCTGGTGCCGGCGAACTCGCGGAAATCGAGCAGCGGTGACACCAGGATCAAGCCTCTGACGCCCACGCCATGCTGAATCTGCAACTGACGCACGACCTTCGGCCCGCGAATACCGCCATAGCTTTCGCCCGCGACATATTTCGGCGAGGTCAGCCGGTTGTGCTTTTCGAGCCAACGGCGAATGACGAGCGCGATCGAGTTGACATCCCCGTCGACCGAGTAGAACCGCTTGCGCGCATCCTCATCGCTCGCGATGACGCGGCTGTAGCCGGTACCGACAGGATCGATGAAGACGAGATCAGTAAAGTCGAGCCAGGTCTCCGCGTTCGGTTTCACCTCGGGCGAGGCCGACGGCGACAGCCCCTCGCCGTCAAGCGGCAGCCGCCATGGCCCGACCGCGCCGAACTGGAGCCACGCCGAGGATGCGCCGGGCCCGCCGTTGAAGAGGAACGTCACCGGACGCGTGGCGCGGTCGGCGCCGTCGAGCTCGTAAGAGGTGACGGCGACGTCGGCGAGCGGCTCGCGCTTCTCATTGAAGACCCGGATCGAGCCGGCGGTCGCGGCGAAGTTGAGGGTTCGGCCCGGCAGATCGAGGGTCTGTTTGGTGGTCGAGTCATCCGGGAGGCGACGATCGGAAGCCGCTGGCGAAGCCTGCGCCGCATTTTGTGCATTGCCGCCGCGCCCAGTCTTCTGTCCGGCGGGCGTTGACGCCTCGTTGCGTGGCTGCGGCGGATCGTCCGCCCGCGCCGGGACCGCGAGCGCGAAAGCAACGACCGCAAGCACCAGCCCCGCACGGCGCTGCATGGACAAGCTCATAAACATGATTGTTCTCCCTGCCCCCGCTCGCTGCTTTCAATCCCGGAAATAGCCGCCAATTGCGACGGTTTGGGGGATCGGAGCCCCTGGATTGGCTTTCCGGGGCCGATGAAGTCGGCTTTTGCCCTCAGACGGGACGTCCGGTCAGCCTCCCGCGTTTGCCTTGCCAACCGGTCATCCTCGACAATACGGGCCCAGGTCGTATAGACGACCTCGGCGGACCTTTCTCGAGCCAGCGGCACCTGCCTGGAAGCCATGACCAAGCCATCGCGATACGAACGGATCGCCTTCGTCGCCAGCCCGGGCAGCGAGGCCGCGGCCGCCTTCCACCAGCTTACGGCGCAATACGGCAATTGCGATCCTGACGAGGCCGACGTCGTGGTCGCGCTTGGCGGCGACGGGCTGATGCTTCAGACGCTGCACCACCACATGCGCTCCGGCAAGCCGATCTACGGCATGCACCGCGGCACGGTCGGCTTCCTGATGAACGAGTACTCGACGCATGATCTGCGCGCGCGGCTTGAGGCGGCGCATGAATCCGAGATCAATCCGCTGCTGATGCGCGCGACCGACGTCAACGACCGCGTCCATCTGCACCACGCCATCAACGAGGTCTACCTGTTCCGGCAGACCTCCCAGGCGGCGCGCCTGCGCATCCTGATCGACGAGCGCGAGCGCATGCCCGAGCTGATCGCCGACGGCATCATCGTTGCGACGCCGGCGGGCTCGACGGCCTACAATCTCTCCGCCCAAGGCCCGATCCTGCCGATCAATGCGGCGCTGCTGGCACTGACGCCGATCAGCGCCTTCCGGCCCCGGCGCTGGCGCGGCGCCCTGCTCCCCAACACCGCCTATGTCGTGATCGAGGTGCTGGAGGACGACAAGCGCCCGGTCGCGGCGGTCGCCGACCATGAGGAGGTGCGCAGGGTCCGGCGCGTCGAAGTCCTGTCCGACAAATCCATCTCGATGCGCATGCTGTTCGACCCCGGCCACAGCCTGGAAGAGCGCATCTTGCGCGAGCAGTTCGGCTATTGAGGCCCCCTCCCGGGCGCCCGATGGCAACGCTTCGTTAACCCGAGCCACGATATGGTTAACGAAGGTTGACCGCTTTGGCCCGGGCGTCATGTTCCGCATCGACTTCAACAAGCTGCGCTTTCTCGTCTGCGACGACAATCCCCATATGCGCCGCATCCTGCGGACGCTGCTGCATTCATTCGGCGCCCGCGAGGTCTATGAGGCCGAGGACGGCGCCACTGCGCTGGAAATGTACAGCCACTACGTGCCCGACATCGTCATCACCGACTGGGCGATGCCGATCTTCGACGGGCTCGAGCTGGCACAGATGATCCGGCAGCCCGAATCCAAGGGCAATCCCTACGCACCGATCATCATGCTGACGGGGCATTCCGAGAAGCGCCGCGTCACGGTCGCGCGCGATGCCGGCGTCACCGAATTCCTCGCCAAGCCGATATCGGCCAAGGGCCTCTACCAGCGCATCCTCAACGTCGTCGCCAGCCCCCGGCCCTTCATCAAGACCAAGACCTATTTCGGCCCCGACCGGCGCCGCAACACCAATTCCGCCTATATGGGTCCGGAGCGCCGTGTCGGCGAAAAGCACGAGGTGCTCCAGCAGCCCTCACTGCTCGACAAGGCCCGCTCCACCATCTAGCGCAACGTCTCATCAGGCGAGGCAGGCATCATGGCGAAGAACAGCGCAAAGGACATCGAGGTCAAGGCCTTTGCCACGCATCAATTGATCACGCAGCCCAATCCGCTGCGCAAAGTCCTGCGTCGGGTCGAGGAAAAGGACATGGATGATCCGATCGGCCGCGCCGAGCAGGCGCTGGCCGGTTTATCCGGCGAGTTCAAGAGCTGGATGACGACCGAGGTCAACCGTCTCTCGACTGCCTACGTCGCAATTCGTAACGACGGCTTCAGCAAGGAACGACGCGACGAACTGTTCCACGCCGCGCATGATATCAAGGGCGACGCGGCGACGTTCGGTTTTCCGGCCGCGGCGGGAGTTGCCGAGAGCCTGTGTCGCATCATCGAGCATGCCCCGGACCTCGAGAAGGTTCCGGCCGAGCTGTTCACGCACCATATCAACGCCATCCTCGCCATCGTGCACGAGAACACCAGGCTCGACAGCATCAGCGTCTCCGCCGAGCTCAGCCGCCGTCTGCGCAAGGTAGCCGACGACTATCTCACAGACGTCAACCGCGACCGCCCCGAGCATCTCGAGGTGATCCTGGCGCCGAGCATCGTGCCGGTGGAGTAGTACGCGCTCATCATTATGAAGATTGTAGTATCGTAGGGTGGGCAAAGCGAAGCGTGCCCACCAAACTTGATTGTACGGATAAAAATGGTGGGCACGGCGCTATGCGCCTTTGCCCACCCTACGGCATCTCGTTACGCCGCGATCAAATCGTCATACATCGGATCAATCGCGTCCTCTGCGACCAGCTCGTCACAGAACAGCCTCGCCTCTTCGCGCGCTGATTCGGTGGCGAAGCGGCGCAGCAGGACCATCAGCGGCTCGGTGGCGCCGCGGTCGCTCTCGCAATGGGTGAGCACGCGCTCGACCATGCGCCGGCGCAAGCGCGCCGCGGTGTCGTCGGTATCGACATAGCCCTGCTCGTGGCAGGCATCGAGCGCGACCTGAAATGCAGCGAAGGTTGCTTCCGGCAACCCGGCACGACGGAGCAGCGCATGCAGGCTGTTGCCGCCGCGATCGTGCAGCAGAGCCGAGACGCGCGCCAGCGGCAGGTCGGCGAGCTCGGCCAGCGCTGCATCAAACAGGTCGAGATTGCTCGACAGCAGCGCGCGCAGGATCAGGCCCGCGGTGAGCTGGCCGGTGACGCGCAGGTGCTTCACCAGGCCCTGCATGTCATCGCCGCGCGAGCGCGCCGCGATGTTGATGGTGGAGCGGTCACGGGCCTCGATCGTCATGCGCTCGGCGCGATCGGCGCTCAGCCAGTTGCGCGCGACGACGAACTGGGCCAGCGTATCGGAGAGTTTTGCCACCAGCGCGGCGCGCGTTGCGGCCGGAATATCATCCAGCACCAGCATCGCCTCGCGGATCGCGGCGAGATGGCCGTGGCGCTCGACGATGCGCGTCCAGGAGAACGGGGCGAGCTCGGCATGGGGATTTTCGATCAGCTCGAGGGCCGCAGCCGCGCAGCCGACCTCGGCGATGGCGGCGCAGACCGAGACCGGCAGGTTGATGCGGCGGGCGACCGCGCACTGCACCTCGTCATTGCCGGTCGCGACGATGTCGACGAGATCGGCATCGATCAGCAGCGGCGAATGTTCGAGCACGGGGAGCGCCACGGTCGGCTGGTCCGCCGACAATGCCCGCACGATCGACGCCGGAGCGTCCGTGCTGCGCGCAAAAGCCTCGGCCATCGCCTGCCGCACCAGCGGCGAAGGATCGTCGAGCAGCATCAAGAGCGCGCCTTCAGCGGCGACGCGGTCGTCATGGGAAAGATCTGAGATGAGCCAGGCCCGGGCCAACGCCCGCGTTGCCTCCGCCCGCTCACCGGCGGGCGCGGTCCTGATCCAATTGATGAACTGCCGAACAATCATGTTGCTTCCGGCTTACGCAACGAAAAACGAAGCGGTGACTGGATGTCGCCTGCAACACAAAATAAACCACGACGCTTAACAAAGCGTTCACCATAACTCGCTGGTTTTATTGATGATTTGTTAAGGGCTGAAACTCGCCGAGCGGGCGCGGCCGCGCTAGCTGGAGTATGCGCCGCTGCGATCGCTGAAGAGATCGAGCGGTTGCGGGGGGCGCACGTCCGGTGTTGCCGAGGCGACTGACGTGAGCGAGGCGTTGTTGCCCCACAATTTCTGCACCGTCGTCGAGACCGGCTGCGTCGCATCGCCGGGCTGATAGATCGAGCGGAAAGCCGGCGTGACCGGCGTGTTGTCGGCGACGCTGGCTGCCGATGTTGCGCTCACCGGTGTCACGCCGCGCGCCTCCGGAAAGGTCTGGAGATAGGCGGCACTGTTGACCATCGGCTGCACGCCATTGGCGGCGGCGACCTGCGCGGTCGAGGGCGTGTCGCCATACATCGCCATCGCGCTGCGCGTCGATTTCGCGTTCGAAGCGCTGGCGTAGCGCGCATTCAGCACCGAATAGACTTCAGAGACGCTGCGCGCGCGGCCGTCCCTGGCGTAAAAGATCGAGCGGTTGGCGGATGCCGCATTGGGAAAGAGCCGCGCACCGACCGCTTGTGGATTGTCTTCGGCATTGGCGATCAGTTTCGCCGCGCCGCCGACACCCATGAAATGCGCCATGTAGAGCTCGCTGTCGGATGGCCTGCGGCCGAGCAGACCGGTGAGCTTGAAGCTGTTCGACTGCGTCAGCGCCGCCGCCATGCTGGATGCGGCCTCTGGATCGTCACGCAGCTTCATGATCGAGCGCTTCATGAAGGGATCGTCGACGGTGTAGCTGCCCGACGAAGTCTTGGTAATGGCATCGGCATAGTTGCCATAGCCGAGCTGGGGACCCGCCTCCTTCACCGTGCCGAGCCAGGTCTGATCGATGAACTGATAGAGGCCGTGGGCGGATGACGTGGTGGCGCCAGCCGATGGATCGAAATCCGATTCCATCTTGGCTGTGGTCAGCATGTATTCGAAGCTGACGCCGGTCTGGTTCGAGCCCTGCTTGATCGCACCAGCGACACGCTTCAAGCCGTCGCTCGCGGCTATCTGCGTGGCACTGGAATTGTCGACCGACATGATGTAGCGCCCGCCCCGCGCGGCGTTTGAGCGGCGCCGGCAATTCGGACGCCCGATCGTCCCACCGTGGGACATGTATGGTTAATGCGGGGTTAATTCCGGAGGCACCGTCATTCCGGGGCATCGCGCAGCGATGAACCCAGAATCTCGAGATTCCGGGTTCGCCCCTTCGGTGCGCCCCGGAATGACGGGAGGCTATTTCTTGTAGACCGCGTTCGGATCGAACAGCCTGTCCGCCTCGACGAACACCAGCTTTGCGCCCCCGCCTTCGGCCTCGACCTTGCGATAGAAGCAGGACCTTCGGCCGGTGTGACAGGCCGCGCCGATCTGCTCGACGCGAATCCAGACCGCGTCCTGGTCGCAATCGGTGCGGATCTCGACCACGCGCTGGGTCTGACCCGAGGTCTCACCTTTCCGCCACAAGGCATTGCGCGAACGGCTGAAGTACCAGGCTTCACCGGTGGCAATGGTCTTGCGCAACGCCTCCTCATTCATATGCGCGACCATCAGGACGTCGCCGGTGGCGATGTCCGTCGCCACGCAGGTCACGAGGCCATTCGCATCGAACTTGGGCAGGAAAGCCAGGCCTTCCTCGATCTCATGGGAGTGAGCTGACACGACAAATCTCGCCAGTTGTTCGCGAGGTCAGCGCGTCATGCCTCGCACCATGGACAGGAACCGGGCCTGCTCCGCAGGATTGTCGCGGAACATGCCGGTGTAGCGGCTGGTGAAGGTCGAGGCGCCATGCTTGGCGACGCCTCGCACCGACATGCAGGTATGCTCGGCCTCGATCAGGACGGCAACGCCGCGCGGTTTCAGGATCTCGTCGATCGCGGCTGCGATCTGCGCCGTCAGATGTTCCTGGGTCTGGAGCCGGCGGGCGAAGATGTCGGTCAGGCGGGCAAGCTTGGACAGTCCGACGACGCGCTCCACCGGCGTATAGGCGATGTGCGCCTTGCCGTAGAACGGCATCATGTGATGCTCGCACTGCGAGGTGAACTCGATGTCCCGCACCAGCACGAAGTCGTCATAGCCGGCGGTCTCGCCGAAGGTGCGATCGAGCACCTCGGCCGGGCACTGGTGATAGCCCTGATAGAGCTCGTCGAAAGCCTCGACCACGCGGCGCGGCGTGTCGAGCAGGCCCTCACGCCCGGTGTTCTCGCCGATATAGGCGAGCAGCGTCTTCACCGCCGCTTCCGCCTCGGCACGCGCGGGGCGCGGCTGGTCGGCGCGGACAGCGGCCGCGAGGAATTCAGCGGGGTCAAGCTCGGCCGGCCGGCTCTCGGGCTGCCGGTCGGAAGGCTTGTTCGGGCGGATGGATTTGATCGTTGCGTCCATGTCTACTCCGTTCGACGGCCTTGCGGCCGGAGTGTCACCGGCAGACGGGGCGGACAAGCCGCCGGACGCCTGAAGAGAGCGGTTTTGACGAAAAAGGCCACTCGGCACAACGCCGGCTGAGCGGATATGGATCACCGCCGACGCACCGCCGGACTGTTTTTCCGCCAGTTCCGCCCCTATATAAGACCCTGGACCGCGCCAGCCAAGGCCGATCCGGCAGGTAAGTGTTGGACTCCATCACATGCTGAACGACATCTACAATAAACGGATTATCGAGCTGGCCGGTAATATTCCGCGCCTCGGACGGTTGCCGGACCCCGATGCCACCGCGACCGCCCATTCCAAGCTGTGCGGCTCGACCGTGAAGATCGACCTCAAGATGGAGGGCGACACCGTCACCGACTTCGCGCATGACGTGAAGGCGTGCGCGCTGGGACAGGCCTCTTCATCCATCATGGCAAGTCACGTGGTCGGCTCGACTGCGAGCGAACTCCGTGAGTTACGCGAAACCGTTCGCAAGATGCTCAAGGAGAACGGCGCTCCTCCTGAAGGCAAATGGGAAGAGATTAAATTCCTCGAGCCGGTCCGTGACTACAAGGCGCGTCATGCCTCGACGCTCCTCACCTTCGATGCCGTGGTCGATGCGATCGGCCAAATCGAGGCCAAGGCGAAGCACCCGGCCACTGTGCAAGCCTGATACTGAGGCTCTTACTTCTGCGGCGCCGCGGCCGGCGTCGCCACGCCCCCAGTCGGGACCAGCGCTTCCGCCGTCTTGGTCGACTTGGCAGGCTCCGGTTCCTCGCCGAACCTTGCCTGCGTCTTTGGCGCAAGGTCCGCCATTGCAGGCGCAGCAACGTCCACATGCGGCAGGACGTCGGACACCAGATCGGTCGTGACGAGATTGGTCAGCTTCAGCTCAGACGCATCGAGCTCATGCAGATCTTCCCACGGCGGCACGTTCAGAGCGAGCGACAGCAGATCCCCCGCCCCGCCCATGTCGAAGGTGTATTTGGCGAGCCGGCCGATGTCGCGTTCCACGATCATCAAATCCTGCGCGCTGTAGCTTGCTGCCTTGGCGTCGTCGGCGCGATCGCCCATCCAGATCTGATGGACGCGGACATGGGCCGCATCAGGCACGTAGCGCTTCTTGCCGGCCAGCAGCAGGAACACGCACATGGATTCGCAATAGGCCTCCGAGGCGATCCTCGGACGGGCGCCCTTCCCGCCGCCGTTCTGCTGCGTGATCCCAACGGTGGTCAGGAGACCGAGATTGCGGAAGCGCCGGCCCAGCGTGATCGCGTCGTTGACAGAACCGCCGCTGGAGTCGAGCACCACTGTAGCGCCGCCGAGCTGCCGGCCGCGGGCGAAATCGTCAAAGTCCTTCGGAGTATCTGCGGTGATAATGCCGACCGCGCTGACCCAGCCGCGGCAATTGGGCTCGCAGGCAACCCAGCCAAACTTCATCGGCAGCTTGCGCTCTTCGAGCGAGGCGCCAGCGCTGGCCGGCGAGCCAAGGGTCGCGATGGCCCCCGACAACACGACGCCACAAGCGGCGGTTCCCACCAGCAACCAGCCACGAAGATTGAATGACTTCAGAACTTTCAAACTGGTTCCTTCCCCAAGCCCCAAGGCGATTCAGGCAAGCCCCGTATCGATGTTCCCGCGAGTCTACACATGGACGTCACAAAAATGGTATCCGGGGGAATACAGATCGTCCATAGGTACTTGCTGCACTGCTCCCTGAAAGCAGGCAAAATATGGCGCGCGTACAACAGCTCGCTGTTCCCTGCGCTGGAACCGAGCATTGGTGCGCACAGGACGTCGGCACATCGCACATGAAGCACTCAGCCTGCGAGCATTGTTCCGCACCCGTTGCCCAAGCCCTGCGGCTGCCGCGCAGATTCGGTCGCGCGCTGATCTGGCTCTACCGGCATACGCTGTCGCCGCTGGTCGGCTATAACTGCCGACACCTGCCGACCTGCTCCGTATACGGCGACGAAGCCATCGAGCGCTTCGGACTCTGGGCCGGTGGTTGGATGACAATCGCCCGGCTGTTGCGCTGCAATCCCTTCGGCACATCAGGCATCGACAACGTGCCTCTCGCTGCCCCGCAAAGCGCACGCTGGTATTTGCCGTGGCGCTACGGCCGCTGGCGCGGCGTCAACGCCCCGTAACCATACTGCGGTGCTTCACGCATCGCTGCCCTGAGCGGAACCGGAACTTCCCCCTAGCGTTGTCGTGATGCTCCCGCGGGAGGAAACAACAATGCGCTGGAAAATCAGCCGTCATTTTCATTTCAGGCCTGGTCTGCATCTTAGCTTCAATCCCAGGGATCACGATCCGCGTACCGTCGACATGATCGCGATCGTCGCATTGCTCGTGCTGGTCATCGGCTCCGGGTGGTATCTGGCAACATCTCTTGCAACGCCGCCAAGCACCACGGCATTCATCGTGCCCAGCCAGAGCGTGCACTGGTAGCTAACGAAACCAGAAAAAGCGTCCGGGCGGCGGTGGAATCGGCTCGGGCGGACGCGGCCGCTTCGGGCGCAGCGGCTTCGGCTGCGGCTCGGCGAACGAGGACGTCTCCGCGGCAGGCAGCGCATCGCCCCCCGCGACCTTCACCGACAGCAGCAAATTCGACTCGTGCATGCGCCAGCGATAGCCGACGCCGAAGTCGATGGGCTGCGCGCGCGTGAACAATTCGGCGTAACGCTCCTGATAGCGGCCGGGGAATTCGTTGATCGGACCGAGATAGCGGCCGAACGGGAAAAAGCGCCATTGCCGCGGATTGTAGTTGGCGAGCGGAATGCCGGAATCGTCCTGGATGATGGTCGCGCTGTTGGCAAGCAGCCAGTCCCGCGCGACGGTGAAGTTGCCGGAGTGCAGCAGATAGGACGCGCTCTTGATCAGGCTGTTGCCCGGGCCGAGTGTCTCGCAGAATTTCAGGAAGCCTGCGGCGCGTGCCCCAGGATTGGAGAGATCCGTCGAGAAATAATACAGCGTGCGCGCTTCCCCGTCGCTGCCGGCAAATGTGATGCGGACGCCGCGCGTGGCGCTCGGCCCAGGATTGTCATTGCCGACGTGTACTCCGCCCTTGTCGTCGAGCGCGACCATCTCGACGTTGCGGATGATTTTGCCGGAGCGCGCCAGGAAAACGTAGAGGATCGGCAAGGTGCCGTTGACCTGATTGGTGTGCAGGTCGACCTTCATCTGCTTGGTGATGAAGAAGGAAAAGCTCAGGATCGAACCGAGCGAGCGCTCGACATTGTACACCGCGGCGTCGACCGAGCCGCGCGACAGCCTGCTCAAATCAGGCACCGCGCCAACAGGTTCGAGCGCGCCCAGCACATAGGTGCTGGCCTTGGAATAGAAGGCGTTGGCGTAAAGGAAATCCGGCCCACTGAACAAATAGAACATCGTCGGCCGCGGCGCGGCGAGATTGACGTCGGCCCAGCTCCGGATCTTCGATAGTTGCCGCTGCTCGAGCTGGGCGAAGGCGCCGTCGAAGAATTTTGCGTGATGCTGCCAGGATGGGTCCCTGGTCAGCGCCATCAGCGGCGAATCCGCCGAAGGCTGCATGCCCGCGAGGAAGCGCGCGGTGTCGTCATAGGTGACCTCGGCCGCACGCACGGACGAGATGGTCGCGGCCAGCAGGGCAAGAGCGACGGCCGCAAATCTCATGGGTCGAAACATGTCTATTCGCGATTGTGTGAATTGGCTGCGGCGACCGGCCGCCTGCGGAAAACAGCATAAATCAACAGGCCCGCGAGCATGACGAGCATCCCCGATAGCGACTGCACGGGCCGCTCGGTCAGGAGGTAGTACATCATGAACGCGGTCACGAGCAGGAAAATGAGCGGCGTGAACGGGTATCCCCAGGCGCGGTAAGGCCGCGGCAAATCAGGATCGGTGATGCGCAGCTTGATGACGCCGGCCACCGTGAAGAACGAGCAGAACAAGAGCGCGAACTGGATGAAGTCGAGCACGGCCTCGAAGCTGCGCGTGAACAGCAGCAGGTTGGCGACCGCGAGCTGAAACAGGATGGCGTAGGCAGGCGCGCCTCTCACCGATCGCTTCGAGAACACGCGCAGCGCGGGAATGTCCTCCCCCATCGTCATCATCACGCGCGGGCCGATCCACATCATCGCGCTGATCGAGGAGATCAGGCCGACGCAGATCATTGCCCCGACGATGCGGCCGCCAAGCGCGCCGAAGATAGCGCTGCCGGCGACGCTTGCGACATCGAGCTGGCCCGCCAGCGCGCTGATCGGCGTCGCATGAAGGAACACCGCATTGAGCGCGACATACAGCACCAGGACGATCAGCGTACCCGCAAGCAGCGCGCGCGGAAGGCTCTGCTGCGGCGTGTTCATCTCGCCGATGATGTAGGTTGCGGCATTCCAGCCGGAGAACGAGTACATCACGAAGACGAGCCCGATCGCGAAAGGCGCGCTCACGATATGGGCGAGATCGCCAGCGTGCGGAGCAAAGGAGATCGGCTGCGGCGTACCGATGACGAAGCCGGCGATCAGGAAAGCGATGATCAGCACGACCTTGAGAATGGTCGAGATCAACTGAAAGGTCGACGAATGCCTCACGCCGGTCAGTTGCACGATCGAGACCAGCCAGACGACGCCGATGGCAAGGGGGATCGGCGGAAGATCCGGCATCACCGACTTGGCGTATTCGCCAAACGCCATGGCCGCGAGCGCCACGGGCGCTGCGAAGCCGACCGTCGCCGAGACCCAGCCGGCAAGGAAACCGAAGGCCGGGTGATAGGCGCGACCGAGGAAATTGTACTCGCCGCTCGAGCGCGGAAACATCGCGCCCAGCTCGCTGTAGGAAAACACGCCGCACAGCGCGACGATGCCGCCGACCGTCCATAGCGCGAGGATGGAGAAACCCGAGGGGATATCCTTGACCTGGAAGCCGAGGCTGGTGAAGACGCCCACCCCGATCATGTCCGCAACCACGATCGCGGTTGCGACCAGAACGGAAACGCCGGAGCCGCCGGTCAGTCGCCCGCTCCAGGGCGCAGTTCCCGCATCTGATGCCGTCATCTGGTCCTTGAGCCTCAGGCGTCGAGCCTCGTTGGAGGCATCGTGCAGATTGGTTCAGTCAATTCAAGCAGGGTTAACAAGGGTTAAATGAGGCGGCCAAAATCGGTAACCAGCCACCTTCTCTCCCCGCTTTGGCCCAACAAACCCGCAGTCCGCCGCGCTGATGCGCCTGTCTCTCCCACAATCGCGACACGATTGCGTGGCAATTTTCGGTCATTCCGGAGGTGGGGAAGTTTCTCCGGACGCTTAACGTCGCCTAAACGCCAGTCGGCTCAATGGTCTTAAAGATTGCTGATGGTTCGTGACTTGGATGGGGTCATGCTTGGGGTCATGGGTGGATGGTCGGGGCCGTTCCTGAATTGAGGGCAGACATGCGCGCTGACCGGACCTGGGGGTCCGGGGCGCGCGGTCGCGCGCTTCGGATCGCCCTGACCTCAGGCTTGGTGCCCCTGTCGCTCACGCTGGTTCAATGCGGTCAGTCGCCCAATCCGACAGCGCTTGCGGCAAGCTCGCAGGCCAACGTCCAGGTCGTTGCGAAGACCAACCCGCAGGCCGCCAATCAGCGCGTCGCAAGCGGCGACACGTTCGAGGATCGCTTCCCTGCCCCGCAGTTCAAAGAGCGCTTTCCCTCGGCGAGCGAGAGTTTCCTGCAGCGGCAGATGTCGGACTTCTCGCCCAAGCGCGCTGTCCGGCAGCAGCCGGAGCAGGCGCCCTACAAGGTCGCCTCGCTCGCGCCGCAGGTCCCCTTTCAGCGTCCGCCGCGCCAGGATCTGACGACCCTCGTCAGCATGAAGACCTCGGCCTTCCCCTATTTCGGCAACAACCCCGCCTCCGACGCGCCCTTCCTCAACATCTCCAAGGGCGACCGTCGCGGCCATCGCAGCTATTCGGGCCGCGTGTTCTGGCAGGACGAGACCTACAACGACAGCCGCGTGCTGGTGCACGTCCCCGAACATTTCGACGTACGCAAGCCTGGCGTGATCGTGGTGTTCTTCCACGGCAACGGCGCGACGCTCGAGCGCGACGTGCGCGACCGCCAGCTGGTGCCGCAGCAAATCACCGATTCCGGCGCCAACGCCGTGCTGCTGGCGCCGCAGATGGCCGTCGATGCCGCCGATTCCAGCGCCGGAAAATTCTGGCAGCCCGGCGGCCTCAAACGCTTCATGGAAGAATCGGCGAGCCACCTCGCGCAGCTGACCGGCGATCCCAACAGCGCGCGCGCCTTCGCCAACATGCCGATCGTGATCGTCGGCTATAGCGGCGGCTTCCTGCCGACCGCGTGGAGCCTCGAGGTCGGCGGCATCAGCGATCGCGTCCGCGGCGTCGTGCTGCTCGATGCGGTCTATGGCGAAATGGACAAGTTCGCGTCCTGGATCGAGAGCCACCGCTCCGGCTTCTTCGTCAGCTCCTACACCCACTACACGGCAAGGCGCGACCGCGAGCTGATGAGCGTGCTCAAGCAAAAGGGTATCGGTGTCTCCGAGGACATGGACGGCCCCTTGCGTCCGGGCAGCGTCGTGTTCGTCGAAACCGGAGAGGGCATCACCCATCGCGACTACGTCAACCGCGCGTGGACGCAATACCCGCTCAAGGACGTCTTGGTGAAGATGTCGGCAACGCCGGCGCTGGCACTGGCGCGCGTTGCGGCTGCCAGCTCATCGGCACCGAGCCGCTAGCCCGGACACGAGCGACCGGGCGCTCAGCTCTTCGGTAGCTTCGGAATGCTCTCGGCAAAGCCGTTGAAGCAGGCCAGCCGCTCGTCCTCTTCCTTGAAGAATTTGCAATCGGCGTAGCCCTTGGCCTTGGGCGGCTTCGGCTTGGGCGCGGGCGGGATGATGGCGTCGTAGCAATTGAGCCGGTCCTTTGTGCCATCATCCACGTCGAGGCAGGCCTGGAGCCGCGCCGCGACCGATTGCGGCTTGCCCTTCGCTGCCGCAGCAGCGGCCGGCTTGGCAGCCGCTTCCTTGGTCCCACCCTTGGTCCCCTTGGGCTTGACCTGCACCAGCGGCTTGTCCCCCACCATCGGTGGCTTGTCGGTTTGCGCAAGTGCGGAGGCTGAATAGAGCACCGCGGCAATCGCCAGAATCATCCTCATTTCAGTCAACTCTCTTTGGTCCCCACCTCTGGCCTTCTAGCGCCCTCCCGCGCCGTTTGCCAAGCGCCTTGCGCAAGGCAAACACAGCCATCAGACCGAGGCCACAGCGGCCGGCCGGGGCCGGCTCAGGACCACCAGGACCAGCGCCAGGACGACAAGACCGACCGCCACGAAGCCTGTGCTGTGCAGCAGGTCGCGGGCAAACAACAGCCCGCCGACGGCGGAGCCGATGGCCTGGCCGATATAGAGGACCGACGTATTGAGCGCGACGGTTGCGGGCGCGAGCGGCGGGGCGGCGGCGACCAGGCGCACCTGCTGCATCGAATTGGTCGAGGCAAAGCCCAGCCCCCAGATCGCAACCGCGGTCGCCATCAACACCAGGCTGCCCGCGCCAATCGCCCACCCCGAGATGCCCGCCAGCAACAGGCACGTGAACAGCAATGACGTCCGATAAGGGCCCCAGGTATCGACGATGCGGCTCGCCACCACGACGCCGAGGAAGCCGCACACACCGTAGATGCCGAACACGAGGCCAATCGCGTCCGGGCTTGCGTCGGTCAGCTTCTTGAGCAGCGGGCCCATGAAGGTGAACACCGCGAACTGTCCGGACATTTGCAGCATCGTGATCAAAAGCAGCAGCAGGATAGACCTGTTGCGGCCAACCTCGCTCCACGTCCTCAGGTCGACCGGCGCACCCTTCAGGCCGGCCGGCAGCCGCACCAGCAGCATCAGGAAGCTCACACATCCGAGCGCGCCGATCGTGCCGTAGGCGGCGCGCCAGCCATAGCGACTGGCGATGAAGGTGATCAGCGGCAGGCCGACGGCGGCCGCAAGCGACCAGCCGAGGAAGAGATAGGCGATCGTGCTGCCACGCCGCTCCGCCGGCACGATCAGCGCCGCCGTGCCAGCGGCCTGCGGCGTGTACAGCGCGCCGACGGCGAGCATCACCAGGCGGATGAGGAGGAGGCTCGTGTAGTCGGGTGCAAAGGCCGAGGCGAGATTGCCAAGGGCCAGCACCGCAAGCGTGGTCGTGAGCAGCATCCGCCGTTCGATGCGGCTGGTCAGCCACGCCGTCAGCGGCGAGCCGATGCACAGCGTGATCGCACCATAAGTGATGAGCAGCCCGGCGGCGTGGATGCTGATGCCGAGCCCGGTCGACATCTCCGGCAGCATCCCCGCAGGAGCCAGCACCGAGCAGCCGGTCACGAGATTGCCAAGCATCAGGGCGGTTGCCGTAAAACGGCCGGCGCGGGGAGTTTCCATGCAGCTGCATGTAGAGCGGCTGGCGGCCCGTTAAAGGGCGCGGCTCGAAATAGTTGACGCGCCGCCTCCGCTTTTGCGCGCCACTTTCTTGGAAATGCCGGATTGCACGGGCCGAATCGCCTGTTATATCGCTCGTTCCCGCTTACCTGCGCTCGTTCGCAGGAGTGAGCCTCAGGAGAAAAGCAATGTCCGACCAGCCCAAATCCGAATCCGGCTTCCAATATTCCCTCAGCAATCTGAAGCCCGTGTCCCCCGCAGCCAAAGTCACCCTCACCTTCCCCGACGGCGCCCAGCGCCAATATGACAAGAGCATCACCGGCCTCGACATCGCCAAGGGCATCTCGCCCTCGCTCGCCAAGCGCACCGTGGCGATGATGCTCGACGGCGTGCTCGCCGATCTCAACGACCCCATCGAGGCCGATGCCAAGCTCAGGCTGATCTCGCGCGACGAGCCGGAGGCGCTGGAGCTGATCCGCCACGACTGCGCCCACGTGCTCGCTGAAGCCGTGCAGACGCTGTGGCCGGGCACGCAGGTGACCATCGGCCCCGTGATCGAGAACGGCTTCTATTACGACTTCTTCCGCAATGAGCCGTTCACGCCGGAAGACTTTGCCGCGATCGAGAAAAAGATGCGCGAGATCATCGCGCGCGACAAGCCTTTCACGAAAGAGGTTTGGGATCGCGAGAAAACCAAGCAGGTGTTCCGCGACAAGGGCGAGGCCTTCAAGGTCGAGTTGGTCGACGCCATTCCCGGCCACGAGCCGATCAAGATCTACTACCAGGGCGACTGGTTCGATCTCTGCCGCGGCCCGCACATGACCTCGACCGGCAAGGTCGGAGGCGCCTTCAAGCTGATGAAGGTGGCCGGCGCCTATTGGCGCGGCGACAGCAACAACCCGATGCTGACCCGCATCTATGGCACGGCCTTCGCCAAGCAGGAGGACCTCGACGCTTATCTCAAGCAGATCGAGGAAGCCGAGAAGCGCGACCATCGCAAGCTCGGACGCGAGCTCGACCTCTTCCATTTCCAGGAGGAAGGTCCCGGCGTCGTGTTCTGGCACCCCAAGGGCTGGACGATTTTCCAGCAGCTGATCGCCTATATGCGCCGCCGCCTGACCGGCGATTACAGCGAGGTCAACGCGCCGCAGATCCTCGACAAGGTGCTGTGGGAGACCTCTGGCCATTGGGGCTGGTACCGCGAGAACATGTTCGCGGCGCAGTCGGCCGGCGACGAGGCCGAGGACAAGCGCTGGTTCGCGCTGAAGCCGATGAACTGCCCCGGCCACGTCCAGATCTTCAAGCATGGCCTGAAGAGCTACCGCGACCTGCCCTTGCGCCTCGCCGAGTTCGGCGTGGTGCATCGCTATGAGCCGTCCGGCGCCATGCACGGGCTGATGCGCGTGCGCGGCTTCACCCAGGACGATGCGCACATCTTCTGCACCGAGGACCAGCTCGCCGAGGAATGCCTGAAGATCAACGATCTGATCCTGTCGACCTATGCCGATTTCGGCTTCACCGGCGATCTCACGGTCAAGCTCTCGACGCGGCCGGAAAAGCGCGTCGGCACGGATGCGATGTGGGATCACGCCGAGCGCGTGATGGCGACGGTGCTGCGCGAGATCCAGGCGCAGAACAACCACATCAAGACCGAGATCAACCCGGGCGAAGGCGCCTTCTACGGGCCGAAGTTCGAGTACGTGCTGCGCGACGCCATCGGGCGCGACTGGCAGTGCGGTACCACGCAGGTCGACTTCAACCTGCCGGAACGCTTCGGTGCGTTCTACATCGACCATGACGGCGGCAAGAAACCGCCTGTCATGGTGCACCGCGCAATCTGCGGCTCGATGGAGCGCTATATCGGCATCCTGATCGAGCACTATGCCGGCAACTTCCCGCTCTGGCTCTCGCCGGTGCAGGCCGTCGTCACCACCATCACCTCGGAAGGCGATGAATACGCCAAGGTGGTGCTGGAGCAGGCGCGACGCGCCGGGTTGCGGGTCGAGATCGACCTGCGCAACGAAAAGATCAACTACAAGGTCCGCGAGCATTCGCTGGCCAAGATTCCGGCGCTGCTCGTGGTCGGCAAGAAGGAGGCCGAGACGCATTCGGTCTCGGTCCGCCGGCTTGGCAGCGACGGCCAGAAGGTGATGACGACGGAGGAGGCAATCGCCGCCCTCGTCGACGAGGCCACCCCGCCTGACGTCCGGCGGGCGCGCGGCGCGGTCTGATCGTTGAAATCGGTCTAAAATCGCTTTCGGTTGCGGGCGTGCATGCCTATCTCGGCATGGCACGCCCGTCGTCCATCCGAAGAGGCCATCGCAATGCCTGATGCCATCGAACTCCTGAAAACCCGCCGCTCGGTCAAGCCGCGCGAGATGACCGGCCCCGGCCCCTCGCCGGCCGAGCTCGAGACCATTCTCACGATCGGCGCGCGCGTGCCTGATCACGGCAAGCTCACGCCCTGGCGCTTCATCATTTTCGAGGGCGATGCGCGCCAGCGCGCCGGCGAGGTGATCGCAAGAGTCTTCGCCCGCAAGAATCCCGGCGCCCCCGCAGCCGATATCGAGACCGAACGCAAGCGCCTGACCGATGCGCCGCTGGTGATCGGGATCGTCAGCTTCACCAAGCCGCATCCCAAGGTGCCGGCGTGGGAGCAGGAGCTGTCGGCGGGCGCCAGCGCCATGAACATCGTCACGGCCGCCACCGCGCTTGGCTACGGCGCGGCCTGGCTGACCGGCTGGTTCGCCTTCGATCGCGACGTGCTTGACGGACTCGGCCTCAAGGCGGACGAGAAACTCGCAGGCCTCGTGCATATCGGCAAACCGACCAAGCCGAGCGAGGATCGCCCGCGCCCGGTCCTTTCCGAAATCGTGACCCGTTTCTAATCGGAGTTTTATTGACGCCCCTGATGTCTTGCGGCTTGCTCCCGGCGAGGGAGGAAGCCCGGATGAAGCGTCGTGAATTTCTGGTCGGGGCCGCGATGCTGGCCGGCACGATGGCGCAGAGCCGCGCTGGCGACGTCCCCGCTCCCGCGCCCGACAGGCTGCGAGGCATCACCGCATTCTTCGAAAACGAGGTGACCAGCGGCCGCTTGGCGGGCGCGATCGTGCTGATCCAGCAGCACGGCAAGCCTGTCTATTTCAAGATGTTCGGCGTGCGCGACGTCAGGACCCGGCTGTCGATGACGCCGGACACGATCTTCGCTGTCCATTCGATGACCAAGCCGATCACCAGCCTGGCGGCAATGATGCTGATCGACGAGGGCAAGCTGGCGCTCACCGATCCCGTGTCGAAATACATCCCGCTCTTCGCTGCCACCAAGGTGGGAATGGAAATCACCAAGCCCGATGGCTCGATGGCGCTCGAGGTGGTGCCGCCGCTCCATGCGGTGACCATCAGGGATTTGATGCGGCACACCTCGGGCATCACCTACGATTATATCGGCGGCAGATGGGTCGAGCTCGCCTACAAGGCGGCGCATATCTTCGAAGGCCCCTTCAACAACCGGGAATTCGCCGACCGTATCGCCCGGCTGCCGCTGGCGCGCCAACCGGGGACGCTGTGGCGCTACGGTCATTCGACCGACGTGCTCGGGGCCGTCATCGAGATCATCACCGGGCAGACGCTGTACGATGCGCTGAAGCAGCGCATCTTCGATCCGCTCGGCATGACCAGCACCAAATTCCTGCTGTCGACACAAGACGAGATCGAGCGGTTGGCCCGACCGCTGCCGAGCGACCAGATCCTGCTCGATGGCGAGCGCGAACGCCTCGACCATCCGGAATGGCAATCCGGCGGCGGCGGCCTGCTCTCGACCATCACTGACTATCAACGCTTCGCGCAAATGCTGCTCAAGGGCGGCGAGCTCGGCGGCAAGCGCTGCCTCAGCCCGGCCGCCTTCAAGGCCATGACGAGTGATCAGATCGGGCCCGGCTCCGGCGTGGAACGCGACTATTTCTATTTCCCCGGCGATGGCTTCGGTTATGGCTACGGCCTTGCGGTCCGAACCGACCCCGGCAACGCCAAGCCGCCGCCGGCGGGCTCGATCGGCGAATTGAAATGGGACTCGGGCAGCGGCACCTATTTCGGCGTCGATCCCAAGCTCGATATGGTCTACCTCCTGATGCAGCAGACCCAGAACGAACGCGGCCGCATCACGCCCGCCTTCAAGGAACTGGTCTATGGCAGCTTTCCCCCCGAGCTAAGCCGCCCGTGAGGCGCACTTATCGAACTTCCGGCTTCCATGGGCACGCGATTGAAGTTTGGTGCGAAACTCTCTCCACATCGTCATTGCGAGCGCAGCGACTTGTCCGCCGAAGCCTTGGCGAAGGCGGAAGCAATCCAGAGTCTTTCCGCGGAGGGATTTCTGGATTGCTTCGCTGCGCTCGCAATGACGGCGTGTGCGGAAGCATGGTCGCTTCATCAATTTGTATCTTCATCGCAGACACACTTTCGCATCCTCGCGGCTCATCTCGCCCGAGTTCTGCTTGTCGCCTCACCCTCAAATGAAAGAGGGCGCAGGGAAGACCGGGTGCCCGACTGGCACCCGCGGTCCACTGTGCGATAGTCTGCGCTACAAGAGGCTGCACAGCGGCATACAGGTGAAGCCGAAACATCCGGCCTTCCCTGCGCAGTGGTTGGAACGGCTTATGTCGTGATCTCCCCGGGGAGCGATGCACTATTGCCCCCGTCGTCTCGCAGATGGCTGATGCAAGGACCCGGTCGGGTCACACGCATCACCACGAGACTTGGCGCACAGGCTCCGGGCGCCAGGACCACACGATTTTGCCGTACGCGGCAATCACACCGGTCGTTTGCGCGATGCCTTCGCTCACGGTTGCCCGCCCTGCAAAGCCTGATCGCGCCGATGTGGCCTGCGCCCACCGCCGTCCGGCCCGCGTCGTGACGATCGCGATACGCCCCTCTTCCATGGGCCGGGTTGCGCGATACATACGCCATTTCCGAATTTCGGTAAAGGGGAATATTCTTGCATGCAGATATTGCCCCACGCCTTGGGTGTTTTGCCCGCCAGGCAACGCAAGAGATTGTAAATGCGTAGGGTGGTTAGCCCTGCGATTGCGCGAAGCGTAATCGCCCGGCGTAACCCACCTCTTCTGCGTCCCGCGGAGACGAAAGTGGTGGGTTACGCCCTCCAGATACGCTTCGCGTATCTGCAGGGCTAACCCACCCTACAAGATCGGGCCCCTAATCCTCGCTCGACGCCGCCGAGCGGTTGCGCAAATAGGCCTGCGACAGCAGGAAAAATAGGGCGCGCTCGCCGTGATATTTGGCTGACGGACGCGTGCGCTCGAAGCCACCGGCAAAAACCTTGCCGGACTGGTCGCAGACCTGCCACCGCCAACCGAGCCGTTTGCGCCTGGTGAGGATCACTTCGAACATGCCGACGCGCTTGGTCCCCTGCTCCTTGCCGGCCACGCAGCCTACCCGAGGCCGCGCCGGCGTCCCCATTGGACGGATGCCCGACATATAACCCAGCAGGACGGAAAGCGAATGAAATTGATTATCGGAAATGCGTATCTTGCAAAGGTGTGACGACGTCGCGGTGAGGCTGGAATAAGCCGATGCCGCCGGTGTTTCCAAATCCTTCGACGGAGCTTGGTAGCGCTTACAGCGGTATGCAAAGCGAAACACAGTGGGGAATGTCTAGTAAGCAAACGCTCACCGGACGTTCGCAACAAATGTTAGGTCCGTCTCGCGTCTGGAGATGCGCTGGATGAGAAGCGCGGTGCGATGTTGCGGAGGCCGCAACTACCGCGCCACGACCTCGACCTCGCCGTCGACGCCGTTGACGACGTTGAAGCCGCGCTCGTAGACCTTGCCCTCGTTCTTGGCGATGGCGCGGTATTCGCCTTCGGAGAGCACGACGCGCGGGAAGGCGCCGATTGATTCCTTGATGACGTCGCCGCCGGGCGTCAGCACCGACCAGGCGGTGTTGGCGAGCGCCTCGCCGCCCTTGTCGCTGACGAGCTTGAGCGTGATCACGGCAGCGCGGTGGGTGATGGTGACGTCGGTGAGCTTGCCGGTCTGGACGCGGATGTCCGAGCGCACCACCGAATTGGCGTCCCCGTAATTGGAGATGATGTAGTAGGTGCCTTCCGGGATCAGCACGACGTCGCCGGCGGCGACGTTCGGCACCAACGCGGCGCGCTCGCCGGATTCGAACTGGCTGCCCTTGTAGATCGCAAACGAGATCTGGTTCTGCGGAATGCGGCTGGTGCCGACGCGGCCCTCGATGCGCAGGCCCCCGGCCGGCAGCACGAAGGACTCGCGGTCCGTCTCGGCCTTCAGGCTGACGGTGCGCACCGCGCTGACGAGGCCGAAGGCGACGTGCACGACGTAATTGCCGGGCGGCAGCACGATGCTGGGGGTGGCGCTGCGGTCCTCCTTGATCAGCCTGAAGGTGCCGTTCTCGTCGGGACGGTCGGAAAAGACGCGCCAGACCAGGCCGCCGTTGATCGCCGGAGAATCCTTGCCGTATCTCGCGGTCAGCGACAGCACACCCTGGCCCGGCACGGCCGCGCTGAGCGGCGCGGACGGCGGCACGGTCGACACCGCCGGTGGCGGCATGCTCGGCGTATTCGGCTGGGTCAGGGTCGGCGGCAGGCTCGGGGGACCGGCGCCGGGACCGGACGGCGGGGCGAGGCTGACGGCGCCGCCGGGATCGGGCACCGAGGCTGGCGGCACTGGCGGCGGACGATCGGAGAAAAGCTGCGCCCGCGCAGCGTTTTGGCCCGAGGTAACGAGGCACGCGGCCACGGATGCGGCAAAGACAAGCGCCGGCAGCAGCCTGCCGCCGCGCCGCCATCTGATGATGCCGTCACCCCCTGGAGTCATGCTTCCTGCTTTTCACCGAAAACGCGGCAAATTCAAGCCTCTGAAATCCCATGGATTACGGTTCTGTGGAACCCGGTTGACGCCTGCGTGATTAGATCTCAGGCAACGGGCTCTCGCCACACTCCTGCCCCCTGCGTCCCGAACGCTATAAACCATGCTTTGCCCTGTTTCTGGCGAAGCGGAAGCGCGGCGCCTACTCTGGAGTGAGGAAGGCCCGGAGTAGGAGAGTTTCGGTGCTGGATATGTTGAGAGGTCGGGGTGTGAACGGCGCAAATGGCGAGAAAGTCGGTCTCGGCAGTATCCGCCGGCCCGTTATCGGTCTTGCCCTCGGCGGCGGCGCGGCGCGCGGTTTTGCCCATATCGGTATCATGAGAACGCTGCTGGCCAACGGCATCGTGCCCGATGTCGTGGTCGGCACCTCGATCGGCGCCGCGGTCGGCGGCGCCTATGCGGCCGACCGGCTCGACGCGCTGGAAGACTGGGCCCGCAGCCTGCAGGGCGTGCGCAACATCCTCGGCTATCTCGACATCCGCCTCAACGGCTCGGGTCTGATCGGCGGCGAGAAGCTTGCAAGCCGGCTGGAGCAATCGATCGGCCAAACCCTGATCGAGGACCTGCCGATGAAATATGCCTCGGTCGCGACCGAGGTCCGGACCGGCCATGAGATCTGGCTGACACGCGGCCGTCTGGTCGAGGCGATGCGCGCCTCGTATGCGTTGCCCGGCATCTTCGCGCCCGTGATGGTCGGCGATCGCTGGCTGGTGGACGGCGCGCTGGTGAACCCGGTGCCGGTGTCAGCGGCGCGGGCGCTCGGCGCCGAAATCGTCATCGCGGTCAATCTGTCCACCGACATCTTCACCCATTCGACGACGATCCATGCGCATGGGGCGATGCCCGTGCCTGTCGCCAGCCCTGTCACTGAAGAGACCCCCGCCAAGCGGCGTTTTCCGCGCATCTTCTCGGCGGAGAGAACCGTCAAGCGCGAGTTTTTCGGCACTGCCGGCCGTCCAGGCATCTCGTCGGTCATGATCGATGCCTTCAACATCATGCAGGACCGCATCACCCGGGCGCGGCTCGCCGGCGATCCGCCGGATTTTCTGATCACGCCGCGGGTCGGCCAGTTCGGCTGGTTCGACTTTCATCGTGCCGAGGACCTGATCGCGCTCGGCGCGCGCGCCGCCGAGCGCGCGCTCGAACAGATCCAGGAAACGATCCAGGTGCTGGCGCCCGCGCCCGAAGGCGCCGCGCCGAAAGCGGTCGAATAAGACCCGACGCGCGTTGAGATCAGGGATCGTCATCGCGCTTCAGGTTATTGTTTGAGCATGATCTTTTCGGAAAACCGCTGCGCACTTTTCCGGATCAAGCTCCTCAAGCCGTCTTGATGTAGTCGCGCAGGGCTTCCTGTTCGGACTCGTATTCGCGCACGCGCCATTTGACGACGTCGCCGATCGAGATCAGCCCGACAACCTTGCCGTTGTCGACGACCGGCAAGTGGCGGAACTTGCCTGTGGTCATCATCTCCATCAGCTCGGCGACCGTGTCGGTCTCCTTGCAGGTCACGACCTTGCGCGTCATGACCTGGGAGACCGGCTCGTCCAGCACGCCGGCACCGCGCTCGCCGAGCACGCGCACGATGTCGCGCTCGGACAGGATGCCCTCGAGCCGGCTCTGGTCCATCACCAGCACCGCGCCGATCTTCTTCTCGCCGAGCAGCTTGACGGCGGCGGCGAGCTTGGCGTCGGGCGCGACGCTCATGATCTGGTGGCCCTTGGTATTGAGAATGGAACGTACCGTCATTGTTGCCTCCCTGAATCGGATCCGTCCGCTTTGCGCGGTCCGGACTTGTTCGCGAGTCTTCAACTAACAGTTTCAGCGCCGGTTGCAGGCTCGAGCGCTTTGCGAAGTGCAGCCTCCATCAGCTTGCTGCTTCGGGACATTCTTCCCGCAAATGATGGATGAATTCGGGCTGCGCCGCAAGCGCCGCTTCAAATACCGTCTGAAATGTCCTGTGATGACGCATCCGCAGCATCATGGCTTCGCACGCGCGGCACCGGATCGAACAGCGTGAACAGCAACAAGCCTGCGAAGAAGCCGCCGATATGCGCTTCCCAGGCGACACCTGCGCTGTCGCCTTCGACGCCGATCCCGCCGACGCCGAAGATGATGTTGAGGGCGAACCAAACGGCGAGGAAGCCGACGATCCGTCGATCGCGCAGCGCCCGAAACAGCGGCAGCGCCGGAACTTTTGCGGCGGTATCGGCGTCCGAACGGCTGAACGACAGGAAGCTGCCGCGCACGAAGGCGAAGCGGATCGCCGCCGCCATGGCGCCCGAGACCGAGGCCGAGGCGCCGATCATCGGCACCACCGCATGCTCGTGGGTGACGAGATGGGCAAGCGCGCCGGCCGCCGCCGTCACCGCCAGGAACACGAAGAAGCGCAAAGCCCCGAAGCGCCGCGCCAGCGCGCTGCCGAACGGCAGCAGCCACAACACGTTGAAGGCGAGATGGGTGAGATTGGCGTGCAGCAGCGAATAGGTGACGAAGGTCCAGACCTTGGCGCCGGCGCCGCCCTCGAACTGCAGATTGACCAGCGAGGAATCGTAGCGCTTCGGAATGAAGCCGAAGACGTCGATAGTCCAGTTCTCCAGCTCCGGCGGCAGCAGCACCCGCAGATGGATCAGCGCCAGCAGGGCGACATAGGCCGTCAGCGGCCACGGCAGGGTCAGGATCGGCTCGCGCGGGGCCTCTTCGACGACGACCTGATGGTCCGGCGGGGGTTGTGACGGGGAATCCAAGGCGGTTTCGCTTTCAGGCGCGATCGAGGCAGCGGGCTTCTCGAAGCAAGGGATCTGGAGATAGTCGCCTTTACCGGCCTTGCGCAAGTGCACGAAAGGAAAAGGCAGGGCCCTGGGAAAGCCCTGCCTGTCCGTGTCGGCCTTCCGATGCGACGGGAGAGCAAGGTGTATCCCCACCCCTCCCCGCGGCCAGTGACCAAACTGTTTGACGCCCGTGTACAGGCCTCACCGAGAACCTGGAGAAAGCGGCGAGGCTTGCGACCGGGATCACCATAGCAGGCGTGCCCGACAGGCAAAGCGCATAGTTAATTTAACGTTAACGGCGCAAAGGCAGCGCTGGCGATGCCAAAAACGCGTCCGCGGCATGGACGCTGCAATTCCCCTCCTGCACAACATCAAAGGGATCTCAGGTGCGCTGAAGCGGGACAGCTTTGTCCCATGAGGTTGCGCCGAGGGTAAGCGTCGAACATGAAACATCCATCGAGCCGCGCATTCTTCGCATATTGGGACAACAAGCGCGGCAGCGCGCGTGCCCCTGCCCGGGCCGATATCGACCCGGCCGCGGTGCGCGAGCTGCTCGGCGACATCTTCGTGCTGTCTTGTGAGCAAAAACTCGGCTTTCCGTTCCGCGTCGCCGGCACGCGGGTCTGCGCGCTGGCCGGCCGCGATCTCAAGGACCAGGGCTTTGCCGCGCTGTTCACCGACGCGAGCCGCAGCGAGATCGAGGAGATCACGACCATTGTCGCCGACGAGACCTTAGGCGCGATCGCAGGTCTCACCGCGCAGCGCGAGGACGGCAGCAAGGCGCATCTCGAGCTGCTGCTGCTGCCCTTCAACGCCCGCCCGCATACGCCTGTCAGCGTGACCGGCGTGCTCGCGCCGTTCGACGATGAATGCGGCGCGCTCGGCCCGTTCACCGTCACCTCCTGGCGCTACCTGCACCAGCCGGAGAAACTGCTGCCGCGCGCGATCCGCAAACTGCAGATCGCCCGCGGATTGATGGTGTATGAGGGGCTAAGGTAGAGCAACGATCGCGCCGTGCGCGCAGCGTGTGAAAACGGCCTGACGATCGTTCTGAATCAGATGACGATCGGAGACGAAGGCTCAAGGCCCAAGGCTTGCGATCGATCAACGGAACCTTACCTGCTAGGATACGTTTGTCTGTTTCGCCGCGCGAGTATCTGCGCGGCAACGCGGCTCGGCTGAGACGATGCGTTTCCCAGCCGCTTCCGTCGAGGGATAATCACCCGTGATGGAGCGCGCGACCAGAGTTGGTAATCGCCTGCTAGCTGCGTTACCGCCAGCCGATTTTGCTTTGCTTGCGCCGCATTTGCGGAAAGTACCGCTCCAGCACGACGAAGTCCTGGTTCGATCGGGCGACCGGATCGATCACATCTACTTCCCCTGTAGCGGCGCAATCGCCCTCATCATGGAGCTGCCGAACGGACAGACCGCCGCAACCGCCGTGGTCGGCAACGACGCCGCCATCGGCCTCATGACGGCGCTAGGGCCGCTCCGCTCACCCATGACCGCGGTCGTGCGCGTCGCCGGCGCGGCGTTGCAGATATCACCCACGCGATTTCAGACGGCGCTCGAACGCAGCCCCGCTCTCAGAGGTTTGGTTCAGCTTCTCTCCAGGGCGCTGATGACGCAAATCCAGCATGTCGCAGCCTGCAACGCGCTGCACTCCGTCGAAGCCCGCCTAGCCCGCTGGCTGCTTCACATCCACGATCGGACCGATGGCGGTGACGTCCTGCCCTTGACGCAAGAGACGCTGTCCGAATTGCTCGGCGTCCGGCGTACCACGGTCACGCACGTCATTGGGGCCCTTCGGACGTCAAGGGCGCTGAAATCCAGCCGGCGCGGTCAACTCGAGATCGACAGGCGGCGCCTCGAAGTCGTCGCATGCGAGTGCTACAAGGTGATGAGCCGCAGGATCGACCGGATCGTTTCGCAGGATGCCTTGAAGGTGCTTCACGCCGCGCCGCCGCCGAACGATTCCCTGCCGCCGGACGTCCCGTTCGCCAAGGCCGACTCGTAGACCCAGGCTTCCTTGGCGAACCACTCGTGCGTCGCCGCGCACATCTTGCAATAGGTCCGCGAAAAGAACACTGCAGTGCACCGAAACCTTTCGCGATCCATCTCGATGCCCGTCGAAATGACCCTTCCCGTTTCCGGGCACTTGATCACCACCATACCCATCCCGATTTCCTCCAGCTTGGCATCACCTCGACTATGAGGGGGCCGCAACCGGCTGGATGGCATCTTTTCTTGCGAAGACGCTCACCCAGCCGGTCCGCGCGGCCAACCGCTTCGATTCAAGCAGCGCTACGCAATACGCGATCCAAGCTCTGCTTGATCGGCTCAGCCGTTTCGGTCGCAACCCTCTGGGCGAGGTGCCATAGCTCGCGATTCTGGGCCGAAGCCGTTTCAAGCATCTTGCGGCTATGAGCGGTGGAGAGATCTACGAGATCGGCAAACGACCTCGCATCGACAAGCTGGGAAAAAAATTCCAGCGTGGACGTGGTGTTGGCGTGGGATATCTCGATGACCTTGGTGCGGTAGTCGGCGGCCCGCTGGGCGTTGGTCGAGCAGGCATCGCAGAGAGCTGCGGTCATCTCCTCCGAGGTCGACTTGATCTGCGCAAAATTTGCCTGGGCCCGTGATGCGCCCTGTTCGGCGAGATTGCCGAAGATCGTCTGCATGTTGAAGAACGGGACGCCGAACTGGAGCTTTGCACTTGCGTCGGTTCCTCCGTTTTGCAGAGCAGCATTCGTTTCGGCGTTCAGATTGGCATCACTCACGGGCTTTCATCCTTTCAAGCGAAACTAGATAACGGATTTAAGACTCCCCGACGCGTCCAGGTGCTTGCTGCACCAGGACACCAGTACCCTTGCTCTCATGTTGGTGGGATGCCACTGCGGATGGACCGCCGTCGCCCCCCTGCTGAAGCCAACTATGGCCAACAACAGTGGAAGCTTCGGTTCGCTTTCAGACTCTTCGCTTGATTTTATTCGAATCATGCGGCGAAGCGGCGCATCACCGCATCGCGCCTCTTTGAAGTTGCTGCAATCGCATGCGCCAACTTGAGATCGGCGCAAGCTTGCGCCGGACATCGCCCGCACAAGCGATGCCCGGCCGCGTCATCGATCCATCACGGCATCGCCAGATGCCAGGCGCCATTCAGAAAGCCGTCGCCGGTGACGTCGCCGGGCTTGGTGTCCTTGGCGAAGGTGTAGAGCGGCTTGCCCTTGTACGCCCACTGCTTCGAGCCGTCGTCGCGGGTGATGATGGTGTAGCCATCGCCGGGCGTGTCGTTGGCCTCGGCCTTCAGCGCCGGCCAATTCGTCGCACAGGGGCCGTTGCAGGCCGACTTGCCGTCCATGTCCTTGTCGAACGTGTAGAGTGACATGCCCTTGGCGTCGGTGAGCACGCTGCCTTTGTCGGTCTTGCCGGTCTTGGTCGGCGGCGCGGCGAGCGCCGCAGAGGCGAGCGCGAGCGTTGCCGCGAACGCGAGCACGAGGCGGATCGAGGATGTCGTCATGGTGTCTCCTGTCATGCAGATGGCTTGCACGAGGTAGGACGCCGCGGCCCGCGCACTATTCCTCGAAAGCGGGCCAAGATATTTTTGGCTGCGCGCATCAAGGCGGCGGAATAAATTGCGGTTGACGATACGGAGCACACAGATGAGCAAGCCTCGATGGCGCCGCGCGCACGCCACCGATCTCGCAGCGATCAGTGCGATCGCGGCGCGGATCCATCCCGATCTGCCCGAGCGGCCGGAGGTGCTCGCGGAAAAGATGCGGCTCTGTCCGGATGGCTGCCGCGTGCTCGCCGCAGGCGACGGGATCGCGGGCTATGGCCTGGCGCATCCCTGGATGCAGCAACAGATCCCGCCGCTCGACGGTTTCCTCGGCCAATTGCCTGAACATGCCGACTGTCTCTACATACACGACGTCGCCGTGCTGCCCGACGCCCGCGGCGGCGTGGCGCGCGGCTATGTCGCCGACATTGAACAGCTCGCGCGATCATCCGGCATCACGATGCTTGCGCTGGTCTCGGTCTACGATACGCGCGTGCTGTGGGAGCGTCTCGGCTTCCACGCCGTCGGACCGGATGCGGCCTTGCGCGACAAACTGACGTCCTACGGCGCGGGCGCAACCTACATGCTGCGCGAGCTTGCCGAGCAGCCGCCCCTCCCCGCACGCGGCCTCACGCGGGCGTGAAGCCAACCCTCGAACTGGTTTCGATCAGCCTCCGTCGAAGGATCGAGCGAGCCGTTCCGGTCTCGCCGAACCGAGGCTGGAGATTTCCGATGAAACTCACATTGCCCAAACTTGCTTTGACAGCGTTCGTTGCCACGACCGCGTTCACTGCAACCAGCGCCCATGCGGTGCAATTCCATACCTATCGCTGCGACGTCGATTTCTTCGGAGGCTGCGGCATCATCCCGCTGCCGGACCCACCGCCCGCCCGGCGTCACGTCGTTCGGGTCGACCGCGATACGTCGCCGACCTACATGAAGCAGATCGACCCGCGCTACAGCTCCTCCATGCGTGATGCCGGCGGCGGAGGTGGTGGCGGTGGAGGCGGAGGTGGCGGCGGGGGTGGCGGCGGCCGCTGAGCCCACGGCCAACTTTTCAGACGATGTCGCCGGTGCAATCCGGCGGCATCTCGCTGCCTGCGCCATCGGCGGCCGCTCAGCCGCGGCGCTTCTTCTTGTTCTTCTTGCCCGACGCGCCCGGCCATTCGGTGACCGACGGCGCGTATTTGGCGTCACCGGATTTGTTTCCGAATGTCTTGTTCTTCTTCCCGAATGCCGGCTTGCCGGATTTGCCGCCGTCGTGCGGCTTTGCGTGAGGCTTTGCGTACGGCCTCCCCTGGTGCTTCGCGTCAGGCTTTCCCCGCGGCCTGTCGTGCTGCTTCGGCTCACCCACGTTCCAGGGATCGTCGCTGCGGCGAACGACATGAGCATCGTCACCGTCATCGCGCTGCGGAGCGCGTGGGCGCTTCTCCCCTGCTGCCGCCGCCTGCGGCGCCGCCGTCACCAGCTCGATGCGGATGCTGTCTTCCTTGTCCGGTCGCTTGACCTTGGCTGCAAAACTTTCCGCGACGCGCTCGGAGATCTCGAACTCGGTGGTGGTGTCGCTGATCTTGATCGCGCCGATGTCGCGCTTGTCAATGCCGCCTCGGCGGCAGATCATCGGCAGCAGCCAGCGCGCCTCCGCATTCTTGCGGCGGCCGATGGCAGCGCGGAACCAAACCGTCGGCTCCGTCATTTCATGTTTTGATGACCCTTTCGCCGATTTGGCGCGAGGGCGCTCGGAGCGATCGTCGCCGCGCGGGGCGCGATCGTCGCGGCTGCGATGCTCGCGCCGTCCGCGCTCCTCGCCGGGATCGATGATGTCCTCAGGAGACGGCAGCCGGGCGCGATAGAGCCGCGCAAGCGCGGCGGCGATATCCTCCGCCGACCGCTCGGCCAGCAGAGCCTTCGCCAGCTCCAGATCGTCTGATGTCGTCTCCTCGGTGAACAACACCTCCTTCATGCGCTCATGATCGAGCTTGCGGATTTCATCCGCCTGCGGCGCCGTGCCCCAGACCGCCTCGGTGCCCGAGAGATTGAGCAGCAACTCTGCACGACGCCGTCGTGCCGGCGGCACCAGCAGCACGCTTGTGCCCTTGCGGCCCGCGCGACCGGTGCGGCCCGAGCGATGCTGCATCACCTCGGGGTCGTTCGGCAAATCGGCGTGAATGACGAGATCGAGGCTCGGCAGGTCGATGCCGCGCGCAGCGACGTCGGTCGCGACGCAAACGCGGGCGCGACCGTCCCGGAGCGACTGGAGCGCCAAAGTGCGCTCGTTCTGCGTCAACTCGCCCGACAGCGCGACCACGGAGAAGCCGCGCTCAAGCAGTGCCGCCTGCAAATGCCTGACCGCATCGCGCGTGTTGCAGAACACCAGCGCGCTCGGTGCCTCGTAGAAGCGCAGCACGTTGACGGCCGCATGCTCGACATCACCGGGAGCGACCCGGATGGCACGGTACTCGATGTCGGCGTGACCGCCCTCGTCGCCCGCGACCTCGATGCGAAATGCGTCCTGCTGGTACTGTTTCGCCAGCGCCACGATGCCGCGCGGGAAGGTCGCCGAGAACAGCAGCGTGCGCCGCGTCTCCGGGGTGGTCTCGAGGATGAACTCCATGTCCTCGCGGAAGCCGAGATTGAGCATCTCGTCGGCCTCGTCGAGCACGACGACCTTCAATTCGGAGGTGTCGAGGCGGTTGCGCCTGAGATGATCGCACAGGCGGCCGGGCGTGCCGACCACGATGTGGGCGCCGGCGGCGAGTTCGCGCTGCTCGCGGCGCGGATCCATGCCACCGACGCAGGAGACGACACGCGCCCCGGCATGCTGGTAGAGCCAGGTCAGCTCGCGCTGGACCTGCAAGGCGAGCTCGCGGGTCGGCGCGACGATCAGGGCCAGAGGCGCCGCGGCCTGCGCGAACCGCTCGGCATCGCCCAGAAGGTCCCTGGCCATGGCCAGCCCGTACGCAACGGTCTTGCCCGAGCCTGTTTGCGCCGACACCAGGAGGTCGCGGCCGACAGCATCCTCGCCGAGTACGGCGAGCTGGACAGGTGTCGGTGAATCATAATTGCGCTCGGCCAAAGCACGGGCGAGCGGCGGGGTCAGGGCCGGAAAAGACACGGAATGGAAAACCTTGGTTGGTCCGGGCGCGGAACGGAAGAGCCGAGGGACCTTGACGCTGCAATCACTGCAGAAGGCCCGATCACACCCTTGATGATTTCGATTTGGACGCTCTTTACGCCAGAAGCTGTCAAATCACCATGGCTTTGATGCATGGCATTGGCGACAGGGTGAACAGGTGCGGGATGCTGGCCCTGCCCCAAACGCGATTTCGGGCCGGAATGGCGGACTTTTGCGCCCATCTCGCTTAAATTGCCGACGTTTGGACGTACCGGAATTGGACGCATGGCCTCGTCGGACGAACGCCAGTGCGGCGAATGCACGCTTTGCTGCAAAGTGATGGCTATCGAGGCGCTCGCCAAGCCGGCAGGCAGCTGGTGCGCGCATTGCAATCCCGGCCGCGGTTGCATGATCTACGTCGAACGGCCTACCGAATGCGGCAGCTTCGGTTGCCTCTGGCTCATCAACGACCTGCTCGACGAGCGCTGGAAGCCGAGCCGCTCCAAGCTGGTTCTGACCACCTCGGAGGACGGCATCGAGATCCGCTGCGACCCCGGCGCGCCCCATGCGTGGCGCAGGGAGCCCTACGCCAGCGAGATCCGCGCCTGGGCCGAGGAAGGCGAGCGCGACGACATGACGGTCGTCGTCATCGTCGGCCAGCGCATGATCTTGATCACGCCGGAGCGCGAATTCGATCTCGGCATCGTCGGACCGGATGACCGCATCGTGCGCGAGCTGGAGGGCGCGAAGGTCGTGGGCGCAACGGTGGTGAAGGAGCTTAACGCCGCCTCAGATTCCGTCGACGATTGACCGATGCATGCCCACTGGTCCCTACGGCATAGCAAGCGCGGCCCTAGTCCCTTGATGTCACGGGCCTGCCGAAGCTTTCGGCCAGCCTTGCTCTGGCCCGCGCGACACAGTCTTTGGCCGCCAGACTTAAGGCGCGGATCGCGCGCCAGGCTTCGGTCGCCTGCAGCCATGCCTTCATCTCGGTGAACTTGCCGTAAACCCACGCGAACGCCGGGATCCGCATCAGCTTGTCGCGCGTCAGGTGAAACAGGCGCTCGACCAGCACAAGCTTGAGCAGCTCGCAGCCGACGAACGCCGCCACGCCGCTCAGGAACTGACCTGTTGCAACGAGGTAAGCCGCCACCGGCTTGATCGGCTCCAGAATGAGCACGGGCACGGAAAACAGCGCCAGCGACGGATAAGGCGGCAGCGATCTGATCCAGGCGCGGAGCCGCTTGAACTCGAAATGCCGGGCAATCCAGCGCGAGATCGGCATCGCCACGGCCATAAACACCGCATCCACCAGGAAGTAGACGGCGGCCAGGACGTAGGTGATGGGTTCCAGGATTCGCTTCACGATATACTCTCCCGCAAACTCAAAGCCGGAACCCGGGCTTAAGTTTCACGCCCAAGTGGATCATTCGCGGATTCTCTATGGAGCTTTTGCGGCATTCGGTTCAATCCACCTCAGATTTCGGCGAAGATTTCCAGCAGATTGCCGTCGGGATCCCTGAAAAACAACGTGCGATGTCCGAACGGCTGGTTCGTCGGCGGCGACAGCAGCGTCACGCCCTGCCGCACGAACTCCTCGGCGCAGGCATCGACCTCCGCCGGAGAGACCTTGAAAGCCAGTTGCAGCGAAGCACTGCCCACCGGCGTCGGCACGTCTCCGGCGGTACGGCTCGGCCGCGCCAATGCGAGCGTGTTGCTGCCGATCCCGTATTCGATCCAGTTCGGCGACAACTCGCGCAACAGCGACAGAGCGAGCACGTCCTCGTAGAAACGGCGCATCGTGTCCATGTCGCGCACGAAGATGACGGTGTAGTCGATCGCGCGGATGGCGCTAAAGGGGGAACGGGCGCGGCTTGGTTGTTCGTTTGTCATCGCAGCTTTCATTTCAAATTCTGACCCGTAGCCCGCATCGAGCAAGGGAATGCGGGACCGGCGGACCCCGGATTACGCTTCGCTCCATCCGGGCTACGAGATTTCTTACTCCACCAATTCCGGCCACGGCACGATGGTCGACTTCACCGTCTTCATCGCCATCGCATCCTTTACGGCTCGCGCGACGCCCGCTTCCGTGAACGGATAGATCGTCTGCATCTTCAGCCAGGGATATTTATCGCGGGTGCGGTAGAGCATGTCGACGCCGAGCGGCAGATCGTTGCCGGTAAAGCCCCAGGAGCCGAGCACGTTGAGGTCCTTGGTGCAGATGCGATGCCAGGAGGTCTCGATCGAGCCGGCGTCGGTGAACTGGCCCATCTCGACATAGGTGCCGCCGTCGCGCAGCATCTCGATGCCTTCGGGGCCGGCAGAGGGATGGCCCGAGCAATCCATCACGAGATCAGCGCCGAAGCCGCCGACGATGTCGCGGACGCGCGCGATGCGCTGTTGCGGAGATGTGATCTCTTCGATGTTCACGGTCGCCTCCGCGCCGAACTCGCGCGCGAGCTTGAGCCGCGGCTCCTCCGGCGCGCCGACGCAGATGACGCGCCCTGCTCCCATCTCCTTCGCCGCTGCGACCGCCAGAATGCCGATCGGACCCGAGCCCTGGATCACCACCGTGTCGGCCCAGCTAAAGCCGCCGGCGCGGCTGGCGCGGTTGAACGCGCGGATGCAGGAGGTCAGCGGCTCCGACAGCGCGCCTGATCGCAGCGACATGTCGTCGGGCAGCTTGTAGATCTTGGTGCCCGGCAGCATGTCGAGATCGACATAGACATATTCAGCCCAGCCGCCCCACAGATGCGGCGCCTTGTCGAAGCCGAGATAGCGGCCGTAATAAACCGGCGTCAGGCATTTGTTGGCCGTTTGCGGATAGTGAATGCAGTAATAGCAGCGGCCGCACGGCATCAGCGGCGGAATCATCACCTTCGAGCCGACCTTGAGCGGCTTGCTCATGAAGTCCTCGGTAAATTCATCGCCGCATTCGACAATGACACCGCCGAGCTCGTGGCCGAGCGTGAACGGCCATGGCAGCGGCTTCGGCCAATGACCTTTCAGGATGTGCAGATCCGTGCCGCAGACACCACACGCCCCGATCTTGATCAGCGCACCCTTGCGGCCCACCTTCGGCCACGGCACGGACTTGATCACGGGCTCCGAGCCTGGTCCTGCGTGGGTGCAGACGCGGATTGAATCCATGGCTGTTTCCTCGCGGCCCGCTTGTGTTGAATAATGGAGCGGGCTCGGACAGAGCGTATGTGAGGTTCGGCGAGATGCCAACCGCGGCAACGGTCGTAGCCCGCATGAAGCGCAGCGTAATGCGGGAGCAGCGACCCCGGATTGCGCTACGCTCCATCCGGGCTACGGCGTTGCTACAAGCACCGCCGTCATCCTGAGGTGCTCTCCTTGCGATGCGTCAGGATCGCAAGGGGAGCCTCGAAGGGGCCACGGCCGCCCGCAATTCATTCTTCGAGGCTCGCTTCGCTCGCACCTCAGGATGACGGTTGAGCACGCGGCGGCATTGCATGGCTGATGTTCGAGAACGCGTAAGTATCTTGAGCACCAGTCGCCGGACGTGTAACTCCCCAACAGTCCCGACCCGTGGTGCCCGCTTGAACCCCCTTCCCCAAAATCCCATGGCCGCGTCCGGATCGTTCGCGGCGATGAAGTCCGTGCCGTACCGGCTGCAGTTCATCGCCTATGTGCTGGCGATGATGGCTGACAATATCGAGCACGTGATCAGCTATTGGGTGGTCTTCCAGAAATTCCACTCGCCGACGCTGGGCGGCTTTGCCGTGCTGTCGCACTGGCTGCCGTTCCTCTTGTTCTCGGTCGTGGTCGGCGGGCTCGCCGACCGGTTCGATCCGCGCCGCATCATCCAGTGCGGCATGCAGTTGTTCATATTGGCATCAAGTGGTTGGGGCTTCTTCTTCATCACCGACACGATCCAGATGTGGCACGCGATGCTGCTGCTGGTGATCCATGGCTGCGCCGGCGTGCTCTGGCAGACGCCGAACCAGCTGCTGCTGTACGATCTCGTCGGTCCTGCGGACCTTCCGAGCGCGGTGCGGCTGAACGCGATGGCGCGCTATCTCGGCATTCTGGTCGGCCCCGCGGTCGGCGGAATCATCATGCTGACGCTCGGCCCCTCGCACGGCATCATCTTCAACACGCTGTTCTATCTGCCGATGCTGCTGTGGCTGTTCAGGGCGCCGGTGCGCGACGGCAGCGTTGCCGTGCGGCGCTACGCCGTGCGCGGCCTCGCCGACATCCTGCTGACCATCCGCGCCATCGGCAGCCGGCCGGTGCTGACGGCGATGACATCGCTTGCCGGCCTCACCTCCTTCATGATCGGCAACGCCTATCACGCGCAGATGCCGGGCTTTGCCGGCGATCTCGGCCATGGCGATCCCGGCGTGTCCTACAGCGTGCTGCTCGCGGCCGATGCCGGCGGTGCATTGCTCGCCGGCATTGCGCTGGAATCCTGGGGACGCCTCAAGGGCACGGCGCGCACCGCGATCATGCTGGCGATGCTCTGGAGCGTGGCGCTGCTCGGCTTTGCCTCCGTGCGGATCTATCCGGTCGCGATCGTGCTGCTGTTCTGCGCCGGCTTCTTCGAGCTGTCGTTCAACACCATGGCGCAGGCCCTGGTGCAGCTGAATGCGCCCTCCGACATCCGCGGCCGGGTCGTCGGTCTTTATAATATGGCGGGACTTGGCATGCGGGCGTTCAGCGGCATCACCGTCGGCGTCTTTGGTGCGGCGATCGGGATTCACTGGTCGCTGGGCCTTTCGGCCGCAGTGTTGCTGGCCGTGCTTTGCCTGCTTTATGGGCGTGCGACCAGGACAGCCTAGGGGGCAGCCGGTGGGGCCGCCGGGGACCAGGCCGCCGCTGATATGGTTTTTTGAACGCATTGTGCCGCTCCGTCATCGCCGCGCCAAATCATAACGTGGCATTAACCCTATGCACCTTAGGGTCGTGTCGGACTCCGCCCGGGCGGGGGCTCGGGTAGTGAAAATGGCGTTGGCGAACAAAAAATTTCTTCCGGCCGCCGAGGAACGTCGGCGTTTCCAGCGGGTGAAGGTGCACCTGCTCGGCCGTTACATGCTGCCGGATCGCCGTGAATTCCCCTGCCAGGTGATCAACATGTCTCCGGGGGGCCTTGCGCTGCTCGCGCCCGGCATCGGCAATGTCGGCGACCGCGTGGTCGCCTATCTCGACCATATCGGCCGGGTCGAGGGAAAGATCACGCGGATCATCGACAACGGCTTCGCCATGACGGTGGGCGCGACGCCGCGCAAGCGCGACAAGCTCGCAGCCCAGCTGACCTGGCTGGCCAATCGCGACATCCTCAACCTGCCGGAAGACCGCCGCCACGACCGTATCGTGCCGCGCAACCCGATCGCCGTGCTGACGCTCGAGGACGGCACCAAGATGACCTGCCGCATCATCGACCTGTCGCTGTCGGGCGCGGCGATTGCGGCTGAGAACCGTCCGCCGCTGAAATCGACCGTCCTGCTCGGCCGGGTCCAGGGCCGCGTGGTGCGAAACCTCGAGGACGGCTTCGCGCTCGAGTTCATGCACGAGCAGCCGATCGAGACACTCGAAGAGAGCGTTACCGCGCGGTAAAGCGCGACGGCATAAAGACCCCCGTTTTTCCCGCTCCGAAGGCGGTCTCTGCGATGCAGACGCCGCCTTTTTCGCGTCTCGCTGCCCGCTGCAGGCGGTTAACGCCCGGCCTGTCCCCCCGCTCAAGCCGCGGTTCCCTCAGGGTTTCCGCGTTAATTGCTACAATTTGAATCAATTGCAGTATTCTCAAATTTTAGTCGAGATCTATTCAAGTATAGAGCGAATTCGCTGCCGGTTTTACTTGAATTCGTCTCGACTTGACTTGGTCGACTTAGCGGCAACGCAAAAGCTCCGTGCGAAATGTGGTCCCAACAAGAAACGGGGGCCGCAATGTTGGATTTCAGGGGACAGGGAAAGGCATTGGCGCTCGGCGCCATGCTGTTCGGAATGAGCGCGGCGGTGCAGGCCGGCGAAAGCCGCCTGCTTTACGCGAGCCTCGGCGACACCACGCGCGCGCCGATCGGCTGGGTCGAGTTTTGTGCAGAGAACGCCGCTCAGTGTCAGGGCGGACCGACGCAACCACGCGACATCGTGATGTCGCAGGCCGCGTGGCGCGACCTGACCAAGGTCAATCGCTGGGTCAACGAGACGATCAAGCCTCTGACCGACGAGGAGCACTGGGGCGTCGTCGAGAAATGGTCGTTGCCGACCGACGGCTACGGCGACTGTGAGGATTACGTGCTGTTGAAGCGCAAGATGCTGATGGATGCCGGCTGGCCGCGCGAGGCCCTGCTCATCACCGTCGTGCGAGACAAGAAGGGCGAAGGACACGCGGTGCTGACGGTAAAGACCGACAAGGGCGAGTTCGTTCTCGACAATCAGAACGAGAACGTCGTCGCCTGGACGGAGACCGGCTACCGCTTCGTCAAGCGCCAGTCGCAAAGCGATCCCAACGTCTGGGTCTCGCTTGGCGATACCAAGCCGGCGGTCTCGACCGCCAGCGCAAGAGACCAGTAGTTCGATCATTACAGCCAAACAAACGAGTTACGCGACCCGGTCACATCCCCACCCCTCCCCGTCCCAGACCGGTTCGCGCGCGGCCAGGCTTCCCCCAAAGCCTGGCCGCAACTTTTTAGGACGCGGTTGTCAGCGCGGCAGGATGTTCTTGTAGATCCTGCCGTCCTTCATGATCACCACGAAGCTCTTCGCGGGATCCTCGACGAGGCTGATGTTGTCGAGCGGATTGCCGTCGACCAGCAGAAGATCGGCAAGCGCCCCCTCTTCGACCACGCCGAGCTTGCCGGGATAAGGATTGCGTGGGCCGGACAGGCTCAGCAGTTCCGCATTGCTCGACGTCGCCATGGCCAGCGCTTCCGCTGGGGTGTACCAGCGCGTCAGCGCGGCCAGCATCGAACCCTGCTTTTCAGCGAGCGCCTGCGAGAACAGGACGTCAGTGCCGAATGCAGTCTTGATGTGATATTTCTTTGCCAGCTCATAGACACGGTCCGTGCCGGCAACCACCTGCCGCAGCTTGTCCTGCTCCGACGGCCCGAGCCCGGCTCCCAACGACATATCCAGGAACGGCTGGGTGCTGAGCCAGATTCCCTTCTCCGCAATCAGCTTCGCACTCGCTTCGTCCATGAGATGGCCGTGCTCGATGCATCTGACCCCCGCCGCGATCGAGCGCTGGATCGCGACCGGCGTATAGGCGTGCGTGGCAACATAAGTGCCCCAATTGTCGGCAGCCTCCACGGCGGCGCGCAGCTCGGGCTCGGTGAAGGTCGAGACGTCGAGCGGACTGAAGGGTGAGGCCACACCGCCGCCCGCGGTGAGCTTAACCTGCGAGGCGCCCTGCATCAGCTGCTCGCGCGCGCGCACGCGCACTTCGTCCGGGCTATCGGCGACCATGCTGCCGCCGATCCGCTCCATGCGGCTGAGCATGCCGCCGAGGGTGCGCGGCAGGTCGGAGAGCTGGCGGAAGTCGCCATGGCCGCCGGTGATGGTGATGATCGCCCCCGACGGATAGATGCGCGGTCCGGCGACGAGATCCTCGTCGATAGCCTGCTTGAGGCCGAAGGTCGGTCCACCCATGTCGCGTATGGTGGTGAAGCCGCGCATCAGCGTTGCGGTCGCCTCGCTGGCGGCGAGCAGGTTGTTGTAGCCGATATCGCCGGCAAGCGCCGCCATCGGCGTCGGGCGCACCAGCATCGCGTGCCAATGCGCATCGATCAGTCCCGGCATCAGCACCCGGCCGCCGCCGTCGACGACCTGGCCAGCGGCCGCGATCTCGGCGGTCGAGATCTTCTCGATCTTGCCGTTCCTGACGAGGACATTGGATGGCGCCGAGAGCGTCGCGTTCTTGCCGTCGAAGATCTTGACGTTGCGGAACAGGACGGCATTGTCCTGCTGTGCCGGCGCAGGCGATGCGGTGCAGACGAGCGTTGCGAGCAGAGCCGTGAAGCCGGCTAGCCTGGACAATCCCGACATGTTCGATCTCCCGGTGGGGTGCCGCTGTACGGCCGCCGCGACAGCTCGCCAGGCCGCCGTACCGTTCCGCTCTTCGACGGCCGAATGCGACGCCATTGCACCAGCTCCGCAGAGCGGATGGGCTATTGCCGAAGCAGCTCCAGAACCCGTTGCGCGGACGAGAGTTGACGCCCGCCACCGGACGGAGTCAATTTACAACTATAGGGCGATTTAGTATTGCAGCCATACGAGTCCAAAGGAGATGCGATGGCAGAAACATCTCTCGGGAAAGTTCAGCACATGAGTAAGCGAGACTGCCTTGCTTGCATCGAATTCTGATCAAAACCGAGCAACGCAGTTGACCTATGATCACACGCAAGATTGCAACCGGTCACGGACAGTCGTGCGTAACGAAAAATCTTCGTTGCCTTGACCGAGCAATGCGGCTCGCCTACGCGCCGAGCACGTCGGCAAGCCGCAACTCGTCCGCGGCGGGGTCCTTCAGGAACAGCTCGGCCTCGATCTCGTTCAGGTGCGACAGCATCCGCATGCACGCGGCCTGCTTGTCGCGCCTGTGGATCGCAGTGACGATCTCGGCATGATGATCGGTGCCGCAGGCGGGCGTATCGTGACGGCGATAGAGCAGGATGATCAGCGAGGAGCGCGCGATCAGTTCTTTCAGGAAGCCGAGATAGATGCTGTGGCCGCTCATCTCGGCGATGAGCCGATGAAAGTCGCCGGAGAGCCGGACCGAGGCGCGCGCATCACCGCGCAGCTCCGCTTCACGCTCCTCAGCAAGGTGCTGCTGAAGGCGCTCGATCCACGCGGGAGAAACGGCATCAACGGCGTGATCGACGATGGTGGGCTCGATCAGGCGGCGCGCCTCGAACACCTCGCGGGCATCCCCAGGCGTCGGGCGGGCAACGAATGCGCCGCGGTTCTTCTCGATGTTGACGATGCCCTCATGCGCGAGCTGCTGCAGCGCGGTGCGGACCAGCGTCCGGCTCGCGCCATAGATCTCGCCGATCTCATCCTCGCCGAGCTTGGTGCCCGGCAGCAGGCGATGCTCGAGGATCGCCGCGGTCACACCCTCCCTGATCCGGCTGACGCGATCGCTCGCGTCGGGCGCATCGGGTTTCGGGCGGGATTTGGCGGCCATCAGCTCGAAGTGTTGGGTTTGAGGACGCGATCGGCGTTTGGTCTTCGATGGTAATCGACGAGCTGTATCCAATCACAGGCGAAACTTTATACAATCCTCGCCCATTTTGTGTGCATGCTCCTGCCGACCCGAGGCGGCGCACAAACACGCTGGATTCGATCTAACGATCTGACTCCACTGCACAGTTTTCGAATTCGTCGATTTTGGCGCTGTTGGCACGGACCTTGCGGAGAGAGGCGGAGCACCGCCCTCCTCTCGGACACGCCATGGCCACTCCTGCCGCTCTCGAACTGGTTGCCGTCACCAAGCGCTATGACGCGACGGTAGCGGTCGACAATGTCAATCTGAAAATCCCGGCCGGCACCTATTGCTGCCTGCTCGGTCCGTCCGGCTGCGGCAAAACCTCGACGCTACGCATGATCGCCGGTCATGAAGCAGTCAGCGAGGGCGACATCATCCTCGGCCCGCAGAACGTCACGGATCTCGAGCCTGCCAAGCGGGGCACGGCCATGATGTTCCAGTCCTACGCATTGTTTCCGCACCTCACTGTGCTCGACAATGTTGCGTTTGCCCTGAAAATGCGCGGCATCGACAAGCCGACGCGCCACAAGCGTGCCGGCGAGCTGCTCGAACTCGTCGCGATGAGCCCCTATGCCAGCCGCCTGCCGGCCCAGCTCTCCGGCGGCCAGCAGCAGCGCGTGGCGCTCGCGCGAGCGCTGATCACCGAGCCGCAGATCCTGCTGCTCGACGAGCCGCTGTCCGCGCTCGATCCGTTCCTGCGGGTCAGGATGCGCGGCGAGCTGAAACGGCTGCAGCGCGAGCTCGGCATCAGCTTCATCCAGGTCACCCACGGCCAGGAAGAGGCGATGGCCCTCGCCGACCACATCGTGGTGATGAACCAGGGCAAGATCGAGCAGCAGGGCACGGCCCGTGACATCTTCCACCGTCCCCGCACCGAATTCGTGGCGCGCTTCATCGGCGGCCACAACGTCCTCAGCGACGCCGGCAAGCTCATCGCCGTGCGCGCCGATCAGCTCGGCATCGTGCCGTTCGTTGACGGCGCATTCGGCGCGCCGGCGCTGCTGACCCAGACCGAGTACCAGGGCTCCTATGTTGCCGTCTCGCTCACGCTCGACGACGGCACCGCCCTGTTCTCCCATCTTCCCGAGTCCACCTTCGACGTCCATCCGTTCCGGCCGGGCGATCGCGTGCTGGCCACCTGGGATCCCGCCAAGGCGCAACGTCTGCAATAGCGCCGTCATTTTAGAAAATGCGCAACACAGAGGAGTGACTGGAATGACAGAGACGACCAAGAAGACAGGCGTCAGCCGCCGCACGCTACTCAAGGGCACCGCGGGTCTCGCGGGCCTCGCCGCTGGCTCCGGCGCCATCACCGGCTTCCCCTACGTGATGTCGGCCGAGCCGAAGGTGCTGCGCTATCTCGGCACTGCCGTGAACGAGGGCGACGACATCTCCAAGCAGTGCCTGAAGGACACCGGCATCAAGATCGAATACATCACCGCGACGACCGACGACGTCACCAAGCGCGTGATGACCCAGCCGAATTCCTTCGACGTGCTGGACACCGAATATTTCTCGCTGAAGAAGCTGGTGCCGTCGGGCAACATCCTTGCCCTCGACGCCAAGAAGATCAAGGAATTCGACAACATCACCCCCGTCTTCACCAAGGGCGAGACGCCCGGCGGCAAGAAGATCGGCGGTCAGGGCACCGCGCCCTGGAAGGTGCTCTATCTCGAAGGCAAGGACTCCAAGACGTTCTCCAAGACGGCGACCGAGTTCGTCACGCTGATCCCGACGGTCTACAACGCCGACACGCTCGGCATCCGTCCCGACCTGATCAAGCGCCCGATCTCCTCGTGGTCGGAGCTGCTCAATCCCGAGTTCAAGGGCAAGGCCTCGATCCTCAACATCCCCTCGATCGGCATCATGGATGCCGCAATGGTCGTGGAAGCCACCGGCAAGTACAAATATGCCGACAAGGGCAACATGACCAAGGAAGAGATCGATCTCACCATGAAGGTGATGACCGAAGCGAAGAAGGCCGGCCAGTTCCGCGCGTTCTGGAAGGACTTCAACGAGAGCGTCAACCTGATGGCCTCGGGTGAGACCGTCATTCAGTCGATGTGGTCGCCGGCGGTGACCAAGGTGCGCTCGATGGGCATCCCCTGCACCTTCCAGCCCCTCAAGGAAGGCTATCGCTCCTGGGCGTCCGGCTTCTGCGTCTCCAAGGGCGTGTCGGGCGACAAGCTCGACTGGGCCTATGAGTTCGTCAACTGGTTCCTGTCCGGCTATGCCGGCGCGTATCTCAACCGCCAGGGCTACTACTCGGCCGTGCTCTCGACCGCGAAGGCCAACATGGAGCCCTACGAGTGGGCCTACTGGATGGAAGGCAAGCCCGCCGAGAAGGACATCAAGGCGCCCGACGGCTCGCTGCTGGAGAAGGCCGGTGCCGTGCGTGACGGCGGCTCCTATGAGGACCGCATGGGCGGCGTCGCCTGCTGGAACGCGGTGATGGACGAAAACGACTACATGGTCCGCAAGTGGAACGAGTTCATCGCCGCGTGATGGATACGTCAGAAGACATCCTGCAACAGGCATCCCCGGACCTCGTCCGGGGATCCCAGACGAGGCGCGCGGCGAAATCCGCGCGCTTGTCGCCGTCTTTCGTCTCCTGGCTCCAGGCCGGGCCGATGATGCTGGTGTTTCTCGCCTTCTTCCTGATCCCGCTGGTCTTCGTCGTCATCGTCTCGTTCTGGGACTACAACGAATATCAATTGCTGCCGGCCTTCTCCGGCCGCGGCTACACCGACACCTTCGAAGGCTGCATCGCGCAGCTCCCGGATCTCTGCACGATCGCAAAAACCTATCTGAAGACGCTGAAGCTCTGTTTCCTGGTCTGGGCCATCACGCTCTTCATCGGCTTCTGGGTCGCCTATTTCCTCGCCTTCCATGTCAAGTCGAAGACCTGGCAGATGGGACTGTCGCTGCTCTGCACGATCCCGTTCTGGACCTCCAACGTCATTCGCATGATCGCCTGGATCCCGCTGCTCGGGCGCAATGGCCTCGTCAACTCCGGCCTGATGAAGACCGGCCTGATCAACCAGCCGCTGGAATGGCTGCTGTTCTCCGAATTCTCGGTGGTGCTGGCGCTGGTCCACCTCTTCACCTTCTTCATGGTGGTGCCGATCTTCAATTCGATGGTCCGCATCGACAAATCGCTGATCGAGGCGGCCTACGACGCCGGCGCCTCCGGCCTCCAGACGCTGGTCAACGTCATCATTCCGCTGGCCAAGCCCGGCATCGTGATCGGCTCGATCTTCGTCATCACCATCGTGATGGGCGACTTCATCACCATCGGCGTGATGGGCGGACAGCAGATCGCCGCCGCCGGCAAGATCATCGAGACCCGGGTCAACGCGTTGCAATTCCCGGCTGCGGCCGCCAATGCCGTGATCCTGCTCGTCATCACCTTCCTGATCATCACCATGATGTCGCGCATCGTCGACATCAAGAAGGAGCTGTAGGCGATGAAGGAAGGACGCCCGCGCTCATTCTACGTGCTTGCAATCTTCTTCGCGGCCTATGTGCTGTTTCTCTACGGCCCGATGATCGCGATCTACGTGCTGTCGTTCCAGGGGCCGCAAGGCGGCCTCACCTTCCCGATGAACGGCGTGTCGACCTACTGGCTGACAAAGCTGTTCCAGGGCACCGGCATCGTCGATCTCGGCGCGGCCTTCCGCCGCTCGCTGCTGCTTGGCGTCATCGTGATGGCCGTCACCGTCGTGCTGTCGGTTGCTGCCGGCATGGCCTTCCGCAGGAAGTTCAAGGCGCAGAGCATTCTGTTCTACTCGGCGATCGCGAGCCTGATCGTGCCCTCGATCATCACCTCGCTCGGAATCTCATTGGAGTTCCGCATCATCGACGATCTGATCAAGGCGCATTGGAACGGGAATTTCGAGACCTCGATGGGCCTGCTCACCTCGGGTCTCGGTGCGCACCTGACCTGGACGCTGCCGTTTGGTCTCTTGATCATGTTCGCGATCTTCAACCGCTTCGATCCCAGGCTCGAGGAAGCGGCGCGCGATCTCGGCGCGACGCCGTGGCAGGCCTTCCGTCATGTCGTGCTGCCGATCATCCTGCCGTCCGTGATCGGCATCGGCCTGTTCGGCTTCACGCTGTCCTGGGACGAGCTGGCGCGCTCCAGCCAGGCGATCGGGGCGGTCAATACATTGCCGCTCGACCTCCAGGGCCTCACCACGACGGTGACGAACCCGGATATCTATGCGCTCGGCACCATCATCTCCGCGGTGTCCTTCGCGGTGATCACGCTTGCGCTGTGCACCATCCACATGCTCAACAAGCGCCAGGCGGCCAAGGGGTCGGACGCCGGCAAGGGACTTGTCTAACTGCAATGCGACTGCACGTCGTCAATCCCAACACCACGGCGACGATGACGGCGAAGATCGCCGCGGCGGCGCGCGCCATCGCACTGCCCGATACGGTGATCGACGCGCGCCAGCCCGCGATGGGGCCGGTTTCGATTGAGGGATTCTACGACGAGGCTTTCGCGGTGCCCGGCATGCTCGGTTGCATCCGCGAGGCCGATTGCGACGGCGCGGATGCGCACATCATCGCCTGCTTCGACGACACCGGCCTCGATGCCGCACGTGCCGTGGCGAAAGCGCCGGTGATCGGCATCGGCGAAGCCGGCTTTCACATGGCGAGCCTGGTCGCGGCACGCTTTGCCGTGGTGACGACGCTTGGCGTCTCCATCGTGCCGATCGAACATAATTTGCGGAAATACGGCCTGGCCGAGCGCTGTGCCCGCGTCCGTGCCGCCGAAGTCCCGGTGCTCGCGCTCGAGGAGCGCAATACAGAGGCGCTCGGCAAGATTTCCGCGGAGATCACGGCAGCGATCCGCGACGACCGCGCCGAGGCCATCGTGCTCGGCTGCGCCGGCATGGCCGATCTTGCGGCAGAACTCGCCGGCACCCACGGCCTGCCCGTGGTTGATGGCGTTGCCGCCGCAGTGACGCTGGCGGAAGGACTGGTCCGGCTCGGGCTCGCGACATCCCGGCTTGGGCCTTACGCGGCGCCGCGCGCGAAGGCATACTCAGGCCCGTTTGCACCGTTTCAGCCCTGAGCGTCTGCTGCGCACTGACGGCGCGGACCTTCGACGGTGTACCGCGTTCATCGTCTATCGCATGACGATCCAGCCGTCGTTGAAGGCAGCCCGTCCTTAAGCGCTGCCGAAGCTCCAGCGGATCCTCGGTTTTTCCTCAAGTGGCCACCTTTTTGTCCCAATTGTTGCTGAAAAGTAACACTTTCGGACGCCCCGGCCGCCTTGTTCTGAGTTCTTGTGCTGCCGCTCTTCGCCACTCACCAAGTTTCAATTTGGGTCTTGTCAGCGATGATCGATCTCGCAGAGGACACACCGTCCACACCCCTTCTTCGTCTTGGCGCCCAGCCGATCGCGTTGACGGCTGCCGCGCTGCTGCTCCTGATCGCCGGCGTCACCTCGATCGCGATCTGGCGCGCCTATACCGGCGCTGCGCCTGAGACCGACCGCGTGGTCGCCTCGCGGCAGCTTCAGGTGCGCGCGGCGCAGGCGTCCGAACAACTGGTCGAGAAGACCAAAGGACTGGAGGCGACTCAGCAGGAATCGATCGATCAACTCCAGGTCGTGCAGGACCAGCTCCAGAGCATGAAGAAGCTGCTCGCCTCGCAGCAGGCCGACACCAAGCGCCTGTCGGATCAGGTCACCAGTCTGAACGAGTCCATCGACGGGCTGCGGCAATCCTTTGCCAGCGTCCGGTCCACCGAGGCCGACACGCCGTCGGTTACTCCGAGGAAACCGGCGCGCCACCGCGTCCATGCCAGCGCCCGCAAACGCGCGAGGGGCTGATTAGATCCCGCGTCGCGACCCTTTATTTTCTCCGGATGTGAAATGGATCACATTTGTCGGTGTGATTCCGGGCCATGTTCGGCTCTACCGGATGGCGTGAGCCGATTTCAATATCCGGGGCTGGCAAGGTCGTTGACGGTATACTGCGTCAACGGCCTTGTTTTTTGATCCGAGGTAATTTGGTGCCTCGGCCAGGCAGCGCCCTCATAGCAGCTGCTTCTATTCACAGACTTGAACACGGCGGACGCGCCAGCCCCATTGCGTCATCACGCCCTGCGGCACCAGGTAGCACTGCGCACCGTAGTCTTCGTAGCCGACGCCGTAGTATTCGCCATAGTACGGGTAGCCATAGCCATAAGCGCCATAATAGCCGGCACCCGCAATGCCAGCGCCGATCGCGACACCCGGCCAGAAGCCGCCGCCGTGCCAACCATGGCCCCAGCCTCCGTGGCCCCAGCCGCCACCACCCCAATGGCCGCCGCCACCGAAACCGCCACGCGCCTGCGCCGCCTGGGGCGCTGCGAGACCAACCGCCGCGATGGCCAGTGCGGCCACGATCAACTTGCGCAACATCAACTCACCCTCCGCGTGGAAACGCTCCACACTGCAAAACAGGAGCAAGCTAATGTCACTTGATCGTCGATGACAGCAGGACCGGCTCACTTCCGCGCGAGCGTCAGCAGCCGCGGCAGATGCTCTTCATCTTCTTGTCAAGCAGGCGGTTCTCGGCGCTTACCGTGGCATCGGCGTCGGGGTTCGTGCCCGAGGCTGCGCCGGTGGTGACACCCGGCGCGGCGTTCGCGCCGGAGGATTGCGCCGTACCCAGACTGTTGGTGCCGGGCGGCGGCGCCGGCGCATTGGCGACACCGCCGGTCGATCCGGTCGCACCGCCGGTGGTCTGTGCGAACGAGACAGCGGGGAGGCCGATGATGACGACGACCAACATCTTGATCGAAGCGCTTGCGGACGTCTGGGCCATTGGAAAATCTCCCTGCCCGATCAACGGTTGCAGCAAAAACAGGTTCCGGAACAAATCCCGTCACATCAGCTTGAAACTCGACCGCGCAGCGACCAAGGCGGCGGCGCGCGAGACTGTGAGAGGCAAAATCATGATGACGGATCGCGATCCCTTTGCAGAAGGCGAGCGCGCGGCGCGCGAAAACATTCCGGCCGAAGCCAACCCTTACACCGACGGCAGCGACGAGCACGCCTTGTGGGCAGCCGGGCATGAGAAGGTCGCCGGCACAATCGAAGCGCGGGAATCCGAGGGAAACTGACGCTCCTCCGGACGGCCGCTAAGCGGCGGCGCGGCCGTCGTTCAGGTCGATCTCATAGGCGATCCGAAGCCCGGATCAGCCGATCCGCTTCAGCCCCTTCTGGAAGCGCGGGCCGTTGGCGACATAGAATCTTGCGGCGTTGCCCATCTTCTGCACCTGGGCATCGTCGAGCGTGCGGATGACGCGCGCCGGCGAGCCGATGATCAGCGAGCGTTCGGGGAACTCCTTGCCCTCGGTGATGACGGAGCCGGCGCCGACGATGCTGTTGCGGCCGATCCTGGCGCCGTTCATGACGATCGAGCCCATGCCGATCAGCGCGCCTTCCTCGACGGTGCAGCCGTGCAGGATGACGTTGTGGCCGACGGTGCAGTTCCTGCCGATGACGAGCGGAAAGCCGAGGTCGGTGTGGCAGGTCGAGCCGTCCTGCACATTGGCGCCCTCGCCGATCTCGATCCACTCATTGTCGCCGCGCAGCACCGCGCCGAACCAGACGCTCGCGCCCGGCTTCAGGCGCACCTTGCCGATCACGGTCGCGGTTTCCGCGATGAAGTAGTTGCCGTCGGAGGGAAGATCGGGCGCCTGCCCGTCGAGCTCGTAGATCGCCATGGAGGTCTCCTGTCACGTCGACCCAAGCCATAGCGAAACGACGCCGTGGAGGCAAAGGCCTGCCGCGCAGCCCTGCAAGGCGTCAGCCAATGACGCCGGTCGCGCGCAGCGTCATCAGGAAGAAGGTGCCGCTCATCATGCTCCAGAAGCAGGCGATGACGGTCGCCATCATCACGAACTCGAAGCGGCGGCTTTCGAGCCGCATGCCGCGCAGCGTATTGCGCATGATGATGAAGGGCGCCGCGAACACCAGGAACGGCACGGCCGCAAACGTCTTCGGCGCCACGCCCTCCTGCAGCAATCCGAAGCCTGCGGGGCGCTGCGACAGCGCCTGGTAACCATTGGCGAGCGCGCCCGCGAGCGCAAAGCCGATGCAGATCGAGAAGAAGGTGTTGAGAGCTTCAGGTGTCATCGGAACAGTCCGCCCATACGCAACGCGAGGACCCTTCCTGTGACAAATAGTGCCGGTTAACGCTACATTATCCTTAAGCGAAGGTTAACGCCGCCGCCCGGCCTGCGCAGAGCCCCCGCCGCTCCCGGCAGCCCGGAGCCTTCCGTCAAATCGCCGCCACGTGGCATATTCGCCGGTGATTCGTCGGCCATCGGCCGACCGGCCCCGGATCCCTTTGCGCGACCTCATGACGGTGTTTTCGGCAACCTCCCCACGCTCTTCCAGGACGAATGCCAAGATGAGCGCCAAGATGAGTGCAAAGGCGCGTGCCCGGACCCATCTCGTCCCGCTCGCGCTCACCGGTGTGTTCGCCGCGAGCGCGATCGGGCTGGTGGCCTATCTGTTGTGGCCGACCTGGAGCACGGGCGGCACTGACGCGCCGGACAAGCTGCCCGTCAGCGTCGGCGGCACGCTGTTCAACCTGCCGATCTCCGCGATCCGGATGAAGATCCAGCGGCACTCCGGACCGCAGGAGCGCATCGACCTCGACTTCCTCTATCCCTCGCTGGAGGCACCGAGCGGGCCGACGCATGTCACCGCTGATACCGTCGACACGGCGATGCAGCCGATCGACCGCATCTTCCTGTCGATCGCGGCGCATCACGATGCGCTCTCGCCCGAGCAGCGGACGACGACGATCTATCCGCGCTATCTCGACCCGTCAGCGAGGATGCCGGACGACGGGTTGACGATGCGCTCCTTCCGCAGCGACACGCCCTATGACGGCGAGGATCTGTATTCCGCTGGCTCCCCCGCACTCACCGCGCGATGCATGCACGATGCAGCCACGCCCGGCATGTGCCTGTCCGAGCGCCGAGTCGGCGGCGCCGACCTCACCTTCCGCTTTCCGCGCAGCTGGCTGTCGCAATGGCGCGGCGTTGCGGAAGCGATGGACAAGCTGACCGCGCAGCTGCGCGGGCCGAAGGGCTGAGCGCGGCCGCCGCGACACGAACTCGAAAACAACCCCATGCACAGTAGCCAGGCGGCTGTCCCCGGCTTCTGATTTTCAATATTTCGCATTTTTCGAAATTTCCCTTGACGCCGTCGCCCGAAACAGGGCATGATGGGCATCATGGAGAAATTGATTTCGATGGCGCGGTGACCGGCAATGTGACTGATGTCACAGACCGCAAATTGCATTTCGCCATGCTGCGGATAATCTGAGACTATTGCATTCGGGGGCTGGAATGCAGATTCGGCTGTTCGGTTGGTTAATTGCTGCGGCTTGGCTTGCGACCTCGTTTGGGACCGGCTCTGCGCTGGCCGCCGAAAAACGCGTCGCGCTGGTGATCGGCAATTCGGCCTACAAGAGCGCCCCGCGGCTCACCAACCCGGTGAACGATGCCACCCTGGTCGGTGGCATGTTCAAGACGGCCGGCTTCGACAATGCCGATGTCAGGCTCGACCTCAACGCCTCCGACATGCGCAGGGCGCTGCGCGAGTTCGCGAGCCGGACCCGCGATGCCGACGTTGCCGTCATCTACTATGCGGGGCACGGCATCGAGCTCGACGGCACCAACTACCTGATCCCCACCGACGCCGCCTTGGAGACCGATACCGACGTCCTTGATGAGGCCTTCCCGCTCGACCGGGTGCTGTTTGCGATCGAGCCGGCCAAGCAACTGCGCCTCGTCATCCTGGATGCCTGCCGCGACAATCCCTTCGCCAAGACCATGAAGCGGACGGTCGCCTCGCGCGCGATCGGCCGCGGCCTTGCCAAGGTCGAACCGACCAGCCCGAACACCATGATCGCGTTCGCGGCGAAGGCGGGCTCGACCGCCTCGGACGGTGATGCGAAGAACAGCCCGTTTGCCACCGCGCTGGTCGAACGCCTGCCGACGCCCGGGCTCGATCTGGGCAAGGCCTTTCGATTCGTGCGCGACGACGTGCTCAAGGCCACCGGCAACAAGCAGGAGCCCTTTGTCTATGGCTCGCTCGGCGGCGATGACGTGTCGCTCGTTCCGGCGAAGCCGATCGCGGCTGGACCGCAGGCAAATCCCGACAGCGAAATCCGGCGCGACTACGAACTGGCCCTTCAGATCGGTACCCGCGACGTATGGTCCTCTTTCATCAACCGCTACCCAAGCGGCTTCTATACCGACCTTGCCAAGGGCCAATTGAGCAAGATTGTCGCCGAAGAAACCCGGGCCGCCGCCGCGGAAAAGGCGAGGCAAGCCGAGGACGAGAAGTCTCGGCTTGCCGCCGAGCGGGCCAAGAAAGCCGAACAGGACAAGGCCGCTGCGACCGCTAAGGCCGCCGAGGACGCACGGCTAGCGGCGGAGAAGGCCAAGCAGATCGAAGAGGCCAAGGCGGCCGCAGCGGAACAGCGCAGAAAGGATGCCGAGGCGGCCGTTGCCAAGGCACTGGCCGACAAGCAGGCCGCCGAGAAGGCGCTCGCCGACAAGATCGCGAGCGAAAAGGCCGCTGCCGAGCTGGCCGCGAGGCAGGCTGCGGAGAAGGCGCAGCGCGACGGCGAGCAGAAGGTCGCGGCCGTGGCCCCAACCCAATCGCCCTCCTCTCTCTCGCCGCAAGAGACCGCAAAACTGATTCAGTCCGAGCTGCGTCGGGTCGGCTGCCTCGCGGCCGCGGCCGATGGCGACTGGAATGCGTCGTCGCAGCGCTCGCTGACGCTGTTCAACAAATATGCCGGGACGAAGTTCGATGCCAAGCTCGCGAGCTTCGAGGCGCTCGACGCCATCAAGGCCAAGCCGGGCCGGGTCTGCCCGCTGGTGTGCGATCACGGCTTCAAGGCCGATGGCGATGCTTGCGTGAAGATCGCGTGCCGTGCCGGCTATCGCGTCAATAACGATAACGAGTGCGAGAAGGTGCCGGATAAGAAGCCCGTGGCAACGCGCGATGATGCCAAGCCGCGGGACGATGAGAGAAAAAAGAGCGAGGCCACACCCGCTAAGCCGCAGGCAACCGGGCAGATCTACTGTGGCCAGGGTGGTTGCAGGCCGGTCCGGCCCGGCTGTCACCTCGAAGTCCTAGGTGGGCCTGCGGTCCTCGCTCGGGGCTCCAACAATGCAGGCGGCGCTGCCGGTTCCAGCGTCGAAGTTTGCAATTGAGAACGAGGGCTGCAATGGGCGCGCTCCGGTTTCTTGGTTTGCTCGTCCTCTCTGCCTGGCTCGGGTGCGGCTCGGCGCACGCCGAGAAGCGCGTCGCGCTCGTCATCGGCAATTCGGCCTACAAGAACGTGGCGAAGCTCGCGAATCCTGCGAACGATGCCGCTCTGGTCGGCGGCATGTTCAAGAAAGCCGGCTTCGATGCGATCGACGTCAAGCTCGACCTGAACGTCGTCGACATGCGCAAGGCGCTGCGCGAATTCGGCAGCAAGGCCCGCGAGGCCGACGTCGCGGTGGTCTACTACGCCGGCCATGGCATCGAGCTCGACGGCACCAATTATCTGATCCCGACCGATGCCGCCTTGGAGACCGATACCGACGTCCTTGATGAGGCCTTCCCGCTCGACCGGGTGCTGTTTGCGATCGAGCCGGCCAAGCAACTGCGCCTCGTCATCCTGGATGCCTGCCGCGACAATCCCTTCGCCAAGACCATGAAGCGGACGGTCGCCTCGCGCGCGATCGGCCGCGGCCTTGCCAAGGTCGAACCGACCAGCCCGAACACCATGATCGCGTTCGCGGCGAAGGCGGGCTCGACCGCCTCGGACGGTGATGCGAAGAACAGCCCGTTTGCCACCGCGCTGGTCGAACGCCTGCCGACGCCCGGGCTCGATCTGGGCAAGGCCTTTCGATTCGTGCGCGACGACGTGCTCAAGGCCACCGGCAACAAGCAGGAGCCCTTTGTCTATGGCTCGCTCGGCGGCGATGACGTGTCGCTCGTTCCGGCGAAGCCGGTCGCGGCTGGACCGCAGGCAAATCCCGACAGCGAAATCCGGCGCGACTACGAACTGGCCCTTCAGATCGGTACCCGCGACGTATGGTCCTCTTTCATCAACCGCTACCCAAGCGGCTTCTATACCGACCTTGCCAAGGGCCAATTGAGCAAGATTGTCGCCGAAGAAACCCGGGCCGCCGCCGCGGAAAAGGCGAGGCAAGCCGAGGACGAGAAGTCTCGGCTTGCCGCCGAGCGGGCCAAGAAAGCCGAACAGGACAAGGCCGCTGCGGCCGCTAAGGCCGCCGAGGACGCACGGCTAGCGGCGGAGAAGGCCAAGCAAATCGAAGAGGCCAAGGCGGCCGCAGCGGAACAGCGCAGAAAGGATGCCGAGGCGGCCGTTGCCAAGGCACTGGCCGACAAGCAGGCCGCCGAGAAGGCGCTCGCCGACAAGATCGCGAGCGAAAAGGCCGCTGCCGAGCTGGCCGCGAGGCAGGCTGCGGAGAAGGCGCAGCGCGACGGCGAGCAGAAGGTCGCGGCCGTGGCCCCAACCCAATCGCCCTCCTCTCTCTCGCCGCAAGAGACCGCAAAACTGGTTCAGTCCGAGCTGCGTCGGGTCGGCTGCCTCGCGGCCGCGGCCGATGGCGACTGGAATGCGTCGTCGCAGCGCTCGCTGACGCTGTTCAACAAATATGCCGGAACGACGTTCGATGCCAAGCAGGCGAGCCTCAACGCGCTCGATGCCATCAAGGCAAAGTCCGGCCGCGTCTGCCCGCTGGTGTGCGACCACGGCTTCAAGGCCGATGGCGATGCTTGCGTGAAGATCGCGTGCCGTGCCGGCTATCGCGTCAACGACGGCAATGAATGCGAGAAGGTGCAGGACAAGAAGCCAATCGCGACACGCGAGGACGCCAAGCCGAGGGACGCTGATCGCAAGCAAAAGGAGAGCGCACCGACCGCCCCGCAAGCGAAATCTTCCGGTCAGATGTACTGCGGACCAGCAGGATGCCGTCCAGTCAGGAGCGGATGCAGATTGGAAGAGGACCGACTTGGCCGTAACACTGCACTAAGTTCTGGCCGCATGCTTGAGGTATGCAACTGATGGCCGGCCTTGTCGAGCCGGACACGGCATGGAGCCTGCTTGATACGCTTCCTGGTGAAGACGGCCGTGACCGATATGAGCGATGCAACTGCCAACATGCCACCACGCCGAGCTGCTTGGACGCGAATGGCTCGGCTTCGACGACGCCGGGCAAGCGTTGATCCGCTTTCAGGCGCAGGTCGCGTTCACCAACAGGCACGGCACCATTCAGGGCGGATTCCTGGCGGCGATGCTGGACTCCGCGACCGGAGTTTGCGCTCTTGCAAAGCTCTCGCCTGACCTGACCGTGGTCACCAGCAGTCTGGATACGCGCTTCCACGGCGCGGCTGCGCATTCTGGCAAGGAAATAGGCTATGGGGCCGCAGAGCCCACGGCTTCAGATCTATCATCCGTCATTGCGAGCGCAGCGAAGCAATCCAGAATCCCTCCGCGGAAAGACTCTGGATTGCTTCGCTGCGCTCGCAATGACGATGTGGAGAAAGCGTGTGCCCCCGAACACCATCAGCGCGTCTACGCGCGTCTTCGACGCGCTATGGCAGCGTCCCTACGACGGTGCGCTGCAGAGCCGGGGCTGGGGACGGGGATAGTGGGACTCGCAGAGAGTCCCCCTCACCTGAAATCCGCGCTGCGCGCGCATTTCGACCCCTCCCCGCATCCGCCTTCGCCCGAAGGCGGGCTTCGGCGGACAAGAGCGGGGCGAGGTGAAGGAACAACGACTATTCCTGGTCGACCAGATCGTCCTCGAGGATCGCCATCTGGAACTGGAACGAGCGATCATCGTCCTCGTCGTCGACGAAGAGGACGCCGATGAACTCTTCGCCGATATAGACCTCGGCGGAATCGTCCTTCTTCGGCCGCGGCACGACGCGGATCTTGGGATTGCCGAATACGCGCTTCAGATACGCGTCCAGCTTTCTGACTTCTTTGACGTCCACGGCAAGTCTCCGATCGAAATTGGTCGGCCGCGTTTTAGGACGAGACGCGGCGAACCGCCAGCATGAATTGCCAAAGAATGTGGGGACGAAAGGGCCGGCGAATCCGACCCTCAGGAAACGCAGGCTTAAAGTCCCATCGCGTTGATCATCTGGTCCATGGTCCGCGACGGCTCGGCGCAGCCGGCCTCGCCGACGATCTTGGCCGGCACGCCGGCGACCGTGACGTTGTGCGGCACGGGCTTGACCACGACGGAGCCTGCCGCAATGCGCGCGCAATGGCCGATCTCGATATTGCCGAGGATCTTTGCGCCGGCGCCGATCAGCACGCCATGACGAATCTTCGGGTGACGGTCCTCGTTCTCCTTGCCGGTGCCGCCGAGCGTGACGCCGTGCAGGATCGAGACGTCGTCCTCGATCACAGCCGTCTCGCCGCAGACGAAGCCGGTGGCATGGTCGAGGAAGATGCCGCGGCCGATGCGCGCGGCTGGATTGATGTCGGTCTGGAACACCGCGGAGGCGCGGCTCTGCAGATAATATGCAAAGTCCTTGCGGCCCTTCAGATAGAGCCAGTGCGCCAGGCGATGGGTCTGGATCGCATGAAAGCCCTTGAAGTAGAGCAAGGGATCGATGAAGCGCGAGGTCGCGGGATCGCGGTCGTAGACGGCGACGAGATCGGCGCGGAAGGCGTTGCCCAAATCAGGGTCCTCGCGCAGGGCCTCGTCATAGGTCTGGCGCACCAGGTCGCCCGACAGCGCCGAATGATCGAGCCGGTCGGCGAGACGGTGGATCACGGAATCCTCGAGGCGGCTGTGATGCAGCACGGTCGAGTAGATGAAGGTCGCAAGCTCGGGCTCGCGGTGGACGATGTCCTCTGCCTCGCCACGGATCCGGTCCCAGATTGGATCGAGCGAAGCGAGCTTTCCTCCCGGATTGACCTGATGCACTGCCATGATTTTCTCTTTGGGATCTGCTGTTCGAATAGGCTGGTTTTGTTGGCCTTATAGCACAGTGTAGGCGACAAAGTCCTGACGGGCTTGCCTGAGAGTGAACTGCGCCTTGCTTCGCGGAAGCACGCCAACGCATTGAAACACAACAGATTCTTCTGGTGCCCCCAGGCCGCAAGGTCGGCTTGAAATGGTCAGAGTCTTGCCAAATTCAAGCCTGACGGCGTCAAACTATTGGTGAATTTCGTCCCGACCCTCATCGCGGGCATGGTCCTGACGACCACGGAGCCGTTTTGAGCATCATCACCGAACAATCGCGCGCACGCGCCGCAGGGACGCTTTGGCTGCGGCTGGCGGCGGTGGCTCTGCCCCTGCTCATGATCGCGCCGGCGTTCTGGAACGGCTATCCGCTGTTGCAATGGGATACCGGCGGCTATCTGGCGCGCTGGTACGAGGGCTATCTCGTCCCCAGCCGCTCGACTGTGTTCGGCCTCTATCTCCACTATGGCGAGAGCTTCGGATTCTGGATCAACCTTGCGATCCAGTCGCTGGTCACATTGTGGCTGTTGCAACTTACCTTGCGCGTCCTCTCGATGATGCAGACGGCCCGCTTCGTCGCCATCAGCCTGCTGCTGATCGTGTCGACGGCGCTGCCCTGGCTCGCCAGCATGCTGCTCACCGACATCTTCGCCGGGCTGTCGGTGCTGTCGCTGTTTCTGCTGATCGTCGGCGGCAGCCGCATCTCGGGGTTCGAGAAGGCCGCGCTGTTCGTCTTCACCGCTTTTGCGGCCGCAACCCATAGCGCCACGCTCGGCGTGCTGCTCGGGCTCTGCGCCGTCGGCTGGATGGTGCGGCCGCTTCTTGGGCCCCGTCTGCCGATGTCAGGTCTTGCCCAGGCGAGCCTGACCATCGTCGCGGGCAGCCTGATGCTGATCGCGGCCAACCACGCGCTATCAGGCAAATGGGCCTGGACGCCCGGCGGCACCGGCGTCGCCTTCGGCCGCATGATGCAGGACGGCATCGTTGCGCGCTTCCTCAACGACCATTGCCCGCGCGAACACTTCAAGCTCTGTCCCTATCGCAACGAATTGCCTGATACCGCCGACGAATTCCTGTGGGGCAAGAGCATGTTCAACACGCTCGGCCGCTTCGACGGGCTGGGCGACGAGATGGGCACCATCGTCGAGCGATCGCTCGCCGACTATCCGGCCTGGCAGCTAGGCGCCGCGCTGCGGGCGATGGGCCGGCAATTGCTGCATGTGGCGACCGGCGAAGGCGCCAGTGTGTGGATCCCGCACACCTACGGCATCATCGAGCGCTATATCCCGGCGCAGGTCGCGCCGATGCGGGCGGCGCGCCAGCAGAACTGGGAGCTCGATTTCGACACCATCAACCGGCTGCACGTGCCCGTCGCGCTGGTCTCGATGCTGGGGCTGCTCGCGCTGCTGGGACACGCGCTCGCCTGTCGCCGGCTCGACGACCTGACGCTGCTGGCGGCGACCGTGACGCTGGCCCTGCTCGGCAACGCCTTCATCTGCGGCGTGATCTCGGGGCCGCACGATCGCTACGGCGCCCGCATGGTCTGGCTTGCGACCTTCGTGGTGCTGATGGCGCTGTTTCGCGCATTCGGCGACGAGGAGACGTCACCCTCGGCGTGACAGGAAATCCAGCACGCCCGATTTGTAGACCTTGTCGCCGACCGCGCGCATGTGATCGCGGCCGGGAATATCAAGCACTTCCGATCCCGGGATGATCGCACCTAACGCGCTGGCAGAACCCGCAACGTCATCGGTCGAGCCGACCGCGATCAGCACGGGCACGTCGATCCGTGCGGCCTCTTGCCTCGTCATGAGATCGCGCGTGCCACGCAGGCAGGCGGCCAGCGCCACGCGGTCGGAGCGGGTCTGGTCCGCAAACGCACGAAAGGTGCGGCCGACGGGATCGCTGACGTCGTCGAGCGAGGGCGCCTCCAGCGCCTTGGCGACGTTCTCGCCAGGACCTGTGCCCTCGATCAGGCCGCCGATGCCGATGCCACCGAGGATCGCCGAGCGCAGGCGCTGCGGCTCATTGAGGCCGAGCCAGGCCGTCATCCGCCCGCCCATCGAATAGCCCATGATGTCGGCCTGCGGGATGGCGAGATGATCCATCAGCGCCAGCACGTCGCCGGCCATGGTCGGAATCGAATATTGCGCGGGATCGTAGAGCTTGGCGCTCTCGCCATGGCCGCGATTGTCCAGCGCAATGACCCGGCGGCCGTTCTTGCGCAGCTCCGAGACCCAGGTCGGATAGACCCAATTCACGTTCTTGCTGGAGGCAAAGCCGTGCACCAGGATGATCGGGTCGCCCTCGCCTTCGTCGAGATAGGCAATTTCAACGGCGCCGTTGTGAAAGCTCGGCATCAGCAGGTCCACAATGTTGCAGGGGAAGTTCGATCTTAGGCGGTCGGGACCGCGCTGGCCAGAGCAGCCTCGGCTGCAATCTGCGCCCGGCGAAGCCGCCGGGCCCTCTTCCGATCGCACCATGCCTGCGTCAGGCGCTCCGTGGTCGCCTTGATCGAGGATATTAGGCCGAACAGCGTCAGCGCCGCGCCGAACAGCCACAGCGTCAGATCGAACGCGCCGCCGACGAGCAGCAATGCACCACGCCCCAGCACCTTCATGATCGCGCGCGTCTTGCCGCCCTGCGCTTCCGCCAGCCGCGCCGCGCGCGCGACATCCTTGGGCCCTTCGGCGATGCGCAAGCTCTCCATGGCACCGCGCGTGCCTGATTTCTCGGCGACGCGCGTGACGTCCTTGCCGAGCCGGACCAGCGCACCGGCCTTCTCGACGCGGAATGCGGCCTTGATTGCGCTCACGGTCTCACCCGGGCGGAACACCGAACCCTTGGCGACCGCGTTCTGCAGCATCGGTGCGTCGACCACCTCGCGCGCGGACCGGCCGGCCCATGCGGCGAGACCCTCGCCGAGCCGCCCGACCTTGCGGGCATCCTTCACCAGCGTCAGCCCGGCACGAACGGGCGCGGCGCCGCCGGCGGACACGTAGGTCACGGCGGTGACCGCAAGACCTGCGGTGGCAAGCCCGAGCACCAGGCGATCGGTATCCTCACCCATCGCAAGATGCTTGCCCTCGCGCACGACGTCCCTGATATCGCCGATCACGAAAAGATCGCCCGCGACCGTCCCTGACAGGCTCGCGACATCATCGGCATTGCCGGTGACGAGACCGCTGGCGAAGCGCTTGGCGAAATGCGAGGTGGAATTCTCGATCTTGACCGCGTCGCTGACCCTGCTCAGCACATCGTCGGGCAGCGCGATGTTGCGATCACGCGCGAGCGCGACAAAGCTGTCGGCGAGATCGGCATCACCAGCCCTCAGCGCAGCCTCGATATTGTCCTGAACCAGGCGATCGTTATGCGCGAGGGCCTCATCGAGCTTGAGCTCGGACAGCGCCGCGGGATCATCCTGTGCGGCGAGAATGGCGCCGGCCTGCCGTGCATGCGGTGCTACCTGCGCGAGCACAAGGCTGCATGCAGCAATTCCTGCCAATGCGGAGCTGATTCGCAGCCACTTCATGCTGAAAGCCGGGACATTGGCAGAATCATTTTGCGCCTGACGGTTCGTCTTTCGTCGCAATTTCGCGTGTCCGAGAGAGATAGTATGCCAAAATTGCGACACAACGTCCCCGACGAAAGAAGGGCTTCTCTGAGGCGACAAGATTGTGTCGAATTTGCATGAGCAAATGAGCATGGGGCAATTGCGAACCTTTCGGTTCCGTCGGGCTAGCAATCACTTGCACCCATCAGTATGGTCCGCGGCGTCGATAATATGCCGCGTCACTGCTGATTGTGTCTGCCGCCATTGCCACTCCAGGATGAACTACGATGTCCGACCATGTCGTCCCGCACTTCCATAACGATGCCGGTGTCCCCGTCATCGAGATCGGCTCGCAAGAGTTCATGTGCGTCGGCGCCAACCCTCCGTTCGATCATCCGCACGTGTTCCTGGACCTCGGCAACGACAACGAGATCATCTGCCCGTATTGCTCGACGCTGTACCGCTTCGCCGCCGACCTGAAGGCAGGCGAAGCCCGCCCGCCCGAATGCGTCTTGAAGGACAAGGTGGCCTGACCGCTTCCTTCGGTCAGGGGTGGCCCTCCCGCGAACGATCGTCATTGCCGGTGCCGGGATCGGAGGATTGACGGCTGCGCTTGCGCTCGCTGAGCGCGGGTTTCGCATCGTCGTGCTGGAAAAGGCCGAGCGGCTCGAGGAGGTCGGTGCGGGCCTGCAGCTCTCCCCCAATGCCAGCCGCGTGCTGGTCGAGCTTGGTCTCGCCGACCGGCTCAAGCTGCGCGCCGTGGTTCCGGAAGCGGTCTCGATCATGAGCGCGCGCGCCGGCGGCGAGCTGTTGCGGATGCCACTCGGCGAAGCAGCATCAGCGCGCGCCGGGGCCCCCTATTGGGTGGTGCACCGCGCCGACCTGCAATCGGCGCTCGCGGGTGCTGTCGCCGATCATCCCGATATCGATCTGAAGCTGGGCGCGACCTTCGAGGATGTCGCCCCCCACGCCAAGGGACTGACGGTCGTGCATCGCAGCGGCACCATCAGGCGCAGCGATCTTGCCAGCGCGCTGATCGGCGCCGACGGCATCTGGTCGACGGTGCGCCAGCATCTGTTTCCCGAGGTGCAGCCGCGCTTCGCCGGGCTAATCGCCTGGCGCGGCACGCTGGATGCCACGCAATTGCCGAAGGATTTTACGGCGCGGCGGGTGCAGCTCTGGATGGGCGCGAATGCGCATCTGGTCGCTTACCCCATCGCGGGCGGCCGCCAGCTCAACGTGGTGGCGGTGCTGCCGGGCACCTGGAACAGGCCTGGCTGGAGCACGCCGGGCGATCCCTTCGAGCTGATGGAGGCCTTCGCCGCGCCGCGCTGGCCGGCGACGGCGCGGATGATGCTGGCCACCGTCGACAGCTGGCGCAAATGGGCGCTGTTCGGCGTGCCCGACGGATGCCCCTGGAGCCGGGGCCCGGTCGCGCTGCTCGGCGATGCCGTGCATGCGATGCTGCCATTTGCCGCGCAGGGAGCCGGCATGGCGATCGAGGATGCGGCCGTGCTCGCCCGGCATCTGAGCCTCGAGGGCGCCGAGGACGCGGGCAGCGTCGCCGCAGCGCTGACGCAATATGGCGAGGCGCGTCAGGCCCGTGTCAGGAAAGTGCAGCGGACCGCGCGGCAGCAGGGCCGCATCTATCATCTGGGCGGTGCCTTCGCGCTCGCGCGTGATCTCGTGATCCGCGCGCTGGGACCCGAGCGCATGCTGGCGCGGCAGGACTGGATCTACCGCTGGCGTCCGTGATGCGAACGCCGCGGCACGTTAGCGCTTCGGCGCGGGCTTGATGTCCGGCCGCTGAGGTGCGGTGGTCGCCGGCGTCATATTGGGCGGCGTTTCCCGGCACCGGTTGCGGCGCCAGGCGTCTTCGGCCAGCTGCGCCGAGCCGCGGACCGCGACGTAGTCATTGCGATAGGCCAGCTCGGACACCACAGCGCCACCGGTCCCGGTCTCGGCCTTGTCCATCAGCCTCTGCAAATCCGCGGTACGGGTGGCGAGCAACTTGCGCTCCGCCTCGAGCTGCTTGCAGTCGTACAATTCGTATTTGGCGGGATCGGCGAAGGCCGGAGCGATGGTCTCGCTCATGCCGGCACAGCCTGATAGCGCGAAGCCGGCCACGACCAGCGCGGCAACCGCGCAGGGCGCGCGCAAGGAAGAGAAAGGCGAAGCAGGCATGGGTCGCAAAATAGTCCTTCGTGAATTGAGAATGCCTAAAGCAGGGCCAGATGTCCGGATTGAGGCTTTGCCTTGTGCCCCGGCTCGCTCAAGGAAGCCCCCTGTGCGGCCGAAGCGCCAATTCCAGACGGCTGGACGGGGCTTAAATGTTTGATCTCGTTGGATCAAGCGGCATGGCGGAATTGGTGGACGCAAGGGATTTAAAATTCAGCACGATCCGAAAACAGCCCGGCACATTGTCGGCGCAGCCGGCACCGATCTCGCCCTAGCACCCCGTCTTTAGAACGTGCCCGATTTCGATTGGTGTGCAGTCCTCTTTGCTCGCAGCCCTGATCTCGATCACCACCAAACACGTAACCAGGGCGAAGAGAGCCACGCCCACAACAAACACTTTCATTGCATTCCAAATCCTGCATTCCGGCGCGGCTTCTGCCGCAACCCTTGGGCGAGCGCCATCCTGCCGCTGGTACGGTGGTAAACGAGCCGCATCACGTTGACGTGTATTCGACGCGCAGGCCGTACGCCAAACAGGGGACGACGCTACCTATCGGGACTTCGACGCTCGCCAATCAAACCGGCACAACGACAAGGCGCAGCTCTACGCGTTCGACTGCCTGGCGCTTGATTGCTGGCGCGCAACGTCGGCCTGCGCGGGCAGACCAATTTCGACAGCAGTGCGCTATCGCGCCCGCAAGAACAGCAAATGGGTGAACCTGTGTCTAACCGGAGGGTTTTTCCGTCGAACGGGTTGCCCTCCGCGCCGAAACATCGTTATAGATCAATCATGCGGGCATGGCGGAATTGGTAGACGCAAGGGACTTAAAATCCCTCGGCGCGCAAGCGCTGTGCCGGTTCGATTCCGGCTGCCCGCACCACCTGCTCCGGCTTTGCCGGCTGCGCCTGCAGCATGATCCAGAAGCACACGAGCGCGATTCCCAGCTGATCAAAGCCATCTATGAAGACATAACCCGTGATCGACGCCAGCGCCGGGAGGCCGATCGCGATCGTCAGGACCACGGCAAGCCCGACCGTGGGAAGATCGACAACGAGAATGGCGGCGTAGAGCGCGACATCGAAGAAGGCATATTCCTTCAGCCGCGGCGCGCAGAGGTAGAGCGCATACATCGCCAGCACGACGAGGCGCATGGCCGCGACGGGATGCTCAATCAGCCAGCGGTCGAACCCCTTCAAGGCTGATCTTGCGTCGGCCGGCCGGCGCGCAGCAACCATGCGCCAGACCGTAACGGCGAACGGCGCGATCACGAGCGCCACCGCAGCGAAGCCATAAAGCAAGGCGACGACCAGCTTGCTGCCGACGAGTCCGAGATGGTCCGCGAGAGTGAGCGCGAGGAACAGGAGCGACGGATTGACGTCGTTACCTGGCGAATGTTGCCCCGGGATCTGGCCGGAGATCGCGCTCAGCCAGCTCGGAAACAGGTTCGCGTAAAACACCGCCGAGATCAGAATCGGCAGCGCGAACGCGCCGGCCGCAACCGCAATCAGCAACAGCTTGCGCGAACGCCGCAGCGGCAAGAGATAGAGCGCAGCGAGGATCGGACAGTAGACCAGCTTGAACGAGGTCAAAAGGCCGAGCAGCGCAGCCCCGGCAAATTGCAGCAGCAAGCTCTTGTTCCCCTGCCCGTTGCAGCGGGCCGGACGCAGCAACAGCGCCAACGCCACCGAGGTCAGCAGGCCGCTCAGAATCGCAAAATTGCCGGTCGCCAGAATCCATTCCAGCCCAACGAATCCGCCCAGCACGAAGATGAGCCGTAACGCGCTATCGCGGAGGCTTCGGCGGCTCCCGCCGAGGCCGGGCAACGCCAACGCGCACAGGATGGCAAGAACGACATAGATGGCCTTGTAGTGGGCAACCAGGACGCCGCCGGCACAGAGCGGACGAAACGCGTCCAGCGTCACGGGCAGATAGGGATAGGAATACTTCGTGTCCTTGAGGTTCTTGATGAAATAGGGATCAAGCCCGGCGATATACGCATCGACGGCGGCGCAGTTCACCCGCGCGTCCCAGCCGAAGGTCTCGTCCATGCCGAGATAGATCGCGGTGGCGGCAGCAACCAGCATGGCCGTGATCACGATGAGGCGGGTCAGCCAGTTCGCGCCTGGCGCGCCTGTCGCATGTGGCCGCCCCGTGGCGGCGATGGATGTAGCACCGCCGCTGTTCATGGCACCAACTCTTCCCGATCGTCGCGCGCCGGCATGCCGTGAAAATCGAACAGCATGGTCCAAAAGCAAACCAGCGCGATGGCGAGCAGAGCGAAGCTGCCCTCGAACGCAATGCCGGCAATCGATGCCAGCGCGGGGATGGCTATGGCGACGGTCAAGACCATGGCGAGCGCCGGCGTCGAAAGATCGACGACGAGGACGGCAAGATAGAGCGCCAGCTCGAAGAAGGCATATTCCTTGATGCGCGGCGAGCACAGATAGAGCGCGAACATCGCAAGCACGGTGACGCGCATGGCCGCTTGCGGGTGATTGATCAGCCAGCGGTCCAGCTCTGCCAGGAATGATGCTCTCACGGCGGCAATTCCAATCCCGAGCGCGCGCAGCAACACCAGGACAAACGGTGCGATCACGAGCGCGCATGCGGCAAGCGCGTAGATCGCGAACTCGATCGGCCTATCGTCCGCGAGCCCGATATGGTCCATGAGTTTCCGCGCAACCAGAAGCAGCGATGGATTGATCTCCTCCAGATGGACCGAATGCTGGTTCGGAATCTGTCCCTTAATCGCGAGCAGCCAGCTCGCGAACAGCTCCGGATAGAACACCACCGAGATCAGGATCGGTAGCACGAAACCGAAGCCGGCCACCGCGAGAAGAGCGAGTTTCCGGGCCCGTCGCAGCGGCAGGAAGTAAACTGCAGCCAGGACGGGGCAGAACACCAGCTTGAACGACATGACAAGACCGAGCAGCGCAGCGCCGGCGGCGCGCATCTTGAAGCGCCTGTTGTCACCCACTCCCGCATGGAGCAACAGCGCCAGCGCGACCGCCGTCAAGACGCCGCCCAGAACCGCAAAATTGCCGGAAGCCAGCACCCATTCGAAACCAACGAATGCACCGAGCGCACAGAGGACCTTGAGGCCGACATCGCGCAAACAGGCACGCGAGCTGCGTAGTCCAGGAAGGAGCAAGCCGCAGAGCGCCGCGAGGACCAGATAGAGGCCCCTGTAGTGATCGACCAGAAGGCCGCCTGCGCAGAACGGACGGAACGCGTCGAGGGTCGCCGGGAGATAGGGATAGGAGTAGGAGGTGCCCTTCAGGTTCTTGACGAAATAGGGGTCGAGCCCCGCGACATGCGCATCGACTGCCGCACAATTGACGCGGGCGTCCCAGCCGTAGCCCGTACCCAGCGCCGTGTCGTTGGCAAGATTGTAGAGCGCCAGCAGGGTGACGATCGCGATCAGCGAACCAAGCCAGACATTCCGCTTCGCCGCCGTGTCGGCCGACGGTCCGAACCATCGTGTCGCACCTGTGACGTCGGACACCGCAAAACCTGTCTGCTGCTCGAGTTCTCCGGCGCCTGATCCGGCGTCCAGTCAGCACACAGTGGACAGCATAGTGTTGCCGATTCATCTCCCCAGACGGTTGTCGCCGCTGTTATGGTGAATCCCTGGTTTCCAACTTCGGCAGCGGACGGCAGCTCAATCTGAGGCTGGTCCATCGCGATCTCGATTATGTCGAGACCGCCGGCCTGATGGAGCTGGACCTCGTCGAGCGGGCCCGGCGCCCGCGCTGACGCCGGCCGCAGCCACCCGCGCCGTCTTCACCATTTATTGTCCGTCTGGTTGTCAGTTTCCCTGCCCGCCGGACAGCCATCCCAAAACATGGGTTGTGCGACGCAGCATGGGCTTTAGATATGGCCTCTGAAATCAGAGGTGAACTGCTTGTCCGACGTCAATGCCGACGAATGGGTGTCCTCGGGACACCGTCCGATGGGTTTTCCCGAATTTGTCATCGTGATCGCGTCCATCATGGCGCTGAATCCGCTCGCGATGGACATGATGCTGCCCGCGCTGCCCAATATCGGGGCCGCCTTCAGCATTCCCAACGCCAACCATCTCCAGCTCGTGCTGTCGACCTTCCTGATCGGCTTCGGCGCCGGCCAGTTCATCATGGGCCCGCTGTCGGACCGGTTCGGACGCCGGCCGGTGCTGCTCGGCGGCATGGCTGTTTATGCGGTGGCGAGCGTGCTGGCGGTGGCCGCACCCACCTTCGAGACACTGTTGCTGGCCCGCGCGCTCCAGGGGCTCGGCACTTCGGCGACACGCGTGATCGCGACCTCGATCGTGCGTGACTGCTATGCCGGCCGCCGCATGGCCAGCGTGATGTCGCTTGCGATGATGATCTTCATCGCCGTGCCCGTGATCGCACCATCGTTCGGACAGGCGGTGCTGCTCATGACGCATTGGCGCGGCATCTTCGTCGTGCTGATGCTGTACGGCGTCATCGCGCTGGCATGGAGCGTGTGGCGGCTTCCGGAGACGCTGCCCGAGACGGAGCGCAGGTCGCTCGCCCCTGCCGACGTGCTCTCGGCGTTCCGCCAGACCGTCACCAACCGCCAGACCATCGGCTATGCGGCGGCGGCCGGCAGCGTCATGGGCGCGCTGTTCGCTTTCGTGTTTTCCGCGCAGCAGGTCTTCACCGGCATCTATCATCTCGGCCATTACTTCCCGCTCGCCTTCGCCACGATCGCGGCCGGCACCGCCGTTGCAGGGTTTCTCAATTCCAAGCTGGTCGGGCGGCTCGGCATGCGCGTGATCTCGCACGGCGCGCTCTCGCTCTATGCTGCGGTCGCGGGCGTCATGCTGCTGACCGAGATTCTCGGCGTGCTGCCGCTGCCCCTGTTCATGGTGCTGTCGGCGCTGATGATGTTCTCGTTCGGCATGATGGTTGCCAATTTCACCGCGCTCGCGATGGAGCCGCAGGGCCACATCGCCGGGACCGCCTCCTCGCTCTACGGCTCGATCACGACGCTGATCGGCATCGCAGTCGGCACCGCGATCGGCCAGAGCTTTGACGGCACGTTGCTGCCGTTCTCGACCGGCTTCTTCCTGTCGACGCTCGCCGCGCTCGCGATCGTGCTCGTCGTGGAGAAGGGACGGCTGTTCAAGCCGCATCATCGCCCGATCGTGTGAGGAACTTCGAAGCCGTCTCGATGTTGTCCTGCAGCAATTCGAGAGGCTTCAATGGAACTGGAACAGCATGACGAACGTCACGAGTCGAACCGGGAGCACACCGCACCCGTGGCGTCGCCCGCTGAACAAGCCGCAGTCGACCCGCCCTTCGCCAGCGAGGGGCTCGAGCAGGTCCGCGACAGCCACTGCTGAGAGGCTCTAGTCGGGACTGCGCTTGCTCGCACCAAACTCCTCTGCGGAAATCTCGGGCGGTGCCTCACCGCTCGCGCGTGGCGGCACCATCAACACGACCACATCCCGAGACAGGCCGGGCCGGCCCCACAGCGAGGCCTGCACGGTGAACTCCCGCCGGACGAAGGTCCCGGCGCGCGAGGACACCCATTCCATCCAGCGACCGCAATAATCCTGGCCCTTGAAGCAGAGTGCGGCCCAGCCGCGATCCAGCGTCGTCTTGCGCGGCAGCCCCCAATCGTACTGATGCTCGAACGGCCGCGCGTAGTGCGGATGATCGGGACTGTAAAAGGCTGTGGCGAAGGCGAGTGAATCGTCGCCATTGACGGCCCTGAGCGATTCGCCGGTCAGCTCGTGCCATTGCCGGGTGAGCTCGCTTGCGGCTTGCGCGTAAAGATTCCGCGCCTCCTCGTAGCCGTTGACATTGCGATAGGCGGCATGGATGGGAGCCGCGACCAGGACGGCGACCAACGCGACACCTGCAACAATGACCGTGACGTTGACGGTGTAGAAGCGCTCAATCGGGTAGCGGGCGCCGCAGACGATGAGCACGACGAACAGGAACAGCCCCTGCAAAGCCCATAGCGACGGCAGATCGGTGCCCATCGCGAGCGAGGTCGGCACCGGCAGAGCGATGGTGCCGATGGCGACGTAGAACAGCAACCGAAGGCCGGAGCTCATCGCAACGAAGTCGGCCGGAAACTGCTTCAGGCGCGTGCCTGATATCAGCACCCAGATCACGGCCGCAACGCTGATGGCCGCGATCAGCCCAAGCAGGAAATTCTTCACTTCATCGATCGAACTGAGGGCATTGCCGTTGGCATGGGCCAGCGCGTAGTCGAAGGTCGACGCCCCCGTGGTCGCAAGCCAGTAGATGTGCGGCGACAGCACCGCGAACCCTGTCGCGACCGAGATCCAGGGCGAGGCCGAGGTGAGATAGTCGCGACGCGCCGGGTGCGCGAGCGCAGCCAATGCAAAGCTCGCGACCAGGAAGATCGAGTAATACTTGCCGACCATGGCGAGCGCCGTGGCGCATCCGGCCGCGACCGCCCAGAACACGGACCGTGTTTCGAACGCGCGCAGGAAACACCATGTAGCCAGCGGCCAGGTCGCCAGCAGCACGGCGTTGGCGTTGAAGCGCTGGGCGTGGAATTGATAGGCCGGCGTCAGCATCAACAGCAGCAGCACCAGGATGCGCTTGTGCCCGGTGACGAATTGCCGCGCGATACAGTCGACGAAGAACAGCGCGAGCCCGGCATTCACCATCGCCATCAGCTGCAGCGACACGTCGCTGACCGGGAAGATCAAGGTCCAGCTTGCGGCGACCCATCCCATCAACGGCGGATGCTTGTGATAGCCGAAGGCGAAATTCCGCCCCAGCGTCCAGGCCTCGAGCGTATCCGGGTGCAGGCCGCCACCGGCATAGGCGATGGCAAGATAAAGCGTCCAGCTTGCGACGAAGCACGCAATGAGAAGCGGCACGGCCCAACCCGCCTCCACACCATCGAGCCAGCGCAGCAATGGGCGCCGCCAGCGCGCCGGCGCGCGATCCGATCGTTCGGCCATCGCCTGGAATGCAAAATCGATCGGCACGAGACTCAAATCAAAAGGAAGCAAGCAGTATTGGGCGGCAAATCACTTACTTCATATTGGAAACAAATAGCAACAATTGGAAATGGGGAAGAGTTAAAGGCGCTGCTTTAAGCGATGGCTCTCGCCGAAGGCGTACGGCAAAAGACGTGTAACGGCAAAAGACAACGGCGCCGCTCATGACAGCGGCGCCGCGTGTTGATGGGATGAAGGTGCAGGACGCGCCTCATCCCTTGCCTACGTTACTCCGACTTGTCGATGTTCCAGAACACCGGCGTTGCCGGACCGTCGAGCACGCCGGACAGCGACTTCCGCCAGGCGCTCGGCGCCAGATACTGGCCGAGCGGAATGTAGATCACCTGGTCATAGGCTTCCTTCTGGATCTCGGTCGCGATCTTCTTCTGATCGTCGAGCGAGGCAGCGTGGACGAAGTCGTTTTTGAGCTGCTCGATCTTGGCGTCCTCCGCCCAACCGAACCAGCCGCCCTTCTTGCCCTGGCCGCCGATCGAGAGATTGGAGATCGGGTTGGACACGTCGGCGCTGACCCAGTTGGTGAAGAACATGTTCCAGCCGCCCTCCTTCGGGGGCTTCTGGCTTGCCCGGCGGCTCACCACCGTCTGCCAGTCGGTCGCCTGCGCATCGACCTTGAAGCCGGCTTCGCGGAGCAGCTGCACCGCGACCGTCGGCTGCGCCTTCAGCGTCACGACGTCGCCGGGCACCATGACGACGACGGGTGTGCCGTCATAACCGGATTCAGCGAGCAGCTTCTTGGCTTCCGCCATGCCGTTGCCCTTGACCAGCGATTCCGAGCCGACATCGGTCGCGAACGGCGTGTCGCAGATGAAGAAGGCGCCGCAGATCTTGTAATATTTGGGATTGCCGACGAGCGCGTCGAGCACGTCCTTCTGGTTCATCGCCAGCAGCGCGGCGCGGCGGATCTTCGGATTGTCGAAGGGCGGATAGAGGAAGTTCATGCGGCCGAGCGTCTGATAGCCGAACTTGTTCAGCGTCTCGACCTTGAGGTCGGGATTGCCTTCAAGCACGGGCAAGAGATCCCACGGCGGCACTTCCATGAAATCGATGTCGCCCGATTGCAGCGCGTTCACCGCGGTCTGCGGGTCCGGCATGGTGATCCATTCGACCCGGTCGACCTTCACCACCTTGCCGCCAGCGGTCCAGCTCGCCGGCTCCTTGCGCGGCACGTAATCCGGATTCTTCTCGTAGACGGCCTTTACGCCGGGCTGGAATTCGCCCTGCACGAACTTGAACGGGCCGGAGCCGATCTGCTCGGGGATCTGCTTGTCCGGAGGCGTCTCGGCGAGCCGCTTCGGCATCATGAACGGCACGCGCGAGGACGGCTTGCCGATCGACTCGAGAACGAGACCGTAGGGCTCCTTCAGCTTCAGCGTGATGGTCTTGGCATCGGTCGCCTCGATGCTGGCGGTGAAATCCATCAGCTTCTGGCCCATGCCGTCGACGGCGGCCCAGCGCTTCAGCGAGGCGACGCAGTCTTCCGCCGTCACCGGCGTGCCGTCATGCCACTTCAGGCCGTCGCGCAGCGTGAAGGTGTAGGTGAGCTTGTCGTCGGAGATCTTCCAGTCCGCCATCTGCGGCTGGATCTTGAAGTTCGCATCCGTCGTGATCAGCGTGTCGTAAACCATGTAGCCATGGTCACGCGTGATGTAGGCGGTGGTGAAGATCGGATCGATGATGCGCAGATCCGAATGCATCACCGCGGTGATGGTCTTGCCGGCCGCAAGCACTGGCGAGGCCAGTGCGGTCGAAAGCGCGAGGACCGACAGCGCAAGCTTGGAGGCGAACGCGCGACGCCCCATGCGCATCAAGTGGAACATATAAAGTTTCTCCTGACGTGAAACTGTTCAAAGGCGGATTATTGGTTGAGCATTCGGTGCGTTCTTTAGGCGAACTAACCTCATGCAATGCCTTTGTCTTTTCGAGACTTGCAGACAGTCTTGAGCGCGTCAATCCGGTTTCGGTGCAGGCCCTTGCGGCGCAGCTGCGGGCTCCACAAAGACCGGATTGGCTCTACAACTCAACTCCGCCAGTCCTGCCTGCTCGTCTCGCCTGCACCTTGCAATGAGCGTTCCATCTTTCGAAGCCTGAGAGACATCAAGATGAATCCAGCCAATCTTCCCTTCGATTCCGAGGCCATGCTCGAGGGCCTGCGCACCTGGGTGGAATGCGAGAGCCCGACCTGGGATGCGAGCGCGGTGAACCGCATGCTCGATATCGCGGCGCGCGATATGGCGATCATGGGTGCGACCATCGAACGCATCGCCGGCCGTCAGGGCTTCGGCGGCGCCGTTCGCGCGCGTTTTCCCCATCCGAGGCAGGGCGAGCCGGGCATCCTGATCGCCGGACACATGGATACGGTCCACCCGGTCGGCACCATCGAGAAGTTGAAGTGGCGGCGCGAGGGCAACCGCTGCTACGGCCCCGGCATCTTCGACATGAAGGGCGGCAACTACCTGTCGCTGGAAGCGATCCGGCAGCTGGCGCGCGCGTCGTTCACCACGCCGCTGCCGATCACCATCCTGTTCACGCCGGACGAGGAAGTCGGCACGCCCTCGACACGCGACCTCATCGAGGCGGAAGCCGCGCGCAACAAATATGTGCTGGTGCCCGAGCCCGGCCGCGCCGACAACGGCGTCACCACCGGACGTTACGCCATCGCGCGCTTCAATCTGGAAGCGACCGGACGGCCGAGCCATGCCGGCGCGACCTTGTCGGCCGGACGTTCCGCCATCCGCGAGATGGCGCGGCAGATTCTTGCGATCGACGCGATGACGACCGAGGACTGCACCTTCTCGGTCGGCATCGTGCATGGCGGGCAATGGGTGAATTGCGTTGCCACGACCGCCACCGGCGAAGCGCTGTCGATGGCCAAGCGCCAGGCCGATCTCGACCGCGGCGTCGAACGCATGCTGGCGCTGTCGGGCACCACCAATGACGTCACCTTCAAGGTGACGCGCGGCGTGACGCGGCCGGTGTGGGAGCCGGATGCCGGCACCCTGGCGCTGTATGAAAAGGCGCGCGGCATCGCCAAATCTCTCGGCGCGGAGCTACCCCATGCGAGTTCCGGCGGCGGATCCGACGGTAACTTCACCGGCGCGATGGGCATTCCGACGCTCGACGGGCTTGGCGTGCGCGGCGGCAATGCCCACACGCTGGAGGAGTATATCGAGGTCGAGAGCCTGGTTGATCGCGGCCGGTTGATGGCGGGACTGCTGGCGACGCTGGAGTGATCCAGACGCCGTCCTGTAGGGTGGGCAAAGGCGCGCTTGCGCCGTGCCCACCATCGGTCTCCAATCGAAAAAGGTCGTGGGCACGCTCCGCTTTGCCCACCCTACGGGACCAGCGTCAAACACGTGGCCGCACTGCGAAATCTGTGGCCTTGATGGCACGGGAATTGCTGAAATGTTAGGCTGATGGCAGAACGGGCCATGACCGTTGCCGACGATTTGACTCTCATCTGACGGATCCAACTTGCTCGGATATCTCCTTCGCCGAATCTTCGCCGCCGTGCCCGTGATGGGCGTCGTCGCGCTTTTCGTGTTCCTGCTGCTGCGGCTGACGCCCGGCGATCCCGCCGCGATCCTCGCCGGCGACAATGCGACGCCGGAGCGGCTGGAGCGCATCCGCACCTCGCTCGGCCTCAACGAGCCCCTGATCGTGCAGTTCATCACCTGGGTGAACAAGCTGCTGCATGGCGATCTCGGCACCTCGCTGATCTCCAACCTGCCTGTCATGAAGATGATCGGCCAGCGCGTCGAGCCGTCGATCTCGATCGCGCTGTCGACCATCATCCTCGCCGTCATCGTCGCAGTGCCGCTCGGCGTCATCGCAGCCTGGAAGCACGGCACCTGGATCGACCGCTTCGTGATGGGTCTGTCGGTGCTCGGCTTCTCGGTGCCGGTGTTCGTGGTCGGCTATCTCCTGATCGAAGTCTTCGCGATCGACCTGCGCTGGGTGCCGGTGCAGGGCTTCAAGAGCATCAGCGCGGGATTCGGGCCGTTCTTCGAGCGCATCATCCTGCCGACCTGCGCGCTCTCCTTCATCTACATCGCGCTGATCGCGCGCATGACGCGCGCGGCCATGCTCGATGTGCTGGGCGAAGACTATGTGCGCACGGCGCGCGCCAAGGGCATCAACGAGGTCGCGGTGATGCTGCGGCACGCGTTGCGCAACGCCGCCGTGCCCGTGATCACCGTGATCGGCACCGGCTTTGCGCTGCTGATCTCCGGCGTCGTCGTCACCGAGAGCGTGTTCAACATTCCCGGCATCGGCCGCCTCACCGTCGATGCGGTGCTGGCGCGCGACTATCCGGTGATCCAGGCGATGATCCTGCTGACCTCGCTGATCTACGTCGTCGTCAACCTGCTGATCGACGTCGCCTACACGCTGCTCGATCCTCGCATCCGCTACTAAGGCTAAGGACAAGAACAACGATGACGGTCGATAGCCTTCCGCAGTCCTCGATTCCGATCACGTCGCCGCTGCGGCCGCGCCTCGGATTCCTCACCTCGACGCCGATCATCGCGACGGCCACGATCTGCCTTGCGCTGATCGTGCTGATCTCGATCCTGGCGCCGCTGATCGCGCCGCATGATCCGATCCAGCTTGCGCCCTCGCTGCGCCTCAAGCCGGCGTCGGCGCAATTCCTGCTCGGCACCGATGCCTATGGCCGCGACCTGCTGTCGCGCGTCATCTATGGCGGCCGCATCTCGCTCCTGATCGGGATCGGCTCGGCGATCCTCTCGATCGCCATCGGGCTCGCGATCGGTCTCGTCTCCGGCTTCTTCAAGCTGGTCGATTCCGTGATGATGCGCGTCATGGATGGCCTGATGGCGATGCCGAGCATCCTGCTCGCGATCGCCGTGGTCTCGCTGTCGGGCGCGAGCATCTGGACCGTGCTGGTCGCGATCACCATCCCCGAGATCCCGCGCGTCGCACGCCTGGTGCGCTCGGTCGTGCTGTCCGCGCGCGAGGAGCCCTATGTGGAGGCCGCGATCTCGGTCGGCTCGTCCTTGCCGAAAATCATGTGGCGGCATCTGATGCCGAACACGATCGCGCCGCTGATCGTCCAGGGCACCTATGTCTGCGCCTCCGCCATCCTCACCGAGGCCATCCTCTCTTTCCTCGGCGCCGGCATCTCGCCGGAGACGCCGACCTGGGGCAACATCATGGCCGAGGGCCGGCAGTACTTTCAGCTCAAGCCGACGCTGATCTTCTGGCCGGGCCTTTTGCTCTCGATCGCCATCCTCAGCATCAATTTGATCGGCGACGCCGCCCGCGACGCCCTCGATCCCCGCATGAAGCAGCGGGAGGGGAAGTGATGGGAATGACGCTGTCATTCCGGGGCGCGACGAAGTCGCGAACCCGGAATCCATTTCACCTCTTGAGTTGCGGCCCGATGGATTCCGGGTTCGCGCTACGCGCGCCCCGGAATGACGGCGGAGAGAAATGACGTGACCAACACCATCCTCGACATCAACAATCTCGTCGTCTCCGTCGGCAAGAAAACGGGCGGGCCGAAGATCATCGACGGCATCTCGATAAAGGTCCACGAAGGCGAGACGCTGTGCCTCGTCGGCGAAAGCGGCTCGGGCAAGTCGGTGACCTCGCTCACCACGATGGGCCTGCTGCCGAAGGGCACGCTGGTTCCATCAGGCGGCAGCGTGAAGCTCGTCGGCGAGGAAATCCTCACCGCGACCGATCGCCGCCTGCGTCAGCTGCGCGCCACCAAGATGGCGATGATCTTCCAGGAGCCGATGACCGCGCTCAATCCTGTCGTGCCGGTCGGCCGCCAGATCGACGAGGTGCTGCGCGCCCACACCAGGCTCGACGCCAGGGCACGCAAGCGGCGCATCCTCGACATGATGGAGCAGGTCCACCTGCCCCAGGTCGAGCGCATCTTCGCCTCCTACCCGCACCGGCTCTCCGGCGGCCAGCGCCAGCGCATCATGATTGCGATGGCGCTGGTGCTGGAACCGAAGCTGCTGATTGCGGACGAGCCGACCACCGCGCTCGACGTCACCACGCAGAAGCAGATCCTGTCGCTGATCCGCGAGCTGCAGCGCGATCACGGCACCGCGGTGCTGTTCATCACCCATGACATGGGCGTGGTCGCTGAGATCGCCGACCGCGTCGCGGTGATGCGGCAGGGCCGGCTGGTCGAGACCGGCCCGCTCGACACCGTGCTGCGCAATCCCACGATGGAATACACCCGCAATTTGCTGGCCTCCGTGCCGAGCCTGGTGCCACGGCCGCCGCGTGAGGACAGCCGTGAGCCCGTCGTGCTCGAGGCCAACGATCTCAGCAAGGTCTACAAGGAGCGCGCCTTCTTCGGCAAAGGCCGCGAGGTCGTCGCCGCCGACAAGGTGACGCTGACGCTGCGCAAGGGTCGCACCCTCGGCATCGTCGGCGAGAGCGGCTCGGGCAAGTCGACGGTGGCGCGCTGCATCGTCCGCCTGATCGACCCGACCTCGGGCGGCGTGCGCCTCGCCGGCCGCGAGATCTCCGACATCTCGCGCCGGCTGCTGCAGCCGCACCGGCAGAAGATCCAGATCGTGTTCCAGGATCCTTATCGCTCGCTCAATCCACGCGTCAGCGTCGGCGAGAGCATCGCGGAAGGCCCGATCAATTACGGCGTCTCGCATGCGAACGCCATGAAGCGTGCCCGCGAGCTGCTCGAGCTGGTCGGCCTCCCCGCCGACGCCGTCTCGCGCTATCCGCACCAATTCTCCGGCGGCCAGCGCCAGCGCATCGCGATTGCGCGGGCGCTTGCGCTCGACCCTGACGTGCTGGTCGCGGATGAAGCGGTCTCCGCGCTCGACGTCTCGGTGCAGGCCCAGGTGCTGGACCTGCTCGACGAGATCCAGAAGCGGCTCGGCATCGCCATCCTGTTCATCACCCATGATTTGCGCGTCGCCGCGCAAATCTGCGACGAGGTCGTGGTGATGCAGCATGGCCGCGTGGTCGAACAGGGTCCTGCCGCAGAGGTGCTGACGCATCCGCAGGAGGCCTACACCAGGGCACTGCTGGATGCCGCCCCGGGCCGCCACTGGGATTTTGCGAATTTCCGGCCGGTGTCGGAGGGCGTGGGAGCGAGCGCCTAAACTCTCTCCCCGCGTCATTGCGAGCGCAGCGAAGCAATCCAGACGGTTTCCGCAGAGCGATCCTGGATTGCTTCGCTGCGCTCGCAATGACGGTGTGCGCGGCAAGCATTCCCAAAACAGCTTGAGCCCATGCGTGGCGCGATTGTCTCGTTGCTTGCCCTTGCCGCGAAGGCGGGGCTAACGTCGCGCGCTTCCACTCGCTGACGGAAAAGGACCACATGCCCACCATCGACCGCATCGACGGCTATGCCGACGAACTGACCGCTATCAGGCGCGACCTCCACGCCCATCCCGAGATCGGCTTCGAGGAGGTGCGGACGTCCGGCATCGTCGCCGACAAGCTGGCAAGCTGGGGCATCGAGGTGCATCGCGGTCTCGGCGGCACCGGCGTGATCGGCGTCATCAAGGGCAAGGGTTCGGGCAGCAAGCGCATTGGCCTGCGCGCCGACATGGACGCGCTGCCGATGGAAGAGAACACCAATCTGAAATGGAGCTCGAAAATCCCCGGCCGTTTCCACGGCTGCGGCCATGACGGCCACACCACCATGCTGCTCGGCACCGCGCGCTATCTCGCCGAGACACGGAATTTCGACGGCACCGTGCACCTGATCTTCCAGCCGGCCGAGGAAGGCCTCGGCGGCGCCCGCGCCATGATCAAGGACGGCCTGTTCGAGAAGTTTCCGTGCGACGAGCTCTACGGCCTGCACAACGCGCCCGATCTCAACCACGGCGAGATCGCGATCCTGCCGGGCCCGGCCATGGCCAGCGCCGATTTCTTCGATCTCCGCATCACCGGCTATGGCGCGCATGGCGCGATGCCCGAGCGCTCCAAGGACGCGGTGATCATCGCGACCACGCTGGCGCAGGCGATCCAGACCATCGTCAGCCGCAACGTCGAGCCGCTCCAGGCCGCCGTCGTGTCGATCACCCAGATCCATGCCGGCTCCGCCTACAACGTCATTCCCGGCGATGCGCATCTGTGCGGCACCATCCGCACCTTCTCGAAGGAAGTCCGCACTCTCGTCAGCGAACGCATCCGCACCATCTGCGCCGGCATCGCCAGCGCCTATAATTGCGTGATCGACGTCGACATCCGCGACACCTTCAACGTGCTGGTCAACCAGGTCGAGCAGTCCAAGGTGGTCGAGGAGGTCGCGCGCACCGTGGTCGACCCCGCCAAGGTGATCACCCGCAGCCAGCCGAAGATGGGCAGCGAGGATTTTGCCGACATGCTGGAGACCATTCCCGGCGCCTATTTCTGGGTCGGCCATGACGGCTCCGTGCCCGTGCACAATCCCGGCTTCGTGCTCGACGACAAGATCCTGCCGATCGGCGCCAGCATGTTCGCCCGGATCGTCGAAACGCGCATGCCGGTCGGTTAGCAATGCAGAAGAAGAGTGCTGAGGATGCGATCACCTCGCTGCACGATCTCTCCGCGGTCGATCTGATCGCGGGCTATCGGGCAAAACAATTCTCGCCAAGCGAGGTGCTGGAGGATCTGCTCGCGCATGTCGCTGCGTGGGAGCCGCATCTGAAGGCGCTCTATGCGTTCGATCCTGACAGCGCGCGCGAGGCCGCAAAAGCCTCGACCGCGCGCTGGACCGGAGGCGAGCCGTCAGGCCCGCTCGACGGCGTGCCTGTCACGATCAAGGACAACATCGCGACCAAGGGCGTGCCGGTGCCGCTGGGCGCTGCGAGCGTCAAGCTGGTGCCGGCCGAGAAGGACGCGCCGCCCGCCGCGCGCTTGCGTGAGGCAGGCAGCATCATCTTCGCCAAGACCACCATGCCCGATTACGGCATGCTGTCTTCGGGGCTCTCTTCGTTCCATGCGCTGGCGCGCAATCCCTGGGACCTCTCCAAGAATCCGGGCGGCTCCAGCGCGGGCGCAGGTGCGGCCGCCGCAGCGGGCTATGGCCCCCTGCATCTCGGCACCGATATCGGCGGCTCGGTGCGGTTACCCGCCGCTTGGTGTGGCCTTGTCGGGTTGAAGCCGAGCTTTGGCCGCGTGCCGATCGATCCCCCCTATGTCGGCCGCGTCGCCGGCCCGATGACCCGCACGGTCGATGATTGCGCGCTGATGATGAGCGTGATCGCCAAGCCCGATCGGCGCGACGGCATGAGCCTGCCGGCGGAGCCGCTGAACTGGAAGGGACTTGAGAAGTCGCCGCGCAAATTGCGCATCGGCCTGATGCTCGATGCCGGCGTCGGCCTGCCGGCGGAAAGGGCCGTCCGCGAGGTCGCGGTGACGGCCGCAAAGGCATTCGAATCCGCAGGCAGCGTCGTCACCGAGGTCAACGGCATCTTGACGCGCGAGATGCTCGACGGCCTCGACAATTTCTGGCGCGCGCGGATGTGGGACGATCTGTCGAAACTGACGCCGGCCGACCAGGCAAAGGTGCTGCCCTACATTTTCAAATGGGGCGCTTCAGGCGCAAAGCTATCGGGCGTCGATGTTGTCAGAGGCTTCAACCAGACCATGGCGATCCGCGCGGCGGCGTCAAAACTGTTCTGCGAGCTCGACTATGTGATTTCGCCGACGGCGCCGAACGTGAACTACCCGGCTGACTGGGCCTCGCCCACCAACGATCCGATGCGGCCGTTCGAACACATCGCCTTTACCGTGCCGTGGAATATGTCGGAGAACCCGGCCCTCACCATCAATGGCGGCTTCGACGCCAGCGGTTTTCCCATCGGCGTGCAGATCGTCGGCCGCCGCTTCGACGATATCGGCGTGCTCGGCCTGGCCAAGGCGTTCGAAGGCCTGCGCGGCCCTCAGAGGCCGTGGCCGAGGCCGCCGGCGAAGTAGCGACACGCACGTAGCGCCTCAGCACAACTCGTCATGCGCGGGCTCGACCCGCGCATCCATCGTCATCAAAAAAGATGGATTGCCGGGTCAAGCCCGGCAATGACAGAATTGATTCAAGAACGACAGGAAGGAAACCATCGATGGCGTATCAGACGATCAAATACGAGGTCGCCGAGCAGATCCTCACCATCACGCTGAACCGGCCCGACAAGCTCAACGCCTTCAACGCACAGATGCAAGGAGAGCTGATCGACGCGTTCGACGCCGCCGACAAGGACGACAATGTCCGTGCCATCATCGTCACAGGCGCCGGTCGCGGCTTTTGCGCGGGTGCGGATCTGTCGTCGGGCGCCGATACATTCGATCGCGACGCGCGGCGCGGACCGGTCAAGCGTTTCGCGGACGGTAGGGTCGATTACAGCGACCCGCAGGTGCGCGACGGCGGCGGCCAGGTGACGTTGCGCATCTTCAAGTGCCTCAAGCCCGTGATCGCCGCGGTGAACGGTCCCGCGGTCGGCATTGGCGTCACCATGCAGCTCGCGATGGACATCCGCATCGCATCCGAGGCCGCGCGCTTCGGCTTCGTGTTCTCCCAGCGCGGCATTGTGCCGGAGGCGGCCTCGAGCTGGTTCCTGCCGCGCATCGTCGGCATCTCGCAGGCGCTGGAATGGTGCTATTCGGGCCGCGTCTTCCCGGCCCAGGAGGCCCTCGCCGGTCGCCTCGTCAGCAAGGTCGTGGCGCCCGACGATCTCCTGCCGACCGCCCGCGCGCTCGCCAAGGAATTTTGCGCCAAGACCGCGCCGGTGTCGGTCGCGCTGATCCGCCAGATGATGTGGCGCATGATGGGCGCGGACGATCCCATGGAAGCGCACAAGATCGACAGCCGCGGCATCTATGCCCGCGGCCGCTCGGACGATGTGAGGGAAGGCGTGGTGTCGTTCTTGGAGAAGCGGCCGGCGCAGTTCAAGAACAAGGTGTCGAGCGACATGCCGGATTATTTCCCGTGGTGGACGGAACGGGAGTACAAGTGACGCGAAGCGTCATCCCGGGGCGATGCGAAGCATTGAACCCGGGATCTCGAGATTCCGGGTTCGCCCTTCGGGCGCCCCGGAATGACAGTGATGAAGGTCAATCCATCACCAGCGCCACCCGCCCGATCGCCTTGCGGTCGAGCAACAGCCGCATCGCCTTGGCGCAATCCTCCAGCGGCAGGCGGTGCGAGATGTTGGGGCGCAGCTTGCCCTCCTCCGCCCATTCCAGCAGCGCCCTCAGCCTGATCTCGCCAAGCTCCGGGTTTTTCCGCACGGCTTCACCCGCGCGGACGCCGAGCACGCTGGCGCCCTTGATCAGCAGGAGATTGGTCTTGGCCGAACCGATGCCGCCGGTAAAGCCGATCACCAGGAGCCGTGCGCCCCAGGCCATGCAGCGCATCGAGTCTTCAAAGACCTGACCGCCGACGGGATCGAACACGACATCGGCACCGCGGCCGTCGGTGATGCGCTTGACGGCATCGCGAAACGGCTCGCGATCGTAGCGGACGAGATGATCGGCGCCGCGCGATTTCGCAATCGCCAGCTTCTCGTCGCTGGACGCCGTCGCGATCACGGTTGCGCCCAGCATCTTGCCGATCTCGACGGCGGCAAGGCCGACGCCGCCGCCGGCGCCATGCACCAGCAGCACCTCGCCCCGCTCGACCCGGCCGCGGTCGATCAGCGCGTGATAGGCGGTGCCATGGCCGGCGAGATAGGTCGCGGCTTCCGCGTAGTCGAACGTCGACGGCATGGGCGTGAGTTGCGAACGCGTCACCACCGCTTCGTCCGTGAAAGCACCGTAACGCATCTTCACGATAACCTTGTCGCCGATGGAGACGCCCCTCGCCTCCGCGCCGACCTCGGTCACATCGCCGGCAGCTTCCACGCCGGGCGTGAACGGCAGCTCGGGCTTGAGCTGATACTCGCCCGCTGTCATCAGCACATCAGGAAAGTTCAGACCCGCAGCGCGGATCGCGACGCGCACCTCGCCCGGCTTCAGGGCGCGCGATGGAAACTCTTCCAGTCGCAACGTTTCGGGCGCGCCGAGCGTGCGGCAGACCACAGTGCGCACCATCAGGCCGCGCTCGCCTTGCTGCGCAGCAGCGCCTCCCGGATCAGCGGCAGGCGGTCGTTGCCGAAGTACATGTCGGTCCTGTTGACAAAAATGGTCGGCGAGCCGAACCCGCCGCGGGCGACGACCTCCTCGGTGTTGGCCTTGAGCTGATCCTTGATCGCCTGCTCGGAGATGCCGGCAAAGAATTTCTGCTCGTCGATGCCGACTTTCCTGCAGATCTCGGCGAGCACCGCGTCCTGCGAGATGTCCTTGTCGCTGCCCCAATAGGCCTCGAACACTGATGTCGCGAACGGCACCATGTCTTTTCCGAGCCAGATGCAGCCCCGCATCGCCTTCACACTGTTTACTGGGAACACCGTCGGCGGCATCTTGATCGAGAGCCCCGCCGAGCGCGCCCAGTCGGCGAGATCCTTCTTCATGTAGCGCGCCTTCAGCGGCACCGGCTTCTCCCGTTGCGCGTAGACGCTGGGGTTGACCGTGTTGAAGATGCCGCCGACCAGGATCGGTCTCCAGGTGATCTCGGCCCCAAGCTCCTTCACAAGCGGCTGGATGTTATGGAAGGCGAGATAGGTCCAGGGGCTGGAACAGTCGAAGAAGAATTCGATCATGGCGCGTTTCCTTGTGTCTTGTCGCGCTCCATCCTCGTCATTGCGAGCGAAGCGAAGCAATCCAGAATCCTTCCGCGGAACCAGTCTGGATTGCTTCGTCGCAGGGGCTCCTCGCAATGACGGGGAGAGAGCGGTGGAATAGAGGGCGACTTTTGTTGTTCTGTACCTCGACGTTAAGACATGGCAGGAAGGGGCGCAACAACCCGCCGGGAGGGCCGCCATGCTGTTTCCAACCACGATCGCCGGCTCCTTGCCGAAGCCGGAATGGCTCGCCGAGCCCAACATGCTCTGGGCGCCCTGGAAATCTGGCGGCGACGAGCTGCTACGTGCCAAGCGCGATGCGACGCTGATCTGGCTCAAGGTCCAGGAGGACGCCGGCATCGACATCGTCACCGAGGGCGAGCAGGCCCGGCAGCATTTCGTGCACGGCTTCCTGGAGAAGATCGAAGGCATCGACTTCGCCCACAAGGTCGAGATGGGCATCCGCAAGGATCGCTACAAGGCGATGGTGCCGCAGGTGGTCGCGCCGCTGCGGCTCAAGGGGCGGGTGCACGACTTCGAGGCGCGCGTGGCGCGGACGCACACCCAGAAGAAGCTGAAATTCACCCTGCCCGGTCCAATGACGATCATCGATACCATTGCGGACCGTTACTATGGCCACCGCGTCAAGATGGCCTTCGCCTTTGCCGAGCTCTTGAACGAGGAGGCCAAGGCGCTTGCCGCCGACGGCGTCGATCTCGTGCAGTTCGACGAGCCGGCTTTCAACGTCTACATGGACGAGGTCAACGATTGGGGGATCAAGGCGCTGGAGCGCGCCGCGCAAGGGCTCACCTGCACCACCGCCGTGCACATCTGCTACGGCTACGGCATCAAGGCCAACACGGACTGGAAGCAGACGCTGGGCAGCCAGTGGCGGCAGTACGAGCAGATCTTTCCGGCGATCGACGCCAGCCCGATCCAGCAAGTCGCAATCGAGTGCCGCAATTCCAAAGTGCCGCTCGACCTGCTGGCGCTCCTGACGAACAAGATCGTGCAGGCCGGCGTCATCGACGTCGCCAGCGATACGGTGGAGACCGCCGAGGACGTCGTACAAGTGATCGACGCTGTCTCGAAATTCGTGCCCAAGAGCAACATCATGGCCACCACCAATTGCGGCATGGCGCCGATGCGGCGCGAGATCGCCGAAGCCAAGCTGATGGCGCTCGGCGCCGGCGCGGCGCTGGCGCGCGAGAAGCTGGGGTGATGACGAGGATTCGACGCTAGAGCATGATCCGGAAAAGTGTGAAGCGGTTTTCCGAAAAGATCATGCTCAAACAAAGAGCTAAAGCGCGATGACGATTCAACCCAATCTCATCGCGCTTTAGGCCTGCGCTGAGGGGTGCAGCACCGGTCGATAGCCGGCGTGCAGCGTGCGGAGTGTCGACGGCGGCGTGAGCAGCATTGCGTCGTCGGCGAAATGCTCCGCCGCAGAGTATCCCGCCGGCGACCACTTTAGCGCCCTGCCCTGCGTGACGAGATAGCTGGCCTCGCTTTGCTGAACCATCGCGCCCTCGGGCAATTGGTCGAGCGGCACCAGCAGGGCGTGCAGCCGCTTCCTGCCGTGATCGAGCCGCTCGTGGTGCAGCACGGCGTCGATGTCGTGCATGCGGACATCGTGCACACGGTTGCCCTTCTCCCATGCGCCGCGAAAGCGATTGGCATCGTCGCGGCGGCAATAGAAGCAGGGGCGATGCCCGGCGGCGAGCGCGGTAGCCTCGTCGAGAAAGAACAGCTCGGTCCAGCTGCGCTGCGCCATCACCTCGCGGCGGCGGCCGCGGAATTCGCAGGTGCAGGTCAGCCAGGCCGGCGACGACCAGCGCTTCTTCAAAAGCGTCTTGGTCGCGGGATCATGGATGATGCCGCGATTGCCGGTGAACATTCCGCGGTGTGGCGTTGCGATGATGTCGCCGGTCGGCGTGACGCGGTTTTGCAGGGGCATGGTCCCACCGCGCGTCATTGCGAGCGAAGCGAAGCAATCCAGAGATGCGTCCACGGAAGCAGTCTGGATTGCTTCGCTTCGCTCGCAATGACGGGGATGGTCACGCCGCACCGTCGCGAAGCGGGGGGTGATAGGACAGCGCGGTGTCCCAGGGGAAGAAGATCCAGGTGTCCTGCGAGACCTCAGTGATGAAGGTGTCGACCAGCGGACGGCCCTTCGGCTTGGCGTAGACGGTGGCAAAATGCGCATCCGGCAGCATTTCGCGAACCAGCTTGCCGGTCTTGCCGGTGTCGACGAGGTCATCGACAATCAACAGCCCCTTGCCGGTGCCGCCGCCAAGCTTCATCGCCTGTTCGGAAATGCCCTTGAGGACCTGGAGATCGCCCTGCTTGTCATGGTCGTAGCTGGCGATGCAGACCGTATCGATCACGCGCACGCCTAGCTCGCGCGCCACAATCGCCGCCGGCACCAGGCCACCGCGGGTGATCGCGATCACCGCGTGGAACGGCCCGACCTCGTTGAGCCGCCAGGTCAGTGCCCGGCAATCCCGGTGGAACTGGTCCCACGACACTGGAAAGGGCCTGCCTGCCCGCTCCTGCGCGCTCAGTTCCGGTGCTTCACCAGCCATCGTCGTCTCCTGCTTTGGTCTGCCGGCATTTGCTACCGGGCGGCGTTCAATCCCGCCAGCATTTCCTTCACCGCCGCCATCGCTGCGGCGAGCTTATCCGCATCGCGCGAACGCACCACCAGATTGGTGTTGGGCTTCTGCTCCTCGTCCATGAAGGGATAGCTGCCGATGATGGTGTCGGGGTGGGCGGCGGCGATGGCCCTTAAGGGGCTGCCGATATCGCCCTCCCGCGCGTTGGCGCGGACCGATTCGGACAGCATGCGGACACCGGATTTTAATTTGGGTGAGACGATGTCCATCATCGCCTGCATGATCGAGGGCACCCCGGCCATGACGATGACATTGCCGATCTTGAAGCCGGGCGCGAGGATGGTCGCGCTCTGGATCAGCTCGGCGCCATCGGGGATGCGGGCCATGCGCAGCCGGGCTTCGTTGAGGTCCTGCTCGCTCCAGCGCTCCCTGAAACGGGCGACCACTTCGGGGTGGTGGTCAATGCCGACACCGAACGCCTTGGCGACGCTGTCGGCGGTGATGTCGTCGTGGGTCGGCCCGATGCCGCCGGTGGTGAAGACATAAGTGTAGCGATGCCGCAGTGCATTCAGAGCTGCGATGATATCGTCCTCGTCGTCGGAGACGATCCGCACTTCCTTCAGGTCGATGCCGATATTGGTCAGGTATTCGGCGATGAAGCCGATATTCTTGTCCTTGGTTCGGCCGGACAGGATTTCATCCCCGATGACCAGAATGCCCGCCGTGACGATCTCGCTCATGCCTTAAGTCCCTCACCTGTAGTCCCGAATTTGCCGGGGTAACGCGTTGAAGTCACGCGCTTTTGCTGCCGAAATAAGCAGTCCTCAGCCATTTTTTCAGGCAGGCCGCCGACTAGCCCCGGCAAATGCCCTCTCTCAATGCTTATCGCGCTGGCCCGCCCCTTGCTACCACCTGAAAGTCATGCACTCTTGCCGCATGGCCAGGACGTTGCGGTCTTCACCAAGGCCAGACGACCTGCCACATGGCGCAACGCCTTGCGGAGACAAGTCGGGATCTATGGCAGTCGCGTTTGATGAAATGAATATTCCCGGCGGGGACCTTCGCCCCGCCTATCAGGAGCTGGCGCGCTGGCTCAAGGAGACGCCTCCCGAGGCGCTCGAATATCGCCGCCAGGAGGCCGAGCTCCTGTTCCGCCGGATCGGCATCACCTTCGCCGTCTACGGGGACTCCGAATCCACCGAGCGCCTGATCCCGTTCGACGTGATCCCGCGCATCATGTCCGGCAGGGAATGGACGGTGCTGGAAAAGGGACTGAAGCAGCGCGTCAAGGCGCTGAACATGTTCCTGCGCGACATCTATCACGGCCGCGACATCCTTCGCGCCGAGGTCGTGCCCGAGGATCTGATCTTCCAGAATCCGGTCTTCCGTCCGGAGATGAACGGCCAGCAGGTGCCGCACGACGTCTACGTGCACATCGCCGGCATCGACATCGTCCGGGTCGACGCCGAAGACTTCATCGTGCTTGAGGACAATGCGCGCACGCCCTCGGGTGTGTCCTACATGCTGGAAAACCGCGAGATCATGATGCGGCTGTTTCCGGATCTGTTCGCCCGCCACAGGGTGGCGCCGGTCGAGCGTTATCCGGATGAGCTGCTCGCCGCGCTGCGCTCGGTCGCACCGCACAGCGCTTCGAGCGAGCCGACGGTCGCGCTGCTCACGCCGGGCGTCTACAACTCCGCCTATTACGAGCACTCCTTCCTTGCCGACAAGCTCGGCGTCGAGCTCGTCGAAGGCCGCGACCTCGTCGTCAGGAACAACGAAGTGTTCATGCGGACGACGGAAGGGCTGAAGCGGGTCGACGTGATCTACCGGCGCGTCGACGACGATTTCATCGACCCCCTCACCTTCCGCCCGGACTCCGTTCTCGGCGTACCTGGATTGATGTCGGCCTACGCGGCCGGCAACATCACGCTCGCCAACGCGGTCGGCACCGGCATCGCCGACGACAAGGCGATCTACTCCTACATGCCCGACATCGTGAAATTCTATCTCGGCGAGGAGCCGATCCTGAAGAACGTGCCGACCTGGCGCTGCCGCGAGCCGAAAGATCTGGCCTATGTGCTGGACAATCTCAGCGAGCTCGTCGTCAAGGAGGTGCACGGCTCAGGCGGCTACGGCATGCTGATCGGCCCCGCCGCCACCAAGGCGACGATCGAGGCCTTCCGCGAGAAGCTGAAGCGCGAGCCGGAAGGCTTTATCGCGCAGCCGACGTTGGCGCTCTCGACCTGCCCGACCTGCACGGCCTCCGGCCTTGCCCCGCGTCATGTCGACCTTCGCCCCTTCGTGCTGACCGGCAGCAAGAGCACGACCATCGTGCCGGGCGGGCTGACACGTGTGGCGCTGAAGGAAGGCTCGCTCGTAGTGAATTCGAGCCAGGGCGGCGGTACCAAAGACACCTGGATTCTGGACGAGTAGAGAGATGCTGTCGCGTACCGCCGAAAACCTCTATTGGCTCGCCCGCTATGTCGAACGGGCCGAATATCTCGCACGCACCATCGATGCGACCCTGCGCGTCACCGCGCTTCCCGCCACCTATATCGGCAAGACCAACGAATGGGATTCCGCGCTGCTCACCGCCGGCGTCGCGGAGAGCTTCTATCAGACCCATGAGGAAGCCAACGAGCACAACGTCGTCGACTACCTCTCGTTCTCGGCCGACAACCCCTCTTCGATCAGGAACTGCATCGAGGCGGCGCGGCTGAATTCGCGCTCGGTGCGCACGGCGCTGACCAGCGAGATGTGGGACACCATCAACTCGGCCTGGATCGAGTTGCAGGAGGTCTGGAGCAAGGGCACCTCGACCCGCGAAGAGCTCGCAAAGTTCCTGCGCTTCGTGCAGGAGACCTCGCTGCGCTTCGACGGCTCGGCCTACCGGACGATGCTGCGCAACGACGCCTACTGGTTCTCCCGCCTCGGCCTGCATCTGGAGCGCGCCGACAACACCGCGCGCATTCTCGACGTGAAGTATCACGTGCTGCTGCCGGAGGAGGAGCATGTCGGCGGTCCGCTCGACTTTTATCAGTGGAGCTCGATCCTGCGCTCGGTCTCGGCGCTAACGGCCTATCACTGGGTCTATCGCGAGACGCTGAAGCCGTGGCTGGTCGCGGACCTGCTCATCCTCAACGGCACGCTGCCGCGCTCGCTGGCGAGCTGCTACGAGAATCTCGTGCGCAATCTCGACCAGATCGGCGTCGCCTATGGCCGCCAGGGCCCGGCCCAGCGCCACGCCCGCGGCATCCGCAACCGGCTCGAACACAGCAACATGAACGACATTTTCCAGCATGGCGTGCATGAATTCATTCAGGAATTCATCGCGGACAATTCCAGGCTGGGCGAAATCATCACGAAGCAGTATTTGATTTGACATACGCCGTCATTCCGGGGCGCCCGAAGGGCGAACCCGGAATCTCGAGATTCCGGGTTCGGTGCTGCGCACCGCCCCGGAATGACGCAAGAAAAACGGTCCACCATGCGCCTGCGAATCCAGCACACCACGACCTATCGCTACGAGCCGGCGGCGACGAGCGTGATCCAGATCCTGCGCATGACCCCGTGCAGCCATGACGGGCAATATGTGGCGGAATGGCAGATCGACGTCTCCACCGACACCAAGCTCGACATGCACGAGGACGCGTTCGGCAACGTCACCCATGTGCTGTCCTGCGGGCCCGTCAGCGACATCCAGATCACCGCCGAAGGTCTGATCGAAACCCACGATACCGGCGGGGTGCTGCGCGGTGCCGACGAGCGCTTTCCCACCGACATGTTCCTGCGCACCACCGACCTGACGACCGTCAATCCGGCGATGGCGGCGGTCGCGCGTCAGTTGCGCAGCGAGGCCGAGAGCGACACGCTCGGCTTCCTGCACACGCTGATGAGCGAGATCAGCGATCACATGACTTTCGACGAGGATCCGACCAACAGCGGCACCTCGGCCGCCGAAGCATTCACGCTGAAGCGCGGCGTCTGCCAGGATTATGCGCATATCTTCATCGCCTGCGCCCGCACCGGCGGGGTGCCGGCGCGCTTCGTGTCCGGGCATTTCCTGCGCTCCGACGGCACCGTGCATCAGGACGCCGGCCACGCCTGGGCTGAAGCCTATGTTCCTGATCTCGGCTGGGTCGGCTTCGATCCCGCCAACAGCATCTGCACGACCGACGCCCATGTCCGCGTCGCAATCGGGCTCGACTATCTCGGCGCGGCCCCCGTGCGCGGCACCCGTTACGGCGGCGGCGCGGAGACGCTGACCGTCGCAGTCAAGGTCGAGCAGGCCGGCCGCGGCGGGCAGTCGCAATCACAGTCGCAGCGGCAGGGATAGATTGTCATTCCGGGGCGATGCGATGCATCGAACCCGGAATCCATCGGGCCGCGGAGTTAGAGGAGAGATGGATTCCGGATTTCGCGCTTACGTGCGCCCCGGAATGACAGCCATCCCCGGGGAATCGGGGGTTGGAGCGGGCGGCGAAATTGGCTAGTAAGTCCGCGCAAACGCGTTCGGGGACTGGAAATGACCTATTGCTGCGGAATCCTGGTTCGGGACGGTCTGGTGATGATCGCCGACACCCGCACCAATGCCGGCCTCGACAATGTCTCGACCTTCCGCAAGCTGCATATCTTCTCCAAGCCCGGCGACCGCATCATGGCGATCGCCAGTGCCGGCAACCTCGCCATCAGCCAGTCGGTGCTGTCCACGCTGACCGAAGGCCTCGAAGACCCCAACACGGGCGAGATCGAGACGCTGATGAACGCGCCGACCATGTTCCAGGCCGCCCAGCGTATCGGCCGGGCGATCCGGGCCGTGCACGCGACCGAAGGGCCGGCGCTGAAGTCCGAGGACGTCTCCTTCGACGTCTCCTTCCTGTTCGGCGGCCAGATCAAGGGCGCGCGCATGCGCCTGTTCATGGTCTACACCGCCGGCAATTTCATCGAATGCACCACCGACACGCCCTACTTGCAGATCGGCGAGCACAAATACGGCAAGCCGGTGCTTGACCGCGCCATGCATTACGACGTCGAGCTCTACGAGGCGCTGAAGACCGGCCTGATCTCGATGGATTCGACCATGCGCTCGAATCTCGGCGTCGGCCTTCCCATCGACGTGCTGGTGGTGCGCACGGACGCCTGCGAGGCCGATCTCAACCACCGCATCGAGGCGGGCGAGCCCTATTTCCACGACCTGCGCTCGCGCTGGTCGGCGGCCTTGCGCGCCGCGCACCAGAACATTCCGCGGCCGCCTTACAAGAACGAAAAAGAACCCAAAACCTGACAACAGAAAGAAAAGGCAGGAAACGATGAGTGAAGCAAAAAAGATCGCCCTGGTGACGGGCGCAGGCACCGGTGTCGGACGCGCGGCGGCACTGGCGCTGATGAACACCGGCTTCACCGTGGTGCTCGCCGGCCGCCGCCTGGAGATGCTTGAGGAGACCGCCAAGCTCGGCCCCGCGGGCAAGAGCCTCTGCGTCACCGCCGACATGACCAAGCCTGACTCCATCGCCGCGCTGTTCGACAAGGTGAAGGCGACCTACGGCCGCCTCGACGTGCTGTTCAACAATGCCGGCATGGGCGCACCCGCCGTCAATTTCGAGGACCTCAGCCTCGAGCAGTGGCAGGCGGTGGTGAACACCAACCTCACCGGTCCGTTCCTGTGCACCCAGCACGCCTTCCGCATCATGAAGGACCAGAGCCCGCGGGGCGGCCGCATCATCAACAACGGCTCGATCTCGGCGCATGCACCGCGGCCGTTCTCGGCGGCCTACACCTCGACCAAGCACGCCATCACCGGTCTCACCAAGGCCAGCAACCTCGACGGCCGCATGTATGACATCGCGGTCGGCCAGGTCGACATCGGCAATGCCGCGACGCCGATGACGGATCGCATGGTCAACGGCCCCGGCGTGCTGCAGCCGGACGGCACCACCAAGCACGAGCCGCGCATGGACGCGAAGGCGGTCGGCGATGCCGTCGCCTACATGGCCGGCCTGCCGCTCGACGCCAACGTGCTGTTCATGACCGTCATGGCGACCAAGATGCCGTTCGTCGGGCGGGGCTAGCGCCAAACTGCGAAAACAACCCCATGCACAGTAGACGCCGGAAGGCGTCTCCTGCCGGGGTGACGCGACGCAAGTCCGCGCGCTATCTCAACAATCGTCGTTGCGGGCGCTCAAACATCCGCCCGCGCCGCACGGATTGATCGGCCGACCTGCTGCAAGGCCTCGAAGGCTGCGAAGCGCTTCTCGTTCCAGCCTGCCAGGGCTGCGTGGGGCGTATGTATTTCTCCCAGAGCCGACATCGCCTCCATCGCCTCGGCAACGCTCACGTGATCGCCGGACGCAACCGCCCCCAGCATCGCGGAGCCGAGCAACACGGGCTCGGGGGATGCCGAAGCAGCAACGGTCAAGCCGGTCGTATCGGCGAGCACCTGCCGCACCAGGCGGCTCTGGGCCGCGCCTCCGCTGACGACGATCGTATCGATGGCGATGCCTTTGTCCTGCTGGGCGCGCACGATCTGCCTCGCGCCGTAACCAAGGCCGCACAGGCCGGCAAGATAGAGGGCGAGCAAGCTCTCCAGGTCCGCGCGCATATCCAGTCCAGCGATCAGCGCGCGCGCATCGGGATCGGCGAAGGGCGCGCGGTTGCCGAGAAATTCCGGCACGACATGAAGTTCGCCGACCAATTCCTTGATCATCCCCGCGCCGCCGCGCACCTCCACTTCCGAAGCGAGCCAGTCGGAGGGCAACCGCTGATCCCGACCTGCCGCCTCTGAGGCCTGCGCGGAATAGGGATGCATCTGGATGAGATGGTCAATGGCTGCACCGGCGACTGACTGTCCGCCCTCATTGAGCCATAGGCGCGGCACCATGGCCGAGAAATAAGGCCCCCAAACGCCGGGAACGAACGTCGGCTCCGTCGTTGTTGTCATGGTGCAGGCGGACGTTCCGAACACGTAGGCCATCCGCGTGAGTACCGTCCCGGCAGCTCCGCGGGCGCCTACCGTGCCGACACCGCCGGCATGGGCGTCGATGAGACCTGCCGCAACTGATGTGCCCGACGTCAGGCCAAGGTCGCTCGCGGCCTCCGCCGTCAGGCCGGCGCCGAGCCGTGTCCCGCCGGGCACGATCTCGGTGCCGATCCGACGAAACTGCTCGTCTGCCAGCGAGCCGAGCCCGATCGCACGAAAGAAGTTGGCGTCCCAGCGGTTTTCGTGGCCGAGATAAGTCCACTTGCACGTGACGGTACAGGTGGAGCGAGCAAGGCTCCCGGTTGCGCGCCAGGTCAGGAAATCGGTCAGGTCCAGAAACTGCCAGGCGTCCGCAAAGCTGCGCGGCATGTTCTCGGCAAGCCATAGCAGTTTCGGCGTCTCCATCTCGGGTGAGATCGTCCCCCCGACATAGTCCAAAACTTTCGCGCCAGTGCGGTTGATCCGGCGCGCTTGATCGACGGCGCGGTGGTCCATCCATACGATGATATTGCGGGCCGGATCGCCGGACGGACCCACGGCAAGCGGCGCGCCGCCACTGCCTAGCACCACCAGCGAGCAGGTCGCGTCAAAACCAATTCCGGCAATACTGTCAGGCGCGATGCCGGCCTTTCCGACCGCGCCGCGCACGCTGCGGCATACGGCGCGCCAGACGTCCTCGCTCGATTGCTCGACAATATCGCCAGCCTCGCGCCAAAGCGTGATGTCGGCCCTGTCGGTGGCGACAAGCCTGCCGGAGCGATCAAAGATTCCGGCTCGCGCACTGCCCGTGCCGACGTCGATACCCAGAAAATGACGCGTCATCGCGGAGACCCTCACCATGAAGCAACGTTCGGATCGCAGATGCGGAAGCGCTATAGATCGTTGCTCTGCGGCAGGATCACGAGGTCGCGGATCGTGACGTTTCTCGGACGGGTCAACATGAAGAGCACCGCCTGCGCTACTTCCGTGGGCTGGATGAGGCCCCCTGCCGCCATCTCTGCGTCGAGCTTCTCCTTTGGCCAGTCGCTGATGAGCGCGGTCACGACCGGGCCCGGCGCCACGGCGCCGACGCGCAGGCCATATTTCGCGACCTGCCGACGCACGGTATGGACAAAGGCCTGCACGGCATGTTTCGAGGCGGTGTAGATCGGCTCCCAGACGACGGGAACGAGACCGGCGATCGAACTGGTGACGATGATGTCACCGCTCTTGCGCTCTACCATGTGCGGCAGCACCGCGTGGATGGAACGAAACAGCGCGTTGACGTTGAGGTTGAGCATGCGGTCCCACGCCTCGGGGTCGCCGCCAAGCACCTCGCCGCCGACATAGGTACCGGCATTGGCATGGAAGATGTCGAGCCGGCCCGCTTTTTCCAGCACTTGCGGCATCATGCATGCCATGCTCGCATGATCAGTGAGGTCGATACGCAGCGGGATCGCGTTCTCGCCAAGCTCGGAACAGACCTTGTTCAGCGCCTCCTCTGCCCGATCGACCAGCACGACACGCGCACCAGATTCGATCATCGTCCTGGCGCATTCGAGACCGATGCCAGAGGCGGCACCGGTGATGGCGGCAACTTTTCCTGCAAGTTCCTGGCCCACGGTCGGTCCTCTTGTTGGAGTTTGTTTAGGCTCGGCCATGGGAGACACGCGAGCGTCGTGCGAGCGAGTCGACGATGACCGCAACGGCTAGCACGGCGCCGGTGATCATGTACCGGAGCGACGAAGAGAGATCGAGCAGCGTGAGGCCGCTGGCAATCGACTGGATGACGATGATGCCGAGCAGTGCGGAATAGGCGCTGCCGCGCCCCCCAAACAGGCTGGTGCCGCCGATGACCGCGGCTGCGATGGCGTTGAGGTTCACGTCGCCCGTACCAGCCTGCTGGCTGGACGATGCGAGCCTGGCGGCGGCGAGGATACCGCCGGCGGCCGCGAGCGTGGAGCACAGCATGAAGGCGCTTGCATAGATCCGGCGAACATTGATGCCGGCACGACGGGCGGCCTCGCGATTGCCTCCGACCGCGCTCATCGAGCGGCCCCATTTGGTCCGCTTCAGCGCGTAGTTCATGACCACGCACAAGCCGACGAACAGGCCGAACATCCACGGGACGCCACGCGCGAGATTGAGATAGTAGACGATGAATTCGAGCACGATGATGACAAGCGCAGCCTTGAGCAGGAGGTGGCCGAGCGTGCTTGCAGACAGTCCCGCCGCGCGCCTGCGCGCGGCCATGCGGTAGCCGGCCGCGAACACGACCACGCCGGCAAGTGCCGCCAGCGTGTAGGATACGATCGGCGGCATGACCAGCATCTGCCCGAAATTGACCAGCGGCGATCCATAGGGAAGGTTGATCGAGCCGGACGAGCCGAGCAGATAGAGTTGCAGGCCGAGCCATGCCAACAGGCCTGACAGCGTCGAGACGAAGCTCGGCATACCCAGCCGATTGAACAGGAAGGCATAGAGGGCGCCGATCGAGGCGCCCAGCACCAGCGCCGTGATAACAGCCACCGCCACGGGCCAATCCTGGTTGACCCAGAGCACGCCGATCAACGCAGAGGAGAAGCCGCTCACCGAGCCGACAGAGAGGTCGATCTCGCCGACCATCAGGATACAAACGATGCCGAGCGAGATGACGCCTACGGTCGAGCAATCGAACAGCAGATTGACCAGATTGTCAGGCGCCAGGAAGACCGGGTTGAGGCTCTGGAATGCGGTGCAGATGATCAAGAGGCCGACCACCACCGGCAGAGAGCCGAGGTCGCCCGATCGCACGCGGTCGACAAAGGCGCCGATCGTGCCGCGGAGCGTATCAGCATGCGCGACGCGCTCGTCGCGACGGTCCAGCAACCGCGCGGTCGAGACCCGTTGCGTGTCGTCGGTCATATCAGCACCTCCCGCGACGGCTCCGCGCCGCGTCGGCTGGCACGCCGGGAGACCGAATTCTCGTCGGCCCCCGTGATGGCCGTGACGAGATCCTGGTTGGACACATCGGGTCCGAACTCGCCGTTGTTGCGGCCGAGGCGCAGCACCACGATGCGGTCGGCAACGGCGCGCACGTCCTCCATGTTGTGACTGATCACGATGACACCGAGGCCGCGGGCGCGCACGCGCTCGATCAGGTCGAGCACCTCTGCGGTCTGCGCGACACCGAGCGCTGCGGTCGGCTCGTCGAGCAGAATGAGCTTCGGCTCGGTCAGCAGCGAGCGCGCGATCGCCACGGTCTGGCGCTGCCCGCCAGACAGCGACGCGACCGGTTCGCGCACGCTCGGAATGCGGGCCGACAATTCGTTGAGCAACGTCCAGGCCCGGATCTCCATGGACACCTCATCGAGCCTGACAGGATTGAGCTCGCGGCCGAGGAAGATATTGGCGACCACGTCGAGGTTCTCGCAGAGCGCCAGATCCTGGAAGACGGTGGCGATGCCAAGGCCGAGCGCCGTGGCCGGATCGGACAGGACGACCTGTTCGCCATCGAAGTCGATCGTCCCAGACGTAGGCTGGTGCACGCCGGCCAGAATCTTCACCAGCGTGGACTTCCCGGCGCCGTTGTCACCGACAAGCGCCACGACCTCGCCGGCATGGACGTCGAGGTCGACATCGGCAAGGGCAGACACCGCGCCGAAATTCTTCGAAATGCCGCGAAGCCTCAGCACCAGTTTGCCTGGCCCCTCCTGCGGGTGGTCGACATCCGGAATCGTGGACATGTCCGCTTACGCTTTCTCTTCGTTCGTCCCGGCCGCATTGAGCGGCCGGGACGCTGCTTCGCTCACTGCGTGATGCCGAGCTTCTTGCATCCGGCTGCATATCGGCCGGTGCAGAGCTGATCGGCGGTCTGGATCTTCTTGTCGATGATCTCCGCCTTCAGGTTCTGCTCGGTCACGACAGCCGGAATGAACAACTTTGATGGCGTATTAAAGAGCGTGGTTTCCGGCTTGGGCGTGCCGCCCGAGAGGAACTCCACCGCCGCCTGGGCCGCGGCGGCTGCAACGATCTCGCTGGGCTTGGAGATCGTGTTGTACTGATCGCCGGCGATGATGAGCTGAAGCGCGGCGATCGTCGCATCGTTGCCCGTCACCGGTGGCACCGGCTCGACACCGGCGGCCTTGAGCGCGGCAATCGCGCCACCGCCCGTACCGTCGTTGGCAGCGACGACGCCAAGGATCTTCTTGCCGAAGCGGGTGACCTGGCCGCTTGCCCATTGCTGCGCCTTGGGCGGCGCCCAGTCGGGCGTGTCGTATTCGGCGAGGATCGGATAGCCGCTGTTGTCCAGGCCCGCGTGGATGCCCTTCTTGATGAGCCCCGCGGCGGCATCGGTAGGCGATCCGTTGATCTGGAGCACGCCCTCACCTTCCTTCGGCGTGACCTTGGCGTCCTTCAGATGCTTGACCAGCGATTCCGAGATGGCCTTGCCGATGCCTTCATTGTCGAAGGAGACGTAGAAGTCGGCCTTGGCGTCCGGGATCGGGCGATCATAGGCGATCACCTTGATGCCCTGGGACTGTGCCATCTTCACCAGCGAAGCGGCGGCGGCCGAGTCGACCGGATCGAGCACGATCACCTTGGCGCCCTGCGAGATCACCGAGTTGAACTGCTGTTGCTGGCGCGCGGCGTCCGCACTGGCATTCTGGTAGACGACCTTGCAGCTGGCGCAGAGCTTCTTCATCTCGGCAGCAAAGCCTGGATAGTCGTGCTGTTCGTAGCGGGTTGAGGCCTGGTCGGGCATCAGGAACGCGACGGTCGCATCCTTCACCTCCGCGGCACGCGAGGACATGGCCGTTGCGCCGAGTAGCGACAGGGCGAGAGCGGCCGAGCAAATAGTCTTGAGCGAGGGCTTTGTCATTCGGACTTCCCTTTCGGAAACTGGGTGTTAAAGTGCTGCTCGTTGATGTCTTGGAGACAAGCCATCCCTGCTTCCGCAGCCGGATGAGAACGGCGGTCAGCGCCGATAGCCTCCGAAGCCACGCGGAATTTTCGGACAGACGATCTCCTTCGCAGGCCGCCATCGGCGCGCCCGCGTCATTCTTCCCGTAATCGTCCTCCTCCCTTGCTCCTCCCGGTTAGGCGGCGCGTGCCGCGTTGATGTTGTCCGCCAGCAACCGCCTGAAGCGCGAAGGCGGCATGCCCTTCTCGGCCAGGAACTGGCGATTGAAATTGGAGAGATTGTTGAAGCCGACCTGGAAGCAGATGTCGGTGATGGACGCGTGTTCGTCGCTCATCAGGATCTGGCAGGCGAGATTGATGCGGAGCCGCTTAACATATTGCACCAGCGACATCCCCGTGTGGCGGCGGAACGAGCGAGAGAACGCGCTTTGCGACTGGCCCGCGATCGCGGCGAGATCGGCTTCGCTGAACGGCTGCGTGAGGTTCTCGCGGATGAAGGCGAGCGCCTTGTTCATCCCCGCCGACATGTAGCCGGACGGATCGGGCAAATAGTTCGGGCTGGACAGCGGCAGTGCACCACGGGCGCGCGAGAGCGTCCCCAGGATCATCATGAAAAGTTCGATCCGGCGCACGCCCTTCGCCGCCACGATCTCCTCCATCAGCGGGGCAAGCTCCTTGCTCGTGCTGCCGGCAAAAAGGACGCCGCGCCGGGAGGATTCCAGCAGCGCGCCGAGACCCGACAGCTCAGGCATCAGCCTCATCGTGTCGCCGATGAATTCTTCGCTGAACTGGATGATGCGTCCGCGCAGCGGGATGGTCATGTCCGCCGGCAGGTCGCTCACCCAATTATGCGGCAAGTTGGGTCCCGTGAGCACGAGGTTGCCCGGCTCGAACTGGCCGATGAAATCGCCAACGAAGTAGCGACCGCTGGTCGCGACGACCTGATGGATTTCGTATTCCGGATGAAAGTGCCACCTGACCGTGTGGAAGGGATACCCGTGCGACCAAGCCTTGAACGACTCGCCGCGCCGTATCTGGACGACTTCCAGGTCTGGTTCCATATCCGTTCCCTCCTGGGCCGGCCCGGTTTGTAAACGTCTGGGCTCGACCCGATGGCTGAATTTGGCTCAGCTCTCTCTATTGCTCGAAACCGTATCGGGTGACCGCCGCTGCCGCCACCACGATTCAGATGCTGAACCGATACTCTTTTGACATTCGTTCGGTGGGCGCTGCAATATGCCTTCAGGCTCCGACGGGCTTCCCTACTCCAGGTTCTCCACCTTCCGCAGACTCGGAAACAGCTTCATCCAGAGCAGCGCCACGGCAACCGTGCAGACGCCGCCGAGCACGGCCGCCGGCATGGCGCCGAACAGTGCTGCCGTCAGGCCGCTCTCGAACTGGCCGAGCTGGTTCGAGGCGTTGATGAACAGGAAGTTGACGGCGCCGACGCGGCCGCGCATCTCGTCGGGGGTCGCCAGTTGCACCAGCGAGAAGCGGATCACGACGCTGATCGTGTCGGCAGCGCCGAGGATCGCGAGCGACAACACCGACAGCCACATCCAGGACGACAGCGCGAACACGATCGTGGCGATGCCGAACACGATCACCGCCTGGAACATGCGCAGGCCGACATGCCTGGAGATGGCGTGGCGCGCCAGCACCATGGTCATCAGCAGCGCGCCGACCGCGGGCGCAGCCCGGAGCACGCCGAGCCCGACCGGGCCGGTCTGGAGGATGTCGCGGGCATAGATCGGCAACAGCGCGGTGACGCCGCCGAACAGCACGGCGAACAGGTCGAGCGAGATGGTGCCGAGGATCGCCGGATTGCTCCTGATAAAGCGGACGCCGGCAAAGATATTGTCCTCATCCGTTCCTTGCCTGGCGACCGCCTGCGGACGCGGCTGGATGAAGCCGGTCAGGATCATCCCGAAGATCCAGAACAGCAGCATCATTGTGTAGGCGAGATGCGGTGCGATGGCGTAGGCAAAGCCGCCGAGCGCAGGCCCGGTGATGGTCGCGACCTGAGCCGCCCCGCTCGCGACCGCCGTCGCACGCTGGAGCGAGCCCTGCGGCGCGATCAGCGGCAGCAGCGCCGCGGTGGTCGGGCTCTCGAAGGCGCCGGCAATGCCGAGCACGAAGGTCGCGATGAAGATCTGCACTTCGCTGACCGCGCCGAGATAGGTGATGACAGCGAGATAGAGCGCGGTGGCGGCCTCCACGAGCTGGCAGAGCTGGACCACGCGCTTGCGCTCGAAACGGTCGGCGGCATGGCCGGCGACGAACACCAAAAGCGCGGTGGGCGCGAATTGCACCAGCCCGACCATGCCGAGGTCGAAGGCCGAGCCGGTGAGATCATAGATCTGCCAGCCGATCGCGACCGCCGCGATCTGGCTGGAGAAGCGCGACAGGCTGCGGGCGAGCAGGAAGAACAGGAAGGCGGGATGGCGGAGGAGCTCACCGGCGGTGGCCGGCGGACTGACGGATCCTGACTGCTCTGGCATCGCCTGTTCGGTCACGCGCGGATGATCGGCCCTTGATATCGACGCGCCGGGGGTGGCTGACCGGGACCCGGATGTCAACAGCAGGACGGCCCGCACCATTCCCGGCATTGCGTTTGCAACGCAGGCGCGGCCATAATGATTGAGGGTTTGGGGACATCATGCTGCGGCTGCAATCGACACTCGGCGTTTTCGCATTGCTGCTGATCGCCTTCGCACTCGCGGAGAATCGCCGCGCGGTCTCGTTGCGCCAGGCGCTGATCGGCCTCGTCGTCACCTTCGTCACCGCGATCGTGCTTTTGAAGGTACCTTTGGTGGCGCACGCTTTCGGGGCCATCAACGACGCGGTCGGCGCCATCTCGGCGGCCTCGCGCGCCGGCTCCTCCTTCGTGTTCGGCTATGTCGGCGGCGGCACCCTGCCCTTCGAGCTGAAGGTGCCGGGCGCCGATTTCATCCTGGCGTTCCAGGCGCTGCCGATCGTGCTGGTCATGAGCGTGCTGACGACGCTGCTGTTCTACTGGCGGGTGCTGCCGCCTGTTGTGCGCGGCATGGCCTGGCTGCTGGAGCGCACGCTGGGCGTCGGCGGCGCGGTCGGGCTCTCCACCGCCGCCAACATCTTCCTCGGCATGGTCGAGGCGCCGCTGTTTGTGCGGCCGTATCTTTCGCAGATGTCGCGCAGCGAATTGTTTCTGGTGATGACCGGCGGCATGGCCGGCATCGCCGGCACCGTGCTGGTGCTCTATGCGACGCTGCTTGCGCCTCTCATTCCTGACGCAGCCGCGCATTTCGTCATCGCCTCCGTGCTGGGCGCGCCGGCCGCAATCCTGGTCAGCCTGATCATGATCCCTGAGACGTCGGACAAGCGCACCGGCGGCGCGCTTGAGGATCCGGAGATGGCGGTCTCCGGCACCATGGATGCGATCGTGAAGGGCACCAGCGCCGGCATCGAGCTGTTGATCAACATCGTCGCGATGCTGCTGGTGCTGGTGGCGCTGGTCTATCTCGCCAATGCGGTGCTGGGGCTATTGCCTGCCGTGGGGGGCGCCGCGATCTCGCTGCAGCGGGTGCTGGGATTGATCATGGCGCCGGTGTGCTGGCTGATGGGACTGCCCTGGGACCAGGCGATCACCGCCGGCAGCCTGATGGGCACCAAGACCGTGCTCAACGAGCTCGTCGCCTATGTCGACTTCTCGAAGCTGCCGCCCGACACGCTCGATCCGCGCTCGCGCCTGATCATGCTCTATGCGATGTGCGGCTTCGCCAATTTCGCCAGCCTCGGCATCATGATCGGCGGCCTCGGCGTGATGGCGCCGGAACGGCGCGAGGAGATCAACGCGCTGGGGTTGAAGTCGATCGTATCGGGGACGCTGACGACGTGCCTGATGGGGGCGATCGTCGGGGTGTTGACGTGATGCCGTAGCCCGGATGGAGCGGAGCGCAATCCGGGAACGTATCTCCGTTGCAGGCACCCCGGATTTCGCTTCGCTCCATCCGGGCTACGAACCTACGAACTACCCTTTCTCACCGCACAATTTCGACTGCTCCAGGAGCCGTCGCACGTCACCCAGCTTGGCGCGGCACACCTCGGCCGCCTGGCCTTCGCCTCGGTGGTCCGTCCCCGCGCGAGCAGCAATTGCGCCAGCAAGGCCCGCGCCACCGATCGCACCGGACCGCCCGCCACATCCGACGCAGCGAGCGACATCGCGGTTTGCACTTCCGCCTCGGCGGCACTGAGGCTGTTCCGTTCAGCGAAGTAAATCGCACGGAACAGGTGAGCGCGCGGGTCGTTCGGATAGCGGTTGACGAAATCAGCGGAACGGCCGGCCATCTCGCGCGTGCCCGCCGGCATTTCCGAGGCGCGGATATACTGCCCGGCATCGGCCATGTAGGACCGATAGTGAATGGCGGCGAAGCCGGCGCAAATCAGGGATCCCACAAATCCTCCGAGCAACACCATGCCAGCGCTTCGCGGCAGGCTGTCATAGGACCAGAAAGCGATCCACGGCGTGATGGCAAGCGCGCCACCGGCTACCGCACCGCCTGCATGCGTAATAGTTGACGTTGCCGGAGGCGCCAAAGGCCAGCGGCAGCAGTGCCGGAAAACCGAAGAAGAGCGACGTCTTCAGTCGCGACATCGTCGTCTCGGCGTCCGCCTCGGGCTCGAAGCTCGCAACGAACAGCGCGGCGATGAGCCCGGTAATGGCGCCTGACGCGCCGACGGCTGGGTTTCGCGGATCGGGGGCTTTTTAAGGATCGCCGCGATGCCGTAGCCCGGATGGAGCGCAGCGCAATCCGGGACCAGCTTCGCTGCGGAGAGGCTTTCCCGGATTTCGCTCCGCTCCATCCGGGCTACGAAGCAAGCTTTCTCCGCCGTCATTGCCGCGTGGAGAGAGAGTGCCTACGCCTTCAGCTCCACCGTCTTGAACTCCGCAGGCAGGATCACTTCCAGCAGCTCCACATCGTCGGAATAATCCAAAATCATGTGCTTGATCTTCGGCGGCTGGGTCCAGGCGCTGCCTTGCTGCATCATCGTCTCGCCTTGCCCATCCATGTAGGTCTTCACCCAGCCCTTGAGCACATAGACCATCTGGAAGTCGACGTCATGGAAGTGCAGTTTCGACACCTCGGCGGGATCGCAGGGGCCTTGCAGGCGGATCACGTGCGCTTGCGCGAGGCCGTGGGTCGCGTTGGCGATGCCGAGATCGCGGTACTTGGCGTAGGCGCGCAGGCCGTCGGCTTTGAAATCTTCCTCGCGGTGATGGCTGATGGCGATGCGCTGCTTGGGGCGGGCGGGTTTTTTCGCAGCGGCCGTGCGGGCTTTTGATTTCACCACCTTGCGCGCGGAAGATCGTGCGGCGGACTTGGCGGCGCTTCGTTTCTTCCCCACAGTCTGGGCTGCGCTGCGCGATTTTGTTGTCTTGGCCATGGGTGGCCTCCCGTTGTTGTTATGACGAGAGGCTAGCATGGAACAAGTTTCGTAGGGTGGGCAAAGCGAAGCGTGCCCACGTTCTGCATGCGATCACGGAGAGAGATGGTGGGCACGGCGCGCGAAGGGCGCGCTTTTGCCCACCCTACAAGAGCGGTGCTCTATCTCAATTCAACCGGAACACGCCGTCCACGGCGCGCAGCTCGGCCGGCTTGATCAGCTTGGAGTGCGCGACGGTCACCGAATGCAGCGGGCCGTCGAGCTTCTCGGTCCAGAACGCCAGGAAATCGGTCAGCGCCGGGAATTTCGGGAACATGTCGTAGTTCTGCCAGACGTAAGTCTGGAGCAATGACGGATGATCCGGCATCCGGTAGAGAATTTGGGCCGTTGTCAGCCCGTAGCCCAGCATCTGTTTCCTGAAGTCCTCGGAAACGCCCCCAACGCGCAGTCCCATGCCAAACCTCCTTTGCAGGAGCGCATACAGGGGGTGGCTTGATCCGTGCCCCGGGAGCCACCCGGAAACGATGCGCTCACATGAGAGAAATGTGACGCAAACTGACAATCCATCTCAAGCCCAAAAGTTTAACAAGCTGTTGAAATTCAATGCGTTAGCAGCAGAGCGGGCACCGTGCTAATACGGTCACCGCGGCACCCTCGAAGGTGCTCCGAAATCGGTTAACGATGGGAAAGGTTTCTGGCACTTGGGCCTTCAGAGTGCCGAATTTTCTGCTAGAAGCCCTTGCCCCCGCAAAATTCCTGTCCTATTTCAGCTGCACCTGTGCTGGCACTCGCTGGCGCAGACTGCTAACATCTTGAAATCCTCAACTCGTGCAAATGCTTAGGAGGACTGCATGAAATTCCGTCCGCTTCACGACCGCGTCGTGGTCAAGCGCATCGACGCAGAAGAGAAGACCGCCGGCGGCATCATCATTCCCGACACTGCCAAGGAAAAGCCCTCCCAGGGTGAAGTCGTCGCCGTCGGCCCGGGTGGCCGCGATGAGGCCGGCAAGCTGGTTCCGATCGACCTGAAGGTCGGCGACCGCGTGCTGTTCGGCAAGTGGTCCGGCACCGAAGTCAAGATCGACGGCCAGGACCTGCTGATCATGAAGGAGAGCGACGTGATGGGCGTTCTCGAAGTCACCGAGTCCAAGAAGAAGGCGGCTTAAGAGCCCCTCTCCTCCCTCCAATCAACATTCCTAAGGAAAATTCCAGATGGCAGCCAAAGAAGTCAAATTCGCGGTTGAAGCGCGCGACAAGATGCTGCGCGGCGTCGACGTTCTCGCCAACGCGGTGAAGGTCACGCTCGGCCCGAAGGGCCGCAACGTCGTGCTCGACAAGTCGTTCGGCGCTCCCCGCATCACCAAGGACGGCGTCACCGTCGCCAAGGAGATCGAGCTCGAGGACAAGTTCGAGAACATGGGCGCGCAGATGGTGCGCGAAGTCGCCTCCAAGTCCGCTGACGCGGCCGGCGACGGCACCACCACCGCCACCGTGCTGGCCCAGGCGATCGTGAAGGAAGGCGCCAAGTCGGTTGCCGCCGGCATGAACCCGATGGACCTCAAGCGCGGTATCGACCTCGCGGTCGAGGCCGTGGTTGCGGACCTGCAGAAGAACTCCAAGAAGGTCACCTCGAACGACGAGATCGCCCAGGTCGGCACCATCTCGGCGAACGGCGACCAGGAGATCGGCAAGTTCCTCTCCGACGCCATGAAGAAGGTCGGCAACGAGGGTGTCATCACCGTCGAGGAAGCCAAGTCGCTCGAGACCGAGCTCGACGTCGTCGAGGGCATGCAGTTCGATCGCGGCTACATCTCGCCCTACTTCGTCACCAACGCCGACAAGATGCGCGTTGAGATGGACGACGCCTACATCCTCATCAACGAGAAGAAGCTCTCCTCGCTGAACGAGCTGCTGCCGCTGCTCGAGGCCGTGGTGCAGACCGGCAAGCCGCTGGTCATCGTCGCCGAAGACGTCGAAGGTGAAGCGCTCGCAACCCTGGTCGTGAACCGTCTGCGCGGCGGCCTGAAGGTCGCGGCCGTCAAGGCTCCGGGCTTCGGCGATCGCCGCAAGGCCATGCTGCAGGACATCGCGATCCTGACCGGCGGCCAGGCGATCTCGGAAGACCTCGGCATCAAGCTCGAGAACGTCACGCTCAACATGCTCGGTCGCGCCAAGAAGGTGATGATCGACAAGGAGAACACCACGATCGTCAACGGCGCCGGCAAGAAGGCCGACATCGAGGCGCGCGTGGCCCAGATCAAGGCGCAGATCGAGGAGACCACCTCGGACTACGACCGTGAGAAGCTCCAGGAGCGTCTCGCCAAGCTCGCTGGTGGCGTCGCGGTGATCCGCGTCGGCGGCGCGACCGAGGTCGAGGTGAAGGAGCGCAAGGATCGCGTTGATGACGCGATGCATGCGACCCGCGCGGCTGTCGAGGAAGGCATCGTCCCGGGTGGCGGCGTCGCCCTGCTCCGTGCTTCCGAGCAGCTCAAGGGCCTGCGCACCAAGAACGACGACCAGAAGACCGGCGTCGAGATCGTGCGCAAGGCGCTGTCGGCTCCCGCTCGCCAGATCGCGATCAACGCCGGTGAAGACGGCTCGGTGATCGTCGGCAAGATCCTGGAGAACAAGGCCTACAATTACGGCTTCGATTCCCAGACCGGCGAATATGCCGACCTCGTCAAGAAGGGCATCATCGACCCGACCAAGGTGGTCCGTACCGCGATCCAGAACGCCGCCTCGGTGGCCGCGCTCCTGATCACCACGGAAGCCATGGTCGCCGAGCTGCCCAAGAAGGGCGGCGCCGGCCCCGCAATGCCCCCGGGCGGCGGCATGGGCGGCATGGACTTCTAAGGTCCACCCACCTCAAGGACTTGCGAAACCCCGGCAGCGATGCCGGGGTTTTTGTTTTGGCCGTAGCCCGGATGGAGCGCAGCGCAAACGGTGTCCCGGATTTCGCTGCGCTCCATCCGGGCTACAACGAACCCTCCTATTGCACCTTCCCCAGCCGCTCGGCGCGCAGTTCGCCGCTGGAATCGAGCGACCAGAAGATCCGCGTCACCTTGCCGATGAGATTGTCCATCGGGACGAAGCCCATCACCGACTTGAAGCGGCTGTCGGTGGAGTTGTCCCTGTTGTCGCCGAGTGCGAAGAAATGGCCCGGCGGGACGGTGTAGAGCTCGGTGTTGTCGGCGTAGCCGTTGTCGACGCAGTCATAGGTGATGTAGCTCACCCCGTTCGGCATCGTCTCGCGCCAGCGCTTGACCCTGGTGCCGGTGTCGCCGCCGCAGGCGGAGCCTGCCGCGACATCTTTCAGCGCGACGCGCGTCACCTGGATGTCGTTGAGGAAGAGTTGTCCATGCCGCATCTGGATGCGATCGCCGGGCAATCCGACAACGCGTTTGACATAGTCGATCTCATTGTCCTTCGGCGACCGGAAGACGACGATGTCGCCATAGGCAGGATCAGCAGCGCCGACGCGGCCGGAGATAAAGGATGGCGTGAAAGGAAACGAATAGCGGCCGTAGCCATAGGCATATTTCGCCGCGAAGACGTAGTCGCCAACCACCAGCGTCGGGGCCATCGAGCCGGACGGAATGTTGAGGGCTGGAACAGCACGTAGCGAAACAGGATCAGCGGCGACCACAGCACGGGCACGAGCAGGATCAGGATGATAATCGCTTTCCATTCGCGAGGTCTGGCCCTTGGCCGGACGGTGTCCTGAAGCGTGGTCATCGCATTCCCTGCCCGAGATTGTCGTCGCCACGGATTGCGCAACCTGTAGGCGCGCACAATCCCTGACCCGTCCGACTTGGTCGTCCCGCTGCCGGGCTGCGTTCGAAGCGGCCGCCGGCCGCCGATCAACTCTGCGCCATCTCCTGAAAACACGCCCGCACCCAGTCGATCGTCACGCGCGTTGCGGCGTCGCGCTTGAGGTGGTTTTGCACCAGCAGCCAGACGTCGCGCCGCTTCGGCAGCAGGCTGGCGCGCAGGCGGCGATCGCCGAGCAGGTCCGCGCAGACATATTCCGGCAACACGCCGGCGGCCCGATGCGCGCGGATCAGATTGCGGATGACCCGGACGTTGTCGGTGACGCAGCGCGCGCGGGCCTTCTTCGTGCGCAGGAATTGCATCTCGGGAATGGCGCCGAGCTCGTCCGGATAGGTGCATAGCATCGGCTCGCCTTCGGTCGCGGCAGGCTCGAAATAATAGAGCTTGATGTCCCCGAGCCTGGAGATCGCAAAGTCGCCCTTGTCGGGCTTGCGCAGTCGGATGGCGAGATCGGCTTCCCAGCGCGAGAACCTGACGTTCTCGCTGGAGGTGAGGAATTGCAGCGTGAGGCCCGGATTGGCGCGCAGGAAGTCGCTCGCGCGCGGCGACAACACCGTCTCGGCGACCGTGTTGGTGGAGGCGATGCGCAGGCGCCCGACCGGCCCTTCCAGGCTCTCGCTGAGGCGGCCGATCTCGGCCGCATGCGCGGCCATCGCCTCGACATGCGCCAGCACCGCCTCGCAGCTCCGCGTCGGCCTGCGCACGCCGTCGGCGGCCTCGAACAGGCGCAGGCCGAGCGCTCGCTCGATCCGCGACAGCCTGCGCCCGACCGTGGTCTCGTCGATGCGCAGCCGCGCGCTGGCGCCGGCATAGGTGCCCTCGTCCCTGACGGCGGCGATGATGCGCAGATCGTCCCAGTTCATGAGGCGAAGGTATATCGGCCGGGAGGCGCCTGCAATATCGCAGCCACCGGCTGCAATATCCCTGCATATCGGCAGGCGGCTCCGGCGTTATGCTGGCCCGGCCTTTCGCCCTGGAGATTGCCTGACCATGACGACCGCAAAGACCCTGCTCGAGCTCGCCGGCGCCGACCTCACCCCGCCACGCCTTGCCGATGCCGCGCTGGTGCTGATCGACATCCAGAACGAATATCTTGCAGGCCCCCTCGCCCTGCCCGACGCCAAGCCCGCGATCGCGCGGGCGGCTGCGCTGCTGGCACGGGCACGCGAGGCTGGCGGGGCGATCATCCACATCGCCCATCGCGGCAAGGCCGGCAGCCTGTTCGATCGCGGCAGCGAGCGCGGTGCCATCGTCGCCGAGCTCACGCCTCGTGCCGGAGAGCTGGTGATCGAGAAGGAGCTGCCCAATGCGTTTGCCGGCACCGATCTTAGGTCGCGTCTTGCCGCAACCGACAGGAAGAACATCGTGCTGGCCGGCTTCATGACGCATATGTGCGTCAGCTCCACGGCGCGCGCCGCGCTCGATCTCGGCTTTCGCACCACCATCGATGCCGATGCCTGCGGCACGCGCGACCTGCCTGATGGGCGCGGCGGCACGCTGGACGCGCGCACCATCCACGAGGTTGCGCTCGCCGAGCTTTCCGACCGCTTCGCGATCATCGCGCGCGGCGATGCGCTGAGATAACGGAGCAACATGATGCTGCAACTCTATTTCTCGCCGATGGCCTGCTCGCTTGCGAGCCGTATCGCGCTGATGGAGGCAGGTCTCGAGGCGCGCTATCACCAGGTGCATCTTGCGACCAAGACGATCGCGGACGGCGAGCGCGATTTTCGCGGCATCTCCGCAAAGGGCGCCGTGCCCGTGCTGGTGCTGGAGAACGGCGAGCGGCTGACCGAGAGCGCGGCGGTGCTGCAATACATCGCTGACCTCAGGCCCGAGCGCGGCCTTGCGCCGCGGCCGGGAGATCTGGATCGCTACCGCCTGCAGGAATGGCTGAGCTTCGTCGGCACCGAGATCCACAAGGCGTTCCTGTTTCCGACCTTCTGGTACAAGGACGACGGCTCGCTCGCCAAGCCGCGCGCGCGGATCAGCCAGACGCTGTCGGTGCCATCAGCGCATCTGGCGGACCGCGAATTCCTCGTGGGCAACAGATTCACTGTCGCGGACGCGCATCTTGCCTGGGCTCTGCTGCTGCTTCGCCCCGCCGGCGTCGACGTCGCGCAATGGCCCTCGCTCGCTGGATATCTCGAACGCATGCAGGCACGGCCCGTGATGCGAGAGGCGATCGCCATCGAGATGGCATTGCGCAAGTCCGTCCCGGTCGATGCGGCGTAGAGGTCACTCTGGAAGCAGAAAATCAAAAAGGGCCGCAGCGAGCGGCCCTTTTGCATGATCTCGAATTGACCAGGCCTAGTCGACCCGCGCCAGCACCGCCAGCTTGCGGATCCCCTTGTTGCGATAGGCGTCGAGGAACGCGTAATAGTCCTTGAACGAGACGCAGCCGTTGGAATCGCCGTTCGGCCCGAGCATGAAGGTGTGTGCCAGCAGGCCGTCGCGGCCGTAGATCGCGCTCTCGCCGCCGATCGGCGTGAGACGCAGCGCGGGCACGCCATGGAACAGCGCCTCGCGCGGCTTCAGCGTGTAGATGTGCGGCGGGGTGACGCCGCGCATGCGCACGCGCTGCGAGTGCGGATCGTCGAGGTTGGAGCCGAGGCCGGAATGCGCCTCGAGCCTGGAGCCATCGGGCAGGTAGACCGTCTTGGCGGTGATGTCGTAGACCGCGGTGTCGCGATCATAGGGCGGGGCACCGCCGAACATCGGGTTCTGCTCCTTCGGCGCAATCGCCGAGGTCACGCTGGCATCGGCCGAAGCGTAGGCGAGCAGGCCGCCGGAGGACTCGCGCTTGCCCCACAGCTTCTCCACCATCGACTGGCGCGGGCCAGTGATCGACATCACCGCAGCCTTGGCGCGATCGGCAAACGACTTTGGCTTGGCTTCCGGCGCCGGCACGATCTGGGCCGGATCGGCGGAGGCGAGTTGCACCGGCGCGTCCGAGCGCTTGCCCTTCGCGACGTCAGCGACCTTGTCAGCGACCCGCTCAGCCACCCTGGCGGGGTTGAGCGGCTTCAGCACTTCCGCGACCTTCGCGACAACGGTCGGCTTCGGCGTGGCTTCCGCGACCTGAGCCGCAGGTGCGGCGCTCGCCGCGTTCGATTCGACACCCTGCGTCGCCGCGGCGGCAAAGCGCTCGTTGAACTGTTCGCGTGAAATCGGTTTGGCCACCTGCAGCCGGTCGGGCAGCAGTGCAAAGGTTTCCCTGATGGCCTCGCCCGCCTCGCGCAGCGCCACCTTGGGCGCGCGCTTGACCACGGGCTCGTCGTAACCGGCGCTGCCGACGGTCGGATAGACGCTGGCGGCGAAGATGTTGTTGTAGACGGTCCAGCCGGCAAGCAAGACGCAGCCGGCCACGGCCGCGCCAAGCAGGTTTTGGGTGGTCATTTTCCGGGAAGGCTTCCGATAGGAATTTTTCTGCTTCCGTGCCGCGTAACTCGGCGCAGCGATACTCGTACTCATTCGCCTTGCGTCCAGGACGGTGTCACTCAGTCCCCCTTCGAAGCGCCGCTGGTCACGTTCCGGAACCAGCATCTCGCAGAGGGTCGGAGCGTCATTAAGGCGACTTTTAGTTAAATGCAGATTAAGTTCAGGCGGTTGTAGGGCAGCTCGTTAACGCTGTGCCATTTTGAGAAAAAGGCCCGCGGAACTACGGACTTAGGCGACACTGTTAACCATAATTCTCGGCCGGTTCAGCACACTCAGAGGGCCTCGCCGACCGCACCTTTGGACCCACCAACCAAGTCATTTTCGTGGTCATCCATGTCCGCAAGATAGCGGGCAAGCGTTGCGCGAGGCTGATGCCTGGCGGCGTCATTTCACCTCACGCCGCCGACGTCGCTGGGTGCCCTGACCGAAAGTTGATCGCCCCAATCTGGAAATGGCCGCGGCGGCAAAATAGCTACACGCTCCGGCACTTTTCAGCAGCCTCTGCGCATGATACGGTACCGTATCAACATCGCCTTGAACTGTGCCGAGCACGTCAAACGGAGGCTGGCATGAGTGGGTTTTCGCGCGCGGGGTGTTGCGCCCTGGCGTGGTCGTTGCTGTTGATCGGATCTGCGACCGCACAGCCTGCCACGGACGTGGGCTGCACCGCGTCACCCTCCGCCGCCGGCACGCAAGTGTGGCGTTGCGACAACGGCATCACGATCGTTGCAGAAAACGGCGCGAGATTTGAACTGAAGGACGTCAACCGCGACGGACATATAGACACCGTCGAGTTGAGCGGCAAAGCGCTGCTGGTCGAGGTGCCCAGGAAACCCGGCGGCAATCCCTTCAAGGTGCTGACGCCGCAAGCGATCGCCGCGGTGCGCGGCACCAAATGGGCGGTCGATGTCGCAGAGACCAAGACCTCCGTGTTCGTCGCCAATGGCCGTGTTGGTGTGACCCGGAGGGTGGCGCGCGGACGCGGCGCCGTGCTAGGTCCCGGCGAAGGCGTCGACGTGGAAGCGAGCGGTCCGCTGACTGTCAAGACTTGGGGCCAGCCGCGCGTCGATGCGCTAATGGCGAGATTGGGTCAATAAGGCCCGTACACATCAATAAGACCCGCGCACGAGCGCGGAAAGACAGATTGTAGTACGACGTAATGAATAGACGTTTTCAGATCCTGCTCGCCCTTGTCCTTGCGGCCCTGTGGGGCGGCGGCATTTTTGCCGCTCACACCTACGGCCATCTCGCCTTTCTCGATCGGCTCGAGGCGACGCTGACAGACCTGCGCACGCTTGCGCGCGGCGTGCAGGCCCCGCCCGATCTCGTCACCATCGTCGCCATCGACGACACCGTGGTGAAGCGCGGCGGCACCTATCCGCTGCCGCGGGCCGATCTGGCGCGCGTGGTCGACGCCATTGTGCAGTTCAAGCCGAAGGTCATCGCCATCGATCTGCTGCTGGTCGATCGCAGCGCTGCGATCGGCGACGCCACGCTGGCGCACACGCTCGCAACCGGTCCCATGGTGCTCGCGGCCGCGGCGATCTTCCCGAACGAGAGCGAAACCGTTGGCCCCGGCAGCGCCGGACCGCTCGCCATCCTGCCCCAGGCCGAGCGCTTCCTGTTGCCGTTGCCTGCTTTCGCCGATCACGCCGATGTCGGCATCGTCAACGTCGCGACCGGGCAATCCGGCTCGCCGCTCTCGGTGCCGATGCTGTTCCGGACCGGCGACAAGGTCGAACTGTCGTTGCCGCTGCGGGTCGCCAGCCGCGCGCTCGACAAGAAGCTGACGATCGCGCCCGATCGTCTCACGCTCGGCGATCGCGTCGTGCCTGTAGACAGCGACTTTTCGCTGCCTATCACTTACTACGGCCCGCGCCGAACCATCCGCACCGTCAGCGCGCAGAGCATTTTCGACGGCACGCTCGATCGCAAGGCGGTCGAGAACCGGATCGTCGTGATCGGCGCCGCGGTTGCCGGCGGCGGCGACTTCTTCCCGACGCCGTTCGATTCCCTGATGCCCGGCGTCGAAGTCATCTCGACCGCGATCACGCATCTCGTCGCCGGCGACAGCATCGTGCGCGACCGCAAGGTTCACATCGCCGACGCGCTCACAGCGATCCTGCTGCCGATGCTGCTGATCGGCCTGCTGGCGTGGCGGCGCAGCGCGCTCGGCTTCGTCGCCGCAGCCGCCGTGATGATCGGCTGGGCCGGGCTCAATCTGTTCGCGTTCACGCATGGCGTCTGGCTCGACGCTGCGACCACGCTCGCGGCCGCGATCCCGCCGGTCGCGGTGTTCATCGGCGTGCAGACCTGGGCGGGAGCCCGCCGCACGCAATACCTTGCCGCCAGGAGCCGGTCGCTGGCGCAATTGCAGGCGCCGGCGGTGCAGGAATGGCTCGCGCGCGATCCCGATTTCCTGGCCAAGCCGGTCCGGCAGGATGCGGCCGTCGTCTTCATCGATCTGTCGGATTTCACTGCACTGAGCCAACAGCTCGATCCGGACCAGCTTCAGGACGTTCTGAAGGCGTTTCACGCGCTGATCGACAAGGCCGCGGTCGATTGCGGCGGCATGATCACGAGCTTCCTCGGCGACGGCGCCATGATCCTGTTCGGCCTGCCGCGCGCAATGCCTGACGATGCGGCGCGCGCGCTGAAATGCGCGATCGACCTGCATCGCGGCGTCGCGCGCTGGATCGCATCGCTGCCGCCTGCGATCGGTGCCCGGCTCGGCTTCAAGATCGGCGCGCATTGCGGTCCGATCGTCGCCTCGCGGCTCGGCGAGAGCCATCAGCACATCACGGCCAATGGCGACACCGTCAATCTCGCGAGCCGGCTGATGGAGGTTGCCGCGCAAAACGGCGCGCGGCTCGCCGTGACCGATAAGCTGCTGGACGCTGCCGACTTCCACGGCGCACCCGACGGCGTGCTGTCCGGTCCCCTGCTGACGCAGGTCCGCGGCCGTTCCGGCGTCGTGACCGTCTGGTTCTGGCGCGACCAGCACAGGCCGAGCCAGGCCGCCACACGGGCCGAGATGATCGACTGAACTCCGCTGTCGTTCCGGCGAAGGCCGGGACGACAACGTAGAGAGTAGCCTGCTAGGGCCTGCGCCTGAGCACGCCGAGGCCGCCGAGCAGGCCGCGCGACATCAGCTCGCGGAAGCTGTCATTGACGAGGACCTCATCGACCTGGTCCGAGATCAATTTCGCCTCGGCCCCGGTCATGACGTTCGACGTGAACGCACCGCCCTGCTTCATCGCGTTGAGCACATCCTTGACCAGCGGCGCCCCACCCGACGGAATCTCCGGCGGCTGCCAATCCAGACCCTCGATGACGAAGAGGCCGCCCGGCTTCAGCGCGGGAAACAGCACGCCGAGCGTCAGGTGCTGATGCACCGAGGCGTGCGAGCCGTCGTCGATGATGATGTCGAGCGGCTTCTCCTTGCGCGCGAGCTCTTCCAGCATGCCGCGGTCGCCCTGGTCGAGGCGATGGATCCTGACGCGCGGATGCGAGAACCAGCTGAAATCCTCGATGTCGACGCCGATGATCTCGGCGTTCGGGAAGTAGTCCAGCCACATCTGCAGCGACGGCACCTGATCCCGGGCGCAGCCTTCGACCCGGCCGCGGCACAGGCCGATTTCAAGGATCCTGATAGGCTCGAGCGCCTTCGACCGGAACAGCTCGTGATAGACGCGCGTGTAGTGATGGGCCACATCGCCCTTGCAGGCCGCGCCCTTGTCCGAGTCGTATTTCGCCGCGAGCTGCGTCAGCCAGTTCGGCTCGAGCACCAGCTTCTTGAGATAGCCCGCAACGCTCTCTTCGGGGACGGCATCGAAGCGCAAGCCCCGCTCGGCCCACATCCTGCCCCAGAGATGGACACCGGTCACGCGCGGGTCGCTCAGTAACTCGAAGCCCGCACGGCTTTCGGCGGCGAACAGCTCCACCTCGCGCCGGTCGATCGCGTTGAAGCTCGTCGGCGGCAGGATCGACGATTGAAGCTCCTCGCCGCCTGCGACGAGCAGATATTCGCTGAGCAGCAACGGTCCCACCGCGCCATATTCGACGCGATTCTCGCTGAACATCCGCTGCAGCGACAGCGCATAGAGGTTGGCCATGTGAACCGAGCCCCTGGGCGCGCGCATCGCATCGCCGACGCAGACATGCCCGTTCTCGACGCCGGACCATTGCGTGGAGAACACGTGCTCCCTGCCGAAATCCAGCGGCTTGACCAGGACGATGTCCGTGTCGAGCCACCAGCCGCCGAGCTCGTAAAGAACGGCATAGCGGAAGATGTCGCTGAAATAGCGGATATCGCTGTTCAGGACGGCATGCTGGTAGATCGCAGCAGGCACGAGGCTTGCCGCATCCACCACCATCACCCCTGAAGGCACGCGCGCCTGCATCGCGGCGACGTTGTCATAGGTGTAAAGCCTGACCGGATGGCCCTGGCGGACCATCGACTGCAGCGACAGGCGCGACATATCACTCAGCGGCGCGTTCGACCAGAAGCAGTGAATCGGATCGCGCGCTTCACCCGATCTCGCGCGGGTTCGAAGATGCGGATTGAACTCCGCCGTCAGGGCATTCCATTCGTTGCGGGGAACGGAACCGCACTCGCCGAGGAACGGCAGTTTCTGATAGGCCCGCGCGATCAGGAAGCAGAGGCTCGCCTGATCGGCTTGCCCCATCCTGCTCAAGGCGTTGCCGAAATTCTCCCAGATCGACGGATCGACGGGATCGAGCGCCACCGCACGCTGAAACGCCTCGAACGCCTGCGCCTGCATCCCCTTGCCCAGCAGCGCCGTTCCGAACGTCGCAAGATAGGTCGCCTTCATCTCGCTCGTGAGCGCACGGCCGGCCCAGTTGATGGCGGCATCGTAGTCGCCGTTGAGCAGAGCGACGCCGGCCATCAGATGAAGCAGGCCGGCATGGTTCGCGTCCGAAGCAAGGCCTTCCCGACAACGGGCCGCGGCCTGCTCGAGCTCGCCTGACTTCAGATGTCGAAGGCAGATCTGGTAAACTTCATCGCGCGTCAGCAACGACGGCCCCGTCGAAGTCTCATCAGCCCTTGCGAGAGTGCCATCGTGATAATTCATGGAGAACCTTCCGGATCATGGGACAGCGGGCAGCAACCCGCTTCCCAAATCCTGGGAAGCTCGCCGCATCTCGACTATCCCGCTCGTAGCTTGTTCGAAGCTTGCCTGAAGCTTGACACCGCCTTCGCTTCGCCGCGCCCGCGCGTGGCGAATCAAATGGGCCGTTGATAAGCGTGAGATCGGGCGTCCGATGGCGCATCGAACCAGGGGAAAGAGAGCCCATGAACAGTCGGCTGGATGTCCATGTCGCCGCCTACGAGGGCAAAAGCGTCTACGATTTCGACAACGAGATTTCGTTGACCTGGTATCCGAAGCGCATTGCTCGTGTCGTCAAGGATCCGGGCGCCGTCCTGGACCTCGGGCTGGGACACGGCTTCGCCACCGAACTCTTTTCGGACTGCTGCGAGCGTCATGTGGTTCTTGAAGGCTCCCCCGCAGTCATCCAAAACTTCAAGCTGCGGTTCCCGGAGAACAGAAGCGAGGTCATCGAAACCTACTTCGAGGAGTTCGAGACGGACGAACAATTCGACCTCATTGTCATGGGGTTCATTCTCGAACATGTCGACGACCCCCTTCTGATCTTGAACCGTTTCAGGAACTTTCTGGCCCCCACGGGCAAACTCTTTGTGGCGGTCCCCAACGCCGAGGTCATGAACCGAAGGCTCGGACATCTTGCCGGAATGCTGCCGGATATGGAGGCTCTTTCGGAGAACGATCTGGTTCTTGGGCACCAGCGGTACTTTACGGTCGGCTCCCTCACCAAGCTGGTGACCGAAGCCGGCTACAAAATAGAGAGAATGGAAGGCATCTATCTCAAGCCCTTCGCGACTAGCCAGCTCCTGTCGTTGCATCTCGACACCAAGATCATCCAAGCCTTGTGCGAGATGGGCGTTGACTACCCGGAGCTGTCCTGCGGGCTGCTGGCGCAGCTCACGCCAGACGGTTCGGCGCGATCATGAGGGTGTTGATCGTAGGCCGAACCTCGGCATGCGCGCAGGCGCTGATCCCGCTGCTTCGTGAACGGTACGACGTGCTGACGGCCGGGCGCAGCGGTTGCGATGTCGAGCTGGACCTATGTTCGAACGATGTACAGATTCCCGGCGGGATCGACTGCGTGGTGAATATGGCGGCCGCCTTCGGCGGCAAAGAATTGCCCGACACGCTGCAAGCCATGAATGTCAACGTGCTCGGCCTGATGAAGCTCTGTCACGCCAGCTCCAGGGCCAACGCGAAGCACTTGGTGCATATCTCAAGCATTTTCTCGGATCTCGCCAACGATTCTCCCTTCTCCGGAGCTTACGCCCTTTCAAAAAGGCATTCCGAGGACGTTGCGCGGTTCTGCGGCAGAGAGCTTCGGCTGCCTGTCGCGGTACTCAAACCCTCCCAGATCTATGGCGTGGGAGAGTCGTTTCGAAAACATCAGCCTTTCCTCTACACCATGATGGACAAGGCCGAGAGAAACGAAGACATCGACATCTTCGGCTCGAATGACCCTCTGAGAAACTTCATTCACGCTGACGACGTGGCCAAGATTCTCTCGGCCGTCATTGCGATGCGGATCGAGGGCATCTATCGCTGCGTGAATCCCGACAACGTCAGATATTCGCAGATTGCGGCGGCGGCGATTACGGCTTTTGAAAGCAAGAGCAAGGTCAGGTTCCTGAGGGATAAGCCCGACATCCCGGACAACGGCTTTTCTTGCGACGACACGTTGTTCCGGATGATCGATTATCTTCCCCGCATATCCACCGAGCAAGGCATGCAGATGGAAGCGGCTCATCGAAGGCTGGCATCGTGACGACAGTCCTGGTTTCCGGCGCCGCCGGAATCGTCGGCTACGGAATCCTGCGCTCCCTCAGACTGTCGAAGCGACCGATGACGCTCATCGGCACCTCGATCTATGCCGACTCGGTCGCGCCGGGATTTTGCGACATCTTTGAGATCGTCCCCAGGACCGATGCGCCTGACTACATCGACCGGCTTGCCGCGCTGCTGCGCAAACATCGGGTCGACGTCGCATTCCCCGGCATCGATGCCGACATGTACAAATGGGCAGATCACGTCGCCGAACTTGAAGCGACCGGAACCAGGGTCGTTCTCAATTCGCGCGAGCTGATTTCCCTCTGCTCCGACAAATGGGCCTTCTACCAGCGGCAGCAGGAATTGATGCCGCGCTACGCGATCCCGAGCTATCTGGACATCGACTTCGATGTCCTCAAGGCGAATTGCGGCTTGCCATTCCTGCTGAAACCTCGCCGCGGCTTTGGCTCCAAGGGCATCGTGACGGTCGAGACTGCGGAGCAGCTTGCCAGGATTGCTCCCGCGACAAAGACAATTTTGATGGCCCAACCCATCGTCGGACGAGACGACGAGGAATTTACCGTGTCCGCGTTCTGCGACGGACAAGGGGGCTTTTCCGCCTGCATGGCGCTTCGCCGAAAACTCTCCAAGGATGGATTCACGGAAAAGGCCGAGGTCGTCGACCACGCCGAGTTCTCCGACGCGATCCGGGATCTGAGCAAGGCGTTTTCGCCAATCGGGCCAACCAATATCCAGTTCCGCAAGACTGACACGGGCCTGAAGCTGCTCGAGATCAATCCGAGGATTTCGTCATCGACGTCGATCCGCGCCGCCTTTGGCTACAACGAGGCGCTCATGGCGGTCGACATGGCCATCGAGCAACGACTGCCGGTGCAACCAGACATCAAGCGCGGCAGAGCCGTCCGCTATACCGAGGATTTCATCTTCCATGACCATAGCGTTCATCTCTGACATCCACGGAAATTTCGAGGCGCTGAAAGCGGTTCTTGCCGAGATCGACCGCATGCGCGTCGAGGAGATCGTCTGCGTGGGCGACGTGGTCGGCTATTATTCCCAGGTGAACGAATGCTGCGATGAGCTGAGAAGGCGCGGCATCCCAAGCGTTCTCGGCAACCATGACTGGTATCTCGGCTACGGTGGGTTCTGCACCAGATCCAGGAGCGTGAACGAGTGTCTGGTCTATCAGCGTAAGGTCATCACGTCCGAAAACGTGAACTGGCTGAGGGCCTTTCACCTGCAAATGCAAATGGACACTGTCCGGATCGTCCACGCCGGCTGGAGCGATCCGATCGACGAGTACCTGACCAATCCGAGCGAGGACTATTTCGCGCGCCTGTCCGGCACACATTTCGTAAGCGGTCATACCCACGTGCAAAGCATCCACCGCTTCGGCGGAAAGACCTATTGCAACCCGGGATCCGTCGGACAGCCGCGCGACGGCGATCCACGAGCCGCGTTCGCAACCTTCGACGGCGAGACCTTCGCGCTGCACCGGGTCGCGTACGACATGCAAAAGGTCTTTGACCGGATGGAGGCCGCGGGATTCCACGACTACTACTATGGCGGACTGAAGACTGGCGCGAAGAATCTCAGGCGGCTCGCAGATTGACCCTCGCGAACCCGGCGTTGTCCGCTCCTCTCATCAACATGAAAACGTGCGAGCACAAATCATGACATCAAACGACCTAGAGGACGCGCAGAACTTTACCTATGCTGCCCGGGACGAAGTGGCCGCTTACAGCCGGCTGCAGGAGCTGATGAAGACCTCGCCGCTGCCTCCGCGTGAATTCCACGCAAATCTCGGCCTGTTCCTCAATCGCCCGTCGCTGGCGCGCATCCTCTTCATGCATGACCTTTATTCGATGACCCTGCGCACCCATGGCGTCATCATGGAATTCGGCGTTCGCTGGGGCCAGAACATGGCGCTGTTCACGACCATGCGCCACATCTACGAACCCTACAACATGAGCCGCAAGGTTGTTGGCTTCGATACGTTCGAGGGCTTCCCGTCGGTGGCGCCCCAGGACGGCGATTTCGACGGGCTGAAGGTCGGCGGGCTCAGCGTCACGCCCAATTACGAAGACGTGCTGGCAGACATCCTGTCGGCGCAGGAGAAACTCGCACCGCGCAGCCACCTCCGCAAGTTCGAGCTAGTCAAAGGCGACGTGACCAAGACCCTTCCCGCGTATCTTGAGAAGCACCCCGAGACGATCATCTCGCTGGCCTATTTCGATCTCGATCTCTACGAACCGACCAAGAGATGCCTCGAGCTCATTCGCCCCTATCTGGCGAAGAACAGCATCGTCGGGTTTGACGAGCTGGTCCTCGCCGAGAATCCGGGCGAAACCCTGGCGCTGCGCGAAGCATGGGGCACCCAGGGCTATCGCATCTGCCGCAGCACGATCTCGCCGCAGCAGAGTTACGTCGTGTTCGAATGAGGCGTCGATCTCGACGCCTGGTCGTTTCGGATCGACGCACCTTGACGGCCTACGCGTCCTGTTCAACCAGATCGTAATTTTCGGCGATGATCTCGCTCAACTTCGACACCGGGTTGAACATCAAGAGATCGACGATCGACAGATATGGCACATGGGGCTGCCCGAACTGCTCATAGGGAAACGGCCTGGATCGCAGCGCCCTGAATTCGATCCCGCGGGCCCTGAAAGCATCGGCATCATAGAGCTCCAGGCCGCCGATCGCGTTGATGTACTTTTGCGTGCCTTCCGCTTCGCACAATGCGAGCACCCTGTCCTGGAACTTGAGGGAATGATCGATCGGCACCTCGGACGAAATCTTGAAGGCGGTCTTCAAACCGAGATGCGCGCAGGTCATCCGCAGCGAATTGAAGAGATAGCGAAATAGATTTGGATCTTGAAAGCCGACAATCTCTTCCAGAAGCGGGAAGGTCTGCTTGAAGAAGGGAGCGGTTCTATAGGCTCCCCGCCATTGATGAAGCAGCTTTGGACGGTCGAACTCGGCCGCCAACTCCCTGTCGCGGATATCAAGCGCGTCCGAGGCCTTCTTCAACGGCAGCGAGAACAACGCGTCTTTGCCGTTGACCAGCATCCGGTTGCGATTGACCCAGCCCTTTTTTACATATTTGACGTTATCATAGACGATGAAGAGATCGACCGCACCGATGAGCTGATAGTAGCCGATATAGGGCAGAAAATACGGCTGCATGATCGCGAGTTTCATCGTGTGACGCCCTGCTGGCCCCAAACGCGCGCATCGTGGGTATAGGTCGTCGACGTCGCATTGTTGTTGCGCGGCACCACAAGCGGCGCGAAACAGGCGTACGCCTGCATGAAGCGATAGACGCTGTTTCCCATCCCGTCCAACCCGGTCGTCCGCAGCATGCGATTGCCGAGCGCCTCGATTTGGACCGGCCGATTATCCATCGGATAGCACAGCTCCAGGAGCCTGGTCGCCCCGGCCGGAGATATCAGGTTTCCGGCTGGCCCGAAGCAAGTGTTCAGCCGGAGCGCGGCAACCTGGGAATTCGCGCTCTGGAAAGCGGCATCACTCCGGTCGTCCGGATGCGCAGGCCGAAAGACCATCATCGACTTCATGCCCTGCGCGAGCTCGAGATCGAGCACTGAATCCGTGTTGCAACCAAGCACCAGGAGGTCCCAGTTTCCAAGAGTCGGAAGCAAATTCTCCAGACGCGCGATGATGTCGTGGCGGATGGTACAATCGTCCTCGAAGACAAGGGCGGGCTCGTTCTGCCCGGCGATCCAGTTCAATATCCGCCACAGCGAAGCGGCACCGCCAACGGCTCCCCTGGTGAACTGCGAACCGGGCGCAACAAGCCGCATCGCCATCACCTCCTGATCGGTCAGCTCCAGGCCATTCGTCGCGGGGAAACGCTCGAAGGCGATTCCGCAGTCTGCATTCCGCTTCACGAAGTTTTCGAATTTCTCTGGATGGCGATCGAGATTGATGACGAAGTTCTTCATTTGCCAAAAAGCCCGTTAGCGGATGGACGCCGGAGAGCGCCACTAGAATATTGATTCGCCAGCCGCGGCTAGTGCAAACGCGCCTGTCAATCGCGGACCCCGTCGCGCACGAATGCTCCACACAAGTCTCGACCTATATCGATAGGCCGTCACAAACTTGCATCGACAATCAGGACTCGAGATGACTGCCGCAGTCCCGCTTGAATCTCTCACGCCGCTGGCCCTGAGCCCGCTTCATATCGTGCGTCCCAGCTTTCCGAGAACCGAACAGTTCTTGGCCGCTTTCGAGACAGCGCTGGAGACCGGCCAGGTCACGAACAATTCCCGCTGGGTCGTCGAATTCGAGAGGCGCTTGAGCGAGTATCTGGGCGTCCCGACGCTGGTTTTCTGCAACGGCCAGATCGGGATGATGACCATGCTGAGGGCCGCGGGGATCACCGGCGGCGAAGTGATCGTGCCGTCGTACACGTTCAGCGCAACACCGCATGCCATCAAATGGGTCGGCGCCGAACCGGTCTTTGCCGATATTCTCGACGACCAGACCATGCGTCTCGACCCTGATGATGTCGAGCGCAGGATCACGGAGCGAACCGTCGCCATCCTCGCCGTCGACGCTTATGGGATCCCCAGCGATTATGCTTCGCTCGCCGGGATAGCCGAACGCCACAAGCTGAAATTTCTGGTCGATAGCGCCCCCTCCTTCGGAACGCGCATCAACGGGCAGCTGGTGGGAGGGTGCGCGGACGCGCAGATGTTCAGCTTCCACGCCACCAAGGCCTTCGCGACGATGGAAGGCGGTTGCGTCTGCAGCCACGATGCGGACTTGCTCGCGCGCGTCAAGGCGATGCGGAACTTCGGGCAAGTTGACGGCGCTGATTGTCACGAGCCGGGCCTGAACGGGAAAATGCTGGAGATAGCGGCCCTCATCGGCCTCGAGCAACTCAAGACGTTCGAGCAGGCCATTGCGACACGCCGACAGGCTGTCGAGCGCATGCGGACCGGGCTTTCCAAGATTCCAGGTTTGCGCGTGGGGCGAGAGCCAGCAGGCGCGCAAACGAACTGGCTCTATCTTCCTGTCGTCGTCGACGCCAGTGAGTTCGAGCTCGACCGGGATGCGCTGGCGTCGGCGCTCGAGACGCACAATGTGTTCGTCCGCAAATATTACAGCCCGCCCTGCCACCACATGACGGCCTACACGACGCAGAGGGACGTGAATTTGCCGGTGACGGAAAGGGTCGCTTACAACGTCATCGCGCTTCCGGTCTACAACGACATGACCGACGAAGAATGCGATCTCGTCGTTTCCGCCATCCGGTACGCGCGCCAACAGGCGCAAAACAGACCGAAGCCTTAGTCGCAGAGCAGCAACCGACCCGAGACCCTCAAGAACAAAGAAGTCTAGGACATGCAGAAAGTTCTCGTCACTGGAGCCGGAGGCTATATCGGCATTCCTCTGTGCCAGATGCTGGCGCAAAAGGGCTATTCGGTGACTGCGCTCGATCGATGCTTTTTCGGACGAGATCGATTCACGCAGGCGGCTTCTCACCCGAATATCAAGATGCTCGTCGACGACATCCGCACCGTCGACCCCCAGCGGTTCGAGGGGATGGACGCCGTCATCGATCTGGCCGGACTGAGCAACGACGCCTCTGCCGAAATCGACCCCGAGCTGACGGTCTCGATCAATCACCAGGGCGGCGTTCGCCTGGCTCGCGCGGCCAAGCGGGCCGGCGTGCGCCGCTATGTCTATTCGAGCTCGGCGTCGGTCTACGGCCACGGCCAGGAAGTGTCGCTCAACGAGCACGCCGTCTGTCGCCCGCAGACGCTTTATGCCGAAAGCAAGCTTCACGTCGAGGACGAGCTGCGCAAGCTGCAAAGCGACACGTTCGAAACGGTCATTTTGCGCAACAGCACGGTGTTCGGCCTGGCTCCGCGCATGCGCTTCGATCTCGCCATCAACGTCATGACCCTCCGCGCCTGGAAGGAGCGGGTGATCTACGTCATGGGAGGCGGCGAGCAGTGGCGGCCGTTCATCCACGTTCATGATGTCTGCCGCGCCCTCATGATGGGCATCGAGAGCGAAGCGTCGGTCGTATCAGGTGAAACGTTCAACGTCGGCAGTGACGATCTCAACTACCAGATCAAGCAGCTCGCGAACTTCGTCAAGGACATCATTCCGAATATCGTCACCCACACGATCCCAGATGCGACGGACAAGCGAACCTATAATTTGTCCTTTGCCAAGATCATCCAGCGCCTGAAATTCGATCCATCCTCCCGCGTCCATGAAGGCATCGTGGAGATCAAGCAGGCGCTGGAGCGGGGCACGGTCAGTGGCGACGATCCCACCACCCATACGCTGGGATGGTACCGGTCCCTGATCGACTGGGAAAAGCGGATCAAGGAGTTGTCGTTCAACGGCAAGATCTTGTGATCGCTCAGGGCACAAGTTCAGGCGGCGGCGAGCGGTCGAGCACGTCGCCCTTAGGCCGCTCAAGCAGATCGATACCATAGGTCTCGACCACGAGCGGCCCGCGCTTGCGCTGCAGCTCGGCGACACGCGTCACGTGCGTGAAGAGATCGTTGAGGAAGGGATGGCCTCCGGGCCTGATCTCGTCGACATAGAGCAGCTTGCCCGCGAGCAGCTTCGGATCGGGCTCGGGCATGTTGACCCAGCGAATGCGCTGGTTCTGCTGCACCACGCAAGCCCCGCGCGGCAGATAGAAGGCGAGCCAGCCCGTGGTGCCGTAGTCAGGCGTGAGCACGCAGGTTGCGCCATTGCGGACGCGTTCGGCTTCGATATTGGCTGCAAGCTCGCGCCAGCCGACGCCGACGCTGCGCACGGTCGCGTCGCGGCGATAGCCTGAAAGCCAGCCGGTATTGGCCTGCAGGATCAGCGCGGCAAACATCACGATGCCAACAGGGGCGGCCCAGCGCAGGCAGAAATCCACCAGGCGGCGCGCCCGCGGCTTCCACTGTGCAAGGCTGGCGGCGGCCGCGGCGGCGACAATGAACGGCGGATAAACCGGCGCAAACCAGTTGGCCTCGACGCGGGCATGGAGCGAATGCCAGACGAAATAGACCACAATGGTCCAGAACATCGTCTCGATCAGCACGCGCGAGGCCAGCGCGCCGGCCCGGCGCCAGGTCAGCGCATGCAGACCCATCGCACCGAGGATGAAGACCAGTGGCGTTGCGAAAGCGATCTGGGTCGGGATCAACTCGGCAATGAAGACCGGGCGGAAATCCTCGATCCTGGCGCGCCCGAGCTGCTTGACGAACGAGACCCAATGATGATCCGCATTCCACAGGATCACCGGTGAGAACAGCGCCAGCGCGACGAGGCCGCCGAGATAGGGCCAGGGCGAGAGGAACCAGCGCCGCAGCTTCGGCACCGCCGCAAGCCAGATCAGGATCGCAGCACCGAAGAACATCGCGGTGTACTTTGACAGCAGCGCCGCGCCGACGGCAGCGCCGACTGCCAGCCACCAGGCACCGCGGCCGGTCTCGAGCACCTTGGCGAGGAAGAACAGCACGAAGCTCGAGGCAACCAGCAGCGGCGCATCCGGCGTCACGATCAGCGTGCCGACCGAGGCCATCATGGTGACGTTGAGCAGGATGGCGCTGGTCGCCGCCACGCGCGCACCGCCAAACAGGATCGCGGCGGTGCGATAGATCGCATAGCTCATCGGCAGCGCGAGCAGGATCGAGACCAGGCGGACGCCCAACTCGGTATCGCCGGCGATCATGGTGCCGGCGCGGATCACGTAAGCCACCATCGGCGGGTGGTCGTAATACCCCCCCGCGAGGTTCTTCGACCACATCCAGTAATAGGCTTCGTCGAAGGTGATCGGGGTATACGCGGCCGCAACCAGCCGCAGGGCGACCAGCGCAAGGATCACCAGCGCCGTGTTGCGGACGATCCGCGCGTCAGCCCCGCCCATAGCGGCGCACTATTTCTTGCGCCAGACGAACAGTCCGGACATCGCATAGTTCCACACCACGCCCATCAGTGCGCCGGCAAGGCCCGCCAACCACCAGATCGGCTCCTGATCGTAGACCGAGAAGGCGACGCCGACATTGGCGAGCAGGCCGACGCTGCAGACGATGTAGAACATGATCAGGCCGCGCAGGATCGCAAAACCCTTCAGCCGCTGGTCGCGATAGGTGAGGAAGTTGTTCATGATGAAATTGCTGGTCATGGCGACGATCGCGCCGGCGGCCTGCGCCTCCGCGAACGACACCTTGATCAGCTGAAGCGCGATGAACAGCGTGGCCAGATGCACGATGAGGCCGATGCCGCCGACCATCGCGAACAGGATGAAGCGCAGCGAGACGATGTCGTTGGTCAGCTTTGCCAGGACGAGGCCAAGGAAGTCCAGCGCGACCATCGAATCGAGCTTGCTCTCGCCGTGCTGGCGGGCGCCGAAGGTGTAGGGAATTTCGACGGCGCGCAAATTGCCGTGCGCGGTGGCAACGAGGTCGAGCAGGATCTTGAAGCCGTGCACCGACAGTTTCGGCGCCAATTGCTCGAAACGGTCGCGGCGGACCATGAAGAAGCCGCTCATGGGATCGGCGATCTCGACCCGGAGCATCTTCCTGGCGACTTCGGTCGCCAGCGCGCTGGCGCCGGCGCGCTTTTTGTTGAAACCTTCGCTCTTGTAACCCTCGATGTAGCGGCTGCCGACGACGAGGTCGGCCTTGTCGCTTGCGAGCAGCAGCAACATCTTCGGCAGCTGCGTCTCGTCGTGCTGGAGGTCGGCATCGATCACGGCCGCATAAGGCGCGCTCGAGGCCAGGATGCCCTCGATGCAGGCGCCGGAGAGGCCGCGGCGGCCGATACGGCGGATGCAGCGCACGCGGCTGTCTTTCTGCGCCAGCTCGCGCACGACGTCCCAGGTGCCATCGGGCGAATTGTCGTCGACGAACACGACCTCCCAGGCGACGTTAACGAGCGTCGCCTCCAGGCGCCGGTACAGCACGGTGACGTTGTCGCGCTCGTTGAAGGTCGGGACGATAACCGACAGTTCGGGCCCCTCTTGGGCCTGGCTGTGGGCGTCCGGTCTGATCGCTTCATTCATGACGGCATGCGTATATCCGCCGCGTCCAGCGATGCCAAGTTCTTGGGCTACGAGTTCTTGGGCTACAAGCCGAGGTTTTTCAGGGAAACCGCCCCAAAGGGGCCCAAAAATGCCAACGACCCCGGAACGGCGGACCGCGCGTACATCCGGCGCACGCCCAAGCTATTCCAAGGTCGTCCCAGCGCCGGAGCTTTTGGCTCAACGTCGCCGTTAGGGGCTAGATGGGAACGGAAAAGCCTGATTTCAAGAGGCCGAACCCGCCCTTTTTCAGGCCATCATTGATTCGGGACTTCCCGGATCACTGGGCCCCGAGGCGCGGGGGCCACAGGGGCCGCAGGCGCCATGGCGGCGGGGGCCTCGACCTTGGCCGGCTTCGGAGGCTTGCCGTACTGGCCGATCGGCCCGAAGACGACGGCGACCGCCAGCACGACTGCGGCGACGATCGCGCCAAAAATGCCACCGACCGACTCAGACGACATACCAACCCATCCCCGTTCCAGATGAGCCCTGTCATATCACGGATGAATGCACGGTCGGAAGGGCCAGGGGGCGAGTTGCGAATAGCGAATGGCGAGTAGCGAATGAAGTAAACCAGGCCTTCCCGCCCTATTCGTCATTGGCCATTCGCCACACCCCTACTTCGCCGGCGGCCGGTGCTTGACGTAAGCAGTCACGATGTCCCTCTGCGCCGACTCCACCGCCCTGTTCGCGGTCGCGAGATGGGCGCCGGAATCGATATCAGGATATTGCGTGGTGAGATAATCGAGCAGCGCGACCCGGTAATATTGCCGCTCCGATGGACAGGCCCCCGCAACAGAGCGGCCGAACTCCTGCTCCGACAGGCCCTGATTGGAGTCGCGCGAATACTCGCGCGCCAGGCAATGCCAGTAATCGTCGCGGCCCTGCATCGCGAGCTTCTGTGCGCCCTTCGCATCGTCATCATCCGCCCTCACGGAATGTGTGGCAGCAGATGTCATCATGACGAGCGCCGCTCCCAGCATCAGCATCCGCATCTTGTTCTCCTTTTTGTGCAGATCGCGGGGCAAGCTTAGACGGGATGCAACAACTGGCCAATCACTTCTGGTTTGAATAGGATGCAGCTCTCCCCTTCCCGTCGAGCGAGATCCTCCCGTGGCCAAAGCAAAAACCGCGACCAAAAAATCCGGCAACATCTACATCGGCATCGGCGGCTGGACCTTCGAGCCCTGGCGCGGCGTGTTCTATCCGGAGAAGCTGACGCAGGCGAAGGAGCTGTCCTACGCCGCCTCGAAGCTGACCTCGATCGAGATCAACGGCACCTATTACGGCTCGCAGAAGCCGGAGAGCTTTCGCAAATGGGCGAGCGAAGTGCCTGAGGGCTTTGTATTCTCGGTGAAGGGGCCGCGCTTTGCCACCAACCGCCGCGTGCTGGCCGAGGCCGGCGATTCGATCAAGCGCTTCTATGATTCCGGCGTGCTGGAACTCGGCGACCATCTCGGCCCCGCGCTGTGGCAGTTCGCGCCGACCAAGAAATTCGACGGCGCCGATTTCGGCAAGTTTCTGGAGCTGCTGCCGCGCAAGCTCGAGGGGCGCGCGCTGCGCCACGTGGTGGAAGTGCGCCATGACAGTTTTTGCACGCCTGACTTCATCGCCCTGATCCGCGAGTTCGAGACGCCCGCGGTGTTTGCCGAACACGGCAAATACCCCGCGATTGCCGATGTCGCCGGCGATTTCGTCTACGCCCGGCTTCAAAAGGGCAATGACGAGATCAAGACCTGCTATCCACCGAAGCAGCTCGACGCCTGGGCCGCACGCTTCAAGGCCTGGGCCCAGGGAAGTGAACCCGACGACCTGCCGAAAGTTGACAAGACCAAGCCGAAAAAGGAACCGCGCGACGTGTTCGCCTATGTCATCCACGAGGGCAAGGTACGCGCGCCGCACGGCGCCATGGAACTGATCGCGCGGGTGAGTTGAGGAGCCTCCATGGCCAAGGCGAGGAAGCTCTTCACCATCGGCTACGAGCAAACGCCGCCGAAGGCCGTGCTGGATGAGCTCGAGCAGGCCGGCGTCAAGCTCGTGGTCGACGTGCGCGCGGTGACGTCGTCACGGCGGCCGGGCTTTTCCAAGAAGCAGCTCGCCGCAGGCCTCGATGAGCGCGGCATCGCCTATGTGCATCTTGCCGCATTGGGCACGCCAAAGGAAGGCCGCCTCGCTGCGCGCAGTGGCCAGTACGATGTGCTGGAGAAAATCTTCTCGAAGCACCTGAAGACGCCGGAGGCGAAAGAGCAGATGGATGAGCTCTCGGCCCTCGTGAAGAAGGCCGGCCCGGTCTGCCTGCTGTGCTATGAGCGCGACCACGCCCATTGCCACCGCCAGATGATCGCGGAGATCATCGAGGAACGCGACGGGGTTGCGGTGAAGAATTTGGCAGGGCGGCAGGTGTAGCAGCAGTTGTAGTCCGTAGCCCGGATGGAGCGAAGCGCAATCCGGGACCTTCGTTCCGCGCCGGCAGTCCCCGGATTACGCTTCGCTCCATCCGGGCTACGAAGGTCCTACCCCTCCCCCGCCAGGTTGAACGTCCCCTCCATCATCTGCACGCAGGCACCGCCGACATGGGCGGAGACGATCTTGCCGTCGCGCTTGACGACGCGCGTCTGCAGGATGCTGGGGCGACCCATGTCAAAGCCCTGGCCGACGGTGAGCTTCAACTCGCCGTCCCCGACAGGATCGAGATCGGCGAACAGCGCGGCTGCGGCGACCGTTGCGCTGCCGGTGGCGGGATCTTCGGCGAGACCGCCGGCGCCGCGCATGAACATGCGCGCCTGCCGCTCGCACGGCGCCTCCGAGGCGGGCACATCACGCGTGTAGAACCACACCGAGCGGGCGTCGTCGCGCGGCAAGATCCTGCCGAACGCGGCCGCGTCGGGCCTTGCCCGCTTGAGCGCCTCACGCGACACCACCTCGGCCACCAGAAACGGCGTTCCGACGCCAACGACTTGCGGTGCATGATGTTCGATCCTGATGTCGTCGGCCGCGAGCGAGATGCAGGCCGCAACATCAGCGGCGGACACTTCCGCCCATCGGGACAGCGGCTGCGGCGCGGTCAGCTCGGTGCCGATGACCCGCCCCTGCTCGCGAAAAATATCGATCGGCACGAGGCCGGCCTTCTCCTCGAACCGCAAACGCGACTTCGGCTCCCTCGCAAGGCTCGCCAGCACGAAGGAGGTGCCGACATTGGGATGCCCCGCGAACGGCATCTCCCTCACCGGCGTGAAAATGCGAACCTCGGCGTCGTTATCCCGGTCGCGCGGCGGCAGCACGAAGGTCGTCTCGGAATAATTGAACTCGGTCGCGATCGCCTGCATCTGCTGCGTCGAGAGCCCGGCAGCATCGAGCACCACGGCGAGCTGGTTGCCGCCGAAGGCGCGATCGGTGAACACGTCGACAGTGATGTAGCGGCGCTGCATGGTGCTTCCTCACGCTAATGGCGGCGGCAACCCGCGCCGCTTCGCGCAACACTCTACAAACCGCCGACATCGTCCGTCATGCCCTAAAATAGAGAGCAATCGGAGCAATCGCGCTCGCGCCTCAGAAGCGGAAAAGGGGTCGCGGCGATGCCAGCACCTGCGCGCGCTCGCGCTCGTCGACGATGAGCGTGTCGAGAAATTGCCGGTTCTTGGCGTAAGTCTGCGTCGCCTCGAACTGCGTGTGCGGCCAGTCGCTGCCCCACAGCAGGCGATCGAGGCCGTAGGCATTGCGAAGCAGCGGATAGGCCTCCTTGGCAAAGCTCTCGCCTGCCGCGCCGTTGCGATACGGCGCAGAGATCTTGACCCACACGTTCTTCGTCGCCCCTAGCTTCAGCACGGATTGGAAGCCGGGATCCGCGACGCCGGCCTTGGGATCCGGCAGGGCAAAGTGATCGAGCACGACGGTGACGCCGAGCTCGAGCAGACGCGGAGTGAGCACGGCGAGATCGGACGCGTTGCGCTGGATCTCGACCTGCCAGCCCATCGCCTTCACGTTGGCGAGCAGTCCCTTCCATTCGCTTGCCGAAAGATCAGGCAAGGGCTGGCCGACGAGATTGAGGCGGATGCCGACCACGCCGGCCCGATCGAGTTCACGCAGTTCTTCGGCGGGCACGGCAGGATCGACGACGGCAATGCCGCGCAGGCGGCCGGCCGTCTGCTTGAGGCAATCGACGAGATAGGAATTGTCGGTGCCAAGGAAGCTCGGCTGCACCAGCACGCCATTGCTGATGCCGTTGTGGTCGAGCTGTTCCAGATACAGCGACAGCGGCGCGTCGTAGTCGGGCGCATAGCGCCGGCCCGGCGCGAGCTTCAGTCCGTGGTGGAAGACATGGGCGTGGGTGTCGATCACAGGCATCGTCGCCTCACCTGCCGCTTTGCCCGCAGCCGCGATGGCCGCCAGGGCTGCGGCGCCCGCGCTGAATTGGCGGCGCGTCATGCCGCGATCGGTTATCTTCATGTTGATTACCCCTCATTCCCGTCAAACGCGCGCGGCCGCAGTCTGCTCGAACACCTTGCCGCGGGTTTCGGGCAGCAGCAGAACCGCGATCAGCACCAGCGAATAGGCGAACGCGGCGTCGATGCCGATCGCGGGCCCAAGGCCGATGTGATCGCTGAGAAAGCCGACCAGGAAGGGGAACGCGGCGGAGACCACGCGGCCGAAATTGTAGCAGAAGCCGACACCGGTGCCGCGGACGCCGGCCGGATAGAGTTCGCTGAACAGCGCCGCCATGCTCGCTGGGATGCCGGCCGAGAAGAAGCCGAGCGGAAAGCCGAGCACCAGCATCTGGCCGTTTGTCAGCGGCGCAAAGATATAGACCAGCACGGTGGCGATGCAGGCGCTGGCGAAGAACGCCACGTTCGCGCGGCGGCCGATCCGGTCGCTGACGATCCCGCTGGCGACGCAGCCGCAGAAGAAGGCGATGATGATGACAGCGAGATATCCGCTGGACCCGAGCACCGAGAGGTGCCGCACTTCGCGCAAGTAAGTCGGCAGGAACGTCGTCAGCGCGGCATAGCCGCCATGGGCGCCGATGCCGAACAGACCGCCGACCAGGGTCGAGCGCAGCACGTCGCGGTGGAAGATGCCGGCGAGCGTCGCGAAGAATGGCGCCTCTGCGTCCCGGGCGACAGCGCGCGGCGGCTCCTTCAGCCCGCGGCGGATGAAGACGATGAGCAGCGCCGGCAACAATCCGATCGCGAACAGGATCCGCCAGGCGATATCGGCCGGCGCATAGGTGAACACCAGCGCGGACAGCAGCACGGCCGCGCCCCAGCCCACGGCCCAGGCGCTCTGCACCGTGCCCAGCGCCTTGCCCCGATGCTCGGGGCGGATGATCTCGGCCATCAGCACCGCGCCGCAGGCCCATTCAGCGCCGAAGCCGAGGCCCTGAATCGCCTTGAGCACCAGGAGCTGGGTGTAGCTCATCGCGAATGCTGATGCGAAGGTCGCAAGCGCGAAGGTCGCGACCGTGATCTGGAGCGCCTTGACGCGACCGAACCGATCGCCGAGCGCGCCGCCGAGCCAGCCGCCGAACGCGCCGAAGAACAGGGTGACCGAGCCGAGCAGGCCCGCATCGGCCTTGCTGATGCCGAAGGCGGCGATCAGCGCGGGAATGGCAAGACCGAACATCTGGACGTCGAGCGCATCCAGCGCCCAGCCGCCAAAGCTTGCCCAGAAGGTGCGCCGCTCCAGCGGCGAGCTTTCACTGTACCAGTTCGACATGTTTCCTACCCCTGTACGCGTTTATTGCTTGGTGTCGTTGAAGGCCGCCATCACCGGATCTCGGCGTGGTAGCGGAAGCGATCCGCCGGCCCGCGCGAGCGGCGCCATTCGATCGGCCGCCGTTCCAGATCGAGTGCGAGGCGCTCGATCACGATCAGCGGTGCGTGCGCCTCGAGGCGCAACAGCCGGGCCTGCATTTCGTTGGCTGTCTCGACCGTCAAAACTTCTTCGGCGGAAACCACGACCTCGCCGCAGCGCTCTTCGTAGAGCGGATACAGCAGGTCGCCGAACTCGGCGGTGTCGATTTCGAGAATTGGCGCAAAGCGCGATTGCTGAAGCCAGATTTCCTCGGCGAGCAGCGGCACATCATCGAGCAGCCGCAGGCGCGACAGGCTGATCACGGGTTCGCCGACGGGAATGCGCAGCGCTGAGGCGACCGCCGTCGTCGCTGGCACGCTCTTGCGCCTGAGGATGCGGCTCTTCGGCACCCGCCGCTCGCCGCTTTGGGACTGGAAACGGAAGAAGCGGAACAGCGAGGAGTTGAAGCGGGCGCGGCGCACGAAGGTGCCGCGGCCCTGCTGCCGCTCCAGCACGGCATCCGCGACGAGTTGGTCGATCGCCTTGCGCACCGTGCCGATGGCGACGCCGTAATGCGCCGCCAACTCGGCCTCCGATGGGATGGGCTCGCCCGGCCGCCATTCATTGCGGTTGATCCGCGCGGCGAGGTCGTCGCGCAGGCGCTGGTAGCGTGGCAGGCGGTCGTCGCGCGGGGCCGGATTCATATAGTCATATAGATGACTAGATGAGATAGGAGTCAAGCGCTACTAAAATACCGCATGCAGCAGATACGAAGCCGGGCTGGATATTTCAGCACACGCCTGCAAAGAAACGCGAGCGATCCCCTCACCCCAATTGAAACACGACGACCGGCTGTTCATAGCCGCGCACCGTGACCTCGCCGAGCGCGACCGCATCCTCGCCGTCTTCACCCAGCGCCTCGCGCACGGACGCTGAAATCAGGAGCTGCGAACCAAACTCTTTATTGAGCGCCTCGAGCCGCGATGCGAAGTTCACGGTGTCGCCGATCACGGTATATTCCTTGCGCCTGGGCGATCCGATATTGCCCGCGACGACCTCGCCGAAATGGATGCCGATGCCGATGCGCAGCGGCCAGCTCGTCTGCGCGTTGATGTGATCCATCGCGGTCAGCATGTCGCGGCCTGCGGCGACCGCACGATGCGCGGCATCGGAGGCCTCGAGCGGCGCGCCGAACAGCGCGAGGAATCCGTCGCCCAGAAACTTGTTCACGATGCCGCCATGGCGGTCGAGAATATCGACCAGCACGGCGAAAGCGCCGTCGAGCCGGTCGACGACCTCCTGCGGGGTGCGCGACTGGGCGCCGGCGGTGAAGCCGCGGAAATCGACGAACATCACGGCGACGCGCCTGATATCGCCGGCGACGCTGGTCCCCTCCGCCATCAGCCGCTCGACCACCTGCGGCGAGACGTGCTGGCCGAACAGGTTGGTCACCCGGTCGCGCGCGGTCGCCGCCGCGATGCTCGCGCCAAATTGCCGCCGCAACTGCGCGCCGACGGAGCCCGCGAGCACGCCGCAGAGCAGGATGACGGCGCTGCGCACGGTGTGGAAGTAGATCAAGGGTTCGCCCGCGGCGTTCGCCGAATCGAAATACAGCGCGACCGCCAGCAGTTCGCTTGCTGCGACAAATCCCGTGAAGGTGGACAGCCAGAAATCGAGCCGCAGCGTCGAAAGAATGACGAAGATGAAATAGACGAACGGCAGCACGAAGCCGAGCGCGGGCCCAGCGCCCATGCTGCGGATCTGCAGGATCAGGATCAACGTCGGCAGCGACGTTTCGATGAAGGCCCCGATATAGCGCCTGACCACCGGCAGGTCGCGATCGAGCTTGAGGTTTCGCCTGATCTGGCTGTGGACCCAGACCTCAAACAGCAGGAAGCCTGCAACAAGGACATATTCGCGGACCATGCCGTCCGTCCCGCGCCAGATCCGGTTCGCGATGGCAGGGTCGATCAGGAAAGTCGCCGTGAGCAACACCAGCATGACGAGGCCCGTGGCGATCAGCGCCTGCACCCGCAAGAGCTCGGTCCGCAGCACTTCGCGCGTCAGCTCGCGCTCGAACTCCTCCGACAAGACGGCCCTCTGCCGGGCTCTTAAGAAGCTAACCATTATTCCCCCGGGTCATTCCGGGGCGATGCGACAGCATCGAACCCGGAATCTCGAGATTCCGGGTTCACGCTTCGCGTGCCCCGGAATGACCTCAGCTATTGTGCCTCAATCCAGCGTGCGGCGGAAGCGCGTCACGGCGATGGTCATGGCGACCAGCATCAAGATGGCCAGCGCCAACGTATCGAACCGCAGGTTCGGCATGGTGGCGCCCTTCAGCATGATGGCGCGGACGATGCGAATGTAGTGCGTCAGCGGCAGGCATTCGCCGATATATTGGGCCCAGGCCGGCATCCCCGCGAACGGGAACATGAAGCCGGACAAGAGAATGCTCGGCAGGAAGAACATGAATGACATCTGGATTGCCTGCAGTTGATTCTGCGCGATGGTGGAGAACGTGTAGCCGATCGCGAGATTTGCAGCGATGAAAAGGGTCGAAAGTCCCGCCAGAAGGAACAGATTGCCGAGCACCGGCACGCCGAACAGGAACACTCCGATATTGACGATCAGGAAGGCCTGGACGAAGCCGACCAGGATGTAGGGAACGATCTTGCCGATCATCACCTCGACCGGCTTGATCGGCATCGACAGGAGGCTCTCCATGGTGCCGCGTTCAATCTCGCGCGTCACCGACAGCGCCGTGAAGATCAGCATCGTCATGGTGAGAATGGTGCCGACAAGTCCCGGCACGATGTTGAGCCGCGATTCCGCCGCCGGATTGTAGCGCGCATGGGCGCGGATCTCGAACGGCATCGCCGGGGGATCGCCGATATAGAGATCGTGCGCGAGTGCGGTCTGCACGATCATGCCGAGCGAGCCGAGTGCGGAGCTTGCGGCGACCGGATCGGTCGCGTCGGCTGCAACCAGCAGCGCCGGCTTGTCGCCGCGCCGCACCGCGCGCTCGAAGCCTCGCGGGATCTCGACGCCGAACAGCACCTTGCCGGACTTCAGCAAATTGTCGAACTCGTCGACGTCGTGCACTTCGTAGACGAAGCGAAAATAGGCGGTATTCTCCAACGCCTTCAGGATCGAACGGGCAAGGTCCGAGTCCTCCTGCAGCAGCACCGCGCTCGGCAGATGGTGCGGCGTGGTGTTGATGGCATAGCCGAACAGGAGAAGCTGCATCACCGGGATGGCTATGATCATCGCGAACGAGACGCGGTCCCGCCGAAGCTGAATGAACTCCTTGGCCATCATGGCATAGGAGCGACGCCAGAAGCCGAAGCGGTCGCGGATCTCCCGTGCGGGGCCGGTTGTCTGGACAGCGCTCATTGGAAATTGTCCTTGGAGCGGCCCATCAACTCGATGAAGACGTCCTCCAGCGAGGGCGCCGATTTCTGCCAGTGCAGCTCACCTTTCTCGCGCCACGGCGCGATGCTGGCTTCGAGGGCGGCGATGTCGCGGCCCGAGACGTGCAGCGAGGTGCCGAACGGCGCCACCATGTCGATCCCGGGCTTGCCGGCAAGCTGGGCCGCGAGGCCGTTCAACTCGCCGGTGACAGTGTAGGTCACTAGCGCGGACTTCGCGATCACCTCGTCGACCGTGCCGTGCGTCAGGAGGTGGCCATAGGCGATATAGGCGATCTCGTGGCACCGTTCGGCCTCGTCCATGTAATGGGTCGAGACCAGCACGGTGAGGCCACCGGCGGCGAGCGCATGGATCTCGTTCCAGAAATCGCGCCGCGCCTTCGGATCGACGCCGGCGGTCGGCTCATCGAGCAGCAGCAATTCCGGATTGGGCAGCGTGCAGGCTCCCAATGCAAGGCGCTGCTTCCAGCCGCCGGAGAGCTCGCCTGCGAGCTGCTCCTCGCGGCCCGAGAGGCCGAGCCGCTTGATCATGTCGCGCGCAGCCCCGCGCGCGTCGTCAAGGCCATAAAGCCGCGCAACGAATTCGAGGTTCTCGCGCACGGAGAGATCCTGGTAGAGGCTGAAGCGTTGCGTCATGTAGCCGACCTTGCGCTTGATCTTTTCGGCATCGCGCAGGATGTCGTAGCCGAGACAGGTGCCTTCGCCGCTGTCGGGCGTCAGCAGGCCGCAGAGGATGCGGATGGTCGTGGTCTTGCCCGAGCCGTTCGGCCCGAGGAAGCCGTAGATCGAGCCGCGCTTCACCTGCATCGACAGGTCGTGCACGACCTCGCGGCCGCCAAACGACTTGGTCAGGCCCTTGACGTCGATCGCGATGTCGTTCGCATCGTTCATCGCTTGTCCGCCACCGGAGTTTTCGGGTTGAGATAGACGTCGATCGGCTGCCCTACCCGCAAGGCATCGGGTCGCGACGGCCGCGCCTGGATCAGATAGACGAGCTTGTTGCGCTCTTCGAGGCTGTAGATCACGGGCGGGGTGTACTCGGCCGTGGTCGCGATGAAGTAGATCTTGGCGGTGAGATCGGCCGCGCAATTGTCGCAGGCGATGCGCACCGTGTCGCCGATCGACAGCTTCGGCAGCTCCGTTTCCGGCACGAAGAAGCGCAGCTTCATGTTGCCGGGCGGCATGATCGAGAGCACCGGCCGCTGCGCCGCCACCATCTCCCCTTCGCGGAAATAGATCTGCTGGATGGTGCCTGCAACAGGCGCAAAACCCTTGCGGCGCGCTAGTCGCGTCTCCGAGGTTGCCACCCGCGCTTCCGCGACACGCAGCGACGACACGGCGGAATCGAGATTGGCTTGCGTGCCCGAACCGGTCTTGCTCAGCGAGGCTGCGCGATCATAGGTCTGCTGCGCATTGGCCAGTGTCGCCTTGTTCTGGTTGAGATCAGCGAGCTGGAGATCATCATCGACGGAATAGAGCTGCTCGCCGACCCTGACCTCGTCACCCTCCCGGACGTTCAGCTTCGTTACCCGCCCGGCCTCATCCGGGCTGACATAGATCATGTCGGCCTCGACCCAGCCCTGGAAACCGGGATCGCGCTTCTCCTTGCAGCCGGCAAGTCCGGTTGCGAGCACGGTGGCCAATGCGATTGCAAAAATCCTTTGCGACGACGTCATGTCGTCCTCCGCTCACCAAAAATCAAATCGAGATGGACGCGCAGCATGTCCTGCGCGTCGAGCGGCGCGTGCCGCGCAAACAGGCTTTGCCAGATCACCGCGATCATCGCCGGCGCGATCAGGATCTGCGGATAGCGCGCAAGCTTTGCCTGTTGGATCTCGCCACGGGCAATGCCGAGCTCGATCAGCGCGCGCATGCCGGCCATCCCCCGCGAGACCACCTCGCGGTAGTAGAAGTCCGCCACCGCCGGAAAGCGGGGCCCCTCTGCCACGATCAGGCGGACGAGATCGCCGCGCCTTGTGCCGATCACCTCTTTGAGAAAATTGCCGGCAAAGGTTTCGATCAGATCGCGCACCGAGCCCGTCGGCGGCGGCAGCGCGTTCAGCTTCGCCACCACCGGGACGATCACGGTGCGCACCAGCTCCTCGAACATCGATTCCTTGTCCTTGAAGTGCAGGTAGATCGTGCCCTTCGCCACGCCGGCGCGCCTGGCGATGTCGTCGAGCCGCGTCGCGGCAAAGCCGCGCGTGATGAACTCCTCCATCGCCGCCGCGACGATCGCATCGCGCCGCTCCGCCGCGCGCGTGGCCCGGTTCGACACCGGCGCGGCTTCGTCGCCGGCTTCCGCATTGCGCGTCTCTGTTTTGGCCGTAGCCGCTTTGCTGAACTTCTTTGTCATGCTGTATTTATGACTGACTAGTCAGTCAATGTCAATGAGACTTGGGCCATTCCCCGGCACAACGAATTAGTATTGACTAATGCATTAGCGCCCGCTAATTGATTGACATGATCGAAGCCGCCCCCCATCCCGTCACCGCCGTGATGCGCGCCCTCGCCGATCCGACCCGACGCGCGGTGTTCGAGCGGGTGTTCGACAGCAAGGAGATCAGCGTCGCCGAGCTGACGCGCGGCAGCGGGGTGACGCAGGGCGCGATCTCGCAACATCTGAAATCGCTGAAGCAGGCGGGCCTCGTCGCCGAGCGCGCCGAAGGCCGCAACGTCTATTACCGCGCTGCGCCGCAAGGACTCGAACCGCTTGTGACCTGGATCGATCATTACGGTGTCTTCTGGCGCGAGCGCCTCCAGAACCTGCGTGACCTCTTGAAGGAGATCGACCCGTGAATGCAGCCGCGTTGAAAGCCGAAACCAAAGATATCGTGATGGACGAGGTGCTCCCTCACGCGCCGGAGACGGTCTGGAAGGTGCTGACATCCGCCCAGTTGATCGCGCGCTGGCTGATGCCGCCGACCGGCTTCGAGGCTGTCGAAGGCAATGTCTTCACCTACCAGACCAAGCCGGGCGGCCACTGGGACGGCGTCATCCATTGCCGCGTTCTGGAAGTCGTCCCTAACAGGCGTCTGGTCTACGCCTGGAAGGGCGGCGACGAGCGTAACGTTGGCTACGGCGCGCCGCTCGACACTGTCGTGACCTGGTCCCTCACCCCCGTCGAAGCCGGCACGCGCATTCAGCTGGTTCATGCCGGCTTCGTCATGCCGAGGAACGACAGTGCTTACACCGTCATGAGTGGCGGCTGGAAGAAGGTGATCCGGCAGCTCGACGAAATCAGCGGCGAAGACAGTTGAGGAGTTATTGCGATGACCAAGCCCTATACCGGCGGCTGCGCCTGCGGCGCGATCCGCTATTCTGTCGTCGGCGAGCCCATGTTCTCCAATCATTGCCAATGCCGGGACTGCCAGCGCGAAAGCGGCACCGGCCACGGCTCCTACGCCACCTTCCCGCGCGCCGGCGTCACGGTGACGGGCAAGGCCAAGACATGGGACATGACCGGCGACAGCGGCAACGTGAAGACGCGCGCCTTCTGCCCTGAATGCGGCGTCGCTGTCTACATGACCTTCAAGGCCATGCCAGACATCTTCACCATCCGCGCCACCAGCCTCGACGAGCCCACCCGCTACAAGCCGCAAGCGGTCACCTACGCCGTGCGTGCGTATGACTGGGATCCTCTCGATTCCGGCCTGACGAAATTCGAGAGGATGCCGCCCGGTTGAGGCGCTCGAACACGCTTTAGCCAAAGTCGAGCACCATGCGGCCCTCGATCTTGCCGGCCTTCATCCGCTCGAACACGTCGTTGATTTGCGAAAGCGGCACTTTCGTCACCTCGGCTTTCACCTTGCCGTCGGCAGCGAACGCAATGGCCTCGTCGAGATCCCTGCGGGTCCCGACGATGGAGCCGCGCACGGTGATGCGCTTGAGCACGACATCGAAGATCGGCGTCGGGAATTCGCCCGGCGGCAGGCCGACGAGGCTGACGGTGCCCTTCCGCCGCACCAGCTTCAGCGCCTGCGCGAACGCGGCAGTCGACACCGCCGTGACCAGCACGCCGTGAGCCCCTCCGCCGGTCGCCGTCAGCACCTTGTCCACGGCGTCTTTTGCGAGCGCGTTGACCGCAAGATCGGCGCCAGTCTCGCGCGCGAGCTTCAGCTTGTCCTCGGCGATATCGACGGCCGCGACCTTGAGCCCCATCGCCTTGGCGTACTGGATCGCGACATGGCCGAGCCCGCCGACGCCCGAGATCGCAACCCACTCCCCGGGTCGCGCGTCCGTCTCCTTCAATCCCTTGTAGGTGGTGACGCCGGCGCAGAGGATCGGCGCGACGGCCGCGAAATCGATCGTCGGCGGCAGCTTCGCCGCGAAGGCCGCCGAGGCGATGACATATTCGGCAAAGCCGCCATTCACGCTGTAGCCGGTGTTGTGCTGATGCTCGCACAGCGTCTCCCAGCCGGTCTCGCAATATTCGCAACTCATGCAGGCGTCGTGCAGCCAGGCGACGCCGACGGCATCGCCGACCTTCAGATTTTTGACGCCGGGCCCGAGCGCCGCGATGATGCCGGCGGCTTCATGGCCGGGAATGAACGGCGGCACCGGCTTGACCGGCCAGTCGCCCGAAGCGGCGTGCAGGTCGGTGTGGCAAACGCCGCAGGCCTTTACCTTGACCAGGACTTCACCGGGACCGGGCTGCGGTACCGGTACATCCTCAATCAACAGCGGCTTGCCGAATTGTTTGACAACAGCGGCTTTCATGGTCGGCATTGCTCTGCTCCATTGCATGACGCAAGTAGACTAGCAATGCCGCACAGCTCTCACTTGATTGGAGTCAAACAACGCAGGTTTATTGGTCGCGCTGCGGAGCGCAGAGCGCGCGTGGCAGCGCAGAGCGCGCCTGGCAGCGAAGAGCGCGCCTGGCAGCGCAGAGCGCAGAGCGCGCTTGGCGTCAGCTATGGAACTTCAATCCGTCGACGATCTTATCGATCAGCTTCCGCTCGGCGCGCATTGCGATGCCGACGAGATTGAGATCGCCGCGCGCGACCGCCCTCACGACTTCGCGATTGGCGGCATCATGCGTGGTCTTGAACATGTCCTCGGTATAGACCGCCGGCGTGACGTTGCGCGTGAGTGCGCGATCGAGTGCGCGCGACAACGCCGGACCATCCGCACCATAGATCAGGATCGGCTGGCCGATCAGCGCAAGATACTTCGTGCTTGAAGCGTCCTCATAGGCCTCGCCGATGCACTCCGGAAAGGCAGCCGCGACGCCGCTTGTCAGGAACGACGCAACATTGAGCTTCTGCCAGGCCTGGAGGTCGTTGCGAATGACAACGGCGATCTTGGTATCGAACTGCATGAATTCTCCCCGCGCACATCCAAGCATCTGGCAAGCGTCTGGAAAGAAAAGAAAATCCCGAGCGCTGCGACTGCTGATGAAATGTAACGCGAATTCTCCGAGCGATCACAGCGCAGAAATTTCAATGCGGGATGCGATCGGCTATGCTTCTCTCCGCCGGTCAAGTCGGATATACGTCGATGCCCAGTCACTGAACTGACATAAAGCTACCAATGTCCGAAACCGGCGCCATCAAGCGAGCACTCGAACCGGTGCGGCGTCTCGCCGGGTCAAACAACCAGCACGTTGCAATCAAGGACGCCCGGGCTTCCGCTGCGGAACAAAAACCTGGTTCCAAAATCTCCGACATCGAGCCCCCGCGCAGTGAACCACGTCCCGCCGGCCTGCCGGCCGAGGATATCGGCGCCGAAGCGACGACGCCGGATGTCTCTTCGCCCCGCGATGTTGCGCCTCACGCGAGCGAAATCGAACTCAAGCTGCTCGTGGCTTCCGATCGTCTGGCGGATTTCAACAATGCGCCGATCATCGCAGCGAATGCGCGCAACAAGGGGACGCGCAAGCATCTCAAGGCTGTCTACTACGATACGCCCAAGCGCGCGCTTCGGCGTGACGGATTCAGCTTCAGGGTGCGCCAAAGCGGCACGCGATTCACGCAGACCGTGAAAACGGAATCCAGCAACGATCCGCTGCGACGTGGCGAGTGGGAGGCAGCCGTGCCGTCGATGGCGCCCGACATCGCGCTGGCCATGCCGCTGGTGTCGGACAAGCTGCGCACTGAGCTGGAGCGTCACCCGGTCGAAGCCGTCTTCAGCAGCGACATCCACCGGCATCAGCGCCTCATCGACTTGCCGTCGGGCACGGTCGAACTCGCCTTTGATCATGGCCATCTGACCGCAGGCGATCGCTCGTTGCCGGTCAGCGAGATCGAGCTGGAGCTCAGGAGCGGCAGCCCGTCCGCGATCTGGGAGCTCGCACTGCGGCTCGCCGAGCATGGTTCCGTGAAACCGTCGATCCGGACAAAATCGGCGCGCGGATTTGACCTCGCGGTCGATGCGCCGCCGCGGACCCCGAAGCCGCCTAAGCTTCGTCCCGATCCATCGATCGCCCTCGACGACGCCTTCGCCGAGATCCTGCGATCCTGTCTGTTGCATTTGCTCCAGTCGTTGCCCCCAGCCGAGGACGGTCGCAACCCCGAGGGGATGCACCAGCTTCGCGTCGCGCTGCGCCGCCTGCGCTCCGCGCTCGACCTGATGCGGTCGGTGGTATCGCTTGCCAAGCTCGACCTGATGCGCGCTGAAGCAAAATGGCTTGCGGGACGTCTCGCCGGCGCGCGTGACTGGGACGTGTTCCGGCAGGAGACGTTGCGAACCGTCGCGGACGGCTGTCCGTCGGTCACCGGCTTCGACACGCTCGGCGCGCTCGCAGACGAACGTCGCGCAGCCTGTTACGATGCGGCCCGCCTCGCCCTCGCCGACCGACGCTGCCAGTATTTCGTGATCCGGCTCGGCGCCTTTATCGAAGCGCGCGGCTGGCGCAGCGACGTTGCTCCCGAAGGCCTGGCGCGACTGGCGGAGCCGGCGATCAACTTCGCACGCAACATCCTGTCGGCGCAGCATGCCAAGGTGCTGAAGCGCGGCCGCAGATTCAAATCGCTCACGACCGAGCAACGGCACCGCGTCCGCCTCGCCGCGAAGAAGCTGCGCTACTTCGCCGACTTCCTGCTGCCGCTCTGCGGGCACGGCAAATCCGCAAAGCGCTTCTCGCGCAAGCTCGCGGATCTGCAGCAGGAGCTCGGAATCTACAACGACATGGCGACGACGTCGTCGCTGCTCGCCGACGTCAATGCCGGCGCGATCGGTAGCAGCATGGCCGCGGCGGCGATCACGGGCTGGCAGGCCCATGCGACGGTCGGCGTCGAAGCGCGGCTGCTAAAGGCCTGGTCGGAATTCGCTGGAGCCAAGGTGCCCTGGTCAGTGGACGCGGCGGAGCAGCCGATCAAGCTGGTACAAACCAGCGCGGGCTGGCTGCGCTAACGGCAGTTCGACCCTTGATTAGCCTTTGGCGTCGCACGCCCAGGCCCGGATCACGCATTCCTTGCCGCCATATTTGTAGCATTCGCGGGTCGCGGCATTGAGCGAGGCCGAGATCTTCGGCTTCACGGCGTAGCCATAGGCGCCACAGGGATTGGTCATGTCGACTGACATGGCCGCACAGGCCCGCCTCATCGTCACTGTCGTGCATTCGCCCTTGCACTGCTTTTGAGCGGCGGCACGTGCCTCGTGCTCGGCGCCGTAATCATAGGCCTGGCCATACGCGCCGCACTTGCCAACGGCAAGGGCGCCGGCCGCATGAGCCTCGGTTATATGACGGGCGCCGGCGACACAGACCGACAGCGCAAAGAAAAACATCGCGCAACGGCGCGCGACGACGGTCGTAACCATGGAAAAAAACCCTCACCCCCAAGGCAAGCGGCGGCAACTCTAAGCGGCGGTCGTTTCCAGATGGTGAATGGGTGGTTGAAAGCATAACGGAATAGTGACGCCGCCTAACACACTTTATAGTAGTAATTTTTCATAGCGTTATTTAAGGTCGTATAGCGTCAAGCAGACAGGCAGGGAAACGCTCATGCGTCCAATCAATTCAATGCTGTTCGGAATCGCTGCGGCGGCCTGTCTGATCGGACCCCTGCCTGCGCGTGCGCAGTCGGTGAACTGGACCTGGACCAACCAGTATGGCTCGACCCTGGCCATCACCAGCTTCAACCAGAACACGGGCGCGATCGCGGGGACCTACACCAACAATGCAGCGAGCAGTTGCGATGAAGGCAAGCCCCAGGGCGTGACCGGCTGGCTGGCCTAAGGCAATACGGGCACCGCGATCAGCTTCTCGGTGAATTACCTCGGCTGCGGGTCGACCACCGTCTGGACCGGACGGCTCAACAACTCGGCCGGATTCCAGGGACTGTGGTATCTGTCCCTCGGCGAGGCCGTCGCATGGAACGGCATCAGCGCGGGCGCCGACACCTTCACCTTCAGCAGCGGCGACAAGACCCTGCTGACGAAGAGCGGCGTCGATATGAAGGCCGCCAGCGAGAAGCTGTCGAACACCAAGAAATAGGCAAGCAGGGACCCGCAGGGTGGATTAGCGAAGCGTAATCCACCAATGTGTCATCGCAGAAAAGGAAGTGGCGGGTTACGCCAGCGGACCGCGCTTCGCGCAGCCGCTGTCTAACCCACCCTACGAGACTGTGAATCTTTTGTACCGCCTGTCGGGCGAATGTGATTCTCTAGGCAGACTGATCTGCTGGAGAGGATGATGGCTGACGAGGGACTTTTTGGCGAATTGCCGGATCAGTCGGCGCCACGAACCGAAGCGGTGCCGCGGGGTGCACCTCGGCTGCGCGAGCCCGTGCGCAATCAGGTCGAATTGCGGGCGGTCGATATCGACAGCCTGATCGGGCAGGATCATCTGGCCCGGGTGATCTGGGCTTATGTCGAGGGGCTCGAGCTGAGCGAGCTGGAAGATCGGGTTAAGGCACGGGAAAACAGGCCGGGCCATCCGGCGCCATCACCCCGGCTGCTGCTGGCGCTTTGGCTGTACGCCACGAGCGATGGCGTTGGCAGCGCGCGGGCGTTGGATCGGCTCTGCGACAGTCACGACGTCTACCGCTGGCTCTGCGGCGGCGTGTCTTTGAACTATCACACACTGTCGGATTTCCGGGTCGGCTGCGCGGACCTGCTGGACCGTTTGCTGGTCGAACATCTGGTGGCTCTGAATGAGGCAGGGCTGATTGATCTGGAGAAGCTGACCCAGGACGGGGTGCGGATACGGGCGAATGCGGGGGCCGGCTCGTTCCGGCGGGAGGCAACGCTCGACCGGCAGATGGCCCAAGCGAAGGCTGTGGTGGAAGAGCTCAAGCGCGAGGTCGATGCGGATCCGGAAGCCAGCAACCGGCGTATCAGGGCGGCCAGAGAGCGCGCGGCACGCGAACGCAGTGAGCGGGTGCAGGCTGCGCAGAGGGCTTTGGACGAGATCAAGCGGAAGCGCAAGCAACTCGACGAAAAAGGCGGCAATGGCAAAAAGCCGAAGGAGCCCCGGGCCTCCACCACCGACCCCCAGGCAAGGGTGATGAAGATGGCAGATGCCGGCTTCCGCCCCGCCTACAATGTGCAGGTGGCCAGCGCGGCCGGCGAACTGATCGTGGTCACGGTCGACATCGACAACAACGGATCAGATCGCGGCTTGATGCGGCCGATGCTGGAGCGAACGCGCACTCGGCTGAAGCGCTTGCCACGTCGCTACCTCGCCGATGGCGGGTTCTGCAGCGGCGAGGACATCGAATGGGCGCACGGTGAAGGCGTCGAGGTCTACTGTCCTCCGCCCAACTCCAGGAGCGGTGTCGATCCCTTTTTACCTCGGAGCAGCGACGGTCCTGGCGTCGCGGCCTGGCGGGCTCGCATGGCCAGCGAAGCCGGCAAGGCACAGTACAAAGCCCGCACGATCTGCGAATGCATCCATGCCCGGTGGCGGAACTGGGACCTCAGGCAATTGACCGTGCGCGGCATCGAGAAGGTCCGTGCCGTCGTGCTCTGGTACGCCCTCACCAACAACATCCTGCAAGGACACCAACTGGCAAAAGCATAGACAGCACAGCCATCCCCCGGCGGTTCGACATCGACGGCCCCCGACATCAGCGCGGGCGCTACCCACTCTTTAATATCGAATGCGGAAATGACTCACAGGCTCTACGAAGTTACAGCACCTTCAACCGCGCCTTGCCGCTTCCAGAGCCTGCGGCGTGTCGATGTCGAGGAAGGCACGCTCGCCGTCGACGGGCACTTCGGCGACCGCCTCGGTGTGTTTTGCGATCAAATGCCGCGCGCCGACGTCGCCGTCGAGCGTCATCAATTCCTTGAAGAAGCGACGCGACCACAGCACGGGATTGCCGCGGCGGCCTTCGCTGACGGGCACGACGATCAGATTGCCACGATCAGGCGCAAAGCTGTCGATCAGGCGATCGATCAGGCCGGCATCGATCAGCGGCATGTCGCCGAGGCAAATTACGGCGCCGTCGCTGGCGTCGGGCACGGCCGCAATGCCTGCTTTCACGGAGCTCGCGATGCCGCCGGCGAAATCAGGGTTCTTGACGAACCTTACGTTTAGGCCTTGCAGCGCCTGCTCGACCAGCTCGGTCTGATGTCCGGTGACGACGATCACCTCGGATGCTTTGGAGGCCAGCGCCTGTTCGGTGGCGATCCGCACCAGCTTCTTGCCGTCGAGCTCGGCGAGCAGCTTGTTCGGCCCGCCCATGCGGGTGGAGCGGCCGGCCGCGAGCACGATGGCCGCGACCTGGCTGTTGCCCTCGATCTCGGGCTTTGCGCGCGGCTGCGGCCGCGTCACGATCTCCATCAGCAGGCCGCCGACTCCCATGCCCATCAGCTCGGAGCGTGTCACCTTGATGCCGGCGAGCAGACGCATCAGCACCCAGTCGAATCCGTTCTCCACCGGCGAGCGCGCGCAGCCCGGCGCGCCCAGCACCGGCACGCTGCCGGCGCGCGCGATCAGCAGCAGATTGCCGGGATCGACCGGCATGCCGAAATGTTCGATCTCGCCGCCGATTCCGGTGACGGCAGCCGGAATCACATCGCGGCGGTCGGCAATTGCGGAAGCACCAAACACGATCACGAGCTCGGCGCCAAGCGCGAGCAATTCCTTGATCGCCGCCGACAGCGCGCGCTCATCGTGCGGAACCCGCCGTTCGGCGACGATGCTGGCACCGGCCGGCGCTAGGCGCTCGGCGGTGACGCGCAAGGTCTTGTCGACCACCTTGGACGACAAGCCCGGCAGCAGCGTCGAGACCACGCCGACACGCTTGATGACATAGGGCGCGATTTTCAGCACGTCCTTGCCGGCCGCCTTCACCGCGGCATCGCGCAAGCCGCCTTCGACACCGAACGGGATGATCTTCACCGTGCCGACCATCTCGCCTTCGACCACCGGCTTGTAGGCGGCGAGCGTGGCAAAGGTGATGGCCTCGTCGACATTGTTGATGCGGTCGACCGCGGCGCGGTCGATGACCAGCACGCCCGGCCGCGCGGCGAACAAATTGGCGCGGCCGGTAAAGGCGCGCTCGACATGGATGCCCTCGCCGCCGATGGCAAGCGCGATGCTGGCGGCCGCGACGTCCTCGGAAACGTCGCCTTCCTCCATGCGCACCACCACGATGTCCTTGATGCCGGCGCGCTCCAGCTGCTCGACCTCGGCAGGCCCGATCGTCGTGCCTTTCTTCAGCACCAGCGGTCCCTGGCGCAGGGTGTGGACGGTCACCCCGCCGATCGCATCCCTGGGGCTCGCGGGGCCGAACTTCATGCCGCTTCTTCTTTTTCCTTGGGCGGCAGCCGCAGCACCGCCGTGATCTCGGCCATGATCGCCACCGCGATCTCGGAGGGCGAGACCGCGCCGATCGCAAGGCCAATGGGCGCGTGGATGCGCGCGATGTCGCTTTCCTTGGCGCCCTGCGCCCGCAGCCGGTCAGCGCGCTTGGCATGCGTCTTTCGCGAGCCCAGCGCGCCGATATAGAAGCAGTTGCGCTCAAACGCATGCAGCAGCGCGGGGTCGTCGATCTTGGGATCGTGCGTCACTGCGACGAAGGCGGTGTAGGCATCGACATTGAGCGGCGGCAGCGCGGTCTCGGGCCATTCGGCGACCAGCGGAATGTCGGGGAAGCGCTCGGGGCTGGCAAAGGCCGTGCGCGGATCGACAACGGTGACGTCATAACCGAGCGAGCGCGCCAGCGGCGCCAGCGCCTGGCTGATATGGACCGCGCCAATGATGACGAGCTTCGCAGTCGGCGCGTAGACGTTGAGGAACAGTTTTTTACCGCCGGCCTCGACATTGGCGCTCTTGCCCATGCGAAGCTGCTTGTCCAATTCAGTACGCAGCGGGTCCTTGGCGAAGTCTGCCGCCTTCACCAAGCGCTGCTCGCCGCTCTCGGTGTCGGTCACCAAAATCACCGGCCGGCGCGCGGCGCGCTCGGCATTGAGTTCGTGCAGAATTGAGAGCTTCACGGTCAGCCGACCTTCTCGACGAAGACGCGGATGGTGCCGCCGCAGGACAGACCGACATTCCAGGCGGTCTCGTCGGCGACGCCGAACTCCAGCATCTTCGGCTTGCCGCTCTCGATCACATCCATGGCCTCGGTGACCACGGCGCCCTCGACGCAGCCGCCGGAGACGGAGCCCAGGAACGTGCCCTCGTCATTGATGACAAGGCTCGAGCCCGCCGGGCGCGGGGCCGAACCCCAGGTTTCGACAACGGTGGCCAGCGCGACGCCGCGCCCGGCCTTCTGCCAGTCCTCCGCCGCCTTCAGGATGTCCTCGTCGCGATCGAGCATGGCTAGCCTCTCAAGCTGCGGAACGGATCAGGCTGCGGTGATGCGGCGGCAGCGGCCGGGAGAGCGTCGTGATCAGCTCCTGGATCGAGCTCAAATTATGTACCGGGCGGAATTCGTCAACGTGCGGGAGCATCATTTTAATTCCCTGGGCCTTGGCCTCGAAGCCCCCGAACCGAAGCAGCGGGTTGAGCCAGATCAGCCGCCGGCAGGAGCGGTGCAGCCGGTCCATCTCGAAGGCCAGCCTGGAGTCGGCCTCCCGCTCCAGCCCGTCGGAGATCAGCAGGACGATCGCGCCCTGGCTCAGCACCCGCCGTGCCCATAATTTGTTGAAGTTATGCAGCGAGGCCGAGATCCTCGTTCCGCCGGCCCAGTCCTCGACTGCCGCCGAGCAGCTCGCCAGCGCCTCGTCGGGATCGCGCTGGCGCAGCGCGCGGGTCACATTGGTCAGGCGGGTGCCGAACAGGAACACCGAGACGCGCTTGCGCGCATCGCCGATGGCATGCAGGAAATGCAGGAACAGGCGGGTGTACTCGCTCATCGAGCCGGAGATGTCGAGCAGGGCCACGATCGGGGCCGGTTTCTCGATCCGCCCGAGGCGATGGATGTCGATGATATCGCCGCCGGTGCGCAACGACGCCCGCAGCGTTCGGCGCATGTCGAGCCGCAGGCCACGCGGATCGGGCAGATAGCGGCGCGTCAAAAGCTCCGCCTGCGGCAGGTGCATCATTTCGATGGCGCGGAGCGCCTCTGCGATCTCGGCCGCACTCATTTGCGCAAAATCCTTCTTCTGAAGGATCTCCTTGTCGGAGACCGACAGGCGCAGATCCTGCTCCTGGTGCTGCGGCGTCTCGGTCATGTGCGGCTGCGACATCGCCTCCTGGACGCGGCGCGAGCCGGCCTGGGGCTTCTTCTTGGCCTGCTCCGGCAGCGGCACCGAATCGAGCAGGTGCTTCCACTCTTCCGAGGCGCGGAAAAACAGGTTGAAAGCCTGCTTGAAGATCAGCGCATGCTCATGGCGCTTGACGAAGATCGCCTCCAGCGTGGTGAAGACGTCGGCGCGGTTGCCGATGTCGATCACCTGCAGCGCGCTCATGGCATCGATCACCGCGCCGGGGCCGACCGGCATTCCGGCCGCGCGCAGCGCGCGCGCAAAGCCGACGATGTTGTCGGCGAACTGCTCGGTCTGCTCCGGGGCAAGATGGTTGATGGCCATGCTGGTACTCATCTTCTCGTCATTCCGGGGCGCGAGTGAAACGAGCGAACCCGGAATCTCGAGGTTCCGGGTTCGATGCTTCGCATCGCCCCGGAACGACGACGACTAATTCTCGCTCGTCGCTTCCTTCAGCACCTTCTGCAGGGTGTCGCCCTGCATCCGCGTGATGTCGTCCTGGTATTTGAGCAGCGCGCCCAGCGTGTCGCCGACCACTTGCGGGGTCAGCGAGCGGGCATCGAGCTCGGACAAGGCGGTGGCCCAGTCGATGGTCTCGGCGACACCGGGCGACTTGTAGAAATCCTGGTTGCGCAGCGCCTGCACGAAGCGGACGACCTGCTGCGAGAGCTTGACCGAGATACCGGGCACGCGCGTCTTGACGATCGCAAGCTCGCGCTCCGCGGCGGGATAGTCGACCCAGTGATAGAGACAGCGCCGCTTCAGCGCATCGTGAATTTCGCGGGTGCGATTGGAGGTGATGATGACGATCGGCGGATGCGGCGCCTTCACGGTGCCGAATTCGGGGATCGTCACCTGGAAGTCGCTGAGGATTTCCAGGAGATAGGCCTCGAACGCCTCATCGGCGCGGTCGAGCTCGTCGATCAGCAGCACCGGCGGTCCGGCAACGTCAGGCTCCAGCGCCTGCAGCAGCGGCCGCTTGATCATGTAGCGGTCGGCGAAGATGTCGCTCGACAGCTGCTCGCGATCGGTGTCGCCGGCGGCTTCCGCCATCCGGATCGCGATCATCTGCGCGGCGCTGTTCCACTCATAGACTGCGGAGGAGACGTCGAGGCCCTCGTAGCACTGCAGGCGGATCAGCTTCCGCCCCAGCGCCGCCGAGAGCACTTTTGCGATCTCGGTCTTGCCGACGCCGGCCTCGCCTTCCAGGAACAGCGGCCGGCCCATGCGCAGCGACAGATACGTCACCGTCGCCAGCGACCGCTCGGCCAGATAGCCGCGCGAGGTCAAGAGTTCGAGCATCGCATCGACCGATGCCGGCAGGGTCGCTGAAGTCATGAAAGTGCCAGTCTCGTTACGCCCTCGCTAACGGGCAAGTATCGCGCCAAGGCGTGAGGTCCACTCACTCCTTGGCATTGGCCGCGTCGACGGCTCGCCGTGTCAGCACGCCGATCAGATGCGCGCGGTATTCGGCGCTGCCGTGGATGTCGCTGTTGAGCCCTTCCGCCGGCACGTCGATGCCTTCAAGCACCTTGGACGAGAACCGCTTTTTCAGTGCTTCCTCGAACGCATCGACGCGGAACACGCCGTCCGAACCAGCACCGGTGACGGCGACGCGCACGTCAGACGGACGCCGCGCCACGAACACGCCGACCAGCGCGTAGCGCGAGGCCTGGTTGCGGAACTTGATATAGGCGGCCTTCTTCGGCAGCGGGAACATCACCTTGGTGATGATCTCGTCGGCTTCCAGCGCGGTCGAGAACAGGCCCTGGAAAAACTCCTCGGCCTTGAGGCGGCGCTTGTTGGTGACGATGGTGGCGCCGAGCGCGAGCACCGCGGCCGGATAGTCCGCCGTCGGATCGTTGTTGGCGAGCGAGCCGCCGATCGTGCCCTTGTGGCGCACCGCGGGATCGCCGATCTGGCCGGCGAGATTGGCGAGCGCCGGAATGGCTTCACCGACGACAGCCGACGTCGCGACCTCGGCATGCCTGGCGGTGGCGCCGATCACCAGCGAACGGCCCTTCATCTCGATCGTGTTCAGCCCCTCGATATGGGAGAGGTCGACCAGATGCGGCGGGCTTGCGAGCCGCTGCTTCATGACCGGAATCAGCGTGTGACCGCCGGCGATCAGCTTGGCGTCCTCGTTCTTCACCAGGAGATTGGCGGCCTGCCGGACGGTGCCGGGGCGGTGGTATTTGAATTCGTACATGGGGGTATCCTGGGGGTGTCCTGATCGCGGAGGGCGCGCGGTTACGCGAGATCGGATTTCGCCATCGCCTTCGCGCCGGCGGCGATCGAGGCGACGATATTCTGGTAGCCGGTGCAGCGGCAGAGATTGCCTTCCAGCTCTTCCCTGATGGTATGGTCGTCGAGCTCGTGGCCCTTGCGATGGACGATGTCGATCGCGGTCATGATCATGCCGGGCGTACAGAAGCCGCATTGCAGGCCATGGTGCTCGCGGAAGGCTTCCTGCATCGGATGCAGCGGCGCGCCGTCGGCGGCCAATCCCTCGATCGTCTTGACCTCGTGGCCGTCGGCCATCACGGCGAGCGTCGTGCAGGACTTCACGGCCTTGCCGTCGAGATGCACGACGCAGGCGCCGCACTGCGAGGTGTCGCAGCCGACATGGGTGCCGGTCAGGCGCAGATTCTCGCGCAGGAACTGCACGAGGAGCGTCCGCGGGTCGACATTGCCGGTAACAGGATTGCCGTTCACGATGAGGGAGATTTTTGCCATAAGCACTCTCTGTCAGCGCCCCGACGGGTCCCGTCGAAGCGGTTCTTTCTTATAATTATTCCAACCCATCATATGGGCCATTATGGCCGGGGGCAACATTGCCCCAAGCGCAAGGTGCCATGACGGAAAGCGAGGGCGATCAGCCCTGTACCGCCTTGGCGAAATTCGCGAAAAACTCGTCGGCCAGCTTCTTGGCGGTGCCGTTGATCAGGCGCTGCCCGAGCTGCGCCAACTTGCCGCCGATCTGCGCCTCGACGTCATAGGAGAGCAGCGTGCCGCCATCCTTCTCCGCGAGCTTCACTGCGGCGCCGCCCTTGGCAAAGCCGGCCACCCCGCCCTCGCCCTCGCCCGAGATCTTGTAGCCGTTCGGCGGGTCGAGATCGGAGAGCATCACCTTGCCCTTGAAGCGCGCCGAGACCGGACCGACCTTCATTTTTGCCGTTGCACGGTAGCCGCCGTCCTCGGTCTTCTCCAGCTCCTCGCAGCCGGGGATGCAGGCCTTCAGCACCGCGGGATCGTTGAGCTTCTCCCATACGGCCTCGCGCGGCGCCGCAAGCTGGACTTCGCCGTTCATTGTCATGGCCATGGGGCGCCTCCGGGGTCGCAAAAGGTGGGATGCTCAAGTAACGCAGGGAGACCGCAAAGAAAAGGGTCACCCATGGTCACGTGGAATGCATATTCGCACCTGCAAAAAGTCTTGTGCCGATCGTCAGGGATTGGCAGAGCCTGATCATGATGATTAGGTCTCTTTACCGGACTTGCGCAACATGAGCACAGCCCTCTCCCCCCTGCTTGCGCCGATGCTGTCGAGCGCAGCCATGCGCGCCGTCTGCGACGACCGGACCACGCTGCAGAACATGCTCGATTTCGAGGCAGCCCTGGCCCGGGCCGAGGCCGCCACCGGTGTGATTCCCGCATCCGCAGTGGGCCCGATCGAAACGGCCTGCAAGGCCGATGCCTTCGACATGACCGCGCTGGCCATGGCTGCGACCCGGTCGGGCAATCTCGCGATCCCGCTGGTCAAGATGCTGACCGCCAATGTCGGCAAGGCTGACGTGGAGGCCGCGCGCTACGTGCATTGGGGCGCGACCAGCCAGGACGTCATCGACACCGCGACCATGCTGGGCTTGCGCGCCGCCATCGATGCGCTGGATGCCGACCTCAGCCGCGCCATCAAGGGCTTCGCCGCACTCGCGCGCGCCCATCGCAACACCGCGATGGTGGCGCGGACCTGGCTCCAGCACGCCCTGCCGATGCCGTTCGGATTGAAGGCCGCTGAATATGCCTCGAGCCTCGCCCGTGCCCGCTGCCGTCTGCGGCGGCTCCGCCGCGAGGGTCTCGCCCTGCAATTCGGCGGCGCCGCCGGCACGCTCGCAGCCCTCGGCGACAACGGCCTCGCAGTCGCCGAACGATTGGCGCAGGAGCTCAGCCTGCCGCTGCCCGAGGCGCCCTGGCACACCCATCGCGACCGCATCGCCGAAGCTGCATCAACCTTCGCGATCCTCGCCGGAAGCTGCGGCAAGATCGCGCGCGACGTCTCGCTGATGATGCAGACCGATGTCGGCGAAGCCTTCGAGCCCGCCGGCGAAGGCCGCGGCGGCTCCTCGACCATGCCGCACAAGCGCAACCCGGTCGCGGCCGCAAGCGCGCTCGGCTGCGCGACCATGGCCCCGCAGCTCACCGCTACGATTCTGGCCGCGCAAGTGCAGGACCACGAGCGCAGCGCCGGGCCCTGGCATGCGGAATGGCCGACACTGCCGCAATTGATGCTGGTCACCTCGGGCGCGCTCGCCGCGATCGTCGACATCGCCGAAGGCCTCGAGGTCGATGCCGCGCGCATGCGCAGCAATCTCGATACGACGCACGGGCTGATCATGGCGGAAGCCGTCACCTTTGCGCTCGCCGACAAGATCGGCAAGAGCGATGCGCATCATCTGATCGAGGCCGCGAGCAAGCGCGCGGTCGCCGAGAAGAAACACCTGCGCGACATCCTCTCCACCGATTCGCAGGTCACCGCGCATCTGATGCCGGAAAAAATTGCGGCATTGTTCGAGCCGATGGCCTATCAAGGTGCGTCACAGGCCCTGATCGATCGCCTGCTCGCTTCGTTGGATCTCTCCTGATGTCATTGCCAGGCTTGACCCGGCAATCCATCATCCAGGATAGATTCACCTTCTAGATGGATGCGCGGCTCAAGCCCGCGCATGACAAGGAACATGCAATGCCGATGATCGATGCCGACGGTTGCCTGATCAACGTCTCTGTCGAGGGCCGTGACGGCGGGCCGACCCTGATGCTCTCCAACTCGCTCGGCTGCACGCTGCAGATGTGGGAGCCGCAGATGAAGGCGCTGACGCAGGTGTTCCGCGTCATCCGCTACGACCGCCGCGGTCATGGCAAGTCCAACGTCCCGCCCGCCCCCTATACGATGGAGCGCTTCGGCCGCGACGTGCTCGCGATCCTCGACGACCTCAACATCGAGAAGGTACATTGGTGCGGCCTGTCGATGGGCGGCATGGTCGGGCAATGGCTCGGCGCCAACGCGCCGGAAAGATTCGGCAAGATCATCCTCGCCAACACCTCCTGCTACTATGCCGAGCCGACCAGATGGCTGGAGCGCATCGACGCCGTGAAGAAGGGCGGCATCGCGGCGGTCGCCGATGGCGTGATCGCGGGCTGGCTGACGCAGGATTTCCGCGAGCGCGAGCCCGAGATCACCGCCAGGATGAAGGCGATGCTGCTTGCGACCCCCGTCGAAGGGTATCTGGCCTGCTGCGAGGCGCTGTCGACGCTCGACCAGCGCGCGCTGCTGCCCAAGATCAAGAGCCCGACGCTGGTGATCGCCGGCCGCCACGATCAGGCCACTCCGATCTCCGCGGGCGAGCTGATCCGCTCGAGTATTCCAGGCGCCAGCATGACCATCATCGACGCCGCCCACATTTCCAATGTCGAGCAGCCGCACGCGTTCACCGACGCGGTGGTAGGATTCTTGACGCAGCGTTAGCAACAACCGTCATTGCGAGCGCAGCGAAGCAATCCAGAAATTCCTCCGCGGTGACAGACTGGATTGCTTCGCTACGCTCACAATGACGGAGAGGAGGACAGCATGGACGACCAGAAGCGCCGCGATGCCGGCATGACCGTACGCCGCAAGGTGCTGGGCAATGCCTGGGTCGACAAATCGATCGCGAACCGCAACGCCTTCAACACCGATTTCCAGGACATGATCACGCGCTATGCCTGGGGCGAGATCTGGACCCGGCCGCATTTCGACGAGCGGACGCGGCGCGTGCTTGTGATCGGCACCATGGTCGCGCTCGGACAATGGGATGAATTCCGCCTGCACGTGCGCGCGGCGCTGGCCGAGGGCGGCTTCACCCCCGACGACATCAAGGAAATCCTGCTGCAGCAGGCGATCTATTGCGGCGTCCCGGCGGCGAACCACGCCGTCAAGGAAGCCTCAGCGATTGTGCAGGAGCTCGGCCTTATCAAAGGCTAGCGCCGCGGTATCCGGAACGGCAACCGTCTTCGGCGCTCCGTCCGGCCGCTCGATCAGCAGCACGATCGCGGCGCCAAGCAGCAGCAGCAGCTCCGTGGCGTGCAACCGAAGGGCGGCCATCTCGCCGACCTTGGAGGCCATGACCATGCTTGCGAACGAGATCAGGCTGCCGATTGCGAGCGCAATGCCGAGCGCCTCGTCGCTGGCCCCGCTCCTGCGGGTGCGCGGAATGACCAGAAGCGCAAGATAGATCGCAAAGAACGCCACCACGGTCAGCCGTCCCAGCGCCAGCAGCCAGGCGGCGCGCACCGTGCTCAGGCCGGACATCTGCAGTTGGTCGCTGAGGAACAGCGCCACCGCGACGCTCGGCCGCTCGTAGAGACCATGCACCGGCGCGACCATGATGTTGAAGGCGACCATCGTCCAGGCCGGGATGAAATAAGCCGCCAGCAGCGCGCCGTTGACCGAGCCGATCCGCCAATTTTTGAACATGCCGCTTCCCGCTTCGTCTACTCGCCTTCGAGGTAAGGCTTTGCCGGGAGCTAACTCGCACCGGACTGCGGCGGCAATTTAAACCCTTTGTTTACCTTAACTGGCCTGTTGACGGGCCGTCGTTCCGGGATGGTGGGTGAGCACCACACCTCAGGTGCGCGATTGCGCACCGGGGAACCTGGAGATCGCGGGCTCGGCTGTTCGAGCGCCCCGGAATGACGCCAGACGAAAAAAAGGCCCCGCCTCTCGGCGGGACCACGTTGCGCTACTCCCTGGGGGTCAATCCAGTCTGTTGTCCTGCTTGCCGCCCTGCTGCTGGCCGGGCTTGTCGCCCTGGCGCATCGGATCGTGCTGCTGCTGCTGTCCGGGTTTCTGGCCGCCGCCCTGCTGCTGCCCTGGTTGCTGGCCCGGGCGCTGCTGGCCGGGGCTTTGGTTCTGCTGGCCCGGATTCTGGTTCTGCTGCTTCGTCATGGGGGAAAGCTCCCTTGTTGGACGTCAGTTGAGAGATAACCGCCGGTGTGGATTTTGGTTGCCTTGCGGAACCGGTTCCTCGCAGGTGCGGAACCGGGAGCCGGCATCCGAAGCCGAAATCAACTCTGTACAAGCCCTTATGCCCGGGCATCCCCAGTTGCAGCCGCCAGTTCCCTCCTGTTACAAAACGGGGAGAAGACGGGGCTGCCGGGGCCCGAGAAGAAACCAAGCAACTCTCTCGAATAGCTCCCTTTCAATGTCAGGTTCGGTAGCGGCAGCCCATGGATTATTTCGCCCAGCAGCTCATCAACGGCCTCGTGCTCGGTTCCATCTACGGTCTGATCGCGATCGGCTACACGATGGTCTACGGCATCGTCGGCATGATCAATTTCGCCCATGGCGACATCTTCATGATCGGCGGCTTCATCGCACTGATCACTTTCCTGCTCCTGGTCTCGCTCGGTCTGACTGCGATCCCGCTGATCCTGCTGCTCGTCCTGCTGGTCGCGATGGCGGTCACCGCACTCTATGGCTGGACGGTCGAGCGCATCGCCTATCGGCCGCTGCGGCACTCCTTCCGGCTCGCACCGATGCTGTCGGCGATCGGCATGTCCTTCGTGCTGACGAACTATTCGCAAGTCGCGCAGGGCGCCCGCGTCAAGCCCGTGCCGCCGATCATCACGGGCGGCTACACGCTGCATGAAGGCGCCGAGGGGTTTGCGGTGCAGCTCTCCAACATGCAGATCATGGTCGTGCTGGTCACCATCGTGCTGCTGGCCATGTTCACCTGGCTGGTCTCGCGGACACGGCTCGGCCGCGACATGCGGGCCTGCGAGCAGGACCAGACCATGGCGGCGCTGCTCGGCGTCGACGTCGATCGAACCATTTCCATGACTTTCGTGATCGGCGCGGCGCTCGCCTCGGTCGCGGGTATGATGTACCTGCTCTATTACGGCCAGGTCGATTTCAACATGGGCTTCGTCGCGGGCATCAAGGCCTTCACCGCGGCCGTGCTGGGCGGCATCGGCTCGCTGCCCGGCGCGGTGCTGGGCGGGCTCGCGATCGGCCTGATCGAGACCTTCTGGTCGGCCTATTTCTCGGTGGAGTACAAGGACGTCGCCGCCTTCTCGATCCTGATCATCGTCCTGATCTTCATGCCGACCGGCCTGCTTGGCCGGCCCGAAGTCGAAAAAGTCTGACGGGCCCTCGCGTGACAGCTCTTTCAACCGAAACTATGCAGGCCAGCCGCACGGCGGGCATTCCGTTCATTCTGAAAAAAGCTTTCCTCAGCGCATGCGTTGCGCTGGTGCTGTTCTCGCTGATGATCGGCATCCGCACTGAGGCCGGCCCCGACGGGCAGCTGACCTGGTGGACGCGTTTCGGCGATCTCGCCTCCATCGTCGGCCTCGTGTTCGGCGGCTCCATCATCATTGAGCTGCTGCGGCAATGGCTCGGACCGATCGGCGCGGAAAAGCTCGTGCCAGCGCCGGTCCAGCGCGGCCTGTCACTGGCGGGCCGCTTCCTGGGTCCGGCTCTGCTCGTCTTCACCCTGCTCGTGCCCGTCATCTTCTACAATCAGCGCTATATCCTCGACCTCGCCATCCTCGTGCTCACCTATGTGATGCTCGGCTGGGGCCTGAACGTCGTGGTCGGGCTCGCCGGCCTGCTCGACCTCGGCTATGTCGCCTTCTACGCGGTGGGTGCCTATTCCTATGCGCTGCTTGCCACCAATTTCGGCTGGTCGTTCTGGGTCTGCCTGCCGCTCGCCGGCATGCTCGCCGCGATCTGGGGGGTCATGCTCGGCTTTCCGGTGCTGCGGCTGCGCGGCGACTATCTCGCCATCGTGACCCTCGCTTTCGGCGAGATCATCCGGCTCGTCATCCTCAACTGGCAGAGTCTGACCGGCGGACCCAACGGCGTATCCGGCATTCCCCGCCCCACCTTGTTCGGCATTCCGCTCGACAACAGCGATGACGGGCTCGCCGCCAAGCTCGGTATCGACTACTCGCCGACCCATCGCATCGTCTTCCTGTTCTATCTGATCCTGGCGCTCGCGCTGCTCACCAATTGGGTGACGATCCGCCTGCGGCGCCTGCCGATCGGCCGCGCCTGGGAAGCGCTGCGCGAGGACGAGGTCGCCTGCCGTGCGCTCGGCATCAACACCACGACCACCAAGCTCACGGCCTTCGCCACCGGCGCGATGTTCGGCGGCTTTGCCGGTGCGTTCTTCGCAACACGCCAGGGCTTCATCAGCCCGGAATCGTTCACCTTCCAGGAATCGGCGCTGGTGCTCGCCATCGTCGTGCTCGGCGGCATGGGCTCGCAGCTCGGCGTCGCGCTCGCCGCCCTCACCATGATCGGCGGCTTCGAGCTGTTCCGCGGCCTCGAGACCTACCGCATGCTGGTGTTCGGCATGGCGATGGTGCTGATCATGATCTGGCGGCCGCGTGGCATCATCGGCCATCGCGCGCCGACCGTATATCTGACCAAGGCGCAGGCGATCTCCTCCGACCTCGTCAAGGAGGGCCACGGATGAGCGGCGAACCAATTCTCAGTGTCGACGGGCTCACCATGCGCTTCGGGGGCATCGTCGCCGTGCACGACCTGTCGTTTGCAGCCGAACGGAAGCAGATCACCGCGCTGATCGGACCGAACGGCGCGGGCAAGACCACGGTCTTCAACTGCATCACGGGCTTCTACAAGCCGACCGGCGGTACCATTCGTCTCACCCAGGACGACGGCAGGCAGACCGCGCTGGAGCGGCTGAACGATTTCCGCATCGCCAAGCAGGCCAAGGTCGCGCGCACCTTCCAGAACATCCGCCTGTTTCCCGGCATGACGGCACTCGAGAACCTGATGGTGGCGCAGCACAACACCTTGATGCTCGCATCGGGCTTCACGGTTCTCGGCCTGATCGGGGTCCCCACCTATCGCGACGCCGAAAAGCGCGCGATCGCGCTCGCGACCGACTGGCTCAAACGGATCAACCTGCTCGACCGCGCCGACGATGCCGCAGGCAACCTCGCCTATGGCGACCAGCGCCGGCTCGAGATCGCGCGCGCGATGTGCACCGAGCCCGCCCTGCTTTGCCTGGACGAACCCGCCGCCGGCCTCAATGCACGCGAGAGCGCCGCGCTGAGCGAGCTGTTGCAGTCGATCCGCGGCGAGCTCGGCACCTCGATCCTGCTCATCGAGCACGATATGTCGGTGGTGATGGAGATCTCGGACCACATCGTGGTGATGGACCATGGCGTGAAGATCGCGCAAGGAACGCCGCGGGAGGTGCGCGACGACCCGAAGGTGATCGCCGCCTATCTTGGCACCGACGAGGAAGAGGCTGCGGCCGTGATGGAGAGCGGATCGTGACGGCTGCCACCCCCTTGCTCGCGATCCGCGGCTTGCGCGCCGCCTACGGCAAGATCGAGGCTCTCAAGGGCGTCGATGTCGAGATCAATGCCGGCGAGATCGTCGCGCTGATCGGCGCCAACGGCGCCGGCAAGTCGACGCTGATGATGACGATCTTCGGCAAGCCGCGCGCCCGCGCCGGCCAGATCCTGTTCGACGGCAAGGACATCTCCGCTGTCCCCACCCATCAGATCGCGCATTTGCGCATTGCTCAGTCGCCGGAGGGCCGCCGCATCTTCCCGCGCATGAGCGTCGCGGAAAACCTGCAGATGGGCGCCGACGTCACCGACAGCACGGAGGCGGAGCGAGAAAGCACCCGGGAGCGCGTGTTCGCACTATTCCCCCGGTTGAAGGAACGCGTCATGCAGCGCGGCGGAACCCTGTCGGGCGGCGAGCAGCAGATGCTGGCGATCGGCCGGGCGCTGATGAGCCGCCCGCGCCTGCTGCTGCTCGATGAACCCTCGCTGGGGCTCGCGCCCCTCATCGCGCGGCAGATCTTCGATGCGATCCGCGCCCTGAACCGCCAGGACGGCCTCACCGTCCTCATCGTCGAGCAGAACGCCAACCATGCACTGAAACTCGCCCACCGCGGCTATGTCATGGTCAACGGCCTGATCACCCTGGCCGGAACCGGCGCCGAGTTGCTGCAGCGCCCCGAGATTCGCGCGGCCTACCTGGAAGGCGGCCGGCACGCCTGACGGCCCTGGCGCGCCCGCCGAATACGGCGAGATATCTTTGCAACTGCCCGTATTTTGCCGGTGACTTCTCGAAAAATTCATTGAACAATGGCGCCGGTTTGAACCGGGCTTGCCCGGCAACTCCCACAGACGATCACCCGCGAGGTATCTCATGAAATCACTGAAACTCATCGGTCTGGCATTCGGCGCTTCCGTTGCGCTGTCAACGGCGGCGTTCGCAGACGACCTCACCATTGCAGTCGCGGGCCCGATGACCGGCACCGAATCCGCCTTCGGCCGCCAGATGAAGAACGGCGCCGACCTGGCGGTGGCCGACCTCAATGCCGCCGGCGGCGTTGCCGGCAAGAAGCTGGTCCTCGATGCCGAGGACGATGCCTGCGATCCCAAGCAAGCCCGCTCGGTTGCCGAAAAGATCGCGGGCGCGAAGATCCCGTTCGTCGCCGGCCACTTCTGCTCGTCGTCGTCGATCCCGGCTTCGGAAGCCTATGCCGACGGTAACGTCCTCCAGATCACACCCGCCTCGACCAACCCGCTGTTCACCGAGCGCAAGCTCTGGAACGTGGCGCGCGTCTGCGGCCGAGACGATCAACAGGGCCTGATCGCCGCGCAGTACATCGCGAAGAACTTCAAGGGCAAGAACGTCGCGATTCTCAACGACAAGACCACCTACGGCAAGGGTCTGGCGGATGAGACCAAGAAGGCGCTCAACAAAGCCGGCATTACCGAGAAGCTCAATGAGTCCTACAACAAGGGCGACAAGGACTTCAACGCGATCGTCTCGCGCCTGAAGAAGGAGAACATCGACCTCGTCTATGTCGGCGGCTATCATCAGGAGGCAGGCCTGATCCTGCGCCAGATGCGCGACCAGGGCATGAAGACGATCCTGATGTCGGGCGACGCGCTGGCCGACAAGGAATACGCCTCGATCACGGGCCCGGCCGGCGAAGGCACGCTGTTCACCTTCGGTCCCGATCCGCGCAACAAGCCGAGCGCGAAGAAGATCGTCGAGGCCTTCAAGGCCAAGGGCATCGATCCGGAAGGTTACACGCTCTACACTATGCCGCGATGCAGGTCTGGTCGCAGGCGGTCAAGAAGGCCGGCACCACCGATGCCAAGAAGGTCATGGAGACCATCAAGGCCGGCAAGTGGGACACGGTGCTTGGGCCGCTCGAATATGACGCCAAGGGCGACATCAAGCAGATCGACTATGTCGTCTACAAGTGGGACGCCAAGGGCGGCTACGCCGAGCTCAACGCCAACGGCACGTAAGACAGGGCGCCTGGACTTTTAACAGCTTGACGTCAACGCCCCGGTTCGCCGGGGCGTTTTGTTTTCGCAAGCCGGTCAAACGGCAGCAGACAATTCGCCGCCAGCCGCTGTCTGCGCCTTCCGGAGCGCTTGCAGCAGACCGTTCGGCCGAAACGGCTTTTGCACGCAGATCACGCCGGCGAGACCCGGCGCCTCACTGATGAAATCCAGTGTCGTCATCCCCGATACCGCCACAATCGGAAATCCGGGAACACGCTCGCGAATGGCGGCCATGACCTCGATACCGCTGATGTCGGTCAGGAAGATGTCGACAATGGCCGCGTCGAAAGCCTCTTCGCCAAAGGTCTTGAGGCCAGCCACACCGCTCTCGGCTTCAACCACGTCAAATTGGTTGACCCGAAGGACGATCGAGACCATGGCGCGGACGTCCTTCTGGTCATCCACAACAAGGACACGGGGCATGGGAACAACTCCCGGATTCGCATCATTAATTGGTTCAATTCAAACGGCGACGCACGGCAAGGCAGTATGACCCCGTCCAGTAAAGCCAACCTTACCGATTTCCTATTCCGATTCCCCGTCCGAGTTAAGTAAGCTGTAACCCTCGGTTGAGTCGTGGGCATATCCCCTCGGGACACGCGTCCAGAGCGGGTTACCATGGAGGCCAGGGCCGAGACGCCAGGGCCAGTACCCGAGGCGGCCGGCCGATCAAGTCACGTGGACTACCCATGCTGTCCCTACGAGAGGTCAACGTGCACGCCAGAAACGACCGAAGCACATTCCTTTCGACCTTGCCGGCCATGCAGAGCGATCGCACCGCAGCGTTGGCGATCGTCGGGATCTCCGCGATCCTGTTCGCGCTGGCTGTCCCCTTCGCGGGGACTCCCCTGGTCCAGATGCCGGCCTTCGTGGCCAGCTACCAGTCGGCGCTGGCCGTCAGCGATATCATTACCGCTGTTCTGCTGCTGTCGCAATTCTCGGTCCTGCGCAGCCGCGCGTTGCTGCTGCTGTCGACAGGGTATCTGTTCACCGCAGCGGCGGCGGTGACACACGCCCTCACCTTCCCCGGACTGTTCGCGCCGACGGGATTGCTGGGCGCCGGCACCCAGACCACGGTCTGGCTCTACATGATCTGGCACAGTGGATTCCCGTTGTTCGTGCTGGCCTATGGCTGGTTGAAGGACGGCAACGGCGGCAACAAGATCGAGGGACCGACGCAGCGGTCGATCGTGGTCGCCGTGCTCGGCGTCATTGTCGCGATGATCGTCATCGGTTGGATCGTCACGGCGCGGCACGATTTGCTGCCGGTCCTGCTGAGGGACGGCCGCTACACCACCGCCATGATCGGCGTGGTGTCTTTTGTCTGGTCCTTGAGCTTCGCGGCGCTGATCACGCTCTGGCTCCGCAGGCCGCATACGGTGATCGACATCTGGCTGATGGTCACGATGTGCGCCTGGCTGTTCGACATCGCGCTGTCGGCGATCGTCAATGTCGCCCGCTACGACCTCGGCTTCTACGCCGGCCGCATCTACGGCCTATTCGCCGCGAGCTTCGTGCTCGCCGTGCTCCTGATCGAGAACGTCCGCCTGCAGGCGAGCACGATGGGCCTTGTCGGCCGGCTGCGCGAGCAATCGGCCTTCGAGCGCGACTATTACGGCAAGCGTCTCGCGCTCTATGGCGCCGTGGTCGAATCCTCCAACGATGCCATCATCACCGAATCGCTCGACGGCCGCATCACGGGCTGGAACAGAGCTGCCGAGCGTCTGTTCGGCTATTCAGCCAATGAAGCCATCGGCCGATCGATTGATCTCGTGGTGCCGGAGGACCGTAGGGCCGAAGCCAGGGGTCTTCTCAACCGCATCAGCAGCAACGAGTCGATCGCCCAGCACGAGACCGTTCGCATCCACAAGGACGGCCGGCAGATCGACGTCGTCCTGAACGTCTCGCCGCTGCGATCCGACAATGGCGAGATCATCGGCGCCTCCAAGATTGCCCACGACATCACTGAGGAGAAGCAGGCGCGGGAGAAGCTGCGCCGCGAGATCGAGGAGCGCGAGCGCATCTTCGAGACCTCGCAGGACCTGATCCTGGTCACCGACGGGTACGGTAATTTCATCCAGGTCAGCCCGAGCGTGAAGGACATTCTCGGCTTCAACCCGGAGGACATGATCGGGCACAGCGCGATCGAATTCATCCATCCCGACGATCTGGACAGGACGCGCGAAGAGATGCGCGCTGCGCGGCGCGGTCAGACCAAGCGCAGCTTCGAGGCGCGCTATTACCACTATGACGGGCACGAGGTCTCGCTGAACTGGGTCGGAAACTGGTCGGAGCCCGTCAAGCGCCATTTCTTCATCGGCCGCGACCTCACCGACAAGCAAGCCGCAGAAGCCCAGCTGCGGCAGGTCCAGAAGATGGATTCCATCGGCCAGCTGACCGGCGGCGTCGCCCACGACTTCAACAACGTGCTCACCGTCATCACCGGCACGATCGGCATTTTGTCGGATGCGGTCGCCGACCGGCCCGAGCTTGCCGCCATCACCAAGCTGATCGACGACGCCGCCGAGCGCGGTGCGCAGCTGACCAAGCATCTGCTCGCCTTCGCCCGCAAACAGCCGCTCCAGCCCCGCGAGATCGACGTCAATGCGCTGGTGCTGGAGGCCGCAAAGCTGCTGCATCCGACGCTCGGCGAGCAGATCACGATCATGCCGCAGCTTACCGAAGACGCCTGGCCTACTCTGGTCGATCCAGGCCAGCTTTCGACTGCGATCCTCAATCTCGCCCTGAACGCGCGCGACGCCATGCCCGATGGCGGCACCCTGGTGCTGGAGACCCGCAACATCTTCCTCGACGACGGCTACGCCAGCATGAATCCCGATGTCGTCGCCGGCAATTACGTGATGATCGCGGTCAGCGACACCGGCTCGGGCATTCCGGCCGCGCTGCTCGAGCGGGTGTTCGATCCGTTCTTCACCACCAAGGAGGTCGGCAAGGGCACGGGCCTTGGCCTCAGCATGGTGTTCGGCTTCGTCAAGCAGTCCGGCGGCCACATCAATATCTACAGCGAGGAAGGCCACGGCACGAGCGTGAAGATCTACCTGCCGCGGTCCACCGGCATGCAGGAGACCGAGTACGAACAGCCTCAGAACGTGCCCATCACCGGCGGTAACGAGAAGGTCCTGATCGTCGAGGACGACGCGCTGGTGCGGCAATATGTCGTGACCCAGGTCAAGAGCCTCGGCTATGCCGCGCTCGAGGCCGCCAACGCCGCCGAAGCCCTGGTCATCATCGATGCCGACAAGGACATCGACCTGCTCTTCACCGACATCATCATGCCCGGCAACATGAACGGCCGCCAGCTCGCCGATGAGGCGACACGGCGGCGACCGCAGCTGAAGACGCTGTTCACCTCGGGCTACACGGAAAACGCCATCGTCCATCACGGCCGGCTCGATTCCGGCGTGCTGCTGCTGGCCAAGCCTTACCGCAAGTCGGAGCTCGCCAAGATGCTCAGGACCGCGCTCGCGAGTTGAGCCCGCCGCTCGCGTACGCTATCGCTGGGACCGTGCCAGCTGCATGGGAGTGCCGTCCTTGAAAAACCTGCTCACCGATATTGCCGGCGTCCGCGTCGGTCATGCCGATGACGCAAAACTTGCCTCGGGCGCAACGGCCATCGTGTTCGATCAGCCGGCGGTCGCGGCGATCGACATCCGCGGCGGCGGACCCGGCACGCGCGAGGACGCGCTGCTTGGCCTCGCCAATACCGTCGAGCGCGTCGACGCGATCGCGCTGTCCGGCGGCTCTGCCTTCGGCATCGAGACCGGCGGCGGCATCCAGGCCTGGCTTGCCGAGCAGGGCCGTGGCTTCCGCGTCCGCGAGGCCCTGATCCCGATCGTGCCGGGCGCCATCCTGTTCGATCTGCTCAACGGCGGCGACAAGGCCTGGGGCCGCTTCGCGCCCTATCGCGATCTCGGCTATGCCGCAGCCGCCTCAGCCGGGAGCGAGTTTGCGCTCGGCAGCGTCGGCGCCGGCTTTGGCGCCACCACAGCGACGTTCAAGGGCGGCCTCGGCTCGGCATCCGCCGTCACCAGCAGCGGCGTCAAGGTCGCGGCGCTCATCGCCGTCAACGCCGTCGGCAGCGCCACGGTCGGCGACGGACCCTGGTTCTGGGCGGCGCCGTTCGAGCTTGGCGGCGAGTTCGGTGGCCGCGGATGGCCCGACAAGTTCACCGACGACATGCTCAAGCTGCGCATCAAGGGCGGCCCCGCCGCAACCGAGCGCGAGAACACCACCATCGGCGCCGTCGTCACCGATGCAGTGCTGAGCAAGCCCCAGGCCAAGCGGTTGGCGATGATTGCGCATACCGGCTTTGCGCGTGCGATCTATCCGGTGCATGCTCCGACCGATGGTGACGTGCTGCTCGCCGCCGCAACCTGCGCAAAGCCGATTGATCCGATCGTCGGCCTCACCGAGCTCGGCATGGTCGCCGCCAATGTGGTTGCCCGCGCCATCGCCCGCGGCGTCTACAACGCGACCGCGCTGCCGTTCCCGGGCGCGCAGCCCGCGTGGAAGGATCGGTTCGGAGTGTAACGAGAGCGCCTCTCTCCCCACGTCGGGTGGCATCGCCCGGCGAAGACCGGGCGATGCATTATTCCAAAGACGATTGCGATTGAATGAGAGGCCGCGGCGTACTGGATGCCCCGGCCCCGGCTCCGCTAGGCTACGCCGGGCCTACAAGGAGCTCGGCCGGCGAAGCTTCAGCGAAGACGGCAAGCCGGGGCATGACAGCGGATGCGCCCCTTACACGCTCATGGACATCGACGAAGCCGCGGAACCGGCCGCGGTCTGGGCCTGGCGCTGCATCATCTGGCCGAACCAGTCATAGGGCGAATTGGCGCTGGAGGCGCCCGGCACCACTGTCGTCATCTTGAAACCGTCAGCATAGGTGACGGTTGTGGTGGTCGAGCCGTCGGCGGCGGTCGTGGTGGTCGAGGTCGACCCGCCGCTCGGCGATGACGAGGAATCCGAGCCGTTGCCCGACGCACCGCCCGAGCCGCTCGGCGCGTGCGCATGGTGGTGGCCGCCATGATGGCCGGCGCCCTTCAGCGCCTTGGACATCTCGTCCAGGCTGACGCCGCCGTCCGAATTGGTATCGAGCTTGGAGAACACGTCGTCGGCCTGCGCCAGATTGGTGCCGCCGGCGCCGAGCGCGTTCTCGAACTCCGATTGGGTGATCTTGCCGTCGCCATTGGCGTCGATCTGCGAGAACAGGTCCTTCAGCGCTGCGTCGCGGCTGGTCGAAGTCGCGTTGCCCGTGCTGGCGGACTGGTCCGTCGACTGGCTTTGCGCGGCGAACAGCGCATTCATCGTCTCCGGCGAGATCTGCGGATAATGGCCAGGATTCGCCGACGGAGCTGCATTGCTTGACGTGCTGCTGGTGCTGCTGTCGATCACGAATGGGTTGGCCGCGCCTTGCGACGAGCCAGTCTGCGGCGTCGAGGACGATTTCGAGCTCGTCAGCGATTGAATGGCATCAAGCGCAGTCGAGACGGCACCAAGCGCAAACAACATTGCACAACTCCAAACCATGCGGCATGCCGCGGCCAATGTTCTGGCCGTGAGGTCAGCAAGCGACGTGCCAGCGCGAAAAGCTCAATGAAATCCATATCCGCCGGGCTTTGCGGGGTGCGGGAACATCGGCAATTCATGCCCGCTGGCGGCAGAAATTTCCGCCCACAGGAAGCTCAACCTCCCTGCATTGCCCGGCCGGGAGGCCCATGTTAGGCGAGGCCAACACCCCCCATGCCGCCCCGGGAAACAGCGCCATGATTCAAGCCTTCGCCCCCCGCCCCCTGGCCATCGCGCCCTCGATCCTGGCCTCGGATTTCTCGAAGCTCGGCGAGGAGGTCCGCGCGGTGGATGCTGCCGGCGCCGACTGGATCCATCTCGACGTGATGGACGGGCACTTCGTGCCCAACATCTCCTACGGCCCTGACATCATCAAGGCGATGCGCCCGCACACCAGGAAGGTGTTCGATGCGCATCTGATGATCTCGCCCTGCGATCCCTATCTGGAGGCCTTCGCCAAGGCCGGCTGTGACCACATCACCGTGCATGCCGAGGCAGGTCCGCATTTGCACCGCTCGCTCCAGGCCATTCGGGCGCTCGGCAAGAAGGCGGGCGTCTCGCTCAATCCGGGCACGCCGATCAGCGTGCTCGAATACGTGCTCGACCTGGTCGATCTCGTGCTGGTGATGTCGGTCAATCCCGGCTTCGGCGGCCAGGCCTTCATCCCCTCCGCCATCGGCAAGATCCGCGACATTCGTGCGATGACGGCGGGGCGTCCGATCGATATCGAGGTCGATGGCGGTGTCGGCCCCGATGTCGCCGGCGCGCTTGCGGCCGCCGGCGCCAACGCCTTCGTCGCCGGCACGTCCGTGTTCAAGGGCGGCACGCAGGATGCGTACAAGAACAATATTGCAGCGATCCGCAACGCGGCGCTCGCGGCGCGCGGCGAGGCGATCTGACCGGCGCTACGCCCGCAAAACTGCGGCCTTTACGGGCATTGCGACGCGCAATGACTAAAATTGCAACCTAAATCCGTACTCCTCCGGACTTCCCTGATTCGTGCAAATCATCGCTAGTGATTCCTGCCTGATTTGACAGGAGCACATCATGACGACGACCCTGGTTTGGACTGGCGTGGCGTTGTGGATCGGTTTTTGTGCGTTCGTTGTGTTCGGCCCATCGGCCGGACCGGTGCAGGTCCCGGCGCGTTCGACCCGCGTCATCGGTCGCCGCCGCTATCCGGGCTGACGCCATGCAGATCGCCCTCGTGAAGCGTCAGCCGAAACGCAGGTGCCGCATCCCGCGCCGCCCGCATCCGAACCTCGACTATTTCTTCGGTCGGCTCGAACGCACCGAAGGCAAGATGCGCGACGATCCGGGCGCCGAGACTGTAGACCTGGACCACTCGTTCCGGTCACCGCGCCGGCATTGAAATCCTTTTCCGGACTCAACCAATGAAACCGCACTGCCCGAACTGCCTGAAGGAAATGACCAAGGCGTCCGCGTCGCGTAACCTCTTCAACTGCGAGCCCTGCCGCGAGATCATTCAGTACTTCGGCGGCAGCGCGGATCACGGCGAGGCCGGCCCGCACTTCACCTGGCCGATCCGTCGCAAGCGTTCGATGCACACCGCGCACGCGGCGTGAATCTTTCCTAGCCCCACACCACGCCGGCGTCCGGTTTGGCAACAGCCATGCGCGGCGGCCGCACCACGGTAACGGTGCAGGTCGCCTCCGCCGCCACCTTGGCCGAGACGCTGCCAAGCAGCGTGCGCCTGAACGAGCTCTGCCGCGCGCCGATGACGACATGGTCGACCTGGTTGACCTCGGCGAATTCCAGCAGCGCCGTGGCGGGATCGACCGCCTCCAGCACGTGAACCGACAGCCGGCTTTCATCCAGCTTCAGCGGCGTCGCCCAATGCCGGAGCGCGACCAGGCGGTCGATATGCTTGTTGGAGCCCAGCTCGTCCAGCGTCTTGTCGATGGCGATGCGGTTGAGCTTCAGCACATTGACGCAGGCAAGCCGAGCTGACGGCAGCGTCGCGAGAATGCGCTCCGTGGTCACACGCAGCGCCTCGTTCAGCTCCGGCTCACCTTCCACCGTGTCAAGCGCGACCGCGAGGATCGGGCTCGAGGCAATCTGCTCGGCAACATCCGCCTTCGCCCGCGGCTGCATGGCGTCCTGGTTGAACCGGCGCCGCCAGGCCACGCTCAAGGGATCGCGCTTGATCCGCTCCGACCGCGCAGTCAGCCTGACCTGGTTCGGATGGGCGAGATCGAAAGCGAGCTGGGTCGCGGTCGGGTAGCGCCGGACCGGCTCGATCTCGAGACACCGCAGCACCACTTCCTGGAGCCAGGGCGGATAGTCGGCGCGCAAGCTTCGCGGCGGATGCGGATCGCGCCACAGCCTCCGCCGCATCGCGCGCAGTGTCTCGCCCTCCCCGAACGGGCGTTCGCCGGTCGTGAAGAAGTACAGCAGCACACCGAGCGAAAACAGGTCGCTGCGCGGATCGTCGCGCACACCCAGCAGCCGTTCCGGCGCCATGTAGGGCGCTGTGCCGTAAGGCAGACGAAACTCCGCCTGCAGCAGGTCGGGCAGATGATCGTGGTGCGACAGGCCGTAGTCGATCAGCACGGCCTCGCCGCTCTCGCGGAACATGACGCTGCTTGGCTTGATGTCGTGATGGATCACGCTCTGCCGATGCAGATCGGCGAGCGCAGCCGCGATCTTGGCAACCAGCAGCCGCGCCTCCTCGTAAGGTAGCGGCAGATCGGGCAGCCGCTTGTAGAGCGTTGTGCCCGGAATGCGCTCGATCACGGCATAGGCCTGGCGGGCAAAATCGCCGGTGCCATAGCAGTGCGGCACGTGCGGGCCGGCCAGCCGCGGCAGGATCATCATCTCCATCTCGAACGAAACGATCGCCGCGGGGTCCTCGCCTTCCGACGCCCGCGGGACCTTCATCAGCAGCGGCACCTCGATGCCGGGACGGGTGACGGTCCACAGCGTCGCCATGCCGCCGGCATGGACGCATTCGCCGATCGTGTAGCCGTCGATGACAGCGCCTGATTTGACCAGGGATTTGGGCATCGGCCTCTAGCGCCCCTGCGACAGCCGATCGGCGAGCCAGGGCGGCAGGCCGTTCTCGCGGATCTTGCTTGCCGCGCTCGCGATGTCATAGGGCACACGGCAATAGGTGATCTGGCACGAGACCGTGTCGAACAGCACGAAAGATGCCGACGGATCGCCATCGCGCGGCTGGCCGACCGAGCCGAGCACGGCGAGCCATTGCCGGCCGCGCAGGAGCTGCACCGGCACATCGGTCTTGGGCACGAAGCTCGTCATCTTCGCCGTCACCGACATCGAATAGAGCGCGGGCCGATGAATGTGGCCGCAGAACGTAACGTGAGCCGGCGTTGCGATCAGGCTCCTGGCGGCATCCGCCGTCGAGCGGACATAATGCCAGCGCTTGGGGCTCGAGGCTTCCGAATGCACGAACAGCCGATCGCTGTCGTCCACCAGCATCGGCAGTTCGGCCAGGAACCGCCGCTGTGCCGCATCGAGCCGCCCGCGCGTCCACTCGATCGCGATCTGCGCCTCGTTGTTCATGTTCTCGGTGGTGGTGTTGACGGCTTCGTCATGGTTGCCGCGCACGGCCACGGCACCATGGGCGACCAGATCCATGGCGGTGTCCACGACCCATTCCGGGTCGGCGCCATAGCCGACGAAATCGCCGAGCAGGATGAACCGCTCCGCAGCCCTGGCGCGGGCCACCTTCAGGCACGCCTCGAACGCCTGCCGGTTGCCGTGGATATCCGAGAAGACAGCGAGAAGCACGCACCCTCCACCCTGGTCGTCTTATTGGAAGCCGATAAAGCCAATTTGAGGGAGGTCAACAAGATGCGCCAGCGCAAGGCGGTTGACCAGCTCCACGCGGCCGCAATGGTGAAGAGCCTATTGCTCGTCCTTGGGCGGCATCCGAGGTGGCGGCAACGGCGTGAAGACGGCGCCTTGCGCGCCCGATGGCGGGGCATTGAACTCCCCGGTCGAGGAATCGCCGCCGTTGGTCTCGAGGATGGCCTTGGGCGTCACATACTCCCTGACCATGTCGACCAAGCTGCCCTCGCCGCCGCCAAAGTCCGCCGCACGCCCGCCTTGCGGATGGCCCGCCGCGATCTCGTTCTCCGCCGCATGGGTCTTGTCGGCCAGGGTTTCGTTGTAGGGGACGCGGAAGGCCCGTGGAATGCCGCTCGGACGATGATCCGCATCGAGTTCCTCCACCCAAAGATAGATCGAACCGGGATCGCCCTCCAGCGAATGCGGCTCGACGATCCGCGCCGCCAGCAGCTTGAAGGACGCAGGGAGCCTGTCCGTGCTGGCCCAGCCGAGCAACCCGCGCATGTCCGTGAAGCTGACGACGTAGAAGGCGCTGGTCACGACGACGGCGACCGCCTTCAGCGACCAGTGCAGCCGTGCATAGACCAGCACGACCAGCAGCAGCGCGCCGATCACGGCATAGGCGACCGACAGCGAGAGGATGACCGTCTGCTGATTACTCACGGCGCACCCTTACCCGCGTGTTCGGGTCGATATCGGCGCCATTGCGCCAGGTGCTGCGGAAGGTCTCCATCAGCGATTTCGGCCGCTGGCTCACATCGATAACCTTGCCCTCGGCATCGAGCCGGAACCGCACCGCGGTCTTCTCGTCACCGGTGTGGTCGAGCGTGAACTTGTTGTCGAAGACCACCTGCGCGGTCGGATTGAGCTTCTGCACCTTCACATTGGCCGTCACGGGCTCGCCGGTCGTGGCCACGAAGTGCGAGACGTTGACGGTGTATTCGCCGGGGACGATTCCGCGCAGCGTGACGATCTCCTCACGGATGGGGGAAGCGATCTTCCTACCATTGACCATGATGAAGTCGTTGGCCCCGCCCCGGTCGTCGCGGTCGAGCGTGAGGAAGCCGGCCTCCCGGTGGCGATACCAGGCGATGTTGCCGGCGGGATCCTGCACGAACAGGTCGAGATCGTCAGGATGATTGTCCGGCCAATCCAGCGTGATCATGAACTCGGCCTTGGAGTCGATCTTGCCGTCCTTGGCATCGGGAGAGACCGCAAGCAGCGCGAGGAAGAACAGGAAGGCGACCACCTGAAGCGCCTTGAACAGCATCACGCCCAGGGGATCGAACGGTTCCTCGCGCGGATAGAGGCCGAAATCATCCATCATGCGTTCCAGCACCTTTACGCTCGAGAACCGGCGTCACATAGGTCTCGGTCAGCACCACCGCATCCGAGAACACCCGCTGGGTCGCGGCATCGAGCATGTAGTACTGGATCCGGACCAGGATGGAGCCGACGAGGCCCGCGAGCGTCGTGTACATCGCGACCGCCATGCCGTCGCTCATCAGTCCCATCGAGGAGCGCATCGCGACCTTGTCGGCGGCGTCCAGTCCCGCGATCGGCGCCAGCATGATGATGAAGCCGATGATGGTGCCGAGCAGGCCGAGCTTCATCAGCGTGTCGGAGACGAACGCACCGAACCCGTTGGAGCCGCGCAGGCGGTCCGCGAGCGTCCGCAGCAGCAGCGTCTGGTCGACCGGACGGTAATCCTGCGCCGCCGCTTTCGTCACCAGGCTTTCGATGTGATCGCGCACCAGCCCGCGCGGCAGCGCGGTGGCGCGCGCATCGAGCACCTTGCTGCCCTCGGGCGCCGCCAGCACCGCGCGGCAGCGCCGGGCCGCCGCACCTTCACGGGCAATCGCTCGCGTGCGCAGGAAGCAGTGACCGCAGGTGACGAGATAGAGCGCCGCGATCACGCTCGAAATGTAGGTCCGGTCTGATGTGAGCATCAGATGGATCAGGCCGAAACGCCACAGCAGCACCACGGCGAAGATCGACAGTCCCGTGAAGATCATCCAGAACAGCAGAGCGCTGCGCTCGGATGGGTCGGCAGTCGAGCCCGCGATCGGTCCAATCGTCATCGAACTCATGCTGCACCGCTCCTCACCTTGCAGGGATTGGCCTGCGACGTTTCCACCCCGATCAGATCAAAGCCGCCGCTGCAGGTCCAAAGAGCGATGCCCAATCGGGCTTAGGAAATTTGCCCGAGCTGCAATCGCGCCCAATCCCTGCAATTGGCAAGGCGCGGCGGCGTTGTTAGGCTGAGCTTATCAAACTTTGGGGTGATCGCATGCGCCCCGTGCTTCAGAACTGTCCAGAACTACCACTATCTGATCAAGACCAAGACCGGCGCGCGCACGGACGCGCAGCTGGTGCCGCTTGCCGCGGCTTGCGAGTTGACGCGGATTTAGCAGCGGCCCTGCCGCAATGCCTCGAATGAGATGAAATTTCTCATTCTGCCAAGCGGATAGGAACGGAGGCTATTGTGTTCCAGTTAGCAGGGTGAAGGAGTAGAAGTCATGAGTAAGGGTCATCACAAGGCAGTCGCCCATCCCCCCGTCATCACGGTGGGCGATCTCATCGACGAACTCTGCCGCCTCCCCGATACCGCCGTGGTCCACTTCCGCTGTCCTGCCCTCGATCAGGAACTGACATTCGAGCGCCTTCGAAAGCGATCGAAGGACGACGTCGAAATCGCGATCAGCGCCTATCCGGAGAGTCCACCGGTCGTCCCATCGTCCGACGGCGCTTTCCGCGCACGTACGTCCACGCCATCGGTCCGCAATGGCGTCATTCTCAACAAGGTTAGAAGTTGATTGGCCGGCGCGTGTATCGAACGGCCACCGCGGTCTAGCAGGCCTTCAACCCGCGCAGCAGCAGCGCGAGGGTGGCGTCCACGCGCGCCGGCAGATCGGCATCCTTCCACTCGTCGGCATGGGCTGGATGATGGAAGCGGCAGGTCGCGTCGAACAGCGCGCGCGCCGTCGTCTTGACGTCGTCCACGGCGAACTCGCCCTGCTTGACACCGTCGGCCAGTATCGCCGCGATCTGGTCGATCATGGTGTCCTTGTGGCACTTGACGGCCGCGCACGCTTCGCGCGCCAGCGTCAGATAGGTCTCGAACATCTCGGGGTCCTCGAGCACACGGGAGCGCTTGGCCGCGAACAGCGTGCGCAGCCAGCGGTCGAGCCTGTCGGGCGCCGGCCCCTGCTCATTGGCGATCGCCAGCAGCGGCGCGTCGATCCGGTCGAGCCAGCGTTTGGCGACGGCCTCGCGCAGCGAAGCCTTGCTTGGGAAGTGGCGATAGACGCTGCCGTGGCTCACATCGAGCGCACGGGCAACGTCGACCACGGTGGCCTTGGCAAGTCCGTAGCGCCGCAACACGTCCTCGGTCACTTCGAGGATTCGCTCCGGCGTCAAGACAACAGCTTCGTTCATGCCAGCACCATGTTCCCGTTCAGGGTCCAGTTCCCCGGCGAAGGATGCTTACCGAAGCGCCCTTGACCGGTCGTTTCGGAAAGCTCTCGCCCTAATGAGGCAGTTTTGCAGCTTGCGCCGCGATCTGGCGCGCAACCAGCAAATTGAGCCAATGCCCAATCGTGCCGGTGAAGTTGATGATTTCGGTCGTCATTGTCGTAAGTCTCCATTCGTCCGCGGTTCCCACCCATTACGCGCCCCGATCCGCAGGCATTTCGGACCTCAGGCTCCGGGAAGGGAATAACCGCGGGACGCCCAACCGGAGCGTCCGGGAACGGATATACATGTCTCGCTGACAGATTTCAATATCTGTCAGTCAAAGATCCGTGAATGACAGTTAATTTTTGAGGGAGGCCCGCCTTTCGCCCTGCCCTTGCGGCGGGCTACGCTGCGCTGATTGGCCCCACCAAGAAGAAACGGACCCAACACTCATGCCCATCGTCAACCGCATCGCCGCCCTCTCCGACGAAATGGCCGCCTGGCGCCATGACTTTCACGAGAACCCGGAGCTGCTTTACGAGGTCCACCGCACGGCTGGCATTGTCGCCGACAAATTGCGCGAGTTCGGCTGCGACGAGGTGGTGACGGGCATCGGCCGCACCGGGGTCGTCGGCGTGATCCGTGGTCGCAAGTCCGCCTCAGGCAAGGCCATCGGCCTGCGCGCCGACATGGACGCGCTGCCGATCATGGAAACCGCCGAGGTGCCCTACGCCTCGAAGATCCCGGGCAAAATGCACGCCTGCGGTCACGACGGCCACACCGCGATGCTGCTGGGCGCGGCAAAGTACCTCGCCGAGACGCGCAATTTCGACGGCACTGCGGTCATGATCTTCCAGCCCGCCGAGGAAGGCGGCGGCGGCGGCAAGGCCATGGTCGAGGACGGGCTGATGACGCGCTGGAACATCGACCAGGTCTACGGCATGCACAACATGCCGGGTCTCGCCGAAGGCCATTTCGCCACCACGCCGGGCCCGATGCTCGCCTCCTCCGACAACATCCAGATCACCGTTCGCGGCAAGGGCGGCCATGCCGGCGCCACCCCGCACCAGGCCATCGACAGCGTCCTGATCGGCTCGCAGATCGTGGGCGCGCTGCAATCGATCGTCGCCCGCAACGTCAATCCGCTGCAGTCGGCGGTGGTCTCGATCACGCAATTCCACGCCGGCACCGCTTTCAACATCATCCCGGAGACCGCCGAGCTCTGCGGCACCGTGCGCACGCTCGATCCCGAGGTGCGCGATCTCGTCGAGCGCCGGATCGGCGAAGTCGCCGACAGCGTCGCTCGCGCCTATGGCGGCTCGGCGGAGACGAAGTACACGCGGATGTATCCGGTGACCTTCAATCATGCGCGCGAGGCCGGCATCGCCGCCGACGTCGCCCGCGACATCGTCGGCGCCGAGCGCGTCAACGACAAGCTCATCCCGATGATGGGCGCGGAGGATTTCTCCTTCATGCTGCAAGAGCGCCCCGGCGCCATGGTGCTGGTGGGCATGGGCGAGAGCCCTGCGTGCCACCACCCGGCCTACGTCTTCAACGACAACATCCTCGGCCACGGCGCCTCATTCTGGGTGCGCCTGATTGAAACCGCGATGCCGGCGTAAAACGTCTGCCGCGTGGGCGAGGCTACACCTGTACCACCTCGTGCCGCATCACGAACGGCGCGAGCAGCGTGTGCACCTCGCCGGCGACGCTGTCGCGCTGGTCGGCCGGCAAGCCCGTCAGTGTCACCGTCGCGATCGAGCCGTGGCTGCCATGGGCGCCGACTTTCACCTTGCAGTCGATACCGCGCTCGACGAGTGGCCGCAGCACGTTGGTGAACACGCGCTGCGCCGCGTCCCAGCGCAATTGTGGCTTGAAGACCTTGCCGACGCCGGTCACCGGCATCGGGTCGATCGGAATGACCTGGACCGGAACGGCGGCGCGCTCCGGCGTGCGCTCGCGCACCCACGCTTCGAGCTCGCCCGGCTCGACGGACGCGCCGGGCTTCAACTGCACGTAACCGACCGGCAGCTCGCCGGCATAGGCATCGGGCTGACCGACCACCGCGGCAAAGCCGACGGCGGGATGGCGGAACATGATCTCCTCGATCGGAGCCGGATCGATATTGTGACCGCCACGGATGACGAGGTCCTTGGCGCGCCCGGTGATCCAGAGATAACCGGCGGCGTCCAACCGGCCGAGGTCGCCGGAATTGACCCAGATCTTGTCAACGAAGGCGCCATTGTTGTGGGCCTCATTGAGATAGCCGCCGAACACGCCGGGGCCGGCCATGATGACGACGCCGATCTCGTCCACCTTGCAGTCGCGGATCAAATTGCCGTCGGCATCCAGCTGCACAATACGCACGCGGGAATACGGCATGGGAAGGCCGACCGAGCCGAGCCGGATCGGCCGTGACGGATAGGCCAGCGTATGCACGCTCGAGGTCTCTGTCATGCCGTAGACTTCGACGACCGGCAGCTTGAGTTTGTCCTGGATCGCAGATCCCACCGCGACAGGGATCGCCGAGCCGCCGCCGGCGGCATATTTCAAACTGGAGATGTCGGCATTTCCCGGCGGCACCGCGAGTGTTGCGGCGAGCACCGTCGGCACGCTGGACAGGGCCTCAGGCCTGAAGCGCTCGACCAGGCCCCAGATGTTCTTCACGGCGTTGGGATTACGCCAGCCGCTCGGCGACAGCACGACCAGCGAGCCGCCGGCTGACAGTGTTCCGAGGACCTGCGTCAGTGATCCGCCGACATGAAACAGCGGCATGCCAAACAGCAGGTTGGCGCCGGGCTTCGCTTTCAGCAGCAGGTTCAGCGCCCAGGCCTGATAGACTTGGTTGGCATGGGTGTGCCGCACCAGCTTTGGCGTGCCTGTCGTGCCGCCGGTGTGGAAATAGGCGGCGATGTCGCTGCCGAGAATCTTGCGCCCGCTGACAAGCCGGTCCGCCGGCTGCTGCTTGACCAGATCGTTGAACGCAAAGATGCCCTTGTCCGGATCGCCGCCGCCAGCCACCTGCACGATCGCCTTGAGGTGCTTGAGCTGCGGGCGGATCTGCTCGACCTTCTGCCAGATGTCGGTACCCGGCATCGGCCCAAGCGCCACCAGGATCTTCGTGTTCGCCGCTTCCAGGATTTCCGCGATCTGATGCGGCTCGAGCAGCGGGTTGACGGGATTGGCGATGCCCGCGGCTTCGGCCCCGAACAGCGTCACGAAGGCATCGGGCAACAGCGGCAACATGAACGAGATCACATCGCCCTTCTCCGCACCGAGCGCGTGAAACATGTTGGCCGCCTGCGTGACCCGCGCGATGAAATCGCGGTAGGTGACCACGACAGCCGGGTCGGCAGGATCGGCATTTTGCAGAAACTGGATCACCGCGCCGTCGGGGTTGCGTGCGGCCCCAAGCCTGATGGCGTCATAGGTGCTCTCGGCCGCGACCCGGTCGGCATAAGGGACCTGCTCGAAGGCCCGGACCTCCTCGTCCGTCAAGAACTCCGGATAGTTGTCGCCAATAAGCCGATCGAGCGTGTGGATGCCCGCCATGGAATTCCGTCCTCCCTCAGGTCGTCCCTCGCCGCCTGTCTTTTGACATTTGGTGCGGCGGGTCCTCCCGGCCGATTGGCCGGCCGGGCGGGACTACAATGATGGATGATTTGGCCTTCGTCCATCGCCGACCGGCTACGGCGATAGACCTCGCCCGAGCGGTTTTTGAACCTTCCTGGCCGATCCAGGTACCAAGATCAGGCACTGGACTCTTCTGCCAGCGTCCCGCCGATGGACTTGAGGTGATGATGACCACGCCCCTGCGGGACCGCGCCACACGGCTGATCCTCGCCTTCGCCTTGGCGTCGATGATCGTCCCGCCGCGCGCGGCGCTCGCCGATAGCCAGCTCGACAAGATGCGCGCCAAGCTCGCGGCCTTCGTCGTCGACAAGATGGAAAAGCTGGGCGGGTCTCGGATCATCTACAAGGTGGACGGCGACGCCCTGCGCGAGAGCGTTGTCACCGATCTGCGCGACGACGTCTACAAGGCCTTGCACGACGGCCATATCGCCTTCTCCAATCTCGCGATCCGTGACGGTGGCGTCGATGTGAAGATCGCCGACGCCAAGGCACGCGACCAGCTTGCACGCAAGCTCGCCGCGGCCGCGGACGGACTGCCGTCGCATGCCATTTCCGTGACCGATAGTGGCGACGGAGCCGTCCGGCTCGCGCCGACCGATGCCGCATCCGCGGCACGGCTGCATGAGCTCGTCGAAGATTCCATCGCCATGATCGAGCAGCGCCTCAAGGACGCCGGCATCAAGCTTGTCAGCGCCGTCCCTGACGGGACTGACCGCATTCGCATCTTCCTGCCCGGCGTCACCGATCCCGAGCCCATCACCGCGATCTTCGCCCGGAGGGTCAAGGTCAGCCTCCGCCAGGTCGATGTATCGATGCCGCCGGAGCAGGCGCAATCCGGCAAGCCGCCCGAGGGCACGGAGGTCTTGCTCGGGTTCAAGGACAAGCGGCCCTATTTGGTCGCCAAGGAAAGCACGCTCGACGGCGAGGACATCAGCGATGCCGCGCCAAGCTTCGCCGCCGGGACGAAGGATTCGGTTGTCTCCTTCCGCTTCAACGGACGCGGCGCGCGGCGTTTTGCCCATCTCACGGAAGAGAATATCGGCAAGCCCATCGCCATCGCGCTTGACGACACGGTGATCTCCGCCCCCGTGATCCGCGAGCCCATCACCGGCGGCTCGGTTCAGATCTCGGGCAATTTCACCCTGGAGGAGGCCAACAGCGTCGCCATGCAGCTGCGCGCCGGCTCGCTGCCCGGGCACCTGACCCTCGTCGAGCAGCAGGTCGTCCAGCCTGGCGTCAAGCCATAGGCCCACCTTCTGTCCCTTTTGGCGCCCAGCGCCACTTCCGGACGCTGAAGTCCACCGGGGCCGTCCCCGAATCACGGGGGCGGCCGGACCATGCGCGCAACGAACGGGCAATTGCCGAAACGACGGTTCGGGCTAAAATTTGCCTGTTGCGGAACGGCGACCGAAGGTTTCATTCAAGCGGTCGTCGTTCCATTTCGGCTATAGGTGTCGAGCCTACCGCCCAGGACTGAAGGCCTTACGCAGGGATAGTACCATGCCGTCCGGCAGCGCAGACGTCTCCTCGATCCTTGACCGCATTCTCGATGCGGCCACGGACAATCTCAGGATCGCGAAGATCCTGGTCCAGATGGGCCTTGACCCCAACAACGTCACCTGGGACGCGATCTTCAACCGGCTGCTCGAGATCTTCGTCCACAACATCACGCTGGCCAATCTATTTGCGACGATCGGCGCCGGATTCTTCGTCGCCACCCTCCTGATGCGGACGATGGTGCCCTTGCGCGTCGCCAACATGATCGGCTGCGCCTTCTTCGCCATTTTCGGCGCGCTCTCCGCCAATGTCTCGACGTTCCTGCTCTATCTCCTGATGCTTCCGATCAACGCCCTCCGACTTCGTCAGATGCTCAAGCTGGTCAAGAAAGCGCGGCACGCCGCCGAAGGCGACATGTCGATCGAGTGGCTCAAGCCATTCATGACCGAGCGCAAATATCGGCGCGGCGACACCCTGTTCAAGCTCGGCGATCCGGCCCAGGAGATGCTTCTCACCGTGACCGGCAAGTTCCTGGTCAAGGAGATCGGCGTCGAGATCGGGCCCGGCGCGCTGATGGGAGAGCTCGGCTTCCTCACGCCCGACAACCGCCGCACCGGAACGATCGAATGCATCGAAGACGGCCAGGTGCTCACGATCACCTATGACCGCCTGCTCGAGATCTACTTCCAGGATCCGCAGTTCGGTTATTATTTCCTGGTGCTGACCAGCCAGCGCCTGCTGCAGAACATCGATCGCCTGCAGAAGCAGCTGGCCGCAGCGCGGACGGCGACCACGAACAAGATCGCCTGATCGTCCGCTCAGCTGAGCAGCAGCGCCATGCCGGGGTCGCCCTTCTCCATCGCCCGACGATAGGCCGGACGCGCACTGACGCGGCCGAGATATTCGACCACGTTCGGACAACGCTGGAGATCATAGGGCTGGAAATAACGCATCGTGGTGAGCGTGAAGACCGTCATGATATCGGCCGTGGTGAAGTTGCTGCCTGCCAGATATTCGGCTTCGCGCATGCGCGCGTCGACAAGGTCGAAGGCACGGTCGACACGCGCCCTGATCGCGACCAGCATCGGATTGTCGGGAGTGAGCTTGAGCCGGTTCAGCAGCATCAGCCGGCCCATGCCGGCCTGCAAGGTGCCGTTGGCAAAGTGAAACCAGTACAGGAACTGCGCGAAGTGGGGATCATCGGCGCGGAGCACGAGGCGGCCGTTGCCATATTTGGCGATGATGTAGTCGACGACGGCGCCGGATTCGGCCAGCACCAGATCGCCGTCGGTGATCACGGGCGCAGCGCCAATCGGATGCAGCGCCTTGTAGTCGGGCGGCGCCAGCATGGTGACGGAATCGCGCGCATAGCACTTCAGCTCATATGGGATCGCGAGCTCCTCGCAGAGCCAGACGATGCGTTCGGATTGCGATTTGCCGAGGTGGTGGACGGTGAGCATAGCGTCTCCTGAAGAGATGAAGCAAAACTGGCGCCACATCCTACCCTGTCATTGCGACCGCAGCGAAGCAATCCGGACTGCCGCCGCCGTGGCTGACGCGGCTGCGATCTTCTGCCAGCGCAAGGACTCGGCCGGCAGCGCCGGGGTCGCGTTGACGACGCGCCGGCCAATCGCAACACCGTGAGCAGCAGGATCACGTAGCCGATATCGGCGTGGATCGAGCGGTAGAAGAACTTGTCGGCGCGCGCCGGGATGTGATTCACCCACCAGCCGAAGCCGATCGTGCCGATGATCGCCAGCGCCAGGCCCCAGTGAAACCACCGGGCAACATTCCCAGTGTTTCTGATCATGTCGGCTCCCGAAAACTTACGGATATCCCAATCGCAGCGCAGCACGGCTGATAGCGGGTCCAGGCGGCAGAGGTGAAATTGAATCGTTCCAAACTCTCCGCCGGCCGCCCCCGCCGCAAAACCGCCCCAAAAACCGAATGGTAACCATGGGGTCTTAAGGTAGCGACGTGACCAATTCCCCGACGATCCTGGTATTCGATTCCGGTCTTGGCGGCCTCACCGTGCTGCGTGAGGTAGTGGCGGCGCGCCCGGATGCGCATTATACCTACGTCGCCGACGACGCCTTTTTCCCCTATGGCCATCACAGCGAGGACGAGATCATCGCCCGCGTCGTGCCGCTGATGGGGGAGCTGATTGCCACGCACAAGCCCGACCTGGTGGTGATCGCATGCAACACCATGTCCGTTTCAGTCATGAGCCATTTGCGCGCCGCTTATCGCGTGCCGTTCGTCGGCACGGTGCCGGCGATCAAGCCGGCCTGCGCGCAGTCGAAGACCCGCCGCGTCTCCGTGCTCGGTACGAAAGCGACCGTCAAACGCGAGTACACCCAAGCGCTGATCCGGGATCACAGCCAAGGCTGCGAGGTGACGCTGGTCGGTTCGCCCGAACTCGCCACGCTCGCCGAGGCTGCGCTCAGCGGCACCACAGTCGACGACAGCGATATTTTCGCTGAGCTGAAACCTTGCTTCGTCGGAAACCCCGAGGATACGACTGCGCGCACCGACACGATCGTGCTGGCCTGCACTCATTATCCGCTGCTGCTCGACCGGATGGAGCGGCTGGCGCCCTGGCCGGTCCAATGGATTGATCCGGCGCCTGCGATCGCCCGCCGCGTTTCCGACCTTCTCGGCCCGTACGGCTGCGGCATCGCGCAGACGGGCGCTGAGATGATTTTCACCTCGAACCGCGCGCATGGCCTTTCCGCCACGCTGACACCGTTCTTCGGCGGGCGCGCGGTCGCCTGACTTTGCGCCCCGGCGGCGTGCTGCTAGGCTTCGCGCATCGTTACCCACGCGCAGGTCTTCACATGTCGGTCCCCGCAAAGCCGCTCAATCGCGTTCGCCAGATGTGGAGCGAAGGCCGCCCCGCCTTCGGCGCGATCGCAACGATCCCGAGCGTGCAGATGGTGCAGATCATGGCGCGCTCGCTCGACTGGATCATCGTGGATCTCGAGCACGGCCCGATCGGCCTCACCGAAGCGCATGCCATGATCGCCGCGACGACGGGCACGCCGTGCACGCCGCTGGTGCGGATCGCCGCGAACGAGCCGTGGCTGGCCAAAGCACCGATGGATATCGGCGCCTTCGGTATCAATTTCCCGATGATCACCAATCGCGACGAGGCCGAGAAAGCGGTGCGCAGCGTGCGCTATCCGCCGCGCGGCGACCGGCTCTGGGGGCCGTTCCACGCGCCGTTCCGCTGGGGCCAGTCAATGCCTGACTACATGGCCTCAGCCGATGACGAGATGATCTGCATGATCACGATCGAGCATGTCGATGCCGTCAACCGCATCGACGAGATCATGGCGACCCCAGGCATCGATGTCGCGGTGATCGGCCCCGGCGATCTTGCCACGTCCATCAACAAGCGTGGTCAGATGGACGATCCGGAATTGCTGGCGCTGATCGCGCGGGCCGAGGCCGGCATCCTCAAAAGCGGCGTGCCGATCGGCGGCGTGGCGCGCACCGCCGACCAGGCCAACCGGCTCATTGACCGCGGCTACCGCGCCATCGCACTCGGCTTCGACTGGTCGCTGTTCCAGCGCGGCATCATGGCGGCGTTCGACGGGATCAGGCGCTGAACCGCCCGCCGCTTGCCGGGGCCCGGGGTAGGCCGAGCCAGACGGAACAATGCTCAAGAAATGCTCGTTCTCGCCTTCAGCCGTCGCGGCGTGCTAGAGCAGGCGGCGCGCGGGGCCCCCCCGCCGCCAGTCCCATGTGAGTCCGCGGGAACCGAAGGAACGATGCGCGGTCAACCCAAGAACATTTCCCTGCCGCGTCGCCTGATTATCGACCTGATGCACGCCTCGAGGGGCGTGCCGTTCGTGTCGCTCTCCCGCGCGCTCAATATCCGCCCCCTGCTGGACGCCCGCGCGGGCGCGAGGGCGCCGGCCGGCTGGGCGGCCATGTTCGTCAAGGCGTTCGCCCTGGTGGCAAGGGATGAGCCGGTGCTGCGCACCGTCTACGCCAAATGGCCCTGGCCGACGCTCTATGAGCTCCCCAATAGCGTGGCGTCGGTGGCGATCGCCCGGCTCGAGAATGGCGAGGAATGCGTCATGCCGCAGCGGATCGCGGCGCCAGAGGCGATGACGCTGGTCGCGATCGATACCGAGATCCGGCGCGCCAAGACGGCCCCGGTCGCTGATATCCCCATGTTCCGCAAGGTCATGCGGGTCACCGGGCTACCGCTGCCGCTGCGGCGCCTGTTCTGGGCGGTGGGCCTGAATTTCGGCCGGCAGCGCGGCAATTGGTTCGGCAGCTTCGCGGTCAGCTCGGTGGCCGCCTATGGCGGCGGCGAGCTTCATCCCATCACACCCGGCCCGTTCATCGTCAGCTACGGCCTTGTCGAGCCGGACCAGACCATCCATGTCGTAATCCGCTGGGACCACCGGGTGACGGACGCTGCCCCCATCGCCCGGGTCCTGACCCGGCTGGAACAGGTCCTGAACACTGAAATTGCTGCGGAATTGCGCGCGGCGGGCGCCAAGCCGATCCGGGCGGTTGGGACTTAAGGCCCGTCATTCCGGGGCGGTGCGTAGCACCGAACCCGGAATCTCGAGATTCCGGGGTCGATGCTTGCGCATCGTCCCGGAATGACGGCGTTGAGAATTGACAGAACGGCCCAAACTCCCCTAAAAGCCGCCTGCTCGCGGGCCGGTTTCGGCCCGCGAAGCGTTTCGCGACCCGTGGTCTGGTCCCTTAAGCTTTGGGGATCGGACCTGTCGGTGCCGGGATCATCCGGGCACACAGGAGGGCGCGTTTCCTCAAACCATGCAACCGAAGAGGACGCGATGACTAAGCGCAGTGAGGCGAAGTATAAGATCGATCGCCGTATGGGCCAGAACATCTGGGGCCGCCCGAAGAGCCCCGTGAACCGCCGCGAGTACGGCCCCGGCCAGCACGGCCAGCGCCGCAAGGGCAAGCTCTCGGACTTCGGCGTGCAGCTGCGCGCCAAGCAGAAGCTGAAGGGCTACTACGCCAACATCTCTGAGCGCCAGTTCCACGGCATCTATGTCGAGGCCAGCCGCCTCAAGGGCGACACCGGCGAGAACCTGATCGGCCTGCTGGAGCGTCGTCTCGACGCGGTCGTGTATCGCGCCAAGTTCGTCTCGACGATCTTCGCCGCGCGCCAGTTCATCAACCACGGCCACATCAAGGTGAACGGCCGCAAGGTCAACATCTCGAGCTACCAGGTCAAGGTCGGCGACGTCGTCGAGGTCAAGGAAGCCTCCAAGCAGCTCGCCCACGTTCTCGAAGCCAGCCAGCTCCCCGAGCGCGACACCCCCGACTATCTCGAAGTCGACCACGGCAAGATGACCGCGAAGTACGTGCGCATCCCCGCCCTCTCCGACGTGCCGTTCCCGGTGCAGATGGAGCCCCATCTGGTCGTCGAATTCTATTCGCGCTAAGATTTGAATGTCGAAAGGCCCCGGTTCGCCGGGGCCTTTTTGCTTAAGAGCCACATTTCAGTGGCCGCATCGCTTGAGGAGCCGTCGCATGCTCTACACCCCTCCCCCCGTCGATCCCAAGGCGCCCCCGGTGCGCATCAATCTGCTCTCGGATACGCAAACCAGGCCGACGGCTGCGATGCGCGAGGCGATGGCGCGGGCCGAAGTCGGCGACGAGCAGGTCGGCGACGATCCGACCGTGAATGCGCTGTGCGAGCGCGTCGCCGCGCTGATGGGTAAGGAAGCGGCGGTCTACCTGCCGTCAGGGACGATGTGCAACGTCACCGCGACGCTGGTGCATTGCCGCCCCGGCGACGAGATCCTGGCGCACGAGACCGCGCACATCATCGCCCGCGAAGGCGGCGCGCATGCCGCGATCGGCGGCTTCCAGGTCACGCAGCTCAAGGGCCCCGACGGCCAGTTCACGCCGGAGACGTTCCGCAAAGCCCTGCATCCGCGCACGCGCTACCAGCCGACGCAGCGGGTCGTCAGCGTCGAGCAGACCGCCAATATCGGCGGCGGCACGATCTGGAAGAAGGCCGCGCTCGACGAGATCGTCGCGATCGCCAAACAGCACGGCCTTGTGACGCATATGGACGGCGCGCGCCTGCTGAACGCGACAGTGGCAAGCGGCATCTCGCCGCGCGACATGACCGCGGGCTGGGATTCGGCCTGGATCGATTTCTCCAAGGGCCTCGGCGCACCGATCGGCGGCGTGCTCGCCGGCACCCGCGAATTCATCGACGCGGTCTGGCAGTGGAAGCAGCGCCTTGGCGGCTCGATGCGGCAGGCCGGAATCTGCGCGGCCGCCTGTATCTACGCGCTCGACCATCACGTCGAGCGCCTCGCCGACGACCACGCCAATGCGCGTGCGCTCGCGCGCGGCCTGTCGCAGATCGCCGGCATCGAGGTGCAGGAGCCCGAAACCAACCTCGTGTTCTTCAAGCCCGACGGCGCCGGCATCCCCGGCGACAAGATGGTCGCGGCCCTCAGGCAGCGCGGCGTGACGCTCGCGATGATGGACGGCCGCATCCGCGCCTGCACCCATCTCGACGTCGATGCGGCGATGATCGAGGAAGCCATCGGCTACGTGCGCGAGATCGTGCGCGCGGCGTGAGGCCTGGTTGGCCCCGTAGCCCCGTAGCCCGGATGGAGCGCAGCGAAATCCGGGACAGTGTTGCAGCGGCGAGAGTTCCCGGATTGCGCTGCGCTCCATCCGGGCTAGGGCAGCGGCGAAACGATCGCCGCCCCATCGCCCGATAGATTAGTGGTCTTCAGAGAGCGAGCGCCGCGACGAGCGCGCGGCACGCGCGCATGTCAATTCTCCATGGCCTCATAGACCAAAAGCTTCAATGTCCGTTGGATGCGCTGGCGCTCGGTCGGGGTCTGCTCCAGCAGCACAAAGAACATGTCCTGCTTGCGATCGACCACCAGATAGCAACCGCTGGCGCCGTCCCACTTCAACTCGCCGAGATCGCCGGGCGGCGGCGGCTTGGCATTACCGGGATCGGTGCGCACGGCAAACCCAAGTCCCATGCCAAAACCGTCACCGGGGAAATAGAAGTAGTCCCGCTCAACGCCGGAGTCCTTGCCGGCATGGTCCGATGCCATCAGCTCGAACGTCTTCGGGCTGAGATAGGTCTTGCCTTCGAACGTTCCTCCATCGACCAGCATCTGCGCAAAGCGCGAAAAGTCCGCCATGGTCGAGACCATGCCGCCGCTGGCGGATTCCCACTTCTGGCGAACCTCAGTCCTGTACTCGCGGCCGACCCGGAAATTGCTGTCGTTCGGCAGCGGCTGGGCGAGCCGTTTCAGCCTCTCCGGTTCGGTGACGAAGAAGCCTGTATCGGTCATGCCGAGCGGATCGAGCAGCTTTTCCTTCTCGAGTTCGAACAATGTCTTTCCGGACACGATCTCCATGATCCGCGCCAGAATGTCGGTGGAATGGCCGTACTGCCAGAGCGCGCCGGGTTGATTGTGCAGCGGCAGCTTGGCGATCCGCTCGGCAAACTCGGCGAGATCGAATTCGCCCGCGTAGATGTTGGCGTCGCGATAGGCCTTGCGAACCAGACTGTCGCCGTAGAAGCCGTAGGTGATCCCGGAGGTATGGCGCATCAGGTCGAGAATGGTAATGGGCCGGACCAGTGGCACCAGCTCGAGCGTCTTGGTGCCGTCTTCGGCCTTCTTCTCCTCACCGACCTTCACATTTGCAAAGGAGGGAATGTATTTCGAGACGGGATCGTCGAGCTTGATCTTTCCGTCCTGGATCAATTGCATCGCCACAACGGAGGTGATCACCTTGGTCAGCGACGACAGGCGGAAGATGGTCTTGTCGGTGATCGGCGCCTTGCTGACCACGTCCTGCACGCCGAAGGCTTCGTGATAGACGGGCTTGCCGTGCTGCTGGATCAGCACGGTCGCGCCGGCGATCTTGCCGGTCGCGACCTCGTTCTTGAAGAACTCGCTGACCTTGGCGAGCTTGTCCTGATTGAAATGTGCGCCGGCCGGAATCTCGTAGGTGCCCTCCGCGCGTGCCGACATCGTCCCAAACGAGACAAGCGCACCGCAGGCCAATGCAAATCGTATAAAACGTGAAATCATATCCCCTCCCCGGAACATGGCTGGCGGAGTGTACCGACCGCGTCGTCAGGCACAAGGGCTGCCGTGCCGGGCCAGGACGTCCGCATGCAGGGCGGCGCTTGCCTCCGAGAAGCAGCAAAATATGACGTGGCCGACTGAGGGTGCGGCCGGCAGGGCTTCAATGGTTGTTTCGATCGCAATCTTCGCGGCCCGGTCGGCAGGAAAGCGGTAAATGCCGGTCGAAATCGCGGGGAAGGCCGCCGACGACAGCTCGTGCTGGCCGCACAGTTCCATTGAGCGGCGATAGCAGGAGGCGAGCAGATCGTCCTCGCCCAGCGTACCGCCGATCCAGACCGGTCCCACGGTGTGAATCACGTGCGCGGCCTTGAGCCGGTAGCCTTTGGTGATCTTCGCATCGCCCGTCTTGCAACCGTGGAGCATGCGGCATTCGGCCACCAGCTCCGGGCCGGCCGCGCGATGAATCGCACCATCGACGCCGCCCCCACCAAGAAGAGACGAGTTGGCGGCGTTGACGATGGCGTCAACGCCGAGGGTCGTAATGTCGGCGACGATGATTTCGAGCTGGACGCCGCCGATCCGACGCGTCAGCACTGTCACGGATCAGGCCGCGACGACGACGCCCTTCTCGGAGAAGAGCTGCTGCAATTCGCCGGCCTGGAACATCTCACGCACGATATCGCAGCCGCCGATGAACTCGCCCTTCACATAGAGCTGCGGGATCGTCGGCCAGTTCGAATATTCCTTGATGCCGTTACGCAGCTCGGCGGATTCGAGCACGTTGAGGCCCTTATAACCGACGCCGATGTGGTCGAGGATCTGCACGACCTGGCCCGAGAAACCGCACTGCGGAAATTGCGGCGTCCCCTTCATGAACAGAACCACGTCGTTCGACTTCACTTCGTTGTCGATGAATTCCGCGATGCTCATATCCGTGTCCTTCTGGGGCAGAGCCCTCATTTATCAATCCGGGCCGGCTCAGCCGAGTTAACCCGATACCTGCCTATATATGTAGCCCAAACCGTTGTGCATCCAAAGTAAAATGGCAAAGAGCAGTCCCTGGACATCAGGCCAGGGCGGCCCCGGCGCCATTGCATGATGACACGAATATCATCACCGGGGAGGACTTTCATACCGTAACGGAGCCCCTATCTAGGACGAACCTTGGTTTTGGAACCTGGGTGCGCCAACAACGTTCTCTTGTCCTGTCTGGAGAAAAACGTGACGAAACAAGCCTCCGCTACGGCCGATCAGCCGCTTTCGTCACCCCCGGCCACCCCTGATGGCCTCGCGCAGGCGCTGGAGAGCGCGTTTCTGGCCGTTCGTGCCGAGACTGAGCGGCGCGCCGCTCCGCTCTCACCCGAGGACCAGCAGATCCAATCCATGCCGGACGCGAGCCCGGCGAAATGGCATCGGGCCCATACCACCTGGTTCTGGGAGCAGTTTCTGCTCGGCGAGCACGCGCCCGGGTACCGCCCCTTCCATCCCGACTTCGCCTTCCTGTTCAATTCCTATTACGTCAGCGCCGGCCCGCGCCACGCCCGCAATCATCGCGGCGACATCACGCGGCCCAGCGCCACCGAGGTCGGTGCCTATCGCAGCTATGTCGATGCCGCGATCGTCCAATTCTTCCGCAAGGCCGGCGAGGACAAGCTCCGCAAGATCGCGCCCCTGGTCGAAGTCGGGCTGAACCATGAGCAGCAACATCAGGAGTTGATGTACACCGACATCCTGCACGCCTTCGCGCAGAACCCGGTCTATCCGACTTACGACAAGGACTGGCGGTTTCCGGCCGGGACGCGCGCTGGCGAGGACTGGCTGACGCTCACCGAAGGCATCCACACCGTCGGCCATGTCGACGACAGCTTTCATTTCGACAACGAGAAGCCGGCGCATCGCGCGCTGGTCGGCCCGGTCAAGATCGCCCGCAATCTCGTCACCAACCGCGAATGGCTCGCCTTCATGCGCGACGGCGGCTACCGGCGTGCGACGCTGTGGCTGATGGACGGCTTCGCCGCGGCCAGCAAGGAAGACTGGCAGGCTCCGGGCCATTGGCGCGAGGCCGATGGCGGATGGCAGGTGATGACGCTCGCCGGCCTCAAGCCGGTCGATCCCGACGCGCCGGTCTGCCACGTCAGCTATTACGAGGCCGATGCGTTTGCGCGCTGGGGCGGAAAACATCTACCGACCGAGATGGAATGGGAGGTCGCGGCGCGCGCGGGCCAGCTCAACGATGCCTTCGGCATCGTCTGGCAATGGACGCGGTCGTCGTATTCGCCCTACCCCGGCTACCGCGCCGTCGAAGGCGCGCTCGGTGAGTACAACGGCAAGTTCATGGTCAACCAACTGGTCCTGCGCGGCTCCTCGCTGGCGACACCTGACGGTCACAGCCGCGTCACATACCGCAACTTCTTCTATCCGCACCACCGCTGGCAATTCACGGGGTTGCGGCTCGCCGACTACGACTAGTTCTCATCCGACGACGAATACGCGCCGGACAGCGCGTTCAGGAGAGTATCATGAATGTGCACGCCAGCGCTTTGGCCGAAGCCCATCTCCCCGACGAGCAGACGACCGCATTCGCCCGCGAGGCGATCGAGCAGCTCTCGCAACAGCCGAAAAAACTGTCGCCGAAGTATTTTTACGACGCGACCGGATCGGAGCTGTTCGAGGCGATCACGCGTCTGCCGGAATATTATCCGACGCGCACCGAGCTATCGATCCTGAAGGAGCGCGGCAGCGAGATCGCGAAGATCATCCCCGAGAATGCCGCCCTGGTCGAGTTCGGCGCAGGCTCCACCACAAAAGTCCGCCTGCTGCTGAACCAGGCCAAATTCGCCGCCTATGTTCCGGTCGACATCTCCGGCGATTTCCTGCAGGCGCAGGCCAATGGCCTGAAGCGCGACTTTCCCTCGCTCGGCATCTATCCGGTGGCCGCCGACTTCACCACGCCGTTCGAGCTGCCGAAGGCGGTCGCATCAATGCCGAAGGTCGGCTTCTTCCCGGGCTCGACCATCGGCAATTTCGAGCCGCATGAAGCCCAGGCGTTCCTGAAGAGCGCCCGCCAGATTCTTGGCCAGGGCGCGCAGATGATCATCGGCGCCGACCTGGAGAAAGAGGAGCGCCTGCTTCACGCCGCCTATAATGATGCGGCCGGCATCACCGCGCGGTTCAATCTCAACGTGCTGGTGCGGATCAATCGCGAGCTCGGCGGCAATTTCGACCTCTCGGCGTTCACCCATGGCGCGATCTACAATCACGACCGGCACCGCATCGAGATGCATCTGATCAGCAAGAAGAGCCAGACCGTGCGCCTGCTCGGCACCAGCTTCTCGTTCCGGCCCGGCGAGAGCATTCACACCGAGAACAGCTACAAATACAGCCTGGAGCGGTTCGCCGCGCTGGCGCGAGGCGCCGGCTGGCGCGTGCGCGAGAGCTGGACCGATGCGGCGAAGATGTTCTCGGTGCACGCGCTGGAGGTCGCGGAGTAAAGCTGCGGCGCCTCAACGCTCCTCGGCCTCTTCCACCTTCGCCCCGAGCGACACCGATTCCCACACCGCGACCACGATCATGATCACGCTGGTCGCGACCGACAGCCAGAGCGGCGACAGGTCCGCCGCGAACCACCACAGCGCCAGCAGCAGGATGATGCCGACGCCGTGGGAGAGCTGGAGGAAGCCGCGGATCGAGTGCTTGAACAGAATGGTGCCGACCAGAAACACCAGGGGACCGCCGATCGTGCTGACGATGGTGCGGACATCGGGATGCCCGGCGGGGTGCTTCAGCACCAGCTCGTCCGAGACCGCGGTGAGGATGATGCCGGCGACGATCGGCATGTGCAGATAGGTGTAGGCAAGCCGCGCCACCCGGCCGGATTCGGCCGCTTTCGAGATCACCTCGGAGCCGGCTTCGGCGCCCTTGTGGAAATAGATCCACCACATCGCGATGCTCCCGACCAGGCACGTGACGAAAGCCAGGATATTGTCCGCGCTCCAAGTCAGCTCGGCGAAGGTCGCGCCATTGACGACGACGGCCTCGCCGAGTGCGATGATGATGAAGCCGGCACAGCGCTCGGCCATGTGGCCGCCCTCGACGGCCCAGGCCTCGACCGACGAGAAGCCGAGCTTGGGGACCCAGAAGCGGACCGCGGGCGAGACGTATTCGATTCCGAGCGCCACGATCCAGAACCACAGCCTCTCCTCGCCATGGGCAAGACCGCCCAGGATCCAGAACACCGCAGAGCCGCAGAGCCAGACCAGAATGCGGATCGCATTGTGCCGCACGGCGGTACGATGGCGAGGAGTCGCAAACAGCCAGAACGCGGTACGTCCAACCTGCATGGCCGCATAGGCGATGGCAAACCACAGGCCGCGGCCATCGAAGGCGGTCGGGATCGTGGTCGACAGCACGAGGCCGCCCAGCATCATCAGGAAGATCACGATGCGGACCGGCGTCAGGTCGGGGTTGAGCCAGTTGGTGACCCAGGCCGTGTAGACCCACACCCACCACACCGCCAGGAACAGCAGCGTGACCTCGACCGCGCCAAGCGGCGTGAAGTGGTTCAGCAGCGTGTGCGAAACCTGCGTGACGGCGAAGACAAAAACCAGGTCGAAGAACAGCTCGGCATTGGTGACACGGCTCGGCTGGTTCGGCACGATGACGCGAAACATCGCGCCGCGCGGATTGTCCGCAGCCATCAGCGTCCCCGTCGCGCGATCAGGTCAGGTGCAGTCTATTCAAGCACTTGGTACGCCGGTTTGCAGCGCCAGCGCATGCAGCACGCCGCCCATCTGGCCCTGCAGGGACCGATAGACGATCTGGTGCTGCTGGACGCGGGACTTGCCGCGGAAGGATTCCGAGATCACGGTCGCGGCATAGTGGTCGCCATCACCGGCGAGGTCACGGATGGTCACCTCGGCATCGGGGATCGCTGCCTTGATCATCGCCTCGATATCGTGGGCGTCCATGGGCATTCGGGTCTTGCTCCTTATGTCGGCTTACAGCGTGACGGCTTGCAGCCTTGGCGTCGAATCATTTGCCGGGGTCCGGATCCGCAAAGCCGAACTTGCCGGCAGGACCAAACTTAGCGTGAACGGCCTTCTACGTCACGCTTTCCGGCACTATATCCCTGATCCCATCAGGATAAAGGCACGACAAAGTGCCGCGCGCGGCAGATTGATCGAAAAGGCGTGAAATCATGAAGCTTCCAGGCCCCGACCACCCCATCACCATCACCCAAAATCCCCGCCGCGTCCGCGTGACGGCGGGCGACATCGTGATCGCCGAGAGCACCAAGGCCCTGACGCTGAAGGAGGCCAGATATCCGGCAGTGCAATATCTGCCGCGCGAAGACGCCAACATGGCGCTGCTGGAGCGCTCCGAGCGCACCACCCACTGCCCTTACAAGGGGGACGCCAGCTATTACAGCATCAAGGCCGACGGCAAGACGCTCGACAACGCCATCTGGACCTACGAGACGCCCTTCCCCGCGATGGCGGAGATTACGGGCCATCTCGCTTTCTATCCGGACAAGGTGAAGATCGAGGAAGTGGGGTAGCGGTTTGGTGGCGTCATTCCGGGGCGCGTCATAGACGCGAGCCCGGAATCTAGAGATTCCGGGGTCGATGCTTCGCATCGCCCCGGAATGACTCCTGTAGCTACGCCCTGAACACCGTAAGCCCGAGTATCAGCAGCACCAGGAAGATCACGACGAAGACGTAGAACAGGAAGCGGGCGATGTCGGCGGAGGCGGCAGAGATGCCGGTGAAGCCGAGAACACCGGCTACGATCGAGATCAGCAGGAATATCAGGGCCCATTTCAGGATCGTCATCGCCAGCTCCGCAAGATTGGTGACCGCAATCGGCGGCCGCTCACCGTTTCGGGAACGCTAACTGCGTTGCGCGGAACTGGTTCCTAAGGCACGATGGAAGAATGTCGCGGCGCAAACTGCGCTTGCTGAATCGGGGTCCCGGCGCTAGGTCCGGCCGGGACGGAAACGCGACTGGGGCTGCCATGATGACCATGTCAACTTCTGCGACGATCGGCGCGGAAACGTATGCCGAGCCGAAGGCCAAGACGCGGAATTTATCGCTCGATCGCGCTCGCACCTTTCTGACGCTGGTGGTGCTGCTGCACCATGCCGTTATCCCCTACACCTATTTCGGTCATACCGACCCGAAGTTCTTCTTCGGCTTCGACATGATCGTGCTGGCGACCGACAGCTTCTTCATGGCGATGTTCTTCTTCCTGTCGGGCCTGTTCGCCTGGTCGGGAATCGCTCGCAAGGGGCCGGCGAGTTATCTGGCCGACCGTATTCGCCGGCTCGGCATCCCGTTCGTGATCTGCGCGTTCACGGTCATTCCGATCGCCTACTACGCCATCTCTCTGCGGAATGATCCCGAGATCGGCTTTTCACAGTTCTGGTGGACGACGATCACGAAGGGCCCGTGGCCATCAGGGCCGATCTGGTTTCTCTGGGTCTTGTTCGCCTTCGACCTGATCGCATGCCTGCTGTACAGTCTGCGGCCCAACCTGCTCGACCCGATCAACCGCCTGTCGGTGCGCGGACGGCGGCGACCCGCGGAATTCTTCGCGGTCATGCTGGCCGTGAGCGCCGCGTTCTACGTCCCCGGGCTGATGTATTTCGGACCCAGCAGCTGGTTCGAGTTCGGGCCGTTTTCGGTCCAGCACGGGCGCGTGATGCTCTATGCGACCTATTTCTTTTTCGGTGCCGGCATCGGCGCTGCCAATATGGATCGCGGGCTGCTCTCGGCTGAGGGCCGGATGGCGAAAGTGAGCTGGGAATGGCTGGTGCTGGCCATCGTTCCGTATTGCCTGCTGTGGACGCTGATCTTCATCAAGCGAGAGATCCTCGGCAATCCGTCACCGCTGCCGAACTGGTATGAAGGACTTTACGCGGCCAACGTCACCGTCTTCAGCGTGGCCATCATGTTTCTGATCCTGGCCTTCTTCCAGCGGTTCAAGCAATCCGGTTCGGCCAGACTGCTCGATCCGATGCAGCGGGACGCCTTTGGCATGTTTTTGGTGCACTACCCGATCGCGCTTTGGCTGCAATACTGGCTGTTCGACTATGACCTGCCAGCGATCGTCAAGGCGATGGTGGGATTCGTGCTGACAGTCGCCTTCAGTTGGGCGCTGACGCGCGCCTTGCGCCAAATCCCCGGGGCATCGAAGGTGCTGTGACCTTGTAGCCCGGATGGAGCGCAGCGCAATCCGGGTCTTGCCACAAACGACGATGGTCCCGGATTACGCTGCGCTCCATCCGGGCTACGGGTCCGAGGCTAGGATGGCGGTCTCAGGCCGCCTTCCCGCCCATATACTCCGGCAGCCAGCGCTCGAACGAGGCGCGCAGCGCATCGATCGTGACAGGCGTCTCTCCCGAGATCGCGATCGCATCGCCGCCGGTGGTGCCGATACGCACGCAAGGCACCTCGCAGCCGCGCATCTTGGCGAGCACGCGGCCGGCTTCGGTTTCCGGCACGGTGACGAGATAGCGCGCCTGGTCCTCGCCGAACCAATAGGCCTGCGAAACCAGCGAGGTCGGCGCTGCCAGCAGCTTTGCGCCGATGCCGCCCGCCATCGCCATTTCGGCCAGCGCAATCAGGAGCCCACCGTCGGAGAGGTCGTGCACCGCGGTCGCGGTGCCCGCATGGATCATGCCGCGCACGCAGTCGCCGTTGCGCTTCTCGGCAGCAAGGTCGACCGGCGGCGGCGCGCCCTCCTCGCGACCGCAGATGTCGCGCAAATAAACGGATTGGCCGAGCCAACCATGGGTTTCGCCAACCAGCAGGATCGCCTCGCCCTCGGCCTTGAACGCCAGCGAGGCCGATTTGGTGAAATCGTCGAGCAGGCCGACGCCGCCGATCGAGGGCGTCGGCAGGATCGCGCGGCCATTGGTCTCGTTGTAGAGCGAGACGTTGCCCGAGACGACCGGGAAGTCGAGCGTGCGGCAGGCTTCCGAGATGCCCTTCAGGCAGCCGACGAACTGCCCCATGATCTCGGGCCGCTCAGGATTGCCGAAGTTGAGATTGTCGGTGATCGCGAGCGGCTTGCCGCCGACCGCGGTGATGTTGCGCCAGGCTTCCGCCACCGCCTGCTTGCCGCCTTCGAACGGGTCGGCCTCGCAATAGCGCGGCGTGACGTCGACGGTCAGCGCCAGCCCCTTCGGCCCGTCCTGCACGCGCACGACGGCGGCATCGCCGCCGGGACGCTGCATGGTGTTGCCGAGAATGACGTGGTCATACTGCTCCCAGACCCAGCGCTTGCTGCACATGTCCGGTGTGCCGATCAGCTTCTCCAGGGCGGCACCAAGCGCCATCGGCGCCGGCACCTCGCGCGCATGCACGACCGGCAGCGCCGCGGACGGCACATGCGGCCGGTCATAGACCGGCGCCTCGTCGCCGAGCTCCTTGATCGGCAGATCGGCCATGACGTCGCCGCCATGCTTGACCACGAAGCGCTTGCTCGGAGTCGTGTAGCCGACCACGGCGAAGTCGAGGCCCCACTTCCTGAAGATGGCCTCGGCTTCCTTTTCCTTCTCGGGCTTGAGCACCATGAGCATGCGCTCCTGGCTTTCCGAGAGCATCATCTCGTAGGCGCTCATGCCGGTCTCGCGGGTCGGCACCACGTCGAGATCGAGATCGACGCCGAGGTCGCCCTTGGCGCCCATTTCCACTGCCGAGCAGGTCAGGCCCGCGGCGCCCATGTCCTGGATCGCGATGACGCAGCCCTTCTCCATGATCTCGAGGCAGGCTTCCAGCAGCAGCTTCTCGGCGAAGGGATCGCCGACCTGCACGGTCGGGCGCTTCTCCTCGGACTTGTCGTCGAACTCGGCCGAGGCCATCGAGGCGCCGTGGATGCCGTCGCGGCCGGTCTTGGAGCCGAGATAGACGATCGGCATGTTCACGCCGGAGGCTGCCGCATAGAAGATCTTGTCGGCGTCGGCGAGGCCCACGGCCATGGCGTTGACGAGGATGTTGCCGTCATAGCGGGTGTGGAAGCGGACCTGGCCGCCGACGGTCGGCACGCCGAAGGAATTGCCGTAGCCGCCGACACCGGCGACCACGCCGGAGACGAGATGCCGGGTCCTGGCGTGCTCGGGCGCACCGAAGCTCAGCGCGTTGAGGCAGGCGATCGGGCGCGCGCCCATGGTGAAGACGTCGCGCAGGATGCCGCCGACGCCGGTGGTCGCGCCTTGATAGGGCTCGATATAGCTCGGGTGGTTGTGGCTCTCCATCTTGAAGACCACGGCCTGGCCGTCGCCGATGTCGATCACGCCGGCATTCTCGCCGGGGCCCTGGATCACCCACGGCGCCTTGGTCGGCAGGCCGCGCAGATGGATGCGCGAGGATTTGTACGAGCAGTGCTCGTTCCACATCGCCGAGAAGATGCCGAGCTCGGTGAAGGTCGGCTCCCGCCCGATCAGCTTCAGGATGCGCTCATACTCGTCGGGCTTGAGCCCGTGGGCGGCAACCAGTTCGGGGGTGATCTTGGGTTCGTTCTTCATGGCTTCAGGAGCTTTCGGCGGCGGTTTGGCCGTTCTTAGGAAGATCGGACGGCTTCGAAAAGCCCTTTATGGCGCATTTTCCCGCTGTCCCACGTTTTGGAGGGCGGGCGTCGCGGGAACAACAATTGCACGGCGTGGACGGATCGGATTTAAGGGCTAAAGACCCGCAATTGAAGGCCCATTTCCTTGCACGAATTGACCAAAACGCCCCCGCCCCACCGTCCCGACCTCCATGTCGCGACCGAGGGGGAATTCGCGGGCTGGCAGACCTGGATCCGCGACAGCTTTGAGAATCATATCGGCCCCTTCTGGCACCGCTTTGAGGCGGACGGCCGGGTCCGCTGCGCCTTCCGGGTCGAGAAAAAGCACCTCAACGGCTCCCAGAACGTCCATGGCGGCTGCTTCATGGCGTTCGCCGATTACTGCCTGTTCGCGATCGGCCGCCACGCGCTCCAGGGCAAGGGCGTGACCGTCAATTTCGCCTGCGAATTCCTCGATGCCGGCCATGAGGGCGAACTGATCGAGTGCACCGGCGAGGTCACCCGTGCCGGCGGCTCGCTGATCTTTCTGCGCGGGGAGATGATATCAGGGGAACGCCGCCTGTTCACCTTCTCCGGCACGATCAAGCGGGTGAAGCGGAAGCCGGCAGCGCCGCGGTGACCGTGCCGGCGGCAACGGCAACTGCGCTCGCGCGGACTGCTATTGCTTGGCGTCGTCCGCCAGCATCTTGCGGTACTTCTCGACGTCGCGCGTCACGAGCTTCTGAAGCATCTCGGGGGTGTGCTCGTCGGAGTCAGGTGCGACGGTCGAGAGGTCCGCAAAGCGCTTCTTCACCGCCTCGGTTTCCACCGCGGTGCGCGCCGCCGCATTCAACCTGGCGATGATATCAGGCGGCGTGCCCTTGGGCGCGAACAGGCCGTTCCAGCCCTGCGCCTCGAATTCGGGCAGGCCCGCTTCAGTTGACGTCGGCAGATCGGGCAGCGTGGCAAGCCGCACCGTCGAGCCGACCACGAGCCCCTTCACCAGCTTCTCGTTGATCGACTGCGACACCGAGGCGGCCGCATCGCAGACCCCGTCGATCTGGCTGCCGATCGCGTCCGTCAGCGCGGGCGAAGCGCCGCGATAGCCGACCAGCGTCGCGTCGATCCCCGCCGCCGTGACAAAACTCTTGCAGATAAGGTAGTTCGACGAACCGACCCCGGCATGGCCGAGATTGATCTTGCCCGGATTGGCCTTGGCGTAGGCGATGAACTCCTTCAAATTCGTCGCAGGGAAATCCTTGCGGAGTGCGATGATGCCGAAGGTCTTGGCCACCATCGCGATCGGCGCGAACGATTCGGGTGTAAACGGCAGCTTGGGATAGATCGTGTAGGTCGCAGCATTCGTGCCGGCGTTGCCGATGGCAATGGTGTAGCCGTCAGGCTCGGCGCGGGAGGCGCGCGCCAGCGCGGTCGAGCCACGGCGCCCGCGACATTCTCGATCACGATGGAGTGGCCGAGCGCCACGCTCATCTGCTCGGCGACGGTGCGCGCGATCACGTCCGACGTGCCGCCGGCCGCGAACGGCACGATCATGGTGATCGGACGCTTCGGAAAATCCTGCGCGAATGCCGCAGGCGTGAGCGCGAGCGCCGCAATCGCGGCGAGCGCACGCTTCACCATCACAGCAATCACGCGGCCTTTTCCAGATGCGCCGTGAGGCCTGCAAACAGCCCGCGGCCGTCGGTGCAGCCCATGATGTCTTCGACGTGGTTTTCCGGATGCGGCATCATGCCGAGCACGTTGCCCTTGTCGTTGAGAAGGCCGGCAATGGAATGCGCCGCACCGTTGATGTTGTTGGCCTCGTCGACCACGCCATCAGCCGAGCAGTAACGATAGAGCACCCGCCCCTCGCCCTCGATGCGCTTGATGGTCTCTTCATCCGCCTCGTAATTGCCCTCGCCGTGGGCGACCGGCACGCGGATGACCTGGCCGGCATTGTAGCCGCGCGTAAACGGCGTGTCGGAACGCTCGACGCGCAGATGCACGTCCTTGCAGATGAATTTCAGCCGCGCATTGCGCATCAGCACGCCCGGCAGCAGGCCGGACTCGCAGAGGATCTGGAAGCCGTTGCAGACGCCGAGCACGAGGCCGCCCTTGGCCGCATAGTCGCGCACCGCATCCATCACCGGCGCCCGCGCCGCGATCGCGCCACAGCGCAAGTAATCGCCGTAGGAGAAGCCGCCTGGCACGACGACGAGGTCGGTGCCCGCAGGCAGCGAGGTCTCGGCATGCCACACCATCGCCGGCTCATGGCCCGAGATCAGCCTCAACGCCCGCGCCATGTCGCGCTCGCGGTTGATGCCGGGGAAGACGAGGATGGCGGCTTTCATGCTTCGGGTTCCGACGATGGCTGGAATCGGTGGCCTGGCGGCCAATTCGTCAGGAGACATAGCCATTTGACGGGAATTTTACCAGTGCTAGCCTTGCGCAATGGCCTTGTACACAGGCCATAGCCAGGGCGGGTGAGCCCAACGATTTGCCCGGGATCGATGCCATGAATGTCCCGTCACGGCCCACCTCTGCTGCCGAACCAGTGCCCACCGAGGGCGTCGTCGCTGCCGGCGCCTATGTCGACGGCCGGCGCGTCGCCAATATCGCCATCAGCGAGGCCTCGAGCTGGCGGGCCAAGCCCGGCCACGTGGTCTGGATCGGATTGCACGAGCCCGACATGGCGCTGCTTGCCGCCGTGCAGAAGCAGTTCGACCTGCACGAACTCGCCATCGAAGACGCCAACCACGCCCATCAGCGGCCGAAGATCGAGCAATATGGCGAGGCCCTGTTCATCGTCGCGCGCACAGCGCAACTGATCGAGGGCCGGATCGCCTTCGGCGAGACCCACATCTTCGTCGGCGAAGGCTATCTGGTCTCGGTGCGTCATGGCCCTTCGACGTCCTACACACCGGTGCGCGAGCGCTGCGAAAGCTGTCCGCGGGCGCTCGCCCGCGGCGAGGACTACATCCTCTATGCGATCCTCGATTTCATCGTCGACAATTACTCGCCCGTGCTCGAGAGCATTCACGACGAGGTCGAGGGCATCGAGGACGACGTGCTCTCCAAGCCGATCACCAAGGCGCAGATCGAGCGCCTCTACATGCTCCGCCGCGACCTCTTGCGGCTTCGCAACGCGATCGGGCCTTTGGTCGAAGTCTGCCGCCGGCTGGAGCATGACGAGCTGTCGATGGTGCGGCAGGCCATGCAACCGCTGTTCCGCGACGTCACCGACCACGTCCGCAACATCCAGGAGCGCATCGATTCCATGCGCGAGGTGCTGGCCTTCGCGTTCGAGGCGAGCCTTTTGGTCGGCCAGGCGCAGGAGACGGCGGTGTCGAAGAAGCTCGCCTCATGGCTTGCGATCCTCGCCGTCCCCACTGCCGTCGCCGGCATCTACGGGATGAACTTCAAATACATCCCCGAGCTGCAATGGGAGTACAGCTACTTCGTCGTCATGGGGCTGATGGCGCTCGCCTGCGCCGGCCTGTACTGGCGCTTCCGCCGCGTCGGCTGGCTGTGAGGCGAGCAGCTTGGTAGCCCGGTAGCCCGGATGGAGCCAACGGGTCGGCGCGAAGCGCCGCCCGATGACAGGCTCCGCGCAATCCGGGGGCTCCATCGCCGATAGCCCCGGATTTCGCTTCGCTGCATCCGGGCTACGGGTGCAGCATCACTCAGACGATCTCGACGCGGTAGTTCTCGATCACGGTATTCGCCAGCAGCTTGTCGGCGGCGTCCTTCAGCGCTGCTTGGGCCTTGGCCTTGTCGGCGCCGGCGAGCTCGATGTCGAACACCTTGCCCTGGCGGACGCTGGCGACGCCGTCGATGCCGAGCGACTTCAGCGCGCCTTCGATGGCCTTGCCCTGCGGATCGAGGATGCCCGTCTTCAGGGTAACGGTAACACGTGCCTTCACGTCGATATTCCTCTTAGCTCTTCACCAGCACGGGACCCGTGCCCTGCGGACGTTCGTTCTCCATGAGAATGCCGAGGCGCTTTGCCACTTCCGTGTAAGCCTCGAGCAGGCCGCCGAGATCCCTGCGGAAACGGTCCTTGTCGAGCTTCTCGTTCGACTTGATGTCCCACAGGCGGCAGCTGTCCGGCGAGATCTCGTCGGCGACGATGATGCGCATCATCTCGTTCTCGAACAGGCGCCCGCACTCCATCTTGAAGTCGACGAGGCGGATGCCGATGCCGAGGAAAAGGCCGGTGAGGAAATCGTTGACGCGGATGGCGAGCGCCATGATGTCGTCGATCTCCTGGGGCGTGGCCCAGCCGAACGCGGTGATGTGCTCTTCCGACACCATGGGGTCGTTGAGCTGGTCGTTCTTGTAGTAGAACTCGATGATCGAACGGGGCAGCTGGGTGCCCTCCTCGATGCCGAGGCGCTGCGACAGCGAGCCGGCGGCGACGTTCCGCACCACCACTTCCAGCGGCACGATCTCGACCTCGCGAATCAACTGCTCGCGCATGTTGAGGCGGCGGATGAAGTGGGTCGGCACCCCGATGTCGTTGAGGTGCTGAAACAGGTACTCCGAGATCCGGTTGTTGAGGACGCCCTTGCCCTCGATCACCTGATGCTTTTTCGCGTTGAACGCGGTGGCGTCGTCCTTGAAGTGCTGGATCAGGGTACCGGGCTCGGGACCTTCGTAAAGAACCTTTGCCTTGCCTTCATAAATGCGACGCCGACGGCTCATTGGGATGTACCGTGTTTTGTTGAAATCCATGTATTTGGTGTGCTCCGGTTACCAGGTTACGACCCACAGCGGAGCTGCCGTGAACGGCTGGGAACCCATCTATAACCCAAGGAAAACCTGAGGAAACAGAACGGGAACCAAGCCTTCAGGCAACCTATCCGATTGGCTGTCTCAGCACAATCGATCCGGCCCATCCGACGCTGACTTATACCGCCTTGCCTGCGGCTTTACGGCTCGTTGTTTCGCCGATCCTGCCCTTTATCTAGGCATGCGCAGGGCCCCTCGCAACGAGGGCCGCCTCGAATCGCTGGCTGGGTGACGGCCACGGTCCGGGCGGCGAAATTGGCCATGATCTTGCGCAGGACGTCGCGCCGGGATGAGCGATCTGGTCGCGGTCGCGGCGGCCGAAGTGAAGGCCGGCAAGTAAGCTTAACAGCGAGCGGCGGGCTGCTGGTCCTCCCGGGCTTGCAGCCGGCCCCCGGCGGTGCCAAATGGGCGGCATGTCTCAGGATCACATCTCCAACGTCCTCGCCCAACGCTACGCCTCGCCTGCCATGCGCGCCATCTGGAGCGGCGAAGGCAAGGTGCGCCTCGAACGCGACTACTGGATCGCCGTGCTGAAAGGCCAGCGCGACCTTGGTATCCCGGTGCCAGATGGCGTGATCGAGGCTTATGAGCGCGTCAAGGACCAGGTCGACCTCGACTCCATCATGCGGCGCGAGCGCATCACCCGCCACGACGTCAAGGCCCGGATCGAGGAGTTCTGCGATCTCGCCGGTCACGAGCACCTGCACAAGGGCATGACCAGCCGCGACCTCACCGAGAATGTCGAGCAGCTCCAGGTCTATCGCGGGCTCCAGCTGATCGAGACCAAGAGCATCGCCGCCCTCATTCGCTTTGCCAAGCACGCCAAGCACTTCCGCGACATGCCGTTCACGGCGCGCACGCACAACGTCGCCGCACAGGTCACCACGCTCGGCAAGCGCATCGCCATGTTCGGCGAGGAGATGCTGGTGGCGCATCAGAGCCTCGTCAGCGTGCTCGACAGCTATCCCGCGCGCGGCCTGAAGGGCGCCGTCGGCACCAGGCTCGACCAGATCACTTTGTTCAACGGCGATGCCGGCAAGGCGCGCGCGCTCGAGCAGCGCATTCTCGTCCATCTCGGCCTGCCCAGGAATTTTGACGCAGTCGGCCAGGTCTATCCGCGCAGCCTCGACTTCCGCGCCGTCAGCGTGTTGACCGAGCTTGCCAGCGGTCCCGGCAATTTCGCCAAGACGCTGCGCCTGATGGCGGGCCATGAGCTCGCCAGCGAAGGCTTTGCCAAGGGCCAGGTCGGCTCGTCCGCGATGCCGCACAAGATGAACAGCCGCTCCTGCGAGCGCATCAACGGCCTGCATGTGGTGCTGAAGGGCTATCTCGCGATGGCCGCAGGGCTCGCCGGCGACCAGTGGAACGAAGGCGACGTCTCCTGCTCCGTGGTCCGCCGCGTCATGCTGCCCGATGCGTTCCTGGCCATGGACGGCCTGCTCGAGACCCTGCTCTCGGTGCTCGACCAGATGGAAATTTTCGACGCCGTCGTCGCCACCGAGCTCAACCGCTATCTGCCCTTCCTCCTCACCACCACGGTGATGATGGAAGCGGTGAAGAAGGGCGCGGGCCGCGAAGGCGCGCATGAGGCGATCAAGGAGCACGCGGTCGCGGCCATCAGAGACCTGCGCACCGGCAAGGTCGTGCAGAACGATCTGCTCAAGCGTCTCGCCGCCGACCAGCGCCTCGGCCTCAGCGAAGCCGAGCTCGCCCGCGTGCTCGAGCACGGCCGCGGCAATTCCGGCGACGCCGGCGCCCAGGTCGACTATTTCGCCGAGCAGGTCGACGCACTGGCCAAGGCAAAGCCTGAAGCCGCCAAGTACATGCCGGGTTCGATTCTCTAGCGAATAGTGAGTAGCGAGTAGCGAATGGTTGGAGTCCATTCGCCACTCGCAATTCGCCACTCGCCCCCTCAACCCTCCTTGAACCCGTACTCCGGCACGTTGCCGCTGGCGCCGTAATATTTGTACGGCAGGAACTTGCCTGACATCGTGATCTTGACGCGATCGCCCTTCGGGTTGGCGACGCGCTCGATGCCCATGTCGAAATCGATCGCCGACATGATGCCATCGCCGAACTCTTCCTCGATCAACGCCTTCCAGGCCGGACCATTCACCATCACCATCTCGTAGAAGCGGTAGATCAAGGGATCGGTCGGCGGCATCGTCGTGCCGGTGCCGCGCATCGGCACCTCGTTGAGCATCGCGATCTCGGCCTTCGACAGGCCGAACAGCTCGCCGGCGTTCGCGGCCTGCGGCTTGGTCAATTTCATCTGGCCCATGATCGCGCCGACGATCAGCACCTCGGAATAGCCGCCGATCTTCTCGCAGATGTGCTTCCAGCTCCAGCCCTTCTCGCGCTTGATGTCGAGCAGTTTTTCGGTGAGGTCTTCGCGTTTCATGTCGGTCTCCTTGTTAGGCGCTCAATCCGGGATTGGTCCCGGGTGTCCGGATCTGTCGTTGCTGCTCTTCACTGCCCGAGGCGATCGTCAGTCCGGGCTTGCCGATGTGCACGGTCGGCACGTTGCGCGGATCGTGATCAGGCTGCTCGGCCACAAAGGTCTTGCTGCGCGTCACCAGGAAATCGATGATGTGGTTGCGCAGCGCGTAATAGAGCGGATGGCGGTGCAGGTCGGTGCGGGCACGATCCCTCGGCAACGGGTTCTCGACGACCTCTGCCAGCATTGCACCCGGGCCATTGGTCATCAGGAAAATCTTGTCGGCGAGATAGATCGCCTCGTCGACGTCGTGGGTGATCATGAATGCGGTCTGCCCGGTCTGAAGGCAAATCCGCCGCACCTCGTCCTGGAGCGTGCCGCGCGTCAGCGCATCGAGCGCCGAGAACGGCTCGTCCATCAGCATCATCTTCGGCGTGATCGACAGCGCTCGCGCGATGCCGACGCGCTGCTTCATGCCGCCGGAGAGTTCGGACGGTCGCTTGTGTTCCGAACCCGTCAGGCCGACGAGATCGATAAAGGTCTGGGCATGCGTCTTGACCTTGGCGCGGTCCCAGCTCCGCCATTTCGAGCTCACGGCATAGGCGACGTTGCCGAGCACGGTCCGCCACGGCAGCAGCGCGTGGCTCTGGAAGATCACGGCGCGGTCGAGGCTGGTGCCCGATATCGCCTGCCCATCGACGATGACGGCACCTTCGCTCGGCGCATCCAGGCCGGCGAGGATGTTGAGCACTGTGGTCTTGCCGCAGCCGGAATGGCCGATCACGCAAGCGAACTCGCCGCGCGCCATCGACAGCCAGAGATTTTCGAAGATCGTCGTCGTGGCACCGCCCGAGCCTGGATAGCGCTTCGCGATGCCTTCGATGGAGATGAATTTGTCGGTCACAGCCTACTCCGGAAACGTAACCATGCGCGTGAAGCGCGCAAGGATCTGGTCGAGCAGCATGCCGACGATTCCGATCAGGAGGATCGCGATGATCACGTTGGTGATCGAGAGATTGTTCCACTCGTTCCACACGAAGTAACCGATGCCGGTGCCGCCGACGAGCATCTCGGCGGCGACAATGACGAGCCAGGCAATGCCGATCGAGATGCGCATGCCGGTCAGGATGGTCGGCGCCGCCGCCGGCAGGATCACCGTGAAGGCCCGCCTGATGGTGCCGACCTCCAGCGTGCGCGCCACGTTGATCCATTCCTTGCGCACGCTCGCGACACCGAAGACGGTGTTGAGCAGCATCGGCCAGATCGAGCAGATGAAGATGACGAAGATCGCGGAGATCGAGGAATCCTTGATGGTGTAGAGCGCAAGCGGCATCCAGGCGAGCGGCGAGATCGGCTTCAGCACCTGGATGAACGGGTCGAGTGCCCGGCTCAGCAGTGGCGACATGCCGATCAGGAATCCGAGCGGAATGGCGACGAGCACCGCCATCAGGTAGCCGGTACCGACGCGCGCGATGGAATAGGCGAGTTGGATGCCGAGCCCCTTGTCGTTCGGCCCGTTGTCGTAAAACGGCCGCTTGAGGTGCTCCCACAGCTTGGCGCCGACGTCGAGCGGGCCGGGCATCGCCGACTTTCCTTGTGTCGCCGTCAGGCCCATCAGCTTGGCGTATTCAGGGCTCATGGTTGCAACGGATGCCGTCGATCGTGTGGCGAGGTGCCAGATGCCGAGGAACGCAGCCAGCAGCGCGATCGAGACGAGGCCGGCGCGGAGGCGGAGGTAGGATGTCATCGTGCAAGCCCTCTCCCCACGTCGTCCCGGCCTAGTGCGCATGATCACGATGCCTTCCTGATCTTGAAGCTCGCGACGTAATCCTCCGGCTTTGCCGGATCGAAATTCTTGCCCATCACCGCGAACGATTTGTAGCTGCTCCCCGGCGGCGTAAGCCCCATCTCGGTCATCAGCTTCTTTGTGTCTGTCGCCAGATACACCTGCTCGGCCACCGCCTTGTAGTCGACATCGCCCTTGATCTGGCCCCAGCGCTTCATCTGCGTCAGCATCCACACCGCGAAGGACTGCCAGGGGAAAGGATCGAAATCGACGCGCTTTGCGTCGGTCTTCACCCCGCCGAGACCGTCGGCATAGGTGCCGGTCAGCACCTGTTCCAGCACCGTCACCGGCGCGTTGATGTAGTTGGCGGGTGCGATGGCTTCGGCGATCTGCTTGCGGTTCTCCGCCTTCGACGCGTAAGCGGTGGCATCGACGATGGCTCGCGTCAGCGCCGCAAAGCTGTTCGGCGCCGTCGTGATGAACTCGCGGCTGGCGGCAAAGCTGCAGCAGGGATGGCCGTCCCAGATCTCCTTCGACAGCAAATGCATGAAGCCGACGCCGTCATAGATTGCGCGCTGGCAGACATTGTCGGGCGCGAGGAAGCCGTCGATGTTGTCGGCGCGGAGGTTGGCGACCATCTCCGGCGGCGGCACCGAGCGAAGTTGCACGTCGGTATCAGGATCGAGCCCGTGCTCGGCGAGATAATAGCGCAACAGGTAATTGTGCATGGAATAGTCGAAGGGGATCGCGAACTTCAGCCCCTTCCAATCCTTCGGGTCGCGCTTGTCCTTGTGCTTGGTCGCGAGCACGATGCCCTGCCCGTTGATGTTCTCGATCGCGGGCACGGCAAAGGGAATGGCGTTGGCACCAAGGCCGAGCGAGATCGCAATCGGCATCGGCGCCAGCATGTGTGCGGCGTCGTATTCCTTGTTGATGGTCTTGTCGCGGATCACGGCCCAGCCGGCGGTCTTGACCACCTCGACGTTGAGACCGTGCTTTGAATAGAAGCCGAGCGGCGCCGCCATGATGATGGGCGTCGCGCAGGTGATCGGGATGAAGCCGACCTTGAGGTCCTTCTTCTCGGGCGCACCGGTGTCGGCGAACAGCTCCGTTGCGGTCTTCAGCGGGAAGAATTGCGACAGTGCGGCAAGCGCGGTGGAGGCGCCGACCGATTTCAGGAAGGCGCGCCGCGCCGCATCCTGCGGAAACATCGCGCGCATCACCGCAGACGCAACGACACCCTCGTAGCGCTTCTCCTCGCTCTCGACCGGGTCGCAAGCCAGCGCTGCCGCCTGCTCGTGCTCTGCCGCGGAACGATGCTGGCCACAGGCGCAACCGGCCCGAAGCTTGCGATCGGGATCAAACGGGTTGTCGAAAATGGACATCGGACCTCCTGCGCATCATTGCGAGCAAGAGTTTAGCAAGGAGCATGCCATGCCCTCGGCAGCGGCCAGCACCTTGATAACGCAGCGGTTTTCCCCTGACTTGGTCATTACGAAAACTCGTGATAAACGAGATTTCGTAGTACAATTACGAGATTTCGCAATGGCAACGACGCCAATGCTCGCCCACGATGATGTGGCTCCAGCCATCGACCCACGCGTCGCAGCCTTCGAATCTTCGGTCGAAGCCACGCTGCTGGTCGATCCCTATGGCGATGAGATCATCGATGCCAATCCGGCCGCCTGCGCCCTGCTCGGCTATGACCGCGCGCTGCTGCGACAGACCAGAGCCAGCACCCTCCACGCCGGCGAGCTTCCGGCCCTCACCGTGTTCACCCAGGCCGTGCTTCACAAGGGCGCTTATTGGACCACGTCGCTCACCCCGCGCCATGCCACCGGGCAAACGCTCAGGCTAGAATATGCCGGCTGCCTGCTGCCCCATGACGGCCGCACGCTGCTGCTGCTGACGCTGACCGATCTCGAAGCGCGCCGCCGCCGCAATGTCGATGCCGCCGCCGAAGATCACATGCGCAGCGGCATCGCCACCTGGCAGCGGGTCGAGCGCGTGTTCCAGGACATCGAGCGCGAGAACCAGCTGATCCTGCGCGCCGCCGGCGAAGGCATCTATGGCGTCAATGCCGAAGGCAAGACCACCTTCGTGAACCCCGCGGCCGAGCGGATGCTGGGCTGGACGGCCGAGGAGCTGGTCGGCAAGGAGATCCATCCGATCGTCCACCACACCCATCACGACGGTCGGCACTATCACAACCATGATTGCCCGATCTATGCGGCGTTCCGCGACGGTGCCGTGCACCAGGTCGACGGCGAGGTGTTCTGGCGCAAGGACGGCTCGCCGGCCTGGGTCGAATACACCTCGACGCCCATTCGCGACCGCGGCGTCGTGGTCGGGGCGGTTGTGGTGTTTCGCGATGTCAGCCAGCGCCGCGAGGCCGACGAGAAGCTGCACGCCGCGCTCACCGAAGTGGATCGCCTGCGCGAACGGCTGGAGCTGGAGAACGCCTATCTCCAGGAGGAAATCCGCATCGAGACCAATCCGCGCGGCATCATCGGTCAAAGCGAGGCGATCCAGAAGACGCTGCGCCAGGTCAAGCTGGTGGCACCGACCACGGCCGCGGTGATGATCACCGGCGAGTCCGGCACCGGCAAGGAGCTGATCGCGCGCGCCATCCATGAGGATTCCACGCGCAGCGACCGGCCGCTGATCCGCGTCAACTGTGCGGCGATCCCGCGCGAATTGTTCGAGAGCGAGTTCTTCGGCCATGTCCGCGGCGCCTTCACCGGCGCGACGCGCGACCGCATCGGCCGCTTCGAGCTCGCCGATGGCGGCACGCTGTTCCTCGACGAGGTCGGCGAGATCCCGCTGGAATTGCAGGGCAAGCTGCTGCGGGTGTTGCAGGAGGGAAATTTCGAGCGCGTCGGGCAGGAGCGCACGCGCACGGTCGACGTCCGCGTCATCGCCGCGACCAACCGCGATCTCAAGCAGGAGGTCCAGCGCGGCCGTTTCCGCGAGGACCTCTATTTCCGCCTCAACGTATTCCCGATCGAGACCGTCCCCTTGCGTGATCGGCGCGAGGACATTCCGCTGCTCGCCCAGCATTTTCTCAACCGCGAGGGCAAGGCGCTGAAGTCGAATTTGCGCCTGTCGGAGGGCGATGCGCGGCGGCTCGCCCGCTACGACTGGCCCGGCAATGTCCGCGAATTGCAGAACGTGATCGAGCGCGCCGCGATCCTGTCGCAGAACGGCCGCCTGCGCATCGATTTGCCTGATGCCTCGGGCACACAAGCTGCGACCGGCACCGCGCGCCAGAAGGCCGAGGCACGGCCGGCCGTCATGACATCATCCGAAATGCGCGACCACGAGCGCGCCAACATTCTGGCCGCGCTAGAGGCCTGCGCTGGAAAAGTGTTCGGCCCTGGCGGCGCAGCCGAGATGCTGGACATCAAGCCGACCACGCTGGCCTCGCGGATCAAGGCGCTGGGCATCGCGCCTCGTCCGCGGAAGTGACGGCGCGTTCATAGGGTGGATTAGCCCCGCAGATGCGCGATGCGCATCTGCGGGGCGTACCAACTTCGCCCCCGCATGAGCTCAGGCAGGGTGGATTACGCCTTCGGCTAATCCACCCTGCGAACCGCCAGCTAACTCATCCGCCCTACGGGCTGCGCTTCGCGATGAAGGTGCCGTTCGGCTGGTGGTACACGAGTTCCTCGATCGCACCGGACGGGCCGCGGCGGAATTCGGTGCGATAGCCGTCGAGCTGAACGATGCCGAACGTCGCGCCCTGGTAGGGCCGCAACCGGTAGAGCGGCACGAACGGAATTTTCAGCGTCAGCTCGCCCTCGGCATCCTCGGTGACCACGTGGGTCTGATCGCCGCGAACATATTCGCCGACGCAGGCCGACCGGAACACAGGGTCGATACATTCGCCGGCGGCGGCGCGCGTGAAGACGATATCCGGCACGAGCGCCTCGAGTTGGGCCGAGAGGCTAGCAATGTTGCCGTCGCGGTCGGTTGCAAAGCTAATCACGAGATCGTCCGGATTGAGCTCTCCGAAAACGTAAGGCAGCTGGAACGAATCGTAATGCCGGTGCACGAGCTTCGCCTTGGTGCCGCGCCAGGCCCAATGCAGGCTGTCGCCGTCTTGGGTGATGACCACCCGGCCATAGGCCGGGTGCTCATAGGCGCCGCAAAAATCCGCGAGATCATGGCTGGGCTTCGTGTTCGGCTTGCGCGCCGTGGGCTTCGCCGCCTCGTCGCTTTTCTGCTGCGCCAGCGCCTTGCGGCGCATGTCGCGCAGGCGGTCCAGCCACGGCACGGGTTCGTTGCCGGCAAGATGATCGTGAACGCGGTTGATCAGGATGCTGGACACCGGGTTGGCGCCGGTGTTGGTGAAGACGGCGACGCCGGTGTTTTGTGCCGGCATGAGGCGCATCAGCGTGCTCCAGCCGAGCCAGCCGCCGGAATGTCCGACCACGCGCTCGCCGCGGTAGGTGGTGTTGTTGAAGCCCAGCCCGTAATGCGAATGGCCGAACTCCTCCCACTCAGCAGCGCTTGCGAAGACGAGCGGCGATTGCATCTCCCGGACCCGCGTGGACGACAGCAGGCGCTCGCCGGCGAACTCGCCTTCGGCCAGCAAGAATTTCATCCAGTTGGCAAGGGCGGCAACCGAGGTGACGATGGCGCCGGCGCCCGTCGTGGTGATGGGAAAGAATTTGCTGCGCGAGCGCACGTCGCCGCGTTCCACCAGATAGGGAACGGCGGCGTCGGTGGCAGCGGCGTGCTCCTCGGCCGAAAAGCCGACCGGCATCCGCAATTTGTCGGTCAGCCGGGTGCGGATGAAATCTTCATAGCTCTGACCACTGATGCGCTCGACGACAAGGCCGGCGACATTGTAGGCGAGATTGTTGTATTGAAATTCGGTGCGGATGTCCCGGGCCGGCTCGAGGTAACGCAGCGCCGTCATCATCTCGTTGCGTGAGAGATCGGCTGGAATCCAAATCCAGTCGTGGCGGGGCAGGCCGGAATGATGGCTGAGCAGATCGCGCACGGTGACGCGCTCGGTCGCGATCGCGTCATGCAGGCGGAATTCGGGAATGACGTCGCGGACCGGCTTGGTCCAGTCGAGCCGTCCCTCGTCCACCAGCAGCGCCAGCGCCGTGGCGGTGAACGTCTTGGTGATCGAGCAGATCAGGAACTGCGTCTCCGGCGTCGCGGGCAGCCCGGACTCGACGTCGCGCTGGCCCCATGCCCTGAGCAGCACCGTCTCGCCGTCCTGCACGACGGCGAGCGTCACCGCCGGCACCTGCCACTCCGCCATCGCCTCCGCGGCCAGCGCGTCGAGCCCGGGGATGAGGGTTGTGATGGTCGTATCGCTTTGGGCAGATCGACTGGACATGTCACATTCCCTCTTCCGCTCGCCGCCACAACCGCTGGATGACGACGCGCAATGTTACGAACCGTAGCATTGGCGACCGACCGATTGCAAGCTGTAGGCGAAACGACGCGAGTCATCGCTTCCGCCTTCGCTCGTCGAACGTAGGTCGGATTGGCGGCCGTAGTCTGTGCCTTTCTTTTGGCGCAGATCGTTACCCTCGCTACAAGGGAGGTCTCGTAGGGTGGGCAAAGGCGCCCTTGCGCCGTGCCCACGATCTCTCAATGATGGATGGAAGCCGTGGGCACGCTTTCGCTTTGCCCACCCTCCGAGACCTTGCCCAGCCTACGCGCTCTGCTCGACCATCCCCTGCAGTCGCACCAGCTCCGCCTCGAGATCCCGCTCCACATCGGCGGCCCGGATCTCCAGCACGCGGTAATCCCGCGCCTCCAGCCACGCCCGCCGCGACGCGCGATCAGCGGCAATTGTGTCGCTTTCGCCCGGATTGACCAGCTCGATCGCGATCCGGTGCGGGAATGATACGAAGTCCGGGATGTGGCGGCCGACCGGCGTCTGGCGCTTGAACTGGCCTGCGAAGCGGCGGTCGCGGGTCAGTGCCTGCCAGAGCAGTCGCTCCGCATCGGTCGGGTTGCGCCGGAGCAGGCGTGCAAGGCCGCGCACGGTCGAGCCGCTGTCGGGCGCCCCGCCAGCCTGCCCGTGCTCGGCCAATAGCGCGCGCAGGCGCGTCGCCTGCTCGCCGTCGAGCACGCCGCCCTTGGCCGGGCCCTTGCGCCCTTCCGCGATCGCCATCACAACACCGTGGAGCGTGTGCATGTCCTGCTTGGTCGGCTCCATGCGGGTGAAGATGTTGCGCAGGTTCACCAGCATGGTGTCGCGCTTCTCGGCCGGGCGCAGGAATTCGACCTTGTCGAGCTCGCGCACGAGATTGTCGAAGAAGGCGTTGATCTGGTGCTGAGAGGCGCGCTCGGAACGTTCAGGCATGCTGTGAGGCAGCTCGCCCGCCGTCATCAGCTTGAACCATTCATAGCCGACCAGCAGCACCGCCTGGGCGAGGTTGAGCGAGGCAAAGCCCGGATTGACCGGGAAGGTGATGATGCGGTTGGAGAGCCCGACCTCCTCGTTGGTCAGCCCCCAGCGTTCGCGGCCGAACAGGATACCGCACCTGCCGCCGGTCGCGACATGCCCGGCGATCTCGCTGGCTGCCGACTCCGGCCCGACCACGGGCTTGGCCTGGTCGTGTGGGCGCGCGGTGGTGGCGAACAAGAGGTCGAGGTCCGCAACCGCCTGCTCGACGGTGTCGAACAGTTCGACCTTTTCCAGGATGTGGTCGGCGCCGGCAGCTGCCCGCTGCGCGGCGATGTTGGGCCAGCCGTCACGTGGGTTGACGATGCGCAAGGCACCCAGCGCGAAATTGCCCATGGCGCGCGCGGCCATGCCGATGTTTTCACCGAGCTGCGGCTCGACCAGGATGACGATGGGACCGTCGAGGGAAAGGCCCGTCTTGCTCTTGTCAGTCCCCGACATCTGGCTTCGCTTTCACAACTGTCTCAAGGCCTTGGCAAGGCCCGCTTAGGAAATGATTCAAGGCGGCAACCGGCGGGCCGGCGCTGCCCGCCTGTCGTTTGCCTGTCCTAATAAAATTCTCAAGGGAAATAACGGCTTGGATTCGACTTTTGAATCTCGCTTGAAACCTCACCCCCGCCCCGGGGCCCCGCTCCCCGTCTGTGGAAGCTGGATGGGCTAAAAGTGCATAATCGCTTGGCTTTCGCCCGCCGCGATCCAGTGCTAAGAGGCGGCGGATATTCACGCTGGCGCCAATGGCGCCGTTCCCAAGAGGGCTTCCCCGATCATGGCAAAAATCAAGGTATCCAATCCCGTCGTCGAGCTCGATGGCGACGAGATGACCCGGATCATCTGGCAGTACATCAAGGACAAGCTGATCAACCCGTTCCTGGATGTCGAGCTGCTCTATTTCGACCTGGGCATGGAGTACCGCGACAAGACCAACGATCAGGTGACCATCGACGCCGCCGAGGCGATCAAGAAGGTCGGCGTCGGCGTCAAGTGCGCCACCATCACCCCTGACGAGGCCCGGGTGAAGGAGTTTGGCCTCAAGCAGATGTGGAAGTCGCCGAACGGCACCATCCGCAACATCCTCGGCGGCGTGATCTTCCGCGAGCCGATCATCTGCAAGAACGTGCCGCGCCTGGTTCCGGGCTGGACCAAGCCGATCATCATCGGCCGCCACGCCTATGGCGACCAGTACCGCGCCACCGACATCAAATTCCCCGGCAAGGGCACCCTCTCGCTGAAGTTCGTCGGCGAGGACGGCACCGTGATCGAGAAGGAGGTGTTCAAGGCTCCGGGCGCCGGCGTCGCCATGGAGATGTACAACCTCGACGACAGCATCATCGACTTCGCCCGCGCCTCGTTCAACTATGGCCTCTTGCGCGGCTATCCGGTGTACCTGTCGACCAAGAACACCATTCTCAAGGTCTATGACGGCCGCTTCAAGGACATCTTCCAGGAGATCTTCGACAAGGAGTTCAAGAAGGAGTTCGACGCCAAGGGCCTGACGTATGAGCACCGCCTGATCGACGACATGGTGGCCTCGGCGCTGAAATGGTCCGGCGGCTATGTCTGGGCCTGTAAGAACTACGACGGCGACGTGCAGTCCGACACGGTCGCGCAGGGCTACGGCTCGCTCGGTCTGATGACCTCGGTGCTGCTCACCCCGGACGGCAAGACCGTCGAGGCCGAAGCCGCCCACGGCACCGTCACCCGCCACTACCGCGAGCACCAGAAGGGCAAGGAGACCTCGACCAACTCGATCGCGTCGATCTTCGCCTGGACGCGCGGCCTCGCCCACCGCGCCAAGCTCGACAACAACCCTGAGCTGGCGAAGTTCGCCTCGACGCTGGAGAAGGTCTGCGTCGACACCGTCGAGGAAGGCTACATGACCAAGGACCTCGCGCTGCTGGTCGGCGCCGACCAGCGCTGGCTCTCGACCACCGGCTTCCTCGACAAGGTCGCTGACAATCTGGTGAAGGCACTGGCGGCGTAAGCTGCCCTGCGCATTATTTTCGCCCGATCGGGGTTAGACATCATGATGGGCCGCGCGCAGGCGCCGCCCATTCGTTTTGACACCATCGGGCGGAGGTCTCTCATGTCGATCACCAATTTCGCCGTCGCCTGCCTGCTGCTCGCCATGGCCGGGCCGGCCGCCGCGGAGACGCTGCCAGATGCCATCGCCGCTCCCGGTGAAACCGTCGTGCTCAGCGTCCACGCCGAAGGCGCGCAGGTCTATGAGTGCAAGCCGGGCACCGACGGCAAGCTCGCCTGGACCTTCCGCGAGCCGGTCGCGACACTGCTCTCCGAGGGCAAGACCATCGGCCGCCACTATGCCGGCCCGAACTGGGAGCTCGCCGACGGCAGCGCCGTGGCCGGCAAGGCCATCGGCAACGCGCCGGGCGCGACGGCTGCCGATATCCCCTGGCTGAAGCTGGAGATCGCCTCCCGCCGCGGCAGCGGCGCGCTGACGCCGGTGACGACAGTCCAGCGCATCAACACCCATGGCGGCAAGCTCGACGGGACCTGCGACAAGGCCGGCGAGTTCAGAAGCGCGCCCTACTCGGCCGACTACATTTTCCTGAAGAAAGGCTGACCGCTCAGCGGTCGGTCCCCTCGCGCTCGGCCTGCGCCAGCTCCGTCGCCGCGAGATCGCCGGTCTCCTCGAGCCGCGCTTTCGCGGTGGTGTGGACATGGGCGGCGAGCGTCGGCATGCGCTCGATCAGGGCGTGAAAATGCTGCGCGTCCAGCACCAGCAGCCGCGTCTTGCGCGTCGCGGTCACCGTGCCGCTGCGTTTTGTTTTGTGCAGCAGCGCGATCTCGCCGAAGAAGGTGCCGTCGGCGAGCCTGACATGCTGGTTCGGCAGCGTGATCTCGACCTCGCCCGCGGTGATGAAATACATCGACGAGGCGGGATCCCCCCGTCGCACCAATATCTCGCCCTGCTCGATGGTGCGGGCGCGCAAGAGCCGCATGATATCGGCGATCTCGGCGGCCGACAGATGCGAGAACAGCGGCACCCGCGCCAGCATGCCCCAGGTGACGACGAAGTCGCGCCGCTTCACCTCTTCGGCAAAGGCGGTCGAGATGATCGCGACCGGCAGCGCGATCATGGCAAAACCCGAGATGATCGCGAACACCGAGATAAATTTTCCAAGCGCAGTCACCGGCACGACGTCGCCATAGCCGACGGTGCCGAGCGTCACGATCGCCCACCACATCGCATCCGGAATGGTGCCGAGCTTGGTCGGCTGCACGTCGCGCTCGATGGCATAAAGCAGCGAGGCGAAGGTCAGCACCACGCCGATCAGGATGACGACGCAGCCTATCAGCGCGCGCCGCTCGGCATGCACAGCCGCGAGCAGCGAGCGCATCGCCGGCGAATACCGTATCAGCTTGAAGAACGGCAGCACGCCAAGCGCGGCCAGCGTCGCGTGGCGCCCCATCACCAGCACGATTGCAGCGGGCAGGAACGCCATGAGGTCGATGATGCCGAGCGCCGAGAAGGCGTAGCCGAGCCGGTCTGACAGCGCCGAGCCCTTGCGCGGCGTGTGGCCCGCGACCGTCCACAGCCGCGCCGCATATTCCAGCGCGAACACGATCACGGCCAGAATCTTGATCGCCGAAAAGAGCGTGCCGTACCGCGCGTCCAGCTCCGGCACCGAGGCGAGGATCATCGCGACCACGTCGAGCACGATGACGCTGATGACCAGCTGGATGAAGCGCGACCCGACCGAGTAGGCCAGGGGATCGTGCTCCAGCAATTCGTAGAGGCGATCCCTTAGGTTCGGATCGCGAAGCCCACGTCCTCGCGGAACGAGGCGCATGGCTTCACGCAGCCCCCATCGCTTTTTCGATCGCCGCGAGCGCCTCGGTCGTCTTGGCGCCGTCGGGGCCGCCGGCTTGCGCCATGTCGGGACGGCCGCCGCCGCCCTTGCCGCCGAGCGCCTCGGAGGCGACGCGCACGAGGTTCACCGCGTTGAAGCGCGCAGTGAGATCGGCAGTGACGCCGACCACGACCCCCGCCTTGCCGTCCTCGGTGACGCCGACGATGGCGACCACGCCGGAACCGATCTGCTTCTTGGCCTCATCGGCGAGGCTCTTGAGATCCTTCATCTCGATGCCCTCGACCGCGCGCGCCATCAGCTTGACGCCACCGACCTCACGCACGCCGGAGGCTGCGCCGCCACCGGCCGCCGCGCCGCCGCCCATCGCCAGCTTCTTGCGGGCATCGGACAGCTCGCGCTCGAGCTTCTTGCGCTCCTCCATCAGCGCGGTGATGCGCGCCGGAACGTCGTCGAGCGAGGTGCGCAGCTCATTCGCCGCGGTCTTCGCCAGCGCCATGGTGTCGTTGGCATGCTTGCGGGCGTAATTGCCGGTCAGCGCCTCGATGCGGCGCACACCGGAGGCGACCGCGCTCTCGCCGGTCAGCGTGATCAGGCCGATATCGCCGGTGCGCCGCACATGGGTGCCGCCGCAGAGCTCGACCGACCAGCCGAGCGCATTGGCGCCGCGCTCGCGCGCGGTCTTGCCCATCGAGACGACACGCACCTCGTCGCCATACTTCTCGCCGAACAGCGCACGCGCCCCGGCCTCGCGGGCCTCGTCCACGCCCATCACGCGCGTCGTGACCTCGTCATTCTCAAGCACCACGTCGTTGGCGATGTCCTCGACGCGGGCAAGTTCTTCCGGCGTGATCGGCTTCGGATGCACGAAGTCGAAGCGCAAACGATCAGGCGCGACCATCGAGCCGCGCTGGGCGATGTGATCGCCGAGCACCTGGCGCAGCGCCTCGTGAATGAGATGCGTCGCCGAGTGATGCGCGCGGATCGACGAGCGCCGCGCATGATCCACCTCGAGCTGCAGCGCCGTGCCGACCTTCAACTCGCCGCCCTCTACGGTGCCGACATGCACGAAGAAATCGCCGAGCTTCTTCTGCGTGTCGGTGACGCGGAATTTGATCCCGCCCTCGCCCGTGAGCACGCCGGTGTCGCCGACCTGGCCGCCCGATTCCGCGTAGAACGGCGTCTGGTTCAGCACGATCGCGCCCGTCTCGCCAGCCTTGAGGCTGGCAACTTCAGCGCCGTCCTTCACCAGCGCCGAGACCACGCCTTCCGCGCTCTCGGTCTCGTAGCCCAGAAATTCGGTCGCCCCGAGCTTCTCGCGCAACGGGAACCAGATCGCCTCGCTCGCCGCCTCGCCCGATCCCTTCCACGACTCGCGCGCCTTGGCCTTCTGCCGCTCCATCGCGTCGGTGAACGCGGCCTGGTCGACGCCGATGCCGCGCGACTTCAGCGCGTCCTGCGTCAGGTCGAGCGGGAAGCCATAGGTGTCGTACAGCGTGAAGGCGACGTCGCCGTCGAACATGTCGCCCTTCTTCAGGGACGCGCTCTTCTCGTCGAGAATCGCCAAGCCGCGCGAAAGAGTCTTGCGGAAGCGCGTCTCTTCCAGCCGCAGCGTTTCCTCGATCAAATTCTCCGCGCGCATCAAATCAGGATAGGCCTGGCCCATCTCGCGCACCAGCGCCCAGACCAGGCGATGCATCAGCGGCTCTTTCGCCCCGAGCAGCTGCGCATGGCGCATGGCGCGGCGCATGATCCGGCGCAGCACATACCCGCGGCCTTCATTGGAAGGCAGCACGCCATCTGCGACCAGGAAGGCCGAGGAGCGCAAATGGTCGGCGATGACGCGGAACGAGGCCGCGTTCTGCTCGGTCGGCCCGCTGCCCAGCGCCGACGACGTCGCGTCGATCAGATGGCGGAACAAATCGGTCTCGAACACGCTGTCGACGCCCTGCAGGATGCAGGCCATGCGCTCCAGGCCCATGCCGGTGTCGATCGAGGGGCGCGGCAGATTCACGCGCTCCTCCTTCGTCACCTGCTCATATTGCATGAACACCAGGTTCCAGAATTCGAGGAAGCGGTCGCCATCCTCTTCCGGCGAACCGGGAGGGCCGCCCCAGATATGGTCGCCGCGGTCGATGAAGATTTCCGAGCACGGGCCGCAGGGGCCGGTGTCGCCCATCGCCCAGAAATTGTCCGAGGTCGGGATGCGGATGATGCGGTCGTCGGAGAAGCCGGCGATCTTCTTCCACAGCCCGTGCGCCTCGTCGTCGGTGTGGTAGACGGTGACGAGCAGCTTGTCCTTCTTCAGGCCGAAATCCTTGGTGATGAGCTTCCAGGCCAGCTCGATCGCGCGCTCCTTGAAATAGTCGCCGAACGAGAAATTGCCGAGCATCTCGAAGAAGGTGAGATGGCGTGCGGTATAGCCGACATTGTCGAGGTCGTTGTGCTTGCCGCCGGCGCGCACGCATTTCTGCGACGTGGTGGCGCGCTGGTAAGGCCGCTTCTCGACGCCGGTGAAGACGTTCTTGAACTGCACCATGCCGGCATTGGTGAACATCAACGTCGGATCGTTGCGCGGCACCAATGGCGAGGACGACACGATCTCGTGGCCGTTCTCGGCAAAGAAGTTCAGAAAGGTCGACCTGATCTCGTTGACGCCGCTCATGTTCATCCAATCGGGTGTGCTGGAGCATGATCCGGAAAAGTGTGAAGCGGTTTTCCGGAAAGATCATGCTCAAACAAGGAGCTAAAGCGCGATGACTCTCGGCGCGCTTTAGGACCCGCCAATTTGCCATCCAAACCTGGCGATTTGGGCTGATATCTGCGGGCCAAAGCGCTTTTAGACAAGGCCAGCTTTCCTGTCCAGAAACTGTGCAGAGAGATCAGAGGGTTGCCGCAGTCGCGTCATCCCCCTGCAATCCCGTTGAAAGCCGATAGTCCTGCGTTGACAGGCTTGGCTGGCCTGTGGTCTTTACCCATCTATATCGTACGGCCACGTCGGGAGAGACCGGCATTGGGTGCCGGCGCCGAAGGAGCAACCGCCCCGGAAACTCTCAGGCAAAAGGACCGCGTGGCTTTGACGACATCTGGAAAGAGGCGCTGGCGGGCTTAGGACCCGGATAGCGTCCGCCGACGGGATAATACTCTCAGGCACAGCGACAGATGGGGCTTCGACTGGTTTGTCCCGGGGAATCGTCCCCGGGGAACCGCCGAGGGCCCCCGTGATGTCCGTGCGTGACGACAAAGACTCCCTGAAACGTACCCCTCTTTACGACCTGCACCTGTCCCTTGGCGGCAAGATGGTGCCGTTTGCGGGCTATGACATGCCCGTGCAGTACCCCGCGGGGGTGCTGAAAGAGCACCTCCATACCCGCAATTCCGCCGGCCTGTTCGACGTCTCCCATATGGGCCAGATCGCCCTCCGGCCAAAGTCGGGCAAGGTCGAGGACGCCGCCCGCGCGCTGGAGCGGCTGGTGCCGCAGGACATCGTGGCGATCGCACCTGGCCGCCAGCGCTACGCCCAGTTCACCAATGCGGACGGCGGCATTCTCGATGATCTCATGGTCGCCAATTTCGGCGACCATTTGTTCCTGGTGGTCAACGCCGCCTGCAAGGCCGAGGACGAGGCGCATCTGCGCGCGCATCTCTCCGACACCTGTGTCATCGATTCGCTGGCCGATCGCGCGCTGATTGCGTTGCAGGGCCCGAAGGCGGAGTCGGCGCTGACGAAATCATGTGCAGCAGCGCCGGCCATGAAGTTCATGGATGCCGGCCCGCATATTGTCGCCGGCCTCGCCTGTTTCGTCTCGCGCTCCGGCTACACCGGCGAGGACGGGTTCGAGATTTCAGTGCCTGCGGCGGATGCCGGGCGCCTCGCCAAAACGCTGCTCGAAAACCCCGATGTGATGCCGATCGGCCTTGGCGCCCGCGACAGCTTGCGGCTGGAAGCGGGGCTCTGCCTCTACGGCCACGACATCGACACTGCGACGACGCCGGTCGAAGCCGCGCTGGAATGGTCGGTGCAGAAGAGCCGCCGCAGCGGCGGCGCGCGCGCCGGCGGCTTTCCCGGCGCTGAAAAGATCCTTGCGCATTTCGATCACGGCGCATCCCGCCGCCGGGTCGGCCTGCGGCCCGAGGGCCGCGCGCCCGTGCGCGAGGGCGCACTGTTGTTTGCCGGTAGCGAAGGTGGCGAGCCGATTGGAAAGGTCACTTCGGGCGGCTTCGGCCCGAGCCTGAACGCGCCTGTTGCGATGGGCTACGTGCCCACGCGTCTGAGCGCGCTCGACACAAAGCTCTTTGCGGAAGTGCGCGGGCAACGCCTCCCGCTCGCCGTCGCCGCCATGCCCTTCGTGAAAAACACCTACAAACGCTGAGGACTAAGACAATGACCACGACGCTGTACACCTCCGACCATGAATGGCTCGCGATCGACGGCGATGTCGCCACCGTCGGCATCACCGATTACGCGCAGTCCCAGCTCGGCGACGTCGTGTTCGTCGAATTGCCCAAGGTCGGCCGCAGCCTGAAGAAGGCGGAAGCCGCCGCCGTCGTGGAATCGGTCAAGGCCGCCTCCGACGTCTACGCGCCGATCTCGGGCGAGGTGGTCGAGACCAACGACGCGCTCGCCGCCGAACCCGCGCTGGTGAACTCGGACGCGCAGACCAAGGCGTGGTTCTTCAAGATGAAGATTGCCGACAAGAGCGAACTCGGCGGCCTGATGGATGAAGCCGCCTACAAGGCACACACGGCGTGAGATGAAGCGCGATCTTTCCACATCGTCATGGCCGGGCTTGTCCCGGCCATCCACGACCTTCTCACGGCGCGAAGAACGTGGATGCCCGGGACATAGGCGAGCGAAGCGACGCCGTCCTTCGGACGGCTATGCCCGGGCATGACGGCAACGACAGATGACCTAAAGCGAGGACCCATGATGACCGCGCACCGCAAATCCAATGGCGACACCGCCAGTTTCGTCCGCCGCCACATCGGCCCCTCCGCGCGCGATGTCGCCGCAATGCTCGAGACGGTCGGCGCGAAGAGCGTCGACGCGTTGATGTCGGAAACGCTGCCGGCCGCGATCCGGCAGGCCGCCCCGCTCGATCTCGGCAAGCCGCTCAGCGAGACCGAGGCGATCGCGCATATGGCCGAGCTCGCCCGCCAGAACCAGGTCTTCACCTCGCTGATCGGCCAGGGCTATTCCGGCACGATTTTGCCCGCGGTGATCCAGCGCAACATCCTGGAGAATCCGGCCTGGTACACCGCCTACACGCCCTATCAGCCCGAGATCAGCCAGGGCCGGCTGGAGGCGCTGTTCAACTTCCAGACCATGATCTGCGACTTGACTGGCCTCGACGTCGCCAACGCCTCGCTGCTCGATGAGGCCACCGCCGCCGCCGAAGCCATGGCGCTCGCGGAGCGGCACTCGAGGGTCGAGGCGAAAGCTTTCTTCGTCGACAAGGACGTGCATCCGCAGACGCTCGCCGTGATGCGCACCCGCGCCGAGCCGCTCGGCTGGAATCTGGTCGTCGGCGATCCCCTCACCGATCTCGACAAGGCGGACGTGCTGGGTGCGCTGCTGCAATATCCGGGAACCTCGGGCGCATTGCGCGACCTCAGGCCGGCGATCGCAGCGCTGAAGGCCAAGGGCGCGCTTGCGATCGTCGCCGCCGATCTGCTGGCGCTGACGCTGATTGCTTCGCCCGGCGAATTAGGGGCCGACATCGCGATCGGTTCGGCCCAGCGCTTCGGTGTGCCGATGGGCTATGGCGGACCGCACGCGGCCTATATGGCGGTGCGCGATGCGCTGAAGCGCTCGCTGCCCGGCCGCATCGTCGGCCTCTCCGTCGACTCCCGCGGCGCCCCCGCCTATCGCCTCGCGCTGCAGACCCGCGAGCAGCACATCCGCCGCGAGAAGGCGACCTCCAACATCTGCACCGCGCAGGTGCTGCTCGCCGTGATCGCCGCGATGTATGCGGTCTATCACGGCCCCGAGGGCCTTGCGCAGATCGCGCGCAATGTGCATCGCCGCGCCGCCGTGCTCGCGGCCGGCTTGCGCAAGCTCGGCTTTGCGCCCGAGAGCGAAGCTTTCTTCGACACGTTGAGCGTCGATGCCGGCGCCAAGCGCGCCGAAATCATTGCGCGCGCGACCGCCGAGAAGATCAATCTGGGCATCGGCGATACCGCGCTTCGCATTGCGCTCGACGAGACCACGACATCAGCAACGGTCGAAGCCGTCTGGCGCGCCTTCGGCGGCACGCTGTCCTATGCCGAGATCGACGCCACCACGCGCGAAGCTCTGCCGGAAGCGCTGAAGCGCGCCACCGCGTTCCTCACCCATCCGGTGTTCCACGCGCATCGCTCGGAAACCGAGATGCTGCGCTACATGCGCAAGCTCTCAGATCGCGACCTCGCCCTCGACCGCGCGATGATCCCGCTGGGATCCTGCACCATGAAGCTGAACGCGACCACTGAGATGATGCCGTTGACCTGGCCGGAGTTCGGCTCGCTGCATCCGTTCGCCCCGCGCGAGCAGGCGGCCGGCTATCACGCGCTGTTTGCACGGCTGGAGAAGTGGCTGTGCGACATCACCGGCTATGACGCGATCTCGCTGCAGCCGAACTCCGGCGCGCAAGGCGAATATGCCGGGCTGCTGGCGATCCGCGGCTATCATGCGGCGCGCGGGGAGAGCCATCGCAAGATCTGCCTGATCCCCTCCTCCGCCCACGGCACCAACCCGGCCTCGGCCGCGATGGTCGGCATGGACGTGGTGGTTGTGTCTTGCGAGAAGAACGGCGACGTCGACGTCAATGATCTCCGTGCCAAGGCGGAGAAACACTCGAACGATCTCGCCGCTGTGATGATCACCTATCCCTCGACCCACGGCGTGTTCGAGGAGCATATCCGCGAGATCTGCGACATCGTCCATGGCCATGGCGGCCAGGTGTATCTCGACGGCGCCAACCTCAATGCGCAGGTCGGCCTTAGCAGGCCCGGCGATTACGGCGCCGATGTCAGCCACCTCAATCTGCACAAGACCTTCTGCATCCCGCATGGCGGCGGCGGCCCCGGCATGGGCCCGATCGGCGTGAAGGCGCATCTCGCGCCGTTCCTCCCGGGTCACCCGGCAACCAAGGCGGATGCTGCGGTCGGCCCGGTCTCGGCCGCGCCGTTCGGCTCGGCCTCGATCCTGACCATCTCCTACATCTACATCCTGATGATGGGCGGCGAAGGATTGAAGCGCGCCACCGAGGTCGCGATCCTCAATGCCAATTACATCGCCGCACGCCTCGATGCGCATTTCCCGGTGCTCTACAAGAACGAGAAGGGCCGCGTCGCGCATGAGTGCATCGTCGATCCCCGCCCGCTGAAGACGACCTCGGGCGTCACCGTCGACGACATCGCAAAGCGCCTGATCGATTACGGCTTCCATGCGCCGACCATGAGCTTCCCGGTGCCGGGCACGCTGATGATCGAGCCGACCGAGTCGGAATCCAAGGCCGAGCTGGATCGTTTTTGCGATGCCATGATCGCGATCCGAAAAGAGATCGCCGAGGTCGAGGCCGGCCGCTTCAAGATCGAAGCCTCGCCCTTGCGCCACGCTCCGCACACCGTGCACGACATCGCCGACGATGCGTGGGCTCGTGCCTACACCCGCAGCGAAGGCTGCTTCCCCGACGGCGTCTCGCGCACCGACAAATATTGGTGCCCGGTGGGCCGCGTCGACAACGTCTATGGCGACCGCAATCTGGTGTGCTCCTGCCCGCCGGTGAGCGACTACGCGCAAGCTGCGGAGTAAGCCACAACGGCGGTCTCGTAGGGTGGGCAAAGCGAAACCGTGCCCACCACCACCCGCCACGTTGGAAGATGGTGGGCACGGCGCAAGTGCGCCTTTGCCCACCCTACGGCACTGAATGCGCTTCTAGGGCGCCACCAGCGAACGGGTCTCTCCATCGCACCGCCACAGCCGTTCATTTGTGAGCAGCGTACCGCCCCACCAGCGCCTGATCGGGTTGTGACGGCGAAAATCTCCCGGCCGCCAACGCACAAAAGAAACGGGCACTGACGACGTCGGCAACTCAACGTCCTCAGCGCCCGCTCCTCGCGAAAACTTTTCGCTTTAAGGCTTACTCGTCCGCCGGCTCCTCGCCGTCGGCGTCGCTCTCGGGCGTGCCGGCCAAAATCTGCTCCGAGATCAAGCCGGAGTTCTGGCGGATCGCGGTCTCGATCTTGGCGGTGATGTCCGGGTTGGACTTCAGGAACGCCTTCGAGTTCTCACGGCCCTGGCCGAGGCGCTGGCTGTCATAAGAGAACCAGGCGCCGGACTTTTCGACGATACCGGCTTTGACGCCGAGATCGAGGATCTCGCCCATCTTGGAGACGCCCTCGCCGTACATGATGTCGAACTCGACCTGCTTGAAGGGGGGCGCCAGCTTGTTCTTCACCACCTTCACACGCGTCGTATTGCCGACCACTTCGTCGCGCTCCTTGATCGCGCCGATGCGGCGGATGTCGAGGCGGACCGAGGCGTAGAACTTCAGCGCGTTGCCGCCGGTCGTGGTTTCCGGCGAGCCGTACATCACACCGATCTTCATGCGGATCTGGTTGATGAAGATCACCATGGTGTTTGACTTGTTGATCGAGGCCGTCAGCTTGCGCAACGCCTGGCTCATCAACCGCGCTTGAAGACCCGGCAGCGCATCGCCCATCTCGCCTTCGAGCTCAGCCTTTGGCACCAGCGCCGCGACCGAATCGACCACCAGCACGTCCACCGCGCCCGAGCGCACCAGCGTGTCGCAGATTTCCAGCGCCTGCTCGCCGGTGTCGGGCTGGGAGATCAAGAGCTCGTCGATGTTGACCCCGAGCTTGCGGGCATAGACCGGGTCGAGCGCGTGCTCGGCGTCGATGAAGGCGCAGATGCCGCCCTTCTTCTGGGCTTCCGCCACCGTGTGCAGCGCCAGCGTGGTTTTTCCTGAGGATTCCGGCCCGTAGATCTCGACGATGCGCCCCTTGGGCAGGCCGCCGATGCCGAGCGCGATATCGAGCCCGAGCGAGCCTGACGACACTGCCTCGATGTCCATCGAACGGTCGTTCTTGCCGAGCTTCATCACCGAGCCCTTGCCGAACTGACGCTCGATCTGGGAGAGCGCGGCAGCCAGAGCTTTACTCTTGTCCATGGAAGATCCTTCGACGATACGCAGGGCAGTGGTGGACATTGGGTCGTGCTCCTTATGGCGAGGATTCGGGTGCGGGACAAACGATTGGCGCGGCGGATCGTCGATAAAAACAATGTACACTATTTGTTCTAGGTTCGCAATATGTTCTTTGCAGATTTGGCGGGGGCTGCCCGTATTAGGACAGCGCCAGATTTGGGGCTGCCCTCATCCGCCTTGGCGAATGTCGGGAATCGAAAGGGGCCACCTCGCGGTGGCCCCTTGCCGGTTGCAATAATTGTTCGGGATCAAATTCCAGCCCCGGCCCACGTATTTCTACCGAGATCGTGGAGGATGTGAAGTCCGTTAAACTGCGGTGTTCCGGCAGGGGAACGTTGGATGTCCTTATTTCCCGAAATGAGCTTTCGGCGCTCTTCTGACACATGATGTGTATCAAAGACGGAAGAGCCGTTCTGCCGTCATAATTTCGCAATGCTTCGGCACAGAACTTTTCTGTGGCCGCGGGCGTTTCCTGGAGAACGGCGCTGCCACAGTCGGGGATCGGGTCATGACGGAAGATGCGCACCACGATGCGAACAGGCGCAATCAGCTGCGCGCGGCCGCGCTCGAGGAGATGCTGAAGTTCGAGCGCAGGGAAAGCGAGTTCCGCAAGAAGGACCGCGAGGAGCGCGCCGCCGATCTGCATCTGCCCCTGGACGAGATCAAGGTGCACTAACGATAAAGGCCACGCGAAACGAGTCGCTGCCTACTGTGCATGGGGTTGTTTTCGCAGCTATGGCGGCGCGTGCCGCTCGGTCCCTACATCAGCGCCAGTAGCACGATGCCGATCACCAACACCACGAAGCCAGCCGCCGTCGCGGCGGCGAATGACCGCTCAACCTTGTCCATGATGCCACCCCGCTATCGGCGCGCCACGTATCCCCCATGGCTTCGCCGTGCGCGGAAAGTGTCGCCAACGCTTGTGTCTGAAGTTGTGCGCGGAGATGTCTGAATTGGGACGCGACTGCTCCAGCGTCGGTTTGCCCGGTGGACCAACAGTGAGCCTCCAACCCAGTCGCCGATCCATTCTGTCAGGCTGTCGTAAGCTGAGCGGGCTACGGTCATTTGGCTATGGTGTTGCAGCCCAGCACCTCAGCCTCCAATAACCTTCTACCCGCCCGGCTCTCCCCTGGCGGGTTTTTTTTCGCGCGTGAGCGCATGTCGCGCGCTTCCGTGGTTCTCCTGCCATGAACAGAGTTCCTGGTCGTAAGGCTGATGACCTGGCAGGCGGGTGCGCGGCCTTGAATCGCGGTACCAGCTCCGCATGCAACGCGACCGTCGGCCTCCAGTTTCGGAATCTGATTTCGCATGCTTCGAGCTGCGCGCGCTTTCAGGATCTTCGTGAATTTTCCTCCACTTAACGCAAATTTCGCTTGTCGGCGGAATATTCTCACGCCCAACATGTTTGCGCACATGGATAGGTGAATCGTGGAGGTGACCATGAATCACAGGGGCGTAGAGTTCACGGTTGCAAAGACGGCGATCCCGGGTGTGTGGCAATGGCAGTTCCGGATCGGCGACGAGACCAAGACAGGTAAGACCGAGACGAAGATCGACCTCTTGGCCATCCGTCGGGTGCAGTTACGCATCGATCGGGAACTGAAGGCGATCGGGCAAGACGGCGTGAACCGGCCGGGTTGACCGAAACCGAGACGACTAGTCCGCGCTGGGCAACCGCCGCATGGTGAATTCGATGTCGCCGCCGGGCAATTCGCGCCAGGTTTCGACCTCGCTCATGTAACCGGCTTTCGGATAGCGCGCGAAAAAGGCCTGCGCCCTTGCTCTTGCCGCGGCGCGCGGCAGGGTGAAGCTCTCGCGCAGATAGCCGTCGCCGGCCGGTTCGCTCGCTCTGGCGGCCGGTTTGCGCCGGCGCGCCATCCGCTCGGCGAGGTCCCGCGGACGATCCGCCATGTCCTGCCTCCTCAACGCTACACTGCGAAGGATGTAGGATCGCTACCAGGCAAAGGCGAGTCCCGCCGGAGGCGCCAACCGCCTCCGGGAGCGCGGTCAGTTGGCGGCCGTCCCGGCCTTGGGCTTCTTGGGCGCGCTGGTGACGGCCGAAGTCTTCGGCGCGGGCTGCTTCGGCGGGTCGGCGCGCATCCCGCCCCAGGGATCGTTGGACGCCTTGGCATCCGGAATCTTCTTCAGCGTTTCCTTGTAGGCCTTCTCACGCGCAGCATCCGCAGCCTTCTCATCATCGGTCTTGGGCGGGCCATCAGCCATCAGATTGATATGGGGTGCCGCCCCATCCTGCGCGAAGGCCGGTCCAGCCACCAGCGCCAGCACCGCCGCCATACGGAAAAGCTTCATCACTCACTCCTTGATCGTGGATGGAGGGCGGATACCACACCCTGCCCCTCTGCGCAGCGCCGGGCCCCGCTTCAGCCCGCTAGAGCCGATCCGACCTGCACGATTTCGGCTCATGGAGCCAGTCGTCCCAAATCGGACCGCATTTGGTGCAGCCGTTCAGCGCCAGGCCGAGCGCGGCCAAGCAAAATATCAGGACACATCGACGCAACATCGTCCACCCGCTCCCAAGCATGGCATCATATCGGGCGAAGTCAGGCATTTTCAAGCCGACCGCAGCAGTGACGTCACCGCGCCCAAGCGCGCAGAGTGGACGAAACATCGGGCAACACAGGAGGAAACGAACGCAATGCCATCACAGCCTGAAGCCGAGTTCGGCATCGCCGAGGCCAGACGCATCCTCGGCGAGGTCTTTGCGCCCTGGGTCCAGGATCTCAACCTCTCCGTCGAGCGCATCGAGCACACGCCACCGGCCGATGTGCCGGACTGGCAGCCTGGCGCGCTGCTCCGCATGCCGTTCTCGGAGAAGCTATGCCGCAACGGGGGCGTTGTCTGCGGCCAGGCCTTGATGGCGCTGGCCGACACCGCGATGGTGATCGCGAACCTCGCCGCCAACAAGGGCTATCGTCCGATGACGACGGTGGACCAGACCACGCATTTCATGCGCGCGGTCGCCTCGTCGGATGTGCTGGCGGATGCGCGCGTGGTGCGACTGGGACGCACCATGAGCTTCGGTCGCGTCACCCTGCTCTCCGCCAGCGACAACAAGCAGGTCGCGATGGTGTCGAGCGCGTTCGCGATGCTGCCGGGCTGAGCATCATCCGAAACGAAGAGAGCCGCGTGCGCGCAAGGCGCACCGCGGCTCTCCGTGCCAATGATATCGAAGCGAGAGCCGAGGCGCGATCGCAATCACGCCTCGGCCCGCTCGCTTCAAGAATTACTTCAAGGATTACTTGCCGAGAATTTCGTCGGCCGCGGTGACGACGCTGACGGTCGGATTCTTTCCGCAATAGGCTCCGAACTTCTTGGCGTTTTCGATGAAGACCTCGGTGTCGATGATGGCGTTGTCCTCGTCGCCCTTGTACCAGCCGTCCATCCAGGTCAGCACGACGGCGATGTTGTCCTCGCCGCTCTCGAGGAACTGCTTGCAGGTCATGGTCGAGAGATCCCACTTGACGGCGTGGGCCGGCATCGATGTCAAAGAGAGCGCTGCGGCGAACAAAAGGAAAAGCTTGGTCTTCATTCGGAATCTCCATGGGCGCGTAACGCCATAAAGGAAAGGCTTGCGGGATAAACACGGCGGAGTAACTCGCCGCCTCAACGTCGTAAACGAAATCTTAAGCGCCCTGCAAGTAGCGCCAGTATTGAGTTTAGATCAACGCAATTTCTATGCGCTATTTCACAATCGTCACTATGGACCAACGCGGATGATCGAGAAGCGTGCAACGCAACGTCATCGGGTTTTCAAGGGTGGTACGGTCACCTTTGAAGGCAGCGGCCTGGCTTGCACGGTGCGCAACATCTCGGACCGCGGTGCCGCGATCGACCTTGAAAATCCTGGTTTATTGCCGCCCTCGTTCACGCTGTCGATTTCATGCGACAATTTCGTGCGGCATTGCCGCGCGGTGTGGCGAAACGGCAGGCGTGTCGGCCTCGCCTTCGTGCAATAGCGCGCAGGATGTGAATGACGGTTCGCACGACCCGCACGCAAGCATCAATTTGTGATCCGGACTTCGCCGGGCCATTCCAGCGGCATCGAGCGCGATCACCTAGCTGAAGGGCAAGGCCTGAACCGCCGGGGTCTCTACCCCAGCTTGGGCCTTTCGTCGGCCTCGTTCGAATGGCGCTGGCCGCCGCCCATCTGCGCCTGCGACGAATCATAGCTAACGCGGCGCACCCCAGCCCTTCAGCAAATGTTGATCGGGCAGGACTTCGTTCCGTTCGAATTCGCGCCTATCTGTTGGCCCGCGGGGGACCTTCACGAATGTTGCGGATTGTTGCTCATGTGCCGCTGCTTGCCTGCGTGCTCGCGCTCGGTGCGTGCGGCTTTGCCGACAGCCGCGCGCCAGTGCCCGAGTTCATGCGCATCAAGGAGGCCGAACAGCCGCCGCCCGAGCCGCCGCCGGATGTCAAGCGCGTGGTCCGCGAGCAGATTGACGTGGTCTTTCTCAACACATCCTATCCGCGCGAGGTACAGGTCGCCCTGCCCCATCACGAGGTCCGCGGATCGGGCTGGACGGCCTGCGTCCGCGCGAACCTCACCTCCGCCACCGGCTCGGCACTGGGCACCCAGACCTACATCGTCACGATATCGGGCGGGAAGATCATCGACCGGCGGCGCGCGGAAGCAGATGATATCTGCGGGTCGGAAGCCTACCAGCCGATCTAGCGAAACTTCACGCCGCACGACAATCCGGTTCCGGGAAAAACCTGAAATTCAGCCGGAACGATCGCGGTCTCTCATTCTTGTTACCGCCGAGGGCAGTTTCGGAGGAGGACAGGATGAGGATGATCACGATTGCACTGCTGGCCGGTGTCGGCGCTCTGGCGGCGGGGAGCGGCGCGAAGGCTGCGGATCTCTATACGACCAGCGAATACACCAGCCCCGATCTCATTCAGGAGGTCCGGCTCGTCTGCGATGACGCCGGCAATTGCTACCGCACCCACGGCGGCGCTCGCGTGATCGTGCGCGACTCCTACGCGCGCATGCCGCGCGAACGCTATTACGAGCGCCGCACCTACCGTGATTGGGATGACGGCCCGCGCGCCGGCGTCGGCATTCGCGCGCCCGGTGTCAGCGTGGGCGTCGGAGTCGGCGACGATCGCTGGTAAGCAGCGCAATAGGACGGGACGGGACCGGGCGAACAACTTCGCCCGGTCTGTTCGCTCGACTTGACGCCGGATCGGATCAGGCAGCGACCATCTGCTGCTGAAATTGTTCATATGCGGCGATCGCATCCGCAGCATACATCAGCGATGGCCCGCCGCCCATATAGACGGCCATGCCCAGCACTTCCTCGATCTCTTCGCGTGACGCAGCGAGCTTAACCAGCGCTTCGGCGTGAAAGCCGATGCAGCCGTCGCAATGGGCGGCAACACCGAGCGCAAGCGCAATCAGTTCCTTGGTCTTCTTGTCCAGCGCGCCGTCACGCGTGGCCGCCTGGGCGAGCGCGGCAAATCCCTTCATCGTGTCGGGAATGTCGTTGCGGAGCTTTTTCATATTGGCGGAGATCTGCCTGGTGATCGCGGGATAATTCTTGTCCATGACGCTACTCTCTGTTGATTTCAGGTTTCGAGCGGATCGGCTGGCGTGGCGTAGCGCGTCAGCGACGGCAAATGAGCGATGAAGCGGGCGAGCACCATGCCGGCACACATCGCCGCGACGAAGATGAAGGCAGACGCCGAGCCGAAACCGAGCGCGGTCAATGCCGGCCCGGGGCAGAAGCCTGCCATTCCCCAGCCAATGCCGAAGATGGCGGGACCCGCGACAATTCTGGGATCGATATCGGTCCGCGTCGGCACATAGAAGCGAGCGGCAAAAAACGGCCGCGCACGCTTCAGGACGCGATTGAATCCGACGAAGGTCACTGCGACCGCACCGGCCATCACGAACGCAAGGCTCCCGTCCCACGTCCCCGCGGGGATCCCGCCGACGTCCAAAAAATTCAAGACCTTTGCCGGGTTCGCCATGCCGGACACGATGAGACCAAGCCCGAAGACGAGGCCGATCGCGAATTGAACGAGAATGGCCATCGTCTCAGCTCCAGTGCCGTATCACGAAAACAGTGGCCATGCCGGCCGCCATGAAGGTCGCGGTCGCCACCAGCGAGCGCACCGAGAGTCGCGACAGGCCGCAGACACCATGGCCGGACGTACAGCCGCTGCCCCACACCGACCCGAAGCCGGTCAGCAGCCCCGCAACGATCAGCGCCGGCACCCCCGCGGCGATCGTTTGCTCCGGCAGACTTCCGGTCACGAGCCGCACCACCAAGGGTGCAGCAATGAGGCCGGCAACGAAAGCGAGCCGGCCGGCGAACTCACGGTCTTCGTAGGGCGGGAACAACCGCGCCGCGATGCCGCTGACGCCGGCGATCCGTCCCGTCGCCCACATCAAGAGCACGGCGGACAGACCGATCAGCGCGCCGCCCAGCAGCGAGGCGACCGGCGTGAAATGGGTGACGCTCATTTTGATCCTCCGGAATCGGTGTGAGCCCTATGGCATGGGCACAGGATATCTCTTAATTCCGTTGCTTCTTATTTTCGAATATACTAATATATAGCGCAGCCATGGCACGCAAGCCCCGAAATCAGGAATTGGTCGCTTTGGAGGAGAAGGCTGACGAGGCCTCCCGCCTCCTCACCGCCATGGGCAATCCGAAGCGGCTCCTGGTTCTTTGCAACATGCTGGACGGCGAGAAATCCGTCGGTGAGCTCGCCGACATCGCCGGCCTTTCCTCGGCGGCACTATCCCAACATCTCGGAAAGATGCGCGCTTTGAGCCTGGTCAAAACCAGGCGGGAGGGACAGACGATATATTACAGCCTTGCGAGCCGGGAAGCACGCCTGGTGCTGGAGACATTGTACCGCCTCTTCTGCGCACCGGACTGAGGCGTTTCGCAAACGCGACGCGGGGAGGCTGCCATGACTGACGATACCTTCATCGAAGGGCCTCTCTACGAAAAGCGCAAGAAGGTCTATCCGCAATCGGTGCACGGCCTGTTCCGCCGCATTAAATGGGCGATCCTCTGCGTCACGCTCGGAACCTACTACTTGCTACCGTTCGTGCGCTGGAATCGCGGGTCCGGCCTGCCTGACCAGGCCGTGCTGATCGACCTTCCGCATCGCCGCTTCTATTTCTTCTTCATCGAGCTGTGGCCGCAGGAGGTCTATTATTTCACCGGTCTCCTCATCATCGCGGCAATGACGCTGTTCCTGATGAATGCCCTCGCCGGCCGGCTGTGGTGCGGCTACATGTGCCCGCAGACGGTGTGGACCGACCTGTTCTACGCCGTCGAGCGCTGGGTTGAGGGCGACCGGCGCGAGCGCATGCAAGGTGACAAGCGCTACTGGTCGCTCGCTCACATCCGCAAGGTCGCGCTGAAGCACTTTCTCTGGATCATGATCGCCTGGTGGACTGGCGGCGCCTGGGTTCTGTATTTCGCCGACGCTCCGACGCTGGTGAAGGATCTCGCCACCTTCCAGGCCCCGTTCGTCGCCTATCTCTGGATCGGCATCCTGACCGCAACGACCTACCTCTTCGCCGGGCATGCCCGCGAGCAGGTCTGCATCTATATGTGCCCATGGCCGCGCATCCAGGCGGCGCTGACCGACGAGTGGGCCCTCAACGTCACCTATCGTCGCGACCGCGGCGAACCGCGCATGTCAGTGAAGAAGGCCGAAGCCGCTCGCGCCCATGGCGATCTCGCCGGTGACTGTGTCGACTGCCACCAATGCATCAATGTGTGCCCCACCGGAGTCGATATCCGCCACGGCATCCAGCTCGGCTGCATTCAGTGCGGCCTGTGCATCGACGCCTGCGATAACGTCATGCGTGAGATTGGCCGGCCTACGGGCCTGATCGGCTACGACACCGACATCAACATGCAGCGCCGCCGCGACGGCAAGGCGCCGATCTACCGCTTGATCCGCGCGCGCACTCTGATCTATGCCGCAGCCATCGCCGTCGTCGGGAGCGTCATGCTCTATACCCTCGCCACGCGCGCAACGATGGACGTCAACGTGCTGCATGAGCGCAATCCGCTGTTCGTTCAGCTCTCGGATGGCGGTGTGCGCAATGACTACACCGTGCGCATCCTCAACAAGGGCGCAGCGCGATCGTTCGCACTCGATGTTTCGGGTTTGCCGGGCGCGACCGTTCGCGTCGCCGGCATCGCAGCCGGCCCCGATCACAGGCCGGTCATCGAGGTCGGGCAGGATCAGACCCGCGAGATCCGCCTGTCGGTGCAGGTCGACCCGGCCCACCTAGCGCAGACCTCGCGCGACATCGATATCGCCATTACGGACACCGCCGATGGCGGCCGCGCAAGCGCTCGCGATCACTTCATACCCCGCGACCAGTGACACTGACGCCCTCGGCGCGACCCTCGATGGTGAATGAGAGGTTAACAATACCGCTCGAATTGAACGCGTTTCCCAACGGTATTTTCCAATCTTTGCGCTAAGCATGACCTCTAACGCCGGCTGAGCCAGCGTGAACGGGGACGACGTGACGTGGTCGACATCGCGCACCAGGCTGCGATCAATCCGGCATCGGCAGAGGATGCAACGGCTGCGCTCGTCCCGCTCACAGCCATCGAGCCCGGCCAGTGGCGCGCGCTTGCGCAGCGGGCGGTCGAGCCGAACGGCTATTATTTGCCCGCTTGGGAGCTCGCCGTCAGCGCAACCGCGCGCGGCCGTATCGGTGCCTCGGCCTTGCCCGTACGCGCCGGCGCCTCGAGGCGACTGATCGGCTTGATGCCGGTGGTCTCGCTCTGGCGGGCCTGCAAGATCCCCCTGCCCGCACTGGTGAACGCGCATCCCTATGGCACGCTGTGCAGTCCGCTGATCGACCGCGACGTCCCGGCCGAGGCCGCGACAGGCCTACTGCAGCGGGCACGCGAAGCTGGTGCGCATGCGCTGGTTCTGCGCGACGTTGCGCTTGATGGCGCCGCGATGGGCGCGATCAAGGAAGCGCTCGGCCGGGCCGGCCTGAGGCCGCGCGTGCTCGGCTCCCATGTCCGTGCCAGTCTCGATGCAACACAGGATGGCGACAGGCTGCTGCACGCGGCGCTCGGTGCCAAGCGGCTCAAGGAGCTGCGCCGGCAGCGTCGTCGCCTGGCCGAACATGGCGCGATCAGCTTCGACGTCGCGCGCAAGGTCGAGGAGATCGGGCCCGCGCTCGAAATTTTCCTGCAACTCGAGGCCAGCGGCTGGAAGGGCAAGCGCGGCACCGCTCTGCTTCAGGACACGGGCGATGCGGCCTTCATCCGCCGCGCCGTCCCTGCGCTTGCCGAGACCGCGCAATGCGAGATCGTCAGCTTGCGCGCCGGGACAATTCCGGTGGCGGCCGGCATCGTGCTGCGCCACCAGGACCGCGCCTTCTTCTTCAAGCTCGGCATCGACGAGCGCTTCGCAAAATATTCACCGGGCGTGCAGCTCACGCTCGATCTGACTCGTCATCTCTGCGCAGATCCGACCATCGCAAGTGCGGATTCGACCGCGAGCGCCGACCATCCCATGATCAACCCGATCTGGCGCGACCGCCTTGCGATTGGCGACGTGCTGATCCCGCTGCGACGACATGGTCCGATGGTGCCGCTCATTCATGCGGCGCTCAGCACACGCAGCTATGCGCGCGAGGTCGCGCGCCGCGCGGTCCATCTGCTCCGCAACCGAGCCGACGCTACTCCGCCGCCTGCGCGTTGATCTCCGCCGACACCTGGCGAATGGCGCGGGCGAGCAGGTTCGGATCCTGCGCGCCGGAAACGGCGTATTTCTGCGCGAAGACATAGGTCGGCACGCCGGAGATGCCCTTGTCGGCGGCCTCCTGCGCATCGGCCGACACACGCGCGACGTCCTCGTCGGTGGCAAGGCGCTTGCACACGTCGTCGGCATCGAGGCCGACATCGGCGGCCGCCTGGATCAGGACGTTCACATCGGTGAGATCGCCGCCATCGCGGAAATACAGCTCCATCAGCCGCTGCTTCATTTCCGGCGCCTTGCCGATCGCCTCCGCCCACAGGATCAGGCGATGGCAATCGGTCGTGTTGGGCTGACGTGCGACCAGCTCGGGCTTGTAGACGAGGCCCTCTTCGCTTGCCGCAGCGACGACGCGCCCCGCTATGCCCTTATAGGCCTCGACCGAGCCGAATTTGGTGGTGAGATAATCCTCGCGGCTGATGCCCTCGCGCGGCACCCAGGGATTGAGAAAGAACGGACGGAAGTTCAGCTTGACCGGAACGTCGGGCACAAGCGCGAGCGCGCTCTCGATCCGGTGCTTGCCGATATAGCACCAGGGGCACACCACGTCGGAGACGACATCGATCTGGAGCGGTTTGAGGGTGCTCATGAGCGCCTCCTTGGGCGGTGCGGGTTTGCTCCAAGATAAGCCGAACCCGCCCCGAGGCAAGGGTCACGCATGAAGGCAACTAGGTCATGGCCGCGGCCATCTGCCTGAGCCGCTCCGCGGTGCGCTCGTCTGCCGGGAAGAACGTCTCCAGCGCCAGCTCCGACAGGGTAATGTCGACGGGCGTACCGAACACCATGGTGGTGGAGAAGAAACTTAGTATCTCTCCATTCTGGCGCAGCTTGAAGGGAATGGCGACATTGTCGCCGGACAGCGGCCCCGAGCGCGCCGGAATGGGATAGCTCTTGAGGTCGTGATAGAGCTTGATGAGCTCGGGATCGGCCGTCGCCTCGCATTGCCGGTGCAAACGCTCGAGCAGATGCGCGCACCATTCCGCGAGATTGACCGTGCGTGGCGCCAGTCCCTCCGGATGAAAGGCGAGCCGGAGCACGTTGAGAGGCTGCGCCAGCAGCCGCTCCGGAACGCCGGCGAGCAGCGGCGCCACCATGCGGTTGGCGGAGACCAGGTTCCAGTGCCGGTCATAGGCCAGCGCCGGATTTGGCTCATGCGCCTTCAGGACGAGGTCGATCGCCTGGCGGGCTGATTTCAAGGCGGGATCCTCCAGCGAGCGCTGCGGAAAGGCCGGCGCAAAGCCTGCGGCGACCAGCAGCACGTTACGTTCGCGCAAGGGCACATCGAGGCGCTCGGCGAGCCGCAGCACCATGTCGCGCGAGGGCGCGGCGCGGCCGGTTTCGACGAAGCTCAGATGCCGCGCCGAAATCTCCGCCTCGCTGGCGAGGTCGAGCTGGCTCATGCGGCGGCGCTGCCGCCATTCGCGCAAATGATCACCGATATGGATCGGCTGGCTGGATTCGGCGCGTGCCGTGGATGCATGTGCGTTCATGGTCCAAAACCTACCATGCGTATTTCACCCGTTCCATTACCCGCGAGGTAATCGAATTGGGCCGCCGGCCAGCGCATCTTCCCGAGCACAGGAGAATGACCATGATCGCGCTGCTGCTCTACCGCACCCTTGCAGACCACCTTCTTCCCTGGGCGATGACGCTCGCGACCCGGATGCTGGCGCGCAGCCTCAACATGCCGGAGCCGCTGGTGCATTCGACCGGCGACTATGTCGTCGCACATGTCACGGCCTTCGAGCACAGCGTCGGCAGGAGCCTCTGCCCGTCCCGCCTCGCCCGCCTGCTCCGCGCCTGGTGGCGCTGCAGGCATTGAGTTCCCCAAGCCACCCCAACCTAGGAGACTTCTGATGATCGACGCATCCACCTTCCTGCGCCGCGCCCTGCTCGCCGACGCCGTCTTCAGCGGCGTCGCCGCACTCGGCTTCACTTTTGGTGCAGGCGCATTTGCCACCCTGTTCAACCTGCCCGAGGCGCTGCTGCGCGAAACCGGTCTGTTCCTGATCGCCTACACCGCGCTGGTCGGCTGGCTCGCCTCGCGCACAGCGGTCCTGAGGCCGCTGGTGTTGCTGGTCGTGGTCGGCAACGCCGCCTGGACAGTCGGCAGCATCGCGCTCTTGTTCTCGGGCGCGGTGTCGCCGAACCTTCTCGGCGAACTCATGGTCGTGGCGCAGGCGATCGCGACCGGCGTGTTCGCCGAGCTGCAATATCTGGGGCTGCGCAAGAGCGGCGGTGCAGTGGCGGCGTGAAGCGCTCGTGTCCCGCACGCGCTGCAACGTGCGATGCCGTAGGGTGGGCAAAGGCGCAAGGCGCCGTGCCCACCACTCCGGTTGTCGTGGGCACGCTTCGCTTTGCCCACCCTACGATATCCGCGCGTGTGGCAAGCTGCTCCCCGCCGTACGTCGTGTCGATCGGGAAACGCCCTTGAAGGCGCGGCTCGACAGGGTGTTTTGCCCGACGGGCTGGCAGCTCACGTAAATGTCCTCGCCACTGCGGATGGAGCAGTTGCAGCCTGAGGACCAATCAGGGGAACTGATGTGAGAGCCAGCCGCCCGGCGGTAACTACGCCTTCGCGCGGCCGACCTTGCCGGCAAAATGCTTGCCGTTCAGCTTCTTCTTTTTCGCCGCGGTGGTTTTTGCACCGGCCTTCTGCGCCTTGCGCTCCGCGCGCGCCTTCACCTTGGCGCGTTCGGCCCGGGCTTCGGCGCGCTGCTTCTTGCGTTTGTTTTCGCAGGACGGGCACTTGCAGCCGATCGGCTTCAAATAGGCTTTGAAATAATCGGTGCCGTAATCGTAATTGATCTCGTCGCCCGGCTCGATGTTCTTGATGGCGCGGATGTACACTTTCCGCTCGCGCGGGCGCACGTCGGATTCGGCGTTGGGCCGGCAGGAATGGTTGATATAGCGCGCGAGGTTCTTGCGCACCGAGCCGTCGATGGTCCAGCGGTTGTTGAGCTCGAACAGATATTTGTTCTCGATCTCGTCGTGCTCAGGGATGCGGGAGTCCAGGATCGGACCGAAATAACGGATGATCCTTGTGCCCTTCTTGATCGGCATGGTGGCGAAGAGGCCAAGTCCGGTCTTGGAACGGCCGACGCGATAGGCTTTGCGGGGAGCGATGACTGGCATGATCAGGTGTCAAGAGGACGCGGACGAGGCTGCTTGAGCCCGAGCGAAGCCGCTCTTCTAGAACGATTCCGCCCCGCTGTCAGGCCTATCCCTGTATCGTTTGATGCTTGCCCACAGTGAACAATGTGCAGCGCCGCGAGTTCCGTGGCATCGAACGTTTCGCTCGATCAGGTGCCTGAGGGCATCCTGGCAGCCACCGTCGACTTCAGGATCGCTTCCAGAAGCTGCTCTGCCGTGGTGCCTGCGGGCAGCCGCTCCAGGATATCCTCGAGCCGCCCGTCCAGCAGCAGCATGGTGAAACCATGCACCATCGACCAGGCCCGCGCGATCGCGGCACCCTGCTCGATAGTCAGGGCGTTGCCGCTGATCGGCTCCTGCCGCATCGCGCTGATGGCATTGGCAAGCCCGGCAAAGGAGGATTCCGCAGCCTCGTGCAACGAGGGCCTCGAATAGTCGAGCCGCTCGGTGCGGAACATCAACCCGTACATGCCGGGATGCGCCTGGGCATAGGCAACATAGGCTTTTGGCCGCGCCAGGGCCCGCTCCAGCGGCGAGGTGGCCGTATCGCAAGCCGAGGCCATCGCTGCATTGAACTGGCGAAAGCCGATCGCCGCGAGCTCGCTGACGAGGCCGGTGAGATCTCCGAAATGATGGGTCGGCGCGGCATGCGAGACGCCGGCCTCGCGCGCCACCGCGCGCAGCGTCAGGCCGGCGAGCCCATCGCGCTCCAGCACCCGTTCGGCCGCCTGCAGCAGTGCCTCGCGCAAGGCGCCATGATGATACGGCGTCTCGGTCTTCGCTGCTGCCGGGCGGCGCGCGGCACGAGATGCCTGTGATGTCCGTTGGGGGCTGCGCGGCCTACGTGCCGTTCCGCCCTTGGTGTCGCCCCTGGTATCGCTCTTGGCCATTTGCAAGCTATATGACGCAATATTGACAGTGTAAAGATTTCACTTGACGGAAGCCGCGCCTGGCTCTATGCATCTTTACGATGTAAAGATAGCGAGGGATACGCCGTGCATCATGACGTGACCGCCGAGCGCCGCAACAATATCGCTCCCATCCCGTTCGAGGCGGACGCGCCTTTTCTCAAGATCGTCGGCGAATTGCCGCGCGAGCTGAACGGCACGCTCTATCGCAACGGGCCCAATCCGCAGTTCGATTCCCCCGGCGCCCACTGGTTCGTCGGCGACGGCATGCTGCACGCCTTCCATCTGGAGGAGGGACGCGCCTCCTACCGCAATCGCTGGGTCCGCACCCCGAAATGGCTCGCCGAGCACGATGCCGGCCGCGCGCTGTTCGGCGGCTTTGGACGCAGGTTGCCGGATGCGCCCACGAACCTGACCGACGGCGGCGTCGCCAACACCAACATCATCTTCCATGCCGGCAAGCTGCTCGCGCTTGAAGAAGGACATCTGCCGACCGAGATCGAGCCGGGCACGCTGGCGACGCGCGGCTATTGCAATTACCAGAGCCGCATTGCCGGCCCTTTCACCGCGCATCCGAAGGTCGATCCTGTCACGGGCGAGCTGGTGTTCTTCGGCTACAATGCGGCGGGCCCGCTGACCCCTGCCCTCTCCTACGGATCGATCGACGCGGGCGGCAAGGTCACGCGCTTCGAGCGCTTCGAGACGCCCTATGCCAGCATGGTGCACGACTTCATCGTCACCGAACATCACGTGCTGTTTCCGATCCTGCCCCTCACCGGCAGCACGGAGCGCGCGATGAGCGGCAAGCCGCCCTATGCCTGGGAGCCCGAGAAAGGCGCCTATGTCGGCGTGATGAAGCGCAACGGCACGGCAAAGGACATCGTCTGGTTCCGCGCCCAGGCCTGCTACGTCTTCCACGTCATGAACGCGTGGGAGGACGGCGACCGCATCATCGCCGACGTCATGCAATTCGAGCAAGCGCCGCTGTTTCCCCATCCCGATGGACGGCCGACGGATCCGGAGAAATCGCGCGCCCGCCACTGCCGCTGGAGCTTCGACCTCTCTGGCGATACCGACCGCTTTCAGCAAACTTATCTGGACGATCTCACTGGCGAATTTCCGCGCATTGACGATCGGCGCGCCGGCTTGAAGAGCCGTCACGGCTGGTACGCCTGCGCCAATCCGCGTCTGCCGATGTTCGGCGCGCTATCGGGCATCGTTCATGTCGACGGTGCCGGCAAGCGGCTCGGGCAGTATCTGCTCCCGGCGGGCGACACCGTCTCCGAGCCTGTGTTCGTCGAACGATCGAGGGATGCTGCGGAAGGCGACGGCTGGCTGCTGGCGGTGGTCTGGCGCGCACGGGAGAACCGCAGCGACCTCGCCGTGTTCAACGCCACCGACATCGAGGCCGGCCCCGCCGCGCTGGTGCAGCTCGGCCATCGCGTGCCCGACGGCTTCCACGGCAATTGGGTGGGAGCGGATTAGCGCACCGGCCTGTCATTCCGGGGCACGCGAAGCGTGAACCCGGAATCCATTTCGCCACATAACTTGCCGCCCGATGGATTCTCAGGTGCGCAATTGCGCACCGCAGTTCGACGCTTCGCGCCGCCCGGAATGACGGGTAGAGGAGATCTCGCATGCATATGCCTTCGATCACCGCGAACTATCTCGCCATCCTCGCGCTGATCTACGCCGCACTCGCGCTGCAAGTCATTCGGCTGCGATGGAGCAGCAGGGCCGCCTTTGACGATGGCGGCAACGAAAACCTGCGCAGCGCGATCCGGGCCCATGGCAATTTCATGGAATACGTCCCCATCATCACGCTGATGGTCGCGCTGCTCGAAATGTCAGGCGCATCGGCCTTGCGCATTCACGTATTGATGGGCGTGCTTCTGCTGTCGCGGCTGCTGCATCCGCTCGGCATGTACGCAAAGCCGGGCTCGCGCAAATTCACGATCTGCCGCGGCGGCAGCATCTACCTGACCATCGGCGTTCTGATCGCCTCCGCGCTGACCATCCTGTCGCGCCTCCCCTGGGCCGCCATGGCGGAGGAGATGTCAGAACAAGCCATTGCGACAATTGAGTTTTTACAGGTCATTCACGTCATTTTGACACTGTAAAGATTTTGCTTGACCCGGCGCCGGCGCTGAACTATCAATCTTGACACCGTAAAGATTGGTGCGACCGAGGCGACCATGACGATCTTCCTGATCCTTGCCCCCTATGGCGTCTACACTTTCCTGATGTTCATGACGTCGGCCACGATCAGCGTGTTCGCGGGCTCCGCGATCTGTCTCGCCACGATCGCGATCGATGTTGCCCGCGGCCGCTCGGTGAAAATCCTGGCCGCGGGCTCGGCGATCCTGTTCGCCGGCATCGGCCTCTTCCTCGTGCTGCACCCCACGCTCGGCACGCTCGGCGTCAAGCTCTCGGTCGATATCGGCATCTTCGTCATCTCGCTCGGCTCGATGCTGGCGCGCCGGCCCTTCACGCTGCAATACGCGATCGAGTCCGTTCCGGCCGAGACGGCGGCAATGCCCGGCTTCCTCACCGCCAACTACGTCATCACCGCGGCATGGACCGTGGCCGCGCTGCTGATGATGGCCGCCAACATCGCGCTGCTCTACTTCCCGGGCCTGCCGGTGTGGTCGGGCCTCGCGGTCGCCTTCGCCGCCCGCAACAGCGCGATCTATTTTACCAAATGGTATCCCGAATATCGTCAGATCAAGTATGGTGCGCAGGCCGCCGCGCTGCCGGAAGCCCCGTGAGACAGGACCGACGATGAAGGACGTATTCGCCCGCCTCGCCTCCGACTTCCTTTCGGCTATCGTCTTCCTGGTGATCTATCTGATCACCGACAACGTCATCGTGGCGACGTCGGTGGCGGTCGCCGGCGCGATCGCCCAGGTGATCTTTGCCCGCGTCAAGGGGCGCGAGCTCGGCTACATGACCTATGCGAGCGTCGCGCTCGTCGTCGTGCTCGGCACGGTGACGCTGCTGACCAACGATCCCCGCTTCATGCTGGCCAAGCCCGCGATCGCGCATTTTGCGATCGGCGCGATCATGCTCAAGCGCGGCTGGATGCTGCGCTACATGCCGCCGATGGTGGTCGAGACCGCGCCGGATTATGTCACCGCTGCGGGCTATGCCTGGGCCGCGCTGATGTTCGCCCTCGGTGCCGGCACGATCATCGTCGCCTCGACCGGCGATCTGAAGCTGTGGGCGTTCTATATCTCGGTGATCGCGGGCGGCGCCAAGGTTTTGGCCTTTGCCGTGCAGTACGTGGTGTTTCGGCTCGTCGTCACCAATCGCCGCCGCGCCGCCGCCCGCGCCTGATTGCCGCTGACACGACGTTAGGCGCGCGAGCCGAGTTGCGCTATAGGCTCGGCCCGGGACTGGTTGCGGATCGTCGCAACCGGCCGCGACAATGTTCGGGAGACGCGAATGGCCGTGGACGGCAACTGGAATCTGACCATGACGACGCCGATGGGCGAGCGCCAAGCAACGCTGAGCCTGAAGCAAGGCGGCGGCACGCTCACGGGCACGCTGGACGCGGACGGCAATACCGCCGAGATTTTTGACGGCACCGTCAGCGGCGACAACGTCTCCTGGAAAGTCTCGATCACCAATCCGATGCCGCTGACGCTCGAATTCACCGGCACGGTCTCCGGCGACAGCATCAACGGCGAGATGGGCATCGGCCCGATGGGCAGTTTCCCGTTCACCGGAGCACGGGCGTAGAGCTACTCCACCTGCCTGTCATTCCGGGATGCATGCGCAGCATGCAGGCCCGGAATCCATTCTTCCACCAACATTGAAGCCCGATGGATTCTCAGATGCGCAATTGCGCATCATAGCTCGCGCCAAGAGGCGCGCCCCGGAATGACGGCGCCAGAGTGCCGCCTCAGCCCAGATTCAACTCCTTGAAGAAGTCGTTCCCCTTGTCATCGATGATTGTGAACGCCGGGAAGTCGACGACCTCGATGCGCCAGATCGCTTCCATGCCGAGCTCGGGATATTCGAGCACCTCGACCTTCTTGATGCAGTGCTCGGCGAGGTTCGCCGCCGCGCCGCCGATCGAGCCGAGATAGAAGCCGCCATATTTTTTACAAGCTTCGCGCACGGCAGGTGCGCGGTTGCCCTTTGCGACCATTACCATCGAGCCGCCGGCGGCCTGGAACTGGTCGACGAAGGAATCCATGCGGCCCGCCGTGGTCGGACCGAACGCACCGGAGGCGTAGCCCTCGGGCGTTTTGGCCGGGCCGGCGTAGTAGACCGGATGGTTCTTGAAATAGTCGGGTAGCGGCTCGCCCTTCTCCAGCCGCTCGCGCAGCTTGGCGTGTGCAGAGTCGCGCGCGACGATCATGGTGCCGGTCATCGAGACCCGCGTCTTGATCGGATATTTCGAGAACGTCGCCAAAATGTCCTTCATAGGCTGGTTGAGGTCGATCTTGACCACCTCGCCGCCGAGCGCCTCTTCGACCTCAGGCAGGTACTGCGCCGGATTATGCTCGAGCTCCTCGAGATAGACGCCGTCTTTGGTGATCTTGCCGAGCACCTGGCGGTCGGCCGAGCAGGACACGCCAAGCCCGATCGGCAGCGAGGCACCGTGGCGCGGCATGCGGATAACTCGCACGTCGTGGCAGAAATATTTTCCGCCGAACTGCGCGCCGACTCCGAGCGACTGCGTCATCTTGTGGATTTCGTTCTCCATCTCGACGTCGCGGAAGGCGTTGCCATCGGGCGAGCCGTGGGTCGGCAGCGCATCGAGATAACGGGCGGAGGCGAGCTTCACCGTCTTCATGCAGAGCTCGGCCGAGGTGCCGCCGATCACGATGGCGAGGTGATAAGGCGGGCACGCGGCGGTGCCGAGCGTCAGGATCTTCTCCTTCAGGAAAGCCAGCAACCGGTCCTTGGTCAGCACCGAGGGCGTGGCCTGGAACAGAAAGCTCTTGTTGGCGGAGCCGCCGCCCTTCGCCATGAACATGAATTTGTAGGCGTCGTCGCCCTCGGCATAGATCTCGCACTGCGCCGGCATGTTGTTGGCGGTGTTCTTCTCCTCATACATCGACAAGGGAGCAACCTGCGAGTAGCGCAGGTTACGGCGCAAATAGGCATCGCGCGCGCCTTCCGACAGCGCCGCCTCGTCCTCACCGTCGGTGATGACGTTGCAGCCCTTCTTGCCCATGATGATCGCAGTGCCGGTGTCCTGGCACATCGGCAGCACGCCGCCGGCGGCGATGTTGGCGTTCTTCAGAAAATCCAGTGCGACGAACTTGTCGTTCGGGCTGGCCTCGCCGTCCTCCAGGATGGCGCGGAGCTGCTTCAGATGGCCCGGGCGCAAATAATGATTGATGTCGCCGAAAGCCGCCTCCGACAGCGCCCGCAGCGCCTCGCGCGAGACTACCAGCATGTCCTTGCCCAAGACCTTCTCGACCCTGACGCCCTCGGACGAAATCTTCTTGTAGGGCGTCTCGTCCTTGCCCAGCGGAAACAGCGGGGTGTGCTTGTAGGGCGGGACGGGCTTGGACTGGTCGGGGAAGGCGGTGGGAGCGTTCATGGGGCGATCTCGGGTTTTGCAGCCCTGGCGGGCCTCTCAGCATGGAAGCGTTCTAAGCTTTTTTGCCACAAAGGGAAGGCGTCCTGGCGCGGCCGGGGCATCCCGATTCGGTGCTTTATTTGGGTGCCATGACGGCCATTTTTGCCGCCTGCCTGCAATAGCTGGAGTTGTGCCCGGTCGAGCCGGGTTGCACCCCTTGCGCTTCGCGCGCGGCGACGGTTGAATGCGCGCCCTCAAGGGGCTTTTCATCATGATTTCCAGACTGCACGTCCGCGGCGCGATTATTGCCGCCACTGCAATCACCGGCCTTGTGACCCTGCCTGCGCCTGCGCGCGCCGACCAGTGCGACGACATCGCCAAGCAGCTTGCCGGCGGCATCGACGGGCTGAAGGTCAACTTCAAGGCCGCCAACATCATCTACCTCACCCATCCCGCGGCGAAGGAGCTGTCGCTCGGCTGCCGTTCTCAGGGACAGGCCTATTCCAACGAGCTCTACGCCAAGGGCGACCGCAAGCCGACGCCGCAGTTCTATGATCTCGTGGCCTCCGCGGCCGCGATCATCTTCACAGTGACCAAGGACGACACCACGACCGGCGCCACGCGCTGCCTGAAGCGCATGGGCCTGCTCCGCGGCGACAAGATCACCATGCGCTACAAGCGCCTCAACATGGAATGCACCCGCACCAAGACGGAAGCCGCGATCGCGATCACGCGGCCCAAGGACGAGTAGGCCGGGCTGCCTTCACTCCTTCCCCGAGTGCAGAGGGCATCGCGACGCTGCCCACCACGTACTCCGTCATTGCGAGCGCAGCGAAGCAATCCAGCGTCTTTCCACGGAGGGATTCTGGATTGCTTCGCTGCGCTCGCAATGACGAGGAGAGGCCACTGGCTCGCCGGGACATCGGGACGATTGGCGCGAGAAAACGTCATTCAACCCACCAGATCCCTTCGCATTTTAACGATTGGCTTGACGGACCATTCGTCCCTCGCAGGGCAGGGTCATCAGGTTCAATCTGTGAGGATCCGTGGATGAGCGTTTCCAGCGTTGCGCCGCCGCCTGTCACGATCGTGGTCCCGAGCTACGACACGACCAAGCAGCCGGACGACCAGACCAAGACCCAGGACAACGACCCGACCTACCAGCCGACGCCGCCGGCGCCGCTGCCGCCGGGTCAGGGCACCCGGATCGATCAGCTCGCCTGATCGAGCTTTTCTGCAATGGATCGCCCGGTCCCGACGACCGGGCCTTTCGCGTGCCCGGCCGCAACTTTGCCGGATAGCGCGACCTAGGCGTCCAGCTCGCGATAGCGCCGGAAGATGCCCTGCTCGTTGAAGGGAATGCGGCGATCGCTGGCGAGATAGGCCTTGATGTTCGGCCGTGCGGCGACGCGGTCATGCAGGCCGACGAGACCAGGGATATTCTTCTCGAACGCTTTCATGCGCCTGGGAAAGGCATAGCGCAGTCCGGCGACGATCTGGAACAGCGAGAGATCGACGTAAGTCAAGCGTCGACCGGTGACATGGGCACCGCCGTTGCTGTCGAGAAGCCCTTCGAAATAGCCGAGATATTTCGGCACGCGCTCGTCCCAGAACGCGGCCGTGCGCTTCTTGGCCGGCGGTTTCTGGTCCTCATAGTAGAGCGATGGCCCGAGCGGATGATGGGTGTCGTGGATCTCCACCACGAAATCGGCGATGGTGAGCTGAAGCTGGTGCACCCAGAGTTTACCCGCTTCCGTCTTCGGCGCGAGCCCATGTCGCGCGCCGAGATAGAGCAGGATGTTGGCGGTCTGGCCGATGACGAGCTTGCCCGCTTTCAGGAACGGCGGCGCAAAGGGCGGCGTGCCCTTGCGGGCCTCCATCATCTTCATCATGGCGCCGCTGCCGCGCGGGCCGCGTGCGACGTCGACGTAGGCCGCACCCGCCTCCTCCAGCGCCAGCCGCACATATTCGCCGCGGCCCTGGATCTCGGGCCAGTAATAGAGCTCGTATTTCATGGGAGGGGTCCGTGAGCGTGGGAGCGACGGGCCCAATGTAGCATGCGGTCGGATGTTCCGTCAGGATGAGACGGCGCCGCCTTGCTGACACTCCAACACGCCGGTCCCCGAACGTCGTGTCGATTAATTGCTTCCCGAGATCGTGGCGCCGGGCGAGCATGCCAACATAGGCCGATCCTCAAGCGACCGGCCGGGAGGACGCGGGAGTCTGTGGCGGGACCGTTCAGGGCGGTCTCCGCGGTCGCATCGGGGCTGCCGCCGGGCGCGGCACGAGGGAGATCGTCATGCACTGGAACACCGTCCGCCCAATCGCAGCACTTGCGCTTTGGTGCCTTGCCATCAGTCCAGGCTGCGCCTCGGCCGCGGAATTGCTCAAAGCCCGGCTTGCGCAAAACCTCGGACCGATCTCCGGCCTTGCGATCGTCGCCAAATCGAAGGGAATCTTCGAAAAGAACGGACTGGACGTCACGGTCGCGAACTTCACGTCCGGCAAGCAATGCCTGGACACCGTGATCGGAGGCGGCGCCGACATCGCGACGACGGCCGAGGCGCCGGTCACCGCTGCAGCGATGGCTGGCCAGCCCATCGCCTTCGTCGCCGGCATGGAATATTCCGACCTCAAGACGGTCGTCACGGCCAAGGCCGCCATCAAGACCAGGGCGGATCTTCGCGACAAGCGAATCGGATTCACCGCCGGCACCGGCAGCGAGGTTTACACGGCGACCTTGCTGAAATCGGCGGGATTGACGGCCAAGGATGTCACCCTCGTCAACCTGCGGCCGCAGGAGATGCTGCCGGCGCTCGCAGCCGGAAGCATCGATGCGATCGACACCTGGGAGCCCCACATCGCCAACGCGAAGAAGGCCCTGGGCGAAGCCGTCGCCGAGCTCGATACTTCAGGCACTTATTCCGAGACGTTCAACATCGTCGTCATGAGGCCTTATCTGGACGCCAACCCCGCGCTGATCGAGAAGTTCATCGCCGCACTGATCGATGCGGAGGTCTGGATGAAGGCACATCCGGATGACGCGATCACGGTCGTGGCGGACGCCGTCGGCATGAAGCGGGACGAGCTCGCCCCGATCTGGACCGATTATGTTTACCGGGTGCGTCTCGACGACCGGCTGGTCGAGATTCTCAAGACCCACTCCGCATGGCGCCTCGAGAGCGGCAACCATCCTCCGGGCGCTGTGATGCCCGACTTCAGCAAGGTCGTCGTCAGCGAGCCGCTGAAAAAAATGGCCCCCGAACGGGTCACTCTTTCGTGGAAATAGGCACCCGCACAGCCATGCAGGATGGCACGTCAGCGCCACAGCGGATTGCTGTTCGCAGTAGCGGCCGCAACCGGCGGCCGGATTCAGCCCGTCTTCGCCGCCTCAATATTCTGGTCGGGGCGCTGTCGCTGCCGCTGTTCGTCGGCCTCTGGGAATTGGCGTCCCGCTCCGGGGCCGTCAACATGGTGCTGTTTCCGCCGCCGACGGTGGTTGCCGCGGCCGTGCTCGAGTGGATACGAAGCGGACAATTCCTCGTCGATCTCACGGCCAGCCTCTATCGCGTCACCACGGGCTTCATGGTGGGCGGCGCCCTCGGCATCCTGTTCGGCATCCTCACCGGCCAATTCCCGGTCATGTCGAGCCTGCTGTCCCCGCTCTTCCATATCCTGCGGCCAATTCCGCCGATTGCTTTCGTGCCGATCGTCATTCTCTGGTTCGGCCTGTCGGAGGCCGGCAAACTCTTCCTCGTCGTATGGGGCGTGTTCTTCACGGTCTGGCTTTCGACCCATATCGGCGTGCAGAAGGTCGACCGCGGCCTGATCCGGGCGGCCTTGATGCTCGGCACGCCGCGGCGGCAGATGCTGCAGGAGATCGTGCTGCTGGGCGCGCTGCCCTACATCGTGGTGGGCTTGCGCACCGCTGTCAGCATCTCCTTTTACACGCTGGTCGCGGCCGAGCTTGCCGGCACTTTCGCCGGCATCGTCTACAGGATCGAGATTGCGCAGCAGAACATGCAGACGGGCCAGGTCATGGGCGGGCTCGCCGCGCTCGGGTTGATTTCGTTCATTGCCGACCGGCTGTTTGCGGTTCTTGCCGAACGTACCGTCTGGTGGCGCTGATGTCGGGATCTCGATCGATCGTGAAACTGGCGCTGGCAAGCTCACCGGCCTCCGTGGACTCGGCTCGGAAGCAACCGGCCATTCAAGTCTCGAACCTGAGCATCGTGTTCGACACCCATCGCGGGCAGACCGTCGCGGTGGATCGCGTGTCCTTTGACGTCGCGCCTGGCGAATTCGTCTGCGTCGTGGGGCCCTCCGGCTGCGGCAAATCGACGGTGCTCAACACGATCGCCGGACTGGAAGTGCCTTATGAAGGCGACATCCTGGTGGAAGGCTCGCCTGTTGGCGGCCCGCGGCCCGATGTCGGCATGGTGTTCCAGCAGCCGCATCTTTTCCCCTGGAAGTCGGTCCGCAGGAACATCGCGCACGGCCCCAGGATGCATCGCAAGTCCAGGAAGGAAGCGAATGCCATCGCCGACGATCTGATCGCGATGATCGGTCTCAAGCGTTTCGCCGACGCTTATCCGAACACGCTGTCCGGCGGCATGCAACAGCGCGTGGCGATCGCGCGGGCGCTGGCCAACCAGCCCCGCGTGCTGCTGATGGACGAACCCTTCGGGGCCCTCGACGCGCAGACCCGGGCGGTGATGCAAGACAATCTGCTGGAGCTGCGCGACCGGATCAAGGCGACAATCGTGTTCGTCACGCATGACATCGATGAAGCCATCGTGCTCGCCGACCGCGTTCTCATCATGAGCGCGGGACCTGGCCGCATCCTGCGCGAGGTCGCGGTCAAGCTGCCGCGTCCGCGGTCGAGCACGATCATGGTCGAACCATCATATCTTTCCCTCAAGAAGGATTGTCTCGACGTCATCCGCGCCGAAGGAGCGCGGGCGTTCAATCAGTCGGACTCGAACTGATCGCCTCGACCTCGAAAATCGAGAGGAGAATCGCATTGCGCTGGCATGGTTCTTGAATCGTCGACGCCGGGTCTCATGGTGGAGCCGGCGATGCACAGGGCGAACAGCGCGATAGCGGCAGGTGTGATGCTGGCCGAGTCGGACGACCTCGTCAGGCCGCTGCCTGGCCTGCTCGATGGCCTCAACCGGGCCGATCGCAATCGCCTGCGTGCGATCGGACGCGAGAAGACGCTGGAAGCCGGCCAACTGGTCTGGTCTCAGGGCGACGCACAGGTCGGGATCTACCTGATCAGCGAGGGGCGCATCCGCAGCTATTATGCGGCGCCGTCAGGGCGCGAGGTCACCCTCGCCTACTGGTTCCCCGGCAACTTCGTCGGCGGCCCCGACATGTTCGGAACGGGCCCACATATGTGGACGTCGGTTGCGGCCGAACGCAGCCAGCTGACGTTCATGCCCGGCCCGGCGCTGCGGCGGCTTGCGCTGGAATCGGCGGCGATCGCCGTCGCCTTGCTGGATGCCCTGGCGTTCAAGGCGCGATGCTATTCGGCGATGGCCCAGATGCTTGGGACGCGCTCGGTGACCGAGCGGCTGCACAGCCTGCTGATCTTCCTGTCGCACGTCTACGGCGTGAAGCGCGACAACGAGATCGTCGTCGGCATGCCGTTTACCCACGGCGATCTCGCCAATCTCATCGGGTCCACCCGCCAATGGGTGACCGTGCAGCTCGCGCGGCTCCAGGAGGAAGGCGTGATCCGGTACGACAGATCCGTGATTTCGATCCTGGATCTTTCGATGCTCGCGCAGGAGATGGAATAATCTCCGCCTTTCAGGCGCTGGGCTTCAATGCGAACGCCGCTCGGTCTGCACCAGCCTCGAATCGCCGCGCCAGTCCGATCAGCGCGCGATCGTGCCAGGCCGGCGCCAGCAGGGTCACGCCCATCGGCATGCCATCAGGCAATGTCGCATTCGGAACCGCTACGCCGCAGAGATCAAGCAGATTGGCAAAGTACGAATAGTAGCCGAGGTGATTGTTGAGGGTGATCGGATCGACCAGCATCTCCTCCAGCGTGAAGGGCCGCGGTGCGGTCGGGACCACCAGTGCATCGATCCCCGCAAAGATCGCCTCGGCGTCGCGGCGCAGCCGGTGCAAACGGTGAATCGCGCCGAACGTGTCGATCGCCGAATAGCCGGCGGCTGAAGCCAGCACGGTCCTGGTGACATCGAGCAGGGAGCCGGACTCGATGTCCAGGAGCGCAGCGATTGCCGAGTGCCGCTCGGCGACCCAAGGTCCGCTGAACATCAACTCCCCGGCCTGCCGGAACGGGGTGAAGTCCACCTCAACAGCCGTTCCGCCGATCTCGGTGAAACGCGCGCAGGCGCGCTGATAGAGCTCGCCGCATTCCGGCATGCCGAAGCATTCGAGATCGGCGGATGCAATGCGGCCGAACCGGAACGATGACAACGATCCTCCCGCGAAGGAAAACGCCCTTGGTCGGCGGCTGTAGGGATCTTCGAAGTCGAATCCTTCGATGATGTCGAGGATCGCCTCGCCATCGCTGACGGTATTGCAGAACACCGAAACGCAATCGATCGTCGGGCAATTCGGCACCAGCCCGCGTGACGACACAAGCCCAACGGTCGGCTTGATTCCGACGATGTTGTTGAAACCGGCGGGGATGCGGCCGGACCCGCCGGTGTCGGTGCCGAGCGCGAACGCCACGTGCCCTGCCGCCACGGCGACCGCAGACCCGGAACTTGAGCCGCCCGAAACATAGCGCGCGTCGGCGACCGACGCGCAGGGGCCATAGGGGGAACGCGCGCCGGACAAGCCTGTGGCGAACTGATCGAGATTGGTCTTTCCGAGGCAAATTGCGCCGGCCGCGCTGAGGCGTTCGACGCTGCGCGCGGAATGCCACGGCGTGTAGCTGAACGCCGGGCAGGCGGCGGTGGTCGGCATTCCCTCGACGTCGATATTGTCCTTCACGCCAAAGGGAATGCCGAGCAGCGGAAGATGTTCACCCGTCCGCGCGCGCGCCACGAGCTTGCGGCATGCTTCGAGCGCCTCCTCGCGCGGGCGGACATAGATCCAGCAATTGCGGTCGCGCTCGGCCTCGATCCGGTCATAGGCAGCTTCAATCGCCTCCAACGGCAAGGACGAATTTCTGGCGGGGTTGTCGTGATGTGTCCTGGAGTGCGCGACGGACTGGCTCACCGAATATCTCCTTCTGCACCTGGCTGGCGCGAAGTTGCGGGAGCTCGGCGCAGGCAACAAGCAATTAAGTGCTTCCCGCAAAATGCTCGGCCGTATCAGGGCATCGGCGGCTCAACGAAAAAGGGCGCCGTGCTTGAGGCACGACGCCCTCGTTTGTTGCTCTGCGTGCGATCAGTTGGTCTGCTGGATCGCCGACAATTCCCAGGGGCTGCCCGGGCGGCGCGCGAAGGTCCAGACTTCGGTGACCTCGCCAGGCTGCTCACTGCCGGCGACGATCGCGCCGGTGTTGCGGTCGACCGTCTTGTCGGTGAGCGAAAAGCGCATCGCCACGGTCGCGTAATCAGTCTCGCCTTCACGCCAGGCTTCCGCGAGGTCGCCCTGCAACAGCTTGACGTTGGTCACCTTGTTGACGACGTTGCGCGCGCGGTTCTGGGCAAGGTCCTGCTCGAAATAGGAGACCATTTCCGGCGTCGCGAGCGTGTGCAGCTTTGCAACGTCCTCGTTCGACCACGCCGACTGGATGTCGCCGAGCAGGCGCTCGAACGCCTCATAATCAGCAGGCTTGATCTCGAGCGGCGCTTTGTTGGCGCCGAAGCCGCCGCCCAGACCAGAGCCAAGACCGCCACCAAGACCGCCACCGAGACCGCTGCGATAGCTCGTCTGCGGTCCCGCACCGGCATAGGCCGCCTGCGGCGAATTGCGGCGCTGCCACCAGGACATCGCCAGCCGCACCACGAACACGACGAGCACGATCTGGATGATCAGGCCCAGGAACGAGGACAGGCCGCCGAGACCGCCGAACAGGCCGCCACCGAACAGCATGCCGAGCAACCCGGCGCCGAGGAAGCCGGCCGCAAGACCACCCAGGAAGCCGCCGCCGCGGTTGAAAAAGCCGCCGCGCGAAGGCGCGGTTGTGCTCATACCCGCGCCCGGCTGGCTATAGGTGCGGTTGAATTGCGAGGTCGAGCCCGGCGCGGTCGTGGTCGACGGCGGGGCCGAGAAGGTCCGCGAACCGCGCGAACCCGACGAGAAGCCGCCGCCGACGCGGGCGTCAGCGGACGAGATCGCCAGCGCCGTCGGCAGCGCGAGCGCCAGAACGACGGCAATCGTCTTCACGAGACTGCGGGACCATTGCGAGAAATTCATGTTCGTTTCCCAAATCCCCGGCATGGGGACGTGCCAGTAACATGGGCAGACTTCACCAAAAAGGAAGCCGGTTTCGGAACCCGCGGCTGCGGCCCTCGGTCGCGGGGACACGGTAAAAGTCCATATTTGACGGGGGGTTGGCCGGATACAGGCGGGAACTGTGGTCGCGGGTTACCGGCGGGGAAATTCCGCTCCCTCCCCGTCATTGCGAGGAGCCCTTGCGACGAAGCAATCCAGAATTCCTCCGCGGTAGCAGTCTGGATTGCTTCGCGGAGCCTGTCATCGGGCCGCGCTTCGCGCGGACCCGGTGGCTCGCAATGACGGAGTCTGAGCCGTCTCCGCCCCTACCTCACTCATCCCTGCTTCGTCATCGTCTCCTTCACCGCCGCCACGAGCTGGCTGAGCGTAAACGGCTTTGGCAGGAAGTCGAACTGCTGGCCCTCGGGCAGGCTCTTCTCGAAAGCGTCTTCAGCGTAGCCGGAGACGAAGATGAAGCGGATATCCGGGTTCTTCTCCCGCATCGCCTTGAGCAGCGTCGGCCCATCCATTTCCGGCATGACGACGTCGGAGACGACGAGATCGATCGCGCCGCTCTGCTCGTCCAGCACCTCCATCGCCTCGACGCCGTTCTCGGCCTCGACCACGGTATAGCCGCGCGAGCGCAGGCCGCGAGCGTTCAGCGCGCGCAGACCCTCTTCGTCCTCGACCAGCAGAATGGTGCCCTGCCCGGTGAGATCGGTGCGAGGCTTGCTCTCCACAGCGGCGGACGCAGCGTCCTTGGCAGCGCCGTTGGCCGCAGCGGCGACAACGGCGGGCTGCTCAACCGGCACCTCAGCCTCGGCGTGGTGACGCGGCAGGAAGATGTGGAACGAGGTGCCCTGCCCCGGCTCGGAATCGACGTAGATGAAGCCGCCGGTCTGCTTGACAATGCCGTAGACGGTTGAAAGGCCAAGGCCAGTGCCCTTGCCGACTTCCTTGGTCGAGAAGAACGGCTCGAAGATCTTGTCCCTGATATCAGCGGGAATGCCGGTGCCGGTGTCGGCAACTTCAATCCGCACATAATCCGCCGCCGGCATGCCCTTGTAGGCGAGCTTGCCCGCCTCTTCCGTCGCGACGTTGGCGGTACGGATGATCAGCTTGCCGCCGTCGGGCATGGCATCGCGCGCGTTCACCGCGAGATTGACGATGACCTGCTCGAACTGGGAGACGTCGACCTTGACCGGCCATAGGTCGCGGCCGTGGATCAGGTCGAGCTTGACCTTCTCGCCGATCAGCCGGCGCAGCAGCATGGTGAGATCGGACAGCGCATCGCCGAGATCGAGCACCTGCGGCCGCAGCGTCTGCCGCCGCGAGAAGGCGAGCAGCTGCCGCACCAGGGTCGCAGCCCGCGTCGCGTTCTGCTTGATCTGCATGATGTCCTGGAACGACGGATCGGTCGGCTTGTGCGCGTTCAGCAGGAAGTCGTTCGCCATCATGATGGCGGAGAGCACGTTGTTGAAGTCGTGAGCGATGCCGCCGGCGAGTTGGCCGACCGTCTCCATCTTCTGCGACTGGTTGATCTGATTCTCCAGCGCACGCCGCTCGGTGGTCTCGAGCATGTGCACGATCGCGGCTTCCGCATCGTTCTCGGCGGCATCGACGGGCGTGACGAAGAACTGGCCCCAGCGCTCCTTCGGTCCTTCCAACGCCACCTCGACCGGCGCGATGTCGGCCTGGTTTTCGGCCGCTTGATTGATGGCTGCAATCAAAAGGTGCCGATCGCGCGCATTGACCGCACGGAAGATCGACTTGGAGGCGCTGTCGAGCCCGAGGCCCTGCGCGAGCTTGGCGTAGCGCGCATTCGCGCGCACGACGTTGCCGCCGCGATCCACGGTGGCGATCGCCATCGGCGTGTGGTCGAAGAAGCGCATGAAGCGCACTTCGGCCGCACGATCAGGATCGCTGCGCTCGTCACGGGCGCGGCTGATGACGAGCGTGCGCGAGGGTCCCGGCGCGCCGTCGGCGCCGAAGGCGAGCTTGTGATAGAGCCGGACCGGCATGGTCTTGCCGGTGCGCATGCGCAGATCGATGTCGAAGACCTCGGTCTTCACCTCGCCCGGCACCGCCACGATCGAAGACAGCAGCGAAGCGCCGTCGCCCGAGACGATGTCGGCGAGCTTCAGGCCGCCCGAGCCGATCTCGGCGAGATCATAGTCGAGCCAGTTGGCCAGCGTCGCGTTGACATAAGCGAGCTCGCCGGCGGGATTGACCGAGAAGAAGCCGCACGGCGCGTGATCGAGATATTCGATCGCGTGCTGGAGTTCCTGGAACACGTCTTCCTGGCGCTCGCGGTCGCGGGTGATGTCGGCGATCGACCACACCGCATATTTGGCCTCGCGCTTGCCGGTGCCGAGCGGACGCACCCGCATGCGCAGCCAGCGCCCGTGGCTGCCGTCCTGGCCGGAAATGCGCACCTCTTCCTGCTGCCGTTTTCCTTCGCGGGCGGCTTTCAGCAGGCGGAACACGGCTTCGGAAACGTCAGGATTGCCGATGAAGACGCGCTCCACGGGGCGCACGTCCTGCGGGCCGGCGGCGCCGGTCAGCGTCAGATAGGCCGCGTTGGAATAGACCACATGGCCGCGCGGATCGGTCACGGCCAGGCCGTCGAAGGCATGGTCGGAGATGCGGCCGATGATGGGATCGTCGAGATTGCGGTCGGCGAAGCGGATGATGCCGGCGGCGAAGGCGAACAGGTTGAACAGGCCGATCATCGCCAGCACGGCGAGGATGCCGAGAATGTAGGGCTGCGCCTGCGCACGCCCGAGCGTCATCAGGCCGACGGCGACCACGACGAGGCCGGTGGCAACCAGCAGCACCAGCGCAATGCTGCCCGAGCGCGGCGACGGCTCATGCGCCGCAACGGGCTCGCGTGACAGATTGTGGTCGGTCTCGGCGGTCATTTCACGCTAGGGCAGCCTGTCGGCAGAGAATCAACGCGCCACAGGGCACGTCGGGTCCTCCCTGCCTGAATCGGACCCGCGGACGCAAGGGCGACAGGGGCGAAAGGTACGCTGATTCCCAGTTTACAGCCATTTCCGGTACTTTTCCGGGGTTTTATTGCCGCGCGGCACTGAAACCGCGCTTCAGCCGGATGACATAGCCGATGACTTCGGCGACCGCATGGTAGTGCTCGACGGGGATTTCCTTGTCGATTTCTGCGGTCGCATAGAGCGCGCGGGCCAGTGGCACGTTCTCGACGATCGGGATGTCGTGCTCGCGCGCGATCTCCCGGATCTTGAACGCGAGGTTGTCGACGCCCTTGGCGACGCAGATCGGCGCCGACATGCCGCGTTCGTAGGATAGCGCCACCGAATAGTGGGTCGGGTTCGTGATGATCACCGACGCCTTGGGAACCGCCGCCATCATGCGCTTCTTGGAGCGCTGCTGCCGCAATTGCCGGAGCTTGCCCTTGATGTGCGGGTCGCCTTCGGACTGCTTGAACTCTTCCTTGATCTCCTGCAGCGACATCTTCTGCCGCTGGAACCAGCTGCGATACTGGAAGAAATAATCCCCGATGGCGATGATCGCGAGCGCTGCGACCACCGCGCCGAGCAGATGGACGGTCAGGCCGGTGGAGGCGCCCAACATGGCCATCGGATCAAGCTTGACCATCGCCTCCATGCGGTGCCGCTCCGGCCACAGGATCGTGGTCATGACCACACCGAGCACGACCAGCTTGCCGATGCCCTTGAGAAAATTCACCCCCGCCTGCTTGCCGAAGATGCGCTTGAAGCCGGCAGCCGGCGAGAGCTTGCTGAATTTGGGAATGAGGGATTCGGTCGACCACACCAGCCTGTGCTGCAGCATGTTGCCGGCAATCGCCGCGATCACCAGCATCAAGAGCGGCACGCCGACCGCAGCCAGCACCGCGACCTCGATCTGCTGCATCAGCGCGAGCAGATTGCCGGAATCGGTTTTGATCATCCAGGAATTGGCGAGCAGATTGCGCAGCGGCGTCAGCAGGCCGCTGCCGACCGAGCCCGAGAAGGTCGAGACCACCAGCGTGCCGCCCGCGATCATGAACCAGGTGTTGATCTCCTGGCTTTTGGCGACGTCGCCGCGTTCGAGCGCCTGGTCGAGGCGCTTTTGCGTCGGGTCTTCTGTTTGACTCTCTGGATCGTTGTCTTCGGCCATCGATCACCCGTCACTTGAGCGGCAGCATCTGGTGCATGACGCCGATGAAGTAGTCGAGATAGGTGCCCATCATCGCCGTGAGCACCACGGCCAGCACCATGAAGCCCGCGAAGATCGACAGCGGCACGCCGACGAAATAGACCTGCATCTGCGGCATCAGGCGCGCCAGCACCCCAAGTCCGATGTTGAAGACGAGGCCGAACACCAGGAACGGCCCCGACAACTGCAGGCCGAGCAGGAACGCGGCGGAGAAGGCGCGCGTCGCCAGCGAGGCGACGTCGCCGCTCGAGACGGTCTCGCCCGGGGCAAAGATCGAATAGCTGTCGTTCAGCGCCGCGATCACCAGATGATGGCTGTCGGTGGCGAACAGCAAGGTCACGCCCAGCATGGTGAGGAAGTTGCCGACAAGAACGCCCTGCTGCCCCTGGGTCGGATCGACCGAGGTGACGAAGCCAAGTCCCATCTGCTGCGCGATCACCGCGCCCGCGACCTGGAGCGCCGCGAGCGTCACGCGCGCGGTGGCGCCGAGCACGATGCCGATCACGATCTCATGCAGCATCAGGACCAGCATCGGCGCGAGCGAGCCCATGTCGACCTGATAGGCGTTGCGATGCAGCGGCAGGATGATCAGCGTGAGCAGCAGCGCAATCGACAGCTTCACCCGCGTCGGGATGTTGGTCTCGCCGAGCCCCGGCAGCAGCATCACCATCGCGCCGACCCGGGCGAAAGCGAGCATGAAGGCCGCGGCAAGTGCCGGCAGCAGCGAGACGTCGATGCGCATGGTGAGCGCATTGTGCCTCAGCCACCGATGATTCGCGACGAGATCCGCAGCATGTGGGAATGCAGCGCGTCGGCCATGAACGGCAGCGCCAATAGCATTGTGGCAAAGATGGCCAGGATCTTCGGCACATAGACCAGCGTCTGCTCCTGGATCTGCGTCAGCGCCTGGAACAGCGACACGATCACGCCGACCACCAGCCCGACCACCATCAGCGGCGAGGACACGATCACGATGGTCCAGATCGCATCGCGGGCGACGTCGAGGGTCTCGGGTCCGGTCATTTACAGAATTCCTCTATTCATTCCTCGCCTCCCCACCGCCATCCCGGGCGATACGAAGACCTATCCCCTCGTCATTGCGAGCGAAGCGAAGCAATCCAGACTGGCGCGTGCGGAACGACTCTGGATTGCTTCGCTACGCTCGCAATGACGGCTGGGCGAGCGCCAGCTCCAGAAATCAGATCGGCATCTTCATGATGTCTTCATACGCCGCGATCACGCGGTCGCGGACGGAGACCAGCGTGGACACCGCGACATCGGTGTCGGCGACCGCCGTCACCACGTCCATGACGTTGGCCTTGCCGTTGGCCATCGCCACGGTCTGCGCGTCGGACTTGCGGCCGGATTCCATGACGCTGCCGACGGCGTCTTTCAGCAGCGCGGCAAAGGACTGCCCGTTCGGCTCGCTGCCCTTGCCCGCGCCGGTATTTTCCAGCACACGCGCAAGATTGGCGTAGGCGTTGGCCGCGATTGTCGGTGTTGCCATGGCTTAAAATTTCCTGTTCAGGCCTTGAGGATGTCGAGCGTGCGCTGGATCATCCGGCGCGTTGCACTGATGATGTTGACATTGGCCTCGTAGGACCGCTGCGCATCGCGCATGTCGGTCATCTCGACCACCGAATTCACATTGGGATATTTGACGTTGCCGCTGGCGTCCGCCGCCGGATTTGTCGGCTCGTATTTGACGCGAAAGTCGGACTGGTCGGGCTTGATCCTGCCAAGCGTGACCACCTGCGCGTCGAGCGTGCGGTCGAGCGCGGAGGAGAACGTCGGCACCTTGCGCCGATAGGGATCGCCGCCCGCGGTGGCCGAGGTCGAATCCGCATTCGCGATGTTCTCGGAGATCACCCGCATGCGCCCGGCCTGGGCCCGCAGGCCCGAGGTCGCGATCGCCATCGAGCGGGCAAAGTCACTGCTGTCGTTGGCCATGATCTAGCTCCTCTGGTTCTCTATCTTTGAGCATGATCTTTTTGGAAAACCGCTTCACACTTTTCCGAGATCATGCTCTAGCCTTTGCCGATCGCGGTCTTCAGAAGATGCAGGCTCTTCGAGTAGAGCGAGGTCACCGCCGCGTAGTCCATCTGGTTGTTGGCGGACTTCATCATCTCCTCTTCGAGATTGACGGCGTTGCCTGCGGGGCGGGTCTCGAAACCCGCGTTCTTGTTCTGGTCGAAGCTCGAGGCCGCCCCCGACGGCGTCATGTGGGAGGCGCTGGTGACGGTCATGGCCAGGGTCCCCATCGAGCCTGTGGTGGCTCCGTTCTTGTCGAACTTCGGCTCGACCAGCTCGCGTGGCCGGAAATTGGGGGTGTCGGAATTGGAGACGTTCTCGGACAGGACGCGCTGGCGTTCCTGGTGCCACTGCATCTTGGTGCGAAGCGCCGACAACACCGGTAGATCGTTGATGGACATCGTCGCGGCTCCTTCCGCCTCTTGCGGACCCTGAGATCCGAAGCTAGGCAGAATTTGCCGCGTGTATGGTTAACAGGTGGTTAAGGCACGGCGGATCCATGTTTCCGATTGAGACATGTAATCCCGCCCCCTGATTCGACCCGTTCCAAAAGCCGCATTAACCCAACCGCTTGGCGACGCATGCGCAGGCCAAGAAGTCGTTTTGGATCGGGCGATTCATGGGTTATTAAGAGTTGGGGACGGCAGAACTTGCCGCGGGACGTTAAGAAATCACAGGTTTGGGGCATCGCAGGCCGATGGTCGGGATCCGACTATAGGCAGGACAGAAGCGCCATTTACCGGGGACAGGTATGAACGGTAGTCCTATCACCTTCATCGTCGCGTTCATCGTCGTTCTGGCGTTGATCGGCGTCGCGGCGTGGCTGGTCCGCCGATTCGCGACCACCCGGCTCGGCGCCAACACCCAGCGCGGCAGGATGCCCCGGCTCGCCGTGATCGACGCGGCCGCGGTCGACGGCCGCCGGCGCCTGGTGCTGGTCCGCCGTGACAATGTCGAGCATCTCCTGATGATCGGGGGCCCCACCGACATCGTCGTCGAACCGAATATCGTGCGCGCCGCCGCGGGCCGTGACCAGATTCCGCAGCGTCCCAGCGCCGCCGAGCCGCCGCGCCTCGCTCCGATGCCCGATGCCGGCAGCTGGGCCGACGAGGCGCCGCGCCCCGAAGTGCTCGACCATCCCGAACCGCAGATGCCCGAGCCGCCGCCCCGGCCCGCGCGTCCGTCGTTCGCCGACGAGGTCCGCCGGCCGGCGCCTGCACTGGCCGAGCGCCGCAGTGAGCCGCAGCTCGGCGGCTTCCCGCCTGAACCGATGCCGCGTCCCGAGCGTGAGTCTCGTCACGAGCCGATGCCGCGCGTTGCACGCAACGAACCGCCGCTGATGCCGCGCCCGCCGCGCCAGAGCGATCCGGCGAAAATGCCGCCGGTGCGCGCCGAGCGTGCAGCTGCGCCGCCACCTCCTCCCCCGATACCGCAGGCCGCTCCCCCCGTTCCGCCGCCCGCCCCCGCTGCCGCCGCGCCGTCGAGCGCCGAGCAGAATCTCGCCGAGATGGCCCAGCGCCTCGAGGCTGCCTTGCGCCGTCCGGCCGGCGAGCCCATCGCCCCGCCGGTGGCACCGGATGCGCCTGCGCCGCGCGCTGCCCGCGCCGAGCCGCCCGTACCTCCGGCTCCGCCGGCAAGGCCGGCTCAGGAGAAGACCAGCTTTGAAAATCTCGAAGACGAGATGGCCTCGCTGCTCGGCCGTCCGAAGCCGTCTTCGTGAGGCTGCCGTCCTTCCCGCGTAGAGTATTCTTTTTTTCTGTCCTGATCGCCGCGACGTCGCTCGCAAGCCCTGCGCATGCGCAGGACATCAGCATCAATCTCGGCGGCGGGGCTGGCGGTGGCGGCGTCACCGAGCGTGCGATCCAGCTGATCGCGCTGCTCACGGTGCTGTCGATCGCCCCGTCGATCCTGATCATGATGACGTCGTTCACGCGCATCGTGGTCGTGCTGTCGCTGCTGCGCACCGCGATGGGCACGGCGACCGCGCCGCCGAACTCCGTGATCCTGGCGCTGGCGATGTTCCTCACCTTCTTCGTGATGGGACCAGTGCTGCAGAAATCCTACGACGACGGCATCCGCCCGCTGGTCGCCAACCAGATCAGCGTCGAGGACGCGTTCCAGCGCGCCTCCGTTCCGTTGCGCGGCTTCATGCAGAAGAACGTGCGCGAGAAGGATTTGAAGCTGTTTCTCGATCTCTCCGGCGAGCCGCCACCGGCGACGCCCGACGACCTCGCGCTGCGCATCCTGGTCCCGGCCTTCATGATCTCCGAGCTGAAGCGCGCCTTCGAGATCGGCTTCCTGCTGTTCCTCCCCTTCCTGATCATCGACCTCGTCGTCGCCTCGGTGCTGATGTCGATGGGCATGATGATGCTGCCGCCCGCGACGATCTCGCTGCCGTTCAAGCTGATCTTCTTCGTGCTGGTCGACGGCTGGTCGCTGGTGGCGGGGAGCCTGGTGCAGAGTTACGGGGGATAGTGGGCGCCGGGCGCAACATGTGGCGCATCCACCCGGCGCCAATGATTGCCACCGACCTTTGCCCGTCATTGCGAGGAGCCCTTGCGACGAAGCAATCCAGACTGCCTCCGCGGAAAGATTCTGGATTGCTTCGCTGCGCTCGCAATGACGAGTGTGTGGCGACGCCTCGGGCCGCGCGTCGCGCGGAGCGACGCTCCTACTTCACGTCGTATTGCTTGCTGAGGTGATCGCCGATCTGCACCAGCATCGCGACGCTTTCGGGGAAGCCGGGCTTGTCGCGTGTGGCCTGGTCGGCGTCGGCCCGGAACTCCCAGCTGTCGCCGTCGCGGACAACAGAGATGACGAGGCTGTCAGGACCGTTGGCATGGACCTTCAATTCGGCCCGCGCCATGGCGATGAGTTCGGCTTCGGTCTTGGCAGGCTTGCTCATATCGTCGCTCTCCCGGCATGAAGGTGGGCAGGTTGCCGCCTCGGCCGGCACCTGTCGAGAGGCCAGAAGTAGCAGAATTTCTACCGCGTCATCTTGATCTGCCGCACGACGGGGATCGTCGGCAGCGAGCCGGTATGCTCGGTCTCGTCCTTGGCCTGCGGCGACGCCGGCGCGCGGGCGGTCGCGTCGGGGAAGCGCTGCTTCATCTCGCGCAGGAAACCGTCGAGCGTGTCGACGCTTGCGGCGAGTTTTGCGATTTCGGCGAATTCGGCGCTGGAGGCGGCGGCCGGCTTGCTGGCGATGTCGAAGGCGATCCGGTCGGCGCTCTCGCTCATCAAGGGCGCGTATTTCTCGCGGAAACGCGACAGTCCGATCGAATCGTCGGCAAGCGCATAGCCGACGGCGGCGCGGATGATGTCGCTCTTCTCGACCGCGTTGAGCGGCTTGAAGTCGCGGAAGCGATCGCCGTAATAGAGCTCGATCTGCTCGGCAGACTCGCGCCAGCGCCGCGCCGCCCAGAAAATATCCGACCGCAGCCGCAGCACTTCACGCCCCGATACGTTGGAAACGATGTCGAGCGCGAGGTCATGCCGGCCGACGTCGCTCTGCGCCCGCGCCTCGAGCAGCAGGCGCTGCTGCCGCAGCTCGCCGGAGAGGTCGCTGATGCGGCTGGCGCGCAGCGCCGTGATCGCCATGTCCGGCTTGCGGTTGGCGAGATAGATCATGGCAAGGCGCGCGGCGACCTGCGCGCGTGCTGCGCCTTCGAGGCGATGGTCGACCTGGTATTGCAGGAGCTCGGCGGCCTGGTCGAGCAGGTCGATCGAAGCGAGACGATCGGCAAGACGGCGGATCAGCTCGTCGCCGCGGCGGCCGATCGGCGTCAGCTCGCGAAACTCGTAGAACATTCCGAGCGCCTCGACCGGCGGCAGTTCATCGCCTTTGGGCCCCAGGAAGATCTGCGTAAACAGGTCCGACGCCAGATCCTGCGCCTGGCGCGAAGCTTCCGAGTTCGGCTGCATCTTCGTCGCGGTGCGCGCCGCGGTGAGCGCGTCGCGGTAGCGCCCGTTCTCCGAATAGAGCTGCGATAGCATCTGCAGCGTCTTGACCTCGATCGAGTCGCCGCGCCAAGTCATCGACAGCGTCTCTAGCTCCTTTAGCGCCTCTTCCTTGCCGATCTCGTCGCGCTTCTGGCGCAATGCGACCTCGAGCTGCTTGGCTTCGGCGGCGGCCTGCCGATCGGCCGAGGCAACCGCGAATTTATAGTCGTCGAGTGCGTCCTTGTCGTGCCCGAGCGCTTCGGCGAGCCGGCCGCGCAGCACCGCAAAGCCAGGCGCCGCCTCCGGCGGCACGCCGACCACTTCGATCTCGCCGCGGCGCTTGGAGGCGCCGGCATAGTCCTTGACCTCGAGCGAGGCGCGCATCGCATCCATCGTCACGATGCGCTGGACGTCCAGCGGCAGCGAAGCGATGGCGAATTCGACGTTCTTGAATTTTTCGCGGGCGTCCGCCCATTTGCCCTGGCGCGCATAAGCGAGCGCCTTCCAGAGCTGGGAATCGTGGCTGTTGCCGATCACGGGGTTGGCGAGATCCTTCAGGCCCTGGGTCGTGCGCCCGATCAGGATGCTCGCGATCGCGTGGATGATCAGCGCGCTGCTCTCCTCCTTGTTGAGCGGATCCGAAAGCATCACCTCGGTCACGGACTTGGCTTCGTAATACATCGCGCGCGACATGTAGAACTGGGCGAGATCGAGCCGCGGCAGCGAGCGCTGCGCCGGCTCGACGGCCGAGATCGCCGTGATCAGATCGCTCTGGCGCGTCCAGAAATCTTCCGACTGGCCCTTGCGCCAGCTCTCGGGACTGAAGACCGGCCGCACCGCAGTCGGTGCGCGCTCCGCAGAGACGTCGACCGGCGACAGCGTCAGGCCGCCCTTCTTGCCGAGAATGACCTTGTCCTGTCCGACCTCGACGCCGACATCGTCGGAATTCGGCCGGATCGCGATGCCGTGCGCGGATTCCAGCAGCGAGAGATCGACGAGATCCTGTCGCTTGATGAAGCCGCGGACCGGCCGCTGCGCGGTGACGACGTAGAGCATGTCACCGGCGTCAGGGTCGGTAAGCTTGTGCAGCTGGCCTGGATTGGCAAAGGGGATGGCGATGTTGGCGAGTGCGGGATCGGTGATGTTGCGAGACATCATCAGCGGCAACGGCGGCGCCTGGATCTTGTCGGCGAGCGTCAGCAGCCAGTTGGTCTCCTTGCCGACCTCCTCGCTGGTCAGCGAATAGACCAGCGGACGGGTGAGACGGATTCGCACCGCCTGTCCCCTCTCGAGTGGCATGCGGCTGACCTCGCCGATCATCGCACCACCCCGGGCGCGGATCGCTTCGACATCGATGGGCTTTGGCGAGTCGAACACCAGCCACACCGTGTCGCCGCGGCGGAACGCTGCGGCCGGCGTTGCAACGGAAAGCGGGAACGCCACGCGCAAGCCGTCGCTGTCGCGCCGCGCATCGACGCTGGCAACAGGGGGCGGCGAGCCGGCTTGCGCCTCGACCGGAGCCGGTTTGGGCGCGTCCTTTGCTGCTTCCTTGACCGTCTCCTTGGGCTGTTCCTTGACCGGCTCCTTCGCGGATTCCTGCGCGACCTCTTTAGGCGCTTCGGCAGCCATTGGCTTGGCAGGCGCAGCGGCTTCCATCGCGGGCGGCGCGGGCTTGGGCGCGTCCGTGACATGGGGAGCTTCGGTCGAGTTGACGGCAGCAGCAGGTTTCGGCGCTTCGGCTGCCGGCATCGCGGCAGGCGCTTCGGGCTTCACTTCGATCTTGGCTTCGCGCGCGATCACCTCCGAGGTCGGCGGCTTGATCTCGCTATGAGCCTCCTGCGGCTTGGCGGCCGCCGGCTTTTCAGCCGCCGGCGCCGGTCCGTGACTGCCGGCCTCAGCCTTTGCGATCGCGGCCTCCGCCGTCGCCGCGGTCTTGCCCTTGTCGGGCTGGAAGGCGATGTCGACGACATAGTTCTTGTCGTCGCGGAAGGAGTGCACGTCGGAATCGCCGATCAGCGCGATCTCGACGCTGGTCGTATCGATGTCAGCCTTCTGCTTGATCGAAGCGACGTTCGGCGGCGCGGCGACGATGGCATCGGCGAGATCGAAGTTGAGATTGGCATTGAAGACGAGCGTGAGCTTCTGCTCATTGAGCACGGAGGAGACGCCGACGCCGTCGGGCATCTCGAACACGAAGCGCACGAAGGTCGGCTGTACCGAGGCGCGCACGCGGATCGGCGGACGCTTCTTGCTTTCGGCTGCGGCGCGCTGGGCGCGCAGTGCGCGCTCGGCAACACGGGCGCGCTCGGCGAGCTCCTTCACCACATCCATCGGCAGGCTCGGTGGCGGGCCCTTCCATCCCTCCGGCAGCAGGTCGATGAAGGTGCGCTCGCCCGCATTCATGGTGTTGACGGTGACGCGCCGCGCCAGCGACAGCCTGATGGCGCTGCCATCAGGGTCGCGACGCGCGGAGTTGATATAGTCGGGCGCGCCCTCCGGCACGCGATCGACGGGAACGTCGACCGGGCGGTCGAAGCGGATGACGAGAATGGAGCCGGCGGTCGTCACCTCGGAGGGAACATCCTCGCCGAGCTTGATGACGAGACGGGCAAAGCCGCCACCGGCCGAGAAAGTCGCCTCGCCCCGGATCGGATCGGCGGCGCGGGCAAAAGAATTAAAAATGACCAGCGCGCAGGCGCCCAGCAAGACGGCCTTGCGGACATGGCGCGACAGCCCCAGCGCCAGGGCGCGGCCTCGCGACACAAATCCAGCGGCAGCCTCTCGCGCCATTGGCGGCATTTCTTCCGGTTCGACGGGTCCACGCCGGCGCTAAGGCCGGCCCATGCCCTCGAATGTAGGTTTTGCCAATTAAGGACTTCTTAAGTATGAGCCCTCAATTCGGCTTTTGCGTCGGCTTGCCGTCGATCTTGGGGAGATCCCCGGCGGAAGCAGCCTGATCCCCGCCGCCATTGGCACGGCGCGCCATCTCGACCGTCAGCCGCTCGGCGGCTTCCGACGACATCAGTCCCAGGATGTCGGACATCTTGCGGGGGGCGATCGCCGAGGCGATCTCGATCAGCACGCTCATCTCGAGCCGGTCGAACACCCGCGCGGCGTCCTTGGGCTTCATGCCTTCATACATGGTCACGAGGCCCTTGAGGCGCTGGGCCTCAGCGGCCTTCTGCTCGGCCTGGGTCGCGCTGATGCGGGACTCCACGGCCTTCATTTCCTCGACCTTGCCTTCGATGCGCTTTTCGGCCGACTTCAACAGGCTCTCGCGGATGTCGATCTCGCGCTGGCGGGCCTCGATCTCCTGGCGGCGCGATTGCAGCCGTTCCAGGATCGCCCGCTCCGAGGCCGAGACCTGCGGCTGGGCTTCGTCCATGTTGACCGAAGTGCCCTCGGGCTTGCTCTCGGGTGCGGCCGGCTTCGGCGCTTCCTTCGGCTCGCCATGCGTCGAGCCGGTGATGTCAGGGTCCTCTCGCCCGGTCGGGAAGTTCAAATTCTGCTGTGCCCAGGACTTCTTCAACGTGTTCGGCTGGTAGTCGAACACGTAGCCGCCATTGATTACGAGCCCCGCCACTTTCAGCGTGGCGAGACCTGCGACCGCAACCAGCACGACCGGAATGACGCGGATGTTACGAAAGGACTTCATACCCTGACTTTATGCGGCGATACCGTTGGACCTGCGGCGCTCCGAGAAGGCTTCAGCGGCGGCGGCCACCGCTTTCGCGGGCGACGGCTTGGCGACGGGGGCAGCGGCAGCTTCCGGATTGGTCACGGGGCGCGCCGCGATGGCGATCTTGGAGAGGCGGCGCACCACATGGTCGGCTTCGCCGAGCTGCTTGTAGAGCTGGTCGGACATTTGCGTCGCGGCCGCGAGCTGGCTGCCGAGATTCTCGTTGACGTCGCGCACGGCGAGCTTGAGCCCGCCGATCGCGCGTTCGGCGATCTCGGTCGCGGTGATCAGCTCTGCGATCACGGCCTTCAGCGAATGCTCGTCCGCCTTCAGCCGCGTCAGCCGCTTGTTGAGCAGGATGCAGTAGCCGATCGTGAGCATCAGCAGGATGGCCACCAGCGTCTCGATCGCCATTCCTAGGGAGTGGTTCATGGGGCCTCCATCAGCTTATTCTGTTCGTCCACCTTCTCGAACATCGCAAGTGTCGTACTTGGCTTGCGCAGGGGTTTCGTCACGCGGATCGCAACGCGCTCTCCGACCCGGCCCATGCGTCCTTCGGTGATGGTGACGTCGCCGCAGCGCACGGTGACGTTGGCATCCGCGCGCATGTCCAGCGGCAGCGTGTCGCCGACCTTGAGCCGCATCAGCTGCTTGAGCGGAATCTCGGCCTCGTAGAGCACGGCATCGACGGAAATCTCGGCCTGGGCGATCTCGGTGGCGAAATGGCCTTCCCAGATCGGATCACGGCCGAACTTTTCGCCCATGAACATCTGGAGCAGAACGGGCCGGATCGGTTCGATGGTCGCGTAGGGAAGCAACAGCTCGATGTTGCCGCCGCGGTCTTCCATGTCGATGCGCAGGCGCACCAGGATCGCGGCGTTGGCGGGACGGCTGATCGCGGCGAAGCGCGGATTGGTCTCGAGCCGGTCGATCGTGAAGGTCACCGGCGACAGTGGCCGGAACGCCTGCTCGGCATCGGTCAGCACCACCTCGACCAGGCGCTTGACCAGCTCGGTCTCGATCGTGGTGTAGGGCCGGCCCTCGATGCGCAGCTGGCTCGAGCCGCGGCGGCCGCCGAGCAGCACGTCGATCATCGAGTAGATCAGGCTGGAATCCACCGTCGCCATGCCGAAGTTTTCCCACTCCTCGGCCTTGAACACCGAGAGCACGGCAGGCAGCGGGATCGAGTTCATGTAATCGCCGAAGCGCACCGAGGTGATGCGGTCGAGCGAGACTTCGACGTTGTCGGAGGTGAAATTGCGCAAGGAGGTCGTCAACAGCCGCACCAGGCGGTCGAAGACGATTTCGAGCATCGGCAGACGCTCGTAGGAGACCATCGCCGAATCGATGATCGCGCGAATGCCGCTGTGATCGTCGAGCGTGACGTCGCCGACGGTGAAGCCGAGCAGATTGTCGATCTCCTCCTGCGACAGCACCCGCTCGCCGGAATTCTTGCCGTTGCCGAGATCGCGGCTGCCGTCCTCGACCATGGCCGCCCATTGCAGGGCCATGGTCTCCGAGAGTTCGTTTTCGGCAGCGGCCTTCGCGGCCTCCGCGGGATCCTCGGAATCGAGCGACGCCTCCCATTGGGCGGCAATCGCATCCTGGTCCATCTGCTCGTTGCCGGCCATGACGCTAGCCTGTACCCTTCCGCTGCATCCTCACTGGAGCACGACTTCCTTGAACAGCACCGCGCTGACCTGGATCGGCGCGACCGCGGCGTTGACGCGCTTGGTCAGCTCTTCCTTGAGGCGGAAGATGCCGGCGGAGCCATTGAGGTCGGAGGAGCGGAGCTCGCGCACATAGGTCTGGAAGATGTCGGTGACCCGCGGCATCGACGGCTTGATCGCCTCGATCTGCTTCTCTTCCTTCAGCTCGAGCACGATCTTGAGCTTGAGATATTGCACGCGCTCGCCGGGCGCGCCGGCGAGGTTGACCATCATGTCCGGCACTTCGACGAAGGCCGGCGGCTTGGGCGGCGGCGCGACCTCGGCATGGTGCTCGTCGTCGCCATGACGGAAGAACAGGAACCAGGTGGCGGCACCGCCGCCGAGCACGACCAGCACGCCGACGATGATCAGGATCAGCTTGAACTTGCTCTTGGGGGCAGCGGCTTCCGCGCCTTCGGCGGCTGCGCCGCCTTCCGCTTCATTCTCTGCCATGATCGTCCGGGCCCGCTCATCTCATAAAGGGTCGAAAGGGCGAAGCCTCCTGGCAGACAGTGACGCGATACAAATGCCCCAGCGCAAAGCGCTCCTCTCACACGCAAACGCTACGGTAATAATGGTTAACGGAACCTTTCAATCGGCCCTCCGCTAGGAAAAATCTGCCGGGCAAACATGGCTAACAGAACCTTTCTGCCCCCTGCTTTCTCGGCCGAAAAATAAGCAAGCAACTGTAATTGCACATCTTTGCGACTTGGCACGGCTTTCGCTGAGAGAGGGGCGAGACCGGATGGTTTGGGAGAACCCGACGGCCTCGTTCACGGGATCGGCCAAGGCGCTTGGGAGAGCGAGATGGCAGGTCTCACGCAAGGGGAGATTGACCGATGCAGAATGCGCTTCTGATCGGATTGTCACGGCAGATGACGTTGGAGCGGCAGATGGATGTCATCGCCAACAACGTCGCCAACGTCAACACCAACGGCTTCAAGGCCGACCATTCGCTGTTCGAGGAGTATCTCCGCTCGAACGCGCATGAGGACAATTTCATCGGCTCCGACCGCCGGGTCTCCTATGTGCAGGACCGCGGCACCTATCGCGACGTCGGCCAGGGCCCGATGGAGGCGACCAGCAACCCGCTCGACATGGCGATCAGCGGCAACGCCTTCTTCGCCGTGCAGGCCAACGGCGCCGAGCGCTACACCCGCGACGGCAAGTTCGCGCTCAGCAGCACCGGCCAGCTCATGACCTCGGACGGCAACCTCGTGCTCGGCACCGCCGGCCCGATCGTGTTCCAGCCGACCGACCACGACATTAACGTCGCCCCCGACGGCACCGTGACGGTGCTCGAGGGCACGGCCAAGACCGACACGATCCGCGGCAAGATCCGCATGGTGACGTTCGACGATCCGGCCAAGCTGACCAAGCTCGGCGCCAATCTCTATGACACAGGCTCCGCGACCCAGCAGCCCGACGCCAAGTCCACCCTGCAGCAGGGCTACATCGAGAAGTCGAACGTGAATTCGGTCGGCGAGATGAGCCGCATGGTCGAGGTGATGCGCAGCTACACCGCCATCGCCAACCTGCTCCAGCAGCAGAGCGACCTCCACAAATCGGCGATCGAAAAGCTCGCCGACGTTCCGGCCTGATTGGGAGAGAACTGACATGCAGGCGCTTCACACCGCAGCGACCGGAATGGCGGCACAGGAACTGAACGTTCAGGTGATCTCCAACAACATCGCCAATTTGCGCACCACCGGCTTCAAGAAACAGACCGCGGCGTTCGAGGACCTGATCTACGAGCACGTCCGCCGCGTCGGCGCCCAGGCCTCGGACCAGGGCACCATCCTGCCCGTCGGCGTCGACATCGGTGGCGGCGTCAAGACCGTCGGCACGCCGCGCAGCATGACGCAAGGCACGCTGTCGCAGACCGGCAACGACCTCGATCTCGCCATCTCGGGCGAAGGCTTCTTCAAGATCCTGATGCCCGACGGCACCTTCCAGTACACCCGCGACGGCACGTTCCAGATGGACAATCAGGGCCGCGTCGTCACCGCCGGCGGCAACCCGGTGCAGCCGACCATCACGATTCCGAACAACGCCTCGGGCATCACCGTCAACGAGCAGGGCCAGGTGACCGTGACGCTGCCGGGCTCGTCGACCAACACCGTTCTCGGCCAGATCGGCTTGACCCGTTTCATCAACAAGGCGGGCTTGCAGCCGGTCGGCAGCAACCAGTTCATTGAGACGACGTCGTCAGGCACGCCGCAGGACGGCATCGCGAATTCGGAAGGCTACGGCAAGATCACCCAGGGCAGCCTCGAGCAGGCCAATGTCGACGTCGTCTCGGAAATGAGCGACCTGATCGCCGCGCAGCGCGCCTATGAGATGAACGCCAAGGTGATCAGCGCCGCCGACCAGATGATGCAATCGACCACGGCGCTGTTCCGCTGAGGTGATGATGATGATCCGCACCGCACTTGTCACAATCTCCGCCATGCTCGTGCTGGCCCTGCCGGCGCAGGCCGCCGACGACGGCATCACCGCGCCGAAACTGCGCGCCAGCGTCACGGTCAGCTCGGACGTGGTGCGGGTCGGCGACCTCATCGACAATGCCGGTTCGGCCGCGCAGGTTCCGGTCTATCGCTCGCCCGATCTCGGCACCACCGGCGCGCTGCCGGTCGCCCAGGTCCTGAGCGTGCTCCGCGCCAAGCAGGTGATCGGCGTGATGACCGGCGACATCAAGGAAGTCCAGGTCACCCGGCTTGCCCGCACGCTCGCCAACAAGGACCTCGAAAACGCGGTCACTTCCGCGCTCGAGCGTCGCTTCGGCCTGGGCGACGCCGCCAACATCACCGTCACCTTCGACCGTGGCATTTCCGACATCAGGCTGGAAGCCTCCAACACTGGCACGCTGCAGCCGGTTGCGACCCGCTACGATGCTCGCGGCGGCCGCTTCGACATCTCGTTCGAGATCAACAACGACAGCAACCCGGCGCCGACCAAGCTGCGCCTGACCGGCACCGCGATCGAGACCATCGAGGTCGCTGTCCTGACCCGCGACGTCGATCGCACCGAGATGCTGAAATCCTCCGATGTCGCGCTGGAGCGACGGCCCAAGGCCGAAGTGACGGGTGAGCCCGCGCAGCGCGACCGCGCCATCGGCATGCAGCTGCGCCGGCCGATGCGCGCCGGCACGCCGATCCGCATCGCCGACATCGCCAAGCCCGAATTCGTGTCGCGCGACCAGAGCGTCACCGTGATCTACCAGGTCCCGGGGATCTACCTCACCACCCGCGGCAAGGCGATCGAGGGCGGCGCCGAGGGCGACACCGTGAGCGTCCTCAATCTGCAGACCAAGCGCACGCTGACCGGTGTCGTCACCGGCCGCGGCCAGGTGACCGTGCAGGGCGCCAGCCAGTCCGCGCCGATGGAACCTGCGGTCGAACACACCTCCTCGCTCAAGCGGGACGAAGCGCCCGCCCCTGTCGACACCGCAGCCCTCCTCCGCAACCTGGTCCAGGCGCCGAATTCGCCGGCCCGGATCGCAGATGCCCAGATCCCGCAAGCTCGCGCCTCGCAAGCACAAGCAAAGTAAGAGTTCGTCATGTCCGCTTTCAGTTCGGCTTCCCGTCTTCGTCGCATCGCGATCTCTGCACTGTTGCTGACAGCGAGCGCGCTGGGCGGCTGCTCCTCGATCGACCGCCTGTCCCAGATCGGCGAGCAACCGAAGCTGTCGGCGATCGACAATCCGACGACGCAGCCCGGCTACAAGCCGGTGCAGATGCCGATGCCCAAGCCGGAAGTCGCCTCCTACAATCCGAACTCGCTGTGGCGCAACGGCAGCCGCGCCTTCTTCAAGGACCAGCGCGCCCATCAGGTCGGCGACCTCCTGACCGTGACCGTGAACATCACCGACAAGGCCAATATCGAGAACGACACCCAGCGCAGCCGCAGCAACAAGGAAGATTCGGGCATTACCGATTTCATCGGCGCCAAGACGATCACGCAGGCCAACAAGATCCTGCCCGGCCGCATTCTCACCGCCGACTCCACCGCGTCCAGCGAGGGCAAGGGAAGCGTCGACCGCAAGGAAGCCTTGCAGACCAACGTCGCCGCCGTCGTGACGCAGGTGCTGCCGAATGGCAACCTGGTGGTCGAGGGCAAGCAGGAGATCCGCGTCAACTACGAGATCCGCGAACTCATCGTCGCCGGCATCGTCCGCCCCGAAGACATCCAGAGCGACAACACCATCGATTCCACCAAGATCGCACAGGCCCGCATCGCCTATGGCGGCCGCGGCCAGATCATGGATGTGCAGCAGCCGCGTTACGGCCAGCAAGTCATGGACGTGCTGCTGCCCTTTTAAGCTTCTCCCGAGCTCCCACATCGTGCTCGCGAACCTAGGCGCGAACGACGATGTACGACGCGGCCCTCGCTAGCTCCCCTGGCGAGGGCCGCATGTATTTTTGGTTGTGATGCCTTGAGGCCAAGGGTCGAGTCCGCGCAATCGTAGCGACGCCGCAACCTCAATTTCCGTCATTGCGAGCGTAGCGAAGCAATCCAGACTGTCGCGGTGCAAAGACTCTGGATTGATTCGTCGCAAGGGCTCCTCGCAATGACGGCGGAGAGAGATCAGCTAAACTCCGCCTCCACCGCGCCAAGCCCATCCAGTTCCATCCGCACCTTGTCGCCGGCTTTCAGCCACAGCGTCTTCACCAGGCTCCCCGTCAACACGAGCTGTCCGGCATGCAAGCCCTTGCCTTCGGCGGCGAGATGGTTGGCGAGCCAGGCGAGTGCGTTGTGGGGATGGCCGAGCACGTCGGCGCCGGTGCCGTGGCTGACTTCCTCGCCGTTGACGATGGCGCGACCCTTGACGGCTTTCAGGTCCGGCACCGACGAGCGCGGGACGGCGGGGCCCAGCACGCAGCCGGCGGCGAAGAAATCGTCGGCAATCAGCGTCGGCGCGCCCATCGTCTCCCACTTCACATAGCGGTCGTCGACGATCTCGATGGCGGGATGGTAGGCCTCGACGGCCTCACCGACCCATTCCGCCGTGAACGGCGCCTCGCCGGCGGCAAGGTTCCGCTTCAAGCGCACGGCGATCTCGCATTCGACGCCGACGCGGACATAGTCGGAAGCCGCGAGCTTGACGCCGCTGTCGTGCACGCCCTTCTGGAACACGCCGCCGCCGCAGGGGTGCGGGATGCCGATGTACTCCTGCATCACCTGGCTGGTACAGCCGATCTTGTAGCCGACCAGCGGACCTGCATGCGGCAGCAAGAGATCATGCAGCGCGCGCTGGACCTGATAGCCCTCGGCCTCGTCACCAGGCGGATGTTCTAGCGCCGCGAGTGGCGCATGGTTCCGGCGCGCCAGCGCGATCGCCTTTGCGGCTTCGAGTATCTTGTCCATCGGCGCCGCCTCTCCCACGCTACGCAAATCAAGGGCGGCAGTGGAGCATCCCCGCCCGGGCCTGACAAGCGCGGCCGGCGTGCGGCCTCAAGCCTTGACGAGGCCGAGCCGGATCAGGCTTTCGGCAGTGGCGAGGATCGCCGCGTCGGATGCCGACGAAACCGGCCCCGCCGCTGCTGCCGGCGTTTAAGGAAATTTTGAGCTGGTCCGGGCTTTATGGGGATGCGCGCCTTGCCGCGTCGCAGAAAGCCTGATTGCAGCGAAACTTGATGCTGCTGGCTCAGCTTCACAGCATCCGGGCCGATCCCGTTGATGCGACTCGCAAAACCGCCCGCACCTGAAGTGAAGGCTGTTTCTCATGTGAACTCACGTGAGCTCGCAAGAGTGGACTCCAGGTCATTGATCGCGATTCACTTTTCGCGATCGCGCCCACACCTCGAGGCGCTTGGCGGCAAGCGACAGGCAAAACGCTGATCATGGCGCCAAACGGCGCCTTGCGTCCCAAAAACAAAGAGCCGCATCGCTGCGGCTCGGACTCTATTCGTCGCGATAGACCTTCTCGCGTTTCTCGTGGCGCTCCTGCGCTTCCACCGAGAGCGTCGCGATGGGCCGGGCTTCGAGCCGCTTCAACGAGATCGGCTCGCCGGTATCCTCGCAATAACCGTAGGTGTTGTCCTCGATGCGCTGGAGCGCGGCGTCGATCTTGGCGATCAACTTGCGCTGGCGGTCGCGGGCGCGGAGTTCGATGGCGCGGTCGGTTTCGGACGATGCCCGATCGGCAAGATCGGGGTGGTTCACGTTCTCCTCCTGCAGGGCTTGCAGGGTGAGCTTGGACTCTTTGAGGATCTCATCCTTCCAGGCGAGGAGCTTCAAACGGAAGTACTCCTTCTGCCGGTCGTTCATGAAAGGCTCTTTTTCGGTCGGTCGGTAGTTTTTCAACTTTTCCAAGGGCGGCCTATCTTCTTAAGCAACGACTCAAGAACGGAACGGGGTCCGTTGAGCCGGGGCTTATATAGCTACCACTTGTGACAGACAATATTTCCTTAATGGCGCGGTTACCGCCCCCAAGCCCTTGCACAGGAAGGTTTATCCGGCAGAAGCCCGGGGGCGGCCAAAAGCCTAGTACCCGACCGTAAAACGCTGCCTCTGATGGGCCGGCTTCTCGATCTCGTCGGCGAGCGCGATCGCGTAGTCGGCGAAGCTGATCCAGCTCTTGCCGTTCGCATCTGCGAGAAGCTGGTCGGTGCCGAGCCGGAACTTGCCCGTCCGCGCCTCCTCGACGAACAGTGCCGAGGGCGAGATGAAGGTCCAGTTCAGCTCCTTTTCCTGCCGCAACAGGTCGAGGAACGCAGACCCCGCCTCTGCCTCGGCCTTGTATTGAGCCGGAAAGCCGGGAGTTGTGACCAGTTTGACGCCGGGAGCGACCTCAAGGCTTCCGGCGCCGCCGACAACCAGATAGCGTCCGACGCCGGAAGCCTTGGCCGCGCCAATCAGCTTGTGCGGGTCGCTCGCCAGGAAGTGCACGGAACTCACCGCAACGTCGTGGCCGCTCCAGAGTTTCGTCAGAGCGGCCTGGTCGAGCACGTCTCCCTTGGTCGGGGTGACGTTCGGCAGGCCTGCAATCTTCTCCGGATTCCGGGCAATGGCGGTGACCGTGTGCCCCCGGCGGGACAGTTCCTTGGTGATCTCCGACCCGGCCCGGCCCGAGGCGCCGGCAACTGCGATTTTCATGAAAGGCTCCTTTGCGCCTGAAGTAACTATCAGTGACTAGATATCGCAAAGAATGCTAGTGTTAAGAGCGCACTTTGTGCTTACCTGATTACGCAGGAGTAACCGGAACAATAGATGCGAGCCAAGCGCGAGAAACCGAGATGAAACCCAATGTCTATGCCGCCGAGTGCCCAACACGCCAAATTCTCGATCGTGTCGGCGACAAATGGGCCGTGCTGATCCTGTTGCTGCTGCGCGAGGAGCCGATGCGCTTCAATCAGTTGCGCCGCACGATTGAGGGGATTTCTCAGAAGATGCTGAGCCAGGTTCTCAAGTCGCTGGAACGCGACGGCCTGCTCAAGCGCCGAGCCATCGCGACCGTGCCGGTCACGGTCGAATATTCGATCACGCAGCTCGGCGTGACGCTCGCCGCCGCTGTCGATCCGCTGCGCGATTGGGCCGAGGAGAATCTGAAAGACGTGCTCGCCGCCCAGCGCCGCTACGACGCGCAGCAGAAGGAGGAAGCGGCGTAGCGACTGCGCGTGGAAGACTCATAGGGGTCCCGTCATCCTGAGGTGCGAGCGGCGCGATGCGAAGCATCGCGCCGGGAGCCTCGAAGGACGAACGGCCGAGACGCATCAGCGGGGCCGTCGCCCTTCGAGGGCCGCTGAAGAAGCGGCCGCCTCAGGGTGACGGATCACGTTCTTAAGCCTGCCTGACTAGCCCTGCCCGGCCTTGGCCAGCTCGACCTCGACCCGCAGCTCGATCTCGGCCAGCACGGAATCCAGGCCAGGATCGCCGGAGGACGATTTCAAATTCGCCGCCGCATCACGCAACCGCATCACGGTCGACTTGTCGAGATTGCCCGACAACAATCCCATCTTGAGGTCGTCGAGCACGTCGAGCGCGGTCTTGCCGCGGGCGACCGAACGCTTGCGGCGCTCGATCGGATCTTCCTCGATACCTTGCAGCGCGAGCAGCCCGTCGATGTTGGCGGTGGCTTTCGGCGCAGCCGCGCTCCGCGTCTCCTGCGCCGATGAGGTGTCCGGCAACACGAAGGTGCCGGAGCTCGTCCGCCTGGCCTGGCTGGCCGGCGTCCCAAGCGTGGTGCCATTCGGTCCGTAGATGCGCATCGAAGCAATCCGGGTGATCGATGCGCCACATTCGCCGCATTATGGTTAACGAGGCGTAAACGGCCCGGCAAAATCTGCCGACACGCGGCAGTTTCGCTCCTTAGCGGCAACAGCCGCTGACATCGGAGCAAACAAATTTACTCAACCTATTCAACCATCTAGGCCCTCTGCACCGCGTTGGCACAACGCTCGCAAGGACAGCGTCGGACCAGCTCGTCATGGGAGTGTCGCAGGTGGTCCGAGACGTGAGGAGGCTTTTCGGAAGGCCTTAGGGAGCACAGGATGCCAGGGGTTCGTTGGGTGAGGATTTTTGGGGTGGCCTTTGCCGCGCTGTCAGCGCTGGCGCTATCGGCCGCGTCCGCAAACGCGACCTCGCGCATCAAGGACCTCGCCAATATCGAAGGCGTGCGGCAGAACCAGCTCATCGGCTACGGCCTCGTGGTCGGCCTCAACGGCACCGGCGACACCCTCAACAACATCCCCTTCACCAAGCAGTCGCTGCAAGCGATGCTGGAACGCATGGGCGTCAACATCCGCGGCGCCACGATCCGGACCGGCAACGTCGCCGCCGTGATGGTGACCGGCAACCTGCCGGCCTTCGCCACGCAGGGCACGCGCATGGACGTCACCGTCTCCGCCCTTGGCGATGCCAAGGATCTGCGCGGCGGCACCCTGCTCGTCACCCCCCTGTTAGGTGCCGACGGCAATGTCTATGCGGTCGCGCAGGGCTCGCTCGCGATCTCCGGCTTCCAGGCCGAGGGCGAAGCGGCGAAAATCGTGCGCGGTGTCCCGACCGTCGGGCGCATCGCCAACGGCGCCATCATCGAGCGCGAGATCGAGTTCGCGCTCAATCGCCTGCCGAATGTCCGGCTCGCGCTGCGCAACGCCGACTTCACCACGGCCAAGCGCATTGCCGCGGCGATCAACGACTATCTCGGCGTCAAGAGTGCCGAGCCGATCGATCCGTCGACGGTGCAGCTGACGATCCCACCCGAGTTCAAGGGCAACGTCGTCGCCTTCCTGACCGAGATCGAGCAGCTCCAGGTCGATCCCGATCTTGCCGCCAAGATCATCATCGACGAGCGCTCCGGCATCATCGTGATGGGCCGCGACGTCCGCGTCGCCACCGTCGCGGTCGCGCAGGGCAATCTCACGGTGACGATTTCCGAGAGCCCGCAAGTGAGCCAGCCCAACCCGCTGTCGCGGGGGCGGACCGTGGTGACGCCGCGCTCCAGCGTCGGCGTCACCGAGGACGGCAAGAAGTTTGCCGTCGTCAAGGACGGCGTCTCGCTGCAACAGCTCGTCGACGGCCTCAACGGCCTCGGCATCGGCCCGCGCGACCTCATCAGCATCCTGCAGGCGATCAAGGCCGCCGGCGCGATCGAAGCCGACATCGAGGTGATGTGATGCAGACCGGCACGATCAACACCGCGCGTCTCGCCACCGCTGCTGTTTCCTCGAACCCCGCCTTCGCGGTGGAAAGCCGCAACGGCCGGCCCGACTTCGAGCTCGCCGCAGCGCTCCAGAAGGTCTCGCCGCAGCAGCAGGCCAAGGCGCAGAAGACCGCCACCGATTTCGAAGGCATGTTCCTCAACAGCATGTTCGCGCAGATGACTTCAGGCCTGAAGGGCGAAGGTCCGTTCGGCGACACGCCCGGCACCGGCGTATGGCGCTCGATGCTGACCGAGCAATATTCCAAGAACTTTGCCAGCGCCGGCGGCGTCGGCGTCGCGCGCGACGTCTACCGTACCCTGATCATGCAGCAGGCCAAAACCACTCTTCGTACGGCATAAGGTCAAACGAGATGAACCACTTCAACGCGTCACGTCAGCCGATGCCAGCGCAGCGCCCGAACAACACGCCCGGCAGCGCCGAGGCGCGCAAGCTCGCCGAAGATCTGATGGATGCGATGAACGCCCTGCTCGGCCTGATCGAGCGCGAGACCGAACTGGTCCGCGCCGGCAAGGTCCGCGAGGCGATGACGATGGAAGGCAAGAAGCAGGAGCTGTCGAAGCGCTATGTCGCCGCCGTCGGCCAGTTGAAAGCGAACCAGGACAAGCTTGCAAAATCGGCGCCCGAGCTGCTATCGACACTGCACCGGCACCACGACGCCTTCCGCGCCATGCTCCAGGTCAACCTTACCGTGCTCGCGACCGCGCATGCGGTCTCGGAAAGCGTCGTGCGCGGCGTCAACGCCGAGATCCAGAAGCGCAATGTGCCGAACACCTATACCGCAGCAGGCCGCCGCGCCGCGCCGGGGCCCCGTCACATCACTCCGCTCGCGGTTAGTCGCACGCTCTAGGCACACACCAAAACCGCTTCAAATTTTACGAAAAACCGCGCGGCAAAAGCGTCGCGCGGTTAGGCACGTTTGCTAACCGGGTCTTCAATCCTGGTGTTCCATGGTTGCGCATTGAGAGGGGTTGGGATTTGACTCACGCAAGGCAACCAGGAGGCTGCCATGAGTACAGATTTCAGCATCCGGCCGGTGGGGATCCCGGCCCCCGTGCAGTTCGTAACGACGTCGAATTCGGCGGCGAACGATGCCGTGCAAACCGATCTGCCGCTGAGCCAGACGGTCGCCGCGAGCGACACGAGCGCGCCCGCGAGCAATGATCTGCAGAGCAATGCGAACATCTCGCGTCAGGTCGTGTTCGACCAGGCCGCTGCATCCATGGTCTTCCAGGTCGTCAACGAAAAGACCGAGGCAGTGGTCACTCAATTTCCCGACGAGGCGATCCTGCGCCGGCGAGCCTATTTCCACGCACTGGATTTGAAGTCGGAGCCCACGCGCCCGCTCAACACGGACCTCAGCGCTTAATCGGCCACTCATTTGTCGAGCGTGGCCGGGCTCGTTCCGTCACGGCCGGCCGGACAGACCGGCGGCGATGTTGCGGTTGATCTCGATCAGCGGGCGGAAGTGATCGAACTGCGGGCTCATCTGCAGCGCCGCGGTCTGGCTCAGCACGAACACGCTGATATTGGCGATCTTCTGCCGGACCTCGAGCGGCTGCGGGTTGTTGTCGCGCATCGCCTCGCTGAGGAAGATGGTCCAGAGCTTGCGATTGAACAACAGCGCCTGCGTGGTCTGCTCGCTGAACGGATCAGCGGCGTTGACGGCATCCTGGAGCTTGTTGGCAGCCTTCAGCAGAGTCTGCGCTTCGATGTCGCGAGGAGATGCGGTGGTGGTTGCGACACGCGCGTAGGCCGAGGCAGCGGAATTCGACATCAATCACACCTTGGAAGCTTCCTAGTCCGTTGAACGGACTTAAGGATTTCTTTCCCAACCCTATGCAGCAGCGCTTAAGATTTGCTTACATGTGCGCTTGGAAGGACTCCGGATTATTACGGGTCACGAGTGCTTCATGAGCGCGATGATAGTTGCGCAAGATGCAAGCTGTAAATCTCCACTGCATCATGCGCATCGATCGCAGCTAATCCCGTCTTAGCGAACTCCCTCAAAACAACGGCGGAGCATTAGCCCCGCCGCGCCGTCTCAAACTTCGTATTTGCGCTTTCGAACTAGCGGAGCAGTTGCAGCACGCTCTGCTGCGACTGGTTGGCCAGCGACAACGCGGAGACCGCGATCGACTGGCGAGTCGACAGCGCCTGGCTGTTGGCCGCCTCCTCGTTGGTGTCGGCGAGCGTCAGGTTGGACGAGCCGGTCTGCAGCACGTTGATCAGGTTCTTGGAGAAGTCCTGGCGCACCTGCACGATCGAGAGATTGGAGCCGAGCGCGGACGCTTCCGAGCGCAGAGTGCTCGAGGCCGCGTTGAGACTGGTGAGTACCCTGTTGGTGGCCCCGTTATCGATGAAGTCGATGCCGCTGACGAGGTTGCTCAGGCCCAGGCCGGCCGCGTTGAACACACACCGTTGATATTGAGCGTGGAGCTGCCGGTTTCGTTGAAGATGAGCTTGAGCGTATCGCCATTCAGCAGGTTGACGCCGTTGAACGAGGAGTCCTGCGACGTCGTGTCGATCTGGGCCAGGATATTGTTGAACTGGCTGACGAGATTCGAACGCGCGGTTTGCGCGACCGGGTCCTGAATCGGCGGCTGCGCGGTCGTGAAAGAGGCCACGCCGGTGATCGTGCCGCCGACCACGCCGCCGGCCGTGTTTGAGCCGAGCGTCGAGGAGGCGTACTCGTTGACGGTGGTGATCGTGAGCAGCCCGTTGGCGTCGACCGTCGCAGTCAGGTGGTTGGCCTGAAGCTGAGCGTTCAATTGATCGAGCGTCTTGACGGTACCATGGGTGCCGTCGCCGAACGTGACGTTGACGGGTGTCCCGCCGTTGAACGAGGTGAAGGTCAGCGTCTTGCCCGAGATGCTGCCCGTTCCCGGCGCGCGGGTCGCAGTGAAGGCGGTGCGGTGCCCGTGGATCCGGTCAGTCCGAATGCGGAGAGGGCATTTCCCGTCCCGGTGATCGACAGATCCGCCGAGGTGCCGGTTGAGAGCTTGAGTGCACCGTTAACGACCGACGACAGCGACGAGCCGCTCGCCGCAACCACCGCGCCGCCGCTGATCGTACCTGCCCCAGTCGCCAGGTCGATTGCATTTAGCGTGTCCTGGATGTTGCCACCCTGAAGATACACCACCGTGTTGCCGGTCGTGTTGTCGGTCACGAGATTGCCGATCTTGGTGGACCCCGCCGGCGCGGCGGCCGGCACGACGGCGTTCTTGAAGCTGATGGTCTTGCCGTCCACGTTGAGCGTGGAACCGTCCTGGACGAGGCTCCCCAGCGTCGCCGACGTGGTCAGACGAGTCTTCGTGACGGTCGTGTTGCCGGAACCCGTCGCGGTCGTCAGACCAAGTGCGTTCAGAAGATCGGACTTCCCGGTGATGCTGAGGTCGGAGCCCGTGCCAGTCGTGAGGGTCAGAACGCCGCCGGCGATGGCCGCGTTTGTGCCGGACGAGTTGGATAGTGTGGCAAGGCCTGCCGAGATGGCCGCCTTCTGCACGCCGCTCGCCAGGTCGATTGCATTCATCACGTCCTGAACGGTGGCGGTCGGAGTGCCAGGCGTGCCCATGTAAATGGTCGAATTGCCGTTCCCGTCGGTGACCATGTTTCCGTTGAGGCCCGAGCCTGCGGGAACTGCACCGGCCGCAGGCGTTGGACCGGCGCGGAAAGTGATCGTCTTGCCGTCCACCACCAACACGTCACCGTCTGCCGGCGCGCCATTTGCGGCGATGGTGCTCGCAGCTGCCGGCGAGCCGTACAGGAACAGCCCGGGGGCGAGACTTGCGGCCGTCCCGGCACCGTTCGGAGCCGCAGCTCCGACCAGAGACTGCGAAATGCCGCCCAGCGTCGTCGCCGTCGTGATCGGGGTCGTGCCGCCGGCGGTGCCGTTGGTAACGACATTGCCGGTCGCGGTTGCGTTCGTATAGCTGGTGGTGCCGCGCAGATCCGCCGGCGTCGCACCGGGAATCGTGGTCGAGATGTTCGACTTGGTCGAATAGCCCACCGTGGTCTGCAGCGCCTGGTTGGCGATCGATTTGGCGCTGTCGATGAGCTTCTGCAGCGAGGTGATGCCGGTATTCGCGGCCTGCAGCACCTGCACACCGTTGTTGATGCCATCGAGCAGGTTGCTGATGTCGCTCGCCCGGTTGTCCAGCCCCTGCGCGGTGAAGAAGTTGGTCGGGTTATCGAGCGCGGTGTTGACCTTCTTGCCGGTCGACAAACGCGACTGGGTGGTGGCGAGCAGATCGGCCGTGGATTGCAGCGACAACAGGTTCTGGCGAACTGACGCCGAGAGAACGATGTTGGACATTGGCGGTCTTCCTCTTGAACCGGATACGAATCGGGCTCGCCGATCTGGAACGTGCTTTGGTGGAGTCTTAGGGGCTGTCCTTTAAAGTATGGTTAACGGCGACTTAAGGGATAGGGTTAATGCGGGGTTGACGGCTCGCAGGCCCTCCAGAACGACAAAAAAGGCGGCGGGGCCGAAGCCCCGCCGCCCTATTTTATTCTGCGATATCAGCTGCTTATTAACGGAGCAGCTGGAGCACGCTCTGCTGCGAAGTATTGGCCAGGGAGAGCGCGGAGACCGCGATCGACTGGCGGGTCGACAGCGCCTGGCTGTTGGCCGCTTCCTCGTTGGTGTCAGCCAGCGTCAGGTTGGACGAGCCGGTCTGCAGCACGTTGATCAGGTTCTTGTTGAAGTCCTGACGCACCTGCACCACCGAGAGGTTCGAACCGAGGGTCGAGGCTTCCGACCGCAGCGTGCTCGAAGCCGCATTCAAGCTGGTGAGCACCCTGTTAGTCGCGGCGTTGTCGATGAAGTCTGTGCCCTGCACGAGGCCTGCCAGACCCAGACCCTTCGAGTTGAAGGTCACGCCGGTGATGTTCAGGTTGGACTTGCCGGTTTCGTCGAACACCAGCTTGAGCTGGTCGCCGTTCAGCAGGTTCACGCCGTTGAAGGACGAGTCGACCGAGGTCGTGTCGATCTGCGACATGATGTTGTTGTATTGGGAAACCAGGTTCGAACGAGTAGCCTGAGCAACCGCATCGACCGTCGGTGTGGTCGCATTCGTCCACGTCAGGGCCGTAGTAATCGTGCCGCCGATCGCGCCACCGGCGACAGCCGAGCCGATCGTCGACGATGCATAGTCGTTGATCACGGAGACGGTGAGCAGGCCGTTGGCGTCGATCGTGGCCGTCAGGTTGTTCGCCTGAAGCTGCGTGTTGAGCTGATCGAGCGTCTTGACCGTGCCGCCGGTGCCGTCGCCGAAGGTGACGTTGACCGCCGTGCCGCCGTTGAAGGAGGCGAAGGTCAAGGTCTTGCCGGAGATGCTGCCGGGAGCTGCGGCGCGGCTCGCCGTGAACGCCGTGCCCGTTCCGGTCGAGCCCGTGAGGCCGAGCGCAGACAACGCGTTCCCCGAACCGGTGATGTTCAGTCCGAGTTCGCACCGGTGGAGATGTGCAGTGCACCGGCAACCAGCGAAGAGGCCGTCTGACCGGTCGCGGTGGTCAGCGTCGCCGTACCGCCGGAGTTGGACGCGGTCTGCACGCCGGTGGCGAGATCGATCGCGGTCAGCACGTCCGCGACCGTACCCTTGTTGAGGTAGACCGTGGAGTTGCCGCTGCTGTCGGTGACCACGTTGCCGGTCACGCCCGAGCCGCTCGCAACCTGCGCAGCGGCCGGGGTTCCACCGTTCTTGAAGGTGATGACCTTGCCGTTGACGTTCAGGGTCGAGCCGTCCTGCACGAAGGTGCCGAGGCTGCCGCCCGCGGTAACACGAGCCGCAGTGACCGTGGCACTGCCCGTGCCGGTCGCGGTGGTCAGGCCGAGCGCCTTCAGGATGTCGGCCTTACCCGACACGCTCAGATCGGCACCGGTCGAGCTCTTGAGGAGCAGCGCGCCCGAGCCGTTGACGCTCGAGGCCGTCTGGCCGGAGTTCAATGTCAACGTACCAGCGACGTTGCTCTGCGCGCCACTGGCAACATCGATTGCAGTCAGCACGTCGCCGATCGAGGCCTTCGTCGTGGAGCCGAGATAGACGAGCGAGTTGCCGTTTGCATCGGTGAACACGTTGCCGGTGGTCACGCCGGCCGAAGCAGCGACCTGGGTGTAGCCGGTCGGCGCCGTGGTCGGAGCGTCGCCCGAGGCGAAGGTGATGGTCTTGCCGTCGACGGTGAGGGTATCGCCCGCGACAACACCGGCGTTGGCGTCGCCCGCAGCTGCACCGTTCAGGAGCTTGGCTGCAGTGGTCGCCGCGTTGATCGCCGAGCCGGTAAAGGTGGCAACTGCTGCGCTGCCGAGCGTGGTCGTCGAGGTCGCCGCCGTGGCGCCACCGGCGGCGCCGGTGAACAACACGTTGGAGAGCGCAGTCGCGCTCGAATAAGTCGTGGTGCCGCGCAGGTCGGACGCGGTCGCGCCGGCAATCGTGGTCGAGACGTTCGACTTGGTCGAATAGCCGACGGTGGTCTGCAGCGCCTGGTTGGCGATCGACTTGGCGGAGTCCAGCAACTTCGACAGCGAGGTGATGCCGGTGTTGGCGGCCTGGAGCACCTGCACGCCATTGGCGATGCCATCGAGCAAATTGTTGATGTCGCTGGCGCGGTTGTCGAGCGACTGTGCGGTGAAGAAGTTGGTGGGGTTGTCCAGAGCCGAGTTCACCTTCTTGCCGGTCGACAGGCGCGACTGGGTGGTGGCGAGAAGATCGGCGGTGGACTGGAGAGAGAGCAGGTTCTGGCGAACCGACGCAGAGAGAACGATACCGGACATGACTCTTACCCTTCTGGTTTACGCGTCTTCGTTCGATCGCTTCGGATCGAGTGACGGGCACAGCCTGATGGAACATGGCTAACAAAGGGTGAAACCTGCTTGCGAGCCGTAAGCGCCGGTTCACCATAAGGCCGTGCGAGCGCGCCGAGATCGGTGACGATCGATCTGAAACTCTTCAGGTTTTTTCGGCGTTTGCTCGCCGTTAACCATAACCAACGGTTACTTTTTCAGTCTCGCCAGATCACCTCTCGATCGCTCCAGCAAAAAGAAAGCGGCGGGGCCGAAGCCCCGCCGCCATGACTTGCTTGCGATGTCGTCAGCTATTAGCGGAGCAGCTGGAGCACGCTCTGCTGCGACTGGTTGGCAAGCGACAGCGCGGAGACCGCGATCGACTGGCGGGTCGACAGCGCCTGGCTGTTGGCCGCTTCCTCGTTGGTGTCGGCCAGCGTCAGGTTGGACGAGCCGGTCTGCAGCACGTTGATCAGGTTCTTGTTGAAGTCCTGACGCACCTGCACCACCGAGAGGTTCGAACCGAGGGTGGAAGCCTCCGAACGCAACGTGCTCGACGCCGTGTTCAGATTGGCCAGCACCTTGTTGGTGGCCGAGTTGTCGATGAAGTCTGTGCCCTGCACGAGGCCGGCCAGACCCAGACCCTTCGAGTTGAAGGTCACGCCGGTGATGTTCAGGTTGGACTTGCCGGTTTCGTCGAACACCAGCTTGAGCTGGTCACCGTTCAGCAGGTTGACGCCGTTGAAGGACGCGTCCAGCGAGGTCGTGTCGATCTGCGTCAGGATGTTGTTGTACTGGGACACCAGGTTGGTACGGGTGGCCTGGGCAACAGCATCAGCAACCGGCGCAGTCGGGTTCGTGAAGGTCAGCGCCGTGGTGATCGTGCCGCCGATGGTACCGCCAGCGGCGGCAGATCCAATCGTCGACGAGGCGTAGTCGTTGGTCGCGGCGATCGTGAGCGTGCCGTTCGCATCGATCGTGGCCGTCAGGTTGTTGGCCTGAAGCTGCGTGTTGAGCTGATCGAGCGTCTTGACCGTGCCGCCAGTGCCGTCGCCGAAGGTGACGTTGACCGCCGTGCCGCCGTTGAAGGAGGTGAAGGTCAAGGTCTTGCCGGAAACGCCGCCGGAGGCCGCGCTGCGGCTCGCCGTGAACGCCGTGCCCGTGCCGGTCGCACCGGTGAGGCCCAGCGTGGACAGCGCGTTCCCCGTGCCCGTGATGTTCAGATCCGAGTTCGCACCGGTGGAGATGTGCAGCGCACCGGCAACCAGCGAAGAGGCCGTCTGACCGGTCGCGGTGGTCAGCGTCGCCGTACCGCCGGAGTTGGACGTGGTCTGCACGCCGGTGGCGAGGTCGATCGCGGTCAGCACGTCCGCGACCGTACCCTTGTTGAGGTAGACCGTGGAGTTGCCGCTGCCGTCGGTGACCACGTTGCCGGTCACGCCCGAGCCGCTCGCAACCTGCGCAGCGGCCGGGGTTCCACCGTTCTTGAAGGTGATGACCTTGCCGTTGACGTTCAGGGTCGAGCCGTCCTGCACGAAGGTGCCGAGGCTGCCGCCCGCGGTAACACGAGCCGCAGTGACCGTGGCACTGCCCGTGCCGGTCGCGGTGGTCAGGCCGAGCGCCTTCAGGATGTCGGCCTTACCCGACACGCTCAGATCGGCACCGGTCGAGCTCTTGAGGAGCAGCGCGCCCGAGCCGTTGACGCTCGAGGCCGTCTGGCCGGAGTTCAATGTCAACGTACCAGCGACGTTGCTCTGCGCGCCACTGGCAACATCGATTGCAGTCAGCACGTCGCCGATCGAGGCCTTCGTCGTGGAGCCGAGATAGACGAGCGAGTTGCCGTTTGCATCGGTGAACACGTTGCCGGTGGTCACGCCGGCCGAAGCAGCGACCTGGGTGTAGCCGGTCGGCGCCGTGGTCGGAGCGTCGCCCGAGGCGAAGGTGATGGTCTTGCCGTCGACGGTGAGGGTATCGCCCGCGACAACACCGGCGTTGGCGTCGCCCGCAGCTGCACCGTTCAGGAGCTTGGCTGCAGTGGTCGCCGCGTTGATCGCCGAGCCGGTAAAGGTGGCAACTGCTGCGCTGCCGAGCGTGGTCGTCGAGGTCGCCGCCGTGGCGCCACCGGCGGCGCCGGTGAACAACACGTTGGAGAGCGCAGTCGCGCTCGAATAAGTCGTGGTGCCGCGCAGGTCGGACGCGGTCGCGCCGGCAATCGTGGTCGAGACGTTCGACTTGGTCGAATAGCCGACGGTGGTCTGCAGCGCCTGGTTGGCGATCGACTTGGCGGAGTCGAGCAGCTTCTGCAGCGAGGTGATGCCGGTGTTGGCGGCCTGGAGCACCTGCACGCCGTTGGCGATGCCATCGAGCAAATTGTTGATGTCGCTGGCGCGGTTGTCGAGCGACTGTGCCGTGAAGAAGTTGGTGGGGTTGTCCAGAGCCGAGTTCACCTTCTTGCCGGTCGACAGACGCGACTGGGTGGTGGCGAGAAGATCGGCGGTAGACTGGAGGGAGAGCAGGTTCTGGCGAACCGAAGAGGAGAGGACGATACCGGACATACTGTTACCTTTCTGGTAGCTACGCGTCCTGTTTGACCGACATTGATCAAACGACCGGCGGACGGTGCCTCCGAGCCTCTAACAATCCGTGAAATGAAACCGGTGGTTTCTCCGCGTCGGACGGAAACGCCTCGCCGCAAAGGTTCTGACCGGCGTCGTCGCAGTGGCGCAACGCATTGGCGCCGCTTGATTTTTCGGCTGCCGCGAAAATGTTAACGACTCGTTAACCACATTCAGCAAGGATTGGACCCAAATCAGGGCGGGCAGCCGTTATTCGGGAAGGGTGCGCCGCTCGTTACTAAAGCGTTGATGGAGAACAGGCATGGCCCTCAAGGTCGAGCTCAGACCGCACGAACGCATCATCGTCGGGAACTGCGTCATCACCAACACCGACCAGCGCGCCCGCCTTCTGATCGACGGCGACAACGTGCCGATCCTGCGTGAGCGCGACATCCTCACGCCCGAGACCGCCGATACCCCGGCCAAGCTCGTCTATCTGGCGGTCCAGCTCATGTACATCTCGCCGGACCCGCAGACCCAGCACGGCACCTATTTCAACCTGGTACGCGACATCGTCACCGCCGTACCGAGCTCCTGGCCGATCATCGAGGGCATCAACAACAACATCCTGAACGGCGACCTCTACAGGGCGCTGAAGGACGCTCGCAAGCTGATCGCCTATGAAGAGAAGCTGCGCGACCAATACAACGCTGCGCATCCCGAGGGTCACGTCAGCACGGCGGCCTGATCTCCGCAAGAAGTTCGCGCAAACGACAACGGCCCCGGATCATCTCCGGGGCCGTTGTCGTTTCAGCTGATCACGAACACCGCGCCGCGAGCGGCGGCGCCTCGACCTCGATCAATCCGCCGGTCCGCTGCATACCGAACCTGATCACGGCCGCCACCAGCGCATCGATATCGCTCTCGGCGGTACGATGATTGACGATCGCGGCGCGGATCGCGAACCTGCCGTCCAAAATCGTGCTCGATGGCGCAGCGATGCCGGATTCCTGGACATCGGCGACGATCTCGCGATTGACCGCATCTGCGGCGCGGTAGCGGAAGCAGACGATATTGAGATTGACGGGCGCCAGCAGCTCGAGCCGAGGCTCGGCGAGAACACACGTCTCCAGATATCTTGCGAGCGCACAGCTTCGCGCGATCACCTCGCCAAGTCGGTCAGTGCCGAACGTCTTCAGCGTGAACCACGTCTTCAGCGCACGGAAGCCGCGCGACAGATCGGGGCCGAGATCGCAAGGCCAGACAGTGCCGGCCGCAAGCCCCCTCGCCTCGCGGCTCAGATAGGCCGCCGGCTGCGCAAACGCCTGCCTGTGACGTTCGCCGTCGCGCACCAGCAGGAAGCCGGCGTCGTAAGGCACCTGTCCCCATTTGTGGAAGTCGAGTGCGATCGAATCCGCAAGCGCGATGCCATCAAGCAACGGCGCGAGTTCCGGCGACAGGATCGCGAGCGCACCGAAGGCGCCGTCGACGTGAAACCAGATGCCTTCCTCGCGACACAGCTCCGCGATCGCCCTGAGATCGTCGATCGCACCGATGTCGACAGTGCCGGCCGACGCCGTGACCAGGAACGGCTTGAAACCGACTTCGCGATCAACAGCAATCCGTGCGCGCAGAGCAGCGACATCGATCCGATGATCGGCATCGACTTCGATCTTGCGCAGCGCATCGGTGCCGAAGCCGGCAATGTCCATGGCGCGAGAGATGCAGCCATGCGCGGCCTTCGACGCGTAGGCCGTGAGCAGCGCACCGTCGCTGCCGATGCCGTGCTGCCGTGCCAGCGTGCCGAGCGCATTCGTGCGCGCCACCAGCACCGCCATCAGATTGGCCACCGACGTGCCGGTGACGAAGATGCCGCTCGCACCTTGCGGAAAGCCAAACAGGCCGCGCATCCACTCCACGATCTGGCGCTCGACCTCGATCGGCATGTGATCGCGCCCGCCGAGATTGGCGTTGAGGCCAGCTGCAAGCATCTCCGCGACCATGCCAACGGCGGTGCCGCCGCCGTGCACCCAGCCCATGAAGCCGGGATGAACGTTGCCCGTCGCGTAAGGGGCGACGTGCTCGGAGAACTCGCGATAGACGTCAGCGAGATCGGTTGCCTCGCGCGGCACGTCGGTTCGAATGGCCGCACGGACCTCGTTGGGGATCGGCTGCCAGACCGGCCGCGCGCGGACATTGGCAATGTCGTCGATCGCCTCGTCCAGCATACGATGGGCGAGGTCGCGAAACGCGCTCCAGTCCTGTGGATCGAGCGACCCGTTCGTGGCGCCGGCCTTCGGATGGCGGATGATCTCGTTCATGCTGCGCTTCCCACGCCCGCCGTTGCGGTCCCCTCGGCATGCCGCGACAGCATCGCTGTGAATGCGGCAAAGATCTTGCGCATCTGCGGCGGCTTGTATGGAAACACGGCAGGCGAATCCATGTTGTGCACGACGGCGGTGTTGTCGGCTTCGAACACCAACAGCTCGCCTTTCTGATTCTCGGCGCAATCGACGATGAAGTAATCGAGCCCGACGCGCCGGCTCATTTCGTCAAGCGCGGATCTGTGGCGCGCCGCGAAAGCGCGATCGAAGTCCTGCATGAAGATGGCCTCTTCAGCCCGCTTCTCTTCGCTGAACGCCATGTAGGCGTTGAGATACCAGATGTCCCAGCGATCGGCGATCGCCATGTGGCAGGCATAGGGCTTGCCGTCGACCACGGTGAGCCGGATTTTTCGATAGAGCCCGTCGGGGCTCACGTAGTTGACAAAACGCGCCACGAAGAAGTCCTGCTCCTGTCGCTCGGCGAGATAGGCCGCGAGCGCGGCGGCATCGTCGAGCTTGGCAAGTCCAACGCCGGCATGCGTACCGCGCGGCCGCGCAATCATCGGAAAGTGCAACTCGCCCGTGATCTCCGAGCAGGCAATCCGGCCTTCCGCCAGAGCGGTCAATTGTGCACGGGTCGCATGGGCGGTCACGGGAATGTCGAGACCGGGAATACCGGCGAGCAGCCGGAATAATTTGTCGCGATCGAGATTGCCGATCAGCTCGGGGCGATTGAGCAACGGCCGCGGCCAGTTCGGCGCAGCCTTTGCGATCAGCGCAAGCGCTTCGCGGCATTCCTCGGAATCGGATGCGACCACGATGGCAACGTCGTGCTCGGGCAGCGTTTCCGGCAGGCCTTTGTCCTTGGTCACATAAAGCGTCAGGAGCTCGATGTCGGAACCTTCGAGCAGGAATTCGATCGGCGTGTTGCCGCCCATGTCGATGTCCGCTGCCAGAGCCAGCACGCGCAGACCCGGCTTCGGTGCAGCGGTAGGAGTCCGAAACAGCTGGTGGAACGAGAGCACCTCGGACTGGATGACGAGCCCGGCTTCCTTTTCCCCCATCAGCTGGGCGATCAGGGACAGATCCAGGCCCTCGCCAGCCTGCGCCGTCCCTTCGGCAATTCGCGCCAGCAGATGCTCGCGCAGCGGGTGCAGGTCGACACCCTCGAAGGCCTGGCGCGTTAAATGCGCAAAGCCGATACGGTCGGCATAGTCGGGCGCGGCAAGCGGATGCAACATTTCACACCTATACGGGCTACGCCGGCACAGCGGCGGTACGGTCAAGCAGCAGCTCGATCTTCACCAGGACGTGGGCGATGCGATCGAGAATGTGCTGCACATTACGTTGCGCTTGCGCGCTGTCGGCCGACCAGGCCTCGGTGACGTCTCGCGCGCCGACACAGAGCCGCAACGCAGCCTGCGGCGCACCGTCCGGCTGCTGCAGCCGCACCGGCTGGCCGACGAGGCAGCGTTGCGCCGCGACCTGCCGGTCCGCGGCGCTGCCGCCGATGTCATCGTTCATGGCGCGCGCGAGCGCGCGATGGACGGTGCTGGTATCCGAGATCGACACCGGCCTATTGTGGCGCACCAGGGTGAACGGAAAGATCGATCGCTGCATAAATTCTTCATCATCGGCATCGGCAGTGCCGACGGGTTGCGGGACGGCACGCAGCGACGGCGACAGCGCGATCATGCTGTCGATGCCGGCTGCCAGCTCGGCCATCGCCTTGGTGCGGAAGGCGCCGGGCACAGCATAATAGGTGCCGATCTCGGCCAGGGCCGCTTCCCAGCGCAGCCATTGACCGAAATTCGGACGGCGTTCGAAGCGCGAGCGCAGCGCCGTCCACGCCATCGGCCAGTCACAGCGGCCGGCATAATCGAAGAAATCAGGCGCGATCCGGTCGATCCGGTCGAGCGCCCGCGACAATCCCTTCGGCAGCAGCAGCGCGCCGCTGAAGGCGGGGCCGCCCAAGAACTTGGAGCCTGTTATCAGCACCATGTAGCCGCGATCGAGATAGAGGCGCAGCCGGCGGCGGCCGAGTCGCGCCTGGCAGGCATCGACGACGATCTGAACCTCGCGCGGCCAGCGCCGCGCGATCTCGTTGAGACAGGCGAAACTTGGCGCGCGCCAGCCGAACTTTGACGAATCCATGATGTGCAACAGAACGCGCCTGCCTTGCGCGAGGCTGGCTTCGATTGCACGGATGACAGCATCATCCGCGTCAGGACGCATGGCGAAGCCGGAAGCGGCGTCAAGCAGCGGCACCGCGATCGTGTCGCCGGCAAGGCCCGAGATCGCCGCGTCCTTGCGCACCGCAACGCCACTCGCCGTCACCGTGCTGAAATGGTGCCCGCGCGCGGTATGAACAGTGCCGCTGCCGGTCTGGTCGGCACCCACCACGATCGTCACCGGCGGCGCGCCGAGCACCGCGTGGGCAAGGAACAGAGCGTGCAGCTGGGAATCCGTACCCGATGGCGAGAACACGACATCGACGCTCGGCGCGAGCAGGAAGTGCCCGCGCAGCTCCTCGCGCATGTCCTCGCAGCGCCGGTCGAAGGCGATCTCGACCTCGTCGAACAGCGATTTGTGGACCAGTTCCTCGCGCGCCAGCGCGGCGCGGTCATAGGCTCCTTGCGAGATCGTCGATGCGGTCGAAGAGGCGAAATTCCAGATTTCGGGCTCAGGCGAGGATCCGCAGCCATAGGCGTTGACGCACTGTTTCGAGTCAAGCGCCAGCCGCCCGTCACCGCCGGAGACGAGCAGCGTATCCAGCGGTGTGAACAGATCGCGCAGACGATAGCGCGAGCCGCGCTCGGATGCGCGCGCGATGTCTGACGGGCGGGATGCGCCGACGCTCATCCCGACAAGCTCACGCCGCGTCGGCCGCCGCAGGCACGGCAGCGAATTGCGAGGCGATGTCGCCGTGGAACACCGAGGGACCAACATGATCGAGCGAGCTCTGGATGTCGGCCCAGATCTCGCCACCGATATCGGTCCAGCGCTTGCAGAAGGCGAAGTCCTCGGAGAGGTAAGTGCCGCTCGCCGGATCGATCATGCATTCGAACAGCGCGAACCGGTTCCGGCTCGCGGCCAGCGTATCGTGCGAATGCTCGCGGAAGAACTGCAGATTGGCGTAGTCAGGATGGCGGCACATCGCCTCCAGCGCCTGGCGGCGGATCATGAGGAAGCCGGTGCCCGCATAGCGCACGCGGGTAAAACCGTTGACCACCACGATGCGATCGGGGTCCTCGATCTCGAGCACATAATCGAGCGAGGCCGCCGTCACGTCGGTCCGGCCGGCCTGGATCGCCCGCCTCGCCTTGTCCCAGTTGACCCGCTTGATCGGATAGCAGCCGGCAACAACGTCGGCGCCGCATTCGATCAGCCGGAACACCTGCTCGGCTTTGAAGCCGATGTCGGCGTCGATGAACAGAAAATGCGTGGCCTGAGGGTCGTCCAGGAACATCGCGACCAGATTGGCCCGTGCGCGCGTGATCAGCGCATCGCCGTCCCGCAACAGCACCTTGAGCCCGAGGTTGGACATGCCGTGCACGGCGCGCTGGAGCGCGAAGATGGAGCTCGCATAGATGCTCGAAACCTGCCCGCCGAAGCAGGGCGTCGCCACCACCAATTGCATCTTGTCCGACATTGACGGCTCCGCCCGCTCCAATCCTCTCCAAGAGGTAAACAGGCATGGTTAACGGCGCCTTAATGCGCCGTTACAGGAACTTGACCAGCGAGAGCTCCGCGAGCTTGGCGGTCGTCTGGTAGGACGCCTGTAGCGCGTTCTGGAGCGACAGGATCTCGCTCGCGACCTGGTCGGGCGAAGCCGATTCCGCCTGGTCGACGATGGTCTGGAGTTGCGCCTTGGCCTGGGTCTGGCGCGTGGTCGCATCCTTCATCGTGTTCTGGGCCATCGCGATGTCGGTCTGGATGTCCTCGATCTTCTGTTGCCCCGGCTGCGGCGTCAGAGCCTGCGTGGTGCGCAACGCCAACGCGGCCACCTGCCCGCCCGCATACTGCCCGGTCGGCGAGGTCGAGAACGTGCCGAACACGGCGATCGCCTGCAACTGCTTGCGGATCGCGGTCTCGTCGGCCTGCGCGCCATATTGCACCGTGACGGAATCGTCCACCCGCGCCACTGCGGTCGAGCGCGCCGATCCCGGCCCGTCATTGCCGGTGTACCATTTCACTGTGGTGGCCGAGCCGTTCACCAGCGTCGTCGCCGAGCCTGATGGCGAAGAGCCGACGCGCAGCGGGGCCTTTGCAGCCGTGACCGGGGAGGTCGTGAAGCCGAGCGCCGCGAACGCCGCGCTGTTTGAGCTCGTGATGTTGAGGCTGCCGGGATCGTCCGTGTTGATCGTGATCACGCCGCCATGGATGGTCGACGGCTTCGTGGTGCCGGTGAGCTGATCGATCTTGCTGAGGAGAGTTGCGACGTTGTCGGTAATGTTGATCTGGTTTGGCCCGCTGGCGCCCGAGGCGACAAAAGTCAGCGTCTGACCATTCACCGTGATGGTGTCGGCAGGCGGCCCCGCCTGGAACGCCGATTGGAGGACTTCCGGGCCGCCCGGGGTCGCCGTGCCGCTCAGCACGGTTGAACCGGTGATCGGAGGCGTCGACGGCGTGTTGACGCCTCGCATCACGCTGCTGAGACCGAGCGCCGTGGCCGCCGGGCCGGCGGTGACCGTCACGTCTGTGGCGGTGCCGGTCGCGATCTGGGTATTGCCGCTGGCGCTCAGGGTCACGTTGGCGGGGGGGATGCCGGCGGCCGTCGCGATCGCATTCAAGATGTCGGACACTTTCGCGGTGCTGCCCGACGCCAATCCGATCGTGGTATTGCCGCTGGCCGTCGTGACCGTGGTGACGTTGGGGTCGAAGGTGATCGTTTGGGCGCCGCTCGCGCCGGTGATGGTCAAAGTAGTACCGGTCGGAGCGTTGGCGAGCGCGCTGAGAACGGCCCCGTTGAGATGGGGTGTCGCCGAAGCATCGAGCGACGTCGTCGTTGTGGCAGCCGCCGATGCGCTGTCCTGCAACGCGACCGACCCCGTCCCGGTCGTCGAGGTATAGGGTGAGACCAGATTGCCGAGGGCCGCACCATTCGCGGTGGCGGATCCCGCCGTATTGAAGAAGTTGTCGCCGGCGGCGACGGCCGATGCGGCCACCAGCGAGGTGCCCGCCAGCTTCTTGATTGCGGTGTTCAGCGCGGTGTTGAGGTTCGCCGAGGTGATGGCCGGGTTGGATGGGACCGCTGGAATGATATTGGGATTGCCGGGATCGATCGCAAAGCTCCCGACCGGCGTCGGCGTCGCAGTGGACGCGGTCAGGTCGATCTGCTCGGTCGAACCATCGGGCAGCGTGAACTGCACGCTGAGCTTGTCGCCATTCTTTGGATTGACGCCATTGAGATTGACCGAGAACGATACCGGCGAGCCGCTCGGGCCGGTGACGGTCGCGCCCGTCAGCGTCGAGGACACCGCCGCGATCTTCAGCCCGAACGGCGACGTCGGCGAATCCTCCTGCACCTGGATCGCGCCGGATGGCAACGTCGACTGCACCAGCCGTCCCATGCCGTTGGCGCCGAGATCGGCGGCCTGGCGCTCTGCCATGACGGTCTTCAGGCCCGCTTGCATCGTGGTGCCATTGATGATGTCGCCGGCATTGGCGACGGATTGCGTGTTGTAGGCGGTCCCGGAGAACAGGTAGCGGTTGCCCGACTGCGTGTTGAGGACGCCGACCATCGAGCCGAACTGCGCGGCCGCCGTGTTCTGCGCCACCGTCTGGCCGTTGACGTTGAGATCCTGCGAGGTGCCGGCCGAGCCTGTCTGCACCGTGTTGCGGATCGTCGTCAGCGACTGCAGCGCGGTGTTGGCGAGATTGATGTTGACGTTGACGTTGGTGATCGTGTCGGTATAGGCGGCAATGTTCGAAAGCTGCGCGCGCGAGGCGATCGCAAAGCCTTCGTTGGTGCCCATGCCGGAATAGTTCTGCGACAGCTTGCCGGTCGAGAGCTGCGTCGACAGGTCGGTGAGCTGCTGGTTGATATTGCGGATCTGCGCGCCGAGGACTGACGAGCCGTAATTGATGCTGCTGATCGACATGTTTCAGAGCCCTACTGATTACCCTTGAGCCTGGATCAACGTGTTCATCATGCTCTGCACCACCGACATCACGTGGGCGTTGGCGGCATAGGCATTCTGGAGCTGGATCAGGTTCGACATCTCCGAGTCCAGATTGACGCTGGAGGTCGAGTTGAACTTGGCCTGCAGCGTCGAGACCACGACGCTCTGGCCCTGCTGCAGCTGGGTCGCCTGGGTCGAGGCGTTGGCCTGCACGCTCAGGAACTGCTGGAGGTAGTTCGAAACGCTGCCGGTGAACGGCTGGCTGGCCGAGCCGAGACCGGTCTGCGGCGAATAGGAGTACACCGCGCTGGTGAGCTGCGAGTACAGATAGTCCGAGCGCGTGGTGTCACCGGTGGGCGTCAGCGGCGAGGTGCTGTAGATCGACAGCCGGGTCGGGTCAGCGGTGAGCTGCGTGTTCACGGCGATGCGGCCGGCAAGGCCGGTCATCTGCAAGCCCGTCCCCGTGATTGCGCCGGTGTAGAGCGCCTGGCCACCGTCGGTGAACAGCGGCAGCTGCGGACCGCCCGAGGTCAGCGAGGAGACCGTCTTGCTGCTCGACGCCGCAGTGACCTTGGCGAGGCCGCTGTTGTCGTCAGTGACGCGCAGCGTCGTCGCGGTCGCCGGCGACGGCGCTGCGGAGAACGACAAATGCGAGCCCGACAGCGCGGTGTTGAGCGCGGAGGCGATCGCGCCCATGCCGCTGGAAAAATCGACGCCGATCTGCACCGGATTGGCATTGGTGGCGTTCTGGAGCGGCAGCGCCGTCGGATCGGTCACGTTCACCAGCGTCACCTGGCGCTGGGTGTTGGTGGAGTCGGTATAGGTGATGTTGACGGTGTTGCCCGGCAGCGCGCCGGCAAGATCAATGTCGAAGCCGGCGGGCGGGCCGGAGACGGGAGTGCCCGCCGTGGTCTTGTCCGACAACGCGCTCGACATCGTCGCGGCGAGCTGGTCGACCTGGTTCTGCGCCTGCACCAGCGTCTGGTCGCGCAGCTTCAAATCGGCCGCGATCTGGCCGGAGGAAACGACGTTGTTGCCGGCGACGTCGATGGAGGAGCCGTTCGGCAGCTTGATGGCGAGCGCGCCAACGCCTGATTTGGCGGGATCAATATTATAGAGCGATGTCGCACTCAGCGCGCCCACGGACGCGAACGAGAATTGCGAGGCGAGGCCCGCACCGACCAGCTGGATGCCTGTCGTGGTGTAGATATTGGCCTGGTTCGATCCGTCGGTGGTGACGCGGACGTCGACATATTTCGACAGGCTATTGATGGCCTGGTCGCGCTGGTCCATCAGGTTTGCCGCTGACGGATCGGTCGGCGCCAGGCCTTGCAGCTTGATGTTGATGTCGGCGATCTGGTTCAACGCCGCATTGGCGGCTTGCGAGGAGGTGCTGAGATCCTGCTCGACGTTCGAACGCAGCGACTGGATGCCCTTGGTGGTGACATTGAGCTGCGTCGCCAGCGCCTGCGCGGCGCCGAGCGCAACGCGCTGTGCCGACGAAGAGCCCGCATTGGTCGAGAGCGCCTGGAGCGAGGAGGTGAAATCGTTCAGCGCGTTTTCGAGCGTGCCGCTGTTGCCGGGCGTGCCATACACACTCTGAAGCTGCTTCAGAATGTTGGCCATCTGGTCGGCATAGCCGCTACCGCCGGTCTCGGTGCGCAGCTGGTTCTGCACATAGCTGTCGATGTCGCGGCTGACGCCTGTCGTCTTCGCCGTGGCGCCGAAGTCACCGGTGGAGACTTCGATCTGGTTCGGCGTCTGGGCGACGTAACCCGGCGTCTGCGAGTTTGCGACGTTCGACGAGACGATCGAGAGCGCGGCCTGGTTGGCACGCAGGCCGCTCATCGCACTGGCAAGGGCTGAACTCAAACCCATCTTACTTGCCGCCTTTGGTTACGTTGGGCGCCGATCAGCGCAACACGTTGAGGAGATCCTGGACCATCGAATTCGCCGTCGTGATCACCTTGGTGTTGGCCGAATAGGCCTGCTGGGTCACGATCAGCTTGGTGAACTCGTCCGCGATGTCGGTGTTGGATCCCTCCAGCGACGAGCCGCTGATGGTGCCCGAGGCGCCGTCGATCGCCGGACCCGACTGGTCCGTCGCCGCGTAGGCGCCGCCGTCGAGCGCCTTGAGGTAGTTGGTGCCGTTGAAGTGCGACAACGACACCTGGGCGAGGTCGAGGTTCTGGCCGTTGGAGAAGGTGCCGACCACAAGGCCGTTATTGTTGACGGCGACCGAGCGGAGCTGGCCGGCGGCGTAGCCGTTCTGCGTGATGGTGTTGATGGTCACCGCGCCACTGGTCGAGGCATATTGCGTCAGCCCGCCGGAGGAGATGTTGAAGGCGACCGAGCCGAGCGATTGACCACCGACGCTGACATTCGGGATTGTGATGCCGGAGCCGCTCGGCGACGTCAGCGAGCCGTCGGCGGCGAAGGTGAACGCCTGCCCGGTATTGACCCAGCCGACCGCCGTACCGGTGGCGTTCGGGTCGGTCTGGTAGAACAGGTTCCAGCTGTCGGAATGACCGGGCCCCAGCGAGGCGCTATCCGTTTTGGCCCAGCGCAATTGCAGGTTCACCGGCGTGCCGGCGGCGTTGTAGGCCGTCACCGCACCGCCGCTGATCGATTCCTTGGTGAATGTCGCGATATCGTTGCCGATCACGCCGCCGGTTCCTGCGGTGCCACCTCCGTTGCGATTCTTGGTGATGGTCGAGGTGAAGCCGAGCGCGGCGAAGGCGGCGCTGTTGGAGCTCGACACCGACAGGTTCGAAACGGTGCCGGTGTTCAGCGTGATCACGCCACCGGCGCTGACCGATGATCCCGACGCACCGGAGAGAGCGTCAATCTTTCCGAGCAGGGTCGTAATGTTGTCGGTGACGTTGATCTGGTTCGCGCCGGCCGCGCCCGACGCCATGAAGGTCAGCGTCTGACCGTCGACCGTGATCGTGTCGCCCGCAATAAACCCCGATGTGAGCACCTCGGCGCCGCCGGCGGTCGCGGTGCCGCTCAGCACCGTGGCACCGGTGATCGCTGGAGAGGACAACACGTTGCCGCCGCGCGTCACGCTGCTGAGGCCGAGCGCGGTCGCCGCCGTACCACTGCCGACCGCCACGTCGGTGGTCGTGCCTGTCGAGATCTGAATGTTGCCGCTCGCCGTCAGGGTCGCCGTGACACCGGCGCCGCCTGCGGTTTGAATCGCGGTCAGGATACTCTGAACCGTCGCCGTCGTGCCGGCGCCGAGACCGATCGTGGTGTTGCTGCCCGCCGTGGTGACGGTGGCGCCGCCGTTGAAGGTGATGGTGTTGCCGTTGATGGTCAGCGTCTGGCCGCTCAGCGCGGTGAGGATGCTGGAGGCGAGATGGGTGCCCACCGTGTTGTCGAGCGACGTGGAGGTCGATGCAACCGCGGCCGAATTGTTCTGGAGCGCAACCGTCCCCGTCCCCGTCGTCGACGAGTACGGCGATCGCAAATTGCCGGTTGCGGCTGCGCCGGATACCGTCGCGTTGGTATAGGGTGCGGGCGGCGTGCCGACCGGCAGCGGGTTCGCGGCGAAATCCGATGGGTTGATACCGCCGGCTGCCAGAAGAGTACCGGTCGCTGCGGTCGAGCTCGCCACCGTGTTCGGCACGCTCGGCAAGTTGGCGGCGTACTGGATTGAGGTGGTTGCCTGCGCCGGGATGAAGTTGTTCTGGAATTTCAGGACGCTCGCAACGTTGCCCTGCGGGTTGCCGGTCTTCGGATCGACCGTGACGCCCATCAGATAGTAGCCGGCGCCGTTGACGAGGTTGCCGTTGGCGTTGAGCTGGAAGTCGCCGCGCCGTGTGTAATAGGTCACGCCGCTGAACTGCGGCAGGTTGTCGACGATGCTGGTGGCTTTCTGGATGGAGAAGAAGCCGTCACCGGTGATCGCCATGTTGGTGGCGACGCTGGAGGACGAGATCGTGCCCTGGGTGGTGATGGTGGCCTTGGCGTTGGCCGTCACCCCGCCCGCGACCTGCTTGCTCGGGACCGAGGCGTCGGGAATGAGATCGACAAAGCTGGTGCCGATGCCCTTGTAACCGGTGGTGGACGAGTTCGCGATGTTGCCCGAGATGTTCTGAAGCGCGTAGGACTGCGCCTGCAGGCCACCCACCGAGGTGTTCATTGCATCGAAGATACCCATAACTTTGTCTCCAAATCCGGTCTCGGCGGCCGGTCGACCATGGCCGCAGTCGAAGGAGACAGTCGCAAGGCCTATGCCAATGAGGGTATCTTCACAAAATCAATGACTTAAATAGAGATGCCCCGGTCGATGGACCGGGGCATAATTGCCGGACCGGCAACAATTGCCGGGGCTAAAGTCGTTCCGGAGCGATGCGTCAGCATCGAATCCGGAACCTCGAGATTCCGGGTTCGGTCCTGCGGACCGCCCCGGAATGACGAGGAGAAAGCCCTATGTCGCCGACGGCGTCGCCGGGTGGAAAACCAGTCCGAAACCGTCGATGCAATAGCGCAGTCCGGTCGGCTTCGGACCGTCGTCGAAGACGTGGCCGAGATGGCCGCCGCAACGCCGGCAATGCACCTCGGTGCGCACCATGCCGAAGCTGCGGTCCTCGGTCTTGCCGACATTGCCCTCGATCGGCTGGTAGAAGCTCGGCCAACCCGTGCCGCTCTCGAACTTGGTCTCCGAGCTAAACAGCGGCAGGTCGCAGCCGGCGCAGGCGAAGACGCCCTTGCGGTGCTCATTCAGCAGCGGGCTGGAGCCCGGGCGCTCGGTGCCTTCCTTGCGCAGGATCTCATATTGCTGCGGCGTCAATTGCGCACGCCACTCGGCGTCGGTCTTCTCGATCTCGAACTTTTGCGCGGCCTTCTCTCCGGCCTGCGCCGGTGTTGTCCTCAGCCAGCGGAAGGCCGAAAGGCCAAACAGGCCGGCGACTGTCGTTAGCAGGATGCGGCGGTCAAACATCTCATTCTCCGTACGGGAGCGTCTACGCCCTGAGCTACGGGCTCTGACGGACAATGTTACACGTCCAGTCGGGATTTTTCGCGCCCTTATTGCGAGACGCCCTGCTCCCGCGCGGCCGGTTCCGCCCCCTCCGTAGCAGGCGGTTGCGGTGGCGCTGGAGCCAGTCGCGGCCGAACCCCGGGCGGCTGGCGGGGCGGACCGGTGCCGGCGGCCCGGTTGGCCTCGGCGAGGCGCGCCTCGCGCTGCCTATCCTTCACCCGCGCCCGCTCGCGGTAGCGGGCCAGCGTCCCCGCGGCCGCGGAACTCGCCCTGCCCCAGAGGCCGACCAGCTGCCCTGCGACCCGCCCCGTCGTGCCGCCAGCCCAGACCAGCTCGAACGGCGAAAACAGCTTCCAGCGCTCCTCCCCCCACAGAATGCTGCGCGCGATCAGTTGCCCGGCCATGGCCGACGTGTTCATGCCCTGGCGGCCGAACCCGCTCGCCACCCACAGACCTTTGCGCAGCTGCCCGATCTGCGGCATGCCGTGCACGGTCTGGCCGGTGGCGCCGCCGAATGTCTCCGATATCTCGACATTGCCGAGCTCGGGGAAGATCGACCGGATCCGACGCTTGACGCTGCCTGCAAAACGCTGCGGTCGGGCGGCCCAGGTGGTCTCCGGGCTCTCCCACATCAGGCGGTCGCCATCGACGATGCGGAAATGATCGACGCCGTCGTCATCCATCACCGATCCCTTGAAGCCGATGATGTCATGCACGCGCTCGCCGAGCGGCGCGGTGATGCCGGCATAGCGCGAGACCGGCAGCAGCGTATCCGACAGCCGCCGCAATGGCGCACCGAGATGAATGTTGCCGGCCAGCACGATGTGGGAGGCGCGCAGCCGCGCCGAAGGCGTGACGATGCGCTTGCGGATGCCGGAATGATCGATGCTGACGACCGGCGTATCCTCGAAGATGCGCGCACCGGCGCGCCGCGCCAGCGCGGCGAGACCATGCACATATTTGCGGCCGTCGACCTGGAACGCTTTGGGATAATAGACCCCGTGGAAGTAGCGATCGGTCTTGAGCGCCGCGCGCACGCGATCGACCTGCCAGCCTTCGACCTCGGTATCGAAATCCTCGTACAGCATCTGGAGCCGGCTGATCAGCCGGTCGCCGGCATCGACGTTGGAGACCTCGAGCACGCCCTCGGTGAGGCCGATATCAGGCATGTTCTCTTCGGTAGCGTTGGCCCGGACGAGCTCGGCGCCCTCCTTCGAGAGCGCCCACAGCTCACTGGCATCCTCGAAGCCGATGCGCTCGATCAGATCGGTGAGCGGCAGCGCGAAGCCCGGCATCACGGTGCCGAGCTGGTTGCCGGAGGCGTTCCAGCCGATGTGACGGCCCTCGAGCACCGCGACGCTGGCCCCCAGCCGTGCCGCCTCGAGGGCCACGGAAAGGCCGGCAAGCCCTGCCCCGATCACGCAAATATCGGCATCGAGATCGAACGACAGCCGGGCACGCTCGCGAAGGCCGGCTTCTTCCTGGGACGCGCTTGTGAAAGTCTCGCTCATGTCGTTTTCTTAGAGCATGATCCGGAAAAGTGCGCAGCGGTTTTCCGACAAGATCATGCTCCAAACAACAACTTGATACCGAGCAGGCGCTTGTCACCTTGTCCTCAACAGGCACCTGTAGATTATCCTGGACGTGGAACGATTCGAGAATGCCATGCGCCGTTTGATGCTGCTGCGTCACGCCAAGACCGAGACCGACGCGCCAAGCGGCCGCGACCAGGACCGCCGGCTCGACCATCGCGGCCAGCGCGACGCCGCCGAGATGGGCGACTGGATGGCCACCCATCCGCCGGTCCCCGAGACCGTGCTGGTGTCGCACGCCGTCCGCGCTAGGCAGACCTGGGACCTCGCCTGGGAAGCGATGAAAGACCGCGTCGCAGCGCCGCGGGTTGAGGTTCTGCCGGAACTCTATGGCGCCGATCCCGCGCAGATTCTCGAAACCATTCGCACTGCAACGATCCCGGCCAATCCCAAGCGGCTCCTGCTGGTCGGGCACAATCCCGGCATGCACGAGGCGGCGCTGATGCTCACGGGCAGCGGCGACAAGGCCAGTGCCAAGGCGCTCACCGACAATCTGCCCACGGCGGGGCTTGCGATCCTCGACTTTGACGTCAAGGATTGGGGCGACGTGGCCTACCGCCGCGGCAAACTGGTGCTGTTCGTCAGCCCCAAGCTGCTTCGACTGGGATGATCGCGCGACGTACCGGGACAACGTGCTGACCGGAAGATTTGGAGGCGCAGATGTTCAAGTCCATTCTCGTGCCCATCGACCTCGCCGACACCGATCTGGCAAAGCCTGCGATCGCGACCGCGACGACGCTGTCGCAGAACTGGAGCGGATCGGTCCGGCTGCTCAACGTGCTGCCGATGACGCCGGTGATGCTGGCCGAATATGTCCCTGCCGACTTCGACGAACAGCAGCGCCAGACCTCCGAAGAGGCGCTCGCCATCGTCGCCCGCGAATCCGGCATCGACCCCGCCCACATCTCCACCGTGGTGCGCCAGGGCGGCATCTATCACGAGATCCTGGAGGAAGCCGCGCAGATGAAGGCCGACCTGATCGTCATGACCTCGCACCGGCCGGCGATGCGCACCTATTTTCTCGGCTCCAATGCCGGGCATGTGGTGCGTTATGCCAAATGCTCCGTGCTGGTGGTGCGGCACTAAAACATTCCGACGTAGCCCGGATGGAGCGCAGCGCAATCCGGGACCCGTCCATCGATCGGCAAGAATCCGGATTACGCTACGCTCCATCCGGACTACTCAAGGTACTGAGCTCGGAGCCGGGTCTAAACCCTTACCAAGCCGTTATTGCGAGCGCCGCGAAGCAATCCAGACTTGTCTCAGCCGATGGGCTCTGGATTGCTTCGCTGCGCTCGCAATGACGGGGATGATGCAGGTGTGCCCAAAACACACACTCGTGCCCCGACGTGGCGCAGCACGGAGTGATGCGCTGCAGAGCCGGGGCCCATGTATCAGCGCACCGCGTCGCCGCCTGGGTCCCGGCTCTGCGCGGCAGCGCAAGAACGCTGCAGCGCGTCCGGGACGCAGGCGAGCAAGATCACAGAAACCGGGTCAGCTCGGCCTTGAACTGCCCGTACACGGCGTCCTCGATCTGGCTGCGGTTGATGCCGATGTCGCGCAGGGCGCGGTCGTCGAGCTCGTTCAGCGTCTTGACGGCGGAGCGGCGTTCCAGGCGGTCGAACAGCGCGTAGGCAGCATTGACGAGCGTGGCAAAAAATCCGCTCGAGGTGGATGGGCGTAAGCTCCGCCCGGCAGTTTGCGAGATCGTGGTCATGTTTCTTCTCCGGCCATTGGTCCTACGCGGCGAAGCGCATGCCGTTGGCGCAAACGCTGGAAGCGCCTGCACCTCATGTGCCGTCGGATTGCTCTCGCTCCCCTCGGCTCCATCGCGGACCTTGATGGAACTTAAATGCTCCAGTACATTTCTCGGAGCAACAAAAACATTGCTCTCGGTGCAATAATGTCCAAGTTCGAGTACGTGAAGCTTGCGGATGCCATTGCCGCAGATATCGCTAAGGGGACGTTAAGACCCGGCGACCGGCTGCCGCCGCAGCGCAATTTTGCCTATGATCGCGGCATTGCCGTTTCGACAGCCAGCCGCGTCTATACGGAGCTGCTGCGCCGTGGGCTCGTGGTCGGCGAGGTCGGTCGCGGCACCTTCATCTCCGGCGACATCAGGCGCGAGGTCGAGACCATCGCCGAGCCGGCCGACGCGCGGATCAATTTCGAGGTCAATTATCCGTTATTGCCGCAGCAATGGGCGATGATCGCCAAGAGCCTCGCCGGGCTCGAGCGCGTCGATACGCTGGAAGCCGTGCTGCGCTCATCGACCAGCACCGGCACCAAGAGCGCGCGCGTTGCGGCCGCCGCCTATCTCGCCCGCAAGGATTTTGCGCCACAGGCCGAGCAGATCCTCTTCACCGCCAACGGCAAGCAATCGCTCGCCGCCGCGCTGGCAGCGCTGGTGCCGACCGGCGGCCGCTGCGGCGTCGAAGCGCTGAGCTACCCTTACGTCAAGAGCATCGCCGCGCGGCTCGGCATCACGCTGGTGCCGATTCCGATGGACGAATTCGGCGCGCGGCCCGATGCGATCCAGAAGGCGCATCGCGAAGCGCATCTGTCGGCGCTGTATCTGCAGCCGATCATCCAGAATCCGCTCGGCGTCACCATGAACGCGACGCGGCGCGCCGACATCATGCGCATCGCCGAGAAGCTCGATCTCACCATCATCGAGGACACCGTCTACGGCTTTCTTGCCGACGATACCCCGCTTGCAGCGCTCGGGCCGGACCGCTGCATCGTGCTCGACAGCCTCTCGAAGAAGGTTGCACCGGGCCTGGCGCTCGGCATCCTGGTTGCGCCGCCGCACTTGCGCGAAAGCATGATGAGCGCGGTGCGCACCGGCGGCTGGATCGCCTCCGGCCACGCACTCGCCGCCGGACAACGGTTGATGGCCGACGGCACCGTCGCCGAGCTGACGCGGCTGAAGCGCATCGACGCGGCGCGGCGCCAGCAGACCGCGGCACGACTGCTCGCCGGCTACCAGCTTTCGGCCGATCCGCGCTCCTATCATCTGTGGCTGACGCTGCCGCCGCATTGGCGCTCGCAGACCTTCGTCGCCGCGGCGGCCCGGCGCGGCATTGCATTGACGCCGTCCTCGACCTTCGCGGTCGCGCACGGCCATGCACCGAATGCGGTGCGACTCGCGCTTGCCCCGCCCTCGTTCGAGCAGCTCGATTCCGGCCTGCGTACGATCGTGTCGCTGCTCGGCACCAAGGAAGAGGATTTCGACTCGACCGAGTAATCCCGCCCCGTCAGGGCTCCGGCCATTGCGCGATAAAGCCCTGCGCCTTGTACGGCTCGATCTTGTCCCATTCGTGCAGGACACGGCGGCGAAATTCGGCATCGACATGCCAGAGCGTGCGCGGCGTGGCAAAGCTGTCGACCGTGAGCAGCAGCTTGGTCACCTCGGGCCAATGCCGGTGCAATGTCATCGGATAGCGCCGCGCCGTCCAGGTGTTGCCGAGACAGATCACGCTGCGGATGTTGCGCAGGCCCAGCGCCGCATCGATGATCGGCAGCGAGAAGATCACGTTCTCGCCGGTGTTCATCGCGCGGTGCTCCTCCAGGATCCGGTCCGCCGGAATGCCCGCTGCGACCATCGCCGCCTTGATGATGGCGCACTCGGATTGCTCCGAGCCCGGGGTGACCCCGCCGCTGACAATCGACCAGCGGTAAAAGCCTTCGCGCCACAGCCGCGCGGCGGTTTCGACGCGCAGCGCAACATCCTCGCGGGTGCCGAACAGAAACAAGAGATCGGCCGGCACAAGCGGCGTGTCGATCAGATGGATGCGATTGATCTCGGCGATCTCGTCCGCCGTCGGCAGGCGCGTGCTGCGATTCATTGACGTCATCGCGGCACGATGCGGGAAGCGCGCGCGACAGCGAAGTCAATTTTGATTGCGGCGCATTGCAGACGTCAGAGCATGATCCGGAAAAGTGTGAAGCGGTTTTCCGGAAAGATCATGCTCAAACAAAGAGCTAAAGCGCGACGACGATTCAACCCAATCTCGTCGCGCTTTAGGGCAGCAAGGAGCGAGGCAGTTGATCAAAACTGTAGCTGCGCGGCCGGTTGCGCCGGACGAAGCCGCCGACCTGCCAGACGAACAGCGCCGCAAAGCCGAGGATGAACAGCACGCCGGCAAACTCGCCGATCAGCAGTGCGCGGATCAACAGCCCGGCCATGGCCAGGGCCAGCAGCGCCAGGAAGGCCAGCACGGCGGCATAGGTCTTGCAGCCGAGGCCGGCGGTCAGCTCGACCCGGCTGCCGGCCTTCGCCATCCGCGCGTGCAGCGCGACGATGAAGTCGCGAAAGCCATTGTCCTGCGGCGCCATCAGCGCCGCGGTCTGCCAGCTCGTCGACAGGATCGCGATGCGACCGCCCTTGGCATGGCTGAGATCGGCGCGAAAGCGGTGCTGCTGCATCGAGACCGGGCGGAACGACAGCCTGATGGCACTGATCTCGTCATAGCGCCAGAGGCCGGAGCGGCCGGCGATGTGCCAGGACAATCCTTCGTCCGTCAGCTCGAAGCGATGCGCCGAACCGATCAGCGACGCCTTGTAGGCGTAGCTCGTGACCGATCCGCCCTGCCCGTCCGACATCTGCATCACCCGATCCGCCTGCGATCCGCTTGCACGATCGCCCTTCCCCATCCTACAAGCGAGGCATGGCTGAGACGATCTATTTTCCGCGCCGCCTGATTCTCGGGGCTGCTGCGATCGCGGGCGTACTGCTTGCGCTCGCGGTCCACATGCTGGGTGCGCGCTACGGGCTCGACCTCGGCGGCCTCTGGCGCTCCGACCCGCACGAGTTCATGCCGACGGGTGCTGCGATCGCCTGGTGGCTGATCGCGACGGTCGGATTTTCCGGCGGCTATTTCACGGCGACGTTGATGCAGAGCGCCGTCTCCGGTCAGATCCCGCAGCGGATGCGCCAGTTCCTGATCGTGGTCGGCGTGCTGCTGCTCGCCGGCGCCGGGCAAGCGGCCTCGGCGCCGAGCCCGCTTCCGACCGTCTCCGGCGTGCTCGCGGGCCTCGCGGCGCTGTGTCTCGGTGCCGTGATGGCCTTCTGCGGCGCGCATTTCGCGCTGCGCGGCGGCAAGCCCAACTAAGCCGAAGCGCGCAGCCGCGGCCGATCCAGCATCATCCCGACTTCGCAGGCGGGCCGCGGCTGGCTGAACAGATAGCCCTGCGCCTGGGTGCAGCCCTCGCGCCGGAGCAGCTCGAGCTGCGCGTCGTTTTCGACCCCCTCCGCCGTGGTGACGATGCCGAGGCTGCGGCCAAGGCCGGTGACGGCGCGGATGATCGCGACGGAATCCTCGCGCGTGGCAAGCTCGGACACGAAGGAGCGGTCGATTTTGATCTTGTCGAAGGGAAAGCTGCGCAAATAGCTCAGCGAGGAATAGCCCGTGCCGAAATCGTCGAGCGAGATCCGCACGCCCATGGCGCGCAAATCGTGCAGCGTGGTCAGCGTCGCCTCGCTGTTCTGGAGCAGTACGGATTCGGTGATCTCGAGCTCGAGGCGACGCGCTGCGAGCCCCGAATTCCTCAGCGCCTCCGTCACCGATGCAATCAGGTTCGGACTCTTGAACTGGACCGGCGACAAATTGACGGCGACGCCGATATCATCCGGCCAGGTCGCGGCATCCGCACAGGCACGGTGCAGCACGAGCTCGCCGAGCTGGACGATGAGGCCGGTCTCCTCCGCGAGCGGAATGAAGTTGATGGGCGAGATCAGGCCGCGCTCCGGATGATTCCAGCGCAACAGCGCTTCGAAGGCGACAACGCGATCGCTGACGACGTCGCGGATCGGCTGATAATACGGCTGGAACTCATCGCGCTGCAGCGCCGCGCGCATATCCATGTCCAGCAGGCGCCGGGCCTGCGCGCGCGCATCCATGCCGGTTTCGAAGAAGCGATAGGTGCCGCGGCCGTCGGCCTTGGCGCGATACAGCGCCAGGTCGGCGTTTTTCAGCAGCTCATCCGGATTGCTGCCGTCCTGCGGCGACAATGAGATGCCGATCGAGACGCCGATCACGATCTGATGGTCCGCGATCTCGTAGGGCGCGGAGATCACCTCGACGATGCGTCTTGCGAGCGCCCGCGCTGCAGCCTCCTCCAATCGGCCGATCTGGACCACGGCGAACTCGTCGCCACCGAGACGGGCCACGGTGTCGTGCTCGCCGACCGTCGCCTTCAGCCTTTGGCCGACTTGCTTCAGCAGCGCATCGCCAATGGGATGGCCGAGCGCATCGTTGATATCCTTGAAGTGATCGAGGTCGAGACAGAACACCGCGAGCTGGTCGTTCGCGGCCGCCCGGCGCAGTCCCTGCTCGAGCTGCTCGTGGAACAGCACGCGGTTCGCCAGATTGGTCAGCGCGTCATGGCGCGCCATGTGCGAGATCTTGGCCTGCGCGTCCAGCCATTCGGTGATGTCCTCGAAGGTTGCGACCCAACCGCCGCCCCGCATCGGCTGGTTGACGACGCGGATCGAGCGCTCGAACCGGCGAACGACATCCGTCGTTGTCCATCCCTCCCGGGCATCCTCGACGAGGCGCGCGAAGAATTGTTCGGCATCACCGTTCCACTGGCCCTTGGCCGCCTCCTCGCGGAGAATATCGAGCAGGAGGCGGCCGGTCAGCTGCATGTCGGAGCGGCGGAGCATCGCCGCGTAACGTTCGTTGAACAGGATGATCTTGCCGTCGGCATCGAACATGCACAGGCCCTGCGACATGTTCTCGAGAGCCGTGTCGAGCACGATCTGCTGGCGCCCGATCTCGCCCTTGGCGCGACGGTCGAGCACGGCGGCCGTGAGCGCGATAGCGATGATGGCAACGGCCGCGCTGGCGGTCATGATGGACAACGATGCCGGCGGGATCGCAAGGCCGCTGATTGTAAGCGTCGGATCGGGCGTCAACTGCAGTGCGCCCATCGCGGTGAAATGGTGTGAGACGATGGCAGCGGTGAGCAGGATCGTGGCGCCCAACGCGTTGGACAGGCTGTCGCTCCGCCCGGCGACGAACAGGGCGGACGATCCAAGGACAATGCCCAGCAGAATCGATACCGCGACGGTGCCGGCGGTCCAACCGACATGGGCAGGAATCTCGAACGCCATCATGCCGGTGTAATGCATGGCTGCCACGCCGCCACCCACGACAGCGCCACCAAGCGCGACCAGAGCGCCGCGCCTCGTCGAAACCGAAATACTGAGACCGATGAAGGTGACCGCAATCGCAAAGATCAGCGAAAGGATCGTCACGGGGATGTTGTAGGCGCCACCGGCGCCGGGCCCGTAGGCCTGCATCGCGATGAAATGGGTTGCCCAGATGCCGCAACCCGTCACGACAGCATCGAGCGTGATCCACACGAGGCGAGCACCGCCATTCGCCGCTCGCGCCCGATGAAAAAGACTGATTGCCGCCGCGCTTGCCAGCAGGCACACGGCGCCGCCGAGTGCGACCAGACGCCAATCATGCTGGTCCGTGAGACAAAACAGAACTTGATACATCGCCGGCCCCTGTTCCATCAGGCACTACAGCCGGCAGAGATGGACAGTCGGTAACCGGCGCGGCGCCGGTTGCCGGATTGGTGAATAGAGAATGTGTGTGGCCCCTCACATTTCCCGCTCCTGCGCGATGACGCCAAGGCCGATCACGTAGGCGGCCAGCAGCAGCACCGCAGCCGATATGATTAGCGATTGGTGAAGGCCGGTCATGAACGCGCGATCGGATGCCACCAGCGAGCCGAACAGCGCAACGCCAAGGACGCTGCCGGTTTGCCGTGTCGCGTTGAGGACGCCCGCAGCGACACCCGAGCGCGCCTTCTCGACGCTGCCGAGCGAGCTCGAGGTCAGCGGCGGCACCAGGAGGCCAAGCCCGCCGCTGATCGCGATCATCTGCACAAAGATCGCAGGGTAGCTCGTTCCGGCCTCGATCCAAACCAGGCCAAGACAGCCGAGCGCAGAGATGCAGGCACCTGCCACGATGGTCGGGCACGGGCCGATACGTTCGGCCAGGCGCGGCGCCAGCAGATTGACCGGGAGCACCGCTCCCATCATCGGCACGAAGGCGAGCCCGGTCCACCAGGCCGATAGACCGTTGATGCGCTGGAAGTAGAGGCTCAGCACGAAGATCAGACCATAGATCGCGACGTTGACGAGCAGGCCAACGATCGTGGTCAGGCTAAACAGCCGATGACTGAACAGAGACAGTGGCAGCATTGGCTGCTCGGTGCTGGCCTCGCGCCAGACAAATAGCGCTGCGAGGACGGCGGAAGTGACGAAGGCGGCGATCACCGCCGGATGGCCCCATCCAAGCGCGCCAGCTTCGATGATTGCACCGGCGAGCGCGCCCAAGGCTCCGATCGCAGCAAGCTGACCGGGTAGATCGATCTCGCGTGAGCGCGCGCGCGTGGTCTCGGTGGCATAGCGCCAGCTCAGCCACAGGCCTGCAAGGCCGATCGGCAGATTGACGAGGAAGATCGCGCGCCACCCGACCAGCGTGATCAGCGCGCCAGCGACGAAGGGACCGGCCGTCAGCGCCAGGCTCGCACCTGCCGCCCAGACCGCAACGGCCCGACCGCGCGCAAGATCGTCCGTGTAAGCGTGATTGAGCAGCGCCAGCGAATTCGGCACCAGGATCGCCGCCGCCAGTCCCTGCACCAGTCGCGCGCCGATCAGCACGATGGCGTTGGGCGACAGCGCACAGGCCAGCGAAGCGGCCGTGAAGATCGCGAACCCCGCCATGAAGATGCGCTTGGCGCCGATGCGATCGCCGAGTGCGCCTGATGTCAGGATGAAGGCGGCAAAAGCGATGGTGTAGGCGCTGACCACCCATTGCAGCTCCGCGACGCCGCCGCCGAGCGTCTTGCCCATGGCGTCGAGCGCCGTGTTGACGATGGTGACGTCGAGCTGCACGACGCCATAGCCGAGGCTCATCGCAGCCAGCGTCAGCGAGGTTGCAAGGCGCGATGCGGTGCGCGGGGCACCACCCGCGTCGAAGGTTTCATGTTTGACGGTGTTGGCTCGCATGCTGCCATCTCGGTTGCAGCCCCATGCGAACTCTACGCCGCGCTCCCGTTGTCATGTTTCGACAACGACCGAATGATGTACACCCGAAACGCAAGCGCCGCGCGGGAGAACCGCGCGGCGCTCTTGAGGGCTACTCCGGCTTAGCTCGCCGCTCGCAAGTTCACCTTGCTCTCGGCCAGCGTGGTCAACTTTTTGTCGGTTGCCTTCTCTTCCTCGAGCGTCTTGGCAAGCACGGCGGCGCAGTCACTGCGGCCGAGCTGCTTGGCCCAGGCGATCAAACTGCCATAGCGGACGATCTCGTAATGCTCGGCGGCTTGTGCCGCGTTGATCAGGGCCGCATCGAGCACTGCCTTGTCGGCGACCTCGCCCGCGGTTTCCTCCGCCTCTTCGATGATGCCGTCGATGGCCGGGCAATCGACCGCCTTCACCGAAACGCCGTGCATCTTGAACACTTCCTCGAGCCGTGTGACGTGCTGCCTGGTTTCTTCAAGGTGCGTCAAAAAGCCCTGCTTCAGCTGCGGATCTGTGGCCTTATCTGCCATTTTCGGCAGCGCTTTGGTGAGTTGCTGCTCGGCGTAATAGATGTCCTGCAGCTGATGCACGAACAGGTCGTTCATGGTCTTGATGTCTTTGGTGAACAGTCCCATCGTTCCAATCCTCGAGAAGTCTTGGGGAACACGACAGCGTCGGCTTGAACAAAAGCCGCGATTTCGCCGTGTTCGATTGCTGATGGAGCCCTAACCGGTGCGCAGCGCCGTCGTTCCAAAAAAGTCTGCGTCGTTTGCGCCGGAACAATGCTTGCGAGCGCAGGATTTGAGACCATTTGCAAACACGGGCGCAGTCGAGGCGTGGCCCTCGACTCATATGCCTAACGCGCCGGCCATGTGAACCACGTATGACAAAACGGCGGGTCCGGCCCAGAACCTGTTGTTGTCAAGGGCTGCACAAGTCGGTGTTTTTGCCTTAAATGGGCTACATCATGCCTAGTGATCCACGCCCGCCTCGGGCAAGTGATCGCAACCGACCGGCCAATCTCTGGCCCGGCCGGCCTTGCCCCCCGCCGGGAGGATGAATGCACGGACTGCTGCCCGCGCTGAAACGCGGCTTCAAGAGATGGATCGGCTGGCGACGGCTGGGGGTTGCCGCGAGCGTGATGATCATCGCCTTCGCGGTTACGACGCTCGTGCGGACCCTCAAGGGCATCGATACCGGCGTCATCCTGACCGCATTGGCCGATATTCCCCGCGGACATATCGGGCTCGCCGCGATCTGCGTTTTCTTCGCGTTCTGTACGCTGACCTTCTACGACTTTTTTGCACTGCGAACGATTGGCAAGAAACACGTGCCGTATCGCATCGCAGCGCTGTCGAGCTTTACGTCCTATTCGATCGGCCACAACATCGGTGCCACGGTATTTACCGGCGGTGCGATCCGCTTCCGAATTTATTCGGATTACGGGCTGAACGCGATCGACGTCGCCAAGATCTGCTTCCTCTCCGGCCTGACCTTCTGGCTCGGTAACATTTTTGTGCTGTCGATCGGCATGGCCATCCATCCGGATGCGGCGTCCTACATGGACCAGCTGCCATCGTCGATCAACCGGCTGATCGCGTGCGGCGGCCTCGCCTCGATCGCCGCCTATCTGATCTGGCTCAGCGTGGGCGAGAAACGCCGCGAACTCGGCCAGAAGGGCTGGAAGGTGGTGCTGCCGTCGGCGCCGCTGACGCTGGTCCAGATCCTGATCGGCGTGGTCGATCTCGGCTTCTGTGCCTTCGCGATGTACCTGCTGATTCCGGCTGATCCGCCGATCGACTTCCTGTCGCTTGCGGTGGTGTTTATCCTGGCGACGCTGCTGGGCTTCGCCAGCCACGCACCCGGCTCGATCGGCGTGTTCGACGCCGCCATGCTGGTGGCGCTGCCCGAATTCGGCCGCGAGCAACTGCTCGCGACCCTGCTGGTCTTCCGTATCCTCTATTTCGTGATTCCGTTCGGTCTCGCCATTTCCATTATGGGCACAAGGGAGCTCTGGATGAACGTGGTGCGGCCCTGGCAGGAACGGCGACGACTGGCGGAAGCTTGCGCGCAGGCCAACCTGCCCAAGGAGGTGACGCCGATGGAGCGCGAACGGTTGGTGCGCCAGGCCAGCAAACGGTAAAGTCGGCCAGCGGCCGCGCCGGAAGCCCGCAAAGGCCACAGCGAGAGGATTGCAGGCCAGGGACTATGCTCTCTTATTTCCGCCTCAACTTTGCCGTTGAAGACGCGGGCCATGATCCCAGTTTCCCCTCGCCGTTTCCTTGCGGGTGCCCTGCTTTTGGCCGGGCTCCTCACCGTTCTGCCGCTTCAGCGCGTCCTCGCGCAGGATGCCGGCGCCATGCAGATCAATTGGGAGGTCCGCAACCGCTTCCGACTGTTCCGCGAGGAACGCGACTTCCTGCTGCATGTCGAAAATGCTCGTAACCGCAGCATTCTCGCCGCCGAGCAGTCGCTGGAGCTGCAAAGCGAAGGCCGTGGCTGGGCCCGCAACATGGTCAATCGGCTCTGCATCGATTTGCAGGGCCGGGTCAACCAGCCCTGCACCCGTGACAACGTCAAAGAGAACTACCTCACCCCGGTCGACCACCCCATCACCGTGCGCCTGGCCGGCGCGGTGCCGGTCGGCGCCACCTGCGCCTGGTCGTTCGACGACGGTGACGGGCCGCAATCCTCCACCTTCGACTGCGCCGAACCGGTCAATCTGCGGGTCCGCTACGGCAAGCAGACGGTCGCAACCGTCGACGTCTCTTCCGGCTCCGATCCGACCCGGCGCCTTCAGACCGAGATCCAGGTCCGCGACATCTTCATCGCCGGCCTTGGCGACAGCATCGCCTCCGGCGAGGGCAATCCGGACCGGGCGCTGGCGCTGTCGGACGAGGGCTTCTGCTTCCGCTCCTATCTCGGCACCGGCGGCGGACAGTATTACCGGCCGAGCCGCGCCGGCTTCAAGGGCGGACGCGCCTGCGAGGCGCCGGATACGCTCGCCAACTGGCAGCGCTATGGCGCGCTCTGGTTCAACTCGCCGTGCCACCGCTCGCTCTACAGCTACCAGGCCCGCACCGCGCTCGCGCTGGCGGTGCGCTACACCCATATCGCCGTCACCTATCTGCCGCTCGCCTGCACCGGCGCCAGCATCAGCGACGGGCTGCTCGGCTCGCAGCGCGCCCGCGAGTGCCCGCCCGGCAAGTCCGGCGTCTGCAACACCAGCGTGAATGCGCAGGTCGCCGAATTGCGCGAGGCACTGACCGCCGCGAAGAAGCGTCAGCCGGATCGCAATCTCGATCTGGTGCTGCTCTCGATCGGCGCCAACGACGTCTACTTCTCCGGCCTGGTCGCCGACGTCATCGTCGACACCGCGACCGAACGTGCCCTGTTCCGCCGCTCCGGCGTGATGGCGAGCGTCGACGATTCCCGTGACGCGCTCCAGCGCGAGCTGCCGCAGAATTTCGTCCGCTTACGCGAGGCGCTGAAGCCGCTGCTCGGCGGCGATCTCTCGCACGTGGTCTATGTCTCCTACGCCAATCCGGCGCTCGCCGACGGCGGCGTGCCCTGTCGCGGCGGCCGCAGCGGCTTCGACATCCACCCCGCTTTCAGCGCCGATCCGCAGCGCCTCGCCCGCGTCTCGACCTTCGTCGACACCGAGTTCCTGCCGCAGTTGAAGGGGCTGGCCACCTGCACGCAGGGTGCGCTGTGCCGCGATCCCGAGGCCGACCGCATGACCTTTGTCGATTCCCACCAGGCCGCGTTTGCCGATCACGGCTTCTGCGCGCATGCCGGAGGCGATCCCGAATTCGACCGCACCTGCTTTGCCGAGAACGGACAGAGCTTCAATCCGGACATCGTGTCGGCGGCGAGCCAGCCGATGCTGTGCGGCCGCGGCGCCTCGGAGTATCGCGCCTATCTACCGCGCGCCCGCTGGATCCGCGATGCCAATGACAGCTATTTCGCAGCGATGACCTATCCGCAAGGATTGCCGGCGGCGAGCCAGCCGAATGACATCCACGACGCGACCTGGGGCGTGCTCTCGGCGGTTTACGGCGGCGCCGTGCATCCGAGCGCCGAAGGCCACGCCGCGATGGCGGATGCCACGCTGCCCGCCGCAAGCGCCGTGCTTGGCCTGGACGCGGTGCCGCCGGGTGTCACGCGCGGATTGCTGCCGCCGCTGCTGGGCGGTACGCAGCAGTAGAAGCAAAGCAATCTCCCACCGCGCCGTGTTGCGAACTCGCACTCTCCACATACGCGGTGTCATCGCCCGCAGGCGGGCGATCGAGTACTCCACGGCAGGCTGATTGAATCGAGGAGCTGCGGGATTCCCCGCCTGCCGCCTACGCTAAAGCTTCGGCGCCCCTGGACCTCAACGGCGGCGAAGCCTTGGCGTAGCCGGGTCGCGGGGAACGACAGTGGTGTGCGTGACGCAAGCTCGTCACCCTCAACATCGCGCCTGCATTTTGGCAATTTCACGCTCGTTTCCACTCCCCGTCGTTCCATCAATTCAAAACCGGCATCAATCGATACCCCCTTCAACTTGGACACTTTCCCACGCGCGCCTCTAGGAGTCGCCGTGAGGAAACATTTCAAGTTCTAAGGAGCGCCTGATGAGCGCAGTGGTGTCCACAACGGACGTGAAGAGGTCTCGCGTCAGGCTATTCATCGTGACCATGCTGTTCCTGGTCACCACGGTCAATTACGCCGACCGCGCCACGCTCTCGATCGCAGGTCCCGCCCTCTCCAAGGAACTTCATCTCGATCCGGTCGCCATGGGCTGGATCTTCTCGGCCTTCGGCTGGTCCTATGTCGTCGCCCAGGTGCCGGGTGGCTGGCTGCTTGACCGCTACGGCTCGCGCCTCGTCTACGCCTTCAGCATCATCGTCTGGTCGCTGTTCACGATGATGCAGGGCTGGGTCGGATTCCTCAGCGCCGGCGCCGCCGTCGCCGTGCTGTTCGCGCTTCGCCTCCTGGTCGGCGTCGCGGAGGCGCCGTCCTTCCCCGCCAATGCCCGCATCGTCGCGGCCTGGTTTCCCGGCAACGAGCGCGGCACCGCGTCGGCGTTCTTCAACTCAGGGCAATATTTCGCGACAGTGATCTTCGCGCCGCTGATGGGTTGGATCGCCCATGATTACGGCTGGCGCTACGTATTCTTCGTGATGGGCGGTCTCGGCGTGATCATGGGCCTGGTCTGGGTCAAGACCGTGTACGGACCGAAGGAGCACCCCGGCATCAACGAGGCCGAGTTCGACTACATCAGAGATGGCGGCGCGCTGGTCGATCTCGATGCGCCCAAGGACGATCTGAAGCGGGCACGCGCGCCCGAGGCCGGCTCCGGCTGGGACCACATCCGCCAGCTGCTCTCCAACCGCATGATGCTCGGCGTCTATCTCGGCCAGTACTGCATCAACACGTTGACCTATTTCTTCCTGACCTGGTTCCCGGTCTATCTCGTCAAGGAGCGCGGCCTGTCGATCCTGCAAGCCGGCTTCGTCGCGACGCTGCCGGCGCTGTGCGGCTTCATCGGCGGCGTCCTCGGCGGCATCATCTCCGATGCGATCCTGCGCCGGACCGGCTCGCTGACCATGGCGCGCAAGATTCCGATCGTCGGCGGCATGCTGCTGTCGATGTCGATCATCGCCTGCAACTATGTCGACGGCCAGGCGCTGGTGGTCGGTTTCATGGCGCTCGCCTTCTTCGGCAAGGGCATCGGCGCGCTCGGCTGGGCTGTCGTCTCCGACACCTCGCCGAAGGAAGCCGGCGGCGTCTCCGGCGGCCTGTTCAACACTTTCGGCAATCTCTCCTCGATCACCACGCCGATCGTGATCGGCTACATCCTCGCCGCGACCGGCTCCTTCAACGGCGCGCTGGTGTTCGTCGGCGCCAACGCGCTGGTGGCGGCGTTCGCCTATCTCGTCATCGTCGGCAAGATCGAGCGGGTGACGCTCAAACGTTCCTCCTGAGGGCTCCCATGGGAGCTTGACCAGGCAACTCAACGGCGGCCCTCAAAAGCCGCCGTCTTTGTTTTTGGAGGTGATCGATGCTAGAAGTGCCGGGGAAACGCCTTATTCATCTAAGGCATGTATCGATGTTCGACCTCAACCAGCTCCGCTGTTTCGTCACGGTGGCGGAGGAACTGCATTTCGGCCGCGCCGCCGCGCGACTGAACATGACCCAGCCGCCGCTGTCCCGGCAGATCCAGGTGCTGGAGCACATCATCGATGCGCCGCTCCTGGAGCGCACCAGCCGGTCGGTGCGCCTGACCCCGGCGGGCCGCAGCTTCCTGCCCGAGGCACGCCGTATCCTGAAGCTTGCCGAAAGCGCCTCGCAAGTGGCTCGCCGCATCGCGCTCGGCAAGACCGGCTCGGTCAAGATCGGCTTCACCGCCGCCGCCGCCTACGGCTTCCTGCCTGAGCTGATCGCGGCCTGCCGGGCCAGGCTGCCGGAGGTCGACTTCTCGCTGAAGGAGATGGTTTCCGGTGACCAGTTCGAGGCCCTCACCTCGGGCCAGATCGATGCCGGCCTGCTGCGGCCGCCGATCGCGCGGCCCGAGCTTGCCAGCCGCCGCGTCGTCGCCGAGCCCCTGCTCGCCGCCATTCCGAAGAAGCATCCGCTGGCCAATGCCGAGAACATCACCATCAAGGACTTCGACGACCAGCCCTTCGTGATGTATTCGCCCTATGAAAGCCGCTACTTCCACGACCTCTTGGTTGCGCTGTTCACCCGCGCCGACATTCTGCCGCGCTATGTCCAGCACCTCAGCCAGATCCATTCGATCCTGGCGATGGTGCGCGCCGGCCTTGGCCTTGCCATCGTGCCGGCCGCGGCCGCCGGCCTCAAGATCTCCGACGTGCGGCTGCGGCCGCTGAAGCTGCGCAACCGCGTCCCGGTCGAGCTCTTCATGGTCTGGCGCCGCGACGACGAGAACCCGCTGCTGTCGGCGCTGGTCAAAATCGCCAGCGAATTATCGTCCGCGGAGATCGTGGAGGATTGATGCTCAATCCGCATCGGTCGATATAGGCTTTGGCTTGGACGCGCATCGAACGGTCTCCTAAACAGCGGCCCATGGACGCGTGCCTCAGTGCCTCAGTGAGCGTCCCGGACACACACGAGAGCAGGGAGCAGCGCCCCGTGAGCAAGATGACCCCGCAGGAAATGGCCCAGAAGATCGGATCGGGCCTCCTGTCCTTCCCCGTCACGCCGTTCAAGGCGGACTACTCCTTCGACGAAGCGACCTACCGCGCCAACATGGACTGGTTGTGCGGCTACGAGGTTGCAGGCCTGTTCGCCGCCGGCGGCACCGGCGAGTTCTTCTCGCTGACCCCGACCGAGGTTCCTGAGGTGGTCAAGGTCGCCGTCGACGAGACCAAGGGCCGCGTGCCCGTGCTCGCCGGCACGGGTTATGGCACCGCCATCGCCCGCGAGATCGCTGTTGGCGCGGAAAAAGCCGGCGCGGATGGCCTCTTGCTGCTGCCGCCCTACCTCACCCATTCCGAGCAGGACGGCCTTGCCGCCCATGTCGAGGCCATCTGCGCCGCCGTGAAGATCGGCGTCATCGTCTACAACAGAGACAACGCCATCCTGCAGCCCGACACGCTCGCTCGCCTCGCCGAGCGTTGCCCGAACCTCGTCGGCTACAAGGACGGTATCGGCGACATCGAGCTGATGACCCGCGTCTACACCAAGCTCGGCGATCGCCTGACCTATGTCGGCGGCCTGCCGACCGCTGAAACCTTCGCACTGCCCTATCTCGACATGGGCGTGACGACCTATTCTTCGGCCGTGTTCAATTTCGTGCCGGAGTTCGCCACCAATTTCTACGCCGCCGTGCGCAAGCGCGATCATGCGACCATCCACGCCGGGCTGAAGGATTTCATCCTGCCGCTGATCGCGATCCGCAACCGCAAGAAGGGCTATGCGGTCTCGATCATCAAGGCCGGCATGAAGGTGATCGGCCGCGATTCCGGCCCGGTCCGTCCGCCACTGACCGACCTGACCGAGCAGGAGATGGCGGAACTGACCGCGCTGGTGAAGAATCTGCCCGCCATCCCATCGTCACAACAGGCTGCAGAATAACAGGCAACAATAGGGAGAAGCGCGCGATGGCCCAGACGGATATATCTGGCGCACCGATTGTCACGGCGATGCAGGTGATTCCGGTCGCCGGCCGCGACAGCATGCTCCTCAATCTGAGCGGCGCGCATGCACCGTTCTTCACCCGCAACATCGTCATCCTCACCGACAATGCCGGCCATACCGGCGTCGGCGAGGTGCCGGGCGGGCAAAAGATCTGGCAGACACTGCAGGACGCCCGCGAACTCGTGATCGGCAAGACCGTCGGCGCAATGAACAACATCCTCGCCGATATCAGAACCACCTTCGCCGACCGCGACGCCGACGGCCGCGGCAAGCAGACGTTTGACCTGCGCGTGATGATCCACGCCGTCACCGCCGTTGAATCCGCCCTGCTCGATTTGCTCGGCCAGCACCTCAATCTGCCGGTCGCAGCTCTGCTCGGCGAAGGCCAGCAGCGGAGCAGCGTCGAGACGCTCGGCTATCTCTTCTTTGTCGGCGATATCAGCAAATCCAAGCTCGACTACGTCAAGGGCGAGACCGGCAAGGCGGAATGGTTCAACCTCCGCCATCAGGAGGCGATGACGCCTGAGACGGTCGTCCGGCTCGCGGAGGCCACGCAGGACCATTACGGCTTCGCCGACTTCAAGCTGAAGGGCGGCGTGCTGCGCGGCGAGCAGGAGATCGAGGCGGTCACCGCCATCGCCAAGCGCTTCCCCAACGCCCGCGTCACGCTCGACCCGAACGGCGCCTGGTCACTCGATGAGGCCATCAGCCTCTGCAAGAACATGCACGGCATCCTCGCCTATGCCGAGGACCCCTGCGGTGCCGAGGCCGGCTTCTCCGGCCGCGAGATCATGGCCGAGTTCCGCCGCGCAACCAGCCTGCCGACTGCGACCAACATGATCGCGACTGACTGGCGCCAGCTCAGCCATGCGCTACGCCTCGGCGCGGTGGACATTCCGCTCGCCGATCCCCATTTCTGGACCATGCAAGGCTCCGTGCGCGTCGCCCAGACCTGCCGTGACAACGGTCTGACCTGGGGCTCGCACTCCAACAACCACTTCGACATTTCGCTCGCCATGTTCACCCATGTCGGCGCCGCCGCCCCCGGCAAGGTCACCGCGATCGACACCCACTGGATCTGGCAGGATGGCCAGGCGCTGACCAAGGAGCCGTTGCTGATCCGCGGCGGCAAGATCGCGGTTCCGGATCGTCCGGGCCTCGGCATCGAGATCGACCGGGCGGCCATCGAGGCCGCGCATGAGCTCTACAAGAAGCATGGACTCGGTGCCCGCGATGACGCTATTGCCATGCAGGATTTGATCCCGGGCTGGACCTTTGACGACAAGCGTCCCTGCCTCGTTCGCTAAGAAACTGAGGCATGGTCCCGGAAAAGTGGGTACCGGTTTTCCGACCTGGATCATGCCCCCTTAAATGACTTGGAGGACTGTATGACTGCGATCCTGAAAAACTTCATCGGCGGCGAGTGGGTCGATGGCTCCGGCGTCACCAGGAATATCAACCCCTCCAACACCAATGATCTCGTCGGCGAATATGCCAAGGCCGACAAGGCGCAGACCGAGAAGGCGATCGCCGCCGCGAAGGCCGCTTTCCCGGGTTGGGCGCAGTCGACGCCGCAGGTGCGCTACGACGCGCTGAACAAGATTTCCACCGAGATCCTCGCTCGCAAGGAAGAGCTTGGCCGCCTGCTCGCCCGCGAGGAAGGCAAGACGCTCCCCGAGGGCATTGGCGAGGTCGCCCGGGCCGGCCAGATCTTCGCGTTCTTCGCCGGCGAGGCCCTGCGCCTGATCGGCGAGAAGGGCGCCTCGGTGCGTCCCGGTCTCGATGTCGAGATCACCCGCGAGCCGGTCGGCGTCGTCGGCATGATCACGCCCTGGAATTTCCCGATCGCCATTCCCGCCTGGAAGATCGCGCCCGCGCTCTGCTATGGCAACACGGTCGTGTTCAAGCCGGCCGAGCTGGTGCCCGGCTCGGGCCACGCGCTCGCCGAGATCATCACCCGCTCCGGCATCCCCGCCGGCGTCTTCAACCTCGTGGTCGGCTCCGGCTCCGTCGTCGGCCAGACCCTGCTTGAGCATCCGGATGTCGCAGCGATCTCCTTCACCGGATCGGTGCAGACGGGCCGCAAGATCGCGCAGGCCTGCGTGCTCTCGAACCCGATGAAGAAATTCCAGCTCGAGATGGGCGGCAAGAATCCGCTGGTCGTGCTTGACGACGCCGATCTGAAGACCGCCGTCGAGGTCGCCGTCAATGGCGCCTATTTCTCGACCGGCCAGCGCTGCACCGCCTCGTCGCGCCTGATCGTGACCGAAGGCATTCATGATCGCTTCGTCGCCGCGGTGGCCGAACGTCTGAACAGCCTGTCGGTCGACGATGCGCTCAAGGCCGGCGTGCATATCGGCCCGGTGGTCGACCAGAGCCAGCTCGACCAGGACCTGCGCTACATCAAGATCGGCCAGGACGAAGGTGCCAAGCTCGCCTTCGGCGGCGAGCTGCTCAAGCGCGAGAACCCCGGCCATTACCTGCAGCCGGCGCTGTTCACCGAAGCCAGCAACAACATGCGCATCGCGCGTGAGGAAATCTTCGGGCCGGTCGCCGCCGTCATCCGCGCCAAGAACTACGAGGAGGCGCTTGCGTTCTCCAACGATACCGAGTTCGGCCTCGCTTCCGGCATCTGCACCACCAGCCTGAAATACGCCTCGCACTACAAGCGCAACAGCGAGTCCGGCATGGTGATGGTCAATCTGCCGACCGCCGGCGTCGACTATCACGTGCCGTTCGGCGGCCGGAAGGGCTCGAGCTACGGCCCCCGCGAGCAGGGCTCCTATGCGCGCGAGTTCTACACGACGGTGAAGACGGCCTATACCTATCCAGGTTGAGACCTCGATCGTAGGGTGGGTTAGCGCAGCGTAACCCACCTCTTCAACTTCCGCGGAGAGAGACAGTGGTGGGTTACGCCGAGTGATTGCGCTTCGCGCAATCACGGGGCTTGCCCACCCTACAAATCCGGAGTCCTTCATGGACCAGCACGTCGCAGCGAAAGAGCAGCCCCGCTACATCAAGCTCAACGCGCGCGACAATGTCGCGATCGTGGTCAATGATTTCGGGCTTCCTGCCGGCTCTCGCTTTGCCTGCGGACTGACGCTGCGCGCCTTTGTGCCGCAAGGACACAAGACGGCCCTGGTCGACATCGCCCAAGATGAGCCGATCATCCGCTATGGTGAGGTGATCGGCTACGCGCTGTCGCCGATCCTGGCCGGCGAATGGGTCGATGAAGCCCGCATCCGCATGCCGGAGGCCCCTGCCCTCGACAAGCTCGAGATTTCGACCGCCGTCCCCGCGCCGCTGCCGCCGCTCGAAGGCTTCACCTTCGAGGGATACCGCAATGCGGACGGCTCGGTCGGCACCAAGAACATCCTCGGCATCTCTTCCTCCGTACAATGTGTCAAGGGCACGATGGAATACGCGGTAAAGCGCATCCGCGCCGAGCTGCTGCCGAAGTACCCTGGTGTCGACGACGTCGTGCCGCTGACCCACGCCTATGGCTGCGGCGTCGCCATCACCGCGCCGGATGCGGTCGTGCCGATCCGCACGCTGCAAAACCTCGCGCTGAACCCGAATTTCGGCGGCGAGATCCTTGTCGTTGGCCTCGGCTGCGAAAAGCTTGCACCCGAACGGCTGGTGCCGGAGGGCGTGAACGATGCCATCGTCCGCATGCAGGACGAGGCCTTCGACGGTTTTGGCGCCATCGTCGACGCGATCATGACCCAGGCCGAGGCGCGGCTGAAGGTGCTCAATTCCCGCAAGCGCGAGACCTGTCCCGCTTCCGACCTCGTCATCGGCCTGCAATGCGGCGGCAGCGATGCCTTCTCCGGCGTCACCGCCAATCCTGCCGTCGGCTTCGCCGCCGACCTCTTGGTGCGCGCCGGCGCCACCGTGATGTTCTCCGAGGTCACCGAGGTGCGCGACGCCATCCAGCTGCTCACCCGCCGCGCCATCAACGAGGATGTCGGCCGCGCGCTGGTGCGCGAGATGGCCTGGTACGATTCTTATCTCGCCCGTGGTGGCGCCGATCGCAGCGCCAACACCACGCCCGGCAACAAGAAGGGCGGCCTCGCCAACATCGTCGAAAAATCTTTGGGCTCGATCGTCAAGTCCGGTTCGTCAGCCATCACCGGCGTGCTCTCGCCCGGCCAGAAGGCGACGCAGAAAGGCATGCTGTTCGCGGCAACGCCGGCGTCCGACTTCATCTGCGGCACGCTCCAGCTTGCCTCGGGCATGACGCTGCAAGTGTTCACCACCGGCCGCGGCACGCCTTACGGCCTGGCCGCCGCGCCCGTGATCAAGGTCGCGACCCGCACTGAGCTTGCGCGGCGCTGGAAGGACCTGATCGATTTCGACGCCGGCGGCATCGCCACCGGCGCCAAGACCATCGAGGAAACCGGCTGGGACCTGTTCCGCCTGATCCTCGATGTCGCCTCCGGCCGCACCAAACCGTGGTCGGATCGCTGGGGCATCCACAACGATCTGACGCTGTTCAATCCAGCGCCGGTGACGTGAACCGGCGCCATCCGGTGAAACCGGCCTGAAACAAAGGCGCGAAAAGCTTCGCCTTCGCTTCATGATGGTCGCGCCACGCAACCAAATAACTCCATCATGGAACACGAATGTTCGCACACAAGCGAACCTCTCGCCGCACTGCCGCGACCAAATCTGCGATTGTCATTTTCTCACGGAGATTTCGAAATGCGTATTCTCTTGATGATTGCCGTGACCGGCGCGATGATTGCGAGCACGGCCAGCGCATTTGCCGGCGAACTCCCCTCCTACGAAGTGAAGTCGTTTCCGATCTCGGCGGTGCAAGTGCAGGTGCTCGGCGGCGCCGGTGTGGAGGAACAGTCGACCGCGCCCACGATGATCGTCGCCGGAATGCCCGCCTCGCCCGTACAGATGTCGGTCCTGACACCACGCGTGAAGCGGCTCGCCAGCACGACCTCCGACAGCGAAGCGCGCTAGATCATCCGCAATTCGCAGCGCTCGCATCCCGTGCGGGCGCTGCAAGCATTTTCAGGTCATGCTGCCCGGCATGAAGCACCGCACATGCGGGTGGCCGTCGAGATAATGCTTCCACACCATGGTGCGGCCGATCTTGTTCGGCTCGGTGATCACGGCGCCATCGGGAACGATGACCCACTCGTCGTCGAGATGGACACGGTAGTGTCCCTTGTCGGACTCCCAGTCCACATCGGCGACCACATAGCCGTCGGCGTCCGAGCAGCACAACCCATACTCGCTGCGCAGGCTCTCGAACCACGGCTTGAGCGGTGAGTTGGCATAGCGGCCGTCATCGCGCGCGAGCGCCGATGTTGCCAGCAGCAGGAGCAGTCCAGGCACCATCGCCGGACACGATCTTGCAAGTCTCATATGGTCTTCTCGCGGATCGAATTGCGCCACGAGGCACAGACGAGGCCGCTCACGCCTTTTGAACAGGCGCGAAACGACGACTCGTTCCCCCAAGCGGCTTTGCGACAGCTATGCAAATCCGGCGCCAGGGCGCATTCCGGGGAACTACTGGCGCAGTCGTAGGCGGCATTGGCCTTTCGACGAATGCGCTCGCCTGCAGAAATAGCAGTGCTGTGTGAGGCGGCGGCCGCAACGGCCGCGCGGCAGCCTACTTCTTCGCCGCCGGCGCCATCATCATCGCACCGCCCTTCTTGGTCGCGGACGGCGGTGTCTTTGCGGCGGCGGCTTGCGCGGGAAGATATTTGGCGATGATCGCGGGATCGACCTCGGCCAGATTGGCATCAGGCAGGCGCTGCCAGGTCTCGTCCTTGCCGAACAGCGAAATGCCGAGGAAACCACGCATGGTCAGCGTTTGCCCGTCCGGGCTGACAGTCATCTTGGCTTTCCAGATGTTGCCGTCACGCGGATTGACGACGTTGCCGCCCTCATATTTCAGCCCATCGCGCTTCATGTCGCGAATGAAGGAGAGCCCGAGCACCGGCTGATTCTTGCGATCGTCAGTGCATTTCGCGCAGACCTCGTTCGGATCATCGCCGGGACGGGGAAAGGTCTTGGCGATGACGCCTTCGAAGATGCCGTTGTGATCGACGAAGAGAAACCAGCCCACCGGCCTGCCGTCTTCGACCTTCTGCCAGAGCCCCGCTGCGGTCGGCTGCTGAGCCGGCACTTGCGCCGCAGCCGGCTTCGCCGCGCCTATCGACAGGGCGAGGGCGAGCGTCAGAAGCGAGAGCAGCCGAAAGCTCGAAAAAGGATTCCGCATCATCATCACCTTGCTAAGCCAAACACCTTGCTCGTCAAGACCGGATTGGCCGCAGACTACGGCGATTTCGCGAACGATTCCAGCACCAGAACCATGGGACGCTACGCGCCCGACACCGGCGCCACTAATTGACACCAAGCTTCTTTTGCAGGCTGGAGGAGGAGGTCGTGTACTGGAACACGAGCCGCTTCTCCGGATAGACATAACGGTGGGCTTTTTGCGACATCAGTGCGCCTTCATGGAAACCGCACAGGATCAGCTTGATCTTGCCGGGATAGGTGTTGATGTCGCCGATCGCGAAGATGCCTGACACGTTGGTCTCGAACGCACTGGTCTCGACCGGCACCAGATTATTCTCCAGCGCGATGCCCCAGTTCGCAACCGGACCGAGCTTCATGGTCAATCCGAAGAACGGCAGCATGGTGTCGCAGGCGATCTCGCTGACATTGTTGTCGTTGCCCTTGACCGTGGCGCCGGTCAGCTGGCCGTCAGCACCTGACAGCGCGGTGACCTGGCCGAGCCGCAAATCCATCTTGCCGGCGGCAACCAGCGCGCGCATCTGCTCGACGCTGTGGGGCGCGGCGCGAAAATCGTCGCGACGATGCAGCAGCGTGATGCGCTTCGCGAGCGGATGCAGATTGAGCGTCCAGTCGAGCGCGGAATCGCCGCCGCCGACGATCAGCACGTTCTTGTCGCGGAAGGTTTCCATCTTGCGCACGGCGTAGTGCACCGAGGTGCCTTCATAAGCTTCGATCCCCGGCACCGGCGGACGCTTGGGCTGGAACGAGCCGCCGCCGGCCGCGATCACCACCACCTTGCATTCGAACACCTTGCCGGTGTCGGTGGTGCAGCGAAACAAGGGATCGCCGATCTTCTCGACCGTCTCGACCATCTCGCCGAGATGGAAGGTCGGGTGGAACGGCTTGATCTGCTCCATCAGCGCGTCGGTGAGCCCCTGCCCCGAAACCTGCGGAATGCCGGGAATGTCGTAGATCGGTTTTTCCGGATAGAGCTCGGCGCACTGGCCGCCGACCTTGTCGAGGATGTCGACGAAATGCGCCTTCATGTCGAGAAGGCCAAGCTCGAAGGCGGCGAACAGACCGCAGGGGCCGGCGCCAATAATCAGCACATCGGTTTTGATCATGTCGCTCATGTCGTCTCTTTATCGGTCGTTATCGGTTGGACGGCGCCCGGCGGGCAGAGGTGACCCCGCCTGTCTAGCCAACGGGGATGGATCAGGGAAGGCATAAAAGCGGGAGGGCCCCGCAGGCACACCCACTTGCCGGGCCAAGATAACTGGGCTGTAACGAGGCTGGATTTGACGGAGATCATCAGGTGAACGCACCAAGCCGCCTCGACACGACGCCGCGCCTGGAAGACTTCCCTTTTCGCCTCAGCGACAATGTCCGCTTCGGCGATCTCGACCCGAACCAGCACGTCAACAACGCGGTCTATGCCACCTATTTCGAGACCGGCCGCGTCACCTTGATGAAGCTTCCCGAATACGGGCTGACCCCGCCGGGCTTCGCCTGGATCATGGTGCGGCTCGACATGCATTTTCGCGCCGAGCTGCACTGGCCGGGCACGATCGAGCTCGGCCTCGGCGTGGTCAAGCTAGGACGCACGTCGGTGACCTTCGAGCAGGTCGTGTTCTCGAATGGAACGTGCATCGCATCGGCGACGTCGGTCGGCGTCCTGCTCGACGAGGCGACGCGGCGGCCGGCGCCGCTGACTGCGGAGGTGGTCGAGAAATTCAAGCCCTGGCACAAGCGCGGCATCGAAGTCGCGCCGCCGGCCGCTTAGCGCATGATCCGGACCCGCAGGGCCGCGTTAGCGCAAAGCGCGTAGCGGTTTTCCGGAAAGATCATGCGCTCTTAAAGAGGAAGATCAGGCCTGACGTTCCGGCGTCGACACCACGAGCCCGTCGAGGTCGTCGGAGACCTTGATCTGACACGACAGGCGCGAGTTCGGGCGCACGTCGAAGCCGAAGTCGAGCATGTCCTCTTCCATCGGCGTCGGGCTGCCGACCTTCTCGCGCCAGGCTTCATCGACATAGACATGGCAGGTCGCGCAGGCGCACGCGCCGCCGCACTCGGCTTCGATGCCGGGAATGCTGTTGCGGATGGCGGCTTCCATCACGGTCGCGCCGTTCTCAATTTCCACCGTGCGGGTTTCGCCCTTGTGGTCGACAAAGTGAATTTTGGCCATGTGTTCTCGTGCTGCCGCGATCTGGGGGAAAAAGGAGGTCTGGGCTGTCCTATAACGGGTCGCTCAGGGCCGCGCCATAGCGTTTTCAAGCGAAGTGGGGACCTGTTCGCCGGAGAGAAAGAGCGCCGAAACAAAGCACTGCGGTGAGCAGACCAGGGCCCTTTGGAGACCCCGGCTTTAGTGCTTGAGGATCGTCGCGATCGCGGCACGAACCTCGGCCACCGCCTCTTTCAGGGCAGCAAAGGCCCTCGGCGGGTTGTCGCCGGTCCTGATCGCCGTCTCGAGGCCGGCCGCCGCATCGGCGACCGCGAACGCGCCGATCCCGCGTGCCGAGCCTTTGAGCTTGTGTGCCAGCGCGCCGGTCTCGGCCGGCAGCGAGGCCATAGCCGCGATCAGGCGGACCGCCTGCTCGGCAAACATCGCCAGCACCTCTTGCTCAAGCTCGGCATCGCCCAGCGTCATGCGCGAGAGGTGGTTGAGGTCGAGCGGGCTGTCGATGGGCGCAAGCGGGGGCGAGGGCATCCAGTCCATCCGTTGCAGTTCAGGCGTCATGGCGCAGGCCCCGGCATCACGCGATGATCCGCCGGTCCGGCGGATCTCGCAACCGAAGCACGGAAATGGTTAACAAAGTGTTTGGGTCGTTTTACTCAAATCCGCCCGTTTCTTGACGAAAAGTTGCCGCAATCCGCGGAGTCCAGTGGAGAATTTCATTTAGGCCTAAGGTGTTACGGCCCATTCCTGTTAACGATGATTAAGAATGTCTTAATCGCGGGCATTTCATTCGCGACGCTCTGCCAATAGGATGTTGCGGAAATTGGCGGACAAGCCGTCCGGGTGGGGACGGCTTAGAGATCCGCGCAAGCGGCATGATCCGGTCTGTGGGCTTGCGCCGCGCGCAGGGCTCGCGGGGGACGCGTACAAGTAAGTAACGAGGGCTCGGACTGAACATGGCCAATACTCCCAAAAAGGTCAAAGACCCCACAGAAGTTGCGCTTTCTGCGATCCAGGAAGCCCTCAACATCAGCGACACGGCTGCCGACACCAGCCGGAACGCATCGATGCGCAACGAAACGGTGCCGCCGGTCGCACCTCCCGCGCCGCCCGTGTTCGACGATCCGGCCTTCGAGCCGCGGCCCGCCGCCGATGAACGCGCCGTGTTCGATTCCATCGAGGAACCGCGGACCTCGCGCCGCGCCGCCAATGATGACCGCGAGACCATAGGCCAGTTGCTGCAGTCGCTGCAGACGGGCCGCCCTGCCCGCAACATCTACACCGGCGCCACCATCTTCACCGTGGTCTGGCTTGCAGCCTGCGCCGCGCTGACGGTCGGCTTCCTGCCCTCGATTCGGGCCGCCATGGGCGAGAGCGGCGGCGTGCTGGCGATCGCCGGCCTCGCCACCATGTTCTTTGCGCCGATCATGCTGTTCTATTTCCTCGCGAGCCTGGTCTGGCGCGGCCAGCAGATGAGCCAAGTCGCGCAAGCGATGGCGCAGGTCGCGATCCGCTTCTCCGAGCCAGAAGGCTCGGCCTCCGATTCCATGGTTACCGTCGGCCAGGCCATCCGCCGCGAGGTCGCGGCGATGGGCGACGGCATCGAGCGCGCCATCGCGCGTGCCGGCGAACTTGAGACCCTTGTCGCCAACGAGGTCGCCGCACTCGAGCGCGCCTATTCCGACAACGAGGTGCGCATCCGCGCCCTGCTGCAGGACATCGCCCACCAGCGTGACAACCTGGTCGGCCAGGCCGAGCAGGTCCGCAGCGCCATTTCCGGCGTGCAGATCGACCTCCGCCACGACATCGCGCTGATCTCGGATGCGATCGCTTCGCGCGTCGACGAGGTCGCCAAATCCATCACCGGCGCGCTGGAAGAGCGCGGCGCCCACATCACCGGCGCGCTGAGCCATGCCGGCGACAACATGATCCTGGCGCTCGGCGAGCGCGGCGGCGACCTGCTCGACCGCCTCGAGGAGGCCAGCGCCGAGACCACGCGCGCGGTGCTCGACGCCAGCGAGCGGCTGACCACCAGCCTCAACTTCAAGACCGGCCACGTCCACGACGAGTTCGTCGACCTCGCCGACCGCGTCCACGAGATGCTGAACGAGCGCATCGACCGCATCACCGGCGAGTTCGAGCAGCGTTCCGCCGCGATTGTCGACGGCATCTCCGAGCGCACCGAGCTGGTGCACGACAGCCTCAAGAACTCGTCGGACTCGCTGCTGCTCGAACTCGAGCTGCGCTCCAACGATCTTTCGGCCAAGATCGACGACGCCGGCAACCGCCTCGCCGGCCAGATCATGACCTCCGGCGACAAGGCGAGCGAAGCGCTCGAGGCCACGGTCAACACCCTCGTCGCCAAGGTCGTCAGCCAGACCGAGACCGCGCACGATTCGCTGTCGCTGCAGATGAGCGCGTTCGACGAGCTGGTGAAGAACCAGGGTACCGAACTGGTCGAGAGGTTCGCCCGCGATTCCGGCACGCTGGGCGCCCTGATCACCCGCCACATCTCCGAGTTCGACCGCACCGTGAAGACCTTCGGCGGCGAGATCGTCGAGCGCATGGGTCAGCGCACGCAGGACATTCATGACTCGCTGAAGACCTATGTCGAGAATTTCGACGCCCAATTCACCGCCAACGGCGGCGAGATCACGGCCATTCTCGACCAGCGCCTGGTGCAGTTCGAGACCACGATCGGCGAGCGCGTGTCCAATCTCGACGCCTCGCTGAACGGCAAGATCGCCAGCCTCGACGGCACGATCGAAGGCCAAATCAAGACCTTCGACGAACAGCTCGGCGGCCGCGTCGGCGCGCTCGAGCAGTCGTTCGATGCCCGCGCGAAGTCCGTCACCGAGACCATCGACGGCCGTCTCAACGCGCTGTCCACGACGCTGACCGACGGTGCGACGCAGGCGATCCAGTCGATCGATGCGCGATTGACCAACCTCACGACGACGCTCACCGGCGGCGCGGCGCAGGCGCTCGAATCCATCGACTCACGCCTGATCAACCTCACGACGACGCTGACCGACGGCGCATCGCAAACCATCCAGACAATCGACAGCCGCCTGACCCATCTCACCACCACGCTCACCGGCGGCGCGTCGCAGGCCCTCGAGACCATCGACACCCGCCTCACCTATCTGAACACCGCCCTGACAAACGGCGCCTCGCAGGCCCTGCAGTCCATCGATGTGCGCCTCGGCCTCCTGACATCCACGCTCACCGACGGCACCGCACAGGCGATCGAGGCGGTCGATCACCGCATCACCAGCGTTGCCGACCTCATCGACGGCCGCAGCATGCATCTGACCGATACGGTCACGGCGCGCTTCCAGGACATCCAGCAGGCGATCGAGACCAAGGTCGGTTCGGTCGCGAGCGACATCGACGTCCGCGTGGCGCAATTCGAGGATCTGCTCGGCTCGCGGGTCGAGGCCGTCGCCGGCCGCATCGAGAGCAGCGGCCGCCAGGCCAGCGAGGACATGATGTCCCGCGCCGAGATGATCTCGACCGCGATCCGCTCGCATGTCGAGGATGCCGAGCGCTCGCTCACCAACCTCGTGGTCAACACCAGCGAGACGATCCAGACCGGTGCGCGCACCGCGCAGCAGTCCCTGATGACGGTCTCCTCCGACGTCAACGCCCAGCTCAAGATGACCTCGGCCGAGGTCGAGCGCGCGCTGACTGCGGTCGGCACCGGTGCTGCGAACTCGATCCTGACCAGCGCCCGCGAAGCGCAGTCGTCGCTGGTTGCAGCCTCAGGCGATGCCTCCAACCAGATCAAGGGCCTCGCGGCCGACGTCGAGCGCACGCTGTCGGCAGCCGGCTCGGCGACCGCGGCCTCGATCCTGGCCGGCGCCCGCGAGGTGCAGACCACGCTCGTCACGGCGTCCTCGGACGCGGCCAACCACGTCAAGACGCTCACCGCCGAGGTACAGCGCTCGCTCTCGATGGCCGGCACCTCGACGGCGGAATCGATCACCGCGGGTGCCCGCGATGCGCAGAGCACGCTGATCGCGGCCTCGACCGAGACCGCCAACCAGATCAAGGCGCTGTCCTCCGACGTGCAGCGCTCGCTCTCGATGGCGGGCACCGCGACGGCCGAGACCATCATGACGGGTGCGCGCGAAGCCCAGAGCACGCTCGTCGCCGGATCTGCGGACGCGGCAAACCAGGTCAAGGCCCTCACAGCCGACGTGCAGCGCTCGCTTTCCATGGCCGGCACTTCGACGGCGGAGAGCATTCTGGCTGGCGCCCGCGAAGCTCAAAGCACGCTCGTGAATGCGTCCTCGGAGGCCGCAAGTCAGGTCAAGTCGCTCGCGGTCGAAGTGCATCGTTCGCTGTCGCAGGTCGGCCAGACGACCGCCGAAACCATCACGGCCAGCGCCCGCGACGCCCAGAGCACCCTGCTCTCCGTCTCGGCCGAACAGACCAGCCAGGTCCGCTCGCTCGCCGCCGAGATGCAGCGCGCGCTGGCAACCGCGGGCGGCGCCACCATCGAAGCGCTCACCAGCGGCGTGCGCGAGGCCCAGGGCACGCTGATCTCGGCCTCGACCGACGCCGCGACCCAGATCAAGTCGCTGACGACGGATATCGAACGCACGCTGACCGCGGTCGGCGCCGACACCGCCTCGACCATCCTGAGCAGCGCGCGTGAGGCCCAGATCTCGCTGACCTCGACCTCTGCGGACGCCGCAAGCCAGATCCGCACGATCTCGACCGAGATCGAGCGCGCGCTCAGCACGGCCACGGCGAACGCGACCAACGACATCCAGACCAGCGCGCTCAATGCCCAGAACGCGCTGATCTCTGCCTCCAACGAGGCGAGCTCGCGTGTCAAGTCGAGCTCGGCCGACGTCGAGCGTTCGGTGCTCGCCGCCAGCTCGAGCTTCGGCCAGGCCATGACCGGCAAGACCGACGAGATCGTCACCTATGTGCAGCAGCAGGCCGACCGCCTCTCCAACATGATCGACGCCAAGCGCGGCTCGCTCGTGGACGCGATCGGCTCGAAGACCAGCCAGCTCACGCTCGACATCGACCGGGTCACCTCCGACGCGCTGAAGTCGATCGAGACGCGCGGCCAGGCCTTCTCGCAGAGCATGATGGGCAACGGCAACGAAGTCGCCCGCACCATCAACGCGGCGAGCGAGATCGCGACCAGCGCCGTCGGCAAGTCGCTCAAGGACCTCGAAACAGCCTCGCGCGCGGCGATCGACCAGTCGCGCCAGGTCTCCATCGCTGCGGTCACCGAGATGCAGGAGACCAGCAAGATCCTGCGCACCGACACGGTCGCCCTGTTCGAGCGTCTGCGCGAAGGCAACATCCTGCTCCAGGAGGTGCTGACCGGTGCGCACGACAACCTCAACTCGCTGGAGCGGGCGCTGGTGACGCGCGTCGCCGACTTCGTCTCGGCGATGAACGATGTCACCTCGCGCAACGGCGCGGCGACGCAGAACCTGGAAGACCAGCTCAATGTCTTCAATACGAAGACCACCCGGGCGCTGCAGGATCTCGGCGAGCTGTCGACCCAGTTCGACAAGCACGGCCAGGCGCTGGTCGAGGCCGCACAGGTGGTCGAGCAGAGCAACAAGAACACCACCGCCTCGCTTGCCGAACGCAAGGCGGCGCTGGAATCGCTGGTCACCACCATCGACCTGCGCACCGCCGATCTCGACCAGCGCCTGTCGCGCTTCACCGGGCTGCTCGATGAGTCGCTCGCTGCGGCCGAAGAGCGCGCCCGCGACATCGCGCGCGTGGTCGCCGAGACCGCCGGCGCAGGCTCGGCCGCGATCACCCGCCAGTTCGAGGCGGTGCGCGCGGCGTCCGAAGAGGAGCATCGCCAGACCATCGAGGCCATGCACGACATCTACCGCCAGACCACCGACGAGGCGGATGCGATGTTCAAGCAGTCGACCGAGAAGTTCGGCAACCTGGTCGCCAGCATGAAGCAGATGGCGTTCGAGATGCACAACGAGCTCGAAGCCACCCGTAACGAGCTGCGCCGCGGCGTGCTCGAGATGCCGCAGGAGGCCGCCGAGAGCACCGCGCAGATGCGCAAGGTGATCGTCGACCAGATCGAGGCGCTCGCCGAGCTCAACCGCATCGTGGCCCAGCACGGCCGCGGCCTCGACGTCACCACGGCGGGCCGCGCCTCCGTCGCCGTCCAGCGCCAGGAAGAGCCGGTGATGGCAAGCGTGGGCGGTCGTGGCACCGAGACCCGCATGCGCGACACCGGCAGCGCCTCGACGCTGCCGCCGCCGGACCTCGGCATGCCCGCCGCCTCGCGTCGCACCGAGGCCCCCCCGGTCGCCCCTGGTGGCAACGACCAGGGCCGCGACGGCTGGCTGTCGGATCTCTTGAACCGCACGGACGCGGGCCAGGCGGCTTCGACCGGTCGTGAGGCCCCGCGCGGCCGCCAGGCTGCCCCCGCTCCGCAGCCGCAGGCCCCGCAGGCGAGCAGCAATCCGCTGGAATCGCTGTCGCTCGACATCGGCCGGCTGATGGACCGCAACCTCGCCGCCGAGATGTGGGACCGCTACCAGCGCGGCGAGAACAAGGCCTTCACCAAGCGCCTGTACACGCCCGCCGGCCAGAAGGCCTTCGACGAGGTCGCCCGCAAATATCGCGCCGACCGCAACTTCAAGGGCACGGTCGACCGCTACATCGGTGAGTTCGAACGCCTGCTCGACGAAGTCGCCCGCGACGGTCGCGGCCCGCAGGAGCTGCGCAGCCACCTGACCTCGGAGACGGGCCTGGTCTACACCCTGCTCGCACATGCGGCGGGGCGGTTGGGATAAAGCGGCGAGGCTTAAGCGCGATGAGATTAGGTTCAATCGTCATCGCGCTTTAGCTCTTTGTTTGAGCATGATCTTTTCGGAAAACCGCTCCGCACTTTTCCGGATCATGCTTTAGCGACTATGAATGAGAACGGAGGCAGTACCGCCTCCGTTTTGTTTTTTGACCTTGCGAGATCAGGCCCCGCCGGGCTGCCTGAACGACAGCCGCTCGGCGAGGACCGCAGCCTGGGTCCGCGAGCCGACACCGAGCTTGCGCAGGATCGTGGAGACGTGACCCTTCACGGTCTGCTCGGCGATATCGAGCTCGCCGGCGATCTGCTTGTTGAGCTTGCCCTCGACGATCATCGTGAGAATGCGCAGCTGCTGCGCCGACAGCGAGGCCATGCGGGCGGCAAGCTCGACATCGGCGCTCTGGATCGAGCCGCGGCCGCCGACATTGGGGGGCATCCAGATTTCGCCGGCCAGGATCTTCGTGATCGCCTCTGCCATCTCGGGCAGGCTGAGCGATTTCGGGATGTAGCCGGATGCGCCATAGGCGATGGCGCGACGGATCGTGGCCGCGTCCTGCCGCGCCGAGATGATCGCAACCGGCACCATCGGAAATTGCGCCGACAGGATGAATAGCGCGGCAAATCCCTGGATCCCCGGCATCGTCAGGTCCCATAGGATGAGGTCGATCTCGTCCGATTGCGCCGAGAGCACGCTCACCGCCTCGTCGAGGGACTGGCAGGCTATGATGTCGAGGTCGGGCAGCACGGTCGACAGCGCGCTGCGGAGCGCAGCCTGCACCAGCGGATGATCATCGCCGATAAGGATGCGCATGGTCACAATGATGAGGCTCCCTGTTGGGTCCCGAACTGCCGGCTCAAGGCCTCACCCCCGAGGAAGCGACGCAGCGCCGCGGTCTTGAGCGGCTTGGACAGTACCTCGCAGCCACGTGCCTTCGCCGCTGTCCGGACGGCCTCGCTGCGATCTCCGGTGACGACCAGCGCGCAGGCGCCGCGGCCCGATCTCTGCCTGAGATCGTCGAGAAAGTCCAAGCCGGTACGCTCGCCATCAAGATGATAATCGACCAGCACGACGTCGGGCGGGCTTGCCGCGGCCGCCGCCATCGCGTTGGCGGCATCGGTTGCGACCAGGACGCGATGACCCCAGCCGCCGAGCAGCGCCGTCAGACCATCGAGGATCGTTGCATTATTGTCCAGGCACAGGATCGTCAGCGCACGCTCCGTCACATCAGGCGCCGCGTCGGCCGATTTGCGCTGGAGCGACGTTCCCGGCCCGTGCGCGAGCGGCACCGTGACGGCAAAGCAGGAGCCGTGTCCGGGGCGCGAACGGAGGTCGACGGGATGACTGAGCAGCCGCGAGATGCGATCGACGATCGCGAGCCCTAGGCCCAGCCCTTTCTCCGATCCCGGTGCCAGGCGTTGGAACTCCTCAAAAATGCGCTTCTGATCCGCCGCGGCGATGCCGATCCCGGTATCCCAGACCTCGATGCGCAAGTCGCCGCCGCGTCGCCGGCAGCCAAGCAGGATGCGTCCCTTGAAAGTCTCCTTGGGCGTGTAGCGTAGCGCATTCGAGAGCAGGTTCTGCAAGATCCGTCGGAGCAAATGCGGATCGCTGCGCACAGCGAGCCGGCAATCGACGACGCGGAGGACGAGCCCACGCTCGCGCGCCATCGCGGAGAATTCCACGTTCAGCTGCACGAGCAGATCCGCGATCGGAAAGTCGATCGGCTCGGCACGAACGGCACCGGCATCATAAGAGGAGATGTCGAGCAGCCGATCGAGGACATGCTCGGTCGAGCGCAGCGCCGTGATGGCGCTACCGGCGAGAGTTCGCTCCTTCCCCGCGGCACCAGCGTGCGAAGAAGCATGGAGGCTCTCGTCAAGCGCGGACAGGAACAGACGCGCCGCGTTCAGCGGTTGCAGCAGATCGTGGCTGGCCGCCGCCAAGAAGCGGGTCTTGCCGAGATTGGCCTGCTCGGCCTCCGCCTTGGCCTGCTCAAGCGCCTCGGTCCGCTCGCGGACACGCAGTTCGAGATGCTCGTTGGCGCGCCGCAACGCTTCCGCAGCGCGGTGACGCTCGGTCACGTCGGTGTAGGTCGAGACATAACCGCCCTCTGCGGCGCGATTGTAGACAATCTCGAGCACCGTGCCGTCCGGCCGCTTGCGCTCGTACAGATAGGGCCAGCTCTGGGTCGCGACGTCGCGATTGACCAGGAGCGCAGCGAATTCGGACGCGGCGTATTCGCCGCGCTCGACATTGAAGGCAATGAGCTCGGACAGCGGAAGGCCGACGCGCACGAAATCCGGCGGCAGGTCGAGCAGCGCGATAAACCGCCCGTTCCAGGCCGTGATGTTGAAATCGGCGTCGAACGCGCAGATGCCCTGTGGCACGCTTTCGAGCGTGCTTTGCAGCAGGCTGCGATTGAAGCGGAGGGCTTCTGAAGCCTCGTCAAGCATCGCCATCGCCGCCCGCCGCGACAGCGAGTGCCCTTCCAGCGAGGCTGCAATCACCACGCGCGCCGACGCAGCACCGATCGCGCCAGCGAGAAGATTCTCGGTGAAGCGGATCGAGTCGAGATCGACGAAGTCGGACGGATCGAGGCGCGGCCCGGTGCCCGCCATACGCGATGTGAGATAGCCGTCAAAAGCCGCCTCGCCGCGCTCCGCACCGACAAAGCGCCGGGCGAGCGCGCGGAGATCCTCGAGCCGGACCACCACGCGCGATGACAGTTTTGGCACCGTGTCGCGGACGACACCGTCGGCAAATGCCGCAGCCTGATTGCGCTCGACGGTGGTTTGCCGCCCCAGCAGCGAAAACGCAACGAAGCAGATGATGTTGGCGGCAAGGCTCCACAGCGTCGCGTGCGAGATCGGATCGAGCCCGCCGAGGTCGAACAGTGCGTTCGGCTTGAGGAAAGCGAGCTGCCACGGGCCGTGGCTAACGATCTCCTCGAAGGCGGGCCATAGCGGTGCGGCCGAGGGAAGCAGCAGCGTATAAGCCCAGATCAGGAATCCGGCGGCGATTCCCATCGAGGCACCGATCTTGTTGGCACGCCGCCAGAACAGGCCACCGACGAACGCTGGACCGAATTGCGCGACTGCGACGAACGACAACAGGCCGATGACGGTGAGCGGATAGGCCTGGTTGACCAGGCGGTGCATCAGGTAGGCCAGCAGCAGAATGCAGAGGATCGAGAGCCTGCGCACCGTCATCAGCACCGAAGTCACCGGCCGGCTTTGGGCGCGCAGGCCGAAGAAGCGCGAGCGCAGCAACAGCGGCATGATGACGTCGTTGCAGAGCATGGTGCTCAGAGCGACGGAAGTCATGATCACCATGCCGGTGGCGGCCGACAGTCCACCCAGGAAGGCGATCAGGCTGATGGTGCCCGCATCCGCTGCGATCGGCAGCGAGATGACGTAGGTGTCGGGGTCCGTCATCGCACCGAACCTTGCAAGGCCGGCGGCCGCGATCGGCAGGATCAGCAGGCTGAACAGCGCAAGATAGGCTGGATAAAGCCACGCTGCGGTGCGCGTATGGCCAGGGCTCTCGTTCTCGACGACGACGACGTGGAACGCCTGCGGCAGACAAAGGAAGGCAATCGCCGAGATGATGATCGTCGAGGGCCAGACCGGCTGGGCGGGATCGAAGGCGAGGATCCCAGCCAATTGCGGATCCGAAGAGAACTGCGACAGCAGCGCGGCTGGTCCTCCTGAGAGCCCAAACAGCACGAACACGCGACGACAAGGAAGGCGATCAGCTTGACCACGCTCTCGAACGCAATCGCCAGCATCAAGCCGCGATGATGCTCGCTGGCATGGACGTGGCGAACGCCGAACACGATTGCGAACAGCGCCATCGACGCCGCGACGCCGAAGGCCGAGTCCTGCCAGAACCGCAGCGCCTCGCCGCTGGCGCGCTCAGGCTGTAGGATCAGATAGTCAAAGCTCTTGCCGACGGCCTTGAGCTGAAGCGCAATATAGGGAAGCACTCCGAGCAGCGAGGCCAGCGTCACGAAGGCGGCGAGTACTTGGCTCTTGCCGTAGCGTGCGGCGATGAAGTCGGCAATCGAGGTGACGTTCTGGGCCTTCGCAATGGCGATCAACTTGCCGAGCAACTTCTGGCCGAACAGCAGCACCAGCGTCGGACCGATATAGATCGTGGCGAAGTCCAGCCCGCTGGTGGCGGCGCGGCCGACCGACCCGTAGAAGCTCCATGAGGTGTTGTAGACCGCAAGCGTCAGGCAATAGCTGATCGCCGCCGCCCAGGACTTTGGCGAGACCAGCGGTCCGTCCGAGCTCCGCCGATCGCCCCACCAGGCAATCAGGAACAGCGTAGTCACATAACCGGCCGCGACCGCGAGAACGAACCACGCCTGCAAGATATCCTCACTCCAGACCGATCCGCCCACTCATGAGGGCTCGGAACGCGGGCGGATACTAAAGCGTTTTCAATCGCATGGAAGGCACTTTGGATCGGCGGCCGGCTGTCCAGCCGCCGATCCAGTCTTGACGTCAGGCCGCCTCGCGCGACAAGCGAGCCTGCGGAAGGCCCTTGAGCACGAGGTTGACTACGACCGCGACCACGATGTTGAGCACGAGCGCCAGCAGACCGGTGTAGATCGCGACCTTGCCGGCGCCGAAGTCCATGCCGTGCAGCGGCTTCAGCCCATCCGACCAGGCCAGCCACGATCCGCCCGCAAGGCCGACGGCCCAGCCGGCCAAGAGCGCCGTGCTCGAGAACCAGGTCAGATAGAGACCGAACACCAGCGCCGGCAGCGTCTGCAGGATCCAGAGGCCTCCAAGCAGTTGCAGGTCGAGCGCAAACTGCGTCGGCATCAACAGGATGGCGAGCAGCGCGCCGACCTTTACCAGCATGGAGGTGATCTTGGCGACCTTGGCTTCACCTGCCGGCGTCACCTTCGGATCGACCCACACCTTCCAGAAGTTGCGGGTGAACAGATTGGCCGCGCCAATGCTCATGACAGCTGCCGGCACCAAGGCACCGACCGCGATCGCCGCGAAGGCAAAGCCTGCGAACCAGCTCGGGAACAGCGTCTTGAACAGCTCCGGCACGACGTCATTGTTGCTCGCAAGCTTCAGCCCTGCCGCGTGGCCCATGTAGCCGAGAAGCGCCAGCAGGCCGAGCAGCAACGTGTAGGCCGGCAGCAGCATCGCATTCTTGCGAATGGTGTTGCCGCCTGACGAGGCGAAGATGCCGGTCAGCGTGTGCGGATACATGAAGGCGGCGAGCGCCGAGCCGAGCGCCAGCGAGGCGTAGGGCACGATCTGCGCCGGCGACAGCAGGATGCCGCCCGAGCCCTTGGCCGCAAAGGCTGCATCCGCCGCGGTGAAGATCGCGCCGTAGCCGCCGAGCTTGGACGGCACGATCGCGATCGCGGCGATCACCACGATGTAGATCATGATGTCCTTGACGAAGGCGATCAGCGCAGGCGCGCGCAGGCCCGACGAATAGGTGTAGAGCGCCAGCACCAGGAAGGCCAGGACGAGCGGCACCTCGCCGCTCAGCCCGAGCGCCTTGATCGCGACTTCCATGCCGATGAGTTGGAGCGCGATGTAGGGCATCGTCGCCAGCACGCCGGTCGCCGCAACGGCAAGCTCGAGCCCGCGTGAGCCGTAGGCACCGCGAACCACATCGCCCGCGGTGACGTAGCCGCGCTCCTTGGCGATCTTCCACAGCACCGGCATCACCGCGAACACGAAGGGATAGACGATGATGGTGTAGGGCAGCGCGAAGAAGCCATAGGCGCCGACCGCATAGACGAGCGCGGGAACGGCGATGACGGTGTAGGCGGTGTAGAAATCGCCGCCGACCAGGAACCAGGTGATCCAGGTCCCGAACTTGCGGCCGCCGAGGCCCCACTCGTCGAGGTGAGCTAGCGTCTCAGGCTTGCGCCAGCGCGCAGCGACGAAGCCCATGCCGGTGACGAGGATGAACAATACGAGGAAAACGGCGAACGCCGCGCTATCGACATTAGCCAGCACGACGCACGCTCCTGTAGACGATGTAGGTGAGCAGCGAGGTCAGCGGCACCCAGGCGAGCTGGTACCAGTAGAAGAACGGGAAACCGAACAGATAGGGCTCCCGGATATTGTAGAACGGCACGATCATCAGGCCGATGAACGGCAACAACAGCAGCAGACGTATCACGCTCTCTCCTCCCTATGAGTGAAGTCGACGCGCTTTTCGTGAAGCGCGCCTTGAGCGCGATATAGCGGAGATCACCGCCAGCCCCTCCCCCTACCTTGGCGCGGCCAGCCCCCATACTTTCGTATGGGCGCGGCGGCCGATAGGTCGCCACTGCAAGAAGCCCGCGACAAAATTGCGTCGCAATTTTGCGCAGGCGATGAAGTAATGACGGAGTAGGGAGACGCCTATTGCCGCTTGCGCTCGTTCGCCGGTGCCGGCTTCGGCGGCTCGGCCGGAGGCGGCGCTGCGGCTGGTGCGCTGTTGCTGGCGCCGAACAGCACGCGGGTCGGGTTGCGATCGAAATTGTTCACGGCACGGCTGATGTCGCCGAGGGTGCGGCGACCGTCGGTCATCAGCGCACCGGAGCGCTTGTCGAAATCCTCGGCCAGTTCGCGGATCGACTTCACCGTCAGGAACAGCTCGCCGCCATCCTTGCCGCCGGCAAGCGTATTGAGGCCGAGCATGAGGTTGTCGGCCTTCAGCATCACGCCGTCGACCTTGGCCATTACGCCATCGATCTTCTCAGAATTGCGCGCGAGCGAGTTGGTGAAGGTCTCGAGATTCTTCAGCGAGTTCTTCACCGACTCCTGATTGTCGGCGACGATCTTGTTGATGTTCTGCAGCGTGCCGCGGATCGCCTCGGTGACGTCCTGGAGCTTGTTCGGATCCGCTGTCAGCGTCGGAATGCCGTCCTCGTCGAGCGGCGGCGGCGGCGCGGCCTCCTCGCCGCCCTTGAGCGAGATCGCGGCGACGCCGGTCAGGCCCTGGAATTCGAGGCCGACCAGGGTGTCCTTGCGCAGCGGCGTGTTGTTCTCGATCATGGCGAGTGCGACAACCCGCCGCGGATTGTCGAGCTTCACCGAGACCACCTCGCCGACCCGGATACCGTTGAAATTGACGCTGCCGCCGTTGCGCAGGCCTGCCGCCGGGCCCTCGAACACGACACGGAAGGGGCTGCGCTGCTTGGTGGTGTGCAGCGACTGGAACCAGAGCACGAAGCCGATCGCAGCCGCGATCACCGCCAGCGTGAAGGATCCGATCAACACATAATTCGCCCGCGTTTCCATCAGGTGCTCCGGCTACTCAACTCATCACTGCGCGGGCGCGCTTGCCATGGAAATACTGCCTCAGCCAGGGATGCTGCGAGGCCTGCATGTCGGCAATCGACCCTGCCGCAATGATCTTACCGTTCCCTAAAACGGCGATGCGGTCGCAAGCTGTGTAAAGGCTGTCGAGGTCGTGGGTTACCATGAAAACGGTCAGCCCCAAAGTCCGCTGCAGCGTCCTGACCAGCTCGTCGAAGTCGCCGGCGCCGATCGGATCGAGGCCCGAGGTCGGCTCGTCGAGGAAAACGAGATCAGGGTCGAGCGACAATGCGCGGGCGAGCGCGACGCGCTTGATCATGCCGCCGGACAGTTCCGAGGGGAAACGCTCGGCCACCTCAGACTTGAGGCCGACCATCGCGAGCTTGGCCATGGTGATCTCGTCCATCAGCCGCTGCGAGACACGCAAATACTCGCGCATCGGAAACTGGATGTTCTGCCTGACGGTGAGCGAGGAGAACAGCGCGCCTTGCTGGAACAGCACGCCCCAGCGCCGCTCGACATTGCGGCGCTGCGCGGTGTTGGAGGAATCGAGGTCGACGCCGAACACTTCGATGGAGCCCGCGATCTTCGGTACGAGGCCAACGATGGTCCGTGTCAGCACCGACTTGCCCGCGCCTGAAGGACCGACAAAGCCGAGAATCTCGCCGCGCTTGACGTCGAGGTTGAGCCCGTCGAGCACGCGCGTTGCGCCGAACTGCACGGTGATGTCGCGGACGCGGATGATGGGGTTTTGAATCGCGCTTTGCGTGTCTTGCGCCATCGTCACATCCCGATCGAGGCGAAGAAGATGGCGAACACGCCGTCCATCACGATGACGAAGAAGATGCCCTTCACCACCGAGGCCGTGGTGTGCTGTCCGAGCGATTCCGCGCTGCCCTGCACCGCGAGGCCCTCGACGCAGGCGACGATGCCGATCACCGCGGCCATCACGGGCGCCTTGACGATGCCGACGATGAAATGATCGATCGAGATGGCATCGCGCAGGCGCAGCAGAAACGCTTCGGGATCGACGCCGCCATAGAGCCAGGCGACGAGGCCGCCGCCGTAGAGCGCGGCCATGGCGCCCAGGAAGGCGAGGATCGGCAGCGCCAGCACCAAGGCCAGCATGCGTGGCAGCACCAGCACCTCGATCGGATCGAAGCCCATGGTGCGCAGCGCGTCGATCTCCTCGCGCATCTTCATCGAGCCGAGCTCGGCGGTGTAGGCGCTGCCCGAGCGGCCCGCGACCATGATCGCGACCAGGAGCACGCCGATCTCGCGCAGCACCAGGACGCCGAGCATGTCGACGACGAAGATGTCGGCGCCGAAGCGGCGGAAATGGAAGATGCCTTGCTGGGCGATGATGCAGCCGATCAGGAAGGTGATCAGCACGATGATCGGCACCGCGCGCCAGCAGACCTGCTCCATGTGGTGCACGGTCGAGGTCAGGCGGAGCGAGCGGGGATGGATCAGCACATGAACGCCCGCCGCAAGCACGGCGCCCAGCATGTCGATCAGGCCGGCAAAGGTGCCGCCGACACCGGCTACGGCGCGGCCGATCTGCTCCAGCATGCCGGTGATGGTGATCCTCGACGTCTCGGCCACGGGGCTCGCACGGACCCGGCGCACCTCGTCGACGAGGCTCGAATAGTTGGCGGAGAGCCCCGCGATCTGCGCCTCGACGGCGCCTTTCGTCAGGCTGCGGCGGAGCCGCTCGATCAGCCAGGCCCCGAAGGTGTCGAGCTTGGCAACCTCGGAGACGTCGATGAAGATGTTTTGCGGGCTGCCGGCGAGCTTCTCGGCATCTGCGACCATCCGCTCCAGGGCCGGCGCGAAGCTCGCGGTCCAGGTCCCGGTGGCGCAGAGGGCCAGCGCATTGCCTTTGGCAATCCGTTCCAGCTTCGGATCGCCGCTCAAGGTGTCCGCTCCCATACGACCAGGGCGGAGGAAATCAGATTGTTGCGCACACGCCCGTACCCGGAAAAGGTATCCCCATTTGGTTAATATTAGTTGCTAGAGGTAACCGCCAGGTTCAGATTTCGCCAGAGTTCAAAATGACTTCCAGCAAAGTTCCTGCCTTTGCCGCGCGAATCGAGCGGTTTCCGATCGCCGGCAGTTTCACCATCAGCCGGGGCGCCAAGACGGAAGCGGTGACCGTGGTGGCCGAAGTGAGCCAGAACGGCCTCGTCGGCCGCGGCGAATGCGTGCCCTATCCGCGCTATGGCGAGACCCCGGAGGCAGCCCTTGCGGCCATCGAGGCCATGCGGGCGCCCGTGGCGGGCGGGCTGACGCGGCAGGCCCTCCAGGCCGCCATGCCGCCGGGAGCCGCCCGCAATGCGCTGGATTGCGCCCTGATCGACTTCGAGGCCAAGGCGGCCGGCCAGCGGGCCTGGAACCTGCTGGACCGCCCGGAGCCGGGGATGCGCACCACCGCCTATACGATCTCGCTGGGCACGCCCGAGGCCATGGCGGCGGCAACCGCCAAGGCGGCGCACCGGCCACTATTGAAGATCAAGCTCGGCGGCGACGGCGATGCGGAGCGGATCGCGGCGGTGCGCAAGGCCGCTTCCGAATCCGAGCTGATCGTCGATGCCAACGAATCCTGGACCGAGGCCAATCTGGAGGCCAACCTCGCGGCCTGCGCTGCCGTCGGCGTCACCATGGTGGAGCAGCCGCTGCCGGCGGGCAAGGACGAGGCGCTGGCGCGGATCAAGCGGCCGCTCGCGGTCTGCGCCGACGAGAGCGTGCATGACCGCAGCTCGTTGGCACCGCTCCGCGCGCGCTACGACGCGGTGAACATCAAGCTCGACAAGACCGGCGGCCTCACCGAAGCGCTCGCCATGGCCGATGCGGCGCAGGCACTCGGCTTCGAGATCATGATCGGCTGCATGGTCGCGACCTCGCTCTCGATGGCGCCTGCCATGCTGGTGACGCCGCAAGCGCGCTTCGTCGATCTCGATGGTCCCCTGCTGCTCGCCCGCGACCGCGATCATGGGCTTCGTTACGACGGCAGCCTGGTCTATCCGCCTGATGCCGCATTGTGGGGCTGATCCTTCAGCCGATGCCGCGCCGACCAGATCAGAAGCGCGCCGGCCGCGGCCATCCCCGCCATGACGTAGTACAGCCCCTCGCCATAGCGTGCGTAGATCGCGCCTGAGATGATCGACGTCGCCGAGCTCAACAACCCGGTGGTCGCCGCGTAGTATCCCTGTGCCCGCGCCATTTGACGGGGCGGCACGTGATGCACCAGGAGAGTCATCACGCCAACCTGAGTCAGGCCGAAGCTCAGGCCATGTCCGAGCTGCGCGATCGCAAGCAGGCCGATCGGCGGCTCATGCGCGGTGATCGACCAGCGCATCACCGCACTCAAGCCTCCGATCACCACCAGCAGCGCGGGATGCAACGAAAAGCGCGGCGACACCGCGAAGACGACAATCTCGGCACACACGCCGAGCGCCCACAGCCCCGCGATGGTCAATCCGCCAAGACCATGGCTCTGCCAGTTGATCGAGGCGAACGTGTAGTAGGCGACGTGGCTGGACTGGATCAGCGCGGACGAGACGATGATGGCGAGGAAGCCCGCGTCGCGCAGCAGAGGCCTGCCGCCCTCCGCCACCCCAGACGTTCGCGGCACCTCCTCCAGCGGCTGCAGCGAAAGCCCTGTCAAGGCCGAGATCGTCGCCATGGCGACAATGATCCAGATCAGCTGGCGCGCTGCAATCAATTCGATCAACAGTCCGCAGGCGAGCGCACCGAGGATGAACGCGACCGATCCCCAGAGTCGCACGGGTCCATAGTCGAATTTGTAGCGGGCGACGCCGCGCAAGGCGTAGGCATCGGTGAGCGGCGTCAGCGGAGTCCAGCAGCAACAGGTCACGATGTAGAGCACCAGCACCGGCAAGGGCTGCTGCTGGGTGCCGACCAGCATAAAGAGAAGCGCGGTGGCGGACGCCGTCAGGATCATCGCGCCGCGCAATGCGCGGCGCCGTTCGGCAAGGCCGGTCACGAGGGGCAGCGTCGTGAAGCGCGTGACGGCGGGGACGGCGCTGATGATTCCGATCCAGCCCGGCTCGATGCCGATGGCCTTCAACCACACCGTGAAGAACGGCAGATGGGTGCCCAGGACACCGTAGGACGTGCCGTAGAACAGCGCGAGACTCACGGCGAATCGCCGCTTGACCGCCGCTGGCGTGGGGATTTGTGATTCGCTCTGCATCAAACCAATTGCGATTCGGTCGATATCGTGGTGATCGTTACAGTAACGCGCACTGATTTGCGCGACGAGATTGTCATGGCCAACGAAGCATTCGCCCTCTCGCCCATGTCTGCCCGCGCGGCCGAGCCGAACGAGCAGGATTACGACGCGATCCGCGAAGCCTTCATGGAAACGGCGCGCGGCCGCTGGTTCCTCGGCGAATACGCCAAGCGCAACCGCAACGCCGACACAAGCATGGTGCTCGATGCGGTCGCGAAAATCGAAGAAGCCCTTGCGGCACAGCGACAACCCGTCGTCGAGGATCGCCTGCCGGAAGCGCTGGTCGCGATCCGCCGCGCGGTCGAGGACGCGGAAGGCGCCGTCGCCAAGGCGTTCGATCCCGCTGCGATCGAAACGAGCCTTGCGCCTGTGACGCGCGGCGTACGCATCATCAAGGAGATCTCCTGGCGCTGGCGCGAGATCGGCGCCGACGGGCGAATCTGCGACCTGATTGATTCGCAGCTCGCCTCGATCGAAGCGGCCTGCGCCCAGGTGTCGGGGATCGATCCGCGCGGCGACCTCAAGGCCGCCTTCGATCTGCTCAGGGACCGGATCGAGCAGACGGACGCTGGGGGCGCTGCTGCACAGCAGGCGACGGCGCGACCTGCGCCCGAGCAGCCGGCGCCGACGGCGGCTGAGGCACCTGTTGACGAAGCGCGACCGGCGAGGGCGAGCGAACCACCCGTGGCTCTTATGGAGATGCCGCAGGAGATCGCTCCCGAGCCCGAGGCAGTCGCCGACATCAGTGGCATCGCCGAGGACGCGATGACGGACGTCGCGATCGCGCCCGAGATCGTTGAAAGCCACGCTCCCGCCGTCGAGGAGAGCTTCGCCGCGGTCGAGGACAACCTCGCCGGTCCCGCAGACGTCGCCGAGATCACCGACGAATTCTCCCTTCACGCGGCCGCTGAGGCCGAGGACGACGCCATCCTCGACGCCATCGCGCTGGAGATGGCCGCGCCCGATCCGGAGTTCGACGCGATCGTCGAGCCCATGGAGATGGGTGCAGCAGTTCCCGAGCCGATGCCGGAGCAGATGCCCGCGGAGATCGCGGAACCGGTCGCCGAGCAGCCGCCGATCGCGCCCCATATTGAGGAGCCCGAGGTCGAGGAGCCCGTCGTCGAGGCGCCGATCGCGATGGAATCGCTCGCGCGCTTGACCGATGCCATCGCGGAAGCCGCCGCCGAAGTGATGGAGCAGCCGGCCCCCGCCATGGCGGCCGCAGCATTCTCTGGCGGAGCCCCCAGCGCAACGCTGCCGTTGCCGTCGCCCCTGCCCGAGCCCTCGCTCGGCGCCACCATCCTCGCCAGCGGCATCGTGCAGAAGCCCCGCCCCGCCGCCAACGACGCGCTCGCCCCGATCCGCCGCATGACCCAGGCCGAGAAGATCGCGTTCTTCTCGTAGCGGCGTTTGACGCACCCCTGCACCACTGCCGTAGGGTGGGCAAAGCGAAGCGTGCCCACGCATTGTCCGTGATCGAAAGAGATGGTGGGCACGGCGCTTCGCGCCTTTGCCCACCCTACAATTTCCAAGCACTTGGCGAGTAGCTGAGACCAGCGTGATCTAGATCACGCCCCGTCCAGGGTGATCGCGATCACGGACCACGCCTTCGAACGCGACCTAGTCTCCTCGCAACCAATCTCGCATCGAGATGAGTGCCAAAGGAGCACGCCATGTTCCGCCTGAAATCCGCCGTGATGACTGTTGGCCTGCTGGGAAGCCTGTTCGGCTTCGCCTGCGGGCCTGTTTCTGCGCAAGTTGCCCCCGTCACGCCCGCCCCGACCACGCTGCAAGGCCCGGAGCAGCGGGTGGCGCTGGTGATCGGCAATTCGAACTACCAGAACGCGCCGCAGCTTGCGAACCCCGACAATGACGCCCAGTCGATGGCGCAATTCCTCAACTCCGCCGGCTTCGAGGTGATCTCCGCCACCGATCTCGGCCAGAACGACATGCTGCGCGTGGTGCAGGATTTCTCCGCGAAAGTGTCCGCGCGCGGACCGAACACGGTGGCAATGGTCTATTACGCCGGTCACGGCGTGCAGCTTGCCGGCGAGAACTATCTCGTCCCCGTCGATGCGAAAGTCTCGAACCAGACCGATCTCGTCAACGACTCCGTTCGCCTCGTCGACGTGATGTCGACGCTGGAGACGATCCCGAGCCGGATGCGCATCGTCGTTCTCGACGCCTGCCGCGACAACCCGTTCCCCAACGTGAACGACGCCGGCCGGGGCCTTGCCATCGTCGATGCGCCGAACGGCTCGATTGTCGGCTATTCGACCGCGCCGGGCGCCGAAGCCCTCGACGGCACGGGCGGCCACAGCCCCTATACGCAGGCCTTCCTGAACGTCGCGCGCGAGCCCAACGTGCCGATCGAGCAGCTGTTCAAGCGCGTGCGGCTCGCGGTGAACCAGACGACCAGCGGTGCGCAGGTCCCCTGGGAGAGCTCCTCGCTGACCTCCGACTTCACCTTCTTCGGCGACACGGCCGTGGCCGCGAGCCGTGCGCCGGTGCATGCGCCGGTGGTGCAGATGGCCTCCAACCTGCCGAGCCGCTCGGCACGCCAGGCCTATGATTACGTGCTGTCCGAGGGCAAGCCGGAATATTATCAGGAGTTCGTCGCGATGTATCCGCACGACCCGCTATGCGATCACATCCGCTGGCTGCTGGCGAACCTGCTGATCTCGCAGGCCTGGCACGAAGCGGTGCTCGCGAACTCGCCGATCGGCTACCAGACCTTCTACAGCCACTACAGCAACAGCCCCTATGCACAAGCCGCGCTGAAGCTCGAGGCGCAGCCCAAAATTATCCCGCTGCTGCAGGCGACGAAGTTCCTGGCTCCGCAGAACATTGCCCCGACCTTGAAGATCGGCAATCTCGGTCAGCCCAAATACATGCCGCTGATCCAGCAGCAGGGCAATGGCGGCTCGCCGACGAACGGCAACCTGCCGATCGTGCAGAAGCCGGTCGATGGCAGAGTGATCAGCAAGATCGTCACCCTGCCGGCGCCGACCAAGACCACGACGAACAATACTCCCATCGGCAAGATCGTGACCCTGCCGGTGACCAACACCACGCCGAACACCGGCAACAACAATGCCGGCCCGGCGGGCAAGATCGTGAGCATGCCGGTGAATATCGGCAAGGGTGGTTCGACAGTTGACGTCAAGAGCACCGACGTGAAGCCGACGAATGTTCAGCCTCAGAATCAGCCGATCCGCGTCAACAACGGCAACACCGGCATCGTGAAGCTCAACAACAACCCGGTGAACAAGGTGCAGGTGCAGAACGGCCAGGTGAACAACCGCCCGCAGTTCAATGCGATCGGCAACGGCGGCGGCAACAACAACTTCCGCCAGTCGATGAACCAGTCGCCCGCGATGAACGGCGGCAACAACCACCGCGGCTTCATGCATTGATCGCGATCAGGGAAACGACAAAGGGGCAGAGCGGCAACGCTCTGCCCCTTCTTCCTGTCAACAAGTGCGAAAAGTATGTGAGGCTAGCTTCACCTCTCCCCTCGGGAGAGGTGATCTGAGTTCCCTCGCTCGCACCGTTCAATCGGAATCAAGCCACCAGCTCGGCGAACAGATCCGCATCGACATTGCCGCCCGAGAGCACGATGACGACGCTCTTGCCGGCGACATCGAGACGTCCCGCCAGCAGCGCGGCAAGGCCGACCGCGCCGCCCGGCTCGACCACGAGCTTCAGCTCGTGATAGGCGAAGGCAACCGCCGCGCCGACTTCCTTGTCCGACGCGGTCACGCCGCGCGCCAGCAGCTTGCTGTTGATCGCAAAGGTCATCTCACCGGGGATCAGCGCCATCAGCGCATCGCAGATGGTGCGGCCGGCGGGCGGGTGCGGCTCGCGATGGCCTGCGGTCAGCGAGATGCCGTGATCGTCGAACGCTTCCGGCTCGGCCACCACGATCTGGGCCTGCGGATAGCGCGCCTTCACGGCGGTGGCGACGCCCGCGATCAGGCCGCCGCCGGAAGCCGGCGCCACCACGATATCGGGTGAGAGGCCGAGCGCTGCCATGTCCTCCGCGATCTCGCGGCCGGCGGTGCCCTGGCCGGCAATCACGAAGGGATCGTCATAGGGCCGCACCAGCGTCGCGCCGCGCTTCTCGGCGATGCCGCGCGAGATCGCCTCGCGGTCGTCGTTGTAGCGGTCGTACAGCACGACCTCGGCGCCATAGGATTTGGTGCGCTCGCGCTTCGACAGCGGCGCGTCCGCCGGCATCACGATGGTCGCGTGCATGTCGAGGATTTTTGCCGCCGCCGCCACGCCCTGGGCGTGGTTGCCGGAGGAGAATGCGACGACGCCGCCGGCGCGCTTGTCCTGCGGGATCGAGTACACCTTGTTGAAGGCGCCGCGGAACTTGAAGGAGCCGGTGCGCTGGAGCATCTCCGGCTTCAGGAACACTTTTGCACCGACGCGCTCGTTGAGCACCGGAAAAGACAACAGCGGGGTGCGGACGGCGAAGGGCGCGAGCACGCGCGCTGCGGCGTCGATATCGGCGGGGCCGATCGGAAGGGGCTGTTCGGACATGGCGGGATGTTATCGCGCCCGGCGCGGCACGGGCAAGACACCTCCGCGCGAGGATTTTTCCCCAAAGCGTTTTCGAGCGAAGTGGGTACCGCTTCGCGTGAAGAAAACGCGTCAAAACAAGAATCTAGGCCACGAAGCGCGGCTGTTCCGCCCTGTCCAGGCCCGGCAGCACGGCGCCGACGGCGCGGATGCTGTCGATGAAGGCCCGCGCCGAGGCCTCCCAGGTGTAGGCGGCGGCAAATTCGACGCAGGCCTGCCTGGAGATCTCGAGTGCGGCAAAACAGGCGTTGCGCAGATCATGGTCCAGCGCGCCGACCGGCGCATCGCCGATGACGTCGCGCGGACCCTTGACCGGGAAGGCCGCCACCGGCAGGCCGCTCGCCAGCGCCTCGAGCAGGACCAGGCCGAACGTATCGGTCTTGCTCGGAAACACGAAGACGTCGGCCGCCGCATAGATGCCGGCCAGTTCCTCGCCGTGCTTTTCCCCGAGGAAAATCGCCTCGGGATAGGCTTGCTCCAACGCGTTGCGCGCCGGGCCGTCACCGACGATCACCTTGGTGCCGGGCAGATCGAGATCGAGGAACGCTTCGAGATTCTTCTCAACCGCGACGCGGCCGACCGAGAGGAATATCGGCGCCGGCAGGCAGAGATCGACAGCGCGAGGATGGAACAGATGGGTGTCAACGCCGCGCGGCCACAGCACGACATTGTCGAAACCGCGCTCGTCGAGCTCCCGCGCCAGCGCCGGCGTCGCCGCCATCACGGCCCGGCTCGGGCTATGGAATCGGCGCAGCGCCCGCCAGATCAGCGAACCCGGCACCGGCACGCGGGCGCGGACATATTCAGGAAAGCGGGTATGGAAGCTGGTCGTGAACGGCAGCTTGCGCTGGCGGCAATAGCGGCGGACCATCAGGCCGATCGGCCCCTCCGTCGCGATATGGATGCTGTCGGGCCGCGCGTCCTCGATCAGCTTTGCAATGCGGGCCGGGCGCGGCATTGCCAGCCGAACGTCGCGATAGCTCGGCATCGCGAAGGTGCGGAACGATTGCGGCGTCAGGAACGTGAACTCGAGGTCGAGCGATTTGGCGGCATCAGCGAGCTTGGTCAGCGTCCGAACCACACCGTTGACTTGCGGGTGCCAGGCATCGGTCGCGACCAGGATGCGCATCAAGCTGCCCTTGCTGCCACTTGCTGCACTTGTGCGGGTTTCTGCAGATGATCCGCCCAGGTGATGATCTCGAAATGGCCGTCGTCGTGCTCGACCAGCGCGGTGCAGCTTTCGACCCAGTCGCCGCAATTCATGTAGCGGATGCCGTTCTCGTCGCGGATCACGGCATAGTGGATGTGGCCGCAGATCACGCCGTCGGCGTCATGGCGCCGCGCTTCGGCCGAGAGCGCCTGCTCGAACGCGCCGATATAATTGACCGCGTTCTTGACCTTCTGCTTGGCCCATTGCGACAGCGACCAATAGGGCACGCCGAACAGGCGGCGGAAGAAGTTGACGAAGCGATTCATCTGGATCGCGAAATCGTAGGCCTTGTCGCCGAGATGGGCGAGCCAACGCGCGTTCTGCACCACGAGGTCGAAGATGTCGCCGTGGATGACGAGATAGCGCTTGCCGTCCACGCCGGCGTGCACCGTGTTCTCGACGACGTCGATACCGCCGAAATGCGTGCCATAATAGTTGCGCAGGAACTCGTCGTGATTGCCGGGCACGTAAATGATCTTGGCGCCCTTGCGCGCCTTGCGCAGCAGCTTCTGCACCAGGTCGTTGTGCGATTGCGGCCAGTGCCAACTCGATTTCAGCGCCCAGCCGTCGACGATGTCGCCGACGAGATAGATCGTATCGGCGTCATGGTAGCGCAGGAAGTCCAGCAAAAGATCGGCCTGAGAGCCGCGGGCTCCGAGATGAACGTCGGAGATGAACAACGTGCGAAAGCGCCGCTCCGGGCTCTCGTCACTCACATCGTAACTTCCCATGCGCCAGCCTGTAACCGTGTCCCGTGACAGGGGGATGACCGATTGAACCCTTGAGGCCCCTCAAATACGAATCGAACCTTGCCTCGCCCTCCGCGCGAATATCAGTCGCATGCGACAATCAGGCGACATGGTCGGGCAATGATGGCCCGCAAGACCGCAGACCCCCCGGCCTCATTGGTTAATATCGGGACAGACGGCGCCAGCAGGACCCCGGCGTCAGTAAAACTTGTGGAAATGATGGATCGGCCCGTGGCCATGACCGACGCTGAAACGGTCGGCAGACCCGATCGCCGCGCTGATCCAGCCTTTGGCGTTGCGTACCGCCGTCGCGAGATCCTCGCCCTTGGCGAGGCCCGCCGCCACCGCTGACGACAGCGAACAGCCGGTGCCGTGGGTGTTGCGGGTGGCGACGCGCGGTGCGGCGAGCGCCAGCGTGGTGTCCGCAGCGACGAGATAATCGGTGCTCTCCGCGCCCTCGCCGTGCCCGCCCTTGATCAGAACCGCGCGGCAGCCAAGCGACAGCAGGCGGCGTCCCTGGCTTTCGATCTCGGCCTCGCTTCGCGCGATCGGTTCTTCGAGCAGCGCGGCCGCCTCCGGCAAATTGGGCGTGATCACGGATGCGAGCGGCATCAGTTTTGCGCGCAACGCCGTGACGGCCTCTGCGGCGAGCAGGCGGTCGCCTGATGTTGCGACCATCACGGGATCGAGCACGACATGGCGAGGCTTCCAGCGCGCCAGCGCAGCAGCGATCGCATCGATGCTCGCGGCCTGCGCCACCATGCCGATCTTCACCGCGGCGACATCGAGATCGGAAAACACGGCATCGATCTGCGCTGTGACGAACGCTGCCGGCACCGCGTGAATGCCGGTGACGCCCTTGGTGTTCTGTGCCGTGAGCGCCGTGATTGCGGATGCGCCGTAGACGCCGAGCGCAGCAAAGGTCTTCAGGTCGGCCTGAATCCCGGCCCCGCCGCTCGAATCCGAGCCGGCAATGGTGAGCGCCACGGGCGTCGTCATCGCATATTCCTGCTCGAAAAGGACATTGGCCATCGCCTGTCCTAGCGCGCCGGCGCAGCCCCAGCAAGCCGGCGAATCAGGCGGAGCCGGCGCTGCGCGGGATTGTCGTCCCGTAAGCGTGCATATCCTGAGAAAATATGACCATGGCATCGACCGGCCTTGGCGCCCGAGTGTGCAAATGACACGTTAGTGAGTGGATTCGTTCAGCGACGCCAAATTGCGGTCCGGCTTCGGCCGCAATCCTCTCGGGAAGAAATCATGTGGGCCTTTTTTCAACGTCTGCTCGATTCGTCGACGCTTTCACCGCACGGCATCTGCCTGTTGTGGGAGCCCGAGCTGATCTGGCTCCACGTCGCCTCCGACGCCGTCATCGCCGCCGCCTATTTCTCGATCCCGTTCGCCCTCACCATTCTCGTCACCAAGCGGCGCGACCTCCAGTTCGGCTGGGTCTACTGGGCGTTCGCGATCTTCATCATGGCCTGCGGCCTGACGCATGTGCTGTCGATCTACACGCTCTGGGTTCCGATCTACGGCATTGAGGGCATGGTCAAGGCGGTCACGGCCGCGGCCTCTATCTTCACCGCCGGTGCACTATGGCCGCTGCTGCCGAAGATCCTGACGATCCCCTCCCCGTTCGAGCTGCAAAAGGTCCAGGCAGCGCTCGAGGAGGAAGAGATCAAGAGCCGGGACGCGGCGCTGCTGCTCAAACAGGTGGGGGAGGCCCAGCGCGCGATGCGCGAAAGCATGACGCGACTCACCGCTGTCGTGGAGACTGCGGTCGACGGCGTCATCCTGTTCGACGCGCAAGCCCGCATTCTCCTGTTCAACCCTGCCTGCGAGCGGCTGTTCGGCTATCGCGCCGACGAGATCATGAATTGCGACATCGGCATGCTGATGTCCAATGAGGAAAGGCCCTCCTCCGCAGCTCATGCGCGGCGTTTCGCAACCGGCGAAGCCGTCGGCCTGCGCAAGGATGGCTCAACGTTTCCGATGAACCTCTCGGTGGGCCAGGCATGGCAGGATGGCGAGCTGATCCACGTCGGCATCATCCACGATCTGACCACGCGCAAGCTCACCGAGCAGCAGCTCCAGCAGGCACAGAAGATGGAGACGGTCGGCCAGCTCTCGGGCGGCATCGCCCACGACTTCAACAATCTCCTCACCGTCATCATCGGCAACGCCGAGCATCTCAGCGAGCAGCTCAAGGCGCGGCCCGATCTGCGGCAATTTGCCGACGACATCTGCGAATCAGGCGAACGCGGTGCGGAACTGACGCAGCGGCTGCTGGCGTTCAGTCGCCGCCAATTGCTCCAGCCGCGTGCGATCGATTGCGGCGAGCTGATCCTGTCCATGCTGAAACTGCTCAAGCGCACCTTGCGCGAGAACATCGAGATCAGGACGACGGTCGGTCCCGGCACCATCCAGGCCTTTGCGGACCGCGCCCAGCTCGAATCCGCCGTGCTGAACCTTGCGCTCAACGCGCAGGACGCGATGCCGTCAGGCGGACATCTGACGCTGAGCACGGAGATCGCCGCGATCGACGACGACTATCGCGCCCTTCACCCGGAGGTCGCATCCGGAAGCTATGCGCTGATCTCGGTCACCGACGACGGCGAAGGCATGCCGCCTGAGGTCATCGAGCGCGCGTTCGAGCCGTTCTTCACCACCAAGGAGGTCGGCAAGGGTTCCGGCCTCGGGCTGAGCATGGTCTATGGCTTTGCCAAGCAATCCGACGGCCATGTCTCAATCTATAGCGAACAGGGCCTGGGGACGACGGTCCGGATCTACCTGCCCCGCCCCGGCGGCGGACAAGGGCTGGCCGACATGCCCGAGACTGACGAGGCTGCGCCGCGCGGCCGTGAGACCATCCTGATCGCGGAGGACGATCCGTTCGTACGCTCCTCGGTGATCCAGCGGGTGGAGGCGCTGGGCTATCGCGTCGTCGCCGCCGTCAATGGCAAGGAGGCCTTGCACCGGCTGCGCGCGGATCCGGGCATCGACATGCTATTCACTGACATCGTCATGCCCGGCGGCATGAGCGGCTGGGAGCTCGCCGAGCAGGCCCGGCGTATCAGGCCCGGCCTGCCGGTGCTGTTCACCTCGGGCTATGCGCTGGAGACCCTGGTCGAGCAGGGCCGCGCGCAGGCTGAGGCCGTGGTCCTGACCAAGCCCTATCGCAAGGCCGAACTGGCCCAGCGGCTCAGGGATGCCTTCGCAGCAGCGGTGGTGGCGTCGTAAACCCCGGACGGCTCTCTGGCGGTCGGCCGGCCCGCTTGCTAAATCGCGCCGGTTTTGGCCTATTAGCCGCCAAGACATGTCTTCGGAGTTGACTGCAATGGTTCCTTTCTTTGTCCAGATCAAATGCAAGCTTGGTCAGTCCTACACGGTGGCCAATGCGCTCGCCGAAGCCGAGATCGCCTCCGAGATCTACTCTACCGCCGGCCAATACGATTTGCTGGTGAAGTTCTATGTCGACAAGGACACCGACATCGGCCACTTCGTGAACGAGAAGGTTCAGGTGCTGCCCGGCATCCAGGACACGCTCACCATCATCACCTTCAAGGCGTTCGGCACCGGCTAGAGCATGATCCGGAAAAGTGTGAAGCGGTTTTCCCTCGCGACATCAGCGGAACGCGTTTGCGCGGAGATCATGCTCAAACAAAGAGCTAAAGCGCGATGACGATTCAACCCGATCTCATCGCGCTTTAGCCGCACGCGCTCAGCCGCCGCCCTCCTTGCGCTTGGGCGGCGTCGGGCCATCGACCGGGGGCAGCGACTTCAGGTACGCCGCCATCGCGGCGCGATCCTCCGGCTGCAACTGCGCGAGGTTCTTGATCACCGGCCGCATCGCGCCCGATGCGCTGTCACCCTCGGGCATGTCGCCGGTCTCGAGGAAGTCGGCGATATCCTTCTCGCTCCAGCTACCTAAGCCCTTCTGCGTGATGTTCGGCACCCAGCCCTCGCCTTCGGGATTGGGACCGCCGGCAAAGCGCTGCGAGCTGATGACGCCGCCGAGAACATTGCGCGGACTGTGGCATTCGGCGCAATGGCCAAAACCATTCACGAGGTAGGCGCCGCGATTCCACTGCGCGGAGCGCGTTGCGTCAGGCAAGAACGGCCTGACATCCATGAACAGCAATTTCCAGATGCCGACATTGCGGCGGATATTGAAGGGAAACGGCAGTTCGTGGTCGCGCACGCGACCCGAGACCGGCGGCAGCGTCTTCAGATAGGCAAAGAGATCGCGGACATCGTCGACCTCAGCAAGATGATAGGACGTGTAGGGAAATGCCGGGAAGTAGTGCCTGCCCTCGGGCGAAATGCCGCGCATCACCGCATTGACGAAATCAGCCTCGCTCCAGCGGCCGATGCCGTCGGTGGGGTCAGGCGAAATGTTCGGCGCATAGAACGTCCCGAACGGCGAGCCCAGCGCGAGCCCACCGCCGAGCTTCAAGCGATCCGGCTGGTTGGGCACGGCATGGCAGGAGGAGCAGCCGCCCGCATTGAACAACTCCTGCCCATTGGCGAGATCAGGCTTGCGCGTCGGCGCCGGCAACGCCAAGGCGCTCGGCGCGGTCAGCCACCAATAGACGGCAAAGGCTGCGACAGCAGCGATCAAAGTAACGTAAATTGTTCGTCGCAGCATGAAGAATCCCGTTGAGCTCAAGCGTATTTACGGGTCATCCCGCCGCAGCTCCAGCCACGAATAATTTAGATGGTGTGACTGTAATCCGGGAATAAAATCGCAGTCGCACTGTTTGCAAGGTGACAGCAATCGGGCGTCAACAGGGAGAGACCCATGAACAAAGCGCTTTTTGCCACGCTGGCACTCGGAGCTGCCGTCGCATTCGCAGGCCCGGCCAGCGCGGAGAAGCTGAAGGCGACACTGGACGGGAAGTCCGAAGTGCCCGCCACCACCACCAGTGGCACCGGCACCGCCGATATCGACTATGACGCCCCAACGAAAAAGCTGTCCTGGAAGGTGACCTATTCCGGCCTCTCCGGCCCCGCCACTGCCGCTCATTTCCACGGCCCTGCCGAGGTCGGCAAGAACGCCGGCGTCGCGATCCCGATCCCGGGCATCGCCAACAGCCCGGCCGAAGGTTCGGCGACGCTGACCGACGCGCAGGCCTCCGATCTCCTGTCCGGCAAGCTCTACGTCAACATTCACACCGCGGCCAACCCGGGCGGCGAAATCCGCGGCCAGGTGACGAAGTAGAAATCATCAAGACCTCATCGTTGAAGGCCGGGCGCGAGCGTCCGGCCTTTTGATTCCGAAACGACAGGTGATGCCCGTGCACTCAAGCCGCACTCAGCGCATGCTCGAGATCGGCGATCAGATCGGACGGATTTTCGATGCCGATCGACAGGCGGATGGTGCAATCGAGCACGCCGATCTTGCGGCGGATATCGGCGGGAACGCCGGAATGAGTCATCGTCGCCGGCAGGCTCGCCAGCGATTCCGTGCCGCCGAGGCTGACCGCGAGCTTGAGGATCTGCAAGCCGTTGAGAAACTTCTCCGCCGCCGCCTGGCCGCCGACGATGTCGAACGAGAACGTCGATCCCGCGCCTGAGCATTGCCGCGCGAACACGCGCCCCGAGGGCGAGGTCTCCTCGTAATGGCCGAGATAATGAACCTTCGCCACCTTGGCGTGATCGCGCAGGAAATCCGCGACGAGACGCGCATTGCTGTTGGCCTTCTCCATGCGCAGGCTGAGGGTCTCGAGCGAGCGGTTGATCATCCAGCAGGAATGCGGATCGAGCTGGGTGCCGATGGCACCGCGCAGCGCCTTGATGCCCTTCATCACCGCCTTGGTGCCGAGGGCTGCGCCCGCGATCAGATCGGAATGGCCGCCGACATATTTGGTGAGCGAGTACAGCGAGATGTCGGCGCCATGCTCGATCGGCCGCTGAAACACCGGGCCGAGCAGCGTGTTGTCGCAGGCGATGATCGGCGTGGTGCCCTGGGCCTTGCCGATGCTGTCGGCGACGCGGCGCATCAGCGCGATGTCGACGAGCCCATTGGTCGGGTTGGCCGGCGTCTCGACCAGGATCATCGAAACCCGCCCTCGACGCATGGCCTCCTCCGCGGCCTGGTTGACCACCGCCTCATCGACGCCGTCGGCAAAGCCGACCGCGCCGATCGAGAAGCGCGACAGTGTGTTCGTCAGCAGGGTTTCGGTGCCGCCATAGAGCGGCTGCGAGTGGAGAATGACATCGCCCGGGCGGACGAACGCCAAAATCGTCGTCGAGATCGCCGCCATGCCCGAGGAGAACAGCGCGCAGCTCTCGGTCCGCTCATAGACCGCGAGCCTGTCCTCGACAATCTCGCTGTTGGGATGGTTGAAGCGCGAATAGACGAGCCCGGCGCCCATCCCCTCCGGCGGCTCGCGCCGGCCGGCGACGTAGTCGAAGAAGTCCTGCCCGTCCTCGGCCGTTTTGAACACAAAGGTCGAGGTCAGGAACACCGGCGGCTTGATGGCGCCTTCCGACAGCTGCGGATCATAGCCATAGGTCAGCATCAGCGTTTCCGGATGCAGCATATGGTTGCCGATATGGGTTTTCGACGGGAACGGTTTTGCCATGGCCTGTCTCGCTGTTGCCTGCGATCGCCGCCCGCGGCGCAACTCTCGATAGCGTCAGGCATCAACGCCGCGGCGGCGCGAGCAAACATAGTCCTTCTGACGGCCATGCGTCAGGGCAAGCGGACAGAATTTGGCGATGTGATCGAAAAAGGCGCGAGCCCAGTAGCCCGGATGGAGCGCAGCGCAATCCGGGACAGGGCTATCCGCATCGACGGCTGCCCCGGATTTCGCTTTCGCTCCATCCGGGCTACGAAGTCAGCGAGCTGCTCGCCTTACTTCAGCTTCAGCCGATACGTCTCGTGGCAATCATTGCAGCGGTCGTTGATGGTGGTGTAGGCCGCCTTGAGGCTGGCGACATTGTGGATCTTGCCCTTGACGTCGGCGATCGCCTTCTGCACCGGCGGGATTTTTGATTCGAAATCAGCCTTCTGCTGCCACACCTTTGGCGACGAACCATAGGTGGCGTTGACCACGTCCTGCTTGGGGTTGACCTCGAAGGTCTTGGCAATCTTGGCGACGTCCGTCTCCAGGCTGGCGATTGCCTCGTCGACTTGCTTCTGGTTGTAGGGAATGTCGCCCTTCGTCATCTTGAGGATCACGCCGTACATGCTCTTGGCCTGCGAGCGCATCAGATTGTCCTGCTGGACGGCGACCTCCTGCTGCGCCATCACGGCGCCTGCACCCAGAAACAGGGTGCCCGCGACAACAAACATTCGTTTCATGAGTCTTCTTCTCCGGCTCGCAAGTCGGTTGGGGGAACAGGCCATTGATGGTTAGAACCCGGCCGCGGGCGATTATTCCCACCGCGAGCCGGGCGCGACGCCTTACAGGCTGTGGCGGCGGTGGTGCTCGTTGATCGCGATCCACACCCGCTCCGGCGTGGCCGGCATGTCGATGTGATCGATCTTGTATTCGCGCCAGAGCGCATCGACGATGGCGTTGACCACGGCCGGGCAGGACCCGATCGCGCCGGCCTCGCCCGCGCCCTTCACACCCATCGGATTGGTCGTGCAGGGAATGTTGTGGGTCTCGAACACGAAGGACGGGCCGTCCGCCGCGCGCGGCAGCGCGTAGTCCATGTAAGTCGCGGTGATGAGCTGGCCATCGGTCGCGCCATAGACCACCTGCTCCATCAGCGCCTGGCCGATGCCCTGCATGGCGCCGCCATGCACCTGGCCCGCCAGCAGCAGCGGATTCAGCGTCTTGCCGAAATCGTCGACGATCACGTAGTTGACGATTCTGATGATGCCGGTGGCCGGATCGATCTCGACCTCCGCCAGATGCGTGCCGTTCGGGTAGGTGCCGTCAGCGCTGGCGAAGGTCGCGCTGCCATTCAGCTTCGACGGATCGACGCCGGGCCGCTTGGCGAGATCCGCGAACGAGATCGAGCGGTCGGTACCGGCGATCTTGATGATGCCGTCGGTGATCTCGAGGTCACCGGCGCTGGCTTCCAGCGCCTGCGCCGCGATCTCCTTGAGCTTTTGCCCGAGCTCGCGCGTGGCGCGCTCGACGCTGACGCCGCCTGATGGAATCGAGGCCGAGCCGCCGGTGCCGAGGCCCGTGGCGATCTCTGCCGTGTCGCCCTGGCGGACGTGGACGCGCTCCGGCGCAACGCCGAACTGCTCGGCGACGATCTGCGCATAGGCGGTCTGGTGGCCCTGCCCGCTCGACTGCGTGCCGATCAGGACGGTGACGTCGCCATTGGGGTCGAGCCGCACATTGGCGGTCTCCTCGCCCATCACGCCGCAGATCTCGACATAGCTCGCAAGGCCAATGCCGCGGATCAGCCCGTGCTTCTTCGCCGCCTTGGCGCGTTTTCCGAATTCCTTCCACTCGCCGATTTCCATCGCGCGCTTCAGATGCGCAGCGAAATCGCCTGAGTCGTAGACCTTGCCGGTCGCGGTCTTGTAGGGCAGCGCCTTCGGCGGGATGAAGTTCTTGCGACGAATCGCATCCGGCGTCATCTCGAGCTTGCGCGCACAGGCATCGACCAGGCGTTCGATGACGTAGGCGGCCTCAGGCCGGCCCGCGCCGCGATAGGCATCGACCGGCACGCTGTGGGTGAAGATGGTGCGCACCCGGCAGTGGAAAGCCTGGATGTCATAGAGGCCCGGCAGCATGCCGGCGCCGCCGTGCGGGATATAAGGCCCGAAGGTCGACAGATACGCGCCCATGTCGCCCATCAGGTCGCAATCCATCGCCAGGAACTTGCCGTCTTCAGTCAGCGCCATCTTGGCGGTGGTGACGTTGTCGCGGCCCTGCGCATCGCCCATGAAGTGCTCGGAGCGATCGGCCGACCATTTGACGGCCTTCTTCAGCTTGCGCGCGGCGACCGCCATCAACGCGTATTCGCGGTACGGGAACAGCTTGGTGCCAAAGCCGCCGCCGACGTCGGGGCAGATCACCCGCATCTTGTCGGTGGGGATGTTCAGCACGTTCTGGCAGAGGATGTCGCGCAGACGGTGGCTGCCCTGGCTGCCGACCGTCAGGGTCAGATGATCGGCCTTGGCGTCGTATTCGCAGACCGCCGCGCGCGTCTCCATGAAGCTCGCAACCACGCGCGGATTGACGATGGAGATTTCGGCAACCGTATGCGCCTTGGCGAAGGCGGCTTCAGTCGCTTTCTTGTCGCCGATCGAGACGTCGAACAGCACATTGCCCGGCTTGTCCGGCCAGACCTGCGGCGCGCCTTTCTTGACGGCGTTGACGACGCCGGTCACCGCCGGCAGCGGGCTCCATTTGACCTCGATCGCCTCGATCGCGTCGCGGGCCTGGTCGATGGTCTCGGCAACCACGAAAGCGACGGCGTCGCCGACATGCCGCACCTCGTCCTTGGCCAGGATCGGGTAAGGCGGGCCGGTGAACGGATCGGTCTCCAGATTGAACAGGCAGGGCAGATTGCCGAGATCGCCGACCTCGGCCGCGGTGAGAATCAGTGCGACCCCAGGCAGCGTCCGGGCGCGGCTCGCATCGATGGTGAACTTGGCATGGGCATGCGGCGAGCGCAGCACCAGGCACCGCAGCGCAGCCTGCGGCGTGTAATCGTCGGTATAGCGGCCCTTGCCGCGGATCAGCGCGTCGTCCTCCTTGCGCAGCACGCTTTGGCCTACGCCGAATTTGATGGGGGCTGCCATTGTCTTGTCCCGTCCTATGGTTGTTTTGCCGGCATATTGCCGTGGAAAAAGAGGCAGTGCAAACGGGTTTAGGCAGGCGGGCCCCGCGAAAAAACGACCCGTGCCTTGCGCCTCAGAGCGGGATCGGACGGAACGGCCGCAGTGCAGTCATTTCCCTGTGGGAGTCAGGCCCCAATGGAAGCCGGGCTGTCGGGGCCGGCGCTAGCGCTGAATTTCCTCATCATCAGGTAATGGTCATAGGTGGCATCACCGATGCGAATGACACTGGGATCGGTGCCATAGATCTCGAAACCATTTCGCTGATAAGTCTTGATGGCAGCAACCGCCGTCGATCCCACGGCAAGGTGCACCTGCTCGACACGCGCCTCGGCTCGGGCAAGAAGCTCCTTGACGAGCCGATTTCCGACACCCTTGCCGCGTTCGTTCTCCCGCACATAGACCGAGAAGATATGTCCCCTATGCTGCGATTTCCTGTATCGCGAGACATAGAAGCCCGCCACTCCGATCAGACCCTCACAGCCAAACGCGCCAAGGATCGTCTCGCCGAGCCATTGGCGATAGGCCACCATCATCACCTCGCCGCCTTCGTCCTCTTCAGGAGAACCAAACGTCTGAGGATGCGCCCGAATTGCCTCCGCGCGAATCTCGCGAAGGCTTTCCAGATCATCGACAGTCAATCGCCGGATTTCACAATCCGCCTGAGGAATGACCGTATTTGAGACCATGATATCGGCCTTTCTCTTGTCTTGGCGCGGGATGGTCATTCACATCCCACGGCCGCTCCATAGATACTTCGTGCTATCCCTCAGATTATCGATGGCACGCTGAGGCGAGAGGTAGTCGACCTCGCCGCGCGTCAGGCCGATATCCATCAGCTCCCTGTCGCTCAGATCCTGCAAGGCAGGCTGCGGGTTCTGGCGCCGCGCCAGAAACGCAAGCCAGGCTCGCTTGAGCAGACCGAGGAGGCCAGGCGTCGATGCGGCCGTTGGTCCGGCAGCATCCAGCACAGCGCCGTCCAGCGCAGACGCAGACGCCTTGAGGCGCTCCGCCAACGCCTGGTCGATCGCGCTCTTTGCCTGGACGATCGAGAGCGTGAGGCCGCGCCTTGCGGCCTCGCCCTCAATTCCCGGCGAGATATCCGTGAGTTGTGGTGGCATCGTATGCTCCTGCTGTTGTGCCGGCAGGGAGCGTGGCCAAACAAAAGGCCCCGTCCGATGCCGGCGGGGCCTGGTGGAAGAGATGTCGTCGTCGAATTGCTAGCGCACGACTCCTTCCACGGCCCAACCGAAGCGGGTCATGTTCCAGAACTTGATTTGGCGCGAGCATTTCATCATGAGCAGCCAATAGCACGACAACCGCGCATAATCAAGAGATGTGCGGAGGCTGACTGCACCCTGGAGGCGAACCCTTCCCGCGACGACTTCCGAGCCTCTGCTGACGTGCCCCAAATTTGCCGATTGGCGCAGAACCAGCACACAGGCATTGGTCGTTGGCCGCACCGGCCGTCAACCCGATGGCCGCATCAAGGTCGAGTTTCGGCTTTGGGACGTCTCCAGCGGCAAGCAACTTACGGGCTGGCGGTATATCGGCAGTCCCGGCGATGTCAGCGGCGTCGGCCATTTGATTTCCGGCGAAATCTACCAGAGCATCACGAACGAGAAACATACATTTGAGCAGAGCTTTGCAGGATGCGCATTTGGTTTTCTTTATTTGCAGGCATCATCATTTTGGTCGGTGCATCTCTGCGATCTGGCGCAGAACAACTTCAAGCGCTCACTCCATGCACAATCAGGCTTCCTTTCCGCGGCTACACGCCGCGGAAAAAAGATCGCCGGACGATCAGACGGCCGCTCTCCTGTTAAGAAGTTCAGCTGAGGTCATGAAGGATTCCGGCCATGGACAAGATCAGCGCGATCAACGTCCAGACCAGGGGGCTATTCAGAAACGGCGACACCTGAGCCTCCGAATTCGGCGGGAAAATCCTTCAGTTTCGGCAGGCCGTCCCTGATCGGCAACACCGTCTCGGAATAATTGACGTGCACGCCCGGCGCGAACTTCAGCGTCGGCAATGTGGCTGCGTAGACGTCGACGAGCCCAAGCGGCGGATGGTCGCACATGAGATGCCCCCCGCAGCCCTTGCAGTATTGCCGATGGCTGAGCTCCGATTGTGCGTAGGTGGCGACGAATTCGGCGCCCTTGGTCACCCGCACGTTCTGCGGCTTCCACAATGTGAATGCGTTCACTGGGGCGGCCGACCAGGAGCGGCACGACGAGCAATGGCAATATCCCATGGCTTCCGGTGCTCCCTCCGCTTCGATTTCAACCGCGCCGCAAAAGCATTTGCCGCTGTAAATCGTCATGATGTCGATCTCCTTGATCTGATCTGTTGAACGTCTGAAGCTTCGGACCTATTTCGCGAATCTTGCCTGGATTTCAGCGAGGCCAGCTTCATAGACGCCGAGCAATGCTTCGCTCGCGGCCTTCTCCTGCCCTGGCTCGGGCGTATAGGAGCCATTCCAGGTAATGGTGGAAGCGCCATTGGCTTTCGAGGTCACCTTGATCGTTGCGGTGTAGTTCGAGACGGGCAGCGGGCTCGTCAGGAACTTGTAGGAGTAGCTGTACTCGGCCTCATTCCGGGCGACTTGCGTCTCGACGAAAGCGGCTTTTCCGTCCTTCGTGACGAGAATGCGCGTTGATGGCGCCTTGCCGTCCTCGATGCACTGACCCACCGGGGGCAGCCAATCCTTGATCGCGCAGAACGGCCCGATCAGCGACCAGACGTCCCGGGCAGCCGCCTTCACGTCAACGCTGCGGCTGATCGTGGCCACAGCGGCGGATGCTGTGCCCGAGTGGAGCAACACCGTGCCGAACATCGCAACGCTCGCCATGGAGAGCCTGGGCCTGCAGAAAATCCTTGTCATCGTAATTACCCTGTCATTGTGAATTGATGCCATGAGGCTCTCGGCCGGCGCGTCGCGACGGTCCTTCAAGCCCGGTGGAGCGGTCCAAATCCGCATGCTGAGAGGTAGCAAGGGCCCTCTGCATGCCACTAGTTCACGAACTGAATCGATGCCGGTACAGATTTTGAACTGGAAGCCCCTGCGAATTCCGCAGTACGTTCGCAAATGGTCCACCAGGAGAGAGAACATGGCTGCTGGCAGCTACAAGCAGTTCTGTCCCGTCGCGATGGCCGCCGAGGTTCTGTGTACACGCTGGACTGTGGTGCTGCTGCGGGAGCTGATGGCCGGCTCGACGCGCTTCAATGATCTGCGACGTGGTGTTCCCCGGATGTCGCCCGCGCTGCTATCGCAGCGGCTCAAGGATCTCGAGTCGGCGGGGATTGTCGCGCGGGAAGCATTGGCTTCGGAGCCTGGCCTCTATGAATATCGGCTGACCCCGGCGGGACGTGAACTCACTCCCATCGTCGAAGGATTTGGAATCTGGGGCCAACGCCGGATCAAGGCCGACCTGTCGCTCCAGCACCTCGACGTTCAACTGCTGATGTGGGATATGCGGCGAAATCTGAATCCGACGCCGATGCCCAGGCGGCGAAACATCATCCAGTTCGTCTATCCCGAGCTTTCAGCGACCCAACGACACTGGTGGCTGATCGTCGATCCCGAGGAAGGCGTCGACCTGTGCTCGGTCGATCCCGGATTTGACGTCGACCTCTATGTTTCCGTCGATCTGCGCAGCATGACTGCTATCTGGATGGGGCTCGACACCGTCCGTGCGGCCGTGGACAGTCGCCGAATGATTCTGACCGGCGATCGGCAAATCGCATCCTCGATGCAAACTTGGCTTGGTCTCAGCCCGTTCGCCAAGGAGAGAAAACTGGCGAGTTGAATGCCGACCATTCGCTCGGGTCTAGCCGCGTACCAGCGAGACCAGCCAGCGGCGCCCGAACAGAACGAGGATCGCGAGCGCGTAGACGATCGTGCCGCCGACGGCGAGCAGGACCAGCGTCACTTCATCGTGAAAGCGCATCGCGCCCAGCGCAGATCCGGTGAATCGCGCGATCAGCCAGAAGGCGGCCGCAAGGATGATTCCGGTCAGCAGGAATCTGCCGAGCGACATCAGCCACGCCCGATCCAGCACGAGAAAACCGCGCCGCACGGCGAAGAACAGCACCAGCAAGAGATTGGTCCAGACGCCGACGGCGGTCGCGAGCGCCAGGCCGATCTGAGCCAGCGATCCCATCAGGGCGACCTTCAGTGCGACGTTGACGGCGATGCCGGTCAGCGAAGCGCGCACCGGCGTCGCCGTATCCTTGCGGGCGTAGAAGGTCGCGACCGCGCTGCGGATCAGCACGAAGGGGATCAGGCCGATCGCATACGCAGCGAGCGTGCCGCCCGCTGCAATCGCGTCAGATTTGGAGAACGCGCCGCGGGCGAACAGCGCACGCATGATCTCGTCGGGCACGGTGAGGAACGCCGCGACGAACGGGATCGAGAACAGCAGCGTGAAATCGAAGGCGCGGCGCTGCGCCTTCATCGCGCCGTCATGGTCGTTGGCCGTGATGCGTTTTGACATTTCCGGCAGTAGCACCGTGCCGATGGCGATGCCAATGACGCCGATCGGCAATTGATTGAGACGGTCGGCGTAGTACAGCGCCGACAGCGCGCCTGCCGGCAGGAAGGTCCCGATGATGGTGTCGGCGAACAGCGCGATCTGCGTCCCCATCGAGCCCAATGTGGCCGGCCCGAGCGCCTTGAAGAAGCTGCGGACGTCTTCGTCGAGCCTCAGCGGCGCGAAGCGCGGCAGACCGCCATGGCGAGCGAGATCGCCGGCGAGCAGGAAATATTGCAGGAAGCCCGAGATGAGGACGCCCCAGGCCGCAGCATGGCCGGCGGTCGGAAACCAGACGGCGACCGCAAGCGTCATCATCATCGCGACGTTGAGGAAGATCGACGCGGCGGCGGCACTGGCAAAGCGCTGCATCACGTTCAGCATACCGCCATAGAGCGTCACCAGCGTGATCAGCAGCAGATAGGGAAAGGTGATCCGGGTTAGTTCGATCGCGAGCTTGCGCTGCTCGGCGTCCTCCGAAAAGCCCGGCGCCAGAATGCTCATGGCCTGAGGCATGAACAGCCAGGCGACGATCAGCAGCACAACTTGAGAGGCCAGCAGCAGCGTGAAGATGCGGTCGGCGAAAAGGTGTGCCGCCGCCTCCCCCTTCTCGCCATGGACATGTGCATAAGCCGGCACCCAGGCAGCGTTGAAGGCACCCTCGGCGAAGATTGCGCGGAAATGATTGGGCAGTCGCAGCGCCACGAAAAAGGCGTCGGCCACAGGGCCGGCGCCAAGGATCGCCGCGAGCATGATGTCGCGGGCAAACCCCGTCAGCCGCGAGAGCAGCGTATAACCCCCAACCGTGAAGATGCGTCCGAGCATGCGGACTGTTCTAGAGCATGGCGCGATTAGGTCTAGATGCAAACCGCAATGGAAGTGCGCCCCCTCCCCTGCTTGCGGGGGAGGGTTGGGGAGAGGGTGTCTCGACAACGAAGACTCCCCCAGAGGAGAGAACCCTCACCCGCGCCTTCGGCGCGACCTCTCCCGCAAGCGAGAGAGGTGAAGCAAAAAAATCACCCCGCGAGCGCGCCGCAGACGGCAGCGATGATTCGCTCCTGATCGGCTTCGGTCAAATAAGCGTGCATCGGCAGGCTGATGACGTCTTGCGACAGGCTCTCGCAGGCAGGCAGGCCGCCCTCGGCGACCGGATATTGCTTGTAGGCGGACTGCTGATGCATCGACTTGCCGTAATAGACCGCGGTCGGCACGCCCTGTGCCTTCAGCGCGGCGGCGAAGCCGTCGCGGTCGGTGCCTTCAGGCAGGCGGATGGTGTACTGCGCCCAGACCGAGGTATTGCCCGGCGCCAGACGCGGCACGGTGACCACATTGGAGAGGCCGCGCGCGTAGCGCTCGGCGACCTTGTTGCGAGCGGCGATCTCGTCGTCAAAGATCTTCAGCTTCTCGATCAGGATCGCGGCCTGCATGGTGTCGAGCCGGCCGGTGAGGCCGAGGCGGATATTGTCGTATTTGTCGACGCCCTGCCCATGCACGCGGATGCTGCGCAGCGTCGCCGCGAGCTCGTCGTCATCGGTCAGAATCGCGCCGCCGTCGCCGAAGCAGCCGAGTGGCTTTGCCGGAAAGAAACTGGTCGTGGTGGCGAGCCCGAAGGTGCCGAGCTTGCGACCCTTGTAGCTTGCGCCAAAACCTTGCGCGGCGTCATCGATGATGAAGAGGCCTTCGGACGCGGCGATCTCGGCGATGGCATCGTGGTCGGCCGGCTGTCCGAACAGATCGACCGGAATCACCGCCACAGGTTTCAAGCCGGCCTTGCGCGCGGCCGCAATGCCGCGCTTGAGCGATTCCGGATCCATGTTGAAGGTCGTCTCATCGACGTCGACATAAACAGGCGTCGCGCCGGTCCGTGCCGCCGGCGAGGCGGTCGCAATGAAGGTGAAGGACGGACACAGCACGGCATCGCCGGGCCCGACGCGCTTTGCCATCAGCACCATCAGCAGCGCATCGGTGCCGTTGGAGCACGCCACCACGTGCTTGGCGCCGCAATAAGCCGCAAGCTGCTTCTCGAGCTCGAAGACCTCGGGACCGTTGACGAATTGGCAATGGTCCATCACGCGCTTGACCGCCGCATCGAGCGAGGCGCCGAGCCGCACGCGCTGCGAGGCGACGTCGATGAAGGGAATCGGTTCGGAACGAAGATGCTGGTTCATGGCCTGGTTCTTGGCGCCTTCTTGCCTGGTCGACATGGAGGGATTTAGCCGGCGACGCGGCGCGGGCCCTTGCGGGCGGGCGACGTCGCTGCGGGCCGCGATGGCGTCTCGAGGCACTGCGTCGCGATCTCGAGGCTGGCGACGCCTTCGTCGCCGGTGACCGCAGGGGTCTCGCCGTTGCGAACGGCCTTGAGGAAGGCGATCAGCTCGGCTCGCAGCGGCTCGTCATGGCCGACAGGCAGATGCCGCATCGAATAGCTGCCGTCAGGCTTGAAGCCGAAGCATTCGGTGACCTGGCGCGTCAGAAGATCGCCCATCACGTATTTGCCGCGGGTCGCGACCGTGACGCTGCGCGCCTTGAACGGCGTCAGCCAGTTGGTGTTGATGTGGGCAAGCACGCCATTGGCGGTGCGGAACTGGAGCAGCGCGATGTCCTCGCGCTCGGCGACCGCGCTCGACAGCTGCGGCTGCACCTCGACGATGTCGGATTCGGTGAACCAGCGGATCAGATCGATGTCGTGTACGGCAAGGTCGATGACGACGCCGACATTGGACATGCGCGGAGGGAATGGGCCGACGCGGGTGATCGCGATGGAGAGAATGTCCTCGCCCGCGATCGCCTGCTTGACCGCGGCAACGGCCGGATTGAAGCGCTCGACATGGCCGACCATCAGCGTGACGCCGGCCTTTTGCGCGGCGGCGACGATCTCGCGACCCTCTTCCACCGTGGAGGCGATCGGCTTCTCGACCAGCACGTGGATATTCCTGGCGATGCAGGCCAGCGCGACTTCGTGATGCAGATGCGTCGGCGCCGCGATGGTGACGGCATCGACGCCCTCGGCGAGGAGCTGGTCGAGCGTCTCGAAGCTGTTGCAATTGGCGAGCTCCGTCGCGCGCGCCCGATGCGCGGGTGAAGGATCGACCACGCCGACCAGGGTGACGCCGGGCAGACCGGCGAGCACTCGCGCATGGTTGCTGCCCATCACACCGGCGCCGATGACACCGACGCGCAGGCCGGCCTTTGCCGGCTGTGATCCCATGGAACTCATCTGAGCAAACCCCGATTCAGCGCAAATCCCCGGGCTGCTTCTAGCACGGGCGCCACAGATGTGGCGAATGCCGGGCAAATTGGCCGGACACGATTTGATTCAAAAAGTTACACGTTCTCCGGGCCTTAGCCGCCGAAAGCGGGCTTTTGGGGCCCGGATCGCGTGATTCGGAGTTCGCTGGTTACGACCTTTGATAGTCGTCTTCAATCCGGATGATGTCGTCTTCCCCGAGATAGGACCCGGTCTGGACCTCGATCAGTTCCAGCATGATTTTACCGGGGTTCTCCATCCGGTGCACCGCGCCCATCGGGATGTAGATGGACTCGTTCTCATGCACCGTCTTCACCGTCTCGTTGACGGTGACGCGGGCGGCACCGCGGACCACGATCCAGTGCTCGGCGCGATGGTGATGCTTCTGCAGCGACAGCCGTCCGCCCGGCTTCACCACGATGCGCTTGACCTGGTGGCGCTCGCCATTGTCGACCGACTGATAGCTGCCCCAGGGGCGGTGCACCTTGAGATGCTCCTCGGTGACCTTGGGCGCGACCGCCTTCAGCTTGGTGATCAGGCGCTTCAGCCCGTTGGCGTCCTGCTGGCGCGAGACCAGCACGGCATCCGCGGTCGCGACCACGACGAGATCGTCGACGCCTTCGAGCGCCACCAGCGCATGATCGGTCGTGACGTTGCAGTTGCGCGAATCCTCGAACACGGCGGTGCCGTGCGCCGCATTGCCTTGCGCATCCTTGTCGGACAATTCCCACACCGCGCGCCAGGAGCCGACATCGGACCAGCCGCACGACACCGGCACCACGGCCGCGCGCGAGGTCTTTTCCATCACGGCATAGTCGATCGAGATCGCCTTGGCCGCACCAAAGGCCTGCGGCTCCAGCGTCACGAAGCCGAGATCGCGACCGGCATTGTTCACCGCGGCGGACACCGCATCCACGCTCGCCGCATCGAGCTTGCGATATTCGTCGAGCAAGAGGCTTGCGGGAAACATGAAGTTGCCGCTGTTCCAGAGATAGCCGGAATTGACGTAATCCGAAGCCTTCACCGCATCCGGCTTCTCGACGAAGCGCGCGACCGCATGCACCTCGCCTGAGATCACCTCACCCGGGCTGATATAGCCGTATTCTGTCGCCGGCCGCTCCGGCTTGACGCCGAAGGTGACGATGCGTCCCGTGCTCGCAGCGCTGAGGCCCTCGCGGCATGCCGCGATGAAGGCGGCATTGTCCCGCACCACATGGTCGGCGGCGAGCGCCAGCACGATCGCTTCACTGGTGCGGTTTTGCGCGAATGCCGCGCCGGCGGCGATCGCAGGACCGGAGTCGCGGCGCATCGGCTCGAGGATCACGTCGGCCTCGATGCCGATCTCGGCGAGCTGCTCCAGCACCATGAAGCGGTACGCCGCATTGGTGATGACAACAGGCCGGTCGAACAGCGACGCATCGGAGACCCGCAGCAGCGTGTCCTGGAAGGTCGAGCGCGGGCCGAACAGCGGCAGGAACTGTTTTGGCCGCACCTCGCGCGAAGCCGGCCACAGCCGCGTGCCGGCACCACCGCACATGATCAGGGGGATAATGCGTTTGTCCATCGTCGTTTCAAACCTTGTAGTGGTCGCGATACCAGGTGACAAAATTGTGGACCCCGTGCTCGATCGGCGTTGACGGTGCAAAGCCGGTGTCGCGCATCAAATCCTCGACATCCGCGAACGTTTCCACCACATCTCCCGGCTGCATCGGCAGCAATTCTTTGATCGCCGTCCGGCCCAGCTCCCGCTCCAGAAGCCCGACGACATGCATCAGCTCTTCGGGGCGGTGATTTCCGACATTGTAGGTTCGAGAGGGCGCATTTGCGGCAGCCGGATTGTCCGCAGGCACAAGATCGATCAGTTTGGACACGACACGGGTCACGTCGTCGATATAGGTGAAGTCGCGGCGCATCCCGCCATGGTTGAAGAGCCGGATCGGCTTGCCGGCCAGGATGGCGTTTACGAACAGAAACATGGCCATATCAGGCCGTCCCCACGGGCCGTAGATGGTAAAAAACCGCAAGGCCGTGACCGGCAGCCGGTACAGATGGCTGTAGGACTGCGCCATCACCTCGTTCGCCTTCTTGGTGGCGGCGTAAAAGCTCACGGGATGATCGGTCCGGTCCTGCACGGAAAACGGCAGTTTCGTGTTCGCGCCGTAAACGGAGGATGACGAGGCGTAGACGAGATGACGACAGCCATTGTTCCGACAGCCCTCCAGCACGTTGAGAAAGCCCTGGAGGTTGGAATCGACGTAACTGTGAGGCTGGTCGATCGAGTAGCGGACGCCGGCCTGGGCCGCCAGATGCACAACTTTGGCAAATCGATGTCGCGCAAACAACGCCGCCATCGCCTCGCGATCGGCAAGATCGACCTGCACGAAGGAAAAGCCGGCCTCGCTCCGCAGCAGCGCCAGCCTCGCCTGCTTCAGCGCCGGATCGTAATAGGTGTTGAGATTATCCAATCCGACGACAGGCCTGCCCTCGGCCAGGAGCTGCCGGGCGAGGTGAAAGCCGATGAAGCCCGCGGCTCCCGTGACCAAAATCGCCTGATCCGTCATCCTGTTCCCAAGGTAATCCGCGAAGGCAAATCCGAGGACATGCTTCGCCACACTGGCCATGCCAGTCTCTTTAGACGGCGTCCCAAGGGGGCCGCAATAGCCAGCCATTTTAACAGTAAAGACCCCCCGCAAGGGCTTAAGAGCCATTGCAAGAGAGCCTCAAGAGAGCTTCAAGAGGGCTATTGCAAGATCGGCGCCAAAACCATACCAAAGCGGCCGAATTCGGCGCCTGGCGTCGGGTGACCTCAACCTTCGCCAACCCAGTTCATGCGGACGAGATGCGCCGAATCCTGCTGTCGACGGCCAAAATCCTGATCTCCGCGGCCCTGCTCTATCTGGCATTGCGCAAGGTCGATCTGACCGAGCTGGTCTCGCGCTTCACCGTATCCAGCCTGCTCTGGTTCGGCCTGGCGATTGCGGTGACATTCCTGCAGATCTTCATCGGCGTGTTGCGCTGGCGCGATGTCAGCGCCGCATGCGGCGCGCCGCTCGAGCTCACCCGCGCCATGCGCTACAACGTGATCGGCTCCTTCTTCAACCAGACCCTGCCCTCCGCGATCGGCGGCGACGCGGTCCGGCTGTGGCTGGTCGCGCGCGCCGGCGCCGGATGGCGTGCGGCGACCTATTCGATCTTCGTCGATCGCGCGATTGGCCTGATTGCGCTCGCGATTCTCATCGGCGCGAGCCTGCCCTGGAGCTTCCAGCTCATCACCGATCCGAACGGGCGTTCGGCGCTGCTGCTGATCGATCTTGCGGCCCTCGCCGGCGGCCTCGGCTTCCTGGTCTTCGGCGCGCTGAAATGGCGCTGGCTGAAGACCTGGTGGGCGACCCATCACCTCCACGCCTGTGCCGTGATCGCCAATCGCGTGATCTTCAGCCGCAGGCACGGACTTCCCATCGCCATCCTGTCCTTCGTCATCCACGCGCTCGCCGCCGTCATCGCCTGGTGCGTGGTGCAGTCGATCGCCGCGCCAGTCAGCTTCGGCCAGGTCTTCCTGCTGGTGCCGCCGGTCATGCTAATCACCTTGATGCCGATCTCGATCGCCGGCTGGGGTGTGCGCGAGGCGACCATGGGGCTCGCCTTCGGCTTTGCCGGGCTCGCCGCCAATGAGGGCGTCAACGTCTCGCTGCTGTTCGGCGCGGTCTCGTTCACCGTCGGCGCGGTCGGTGGCCTCGTCTGGATCCTCAGCGCGGAGAAGGCCGCGCAGGGCTCGGCGCCGATCGGAGTGCCGGAGTGAGCCTGGCCGCGATGCCCGCGCTGCTTGCCGTCGCGATCGCCGCGCTGATGTCGGCGCTGATCACCTGGATCAGCCGTCCGCTGCTCCAGCGCTATGCGTTGGCGCGGCCGAACGCGCGCTCCTCGCATCGAATTCCGACCCCGCAAGGCGCGGGCATCGCGGTCATCGCCGCGACGCTGCTGGTCGCATTGCCGTGGGCCGCCTGGGCCAACGTTGCGATCCCGCTGGCGCTCGTCATTGCAACGGTCGTGATCGCAATCGTCGGGTTCGCCGACGACATCGTGTCGCTGCCGGTGCTGGTGCGGCTCGCGCTGCAAGCCGCCTGCGTTGGTGCCGTGGTGTTCACCGCGCCCGAGACTGCGCGTGTCGTGTCGGCGCTGCCGCTCTCGTTGGAGCGCGGGCTCATCCTGCTCGCCGGTGTCTGGTTCGTGAATCTCGTCAATTTCATGGACGGGCTCGACCTGATGACGGTTGCCGAGGTGGTGCCAGTCACCGCCGCGCTACTGTTGCTCGGATTGCTTGGCGATTTGTCCTGGCCGGCGGTGCTGATCGCAACGGCGCTCTGCGGCGCCATGCTCGGCTTTGCACCGTTCAACAAGCCGGTTGCAAGAGTGTTTCTGGGCGATGTCGGCAGCCTGCCGATCGGCCTTCTGCTCGGCTGGTGCCTGCTTGAGCTCGCCTGGAGCGGACAAATCGCGGCGGCGCTGCTGCTGCCGGCCTATTACCTTGCGGATTCCACCATCACGCTGTTCCGGCGCATCGCAAGACGCGAGCAGTTCTGGTCGGCGCACCGCGCGCATTTCTACCAGCGTGCCACCGACAACGGCTTCACCGTCCTCCGGATCATTGGTGAGGTGTTCCTGGTCAATCTCGTGCTCGCGGCGCTCGCCGTCCTCACCGTTCGCTCAGGCTCGGCAATGGTCACGCTGCTGGCGCTGTTGGCGGGCGCGCTCACGGTCACCTTCGAGCTGCGGCGGTTCTCCCGCCCTCAGTCATCCTGAGCTGTCAGCGCCAGCCGCAGGCCCTCGTCGAGCGACACATCCGGCTGCCAGCCGGTCGCAATTGCCTTGGAAATATCGAGTTCGAGGGAGCCGATCAAGCTGTCATGTGTGTCCTGACGGCCGAGCACGACGAGCAGCGAGCTCAACAATTTCGGCGACATTCCGAACAGACGCGGTCTCTTGCCAGACGCCTTGGCCAGACGCTCAATGAATTCCGGCGTCGAGACCTGCTCCTTGTCGGCCACCAGGAACACATCGAAATTGCTTGCCGAGTCGGGATTGCCGAGCCGGCGCAAGATGAAGGACGAGAGATTTTGCACAGCCAAGAAGGCGCGGTGGTTGCGGATCGCCGCAAAGGGCAGCGGCAATCCAAGGTTCACCGCGCGCGTCAGCAGCGCAAAATTGCCTTTGGCACCCGCGCCATAGACCAGGGGCGGCCTGATCACCGAGATCTTCATGTCGCTCTCGCGCGACAGCGTCCTCAGGCCTGCCTCAGCCGCGGCCTTGGACATGCCGTAAAGGCCGCGCGGCGTTAGGATTTCGTCCTCGCTGAACGGAGCCCGGCCCTCGTTGCTGCGGCCATGGACGAGAACTGTGCTGACGAAGATGAATTGGCGCACGCCCGCCTTGGCCGCGGAACGCGCCAGGTGCAGCGTGCCCGCAATGTTGACGTCGCGGTAGAGCTGGACGGCATGCTCCTCGTGCTTGTGATGCACGCGCGCTGCGAGATGGAGGACGGCGTCGACGCCGTCCAGCACCTGTGTCCAATCGGTATCGGGACCGATCGATTTGATCACGATCTCGTCGTCCATGCCGATAGGCCCGCGGACCGCACGACGAACCGACCATCCCTCGCGCATGAGCGCGGGCGCGACGTGACGGCCGACGAAGCCGCTCGCCCCCGTGACCAGCACGATCCGTTTTTGCGCGCTCATTGTTGCTCCGAAAGAACAGGGTTGCGCAACAACTCGTCGATCACACCGGCATAGGCGTTCATCGCAACGCCGCGATCGAATCGCGCTGCGGCCTTCACAGCCCGCGCCGCCATGGCGCCGTCATTCGAGCGCGACGCTACCCGGATCGCGTCTGTGAGCTGATCGGCACGGCCCGGTGTCACGACCCAGCCGAGCCCATTCTCCACCACCGTCAGGGCCGCCTCGGCTTCGGGCTCGGACACCAGCACGACCGGGCGGCCGACCGCCAGCAGATTATAGAAACGGCTCGGCACCGACACCCCGGCCACATCCTTCCGGTACGGGATGATCCAGAGGTCGGCAGCGGCCAGGAATGCCTCGAGCTCGCCATCCGCCACGCGTGCCACGAAGGTGACATTTGATAGGTTGGCATCCCTCTGCAACTGCTTCAGCCGCTCGAAGCCAATGCCCCAGCCCGAGAGGAGGAAACCAATCTCCGGCTCGTCCTTCATCAGGCGCGCCGCCTCGAACACGATCTCCGGATCGTGGGTGAAGCCGAGATTGCCTGATAGGCCGACGATGAAGCGCGCCGCAAGCGCTTTGCGGAACGGATTGTCCGATGTCGCCGGCCGCACCGCCGGCACCAACGTCGCCCAGTTCGGGATGAAGCGGATCTTGTTCCGCGTCATGCCGGAATAGCTGAGCAGCGGCCGCTCGGCGTCGCGGCCGATGGTGATGACGGCATTGAGCGCGCGGAACATCAGGCTGTTGGCCGCGCGCATCACGCCGGCCACGATCGAGCGCGGCTTCAAGAGGCCCGCCATCACCAGCACGTCGGGAAAGAGGTCGTGCATGATCAGCGCCGAGCGCGCGCCCTTCAGCCGCGCCGCCGCCGCGACCGCATAAGGCAGCATGAACGGCGCCGTGACGGTGAGCACGACATCGCCGCGCCGCAAGCACCGGAGCAGTGCGATGAAGATGCGCAGCACGAACAGCAGCTCGGACAGGCCGCGCCGGACCAGCGCCGCCTTTCCCGCGATCTGATTCTTGACCGCAACGACGCGCGGCCTGCCCGGACCGGTCTGGGAGGCCGGCACCGCGCCGAGCGAGCCCGACAGCACCACGACCTCGTGCTCGGCGGCGAGGCGGCAGGCGATCTCGGCCATGATCGCGGCCGTCGTGCTCGGATCCGGCGGATAATGCTGGCTCGCGACGACGATCTTGCCGACCATTTTGTCTCCGGTCTTGTCCTGCGGCTGCATGGTCAGGCCGCGGTCGACCCGAATTCGGGGACGGCATCCTTCAGGATGGTCCTGATCGTCGCGCGATCGTCGCGGGCGATCGCCTGGTCGAGCGCCGCAATCCATTTGCGCAGGGTCTGCATCGGCGGCTCGTTCGGCTGCGCGGCCATGATGCCGGCAACGCCGATCTCGCGGGTCGGCTCTTCGGACGCAAACAGGATCTCGTTCAGGCGTTCGCCCGGCCGCATCCCCGTGAACACGATCTCGATGTCGTAACCGGGCTGCAGGCCGGAGAGACGGATCATGCGCTCGGCGAGATCGACGATCTTCACCGGCTGACCCATATTGAGCACGTAGACCGAGACGTCACGACTTGCCGTGCCGAGCGCGTGCGTGGCAGCCGTAACGACGAGATCGCAGGCCTCGCGGATTGTCATGAAGTAGCGGACCATGTCGGGATGCGTCACCGTCACCGGGCCGCCTGCCTCGATCTGGGCCTTGAACTTAGGCACCACCGAACCGTTCGAGGCCAGTACATTGCCGAACCGGACCGAAATCAGCCGCATCGGCGGCTTGGCGCCGGCGCCACCTGCCGCAAGGTCATGATCGAGCGCCTGGCAGTACATCTCCGCGAAACGCTTGGTGAGGCCCAGCATCGACACCGGCTCGATCGCCTTGTCGGTCGAGATCATCACCATGGCCTCGGCGCCGGCGGCAAGCGCCGCATCGGCGACGTTGATCGAGCCGAAGATGTTGGTCTTGACGCCCTCGCTCCAGTCGCGCTCGAGGATCGGCACGTGCTTGAGGGCAGCCGCGTGGAACACGATGTCGGGCTTGAACTCGGCCATCAGGCGCATGATGCGCTCGCGGTCGCGGATATCGGCGATCCGACCCTGGATCGCAGCCCCGGTGTCGTGCGCGGCGAGCGCCTCGGTGACAGCGTAGAGCGCCGGCTCCGAATTCTCCAGGATCAGGAGGCGCGCGGCGCCGAAGGCGACGACGCGCTCGCAGATCTCCGAGCCGATCGAGCCGCCGCCGCCGGTGACGATCACCGCCTTGCCCCGAATCAGGGCTTCCAGGCGCGCATAGTCGATCTTCTCGCTCGGCCGCAGCAGGAGGTCCTCGACTGCGACGGCGGTGAGCCGCGGCCTGTCGCCGCTCTCGAGCGAGGGCATGCGATTGACCATCACCCCCAATTTGCGCGCCCGCATCAGGATGGATTCCGGATGCGCCTCCGGCTCGAAAGCCGACGGCGTCATGACGAGGCGCGCGATCGGCTTGTTGCGCTTGGCGAAGTCGGCGATGACGTCCTCGACATCATCGATGCCGCCCAGCACCGGAACGTTGCGGATGAACTGGCCGCGATCCGAGCTCGACGGCGACAGCACGCCGACCGGCCAGATCCGCTTGATCGCCCCGCTCTCGATGCCGCGCAACAGGACTTCGGCATCCGCAGCGCGGCCGATCAGCAGCGTCGGCGCGGCATCCCCCGCGCGGGCGTGACGCCGCACCCGCGTGTAGCGGAAGTAGCGGTAAGCCATGCGCAGCGCGCTGAGGAAGGCGATCTCGAGGAACCAGTAGAGGACGATGGTCACCTTGCCGAGGAAGAAGGCGCCGCGAACGTTGGGAGCAACGAAGATGTAGTCGAGCACCAGCAGCGCGACCGTCAGCACGGACGCGACGCGGATGATGTTCAGCGCATCCGGCAGCGAGATGAAGCGCCATTTCGTCGTGGTCAGGTTGAAGACGAAGAACACGACCACGCTGAAGGCGAGGAAGTAGGGCAGGATCTGGAACAGCAGCGGCAGGCGGTCGTAGAAGCCGTCGCCGCCCTCGAAGCGCAGATAGAAGGCTGCGAACAGCGCCGCCGTGGTCGCCAGCAGGTCGTGGAGCGCGATCATGAAATTGCGCAAGGTAAGATGCGAAAGACGCGTCATCCGCCGACCGATGAATATCCCGTTAAGTGCAACCTGCCCGCGCTGATAGCCCATCTGGACAAGAGTTGCCAGCCGCGCGAACGCTTAGGAACCCGCTGCCCCCACCTTGGCCGCCCGCTGTTGTTCCCGGATCACCATGCCGCCAGCGACGCCGACGCCGATGACGTACATCCAGCCCTCGTGGAAGTCGAACAGATGGGAGTTGAACAGCGATGTGAAGATGTTCTGCACCACGACCAAGAGGCCGATCCAACAGGCGAGTCCGTCGCCGCGAAACAGCAGCAGATGCAGGATCCAGATCGCTAAGAGAACGGCGATTCCGATGACGCCCCATTGCACCGCCACGTTGAGCGTCTGGTTATGCGGATTGCCGATCACCTCGGCCGAAGCCCGGTAGCCGCTTCCCGTCTTCGCCTGCTCGAACAATCCGCGCGTCGAGCCCGTGCCGTGGCCCTTGATCGGCGCCTCTGCGAAGAAGCCGAGGGATTTCCGCCAGAATTCGAGCCGCAGGCCCATCGAGGTCGGCTCGCCCTTTTCCACGTAGCGCGTGTAGTCGCTGACAAAGGTGTCAGTGGTCTTGCGCAATTGCGGCGAGGCCTGCCAGGCGATCGCGGCGCCGGCGAGCAGCGCGACGGAGATGATCGCGATGTGGCGCCATCGCAAATGAAGCAGCGCGAACACGCCGAACATGATCGGAATGGTGACGAGCGCGGTGCGCGACACCACCACGAAGACCATGTTGACGAAGAAGCTCAGCGCCAGCGCGGTCAGCAGCGCGGCGAGCCGGTAGCGCTTCTGGCGCAGCAGCAGCACGATCGGATAGGCGAGCGCGACCGCGCAGAGCGCGAACTCCTGGCTCTGGTCGATGTAGTTCTTGACGAAGATGCCGCGCTCGAGGTGATCGGCCTTGAGCGTCAGATCGGGATAGAAGGCGACCAGCCACGACATCACCGACAGCAGCGCGCAGGACACCAGGAAGGCGATGAACATCCAGTGCCCGCGCGGCGAACGCTGGAAATGATAGAGCAGCACGGGCAACACGAGCAGCTTGACGGTCGGACCAACGGCATAAAGGCGCGCGCCCCAGGCCGCGTCCGACCACAGCGTTCCCGCCAGCGCGAGCAGGAACAGCCCGATCGGCGCCGCACAGATCGGGCGCGTCAGCGATTGCAGGAACGCCTTCCAGTCGAGGAACGGCACCATGCAGATCAGGAACGCGGCGTTAAAGATCGCCGTAAGCGAGGTCGACCACGGCAGCGAGGCCACCGTGAGGATGGCGAACAGGTCGGCGGTCTCGCCCCACGCTGTCGGGCTGTGGACCCGCCGCCACAGCATCTGGGCGGTCGTCTCCCGCGCAAGTGTCGTCACTTGATCTCTCCACGCGCGCGCTGGACCAGCGCCGTCGTGCTGAAGCCCTGGAGGATGTCGACCAGCACGACCACCCCGCCCGCACCCTCGACGACCTCGTGACCGACCACCTGCTCGCGGGTGTAGTCGCCGCCCTTGACCAGCACGCTCGGCGTAATCCGCCTGATCAGGTCGATCGGCGTGTCCTCCTCGAAGACGACGACGAGATCGACGGCCTCGAGCGCGGCCAGCACCTCCGCGCGCGCCCGCTCGTCCTGGACCGGCCGATCCGCGCCCTTCAGCCGTTGCACCGAGGCGTCGCTGTTCAGCCCGACGATGAGACGGTCGCAGGCGGCGCGCGCCGCGGTCAGCACCTTGACGTGACCGGGATGCAGGATGTCGAAGCAACCATTGGTGAAGCCGATCCGCAGCCCCTCCCGCTTCCATTCGGCGAGCTGGGCCTCGAGCTGACCTTGCGCGCTGACGACCTTCTCCTCGGCCGCCAGTGTCGCGTGCGGGAGGATCTTCCGGCGCAGCTCGCCGGCGCTGACGCTGGCGGTGCCCTGCTTGCCGACCGCGACCGCTGCCGCGGCGCTGGCAATGCGCAGCGCCGTGTCCCAGTCCGCGCCCGCTGCGATCGAGACTGCGAGCGCGGCGGCGACGGTGTCGCCGGCGCCGGAGACGTCGCGCACCTTCACCGGGAAAGCTGGAACGTGGATCGCCTCGCCATGACGCGGCACCAGTGTCATGCCGTGCTCGCCCTGCGTGACTAGAATGGCCTCGCAATCGGCCAGCCGCATCACGTCCTCGCTGGCATCGACGATGCTCTGTGGCGTGTCGGCGCGGCTGCGGGTGGCTTCCGCAAATTCCTTGCGATTGGGCGTCAGCAGCGTCGCGCCGCGATAGATCGCCCAGTTCAGGCTCTTGGGATCGACGATCACGGGCTTGCCGGCTTGTCGCGCGGCATCAATCGTATGGCGGATCACGCGCGCGGTCAGCACGCCCTTGGCGTAGTCGGACAGGAGCACGATATCGGCGCGCGCGATCTGCGGCAGGATCGCCCCGATCAGCCTGGTCTCGACCTCATCGGAGGCGGCTTGCGCCTGCTCCCAATCCGCGCGCAGCATATGCGTGGAAAAATGCTCGGAGACGAAGCGGACTTTTCTCGTGGTCGGCCGTGACGGGTCACACACCAGCGCACTTTCGATCCCGGCATAGTCTGCCAGCGCGGAGGCGAGCTGCCTGCCGGCCTCGTCCTCGCCGACAAGGCCGACGAAAATACAGCTCGCACCGAGCGAAGCGATATTGCGCGCGACGTTGCCTGCGCCGCCGATATGGATCTCGCTGCGCTGGGCCGCGATGACGGGTGTCGGCGCTTCCGGTGAGATCCGCGACACCTCGCCATAGACGAACTCGTCCAGCATGATGTCGCCGATGCACAGCACCGTGCGGCCTGAGATGGCTTGCGCGAGGGCATCGAAATCGAGAATGGGCGTCGCCATGATCAACAAAGCCTCAGCGGAAACGGTCGGGCCGGTCGAGATAATCCCCGACATAGGCTTTCACCGCGTCCTCAAGCATCGTGAAGCCGCCGTTGTAACCGGCACGGTGGAGACGATCGACCTTGCTCTCGGTGAAGTACTGGTAGCTGCCGCGAATCTGCTCGGGCATGTCCATGTATTCGATGTTGGGCCTGATGCCGAGCGCGGCATAGGCAGCTAACATTAGCTCCCGGAAGCTGCGCGCCTTGCCGGTGCCGACATTGAAGAGGCCCGACACTGAGGGCGTCGCCAGCAGCCACAGGATGACGCGCACGACGTCGTCGACATAGATGAAATCGCGCCGCTGCTCGCCGTCGGCGATGCCGTCGCGATGCGACTTGAACAGCTGCACCACGCGGCCCGCCTTGACGTCGTCGAAGCGGCGCGCCAGCACGCTCATCATCGCGCCCTTGTGGTATTCGTTGGGGCCGAACACGTTGAAGAATTTCAGGCCGGCCCATTGCGGCGGCAATTTCTCGCCGCGCGCGATGCGCTCGGCAACCGCAATATCGAACAGATGCTTGCTCCAGCCGTAGAGATTCATCGGCCGCAGCTTCTTCAACGCAGCCAGCGAGGCATCGTCGTCAAAACCTTCCGCACCGTCGCCATAGGTCGCGGCCGATGACGCGTAGATCAGCGGCACCGCAGCCGCCGTGCACCAGTCCAAGAGGCGCATCGAGAAGCGGAAATTGGTCTCGATCACGAGATCGCCGTCGGTCGCGGTGGTCTCGGAAATCGCCCCGAGATGGATCACGACATCCAGCTTGCGGCCCTTCAGCCAGTCAGCGAGCTCGGCCGGCGGCACGATATCCACAAGCTGCCGCTTGGCGAGGTTGCGCCACTTGCCGTCGCTGCCGAGGAGATCGCAGACCACGACGTCGCTGCGGCCGGAATCGTTCAGCGCAGCCACGACATTCGATCCGATAAAACCGGCCCCGCCGGTCACCAGCAACATTCCAACCACCCTGCCCGATCTTGTACGTCCCGATACCTGCCGTAGCGCATCATCCGCCAAAGTGTAAGCATTTTGGGCCGCCCCTTTTGGAGTAGCGCATTTGCCGCCTTTACCTGTCGGCCCGGAGCGGCTAACCGAACCGCCGTCTGGAGCATTGCGGTCCAAATAACGAATGAATATTGATTCGCATCTTGGCGGGAATGGGGAACGCGGCGACACGCGCCCGATTCTGATCGTCCCCTACATGTGGATCGGCGATTTCGTCCGGAATCATACCGTGGTCCGGGTCCTGAAGGAGCGATGGCCGAACCGGCCGGTCGATCTCCTCACCACCACCCTTTGCGCCCCCCTGGTCGACTACATGCCCGGCGTGCGCGCGGGAATCGTCTGGGACCTGCCCCGCAGCCGCCTGGCGCCACGCCGCCAGTTTGGCCTCGCCAAGCTTCTGCGCGAGCGGAACTACGGCACGGCCCTGGTGCTGCCGCGCACCTGGAAGGCAGCCATTGCGCCGACCCTGGCCGGCATCCCCGAACGGGTCGGCTGGGTCGGCGAGTTCAGGTTCGGATTGATCAACCGCTGGCGCTGGGGCGAGAGCAAGCTCCCCCGCTTCATCGATGAGAACGCCGCCCTGGCCCAGCCCGACGGCGCGCCGCTGCCGCCGGAATGGCCGGTGCCCCAATTGCGGGTTCCGCCTGAGGAGATCGCCCGCTGGCGCCAGGCCAACGGCCTCAGCGCCGGCGCGGCCGTGGCGCTCGCCCCCGGTTCGGTCGGAGTCTCCAAGCGTTGGACCTGGTATCCCGAGGCGGCCCGGCTGCTGGTCGAGCGCGGCCTCGAAGTCTGGGTGGTCGGCGGCCCCGCGGAAAAGGGTCTCGCCCAGGAGATCGTGACCGCTGGCGGCCCGGGGGTGCGGGACCTCACCGGTAACGACTTACGCAACGGCGTCCTCGCCATGGCCGCGGCCGGCGTCGCCATCTCCAACGATTCCGGCCTGATGCATATCGCGGCCGCGCTGGGCACGCCCACCATGGGCATTTTTGGCCCGACCAGCCCATATCTCTGGGCGCCATTGAACGGCCTTGCCGCGACCGTGGTCCAGAACAAAAGCGTCCTCTCGTGCCAGCCCTGCCAGAGCACGGTCTGCAAGATGAATGACCACCGCTGCATGCGGGATATTGCGGCCGAAGAGGTGGTGGCGATTGCGCAGCGGGTGCTGGGTGAGGCTGCAGCACGCGCGACGACCTGAGTGGCGCCACCGTGCATGGCGCTTGACCTAACATATGTTGCTTACACCTTCGGGAAGGCTTGGCATCCTCTCGCTTTCCGGGGGATACAGCCGATGGACGAGGACTTCATCAAAGAACGCGCTCAAGACATCCGCGAGCTCGCGACGAAAGCGGACCCGTTCACCAGAAAACGCCTGCTCGATCTCGCTGACACCTACGAGCGCAGGCTTCACCCGGCGCCCCATGCCGCGCCAAGACTCGCAGGTCGACATTCGCAGCCGCAGATGAAGCGCTAGCCATGCCCAAGGAGAAGGAGCGCGAGAGCCAGCGTGTTTCGTTCGAGCGGCCGCTGCCGGCGCAGATGATGGCGATCGACGGCACCTGGCGTCGCCCCTGCCTGGTCAAGGACGTATCGGAGGGCGACGCAACGCTTCGCGTCGAGACATCGATTGAGGGTCTGGCCCTGACCGAGTTTTTCCTTCTGCTCTCCTCGACCGGACTTGCCTATCGGCGTTGCCAGCTCGACCGCGTCAACGGCGACGAGCTCGAGGTCAGCTTCCTGCGTCAGAAGGCCCGGAAGAAGTCGAGCCGCGAGACGACGGCTTGATGAAGGCGTGACCATTGGGTTCGCCGAATTCAGTGACCAGCCGGCACTCCCCGAAATGTCGTTGGTGAGTTTGGGATGATGCCAATCTACACCTGTTTTGCCCGACGCTTCAAGCAAAATTCGTAAAATCCGCATTCTGGCCGTATGCCCCTGGCAAGCCGTTGATTCGGCTGGGACGGGCTACTGTGCATGGGGTTGTTTTCGCGTTTCGGAAAACAGCTCAGAGCAGCGGCCGATAGACCTCGCCAATCCGGGCCGCCTCGGCTTCGAGGCTGAATTTCTCGAGCACCCGTGCCCGACCGCGCTCGCCCATCGCGGTTGCCAGAGCCACATCCCGCATCAGCGGCTCGAGCGCGGCCGCCAGCGCCTCCGCATCACCTGTCGGGATCAGCACGCCGCTCACGCCGTCCTCGACCACCAGCGTCGCGGCTCCTGCGCGCGCGGCAACCAGCGCGCTGCCGGCGGCCATCGCTTCGATCAGCGTCAGGCCAAAACCTTCATTGCGCGAGGTGAAGGCGTAGATCGTCAGCCGCTGGTACCAGCGCTGCACCTCGTCGATCGGCAGCTCGCCCGTCATGACGATGCGCGATTGCAGGTTTGCCGCCTCGATGCGCTGCTTCAGATCGTTGGCAAACGGTGTCTGCTCGGCCGTGACCTGACCGACGATCACGGCAGTGAAGTCAGGATAGCGCGGCAGCAGCCGGCACATCGCATCGACGAACACGTCGGTGCCCTTCTGCGCCCGGACGCGACCGAAGCAGCCGATGGCGTAACGGCCCGGCAAGCCGCTTTCCGCGAACGCCGCGGCGCGATCGACCGGGGGCGCGTAGACGTCGGTGTCGACGCCGTGCGGGATCACCGTCGATGGCACTTTCAGAAACGAGGCGGAGATGTCTGATGTCGCGATGATCGCGTCCATCCGGCGGATCAGCCAGCGCGTGATCCAGGTGTGGTGGCGCTGCCCCGCCGAGGTGAAGACCAGCTTGAGCGGCCAGCCCAGTGCGCGCAGCGCAACGCCTGCGATCATCTCGTTGTTGCGCCGCGCGTGCCAGATCACAGGCCGCTTGCGGCGCCACAGTTTCAGGACATCACCGACGGCGAGCCGCACAATCCCCTCCGGCGCATCCGAGCCGAACCAGCCAGCGCGATAGAGCTTTGCCAGAAGCGGCGCCACCATCCGGTTGGTCGCGGTGACTCCGGAATAGCGCCTGTGCAGATTTGGCACGATCACGTCGAGATCGTCAGGGGAATTCGCCACGTCACGCTCCGTTGGTGGGTCCCCTATACGCAACATTAAGCATAGTGACCAGTTCAGGGCTGCCGAAACCCCCTCTTCACCGCGCAAACGTTAACTTGGCGCGCTGATCGAGGACGGGTGAGATCATGACTGTGCTAGTCACCGGCGGTGCCGGCTATATCGGAAGTCACACGGTTCTGGCGCTGGCGGAAGCCGGCGAGGACGTCGTCGTGATCGACGATCTCTCCACCGGTTTCTCCGCCTATCTGCCCGAGGGCGTGCCGCTGTTCATCGGCGATGCGGGCGATGAGAATTTGCTCGAGGGCGTGATCGCCCAGCACGACATCGAGAGCATCATCCATTTCGCCGGCTCGGTGGTCGTGCCGGATTCGATGCGCGATCCGCTCGGCTACTACCGCAACAACTTCACCACCACGCGCAATCTGCTCAACGTCGCAGTCAAGCGCGGCATCAGTCGGTTCATCTTCTCCTCGACCGCCGCCGTCTACGGCAATCCGGATCAGGTGCCCGTGCCCGAGCACGCGCCGACGCGGCCGCTGTCGCCTTACGGCTCGTCGAAGCTGATGACCGAGATCATGCTGCACGATGTCGCCGCCGCCTACGGCATGCAGTACGTGACCTTGCGCTACTTCAACGTCGCCGGCGCCGATCCGCAGGCGCGCATTGGCCTTGCCACCGTCGGCGCCACGCATCTGCTCAAGATCGCGGTCGAGGCCGCGACCGGCCAGCGCGCCAAGATCGACGTGTTCGGCACCGACTATCCGACCCCGGACGGCAGCTGCATTCGCGACTTCATCCACGTCACCGACCTGTCGCAGGCGCATCACTCTGCGCTGACCTATTTGCGCAACGGCGGCGCCTCGACGACGCTGAATTGCGGCTATGGCCGCGGCTATTCGGTGCTGGAGACCATCGACGCCGTGCGCCGGGTGTCGGGCCGCAGCTTCGCCGTGCAATACGCCCCGCGCCGGCCCGGCGATATCATGACTATGGTCGCCGACACCGGCCGTATCCGCGGCCTGCTCGACTGGAGGCCGCAATACGAAGACCTCGAGACCATCGCGGCCCACGCGCTGGCCTGGGAGGACAAGCTGTTCCGGGAGCGCCACGGCGAGCTCCGCCACGCCGTCTCGGCCTAAATCACATCCTGTGCAAGCCCTTAATTGGGCTTGAAAAGCGGAGCTTTAGCGGGCACAGAGGCCATTCGATCCCTGACGCGCGGGCAGGCTTTTCCCAGCGCCGTCAATGGACACCGGATGGCCCAGTTTCCAAAGAAAATCACCGACGATCCCTATGCGGCGATGGTCCTCATTCGCCGCCTGGTCATGGAACAGGGGGTCGTCTACTGGCGGCGCTACCTCGTTGCCTTCACGCTGATGGCGGCTGCCGCGGGTGCGACCGCGGGGGCGACCTATGTGCTCGGCCAGGTCATCAACCAGGCCTATGTCGACAAGAACATCCCGGGCATCGCGATGTTCTCCGCCATCACGGTGATCCTGCTGTTCATCAAGGGCGTGGCGACCTACGGCCACATGGTGATCCTGACCAAGATCAGCAATGCCATCCTCGCCACCAACCAGCGCCAGCTGTTCGCAAAGCTGATGCGCGAGAGCATCGGCTTCTTCTCCGAACGGCATTCGTCCGAATTCCTGGCGCGGCTCACGGCCGGCGCCAAATCGATTACCGACGTGCTCAACATGCTGGTCAACGCCATCGGGCGCGACCTCATGATGCTGCTCGCCATGATCGGCGTGATGGTGTGGCAGGACCCGCTGATGTCGTTGATCGGCCTCGTCGCGGTGCCGCCGGCGATGCTGGTGCTGCGCAAGCTGGTCAAGCGCATCAAGGGCCTCGCCTTCAACCAGTTCACCGGCACCGCCGACATCATGGAGACGATGCAGGAGTCGCTGCAAGGCATCCGCACCGTCAAGGCGTTCACGCTCGAAGACGCGATGCAGAAGCGCATCGACGAGAACATCGCGATCGTCGAGCGCAACGCCAACAAGATGGCCCGCGTCGCCAACCGCTCCAATCCGCTGATGGAGATGCTCGGCGGCTTCGCCGTCGCCGGCTGCCTGCTGTACGGCGGCTACAGCGTGGTCGCGCTCAACGCCACGCCAGGCGCGTTCTTCTCGTTCATGACCGCGTTCCTGATGGCGACCGAGCCGGCCAAGCGGCTGGCGCGGCTGAACATCGACCTCAACAGCCAGCTCGTCGGCGCGCGCATGTTGCTCGAGGTGGTCGACAGCCCGGCGAGCGAGCATTCCGACGACGACAAGCCGGCGCTGAAGCTCACCGACGCGCGGATCGAGCTGCGCGACGTCAGCTTCTCCTATCGCTCGGGCGAGACAGTGCTCAACCGCATGAGCTTCACGGCCGAGCCCGGCAAGGTCACCGCGCTGGTCGGGCCCTCCGGCGGCGGCAAGTCGACCGTGCTGGCGCTGCTCCTGCGCTTCTACGAGGTAACGCAAGGCGACATCTTGATCGACGGCCAGTCGATCGGCGCGGTCTCGCGCAAATCGCTGCGGGCCCAGACCGCCTATGTCGGCCAGGATGTCTATCTGTTCCGCGACACCATCCGCAACAACATCGCCTTCGGCAAGCCGGGCGCAAGCGAGGACGAGATCATCGAGGCCGCGAAGGCCGCTTGCGCGCATGATTTCATCACGAGCTTCCCGCTCGGCTATGATACGCCGGTCGGCGAGCACGGCACCCAGCTCTCCGGCGGCCAACGCCAGCGCATTGCGGTGGCGCGCGCGCTGATCAAGAATGCGCCGATCATTCTGCTCGATGAAGCAACCGCCGCGCTGGATTCCGAGTCCGAGCGCCAAGTGCAGGAGGCGATCGAGCATCTTTGTCAGAACCGCACCACCATCGTAATCGCGCATCGCCTGCACACCATCATGCACGCAGACAGCATCCTGGTGGTCGAGGGCGGCGAGATCGTCGAGCAAGGCCGGCATGACGAGTTGCTGCGCCGCTCCGGGCGCTACGCCTCGTTCTTCCGCCTGCAACATCACGACGCCGGCGCTCTGGCGCCGATCAGCGCCACCGCCTAGAGTTCCCTCCACCTCAAGAGCAGCGAGACCGCCTCATGAACGCCGCCTCCTACGTGATCCCGCTTCCGCCCCAGGCTTCGCTTCCCGTAGTCGGCGAGAGCGGCCGTTATCCGGTGCGTCGCATCTGGTGCGTCGGCCGCAACTATCTCGAACACATCCGTGAGATGGGCAATGACGAGCGCGCGCCGCCGTTCTTCTTCGCCAAACACGCCGACATGCTGGTGCCCGATGGCGCCACCATCCCCTATCCGCCGCTGACCAAGGATCTGCATCACGAGGTCGAGCTCGTGGTCGCGATGAAGAGCGGCGGACTGAACATCCCCGCCGACAAGGCGCTCGACCATGTCTACGGCTACGCCGTCGGCATCGACCTGACGCGCCGCGATCTCCAGATCGCCTCGCGCAAGAAGGAGCGCCCGTGGGAGATCGGAAAGTCGTTCGATGGTTCGGCGCCCTGCTCCGCGGTGCAGCCGGCGTCGAAGATCGGCCATCCCTCCAAGGGCAAGATCTGGCTCACCGTCAATGGCAAGGAAGCGCAGAAGGGCGACCTCACCGAGCTGATCTGGAACGTGCCGGAGATCATCTGGCAGCTCTCGCAGCAGGTGAAGCTCGCCGCCGGCGACATCATCATGACGGGCACGCCGGCCGGCGTGTCGCAGCTCCAGCCCGGCGACAAGCTCGAATGCGGCGTCGACGGCGTCGGCACGCTGAAGGTCTCGATCGGCCAGCCGGAGTAAGCCTCCAATAGCCCGAAATCAAAAAGGCCCCGGACCAGTCCGGGGCCTTTTCTGTTTCGACGTCTACCAGGCCTTCACCGGCCGATTGGCGTGGCTTGCCTGCGGCACACCGCGATTGAGCGACATGTGCGAATGCACGCACAGCCACCCATCGCCATTCCTTGAAAACACCATGGTGGCCCGGCCCGGCCGCACAAACGCGCTGCCATCGGGATGATAGCCCGTGCTCGTCCATGGCGCGATCACGGTCACCATCTCGCGATCGCGTGACGCCAGTATAGCGGTCTTATCGAGAACGAAACGGAAGCCGGTCGTCCTGGGCCAGACGTTATTCCATTGCGTCGTGACCCATTGGTCGAGGCCCGGGATGACATCGTTGTGCGTGCCGAAGGCAAGCACGTCAGGGTGAAAGAGCGGCCGCGCCGAGGCATAGTCGACCTCGCGGACATAGCCGGCGAATGTTTCCAGCCAGCCGTGGAAGAACTCCACGACATCGGCGCTCGCCGTCGGCAAGGGCTCCATGGCCATTCAACGCAGCGCCGAAAACACGATGAGTCCGAGCACCAACGCTGTCAGCGAATATTTCAGCGTGTAGTAGACGTTGCGGTTCCACTCCTTGACCTTGCGGCTGCCGAGATGGATCTCGTAGAGCTTGCCGAACACCTTGTTGAGCGCGCCGACATGCTCGCCATCGACGTTCTGGGTCGCCGACGCCTTGACGATGTGATGGCTGACCCAGCGGTTGATCGCGGTCATGAAGCCGTACTTCATCGGGCGCTCGACGTCGCAGAACAGGATGATGCGATTGACGTCGGTCGCATTCTCGGCGCTATGGATGAAGGTTTCGTCGAACATGAAGGCTTCGCCATCACGCCAGACACATTCGACGCCGTCGACGAGGATGCGGCACTTGTTCGAGTTCGGCGTGACGAGGCCGAGGTGGTAGCGGAGCGAGCCCGCGAAGGGATCGCGGTGGGCACCGAGCTTGCCGCCCGGCGGCAGCATCGCAAACATCGCACCATGCACGCTCGGGATCGACTTGAGCAGCTCCACCGTCTTCGGACACAGCGCGTTCGCCGAAGGCAGGAAGTCGTCGTACCATTTCAGGTAAAACCGCTTCCAGCCGCTCTTGAAGAACGAATAGAAGCCCCAGTCATTGTTCTTGGCAGCGGCGCGGATGAAGCCCTCGTCGAACAGGCGCACCGCCTCGTCGCGGATGGTCTCCCAGTTCTCGCTGAGCGGCTTCAGCTCTGGAAACTGCTCGACCGAGATCACCGGCTTGTTCGGCACCGCCGAGCCCGCATACATCAGCACATTGTAGGGCGCGAGGTAGGTCGAGTGATCGCCGAGCTGGCGCGCAAAGCGCAGCCGCTGTTTGCCGCGGAAGTGAACGTAAATCGTCGATGCCACAAGCACGTACAGAATGACAAGTTGCGGCGCAAAAAGCTGTTTCAGCATTTCCCCAATCCCGAGTGACCCAGCCGGGGTGTCGTGTAACCCGCGGGGCCCCCGGCGGCAAGATACTCACCGGGGGTTGCGGTCACGCTCGGGAGAGGTTCGGGATGAAACCGGGGCGAAAACGGACCGAAACCAGCCGAATCACGCCCGAGACAGCGCCTGCAGACCTTTGAAAGTCAGGCGCTTGGGATCGGTGACGCCGGCAAGATAGAGCCGGCGGATGAATGCAATGACGGCGTCGCGGTCACAATCGGTCAGCGCCACAACGGCGTCGACCGCGATCTTCTGGGCTTCCATTGGGCTCACCTCGGTCTTGCGAGTAACCCCGGCCGAGAGAGGCTAGGACCCATCCGTTAAATCGGCGTTAACCGTTCGGGAACCATCGCCGATTTAGCCGGGCGGCCGTATACGCAAAACAACGCATTGGCAGTCGCGGCGTGGCCGCGATCTCTAGCGCGCACCGAGACTCTTCTTGAGCAGTGCAAACTGCTTCCTGAGCCGGGGGACTGCGAAGTCGGTGAAGGCCCGCACCTTCGGCACCGAGAGGCGCCCCTGCGGACAGATCAGGTGAACCGGCATCTCGGGGTCCTCGTCGCCAGCAAGCACGATCTCGAGCTCGCCGCGCGCGACCTGCTCGGCGACCTGATAGGAGTACATCCGCGCCACGCCGCGCCCGGCGACGGCGGAAGCCACGGCGGCATAGGTGCTGCTGACGGTGAGACGCGGAGTGAACCGGACCGTGCGGGCTGCTGACGGGTTTTTCGGGGGCTTAAAGGTCCATGAATTGGGAAGATGGGCCATCGCCACGATCTGATGCTTGGTAAGGTCGCCGGGTTCTTCGATCCGCGGATGTTGCATGAGATAGCGCGGAGCTGCCACGACGACACGGCGGACCTCGCCGATCCGCGTCGCCACCATCGCCGAGTCCGCGAGCGGACCGATCCGAAGCGCGACATCCACGCCTTCGTCGATGAGATTGACCGCGCGGTCGAACAGCAGGAGCTTCGCCGACACGGTCGGATAGGCGTCCAGAAACGCATCCAGGATCGGTCGCAGCACCATCTCGCCTGACACCACCGGAGCGGTGATCGTCAGCAGGCCGCGCGGCGCGGTGCGCGGGCCAGCTGCGATGTCGTCGGCTTCTTCCAGCTCGACCAGCACGCGGCGGCAGACCGCGACATAGCGCTCGCCCTCCTCGCTCAGCTTGATTGATCGCGTGGTCCGATGCAGCAGCTCGGCGCCGACCCGCTCTTCCAGAAAGGCGATGGCGCGGCTGACCGCCGCCGGCGAACGACCGAGCTTTCGCCCCGCGGCGGCAAGGCTGCCCTCATCCACCGCAAGGACGAACACCTTCATTGCATCCAGACGATCCATGCTTTCCCGCGGTCCTCCTGAAATCCCCGGCAAGCTAGGCGTTTGCCCCAACCCCGACAACTGCCGCGAGGCGCCGGCGCGGCATTCGTACGCGCCGCGAAAGAGTGTCTGCCGGACAGCGCGTATTCGCAGCCGGGCCGAGGCGGCGTACCTCGACGGGCAAGCCAGCCAGTGCTGGCACGGATCAACAACAGGAGCCCGTCATGGGTATCGAGCAGAAGGTTGCCATCATCACCGGTGCATCGCAGGGCATCGGCGCCGCCCTGGTCCAGGGTTTTCGCGATCGCAATTATCGCGTGGTCGCCACGGCGAGGTCGATCAAGCCGTCAGGCGACGACGATATCCTCGCCGTCGCCGGCGACATCGCCGACCGCAAGACGGCCGAGCGCGTGGTTGCGCAGGCCCTCGCGCGCTTCGGGCGCGTCGACACGCTTGTCAACAACGCCGGCATCTTCGTCGCCAAGCCCTTCACGCAATACACGGCCGAGGACTACGCGGCCGTGATGGGGACCAACGTCGCCGGCTTCTTCAACATCACCCAGCTCGCGATCGCCGAGATGGAGAAGCAGGGATCGGGCCATGTCGTCCAAATCACAACCACGCTCGTCGATCATGCCAATTCGAACGTGCCCTCAGTGCTGGCCTCGCTCAGCAAGGGTGGGCTGAACGCCGCGACCAGGTCGCTCGCGATCGAATACGCCAGCCGCGGCATCCGTGTGAACGCGGTGGCGCCGGGGATCATCAAGTCGCCGATGCACCCGATTTCGACGCACGCCCAATACGGCGCGATGCACCCGGTCGGCCACATGGGCGAGATGTCCGACATCGTTGATGCCGTGCTCTATCTGGAGGGTGCGTCCTTCGTCACCGGCGAGATCCTGCATGTCGACGGCGGCCAGATCGCCGGCCATTGAGCCCGCCCACGAGGATGACAATGACCGAACTCAATGCAAATCCTGGACGCCACGCCCGGCCGCATCAGCGGCCGAACGCGGCGTCAGAGCCGACCTGGCGATATGCCGTCGCCGGCCTCTCCGCATCGCTGGTCGGGCTTGGCCTTGCCCGCTTCTCCTACACGCCGCTGATCCCGGCGCTGATCGCAGCAAAGTGGTTCAGCGCTTCCGAGGTGGTCTATCTGGGCGCTGCGAACCTTGCCGGCTACCTCGCCGGCGCGCTCGCAGCGCGAGCAGTCGCCGCCCGCATCGGCGCAGTCCGCGCGCTGCGGGCGATGATGCTGCTTGCAACCCTCTCCTTCTTTGCCAGCTCTGCGCCGGTGTCGTTCATCTGGTTCTTCGCCTGGCGCTTCCTGTCAGGTCTCACCGGCGGGATCATCATGGTGCTGGCTGCTTCCGTTATTCTTCCGCGCACCTCGCCCCGCCGGCGCGGCATCGTCGGCGGCGTGATCTTTGCCGGCGTTGGCCTCGGCGTTGCCGCATCGGGCACGCTGGCGCCGCTGCTCCTGCAACAAGGCTTGCAGCAGAGCTGGTATGGGCTTGGCGCGCTCTCGGCCGTGCTCACTGCGACGAGTTGGTGGAGCTGGCCTGGCGAGGCCAATTCCCATGTCGCACCCTTGCACCAGGCGAAGCAGCATCACGCCTCGCCTGCCGCCCGTGCACTGCTGATCCAGTACGGCCTCAATGCCGTGGCGCTGGTCCCGCACATGGTCTTCATGGTGGACTTCGTCGCGCGGGGCCTCGGCGAAGGCATCGCAGCGGGATCGCGCTATTGGGTGCTCTACGGCCTAGGCGCGATCGTCGGCCCGCTCGTCACCGGCCATCTCGGCGACCGCTCCGGATTCGGACCGGCCTTACGCGCTGCGTTCCTGATTGAAGCGGCGGCCGTACTGCTTCCGACCATCAGCACCGCACCGGTTTCGTTGATCGTATCGAGTGTGGTGATCGGGGGCTTCACGCCGGGCATCGTGCCGCTGGTGCTCGGCCGCATCCATGAGCTCGTCCCGCACTCCGGCGAGCAGCAGCGCTCGACGTGGAGCCACGCCACCACCAGCTTTGCGCTGTTCCAGGCGGCCGCAGCTTACGGCTTCTCCTGGATCTATGCGCAGACCGGCGGCGACTATCTCGTCCTGTTCGCTCTCGGCGGTGGCGCCGTGGTGCTGGCGCTCGCGATCGATCTCGGGGTCGCCCCGGTCGTCCCGCACAGATCCTGAGCGCGATGATGGCAGGCGAGCGGCATTACCTGGCGCTGGGCTTGGTCATCCTTTGAGCAACTGACCTCAGCAACTCGGTTTGCTCGAGGACCAACTCACATTGTTTTCGCGCATGCGTGGCCGACAGCTCCACCAACTCCGCCAGCGTTTTTGCGCGGCCCAGCTCCTGAGCATACTCCAGGGTCGCGCCCGCATTGACTTTCATCAGTTCGAGCACGACGGCGCGCCACTCAGCTGCCGTTCCAATCGCGTCGATGATCTCGCTTCCCACGATGGCCGTTCCATTGGCCTCCGATGTCACACCGACCAGCCGTGACTTTGCGAGGTCATTGGCGTAGTTGAACGTAGCGCTCATGCCGTCCAAGGTGCGGGCTTGATACGCCTTGGCCATATCGACAATGAGATCAGTGGTGGTACTGCCCGGAGGTTGAGGACTTGCAAGGGCGACGCCGGCTTTTCCTTGTACCGGAACGGTCATCGGAGCAGGCTCTTCTTGCACGATCTGCGGCGCATCTTGGGCGACGGCGACCGAGCCCGGCGGCATGGCCAGACCCTCATCGACCGCACGGCTCACTTCCGCCGCCAATTCCAGCAGCGAGCGACGCCCGGCGCGTGCAACTTCAGCAGGCCGCTTTGAGCGTGCCTTTCCCATGATCATCCAACTCTTCCAAGTGCCCCGCGATCCAACCCCACAAACTGCCAATTTCGTCCGAAGCTTTGCCCGCGGGTGCGAACTCAGTGACGCCCAACCCCGCTCCGAGCGCATCCTGGTGATCGTTACGCTGCGCAATAAACGGGAGCGCAAGCGCACCGATCGAGCTCAGCGATGTCGCAGCTTCGCTCAGCCGGCAGCCCCGCGTCGGCGTCTGATTGAGGATGAAGGCAAAGCGGCGGTTGAGCCTGCGAATGGCGATCAGCGTAGGGATTGCGGCTTCGATATCGGCCGGGCTCGGGCGCGCCGGGATGAGACAGAGATCGGCGCAGGCGATGACGCGCATCGCCAGGCTGTTGGTCGTCGCAGCTGTGTCGATGATGGCGAGCCAGACCCCTTCGGCGCTCAGGCCCGCGATCAACGGTTCGATCTCGGCAGGATCGGTAACGCGCTCGACGCAAGGATAGGGATTCTCGCGGCGCGCTTTCCATTTCGAGATCGTACCTTGCGCGTCCGCCTCAATAAGAGCGACGCGCTCGGCGCGCTGCATTGCTGCCACCGCCAGTCCAACGGACAGCGTACTCTTGCCGCTTCCGCCTTTTTGCGTGACCAGGGCAAGGACGTGCATGTCCTGCGCTCCCTAAGGACGGCAACGACGTGGAACTCGGGTGCTGTCGGAAACGAACCTGTTGCAGCGCAAGATACTACCACAAGTTCGCGATTCGTCTCAAGCGAACGCGAGACCATCCCGCTATCCTGCGTGGCACGATCAGGAATACCGCATCACGCCGTCGTCGATTTTGCCGAAGCGCAAGGAAACGATGTCGAGCGCATAGTTCTGATACAGCCGCCACGGTCGCTTCGAGCCCTGCTTTGGCATTTTTGCGACAGAGCGCTGCACATAGCCCGAGGTAAAATCCAGCGACGGCTGTGCGGTGATATCAGGATCGTCATTGTGCGGCATGGCTTGCCGGAAATTGTGCCGGTCCATGTAGTTGATGAGCCGGCAGACATATTCACAAGTGAGATCGCATTTCAGCGTCCAGGACGCATTGGTGTAGCCGAAGGCCGACGCCATGTTGGGCACGTCTGCATACATCATGCCCTTGTAGGTGAGAGTTTTGGCAAAATCGATGGGACGGCCATCGACGCTGACCTCGAGGCCCCCGACGACCTGGAGCACCAGGCCCGTCGCGGTCACGATGATGTCGGCGGCAAGCTCGCTGCCGTCCTTGAGGCGGATGCCATCGTGCGTAAAGCTGTCGATCTCCTTGGTGACCACGGCGGCGCGCTTCTCGCGGATCGCCTTGAAAAGATCGCCGTCCGGCACGAGGCAGAGCCGCTGGTCCCAGGGATTGTAGCGCGGCGTGAAATGGGTTGCGATGTCGTAATCCGGCCCGAGCGCGGCTCTCACGCCCGTCAGGATCAAGTCCTTCACCTTCGCCGGCTTGCGCCGGCTGAGCTGGAAGAAGAACATCCCCCACATCACGTTGCGCCAGCGGATCAAATGATAGGCCAGCCGCGCCGGCAAGTTGCGGCCCAGTTTGTTGGCGAGGGGATCCTGCGCCGGACGCGACACCACATAGGTCGGCGAGCGCTGCAGCATGGTGACCTGCGCCGCCGTCTTGGCAAGCTCCGGCACCAGCGTCACCGCGGTCGCGCCGGAACCGATCACGACGACGCGCTTGCCGGCGCAGTCGATATCCTCGGTCCATTTCTGCGGATGCACGATCCGGCCGGCGAAGTCAGCAGCGCCCGCGAATTCTGGCGTGTAGCCCGCTTCGTATTTGTAGTAGCCCGCGCACAGAAACAGGAAATTGCAGGTGAAGCGCACGAGCTCCGCCGCGCCCTCGCCTCCCGCGCGCTCGGCCTCGATGGTCCAGCGCGCGTCGCTGGTCGACCACGCCGCGCGCTTGACGCGATGATGGAAGCGGATGTGCTTGTCGATACCGTTCTCGACCGCGGTCTCGCGCACATAGCTCAGGATCTGCGGCCCGTCGGCGATCGCCTTCGGATCGGTCCACGGCTTGAAGGAATAGCCGAGCGTGAACATGTCGCTGTCGGAGCGGATGCCGGGATAGCGGAACAGGTCCCAGGTGCCGCCGATGCATTCGCGCCCCTCCAGAATGACGTAGCTCTTGCCCGGGCACTTGCTCTGAAGATGATAGCCCGCGCCAATGCCTGATAGCCCTGCCCCGACGATCAGCACGTCGAAATGTTCTTGTTGCATGGTTTCCTCCGCCGCGCGAGGATTGTCCGCTCGACACCGCTGGGCGTCAATCGGCAATCGGGGCGAGCGGAAGCCGCCAAACGGGTCGAATTCCACCAGCCGAAACAACAAAGCCCCGGATCGCTCCGGGGCTTCGCGTTGTTGATCGACAGGCCTGCCGCTCAGTAGCGGTAGTGATCGCTCTTGTACGGGCCTTCCGGCTTGACGCCGATATAGTCGGCCTGGTCCTTGCGCAGTTCGGTGAGCTTGACGCCGATCTTGGCGAGGTGGAGACGCGCGACCTTCTCGTCGAGCGTCTTCGGCAGCACGTAGACTTCCTTCTTGTATTTGCCGTCCTTGTTGTTGGCGAACAGCTCGATCTGCGCCAGCGTCTGGTTGGTGAAAGACGCCGACATCACGAACGACGGATGGCCCATCGCGTTGCCGAGGTTCACGAGGCGGCCTTCCGACAGGAGGATGATGCGGTGCTTGTCCGGGAATTCGATCTCGTCGACCTGCGGCTTGATGTTGGTCCACTTCAGATTGCGCAGACCAGCGATCTGGATCTCGTTGTCGAAGTGACCGATGTTGCAGACGATGGCGCGATCCTTCATCGCGCGCATGTGGTCGATGGTGATGATGTCCTTGTTGCCGGTCGCGGTGACGAAGATGTCGGCGCGGGGCGCGGCGTCTTCCATGGTCGTGACCTCGTAGCCTTCCATCGCGGCCTGCAGCGCGCAGATCGGATCGACTTCCGACACCATCACGCGGCAGCCGGCCTGGCGCAGCGAGGCCGCCGAGCCCTTGCCGACGTCACCGAAGCCCGCGACCATCGCAACCTTGCCCGACATCATCACGTCGGTGCCGCGGCGGATGCCGTCGACCAGCGATTCACGGCAGCCATAGAGGTTGTCGAACTTCGACTTGGTGACGCTGTCGTTGACGTTGATGGCGGGCCACAGCAGCGTGCCGGCCTTCTGCATGTCGTAGAGACGATGCACGCCCGTGGTGGTCTCTTCCGAAACGCCCTTGATGCTCTCCGCGATCGCGGCGAAGTAGCCCTTCGGCTTCTCCTTCAGCTGCTTCTTCAGAAGCGCGAAGAAGACTTCCTCTTCTTCCGAGCCCGGCTTGTCCAGGAACGCGGTGTCGCCCTTCTCGGCGCGCAGACCGAGATGGACGTACATGGTGGCGTCGCCGCCGTCATCGAGGATCATGTTCGGATGACCGCCGCCATGCCAGTCGAACAGTTTTGCGGTGTAGTCCCAGTAATCCTTGAGCGTTTCGCCCTTGACGGCGAAGACGGGAATGCCGGCGGCCGCGATCGCCGCGGCGGCATGGTCCTGCGTCGAATAGATGTTGCAGGAGACCCAGCGGATATCGGCGCCGAGCGCTGCCAGCGTCTCGATCAGGACGCCGGTCTGGATCGTCATGTGCAGGGAGCCGGCGATGCGCGCGCCCTTCAAAGGCTGTTTGGGGCCGAACTCCTCGCGGGTGGCCATCAAGCCGGGCATCTCGGTCTCGGCGAGCGAGAGCTCCTTGCGGCCGAACTCGGCGAGCGAAATGTCCTTGACGATGTAATCGGTGAAGCCGGGCTTCGCGTTCATTGGGGGTTCCTGTCTGTTTGGCTCGTCATTCCGGGTTCGCCGCTGTGGCGGCGCCCCGGAACGACGCAAGAGAACTAGAGCGCGCGCTTCAGCTGCTCGACGAGGTCGGTCTTCTCCCAGGAGAAGCCGCCCTCGTTGTCGGGCGTGCGGCCGAAATGGCCGTAGGCCGAGGTGCGCGCGTAGATCGGGCGATTGAGGTCGAGATGGCTGCGGATGCCGCGCGGGGTCAGGTCCATCGCCTTGGCGGCGGCCTTCTCGAGCTGATCCTCCGACACCTTACCGGTGCCGTGGGTGTCGATGTAGATCGACAGCGGACGCGCCACGCCGATGGCGTAGGCGAGCTGCAGCGTGCAGCGATCGGCAAGACCGGCGGCGACGATGTTCTTGGCGACGTAGCGCGCGGCATAAGCGGCCGAACGATCGACCTTGGTCGGATCCTTGCCGGAGAACGCGCCGCCGCCGTGCGGGGCGGCGCCGCCATAGGTGTCGACGATGATCTTGCGGCCGGTCAGGCCGGAATCGCCATCGGGACCGCCGATGTAGAACTTGCCGGTCGGGTTGATGTGCCAGATGGTCTTCGGCGTGATCCAGTCCTTCGGCAGGGCGTCGCGCACATAGGGCTCGACGATCTCGCGGACCTGGTTCGAGGTGAGGTCCGGAACCAGGTGCTGGTGCGAGACCACGATCTCGCGCACGCCGACCGGCTTGCCGTTCTCGTACTGCACCGTGACCTGGCTCTTGGAGTCGGGGCCGAGCACCTTCTCCTTGCCGGAGTGGCGGGCTTCCGAGATCAGGCGGAGGATCTTGTGGGCGTAGAAGATCGGCGCCGGCATCAGATCGGGCGTCTCGTTGGTGGCGTAACCGAACATGATGCCCTGGTCGCCCGCGCCCTCTTCCTTGACCTCGCCCGGCTGCAGCGCATCGACGCCCTGCGCGATGTCGGCCGACTGCGGGTGCAGGAGGATCTCGATGTCGCAGGTCTTCCAGTGGAAGCCTTCCTGCTCGTAGCCGATGTCCTTGATCGCGCCGCGCACGACGCTTTCGATCTGCTCGTTGGTGACCGACTTCGGACCGCGAGTCTCACCGGCGATCACCACCTTGTTGGTGGTCGCCAGCGTCTCGCAGGCGGCACGGATCTGCCAGGGATCGATGCCGGCTTTCGGCCCTTCGCGGTAGAACAGGTCGACGATTTCATCCGAGATCCGGTCACAAACCTTGTCCGGATGGCCTTCGGAGACGGACTCGCTGGTGAAGAGATAGGACGCGCGCATCAAGAAACCCCTTGTTCCACCGCTACCGGCGGACGTTTGCGATGTTTACAGTTGGATTATGTCAATCACGCCGGCGCGAGATGACGTAGGATTCGTCAAGAAACCAGAGCCCGTTGTACTTCCGCAGCACATCTCTGGCGGCATCCAGAGTGCGGCCGTTTTGAGTCATATCTGTCAACCGGTCGTCCTCAATCTGAGCGACATACACCGCCGCATTCCACGCTGCAAAGGCCGTCGAGGTCCCGATGGTACCCGTCACCTCGTTGGGCAGCGCTTCCATATCATACCTGAAGATCGAACGGTTGTCCGCGTAAGCATTAAAATTTAGGTCGCGGCCCAACGATCCGAGTTCATACTTAACGGCGCGCAATAGCTCATGACGGCTCACCGAGAAAGGGTTTTCTCCGGGCCAGATGGCCTGGATCATTTCCATGCCGGGATCGTGGCCATGAGAGTGGATTCCGATCAGGCGGCCGCCCGGTCGCAACGCCCGCGCCAGTGGTGCAATGATCCGCTTGGCCCGAAAATTGACCGAGGACAGGGCCCGGTATGGCTGGGATGCGATCACGAGGTCGAAATTGGCCTCGGTCTGCCCCGGCCGGGGAATGGTCGAATCGAGCAGGAATCGATGGTCGTCGCGGTAGAGCACGAGCACGACCGGCCGCTCGTAGAGCGGCATCGCGGTACGCGGGCTGATCGCCGCACGCCAATTCTGCTCCAGGAACGGCCGTAGCTCGGCGATCTGCTGCTCGAACTCGCCGGACGAGGCCCCCCTCAGCGGGACCTCATGCCAGACGGTGGCCGCGGCTGCAGCAGGCGAGGCCGGCGTCAGCCACGGCGCCTCCGAATAGAACATGTTGGTGAAGACGAAAACCGATGCCGGATGCTCGAAAATGCGGTCCGGCACCTTCTCTAGCGTCAGCCGCAGATCCTCGAGACTAAGCTCCTTGCCGGCAACATAGAACGGCATATGCGGGTAGCGCTGATGCGTGGCGCGCAGCACGCGCGCCAGCACCGTGCCGTCGCCGACACCGGCATCGAAAATGCGCAGCGCCGGCGGGCGCGGATGGATGGTGGACAGCTCCAGCGCCACCCGGTCGGCGATCACCCGCTTTTCGCTGCAGGTGTGGACGAACAGCAGATATTTCTGCCGGTTCTCGAAGAAGCGGAAATTGCCGCGCGGATCGCGCTTCTCCGGGGGGACCTGGAGCCCCCGCGGCGGCGGCAGGCCACCGGTCGTCGACGCCGCGATATAGGCCTGAATCCGCTCCAGCGTGTCGATGGTGATGCGCTTGCCCTCGCGCAGGCGCTGCACGAGCTTCCCATCGTTCACGGCCCGCCGGCCAAACGTCGATTCCGCCATGTCCGCCTTGCGGCAGAACTCGGTGATTTGGCTCAGGATTTCGTCGTTCTTCATCGATGGGAAGGCGGTGGGCAGAAAAGTTGGGACTAACCTCGTAGCAAATTCTGCCCACCGAGGGAATACCGCTGCCTGCGTTACCCCACAGGCGATGACATGCGCGTGAACCCCGACCGGCTGCCGGACAACAAACAAGCACGTCTCCTCGAGGAAACACCCCATGAGCCGCCTGCTCGTCGTGCTCGCTTTGCTCGCCGCGACCCTTTGGTCGGCGCCCTGCTCCGCCCAGTCGCGCAGCCAGCTGGGGCCGCTCTGCACCACCGAGACCACGCCGGCGGACCAGATGGTCGACGCCTGCACCAAGATCATCGCCCTGAAGGTCTTCAAGGGCGGGCAGCTCGCGACCGTCTATTTCTGGCGCGCGGTGGGCTGGAACAAGAAAGGCGACTACGCCAAGGTCATTGCCGACACCAGCGAGGCGATCCGGCTGCAGCCGAGCCAGGCGGTCTACAATCTCAGGGGCTCGGCCTATTTCGACAAGGGCGACTACGACATCGCGATCGCCGATTTCGATGATGCGCTAAAGCTCGGCCCGCCAAGTGGCATCATCTTCCACAACCGCGGCAATGCCTGGCGCGGCAAGGGCGACTACGCCAAGGCGATCGCCGACTACGACATGGCGACCAAGGCGGATCCCAGGTCGGCGTTCTCATTCCAGAATCGTGGCATCTCCAAGGAGGCGCTCGGCGATCTGGACGGTGCGCTCGCCGACCTCAATCAGGCGATCCGGATCGACCCGACGCTGCCGCAGCCGCTGATCCAGCGCACCGCGATCTGGCGCGCCAGGGGCGATCTGGATCGCGCGATCGCCGATGGCAGCGAGGCGATCCGGCTGGCCAAGGACAAGCCCCCAGCCAACATCATGACGCCGCCGAACAGCGTGCTGATCTCCGGCTATGCCCATCGCGCGCTCGCCTATGAGGCCAAGGGCGACTACGCGCATGCCCGCGAGGACTACAACGCGTCACTGGCGATCACGGCCTCCGACGCCGGCAGCAAGGCGGTCCAGGCGACCGCAAAGGTGCGGCTGTCGCTGGTGAGCGACGCAGCCGCGCCGATGCCGCGCGACGCGCCACCGCCGGCGACGCAACCGGCGGCAGCGCCAGCCCCGCAGCAGACGGGCGCGGCACCGGCGCCTTCTCCTGCGCCCTCGCCTGCACCGGCCGTTCGCGGCAGCCGCATGGCACTCGTCATCGGCAACGGGGCCTATGCTCATGTGAAGGCGCTGCCCAATCCGCCCAACGACGCGCGCGCGGTCGCAAAGAGCCTGCGCGACATCGGCTTCACGGTATCGGAGGGCGTCGACCTCGACCGCGCCGCGATGCAGAAGATGACGCGCGACTTCCTACGCGAGGCCGCGCGGGCGCAGGTGGCCCTCGTCTACTATGCCGGCCACGGCGTGCAGATCGACGGCCGCAACTATCTCATTCCCGTCGATGTCGCGCTGAAGCCGGGCAGCAGCATGACCGAGGCCATGATCGACATGGACACGATCATGGCGGGGCTGGACGACCAGGTTCGCACCAACATTTTGATCTTCGATGCCTGCCGCAACAACCCGATGGCGCAGCAAGTCGCAAGCGCCGGCAGCAGTCGCGGCATCGAGGGCGCGTCGGGCCTCGCCGCACCGTCCAGTCTCGGATCCGGTGCGACGCTGGGGGCCGGCACGCTGATCGCGTTCGCAACCGCGCCGGGACAGGTCGCGCTCGATGGCGAAGGCGCCAACTCGCCCTTCTCCGCGGCGCTGTCCCGTCATCTCGGCACGCCGGGCCTCGAAGTGCAGCAGATGCTGACGCGGGTGCGGGCCGAGGTGGTGTCGGCCACGAAGAACAAGCAGGTGCCGTGGTCGAACTCGTCGCTGCTGGGCGAGGTCTATCTGGCGGAGAAGTGACGACGCGCCTCCGCGTCGTCATCCCGGGATGGTGCGCAAGCACCAGACCCGGGATCTCGAGATTCTCAGGTGCGCAATTGCGCACCATAGTTCGCGCCAAGCGCGCCCCGGAATGACACTCGCCGTCAGTTGCCCCACACTTCCTTCGCGATCTCGACCGCAAGGCTCAGCTTGGCCCACTGCTCTTCCTCGGAGAGGATGTTGCCCTCTTCGGTCGAGGCAAAGCCGCACTGCGGCGACAGCGCGAGCTGCTCCAGCGGCGCGAACTTGGCGGCCTCTTCAAGTCGACGCTTGATGTCGTCCTTTTTCTCGAGCTCGCCGAACTTCGAGGTGATGACGCCGACCACGACGACCTTGTTGCCCCTGGGCAGGAAGCGCAGCGGCTCGAAGCCGCCGGCGCGGTCGGAATCGTACTCCAGGAAATAGCCGTCGTAATTGGTGCCGGCGAGCAGGGTCTCGGCCACGGGCTCGTAGCCACCCGAGGAAATCCAGGTCGAGCGGAAATTGCCGCGACAGACATGCGTCGTCACCACCATGTCGGCAGGCTTCTCGGCCAGTGCATAGTTGATGATGCGGGCGTAGATCTGCTGGAGGCCGTCCGGATTGTCGCCGCGCTCACGCGCCTTCTGCAATTCGTCCTGCGAGCAGAGATAAGCCCAGACGGTGTCGTCGAACTGCAGATAGCGGCAGCCCGCGTCGTAAAATGCCTTCACGGCCTTGCGGTAGGTCTTGCCGAGATCCTCGTAGAAGGGCTCGAGATCGGGATAGACGTCCTTGGAGATCGACTTGCGGCCGCCGCGGAAGTGCAGCACGGCTGGCGAGGGGATCGTCATCTTGGCGGTGACGTGGGCCTGGTCGGCAACCTTCTTCAGGAAGCGGAAATGGTCGAGCATCGGGTGATTGTCGGGGAAATCGAGCTTGTCGATCACGCGCACCGCGTCGTGACGGGTCTGCACGCCCGCGAACTGGATGCCGGTATCGGGGTGGAACAGCTCGCAGCCGGTGAGCTTGGCCAGGAAGTCGAAATGCCACCAGGAGCGGCGGAATTCGCCATCGGTTGCGAGCTTCAGGCCGATCGAGGCCTGCTTGTGCACGACCTTCTCGATCTCCATGTCCTCGATCTTGCGCAGATCGTCGGCCGAGATCTCGCCCTTCTCGAGTTTCGCGCGTGCGTCCTTGATCTTGGCAGGGCGCAGAAGGCTGCCGACCTCGTCGGCACGGAAGGGGGCTTTGGTTCGCTGCATTCTTGAACTCCCGAGGATTTTCTAGTGAGCCGCCGCCCCAGCGACACCGAGGTGACGCTCCAGGACCGACGGGTCGGCCTTCAGGGCGGCGCTCGGGGCGTCGTGGACGATCGTTCCGCGCTCCAATATCACAACACGGTCGGCGAGCCCCAGAATCTTTTGCGCGTTCTGCTCGACGATGATCGAGCAGATGCCGCCGGCCCGGGTGATGGTCCCGATCGCCCTCAGCAGCTCCTCGACGATGATGGGGGCGAGGCCCTCGGTCGGCTCGTCCAGCAGCAGGACCTTCGGGTTGAGGGTCAGCGCGCGGCCGATCGCCAGCATCTGCTGCTCGCCGCCGGAGAGCTGGTTGCCGAAATTGCTGCGGCGTTCCTTCAGCCGCGGGAACATCTCGTAGACCTTCTCGACGGTCCAGGGACCGGGCTGGGCCACCGCGGTCATGTTCTCCTCCACCGTCAGCGAGCGGAAGATGTTGCGCTCCTGCGGCACCCAGCCGATGCCGGCACGCGCCCGCTGGTCAGGCCGCAAGCTCGTGACGTCGGTGCCGGCGAGCGCGATCGAGCCCCAGAAGCGACGGGTGACGCCGACGATGGAGTTGATCAGCGTGGTCTTGCCGGTGCCATTACGTCCCAGCAGCGCCAGCACCTGCCCCTCGGCGAGGCCCAGCGACATGTTGGGCAGCACCACCGCCTCGCCATAGCCGGCGCGCAGGGACTCGATTGCGAGCAGGTCAGACATTGACCGCCTCCTCGCCGAGATAGACCGCCTTCACCTGCGGATCGCGCGCGACCTGCTCGGGCGCCCCTTCGGTCAGCAGCGCGCCGGAGACCAGCACCGAGATGCGGTCGGCAAAGGAGAACACGAGGTCCATGTCGTGCTCGATCAGCAGCACCGTGACGTCGCGCGGCAGGCTGCCGACGACAGCGAGAATGTCGTGGCGCTCGCTCTCCGGCACGCCGGCCGCGGGCTCGTCGAGCAGCAGCACGCGCGGCTTGGCAGCGATCGCGACCGCGATCTCGAGCAGGCGCTGCTTGCCGTAGGGCAGCGTCACGGTCTGCTCGTTCATGACGTCGAGCAGGTGGAAGCGCCTCAGGAGATCGGCGATCTCGCCGTTGACGTCGCTGCGCGTGCCCATCCGCCGCCACCAGTCGCCGCCATGGCCGAGGCGCTCGGAGACGGCAAGGCCGATGGTCTCGAGCGGGGTGAGATCGGGATAGAGCTGGTTGATCTGGAAGGTGCGCGACAGGCCGCGCAGCACGCGCTTGTGCACCGGCAGATCGGTGATGTCCTGGCCTTCGAGCAGGATGCGACCCGAATTCGGCTTGAGCACGCCGGTGAGCTGGTTGATCACCGTGGTCTTGCCGGCGCCGTTCGGGCCAATCAGCGCGTGGCGGGCGCCCTGCTCGATCCTGAGCGACAGGTCGCGCGTGACACGCAGACCGCCAAAGGTCTTTTCGAGATTCTTGGTTTCGAGCGCGATAGTCATGCGTCGCTCTCCGGCACTGTCACGACCGCCTTGCGTCCCGCAATCTGCTTGATCAGCAAATTGGGCAGGAACAGCACGCCGTAATGCAGCCGCTGCCGGCCGACCAGCACGATCACGACCAGCACGAGCCCGATCCAGAACTGCCAATATTGCGGGGTGATGGTGGAGAACACTTCCTGGAGCATGCGGAAGATCACGGCGCCGATCAGCCCGCCATAGAGATAGCCGGTGCCGCCGATGACGAGCACCAGCATCAGGTCGGCGGAGCGGTCGAAGGCGAACACGTCGAGCGAGGCGATCGCGGTGGTCTGGGTGAACAGCGCGCCCGCAATGCCGGCGTAGAACGCCGCAAGTGTATAGATCGCGATCAGGCGGCGGTTGACGGGGATGCCGATGGCAGCTGCCCGCAGCGGGTTGTTCTTGATCGCCCGCAACGACAGGCCGAACGGCGAATGCACGATGCGCCGGGCCAGCAGGAACAGCACGAACAGCACGGCCAGCGAATAGAAGAAGCCGGCCTTGCCGAACATGTCGAACGGGATCTCGCCAAGGATCGGCTGCATCTCGATACCCTGCAGGCCGTCGGTGCCGCCGGTGATGTTGGAGAAGCGTTCGGCGAGCGCCTCCAGCAGCAGCGCGATGCCGAGCGTCACCATCAGGCGCGTCAAGTCGGCGCCGCGGATCACCAGGAAGCTGGTGGCAAAGCCGAGCACCATCGCGGCAAGGCCCGCCGCGATCAGCGCCAGCACCGGCTCGTTGATGATGCCATGAAGCGCAAGAAGTCCTGCAGCATAGGCGCCGACGCCGAAGAAGGCGGCGTGGCCGAGCGAGACGATGCCGGCATAGCCGAGGATGAGATCGAGCGAGATCGCAAACAGCGCCAGCCGCAGGATGTCGGTCATGATCAGATAACGCGAGGGAAACAGAAAGCCGCAGGCGAGCACGACGAGCCAGAAGACGGCCTCGCCATAGTGCCAGCGCGCCTGCCGCTGGGCGTGATAACCGACGTCGGACGAAGCGCTCATCGGCAAGCTCAACGCGCGGCCGTGCGGCCGAACAGGCCGTTCGGGCGCCAGATCAGGATCACGATCATCATGGTGTAGATCACGAAGGGTCCCATCTTCGGCACGTAATATTTGCCGGCGACGTCGCCGATGCCGAGCAGCAGCGAGGCCAGGAACGGGCCTGTTATCGAGGAGGAGCCGCCGACGGTGACCACGATCAGGAAGTAGATCATGAATTTCAGCGGGAAATACGGATCGAGTCCGAGGATCTCGGCGCTGAGCGCGCCGCCAAGGCCGGCAAGCCCGCAGCCGAAAGCAAAGGTGAAGGCGAACACCTGCGGCACGTTGATGCCGAGACCGCTCGCGGCACGGGGATCATCGACGGCGGCGCGCAGACGGCTGCCGAAACGCGTCTTGGCCAGCACCATCTGCAGGCTGATGGTCAGCAGGCCGCAAATCACGATGATCATCAGCCGGTAGCGGCCAATGCCGACGCCGAATAGGTCGAACTGGCCCTGCAGCGCGGCCGGCAGGTTGATAAAGACACGGGAGGAGCCCTGGATGTAGTCCACGGCCGCGACCGACATGAATGCGAGCCCGATCGTAAACAGCACCTGATCGAGATGGCTACGCGCATAGAGGTGGCGATAGAGCGTGCGCTCGAGCACGATGCCGATCACCGCGGACGAGACGAAGGCGAGCGGCAGGGCCGCGAAGAACGGCCAGCCATGCTGGTTCACCAGCAGCATGCAGACATAACCGCCGGCCATGGCGAAGGCGCCATGGGCGAGATTGACGAAGTTCATCAGACCCAGCGTGACCGCAAGCCCGCAGGCGAGCACGAACAGCAGCATGCCGTAGGCCACGCCATCGAACAGGTTGGTGAGGATTGAGGTCATCGCGCGTCGAATATCATCTCAGATGTGGCCAGGTGCCGTGCTGCGCTCCCTCTCCCGCTTGCGGGAGAGGGTTGGGGAGAGGGTGCCTCCGCAAAGGGACAGTCCGCTAGTGGAAAGAACCCTCACCCGACGCTTCGCGATAGCCGAGGCTTCGCCTCGGCGTCTCTTGAAGTACGGCCGCCGAAGGGGGCCTATGCTCTCCCGCAAGCGGGAGAGGTGAAGCAAGCGCGTCACTTCTTGGTCTTGCCGAGATCCTTGACGGCCTCGAAGACCTGGAACTCGACATTGTAGAGCTCGCCGTCAGACTTCGACCTTGCGACCCTGCGGATATAGATATTCTGGACGATGTCGCGGGTCTCCGGATCGATCGAGATCGGGCCACGCGGGCTCTCCCATTTCTGGCCCTTCATGGCTTCGACCAGCTTGGTGCCGTCGGTGTCGCCACCCGTCTTCTTCAGTGCCTCGTAGATCAGGTGAATGCCGTCATAGCCGCTGACCGCCATGAAGCCGGGACGGCTGTTGAAGGCCTTCTTGTACGCCGCCACGAAGTCCTTGTTCATCTGCGAGGGATGGGCCGCGGAATAGAGATGTGCGGTCACGGTGCCGATCACGGCGTCGCCCATGTTGTTGAGGAGATCGTCGTCGGTGACGTCGCCCGGCCCGATCACCTTGATGCCGGCCTTGTCGAGGCCGCGCTCGGCATATTGCTTCATGAAATTGCCGCCCTGACCCGCCGGCACGAACACGAAGATCGCGTCGGGCTTGGCGTCCTTCATGCGCTGGAGGAACGGCGCGAAATCAGGATTTTGCAGGGGCACCTTGACCTCTTCGACCACCTCGCCGCCACCGGCAGTGAAATTCTGCTTGAAGAAGTTCAGCGCATCGTTGCCCGGCGCGTAGTCGGAGGTCAGCGTCGCCACCTTCTTGATGCCGTTCTGCACGGCCCAGTCGCCGATAATGGTGGAGGATTGCGCAAGCGTGAAGCTCGTGCGCACGATGTAAGGCGAGCGCTCGGTGATGATGGAGGTGCCCGCCGCCATCACGATTTCCGGAATCTTCGCTTGCGTTGCAAGCGGCGCCGCGGCGAGCGCCGCCGGCGTGACGCCGAAGCCGGCGATCAAGTTGACCTTGTCGTTGACGATCAGCTCCTGCGCGGCGGTCTTGGTCTTGTCCGGGATCGCCGCATCGTCCTTGACGATGATCTCGACCTTCTTGCCGGCGACGGTGTCGCCGTTCTGCTGCATGTAGAGCTTGATCGCGTTCTCGATCTGCTTGCCGGTCGAGGCCTGGCCGCCGGTCATCGGCAGGATCAGGCCGATCTTGACGGTGTCTTCCGCCCTGGCCGGCGAGAGGCCCGCAAGGCCCGCGATGGCGGCAATGGCAGCCGCCCGAGAAAACGTCTTGTGTTCGAACATCAGATGTCCCTCCCCTTCATTCCTGCGATGGACCGAGTGCCCCGATCCTTGCCTCACTTTAGCCCGCGCATGCGCGATATCGCGCGCCACATGGCGTCTTTCGGGCCGTCATTGTCAATCGGACGTTTGGCGACCATTCGGCGCAACGCCCGCGCGTTCGGTTAACCAAGATTGGAAGCGATGTCGCGGTCAGGTCGGGGTAACCCGAGCCCCCGAGTTCGGTCCATTTCATTTGTACGATTGTACAAATGAAATGGAGCTGTCAACGAAAAAGCCCTCGCGCCGGCCAAGCAGATTGCCGCGAGCCGACGGCTGCAGTCTAGGAATGCGTCCGCCGGCGTGGATGGAGAATTTCGTCTTTCACTTGGAGAATCCGGACATCGGGGAAAGCCGATCCGCCGATACCATCAAGGTGTTATGATACCTATCTCGAATAAGCCTATTTTACCTTGTTGAAGGCTACGGTTCCGGCAGCGCCGCTCGTCCGGCGCCCGGTCCCTCGTCCCGATTGCTGCACCCGACCATGTCCAGACGTTTCCGTTTCATCGTCTCCCTGCTCGCGCTCGCCGCGGGCCTGTCCGGCTGCGGCACGGTCAACGAAAAGCTCTCGGCCGGCATGGGCGACTACATCCCGCAATGGGCCGGCGGCCTGCCGGCGGATGCCCCGCCCCGGCCGGGCACGCCGCAATACGACGCCTACATGAAGGAACGCGAGCGCAAGCGGCTGATGCCGGCGGCGGATCGCGACAAGGAAGAGCAGGCGCAGAAGGGCGCGACCGGATCCACGTCGGGCGAGGCGGTGCACTGAGGTGGCGAATGGCGAATAGGGAGTGCGAATATGCCCCCTTTTCTATTCGCTACCCGCCACTCACCATTCGCTAATCCACGAACACCACGGTCTTGCGGCCGTTGAGGATGACGCGGTCGTCGAGGTGATAGCGGATCGCGCGCGCGAGCACGCGGCGTTCGATGTCGCGGCCCTTGCGAACGAGATCCTCAGGCGTGTCGCGATGACTGATGCGCTCGACGTCCTGGTCGATGATCGGGCCTTCGTCGAGGTCGCGCGTGACGTAATGGGCGGTGGCGCCGATCAGCTTCACGCCGCGCTCATGGGCCTGGTGATAGGGCTTGGCGCCCTTGAAGCCCGGCAGGAACGAGTGATGGATGTTGATGCAGCGTCCGGACAGTTTTGCCGACAGATCATCCGACAGGATCTGCATGTAGCGGGCGAGCACCACGAGATCGGTCCCGGTCCTGGCGACGAGATCGAGGATCTGGGCCTCCTGCTCGCGCTTGGTCTCCTTGGTGACTGGCAGATAATGGAACGGTATCTCGCCGAAATCGAGCCCGGCATAGACCTCGCGCGGGTGGTTGGAGACGATCGCGGCCAGGCTCATCGGCAATTCGCCGGTGCGCCAGCGGTAGAGGATGTCGACCAGGCAATGGTCGGACTTCGACACCAGCAGCATCACCTTGCGATGCGCGGCGCGGTCGCGCATCAGCCACTCCATGCCGAAACGCTCGGCGATCGCGGCAAAGCCGGTCTGCAGCGCCGCCAGTTCCACGGCGAGATCAGCCGCGGTGAACACCACGCGCATGAAGAATTTCTTGGTCTCGACGTCGTCGAACTGCTGGGCGTCGAGAATGTTCTGTCCGGAGTTCGCCAGGAAGGTCGACACCGCCGAGACGATGCCGGGACGATCCGGGCAGGACAGGGTCAGAACGTATTGATGATCGGGCATGGCTGTTGAAGAGATGGCTCTTGACGAAAGATTGGGCAGCGGCGCGGAACGACCCGCGATTTGCGCCCTGCTCTAGCACTGTGGCTGGCCTTGCGCCAATCCCGACGACGGAGTCAGGATGAACGGACGATTGCGAAATTGGACTGACCGGAGCACGCCCATGGCCGACCGCTTGAACGGCACCCGCATCCTGATCCTGGAGACCCGCGAGGAGGCGCAGTTCTCGAAGCTCCTGGCCGAGCAGGGCGCCGAGGTCGTGCAATGCCCGATGTTCACCATTCAGGATGCGCCGGACCCGGCCCCGGTCGAAGCCTGGATCCACCGCGCCATCGACAAGCCGTTTGACGACCTCGTGCTGATGACCGGTGAAGGCCTGCGGCGGATCATGAAGCTCGCGCGCACGCGCGGGCTCGACCAGGCCTTTGTCGCGGCACTGGCCAAATCGCGAAAATTTACCCGCGGGCCGAAACCCGGCAAGGCGCTGCGTGAAATCGCGCTCGAGGCGCAGCAGACCACCGAGAAGCCGACCACCGAAGGCGTGATCGAGATGCTGGGCAAGCTCGACTTGAAGGGGCACCGCCTCGGCCTCCAGCTCTATCCGGACAAGGACCACAGCGCGCTGACCGGCGCACTCGCGGCGCAAGGTGCGGAGGTCGATACGGTGCTGCCTTACGTCTACGACTCCAAAGCCGCGGACGGCAATATCGTCGCCGCCATCGACGAGATGGCGGAGGGACGCATCGACTCCATCGCGCTGACAAATCTTGGCCAGGTCCGCCGGCTGATCGAGGCGGCCAAGGCGCATGGCAGCGAAGCGAAGCTGCGCGCGGGGTTTGAGCGGACCTTGATCGCCTCAGTCGGACCGGCCGTCTCCGGCGAACTCGCCGCGCATGGTTTGCGCACCGACGTTTCGCCGGCCGATGAGGCCTTCTTCATGCGCCCGCTGATCTCGGCGATGGCAGCGGCGTTGGCGGAAAGGCAGCCGAGGACGGCGAGCTGACCTTCCTTGCCTAGCTTGCCACCTGCGAGGCGGCCGACATCAGTTCCTGATGGCTCGGCGCGCCGAACATGCGCCGGCCGCCATCCGGAACCTCGGTGAACGTCCAGCGCACGATCCCTTCCCGATCGAGCAGGAATTGGCCGAACAATTGGCCTGTGCCGCCTGCCGCCATGCGCTGGTCGGCTTCGGTCATCTCATAGCCGTCCTTGTTGTTGAGGTACTCGGCGGCCGCCGGACGCGCCATCGGCCCAGGCAATTCGCCGGGCATATCGACTGGTGGCATGCTCATGAGCACATCCATGCCGACCTTGCGCGGCCAATCGGTCTCGTTTTCCGTGAACTCGAGATTGGGCAAACCGAACGCTCGATGCGAGACCCTCTCGGGGTCGGAGGCAGCGAGCAAGTTCGGCAGGGGATGATAGCGGAAGTAGAGCCGCGCCCGGTCGGCCGGCGTATTGACGATCGTGAGACTTTCAATGCCCCTTCCGCGCAGCGCACCGTCGAGCTGGGCCTGCGCCGCGATGTGGCGCCGGCAGAATGGGCAGTGCAGGCCCCGAAACAAGCCGACCAATATCGGACGATGCCCGCGGTAATCCTCGAGCGCGATCTTCCCTTCGCGTGTGATGGCCTCCAGCACGACGTTCGGTGCGCGATCACCCGGTTGCAGCGGTCCATCGACATGACGATCTGACATGGTTGAACTCCCTCACATTGGCTAGTCAAGAAACGGCAGTACGATCAGCCCAGCAGGATCGAGCCCATGCCGCTCACAGACATCATGGGCCAGCGCGAAATAACGCTCGGCCTCCGGCAGGTCGCCTCGATCAAGATTCAAAGTCGCAAGACCATCATAGCATGGAAAGAGCTGCTGCGGCTCACCGGTCTCACTCGCGACCTCGATGGCCTCGTGGTAGCAGCGCACGGCAAGGTCAGGCCGGAAATGGCACTGATGGATCTGCCCGAGCACGATCAAAGGAACCGGGAGATGCTCGCGCTGATCGAGCGCACGGTCGATCTCGATCGCCTTTTCGGCAGCCGGCACCCCCTCATCGGTGCATCTGTCCGTGAAGGTGCAACAGGCGACGGAAAAGTTGGCGAGAAGGCGCGCCTGGAAGCCGAGATCGCCGATGCGATGAGCGACATCGAGCCCACGCCGGCATACGTCGATGGCTTGCGCCGGGTCGATGATCGTGTAGAGCACTCCGAGGTTGGTGTAGCCGCGGCACGCCACATTGAGGAGGCCGGCGGCTTCGGCAGACGCGACACTTTGCTCCACCTCATGCACTGCATCCTGGTGTCGCCCAAGCCGCGCCAGCGCAACCCCTTTGGTATTGAGCGCCTCCGCAATGGCGCGCGCCGCCTCGATGCCGGCCTGACCGTCCGCGTCCACCGACACAGAGCGCGCGTGACCGAGCGCCTCGTCGGCCCATCGCGCGGCAGCGACGTGATCACCCACGCGAAACGCGAGGCGGCCGCGCTCCTGCAGGAGGTGTGCCCACTCGATCGGCGCGTCGACCCCCGCAAGCCGCTCTGCCGCCTCGGCATAGTGCGCCTCCGCGTTGACGCGCTTGCCGGCGTCCCACAACAATCGGCCGAGATTGCGAAGAATTCGCGCCTCGCCGACGCGGTCCTCTGCCGCGCGGTATCGCTCCAGCGCGCATCGATAATGCTCCTCGGCCGTGCTTCGGCGGCCAGCCACGCGACAGAGGTCGGCAATGCGCTCGTGCAGGACGAGGCGTTCCGGCTCCCATTCGCTGCCGGTCGACAGTACTTCGAGCGACTGCTGGTAGAATCGAAGGGCATCGTCATTGGCGTAGCTTGCGCGTGCGCGATCGCCGGCGGCGCGCAGATAGCGCGCCCCTTTCGGCCTGCTCGCGCTCAGACTGAAGTGATGTCCGAGCAGTATGAGATCTTCGAGGCGCTCCGGCTCATCACCATAAAGCCGTTCCAGCGCGGCACCAATCCGTTCATGAAGCTCGATCCGGCGCTGCAGGAGCAGGTTTTGATAAATCACATCCTGAAGCATGGTTTGCGTAAAACGGTAGGTCCGCAGGGAAATCGAGTTCGAGCCCGCGATCTCCTCGATGATCTCAACCTCGCACAGAAGTTCGAGCCCTGCATCAACCCTTGCCGGATCGGTTGCCGCAGCGCCGAGAACAGCCGCATCAAAGCGCGGGCCGATCACCGCTGCCTCCTGTGCCAGGCGGCGCACCTGGTGCGGCAAGCGGTCGAGGCGCGCTAGCAATAAAGCCTGGATGCTCGCCGGAATGTCCGCGGCGGCTTCATCCGACTTCACCCGCCATAGCGCGCCGTCACGCTCCAGGGCGCCGGCTTCGATCAGGCCGCGGATGATCTCCTCGAGGAAAAGCGGATTGCCGCCGGCGCGATCGAGGATACGACTGAACAGGCGTCCCGGCGGTTCACGCCAACCGTGAACGAAATAGGCCGCGAGCAATCTTTGTCCGTCAACCTCGCCAAGTTGGGGTAGCCGAAGGGTTGCGTGACTGATTTTGCTCGAACCGAACTGGTCCAGTTCCAGCGTCGGCCGATGCGTGAACAGCAGCATCAGCCGCGTCCGCTCTAAACGGTCCATCAGGAACCGCAACGCTTCAAGGGACACCGCGTCGGCCCAGTGCAGGTCCTCGACGACAATCAGCAGCGGCGACAGTGCCAGGCGGCGTTCAAAGATGGTGCGGATCGCGAAGAATATCTGCCGGCGGAGCTGTTCGGGCTCGACGTGCCTCAGCACGGCACCGGGGTCGCCGAGGCCGAGCACGTGCAGATAGAGGGGCATCAGGCGGTGGGCCTCGTCCGTCGCGAGGCCAAGCTCCGACAGCGCTTGCGCGACTTTCGCCTCTGCCTCCGCGGCGCCGGCCTTCTGCGCGATGCCATAGGCGCTGCGCAGCACTGCGGCGAGCGTGCCATAGGATTGTTCGCCGAGCGGCGAGCAGGCCGCCTGCCGGATCGCCACGCCTGCGAAGCGATCGTCATCGCGGATGCGGGCTACGAATTCGCTGACCAGGCGGGTTTTCCCGATGCCGGCTTCGCCGACCAGGCGCACCAGTTGAGCCGCGCCGCCGCACGCCAGATCAAGGCTGCCGATCATGCGCGCAAGCTCTGCGTCGCGGCCGATCACCGGCGCATTGAGGCCCAGCGCGTCGAGGCCTCGTGCCGCACGCGGCGTCTCGAGCGGCTCCTTCAGACGATGGATCAGAACGCTGCCCATCCTGCCCTTGAGCGAGACCTCGCCAAGCGAGTCGTAGGAGAACGCGTGCCGCGTCAGGCGGTGGGTCAACGGGCCGACCAGCACCTCGCCCGGCGCCGCCATCGACTGCAGTCGCTGGGCGGTATTCACGGTGTCGCCGGTCACCGAATAGGATTTGGCAGCGCCCACACCGAGCCCGCCCGCGACGACGTGCCCGGTGTTGATGCCGACATGGAGCAGCAGGGGTGAGCCGGCATATGCCTTTGCGCGTTCGCTGAGACGCGCCGTCCGGCCGATCATATCGAGGGCAGCGCGGACCGCCCGCTCCGGGTCGTCCTCGTGTGCGGCCGGTGCACCGAACAGAGCAAGCAGCGCATCGCCGATGAATTTGTCCACGAAGCCGCCGAAGCTTTGCACCGCGGCCGTCAACTCCTCGAACAATTCGTTCTGAAGGGTCTGCATAACCTCCGGATCGAGCCGCTCGCTCATTGCAGTAAAGCCGCTGAGATCGGCAAACAGCACGGTGATGGTGCGGCGGTTCGCTTCGCTCTCGACCTCGCCCGAGAGAGGTCGAAATGCGGCTTGAGCTTCGGCCGTCGGCGCGAGCGGCGGAGAGGAGGACCGGATCGGCACCGTCCTCGGGCTCGCCCGCGCCGATGCCTGCCCGCTGCCCGCGGAGACCTCACAGACGAGGACGCCGCACTTCGGGCAATAGGCGAAATCCGGCGCGCATGGAAAGCCGCAGCCAGGGCATGCGTTCGGCTGCTTCGTGCCGCACTTCGGGCAGAAGGCAAAGCCGGCCTGGACCTCGAAACCGCAACCCGAGCACGTCATGGCTCAAGACCTCGCGTAAGCCGCGATGGTGTGATCTGGTGGCCCTGCGAGGATGGGCCTCAGGATGCAAACCAGAATGGGCTTTGCATGCCGGAAGAGCAAGCGGTGGCTAGTCCGTGGGGCCGTATTGGCCGGACAACCGATGCCGCTGGCGCGTTGGTGCACCGCACGTCGTCGCCAAACATGGTGGCATGCGGTAGCGCCAATTGACAGCCGGGGCGCCGGGGCTACCCTGCCGAACAGAACAACAAATAATAAGGACCGGGAATCGCCGTGAAACCCGTCAACGCATCTTGAGCACACCCACAGGACCTTCCGCGCTCGCACCATTCCGGATCCGCAACTATCGCTTTCAGTGGCCGTCGGACCTGCTCACCTCCTGGGCATTCGAGATTGAGACGCTGGTGCTCGGCTGGTACATCCTGGTCGAGACCGGGTCTGTACTGCTGCTCACCATTCTCGCCTCGCTGCAATATGTGGGAACGCTGATTGCTCCGGTGCTCGGTATGGTCGGCGATCGCATGGGTCACCGCGATCTGCTAGTACTGCTGCGCCTCACCTATACGGTGCTTGCCTCGACCATCATGGTGCTGGCGCTGACCGGGAATCTGGCGCCGCTCAAGGTGATGGTCATCGTGACGATCATGGGCCTCATCCGCTCCTCGGATCTCGGCCTGCGCAGCGCGCTGCTCGCCGACATCATGCCGGCCGAGCTGCTGGTGGGGGCGATTAGCCTGTCGCGCACGACCCAGGATAGCGCGCGCATCGCTGGCGCGCTGACGGGAGCCGGACTGTTCGCGACCTTCGGCATCGGCAAGGTCTATATGGTGATCGCCTGCCTCTATGTCGTCGCCGCCATTCTCATGTCTTGCCTGACCCGCCCCGCAAAGTCCGCCGAGCATCGAGCGTTCGAGAGCCATTCGGGCTCGCGGCTGCTGCGCGATCTCAAGGAAGGCCTTGTCTATTCCTGGAACGGTCCGGCCATGCTGGCCGCGCTTTGCGTCGCATTCCTGGCCAATCTGACCGCCTTTCCGCTGACGAATGGATTGCTGCCCTATATCGCGCGGGACATCTTTCATACCGACCAGACCGGCCTCGGTTATCTCTCGGCGAGCTTCGCGCTGGGCTCGCTGATCGGCTCCATCACACTCAGCCTGATCAGCGGCCTGCGCATTGCCCGGCTCCTGATCGGCGCGACACTGGCCTGGTACACGCTGCTGCTGGTGTTTGTCGAAATCCGGACTATACCCGTGGCGATGGCCTGTCTCGTGCTGGCCGGCATCGCCCAGAGCATGTCGATGATCTCGGCGGCCGTGATCCTGATGCGCACAGCCAGCGCGCATCTGCGCGGCCGCGTGATGGGCGTGCGCATGATGGTGATCTACGGCCTGCCGATCGGATTGCTCTGTGCCGGCAGCCTGATCGATGTCATCGGCTTTTCTGCAACGGGCTCGTTTTACGCCGCTGCCGGCTTCATCGCGATGCTGGCCATCGCCATCCGCTGGCGCGCCGACCTCTGGCCGGCGCACGCGCCCGCCAATGCGCGTTAGTCCCCGTATCCACGCAGCCGCTCAACATTGAGGATGGTGACACCGCCATATTCGAGCCGCAGCAGTCCCTCCTTCTCGAGCCGGTTCAATGCGCGGTTGGCATTCTGGCGCGACATGCCGGAGAGCGCCCCGATCTCCTCCTGGGTGATCTCCAGATGCGCGGTCGATTCCGGATAAAGGATCGGGTTGAACAGCGAGGCAATGCTGCGGGCAAGGCGGGAGGTCGCATCGAGCGTGCGGTTGACCTCGAGCATCCCGATGAACTGGCCGAGCCGCTCGTTGAGCTGGCGTACTAGGAAACGGTTAAAGCCGACGCTGTTCTCGAACAGCCACATGAAGGCCGAGCGTTCCATCAGCGCCACGCGGCTGTCGCGCAGCGCGACCACGTCGTAGCGGCGCAATTCGTTCTTGAGCACGCTGCCTTCGCCGAACCAGGCGCCTGCGGTCAGCCCTGCAAGGCTGGTCTCCTTGCCGTCGCGCGACACCCCACCCATGCGGGCAAGGCCGCTCACCATGCCGGCCCAATAGTCGAATTTGTCACCGCGCATGAACACGGTCTCGCCGGTGCCGTAGGACCGCTCCGTGATCCCGGCGCGGGCGACCTCGGTCTCCGCCGGCGAGAGCTCGCGCGACCAGGCTGCGACGCGCCTCAGTTGATCCTCTGAAATCATGATCGCGAGGCCAGCCGCACCGTTTAGTCACTCCATCCTTCTGCTGCATTGCAGCATGATCATTCCGACCACCATCCGACGAAAGATGTAAGCCGCGGCCGCCCGAAAAAACTTTGTCGCAGAATTGTCAGGCCGGAGACATTTCAAAATAGCGCTTTCCCCTATTGAGAACCACCTCGGGCGATGCGGCTTTTGATCCCAAACGGGACAAGAGCGGCGCGGCTCCGGTCGGGACCATCTGCTGCATGGCCTCACCGGCAAGGCCGTATTAGGATCGCCCGGTACGAACCGACGAAGAGCGCCGCAGAATGCGCCATCACCGGGAGGGATTTGTTTGGTGGCTACCAGTCTCGAAGTGCGCGGCGTGTCCTTGCGGTTCGGCGGCGTTCGCGCGCTGACCGACGTCAGCTTCGCCATCAACGAGGGCGAACTGTTCTCGATCATCGGCCCCAATGGGGCCGGCAAGACCTCGATCGTGAACTGTATTTCCGGCCGCTACAAGCCGACCGAAGGCCAGCTGTTCTACCAAGGCCGCGACATCACGGGGCTGACGCCGAATGCGCGCCCCAAGCTCGGCATCGGCCGCACCTTCCAGAACCTGGCGCTGTTCCACCACATGAGCGTGCTCGACAACATCATGGTCGGCCGCCATCACCTCCTGAAGAATAACTTCCTCACCGGCTCGCTATACTGGCTCACCGGCGCGCGCAAGGAAGAGCTTGAACACCGCCGCAAGGTCGAGGAGATCATCGACTTCCTTGACCTGCAGTCGGTGCGCAAGGCGACCGCCGGCACCCTCCCCTACGGCCTGCGCAAGCGCGTCGAGCTCGCCCGCGCCATGGCGCTGGAGCCGCGCCTCATCCTCCTCGACGAGCCGATGGCCGGCATGAACTTCGAAGAAAAGGAGGACATGGCCCGCTACATCGTCGACCTCAACGAGGAGTTCGGCATGACCGTGGTGATGATCGAGCACGACATGGGCGTGGTGATGGATATCTCCCATCGCGTCATGGTGCTGGATTTCGGCCGCAAGATCGCTGAGGGCGATCCGGCCGCCGTGCTCGCCGATCCCCACGTCAAGCGCGCCTATCTTGGCGAGGAGGACGAGGCGCTCGTCGACCCAGACGATGCCCCGCCGGCGCAGGAGAGCGCGGCATGATGGATTACGCAGCCCGCGTCGCCCAGGCCGACACTTATCCGAAGATGCTCCGGCTCAACGCGAAGGAGCACGGCAACGAGATCGCGCTCCGCGAAAAGGATCTCGGCCTCTGGCGCCCGTTCACCTGGAACGATTACGAGACCCGGGTGCGCGATTTCGCTCTTGGCCTCGTCGAGCTGGGGCTTGGTCGCGGTGACGTCATCGGCATCATCGGTGATAACCGGCCGGATTGGGTCGCCGCGGAAGTGGCGACCCATGCGATCGGCGGATTGAGCCTCGGGCTCTATCGCGACGTCCTGAATGAAGAAGCCTCTTATCTGCTCAATTATGGCGAAGCGCAGCTCGTCTTCGCCGAGGACGAGGAGCAGGTCGACAAGCTGCTGGCGCTGGCCGAACGCGTGCCCAAGCTCAGGCACATCATCTACTCCGATCCGCGCGGCATGCGGAAGTATGACGACCCGCGGCTGATGTCGGCGGAGAAGTTCGCCGAGCTCGGCCGCGCTCGCGCGACCCGCGAGCCGGAGCTTTACGATCGCCTGGTCGATGCCACCAAGGGCGAGGACGTCGCCATCCTCTGCACGACGTCAGGCACGACCTCGCATCCAAAGCTCGCGATGCTCGCCGCCGGCCGCGTGCTCGGCCATTGCGCGACCTATCTCGCTTTCGACCCGAAGGGGCCGGACGACGAATATGTCTCGGTGCTGCCGCTGCCCTGGATCATGGAACAGGTCTATGTGCTCGGTAAAGGCCTGCTTTGCCGGATGAAGATCAACTTCGTCGAAGAGCCCGATACGATGATGAACGATCTGCGCGAGATCGCGCCGACATTCGTGCTCTTTGCCCCCAGGGTCTGGGAAGCGATCGCCGCCGATGTCCGCGCCAAGGTCATGGATGCGACGCCCTTCAAGCAGCGCCTGTTCGACATCGGTATGAACAGCGGACTTGCCGCGCTCGAACAGGGCAAGCGCTCCGGCTTCGCCGACGCGGTCCTGTTCCGCGCGCTGCGCGACCGGCTCGGCTTCACCCGCCTGCGCTCGGCGGCCACCGGCGGCGCGGCCCTCGGGCCCGATACCTTCAAGTTCTTCCAGGCGATGGGCGTGCCGCTGCGCACACTCTACGGCCAGACGGAGTTGCTCGGCGCCTACACGCTGCATCCCGAAGGCAAGGTCGACCCCGACACCACGGGCGTGCCTATGGCCGACACCATCGAGATCCGCATCGACAATGCCGACATCCACGGCGTCGGCGAGATCGTGGTGCGACACCCCAACATGTTCCTGGGCTACTACAAGAACCCGGAAGCGAGCGTCGCCGATATCAGGGACGGCTGGATGCTGTCGGGCGATGCCGGCTATTTCAACGCAAACCATCAGCTCGTCGTCATCGACCGCATCAAGGATCTCGCCGAGACCTCGCGCGGCGAGCGCTTCTCGCCGCAATTCATCGAGAACAAGCTGAAATTCTCGCCCTATATCGCCGAGGCCGTGGTGCTCGGCGCCGGACGTGACGCGCTCGCGGCAATGATCTGCATCCGCTATTCCATCATCTCGAAATGGGCGGAGAAGAACCGCCTCTCCTTCACCACCTACAGCGACCTCGCCTCGCGCCCCGAGGTCTACGCTCTGCTCCAGAAGGAGGTCGAGACCGTCAACGCCACGCTGCCGCCGGCGCAACGCATCTCGCGCTTCCTGCTGCTCTACAAGGAGCTGGATGCCGACGACGGCGAGCTCACCCGCACAAGAAAGGTGCGCCGCGGCGTCATCAACGAGAAATACGCTGAAATCATCGACGCGATCTACCGCGGCGATCCCGACATCCCCGTCGACACCGTGATTCGCTTCCAGGACGGCACCACGCAACGCGTGCGCACCACGCTGCGCGTGGTGGATCTGGGCGGGCATGGTCCCTTGGCGGAGGCCGCCGAGTGAATTCACTTCCAGCCCAGCCCGCCGCTATCCTTCGCCTCTCCCCGCTTGCGGCAAGGCTTTGCTACACGCACTGCGTCATTGCGAGCGCAGCGAAGCAATCCGGACTGTCTGCGCGGCAAGATGCTGGATTGCTTCGCTGCGCTCGCAATGACGATGAGAGTGCGGCAGGAGACCATAAATGAACACCGCCTTCCTCATCCAGCTCCTGGTCAACGGTCTCGTGGTCGGCACGCTCTACGGCGTGGTCGCGATGTCGTTCGTGCTGATCTACAAGGCGACGCAGGTCGTCAATTTCGCGCAAGGTGAATTGCTGCTGGTCGGCGCCTGGGTGTGCTGGGCGCTGCTCGCCAAGTACCAGGTGCCGTTCTGGATCGGCATGCCGATCACGCTGGTGTTCATGTTCGTGTTCGGCATCGCGATCCAGGTCCTGATCCTGCGTCCGATGATCGGCGAGCCAATCATCTCGGTGATCATGGTGACGATCGGCCTCTCCACCGTGCTCCAGGCGACGCTGAAATGGATGTTCGGCGTCAATCCGCAGCCGTTCCCGCGCGTGTTCGAGAGCCAGTCCGTCGGACTGTTCGGCCTCCAGATCCAGACCGTCTATGTCATGAGCCTCGTCGTCTCGCTCGCAATGATGATCGGCATGGCCTGGTTCTTCCGCGCCTCGAAGTACGGCCTTGCGATGCGCGCCACGGCGTTCAATCAGCAAGTCGCGCAGTCGCTCGGCATTTCCGTCAAGAGCGTGTTCGCGATGGCCTGGGCGATCTCGGCCACCGTCTCGGCGGTCGCAGGGGTCGTCGTCGCCGTGGTGAACGGCGTGTCCTCGGGCCTTGCCGCCTACGGCATCAAAGTGTTTCCGGCGGCGATCCTCGGCGGGCTCGATTCCGTCGGCGGCGCGGTGCTCGGCGGCATCATCATCGGCCTGCTCGAGAACGTCGCGCAATATGTTGACAGCCAGTACCTGCACTGGGGCAATCTCTACGAGATCGCACCCTTCTATGTCCTCATCATCGTGCTGATGATCAAGCCTTACGGCCTGTTCGGCACCCACGACATCGAGCGGATCTGACCCATGGCCGGCCCTGCCCTCATCCCTGCTGGTGATTTCCGCACCTCCTACGCGGCCGACACCACGATCTTCCCGACCACGACCAGCCGCAACTTCGCGATTCTTGGCGTGCTGCTGCTCTGCCTCGTGCCGCAGGTCCTCGGCGGATACTGGCTCAGCATCCTGATCCAGATCGGCATCTTCTCGATCGCGGCGCTGGGCCTCAACATCCTGGTCGGCTTCACCGGGCAGATCTCGATCGGGCACGCCGCCTTCTTCCTGCTCGGCGCCTTCACCTCGGCCTATCTCTCCAACAACGCGCCGATTCCGGTGTTCTTCGCGATCCCGCTCGCCGGTGTCGTCACCGCGATGGTCGGCTTGATCTTCGGCATCCCCGCGGCCCGATTGAAGGGACTCTACCTCGTCATCGCGACCCTGGCCGCGCAATACATCCTGCTCGACTTCTTCTCCCGCGCGGAATGGTTTTCGGGCGGCTCGGTACCTGCGAGCGCCGAGCCGTTCTCGATTCTGGGCTACACGCTGCGCGGCGACAGGCAGTATTTCTACGTCGTGCTGGCCTATGTGCTGGCGAGCTACATCCTCGTCACCAACCTGATGCGCACGCGCGACGGCCGCGCGCTGGTGGCGATCCGCGACCACTATCTCTCCGCCGAGATCATGGGCATCAACCTCACCAAATACCGCACGCTGTCGTTCGGTCTCGCCGCCTTCTTCGCCGGCATCGCCGGCGCGCTCTACGCGCACTACCAGCTCGTCGTCTCCCAGGAAGGGTTCGGCATCGAGCGCTCGATCCTGTTCCTCGCCATGATCATAATCGGCGGCACCGGCTCGATCATGGGCACGCTGATGGGCACCGCCTTCGTGGTGCTGCTGCCGGAATCCATGGAATTCATCAGCCTGCACTTGAAGGGCGGTGCGATCGACAAGGCGCTGTCGCTCAACAACAACGTCACCTTCCTGCGCGAGATCGCGATCGGGGTGATCATCATCGCATTCCTGATGTTCGAGCCTGACGGGCTCGCGCATCGCTGGCGGCAGATCAAGGCGTACTGGAAACTCTACCCGTTCTCGCATTGAGCACGGGCAACTTCACTTAAACAATAAACAGGAGGAACCGACCCATGAAGTTGATGAAGTCTCTTTTGAGCACCGCATCGCTCGCGCTCGCGATTGCCGCATACTCCGCGGGCGCACAGGCGCAGATCGCGATCGGGCATCTCGCCGATTATTCCGGCGGCACCTCCGACGTCGGCACGCCGTTCGGACAGGCCGTCGCCGACACCTTCGCCTGGGTCAACAAGAACGGCGGCATCGGCGGCAAGCAGGTCAACCTCGACACCAACGACTATGGCTACCAGGTGCCCCGCGCGATCGCGCTCTACAAGAAATGGTCGGCACCGGACGGCAAGGTCGCCGCGATCATGGGCTGGGGCACCGCCGACACCGAAGCGCTGACCGGCTTCCTCGCCCAGGACAAGATCCCCGACATGTCGGGCTCTTATGCCGCGGCGCTGACCGATCCCGAAGGCACCAGCGGCAAGGCCAAGCCCGCGCCCTATAATTTCTTCTACGGCCCGAGCTATTCGGACTCGCTGCGCGCGATGCTGATGTGGGCGGCCGAGGACTGGAAGGCCAAGGGCAAGCCCGGCAAGCCGAAATTCGTGCACATGGGCGCCAACCACCCCTATCCGAACGCGCCGAAGGCCGCCGGCGAAGCGATGGCGCAGGAGCTCGGCTTCGAGGTGCTGCCGCCACTGGTGTTCGCACTCGCCCCGGGCGACTACAGCGCACAGTGCCTGAGCCTGAAATCCTCGGGCGCCAACTACGCCTATCTCGGCAACACCGCGGCCTCCAACATCTCGGTGATGAAGGCCTGCAAGACTGCGGGCGTCGAGATCCAGTTCCTCGGCAATGTCTGGGGCATGGACGAGAACGCCGCCAAGACGGCCGGCGACGCCGCCGATGGCGTGATCTTCCCGCTGCGCACCGCCGTAAGCTGGAACGGCGATGCGCCCGGCATGAAGACGCTGATGGAGATTTCCAAGATGTCGGACCCCACCGGCAAGGTCTATCGGCCGGTGCACTACGTCGCGGCGGTCTGCTCGGCACTCTACATGAAGGAGGCAGTCGACTGGGCCGCCAAGAACGGCGGCGCCACCGGCGAGAACGTCGCCAAGGGCTTTTATCAGAAGAAGGATTGGGTGCCGGCAGGGATGGAAGGCGTCTGCAATCCCTCGACCTGGACCGACAAGGACCATCGCGGCACGCTCAAGGTCGATCTCTATCGCACCAAGATATCAGGCGCGACCGACGCCGATCTCAACGACCTCATGGCCAAGGGCACGATCAAGCTCGAAAAGGTCAAGACGGTCGAGCTGCCGCGCAAGCCGGAATTGCTGGGGTGGTGAGCCTCGCCGTCTCCACACCCACGACTGTCATCCCCCGCGAAAGCGGGGGATCCAGTACGCCGCGGCTCCTCGAGGAACCTCAGGCGTCTCTGGAATACTGGGTCACCCGCCTTCGCGGGTGACGACACCGAGAAAGCAACTGACCATGAGTGAAACGGCTCACATCGAGCGCCCCTCGCCCAGCATCGTCCCCGCACCGCCCCTCCTCGCCGTGCGCAACATCGAGGTCGTCTATGACGACGTCATCCTGGTGCTGCGCGGCCTCAGCCTCGACGTGCCCAAGGGCGCCATCGTGGCGCTGCTCGGGGCCAACGGCGCCGGCAAGTCGACGACGCTGAAAGCGATATCGGGTCTGCTCAAGACCGAGGATGGCGAGGTCACGCGCGGCCAGATCCTGTTCGAGGGCGAGCCCATCGCCGGCATCGATCCCGACAAGATCGTCCGCCGCGGCATTTTCCAGGTGATGGAGGGCCGGCGCATCGTCGCCGACATGACGTCGCTGGAAAACCTCAGGCTTGGCGCCTTCACCCGCAGGGACCGCGAGGTCGACGCCGATCTCGACATGGTCTTCAATTATTTCCCGCGCCTGAAAGAGCGCACGGGCCTTGCCGGCTATCTCTCCGGCGGCGAGCAGCAGATGCTGGCCATCGGCCGCGCGCTTATGGCACGCCCGAAGATGATCCTGATGGACGAGCCGTCGATGGGCCTGTCGCCGCTGCTGGTGAAGGAGGTGTTCTCCATCATCCAGAAGATCAACCGCGACCTCGGCGTCACCATCCTGCTGGTCGAGCAGAACGCGCGCGCCGCGCTGTCGGTGGCGAGCCACGGCTATATCATGGAGCAGGGCAAGGTCGTGCTCGACGGCACCGCCGAGGAATTGCGCGACAACGAGGACGTCAAGGAATTCTATCTTGGCGGCGCCGGCGACCAGCGCAAGAGCTTCAAGAATCTCAAGAGCTTCAAGCGGCGCAAGCGCTGGCTGTGACAAAGCGTTTTCGAGCGAAGTGGGAACCGGTTCGCGTGAAGAAAAGGCGTCAACACGAAAGAGTCTCAACCGAGCACCTGCTCTGCTTCCATGATCGCACAGAGAACATGATAGAACGAGGACGCAGGAATGGTGTCGATCAGCGATTTGCCGTCGCCGTCGAACTGGTCGTACCAGCCGCCGCGCACGGGATGGCTGAGATAATGTCGTTCGAGCCGCACCAGCGCCGCGCGCGCTTCCTCCGCCGCGCCCGCCTCGCCGGACTCGGCCTGCGCGATCCACGCTTTCGCAATCTCGGTTTGCGGCCACAGCCGGCGCGTCGCGCGACGGATGTTGCCGGCATCGTCACCCTCATCGACGAGACAGCCGGTGGCCGCATCGCGATAGCGCAGCGCGGTCGCGAGCAACTCGGCGCGCCGTTGGCCGGTCGGACAGCCCGTGATGCGCTCAAACCCTTTCAGCAGCCAGACCCACTCCGCCTGGTGGCCGGCCTCGACGCTGACCGGCTCGATCTTCGACCAATCCTCCTCGAAATATTCCCCGAGCACGCACCTGCGCTTGTCGTAGAGATTGGCAAGGAAGAGCGCGAAGAATTCGCCGGCTCTGTTCTGGAACGACAGATCGTGAGTGGCGTCGAAACACGCGATCATCGCCTCGAACAGATGCATGTGCGGGTTCTGCCGGCGCGGCAGCGAGACCGGCAGGCCTTCGTGCACGCCGCCGTGCGGCGAGCGCAGATGGCCGTCGAGGAAAGCAAGCAGCGCGTCGATCTCGGCGCGGACCTGCGCGTCCTGGTCGAGCGAATAGACAGTCGCCAGCGCAAACAGGATGAAGGCGTGATCATAGGCATCTCGCCGCGCATCCAGCACCGCGCCATCAGGCGTCAGCCGGTGCACATAGCCGGGCTTGCCGTCGGGCGCCTTCGCTTTTGCCAAGAGGTGTTCGAGTCCCTTCAGCGCGATGGCGCGGCCTTGCGGATACCACCCCATCTGCGCCGCCTTGGCGTAGCAATAGATTTGCCGCGCCTGCACGAACACGCGACGCGGCGCGGCCGCGTCGGCTGTGCCGTCGCGGTGCAGGCGGTCGATGAAACCGCCGGTCTGATGATCCCAGCCAACGGTCGACCACAGCGGGATCGCATCCTCGATCATGCGGCGCTTCAGGCGCGCGACGACCTCAGCCGTCTCCTCCACCGGAATAATGCTCTCGTCCGCCATCGCGTTCTCTCCACGCCCAACCAATGGCCGTCTGATACCCATGCGAGCGGCGGCGTGCAACGGATGCCAACCCGGAAAGATCTGCCATGACCGCCCATTACGACGCCCTCGAGACGCGCGAGCATGCGGCGCGCGAGGCCGATTTGTTCACCCGCCTGCTGGACGTGCTGCGCAGCGCCATGGCCGCACCGGCCTATGCCGAGCGTTTCAAGGGCATCGATCCCGCCACCGTGACCTCCAGGACGGCGCTGGCGCGCCTGCCGGTGCTGCGCAAATCGGAACTGCCGGGCCTGCACAAGGCCTCCCAGCCCTTCGGCGGCTTCGTGGCGGCGGCCCCGGGATCGTTCGCGCGTCTGTTCACCTCCCCGGGCCCGATCTTCGAGCCGGAGGGACGGCAGGCCGACCCCTGGCGCGGTGCCCGAGCGCTGTTCGCCGCCGGGTTCCGCCCCGAGGACATCGTGCTCAACACATTCAGCTACCACCTCACCCCTGGCGGCTTTATCTTCGATTCCTCCGCACGCGCGCTTGGTTGCGCCGTGATCCCGGCCGGTCCCGGCAATACCGAGCAGCAATTCGAGCTGATCGAGGCCTACAGGCCCATTGGCTACAGCGGCACGCCTGATTTCCTGAAGATCCTGCTCGATGCAGCAGCGACAGCTGGCCGCGACGTCTCCTCGATCAAGCGCGCACTGGTCTCGGGCGCAGCATTCCCGCCCTCGCTCCAGGCAGAGATCAAGGCGCGCGGCATCGACGCCTACCAAGCGTTCGGCACGGCCGATCTCGGCCTCATCGCATTTGAGACCGAGGCGCGCGACGGCATGGTCGTCAACGAGGATCTGATCATGGAGATCGTCAAACCGGGCACCGGCGACCCGGTGGCGCCGGGCGATGTCGGCGAGATCGTGGTGACATCACTTGATCCGCATCATCCCTGGATTCGGCTGGCGCTCGGCGACCTCACCGCTTCCCTATCAGGTACGAGCCCGTGCGGGCGCACCAATATGCGGATCAAGGGCTGGATGGGCCGCGCCGACCAGACCACCAAGGTCAAAGGCATGTTCGTCCGCCCCGAGCAGATCGCCGAGATCGGCAGGCGCCATCCCGTGCTTGGAAAGCTGCGCCTTGTCGTCACCCGCCAGGGCGAGACCGACGCGATGACGCTGAAGGCTGAGGCGGGTGCATCAGACGATGCGCTGCGTGAAGAGGTCGCCAGCAGCCTGCGCGCCGTGACCAAGCTCGGCGGCGCAGTCGAGCTGGTCAGCCCAGGGGCGCTGCCGAACGACGGCAAGGTGATTGCGGACGAGCGCTGAGGCTCTCGAAAACCGCGCCGCCAGCTGATGATACTCCCAGCCGGCCGCGATTGAACATCAGGGCGCGGCTGCCTTCTCGATCGTGATGACGACCTAAATCACGGCGCTGTTTACCTCATGGAGGCGCCCAAGCGCGGGCGATGGACAGAGCGCGCTGCCAATCTTGCCCGCCTGTCAGCGCAGTAATTCCTGCAACCGTGGTCCCGTCAGGAATTTCGCCGCCGCCTCTCGCCGAACCCCTATGATCTGCCTGATCGGCGCCGGAAAAACAAGGCGAAAGCGCGGATCGGGCATCAGTGCGAGCGTGATCTGTGACGCACCCGCTTCCAAGTCCGCCGTTATCGCCAACCCATCATCTCCCAGTAGACGCGGCTCAACAACCGCGGAGCCGAGTTGGATGTGCTGAACGCGCTTGGTTATCGACCTACCAGCAAGAACGACGAGATATTTTCCCGCCTGCGGCGCGACAACCGGAAGCGAGAGGACGGGGTCGGCGTAGGACGCTGCGCCAAAAGAAAGCCGATCGGGATCCGGCTTGGCCAAGCTTTGCCAAAGCATGCCGCCGTCTGCGTCATAGATCGGCCTCATGCCCAGAGCCGCGGCTCGTTCAGCGAGGTAGCTATCTTGCCGACCACGAAAGAATGCAAGCAAATTTATGTTGTAGAGTGAAAGTACGTCGAACCCGGCATTAGCAAAGATCAGGTTCGGCCCGATTTCCCTTGGCGTTTCGTCGCACAGCCGCAACGACGTGTGCGCGTCGAGATGTTGATAGGCAGGGAAAAGGCTGCAGAACACGGCAACTCGATCCGCATAGAGATCCCTCCACATGATGTATCGCGGATCGGGAATAAAGCTTGGAAATCGTGAAACAGCGAGGAGCAAGCCGTTTCTGTAGGCTTGCTGCGGATACTCGTATTCCGGTGGCAAGAGCAGACGGCTCCCTGTCGGCAATTCCGCTGTTTGAGTCCGAACACGGTCCAGCAGCGCCGAAGCTCCCTCTGGCAACGGAATTGCGCGACCAAGATATGTGAAGGCTCCTACCGATTTGCCAACCAGATCTGGCAATGTGCCCGCCGTCGCCCACAGATTGCGGAGCACGCCCAGCATGAGAAGGGGCAATAGCGCAACAATTGCGATCCTGCGGCTGGCTGACGGCTGAATGATCAGGATGAAACCAGAGACGACCGCCAATGGGAGAATGGCGTTGGTTAGAAAACGGTATTCATGGCTCTGAAACCCAAAGATCTTGCCGTAACCCATCCCGATCGAGACGATCAACATTACGGCAATCCAGATTAAGGCATCGGAACGCTTGAGCCGTGACGCGTTCAGGAAAACGAGCACGGCACAAAGGATGTAACCGAGATGGAACAGAACGAATTCAGTTTTGGGCAAAGGCGAATCGTAGGACTGGAATGCACCGCCCTGCAATCCGAGCTGCCAGACCTGAAGCAGATAGGGAGACGCAACGGCCAGGGCTGCAAAACCATAAACGGCGGCAAAGCTCAGACTTCTCAAATCAGTCAGCGAGATGATAAAGCAAAAGAACCAATAAACCGCGAAGTTAACCATCGATACGCCGGTTCTCTGGCTCACAAGAGCGATACCAGTTGTAAGCACCAGCATTGCCGCAATTCTCAAGAGGGCATTGATCGGTCGCCCCTCTCTGATACGGGCTGCGATCGTAGCGGACGCGACGTAGACACTTGCCGTCGTCGCGACCTGCAGAAAGGTCAGCGTGTGGGCGAGACAGCAGACGCCAAGCAACGCTCCTGCGAACAAAGTCAGCAACACTCCGCCTTGTCGTCTGGCGCAATAGAGCGCTGCGAGCGATGGAAGAAACATGCCCCAACCGAAATCTTGCGAAGAGGCAATGCCGATCGCTTGCGCTGGCGGTATCAACGTTTCGGTGGGCGCGTGCAGCCCCGAGAACGGTTCAAGCAAAGCATAGAGATAGTGAACGAACGGGGTTTCGGCCGACGCAAGGGCAAGAACGGCTGACAGCAACGCAACTCCCCGGTCGCCTACAACTGCGCGGACGGAGAAGTAGGTGCCAAGAAACATGAATGCGATCAGAAACGGAACGTAAATCAGGGCCTGAGTTGAATAGGTTGGAAGGCCAGTCGCCCACGCAACCGCATTTATCAGCCAGTCGGATAGAAAGTTATAGTAGGTCGGGAACTCGCCGGAGTAGGCGTCCGTCACGAGGGCGACGCCATGAAAACGACCATACAGAGAGAGCGAAACCGACTCGATCTGGCCCACGGTGTCTACTTGTCCGTGCCACAGATCCACGAACTGACGGCTAGCGAAAACGCCGATGAGGCTGATCAGGCAAAGTAAGACCAGAGCGGGATGACGATTGTCACGGTTGGCTTGCATGCCCATTATTCGCCTGTCTGTAATTCTCTAGTATACAAAGGATTTTGCTCTTCCACGTCCACGACCTCGACGTACGAGGAATCCTATTGGAAGAAGCCGGATTTGTGTGCCAGCGCGGGTCAGCGTGCCCCTACATCCGCGTTGTTCGATTGCCCGTTGCCTGTTGGGAGCACCGGATGTTCTTTGCTTTCCCGGTGCCCTTCGCGAACGACGCCATTGGCCCGTTCAGCCAGGATCGGACCGATCCATTCCCGATGGCTTCGACAGCCGATAGGGCCCGAGATACAGCACGTCCAGACCGGAGCAAAAATAGGTATGCAGAGCTTCCAACGGTGCATTCACCGTCGGCTGCTCGTTGATGTTGAGGCTCGTGTTGATCAGCACGGGCAGCGATGTTGCTTTCGCGAACTCGCCGATCAGGCGGCTGTAGAGCGAATTGCTATCGGCGTGGACGCTCTGGATGCGTGCGGTGTTGTCGACGTGAACGACTGCGGGCATGGTCTCGGCGACCTTCTCGTTGACCGGGAAGGTCACGACCATGAAGGGCGCGTCGAAGGCGTCGTCGAAATAGTCGGCCTGGCGCTCGTACAGTACCGACGGGCAAAATGGGCGGAACTCCTCGCGATATTTGATCGTGAGGTTGATGCGGTCCTTCATGCTGGCCTGGCGCGGATCGGCGAGGATCGAGCGATTGCCGAGGGCGCGCGGGCCGTATTCCATGCGTCCCTGGAACCAACCCACCGTCTTTTGCTCCGCCAGATCGGTGACGCAGCGCGCCACGGGATCGTCGAGCAATTCGAAGCGGGCGCCGATCTTGTCTAGCGTCTCCCGGATCGTATCGTTGGAATATTCCGGGCCCCAATAGGCGTGGGTCAGCGGCGCGATGGCGTGGCCGGCCTCGGCGCATTTCATCATCGCGGCGCCCAGAGCCACGCCCGCATCGTGCGGCACCGGCGGTACGTAGAGACGCTTTACGGACGGCTCCGCCGCAATCTCCATGTTCATCTTGCAGTTCAGCCCGACGCCGCCTGCGATGCAGACGTCACCGCAACCTGTCTCGGCGATCGCTGACCTGATCACCTCGGTGGTGACAATCTCAAGCTGCTTCTGGCCGCTGGCCGCGATGTTTGTCATGCGTTGGTCGAGCGGCGCGCCGCGCAGGCGCCGCGGCCCGAGGATCTTCTCCATCTTCTCGGTGAAGATGCGCTCCTGCCGCGTCGAGAAATCGCTGGTGAAAATGTCCGCATCGCGCCGGCGCTTGTCGAGCTCCGGATCGAGCTCGTAATTGATGCCATTCGGGCGCAGCAGCTTGGCGAACTTGTCGAGATATTCGGGGCTGCCGTAGGAGGACAGACCCATGACCTTGTACTCGTCATTGGTCATCTGATAGCCGAGATACTGGGTCAGCATCCCGTAATAAAGACCGAGACTGTTGTGGCGGCCGAACCGCGTCAGCACGCGAAAGTCGTTGCCGCGCGCATGTGCGACGAGGCCGGAGCTGGAGTCGCCGGAGAAATCGAAGCACGCAACCGTCGCCTCCGGGAAGCCGGATCCATAGAACGAGCTCGCGGCATGACAGATGTGATGGTCGTAGAGCTCGATCCTGGGACTATGGCCAAACTGATATTTGAAGTACTCGGTCAGGCGCTGCGTGTAGTTTGTGTAGGTCTTCAGCGGCGAGCAGATCCAGTCGACGTCGCGCATGGTAATACCGGCCTGCTTGAGGCAGAAGCCGATCGCGCCGCGCGGTAGCTCGCCCCGCGCGTGCTTGGCCAGCGTGAAGCGCTCCTCCTCGGCGGCCGCGATCAACTCACCATCGCGCAGCAGGACGGCGGCGCCGTCATGATGGCCGTGCTTGATGCCGGAGCTGATCCCAATTACGTACATTCGTGCATACCTCCGTCTGGCCTTCTATAGAAACTGAGGGCAATGTAAATCGCGGATCACTGTCGCAGCGCCACGTCCGCCCGCAATCGGCACCCACGACAACCGCCATACCGTCAGCTGCCGCAATCGCCCAGATCTGCATAGCTACGGCACGGCTGGCGGGCAACCGCTTGCTTCTAGCGAGGTCAGAGTCCGCCGAAAAGGGGCGGAATCATCCCATAGCATGGGAAAAATTTCGAGATCGGCTTCTCGCTACCATCGACACGACGACGCCCCGAGCTATGAACCTGCGGTGTCGTCGATGCCAAAATAACCAGCGTCACTCACGCGGACAGTCGATCTTGCGCGCGACGGTCGGGGCCCCCAGGACGATTACCGTTGTCAGTTTCGATTTGGCAGCCCTCAAGCAGAGCTGGATGTCCGTCGTTGGGGCAGAGCTAGCATCAGGTGCATAAACGGGAGGAGAATAAAGGCCGCATTTGAGAGCAGATGGAGTGAGACCCTTTAGCAGCGGCACGCCGATTATCGCGGAAACAAAAAAGGGATCGCCGCGGCAATCCTCATAAGTGCTCCAGTAGGCCGAATTGTCGGGAGGTACGAATACGGCGGCATGGCGATCCTGCGCCAGCCCTACGGACAATAATGTCTGCTTCGCCTGCGCTCCGGATGTCCGCTTTACGTCGTCCGCCAGCGCTGCGCGCGCGGGATGGCCAGGAGCCAGGAGTTCAAGAAGGCCTTGCCATGTCTTTATGTCCGTGCCGACACCTTCTCCGTTCAACGTCCGCACTCGCGTTCGGAGGTCTTCGAACTGGAGCGCAACCTTCTTGAGGCTACTCCTCTTTTCGCCGGTAGCCAGCGCCACGAGAACGATAGCCGGAATGACAATGCCAGGCGTCAGAAGGCGAAGCCCGCGTTCACCAAAAATGACCGGGCCGTAGGCGCTTACAAATACGATGCAACCCCATGTCCCTACATTTACGAAATAGTAGGCGGTATCGTAGATGTCGAGCAGCAGGGCCGGCAGAAGACAACCGACCATGATGATGACAAACGTCTCCGCGATTTTCCTATCGCGCGCAGAGCCCGATAACCATACCTTCGCTGCAGCACATAGTAGCACGAGATGTGCCGCGATGTTCGGCCATGCGCCGCGCGGATAATCCACGACGAAACGAATGGGGCTAAACCCGCGAGAATATGAGCCTGCATCCGGCGAAAAGATCGCGGCGAGCGGCGCGACGAGCAGGAGAATTGGCAGAGCCAGCTTGATCAGGGCCCGAAGTGTCAAGCCCTGCTGCCGCCAGAGCAAAAAACCGGTACCACCCCAAAATATAACACCTACGGAAACCTTTGAGAGCTGGATCAGGATTCCGGTGATGACGAGTCCCGAGATCTGTAAGCTGGGACGCAACCGAAACTCGTCCGCGGCAATTTCTGCCAACAACGGCAACGCGAGCAAAAGCAGGATGATCGACACAAAGTAAGACTCTGAGACGAGATAGGACGTCCATCCCCAAAGGTCGGCGGCGAACAGGAGCAAAAGTGGAACCAACGTGATGAGCGCGCCATCGTCCGATCCGGTTTTCCGTGGCCGCAGCAGGTGGACCGCCAACGCCAGACTGAAAAGCAACATCGGAATAGCAACGATCTGAGCGCCGATATAATAGACGTCGAGCGTGGGGACACGAAGCCATATGCCGAGACAGCCCAGCCATATGTGTGAGAGCACATGGTATTTGATCGGAGTTAGCCCATCGAGCCCGAAGCTCAGAGCGCCATACTTGAGCAGCATGTTGGCGATCGCAGCGTGGAAGAGCGTGTCGAGATGCTGGGTACCGACCACGGCCTGCTCCGGCGTAAGAACAGTCGCATAGCCCTTTGAATTCACCACGAAAAAATAACCAACGCCGGCGACACAGCCGCATGTCAGCGCCAGCATGAATCGACTGCCCGGCATATCGCGGGCGGCTATGACCTGTCGCGCTCCGAATGCCACCAGTCCTAACAGCAAGGGGTAGGCGACGATGTCGGTCGCTGCTCCGATCAACCAGGCCAGACATGGCAGGAAAATCACCGCGAGCGTGGACAGGAGCACCGGAGCATAGCCACTGCGCCGCTGTTCGACGCATCTGATGGTCAGGACGGTTGCGCAGGATATGATCGCGGCAGCCAGCAGGAACGCCTTGACGAAGACGGACCAATGAGGGCCGCCCAACGGCATGCGCACGACGGCGCACATGACCGCCGAAACCGCCGACATGCTCCACCCGAAAACAGCCGAGAAGTAAATGGGACTCGAGGTCAGCGTGATGTGCGACTCGTCTCCACCAAGCTTCGAAGCCGACGCCTCGATCAACCGTTGAGTGATCAGCACGTTCGCGAGCCCATTCCTCATCTTCGCCGCGAGCGCCAGCCGGCGTAGCGCATGAACGCTGCCTTGCTCAGTACCGTCTTATGGGTTTGCAGCCGTTGCAGCAATCGCTCAGTCCGGGACAGCTTGATGCCGAAGTCGTCGGCCAATGCATTGAACTGCAGCAAGCTCAAACGATAGAGCTTGCCGGTCGCATTGCCCCCCGAGTATCGATTGTGAATGAGCTGTCGCGGCAAATGAAACAGTGAACCATGCTCGGCGCATTTGGCCGAATGATACACGTCCGCGAGGTAGCTGAAATGTTCGGGATAGGTGATGGCACCTCCTGCTGACCGGCGGTGTAGCAGCGGAATACCGAATAGATTCCTGCCCGAGATAATCGAGGCCTTCAGCGTGGCGGCTGTGTCGAAGCGGCCGACGCGGTCGAAGCGCCGTGCCGCCAGCGTCCTACCCAGGCCATCGATGTAAAGCATGTCGCAATACACCGACACGACGTCAGGCGCATCCATCATTACCTTGAACGCGCTGCTCAGTGCATCAGGCGCGCCGAGGCGGTCGTCACTGCAAAGAAACATGTAATAATCGGCAGTGACCAACTCGCCAAGGCGATTGATGTTGTTCATCATCCCCTGGTTCTCACGATTGCGGTGAACCACGAGGCGAGGCTCGGTCGAGGCTGCGTTTGCCAGCCATTCCGACGTCCCATCGGTGCTTGCATTGTCGCTGACAATCACCTCGACGTCGACATCCTGCTGCATCAAAACGGATGCAACAGCGTCAGGCAGGAAGCGAATATCGTTGTAGACCGGAATATAGACCTGAATAGTCTTGTTTGATCCAGGCATCGCTAAACGATCTCAAGCTCAGGTACGGCGAACACGATTTTGGTGCCTTGCTCACGACGTGCCGCGAACAGCCGCAACAATTCTTCCCGGAGATTCCACGGCAACACCAGCACGAAGTCCGGGCATTCACTGTCGAGAATGCTCGGCGCAAAAACCGGTACATGGACACCCGGGATGAGCAGTTCCTGCTTGCTGGGATTACTATCGACGGTGAACGGCAGCAGGTGCCTTGTAATCCGCGCGTGATTCAGCAGCGTGGTCGCCTTTGCGGGCGCACCGAAGCCGGCAACCTTGCGTCCTGAGCGACGCGCGTCGATAAGGAAGCGGCGTAGATCATCGCTGATGCGATCGATGCGATCCCGAAAGGCGGCGGCGCCCAAAATTGCCGCAGAGAAATCGGTGCGCTCACGCGACAGCGTCTCGGACAGCTGCCGAGACTGCGCAAAGGACGCCGCCTCGCGGCAGACGTACAAGCGTATCGAGCCTCCGTGCGTCGGCAGAAAGTCGACGTCATAAACGCGAAGACCGTGCCGGTTGAAAAGCTCCACCGCAGCGCGGACAGTATAGTAGCTGTAATGTTCGTGGTAAAATGAATCGAATTGCGAGTTCTTGATCAGCGAAAGAAAGTAGTGCACCTCAACTGTTAGCGCACTCTCGCCCTGCAAGAGCCGGGCAAAGCCTGCAGCGAAGTCATTCAGGTCGGGAACATGCGCAAATACGTTGTTCGCCACCATCAATTTGGGTTTCAGCCCACCGGCTGCGAGCCGCTCAGCGGTTTCTAATCCGAAAAACGCGGTCTCGGTCGGGATGCCCTTCTGACGTGCCGCGTTGGCAACATTTTCCGATGGCTCGACGCCAAATACCTGCATCCCCCGGTTCTTGAAGAAATTCAGGAGATAACCGTCGTTGGAGGCAACTTCGGCGACGACATCTCCTTCCTGCAGGGAAAAGCGTCGAATGGCCTCATCGGCGAAGGCCTCGCAATGCGCCAGCCATGAATTAGAGAAGGATGAGAAATAAGCGTAGTTGCCGTGGAAGTGAGTATCGGCCGGCAGGTCTTCCGCGAGCTGGACCAAATGGCATGCCTCACAAGCCATGACTCGCAGTGGATAGAATCTTTCACCCGCAGCGACGTCCTGCGGACGCAGCAGCGCATTGGAGATCGGCATCGCGCCAAAATCGATGATTTCCTGGCGCAGTTCCGCGCCGCAGGAGCGGCAATGGCTAGATCGAAGTACGGACGGGGGCAAGTCGATGCTCAATCTGTTGTTGGCAAAGCTCGTATGGGTCGCTGCCGGAATGGACGGCTTTATACCAGGATATGCTTTCAATGACCGCCTCGCGGGAGGACATGCGAGGCTGCCATCCCAAGACGTCGACCGCTTTGCGGGAGTCGAGCTGCAAGAGCTTGCTTTCCTTCATTGCACTATTGGCGGCGACGACGTTCCAGCTGAAGCGCTCGGGCCAGATCTCGGCAATCCAGCTGCAGACCTCCGAGACCGCCGCGCTTGGTTGATCGGGCAGCGGGCCGAAATTGTACGCAGCGTCGTTGGGATCAGCGATTATCTGCTTTTGTCGGGCGCCAGTTTCGATCAGCATTAGGTAGCCGACCAGAGCATCGAGCACAAACTGCCAAGGCCGGGTCGATGACGGGCTTCGAACGCTCAATGGAGTGTGGCTAAAAGCGGCGCGAACGGCGTCCGGGATCAGGCGGTCGTGGGCCCAGTCGCCACCGCCGACGATGTTGCCGGCCCGCGCCACCAGAGAAATCACGCCATTAGGCTGCTGATAGGAGGCGCGATAGGCGGCGATGACCGCCTCGGTGGCAGCCTTGCTCGCGCTATAGGGATCGTGGCCGCCCAAGCGGTCGCTCTCGATGAAATGCCGCCCAAGCTCTTGGTTATGATAAACCTTGTCGGTCGTCGTGGTCAGAACTGTTTGCACCGATTTCTGCGCACGTAATGCTTCGAACAGATTGACGGTGCCCATCACATTCGTGTCGAAGGTGACGGCAGGGAATCGATATGCGAAGCGGACCAGCGACTGGGCGGCGAGATGGATGACGATTTCGGGCCGCTCTGCATCCACGATGGCCTGGATCTGCTTTAAATCCCGCAAATCGGCCACGTGATGAGCTTCGATGCGTTTTGCCAGCCCAGCCTGTTCAAACAGGCTCGGGTTTTCGGCCTCAAGCGACACCCCTGCAACGCGCGCTCCGAGCCTGCGGAGCAACATGGTCATCCACGCGCCCTTGAAGCCCGTGTGCCCCGTCAGCAGTATCTTTTTCCCGTTCCAGAAGCGGCGATCCAGAACCTCACCGGCTTCGGTCATGACTTCCACATGCGCCAGGCGGCCCGATCTTCCGCCCACAACTGCTCGAGCAATTGCATCTCGCGAAAGGTGTCCATGCATTGCCAAAAACCGCTGTGTCGATACACGCTGACCTGGTTTTCCCGGGACAGCGTTTCGAGCACAGACGTTTCGAGAGGATCGTTGCCGTCACTCGCGAGCATTTCGAACGCCGACCGCTCGAAAACCATGAAGCCACCGTTGATCCAGCCGGACCCCACTTGCGGCTTCTCGACGAAGCTGCGCACGGTATCCCCCTCGAGATCGAGTTCGCCGAACCTTGAAGACGGTCGGACCGCTGTGACCGTCACCAGCCTGCCCGAAGCGAAATGATGCTCGAGCAGGCGATCAACATCGATGTCGGCCACGCCGTCGCCATAGGTCAGAAAGAAGCGCTCGCCGTCGAGAACGCCAAGCGCGCGTTTCACGCGCGTTCCCGTTAAGGTCTCGATACCGGTATCAATCAAGGACACTCGCCAGTTCTCCACCCGCTCCGGTGAGCCGAGGTGTTCGACGTGATTGTCGGCCAGGTGGACGCGATAGCTGCCGGTGTTCGATCGATAGTTCAGGAAGTAGTTCTTGATGATTTCGGCCTTGTAGCCCAGGCAAAGATGGAAATCGTTGCAGCCGAAATGATTGTAAATCCGCATGATGTGCCAGAGGATCGGGCGCCCCCCGATGGTTACCATCGGCTTCGGTTTGAACTCGGTCTCCTCGCGCAGGCGCGTACCCTGTCCGCCACAGAGGATTATAACCCCAAGGTCACTGCTCTTCCCCGAACGCTTCATCGATCCTCCTATGAAGGCATACCTTGACGTCAAAGGCAGTCCTCTATAACCATTTCCCCGGTCGCTCAAGCAAAACGCGCATTTTTGGGCACGGTCCCGGGGGGACTCGCAAGGCCGGATTGATCCAAGGGTGACATGAACGGCGCCAATCGCAACGCTGTACTGATTGGACACTCGGGTTTTCTCGGTACTGCGCTAAGAGCCGCAATCGAGGCGCGGTCAGGAACTCGCGTCGAGCTTGCGACCGGTGGCTTCGTCAGCCAAGTACTGGAAGGAAACGGGCATCAAGCCGTTTCATCGTTGCTCGTACCTGGCGTCGCGCAGGATTGGATTTGCGCGGCAGGCATAGTCGATCCAGGCGCCGATCCCGCCATTATCGAGGCCATCAACGTCGAGTTTCCACGGCGCCTTTATGCTCTTCTGGGCAACTTGGCACCGCCAGGCAGGGTACGCTTGGTGACGATCGGATCGGTGCTCGAAAGTCATGGTGCGCTGGCGTCATCCAATGCCTATCTGGCGTCCAAGTCCCGTATGTTTGAGGCCCTCTCCGGTGCAGGCAACGCATTGCACTGGCACCATATCCGGCTGCACACGCTCTATGGTGGAAGCAAGAGGCCCCATCCCTTCATGTTCGCCGGTCAGATGTTCGAAGCGCTTCTTCGGAAGGAGCGGTTCAGGATGAGCGGCGGAACGCAGCTGCGCGAATATCATCATGTCCAGGATATCGCGGAGAGCATCTGCTCGTTTCTCTCCGGGGGCGGTCGGGATAGAATGATCGAATTGAGCTCCGCGGAGCCGATCCGCCTGCGTGACCTCGCCTCTGCCGTCTTCAAATACTTCAACGAAATTGATCTGCTGGAAATCGGTTCCAAGATCCATTCTCATGGCGAAGTGTTCGAAAGCATCTATCAGCGCAGCCCTTATCTTGCCGCGAGTCGCGATCCGATTGAGGGAGTCATTTGCTGGTTCAAGAAGCTGAACGTGGTGAGGTCGTGATGGCCGGTCTGGTCTCCATTATTGTTCCAGCCCTGAACGAGGAAGGGAACATCGAACCCTTGTTCAAGCGGCTATCCGCGCTGGCCCGGCGCATCCGCGAAGAGTTCGATATGGCAACCGAGATCGTGGCCAACGACAATTGCTCTGCCGACAAGACGCTTGAAGAGCTCAAGCAGCAGGCGCTTCAGATCGATCCCGGCGTACTCACCATTCGCATCTTTCGCTTCTCGCGCAATATTGGATTCCAGAAGTCTATTCTCGTCGGTTACCACAAGGCACGAGGCAATGCGGTCGCGCAAATCGATGCCGATATGCAGGATCCGCCCGAGCTTCTGCTCGAGTTCCTTGGGAAATGGAAAGAGGGGTATCACATTGTCTATGGTGTGCGGCGGCGCCCCGAGGAAGATCTGCCGACGAAAACCGCGCGGATGGCTTTTTATCGTCTCATAAATCATCTGAGCGATGATGCCCTGCCGCACGACGCCGGTGATTTCCGTCTACTGGACCGACAAGTCGTGGACGTGGTCTGCGCATTGCACGACAATGATCCCTATCTGCGCGGCACGATCGCCAGTCTTGGCCTGAAGCAGATCGGAATAACATACGAGCGCTCGTCGAGAGCACATGGGCAATCGAAATTCGGTCTTTCACAGCTCTTCAAATTGGCAATCGACGGCATCACCAATCACACTACCATTCCGTTGCGGCTCTCAAGCTATCTGGGGCTGTTGCTGGTGGCTGCAGCAAGCGTGCTGGTGTGTGTCTATCTATTCGCCTGGATCACAAGCGACAGGCCAATGCCGCTCGGATTCATGACACTGGCACTGCTTCAGCTAGGAACGATGGCCACCGTGTCGTTTCTATTTGCAATTCAGGGATTCTACGTGCAGCGGATCTACAATCAGGTCAAGGATAAGCCACTGGCCATTATCGAGCACTCGATTCAGCAAGGGACCGATGGCGGTGCCACAGCCGTGAGCGGCCAACCGATCGAGGTTCTCTGGACCGGAAACCATGACAGGCCTCATTATGGCAGGTCTTAGCCGAGAGGTAACGTGATGATCCATTGGCCCGCCGGCCCCAATGACAAGCACGCATCCGATCGACCCGATCCTGTCTTCGTTCTTCAGAACCGGCTCTGATGGGTCGCATTTCGGAGCAAGCCAGCATGGATACAACCAAGCCATCGCGTATTCTCTACACCAAACCCTCCATTACCGAGCTGGAAGTCCGATACGCTACGGACGCCGCCGCAAATGGTTGGGGCGAGCGCTGCTATGACTACATCAATCGCTTCGAAGCCGCCTTTAAGGCCCACCTAGGCACATCGTATGCGATTGCTACGTCCAGCTGTACCGGCGCGCTGCATATGGGGATGGCAGCGCTTGGGATTGGCCCCGGCGACGAAGTCATCATGGCCGACACCAATTGGATCGCGTCAGCCGCGCCGATCATTCATCTCGGCGCCAAGCCGGTGTTTGTCGATATCCGACCGGACAGCTGGTGCATTGATCCCGATCTGGTAGAGGCTGCGATTACGCCGAAGACGAAAGCTATCCTGGCCGTCCATCTTTACGGCAACCTGTGCGACATGGACCGCCTCCTCGTGATTGGCGAGAAACACGGCATTCCCGTGATCGAGGACGCTGCGGAAGCGATCGGCTCCATATATTTCGGCAAACGCGCAGGCAGCATGGGCGCCTTCGGGGCGTTCTCCTTTCACGGCACGAAGACGGTTACAACTGGCGAGGGCGGCATGTTCGTGACGAACGACGGCGCGCTTTACGAGCGGGTGCTGACGCTCTCAAACCACGGCAGATCGCGCACGCAATCCAAACAGTTTTGGCCCGATACCGTCGGATTCAAATACAAGATGTCAAACGTGCAGGCCGCCATGGGTTGCGCTCAGATGGAGCGTATTGCCGAGTTGACCGGTCGCAAGCAGCAGATCTTCCACTATTACCGTGACCGCCTGCAGGGTCTGCCCGGTGTGCGGATGAACCCGGAGCCAACCAACATCATCAACGGCGCCTGGATGCCCACCGTTGTGTTCGACCCATCGAGCGGAGTCACACGCGAGAAGCTGGTTGCGGCGTTCGCGGCGAACAATATCGACGCCCGCGTGTTTTTCCATCCTCTGTCGTCACTGTCGATGTTCGACGACGTGCCGGACAACAGACATGCGCACGACATCCCCCACCGTGCGATCAACCTGCCGAGCTATCATGACATGACGCCAGAGGACCAGGATCGCGTGATTGCGGTGGCGCGCGGAATGTTGCGAGAGGAGTGAGACATTGATCAAGCTCTTGCTGTTTGCCGATGGCCATGTCGGCTCTGAAGTTGCCCTCTGGCTTGTTGCCCATCATAGGAGCGATATTGCGCTGGTGGTCACCACGAACGACAACGATATCGCTGCGAGTGCCCGCAATGCGCAGCTGCGCACGCTGGTGTTTGAGTCCTCCGAGCAGGTCTCGCGCTTTGCCGCAAGCGAAGGACTCACCTTCGATCTAGGTCTGCTTGCGTGGTGGCCGAAACTCATCCGGCAGCCGCTGCTCCGGCTGCCACGACGCGGCTTTATCAATACCCACCCTAGTCTGCTGCCTTACGGCAGGGGCAAACACTACAATTTCTGGTCGATCGTCGATCGCGTGCCCTTCGGCGTTAGCCTGCACATGGTCGACGAAGGGGTGGACAGCGGCGATATCGTCGCGCAGCTCGAAATTCCCTACGATTGGGAAGATACCGGCGAATCGCTGTACCGCAAGGCGACGGATGCGATGTTGACGCTGGTTCAGGAAACCTATCCCCGGCTCCGCAGCCTGGATTTCGAGACACGGCAGCAGAACCTGGCGATCGGCACGTTCCACCGCGGATACGAGCTGGAGCCGGCGAGCTCGATCATTTTGGACCAGACCTGCGAGGCGCGCGATCTGCTGAACCGGATCCGCGCCCGTACGTTTCCAGGCTATCCCGCATGCACTTTCACAGACGGCGGTGACGTGTATGAAGTCCGCGTCGATATCAAAAGGAAGTCGCGATGAGCGAGCATGAGAAGTTCAAGCGCGAATGCGCCGATGAGATTGCCCTGATGGGCACCGATCCCGAGCTTGCCGCTGCGACGAGATCGTGGATGGATCGCGCCAATCGTGCAAAATATTCCTACCATTTTGAATGGATGGGACGTCCCGTCATCCAATATCCGCAGGACGTCCTTGCCCTCCAGGAGATCATCTGGTCGGTCAAGCCTGATCTTGTTATCGAAACCGGCATCGCCCACGGCGGCTCGCTGGTTTTATCCGCGTCGCTATTGGAGCTGAACGCGATTTCGGGCGGACCGCAAGATGCGCAAGTGCTGGGCATCGACATCGATATCCGCGCGCACAACCGCGCGGCGATTGAAGCCCATCCGTTGGCACGACGAATATCCATGATCCAGAGTTCTAGCGTCGCACCCGAAGTGGTTTCTGCGGTCAAAGCGAGGGCTGCCGGCAAACGCAGCGTGCTCGTGATCCTCGACAGCAACCACACGCACGACCACGTGCTTGCCGAGCTGGAGGCCTACGCAGACCTGACGACGGTTGGAAGCTACTGTATCGTGTTTGATACCGTCATCGAGGATATGCCGGAGGACGCCTTCGCTGATCGTCCCTGGAGCAGAGGCAACAATGCAAAGACTGCGGCGTGGGATTTCCTTGCACGTCATCCGGAGTTTGAAATCGACAAAAGCATCCAGCACAAGCTGCTGATCACCGTGGCCCCAGACGGGTACCTCAAGCGGATTCGCTGAGCTCCAAACGGCCGGATGGCGGCCCACCGCCACTGTCAGCATACCGATCCTCGATCGCCAGAACGCGTGGCGCAGAAGAGTCGCGATTTTCGCTTAGCCTGCGTCGCGCCACGTCTTCAATGTCGGCAGCGAGCGATCCTTCGCTGAAATGACGATCGGCTCGAATGGCCAGCTGATTTCGAGATCGGGATCATTCCAGACGATGCCTGCCGCCGATTCTGGAACGAAAGGATCGGCCATCTGATAGAGCAGCTCCGTTTCGTCCACCAGGGTCATGAACCCGTGCGCGAAGCCGGCGGGGACATAGAGGCTAATTCCGTTCTCCTCGCTCAAATGCACTGCATGCCACCGGCCATAGCTGGCTGAACCAGCGCGAACATCGGCGATGACATCATAGGCTTGGCCGCGAACGCAACGAATCAGCTTGGTTTCACCGTGGGGGTCGCGCTGCAAGTGTAGTCCGCGGAGGGTACCGCCGCGCAGATTAAACGAGGTCGAACACTGCAGACTGCAATCTTTCAAGCCCTGAGCCAGAAATGTTTCCCGGCAGTAGGTCCGCGCGAAGTAGCCCCGCTCGTCGACGTGACGATCCGGACGGATCAGGAGCGCACCATCAAGTGTCAGTCGTTCGAATATCATCGGGCTGGCCCTCACTTCAACAACGGTTGTCATTCTTCAACTTGGGCGGCGCAATAGGTTCGCTATCAAGAGCTGTATTAGTAAATTGGGTTACAGCCCCACCATTCGCGGAAAGCCCGATCGGGAAACCTTAATCAAAAGGTGGCGCTAGAACCACAGATTTGCTACCTGCCTTAGAGTTCAGCGCTGTTTCGCGAATTCGAAGAGCGGGCTTTAGAACCAGTTTTGACGCCAGGACGAGGAACGTGACCCGCTGCAATCAACCTAACCTTGTTTGGGCTTGCCTGTTTGCTCTCATTTGTCTCTTCATCTACATCTTCGCCGGGCCGCAAATCGCGGACTTCTGGCACGGCAACCCCGATACCGTTCGACACATTGAATCGGTCTCCCTATCGCTCTACGGACGTTTCCACGGCGCCGCCCTTGTGACCGACGCGTATTCGGGAGAATTTCCGACTTACTACAATTTTCTCTCCGACTGGCTGATCAATCTAATTGCTCATGTGACTGGCCTTCCTCCTTTTGAGGCACAGGCGGTAATTTATGTTCCGCTTCTCTTAACGCTGCTGTTTCTCGGAGCCTACTTGTCCATGCGCGCGCTCGACATCGAGCGTGGCGTTGGGTTGTTCATGGCCCTGCTGGTGGTCGGAGCTGGAGAAACGCCATTCGTCCACTACCTCTATCCTGTTCTCGCGCCTTTTTCCGGCGTGTCACAGGCGAGCGGCAACTTGATTCCGCCTGCGGAGAGCATGGGAGTAGCGTCCTCTCAGGATTTCGGATGGACGTTGTTTCTTCCAGTGCTAGCATCTCTTTACTGCGCGAAGAGAGGTGACCGCGCAATCGTTACCTTTTTCGCCGGCGCTCTGCTCGGCATGGCCTGCCTTGCCCACACACTCACCTTTCTTCAGCTCGCGACCACCGTAAGCGTCTACGTCGCCGCCGACGGGATCGCCAGTCTGATCCGGGCCGGACGAATTGGTAACGCCACGGCTCGGGCCAGCTTGATCCTCATCGTCCTGATCTTGATGATCGTGCGAGGCGAGATGGTCGGGCTCTCCATGCTCAGCTTCGTGATATTCTGGTCCACTTGTTTCCTGACCTCCTTGGTGGATGCGCGCAGTATGCGATTCACCGCCGTTTATGGCGTCGGCGCGGCAATCGTGGCGTCGCCATATGCGCTTCAAATTTGGCAGCTGTCGCTTCAAGCCGGACGCTTTGAGGAGGTCGACTCCTACGCCAGGGTCCCGACGACTGAATTTATCCTGTTTCATCTCGTCTATATCGCGTCAGTTGTGATCGTCCTTCTGAACGCTCGCAAGCTTGGCGGGCCGGACAGGCTGATCTGGTTGTCCGTCATGTTGCTCGTCTCCGTGGGCATGGGGCTCGGAACGTTCGGACTCAACAGCCATGCCTACCGATTTTGGACCAACGCCATTATCCCGTTTGCCCTATTTGCTGGCTTTTCGCTTGCCGTTCGATCCTCACTAAGCCGCAAGATTGTGATTGGCCTGGTCGTACCGCTTTTGCTGATCGGGGTTGTCAGGAATTTGTGGGTCGTGCGTTATCCGTTACCTCAGGCAATCAGCCAAACAGTCGGCTCCGTCGAGAGCTACAGCGGAGCACGTTCCTTGCCGCCGGGGGCATCGGCATTTCTCGATCAGCTTCGAGAACAGACCGCCTTGCTTCCGTCTGGCAGCCGGTTGCTTGTTCCCCCGGAATACGACTACCCGCAGCAAGCTTACAGAAATGGCTTGATGTTGGCGGTATCGAGCGTTCCCAGCTTCGTACCAGACCCGCGCTATATTATGTGGCATGATCTTTACGCGGATCGTGTCGCCGTCTTCTGCAGTCTGTTTCCCGCCTATCCGCAATTCGACATGCACACGAAGGCAAAACTCTGTGACGAGACGCCGAAACAACTTGCTCCGGGGCACCTCGACCTGATCGACGCCTACGCCGCTACCGATGTGCTGGCGCTCTATCGCATCAAACTGCTTGCCCTGCTTCAAGGCCCTCCGGCCGATACGATGGTTGAGCAAGCCAAGCGGCTCGGCCTGAAACTGATCTACGACCGAGGCGGCAGCATGCTTTGGGACACCACTTCCCGGTCGGATCCTGACAGAATTGGCTTCGGCGCGGCGACATATCGTGAGCCCAACTTTTCGATCGCAATGGTGGCGCCTCAGGCGGGACGCTACATCGTCGTTTTGGCCGGAAAAGCAATTGCGACCACCGTTCGTCAACTCCGGTCGGACTATGCACCGGTTGAAATTCATACGCTTGGAGCAGATGCCATCTCTGCAACAATGGATTTGCCAGCTGGATCATCTGAGATGACGCTCACCTTGACGCCCGATAGCCGCTTCCGGAGTGTGTTTCCCACTCCGATCCGATTGATCGTGGGGGTCAAACAAGAGGTCGCCGAGAAGGTAATCACCGGCCCGTCCCTCCAACAATTGTTGCGGTGACAATTCATAGCCACGAGCAGCGAGACGCCGGGGGCCTTGGCGCGGCATGGCCGGCCTGACATTACGCCGGTGCCGTCCCTCTACACCCTAATACCGGCGGGTTGCTCAACCGTGCGTGGCACGATAGGGATTCTCGCAACAGCCAGTTCTGGTCTCTGACCAAGGCGCACCCTGAATCGGGTTGCATTTTGCTGCCTCCGCGGGATCCCGCGGTTCCAGACCGAACGATCGACAATTTTGACCCGAACGGGCTCAGCATGGCTTTGAATCAACCCTTTGGTGCGCGAGAAACTTGCATCATCTGTCCCCCTGCCGTATCTAACGAAATCAACCGCTCGCCGCCCCCGGTAAGGGCCGGAATTACCTGCACTTTTTGGACCCGAAACCTTGGCGGACAAGAGCCACGTCACCATCGCGGAGACCGAAACGATTGAGGAAGCCTTCCGGCGCCTGAATGCGAATATGCTCGGCATTCTCTTTGCGCAGGACGCGGGCGGGCGAATTGTCGGCGCGGTAACCGACGGCGACATCCGTCGACGGATGCTGACAGGCGTCACGATCCGCGACCAGGTGGCAGCCTGTGTCAACCGCAACTTCGTCTGGGCGCGCTCCGGAGGACCGCGCGAGCAGATCCTCAAACTGCTCGATCAGCGTGTGCACGTGGTTCCGATCCTCGACGCCCAAAATCGGCTGGTCGACGTATTCAGCCGCGAGTTGTTCAACCTGTCGGAGGAGAGCGAGGTTTTCGCGCGCGCCCGCTCGCCGGTCCGCATCTCCTTCTCCGGCGGGGGCACCGACCTCACGCACTATTTCGTGGCGAATGATGGCGGTGCGGTGATCAACGCCACGATCAAGATCTACGCCCACGCAACACTGAGGCGCCGCAGCGATACTCGCATCCGAATCTATTCGCACGACTTCCGCCGCACGGTCGAGGCTGGCGATCTCGTCGAGCTCGGGACCGGCGGTGATCTTGCACTGATCAAGTCGGTGGTGCGCCTGATCAAGCCGGCTTATGGGTTCGAGCTCGAAGTCTCCGCAGATTTTCCGGTCGGCTCCGGCCTCGGCGGCTCGGCGGTGGTCTCGTCGGCCATCATCGGTTGCTTCAACGAATTCCGTTCGGACCAATGGGATCGCCACGAGATCGCGGAGATGGCATTCCAGGCCGAACGGCTGATGCTGAACATCCCCGGCGGCTGGCAGGATCAATACGCCACCGTGTTCGGTGGCTTCAACTACATGGAGTTCTCCTCCGACCAGAACACCATCGTGCCGTTGCGCCTCGACCCCAACATCATCGCCGAGCTCGAGGAGAGCCTGGTGCTCTGCTACACCGGTTCCGGCCACGACTCTGGTGCGATCCATCGTGACCAGAAGGCGCACCACGAGACGACCGACGCAATAGCCGCCGCCGGCAAGCAGAAGGAGGTCACGCGCGAGATTCGCAAGCATCTCCTTCGCGGCCAACTCCTCAATTGCGGCCGGCTGATCGACGAAGCCTGGCAGGCCAAGCGCAAGTTCAGCTCCAAAATTTCATCAAACGAGCTCGATGAGATCTATGACTTTGCCAAGTCCCACGGCGCCGTCGGCGGCAAGCTGCTGGGTGCCGGCGGCGGCGGCTACTTCCTGTTTTTCGTGCGCCCATTCGAGCGCTATCCGCTCATCTCCGCGCTGGAACAAAGGGGTCTTCGCTGCGCGCGCGTAATGTTCGAGGAAAGCGGCCTGAGGACATGGAAATCGCGCTTTCCTTCCCGCGCGGCCGATGAATGAGACGAGACCGTTGATGACTTTGTCCGACAAGACTGCTGCTACGATCCGCATCGGCGATCGCCTCGTCGGAGACGGTGCACCCTGCTATGTGATCGCCGAAGTCGGCAACAACCACAATGGCGATTTCGATCGCGCCATCGCACTGATCGATGCGGCGATCGCGGCCGGCGCCGATTGCGCCAAGTTCCAGATGCGCAAGCTCGACGAGGTCTACCGCGCCTCCTCACTTTCCGGAAAGGACGACGACCTCGCGGTCGAATACACGCTCGACCTGTTGCGCCGCTTCGAGCTCACTACCGAGCAGCAGAAGAAGATCGCCGACTATTGTGCCTCGAAAGGCATCGAGTATCTCTGCACGCCATGGGACGCCCGGAGTGTCGCGGTGCTCGAAGGTTTTGGCGTCTCCGCCTACAAGGTCGCCTCCGCCGACCTCACCAATCTTCCCCTGCTCGCCAAGCTCGCCGCGACCGGCAAGACATTGATCGTCTCGACCGGCATGAGCACGACCGAGGAGATCAAGACCGCCGCGAGCTTCCTCGACGAACGCAAGGCAGGCTACGTGCTGCTGCATTGCCAGAGCACCTATCCGGCCGCGCTTCACAACATCCATCTGCGCTTCATGGAGACGCTGCGCGAGATCCACCCGCTCGTCGGCTATTCCGGCCATGAGCGCGGCACAGCGGTCTCGACCGCGGCAGTCGCTCTCGGCGCCGCCGTGATCGAACGCCACATCACGCTAGACCGCGAGATGGAAGGCCCCGATCATGCCGCGAGCCTGGAGCCGGAGGAGTTCAAGGCCCTCGTCACCGGTATCCGCGAGGTGGAGGCGGCGCGCGGCGAGAAGCTCGCCGAGCGCGCGCTCAGCCAGGGCGAGCTCATCAACCGCGAGAACCTCGCCAAGAGCCTGGTCGCGGCGCGCGACATCGAACCAGGCACGGTGATCTCCGACGACGACATCGCCGTGAAGAGCCCCGGCCAGGGCCTGTCGCCCCTGAAAATGCCGGCGCTTATCGGCAAGACGCTGAAGCGGAGGATGGCGGCCGACGACTATTTCTTCCAGAACGACCTCGACGAGGGCGCTGCGAAGGCGCGGCGCTATCGTTTCGACCGGCCCTGGGGCGTGCCGGTGCGCTATCACGACACCGAGCGCTTTCTCGAGATCTGCGAGCCTGACATCATCGAATTCCATCTCAGCTACAGCGACATGGAGCGCGATCCGGCGGCCTATCTGTCCGGCACCTACGATCTTGGCTTCGTGGTGCATGCACCGGAGCTGTTTGCCGGGTCCAAGCTGATGGACCTCGCAACGCCGGACGAGGCGCTGCGACGCTATTCGCTGGAGCAGACGCAGGCGGTGATCGACATCACGCGCGGCCTGAAAAAATTCTTTCCCAAGACGAAGCGCCCGCCGATCGTCGCTAATATCGGCGGCTTCACCATGGACGAGCCGCTGCCGCCGGACGAGAAGGCCGAGCGCTATCGCATCTTCGCGCAGAGCCTGAAGGAGCTCGACATGGACGGCGTCGAGCTGACGCCGCAGACCATGGCGCCGTTCCCGTGGCATTTCGGCGGCCAGCGCCACCAGAACATTTTTATCTTCCCCGAGGAGTCGTCCGCATTCTGCGCAAAACACGACCTGCGCATGTGCGTGGATATCTCGCACACAAAGCTCGCCGCCAACCATTTCGGCTTCGATTTCGCGCAAGGTCTCGCCCAACTCGGGCCGCACACCGCGCATCTGCATTTCGGCGACGCCAAGGGGCTCGACGGCGAAGGCTTGCAGGTCGGCGAAGGCGAGATCGACTTCGACGAGGTCGGACGGGTGTTGCGCAAGCATGCTCCCACCGCGTCCTTCATTCCCGAGATCTGGCAGGGCCACAAGAACATGGGTGAAGGCTTCTGGACCGCGCTCGAACGGCTCGAGGGGCACATCTGATGCCGCGCAAGACGCTGGCCGTGATCGCCGCGCGCGGCGGCTCCAAGGGCATCCCGCACAAGAACCTGCTCGACATCTGCGGCAAGCCGCTGATCGCCTGGACCGTCGAGCAGGCGCGCGCGGCACGTGGCGTCGATGTGGTGGCGGTGTCCTCCGACAGCGACAGGATTCTGCAAGCGGCCGAGGCCGCCGGCGCGGTCGGCGTGCGGCGTCCGGACGACATTTCGGGCGACCTCGCCTCCTCCGAATCCGCCTGGCTGAACGCGCTCGACGCCATCGATGAAAAGTTGGGCCGGTTCGAGCGCATCGTCGCGCTTCAGGCAACATCGCCGATCCGCGAACCCAGCGACATCGAGCAGGCGCTCGACACGTTCGATCGCGAGCATCTCGACAGTCTGCTCTCGGTTTGCGAGGTCGAGGATTATTTCAACTGGCGCATCGGCCAAAGCGGTCCGGAGCCGATCAACTACGACTATCGCAACCGCCGCATGCGGCAGCAGATCGAGAAGCGCTACCTGGAAAACGGCTCGTTCTACGTCCTGATCCCCTCACTCCTGCGCGAACAGAACAATCGTCTTGGTGGCAAGATCGGTTTTCACGTGATGGAGCGTCACAAGATGTTTCAGATCGACCGCCCGGAAGACGTCAAGCTCTGTGCCGCCATCATGCGCAGTTACGGCTATGCCTGATCTCAGCGCCTTCTCCCTCGCGGACAAGATCGCCGTCGTCACCGGCGCCTCGCGCGGTATTGGCGCGGCGATCGCTGAGGGCCTGAATCACGCCGGCGCCACGGTGTTCGGCCTCAGCCGCTCGGGAAGCGCGCCGCAGGGCGTGACCGCCATGGCCTGCGATCTCTCCGACGATGGCGCGATCTCGCGCGCTTTTGCCACCATCGCCGCACAAGGCGGACGCATCGACGCGCTGGTCAACGCGGCCGGCATAAGCCTTCCGGCCCAAAGCGCCGAAAGCGAGCTCGCGCGCTTTCGTGCCACCGTCGCGACCGACCTCACGGGCGTCTACGCCACCATCCTGGCCGCCTATCCGCTGCTGAAGAACGCGGGAGCAGCTGCGATCATCAACGTCACCAGCATCAATTCGATCCGCGGCTTTCCCGGCAATCCCGGCTACGTCGCGGCGAAGGCTGGGCTCGCCGGCCTGACGCGCGCGCTCGCCGGCGACTATGCGCCCGACGGCATCCGCGTCAACGCGCTGGCGCCAGGCTATGTCGCAACCGAGATGACCGCGAAGAGCTTTGCCGACCCTGTTATGCACGAGGAGCGGCGCCGCCACACCATGCTCGGCCGCTGGGGACAGCCGGCCGACATGGTCGGAGCCGCCATCTTCCTCGCCTCGGACGCATCAGCCTATGTGACCGGCCAGGAAATTTTCGTCGACGGCGGCTGGATCGCCAAAGGCCTTGCCATCAGCACGGATAACAAATCGTGACCGCAACGCTGCAACGCATCGGCTTCATGCAGGGGCGCCTGTCGGCTCTCGTCGACGGCAAGATCCAGGCCTTCCCCTGGAGCGAATGGCGCGAGGAATTTCCCCGCGCGAAAGCGCTTGGCCTGACGCGGATGGAATGGACCATCGACCAGGACCGGCTGCGGGAGAATCCGCTCACGACCGAAGCCGGCCAGAGCGAGATCGTCACACTGGCGCGCGCCAACGGCCTGCGCATTCAAAGCCTCACCGGCGATTGCTTCATGCAGGCGCCGTTCTGGAAGGCCGATGGCACCGCGCGCGATGCGCTCGTTGCCGATCTCGATCTCCTGATTGTGGCCTGCAGCCGGATCGGCATCGAATTCGTCGTGATCCCGCTGGTGGACAACGGCAAGATCGAGCGTGACGGCGAGAGCGATACGCTCAAGCGCGTGCTGATCGCGCGCCGCGATCAGCTCGCAAGGCAGAACGTCAAGGTCGTCTTCGAATCCGACCTTCCGCCGCGCGAGCTCGCCCGTTTCATGGAGGCCTTTCCGGCCGACACATTCGGCATCAATTACGACAGCGGCAACAGCGCCTCGCTCGGCTATGACAGCACTGAAGAGATCGAGGCCTATGCGCCGCGGATCCTCAATGTGCACATCAAGGATCGCCTTCGCGGCGGCACCACGGTGCCGCTTGGCACCGGCAACGCCGATCTCGCCAAGACGATCCGGCTGATCGAGCGGTCCGGCTACAAGGGACAATACATCCTGCAAACCGCGCGCGCCGCGGACGGCGACCATTCTGGCGCGCTGGCAAGGTATCGCGACATGACAGTGGGCTGGATCGAGGACGCTGCGCAATGAAGCTCGGGCTCGACGATCGCGTCGCCCTCGTCACCGGCGCGAGCCGCGGCATCGGCCTTGCCATAGCCGCAGGCCTTGCCGCGGAGGGCGCCAGGGTCGCGCTGGCGGCACGCGGCGCCGATGGCCTGAATGCGGCGCGCGCCGTGGTCGGCCCGGACAGTTCGGTTCACATCGCTGACGTCACCGATCCGGCCGCTGCCGCGGCTCTTATGCAGGACGTCGAAAGGCAGTGGGGCCGGCTCGACATCCTTGTCTGCAATGTCGGCAGTGGAGCCTCCGTGCCGCCGGGCAAGGAAACCGCGGCGGAATGGTCGCGGGTCATGGGCCTCAATTTCTTCGCGACGACCAACACTATCGAAGCGGCCCGGCCGCTGATGGCGCGCGGCAGCGCCGACCGCGCCATCGTCTGCATCTCCTCGATCGCCGGCATGGCGGCGCTTGGCGCGCCGGTCACCTATTATGCCGCGAAGGCGGCATTGAACGCGACGGTACGCGGCCTGGCGCGGCCGCTGGCGCTGGAGGGGATCCGCATCAATGCCGTCGCCCCCGGCAACATTCTGAGCCCGGATGGCACCTGGGCGCGCAAGATCGCCGAAAACAAGCAGACCGTCGACGACATGCTTCAACGCGAAGTGGCGCTGCGGCGGCTCGGCCGGCCGGAAGAGATCGCCGACCTCGTCGCGTTTCTCGCCTCGCCTCGCGCCGCCTTCATCACCGGCAGCGTGATGGTGGCCGACGGTGGCCAGTTGCGCAGCTGAACAGGAGCCTTCCGATGGCAAGCCCCTCCTCACGTTATGACCTGACCGGACGCACCGCGCTCGTGACCGGCGCCGGCGGCCTGCTCGGGCGACAGCATGTCGCTGCGCTGTCCGAGGCGGGCGCGCGCGTCGTCGTCACCGAAATCGGCCTAGCGAAGGCCGAGGCAGCTATCGCTGCGCTGAAGCAGAGCACGCCCTCCGTCGATCTGATCGCGCTTGCGCTCAACGTCACCTCGCAGGACTCGGTGCGCGCCGCCAGCGAAGAGCTTGCGGGCCGCGGCGTCACCGTCGACATTCTCGTCAATAACGCCGCCATCGATCCGAAGGTGACGTCGAGCCCCGGCGTCATGCACTCCTCGCGCTTCGAAGCGTTCCCGGTGCCGCAATGGCAGACCGAGATCGCCGTCGGCCTGACCGGCGCGATGCTGTGCGCGCAGGAGTTCGGCGGCCAGATGGCCAGGCGCGGCCGCGGCGTGATCCTCAACATCGCCTCCGATCTCGGCGTGATCGCGCCTGACCAGCGGCTCTACCGCCAGCCGCATGTAACGCGCGAAGAGGAACAGCCGGTGAAGCCCGTGACCTACTCAGTGATCAAGCACGGGCTGATCGGATTGACGAAATATCTGGCGACGTACTGGGCCGACCACGGCGTGCGCGTCAACGCGATCTCGCCGGGCGGTGTCTTCAACAACCAGGATCCCGCCTTCGTGGAACGTCTCACCCGCCTGATTCCGATGGGCCGCATGGCTGATGTCGACGAGTATCGGGCCGCAGTCCAGTTCCTGTGCTCGGATGCCTCGAGCTACATGACCGGACAGAACCTCGTCATGGACGGCGGCAGAAGCGTGTGGTAACCAGCGCCATTCCTCCTTTCCTGCAAACGACGGTCCGACGCAAGAGCGAACATGTTCAACGAAAAGTCCATTCTGATCACCGGAGGCACCGGATCGTTCGGGAAGAAGTTTGTCGGCTGCCTCCTGAAGAACTTCAAGCCGCGTCGCGTCGTGGTCTATTCGCGCGACGAGCTAAAGCAGTACGAGATGCAGCAGGACTTCGATCAACCCGAGATGCGCTATTTCATCGGCGACGTGCGAGACGGCGAGCGCCTGCGCACGGCCATGAAGGGGATCGACTTCGTCGTCCATGCGGCTGCGTTGAAGCAGGTGCCGGCCGCCGAATACAATCCCATGGAGTGCATCAAGACCAACGTTCATGGCGCGGAGAACGTGATCCAGGCGGCGCTGGAGGCGGATATCGAGAAGGTGATTGCGCTGTCGACGGACAAGGCCGCGCAGCCGATCAATCTCTACGGCGCAACCAAGCTCGCCTCCGACAAGCTGTTCATCGCCGCCAACAACATGGCGGGCGGCCATCGCACTTCCTTTGGCGTGGTTCGCTACGGCAATGTCGTCGGCTCGCGTGGCTCGATCGTGCCGCTGTTCAACAAGCTGATCGCGGAAGGTGCGGACCATTTGCCCATCACCGATCCGCGGATGACGCGGTTCTGGATTTCGTTGCAGCAGGGCGTCGACTTCGTCATCAAGAGCTTTGAGCGCATGTCGGGTGGCGAGATCTTCGTTCCGATGATCCCTTCGGTGCGCATCCCTGATCTCGCAGCGGCAATGGCCCCGACGCTGCCAACCCGGGTGATCGGCATCCGTCCGGGCGAAAAGCTCCATGAGGTCATGTGCCCGACCGACGACTCGCATCTGACGCTGAAGTTCCATGATCACTTCGTGATCAAGCCGACGATCAAGTTCTTCCGGCGCGACGTGGACTACCTCTCGAACCAGATCGGCGAGCGTGGCGAGCCGGTGCCTGACGGATTCGAGTATAATTCCGGCAGGAACGACCACTTCCTGAACGCTGCCGAGATTCGAGAATTCAACAAGATTGCCATCCAATGATTCCCTACGGGCGTCAGGACATTTCCGCCGAGGACATCGACGCGGTCACGCAGGTGCTGCGGTCGGACTGGCTCACCCAGGGACAGGCAGGCCCGCGCTTCGAGCAGGCGCTGGCCGGATATTGTGGCGTGGCCCACGGCATTGCCGTGTCGAACGCAACCGCCGCGCTTCACATCGCCTGCCTCGCGCTCGACCTTGGACCCGGCGACATTCTGTGGACGGTGCCTAACACATTCGTAGCCTCCGCCAATTGCGCGCTCTATTGCGGCGCGCACGTCGACTTCGTCGACATTGATCCGCGGACCTACAACATGTGCGTCGCGGCATTGGCCGAAAAGCTCGTGCAGGCAGATGCAGCGGGCCGCTTGCCGAAGGTCGTGGTGCCCGTGCATTTCGCCGGGCAATCCTGCGAGATGGTCGAGATCCACGCGCTCGCCGATCGCTATGGCTTTCGTATCATCGAAGACGCCTCGCACGCTGTCGGCGCCGACTACCGGGGACGCAAGGTCGGCGCCGGCGATCGCAGCGACGTCACGGTGTTCAGCTTCCATCCGGTCAAGATCATCACGACCGGCGAAGGCGGCATGCTGATGACCAATGCGCCGAAGCTCGCCGAACGGCTCTCCTATCTACGCACCCACGGCATCGTTCGCCCCGTACAGGCGCCCGCGCCGGCCGACGAACGGCGCTCCAACGAGGACCAGCAGGGTCCCTGGATGTACGAGCAGATCGAGCTCGGGCTGAACTACCGCATGACGGACATCCAGGCAGCGCTCGGCACCAGCCAGCTCGGTCGCCTCGATGCTTTCGTCGCACGCCGGCGCGAGCTCGCGGCACGCTACGATACTCTGCTTGCGAAGCTGCCGGTGACCTGCCCGTGGCAACATCCTGACACGAATTCGGCCTGGCATCTCTACGTGATCCGGCTGCGGCGCAACGAGATCAAGCTCAGCCGGCGCCAGGTATTCGAGGCGCTGCGCGCCGCCGGCATCGGCGTCAACGTGCACTACATTCCCGTGCACACCCAGCCCTATTATCAGCGCCTGGGCTTCAAGGTCGGCATGTTCCCGGAGGCCGAGAGCTACTACCAGGACGCCATCACGCTGCCGCTGTTCTCGAAGATGACGGACGCCGAGCAGGACACCGTCGTCGCGGCGCTTGCGAAGATCCTCTCGTGAAGATCGCGGTCATCCCGGCACGCGGCGGAAGCAAGCGGATTCCCCGCAAGAACATCCGCCCGTTCTGCGGCAGGCCCATTATCTCCTACCCGATCGATGCTGCACGCGAGAGCGGCCTGTTCGACGAGATCATCGTGTCCACGGACGACGAGGAGATCGCTGCCGTAGCGCGCCAGCTCGGCGCAACGACGCCCTTCGTGCGGCCGAAGGAGATCTCCGACGATTTCACCGGCACCAATGCGGTCGTCAAGCACGCCGTCACGTGGTTCACCGAACGTGGCAGCGAGATCTGCCACGCCTGCTGCATCTATGCCACCGCTCCGCTGATCCAGTCGCGCTATCTGCGCGAGGGCTATGATGCCCTGATCGGCTCGGACGCGGCCTTCGCCTTTTCGGTAACGAGCTACGCATTTCCGATCCAGCGGGCCGTGCGCATCACCACGTCGGGGCGGGTCGACTCCTTCTATCCTGAACACCGCCTGACCCGCTCTCAGGACCTCGAGCCGGCCTACCACGACGCCGGCCAATTCTACTGGGGAACGGCCGCCGCGTTTCTCGACAACGTACCGCTGTTTTCCGAGCAATCGATCGGCATCGTCCTGCCGCGGATGTATGTGCAGGACATCGATACGCTCGAGGACTGGGAACAGGCGGAATACATGTTCCGCGCGATCAGCCGCGGCTAGAGCATGAGCCTCACGAACCGGCTTGCTTCAGGTGCACGATGACGAGGCCCGTGACATCGCTCACCATCACGCGTCCGATATTTGTCCATGAAGTTTATATCGAGCGGAATGCTAAGCACGCAACCGAAGCTTGGTTTTAGCTGCTTGAGCCGGACGTCCCGAGGCGGACCGCACCTCTAGGACGTCGGTGGGGCCTTGAGCAGCGGACGAAGGAACATCGCCAAATCGCCCTCCCTGTACAAGTACCCCGGCAGCCCCGCGGCGAGCGCCGCTTCGACGTCGCGATCATTGTCACCGACGAGCAGGCTGCCCTCAGCCTGCACCGGCCATGCTTTCATGCAATCGAGGATCATACCCGGCGCAGGCTTGCGCCGGTCGCTGACGCGCCGAAACGCCTCGACCGTGCCCTCCTCATGATACGGACAATATTGGTAGTCATCGATGTGAGCGCCGACCGCCGCGAGTTCGCTGGTCATCCACTCATGCAGCCGGTGAACGTCGTCGACACCGTAATAGCCGCGCGCAACCCCCGACTGATTGGTGACGACGAAAGCGTAGTAGCCGAGATCGTTGCAGAGCTTGATGGCCTCGCGTGCACCGTCGACCCACTCGAAGTCCTCGATCCGGTGCACATAGGCCGTGTCGACGTTTAGTACGCCGTCACGATCGAAGAACACTGCAGGGCGGCGCAGCCTCGCGGGAATTTCGTGCTGGACCCGCTCGAAGTCCGATGGAATGCCGATGTCGATGAAGAAGCCGTCGTAGAGATCCGCCTCGAGTTGTCCCTCGGCGACCAGCCTCGGAAACACCTGCTGCTCGAGCGAGCATGGCAGTTCATCGATGTATCGGAGGATGGCCCGATCGATACAGTAGACGCCCGTATTGATCGGGCCGTTCGGCTGGGCACCGGCAGCGAGAAAGCTTTTGACGCGGCTCCCTTCGAGCAGAACGCGGCCATAGCGATCTCCTGCCTGGTCCCGCTTGAGCGCCATATGAACGATCGCGGAGGAGGTCTGCGCGCGCAGGGCGAGATCCAGCAGGTTGAAATCGAACCAGGAGTCGCCGTTCAGAAGAAAGAAGCGATCCTGCAGCGCTCCGGCAGCATGCTTCAACGCGCCGCCGGTACCGCACGGCGACGGCTCGCACACGACCGTCACCGAGGCACCGCGCCAGCGCTTGCCATGATAGGCCTCGACGACGGCCTCAGCGCGATGGCCGGCGAGCAGCACGATCTCCTCGATGATCGGGTAGCGCGTCAACTCGTCGAGCAGATAGTCGAGAAAAGGCCTGCCGCGGACCTCGAGCAGCGGCTTGGGAACAAACCGCGTTCGCTCGCCGAGCCGTGTCCCGAGACCTCCGACCAGGATTACGGCCTGTCTCAACATAATTCGCGCTGCGCTCCTAATCCGCGCGGGCTGGGCCCGGCATGCGGATCATGCCGTACAGGAGCAGGGCCAGCAATGCAATCGCTCCGGCAAAGATCGCATGTCGGACCGGCCGAGGCGATGACTGGGCAGTTGTCACATCGTCGCTCAAGGACGCCGGGTAGGTCTTCGTGGGCCCCAACCTGCTCGCCAGTGCGCGTCGCTCTACTTTCGCGGCAGCCAGTCTTTCTTCGTTTCTCGTCGCCAGATCCAGCAGCCACAAGCGCCGCAACGCCAGCGCCGCTGGGTCGCCGGATGCCGAAGGCGCGATCGAATCGCTCGTCGCCAGGGATTCCCGAATTCGCGTCAGGCTGGCAATGTTTGCATCTGCCAAAGCAAGTTGGGCGTCGAGTTCCGAGACCAGAGGAGCGCGCAGCCTCTCCTGTTCCTTGTTCAGCTGGTTGACGCCAGCCTCCAATGCATCGCGGGCCTGCGTCTCGCTCGCCGCCGTCACGACGAGCGTCAATGAATCGGCTGTATTCGGACGTGCGTTGAAGCTCTCCAGGATAAGACTCCGGCCCCGGTCGTCGCGGCCCACCGCCGGGCCTGCGGCATCCAGAGCCTGGGTCAGGAACGTCCGCAGGTTCATCTGGATGGCCGTCGCCTGTGGTGTCATCAGATCCGCGCCATCGACGCGAGCCAGGCGAACACCGGCCGTTGCACTGTAGGTCGCCGGCATCATTTGACTGACGAGAAATACGGCGAACATCGCAGCCAGCGTACCCAACGCAATCGTGCTTAGCCGCTTCCGGATCGAGCGAGCGAGAAACGTGGACAGTCCGCCGACATATTCGGCGACTGATATTCGCGGCTGTACCTCACTCATACTGCAGCTCCTTCTGGTCACGCACGATAGGGCGGTCGCGAACCGACGCCGCACCCGCGATCAAACTCCGGCGCCACCTGTCCTCTAGAACATACGCGAAAACGACAGCGGCGATCTTTATTATAAATGTGAGCTGTATAAACGAATTGACCATCCCGGATACGAGGAAGATCGAAATCGCATACAAGATCGGGGTCAGGAAAACGCACGTGACGTAACGCTCCTCCACGAGGCAGCGCGTCAGCAAGAACATGAATTCGGAAAACAGTATGGCCGAGATGGCGACGAGACAGAAACCCTCGACCGGACCTCCCAGCTCGAAAAGGACTTCGGGCCAACCGCCGGTGTAAGCCGATCCTTGCTGAAGAATGAAATGGGCACGCTCAAGCGGCAATCCCATTTCCATCAGGAACTGCATGGTCGAGTTCCGGTTCGGATTAAATGGGGCCACGAACAACTTGAAGACTGCAAGACCGCCATCCCAGTCGTTGCGCAGAAAGACGCGCTCGTAAGTCATCCACCACATCTCGCCTTGCTGGACCAAGATGCGCTGGACGAGTTTGGTTTCGACGGCGCCCACTTCACTGCCGCGAACGACCACATAGGAATAGATCAGCGCAAGTCCGACCAGAATGACAAAGCCGAGCGCCGGCAACCAGATGCTGCGCAACAATTTCGGCAGGGAGATTTGACCGGTGAACTGCCTGCCGAGCAGCACGGCCCCCATCGGTATCATGAAGAACGAGACGTAGAGATAAAACGACGAAAAGCGATGCCCGACCACAAACAGGTACAGCATCAATGCGGCAAACAGTGCGCCAAATCGCCTGTCCAGAGGTTTGCCGTGGAGCGCGGGCAGTGACAGGAGAACGCCGAGCTGAAATGCCAGCATCGGTCCCCATTCCAATAGAAGCTGATGCAAGAGGCCGCCGTATAGGCGGGCATAGTCGAACCGCTCGAGCCCCGCGAACAGCGGAACATGCCCGCGGACGAGCAGCTCAACCCAGAGCGCAAGTACGAACAACCCGGCAACGCAAAAGGCCAGGTCAGTCAAATTCCAATTGCCCGGCTTCAGCAAGGCAGAGAGGCGGATGACGGATTTGTCCGAAAGCGCACGCAGGCGTTGCGGGCGAAAGGAGAAGAGTAATGCGGCGATGACGAGCCCATGTGACGCCGCGACCGGCAGCACGGCGAGACCCGGACCGATCTCTCTTTCCAGTTGCTCGGAGTAGATCGGCCCGAGCACGTCAATGTAGAGAACGGAGAGAAGGCGCCAGGCAAATGCAAAGAAGAAAAAGAATACGACGAGCAGGAGTCCGGGCCGGCTTATCGCGATGCGTCCCATGGCTGCGAGCACGAGGCCAGCCGTGGTGACGCAAAGCATTGCTGGTAACAAGCCCTCCAAGCTCCACCAAGAGACCTGCATCTCTTCCCCGTCCTACCCAAGCGCCCCTTCGAAACCCGGGCAAGCTCCCGATCAGTCTGAAGCGCCTAGCGGCTCCCAAGCATACAACAATCCATCATTGTGCAGCGTGGGCGCGAAATTCATGCGTTGCCTCGCGGTCACACGAATGCGGCCCTTGCGATCCAATTCGTCTAGCAGTGTCCACAGCCGCGTTTGATAGTCCATGGATCGAATGTAGATCCGACTGGCGATATCCCGCGGATCGGAAAGGTCCAACATATCGACCGCAGGCTCGATGTTGATGACGCGCGCCGGTCGTGCCTTCAGGATATGATCCACCACGGACTCGACCGCGTGGGGAATCTGCTCGATGCAGAAATAGGTCAGGATCGTCCCGCCCGTGAGTTCCCTAAAAGCGGGATCGGCAGAATCGGTCAGGTCGATGCGACCGAAGCTGATCCGATCATCGAGGCCAAAATGGCCGGCGATCTGCCGGCCAGCCTCGATCCCGTTCGGGGCGATGTCGAGACCGCGCAGCCTGGTCCAGCGCGGGTCGATGCACAGCGAGAATAGATTGTATCCAAAGCCTGAGCCGAGCTCGACGAGCGAGGTCGCTTCGCCGGCGTGTCGCGCGACCAATTGCGAGAGCGCACCCAGCCGATATCGATAGTAATCGCTCGTAGAAATCCGGACGATCTGGCCATCGACCTTGGCGAGGCGCGGCGCCTCGTTACGGCCAACCAGAAAATCCTCGATCGAACGCTCGCGAAGCCAGGCACGCTCGGATAAGATCCGCCCCCACTCCCCGGAATTGTATTCGGCATCGACGATGTCGTGCGTTCGCCTGACATTCTTGAACGCGATCCGGCGAAGGCTACGCGCGATGTCGACGGCATAGGCTCTCGACAGCTCCAACCGCGAAGCAGGCTTGAGATCAGGGCTAAACGTCACCAAACGCTCTTTCGAAGATCGTTCATGAGATCGGAGTGCCTACCATCACAGGCCAAGGAGGAGCTTCTCGAAGGCCGTCGTGTTCGGTGTCGGGAAGAATGGCCGGTTCTTGGCACCGGGGAACATTCGCGGAAAGGAGAAAAATGTCGCGGTGTAGAGCAGCCGCCCATGCCCCGGGCCCATTCGGCTCCCCATGTGCAGGCATCTGGTCGTATCCACCATGAAGGACGCAAGCCGCGGTGCCTTCATGACCTTGATATCGCTGCGCGGGACCTTGTTGAACACCTGCTCGTCCGGGAAATGACTCCCGAGAAGAGGATAACCGAACCTGTCCGTCGACTGCTTCGGCAGGAACGTGAACGGACCGTCGGCATCGTCCTCGACGTCGGTCAGATAGCTGAAGAACTTGATCACCCTGACGTCGTCATGATCACGATGCCAAAGCTGTGACGAGGCCAGACTCTCACCGGTGTAGCGGGAGTAAGACAACAGCACATAGTCAAGCCATGGAATCTCACCGAGCGCGGTCGCGATGACGTTGACGACCGATCTCTGCATCGCATAGCGAACGAAGATGTTGTCCGCACTGAGCTGGCCGTTCTGCATCTCCGCATCAAGCAGACGCACCCAGAACTTCTTCCAGGTCGAACTCTGCTTTGCCTCGAGCCCCTCGATATCCTTCAGCCTCACCTTCCCCGCATCCGCGAAGGCCTGCTGGATCGACGGGTCCATCAGCTCGGTGACGACTGCATAACCGTCCCGGTTCAAGTCCTCGGCCTTGGTTTTCTCCAGCGCAGACACGGTCAGGAGCTCGGCCTGGCGCCGCCGTTCCTGCTTCTCGCTCAGATGCCAGGTGCTAACGCCCGTCTTGACCGCCCATCGGAGCGGCGAACGGTTCACGTGCCAAAGCGCCCTGGACATCAATCCCATTTTGCCGCCCCCGACCCTGCCGGATTTAAAATTCGCGCTGTTCCCAAAGGGGTTCAGTCAGCCGGTTTGGCCTTAGCAAATCCACCAAACCCGAGCAACTGCAGAGTGTCAGTCCGGAACTTCACGACGCCATGGGGCGCAGGCTCCATCAGCGCTGCGTCATCGCACGTGCGAACTTGCCGACCATTGCCCGATCGCTGCGCGACAGTATCAGGCCGATGCTCAGTGCCCATGCGGCGATGCATGCAATTGACCCCACGATGAACAAGGCCGGCAGGGTCGTCGGTGTGGCGTACATCTTGTAGCCGGCCGCCATCGCCGCGAGGATCGCTGCGACCACCACTTGCCTGCCGAGCTGCTGCCAGAACAGCGAATTCGGCAGGCTCATGAAAGACAGCATGCGGTGGGCGATCACCGGTGCAAAGACGATGTAGGATATTACCCAGCCAAGGATGAAGGCACGCTCGTGCAACCAGGCCGCCGTGAGCGCGGTGACGATGTATTGCGTCAGCACCTGCAAATAAAGGAAACGCGTGTTGATCCGAAGAAAATCCGACCGGACCATCAACGCGGTTTGCCCCGCCCCCAACATGGCGGTTACAGCAGGAACGAACAGCGCCGAGGCAAGCCATGGCCATTGATCCGCATGCTGCGGGCCGACCCACACCTTCAAGATTTCTTCGGAGAACAGTCCGACGACGACGAGGATCGGGATGATGATCGCGGCCGGCAGAACCAGACCGTTCCGCCCGAGCAATTGCAGCCGCCGAATGTCGGTTTTCTCATCGAGATGAGTGGAGATGGGAAGGATCGCCGAGTAGAGAGGACTCATCGTGGTTTTCAGAAACCGCGGCAGCCGCGTGAGCAGGTCAAAGGCCCCGACTTCGACAGGACCGTACAATGCGCCAATCATCAACGGAATGATGGATTGCTGCAGGGTGCCCGCTATCCTGTTGTTGAACATAAGCCAACAGCGATAAGCGACGTCGTGCCGGCTCGCAGGCGTCCAGTAACTGAAACGCATCGGAGTGCCACGTACCGCAATGTAGATCACCAACGCCAGCACAAGGTACTTTACAACCATAGCACCAAGATACGCATAGGCGATCCATTCAAAGGCAGCGCTTTGCCAAAAGGCGAAATAGATCGAGCCAACGTACAGGACGCTGCTCCCGACTTCCGTCAACCGAAGCCAGCTATATTCCTCGAAGCCTTTAAGCGCGCCTTCTGCCACCAGACCGGCGAAGGCGATCGGCAAGACAAGCGCGGTGATCCGGAGGATCGACACGAAGGCCTGCGCCTGCTCCGGCGCCACCTTGAAAACGAGGGCAAGGCTGGTTGCGGCAAGCCACAGCACGACGCCCGAGGCGACCCCGGCAACAAGCGCGATCAGGGTCAGGAGCGATATCTTTTCGCCGGCCGCTGCCCAATCCCCAAGCCGCCCGCGAGCGATCGCCTGGGTCGCGACCTCCGACACGCCGAAATCGATGAGGACCAGAAAGCCGCTCGGAAGAAAGCCTCGCACCAGGACGATCAGGCCAAGAACAGCCAGTCCGTAGGACTTCGCGATCAACCCGACCGCAAACAGTCCCAGCACACCGGCAAGGCCGTAGGCGACGGCCGAGATCGCTGTGTTATGCAGAAAGCGGCGCAGCACGGGTCAGTTCAATTCCGCGAGCTGCAGGCTCGCTCCGCTCATCATTCGCTTCATCTGGACGTTCGTGGGCGGCTGCGCGACAAAGCGGCGGCGGTCCACCGAAGCCGCATCGAGGCGCTGCAATATCGAATTCACGGTATCGACACCGAACGCCTTGCCGTCCCGGCGACGCTTGCTTTCGGCGGAGCTGTAGGCACGACGCAGGAACGAACTTGTCCTGTGGCCCAACCTTCGACGAACCGCACCGGCTACCAACCCGCGCAAGGAAGGCCGCGGCAACGCATGCGTAGGCGCTTCGCCCCGCCGGGCAGCAGAGATTGTCGCGAGCACCGCCTCGGACACGCGGGCAGAGCTCGCACCGTCCACGGCGGTATAGAGGTCGCTGAGAATTTCGCGGCGAAACGTTGCGGTCTCGGCTGGCAGCGGCGGCATGCGGCCCTCGAGCCCCTGCCGGACCAGCTCGAGCATTTCGGCCTCCTTTGCCGCGCCGCGACTGACCTTTGTCGCTGCATCGAGGCGCAGCGCCGGCGTGTTGAACCATTCCATGCTCAACGGCTCGACGTTCAGCATGGTCGCTTCGATCGCGGTGGAGCAGTTCTGATGGATAAGCAGACTCGCACCGCTGATCCATTCGAGCGACGTTCCGCTCTGAATGACCTTGGCGTTCGGCAGAGCGGCAAATGCATCATACGAGCCGATATTCTCGAATGGATGCGGCCGCAGGACGAACTGCACGTCGGAAAAGTGCTGCGCGAGCTTGATGGCCATGTCCAGAGTGCTGCGGTAGGCATGGGCGCCATCGGCGATGAACTGCCGGGCGAATTCGCGCGAAAAGCCCGCTTTGACCATCGACTCTTCCTCGTGAGAGGTGCTGCCGGAGAAGCGCGGGTTTACTGTCGGGAAATTCGTGTTGATGAGAACGTAGCCCGAGCCAATGGACGGCTTCGGCAACGCCGCGCGCCAGGGAGGCGCGCAGAAATCATAGCGCGGACAACCGGTGGCGTGCAGCAGATTCGCCGCGACCGTGCCCTGCCGGAGGAACGCTGCGTACTGCGATTGACCCCAGACGCAGTAAAGGTCGATAAGATCGGGACAGCCCGCACTCTTCACCATGTTGGCAAACTGGTCCGCGTTCTTGCCCCCAATTCCTTCCGTATCGAGAACGCCGACAAGGATTCCGGCGCTCTTGTAGGACTTGATCAGGTCGGCATTGTTGGGACGCGTATAGTTCACCAGCACGAGATCAGGCCGCAGCGCCGGAACGTCGAAACCCTGCTCGTACATCGGCACGAGCGTGGCGCGCACGCCGCGCGTTGACAGCTGCCGTGCGAGCAGCACCAGCCCTTCGAGGTCGCGAAGCGGATTATCGACGACCAGACAGACGTGCGGCTGATCAGCCACGGTCGCTCCTCGCCATGCCCTGCGGCGTCGGAGCGGCGTCATCCGCGGACGAGAGCAGATCCCAGCTCATCGGGGTTCCTCGGAGAACCGCGCGCCCGACACGTTTGCCGAGCAAAGTCTCGAAATATTTCGGTGGCAGGCCCAGGCCGGGCCGGATGATGCGCAGGTTTTGCTCGGTCAACACGTCACCAGGGGCGAGATCCTCGGCCACATACAGCGAACGGCGGAACACGAGCGACTTGCTCTCCTTCTCGGTCAAACCATAATAAACCTGTCCAAGAGCAAGCCAGGCCCGCTTGGTCTCGACTACGAGGGCCGCCATCTCCTCGGGCTCCATCGAAAAGGTGGAATCGACGCCGCCATCGGCGCGGGCAAGCGTAAAATGCTTCTCGATCACGCTCGCCCCGAGCGCAACACTGGCGATCGACGCGCCGATCCCGAACGTATGATCGGAAAGCCCGACCTCGCAGCCGAACAGCGCCCGCATATGGGGAATCGTCAGCAGGTTGGTGTCGGAGGGCGTCGCCGGATATGTGCTCGTGCACTTCAGCAGGACGAGCTGCTTGCAGCCCGCCGCTCTCGCCGCCCGCACCGTCTCGTCGAGATCGGCCACCGTGGCCATGCCCGTCGAGATAATCATGGGCTTGCCGGTGGCCGCGACCTTGCGAATGAGCGGCAGATCGGTGTTCTCGAACGATGCGATCTTGTAGCAGGCTACGTCCAGGCCTTCGAGAAAATCGACGGCGGTGGCATCGAACGGGGTCGAGAACGGAATCATGCCGAGCGACCGCGCGCGGTCGAAGATCGGTCCGTGCCATTCCCAGGGCGTGTAGGCCTGCTGGTAAAGCTCGTGCAGCGAACGGCCCTTCCACAGGCTGTCGGGATCATCGATGAAGAACTCGTCGCGCGCGAGCGCGAGCGTCATCGTGTCGGCCGTATAGGTCTGCAGCTTGAGGGCGTGGGCCCCGGCCTTGGCGGCCGCATCGACGATCGCCAGCGCCCGCTCGAGCGACTGATTGTGATTGCCGGACATCTCGGCAATGATGAATGGCTCGTGAGACTGGCCGATCGCCCGCCCGGAGATGGTCATCGTGTCAGTCATCGTTTGCTCCAACCTTTTCAAGGCGCACCGTATAGCGGTAGCCGCGAAGATCGAAGAACGCGGGAAAGCGCTCAGGATCGGCCACGCGGAGGAGATCGAATTGCTCGCCGAGCGGTTTGCCGGGATCGAGCCTCGAATCATCCGGGGAACGGCGTGGGTAGTAGGTCGGCGCCCGGTCATCCTGAGGCGCAGGCGCCCTCACCCCGATGCTCGCCAGCGCCTCGCTCATGAGATCGAGCTCGATCGCAAACAGCTTAGCATTGATCTCATCGTATAATTCGTGGCCTTCGAGGATCATGTGGCGCTGCGCCCATATGGCCCCGGTGTCGACCTGATCCTCGGCCTCCAAGAGGGAAACGACAATATCGCTCTTCCCCTCGAGGATCTGCCAGATGTGGGGAGACCAGCCGCGTCCCTGCGGAAGGTCGCTCGCATGAATGACAAGGGTCTTACCGTATCGCGCGCGATCTTTTGCCGAGATGATCTCATGACATGAAATCAGGAACAGGATGTCGCCGCCCGAAAGCTCGGCCTTCTTCTGCACGAGCTCGATCGCGTGGGCAGCGCCGTTGACCTGCCCCCAATGCTGAAGATGCGGGTAGATCGGATGCGACAAGCTGGAACAGAGTATCGAGATCTTCATCTTCAATCGACAGACAGGACCACGGAATTCCCAAGTTGAGCCCAGCGTTTAGCACAAAAGTCCGGCTGCGCACCAAATAGCTGCCCCGATGGAGCGGGAACCTGGAGCTTCTCAAAACCGTCCCAGCCGGAAGGATTTTGCCCCCGAAATCAACGACCTACCGCATCGAGGCTGCAACCCGGCTCCGACCCTCGCCATCGACGAGCGCAAAGGCGGCCTCCCCCAGCGCTCTGACCCGGCCCGAATCGTCCAGTAGTCTCCGAACCGCACCGGCAAGCGCGTCGGCGGTTAGAGATGCGGCTGTTCCGAGATAGACCACCGCCCCCTTGTCAGCCAGCGCCGTCAACGCGCCCACCTGATTGGCCGCAATATCGACGACAACGGCCGGCAAACCCAGACAGCAACGCTCCCAGCTCATCACGCCGCCGGCGCCGATTGAAAGATCGGCCCGTCGCATCAGCTCGGCTATGTTATTTGCACCCCGGTGCACCACCGCCCGCGGCAATCCGCTGCAAAGGCGCGCGATCGATTCGACATGCGGATTGCTCATACCGATGACAATGTCCACCGCGATCGAGGGAACCGCGAGGCTCGTGAGCGCCTGCACTGCCTTGGCAGTCTCATTGGTCGGATCGGATCCGCCATAGCAAACCAGTATGCGGTGAACCTCGCCGGTGCGGCCCTTCAACAGGCGACGCTGTGCCGCGAAATCCGGCCGAAGCAACGCGTAGCGCGGCCCGAGAAGCTGCGTACAATCCTTTGACAACCTGCCGCGATAGCGCGTGTCCAACTGTCGAACAAGGTTCTGATCGAGAAGGATATCGCAGTCATGCGCCCGATCGGCGAGATCGTCGATTGCAAGAATTCGCAAGCCCTCGCGGCGACATGCTGTCTCCCAACGAGCATCGAGGGCATAGTGGTCGACAATCAGCCAATCGACAGAGCCGCGCTCATCCATGGCCCTGGACGTCTGATCCGCGTCATTTTGCCATGTCGTCGGCAGCCAGGCGGCATAGGGGCCCCCATCACCGTTGGGCCCGGAGCTCCGCACATCCGGATCGGGTAGAAGCTGCATGTCATGTCCGTCGCGCTCTACCAGCCAAGCCAATCCGGCCGCGTGACCGCGCATCAAAAAGCACGACCTCGCGCCGCGCACGGCGAGCGCGCCGGCCAGCGTGAGACATCGTGTCAGATGGCCCATTCCCATCTCGACCGCGGCGTCGACGCGAAAGATTACCCGATCATTTTTCATCAATTCGAGCCAGCGTGTCCTGCGCGGCAGGAGCTTTCGTTCCAATGGGCCGTCCACTACCACAATTCCGGCGGCGAAACTTCCCCTAATCCAACTTGAGCTATCGCGATGACTTCTATATTGCGGGAGCAGCAACCGAGCCAGCCGCCCCGATAATGAGCTTCTCCGAGACGATCCTGATCACGACGCTCGCGGAATACCAGACCCGGTTCTGGATTCCGGTGGCACAGCGGTTGCGCGCGGCCGGCAACGAGGTCGAGCTGCTCGCCTTCGACGATCGCAGCGCCGAGATGTCGCTTGCCGAAGGCGTGCCGGTCACCAACATGTACCGTGAGGGCCTCAAGACCGGTCCCGCACCCGAGCAGCGACAGGCATTCGACGTGCGGATCGAAGCCTATGGCCTCGATGGCTCCAACTTCCTGTTTAGCCACGAACGCTTCACCTTCGGCATCCGCGATACCGCCGCGCTGCGCCGGCGTTTCATGATCTATGCCAACGCCATGGAAGCACTGCTCGACCGGCTCGAGGCCCAAGGCAGGAGTGCCGTGCTGGTGCAGGAGCTCGGCGGCTTCCTCTCGGTGATCGCCAGCTTCTACGCCGCCAAGCGTCGTGGCATTCGCAACTGGTTCATCGAGCCGTCGTTCTTCCGCGGACGGATGTACTTCACGCCGGACAGCTTCGCCGCGCCGCAGGTGATGGCAAAGCCCGCCGACACGATCTCGCCCGAGGTGCGCGCCTATCTGGACAACACGCTCAAGCAGCAGGCCATCGTCATCCCCAAGAAGGATCAGCATCACTATTCGGCGGCCTTCAAGAAGGTGCTCAATTTGCGCAACTCGCGCCGCCTTGCCGAAAAGTTGTGGGACCAGTTCGCGCTCGGCAAGCACCAGGAGTTCGGGCACAATTTGCGCCATGCCCGCGTGCACGCCGCAATGGCCGTCAACGCGACCCGGCTGAAGAAGCTCTATCGTCCGCTTCCCGACACGCGCTTCGTCTACTATCCCTTCCACGTACCGGCCGACATGGCGCTAACGCTGCGCTCGCCTGACTATCTCGACCAGGTCGCGACCGTCGATTTCCTGCTGCGCACGATTCCGGATTCGCATGTGCTGGTGGCGAAGGAACATCCCGCCCAGATCGGCGCGATCTCGGCCGAGCGCCTGTTCGAGCTCGCGCGGCGCTTCGACAATTTCGTGCTGCTGCCGCCGCAGACCAACAACTACACCGTGCTGAATCGCGCCGATGCGATCATCTCCGTCAACAGCAAGTCCGGCGCAGAAGCGCTGCTGCTCGGCAAGCCGGTCGTGGTGATGGGCGATGCCTTCTACAGCTCCTGCCCGCTGATCACCACCGCGGATCGCCTGCGCGACGTGCCCGCGCGGCTGCGTCAGGCGCTTGCCGCCGGCGCGTTCGACCCGGCCGCGACGGCGCCCTATTTCGAGGCGGCCTGGCGGCGGTCATTCCCAGGCGAGCTCTACATCAGCGATCCCAAGCTGCTCGACACATTCGCAGCCTCGTTGCGCGCAGCGGTCATCGAGACCGCGGCCGTGGATTGAACGGATCACGCGATGCCCCTCGTCTCCGTCATCATGCCGTCCTGGAATGTCGAGCGCTTCATCGAGGAGACCATCCATTCGGTGCAGGCGCAGACTTTTGCCGATTGGGAACTCCTCATCGCAGACGACTGCTCGACCGATCGCACGCCCGCAATCATCGCAGAGATCGGCAAGCGCGACCCCAGGGTCAAGCTGATCCGGATGCCGAGGAATGGCGGTCCGGCACTGGCGCGTCAGGCCTCGATCGATCAGGCGCAAGGCCGCTACCTCGCCTTTCTCGACAGCGACGATCTGTGGCTGCCCGCCAAGCTCGAACGCCAGCTCTCCTTTGCTCGCGAAAAGCGGGCCGCGCTGAGCTACACCGCGTTCCGCCGCATCGACGAGGCCAACACCATGTCCGGCCGCCTGATCGAGGTGCCGGCGTCACTGAGCTACAACCAGCTCCTGAAGAACACCTCGATCGCGACCTTGACGGCTTTGGTCGACCGCGAGATTTCAGGCCCCGTCGCAATGACGGACGAGGGCTATGACGATTTCTGCCTGTGGCTCTCCATCCTCAGGCGCGGTCACCTTGCCCACGGACTCAACGAGGATCTGGCGCGCTACCGCGTCAGGGGCTCCTCGGTCTCCAGCAGGCCGATGCGATCGGCCAAATGGGTCTGGAACATCTACCGCAACGTCGAGAAGCTGCCGCTCGTCAAATCGGCCTGGTGCTTCGGCCATTGGGGCGCGCGGGCCTGGCTGAAGCGGCGGGAATTCTAGTCAGCTATGCGATCCCGCTGATTCACCACACATCATATTTGATCCGTCAGTCTCCCGATATGCGAGGCGCAATGACCTTTGCGAGCCATTGAACCTCGCGGGCTCAGATGGTCCTGATCGATGTAAAGCGCCGTCTCTTGGTCGTCGGTGAGCAGGCACCCGGCGGGCGGGCACGCGGTCTCCTTAATCGGTACATAACTCACGCGCGGATCGAAGTTGCTGGCGGGCCAGTTCGACGGATTCAGGATCGATGTCAATGCCTGTGTAGCTACCGTGATCACACAGCACAGTGGCATAACTGCCGTGGCCAACACCGATTTCCAGGATGGGGGCGCTCACGTAAGTCGAGAACGAATCGAGGATCCAGGAAATGTAGTTCTTCGCGTCCGCCTTCGCGGAGGAATAGGTCTCCGCACCCATGGGAGACGTGGCTGTCTCAAGAGCAACCTCGTTCATCATTCAATCTCAACTAGAGGAGCAGGTCGCTGCTTACCGCAATAAGGTCGCCGCGCTAAGCCTGCGCCCGGTTCCGGTTAGGGCGCACGTCATGTTGTCATGCTCATCGAGGTTTCTGTCACGCCTGGTCCGAAGAGCTTTGATCCCAAATCATTCGTTCGGGATCCATCCGGAGCCAGCCACCCTGGTCCGCTGGTCGTTGACGGCACTGCAAGCCGCCGTCAATGCGTCGTTCGACTGCGTCAATTCGGGCAAGGCCTGCTATCGGAAATTCTCGACAAATGAGGTATTTTAATGCCTATCAACAGGTGAGGGTTGGCGATCTCGTTCGTTCTCGCTACCACTCAGCTTCTTCCGGACGCCATCCCGAGATCACCCTGGAACCGATCATGCCGTTTGAAAGCTACAAGACGAGCCGCATCCTCGTGACCGGAGGCGCCGGCTTCATCGGTTCGCATCTCTGCGAGCGGCTGCTCGCGACCGGCGCCGAAGTGGTATCGGCGGACAATTACTTCACGGGCAGCCGGCGCAACATCGCCCATCTGATCGCAAACCCGCTGTTCGAGGCCGTCAGGCACGACGTCACCTTCCCGCTCTACATCGAGGTCGACGCGATCTTCAACCTGGCCTGCCCGGCTTCCCCGATCCACTACCAGCGCGACCCCGTGCAGACCACCAAGACCTCGGTGCATGGCGCCATCAACATGCTGGGCCTCGCCAAGCGGCTCAAGGCGCGGATCTTCCAGGCCTCGACCAGCGAGGTCTATGGCGATCCCCTGATCCATCCCCAGACCGAGGATTACTGGGGCAACGTCAACCCGATCGGCATCCGTTCCTGCTACGACGAGGGCAAGCGCTGCGCCGAGACGCTGTTCTTCGACTATTGGCGCCAGCACGGCCTGCCGATCAAGGTCGCGCGCATCTTCAACACCTACGGTCCGCGCATGCAGCCCAATGACGGACGCGTGGTGTCGTCCTTCGTCGTCCAGGCGCTCAGGGGCGAGCCGATCACAGTATTCGGCGATGGCGGCCAGACCCGCTCGTTCTGTTACGTCGACGATCTCGTCGAGGCCATCATGCGGCTGATGGCGACGAACGAGGATGTCACCGGCCCGATCAACCTCGGCAACAATTCCGAGTTCACGATCCGCGAGCTCGCCGAGAAGGTCATCAAGCTCACCGGCTCGCGCTCCAAGCTCGAATTCAAGCCGCTGCCGCAGGACGACCCGCGGCAGCGCCAGCCCGACCTCACCAAGGCGAAGGCGACACTAAACTGGGAGCCGAAGGTCGCGCTCGAGGACGGCCTGAAGGAAACGATCGCCTATTTCAAGCACTCCCTTGAAATCGCCTGATCCCCCTCGTAACCTGCTTCCACCGCGAGTTCGTCCGCCAAATGAGTGAACGTAGCGGCATGAGCAAGGATGCGCGAGGCCGACTGGAGTCGAAGTGGACGATCGCGATCCTTGTCCTGCTGCACTCCGCGCTCACCTGCCTGTCGCTGATCAAGGTCGCGGCCCATCAATCTAATATTCATTTCAGCGACGACCGCGTCGTCTTAGCGGTCGCAGTCGCGGCCGCCTTCTCTCTCGTATCGCTGCTGTTTGCTGTCGCCCGCTTCAGCTTTGGCTATTTCGTCGGATTCTTTCTCTACACTATGATCCTGGGCTTCCTGTGGATCGACGTTTTCTCGGAATACGACTATCCGCACCTGCTTGCAGGTATCTCGGCGGCACTGTCGCTTCTGCTCTTTCTGGTGCCCGTGCTGTTCATTAACGCGCCACTCCGCCCCGTTGTCGTCCTGTCGAAGGCGGACTTCGAGCGTCTTCTCACGCTGATCCTGGTCGTCTCGGCTGCCACCATCGCCGTCGGTGCGGCCTACAATTTTCGCCTGGTCTCTCTCGCGCACATCTACGACTATCGCAATGAACTCGAGATTCCCCGGGCAGTCCAATATCTCACGGGCGGCGTCTCCAGCACGTTATTGCCATTTGCGTTCGCCTGTTACTGGTTGCTCGGATATCGATGGCGGGTGGCGCTCGTCCTGGTTCTGCTTCTGCTGTTCTATCCGATCACCCTGACCAAATTCGCCTTCTTCACGCCGATCTGGATCATCGCACTCGCCGTCATCTCACGAATGTTCGCGGCGAGGACTTCCGCGCTCCTGACGCTTTCGCTTCCAATGCTGGCCGGCGTCATCCTGATATCGATCAGCAGCGCGACCTTCTATCAAACGGCCCTCTATCCGATCGCGGACGCAAGCCGCATCCGGATCTTCGACATCATCAACATCCGGATGATCGCGACGGCATCGAGCGCGCTCGATTTCTACAACGACTTTTTCGCTCACCATCCGCTGACCTGGTTCTGTCAGATATCCTTTCTGAAGACGGCGATACATTGCTCCTACCAGGAGCCGCTGGCGATCGTGATGCAGAACACCTACGGCACCGGCAATCTGAATGCGTCGCTGTTTGCGACCGAAGGTATCGCTTCGGTCGGCCTGTATCTTGCGCCACTGACCGCTCTGGCATCGGGATTGGTGCTCGCGCTCGGCAACCGCACGTCCGCGGGGCTTTCGCCACGCTTCGTCCTGATGTCATCTGGCGTGCTACCGCACGTGCTGCTCAACGTGCCACTGTCCGTTGCCATGCTGACTCACGGCACCATTCTGCTGTTCTTACTCTGGTACGTGATGCCCCGCAGTCTGTTTGAACGGAAGTCGTGACGCCGTGCGCATCCTGATCCTCAACGCCGATTATCCGCGCTTCCTCTCCTGGCTGTACCGGCGCCATCCCGGCCTCGAGAACGAGCCCTATGCAACGCAGATGGCGGCGCGGAACGCCAGCCTGTTCGGCGTCGCCGATTTCTATTCGCGTAATTTCGCGAAGGCAGGCCACGTCGCCGCCGATATACACGTCAACAATCCCTGGATGCGGACCGCCTGGGCAAAAGAGCATGGTCTCCCCATCACAGCACCGCAACCAACCGGCGCGCTCGCCGCGCGCGATGCCATTCCCGGCTGGTTGCAGCGCGCGGTGGCGCCTTTCAAGCCGGTGCTGCGGCCGCTGGCGCGCAAGGTCGGGCTCAGCCCGCGCCTCGATGCGGAAGCGGAACAGGTGCTGCTGGCGCACATCGAGGACTTCAAACCGGATCTCGTTCTCAACCAGGACCTGTTTCACGTCGACACCCGCTTGGCGCGCCGCATCAAGGGGATTGGCCGCCCGATCCTGATCGGCCAGGTCGGCGTCTCGCCCTCGCGCGGCGAGGACTGGTCGGTCTACGATCTCATGATCTCGCAGATGGGAGCCGTGGTCGATTTCTTCCGCGCCCACGGCGCGCGCGCCGAAGTGGTCCATCTCGCCTTCGAGCCAGAGATCCTCGATGTGTTGCCTCCGCCGCCGTCGCAAAGCTACGACGTCACCTTCGTCGGAGCCGTGTCGGCCGATCACCAGGCTCGCGTCGCGCAGCTCGAGGCGGTGGCGCGGCGTTACGATCTCAAACTGTTCGGCAGCGGCCTGCACACGCTTCCCGCCTCCTCGCCCTTGCATCGCTGCTACCAGGGCGAGGTCTGGGGCGTGGAGATGTACCAGGCACTTCGCGCCTCGCGCGTCACGCTGAATTCGCATATCGATATGGCCGGCCGCGAAGCCGGCAATGCACGGCTGTTCGAGGCGACCGGCGTCGGCGCATTCCTTCTGACCGACTACAAGGACAACCTCCACACCCTGTTCTCCGAGCGCGAGGTCGCGGCCTGGCGCACGGTCGAGGACTGCCTTCCGATGATCGAGTGCTATCTCGCTGACGAGGCCGCGCGCCTGTCCATCGTGAAGGCGGGACAGGCCAGAACGCTCGCCGCCCACACCTTCCGCCGCCGCGTCGAAGAAATCCTCGCCTTCGCCGGCTAAAGACCGAAGCGAGGGCCGCTTCGGCTGCCGTTTGCGGTACACCCTTGACGGTCCCGGCCAAAATGGCCAAAGTGCTGGAAACTGACGCTATGTCACTCTAATTACAGCGATTTTTGTTGAGGCTTGGAATGGAACACGTCGAACATGTTCGATTCGGCGATCAGCTCTATGCGATCATCGTCCGCGCCTCGTTTCGCGAGCCGGGTATCCACTTCTTTTCCTCGCCGGAATTGTCGCAGCAGCTGGCCTATATGAGCCATCCTAAGGGCAAGAGCATCGAACCGCATCGCCACAACAAGGTGACGCGGGAGGTGCACTACACCCAGGAAGTGCTGCTGATCCAGAAGGGCAAGCTGCAGGTCGACTTCTACACTACGGACGAAAAATATCTGGAAAGCCGCGTGCTCGGTGCCGGCGACATCATCCTCTTGTGCAGCGGCGCCCACGGCTTCCACGTGCTCGAGCCGCTCGAGATGTTCGAGATCAAGCAAGGCCCCTATTCCGGCGAGAACGACAAGACCCGGTTTCCCGAGGCCGCCCCGTCCGACATCCGGATCAAGGGCCCCAATCAGTGACCAAGCCTGTGAGCGCGCCGTTCATTCCCGTCAACACGCCGCTGCTCGACGGCAACGAGGCCGACTATCTCGCCGAATGCATTCGCACGGGGTGGATCTCCTCGGAAGGACCGTTCATCAAGCGCTTCGAGGAGGCAATGGCGGAAGCGGCCGGGCGACGCCACGGCATCGCGGTGACCAACGGCTCGGTCGCGCTCGACATCACCGTCCATGCCCTCGCCCTCGAAGAGGGCTCCGAGGTCATCCTCCCGACCTTCACGATCATCAGCTGCGCTGCGGCCGTGGTGCGCGCAGGTCTCGTGCCCGTCGGCGTCGACTGCGATGCTGCGACCTGGAATATGACGGTGGAGGGAGTCGAGGCCGCGATCACGCCGCGCACGCGTGCGATCATGCTGGTGCACATCTACGGCCTGCCGGTCGATCTCGAACCGATCCTCGCGCTTGCCCGCAAGCATGATCTGAAGGTGATCGAGGACGCCGCCGAGATGCACGGGCAGACCTATCGCGGCGCGCCCTGCGGCAGCTTCGGCGATGTCTCGACCTTCAGCTTCTATCCCAACAAGCATGTCACCACAGGCGAAGGCGGCATGATCCTCACCGACGACGATGCGCTCGCCGACCGGCTGCAAGGCTATCGCAATCTCTGCTTCCAACCGCAGCAGCGCTTCATCCATGAGGAGTTCGGCTGGAACGCACGCATGACCAATTTGCAGGCGGCGCTCGGCGTCGCCCAGGTCGAACGTCTGTCGCGCACGGTCGAGCTGAAGCGCCGGATCGGCCGGCTCTACGACGAGCATCTCGGGGGCCTCAACAACATCCGCCGTCCGGTCGCCCGTACCGCCTATGCCGACAACATCTACTGGGTCTACGGGGTCGTGCTCGGCGACGACGTCCCGTTCGATGCCAAGGAGGCCATGCGCCGCCTCGGCGAAAAAGGCATTGGCACCCGGCCGTTCTTCTGGTGCATGCACGAGCAGCCGGTGCTGCGCAAAATGGGCCTGATGCGCGACGCGAGCCATCCGAACGCGGAATACATCGCCCGGCGCGGCTTCTACCTGCCGAGCGGGCTCGGCTTGACCGACGACGAGATCGCGCGCTCCGCAGAAGCGTTCAAGGAGATTCTGGCGTGACTGTCTTCGCCGACTACGCGCCCTGGTACGACCTGCTATATCAGGACAAGGACTACACGGCGGAGACGTCGTTTGTCGAAGCGCGCCTGCGCGATCACGGCGTCTCCTCGGGCAGACTGCTCGATCTCGGCTGCGGCACAGGCCTGCACGCGGTCGCGTTCGCCCGCCACGGCTGGCACGTCGCCGGAATCGACCTCAGCCACGAGATGATCGCAAGTGCCAAGGCGCGCGCCGCGCAGGCCGGACTCTCTATTCCATTCCGGCAAGGTAATGCCTGCGAGACTGGCCCCGAGCGCGACTTCGATGCAGTGGTGTCGCTGTTTCACGTCGCAAGCTACCAGACCAGCCGTGAGGCACTGACCGCGATGTTCCGCACGGCGCACGCCGCGCTGAAGCCTGGCGGCGTGTTCTTCTTCGATTATTGGTACGGCGGCGCCGTGCTGGCGCAGGGCGTCGAGACCCGCGTCAAGGTGATCGAGCAGAAACCGCTGCGGCTCACCCGCATCGCGCAGTCCGACCATGACGAGCAGGCGGCGACCGTCACTGTGAACTACACGCTGTTCTGCGAGGACACGGATCGTGCCACGATCCGCCGCGTCGATGAGGCGCACCACATGCGCTACTGGTTTCCATTCGAGATCGACGCGGCGCTCGCGGCGAACGGGTTTCAGCCCGCCAGCCATGCCGCATGGCTGACGCAGGGCGCGCCGAGCTCGAAGATTTGGGCGGCTTATGCGGTCGCCAGAAAGAGCGAAAAGCCGTGAGAGCGCTGCGGCTCGCGGTCATGCTGGAGCAGGCGCTCGAGGTCGGCGGCGGCTTTCAGCAACCGCTCAACGACATGCTCTGGCTGCGCGACTGGGCGGCCGAATCCGGCAACGAGATCGTGGTCTACTCACCCTATCCGAAGACGCTGGAGATCCTGAAGGAGTTTGGCGTCACGGCCCGCCTGCTCAAGTTCGGCGCGCTCGACCACGCCTACCTGTTTCTCAAATATTGCGGGCCGTTCGACCTCGTCCAGATTGCCCTGGAGCTGAAATCGGCTTTTGAGCGCGCGCTGATCCGCGACGGCATCGACGTTGTGCATTTCACCTCAACCTCGAAGCGGCACCTGCTGCTCAACCAGCTTCCGTTCATCATCACGATCTTCGACGGCTGCCACCGCGACGCGCCGGAGTTTCCCGAAGTGAGGAGCTTCGGCGAATTCGAGCGCCGCGAGATATTGTTCGGACTCGCCAGCACCAAGGCGGCGGTGGTGATCGTGAACGCACCTTCGCTGATCGACGATCTCTCCCGCCGCTATGCCATGGAGCGGAATCGCGCGGTCTGCATCCCGTTCTCTCCGTCGACCTATGTCACAAAGTCTGCACCGGATGCCGCTACCGACGGGGTTGTGCTGGCGAAATACCGGCTCCAGCCGGGCTATTTGTTCTATCCCGCTCAATTCTGGCCGCACAAGAATCACATGACGTTGCTCGCCGCGCTCGCGCACCTGCGCAAACGGGGGGTCACCGAACGGCTGGTGCTGTGCGGCTCGGATCGCGGCGGCCGCGACAAGATCAAAGCGGCGATCCGCACTTTCGGATTGTCGGATCAGGTCTCGATCGTCGGCTTCGTCGAGTCCGCCGAGCTCGGCGCGCTCTATCGCGGCGCCTCGGCGCTGGTGATGCCGAGCTATTTCGGCCCGACCAATCTGCCGCCGATGGAGGCCTGGGCAGTCGGCACGCCCGTGATCTACCCCGAGGCATTCAAGGCGCAGGGCGGCGATGCCGCGATCCTGTTCGACTATGACGACCCGCATTCACTCGCCAACGCCATCGTCAGTCTCCGCACCGAGGGCACGCGCGAGCGCCTGGCAGCGGCCGGACAACAGCGGCTCGCGCAGTTTACCCAGGAGACCAAGGCCGGCCACCGCGAGTTCGCCCGCCATCTCGAACGGTTGAAGCATCGGCTGGCGCTGACGGCGCGCTAAGACGTCAGCTAGGGCATGATCCGGAAAAGTGTACAGCGGACTTCCGGAAAGATCGTGCGCAAACAGTAACCTAAAGCGCGATGACGATTCATCCTAATCTCACCGCGCTTTAGGCTGGCACCAGCTCCCGCAGGCGCTCGCGGAGCGCCTTGTTCAGAAGCGGACTCGCGAGGGCGCCAATTACGATCAGCCAGGCCACGCATTCCGCGATGAAATGCGCGGGCCCGCTCCCCGGCACGAGCGCGGTGATCGCCATTCCGATCAGCCAGCCGAACGCCACGATCGCGACGGCCATCGCGGACAGAAACGCAATGTGCCTGAACGGCCGGCGCAGGGTCTGTCGCATGATCATCCATCCGAGCAGGCCGAACTGAATCAGGATGTCGCTCGCGACCACCGCGAACGCGGCGCCGAGCGGTCCGAGCCGCGGGATCAGCACGAGCGAGAGAGCCAGGAAGACGACGAGCTGAAGCCCTTTGGTCCGGATCAGAAGCTCGCCGCGATTGCTGTGACTGGCAAAGACCAGCGCCAGCAGAGACGGCGCGACCGCGGCCGAGCCCAGCAGCAGCGTCACCGCAAGCGGACCGTCATAGGGAATGCTGCCATGGGTCCACAGTGCGAAGAAGTCGGGCCAGAACGGCAGCATGCCCGAAACGACGAGGCAGGCGAGCCCCGTCACGAAAACCGATCCATAGGCGTAGTGGCGGCGCAGCCGCTCGATGTCGCCGATCGCATAGTCGTGGCCGAGCTCGGCGCCGAACGGCAGGGTGACCAGGAGACAGAGGCCGCGTACGAGGCCCGCTATCACGCGCATCAACCCCCATTGCGCCACCGCGACCCGGTCGGTGACGAGGGCGGAGACCAGCAGGACCGGAACGTTGAAGAGCGCGAGCTCGGTGATGTTGGCCACCGCAAAGGGCAGCGCGCGACCGAGCTGTCCGACGCTCCAGCGCCATGATAGCGCGATGAAAGCCGGCTTTCCGGCACCGCGCAGGAACGGAAATAGACTTGGTGCATCAAAAGCCACGACGAAGACCGTGAACAGCAACTGCGCCGACACGCAGGCGACCGCCACCGCGAACAGGCTTCCGAACTTGAAAAGCGCGACAAGCTGCGCGATCTGGCCGAGCAGCAATGCGGCGTTTTGCAGCCAGATGATCCGGCCATATTGGCCCCGCACGCGATAGAGACCGGCGGCGAGGTTGGCGGGCAGGCTGAGCAGCATGCCGAGCGTCATCACCAGCATCGCGGCATCGAAGGCCGGCGTTGCGTGAAAGCCAAGCACCGACGAGGGCGGCGCGAGATAGATGGCCGCGCACAACAGCACGCCGAGACCTGCGACGATGGCAAGATAGATCCGCAGCATCGCGCGATAGAAGCTCGCCGTGCGCCCGTCGCAATCGGCGCAGGACCTGAAGACCAGAAACCGGTTGATCGCGCGAAGCTGCAATCCCGCATCGGCCACGACGACGAGGCCGCCCGCGGCAAAGATCGCGAGCCAGGCCGCAAGGACGTCGCCGCTCCAGACGTGCAGGAACGCCGGGACTAGGAGCAATTGCTGGGTCAGCCCCAGCCCCATCTGCACCAGGTTTGCCGACCAGCCGTGAATGAGCCGTCGGGCCCGCCCGGCATCGCCGATAGCACTCGGACCGTCGGCCTTGCCGGGCGCGTCAGTCTGCGTGTAGATCAAGCCGCATCCTTCCCGGCGATTAGGGCGTTGAAGTCGCGTCTTAAGGCGGTTGAACGGCTTAGGCAATGGCGTCCGAATTCGTCCCCATTACGTCGGCTGACCAAGCGCTCAGAGCCCAATCAATCGCTATTCTGCGATCGCCCTACCTGAACGTCACCTCGAGCGGCTGGACCGAGGTCAGCGACCAGCCGCCAAGCGACTCACTTTGCTGATGCAGACGACCTTCCCTCGACCAGCATCAGCGGCGGCACCGCTGCGAGCGGCTTCGGCGACGGCAGGTGGCCCTCTTCGACCGGGGCGGCTGCGACCGCGCGCGGCGCCGGCCGGCCGCATGGCCGAGAAGATCGGGCGCTTCCGGATTACGGTCGGCGCCTACTTGATCAGAGGATCGCCGCGGGGCGCCGTGCGAATACCTTTGCCACCGTCCGCAAAAAGCTCGCTCGCTCTAGGTCACGGCAGCAGGTCGTGACCAGCCAAGTTTACCAGATGATTGAGGTGGGCCGAAAGGAGATCTGCGAGATTGCCGTCGGCGTGGGTCACGGCCTCCTGCAGCAGCTTGGATGGGCCGAACGAAGGCACGCTTGCCCCCTCGCTGCCTGTGTTCAGAAGCTCGCCTTGAGAAGCTCCGGAGAAGACATGGTCCCCCAATAGAGTCGCATTAGAAACGTGCTCAAGGTTGTTGGATTCGAAACCGAACTTAAAGGAGTCGCTGGCGATCGTTGCAACTGATGAGCCGGCAGCGGAACCGCTGCTTGCTGGGATCCCAATAGCTCCATCGCTATTCAAATCTTGATGGAATGTGGGCTCAAACGATTGTAGCGCCGTGCTCGTTCCGGAAACAAAACTGAGGAGGTTTGTGACGTAATTGCCATTCGAGTCGGTGCTCCAGATGTTGTACTGGCCTGTGCTCGCATTCTTCCAGGCCACATCATAGCCACTACCGGTCTGCTCTGCCCCAATCGGCGCCCAGCCATTCCACATGCCGACCGTGACGGGCGCGCCCGAAAACATGAGCTCGGGTCCGGTTCCGCCTGCCACGGGATTAAGGAGATAGCTGTTTCCAACCTGCACCAAGCCCGTCGAGCCGGCCGTCTCGATCGCTATCGACGGTGCACCAATCAAACCGTCGCCATTGAGATCCTGATGGAACGTGGTCTCATACGATTGTAGTGCCGCGCTCGTCCCGGGAGCGAAACTGAGGAGGTTTGTGACGTAATTGCCATTCGAGTCGGTGCTCCAGATGTTGTACTGGCTTGTGCTCGCATTCTTCCATGCCACATCATAGCCACTACCGGTCTGCTCTGCCCCGATCGGCGCCCAACCCGTCCACATCCCGACCGTGACCGGCGCGCCCGAAAACATGAGCTCGGGCCCGGTTCCGCCCGCCACGGGATTGAGAAAATAGTTGCTTCCGGCTTGCACCAAGCTCGTTGAGCCGGCCGTCTCGATCGCTATCGACGGTGCACCAATCACACCGTCGCCATTGAGATCCTGATGGAACGTGGTCTCATACGATTGTAGTGCCGCGCTCGTCCCGGGAGCGAAACTGAGGAGGTTTGTGACGTAATTGCCATTCGAGTCGGTGCTCCAGATGTTGTACTGGCCTGTGCTCGCATTCTTCCATGCCACATCATAGCCACTACCGGTCTGCTCTGCCCCGATCGGCGCCCAACCCGTCCACATCCCGACCGTGACCGGCGCGCCCGAAAACATGAGCTCGGGGCCAAGTCCGCCCGCTACAGGATTGAGGAGATAGTTATTCCCAACTTGGACCAAGCTCGTTGAGCCCACTGACTCGATCGCTATCGTTGGCGCACCAATTACACCGTCGCCATTCAGGTCCTGGTGGAAGAGTGGTTCATACGATTCCAGCGCAGCGTTAGTACCCGAGACAAAACTCAATAGATTCGTGACGTAATTGCCATTCGAGTCGGTGCTCCACATGTTGTACTGGCCTGTGCTCGCATTCTTCCAGGCCACATCGTACCCACCACCAGTTTGCTCCGCCCCGATTGGGGCCCAGCCCGCCCACATGCCGCTCGTAACCGCGGCCCCCCCATACTTCAACATCGGTCCGGTGCCGCTGCTGATGCTGTCAAGGAAATAATTGGCGCCGACCTGGACCAGGCTTGTAGCGCCAGCCTGCTCGATCACCACGGGACTGTTGTTCGTCAGATGAAAGCCGAGCGCGTCCAGCTGCTTCAGATCGATAGCCGTGAGGCCTTGATAAGTGGTACCGGTATAGAACTCGTTGAACGGGTCGTTGGGTCCTTGCACGCCGCTGTTGAGGAAGTCGCTCGGGTCGGAGCTCTGGCCGTAGTCAGCGAGCTTGGTCGTCCCATTGTCGAGCGAGAAATACGCCGCGGGCGCGGTGGCGCCGCCCTGGAACAAATGGACGCCCGGGCTCGTGAATCGGAATAGATCGAAGACGTCCGGCGCCGATCCATAGGGCACCCGGCCCATTGCGTGTGTGAGCTCGTGAAGCGCCACTCCGACCAGCAGGTTAGGATTGATGTCCGTGGAGAAGTTCGCGCTTGCGTCGTCCGTCGTGGTGTCGTTAGCGCTGATGACGCCCCAAAGCTTGAGCTGCGCATTCCAGACCGCGACATTCGACTGTCCCTGAATCGTGGCTCCCGTCGGCAGGCTGTTGAACGTGATGTCGCCGGCGCTCGCGTTGTTGACGAGTTCGGAGCGCACCCACGAGTAGCTTTTGTAATATCCGGAATCCGGGCCAGCTGCCGCACCTCCTCCGGTCCCGCTAAAGTCGATGTTAATGTTGACGGTGATCTTGTCGGTGATGTTGGCGGCCAGGATGGCAACCGCCTGCTGCAAACCGTCCTTGAAGCTTGTCGGTGCGGCCTGGGCCGCCGCATCGAGGACCAAGTTGATCGCAATGCCGCCTGAGGTGACCGACATGACGGAACCGGACGTCGAGCCACCCGTCGAGCCACCAGATGTCGCCGGAATATAGCTTCCTTGAATGCTGTTGCCGGCGACCGTGTAAAATGGATCGTCAGAGAGCAGCTCGTCCCGAGGAGATGTCGTCATCGTGTTGCCTCGAGCTGATCTTCGTGGACTGTTCCGCAAGGCGAGCCATGGGCTGTCGCAGCTCTGGGCGCCGGCTCCATCTTGCTTGGGGCACCAAGGATTGGTCCCACGCGTTAATTTGTGGTTTCGCCGGAACCCATAAGGTCAATCGCCGGCAAAAATACTCTTTTGTTTTGTCCACAAGCCCCTGCGATTCAACCCGGGCAACTACCGGCCAAGAGCGATACATTTTGAACAAAACCTCCAATTCTGCGGCAGGGCGCCTCTGGGCTGCCTTGGCCATTGAATTCCCGGTCAAATTGACCGATCAAAGCGAGTAACCGCGCCTCGCTTTTCCCACCCAGTATACCCTTTCCGCGTGCCTCGGAAGCCCTGTCGCGCTTCACCGTGCTCGATCTGAACCGCGTAGGCTCCCGGTCCACCTGCGTGAGGCAACTCGCCTATTGTGGTGCGATCAAGGTCGACGCGCTGACCGAGGATGCGAGCAGCCGGCGATCGGCTGTCGTACGGGAACGCACCGTGCGGGCGGGACGCTATTCAACGGGTGAACTTGCGGGTTCAACCTTCCGCTGCAGTGAGTAAAGTCCCTTGCAACCGCGACTGGCCGCGGCGCTCCCGAGGCAATGGGCCTCGCCATCAACCCGTTCCGCCGGCTTCACTCCCTCGTCGTGTTGCAACGCACCGAAATGTTGCCCAATGGCCACGCTTATTGAAATTGCAAAGGAAACGGGCGGGGACTTTAGGCAGATTTGACGCCCGTTCATTGCAGCCCGTTCCCACGCCATGGGATCATCGCTTCAGGGCGCCGCTGCCGGCTCGCCCCGATGGCGCTCGTTTGCTTTAGCGATTTGTGAAGGGCCGATGGCTAATTCGATCATGGCGCCCGTACGGATGGATGGCCGGCTGCGCGCCGTCATCACGCATTCGCTGGCGACCCTGTGGCGACCGCGGCGCTTGGCGTCATAGCCGCGCATGCGGTCGACGGCACCTGGACGGGCGCCAGCAGCGACTGGACCGCTCCGACCAACTGGTCGAGCCTCACCGTGCCGGACGGAACCGCAACCTTCGGCAACACCGGAAGCGCCGCCGTCGACAACAACAACGGCATCGTCGCCATCGGTACAATCCTGTTCAACGGCACCGCTCAGCCCTATTCGGTCACCGTCGGTAAGCCGTTCACCGTCAACGGGACAGGCATTATCAACAATTCCGGCAATACCCAGAATTTCGGAGTCACCTCCGGCAACAATCTGGTGTTTCAGCAAAGCAGCACCGCGAGCGGCGGCACCGGCGCAGTGACGATCACCACCAACGGTGGCGGCATCACGAGCTTCACCGGCACGAGCAGCGGCGGCAACGCGCGCTTCGTCACCAATATCGGCGGCACGGTCATCATCTCCGGCCTGACCAATGGCGGCACGACGACGGGCTCGATCGAAGGCGCGGGCAATTACGTACTCGGCGCCAACACGCTGACCACCGGCAGCCTCAACACCTCGACCCTGGTCGACGGCTCGATCTCCGGCACCGGCGGCAGCCTGACCAAGGTCGGCACCGGCACGCTGACCCTGACCGGCGGCAACACCTACACCGGCGCGACGACGGTCTCGGCCGGAACGCTGGCGCTGTCGGGCTTCGGCAACATCTCGTCATCGAGCGTCGTGACCGCGAATGCGATCTTCGATATTTCCGGGATGAATCCGGGAATTTCCGCCGTGATCACCACGGTCGCCGGCAATTCGAGCGGCGCGGTCAACATGGGCAACACGAACCTGATTATCACGAGCGGCTCGACCGAGCTCGCCGGCATGATCCAGGGCGCGGACGGGCTCGAGGTCTTCGGCGGAACGCAGACGCTGTCCGGCGTGAACACCTATACCAACGCGACGCAGATCGACGCGGGTGCGACGCTGGCTCTGAAAGGCAGCGGATCGATCGCGAGCTCGGCCAGCGTCACGTTCACGCCCGGCTCGGGCGGGACATTCGACATCTCGCAGACGACCTCCGGCGCGTCGGTGAACGCGCTGCTTTCCGCCACTGGCGGCAGCTTCGTTTCGCTGGGATCCAGGACGCTGACAATCACCACGGGCAGTCTTTACGGTGGCGTAATTCAGGACGGCGGGAGCGCTGGCGGCACCGGCGGCAACCTCGTCATCGCGAGCGGCGCCACGCAGCAGCTCTACGGCGTCAACACCTATACCGGCACCACGACCATCGCGGCCGGTGGCGAGCTGGATCTCGCCAATGGCGGCAGCGACGGCAGCATCGCCACCTCGCGCAATGTCATCGTCAACGGCGTGTTCGACATCTCGGCCCTGGCCGCCGGCACGTCGATCAAATCGCTGTCGGGCACCGATGCCACCGCACGCGTCAATCTCGGCGCCAACACGCTGACGATCACGAGCGGCAACGGCAGCTTCGCCGGCATCATCGCCGACGGCGGCGCCGGCGGCGGCCTCACCCTGCCCGGCGGCACGGAAATCCTGACCGGCGCCAGCACCTATACCGGCGCGACCACTGTCAACGGCGGCAGGCTGGAGGTCGACGGCTCGATCGTCAGCGCGACCACCGTCAATGCCGGAGGCACGCTCGCCGGCGGCAGCACGTTCGCAGGCTCCGGCGCGGTCGGCAATGTCACCGTCAATGGCAGCACGCTCGCACCGGGCAGCACCGCCAATCCGTTCGCGCCGCTGACGGTCACTGGCAGCCTGAGCTTCACCGCCGCCTCGACCTATCTGGTGCAAGTCTCCTCCAGCACTGCCAGCCTCACCAACGTCGCGGGCGCGGCCACGCTCGGCAGCGCGAGGGTGAGTGCGATCTTCGGCGCCGGCAGCATCAAGAAGCAGTATACGATCCTGACCGCAGCCGGCGGCCTCGGCAGCACCACCTTCAATCCGGCCGTCACCTCCAACATATCGACGATCAACGCGACGCTGAGCTACAACGCCAACAACGTCTTCCTCAACATCGGCGTCAACTTCACGCCTGCGAGCGGCGGCCTCAACACCAATCAGCAGAACGTCGCGAGCGCGCTGACGAACTTCTTCAACACGACCGGCAGCATCCCGACGGCCTTCGCCGCGCTGACGCCTTCAGGGCTGACCACCGCCTCGGGCGAGCTCGGCACCGGCATCATCCAGTCCGCGATCAATGCCGACGGCCAGTTCCTCAACCTGATGCTCGATCCGACCATCGCGGGCCGCTCGAGCGGCTTCACCAAGGCGGGCAGCGTCGCGCAATTCGCCGAGAGCGATGACACTGAAGCTTATGCCTCAATGCGCCCGGCCACTGCGCGCGAGCGCGAGGCCTTTGCGATGGCGACCAAGGCGCCGCTGCTGTGGTCGCAGCCGGTCAATCGCTGGAGCGTCTGGACGGCCGGCTATGGCGGCTCGGCCCAGGTCGGCGGCAATGCCGCGATCGGCTCGCAGGACCTCACGGCGCGGGTCTGGGGCGGCGCGGCCGGTGCCGACTACAGGGTTTCGATGGATACGCTGGTCGGCTTTGCGCTTGGCGGCGGCGGGCTGAACTACTCGCTTGCCAATGCGATGGGCACGGGCTCGGCCGACCTGTTCCAGGCCGGTGTCTACGGCCGGCACAATTTCGGCCCGGCCTATCTTTCCGCCGCGCTCGCCTATGGCCGGCACGACGTCACCACCAACCGCACCGTGATCGGCGCCGACCGGCTCCAGGGCCGCTTCAAGGCCGATACCTTCTCCGCGCGCTTCGAGGGCGGCTATCGCTTCGCCACGCCGCTGGTCGGCATCACGCCCTACGCGGCCGTCCAGGTCACGAACGTCAACCTGCCCAACTATTCCGAAGTCAGCCTCAGTGGCGGCGGCCTGTTTGCGCTGAATTACGCCTCGCAATCGCTGACCGATAGCCGCTCCGAGCTCGGCCTGCGCACCGACAAATCCTATGCGATGCAGAACGGTGTGCTGACCTTGCGCGGCCGCACCGCCTGGGCGCAGACTACAATCCGAGCCGCGCCGTCACGGCGCTGTTCCAGACGCTGCCCGGCACCAGCTTCGTCGTCAACGGCGCCAGGGTCGACGCCGATTCCGCGCTGGTGAGCGCCAGCGCCGAGATGAAATGGCTGAACGGCTTCTCGATCGCCGGCACCTTCGACGGCGAGTTCTCCGGCAACGTCACCAGCTATTCCGGCAAGGGCGTGTTCAAGTACAGCTGGTGAGTTACCTTCCGACTTCCTGGGCGGCTGGCCCGGCTAAAGCCTGGGGCACGCACGCTGAATTGGCGTGACCGCGCAGGCGCGCGGCCCCCGACGTCTACTGTGCATGGGGTTGTTTTCGACTTTTTGCCTGGCCCCGGCCGATGTGACGGAATCCAGAGCGCGGGCTTCGATGAGGAGCGTGCGCAGAGGCTCGTTCCACGAGATGTTCTCAAACTCGGCGCATGGCTGGCTGCGCCAGCCGACGTTTGCCGCATGATCTTTCGGCATTATGGTGGGCGCGCAGTTTGTTCCCGGAGCCATCCCATATGCCCTTTCCTCACGCTTCCGAAGCCCTGTCGCGCTTCACCGTGCTCGACCTGACCCGCGTCCGCTCCGGGCCGACCTGCGTGCGTCAGCTCGCGGATTGGGGCGCCACAGTGATCAAGATCGACGCGCTGACGGAAGATGCCGGCGGCGAGCAGCCGGGGGGACCGCGGCGCGGCTCCGACTTCCAGAACTTGCACCGCAACAAGCGGGCGATGACGCTGAACCTGAAGGACGAGCGCGGGCTTGCCGTGTTCAAGCGCCTCGCGGCCAAGGCCGACGTCGTGGTTGAGAATTTCCGGCCAGACGTGAAGAAGAAGCTCGGCATCGACTATGAGAGCCTCGCCGCGATCAACCCGCGCATTGTCTATGGCAGCATCTCCGGCTTCGGCCAGGATGGCCCCTATCACAAGCGGCCTGGCTTTGATCAGATCGCGCAGGGCATGGGCGGGCTGATGTCGATCACGGGCGCGCCGGGAGAAGGCCCGATGCGGGTCGGCATTCCCGTCGCCGACCTCACCGCGGGCCTGTTCTGCGCCATGGGCATTCTCACCGCGCTGCTCGAGCGCGAGGTCTCCGGCAAGGGCCAATGGGTGCAGACCTCGCTGCTGCAGGCCCAAATCTTCATGCTCGACTTCCAGGCGGCACGCTGGCTCATGGAAAAGGAAGTGGCAAAACAGGCCGGCAACAATCATCCGACCAGCATCCCGACCGGCGTGTTCAAGACCTCGGACGGTTACATCAACATCGCGACGACAGGCGGACGGATCTGGGAGCGCTGCGCGCAAGCGATCGGCGCGCCCGAGCTCTACAGCCACCCCGACTATGCGACCGCCCCTGCACGTTCCGCGAACCGCGACGCGCTCAACGCCGAGATTGAGAAGCGCACCGTGACCAAGTCGACCGAGACCTGGGTGCGCGAACTCAACGACGCCGGCGTACCCTGCGGGCCGATCTACGCTATCGACCAGATGTTCGAGGACGAACAGGTCAAGCATCTCGGCATCGCGCAGGATGTGCCCAATGACGAGGGCCGCCACATCCGTCTGGTCGGCCAGCCGGTCGCGCTGTCGCGTACGCCAAGCAAGATGGTGGCACGCCCGCCGGAGTACGGCGAGCAGACCGATGAGGTGCTGAAGGAATTCGACTTCAGCGCCGACGAGATCGCCGCCCTCAGGGCCGCCAACGTCGTGTGAGCGAAGGCCGGCCCGCACAGGCACCCACCATAAGAAAAGCCCCGGAAAACCGGGGCTTTTCCAATCCGAAACTGCCTGCCGATCAGTACTTGGCGACGACCGGGCCGGCCGTGAACTGGTAGTTGAACCCAGCGCGCAGAATATGGTCGTGGAAGCGGACGTCGATGTCGTTCCCTGTTCCACTGAAGTAGGTCTTGGTGCCGAGATCGACATAGAGATATTCGAGCTTCGCTGACCAGTTGGGAGCGAACTTCTTCTCGAGGCCAGCGCCGAGCGTCCAGCCGACCCGCGTCTGGCTCTCCGACACCGTCGCACCGGTGGCCGATATGGGACCACCGATCGGTGTGTTGCTGTTGCCGTCGAACCGCTGAATCGTAACCGTCGGCGTGGTCGCGAACTTGACCTCGCCGACCGCCAGACCGCCGGTGGCATAGAGCAGCAAGCTCGGATCGACAAGGAAGCCGCCGCGTCCACGGAAGGTTGCGAACCAGGGGAAATCGGTGCTGGTGGCCGAGGACTGCGTGATACCGAAACTGCCGATTCGGATCGTCCCAAACGTGTCGTTCGACCGGCCGCGCTCGCCGGTGCCTTGGATGTCGGCCTCAACCCCGACGACCCATCTCCGGTCCACCTGCCAGTTATAACCGACCTGGGCGCCGCCGAGGCCGCCATCCACGTTGTGCTTGACCGTGGCTATGGATCCCGCAGGAAAAAACCCGCCGATGTCAGCTGTCGCGCTCGATCTGCCCCAGCTATAGCCGCCGTTCAATCCAGCGTAGAATCCCGTCCAATTGTATCCAGGATCGACGATCGGGGGCGCCTTCACATATGGCTTCGCTGCCAGGTCGGCCGCCATGGCGTGCGTCGTAAGCAACGAGGCCGCCGCCAATCCCATCACAATCCGCTTCATACTCGCCCCCGCGATCAAAATAAAAGCTGCAATCTGGGTGGAACCATACGCGTTTCGAACAGGCGCCGCTGTCGCGCGGCAGCAACATTTGGAAATAATCGGTCAGCATCAGGACTTGGACCAGGACGTCATGGATGGACCAAGCCATTGATATTACGTCGATTGGTCCCGAACTCACTCTGCCGCGATTTTCGCCCGCCCCCTCCATCCGACGCGGGCGAGCAGACCGTCAAGGAGGGGCCAAAACAGCAGAATGATCGCTAGCGTCGTAAGCGAACCGACCAGACCGTTCGACCAGAACACTCCGAGGTTCCCGCCGGCGCCGATCATCGACAGGCGGAAGGCGTCTTCAGCGCGGTTGCCGAGCACGAGCGCCAGCGTGAACGGCGCCAAGGGAATACCGATCTTCTTGAAGACGTAGCCGACAACACCAAAGCCGAGCATCAGCCAGATGTCGAACATCGCGTTCTGGATCGCGTAGGCGCCGATGGCGCAGGACACCACGATCATCGGCGCGATGGCTGCGAACGGCACGCGCAGGATCGAGGCGAAGATCGGCACCGTCGTTAGCACCAGCACGAGGCCGACGACATTGCCCAGATACATCGAGGCGATCAGGCCCCAGACGAAATCCTTGTGCTCGACGAACAGCAGCGGGCCCGGATTGAGCCCCCACACCATCAAACCGCCGAGCAGGATCGCAGCGGTGCCGGAGCCGGGAATGCCGAGCGCCAGCATCGGCAGCAGCGCCGAGGTGCCGGAGGCATGTGCCGCCGTCTCCGGCGCGAACACGCCTTCGATGCGGCCCTTGCCAAAACTCTCGGGATCCTTGGCGAAACGTTTTGCCAGATTGTAGCCCATGAAGGACGCAGCGATCGCGCCGCCCGGCGTGATGCCGAGCCAGCAGCCGATGAAAGAGGAGCGCAACAACGTCACCCAGTATTTCGGCAGGTCCTTCCACACGCTCAGCACCACGCGCAGCGAGATGCTCGCCGCGTGACCGCGCAGCGCCAGCCGTTCCTCCATCGTCAGCAGAATCTCGCTGATGCCGAACAGGCCGATGACGGCGACCAGGAAGTTGATGCCGCGCAAGAGCTCGGCCGAACCGAACGTCATGCGCAGCTGGCCTGACACCGTGTCCATGCCGACGCCGGCGAGCAGAAGGCCGAGCGACATCGAAATGACGGTCTTGTGCCTGGCTTCGCGGCCCAATCCGACGAAGGAGCAGAACGTCAACAGATACACCGCGAAGAACTCGGGCGGACCGAACTTCAGCGCAAAGGACGAGATCATCGGCGCAAGGAAGGTCATCAGCAGCACTGCGACCAGCGAGCCGATGAAGGAGGACGTGAACGCCGCGGTCAGCGCCTCGGCCGCCCGGCCCTGCTGCGCCATCGGATAGCCGTCGAACGTGGTCGCGACCGACCAGGCTTCGCCGGGAATGTTGAACAGGATCGAGGTGATGGCGCCGCCGAACAAAGCACCCCAATAGATGCTGGACAGCATCACGATCGCCGAGGTCGGATCCATCGTGAAGGTCAGCGGCAACAGGATGGCGACGCCGTTCGGCCCGCCAAGGCCGGGCAGCACGCCGACAAAGATGCCGAGCACGAGGCCGAGCATCATCAGCACGAGCGTCTTCCACGTCAGCAGGACGGCGAAGCCGTGAAGCAGGAGACCAAGAGCTTCCATCGCGCAAGTCCGCCTAGTAGCCGAAGGCCGCTTCGAGCGGGCCCTTCGGCATGATGACGTCGAAGGCGACGTCGAAGGTGACGAACATGATCGCCGTGAACACGAGGGCGGTGAGCAGCGACTTCCAAAGCGCGATCTTGCCGATCGCCCGCATGAAGCCGGCGATCAAAAGGAAGCTCGCGACATAGAGGCCGAGGAACTGCGTCACCAGGCAGAACAGCAGCGTCGGCACGAACACCGCCAGCACACGGCGCGCCTGTGCGCGCGTGACGAAGGTTTCGGATATCGTGCGCCGCGCCAGCAACGCGACGATCAGGCCATAGAAGCTAGCGCCGCCGAGGACGAGGGAGAGATAGAACGGGAAATAGCCAGGCTCCGGCCCGGTCGAATCCCAGGATGCACCGGTGCGCCAATTGTCGTAGCCGAGGATGGCGGCGAGCGCGAGCAGCAGCAGCCAGACGATCAGTTCGACGGTGCTGGTCGGCGTGACGGACGGGGAGTTCTCTTCAGGCGCGGTTGGATCGTCGACGACGATTTCAAGATCGGTTTGGGACATGCTCTGCCAGATCAAGTTGCGCCGTCGTCATCCGTGAAGGCGGATGATCCAGTACGCCGTGCAGAAGCCGTCTTTCGTCGCATTCTGTGCCATACTGGATGCCCCGCCTTCGCAGAGCATGAGGTGGGGGTGTGATTACTTCGCGACGAAACCGGCTTCCGTCATCAGCGATTTGTTCTGGGCGTCGTCCTCCTCGAGGAAGTGCACCATGTCCTTGCCGGTGAGGAAGATCGGCTTCAACGCCTGCTTCTCCATGTATTCCCTGTATTCGGTGGTCTGCGTCACCTTGTGGAACAGCTCGACATAGAACGCCTGCTGTTCCGGCGTAACCTTGCCTGGCAGGAACATTGCGCGCAGCATCAGGTACTGGACGTCGACGCCCTCCTCCTTGCAGGTCGGGATATCGGCCCAGGACTGCGTGTCCGTGACCTTGGTGGTGTAGGAGATGCGCTCCTTGTCGAACACGCAGAGCGGACGCACCTGGCCGGCGCGCCAGACTTCGAGATTTTCGGATGGATTGTTGACGTTGGATTCGGTGTGGTTGCCGACGAGCTGCGTGGCAGCCTCTCCGCCGGACTTATAGGGCAGATAGGAGAACTTCGCGCCGGTCTTCTGCTCAAGGAACACGGTCAGCACGTGATCCTCGCGCTTGGACCCGGTGCCGCCCATCTTGAACGGCGAGCTCGCTGCCTTCGCAGCCGCGATGAACTCCTTCACCGTCTTGGGACCGGCGGCATTGTCCCACAGCACGAACTGGTCGAGCGCGATCACCGAGACCGGGGTCAGCTCGCGCCAGTTGAACGGGATCTTGGTCGAGAGCGGCAGCATGTAGATCAGCGAATAGGCGATCAGCACCTTGTTCGGGTCGCCCTCGCTGGACTTCATGTACATCAGCGCTTCCGCGCCCGACGCCCCGCCCTTGAGCGAAACCACCATCGGCTGCTTCATCAGATTGTTCTTCTGGATCGCGGCCTGCATCATCCGCGCCATCTGGTCAGAGGCGCCGCCCGCGCCTGCCGCCACCACGATCTCGACGGGTTTGGTCGGTTCCCAGCCGGCGACGGCCGGCGCACTGAACAACAAGGCCGTCGCAGCCCCGACGGCTTTCACTGGAATACGCACGAGTATCGTCCCCTGACTATTATTGGCTTTGTGATGCCGGGAAATTTATCGAAGCATTATGCGGGTAAGGGTTTCGAGTTCAAGCCGGCGGACATTGGGTCACATATGACTTTCGGCTGACGAAGCACGCGCTACCTGCCCTTCCAGTTCGGCGTGCGCTTGTTGAGGAAGGCGTCCATGCCCTCGCGAAAATCTTCGCTCATATAAGCCTTGAGGATCAGGTCCTCGCCCTGTTCGCGCGACAGCGTCGGACGGATGCGACGCACCGCCTCCTTGGTCGTTTCCAGCGTCAGCGGCGCATGGCTCGCGACGAGCTTTGCGGTTTCATCCGCGCGGCGCTGAAGAGTCTCGACGTCAGGCACGATTTCGGTCAGGAGGCCGAGCGCGAGCGCTTCCTGCGCCTCGACCAAGCGCGCCCTGAAGATCAGATCTTTGGTGCGCGCAGGTCCGACCAGCGCGACGACGCGGCTGATGTTCGACATCGACAGGCAGTTGCCGAGCGTGCGTGCGATCGGAAAGCCCATGCGCGTCGTTTCGGTGCCGATGCGCAGATCGCAGCAGGCCGCGATGCCGGCACCGCCGCCGGTGCAGGCGCCCGCAATGGCCGCGATCACGGGGACGCGGCACTGTTCGAGCGTGCCGAGCACGCGGTCGATCCGCGCTTCGTAGTCGAGCGCATCCTGCGCCGTCTTGAAGGCTCGGAATTGCGAGATGTCGGTGCCCGAGGCGAACGCCTTGTCGCCGGCGCCGGTGAGGATCAGCGCCTTGATCGAACGATCGGCGTTGATCTCCTGGCAGATCTCCGCCATGCGGTCATACATGGCGAAGGTCATGGCGTTGCGCGCCTGGGGCCGGTTGAAGGTGATCCGCGCGATGCCGTCCGTGACGGAGTAGAGCAGGTCTTCGTTGGCAGTCGCAGGTAGGTTCATCGCGCTATCACTTTCCAAGTTAGTTCAGGCCACTTGGGCCTTGGCCATCGGCACCGCGTCACGTCCCTTCAGGACGTCCATGGCTGCCAGCACGCCGCCGCTCCGATGCGGAATCTCTGCAAGATCGAGGCCCATCTCGACGCCGGCGAGCGTGCCCATCAGCATCAGGTCGTTGAAATGACCGATATGGCCGATGCGGAACACCTTGCCCTTGACCTTGTTGAGGCCGGTGCCGAGCGACATGTCGAAGTTTTCCAACACCACCTTGCGGAAGGCGTCGGCATCAAAGCCGTCAGGCACACGCACGCCGGTCAGCGCCGGCGAATGCGCGGCGGGATCGACGCACTGCGTCTCCAGGCCCCACACCTTCGCCGCCGCGCGCGTCGCCGCGCTGTGGCGCTTGTGGCGAGCCCAGACGTTCTCGAGGCCTTCTTCCTCGAGCATCTTCACCGCTTCGCGCAGGCCGTAGAGCAGATTGGTGGCGGGCGTATAGGGGAAGGTGCCGAGCTTGTTGAAGCTGATCACTTCCTGCCAGTCCCAATAGGAGCGCATGCCGGGATTGGCTTTGGCGACGTTGAGCGCCTTCTCCGAGACGGCGTTGAAGCCGAGACCGGGCGGCAGCATCAGGCCCTTCTGCGAGCCGGCGACCGAGACGTCGATACCCCAGGCGTCGTGCTCATATTCCATTGAGCCGAGGCCGGAAATGGTGTCGACCATCAGCAATGCCGGATGCTTGACGCGATCCAGCAGCTTGCGCACTTCGAGCGGCGGCGTGACGCAGCCGGTCGAGGTCTCGTTATGAACCACACAGACCGCCTTGATCGCGTGCTGCTTGTCGGCCGTAAGGCGCTTCTCGATCTCGGCGAGGTCGGCACCATGGCGCCAGTCGCTCGGGATGAAGTCGACCTCGAGCTTGAACTTGTCGGCGATGCCGCGCCACAGCACGGCGAACTGGCCCGTCTCGCACATCAGCACCTTGTCGCCGGGCGCGAACACATTGACCATCGCCGCCTCCCAGGCGCCGGTGCCGGACGAGGGGAAGATGATCACAGGCTGCTTGGTGCGGAACACCCGCTGCATCGAGGCGAGGACCGCAAAACCGAGCTCGGCGAACTCCGGACCGCGATGGTCCAGCGTCGGCATGTCCATCGCCCGCAGCACGCGGTCGGGCACGTTGGTCGGTCCTGGAATCTGTAAGAAATGCCTTCCAGTATGCACGGTCATAGGCGTCCTTCCCGGTCTTTGAGGCTGTCTAGCTCGAGCGTGGCCCGCATTGAGGGCTCCGGCGAGCCGCTCGCATATCACTATTCGCCGGGCTTGTCCCTCCCGCGGCGGGGTCCGTCAATGCACAAGAAGCAGGGGTCGCTTGCCAAGGGCCCTGCCGGAAGGCAAGACGGTGCCCGCGAACAGGCGAGAGCGGATCATGGCGACGGAAGTGGCTGGAAAATCACCGGAATCGGTCCAAACGGAGCGTCTGGCGGCACGTCTTGCCCGGGACATCACCGGCGACGTCCTGTTCGATCGCTTTAGCCGGGGCCGCTACGCCACCGACGCCTCATTCTACCAGATTATGCCCATGGGCGTGATCGTGCCCAAAACCATAAACGAGGCCTTGCTGTCGCTGGCAATCGCCCGCGATGAGGGGGTGAAGGTCACCCCACGCGGCGGCGGCACCTCGCAATGCGGCCAGACCGTCAATGACGGGCTCGTGGTCGATCTCTCAAAGCACCTCAACAAGATCCTGTCGCTCGACGTCGCCAGCCGCACCTGCGTGGTCGAGCCAGGGATCGTGCTCGACGATCTCAACCGCCAGCTCAAGAAGCACGGCCTATGGTTTCCGGTCGACGTCTCCACCGCCTCACGCGCCACCATCGGCGGCATGGCCGGCAATAATTCCTGCGGCGGCCGCTCGCTTCGCTACGGCACCATGCGCGACAACACGCTGTCGATGGAGGCAGCGCTCGCCGACGGCACGCTGAGCCGTTTTGGCGAGGTGTCGCGCGATCTCTCCGACGTAAATGCCAGCGACAATTTGCGCGCCCTCGTCCGCGACATGCTCGATCTCGGTGCGCGCGAAGCCGACGAGATCGCCGCGCGCTTTCCCAAGGTGCAGCGCCGCGTCGGCGGCTACAATCTGGATGCCCTGGTGCCGCGCAACGCGCCCAACAACATGGCGCATCTGCTGGTGGGCTCCGAAGGCACCCTCGCCTTCACCACCAAGGTCGAGCTGAAGCTGTGGCCCGTCATCCGCAACAAGGCGCTCGGGGTCTGCCATTTCGGCAGCTTCTACGAAGCGATGGATGCGGCCCAGCATCTCGTCAAGCTGAAGCCGATCGCAGTCGAGCTGGTCGATCGCACCATGATCGCACTCGGCCGTGACATCGCGATGTTCCAGCCGATCATCAATGCCGCAATCAAGGGCGACCCCGACGCCGTGCTGGTGGTCGAGTTTGCGGAAGAGGATCAGGCTGACAACCTTCTGCGTCTCAAGCAGCTCACCGAGCTGATGGGCGATCTCGGCTTCGGCTGGAATAACGACACGCGCAAATGGGGCGGCGTGGTTGAGATAACCGAGCCGGCATCGCAGAGCGGCATCGCCGATTTCCGCGCCGCCGGCCTCAACGTCATGATGTCGATGAAGCAGGAGGGCAAGCCGGTCTCCTTCGTCGAGGACTGCGCCGTGCCGCTGCCGCACCTCGCCGATTACACGGCGCGGTTGAACGAGGTGTTTGCGAAGCACGGCACCAGCGGCACGATGTATGCCCACGCCTCCGAGGGCTGCCTGCATGTGCGTCCGGTGCTGAACCTCAAGCTGGAGAAGGACGTCAAGACGATGCGCGCCATTGCCGAGGAGGCCTTCGCGCTGGTGCGCGAATACAAGGGCTCGCATTCCGGCGAGCACGGCGACGGCCTGGTCCGCTCGGAATTCCACGAGAGCATGTTCGGGACACGCCTCGTCGCAGACTTCCGTGAGGTGAAGAGGCGCTTCGACCCTGAAGGCGTGCTCAATCCCGGCAAGATCGTCGACCCGCCCAGGATGGACGACCGCTCCCTCTTCCGCTTCAAGCCCGACTATCGCGTCGGCGAGCTGAAGACCAAGCTCGACTGGTCCGCCTGGCCCGGCGCCGGCGGCGGTTTCCAGGGCGCGGTCGAGATGTGCAACAACAACGGCGCCTGCCGCAAGCTCGAGGGCGGCGTGATGTGCCCGTCCTATCGCGCCACGCGCAACGAGAAGGACGCCACGCGCGGCCGCGCCAACAGCTTGCGGCTCGCGATCTCAGGCCAACTGGGTCCCGATGCGCTTGCCTCCGACGAGATGATGGAGACGCTAAAGCTCTGTGTCTCCTGCAAGGCCTGCCGCTACGAATGTCCTGTTGGCGTCGACATGGCCAAGATGAAGATCGAGGCGCTGGCGGCGCGCGCAGCTTCCCACGGCCTCACCTTGCGCGATCGCCTCGTCGGCTATCTGCCGCGCTATGCCGGCCTCGCCGCGCGCTTCGCGCCGCTGGCGAATTTGCGCAACCACAGTCCGCTGCTTCGAAAGCTGTTCGAGCGCTTCGCCGGCATCAGTGCCCGCCGCTCCCTGCCCGCGTTCCGCAGCGACATCTTCGTGTCGCCCGCCGAAACGGCCGGGCCGGAGGGCGGCCGCGAGGTCGTTCTTTTCGCCGACACCTTCAATCGCATTTATGAGCGCGAAAACCTCGACGCCGCGCTGCGTGTGCTGACGGCCGGCGGCTATCGCGTGCATCTGCCGAAACCCACCGGCGGCAGCCGCCCGCTCTGCTGCGGCCGCACTTTCCTCTCCGCTGGTCTGGTCGATCAAGCGAGGTCCGAGCTGGACCGTCTGGTCGCTGCTTTCGCGCCCTTTGCCGCGCGCGGTGTGCCGATCGTCGGTCTCGAGCCGAGCTGCCTGCTTACATTGCGCGACGAGCTCGCCTCACTGCGCAAGGACAACGACGCCAAGGCCGTCGGTGCCCATGCGCTCACTTTCGAGGAGTTTCTGGCGCGCGAGGCCGAGGCTGGGAGGTTGCAACTGCCGCTCGGGACTGTCGCCGAGAGGGCCATGGTCCACGGCCATTGCCATCAAAAATCTTTCGGCGCCTTCAAGCCGGTCGAGCAGGTGCTGCGGCTCGTTCCAGGTCTGAAGGTCGAGACCATCGAGTCGAGCTGCTGCGGCATGGCCGGTGCGTTCGGCTATGGCGCCGACACCTACGATGCCTCGATCGAGATGGCCGAGCTGTCGCTGCTGCCGGCTGTGCGGAAGGCCGATCCCTCCACCCTCGTCGTCGCCGACGGCACCTCCTGCCGCCACCAGATCCACGACGGCGCTGGCCGCGAGGCGCTTCACGTCGCCCGCGTGCTGACGATGAGCCTCGACCGCGCCGACACCAATTCCACGTCTCCAGCTGCAAAGGAACCCAGCCATGGCTGATCTCACGCTCGACACCGCTCGAAAAATCCTCGATGCCGCGTTCGCCAAGGCGAGTGAACTCAAGCTCAAGCCGCTCGTCGTCACCGTCCTCGACGCACGCGGCGTGCTCAAGATCGCCGCGGCACAGGACGGCACCAGCCTGATGCGTGCCGAGATCGCCCACGGCAAGGCCTATGGCGCGCTCGCCATGGGCCTCGGCTCGCGCGCCCTATTCCAGCGCGCGCAGGAGCAGCCTTATTTCATCGACGCCATGAACACGATCGCCAAGGGCGCGCTGGTGCCGGTCCCCGGCGGCGTGCTGATCATGGACGGCACGACGTTGCTTGGGGCGGTGGGCATCTCCGGCGATACGTCCGACAATGACGAGGCCTGCGCCGTGGCGGGAATCCAGGCGGCGGGGCTCAAGGCCAACGCGGGTTAGGACTTGCTCAGGGGGTGACAACTAGAAGCACGGCTGGCCCGGGGAATCGAGCAACTGCAGGGGCTCGAGCCCCCGACGCCAGGATTATGATGCGAGGCCTGAGGGCTCTCACGCGTTAAGCGGTTTTCTTTCAAGGGATTTTCCCGGGGAAACAGGCGTAAGCGCCCGACGAAAAACTTCTGCCAAGGAAATCGACCGTCCAGCGTTTGTACGGGACGCTCCGATTTCCAGGGCATACTTCGAGAAATCGTGACGCGGCAAGCAAATTCACGATGGCCGCGCTGGCGACGCCCAGGACGACAAGAGAATACTGGAAGAATCAGGCGCCATAGAGGGATCGGATGTCCGGACATCGTCATGGCGTCCCTGAAGTCGTGGAGCTGATGCAGCGCTTTGTGACGGAGGGCAAGGTCAGGTGCTGGGGCATCTCGACGCTCTCGCCGGAAGATGCGCTTGCGCTGCTCGCCGCGGCCGGCGTCGGTGCTTTCAGGTTAAGTGCAACATGCTTGGATTGGCGCGCGATCGATACCGGATTACCCTGTCAGGCGGCATGGCGAGGCATTGGCATTATCGCCCCTACCCCGCGCGCCTCGGGATTTCTGGCCGGAGACGCCGGCGCGGACACCGTTCTTTCCCGCCAACGACCACCGCAGCAGATGGCCACGCGATCGGATCGTCACCTGGATGGTGGCTGCCCAAGTGTCGATGTCGACAGCGTCGATCTGGCTGATAGGCCCCAAAATCGCGTTGCGTTGGCGCTGCGATTTTGCCTCTCGAGGACGGAGTTGCCAGGGTAATTCCAGGCATGCTAACGCGGAGCGAAGTTCTGGCCAGCGTTGCGGCTTGCGAACAGGGGCAGCTTGGGCGAGATGCTATGCTGAGCATCGAAGGCCTCTACCGCCGTTACGAAGCTCGGTTGCGGGCCTGACGTCTGGCGCAATCTTGCGGGGCATCGCAAGTTTCTTTTGCGCCGACTTCTGGTGAGGTCTGGCTGTCGGGCGCGATATTTTCAGAACGCGACGCCTGACGCGGAGTGGTGCACGAAGTTGGGAGTGGTCTTGGCCTCGACCATTGTAAAGCCGATATCAGAACCGCGTCCGGTGGCATCAGCGGTCCACGGGAGCTTGAACATGTTGTCCAACGCCCTGAGTTGGGCGTGGCTCGACACGGTCTGCCAGTATCGGCGCTCTAGGATCGGTCCTCTGTGGGAGACCCTCAACGTTCTGGTGATGTTGTTGGGCCTGAGCGCCGTCTCTTCGGCGATCTTTGGCAGCAGTGTCTCCGACATTATCGCCTATGTCGGCGTCGGAATCATCGTTTGGTCGGCCATATCAGCGCTTATCGTCGAAGGAGGCGGCGTCTTCGTCAGACATGCCGGATATCTCAGCAATTCGACACTCGGTCTCGGTCTCTATGTCGGACGAACCGTTTTCAAGATCATGATCACCTTCGGGCATCACGCGATCATTTATGTGGTGGGGGTCGTGTTCGCACTCGTGCCGCTCGGTCCGACCAGCCTGCTCGCGATCCCTGGGATCGTCCTGCTCTTCGTCAACGGCTTCTGGGTCGTGATGGTGCTCGGCTTCATCTGCGCGCGATACCGGGACGTTGAGCTGATCGTGCGAAACTTGATGCAACTTGCTTTTTTCGTGACGCCGGTATTCTGGAACTACCGACAAATCACCAGCAACCGGCAGTTTCTCGTCGAATACAATGTGCTTTTCTATTTCATCGAGATCATTCGCGATCCGCTGCTCGGCCAGGTTCCGCCGCTCTGGCACTATCTGACGGTTCTCGGGTTCACCGTGGCCGGCTATGGGCTCGCTTTTTTCGTTTACCGACGGATGCGCGGTCACCTCGCATTCTGCGTCTAGCGCATGTCCGGAGAAGTGGGCACATCGGCTTTCCGATAAGATCATGCTCGAACAGCAAAAATTATCATGAGAAACGGCTAGTCCATGACTCACGTGCGTCTGAAGAACGTCAACGTCAGCATACCCATCTACGATAGCCATGCGCTCCGCCTGATCCGCATGCCGTCATTCAGCAATGTCCGGGTAGGCTCCGACTCGGCAAGCCGGTTCAACGGCGTCATCGTCATTCATGCCCTGAAGAATCTCTCGCTAGAGCTGGAGGAGGGGGACCGGGTCTGCCTGGTCGGCCACAACGGCGCGGGAAAAACCACCTTGTTGCGGCTGGTGGCTGGTATCTACCCGGCGTCGACCGGTTCGGTGGATGTGAAGGGGAGCACGTTCACACTGCTCAGCGGCAGCATTGCGTTGAATTCCGATGCTACTGGCTACGAGAACATCAGGCTGATCGCAAATCTATACAACTGGTCCAGCGAAAAATATCAGGACCTCGTGCAAGACATCGAGGAGTTCACCGAGCTCGGTGTCTATCTCTCGTTACCCACGCGCATCTATTCTGCAGGCATGCAGGCGCGGCTCGCGTTCGCGCTTGCGACCGCCCAGAACCCGGACATCCTCTTGATCGACGAAGGCATCGGCGCGGGCGATGCGCACTTCCAGGAGAAGGCGCGCGAGCGTGTGAATCAGTTCGTCAGCCGTGCACGGATCCTGATGATGGCGTCACATTCGAAAGAGCTGTGCAGGCTGATTTGCACAAAGGCGCTAGTCCTATCCAAGGGCGAGAGGGTCTTCTTTGGCGGCGTTGACGAAGGCTTCGCCGTCTACGATCAGATGAGTTGAACTTCTGTCACAAGTCGACTCGACGTCATGCTAATTTAGAACGTGAAGTAGATGAGTTCGCTCGCGCGATTCTGGATGAGCTATTCCGCGCCAGAACGGTTGTTGCGGCCGCTTGGGATCGAAAACCCGAAGAAATCGATTTGGAGGCTGTATCTTGGAGCCCTCGGTACGAAGGTGTTGTTCGACGAAACGCGCGAGGTCGCGGCCTGGCACTCGGTCGAGGATTGCGTCACTGCGATCGAGCGCTACCTGTGCGATGGAAGCGCGCCTGCGCGGAGATCGCCCGGACCGGGCAGCAAAGGACCATGGGGAGCCACGAGCACGGCGACGGCCTGGTGCGCTCGGTGCCGCCACGAATGTCCTGTTGGCGTCGACATGGCCAAGATGAAGATCGAGGCGCTGGCCGCACGCGCAGCTTCCCACGGCCTCACCTTGCGCGATCGCCTGGTCGGCTATCTGCCGCGCTATGCCGGCCTTGCCGCGCGCTTCGCGCCGCTGGCGAATTTGCGCAACCACAGTCCGCTGCTTCGAAAGCTGTTCGAGCGCTTCGCCGGCATCAGTGCCCGCCGCTCCCTGCCCGCGTTCCGCAGCGATGTATTCGTGCCGCCCGCTGAAAGCGTTGGGCCGGAGACCGGCCGCGAAGTCGTTCTCTTCGCCGACACTTTCAATCGCATCTACGAGCGCGAAAACCTCGACGCCGCCCTGCGCGTGCTGACGGCCGGCGGCTATCGCGTGCACATGCCCAAGTCCGCCAGCGGGAGCCGCCCGCCCTGCTGCGGCCGCACCTTCCTCTCCGCCGGTCTCGTCGACGAAGCCCGGTCCGAGCTCGACCGTCTGGTCGCGACTTTCGCGCCGTTTGCGACCAGTGGAGTGCCGATCGTCGGCCTCGAGCCGAGCTGTCTGCTGACGCTGCGCGACGAGCTGGCTTCGCTGCGCAAGGATAACGACGCCAATGCTGTCGGCGCGCACGCGCTGACCTTCGAGGAGTTTTTGGTGCGCGAGGCCGAAGCCGGCCGGCTGCAATTGCCGCTCGGCAGCGTCGCCGACAGGGCCGTGGTCCACGGCCATTGCCATCAAAAATCTTTCGGTGCCTTCAAACCTGTCGAGCAGGTGTTGCGGCTCGTTCCAGGTCTGAAGGTCGAGACCATCGAGTCGAGCTGCTGCGGCATGGCCGGTGCGTTCGGCTATGGCGCCGACACCTACGATGCCTCGATCGAGATGGCCGAGCTGTCGCTGCTGCCGGCTGTGCGGAAGGCCGATCCCTCCACCCTCGTCGTCGCCGACGGCACCTCCTGCCGCCACCAGATCCACGACGGCGCTAGCCGCGAGGCGCTTCACGTCGCCCGCGTGCTGGCGATGAGCCTCGACCGCGCCGACACCAATTCCACGTCTCCAGCTGCAAAGGAACCCAGCCATGGCTGATCTCACGCTCGACACCGCTCGAAAAATCCTCGACGCCGCGTTCGCCAAGGCGAGTGAACTCAAGCTCAAGCCGCTCGTCGTCACCGTCCTCGACGCGCGCGGCGTGCTTAAGATTGCCGCGGCTCAGGACGGCACCAGCCTGATGCGTGCCGAGATCGCCCACGGCAAGGCCTATGGCGCGCTCGCCATGGGCCTCGGCTCGCGCGCCCTGTTCCAGCGCGCGCAGGAGCAGCCTTATTTCATCGACGCCATGAACACGATCGCCAAGGGCGCGCTGGTGCCGGTCCCCGGCGGCGTGCTGATCATGGACGGCACGACGTTGCTTGGGGCGGTGGGCATCTCCGGCGATACGTCCGACAATGACGAGGCCTGCGCCGTGGCGGGAATCCAGGCCGCCGGCCTCAGGGCCAACGCGGGGTAGCCCTATCACTCTACTGAAGGGGTACGCATTTTATATAGTCGCAGACACGGCCCTCGCGGGATTGTCGGGGTCGAGTGCCTGGTCCGTTACATCGTCAAACCCACTATTTAAGAAGCCGTCCTTTCCTACACGTCCCGCGCTGAAAGCTGCGTATATCCATTGACGCAATGACTCGGCCGTGATTCGATTCAAGGCACTGGCCGCAACAGGCCAGCCAAGCGGCCCGCACAGATGCAGCAACACCTGCGCGAGCCTAACCCTCAACATGGAGAGAGACCCATGTCTCAGGCTGATTCTGCCTATACCACGAGTCGTTTACTCTTTCCCGCCGGCCCGGCCGTTCGGCGCCGGCAGTTCGTCACCGGTGGCGCCGCCATCCTGGCCGGGGTCATCACTCCCTCATGGGCTGAAAGCGTCGGTGTTTCGACCGCGCCCGACCCAATCCTCGATGCCATCGAAGGCCACCGCCGAGTCTTTGAGGAACTTGGGCGCCTGCTCGCCGAGCAGGATGCTGCCGAGCGCGAGCTGCGCCGTGCGCCGTGCGGCAGGCGGGCCGAGCTGGAGGCCAAGTTAAGCGGCCTTTGCGAGGCTGAAGGCGCACTCGGTCGGGCTGAGATGAAGGCCTCGCGTCAGCTCGCCGGCACCGTGCCAGGAAGCCTCAAAGGAGCGGCCGCAGCGTTAAGGTACGTGCGTGAGTGTTACGAAGTCGGCCAGTCCCCCCTTTACGAGCAGGATGGCTACCGGCTGCTGCTGCTCTCGACTGAACGCGCGATTTGTGCGGCCATTGGTCTCGCTATTCCGCCTCGTGGTGGTGATTCTCGATAGCGATTGCGCACCTTCCTACGAGTGAGATGTGGAAACGAAGTCTTGGTGGAACCACCAAGGCCCCGCCAGACGGAGGCGGTGGGAACGGATCTCCGACCTACGACGACCGTGCCACATCTCGGCTCTATAAGAAGCAGAGGAACCCACGACGCCAGCGGCCAAAATCTGACGCCTGGTACCCGACCGCAAATCATCTGGGATGGCCCTGAGACCGAGATCGAGGCGGCCGACAGCTTCGGCAGGAGGGCGCAGCCGATCGCTTCACCCGAGCCATTGCGATGCGCCTGACGGGTTCTCCCATTGCCCGCGTTGGCGGGACAGGAACCTGGGTGTCAAACGGCGCGGGTGGGACGATTGCGAACCCTAGAGCGGATGGGGGTAGCAGCAGAGGCCGAGCCGGCTCGTTGGCGACTCGATGTTGAACTTGAGCCAAAGCCCAGACGGATGGGGCAGCGGTGACATCATCAAGTCTGTGTCGCGGCTGCGAGTCGGAGAGCAGCGATTGGGCTTTTAGCCGCCGTAAACGTGGCGCTTCGGCCCTTTCGATTGGCGCGTGACGCCTATTTTGACCGCGTGACGCGACGCCGCGGCTTCCATTTGTCGGACAAAGCGTTGACGGCGGCCTCGATCGCCTTCCGGTCGACAACGTTGGGATCAAACTGCACCGGATCCCAGAGGCGCATTTATTCGTGCTCCGGATGGGCGGCATCGCCAATGGCATCGAGGTATTCGGCATAGCCTGGCGCACCGCCTATTCCGGACGAGAACGACCGGCGGCATCGAGCAAGAATGGAAGACCGTCTGTCGACGTATTATCGAACCACTTTTCGAGCTTGATCACATGATCAAAGCTGTCGCCAAGGTCACAGCGATAATGGATCCTCTTGGCGCCGGTTTCGCGAAGGATATCGGAGAGCCGTGCCCCTTGCGGGCATCGATCTGCTGGGGGCCAAAATCACTGCCGGCATCGGGGATTCCCCAACGTTGTTTGGCATCGGCGCCGATTGGCTCTGCGGTAGCACAAGCGGTAACCAGCGTCATGAACGCAGCTATGAATGCGAACCGCTGCACTTCCCATTCCCCGAACTACGTCGACTCCACCCTGACAATAATGACAGGTGCCACTCTGATTCCAGGGGGCTAAATAGCAAAGATGTCACAACGCTACTTCTTTCATATCCGGAATGGCAACTTCGTATCGGTGGACGACGAGGGAATGGATTTCGCGACACCGCGCGAGGCCAACATTTACGGGGCACGCGTCGCCTTCGAAATCGGCACCGACGACCGGGACTATGATGACGCTGAACTAACAGTCGTTGACAGAAAGGGCCGCGAAATCGGGCGCCATCGCATTCAACGTCACTTGCCGCATTGAAGCTACATAGCGTCTATTTGAGCAGCTAACAGGTGTAGTCAGGCAAGTTGGCGTCTGGCTGTCGCGTCGGCATGTACCAGACGCGGTGACCTAGCCATCCAAGATGAGCGACGAATCGCCGCAAGCTTCCATAAGGCGCGACAAGTTTTCCTAGAGGCCATCATGATTCAACTTATTACCGAACGGTCCTACGCCCACCTTGCGGAAACTCCCATCGCGGTGCACCAACTACGCTATCGAGCTTTCAAGGAGTGGTTCGACTGGGATGTCCATACGAGCGGAGAGATGGAGGTTGATAGTTTTGATGCGCTTCATCCTGCCTACCTGGTGCAATTGGGGACCAACGATCGGATAGAGGGCTGCGTTCGCCTGGTTCCTTCTGTGGGGCCTACGATGGTGCGCGATACGTTTTCCGTTCTCCTCGCAGTTCACGACGCACCATCAGAGCGCTCGATTTGGGAAAGTAGACGATTCACGCTTGACCTCACGACCGATACTGCAAAGGGAGAGAACGGTGTCGCTCGAGCAACATATGAATTGTTCGCGGGCATGATCGAGTTCGGGCTCTCGCGACGACTTACCGATATCCTCACCATAACCGATGCTCGAATGAAACGAATCCTAAGACGCGCCGGCTGGCCGTTCCGACGCTTAAGCAACCTGCCCCGTCTCGGAAGCACCTTGCCGGTCGCAGTTTATCTCGAGATATCCACCGAGGCGCTGGCCAGGATCCGTAACGGTGATGGTTTCGAAGGCCCTGTCCTTTGGGAGCCAGTTGTTCTCGCGGTCGCCTGACGAAATTCAGGCCAATGACGCCGGGAACTCGCCCACCTCAAAAATTGTGAGAAGCGCGACAATGGACAAGCCACGCATGTCTCGCGAGCTCGCTGTCGATTTGCAGCAACTGCGGTTTGCGATCGCAGCCGCTGATTACGGGAGCCTTCGGCAAGCCGCCGCGGTATTCTCCATTCCACACTCGATCCTGAGCCGATCTATTCGTCAGTTCGAACACCGGATCGGTACTACCGTATTCGAGCGCTCAGGCCGAGGGGTGCAGCCAACGCCGGCTGGGCGACGCATTCTGAGAATGGCTAGATTGATTCTAGAGCAAATCGATGTGCTGGTCGCAACAGCAAAGTCGAATGGGCGAGGTGAAGCTGGCCGTCTCTCGATCGGATTTTGCACCTCAATTTCCGCTGGAAATCTGCGAGCGACGCTGACCGAATTCAAGAACCGACATCCTCGAATCGAACTCGCGACGATCGAGCGCTCGCGAACACGTCTCGCAACGTCGCTGCGAAATGGCACGGCGGATGTTCTCATTGTGACTGGTGACGTGCCGCTGCCGGACAATAACATTCGCCCGCTTTGGAGTGAGCGGGTCCTCCTTTCTCTGCCGGAAGATCATGCATTGGCGGCACGAGAAGTGGTTTACTGGACGGACCTCCGAAACGAGACTGTCCTATTAAGCCAGCACGATCCCGGACGCGAACTTGAGGATCTTGTGATATCGAGGCTTGTTTCTCCCGCGGAACGACCAAAGATCGAACATCATGACGTTAGCCGAGGTATCATCAAGAGCCTTATCAGCATGAGGCTCGGAATCGGGTTAGTACTAGAATCAGATATCGGCGCGAGCTTCGCTGGTTTGGTCTATCGCGAATTGCGCGATGGGACGGGGCCGACACGCGTTGGCTTTTCGGCACATTGGCGAGAAGATAACGACAATCCCGCACTCGTCAATTTTCTCAAACTCTTGGCTGAACGCTATCCGTCGCCGGCTCGCGATTGAGAGGCGCGCCGCAGCTTCGCGAAGCCGCGATCGGTTGCCATGAACCGCGCCAGCATCGGCGCGATAAGCTTGCCCGGATCGCTGATGGGCTGACCGGATTCGCCTGCAAGCGCTTTCGCGTACGCAAGCAGATCTCTATGCACGGAAGCCGGCAATTCAACACTGACCTTGACTGGTCTCTCGTCTGGAAGTGCCCCAATCTTAAGCTTGGTCATTTCACCCTCTGTATGGCTCGAGAACGAGATCGCGATTTACGATAACGCGCACCGGAAATCCCGGACGGATGGTCAGCGTCGGCTGAATACTGAGACTGCGCCGAACCACCTGCTGTCCGGTTTGGTTCAGTGTGTCGGAGGCGCCGTGTCGCAACGCCTGGATGATGGCGCTGTCGTTGCTATTCGTGTCGGAACCTGAACCTAGCTCTGTCCCGACAGCCAGGAACGTCGATAGCGCAGCGGCCTTGAATAGCTCGCCCCAGTGATTGTCGACCTGGTCTTCGAGACCTGCATAGCCTGCGGTATCAGCCCCAGGCTGTCGCTCGAGAACGATGGAACGTCCATTCGGCATGATCAGCCGAGTCCAAACGAGCAGGACGCGGGACTGGCCGAAAGTGACCTGACTATCGTAGATTCCGATCAGACGCGCTCCCTGGGCGGTCGCAGCATCGGTCCATTTGCCTGCGGGTCCCTTCGGCGATTCCTGGAGCCGTACGAACATCGAGCGGCCCGGGGTATTGTGAACATCGCCGACCACCCAGTACCGCCCCGCCCGCTTGCCGTGGGAGAGATAGTGTCGACATACCGCCTCCGCCTCGCGCGCGAGACGGCGTGCCAATTCGGAAGCCCTGCGAGACATCACGCGGCCTCCCGCTCACTGACGCGCGCCACCGGATAGATGTCGAGCACCCTTGTTGATATCCTGACGCCGCTTGCATCCGTGGCCACGAACATCAGCAGCTTCCAGGATATAATCTCTCCAAAGAGGCCGTAAGCGCGGAGGCGATCGCGCATCGCGGCGATGAATCCCGATAGCGCGATGCGATATGCGCCCATCATCCGGATGCGGCGAAGATGGAGCCCCTTGGCGTAGACGGCGCTGTCGATCGCGGCAGAAAACGCCACCCGTCCCCGCTCCCGGAGGCGAACAAAGGCCTCGTGCCACGCCGGGTTATCCGGAGCAAAACGCACGCCAGCGATGGCGACGAGGCGCCCACCGTCGCAAAGACGCGGAAGTGAAGAGGCAATGTGCCGAAGAGCGGCATCCGCCATCCGTCGATCGACATTAACCACCACGGAGAACGGCAGGTTCATCAGAACGACGCTCGGCACGACGTTCGCGTCGAGATGATGATCGATTGCCGTCCCGCAGATGTCATAGGCTGTCTTCCAGCTCCATGCGCCGGCCGCGTCCGAGGCGCCGAAGGCCGCTTCCATGGCGCTTCGCAGGACGGCGGCATCGATGCGACGGCCGCGTTCGAGATCAGTCAATATCTGTCGGGCGACCTTGAGAGCGGCAGAGGTGAGAGTGGGAGCGGCACGCATTGAGAGCGGCGCGGCGGCAGCGCCGCCCGCGAGAGATTCAGTCATGACGGGATTTCTCGGGAGAGCAGGAACGGGTCGAACCGCCCAGCGCTCTCCTTAAGACCAGGGCGATTCAAACCCTTCCCGGCCCAGCTCTCCCTCTCAGTGCTCGCCCATTAAAATGGAGACCGGCGCTACACACTGGCCCCCAAGCAACTGCGAGACGGCAAGAGCCATCCCGCGCTGTGTCACTCAGCCGCGTCGAGCTGTTGCGGGCCATCGTCGCCGGCGTTCTCCCGATCCTCATCGTCGGCGAGGAATTCGGGCAGCGGGCCCGCTTCCCCCTTCTGCTCCACCGGCGCCGCGTTGCGATCGACGAGACGCAGCGGCTCCGGCAACCAGCCTGCACTATCGAGAAGACGCTCGGCCTCCTTGGCCATGTCGGCCTTTTTCAAGTGGTCGGTCAGTTGCGCGGAAGATTCGCCTCATGCTTCCCGCACAAGGACCCGCGAGCCTCTCCTGCAGCCCATAGCCCATCCGGCAAAACCTTCACGACACTCTTACACTCACCTTATAAGCGAGAGAGTCCGGAAAATGCGATGCGCCCGCCTTCCGCCCGATTCTTCATGAGAGTTGGTCTTGAGAGGCCTCGGGAAGCAAGATCAGGTGTGCGCCATTGGCGCATCACCTTGAAGCAATGGCACCCGGAGAGCGTGAGCATAGCGACCCGAAGGGACACGCGGGTCCGAGTGCAGCGATGAGACCGGTTAAGAGGGCACCCGGGAACGGGGCAGTGATAGCGATCGCCGCAGGCGGGCCCCTTTTCCGAGTGCCCCCGGCGAAGAGCTCCGCGAGTCCTTGCGCGAGGGATCAACGCCGGATGGCCGAGACGCAAAGCGGCTCGGTTCACGAGAGCCCGCTGCGGCGAACGCCGCACGCGCTCAAACGGAAGAGGCGGAACTGAATTTTCCTCGCAACCGCGACAGATCACAGGCTAGCTCACCCACGCAGCGACGCCGTCTGCCGTCGGATTCGGATGTGCTTGCCATTCCGACAATTGGAGCTCCTAACCCGGCTTTCCGGGCGAGTTTAACGACAGATTGTCGGAATAAGGGCTCATGGCTAAAGGGAGTCAGGTGCCTCTCGACCAGCGGGCACACACCACCCTGCCGAAGAGCATCCAGAGCAGATGACCACCTGTTGAGCTGTCTTGCGGTCGATTTCGATCATACTTTCCCTAGCAGCTCTCAAGCTAAGCGTCCGCTTTCGCCGCTTGGTTCCGAGCGCTTCACCGGTCCGATCTAGTCGCTCGTACATTCCAACCCAATTTCGCTCCAGGCCAGCCGATTGCCGCACCAGCTATCGTCGTCCCTTGTTTCTCAGTCAATTTTCGGGTTCGGATTCGAGCAGTTTGTCGGCTAGAGCTAATCGGGCCCTTGCATGGCGCACACCGAGACAGACAATTGCGCATCATTACGCATGCACCAGCAAGCGACGATTGCGAGAATCATGAACGCTTAGACTGTGACGATTTATATAGGCGGATGGAGACTAATGGCATCCCGCGTTGCACTTCCTGCTCGTTACCCACCAGTCGGCACATGGCCCGCAGTTATGCGGGCGGATATGGTCGCAGCCTATTTAGATTACCGCGACACGGCCGAACTTGCACGCGCGGTAGCCCGCGGGGAAGCTCCTCGCCCGAGCTGTTATCATGGAACTGGTCGCTCACGACAGCCAGTTTGGTCGAGAGCGGCCATTGATCACTTTGCCTCACTGCACGGGACCACGATCACGGATAATTCAGACGGACAAGACTTGGCGTCGCTCGTATGAAGATGCCTCATGCCACACCGATACTTCCTCGTTACTGTCGGCGAAAGGCATTGAAGCGTGGCGGCTGGGCATACTTTTTCGAGCCGCCCACCTGGGCGCGAAAACAAGGCTGCACCATCTCATCCGAAGCCCTGGGCGAGGATCTTGCGGTGGCTCAAGACCGAGTCAAGAATGTCCTGTTACCCGCTTTTGACAGCTGGCGTTCCGGGGGCCTAACCGACATGTCTCCGGCTTCGCCTGTATCTGGCACTTTCGATTGGCTCGTATGGATTTTCAAAACGCACCAGAAGTGGAAAGAAGTCGATCACAAAACGCAGCGACTCTACGATCAAGGATTGGCACTCTTCGCTAATCACGAGCTGAAGGATGGCAGTCGGGCGGGCTCGAAACAGATTTCAACCTTCACCAGAGGATTTGTTGACGCCGTCTATGCGAAGTTGCTGGTCGTAGAACGCAAGGAAGTGGACGGCAACACCGTCAAGCGCGAACGTCGGCGCTTCGCAAATGCGGCCATGACGGCTTGCAGACGCGCTTGGTTTGTTGGCCAGCGCGCCCACGAGGCAAAGGTCCCCGAAATTAACCCATTCTCCCGAATGGGTCTAAAGTCTCGGGCCCCTGGCCAACCAGCGCGGGAAACGCCCACTGCTAACTGGGACGAGCTTGTCGCGTTTAGGCGCGCAGCCAAGAAACTAGGGTTTCATTCGATCGGGACAGCCGCTTTGCTCAGCTGGGAGTGGCTACAGCGCGAAGAACATGTGTTCGGAGCCTTCGAAATAGCGCACTATCGCCCGGAGGGACGGCCAGATAGCGTGAGGATTGTACATCCAAAGAATGGCGAAGAAGCATGGTGGCCTCTCTTCGACGAAAGTGGCACGCCGCTTTTCCCTGAGCTAATGACAGAGCTCGACGCTATCAAAGCAAGGGGGATTTCCGGATTGCTTTTCCGGCGCGATCATCCCCATCGAAGATCGAGCATTCAGCTCCCATGGATTACCCAACGCAAAGATCTGCGTTATCTCCGCTTCGTGGTCAAGAAGATCATCTCCGCAGCGGGGCTTCGCGACGAGCTTTCCTTCACATCATTTCGCCACGGCGGCTTTACCGAGGGTGCCGACAGCGACCTCACGGACGCTGAGTTGCGCACCGCCGGCCGCCATCGCTCAAAGTATCAATTGCCAACTTATGCCAAGCGCACCCGGAAGCAGCTGATTACGGCTTCTAAAAAGCGTCGCTCGCAGCGCTCTGGAACAACTCTCTTGGACGATCCGCTCGTGGGCAGAACGAGGTAAGGGGTATGGCCTTCTGCCGCATTAGATCTACCGCCCCGTCCAGACCGGCTTCCGCTTTTCGCTGAATGCCTTCAGCCCCTCCTTGGCGTCCTCGGTCATCGCGAGCAGCGCGATCTGGCTTTCGGTGTAGGCGATGCTCTCGTCGAATGACATCGCGGCGATGGCGCGCATGGCATATTTGCCGCGGCGGATTGCGGTCGGCGATTTGTCGACGATGCGGCTGATCAGCCAGTCGACCTTGGCATCGAGCTCCGCCGCGGGCACAACATAGTTGAGTAGACCCGCGTCCTTTGCCGCCTTCGCATCGAACGGCTCGCCGGTCAGCGCCCATTCGTTGACGAGGCGACGCGGCGCGATCTCCTGCAACAGACTCAGCACCTGCATCGGAAACACGCCGACTTTCACCTCCGGCAGGCCGAAGATGACATGATCCGCCGCAACCGCCATGTCGGTCATGCATAAGAGGCCCATGCCGCCCGCCATGCAGACCCCGCCGACGCGCGCGATCGCCGGCTTGGTCGCGTCCTGCGACAGGCGCAACAGATCGGCGTAGTCGACATTGGGCCGGGAATAATCCATCGCGAAAGCCGCGCCGGAATTCTGCAAATCGGCGCCGGCGCAAAACGCCTTGTCGCCCGCGCCGGTCAGCACGATGACGCGAACGTCCTTGTCGTCATGCGCGTCGCGATAACCGCGCGCGATGCCGGCGATCACATCACCGTTCAGCGCATTTCGCTTCTCCGGCCGGTTGATGGTGATCCAGAACGCCTGGCCGCGCTTCTCGGTGATGACGGCTGTGGTGTCGGTCATGACGCTTGATCCTTGCTCCTGGTTGCGGCCATTTGCGGCAGCTTCGGCGTGCGGTGCAAGGGCAATCTGTCAGGCCGCACCGCCTTAGCGCCTCGACGCAAATTGCGCGCTCAGGCCGCAGCCGCTTTCCTGATCCAGACCTTGTTGTCGTGGAACGCCGCGCCGCCGATCGGCGCGATCGTATCGGCACCGGTCAGCATGTTGATGCCGCGGCCACCGATATGGTTCTTGTTCGGATGCACGGATTCGGCGATCAGCACGCCGCGCCGTACGCCATCGAAGAGCGACGCAATCAGCGTGGTCTCGCCGCGTGTGTTCCCCAGCGTCACGGCATCGCCGTCCGCGATGTCAAGCGCGGCGGCATCCAAGGGGTGGATCATCACGCTCGCTTTGCCCTCGCGCGCCTGCGAGGACGGAGTCTCGTTGAAGGTGGTGTTGAGGAAGCTGCGCGACGGGCTGGTCGCAAGCCGGAACGGATGAGCCTGATCGGTGTGCTCGATCACGGCCCAATGGTCCGGCAGGGAGGGCATCTTGTCGAAATCGCCCATGGTCTGGCCGAACGGCGGATGCGCCCAATCGGCCTTGAAGTGAAATTTCTTGTCGGGATGCGCGAAGCCGTCGAGATAATGCGAGGTGCGAAAATCCGGCTGCAGATCGCGCCAGAGATCGGCCTCGAGGGTGCCGATGTCGCCGTGGTTGCTCAGCCTCAAGGTCGTGTCGATCAACTCGCGCGGCGTCATCCCGAAGCCCGGATGCTCCGCGCCAAGCCGCGGCGCCAGCGCCTGCAACACCTCATGGTTGGAGCGGCACTCGCCGGGCGGATCGATCAGCTTGGGTCCGACCGAGATGTGCTGGTGGCCGCCGCCGTAATAGAGGTCGTCATGCTCCATGAACATCGTCGCCGGCAGCACAATGTCGGCCATCAGCGCCGTCTCGGTCATGAACTGCTCATGCACCGCGACGAACAGATCCTCGCGCGCAAAGCCCTGCCGTACCAGCGCCTGCTCCGGCGCCACCGTCATCGGATTGGTGTTCTGGATCAGCATCGCCTTGACCGAACCCTTGCCAAGCAAAGCCTCGGCATCGCCGGTAAGGATGCGACCGATCTGCGACTGGTCGAGCGCGCGAACCGTCTTGTCGAGGGCGTCATGGCCCTCGATGATGGATTCGTTGAAGTGCCAAAGCGCGTAATTGTTGAAGAAGGCACCGCCGCCTTCATACTGCCAGGCGCCGGTTAGAGCGGGAATGCAGTTCGCCGCATGCATCTGTGTCGCGCCGTTGCGCGAACGCGTGAAGCCATAGCCGAGGCGAAAAAAGGTCCGCTTGGTCTCACCGACGGCCTTGGCGAAGGCTGCGATCTCGGCCACCGGCACGCCGCAGATCGCGGAGGCCCATTCCGGCGTGCGCGACTTCAAATGCGCTTCGAGCTCGGCGGGGCAGTCTGTGTACTTGTCCATATAGGCGCGGTCGGCGTAGCCGTCACGGAACAGCACATGCATCACGCCGCAGGCGAACGCGCCATCGGTGCCGGGCCGCAGCAGGATCTTGATGTCGGCCTGCTTCATGGTCTCGTTATCGTAGATGTCGACGGCTGCGATCCTCGCGCCGCGCTCCTTTCGCGCACGCGCGGCATGCGTCATCACGTTGACCTGGGTGTTGACGGGATTGGTGCCCCAGATCACGATGAGATCGGACAGCGCCATCTCGCGCGGATCGACGCCAGCGATCTTACCGGTACCGATCGCAAAACCGATGCGCCCGACATTGGCGCAGATGGTCTGGTAGAAGCGCGAATATTTTTTCACATGGGTGAGGCGATTGAGGCCGTCGCGCATCACCAGGCCCATCGTGCCGGCGTAGTAGTAGGGCCAGATCGACTCCGCGCCGAACTCGCGCTCGGCCTGGTTGAAGCGATCGGCGATCTCGTCGAGCGCCTCGTCCCAGGAGATCCGTGCGAACTGGCCGGAGCCCTTCGGTCCAGTCCGGCGCATCGGATACATCACCCTTTCAGGATGATGGATGCGCTCGGCATACCGGGCGACCTTGGCGCAGACGACGCCGGCCGTATAGGTCTGTTTCTTCGAACCACGAACCCGGCCGATGCTGCGGCCTTCCACCACCTCGACATCGAGCGCGCAGGCCGATGGGCAATCATGCGGACAGGTGGAGTGGCGGATCTCGATCTTGGCGTGCTGGTTCATGGGCAATTCCGTAACATCAAAAATCCCGTGAGCCGAGGGCATTTATCCGGCAGTGCCCATGCAAAATGGTCAAAGCCCGCGCCCGGCCTGTTCCTGCCGCGACCGCGAAATGCCCTGCAGTCACACCGAAAACGGGTCGATATTCCCGATCAAATCAACTTTGTGAGGCGTCGACAGTCCACCTCCGCTCCCTCTACAGTACCATCAAACAAAAGCGAGTTCAGGGAGGTGGGTGTGACGGCCCGACACATTTCGCTGGCGCTGGCCGCCGGCCTGCTCGCCGCATTCTTCGCAAGCCCGGCCCCGGCGCAGGATTATCCCGCCCACGCGGTCCGCATCGTCGTGCCCTTCGGCGCGGGTGGACCGGCTGACGTCGCAGCCCGGCTGATCGGCCAGGCGCTGCAGGAGCGCTTCGGCCAGCCCTTTGTGGTCGAGAACCGCACCGGCGCGGGCGGCGTCATCGGCACCGTCGAGGCCGCGAAGTCGCCGGCCGACGGCTACACCTTGCTGATGATGTCCAACACCCAGACCGCGAATGAATCGCTGCTGACGGCCGAGCAGCGCAAATACGATCTGATGCGCGATCTCGCACCGATCGCGCCGGTGAACTCTTCCGATCTCGTCATTGTGGTGAACCCGCAAGTCCCGGTGCAGACGCTTGCCGAGTTCATCGCGCTCGCCAAGGCGCAGCCCGGCAAGTTGAACTACGCCTCATCAGGCCAAGGCACGCCCTATCACATGGCCGGCGAGCTGTTCAAAGCCATGGCCGGCACCGACGTCGTCCACGTCCCCTACCGCAACAGCGGCGAGGCCCGCAGCGGCGTGATCGGCGGCCAGGTCCAGATGATGATCGACGCGGTGCCGGCGATGGCACCGAACATTGGCGAGAACCAGGTCCGCGCACTCGCGACCACTGGCCAGCAGCGCTCCGCGGTGCTGCCGAACGTGCCGACCGCCGGCGAGCCCGGCCTTCCCGGCTACGAAGCGACGATCTGGCTCGGCCTGATGGCCCCAGCAGGCACGCCCAAGGCCGTCATCGAGAAGCTCAACTCAGCCGTGAACGCAATGGTGAAGCGGCCCGATATCGTCAAGCTCTGGAAGGAGCAAGGTGCCGTGCCAATGTCGATGACAGCAGAGGAGTTCGCAAAATTCCTGCGCGGCGACATCGCGAAATGGGCCGATGTCGTCAAGAAGTTCAACAAGTCCTGAGGCTAGCAGGTCATGCCCACCGTTCAATTTCAGCTCAACGGCGCGACGGTGGCAGTCGATGCCGATCCGGACCAGACGCTGCTCGACGTGCTGCGTGGCCCGCTTGGCATCACCGGTGCGCATTTCGGCTGCGGCGCGGGCCAATGCGGAGCCTGTTGCGTGATGGTCGACGGCCGGGCGATGCCATCCTGCGACATGCCGATGTGGTCCGTGGCTGACAGGGACGTCGTCACGTTGGAGGGCCTCGGCACGGCCGAGCAACCGCATCCGCTACAGCGCGCCTTCATCTCCGAACAGGCGATGCAATGCGGCTATTGCGTCCCGGGCATCCTGATCAGCGCGGCGGCGCTGCTGAACGACAATCCATCGCCGACGGAAGCGGAGGTCAGAGCGGCGCTCGATCGCAATTTGTGTCGCTGCGGGTCGCATAACCGCATGGTCCGCGCCGTGCTGCGCGCGGCATCGGAGATGGCGACATCATGAGCGCGCCGCCTCCCGACCCGAAACTGCCGCAGAGCCTTGCGGCCAACCCAAGACTGTCGTCCTGGGTGCGGTTCACCGCCGAAGGCCGCGTCGCGATCTCACCCGGCAAGGTCGAAATCGGCCAGGGCATCGTCACGGCGCTGGCGCAAATCGCGGCGGACGAGCTCGACGTCGAGATCGGCCGTATCGAGATGATCCGCGCCTCGACGGCCGCGAGCCCGAACGAAGGCGTCACCTCCGGCAGCCTGTCGATCCAGCAATCCGGCCGCGCGCTGCGCCACGTCTGCGCCGAGGTGCGCCTGCACTTTCTCGCAGCAGCGTCGGAACGCCTCGGCGTCGATCCGGCGCTGCTCGGTGTCGAGGATGGCATGATCTACGGCCCCGGCAATGTCGCGACCAGCTATTGGGAGCTTGCAGGCGACGTCTCGCTCGATCACGATGCGACGACGGGCGCTGTCGTCAAGTCCGCCGCTGCGCGCAGCGTCGCCGGGCATTCCATCCACCGCGTCGACATTCCCGACAAGGTGTTCGCGCGACCGCGCTTCATCCATGATCATGCTCTGCCCGAGCTGGTGCACGGGCGCGCGCTGCGGCCGAACGTCTCGGGCGCCAGGTTGATCGGGCTGGACGAGGAGCGCGCACGCAGCGTTTCCGGACTCGTCGCGATCGTCCGTGACGGCGGCTTTGCCGGCGTCGTCGCCGACAGCGAGGCTGCGGCTGAAGCCGCGCTGAAAGCCCTGCGCAAGGGCGCGACATGGTCGCCGGGGGAGCCGCTCCCGGATGAGAACGATCTGGCTGGTTTCCTGAGACGCCAACCGATCGAGACAACAATCATCGACACCAGGACGGCGGCTGCGACAAAAGCTGCACGTACGCTCCGCCGGCAATATACCCGCCCATACATCGCGCATGCCTCGATCGCGCCGTCCTGCGCGATGGCGCGTTGGGACGGCGACCGTGTCCACGTCTGGACGCACAGCCAGGGCGTCTATCTACTCCGCGCTGACCTCGCGATCGTGCTCAAGCTGCCGGCCGAGAACATCGTCGTCGAGCACATGGAAGGCGCCGGCTGCTATGGGCACAATGCCGCCGACGACGTCGCGCTCGATGCCGCGCTGCTGGCAAGAGCCGCCAGTGGCCGTCCGGTGCGGGTGCAGTGGTCGCGCCACGACGAGATGTTCCACGCGCCGTTTGGTGCCGCGATGGCCATCGAGATCGAAGCCGATCTCGATGCCGACAACGAGATCGTCGGCTGGCGCCATGCGATCTGGAGCAATGGCCATACAGCACGGCCTGGACGCGCGGCCCAGCCCGCACTGTTGGCGGCAAGCGAGATCGCCAATCCCTATCCACGCCTGATCTCCACAAATCCGCCGCCCGCCAATGGTGGCGGCGGGGATCGCAACTCCGTCCCGCTCTACGACTTTCCGGCCTGGACCATTACCAGCCATCGCCTGCTGACCATGCCGGTGCGCACCTCGGCGCTGCGGACCCTCGGCGCGCAGGGTAACCTGTTCGCGATCGAATCCCTGCTCGACGAGATCGCGGTCCTGCGCGGCGAAGACCCGATCGCATTCCGCCTGCGACATCTCCGCGACGAGCGGGCCCGTGAGGTCATCCGCGCCGTCGCACGTCGCGCAGGCTGGAAACCGCAGAAGCAATCCGGCATCGGCTACGGCGTCGGCTTTGCCCGCTACAAGAACACCGGCGCTTATTGCGCGGCGATTGCCGAGATCGAGGGCGCCGACGATATCCGCGTGAGACGGCTGACGCTTGCGATCGACGTCGGCGAGGCCATCAATCCTGATGGCGTCATCAACCAGATCGAAGGCGGCGCGATCCAGGCGACGAGCTGGGTGCTGAAGGAGCGCGTCCGCTTCGATCCGACCCACATTACCTCGACCTCGTGGGCGGACTACCCGATCCTCTCCTTCAGCGAGGTCCCGGCCGTGGATGTCGAGATCATCCAGCGGCCGGACATCGAGCCGGCCGGCGCCGGCGAGGCCGCACACGGCCCGGTGACGGCAGCGATCGCGAACGCGGTTCACGATTGCCTCGGCGTGCGCGCGCGCGACCTTCCGATTACGCGCGACAGGATCATCGCGGCCATGGAGCTTGCATCGTGACGACAGTGAACATTTTGAGCGGCGGTGCGGCGCAGGGGCTGGTGCGCGGCCTTGCCGAGGCTTTCAAGGCACAGACCGGCTTTGGCATCGACGGCGAATTCGGCGCGGTCGGCGTGATGGCCGATAAGCTGCGCGCAAGCACACCTGCGGACCTCGTGATCCTGACACAGGCTCTGCTTGCTAAGCTCGCCGCGGAGAAGCTTGTGGCGCCCTCCTCGATCTCCGATGTCGGCCGGGTCGAGACCGCGTTGGCGGTCCGCAGCCGCGACCCCAAGGTGACCGTGAAGACGGAGGCCGATTTGCGCGACGTCCTGCGGTCCGCAGACGCCATCTACGTTCCTGATACCAAGGCCTCCACCGCGGGCCAACACGTTGCAAAAGTGCTGGATCAGCTCGGCATCGCCTATGAGGTCACGTCGCGCCTGAGGATATTTCCGAACGGCGCAACGGCGATGCGCGAGCTGGCGACGTCCACCGCCGCGCGGCCGATCGGATGCACGCAGGCGACCGAGATCATCGCGACCGACGGCATTGCGCTATCGGGTCCGCTGCCGCCGGGATGCGAGCTGGTGACGATGTACACGGCCGGCATCGCCGCGCAGGCGGTGCATCCGAAGGAAGCGGCGGCGCTGATCGCGCTGCTGACCGGCGCAGACCAGAAAGATCTGCGCCAGCGCATGGGTTTTGCGAGCTAGAAACGGAGCTTATTTGTGCAGCTGGGTGAGACCGGTCGGCGGCCCGTCGATCCCGGTCCAGCCGCCGTCGACGAACAGCGTGCTGCCGCTGACATAGCTCGCGGCATCCGAGGCGAGATAGGCAACGGCCGTGGCGACTTCGTCGGCGCTGCTCCAGCGGTTGAACACGGTGTGGCCGGCATAGAGATTGTAGATGTTGGGCCGCTGCTTGAACGGGCTGGTCAGCGCAGTCTCGACGATGCTCGGTGCAATCGCGTTGACGCGCACGCCGGCATCGCCGACCTCGGAGGCAAAGCCCTTCACCAGCAAACCGATCGCCGCCTTGGTCGAGCCGTAGATCCCAAGGCCCGGCTCGATGGTCACCGCACGCACCGAGGAGCAGGCAATGATGCTGCCGCCCTTCTGCTCGACCATGATGCGACCGAATGCCTGGAAGAACCAGACGGTGCCCTTAATGTTGAGGTTGAGCACGCGGTCGAGATCCTCCTCAGTGTAGTCGAGGATGGTCTTGCGGATGTTGAGCCCGGGCGTCGTCACCGCGATGTCGAGCCGGGAAAATTTCTGCATCACGAACTTGGCGAGCGCATTGACGTCAATAGCGCTCGAAGCATCGCAGTTTGCCGCCTCGGCCCAGCCACCCCTGTCGCGAATGCCCGCAGCCGTCGCCTCTGCCGCGTCAAGCGCGCGATCGGCGCAGACCACGCGGGCGCCGAGCCCCGCCATCGCCTCGGCCGACGATTTGCCGATGCCTGATGCGGCGCCAAGCACCACGGCGGTCTTGCCGGTGAGATCAAAGAGCTTGCGATAATCAATCACGGACAGATTCTCCCTGTTGCTGTGACGCAAACTATCGCAAGCGCGGTTCGCCGGCCAATGCCGGCGGACGCACGACAGCTATCCTTTGTACCCCATCAGCAGACGAGGCAGCCACAGCGAGAAGGCCGGGACGTAGGTCACGAACATCAGCGCGGCGATCAGGGCCGCGTAGAACGGCAGGATGGTGCGCATCACCGCGCCTACCGAGATGCCGCCAATGGCGCAGCCGACGAATTGCGTGGTTCCGACCGGCGGAGTGTTCAGCCCCAGGGCGCAGTTGATCAGCATCAGCATGCCGAACTGCACCGGATCCATGCCCGCCTTCATCGCGATCGGCAGGAAGATCGGGGTGCAGATCAGGATGGTCGCCGCCATGTCCATGAAGGTGCCAAGCAGGAACAGGATGATGTTGATGAGCAGCAAGATCATCCAGGGCTGCGTGGACACTTTGCCCATCAGGTCGCCTGCGAAATCGGCGACTTCATAGAGGCCCATCAGGTACTGGAACATGGTGGAGACGCCGATCAACAGCAGCACCACGCCCGTGGTCTTCACCGCCTTGGCCGCCGCATGCAGGAAGTTATTCCAGGTCATGGTTCGGTAGATGAAGAACGTCAGCACGATCGTATAGGTGACAGCGACGGCGGCGGATTCAGTTGCCGTGAAAACCCCCGACAAGATACCCGTCAGGATGATGCCGACGATCAGAAGGCCGGGCAAAGCGGCCGCAAACGAGCGGACCACCTCGGTCCAGCCGGGGAACTTGCCGGCGGGATAGCCGCGCTTCACTGCAACCGCGTAGGCGGCGACCAGCATACAAATCATCAGCACCAGCGCCGGCAGCAGGCCCGCTGCGATCAGCGCCCCAATCGAGACCTTGCCGCCGGCGGCGAGCGCATAAATGATCATGTTGTGACTGGTCGGCATCAAGGCGCCGACGAGCGAGGCATGCGTGGTAACGTTGACGGCATAGTCGGTGTCGAAGCCCTCCTTCTTCATCATCGGGATCATCACCGCGCCCATCGCCGACACGTCGGCCACGGGCGAGCCGGAGACACCGCCGAACAGCGTGCAGGCGACCACGTTCGACATGCCGAGGCCGCCGCGGATATGACCGACGAGATTTTTGGCGAGCTGCACGATCTTGTCGGCAACGCCGCCATGGAGCATCAACTCACCGCTGAAGACGAAGAACGGAATGGCAAGGAACGAGAAGATATTCATTCCCGACATCATCTGCTGGAAGATGACGGCGACGGGCAGGCCTTCGTAGAGAATGGTGCAGATCGCCGAGAGGCCGATCGCGAAGGCGACCGGTACGCCCAGAACCAGAAAGCCGAAGAACGTGGCGCCGAGAATAATCAGTTCCATGAGGGGACGACCTCTTCGCCGCGCAGGAGAGCGATGATGTGCTCGATTGAAAAGGAGACAATCAGGATGCCGGAGGCGACCAGCGGCACGTAGCGAACGACCTCAGGGAAACCGAGATTGGGGATATGCACCGTCCCGACCGACGCGCCGAGGATCCAGCCGTTGTAGGCCATGGCAACACCGAACAGAGCCACCAGGACGTGGATCAGGAGCTCGACCTTCTCTCGCAGGTAATCCGGAAGCATCACCAAGAGACTGTCCATGCCGATATGTCCGGCATCGCGCACGCCGACGGCGGCGCCGATCAGCGTGACATAGAGGATCAGGACGAGCGCGAGGTTTTCGGTCCAGGTTGGGCTGGAGTTGAGCACGTAGCGTCCGAACACCTGGTAGAACACGATGGTGACGATGACGAGCAACCCGCTCACGGACAGATACATGCCTGCACGGGCAATAGGCGCATTGATCCGCGACAGCAAACTGGTGGACGGACGGCCCGCCTCCTGCTCATTGTCTGCAACGTGTGGGTCTGTCATCCCGCCCCTCCTTGTCAGGATCCGGCGCCGCGCAGGCGCAGCGCCGGATCTGGTCCCCTCGTGCTTTTACTTGGTGTCCTGGATGCGCTTGACGAGGCTCTGGAGCTTCTCGTCACCGGCGAACTTCTGGTACACCGGCTTCATCGCGTCGACAAACTCCTGCTTGTTCGCGACAGTGACGACCTGAACGCCGGCGGCTTCGACGGTCTTGCGGGACGCCTGCTCGCGCTCGTCCCAGAGCTTGCGCATGACCGGCACCGATTCCTTCGCCGCCTTGCGGACCATCGCCTGATCCTCCTTGCTCAGCGTATCCCAGACTTTCTTGGACATCACGAGGACCTCAGGCGCCAGCGAGTGCTCGGTGACGTTATAGAATTTGGCAGCCTCAAAATGACGCGAGGACTCGTAGGAGGGCCAGTTGTTCTCGGCAGCGTCGACCAGGCCGGTCTTGAGCGCGGTGTAGACCTCGCCATACGGCATCGGTGTCGGATTGGCGCCGAGGCTCTGGATCATGCCGACCCAGAGGTCCGATTGCTGGACGCGAATCTTCAGGCCCTTGACGTCGGCCAGCGACTTGATCGGTGCCTTGACGGTGTAAATCGAACGGGCGCCGCTGTCATAGTAAGCGAGGCCGATCAACCCCGCAGGCTCCATGGCCGCAAGGATCTCGTCGCCGATCGGCCCGTCGAGAACGGTGCGCATATGCTGCGTGTCGCGGAAGACGAAGGGCAGGCACAGGGCGACGGTTTCCGGCACGAAGTTGTTCAACGGCGATGCGTTGATCCGCATCATGTCGAGCGCGCCGATCTTGAGCTGCTCGATGGTGTCCTTCTCGGAGCCCAAGGCCCCGTTCGGAAATACCTTGACGCCGAGCTTGCCGCCGCTCGCGGTCGCAAGCTGCTTGCCCATGAACTTGACGGCTTCGACGGTCGGATAGTCGGCCGGATGGACGTCGGCCGAGCGGAAATCGCGTGCAGTCGCGAACGGCGCCGAGACAGCCAGTGTAGCGGCTGCGATGATACCGATGAGTGTCTTCATCTGGGCTTTCCTCCTGAGTTGATTATGTCGTCGTTGGGCTGGTGCTACAGACCGCCTTGCGTCGCTCCACTTCAGGTGTGAAGTCAAGCGCTACAACTGCACCACCTTCGTAGGATAGCGCGGCGGGGTCGAGTAAATCTGGCTGGTTAACGATCTCTGCCCGCGACCGTGCGGTGCTCATCGCGCCCGCTCCTGCGGGGGACCCGTGCGTCAGGTGCCGGCTCCCCGGCAATCGGGCCGCGCCGTCGGCCAATGCTGGATGCGCGGTAACGATGCTCATCGTATCCATAGACGTTCCTCTGCTTTGTGCTCGACCGCTATTGGTTGCGGCTTGGAGTTTGGGCGAGACGATCGCCTCGTCTACTATGAACGCGCCCCATCGGCGTAATTTCGCCAACGTCGTCCCTAGGGCGGGCGACATTCTGAGTCCAAGCCAAATGCGGCATCGATCGATGCTGGACTTGCATTGATCCGCCAGGCGGCACCCGGCGGGACAATCGGAACATAATTCTTCTTTTACGAAATACCCCGCGCCCGGCGGCAGTCGGGATCATCGACGGCTAGACCGCAAAATCACTCGCCGTCGAGGCCGCTCTCGGCCAGCTCGCGCAGTGCATCGGTGTCGAGCACAACGATGGCGCCATGCTCAAGGCGGACCCAGTTGCGGCCCGCCCATGCGCGCAATTGTTTGTTGATGCTCTCGCGCGTCATCCCCACCATTTCACTGATCTCTTGCTGGGTGATCGCGAGGGTGCCACTGCCGGAATCGAGCTTGCGCTCCTCGGTGAGACCGAGCAATGCGCTCGCGAGCCGGCCCGGCAGATTCTGCAGGATCACCTGCTCGACCTGTTGGCTGGTCCAGCGCAGCCGCGCGCAGAGCAATTCGATGAATTTCATTGCCAGCGCCGGCTGACTCTTCACGAAGGGGAGGAAGTCGCGGCGATCGATGATGTAGAGTTCGCAATTGGTGTTGGCAGTCGCATCGGCCGACCGTGGCGCACCATCGAGCACTGCGATCTCACCGAAGATCTCTCCCGGACCGATCAGGTTGAGAATGGCATTTCGGCCATCGGGCGACGAGGAAGAAATTTTCACTGTTCCCGTGATCACCGCGAACAGATTGTTTCCGGGGTCGCCCTTCGCGGCGATCGTCGCGCCGCGCTTGACCGTGGTGTGCTTGGCATAGCGGCACAGTTGATCGAGCGCGTCCGGCTCAAGATCCGCGAAGATCGGATGCTTGCGCAGGACCGACAATTTGTTACCCGACGAGTGCCGGGGGTCGCCGGTCTTGTCCTGAGGCACGCCGGGACTCCTAAGACTGCGAGCGCTGGAGTTCCTGCGTAGTCAGTGTTGCCCGTCTTTTCAACCGGAAAGCACGGGACAGTTTGAGGCAAGTGCTGTTAAAATGTCGCGGTAGCGCCACCAATCCGCACCCGCAGGGTGCGTGGATGCAATGCAGACCATGCAGAGTTGCAGAGAAGGCGGATTGCGATCAGGCCGGGGTCACGGCGGAATGGCGGATAGCTGCCGCGGAAGGCGCATCAAAATGATCTTGGGAACTTCAGCGCTTTGTGTCCGAACCGAGCCTGCGAGCACTCGTCTGTCGGTCCGCCCAAGCCAGCGCCCAGGCAAATGCCACAAAGACGGCCACCACGGCCATGGTCACAAGCAGCGCGTCAGTCGGCATCATCCCCTCCCGGACCTTGTTGTGGGGGCATTATTGGCGAAGCGCGACTGCCGTCATTGATCCGGATCAAAAATCAGCGAGGGCCAGGTCGTGTCGGGATTCAGGCCGCGGCCAAGGCTTCGATCCGGGCGGGGTCGCGCAGGCTGATTCCGCCATGGATGATCTCGATCGCACCGTGCCGTTCCAGCTTTGTGAAGGTGCGGCTGACGGTTTCGATGGTCAGGCCAAGGTAGTCCGCAATGTCCTGCCGGCTCATCGGCAAGGGGACAGTATTCGACGAGCCCTTCAGCGGGACCAGTCGCTCCCGCCAGCCGAGCAGAAAAGTCGCGACCTTTTCATCTGCCGAGCGACGGCCGAGCAGGACCATGTGGTCACGCGCCTGGCTCAGCTCTCGAATCGCCAGCTCGTTGATGCGCTTGAGCAGATGCGGCCGGTCCTCCATGAAGCGGCCAAAAGCTGTCTTGGCGAATTGGCACACGGTCACCGTACCAATCGCATCGGCCGAAAAATTGTGGCGGCCGGACAGATTCATCCCGAGGAAATCGCCGGGCAAAGCGAAGCCCACGATCTGCCGGCGACCGTCAGGCAGCAGCTTGTAGAGCCGCATCACGCCTTCGAGGAGGTTGTAGAACGAGGTCGTAATATCCTCCTCGGAAAACACCGTCTCTCCCGCTCCGAAATGAACGCGGCGCCCGAGATGCTCGAACTCCCCGAGCTCGGCCGGGTCCAGCGACGCACAAACCGCGATGCCGCGGACCGCGCAGTCGCTGCAAAAATGATCGTTTGGCTCAATCATCGTCACGGAAGCCTTCATCCATCGCCCAGGCGTCATCGAATCTCCGCGACCGACAGAAACCGCGCCAAGTGCATTTTACTGCACCCCGCCAAAGCCGATTGACCCAGATCAAATTTGACGCGCATCCCCGCCCTACTCTGCGCCGAGAATTCAACGGGACCGATTTCCATGCTGCACGCCGCGCTGCGCTACGGCCTGATTGGGCTGCTCCTGATCACTCCCGCGCTCGCCGCGCAAACCGCCGAACAACGCGGCAAGGCCTATGCGCGCGCCAATTGCGCGCGCTGCCACGCGATCGACCGTCGTTCCGAAAGCCCGCTCAAGATCGCACCGCCGTTCAGAACCTTGCACCGGCGCTACGCGATCGATTCCCTCGAGGAAGCACTCGCTGAAGGTATCTATACCGGCCACGCCGACATGCCCGCTTTCGAGCTCGAGCCCGACCAGATCCACGACCTCCTGTCCTATCTCAAGACGCTCGAGTAGCTTTGGAAGCATCACACCGCCTGGACCGTCCAGCCAATCAGCTCCCTGGCAATGCGTGCGAACGCTGCGTCGAACGCTGTGACCGCGGCGGCCGGCTCGACCTTGTCGAGCTTCTCGCTGGTCTCGACCAGGCGGGATGCGATTACCTTGCCATTCTTGGCGACGATCCGTGCCGACAGTCCAATCTCGACCCGCGGCTCGCCGTCCGTGGCAATGCGGAAACGCCTGATGTCGATCAGAAGCTGATATTCCGCCTGCCCCAATTCTGTCGTTCGCAACGGGGCGTGCGCAATATCGTAATTCTCGAAGCTGTCGATCAGCCGCGCCTGCACCAGCTTTGGAATGCTGTCGGCCCAGAGGAAGTCGGCGAAGCCTTTGATATCGCCAACCGGCGAGAACAGCATGCGCTGGGTCTGTAGCATCGCGACAGCGGTCGGCTCGGGAATGGCCAGCGATGCCGAGAGCATCTTGCCGGCACCTCCGAGATCTTGTGGCGTGCGGAGATCATAGGTGATCTTCTGTGCAGGCGCGCCGCCGCCGGTCATTTTCTCGAGGCCCGCCAGGATGCCGTCCATCTTACCCGTGTTGCGCGCAAGGCCATCCGAGAACGTCTTGAAATTGGCGATGGTGTCCTTGAGTGGGCCGGAATTGTCCTCGAGCACGGAATCGACGCGTCGCAGCGCCTCGCGCGCCGCCTGCGTCATGCTCTGGCCCGCGCCGGCCTCGGCGATCAAAGTCAGGGGTTCGCCGGGCTTCGCGGCGACCATGCCGCCCTCCAGCGTCACCACCGGCACGCCCGTCAGCCCCTGGAAATCGAGCCCGACCTTGGTGTCGGCGCGCACCGGCGTTGCCGAAGCGACCGAGATCGTCGCGTTGACGAAGCGCGGATTGTCGGGTGCAAGGCCAAGCTGGGTTACCTCACCGACGCGGATACCGTTGAACAGGACGCCGGCGCCGACCAGAAGACCAGGCACCGGCCCCTGGAATTGCACATGATAGGTCGTGCGCGGCCCAATGCCACCGCTGTTGTTCAGCCAATAGACGAACCCGAATACCGCGAGGATCGCAGCCAGCACGAAGGTGCCGATCAGCACGTAGGGAGCGCGGGTTTCCATGTATCATCTCATCTGTGGTTGCAGCATCTGCGAGCGCTTGCCGTGGAAATAGGCCCGCACCCAGGGATGCTCGGATTGCAGCAGGTCGCGCATCGGCCCGATAGCCACGATCTTGCCGTCGGCAAGCGCGGCGACGCGGTCGCAGACCGTGGTAAGGCTCGCGAGATCATGGGTGACCATGAAGACAGTGAGCCCGAGGGTCTTTTGCAACGTCCGGATCAGCGCATCGAAATCGCCCGCTGCGATCGGGTCGAGGCCGGACGTCGGCTCGTCGAGGAAGAGGATCGGTGGATCGAGCGCGAGCGCGCGCGCCAGCGCCACGCGTTTGGTCATTCCGCCCGACAGTTCGGATGGATATTTGTCGCCATCCTGCGCGCGTAGCCCAACCATCTCGAGCTTGGCGATCGCGATCTCGTCCATCAGCTCCTGTGACAACACGAGATTTTCGCGAAGCGGAAATTGTACATTCTGCCTGACGGTCAGCGAAGAGAACAGCGCGCCCTGCTGGAACAGAATGCCCCATGTCGCTGCGCGGCTGCGATCATGGGGGGCACCAATCGTCTGCCCCATGACTTCGATGGTGCCGCTGCGACGCGGGATAAGACCGATGATGGTACGCATCAGCACCGACTTGCCGCCGCCAGATGCGCCCACCAGTCCAAGAATCTCGCCGCAGCGGACATCGAGCGATAGATGGTCGAGCACGGTCTGACGGCCGAAACCAACGACGAGGTCACGGACCCGGATCGCGAACTCTGCTTGCGGCTCGGGCATCGTCACATTCCGATCGACGCGAAGAAGATCGCGAACAGGCCGTCCAGCACGATCACCAGGAAGATCGACTTGACCACCGACGTGGTCGTCTGTCGACCAAGGGATTCCGCGCTACCCTTCACGCGCAATCCTTCGCTGCAGGCGACGATCCCGATGACTAGGGCCATGAACGGCGCTTTCAGGATCCCGACCTCGAAATGGGTGACGGAAATGGCTTCATGCAGCCGCGCGATGTAGATCGCAGGCCCCATGTCGCCGTAGAATTGCGCAACCAGACCGCCGCCATAGAGCGCGGCCATCGATCCAATGAAGGCGAGAATGGGCAGCGCGATGACGAGGGCGGCCACGCGCGGCAAGATCAGGACGTCGACGGGATCTAGCCCCATGGTGGAGAGCGCGTCGATCTCTTCACGCATTTTCATCGAGCCAAGCTCGGCCGTATAGGCGCTTCCCGAACGTCCAGCGACCATGATGGCGACGATCAGCACGCCAAGCTCGCGTAAGACGAGGATGCCGACCATGTCGACGGTGTAGGACTCCGCACCGAACCTGCGGAAATGAAAGAAGCCCTGCTGGGCAATGATGGCGCCGATCAGGAAGGTGATCAGTATGACGATTGGAATCGCCTGCAACCCGATCCGGTTGAGCTGATAGACCAGCGACGTCAGCCGCAGCGAGTGGGGCCGCCGCAAGACGCCGGCCACCGCCATGAACAGGGCGCCCAGCATTTGCAGAAAAATCGCGATATCTTCACGCGCACCGATCGTGGCCTTGCCGAGGTCGTTCAGCCTGAGCAGAACCGGGTTGGAGGCGGCCGCCGGCGGCGGCGTGTGACGATTGACCTGCCGCACCTCCTCCAGCAGGCCACTGAAATGATCGGCCACGCCCATGATCTCGGCTGGCCTGCCGGATGAGGCGGCTTTGCGCGACAACTTCTCCAGGATCCAGGCCCCGAGCGTATCGAGCGCGCTGATTCCCGACATGTCCAGCGACACGGCTCTTGATCGATCGACCTCTGCGTCGACCGAGCGGGACAAAGTCTCGAGCGTCGTCACATTCGCCGCGATCCAGGGCCCTTCCGGGCGCAATTTCAGCACATCGCCAGACGACGTCGCCAGCAACAGCGGTTCTGGGTTCACGCTTCCACCTCGTCGGGACGATTTGGTCCCATTGAGCTGCTATTTCTAGGCCAGCATGTGGCGGCGGGTTTGACCTGTCTCAAGACTGCGACCACGCGCGCCGCTTGACGCAAATCAAGCACGGGCGCACCGGCGCGACTTAGGTTTTGCTCCATTCAATGGAGGCATCAAATCCATGTTCGACAGCGACAGGGTGAGCGAAGAACTGCGGACGTTGAAGGTGGACGTTACCCGGCTGCTGAGCACGGCTGGCGAGGGGATGTTCGAGAGTTCGAAGGACCGTGCCGAGATTCTCGCCGATCAGATCAAGGCCGCGCTGGCCGAACTCGGCGAAACCGTCAGCGAAGATCAAGAGCAGCTCCATGACCTCATCACGGGACGCCCGGTCGCCTCGCTCGCGTCCGCTTTTGCGCTCGGCGTGGTGGTCGGCTTCATGCTGCGGAGGCACTAGGTGAATAGCGAGAAAGTGATCAAGCATCTGCGCGCCTTGTGGCGCACCGACAGGATCATCGCGGATATCCGGCTGCGCCACCTGCTGGTCGGACTTGGCCTGCGGGCCTTCGCCGCGCTGATCGCCGCATTCGGTCTCTTGATGCTGGAGCTGTCGGCCTATTTCGGCCTGGTCCAGATCTGGAGCGCGACCGCCGCGGCGGCGGTCCTCGGAGCGATCAATTTCGCCATCGCGGCGGTTCTGTTCATCGTCGCCGGGCGCCCGCCATCCGGCCGCGACATTGAGCTCGCCAATGAGATCCACGGCACATCGATCGAGGCGCTTCAGGTCGAAGCCCGCGCGTTTCAGGCCGAATTGACCGGCGCGGTCCATCATCCGCTGAGCACGATCGTGCCGGTGCTGGTGCCGCTCATCGCGATCATCGTCAGGAACATGCGGAAGACCACCAGAGAGAGCGCACCGGACGCAAGTTCCGAAGCGCGTTCGTAGCGAGCCACGTCAGAGCTTCAGCCGGACGTCGCAGAGGTCAGGCTCGGTCGGATCTGGCTTGATCTCGAAGCCGAGCTGCCGGCACATCTCGAGCATCACAACGTTCTCCTTGAGCACGTCGCCCGAGATGGTCTTGAGGCCTTCCGATCTGGCATAGTCGATGATCAGCTGCATCAGGGCCCAACCGAGGCCCCTGCCCTTGAGGTCGGAGCGCAGCAGGATCGCGTATTCGCCTCTCTCGTAGATCGAGTCCGAGTGCAACCGCACCACTCCGACCATCTCATTACTGTCGTCGAACGCAATGAACGCCATGGCCCGCGCATAGTCGAGCTGGGTCAGGCGCGCGATGAACTCGTGGGTGAACTCCTTCATCGGCGCGAAGAAGCGGAGGCGAAGATCGTGCGGCGTGACGTGACGCAGGAATTCGTGGATGGTCGGTTCGTCCTCGGGGCGCAGGGGACGCACCGAGATGCGCCAGCCATCCTTGAGCGTAAAGCGACGCTCCCATTGCGACGGATAGGCACGGACGGCGAAATTTGCAGGCCCGGAGCCCGCGAATTTCCGCTGCGGCGGCCCCACGGCCACGCGGGCGTCGACCGCCGTTACGCCGGTTTCGTCGGCGAGCAGCGGGTTGATATCGAGCTCACGGATCTCGGGAATGTCCGCCGCCATCTGCGCCAGCTTGACCAAGACCAAAGGGACGGCGTCCTGCTTGACGGCCGGCACGTCCCGATAGGCGCGCAGCAACCGCGACACGCGCGTGCGCTCAATCAGATCACGGGCAAGCTGTAAATCAAGCGGCGGCAGCGCCAGAGCCTTGTCATTGATGATCTCAACCGCCGTCCCGCCGCGGCCGAACACGACGACGGTGCCGAACGTCGGATCATCAGCGAGACCCATAATCAGCTCTCGCGCCTTGGCCTTGACCACCATTGCCTGCACAATGATGCCATCGATGCGGGCTTCGGGCCGCAACCTCTTCGCCCGCGCGAGAATCTCGGCGGCAGCCGCGCGTACCGCGGCCGGCGTCGTCAGATTGAGCACGACACCGCCGACGTCAGACTTGTGCACGATGTCGCGCGACAGAATCTTGAGCACGACGGTGGCGCCCCGTGCGAATATCTCATCCGAGCAGGCGACCGCCTGCTCGACATCTTCGGCCGTGTAGGTCGGCACCATGGCGATATCATAACACCCAAGCAGATGCTTGATCTCGACAGGCTCCAGCCATTTGCGCCCGTCGGCGATGACCGCCGTGACGATCTGCTTCGCGGCCGCAACGTCGGGCACGAAAGTGTCGGGCATCGCCGGGGGAACCTGGCTCAGCTCGTCGACCACCTCGCGATGTCGGACCATGTGCATGAAGCCGCGCACGGCATCATCTTCAGTCGGATAGTTCGGAATGCCGGCGGCGGATAGCGTCGCGATGATCTCCTGATCAGCCCCGACCCAGGCCGCAAGCACAGGCTTGGCCCAACTGCGGTGCTTCTCGCGATATTTTCCGATGAGCTCGGTCACGGTCGTCGCGATCTGGGCGGCCGATGCGATCGCGGTCTGCACGTTGAGCACCAGGACCGCGTCATTGCCGGGATCGTCGAGCAGCACCTCCAGCGCAGCGGCGTAACGCGGCGCGTCGGCGTCGCCGACGATGTCGACGGGATTTGCGCCGGACCAGGTCGGCGGCAGCACCGCGTCGAGCCTCTGGCGCGCTTCCGGTGTCATGGGCGCGGGAACTCCGCCAAGGTCCGCGAGCCGATCAATCGCGAGGACGCCGATGCCACCACCATTGGTCAGAATCGCAAGGCGCTTTCCCGACGGCGACCCGACCCGGCCCAGGGTCTCGGCACAATCGAACAGCTCGCGCAGATCCGATACCCGAAGGACGCCGGCGCGGCGGAAGGCCGCATCATAGACCGCGTCGGCGCCAGCGAGCGCACCTGTATGCGTGGCAGCCGCCTTCGCCCCCTGCGCCATGCGGCCGGACTTCACGACGACGACCGGCTTCACACGCGCCGCGGCGCGCGCCGCCGACATGAATTTCCGAGCGTCCTTGATGGCCTCGATGTAGAGCAGGATCGCCCGCGTCTTATGGTCCATCGCGAAATAGTCGAGCAGATCCGCGATGTCGACGTCAATCTGATCACCGATGGTGACGATGCCCGAGAAGCCTACGCCGCGCTGCGCTGCCCAGTCCACCATGCCGGCTGCGATTGCGCCCGATTGCGAGATCAGCGCGAGGTTGCCTGCCGCCGGCATGTGCGCCGCGAAGGTCGCATTGAGGCTTGTGCCAGGCATCATGATGCCGAGACAGTTGGGTCCGATCAGCCGCATGCCGTATTTGCGGGCGGCGACGATGGTGGCTTCTTCGAGCGAGCCCGGTCCCTGGCCAAGCCCCGCCGAAACGATCAGAGCCCCGGCCGAGCCAAGACGGCCGGCCTGATCGATGATGTCGGGAATCTCGCGTGCCGGCGCGGTGACGACGATGAGCTCAGGCACGAAGGACAATTGCGCCAGGCTGGCTACGGCGGTCATGCCGTCGATCTCCGCATGGCGCAGGTTCACCAAGCCGAACGGCCCCTTGAACTCCGCCTTGCGAATGTTCTCCAGGACCGCACGCCCGACGGAAACCGGGCGGGAGCTTGCGCCGACCAGCGCAACTGACTGGGGCGACAACAGATTTTTCAGGCGGTAAGTCGACATGATCACAATCGTCCGATCGGGCAACGGGTCCGACAGAAGCTAGGCCCGACAGGATATGAGTTGAAACGCACCTAGTGTGACATCATCACCCAGCATGGTGGCTGGCCGATGACGGTCTTGGTCACGCCACCCCAGACGGTCTCGTTCAGGCGCGAGTGATGATAGCCGCCCATGACGATGGCGTCGACCGCGTGGGATTGTGCCCAGCTCCCGAGCACCTTGCCGATCGAACTCCCGTCGCCCTTCACCGTTTCGAAGGACGCATAAATCCCGTGTTCCCTGAGATGATGGACGAGACTGTCGCCGGATTGCGCAATCGCTTCGTCCTGATCGTCTGCCACGGTGACGACGTGTACCACGGTTGCCGCTTGCAGGATCGGCAATGCGTCGCCGACAGCGCGTGCGGCGCGCGCCGAGTGGTCCCAGGCAATCATGACATTCTCGAATTCCGGCCGTAACGTCGCCGCGTGCTCTTCCGGACACAGCAGCAGCGGCCGCCCGGATTGGAACAGAAACGTTTCAACAAGGTTTTCGGTTCGGCTGTCGTGCGGCTTCACAGGAATCAATGCGAGGTCGCTGAAACGCGCATGTTCGGCCAAGGTCGATGCGATCTGGTCCGGCGGCACCCTGCCCGATCGGCTTTGGGCTCGAATGCCGACGCGCGAGGCCGCGTTGGTGAATGCATTCGAGAGCTGCTGCATATCGGCCGCCTCGCGCACATGGCCGAATTCGGCGGACTCCGGGTCATCGGGGAACATCACCTTCGGCCGCACGAAGGCGTCTTCCTCGAGCGCTAGCCCGGTGATCCTGGCGCCGAGATCGGCGGCAACGGCGACGCACTTCTCGATCGCGGCCAACGTGGGGGCGCGCGGCTCGCCAAAAAGCGGCAGAAAGACATCCTTGATGGGCATCGGGATTCTCCTTGGCGACCAAAATAGGTTGCTTTTCGTTAGTCCCCTTGATTCTCGTCAAGCCGGGGGAACTCCGCCGGTCAGGCAGCGGCGGACGTTGACCGAGGTCAAGGACTGGCCACTCCGTCATTCTATGGATATCCAATCGGAGCGGTTCGCCCCGGAGAGACTTATGCGTGCAATGGTGTTGCCGGCCCCACGGGCGCGACTCCGAATGGAGGAGCGGCCTGACCCCGTCCCCGGTAATGGCCAGATCCGGGTGAAGATCAGCGCTTGCGGGGTGTGCCGGACCGACCTGCACGTCGTCGACGCCGAGTTGCCTGGTATTCGTTATCCGATTGTGCCTGGCCATGAGATCATTGGCCGGGTCGACCTCGTCGGCCCCAATGTTACAACACATGCGCCTGGTGATCGGGTCGGCATTCCCTGGCTCGGCTCTACGTGCGGAATCTGTCGATTCTGCCGGGACGGCATGGAAAACCTCTGCGACACTCCACTGTTCACCGGCTACACGCGCGACGGCGGCTACGCGACGCACACCATCGCCGACGCGCGCTACGCGTTTCCACTGGACGAAGGCAGCAATGACGTGGAGATCGCTCCTCTGCTGTGCGCTGGGCTGATCGGCTGGCGCTCGCTGGTACTGGCTGGCCCTGCAGAGAGGCTCGGTCTCTATGGTTTTGGTGCGGCAGGCCATATCATCGCGCAAGTCGCGGTCTGGCAGAGACGATCTGTCTATGCATTCACGCGGCGCGGCGATGATGCCGCACAAACCCTCGCGCGACGTCTTGGTGCGGTCTGGGCGGGGGCGTCTGACGAGACGCCCGCCGAACCGCTCGACGCCGCGATCATTTACGCACCAGCCGGCGAACTCGTTCCGGCCGCGTTGCGCGCGGTTCGAAAAGGCGGACGCGTCGTGTGCGCCGGCATCCACATGACCGACATTCCGAGCTTCCCATATAGTTTGCTCTGGGAGGAACGGCAGCTGGTCTCGGTTGCCAATCTGACCCGGCAAGATGGCCTGGATTTTCTCAGGATCGCACCGCAGGCCGGCGTGCGCACCGAGACGACGGCATTTCCGCTGGATCAAGCCAACGACGTCCTCAGCATGCTACGGAACGGCCAGATTCTGGGTGCGGCCGTCCTGACGCCCTGACGGTGCTTCGAATGCCTGCCTCGACGAAAGATCAAACAACCATCCAGGAACGGATCTTCCAAGTGCTGGCTGGGCATGCAGGGGTGACGCGGATCGATACGCACGGCGCCTCGGTCTTTCTCGACGGCGATCGCGCGTTAAAGATCAAACGAGCCGTGCGATTTCCCTTCCTCGACTATTCGACGCTCGAGAAGCGCAAGGCGGCCTGCGAGGAGGAAATCCGGATCAACCGGCCATTGGCGCCGCAGATCTATCACGGGGTCATCGCGATCACCGAGGAGCCCGACGGTTCGGTGGCGGTCGACGGCCGTGGACGACCGATCGAGTATGCGGTCGACATGTCGCGCTTCGACGAAAACCGAACGCTGGACCATCTGGCCAAGGCCGGTCCGCTGGATGCAGACCTCTCCATGGCCGTCGCCGCGGCGATCGCAGCTTCGCACACCGCGACATCGCCCGCCAACCGGGAAGAGTGGGTCTCTTCGATCCCCGCGCTGATCGATGGCAACAGCGACGGCCTGCGAAGCGACAACCATTTCGACGCGGCAGCGATCGAACAATTCGGCAAAGCTTCGCACGAGGCATTTGTGCGCGTACGTCCCCTGCTCGAGGAACGCCATCGTCAGGGCTTCGTACGGCGCTGCCATGGCGATCTGCATCTCGCCAATATCGTGCTGATCGACCAGCGCCCCGTGCTGTTCGACGCCATCGAATTCGACGCACGGATGGCAACGGTCGACGTGCTCTACGACCTGGCATTCACGCTGATGGACCTGCTCCGTCACGACCAGCCCGTTGCCGCCAACGCCGTCTTGAACGGGTATCTTGCCGCGACACCGCCCGGAAATCTGGACGCGCTTGCCGCCTTGCCGTTGTTCATGTCGATCCGGGCTGCAATCCGCGCCCAGGTAGCCGTGGCGCGGTTGAAGCGCCCGCATGCCAGCGAGCCCGATATCCTCGATGATGCTCGCCGCTATTTCGACCTTGCGCGTAAGCTGATCCAGCCTGCCGCTCCCCGCCTGATCGCGGTGGGCGGACTGTCTGGCACCGGCAAGTCAGTTCTAGCGCGCGCACTCGCGCCGACCATCGCGCCGCAGCCGGGGGCCGTCGTGTTGCGGAGCGACGTCATTCGCAAGCAGATGTTCGGGGTCGCCGAGACGGAGCGGCTGCCGCCATCTGCCTATACGCCCGAGCTTGCCGAACGGGTCTACGCAACACTGACCGGGCACACCCGCCGCATATTGGCGCAGGGCCATTCCGTGGTCGTCGACGGCGTATTTGCCCGCGACTTCGAAAGAGACGCCTTCGCCAAGCTAGCCCGGGATTGCCACGTGCCTTTCACCGGCCTTTTCCTGGTCGCCGACCTGGCGACACGGCAGGCCCGAATCGGTGGTCGCAGCAGTGATGCATCGGATGCCACGCAACAGGTTGCCGCGTTGCAAGAGCATTATAATATCGGCCACATCGGTTGGGCGACCATCGATGCGTCCGGAACGCAAGCGCAGACGCTCCAGAGCTGCCGGGACGCGATCGCTAAGGATAGCAAGGCAATCTGATTGGCGCGGGCTAGGATGGCGCGACCCACCAGGAGTTCGAAGGCGACCGCCGGTGCGAAGCCGGCGGCAAGCAATACGCTGCCCGGCCGCCTGAGCCCCGGCATGGCCTGCGACACAGCCTTCCGGATCATCGCGCGCCGTCACCTCGCAGCCGTCCTTGCCCAGCACGACGGCACCTGCCGTGGCGATCCGGACGCACTGCACGAGATCCGAATCGCGCTGACCCATTTGCGGACTGCAATTCGCTTCTTTTTGCCTATGGTCGACGATGCGTTGCGCCCCGAAGTCTGGGCCGAGTTGAAGTGGCTGAATAGTCAGCTCGGCATGGTGCGTGACCTCGACGTCGCCATTGAACGCATCACGTCCGAGGCCGGCGGCGAGCTCGCCGTCATCGCAGAACTCCAGCATTGGGAGGAGAAGCGCGCCGAAAGCCATCGTCTGCTGGCCCGTGCGCTGCAGTCGGCACGGTATCGTCGGCTGGTCGAACAGACCTCGAACTGGATCGAGAGCGGCCCCTGGTCGACGCGCCGTAGCAAAGTGGCCATCCGACTACGGCGCTGCCCGCTCGCCGACCACGCGACGGCACAGCTGACCGAATGGGAAAGGACGCTGCTCAGGAAGGCCAAAAGGCTGCACAAGCTTGATGTCGAGAAGCGGCACAAGCTGCGGATTCTCAACAAGCGGCTGACCTATTCGATCGAGTCGCTCGAGGATCTGTTCGCAGGCACGTCACAGACGAAGCAGAAGTCGATCCTCAAGCAATTGCGCAAGGCGCAAAAGTCCCTCGGACAGCTGAACGACGATGCGCGCGGCCAGACACTGGCCGCGTCGTTGAACGAGGCCGTTCCCGAAGCCGGCATCCGCTTTCTCGACCGCGACCGGGAGAAGAAACTGTTGCAGACTGCTTCGACCGCGTATCGCAAGTTGAACAAGGCCAAGCCCTTCCGGTCCTCCGATCTGACGCCGGGCGCAGAGCCTGAGGACTAGGTGCGGATGTAGTCGCCGGGAGCATCGGGCAGGCCGCTGAGATCGCCATATCCGATCCGCGGCGGATCACAGAGCGCGCCGGATCTCGCGACGAGCCACCGGATCCACTCCGGCCACCACGATCCCTCGACATGGGGCGCCAGCTTCAGCCATTCATCCGGGCCGACATAGGGCGCGTCTGCAGCCTTGGTCATCACCTGATAGCTGTGCCCGGGCTCGTCGGGCGGCGCGACGACGCCTGCGTTGTGGCCGCCACTAGTCAATAGAAAGGTCAGATCAGCATCGACCTGATAGTGGAGCTTGTGCACAGATCGCCACGGCGCCACGTGATCGGTGATCGTACCGACCGCGAACATCGGCGCATGAATGTCGGAGAGCGAGATGCTCCGCCCTTCCACAAGGTAACGTCCTTCGGCGAGATCGTTGTCAAGGAACAGCTTACGCAGATATTCCGAATGCATGCGATAGGGTAATCGCGTTGCGTCCGCGTTCCAAGCCATCAGATCGCTCGGCGGCGCCGCGTCGCCCATCAGGTAGTCGCGAGACAGCCGCGACCAGATCAGGTCGTTGGAACGGAGCAGCGCGAACGCGGCGGCCATCTGTGCCGTATCCAGATAGCCTCGCTGCGACATCACGTCCTCAAGGAAGGCGACTTGGCTCTCATTGATGAAGAGCGTCAGCTCGCCGGCTTCGGTGAAGTCGGTCTGCGCCGCCAGAAGCGTGATGGTGCCCAGGCGATCATCGCCGTCGCGCGCCATTGCAGCGGCAGCAATGGACAGCAAAGTGCCGCCAAGACAATAACCGAGCGCATGGGCCTTCTGCCCGGGCAGGATTCGGCCAATCGCATCCAGCGCGGCCATCACCCCCAGCTTGCGGTAGTCGTCAAACGCAACATTCCGATCTCTGGCGTCCGGATTGCGCCAGGAAATTGCAAACACGGTAAAGCCCTGTTCGGTGAGAAATTTGACCAGCGAATTCTGCGGCGACAGATCGAGAATGTAGTATTTCATGATCCAGGCCGGCACGACCAGGATCGGCTCCGGCCGCACTCTTGCCGTCGTCGGATGATACTGGATTAATTCGATCAGCGCATTGCGGTAGACGACCTTGCCAGGCGACGCCGCAACCGTCTGCCCGACGACGAACTGGTCATTTGTAGCGGGCTTTGCTTCCAAGAGCATCCGCATGAGATCGCCGCACCAATTCTGCCAGCCAAAGACAAAATTCTCTCCGCCGCTTTGAAACGCCTTCTCCAACACCTCTGGGTTTGTTGCGGCGAAATTCGACGGCGCAAGCATGTCCAGCACCTGGCGCATCGAGAATTCGACGATGGCTTCGTTCGCATGCGAGACGCCTCGCACGCCCGTCGTGGCATCGTGCCACCAGCGCTCGCCGAGCAAAAACGCCTGCGCAAGAAGATTGAAGGGCGGCGCTTCCCATTGCGGCTCCCCGAAACGACGGTCCCGCTTCTCCGGCCGGATTACCGACCAGGGTGCTAGCCCCGCTGCCGTCGCGTGCGTAGCTGCTTCCAGCAACCGGCTGCTATCACGAATGACCTTGTTGGCGATCTCCATCCGTCGCTGCGGCGCCCAAGCGAGATGGGAACTCCAATCGAGCCAGGCCAGCATCAAGGCGGTCGGCGAAAGCCCGCCCGTGAACCGCGCCAGCATCGCATGGAACATGCGGTCTAGAGGATAGCATTCCGATGCCGGCTCGGTGGTCGACGTCTCGCCGGTTGAATTTGTGCTTGTCGCAGACGAGGCGGCGCCAACAACCGGCTCGACGGATGACGCTGGCAGCACCGGCTCTGCCGTCCGAGGAAGGGTCTGTACGATGCTCATGGGCAAGGATTCTCGTGCGCTTCTGCTGATTGCGCAGCAGGATACGGCTTCCCGCCCGGGAAACGTTGAGCTGCATCAATTGCAGAGGTTGATCACAATCGCTCAGCCATTGACGTACCGAACTCATGACTTGACATGCGTCAAACCATACCGCCGGGCACGATCTAGATTTCAGCTATTAAAATTTGACAAGCTAGCGGAGCATTCCATGCGCGCCCACCAGATCATGACCCGGTCGGTTATCTCGGTCACACCCGATACCAGCATCGTCGAAGCGGCCAACATCATGTTGAAGCGTCATGTCAGCGGCCTTACCGTAGTCGACGACGGTGGCAAGCTGGTCGGCGTGGTCTCGGAGGGCGACTTCATCCGCCGAAGCGAGATCGGTACCGGGCGCAAACGCGGACGCTGGTTGCAGTTCATCCTTGGGCCCGGCAAGTCGGCTAGTGACTTCGTCCACGAGCACGGCCGCAAGGTTTCCGAAGTGATGACCGCATCGCCCGTAACCATCACCGAGGATACTGCGCTCGCCGAGATCGTCGAGCTGATGGAACAGAACAACGTGAAGCGCCTGCCGGTGATCCGCGGCGACAAGGTCGTCGGTATCGTGTCGCGCGCCAACCTGCTGCAGGCAGTGGCTGGCCTCGCCCGCGAGGTGCCGGATCCGACTGCCGACGACGATCACATCCGCGGTCGCATCATCGATGCCATGGAGAAGAACGACTGGTGCCCGTTCGGGCTGAACGTCATCGTGCGCGATGGTATCGTTCACTTGAGCGGCGTCATCACCGAGGAGCGGGCGCGACAGGCAGCGGTCGTCGCCGCCGAGAACGTCGAGGGCGTCAAAAAGGTGCACGACCATCTCTGCTGGGTCGACACCATGTCAGGCGTCTATCTGAACTCGCCCGAGGATGACGATCTCGCCAAAGCAAGCTGAGTCGGGAACTTGCGCGCGAGATACTCAGCGGGGAATGACGGCGGTAGCCTCGATCTCGACGCGCGCCGCCTTCTCGACCAGACGCACGACCTGGACCAGCGCCATCGCTGGATAGTGCGCACCGAAGATTGCGCGATAGATCTTGCCGAGCTCCTTCAGATTTGTCAGGTATTCCTCCATGTCGACGACGTACCAGGTCAAGCGCACCAGATGCTCGGGCCGCGCACCGGCCTCGGCCAAAATCTCGGCAATGTTGGTCAGGGTCTGGCGCACCTGCGCTAGAAACCCGGCGGCGAGACGCTCCTGGGCATCCCAACCGATTACACCACCCGTGACCACAATGCGTCCCTCGACGGCCATGCCGTTGGCATAACCCTTCGGCATCGGCCAGCCGGAGGGATGGAGCACCTGCGCCCTGGGGCTGGCATCATCCTCGGCAGCAGTTGGTAGCACTGCAAGCTGCGGGCCTTTCGGCGTTGTCACGGACAATTCTTGATCCTTTATCTCATTCTGCCGCGACGCCCGAGGACGTAGCAGCCGCCTGCGCCAGTTGTCGCAAGGCGAAGCGCTTCAATTTGCCGGTCTCGGTCTTCGGCAGCTGTGTCACGAACTCGATCGCGCGCGGGTACTTGTACGGCGCGATCTCGCGTTTGACATGTTCCTGCAACTCGGCCGCGAGCTTTGCATCCGGCGTCACGCCGGGGGCGGCTATGACATAGGCCTTCACGATCATTCCGCGCGCCTCGTCCGGCGCACCGACGACCCCGCACTCGGCAACCGCAGGATGCGTGAGCAACGCCGCTTCCACATCCGTGCCCGCGATATTATAACCGGCTGACACGATCATGTCGTCAGAGCGCGACTGGTACCAGAAGTAGCCGTCGGTATCCATCAAATAGGTGTCACCGGTGATGTTCCACCCGTTCTGGACGTATTTGCGTTGTCGCTCGTCGGCGAGATAACGGCAGCCGGTCGGCCCGCGCACGGCGAGCTTCCCTATCGTGCCTGGCGGCAACTCGTTGCCATCGTCATCGACGATCTTTGCCTCATAGCCGGGAACGGGCTTGCCGGTGGCGCCGGGACGAATCTCGTCCTCGGTCGCGCTGATGAAGATGTGAAGCAGCTCAGTCGAGCCGATGCCGTCCATCAGCTTGATGCCGGTCGCTTTCAGCCAGGCGTCGAATGTCGGCTTGGGCAACGTCTCGCCGGCGGAGACGCACTTTCGCAGTGAAGAGATGTCGCGGCCTGCAAGCTTGCCGATCATGGCGCGGTAAGCCGTCGGCGCCGTGAAGCAGACCGTGATCTTGTACTTTTCGATCGCCGAAAGGATGTCATCGGGCGTCGTCTTCTCCAGCACAACAAACGACGCGCCGATATGCATCGGGAACAGTACGCCACCGAAACCGAAGGTGAACGCAAGCGGCGCTGAGCCGACGAACCGATCCCTCTGCTCGGCCCGCAAGATGTTGCGTGCATAGCCGTCACACACCGCCAGCATGTCGCGGTGGAAATGCATGGTGCCCTTAGGATCGCCGGTCGTGCCCGACGTAAAGGCTATAAGACAGATATCATCGGCTGCAGTATCAACCGCCGTGAACTCAGCGCTGGCATCCGCGATCAGCGCCTCTAGCGAGTCGGGGGCGCCATTACCCCAATAGACCACATGCTTGAGATCTGGTGCGGCCAGCTTCGCCTTCTCCATCTCATCGGCAAGCTTTCCGTCACAGAGCGCGAGCGCGATCTCCGCCTTCTGAATCGGATAGGATAGCTCCTTGGCGCGCAGCAACGGCATTGTCGCCACGCAGATGCCGCCGGCCTTGATCACTGCGAGATAGGTCGCGACCATCATCGGACTGTTGGCGGAGCGCAGCAGCACGCGCCCGCCGGTGACGAGTCCGAGTTTGCCGACCAGCACATTGGCGATGCGGTTCACGAGCGCCTGCAACTCGCGATAGGTGTAGCTGACGGCGGGACTGATGACACAGGGCGCATCCCCGTGCCCCTGCTCGACCCAGCGATCGAGGAAATAGCTGACGCAGTTCAATCGCGCCGGATAGTGCAGCTCCGGACGCGTGAAGATGAACTCCGGCCAGAGCTCAGACGGCGGCAGATGCTGCCGCGCAAACCTATCGACATGGGCGGTTGTGGCGTCGCCGTCATGCGAGCCCGAGACTTGAACCTTGGCAGCGTTGGCCATCGCACGCTCCTTTGCGCATGGAAAGCACCCGGCAGTACCATCTGTAAAACATTTTATGCTTAAAACAATTTTGCGCAATAGCGGATTTTGGACATCCCTCCATTTTCGTGCGGCAAAGCGAAATGGGCGGACGCGCCGGCCGGTGGACTTAAGGCTTGCGACGCACAGCAGATTTCTGCGCCGACGCCTTGGTCTTGGCCAGCAGCCGCATCAGCTCGCGCACATCCTTGGGCGTCAGGTCGGCAAAGAGATCGGCGATCCAGGCCTCGTGTTCCGAGGCCATCCTGCGAAACTCGGCACGACCAAGCTTGGTGAGGCGGATCACCTGGACGCGGCGGTCAGTCTCCGAGGTGCGGCGGTCGAGATGGCCGGATTCCACGAGGCGTTCGACCAGGCCAGTGACATTGCCATTGGACACCATCATGCGCTTTGAGACGTCCGACAGCGTCATGCCGTCGGGCGCCTTGTCGAGCTGCGCCATCAGATCGAAACGCGGAAGAGTGACGTCGAACCGCTGCCGCAGCCGGCCGCGGACCTCGCCCTCGATCAGGGTCGTGCAGGTGAGCAGACGCAACCACAGCCGGAGCTCTTCGGCATGGTCCTCCGGAGTCTCGACGGCCTTGGTCTCGGAATCGAGCATTTTGATGCAATCACTCGCGGCCGGCATTGGCGCCGGCCCGGATTCCCCAACGTTTTGAGCTTCAAATAAATCGACGCCGGCCGCAAGCCCAAAGCTGCAACAATCGATCGCACACGAATTTCTTTAGGCTTCAAATAATTGGCGCGCCGTTTGCATGCGCCGCTGCCCACACGATGGCGGCGCCTGAGCTTGGCTTGCCGCGAGCGCCGTCGTCGGCATAAGCTTGGCTCGGAGTACGCAGCTTGCAGCTGCAGGCGCAATCGTTACGGGGGATCAATCATGAAGTCGCAACTGACCTTGGCCGCAGCCGCATTTCTTCTCGGCACTGCGATGAGCCCGGCGCTCGCGCAGGAGAAGATCAAGCTAGGTGTGGTCGTGACCCTCTCCGGACCCGCCGCAGCCCTTGGTCAGCAAGTTCGCGACGGCTTTGCGCTGGCGGTGAAGGATCTCGGCAGCAAGATGGGGGGCCGCGACGTCGAAGTGGTCGTGGTCGACGACGAACTCAAACCCGATGCGGCTGTGACCAAGGTGAAGGGCCTGCTTGAGCGCGACAAGGTCGACTTCGTGGTCGGACCGATCTTCTCTAACATCCTCCAGGCGATCCACCGACCGGTCACGGAATCCAAGACTTATCTGATCAGCCCCAATGCGGGTCCGTCGACCTTTGCAGGCAAAGACTGCAACCCGTTCTTCTATGTGACGTCCTATCAGAATGACCAGGTTCACGAGATCCTCGGCAAGGTCGCGCAGGATCGCGGCTACAAGCGGATGTATCTGATGGTGCCGAACTATCAGGCGGGCAAGGATTCGGTCGCCGGCTTCAAGCTCGACTACAAGGGCGAGATCGTCGAAGAATCCTACATGCCGCTCAACACGCTGGACTTCCAACCGGAGCTGTCCAAAATTGCGTCGCAGAAGCCTGATGCGCTCTTCACGTTCATGCCGGGCGGCCTCGGCGTCAACCTCGTCAAGCAGTACAAGCAGGCCGGGCTCGCCGACAGCATCCCCGTGCTCTCGGCCTTCACGGTGGATGAATCCACCCTGCCGGCGCAGCAAGATGCGGCCGTTGGCATGTTCGGCGGCGCGAACTGGGCACCCAATCTCGACAATCCCCAGAACAAGAAGTTCGTGGCCGCTTACGAGGCCGCCTATAACAGCGTGCCTGGTACCTATGCCATGCAGGGGTATGACGCAGCAATGCTGATCGACAGCGCGGTCAAGGGAGCGAAGGGCGACCTCTCCAACAAGGATGCCGTTGGGGCTGCCCTGAAGAAGGCAGACTTCACGTCGCTGCGCGGTTCGTTCAAGTTCAACACCAATGGCTATCCGATCCAGGATTTTTACCTGACCAAGGTGGCCAAGCGTCCGGACGGCAAGTTCCAGACCGAGATCGTCCAGAAGGTTTTCGAGAATTACGGGGACCGTTACGCCAAGGATTGCAAGCCGGCGAACTAAAGCCGCACGTCGCGTCAAGGGAGGAATACGATGAAGAGCGAAATCACTGGCATCACGCGGGCTAACGAGGGTATCCAGGGCATTTCCTGGAACATCCTGGGCCAGACCTATGTGCCGAAGAGCAACAGCGAGAACAGCTTCTCCTGGCACGCGACGTTGCCACCTGGCACATTCGTGCCGCCGCACATCCATCCCGACCAGGACGAATATCTCTACATGCTGGAGGGCAAGCTCGACTTCGTGCTTGGCAATTCAGAGGCGCAAGCAACGCCCGGTGACCTGATCCGTCTCGGTATGGGCGTGCCGCACGGCATCTTCAACAAGTCGGACCAAACCGCAAAAGTACTGTTCTGGGTGTCGCCGACCAAAAAGCTGTTCGACCTGTTCTGGGGCCTTCACAACATGAAGGAGCAGAAGCCGGAGGACGTTGTGGCGATGGCCGCCGAGTACAACATCCATTTTCTGCCCCCACCTCCCGGCGCCGGCTAGCAGCAACTTCAGGCACGCACCGCCGCGAGTCCCGGGACCGCGGCGAAGCCCGCCTTGGTGGCATAGCCACGCACGATCGCCTCGCGCTGGGAATAGCTCAGGACGTTGTCGATATTGTCGAAGCCGTCGGGCGCGAGCTGCTCGACGGCGTCGATGACGCCCTCGGGGCCGCCACGGCGATTGGAGCGAACAATGTCTGCCGTCATCGGCAGGCGTTTCTTCTCGTATTCCATCAACGCCTGGCGCGGATGCTCGGCGCGGATAAGCGCGTCGGCGAGGCAGCGCGCATCGAGGATCGCCTGCGAGGCGCCGTTGGAGCCGACCGGATACATGGGATGCGCAGCATCGCCGAGCAGGGTGACGCGCCCGGACGACCAATATGGCAATGGATCGCGGTCGCAGGTCGGGTATTCGTAGAATTCGGGCGTCGCCGAGATCAGGCTCTTCACGTCGATGTAGGGCACCGAGAAGCGCGCGACATGCGGCATCAGCTCCTCACGCCGGCCCGGCCTTGACCAGTCTTCCTTGCGTGGCGGCGGCGCATTGCCCTCACCCACTTTCACCAGTACCGCCCAATTGGTGAGGCGGCTCGCCGGGCTCGATCCCTCCGCTATCGGATAGACGACCACCTTGGCATTGAGGCCACCGGCTACAATCATCGATTTTCCGGTGAGGAACAGCGGCCAATCGCGCGCACCGCGCCAGAGCATCAGGCCGTTCCAGCAGGGCGGCCCTTCGTTTGGGAACAGCGTGTCGCGGACGCGCGAATGAATGCCGTCGGCGCCAATGAGGATATCGCCACGCGCGGTGTGGATGTGCGAGCCCGCACGATCGAAGAAGTAAGCCGTCACGCCGCCTTCGTCCTGCGTGAACGCGCCGAGCCGGCAACCGGTGTGAATTGCTTCCGGACCGAGCCGCTCCTCGACGGCGCGATGGATGACGCCCTGGAGGCGGCCGCGATGGATCGAGAATTGCGGCACGTCGTGCCCGGCATCGATGCCTCGGGCTTCGCGCCAGACCTCCTGGCCATGGCGGTTGAGGTAGTAGAGCTGGTCAGTACGGATCGCGACGTCGTCGAGCTTTTGCAGCAGACCAAGGCCGGCAAGCTCACGCATGGCATGCGGCAGCGTGTTGATGCCGACGCCGAGCTCGCGGATCGTATCGGATTGCTCGAAGATCTCACACCCCATGCCGCGAGCCCGCAACATCAAAGCCGTGGTGAGACCACCGATACCGCCACCGACGATAATCGCCTTCATCGCCCTCAACTCCACACGATACACAGGCAACCGGGTTAGCGTCGCACGGCCGGTCACCCCGCCGCAAGCGGCTTTGTCGTCTCCGCCTCGATCTCGGCCCGGGTCTTGGGCTTAGCCTTAATTGCGGCCGAAACCGCCGCTCAGTCGCCCCTGAAGACCGGCTTGACCTTGGTGGCAAAGGCATGAAAAGCGCGCTCGAAATCGGCCGTCGTCATGCACAGGGCCTGGGCAACGGCCTCCGCTTCGATAGCCTCCTCGACCGACATCGCCCATTCCATCGCCAGCATGCGCTTGGTCATGGTGTTGCCGAAGGTCGGCCCTTCCGCGACCTGCTTGGCCAGCAGCTGCGCCTGGGCCAGCACCTGCTCAGGCGTGACAATGCGGCTGAAGAAGCCCCAGCGCTCGCCCTCTTCCGCGGTCATGAACCGGCCGGTGTACAGAAGCTCGGAGGCGCGGGACTGGCCGATGATCCGCGGCAGGATCGCGCAGGCGCCCATGTCACAGCCGGCAAGACCGACCTTGTTGAACAGGAACGCCACCTTGGCTCCGCTCGCAGCGAGCCGCATGTCCGACGCCATGGCAATGATCGCGCCGGCACCGGCGCAAATGCCTTCGACCGCGGCCACGATCGGCTGCGGGCAGGCCCGCATCGCCTTGACCAGATCACCTGTCATCCGTGTGAAGGCGGTCAGCCCCTTTGTATCCATCTTCACCAGCGGGCCGATGATCTCGAACACGTCGCCGCCAGACGAGAAATTACCGCCCGCGCCGGTGACGACGATGGATTTCACCGCGTCGTCAAACGCGCACGCACGAAAGAAATCTGTCAGCTCGCGATAACTCTCGAATGTCAGTGGATTCTTCCGCTCCGGACGGTTGAGCGTCACGGTGGCAACGCCCTCGACAACGGCTAGCAGGAAGTGTTGCGGCGAATAGTCCGCGAGCGGCACGGTGACGGGATTGGCTGGTCTGCTCATGCGATCTCCTTGGCTTCCTTGTTCCGCACCTGCGCCACGACGCTAGATTTCGCCCCCAGCGACCGCGATCGCCTGCCCGGTGATCGCGCCGGCGTTCTTGCTGCACAACCAGAGCACGGCATTCGCCACTTCCTGCGGCGTGATCAGACGCCCCTGCGGATTGTGCTTCGCGAGCTCGGCGATCGCCTGCTCGCGGGTTCGCCCGGTCTTCTTCATGATGTTGTCGATGCTGCCGGCGACGAGATCCGTGTCGGTGAAGCCAGGGCAGACAGCATTCACGGTCACGCTGCTGCCGGCGATCTCCAGCGCAAGCGAGCGTACAAGACCGACCACAGCGTGCTTTGCCGCCGTGTACGCACTCACATATGCATAACCCTTGAGGCCGGCCGTCGATGCAATCGCCACGATGCGTCCATAGGGACGGTCCTTCATGTCGGGCAACACAGCGCTAATGGCATGGACAACGCCCATGAAATTGACATCCATCATACGCGCAAAAAGGGCACTGTCGGATTTCGCGAACGGCGCCGATTCGGCGCTGCCGGCATTCGCGATCAGGATATCGATCGGCTTTCGCGCGTTCGCCGCGGCGATGGCGACCCTCATCGCAGCTTCGTCCGAGACGTCTGCAACGGCGGAATGATGCGCGGCACCGGCTTTGATCGTTTCCTCGAGAGACGCAGCATTCCGGCCAAGCACGGTCACCGTGGCGCCGGCGCCGACAAGAGCCGCGGCAATCGCCCGGCCGATGCCGCGACCGCCTCCGGTCACCAGCGCGTGCGGCGAATGCGGCAATCCGGACATGCGCTTGCTCCCTCAAGATCTGCCAATCGTTCCCCCGATATATTTTAACCTTCAAGCTTTTGCAACGAAAGCGCCGATTGATGCTGCGCATGCCATTACGCGGAAGAGCGGCCCGAAAATTGCTTTAAGTATAAAATTATTGCTTCCCATCCGCGACAGGCCTGTTAGCATCGCGGGGTCAAGCCAAAGGATGTCGCGTGTCGCAGCCTTCGCCAATGATAACAAAGGACGGACGCTTCGCCTATGAAGCCGCGGGCGATCCGGGCGCAACACCCCTGATTTTCCTGCATGGCATCGGCGGTGCGGCGCGGGCTTGGCGGCAGCAGCTTGCGACATTCGGTGATCGTTTCCGCGTGATCGCGTGGGACATGCCGGGCTATGGCGGGTCGGCGCCGCTCGCCAGCGTCAGTATCGCTGCCCTGGCCGAAGCGCTCCAGCAATTCATCGAGCAGCTCGGTGTGACAAAGCCCATTCTGGTCGGCCATTCGATCGGCGGTATGATCGTCCAGAAATGGCTCGTCCACGCGCCAAAACTTGCGCGCGCGGTGGTTCTGGCACAGACAAGCCCGGCCTTCGGTAAGGCCGACGGCGATTGGCAAAAGTCGTTCATCGCGGCGCGGCTGGGCCCGCTTGATCGCGGCGAGACAATGAAATCGCTGGCACCTTCGTTGGTGAAGGAGCTCGTCGGTGACGATCCTGATCCCAGGGGAATGGAGCTTGCGCGCGAGTGCATGGGAAGCGTACCGGAGGCGAGCTATCGCGCCATGATGCTGGCGTTAGTCGGTTTCGATCAACGCAGCACGCTCAAAGATATATGCGTTCCGACGCTGTTGCTTTCCGGTTCCAAAGACAACAACGCACCGGCGCCGATGATGGCGAAGATGGCGAGCTATATTCCTTCGGCGGAATACATCGAACTTGCTGGCGTCGGACATCTCGCCAATCTTGAGCGGCCTGACGCCTTCGATAGAACCCTTAGGGGCTTCGTCGATTCCGTTGCCGCCAAACACGGATGATTGCACCATGACCATGCAGGTCAGCAAGACGATCGGCGCGACCGACAAGGTCGCACTGGATGCACCGATCTTCGATCCCGTGGCGTTCCGGCTGAGCGACGAGCAGGCGAGCATAATTACGCGAGCGCGTGAGATCGGCCAGAGCGTGTTCGCCGGCCGTGCCGCGGCCTACGATCGCGAGGCGATCTTTCCGACCGAGAACTATCGCGACCTGCATCGCGTCGGCCTGCTTGGCATCGCCGTGCCTAAAAAGCATGGCGGGCTGGGCGCCAATTATCAAACCTACGCGCTGGCCGCTGCGGAGATCGGCCGTTATTGTGGCGCAACCGCCCTCACCTGGAACATGCATGTCTGCTCCACGCTGTGGTCGGGGCCTTTGGCCGATGATCTCGACATGGATGCAGAGACCCGCGCGGAGCACGAGCGCCGACGGGCGGTTCACTACAAACGCATCGTCGAAGACGGCGCGATCTATTCGCAACCCTTCTCGGAAGGCGGCGCGGCCGCCGCCGGCGGCGTTGCATTCGGCACGGAAGCAAAGCCTGTCGAAGGTGGCTGGATCGTCAACGGCAAGAAGATATTTGCATCGCTGTCAGGCCATGCTGACTATTACGGCGTGCTCTGCACCGAGATTGCGGAAGGCGAGAAGGCCTCGCGCCGCAACACACTCTATCTAGCGATCGCCGCGGCGTCGGACGGCGTCTCCGTCGTCGGCGATTGGGATCCGCTGGGCATGCGCGGAACGGTCTCGCGCACGCTGCTATTCAAGGATGTGTTCGTGCCGGAGGATGCTGCGCTGATGCCGCGCGGCGTCTATTTCCAGGCGGCGATGCGCTGGCCACACATGTTCCTGACGCTCTCGCCGACCTATATGGGCCTGGCCCAAGCCGCCTATGATTTCACTGTGCGCTATTTGCGCGGCGAGGTGCCGGGCATGCCGGCGGTTAAGCGGCGGATGTATCCGACCAAGCAGATCGCGGTGGCGCAAATGCAGATCAAGCTGGAACAGATCAAGGCGATCTGGTTCCAGGCCGTCACGGAGGCGCGCGCCAATCCCAGTAAGGAGCAGGTGCTGCGCGCCTATGCAGCGCAATATTCGGTGATGGAAGGCGCCAATGAACTCGCTGCGCTCGCGATCCGCACCTGCGGCGGTCAGGCCATGCTGCGCTCGTTGCCGCTGGAGCGGATCTATCGCGACAGCCGGTGCGGCTCGCTGATGCTGCCCTGGACGGCCGAGCTCTGCCTCGACCGGATCGGCCGCGAGGCGCTGTACGAGACTGGCGAGACGGACGATTAACTTGGATCTCTGCAGTCTGATCGATCGCAATGCGGCGTTCGCGCCAGACAAAACCGCCATCGCCTTCGAGCGGCAGCGGCTGGACTACGCGACGCTCGCCCGTCGGATTGAACGGACCGCCACGGCCCTGAAGCAGGAGTTCGGTGTCGGGCGCGGCGACCGCGTCGCGATCCTGAGCCTGAATCGGCCGGACTATCTGGTCCTGCTCTACGCCTGTGCTCGTCTAGGCGCGATGCTGGTGCCGCTGAACTGGCGGTTGGCGGTCGCCGAGCAGCTGTTCATCCTGACCGATTCTGGCGCCAAAGTGCTGGTGCTCGAGCAGGCATTTGAAGGCGTTCTTCCCGAGGTCGCGCCCGGAACAGCCGTCGTCGGCTTCGATTTTACGCCGCCCCGCGGCAGGAGCTACGAAAACTTGCTGGCTGCCAGCAAGGGAAGCGCACGCAATCCGCACACCGATCTCTCCAGCCCACTGCTGATCGTCTACACCTCAGGAACGACCGGACGGCCAAAGGGCGCGGTGCTGCGCCAGGAGGGGCTGTTCTGGAACGGCGTCATGAGCCAGCACATGCACAACATGACGTCGGACGATCATGTGCTGACGGTGCTGCCCTTCTTTCACGTCGGCGGCCTCAACATCCAGACGACGGCAGCGCTCCAGCTTGGTGCGACCGTTACGATCCACGCGCGCTTCACACCGGATACGGCGCTTGCGGCCATTGAACGGGAGCGGCCGACCCTGACGGTCATGGTGCCCACGATCCTCCAAGCCGTTAGTGAGCATCCCGCCTGGGCCACCACCGATCTCTCGTCGCTCAAAGCCGTTGCCACCGGGTCGACCATCGTCCCGCCGCACCTGATCGAGCGCTTCGTCGCACGCGGTGTGCCGGTGCTGCAGGTTTACGGCTCGACGGAAACCTCTCCCATCGCAATCTATACGCGCCTCGGCGGCGACCTGTCTCGGACAGGATCGACCGGACTAGCCGGCCTGTGCTGCGAAGCGAAGGTGATCGATCAGGCCGGCAATGAGACGCCGGCCGGCACGCCCGGAGAGATCGCAGTACGCGGCCCCAACGTGTTCTTCGAATATTGGGGCAATGCCGAGGCCACGCGCGAGGCGCTGCGCGACGGCTGGTATCGCACCGGCGATGTCGGCCTGTGCGACGCCGACGGCTATTTCTGGGTCCGCGACCGCAAGAAGAACATGATCATTTCCGGCGGCGAGAACATCTATCCAGCCGAAGTCGAGCGCGTCCTGCTGGAACACCCCGATGTCAGCGAATGCGCCGTGATCGGCCGGCCGGACCCACGCTGGGACGAGGTGCCCATCGCTTATGTCATCCGACGATCCGGCTGCCGTCTCGAAGCAGACGAGCTGAAAGCGCACGTTCAGACACAGCTTGCCCGCTACAAGGTTCCCCGCGACATCATTTTCGTTGCCGATTTGCCGCGTACGGCGCTCGGCAAGGTTCAGCATTTTCTGCTGAAACAGCTTGATGCGCAGTCGCGCGCGCAAGGAGAAGCATCTTGAAGATCGCAGTTCTGGGTGGGGGAAACGGCTCTTTCGCGGCCGCGGGCGATTTTGCTCTGTCGGGGCATCAGGTCCGGCTCTGGCGTCGCGACGCAGCGCAGGTCGAAGCACACCGTGCCGCGGGATCTCGCATCCTGGTGAAGGATCACAATGGCCGCCACGACGTGAAGTTGGCGCTGGTGACTACCGACATCGCCGAAGCCGTCAATAGCGTCGATCTGATCCTGTGTCCCGCCCCCGCATTCGCTCAGCCGGATATCGGCCGGCTCCTCGCGCCGCATCTGCGTGACGGCCAGGTGGTGTTCCTGCCACCCGGGACATTCGGCTCGATGATCTTCGCGCAAGCCGCACAGGAGGCTGGCAATCGCGCCAAAGCGAGCTTCGCCGAAACCGGCACACTGCCATGGCTCACCCGCAAGCACGGGCCATTCGAAGTCGCAATCACCATCCGCGCCAAGCGGCTGCCGGTCGGCGTATTCCCTCTCGATCGGGCCCCGCATGCGCTTGAGATCATCGGCCGCGCCTTCCCTGACGTGATCGAGCCATGCGGTGATGCGCTCTCCGGCGCGCTGATGAATGCGGGCTGCATCATTCATCCACCTTTGATTGTCATGAACGCGGGCCCGATCGAGCATTTCGAGCGCTGGGACATCCACAAGGAGGGCACCCAAGCCGCGATCCGGCGCGTGACTGACGCGCTCGACGCCGAGCGGATCGCCGTGCGCGAGGCGCTGGGATATGGCGCCCCGCATTTTCCCCTCGCTCATCACTACGCGCGGGAAGGCGAGATCTGGATGTATGGCCGCGGCTCACATGACCGGCTGACTGATTCCGGCGACTGGCGCGAGCGGATCGTACTGACCGATCACCGCTACATGCGCGAGGATTTGCGGCTGGGGCTGTCGCTGCTGGTGTCCGTCGCGGGGGTTGCGGCAGCCGCCACGCCGCTTGCCAAGGCATTCCTGGCTATCGGCGGCGCCATCTGTGGCGAGGACTTTACGCAAGGCGGCCGAACATTGCAGACCTTGGGGCTTGGCAAGCTTCACCGAGCTGAATTGCAGACGCTGCTTCGTGAAGGATTCTAGCCGATGACCAGCCGCGCCAAGATCGCCTGTCTCGGAGCCGGTCGCATGGGGCGCGGCATTGCCGTCGCGTTTGCCTATGCGGGACACACGGTCACGATGATCGACATCAAGACCCGCTCGGCAGAGGAATTTGCCAGGCTGGAGGCCGATGCACTCGGAGAGATCAGAAAGACGTTCGCAAGCCTGTCCAAGCTGGGACTGCTGACCGAGGCGGACGTTGATCCGCTGATCGCGAGAGTCTCGGTGGTGTCGGCCAGCCAGAGCGGCCCTGCCCTTTCCGAGGCGGGAATCATTTTCGAAGGGGTTCCTGAGATCGTCGAGCTCAAGCGCGACGTGCTGGGGGCGGCTTCACGGCAGATCGGTCCGGACACAATCATTGCTTCCACGACGTCAACCATCCTCGTCGACGATCTGTCGGATGCCATCGTGAATCCACGCCGCTTCCTCAACGTGCACTGGCTAAATCCGGCCTATCTGATCCCGCTGGTCGAGGTGTCGCCCGGGAAGGCAACCGACCCAGCCATCATCAACGCGGTCAAGACGTTGCTCGAAGGCATCGGCAAGGTGCCGGTGGTCTGTGCGGCGACGCCCGGCTTTATCGTTCCGCGCATCCAGGCGCTGGCCATGAACGAAGCCGCCCGCATGGTCGAGGAAGGCGTCGCGAGCGCCGAAGAAATCGACAAGGCGATCCGCTATGGTTTCGGCTTTCGCTATGCCGTGCTCGGGCTGCTCGAATTCATCGACTGGGGCGGCGGGGATATTCTGTACTACGCCAGCCGATATCTCGAAGGCGCGCTCGGCAGCGACCGCTATCGCGCGCCAGGGGTCATTTCGCGCAACATGCGTGAAGGCCGGATCGGCCTGCGCACCGGTGCAGGCTTCCTCGATTATTCAGGGATGGACGTAGACGCATATCGCGCAAAACGGCTCCAGGCCATGGTCGACCTGCTCCGGCATTTCGACCTGGCTCGTCCGCCTGTGCTCGACCGCAACTAGCCGAAGACGTCCTGAAGGACACCCTCCAGAACGACCGCGACGCCATCGAGCTCGATGGTCGTTCCCATCATCGGCAAGTCGAAATGGCCTGCAGTGTAACGTCCGGCGAATTCGTTCGCGCCGGTCGAGAACAGGAAGTTGCCCGAGACGGCGCGGATCTCCGTGCCATTGGTGTCACGCTGGTCGTACATCGAGAGGGCCTCGTAGCGCGCAGCCGGATTCATGCCGAAGCCGACATGCGACACGGCATAGGCCTCCCGATCCCCCCAGGCGGCGAGATAGGCGCGCATCAGCGCGGCATCGGTGCCCTCGCCCTCCAGCTCGACGACGTAATCGTCCTTCAAGGTCATTTTGACCGGCGACGTCAAATAGCGCTTGAAGGTGAGGTTGATATCGCCGGGCGCCATGACCAGCGTGCCGTTGATCGTCCCGCTCTTCGGAAAGCTCACAACGATGCCGCCTGGCCAATGCGCCAGCGTACCCGGCTTGTCCGTCCACCCCCAGACGCCGACCGTGGAAGCGCCCACCATGTCCACATCGAGCGCCGTGCCGGCTTTAGAGGTGACCCGCATTCGCTTAGTTCCCCGCAGCATCTTTGCGGCCGCACGAACGCGCTTCTCGAGCGCGGGGTCCGGCACCATGCGCTCCAGCGCCTCGGGATGCTCGTTGGAGATCACCAGGATGCGCGCGCCGGCCTTCAGGATTTCCGGTGTTTCCACCGCGTGCATCAGGCCCTCGATGGTGCAGTCCACCACGAAGCCAGCCTGCTGGAGCGCGCTGATGACAGGACCCAACCGCTGGATCGCCTCGCTCGCCCCCGTCGAGCGAACCGGAACGACATTTCGATTGCGCGGCGTCGGCATCACGACATGAAAAGGCCGCGCGCCCATCCGCAACAGCGCCAGCTCCGCCAAATGCACGTTCAATGCCCGCGACTGAGTTTCCGAGAGGATCGCCGCGGTGTCGCCGGACTTGACGGCGCAACGCTCAAAGATCTCGCAAAATGCGTCGATCCATTTTGCCTCGATGCGATCAGCCAGCATGGTTCACTCCCGGTCTTCTGGTTTCTTTTTCGTCAGGTCACGCTTCGGGGAAGCCTCGCAAGAGATACGACCGTACCGCACCCAACAACGCGTTGAGGATCAACCCAAGCAATGAGATGGTGATCAGCGGCACGAACATGTCAACGGCCTGAAATGTTCGCGCTGCCGTGACAAGCGCATGGCCAAGCCCGTCCGTCGACGTGATCATCTCGGCCAGAAACACCACGATGCAGGAAATGACAAGGCCTATCCGGCATCCAGTCAGGATCGCCGGCATCGCCGCCGGCAAAACGACTTTGAACAGGATCTCATAGCGCGGCGTTCCTGCCGCCATGGCCGACCAGATAAGCTTTTGCTCCACCGTCGACGCCCCGTAATAGGTGGAAAGCAAGATCGGAAAGAGGGCGTCCGCAGTCACCAGCGTGATCTTCGATCCGTGACCGAAGCCAAGCAACAGTAATAGCGCTGGATAGAGCGCGACCTTCGGCAATGGCGCAAGCACCCGCACGATCGGCCGAACCAAGGCGTTCATCGCGGGACTGGCAGCAGCTGCAATCCCAATGCTGACGCCGAGCACGACTGCAATAGCAAATCCGGCGAACAACCGGACCAGGGTCGCCGCGATTTCCTGCTGAAAAGTCCAGGTCTCAAGCTGCTGGACCAGTCGGCCGAAGACCAAACCTGGCGGCGGCAGCAACACGGCGGGCGCGACGCCGAACGACACCAAACTTTGCCAGAGCGCGATCACGAGCACGATTGGTGCGACCCCCAAGAGGATGTTCGTTGAGAGGAAACGCGACATCATGAGAAGCTCAGCGGCAAGTCGAACTGAGGCTCGGACCAGCGCACAAGCCTTGCGCGGACGCGCTCGAAGACCGCATCAAGGCAGATGCCCATCGCGCCGACGATGATGATCATCGCATAGACCGTGTCGTATTGGCCCATATCGAGCGCGTTGAACAGGATATTGCCGGCGCCCGATTGGCGCGCGATCATCTCGCTGGTAATCATGGTAATCAGCGCAAGCACCAGGCCAGTGCGGCATCCAGTCAGAATCTCAGGCAGCGCTGCGGGCAGCACAATCCGGACCAAGCGCTGCAACGGCGAAAGTCCCATCGCCGCACCCGACCACAGCATCTTCTCTTCCACGGCCTTCGCCCCCTCAAAGCTGTGATAGATCACCGGCAGGCTGACGCCGAGAAAGATCACCAGGGTTTTGGTGATGTCACCGACACCGAGCCACAGCATGATGATCGGCATCAAGGCCGCTTTCGGCACCGGATAGATTACCATCAGCAGTGGATTAAAAAAGGCTGCGACGGCCCGGCTACGGCCCATCAACAGGCCTAGGGGCATCGAGACCAGTACCGCGATGCTGAACCCGATCGCCATGCGACGGAGCGAGGCCAGGATATTGATCAGGGATTCCCTGTCGCCGAGGATATCCGGGATTGCGCGGATCGCCTCGATCGCCGTTGGAAAGCTGTCGCTCTTCAGCACAAGCGAGGCAACCTGCCACACTGCCAGCAATCCGATGCAGGCCAGGGCCGGCGCAGCACGTTTGGCCATGGTAGTCGAGGAGATCACGAGGGCGAGCCGGCTTCGTCGCTTTCGTCGAACATGCGTTCGATGTCAACGACGTATTTCTGATAGCGCGGATCGAGCAACAGCTCGTTGCGGCGCCGCGGTCGTGGCAGGTCGATATCGATGACTTGCCGGATGCGGCCGGGTGACTTCGACATCATCACGACCTTATCCGAGAGAAAGACGGCTTCATCGACCGAGTGGGTGACAAACAGCACCGTCTTGCGGTCGCGCTCCCAGATATTGAGGAGATCATTCTGCAGGCGCGTACGCGTATGCGCATCAAGTGCACCGAACGGCTCGTCCATCAACAGGACTTCCGGATGATAGGCCAGCGTCCGGGCCAGCGCGACGCGCTGCTTCATACCGCCCGACAGCTCCTTCGGGTAAAAGTTCTCATAGCCCTTGAGGCCGACCATTTCGATCAGCGCGCGGCTCTGCGCTTCGGCTTCGTTGGTTCGCGCGCCCTGCTGGCGCGGCCCATACATCACGTTGCCGAGAACGGTCTTCCAGGGAAACAGCGCGAACTCCTGGAAGACCGGTCCACGATCCGGACCCGGGCCCGTGATCGCCTGTCCTTTCATCTTCGCCGCGCCGCTACTTGGGTTGACGAAACCACCGACGATGTAAAGCAGCGTCGACTTGCCACAGCCGGAGGGACCGAGGATGGAGACGAATGCACCTTCGTCAATCGTCAAGGAGATGTCCGATAGCGCCAAATGATCCTTGCGCGCCGAGGTCTGGAAAACCTGGGAGACGCGTTCGATCTCGATGATCGCAGAAGCCGGTTGCTGTAACGTCACCGGTCGCACCCATTCGGTTGATCTTGAAGGCACTACCTTCATCCCGCCTCTCGCCTCACTCACCCGCGAACGTCACGCAGCCGATCTGCCGAATGGCCTTCAACAGCGGAACGAGCTTAGCAAGAAACTTGCCACTCAGTCGAACCACGGCCACTCCACCGGGCCCTCATGCGTGACTGCTCCGTCCGGGGCCTGACCGACCAGACGCGCATATTTTGCAAGCGCACCCGCTCGATGACGCGGCGGAGGTTGCTTCCAATCGCGTCGGCGTGCAGCGAGTTCCTGCTCACCGACCAGCAGGTCCATGCGGCGGCCAGCGGCATCGATCCGGATCTTGTCGCCGTCGCGGACCAGCGCCAGCGGGCCACCAACAAACGCTTCCGGCGAGACATACCCGATGCACATGCCGCGCGTGGCACCGGAAAACCGCCCATCCGTGATCAGGGCGACCTTCTCGCCCATGCCCTGGCCGTAGATCAACGCAGTGACGCCAAGCATCTCACGCATGCCGGGACCGCCGACCGGCCCCTCGTTGCGGATTACCAGGACCTCGCCGGCCTTGTAACTGCGGTCGCGAACCGCTTCGACACAGGCTTCCTCATCCTCGAAGACACGCGCCGCACCCTCGAAGAGTTGGCTCTTCAGACCTGCCACCTTGATGACGGCGCCATCGGGACAGAGATTGCCCTTGAGCACCGCAACGCCGCCGTCAGACATGATCGGCGCGCGGGCCGCGTAAACGACCTCCCCGTCGGGCGCATTGGCCGCGCCATTTTCTTCCGCGAGCGTACGTCCCGTGATCGTCAGGCAGCTGCCATCAATATGCCCGCTCTGGATCAATTCGCGGATTATCACGGCTGCACCACCGACGTCGTAAACATCCTTGGCGGTATGTTTGCCCCCTGGCCGCAAGTTTCCGATCAGGGGCGTCCTGGCAAAGACCTCGCCAACATCATCGATCGTGAAACGAATACCTGCCTCGTTCGCAATCGCCGGCAGATGCAGAGCGGCGTTGGTCGATCCGCCCGTCGCGGCGACGATCGCCGCGCCGTTCTCCAACGATTTCCGCGTCACGATGTCGCGCGGCAGCGGTCCACCACGCTCCAGCATTTCCATGATCAGCCGCCCGGCGCGACGCGAGATCTGCGCCCGCTCGGCATAGACGCCGGGCACCATCGACACGTTGGGGATAGTCAAGCCCATCGCCTCCGACACCATCCCCATGGTGTTCGCAGTAAACTGGCCAGCGCAGGCACCAATGGTCGGCAGGCACGCGCGCTCGATCCGCTCGAGCGTCGCGGCGTCGATCTCTCCAGTCATAAAGCTGCCGACGGCTTCGTAGGAGTCGAGCACCGTCAGCGTCCGCCCGTCCACGCGGCCCGGCAACGAGCTGCCGCCATAAATGAAGATGGAAGGCACATTGCAACGAACCATGCCCATCATCACGCCCGGAAGCGTCTTGTCGCATCCGCCATACCCGATCAGTGCATCATAAGCGAGACCGTGGACGACAGCCTCAATCGAGTCGGCGATCAGCTCGCGCGAAAACAAGGAGAACTTCATCCCCTCGTGATTCATGCTGATCCCGTCGGACACCGAGACGGTTGAGAATTCACGCGGCGTGCCGCCAGCCTCCTCGATCCCGGTCTTGGCGGCAGCCACTTGAAAGTCATGGGTCATGTTGCAGGGCGTCTGCTCGCCCTTCATGCTGACAATGCCCACCATTGGCTTGGCGATGGCGGCATCATCCAGACCCATCGCGCGCATAAAGGCGCGATGCGGAGCGCGGTCGAGCCCGTCAGTGGTGATCCGTGATCGCAACTTCTTCATGCTTGCACTGTCTCGATGCACTGCCCCACACATGGCGGGACATTGCGACTTCGCTGATCCTGCAAACGACCTCTGGCCTATTGCAGCGGCGCGACGATGGTCGCGTGCTTGAACTGCGCGACATCCAGTTTTGGCAGCATTCCTGTGTCCGCATAGATGTCGAGCATCTTCTGGATCGCGGGGAAATTCGGCGCAGCGCCGGGATCGCGACCGAAATCGTTGTCCTTGAGCAGGTAGGTCTCGAGCACCGGAATGGGCGCTTTCAGGACTTCATTGACGACCTTCAAGGTTTCTTCACGGTTCGCCAGTGCCTTCTTCATGCCTGAAGTGATATCGCGAACATAGGCCTTCACCAGGTCCGGATTCTTGTCGACGAAATCGGCGCGGCAGGCTTCCAAGATGTGCACGATGTTCGGCATGGCCTGCGACAGTGAGAACAGCTTTCTTGTGCCGCCCTTTGCCTCCGCACGTGCCGCAAACGGCTGGTTCATGTTGACCGCATCGACCCGGCCCTGGCGCAGCGCATCCTCGGAGACGGCAAAACCGACCTCGACCAGCTTGATGTCCTTGGCAGGATCAACCCCGTTCTGCTTCAAAAGCAGGTTGAACGGGCCTTGCGTGCCGCCGCCGATCACGGAAATGCCGACGGTCTTGCCCTTAAGGTCCGCAATCGTCTTGATCGGCGAGTCATCCATCACCGCCCAGTAGACCGAGAAGCCACCGGGCTTCTCGAAGACGTGCTGGGCCACGATGTAGGCCTTGAGGTTGCCGCCGACCACGCCGTTGGCCAGCGACAGTGGCGCCTGCGTCGCACAATCGAGAGCGCCGGCCGCCAAAGCCTGCGTCATCGGTGCGGTGCCCTGAAACTGGGTCCACTCGATGTTGTAGGTCTTGCCGATATCCGGGAATTCGGCCGGCCTTCGCATCATCCAGTATTTGGATTCCTCGGCCGGGATGGTCCAGCCCACGCGGATCGTCTGCTGCGCCCATGAGGGGCTCGCGCCCGCGATCATGGCCGCCACAGTTCCTGCCGCCAGCATCCACCTCGAAACTGCCCGCATCGTGCCCACTCCGTTGCTCCGGCGCCGATGAGCGCCACCCAACCCGACCGATTCAAATGTTTCATGGTTCAAACAATCAGGCAAGCCATGCAAGTCGCCCCGGTTTCGCTGCGGGATGCGTCATGTATGGTTCGGCCAGGGTCGTGCGCCGCTGCGCTGCGGCAAGAGGAAGCAACCTATGGCTGATGCGAGCAAGACAAACCCGCAACGCGTCGAAAGGCTCGGCTATCTGGGCCTGGGACTGATGGGAACGCCAATGACCCGTCGGCTGCTCAAAGCCGGCTTTCACGTCAGCGTCTGGAACCGTTCGGAGGGCAAGGTAGCACCGCTTGTCGAGGCTGGCGCCAATCGCGCGAGCACGCCGTGTGAACTATTGGCGAACTCCGACATCCTCTTCATGTGCGTGACGGATGCCGCTGCTGTCGAAGAGATAATCTTCGGGCCGGAGGGCCTTGCCGGGGCTCCCGGCGCAGGCAAGCTCGTGGTCGATTTCTCGTCGATCCATCCTGACGCCGCTCGCGATCTTGCGGCGCGGTTGAAAGCTGCGAACGGCGCAAGCTGGATCGATGCGCCTGTGTCCGGCGGCACCAAGGGCGCCGAAGAGGGCACGCTTGCCATCATGGCGGGAGGAGAGGCTGAAGACATCGAGCGGGCACGGCCCTATGTGCTGACCATGGCGCGCAGATTTACCCACATGGGTCCGACCGGCGCCGGCCAGACCACGAAACTCTGCAACCAGGTGATCGTCGGATGCGCGATGGCCGTGCTTGCGGAGGCAACGCGCCTTGCCTCGAACGCCGGGATTGACGCGAGCAGGCTTCCCGAAGCACTCGCGGGCGGCTTTGCGGATTCGATCCCGCTTCAACTCTTTGTGCCGCGCATGGTCCGGGCCATTCACTCGCCACCGCTCGGGCACATCGCGACGATGCTCAAGGACCTCGATACGGTCGCCGATGTCGCGCAGGCGACGTCGACGCCGGTGCCGATGGCGACGCTTGCCGGGCAGATCTTCAGGCTGGCTAAAGCGGCACGCGGTGCAGACGCGGACGCACTCGAAATTTACAAGCTTTCGGCCACGGAACGTTGAACTAATCCGCGTCCCTGAATCGCACTACGGCTACTTCTTGTGCGCGTCATCGGCCAAGAATCGGCCGTAAGTCCCTCGCACGAACAGCAGAGGCTCTCGTGCGTTGTAAGCATAGGCCTCGACGGCACCGAGAAAGATCACGTGATCGCCGCCATAATAGCGGTTGACGGATCGGCACTGAAAACTCGCCACACTCTCGGCCAGCACGGGCGCATTGCCGAGACCCGGTGTCCAGTTCACGCCCGCGAACTTGTCTTCGGACGACTTGGCAAACTTGTTTGCGAGCGCTTGCTGCGAGATGCCCAGCACATGCACCGTGAAATGGCTGGCGTTCTGAAACACGGTCAGGCTCGATGAATAAACGCCGAGGCTCCAGAGGACCAAGGGGGGATTCAAGGAAACCGACGCGAACGAATTACAGGTGATGCCATACGGCTTTCCATCGGCAGCCGTTGCTGTGATGATCGTGACGCCCGTCCCGTAGGTGCCGAGCGCGTTGCGGAAATCACGCGGGTCGATCGGCGAGTTGTCGCTTGCGAACTCGTTGGCGGGATCAGCGGCGGCCGGATGCTTTGGCTGGTCATTCATCGGCCGGCCTCACAAGGTGAGATTCTCGGACGGCAGGCCGAGCGCCACGCGTCCATAGTTAGTTCCGGCTGCATCGAAATTGAATGCGAGGTGCGAATTGATCGCGTGAGCATCGCGGAATTGCCGCTGTAGCACGCCCGTCGTGAACAGGCCGCGCGCCCCGCTCGCCGCGAACAACATCGAGACTGCATCGGTACATAGATTGACCGAGAACGCACCGTCGCGTCGATATCTGGTCTTGGTGACCATATCGGGCGTGCGGTTGCGCCGTGCGTCCTCCATCGCCTCGGTGCAGGCCGAGCGCATGATGAGGCGCGCGGCATCGATCTTGGCCGAAGCTTCCGCGATCTTGATTTGCGTGCTCTGGAAGTCGCTCAGCTTGGCGCGGTTGTACGTCGATATGCGGTGACGCGCGACCTCCGCATAATCGTCCAGGCACGCCTGTGCATTGCCGAGCGCGACGCCCGAGAGAACATAGGGAAACAGCGAGAAGACCGGAAGCGCGTATAGCGGATTGGGGTTCACCCTGCTGCCGGGCGTCGCGCCGCCCGCGAGATCCCCCACCGCGACGGTCATATGATCGGGCACAAAGGCATCCCTGACCTCGACATCCGACGACCCTGTGCCGCGCAGTCCGGCAACATTCCAGGTATCGAGGATCGTGTAGTCAGCCTTGGGCAATAGAAAGATGCGGTATTCGATCCCGTCAGCCTCGTCGTCGGACGAAACGACGCTCGCAAGCATGTTCCATGCGCAGGAGCCGACACCCGACGAAAACGGCCAGCTTCCGCGCAGCCGGTATCCGCCTTCGACCTTCCTGGCACGGCCGGCAGGGAAGATGAACGATGACGCGATCAGCACGTCCGGATCTCGGCCCCAGACCAGATCCTGCGCACGCTGCTCGAACATGCCGAGCATCCAGTGGTGACTCGCCAGATTAGCCAGATTCCAGGCGACCGATGCGTCGGCCTGCCCCAGCAACTCGGCACAATCGATCAGGGCAACATAATCGAGCTCGGCGCCGCCGATACGCTTCGGCTGAAGCATCCGGAACAGGCCGGCTTCATGCAGGTCGCGCTCGGTCTCCGGCGGCAGGTGCCGCAGCTCCTCGGTTCGAACCGCACGTTCCCGCAATTGCGGCACGAGCGCCCGCGCCTTGGCAATCATCGCCGCATAAGCTCGTTCGCCGGAGTCTGTCGCCCCCGACTGACCCATGTTCGGCTCCTGACCAGGCACCATTCGCGTCCCTCGCTCTCATGCATTTATGAGGCTGGAACCCTGCCAAATCAAGCTGTTGCTGCGCTCAGTCCGATGTGGTCTTACGCAACCCGAATGCGCCTTTTTCGGCCAATGCCGCAATCCGCTTCGCGTCGTAACCAAGCGTCTCGCGCATGACGCCCTCGGTGTGCTCGCCCAACAGCGGCGCCGCCACAGGATCAACTGCCGGCGTCAAGCTCATGCTGATGGGCGGCTCGATATTCGGCACCCACTGCGCGGTACGATGAGGGATCCGGCTCAGGCGCGCGCGTTCGCGCGCTTCGGGCGCATTGAACCCTTCCTCGACCGTTCGGAGATAGCCGACCGGAATATTGGCCAGCTTCATCTTCGCCATCCAGTTCTCGAGCGTGTCGCTTGCGAAGACCTCGGCGATGGCGGCACGCAGGAGCTCCTTGTTCTCAGACCTTGCTTTGCGGGTGGCAAACTGCGGCGCGTTAATGAGATCCGGGCGGTTCAGCACCTCGACCACCAGCCGTCGATACAGCCGATCATTGGCGCACGCCATGTAGAGCGGACCATCGGATGCCTCGTAGACACCAACAGTGGGAGACCCGGCCGGCGAATTGCCGAACCGCCCAGGATTCTCGCCGTTGATCAGATAGGCCATCCCATAGAAGCCCGTCATCCCCATGGCGACGTCGAACAGCGCGACCTCGACATGCTGCCCACGGCCGAGCCGGTCCCGCGCCAACAGCGCCAGCAGAATGGCATTGCAGGCTGCCATCCCCGTCGCCATGTCGACAATCGGCGGCCCAGTACGAACCGCCGGGCCATCCGCGAACCCGTTGAGCGACATGAAGCCGCTCTCGGCTTGCGTGATAGGGTCAAAACCCGGGCGTGAAGCAAATGGTCCGGTGCGCCCGTAAGCGGAGATCGAGCAATAGACCAGCCGCGGGTTAAGCGGCGCGACGGCCTCGTAATCCAGGCCGAACTTCTTCATGACGCCGCTCGAAAAATTCTCCACGACTACGTCCGCCTTGCGGATCAGATCCAGCGCTATCTCGCGCGCCTCCGCCACGGCGAGATCGAGCGCGATACCGGCCTTGTTGCGGTTCAGGCTGAGATAGGCTGCGCTTTCGCCGCCGACCTCGGCATGCTCATAGGCGCGCGTGTCGTCGCCGCCATCGGGGTTCTCGATCTTGATGACGCGCGCCCCGAAATCGGCCAGTGTCTGTGTGCAGGCGGGGCCGGCAACCACGCGCGTGAAATCGACAACCAGCAGGCCATCAAGCGCGGTTGGTCCTCCCGCCCCCCGCGGCGGGCGTTCCGGCAATTGAGGCTTGGTGGACATCCCGGGGCTCCCTTACATCGACTTATGTTCGCCGATTTTCTGTACGCGAATTTAAAGCCCGGGAGAGCAATCTCCGCAAGTGCTTCAGTCGCAAGGCTTCAATACACAAATGGGATCCAGCAGGTGTGACGTCTGAAATCGACGTGCCGCGTCGGCCGCATCGTCGCCCCGATAGACAAGCCGCCACACTCCCCGGTCAGAATCCGGCGTCACCGCAGTGTCGAAGAACTTCGCCGATGCAATTCAGCGAGCCTATCGTCAGGTGTCGACGATAGTATTTTTGTACATAGCATGATTCATCGAATCGATTCGGTCGTGCGGCGGGGCGCCGCCCACGAGGAGCTCACTTGCTAAGCATGACCTCCACTCCGAGCCAGACAGCTCCCATCAGACCAGTGGCAATCACCGTAATAACGGCCTTCACAGTATAGCTGTGGGCCTGCTCCACGCTTTTTCGCCACCGCCGAAGGTGCTGGAAGTTCGCCCTTATCTCCGACCCTTTCGAATCAACCTTGCCAACTCAGTGAGCGAGTGCCATCGCGCTAAAGATGCAATGAGAGACAGCAATCCAATGACTTGTCGATTCCATTCAGCGCCTAGAACATTCTCCTTGCAATGAGGATGTTTGCTAGCTCTGGCTGACAGCTGAGACTGGTTTCCTCAGCTTGTAGATGTGGTAGATGTCCGAAGCGGGCGTGTTCGCGGAGGCTCTTCCCGCGTATACCTCCTGCACCGCCCAGCCCTCTTGGCGCAGACCATCTACGAGACCGAATTTCTCGTCCCACTCTTGTAGCGCCAACAGATATTCCGGGTTGAATGATCGGGCGATGTCGGCGATCGCCTTTGACCTTAGCTTCCCGGCACTTGGGTATGTTAGCTGCTTGTGAAATTCTATCGCGGCCGGCGTCTTGAGTCCCACAAGGTCGACTAGCTGAGCATGCCCCGCGTACGCGACATAGCCAGCGTCATGTACTAATATTTTCGGTCGATCAGGCAAATTTTCATTGATCCATCGCACGGCGTCGGAAAGGCTTTTCTGATGTCCTGTTATGTGTGTCCAATAGTCAGAAAGTTGCCATCCAAAGCCTAACGGCAGAAAGAAAATTGAAATCCAGATAAGTCGGAGCGTTTTTGTGCGAGCCGCCGAACTAAGTCCGCACGCAACGCCGAAGAGTATAATGGGTACAAATATGTAGAGATATCGACTTCCGTTATGGGCGAGCCCACTCGGGAACTTCCAGAAATACGAGCCGATGAAAATGGCCGCAAACATTGCCAGCATGATACCGGCGGAGCGCGGCCGTATGTAACGAACGCAGAGAAAGAGTGGGAAGCAGGCCACCGCCGCTCGAGCCATCGCTAACGCCACGAAGAGCAATTTGTTCGGCCAATCTGCGTAACTGTCTGCGAAGTAGTACGTCTTGGCGCCGACAGTGCTAGGAACCAAGGAGCCCGTGTCGAACCAGTACCACACCAGGAACGGAACAGCGCCTAAAAGCAAAGTCGTGCATGCCGCGATCTTGAAACGGCAGGTACCGCTCTCAAGAAGCAAAATGGACATCGATCCGACAGACAGAAGTGTAAGCTCCGGCCGAATAAATGGCATGATCCCGCAAAGAAGGGAGATCCAGATCGTTCGTCTCTTGTCTGTAAGTAGCTTGATGTTCCAAGCCACTGCAGCCATCGCGAGCCCCGTGTCCATTCCATTCAAGAGCTGAAACAGCGTACCCGCAAAGATCAAGCCGCCAACAGAGATTAGCATTGCCTCCGACCGGTGGCACCCAACGTTGATGCTGGCGAAAAATAGACCGAGCACATATAGGGCGCCGCACGATGCGCCGAGCACGTACAATGCGACAGTATCGGAGAACACTACTTTCTCAATAGCCAGCAGCAGAACGAGGTGTACACCGCTCGTTGCTCCCACGAGAGCGGGAACTCCGAGGTAATTCTCATCGTGACCGTCGTGAATAACCTGCGCATTGTGTAAGTTGATGAAGGCGTCATCCGTAGGGAAGACAGCTCCTCCGACAACCAAATAGACCACAGCGAAAACCGCAGCCGTCGCGAACACGAAGGCTGCAATGGTCCATCGGACCTTTAGGATCAGCTCCAAAATCGAGCTACCTTCTTCTAGTGGATAGGAAATCATTGCCAGAAGACAATAAGGCTTTCCTAACGGGGCCAGTAATTCGACCCGATGACCCGACGCCCGAGCAACAGCACCTCGCACCTCAACGTGGAGGACCGGATATCCTTAAGGTGGGGGTATCGCGGTCGAGGGCTTGTCCCACCCCCTGACCCGGAGCAAGGTACAATGGCTACCATTGGATTGCTTATCCGCATCTTGGATTACGAAGGCCTTTCAATGCCAGAACCGGGGTCTTCGTAGACGTGGCGTTCATCCGCAGCCCTAGCCAGACGGACGCCGGCATCACCCTAAGACGGTAGAGCGGGCGCGAATTGCTCCCGTTGAGCTCTTCTCCGTTGGGCCCGCAAATCGCATTGCATTCCTCAAGGTGGCTCGTTTGTTCCTAGGTTCCCACGCGGCGAGAGTTGCTCAACCCAGATTTGCCTTCCGGCCGCCCATTCACCAGCGGCATGTAAATAACCCGACAGCTACGGCCGGGCTGGGACCGACTGCTGTGTGCTCACCGACAAGGGCCGTTATCGAATTTGGAACACGACTTCTCGCCTTTGCTCAACGCGAGGCCGAGCGCGGCCACGTGTGAACCCAGGCCGTAGTCGAGCTTCCTGGTCGCGAGGTTGGGTCTCCGCGGATTCGCTCGGATCTCGACGCACTCGCCCCAGCGTTAGGCCAGAAAGTAGAGCGGAGCGTAGCCCGATCAACAGCATTTCGAACGTCGGGTCGTGAGGTTTATAGCGATAAATCCCGCGCGGGCTGAACTAAACTATTTCCATGATGCCATCTGCCAGTGTTTTGGCAGACGGGTCAAAGGTCGTTTAGGCTAAACCGAAGGCGGCTCCGGCGCGAGACGGGGGGCTTGGTGCGCCTGGAGCCGCCATTCGCAGACGGCCAATCGGCGGTACGCCGGCACGAGACCAAATCCGGGCTCGAACTGAAGGTTCCTAACATCCCCGCGGCCCGAACTTGCGCGCTTGCCCGAGGTCAAGGACGACTCCCGATCGTAGCGCGAAAAAGCGGCATTAGGCCTTGTTCAATCCGGCGCCGCGATCGATTACGGCCGCTTCGCCCTTGGCGGTGAGCTCGTAGGTGTCGCCGTCCTTCTGCACGTAGCCGTCGGCAATGAGCCGAAACAGCCGCTCGTGCCGGTCATCGCTATCGCCGAAGGCGATGGACTGACCGATGTCGCAGAGCAGGGCAATATCAGAATCTGTCAGCACAGCTCCTCCGGATCATACAAATTCCGAAGTCGCGCCCGGTTCCTGAGAGAGGCGAGGCCTGTGTGCTGGTCGCGCTTCCAGTCTTCATGCCGGCGCAGCGAAGCGCGATGACGTTGCGAACTTAAACCGCGAACGATTTGTCGCACACGTCTTGCGGCGCGTCTCGGTCCGGAACCCGCAAGGCGCGGCGTGCATTTTATCGCAGGAGGTCAATCATCCATGAATCGTCGTCGACGACGACGCCGAAGTTCTCGACGTCGACACCGGACGGGCTCATGCGGACACTCCGATCAGGACGGCGGCATCAAAAAAGCTCGTGCCGGATGTTTTCCACGCGCTGAACCGACCTCTTTCGATGACGCCATCATGCCAGTGTTTTGCCCGACGGGTCAAGCCACATTTTGGCTAAACCGAAAACGGCTCCGGTGCAGGACGGGGGCTTTGTGCGCCGGAGCCGCCATTCCAGCCGGCCAATCGGCGGTATGCCGGCACGATATCAAATCCGGCCTGGAACTGAAGGTTCCTAAACCGCCCTTGCGGGTCCAAACTTGCGCGCGCCGCGTTGCCAGCTGTCGCACTTCACGACGCCCGCGGGCCGGCCGGATCAGCCGACGGCAAGCGCGATCGGATCGCCCGCGACTAATCGACATCACGCCTTGTTCAGCGCCGCGATCGATCACGGCCGCTTCACCCTTGGGGGTGCGCTCGTAGGTGTCGCCATTCTTGTGCGCGTAGCTGAAGTCGATGGACTGGTCGATGTCGCAGAGCATGGCGATGTCAGCGTCTGTCAACATGCACTCCTCCGGACCATACAAATGCCGCCGCCGCAGTCCGTTCCTCCTGAGCGCGCAGGCGGACATCGTTTGACAATAAATGACCCGCGGCGAATTGCTCCGCGCGGGCTGAGCCGAACTCCTTCGATGATGCCATGGTGCCAGTGTTTTGCCCGACGGGTCAAGCGAACGATCCGGTAACCAAGCGCGTTGGTCGCGCAGGAGGACCGGCCATGACATCCACTGCTGCACCCAGGACGTCGCGAGATCGGCCGGGGCAGAAGCCGTGCATCGACAAGGAACGCGAAACGCAGGAGGCCGACATCGAACACGCGGGCGAGATTGACACGAACCGCGATCTCGCGCACGGCGAGGGTGGAACCATCGATCTGCCCACCAGGCCCGGCGATCTGTCGCAGGACGATTAGGCGCAGCTCCTCCTCCCAACTTGATATGTGGTGCACAACGGGCTTGCTTCAAGCTCCCGTCCCCGGTGTACCCCCGCGCCTCAAACCGCCGAGAGAGAGGGGTCACCACATGCCTGTCCTGCTACCGACGCCTCGCCCGCGCGCCCGCACGTCGCCAACATCAGACCATGCCGTCGTGATCGCCGGCGGCGGGCCGACCGGATTGATGTTGGCGGCGGAGCTGGCGCTCGCCGGATGCGATGTCGCGATTCTCGAGCGCCGCGCCAGCCAGAACCTCACCGGCACGCGCGCGGGCGGCCTGCACGCGCGCAGCATCGAGATCCTCGATCAGCGCGGCGTTGCCGATCGCTTCCTGCGCGAAGGGACGATCACGCAGCTCGCGGGCTTTGCCTGGACGCGGTTCGACATCAGCGATCTGCCCACGCCTCACCCTTACGGGCTTGCGCTGCGGCAGAGCCACATCGAGCGCATCCTCGCTGATTGGGTCGAGCAGCTCGGAGTTTCCATCTATCGGGGCCGCGAGGTAACAAGCCTGGTGCAGGACTTAACCGGCGTCGACGTGACGCTCGCCAGCGGCGAGAGCCTGCGCGCGGATTATCTGGTCGGCTGCGACGGCGGGCGCAGCCTGGTCCGAAAGGCGGCGGGCCTCACTTTTGCCGGCACGGATCCGACGCTCAGCAATCTCATGGCCGAGGTCGAGATACATGAGGTGCCGCAATGGGGCCTGCGTCACGATGGCCTCGGCTTTCACGGTCTCAGCAAGACGGAGAACGGACGCGTGCTGGTCGTCATAACGGAAGCAACACTCGATCGTAGCGGCGAGCCTTCTTTGCGCGATCTGAGCGAGGGGCTGATCGCCGTGTACGGCACGGACTTCGGCGTCCACAATCCGTCCTGGATCTCGCGCTTCACCGATGCGGCACGCCAGGCCGTCAGATATCGCAAAGAACGCGTGCTGCTCGCCGGCGATGCCGCGCACATCCATCATTCCATCGGCGGACAGGGCCTCAACACCGGCTTGCAGGATGCCGTCAATCTCGGCTGGAAGCTGGCGCAGGTGGTGAAGGGCATTTCGCCCGACCGCCTGCTGGACAGCTATCACGCCGAACGCCATCCCGTGGCTGCGCGCGTCTTGCGCAACACCAGGGCGCAGATCGCCCTGCTCCGCCGCAACGACGACGGCCGCAAGGCCGCGCTCGAAATCGTCTCAGAGCTGCTCGCAATGGAGGAGCCCCGCAAGCGCTATGGCGCAATGATGAGCGGGCTCGATATCAGCTATGATCTCGGCGGCGCGCATCCCTTGCTCGGCCGCCGCATGCCCGATCTGGCGTTGACCGTCGCGGGGCGGCCGATGCGGCTGTTCACGCTGCTGCACGATGGGCGCGGCTTCCTACTCGATTTCGGCAGTCCTGTCAGGCTGGACATCTCGCCCTGGGCCGATCGTGTCCCACGTATCGATGCCATTTACGACGGCGCATGGGAGCTCCCTTGCATCGGAGCGATTGCCGCACCGACAGCGGTGCTGGTGCGGCCCGACGGGCATGTGGCGTGGGTGGGCGAGGAGAGCGGAGGCGGACTCGCGGAGGCGCTCACGACCTGGTTCGGCGCAGCGTAGGATCATTGCAGCAGCCAAAACAGCAAGCCCGGCGGGCTTGCTGTTTTGTTCAAAAGTGCACTTTGGATTCAGCCGTCGCGTAAAATGAGTAAGTGGCTCAAAGGCTGCAAATAGCGCTTGAAAACAGCACGAAGATTTCTCGGCCGACCTATCAAATGATGAGGACTCCTTGCAAGACGGGTCGTACGGTTAACCATCACCGCAAGGCCCCCGGCAGATATCGGTGATGAGAACGCCCGATCGCGCTCCCGCCTTCTCGAACATGGGAGCATCGCCATGTTGAAGCGGCGTCGTTTCAAGCAGACCAAGACACTTCACCAGAGGCTTCAAGAGGAAGCCGCGCAATTGCGCGAGCAGGCGCGCGCGCTCGCGCCGGGACGTCGCCGCGAGATGCTGCTGCGCCGCGCGCGGCAGGACGAGACGGCGATGCAGATCGAGGCCTGGCTGCATTCGCCCGGCCTGAGGGCGCCGACATGAGCGAGCATATCGCGCCTATCTGGCCGGCGAAGACGGCGGCTTCTGTCTATGCCGCGCGCGACAGCTGCGCCGTCTGCCCGATCCGCGCTTCCAGCAAGGCGATCGAGGTCCGTAAATTGTCGCGGCGCTCCCGCATATTCAACGCCAGCATCGAATAAGTGGGGCTGCGAGGATCGGCATTGCCGGCATTGCGCTCCTCCTCGGCAATATCGCCGTCCAGCATCTGGATCCGCCAGTGCAGGTCGGAGATCAGGGCATGGAGCTGCAGGGACGCGGTCGCTTCAAAACGGGACGTTGACTGCATGTGATCGCCTCAATCTGAAACGGCCCGAAGGGCCGGGCCGGATTAAGACGTCTCATAGCAAGAGGGATGCCAGCCCTTGGAAGAGACCCGAAAGGTCAAGCTTGCCTCATTCCTCGGCCAGCTTCCGCTCGATATAGGCGTCAACCGTCTCGGCGAACGAGCGCTGCACGCCAACCGAAGTGACATGAAGCTCGAGCGCGTCCTGCTGGAGCACGCGCAGGCCGCGCCGACGTGCGCAGACCGGGGCCATGGCGAGGTAGTCGTCGATGGCATCGGTCGCCAGCGGGATGCCTTTCGGATCTCCCCGCGCGATCAGCAAACGCAGAAAGCTCAGGCAATCGGCCAGACCCGGCATGGGTTCGCCTTCAGCCTTGCCGCGATTTCGGCTTGGGCTTGCTGACGGGCTGGGTATGAGTCCCGAACAGGGCCAGCAGCAACGCGACTTCTTCCTTCGAACCGATCTGGATCATGAGTTGTCTCCTTATCGCTCCGTTGGTCGGGCCTATCAGCGATCGAGTTCAGGACGATCTGGTTTCAGGATTGTTTCAGGACGGTTTCGTCGTTAGAGCATGATCCGGACCCGAAGGGCCGCGTTCGCGCAAAGTGTGAAGGGGGTTTTCCCTCGCGACATCAGCGGAACGCGTTTGCGCGGAGATCATGCTCAAACAACGCGGCGATGTCCTGTCTTCAGCTGCCCGGCTGCCAGCCGACGATCGCACCGACCAGGCACAGCAGCGCGCCGCCGGCCGTGCCGACCATCTGCATCCAATAGCGGATCGGCATGGTGTCGCGGTAAAACTCCTGCCGCGACCATCTCGACCAATCCCACCAGTCGTCGCTGACGAACAGGATCTTGCGCTCGACATAGCCGTACCAGGCCTTGCGGACGCAGTAGATGCCGAGCCCGAACGCAGCAAGACGATAGAGCAGATCAAGAGCGGGGCTCATGCCAGCATCCGGCCAAAGATAACAGTCACCAAGGCAACATCTCTGCCTGTCTTGGTGTCGCCGGAGGCGATGCGGGTTCAATCGGGCGGCTGCCCCCAATCCAAGGATGAAGTCATTTCGCCCGCTCACTGGAAAGGCGGGTAGCTTGCCCGTAGCTGCGGCAGCCATGGGTCGGCAGGCAAAAAGCTCCCGCCTTCGGAGTCTAAGGGAAGAACGGAGGGAACGTTGCCGCCCCCAACGCTACTAGAGGCACCCGAAGGCGGGGCCGCAAAGGGCTTAAGTTTACCAACGGAGGACGACTGCAATATTTTCGCCGGCCTCCACCGCAAACGATACCAAGCCTCACGGAAGACCTCAAGATCGGACCGGTGCCGTACTCATCCGGATACTGGCAATTTAGCTTCGACATCGGAACTGAGTGGTGAGATGCCGAGTTTTCCCGGCACTTGATGAGGAACAAACGACGCGCCCCCCGGGAGGGTGGTTGGCCCCGGCTTTTGCAAAAGCCGGGGCCTCTTCATTTGGAAAGCTGTTTAGGAACGATATCGCTACTACCAAGTTTTCCCGGTGCCCTTCCCCAAAGGGTGACCCCAAGTCGGCCCCAGCTCCATCGCCCCCACTACGTGAGCTGGGGCCTTTTTAGGCACCCCGCAGAGTTTGAAAGCGCGCGAACTTGTGTTCGACCTCTTCTCCCACCTCCAGCCGATTGCCTGGTGATGTGCTCAGCCGCAAGCAGCTTTAGGGCGAGCGTAGGGGAATGCCTCAGGGCTGCAGCAGTGAGAGGAGCCTTTGGCGGTCTTGATCGCGCAGGCGCTGAGCTTCACGCAGCCGTTCCAGCTCCCTTTCAGCAGCCGAAGTATTCTCGCCTTCCTTTTTCAAGTCGAGCACCAGCCGCTCCTGTTCTGCAAGCTGTCGCTCTCCTGCCACCACGTCGCGCTCAACGCGGCTCAACTCATCATAGATCGAGGTTCTGTCCATCGAAGTGCTCCTCAGTGCAAGATCAACCCCGATCCGGATTTCACCGTTCCCTTTCTTATTGCCAAATTTCCCCGATGCTTTGCCGCGAGGTCGGAAGACGAAAAAACGACTCCTTGGAACGCCGCGTCATGGTAATGATTGAGCAAAGAGCGAACTCTTCGGAGGAAGACAGCGATGCGTTCGATTTTGGCCTTGAGCGTCCTGCTGAGCCTGTGCGGCATCGCGAACGCGGCAAGCGTGCATCACGGGCACCACCGGCACGCGGCGGTTCGTCCCCATCACCACATGTACCCGTCAGGCTTTGCCTATGCGCCGCGGCAATATTATCGGTCCGCCAACCCCTGTGACAGGCCAGAACCATATTACGGCGCTTGCCAGGGTTACGCGCCCGGCGAAAAGCAGCAATTTCTCGAGAGCGTGCTCAACCCTTATTAGCTGAGAGCCGCAAGTGAGAAACTCGTAGCGCCGCTTCTCTAACGGTGACCTAGTCTCACTGGAACGAATCAATCTTTAATCGAATGCACCCTTGCGGATTCGGCGAGACGAAATCTCTTCGCGCCATGTTGGCACATGTCCGTTCTCGCGTGAGGGAGCCATGTACTACATCGCAGGCTTATTGCTTGGGCTGTCGGGACTGTTCTATTCGGCCGGCCATCACGAGCTCGGCTCGTTCGGGGCTTATGTATGCCGCTATGGCGGCCTGTTCTGCGACAGCCCGGCAGTCGTCTTCACCGGCGCGGCGCTCTCCGCCGCCTGGGGCATGTTCGTCAGCATCAAGTAGGGATCGCGGGTCGCACCGCGAGCTCCTTGCGGACGGCGGCCGCCGAATTCCCCACCTTGTCGACGGCCTGTTGCAGCTCCTCCCTGGAGACGCCGAGCGCATGGCTCCAGTACTTGACCTCCCAGGCCTCGTGCATGTTGATCTTGCTGCGATCCGGCTGCTCGCGCTTCGTCAGGCGATCCATTGCGACGTCCTCCTCGGAAAAGAAGAACGTCGCCACGCCCGCCACGTTCCGAAGCAGAGCTGGGTGAAAATTCGTACAGCCAATGTAATTCGGAAAATCAGCTCAGACGTCGGCCGCTGTAGGCCCGCCGCCAACGAAACCTGCGACCGACTTGATAAATGTTAGTCGCGGGTGCGGTTGGGCTCGCCGCACTTAACATTTGTTGGATTTGCCTCTTTCGCTAACGCATCGTCCACAATGTTGAGAGGCGGGAGCGGCATGATTTAACCTTTGTTGTCAACAGCACGCCGGAGTCTATGCTTTTTGGCCGTCACGCGCTCAGTCGCGTGGGGGAATCGAGTGCCGTGACAAGCGACATGATCTGGGCGCCGCTGTTTCAGCGCCTGAAAACGACGACCGGCGCGGACGACAGGGATTTGGAAGCACTCGCGGCGCTGCCGTTCACGCTCCGCACCTTTCGGGAAAACCAAGCCGTGCTGCGCGACGGCGAACAGCCGAGCGAATGCTGCCTGATCGCCGACGGCTTCTGCTTCCGCTCCAAGACGATCGTGGACGGCAGGCGCCAGATCCTCTCGATCCACATTCCCGGCGACCTGCCGAACCTGCAGAACCTCCACTTCCCCACCGTCGACCACGACCTGATCGCGCTGTCCGATTGCACGCTGGCCTTCATCGCCCACAAGGCGCTGAACGACCTCATCAGCCAGCGATCCGGTGTCGGCGACATGTTCTGGCGCGACACGCTGGTGGATGCCGCGGTGTCGCGGGAATGGATCGTCAATGTCGGCCAGCGCGCGACTCACAACCGGCTTGCCCATCTGATCGTCGAGTTGCGCGAACGGCTGCGCCTGATCGGCCGCGTGATCGACAATACCTTCGAAATCCCGTTGACGCAGGAGCAGTTCGGCGAAGCCATGGGCGTGACGAGCGTGCACACCAACCGCATCCTGCGCGAACTACGAATCGACGGCGTGCTGGAGCTCCAGCGCGGCACGGTGCGGATCCTCAACGAGCACAAGCTGCAGGAGCTCGCCCAGTTCGACGGCCGCTATCTGCAGATGTCGCCGTCGTCCTAGAAGCATGCTCCGGAGAAAGTTGCGGACCGCCGCAAGCGGGCGTCATGCCCTGTTCTTGACGTGGAGGTAGACCAGCCAGAACCGGGCCATGGAACTTTCCGGCCATGATCGAGCTTAAACCTTGAATTCGCAATTTCCGGAAGGTGTGCCCTGTCGAACCGATCCAAACTTCAAGCCTCCGCGCGCGATAGCGCCGTCGCTCCGACAAAGGCGGCGCCGACGCTGCTGCAACGGCTTGGGCCGGGCCTGATCACGGGAGCGGCCGACGACGATCCGTCGGGCATCGCCACCTATTCCCAGGCCGGCGCGCAGTTCGGCTATGGTCTGCTCTGGACGGTGTTCCTGACCACGCCGTTCATGATCGCCATTCAGCTGGTCAGCGCGCAGATCGGTCGGGTCACCGGCAAGGGACTCGCGGCGAATGTAAAAGAGCTCGCTCCGCGCTGGATCGTGATGGCGCTTGTGGGTCTGCTCGTTGCCGCGAACACCTTCAACATCGCCGCCGACATCGCCGCGATGGCGGAGGCGCTCTCGCTGGTCGTCGGCGGGCTCAATCACGAGCATGCGTTGATCTTCGCGGCCGGCTCGACCCTGCTCCAGGTCTTCCTGCCCTATCGCCGCTACTCCCCGGTGCTGAAATTCCTGACATTGACGCTGTTCGCCTATGTCGCGACCGCCTTCACGGTGGAGATTCCGTGGAGCAAAGCGCTGCTGTCGGCGGTATGGCCGAAGGCGAATGTCAGCGCCGATTATTTCATGATGGTGGTCGCAGTGCTCGGCACCACCATCAGCCCCTATCTGTTTTTCTGGCAGGCCTCCCAGGAGGTGGAGGAAATGAACCTCGGCATGCGCGACCGACCGCTCCGCGAGGAGACACGACGTGCCAGCGACCATCCCGAGCTCACGCGCATCAGGGTCGATACGACGCTCGGCATGCTGCTGTCGAACGGCATCGCCTTCTTCATCATCCTGACCACGGCCTCGGTGCTGAACGCCAACGGCGTCACCAACATCAACTCGGCGACGGAAGCGGCCGAAGCGCTGCGGCCGCTCGCCGGCGACTTCACCTTCGCGCTGTTCGCGCTCGGCATCATCGGCACGGGCCTGCTGGCAATTCCGGTGCTGGCTGGCTCGGCGGCTTATGGCGTGGCGGAAATCTTCGGCTGGCGCGCGACGCTGGAGGCAAGGCCGGAGAAGGCGGTCGGCTTCTATACCATCATCGCGGCCGCGACCATCATCGGCTTCGGGCTCGGCTTTACCGGGATCGACTCGATCCACATGCTGGTGTGGAGCGCCGTGCTCAACGGCATCGTCGCGGTCCCCATCATGGCGATGATGATGGTGATCGTCTCGAGCAGGGCCGTCATGGGCCGCTTCAAGGCGAGACGCTGGCTGGTCGTGCTGGGCTGGCTCGGCACCGCCCTGATGGCGCTGGCCGTCCTCGCCCTGCTCGCCTCGTCGGTGATAGGCTAGACCGGCGAGAGCGCCGCCGATATCTGCGAGGCGATGATGAAGGCCGCAATCACGGCCGGCACACTGATGAACCGCAAGAACTGGTCGACTGAAAGCATTGTTGTCTCCCCAAAGACAAAGCGCCCTCGCTCGCGCGCGCTACTCCACCCCTTGCGCGACGTTCTGATCGGCTGTGAGCAACCGATCGGAAATGGCGGCCCCCCCTCATCGTGAGGAGCGCCGGAACCGAAATCATGGCTAAGAACTGCATGCGTCCTTGATCGGGTCCGATTGTGGCCAAAAAAGTCAGGGCTTGGCGCATTTCGGGACCATCCCAAGAAACATCATTCCCACTGGATTCTACGGGCCTCCTGCCAGAAGGCTCAAACTTCGATGGCTGGGCAAGCATTTGCGGGCTTCACCGCACTCGGCCGTTAGCCTAACAATTGTGGCTGGGCCCGAGCTTGCGACCGGGACCACAAAACCAATAGCGCCCTTGCCGGGCGACAGGGAGCGACATGGCAAAATCATCAAAAGCAACAAGTCTCGAGATCCTTGCCTGTGATGCAGGCTGGAGAAACTATCACTTCGTCAAGGTGACGACGGAAGACGGCGTCGTCGGCTGGAGCGAGTTCGACGAGGGTTTTGGCTCGCCCGGCGTCGGTGCGGCGATCCAGCGCCTGTCGGCGCGCGTGATCGGCCAGAATGTCTTCGAGCATGAGCGTATCCATGCCGAGCTGTTTGCCGCCACCCGCCCTGCCGCCGGCGGCGTTGTGGCGCAGGCGCTGGGCGCGATCGAGAATGCGTTGCTTGATGCCAAGGCCAAGTGCCTGGGCGTGCCCTGCTATGAGCTTCTCGGCGGCAAGATCCGCGACCGCGTCAGGGTCTATTGGTCCCACTGCGCCACTTGGCGGATCAATCATCCCTCCTGGTACAAGCCGCCGATCGAAAATCTCGACGGCGTCAAGGCCATGGGGCGTGAGGTGCGCGAGAAGAAATTCACCGCGCTAAAGACCAACATCTTTTCCTATGACGACGGCAAACCCACGGGCTGGCGGCCCGGCTTCGGCTCGCCCTTTGCGCCCGAGATCAATGTCGACCGCAAGATCCTGCGCGACCTGCGCATGCATCTCGAGGCAATACGCGACGGCGCGGGCCCTGATGTCGACATCTTGCTCGACTGCAATTTCAACGCCAAGACTGAAGGCTATTTGAAGATCCTGCGGGAGATCGCCGATCTCGACATGTTCTGGATCGAGATCGACAGCTTTAATCCGGAGGCCCTCGGCTACATCCGCCGGCAGAGCCCGCATCCGATCTCATCCTGCGAAACGCTGCTCGGCCTGCGCGAATTCCTGCCCTATTTCCGCGAGCAGGCAATGGACGTCGCCATCATCGACACGCCCTGGAATGGTGTGTGGCAGTCGATGAAGATCGCCTCAGCGGCGGAAGCCTTCGAGGTCAACGTCGCGCCGCATAATTTCTACGGGCACCTCTGCTCGATGATGAACGCGCATTTCTGCGCGGCGGTGCCGAACCTGCGCATCATGGAGATCGACATCGACCGCCTCGCCTGGGATCGCGAACTGTTCACGCATGAACCGGACATCCAGAACGGCCATCTGATCATTCCTGATAGGCCCGGCTGGGGCACCGAGCCCAACGAGGAGGCGCTTCGCGCGCATCCGCCAAAGACGACAGGCGGGCTCCTCAGTTACGGCCGCAAGAGCTGACCGCCAGGTCATGATCCGGAAAAGTGTGAAGCGGTTTTCCGAAAAGATCATGCTCAAACAAAGAGCTAAAGCGCGATGACGATTCGTCCTAATCGCATCTCGCTTTAAGGTGTCACCGGATTGACGGTCGGGGATGTCTTCGGCCCCGGCCGTTCCGGTTCGACTGGCGATTTCGGTTCGGTCGGAAGCACCTTGGCGCCCGCCGCGCGGGCGGCTTCGCCTGTGGTCGCATACATCGCGACATAAGCCGGCTGGGTCTTGGCGCGACTCCACGGCCCGTGGTCAACGATCAGCATCGCAGCAATCGTCACAGCGGCCACGATCATCGCGATCACGCCGGGGTGCCGAAGTGCTATTGAGAGGGAATTTGCGAAGCGAGCTGTGGCCATCGGAAAAACTGCACCTTTTCTCTCGTGGATCAACGCAAAGCGGGCCCGACGAGTTCCGGTATCGGATCGGCAAGTTCCGAGCCAATGCGAGGGGAACTCACAGGCAACTCTGCTCAACGCTTGACGTCGGGCCGCGCGTCGCCAACAAATTTGTCGCGGTTTGGCATTTTGATCGCTGCGAGCGACTTGGCATCGAGCGTGGCATCATCTCGCACCAATCCGTTCAAGCTTAGGATGTAGGCCGACACTGCGTACACGTCTTCATTGCTGAGCGATTGCGGCGCGTTCTGCGGCATCGCGCGGCGAATATAGTCGAACAATGTTGGCGAATAAGGCCAGTAACTCCCGACCGTCCGGATCGGCCTTGGTGTCCCGATTGTGCCTTGTCCGCCAACGAGTCTGTCGCCAATAGCGCCCTCGCCCTTCTCGCCGTGGCACGAGGCGCATTGTTGAGCGAATATATCCCGTCCCTGGCTGACCGAACCGCGGCCTGCCGGCAGATTGCTGCCGTCACGTCCGACGTCGATATTCCAGCCCGCAATCTCCGCTGCGGTGGCCTGCCGCCCAATGCCATAGGTGCTTTGCGCCTGCGCGCTGCTCGCCCAGATCAAGAATACGAGAACAACGCCGCAGATCTCACGCCAGCGCATTGGTCACCTCCCCGTCGGCACTGATGCGCCAGGGCCAGATTGCATTGTTGTGGTAGAAATAGTTCTCGCCGCGTACTGCGAGCAGCTCGGCGAGCGTCGGCTGCACATAGCCGGTCTCGTCGACCGCACGGCTCTGGATCACCGCCGGCTTGCCGTCCCATCGCCAGGGCAAGCGGAAGCGCGTGAGCGCGCGCGTCAGCACCGGCTCCTGCACCAGCGCATCCTGCCAACTCCTGCCGTCATCGACCGACACCTCGACTCGCCGGATCTTGCCGTGGCCGCTCCAGGCGATTCCGGTAATTTCGTGGAAGCCCGTTGCGTTGAGGCGCTGACCACCCGAGGGACGGGTGATGATCGACTTCGCCTCCATGTAGAAAGAGAACTCACGCGCCGTGCCATCAGGCAGAAGATCGGTGTATTTCGAGGTCTCTTCGCGCGAGTAAGCGGGCTCCGCCGTCACGTGCAGGCGTCGCAGCCATTTCACATTCATATTGCCTTCGAAGCCGGGCAAAAGCAGCCGCAACGGATAACCCTGCTGCGGCCGGAGCCGCTCGCCGTTCTGGCTGTAGACGAGCATGGCGTCCTCGAGGCATTTCTCGATGGGGATGCTGCGGGTCAGCGCGGCGGCGTCGGCGCCTTCGGCGATGATCCATTTGGCTTCCGGCTTCAGCCCGGCCTCCTGAAGCACCAGTTTCAGGCTCACGCCGGTCCATTCCGCACAACTTAGCAGACCCACGAGGTCCGATGCGGTTTTGCCATAAGGCTTGGTGTAACCGGGATTGCCGGAGCATTCGAGAAAGTGGATGCGCGATTCCGACGGAAAACGCCTGAGATCATCCATGGTAAAGATCAGAGGGCGCTCGACGAGGCCGTGAAGCATCAAGCGATGTTGTGCCGGATCGATGGTCGGCACACCGCCGTGGTGGCGCTCGTAGAACAGCCCGTTCGGCGTGATGATGCCATCGAGATCCTGCAACGGCGTGCGGCCGGACGCGGAGATGTACTGTTTGAGGTTCTTCGAGATGTTCTTGACCACGCCCTTCTCGAACGGCGACGGCGCACCATAGGGCTGGCGCCCCATGGGATCGCCGGGCGCCTTCATCCAATCGGGCACGTTGGGCGGAAGGTTGTCCGTCTCCGCCGCCGTCGACGCACCAGCTCCAAGGACAACGCCGCCCGCCGCGGCGCCGCCACTTTGCAGGAAGCGTCGGCGTGTGGTCCCGATGGGTTTGTCGCTTGTGTGGATCTTGTTGCTCATGGCGGGCCCTCTGCTGAAGCTCGGCCCGCATGAAACCTGCCGCGAAGCGCGTTTGCAATTAGCGCGCATTTCAAAAGCAGGCGATCTCGATCAAGACTGGTCCAGTTTCACCGGCCGTGACAGCAGTTCCATTCCGTGCAGCGCACAAACGGTGCGTGCGTCACTCGCCCGGCGCGATTGCGTTGCTGGGCGTCGGCCGATCGGTGATCTGCTGGCCGAACAGGCTGCCAATCAGTTCGACCGCGGTGCGCGCGGTGCGCCCGCGCTCGTCCAGGAACGGGTTGAGCTCGACGATGTCGACAGATCCCACAACCCCGGAATCATGCAGCAACTCCATGATCAGATGCGCCTCGCGATAGGTCGCGCCTCCCGGCACCGTGGTGCCGACGCCGGGCGCGACGCAGGGATCGAGAAAATCGACATCGAAGCTGACATGCAGCACGCCGTTGTCCGCCTTGACGCGCTCGATCACGCGCCGGATCAGCACTGCAACGCCGAACTCGTCGATCTGACGCATGTCGACGACCCTGATCCGGCGGGCGCGCATCAGCTCCTTTTCGAGCTTGTCGATTGAACGCGCGCCGAACAGATCGAGCCTGCCAGGATCAATCGAGGCGCGTGCATCATCGCCCAGGAGGCCATCGAGGCCTGCCTCGCCGCACAGGAACGCGGCCGACATGCCGTGCATGTTGGCTGTAATCGTCGTCTCGGGCGTGTTGTAGTCGGCATGCGCGTCGAGCCAAAGCACGAACAGATCGCGTCCATGCTCCCGCCAATGGCGCGCCATGGCGTTGACCGATCCCATCGACAAGGTGTGATCGCCTCCCAGGAAGATTGGCAATGCGCCAGTTTGCGCGATTTCATAGCCGCGACGGCTGAGCACACGCGTCCAGCGCTGGATTTCGCGGTAATGATTGGCCTTTGCCGGCGGCCTGTCGGCGAGATCCCTGATCTCGGCCACCGAGAGATCGCCATAGTCGACGACTTCGAAATCCAGGCTTTCGAGCAGGGTTGCAAGGCCGGCGGTCCGCAGCGCGGCGGGGCCCATCAAGGTGCCGCGCTGCGAGGCGCCCATGTCGATGGGCGCGCCCAGCAACGCGATGCGCCGGGCTCGATCCGTGATGGTTCGATCGGTCACGGCAATCTCCTGAGGTCAGCAAGGCTGCACTAGCGTAACAGAGATTCGCATCCGGCGTTTCACGGGGGAGCCGGAACAAATTCCCGCGCGCGGCATTTTCCCACCAAGGCCGGTACCCGCCGTTCAAGACGGCGCCTGTCGCGGATAGCCAAAGGCCCTCGGGCCCGCTGTTCAAAACGAGCGCACGCGCGGATAGCCAAAGGTACCGGTCTCCGTCCTTCCGTCAGGTTCTGGAGGTCGCGAGCTTGAGCACGGACATACCGCAGCCCAATCCCCAGCCCGGCATGGCCGAGCGCGCCATCGATGCAGCGACCGACGTGTCGCACACCATCGGCGAGGTCGCAGGAGGCCTGCATGCCGCCGTCGATCGCCTCACTTACGCGATCGACGAAGCGCGAAAGCCGGGCCGGCCGCTTTCAACGGTGGCGGCGATCACGCGCGAGGCCCCCCTGGCCAGCCTGTTCGTCGCATTCCTCTTTGGCGTCGCAATCGCGCGCCGGCGCTGACGATCGGTTCAGGCGGCGCTGACGGCTTCGAGCTCGGCCGCCAAGAAGGTCTTTTCGAACGCGTCGGCAGGCATCGGGCGACCGAAGAAATAGCCTTGCCCTTCTTCGCAGCCCATACCGACCAGGAAGTCGGCCGTAGCGCGGTTCTCGATTCCTTCGGCAACAACCGTCAAGCCGAGCTGCTTGCTGAGGCCGATGGTCGAGCCGACAATGGCGGCATCGTCGGAATCGGCGAGCAGATCGATCACAAAAGAGCGGTCAATCTTGAGCCCGTCGAGGGGAAATTTCTTCAGATAGCTCAGGCTTGCATAGCCCGTTCCGAAATCGTCGAACAGAATGCGTACGCCGAGTTGCTGGATGCGCTTGAACATGTCGAGCACCCGGACCTCGTCGTGCAGCAGGACATCCTCGGTAACTTCGATCTCGAGCAGCGAGGGAGTAAGTCCCGTCGTTCTCAGCAGCTCCGCAACGGAATGCGCAAGATCGCCGGAGTGGAGCTGCGATGGCGAGAGATTGATTGCGACGCGGACCGCATTTCCCGACAATTCCCACGCGCGCGCCTGCCGGGCGGCGGTCTCCATCACCCAGCCCGCGATCCGCTCGGACAGCGCCGAGGTGTTGACCACCGGCATGAACTCGCCCGGCGAGACGTAGCCGCGCATCGGGTGACGCCAGCGGATCAACGCTTCGGCTCCGACCAGGCTGCCGTCGATCAGGCGGACCTGGGGTTGATAGAACAGCTCGAACTCGCCGCGATCCGCCGCAAGCGCCAGTTCGCTCTCCAGCGTCAGCCGGCTTTCCAGCTCCTGCCTGATCGCGCTTTCGAAGATCACATGGCCTCCGCGCCGCGTCAGCTTCGCCTTGGTGAGCGCAAGGTGGGCGTTGCTAAGGAGATCGTCCGCATTCTGTCCCCCGTCGGGATAGACGGCAACACCCATGCTGATCCTGACGCGGTGCTGGCGCGTACCCGTTGCGAGCGGCGCATCGAACGCGCGCACAATCCGCTCGGCGAACGCGGCCACAGGCTCGCCAACGGTGGCGCAATCCGGCGCAATCGCGAACTCGTCACCGCTGAGCCTTGCGACGAGCGCCTTGCCGTCGACTTCGGTCCGCAGGCGCTCGGCCACCGCCCGCAGCACGAGGTCGCCGGCTGCGTGTCCGAGCATGTCGTTGATCTGCTGGAACCCATCGAGTCCGAGCACGAGCAATGCGACCTCGGAGGACCGCCGCTCCGCAGCAGCGATTAGACCGACGAGGCCGGCGTGCAGCGTGTTGCGGTTGGCAAGTCCGGTCAGCGCATCGTATTCGGCGAGATATCTGACACGTTCGGCCTCGCGCTTGCGCACCGAGATGTCGCGCAAGATCGCGCCATACTGGAAGCCGTCCGTTCCCTGCCAGCCCGAAAAGCTCGCCTCGACCGGAAAGGTTTCGCCGTTCTTGCGGCGTCCTTCGAACTCGACGACCACGGCGCCGCCGGGGACCAGCAACGCCTGCCGCGCCGCGTCTCGGATCGCGAAGCCCTTCGCACCGGCTTCCGCCGGAATCGCGCAAAGCGTTTCGAACGGGTGACCGATGATTTCGGTCGGCATATAGCCAAAGATCGCGCTTGCACCGGGATTCCAGACCGTGATCCGATGATGTTCATCGGTGCAGACCAGACCATCGCCGAGCGACATCGCGATACGGTGGAACCGACTTTCGGCGATACGTCCCAAGAGGCTGCGGAAGTCGATCTCGTCCAGCGCGATGGCGGCCAGATAGGCGATGATCGCGATGTGGAAGAGCGAGGTGTCGATGATGAGCGGCCAACGCTGCTGCACCAGGACCGCAGTCAGTTCGATACTGGCGCCGGCTGCAACCAGGATGGCGACGCGGGCGCCGGGCGCAACACGGCGCCAGGAATACATCATCAGTAGACAGATCACGGCAAGGCCGACAATCATGCCGACATCGGACGTCCAGCGCAGCATACGGTTCTGAAGGACCGATTCTGCCGCCAATGCCTGGAGCACAGGTCCCGCGATGATGCGGCCGTTGGGAACGCTGAACCGGTCCCCCAATTCGAACGCGGTAGCACCGACGATGACCTTCTTGTCCCTGAGCTTATCGAGCGCCGCGGCGTCACCCCGCAGCACGTCGACATAAGAAACAACCGGAATAGATCCTGCCCGAATGCTGAAGTCGATCAGGAAAGGCGGACGCCGGTCGACGTTCTGCCCGGCCAAGACGACCGCCATCGACGGCATCTGCGCATCGCCGAGTTTCTCTCCGACCGGGTAGCGGCGAACCAGCCCATCAGATTCAACCGCGACATTGACGACGGCCGGCCATGACTGTCTGCTGAACGGCTTGAGGGGACGATTGATGTGAACCGCACCGCCATTTGGCGTGGGCTGCTTGAAGGACGGCAGGATCGTCGAGCCGCCGACCTTCCGAAGCGCGGTGAGGAACGAATCGTCGGAGGCTGGATCCGAGGGCGTACTGAAATCAATGTCGAAGGCTATATCCTGTGCGCCGGCGGCCTCCAGCCTGTGCAGGAGGTCGGCGTGCAGGCTGCGCGGCCAGGGCCATACGCCGATCTGATCGATCGAGGGGGCATCGATGGCCACCACGACGACGCTACCGGTGGCGGAACGCGACTGCCAGGCGAAGCGCAGATCGGTGAGCGCGTTGCGCAGCGCGCCGTGCCATCCCGTGGACAGCACGACCGCCAGCGCGATCACGACAAGAATATGCGGCCGATAGCGTTTCACCCGATCCTCCCGCGCCCCCGCTCTCGCGGCGGGCGCGCCCCCCATCGCCCCTAGGAAATCGCCTTAGTGATGGTGACCATTCCCGTTGCCGTTGCCATTGCTGCCGTTACCACCACCGTTTCCGTTGCCGTTACCGTTGTTGCCCTTACCGTTGCCGGTGGCAGCATTGTTGTTGGCAGCACTGTTATCGTCGCCTTTGCCGGATTTGTTCTTGCCGTTGGACGATCCACTGTTGCCGGGCGCGTCGCTGGTCGACCCGGCACTGGTCGCAACATTGGTTGTCGCGCTTGACGACGTAGACGAGCCGCCGGCCGCGGATCCACTGCCGCTGACGGTGATCGCCGAGACGCTCGAGCTGTTGGCGGTCGTGGTCGTCGTGCTCGACTTGCCATCGCTCCACACCGTGTCAGTGCTGGCGTTCGCATTGCGCACCCGTCCCGGTGCGACGGCACTATGGGCGAGCCCGTGCGTGACCTTGTGGAAGTTCAGCTTGACCTCGCCGAGCGAGCTCGAGATCCGCACGACGCCAGGCTTGGGCGCGTGAGTTCCGCTTGCCTGATGCGAATGCATCGGCGCGCCTGCGACCTTGATCCCTTTCTCGATCTTGCCAAGCGCATGGATGGCATGGCCATTGGCCGCATCGCGGGGCGCCGACAGACCCGACTTCGGCACGGGGACCCGATCGATCGTCGACGCACGCGGCTTGCCGTGCTCGATCGGATTGAGTGTGCCGGAGCCACTCAGGCTGAGCCCGGGCTTGCCATGCGCGAAGGCGGTGGCCACCTGGCCGGGCATCACCTGGGCGATCTGGCCGGTCTTGAAATCAGACACTTCAACCTGCCCGCGGAGCACGCCGACCTTGGTGCTGCCTGCGCCCACCGTGACGCTGAAATGCGTTCCCTTGACCACGGCGGCGAGGTAGGGCGTCTCGACCTCGAAATGCTTGACGTTGCGCTTCTCGACCTCGAGCAGGATCGAGCCCGCCTGCTGGATGATGGTGGTCGAAAGACCCTCCTTCTTCTCGGCCGGCACGCCGACCACCGAGTTGGGAGAGATCAGGATCGTCTCCTCACCGCGAACGAGCAGGACGCGCCCGTTCCGGCCGGTGCGGATGGTATCCCCCGGCTTCAGTGTCTCTTCCTGGTTCAGCGAGACCTGCTGCGCGCCACTGGTCGCGAGCCAGACCTCGCCCGATGACTTGCTGACCGACCAGACGCCGTCATCCGCGGCGGATGCGACGGATGTGGCTCCCAGGACCAGCGCTACCATCACGGCGCACCGCATTCCAATTCGGACAAGCATAATGACCCTCAGCCGGAGTTACTGCCGAGCCTTCTGCGTATCCGAGATCACTCAAGATTAGCTTAGCGGTAATCCGGGAGTCCGGCGGCCGCATTAACGGATCATTGACCATAAAAAACTAAGAAAAATCATGCAGCTACTGAATCCTTACCGGAACCAGGCGACTTCTCCGTCAAACTACGCAGGACGATCCAGGCATAGCGCCGTGGGACGGCACCTCGCTGCCGCCTTGGTCCTCCTATGGTCGACATTTGCGGGAATCCCCCAATCACTCGCGCAGCAGGCGAACCAGCCGGGATTTAATCCTCTTCAGCCTGAGAAATACTTTGAAAACCAAACCAAGCAGGAATCCCTCGGCCGTCCGCCGGTGAAGCTGCCGTCGGTCGGCGGGCCCAATACCGGCGGGGATACCAAGCCGCAGTTCGTGCTGCGCGACATCGACGTGACCGGCGCCCGGGCCATCCCCCATGATCGCATCGCCGCAGTCTACCGGACCTATCTCGGCAAGCAGATCTCGCAAGCTGACCTCGCGACGATCGCCGGCGCGATCAGCGATCTCTACCGGGTCCAAGGCTTCCATCTGAGCCGGGCGATCGTGCCGGCGCAGGACATTGCCGACGGCCGCGTCCGGATCCAAGTCATCGAAGGCTCGATCGTCGAGGCCGAGCTGAAAGGCGATGGTGCCGAGCAGTTCGGCGTGAGGCCAATGCTCGGGCCGATTCTAGCCGAACAACCGTCGCGCCTGGCAACGCTCGAACGCCAGCTCTACCTCGTCAACGGCCGGCCGGGCGTGCGCATCGCCGACACCTCGCTGGAGGAGATCGGCGGCACGACCGGCCGCTTCCGCCTCACCGTCTATCTGAAGACCTGGCATGTCTTCACCTCGTTCGGCCTGGACAATTTTGGCTCGTCGTCGGTCGGTCCGTGGCAGACCTACGCGACGGGCGCGTTCAACTCCTACCTCGCGCCCGGTGACACTCTCGCCGTCAACCTGTCGACCATTGCCAACGACCCGCGCGAACTCGGCTTCTCTCGGCTGTCCTATGACGCCCCGGTCGGCGTCGACGGCGTTCGGCTCGGTGGATCGGTGCTGTACAGCGCAGTCAGGCCTGGGGATGCGCGGCGCCTCGCCAGTGACATCACCACGACCGAGGCGTTCGAGTTGCATGCCAGCATTATCCCGCTCCAATCCCAATCGTCCACGCTGACCCTGACTGCGGCGACGACCTTCAGCAATGTGTCGGAGCACGATCTGTACGGTCCCTGGTACAACGACCACATCAGAGCCGCGAGCCTCACTGCCGACTACCGGCTGCAAGATGGCTTCGGCGGCACAAACTACGCGACGATGACGTTTCGCCAGGGCCTCGATGTCTTCGGCGCATCGCATGTCGACGACGATCTGTTGTCGCGCGATGGTGCCACCTCGAACTTCTCGGTGCTGAACTTCTGGCTTACACGCTACCAGACGCTCAACGACGCATGGTCGCTCAAGCTGTCTGGGGCGAGCCAGACCGCGTCACGCCCCCTGTTCACTTCGCAGCAATTCTATCTCGGCGGTGCAGCCTTCGGCCGCGGCTATGGCGCGGCCGAGATCAGCGGCGATAACGGTCTTGCCGGCTCGCTCGAGGTGCGTTTCGACCAGAAGCTCAATTTTCGCTACTGGAACGGCTACCAGCTCTACGCTTTTGGCGACGCCGGCACCGTCTGGAACGACGGCTACCGGCTGAGCGACGGCCTGTCGCTGACATCGGCCGGTGCAGGCGTACGGTTCTTCCTGGCGCAGGATCTCCAGGCGGATTTCGGCGTGGCGGTGCCTTTGAGCTACCGCGCGCCGGACAATGAACGGCGCAGCCCGCGCTTCCTGTTCACCCTGTCGAGTGCGTTCCGGCTCTGCCCCGAACGCGGCAGAAATGGCTGCCTTTAGCCGCGTGGCCCTTGTCTTGATGTGGCCTTTTTGCGGTCGTCCTCACAGACTTGCCTAAATTTAATCCCGCAATCTGGTCACGATCGCTCGATCCGGCCGTTTTCAATAGCCATGTTCAGTCAAAAGTGATTGAGACGGAACTCATGAAAAGGGTGTTTGCAATTCTGGCTTTTCTCTGTGTCCTCGCGGCGGGCCAGTACGTTATCGTCAGCAAATTCGCGATCCGGCATGAGATGCTGTCCTTGTTTGACGCCGCGCGTCAGCGGCCGATCTCGGTCGAGATCGCGGTGCGGCGCGACTACGAGACCAAGGCCAATCTCGGTCTTTGGAAGCTTCCGGTCGCCATCATCAGCAACGGCAACACGGTCAAGGCCACCGAATATTCCTTCCTTGCCAACGTCCTTGCGGCGCGTGGCTATCTGGTCGCCAGCATCCAGCAGGATCTGCCGAGCGATCCGCCCCTGATGACCCATGTCGGCCAGAAATATGTCGGCCGCCGCGAGGTCTATATCCGCTGCGAGGCCAACATCCTCTTCGTGCTGAATACATTGAAGGGGCGGCAGGAGAATGCCGACTACGACCACATCACGCTCGTCGGTCATTCCAACGGCGGCGACGTCTCCATGTATGTCGCGCAGCAGCATCCCGAACTGGTGTCGAAGGTGATTACGCTCGACAATCTCAGGGTGCCGTTCGTCCTCAACGACCGCATGAAGATTCTGTCGTTCCGCTCCAAGGATCCGCATTTCCTGACCGACCCCGGCGTGCTGCCGACGCCGGAAGAGGCCAAGGCGCGGGGCATCGACATTGTCCATACCGGGGCTCAACACACCGAGATGAGCGATCGTGGGCCCGACTCGGTCAAGGAGAAGATCCAGACGACACTTGACCGCTTCCTGCGGGACAGTGCCAGCAGCGCGCTCGCGCCTGCCGATACCACCGCCCCGATGATCATGAACCCCGGCGACTATTAGCCGGGACGCTTTGCGGCAGATCAACGCAACTCCATGCCGGCCGGGATAAATGGCCATGCAGCATTGGAGAGGCACGTGTTACACCATACCGAAAGGCTTGATGCGACCAGGCTCGACATGGAGAGCCTTGGCCTCCCTCCGGCGAGGGCGCCCGCGCCCATGCGCCATTTCTATCGCTTGGCCCGCAGGCTGTTCCGCTCGATCATCGCACGTATCGACCTCTCACAATTTCCGGGATCATGCTGCGGCTGAGTAGTCGGTCCGCAAGCGAATGTAGGCAGGTGACGAGATGCGCGCAGCAGCAAGACGAATTTGGCTCCTGCTAGCGACAGCCGCGAGTTTGGCTATATCGCCCGTTCTGGCGGCCGACGCCAATCACGGCGCCGATCTTGCCCGACGCTGGTGCGCAAGCTGCCACCTCGTGACGAACAGCCAGGCTCAGGCCAGCGTCGACGTGCCCTCCTTCGCATCGGTTGCGCGCAAGCCTGATTTCAGCCCGGAGAGGCTCGCGTTCTTCCTGCTTGACCCCCATCCGAAGATGCCGAACTTTCCCTTGAGCCGGACCGAAGCCGCCGACATCGCGGCCTATATCGGATCGCTGCGCCAGTAGCTGGCTCGCTCCAAACGCTCAAAAATGCAAATCCCTGCCGGAGGAGCCGACAGGGATCAGCAGAAAGGACGATGGACGGCGGATGAGCTTCATCCGGTGGCCCATCGTGGACCTGCATGGGAATTGAAATGCGCATCAATCCGATGAGCAAGATCAATTTGTGAGCAGACTTTCCAAGATCAGGATTTGCCAGATCAGGATTTGCCCTTGCCCGGCTGCATGAAGTTGCCGGTCATCTGGCGCATGTGATCGCCGGCGTTAGTGAACTGGCTGCGCAGGAACTCGGACTGGATCCGCATCGCCTCCTGAAGATCGGTCGCGTGAACCAGCTTGCGAGCATGCTCGAATGCCGCCTTCATATTCTGCTCGGTGAAGGCGAGCGCCTGCTTGGAGACATCAGCGCCCGCGCCGGGAACCGACGACATTGATTTGGTGGCGGCATCGAAAAACATGCCGAATGCCTTCTCGGCCTGGTCAATCGTCTTCTCCGCCAGGTCGCGCAGTTCAGCCGGAACTTCGAGCTTCGGTTCGATCATGGTCGTACTCCTCCCTCTTTTTCCTGTCTGATTATCACATTTGCCGCGCCGCCTTCCAGCGGCCATGCTTCAGCAGGGGCCGTCACCTGGCGGTCCATCGCCGGCCGGGAGGACGGACAGAGCGTATTGCCGGCGCCCGGCCAAAGCTCAGGACAAGGGATGGTCGGGGAGCGTTTCGTCGGTGACAAGATCCTCGATGAGCTTGATGACCTCAAAGCGCTGGCGGGGGGCAAGCTTGAGAAAGGCGCGCAGGAGGCGGAGGCTCTCGACCGTGCCGGTCGCGGGTGCACCGAGCTTGAGATGCAGTTCAGCCGCGAAATTGAGGTTCTTCATCTCGCACCTATCACAGGATCGGTCCTTCGGTTCGGGCGTCGTAAGCCGGATCGAGGACCTGATCTCGTCACCGAACGCCACGGCGACGACGAACTCTAGGTCGGAGTACCCGGCAGGCTGGCGTGCTGAGCAGATCTCAACAAGGTTGCAATTATGTCAAGGAACAACCCGTCGGGCAAGCCAAACCGTGAGACTTAGCGATGCTTCGTCGACAGCGTGCCACGGCAATTCCGGATAACAGGAATACTCACCGCAGTCACCCACCTGCGTCAAGAAGCAGCATCATCACCACAAGGCTCCGACCGCTGTCAATTCGACCAACGTTTCGCATCGTTTCTGACATGCGCGGAAACTGGCAAAACCCGGACTAGCGCTTCTTCAGCGTATACACGTAATAGTTGAGCCCGATTTCGGCGGTTGTATCGTCGACGAAATGAAGGTCGATTTCGCAGCCGGTCTCCAGTGTCCTGATATGGGTCCCCATGAAGCCGAGCGAAACGGCAAGCGCCTTGGGATCGACCGTCTTGTCCGCGCTGTACATCTCGTCGAATGCGCCCTGGAAGAGCATGTCTGGACCATAATCCGTCACCTTGTAGTGCGGCTTGACGCAGGAAAATGGACGCGGACCGGAGATTTCCCCGGTCTTGAGAGCCACTGTCTTGCCCATCAGCCGCGCGCGCTCGGCATCGTCAGGCTTGCGATGCGGATCGGCCCAAGGCGCAAGCACGGCCGCCGTGAAGGCCCAGTTTCCGACAAAAAACGGATCGGCGGCCACGGCGGAGCCAGCCATGCCAAGCGATGCGAACAAACAGGCAATATGGGTGGGTTTCATGCGGCAAGCCCCCTTCACGTCTTGGACTCATCGCCCCGCATCAGGGTTCATCACGATCCGATATTTCTCGCTCCGTGAACCGTCGTTCAAGAACGTGCGACCAAGCGGTTGCGAAACGGCCACGCAGATCACGGGCGCCATGGCTGATGAACGATTTTGATTCGGGCGCACTCAGCACCAAAGGACGACGGCATGCTTTCTCGCTGCGATCTCATCAAGGGCGCCGCGGTTGCGCTTCTTACTCTCTCGACTCAGGGCGCGTGGGCGCAGGAGACCAAAATGAACCTGTTCAAGATCGTCACCGTCAAGGACGAGATCATCATCGGGCTGTCGCCTGACGAACTCCAGGCGCTTGGCGGCAGTGACGCAAGCGCGGTTTCGCACGCTCTGGCGCAGAAGGGCGACCTCACCGTCTGGCAGTACAACGTGCATCGCGGGCAGAACGGTGAAATGCAGCAAGCCCCCACGGCCAAAATCGGGCTTTTGGCCAACGCTTCGCTCCGCGTCGAGCCCTACACCACGCCCTACCAGATCATGCCGCATCCGTGACGCGAGATCGGGACGGCCGGCGGTAAAGCCGCCGGCCCATCCTTCAGCGGCGCCGCGCTGAGGCATCTGTCGCAAAACCGTAGACCAGGGCCAGCCGGTCGAGGCATTCGCGAAAACGCCGGGCGAAATAGTCGTTCCAGCGCTGGGTGCGGACAGCGCGCCGCTGCCCGATCTGATCCATGGTCAGGCCGAGCACGAGCACATCATGCACCAGCGCGGCGCCGTCGGTGCCAAGCTCGCGTTCGACCCGGTTCAGCCGTAGTACGGCCTGGCGCTGACGCTCGGTCAGGGGCTCGCGAGAGCGCGTGCCGTCGACAAATTCGCGGGTCGGATCCATGGCCTGCGGGCCCCGCTCTGCCCCCTCCCAGTCGTTCTGGTAAGCGCGACCACCTCGATATTGCGCCTCATCGATCTGGTGATGCGAGTGCAGTCGGCCGAGCGGATCATTGCGAATCGACCGCATCGCCACGATCTTCTCGTCGGAATCAAGCGCGAGCGGGTTGTCGACCTCTGCCTCCATCACCTCGGCATTGAACGGCAGGTCACGCGAGCGCCGGTCGTGAAGTTCGGTCAATCTGTAAGACTTGTTGCGTTTGGCACGAGCCACTTGGAAATTCCTTGCCAATTGACGTGAAAATGGAACGGTCGCGCGCGGGTCAGGCGGCGGAGACGAGCCTCAGCACGACGGCAGCAGCCGTACGGGCCGCGCCGGGACCGCGCGTCAGACGCGCATGCGGCGCGCAATAGCTCGAGCCGGGTTGACGTGCGTGACCGCAGAAGCTGATCTCCTCCCCCTCCTTGTCGCCGCCATAGGGGTAGCGGCAATCGCCTCGTTCGAGCTCGTGCAGCGTGATCAGGCGCGGCTCGATGCCGACGCAACGCAGTTTGACGGGTTGGGCAGGTTTCAAGGCCGATGGCGGCGGCAGGTTCAGGCCAGGTGGCACGGCACGAGGCGGTGTGCGCGGAGCGGGCTCACCCGGCAGGGAAGGCACGATCGACGGACTTATCATTCGTTCAGGCGTGGCGAGCCCAAGCCCGAGCCGCTTGGCGCGACCGATCACGGCGTTGCGGGTGTAAGCCGTTCCAAACCTTGCGTTAATCCGTCTTCCGATCTCCCCATATGACAGTCCCTTGAAGAAATAGTCGCAAAGCGCGTCGGAATGCTCCGACGACCAACGGCCCGGTTCCATGCTGCTGTCCTGTGATGCGCCCCGATCCCACGATCCGGAGGCGAAACACACCTTCCGTTATTCCGAAGGTGAAGTCAAGCCTTAATTTCTGATATTCATAATTGCATTAATTCCGAATTTCGGATTACAAGGGGCTGAGCGGTGGGCAATCGAGGGAATCACCATGTTGGACGTTGCGATGATCGAGCGGGGCCTGGAAAAGACGGGCAAGAGCAAAGGCGGGCTGGCTGCGGCGATGGGCGTACGCCCGGGTGCCGTGTCGGAAATCCTCGGCGGTGAACGCCTGGTGAAGGCCTCGGAAATCATTCCGATCATGGAATATCTTGAGCTGAACCTCGCGCCGATCATGGGTCGCGTCGGGGCCGGCGCCGTGATCGAGCCCGACGTCGAGCAGGTTCCGCCGGAAGGGCTCGGCGACATCGCGCTGCCCTTCCCGATCATGGAGGAGACCGTCGCGTTCGAGATCGTCGGCGATTCGATGCTGCCCAAATATCAAAGCGGCGACGTGATCGTTGTCTACAAGGACCAGCGTCACCCGTTATCGAGCTTTTACGGCGAAGAGGCCGTGGTCCGACTCAAGACCGGCGAGCGCTATCTGAAGACCATCGAGCGGGGCAAATCACCGTCCGTCGTCAACCTCACCAGCTTCAACGCCAAGCCGATCGTCGGCGTCAAGCTGGATTGGGTCGGAGAGATCTGCCTCTCGATGCCGAAAGGCCAGCTCGAGCGGTTGCGCGCCAAATCGGCCCGCTCGCGCAAGAAGGGTCGGTAAGCGAAGGTTTTCCGATTCTCGGAAGTAAATCTTGACTTCCTTCTTATTTTCAGAAATTCTTTCTGCCGCGCCCCGATCATCGAGGCGCGGCAGGATCGTTTGATGCAGTATTTCGTCGTGATGATCGATTGCGGACGCCGCGGTCTCGAGGCGGTGGTCGATCCTGAAATCACCAGGCGCGAGGTCATCTCCCGCGTCAGCCCCGGCGAATATCAGAACATTTTGTTCATCCACGAAGTCGCGGACGATTGCGTCGACGACGTGACCGAAGCCATTTTGGCCGAGGCCGCCCTCCCCGAAATCCCGCCTGAAGACCTTGATCTCCAGGCCAGCCGCCATGACCACGCTCGCGACCTGCGCAAGCACGAAAAAGCGTGATGCAGGCTGAAACAACCTGTGTCACGGCTCAACCCAAGCTCACACCGTCAGAACGGTCGATCCCGTGGTCTTGCGCGCGGCAAGGTCGGCATGCGCCTTGGCGGCATCCTTCAGCGCATAGGTCTGGTGCACTTCGATCTTGACCGCTCCGGACTTGACGACGTCGAACAGCTCGTTCGCCATGGCGACCAGGTTCTCGCGCTTGGCAGCGTAGGTGAACAATGTCGGCCGGGTAACGTAGAGCGAGCCCTTCTGCGCCAGCAGACCAAGATTGAGCGGCTCGACCGCGCCTGAGGACGCACCGAACAGCGCAGCGACGCCAAGCGGCGCGAGGCAGTCCAGCGACTTCAGGAACGTGTCCTTGCCGACGGAATCGTAGACCACCGGCACCTTCTTGCCGCCGGTGATCTCGTCGACGCGCTTCACGAAATCCTCGCGCGTATAGATGATGACGTGGTCGCAGCCATGCGCCTTGGCGAGTTTCGCCTTCTCGTCGCTGCTGACGGTGCCGATCACGGTTGCGCCGAGATGCTTCGCCCATTGGCTCAGGATCAGACCAACGCCGCCGGCGGCGGCATGCAGCAGAATGGTATCGCCGGCCTTCACCCGGTAGGTCTGCCGGATCAGATATTGCGTGGTCAGCCCCTTCAGCATCATCGCCGCCGCGGTCTTGTCGTCGACGCCGTCTGGCAGCTTCAACAGCCGGTCGGCCGGGATCAGCCGCTCCTCGGAATAGGCGCCGAGCGGTGAGGCGCCGTAGGCGACGCGATCGCCCGGTTTCAGATCGGTAACGCCGGGGCCGACCTCCTCCACGACGCCAGCCGCCTCGCTGCCGAGCCCGCTCGGCAATTGCACCGGATACACACCCGAGCGGTTATAGATGTCGACGAAGTTGAGGCCCACGGCAGTGTGGCGGATGCGCGCCTCTCCCGGGCCAGGCTTGCCGACACTGACCTCCTCCCAAACCAGGACTTCCGGACCACCGGTCTTGTGAAAACGAATGGCGTGAGTCATGGGCGTTGCTCCCTTATCGTTGCGTTGATGGTCCGAGAAAAAGCGGATCGGCCGCAGAAATAGGCATTTGGTCCGCCCGTTACAGTATAGAAGACGTAACAAGAATGTCACAGTGAACGACAAACCCTCGCCGTTCCGCCTCTGTTCGAGAAAGTTGATGAGGGTCTCGGAGCGACCGGCAGTAGCTTCTGCGCGGGGTTTGGTGGTCGCCTGCGAAGGAGAGCCGAGATGCCAGCTTATGTACAGCATCATCAGGACATCGAAATCGCGCCTGTGATTTGCCCGACATGCATGGGGTTCCTGCCGATGTATGTGCGCGAGGTCGAGCCGCACTGGAGCCTTGCCAAGATTGACTTCGTCTATGAATGCGCCGATTGCGGCGCCGAGGTCAGGCAGACCATCCGCAAGCCGGAGCTGCTGCGGCACTGATCGCACGATCAGCTGCCCCTAAGTATTTGCGCTGAACGGAAAAAGCGCCGCTCAGCGCGGGTCAGGCCGTCCCAAACGAGGCTTGTTCTTTGCCGGGAACGCAGGCAGAACAAGCTTCAAGCAAGACATTTGGGAGCGCCATTTCGTGGCTGATCAGAACGCCTCGACCTCGATCGAGGCAGTGGAGAGCGGCCTTGCCGCGCAAGGCTATATCGCGAGCCGGCAGATCGCGACAGCCGTCTACCTGTCGCAGCAGATCGACAAGCCGATCCTGGTCGAAGGCCCCGCGGGCGTCGGCAAGACCGAGCTCGCCAAGGCAATCGCCGCCTGGCGCGGCAAGAAGATGATCCGCCTGCAATGCTACGAAGGCCTCGACGAGGCCAAGGCGCTCTACGAGTGGAAATACGCCAAGCAGCTGCTCTACACCCAGATCCTCAAGGACAAGCTCGGCGAGGTCCTCGGCGGCGCGCAAACGCTGCATGCCGCGCTCGATCAGCTCCATGATTTCGGCGACGTGTTCTTCTCCAAGGAATTCGTCGAGCCGCGCCCCCTGCTCCAGGCACTGGAACAGCCGGGCGGTTGTGTACTGCTGATCGACGAGATCGACAAATCGGACGCCGAATTCGAATCGCTGCTGCTGGAGATCCTCTCCGACTTCCAGGTCACGATCCCCGAGCTCGGCACCGTCTCGGCGATCACACCGCCGACCGTGATCCTCACCTCCAACAGCGAGCGCGATCTCGGCGACGCCCTGAAGCGGCGCTGCCTGCATCTGCATATCGGCTTCCCCGAGCAGCGGCTGGAAGAGCGCATCGTCGAGAGCCGTGTGCCCGGCATCTCGCAGACGCTGCGCCGGCAAATGGTCGGCTTCATCCACGAGATCCGCTCGCTCGATCTGAAGAAACTGCCCTCGGTCAGCGAGACCATCGACTGGGCCCGCGTCCTGGTGCTGCTCCAGGCATCCGAGCTCGACACCGATATCGTCAAGGACACGCTCAACGTCCTCCTGAAATATGAGGCCGATATCGAGGCGGCATCGCCGCAAGTGACGACCTTCATCGCCAAGGCAGCCCGGTCCAACGTCTTCGGTTGACGCCGATGCGCGAGAACCTCCATCGTTTCTTTCGGGCGGCGCGGGGCGCCGGCGTCCATGTTTCGCCCGCCGAAAGCATCGATGCAATGCGTGCGGTCGCGCAGGTCGGCATCACCGAACGCACCATCCTGCGCGACGCCCTGCTGCTGACGCTGGCCAAATCGCAGGACGAGAAGCTCGCGCTCGGCGACTGCTTTGATCTGTTCTTCAGCCAGCCCGAGCCGCCGCAGGATCTGCCCGAAGCCAACGACAATGACGAGGATTCGCAGGACGCGGATCAATCGCCCTCTGCAAATGCGGCCAGCAAAGCGGGCGGTGGTCAGCCGCAGCAAGGATTGGGCCCGCTCGCCGAGATGCTGCTCTCGCAGGATCGCAACGCGATATCAGCTGCGATCGCCAGCGCCTCCGGTGCGGCCTCGCTCTCCGACATCCGCTACTCAACACAGCGCGGCATCTTCTCAAGCCGCATCCTCGACGCCATGGGCCTTCAGCGCCTGCGCGACGATCTTGACGAGCTGACCGGGACCAATCCCGCGCTGGCTGAGCGCCTGCGCGCCGCGCTCGAGGCCTTGCGCGAGGCGGTGCGCGACACCGTCTCGCAGGGTCTTGCGCTCTATGCCCGCGAAGAGGCTGAAAACCTCCGCAACGAAATCCTGCGCAATGCGCCTCTTGCCCGCATCGAGCGGCGCCAGGTGGCGGAGATGCGTGCCCTCATCCACCAGATCGCGCGTCGCCTGCGCGAGCGCTATTCGAAGCCGCGCAAGCGTCAGCGTCGCGGTCATCTCGACGTGCGCCGCACGCTCCGCCGCAACGCCGCCTGGGGTGGCGTGCCGTTCCTCACCGCATGGAAGCGCAAGCATCGCGACCGGCCGAAGATCGTAGCACTGTGTGACGTCTCCGGCTCCGTCGCACAGGTCTCCGATTTCTTCCTGCTCCTGATCCACTCACTGCACGAAGTTGTGGACGACGTCCGCTCCTTTGCATTCTCGTCGCATCTGATCGAGGTCAGCGAGATCCTGGAGAAGAAGTCGCCGGAAGAGGCGATGGCCGAGATCATGTCCAAGGTCGGATTCGGCTCGTCCGACTACGGTTCGTCGCTGGTCGATTTCGAAAAAGACTTCATGAGCGCGCTGACGCCCCAGACCACCGTGATCGTGCTCGGCGATGCCCGCAGCAACAATCTCGATCCGCGCGCGGACATCCTGCGCCGCATCTCCGAACGCTCGAAGCGGTTGGTCTGGCTCAACCCCGAAGGACGACTCGCCTGGGGCTTTGGCGATTCCGAGATGCCGCGTTATGCGACATTTTGCAGCGTGGTGCGGCAATGCGCCACCGCGCAGCAGCTCGAGCGCGCAGTCTCCGATATCGTTGCCACTTATCAGTAAGTCTCGTCAGTTAAGTCTTGTCAGTAAGGCTTGAGCTCGCGGCGAACGTCAGTTTCGTGCAAGCTCTGCGTGAGCGACATTACACTCGCGAAAGTGAGAGGCAATTTCGTCGAGCGCACGCTGTTCCCATTCCTGGGCTTGCGCCAGCCAGAAAACCCGACGCTCAAAATCGAGCGCCGCGCGCTCCCGGCACAGGGATTCCTGACCGCGAATTTCGACCAGCCTGTTCATGCACTCACACTCCCTCTGCGTGAAGCCATTCCCAGCGAACCAGCCTAACAGAGTCACGAACCCAGCGCCTCACCCTTTCTGGGCCTATCGCGACGCAGAATGAGACAGCAACGCTTCCCGTGCACTGCCCCCGTCGCAACGCAGCATCAAATCAAGATCATCAATTAGTGATCGGCGATCGGGACGATCGTCTCATCTGGCCGATCTTAACTATTGTGGCGCAACAGACTGCGGCAATTCGTGAAGAAGAGTTCTAAACAGCTCACCGAATTCCCGACTCATTGTCGTCGCATCATCTTCATGCCGCGCGGCTAACAGGGGCGCGCGAACGTGACTATCGCTTGAGGCAACATGAGCAACGACGTCGACTTTGATCTTTCACCGGACCAGTGGGAGGCGCTGAGAGCGCTCCGCAACCCGGAGCCGAGCGGTCGCCTCGCGAAGGCTTATCTGCTCGAAGGTCTCGCCAAGCTTGGCCTCGTCGACGTCAATGACGGAGTGCCTGCGATGACGCCAGCCGGACGCAAGGTGCTGGTGCGCGGATCATGCCGGTTGCTGGATCTGGCGGCGTAACGCGCATATCAAAAAATCTGGGCTGTCACGATCGCGTAGGCGATGAACACAACGCCCAGTCCCCACACCATGGCCGGAATCTGTGACCGCCGGCCGACCGTTACTTCCAGTGCGATGTAGCTCAGTGTCCCCAAGGCCATTCCGTTGATGAGGTTGTTGGTCAGCACGGTGACCAGCAGCGTGAGAACGATCGGTATCGCGTTGCCGAGATCGGTCATGTCGATGCGAGCGAGGCCCTGCATCATCAGCACCCCAACCAGCACCAGCGCAGGTGCGGTTGCTTGCGATGGGATGATGACAAAGATCGGCCAGAAGAACAGCGCCAGGAAGAAGAACCCGGCCACGGTCAGCGACGTCAGGCCGGTGCGGCCGCCGGCCTGCACGCCGGTGATCGATTCGATATACGCCGTCACCACCGACGTGCCGAGCAGCGGGCCGACGATGGACGCCGTCGCATCGGTCGCAAAGGCCGCGGTAGCATTCGGGATCGAGCCGTCCGGCTTGCGCAGATTGGCAGCGCCCGTCACGCCGATCAGCGTGCCCAGCGTCGAAAAGAATTCGGCACACAGGAAATAAAACAGCAGCGGCAGTGCCACGACGAAATGGCTGAAGAGATAGCCGACATCGAGCGCCATGAAGGTGCTGGTCGGCCAGCGCGGCCATGACATGATCGCTGATGGCATCGACGTCACCATCTTGCCATTGGCGCCCGGAACGAAGAAGCCGATCACGGTGAGCAACACGATCGACAGGATCAGCGCCGCCGGGACCCGGCGGACCACCAGCACCGGCGTGAGCAGGAGGCCGAACAGCGTCAGCAGCACGGGCGGGCTGCGCAGCGATCCCATGGCGATGTAGGTCGACGGATTCTGGACGACGAATCCGGCGCCTCGCAGCGCAATAAACACGATGAGAGTGCCGACCGCCGCCTGGATGCCGATCTTCAGCGCTTCCGGCACGTCCTTTGCGACCTTCTCGCGCAGCTTCGACAGGCTGAGGATCAGGAACAGCACGCCGGTGAAAGCGACCATGGCGAGCGCGCCCTGCCAGGGCATGCCCATCTGCTTGACGATGACATAGGTGAAGATGACATTCGATCCCATCGCGGGCGCGACCGCGAGCGGCAGGTTGGCCCACAGTCCCATCATCACCGAACCGAAGATCGCGGCCAGCGCCGTGGCGCTGACGAGATCGGCGCGATCCATACCGGCGTTGGACATGATCGCGGGATTCACGGCGATGATATAAGCCATGGCCGCGAAGGTGGTCGCTCCGGCCATCGTCTCGCGCCCGACACTCGTACCACGCTCGGTGAGGCGGAAGGCCCGATCGATCAGCCCGGCAGCTGCCCCTGGCGCCGGCGCTGCAGAAGCAGCTTGCGGCTTCGTCATCTCGTCCATCCCAGTCCTCCTACCAGACCACCGGGTGCGCTTCGCCCGTCTGCACATTGATGAAACCGAGCGGCGCCTGCTCGCACGGCGCCACCAGGACCCAGCTCCATGGCGCACAAGTCAGCGTTGCAAACATGAGCCTTTCAGGAAATCCCGGATACCAGCGCGGCCGGAATGTTGGCTCGTACATCCAGTCGACCTTACGGCCTTCCGCATAAAGCGCCTGCATCTCGGCATCGAGCGCCTGCGCCGAGCGGCAGCTCATCAGCCCGCCGACCTCGAAGCGTACGGTGGCGACGAGCTTCCCCTCGCGCACCAGCGCCCATCCGCCCTGAAGCTCGACCAGCGCGTTCACCGCCTTTGCCATCGCCGCGTCGGACGAGCCGACCACCCAGATATTGTGCTTGTCGTGCGCCACCGAGCAGGCGAGCGCCGTTTCCGGCGTGCGCGGTCCGCAGCCGCGCCAAAACATCTTGGCGACACGACCGTCGCCGGAAAAGCGGTCGATGATGGCGAATTTGGTAATGGCTTCGCTCTCGTCGCGCTGCACGGCCCCGCCTCGCACCGGCAGGTCGAGCGTGTAGAACTCCGGATGCCAATGGAAGGGGCGGATCACCGCCGCTTTCATCGTGGCACGGCCGGGGTCAGCCCGCAGCTCGAAATCCTCGGGCTTGATCGTGCGCTTGATGTTGACCGTCTTGGTCGCCCACTCCGGCCATTCGATCCTAGGCACCTCGCCGAGATAGCGCTTGCCTTCGGACACCTGCGCGCCGTCGGCCCACACTTCGGCGATCGTCAGCTTGGCGACATCCGACAGCAGCACGACGTCGCCGAAGCGCCCCGGCGCCAGACTGCCGACGAACGGCGTAAGGCGCATGTGCCGCGCCGGGTTGATGGTGAGGCACTGGATTGCGACCTCAGGCGCAAGGCCGGCCTCGATCGCGACCCGCGCATTGTGATCGCTGGCGCCGAGTTCGAGCGTGTGACTGGCACTGCGGTCGTCAGTGGTGAAGGCGACCTGCGACCAATCCTGCAAACCCTTCGCAAGCAGCCATTTGACGATCTCGTCCATGGCATAGACGCGCAGCTCGACAAACAGGCCCCGCGTGAGCTTGTCCCAGGTCTCCTCCGGCGTCTGCACCTCGTGATCAGATGCAAGCCCGGCCGCGGCAAAGGCGTTGATGGAGGGCAGATCCCGCAGGCCGGACGCGTGACCTTCGACGACGCCGCGCGCCGCAAACGTCGCCTCGATCATGCCCCAAAGCCGCTTGTAGGACGGGTTGTCCGGATTCCACACAGCCGGCCAGTCCATGACTTCGTCGAGCCCTGTGACCATCAGGCTTTCGGCCATGAAGCGCGCCTGCTCATCGCGGCCGTACCAGCCGCCGCCCCATTCATATGCGGTCGGTGGCACCGCCGAACCGGGCTGCGGAAAGATCTTGAGCGGCGAGCCGCGGCGACGTGCCTCGAACCAGAATTCGAGATTGCGCGCGCCGTTGACGTTGGAGAATTCGTGGCTCGCCTCGCAGGTCCAGGTATTGCCATGGGGCAGCACCAGCGCCGCTTCCCATTCCGGCGTCAGATGCGAGCTTTCGATGTGCTTGTGCACCTCGCCAAAGCCGGGCACGGCCGCGAGATCCGGCCGATGCACACGCTCGCCAACCTCGCCGGGATAGCTTCCGGCCGGCCCGACCCAGGCGATGCGCCGGGCCTTGAAGACGATCTCCTGGTCCTCGCACCAGGTGCGGCTGTGCACGTCTAGCAACTTGCCAACCCGCAAGGCGCGATCGGCGGGACGGCGACCGAGCGCCGTCAGCACCAGATCCTGACGAATGCGAACCTCGTCAGGCGCGTTGATCATGAGATCGTCGGGTAACGCATTCATGGCCTGCCTCACTTTATGCCGGCACTTTCGCAGCTGCGGTCCGCTTGCGCGGCGATTTGCCGGACCTGCCACCGCGCGCGGCGGCGGCATCGCGCTGACGGACGTCCTTCAAAAGGGTCGTGAGCGCCCATTCGATCGCGTCGGCGATCTCGGCGCTCGTCATGCCGAAATCCTCGCGCATCGCATTCCAGGCCAGCACGTTGTTGAGATAGGACGCGAGCGCCTCGGCCTGGCGGACCTCCTTCGGGGGGAGATGCCGCACCAGCGGCGCCATCGCCTTGCGATGCTGGTCGATCAGGTGCCGCCGGAAGCCGGCGCGCACCCGGCGGCCCGCCCTCGTCATCGCGATGGCGCGCGCCAGATGCGGATGACGGTCGAACCGCTTGCACAGCTTGCGGAAGATCTCGGGCAGTTCGTCCGGCGAGGTGAAGGGAATGTAGCTGAAGACGTTGTCCTCGATCCATTCGCCGGCCGCGGCAAACAGCTCCGCACGGGTCTTGAAGTGCCGATAGATGGTACGCTCGGCCACTTTGGCACGCTTGGCCACGGCGGCCATGGAAATGTCGTCGGCCTCTTCATCCTCCAAAGTCTCGACAAACGCCGCAACGATGCGCTGGCGCGTCATCTCGGCATATTCGTCGCGAAGGCTTGCCCCATGTCGTTCGACTGTACTCATGTCATAAGCCTGACACCAGTCGATTTGCAGGGTCAAGCCGAGACTTGAGGCACGCGGCGCCGCAACAATGGGCGCCGGCCTGCTCCCGGAGGCCAGCGGCCTGCGCGAGCACGACCACCGCCTGCCGCCTGAAAAATGGACTTTTGCCCGCCGCGAAAATCGGATTTGCTCCGCCGACAAACGGCGCGGGCAACGACGCCGCGCCAGACACGCAAGGGAGCTGGTCATGAACGGGCTTGGCGGACTGAACAAATCTCCCAATGGCGTGGTCATTGGGCTCGTGCAATTGCAGCTGCCGAACGTCGTGACCCGCGTCGATCTTGCCCGGCAGACCGAGCGCATCGTCTGGATGGTCGGCAAGGCCCGCCGCAACCTCTCCACCATGGATCTGGTGGTGTTCCCCGAATACTCGCTGCACGGCCTTTCGATGGACACCAATCCCGAGATCATGTGCCGGCTGGACGGGCCGGAGGTCGCGGCGTTCAAGCAGGCCTGCATCGACAACAGGATCTGGGGCTGCTTCTCCATCATGGAGTTCAACCCGCACGGCAATCCCTACAATTCCGGCCTGATCATCGACGACCACGGCGAGATCAAGCTCTATTATCGCAAGCTTCATCCCTGGATTCCGGTCGAACCGTGGGAGCCGGGCGACATTGGCATTCCCGTGACCGAGGGGCCGAAAGGCGCCAAGATCGCGCTGATCATCTGCCATGACGGCATGTTCCCGGAGATGGCGCGGGAATGCGCCTACAAGGGTGCCGAGATCATGATCCGCACCGCCGGCTATACCGCGCCGATCCGCGACGCCTGGCGCTTCACCAATCAGGCCAATTCGTTCCAGAACCTGATGGTCACGGCAAACGTCTGCATGTGCGGCTCGGACGGCTCGTTCGATTCCATGGGCGAAGGCATGATCGTCAATTTCGACGGCAGCGTGCTGGCGCACGGCACCACCGGCCGCGCCGACGAGATCATCACCGCCGAGGTGCGACCCGACCTCGTGCGCGAGGCCCGCATCAATTGGGGCGTCGAGAACAACATCTACCAGCTCTGGCACCGCGGCTATGTCGCGGTGAAGGGCGGCGCGATGGACTGCCCCTACACCTTTATGCAAGACATGGTTGCAGGCAGCTATCGCCTGCCGTGGGAAGATCAGGTCAAGGTCACCGACGGCGCCTCCTGTGGCTTCCCGGCGCCGACGCGGATGTTCGGCAGGACGGCCAAAGCCGCGGAATGAACGGTTTTCCGGCCGAAACCGCGACGATCTGGCACGGTTGTTGCTCCTTTTGACGCTCAAGTTGCGTCAAACCGGGGAAATCCATCATGTCGACCATTACCGCGGCACCCACCGCCGAGCCCAAGCCGCTCTATACGTCCCTATTCGTCCAGGTCCTGGCCGCACTGGTCCTGGGCATCATCCTCGGCGTGGCCGCTCCGGACTTTGCCATCGGTCTGAAGATCCTCAGCGACGCCTTCCTGAAGCTGATCTCGATGATCGTGGCGCCGATCGTATTCTGCGTGGTTGTGCATGGCATTGCCGGCGCCGGTGACCTCAAGAAGGTCGGCCGGGTCGGCGTCAAGGCGCTGCTGTATTTCGAGGTCATGACGACGGTCGCGCTCGTGGTCGGCCTGTTGCTCGCCTACATCTTCGGTCCCGGCCACGGCATGAACATCGATCCCTCGACGCTCGATGCCAAGGCGCTCAACACCTACGCCGACAACGCCCACAAGCTGGCGGGCGGCGGCATCGGTGCATTCCTGATGAACGTGATCCCGACCACCTCGTTCGACGCGCTGTCGCGCAACGACGTGCTCCAGGTGCTGTTCTTCGCCGTGCTGTTCGGTGTCGGCCTGGCGCTCGTCGGCGGAGAGAAGGGTGCGCTCGTCACTTCGGTGATCGACGCTGCCTCCACGGTGCTGTTCCGCGTCATGGGACTGATCGTTCGCGTTGCCCCGCTCGGTGTGCTCGGCGCGGTCGCCTACACCGTCGGCAAATATGGCGTCGGCTCGCTGAAGCAGCTGGTTTCGCTGGTGATGCTGTTCTACATCTCGGTCGGCATCTTCGTGCTCGGCGTGCTCGGCAGCGTGATGGCGCTCGCCGGCATCAATATCCTCAAGTTCCTGTCCTACCTGCGCGAGGAATTGACCATCGTGCTCGCGACCGCCTCTTCCGATGCGGTGCTGCCGCAGATCATGAAGAAGCTGGAGCGCATGGGCGTGAAGGATTCCGTGGTCGGCCTCGTCATCCCGACCGGCTATTCCTTCAACCTCGACGCCTTCTCGATCTATCTCACGCTCGCCGTCGTCTTTATCGCGCAGGCCACCAACACACCGCTGTCCTTCGGCGATCTCCTGCTGGTGCTGGGCGTCTCCCTGATCACGTCGAAGGGCGCGCACGGCGTCCCGGGCTCGGCGATCGTGATCCTTGCCGCGACGCTGAACGCGGTGCCGAGCATTCCGGCGATCGGTCTCGTGCTGGTGCTGTCGGTCGACTGGTTCATCGGCATGGCCCGCGCAGTCGGCAACCTCATCGGCAATTGCGTCGCGACCGTGGTCGTCGCCGCCTGGGAAGGCGACCTCGACCGCGCCAAGGCGGCCATGGTTCTCGAGGGTGGCGAGTTGGTGGACGTGACAGCGGGATAGTGCGGCGGTTCAGTCGTTCCACTGGAGGAGCGGCGTTCCGTACGCCCTCCTCCACACCGACAGGAAGCGCGGGAACCAGGAGTGCGCCACCGCGCCCTTATAGGCCCAGGTGCGATACTTCAGCCCCTGCTCCGAGATCAGCTCCTGATACCCGCCGTGCACCTCGGTCGCGGTGCGGATGTCTTTCAAGATCCCCTGCGCGCAGGCGCGATAGGTATTGCTCCCCGAGAACTCGTCAAAGTCCAGCATGCGATCGGCGAACTCGACGTTGAACGTCGGCCACGACGAGCGACCCTGATAGGCCGGTGCCGCAATCTTGTGGATCATCTTGTTCCGCGGATTATCCGCCGACACCAGGAAGTGAAACGTGCTGGGGATGCGGAAGCGAGGCTCGGCGAGGATCAGATTCGTCGTTGCCGCGAACAGCGCACGCTCGCTCGGATCGGTCATATCCCAGAAGCCGCGATGCACGCTGACGAAATCCAGCGCGACCATGGAGGCCGGCGCGCCCGCCGGGCCATCCAGCGAATGCCTGATGTAGCCGTCCTTGCCGAACAGGCGGAGCAGCCCTTTCTTGTACTCTGCAAGGTCGCGCCCGAGCAGCCGCTTCAGCTCATTTTCATCGACGATGCCGAGTTGCACGCCCCACACGAACGTCGTGTAGACGCAGGCATTGGTAACAAAGCGCCGGCGCTCGGCGCGGGTGTCGGTTGCCGCCGAACGAGGGCCGCTGGCGTCGCAGAGCAGATATCTGGCGCCGTCAGCATCGAACGGCTCGAGCTCGCGCGCGAGTTTCAGGATCCCACGCTTAAGATCGCCGCCATATTCGACCAGCAGCAGGCGACCGGCATGCGCGCATTGCGACATCGCCAGATAGGACGACGCCCGCCTCTCGGCCGAGAGCATCTGCTGCAGACCAGCCATAATGCCGAGCAACGTATCCGAGGGACGCGAGAAGTAGTTCACGCCGAGATATCGGCCGCGCCCCGCCGGAACGATTGTCGTCGTGACGACGTCGGCGCGAACTGCCTGCAGCAACAAGCGCACGCTCTTCTCGAGCAGGCGGGCCCGACGCACCGCATCCTGCGCGTCCATGATGGTCTCGGGGTCGAGGACGTCAGGATAGAACCAGGCAAAGTCGCGCGGATAATAGGCGGAGGCGTGCGGAGCACCTGTGACGAGGAAAGCCTCGGTCACCGAAAAAGCGCTGTCCATCGAGTGCCGATAGAGGTCCTCGATCGCCGACAGTGAATGCTGCGACTTTCTCATGAAGCGGTCGCCGAGAAAATTCACCGCCTGAAGCGCGTTGGCGACCAAGGTCGCAGCCGCGCCCTGGTAAAACCGGTTCTCTTGCCGGCTTGAAAAGGAAATGTCGCTGTTCATTTGTCTAAGTCGGCTGACGCCTGGTGAAGTTGCGCCATTTTACACTTCTCTGATTCGTGTCTCTACCCGGTGACTTCCGGGCCTACGCCGAGCGCGGCTTGAAATGCTCGATCACCCGCAGCAAGACCCGCGCGCCCGCATCGGCGTCAGCCAGCTCGACATGCTCGTCGGGATGATGGCTGATGCCGCCGCGGCAGCGAACGAAGATCATGCCGACATCGGCGATGTCGATCATTGCCATGCCGTCATGCCCCGCTCCGCTCGGCAGCTCGAAGGTGGAAAGACCTTCGGCTGCGATCGCCTGCGCGATCTGATCCTTCAGCCAGGGCGCGCAAGGGACAGTGCGGTTCTCATGGGTGACATCGAGCTGAAGCGCCAGTTGCCGGCGCTTGGCGATCGCCTCGATCTGGCGGACCACGTCGACGACCGCGCGCTTGCGATGCATGTCGGTCGGCGCGCGCATGTCGATGGTGAAGGATACCTCACCCGGAATGACATTGGTCGCGCCGGGCCTCGCCTGGATGTAGCCGACAGTGCCGACCAGCCCGTCCTCGTCGGTGCGGCAGAACTGCTCGATGGCGCCGATGCATTCGGCCGCGCCCGTAAGTGCGTCACGGCGCAGCGCCATGGGCACGGTGCCGGCGTGACCGGCCATGCCAGTCAACCGTGCCGCCAGCCGTGTCGCGCCCGCAATCGCGCTGACGACGCCGACAGGGAGATTCCGGGCTTCCAGCACCGGCCCCTGCTCGATGTGCAATTCCAGGTAGGCCAGCAGCTCGCGCCGGGCGCGCGCCGCCGCGCCGATATGGTCAGGGTCGAGGCCAAATGTGATGAGCGCATCGCGCATCGACACGCCGTCCCGGTCGCGCGTGTTCAAAACGCTCTCGTCGAACGTGCCGGCCATTGCACGACTGCCGAGCAGGGTGGAGGCGAAGCGCACGCCTTCCTCGTCGGCAAAGCCGACCACCTCGATCGCGAACGGCAGACGCTTGCCCCGGCGGTTGAGGTCGGCGACACAGACAATTGCCGTGATCACACCGAGCGGCCCGTCCCATTTGCCGGCATCGCGCACCGTGTCGTAATGCGAGCCGAGCATCAGGCAGGGCGCCCCCGGCTGTTCGCCGTCATAGCGGCCGCAAACATTGCCGATCGCGTCGAGATGCGCGCTCATGCCGGCCTCGCGCATCCAGCCGAGAATGACGTCCGAGGCCGCGCGCAGCTCCTTCGTGAGAAAGATGCGGGTGAGCTTGTCGCCGTCTTCCGAGATCGCCGCGAGCTCGTTGACCCGACGCACGATCTCTTCGCCGAGCGACGCATTCTGAACGGCGTTACCAGCACCCATCTCGGTCAAGCTTTCCATCCTGGAGACCGCGAGGGGCGGTCGCAGGTCAATCGATACAAGTTCGGTGCCAGCGAATTCAGACCAGCGCCGTCGCGAGTCAGCCGTGTGGTTAGCATGAATGTGGACGATCAGCCGGCCGCCTGCAGTCCTCCATCCGCGCGACGGACGGTCTAAGATTGCTTAACTCCATTGCATACAATCAGAAAATACTGCCCATAATTTAATCCCACACCATCCTGATCAAAATTTGCACATTTGATATATATCATATTCTGCAAGTAGTTACGTCGACATGCATACCCCTTAACCTCTGGCACGAAGCTTGCGACACCCCATCCCGGGCTCCGCCAGACCGGCGCAGCCGCGAGATTGAGGCGGTCAATCCGCCAAGGGGAGCAAGCAATGGATTTTGGCAGGATTTCACGACGTCATTTGTTGCAGGGCGGTGCCGCCCTCACCCTCGGCGCAGCGGCCGGCGCCCGCCCGGCCTTTGCGGCCGAGACCACGATCGGCTTCATCTATGTCGGCTCGCGCGACGACTACGGCTACAACCAGGCCCACGCGCAGGGCGCAGCGGCGCTGAAGAAGATTCCGGGCCTCAAGGTCGTCGAGGAAGAGAAAGTGCCCGAGACCGACGCGGTCGAGAAGACGATGGAGTCCATGATCAACCTCGATGGCGCCACCCTGCTCTTCCCGACCTCGTTCGGTTACTACAATCCGCACATGATCAAGATGGCCACCAAGTACCCGAAGCTGCGCTTCGAGCACTGCGGCGGCCTCTGGACCGACAAGGACCCGAAGAACGCCGGCAGCTATTTCGGCTATATCGACGAAGCCCAGTACATCTCGGGCATCGTCGCCGGCCTGACGTCGAAGAGCGGCAAGCTCGGCTTCGTCGCGGCCAAGCCGATCCCGCAGGTGCTGCGCAACATCAATGCCTTTACGCTCGGTGCGAAGTCCGTCAATCCGAAGGCCACCACGCAAGTGATCTTCACCGGGGACTGGTCGATGCCAGTCAAGGAGGCAGAAGCCACCAACAGCCTGATCGACCAGGGTGTGGACGTGCTGACCTGTCACGTCGACGGCCCCAAAACCATGGTCGAGAACGCCGCGCGACGCGGCGCTTTCGTCTGCGGCTATCACACCAACCAGTCGGCGCTGGCGCCCAAGGCCTATCTCACCGGCGCGGAGTGGAACTGGGAAGCGCTCTATCCGAAGTTCGTCAAGATGATCGCCGCCGGCGAGGGCATCCCGAACTTCTACCGCGGCGGCCTGAAGGAAGAGATCGTCAAGACCTCGCCCTATGGTGAAGCCGTCTCGGCCGAGGCGCGCAAGGCGGCAGACGAGGCCAAGGCCAAATTCCTGTCCGCGGAAGGCTTTGCCATCTTCAAGGGCGGGCTCGTCGACAACAAGGGCAAGACCGTCATTCCGGCCGGCACCGATCGCGGCCAGAAGGACCCTGAGCTTGAGAAGATGGACTATCTCGTCGAAGGCGTGATCGGAGCGACTTCGTGACATCAGAAACAGCGGATTCTGCCGAGGCGGTCGGGACAATTACCCCGACCGCCGACGCCGGCTTTCTGCAACGCCACGGCGGCACGATCGAGTATGTCCTGATCCCCGGCGCGGCGCTGGCCGGCGCGCTCGTGGTCTTCGGCATCTTCGTCATGATGTCCGGCAAGAATCCGCTGGATCTTTATTTCTATATGTATCAGGGCGCCTTCGGCACCTGGTTCTCCTGGCAGAATACGCTGACGCGCGCTGCGCCCCTCATTCTCACCGCGCTTTGCACCGCGCTGCCGGCGCAGCTTGGGATGGTCATCATCGGCGGCGAGGGCGCGCTGTTAATCGGCGCGCTGTCGGCGACCAGCGCAGCACTGCTGCTTCAGGGCATGCCGCCGCTCGTCGTGCAGATCGCAATGGTGATCGCCGGCGTGATCGGCGGCGGCTTGTGGATCATGCTCGCCGGCGCCTTGAGGCAATATCGCGGCGTCAACGAGACGATCTCGAGCTTGCTGCTCGTCTACATCGCGCTCGCGATCCTCAATCATCTGGTCGAAGGCATGATGCGGGATCCCGCAAGCCTCAACAAGCCGTCGACCCGCGAGATCGGCGCTGCCAACATGATCGGCTCCATCCCGGGCACCGACGTGCATTGGGGTCTCATCTTCGGACTGATCGCCGCGGTAGCGGCCTATATCCTGATCTATCACACCGTGTTCGGCTTTGCCGCGCGCGTTGCCGGCGGCAACATCCGCGCCGCGAAAATCGTCGGCCTTGGCGTCAGCAAGCTGATCCTGACTATCTGCTTCCTCGCCGGCGGCGCCGCGGGTCTTGCCGGCATGGTCGAGGTGGCCGCCGTGCAGGGCCGCACCAACGCCAATCTCGCCGCCGGTTACGGCTTCACCGGCATCCTGGTCGCCTTCCTGGCGCGGCAGAACCCGCTCGCCATTATTCCCGTCGCGATCCTGCTCGGCGGCATCAGCGCCAGCGGCGGCCTGTTGCAGCGCCGTCTCGGATTGCCCGACGCGTCCGTGCTGGTGCTTCAGGGCATCATCTTCGTCTTCGTGCTGGCCAGTGATGCGCTTTACGGCCGCATTTCATTCCTGAAGGGCAAGTCCTGATGGCTGATGGATCGATCGGACTCTGGACCGTCCCACTCGCCGTGCTCGGCGGCGCAATTCGCGTCTCGACGCCCTTCCTGTTCGTGAGCTTGGGGGAATGCATCACCGAGCGTTCGGGCCGCATCAATCTCGGCCTCGAAGGCACGCTGGTGATGGGCGCGATGAGCGCCTACGGCATCTCTTACCTGACGGGATCGCCCTGGCTCGGCGTGCTCGCCGCTGGCATCACCGGCGCCTTGCTTGGCGCGCTGCATGCCGGCATCTGCTCATTGCCGCGCGTCAACGACGTCGCGGTCGGCATCGCCTTGATGCTGTTCGGCACCGGTCTTGCCTTCTATCTCGGCAAGCCGCTGATCGAGCCCACCGCGCCGCGCCTGCCTGCGATCGATTTCGGCTGGTGGAGCGACATCCCCCAAGTCCGCGCCGCGCTGCGCATCAACGTGCTGTTCCTGATCGGCGTGGTGCTGGCGCCGATCCTCTATTGGGCCTTCCGCATCACGCGCTGGGGCCTGCTCATCCGCACCGCCGGCGAAAGCTCGGACGCCGCGCGCGCGATGGGCCATTCCGTGCTGCTGATCCGTCTGCGCGCCACCATGGTCGGGGGCTTCCTCGCCGGCATCGGCGGCTCCTTTCTGTCATTGTTCTATCCCGGGAGCTGGAACGAGGGCCTCTCCTCAGGCCAGGGCATCACCGCGGTCGCACTGGTGATATTCGCGCGCTGGGATCCCCTGCTCTGCCTCTGGGCCTCGCTCGCCTTCGGCGGCGCGGCGGCGCTCGGGCCGGCGCTGCAATCGGTCGGCGTCACCTCTGGCTATCACCTCTTCAACGCAGCGCCCTACATTCTGACGCTGGCGATCATGATCATCACCTGCTCGCCGAAACGCACGCTGACCGGAGCCCCGGCTGAATTGTCGATCACCCGCTAGAGAGCGAAATCATGCCCGAGCGCACCATCAAGTCCGAGCCCTACGCCTGGCCCTACAACGGGGATCTCCGCCCACAAAACACTGCGCTCATCATCATCGACATGCAGACCGATTTCTGCGGCGTCGGAGGCTATGTCGACAAGATGGGCTACGATCTGTCGCTGACGCGGGCGCCGATCGAGCCGATCAAGAAGCTGCTCAGCGTCATGCGCAAGCAGGGCTTCCACATCATCCATACCCGCGAAGGCCACCGCCCCGACCTCTCCGACCTTCCCGCCAACAAGCGCTGGCGTTCGCGCCAGATCGGCGCCGGCATCGGCGATCCCGGCCCGTGCGGCCGCATCCTGGTGCGCGGCGAGCCCGGCTGGGACATCATTGAGGAGCTGGCGCCACTGCCTGGCGAGCCCATCATCGACAAGCCAGGCAAAGGCTCGTTCTGCGCCACCGATCTGGAGCTGATCCTGCGCGTGCGCGGCATTGAAAATATCGTGCTGACCGGAATCACCACCGACGTCTGCGTCCACACCACCATGCGCGAGGCCAACGACCGCGGCTTCGAATGCGTGCTGCTGCACGATTGCTGCGGCGCGACCGACAAGAGCAACCACGACCACGCGCTGAAGATGATCAAGATGCAGGGCGGCGTATTCGGTGCGGTCTCGACCTCGGACGCCTTCATCGGAGCGATTTCGTGATCATTGGCGAGCCGCCTCCGCCGTCAGGCGCCTTCGGCGTCGATGCCCTCGCCATGACCATGCGCTTCGGCGACTTCCTGGCCCTGGACAATGTCGAGCTGAAGGTACGGCCGGGCTCATTCCACGCGCTGCTGGGCGAGAACGGCGCCGGCAAGTCCACGCTCGTCAAATGCATTATGGGCTACTATCACGCGACGGAGGGCGACATCCTCGTCGGCGGCCGCGAGCAGGCGATTGCCAATCCGAAGGATGCTCACGCGCTCGGCCTCGGCATGGTCTACCAGCACTTCACGCTGGTGCCGGCGATGACGGTTGCCGAAAACCTCGTGCTGGCCCGCGATGACGTGCCGGCCGTGGTGAACTGGCCGAAGGAGATGAAGGAGCTCGAGGCGTTCCTGGCGCGCATGCCCTTCAAGGTGCCTCTCGCCGCAAAGGTCTCCGACATCTCGGCCGGCGAACGGCAGAAATGCGAGATCCTCAAGCAGCTGTATCTGAAGCGCCGTTTCCTGATCCTGGACGAGCCGACCTCGGTGCTGACGCCGGCGGAAGCCGACGAGGTGCTCGGCATGCTCCGCGACATGGTCGTCAAGGGCGAGCTGACGATCCTGATGATCACGCACAAGTTCCGAGAGGTCATGGCCTTCGCCGACGAGGTCACGATCCTGCGCCGCGGTAAACTCGCCGGCGCCGGCAAAGTATCCGAACTGACGCCGGATGCAATGGCCCGCACCATGATCGGCGCCGAGGAGCTGACCGTTCAGCCGCCACGCACCGGCGAAGCCGGCAAGGCGCGCCTGGAGCTGGAAAAGCTTCGCGCGTTCGACGATGCCGGCGCCATGGCCGTGCAGGACGTCTCCCTCACTGTGCGCGCCGGCGAGATCGTCGGCATCGCCGGCGTCTCCGGCAACGGCCAGCGCCAGCTCGTCGAAGTTCTGGCCGGCCAGCGCGAGGCGGAGGGCGGCGAAATCCGCGTCGCCGGCGATCCCTATCACGCCAGCCGCGAGGAGATGCGGCGCCACAAAATGTCGCTCCTGCCCGAGGAGCCGCTCAAGAACGCCTGTGTCGGCGGCATGAGCGTTGCCGACAACATCGCCTTCCGCGAGTTCGACCGTGCACCTTTTGCCAGCGGCGGCTGGTGGCTCAACCGCGGCGCTTTCCGCGACGATGCCAAGAAGAAGATCCGCAAGTACAAGATCAAGACGCGCACGCCGGAGACGCCGATCTCGGCGCTCTCAGGCGGCAATGTGCAGCGCGCCGTGCTCGCCCGCGAGCTTGCGAGCGATGTCGAGGTGCTGATTGCGGCCAATCCCTGCTTCGGCCTCGACTTCGCGGCCGTGGCGCAGATCCACGCCGAGATCATGGCCGCACGTAACCGTGGCGCGGCGGTATTGCTGGTGAGCGAAGACCTCGACGAATTGCTCGAACTCTCGGACCGGCTGGTGGTAATGTTCCACGGCGAATTCGTGTATGAAGCACGGACGAGCGAGGCCGATCTCACCGAGGTCGGCCGGCACATGGCGGGGCACTGACTGCGGAGGCGCGATGGACGGCACAAGCGAACGCGACGAGCAGTTCCTGCGCCTGTCCTTCGCGGTGGCGAGCCGGTCCCTCACCCATGGCAACCATCCCTTCGGCTGCATCGTCGTCGGCGCCGATGGCAAGGTGCTGATCGAGACCGAGAACGGCTACATGCCTGACCATGACGGCACTGCGCATGCCGAGCGCCTCGCAGCCACGCAAGCCTGCCGCACGCTCCCTCGCGAGGTGCTGGCAGCCGCGACGCTGTATTCCTCAGCCGAACCCTGCGCGATGTGTTCGGGGGCGATCTACTGGGCCGGCATCGGCCGCGTGGTCTACGGCCTTAGCGAACGCCGCTTGCGCGGCATCACTGGCAACCACCCGGAGAACCCGACGCTCGACCTGCCTTGCCGCGACGTCTTTGCGAGCGGCCAGCGACCGACCGAGGTGATTGGCCCGCTCCTGGAAGACGAGGCCGCAGCACTGCACAACGGCATTTGGACGAAGTAGGCGCAACAACATTCGATTTCGTAGGGTGGGCAAAGGCGCGTTCGCGCCGTGCCCACCATCTCTCTCGGTCGCAAAAATGCGTGGGCACGCTTCGCTTTGCCCACCCTACGGCAGTTGTGCCTCCGCGTCTCAAAGGCAGAATGGCGCCGCACATTCCTGCGCGACGCCATCCTAACCCTGAAACCTCGGCCGATCAGAACTTCACAGTGACACCGCCGTAGACCGTGGACTCGGTGCAGCTGTGGGTGCTCTGGCCGGTCGCGGCGACCGTGCAAACGCCGGGCATGGCGTTGTGGTCGAGGCCGAACTTGTTCTGCCAGTAGCGATAGGCGACCCAGAGGTCGACGAAGTGCGAGTACTTGTCACCGAAGGCCGCCTTCGACGCGTCGAAGGTCAGACGGATCGGTTCGCTGTTCAGCTCGGACTTCGAAGCGGTCGAGAACCGGCCGATGCCTGAGAGCGCGGGCAGACCGTTCGAGTCGCCCTTCGGGCCATACCAGCCGGCGCGGCCGCTGATCGACCAGAACTGCATGTTCGGCGGCAGGAAGCCGAGGTCCATATAGTAGTTGATTTCGACCGCCCAGGTCGCACGGTAGCTGACGTTGCCGTCCGAGTTGCAGGTCACGCCCGCGACACCAGGGCCGAACAGGCCGCACTGCGTGAAGGCGTTATGGTTCGAGAACTCCCAATACACCAATGGCGCGACGTCGACGTATCCCTTGTAGGGAAGGTCGAAGGCGAACTGCAGACCACCGACAACGTCGCGCTTTGCGGGCGCCAGGAAGTTGTTTTCGGTGTTCGCGTCCATGCCGACTTCGAACGAGATGTTGTGCAGCGGGCCCATGGTGAAGGCCTTGGTGTTGAACAACTCGTTCCAGCCGAAGGTCGAACGGAACAGGCCATAGATCTCGGTGGCGCCGGCGCAGTTGCTGGCGGTGCCGTTGATGCTCACGCCCGGCGCGACACACGGCGATGCCGGATCGTTATGACCCGACTTGAACATCGAGATCGTGAAGAAGTTGGTGCCGTAGGCCCAGAGGTCGAAGTGCGTGAACGAGTAGACTTGTTTGGCGGTGGTGCCGTTGATGCTGCCATCCGGCCGAGTGCTCCACATGCCGGGGTCGGTACCCTTCGGCATCCAGGAGAACGACACGCGGTCATCGATCACCAGGAAAAACGGAAGGTCAGGCGCCTTCTTGGCCGCCTTGACCGGCAGATCTGCCGCGTGAGCCCAGCCACCGATGGCCAGCGTAGCAAGTGACAGCGCCGATGCTGCAACTGCCTTGAAGCGAAACGACATCCTGAATACCCCCAAGTTTGGACACGTAAAATGAACGTCCCTTGGGGGACACTTGCGCCGAACTCCCGAGGTGAGAAGCCTCAACTTTTTTCAAGGCATGCCGCATGTTTCGGCAGCAAACGACGATTCACCGCGGAAAATCTGAGGGTTCTCGCGTGACCTTGCCGCGCGGAATCGACAACGCAATGCCGAACATTCCCGATTGATTTCGTTTGCGTTTCACCTCGACCGCGCAATGCAAATGCTGGTGCTCGCAACGGCCGTCACGACGATCCCGCATTGCATACGCGTGCTGGCGCGATTTTGATCAACGTCACATCGAGCCTGCCCAGCGGGTTCCGATTTGGTTTAAACCGTCACAAATTTGCAACAGGCCTTCTGCAGGGCCGCGACGCAACGGCCCCGGGCTCTCACCTATGGCCCCGCGAATCGCGCGACTCGCGACACCGTCCCGCTGCCGAAGCGTTAAGCAAGGGATGACGCTTTTTCACACCTTACGCGGCGGTTCAAACTAGCCCACTATTGAGGCACTGCATCCCATGCAAGCGCATCAACGCATGTTAGATCCGACGCCTAACAGCCTGCATTCCGGCGAGTCCCCGTTGCTCAAGACGGTCGGGCTGACCAAGCGCTATGGCGAGTTCCTCGCCAACGATTCCATCGACATCGACGTCTGGCCTAGGGAAATCCACGCCCTGCTTGGCGAGAACGGCGCCGGCAAATCGACGCTGGTGAAGGCGATCTACGGGCTGATCCAGCCCTCTGCCGGCGAAATCCGCTGGCAGGGCGAACCAATCGTGCTGTCCGGCCCCTCTGAGGCGCGCAGCCGCGGCATCGGCATGGTGTTCCAGCACTTTTCGCTGTTCGACAACCTCACCGTCGCTGAGAACGTCGCCCTTGGCCTCGACGGCAAGGAATCGTTCAAGGACATGTCGGCGCGGCTCGAGCAGGTATCCAGAACCTACGGACTGCCGCTCGATCCCAGACGGGAGGTCTGGCAATTGTCCGTCGGCGAGCGCCAGCGCATCGAGATCGTTCGCGCGCTGATGCAGGATCCAAAATTCCTGATTCTGGATGAGCCGACCGCCGTGCTGACGCCGCAGGAGGCGGACCAGCTCTTTGTCGTGCTGGAACGGCTCAAGGCCGAGGGCCGCGCCATCCTCTATATCAGCCACAAGCTCGAGGAGGTGAAGCGGCTCTGCGACACCGCCACGATCCTGCGCGGCGGCAAGAAGATCCAGACCTGCAATCCCAGGCAGGAGACCGCCGCCTCGCTCGCGCGCATGATGGTTGGCGGCGAGATCAAGGAAGTGAAGGCCGCCGCCGGGCGGCGGACGACGATCCCACGGCTCGTCGTCAACGATCTCTCGCTCGCGCCCGACGAGGCGCACGGGGTCCGGCTCGAACACATCTCGTTCGAATTGAAGGGCGGCGAAATCCTCGGCATCGCCGGCGTCGCCGGCAACGGCCAGGACGAATTGTTTGCCGCCCTGTCCGGCGAGCGATTGTCGAAAGATCCGGGGACGATCGTGATCGAAGGCATCGCTGCCGGCCACCTTTCGATCACCAAGCGTCGCAAGCTTGGCGCCGCCTTCGTGCCCGAAGAGAGGCTCGGCCACGGCACTGCGCCGCGCATGAAACTGTCGGAGAACGCGCTGCTGACGGGCCATGCCGCCAGCGGAATGGTCCATCACGGCTTCATCGACACCGCGGCCACGCTGAAGACGGTGGACAAGGCGACCGAGACGTTTGACGTCCGCAAGGCAAAGCGCGACCCGGAAGCCGCATCCCTCTCCGGCGGTAATCTGCAGAAATTCATTGTCGGCCGGGAGATCCTGCGCAACCCTGCAGTGCTGGTGGTGAGCCAGCCGACCTGGGGCGTCGACGCTGGAGCTGCCGCCGTCATCCGCCAGGCGTTGCTTGACCTGGCGACCGCAGGCGCCGCGGTGCTGGTGACCAGCCAGGATCTCGACGAGCTCGCCGAAATCGCCGACCGTATCGCCGTGATGTTCCACGGCCGCTTGTCTGCTCCGCTGGCAGCAAGCGAGGCGACGCGCGAGAAGCTCGGCCTGTTGATGGGCGGCAGCACCCTGGAGCCGAAGGAGGCCGCGCATGCAGTTGGTGCTTGAGAAGCGCGCCGAGCGCTCCAACACGATCGCGCTGGTCTCGCCGCTGATCGCGATCGGCCTGACGATCGTGACCATGACCATCCTGTTCGCGATTCTTGGCAAGAATCCGGTCCTCGCCCTGCACGCTTATTTCATCGCGCCTCTGACCGACGGCTATTCGCTTCAGGAGATCGCCGTGAAGGCGACGCCGCTGGTGATGATCGCGATCGGGCTGTCGCTCTGCTACCTCGCCAATGCCTGGAACATCGGCGCTGAGGGGCAATTCCTGATCGGCGCGGTTGCTGGAAGCTGGATTGCGGTCAAGACGCAAGGCACCGACGCCGGCGCCTGGGTGCTGCCGGCCATGCTCGTGCTGGCCGCTGCCGCTGGCGCGCTCTATGCGCTGATCCCGGCAATCTGCAAGGTGAAGTTCGGTGCTAGTGAAATCCTGACCAGCCTGATGCTGGTCTATGTCGCCGACCTCCTGATGGACTATCTCGTCCGCGGGCCCTGGCGCGACCCGAAGGGTTTCAATTTCCCGACCACGGCGGAGTTCGATCCCGTCGCGACGGTGCCGCTGCTGATCGAAGGCGGCCGGCTGCATTTCGGCTCGATCATTGCACTGCTGGTCGTGGCAGCCGCAGCAATCCTGCTTGGACGCACCATCAAGGGATTCGAGATCCGCGTGGTCGGTGCTGCGCCGCGCGCGGCGCGGTTCGGCGGCTTCAACGCCAACCAGCTGATCATCCTGACCTTCGCGGTGTCCGGCGCGCTGGCCGGCCTTGCCGGCATCATCGAAGTCGCAGGTCCCGTCGGACACCTCCAACCCGGCATCTCGCCGGGCTATGGTTTCACCGCGATTATCGTCGCGTTCCTCGGCCGGCTGAACCCGATTGGAATATTAATTGCAGGCCTGTTTCTCGCGCTCACCTTTATCGGCGGCGAGCAGGCGCAGATCGCAATGAAGATCCCGTTGGACGTCACCAAGGTGTTCCAGGGCATCCTGCTCTTCTACGTGCTCGCCTGCGATTCTCTCATTCTCTACCGCTTCAAGCTGGTCTTCCCGAACCGACAGGTGACCCGTGGAGCTGGTTGAAGCCATCATCCTGTCGGTGCTCGCCGCCTCGACACCGCTCCTGATCGCAGCAACCGGCGAGCTCGTCACCGAGCGGTCCGGCGTGCTTAATCTCGGCGTCGAGGGCATGATGATTGTCGGCGCGGCCTGCGGCTTTGGCGGCGCCTGGTTGACCGGATCGATTCTGATCGGCGCGCTGTTCGGCATCATCGCGGGAGTGCTGATGTCACTGATCTTCGCGCTGATGGCACTCGGGCTCGCTGTCAACCAGGTCGCAACAGGGTTGGCGTTGACCATCCTCGGCATCGGCCTCTCCGGCCTCATCGGTGCAGGCTTCGTCGGCGAACGGCTCACGCCGGCCGCACATTTATACATTCCTGGCCTCACCGACATTCCTTTGGTCGGCCGCGTCCTGTTCGGCGAGGACGCCTTCGTCTATTTCTCGATCGCGCTCATCGTCGGCGTCTGGTGGTTCCTGTATCGCACACGCGCGGGATTGATCCTGCGCGCCTGCGGCGACAATCATATCTCGGCACACGCGCTTGGCTATCCCGTGCTGCGAATCCGCACCCTCGCCGTGATGTTCGGCGGCGCCTGCGCAGGTCTTGCCGGCGCCTATCTGCCGCTTGCCTATACGCCGTTCTTCATTCCCGGCATGACTGCGGGCCGCGGCTGGATCGCACTCGCGCTGGTCGTGTTCGCATCCTGGCGGCCGGGTCGGCTCGTGGTCGGCGCTTACCTGTTCGGTGCAGTGACGATCCTGCAACTGCATGCGCAAGGCTGGGGCGTCGGCATTCCTTCGCAATTCATGTCTGCACTGCCGTATCTGGCGACGGTCATCGTGCTGGTCCTGCTCTCCCGCGCGCGAACCGGCGGCTCGACCGCGCCGGCCGCGCTCGGCATCGTGTTCGTGCCTGACCGCTAGCGTTTTGGTTTCCGCAGTGTGCGCGATGGGGCGCGCACGCTGCGGATCGTGGCTATCCCCTGATGTTTGGAGATTGATGATGAGGAAATCACTTCTTGCGCTGGCTGCCGGCCTTCTGCTTGCCGGGAGCGTCAGTGCAGCTTCCGCCGCCGATAAGCTGAAAGTCGGCTTCATTTACCTCGGCCCGATCGGCGATCTCGGCTGGACCTACCAGCACGATCAAGCGCGCCTGGCGCTCGAGAAGGAGCTTGGCGACAAGATCGAGACCACTTATCTCGAAAATGTCCCTGAAGGTCCCGACGCCGAACGCGCCATCGAGCAGCTCGTCCGCGCCGGCAACAAGCTGATCTTCACGACATCGTTCGGCTACATGGATCCGACGCTGAAGGTCGCCAAGAAATATCCGAACGTGCATTTCGAGCACGCGACCGGCTATAAGCGCGACAAAAATATGTCGACCTATTCTTCCAGGTGGTATCAGGGCCGTTACATTCAAGGGCTGATCGCGGCCAAGATGTCGAAGTCGGGCGTGCTCGGTTATATCGGTTCGTTCCCGATCCCCGAGGTCGTCTCCGGCATCAACGCGACGATGATCGCGGCGCAGAGCATCAACCCCAACATCAAGGTCAAGATCATCTGGGCCAACACCTGGTTCGACCCGGGCAAGGAAGCCGACGCCGCCAAGGCGCTGATCGACCAGGGCGCCGACGTGATCATGCAGCACACGGACTCGCCCGCCGCGATGCAGATCGCCAGCGAACGTGGCAAGCTCGCCTTCGGCCAGGATTCCGAGATGATCAAGTTCGGTCCCAAGACCCAGCTGACCTCGATCCTCGACACCTGGGCCCCCTACTACATCGCCCGCGTCAAGGCCGAGCTCGACGGCACCTGGAAGTCGGAAGACACCTGGGGCGGTCTCGACAGCCACATGTTCGCGATGGCGCCGTATACCAATATGCCCGACGACGTGAAAAAGATCGCCGAGGATGCCCAGGCGGCGATCACCGCCGGCAAACTGCACCCGTTCAAATGCCCGGTCATTGGGCAGGACGGCAAGGAGATCGACTGCAAGGGCGGCGCCAATCTCGATGACGGCCAGATCCTCGGCATGAATTTCTACGTCAAGGGCATCGACGACAAGCTGCCGGGCAAGTAGCACGCTTCTTGCATCGCCTAAATCACCTGCTCCTCCCGGAGGAGGTTCGGAGGGGGTGGCCAGAAGCACCCGGCACTTGTGGCCGCCCCCTCTTTCTATCCTAGCCCGCCTGCATCGCCCGCGCCGCGGCGCTGTGCCGGCGGATCAGGTCCGGAACGTCCAGTCCCGGGATCGCGCCGTCGATCACGGCCCAGTTCCCCGCCACCATCACCCTGTCAGCCCGATGCGCGCCGCACAGCACCGGCGCGGCCAGGGCATCGCCGTGGCCGGAGAAACGCAGCTCGTCGAGCTTGAACAGCGCAAGGTCGGCGGCCTTGCCGACGGCGATCTCGCCGAGTTCCGGGCGGCCGACGCAGGCTGCCGAGCCTTGGGTGGCCCAGCGCAGCGCATCCTTGTGGCTGACCTTGGTCACGCCATAGCGCGCCCGCTGCAGCAGGAACGCCGCGCGCACCTCCTGCATCAGGTTCGACCCATCATTGGAGGCCGAACCGTCGACGCCAATGCCGATCCCGACCCCGGCCTCCTCCATCTCGCACACCGGACAGCAGCCGGAGGCCAGCAGCTGGTTGCTGCACGCGCAATGGCTGATGGTCGTCTTGGCCTTGCCGAGCCGCTTCATCTCGTCGGCGTTGAAAAAGATGCCGTGCGCGAGCCAGGTGCGCGCATTGAGCCAGCCGCATTGCTCGAGATAGTCGAGCGGGCGGCAGCCATACATCTGCTGGCAGAATTTGTTCTCGTCCTCGGTCTCGGCGAGATGGGTGTGCAGGCGCACGTCGAGCTTGTCGGCGAGATCGGCGGTGGCGCGCATCAAGGACGTCGTCACCGAAAACGGCGAGCACGGCGCAAGCGCAATCTGCACCATCGCATCCGCGCCGCGCTGGTGATGCTTGGCCACCACGCGAGCACTGTCGGCCAGGATGGTGTCCTCGTCCTGCACGACGCTGTCAGGCGGTAGGCCGCCGTCGCGTTGCGACAGGTTCATCGAGCCACGCGTCAGCAGCACACGGACGCCGAGCCGCCTTGCGACGCCGACCTCGATATCGACGGACTCCTCGAGCCCTTTCGGGAAGACATAGTGATGATCCGTCGTCGTCGTGCAGCCCGAGAGCAGCAGTTCCGACATCGCCACGGTGACGCCGAGCTCGAGCGCCTCGGGCGTCATCTTCGCCCACACCGGATAGAGCGCCTGCAGCCAGGGAAACAGCTCGCGATCCATTGCCGCCGGCAGCGCCCGCGTCAGCGTCTGATAAAAATGATGATGGGTGTTGATGAGGCCTGGCAGCACGACATGCTCGCTCGCATCGAACACCGTGACACCGGCAGTCGCCGGTGTTCCGCCTGAAGGCACGAGTTCGACGATACGACCATCCTTAACGACGACCCCGCGGCCAGCGCCGTCAGCGAGAATGGCCTGGGGATCCCTGATCCAGATCGGCTTTGCGTCGCTCATGTCTCCATTTCTCCTCGCCCTCGTTAACGAATCGCCTGCAAGGCAAAGGCCATTCCGAGTGCGTTATTGCTGCGACTGGTTGTTGCTACTTGGCGCTGGTCTTGCAAGAATTTACCTCGACACAAATCATCCGGCGCAGGCGTTCTCGCAAGTCATGGACTTGAATACCATCACAGCGGTTTCCCGTCCGCAAACGCGCTCCGAACTGCCCGTTTGGACGCCAGGTGATGCTTGGCTCGCGGGCGGTACCTGGCTGTTCTCCGAGCCGCAGATCCACCTCACGCGGCTGATCGATCTCGCCGATCTGAAATGGCCGGCACTGACGATCACCGACAGCCATCTCAGCATCGCAGCCACCTGCACCATCTCGCAACTCGACGCGTTCACCTGTCCGCCTGACTGGCTCGCGGCCCCACTGATCAGCCAATGCTGTCGCGCCTTCCTCGCCTCGTTCAAGATCTGGAAAACGGCGACGGTCGGCGGCAATCTCTGTATGTCGCTGCCGGCGGGACCGATGATCTCGCTCACATCCGCACTCGACGGCGTTTGCACCATCTGGAAGGCCGGCGGCGGCGAGCAGAGGATTCCCGTCGCCGACTTCGTCACCGGCAACCAGCGCAATCGCCTGTCGCCGGGCGACCTGTTGCGGCAGATCGACATTCCGCTTCCTGCCCTGAAGCGTCGCTCCGCGTTACGCCAGATCTCGCTCGCACCGGTCGGCCGCTCCGCGGCCCTGCTGATCGGAAGCCTCGATGGCAATGGCGCGTTGAAGCTGACGGTAACAGCATCGACCGTGCGCCCGTTCCAGATATCGTTTCCCGGGCCGACCGATGCGAGCACGCTTCGCACCGCGATCTCCGAGGAGATTCCCGACGATCTCTATCACACCGACATTCATGGCAAGCCGCTTTGGCGCAAGCACATGACGCTGCGGCTCGCCGAGGAGATTCGTGCCGAACTGCTGGGTGCAACGCCGTCATGAGCTTCGAGATCAACGGCACGACATTTCCGCAAATGCCGCGCGCCGGCCAATGCCTGCGCACGTTTTTGCGCGAGCTTGGCCAGTTCGGAGTGAAAAAAGGCTGCGACGCCGGCGATTGCGGGGCCTGCACCGTGCTGCTCGACGGCGAGCCGGTGCACAGCTGCCTGATCCCCGCGTTCCGCGCGGAGGGACGCGCCATCACCACGATCGAAGGGCTCGGCGGCGAGGACGGAACGCATCCGATGCAGCAGGCTTTTCTCGACGCGCAAGCGTTCCAGTGCGGCTTCTGCACCGCCGGCATGATCTTGACCTGCGCCTCGTTGAACCAGGCGCAACGTACCGACCTTGGCGCAGCGCTGAAGGGCAATATCTGTCGCTGCACGGGCTATCGCGCGATCGAGGACGCGATCCACGGCAAATGCAATGTCGAGGCGCACGTCGAGGCCGGCGGCGCCTTCGGCCACAGCCTGCCGGCGCCTGCAGGGCCGGACGTCGTCCGCGGCAAGGCGCGCTACACGTTCGACACCGAGATCGAGAGCCTGCTGCACATCAAGCTGCTGCGCTCGCCGCATGCCCATGCCCGGATCGTGTCGATCGACAAGTCGGCGGCGATTGCCGTTCCGGGCGTGCACGCCATCCTGACGCATGAGGATGCGCCAATGGTGCTGACATCGACGGCACGGCATGAGAAGGATTGGATGGATCCCGAGGATACCCTCATCCTCGACGACGTCGTCCGCTTCATCGGCCAGAGGGTCGCGGCGGTGGTGGCCGAGAGTGAAGGCGTGGCCGAGGAGGCCTGCCGGCGACTGAACGTCACGTACGAGATTCTGCCCGCGCTGATCGATCCGGAGCAGGCGATGATGCCGGGCGCGCCGCTCGTTCACCCTGATAGGACCAGCGCCAACCGCGTTGCCGACGCGCAACGCAACCTGGTCGCCGAGATTCATGGCGAGTTCGGCGATGTCGCCTCCGCACTCGCCACCTCCGCCGTGACGTACGAGGCCACGTTCCACAGCCATCGCGTGCAGCATGCGGCGCTGGAGACCCATGGCGGCCTCGCCTGGCTCGACGAAGCAGGCGTGCTCAACGTCCGCAGTTCGACGCAGGTGCCGTTCCTGACCCGGCGCGCGCTGTCGGACATCTTTAGGCTTCCGATGGACAAGGTCCGCGTGTTCTGCGAGCGGGTCGGCGGCGGCTTTGGCGGCAAGCAGGAGATGTTCGTCGAGGATATCCTGGCGCTGGCCGCGCTGAAGACGGGACGCGCCGTCAAGCTCGAGCTCACCCGCGAGGAACAGTTCATCGCGACCTCGACACGGCATCCGATGCGGGTCCACATCAAGGCCGGCGCAGATGCTCATGGCAAGCTCACCGCGCTCCAGCTCGACGTGCTCTCCAATACCGGCGCTTACGGCAATCACGGCCCCTCCGTGATGTTCCATGCGGTGAACGAGTCGATCGCCGTCTATAACTGCCCGAACAAGCGCGTCGATGGCTTCGTCGTCTACACCAATACGGTGCCCGCCGGCGCATTTCGCGGCTATGGCCTGCCGCAGTCGGTGATCGCGGTGGAAGCCGCGATCGACGAACTGGCCAGGCAACTCGGCATCAGCCCTTACGACATGCGCCGCCGCAATATCCTCAGGCCCGGCGATCCCATGCTGTCGCCGCCTGAGTCCGAATATCATGACGTATTCTACGGCTCCTACGGGCTCGACCAATGCATCGACCTCGTCGAACGCGCCATGCTGGCGCATCAGCCGCAGCCCGAGCTGTCGCCGGACTGGCTGACCGGCGACGGCATCGCTCTGACCATGATCGACACCGCACCACCCGCCGGGCACATCGCCGATGCCATGATCGCGCTCAACGAGGATGGCGGCTTCGATCTCACCGTCGGTACCGCCGAGTTCGGCAACGGCACCAGCACGGTGCACCGGCAGATCGCCGCGACTGTCCTGGCGACCACCGTCGACCGGATCCGCCTGCGCCAATCCGATACCGCCCATGGCGGCCACGACACCGGCGCCTATGGCAGCACCGGCACCTTCGTTGCCGGCAAGGCGACGCAGGCCGCCGCGGCGCAGCTTGCCGCCGAACTGAAGGCGGCCGCCGCTGGCGCATGGCTTTGCGATGTCGCGAGCTGCACGCTCGAGGACGAATTCGTCGTCAGCGGCGTGCGCCGGATGTCCTTTGCCGAGATCGCGAAGCTCGCGCGCGAGGCGGGTCGTCCGCTCGCAGCGCGAGGCAATTCCGAGGGAACGCCACGCTCGGTCGGGTTCAACGTCCAGGGCTTTCGCGTCGCCGTGAACAAGGGCACCGGCGAGATCAGGATTCTCCGGAGCGTGCAGGCCGCCGATGCCGGAATCGTCGCCAACCCGATGCAATGCCGCGGCCAGGTCGAGGGCGGCGTCGCGCAAGCCCTCGGTGCTGCGCTCTACGAGGAGATGGTGATCGACGCGGAGGGGCGCGTCACCAATCCCAAATTCCGTGACTACCATCTGCCGTCCTTCGCGGACGTGCCGCGCACGGAGGTGTTGTTCGCCGAGACATCCGATACGATCGGGCCGCTGGGCGCGAAGTCGATGAGCGAGAGCCCGTACAATCCGGTCGCCGCCGCCCTCGGCAACGCCATCGCCGATGCCACCGGCATCCGCTTCACCGCGCCGCCGTTCAAGCCGGACCGGCTGTTTCCAGCCCTGCACGACAAGTTCGGCGACTAGCTGCCGCGATAGGTCGAATAGCTCCACGGCGTGACCAGCAGCGGCACGTGGTAGTGCGCCTCCGGCTCGCTGATCGCAAAGCGTAGCGGGATCTCGTCGAGGAACGGCGGATCTGACAGCGGCACGTTGCGCTCGGCGTAATACTTTCCGACGTTGAAGCGGAGCTCGTAGCGGCCGATCGGCAGCGGGCGACCGCCGATCAGCGGCTGGTCAGTGCGGCCGTCGGCGTTGGTGACGGTGCGCGCGATGATACGGTTCTCGCCGAGCGCAGCGAGCTCGACCAGCTCCACGGGAATCCCCGGCGCTGGCTTGCCGGCGTGATTGTCCAGCACATGAGTCGAGAGCCGGCCGTGCACCTTCAGTCTGTCGTCGGCGATGACCAGCTGATCGAGCCGCAGCGCCGAGATGCGGCCGATCTCCTCAATCGCGCGACGCGTCTCGGTCTTGGCGATATTGCGCAGCCGCGTCTCGAAGTCGCGCAGCACCGAATCCTTGGTGTGACGTCGCACGCAGACGATATAGGGGAAGCCAAACTTTTCGCGGTAAGCGTTGTTGACGCGCTCGAACGCCGAATATTCGGCCTCCGACAGCCGATCGAGGCCGGCGCTGTTCTGCTCATCGGTCGATTCCGCCGTCAGGCCCGCCGCGCGCTGGGTCTTGTTGGCCAAGTCAGGATGCGCGCGGATCAACGCCAGCTGCACGTCGGGTTCGGCCGCCTGGATTGCCGCGATCAGCGCGGCGTGCAACTGATTGATGCCGGCGAACGGCCGCTGCGCCGCGATTTGCTCGGCAATCCACGGCGAATATTCGACGACATTGGCGAGCGCGGCGACGAACTCGGCCTTGCTTGCGGTGTTGAGATCGGCGAGCGGGATTTGCGCCATCACATCTCTACCGGATCTCGAACGCGTCGGCCGCGAGATGCGCGTGCTTGTTGTGCCAATGCTGCGCGATCTGCAGCCGCGTCGGCACCCAGACGCGATCGTGCTTGCCGACATAATCGAGGAAGCGGATCAGGCCTGCGGCACGGCCCGGCCGGCCGGCGAGGCGGCAGTGCAGTCCCACCGACATCATCTTCGGCGCGGTCTCGCCTTCGGCGTAGAGCACGTCGAAGGCGTCCTTCAGATAGGTGAAGAACTGCTCGCCTTCGGCAAACCCTTGCGGGTTGATGAAGCGCATGTCGTTGGCGTCGAGCGTATAGGGAATCATGAGCTGCTTGCCGTTCGCGCCCTTGACCCAATAGGGCAGATCGTCGGCATAGGAGTCGCAGAGATAGAGGAAGCCGCCCTCCTCCATCAGCAGACGGTTGGTGTTGATCGAGGAGCGCCCGGTGTACCAGCCGAGCGGCCGCGATCCGACCGCCTCGGTGTGAACGCGGATGGACTCGGCGATCTCGGCGCGCTCCTGCGCCTCGGTCATGTCCTTGTGCTCGATCCATTTCAGGCTGTGGCTTGCGATGTCCCAGCCTGATTCCTTCATCGCCGCGACGATCTCGGGATTGCGCTTCAGCGCAGTGGACACCCCGAACACGGTGGTCGGCCATTTGCGCTCGCCAAACAGGCGCCACAAGCGCCAGAAGCCGGCGCGCGAGCCATATTCGAACATGGATTCGATATTGGCGTGGCGCTGGCCCGGCCAGGGCTGCGCGCCCAGCACGTCGGACAGGAACGCTTCCGAGGCGCGGTCGCCGTGCAAGACGTTGTTCTCGCCGCCCTCCTCGAAATTGACAACGAACTGCACCGCGACCCGGGCGTTGCCGGGCCACTCTGGATGCGGCGGGTTGCGACCGTAACCGCGGAGATCGCGCGGGTAGCTGTTGTCAGTCACTCAGACTTCCTCGAAGCGGATCGGCAGCGCACCCTTCCACAGCACGCTCTTGCCCAGCGGTGCCAGGTTCTCCAGCCCCGAAGTCACGGTGATGAAGTGATTGCCGGCGAGCTGGCCCATCTTGCTGGCGAAATGCACGCCGCCATAGGCGAGCAGGATCTCGGTCTCGCTGATGCCGCCGGGATAGAGGATGATCTGGCCCGGGGCAGGATAGCTGGTGTGGTTCTCGTAGCCGACACCGAAGTCGAGATCGCCGAGCGGCATCCAGACGCCTTCGCCGCTCCAGCGCACATGGATGATGTGGCTCTCGAACGGCAGCGCCTTGCGGAACGCCGCGACGGTCTTGGGTGCGGCCTGCTCTTCGAAGCGGGCATCGAAGGTGAAATCGCCGGCGCGGATAACGAGTTTGCTCATCTCATCTCTCTGGGTCGAGGGCCAAGGGATCGGAGGGGAGGCCCACGGGGAACTTGCACGCAAAGAGCATTCCAGCGGGCTTCGCGCAAGGGCGTGAGGGCCGTTACCTGCGGTCGTAGGACCAGCCGAAAATGCCACTCCGCCGTACCTCCGGCTCGGGCTCTGCAGCGGCGGCGGCGGCCGGCGCCGCCTCCTTCAGTTCCGCCTGGGGCGGTGGCGGAGACGGCGCCGGCAGGTTCTCGCATTTCATGGAATAGACCAGCTTGCCGTCGGCGGTGCGTCCGATCGGAGTGCAGGGGTCGGGATGCGCCGCAGCGGCTTTGGGAGCGGGTTTGACCTGCGCCACCGCCGGCGAGGCGATCAAAAGCAGGACCAGCAGATATTTCGACATCATTGTCGCGCCTGAAACCTTCATTGCTCCCATTCAACCGGATTGCGCCAGCCAAGTCCATCCGCACCCGCCAGGCGACTGCCGAATATTTAGCCGGGACCAAAAAATTCGCTCGCCCCATCGTGAACCCGGCCAGGGTGATATCAGGCCGGAGGCATCGCCATGTCATGCGAGACGACGATGACATTTCTCACGACCGGGACGTCGTCACGGGAGAAACATCCATGCGAAAGACTCTTGCCATTCTCGGCGCCACGCTGATCACCGCCATCACCATCCAGACCGCCGCCGCGAACGACCGTCAGCACGTTCGCAAGGCACGACCTGCCCCCATCACCCAGTCGGTGCGCGACTCCAATGCAGCCATGTGGCCGTCGCAGCCGTCTGAACCCGACTGGTCGCGCTACGCCAATGGCGCAATGTCGGCACCGGCGGGACGGTGAGACGGAAGGTATAGAGCGCTCTCGTGTTCCGGACGCGCTGCAGCGCGTAGCGTTGCTGCGCAGAGCCGGGACCCACGCGACACGGATTGCTCGGAGATGTGGGCCCCGGCTCTGCAGCGCACCGTCGAAGAGACGCTGCGCTGCGTCCGGGGCACGAGAGAGTATGAGGCGCCCACATCGCTTCTCCAATTGAAGCTGTCATTCCCCGCGACCCGGCTATGCCAAGGCTTCGCCGGGGTTGAGGTCCAGGGCAGCCGAAGCTTTTAGCGTAGGCGGCAGGCGGGGAATCCAGTACGCCGCGCCTTCTCGGCTCAATCATTGCTGTCTCTGAGTCCTGGATCGCCCGGTCCTAGTGCGCAATTGCGCACTGGCCGGGCGATGACAGCGAGTGTGTAGACGCAGTATGAGGGCACGGCATCGCTCTTCCGTTCGCAGGTGTCGTAGGGTGGGAAAGGCGCCAAGCGCCGTGCCCACCATGTGCTTGTGGTGGGCACGCTTCGCTTTGCCTACCTACGATAGCGTCGCCTGTGGCAAGCAGCGCTCCAATCGCAGACACGCCTTCGCCTCCTCGCGGCTCATTTCGCCCAAGCTTTGCTTGATCTCTCCACCCTCTCAATCAAGAGGCGCAGGGAAGACCGGGTGCCGACCTCGCACCCGCGGTCTGCTGCGCGAAAATGTAGCGCAAGAAGATCGCACAGCAGCATACAGGTGAAGTCCAACACACGGCCTTCCCTGCGCAGGGGTTCTCAGGCAGCAAAAAATGTAATAATAACAACATTATGGGACCGGTGTGTCCTCCGTTGTGTCCCGATTTGATCAGGGTCTTGGACGATATGGAGAGTTTCTGAGACCTATTGGAAGGTGCTGGATAACGACGCCTTACCATTCAATGTCCGGGCCGCGGTCACCATTCGGTGCAAAGTATAGTTCCCAAAGCTTGAGCAATGACCTGATGCATGGAAAAGAGCGTCTTAAGACGTTGATAGAACGGATCGGCCATGAGCACGTCGAGCTGCGGTTGCAAACTGAACGTGAGCACGAGGCACAGCTGTTCGGCCAAGGGACGCTAATCTTTAATCTCGAGAACTTATATTTGGCGCCGTTTGTTATCGAGTTTGGCCTCAAGCTCACGGGTCTTTATGGCGTTGCGCGGCGAAATGCCGAGCGTGTTCTCATCAAGAGAAATTTGATCCGCTCCGCATCTTTGCCTCGAAGCTTTGATGGTTTCACAATGCTCCACGTGAGCGATCTACACGGCGACACTAGTCTCGGTGCGATGGGTCATTTGGCTGATATCACTCGGGACCTTGTGTACGACATCTGTGTGTTAACGGGCGACTATCGCGGAAAGACCTATGGGTCATTCGAGAAGAGCCTGGAAGCTATCGCTCCGGTTATGGCAAGCCTAAAGCAACCAATTTTCGCGGTGCTCGGCAATCACGATAGCATTTTGATGACGCCTGCGCTCGAAGCGATGGGCGCAAAGGTGTTGTTCAATGAAACCGAGGTAATTGCGCGGGGAAATGATCAAATCTACCTTGCCGGAATTGATGACGCGCATTTCTATCGCGTTGGCGATATTGGCAAGGCGGCCCATGCAATTCCAGTCAACACCTACTCAATACTCCTCTCGCACACGCCGGAAGTCTACCGTGAGGCCGCACACAGAGGCTTCGACTTGATGCTAAGCGGACATACGCACGGAGGTCAACTCTGCCTGCCCTACGGGGTTCCGATCAAGCTCGAAGCAAAGTTGCCGCGGCGGCTGGGTAGCGGCGCGTGGCGATATGGTCATATGGCCGGCTACACTTCGACAGGGGCTGGCACCAGCCTCCTGCCGGTCCGGCTCAACTGTCCAGCCGAAGTCACCTTGCATACACTACGGCAAGGATGAGGTTGGTAGAGAACTCTTAACAGTCAACGTGGACTGAACCGGACCCTGTGGCTGGCTGTCCCAAATACATTCACATTTGCCGCCCTGATATAGCCGGACCATCCGGTCTGTTTCAGGGGGCAATCATCGATGTCCGCAGCACCAAGGGATTGGCGCATGCCGGGCAAGGTAAAGGTGGGGACCCCGTGATCCGCAATACGGCCTCCGGACGATGGCCGGACTAGCGGGCTCGCGCTAGTTGTGGTTATTGAGATCCTATGGCTGGGAAACTGATTTCGACCGGCGGGCGCACGCTGCGGCTGTTGAAGCTCGTCTTTGCGCTGCTCTGCTTGACCATACTGGTGACCAACATCCGCACGACGTCGGGTTGGAACGAAGCGCGCGGCGTCTACGATGACGTGTGCTACCTTCGGCAGGCGCACTTGTTTCAGCGCTTTGGCGTCAGTGGCTTGGACACAAACAGCTCGCGTGACGACGACGGCTTCTTCCAGGCCAAATTGAAAGAGATCGGGTATTCCGATTGGCGAGACCCGACCCGGTGGCCTTGCCACACCCCGATGTCAGACAACAAGATGGTCGTTCAATACCCACCCGGAACCGGGTTCTTGCTGGCCCTGTTTCCCGACGGCCATCAGGTGGTGCCACTCTACGTTGCCGCCACCCTGATCGTTTGTTGCTTTGCCCTCCTAGCCATTTTTTCAGCTCAATGGATTCCTGCGGTGCTTGCAGCCGGAGCGTTCGGGACTCTGGCCCTGGTGCTGATGATCAATCCTACGAAGGCCAGCTACTCGATCGCGCCGACGATGGCGATTTGTGCACTCGCAGGGTTCTTAACCGCACGATGGATGGCAGAGGAGCGCGATAATAACCTGTTGGCGATGGTCATCGGCTTGCTGCTCGGATTGTCGGTCAATCTTAGATTGGCCAACCTGTTCCTTGGATCGGGTTATTTCCTAGTCCTTGGAATCTCGTTGCTGCGCTCGCGCAAACCCAGCGCCTTCGCACAGACCATGGGATTTGGGATTGCGTTCGTGCTCGGCATGGCCCCAACATTGATTGCAAACGCCATTAACGCAGGTAGCCCCTTTGCGACGACGTACGGTACCGCCGACGTGATCGCCCCAGCGTTCGACCTCGGCGTCCTCGGCGAATATGCAAGAGATATTCAATCCGTGCTGATCCTGCTTGCTGTGAGCTGGATCACATGGCTATTGCGGACGGATGAGAACGGCGTCCGAAGGGTCGCACTCCTCGTGGCGGGCAATCTCGCCATCAATCTCTTGTTTTTTCTAAGCCACCCGATCTTTACTCCCTACTACATTGTGCCGATTGCGATGCTTTCGCTTTGGAGCGTGTGCTTTGCTGGACTGATCCTCTCTGCAAAAGCTGCCGCGCCGACGCCTGTCTCGCTAGAAGCCGCAAGCCTCAAAGCACTTCCGTAAATGACATCTCCGCCCTTCCGCATCGCCGTTCTAGTGCCCTGCTATAACGAGGAAGCAACGATCGCGACGGTCGTTACTGACTTCCGCAAGGCTCTGCCTTCGGCAGAAGTCTACGTCTATGACAACAATTCAAGCGACCACACGGCCAGCGCCGCCCGCGACGCGGGAGCCAATGTCCGCAGTGAGTATCGGCAGGGCAAAGGCAACGTGGTGCGCCGCATGTTCGCCGATATCGATGCCGACGTATATGTGCTTGTGGACGGTGATGCCACCTACGACGCGCCAAGCGCGCCACGCATGATCGAAAAGCTGATCGACGACCATCTTGACATGGTCGCCGGTTTCCGAGTCGATCAGTCCGACGCTGCATATCGACGAGGCCATCGCGCTGGCAACAGGATGCTGACAAGCGTTCTCTCATCGACTTTTGGTCACACGTTCAAGGATATCCTCTCGGGTTATCGCGTGTTTTCGCGCCGGTTCGTGAAGTCCTTTCCGGTTCTATCCGACGGATTCGAGATCGAGACAGAGCTTGTTGTCTACGCACTGGAATTGTCGCTACCGGTTGCCGAGGTGCCGACGCCCTACTACGCTCGCCCGGAAGGGTCCTTCTCCAAGCTCAACACGTGGCGTGACGGCTTTCGTATCCTCGGCACCATGTTGCGGCTCTACCGCTCGGAGAGGCCGTTGCGCTTTTTCACGGCCATCGGGATCGTTCTTGCGCTCGCTTCAGTCATTCTGGCCATTCCAATTTTGATCACCTTCATTGAGACCGGATTGGTGCCGCGCCTGCCAACGGCTGTGCTGTCGATGGGATTAATGATCATGGCGATGTTGTCCGTGTCATCCGGTCTGGTGCTCGACACCGTAACGCGGGGACGGCGAGAGATGAAGATGCTGGCCTATCTTTCGCAGCCGGACCTCTCGACGTATCGATCACCACCATGAAATTCGCCGCCGCCAACCGGCGCGCTCGATAGGCCGGGAATGGGGCCTATTGGGACCGAGCCCTTTCGGCGGCCATCGCCGTCCTCTTCGCCAGAGTTTCAGAAGCGCTTGTTTCGGCGGGGCTTTTTCATTTGTAGAGCATCGAGAAAAAGAGCTTGCAGCATGGACCACACGGTTTTGCCGTATGCGCGTTCGCCTGGTGCCGCAGGGGCTTTCGGCAGTGTGCACACGCGCCGAAAGCCTGTTGGCACGACGAACGAACAGCGCCGCTCATCCACACGCGGTCTCGGGCTCACAGGGACTACCCGCTCTGCCCGCACCCTCTCGTGCCGACGCTGCCGTGTCCACCGCATCCCCGGCTCGCAAACGTGACGACTACGATCGCCCCTCAAGGTGAGCCGGGATGGGCCATACATACGCTATTTCCGAATTTCGGTAAAGTGGAATATTTTTGCGCACGTGGATTGACAGAGGGCGACACGCCGGCCTCTCCGTGTCATTCGGGGGCGCGCCTCTTGGCGCGAGCCCGGAATCCATTTCACAGCGTGACTTGGGCCCGATGGATTCCGGGCTCGATGCTGCGCATCGCCCCGGAATGACGATGGGGAGAGTCCGTGGCCATATCAATACGGATCGTAGTAGTAGCGCGGTCCACCATAGTAGCCATAGCCTGGACCATAATAGCGCGGGCCGCCATAGTAATAATTGTCGTAGTATTCCTGGCGCCGGCTCTCGGCGATCGCGCCTCCGATCAAACCGGCCGCGGCGCCCATGAATGCAAGGCCCGCAGCGCTCGGCCCGCGCCGGTAATAGCGATGACGGCGCGCGGCGCTGAAATCGGTCGCGTCGGATGAGCCCTGCCCGGCCATGGCGGCGGGCGGACCCTTGGCTGGACCCTTGGCCGCTGCCGGCGATCCGGCAGCCGACGGCGAGACGGACGCGACGGCCAGAGCAAGACCGGCGAAGGCGGCCAGTACAGTGCTGCGGCCATTTCTCAATTTCACCGACCTGTCACTCATCTTCGCGTCCTCTGCTCTCGCCAAAAAGGCGATATGGAAACACGATATAATGCGCAAGGCACTGCAATGGTTTCGTGATCGCGGCAATCTGCCACGCTTTGACCGATAGTACGCCTCTAGGCCCTGTAGCTCCAGTACCTCCGCACCGCATCGCCCGCGGCCTGGAGGTCAAAACGCTGGTCGGGCGCGAGTTGCTGCACGATCAAACTGAACATGTCGTTCAAGATCGAGCGCTTCTCGCCGAAATAGGAATGGCGCAGTCCGACCAGGCTGGTATCGACCAGCGAGGCATCGATGGTGTCGACGCCGTCGACGATCGTCAGCGCCTCGCCAGCCTCGCCCGCCCGGGGATAGCCATGCACGAATTTCGAGGCCAGCAGCGCCACGTCACGCGACGAGGCATAGAGCGTGACGCGCGCCGCGCAGCCTTTGAATTTTGCCGCGAGCTGAACAAAACGGTCGCGGTCGATATCAGGCGCGGCAAAGACGATCTGACCGAGCTTTGCGGCATCGGCCGGCAACCGCCAGGACGTCACGCCTTCGAGCGTGTTGATCACGGCGCGGTTGCCCATGCTGTGAGCGATGACGTGGACCTTGCCGGCACCGATCTCGCCGAGCGCGAGCTGGAGAAACGCCTCGAAATGATCGCGCGACCAGTCGATCGTGCTCTCATCTACGGTGTACTTCCTGGTGTCCGCCGCCGACGCCCAGCTATAGAGCAGCGTCCTGCCGGCGAATTTCAGATCCACGGCAAGCTGCCCGGCGCGCCGCGCCGCGTCTTCAAATGTGACGTTGTAACCATGTACGAAGATCAGGACGTCGTGCAAATCCGCCGCCGCAAGCGAATCCTTCAAGGTGGTGACGAAGGCGTCCCTGCCCAGCGCGCCCACCGACTTGAGGATGACATGCTTTTCCGGATTGGCCGAGAATTCGAGGTGCCACCAGCTCGGACTGGTGAGCTCGCCGAGGTCGCGGCCACGCGTGGGCACGCTGACCTCGGCGATCCCGAATGACGGCGTCCCGCGCGCAGCGCCAAAATAGCGCGCGGGCGTGTCGTCGCCGCGGGCGCGGTCGGTGCCGTAGAACACGGGGATGGTGACGATTCCGGTCGCCTCATCCGTGGTCGACTCGACGATATCAGGGACGACAAGCGGCGAGACCCGGCCGCGGCGGGTCACGGTCTCGGTGGCGGGCGCGGGCGCCGCCGTGTCTTCCATCACATGCGCGACGAGCTCCGTAGCGGGCGCCTCTGCGAGCAGCCGCGCGAGCAGCAGGTCGAGCGACTGGCGAAGCCTGGCCGGATCCTCGCCCTTGCCGGCGCGACCGGCCAATTCCTGCAATTCGTCGGCGTAAGGGGGCCATTTGTCGGCCAGCAGATCCTTCAGCCGGGGCCCGAGTTCGAGCAAGGCAAGCAACAGGCGAAGCGTGTCCGACATCGCACGTCCCTCGTCGCTGGATGCGGCCGGGGGCCAGCCCCGCCGCCGGTCCCTAGCCTAGAGGTTGTGAACGATCTGGCAAGTCCGCCCGGCGTGCCGGCCTCGACTTGCCAGCCTCAACTTGCCAGCCTCAACTTGCCTTGGCGCGATCAGGACAATGCACCCAGTACGCCGCGCGTGGCCTTGTCGATCTCCTCGACATAGCGGCGGCGGGCGGTGGTCTCGGTCAGGAAGCCGACCACCTTGCGGCTGTCGGTGGAATCGACCACCGCCAGCATTTCGGCCTCGGCCTCGTCGAACACCGCCATGGCCGACTTCACGTTCATTTCCGGGATCAGCACGATCTCGGTCAGCCGCGCAAGCTCGATGATCTGGATGTCGTCGGCGATGGTGTCGAGGTCGCTGGAGAACAAATCGGGCAGCAGGACCAGGCCGACATATTCGTCGGCGTTGTTGACGACGACGACGCCCGGGCGCGATCCCAGCGGAAATTCGCTGCGGGTAGCGGCGATGGTGGTGCTCGAGGGCACCTTGGCGACGTCGGAGCGCATCAGACGCTCGACGGTGAGGTTGCGCAGCCAGCCGACGTCATTGGCGCTGCGGATGGTCTCGCCGCGCAGATGCAGGCGCCAAGTCGAGAAGGAGTGGCCGAACATGAAGCGGACGCAGATCGAGGTGACGATGCAGCCGGCCAGCACCACGGCGGTGACGTCGACATTGCGGGTCATCTCGAGCACGAGGAACGACATGGTCAGCGGACCGCCGACGATGGCAACGCCCAGCGTCGCCATGCCCGTCAGCATCGCCACCAGCGGATCGATCGCGAAGTTCGGGCTGATCAAGAGCAGCACCGCGGCGAAGAACTTTCCGATCAGGCTGCCGACGAACAGCGAGGCGAAGAACAGACCGCCGCGGAAGCCCGAGGCCAGCGAGATCAGGCAGGCTGTCACCTTCAGCCCGATGATGATCGCGACCAGGCCGATCGTCATGTCGTGAAAGAGGTCGAGCACCATGGCGCCGTGGCCGGCCGCGAGCACCTGCGGCGTGACCAGGGCGAAGCTGCCGACGATGAGGCCGCCGAACACCGGGCGCAGCCAGACCGGCAGCCATTTGAACAGCCGCTCGAACATCGGCGAGGAGCGCATCACGGCAATGCCGACGCCGCTGGTGATGAGTGCGAGCCCGATCAACGCCAGATATTGCTCGACGCCGACGGCGCTGACCTTCGGTATTTCGATGGAGTACGGCGCGCCGCCGAGCCATTGCGCAGTGAGCGCGCCGGCGAGCGAGGCCGCCAGGATCGGCGCGGCGCTGCCGACCGAATAGACGCCGACGATCAGCTCGCAGGCGTAGAACGCGCCGGTGATCGGCGCGCCGAAGGCCGCGGCGATCGCAGCGGCGGCGCCGCAGCCGACGATCAGGCGAAGATCGTTACGGCGGAGATTGAAGAATTTGCCGAACAGGGAGGCGATGCCCGAGCCGATCTGGGTGTAGCCGGCCTCGAGGCCGACAGAGGCGCCACAGCCGTTCGAGATCAGCGTCTGGCTCGACACCACCACGCTGTCGCGCATCGACAGATTGCCGCCGCGCAGCGCGTTGGCCTCGATCGGGTCGACCGCGCTCGAGATCTTCAGCCGCCGTCGCCACCATTCCATGATGCCGAGGATGAGGCCGCCGAGCGCCGGCGCGATCATCGCCGCCCACGGATTGATATAGGCGTTGGCGGAGAGGCGTACGTCGATCGGAATGCCGTAGATCACGACATGGGCGATCTGCGCGATCACGGCCATCAGGGTCACGATCGCACCGGCCAGCGTGCCGATGACGAGCGCGAGCGGGATCAGGTAGAATTCGTTGCTGCGCAACAGCGCGCGCAGCCGGACCATCGTGCGGTTGGTCCCCTTGCCGTCGACGAAATATCTGATCCGCGCGAACACCGCTTGCGAGCCCTACCCTTCCGACAGGCCGTAGCCGGCCATGCGCTGACGGACCCGCTCGATCTCGGCGCTCGAGAGCAGCGGCGGTTTACCGATCTGGAGGCAGCCGTGATATTGCCGCGCCAGCGTCTCGACCTCGACGGCGAGCCACATCGCCTTGTCGAGCGTCTGGCCGATCGCGATCATGCCGTGATGGTCCAGCAGGCAGGCGAGCCGCCCCTCCAGGGCGCACACGGCGTGCTTGGACAATTCCACCGTCCCGAAAGTGGCATAGGGCGCGCAGCGGATGCTGTCGCCGCCGGCCGCCGCGATCATGTAGTGCACCGGCGGGATCTCCATGCCCATGATCGCCAGGATGGTGCAATAGGTCGGATGGGCGTGCACGACGGCGTTGACCTCAGTGCGCGCTTTCAGGATGTCCAGATGGAAGCGCCACTCGCTGGACGGCTTCTGGCCAGGTGCATGCGAGCCGTCCATCGCCATGAAGACGATCTGGTCCGGCGTCATGGTGTCATAGGGCAGGCTGGTGGGCGTGATCAGGAGCCCCTCGCCATGCCGCACGCTGATATTGCCTGAGGTGCCCTGGTTGATGCCGAGCGCATTCATGCGGCGGCAGGCGTCGATGATGGCCTGTCTCTTTGCGAGTTCGTCCGCTGTCATCGACATCCCGATTTCATCTCGACCTTCTTGACGATTTTCTTGGTGATCTTCTTGGCGATGGTCTCTTGTTAGACCCGAAGTACGTCAAAGCAATATGGCAGTGCAAGCGAAAGCGGCCCTTGTCGGGCGCCGGATTGCCGACGCGCCCGCGCTGGTCATGAATTTATTGTAAAATCAACAGATTAACAGTTCGTCGCGGGGCTGCGACAGGCCGGCCCGGACAGCCGCAATGTCGTTGATCACGAATTGCACCGAATAGGCCACCAGCAGCATGCCGAGCACCGGCGAGAGCACTGCATTTCCGGTGCGCCCGGGCCTGCGCGCGCAGCAGCGTCACGAAGGCGGACAGGGCGAAGTCGAGCATGGCTTGGCGTCCGGGTGGGCATCGACGGCCAGCCCTAGCGGCTCGCGCAGGCCTTCGCGAGGAACATTTGCCTGCCCCGGCTCTTGATCGCGAGAGGATTGAGGAAGGACGAGCCTTCCATGTCGCCTCATGAGGAGGACCTATGGCGAAGAAAGCAAAGAAACGTGCACCCGCGAAAAAGGCCGCATCGCGCCGCCCGCGTCGGGTGCCCAAGATGCTGAGCGACCTTTTCCTGGAAACGCTGAAAGACATCTATTACGCGGAGAACAAGATCATCAAGACGCTGCCGAAGATGGCCAAGGCCGCGCATTCGAAGGACCTTGCGGCCGCCTTCAACAAGCACCTGCGGGAGACGCAGGGCCAGGTCAAACGGCTGGAGCAGATCTTCGGGATGCTGGACAAGCCCGCGCGCGGCAAGCCGTGCGAGGCGATCAACGGCATCACCGACGAGGGCGCCGAGATCATGAAGGACTTCAAGAACGCCCCTGCCCTCGACGCCGGCCTGCTTGCCGCGGCGCAGGCCGTCGAGCACTACGAGATCTCCCGATACGGCACACTTCGCACCTGGGCCGAGGAGCTCGGCATGCCCGAGGCGGCAAGGCTGCTGCAGGATACGCTCGACGAGGAAGAGGCGACCGACCACACCCTGACCGAGCTCGCCACGTCGGTCATCAACCTCGAAGCGGAGGCCGAATACCGCGAAGCCGCCTGATCTCGACCACCCGCCCAATTGTTGCCTCCGGCGCCGCGGAACATCTTTCGCGGCGCCGATGCGCCTGAGCGAAGGGCCTGGCGCAAGGGCTTGGCGCAAGAGCCTGCTCCCGTTCGAGAGGCAGGCATGCCGCTAACGCGCGATGCTGGAATTTGCGGGAACCATCACCATATCCCCGTTTTCCAACCGCAGCGCCTTCTTCCGAGTTTTGCCATGCAACCCAAGAATCCCTTTGACTGGATGCTGTCCGAGGCCCTCGACCAGCTGACCCGCGGCGAACGCATGCGGCAGCAGTTCGGCCGTCAGGACGCCTGCTGGGAGCCGCCGATCGACGTGCTCGAGACCGAGCATGAGCTTCTGATCCTGGTCGCGCTCCCCGGCGTCAATCCGGACAATGTCGAGACGGTCATCCATGACGGGGTGCTGGTCATTTCGGGCCAGCGCACGCTGCCGCCGGAACTTCGCAACGCCCGCATCCACCGGCTCGAGCTGCCGCAGGGACGCTTTGAGCGCCGCATTGCATTGCCCCTTGGCCGCTACGCCATCAGCCGCTTCGTGATGGACGGCTGCGTCGCGCTGCGCCTCGCCAAATCCTGAGGTCGATCATGGCCACCGAACAGATGAATACCGCACAGACCAATCCTGACGTGAAGATCCCCGAAGACGCCCTGATCATCATCCCCGTCCGCGAGATGGTGCTGTTCCCCGGCGCCATCGCGCCGATCGCGATCGCGCGGCCGAAATCCGTCGCCGCCGCCCAGCAGGCGCTGCGCGAGCAGCGGCCGGTCGGCATCGTGCTGCAGCGCAGCCCCGAGATCGACGAGCCCGGCCCCGATGATCTCTACAAGGTCGCGACCATCGCCAACATCGTGCGCTACATCACCGCACCCGACGGCACACATCACATCGTCTGCCAGGGCGTGCAGCGCGCGCGTATCCTCGACTTCCTGCCGGGGACGCCGTTCCTGGCTGCGCGTTTCCAGCAGATCCCCGAGCCGACCACGACCTCACCCGAGATCGAGGCACGGGCGCTGAACCTGCAGCGCCAGGCCATCGAGGCGATCGAGCTGCTGCCGCAGGCCCCGCCCGAGCTGGTCGCGATGTTCCAAGCGACCAGTGCGCCCGGCGCGCTGGCGGACCTGGCGACGTCGTTCATGGACATCAAGCCACAGGACAAGCAGGAGGTGCTGGAGACCATCGACCTCTCCTTGCGCGTCGAGAAGGTGTCGAAGCACCTGGCCGAACGGCTGGAGGTGCTGCGCATCTCCAACGAAATCGGCCAGAAGACCCGCGCCTCGTTCGACGAGCGGCAGCGCGAGGCGATCCTGCGCGAGCAGATGGCGACGATTCAGCGGCAACTGGGCGAAGGCGACGGCAAGGCCGCCGAAGTCGCCGAGCTGACGGCTGCGATTGCCAAGGCGCACATGCCGCCGGAGGCGGAGGCGCATGCCAAGAAGGAGCTGCGCCGCTACGAGCGCATGCCCGAGGCGGCCGGTGAAGCCGGCATGGTGCGCACCTACCTCGACTGGCTGATCGAGCTGCCCTGGGCGCTGCCCGCGGAGAAGCCGATCGACATCAAGGAAGCACGTCGTATCCTGGATTCGGATCACTATGGCCTGGAGAAGATCAAGAGCCGGATCATCGAATATCTGGCGGTGCGCAAGCTCGCGCCGCAGGGCAAGGCGCCGATCCTCTGCTTCGTCGGCCCGCCTGGCGTCGGCAAGACCTCGCTCGGCCAGTCCATCGCCCGCGCGATGGATCGTCCCTTCGTGCGCGTCAGCCTGGGCGGCGTGCATGACGAGGCCGAGATCCGCGGCCACCGGCGCACCTATATCGGCGCGTTGCCGGGCAACATCATCCAGGGCATCAAGAAGGCGGGCGCCCGCAACTGCGTCATGATGCTGGACGAGATCGACAAGATGGGCCGTGGCGTGCAGGGCGACCCCTCCGCCGCGATGCTGGAGGTGCTCGACCCCGAGCAGAACGGAACGTTCCGGGACAATTATCTGGGCGTGCCCTTCGACCTGTCGCGTGTCGTCTTCATCGCGACCGCCAACATGCTGGACCAGATTCCGGGTCCGCTGCTGGACCGCATGGAGCTGATCAGCCTCGCCGGTTACACCGAGGACGAGAAGCTGGAAATCGCGCGGCGCTATCTGGTGCGGCGGCAGCTGGAGGCCAACGGCCTCTCGCCCGACCAGGCCGAGATCGAGCCGGAGGCCTTGAAGCTGATCGTCAAGGGTTACACGCGCGAGGCCGGCGTGCGTAACCTCGAGCGCGAGATCGGCAAGGTGTTCCGCCATGCGGCGGTGCAGATTGCCGAAGGCACGACCGCAAAGGTCGTGGTCACGGCAAAGGACATCGCGGCCATACTGGGCCAGCCGCGCTTCGAGGGCGAGATCGCACTGCGCACCAGCGTTCCGGGCGTGGCCACCGGCCTGGCCTGGACGCCTGTCGGCGGCGACATCCTGTTCATCGAGGCCACGCGGGTGCCCGGCAAGGGCGCGATGATCCTGACCGGCCAGCTCGGCGAAGTCATGCGCGAGAGCGTGCAGGCTGCGCTGACGCTGGTGAAGAGCAGAGCCAGCCAGCTCGGCATCGATCCCTCGGTGTTCGAGAAGAGCGACATCCACGTTCACGTGCCTGCGGGGGCAACCCCGAAGGACGGACCGAGCGCGGGCGTTGCGATGTTCACGGCCCTGACGTCGCTGCTCACCAATCGCACGGTGCGGAGCGACACGGCCATGACCGGCGAGATCTCGCTGCGCGGCCTGGTGCTGCCGGTCGGCGGCATCAAGGAGAAGGTGGTGGCTGCGGCCGCGGCCGGCTTGAAGCGGGTGATGCTGCCAGCGCGCAACAAGCGAGATTACGACGACATCCCGAAGAGCGCGCGGGACAATCTCGAATTCATCTGGCTGGAACGTGTCGACGAGGCCATCGCCGCCGCGCTCGAGCCGGCGGAAGTCGGCGCGAAGGTCGAAGCGGCGGAGTGAATGCGATGAAGAAACTGCTGGAAGACGCTAAGCGATCGCGGACAACGCAGAAGCTGCGCCAGCTGCTGGGTCGAGCCATCGACCGGGTGCGCGATGCGCTTTCTGGACCCGAGCCGCGGCTTCAGCCGATCCCGGTCCGGGTGAAGCGCCGCAAGGGTTGAGCCCTCCGTCTCAGGCCCTCGCGGCTGCCCCAAGTCAAAAGGCCCCCTTATCGAGGGGGCCTTTGCGTTATCAGGCCACGGCGTCCTTGGCCGCCTTGACCGGGCGGGCGCGGACGATCTTCCGGGCCGGCTTGGCCTTGAACATCATCTCTTCGCCCGTGAACGGGTTGGTGCCCTTGCGCGCCTTGGTCGCGGGCTTCTTGATGACCACGAACTTGGCGAAGCCCGGCACCAGGAACAGGCCGTTCTTCTTGAGCTCCTTGTGGCCGACGTCGGTCAGCGTCTCCATGACGCTCTTGACGTCGCGCTTGGAAAGCTCAGTGGCGGTCGCAATCTTTTCGATCAACTGCGATTTGGACATTTGGGCTGGCATCGTGTCTCCTCTGATTCGTTGCCGGTTGCATATTAGACCAACCGGCGAAGGCCTGTAGCCTTCTGCACAGTTTTGTCGCGGTTTTACGGGCTTTTTTGGCCCCCTGAGACAAAAAACCCTGCATTTTAGCGGCTTCCAGAGCGGATGGCGCCTCGCGCAGCGGTTTTTGCCTTGTTTCAAAGGCCCGCAAGCTGCCTTGCTAAAGCTGATTCGATGCTTTCGACAAGCGACGACCGGCCTCTTTGTGAGAGGAGAAGCACGATCCACCCTGAAAAATAAGGCTTGATCGTCGCCCTGCGACGTTTTTCCCTGCTTTTTACGGGGCCGCGGCGTGCTAGACGCGCTCGATGATGATGGCCGGCGCCATGCCGCCGGCCGCGCACATGGTGACGAGACCGCGCTTGAGGTCGCGCCGTTCGAGTTCGTCGAGCACGGTGCCGATCAGAATCGATCCGGTCGCGCCGATGGGATGACCGAGTGCGATCGAGCCGCCATTGACATTGACCTTGGCGCGGTCGAGCTTGAGATCCCTGATATATTTTTCGGTCACCACCGCAAAGGCCTCGTTGATCTCGAACAGGTCGATGTCGTCGATGGTGAGTCCGGCCTTCGCCAGCACCTTCTTCGTCGCCGGCACCGGCGCGTTCAGCATCAAGGTCGGGGAGTCCCCCATATTGGCCATCGCCACCACGCGAGCGCGGGCTTTAAGGCCGTGCGCTCTAGCGTAAGACGGCGATGCGAGCAGGATCGCGGCGGCGCCGTCAACAACGCCAGACGAGTTACCGGCGTGGTGCACGAAGTTGATGTCGAGATCGGGATATTTTTGCAGGATCAGGCCGCGATAGGTCGTGCCCATGTCGTCCAGCGCATAGTCGGCGATCGCGGGGAACGCCGGCTTCAGGGCAGCCAGCCCTTCCATCGTCGTCCGCGGCCGCGGATATTCTTCATGGTCGAGGGCGAGGCTGCCGTCCTCGCGATGCACGGGCACGAGGCTCTTCTTGAAATGGTCGCCGGCAATCGCCTGCGCGGCGCGCTTCTGGCTTTCGAGGCCAAGCGCGTCGACGTCCTGCCGGGTGATGCCTTCCAGCGTCGCGATCGCATCGGCGCAGACGCCCTGATGCGACTGCGGATGTCTGGCGCGAAGCCGCAGATTGCCGGAGTCCATCATCATCGGACCGCCGCCGCGGCGCCCCTCCATCGACATCATCTCGCAGCCGCCGGCGATGACGAGATCTTCCGCGCCCGCCATGATCGAGCTCGCCGCCATGTTGACGCTGGTGATGCCGGAACCGCAGAAGCGATCCAGCGTCACGGCGCTGGCCCGCACGTCATAACCGGCATCCAGCGCCGACATGCGGCCGAGATCGCCGCTTTGCGTTGCCACCTGCGCGCTGCAGCCCCAGACGATGTCGTCGACATCGGCGGTGTTGATCCCGGTGCGATCGGCCAGCGCGCGCAGCACGGTGGCACCTAATTGCTGCGGATGAATGCCTGAGAGAGCTCCCTTGCCGGCCTTGCCGACGCCGCGCGGGGTGCGGCAGGCATCGATGATCAGCGCGTCGGTCATGGACGTTGTCCTCTTGTTATGCGTGTTGAGGACGGTTTTGAATCACGGGGGAGGCGGAGTCAATGCGAGGTGTTTACGCGCCTCACGCGCATTTTCCGCGACACGAAAGCATCCGCGACGTCATGGCCGGGCTTGTCCCGGCCATCCACGCCTTGCAACGCGGCACAAAGAACGTGGAGGCCCGGGCATGACGGCCTTCTGCATTTTTGATCCCATCACGCCCCCGCCGCGTTCCTCGCGATCACGTTGCGGTAGAAGCTCGCGCTGAGTTTTGGCGTTCGCACCTGGGTGTCGAAATTGACGTGGTAGAGCCCGAAGCGCTTGTTGAGGCCGAACACCCATTCAAAATTGTCGAGCAGGCTCCAGAGGAAATAACCGCGCACCGGCACGCCTTCCGCGGTGGCACGCTGAAGCTGGGCCAGATAGTTGCGCAAGTACATGATGCGGTCGGTGTCGTAGATCTTGCCGTCGGGCGTGACCTGATCCTCGCCGGAGGCACCGTTCTCGGTGATATAGATCGCATCGGTCTTCCAGATCTTTGCCGCGAGCTTCGGCACCCAGTAGATCGTCTCGGGGCCGACGCGGAGCCAATCCGAATTCATGTGCGGAAAGGATTTCGGGATCGGCAGCGGCATGAAGCCCGCGCCCTGGTCGGAGGCGACGATATAATGCTGCGGCGCGTAGATGTTGAGGCCGAGGAAGTCGACCGGTGAGCCGATGACCTTCAACTCCGCGTCGGTGTATTTCGGCGCATCGGCGCCTGCATATTTCAGGAACGCGTCGGTGTAACGGCCCGTCATGATGACGTTGAGATAGCCGGCGTTCAACTCACGCAGCGCGATCTCGGTGGCGCGGACGTTCTCGGGCGTGTCGATCGCGGGAATGCAGGCATCGATGTTCTCGGCAGGTCCGACGCGCGTGCCGCGGCGGCCATGGGCGCGCACCGCCTGCACGGCGAGACCATGCGCGAGTGCGCTGTTGTGCCTGATCTGGTTCACGTCGGCCTGCGGCAGCGTCAGGCCGGGCGCATCGATGCCGATGCCGTAGCCGAAATAGACGAAGCGGCCGCTCTCGTTCAGCGTGAACACGTTCCTGACGCGATCGGTCAGATGCTCGGCGACATAGGCCGAATAGTCGCCGAAGATCTTGCAGGTCTCGGTCGACCGCCAGCCGCCGAAGCGATCCTGCAATGATTGCGGCAGGTCCCAGTGATAAAGCGTCAGCCACGGCTCGATGCCGTTCTTCAGGAGCTCGTCGATCAGGCGATTGTAGAAGTCGAGTCCCCTGGGGTTCGGCTTGCCGTCGCCATCGGGAAACACCCGCGGCCAGGCCACCGAGAAGCGATAGGCCTTGCAGCCGAGCTCCTTGATCAGTGCGATGTCGTCCTTGTAGCGATGATAATGCTCAACGGCACGATCGCCATTGGTGCCGTCCTCGATCTTGCCGGGGATGCGGACGAACTTGTCCCAGATCGAGCCCCCTCGCCCGTCCTCCTCGACCGCACCCTCGACCTGATAGGACGAGGTCGCCGTACCCCAGAGGAAGCCCGGCGGAAAACTACTCCCGCTGCGCGGCGCCGCTGCCGGCTTGGCCTCGACCATTGCAAGGGGACTTGCGATTGCTGCTGCGGAGAGTCCCGCGACTTTCGCGAACTGGCGACGCGAGACCTTGTCCGACATTGATGCTGCCCCGAAAAGATTGATGCGGCGGCACCATGCCGGGGTGCAGGCGGTTTGAGAAGCGCCGGCGCCGAGATTTGTGGATGCGGAACTGCGCTGTCCCGACCCGCGATATCAAAGCAGGCGCGATGGCTTCCGCGCTCAGGGCGAGCGCCTCGGCAGCTTTGGCAGCCTGGCGGGATTGAACGCCGGGACCTCCTCGGTCCGTTCGGGCGCGGCCGGCTGTTCCGCCAGAATGAGCGTTCCCTGGAGGACGACTCCCCTCGCCTGCGCGGCCGTCGCCGTGTAGGTCGCGATCTTGCCGGGGCACGTGCCCTCGATGTCCAGCGTAAGTTCATCATAGACGCCGAACACCGTGTCACGTCCTTCGGTGTGACGCTTCGTCGACACGGTCGCGGTGAAACGGTCGCCATCGATTTGCAGGGAGCCGTGATACGTCATCAGGCTGTCGCGGCCCCAGATCTGGCCATCGGCGACATGGACAATGCCGGTGCCCTGGTCGAATGGCGTCTTGTACCACGCCGCGTAGGTCCCGTCCCTCAGCATGGGCCGTCTCCCCTCGTCTCGCTACGCCAATTCATCCGCACGATCAGCGCTAAAGCCCGGTTAATGAGCCGGCCCGTACGAATCCGGTCCCTCTGGCCTCAAGTTCCCTGGACATGTTCAGGAGGATGAACGCCGGAGAGGCGAACTTCGAGGGGACTTCGCGCGAATAACGCCCGCTGTTGCACGCTCGACGTGCTTTTGCTACGGTTGAGGTACGCGCCTCATTTCACCTCATGGGCCGGCCGGTGACCCCGCCCCTGCCGCAAAGTTGCGGATTGGCGGCCGACCTGTGCGTCCAATGAGGGGGATGAGGCATGTGCCCGGTTCGGGCTGAAGCAGAGTTGGCCTTCATGAAGGGCCGACCGCCAAAGGGGAGGATGATAATGAAGCGTCTCTTGCTCGCAGGTGTATCCGTCGCGTTCGCGATGTCTCTGGGTCTCGGCTCGGTCGATGCGGCCGACAAGAAGGTTCTGGCCTTCGTCGTCAACGGCGCGTCCGACTTCTGGAAGATCGCGGAAGCCGGCGTGAAGAAAGCCCAGGGCGAGCTGCCCAACTACAATCTTCAGCTCAAATATCCGGAACAGGCCGCCGCGGCCGTCCAGCAGCGCATGATGGACGACCTCGTCGCCGCCGGTGCCGCCGGCATCATGGTCAGCGCGGTCGATCCGAAGAACCAGGTCGAGCATCTCAACAAGATCGCTTCGCAGACGCTGCTGTTCACCACCGACAGCGACGCGCCGAACTCGAAGCGCATCGCCTATATCGGCTCGTCCAACGTCGACCTCGGCAAGGACGCCGGCAAGCTGATGCTGAAGGCGCTGCCGAACGGCGGCAAGTGCGTCGGCTTCGTCGGCCTGCCCGGCGCCGACAACGCCCGCGAGCGCATCGAGGGCGTCAAGGAGACCATCAAGGGCTCCAAGGTCGAGCTGGTCGACGTTCGCGGCGACGAGATCGATCAGACCCGCGCCAAACGTAACGTCGAGGACATCCTCGCCGCCATGCCCGACGTGAGCTGCCTGGTCGGCTTCTATTCCTACAACACCCCGCGCATTTATGAGGTGCTGAAGGAGGCCGGCAAGCTCGGCAAGATCCAGATCATCGGCTTCGACGAGGATCCGATCACGCTGGGCGGCGTCAAGGAAGGCGCCATCGCCGGCACCGTCGTGCAGCAGCCGTTCGAGTGGGGCTACCAAGGCATGAAGCTGATGGCGAAGTACATCGAGGGCGACAAGTCCGGCGTACCCGCGGGCGGCATCATCATCGTGCCCGGCAAGGTCATCGACAAGAGCAATGTCGACGACTTCATGGCCTCGATGAAGGCGATGCTCAAGAAGTAGGAGACGCGCGGGCGTTGCCCGCAGCCTTCAATGACTGAGCCGTTTCTCGAACTCGTCGACATCAGCAAGAGCTATCCCGGCGTGGTCGCACTCGACCACGTCGGCCTTGCCGTGTCGCCGGGCGAGGTGATCGCGCTGATCGGCGAGAACGGCGCCGGCAAGTCGACCTTGATGAAGGTGCTCGGCGGCGTGGTCGAGCCGAGTGGCGGCCGCATCCGCGTCGACGGCGTCGAGCGCAGCGCGCTGACGGTGGCCGAGGCGATCGCCGCGGGCATTGCCTTCGTGCATCAGGAGCTCAACCTGTTCGACAATCTCGACGTTGCCGGCAACGTCTTCATCGGCCGCGAGCCCGTGCATGGCGGGCCGCTGCGGCTGATCGACCGCAAGGCGCTCTACGCCAGGACGCAGCCGCTGCTCGACCGCTTAGGGGCCGATTTCGCGCCGGACGCGCCTCTCGCCGAGCTATCGCTGGCCCAGCGCCAGCTCGTCGAGATCATGAAGGCGCTGTCGCTCGATGCGCGCCTTGTGATCATGGACGAGCCGACATCGAGCCTGACCCTTTCCGAGACCGACCGCCTGATGCGGGTCATCGCGGCCCTGAAGGCGCACGGCGTCAGCATCATCTTCATCACCCATCGCCTCAACGAGGTGATGCAATGCGCCGACCGCGCGGTGGTGTTGCGCGACGGACGCATGGTCGGCTCGCTGACCCGTGCCGAGCTGTCGCCGGCCGCGATGATCCGCCTGATGATCGGGCGCGACCTCAAATCGCTCTATGTGCCGCCGGCCGCCCCGCCCGGCGAAGCCGTGCTCGACATCGTCGAGGCCGTGACCGACACCTATCCGGAGCGCACGGTGAGCCTTTCGGTTCGCCGCGGCGAGATTTTGGGGCTGGCCGGCCTCGTCGGCTCCGGCCGGACCGAGCTGGCGCGCGCTATTTTCGGCGTCGATCCGCTCCGCCGCGGCGCGATCAAGCTGAACGGCGAAGCCATCCGCGTGACCAACCCGCGCGCGGCGATCGACCATGGCATCTACCTGATCCCGGAGGACCGCAAGGGCTGCGGGCTGCTGCTCGACATGTCGATCGCCGAGAACATTTCGCTGCCGGATCTGGCGTCCTATCTGCGCTTCCTCCTGGTGAACACCGCGCAGGAGACCAAGAACGCGCGGATCCAGCGCGAGCAGCTCAAGATCCGCGCGCCTGACGTTGCAACCGCTGTCGGCTCGCTGTCCGGCGGCAATCAGCAGAAGGTCGTGCTGGCCAAATGGCTGTCGATGCGGCCCAAGGTGCTGATCTTCGACGAGCCGACGCGCGGCGTCGACGTCGGTGCCAAGCAGGAGATCTACGAGATGCTGCGCCGGCTGACCGACGCCGGCGTCGCGATCCTGATGATTTCGAGCGACATGGAAGAGGTGATCGGGGTCAGCGACCGGATCGCCGTCATGCACGAGGGCGCGATCTCGGGGTTCCTCGATCGCAGCCAGTTCAGCGAGCACAACGTGCTTCAATTGGCCGTCGGCCACGCGGTTTGAGATGAGGGTGCCTTGAACAAGAAAGATCTGAGCCTGCTGGTCCTGATCCTCGTCGTCGGCGCGGTGGTGGCCTTCATCAATCCGCGTTTCCTCTACGTCGGCAATCTCTCCAACACGCTGAACCAGGTCGGGATGTTCGGCATCTTCTCGATCGCGGAAGCCTTCGTCATCATCATCGGCGGGATCGAGCTCTCGGTCGGATCGGTGATCGCCCTGCTCGGCGTTCTCTTCATCGATCTCATCGTCAATCACGACGTCAACTGGATGCTCGCCGTTGCCGCGATCATCGCGAGCGGCCTCGTGATCGGCCTCGTGCACGGCGTGCTGGTGACGCGGATGCATATCCAGCCGTTCGTGGTGACGCTGTGCGGGCTTCTGATCTATCGCGGCGCGGCGCGCTATTACACCGAGGACGCGACCGCCGGCTTCGGTTTCGGCGCCAGCTTCCCGACGCTGGAATGGCTGACCGCGGGCCGCACCAATGTGCTCGGCTTTCCGGTCCCGCACAGCATCGTGGCGCTGATCGTCGTCGCTGTCGTTGCGTGGGTGCTGCTGCACCGCTCGGTGTTCGGCCGCTATCTCTATGCCGTCGGCAAGAACGAGGAGGCCGCGCGCTATTCGGGCATCCGCTCCGAGCGCGTGATGGTTTCGGCCTATGTCATCTGCGGCGGGCTGACCGCGTTCGCTGCGATCCTGTTCGCGATGTACACCCGCTCGATCTCGCCGGCCGTGCACGGCTCGTTCTACGAGCTCTATGCCATCGCCGCGGCCGTGCTCGGCGGCTGCTCCTTGCGCGGCGGCGAAGGCTCGATCGTCGGCGTCGTGCTCGGCACCGTGCTGCTGCAGGTGCTGCAGAACCTGGTCAATCTCCTGGGCATCCCGAGCTCGCTGAATTTCGCCGTGATGGGCGCGGTGATCCTGATCGGCGTGCTCGCCGACCAGTACCTGGTCCAGCGCCGGCAGCGCGTCAGCGCGGCCAAGGGCCGGACCCAGGCAAGCCTCACGGCGGCCCCGCTCGAGGGGTGACGGCGGCGTGAGCCGAAAACAACCCCATGCACAGTAGCCGGGGATAGCGAAATCAATGGCTTGATGCGCCATGCGATCGGGATGACCAATCATCGCGCATGAGCTCGTTGTTCGAGCACAAGATTTCCGAAAAACAGAATACCGTTTGCTCCGTCGGGCAAAACAGGCGTATGCTGGCATCATCAGGGACTGCGGGTCCCGATCATGTTCTACCGTCCCTCCGCAAGCCCCGCGAGCGTCATCGCTGCTCTGAGTTCATGCACCGTCGCCGTTCCCGCGCCGGCAGCCCGGAACGCCAGAGGGGCCGGATTCAGCGGAAGCCGCGTCACGTTGGCCGGGCCGCGCGGCGGCTCGTATATCATCGCCTGGCTTGCGCCGAATGGCATCCGGTCGAGCTGCCGAATGGCGCTGCGCATCTCGCGGAGTCCGGCATTCAGAGGCATGGCAAGGGGCGGCTGATCGGACCAGACGCCGAGCGCGCGGGCCGCATCCGGCAACCCGGCTCCAGTCTGCCAGGGATGACCGACGGGCTGCGCCGTATCCTTCAGAATCTGGAACAGCCGTTCGACCCGGTGGGCATCCTTGGCGATGAAGGTGCCCTTGAAGTCGGCGTGGTCGGCGAGGATCAAGGCTGCAAGCGCGGCAACGTGAGCCGCTGCGAGCGAGGTGCCGTCGCAGACGGCGTAGCCGCCCGGCGACTGGCAGGCAATGACTGCAACACCGGGCGAGCACAGGTCGAGTTCGGGCCCGCGGCAGGAAAACGGCGGTACGAACAACCCCCCCGCCGCCGCAGTGGCAGCTGCGGCCTGCGCCGCCTGCGGACTGTCTTCCGGGAAGCTTCCCATCCGTCCGACAGCACCGACTGCCATGACATGCGGGGAACAGGCCGGAAACAGTACGCCCGCTCCGGAGTTGCCGGCAGCGGCGATGATGCTGACGCCTTGCTGCTTGGCCATGGCAATGCGCTGCTCGACCAGCACGGAGCCGCGCTCACAACCGACTCCGACGAACGCCACGTCGATACTGTTTTGCAGGCAGTAATCGAGCGCCGCGATCAGGTCGCTGCAGCGGGCATCAGTTGGAAGCTTGTAAACATGCAGCTCGCTGTCCGGGGCATAGCCACGGATACCGTGATCTGCCTGTGCAGCCGCACGGATGATGCCCGCGCAAGGCGTGCCGTGGCCAGTGACGTCATTGGACCACGAGCGTTCGTCGCCACCCCTGGCATCGATACCGTGATTGATGTCAGCCAATTGCTTGTGGCTGGTCGCCACGCCGCCGTCGATGAGAGCGACCTTGACGTCAGCGCCGCGGCATTGGTTCGGAATCTGATCGAAGCGCATCGCTTCGCCGCCCCAATCCAGCCCGCCAGGTAGTTGCAACGGTTTCAGGGTGAGGGTATTCACCGCATCGGCCTCGATATTGGGCTGCTGTTGCCACACGCCCCAATGGCCGGAGCGCGGGCTCACGAATACGGCGGCGATCGTTTCCGGCACTTCGTCCTGCAGCGTCAGAACGACGCTGCCATCCCCATCCGTTCGTCCCTGCACTGACGCCTGCTCGCCGACGAGCTGCACAACTGCTTGTTCGACCGGCGCACCTGCTTCGCCGAGGACCCGGATGGTCACCTTCAAGTCCGGCCCGAGTGCGGTCATCGTCGTGGCCGCCGGGATGAAAGAGGAGGCCGGGCGGACAAAGGATGCAGCTCTCAGATGGCTATCCGGCTCGATGATCAGGCTGCCGGCCGTGGAGCGGCGCAAGGCGGCGGCGGCTTCGTCAGGCATGCGCACGATCGCAATTGGCGGACCACTGACGCCGCGCTGGTCATGGGTCCACAGGATGTTGCCGAACTGGTTGAGTTGTTCGGCCAGCGTTTGAGCGCTGACACCGGGGCCCGCTGGGGCGATCATGTATTGAGTGCTGCGCACTGCTTTACGTCGATTGTCGCTTGAGGTCGGTCGCGCATCATCTGGGCTTATTGCCATGGCGTCGCCTCCTTCGATTTCAGTGGATGGAAGATTGCGTGCGATCCATCGAAGCCTGTCGCAGCACCGGAAGGCGGGGATCGGCTGCGCGGGCGGCTTCGATCGCGCGATAGGCGAAATAGATCAGGTTGAAGGCCTGTGCAAAATCCCGCTCGGTAAACTTATTGGCTGCCTGGGTGACGACCGAGACGCAGTTTTCGAGGCCCGCATGCTGTGCCGCGTTGGCCTCCAGATAGGCAGAGAGCGAACGTAATGATTCTGCGATCATGTCCCCGATCATGCTTTCCGCGGCCTGATGATCGAGCACCGGGTTCGGCATCGGGAAGCTGCCGGGCACGGTTCGGAACGGCTGCTCGAACCCTTGAGACTGCAGGCGCAGGAGCAGCGGCATCAAATTGCTGAGCAGGCCCACGAGCTGCTGAATGTCTGAGGAGTGGCGCTGTGACGATGCAGCGGAGGGATTGGAATCCGACATGAGGGTTCTCCTTCGAGGATGCGCTGCGCGACCGCCGCTTTTGGCGGCGGTCGCGCCTTACTGCGCAGTCAGATCATCCGCTGCTGGCCGTAGGCCTGAAGGTTACCGATGACCTGCGGAATGACGCCGATCAGCTGGCGGGTGATGTCGGCGACATCCTGCTGCGTCAGTTGCCGCTGCTGGCCAAAGCTGGTCTGAGCACCGCCGAATGCCGCCTGGAACTGCGGTGCGCCGAACTGGGTGCCCCACATCTGCGTGGGCTGAGTTTGCGTTGGATAGCCGAGGCCAAATTGACCGAGGCCTCCGAATTGCCCCTGACCGGGACCGCCATGCATGGCCGAATGCTGCATTTGGGGCTGGCTTTGCAGCATTCCCACGATCTGCGGCACGATGGGCAGGATCTGCCGCACGACCTCGCTCACATCTTGCGGACTTAGCTGCCGCGGCGCCTGGCCGTAGGCCGCATAGCCTATGCTGGCGAACGGGTTCTGAGCTTGCGCGAGAATCTGAGGCAGCGCCGGTATCAATTGCCGCACGACCTCACTCACGTCCTGCTGCGACAGCTGGCGCTGTTGTCCGCCCCATTGCTGGCCCCAGCCCGTTTGCCCGCCCCAGCCGGGGCCATATCCAAACGCGCCAAAGGTCGGCTGACCGCCGAACTGACCATGTTGCTGTCCATAGGCCGCCTGGCCCAATCCAAGGCCGCCGCCTCCATATTGCTGGCCGCCTTGCGATGCTCCCAAGCCCCATTGTTGCGGCCCGAATTGTCCGAATGGCGAACCATGCGCGAGGTTCTGTTGCAGGGTATCGTAATAGGTCATCGCTTGCCTCCTTGCGATGGTTGGTGCCCTCAGCCCAAAACCCTTCCAAAAATCCTTCCCTTCCAAAAATCCTTCCAAGAATCCTGCGAAGGCCGGTCGCAGACGCGACCTCTTCGCCGGCAATAGCGATCCGTCGCGCCGGTGCGACGGCGCTGGACCTTCGAGTTCAAATGTCTGGTACGGATGTCTCAGCCGCAAGCAATGTCGCCCGCATGGAAGGCGCGAGTTGCGTCCCCCACTAAGTGACAAGCCGACGGTAGGAAATTTTAGAGCGGCAAAATGAAGCCGTCGAGAGATGTGGAGCGGATTTTCCTCACCGGCATGGTGGCCGACGATGTATCGCTTATGTCTTACGTCCGCTCATACGCTAGGCAATTACGCTGGTGTCTCCCCGGTACTGTAATGAGCAGAGACGCGAAAAACGTACTCACGCCAAAATAGTTTCGCGAAAGCGCGGCGATATTTTGGCAGCAATCAAACTCCGCAAAAATTTCAAGCCGGGATTTTCGTCAGTACTCTTTGCCTGGTCAACGAGCCTTCCGATGTGCATCGGCATCAACTTCAGCGACTGCAGCGATGACGATTCAACGCGCTTTAGTACGCGAGGTTGAGCAAGGTGCCGACGCGCTCGAAGGTGGCGGGATGGCTGCGCAGCAAGCGTGCCGGATCATTCACAAATGCGGACGTGCGACTTGGCGCAGAGCCAGTGTGATGGCGCTCGAGCTTGTCGAGCGCGGCGATGAGCGCTCGCGAGTCGCCGGTGAGCTCGAGCGCCGTTGCATCCGCATCCATTTCACGCACGCGCGACAGCGCAAGTCCGAGCAGCTGGCCGAGAGCCGGGGCTGCGCTCAGCAGCGTCGCCAATGGCTGGCTTGATGTCATGCCAGTGAGATGATGGCTGCTTCGCAGCCGCGCGAGACCGGCGAGCGAGGTCCACTCGATCGCGCGTCGCAACGCCGTCGCCCAGCCCATCGTCCAGGCGTCATTGTTGCGGATATGAGCGACTTCGTGGGCCAATATCCCGGCAACTTCGTCGCGCGTCATGCCGCGCAGCAGGCCTTCGGTCAGCACGATGGCGCTGCGTTCCGGTCCACCAAGCGCATAGGCATTCATGTCGCGCGGTGCCGGCAGGCAATAGAGATCCGGCAATCGCACGAGGCCGGCCCGGCTGCAAACCCTTGTCAGAATGGCGAACAGGTCCGGCACCTCGGCGTGGGACAGCAGGTGGGCGCCGAACCAGCGATACATGTTCTCGCGCGAGATGATCGTTTCGTCGGGACGGGGCGTGCTTCCCATGAGCGCCCGCTGCATTCCCTCGGCCCCACCGACGATCCAGCCGCACACGGCGAGCAGCAACGTCATTGAAAGGATCGCCAATTGGGATGATTGATGGTTCGCAGCCTGATGGGCGTGCCGCCGATGCCGCAACCGCCACTGGTCTTTCGGGCTCAGCTCGATCCTGCATCGCAGGAAGATGCCCGGCTCTCCCGACAGCCAATGCATTTCCACGCTGACGGTAGGGCCGCACCGCAAAACGCGCAGCATCTCTCGCGGTGCATGTCGCACCAAAGCGAACGAAATGCCCGGTGTGAAGCCGACAACGACATCATGGCCGTGCCGATCACCACGCAACGCTATCGGGCTTACGCCAGCGTTAATCACCGTTGTCCCCCTTGTACACTGTCCCCTTGTGCACGCTCAAAGCGAAAGAATATGGGTCTCACAGTGCGCCGTCATGCCAGTTTCATGCCGAAGTCCCGGTATCCACAAGGTCTGCCCGGGTGAAAGCGTCACAGGAACCGGGGCCCCTGTTCAAGATAAACGATGGTTTGGTCATGCGCTTCGGATGCTACTGCGGCGGCGGTCGCCGCTGGTGACGGCATAGGACGGTCACGAGCCCGGGCCATCCCCCTGTCCAGCGATTTGTGAGCGCGCGCACCGGCAAGCTCGGCAACGAACAAAAGGATGCCAGAGAGGATGATGAGGACGGGCGGATGTATGAGTAAACGCCCTAGAACGTCACCCGCATCCCCGCATAGAACGCGCGCGGCCTTGCCGGGCTCAGCGAGCGCGGGTCGGTGAAGGGGTTGCCGCCGTTCGTGAAGTTCGGGAGCGCGCCGGTGTCGAAGAACTGGCCGTAGGTCGCGTATCTGACGTCGAAGACATTGTCGACCTTGCCGTAGAGCTGGACGTTCTTGGTGACCTGGTAGGAGGTGTGCAGGTTGAACACCGTGTAGGACGGCAGCTTGGAATATTGGTTGGATTCGTCGCCGACGAGGTATTGGCTGGAGACAAACAGTGCGTTGCCGCCGACTTTCCACTCGTCGGTGATGGCGTAATCGACGCCGAGCTTGACGCGGTGGCGCGGGATCGCGGGGATCTGGTTGCCTGGCAAGACCTGGATATGGCCCTCCGCATCGGCGAACGGGCTGTTGGAGCCGAGCGTCAATGGGTCGAGGAAGCGGGCATCGATGAAGGTGTAGCTCGCCTGGAACTGAAGCGCCTGCGACTTGATGTCGACCTCGGCCTCCAGCCCCTGCCGCCGTGTCCGGCCGACATTGCTGAAATAGCCGAAGCCGGTTCGATCAGGGACGGGGACGGCCAGGATGTCGTCATAGTTGTTGGCGCGGAAGCCGCCGATCTTCCAGCCGAGCGTGCCGATGTTCAGCTCCCTGGTGCCGCGCAAGCCCGCTTCGACCGTCTTGGACACGACCTGCTTCAACGGCGGGTCGGAGACCAGAAACGCTGCGATCAGACAGGGATTGTGCGGATCGGCGCAGCCGAGCTCGAGCGGCGTCGGCACGCGGTTGGCCTCGGAATAGCCGGCATAGGCGGTCAGCTCCGACGTGATCTTGTAGGTGCCGCCGATCACCGGATTGAATCTTGTGTAGGTGGTGTCGCCGTTGAGCGCTGTGCCGAGCTGGTCCTCCAGCGAGATGCGCGCCACGTTGAAGCGGGCGCCCCCTGTGATCGCGAAGGCATCCGTGACGTTGAACGTATCGGTCGCATAGAGGCCGTTATATTGATTGACCGTCCGCAGCGAGACGGGACCGGCAAGCCCGGTCGCGATCGTGCCTGATGGCCCGAGGAAGACGCCGCTACCAGTCACGACATAGTTCTCTCCGATCGAGCCGATCTCCGCCATGGCATCGTAGCGCGTGGTGCTGGCATCGTAGCTGGTGCCGATCACGAAGCGGTTCTCGTGCCCGAACAATTGATCGGTGTTGGTGGCCTGCCCCGAGACGCCGAAGCTGGTCGAGCGGATCGAGCTGCGGTCGATCTCGCCGAGGATCGTGCCCGGCGCGAAGGGATTGCCAAGCTGCATGCCGCTGGTGCCGTTGGCGGGCGTCGCACCGTCGCCGAAACACAGCAGCGTCGCGTCCGCCGTGCACTCGCCGACATTGGTGGGATTGCCATCGACGATCTTCTGCTCGTACCGGCGTACATGCGCGGTGCCTTCAAGCGTCCAAGTCGGCGTCGCGTCGGCCTTGGCCGTCAGGTTGAGATAGCCGACGCGGTTGGAAGTGGTCTGCGGTGTGGTGTAGGTCGCGCCCCAGTAATTATTGAGCAGCTCGGCTGGAACGGTGGCATTGGCGCCGAAATCGTTCTTGGCGGCTCCCACATTGACGTGGAATTCGGCCTCGCCCTTGATGTAGCCGACATCGCCATAGAAGCGCCGCACGTCGGATTGGGAGAAGTTGCGGAAACCGTTGTCGTGCAGGCCTTCGAGCGCGGCATAGACACCATAGTTCTGGTCGACCTGCTTGCCCCATTGTGCCGAGCCCTGGATGCGGCCGAACGAGCCGCCCATCACATCGAGCTCTGCGCCTTGATAGGTGAAGCCGTCCTTCATTTGCAGATTGATCGCGCCCCCGAGCGCGTTGAGGCCGAAGGCGGGATTGTTGGTCACCAGCGTCGCCGACCTGATCGCTGCGGTCGGGATCAGGTCCCAGTTGACGGCGTCCGAGAACGCTTCATTGATGCGCACGCCGTTCTGGTACACGGCGAGGCCTTGCGGCGTGCCCGTCACGGGCGAGGCGATAAAGCCGCGAAACTCGACACTGGGCTGGAACGGGTTGCCCGTGACCTCGCTGATGCTGACGCCCGCGATGTTGTCGCGCAGCGCATCGGTGACGTTGAGCGAGCCGGTGCGCTTGATCTGGCCCGCGTCAACCGCGTTGATCGCCGACGGAACCTTGTCGACCTCGAGACCCCTGCCGCTGCCGGGCGCTGTCGGATAGACGTAGATCCTGCCACTACTCCTTGGTTTGCCTGCGTTCGCAGCTGTCCGCGCGACGCGGCGCGGCGGCGCGCGACGCGCGACCGGCTGCGGCGCCACCACCTCGACCGCCGGCAGATTCTGGACGTTGGTCTCCTCGTCCTGCGCGGCGCGCGCGTCGGTCGCGAGAACGAATCCCGACATCAGACCTGATGAGACCGAGGCCACCAAGAGACCTCGCGTGTGTCCAGCCCAGCGCATTCCCATCGTTCCACCCGTAACCACCGGCTGTTTTCATGTTCGCCTGATGGTTTGAGACGAGTGTAATCGGCGGCACCTGATGCACTAGCCACAAAAGGTCGTAGGCTATCCGCACCCGTTTTCCCGACGGAATCGGGAATTATTCCCGATCGGGAATTTTCCTGCTTGAACCGGGCGCGATCAGGCCGCCGCGGTTGGAACCAATGCTTCCACAGTGACGCCACCCTCGCCTGAGGCCACGTTGAGCGTGCCACCGAGCGCCAGAATGCGCTCGCGCATGCCGACAAGGCCGAAGCCGAGCTTCTGGCCAGGCTCCATGCCGCGGCCGTTGTCGCTGACCCGCACACGCGCGCAGCAGCGACCATCGCGGCCCGGCTGCTCCGCGGGCTCGATCACTACGACGATCGCAGTCGCGCCGGCGTGGCGGAACGCGTTGGTGAGCGCCTCCTGCACGACGCGATAGATGGTGAGGTCGGCCGTCTCACCGGTGGCGCCGAGCGCGGGTGAGATCGTGGTTTCGATGGTGACGTCGGGATGCGACTCCCGCCACAGCCGCGACAGCGATTCCAACGCCTTGCCGAGGCCAAGCTCGGCAAGGCCGACCGGCCGCAACCGCTCCAGAACGCGGCGCGTGAACTGCTGCAGCGCGTTGATCTGTTCCAGCAGCGCGCTACCGTGTTTTCTCACGGCGTCAGCACTCGGCGCGCGTCCGTCGGCCAGCTTCGCCAGTGCACTGGCATGGGCGCGCAGCGAGAACAGATAAGGCCCGAACTCGTCATGCAGCTCGCGCGCGATCTCCTTGCGCTCGACGTCCTGGAGCGACACCGCGCGCTCGGCAAGGCGCCGCTTGTCCTCGACCGCCTCGCCGAGTGTCGCCGCCAGATGATTGAGCCTGGTGCAGATCGCAGCCAACTCAGGCGCGCCACCGGGCGCAACGCGTGCACCGTAGTCGCCGCCCTCGAGCTCGCCCATGGTCTGCGCCAGGGACTGGAGCGGCGCAAGCGCCCGGCCGACAACTGTCATCATCACCAGGAACAGCACCAGCGCGATCACCGAGCCGACCTCGAGCTGGGTGACGATGGCGTCCCAGATCTCGGCGATCTCGTCATTGGGATGCGAGGTGATCACCAGCGAGCCCGGCTTGCCATGAACCGTAACAGGCACGCTGACGGCGGTTTGCTCGGGATGAACCAGGCTGACGAACCAGGCCGGCGGCCCCGACGAATCGTCATCGGCATCGGGCCGCGGTGGTGTCAGCGGGTTACCGCCGGCATCGCGAAGCGCGATGCTGACATGACGCAGACGGTTCAGATCGTGCGCGATCCGGTTCAGCCTCGCATCGGGATCCGGCGCCTCGTCGAGATCGGCAACGATCATCTCGATGAATTCGCGCGCCAGCCGGATCACGCTCTGGTCCTCGGCCTGCACGCGCGGCCCCGCTTCCGCGACCTGGCGGGCGATGTTGACCGCGAGCCCGAGGGCAAGCAGCAGCGCCAGCAGAAGGTTGATGCGCCCGCGCAAGGAAAGATTTTGCCACATTGCTTTCGCCCGTACCCGCTGCGGATCGCTCGCGCCTGCCCAATAGCGTTGACAGGGGCGAAGCGCCCGATATCTAATCGGAAGCGTACAGCAATCCCGGCCGGGTTGCATGGGCCGACAAGCTTCTCGTTCGGCATCATGCGGCGCGAAATCGCGAAACTCACGCGAAAACGCGAAACCGAAGAGTCCGGTGCTGTCGCGGGGAACGCCTATGCGCATTCTGATCGTCGACGATCATCCCATTGTCGCCTCCGGCTGCCGCGCCGTGCTGGCCGACGAAGGCGAGATCGAGATCCTGGAGGCCGCCGACGCCGAGGATGGCGAGAGCGTCTTCATCGTCGAGCGCCCCGACCTCTGCATCATCGACATCAATTTGCCGACCGTCTCCGGCTTCGAGCTGGCGCGCCGCATCCTCGCCCACGCGCCGGATGCCCGCATCATCATGTTCAGCATGAACGACGACCCCGCCTTCGCCGCGCGCGCGATCGAATGCGGCGCCAGGGGCTACGTCTCCAAGACCGGCGATCCCGATGATCTCGTCGAGGCGATCCGCGCCGTCGGCGCTGGCGGAACTTACTTGCCGAGTGAGATCGCGCGCAGCATCGCCTTCGCGGGGCCCGCACTGGCGCAGAGCCCGCTGTCGAAGCTGAACGCGCGCGAGATGGAGATCTTGCGGCTGCTCAGCGCCGGAAAAAGCCTGTCGGAAATCGCCTGGCTGGTGCAATCGTCCTACAAGACGGTCGCCAACACCTCCTCGATCATGCGCCAGAAGCTGGGGGTGAAGACCTCGGTCGAGCTGGTACGGCTGGCGATCGACAGCGGCGTCGCCTGAACGCGCGCCACAAACTTTGGTCACACACGCATTGCATTCTCGATGTGGCGAGATGCCACGGAGCCATCAGGCATGACGATCCAGACTGTCTCGACCAATAAGTCCCATGGCGGCGTGCAGGGCGTGTATCGCCATGCAAGTATGGCGACCGGAACCGATATGGTGTTCTCGGTCTATGTTCCCCCGCATGCCGAAGGCGCCAAGCTGCCCGTCGTCTGGTATCTCTCCGGCCTCACCTGCACCCATGCCAACGTCACCGAGAAGGGCGAATTCCGCAAAGCCTGCGCTGAGCTCGGCCTGATCTTCGTCGCCCCTGATACCTCGCCGCGCGGCCCGGACGTACCTGGCGATCCGAACAGTGCCTATGATTTCGGCCTGGGCGCCGGCTTCTATGTCGATGCGACGGAGGCACCGTTCGCGCGCAACTATCGGATGTGGAGCTATGTCACCGACGAATTGCCGAAGGTCGTGGCGGGACATTTTCCCGTCGATGCCAAGCGGCAATCGATCATGGGCCATTCCATGGGCGGCCACGGCGCGCTGACGGTAGCGCTGCGCAATCCACACCGCTACCGCGCCGCCAGCGCCTTCGCCCCGATCGTGGCGCCATCACAGGTGCCGTGGGGTATCAAGGCGCTGAGCTTCTATCTCGGTCCGAACAAGGAGGCCTGGCGCAGCCATGACACCGTGGCGCTGATCGAGGACGGCGCAAAGTTTTCCGGCTTCCTGGTCGATGTCGGCGAGGCCGACAATTTCCTGAAACAGCAGCTCAAGCCCGAGCTGCTGCAGGCCGTTTGCACCAAGGCCAACATCCCGCTGACGCTGCGGCGGCAGCCGGGCTATGACCACAGCTATTATTTCATCTCGACCTTCATGAGCGACCATCTGCATTGGCATGCGGAGCGGCTGAAGGGGTGAGCTTCTTCCTTCTCCCTTGTGGGTATATCTCCGCAACCGCAGTATTGTAGGGTGCCTACGATTTGTCTCGAATCATTGATCGATCGTGGGCACGGCGCAAGTGCGCCTTTGCCCACCCTACGATCTGTCTCCACAGCGTCATGGCCGGGCTTGTCCCGGCCATCCACGATTTGCCACGCAGCACAAAGAACGTGGATGCCCGGGACAAGCCCGGGCATGACGGCCGGGGAGAGGCGAAGACCTCACGGCCTTCCGTAATTCGGCGCGAGCAGGCGGTTGCGGATCAGATAGCTCATCGTGCGCGTCCAGGATTCATCGGTGTTGCCGCGCATGTCGGCGCTGGCGGCCGTGATCATGTTGCCGGTCTTCACGTCACGTAGGTAAATGTTGAGATTGATGATCAGGTTCGAGACCTTCTGCACCATGCCTGTGATCTCGAGGTCGGCGCCCAATTGTCCGGCAAGCTTGAGGTCGCAGCCGCCGCAGGCCTGCAGATTGCTGTGACGGGCCGCATCCCTGACCGGCGCGATATCGAGCACCTGAAACTTGCCTGACTCTGCCAGCGCCTTGCGAAGCTGCTCGCTGATGCGATCGAGCCGCGCCTCTTCCGGCTTGGAGCCGTAGAACTCGCCGGGCAGGCTGGTGTCGATCAGCTCAAAATCGAACACGGCAAGTTTTGGCGGATCGGCGGCTGCCTGCGACCCCATCAGCAGCAAAGCTGCGAAATATATCAGCGCTCGCATGATCGTGATTCCAAGCCTCGTGTTGCGACGACCAAATGCGGGGTTGCAAGCCCGGCCAAATCGGTCATGCTTGAACAGAAACAATTCTCCACCGGCGGTCAAGCCGGGGAGGAGGTTGCGGAGGAAGCATGATCCGATGGTTGCTCGGCCCGATCGGCCTGTGTCTGGCAGCGGCGCAAGCGGTCGCGGCCGACCCCGTGACGATCGGCGTCGGCTATCTCGGTTTAGCCGGCACCAGATCGACGCTGTCGCTGGTCGAGCAGCCGGCCGAGAATGACGGCGTTGCCGGCGCCAAGCTCGCGATCGAGGACAACAACACGACAGGCAAATTCCTCGGCCAGCGCTTCGCGCTCGAGGAGCACCGCATCAGGGAGGGCGAAGATCCGGTCCAGGCTGCTACCGCGCTGGCCGAACACAACGGTTTCATTGTCGCCGCCCTGCCGGCCGATGCGCTGTTGAAAGTCGCCGACGCCTTGCGCGATCGCGGCACGCTGCTGTTCAACGCCGGCGCCATCGACGAGCGGCTGCGCGAGGCCGATTGCCGCGGCAATGTGATCCACACCGCGCCGACGCGCGCGATGTTGGCAGATGCGCTCGGCCAATATCTGGTGTGGAAGAAATGGTCGCGCTGGCTGCTCGTGGTCGGCTCGCATGACGAGGACAAGCTCTATGCCGATGCGCTGCGGCGCGCGGCCGCACGGTTCGGCGCCAAGATCGTGCAGGAGCGCACATTTGAAGACACCGGCGGCGCGCGGCGCACGGATAGCGGCGTCACGCTGATCCAGCGGCAGATGCCGGTGTTCACGCAACAGGCGCCTGCCTATGACGTGCTTGTCGCCGCTGACGAAAGCGAGGTGTTCGCCGCCTATCTGCCCTACCGTACCTGGGATCCCCGTCCCGTCGCCGGCTCGGCCGGCCTCGTGCCGCGCAGCTGGGATGCGGCGCAGGACCAATGGGGCGCGACGCAGATGCAGAACCGCTTCATCAAGCTGAACGCGCGCCGCATGACCGCGCTCGACATGCAGGCCTGGACCGCGGTGCGCATGATTGGCGAAGCGACCTCGCGGACCAATTCCGGCGACGTCAAGAAGGTCACCGACTTCATCAAGGGACCGAATTTCGAGGTCGCCGCGTTCAAGGGCACAAGGCTGACACTGCGCGACTGGAATCTGCAGCTGCGGCAGCCGATCCTGCTGGTCGACGGCCGCATGGTGGTGTCGGTGTCGCCGCAGGAAGGGTTTCTGCACCAGGTCTCCGAGCTCGACACGCTCGGCTACGATCGCCCGGAGAGCAAATGCAAGCTGAAATGAGGATGCGGATGTTGCGTGCGGGATTGCTGTCCGGACTGGTGCTGGCGGCAGCGCCCGCGCACGCCTTCATCGCCTATGTCTCGAACGAGAAAAGCAACACGGTATCTGTCATCGACACCGACAGCTGGACCGTCACAAAAACCATCAAGGTCGGCCAGCGCCCGCGCGGCATCGAGTTCACGCGCGACGGCAAGTTCGTGATGGTGGCGGTCGGCGACGACGACACTATCCAGCTGATCGACGCAAGGACGCAAGCGGTGGTGGACACCCTGCCCTCCGGCCCCGACCCTGAATTGTTCACCCAGGATGCCGCCGGCAAGACGCTCTATGTCGCCAACGAGAACGACAACACGGTGACGGTGATCGACCTCGAGAAGCGCGCCCGCCTCGGCGATATCCAGGTCGGCGTCGAGCCCGAAGGCATGACCATCAGCCCTGATGGCAAGACCCTGATCAACACATCCGAGACGACCAACATGGCGCATTTCATCGACACGGCCTCGCGCCAGATCGTCGCCAACGTGCTGGTGGATGCGCGGCCGCGCTTTGCCTGTTACAAGCGCGACGCTTCCGAATTATGGGTGTCCTCCGAGATCGGTGGTACCGTCTCGATCGTCGATCCCGGGAAGCACGAGGTGATCGGCAAGGTCACATTCGAAATTCCGGGCCTGCGGAAGGAGGCAATCCAGCCCGTTGGGATCGGCATGACCAAGGATGATAAAACAGCGTTCGTCGCGCTCGGGCCCGCCAACCGCGTCGCCGTGGTCGACACCGCAACGCGCAATGTCACAAAATATCTCCTGGTCGGCCAGCGCGTCTGGCACATGGCCTTCACGCCGGACGAGAAATATTTGCTCACCACCAACGGCGTCTCCAACGACGTCTCCGTCATCGACGTCGCCGCGCAAAAGGTGATCAAGACCATTCAGGTGGGCGAACTGCCCTGGGGCATCACGATCGCGCCAGGGATCGCGCCAGGGATCGCGCCATGACCAGCCCCGCTCCTGTTGCCGAACCGCGCCAGACGCCACGGCCCAATCCCGCCGCGGTGCCGGCGCTGTCGATCGACGGTGTCAGCCATGCCTACGGCCAGCGCCGGGCGCTGATGGACGTCTCCTTCAACGTCCAGCCGGCGAGCTTCACCGCCCTGCTCGGGCTCAACGGCGCCGGCAAGAGCACGCTGTTCTCGCTGATCACGCGGCTGTTCGGCATTCAATCGGGGCGCATCGGCATCTTCGGCCATGACATCAGCAAGAGCCCCGGCGAGGCGCTGCGCCTGCTCGGCGTCGTGTTCCAGCCGCGCACGCTCGATCTCGACCTCTCGCTGACGCAGAACCTGCTCTATCACGCGGCGCTCCACGGCATCATCAGGCGCGAGGCGGCGGCGCGCAGCGCCGAGCTGCTCGCGCGCATTGGCCTCAGCGAGCGTGCCGGCAGCAAGGTGCGCGATCTCTCCGGCGGCCAGATGCGGCGGCTGGAGATCGCCCGCGCGCTGCTGCACCGGCCGCGCCTGCTGCTGCTGGACGAGCCGACCGTCGGATTGGATGTCAAGGCGCGGGCCGACATCATCAGCCATGTTCGTCAGCTCGTGACCGAGCAAGGCATCGGCGTGCTCTGGGCCACGCATCTGTTCGACGAGATCATGCCGGGTGACGACCTCGTCGTGCTGCACCAGGGCAAGGTGCTGGCGCAGGGGCCGATGAACCGCGTCATCACCGAGGCCGGCGCGCAGGACGTCAACACCGCCTTCATGCGCCTGACGGGCGCGCAAGTGATGCCGGGAGGCGGTGCATGAGCAGCATCACCACGCGCGAGGCGCCGCGCGGCTTCTCGTTACAGGAGTACATGACCTGCCTCACCGGCATTGTCTGGCGCGAGGGCCTGCGCTTCCTGCATCAGCGCGAGCGTTTCGTCTCGGCCTTGGTGCGGCCGCTGGTATGGCTGTTCATCTTCGCTGCCGGCTTCCGCCAGGTGCTCGGCATCTCCATCATCCCGCCCTACGAGACCTACATCCTCTACGAGGTCTTCATCGCGCCCGGGCTGATGGCGATGATCCAGCTGTTCAACGGCATGCAGTCCTCGCTCTCGATGGTCTATGACCGCGAGATGGGAAATATGCGCACGCTGCTGGTGAGCCCGTTGCCGCGCGGCTTCCTGTTGTTCTGCAAGCTGCTCGCGGGCACGGCGGTATCGCTGCTCCAGGTCTATGCGTTCCTGATCATCGCCTGGTTCTGGGATATCACCCCGCCTCCGATCGGGTACCTCACCGTGCTGCCGGCGCTGATCCTGTCAGGGCTGATGCTGGGCTCGCTGGGTATGCTGATCTCCTCCGGCATCAAGCAGCTCGAGAACTTTGCCGGCGTGATGAACTTCGTCATCTTCCCGATGTTCTTTGCTTCATCCGCGCTCTACCCGCTCTGGCGGGTGCAGGAGGGCAGCCCCTATCTCTCCTATGTCTGCCAGGCCAACCCGTTCACCCATGCGGTGGAGCTGATCCGCTTCGCGCTGTATGGACAGATCAACTGGATCTCGCTCGCCGTGGTCGGAGCTTGCACAATCGTCTTCATGACGGCAGCGATTTTCGCCTATGATCCCTCGCGCGGACTGGCGCGGCGCGGGCCTGCAGGAGGCGAAGGATGATGGTTCGAGCCCTTGCCTTGGCGGCCCTTGCGTTCGCGGTCTCCACGGCGGCGCGCGCCGCCGATCCGCGCTATCCCAACTGGCCCTGTGCGCAGGCCAAGGTTCCGGAGATTTCGCTGGCCGCGGTCTGGGCCGGTCCGGAGCTAGGCGACGCCGAGAGCAAGTGGAAGGACGACAGCAAGGTCAGTGCGCTGGTCGCCAAGCTCGCGGCGCGCAAGACGCCGCTGGACGAGGCCGAGAAGTCGGTGAAGGAGTTCCTGGCCGGCGCCGCCGACAAGACCGCGAACGCAAAGCTGCTGTTCGCCGGCCTGTTCGACACGCTCAACGCCCAGCGTTCCCAGGTCATGAGCGGGCTTGAACGCGTCAGCCGCAAGCAGCGCGAGGCCGCCGACAAGATCCGCGAGGAGACCATCCAGCTCCAGGCACTCCAGGACGCAACGCCCCGCGACGACGCCAAGGTCGACGCCATGAGCAACCAGCTGATCTGGGAGACCCGCATTTTCGAGGACCGCCGCAAGGTGGTGCGCTTCGTCTGCGAGGTTCCGACCGCGATCGATCAGCGTCTGTTCGCGCTCGGCCGGGTGATCCAGCAGGAAATGGAATAGCGCGAGCCTTATAACGTCAATCCTGCTGACGGCTTTCATAAAAGTTCCCGCGATATCAGTGCGATCCTTAATGTTTGCCGCGCTATCTGCCGGAACCAAATCGATCTAGGATGGCTTGTCCCGTGAATCAAACGCCGGAGGCCTCGATGGGAACAGCAAAATTCATTTTCGCAGGCGCTGCGGCCATCACCGTGCTCGCATCAAGTGCCTTTGCTGACGACAAGACCGGAATGGTCACCAGCATCAACAGGCTCAACAATACGATCTCGATCCAGGAGATGCAGAAGGGCACGGTCGGCGGCAGTGCCGGCGGCGCCGGCGCGCTTCAACAGTACAAAGCCAAGGATGCTGCGATGCTGGATGCCGTCCATGCCGGCGACAGGGTGACGTTCACCGCGACCGACACCGACGGGGCGAGCACGCTGACGAAGTTGCAGAAGCAGTAGAGCGACGCTCCTACCCACGCCGTCATTGGGAGCCAACGGGTCCGCGCGAAGCGCGGCCCCGTTGGTTCGCAATGACGGGGAGAGAGCCGGGCCTACTGTTCAGGCCGCGGCTCCGGCTGCGCGTCCTCCATCGGCAATCTCGCGTGCTCCCAGCCGTCGGTGCCGTCAGGATACCAGGCAACGTTGGCATAGCCGTAGGCCAGCGCGCGCTTGGCGGCGTTCCAGGACATCCAGCAATCGGCGAGGCAATAGATCACCAGCAACGCGGCCTTGTCGCCGTGCGAGGCCTGCGCAAGGCCACGCTGGAAATAATCATCCATCGCAGGCGGCAGCGCGCCGTAGCCGGTGTCGGGCAGCCAGATGCTGCCCGGGATATTTTTCCGCGGCGTATCGCGCCACACCGTGCCCGCGGGAAGGCTCTTCGGCTTCGGTGCACGCGGCAGCACATCGACGAAAGCACCGCTCTTCGCCCGCCAGATCGTCTCGGCATCCGCCGTCGTCAGCACGCGCGCGCCTTCCAGCGTCGCCGGCACCGGCGCGCGGTAATTGTCGGTGCGATAGCCCTCCGGCTCGAACGGCTCCTGCTGCCGGGCCTGACCTTGCTGCGCCGACACCTGCTGCGCCAACACTTGCTGCACCAACACTTGCGCCACCAGCGCGGCGGCGACGAGCGCAGCGGCAAGGGGCCCTCTCATGGCGTCTTCTTGGCCGCCTCCACGCCGAGCGGCCTGTCATTCTCGTCGAGCAGAGGCACTCCGAAGTCGAGCAGGATCTTGTTGATCTCGCCCTGGTTCTCCTGGATCAGCTTGTTGAGCTGCCGCTTCCAGTTCTGATCCGCGGCGCGCACGCCCATGCCGATGCGATAGACCAGTTTTGGCCCTGAGCTTTCCTTCACCAGCGGCGTCACGTGTAGCGAGCCGGCCTTCTTGGCGTAGTACCCCGCCATCGGCCCCCACAGCACGCCGGCATCGATCTTCCCCGAGGTGAGATCGTCGATCATGGCCTGCGCCGAATTGTCGTAGCGTGTGTCGATCATCAACGGATAGGGTTTGGCGTCGCTCATCAGCCCGGCAATCGCCATGTTGGTCGCCGGCGGCGTCCCGGCGATGATACCGACATGCTTGCCCTTCAGCCTGGGATCTTCGAGCGTGTCGACATCCTCGAGCCCGCTGCCCTCTTTCGCAACCAGCGCATAGGTGGTGCGGTAATAGGGATTGGTGCCCTGCACGATGTCGTCGCCCTGCGGGAAGCCCATGATGACGTCGCAACGATGCGCACCCAGCGTCATGCGCACGAAGCCTGTGGCTTGCGGGAAGAAGACGTAGTCGAGCTTCTTGCCGAGCTTGTCGGCGAACAGCTCGGCGAGCTTGTTCTCGATGCCCTCGCCCTTCTCGTTGGAGAACGGCATGTTGCGCGGATCGGCACAAACCCGCAGCACCTTGGGATCGACCAGCTCGAACGAGAGATCGCCACCATCGCTCGTCTGCGCGCGGGCAACGCCGCCGATCGCACAAGATGCCGCCATCACGCACAGTGAAACCAACCAGCGACGATGTCGTCCGGCCTCCATCGCGCTTCCTCCTCATTTCCCTCGAATGCTATCCATGCAAGGCAGGACGCACGCTCTTTGTTGCCAACTTGGTGTTGGCTCGTTGTGTTGCAGTGCAATGAGGCCAATCCTGAACTGAGGCGGAAAAGTGTCGCAGCTCGTTTCAAAGATCGCAGCCCTGTCTCTGCTTGGACTCGCGACGCTAGCACGCACTGGGGCAGCCGAATTGCCTGTAAGCGAAGTCGCGACCGGAATCTTCGTGCACTCCGGGACCATCGCCCTGATGACCCGTGAGAACGAAGGCGATATCGCCAATGTCGGCTTCATTGTCGGCGAGGACGCAGTGGCCGTGATCGACACCGGCGGCAGCCTGCGCGAAGGCGAGGCGCTGCTGGCGGCGGTACGGGCCCACACCAGGAAACCGATCCGCTATGTCATCAACACCCACGGCCATCCCGACCATGTGTTCGGCAATGCCGCCTTTCTCGCCGACGGGACCAGCTTCGTCGGCCACAGCAAGCTGCCGCAGGCGCTGGCGAGGCGCGGCCCCTATTATCTCGACAATTTCAGGCGCATCATGGGTGGGGAACTGATCGATCCCGTGAAGATCGTGCCGCCGACCTTGCTGGTGAAGGACACCATGACGCTCGATCTCGGATCGCGCCTGATAACCTTGCGGGCGTGGCCAGCCGCGCACAGCGACAACGATCTGACCGTGTTCGACGAAACCACGAAGACGTTGTTCGCCGGCGACCTCGTCTTTCTCCGCCACGTCCCGGTGATGGACGGCAGCCTTCGTGGCTGGCTTGCGTTGCTGAAGCAGTTGGAGGCCATTTCGGCGGTCCGCGTCATTCCCGGTCACGGCCCTGTGAGCGATTGGCCTGCCGCCCTGTCAGACGAGCGGCGTTATCTCACGACGCTGCTGTCGGACGTCCGTACCTCGAACAAGACGGGCGAGCCGATCCGGACCGCGGCCGAGAAGGCCGCCGCGACGGAGCGGTCGCATTGGGAACTGTTCGACGATTACAACGCCCGCAACGCAACCGCAGCATTTTCTGAAATTGAATGGGAGTAGTGGGCGCGCTACCTTCGCCCTGATATTCGCCTCGTCCGCATAGGACCTTGATCATGATGGGATTCATACGCCGCCTGCCGCTGATCGCCGCGCTCACAGGCATCGCCTTTGCGCTGCCTGTGAGCGCCGACGAGGCTTACGATCCCTGGCCCGGCCTGGTGCAGGATATCTTCAACAACCGTCCGATCAACGACGGCACTGAGGTCATCGCCGTCGAGATGCCCTATCGCGCCGAGGATGCAGCGATCGTGCCGGTGACCTTGCGCAGCAAGCTGTCGCCCGCTGACAGCCGCCGCATCCGCTCGATCACGCTGGTGATCGACCGCAACCCGGCGCCGATGGCCGCGAAGTTTGAGCTTGGCGCAGATGCCAATGTCAGCGAAATCTCCACGCGCGTGCGCGTCAACAACTACACCGATGTGCATGCGGTCGCCGAACTTAGCGACGGCCAGCTCTACGTCTCCAAGACCTATGTGAAGGCCTCAGGCGGCTGCTCGGCGCCGGCGGGGAAAAACGCGGAGGAAGCCCAGAACCACCTCGGCCAGATGCGCTACCGGCAATTCGCGCGCGAGGACCTGCCTGCGAGTCGCATCCGTGAGGCCCAGATCATGATCGGCCATCCCAACAATTCCGGCCTGCAGATGGATCAGGTCACCCAGCTCTATATCCCCGCTTTCTTCATCAACCAGCTGAAGCTGACGCAGGATGGCAGCCCGGTGCTGTCGATGGAAGGCGGCATCTCGATCTCGGAAGATCCCAATCTGCGCTTCACCTATGTCTCCAACGGCGCCAAGCGATTCCGCGCGGAGGCCAAGGACACGGACGGACACGTGTTCCGGAACGAGTGGGACGTGGAGAAGTCCGGGACGTAGTCCTTGTTTCCCTCTGTCATTCCGAGGCGGCTCAAAGAGCCGAACTATGGTGCGCAATTGCGCACCTGAGAATCTCGAGATTCCGGGTTCGGTCCTTCGGACCGCCCCGGAATGACAGGGCTAAATCAGAAGCACCTCACCTCGGCCTCGGCCTGCGCCCTGCGCAAATCATTCACGGCCGCATTCGCCTGCTCGGAGGTCCGGAACTGGGTACCGAGATTGCCGCGAACCTGGGACATGCTGAGCGCGGTCTCTGCAGTGACATAGCGTTCATAGGGGACGATCGAGGCGACCACGTCGATCGAGCAGGAGCATTGCTCGATCGCCTGCCGCGTCTCGCCATTGGCTTTCATGCAGCCATAGACATATTCCGCGCGCGCTGAGGTGGGATAATCATTGGCCTCCTCGGCTCGCACCGCATAGCCGGTCGCCGCGAGCATAGCTATAGCGGCGACAACAGGTCGTAAACGTCCCGCAAAGTTCATGAGCATCCTCCCGGCTGGTTGCGATGGAAGCTATGCTATGCCTATTGTCCTGAGAAGCACTCTATCCGAGGAAATGGCTCACAAGGTGATGAGAGTTCTGGCACGAACAATAGTGCTGGCGATGATGCTGGCGCTGGGCACGGCGGCCCACGCCGCTGATGTCATCCGCCTTGCGGTGCAGAAGACCGGAACGTTCTCCTGGGAACTGGCGACGATCCGCGCGGCCGGGCTCGACAAGGAGGCCGACCTGTCGCTTGAGGTCACCGAGCTTGCGAGCCCCGAGGCCGGCAAGATTGCGATGCGTGCCGGCAATGCCGACATCATGCTGTCGGATTGGCTCTGGGTGTCGCGCGAGCGCGCGCTCGGCGCCAAGCTGACCTTCTATCCCTATTCCAGTGCGCTCGGCGCCGTGATGGTGCCCGCATCCTCGCCGATCAAGACGCTGGCCGATCTGAGGGGACGCAAACTCGGCGTCGGCGGCGGCCCGATCGACAAGAGCTGGCTGCTGCTGCAGGCGCGGATGAAGCAGGACGGCATCGACCTCAAGTCGGATGCGGCCATCGTCTATGGCGCGCCGCCCCTGATCGCCGCCAAGGCGCTCGACGGCGAGATGGATGCGAGCGTGAATTTCTGGAATTTCTGCGCCCAGCTCGAGGCAAAAGGTTTCCGCCGCCTCGCCGGCATCGAGGACATCCTGCCGAACCTCGGCGCCAAGGGCGCGGTCTCTGCGGTCGGCTATGTGTTCGATGAGGGCTGGGCCGCCAGCCATCGCGACGCCGTGGCGCGCTTCCTCGCCATGACCCGCAAGGCCAAGCAGCTTCTGGTCACCTCCGATGCGGCCTGGGACAAGATCGCCCCGCTCACCGGCGCGAGCGATCCGGCCATGCTGAAAACGTATCGCGACCGCTATCGCGACGGCATTCCGCGCCGGAGCATCAGTGACGAGGAGGCGGATGCGCGCGTGCTTTATCGCGTGCTGGCCGAGACCGGCGGCCGTGACCTGGTCGGGCCGGCGGCCGAGCTCGATCCCGGCACGTTCTACCACGCCGTCCCCGGAGACTGAGGTGCTGCGCCTTCTGTCGATTGCCCTGCTGCTTGCGATCTGGTGGACAGCCGCGCTGTTCGTCGGCGGTGCAAAACTGCCCTCCCCGCCTGTCGTGCTCCACGTCATCATCGCGGAAGCGGCGTCCGGCGCGCTGTTCCTGCATCTCGGCGCCACGCTTGCGCGCGTTGCGCTCGCCTTCGTGCTCGCGATGTCGGTCGGCAGTGCCATCGGCTATCTGATGGGACGGGTGACGCTCGCGGACCGCCTCGGCGATCCCTGGCTGATCCTGCTGCTCAACCTGCCAGCGCTGGTGGTGATCGTGCTGGCCTATATCTGGGCCGGGCTCACAGAGGCCGCGGCCATCGCAGCGATTGCCATCAATAAGCTGCCGACCGCGGTGGTCACCTTGCGCGAAGGCACGCGCGCACTCGACCGTTCGCTCGACGAGATGGCGAGCGTCTTTGCGATGCCGCGCTGGCGCGCCTTCCGTCATGTCGTACTGCCGCAGCTTGCCCCCTATATCGCGGCCTCCGCCCGCTCCGGCCTGTCGCTGGTCTGGAAGATCGTGCTGGTCGCCGAGCTGTTGGGACGGCCGAACGGCGTCGGCTTCGAGATCGGCGTCGCCTTCCAGCTGTTCGACACGCCGCGCCTGCTCGCCTATTCCCTGACCTTCGCCGCGGTCGTGCTCGTGATCGAGACGGCGCTGGTGCAGCCGTTCGAGGCCCGCGCAACGCGGTGGCGACCCCGTGCGGCTTGAGGTCGACATCACAGGCAAGACCTATCGGAGCGCTGCGGGTGGACCGCACCAGGTGTTGGCGCCGATCAAATTCGCGATTCAGTTCGGCGAGGTCGGCGTGCTCGTCGGCCCCTCAGGCTGCGGCAAGAGCACGATGCTGCGCATCATCCTCGGGCTCGACCGCGACTTCGACGGCCATGTCGCGCGCCCGCCGGAGGCGCGGATCGGCATGGTGTTCCAGGAGCCGCGGCTATTGCCGTGGCGCTCGGTCGAGCAGAATGTGCGGTTGGCAGCGCCCGACGTCACCGATGGCAAGCTGTCGGAGCTGTTCAGGATCCTCGAGCTGGAAGCGCATCGCAGTCACTTTCCAGGCGAATTGTCGCTGGGCCTTGCCCGCCGCGTCGCGCTCGCCCGTGCGTTCGCAGTCGAGCCCGATCTGCTGGTGCTCGACGAACCGCTCGCCTCGCTCGACGACGCCCTCGCCGGACGCCTGCGCGACGAGATCGCGACGCTGGTGGCGAGCCGTCCCGTGATGACGCTGCTCGTCACCCACAGCCTCGAAGATGCCATCCGTCTCGGCGACCGCCTGTTCTTCCTGTCGCCCCGCCCCGCACGCATCGTGCAGGAGGTGCCGATCGCGATTCCGCGCGCGAAACGGAACGAAGTTGAGCTCGCCAGGATCAGGGCGGAGATCAGGGCGGAGCTTGCGGCGTTGGAGCTTGAAACGAAATGAGAACTCGTGATCAACTAAGTCCAACGAGATTGTCGTGGGAGGTCACCGTGCGCCGCCAGCTGATTGCGACAGGCATCCTGTTGATTGCGATGACGGGCGCCACGCTCGCTCAGACCAAGGACAAGGGCAAGGGCATTCGGCTCTGGAATTTGACCAGCGAGACGATCTCCGGCTTCCAGCTCGCGGCATCAGGCAAGACCGACTGGGGCCCGAACCAGTGCCTGAACGACAAGGACAAGGAGGTCGACCACGACGAGCGGCTGCGCATCACCGGCATCGAGCCCGGCCGCTACGACGCCAAGGTGAGCTATCCCAATTCGCGGCAATGCATCGTGCGCGACATCGAGATCAAAGCCGACGCAGTGTTCTCGATCTCCGACAAGGATTTGAAGGATTGCACCAAGTAACGTTCGCGCGTCACGCCTTGTCATGCGTATGCGGAAATTCGCAGCGCCAGCGCACCGCCTGCCATTTCGGGTGATCACCGATCCATTGCGCGATATAGGGCGGCGCGGCCATAGAGCATTGCGCCGGCGAGCCGCCAAAATTGAACACCAGATGCTGCTCCTCGCAGGTCGCAGGCGAGAGCACCACACACACAGTCACCACCAGGTCGATCGGATTCATGCCGGGATCCTCGCGCGGGAGCGATTGAGACTAGCACAAAGGGCTACGTTTCCCGCAGCTGGAAGTTTCAAACGCGCGTGAGGACAAGCGGGGAACCTCTCCTGCTAGAAGTTGATCCCGAACACGATCCGCGCCTGGTGGCGCTCGAAATTGACGAGATCGAGATTGGCCCCGGATCCCGCCGGACGGCCCCAGGCCTGCATGCTCCAGCTCAGGGTCAGCCGCGATTGCTCCGAGAGCTGGACATAGGCCGTCGGTCCGACGAACAGGGCCTGGCCTGCGAACTCGCCAAGGCCAATACCTTCATATTGGCGGAAGTAGCGCAGCTCTCCTCCGAGCAGGAAATCCGGCCGCACACGCACCATGCCGGCGAAGGCGGCGCCGATGGTCGAGCTCCGCTCCGACAGGCCTGACACCTCGAAGCGCGCCCATTCCGGCTGGTAGATCAGATTGAGCGCGCCGATCACGAAGTTCGGAATCAGCTCGCGATCGAAGGCGAGCGTGAAATTGGTGCCGTACATCCGCCCCTTCGCGCCGCTGACCTCGTCGATGCGATCGCCATGGGTCTCGGCGGCGATGGTCATCCCGAAGGGGGCGTTCTCACGGCCGAGCAGGCGATAACGCAAATCGAGCGAGAGGCCCTGGAAATTGAACTGGCGGCGGTCATCGATGTCGGGGACGCCGGTGATGTCATGCAGCGTCACGGTGCCGCCGACCTCGACGCGAAAATTCGGCAGCGGCACGATCTCTAGCTCGACCTCGTGCTCGAGGGCGCGATAGGTACCAGCGCCCTTGCCGAAGCGTCCCGTCGTCTGGGTCTGGAATTCGCGCTCGCCCTGATTGCCGACATCGCTGCCGATCATGAAGCCGAAGATGTGCTCGGTATCAAAGCCCTCTTCGGCGCTCACACCTGCTGGCGCGAACGCGACGATGCACGCAACTGCAGTCCTGAATGTGGAAGCCCCCAAGCGCATGCAGAACACTACCACGGCTTCGAGGGCATCTGCCATCGAAGCCGCGGCAGGTTTGTCAGTCTTACTTGCGCGCTGCGCAGGCGTACATGTTGATTTCCATGCCGACCGGCACTTCCACGATCTTCGGAGCTTTCCAGGCCATTCGGGGTCTCCCCAGGTATTGAGCCAAGTATTGAGCGCGACATCGCGCCGGGCAAAACCTAGGGCTGCCTCAGGCACAGCGCAAGTCTGGAATCGGACCGCGAACACGGCGAAGTATCGAATAACACGCGCAAATTTCGCTCTCGGACAAACCGCCTTCGCTCCCAGTCAAGCGCTGACGACCTCAGCGCAGCAATCGCAGCAAGGCGCGACCCGCTGGCGAATTCAGCTCCTTGGCGTCGAGCGTGCCGTCCTTGTCGGGATTTGCTGCGTTGAAGCGCTGCTCCACGACGGCGAGATATTCATCGAGCGTCAGCGTGCCGTCGTGATCGGGGTCGGCAGCGGCGAGTTCTTTCGCCGTTAGCCGTCCGCGCAGTTCGCGCGCATCGAGCGTCCCGTCATGGTCCGGATCGAGCTTGGCAAACAGCGCGGTTGCAGCCTTTTTCACCTCGGCCAGATCGAGCGTGCCGTCATTGTCGGTGTCGAACATCTTGACAGCGCTAGCGGATGCCGACCAGGCCGGACCCGACACCACGGCAAACGTGAACGCAAGCGCAACTGAGCGACGCGATATCATTTTGACCTCCCTCGCCATGCCCCGACTCGCCGGGGATCGCGACAGCATAAATCCGCAAGCCGGCCCCCGGTTCAAGTCGGGAATTGCAACCCGCACACCGCACAACCGGTGGACCGGTCCGCGCGCCCGCTCATTGCGGGCCCTTGCATCATGCCGCGGAATTTTTTCAGCGTCTACGCGCAAGTCGGAGTCATCAGTCAGGTTTCCGTCAGGTGACCGATCTCCTGCGTCCAACATATCGGCAGCGCAGTTTCGACTTTCGTATTGACGTGTTTTGCTTTCGGGCGGAGTGTTGCAATCGCAGCGTCAAAAGACGCGCATATTGGGAGGAACGGATGAAACGCCTTGCGATGGCCGCGAGCCTCGTCATATCCGCATGCTCGGTTGCGAGCGCACAGACGACCGATCAACTGGTCAAGGGTGCAACCGATACGTCGAACGTTCTCAATTACGGGATGGGCTACAATCTTCAGCGCTTCTCGACGCTGAACCAGATCAACAAAGACACCGTCAAGAATCTCGTCCCGGTCTGGAATTACTCCCTCAACGACGATCGCAGTGAGGAATCGCAGCCGCTGGTCTACCAGGGCGTGATCTACGTCACCTCGCACAACGCGACCATGGCGGTCGAGGCCAAGACCGGCAAGCAGATCTGGAAATCCAAGATCGAATATCCGGCCGAGACACCGCGCATCGTCTGCTGCGGCATCATCAATCGCGGCGCGGCGCTGTTCGACGGCAAGCTGTTCCGCACCACGCTCGATGCCAACGTCATCGCGCTCGACATCAAGGACGGCAAGGAGCTGTGGCGGCAGAAAGCGGCCGACATCAAGGAAGGCTACTCGATGACGGTGGCTCCGCTGGTTGCGGACGGTGTCGTCATCACCGGCATTTCCGGCGCCGAATTCGGCACCCGCGGCTTCATCGACGGCTGGGATCCGGCGACGGGCAAGCACCTCTGGCGCACCCACTCGATCCCCTCGCCGGACGAGCCCGGCGGCGACACCTGGAAGGGCGACACCTGGAAGCTCGGCGGCGGCTCGACCTGGATCACGGGGTCCTATGATCCCGAGCTGAACACGGTCTATTGGGGCATCGGCAACCCCGGCCCGTTCAATTCGGCCGTGCGCCCCGGCGACAATCTCTACACCTGCTCCGTGCTGGCGATGGATCCCAAGACCGGCAAGATCAAGTGGCACTACCAGTTCTCGCCGAACAACCCGTTCGACTATGACTCGGTGGCCGAGATGGTCCTCGCCGACATGAATGTCGAGGGCAAGCCGACCAAGGTGCTGATGGATGCCAACCGCAACGGCTTCTTCTACGTGCTCGATCGCACTAACGGAAAGCTGCTCGCTGCCAATCCATATGTGAAGGTGAATTGGGCGACCGGCGTCGACATGAAGACAGGCCGTCCGATCGAGACCGACGTCGTCAAGGATGCCCGTGACGGCAAGAAGGTCACGGTCTATCCGTCGATCCTCGGCGGCAAGAACTGGGAGCCGATGTCGTTCAACCCGCAGACGGGCCTTGCCTACGCCAACACGCTCGCCTTCGGCGGCAGGTACAAATCGGAGCCGGTCACCTTCAAACAGGGTGAATGGTATCTCGGCATGGACCTGACCGATCCCTGGGAATGGGGTGACGGCGCGCGCGGCCATCTGAAGGCGATCGATCCGATGACCGGCAAGGCGAAGTGGGAGGCGGCCAGCGACATCCCGCGCTTCTCCGGCGTGCTGTCGACCGCGGGGGGCGTCGTCTTCACCGGCGCGCTGACCGGCGAGTTCGAGGCCTTCGACGCCGACAGCGGCAAGAAACTCTGGCAGTTCCAGACCGGCTCCGGCATCGAGGGACAGCCGGTGACCTGGCAGCAGGACGGCGTACAGTACGTCGCCGTCACGAGCGGCTATGGCGGCGTCTACTCGCTGTTCTCCGGCGACGAGCGGCTGGCCAAGGTGCCGCCCGGCGGCTCGCTCTGGGTCTTTGCGGTGAAGCAGTAACGGCAAGACCCGTTGAAGGACACAGCTCACAGGACGGTGGCGAGGATCGCCACCGTCGCGGTACTGACGGTCGCGCTTGCGGCGACCGTCCGTGCCGCGGATGATTCGAACGGCAATCCGCTGCAGGCGCAGATCGACCACGGCAAGTCGACCTATGCCGAAAAATGCTCGCACTGCCACGGCCCCAACCTGATGAACTCCGGCACCATCACGCCGGACCTGCGCGCCTTCCCTGACGACAGGACGCGCTTCGTCACCACCGTGAAGAACGGCAAGAACAACAAGATGCCGCCCTGGGGCGATATCTTGAGCGACGATGACATCGGCAATCTCTGGGCCTTCATTTCGAGCCGGAGGAAGCCATGAGACACCGGCTAGCGGCGCTCGCGCTAATGACGATCATCGCGGCTGCGGCGACGGCAGCCTCGACGTCAGCTCGGGCCGCCGATCCCCTCTCCATCTGTCTCGACGAGGACCACCCGCCGCTCTCGGCGCATCACAAGGGCAGGCCGGACTCAGGCTTCGACGTGCTGCTGGCGCAGGCGATCGCGGACCGGATGGGACGGCCGCTCAAAATCCAATGGTTCGAGAGCAAACTGGATGAGGATTCGAGCCCGCAGCTCGAGGCCAACGCACTACTGTCCGACGGGCGCTGCTCCCTGATCGGCGGCTACGCGCTGACGACGGACTCGCTCGTCAAGCCGGGCGTGCCAACGGCGCGCCTGCCGGATTTTGCCGGCGCCACGCGCGACGACCGCCGCCGCCGCGTCACACTCGGCGTGCTGGCGCCGAGCAAACCTTACCTCTATTCGCCGATGACCGTCGTCCTCGGCCCGAAGGCGCGCGAGCGCAAGATTGCTGACATCGGCGATCTCGCCGGGCTTCGCCTCGCGATCGAGAGCGGCTCTCTCGGCGATGCCATCCTGATGACGTTCGACAGGGGACGGCTGATCGACAACATTACCCATCTCGTCCCCGGCCGCGACGACCTTCTGGGCGCGCTCAATCGCGGCGATTACGACGCGACCCTGATCGACCTGGCCCGCTACGACGCCCATCGCGCCGCGCATCCTGATACGGCCATCGCCGCCTCCGGCTATTATTATCCGATCGGCGCCAATCGCGGCTATGTCGGACTTGGCAGCGATCCCAACTTGATCGAGGCCGTCAACAAGGCTCTGTCCGATCTTGCCGCCGAGGGCAGGATTGCCGAACTCGGCAAGCAGGCCGGCCTGACGTATCTGCCGCCACGCGAGCCGGCGATCCTCGGCGATGTCTGGACGAAGATCATTCAGCGGTGAGGTGGCCGCCGCGCGTGCCACCACGTCAGGTGTCATGCCCCGGCTTGACCGGGGCATCCAGTACCCCGCGGCCTATGGACTCAATCACACCCTCTCTGGAATACTGGATCGCCCCGGTCGAGCCGGGCGATGACGGGGGGATGTGGTGCGGCCGTCGCTCCACACGCAGAAAGGCCGAGCGCATGAAACCCGATGCTGTCGCCGTCGCAGCCCTGGTCATCCTGCTTTTTCCGATGGGCTATTTCCTGCTGGCCTCGCCCGCATTCCTGCTGGTGAAGCTGGACATTCCGCCCGTCACGCAGCTGCTGCGCGGGATGTTCAACATCCAATTCAGAATGATGGCTGTGACAGGCGTCCTTGCGACCGTGGCTTTCCTCGTCGCGGGTCGGCCGCTTTTCGCCACCGGCATCGGCTTGATCGCGGCTCTCGCGATCCGGGGACGCGGTTGGTTCATGCAACGGATGGACGAAGAGCTCAGCGCCAGGGATGCCGGCGACACCGAGGCCGTGCGCCGACTACGCCGGTTGCATTGGAGCGGAATGCTCTGCAACGCAATGCTGGTCGCGGCGCTCGTGACCAGCATTCCCTACGTCGCCATGTCGAGTTGAGCAAGCCGGCCTATGTCTCGCCCGCTGCGATGGCACCTTGCTGCGCCTTGTGGATCGATGACGGCACCACGCCGAAATATTTCCGGAATACGCGGCTGAAATGCGATGAGCTGGAGAAGCCCCAGGAGAATGCGACGTCGGTGATGGTCTTGCCGCAGTGGGCTTCGAGCTCCTGACGGCAGTTCTGCAGGCGCGCCTGCCAGATGTAGTCGCTCACCGTGGTGCCGCGCTCCGAGAACAGCATGTGCAGATAGCGCTTGGAACAGCCGAGCTCGGCGGAAATCTGGTCGATGCACAGATCGGGATCGCGCAGATGCTCGCGGATGAAAAATTGGGCACGCACATACATCGCCTCGGGCCCGACCCGATCGAACATCGTGTCGGCTTCGCGCAGCGGCAGCAGCAGCAGGTCGATCAGCGAATCGGCAACGCCGACCGCGGTGTTGGCCGACAGCTTCGCCGCCTCGTCGAACGTGGCATGGACGAAATCATGGGCGATCCGCCCGGTACCCGTCTTCGCCGACAGCTTGCAGGCCTGCATGCGCTGTGACGGGAAGCCGCGATCGCGCAAAAGCGCTTTGGGCACGATCACCACGTCGTGGCGCGTGAAGGCGGGGCTGACGATCAAATGCGGACAGGAGACGTCATAGGCGATGATGTCGCCCGGGTTCAGCTCGATATGGCGGCCTTCCTGCTCGAAGTAGGACACGCCATAGGTCTGGAAGTGAATCTTGATGTACGGGTGTTCGTTGGCCTTGGCCCGCGCGAACGTGTGCGCGATGCGATGCTGGCTGACTTCGATCTGACAGAGCTTCAGCCGCGAGACCGTCGTGTAGTCGATGCGTCCTTCGAGCGAGGATGCCTCCAGCGGATCGACATCGAAATGACCACACAGATTCGTCAATCCGTCGACCCAACTCTGGATCTGCCGCTTGGGCGTCAGTCCCGTCGTCGAGAGCGTGTGAATTGTGTCGGACATTAATCCAGCCACTGGTGATACCCGGAGATCCCATGCGAATCGCGGCCAGCGCCTGCTGAAGCCCTCAGCCTTGATTGCGTGACGTTTACCTCAAATTTGGGCGGTCTTTTGAAACGAGCGCCACGTTCCATCGCCACCCTTGACGGTTAATCCTCCGCCTTAGTTGCACCGCCGTCAAGGGGAACCTGAGCGTTGAACAGGGCACTGCATCGCACCGAAGCCGCTGAATTCGCTACCGCAAAATCAAAAACTTTGCGTTCGTGCGCTGTCGAGCAAAGCGGGTTCACTCTTGGGCAAGTTTCCCGTTGGCGAAGTCGTTAGGAATTGCGGCAGGAACAAAAAGAACGGGCCGCTCCTGCACGTGGACCCGTAGCTCTCATAGGAGGAGGAGACAGCACGGCATCGTTTCTGGTCCCTAACGTGACCGCCCTGCACGAGCAGACGCCGGACGAGAAGCCCGGTGATGAAGCAAATGCTTCGGAAACAATAAACGAGACCAACGGAGGAAATGACTATGCGCAAGGTGCTACTGGCGACCTTTCTTGGCTCCGCGGCGGCTCTCGCCGTCGGGAACGCGTCGGCCAATGACGAGCTGAACAAGATGTCGCAGAACCCGAAGGACTGGGTGATGCCGACCGGCGACTACGCCAACAGCCGCTACTCCAAGCTCAATCAGATCAACGCACAAAATGTCGGAAAGCTCCAGGTCGCCTGGACCTTCTCGACCGGCGTGCTGCGCGGCCACGAAGGCGGGCCGCTGATCATCGGCAACATCATGTATGTCCATACGCCCTTCCCGAACAAGGTCTACGCCCTTGACCTTTCCAACGAGAACAAGATCGTCTGGAAGTACGAGCCGAAGCAGGATCCGAACGTGATCCCGGTGATGTGCTGCGACACGGTCAACCGCGGCCTCGCATTCGGCGACGGCAAGATCTTCCTGCACCAGGCCGACACGACCCTCGTCGCGCTCGACGCCAAGACCGGTCAGGTCGCATGGACCGCCAAGAACGGCGACCCGAGCAAGGGCGAGACCGGAACCTCGGCCCCGATGGTTGTCAAGGACAAGGTGCTGATCGGTATCTCCGGCGGCGAGTTCGGCGTTCAGGCTCACATGAGCGCCTACGACATCAAGACCGGCAAGCTGGCCTGGCGCGGCTATTCCGAAGGCCCTGATGACCAGATCCTGGTCAACGACAGCACCACCGCACTCGGCAAGCCCGTCGGCAAGGATTCGAGCCTGAAGACCTGGCAAGGCGATCAGTGGAAGATCGGCGGCGGCGCCACTTGGGGCTGGATTTCCTACGACCCCGAGCTGAACCTGATCTACTACGGATCGGGCAACCCCTCGACCTGGAATCCGAAGCAGCGCCCCGGCGACAACAAATGGTCGATGACGATCTGGGCACGTAACCCGGATACCGGCGTTGCGAAATGGGTCTATCAGATGACGCCCCATGACGAATGGGACTATGACGGCGTCAACGAGATGATCCTCTCGGATCAGTCGATCAACGGCCAGGCCCGCAAGCTGCTGACGCATTTCGACCGTAACGGCCTCGGCTATACGCTCGATCGCGCAACCGGCGAGCTCCTGGTCGCCGAGAAGTACGATCCGAAGGTGAACTGGACCTCCGGCGTCGACATGGACAAGAACTCGCCGACCTATGGTCGTCCGAAGGTGCTCGACGCAGCTTCGACCGACAAGGCGGGTGAGGACCACAACGTGAAGGGCATCTGCCCGGCCGCGCTCGGCACCAAGGACGAGCAGCCGGCAGCCTACTCGCCGGACACGCAGCTGTTCTACGTTCCGACCAACCACGTCTGCATGGACTACGAACCGTTCAAGGTGAGCTACACCGCGGGCCAGCCCTATGTGGGTGCGACGCTCTCGATGTATCCGCCGCAGGGCGATACCAACATGGGTAACTTCATCGCCTGGGACGGCAAGACCGGCAAGATCGTGTGGTCGAACAAGGAGCAGTTCTCGGTCTGGTCGGGTGCGCTCGCAACCGCCGGCGGCGTGGTGTTCTACGGCACGCTCGAAGGCTATTTGAAGGCGGTCGACGCCAAGACCGGCAAGGAGCTCTACAAGTTCAAGACTCCCTCCGGCATCATCGGCAACGTCACCACCTATGAGAACGGCGGCAAGCAGTATGTCGCAGTGCTCTCCGGCGTCGGTGGCTGGGCCGGTATCGGTCTGGCCGCAGGTCTGACTGATCCGACCGCGGGCCTCGGCGCGGTTGGTGGCTACGCGGCTCTCAGCAACTACACGGCACTCGGCGGCACGCTGACCGTGTTCTCGCTGCCCAACTAGCCTCTGTTCAGTATCGCTCCGGCGCGTGGATCAATTTCCACGCGCCGGCTCGTCTCCACCGGATGCCTTCGAGGAACATCTCTTGCGTAGAATCTGCTCTGTCATTGCTCTGATGATCTTCGTTGCGTCCGGGGGAATTGCTGTCGCGGACGGCTCGGGCGATCCGGCCGCCGTCAAGCAGAACGAAACTGGCGAATGGCTCGATAAGGACGGGAATCCGACCTTCAAGGTCAACGGCGACTCCGTCGACTGGTATACTTATTCCGGATACCGCCGCTATCACTCGGACTGTCACGTGTGCCATGGCCCTGACGGCATGGGCTCGACCTATGCGCCCGCACTGAGGGATTCGCTCAAGACGATGAGCTATGGCGATTTTCTCGGCGTTGTCGCCTCCGGCCGCAAGAACATCTCGACCGCTTCGGAGAACGTCATGCCGGCCTTCGGCGATAACCCCAACGTCGCCTGCTACATGGACGATCTCTACGTCTATCTGCGCGCCCGCTCCAACGACGCCTGGGGCCGTGCCCGTCCCGGCAAGCATGAGGACAAGAACGACGCCTATACCAAAAATGAAGACTCGTGCATGGGCAAGAAGTGAACGTTTGCAGCCGATCTGAGACTTACGTCTTGGCATCCTGCGAGAATTTGAGGAGTCACCGATGAAGACACGTGCCGCCGTCGCTTTCGAAGCCAAAAAACCGCTCGAAATCGTCGAGGTCGATCTGGAGGGGCCGAAGACCGGCGAAGTCCTGGTCGAGATCAAGGCGACGGGCATCTGCCATACCGACGCCTATACGCTCGACGGTTTCGACAGCGAAGGGATATTCCCGTCGATCCTCGGTCACGAGGGCGCCGGCATCATCCGCGAGATTGGAGCAGGCGTGACCTCGGTGAAGCCGGGCGATCATGTCATTCCGCTCTACACGCCGGAATGCCGGCAGTGCAAAAGCTGCCTGAGCCAGAAGACCAATCTCTGCACCGCGATCCGCGCGACGCAAGGCAAGGGCGTGATGCCTGATGGCACCAGCCGCTTCTCCTACAAGGGCAAGCCGATCTACCACTATATGGGCTGCTCGACCTTCTCCAACTTCACGGTGCTGCCGGAGATCGCGGTGGCGAAGATCCGCGAGGACGCGCCGTTCGACAAGAGCTGCTACATCGGCTGCGGCGTCACCACCGGCGTCGGCGCCGTGGTGAACACCGCGAAGGTTACGCCCGGTTCCAACGTCGTCGTGTTCGGCCTCGGCGGTATCGGGCTGAACGTGATCCAGGGCGCCAAGATGGCCGGCGCCGACAAGATCATCGGCGTCGACATCAACGACTCCAAGGAGGAATGGGGCCGCCGGTTCGGCATGACCGACTTCGTCAATCCGAAAAAGCTCACCGGCGACATCGTCCCGCATCTCGTCACCCTCACCGACGGCGGTGCCGACTACACCTTCGACTGCACCGGCAACACCACAGTGATGCGCCAGGCGCTGGAAGCCTGCCATCGCGGCTGGGGCACCTCGATCATCATTGGCGTTGCCGAAGCCGGCAAGGAGATCGCCACCCGTCCGTTCCAGCTCGTCACCGGCCGCAACTGGCGCGGCACCGCCTTCGGCGGCGCCCGCGGCCGCACTGACGTGCCGAAGATCGTCGACTGGTACATGAACGGAAAGATCCAGATCGATCCGATGATCACCCACACGCTCAAGCTCGAAGACATCAACAGGGGCTTCGACCTGATGCATGAGGGCAAATCGATTCGTTCCGTCGTCGTGTTCTAGCTCAAGCGTCACCCCAAGGAGGATCGACCCATGACTGTTGCACTCCACCCATCGATCGATAACGGCGTCAAACTAGGTACCGGGCACTTTGCCGGCGGCACGCTCGTCTGCAAATGCAGCGATCATCAGGTCAAGGTCGGCGTCAAGGGCGACGTCGCCCACAACCATGCCTGCGGCTGCACCAAGTGCTGGAAGCCGCAGGGCGCGACCTTCTCGGTCGTCGCCGTGGTGCCGCGCCAGAACGTCACCGTGCTCGAGAACGGCGACAAGCTCCAGGTGGTGGATCCCTCCGCGGTGATCCAACGCCACGCCTGCAAGGCCTGCGGCACGCACATGTACGGCCGCATCGAGAACAAGAACCACCCGTTCTATGGTCTCGACTTTATCCATCCCGAGCTGTTCCAGGAGCAGGGCTGGCAGGCGCCGCAATTCGCCGCCTTCGTCTCCTCTGTCATCGAATCCGGCGTAAAGCCCGAGCAGATGGCCGGCATTCGGTCGCGGCTGAAGGAAATCGGGCTCGAGCCCTATGACTGCCTGTCGCCGGCACTGATGGATGCGATCGCCACCCACGTGGCGAAGGCCAAGGCCGCCTGACAAGGCCACCTGACGATATCCCTTCCGCTCGCTGGTCCGCCAGCGAGCGGGATGGGTGCGGCTCTCGGATGATCGCGGTCATCCTGCCACCAGCGCTTGTGCATGCGCGCGTTCCGCTCCCTCAGTCCTGGTCTCTGAATGACTGCGCGGTGCCGCCCTCTTCGGTCTTGAAGTCAGCGCGGCCCTGCGATTCTCCCTCCCTCGACTGAGGACGACTGCTTCGTCCGCGCAGTCCCTCTGGCGGACGAAGCTTTTTTCACTCTTCGATTTTGCGATCGCCGTCGCGCGAGCCGTTGCCGCGCCCTGCTTTTGACAAACCCCGATGCAATCTGTTCACGTCAATGATACCCGGCCGTGAACGCCGGTCCGGCGCGTTTCCTGCTACGGTCGTGTCGCCACGATGCCGCACGAGTTCAATCAAACAAGAACAAAACAGGAGGTATCGAGCACTTCAGGACATTACGATTCGCATTCTAGCTTCCTGCCGGGACCTGCCCATGTGGGATGACGACCCGGAATGCGGTCACACGACGCTACGGACATTGCGCCGACCGAAACCGGCAATGTCGAAATCAGCAAGCTTATGAAGAGCGAGGGACGATCATGATCAAGGTGAAGATTAACGGCCAGGAACAGAGCTGGGACGGCGACCCGGATCTCCCATTACTCTGGTTCCTGCGCGACGAAGCCGGGCTTACCGGCACCAAATTCGGCTGCGGCCAGGCGCTGTGCGGCGCCTGCACCGTCATCGTCGACAAGGAGGCGGTGCGCTCCTGCATCACCTCGATCAACGACGTCGCGGGGCGCGAGGTCACCACGATCGAGGGGCTGCATCCGAGCGGAGATCATCCCGTCCAGAAGGCGTGGCGCCAGGTCAACGTCCCCCAATGCGGCTTCTGCCAGGCCGGCCAGATCATGCAGGCCGCGGCCCTGCTGATGGAAAATCCCAAGCCATCGCATGACCAGATCCGCGAGGCGATGTCGGGCAACATCTGCCGCTGCGGCTGCTACCAGCGTATCGAAAACGCCGTCCACCTCGCGTCGACGGGAGTGTGACATGAATTTCATCGACAATCCCGGCAAGCTCCGTGGCTTCGAAAAGAACATCAAGGTCGAGAAGGTCTCGCGCCGCAGCATCCTGAAGGGGCTCGGCATCACCGGCGGCTTCGTGCTCGCCGCACCCGTGATGACGCGCCAGGCCTTTGCCTATGAGACCGGCGCCGGCAACATGCCGCATGGCGTTGTCGTCGATCCGCGCGTCTTCGTCGCTGTCGCGCCTGACGGCACCGTCACCATCCTCGCTCACCGCTCCGAGATGGGCACCGGCGTGCGCACCAGCCTGCCGCTGATCGTGGCCGAGGAGATGGAGGCCGACTGGTCCAAGGTCAAGGTCGAGCAGGCCCATGGTGACGAGGTCAAGTTCGGCAACCAGGATACTGACGGTTCACGCAGCACGCGGCACTATCTGATCCCGATGCGCCAGATCGGTGCCTCTGCCCGCATCATGCTGGAGCAGGCCGCGGCCAAGCGCTGGAACGTGCCGGCGACCGAGGTCAAGGCGGTCAATCACGAGGTCGTCCACAGCACCAGCGGACGCAAGCTCGGCTTTGGCGAGCTGGCTGCCGATGCCGCCAAGGAATCGGTGCCGGCTGTCGAAGGCCTCAAGCTGAAAGCCCCGCGGGATTTCCGCTATCTCGGCAAGGGCCAGGTCAGCATCGTCGATCTCCACGACATCACCACTGGCAAGGCCCGCTACGGCGCCGACGTTCGGCTACCAGGCATGAAATACGCCGTGATCGCGCGCCCGCCGGTCACCGGCGGCAAGCTCACGTCATTCGATCCGGACGCGGCGCTGAAAGTCCCCGGCGTCGAGAAGGTGCTGAAGGTTCAAGGCTGGCCGTGGCCGTCGAAATTCCAGCCGCTCGGCGGCGTCGCGGTGATCGCGCGCAACACCGGCGCCGCGATCAAGGGCCGCGACGCGCTGAAGCTGGTCTGGGATGACGGCGCCAACGGCAAATACGACTCGGTCGCCTACCGCAAGGAGCTCGAGGAGGCCGCGCGCAAGCCGGGCCTCGTCGTGCGCCAGGAGGGTGACGCTGACGCCGCGTTGAAAACCGCCGCCAAGGTCGTAACAGGCGAATATTATCTGCCGCATCTCGCCCATGCCAGCATGGAGCCGCCGGTCGCGGTCGCCGACGTCAAGGGCGACAAGGCGGAGATCTGGGCGCCGGTGCAGAGCCCCGGCGGCACCCGCGAGGATGTCGCCAAGACCCTCGGCATCCCCGAGGCCAATGTCACCGTCAATGTCACGCTGCTCGGCGGCGGCTTCGGCCGCAAGTCGAAATGCGACTTTGCGCTGGAGGCTGCGCTGTTGTCGAAGGAGCTCGGCGTACCGGTGAAGGTGCAATGGACGCGCGAGGACGACCTCCATCACGACTTCTTGCACACCGTCTCGGTGGAGCGGATCGAGGCCGGCCTCGACAAGGACGGCAAGGTGATCGCCTGGCGTCACCGCAGCGTGGCGCCGACCATCGCCTCGACCTTCGCGGCGGGTGCCAACCATGCGGCGTCGTTCGAGCTTGGCATGGGTCTCGTCGACATGCCGTTCGAGATCGCCAACATCTCCTGCGAGAATCCGGAAGCTGCGGCGTTCACTCGCATCGGCTGGTTCCGATCGGTCTCGAACATCCCGCGCGCCTTCGCGGTGCAGTCCATGGTCGGCGAGATCGCCAATGCGACCGGCCGCGACCAGAAGGAGACGCTGCTCGCGCTGATCGGCAGCCCGCGCATCGTCAAGCCCAATGTCAAGGACCTCTGGAACTACGGCGAGCCCTATGACAGCTACCCGATCGACACCGCGCGCCTGCGCAAGGTGGTCGAGCTGGTTGCCGAGAAGGGCGAATGGGGCCGCCAGGTCCCGAAGGGCCACGGGCTCGGCATCGCCGTGCACCGCAGCTTCGTCAGCTATATCGCGACCATCGTCGAGGTGGCCGTCGACGAGAAGGGCAAGCTGACGGTGCCGCGGGTCGACACCGCGATCGACTGCGGCACCTATGTCAACCCGGAGCGCATCGCCTCGCAGATCGAGGGCGCCGCGATCATGGGCCTGAGCCTCGCCAAATATGGCGCTGTCACCTTCAAGGACGGCAAGGTGGAGCAGAAGAATTTTGACGACTTCCAGGTCATCAGGATGGATGAATCCCCTGCCGTGACCAACGTCCACATCGTGCCGCCGGGACCTGACACGCCGCCGAGCGGCGTCGGCGAGCCCGGCGTACCGCCGTTCGCGCCGGCGCTGATGAACGCGATCTTCGCGGCGACCGGTAAGCGCATCCGCGCGCTTCCGATCGGCAAGCAACTGGAGGCGTAACGGAACAGAAGCGGCCTCGGGCCGTTTCTCATCGATCTGACACGGAGCAGATCGATGACCAACATTCCAAGGGCGCTCGCAGTCTCGGTGCTGTCGAGCGCCTTTCTTTTGACCGCTGCGGCAGCGTTCGCGCAGAACAACGCCACCACGCCGCCGACCACGGCGACGCGCCCGACCGCGCCGGACCAGAGCTCGCTGCCCAACTCCAGCGCCCCACCCGCCTCGACCACCCAGACGACCGGGCAGACGCCCAGCGACCCGAAGGTCCGGGAGATGAATCAGAAAGCCAAGGATAAGGTCGAGCGCGAGGGGAAGTAGCTCCGAGCCCGCGCAAAATGCGGCGGACGTTGCCGTCCGCCGCATTTGCCCCCTTGTCGCTCCGCGTCTCTCGATCCGCCTGCGGAGCTTATTTGTTCAGCGCGAACACCCAGATCACGCCGCCTTGCGGCACGTTGGACTCGATGCCGATATTGTTGGTCGCGAGCGCGTCCTGGATGCGCTGCGCGTCGACGCCCCAGCCCGACTGGATCGCGATGTATTGCGTGCCGTCGATCTCGTAGGACATCGGCATGCCCATGATGCCGGAGTTGGTCTTCTGCTCCCACAACAATTCGCCGGTCTTGGCGTTGAAGGCGCGGAAGTTGCGGTCGTTGGTGCCGCCGGCGAAGACGAGATCGCCTGCGGTGGCCGTGACCGATCCGAACATCTGCGACTTCGGGAAGTCGTGCTGCCACACCTTCTTGCCGGTTGCGGGATCCCAGGCCTGGAGCTCGCCGAAATGATCGGCGCCGGGCTTGGCCTTCAGGCCGATGTCTTCCGGCTTGGTGCCGAGCCAGAGCTCGCCGGGCTTGAGCGGGATCTTCTCGCCGGTGAAGCCGCCGCAGAAATTCTCGTTGGCTGGCACGTAGACGAGGCCGGTCTTCTGGCTGTAGGCCGCCGAGGGCCAGTCCTTGCCGCCCCACAGCGACGGGCAGAACTCGACGCGCTTGCCGACGACGGGCTTGTGCGCGGGATCGACGATCGGCTTGCCGTTCTCATCGATCCCCTTCCAGACGTCGGTGGAAACGAACGGCCAGCCGGCGACATAGTTGATCTTGGTGGGCGTGCGCTCGAGCACCCAGAAGATGGCATCGCGACCCGGGTGGATCAGGCTCTTGATGCTGCGGCCGTCGCGCTGGAGATCGACCAGCATCGGCGCATCGACCTCGTCCCAGTCCCAGGAATCGTTCTGGTGGTACTGGTGATAGGTCTTGATCTTGCCGTTGTTGGGATCGAGCGCGAGCACCGACGATGTATAGAGATTGTCGCCGGGGTGCATCTCGCCGGGCCATGGCGCGGCGTTGCCGACGCCCCAATAGATGGTCTTGGTATCCTTGTCGTAGGTGCCGGTCATCCAGGCCGAGCCGCCACCGTTCTTCCAGTCGTCGCCCTGCCAGGTGTCGTGGCCGGGCTCGCCTTCACCCGGAATGGTGAAGGTGCGCCACAGCTCCTTGCCGGTCTTGGCATCGTAGGCGGCGACATAGCCGCGCACGCCGAACTCGCCGCCGGAGCCGCCGACGATGACCTTGCCGTCGACGATCAGCGGCATCAGGGTCATATACTGGCCCTTCTTGTAGTCCTGCACCTTGGTGTCCCACACCACCTTGCCGGTCTTGGCATCGAGCGCGACGACGTGGTCGTCGGTGGTGGCGAGATAGAGCTTGTCCTCCCACAGGCCGACGCCGCGGCTGGTCGGATGCAGCTGGAACAGATCGTCGGGGAGCTGGCGCTTGTAGCGCCAGTATTCGTCGCCGGTCTTCGCGTTCAGCGCGATGACCTGGCCCATGGGGGTTGCCACGAACATCACGCCATTGTTGACGATCGGCGGCGCCTCATGGCCTTCGACCACGCCGGTGGCGAATGTCCAGACCGGCGTCAGGTTTTTCACATTCGAGGTGTTGATCTGGTCGAGCGGGCTATAGCCCTGTCCGTCATAAGTGCGGCGATAGAGCATCCAATTGCCGGGTTCCGGATTTTCCAGGCGTTGCTGGGTGACGGGCGCGTAATTCTCGATCGGGCCGGCGATGGCGGCGGTCGAGACGACACATGTGAAGGCGACGAAGCCCGACAAAAACCACTGCCTTGTGCTCATGGGCGTTTCCCCTATTGAATTCTTGTGAATTGAATTTTTTGTCGTTCGTCTCGTCGCCCGCTCGTTGGCGGGCGCGACCTGTTGTGGCGCGCGGGCGCGACCCGCGGCGTGTCATCCGGGCTGCGCGCCACCTACCTTTCCGACGAAGGGAGCGGCGACGGTGAGCGAACCTTCGCTCAACGACAGCGGCAGTGCCGCGAGGCGTCGCGGCGCGGGTCCGAACACGACCTGGGCGCCCTGGCGTGGATCATATTCGGAGTTGTGGCAGGGACACTTGAAGACGGTCATGTCGCCTCCCCGATCCGCCTTCACCCATTCGGAAACCGGACAGGCGGCATGCGCGCACACCGCCGAATAGGCAACAATACCGTCGGCTGCGCGTGCGCGCGTGGTCTCATCGAGCTCGTTCGGATCGAGCTTCACGACAAGAATCTCGTTCAGGCGTGAGCCGCTGCGGACCACAGAGGTCTTTGGATCCTTCGGCCAGGCGCGAACCGGAGGACCGCCCAGCTTGAGATCGTCCGGCTTGACGGGCTGACCTTCGTTGTCGCCTTCGGAGAGAACGAGCAGATCGCCCTTCTGCGGCCGCTCGTCTGAACCGGGCGGATCCTCGCCCGCGCGCACCGGTGCGGAACAGCCAAGAGACGCGGTGGTGGCAAGCGCACCGAGCAGCAGCGTTCGACGCGTTTGCTCCGCGCAAGATTCAGGTTCCGCAATGTTGTCGGAGGATGACGATGCGATGTTGGATGATGCATTCGACATGCACGCTAGCAGGCGCTGGAACTCTGCCAAAATGAAGGCGAAGAATTGGCGCCGCAGTGCATCAATAAGGCTTTGCTCGCTTTGAGCGAACACGATTGTACGCATTCAAAAGCATTTTGCCGTTGCAACATCATGCCACGTGACCGGCATGACGATTTTGCAGATCAGACCGATGATGCGGGAATTGGTGCAACGCGCCGTGAGCCGCGCGATGCAACTGCGATTCAACTGTACGTCGATCGAGCAGGCATTCTGTATTTCAGGACCTAAGCACGTGGCGCGGCGCGGCGATGCGACCGGCGATCGTCGCCGAAGCCATCTCAAAGCTGTCGGCGATACGACGTGCCCTGTCGATGAACAGGCCGGCTGCCGGCGGCGGGCAGACCTCGCGCGCGGTCTGCTCGAACAGGTCGAGCCAGCGGTCGAAATGATCGCCGACAAGGCTCAGCGGCATATGCGCCCGCATCGGCGAGCCGTGGTAGCGACCGCTCATCAGCACCACCGAGGACCAGAAGTCCTTGAGCTTGGCGAGATGCTCGTCCCAATTCTGCACGATCGCGAAGACAGGCCCGAGCAATGCGTCCTCACGCACGCGGCCGTAGAAACGGGTCACGAACTCCCCGATCATCTCCTCGGTGATCCCGGTGCGCTCGATCGCATCCTGGGTCAAGAGGTTCCGCCGCGCGGCCGCCGCTTCGCGCTCGGCCTTCAGTCGATCCGACATTGTCTTTTGTTTTCCGTTTCGTTGTTCCCGCGATCCGCGTTCCCGCGATCCGCCCGCTCGACATTGTCAGGCCAATTGCGCGCGACGTCTTTGTCCCAGCGCAAATTGCGGGGTTGAGCGGCGGGGATTTCGGCCTGGCGCCTGCTCCTCGACATTATCGTAGGCGGGCAAAGGCGCACTTGCGCCGTACCCACCATCTCTCTCCATCGCGACAAATACCTGGGCACGCTTCCGCCTTCGCTCTTCGTGCTACGGCGGACAAGTCGCTTTGCCCACCCTGCGGCACCGTCCTTGCTGCGATCACAGAATCACGCGCCGTAGCTGTAAAAGCCCTGCCCGGACTTGCGGCCGAGATGGCCGGCATCGACCATTTCCCTGAGCAAGGGCGCCGGACGATATTTGGGATCGTTGAAGCCCTTATAAAAGACCTCCATCACCGACAGCATGGTGTCGAGGCCGACGAGATCCGCCAGCGCCAGTGGCCCGATCGGATGGTTGCAGCCGAGCTTCATGCCGGCATCGATTTCTTCGGCGGTCGCGATGCCCTCCTGGAGCGCGAAGATCGCCTCGTTGATCATCGGGCACAGGATGCGGTTGACGGCGAAGCCGGGGCTGTTCTTCGCGGTGATGGCCACCTTGCCGACGCGCTGGGCGAAGTCGAGCGCCTTGGCGTGGGTGTCGTCGGAGGTCTGCAGGCCGCGGATGAGTTCCAGCAGCTGCATGACCGGAACCGGGTTGAAGAAATGCATGCCGATGAATCGATCCGGGCGATCGGTCGCGGCGGCAAGCTTGGTGATCGAGATCGACGAGGTGTTGGTCGCAACCAGCGTGCGCGGCGACAGCGTGGCGCAGAGGTCCTTCAGGATCTTGACCTTCAGCTCTTCGTTTTCGGTCGCGGCCTCGATGACGAGATCACAATCGGCTAGCTTGGCCCGATCAGTGGTGCCGGTGATGCGCTTGAGCGTCGCCTCGCGATCGGCCGCCGAGATCTTCTCTTTCTTGACCAGGCGCTCGAGGCTGCCGCCGACGGTCGAGATGCCGCGGTTCACCGCCGCATCGGAGATATCGACCATCACGACCGACAGCCCGGCCGCGGCGCAGACCTGGGCGATGCCGTTGCCCATGGTGCCTGCTCCGATGATGCCAACGGTATTGATCATGGAATGTCCTCTCGTTAAACGGGCCCGGCCTGTGGGGGCGCGCCCGGTTGGATGAATTTCGAGCCGCGGCGCCTCACCTGCTGCACCGCATCCAGCCTCTTCCTTAGCGCATCCGGGGCGAGAATAAAGCCGCCTTTCCTCCTCGACGAGGCATGATTTCGCGGTCTCGCGGCCCGATCGGCCCGAGTTTTTGCAGCCGGTTTCGCCCCCTGGAATTGCCGAGGGCGCAGGAAAGGCAGGGCGCTCGTGAGCGCGCCTAGAATTTCAGCGTGGTCCGCAGCCCGAACACCGATGCGTTTCGCAGCGCCTTGCCGGCGAGCGGGCCGGACGGCAGCGTTGCACCGCCGCCGGGATGAATGATGTACTGGAAATTCGGCTGAACCGTCCAGCCATCCCTGATTTGATATTGATAGACGGCGGTGAGTAATCCTTCAAAACTGCGGACCGGCCAATCCGGCGCGACAAGGGCCCGATAGTCCGCGTCGAGCGCCTGGGCGCGCTTCGACACATGGGCGTAGCCCACAGCGATCCCGAACTTGTCGTCCGGACGCCGCCCGTCGAGACCGACGAACTCGACGCCACTATCGGCATAGAGATCAATCAGGTTGCGATCGGCCGGCGCGCCGGAGGCGCGAACAAAGACGCCGATGCCGCGATCGTCACTGTGAGGCACGCGATAGAGCTGCTGCTCGAAGACGGCCCAGCCGCCGATATCGCCGGACAGCAACATCGGCGCGCCGCTGCTCGCGGGCGCTGCGAGCGATACACCGTTGGACGCAAATCGCTGATCGGCGAATGCGCCCAAATGACGCCAGCCCCCGAACTTGATCTGGCCCGTGAGGTCTGGATCCCCCTTCTTGTTGTTCCAGGCGTACTGAATCTGGCCCAGAAGCAGTGGCGGATCGTTGACGCGGAAATTGACGCCGTAGCGATTGCGTTGCTGGGGATCCCCCGGCCCGGGCCCCGCCTGGTCGCCGTCGAAAATTCCGCCGAGGAGGGTGAGCTGGTCGGTGACGTTGACGAGAAGCCGCGCGCCCATCGCAGCCAGCGGTGGCGACGGGCCACCGCTCGGCAGGTCGAGCGAGGTGATCGCCGGCCAGCCCATCGAGGCGTTGGTGAGGACGTCGGTGTATCTGGTGTTGAAGAATTCGCTGTCCGCCGCGAGCTGGCCGAGCTTCAGCGAGACCTTCTTCTCCCCCCACTGCTTCTCGAAATAGGCCTCGTAGAGCCGGGTCGATGGCAGCGCCTCGATCCCGCTCACGACGAAGAAATTCTGCAGATTGTCGCGCGACAGGCCGCCCCCGTGGATCTGGAACATGTTGGCGTGAAAGGTCAGCTTGTCGAGGCCGGCAAGCTTGTCGAGGTCCGCATCGACGGCGAGATTCAGACGACCCTCGTAGATCGCGCCCTGCTTGACGCCGCCGGAGGTGTTGCCCAGCACCTCTCCGATGTAAGTCGCCGCGAACTTCACCCCATATTTCTGCAGCGGGTTCGGCAACAGGCCGAGGGTTTTCTCCTCAACCGTACTCTCGCCCGTATCCGGATCGGCCGGCTTGTCGTCGTCGGTCTTCTTGTCTTCCTGGGCTAAGGCCTGAACGCCCGCCAGCAGATATCCGCCAGCCACGATGGCTGCGAGAATTCGCAAAGCTGCGCTTGATGTCGATCGAGATCCGCTCATGCATGATGAGTGGGACACGTTCGAGACACAGATTCAAGAACAACCTCTTCAGGGAACCTTACCATCCGTGTGGGAGTGTTCAAAAGTATACGCTCGTGCACGAGTGTGCCGCGATCGGTGGCGTCCGAGACAAGTCGTCCGAATTTCAATTGACATTTGTTATTATTTCAATAATCGTTGAAATATGGAAACGACAGATGCCGTCACGGCGCTCGCCGCGCTGGCGCAGGACAATCGTCTCGATGTCTACCGTTTGCTGGTTCAGGCCGGCCCCGACGGCATGACCGCAGGTGCGATCGCCGAAGCGCTGGATCTCGCGCCAAACACGTTGACGTTTCACTTCGACCGGCTGCGCATGGCCGGCCTTGCGACGGTGCGGCGCGAGGGGCGCTCGATGATCTATGCGGCGCGGTTCGAGACCATGAACGCGCTGGTCGGCTTCCTCACGGAAAACTGCTGCGGCGGCGTGTCATGCGCACCCGCTCCGTCTTCGAAACCCGCGCGAAAGCGCAGCAAGACTCCAGCCTGAAAGGACAGACCATGAAGCGCCTGCACGTTCACGTCTCCGTCGACGACGTTGCGCACAAGCAGACATTGGCCTGCTGTTGAGGGTTTCGGCGATGGACGTGATAATCTACCACAACCCCGCCTGCGGCACCTCGCGCAACACGCTAGCCATGATCAGGCAAGCCGGGATCGAGCCGCACGTGATCGAATATCTCAAGACGCCGCCGTCGCGCGCGTTGCTGCGGCAGCTCGTCGTACGCATGGGCCTTTCGGTGCGCGAGCTGCTGCGCGAAAAGGGCACGCCCTATGCCGAGCTTGGCCTGGACAACGCTGACCTGACCGACGACCAGCTGCTCGACGCCATGATGGCGCATCCGATCCTGATCAACCGGCCGATCGTGGTGACGCCGATGGGCGTAAAACTCTGTCGGCCCTCCGAGGAGGTGCTGGAGCTTCTACCGCCTCAGCACGGCGAATTCGTCAAGGAAGACGGCGAGCGTATCAGGCTGGACCGCGGCGCCTGATGACGCCGGGTCTTGCACAGCGCGCATTTGCCGAATGGCTGGGAACGGCGTTCCTGCTCGCCGCGGTGGTCGGCTCGGGCATCATGGCCCAGAAGCTTGCCGGCGGAAACGTGGCGCTGGCGCTGCTCTGCAATACGCTTCCCACCGGCGCCATCCTTATCGTGCTGATCCTGATGTTTGCGCCCATCTCGGGCGCGCATTTCAATCCGGCGGTAACGCTGGCCTTGGCCCTGCGGGGCGAGACGGGCTGGATTGATGCGGCGATCTATATCGCTGCTCAGATATCGGGCGCGATCATCGGCGTGTGGATCGCGCATCTGATGTTCGGGCTTGCCGTCCTTCAGATTTCGCTGACGGAGCGCAGCGGCGCGGGACAATGGCTCGCCGAGGCCGTCGCAACCTTCGGCCTGCTGCTGACGATCTTTGGCGTCGCATCGAAAGCCTCGGCTGCCGTTCCCTATGCGGTCGGCCTCTACATCACATCGGCCTATTGGTTCACGGCCTCGACATCATTCGCCAATCCCGCCGTCACCATCGCCCGATCGCTGTCCGATACGTTTGCAGGCATCGCGCCGCATGGCGTGCCAGCCTTCATTTCCGCGCAGCTCATCGGGGCGATCCTCGCCCTTCCGCTTGCAAGCTGGCTGTGGGGCGGAGCAAGCGCAAAGCGCGCGGCGTGAATGATTGGAGTTTCCAAACCGCTCGTGCCGGGTATTCTGTGACTGATCGCATGAATGTCAGGGACCAGCGTGACGCAACCTCGCAGCCGCAATATCGACCACTGCACCCGGCCCTGAGGCATCAGGCCCGATGAACGATTTCGCGCGATCCATCGTTGCCGCATTCACGCTGATCGGTGAAGGCGATCCCGAGCTTCTCGGCATCGTCGCACTGTCGGTGCGCGTCAGCCTGACAGCCGGCATGATCGCGCTGCTGATCGGTGCGCCGTTCGGCGCTTTGCTGGCGATCACGCGCTTTCGCGGCCGACAGGTCATTATCGTGCTGACCAACGCGCTGCTCGGCCTGCCGCCGGTCGTGGTCGGGCTCGCGCTTTATCTTCTGCTGTCGCGCTCCGGCCCGCTCGGCGCTGCCGGCCTGCTATTCACGCCCACAGCCATGGTGATCGCGCAGACGCTGCTGGCAACGCCAATCGTGGTTGCGCTGGTGCACCGGCCCGCAAGCCTGCTATGGGCCGAATATGGCGACCTCGCGCGGATCGACGGGCTCTCGACGCTGCGCAGCATCGGCCTGTTGTTCGCGCTCGGCCGGACCTCGCTGCTGACGGCCTTCCTCGCCGCGTTCGGACGTGCCATCGCCGAGGTCGGCGCCATCATCATCGTCGGCGGCAACATAAGCGGCTTTACCCGCACGATGACGACGGCGATTGCGCTGGAGACCAGCAAGGGCGACCTGCCTCTGGCGCTCGGCCTAGGCTTGATCCTGCTCGCGCTCAGCGTCGCCGTGTCGACCGTTGCCTTCCTGCTAGTGGGACGCGTTGGGGAAAAATAGCTGCTCGCCGCCGACCTTGTATCCGGCGATCGCATCCTGTCCCCTCGGCGAGATCAGCCAGTCGATAAAGGCCTGCCCGTCCTTGGCCTTGACGTTGGGATGCTTGTCCGGGTTGACCAGCATGACGCCGTATTGGTTGAACAGCCGCTTGTCGCCCTCGGTCAGGATCGCAAGCTCGCCTCTGTTCTTGAACGACAGCCAGGTGCCGCGGTCTGAGAGCAGATAGGCATTCGACGAGGATGCCATGTTCAGCGCCGGGCCCATGCCCTGACCGATCTCGCGATACCAGCTGTCCTTGCCGGTGGCCGGCTCGATGCCCGCTTCTTTCCACAGCCGCAGCTCGGCGGCATGCGTGCCGGACTTGTCGCCGCGCGAGATGAACGTGGCTTTCGCAGCTGCGATCTTGCGCAGCGCGTCGGCGACGTCCTTGTCGCCCGCGATCCTTGCGGGGTCGCCGTTCGGGCCGACGATGATGAAATCATTGTACATGACGTCGAAGCGCTTCACGCCGTGCCCTTCCGACATGAACTTGTCTTCGGCCGACCTGTCATGGACGAACACCACATCGGCATCGCCGCGCCGGCCGATATCGAGCGCCTGGCCGGTGCCGACCGCAACGACCTTCACCTGGATTCCCTCCGCCCTCGTAAACAGCGGCAGCAGATAACTGAACAAGCCGGACTGCTCCGTCGACGTCGTCGAGGCCACGGTGATGCTGCCGGCCTGCGCCCATGCGCATGTCGACCAGATCAGAGCCGCTGCGACGGCGGCAAGCTTCTTCATGACATCGTCCTCACTTGCAGATGATCCCCATTAACCGGAGAGGATGACGCCGGAAAGCCCGACATTGGGCTCCTGCGGCACATCCTTCGAGACGCCCGCCTCCGGCGGCCCCTCAGGATGAGGGCGGAGTGCCTGGCAGCAGCGTTGGCGGGCGCTTCACGCCTGCCTCACGACGGTTGAACCTCGCGTGATCAGTGCCGCGATCACGTAGCAGCGCGGAATATCGCACGTTCCGAACGATCCCTAGGGATAGAACAGTTTGGAGTCTCCCATGGCAAAGACGAACATCATCGCCGCCTTCCGGATCATGGTGTCGCTCGCGATCGCGGGCCCGGCGCAGGCCTGGCCCGGACAGTCCTCAAGCATCGACTGCGCCTGGGGCGGCGAAGCCACGGACTGTGAAGCACTGACCATGGCGCCGCTCCGCAAGCATGCGCTGGCGCATCCGCACGGCCGCAAAGCGGCGCACGCTGTCATGCCGTTTGCGTCGTCGCATCTGCCGGATCACGACGCGGATCCGCTTGCATCGATGCATTTCGAATGAACGGAATGGCGTGCGGGGCTGTGCAGATGTTCTGCAATTGGTCCCGCCTCAATTGACAGGGGTGTGACGGCCGGGGCAGTTTTTCACATTGCTGGCGAATCAGCTGAAGCCCACGGCCCTGAGTACCACTTGGACAACTCCCAGTGCTTTCGAGACTGATATCGTTGCTAAGCCGCATTCCCGCGGTGAAATGGGCCTTCAACCGGCTTCGGCCCGCGCCGCAGGGCGGCAGCATCGAGTTGACGCCGAGCGCTGCGGATGAGCAGCCGATCGTTACCGCAATCGATGAAGCCGCTCCGACCGTCGAGACGAACGTCAGCGAGGATCCATCCCTGCAGACGTTGGCCGAAGCCGCGCCCGAACCCATCAGCAGCGATCCGCCGGTGGAACTCGTAGCGAGCATTGAGCTCGACGTCGTGGAAGAGGCCTCATCCGCCGAGGTCGAAGCCGTCGATGCTCCCGAGCCTGTCGTCAGCAGCGACCTGCCCGTAGAATTGCTGGCGCACGCCGAACCCGAACCCGTAGAAGAGGCGCAGACCTCATCCGCCGAAGTCGAAGCGATCGAACCGCGAGAGCCTGTCATCAGCAGCGATGCATCGTCGGACGATGATGCGGAGGTTGCGTCCGATGTTGCAGAGCAGGTCTTTATGTCTCCGGTCGAGGTCGAGACCGTTCCGGTCGAGGCCTCCGAGCCGATCGTTGAACACGACCCCGTATCCATCGCTTCCGAGGAGATCGAAGCCGTCGACGCGACGCCCGCCGTCGTGGTCGACATCGCGGCGCCTGCCGTCACCGAGGTCAGGATCGACAACGAGCCCGCTCGTGACGTCGTGATGGAGATCGAGCCGCTCGTCGCAGCCGATCCCGCACCCATCGCGGCCGACGTCGCTGAGAAGACGATCGCCGACGCACCCGTCGTCGCCGCAGAGGTCGAGCCGCCTCCGGCGCCGGCTGCGAAGAAGCCTCGCGCGAAGGTCGTCGAGCCTGCCGATCGCGCCGCGCTGATCCGGCAACGTTGGGCCGAGACCGGCATCAGGATGTGGAATCCGCGGCTGCACAGCACCGGCGATGCAACGCTCAACATCCAGGGCCGCATCGGACTGCTGCCGCCCGAGCCGGGCGGGACCATGCCACGCTACGACAAGCTCGAATTCAAGATGCTCGGCGGGCAGATCGTGTGCGAAGGCGTCATTGTCGAGGCGCCCGTGCAGGCCGGCCAGCGCAGCTTTACCCGGCTCGCCGAACCGCGCAGGGCCGATCGCAGCCGTGAGCCAGTGCGGGAACGCCAGGCCGCGCTCGCCTGAACCTTACGAAGCGATTGCGCGACGAGCATCGGAGATGCGGTGCGCGCTCACGGGATCGGGTAGTCCTTCCAGAGCCATTCTAGCGCCGAGGGCAGCGTTTGCGCGATGGTGGGACGATCGACGTGCTTGGCGTTGCGTACGAACAGGAACTGGTAGTGATAGCCCTTCTCCGCCAGCACTTTCGCCATCAATTCATTAGATAAAGTCCAGTCGTGCATGCCGTCGGGAATGGTGGGATTGGGATAGAATAGATCCTGATCGCCGCCAAAGAACCAGAAGCGGATCGGCTTGATCGGCGCGGCAACGATCAGCGGCACGCCGGGCGGATCGGCCGGCGTCAGCACGCCCGCCTTCGAAATGAGATTGGGCGTGGCCGGCCCGGCCCAGGCGCTATGATATTCCCAGGCGCCACCGCGCAGTGACGGATCATGCGGCCATTGCTGATTGACCATAGTCGGCGAAAACGCCAGCACGCGTTGATATCGATCGGGATAGAACCAGGCCATGGTGAAGGCCGCAGCACCGCTCGAGCTCAGGCCCATAGTGGCGCGCCCGTCGGGATTCTTCGTCAGCCTAACGTCCGCGTTCTTCTCGACCAGCGGCAGCACCTCGCGCTCGATGAAATCCGTGTAGGTGCCCGACACTGCATCGTATTCGCGGCCGCGCTGGCTGCCCTGCGCATCCTGCCCGCCATTGCCAACCTGGATCGCGATCATCGGCGGCACCCGGCGCTGGGCGATCAGATTGTCGAGCGTGGTGGCGAGATCCTTGTACGCATTGGAGCCGCCGTCGCCGACCACGATGAACGGCGCCTCGGTGCCGCGCACATATTGCGCTGGAACATAGACGTCGATGGTGCGCGACCAGATGCCGGGATGGCTGGTGGTGACGATCATGTTCGACTTGTCATCGGGCGCGGTCACGGTCGTCATAATCGAGGAGTTGGTGCAGCCGGCGACGTCGTCACGGATCAGGCCCGGATTGTAGACGGTGCTCTCTTTCGACGAGAGCGTGAAGGACTTTGTCGTACCGCGCGGCACGCCCTCCTTCGCGATGGTCTCGGGCGCGGGATTGTGGGTGGGGCCGATGATGAAATTGCCCTCGGCGCCGGGCGACGGCAGCGTCCCATCAGGCAGCTCGGTCGCGCGAGGGTAGTTGGGATTGGAGGGATCGCGCGTCGGCGGCGCGGTCTTAAAATCGAGACCGGTGGTGTCGATGAAGAAGGGCGCGACCTTATCGGTGGTGTTGGCGCCCTGCGGCACGGCCATGTTCTGGGTCACGCAGGCTGGCTGCGCGAAGCCGATCGAAGCGTAGGAGACGACGGAAATCAGCGTCCCCGCGAGGACGGAGAATGATCTGGTCATGTAAGCTCCCGGTGCTGACGGGTCTTGCTGGGCCCGTCTTGAAGGAAAGTATGGCCGGCCCCTCGCATATGGTCAACGCGATGAGGTGTTCGTCAAGCTGACCGCTGCGCTCCAGGCCCCGAGTAAACGACAGCGCGCCGCGGTCGGTCGGCGATAATCGCCGCGACATCGGCCCGCGCCGCGTGGCCGAATACGCCATGGTTAGCAGACCGTAGCCGCTATCGATGTCGGACGATCCGTCACGCCAGACGCGGGTCGCTTTCGCCGCGCATCCTTAATATCGCCTGACCAATGCACGCGCCCTGCCGGTCGGAAAGGGACACGCAACCAGAACGAGAGTTCCCGAAAGGAACCAATCTAACGCGCTCTTTACCCCGACCGTGCAAGATCATCTTCGTTTTTGAAGGGTTTTGGGGCGCGTATTGCTATGCCTGCCGTCGATTTGAAAGGCTATTTCGCCCGCCGCGACGAGGCTGTTTCGCGTGTCTGACGACCCGGGCCTGACGCGCGCGTAGTTCGACGCTTTCTCCGAGCAGATCCCGCTGCTCTACTTCATCCTGATCAGCAACACGATCGCGGTGGCCTATAATACGTCAACGTCGCCCCGGACTGGCTGACGATGATCGTGCCGAGCCTGCTGACCGTGCTCGCCGCGCTTCGGACCGTGTGGTGGCTGCGCCAGCGCCATCTCCTGCGCAGCGATGCCGACATCCTGCGCAATCTGCGCGCCACCAATTGGATGGCCCTGCCGATCGGCGCCGGCTTCACCGCCTGGTCGTTCGCGCTCTACCCCTACGGCGATCCCTTCGCCAAGAGCCAGGTCGCCTTCTACATGGCGGTGACCGTGATCGGCTGCATCTTCTCGCTGATGCATCTGCGCTCGGCAGGGTTGATCGTGACGCTCGTCGTTGACGTACCCTATGTGCTGTTCTTCTGGGCCACGGGCGAACCGACGCTGAAGGCGATCGCGGTCAAAAACCTCCTGGTCTCCGGCGCCATGGTGACGGTGCTGTTCATCTATTATCACGACTTCGCCGATCTCGTCGCCAGCCGCAAATCGCTGCTGGTGCAGCAGGCGGCGACGCAGGAGCTGTCGGACGAGAACTTCCGTCTCGCCAATCTGGATTCCCTCACGGAGCTGCCGAACCGCCGCTGCTTCTTCGCCGAGCTGTCGAGCGCCTTCAGTGACGCCGAGCGCAGGCACGTGAGCGTTGCGGTCGGCATCATCGACCTCGACGGCTTCAAGCCGATCGACGACAATTACGGCCATTCGGTCGGCGACCGCGTGTTGATCGAGGCCGGCCGTCGCATCCGCGATGTCTGCGAAGGCTTCGGCCCGCAGCGGGTGGAGTTCGCCCGCCTCGGCGGCGACGAGTTCGGTCTCGTCGTCTGCGGCGACACCGAGGATGCCGACCTCGAGCGGCTCGGCGAACGCATCTGCGAGCTGGTCAAGCTGCCCTACCAGCTCGACACCGCCCATACCGGCCTGTCGTGCTCGATCGGCTTTGCACTCTACCCGCGCTCGGCGCCGACGGCGAAAGCGCTGTATGAATGCGCCGATTATTCGCTCTATCACGCCAAGCGTCATCTGCGCGGCCGTACCGTGATCTTCTCGAGCGAGCACGAGGCCGAGATCCGCAGCCGCGGCGTGATCGAGACCCTGCTGCGCACGGCCGATTTCAGCGCCGAGATGGACCTGGTGTTCCAGCCGATCGTCGACGCCATGAGCGAGCATACCGCGGGCTTCGAGGCGCTGGCGCGCTGGCAGAGTCCCCGCCTCGGCCGGGTCTCGCCGGCCGACTTCATCCCCGCCGCCGAGCGCATCGGCCTGATCCGGCCGCTGACGCAGGCGCTGCTGGTGCGCGCGCTCGCGGCCGCCGGGACCTGGCCGGACCATACCCGTCTGTCGTTCAACCTCTCGGCCCACGACATCTGCTCGCCCGACGGCATCCTGCCGCTGATGGCCATCATCGAGAACAGCGGCGTGCCGCCGCGCCGGCTCGACTTCGAGATCACCGAGACCGCCGTGGCCTTCGACTTCGCGCGCGCTGAACAGTCGATCGCGGCGCTGAAGGCGATGGGCTGCGGCATTTCGCTGGATGATTTCGGCACCGGCTATTCCTCGCTGAGCCACGTGCATCGCCTGCCGCTGGACAAGCTCAAGATCGACCGCAGCTTCGTCGCCGACATCAACGACAATCCCGTGAGCCACAAGATCATCAAATCGCTGACCGGCCTGTGCGACGACATGGAGATCGCCTGCGTGGTCGAGGGTGTCGAAACCCGCGCCCAACTCGATGCCTCGCGCCGCCTCGGCTGCGACTTCGTGCAGGGCTGTTACTTCGCAAAGCCCATGCCGGGCGCGGCGATCGGGGACTATCTCGCCAACGAGCGCGAGCGGCTGGACCATCGCGCAACCAAGGTCGTGGCCTGAGGCAGATTGGCCCCTTGGCTACTTCGAAAGGCTTGGCAGATCGAGCCCCTTGTCACGGGCGCAATCGATCGCGATGTCGTAGCCCGCATCCGCATGGCGCATGACGCCGGAGGCCGGATCGTTCCAGAGCACGCGCTCGATGCGTTTGGCGGCCTCCGGCGTGCCGTCGGCGACGATCACCATGCCGGCGTGCTGGGAATAGCCGATGCCGACGCCGCCGCCGTGATGCAGCGACACCCAGGTGGCGCCGCTGGCGCAATTCAAGAGCGCGTTGAGCAGCGGCCAGTCGGACACCGCGTCCGAGCCGTCCTTCATCGCCTCGGTCTCGCGGTTGGGGCTTGCCACCGAGCCGCTGTCGAGATGATCGCGGCCGATCACGACAGGCGCCTTCAACTCGCCGCGCGCGACCATCTCGTTGAAGGCAAGGCCCAGGCGATGACGATCGCCGAGCCCGACCCAGCAGATCCGCGCCGGCAGGCCCTGGAACTTGATGCGCGCCTTGGCCATGTCGAGCCAATTGTGCAGATGCTTGTCGTCGGGCATCAGCTCTTTCACTTTGGCATCTGTCCTGAAGATGTCGTCAGGGTCGCCTGACAGCGCGGCCCAGCGGAACGGCCCGACGCCGCGGCAGAACAGCGGGCGGATATAGGCGGGCACGAAGCCCGGGAAATCGAACGCGTTTGTCAGGCCCATGTCCTGCGCCATCTGGCGGATGTTGTTGCCATAGTCGAGCGTCGGAATGCCCTGCGCATGGAAATCCAGCATGGCCTGGACATGCTCGACCATCGAGGCTTTTGAGGCGCGTTCCACGCCCTTCGGATCGGAGGCGCGCTTGGCCTCCCAATCGGCAAGCGTCCAGCCCTTCGGCAGATAGCCGTTGATCGGATCGTGCGCGCTGGTCTGGTCGGTGACGATGTCGGGCTTGACGCCGCGGCGGACCAGCTCCGGGAATATCTCGGCGGCATTGCCGAGCAGACCGACCGAGACGGCCTTCTTCGTCTTTGCGGCGTCCGCCATGAGTGCGAGCGCTTCGTCGAGCGTCGCCGCCTGGCGATCGAGATAGCCGGTGCGCAGCCGCATCTCGATTCGGCTCGGCTGGCATTCGACCGCGAGCATCGAGGCGCCGGCCATGGTCGCCGCCAGCGGCTGCGCGCCGCCCATGCCGCCGAGGCCGGCGGTCAAGATCCATTTGCCCGCAAGGCTGCCGCCATAATGGCGACGACCGACCTCGACGAAGGTCTCGTAGGTGCCCTGCACAATGCCCTGGCTGCCGATATAGATCCAGGAGCCCGCGGTCATCTGGCCGTACATCATCAGGCCCTGGCGATCGAGCTCGTTGAAATGATCGAGCGTCGCCCAATGTGGCACGATGTTGGAGTTCGCGATCAGCACGCGCGGCGCATCGGCATGGGTGCGGAAGATGCCGACCGGCTTGCCGGATTGCACCAGCAGGGTCTGGTCGTTCTCGAGCTTGCGCAGCGCGGCCGTGATGCGGTCAAAACTCTCCCAGTCGCGCGCGGCGCGGCCGATGCCGCCATAGACGACGAGCTCGCTCGGGCGCTCGGCGACATCAGGATCGAGATTGTTCATGAGCATGCGCAGCGGTGCTTCCGTCAGCCAGCTCTTGGCGCTGATCTCGCTACCGCGGGGAGCGCGAATGGTGCGGTCGTTGTCCAGTCGGCGGTTCATGCGGAACACCCCTTAGTCGAGTCTTGGAAACGGATCAGATGAGAGCGCAGTGAGCGCGATGGCTGGCAGCGCATCGGCCTCGATGAACGCCGCGGCCTTGGCGAGATCGCCGGCCATGTAGCGGTCGGCGCCGAGCGCGGGCACCTGCTCGCGAAGCTTGTCGATGACCGCCACAAGCGGCGCGCTGGTCGCGTGCGGCGCGCGCAGCGTGATGCCCTGGGCGGCGACCAGAAGCTCGATGCCGAGGATGGAGGCGAGATTGTCGGCCATGTCCGACAGTCGTCGCGCGGCATGCGCGGCCATCGAAACGTGGTCTTCCTGGTTGGCGCTGGTTGGCGTCGAATCGATCGAGCAGGCTGCGGCACGCTGCTTGTTCTCGGCATAGAGCGCGGCCGCCGTGACCTCGGCGATCATGAAGCCGGAATTGATGCCGGGATCCGGGGTGAGGAATGGCGGCAGGCCGAAATTGAGCGCGGGATCGACCAGGGTTGCGATGCGTCGTTCGCTGATCGCGCCGATCTCCGACAGCGCCAGCGCGATCGTATCGGCGGCGAAGGCGACCGGCTCGGCGTGGAAATTTCCTCCTGAGACGATCTCACCGGTCTCGACCAGCACCAAGGGATTGTCGGTCACCGCGTTGGCCTCGACGATCAGCGTGCGCGCAGCCTGCGTGATCAGATCGAGCGCGGCGCCGGCGACCTGCGGCTGGCAGCGCAGGCAATAGGGATCCTGCACGCGCTCGTCGCCTTCGAGATGCGACAGGCGGATGTCGCTGCCGTCGAGCAGCGCCGTCAGCGTCGCGGCCGCAGCGATCTGGCCGGGAAGACCGCGCAGCGCCTGGATCTCGGGGCGGAACGGCGCGGTCGAGGCCATGGCGGCATCGACCGACAGCGCACCGGTGACCAGTGCCGCTCGGGCGAGACGAAATGCACGCAGCACGCCGGCGATGGCATAAGCAGTCGAGAATTGCGTGCCATTGATCAGCGCGAGGCCCTCCTTGGGGCCGAGCGTCAGTGGCACAAGGCCGGCGGCAGCGAGTGCCTCGCCCCCTGACATTATCTTGCCGTCGACGATCGCCTGCCCCTCGCCGATCATCACGGCGGTCATATGCGCAAGCGGCGCGAGATCGCCGGAGGCGCCGACCGAGCCCTGTTGTGGCACCAGCGGATAGACGCCTCGCGCCAGCATGGCCTGCAATTGCTCGATCACCTCGCCGCGCACGCCGGAGGCTCCGCGCCCGAGTGAGACGATTTTCAGCACCATCATCAGCCGCACGATCGGCCCCGGAGTTGCAGGGCCGATCCCACAGCAATGCGAAACAATGAGATTGCGCTGGAGCAGCGCGGTCTGATCAGGCGGAATCCGCTTCGAAGCCAGCTTGCCGAAACCGGTGTTGATGCCATAGACGGGCGTCGTAGCCTCAGCCGCCTTTGCAACGATCTTCGCCGCCGCCGCGACGCGCGGCCAGAATGAGGGATCGAGCACGACGGGCGCTCCCGCAAACACGCGCGCGAGATCATCGAGCCTGACCTCTCCGGGTTTGACGACGATCGCGGCGTTCGGCTCCGTCATTGCCCCCTCCACACCCGCCGGTGCAGCGGATTGAATCCGATGCGGTAGACCAGCTCGGCGGGCCGCTCGATGTCCCAGATCGCGAGGTCGCACCATTTGCCGGCTTCGAGCGTGCCGGTCTCATGGAGCACGCCGAGCGCACGCGCGCCTTCGCGGGTGACGCCGGCGAGGCATTCGGCGACGGTCATCCGGAACAGCGTGGCGCCCATGTTCATGGCGAGCAGCAGCGAGGTCAGCGGCGAGCTGCCGGGATTGCTGTCGGTCGCAAGCGCCATGGCAACGCCGTGCTTGCGGAACGCCTCCACCGGCGGCTTTTGCGTCTCGCGGATGAAGTAGAACGCCCCAGGCAGGAGGACGGCGACCGTTCCGGCCTTCGCCATCGCGGCAGCGCCGGCTTCGTCGGTATGCTCGAGATGATCGGCCGACAAAGCGGCGAATTTGGCAGCGAGCGCAGCGCCGCCGAGATTCGAGAGTTGATCGGCGTGCAACTTCACCGGCAGACCCAGCCCTCGCGCCGCCTCGAATACCCGCGCCGTCTGCTCGGCCGAGAACGCGATCCCCTCCATGAAAGCATCGACGGCATCGGCGAGGCCTGCCGTTGCGACGGCCGGCAGCATCTCCCTGCAGACGCGATCGATGTAGCGATCCTTGTCACCATCGGCCTCCACCGGCAGCGCGTGCGCGCCGAGAAACGATGTGCAGATCGTAACTTTCCGCCGGCGGCCGAGGCTGCGCGCAGCAGAAAGCTGGCGCATCTCGGTCTCCGTATCGAGGCCATAGCCGGACTTGATCTCAACCGTGGTCGCGCCCTCGCCGATCAATGCATCCAGCCGCGGCAATGCGCTCGCGACAAGCTCGGCCTCACTCGCCTTGCGAGTCGCGGCGACCGTCGAGACGATGCCTCCGCCGGCGCGCGCGATCTCCTCGTAGCTTGCGCCCTTCAGGCGCAGTTCGAATTCATGCGCGCGGTTGCCGCCGTAGACCAGATGGGTGTGGCAATCGACGAGGCCCGGCGTGATCCAGCGCCCCTCGCAGTCGATCCACTGGATGGCGTCGGCATCGCCGGGAAAATCCGCCGCTGCGCCGGCATAGACGATGCGGCCGTCGCGTATCGCGATGACGCCTTGCTCGATCTCGCCGAGATCGGGACGATCCGCCCGCATGGTCGCGAGCCGGGCGTTATGCCAGATCCGGTCGAAGCGCTCTGCCATGCCACTGTCCCTTCGCGAAGTCCCTGCGCCCTGGGATGCTTGACTTATATGTCTAGACATATAATCGTAAGGCGGTTCTGTCCAGCCGGCGTGTAATCAATCATGACCCGACTGCATTTCGCCTCCGCGCTCCTGCCCTCGGGCTGGGCCAATGACGTGCAGGTGGTGGTCACCGCCGGCGCGATCGCGGCGGTGACGCCCGATGTGGCGCCTGCCGCGGGCGACGAGCGCCATGCCATCGCGCTTCCGGGACTGGCGAGCCTGCACAGCCACGCGTTTCAACGCGGCATGGCGGGACTCGCGGAGCTGCGCGGCGATTCCACCGACACGTTCTGGACTTGGCGCGAGACGATGTATCGTTTCGCGCTGGCGATGACGCCGGACGACGTCGCCGATGTCGCCACGCTGCTTTATGTGGAGATGCTGGAGCAGGGGTTTACGCGGGTCGGCGAATTCCATTATCTGCATCACGATCGCGACGGCTCGCACTACGCCGATCCCGCCGAAATGGCGGCACGCATTGCAGCGGCCGCCGAGGCCTCAGGCATTGGCCTGACGCTGCTGCCGAGTTTTTATGCGCATGGCTCGTTCGGCGGCGCGGCGCCGCACGACGGCCAGCGCCGCTTCATCAACTCGGTCGATCAGTTCGCCAAGCTGATGGCTGCATCACGCAAGGTGATCAGCAAATTGCCAGGCGCCAATATCGGCATCGCGCCGCACAGCCTGCGCGCGGTGGCGCCGGATGAGCTCTCCGCAATCATCGCGCTTGCCGAAGCCGGCCCGGTGCACATTCATGCCGCCGAGCAGGTGAAAGAGGTCGAGGATTGCCTGGCCTGGGCGGGCCAGCGGCCCGTCCAATGGCTGCTGGAGCACGCACCGGTCGACCAGCGCTGGTGCCTCATTCACGCCACGCACATGACGGACGAGGAAGTCAGCGCATTCGCCAGCACCGGCGCGGTCGCGGGCCTCTGCCCCGTGACCGAAGCAAGCCTCGGCGACGGCATCTTTCCGGCGCGGGAATTTCTCGACGCCGGTGGTTCGTTCGGCGTCGGCACCGATTCCAACGTGCTGGTCGGTGTCGCTGACGAGCTGCGTCAGCTCGAATACGGCCAGCGGCTCAAACATCGCGCGCGCAACGTACTTTCGGGCGGCGCCGGCCGCTCGACCGGCCGGACGCTGTTCGATGATGCCCTTGCGGGCGGCGCGCAGGCGCTGGCGCAGCCGGTTGCAGGCCTCGCACCCGGCGCTCGCGCAGACATCGTTACGCTCGACGCCGCGCATCCTTCGCTGGCGGGACGCGGCGGCGATGCGACCATCGACGGCTGGATCTTTGCGAGCGGCAACGCTGCGATCGATTGCGTCTGGGCCGGCGGCAACAAGGTTGTCGAAGGCGGACGACACAAATTGCGCCAGACTGCGCGCGAGCGGTTCAACGCGGCGGTGCGGAGGCTCGTCGCATGAGCCTTGCCGCCGACGCATCCGACAAGCCGACACTCTACAAGCGCATCCGTGCCGATATCGAAAAGCGCATCCTGACCGGCGAATGGCCGCCCGGCCATCGCATTCCGTTTGAGCACGAGCTGGTGGCGCGCTACGGCTGCTCGCGCATGACTGTCAACAAGGCGCTGTCGGAACTGGCGCAGGCCGATCTGATCGAGCGGCGGCGGCGGGCTGGCTCCTTCGTTCGCCGGCCGCAGCATCAATCGGCTGTGTTGAAGATCGCCGACATCCGCGCCGAGATCACCGCGCTCGGTCGCGGTTACGGCTATGAGCTGATCAGCCGCAAGCTACGCGCGGCAACTGCTGCGGATCGCGAAAGGCTCGGCATCAAGAAGGCCGGCAAGGTGGTCGCGATCTCCTGCCGCCACAGCGCCGACAACGTGCCGTTTGCGGTCGAGGACAGGCTGATCGATCTGTCATCCGTGCCATCTGCCGCGACCGCGGATTTCTCGCGCGAGCCGCCCGGCTCGTGGCTGCTGCATCATGTCCCCTGGACGGAGGCCGAGCATACGATCAGCGCCATCGTTGCCGACGATCGCACGGCCGAGGCGCTCGACATTGCGGTCGGCGCGCCCTGCCTCGTCATCGACCGCTATACCTGGCGCAGCGCGCGCACGATCACCGCAGTGCGCCTGCTCTATCCCGGTGACTCTCACCGCCTTGTCGCGCGATTCAAGGGAGGTTGAGCAAACGATGTCGGCACAAATCGTGCAACGCTTCGACAGAGATCAACAGGACGTCAAACCATCTGGGCAAGAGGACGACAATCATGCGTAGTTCGACAGTTTTTGCGACAATCATTGCTCTCGCGGCCGCCGCGCCCGCGTTCGCCGACGACGTCAAGGTCGGCATCGGCATCTCCGGATGGACCGGCTTTGCGCCGCTGACCCTGGCGAAGGAAGCCGGCATCTTCAAGAAAAACGGCCTCGACGTCACCATCAAGAAGATCCCGCAGAAGGACCGTCACCTCGCCATCGCCTCCGGCGACGTGCAGTGCGCGGCAACCACGGTCGAAACCTGGATCTCCTGGAACGCCAACGGCGTTGCGACCAAGCAGATCTTCCAGCTCGACAAGAGCTATGGCGCCGACGGCATGGCCGTGCGCAACGACATCGCGTCAATCAAGGAGCTCAAGGGCAAGACGGTCGCAGCTTCGGCACCGGGCACCTCGCCCTATTTCGCGCTGGCCTGGATGCTGAAGAAGAACGGCCTCACGGTGAAGGACGTCACCGTTGTCAACCTCGAGCCGGCCGCCGCCGCGCAGGCCTTCGTCTCCGGCCAGAACGATGCCGCGATGACCTATGAGCCTTATTTGTCGACGGTGCGCGCCGCGCCGGACAAGGGCAAGATCATCGCGACCACCTTGGACTATCCGATCGTGATGGACACGTTCGGCTGCACGCCGAAATTCCTCAGCGAGAACCCAAAGGCGGCGCAGGCGCTGGCCGACAGCTATTTCGAATCGCTCGAGATGATCGCCAAGGACCAGGCCAAGTCCTATGAGATCATGGGCGCCGACGTGAAACAGACCGGCGAGCAGTTCGGCAACTCGGCAAAATATCTGCGCTGGCAGGACAAGGCCGCGAACCAGAAATTCTTCGCCGGCGATTTCCTCGCCTTCAACAAGGATGCCGCCGACCTTCTGCTCGAAATCGGCATCATCAAGTCGGCGCCGAAGGTCGAGGACCTCTTCGACGCCAGCTTCATCAAGTAAGACTTTCCCGATTGCCGGTTCCGCGGAGACGCGGGACCGGCTCGACCATTCGGATCAACTATCGATGCGTCCCCTGGATTCCGTGACATCGAAGCAGCGCGTGGCCTATGGCCTCGCTTTCTTCGTGCTGTTCGTCGCCCTCTGGTCGTGGGCAACCTTCGGCGGCCATGTATCGAAGACGTTTCTCGCCAACCCGCTCACCATGGTGCAGGAAGGCTACGACCTGCTGGTTAAGCAAGGTTTTGTATTCGACATCGGCATGACGATCTGGCGCGTCGTCGGCGGGTTCGCGCTGGCTGCGATCATCGCGGTGCCGCTCGGCGTGCTGATGGGCGCCTACAAGCCGATCGAAGCCTTCCTCGAGCCCTTCGTCTCCTTTGCGCGCTATCTGCCCGCCTCGGCCTTCATTCCCCTCCTCATCCTGTGGGCCGGCATCGGCGAGTTGCAGAAGCTGCTCGTCATCTTCATCGGCTCGGTGTTCCAGGTTATCCTGATGGTCGCCGTCACCGTCGGCGCGACGCGGCGCGATCTGGTGGAAGCCGCCTATACGCTCGGCGCCGGCGACCGCGGCATCATCCGCCGCGTGCTGTTGCCCTCCTCCGCCCCTGAAATCGCCGAGATCCTGCGGCTGGTGCTGGGCTGGGCCTGGACCTACGTCATCGTCGCCGAGCTGATCGGCTCGTCCTCCGGCATCGGCCACATGATCACCGACAGCCAGGCGCTGCTCAATACCGGCCAGATCATCTTCGGCATCATCGTGATCGGCCTGATCGGCCTGCTCTCGGACTTCATGTTCAAGGCGTTCAACGCCTGGCTGTTTCCGTGGAGGCTGGCATGACGATCCTCAAGGTCGAGCAGGTCTCGCGCACCTTCCCGGCGCGCCACGGCAATGCGCCGACCCGCGCGCTGGAGCCGACCGACCTCACCATCGGCAACAACGACTTCGTCACCATCCTCGGCCCTTCGGGCTGCGGCAAGTCCACCTTGCTGCGCATCGTCGCCGGCCTCGACCGTCCGACCAGTGGGCGCGTTACGCTCGACGGCCGCGAAGTCACCGGCCCCGGCGCGGATCGCGGCATGGTGTTCCAGTCCTACACGCTGTTTCCCTGGCTCACCGTGCGCGAGAACATCGCCTTTGGCCTGCGCGAACGCGGCGTGCCGGAAGGCGAGCGCAACAAGGTGGCCGACGCCTTCATCCGCCGGGTGGGGCTATCAGGCTTCGAGAACCACTGGCCCAAGCAGCTCTCCGGCGGCATGCAGCAGCGCACGGCGATCGCGCGCGCGCTTGCCAACGATCCAAAAATCCTGCTGCTCGACGAGCCCTTCGGTGCGCTTGATAACCAGACCCGCGCCCTGATGCAGGAAATGCTGCTCGGCATCTGGGAACGCGACCAGAAGACCGTGCTGTTCGTGACGCACGACATCGAGGAAGGGATCTTCCTCGGCAGCCGCGTCATCGTCATGAGCGCCCGTCCCGGACGCATCAAGGCCGAGATCGGCGTGGACCTGCCGCATCCGCGCTCCTACAAGATCAAGACCACGCCGGAATTCGTCCAGCTCAAGGAACGGCTGGTCGAGGAAATCCGCACCGAGGCGCTGAAGGTTGCCGAACATGCCTGACACCCCTCCGCACGCCAATGGCGAGCGCGTCCTCGCCGATCTCAATGCGCTGCGTGCGCTGGGCATCTACAAGACCGGCGTCCACAAGCCGACCTTCTCCGAGCCGCATAAGCAATCGCTGGACTGGCTGCTGCGGAAACTGCCCGAGGCCGGTCTCACCGGCGGGATCGATGGTATCGGCAACATCATCAGCACCAGCGCAAAACCCGGACCGAAGCTGCTCGCCGGATCGCACCTGGAAAGCCAGAACTATGCCGGCTGGCTCGATGGGCCGCTCGGTGTCGTTTATGCGCTCGAAGCGGCGCGCGTGCTCAATTCCGATCCTTCCGTGAAAGGCGCGGTCGAAGTGGCCGCATGGTGCGATGAAGAGGGCCATTTTGGCAGCTTCCTCGGCTCGCGCTCTTATGTCGGTCAGGTCAGCGAGACCGAGATCGACGCGGCGCGCGACCGCACCAACGGCCGCACCATGCGCGATGCGCTGGCCGACATGGGGCTGGCTGGACGTCCGCGCATGACCGCCGAACCGGGGCGGCACGTCGGCTATCTCGAAGCACATATCGAGCAGGGCGACACGCTCGAGAGCGGCAAGCTCGCGATCGGCGTCGTGACCTCCATCGTCGGCATCTGGCAATATCGCATCACTTTCACCGGCGAGCAGAACCACGCCGGCACCACGCGTATGGCGGTGCGAAAAGACGCAGGGCTCGCGCTGGCAAAATTCTGCGTGGCGATCGACGAGCGCTTTCCAGCCGCGTGCGGGCCGCGCACGGTATGGACCACCGGCCGCATCACGCTCGATCCAGGCGCGCCGAGCATCATCCCCGGCGGCGCGGAGATGCTGTTCCAGATCCGCGACGACGATCCCTCCGTCATCGCGCGGCTTGAGCAGTTGCTGAAGACCATGGCGGATGAGGCGATAGCCAAGGGCCCTTGCATCGTCAGCGTGGAGAAAATCCGCACCGGCGCCCCCGCCCTGATGAACACCGGCATTCAGGACGCGATCGAGGGCGCGAGCAAGGCGCTTGCCGGGGGACGATCGCTGCGCATGCCGAGCGGCGCCGGCCACGATGCGCAGATGCTGGCGACCGTCATGCCAGCCGGCATGCTGTTCGTCCCGTCGATCGGCGGCATCAGCCATCACTGGACCGAAAACACCGCCGATGCCGACATCGTCACCGGCGCGCAGGTTTTCGTCGACGCATGCCGGCGGATCCTGGCCGGACTGCGCTAAAGCGCTCCCGAATCAGCGACGGCCCGCCCCCGCGCCTTGATGGACGAGGGCGCCAGCTTCGCACCAGCATCGCACCGGAAACTCTCTCAACCGGGCGCACCGGCCGCGCCCGGTGGACCCCGCAAGCACGGCTGACCGCGAACTGACGGCACGAGAGGATTCTGCCGGCCGCCGGCTCAAGAGAGGTTCAGCCATTCACATGTCTTCAAACGTTCAAATGTCTCCAGAGGTCGCAATTTCGTTCCTGTCTCACCTGCAGGCCAAATTGTACGAGATTGCCACGAGAGATCTTGAACAGAACCACGAGGCGGATCGTTATGGACCCGAACCCAGGCGAACGCTGGGCCCCGATCTCCAAAAGCATCAGAGCAGGCTCGAGGCCATCGCGCGATTGAAGAACTCGAAGACGCTTCCTCTGGCCTTGCTGGATACCTATCAGTTGCTGCAGGACGACTATTCCAGGGACGTCCTGCTGGAGTTGTACCTTCAACGCGTGATCGGGCACGACCTCGTCAAGATCTTCCGAAACTCGCCGAAATACTGGCAGGAACGGAGCCTGGCACGCAGCCTGCAAACGAACCGCCTGCCTGCGAAAAAAATCAGGAATATGAACTTCGAGTTGACTCATTTCGATCTGAAGGAGATCGGCTACGATCTCAATCTGTTTTCCGCTCCCATCGGGATCGACGCCACCTTCCTGAAAACGCAGTACGAGTACAGCGGGGTCAAGCCGGCGATCGCAGCGAAGACCGGGGATGTCGTCATCGAGGCCGGAAGCTGCTACGGCGATACGAGCCTGTATTTTGCATCGAAGGTGGGCCCCACGGGGAAGGTCATCGGATTTGAATTCATACCTGACAATCTCGATATCCTGCGTCAGAACCTCGAACTGAATCCCAGATATCGGTCAAATATCGAGATCATCGAGCGACCGGTATGGGAGTCATCCGACAAGATTCTCTATATGCTGAACAATGGTCCGGGGAGCCAGGTTTCCGAACGCCACCTCTCCCACGGCGCGACCGAAATCAGAACCGTCTCCATCGACGATGTGGTTCGCGACAGAAATCTGCCGCGTGTCGATTTCATCAAAATGGACATCGAGGGCGCCGAGCTTTCCGCGCTCAAGGGCGCCGTGCGCACGCTCGATCGGTTCAAACCGACATTGGCGATTTGCGTCTATCACAAGCCCAATGACTGGGTCGAACTTCCCCTCTTCATCAGTTCCTTGAACCTTGGCTACAAGATGTGGCTGGATCATTTTACGATCTACCCCGAGGAAACCGTGCTGTTCTGCAGGGCTGCCTGAAGCAGGCTGGAAGGCGAGTTCACCCTCTATCGACCACGCACTGTGCACCATCGATGACATACGCCGCGTGACGAAAATCCCTGATGGTGGCGAGCTTGTCGGCGGACCAGTTCAGCAGCACGAAATATTTGGGCCGCCCGTTCGGCACATTCGGATCGAACACCAGGATCGCTGGACGTCCCTCGACCTGCCCCGCCTCTAGGTGCCAATCGCTGACCTTCGAATAATTGCCGAAATAGCGCGACACCTCAGCCTTGCCTTTCAGTCGGGTGCGGTTGACGAGCTCGAGCCTGACGTCGTCGGCGATCATGGCGCGGATCGCGTCGAAGTCGCGGGCATTGAAATGGCTGACATAGGCGTTGAGCCGCGTCCGGTCGGCCTTCGACAGGCCCGGCTGCGGCACATCGTCAGGCTCCTCGGCGAACTCACGCAGCTGCGTGCGCCCGCGATGCAGCGCGGCCTTTACCGCGGGCATGCTGAAATCCATGATGTCGCAGACCTCGGAAAGCGAGCAGCCGAGCACGTCCATCAGGATCACGCTGGAGCGCTGCGCCACCGGCAGCCGCATGAAAGTCCGCAGGCTGGTCGCGGCGATCTGGCGGCTTTCGACATCGTCAAGCTGGCCGGCGATCATGTCCACCTCCTCAGCCGAGTGCAGCGCCGCCTGCCGGTTGCGGCGACGCAGGAAATCCAGCGCCGTGTTGTGCGCGATGCGGAACAGCCAACCTTGCGGATTGACGACGGGCGAGACCGATGGCAGCGCGTCGATCGCCTTGATCAGCGCATCCTGCAGCACGTCCTCGCCGTCGATGACTGAGCCGACCATGCGGGCGCAGTAGCGATGCAGCTTCGGCCGCATCCGCGCCAGCAGGGCCTCGATATCGACGGTGGCCAGCGGGTCTGGCGCCATTGCTCCTCCGCCTCGCCTGGTCAGGACTGGTCCAGCATACGATAATTGCCGACGATCCTCACATCACGAACCAGCGGCGGCTCCGCGCAGCGGTCCCGGATGCCGTCCTGGAACGCCTGAAACGCCTTCAGCTTCGGGATCGGGCTTGATCCGTCCTCGGCCGCGGCCTCGACGAGATGGATGAAGGTGTCGTCCTCCAGCCGCAGCGTGAGATAGCGCACGCCATCGGGGCTGGCCGCCTTCAACTCCGCAAATACGGCCGAGACCAGCTCGGCGTTCCGATCGGCCAGCTCCGGCTTGGCCTTGTATCTGATCAACGTCCTTCGCATCGCGCGCTCCTCAGCTATTCACCTGGTTGCTCGTCGCGCCATCGTCCACAGTAGCAATACTTTCCCGGAAGGCCGATGCCGCGTCACCCCCCCAGGACGTTTGACGACCGCTCAAGGATTCGGTCCGCAAAAGATTATTTCCGGGACGTACCCATTCCCCCGGCGAGTGGCCGCTGGTGGTGACGGGATTGCTGATGCAGGCGGTCGGCCTCGGCTGGATCGCGGAGATCGCGAGTCCCGCCGTAACCTACTCCGCTCTGGTGGCGCCGCTGGTGCTGGCCGGCGTCGTCGGGACTGATCGCCAAGCCGACAGAATGATCGGATCAGTCCAGCTTGATCCAGACCCCCTTCGTGTTCAGGTACTCGTCGAGCTGTTCAGTGCCGCCCTCACGGCCATACCCGCTCATCTTGTAGCCGCCGAAGGGCAATGCAGGATCGATGGCGTGGTAGGTGTTCACCCAGACCGAGCCTGCGCGCAGGCTGCGCGAGACGATGTGGGCCTTGCTCACGTCGCGCGTGAAGACACCGGCCGCAAGCCCATATGGCGTCGCATTGGCCCGTTCCACGGCTTAATCGAGCGTGTCGAACGGCAGCGCGGAGATGACAGGACCAAAGATTTCGTCACGAGCGATCTGCATGGTGTCGGAGACGCCGGCGAACACCGTCGGCTCGACGAAGTTGCCCTTGGCGAGGTTTCCTTCCTTCAACCGCCTGCCACCGGCCACGACCTTCGCGCCCTCGTCGCGTCCGCTGCGCAGGAAGCCTTCAACCTTGTCGAGCTGCCGCTCGGAAACGAGGGGGCCGATGTCCGTCGAGGGATCGGCGCCATCGCCAATTTTCAGGGCCGAGGCAAACTTGCCCAGCCGTTCGACCAGTTCGTCGTGAATGGCCCGCTCGACGAACAGCCGCGAGCCGGCGATGCAGATCTGGCCTGAATTTGCGAATGCCGCCATTGCGGCAATCGGAACGGCCTTGTCGAGGTCGGCATCGGCGCAGACGATGACGGGTGACTTTCCGCCAAGCTCGAGCGACACCCGCTTGAGGTTGCCGGCAGAGGCACGAATGATGGCCTGCCCGGTTGCCGTGGAGCCCGTGAAGACGATCTTGTCGACGCCTTGATGTTCGGCCAGAGGCGCACCGGCCTCAGGCCCGGTCCCTGTCACGACGTTGACGACACCGGGCGGCACGCCTGCCTCGTTCATCAAATCCGCGATCAGGAGCGGCGTCAGCGGGGCCTCTTCGGAGGGCTTGAGCACGATCGTACAGCCGGTCGCCAGCGCAGGTCCGATCTTCCAGACCGACGCCGCCGTGGGCGCGTTCCAGGGAATGATCGCGCCGACCACGCCGACGGGCTCCTTCCGCGTGAACGAGACGATGTCGCCTGGAAGCGAATTGTCGATCGTCTGCCCGTGAATCGCGGTCGCCATGCCGGCGTAATATCTCAGCATGCCGAGCACGCGGAGCTTGTTCGCCCGCGTCCTCACGATCGGCATGCCCATGTCCGCCGTGTCGGACTGGCTGATCTCCTCCCAATGCTTCTCAAACAGATCGGCGATGCGCAGGAGCAGCGCCTGCCGCTCGAACGGCTTGAAGCGGCTCCATGGTCCAACGAAGGCCCGACGCGCGGCGGCGACCGCGATGTCGATGTCGACGGCATCGCCACGCGGGACATGGCCGATCACTTCGCCCGTTGCCGGGTTGCGCGTCTCGAAGACTTTCCCCGAGCGCGCCTCGACCCACGTGCCATCAACGAACATCTTGCGAGTTCGGCCGTCTACGGGAAATCGGATCTCGGTCTTTGTCATTCGCTCAGTCTTTCCTGTCTCAACGCTCATTCTCTGGCCTGGGCTGCCGGCCTCGCGGCGAAGCAGCCGTGCCGGGTCCGAAATATAGGCTCGGCCATGGCCGCCTTCGACCACGGCTGCGGTGGCAGAGCGGACGCCGTCTGCGCGCTTTGGAGGCGCCGGAGCCGTTCGTCTGGTCGTAACCGATATGCTTTAGCGCATTGGCGACGAAGAATGGAACGGTGCCGACGTCGCCCGTCACCAGGGCCGGAACAGGCACATCGATCATTGAGAAAGACTGGCACCCCGTTCAGGATTACTGCGGTGACACGGGACGCATTTGGCTAGACCTGCACCGAGGTCAGCTTTTTCAGGCAGCGCAGCGCAAACGATGAGCGGCTGTGGCGAATGCCTGGAATGCGATAGAGCTTCTCGCGCAGAAAGCGTTCGTAGCCGGCGGTGCTTTCGACCGCCACCTTCACGACGTAGTCGTAGTCGCCGGTGGTGAGATAGGCTTCGATCACCTCCGGCAAGCTCGTCAGCAACTGGCCGAAACGCTCGAGCATCTCCTCATCGTGGCGATCGAGCGTCAGCTCTATGATAACCGTCTCGGGCAGGCCGAGCTTGTCCTGATTGAGCAGCGCAACGTAGCCATCGATGTAGCCCTGCGTTTCCAGACGCTTCAGCCTGTTCCAGCACGGCGTGGTGGAGAGCCCGATTCTTTCGGCGAGTTGCGCCGTGGTCAGGCGTGCATCCTGCTGCAGGGCGCGCAGGATCTTGCGATCGATCTCGTCGAGCCGAAGCGCATCCTTGCGCGGTGCCTTGACCGGCCTTGTGGCACGCCTGGCTGCCATACCGAGAACTTCTTTCTCGATTTTCCAACAATATGTAGAAATTTCCTCCTACCCATCCATGGTATACCGAGATTAATGGAACGACAATCCTGACGTTTGGCAGTACCGTTTCCTAAAAGCATGAGACCAACGCGGTGTTTTTGCTCGAACTCCAGACCAGCGATATGCACGCCGCACTCGGCCGCCTGCTCGACCAGACGCGTGTCGCGGGACTTCGGCTCGCGGCCGTCAGCGCACGGGCGGACGCGAGCGAATGCCGCATCTCGGCTTCCATAGACATCGATGATCGCGACGCTGTCGACCGGATCGCTCGCCGCGTCGGCGCGTTGTTCTGCATCGATGCGATCGAGGTGAGAGGTGAAAGCCAATGCCCGACTCGGACCTCACACATGACACTATGAGCCCGCGGCGCGATATGGCTCCATCTGCCGCGCCTGCGCCACTGAAGCTGCACGTGCCCGAGCCGGCAGTGCGCCCGGGCGGCACGCCCGATTTCTCGAACATCCGCATCCCGCGCGCCGGCCAGGTCGATCGTCCCAGCGTCGACGTCGATCCCGAGGCCATCCGCGATCTCGCCTTCTCCGTCATCCGTGTGCTCAATCGCGACAGCGAAGCGGTGGGGCCCTGGGCCGGGGCGCTCTCGGACAGTGAATTGCTCGAGGGCCTGCGCCACATGATGACGCTGCGTGCGTTCGATGCGCGCATGCAAATGGCGCAGCGCCAGGGCAAGACCTCGTTCTATATGCAGCATATGGGCGAAGAGGCGGTGAGCTGCGCCTTCCGCAAGGCGCTTCTTCCGGGCGACATGAATTTTCCGACCTATCGCCAGGCGGGGCTCTTGATCGCCGGTGGCTACTCGCTGGTCGAGATGGCCTGCCAGATCTACTCCAACACGCACGATCCCCTGAAGGGGCGCCAATTGCCCGTGATGTATTCCTCCAGGGAACACGGCTTCTTCTCGATCTCGGGCAATCTCGCCACCCAGTACATCCAGGCGGTCGGCTGGGCGATGGCGTCCGCCATCAAGAACGACACCAAGATCGCCGTTGGCTGGATCGGCGACGGCGCAACCGCAGAATCGGACTTCCATGCCGCGTTGGTGTTCGCTTCGACATATCGCGCGCCGGTCGTGCTCAACATCGTCAACAATCAATGGGCCATCTCGACCTTCCAGGGGATCGCGCGCGGTGGCTCCGGCACGTTCGCCGCGCGCGGTCTCGGCTTCGGCATTCCGGCGCTGCGCGTCGACGGCAACGACTACCTCGCAGTCCATGCGGTCGCAAAATGGGCTTGCGAGCGCGCACGCCGCAATCTGGGCCCGACCCTGATCGAACACGTCACCTACCGCGTCGGCGCTCACTCCACCTCCGATGACCCGGCAGGCTATCGGCCGAAGACGGAATCCGACGCATGGCCGCTCGGAGATCCCGTGATCCGGCTGAAGAACCATCTGATCGTTCGCGGTGCCTGGTCGGAGGAGCGGCACAAGCAGACGGAGGCCGAGATCCTCGACACCGTAATCTCGGCGCAGAAGGAGGCCGAAAGCTACGGCACGCTCCATTCCGAGCAGCGGCCTACGGCACGCGACATGTTCGAGGGCGTGTTCGCCGAGATGCCTCCGCATCTGCGCCGCCAGCGCCAGGAAGCCGGAGTCTGAACCATGACACGCCGGACCATGATCGAGGCCATCAGGGATGCCATGGACGTGATGATGTCGCGCGACGACGGTGTCGTCGTGTTCGGCGAGGATGTCGGCTATTTCGGCGGCGTGTTTCGCGCCAGCCAGGGACTGCAGGCGAAATACGGAACGAGCCGCTGCTTCGATACCCCGATCAGCGAGCTCGGCATCGTCGGCATCGCGGTAGGCATGGCGGCCTACGGATTGAAGCCCTGCGTCGAGATTCAGTTCGCCGACTACATGTATCCTGCCTACGACCAGATCGTCTCGGAGGCTGCACGGCTGCGCTATCGCTCCAACGGCCAGTTCACCTGCCCGCTTGTGGTTCGCATGCCGACCGGCGGCGGCATCTTTGGCGGGCAAACGCACAGCCAGAGCCCGGAAGCGCTGTTCACCCACGTCTGCGGTATCAAGACCGTCGTGCCGTCGAACCCGCGCGACGCCAAGGGTCTGCTGATCTCGGCCATCGAGGATCCCGATCCCGTCATCTTTCTCGAGCCGAAGCGTCTCTATAACGGTCCGTTCGACGGCCACCATGACCGGCCGGTGACGCCGTGGTCGAAGCACGATCTAGGCGAAGTCGACGACGGCCATTTTGCAATTCCGCTCGGCAGCGCCGCGATCCGCAGAAAGGGCAACGCCGTCACCATCCTCGCCTACGGGACGATGGTTCATGTCGCCGAGACCGCCGCGAACGAAACCGGTATCGACGCCGAGATCATCGATCTTCGCTCACTGCTGCCGCTCGATCTGGATACCATCGAAGCCTCGGTGAAGAAGACCGGACGCTGCGTGATCGTGCATGAGGCAACGCTTACCTCCGGCTTCGGGGCCGAGCTCTGTGCGCTGGTCCAGACGCGATGCTTCTATCATCTTGAAGCTCCCATCCTGCGCGTCGCCGGCTGGGATACGCCCTACCCGCACGCGCAGGAATGGGACTACTTCCCTGGCCCGGCGCGCATTGGCCGCGCGCTGATCGAAACGATGGAGGCCTGAGATGGCCGAGCGCGTGGTCAGGCTGCCGGACGTCGGCGAAGGCATTGCGGAAGCCGAACTGGTGGAATGGCATGTGAAGGTCGGCGATGTCGTTCGTGAGGACGCCGTGCTCGGCGCCGTCATGACCGACAAGGCGACCGTCGAAATCCCCTCGCCGGCTGACGGACGCGTCACCTGGCTCGCCGGCAATGTAGGCGATCTTCTCGCCATCGGCTCGGACTTCGTGCGCATGGAAGTCGATGGCGCGAGCGAGCGGGTGCCGGAGGCGGCAAAACCGGCATCGCCGGCAGCAAGCGCTCTGGCCCAAAAGGGGGATCACGGCGCAACCACCCCGCGCGCGCCGGTGGGTGCACAGAAATCGAAGCCCTCCGCTGCACCACTCCATCACGGGGCCGAACGGCCTTTGGCCGCTCCTGCCGTCCGGCTCCGTGCGCGCGAAGCTGGCGTCGACCTGCGGCAGATCCGCGGCACCGGTCCGGCTGGGCGGATCACTCACGACGATCTCGACGCTCTTCTCTTGCGCGGCCGCGCTGGAACGCCAGCGACGCCGCACCAGGCCCAAACTGCTGTCACCGACATCAAGATCGTCGGCTTGCGGCGCAAGATCGCCGAGAAGATGTCGATTGCGAACGCGCGCATCCCGCACATCACCTATGTCGAGGAGGTCGATGTCACGGCGCTCGAGGATTTGCGCGTGAAGGTCAACGGCCGCAAGCTGCCGGACAAGCCGAAGCTGACATTGCTGCCGTTGCTGATGCGCGCGATGGTGCGCGCGATCGCCGAGCTGCCGCATCTCAATTCCCATTTCGACGATGAGGCAGGGATTGTGCACCAGCACGCCGGCGTTCATATCGGAATCGCCACCCAGACCCCGACCGGCCTGATGGTCCCCGTCGTCAGGCATGCCGAAGCGCGCGACCTCTGGGGTTGCGCCAGTGAGATCGCCCGGCTTGCGGAAGCCGCCCGAAACGGCAGCGCCACCCGCGACGAACTCACCGGCTCAACCATCACCATCACATCGCTCGGCGCCCTCGGCGGGCTGGCGACGACGCCCATCATCAATCACCCGGAGGTCGCGATCGTCGGCGTCAACCGGATCGCGATCCGGCCGCACTGGGACGGTTCGGCTTTCGTACCGCGCCAGATGATGAACCTGTCGTCCAGCTTCGATCATCGGGTGATCGATGGTTTCGATGCCGCTCAGTTCGTACAGCGCATCAAGCTGCTTTTGGAGACGCCGGCGATGATCTTCATTGACTGAAAAAGCGATGACCGAGATTACCTGCAAGCTTCTCGTCATCGGCGCCGGCCCCGGCGGCTACACCTGCGCGATCCGTGCCGGCCAGCTCGGCATCGATACGATCGTCATCGAAGCCGAAAGGCCGGGTGGCACCTGCCTCAATGTCGGCTGCATTCCCTCGAAGGCCCTGATCCACGCGGCCGACCAGTATGAAACGATTGCGATTGCCGCCGGGGGCAAGAGCGCGCTCGGAATTTCGACTGCAAGGCCGTCGCTCGACTTCGCCAAGACCATCGCCTGGAAAGACGGCATCGTCAGGCGCTTGAACGGCGGCGTGGCTGGCCTGCTCAAGAAAGCCGGCGTCAGGCTGATTGCCGGGCACGCTCGCTTTCGCGACGGCAAGTCGATCGAGGTCAAAACGCAATCCGGCTCGCAGATGATTCATGCCGAAGCGGTGGTGATCGCGACGGGGTCTGAGCCGATTGCGATTCCGACTCTGCCGTTCGGAGGTCGCGTGATCTCCTCCACCGAGGCCCTTGCGCTGACCGAGATTCCGGACAGGCTGATCGTGGTCGGCGGCGGCTATATCGGTTTGGAGCTCGGCACGGCGTTCGCAAAGATGGGCGCGGCCGTCACGGTCGTCGAGGCCGCTCCACGCATTCTGCCGCAATATGATGCCGAACTGAGCGCGCCTGTGGGAAGGCGCCTCGCCGCGCTCGGGGTCGGCGTTCTGACAGGCGCGAAGGCGAAAGCTCTCGTTTCGGACGGCAGAGCGCTCGCGGTCGAGACCGCCGACGGCCAGCAGACGACCCTCGATGCCGACAAGATTCTGGTGACGGTGGGCCGCAGGCCTGTAACATCAGGATTCGGCCTCGAGACGCTCGATCTCGACATGAACGGATCTTTCATCCGGATTGACGACCAATGCCGTTCTTCGATGCGCGGCGTCTTCGCCATCGGCGACGTCACGGGCGAGCCGATGCTGGCGCATCGCGCCATGGCGCAAGGCGAGATGGTCGCAGAGATCGCCGCCGGCCGTCACCGCGCCTGGGACAGGGTTTCGATCCCGGCGATCTGCTTCACCGATCCCGAGATCGTCACGGTCGGCTTGTCGCCGAGCGAGGCAAGCGGTCAGAGCTTCGACATCAAGACGGACCGCTTTCCGTTCAAGGCCAACGGCCGCGCACTGACGCTGGAGCGCGAGGACGGCTTCATCCGGACCGTGGCGCGGGCGGACAATCATGTTCTGCTTGGCATCCAGGGCGTCGGAGCCGGTATCGCCGAGCTCTCTGCGGCCTTCAGCCTGGCACTGGAAATGGGCGCGCGGCTCGAGGACGTCGCCTTCACCATTCACGCGCATCCAACCCAAAGCGAGGCCTTCCATGAGGCTGCTCTGAAGTTGCTGGGCCACGCAATTCACATCTGAAACATCGAGGGAGAAGCCGTGAGCCGGAGAGGGGACCGACAGCTACGTGCTCGGCAAGATCAACGTCAACTCAGTCTTCCCGATCCCGGATGGCGCGCCGGCAGAGCTGCGCAGATGAGAATCTGTTCTCCGGCCCCGGCGCGCAGTCACGCGGCAACTTCGATCGGTGCCTTCGCGCCGGTCATGAAGGCAACCGCATCCGACATCGTGTAGGCCTTGGGATCGATCACCGTGAGCCGCCGACCGAGTCGATGAATATGGATGCGATCGGCTATCTCGAACACGTGCGGCATGTTGTGGCTGATCAGGACCACCGAAACGCCACGCCGCCGCACATCGAGGATCAGTTCCAGCACCCGACGCGATTCCTTGACGCCGAGCGCCGCAGTCGGTTCGTCCATGATGACGACGCGCGAGCCGAAGGCCGCAGCCCTCGCAACCGCCACACCCTGGCGCTGACCGCCCGACAAGGTTTCGACCCGCTGATTGATACTTTGCACGGTCATAAGACCAAGCTCGGTGAGCTTCTCGCGGGCGATGCGCTGCATGGCCTTGCGATCGAGCATGCGGCAGATCGTTCCGAGCGGCCCGGCCCGGCGCAGTTCGCGGCCGAGGAACATATTGTCGGCGATCGATAGGCTGGGCGACAGAGCAAGCGTCTGGTAAACCGTCTCGATGCCGGCCGCCTGAGCGTCGAGCGGCGAACGAAATGCGACTGTCTTGCCGGCGAGTTTGATCTCGCCTGAGTCCGGAACCAGTGCGCCCGAGAGCGCGCGGATCAGCGATGACTTTCCGGCACCATTGTCTCCGATCACGGCCAAGATCTCGCCCGGATAGAGATCGAAGTCGGCATGATCGAGCGCCGTCACGCGGCCATAGCGCTTGTTGAGGCCGCGTGCCTGAAGGAGCGGAGTTGTACCGGGAACGTTCGATCCTGTGCTCATGCCGACACCTTGCGAATCCATTGATCAAGCGCCACTGCGATGATGATCAGCCAGCCGACGGCGAATTCTTGCCAGAGCACGTCGACATCGGACAACGCGAGCCCGTTGCGAAATACGCCGACGATCAGCGCGCCGATCAGCGTGCCGATAATCGAACCACGCCCGCCGAACAGACTAGCGCCACCGACGACCACCGCAGTGATGCTGTCCAGATTGGCTGTCTGGCCGGCCTGCGGGCTGATCGAGCCAATGCGTCCGATCAATGCCCAGGCACCAAGCGCGCAAATCACGCCGGCGATCACATAGACACTGAAGAGAATGCGGTCGGTCCGGATGCCGGAAAGCCGCGCCGCATCGGGATCGTCGCCCACCGCATAGAGATGGCGCCCGAAGGCGGTGCGATTCAACACGAACCAGATCAACGCCACGAGGCCGAGCATGAAGAAGGAGCCATAAGTGAAGCGGGCGCCAAGAATGTTGACCGGCGTTCCCAGGGCCTGCAGCAGCGGGGCGATTTTCGCGACCTCCTGCGAACGGATGGTCTCGGACGCCGAATACCAAAGATTGAGCGCGAAGAAGATCGACCACGTCCCGAGCGTCACGATGAAAGGCGGCAGCTTGAGTCGGGTCACGAGCGTACCGTTGATCACGCCGCAGCCGGCACCTGCGGCAACGCCGACAACGAGCGCGATGGGAGCCGGCAGTCCCATGGTGACCGCGAGCTTGCCCATGATGACGGAGCACAGCACCATGATGGCCCCAACCGAGAGATCGATGCCGGCGGTGATCACGATCAACGTCTGCGCCGCCCCGATGATACCGATGATCGTGACCTGCTGGATGATCAGCGAGAGGTTGAACATCGACAGAAAACGCGAGCCGACGGTGAAGCCGAACGCCGCAACGCTGAGCAGCAGCACGATCGCCGGCACTGCTGTCGGATTGGCGTGCAGGAAATGCTGAAGCTTCTGCAGCGGCGATCGCGCACGAACCTCGAACTCGGCGGCGCGACTCTCGCCCTTGTCGAGCATGAGCTCGAAAGCCTGGGCAACCGGGCGGCTACTGCCGATATCGGTCATGACCATTTTCCTCGTTGCATGCGGGGATCTGCCCGTCCGATCGCGGAAGGGTTTCCGGCTTTTGGCGCCCGTCTCGCGGGCGCCAATCCTTGGGGGCGACGACAATTCAGAGCTGCGATCAGCCCCAGCACTTCTTCAAGGCAGCAGCGCTGTCGATCGACGGCATTTCGCCAACAGGCTTGTCGGTGACGAGTTCGACGCCGGTATTGACGAAGTCGAGACCGGGCGACGCCTTCGGCTTGCCACCGCCAGTGGCAAAGGTCTTCACCGCCTCAACGCCCTTCGCCGCCATCAGCAGCGGGAATTGCATGGAGGTGGCGCCGATGACGCCGTCCTTCACGTTGCGCACGCCAGGGCAACCGCCGTCGACCGAAACGATAAGGACGTCCTTGTCGCGGCCAACCGAGCGCAACGCCTCGTAAGCTCCCGCCGCCGCAGGCTCGTTGATGGTATAGACGAGCGAGATGTCCGGATTCTTCTGGAGCAGATTCTCCATCGCCTTGCGGCCGCCTTCCTCGCTGCCGAGCGTCACATCGTGACCGACAATGCGAGCATCCTTCTCGTCACCGATCTTGGCGGGGTTGCCGAGATCAATGCCAAAGCCTTTCAGAAAGCCCTGATCGCGCGCGACATCGACCGAGATCTGATTCACGTTGAGGTCGAGCAGCGCAATCTTCGCCGATGCCGCCTTGGCGCCCAGCGTCTTGGCAGCCCATTGGCCGATCATTTCACCTGCCAGGAAATTGTCGGTGGCGAACGTTGCATCAGCCGCATTCGCCGGATCGAGCGGGGTGTCGAGGGCGATGACCAGAATGCCCGCCGCCCGCGCCTTCTCGACAGCGGGCACGACCGCGCGGGAGTCGTTTGGTGTGATCAGGATGCCCTTCGCACCGGCGGCGATCAGGTTCTCGATAGCCGCGACCTGGCTCTCATTGTCGCCGTCCACCTTTCCGGCAAACGAGCGGAGCTCGACATCATTCGCCTTGGCCGCCTCGTCGGCGCCGGCCTTCATCTTCACGAAGAACGGGTTGGTGTTGGTCTTGGTGATGAGGCCCACGATCGGCTTGTCGGCCGCGAAACTGCTGGTGGCGCCCAGAGCCAGCGCGAACGCTGTGAATAGTCCGAGTGACTGACGCATCAATTCCCTCCTCGTTAGTCGTCTTGTTGGCCTGCACGGTTTCGACCGCGTGGTGGGGCATCCTAGAGAGCGCAAAACGACCTTGTCAATAAATAAATCATGCCGACTTATTAATTGACACGCATTGCCAACTGCGGTCATTGTAACGGCCGACTGCCGGGAACGGCCAATCGACCTGTCGCGAGGACGGATTCCCCGGATTGTGAGGAGCCAAAGATGGAAGAAACAGCCGCGGTTGCTGGAACTACGGTGGCCTTCCCCGGCGACAGCCGCGGCACCACTCAAACCGGCGTGAGACTGTACAACGAGCGCCTGATCCTCTCCCTCATTCGGCGCCATCGTAGTCTCGCCAAGGTCGAGATCGCGCGCCTCACCGGGCTTTCGACTCAAACCACGACGGTGATCATCAATCGGTTGGAAGCCGACGGACTGCTCCGTGCAGGCGAACCGCAGCGAGGCCGCATCGGCCAACCGTCGGTCCCCTATTCGCTCAATCCGGACGGCGCGTTTGGACTGGGGCTCATGATCGGCCGTCGCAGCTCCGATCTGGTGTTGATGGATTTCGCCGCCGGCATCCGCGCCAGACGACGCGTGATCTACTCCTTCCCGGCCCCCGAAGAGATCATGGCATTTGCCGAACGCGAGATGCCTGGTCTTCTCGCCGAATTGCCAGAAGCCCAGCACGACAGGATCAGCGGCATTGGCGTCGCGATGCCATTTGAGCTGTGGAATTGGGAAGCTGACCTGCAGACGCCACCCGGCGCGCTCGGCAAATGGCGTGACTTCAATGTTGCTGCCGAACTGTCGCGCCGTTTCGCCCCTTGGCCGGTGCGCGTCAGCAACGACGCGACTTCGGCATGCGCAGCCGAACTCACCTTCGGTGCTGGCGCGGCGTATCGGGATTTTGCCTATTTCTACATTGGCGCCTTCATCGGCGGCGGCATCGTTCTGAACGGCAGCCTCTTCCCGGGACGCAGCAGCAATGCCGGCGCGCTCGGTTCCATGCCGATCATGCGGCGGGAGGAAAATGGTGAGGCAAGCCTTCAGCAATTGATCCGCACCGCTTCCATCTATCAGCTCGAGCGCCGACTGATCGCCGCTGGCCGACCGGGCACCGACATCTGGCTCTCGCCCGACGACTGGTCGAGCTTCGAGGAACCGCTGGAAGCGTGGGTTTCCGAGGCGGCCGCAGCGCTGGCGCAGGCGATCACCGCCCTGCTCGCAGTGATCGACTTTGAAGCCGTCATCATCGACGGTGCCTTTCCGGTCGATGTGCGCCATCGCCTCGTCGAGCGCACAAAGGAACATTGGGCCGGTATGGACCGGCAGGGCCTCACCGACGCTGTCGTGGTGGAGGGCTCGATCGGGCGCGACGCGCGCGCGATCGGCGGCGCGGCGCTGCCGTTGCTCGCGGCGTTCGCTCGCGACCACGACGTGCTCTTCAAGGATTGAGCATGTTCGTCCTGATGAACGAGGGTCACGCATCATGATTCTTGTCTGTGGCGAAGCCCTGATCGATCTGTTTGTGAGGGCGCACGGCGGGTCCGCGATGTCGACCCATGCCGTTGCTGGCGGGTCGCCCTTCAATGTTGCTGTTGGTCTCGCCCGGCTCGGGGTTCGAACGGCCTTCCTGAGTGGCATTTCGCGCGATCATTTCGGCACGTTCCTCGCGGACAGGCTCGCTCGCGAGGGCGTGGACGGCAGCTTTCTCGTGCGAAGCGACCGGCCGTCCCCGATCTCGATCGTGGCGACGACCGGTGACGGCCAGCCAAACTATACTTTCCACGGCGAAGGCGCGGCAGATCGCTCGCTGAGACTTGCCCATCTCCCCCGCACGCTGCCGGACGATATTCAGGCCCTGACCTTTGGCTCTTATTCCATGGCTGTCGACCCGGTCGGCTCCACGTTTGCCGCGCTCGCTGAGCGAGAGCATGGCCGCCGCGTCATCAGCGTCGATCCGAACGTGCGACCGACCGTCGTCGGCGACATGAAAAGCTGGGCCGTCGCCGCGGAACGCTTCTACCGGACGGCTACGATGATCAAGGCGAGCGACGAGGATGTCCGCATTGCGTGGGGCGGTCGTGCCTCGATTGCCGATGCAGCCGCCTACTGGCTCGCGTGCGGGGCGCATCTGGTGGTCGTGACCGAGGGAGCAAAGGGCGCAACCGCCTTTTCGACCACTGGCAGCGTCTCGGTGCCCGGTCGTTTCACGGTCGTGCGCGACACCGTGGGCGCCGGCGATACATTCCACGCCGCGCTGCTTGCGCAGCTTGCGAAAACCGGCCGGCTCCGTCCCGAGGCCATTGCGGAACTCGACCCTCCGGCAATCCGCGAGTTGCTCGCTTACGCGACGGCTGCCGCTGCCATCACGGTGTCCCGCGATGGAGCCGACCTGCCGACCGCCGCCGACATCGATGCGAGTACGGAGCCATGCCATGCTTGACAGAGTGACGGACACAACGCGGCACATCAAAGAGGCTCGAATTGAAGAGGGGGCGGGCATGACAAGCCGCGTCATCCCGGTGGCCCCCTTTGTGCTGACCGTTTTCGGCGTGACAGGCGATCTCGCACGCCGCAAGCTGTTGCCGGCGCTGTTTCGCCGCGATTTCGCCGGCCAGTTGCCGGATGACGCGACCATTCTCGGCGTCGCGCGCGGTGCAATGTCGCGCGATGACTTCCTCGCCATGGTGCGCGAGGCGATCGTGCAACATGTGCCGGCATCGGAAACGACGGGAGCGGAACTCGATCGCTTCCTGGCCCGCATCTCCTACATGGCTGCCGACGCGGAAGGCGAGCATGGCTGGACCGAACTGGCGGCGGCGCTATCGGCCTATGCCGACCGCATCCAGGTGCACTATCTGGCGACGGCACCGCATCTGTTCGGGCCGATCTGCGAAAGGCTCGGTCACTACGGTCTTTCGAAGGGCGATTCCCGCATCGTCATCGAGAAGCCGATCGGCAAGGATCTCGAATCCGCAATCCGATTCAATCAAACCGTCGGGAAGATTTTTCCGGAGGAACGCGTCTATCGGATCGATCACTATCTCGGCAAGGAGACGGTGCAGAACTTGATGGCGCTGCGGTTCGCCAACGCGCTGTTCGAACCGCTGTGGAATGCCGCCCACATCGACCATGTGCAGATCACGGTCGCCGAATCCATCGGCGTGGAGGAACGCGGCCCCTACTACGACAAGTCCGGCGCGCTGCGCGACATGGTTCAGAATCATCTTCTGCAGCTGCTCTGTCTGGTGGCGATGGAGCCGCCACATTCGCTCGAGGCGGATGCCGTGCGCGACGAGAAGCTCAAGATCCTGAAGTCGCTCGAACGGATCGACGAAACGAACGCTGCATTCCTGACCGTACCGGGCCAATACCGCGCCGGCGCATGCAATGGCATCGCCGTGCCCGGCTACGCGGAAGAGATCGCAGATCGCCCAAGCTCGACGGAGACGTTCGTTGCGCTCAAGGCGGCCGTTGCAAATTGGCGCTGGACCGGCGTTCCCTTCTACCTGCGCACCGGAAAGCGGCTGCAACAACGCAGCTCCGAGATCGTCGTGACCTTCCGCAAGGTCCCACATTCGATTTTCAATTCGAATTCGGGAAAGGCGTTGCAGACGCGGCTCGTGATCCGTCTGCAGCCCGACGAGGGAATCAAGCTCTGGCTGATGATCAAGGAGCCCGGACCGGGCGGCATGCGGTTGCAATATGTCCCTCTCGACATGAGCTTTGCGGAAGCATTCGACGTCTCCGTGCCGGACGCTTACGAGCGGCTGTTGATGGATGTGGTCCGTGGCGATGCGACCTTGTTCATGCGCCGGGACGAAGTGGAAGCGGCATGGCGCTGGATCGACCCGATCCGTCAGGCGTGGAGCCGGATGAATGAAATCCCGCGTCCCTACGTTGCCGGCAGCTGGGGCCCCTCCGCCGCCGTCGCGCTGATCGAACGCGACGGCCGGACATGGATGGAGGACGGTCCGTGACCACGGAGCAGCTTGTTGCCGATGCCAGGTCCGCAGTCAGGAGGCGTGTATGACGATCGAAGCAAAGGTCAATGCGCGGGTGGCCGAAGTGACGGACCGCATCATCAGGCGCAGTCACGACGGCCGGGCACGCTATCTCGACCGCATTGCTGACGCGGCGAGCACGCCGGTCCGCCGGCGGCTGGGATGCGCCAACCAGGCCCACGCCTTCGCGGCTTGCGGCGGGCACGACAAGAAGCTGATGCAGGACGGTCACGTCCCCAGCCTCGGAATTGTCACGGCCTACAACGATATGCTCTCGGCGCATCAGCCCTACGAGCGTTTCCCTGAACTTATCCGACGGAGCGCGCGCGCAGCCGGCGGGGTCGCCCAGGTCGCGGGCGGCGTACCGGCGATGTGCGACGGCATCACCCAGGGCGAAGCGGGAATGGAGCTCTCGCTGTTCTCGCGCGAGGTCATCGCCTTGTCCACCGCGGTCGCGCTGTCGCATCAAACCTTCGACACCGCGGTGTTTCTCGGCATCTGCGACAAGATAGTGCCGGGCCTCGTGATCGGTGCATTGTCGTTCGGGCATCTGCCCGCGGTCTTCATTCCATCCGGTCCGATGACCTCGGGCCTCGCCAACGACGCAAAAGCAAAAATCCGGCAGGCTTACGCGGAAGGAAAGGTCGGCCGCGACGCCTTGCTGGAAGCCGAGGCGCAGGCCTATCACGGCGCGGGGACGTGCACGTTTTACGGCACCGCCAATACCAACCAGATGCTGATGGAGATCATGGGCCTGCAGCTGCCGGGCGCATCCTTCGTGAACCCGAACACGCCCTTGCGCGATGCGCTCACCTGTGCCGCCACCGAACGCGCATTGGACATCACATCGCTCGGCAATCAGTACATCCCGATCGGTCGCGTGCTCGACGAGCGCGCCTTCGTCAACGGCATCGTGGGGCTGCACGCCACCGGCGGCTCGACCAATCTGACGCTGCACCTGGTTGCCATGGGCGCGGCGGCCGGCCTCACACTGACCTGGGACGATTTCGCCGACCTTGCGGAGGTGACGCCGCTGATCGCGCGGATCTATCCCAACGGCTCCGCAGATGTGAATCATTTCCATGCCGCCGGCGGCATGAGCTTCCTGATCCGGGAATTGCTTGCTGCCGGGCTCCTGCACCGCGACGCCCTGACCGTCTGCGGCGCCGGGCTCGATGCGTACCTGCAAGAGCCGCGGCTCGATGTCGAGGGAAGGCTGACGTGGTGCGATGGACCGGCCGCAAGCGGCGATACCACCGTGCTGCGGGGGATCTCTGACCCGTTCCAAACGACAGGCGGCCTCCGGGTTCTGAACGGCAACCTCGGGCGCGCCGTCATCAAGACCTCTGCAGTGGCGCCGCAGCGCCATGTGATCGAAGCGCCGGCTCGCGTGTTCCATTGCCAGGAGGATCTGCAACGGAGCTTCGCTGCGGGCGAGCTCACGAGTGATTTGATTGCGGTGGTGCGCTTCCAGGGCCCCAAGGCAAACGGAATGCCGGAGCTGCACAAGCTGATGCCGCTCCTTGGCGTTCTTCAGGACCGCGGGCTGAAAGTGGCACTTGTGACCGACGGGCGGCTTTCGGGCGCGTCGGGCAAGGTTCCCACAGCGATTCACGTGACGCCTGAAGCGGCTGACGGCGGTGCGATTGCGCGGATTCGCGACGGCGACGTCATCAGGCTCGACGCTGTCACCGGCCGGCTTGACGTGCTCGTCGCCCCGGGCGAGTGGGCCGCGCGAGCCTGCGCGCAAGCCGATCTCTCCGCGGCGCATACAGGGATTGGCCGCGAGCTCTTCGGTTTCTTCCGCGAGCGCGTCAGCTGCGCAGATCGCGGCGCAAGCGTTTTTGTGACGTGAATGCAAAAGGGGGCCGGCGCAGTTGAGATCGGTTTGCATGGATAACTCGTTGCCGGGCGCGATTTGCCTTCTTGCCTGATGATGGCTCCATCCGGCTCGCAGCGCCGCGCTCATGGCCCGACGCTCTCGCGGCGTGTTTTCACCCGAGCTTTGCCTTGTCATTTCATTCTCTTGCTGCCCTCAAAACCAAGAGCAACTGGGGTCGGAGTAGACCGGCGATCAGACGGGCTCAAGGCTGGTGCTGGCGCACCCCCGCCTTCGGCGGCTGACGGCCTTGACTCCGTCTGCACGCCGGTCTTTGGACTTGGCATGCGCTCGGCCGAGATCCGAGCGCGAGAAGGCGCGCTCGTCAGGTCATCCTGTATCTTTTCGGATCCCACGTCTCGCCGCGAGCGATCATGGTGTTGGGGATGACGATCAGCTTGCGCATGCAGGCGACGATCGCGACCTTTGGCGGCTTGCCCTTGGCAACCAGGCGTTCATAGAAGGCCTTGAACACCGGATTGTTCAGCGTCGCGGCGCCGATGCAGGGCATGTAGAGGGCGTTCCGCACCCAGCGGCGGCACCCTTGATGCAGCGTTCACCTCAACGTTTGCGGCTATCGTCGTCATAAGGAGCAACGCCCACCAACGCGGCGGCAACTTCGTCGCTCACCTGCCCCAGCTCCGGCAGCCCTCCAAGCAGCGCCATTGCGGTCCCCTCAGCAAAGCCTGGTACGCTCTGGATGATCTCGGCGCGTTTGGCAAAGTCCGGCGCTGACCCACTGGGAAGAAGCAGCAACCGCTAACAATTCATAGCCTGCAAAAAAGCCCCGGCGAGCCGGGGCTTTGGTTTGCGCAGACTGGGGCGATCAGTATCTCGCCGCGACCGGGGCGCCGTAGCCGCCGAAGCGATAGTTCAAGCGCACGGTGACCATATCCACGTCTTGGCTGACCCGGTCGTTGAGTACTGCCGCAAGACGCGGATCGACCACGGAGAAGGAGTTATTTGCGTGCCCCATCCACAAGTGGTCGTATTCAACACCGACCGACCAGTTAGGCGTGAAGCCATACTCGAAGCCAACACCCAAGGTGCCGCCCCAGCGCGTGCTATCCGCCGAGACCAGACCGATCCCAGTGGTGTTGTCGAATATAGTCAAGCGATTGCCGGTCACAGCCGCGCCGCCCTTCACATAGAGCAGCGCCGAATTCCAAGCCCAACCGAGTTGGCCGGTGAAGAGACCGATCGCGTCAGTCTTTGCCGTGGTTGAGAGCGTCGGATCGAGCAGGCTCACGCGCGTGTTCTTGAGGTCGGCCCAATCGCCTTGAGCTTCCAATCCGAATACAAACTGATTGGTTTGCCAGCGATAGCCAATTTGTCCACCGGCCAGGCCCCCTGACCGATCACCGCACCCGCTCGCGAACGTGCCCGCAGCAGTGACAAAATCCACGCAACTGTGGCTTTGACCCCAACCGCCGTTGGCACCGATGTAGAAACCGGTCCAGTCGTAAATCGGAGCAACCACAGGCGGCGGTGCCTTGGTGTACGGACGGGCCGCCAGATCAGCCGCCGACGCGGGGGCGGATAGACCCACGGCCATCATCCCGGCCGCGACAATCAGAAGCTTTTTCATTACGAGAATCTCCCCAGAAAGACGTTCAAAAAAGTCACGAGGCAGGAATCAATGCTACCCGGTTCGCCTGAAGGTTGATGTAGCTAAGCCGCAACACCCGGCTCGGATATTTAGCGGCAAATTCTTTCAATCAATTAAGCATTTACAGGGAACCGAATGCACTTCAACGTGCATTACGCGTAGAAGAGAGATCAGCGACCCTCGAGAGGGTCCTGTAGATCGCGCGTACCGCGCGAAAAGGCCGAACACATGGCTGCTCCGACCAACCCTGCTGCGTGAAGATTCTTCTTGCCAGCCCGGAGCCGTCCACACATGGCCCATCGCTGCCGCATCCAACGGATGAGAATATGTCTGTGTGGCGATTTTGGCACTCCTCTGAATTAATAGCCGCACGCCATTGCTCCCGATTCCAGATTCAGGCTTCTTAATCGAGCCGCAATTGCCTCGATGGGGACCAACGTGCACGGCGAAGCCGGATGCATCGTTTGCTGCCAAGCCAGAGCGCTGAAAGCGCTTTTTCCGGTCGCTGAAGGATGCGAGCTAAAGCTCTATGAATGTGCTAGCTGCGCTAGCCGGATGTGGCTGATTACTAGAGCATCGATCCCAAAGCGCGGGAAGAAAGAATCGCAGCCTATGACCATCGACGCTGCACTAGAAGCCGCTGCTTTCGGAGTACGATTGCCGAGTGACCTATCACCCGGCAATAGGGATCGTGTCGACCCTTTGGCAGGGTAAGCAGCGATAGGCATAAACAGCCGGCAAACCTGCAATCTTTGGGAGTGTCGCAAGGTACTCCATGGGACGCCTGCATTGCTTGCAAATAAGAACCGGTGGATTGGCCCGCCTCATTCAAATGCCCTTAAAAAGCGGGAACCGTAGGGTTTTGGAATTCCGAGCGCATCCCCGGTCTAATACTGACGATTATCGAAATTCGGCGGTGGGCCGCCGACGAACGTCCTAACCAGATTGCAACGGCGCGCTCGACGGTGGTCACGAAGCCTTTGTCGAAATTGACAAGTCCTCCCCCCGCCGTGCAAGCAAGCCATAGAGGGCTGGGGGCGTAGAGGATGGGATGGATCGCGGATTGGCTTCGCCGACCTGATGTCGGAATGAAGCCTCGGAACGGCGCACAGGTGGACTTGCAACCGCTGTCGGAGCGCGGCGGACGTTGGCTCAAAGCCAACCTATTTCACTTCCCCGGAGCGGTGTGGTCACGCAAGCGCGGATGTGTCGAGCTGTCAGAGGGTGACGTCATCGCGCTGCATCTCGTAGTGGAGCGCATCACATCGGTGGAACTGAGGGTTCGGTTTTATGGACGGCTCCGACGTTGGGACGGCATGTCGCCGGTCTGGACGTTGCTGGTGCGGGGGAAGCGCAGCGCACCGCTTCAAATGAACGAGGCCGCCAACTGAGGGCTGTTATCGCATCTGGGACAGAACTTCATCGTCAGGCAATTTCGCGCAGTGGCAACGCGAGCTGCACGGCGAAGGGTCTGGTCGCGTTGGCCTTGATGAAGGCTTGGAGCGCCGGGGAAGCCGGGTGGGCGTCGTCGGCCGCCCGTTCGGCTAGTTCGTCCGCGATCTCCGCTGTGGCGTCTCGCGACCAACCCTCAACGGCATTGAACACCACGATCCGCAATGGATAGGCGTACTGTCCGGACAAGATGTCGCGCAGCACGATCTCTCGATCGGTGTCCGCCTCGTCGGTCTCCCGCCAAGCGCAGCCGGCACGGGCGCCGAAGTCCTCCAACACTAGATAGATATCTCGATCGAGACGGTCGGACGGCACGATCGACGGCGCGCTACGCATGACGCAACTCCGGAACTGTTGACGATCAACCGAGACCGGTCGTTCTAAGTTCCCGTCAATGCCGTCCGGCGTCAAGCTCATCCCGAGCCGCCCGCGCAACCTCTCGCGCCTCTATCAGCGCCCCTGCGTGATGTGCCGCACAGCGACTACCAACGGGGTCGTCTAATCTTGACCAACAAGTTGAGGGGCTGCCCCTTAACGGCGACCACATCGCACAACCGGGAGAGGGACCATGATCGACAACAACCACGAACTGACAATTGTGAACTCGACGCCGTGAACGGGGGCCTTTTCAAGGAAATCGCTGCCAAAATCATCGAGATCGTTAAGAGCCGCGGAACCCCATCGCAAGGCGGCCAAAACGATCCGGCCCAGATGTTCCAGCAAGTATTGCAGCAGCTGACGCAATAAGGCTGTGGCTGATCTGTACCTCATCCGGGTCGCCGCGCTGTTCGATTGCAGACCGGGCACGGCCCGTCGAGAGCGCCGCACGGGCTTGGTCGGCTCTCGCTGCTCCAGAATGGCCGGCCGGAACGGGTCTCGCAAATCACACCACTGACAGAACTTCATCGATTGATCGCTTCCAGCTCATCCCGAGCAGTACGCGCTACCGTCCGCGCCGTCTCCAGCGCGACATCGCGCTTCAGCGCTTCGGGCCGCAGGCGCCGACTAGGAAGTTCATCCCAGTAGAAGTAGCGGCTCGGCCGACCATCGCCGTACCGCACCTCGAAGCTGCCGCAGTCGGGCACAGCCTCGTGCTTTATGAGGCGGATCGAAGTGATCTTCGACGCTTGCATGCCACTCATCAAAGCAGCGATGCAAGTAGCTCGCAAATTAATCCATAGTGGGTCGCATCATCGGCGAGCTACTGGCGGTCGTGGGTGTTGAAACGAGCAGCCGTGCATTCTCTCGACCACCGATCTACTCGCCTTCGATCACCCTGTCCTTTGTGGACCGCAAGCTGCGAACGTAATAACCCCGCCGCTGAACAGCCGATTTGATCTCATCGCTCACCTTCAGAATTCTTCGTCTACTCTTGCGCCACCTCTTGCCGGAGTAAGCTGCCGGGATCGGCGAGCCCAATTCTAAAACGAGCAAGTCGCTCGTCCCGTTGCGACGATAGACATCAAACACGTTCCGCCCCCGCGATCTTTTAATTTGAACCAAGAATGGAATGCGCTTTGGTCGTGTCAATGGACCAGCTTAGAACCTAGGATGATCGCGCAGGTTGCAGCGTCCCAGCAACATGTGCTGCTTGTGAATTGCGGGGAAAATGCCCGGGCATTAACACGTTCAACTTAGCTTTCTGTTTGGATGTTGTCCAAATGCCACGTCAACGCACCAATTCTGGTCTCGATCAATACGAGCTTGCGGTCGATGAGATCGTCGCCGCTTGTGACGGTGATCTGCGCGGCGCACTGAGAGCGCTGATGCTGCTGAATGAGCAATTGGAGCAGCGATTGGTTCTGATGAGTGAGGTCCGTTCTCCACATCAGCGGCTGCATTAGGCGGAAGTTCGCCAACACTCCGGGCATAGCAGATGACCCGAGTTGCGTTTTCACATACGCAAATGGCTGATCGTCCTTAAGATCTTTTGCAGTGTCTCAGTAATCTGACCTTCGCGCCCATCATCCGCAAGAAGCTGCTGTAGCTCGCTTATGTTGTCGTCGAGGGCCATCGAGAGCAATGCGCTTTGTTGTTGTACTAGCGGGTCGAGCCCGACCCTGGCCAATTTGCGGATCAACAAATCATAAGCATCTCGCATATCCGCAACGTTTACTGTTCTCCATTCGTGGTCGATAGTTGCTTCTGTTGCACAGTGCGCGATGCAATCCAACATCGCCGATGTAAAGCTTCGCATATCCATTTTGCACAATGCCCCGTCCTACCGCGAACCTATAACCGCAGGTTGAGGGTTTCTCTTTGTCTTGGCGCTAACAAACCGAACGCCAACGCGTGTCCCGTCAACCCAAATCAGTTCGCACCGTCGAAATGCCAGTCCCGTAGACGATAGCACCAGAAAGAATTCCTGTGCCTTCAGCGGCTCGACCGAGCCCGCTACCTCAAGCTGGGCACCCGTTGTTGAAGCGTCAAGGAGGATGCAGCTTCGCTGCCATGTCCCATCTACGCCCATGATCCTGACAGTATGCTTGTGGTCAAACCGGACGCGTTCCGATCTTCGTTTGCTTCCAAGCATTTGCAATTCTCAAGCAATTATCCATCCTTGAAGGAGTGCAGCGCCTCCTCGCGCGCCGCTTCCGTAAACACTTGAGCCTCGCAACGAGCACAATGGATTGAAATAGAACCTTGCGAGCGTTAGGCGCAGGACCGCTACGAGCGCAGCTCCGAACTGCTGAGTTTGAAATGACCCTTGCCGGAAACTGGTGCTCCGGCAGTCCCCTTGAACGACTAATTTCGGTGAACGGAGTTTCACACAAAACATTTAAGAGAAAGTTATGCGATTGCATCACGAGATCGCGCGCCGTCAGAGTTGCATACAGAAATGTGCACTGCCGCCTCCCGTAAGCTGCGGCATTAAGGGATGAGACTGATCTTAATTGAGCGGATCGTTACTAGTGGTGATGCTGCGGAGGTCGCACATGAAATGTAGGGACCTATCTACTCGATTTCGCTCACCACCTCATTTGTGGACCGCAAGCTCCGAACGTAATAAGCTCGTCGCTGAACGACCAACTTGATCTCATCGCTCACCTTCAGAATTCTTCTGCTCTTGCGCCATCTTTTGCCGGAGCACGCTGCTGGACGCCCGTTCGATGATCCGATCATGCCCCGGAGGGGCACTGGCTGTGGACGCTGCGGGATGCTGACCAGACCGTTCGCTGCCACAGCGGGGGTGACCCGTCGTAAACGATTTTATAGGTCGCTTCTGCTAGGTCTTCTGGCTTTCACCGGCAAAGCCACCGGGCAAAAGATTGCAATGACCTCAAAAATCGATTGTGAGCTAACGCACTTGGCTCGCGAAATCGCAAATAGGCAACGATATATCGAGGACCAAGTAGCGCTGGCCGATGTCCTGGAGCGTGATGGACACGAGGTCCTCGACCATGGGAAGGCCATCGCGAAGGACCGCTCAGACTTGGCTCTGCAGATCGCACGGCAGTTCCGTCTCTTGGAGGAAGTTGCGAGCCAGGAGCCGTCGATGGACGCATGAGGGGGGCATGAAGGAGCGTCGAGAGATAGAGCGCACGAATGTCGACGAAGTCGCTTACATTTCGGGTGACGGCGCCAGCTTACGTTGCCGCGCGTTCAACATCTCGGAAAAAGGAGCGGCGATTGAGCTTCCGACGAAGCAACAGATGATGCCCGACTTCAAGCTGATGTTGGAAAAGGATCGTATTGTTAGACATTGCCTTTTAGTCTGGTCGAGTGGCAATCGGATCGGCGTCATCTTCACGGGTGATCCGTTGGATGGGGCAGACTTCGCGCGAGCGAGTGAACCTTGATACCGCGCCTCAGCGACGGAGAGGGTGAGCATTTGGCGCACTCCATGAGCCGCCTCTAGCTCGTCCTTCGGGCTCGGCGTCAGGGTACCGGGCTCGGCGTGTCCAAGGTGGCGCACGGCGCGCTTGTGCTGTATGCGCTTGGACTGATTATAGACACCAGTCGCCTGTGGCACGGTCTCACCGTCGTCCTTGGTCACGGCGTGGTCGAGGCACTTGGCAATTGCAGCCTCTGAGAAAACGCTTCACCAGCATCAATCGTATTGCCGCTCGATGTTGGGAAACATCGTCTCCGCCGAAACTCGCAGCATATCGAGTAGCATTCGCGCCTCTTGGAGCTGATGCCCCAGTTTGTGTTTATTGTCGCTTGGAGGGCAGTCCTCGATCAGCGCACGGGCGTGCTGCAGTGAGAGATCGAGCAGAATTATCGCGCGGCGAATATGGTGAGCGGTCTCGACCGCGTGCTTAGAAGCGGATTTCGGAAATGGCACAACATTGCTCATGGAAGAAACCACCAATGCAATTTGCCGGAAGTATAATGTGCCGCTACGCTTTTAAGGCGATTGCAATTTTCCTGTGTCCTTTTGTGCAGTGTTTTGTGAGCGGCCTTAACCGACCGTTAACCATAGATTAAGGCATTTGGCTTCGCACACCCGGACGACCTTTCTGAAAACCTTTGACCCCGGCGTCGATCCTCAAACCGGCGCCGGGTTCATTGGTGGCGGCGTCCGCGACACACCAGTCAATGATAAAGGTTCCGGCGCAGTGCCTTCGTAACCGTCCGGTGAGGGCCGCGGGATGATCGCGTGGCGCGGTGGCCCGATCAGGCCGCAGACTGAACGGGGGTTCTGTTCCAATCCCAAGGCAGCAGCTCATTGAGCTGACCTTGAGGGGTGCTGGCGATGCGGGCCAAGACGTCCGCCAGCCAGGCTTGCGGATCGACGTCATTGAGCTTTGCCGTCATGATTAGCGTCGCCATGGTGGCGGCGCGGTCGGCACCACGTTCGGAGCCGGCGAAGAGCCATGACTTGCGGCCGAGGGCAAAGCCGCGCAGCGCGCGCTCCGCCGCATTGTTTGTCAGGCAGATCCGCCCATCATCGATGAAGCGAGCAAACCGGTCCCAGCGGCGCAGCATGTAGTCGATTGGCTTGGCGACTGCGGACGAGTTTGACAGCCGGGCACGCTGCTCGCGGAGCCATGCTTCCAATGCCGTCAAAGGCGGAGCGCTTTGCTCCTTGCGCATGCGCAGACGCTCTTCGGCGCTTTGGCCGTTGATGCTGCGCTCAATATCGAACAGCGCATCGAAGCGCTTGACCGCCTCCAGGGCAATCGGCGAGATCGCTGCGGCATTCTTGTCGCGCCTCGCATTGGCCGCGATGTCCGCCAGCTCGAAGAACTGGCGCCTGGCGTGGGCCCAACAGAGTGCGGACGTGATCGGCCCCTGCGCGCGCGAGGCGTCATACAGCTCGTTGTAGCCGCTATAGGCGTCGGCCTGCAGGATGCCGGAGAAGCTTTGGAGATGCCGTGTGGGATGCTCCTGCCGCCGGTCGCGCGAGGCGTAATAGAGCGCGGCCGGCGGCGCCCGTCCGCCAAACGGCCGATCGTCGCGAACGTAGGTCCAGATATGTCCCTTGACCGTCTGGCCCTTGGCCAGGATCGGCACCGTGGTGTCATCGCCATGCAGTCGCTCGGCGGAGAGGACGTGATGCTCGATCAGCCGATAAAGCGGCTGCAGGGCCACCGCACAGGCGCCGACCTGGTCAGCCAGTGTCGACAGACTCAGATCGATGCCCTCCCGGGCGTAGCGCTCGCTCTGCCGATTCAAGGGCTGATGCTGGCCGAACTTCTCGAACAGGATCATGGCCAGCAGGTTCGGCCCGGCAAAGCCGCGCGGCGTCACGTGGAAGGGGGCTGGCGGCTGGGTGATCGTCTCGCAGTCCCGGCACGAGAACTTCTCGCGCACCGTCTGGATCACCTTCCACTGCCGGGGAACGACCTCCAGCGTCTCGGTAATGTCTTCGCCCAGCTTTGATAGCTTCGATGAGCCACAGCAAGGGCAGCTCTGCGGTGCGGCGATCACGACCCGCTCGCGCGGTAAATGTTCGGGGAACGGTTTGCGCGACGGACGCTTGCGCTGGAAGGATTGTACCGTCTGTGTCTTGGCCGCCGCCCTCTCGGCCGCCAGCTCGTCTTCGGTTGCGGTTGCTTCCAACTCTTCGAGCTCGAGCTCCATCTGCTCCAAGAGCCGTGCCTTGCGCTCCGAGCGGCTGCCGTAAATCTGGCGACGCAGCTTCTCGATCTCGAGCTTGAGGTAACTGATCAGGGCCTCGGCCGCCTTCGCGTCGGCAGCTTCTGCTTTGGCGCTCGCCGCAACCGCTTCCGCTTCCAGGCGCGCGGCGCGCTCCGCGAGGATCATCGCATGCGCGGCGGCCAGATCGGTGGGGAGCGATTCAGATGTGGTCACGATGTTGATGGAATCACATCCATCACGATCCGCAAGCTCAAAGCCTCATCCGACCGACGTCGGTCGCCACGTCTCCTGTGGGTGCCGCCAGTCGATTCCGGACAAGAGATAACCGAGCTGCGCCGACGAGATCGTCACCACACCCTCGGTCGGGCTCGGCCAGATGAAGCGGCCGCGCTCAAGGCGTTTTGTGAACAGGCAGGCGCCCTGGCCGTCATGCCAGATCACCTTCAGCAGGTTGCCACGGCGACCGCGAAAGCAAAACAGGTGGCCGCCCAGCGGGTCGCGATGCAAGATCTCCTGAACCTGCAACGCCAGCGACGGAAAGCCCTTCCGCATGTCGGTATGGCCGGTCGCAAGCCATACCCGCACGCCGGCCGGCAACGGGATCATCGCGGCCGTCCATCAGTCAGCGCCGCCACGACTGCGCTTAGCGTCGCCGCGTCAACCGCACCGGTGATCCGCATCCGAGCGCCGGCAGCGAACTCAATCTCGATCGCACCGCAACTTCCCGAGGGCGCCGTCAACGGTTGCCGGTCTGGCGCCATGGAGACTGCCGCAAAACGGACCTCATCGTCCTGCCGCTGCATCGGCTCGGGCCCGCAAGCGAGGACGCCGGTCCGCGCCTGCCGCCGCCAAGCCGTAACCAAATTGCGGTGAACGTCATGTCGTCGAGCAACTTCGACAACACTCGCCCCAGGAGCCAGACTCTCCTCCACGATCCGAAGCTTCTCGGCACTCGTCCACCGCCGTCGCCGCTCAGGACCGGACAGAACCGTAACCGTCGTCACGTTTGCTCATTTGCTTGCGAATTAATGCGCAAACCATCTCACGCCCGTACCCGATCCGGGAAGGCGGCCTCCACCGGAGGCGTACGTGCCTTCAGCAGTTCTCTCGGATTCATGGGCATGCGGACAATGGGTTTGCCAGCCTTCGAGCACGGTGTCGTCGTCGGGATCGCCGATGCGGCGGAGGGTGAGCATGCGGCTCAGGTCTTGTAAATTGTGCGCATTTCCTAACATTTGTTAGGAACCATGATCCCGTCTCCGCGTCGTCCGGCCAAGCCAACTGCGGTGGGGAGAACTGCAATTCATGGAGCAAATGCCGATAGTGCTTGTCGTCGAGGATGACGAACTGCTTCAGGGCGTGGTCAAGGATGCATTGTCAGAGGGCGGCTTTGACTTCATGACCTGCGCCTCCGGCGAGGAGGCAGTAACAGTGCTCCACAGCGGCGTCACAACGTACAGGGCGCTAGTGACCGACATCAACCTCAAAGGCCGAATGAGTGGGTGGGAGGTCGCGCGAAACGCCCGCCAAGCCGATCCTGATCTCGCCGTCGTCTACATGACTGGCGCAGCGGCTGACGATTGGCCGGCTGAAGGCGTGCCGGGAAGCATCCTGCTACAGAAGCCCTTCGCTCCCGCCCAACTGGTCACCGCGGTGTCTCAGCTTCTCAACAAGGGATCGCCGTCTTCAAGCTGAGAAAATATCGGGAGCAAATGTACATACAGCTATAAAAAGGCCTCAGCTCCGGGGCTGGCGAGAGCTGAGGCCTTTTGCTGCGGTCTCACTGTGTCGAGGCGCGATGTCCGAAAAACATGAATTTGGGTCCGGCGGTTTTGTTCCCCGCAACTGGGGGCCTTAGTTCATCTTGCGGCGGAAGCTGTCTGCGATTTTCCGCTGCTCTTCGATGTCCTCGCGGACCATCTGTCGCAACTCATCGATGGACAGCGGTTTCGGGCTGGCGACCGGCTTCTCCGGCAATTCTTTGTTCGCCATGGCTAATCATCCCAAATGAGCCGCTTGCATTCGGTACAACGATAGACGACGGCCGTTCCACCCAGCTCAGTGTCTTGCAGACGTAGATATATGCTTATCGTATCTGCCCCATGATCCGCGCAGGCGATCTTTTGCTTCGGCTTCGCGCCCTCTGGTGTTTCCATGCCTTGCGTGTCTTCGATGACAGGCGGGAGCGCTCGTCTGCCTCACAACGACGCCCGAGATCGTTGCCAGTGTAAGACACCATACAACAAATGTTGTGCGCTTATCATTTAAGCAGGTTAAACACGCTAGAGTGGCAAGCGGCACTGGAGCGTTGCTGCTGCTGGAGCGTGGTGGACCAGCGGAAGGGCCGCCAACGGCGGCCCGGAAGTCGTTCAATATGGGAACACTCCATAGCTGCGAAACTGAAATTACGTTCGCAACGGCCACTCTCTCGGTTCGGCAGCTTGCGCTGATCGGGATCAATGCGCCGGGCTCGCCTCCGACCGAATTCGTCAGAGAAGAGAGGCGTTCACCTTAGAGCGCACCTGGTGACAAAAGTCTTCCAGCAGCTTTTGTGTAGCCTCTAAGTTTGAAACCAGCCGCTCGGCATGCTTCCTTCCACTTACAACGTTAGCATGATCAAGGCTCATCTTAGGTGCTCAAGGGAGCGCAGCCGGTCTACACCATCGCTCTAGACCTGAAGATGCAGTTTCAAGAACTCAAACCGGCTGACAGCGTGCCTTCATTAAAACAAAAATCTGGAATCGCCCTTTTCAGCAAGCAGAATCATCGATTAGTCTACCGAGGTGATCTAAGCTTCTCGGGGGCGAAGGAGCATGGAAGAAGAGTCGCGACCTGCACCATCGTGCTCGCGCTTCGATGCAGTCGAAATTTCGTGTTTGAAATGTAAAGCCTCAAAAATGCGGCTCGTCCTTATTGAGCCTCATAGCAATGCGTTGGAAGAACGTCGCTACGTGTGCGAGTTCTGCGGCCACAGCGAGAGTTATCTCATCCGTCCTTCCGACTTTCGCCAAGATTGTTGAGCAGGCGCGTCTCCTGGGCGGGCTGGGTGGTGAGCGCTCTTGGAAACATCGTCGGATCACCGCGCTCTGTGCGAGCTAACCGCGTTTTGCAAGCCGGACACTCATAGGTCCGACGCTCCTGCCGGGCTGCTAGAGGATCTACTTCAATCAACATCATTTCGATGTTGCAAGCCGCGCAGCTCGGAACTGTCATGATCAATCTTCAGCCATTTATCGTGCGGACGACTTCTTACGCGAAATGCATCCGTTGGCAACTCGCAAGTTTCGTCTCAGGAAGCTCACCCTTCTGGACGCACCATCCACAGCTCAGGCCATTCCAAACGTCTATTTGAACGGCGGAATCATATTTTAGTCTTGCCGACCGGATCGCCAAATCCGTTCGAATTGATCTCCCGCAGCAAATGGCAAAAAAAGAAGCGACGGTCCGCGCAAGCGAAAATCTCAGGCAGGACCTCGGGCAAGGTTATCATCATCGAAGGCTGGTCCAAGTAGCTCTGAAAGCAACAAGCCGTCGCGCCTAGATGTGAGGCTTCCCGGCCATCAACTGAGTTGGCTTATCCTGAAGTCACTTGGGGAGACCGGCCACGTGCCAAGAGGTTTCACGCTGGCTGTCGTGCCGGACAGACTAAGCTGGCACGCTGTCGTCGGGAGCCGCAGCCGCAGGTTCATGACTCCAGAATTTGTGAGGCGGCTCAATAAGATCGAACTGAAGCTACGATCCGAGCACGCATTCGGGGACTAGTACGTGGCTCTGCGACTTTGAAATGCCGAGCAACGCCTATCGTTCTCAGCGCGACGGCGTGGCAGCTTCGCCGGAGACGGAAGCGCGCCCTCCCAACATTGAGCGGCGCCCGCCGTTGGTACGGCGGGCAGCTTGCTCGACCTTTCCAAAAACGTTCGGGTATCGCGCCCTGACGAGCGGGCGTCGTCAGCTACCTCGCGGCCAGTACATGGCAAACAGCGCGCGTTTCGCGATCATAATGATGCGGGCGTTTGAGGACTGTTGCACAACGACGGACCAATCTCTGCTGTTCAGCGGGCTCCAAAGAGGCGATGGCCGCACCGACATTGGCAGAGTTCAGCCCAGCCAAACCGGAGTTACTGCTCCCATTGGCGAAACCGTTGTTTGCCGGGCCAGGAGTTCCTGAGGCTCCGGGGCCTATTCCAACTGTTCCAAGTCCGCCGACGCTATGGCCAACGTTACTTGCGCCGCCAGTACCGAGACCCGCTCCCGTGCCACCACTCAGTCCGGCAACGCCTGCGCCAGTTCCTACTCCAGCTCCGCCTCCGCCAATTCCCAACCCTCCGCCAGCTCCCACGCCGCCGACGCCAGCACCTGCTCCAGCTCCAACGCCAGCAGTACCTACTCCGGCGCCTGCCGCTGCGCCGACACCACCAAGTCCGGCACCACCACCTACACCCGCGCCATCACTGCCAACTCCGGCGCCAGCGCCCGCGCCGATCCCACCAACACCCGCACCCACTCCAGCACCGACGCCACCGCTACCTACTCCCGCACCAGCACCTACACCGCCGACGCCGCCAACCCCGGCGCCCACACCGGCGCCGACTTGGGCATGCACAATTGATACTGCTGCGGACAATGCAACGCAGACCGTGACCGCATAGAAAAACTTCGTTCGCATATGCACCTCCATGGACTCGGGGCGTCTTTGAAAGGACGCTTCCAACAGGATGTCTGTTCGGAGGGAAGCTGTGATTTGTGCGTCCGTTCCCGCGAAAGCTGCAAGGCGGTTAATGGGACGCAAAGAGCATTATGGGGATTAGAAAGATCGACCTGCGGATCAGCGCCCCGCATGTGGTTCACAGCCAATCCTTGGCTCCCTTTCGGGAAGACATTCAATACGATCTGAGGGAACATTCTCAATTTCACAACGTTAGGTTATTCCAACCCGCTTCCTGAACAACTTCGCATCACATGTTCCAGTCCGCCGCCAAATTCGAGCTCAAGAGAAGCTTTGCAGCGCGGCAGCAGAGTATCGGCGCATCGTGGTTGAATTCCAAGTTCGTTCAGCTTCAACCCATGGGATCGCTCACCGCGATCCATGACCGCGGCCTGCGCCCATGCCATCAGAGACCTTCAACAAGCTTGCCATTTTCGTAGACGGGCCGAATCTGCACGCAACAGCCAGAGCGCTCGGCGTCGATATCGACTTCAAGCGCCTTCTGGCTCATTTCCAAACCTTTGGCACGCTTGTGCGGGCATTCTACTACACTATCTTCCACGACCAGGAGTTCTCCTCAGTTCGTCCGCTTGTCGATTGGCTAGACTATAACGGCTTCACTGTAGTGACCAAGGAAGCCAAGGAGTTCACCGACAGCAGTCGTCATCGCAAAGTACGAGGCAAGTTGGCAGTCGAACTTGCCGTCGCTGCTGCGCAACTCGCCAAGCATCTTGACGAGGTCATCCTGCTTTCGGGAGACAGCGATTTCCGTTCCCTTGTTGCATCGCTTCAGCGCCGAGGAGTGCGCGTCACGGTCGTATCTTCCCTTGCATGTCAGCCGCCGATGATCGCTGATGATTTACGCAGGCAGGCCGACGCATTCATTGATCTCAGGGAATTGCAAGACAGGCTATGCCGCGCTCCCGTTAAACATTTTGCTCGAAGTGGAAGGCGCTCTCAGAGTAGGGTGATGCCTATTCGGCCAAATAAGAACCGCGCGCCAGAGTTCTGAGACCTGCAGGTTACGAAACCAACGTCCTGCTTTCTCGTTGTTGGTGTGAGTCGAGCAAAGGAGGCGCTTGTGGTTCGTCTGCTTATTGCGATCCTTTGCGCGCATGTGAGCTTGGCGGTAAGCGGCGCGTCGGCTACTGAGATTGACGGGGAATACATAGTCGTTCGAGACCCTCTCACGCATAAGTGCCGGGTAAGCGAAGCGACCGGCCTAGCTCCTTCGAACCGCGTGGACGAAAGGATCAGTTACCCGACGCGGAGAGACGCTGAAATCGGACTGTCCGTGATGAAACCCTGTATGCTGGCGTCGCAACACGCCGCTTCCCGCACGGCTGGAACTTTGCCGAAATAAGTTTCGATGCGTGACACCGGAGAAACGACGGCTGCAGACACGGGTCGGCGACGAAGTACTCAGACCAGCGCCTGCGGCGTAGCCCCAATATCCCTCGATCGAGGATCAGGCCAGTAGAAGCACGCCGGGCAGCAGCAGAAAATATCCTGGCGCGCCCGTCTGCATTTGGAGCGCGATCTGCAGGACGGCGCACACGATCATGATGCAAGCTGAGATCGCGTAACTTAGGACGACTGGTAGCGAGTGCTGCACAACGAGTGGATAGAGCCTGTTCATGGAGTTGAAAACCGTGGGCAGGGCCCGTTCCCCTCGCCGCTGCAGCAATTCCGGGCGGCGGTCCCAGGGTTGGACCGTCGTGCGGGACAACCGTTGGCCTGGCTCATCGAGACTGGAAACTACCGCCTATCCCGCTAAACGACGGTCGTGACATAGCCGAGAGTCGCCGGCTTCCCGGATTGCCTTGGTTCGCTCGTTCACAGCTGGTGCGAGGCGAGCCGCCGCGCCGAATTGCCACCCGCCAGCGGCCCTGAATTCACGCCTTCTTTTGCAGCGGGGCCGAACTAGCAGCCTCGAAGGATTCGACGGTAGTGGCGCACGTAATCCTCAGCCATCCTCCTCGCGGTAAAGCGCTCCTCAAACCTTGCTCTGACGTGCCGCCGATCGATGCTCGAAACTCTTCGGACCGCCTCAATCGCTTGACTCTCGTCGTCGACGATGAAGCCGGTGATCCCTTCGTCGATGACCTCGGGGACTGACCCGGATCGGTAGGCGATGACGGGTGTGCCGCACGCCATCGCCTCGATCATGACCAAGCCGAACGGTTCGGGCCAACGGATGGGGAAGAGCAACGCGGCAGCCTCTGCAAGGAAGGGCTGCTTAGTCGTGTCATTCACCTCCCCGACCAGCTCGACCTGCTGCTTGTCGACATGGGGCTCGATATGCTCCCGAAAATAGCCGGTTTCTGCTCGCGGGACTTTCGCCGCGATGCGGATGGGCATCCCAACTGCCCGGGCAATGCGAATTGCTTCCTCGGGCCCCTTTTCGGCCGTCAGCCGTCCGAGAAACGCCAAGTACTTGCCGGGCTTAAAAGACGGAAGAAATTGGCCCGCCGGCAGGCCGTGGTAGATCGTGCCGCACCAGTTGGCGTCGGCCAATGGTCCGCGCTGGTGATCGGATATGGAAACGAAGCACGCTCTAGGAAACTCCCTGACGACGGCCGGCAAGTCGGGCAGATCCAACCGTCCGTGCAAGGTCGTCACGAAGGGGATGCCCGACCTGGTGAGCGTCGGCAGATGCAGCCAGTCGATGTGGGCATGGACAATGTCGAACTCCTTAGCCCGGCGCGATACCGCTTCCAACAGAACGGCGAGTGCCGCATTAGGATCTGTGCGAGACCGTCCGAGCCGCAGCGCGCGTGGCCATACCGGATGCAGCATGCCGCGCGTCTTTGAATCTCCGCTGGCAAACAGCGTCACCTCGTGTCCGAGCTCGACGAGCTCGTCGACCAGCCAGGCGACGACTCGCTCAGTGCCGCCGTAGAGTTTAGGGGGCACGCTCTCTGCGAGCGGGGCAATCTGGGCTATTCTCATTGAAGTTGTCCAAGAAGAGCCGGCTCGGCCTACTGTCCCTTGTTCTTGCCGCGCTGCCATTCCGCGTTGAGCATGACGGCTACTCGATCCTAAACCAGCGGTATCCGTAACCATCAATCTCGATAGCGGCATCCGTTCCGGCTTTCGACTGATAGATCCTGTTGCCGAATAGATCGATCAGCTTCCGTCCAGCCGGCAGCTCGGCAACGGCGGTGCTGCATTTCTCCTGCGACAGGTTGTGCAGCACGAATACAGCTTTGCCCTGCCAGACAAAGTGCTCGACCAGGACGGACGGGCAATCGCTGCGGGGGATTGTCAACTCGCCCCAACCGATTTCCGGGCAGGACTGACGCATCTCAACCAGACGCCGTAGCCAGTTGAACAGCGAATCCGGGTCACGCTGTTGCGCGGCCGCATTCACCTTGGCGGGGGCATAATCGCCGTCATAGATGATATGATGAAGCAACCGAGCTGCTGGCGGCGCCGAGAAGCCGGCATCTTTGGCGTCGGTCCATTGCATGCACGTCCGCACGGGCCAGCGCTCCGGCAGCGAGAGATCGTCACCCATGCCCAGCTCGTCCCCATAATAGATGACCGGGGTGCCGGGAAGGCTGAACATCAGACTAAATGCGAGCTCGATGCGCCGGCGATCATTTTCGAACATAGACGCAAGCCGTCGGCGAATCCCGCGCCCGTATAGTTGCATTTTGCGCGTCGGCGCGAATGCCGCGTAGACTTCCTCGCGCTCTTCCGGCGTCAGGCGCCCCAAGTCCAGCTCGTCGTGGTTGCGCAGGAACTGAGCCCATTGCGCGAACTGCGGCAGCCGGGGCAGCGCCGACAGGCAGCGCTGAAGCGGCTCCGCACTCTCGCGCGCAAGTGCGAGGAATAGGTGCTGGTTCAGCAGGAAAGCGAACATCAAGTGGATCCGCGATCCGTCACCGAAGTAATGGTTGAACTCGGAGGGCGGAACATTAGCCTCAGCCAAAAGGACTGCATCCCCTTTTCGCCAGGAGAGGAAATTACGCAAATCGGCAAAGAATTCATATCGCCGCGTCGCCGGACGATCGGGCCGGACCTCCTCCACGACGAACGGGGCGGCGTCGATGCGGAATCCGGAGACGCCGAGTTCGAGCCAAAAGCCGAGTATCTTGAAGATTTCCTCCCGGACGGCTGGGCAGGCGATGTTGAGATCAGGCTGGTGCTGGTAGAAGCGGTGATAGTACCAGGCTCGTGCGCAGAGATCGTAAGTCCAGACGCTTAGCTGAAACCCGGGAAAGACCACCCCTTCGGTGCTGTTTTCCGGCTCTGTATCCGACCACACGTAATAATCGCGGTAGGGGGATGAAGGATCGCAGCGGGCCTGCTGAAACCAGGGATGCCGGTCCGACGTATGGTTGATCGGAAGGTCGACGATCAGCCTCATTCCGCGCAATCTTGCTTGATGGCTGAATTCGACGAAGTCTCCGAGGGAGCCGTGGGCCGGGGCTACATTGTAGTAATCCGTGACATCATAGCCGTGATCGAGGCCGGGACTTGGATAGAAGGGCAGCAGCCACAAGCAGTTCGCGCCGAGCTGCGCGATATGATCAAGCTGCTCCGCGAGCCCCTTGAAATCGCCGATGCCGTCTCCGTTGCCGTCCTTGTAGGTCGCCACGTTGAGGCTGTAGATAACGGCGTTCTTGTACCAAAGGTCGAGCATCCAGACATCCGAAGGGCGGCGGGCGCACCACCCGGGACAGTCTGGGCGGGGTTGAACAACTTCTCCAACTCCGGGAAGATGTGGAAGTTTCGTCCGGGATTTCGGTCGAGCAGCGTAAACTCAACTCAAGGGTTGATCGGGGCCGCGATTTAGGTCCTGGGCCCACGGGGAGTTTCGGCAATTAATCGGAACTCACGTTGCGGCGTTTCGCCGGCGAATTTCACCCGTAGCAAAGGGCGGGCGCCGATTGCTGCTGGTGCACGGGCTATCCGTCCCAGCTAGGGCTCGTTTTCCCTCGGCCTGTCGAGATCCCGCAGACGCTCGATCAACGATTCCAGAAAACCCGGCAGCTGCGGATCCGGCACGACGTTCGAACGAAGGCGGTCTCCGATCTCCTGAACGATCGCAAGGGTGTGGCGGTGATCCAGATCGACTGAATTTTCCATGGCGCAACCTGACGGAAAAACTTCGGCAAGACCAAATAGTTTCGCCGCGCGGGTGCTTTCAGCCGAACTCGCTACAGGCGGCGGGACGCCCTCCGCGGTGATCCACCCAAGAGGTAGGGAACGCACCGCTCGCCGTCGTTACCAGGAACGCAATCTCCGACGCGCAATTGAATTGCGCGGAGGAATTCAATGGCTCGAACAGAAACGTCGGAAGGCAAATGGAGCGTCGCTGCGGCGCTCGGGCTGATGGCGGTCGCGCTGGTGTGGGACCGCATCGTTCCGCCCGAGCATGTCGTCCACTCCGACGAGGGCGGCAAGTTCCCTGAGGACGGAGAAGCTGAACGGGACGCCACGCCTGCGGAAACGGCGACCGAAGGCGGAGATCGCGGACGCAATGCCACCTCGCCCGCCGACATCCCGGCAAGAGGATGGAAGGATATCCTCTGGCGCGTCTACGGCAACATCGGCGACCACCGAATCCTCGCCTTGGCTGCCGGCATAACCTACTACACCCTGCTGGCAATATTCCCCGCAATCGCCGCGCTTGTCGCCATCTACGGGCTCTTCGCGGATCCCAGCACCATCGCGAAGCACCTCGATGATGTCGCCGGCTTCATTCCGGGCGGGGCCGTCGACGTCGTCCGCGAGCAGCTCACGCGTGTCGCGACGAAGAGCAACCGAACCCTCGGCTTGGCGTTCTCGACTGGCCTTGTCATCTCGTTGTGGAGCGCGAATGCCGCGATGAAATCGCTCTTCGACACTCTGAATATCGTGTACGGCGAGCAGGAGAAGCGTGGCTTCTTCAAACTGAACGCGATCTCGCTAGGATTCACGCTCGGCGGCATCGTCTTCGTTCTCGCGGCGCTCGGCGGAGTCGTCGTCATTCCTGTAGTGCTGCAGTACGTCGGCCTCTCGAACAACGCCGACCTGCTGATCCGCGTCGGACGCTGGCCTGCCCTCTTCGTGGCGCTCGCGTTTGCCCTCTCCTGCATCTATCGCTTCGGACCCAGCCGCGAAGCGCCCCAATGGAAATGGATCACTTGGGGCAGCGCCGCCGCGACGCTGCTTTGGCTCGCCGCATCGGGCCTGTTCTCGTTCTACGTGGCGAACTTCGGCACCTTCAACCAGACCTACGGGTCCTTGGGAGCCGTCATTGGCTTCATGACCTGGCTTTGGATTTCCGCGATCGTGATCCTGCTGGGGGCAGAGCTGGACGCGGAGATGGAGCACCAGACCGCGCGCGACACCACGACCGGAAGACCCAAGCCGCTCGGTGTAAGGGGCGCCAAGATGGCGGATACGTTAGGAGCGGCGAGATCTTGAACCGCCGCGCCGTGCGAGGCTGACGTCATGAACCGCTCCTATCTCATCCAGATCCTCGTGCCAAAGCAGACCGGCGAGGGCCACCCTGTTTCCAAGGAATGGTTCGAGGCTTTCTTGCAGGAGCTGACGGACAAGTTCGGCGGGGCGACAAGCTTTGTTCGATCTGCTTGACTACCTGATCCGAAATCGAGAGCGCGCCGTCAGCAAAGACGATCTCATCAACGCCGCACCTCGGTAGGCTTGACAAGGCTGTGGACCGTTTGCGGATGGCTATCGGGATTGCTCCCAACAATGAGCTCCCCTACTTCTATCTAGCCGCGGCTTTGGCTCTTCAGAACAGTAAAACGGAAGCGGGGCAGGCCAGCGAACTGGGGAGGCGGCTGGCTCCCATCTTTCGCATCGGTAAGTGCCGCGCTGAAGTCCAAAGCGATAATCTAGTCTTCTTACAGCAGCGAAATCGAATTTATGAAGGCATGGTAAGGGCCGGCGTCCCAGAGTGATGTCATTTCACAAGACTAGGCCTCTTCGGCGTTTTCGCGCTCCTGGAGATCTTGAGCGATCTGGTCGACCGACGTTTCATTCGCCAGTTCGTCGTCCCGGCAGTCCTCGTCATTAATACCCAGGCGCCCGGCAATTTTCTGCAATATTCTCAACGACCGTGTTGCCTCGCGTTCAGCGAGGAACGGGGATGAATCAAGGGCATGGTCGGGGAAAAAACCGTTCACGGCAATCCAGCACACCACGGCGATGCATTGCAGGACGATAAACTGTACGGTGCCGACGAAGGACCCGATGGCATGAAAAACGCGGTGATGGGGAGCAAGTTTCTCTTCCTCCCGCTTTTCGAGCATCAAAATAGTATCAATATTTTTTACTGATTCTCGAGGTGGCGCAGAAAGCGGCAACATCAGCTTGCCACCTGCTCGGCGGCACGTCGCGCTGACTTTCGCGTTCGGTCAAGTGTCTCATCGCCAACCTTCTCGGCCAGCGCGCGCTCTTCGCATTTTGAGCGAAGCTAAGTTCGCCGCATGATCGTCCGGCCTTGTCGACGTTGCCGGAAGCATGCAGGCGAGACGAACCTGACAGCGCCGTTCGTCCGCGCGCGGTTACGGGCTCACAGGGACTACCCGCCCTGCCCGCACCTCTCGCGCCCAACGCTGGCCGCGTCCACCGCAAGCCCAGCTTGTGAAAGTGACGACGTACGATCGCCCCTCAAGGATGAGCCGGGACGGCGCGAAAACATACGCAATTTCCGAATTTCGGTAAAGTGAAATATTTTTGGGGTTGACGAAAGGCGAAACAGGAGCGGTTGGTCGCAAGAGACGGCACCGCTACAGTCCTCGCGCAGATTCGCCGCTAACGTTGTTCCGATCGAAACAGCGAAGAAGCCTGCTCTGCGAACTCTTACGCCGCTTCCCTGAGGTCGTAGAAATTCGTGCGTAACTCTCTCGGTCCCATTGCTGCCGGCGACAATGTTGGACCCGCGCATGATCGCGCCATCGAACCGCGGCGCCGGCGAACGTCAAATTGTCGACTACCGGTGGCTCGGAGCGGGGGCCAGCTGCTGGGAGTCGTGGGTGCAAAAAAACCCCAGCTTCACAAAGGATGGTGAGCTGGGGCAAGTGCACCTTCTCGCCCAGGATCACGAACCTGGGCTATCGGGAAAACGTGGCAATCGGTCCGTCGTTCCTCGCGGTCGCGAAGGTTGAAGCCCCGCAACAAGGTATGTTGTTGTGAATTACGGGGAAAATGCCCCCTTAGTGACACGAGCTACTTAGGTTTCTGTTTGGATGTTGTTCGCATCTCACGCCAACGCACCAACTCTGCTCTTGATCAATACGAGCTTGCGGTCGATGAGATCGTTGCAGCTTGTGACGGTGATTGGCGCGGCGCGCTCAGAGCGCTGATGCTGCTGAATGAGCGGCTGGAGCTGAGATTGGAGCAGATGAGTGGGGTTCATCCTCCTCACCAGCGGCTGCATTAGTACGCAGGATGGGTTGAGCCTTTGCGAAACGCCGTGTCTCGGCATCCCGGGCCAAAGATTTGTGAATTTGCGCCAATGATCGAGCAGTCGCGGGAGCCGGGCCGGCTCAGATCCCTGCCCCGCGCGTTACTCCCGCGGCCTCCGATCGCTGCGTGCGGGCTCGTCGTAGCCCTTGCGGCGGCTGTAGAACATCAGGGCCGTCAGGCCGCTGCCGATCACAAACATCAGGACGACAGCAACTCCAAGGATGACATTGCGGTAAAGCGGCATTGGTGAGGTGGCTTGCCACACCGACGCGCAGTACCAGACGGCCAGAACAAGAAGAGCTACCAGAGCCGCAGAAAGGAGCCAATGCCTGGTGTTGTGCACAATTGCCTCCGTCATAGGAACTCGGGACCCGAACAAGCTCCGCGACAAATCTGCCGCCGCCGGGATGTGAGACTTTCGCGGCGGCGTTGCTAAACCCACCGCCAGCCGCAATGACGACGACCGCGATGCCACCAGCAAACCCAGCGACGGCGCCGGCGCGGCGGCGGGCGGCCCCAGCCGGGAGCAGGTCCCCAGCCAGGTCCCCAGCCGGGACCCGGTCCCCACTGCGCCTGGGTCAGGAGATCCGACCGCCCGGCGGCCTTGGCAAGATCGGCAGCCATCGGCATCGCTTCTGCGGCCTCAATGAAACGAACCCCAATCGCGCCGATCGCTGCGGCGGCAACGGCGTTCCGGGCAAAGCCGAGGAAAGCTCGACGGTTGGGAGTGTCCATCATCTTTCTCCTCTTGTTACGCAGTGCTTCGCGCAGCGTGAAGCGCGTAGAGCAGCCAGGCGAGGCCGTGCGAGATCAGATCGACGCCCAGCAGGAAGCCGAGCGCCCAGGCGCTGATGGTGGGAAAGCCAAACAGGATGAGCAGCGCGGCAAGGACTGCGAAGAGACCGGAGACCAACATCATCCAGCCGTTCTGCCGCCAATACGCGAAACTAAGCACGCATCTGATGACACCCGATGCGAACAGCACGGCGCCGAGGAAATAGGTCAGGATCAGGGCGCCCGCAGCCGGCTGAGTCAGAAGCACGAGTCCGAGGGCGACATAGAGTGCACCGAGCAGGATCTGCCACAGGAAGCCGCCCCACCCCCTGGTCCAGAAGGCATGGACGATCTCGAACGCACCCGCCGCAATCGCCGCCAGCCCGATCAGCTTCACGCTGATGACAGTCGCGAGCACCACGTCGGCAAGCACCGCGACGCCGGCGCCGATCATCACGATGCCGAGGAGAACGCAGACCCACAGTGGCGGAGGACCCAGCGCTTCGATGCCGGACCGGCTGTCGTAGACCGTCATGCCATCCTCCTGGACCGCGATCATCTGCCTGGCATGGTAACTTCGCCCCCGCAGCCTCGGCATCCGACGAAACCCTGAGCAGGGAAGCGGGAAATCCAACCGTCGTCACCCCCTGTCGCGCACTATCGCCGGCCGCGTGGACCCAATGTCAGATTGGTGACGCCGGCCGCGAGATTGAGCCCGATCGATCGCTCGATCGACAGTGGCTGCAACATGATACTTCGGCGCGAACCGCCAATCAGAACGTTGGCTCCGAGGCCCGGTCCAAGAGCGATGGCGCCGCTCGCTCCCACATAGTTCCCGCGCAAGGTGGCGGGGCCGATCCGGGAATTCCTGGCGACGACGCCCCAGGACAAGGTGCCGGCCGAGGTCACGCCAAGGTCGAGACCGATGCGCCTGATGCGTCCCTCATAGATATAGGGTTGACCTGTCCTGCGCGCGTAGAACACGCAGCGCAGCGCTTGCGCCGATCCAAGGACCAGCCCCACCCGCGGCTCACTGAAGCACAACAGCCTGCCGACCCGGAATGCCTCGGCGCGGGCGGGCAAGGCGGTGCATATCAAAGCGAACGCACCGATGAAAACGAGCCGCATTGTTCGCATTCAAGCCTCCCTGTGGTTGTTGATGGATCTCGTCGCTGGCCGTCGGTCCTGGCGAAGCCAGAACGTGATGCCGAGCCCGATCAGCAGCACGGCACCCAGCAGGAAGAAGAAGACCGACTGCTTCAGCCAGGATATCGCCGGGACGGCCAAGCCCATCGCAAGGCCGAGGAAGGAGATTTGCAGCGACAGAAGGCTGACGCCCGCCAGAAACGTGCCGAGTGCGAGCAAGGTCAGCAGGACGAGGCCGGTTGCCGGTGTGGGAAGCAATTGCTGCACGCCCGACACCAGCATGATGTTCATGGTGACCAGGACGGCAACCCAATGCAGCGCCTGGGTCCAGATCAATCGGAGCTGGGCCTCCTTGCCCTCCGCCTCCGGCCATTTGGTGACGACGCAGACGACGCCGATGGACAGCGCCAGGAATTCCCAATAGCCGACAAGAGGCTGGTGGGACACGTTGGTATAGGCGACGCCCGCGATGGCGAGCACCAGCGCCACGACATAGGGCAATTGCTGCCACAGGAAGTGAGCCATCCCCGAACGCGGTGCGGGGCTCTCCGTGCCATCGTTCCGTTCGACTTCGACGTCGCTCATGGTCATCCACTTACGAATGTTTCGCGTTCAACCTTTTCTTGCAACGTCCGCCTGGGATCATCCTCAAGCCAGTCCTCGACGTAGAACCGGATGATCGCAACCCGCCCGACGGCGACCGCGGGCATGGCGAGCGCGATGCCCATGAAGCCGAACATCGCGCCCAGCAGGACGATCGCAACCAAGGTCCAGGCAGGAGGAATTTCGACAGCCTGGCGCTGGATCAACGGGCCGATGACATAGCCTTCCACCGACTGGATGATGGTGTAGACCACGATGGCCCAGATCAGCAGTGAGGCGCCGAGCGGCATTGCCACGAGCGCAATCGGAATCGCGGCCAGGATCGGCCCGAGATACGGGATGAAATTGGACAGGCCCGCCTGCAATCCCAGCACGAACGGACCTGGCAGCCCGATCAGATAGAGCGCGATCCACACGCACAGCGTCATGAGGATGATGCGGACCAATTGCCCGACGAACCACAGCCGCATGACGGCGCCCATCTCGTCCATGACGGCGCTCGCCCGCGCGCGATACGACCGCTTCATCAGCATGACCAGGCTGTCGCGATGGCTGATCGGATCAAACGCGAACAGGATTCCGAGGAACAGGATCACGAGAGCGCCGGTCAAGAGGCTCGATGCGCCGCCAAGCACGATCTGGGCATGGCTGATCAACCTGCCCTGGTCGGAGAAAAGCCATTGCGAGAAATTCCGGCCGCCTTCCGGCCCAAGCAGCTCCACGCCGTACGACAGCAGTTGCGCCTGGACGATGTCGAGTTGGGTGTCCATCACCTTGATCAAGTTCCGCGTCTGCTCCGGCAGCTTGCCCGCGCCCCAGTCGAGGCCGAACCCCGCGATGGCCGATAGCAGCAACAGCACCAGCGTCAGCCGCCAGGCACGATTGAGCGGGATGACCGGCGCCAGCGCCCGCGCTGACGCATCGAGAAACGCCGCGCACAGCACACCCGCGAAGATGAGCAGCAGGCTGGAGACCGTCTGCCAGACCAGGAACAGCGCGACGCCGGCGGCGAGCAGGCTCAGTCCCGTCCCCAGCATGCTGCGCGGTCCGGCATCGCGGCTCGGTTCGTCGCCTCGTGCGACTTGGTCGTCTCTCTCGCCTGGACTCGCATCGTTCATGGGTCGACCGATTCTGCAGGTCTTACTGCGGCGTCTGGACCTGGCTGCGGACGCGGCGGCTGCCAAAGTGCGGATGCTTGCCGCCGCGATGACGCCAGTACCGGTGCTTGGTCGGGGTCATGCTGGTATTGGGCGTCGTTGCAGCGGATGCGGGAGGCGCGTTCGACTGGGCAAAGGACAGGGTCGGCGGTGCGGCCACCGCCGCCATTCCGATCAGGATCAGGGCGCCGAAGAGTGTGATTTTCATGTTCGCCTCCAAATGATCAGAGGTGGCTCAATTCAGATCGAGATGGCTCCGGTCGCGAGTGCATAGATGCCGGCGCAGGCGGCGATCGCGATCGCTGCAAACAGAACGGCCTCAAGCGGTGTGAAGGTCGCTTCCTTGCGTTCGCGCTTCGCCAGAAAGAACAGCAACGTGCCGGGCGCATACAGAATCGACGACAGCAGCAGAAACTTGGGCCCGCCGGCGTAGATCATGCCGATCGCGTAAAGCGTCGCGATCATCGCGCGGATCCAATCGACGATGCGCGCCCGCTCGAAGGCCTTGTAGGTCTCGCCGCGCGAAGCCAGTTTCAGGCCATAGGCCGCGACCAGGAAGTACGGAACCAGCGTCATGGCGCTGGTCATCTTCAGGGCGAGCGTGAAGGCGTATTCGGCAAACCAGGTCACGAGCAGGAAGAGCTGGATGACGCAATTGGTGAGCCAGAGCGCACCGGAGGGAACGTCGTGCGCGTTTACGCGGGCGAGAAACGAAGGCATGGTGCGATTGACGGCCGCAGAATGCAGCACCTCGGCCGCTAGCAGCGACCATGAAAGATAGTTGCCGAGGATCGAGATCAGCAATCCGACGCTGATGAACACGCCGCCCCAGCGACCAACCATCGCTTCCATGACGCCCGCCATCGACGGCGTCGGGAGGCCCGCCAGCTGTTGTCGCGGCAGCACGCCATACGACAGCAGCGTCACCAGGACGAGAAGGCAAAGAACGGTCAGAAAGCCGACGACAGTTGCGAAGCCGATGTCGGCGCGGTTCTGGGCATAGCGGGAATATACGCTTGCCCCCTCGATCCCGACGAAGACAAATACCGTCAGCAGCATCGTGCTGCGGACCTGGGTGAACACATCGGAAGCATCCGGCGCTTGCGTTCCCCAGAAATTCCCGGTGAACACATCGCCGTCGAGGGTGATCGCGGCCACGACGATGAACAGGAATATCGGGATGACCTTGGCGTAGGTCGCCACGGTGTTGAGCGCGGTCGCGCCCTTGATGCCGCGCAACACCAGCACGTGCACGCTCCACAGGAGCACGGTTGCGGAAGCAATGGCGATCGGTGTCGAGCCGTCGCCGAACACCGGGAAGAATATTCCCAGCGTCGCCTTGATCAGGATGAGGCAGGCGACGTCGGCAAGACAGCAGCCGATCCAGTAGCCGACGGCCGAGGCGAACCCGATATACTCCCCGAATCCAGCCTTGGCATAAGCGTAGATGCCGGCATCAAGGTCGGGCTTGCGCTGTGACAGCGATTGGAACACCTGCGCCAGCATGAGCATGCCCGTGCCTGCGATCGCCCAGGCGATGATCGCTCCGAATGCGCCGGTGGCTCGTCCGAACGATGCCGGCAATGCAAAGATGCCGGAGCCGACCATCGACCCGATCACAAGGGCGATGAGGGCGTTGCGGGAGAGCTTCTGGTTGGCCTCGTTGGTCGAAGGAGCCATGAGGACGGCCTTCCAAATCCGGGACGAAGCCGGCACCGATGGCGGCCGATCCCGGTGACGAGCCTAGAGGCACCTCTCACCTTCGGACATCAGGGATTCTCTGTAGGAGCAAGAGCAGGAAATCGGCCCGTGCCGGAGCCTAGCCAGCCGCCTTCAGGGCTTGATCAGATTCTTGGCGGCGGGTGCAGCCGGGCCCTCATCGCCACCGCTTGACGGCGATCCGGGAAGAGCGGCGCGCGCTACGAAGACGACACCGGCGCGGAAGAACTCGCCGGCCTTCGCGAGCTCGGCGGCGATCCGCTGGGCATGCAGAACGGCTGCGTCGTGATTGGCATGGTCGCATCCGATGCCATCGGGACAAAGACCGTATTTGTCGACGATATGGAAGAAGAAACGCATGCCGCAGAATTAAGCCGGATCACGGCCGGCTTCCAAGTGACAAAGCCGTAAGAGGCCTACGCCAAAGGGATGAGAAGCGGCGCCAGATTGCGCAATCGTCATGCGCGGGATGGTGCCGTGAAGGCGGGGTTGCAGGGGTTTTCGCCAGGGGCACTCGGGTGATTGTCCGATGTCGTCGCCTGGTCCTGGAGGGTAGCGTGGCTCTAGCTCCGCGAGTTCAGGAGGAGGCAGGCGATGTCAAACCTCGGCCAGAACCTTTCGACATCAGGCGCGATCGGCCGCGGCACGGCTGCGGTGGACGCCGGATTGCGCAACTATATGATGCGCATCTACAACTACATGGCCGCGGGTGTCGGCCTCACCGCCGTCGCCGCGTGGCTGACCCACCAGCTCACCGGCCCGGCGCTGCTGCAAAGTCCCTTGATGTGGGTGTTTATCCTGGCGCCGCTGGCGCTGGTGTTCTTCATCGGCACGCGCATCAATACGCTCTCGGCATCAACGGCGCGCCTGCTGTTCTTCGTCTATGCAGCGCTGGTCGGCGTGTCGCTCTCGACCTTGTTCCACATCTATACCAGCGCTTCGATCACCCGCGTATTCTTCATCTCCGCCGCAACGTTCGGGGCGCTCAGCGTGTTTGGCTACACAACGCGGCGCGACCTCTCCGGCCTCGGCACCTTCCTGTTCATGGGGCTCATTGGCGTCATCATCGCCAGCCTGGTCAACATCTTCCTGCGGTCAACCGGGCTCGACTGGCTGATTTCGATCGTAGGCGTCGGCGTCTTTGCCGGGCTTACGGCCTACGACACGCAGCGGATCAAAGCGATGTACGATGCCGGTGACGATGAGACTTCGGCAGGCCGCAAGTCGGTCATTTCAGCGCTGTCGCTCTATCTCAACTTCATCAACCTGTTCATGATGATGCTACGCCTGCTCGGCGGCCGGCGCTGAACGGCCAAAGGCGGCCGTTTCAGGCCGCCGGCCGCTCCGCGGCAGCGCTTGCGAGCGCGTCGCGCAGTGCCTGTTCCTTGGCGTCGTCCAGCGACGTCTTCAGCACCGTCCCGCCGGCCTCCTTGATCTCCTTCAGCACCTTGTCGGCCGTCATGTTCTTGATCAGGACGAACAACGCGGCGTTGCCGGTGTGGAGTGAGCCGGCCAGCTGCTTCATGAAGGCGTCATCGATGCCGAAATCGGACAATGCACCGCCAAGTGCGCCGGATGCCGCGCCGATCGCGACACCGAGGATCGGATTGAGGAAGATCACGCCGATCAGAAGACCCCAGAAGCTTCCGGTCATCGCGCCCATCGCGGTGGTGTTGACGAGTTGATTGAGCTTGATGCCGCCGGACTCCGTTTTCACGGCGATCACGGCGTCGCTTATCGTGATCAGATACTCTTTCTGCAGTTTGAGGAGACGCTGACGTACCTCCTCGGCTTTCGCTTCGGACGGATACACGATCGCGACGAGATCGGACATTGAGACCTCCGTTTCCATTCCGCTCAGGACCGACTGGCCCCGACTGCACAGCACGACATCCAGGATAGAGCGTGAGCCGCCACCCCGGCATCCGACAAAACCCGAGGTGCGAAGGATGTTTTTCCGATCCGGGCAGGCGTTCAATCCGCTCCAAACATCGAAGCGGCGAGCAGCACCGTCACGGCGAGCATGCAGATGCCGGCCGCTGGCCATTGACGGAGGACATGATCGCCTCGCTCGACAAGGCTGCGAAGCTGCAGACAGGCGCGCCGAACATGACTCCGATTGCGCCAACCGTATTCTGGGGACCGATGGCCGTTGCAATCATGGGCGGCCTGCTGGTTGCGACCTCCTGACCTTGGTCCTGCTGCCGACAATGTACGTGGCCTGTTTCGGCGAGAAGGAACGCACCGGCGCTCCCGCATCGGCGCCGTCTTGAGCCGTCGTTTCCGGCGAGGGAAATCCCGGCCCTGCCCTGGGTGATCACCCGATATTCCAGGCTCTGCCCAAGGCGCATGGTGCAACGACCGGGCAAGTCAATCGACCGGGATGTAGCGCACTCCTCGTGTCGCGAGGTCTCCCCATGACTGGGACGCCGTCAATCCAAAAACTCTCTCTGTTCGCATTGACCGCGATGGTGGTCGGCTCGATGGTCGGCTCGGGCATCTTCTCCTTGCCCCGCACCTTCGGCATCGCCACCGGCCCGTTCGGCGCCATCTTTGCCTGGTGCATCGCCAGTGGCGGCATGTACACCCTCGCGCGCGTGTTCCAGGCGCTGGCCGAGCGGAAGCCCGAGCTCGATGCCGGCGTCTACGCCTATGCCAAGGCGGGGTTTGGCGACTATCCCGGCTTCTTATCGGCATTTGGCTACTGGATCGGCAGCTGCATCGGCAACGTATCCTACTGGGTCCTGATCAAGTCGACTCTGGGCGCTTTCTTCCCGGTCTTCGGGGAAGGTAACACGGTGACCGCGATTGTCGTCGCCTCGATCGGAATCTGGCTCTTCCACTTCATGATCCTGCGCGGCGTGCAGCAGGCGGCCGCAATCAACACGGTCGTCACCATCGCCAAGATCGTGCCGATCCTGGTCTTCATCGTCATTCTCGCGGTCGCGTTCAAATACGACATGTTCCGCGCCAATTTCTGGGGCGGCGAAGGCATGCCGGACAAGGGTCTGTTCGACCAGATCCGTGCGACCATGCTGGTCACGGTGTTCGTGTTTCTGGGGATCGAGGGCGCCAGCGTCTATTCACGCTACGCCAAGGAGCGATCTCACGTCGGCGCGGCGACGATTTTGGGCTTTGTGATCGTCACCAGTCTCATGGTGCTCGTCACCATGCTGCCTTACGCGGTGCTTCCCCGCGCGGACATCGCCGAGATGCGGCAGCCGTCCATGGCGACGGTGCTCGAGGCGGTGGTCGGGCATTGGGGCGCCGTCTTCGTCAGCATCGGGCTCCTCGTCTCGGTGCTCGGAGCCTATCTTGCATGGTCCCTGATCTGTGCCGAGGTGCTTTCGGCGGCCGGCCGGACCAGGGACATGCCAGCCCTGTTCGGAACGGAGAATGCGAACAAGGTCCCGGCCGCGGCGCTGTGGCTGACGAATGTGATCGTCCAGCTCTTCGTCATCAGCACCTATTGGTCGCAGGATGCGTTCGCGTTGATGCTTAATCTGACAAGCGTGATGTCACTGATTCCATTCTTCCTGGTCGCGGCCTACGGGCTTCGGCTCGTCAGGCGGGGCGAGACCTATGAGAAGAGCGGCAGTGAGCGCACACGCGACACGATCTTCGCCGGCATCGCCCTCATCTACACGCTGTTCCTGATCTACTCTGCCGGGATGAAGTTTCTGCTGCTGTCCCTGATCCTCTACGCGCCTGGGACGGCACTGTACTTCTGGGCGCGCCTGGAACGGAAGGCGAAGGTCTTCACAGCTGTCGAGTGGGGCATCTTCATCGCAGCCGCCGTCGGCGCGGCTGTCGGAATCCACGGATTGGCCACTGGCTACATTACGATCTAGGCAGCAAAACTCGCGGGAGCTCCCATGGCAAATCAGACGTCGGCCACTTCGATTCGCTTTGGTGTCCATTCGGAGGTCGGGCAGTTGAGGAAGGTCCTGGTCTGCTCGCCCGGCCGCGCGCATCAGCGCCTGACGCCGTCGAATTGCGACACCCTGCTGTTTGACGATGTGTTATGGGTGGAAAATGCGAAGCGCGATCATTTCGACTTCGTGCAGAAGATGCGCGACCGCGGCGTCGACGTCGTCGAGATGCACAATCTGCTGGCGGAGACGGTCGCGATCCCCGAGGCCAGGAAGTGGATTCTCGACAACCAGGTCGTTCCCGATCAGGTCGGCCTTGGCCTCGTCGACGAGCTTCGCTCCTACCTCGAAGGCCTCAAGCCGCGCGACCTTGCGGAAACCCTGATCGGCGGCGTGTCGACCCATGATTTCCCGGACGCACATGGCGGTGAGACGCTCAAGCTGGTCCGTGAAGCGGCAGGCATGACCGAGTATCTGCTGCCGCCATTGCCGAACACGCTGTACACACGGGATACGACCTGCTGGATCTACGGCGGGGTCACGCTCAACTCGCTCTATTGGCCTGCGCGCCACGAAGAGCCGATCCTCACGACGGCGATCTACAAGTTCCACCCGGATTTCGCCGGAAAGGTGAATGTCTGGTGGGGCGATCCGACCAGGGATCACGGACTGGCCACACTCGAAGGCGGCGACGTGATGCCGATCGGCAAGGGCAATGTGCTGATCGGCTTGAGCGAGCGCACCTCGCGTCAGGCGATCAGCCAGCTCGCTGCGGCGCTCTTCAAGCAGAAGGCGGCCGAACGCGTCATCGTCGCCGCCATGCCGAAGTTGCGCGCTGCGATGCATCTCGACACCGTGTTCACCTTCGCCGACCGCGATTGCGTGCTGCTTTATCCCGACATCGTCAACAACATCACGGCGTACTCCTATCGGCCGGCCGACAATGCCACCGGCATCGAACTACGGAAAGACGAGAAGCCGTTCGTGGAGGTCGTGGCCGAGGCGCTCGGCCTGAAGAGGCTGCGCGTCGTCGAGACGGGCGGCAACGCCTATATGCGCGAGCGAACGCAGTGGGACAGCGGAGCTAACCTGGTTTGCGCCTCACCAGGCGTCGTGTTCGCCTATGATCGCAACACCTATACCAACACGCTGCTGCGCAAGGAGGGGATCGAGGTCATCACCATCGTCGGCGCCGAGTTGGGTCGGGGCCGCGGAGGGGGACACTGCATGACCTGCCCGATCATCAGGGACGCGGTGGACTACTAGGCGGATCGCGTGGGGACCGGCCGTGGCCGGCGTGTCACGGCCGAGCGCCACTTCAGGCGAGATGGAACTCACGATCATCGAGTTCCGATCGTAGCAGCGAAGCGTGGGCCTCCGCCATGGTTCATGAAGGCCATCCGCAGCGCTTGCACATCTATTGCATCGTCTTTGAATCACTGTCCGACTTCGGCACAAACTGCATACTCGAACCTCGGGGCTTTCACAGATTCGAGAACTCGACCCTCCGGCAGGGCAACTTGTTTGTGTCCGCAACCTAACGGTGTATAACAGCGGAGCCCCGCGGGCGCGCGCATCCGTCCGCTTCGCCCAATTGGGCAAGGTAGGAGACGCTCGATATTGAGATTCGGTGTCGAGCGTCACCGGAGAAGTGAGTGCGTGCCGTGAAGCCACATCGCTCTTCCCCCACCGAGCTGGATCATCCGATCTTCAATTTGGCCTCCATCCAGGAGGATATCCAGCAGCGGATTGCTTCCGATCTGCACGATTCGACATGCCAGCATCTGATCGCTGCGAGCCTGGGCCTGATGCGGATCCGGCGGAGCCTTTGCGATCCGGCTGCGACCGAGCGGCTTTGCCAGGAGATCGACGCGTCGATCGACGAAGCGCTCAGGGAAATTCGCGCCTTTGCCTATTTGCTGCATCCGCAGAATCTGACGCTGGAGAGGCTGAAGGCCACGATCGAGCATTACGCGGATGGTTTCGCGGCGCGCACGTCGCTGCGGGTCACGACCAGAATCGCGCCGGAGGTCGATCTGCTGCCTTACGAAAAGCAGCGCTCGATCCTGCGAGTTGTACAGGAGGGCCTCACGAACGTGTTCCGTCACGCGAAGGCGACGGAAGTGGGTATCCTCCTTGATGTGGCCGAGAGCGAGCTTCGGCTGACGATCAGCGACAACGGGCGCGGGTTTCGAGCCGACCACGCCAGGCCAGGCGCGAGGGCGATATCAATCGGCGTCGGAATTCCCGCAATGAAAGCCAGACTTCATCAAATCGGAGGTTCGCTCGAGATCTACTCCGATACGACGGCGCACCGTTCCGGCACGATCCTTCGGGCGGTGTTTCCGCACGGTCTGACGCCGAACAGGCGCAACTCGCGCAAGGCCGGCACTGATACGAGGGGCAACGAGCACGCTGTGAGGAAACAAGAACACTGAACACCGATGGCAGGCGAGAATACAGCCATTCAAGCCGGGCCGCCGTGTGAATGACCCCGGAGTACTCAGACATGAAGCGTTTCCTTATCGCTGATGATCATGAAGCCGTGCGATCAGGTTTGCGGGCAGTGCTCGAGCAGCGAACGGATTGGGAAGTGGTCGCCGAAGTGAGCGACGGCAGCAAGGTGTTGAGCGCGGCAATCGAGAGTCAGCCGCATGTCGCGATCGTGGATTTTTCGATGCCGCGGATGACCGGCGTGGAGGTTGCGCGGCGGATCAGGGAATATCCGTTGCCGACGGAAGTCTTGATCTTCACGGTGCACAATTCCGGCCTGCTTGCGGAGCAGGCGTTCGAGGCCGGTGCACGCGCGTTCCTGGTCAAATCGGATGCAAACAGATTGCTTCTGGCAGCCGTCGAATCGCTTCTGGTGCATAGGCGGTTTTGCAGCGTGAGTTGCCCGAGTGGAGCGAACCGGACATCGTGCGGCAATGCCGACCAGTCCCACGGGCTCACTCCGCGCGAGCAGCTCGTCGTCAAGCTGGTTGCGGAAGGTTACAGCAACAAGAGCATCAGCGCGCTCCTGAACCTCAGTGTCAAGACGACGGAGGCGCATCGGGCGGCGGCCATGCGCAAGCTGGACGTGAATTCAACTGCCGGCCTGGTCCGATACGCCGTACGCGCCTCGCTGGTCGAGGCGTGAGGGCGCATTGGCCCCGGAGATGTCGCGAGCGAGGGCAGCTGAGTAACTTCGCAGAAGCATCTCAGGGTTTTGCAGGATAATCCTGCGACGTGCGATCGATAGGATCGTTCGACCTTGCCGCCGCCAGTCATCTGCTCGACTGTGGCGGGAACAACGAGAACGACGCCCGTGAAACGCATCTTGATTGCGGATGATCATGAAGTCGTGCGCTCCGGGCTGCGCGCAATCGTTGAAATGCAGCCGAACTGGATTGTTGCGGGCGAAGCGAGCAATGGCGAGCAGGCCATCGCGTTGGCATTGGAGGCGAGGCCGGACATCGTGATCGTCGACTACTCGATGCCGCTCATCAACGGTCTTGAGGTCAGTCGCCGTCTCAGGGCGCTCCGTCAGCGTATGGAAGTGTTGATCTTGACGATGCATGAGGACGAGGAGCTGCTGACGGAAGCGGTTCTGGCCGGCGTCCGCGGCTTTTTGTTCAAGTCGGATGCCAGGAAGCACCTCATTTTCGCGATCGAGGCGCTGCTCGACGGAAGACCCTATTTTACCAGCGCCCTTGTCGAGAAGCTCCTGCACGACTACCAGCTCAACAAGCAGGGCAAGTCGGGCATGCTGCTGACGTCGCGCGAGCAAAGCATCGTCCAATTGATCGCGGAAGGGCATACCAACAGATCCATCAGCGCCGTTCTGAAGCTGAGCGTGAAGACGGTCGAGACCCATCGCGCCTCGGCGATGCGCAAGCTCGGAATGTCGTCAACGGCCGAACTGGTCCGGTATGCGATCCGCAAGAAGCTGGTAGTGCCGTGACTATCCGTTTCTGTCTCAATCTCGAAAAACAACCCCATGCACAGTAGCCGACGCATTGGCGCCGCTGCGGTTTTTCGAATTTTACGAAAAAAACAGCTTGATCCGTCGGGCAAAACAGGGGCATGATGTCAGGATCAAGCAGCTGACCGTCAACCATGCGCCGGTTCACAAGCCCGGCTTGCATCCGACAACCGCGCTCGCCCTCTCCAGCGGGCCGAATGGCGCAGGCCTGCCCAGCAGATAGCCCTGCACCGAATCGATTCCTTGACCCCGCAAATAGGCAAGCTGCTCCATTGTTTCGACACCTTCCGCCGTGACCTCCACATCGAGGCCGCGGGCCAATGTCATGATGGATGCGACGACCGCCCTGCTCGCCGGCTTGCCCGGCAGCTCGCTCGTGAACGAGCGGTCGATCTTGAGCTTGTCGAACGGGAATGAGACGACCGAACCCAGCGAGGCATAGCCGACGCCGAAGTCATCCAGGGCAAAGGTTATTCCAAGGTCCTTCAACCGGCGAAACAACAGGAGATTCTCCTCTCTGTCCTGCAGCAGCATCGATTCCGTCACTTCGAGCTCGAGCCGATGCGGCGGAAGGCCGGTTTTCATCAGCACGCCGATGATGGAGTCGAACAGCAGCCCTCCCCGGAATTGAGCCGGAGACAAATTGACCGCAACCCTGAGCTCCGCGGGCCACGATGCGGCGTCTGCGCACGCCCTTTCCAGGGTCCACCGTCCCAATGCCTCCATCAGCCCGCTATCTTCGGCAACTCCGATGAACTCATCTGGATAAAGCAAGCCTCGCGTGGGATGGCGCCATCGCACCAGCGCTTCCGCGCTGCGCGGCCGCAGGGATTCGGCCTCGCAGATAGGTTGATAGTGGAGCTCGAACTCGCCGCGCGCAACCGAAGCCCGGAGCTCATTGACGAGCCGATTGCGGTCTTGCGCGCGGCTGCGCATTTCATCTTCAAAGACATGAAATCCGCTGCGCCCGTCCGATTTGACTCGATACAGAGCCAAGTCGGCCTTGTAGAGCAGCTCTGGAACCGTAACACCATGCAACGGTGCAATCGAGATGCCGATGCTGACGCCGACCGAGGCCTCCTGCGACTCTATCGAGAACGGTATGGCGATCGCCTGCAGCAGCTGGATCGCGAGCGCTTCGGTCTCTTTACGCTCGTCGGTGGAGCTGGACTGCACGATCGCGAATTCGTCACCGCCCAGGCGTGCGATCAGGGCAGTTTCTGGAACAACCGAGACAAGACGTCCGCTTAGCTGCTTGAGCAATGCATCGCCGGCGGCATGACCGAGCGTGTCATTCACATGCTTGAAGCCGTCGAGATCAAGCAGGTAAATGATCAGCTGCTGCCGTCTTGCCTGTGTCTGGGACAGCCGTTCCGAAAGATCGTCCAGGAGAGCTGCACGGTTCAGAAGACCGGTCAACGCGTCATGGCGGGCCGCATGACTGAGCTGCGCTTCGGCCTTCTTTCGGGCAGTAATATCGACCCGGATCGCCATGTAGGCAACCGGCTTCCCGTCAGGGCCAAGCTGGGGCGTGATCACGGTGTCGACCCAGTACAGCTCGCCACTTTTGGCCCTGTTGCACAGCTCGCCCCGCCAGACGCCTCCTCGGGCGAGGCAACGGTACATCTGGCGAAAAACCTGCGATGAATGAACCCCCGATTTCAGGACACGGTGGTTGCTTCCGACCAGCTCCTCCCTGGTGTACCCGCTGATCTCGCAAAACCGATCGTTGGCGTAGGTGATCGTGCCGCGGACGTCCGTGATCGCGACAATGACGGCCTGGTCGATGGCGTACTGCCTCTCGATCAGCTCCTGCCTCGCTTCTTCGGCCCGGACCATTGCGAGGCGAAGCTCGGTCACATCGCGGTGCCGTTCGACGAAGCCACCGTCCGACATCGGATGCATATCGAGCTCGACGAACGACCCGTCCTGCAATTCATAGGTGGTGCGGAACGCTTCGCGCCGACTTATGGCCGCCAGATAGGCGGCCAATTGGCCATTGGCCTTCGCTCCGGCCACCCGGGCATGGCGGCTTATGAGAACATCCTCGGCGGGGCGACCCGGCGAGACCTCCGAGGACGTCAGCGAATAGAGGCTGCGGTGCTGTTCATTGGCTATCACCAGCCTGGATCGCCAGTCGAAGACACACAGGCCATGAGAGCTGCTTTCGATGGCGGTGTGGAGCAGCTGCTCCCAGTTCACCTCGCGCTTCGGCGCGCGTCCGCCGACCCCGAAATCGATCGTTGGTTGAGTCATTGTGCCGCCAGACTTTTGAATATTGCGCTAGGCTGCTCGAATTTCGGCAAAGAACGTTTCCACCTCCGACCGAAGGGCCGTAGCCTACACCGAGAGCTCTTCGGAAGCGCCCAGGAGCCTTGCCGCTGTCTGCCGCGTTTCAGTGGCGGCTTGGCTTACCCCGGTGATATTGGTGGATACCTCCTGCGTGCCCTGGGCCGCCTGCTGGATATTTCGCGCAATCTCGGCGGTCGCAACGCCCTGCTCTTCCACGGCCGCCGCGACGGCGGTCGCAATCTCGCTGACGGAGCCGATGGTGCGGCCGATATCCTGAATCGCCGCTACCGCCTCCCTGGTTGCGCCCTGAATCGAGAGAATCTGCTCTCCGATTTCGCCAGTGGCCTTCGCCGTCTGCTCCGCCAAGGCTTTGACCTCGGAAGCAACGACAGCGAAGCCGCGCCCGGCCTCCCCGGCTCGCGCGGCTTCGATTGTGGCATTGAGAGCAAGCAAGTTGGTCTGTCCCGCGATTGTGCTGATCAGCTCAACCACGTCGCCGATCCGCTGCGCCGCCTTCGCAAGGCTCTGGACCGTGTCGCCGGACCGCGCGGATTGCTCGACCGCAATCCGGACGATCTTCGTCGAGTCGGACACCTGACGGCCGATCTCCTGAATCGATGAGGTCAGTTGCTCCGTGGATGCGGCAACCGCCTGTACATTCGTCGACGCTTCTTCCGAAGCTGCCGCCACCGCGCCGGACTGCTGGGTCGATTGCGAGGAGCTTGCCGCCAGGGCATTGGCTGCGCTCTGGAGACTGTCCGCCGAACCATCGACGGTGTCCAACACCCTTTTCATCCGGGAATCAAAGCTGCGGATCGCAGCGTGGACTTTCTCCTGCCGCCTTTCCCGCTCGGCAAGCATTGCCTCCTGGTAGACGGAGATGGCGATTTCCATGTCGAGCATCACGGCGCAATTCACCGCGCTCAGGATCTCGCAGAGACGCCTATGCCTCCAGCGATAGCGCCGCGTGGCGAGCGCCACGAGCTGGTTCAGGACAAAATTATATCCACCAATGTACCAACGTGGCTCCAGGCCGATCTTGTTGTGGACCATGCCGATGGCACGGACACCCTTCAGGTATTCGTCATCGAACCGCCCGTTGAACAGCCGCGCCCAATGCGTGCCCTGCGCTGATTTCAGCCTGGGAATATCATTCCCGATCAACGCGGCAAGCTGAGGCTCACTCGTCACGTGCCGGTAGAAGCCGTCCAGAATGTGCGGAACGGCCGGCTCGGCGATGGCCCAGAATTCCCGCAACAGCTCCCCCGTGCGGGGTGCAATTCCCATGAAGCGCAGTCTCGCCTGAGCTTGCTGATCGGAGGTGGCGCAGGCGGGCAGGTCCGTCATGGTCTGGTCCTTTCAAAAGTGACTGTGAAAAGAAATATGGGAATCCGGCACCGCACCAGCTCAGTCGACCAGCCGGTCGGAGTAGCTTGAAAGGGTGAGCGCCATGTCGACGGCTACGTATTTTTCGAGTGTGACGACGAGCGCCGCGATGACGAGGTCACTCGGCTCGTCGGGCAAGCCCCATAGCCGCGCGGCCGGAAGCTGAGTGCGCGTGTCGATTGCGAGATGTCGAATGATTTGCGTCATGATGCCTGCACGTCGCGCCGGAGCTCCACGTGCAGAACAATAATACCGACCGTGCTAACCCTTTGTTAGGCAAAATTGGCGGCTGCGAAGCGAATTGCGCGCCCATTGCCTGCGTCCGCGCACCTCGCTTCGGCAGTTCAGAGCCAAATTTGTGGCGATGGTCGTCGATCAGCAAACGCAACGACAAATCTTGCGGAATCAGCCCTGGTGACACGTCAAATTAGCGAGGACGCACACCCGGTTTTCCGGCCTCCGGAAACAAAAATTCGACACCGGCGCTCGCGAACGCGGCTTCGATCGCGGCAAGCGCCGGATCGTTGTGAGGCGGAGCGCCGTCCGCTTCTTCCAGTCGTCGAATGGTCGCACGCGTGATCCCCGCAGCGTGCGCCAAATCCTTGACCGACCACCGCACGAGCCCGCGCGCGGCCCTGATTTGCGCCCCCGTCACGCGGTGGGTACCGGCGCGCGCCGTATCGCGATCCAGATCAACACTGATCCCCAGCCACTCCTTGATATTGCCTGCATCATCCAGCAGCGGCTGGCCGGTGGAACGCTTCCATTTGAAAGTACCGTCGGCCTGGAGAAAGCGGTGCACGACGTCATAGCCACGCTTCTCCCGGCTCGCGGCCGCACAAACCCTGAGCATCTTCTCCTGATCATCGGGATGGACGAGTTGGAGCCAGCCAGATTCGGACGCAACGATCTGGCTGCCATGATCACAATTGACGACTTCGTGGATTCGACCGTCCGATTTGGCGATCCACACCACGGCTCCCGCAGCCTTGATCAGGGCACGGTACCGCTCGTCGGCAATCCGCAGCCGGTTGAGCTGATCCTCGCGGGCCGTGATATCGGTGCAGACGCCGATCGCCTTCTCCGCCGCCCCCTCCGGGTCAACAAAGACGATGATTTGACAGTAGATCCAGGCGATGTTGCCGCCGCGGCGAATGACGCGGAATTTCCGTCTGATGGTCGAGGCCTTCTGGATGACCCGCTCCACCTCGGCCTGCGCGCCTCGATCGTCCGGATGGGTCACCTGGAGGATGGCCGCAAAGGAAGGCGCTACCTTTCCCGGCTCGATGCCCAGAAGATCATGATACCCGCGAGACCAGTGCATCTCATCGGTACGTAGATTCCAGCTCCACAGTCCGCACCGCAGTTCACGCTCGATCAGACCGAAGCTTTCTTCGGTGCCTCTCTTCAAGAGGTCCAACATTTTTTTGCTCTTGATAGTCCAAAGACCTGACACTTAACGAAGTCAGGAACATTGTCCAGCGGTGCGCCGGCCTGGTAGAGCAAGGTTCTGGCGCGAATTTGCGCCAGAACACTCGGCAAGATCGGGAACGCCTTAGTGGTGTCGACGGCCGGTGTTTTTCGGAGCGTAGGCAAACGACTCGCTCTGGTAGGCGGGATCGCGCGTGCAGCTGCCACCGCGGCCGGAAATCATGGCAAGACACTGCTGCATGGTATCGTAGCCGCAGTCCCGCGGCGATCCCAAACCGTAGTCCAGGCGGCAATATTCGTAGCTCTTCGCGCTTGCTGGCTCCGCCCTAAACCAGAACGTCGCAGCGGCGAGTGCCGCCGCTGCGATGGTGCTCAAGGCGATGGTCTTGGTCATGTCTACACTCCGTGCTTTCGGTTCGGTGATGAAACCGACGGACAGTTAGCCGGGGCGAGCTTTCGGAAAAAGCAGATGCAGCGCGAAAGACTGTCTCGCGAATTGAGCCAATCCACTCGACCAGTCGGGCACAAAGCGCGAAGAAAGAGATGAATCCTGGAACCACTCGTCGCTACAGGCGCCGCTTCGCGCTATACGATCGCTTCTTCGGACAAGGCCGATTGCTCGGTGCGGATCTGCCGAACCTGCTCGATGACGAAATCCATCACCAGACGGGTGCGGGGCGCCAAATGCCGTCGTGACGGGTACACCAGGCTGAAGGGCAGTCCCGGCGAAGGATAGTCGCTCAAGAGACGGACCAGATCGCCTCGGCGGAGGTCATCGACCACCTGCACGAGCGGAAGAAAGGCAATGCCATATCCGACACGAGCCGCAAGATGGACCGCGGCGCCATCATTGGCGAGCATGCCGCCCGACACACGAACCTCCCGCGCGGTGTCCGGCCCTGCAAAGGCCCAGATGTCCGATCCCGGACCGATGTCGTGGATGATGCAGGCATGGCTTGCGAGTTCGGCCGGATTGCGCGGCTCGCCGTGCGCTGCGATGTAGCCGGGCGCCGCGACCACGACACGGGCCGCTATCCCGATCCGTCGTCCGACGAGGGACGCATCGACGATGTCCCCGACCCGCATGGCCAGGTCCAGGCGGTCTTCGATCATGTCGCCGAACCGGTCGTTTACAACAAGTTCGACCTTGAGGCCGGGATTGCTCGCCAGCAGCGCCGGCAGTCGCGGTGCGAGAAAATGGCTGGCCGCGACCATGATCCCGAGGCGAACCAGGCCCACGGGCGATGCGCTTTGTCGTCCAAGCGCAGCTTCGATGGTCTCGATGCCTTCGAGCACCGGGCGCGCGAGATCGAGCAGCATCTGTCCGTCGTCGGTCAGGCTGAGCTTGCGGGTCGTCCTGTGCAGCAGACGAACGCCGAAATGCTCCTCGAGAGCGGAGATCTGCCGCGCCACGGCCGCCTTGCTGACGTCGCGCTCGCGCGCCGCAGCCGAGAATGATCCGGTCTCGGTGACCCGCACCAGTACCGCCAGGGCGCTTACGATGTCCATGTCGCGTTCAGCCGGACTGCGCTCGTCAGATGCAACGTGCTCACGGCTAGTCGCAGACGAGATACCTGCCATGGCGTCTATAAACGTAGTAGCAGTCGCTACTCGAGTAGCCGCTCGAGCGCGCGCCGCCATAGGCGTACCCGGCATAGGCGCCGGCCGCGTATGCGCCGGCATAGCTCGCAGCGCGCGCTCCATATCCATATCCGTGCACACCGCCATAGCGATAGCCGGCACCGCCGATGTTGACCGCGGTGGTCCGCGCGGCGTTCACGAGGGTCGGCCCGCCGCCGGCACCTCGCGCGGCGAGATCGGCGCTCGGCCCCGCTGCCGGACCGAGGCGAGGACCGCCAAGTGCGGCGGGACCGGGACCTGCGAAGGCTGGAGGCGCTGCTGCAGCCATGGGTGGAAGGCCCGCGGGCGCCATCGGCGGCGGCGGCGGAAATTGCGCAAATGCCATGGACGGGGCGAGCGAACTCGCCGCGATCGTCGCAGCGAAAGCAAGGACTGAACGGGTCTTCGAGAGCATCATCATCTCCATTTTAGATTTGGGGCTCGAGCACAGGCTCGGGCGTGTCGTGCGTGGGCCTCTGTTCGGCCGGTGCTTCGTGCGCAACGGCTTCGTCGGCATGTGAAGGTGATTCATCCGCCTGGTCAGGATGAATCCTGAACCACGCGACATACAGGGCAGGCAGGAACAGCAGGGTCAGCAGCGTGCCGACGATGATGCCGCCCATCATGGCGTAGGCCATCGGACCCCAGAAAATCTCGCGCGCGATCGGAATGAGCGCGAGACTTGCGGCGGCAGCCGTGAGCAGGATCGGTCGCATGCGATGCTCGGTTGCTTCCACCACCGCCTCCCAGGCCGGCATCCCCTCCTTCTTCAGATCCTCGATCTGCACGATCAGGATCACGGAGTTTCGCACCAGGATGCCGATCAGGGCGAGCACGCCGAGGATGGCGACGAAGCCCAGCGGTGCACCGCTCGGCAGCATGGCCATGACGACGCCGATCAGCGCGAGCGGCGCAACGGCGAACACCAGGAACAGGCGCGAAAAGCTCTGCAACTGCACCATCAGCACGGTCGCCATGACGAACAGCATCAACGGCACGACCGCGATGATCGGCCCCTGGCTCTTGGCGCTCTCTTCCACCGAGCCTCCGATCTTGATCGCGTAACCCGCGGGCAGCTGCTTGGCAAATTCCGCCACCTTCGGCGCGAGCTGGTCGACGACCGTCTTCGGCTGCACATCGCTGACGACAGCGGCCTTGAGAGTAATCGTCGGAATCCGTGCGCGCCGCCAGATCGTGGGCTGCTCGAGCTCGTAGCGCAGATTGGCGACGGCGCCGAGCGGCACCGATTGGCCGCCGAGCCCGGGCATCTGCAAGTCGCGCAGTGTATCGATCGAGGCGCGTTCCGCTGCGGTCGCGCGGCCCGTGACATTGACGAGATAGATGCTGTCACGCACCTGGGTGACCGGCGTGCCCTGGAGCACCGAGTTCAGGGTGGTGGCGATATCTTCCGAGGTGACGCCGAGCTGGCGCGCCTTGTCCTGGAGCACATCGACCTTGACGACACGCGCGGGCTCCATCCAGTCGAACACCACGTTGCCGAGGTCAGGACTGCTGCTGACGACGCCGGCAAGCTTTTGCGCGAGGTCGCGGACCTCAGCGATATCGGGGCCGCTCAGGCGGTATTGCACCGGACGGCCGACGGGCGGGCCGACCTCGAGCAGCTTGACGTAGGTGTCGGTGCCCGGGAAGGTCTTCCGCAAATAGTCCTCGAACTGCGACTTGAGACGGTCGCGCGCGGCGATGCCGCCCTTGGTCACGATCACCTGCTGGCCGAACCAGGTGTTGGCGGTTTGAACATCGAACGACAGCACGAAGCGCGGCGCGCCGGTGCCGACATAGGTGGACCAATGCTCGACCGCATCGTTGCCCTGCAACTGCTCGCGCTCGAAGCGAGTCATCTGGGCGTTGGTGTCGGTGATCGAGGCATTCTGCGGCAGGTTCCAGTCGATGACGAGCTCGGCACGGTCGGACGACGGGAAGAACTGCTGCTGCACGAACTGCAAGCCGAACACAGCGAGCAGGAAGGCGCCGACCGTCACCGCAATGGTGCTCCAGCGGTGATGCATGCAGAACAAGAGCAGGCGCGCGAACAGCTGAGCTATCCGGCCCTTCTGCTCGTGGTGTCCCTTCATCCTGGCCGGCAGGATGGTGACGCCGAGCAGCGGGGTGAACAAGACGGCCACGATCCAGGAGACGATCAGAGATACCGCGATCACCACGAACAGGGTGAAGGTGAACTCGCCGGCATTGCTGCTGTTGAGCCCGATCGGGATGAACCCGGCCACGGTAACAAGCGTTCCCGTCAGCATCGGAAACGCGGTGGACGTATAGACGTGGGTGGCCGCCTTTTCGAGCGGATCGCCGATCTCGAGCCGCGCCACCATCATCTCGACCGCGATCATGGCATCGTCGACCAGGAGGCCAAGCGCGATGATCAGGGCGCCCAGCGAAATGCGCTGCAGCGAGATGCCGCAATAGGCCATCACCACGAAGGTGATCGCGAGCACGAGCGGAATGGCGATGGCGACCACGAGCCCCGCCCGCAAGCCCAGGCTCAGGAAGCTGATGCCGAGCACGATGATCACGGCCTCGAACAGCGCTTCGGTGAAGCCAGAGACCGCATGTTCGACCACGACGGGCTGGTCGGCAACGAGATGGACACCGACGCCGATCGGCAGGTCGGCGATGATCCCGGCCATCTCTTTCTTCAGCGCCTCGCCGAACTGGAGCAGGTTGGCACCGGACTTCATGCCGATCGCAAGTGCAATGGCGGGCTGACCATTGTATCTGAACAGCGTTGATGGTGGATCGGCATAGCCGCGCGTAATGGTCGCGACATCGGTCAACGGGAAGAAGCGGTCGTTGATGCGCAGATTAACCGCCTTCAGGCTCGCCTCAGAGGTGAACTGGCCGTTGACGCGGACGCTGATCCGCTCCGGCCCCTCCTGGAACACGCCTGATGGCGCCACCGCGTTCTGGCCTTGCAGCGAATTCATGATGGCGTGGACATCGAGGCCGAGCGCCGCGGTCTTGCGGGTGGAGAATTCGAGATAGATCACCTCGTCCTGCGCACCGAGAATGTCGACCTTGCCGACGTCCGGCACCGTCAGCACCTTGGCCCTGATATCCTCGACCTGGTCGCGCAGCTGTCGCTGGCTCAAGCCGTCGCTGGTGAAGGCATAGACGTTGCCGAACACGTCGCCGAAACGGTCGTTGAAGCCGGGCCCGATCACGCCTTGGGGAAAATCGCCCCTGATGTCAGCGATCATGTTGCGGACGCGCACCCAGGTCGGCTTGACGTCGGCGGCCTTGGTCGAATCGCGCAAGTAGACGAACACGGTGGTCTGGCCCGCGACCGTCACGCTCTTGGTGTAGTCGAGCGATTCCAGCTCCTCCAGCTTCTTCTCGATCCGGTCGGTGACCTGACGGGTCATCTCCTCGGGCGAGGCGCCCGGCCACTGCGCCTGGATCACCATGGTCTTGATGGTGAAATCAGGATCCTCCTGTCGCCCAAGCTGGAGATAGGCAAACAGGCCGGCCGCCATGAAGGCGATCATGAAATACCAGACGAGCGAGCGATGGCCGAGCGCCCAGTCGGAGAGGTTGAACGACTTCATGGCTGTTGATCCTGTTGGATGCGGACGTGCTGTCCCGGCTTGAGGCTGTGAACTCCGGCGGTGACGATTCGAGCGCCTGCGGCAAGCCCGCCGGTGACGCGGATGCCTGCCGGTTCGGCGACGCCGTCGATCTTCTGCAACGAGACGGTGCCGGTGGTTTGATCGACCACCCAGACGAATTCGGCACCGTCCTTGCTGAGCACCGCTGATGCGGGCAGGCGCAAGACCTTGCCCTGGTCCTTGCCGAGCCTGGCCGTGACCGTCGCGCCAAGGCGGAAGCTTTCGGGCGGATTCTCGAGCGCAATCCGAACGCGGCGCAGCCGCGTCAGCGCATCCGCCTGCGGCGCGATTTCACGGATCCTGCCCTCCACCTCGACGGCGGGAAGGAGCTGCAGGCTGACGGTGAAGGCGAGCCCGACCTCGAGCGGCACGGGAAAGTCTTCCCCGATATCGACGACCGCCTCGCGAATGTCCGGCCGCGCGACCGTCACGACGGTTTGACCGGGCGAGACCACCTGGCCCACTTCCGCACCAACGGCGGTGACGACGCCGCCGAAATCGGCCTTGATCTGGGCATAGCCGAGTTGCTCGATTGCTTTCGTCAGGCTCGCCTGCTCCTGTGCGACGCTCGCTTCGGCTCCGGCGCGCGCTTGCTCGGCATTGTCGAGTGTCTGTTTCGTGGTCGCCTCGCTGGTGATCAGCGTCCGTTGCCGCTCCTCCGTGGCCCTGGCCGTCGCAAGCTGCGCCTCAGCCTTCGCAAGCTGGGCTTTGGCGGCGCGAACGGCGAGATCGAGCGCGGTGGGATCGATCGTGCCGATGATTTGTCCTTCGCCGACGATGTCGCCAACATAGACCGGGCGCGAGGTCAGCCGTCCGAGCACGCGAAAGCCGAGGTTGGTCTTGTAGCGCGGCTCGACGATGCCGACGGCAATTGTGCTGTCGCCGCTATCAGGCTTGGCCAGCATCGAGAGCACGGGGCGCACGGGCTCCGGCGCGTTCGTCTCCTGCTGACACCCGGCGAGCAGCGAGGCCGCCGCGAGCGTGCCGGCAATCATCATGATCGGCCGCTTCATGACCGTCCTCCCGCTTCAGTAACCGACTGGCCAACGCTCAAGAGCTTGCCGCCGTCGACGACGACGCGCTCGCCGGGCTCGAGGCCAGCCTTGATCAGCACCTGTCCGGCCTCGTATGCGCCGACCGTGACCGGCTTCAGCGACGCCGTCTGCGTCCTGGGGTCGACGGTCCAGACGGCAGGCTTGCTGCCCGCGGACATCAGCGCGCTCCAGGGCAAGGCGATCTCGTTCTGAGGCTTCGCCTTGACCGTTCCGGCGACGGCGCTGCCCAATGTCATCGCGGCCGGCGGATTGTCGATGGACACCTTGACGCGGATCGTGGAGCTCTTCGCATCGATCACAGGTGAAATCTCTCTCACCTCGCCCGCAGCTGTCACATCGGGATCGGAGACGAGCGCCAGCGTGACGCGGCGGCTGTCGGTCTGGCCGAGGAAGGCGGATTCATAGACCTCGAAGACGGCATCCCGCTCCCCGTCCTGCGCGAGCGAGAACACGGGTTGCGCGGCCGGCACGACCTGGCCGACCTCGAGATTTCGCGCGGTCACGACGCCGTCGGCTTCGGCGCGCAGCACGGTATAGCCAAGCGCGTCCTGCGAGGTGCCGAGCTGCGCCCGGGCTGCTTCCAGCACGCCCACCGCCGTTCGCAGGCCCTCCTGGGCCTGATCGTAGACGGTGCGGGTGGTGAAGCCGCTCGCGATCAGCGCGCTCTGGCGCTCGAACGTTGCCTTCGCCACGCGCAGCTGAGCTTCGGCGGAGGCCACTGCCGCGGTCGCAGCATCCACGTCGGCCGCCTGCTCGGCCGGATCGAGCCGGGCGAGGACGTCGCCCTTGTTGACGTGAGCACCAACGTCCACGGTGCGAGCAACCACACGCCCGCTGACGCGGAAGGAAAGATCGGCACGGAAGCGGGCCTGGACCTCTCCCGTCAACGTGATGGCGCCTTGCCGGTCGCGCGGCTGCACAATCGTGGTCCGGACCAGCGTGGCCCGCGCGGCCGTCTGCGCCGCGTGATCATTGCAGCCGCTCAGTGCGATACTGATGAGCGCGCCCGCTGCGGCGAAAACCTTCACTGCACGCGGCGCCATGATCGGATGGGAGGATCGGCTGGTCATGGCGCGACCGTCGGATGGGACAGCGTCAAGAGCCCGGCGAGCGCATCCTGGGATCGGCGGGAAGCGAGCGCTGTGTCAGTCGAAGCGGTGGCTCGCGTGCGGCGCGGCGCCCTCATCTGGCGCGTCGCGATGGTCCAGTTTGCGTCGCGTTCGCGCTCGGTCAGCGGGAACGAGAGGACGATCGAGGTGAATTCGGTGCCAAAGCCCTGCTCGATCCGGCCGCCGAGCGCTCTGGCGATATCCCGCGCGATCCGCAATTCGCGGTCCGACGCCTCGCGCGCCGGGCGCGAGCCGTTGTCCAGGATCACGCAGTTCACCAGCGCGCCGGTCCGCGTCAGCTTGACCCTGATCTGCCCCGGTCTCGCCTCGAAGCAGGCATGCCGTGCCGCGTGCATCACGAGCTCGTGGACGATCAGCCCCAGATACCAGCAGCGCTCCGGCTGCAGCGCGAGGGACTGCGTCGCGAATGCCAGCTGAATGTTCATCCGGTCCAGCACCGCGCGCCGCATGCCACAACCCAGCTTGCGGACGTAAGTCGCGGCGTGGGTCAGCGTGTCGCCCGCGGGCATGGCCAGCGCACGATGCACATCGGAATAGCCCTGCAGCAGCTCGACCACGTCGCTCAGCGCGCATTTGGCTTCCGCTCCCTCGACCCGGATGGCCGCGGCGGAGACCAGGTCGATGGCGAAGGCAACGCCATTGCTGACCCTGTGGTGCAGCTCCCGCAGCAGCGTGCCTTCCTGCAAGCCGGGCGGTTCTCGGTTCAACGGAATCACGACATTCTCCTCATCTGGATCGAACGATCGGGCCAACGTCCACCTGCGCGGCCCGGATGGTCCGGAAGCGCTCGCCAGGCTGCCAAGCGGCTCCCGGCGAATAATAAACTATACCGTATATTTTCTTTTTCTTGCCTTTCTTCCCGGGCCATGTCAAGCGGGAAAGCGACACGCACAGACTCGTGATTTCGGAGGACCAACAATGAAGAAGACGAAGCGAGGCAGACCGCCCAAGGATTCGGCCGGCGACGCGCAGGCGCGCATCCTCGATGCCGCCCAGCAGCTGTTTCTGGAAAAGGGCTATCGCAGCGCCAGCATCGACGACATCTCCGAACTCGCGCCCGCGAGCAAGCCGACGATCTATGCCCACTTCCCCGGCAAGGAAGCGCTGTTCGCGGCGGTGGTGGCCCGCACGGTCGAGGGATTGACTGATTTCCAGGGATTCTCGCCGGAAGGCCGCACCATCGAGGACAAATTGATGAACCTCGGGACCGCAATCGTGGAACGGTTCGTGGAGGAATCGGTGGACTTGGTCCGCGCCACTATCGCTGAATCGCAGCGATTTCCCGAACTGAGCCGCAACGTTCATGACACCGCGCGCGATCGCTCTCAGGCCGCGGTGTCCCAGCTGCTGGACGACGCCACGCAGAAGCTCGCGCGCAACCCGAGAGGCCCTTTCAGCGCCAGGCGAAGCCGCGCCACCGCCCAGATCTTTCTCGACCTAATTCTGCTGCCGATGCTGTTCCGCTCGCTGGTCGGCGAGACGCCGAAGGACCTGAAGAGGGAGCTTCCCGGCTTCGTGCGCGAGCGCGTCGGATTCTTCCTGGCGGCCTGCGAGACGGACTGGTCGCACTAGAATTGCGGCCAGTCTTGTCTTCGGCGCGAGCGACGCTGCTTCAGCCGGCCCTGAGCTGCCCATGAGGTATCACCTTGGCCGGCTGCAACGATGGCGCGCGACGCAAAGCGCTCGTACAAAATCTCAACATTTCTTCGAAGCTTGGTCGCAGCACCACAGCGCCGACCTGCGATGGGTTGAGATGGACGTCCATGGCTTCCAGCAGGCAGCAGGTCAGCGCCATCGGGCTGCCGCCCTGCAGTTCGCCGCGTGCTTGCCCCGTGCCGATGATTGGTCGCACCAGCCCCCGGATCCTGTCGTGATAGGCGAGGACGACTGTCCAGTTCTGACGAGCAGCCAACGCCACCAGATCCTGCACGCGCCGGTGCTTCGCCGATCGACCTTCATTGCAGTCGGCAATCGCTTTCAGGATCGCCGCCAGGCGCTGCAGCGCCGGCCCCTGGGTCCGGGCCGCCTCAGCTGCAGCACTCACCGTCTCGTCGAGCAGCTCTGCGACCACAGCCTCTTCAATCGACCGCTTCGAGGGAAAGAAGCGGTAGACGTTGGCCGAGGACATCGACAGATGCTGCGCGATATCAGCAACGGTGGTCTTTTTGTGTCCTATCTCGCCATAGAGATGGATGGCGGCCTGCACGATCTTACAGCGGGCGGCGCTCGATCGACCTTCAATCCGGCTGCGCATGATGTCTCTCACTGCGCCGGAATGGTCATCAGCTCGCGGCGGCAGGCCTCGCCGAAATCGCGCAAAGGATCCATCTCCTCGATGAATTTCGGGAGATCGACGAATGTGCGATTTGGCGAGAGATACGTCTCGATGATCAAGTGCCCGGCTCTCTCGGCGGCCTGAACGACCTCGCTGCTCGACAATATCCGCATGCGCCCGACCAGCGTATAGAGGCTAACCAGTCGCGGGATTTCGGCCTGATCATTGACCAGGGCCTCGGCGTAGAGCCGTGACGCCTCCTCGATGAAGCAATGGTACAATTGTTCGCGCTTCGAAAACGAGCGGGCATGATGAAGCTCGCGACGTTTTCGGCGTCCGCTGAACCATCCGCTGACGATGGTCGAGAGCGCGCCGAACGCAGAGCCGCCGAAGGCAGCCAGGGCCGGTATGTACACCGTGCTCATGAGATCGCTCCTGTCTCCTGCCGCGATGCCGATGCAATTCAGGGTAGGAACCCCGCCGCACCGGTTGCGGCATCAATCCTTATCTGCCCCTGGCCGAACCGGTGCTGGCTTGGTCGAACACCGCCTTGCACGCTTCGCTCAGGTTCGATTTCCTCTGCCGCAGACAGGCTTCGACACCCGACGGGTCCGGAATGTAGGCGCTGCACAGACGAAAGGCGTCCGGCGCACAGGCCGCCCTCTGCCCCGCGGTGCCCTGGTTCTCCTGAGCTGATGCTGATGCGCTGCCAAGCGCAATCACGACCGCTGCGAACAATATTTGCGTCAATCTCGTCATGTCGGATCCTTTCTTTGCTCGAGGCTTCTGGTTGGGCGGAGCCTCACCGCCTTGATCCTGCACACGCGCTTGTGAGGTCCTCGTCTTGACAGCATTCGCCGCGCGTGATTTATATGAACTATACGGTGTATTTTATTAAGGAGACGGAGAATGTCAACCGTGCTGTTCGCATTGATGCGCGAAAATCCGCTGCCCGGACTTGCCGCCGCATCGCTGAACATCGTCGTCGCCATGTGCCTCGTGGCGCTGAGCCTGCTGCTCGGCATTACCATCGCGATGATCGCGTCGGCTCATTCGTTCAGCGAGCGCAAGCCCGGCACTATCAGGCTGGAGCGGAGGACGATCGGATGACGCCGGCCCTGCTGATCGCCCGGGACTGCATCATTTGCTGGGTCAACGCCTGGATAGCGCCGATCGAATATGTGTTCGACGTGATCGAGGCGGAGCTCGCGCGCAGAGGCGTTCCACCCGCCCAGTCCGACAATTTTACGCACGCCGCGTGAAACGATGCCGGGTGTCCCGACAATGCTGAACTTCATCGAAGTGTTTGACGTGATGGAAGTCGATCCGGACAGCGGCAAAGCCGTGTGGACCGGCGTCACCGGTACGCTGACGGCGCTGAAGCGTGATGGATTCGCGATGGATCCGAAAGCCGCAACCTATTGTCCGACCGATTGGCTCGACGAGCGCGGCTATCTCGACGCCGCGCTTGCGCGCCGGCATCCGCGCCCGTGGAGCATCTGAAGATGAGACTGTGTGATTCCACTGCCGGGAGCGAGCCGTCGTGAGCCGACGATCTGCCATGTTCATGCGCGCAAGGCAGCCGATCGATAGCGCGCTTCCTCTACGCGGCTATTTCCTGTCGGTGGGCGGAGCTCTGGTCTGCTTGTTATGGTTGGCGGACTGGGCGCTGCCGGCGCAACTGCCGGGTCGCTCTTCCGAGCCGAATCCCGCACGGCCTGAAATCCGCATCCACTCCGACGTGAAGGGACCGGAGCTGGTCACGATCGATACCAATCAGCCCCTGCCCGCGCCCTCCGACAAGGAGATCGTTGTCGCCCACGCGCCTGTTGCAGGCGACTGACCAACCCAATCGAGATTGATCCGATGTCCAAGAACCATTTGTTTGCAGCGATCGTGTGGTCCGCTGCGCTCGCCGCGACCGCAGCGGTCGCTGACGTGCAGAATTCCGCTGATGCAACCAAGCAGGCCGCGAGCGAGCAGAGCGATGCCGAAGAGGCAGCGATCCGCCGCGTGCTTTCGGAGTTCCGCACCACCCGCGTCCCGCTCAGCCAGGCGATGGCGATAGCGGAGCGCCTGCACAGCGGATCGAAGACGGCCGACATCAGCTTCGAGATCGCAGGCCCGCCCGTGTATCGCATCCGCACGCTCAGAAATGAGCGCGTCTGGGAAAATGCCATCGATGCAAAGACCGGAGACGTCACGGGCAAGGAGACGACATTTTCACTCAAGGAGCTCGATCGGGAAGATCTCGCCAAGATCGTCGCCCTGAAATGGATCAAGCAGGAATTGTCTGATGCCGTGCAGGTCGCCGAGAAGGCTGCAGGAGGCAACGCTCTTGCCGGCGGATTGATGCGACAAGACGGCAGGCTCAACTTCGTGGTCGTCGTCGCATCCGGGGACCACTTGAAGGAAGTGATGCTCGAGCCGCCCAAGATCAGAAGGCAGGCTTCGGGCGATCGTTGACACGGGCCTTCCCATCAATCCTCAAAGAGCAAACTCCATGAACTTCCAATCCCGGTCACAGCTTTCATCCGCACAGCGGCAATTGCCATTCGATTGCATCGCCCTGCTGTTGCAGGGCGGGGGTGCGCTCGGTGCCTATCAAGCCGGCGTCTATGAAGCCTTGGACGAAGCCAGCATTCAGCCCGATTGGGTCGCCGGCATTTCGATCGGCGCGATCAATGCCGCCATCATCGCCGGCAATCCACCGGAGTCCCGCGTCGACCGTTTGCGCGATTTCTGGACCCAGGTCACTTCGACGGCGCCGTGGGAGTGGTCCGCTCTCAGCGATTGGGCAAAGACCGACAGCACGCGCAACCTCATCAACCAGATGAGCGCCGGTCTTGCGGCCACGTGTGGCGCAACCGGCTTTTTCTCCGCCCGTCCCATCCTGCCCTGGCTGCAGCCCGGCGGAGCCAGCGATGCGACCAGCATCTATGACACGCGCGCGCTCAGGACCACGCTGGAGCGCCTGGTCGACTTCGATCGTCTCAACGCCGGGCTGACGCGCTTCAGTGCCGGCGCCGTCAACGTCCGAACCGGGAATTTCGTCTATTTCGACAACACGACACATACCATCCAGCCGGAGCACATCATGGCCAGCGGCGCGCTGCCGCCCGGCTTTCCGGCCGTCGAAATCGAGGGCGAGCACTACTGGGACGGCGGCCTCGTCTCCAACACGCCGCTGCAATGGGTGATCGAAACTGATGCGCCGCAGGACATGCTCGCGTTCCAGGTCGACCTCTGGAGCGCGCGCGGTCAACTTCCGCGCAACATGGCCGAAGTCGTCACGCGCCACAAGGAAATCCAGTATTCGAGCCGCACGCGCGCCAGCACCGACCAGTTCAAGCGGGTGCAGCGCCTGCGGCGCGCGCTGACGGATCTGCTCGGCCGGCTGCCGGAGGATCTCACCCAGCATGAGGACGTGAAGCTGCTCAGCACCGCGGTCTGCCGCAACGTCTACAACATCGTTCATCTGATCTATCGCGCGCGCAATCACGAAGGCCATTCCAAGGACTACGAGTTCTCGCGGCTGTCGATGCAAGACCATTGGCGCGCCGGCTATCACGATGCGCTACGCACACTGCGCCATCCCGAGGTACTCGCCCGGCCTACGAGCCCCGACGGGGTCTTCACCTTCGATCTCGAACATGACGGCCGCGAATAGCCCCAACCCATCGCCTGGAGAGAACATTGATGCGCGAGACTGATGTGAAACAACGCGCCTTCGCCATGCCGCTGACGAACCCGGCTTATCCGCCGGGGCCGTACCGGTTCGTCGATCGCGAATACCTGATCATCACCTATCGCACCGATCCAGCCAAGCTGCGAGCCGTGGTGCCGGAGCCGCTGGAGGTCGACGAGCGAGAGGCTCTCGTCAAATACGAGTTCATCCGCATGCCCGATTCCAATGGCTTCGGCGACTATACGGAAAGCGGGCAAGTCATTCCCGTCTGCTTCCGCGGACGCAAGGGCGGCTACACGCACTGCATGTTCCTCAACGACGAAGGACCCATTGCCGGCGGGCGCGAGCTATGGGGCTTCCCGAAAAAGCTCGCGCAGCCGACGTTGAGAACCGAGATCGATACCCTGATCGGCACGCTGGATTACGGCCCGCTGCGCGTCGCGACCGGGACGATGGGCTACAAGCACCGCGAGGCCGATCTGACGAAAGTCAAGGCAGCGCTCAGCGAGCCCAACTTCCTGCTCAAGATCATCCCGCACGTCGACGGCAGCCCGCGGATCTGCGAGCTCGTTCAATACCGGCTCGAGGATGTCGTGCTGAAGGGCGCCTGGACCGGGCCTGCGGCCCTCGCGTTGACGCCACATGCGCTGGCGCCCGTGGCCGAACTGCCGGTACTCGAGATCATCTCCGCCGTCCACATCCGCGCCGACCTCACGCTCGGCCTCGGAACGGTGGTGCATGACTATCTGCGGCAACAGGCGCGCGGCTCGATCCGAGCCGGTGAGAGGGCCCTGGTCTTTTGACGCCAATTGCGCGTCGCATCCGGGGCGATGCACAGATGCTGCGCGCACGTTACGAAGAAGCATACGAGATGGAAATTCTGGCATGTCTCCTGTCAAGCAAGCCAACCGGAACGAGACCAGGCACTGTCTCCAGCTCAACTTCGCGGAAGATAACCGTCATGCGAACGCCCTGCGCGTCTGCGAGGCGCTTTTCAGTGAGGATGTGCTGCCAGGCGATGCCAAGCTGATGGCCCCGAGCGACTTCTACGCGGCGATTGCCTCCGGACCATCTCGCACTCGGCCAACAGCCAGGGACGAAGAGGTAGCGTTGCTTCCCTTTCTCGCGGCCTGAGGGACCGCGCATCAAACGGCGAGGCAATTGACCCAAGTCAACACGAGCAAAGCCAGGCCCGGACATCATCCAGGTCGAACAGTCACGGAGACGATCATGTCAGAACAGAGCAGCATGCATTTTTACCTGAATTGGGCCAAGGAGCGCATCGACGAAATGGACGCCGCGCTCGCCTCGTTCGAGGTCAAGGCGGGCGAGGCCAAGGCGGAGTCCAAGGTCAAGGCCGAGCAGATCATCGCCGACCTGAAGAAGCGCCGCGACGAATTTCAGGTGCAGCTCAAGGCACAAGCCGAAGCCGGCGAGGCAGCCTGGGCACGCAACAAGACAGAGCTCGAAAAGCAGTGGAACGGCTTCGAGGCGCAGATGAAGGTTTACTTCGAGAGCGCCGGCAAGCAGCTCGGGCAGCAGCAGGCTACGTTCAAGGACATCGCCGCCGCGCAGGCGAAGGCCTGGCGCGAGGCGGCCGACAAGTTCCGCGAGGCGGCTGGCAAGGTCGCCGCAACGCATACCGGGGATTTCGATGCCGCCCTCAAGCAGATGAAATCCGATGCGTCAGAGGCCGAGGCACGTCTGCAGAAGCTGAAGCAGGCCGGCAGCGAGTCGTGGACGGTGCTGGGCGCAGCGCTCGCCGAGTCTCGCAAGGCGTTCGATCAGGCCAATCAGGCGGCTTGGAATGCGCTGAAGGGCTCTGGCGCGAGGTGAAACTCAATCACGGGCAGGCAAATCCCCCGGGACATCTGCACCTATCGGCCTGCGAATTTCGGACGGCCGACATTTCCAGACGCAGATATCTCGGGGCGGGCGCCCTGCGTTTCGGTATCAAACCGGCACGAGAGCTCCGCTTTCCGCCGCGCGCTTGACTGCGTCGATCACGCCGAGGGTTTTCAGCCCTTCGCGCCCGCTCACCACAGGCTTGGCCGTACCGCGGATAACCCCACAGAAATTGGCGATCTGCAGACCAAGCGGGTCTGCCTTCTCATAGCTCAACCGCTCGCGCTCGATCGGCGCCCACCAGCTCGCCTTGCTTGGGTGATGCCATAGGTCGAGTTGCGGAATGGCCAGCGATGCCCTCGTGCCGCCGATCTGGTAGCACGCCTCCTGCGTATGGGTGTAGGCCGGGTTCTCACCGGCGGTGAATTCCCAGCTCCAGGGCGACTGGATGGTATCCGAGACATTGACCGTTCCAAGCGCGCCGGAGGCGAAGTGCAGGATGATCACCGCGGTCTCCTCGACCGCGTTTCCGCGCAGCCGATTGGATTGCGCGGCTTGCACCGCGACGATATCCCCGCACAGGTACCGCAACAGGTCGACATCGTGGATGAGATTCAGGAAAACAGGCCCCGCCCCTTTTTCGCGGCGCCAGGCCACGTCGAAATAGTCGTCCGGCTTGATCAGCCAGAACATGCCATGCACCGAGACGATCTGGCCGAGCCGGCCGCTGTCGATCTCCGCCTTGGCGCGCCGGATCATCGGATTATGCCGGCGGTGATGGCCGGTGAGCAGCGGCACGCTCGCCCGCTCCGAGGCTTCGACCAGCCCCTGCGCAGCGACGATCTCATCCGCCAGCGGCTTCTCGATCAGCGCCGGGATGCCAGCCGCGATACAATCCATGCCGTTGGCCACGTGCATCTGGTTGGGGGTGGCGACAACCACCCCCTCCGGCCGATTTCCGAAGAGCATGTCCTGAAACGACGGAAACCAGTCCACCTTCAGCGATGCCGCCAGCTCTCGGGCCGCCGGCATCGGATCGACGATTGACGACAGCATCGCCTCCGGCCGCGCGAGAACGTGCTCGATGTGTCGCTTGCCGATGAGGCCCGCTCCCATGACCGAGAGGCGGACGGGTGCGCTCATGCGATGCTATCCCTTCGTCTCATCAAGCAGCTTGGCCACACGCCGCAAGCCGAGCAGGTACCCTTGAGTGCCGAAGCCTGCGATGACCCCATCGGCCCGTTTGGAGATAAACGAGTGGTGACGGAATTCCTCGCGCTTGTGCACGTTGGAAATATGCACCTCGATCACCGTGCCCTCGAACGTGTTCAAAGCATCCAGGATGGCGACCGACGTATGGGTGAAAGCTGCGGGATTCATCACGATTCCGGCAGCCGTCTCGCGCGCCTCGTGGATCCAGTCGATCAGTTCGTATTCCCGGTTGGATTGATGGAAGCGAAGCTCCAGCCCGAGCTCCTTGCCCAGCGCCCGACAGTCCCGCTCCACGTCCGCAAGCGTCTCGTGACCATAGATGTGGGGCTGGCGCTTGCCGAGCAAATTGAGATTTGGGCCGTTGAGGACGTAAACTAGACGACTCATAAGAGAACTCCGTTCAGTGATGGGCGAGGATTTCGCCAAGGAACTGCCTGGTGCGGGCATGCTGGGGATTGCGGAAGAACGCCTCGGGCTCGCCTTCTTCGATGATCTGCCCTTCAGCCATGAAGATGACCCGGTCGGCGACCTGGCGGGCAAAGCCCATCTCGTGGGTGACGCAAATCATGGTCATGCCGTCATTGGCGAGGCCGATCATCGTATCGAGCACCTCCTTGACCATCTCAGGGTCGAGCGCCGAGGTCGGTTCATCAAACAGCATGACCTTGGGCTGCATGCAGAGCGCGCGCGCGATCGCCACACGCTGTTGCTGTCCGCCCGAAAGCTGAGCCGGATATTTCTCGGCCTGGTCGCCGATGCGAACGCGCTCGAGATATTTTCGCGCGGTCGCTTCCGCCTCGGTCTTGCCGATGCGGCGCGCGCGGATGGGCGCGAGCATGCAGTTCTGCAGGACAGTCATATGCGGAAAGAGGTTGAAGCTCTGAAAGACCATGCCGACGTCCTGACGTACGACATCGATGGCCTTGATGCTGTCGTCAAGCCGATGACCGTTCACCACGATGCTGCCCTGCTCGATCGCCTCGAGACGGTTGATACAGCGGATCAGCGTCGATTTGCCTGAGCCAGACGGGCCGCAGAGCACGATCTTCTCGCCCTTGCGCACGATGAGATTGACATCACGGAGAGCCTGGTACCCGCCGTACCATTTCTGCACGCCCTTCATTTCGATCAGGATATCGTCCTGCATGGATTCGGCTCCGCTATCGGACGGCGGCCAACGCGGATCGCGCGTCGGCCGCTCGCGGGTGGCTACTGAACTGTGAAGGGAACGCCGGGGACCGAGTCCGGGAAGATCGGCACGGGCGCCTTCATCCATTTGGCGTAGAAGCTGGTCAGCTTGCCGTTCGACTTGATCTGGTCGATGAACTTGTTGGCCGTCTCGTTCCACTCCTTGTCCCCGAGGCGGGTGCAGGCCCCGTTATACAGAGCGGTGAAGTGAAGCTTGGGCTCGAACCCGAGCTCCGGCTTTGCGGCGTTCAGGCGCTGCGGGTAGAAGCTGTTCGCGCCGACGGCCTGCACCTGGCCCGAGAGCAGCGCCTGGATCGTGGCCGCATCATCATCAAACCTGCGGATTTCGGTGCCCGCCGGAGCATTGTTGGTGACCTGGGTGTCCTGCGTCGAGGACCGGGGAACGCCGATCACGAACTTGGCCATGTCGGCATTGCTGTTGATCGGGGTTGCCTGGGCCGCCACCAGCGTAATCTCGTTGGCGACATATGGCTTGGAATATTGCACCGCCTTTGCGCGCTCGGGCAGCATGGCCATGGTCGCGAACAGAATGTCGACGCGGCCCGTGGTCAGCGCCGGAATACGATTGGCCACCGCGAGCGGAACGAACTCGGCCTTCACGCCGAGATAGTCGGCGAAGGCGCGGCCCATGTCGGCGTCGATGCCATCCTGCTTTCCCGAGCTGTCGACATAGCCCCAGGGAGGATTGTCGCCCTGAATGCCGATGACGACGACGCCCTTCTTCTTCACATCGTCCAACGTGCCGGCCTGCGATTTGCCCGCGATGGCGACGGCCGCCAACGCCAGCAGCGCGGCTCCGAACTGGCGACGATTACGTGAAAACAACATAAGTATCTCCTCCTGGTGATGGCTGTTTGTGATTGAATAGGTGCGCCGTTGCTACCTTTGGCTGGCCAGGGCGAGCCTGGCCTCCATCCGGCTGCCCCACCATGACAGGGGCCAGCAGAGGATGAAATACATCGCGCCGACCACGCCGAACACGAGCAACGGCTGGAAAGTCTGGTTCGATACGATTTGACCGGCGCGGGCGAGTTCGATGAAACCGACGATGGCGGCGAGCGACGTGCCCTTGATGAGCTGCACGAGATAGCCGATCGTCGCGGGCAGCGAGATGCGGATTGCCTGTGGCAGCACGATGTCGCGCATGCGGGACGAATAGTGCAATCCGAGCGCCATCGCCGCCTCGGTCTGGCCACGCGGCACGGCCTCAATCGCGCCGCGCCAGATCTCGCCAAGGAACGCGGAGGCATTCACGGTGAAGCCGATCGCCACCGCGACGAAGGCGTCGAGCTTCAGCCCGGTGAGCGCCAAGCCATAATACACGACGAAAAGCTGCAGCAGCAGTGGCGTGCCCTGGAATATCCCGATGTAGATGCGGGTGGCCCATTCCACGCCCTTGTGACCACAGGTGCGCAGCAATGCGACGGCCAGCCCCGCCGTGCAGCCGCCAGCGAATGCGACCAGCGTCAGCAGCACCGTCCATTGCAGCCCACGCAGCAGGAAGCCGAACTCGGGAAGACCAAAATGCGGTGTCATGATCGCCCCCTCAGCGTGTCGGATAAGAGAAGAAGCGGTGAGAGATCGCCGCAAAGCCCAGCATCAACAGCCAGGAGATCGCGAGATAGAGGAAGGTGACGGAGAAATACACCTCGAAGCTACGGAAGGTATCGCTTTCGATGCGCTGGGCAACCGACGTCAATTCGTAGGCTGATACCGCCGAACAGATCGACGAGGTCAGCGTCAGCATGATGAACTGGCCCGTGAGCGAGGGGTAGATCGCGCGAAGCGCGGGCTTGAGCACAATGAACCGGAACACCTGTCCTTTGTGCAGTCCGAGCGCGTAGCCGGCCTCCACCTGCCCTTTATGAATGGACTGCACCCCGCCGCGGATGATCTCGATGGCATAGGCACCGCCATTGACACCGAGAGCGATAATGGCGGTCGCGGTTGGATTGAGCTTCAACCCGATCAGCGGCAGCGCGAAGAACAGAAAGAAGATCTGCACCAGGAAAGGCGTATTGCGCACGACCTCGACGAAGCCGATCACGACGGCCCGCAACCAGGCCGCTTTCGAATCGCGCGCCGCAACGCCGGCGACACCGATCACCATCGCGAGCGTCATGCCGGCGAGCGCCAGGCCCAATGTCCCCACGCACCCCCACAGCAGGGCGGGCATCGCATGCCAAACCACCGAGAAATCGAGCGTATAGCCCATTAAGCGTTTCCTCTCGGGCGTTGTGCGTGCCGCTCGCCCATCGGCCAGACATCACCCACCCAGGGATGCAAAAGTGGCGAAGAAGACGTCCGGATCAGGTGAGATGTCCGTGAACAGGCGAAATGCTTCGGTGCCCTGGAAGATCGCCATGCCACCACCGTCGACGGTGCGGCAGCCGCGGCTGCGTGCCGTGCGCAGCAGGGCGGTTTCCAGCGGGAAATAGACGATCTCGGCGACCCACAGATCGGGACGCAGCAGATCCGTCGGCAGCGGCGTGCCTGGATACTTGTCCATGCCGATCGGCGTCGCGTTGACGATTCCGTCGGCGGCAGCGACGTACGCGGCAACATCCTGGCCAGCCCTCAAGCGCCCCTCCGCAAATCGGGGAGACAAGCTATTTACCAAACTCTGCGCTTTGGCCAAGTCGACATCGACAATGGTCAGTTCCCGCACGCCGAGCTTCATGAGCGCGAACGCAACCGCCGCGCCCGCTCCGCCCGCGCCAAACTGGACGACCCGACCGAGCGGCGCACCCTGCATGTTGCGGCGAAAGTTCTCGGCAAAGCCGAACCAGTCGGTGTTGTGGCCGGTCATCCGACCGTTCCTGATGACCACGGTGTTCACGGCACCGAGCGCCTCGGCGTCGGGCGAAAGCTCGTCCAGGAGTGGGATGATGGCCTGCTTGCAGGGATGGGTCACGTTCAGCCCGTCAAAGCCCATCCGCTTTGCCGCCATCAGCAATTCCGGCAGCGCTTCGGCTCCAAGTTTCAACTCAGTCAAGTCAATCTTCTTGTAGAGATAGCGGATGCCGGCGGCGTCAGCAGCCGCTTCGTGCATGGGCGGAGTGCGCGACGCAGCAATGCCGCTGCCGATCAGGCCGACAAGGAAGCTGGGTTTGGGATGCATATTCGGTATCGCCCTTCAGCTCAAGGGGATGGTCAGTTCGGCGATGACCTGGGCCGTGCCCGGCCGAACGCCGCGCCACCAGGCAAAAGCTTCGGCGGCCTGCTCGACCAGCATGCCGACGCCGTCGGCCAGCTTGGCGACGCTTTCGGCGCGGGCCGCTTGCAGAAAGGGAGTCAGCCCCTTGCCGTAGGCAAGTTCGTAGGCCAGTTTTGCACCGCGGAAGACATTGCGCGGAAGCGGCGGCATTTCGCCGCGCAGGCTGGCCGACGTCGCGTTGACCACGACGTCATAGCCCTCGGCAAGGTCGGCCAGCTCAGCGTAGCCGCTGACCATCAGGGGGCCGCAGCCCGCAAACTCTTCGGCCAATGCGACCGCCTTCGACAGCGTTCGGTTGACGAGAACCAGCTCGGACGGCTCCTGGCGCAGGAACGGCAGCAGCGCGCCACGCGCCGCCCCTCCAGCCCCGAGCATCAGGACGCGCCGGCCGGCCATCGGGACGCCGAGATTGACCGTGATGTCCCGTACAAGGCCGATCCCGTCGAAATTCTCGCCAATGATCCGATCGCCGACGAACTTCAGGCAGTTTACGGCGCCAGCTCGGTCGGCGCTCTCTGAAAGCTCGTTTGCGTAGGCGAAGGCATCGAGCTTGAACGGCGCGGTGATGTTCAGCCCCTTGGCGCCCTCTGTCCGGAACTGATCAACCCGTTCGTTGAAGCCATTGAGGGGCCCCTCGATCGCCTCATAGACAAGGTCCTGTCCTGTCATCCTGGCGAAAGTGCCATGGATGAGAGGTGATTTGCTGAAGCCGATCGGATTGCCGATCACCGCATAACGGTCGCTCATCGCTCACTCCTGCACTGCGACTTCGTTGTAGAGCACGCCGTCACGCACCATCGCCTCAACGAGATCGGCCGACAGGCCCAGCGACTGTGCAATCCGGCGATTGTCCTGGCCCAGCAGCGGCGCCGGAGTACGCACCGTGGTGTCGCAATCGGAGAACCGGAACGGCAGGTTCGGCAACGTCACCTTGCCGAGCACGGGATGCTGCTGCTCGACCAGCATGCCGCGCGCCTGAATCTGCGGATCCTTCACGACCTCCTCGATGGTCTGCACGGGAGCCGACGGCACACCTGCTTCGTCGAGTGCGGCAAGACAGGCGTCCCGAGAGGGTTGCGACAGCGTCCAGCTGCGCACAATCTCCATCGCCTCGGCATAATGAGCGTTGCGCGCGGCAGGCGTGGTGAAGCGTTGGTCGGATGCCAAATTGTCTCCCCCGATCAGGCTCGCCAATCGTCGCCAAGCATCGTCGACCTGCGCAGCGATGACAAGATTGCCGTCCCTGGCCGGGAACACGCCGTAGACGGTCGAATCCGGCTGACCGCTGCCGGTCTGCTTCGGGAGGTCGGTACCGCCGGAGAGGAAGTAGCGCTGCACCGCATAGTCGTGCATCGAGACCATGCAGTCGTACAGCGCGAGATCGATATGCTGGCCGCGACCGGACGACGCGCGGCCGACCAGCGCGGCATTGATCGCAGCCACACCGTGAATGCCGGTATACATGTCGGCCAATGGCATCCGCAGCAGCGGCGGCGCTTCGCCGGGATTGCCCAGTTGCGCCAGAGCGCCCGACATCGCCTCTGCGATCAGGCCGAAGCCCGGACGATCGGCATAGGGACCGGTGTGGCCATAGGCAGAGACCGAGCAGTAGATCAGTTTGGGATTGCGCGCCGACAGCGCCTTGTAGCCGAGCCCGAGGCGATCGAGCGCGCCGGGACGATAGTTCTCGATGAAGACATCGGCCGTGTCGACCAGCTTCATCATCATGTCCAGACCGCGCTTGTCGCGCAGGTCGATGCACAGGCCCTGCTTGCCCATGTTCTGCTGCAGGAAGTAGCCGGATTGCCCGTCCTTGAAATAGCCATGGGCGCGACCCGCATCGCCTTGCTTGGGACGCTCCACCTTGATGACCTCAGCGCCCATCGCGGCGAGGCAACGCCCCATGAACGGGCCTGCCAGGAAATGGCTGTAGTCGATGACGCGAATGCCTTTGAGAGGCAGATCTTGTGCGGTCATGCCTGCTCTCCCGCGGCGTTGGTCTTCGGGCGCATCGGAATCATCAGACGGTGCTCGCCGAGCTGCACCACTTCGCCGCGCTGATTGATCAGCTCCGAGGGCAGCACCACGATGCCCCACCCTTCGCGCTTCGTGGCGCGCATCGAGCCAACGCGGAACTTGACGTGCACGGTGTCACCGAGCTTGATCGGCAGCTTGAAATCCCAGGTCCAGCCCAGCGACATTCCCGGAAGGAAGCGGTAGTCGGCGCGGGTCTTCAAACCGTCGGCCAGCGACAGGCCAAACAGCCCGTGCGCGACGCGCGTGCCGAAGGGCGTGGTCTTGGCGTATTCCTCGTCGACATGAACAGGCGTGAAATCGCCTGTCAACTCGGCATAGGCATTCACCATTGCTTCGGTGACCGTCACCGCGGGGGTGACGCATTCGTCGCCGACCTTGGCATCGTCCCAGTAGCGCTCATCGCTCATGTCGCGTGTTCCTTTAGGCCCGTGGATTGATCGCCAGCGCCGCTTCCACGGCACCCGCGCTGGCTTGCAAGATTTCGACGTTCAGCCCGCCCGGCAGCTCGAGCCAGTTCGGGCCGGCTGGCAGCGCTTTGGCGCCCCATGCAGCAGCACGGGCGAGCACACCTTCGTAGTCGTCGACCATGATGCCGAGATGGGCGAGACGCCCCTCCGGTCCGACGAAGTTCGGATCCTCGATGAGTTGCACGCTTCCGAGCACCCATACCTGGCGCGGGCGCGCGCCTTCGGCCGCTTGCTCGTCGCGGATACCGAGGCCAAGCACCTGGCGGAAGAAATCGACGTGGCGGTCGACATCCGGCACCCGGATGGCAACGTGTTCGACATAGGCGCGGGGGAGCGTCATCGCCTCAGGCCTTTCCAGGGTAGTCGGTGCGGGCATATTCCAGGCCCTTGACCAACGCGACGATGGTGGAATTCACGGGGGTCGGCATGTTGAGCTTGGCGCCCCAGCGCACGACCGAGCCGTGAATGTAATCGACCTCGGTCAGATTGCCCGATTGCAGGCTCTGCAGCATCGAGGTCTTGAACTCGGGCGGCAGCCCGGCAGACGCCATGGTCCACGCGCGGCGCGGATCGGTGATCGAAATCTTCACGCCTGCGGCCTGCGCCACCATGATGCCCTCGGAAATCGCCGCGAGCGCACACTCTTCCAGGACCGGCAGTGAATAGAGGCCGCCATAAGTCAGCCCGGTAACGGCGGTGATTCCTCCTCCGGCGACGTTGATGAACAGCTTGTCCCACATCGTCCCAAGGATGTTGTCGCTGAGCAGCGTGAGAATGCCGGCACGATTGAACGTCTCGGAAATCCGCTGTGCGCGTTCGGTCAAGCGTCCATCGAGCTCGCCGATGATGGTTTCCTTGCCGACCACTCCGGAGCGAACATGACCCGGGCCGAGCAGCACGCCGCCAACATAGGTCTTTCCTGCCATGACCCTGTTACGACCGACTTCCTCCGCAAGGATGTCTTCGTGGCCAAGGCCGTTCTGCAGCGACATCACGACCGTCTGCGGCCCGATGATCGGCGCGGCCGCCCGGATCGCATCCCGCGTGTGGTAGGACTTGACGAGGACGATGACGAGGTCCGCCACCCCACCGACCTCGGCCGCGGAGGTGCACGCGGTGACCTTTGCAATGCTCTCGACATCGCCTTCCAGCATGCGGAGGCCATGCGCATTGATCGCTTCGACGTGTGCACGGAACGGATCGATCAGGAAGACGTCTGCCCCGCCCCGCGCCAGCGTGCCGCCGATCGTCGAGCCCAAAGCCCCCGCTCCGACAAAGCAGATTCTCATCCGAACGCTTCTTCCTGCGCAACTTTTGGCGTTGGAAGCCCCGATAGCAGCCGGCGGAACATTTTGATATGCTATGGGACTTATATTGATTATTGTGAATCGCAATGACGCGTCGTGACCTGCCCCACACCAACCTGCTCGACCCCCGCCTGCTCAGGCTGTTCGACGCGCTGTTCACCACGGGCAGCGTCACCAAGGCGGCCGAGAGGCTGGGTCAAAGCCAGCCGACGGTGTCAATCTGGCTTGCCCGCCTGCGGCAGGAACTCGACGATCCGCTGTTCGTCCGTTCGCCGGAAGGAATGCTGCCCACGCCTCGGGCCGAGGCGCTTATCGGCACCGCAAGGCAGGCACTGGAAATGCTGCGGCGGCTGGCCGACCTGCGCACGGACTTCGATCCAGCCACCGCCAAACGGCGCTTCAGCATCTGCATGACGGACGCGAGCCATGTGACGCTGCTTCCTGCCATCCTCGCCCATGTTCGCCGCGTCGCGCCGGGCATCCGGATCGAGGCGGCGCAGATCGGCATGGATACGCCTCGCATGCTTCAGTCCGGCGAGGGCGATCTCGCGCTCGGCTACATCTCGGATCTTGATGCCGGCCATTTCCAGCAGGCGCTGTTTCCGCAGGATTGGGTCTGTTTGGCGAACGCGCATCATCCCCGCATCAAGGACCGCGTCACGCTCAAAGATTTCAGGTGTGAGGCTCACGTGCTCATTCGGTCCGGCACGGGGCATCAGCTGCTCGCTGACGCCTCCCGCGAACAGGGGATCGAGCGGGACATCGCGCTGGAGCTGCCGGGCTTTCTCGGCCTGCCCGCGATCGTCGGAACCACCGACCTGATCGCCACGCTGCCGCGCCACATCGGCGAAACCCTGGCACACTATTACGGGCTGCGCGTGCTCGCGTGCCCGCTACCAATCCCCAGCTTTACAGTCAAACAATACTGGCACGCCCGATTCCATCATGATCCCGCAAGCCAATGGTTGCGCGGGGTTTGCGCCGAGCTTTTCCAGCAACAGGAGGTCCGCGGCCTGCATCGCTCAAGCCGACCGCCGAGACGCAAGCCGACTTGACTGGCGGCCATCGTGCTGATCGCGGAATGGGTCGTCTAGCATGGGAATTGCATAGTTTCTGAGCAAAACGGATTGCCTTATGAACCTGATCAGTCTCGATATCCGTATGCTCAGATCGTTGATCTCGGTTGTCGAGACCGGCAGCATCACCGAGACTGCGCGCCGGCTCGGCCGCACTCAACCGGCCATCACCTTGCAGCTGCAGCGGCTGGAGGAGCTGACCGGCAAGCAGCTCTTTCTCCATGGCGGGCGCCGGCTCACGCTGACCGAGGATGGCACCACGGTCCTGACCTACGCCAAGTCCATCCTGCGGCTGCACGACGAGCTGATCTCGCAGCTGGCCTCGCAGGAGATCGAGGGCCAGGTCGTCCTCGGCACGCCGGATCTCTACGCGGCCTTCATGCTGCCGTCGATACTCAGCGTATTTCGCAAATCCTTTCCGCGTGTACAGGTCGAGCTCAACTGTGCGCTCTCGACGCCGCTGGTCGGCCTCGTCAAGCGCGGCGACGTCGACATCGCGCTCGTCACCCGCATGAATGATTTCACCGGCGGCCAGGTGGTCCGCCGCGAGCAGCTCGTCTGGATGACCGGCGAGCAATCCGCCGCGCATCAGGAACGGCCGATTCCGCTCGCTCTGCTGCCCCCGGGCAACATCTATCGCGACTACGCGATCGACACGCTCGAGCGCGCGAACCTGCGGTGGCGCGTCGCCTGCGTCAGCGAAAGTGTCGGCGGCCTGCAGGCCGCGGCCTTCGCTGGCATGGCCGTCACCGTGCTCGGCCGCAGCGCGCTGGTCCCGGCGATGCGCGAGATCGGATCCAGCGAGGGATTGCCGCCGCTGCCGAAGATCGAGCTGCTGCTCTACAAATCGAGCGGCGCCACCTCAAAGGCGGCGACCGCGCTGCATGACTACCTCGCGCATTATCTGCGTCTCGACGAAGAGCTCAGCGGTCGCGGCATTCCGATCGAGCTGTCCTGATCTCCCGCTCACGCGCGCGCGCTGACGGGTTTTTGTTCCCGACGCACCAGCGGCGGCCAGTAGCTCGACCATGGCTGCGCCTCTTCGAATGCGGCGGCAATTCGGAAGATCGTCGGCTCATCGAGCCAGTGCGCCACGATCTGCAGACCGATCGGTAGGCCGTCGCGATCAAAACCGCAGGGCAGCGTCGCCGCCGGGAGCCCCGACAGATTGATGGGCCAAGTGAAGGGTGACCAGCCGAGATGCGGATCGACTGCGACGCCGTCGATGTGGTCAACACCGAGCTGTCCGGCTCCAAACGCCGTCACGGCGACCGTCGGCGTGACCAGTGCGTCGATCCGCTCGAAGAGCTTCAGGAATGCGGCGCGTGCCTGCCCGCGGCGATAACCCGCTTCGACGTAGTCGGTCCCGCTGTAACGACGGCCGGCGCTGACGACCTCGCGGTAGTCGCTTTCCGAACCGGCAAGGTCGATGCTCGTTCTGCCCGCAACGGCCGCAGCCTGCTCCGTGAAGGCGATCGGCTTCAGCGTATGCTCCAATATTCCGGGGTCCAGTCCTGGACCATCCAGGCTCACCTTCGCGCCGCAGGATTCCAGGACGGCAAGCGCCTTGTCGAAGGCGACGCGCACGTCGGGGCTCACCGCAGCATAGCCGAGGTCGACGCTGGCGCCGATGCGAACCCCGTTCAAGGGGACGGCCTTGGCGTCGAAACGCCGCGGCGAAACCGGAAGGCTTGCCGGATCTCGCAGATCGTAGCCGGCGATGACCTCGAGCGCGAGCGCAGCGTCCGCGACCGTACGCGTGATCGGCCCGGTATGCGCGAGCGAGGCCCAGGATGGCGGCGAGAATCCCGGCGAGCGCGGCACGAGGCCGAATGTCGGCTTGAACCCGAACACGCCGCAGAAGGACGACGGCACCCGGATCGAGCCGACGCCGTCGGTGCCGATCGCGATCGGTCCGCAGCCGGCAGCAACAGCTGCCGCCGCGCCGCCGCTCGACCCGCCGCTGGTACGACCGGGATTCCAGGGATTGCGCGTAACGCCGGTGACCGGGCTGTCGGCCGTCAGCTTGTAGCCGGACTCGCACGTGGTTGTCTTGCAGGTGATGATCGCGCCTGATGCCTTCAGCGCCGAGACCACGGCGGCATCGGCGTCGGGCACGAACGCCGTGTTCATCGGCGAGCCGGCATAGGCGGGCACGCCCGCGACGAAGACGAGATCCTTGATCGTAACCGGCACGCCTGCAAGAGGTCCCCTGGCGTCGCCCGCCCGCATCTCCCTGGTGAGACGATCGGCCTCCGCCCTCGCCTGCTCATACATCGGCGTCACCACCGCATTGCAGGCTTCATCCGTGGCTTTGAGCGCGGCAATGGTGTCATCGACGACATCGCGCGGGGTGAATGCCTTGCGCCGATAGCCGGCCATGATCTCGGTTGCAGAAAGCGCGCCAAGGCCAGTCGGCGCCGGCGGGAACGCCGCTCGGCCGGAACCATCAATCATCATCAACCCTTAGAGAGCTAGCTGAGCGCCGCGTCGACGGCGCGCTTGGCCATCACCGTGACGAGATGCGCACGGTAATCGGCTTCGGCATGGATATCGGAGGTGAGGCCGTCGGTATTGATCTTGATCGCCGCAATCGCGGACGGATCGAAATTCTCCGACAACGCCGACTCCATCGGCGGCACGCGGAACACGCCCGGACCCGCGCCTGTTACGGCGACGCGGACGCCATCGGCGAATTTCGCGACGAACACGCCGACCAGCGCATAACGCGACGCCGGCGCCTTGAACTTTGCGTAACCCGCTTTCAGCGGCACCGGAAAACGGATCGCCGTGATGATCTCGCCCGGCTCGAGCGCCGTCTCGAACAGGCCCAGGAAGAACTTGTCGGCCGCGATCTCGCGCTTGCTGGTGATGATGGTGGCGCCGAGGCCGAGCACGCCGGCGGGATAGTCCGCCGCAGGATCGTTGTTGGCGACGGAACCGCCGATGGTGCCACGGCTGCGCACGGCGGGATCGCCGATCATCGAAGCCAATGCCGCAAGGCCCGGGATTTTCGTTTGCACCAATTTTGAGGCCGCCACCACCGCATGCGGCGTCATTGCGCCGATGGTGATCGTGGTGCCGTCGTCGGCAATGCCCTTGAGCGAGCCCAGCTTCGACAGATCGACAAGTGCCGCGGGACTCGCCAGCCGCTGCTTCAGCGTCGGGATCAGCGTCATGCCGCCGGCGACGAGCTTGCTGTCCTCGATCGAGATCAGCAGCTTGGCGGCATCCGGGATCCCATCGGGCTGGTGATAGGCGAATGGTTTCATTGTTGTCCTCCCTATTCCGCCGCAACCGGCAGCGACGCGTTTTGCAGCAGGCGCCAGATCCGGTTCGGCGTCGCCGGCATGTCCACGTGAGTCACGCCGAGATGCGACAGCGCGTCGACGACCGCGTTAATGACGGCGGCCGGCGAGCCGATGGTGCCGACCTCGCCGCAGCCCTTCACGCCCATCGGCGTGTGCGTGCAGAGCGTGGAGTGGGTCGCAACCTTCATCATCGGCAGATGATCGGCGCGCGGCATGCAGTAATCCATCAGCGAGCCCGACAATAGCTGGCCGGAGCCTTCGTCATAGACCGCGTTCTCGAACAGCGCCTGGCCGACGCCCTGGACAATGCCGCCGTGAAGCTGCCCCTCCACGATCATCGGGTTGATGACCGTCCCGACGTCATCGACCGCGGTGTAATTGACCAGCGTCACCGTGCCGGTCTCCGGATCGACCTCGACCTCGGCGATGTGGCAGCCGCCGGGATAGGTGAAGTTGACGGGGTCGTAATAGGCCTGCTCTTCGAGTCCCGGCTCCAGCACTTCGAGCGGATAATTGTGGGGCACGTAGGCGGCGCCTGCGATCTCCTCGAAGGTCTTCATGCGGTCGGTACCGGCGACGGAGAACTTTCCGCTTTCGAAGTGAATGTCGGCTTCCGCCGCCTCGAGCAGATGTGAGGCGATCTTCTTGCCCTTGGCGATCACCTTGTCGGTCGCCTTCGACAGCGCCGCGCCTCCGACCACGAGGGAGCGCGAGCCATAGGTGCCCATCCCGAACTGCACGCGATCGGTATCGCCGAACACGATATCGACATTCTCGAAGGCGACGCCGAGCTTGTCCGAGACGATCTGCGCAAAGGTCGTCTCGTGGCCCTGGCCGTGATTGTGGGTGCCGATCATGACCGTGACCTGGCCGGTCGGATGCACGCGTACGGTGGCGCTCTCGTAGAGGCCACCGCGCGCACCGAGGCGTCCGGCGAAGCGCGACGGCGCCAGGCCGCAAGCCTCGACATAGGTGGAGTAGCCGAGCCCGCGGAACCTGCCCTTGCGCGCGGAAGCCGCCTTGCGCGCACCGAAGCCCTTCACGTCGGCCGCGACCAATGCACCGTCGTGGCAGCCCATGGGATCGCCGGAATCGTACTGCACCAGAACAGGTGTCTGATAAGGATACGCCTCTTTCGGGATCATGTTGCGACGGCGGATCTCGACGCGGTCGATCCCCATCTCGCTCGCTGCAACATCGACGATGCGTTCCAGCACGAAGGTCGCCTCGGGCCGGCCCGCGCCGCGATAGGCGTCGACGGGGACGGTGTTGGTGAAGACCACCTTCACGTTGCAGTAGATCGCCGGCGTGGTGTAGACGCCGCTGAGCAGCGGACCGTAGAGATTGGTCGGAATGTTCGGCCCGAAGGTCGAGAGATAGCCGCCCATATTGGCAAGCGTGTTGACGCGGAAGGCGAGGAATTTTCCGTTTTCATCCAGCGCCAGCTCGGCCTCGGTGACGTGGTCGCGGCCGTGGCGATCGGAGACATAGCCCTCCGAGCGGCTCGCGACCCATTTCACCGGCCGCTTGACCCGCTTGGCGGCCCAGGTGATCACGGCCTCCTCGCCGTAATGGAACTGCTTGACGCCGAAGCCGCCGCCGACGTCGGGTGCGACCACGCGCAACTTGTGCTGCGGGATGTTCAGCACCAGCGCGCCCATCAGGAAGCGCACGACGTGCGGAAACTGGCTGGTGGTCCACAGCGTGAAACGGTCCGTGCCCGGCTCATACTCCGCGATCGCCGCGCGCGGCTCCATGGGATTGCCGATCAGGCGGTTGTTGACGAGGCTGAGCTTGGCGACATGCGCCGCTTTCCGGAACGCGGCCTCCACCGCGGCCTTGTCGCCGAGCTCCCAGTTGCAGCAGATGTTATCAGGCACGTCGTCGAACAGTTGCGGCGCACCGGGCCTGACGGCCTCGAGCACGCCGACCACGGACGGCAGCACCTCGTAATCGATCTTGAGCAGCTCGGCGCCCGCATTAGCCTGCTCCGGCGTCTCGGCAATCACGAAGGCGACCATGTCACCGACGAAGCGCACCTTGCCCTGCGCTAGCATCGGGAATGGCGGCTCCTTCATCGGCGTGCCCTTGGCGTCCGTGATACCCCAGCCGCAAGGCAGCGAACCCAGGCCGTCAGCCTTGACGTCGTCGCCGGTCAAGACCGCAATCACGCCAGGTGAGGCCAGCGCCGCGCTCTTGTCGATGCCTCGCAGCACCGCATGCCCGTGCGGCGAGCGTACGAACACGCCTGACGTCATGCCGGGGCGCTTGATGTCGGAGACGTAATTGCCGCGGCCGGTGAGGAAGCGCTGGTCTTCTTTCCGCTTCGGTGCAGCGCCGATGCCGATCACATTGCCCATGGTCACTCTCCCTTGGCGGCGTTCATGGCGGCAGCGCCTGCCATCACCGAGACGACGATGTTCTGGTAGCCGGTGCAGCGGCAGATGTTGCCTTCAAGGCCATGGCGGACGTCGGCCTCGGTCAGATCAGGTTTCTCGGTCGCGAGTGCGACCGCCGTCATCAACATGCCCGGCGTACAGAAGCCGCATTGCAGACCGTGATGCTCGCGGAATGCCTCCTGCATCGGATGCATCTGGTTCGAGCCGGGCGCACCTTGCAGGCCCTCGATGGTGAGCAGCGTCGCGCCGTCGAGCGCGGGCGCCAGCAGCGTGCAGCTCTTCACCGGAAGCCCATCGAGATGGACCACACAGGCGCCGCACTGGCTGGTATCGCAGCCGATATGGGTGCCCGTGAGATTGAGCTGTTCGCGCAGCAGCTCGGCAACGAGCGTCGCTGGCTCGACATCGACAGTGGTCGGCCGGCCGTTAAGTGTGAAGGATATCTGCACGGTCATACTCCTGTGCGCGACGGGGCTTTAGGCGAGTGGCAACGCGCTGCCGGTGGCCCATGTGGCCATCACGACATCGCCGACGGTGAAGGGATCTGCGAAGAAGGTCTTTTCCGGCACGTACGCGACGAACTCGTCATCGGGCACGGTGTCGAGCATGACCTTGACGAAATAGCCCTGGTATTCGATCGCGAGCACGCGGCTCGGCAGCGAGGTGGTAAAGCCCGGCGGCAAGTCCCTACCCGGCCTGACAAGTGCGACATCGTCGCGGCGCACTGCGATATCGACCTGGTCGCCGACGTTGACGGTGGGTCGTGCCTGGAGCGGCACCTCGATGCCGGAAGGTGCCGCGAGCGTGAAGCTGGCACCATTGACCTTCTCGACCCGGCCCGACAGCACATTCTGGCCACCCATGAACTCGGCGACATAGCGGTCGTGCGGATGGGCGTAGACATCGCGCGCGGCACCCGCCTGCTTGATCTTGCCCTGCTCCATCACCACCACGAGGTCAGCGAGCGCGATCGCTTCGAGCTGGGTGTGGGTGACATGGATGAAGGTGATGCCGAGCTCCTGCTGCATCCGCCGGAGCTCCTGGCGCATCTGGACGCGGAGCTGCTCGTCGAGCGCGGAGAGCGGCTCATCGAGCAGCAGCACGCGCGGCTCGGTGATGGCAGCGCGCGCCAGCGCGACACGCTGCTGCTGGCCGCCGGAGAGCTGCGCCGGCAGACGATCGGCGAACTGCGTCAGCCGCACCTTTTCGATCATGGCATCGGCCGCACGCAGGCGATCGGCCTTGGACTGGCCGCGGACACGCAAGGCAAAGGCGATGTTCTCGCGCACGGTCAGATGCGGGAACAGGGCGTAGGACTGGAACATCATCGCAGTGCGGCGCTGCACCGGCGCGAGCCCCACAACGTTCTGGCCGCCGATCACGATCTCGCCGGCTGTGGGGTCCTCGTGGCCGGCAATCATGCGCAGGATCGTGGTCTTGCCGCAGCCGGACGGGCCGATGAAGCAACAATAGGCACCGTCGTCGATCCTGAGATTGACGCCGTCGACCACGTTAGTCACGCCGTCAAAGCTCTTGCAGACACCCGCCAGTTCGATATCGCCGCGATCGTTCTTCATTCCTAACCCTTTGCCCGGCTGCCGCGCTTCTTCTGGATCAGTACGATGGTGCCGAGGCTTGCACCGATGACGATGAAGGAGACGATTGTGGTCACCGTGCCCAGCGCGTAGAGCGAGGGCGAGGTGACGTTCAGCGTCATGCTCCAGATCTCCAGCGGCAGCGTGTTCAGCGAGCCCGCGGTCTGGAGACTGCGTGCGAATTCGTCGTAGGACAGCGTGAAGCCGAACAAGGCCACCGCGACGAGGCCGGGCGCGAGCACCGGGATCATCACCAGCCGGACCGACTGCCAGCGGCTGGCGCCGAGATCATAGGCCGCCTCCTCCCAGACATGGTTGAAGCGCGACATCACCGCGAACATCACCAGCACCCCGAACGGCAGCGTCCAGGACAGTTGCGCGCCGAGCGCCGAGGTGTACCAGCTCGCGTTCAGCCCCAACGCCTGGAACAACAGACCCGTGCCGAGGCCGAGCACGAGGCCGGGCGCCACCAGGCTGCCGATCATCATGTAGAAGACGACGGTGTCGCCGCGGAAGCGCTTGCGGAAGCCGAGACCGGCCAAGAACGACACCACCACAGTGATGATCGTGACGATGACCGCGAGCTTGATCGAGCGGTCGAAAGAGCCCTTGACGTCTCCGGTCCGCACCTGGGTGAAGAGATCGACGAACCAGTGCAGCGATTGTCCCTTCATCGGGAACACGAGCCCGCCGCGGATGTCCTGGAACGACAGGATGTAGATGCAGAACATCGGGCCGTAGAGCGCGAACACGTAGGCCGCGAACAGCGTCGCCAGCACGTAGAAGGTCCAGGGACGGCCGCCCTTGCTCGGCGCGATGGCCTTGGTCGAAGCCGGCGCCATGGTCTTGGAGGTCTCGGTCTTGGGCATGTCGGCAAGAACCGCGCTCATCGCGTGATCTCCTGCCTGATGTCGACGGTGCGCAGGATCAGCGAGACGATCGCAACCAGCACCAATGTCAACAGCACGGCGCTTGCCGCTGCGTTCGGATATTGCAGCACGCCGACGTCTTCATAGAATGCGCTGACCACGGAAGCCGAGCCGCCGCCGGACATCACCTTGACCACGAAGAAGTCGCCCATCACGATCGAGACCACGAAGATGGTGCCGAGTGCGATGCCGCTCTTGGACATCGGCACCACGATCAGGCGCATGATGTCGAGGCGGCTGGCGCCGGCGTCGATCGCCGCCTCGATCAGCTTCTTGTCGATCCGCGCCATGGAATTGAAGATCGGCACGATCATGAAGATCGTGAGCTGATGGACATAGGCAATGACGACAGCGAGGTCGGAGAACAGCAGAATTTCCAGCGGCTGACGGATCACGCCCATGGCGAGCAGCACCTGGTTGATCAGGCCTTCCTTGCCGAGCAGCGGGATCCAGGAAATCATTCGGATGATGTTCGAGGTCCAGAACGGCACGGTGCAGAGCAGGAACAGGCCGATCGCCAGCAACTGGTTGCGGACGTGAAACACCAGGAAATAGGCGACGAAGAAGCCGATGATCAGCGTGAAGATCCAGGTCAGCGCCGTGAACTTGATGGTCGCCAGATACAACTTCAGCGTCAGCGCCGAATGCAGCACCTCGACATAGCTTGCCAGCGTGAAGCCGGGCGTCAGCCCGCCAAACCCATCGGTGGCAAAGAAGCTCGCGGCCAGCACGACCAGGATCGGCGCGACGAAGAACGGCACGAGCACCAGGACCAGCGGCGACACATAAAGCCAGCCGGCGAAATTGGCGCGTGATGGGGTTTGACTGGGCTGCATCTCGACAAACGCCTTCGGTCCTTGCCGCCGGCGCGTCGCCGCGCCGGCTCTCGCTTACGTCAGGGAAAGCAGGTTTCAGGCCACTTTGAAGTCGTTCCAGCGCTTGTTCATGTAAGCCGCCTCGTCCATCAGCGTGTTCCAGCACGAGATGTTCTTGACGCGGTCGAGGAACGAGCCGCCGTCACGCTTGGTGCCGGCCTTCTCCATCGCAACACCGTAGGGATCATTGACGACTTCAGGTGCGGGCTGGCCCTCGTACCAGAACGCCCATTCGGCCGGCGTGAGGAATTTCTTCGCGGTCGACGGCACCGGACTGTAATAGCCGTAGCGTGCGACGAAGCCGCCCTGCCAGCCGGACAGATACCAGTTGAGATATTCGTAGGCGGCGTCGAGCTTCTTGCCGGAAAGGTGCTTCATCAGGCCCATGCCGTTGCACCAGCCGCGATAACCTTCCTTGCCGTTCTTGACGTTCACGGGCGCGTAGACGCAGGGGATTTCCTTGACGCGCACCGCGGCGACTGCCGGCGACCACATCGACTGGATCACCACCTCGCCCGCGGCCATCAGCTGCACCGACTGGTCGAAGGTGGTCCAGGTCGCGCGAAACTGGCCCTGCTTCTTCAACTCGATCAGCTTGTTGCAGGTAAAGTCGATCTCCTCCTTGGTCATGTTGCCCTTGTTGCCGTACTTGATCAGCCCGGCACTCTCGAAGCAGAGCGCGGCGTCCATGATGCCGATCGCGGGCACGTCGAGGATCGCCGCCTTGCCCTTGAATTTAGGATCGATCAGGTCCTTCCACTCGGTCACTTCGTGGCCGACGAGGTCGGGACGATAGCCGATGGAGTCGGCGTTGTAGACCTGCGGCAGGAAGGTCGCCCATTCGGTGACGCCGTCGTTCAAATCGGTCGCATCAGGCTTGGCGATATACATGGCCTCATAGGGCGAGATGCCCTGGCGCGGGATCTTGTGGCCGTCGATCTCGCCCTTGGTGAAGATCGGCAGGATGTTGTCGAATTCCTTGATCTTCTTGACCTCGATGCCCTGGATGACGCCACGCTTGGCGGCGAGCTTGGCCTGCCAGCCCTCGAGGTCGGCGATGTCGACCGTATTAGGCTGGCTTATGAAGCGGTTGATGGCGGCTGAGGTGTCGAGGTTCTGCATCGTCACCTTGAAGCCGAGATCCTTGGCGGCCTGGTCGCCGATCGCCTTCACCACCGAATAGGAGACGCCGACATGGCGCAGCTCGATGTCCTTGATCTCCTGCGCCCAGATGGTCGGGAATCCGCGGATTGCGTCCGACCCCGCGGCTGCGCCCGCAACTGCAGCCGCACCCTTCAACAGCGTGCGCCGGCTCAGCTTTTTCGCAGACTTGACGTTAGCCTTGCCCCCCGTCTTGGCCCCCGTTCCCGCCGGATCGGAAGTGAACGTCCCCTTCGTCTCATCAGACATGGCAACCCTCGCTGGTTACGATGAACGCTTGCACCGATCGCCATTGATCGGCTGCGGATGTGATCCATGCGCGCGAGGCTAGGGGCGGGCATTTGCGAAGTAAAATTGGAAGTAAAAATTCGCGACATAAGCGCCGCTAATGGCTCAACTCTCTGCACGTCATCACGGCACGCGGCCCACGAAGGCAGCAGCGGTCGCGGGTCGTCGATCACTCGCTCGCTTGCCAATTACCGCGCCGATCCGTTCGCCGCGGCGGGCATCTGGGAGAAGGTCATGATCACGGGATTTCTGCAGCGACAGGGCCGAACGTGACACGTCCTTGAGCTGGGCTACGCGATCACCTCCTCGCCGCGTCACGCCTGAACGCGGATTCGCTTAAGCCGTCTCACACGCGAGCGACGAAACCGGATCGCCTGGCCGCAATTGCCAGTACACGACAAGGAGACAGAGCCCGCCGATCGCCGCCAGCGCGCCGCCGACGATCGAGAGAGCCGAGCCGAGAGTGCCCTGGAAGAATTGCGCGGCAACAACGGCGACCAGCGTCGGCGCGATCGCCGTTCCGGTAATACCGACCCAGGCGAAATGGACCGCCGTGATCTTGCCGATCGCAGCTCCAGGCGACAGATGCACGATCGTCGATGTGCCGATGGTGAACAGGCTCGCGGCCAGAAGATTGAAGACAGCGAGCAGCATCCAGACCGCAACGATGGACCCCGCGACCGGAACAAGGACTGCCGGTAGGAAGATCAGCGCCGAGATCCCCACACCCAGGGCCGGGATCGCCGGCAATCCGAACCGGCGATAGACGGCATCGACGAGAAAGCCGGCGATGAACTGGCTGGCTGTGCTGAGAAACAGGACGATGAGACCATAGGTCAGTCCGATCTCGCCGGCCGGAAGCTTCCACACGCGCCCGAGAAAGGCCGGTATCCAGGACGAGTACGCCACCGACAACATGATCGTTGCGGCATTCGCCAGAAACAGCGGGACGAAAACGAGCCAGCGATCGCGAACGGCTTCGAAGGCGTCCCTGAGCGCGATGGGTTGACCCGTTCCGACAGACCGCCTCGCCGGCTCCTTGAACGTGTAGACGAGCAAGGCGACCGGTAGCGCAATCGCGCCGCACATGATCAGCACGAGCTGCCATGAGCGAACGGTGATCCCCAGCAAGGGTAGCACGTAGCTTCCGCTCTCCCCCACGAAGTGAAGAATTGCGCCGCCGCCCAATAGCGCCAACCCGCCGCCGATGCTCGCGCCCATGGCCCAGATCGCGACGGCCCGCCCGCGAAACCGGGGATGGAAGGCGTCTCTGACCAGCGACATGCTCGAAGGTCCGCAGGTGGCTTCACCTGCTCCAACGCCGCAGCGGCCAAGAAAGAGGCCTGCATAGGTGGTGACGGAGCCGCAGAGCATCGTCGAGATGCCCCACACGGTCATGCCCATGGCCAGGACCCGCCGACGCGGGAAACGATCGACCAGCATGCCGACGAACCATCCGCCGACCGCGTAGGTGATGATGAAGGCCGCTCCGATCAGTAAGCTCATCAGCGTGTCTGAAATCTGCAGGTCGCGCTTGATCGGCTGCACCAGGAGCGGCAGTGCTGCGCGATCGATGAACGCAACAGCATTCACGAGACACAGGACGCCAACCAACCACCAATTACCGAGTTGAGGCCGCTCGACTTCTTGTTCGGTTTCCATGCGTTTCCTTCTCCCTGACGTCATTGCGCCCGTTTCACTTCGCTTGAGCGGCCATCTCGCGAACGACCGCGTTGAATTTCGAGGGAGCTTCAAGCTTGAGAATGTGACCGCAATCCTCGAATGGATACGATGTCGCCCGAGGTGCGGCGGCGAGGAGCCGTTCGGCGTGATCCTGCTGCGGCGCGACCTGATCGCGCGTGCCGGAGAGGATGGCGATCGGGCAGCGCACCGCGGAGATGATGTCGGGCGTGTAAACGGTGAACGTTGACCGGATCGCCTGTCGCCAACCCTCGGTCGTCATTGCGTCGCGCAGGCGCTCAACGTGCTGCCGGACCAGTGCCGGTGTGTCCGGTGTCAGCAGCCTGTCCGCGATGGTCGCACGCGGCACCGGGATGTTGACGTCCGCCGTACGAAGCCAGGCGTTGAGCTCGGCGGTACGCGTATCGCCGACGAGATGACCTCTGGCGACGTTGGGTGCCGATAGAACAAGGCTGCCGACCAGCGCGGGATATCGTCTGGCGAAAGCCGTCGCGACAACGCTTCCCCAGGAGCTGCCGACCAGCGCCGCCAGCCGGCGCACGCCGAGCGCACGCAGCAAACCTTCCACTGCGCTCGCGTAGTCGTCGATCTTTGCGTCCTGCCCCGGGATTGGTGAGCTTCCACCGAAGCCGGAGGCGTTCCAGGCGATCACGTGGAAATCGCGTGATAGCCCGGCGAACTGCGCGCGGTATCCTGCCGAACTGGAGCCCAGCCCGTGCAGCATCAGCACCGCAGCATTGCTCGGATTTCCGGCGGCGCGATATTCGATCTGGCCCTGCTGCCCGGAATAGATCGATGACGCGACATCGACCCGGGCGAGCACCGGCAGCTCCTGTCTGAGCAGCTCGGCATCGGCCGGAGACAAATCAGCCATCGCTCAAGCCCCGACCACGAGATCGAGCCGTCTGGCGTGCTCGGCAGAACGCTCAGCTTCGTAGCCAAGCCGGTGCGACAGATCCTTCGCCGCGTCGCGCAGGGCGCGGGCGAATGCGCCGTCGAGCTCGGCGCGGAATCGGCCCGCCTCACCCACCGCGGTCAGCGCCAGCACCGCGCGGCCATCCGCATCAAGCACGGGCGCGCTGAGGGCGTTGATGACCGTCTCGCTGCGATAGAAGGTCTCCAGCCCCTGCCTGGCGAGTCCCTGGCGGCGCACCTCCGCGAGGCGTTCGTGCCAATCGCTCTCCGCCCTCGCCAGGTCCTGACCCGGCAAGGCCGTCTCGGCAATTGCTTCGGGAGGAAGGTACGCAGCGAAGGCCAGACCAGTCGCCGTCGATGTCACCGGGAGGATCAACCCCACGGGAAGCGCTTCGCTCACCGGAGCGGATGCCGGCTCCCAATGGGTGATGGTCGGACCGTGGGCGCCCCAGACGGCGAGCGCCATCGTCTCGTCGAACCGCCTGACCAGACGCTCGATCGCACGCCTGCCGAGCCGCATCGCCGAGAGCTGGACCTGCCTGCGATCGGACGACAGCGTGCTGTCGGCCAGATCATGCGGATCCGCCAGCAGATACCGGCCATTGCCGAAGACGAGCGGCTTCCGCTCGGCTTGGTCGATCGCGACGACCTCACCGACATAGATCGTGTGGTCGCCGCCCGGCACCCGGGACACGACCCGACATTGCAGCCGGGCGCTGCAATCGCGAAGCAGCGGCACGCCGCCGGCGCCGAGATCGACCTCGATGCCGGCGAACTTCGCAGGCGAGGATTTCGCAAACCGCCTCGACAGCTCGATCTGGTCCTCAGCCAGGATATTCACGGCAAAGCGCTCGGCCTCAAAGAAGGCCGGATGGCTGCCGCTTTTCACGGCCTGGCTCCAGAGCACCAGCGGCGGATCGAGCGACACCGAGCTGAACGAATTGGCCGTCACGCCGTGGAATTGGCCGGCGCCATCGACCGTCGTGACAACAGTCACGCCCGTGACGAAGCTTGCGAGCACGCGCCTGAGGTCGCGGCTGTCGAACAAAGGAGCATCGGGCATTTCCACCTCCTCAGCGTTCATCCGTCCTTTTGCGTTTACGCGGCAACTGCTTCGGCCGATTCCACCGCCGGCATGACATGCTCGGCGAAGCGGCGGATCGAGGCCGCGGCCTCGGCGTGCGGCATGGTCCCGAACATGAAGCTTCCGATCACATAGTTCAGCCCACCCGACGCGACCTGGTCGGACAGGATTTGCGTCACCGTCCGGGCCGAGCCGGCAATCGCATGGCCGGATTCGACGAGTTGGTCGAACGCGGGCGGCAGCTTCGCATTCACGGGCTGCGTGCCGTGCTTGCGCCAGAGCTTGATGAAATTCTCGTAGAATGTCGGCCAGGCCTTCCGACCGAGCTCATGGGCCTCACGGTCGGTCTCGCCGACGATGATGTAGCGATTGACGCCGATGAGCGGCGAGCTGTCTTGCAAGCCAGCCGTGGCCATTTCCTCGCGATAGCGATCCGAAATCGCACGCACGCGCGAGACCTGCCCTCCGCAGACCACGTTCACGCCGTTGCGCGCCGGCCAGACCACGGAATCGGGCGAGCCAACCGCGTACCACATCGGCGGACGCGGCCGCTGCAGCGGCTTCATTTCCACCGTATAATCATTCAGGCTCCAGAACTCGCCCGTCGTCGTGACGGACTCCTGCGTAAAGCAGCGCTGGATCGTCTCAAAGGCCTCCGCATACATCTTCGCCGCCTTCGCGGAGTCGATCCCGATTGCGTCGAGCTCGTGCGGTGAGGCGCCGCGCCCGATCCCGAACTCGAACCGGCCGCCGCTCAGATGATCGAGCATGCAGATCTCTTCGTAGAGGCGCGCCGGATTGTAGGTCGGCAGCAGATAGACGAGCGGACATAGCCTCAGCCTCTCGGTGCGCTGCGACAGCGCGGCCATCCACACGCTGGGCGACGGCTTCGTGCTCAGCGGCGTGCCGTGATGCTCGCTCATGTGGAAGCAATGGAAGCCGAGACGATCGTAGAGTTCGGCGAGCTGAAGCCGGTTCTCGTACTGCTCCGCCAGCGGAAGGCCGGAACGGTCATTCTGGTCGAATACGCCGAATTTCATGATTGATCTCCTCGTTGGATTGATGTGCGCAGGCCGAGTCAAGCCGAGGGGCGGGGCCGGACATGAAGCTGAAACCGATTGCCTTCGGGGTCGGCGAAGGTTGCGACGCTGCCGTGCGCGCCCATGTCGCGGCTTGCCAGATGCCGGCCACCGAGCCGCTCGATCCTTGCTGCAACGGACGCAAGGTCGGCCGCGTCGAACACGATCACGCTGCCGCGCGCGTCCTTCGCCGCCTCAGCTGCCGAACTCAGTGCAAACGCAAGCGGCCCGGCCTTGAACTGGCACCATCTGTCGCGATCGCGAAACGACAGCGGCAGCTCCAGCGCCTCGGCGTAGAAGGCCTGCATGCGATCCATGTCGTTGACGACCGTGTAGACGCTGCTGATGGCACCAAGGGGCATCTCCTTTTCCTTCCTTTCCATGTATTCAATACTGTTGAATATATGCGCTATTGTTGTATCATGCTCCCCGTCTTCATTTGTGTCAATCTCGATTCCCTGAGCGGGTCGAAGGAAGCAGATCTGGAGAAGAAGCCGCGCCGAGGCATTCGGTCGGTCGAAATTGTCTTTCGGACTCCCGCGTTATGCAGGCGAGCCAGCAGGCCATGGCCTCGAAGGAAGATCGCGCCGCTGGCGGGCCTGACGACGAGCGCGGCACATCTGATCGAGCGGGAGTGGGACGCGGTGTTCGGCGGCAAGACCGAAAGCCGCGACTAACCGACCCGGCTTCTAGTTGGTGCCCCATCTCTTGAAGCTGCCCTTAGAGCAGTTCACGCGGCGGCTTGGAGCCTTTTCCGTTCCGATTGATCGGATCCTCGGGTACCCTATTCCAGCCGCGTCGGCGGAACTGCTGAAGTCGACGGATGGCTGCATGAGAGCGGAGATGAGCAGGCTCGATAAGCAGATGGATCCCTTCCACCCTGCCGGTCATCTGACGGCGGCGGATCGCGACCCTGAGAACCTAGGTGAGCAAGTCGACGCGGCCTCGTTCGTTGACGCGGCCCGAGAAGAAGCCGCCTCGTGGCCCGCGCATTTTGGGTCGGGCCAGGCGGCGACCGGCGTCACGGGCTCTACCAATTGGATCGACCGAGCAGGTCGCATCTGGCGACGCCATCTCCAGCGCGATCAACTCCCCCGGATGACCGGAGGGGCGATGGGAAACCTGGAGCGGTGGTTGATCGCACTGCTGAGCGTCGGCTTCGTCGTGAGTTGCGTCTGCGCGATCATTGTCTTCATGCAGGTCAACGCGCACAAATTGGAGATCGCAACACTGCAACGTGACATCATCGCGCTCAAGCTCCGCGTAGCCAGGCTCGATCAGATCGCAAGCACCAATGAGATACGCGAAAAGGCAAGCAGTGGAACACCCAAGCCGCCGTTGGAGACCCAACCTGACCAGGCCCCGCTCATCCTGTCACGTGAAGAGATTCAGCTTGTCCGAGACCATATCAAGCCCGCACCTGTTGCTGGCCCCGCGACTGAGACGATAAAGGTCGGCGATCCCGTCGCGGGAGAAACCGTTCCCTTTCCCTCTGCGATCACCGAGAAGGTGCGGAAACTGCTCGGCGCACGATTCTCCGTTCGCAATGGCGTTGTTGTCATCGTCCGCAGCGGCAGCCGTCGAGCTGACGCTGTGATCGGACCAAATTGACGAGAACTGGCCGCGATCGCAGGAGCCGATCGCCCCCTTACGGCTGATTGTTTGGCGGTCTTTCGATGAAGCGCCGGCTGCCGTTGAGAAGCTCGAGATTATTGGCGATGACCGGATTGCCTGGATCGAGCGAATAGGCCTTCTCAAACTTCCGCCGTGCTGCGCTCAGATTGCCGCGCATCATGTAGGAATATCCCTGATCATTCAGGATCTGAACCGTCTCGCCTCCCAGCCGGATCGCCTGGGCATAGGCCTGGTCGGCCAGGTCGAAACGACGCAGCTTGTCGTAGCTCGCCGCGAGCCCAATCCAGGCCGTGACGTCCTTGGGTGATTTCTCGACGGCATCCTTGAAATAGCGCTGCGAGAGTCCGTAACTGCCGCGATTGTAATGCTCCAGGCCCAGCCGCACAGGCTCGTCCGACGGATAGTACTTGACGTCGGTCGGCTCCTGCACGGGGTCCCCGCCCGGCGGGTCGACGGGAGCCACGATGGCGGCTTCCCTCGTTGTGTAGTCGCAACCCGCAAGTCCTGGCGCCAACCAGCAACAGGTCAGCAATACAATGGCACGTCGCATAAACCCTTGTCCCCCGCCCGGTTCAGCGCATTCACTGCACCAAGCGCAAATACCCGTGGCTCAACTCACTTACCAAAAAACCACTACCTGCTCCCTGCCGCTGGCCCGCCGACCGGCACTGAGATTCCCGACGAAGTTCCCGCTCCCAATCCTTCCACGCTGATGTTCTGGGTTGGAGCAGTCCGCACGCCCATCTGTTTCGTCGGATCGCCGTTGTCGGGAAGCTGATCCACAGGCTGTTTCGTGTTGCCATAGCGCGTCACGGCGGCGCCCACACGTCGCGCATCGTATGCGATCCGGCGATCGCCGACGTATCGCGGCCAGGGGTGGATGGTGTGGGTGACGGCATTCACCTGCTTGGCATCGCCGGCGCTCATCGTGATGGTGTCGGATCGCTGAAAATAGCGGTCCACCTCATCATGACCAGCGAGACCGTAACACCCCCCTAGGAGGAAGGGCGCGAACAGAGCCAGATACCTTATGGTCATCTCTCGCTTCCTCTAGTTGAGGGTTTTCACGACCGGCTGATCGACAGCAGCGGCCGGAGCCGCAACGGGCGCCCTGACTTCAGGAGCGATGATGTGCCCGTACGGACCCTTCACTTCGCCACCCGAATTGACGTAGTCATTGTAACGCTTGCGAACTTCCATCTGGCCGTTGAGGAAGAAGTCGACATCGTTCGCCGGCAGGCGGGAATCAAGCGGCGATGCCAATTGCTGACCGGGTGCCGCCGGTGCGACCAGGCGCGGGGTCACGATGATCACCAGATCGGTTTCCTCCTGCTGGTACGACTTGCTGCTGAAGAGGGTTCCAATCACCGGAACCGAGCCGATCCATGGCAATTGCGAAACATCCTGGCGATTACGGGTCTGGAGCAGGCCGGCAATGGCAAAGCTCTGGCCATCGCGTAGCTCGACCGTAGTCCTTGCGTCGCGACGGCTCAGCGCGGGAATGGTGGTGCCGGCAATTTGCACCGCATTCGTGAAATCTAGCTCACTGACGGACGGTTCAACGCGCAGATTGATCACGCCGCGTGACAGGACTGTGGGAACGAAACTAAGCTCAACACCGAACTTCTTGAATTCGATGGTCACGGTCGGCAAAGCGCCGGCAACCGCAGTCGAGGCAATCGGCACCGGAAATTCACCGCCCGCCAGGAATCGCGCTGCGTCGCCTGAAAGGGCGATCAAATTGGGCTCCGCCAACCGGCGAACCAATCCTTTGGTTTCCAGCGCAGAGATCAACAGGTCCACTGAGCCACCATTGCTGGTGCGGATGACGCTGGTCAACAAACTTCCGAACGGTTGAGGAGCTACAACATTCGCGGCGGTGTTTAGCAGCGATCCTGCCGTTGTGAGCAGCGGGAGGCTCCCCGTCGGAGGAGCACCAACAGCACTGCCGCCAGCACCGAGGGGGCCAGTGCTCGTATTAATGCCACCAATCGGGGATCGACCGGCGGCGGTCACGCGACCAAGCCCGGTATTGCCAACGTTGGTGCCATTGGCATTGGCGGCATACAGGTTCATGCCGAGCTCGCGACCGGCGTTGCGGTCTGCCTCGAGAAAGCGCACCTCAAGCATCACCTGCTGCGGTGCCGCGACGCTCATCGCGTTGACGATTGTCCCCCCTTTGCCAACCGTGCTGGTTGCGATCGCCATGGCCCGCTCGGCCGCAACCGCGTCCACCGCGGTGCCGCTAAGCACCACCTGCCCCTCGGAGGCCGACACGCGGATCCCCTGCCCGCCGGTGCTGGTCCGGATGTTCTGCTGTAGATTTCCGGTATCGATCACGACCTCGACGTCGAGAATCCCGATCTGCTTCATCGATGAGTCAAATAGTATGACATTTGTCGTACCAGTCTGCTTGCCCTGGACGTAGATCAGGTGATCGCTGAGCGACTTCACGTCGACGATGTCAGGCGAGCCGGCCACGATGGTCGCGAAGGCCGTGTCGACCTTGAACGTGCGCGACTTGTTGACGACGACCTTGACCCGCTGGACGTCATTCATTTCGCTGACGAAGACGCCGCCGGAGGATCCCCGCCGGTCTGCAGCCGTCGCGCGGTCTGCGGACGCAAAGGAGGCGAGCGCCGCACCAAGACCCATCACGCCGAAGGCGAGAAGCCTCCCTACAGCCCTACCCGAAACGCGATCACCACCCATTCGAGCCCCCACCAGCAATCCGCGGCATCCCCGCAAACCTGCGTGCTCGATGCCCCAGCAATTCTCCTCCGCGCACCACGTCGCAGAGCTTACAGTTTGTCCCACTACAATTCGTTACTACGTGCTTCCAAGATCATCCTCCCTCATATAGCCTCCTTGCAAGAAGAGACCCTGATCGCACAACCTCAAACAGCAAAGAAAACTTTGCAATGTTGCCAGCAAGCATCATTTTCTCTTCTTCCGTTGTCGAATCTTGAGGGCTCGACGCATGGAAGTGCCCTCGCACGCGCCGGCGCGCTGCGACGAATCGCGGGCAAAAACACGTAAGATATACTGCCATATTCAAGCCGAGTTGAGCTGAGCCCGTGCTCGGCATCGTCGCCGGTTCCCTCGGGGTGCCTCATGGGCTGATGCTCGGGAGAGCTAAAAGGGAATTTGCGTGGACGCGCTCGGCGCATTCAATTTTGTGCCCCATATCGGCATCAGCATTTTAAAGGCTGTTTGAGAAGCTGTAATGGTCAGATTGGTGGGGCTGGATCCAGCGGTCATTGTCGGCGTAAGGCCGCCGAAATACAGGAAAGGCGCAATATTCTGCCTCTGTGCGACAGGCAGGTAGGTATTGATATCGATACAGCCGGAGGGTGACGTGTTGTTGGTCACGTCAGGTGTGTAGCACCTGATCATCGTTGCCCGGGCGCCCGCGCTCGCGAGCGTCCGCAAGGATTGCAGGGTGATCGCATAGCGTCCGAGATCGAAGATGGCGAATATCAATGTGAAAAACGCTGTGAAGATGAGGACAAATTCGAACGCCGCGACACCACGATTGTCGAGCTTTCTCATCACAGCACCAAAGCTACAACTTGAGTGTAAGCGACGGGACCACACCCGTCAGTACTCAGGAAGCCGCCACCGCTCATGGTGAGTGTTTTGGCGATCACCTCAGAACACGTCGTGTTTGAACTTTGAGTCCCTCCGTTCCAGGTCACGTCGACATAAGGGAAATATGCCGCCCCACCTAGTGCGACCGTACCCCCGCCATTGATCGTGACAGCATTTTTGGACTTCGTCGGCGCCTGATCATCGATCAGAACGCCGTTGAGATCAGATGAGAAAGTGTTGGTGACGGGAGCAGAGAGCGTAACCGTGCCGCCGCTGATGGAAAGACTAGAATCCCCGAGCAATACGAAGGTTACGCCAAGACCCGTGCCAGCAGGCGGCCACTTTGTGCAGGCGTTGCAGGTGACCGTTCCGCCATTGATCTTTATTGTCGCATTATAAAAGATGTACGTGCCTGGAGCGAAATCTAACCAATCTCCGGTCGTCACCGTCAGGTTTCCGTACGCGCCAGTGGCAGGAGGAGCATTCGGGGACGCTCTATAACAAGTGTTAGTGCCGGCGGGCGGCGCTGGCGAGGTGGGACATGTGATTTTTGTTTCCGGATTGGAACTGCCGGTCCTGCTGTTGAACGCCTCGCTGTTCAGCTTGCTGAGCGGATTGGTTGCGTATGGCATAAAATAGTTGTGCGGCACGCCAGGATTGCTACAGGTGCTTGAAGGGGTACAGCCACTTGCACCGTAAACCGCCCATCCCGACCCCGTGAAAGTTGGTGTGCTGGCAAACTGAACAGTGGTGTCCGACGTCATCCCGCAGCCCGTTCCGTTGTTGCTGAGGTGACCACCAAGCTTGAGTGCGCCTGTGTCAGGCCCAAGTGCCAGTGCACATAGCTTTGTCGGGTTCTGGACCAAGGCAATGGCTTGGGCGGGGATGGTGACCGTTTTGAAACCCAGGACTGCTGCCAAGGAGGCCGGCTGTTGCTGCTTGACTATGGCGCGAACCGCGTTCCCCGTGCCTTTGGGTGGAGTTGTGAACGTGCCCGCATTGGAGTCGCCGACATAATCACCGACATCGATTTGCACGACCCGCGAGATTCCGCTCGGAAGGGTCGCCACACACTTGCTGTCAGGATAGGCCGTGCTGTCCTTTGGATTTGAGTTGCAAAACGCATTCTGCGCCGCGAATTCCCTTGCGCGATAATCCACCGATTGCGTATCGCAGGTCGCACCGGCGATCGTGCATGAAAGTCGCAATGCGCCCGAATAGGCCGCCGCATCCGCGGCGTTCTGTGCGTTCTTGTGAGTGACGTACCACGATCCGGCCTCGGCCCCAAGTGCGACCACTCCGATGAGCGGCACGAGAGCGATGACCGTTGCGAATGCGACCGAGCCTCGCCGTGAATGGAGCAGGTCACGCATGGAAACACCTATTGGAAGCGTTCTGAGTAGCGCAGCGTGTACGTACAAGACGGGCTACACAACACTGCTCGCCACACAATTGGGGTCAAAGTGACGGTTGTCGTGAATGTAAAATATTTCGGAGTAGCGATATTGCTCGACGAGCAGGCAACACGCGCGTCTCCGCATATCACCTGGATGTTGCCGATCGGATAACCGGCAACCGTTGTCTGTAGCCCCGGCCTCCAGCTCACCGTCCCGTCGGAACCCAGCGGATTGTAGTATTGCAAATATTGCCCGAAGCCACGCAGCGCCGACCAGGCCGAGCTAAACTGCAAGCCCGCGATGGCCACCTCGGCGAGCGACATCAGCAGGAACGCCACCAGCACAGGGTAAACGATCAATGTCTCAAGCGCGACGGCACCGCGTTGATCCACGAAGAGAGATTTCCTGTGGCTCATGAGCCTACCTCGACCAATACTCACCGCTCCGGTCATGGACCGGATCAACACCACTCACCAAACGTAAGGGATCACCCGCCAGCGCGAGGCCTCGTAACTCGAATATTCAGGGCAGTTGCGCCGAAGCAGGTCCTCTTCGTAATGAATTCGGCAAATCTGGACGCCGATATGCAGGACGAGCAGGATGGCGGTCAGCAGCGACGGGTTTTTCAGCACCACACCCAACACCGCGATTTCTTCCGCAAGGTAGAGCGGGTGCTTGATCCACCGATACGGACCCGTTTGCACCACGTTACGCGCCTGCGGCACCAAGCTGAATGACCTGCCAAGATGCCTGATGGTGACCAGCATCATGATCATGCCGATCAGTACGCAAGCGGTGGATGCCAGGTTTGGTAGCGCCTGGTCCGTCTTGCCGAAGAGCGCGATCGTCCATGGCATGTAAGTGCCGATGAAAGCCGCCATTCTCGGGAGAAGACCTTCCGCCTGCGCCTTTGCCGGCGGCCGTGTGATGGTCAGCAGCGCCAGCAGTACGTAGAAGACAGCGAGACAGAAACTCGACAGAAGCGACGGCCAAGGATCACCAGCCGACGAGCCAATCTTGATGGCGACGCCAAGAGCCAGCAACATGAACCACATGCCGCCGAACAGCTGCATCGTCCGATCGTAGGAAGAGGCTTTCGACAGGGCAACGGTGCTCATGGTTATTTACCGAAGCTGGCAAATGAACGTACGAGATGCAGAATGGGACTTCCTCCCAAAATCACGAACATGGCTGGGAGCAGGAACAGGACCATGGGAATGGTCAGCTTGGCGCCCAGCTTGTGTGCTCTTTCTTCGAGCTTGGTAATACGTTCTCGCCGGAGGTCGACGGCGATGCTCCGCAGCGCCTGGCCGACCGGCGTCCCGTATTGCAGACTTTGAGCGAGCATAGTCCCGAAGCGGCGCAGCCCATCCGAGGTAGCTCCCAGCTTCTCGAATGCCTCGCTGCGGCTGGGCAATATCCGGAGATCATCAAGAAGATTCCTCAAGACCCCGGCCATGGAGGGATTGGTCTCGCTCATTTCCTGCGCTACCCGTGCCAGCCCGCTCTCCAGGCCCATTCCCGCTTCGCTGCACACAACCAACAGATCGATCATGTCCGGCGTGCCCAGACGAATGGCCGCATCGAACCGCCGCTTCAGCATCCCCAGTATCAACCGCGGTCCCACGATTCCGACCGCCATGCCGATCAGCGTGAAGACCAGCACGTCCAGCAACGGCTTCCCCAGGAGCTGAGCGACCCCTCCGGCGATGATGGGGCACAAGAACATGCTGACGGCCTTGACACCGATCCAGGTCGGCAGGGCTCGACGATGATTGAAACCGGCTGATTGAAGAATCGCTCGTAGCTGATCCAGATTTTCCTCCGCGTAGAAGCGGCGGTAGCGCATGCCGAGCGACGAGAACCAACCCGTCATGTCTTGGAACGGCGCCGACCGTCCGGCAACGCCCATCACAGCGTTCGAGACGCGCACATCCAAAGCGCGAATGTGCATTTCGCGGATGATCAACACGCAGCTCGTAGCACCGGCTGCGAATGCGAGGGCCACCAGACCAAGGCCAAGAGTCATAGTGCCGTTTCCCGTCTGACCATCCAACTTATAACCAAGGCCCCGACAAGCACCGAGACCACCGCGTAAGCCAGCAGCTTGTTTCCAACCGGATCAGTGAACAACAGATCGACCGTTTGCGGATTGGCTGCGTATAGCGCCCCGCCTCCAAGCAAGGGCGAGATCGTCAGCGCCCGCGAGGAAAAGATCACCTCTCCCGCCAGCGCCTTGGCCCGCGCGGCCAGTGCAACGCGTTGCCTCACGGTATCTCCCAGGTTCTGTAAGGTCTCCGCAAGGCTACCACCCGACCTCAACTGAACCGCAAGGGTCACCGCGAACATCGCATATTCCGCCACTTGAGTTCGCCGATAGACACTTTGGACGGCGTCTCGGGAGGTCTTCCAAGATTCACCTCGTTGCATACGATGGCAAACTGCCCAGCCGTTGGCTGTGGCATGTCGCGCGCGAGGGCGCGAAAAGCTTCGTGGACAGGCAGACCCGATCGAACGGTGCTCGTCACGAGCTGGATCGCATCAGGCAGCTGTCGAAAAAGTTGCCTGCTGAAGCGACGTTGCTGCCATCCGAAGAGGCCTCGCACGACAACTATGGCGGCAATCGCCGCCGCGACGGACACGTAAAGAATGGAGAATCCCAGCAGGCGATTGGTGTACAGGATCGCTGCTGCTGTGATGGCACCGGCAAGCAACACATAGGCTGGATGCCAGGTGTGAGGTATCTCGCGATTGTAATTGGCCACGCGATGGAGCAACCGCGACGGAGAGCCGGCCTCCAGCCGGCGAATGGATGGTAGGTTGACTGGATGGGAAGCTGGCAGAGCAACCGCCAGCCGGCGATTGATGCGTCGCTCCCGAGCGTCGAGCCACAGCGAAATGGCTGCTGCGAAGATCGCGAGCACCAGAAACGATGCGATTACAGACTCCGGCATCATATTTGCCCCATTGCCTCGGCCCACGCTCCATCCAGCCCGTAATAGACAAGACGGCTCTTGAATTTCGGAGTTGCAAGGTTGCACCTGTAGGTGCCCGACAGGCGACCCTGCTCATCCTCCTCCTTGTATTCGAAGGCTGCGATGTCATTGGTGGTGATCACGTCCCCTTCGAGGCCGATGACCTCGCTGATCTGAACGATACGGCGCTGCCCGTCCCGCATGCGTTCGACCTGCACAATGAGATCGAGTGCAGCGACGATCTGAGCACGAATGGCCCGCGACGGCAGATTGACTTGTCCCATCTGCACCATGTTTTCGATGCGGGTCAGGGCGTCTCGGGTACTATTCGCATGGACCGTGGAGATCGAACCGTCGTGGCCGGTGTTCATTGCCTGCAGCATGTCGAAGGCTTCCGCGCTGCGAACTTCGCCAACGACGATCCGGTCGGGACGCATGCGCAGGGCGTTCACCAGCAGATCGCGTTGCGTCACCTGCCCTGTGCCCTCCAGACTGGGAGGCCGGGTCTCCAGGCTGATCACGTGCGGCTGCTGAAGCTGCAACTCTGCCGCATCCTCGATCGTGACGATGCGTTCGCTGTGATCGATGAATTGACTCATCGCGTTCAGGAGCGTCGTCTTGCCGGACCCGGTACCGCCGGAGACCAGAACATTGAGCCGAGACCGGGCGGCGATCTCCAGCAGTTTTCCGATGGCCGCGGTCATTGAGCCATTTTCGATCAATCCGGCGATATCCAAACGATGGCTTGGAAATTTCCGGATGGAGATGCACGGACTATGGACCGCCAGCGGCGGGAGAATGATGTTGACGCGGCTGCCATCCAGCAGGCGGCAGTCCACCATCGGGCTGGATTCGTCGACGCGCCGGCCGACCTGCGCGGCAATTTTCTGAGCGACGGAGGTGATGTGATCATTGTCGCGGAATCGCACCGCAATTCGTTCCAGCCTGCCGCTTCGCTCCACGTAGACGTTGCTGGGACCGTTCACCATGATATCGCTGATCGATTGATCGAGCAGCAGCGGACGAAGCGGCCCGTAGCCCGTCATGTCGTCGGCAATCTCGTCCGCAAGCTGAAGCTGCTCGCGCCCCGACAGCTCGAGCCGCTCCTGGTTGGCAATTTGATGGATGATTTCCTCGATCTGCCGCCGAAGAACTTCGCGCGAAACGGTTGCCGCCACCGCTGGCTCGATCTGCTCGATGACCCGTTCACGCAACGACTCCGGTATTATCGGGTGGTGGATCGGGGGGTCGTCGCGCCTGGACGCGGATGCGGGCCGGTTTGACATAGGTGGAGGCGCGCTTGGCGCAGATACAGCAACGTTGGGCATCGACGGAAGCGAGCCTGCCGCGGTACCAGGCAGCTCAGCCCCTAATGCAGCTACAAGAACGGACGCCTCTTCCTCACGTCTTCCAAATATTTTCATCGCAGATGTGCTGTGAGCACCCTCCTCCACCAGCTCTTCTGCTCGGCGCCGACACCGCTGATCTCCCGTACAATCGGTGCCAGGTGACGTCGCAATTTCCTGACGTGCTTCAGGGCGGGAATTCCCAGATTGAGCGCCTCGGTCATCCCCTTGCCGAGATCGGGAATGACGATGTCCGGCTCTGCGCCCATCGCTTTGACGACTGCCTCCCTGGGGAGTCCACCGGGACGACCGGCCCGGTTGAGCAAGGTAAAGACCCGATCTTTGCCGGCAATGTTGACGACGGCGGTGCGCAGCGCGTGGGCATTGCGAAGCCCCGTCACCTCGGCCTCGAGTAGCACCATCACGTGACGGGAAAGCTTAATCACCGGATAGATCGACGGGGGAAACGGCACGGGCACATCGACGACGATGTAGTTGAATCGTTGACGGAGCAGGCCCAGCACGTGTCGTACGCCGGCTTCCGTGATTTCGAGCTGCGCATCGAGATCTTCATCGGCCGAGACCAGACAGACCCGCTCGTTGACTTCGATTGCCGCCCGCTCGAGGAACAGTGTGTCGGCCCTCATCGGGTTCTCCAGGGCGATGCGCAGCCCCGCCCCGGGACGGACACCCAGCATCACGGCGGCTTCGCCGCCCTGCAGATGGAGGTCAAGCAGCGCGACCTTGGCCTTGGTGGTTTCGGCCAATTGCAGTGCCAGATTGATCGCGATGCTCGTGGCGCCGGCCCCGCCCTGCGCCCCACAGATCGAAACCACGTGACCGCCACGATCGATTTGGTTGGCGGCTACGTCGCCCAGCAGCTTGGGGCGCAACTGGTCCAGCACCAAATCGCGCGTGAGCGGCCGCGGCAGATACTCGGCCAGGCCCAGCTCCAGAAGCTCACGGTAGAAGGTGATTTCCCTGTTCTCGCCAATCACAGCTACGCGGACATCGGGCGGACAGACGCCGGCCAGCCTCTCCAGTTCAGTGAAGGGATCATCGATGCCGCTGATGTCCGTTACCAGCGCGCACAGGTCCGTGTCGGATTCCAGCATCCGTATCGCATTGCGGATGGTGCCGCGCCTGATCGAGAGGTTGGCGCCTTCGAGCCCCTTGCGCAGAGCCGCCGCGCTGATCTCATCATTCACGAAGCAAACGATGCGGTTACGTGCAACGATCGAGGTCGCTTCTTCGGGCGGAGTAGCTATGGCGATGTTCATCAACGTTTCTCCGGCAGCCTATTTGTGTAATCCATAGCCGTTGCGGTCTTTTGGATAACCTCGGGCGCTCCCTCGCAGCTGACGAGCGCGCCTTCGTCCTCTCTCCTGACTGTGTATTGCTTGACCTCGCGGCCCGAATGAACGACCACTGCCGTTCTCTGAGCCGCGATAGCATTCTGCCGGGCAAGTTCCGGCGACACATCGCAGCTCGACGTCGCGCCAGTGTCCGCCTGGTCCCACTGATCGACCGCCGCGCGCACGGCCAGCGACAGCGTTCCGAGCTGCTTTGCAACCGTGACCCTCTTGACCTGCTCCTGCGCAAGCTCAAGCGACACGGTTTGCGTTTGCTTCCCTGGCATGCCGCCGATGGGTCGCGCGCCCTGCACGATTTCCTGGTCAATGGCGATGACCCGAACATTGCGCAGAATGGTTTCGCTCAGGGCGCGCTTCACTGGATCGGCCTTCTCGAAGACCTGGGTCAGCACGACATCGACATGGTCGCCGGGCCTGATGAGCCACGAGACGCCCGACTCCTCGTCAACCTTGATGCTGATCGCACGGCTGTCCGGTGCGAGCACACTTGCGAGGAAACCCCGATCCCGCGGGCGCAGGATGTCCTGCAATGTGACAGGACTGCCCGCTTCGACGAACTTGCGGATTAGCGAGCCGGGAAGCCCGGCCCTGGACTCGGGCGTTTCCAGGATGGCCCCTTGTGGAACGCGCTCCGGCGGCACCGACTGAACCTTGAAATCCTCCTCGCGGACCAATGTGCCCTTCGGCAATGGATGTGCCGCTACAAAGTACCCCGCGGTTGGGGCTGGCGCCATTGCTGGTGCCGGCGCCGCCTCGGTGACCTGTACGGGTGCCGGAGGCTCCGCCTTCGGCAGGTTCATGTTATAGGCGATCAGCCCGAACGCAGTGGTTGCCAGCAGAAGCACCATGATGATCGACAGACGCAAGGCGGATGACATCTCACAATCCTTTGCTCAAAATCGTCCAAATACCCCCGCAGGCTATTGCAACCCCGTAGGGCAGCGGGGCGTGTCGCAAATGGCGCCAGCGTTCGATCGCGTAGACGCGGCGCGGGAGTGACGATCTGGCGGGCGCCAGTTTGGGATGAGGCAGGTGGCGCATCATCAGGTGCACCAGGGCAAGAACGCCGCCGGCCAGCGCAGTTATGGTCAGGAGCTGAATCTGGCCGGCCAGTGGAAACCCGATCGCCAGCGCAGTCAGCAATTTGACATCGCCGCCGCCAATTCCTCCCCGGGTGTAGAGGACGAACAGCAGCAGAAAGAGGATCGCGGCCGATATCAGCGACTCGGCAATTTGCATTGGATTGGGCAATTGACTGGCGATCCCGAGCGCCGCCAGCGCCAGACACATTTCATTTCGGATCAGGCGCGTCGCGACATCGATCGTTGCGACGTAGAGCAACAACAGGATTTCCAGTATTGAGGCGATGTATGAAATCGAGCTCATGAAAATGCATGCCTCGAAGAGGTGGAAGGCACACTGGGGATGCAGAAAGAACATTCGAGAGGGGGACACATTTCGATGCCCCCCTCTGGCGTCAAATCGCCGTTTCAGCCAGCGATGGCGGTGGCGAAGGCTGTGGTGATGGCGGTGATCCCTGTCGTCAGGGCGGCCCCGATCTGGCCGCCGGCGCCACCGCCGAACACGGCACCCACTGCGCCAACGATGCAAACCGCGACGATGATGTACTCGAATGACACCACGCCGTCCTGGTCCGTCCGCAGACGCTTCAACGCTTCCTTGGTCTCGATGAAATGATGCAACATAGGAACAATCCCTTGTTTCAAGATGAATTTGCAGACACCTCGGCAACTTCAGCGGCTGCGGATTTATGTCCAGCCCCGCCAGCGATAAACTATCCATTAAATATTTATTATCGTCAACATTTAATGTCTTAATGGCTGATTTGAATAATCCATCACAAAACGAGCCCGGCGCGACCATCCAAGAATCAACAAAAACGTTGTACTACAAAGACGATAGCTAACCCAGCAACCGCATCCTGGGCAGAGCACTGGCTGGAGTCGGCAAGAAGCACCGGATTATTACGGATGAGGATCGCTGTAATAATATTAATTGATGCTGCGCCGCGGCCGGCGTGCATCGAGCAAATTTCACGACGTGCTAAAAATGCAACTGGAGCGGGAATAGCTCAAGCCCGACGAGATGCCGGCTACTCGGAACCGGCGGGATGCATCAGGGCAGTCAGCAAGGCGTTAGGATCTCCATGCGAACCAGGTACCGCCTTGCAGTCGGCACCTTTAGCCATCTCCTCGCAACGCGTCAGACCAGATCCCCGTGGTAGCTGATCAGCGTTCCCATGTTCTTGTCTGCCTCGGTCTGGAAGCTCGCGGGATCGTACTGGCCCAACAAGCTGATATTGGCAGTATGGATTCCGTCAGTCACCGAAAGGATTCCGCCAGTGCCGGCCTGATTTGCGACATAACTTGTGGTCGTGCCGTCCCCGAATGAGACGTCGAGCAGATCCAGGTGGTCACCTTTGTTAAACCCGGACACGACACCGCTGAAGTCGAAGGAGTCATGGAGCACGATTGTCCCGGTGGCCGCGGCATCAAACGCAACATGCGCAGATGAAGCCGCTCCGAACTCGATCGTAGCCACGCCATCCATCAGTGCGGTGCCGCTGCCGCTTACGATGCCATTGAGAGTGATGCTGGCTCCATGCGCCCACAGCAGCCCCGAATTGTCCACGTTACTGTCGATGACCAGACCGCCGCTGCCGCTGGCCGCAATCGTTCCGGAATTGGCGATGATGTTGCTACCGGTGTCAATCTCGAGCGCGTTGGTGCCCGTGGCGTTGATCGTACCTTGGTTGACAAGGCTCAATGTCCCCTCGCCAAGCTGTCCGGCTCCCGAAATGGTGTTATCGATGTTGGTCAGCGTGACGTCGGAAACAGCTCCACTGATAGTATTCTCGCTATTGTCGGACAACAGCACCTGACCGCCACCTTCCAGCAAAATGCCGTGCCCGACAAGTTGGAGATCGGTCTCCGCGCCGGTCGAGTTCAACGAGATCGTGCCCGTATTATGGATGTTACCGGACAACGGCAGCATTGCGCCGTTGCCGATCGTCATTGTGGCGACGTTGTCGACGATGGGCTTAAAGTCGAACACGAAGTCGTCCGCTGCGAGCGAGGCGGCATCGACGCCATCCAAAGTGATCGTTTGACCCTCGGCCAGCGCAATGACCGCATAACCGTCATCGTCGGTAGACAGATGCGTCTGGACATCGGCGAAGGTCTTGAAGCTGGCGTGGCCGATCAGGTCGATCTGATCATGCGCAATGTCGAAATTATAGATGACGTCGTGGCCGATCGGCCGTGAGAATACAAGCAAATCGCTGCCATCTGAAGCCGTGAGATAGTCATTGCCGGAAATGGCGATGATGGGGGAGCCCGTTGCAAAAGCTTCAACATTGTCGGCGAATGTCTCGATGACAGCCGAGCCGTCCGGCTGCATCCAAGTCACGGTCACGTCAAGGTGCAGAGCGCCGGCGAAACTGACTGGCGATGTCACCATGAGCGAGCTGACGTCGGTCGTCTCGATCGTCCACTTGCCATCGGGGAGCAGCGTCCCACCATTGAGTGTCCAGCCGTCGGGCATGCTGGCCACAGTGACCGTCGCGAGTTGCCCCTCCTCGGCCGGCGAGTCGGTCAGACCCAGATTGATGGGCTGCCCCGATATGCCCGCAGGAGCAAGCGCCGTTCCAAACGCGAAGTCCGCCGCGCTGAAGGTACCGGTGATGCTGGCCAGAGTGGTCAGATTGTCCAAATCTGCAACGAGTATCGCGCCGCCCGCCACGCTCGGATTGGGATCGTAGTAGACTTGCGCGTGGCCCACTGTCGAATTGTGGAATACGAACAGGGCCCCAGTCGTGATATTCGAGTAACCGTTGATCGTTGATTGAACTGTTGCTGTCGTCACCGATGCGTCTGTTTTAATGCCGACTTCCGTGTTGGCGAGATTTATCGCAGCGTTGTTGCCCGTTCTGACGTTTTCAACATTCGTATCGACATCACCAATGACGAATCGCCCGGCGGTTACCGTGAATTCCAGCTTGTCGCCTGAGGTGCTGAAGTCGGTTATGTGGTCACCGGCGTCGGTGACGGCGAGATAGGCGAATGTATCGTTCCCACCGCCGCCCGTCAGCGTATCTGCGCCACCACCACCCACGATTCTGTCCGCGCCATTGCCGGCGCCACCGTTAATCGTGTCGTTGCTTGAACCGCCCTTGAGGATATCATCACCGCCGTTTCCCGAACTGCCCATGATGACAAACGATCCGGACGTGACTGCGCTGGCATCTACGACCAAGTCGCCGTTACCAGTGATGCCAGATCCGTCGATCGCGAGCGTTCCTCCGTTTTGGAATGTCGAAAGGAATGTCAAAGCATCCGTGTGATTTCCGCTGTTGCTGTCACTCAGACTTATTGTTTCGAAATTTGTCAGGCCAATGCTTCCTGTACCATCTCCGAAGGTGAATGGCCCCAAACCACCACCACTGACGACGAGAGTGTCCGTCCCGCTTCCCCCTGTCAGCATGTCGCCGTTGTTCAGCGTTAGGGGAGATTGCGTGCCGGTCACGGTATTGCTGCCCGATACAAAGAAGACCCTATCGGTGCCGGTCGTGAGAGCGAAGGGGCTGGGGCTCGTGACCGAAATTGTCACCGTATCGACATCGGTCAATGCACCACCCGCGCCGGTGTGGCCATTGTCGCTTGTTGTCACGGTCAGAGTGCTCGTTCCGGCAAAATTCGATGTCGGAACGTAGTTGACCGTCGAGGCCAGCGTCGAATTGATGGCGCTGACTGCTCCGGTCAGCGTCACCGTCGACGTTCCGCTGCCGCTGATCCCTGCGGTACCTCCTGAAACGGTCAAGGTGCCGTTGGTTACGGACAACGTGATCGTTTCGCTGGCGCCGTCCGCGTCGGCATCGAAGATGCTAAGTCCAGTGATCGCCTTTGTCGTGTTGACGTTTGTCGTCTGTGCTCCCGGAACCGTATTCACCGGCGCGTCGTTCACCGGGATGACCGCAACTGTCGAGCTCACGATATTGCTGGCGTGGCTGACCGTCTGGCCGTCGTCAACCTGGTAGCTGATGGTGCGGGTCGCGCCCGACGGATCGTCACCCGAGTTCGAGTAAGTCACGGAGCGCAGAGCCGCTTGGTAGTTCGCCACACTCGACGAACCCGTGAGGGTCAGCACCCCGGTGCTGGCGTTATAGCTGCCGGTGATGCCGCTCTGATTCGTAAAACCGAGCACATCCTGGCCGGAGGCGAAGTTACCTGTAATCGACACCGTCGCGCCGGTCAGATTCGTGTTGTCAACATCCGACACGATCAGCGCCGCATCGATAGCGGTCGCCGCCTGACCCTCGATATAGGACAGTGAACCGCCGTTGGCATTCAGCACCGGCGCATCATTGCTGCCAGTGATGGTCACCGTGACGGTGCCGGTGGCGGTGCCATCCTGGCTGCTGACGGTGAACTGGTCCTGCACCTGCTGGCCCGCGGTGAGCTCATTGTGCGCACCGTTGCCGCTGTAGCTCCAGGCGCCGTTGGCATCGATGGTGAAGTCGCCATAGGTGCCGTGGACGTTGCTCTGGGCCACGACATGGGCTTCGCCCGTATCCAGGTCGGTGATGCTCAGCTGGCCGCTGGTATTGAGCGCCGCCGCCGTATCGCCTTCGGTAACGGACTTCGCCTCGGAAGAGACCGTGGCCACATCGTTGCTTCCGGTGATGGTGACCGTAACGGTGCCGCTGGCGGTGCCGTCCTGGCTGGTGACCGTGAACTGGTCCTGCACCTGCTGGCCCGCGGTGAGCTCATTGTGAGCCCCGTTGCCGCTGTAGCTCCAAGCCCCGTTGGCATCGATGGTGAAGTCGCCATAGGTGCCGTGAACGTTGGTCTGGACGACGACATGGGCTTCGCCGGTATCGGGGTCTACAATCGTCAGCTGCCCGGAGGTGTTCAGCGCGGAGGCAATGTCGCCCTCCGTCACCGCCTTGGAGTCGGAGCTCACGGTCGCGTTGTCATTGGTCCCGGTGATGGTGACCGTGACGATGCCGGTGGCAGTGCCATCCTGGCTGGTGACGGTGAACTGGTCCTGCACCTGCTGGCCGGCGGTGAGCTCGTTGTGAGCGCCATTGCCGGTGTAGCTCCAGGCGCCGTTGGCATCGATCGTGAAGTCGCCATAGGTGCCGTGGACGTTGCTCTGGACCACGACATGGGCCTCGCCCGTATCGGGGTCGGTGATGCTGAGCTGACCGCTAGTGTTGAGCGCCGCCGCGGTGTCGCCCTCGCTGACGGACTTCGCCTCGGAAGAGACCGTGGCCGCATCGTTGGTCCCGGTGATCGTCACCGTCACGATGCCGCTCGCGGTGCCATCCTGGCTTGTGACGGTGAACTGGTCCTGCACCTGCTGGCCGGCGGTGAGCTCATTGTGAGCACCGTTGCCGGTGTAGCTCCAGGCGCCGTTGGCATCGATGGTGAAGTCGCCATAGGTGCCGTGGACGTTGCTCTGGGCCACGACATGGGCCTCGCCCGTGTCGGGGTCGGTGATGCTGAGCTGGCCACTAGTGTTGAGCGCCGCCGCCGTATCGCCTTCGGTGACGGACTTCGCCTCGGAAGAGACCGTGGCCGCATCGTTGCTGCCGGTGATGGTGACCGTGACGATGCCGCTGGCAGTGCCATCCTGGCTCACCACGGTAAACTGGTCCTGGACCTGCTGGCCCGCGGTGAGCTCATTGTGGGCGCCGTTGCCGGTGTAGCTCCAGGCCCCGTTGGCATCGATGGTGAAGTCGCCATAGGTCCCGTGGACGTTGGTCTGCGCCACGACATGGGCTTCGCCCGTATCGGGATCTACAATCGTCAGCTGGCCGGAGGTGTTCAGCGCGGAGGCAATGTCGCCCTCCGTCACCGCCTTGGAGTCGGAGCTCACGGTCGCGTTGTCATTGGTCCCGGTGATGGTGACCGTGACGATGCCGGTGGCAGTGCCATCCTGGCTTGTGACGGTGAACTGGTTCTGCACCTGCTGGCCGGCGGTGAGCTCATTGTGAGCGCCGTTGCCGGTGTAGCTCCAGGCGCCGTTGGCATCGATGGTGAAGTCGCCATAGGTCCCGTGAACGTTCGATTGCGCCACAACATGGGCTTCGCCCGTATCCAGGTCGGTGATGCTCAGCTGGCCGCTGGTGTTCAGCGCCGCCGCGGTGTCGCCCTCGCTGACGGACTTCGCCTCGGAAGAGACCGTGGCCGCATCGTTGGTCCCGGTGATCGTCACCGTCACGATGCCGCTCGCGGTGCCATCCTGGCTGGTGACCGTAAACTGGTCCTGGACCTGCTGCCCCGCGGTGAGCTCATTGTGCGCGCCGTTACCGGTGTAGCTCCAGGCCCCGTTGGCATCGATGGTGAAGTCGCCATAGGTGCCGTGGATGCTGCTCTGCGCCACGACATGGGCTTCGCCCGTGTCCGGGTCGGTGATGTTGAGCTGGCCGCTGGTGTTGAGCGCCGCCGCGGTGTCGCCCTCGGTGACCGCCTTCGAATCCGAGCTGACGGTTGCGGAGTCGTTGGTCCCGGTGATCGTCACCGTCACGGTGCCGGTCGCGGTGCCGTCCTGGCTGGTGACGGTGAACTGGTCCTGCACCTGCTGGCCCGCGGTGAGCTCATTGTGCGCACCGTTGCCGCTGTAGCTCCAGGCGCCGTTGGCATCGATGGTGAAGTCGCCATAGGTGCCGTGAACGTTGGTCTGGGCCACGACATGGGCTTCGCCCGTATCCAGGTCGGTGATGCTCAGCTGACCGCTGGTGTTCAGCGCCGCCGCGGTGTCGCCCTCGCTGACGGACTTCGCCTCGGAAGAGACCGTGGCCGCATCGTTGGTCCCGGTGATCGTCACCGTCACGATGCCGCTCGCGGTGCCATCCTGGCTGGTGACCGTAAACTGGTCCTGGACCTGCTGCCCCGCGGTGAGCTCATTGTGCGCGCCGTTACCGGTGTAGCTCCAGGCCCCGTTGGCATCGATGGTGAAGTCGCCATAGGTGCCGTGGATGCTGCTCTGCGCCACGACATGGGCTTCGCCCGTGTCCGGGTCGGTGATGTTGAGCTGGCCGCTGGTGTTGAGCGCCGCCGCGGTGTCGCCCTCGGTGACCGCCTTCGAATCCGAGCTGACGGTTGCGGAGTCGTTGGTCCCGGTGATGGTCACCGTCACGGTGCCGGTCGCGGTGCCGTCCTGGCTGGTGACGGTGAACTGGTCCTGCACCTGCTGGCCCGCGGTGAGCTCATTGTGCGCACCGTTGCCGCTGTAGCTCCAGGCGCCGTTGGCATCGATGGTGAAGTCGCCATAGGTGCCGTGAACGTTGGTCTGGGCCACGACATGGGCTTCGCCCGTATCCAGGTCGGTGATGCTCAGCTGACCGCTGGTGTTCAGCGCCGCCGCGGTGTCGCCCTCGCTGACGGACTTCGCCTCGGAAGAGACCGTGGCCGCATCGTTGCTGCCGGTGATGGTGACCGTGACGATGCCGCTGGCAGTGCCATCCTGGCTCACCACGGTAAACTGGTCCTGGACCTGCTGGCCGGCGGTGAGCTCATTGTGAGCACCGTTGCCGGTGTAGCTCCAGCCCCCGTTGGCATCGATGGTGAAGTCGCCATAGGTGCCGTGAACGTTGCTCTGGACGACGACATGGGCTTCGCCGGTGTCGGGATCTACAATCGTCAGCTGCCCGGAGGTGTTCAGCGCGGAGGCAATGTCACCCTCCGTCACCGCCTTGGAGTCGGAGCTCACGGTCGCCGCATCGTTGGTCCCGGTGATCGTCACCGTCACGATGCCAGTGGCCGTGCCGTCCTGGCTGGCGACGGTGAACTGGTCCTGCACCTGCTGGCCGGCGGTGAGCTCGTTGTGAGCGCCATTGCCGCTGTAGCTCCAGGCCCCGTTGGCATCGATGGTGAAGTCGCCATAGGTGCCGTGGACGTTGGTCTGGGCGACGACATGGGCTTCGCCCGTGTCCGGGTCGGTGATGTTGAGCTGGCCGCTGGTGAAGTCGCCATAGGTGCCGTGAACGTTGCTCTGGGCCACGACATGGGCCTCGCCCGTATCCGGGTCGGTGATGCTGAGCTGACCGCTAGTGTTGAGCGCCGCCGCGGTGTCGCCCTCGCTGACGGACTTCGCCTCGGAAGAGACCGTGGCCGCGTCATTGGTCCCGGTGATCGTCACCGTCACGATGCCGCTCGCGGTGCCATCCTGGCTGGTGACCGTGAACTGGTCCTGCACCTGCTGGCCCGCGGTGAGCTCATTGTGCTCGCCGTTGCCGGTGTAGCTCCAGGCCCCGTTGGTATCGATCGTGAAGTCGCCATAGGTGCCGTGGACGTCGCTCTGCGCCACAACATGGGCCTCGCCCGTGTCGGGGTCGGTGATGCTGAGCTGGCCACTAGTGTTGAGCGCCGCCGCCGTATCGCCTTCGGTGACGGACTTCGAATCCGAGCTCACTGTCGCGACATCATTGGTCCCGGTGATCGTCACCGTGACGGTGCCGGTGGCGGTGCCATCCTGGCTGGTGACCGTAAACTGGTCCTGGACCTGCTGCCCCGCGGTGAGCTCATTGTGCGCACCGTTGCCGGTGTAGCTCCAGGCCCCGTTGGCATCGATGGTGAAGTCGCCATAGGTGCCGTGCGCGTTGCTCTGGGCCACGACATGGGCTTCGCCGGTGTCGGGATCCACAATCGTCAGCTGCCCGGAGGCATTCAATGCGGCGGCAGTGTCGCCTTCCGTGACGGACTTCGAGTCCGAGCTCACGGTCGCCGCATCGTTGGTCCCGGTGATCGTCACCGTGACGGTGCCGCTGGCGGTGCCATCCTGGCTCACCACGGTGAACTGGTCCTGCACCTGCTGGCCGGCGGTGAGTTCATTGTGGGCGCCATTGCCGGTGTAGCTCCAGGCCCCATTGGCATCGATGGTGAAGTCGCCATAGGTGCCGTGGACGTTGCTCTGGGCCACAACATGGGATTCGCCCGTGTCGGGATCCACAATCGTCAGCTGGCCGCTCGTGTTGAGCGCGGAGGCGGCATTCCCCTCGGTGACGGACTTCGCCTCGGAAGAGACCGTGGCCGCATCGTTGGTCCCGGTGATGGTCACGGTCACCGTCTGGGTAGCTGTCGAGCCGTGGCCGTCATTGATCGTCACCACGAAGTTCTCGGTGACGATCTGGCCCGCAGCGAGGTATTGCGCAGCCGCGTTGTTCAAACTGTAGTGCCACTGCACCGCGCCGTTGGCGGCATTGGCCGCCTCGTTGACGGGGTCGAGCGAGAAAGTGCCGAGCGAAGTCGTGTTGGAAGAGGCTGCCGCGAACGAGGCGGAATGCGTGTCGCTGAGATCGGCGTCGTTGAAACTGATAGTGCCGGCCGCGCTCTGCGAATCCGAGAGATCCGGCGTGGCATTCGCGTCTTCCACCACCGAGCCGCTCTGCGGACTTGATGTCGCGAAGACCGAGTCGTTGGCGCCATTGAACTGGAGTGTCACCGTCGCCCAGCTGAGCGTGCCATTGCCCAGCTGGATCGCGTAGGTGAATGTGTCAGTCAGCGTTTGCCCGACCGCCAGCGCCTGAAGCTGAGCGTTGATGTCGCCCTTGTCGTAGTGAATGGTGCCGTCCGACTCGATCCAGATGCGGGCACCGAGCGCGCTGCGGTCTCGGGTTCCGGCCATGCCGGCTGCGTCAACGCTGTACACCACATCCCTGACCAGCAGATCAGCAGGTGCGTAGCTCTTGGTAGAGGCGGAGGCGCTCGTGCCGTCGTCCAGCGAGAACAGCGTCTTGGCCGCGCCCCCAAGGTCATTTGCCAGCACGTTCAAGATGAGAATGTTGCCGGCGTCTTCCGTAAACGAGAAAATGTCCGAGTTGGCTTGCGGAGTATTGCCGAACGAAACCGTGCTGCCGCCGCCCGTTGTCTGCGTCGCCATAGCTTAAATCCTCTGGGTGATGCGCCGCCCGCATTCACGGACCGGCACAAATTGCACAATGGCGCGGGGATAATCGGCCGTTGCCTTGCCTATGTTGCTGAAGAAAAATGCCAAGCTGCCCAGGGTGCCTACCGTCCCGCTCAGCGCTTCGAAAATGTGCAAAGAGAACACGTGCCGCTCAACTCTGCTCGAGGCCAGGGTCGCTCCGGGCCCGCGAGCGGATGTCGTGAAAACGGTCGCGCGCCCGACAGCCGCCATGTTTGCAAACCGCAAACTTGGCTGGATCGAAGGATCGCAGATTGACGGAGAAGAATTCGAGACTGCCCGAGCCCGGCCCAACATTGCTACAAAATGCGTGCACGTCATTCGCGACCCTCGTCTGTCAATGCAGAGCAGAGAGCGTCGCCGGAAAATCAATTCACGCAAACTGATAGCGCTCGCTCGGAGGGTGTTACGTCCACCAGCGACAATCGATCAACTGCTGCCAATTTGCGTGAAAAGATCTGGAGCGGTATCCCCCTGCCCATCGCGGTCGGTGCTTGGCCGGCCGCGTCTTGGCAATTATTGATTCTGCAATATTCGCGGCTTCAGAAGCGACGACCGCGATCAGGAAGCGCCACGGTCATTCGCCTCATTAAATCAATATCTATTTTAAATTAAAGCTTCTGTCCAATTATTTATTTATTCGGCTATTTTATTAATTAATGCATCAAATTAATGACAATGAGGCTTTTGCCGCACTCTTTGCGAGGACACCGGAATTCTTCGCTTGTCTCCCAGATGCACTCGGTCCGCGAGATGATCTTTGCTTCGCGGGGACGCGTCGCCAATCGGCCAGGCCGGGGTGCCTCACAACGCTTGAACCAACTCGGCGGCGGGACCGGCTGCCTGTTCAGGAGCGCGCGTTAGCTCCGACCTTCATTCGACGTTGCACTTCGGAACACCGCAACGAGCCGAGCGCCTTCCCAAAGCTCAACGTTCCGAACTGTGCACGATCTCGACCTCAGGCCGCCACTGGCGTTCGTCCGCGCTCGAACACGAAATCGCGATACCCCGCTTGCGCGGCGGCGGCACAATAGTCCGTGTACTTCGGAAATCCACCCGTGAAAAGCGTAAGCCCGAGCGGCTTGTCCTTGACGTTGGCGCCGAGATACCAGGTCTTCGCCTTGTTGAGCAGCGAGCGCCGCGCGAGCCGCGCGACGAGCTCCATCCAGCCGTCTTCCGCCGCCTTGGTCGGCTCGACGGTCGCAAGGCCCCGATCGACCATGTGCGTGATCAGGTTCGCGATCCAGTCGACGTCGTTCTCGCTGATCCTGACGATGTTGGCGAGCGCCGCCGGCCCGTTCGGGCCGGTGGTCATGAACAGGTTCGGAAAACCTTCCATCATCAGGCCGAGATACGACTTCGCCCCATACTTCCATTTATCGTTCACCTTGCCACCATGACGGCCGACAACGTCGAAGGCCGTCAGCGCACCGGTGAGCCCATCATAGCCGGTCGCGAGGATCAGCATGTCGAGCTCGGTTTCTCCGGCCTCCGTCCGCACACCCTTCTCGGTGATTTCGAGGATCGGTTCGGTGACGCAGTCCATCAGATGGACATTGGGCAGATTGAACGTCTCGTAATATTCGGTGTCGAGACACGGCCGCCGCGCGAAGATGGGATAGCCGCGGGGCTTGAGCTTTTCGGCGGTGACGGGGTCCTTGACGACCTCGCTGACCTTGCCGCGCACGAACTCGGCGACATGCTCATTGGCCTCCTCGTTGCTCAGAAGATCGGTGAAGGTCCCAAGCATCGCAAGGCCGCCGGCCTTCCAGGCGTCTTCCATGAGTTCGCGACGCCGTACCGGCGTCACGCTGAAGAAGGCGCGCGTGGTCCACGGACGCACGCCGCCGTTCGGGCTGTTACGGGCGGCCTCGCGGATCCCGGCGTAGTTGCGCTTGACCTCGGCTACGTAGTCCGGCTCCAGCGTCTGATTGCGCATGGGCATGGTGAAGCTTGGCGTGCGCTGGAAGACGAAGAGCTCGCCGGCCTTCCGGCCGACCTCCTGGACGATCTGGATGCCGGTCGACCCCGTGCCGATCACCCCGACGCGCTTGCCGGCGAAGCTGACCGGATGGTGCGGCCACTTGCCGGCGCGCAGCAACTCGCCCCTGTAGCGCGCAAGGCCCGGAATCTGGGGATCCATGGGGATCGACAACGGGCCTGTCGCCATCACGCAGTAAGTCGCCTCGACGGTCTCACCGCGATCGGTCGTCACCTTCCACAGCTTGCGTGTCTCGTCCCAGATCGCGCTGATGACGCGGGTGTTGAACTGATAGTGCTTGCGCAGGTCGAGCCGGTCAGCCACGAAGTTGAAATAGGCGAGAAGCTCCGGTTGTGACGCGAACTCCTCCGACCAGGTCCACTCCTGTTCGATCTCGGAACAGAACGAATAGCTGTAGTCGATACTCGGAAGGTCTACGCGCGCCCCGGGGTAGCGATTCCAGTACCACACCCCGCCGACATCGCCGCCCGCCTCGAATGCCCCGAGCTTGAGGCCCATCTCCCGGAACTTGTACACGGCGTACAAGCCGCCGAAGCCGGCGCCCACGACGACGACGTCCAGGCGTTGTGCGCCCACCTCACTGCTGCTCATCTCGGCATTTCCTCGCTTGCGCTATTGGTTCGATTGACGCGGCGATCGCGCTGACGTTGAAAACCATCTCATGAGTTCTGCGGCGCCACCACGGCTTTGAGGCCACGCAGGGTGAGTTTCACATCCATGAAAGACCCGGGCCTGCTCCGCCGTCTTCAATCGCTCGCGGTGCTCGCATCGCCGGCATCGCCGAACGAGGTCCAGCCGCCGTCGACATAGAGGATCGAGCCGTTGATGTAGGACGCTTCCGGCGAGGCCAGGAAATAAGCCGCGTTTGCGATCTCCGCCGGCTCGCCGAAGCGGCCGAGCGGAACGCGGCGGCGGATCCGCGCGCTGTCGATGCGCCCCGATTCCTGAAGCGCAGCCGCGCCCGGCGTGCGGACATAGCCTGGCGCAATGGTGGCGGTGCGCACGCCGGCAGGGCCGAGCTCAGCCGCCATGCACCGCGTCAGAATGTCGATGGCGGCCTTCGATGCGCCGTAGGCGTGGCGCGGCGCGAAAGGCAGGAATGTGTTGATCGATCCGAGATTGAGAATAACGCCGCCGCTCCCCGTCAGCTTGATTGCCTCTCGCGCGCAGAGAAAGGCGCCCACGAGATTGACCTCCAAGACCTTGTCGAGCTCCGCCGCGGACTGCGCGAGCGCCGGCACGAAACCGCCGGCCACCCCGGCATCGTTGACCAGCACGTCGACGCGACCGAAGCGCTGCCGGATCGTGGCAAACACCGCCAGCACCTCTTGTTCGGAGGAGACGTCCAAGACGAAGGCCATGTGTTTCGCGCCGAGCGCGCGCACGAGCTCGGCAGCGCGATCGCCATCCTTGTCGGCGACGACCACGGTATCGCCGGCGGACGCAAATCGTTGGACGATCGCCGCCCCGATGCCGTTGGCGCCGCCGGTCACCACCACGATACGCTCCTTCAGCGCCGGCCCGGGCTTTTTCAGTTCGGCGTCCGGCGCCCCCATGACCGGAGGATGCGCGTCGCCGGGCTGATTGAAGGATTGCCAGCCGCCGTCGACGGCAAGGACTGCGCCCGTGACATACCCTGCGTCCGGCGAAGCGAGGAAGCGCGCCGCTGCGGCGATCTCGTCCGGGCGTCCCATGCGCCCCAGTGGAACGCGCCGCCGGACCAGCTCGAGGTTCGCCTTGCCGGAGCGCTCCAACTCCGCAACCATGGGCGTGCGGACATAGCCCGGCGCCACCGCCACGACGCGAATGCCATGTTTTGCCCATTCGCAAGCGAGCGACCGCGTCGCCGAAATCAACCCCGCCTTGGACGCCGCATAGGCGTTGCGCTTGGGATTACCGAGGACGCCGGCCAGCGACGCGATGTTCACGATCACCCCGCCGTGCCCAGTCATGCGCCTCGCCGCCTCGCGCGCCAGCACGAAGGGGCCGCGCAGGTTGACGCTCAACGCCTTGCGAAACGAGGCGACGTCCGTGTCTGTCGTCGCCGCCATGGTCGGCCCGAGCGCGGCGTTGTTGACGAGAACGTCAATCCGTCCAAACCGCCGCTCGATCGCGGCGACGAGCTCCACAACCTCGTCTTCAGAAGCCACGTCGCAATAGAACGCCGCATGCTCGCCGCCGAGCGCAACCGTGATATCGCCGACGTCGGTGCCAGGCAGATCGACGGCCGCAATGACATCACCGTCCCGATGGAAGGCCTCGAGCAGCGCCCGGCCGACGCCACCGGCCGCTCCGGTGATGATGACAACGCGCCTTGCCTTTTGCATCGCCCACTTCCTTCGATGCGTTTACCTACATGCGCAGAGCGCGCGCATCGGCCAGAACTTCATAGATGGGATCCTCGGGGTGCCGCGTTCCGATCGGCGTCCGCGGGCCAAAACGCACCTCCTCGCCCTCGGTCGGCACGGCCTGCTCTTCCACCCAGTCAAACGTCACGATGCGCCGCGCGACCCGCCATTCCCCGCCGCGCTTCTCGAACAGGTCGCAGTAGCGCCCGGCCATCACGTACTGCCGTACGACGCCGTCCTTGCCGTGAGCGCGCTGCATGGCGAGGAAGTAGGTCTCAACCACGGCTCGCGTCGGGCCGACGAATTCGATCAGAAGGTTGCCGACCTGATGGACGTTGCGCGCGCCGCTCTTGAAGATCTCGCGGGCCCAAAGGAAGAAGCCCTCCACCGGCCCGGAATAGATGCCATGCTGATCGGTGGCGTCGGGCCAATAGGTGCCGCGCAGCGTGGCCTCATCGGCCCGGTCGACTCCGCGGCAATAGCGATAGATGCAATCGCGGATCGCCTCGCGGTCCAGGAGTTCGGTGAGCTTCGCTGTATCGATCGTCATATCTCTTCCCCCAGCCAGATTCGCCATGCTCAAGACCCGGATCTGCACGGGACCAGCAGCGCATCGAGCGGCATGACGCCCTCGCCGCGCGGCATCGCCAGAACCGGGTTGAGATCGATGCTCTCGATCAGTTCGGCATTGTCGGCAGCGAATTGCGACAGCCGCGACAGCATCTCCGCCAGTGCCTCGATATCGGTGGGCGGCGCACCGCGAACGCCCTCCAGCAGCGCAAACCCACGGATCTCGTGGATCATTCGCTGCGCCTCGGCAACGTCGAATGGCGCTGCGCGGAACGTCACATCCTTGAGCACCTCGACGAAAACGCCGCCGAGCCCGAACATGACCACAGGACCAAAGGTCGGATCGCGCACCACACCGGCAATGGTCTCCACGCCGCCCTTGATCATCGGTGAGGCGATGACGCCGTCAATCCGCGCAGCCGGCCGCTGGTCGCGCGCGCGGGCCAGAATGGTTCGCGCGGCATCGCGGGCCTCCGCCTCATTCCGCACTCCGACGATGACGCCGCCGATCTCGGTCTTGTGCGCGATGTCAGGGGAGCAGATCTTGACCACCGCCGGAAAGCCGATCGCCGCCGCGGCGGCGCCGGCGTCCTCGTCGGGCCGCACCAGCGCTTCCTTCGGAAACGCAATGCCGGCCGCCGCGCGCAACAGCGATTTCGCCTCGTGCTCGCTGAGCGCGCCGTCCGGTGGCGCGATGCGCATCGCGGCCGGCGAGGCCGGGCGCGTCGCTTTTGCCGCATCGAAGCTGCGGCGAAACCAGACCAGTGCCGCCAGCGCGTTCACCAGCGCCGAGCCATCCTCGAAGACCAGGAAACCGTCGTTCTCGTAGGCGCGAACGATCTCCGCCGGCGCCGACATGGACAGCGCCAGGACCCGGCCTTCATGTCCGGCTGTTGCGGTCCGCAGCGTCTGGCGCAGCTTGGCCGAGAAGGTGGGGCTGGCCGGTCCGCTGCCGAAAATGCCGGCGAAGAGGTGATAGCCGCCCTTCTCGAGCATCGCGGCGATATAGCTCGTCATCAGCGGCAGGTCGGTAAGCGCCTGCGCCGTCGCATCCACGGGATTGCGGGGCGATGCGTAAGGAAGCATCGCCTTCAATTCCTCCTGCGCCGCCTCAGGCATCGGTGCGACGTCGAGCCCGCACGCCGAAGCGTCATCGGCCATCTGAATGCCGAAGCCGCCTGACAGCGTGAAGATGCCGAACCTGTTGCCCGCGGGATAAAGCCCGCGCGCGCAGGCATAGGCCACGTCGAGGTGCTCGGCGGTGGTCCGCGCCCGATAGGCGCCATACTGCCGCAGCACCGCGTCGAACACGGCGTCCGATCCCGCCAGCGCCGCTGTGTGCGAACTCACAGCCTGCGCACCGACATCGGAGCGGCCGACCTTCAGGAAGACGATGGCCTTTTCCCGCGCGCGCGCGACCTCCAGCGCCTCGACGAATGTGTCGCGATCGCGAATGCCTTCCGCATAGGCCATCACGACCTTGACATCCGCCTGATCAATGACCCAGCGCAGCGCTTCGGCGACATCGATGTCGCACTCATTTCCCGTCGTGATCCACTGCCCGATGCCAAGGCCGCGCTGGCGCGCCAAGTGGGCGATATGCGAGCCGTAGGCCCCGCTCTGCGACACGACCGCGACCGGACCGGGCTCGACGAACGCGGCGTCGAGGATCGCCGAGAATGTCCCGTAATAGCCGATGCCGGCGTTGAACAATCCGAGGCAGTTCGGGCCGAGAACACGCATGCCGCTCTGGCGAGCGATGCCGGCGATCTCATCCTGCGCAAGACGCCCCTGCTCGCTTGCCTCGGCAAAACCCGCTGAAAACACCACGGCTGCGTTGACGCCGCGATCCGCGCAGTCCCTCAGCGCCTGGACCGTGCCTTGCGCCGGCACCGCGAGGATGGCGACATCAGGCACCTCCGGCAGCGCCGCGACGGAGCTGTAGGACCCGATGCCCTGGACGGTATCCCGCTTCGGGTTGACCGGGTAGACGGCGCCCTTGAAGCCGCCCTCGCGCAAGTACCTCAACGGGCGTCCACCGATGCGCGCGACATCGTCCGAGGCACCGATCAGGGCAACGGACCGCGGCTTGAAGAGCGGATCGAGCGAGGCTGGTTGCTGACGCATCAAGACGTGGTCCTGGTTGGGAAAGAGTTCGGCTGAACCCGGAATTGCGCTTCCGGCAGACCGGTAACGCCGAGACCCTCGATCGCGAACAGAAAGCCGCCGTCCGGGTGCCGCGAAACCGCGCGTCCCGATCCTGAATCCTTGATCGAGGTGACATAGAGCGTCGATAGATCCGGACCGCCGAAAGCGACCGATGAGGGCAAGTCGGTCGGCGCGTCGATCAGACGATCAAGCGTACCTTCCGGAGTAAACCGCGCGATTTTGCCCACCTGCACCAGCGCGACCCAAAGGCAGCCGTCGCAATCGACGGTCGCGCCGTCCGGCCCGGAATGATATGGCGCGGTGTCGATGACTATCCGGGGTTCTCGATCGGGCTTATCACCGGGCCCATAGCGATAGGCGCGGATTGCGCGGTCGAGACTGTCGGCAAAATACATCGTGCGGCCGTCGGGGCTGAAGCAAAGCGCATTCGAAATGCGAATGCCATCGGCAAGCACCGTATGCGCACCGGCAGCGTCAATGCGAAAGAGCTGCCCCAACGGCTCCGCATATACGCCCATGGTGCCGCAGAGAAACCGTCCCCAACGATCCACCTTGCCGTCATTGAAGCGCACGCGGATATCGCGAGGCTCGGGCAAGAACAGCGATGTCAGTGAGCCGGAGCCGAGATCGAGCTGGTAAATGCCGTCCACGAGCGCGACGACCAGCGCATCGCCTTGGACAAGCGCGACAGAGCCGATCATGGACGGGACATCCCAATGCCGCGTGTCACCCCTCGCTGGCTCATAGGCATGCACGCGACGCGCGACGCCATCGACCCAATACAGCCGTTGCCGCTCGGCATCCCAGAGCGGGCTTTCACCCAACTGGGCAGCTGTCGCCGATATCCGGCTCACTTGCAGCGCCATCAAGCAGTCCCGCTTATACTCTCTTGGTTCACTGGGTCTTGAGCAGATCGCAGGTGCTCTCCGAGGCTGGGCGCCAGGCGTCCTCGGCCGGAATGGTCGACGTGATCTCGTAGTAGTCATAAGGATATTTCGACTCCGCCGGCGCCTTGATGCGCGCGGCATAGAGCGGCCGCATCACCTGGCCGTCGGCACGGATGCTGACATTCTTCATCTCGAAATCGTTGATGGGCGTCGTCTTCATCTGCCGCACCACCGCTTCGCCGTCGTCGGTCTGCGTCGCGGCGACCGCCTTGAGATAGTGCGTGATCGCGCTGTAGGTGCTCGCTTGCGCCTCGTTCGGGACGCGGTCTTTGAATTCCGCCTGAAATCGCTTCGCAAAGGCGCGCGTCTCGTCCGTCATGTCCCAGTAGAAGGGCGTCGTCAGGCGCACGTTCTGCAGCGCCTGCAGGCCGATACTATGCGTCTGATTGAGCAACAGACCCAGCGGGGCAAGCTGCTGCTTCTGCGTCAACCCGAATTCCTGTGCCTGCTTCATGGCATTGGCGAAGTCCGATCCCGAATTGGCGAGCGCAATGACCTTTGCATCACTCGCCTGTGCCGTCAGCAGGAACGAGGAGAAATCCGAGGAATTGAGCGGGTGAAGCACGGAGCCGACGACCTTGCCGCCATCGGCCTTGATGAAGTTCGTCGTATCGGCCTGCCAGGCCTTGCCGAACGAATAGTCGACGGTGACGAAGAACCAGGTGTCGAGCCCTCGTGCGAGCAGCGATTTCACCGTCGCCTTGGGCAACGCATAGGTGTCCATCGTCCATTGCGTCGTCATCGGTGAGCATTTTTCGTTCGTGAACATTGAGGCCGCGGTTCCCGCCAGGAGATACGGCTTCTTCCGGTTCTTCATGATGTCCTGCACGCCCAGCGCGATCGAGGACGCCGAACAGCCGACAATCGCGTCCACCCTCTCGTTGTCCAGCCAGCGCAAGGCAATGGCCATCCCTATATCCGGCTTGTTCTGATCGTCGGCCACAACGAGCTCGATCTTCTTGCCGTTGATGGCGCCGCCAAAGTCGCTGATCGCGAGACGTGCGGCGACGACCGAACCCGGCCCGCAATTATCCGAATAAGGACCGGCCTGGTCGTTCATGATGCCGATCTTGATGACGTCCCCGGAAATCCCCTGCGCGCGGACCGGCGTTGCAGGGCACGAAATTGCGCTCAACAAGATCGCCACAGCGGCGACATAGCTAACCGAGAGTCTCATATGCTCCTCCTTACGGTCCGCGGCTCTTTTTGTTGTGGTGGGCCGCCAATGAACGATTGATGCGCACTCAAGAGAACGCGTAGGTAATTCCTCCGTCGACAAACAGCATGTCGCCGGTGATGAAGCTCGCCTCATCGCTGGCAAGAAACACGGCTGCGTTCGCCACGTCGCGCGGCTCGCCCAGACGGCCGATCGGCACGCGTGCGCGGCGCCGCTCCCAGGCTTCTTCGCTGACGACAAGATTGGCGCCGTCCGTCGGCGTCGGCCCGGGCGCGATCGCGTTGACACGAATCCGGCGCGGCCCGAACTCGGCCGCGGCGGATCGCGTCGCGCCCGCCACCGCGGCCTTCACTGCGCTGTACATCACGCCATTCGCCATCGCGAGCACGGCCGATGGCGATCCAATATTCACGATGGCTCCGCCCCCGGCCGCAGTCATTGGCTCGAGCACAGCCTGGTAACCCCAGATCACACCCTTCAGGCCGACATCGATCATCCGGCCGATCATCTCTTCGGTTTGCTGCTCCAGCGGCCCGTAGCGATTCCACATCGCGTTGTTGACCAGGATTGTCGGCGGACCAACGGTCCTGAGGAGACGATCGACTGCCGCAAAAACGTCGGCCCGCGATCCCGCATTGCCGACGATCGCTACGGCCTTGCCACCCTCCGAGACGATAGAGTGCGCCGCAACATCTGCGACTTCCGCCTTGAGATCGAGCACCCCGACTGCGGCGCCTTCATGCGCAAAGGCTTCTGCGATGGCGCGGCCGATGCCGCGCCCTGCGCCGGTGACGAGCGCCACGCGCCCCTGTAGCCTGCCGCTTCCCAATGACGTCCTCCAGCTCAGCGCCCGCGGCGTCGTATCGCGCCGTTGGACTTGACTGCGGGCAGCATGTCATGCGCTGTTGGAGCAAACCAAACATAATTCATATGCGAAGCTGACTTTCATATCCGTGAATTTTGCAGCGACGATGAGGACCCAGTGATGCAAGCGGCAGCAACGACGTCCGCAGCGGTACCGGGCGGGACATCCACCGTTAAGTCAGCGCTTCGCGCGCTCGAGATCCTTCAGTTCTTCATGAACGTCCGCCAGCCGCGCGCCATGTCGGAGATCGGGCTCGCGCTCGGCTATCCGCCGTCAAGCACGACGGTCCTGCTCAAGACCCTCGTCACCATGGGCTACCTGAATTACGACCGGCGAATGCGCGTCTATTTTCCAACACCCAAGGTGACGTCGCTCGGCGACTGGATTCCGCGTACTCTCTTCGGCGACAGCCGCACGCTCGAGGCCATGCACGACGTCCATGCGGCGACCGGCGAAACAGTCTCGATCGGCACGACGAACGACGTCTATCTGCAATACGTCAAGATCGTCCAATCAATCCACCCGCTCCGCTTCCATGTGGATGAGGGGACACTGCGCCCATTGACTCAGTCGGCGCTTGGCTGGCTCCTGATGTCGACGATGTCGGACGAGAAGGCCGACAACATCATTCGCCGTGCGAATATCGCCACCCCCAACGCATCGGATCGCGTGAAGCTGTCGGACATGATGGACCGCATTCGGAAGATCCGCGGCAAAGGATGGTGCTCGGCCGAAAACATTCCCATTCTCGGTGGCGGGACCATCTGCGTGCTGCTGCCCGTGACGATCCAAAACCAGCCGGTCGTACTCGGCCTCGGCGGCGCCGCCGAGCGTATCCGGCAGAACTTTGATCGTTACCTCGCCGTCCTTCAGCGCGCGGCGAAGTCGGTCAAGAAGGACAACGACCTCGAGCAGCCGGTCGACATCGATTTCTGACGCGGCAATCAACCGGGAAGTTGGAGCACTGCCTTGGCCAGGATATTGCGCTGAATCTCGTTGGAGCCGCCGAAGATCGCGGGCGCGCGGGAGTCGAGAAAGAGATTCATCGCATCGATGTCGACGTCTCCGGCGCCGAGATCGTCGGCAAATCTCGCCTCTTCGCCTGCGACAGTTAGCATTTCCTCCGTGATCCGCTGATAAAGCTCCGTCGTGAATATCTTGAGAGCGGAGACATCGGCGCCAAGTTCTCCGCCCGCACGCAGGACTTTCGCATAGCGCTCGAAGGCTGATCCGAGATCGTAGAGGTCTAGCCGCAACCGCGCGAAACGAGACAGAAACGCGGGATCCTCGAACGCGCCACGTGCTTCTGCAAGCCGCCGCAGACGTTCGAGCGCATATTCCGGCCGCGTCGGCGCGCCGAGAAAGATACGTTCGTGGCCGAGCACCGACTTCGCGACGGTCCAACCCTCGTGGATCTTGCCAACCAGGTTCTTCAGCGGCACACGCACGTTATCGAAGAAGACCTCGCAGAAATCTGTCTCGCCGCGCAGATTTTCGATCGGCCGGACACGAACGCCGGGCGAGGTCAAATCGAGCAAAAGAACGGTGATACCCTTCTGGCGTACCTTGGCGTCGCGCTCGGTACGGACGAGGACGAAGATCCAGTTGGCGCAATGGGCGAGCGTGGTCCAGATCTTCTGTCCGTTCACCACGAACACGTCGCCATCCAGCTCAGCGGATGTCCTGAGGCTCGCGAGATCAGATCCTGCATTGGGTTCGGAATAACCCTGACACCAGACGTACTCGCCGGACAGGATGCAAGGCAGGTAGTGAGCCTTCTGTTCCTCAGTGCCGTACTGAATCAGGAGCGGACCGACCAGGCCGATACCATGATCCGGAATGCGTGGACAGCCGAGACGTCCCCATTCCTCGACATAGATCATGTGCTTGGCCGCCGAGAGGCCCATGCCGCCATATTGCCGGGGCCAGGTGGGCGCCAGCCACCCCTTGGCGGCCAGCGCATGGTACCATTCGGCGACTTCGTTGAAGAGTGGACGCTGCTTGCGCATGTACCGGAGATGGGCGGGGCAGTTCTGGTCGACCCACGTACGAAAGACCGACCTGAACTCCTCGTCGGGAACCTCGTTCCAGTCGGGCGCCATCAAAGCACGTCCTTGAAAACGGGCGTGCGCTTCTCCATGAAAGCCCGCATCGCTTCCTTGGAATCCTCGTGCTGCGTCATCTCCACCGTGAGGTTCTGCTCGAAACGATAGCCGTCCTTCAGGCCCATCGTTTCGACCGTATTGATCGCGCGCTTGGCAAGCTTCAGCGCCATCGGGCTCTTCTTGGCGATCTCGGCCGCCATCCTCATGGCTGACGGCATCAGCTCTTCCCGGGGCAGGCAGTCCTCGATGATGCCACGGCGATAGAGCTCGGCCGCAGGCACCCGGTAACCGGTCAACACCATGCGGCGCGCCAGCGTATGCGGGATGATCCGCATCGTATGCCGCACCCCACCCATCAGCCCGACATCGATCTCCGGCAGGCCGAAGACCGCATTCTCGGACGCCAGGATGATGTCCGAGCAAAGCGCGAGGCCGAGGCCGGCTCCCAGCGCCGGGCCATTCACCGCCGCGATCACCGGCTTGTTGGATTCGATGATGCAGAAGCCTACCTCGCGAGCGCGCCGCAGATGCCGATAGGTGTCGCCCGGCACCGCGCCGACCTTGCCGCGCGATTTGATGTCGGCTCCCGCCGAAAAGGTCTTTCCGGCGCCGGTCAACACGATCACCCGCACCGACGGGGTCTCGTTCAGTTCGTCGAAGACCGCGATGAACTCCTCGACGAACTCCTTGGATTGTGCGTTCACCGGTGGCGCATCCATCGTTACAATCGCGATGTGATCCTTGATCTCGGTCTTGATCAGATTGTTGTCCATTAAGTCCTCCCGCGGCCATAGCCGCTTTCGCGTTCGACAAATTCCAGGCGCAGCTGTTCAGGTTGGCCCAGCATGGCATTGAGATTGATGGCGCGTTTCAGATAGAGCCCGATATCGCATTCGTCGGTGTAACCCATGGCACCATGAAGGTGCACCGCGCGCCGGCAGATCGAAAATGCGGCTTCGCCAGCGCGCGCCTTGGCCGCCAGCACCGCGAGCTCCGCCGCATCGTCATCCTTTGCTTGTAATGCATCGACCGCGTTGACCACGGCGGCAGCCGCAAAATCCGCCTCGATCCACATGTCGACAAGCCGATGCTGAATGGCCTGGAAGCTGGCGATCGGCTTGCCGAACTGCACGCGGTCGCTCGTGTAGGCAATGGTGAGCTCTAGCGCTTTCGACGCCACTCCGGTCAGCTCGGCGGCGAGTGCCAGACGCGTATGCCGGATGGCCCGCCGGAGCAGATCCTCGCAGCGGTTCGCGCGCGACAGCACGCGATCCGCCGGCACCGCACAATCGAAGAACGAGATGGTCGCAAGCGCACCGCCGTCAACTCCGGCCCGTTCCGAAATCGCCAAACCTGGCGCATCGGCAGCGACGCTGAGGAGTATGACGCCGTCGGCGCTCCGGGCGACCACAAGGAAGTCCGTTGCTGCACGCGCGGCATCGACGAAGCGCATCTCGCCCGACAGCAAGATGCTGCCATTGACGCTGCGTGCGGTCATCGGCTTCGCACCGGACGTCCATGCCGGTACGGCAATGATCTCGCCGCTGGTCATTCCAGCCGCAAGACGGCTGCGCTCCGCACCCGGCGAAGCTCCACCGACCAGCGTCGCAGCGAAGACGGAGGCTGCACCGGTCGGCTCGGCGATCAACGCTCGCCCCAGCGCCTCACTAAGCACGGTCTGCTCGCGCAGCCCGAGGCCCGCGCCACCGCATTCCTGCGGCAGCAACAATCCGATCCAGCCCGCTTCAGCCATCGCAGACCAGATCAGCGGGTCCATGGTGCCGCCGCGTCCGCGCCTCTCGCGCATTGCCTTTGCTCCCGGAAAGCGGCCGGCAAAGCCGGTGACGCTGTCGCTAAGCATCACGAGTGTACCATCGGGATCGTCGAGCATCAGTTTGGGCATGGTCTCTGCTTTTCTGTGGCACCTTTTTCAGCGGGCGCACAGCGGTGCGCCGGGCTCAGTTCGGCAACGCATGATCCTTGAACAGTTCGCGCAGCTTGGTCTTTTGCAGCTTTCCGGTTGCGGTGTGGGGCAACTCGTTCACGAAGACGACGTCGTCGGGCAACCACCATTTGGCGACGCGGACGGACATGTAGTCCAGGATGTCCGCGCGCGCGGGATCGGTGTCTGGCTTTCGGACCACGACCAGGAGCGGCCGCTCCTGCCACTTCGGGTGCGGCAGACCGATGACCGCTGCCTCCTGTACGGCCGGATGGGCAACCGCGACATTCTCGAGATCGATCGAGGAGATCCATTCGCCGCCGGACTTGATCACGTCCTTCGAGCGATCGGTGATCTGGATGTAGCCGTCGGGATCGATCGTCGCGACATCGCCAGTCGCGAACCAGCCTTCGGCATCCAACACTGCGCCGCCCTCCCCCTTGAAGTAGCCCGCGGCAACCCATGGGCCGCGCACCATCAGGTTTCCGGCGCTTGCGCCGTCATGCGGAAGCGGTGTTCCGTCTTCGTCGACGATCCTGAGCTCGACGCCATAGATCGCGCGCCCCTGCTTGCACTGAACCGATACCTGCTCGGTGACAGGCAGATCGCGATGAACCGGCAGCAGATTGCCGATCGAGCCGAGCGGGCTGGTCTCGCTCATTCCCCAGGCGTGGATGACGAATGTACCGAAGATGCTGCGGAACTTCTCGATGATGCTGCGCGGCGCGGCGGATCCCCCGACGACCACGCGATCGAGCTTGATCGCGGAGAGATCGAGCGCGGGATTTTCCTCGATGTACTTGAAGAGGCCGAGCCAGACGGTCGGCACGCCGAGCGAGAAGTTACAGCCTTCCTGCGCCGCCAGCTCGAAGATGCTCTTGCCATCCAGAGCGGGACCGGGCAGCACGACCTTGGCCCCACACATGGCAGCAGCATAGGGAATTCCCCAAGCATTCACGTGGAACAAGGGCACAACGAGAAGAACGCTGTCGCTACTGCACAGCTTGAGACCATCGTTCGCGCAGGCGACAAAGGAATGCAGGATGGTCGAGCGGTGACTGTAGAGCACCCCCTTGGGGTTGCCGGTCGTGCCGGATGTGTAGCAGAGCGATGATGCGGTGCGCTCGTCGAACACCGGCCAGTCCAGAATATCGTCTTCCGCCTCGACCAACGTCTCGTAAGAGAGACAACCGAGAGGCTGAGCCGGAAGATGCGCGCCGTCCGTCATCGCGACCAGATGCTCGACGGTGGTCAGATTCGGCCGCAGCTTGTGAACGAGATCCGCAAAGGTGATATCGAACAACAGAACCCGATTTTCGGCGTGGTTGATGATGTAATCGATCTGCTCCGGAAACAGGCGCGGATTGACGGTGTGCAGCACCGCGCCGATCCCGGATACGGCGAAATAGAGCTCCATGTGACGATGGGTGTTCCAGGCGAGCGTCGCAACGCGATCGCCTGGCCCGATGCCAAGTTTGATCAGCGCCCCTGCGAGTTTTGCGGCGCGCGAGCGGAGCCCGGCATAGTTGCTGCGATAGATCGTCCCCTCGCAGGTCTTGCTGACGATCTCCGCCTTGGGATGGTAATGCGCTGCATGCTCGATGAGACTCGAGATCAGTAACGGTCGATCCTGCATCAAGCCGAGCACTGACGCTTCCTCCGTAATCCTGCGGGGCGGCCATTGTTGATGTTGCTCGCCGCCGGCTCCGACATTTCTTGGTGGAGGTGTGCGCTGTCAAACGAAACGATCCGCGCGAGGTGAATTTCACATCCTTGAAAATGCGCTGATGGCGATCGTATCGCCTTTCGTCTGCGGCGCTCCCAGCGCCATCATGAGGCAAACCAGAGCGATCTCGCGGACCAAAATGACCATTTCGCAGCGTGCCGAAGGGCACGACGTTGCCGTAGCATCTCGCCAGGAATGATCGGCTCCGACCATCCCGCGACTCTAGTTTTGCGGGGTTCGAGTCCCTGGTCCGCTAGATAGCGAGACCCAATATTTCGGAAACCCTAATTGAGAGATAGCGACGGTAAAGAACATAACCGCTTACTGGTCGCACCACTGGGCTTATTCGACCGAACATGGGGCATTCGTCTTTGCACCACGTGACAATCAAAGCGCCGCCACAGTTGCAAAGCCGTGCTCTGCCGCCTGGAGAGCAGCGGCGATGTCGGCCTCGGTATGAGCGGCACAGAGGAACATGTTGTGCTTGGGATGGAAGTAAACGCCCCTAGCAAGCATCGCGCTGCAGAAGGCTGAACCCTTCCGGTAGTCCGGGTCCTCTTCAAACAAAAGGGTCGGCATTTGCACCGGCCCCGATTGGCGGATCGAAAGACCGAACTGGCGGGAACGCGTCTCGAGGCCATCACGCAGCGTTTGCCCGAGCTGCGCAAGGCGGGTCGGCACATCGTCCCTGTGCACGATCTTCAATGTCGCGACGGCAGCAGCCATGGCGACGGCGCCGGCCCAGAATGACCCCGTGACGAAGACCTGGGACGCAGCACGACGCAGCCAGTCGGCACCGGTCACAGCCGCCAGGGCATGACCATTGGCGATCGCCTTGCTCCAGGCAGATAAATCGGGCCGAACGCCAAGCCCTTCCCAGCTACCCGCGGCATTGAGGCGGAAGCCGGCGCGAACTTCGTCTATGATAAGCGCCGCCCCCTTGCTGTCACAGATGCGACGCGCCGCACGCGCGAACTCTAGGGTTGGAAGTTCCTGGTCAACCCCGAGATCATGGCGAAATGCCGAAATTAAAATTCCAGCAAGATCATCGCGCGCCGCGTCAGCCGCCGCCTCGAGACTCTCGACGTCGTTGAAAGTGAAATATCCGAGATGAGCGCGATCCTCCGCGGTCACGCCGAGAAGCGACGGTGAGCACCACGGCACGGCACCATGATAGGCCTTCTTGGCGACGAGGATCTTTCGCCGACCCGTTGCAGCCCTTGCGATCGTGACGCATGTCGTCGTCGCATCGGTACCGTTCTTCTGAAACTGGGTCCAATCGGCATGGCCCACCGTGTCGACGACGAGTTCAGCCAGCTCGACCATGATCTCGGCCGGACCGTTGAGGCAGTCGCCGTCGCGCCGTTGACGCTCGGCCGCTTCCTCCACCTCGGGATGATGGTGGCCGAGCAGGTTGGGACCCCAGCTGCACATGAAGTCCACGTAGCGGTGACCGTCGACATCCCAGAGCACGCCGCCCTCGCCGCGGCTGAAGAACTGCGGATACGTCTCCGGCAACTTGGCCGCGTGGAGATGTCCCCACATCCCGCCTGGCACGACCTTCTCGGCCCGCGCCCGCAGGGCAGCATCCCTTGTCCTGATCAGTTCCGGCATGCCTTCTCTTTCTCTCTCTTCTAATTTTGATATATCATATATTATGTTGTCGATGACAAGGGAATTGTTGCTTTACCGGCCCAGACCCGTAGACCCTCTTGTCGAGGCTAGGGTCCGGATTCCGACTCCGTATCGGCGCGGATTGCCGAAACGGCCCAGACCTTTCGGGGACCGAGAATGGCTGACGTTGACCAGAGACATGGTGAAGGCGGCGTGGGCCCGGTGGCTCGCGACAGCCTGACGAGCCTGGTCTACAACAATCTGCGTCAGGCGCTGATGGAAGGCCGGTTCTGGCCGGGCCATCGCTTCAAGATTCGCGACCTTGCCGCGACCATGAACGTGTCGGAGACACCGATCCGCGAAGCCCTGATGCAGCTCGTGCGCGGTCGTGCGCTCGAGATGCAGGCGGGACGCTCGATCATGGTCGCCCACATGACGGCGAAGCAATATATCGAGCTCAGAACCGTTAGGCTGTTTCTCGAAGGACTTGCCGCCGAGCACGCAACCACGCGCATCTCCGAAGCCGATATCGACAAGATGGAGGCCACTCACCGCGAGCTGATCAGCGCAGAGAAGGAGCGCAGATGGTCCGACGCGGTCCGCGCCAACTGGCAATTCCACCGCGGGCTCTATGATGGATCGGGTCTTCCCGAAGTGCTCGCCATCCTTGACGATATCTGGATGCGCAACGGACCCTTGTTGAATTTCCATTACCCGCACGCGCCCCCCACCTATCCAAACGAACATCAGCATCTGTCTGTTCTCAAGAATCTGCGGCAGCGCCGGCCGGACAAGGTTCGCGAGTCGATCCAGGCCGACATGATGGAGGGCGGCCAGAACCTCGTCCGGTTGCTGGAGAAGCATGGCGGCACGCGCTTCATGACTCCAGAGACGGCCATTGACGAGGACGTGGAGATTGAAGCGACGCAAACGCGCGCCGCACCGCCATCCAAAGCAGCGCGCGCGAAAGCCAAGCGCCGCTGACAACCGCTCACGCGGAACGGGGCGCAGTGAATTGATCGAGGATGTTGCGGGTGATCCGCTGCGTGAACGGGTCGCCGCGCTTCAGCCCCATCACCCATTCGCAGGTCGCCGCCGTCAGCACCTCGCCTTTGCCGCGGGTCATGTGCACCATCATGCCCGAGCCGTATTTGTAACGGGCCAATCCCTCGGGCGTGACCTCGCCGGTGATGCATTCCACCAGGCCTTCGAGGTCGCTACTGCGCACGTAATAGCGGAAGCCCTCACCTGGCGGCTCGTCCTCGGCCAGGACGGCCGGCGCCATCGCCAGGATCTGGATGGTCTCGGGCTGCCCCTCGGCCGGGACCGGAAAAGGAAGGCCGTTGCGGAACGTGTAGTCCAGCCCGTCGACCTCGTAGGCGAAGATGTGCTGCTTGTCGCCGAAGATATCGGCATAGTGCAGCCCTGTGCCGGCAAAGGCCCAATGCTCCGGGCGATAGACGGTAAAGCCTCTTTGGCCGCTCGGCGCGAAGCCGCCCCAGGATGCGTAGAGGCCGTGCGCGCCGTTCACGCCGACCGTCGAGGCGCCGGGCCAACGGACGTTGCGGTCTTCCCAGGCCGACGTCATCAGACGCGCACGGTCCGTGCCGACGACCGGGTCCTTGTGGATAGCCTTGAACTTGTAGCAGACTTGGCGCTTGCCATCTTCTTCGAGCCGGATCTGCCACAGGAAATTGGCGCCGAAGCGCGCGAGCCGCCCGCCGCCTTCCACATAGCGCTCGATCGCCTCCCGCATCTCCCACGTCCAATACTCGTCATGGCCGATGATGGTGACGCAAGGATAGGCGTCGAGCAGTTCGGGCCGGTAGTGAAGATCGGTCTGGGTGATCATATCGAGGGCGTAGCCTTCCTTCTGCGCCCAGTGCACGAAATGCCGGTCGAACTGGGCCCAGCCCGAGGCTGCGTAATACTGGCCAAAGCCGTTGGCGAAAGCCCACTCCTTCATCGGGTAGCGCGGCGCGTCACCCATCTCGGGTACAGGATCGGCGCAGATGCGCGGCGCACCTGATGGCAGCCAGACCACGCCGCGCGTCCACGGCCGCTGCAGCGACAACACCGGCGAGGGCTCGTCCCTGTCAGGACCTTCGACCCCGAAATAATGATTGGCACCGCCGAAATCATTGTACGCGGTCCAGGTGCCGGTCGGTAGGATCATCAGGATCTTCGCGCGCCGCGTCGCCTCGGTCGGGCGCACGACGAAGAAATGATGCTGGACGAAGCGGGCCCCGTTCGCTCGTTCGCACGACGAGACCACGCGATAGAATCCCGAGCGCAGATCCGGCGGCAATGTCCAGCGATGCGCGACGGGCCAGTTGCAGCCATTGCGATAGGCATCGGACGGCGTCGCCGTGAACACGCCGTCAAGCGCGTCGATCTCATGCACCATCTCGGGTTCGAGATCGTCGCGATAGATCTGCAGCCGCCAGGCCTTTGCCGTTGCGGAAGAGCGAAAGACGACTTCGTCGCCGGGGTCGTAAGACATTGCGTCGGTATAAGTGTAGACCTCCGCTACGGCAGGATCGCCGCGCGGCGCTTCGTACCAGGGCTGGCTGCCCCAGTGCTCGTCCGCATGCATCGGGCGCGCCTTGCGGGGAGCGACATTGAGGGCTCCCAATTCCGGGGCTTGAAAATCGCACTTGTCCGGCATGACAGCCTCCCTGGTTCGAGAACCATCTCTGGCGACGAGATGGCAATTCTTGTAGAGCCGAAGTCCAGTCAGCCCGCTAGGCTCTGGCAGGCATGATGAAAGGCCGTGGATCGAGAAACCGGTTCACGACGTTCAGGGTGATGGTGCTGATGTTGTTGTCATAGTTGTTGTGGCCCAACGACATGCCGTAGGTGATCGATCCCGTCGCAAAGACCGCGCCACCGTGGGCGGTCTCGAAGAACACCATGTCGGCGCGCACCAGGGCATTTTGCGTGCCGTCGAGACCATCGACCACGGTGCGAAATTCCTCGGGCGTCGGCAGCGCGCCCGCGCCCAATCCTTCCGACGTCGCGATCCGCAACGCATGCGGCGGAGTTCCGAGCTCGAGATCGTAGCGGTCGATTTCGCTCCCGACGGCGCCGTTGTAGCGAAATCCAAAATCACCGAACTTGTCGTGACGGCCTGTGCCCTCGAAGATGAACGCGACACGCGTATCCTCGCTTTCAGCCGTCCGCAGATAGTAGCCGCAGGTATCGTTGATCATGGCCGAGAACCCGACGCCGACGAGCTTTTGGGGTGCAAAGCCCGAATGCCGCCACAGTGAGCCCGGCTCGCCGGTGCCGGCAAGATGAACTTCGCCCGGCTCCGATTCCCAAGTGCGGGTTCCGGCCATGCCGCGGCGAACCTCGAGCGCGGCGGGCGCGGCCGGATGAAAGCCGCAGCGCCAATAGAATGCATTGCCCCCCATCGAGATGTGCCGCCCGCCGGCGTTCTGATACGCCATGATCGCGTTCATCATATTGAGGCTATAATACTCGGGATGGGTCGGAGTCATCATGACCCGGTAAGGCGCAAGTGCACGCGCGCCTTGCCGGTCAAGCTCGACATCCGTGATCAGATCGTAGGCGATGCCTTTCTCCTCGAGCCAGTCGAGGATGTGGGTGTCGTTGATCAAATTGAACCAGTAGCCGCGCGGGCGCATGTTCAGGATGGGTCGCAGCCAGGAGCTGTACGCTCGCCCCGAGCCGTCGACATGGCAATCATAGGTCGACTGGCCGATTTCCGGGTTCTCCTGCATGAAGACGTCATCTTGCGGCAACCACAGAACATGCTCCATCAACGTCTCGAAGTGGACTTGATAGAGACGCAACGCGCTGTTGGCATAGGCGAGATAAGTCGCAACCGAAGCGACCACGACGAGATCTGCGCGCCGCGACGTCTTGCCTGGTGTCACGAAGAAGGTGACGTAGCTCTCGCAGTCCCGGTCAGGATCGTCGCCCCCCCGGGTCAGCCGGAGCGCGTAGACGCCTGACCGCCAGTGGGCCGGCACATCGAGCGTGCAGGTGGTCTGCCACTCGCAATCGTAGATGTCGTCGCCGTGGAAATGAATCGCCGCATATTCCTGCGGCGACATCCGCCAGTCGTGGACGGATCCAGACCAGTGAAAGCCTGTCACACCTCTGCGCGGTAACTGGCGGAGGTTGCCGTGCAGGCCGTTCGGCGAAAGATCCCTGATCGACGTTGACGAGATTCCGTTCGAGAAGTCCCAGAAGGCGACAAGCCCGACATCACTTGCTCCCGTCCGCTGCCGGCCGCCGAAGACACGCAGCGCCTCTGCGTCCAGCGGACGCGAAAAGACACGAGGCGCCTCGATCTTGCCGTCGAAGTGCGAGGTATATTGGCGATCGCCGTTCAGATGGTGGGCCGCGATCAGGAACGGCAGTCCGGAGTCGAATGCAGCCACTTGCGGCAGGGCGAACGATTTCGAACAGGCGGCCGCCGGCCGAACGCCGTCTGCCGGAACGATCAGCGACACGGAGGCCGATCCCTGGGCAAGATCAAGCGCGCACGATACGAATGCCCAGACGCGCGGGCGCAGCTTGACGTCGAGGGCAAAGCGGGCTGGCGTACCGTTCGCTTGGCCCAGCACCAGGACCGGATGCCCCTCCTCGTCGAGCTCGAGCGCATAGCCGCGCGCCGAGCGCTCGCACCAATTTCCCATCACGGCTTTGGCATTATCCACGATCCGCGTCGGATACACGTAGGCTCCGAAACACCAGTGCCCGCCGGTCGGGACCAGTGCACCGTCGTGGTCAACGACAGCGTTGGATCCCGGGCGGATCGGCTGGTCGAGGCAGGCATGCTCTCCGTCAATGGGGCTCGTCATCACCTCATATTTGAAGCCCGGTCCGTTGGCATCGACATCGCCGCAGCGCAGCCTGAGCACCTCGACCTTCACGCTCGGCTGCTTGCTGCTCAGTTGGAAGCTCACGGCCTCGCCGGCGGGGACGCTGATGCGATCCGGATAGCCGAGATACTCGTTGGTCCTATAGATCACCGAAAACCCCCGCAGGCAGCGTCGTGCCCGTCATGTCCTGCCAACGCAGCTTGAACACATGCCACTCCGCTTCAGCGAGAGAGGTGAAGATGCGATCATCGACGAAAGGCATCGGATCGCCCCGGCGCTTGGGGATCCGTGACAGCCGCCAGGCCTTGCCGGGTTCGAGCACGATCAGGACCAGTCGCCCTTCCGGCCTGCCCCATCGCATCCGCGCCAACAGCTTGCGAAGTTCCGGGCTATGTACGCCGAGTGGACTTGCGCGGAACTCCTCGACGAGATCGAGCCGTCCGGGATCGATCTCGTAGCGCATCGCACCGGGGTCACTGGTGTGATCCATCGTACGTCCTCATCTTGCAAAGGCGAATGGCGTAGGCGGCTGCCGCGGATCAGCGGGTCAGCCAGGCCATCCACCGCTCCCGCAGCTCGTTACGATGTTCGCCGATCCAGGCGAAATCGGGCTTGACCAGCTTTTCGTAATTCTCCGGCGAAGTCGCGTAGAGATTGCGCTCCTCCGGCTTCAGCAGCTCGATGGCCGATTTGCTGGCCGTCGCATAGTTGACGGCGCGCATGAACGGCACATGCGCATCGGAGCTTGCATAGAAGAAGTCGAGATAGGCCATGGCGGCATTGAGGTCGGGCGCCCCCTTGAGAACAGCCATGTAACCGGTGTCGCGAATGGCCTGGTCCCAGGACATGGCGACCGGTACGCCCTCCTTCACGACGGCAAGCGCGCGGCCTGAGTAGCTCATGGCCATGACGACCTCGCGGCTGCGCATGATCTGTTGCACCTGATCGCCCGTCTTCCACCATACCGCGACATTGGGACGGATCTCGTCCAGCTTCTTGTAGGCGCGACCGATGTCCAGCGGGAAAAGCTGCTCCGGCTTGACGCCGTCGGCGAGCAGCGCGGCGACCGGCACCCACCAATCGCTGTCGCCGGTATCGGGCAGTCCTCGCGGCCCGGGAAACTGCTTGACGTCCCAGAAGTCCGCCCATGTCCTGGGCGCCTTGTCCTTGAACGTCTCGGTATTGTAGGTGATCAGCATGCCGCCGGTCGTGCGGGCGACACCGTAGGGCTGACAGGCGTCGGAGACACCAAACTTCTGGACGCTCGGCAATTTCGCGCAGTCGATCTTCTCGAGCAGGTCGGTGCGCCCCACCAGATCGGGACCTGTTGCCGTGACGATGTCGAACTCCACCTTGCCGGTTCGCTGCATCGCCTTGGCGCGCGCCCACTGGTCCGGGACCTCGATTGCGACCGGGACGATCTCGACATTCTTGGCCTTGTTGAAGGGATCGTAGAAATATTTCGCGAGGGTGTTGCCCATCAGACCACCGGTCGTGGCAATCACCAACTGGTCTTCCAGCTTTTCAGCCGCGGCCGGCAACGCTCCGCAAAGCGCCAAAGCAAGTACGAAAGCTGCCGACTTCCACATCCAACCTGTTCTCAACATCGACGGTCTCCTCTCTGGCTTCTCACCTGACGCTACCGGGTGACGCTGCGGGATCTGAGGACATGGGCCCCCAGCAGAATCAAAATGGACAAGACGATCAGCAGTGTCGCGATCGCGGGAATCACCGGCGTCAGGTTCTGCTCGATGTCTTCGAACATTCGGCGCGGCAGCGTCTTCTGGCGCACACCGGACAAAAAGAACGACACCACCGGTTCGTCGAAGGAGATGATGAAGGCAAACAGCGCGCTGCTGGCAAGGCTGGGCAGGACGAGTGGCAACGTGACCAGGCGGAAGGCCTGGAAGCGTGTCGCGCCGCAGCTCATGGCCGCCGCCTCCAGATTGGCATCGACCTTTGCCAAGGCCGCTGCCATCGTGAACACGACGAACGGCAGGGTGAGCACCGTATGCGCCAGCACGAAGCCGGGAATGGTGCCGGAGAGACCGATCGTTTGAAAAAACAGATAGAGGCCTACGGCAAGCGCGATATGCGGCACGATGATCGGCCCGATCAGGAGGATCTGGAAAGCCGTGACCAGCCGGCTGCGGCCGCGGATCATCGCATAGGTCGCGGCCGTGCCGATGACCGACGCACAAAGGGCAGTCAGCAAGGCCACCTGCACGCTGAGCCAGGTCGCGGCACGCCATTGCCTGCTGTCGAAATATTCCGAGTACCATTTCAGCGTGAAGCCGGACGGCGGAAATGCCAGATAGTCGTTCTGGCTGAACGACATCGGAATGACGATAACTAGCGGCACGATAATGAAGGCCAGCACGGCATAGACATAGGCCGCCAGCGCGAGCGATCCGCGGTCAGCAGGCGGCTTCACGAGGCATTCCCCATCAGACGGTCGAACCGGAGCGTCTTGCTGAAGATGATCGCCAGCAACGTCACGAATACCGTCAGCACCCCGACCAGAGCCGCAGCGAAGGGCCAATCGAGCACCTCACGGATCTGTTTCGAAACGAGCGTCGAGATCATCATCTCCTGCGGCGAGCCGAGCAGCGCGGGCGTAATGAAGAAGCCGAGCGCAGTGAGGAACACCAGCAGCGAGCCGGAGACGACGCCCGGCAGGCTCAAGGGAAGGATGACTTCCAGAAAGGTCCGCAGACGCGTCGCGCCGAGCACGGCGGCCGCACGCCCATAGTCGTCGGGAATGCTGCGCAATGCGCCGTAAATCGGCAGGATCATGAACGGCAAGAGCACATGGGTCATGGCGATGACCACCGCGCTCTGGGTATAAAGCAGCTTGAACGGCTGAGAGGCCAGACCGAGAGCCATCAACGTCGAATTGATCAGTCCGTTGCGCTGGAACAGAAAGGACCAGGCGGCGGTGCGCACGAGGACGCTCGACCAGAGCGGCAGGATGACACAGACCGCAACAAGCGCCGCGACCGTCCCCTTCGCCCGACTCATGTAATAGGCCACCGGGAAGCCGAGAACCACCGACAAAGCCGTCACCAGCGTCGCGGTCCAGAGCGTGCGCATCAGGACGCGCATGTGAACCGGATTTTCAACGACGCGCGCGTAGTTCTCCAAGGTCGGATGCGGCTCGAGGATGCTGATCACCAGGAGCTGCAGGATCGGATAGACGAAGACGAAGGCGATGATGGCGAAGAATGGCAGGAGCAGCAGCAGCGTCGACAGGCCGCTGAGCCGGCGACCGTCGGAATGCCAGAAATGCGATCGCCGCGCCTCCGTCATCGCCGGCTCCCTCGGTAAAGCAGCATTGCCTCCACGGGGACGGTAAAGGACGCGACGTCGCCCGGGGCCAAGGCGCTGAGCTGCGAAGCGCCAGGAATTCGCGCGCGCATCTCGGTGCCGTCAGGCAGACGACCGATCAAAAGCAGCGCCGCCCCAGCATAGACAATGTCGCTCAGCGTCACAGTGATGACTTGCCCGCCCGAACCAGCGCCAAGTTGCAGCCGCTCGGGCCTCACGGCCAGCAGCGCCGCTTCGCCGGCTGCAACCGGCTCGACGGCCGCCGTGGCCGGCAGGCGCCATGTTTCACCCCATGGCAGCGCCACCGAGACGTTGTCGCCGACGCTTTCGACGGTGACGCCGACGAAATTCATCTCGCCGATGAAGCCGGCGGTGAAGAGATTCGTCGGCCTTTCATAAAGCTGGCGCGCCGGCCCGATCTGCTGGATCTTGCCATCCTTCAGGACAGCGATCCGGTCGGCCATGGTCAGCGCCTCGCTTTGGTCGTGGGTAACGAAGATGACGGTGATGCCAAGCTCGGCATGCAGTCGCTTGATCTCGAGCTGCATGTCTTCGCGCAGGTTCTTGTCGAGCGCACTGAGCGGCTCATCCATCAACAGCACGCGCGGCTGATAGACGATCGCGCGCGCCAGCGCCACGCGTTGCTGTTGGCCGCCGGACAGCTCATTCGGACGACGATGGCCATAGCCCGCCAGACGCACGGTCGCGAGCGCGGCTTCGGCGCGCGCATGGCGTTCAGCCGCCCGCAGACCGCGCATCTTCAAGGGAAAGGCGACATTGTCGAGAATCGACATGTGGGGGAACAGCGTGTAGTTCTGGAACACCATTCCCAGGTTGCGCCGGTTCGAAGGGACATAGGTCAGGTCTTCGGAATCGACGTGAATGCTGCCGCTGGTCGGGAATTCGAATCCGGCAACGCTCATCAGGATCGTGGTCTTCCCGGAGCCGCTCGGTCCGAGCAGGGCGATAAATTCACCGGCAGCAATATCGATATCGACGCCATCGACGGCGGACACGGCGCCGAAACGCTTCTCGAGGCGACTGATGCGGATCGATGCACCCGACGCCGATTGTGTTGCCGATGCAATATTCACGGAGTCTCACGTCCCTTCCGTTTGCCTTCGATGCAGGGCGAGAGCCCTTGCACTTCAATTCTCAGTCGGGCTCCGCGGTTCGATATAATATTTGATATATCAGGCTATCGCGCAACGAACCGCGCGACAAGGGCCATCTGCGCATCGAGCATGGGCTTTCCGCCGACGGCCCTTGCGCCCTGCGCAGCCGCCGTTGCGAGCAGCCGCGTGATTGCAGGATTGACGATGATGTCGCTAACGGTGGCGCCCGGACCCACGCCTTCGATGTCCAGTGGGAGCGGATCATCCGGTTTCATGCCGAGCGACGTCGTATTGACGATGAGATCGAAGGTGCGCGCGTCCGCACGGCCGGCGCTGACCTTCGTTGCCGGATAGTGCGCAGCCACGGCAGCCGCAAGCGCGCGAGCCTTCTCCTCATTCCGGTTCATGATCGTGATTTCGCGCGCGCCGGCCTCTGCCAGGCCAAATGCGGTTGCGCGTCCTGCGCCACCGGCACCGACCTGGAGCACCTTCCGATCGCGAACCGCGACGTCATGCTGAGCCAGGCTGGCGATGAATCCCCGCGCATCGAGATTGTCGCCAACAAGGCGCCCTTCGACCGTCCGCTTGACGAAGTTGACCGCGCCGATGAGCCGTGCCGTCGGCGTGATCTCATCGAGGTGCTCGATCACGCAGGTCTTGTGCGGGATCGTTACGCCGAAACCAAAGACGTTGCGCATGAGCCTGATGCATGCAACGACCCGGCCGAGATCGCCTGAGAGGACATGGATCGGCGACACCGCAAGGTCGTCGCCGATCGATGCGAAATAGGCATTCATGACCGCACTCGCCCGCACATGATCGATCGGGTCGGCGAGCACGAACATGATCTTGGTCTTGCCGGTGATCTCCATGGAACTGTCCTTCTCAGGCCGGAAGAGCAGCGCGGCCGTAGCTGCCATAGCGCTCGACCACCCTCGCCATCTCGTCGTCCGCAAGGATCGCAGGCGCGCCGGCCTGACAGGCGAGCAGATACTGCCGGGCAAGGGTTTCGAGCTTCACGGTGAGGTCGAACGCCGCCTGCAGGTCTTTGCCGACGGCAATCATGCCGTGGTTCGCGAGCAGGCAGGCCTTGCGCTGTTTCAGCGCCGCGACGGCGCCATCGGCGAGAGCCCTGGTGCCGAATGTGGCGTAGGGCGCACAAGGCACGTCGTTTCCGCCAAAGCTGGCGATCATGTAGTGGAATGACGGAATTGGCTTTGCGAGGCAGGACAACGCGACGCAGCAGTCGGCATGGGTGTGAACCACCGCGTTCACGTGCGGATAGGCGTTCATGATCGCCAGATGCATGTGCCATTCACTGGAGGGCAAGCCGCCGCCGACCACCGTTCCGTCGCGCTTCAGATGGACGAGATCGTCAATCGTCGTGTTGCTGCCATTGCCGCCGGTCGGCGTGATGAGAACGTCGTCTCCGATACGACAGCTGACATTTCCGCTGCTGCCGTGGTTGAATCCCTCGGCCTCCAGGCGCGCCACAATATCCAGCACGGATTGTCTGAGTTCGCGCTCGTTCAATTGGCTCTCCCAGGATCCAGCATCACTTCGAGCGTGGTCGCGAACAGATCGACGGGGCCCAGCTTGCCAGACTTGAGACAAAGGGCCACCGGATCCTCGTCTTCGGTCACCGCAGTGCCGATGCCGGGTCCACCATAAGGACCGACCCGCAAACGTCTGATGCCGAGGTGCTCGACGATTGCACCAGACGTCTCGCCACCGGCCACGACGAAGCGCCGCACGCCGACACTGCGAAGAGAGACAGCGAGCCGGCCAAGAATGGCTTCGGCGAGTTGCGCCGAGCCTTCACGGCCGTATCGCTCCTGAGCCATCTTGACGGCCTCGGGCGCGCCCGAAGTGGCGAAACCGACGGGACCGCGATGCAGCCGTGGTCGTGCCCAGTCGAGCGCATCGCCAACCGTCGCCGCCACATCCCCGGCATTCAGGAGATCGATGCGGAGCACCGGATGACTCTTCTCGAATTCGGCGAGTTGCTCCAACGTCCGCTCGGCGCAACTCCCGGCGAGAACCACCCCGCCTCCGCCAACCGCGCGCAGGCAGGGCGGTCTCCTGGTGGCGCCGATGAGCCCCCGCGCCCTCCAGATGTGCGGATAGTGCTGCACGATGGTCGCATTGCCCGTCATCAGCTTCCAATCGCAGGTGAGCGCGGCAAGCGTATCGAGATCCCGATCGTAGATCGCGTCTGTTATGAAGTAGCGGATACCGTGAGCCGCCGCTTCCGCGATCGCGCGTCCGGCCGCCTCCGCGCCGGCACTGACCAGCGCATGCGCCAAAAGGCCAACCTTGGCCCGCGTTTGACGCTGTAGAACCCGAACCAGATCGGGATCGGTCATCGGCGTCAGCGGATCATGGCGTTTCGGCGAGTCCGAGATCAGCTCGGTCCCGAGAAAGAGATAGCCGTTATAGACAGTCCTTCGAAGGGCGGGAGAAGCCGGGCAAAAGGCAGTGTATTCGGCGCCGGTCAGCTGCATCAGCAGGTCGGCGACCGGGCCGATATTGCCCTGGTCGGTGGAATCGAACGTCGCACAATATTTGAAGAAGATTTGCCTGATGTCCCGCGCAAGCAACGCCCGTGCGGCCTTCTCTGTCAAGCTGACGGCCTCGCTCGCGGGGATCACCCGCGTCTTCTGCGCGATGACGATAGCCGGCACGTCGCCGCAGCTGCCGACGAGGGCGGGGTCGGTGACAAATCCGCATTCGATCCCGGCAGCGACCAGCATGGCGGCCGTCTCCATGCCTCCCGTCAGATCGTCCGCCACCACTCCGAAGATGAGCGTACTCATGCAGATCCCGCGCGTTTCGCGCCAACTGATACATGATATATCAAATACTGGCAACACCTCATACCGCGGACGGCGACTCCGGCCAGGTCCTGCTTGGCAGACTTCCGTTCGCAGCCCGTTGGTGATTGCACACGTCTCCTATCAGGGAACGGGAACCGCGCCGCGCAATCACGGTCCGCATCCGGACAACCCTCCGCGAGGTCACCGTCCTCGCTACCCACCTCTTTCTCTCGATTCATGAGCGCCAAGGGCAGACCCGCGCGATCGCCGGCCTAGTGGCGGTCGGCGATTTCAACGACTGGCCTTGGGTTAAATCCGTACGGCGCGCATTGGCCGACCGTTGCCCAGTGCGTACGCAGCTGCGAACATTTCCGTCATGGCTGCCAATGTCGAGCCGGGACAACGGGGCGTTGCAGATTCAGGGTCACAGGTTGGATTTCGGCGTCAACGATGAAGGTATATGCATCATCCTGCATCTACTGGACCAGTTGCACGGGTTTCAGCTGATGCTGGCGGCCAGCGCAGCGGCCTCCGGAAGAAGTTCAGCGGCAATTTCAAACGAGCGCAGTCGTGCCGTATGGTCGTAGATCTGGGCCGTCAAAATGAGCTCATCCGCCCGGGTCTCCGCGATGATCCGGACCAGCCCGCTTTGCACGGTGGCGGGGCTGCCCACGGTCGAATAAGCCAGCGACTCTTTAACCATCGCCCGCTCTGTGGGCGAGGAGCGCCGATCCATGTCGTCGACCGGCGGCGGCAGCGGTCCCGGTGAGCCCCGCCTCAAGTTGATGAACTGCTGCTGCAACGATGTGAATAGACGCTGCGCCTCCGCATCAGAATCGGCGGCAAAGACATTGACGCCTACCATGGCGTACGGCGCTTGCAGAAATTGCGACGGCTGAAACCGGGAGCGGTATATGCTCAGCGCGTTGAACAGCTCTCCCGGCGCAAAGTGGGACGCAAATGCAAATGGGAGCCCGAGCGCTGCGGCGAGTTGCGCGCTGTACGTGCTCGAACCCAAGAGCCAGACCGGCACCCTGAGTCCGGCGCCGGGAACGGCCCTCACCGCCTGACCAGGTTGCAACGGTCCGAGCAGCGCCATCAGTTCCATGACGTCGCGGGGGAAGCTTTCGGCGCCTGCCGCCAGGTCCCGCCGCAAAGCACGCGCCGTTCGCTGGTCCGTCCCGGGAGCGCGGCCGAGACCAAGATCGATGCGGCCCTCGTAAAGGGACTCAAGCGTCCCGAACTGCTCGGCAATGATCAGCGGCGCATGGTTCGGCAGCATGATGCCGCCCGAGCCCACCCGGATCGTCTTGGTGCCCCCGGCAATGTAGCCGATCACCACCGCAGTCGCAGCGCTTGCGATGCCCGGCATATTGTGATGCTCGGCCAGCCAGAAGCGCCTGTAATTCCAACGCTCGGTATGCTGGGCGAGATCGAGCGAGTTGCGGAAGGCCTGGGCGGCGTCGCTGCCTTCGTTGATCGGCGCAAGGTCCAGTACAGAAAAGGGAATCACAATCGCCTCCAGCTATTCAGCGCCCCGTCACTCCGGTCAGGTTCGTATTCAGCCATCGTTCGGCACAAACCATTCTCCGCCGATCGCTCGGTGGCCAATGAAATTTCAACCCGGCGCCATTGAACGCGCCGGTGCTCAGCCCGCGCCGTGCGCTAAACCTCATCGGCGGTGTAAGCTTCTCAGCGACCGAAAGCTTCCCAGAGCTCTGATCAACCACGCGCTACGGCTCTTATTTGGGGGGACCGCTGCTTCCCCTGGTGCTGTAGGCACGGGTGTCATTGGTCGGCTCAGGGGCCGCGGGAACCGGGCTTGCGTCGGGTTCTGCATATGCGCTTCGCGGTGTGTCGGAGGCCTGGTGCTCCCATCGTCGTCCGCCACTGGTCCCTTCCATCGCCCAAAGCATCAGAACAACGCCAACGCAAGCCATCGCGATCACGAAGATGATCGCATAGGGTACATCTCTGTTCATGCGGTGCTCCATTGGTATGGCGCTGAAAACGGCCTTATCGACCATAGCTGTCCGACGGCAATGCGCATGACCGCATGAAACGCTGCGGGTGTAGGTGAAAATCGTCGGCGAGGCATATACCGTCGCATGCGATGCGCTTGGGCGCGTTGACGATCGTCAAGGCCGCCGCCGAATTCGCAGCCGATAATGAGACAACGAGGACTGAAACAGTAGAGCAAGCAAGGGCGAGCGGCGAATGGTCCGATCCCCAGCGGCTTGCCAATCAATGAGGATGGACCATGAGTTTGAATGGCCTCGACGTTTTCGACGAAACGATACACAAGACAAACAGCTGGCTGAAGGAGATTGCACAACAGCTTGGCCTGGAGCGACGAGGTGCCTATCAAGTGCTGCGCGCCGTTCTTCACTGCCTCCGCGACCGCCTTACCGTGAACGAAGCTGCGGATCTCGGGGACCAGCTTCCGATGCTGGTTCGGGGCATCTACTATGAGGGGTGGCATCCTGCGGGAAAACCGGAGAAAATCCGTTCACTCGAGGACTTTCTCGACGCGATCACGTCCCGGCTACAGCCTCAGCAGCCCGTCGATACGGAAGACGCTGCACGAGCGGTGTTTCGAACCCTCGAGCATCAAGTTTCGGCGGGCGAGATTCGTCAAGTTATTGACAACCTGCCCAAGACGATCCGTGCGTTGTGGCCTCCGTTGAGTGAGGCTGCTGTGCGGTAAGCGGCCATCCAATGCTCGCATCACCTGACGGATGCTGAGGGCAGGCGTCGATAAGTCGAGGCCCCTCGCGAGTGAGGACCTCACATCAACCATTTTGGCTTGCCAACGATTCGGCTCAGTTGTGCTCTTCCAGTTGAGCGGCGCTGCCATGGACCGGACAGTTTGCGTCGGGAGCCGCAAGCATGCCAGCGGGCTCCAACTCCTCCGCCTTGGTCTCATGGCAGATCACGTGGCACGTGCAACCAAGCTGGATTGCTTCCGTGGTTCCCGGTGATGGCACAGAGTAGTGCAATGTGTGCGGTACGCGCATAATAGCCTCCGCTTCTTCGATCCTGCCGCAGCGGCGGTCTGCACCAGCTGACCGCTTCGATTTGTCCGCGCTACTGCGAAAAAGGCGCGAAGCTGTTGCACGACGGTCGGGCCGCTGAGCGATCAAACCGATTCCGTGGCGGCTACTTGCCGTTCGGCCGCCCGCTGGGCAAGCCGATCGTACTCCTCGGCAATCTTCAGCAGGCGTTCGCGCGAGTGTCTCATGCTGAATTGCTCCGCCTTGTCTCTCGTTCTCTCAGCGCGTTCTCGCCAATGTCGAGGGTCAAGCACATCTGTCATGCTCGGCATCTCCCTACTCCTTTTGTGGAGAATGGTCGTTTGGGGCACGTTACGGCTTAGCGAGCGGGTTTTACATGTCGCAACTACAAGCGGCAATTTGTTGAAACTACTTAACTGCCTTGTAAGCGAATCGTCACGGCGCGCGTGATTGCCGCCGCGTCCAGCAAGTATAGTAGATCGGTAACTGAAATCAGATCGCGATAGCTGCGTAGGTCACGGAATCTACAAGGAGCGCAGTCCAGATCACGTCATGCTGCCCGGCATGAAGCATCGAATCGTGATGCCCGACGGCCCCTTGATCGGCCACACCATCGCCCTGCCGGCCCGGTTCGGCTCGGTGAGCACGGCATCATCGGGGACCACGATCCATTCGTTGTCGATGCGGACACGAAAATGACCGTCTTTCGATTCCCAATCCGGGTCGGCAATCGCAAGACCGTCAGTAACCGAACAACATGGACCTTTGCCGGACTTGAGACTATCGAACCATGGCTTGAGGGGAGATAGCGAATAGCGGCCGTCGTCACGGGCTTGAGCGGTGCCGACTAGCAGCGCGACGAGAATGACAAGGCTCAATCGGCGGAAGAAAGTTTCCATGATTGCGTGCCGAGAGCTGTTAAGGTCGCGAGCTGTGAAGGCTATGAGGATCGCGCCTGATCGCGCCTGGCGGCTCGTGCTTTGAGCGAAGTTATATGATCCACCGGCGCCGGCCTTGATAACAATCAACCTCGAAGATCATTTCCGCGGCTGTGAAAATGAACTTTCGCGAAGGTATTGGTTACCCACTGCTCCCTTTGGTCTCGCAGCTCGCACGCCATAGCGATTTGGCCGTTAGCAAGCGCGTGTGCAGTTCCGTCGCGACAATGGCGCTCGCGAATGCAGACCCCCATTCGCTTTAGGTGTCCACAAGAGCTGGTTGAGGAAGCCATGCTTGCCGAACCCGGAGCAACGCCGACCTATCTGCAATGACGAGCGTCAATGCAACGAGCGCGATTGTAGCGTAGGTGCTGCAATAGAGTGCAACAATCAGCACCGGGAGCCAAGCAACTGAGCTTCGCAAAGGCAGCCCGGTTGGCAATCGAGGAGACGATATGGTGACCACAATGCAACGCGCATCCGGGACCGAGCGCGGAACTCCACCCTCTCTGATCGCAAGTGACCGCGTGGAAGGAACTGCGGTCTACGACGCACAAGGAAAGCGTATCGGAAAGGTCGAGCACCTCGTGATCGACAAATCCGGAGGTCGCGTCATCTACGCCGTCCTAAGTTTTGGAGGCTTTCTTAGTATCGGCGCGAACCACTACCCGATTCCCTGGCAGATGCTGGATTTCGATGAGGAGCTCGGCGGATACCGCGTGGGCATCACCGAACAGCAACTCAAGAACGCTCCGAAAACCGACCAAGGGGAAAGCTGGGAGCAAGCGAACCGCGACCGCGACGAAGAGGTCTATGCCTATTGGGAGCAACCCACACCAGACCAGACTTCGTCTCTCATATCTAGCGACCGCGTCGAAGGAATGCCGGTCTTTGACCTACACGGCAAGCGCATCGGCAAAGTCGAGCGCCTGATGATCGACAAGCTCACCGGCCAGATTGCCTACGCGATCCTGAGTTTCGGCGGCTTCCTCGGCATCGGCGAGGATCATTATCCGATACCCTGGTCGATGCTGACCTACAACGAAAAGCCCGATGGCTTCCAAGTCGAGATCACCGAAGAGGAGCTCAAGAACGCCCCGAAAATCGAACCAGGCGAGAACTGGGAGCAAACAACTCGAACCCGAAATCAGGACGTCTACGACTATTGGGAAGTCAGGTACTATTGGATTGTCGATTCCGATAATCCGTGAGCATTATCGTTGGCTATGCCCGGCTTTTGCGCCGCGGATCCAATGAAGTGTGAGGCGCTGATCCCGCTTTTGGGCAGGCTGCATCAGATCGCCCGGCACCGGTTGACCGTCGTCATGGTGGAACGAAACGCAGCTGCCTAGATTACCCAATCCCGAAGCGTGGGGGGAACCAACAGGAGATTCTCCCATGAGGATTAATTGGCTTTACACGACAGCGATGGCGTTGGTGATCGGCGCCGGCCCCGCCATTGCGCAATCGCCGGAAGGCACGCAGAAGCGCGAAGAGAGCCCCCGCGCCCAGTCACCAGCATCTCAGTCCAGGGAAATGGACCGTCCAGCCGCCCCGTCGAAGGAGATGGATCGCGGCAGCGCGGCTGATCGCATCAAGGAGCGCGCGCAGTCCGAGTCGAAGGGCGGCGCTAAGGACATGCAGCGCGGCGAGGCCCCGTCACCGACCGAGCGCAGCAAGGAGGCGCAGAAGCCGCAGGACCGCGACTCCAAGGAGCCGACCCGGGAGAGCCAGGATCAGCCCAACCGTGGCGAGCGCGCACCCTCGAGCACGGCGCAGCAGAAGGACCTGCAGCAGGGCCGCGATGCCAAGCCGGCGACCGACCAGAAGCAACAGGCTGAGGAAAAGCGGCGGGGCCGCGAAGGTCAAGCCAAGCAGGACCGCGCGCAGGACGCCACCCGGCCGGCCGATACGAAGCAGCAGCAGACCCAGCAGCAGATCGATCGCGATCGCAAGGAGCCACGCGATCAGGCCGTCCAGCCGCCCAAGTCCTCGCCGCAGCAGAGCTCGCGGCCGGCAGACAACACACAGACCCAGAGGACCGGCGAGGCGCCGGATCAATCGAACCGCCAGACTTCCTCGGGTGCGGTCAACGACGATCAGCGCAGGCAAGTCGTCGATCAGCTGCGGCGCGACAGGACTGCCACCAGCCAGAATCTCAATGTCCAGCTCAACGTGGGCACGCGGTTGCCGCGGGGCGTGCAGGCGCGTCGATTGCCGCCCGATATCGTGCGGATCATGCCGCAATATCGGGACTACGAGTACACGGTGATCGATAATCGCGTTGCCATTATCGATCCGCGGCGGCGCGAGGTCGTCGATATTCTGGACGACGGACCGGGTTACAGCAGGGCGGCCGCTTACAGCCGCGACCGTGTTGTCATCGACGACGACACGCGTAGGCGGTTCAGGGAAATGGTACGCAGCTCCTCGACGACGGTCGGCTCGACCTCGCCTTCAGCCGGCGGAGGCGGAACCTCCGCGTCAAACTGTCTGTCGCTACAGCCGGTGCCGGAAGAGCTGGCGCGCAACCATCCAGAGCTCGCCAACTACCGCTATCTCGCTATCGGCGACCAAGTGGTGCTGGTTGACCCGCAGCAGCAGAAAGTCGTCCAAGTGATCGACTAAGGCTGACTGTTCTCCCTCTCTCCGTTCTTCACGGGGAGAGGGTTGGGGTGAGAGGCTGCAGGTTTCCTGCGTCATTTCGGCCCAGCACGCGCGCATTGCGAATGCCAGAAAAATTCAGCACAGAAGGAGGCCTGCATGAAATTCCGTCCGCTCCATGATCGCGTCGTGGTCAAACGCATCGAAGCCGAAGAGAAGACGAAGGGCGGCATCATCATCCCCGACACTGCCAAGGAAAAGCCCTCCCAGGGCGAAATCACCGCCGTAGGCCCGGGTGGCCGCGATGAAGCCGGCAAGCTGATTCCCGTCGACCTCAAGGTGGGCGACCGCGTGCTGTTCGGCAAGTGGTCCGGCAATGAGGTCGTGCTCGACGGCCAGGATCTTCTGATCATGAAGGAGAGCGACATCATGGGCGTCCTCACCGACGTTCCCGCCGCCAAGAAGGGCGCTGCTTAGGCGCTCAGCCCGCTTCCTCATCCTGAGCAGCCCGCTCCCTCATCCTGAGCAGCCACTTTCTCGAAGAATCATGCCGCAAGCTCAATTCGCATCCTTCGAGAACCCGACGAGCCGCGCGGCCTTTTGGGGTCTGGCTATTGAGATGAGACCACTATGCCAGCCAGGAATTTAGATTCGGCGTTGCTGCCCGCGGACGGGATGCTTCGCGCCTTCGACATTCTCGCCAACGAAAGCCCCCGAAACTCAGGACCGCGTAGTCGAGGCGGAGCGCGGCTCGCGGTATTCCGGCAGCCGTCCCCGGCAGATGACGCGACAACATGCAAAGAAGGCGACAGCGCACTCCGATCCGCCACTTCCCGCTTAGCCGGCGACACTCTGGTTCTGAGGGCGCTCGTGAAGCGCTAATCGAACTCAAGCGAGATCCACGGAAAAATACTGCCGGCAGCTTGACAACGATCAAGGCTCGATCCGCGCGCCGCGCGGAGATTGGTGTGACAACCGAACTGACGCGCGCACGCGTGCTGGCTGCAATGGTCGCCGACACAAATGTGCGTCACCGACGCACTGGTGTCGTCGTCTGTTCAATCCCCATCGCTGGGACGCGCTCGAAAGAAACGGCTCGGATCCATCACAATCAAGGAGACCACCATGAATCGACTTTTCTATTCCGGCGCCTTGCTCCTCGCCATTCTCGGCAGTACCGCCGCCACTGCTCAGAACACAAACGACGCCACTCAAAGCAACAACCCTCACGGGACCCTGAACCCGGCGCAGCAACAGATGGTCAGCAACAGCCTCTCCAGCGCGCCATCGCAATCCGCGCCATCGGGCGCGCAGCCGCAAGTCGGTGACAAGGTTCCGGAGTCGATGTCCGCGCAATCAATGCCGCATGACGTTGCTGACCAAGTCCCCGAGGCGAAAGAACTGCTCTTTGTCAAACTGCCAGACCGTATCCTGCTCATCGACCCCGACACCAAGCTGATATCCGAAATTGTCAACGAGCCGGCCACCACAGGGTCGACGGCCGGTAACCAGGGTCGGTAGGACCACGAGTGCCTCGGCAACGGCCTGGCCCAACTTTGAAGGCGAAGGAGTTCTGATGAACATGCCTCACCTCCCGCTGCTCCTAGTAGCCACCTTGGGCGTCGCCACGCTTTCAATGCAGATCGACCGCGCAGCGGCTCAAGAGATCGGGCTGACGCCTTTGGAGGCGACGGAGGTCGCCAAAGGCTATAATGCCGAGGCACTCAAACTGCGGTCTGTCGTCGGTGACAAGCACGACAGGATAGGAAGAATCCGTGACTTCATCTTCGGCAAAGACGGCAATATCTATGTGGTCGTGGCGGTAGACGATTCGACTGGCCTGTTTGGCCATCTCGTGGCCATTCCACTCCGTCAATTCAAGCTCGACGATTCGGCCGAAGCCGTTCTGCCAGGCGCAAGCCGCACTGCGCTTGCAAAGCTGCCGGTTTATGGCGGGCCCTGACACCGCGGTGGTTGGTGCTCGGCGGATTGTGTTCGCTGATTTACGGGGCGCTCCCGATCGCTATGCCACTGATCGGTGTGGTCGTGCTCACGTGGTGGACGGGGCGCCTATGCGCTCGTATTCGGTATCTCCTTGATCATTCTGTTGCTCCAGCTCCGCCACAGGGATCAGCATGTAGTCACGCTCAATACAGTGGGAACTCCAGCATAGGTGACATTTTTATGACTTCCGCCACACGCAGGTCAGGTCGGCCGGATGGTCCGCCACAGGACCGTCTGGTCAGTAATGCCGAAAAGGCCAATGGCGAAGAATTACTGCAGGAAAGCTTGATCGAAAGCTTCCCGGCAAGCGACTCACCATGCTGGACCGCCTTGACGCGGGTCGGCCCGCCTGACCGAAAAGGCCACCATGTGAAGCGCCAAAAGAAGCGGCTTGGTCTCCCTCATAAAAAAGAGGCGGCCAACCAAGGCTGCCCTAGCCAGACCTACCCAAGGCCCCATTGATTACTTGCTTTGCCTCCTGAAATGCTGGCGAAACGCTAGTGGCTCGAATGTTCAAAGCCACCCAATCAATCTCCGGCAGTGTCGGGTCTGTTCGATAGATCGCGGCGTACCAAAGGGCGGGGTTGTACGTGACCTGGATTTCGTAGCCGCGAAAGGTTTGTTGTTCGGTATGCATGTGAACTCTCCAAAGCACCCGCTCAGAACATGGGGGTCTGGGCGGTGCTCCAAAAGGGCCAAGCAATAGAATTCAAGAAAGGCCAATCAACTAAACCGGGAACAAGAAAGGCAGTAGCCCGCAACGGGCTTTACTCCTCGTAGAAGATGAGGCGCTTGTTCGAATGTTGCTTGTCCAGGAGCAGCGTTAACGTTTACCGCCTACGATGCGCATAGACCCGTTCCAAGAAATGGAAATGCTAGGCGCATGGGCTTTCCTCCGAGACGCGAAATATACCACCAGCTTCGCATGCCTGCGGGCCGGCTGTACTCTGACAGTTATCATTGAAACGCCCGGGATAGGCCCCATTCTTGTTCAGTCCTCCGGTACAGCGCGAGTACTCTTCGTGAAAAATGAAGGCACATCGAGGCAGGATGTTCGTCGCATGGCGACAGCGATGGAAACGTCGCAATGGCCGCAGGTACGGCTATCCGGTACCGATCGATTGGAGACCTTTAGCGACGGCGTACTCTCAATAACGATCACGCTGCTCGTCGCCGAAATCGTCCGGCCCGAACATGCGCCCGGTCAACTCCTGAACAGGCTGGCCGAGCAATGGCCCAGCTACCTCGCTTTCCTCGCGTCATTCTTTTACACCGGAGTCATCTGGCTCAATCATCGCGCGGTGTTTGCCCGCGTGCGCTACTGCGACCGCGGCCTGCATCTTGCCAACCTATTTCTGCTGCTGACATCCGGGCTTATCCCGTTCCCGACCGCGATCCTTTCGTCCTCCATGCAGACCGGCAATGATTTTGATGCAAGGATTGCCGTCGTGCTCTATGCCGCCATCGCCGGCAGCATGTGCCTGGCGTGGCTCATCTTGTTTCACGTTTTGAGCATTCATCCATGGCTCGTCGAGCACCACATCGGCTCTGATTTTTTTCCCAAGGAGCGGTTGCGCGCCATCCTTGGCGTCGTCTGCTACACGGTGGCGGGCGTTGCGGGCCTGTCGGTGCCGAAGCTCGCTTTGGTCATCTTCCTGGCGCTGCCGATCTTCTACGGAATCACCAGCGAAGGCCTCACGGAGACCCGGATCCGCTTGCAGTTTGGCAAGGCCCAGCGCGAGGCTGCGATCAAGCGCGACGCAAACCGCGCCGGATAGCTGCTATGGTGTTTTGACTGCCTCTTCGTTCGCGGTGTGCGCCGCGCTATCCAGTCCTGCCACATCACCGGATCAGACCGGAGTTCCATCGCCCCATGCCAAGCCGGCAAGCAGGAACGCGATCTCCTCCTGAGGCGTGCCTGGCCGGCGTCAGACGGTTTCCAGTAAGATTCGCATTGCATCCTGATCATCCACTTAGCCTGTCGGCTAGGCCAAGTGGCTACGTTGACGCCCGTCAAGGTACGCAAGCGTCGGTCGCAGCATTAAACCTCTCGGGCAAAGGCGAGGCGAAGGGAGCGCAAGATGTCGAAGACGGTTGCGGACGTCCTGGTTGGCGCGCTCGAACAGATCGGCGTGAAACACATCTTCGGCTTGATTGGCGACTCGCTCAATCCGCTTGCTGATGCCGTGCGCCGCAGCAAGGTCGAATGGATCGGCGTCAGGCACGAGGAAGGCGCGGCGCTGGCGGCTGCGGGACAAGCAAAGTTAACCGGACAGCTCGCGGTGTGCGCGGGCACGACGGGTCCGGGCAGCAACCATCTTGTCGCCGGCCTCTATGAGGCTTGCCGCGATCACGCACCAGTGCTGGCGCTCTCGGGCGATATGCCGCGCAAATTCCATGGCACCGACTACATCCAGACCACCGAGCCCGATCTCCTGTTCCGGGACGTGTCGCTTTACACAGAAACGATTGCGACCCCGGCGCAGGCGGGTGCAGTGATCCATCAGGCGATCGCTGCGGCCTATGCAGGGCCTGGAGTCGCGCATCTGACGCTCCCGCAGGATGTGCTGGCCACGACGGCCGAGGGTGGGGTTGCCAGCATCGCCACCCTCCAGCCGCGGCCGGAGTTTGCGGCAAACGAGCAGGACGTCGCCGAGATGGCGCGCCGAATCGATGCCGTCGACCGCATCGTGATCATGTGCGGCGCCGGCTGTCGCGGTGCGACCGAAGAGTTGCGGAAGCTCTCGGACCGTCTCAAGGCGCCGCTGGTCCATTCGCTGCGCGGCAAAGAGTTGATGGCCTATGACGATCCCCGCTGGATGGGCGGACTCGGCATCATCGGAACCAAGCCGGTCTACGAAGCCGTGCAGGATTGTGAGCTCTTGCTGATGGTCGGTACCGACTATCCTTATTCCAACTTCCTGCCCGACAAAGATAAGGTGATACAGGTCGACGTGCGACCGCAAGTTCTGGGCAGGCGCGCGCCGACGACGCTTGGCGTCACCGGCTCTGCGCGGCCAACGCTGGCGCTGCTGCTCGGCAAGGTCGCCCCCAAAATTGATGGTCGTTTCTGGGACCGGGTTACGCGAGAACGACGCAAATGGGACGAGATGCTCGACAAGCAGGCTGACCTGCGCCGCAGCAAGGACAACCTTCATCCACAAGTGGTGGCGCGCGCAGTCAGCGATCTCGCCCACCCAGATGCGGTCTTCGCTCTGGACACCGGGCTGAATACGCTGTGGTCTGCCAACTGGATCCGTCAGACCGGCTCGCAGCGGATTCTCGGCTCCTTCAACAATGCTGCCGTCGGGACGGCCCTTGGGCACGCCAACGGCGTGCAGGCCCTGGAACGGTCGCGGCAAGTGATTGCGCTGATAGGCGACGGCGGCTTCAACATGCTGATGGGCGAATTCCTCACGGCAGTCCAACATAAGCTGGCGGTCAAGGTCGTCATCTACAACAATTCATCGCTCGGCCTAATCAGGCTCGAGGCCGAGAGCGTCGGTCTCGTGCCGTTCCGCCGGGCGATCGAATTTCCCAATCCGGATTTTGCCGCGCTGGCGCGGGCCTGCGGAGGGCACGGCTTCCTGGCAAAGACTCCGGCGGAACTGATGTCGGCACTGCCGGAGGCATTTGCCGCCGAAGGACCGGCAATCGTGGACGCCGCCGTGCTCGCTGACGAGATGCCGAACGTGCCCCATGTTGATTTGGAGCAGGTCGGGCACTTTGCGCTGGCCAAAATCAAGGAGGCGGTTCTCGCCGTAACGGGCGGCTAATGCGATCGAACACTCTTTGCATTGGTCATCTGTTCGAGCGGGACCGCCTGGTAGACGATTGTCAGTGAGGCCGACTCTCAGCGTGGCTAGCGTCGAGCCAGCGAGGCTGCCGTCAGCCCGATCACGACTGCCTTACATGCGGTTGCGATCGACGCGACCGAACCATAGTTCGAGGTGGCCGTTCGACACTCATGTCTACGGAGAGGTCCATGACCGGCACCAAGAGTCCACCGACGATCGAGACATCCAACCCGCGAGATGGCAAGCTCGCCAGATGGGCGATCATTTCCGTGCTGATCGCACTGCTCGTCGCGGCCTGTGTGCTCGGCTATCTCGGCTGGACCAGTACGGATATCCAGGTGCCGGAGTCCGGCTACGTCGCCCTGGTGATGGGCGTGGTGTTCTCGCTGGTAGTCGGCGTCGGCTTGATGACGCTGGTATTCTACAGCAGCCGCGGCGGCTATGACGAACCGGCAGCGCTGATCAAGCCGCTGGAGAGCGATGACGACGACGAGCGCGTGAGACCGAACTGAGACCGCGCAGGCAGCCAGCCGCGGACGGCGCGTAGCAGAAATTGAGCCTTGTCAACGCATGCGGCTCATCCTTCGGCTAAATTGCATTATGCGACTCCTCACGTCGCTTGCCCTTTCCCGGGCCCCGACTTGGACCGCCGGCGAAAGCCGCGCGGTCCTTCTTTTACCGAGTGCCGTTGACGACCATCATGGTCCTCCCGGCGAAGACTTTTACTATTTGCTAAAGCGAAAGGATCACGCCATGGCGACCCTGTCTGCGGCAACTGAGCGGGCTGAGTGCATCCAACTGGCTGATCTCAAGGACGCAGTCCAAGCTGACCTGCTGTCGATGGACCTGATCACCTCTTACGCGCTTGAACTCAAGCTGTGACGAACGCGATGATCAAGGACGTCATGCTCCGGCTGGACGGGACATCTGCCGATGACGCGCGCCTGGCCGCCGCCGCCCAGATTGCAGCACTGTTCGACGGCCATATCACCGGATTGTTTTTCAATATCGTTCGGGACGAACTTGAAGGCGGCGGCGCCGACCAAGCCGCGAAATCGAAAGAGGCCGCAAGGCAGGCCGGCGACGCCACTGAAGCCATGCTGTTCCAGCGTCTCACACGCTTGCAGCATTCAGCAAACTTACGTCGCTTCGACGTGCCCGGCGATCTTGATATGGCCGAGACCGCATTGCTGATGGCGCGCACCGCCGACACATTTGTAGCGCTCCGGCCGAACGATCGGTCGAATGAGCCGCATGACCTGATGGACAATTTGCTTTTCGGCACCGGACGCCATCTGTTTCTCGTTCCGGATGACTGGACGGGTTTGAAGCCCCTGGACAACGCGATCATCGCCTGGAACGGCAGCCGAGAGTCCGCGCGCGCCGTAGCGGAGGCCCTGCCCTTGTTGCAAGTTGCGAAAAAGGTTGGCGTGCTTGTAGTGGAAAGCGAGCGCCAAACCAGAGCGGATCCGCTGAAGGCCAACGACGCCGTACAACACCTCCGGCATCATGGCATCGATGCCGTCAAATATCGCGCGGTCGGCGAGGAAGACGATACGGCAGATATCCTGGTCGAAGAATGCCGCAGCCTCGGTGCGAACCTGTTAGTGATGGGCAGTTACGGTCACTCAGGCTTGCACGAATTGCTACCAGGCAGCACGACCACCCGGATTCTGCGCATCGCGCCGCTTCCCTTGCTCATCGCGCACTAGCTCCATCGCCGATCTTACGGCTCGACTCGCGATTGACGGCTGTCAAGGTTGGTTCGCGCGGCGCGTCATAGGGTGTCCCGACAGGAAAACCGATTGGAAATAGCTGGACGGCAGAAAGCCTAACGTGCTTTCGGCTTAGCTCGGGAACCTATTCATGGCCGCGATCGATCCAAAGGCGCTGATGTGGACCAGGGCATGTGAACTGATCGATCGCGCCGAGCGATTGCACCGCCAGTTCTTCCGTCCGACTGCGGAGTCAATCGGCGACGCAATTTGGGAACCGCCAGTCGATATTGTCGAGACAGAGTCCGATATCCTGGTCACCGTTGCTCTCCCCGGCGTTGACGAGAATGCCGTGGAGGTCTCGGTTGGAGCCGACAGCGTTCTCGTGGTGGGATTGCGGCGTCCGAGCGCGATCCCGCGCGGGAGCCTCGTTCATCGGCTCGAAATTCCCTATGGAAGGTTTGAACGGCAGATAAGTTTCACCGGCAGGCGGCTTCAGCTTAGTGAGTCCGAACTGGCCTTTGGCTGCCTCTCGCTGAGGTTCAACAAACAACCGTAGATGGAAGGACGGCTCCATGCCTGATGCGACCGGCAATTCGAGCGCCGCGGCCACTCAAAGCCATCCCGTCATTCCGGATGATGCTACGATCATCCTTCCCATCCGAAACACGTTGCTTTTTCCGGGCGTTGTGTTGCCGTTAACGATCGCCCGACCGTCCTCAATCGCGGCGGTGCAGGAAGCCGTTCGAGGCGCACGCAAGATCGGCCTGTTGCTGCAGGACGATCCCAATATCGACCAGCCGGAGCCGGAGCAACTGCGGCGCGTCGGCACCATTGCCGAGATATTACGCTATGTCACCTCGGAGCTAACCCACTACGTTATCTGCCGCGGACTACGACGATTCCGTGTGGGAGAATTTCTCACGGGCTATCCATTTCTGGTAGCGCGGGTCAAGGAGATCGGCGTATCGGAGGTGATCACACCCGAGATTGAAGCGCGGATGCATCTGCTCAAAACGCGCGCGCGCGAGGCGATTCAGCTGCTACCGAACCTGCCGCAAGAGATCGGCCCTGCGATCGAAAGCCTGGAGTCACCGTCCGCGCTCGCCGACTTCCTCGCCGGGATCATCGACATACCGGTCGCCGAAAAGCAGGATCTGCTCGAGACCTTCGACGTCACTCAGCTTCTTGACAAGCTGCTTGGGCTGCTAGCGAAGCGAATCCAGGTGCTGCAACTTTCGAAGCAAATCGGTGAACAAACCGAACAAACCCTGTCATCGCAACAGCGCGAGCACATTCTTCGCGAACAGCTTCGTCACATCCAGAAGGAGTTGGGCGACGACGACCCGAAATCCGCGGAATTGAAGGAGCTGGGAGAAAAAATCGACAAGGCCGGCATGCCAAAGAACGCTGAGGAGCAGGCCCGGCGGGAACTGAAGCGCCTTGAACGGCTACCCGAGATAGCCGCCGAGTATGGCATGGTGCGGAGCTATCTCGAATGGCTCGTGGAGTTGCCGTGGTCAAAGTGCGATCCCGAGCGCATTGATGTTGATGCAGCGCGACAGATCCTCGAAGAGGATCACTATGGCATCGAGAAGGTAAAACGTCGTATTCTGGAATATCTGGCAGTACGCAAGCTCAATCCGGAAGGCAAGAGTCCCATTCTTTGCTTCGTCGGCCCTCCCGGCGTCGGCAAGACGTCGCTCGGCCAGAGCATCGCGCGCGCAACCGATCGAAAGTTCGTGCGTCTCAGCCTCGGCGGCGTACACGACGAGAGTGAAATACGCGGACACCGCCGCACCTACGTGGGCGCATTGCCCGGCAACATCATCCAGTCGATCAACAAGGCCGGCACTCGCAACCCGGTCATGATGCTGGACGAGATGGACAAGTTGGGCGTTGGATTTCACGGCGATCCCGCCGCCGCACTGTTGGAAGTTCTCGATCCGGAACAAAACGCGACGTTCCGCGACAACTACCTTGCCGTTCCCTTCGACCTTTCGAAAGTCCTATTCATCGGCACCGGCAATGTGCTGGACAACATTCCTCCCGCGGTACGCGACCGGATGGAAGTCATCGAAATGCCAGGCTACATTGAGGACGAGAAGCTGGCGATCGCGAAACGCTATTTGATCAAACGTCAGTTGGCATCGGCCGGCCTCAGTGAGGGGCAATGCCAGATCGACGATGACGTCCTGCGGGCAGTCATCCGCGATTATACGCGCGAGGCCGGAGTGAGAAGCCTCGAGCGTCGGATCGGCGCGCTTTGTCGTCACGCCGCGATGCTGATTGCCGAGGGCAAATCGACGCGCGTCGTCATCGCGGTGGCGGATCTCCAGAGCATATTGGGACCGAAGCGGTACGAGCCGGAGACTGCCATGCGGACCAGCGTGCCCGGTGTGGCGACCGGGCTCGCTTGGACTCCTGCCGGAGGCGAAATACTGTTCGTCGAGGCGACCAGCATTCCCGGCCGCGGCAATCTGATCCTCACCGGTCAGCTTGGCGCGGTGATGAAGGAGAGCGCCCAGGCTGCACTGACGCTGGTGAAGTCGCGCGCCGTCGAATTCGGCATCGACGCAAAAAAGTTGCAGAAAGCCGACGTCCACGTTCACGTTCCGGCCGGCGCGATCCCGAAGGACGGTCCAAGCGCGGGCGTGGCAATGTTTATGGCGCTGACGTCGCTTCTGACGGGGCGCACAATCCGTAGCGACACGGCCATGACCGGCGAAATCTCGCTGCGCGGCCTGGTGCTTCCAATCGGCGGCGTGAAAGAGAAAGTGCTGGCGGCGATCCAAGCCGGTATCGCCACGGTCATGCTGCCGGCGCGCAACCGCAAGGACATCGAGGACGTGCCCGAAAAAGCGCGCAAACAGATTCGATTCGTCTGGCTTGAACAGGTCGACGAAGCTGTCGAAGCCGCCTTTGATCCTCCGCAAACCGACCAGCAGAATCTGCCCGGGATGACGCACGCGACCACGACGGAACGGCGGGCGGCGCGGTCCCGCTAACAGACCGGTCTGGCGGCCTGTGGCCGGGCATTTGCCCCGCAAATTTGCCTCGCAAAATTGACCGACGTCATCGTAGTGCCCGGCAATCTCGTCCATGCAGGTGAAAACCCCGCGAGATTGCCAATGCTTGATCAGACCCGCCATGCCTCGCTTCCTCGGCATCACACAATGCATGTCCCCCGCACGATGTTCGCCGCAGCCATCGACCGCTTCGGCGGACCGGAGGCGATCACCGGTCATGCTTTACGGGTGCCGCCGCTGGACGCGGATGAGGTCATGATCGCCGTCGACACCGCCGGCGTCGGCTCGTGGGATGCCGACGTTCGCGAAGGATACTATGCGCCCCGCAATCCGCATTTTCCGTTGGTGCTCGGCTACGACGGTTCCGGCATTGTCGCCGCCGTCGGATCGAGGGTGCGGCGGCTGAAGGTCGGCGACGAGGTCTATTCCTACAATTGGGAGAACCCGAAAGGCGGCTTCTATGCCGAATACGTCGCCGTGCCCGCCGACAAAGTCGCGCCGATCCCAAAGCGGCTTGACTTGCGGCACGCCGGCGCAATCCCGATCACAGGCTTGACTGCGCTGCAAGGCATTGACGACGCCCTGAAGCTGAAGAAGGGGGAGACCATTATCATTCACGCTGCGTCAGGCGGCGTCGGAACGCTTGCGGTGCAGTTCGCAAGACTCCGGGGTGCCCGAGTGCTTGCGACGGCATCCGGCCTCGAAGGCGTGGAACTGGTGCAGGAGCTGGGCGCCCATATGACTATCGACGGCAAGCGAGCCGACATCGACGACCAGGCGCGACGCTTCGCTCCCGATGGGGTCGACGCCATACTGGCACTCGCCGGTGGCGACGCGCTGGAAAAATGCATGAATGTGCTTCGGCCCGGCGGGCGGCTGGCGCACCCGAATGGTATTGAGCCGGCGCCGAAAAAGCGGCGCGGCCTGGAATTGATCCGTTACGACGGCATTTCCGGCGTTCGCGAGTTCGAACGTCTCAACGCGGCGGTGCAGGCTGCAAAACTGAAGGTCGTCATTGCCGAATGCTATTCCCTCGCCCACGCCTATAAGGCGCACGAGCGACTTGCCGAGGGACACGTGGTTGGCAAGATCGTCCTCTCGATACACGCCTCCTGACGCCAAGATGGTCTCTCTCGCTAACCGGCCCCTGTATCCGTCACCCACCGGCTTGCTATCCGTCAATGCAAGTGGCCGGCCGGGGAGAGATATTGTGCGTTCACAAGCGGAGTGACGAACATGGATACGGTACAAATCATTCTAGGTCTGCTGGTCCTGCTGTTGGTCGGTGGCGTTGCCTATTACGCCTCGCAGCATAGATCGCACGACCTGCGGCCGGCTCCCGCAACGCGGCGACAAGCCGAGTCGGGACGGCAATCTGATATTCATCGGGATTTTCAGCGCGTCTTTTCCATGACGAGCGCGCACGGGAAGGAGGGTCTGATCAAGCGCTGGATGGATCGGACCGGTTGCGACCGCACGGAAGCCATGCGGCTGGCAACGGAAGAGTGGCGACGGGATAACCGCTGAACGCCAGGTCTGTCTCCAAGTCAGATTGGCAGGAAGTCAGATTGGCAGGCCGCGCTGCGAATACGAGGACTGCGACCGGCTTCGGCATCTCCGACGAGCAGGTCATGCGGCGGCCGTGTGCCGCGCTGGCTTGGATGAGTGCATCGGCCGTGGCGGATCGCGGCGACGGCTTGCTCCTCGAATAACCATTTTGCCAAGGCAACTGCGTTTGGGAGCACGCGAACCTTGTAGGTGGCTACATTAAGGCCTGTGATAGTGTCTTCGGCAGTCGCGGCGGCTTCATCGACGGCATCTGAAATTTCGCTGCCAGCGGCAGGGTGCGATCTCTTTCCTAGTGCGCCATCAGCAGCGGGATCGGCGATTCATGCATCAAACTGTAGGTCACGCCGCCGAGCAGCCGCTCGAACAGGCGCTTATGGCTATATCCGCCCATGACAATAAGGTTCGCCTTCCGGCGCTCGGCCTCCGCCATCAATTGCGGGCCGACTTCGCTAGAGCGGCACGTAATGCGATGCAGACTGGCCTCGATTCCATGGTGCCGAAGATGATTGACGGCATCGATCCCCATCACGGCGTCCTCCTCGGTTGGCTTTTCGTCTGTCGCAACAATGATCCACACTTTTTCGGCCTTGTGTAGAAACGGCATCGCTTCGGCAAGCGCACGAGCGGCTTCCCGGCTCCCGTTCCAGGCGACCACAATACGGTCGAAAGCGATCTTCGGCCGCTCCGTCTCAGGAACGAGATAGACGTTCCTGCCGGAGCCGAACAGCACGCCTTCGACGAGTTGCTCCGGATCCATCGCGCCATTGGGACGAAGCGCCACGAAGGTGTCGGAGGAGCGCGCCTCTCGCGCGGCAATTCTGGCAACGTCGTCGGACAGCACGTCGAAGCGCCGGATCTCGACCGCCCCATCCAGCATACGCAGCCGCTTGGCTAGCGCATCCTCCATCGCGTCGCCAGTTTCACGCGCATGCTCGACAATCGCGGTGGTAGCCTCGCCCTCGATCGGCCCCGGCAATGGCAGAACGTTGAGGTATAACCCGATGACCGCACGGGTCTCGAGTTGGCGGGCTATATCGGCGACCGCTGCCAAGCGGATTTCGTCGGAGGCGCCGCCGTCCAGCCACACCATTACATCCCTGATCATTGCTCTCTCCTTCCTCACGACAGCCGTCGCGATGTTTGGCTACTCTGCCGTTCTCGTAGCTCGAGGAGCAGGCTGCATGCCGATACAATCGCCACAAACTTGCAGAACAGAACCGCCAAGGCCGACCAGCCGAACGCGGTGGGGCCCGATGGTATCGCAGGAGCGACGCACAGTGTCCCGAGCAGCATAGACACTTCCTTCGCTACTAGCATCGTAAGAAGTATGAACTCAGTAACCGCGTCAAGCATTGACCATCGTCAATGAACAGGGCCTCTCACGAGCGCCTCATGTCAATCGGCGCAGGCGTGTGGGGCACGGTGGCTAGCAATCCCACAGCCTGTAATGAACAAACATATAGAGCTAGCTTTTTTTGCTCGCCGAATGATGCGGACGAATTGAAGGCGACCAGGAGGCCAGGAAGTAGCGGTGTTAGTTTTCGCTAGGCTGCGATCAAACCAAGTTTGCCGCCTTGCGGCTTCGTTCCACCACGCTCTTCCAATGCAGCTCTGTCCATAATCTTGACCTTCCGCGTGCCCACCAGGGCAATAATGCCGCGCTGCTGCAGATCTGTGATGGCTCGACAGACCGTCTCGACCGAGACGGACAGGTATTCGGCAATGTCATACCGGGTGATCGGAAGTTCCACCTGTCCCTTTTGGTCGGACGCCCGCTTTTCCAGAGTCAGTAAAAACCAGCCGACTTTCTCAACGGCCGTGACACCCCCGAGAACCATCAGCTGATCCCTCGTTCGCCTAAGCGACTGGGACATAATCGCTCGCAATTCTCGCGCTAGCTCTCGGTCACGGTCGGCAAGCAGATCGACACGTTCAGCAGGATAGCTCGCAAGAACCGTGGGCCCAACGATCGCCTCGACCGTTTCCCCGCCTTGATCGTCAGAAACGAAGAAGAAGTCACACGGCAACATGAGTTCGAGAATTTGCCGCCGTCCGTCGGGCCGGATCGTGCTGCGACGAACTGCTCCCGCGATGAGGTAGCACCAGTGCCCGGCAGTTTCCGGACGGTACGGGATCTCCTGATCCCGATTGCATCGCAAAATCGTGGCAGACCCATCAAGTCGCCTCAACGCATGGGGCTGAACCGACAGCATTCGACGATAGTGATCTACAGTGTAGATTGTAACTTTCATAGGCGCCTCCTTCCTGCAAAGTTCTTAACCCGGCCGCTCCTTGTGTCCTCAGCAATGTTCACCGAGCGAGACTAACTATCGGTCCGCCTTAACAACCCGGAAATTGAGGAAATCTGCGTTAAGTAATAATACCTAACGCTGTCAGGCCCGAAGGACCGAGCAAAGCCCCGCGGGAAGACAAGGATGATCGAGCACATCGCATCCCTGCGCCGGCCGGCACCATCGAATAAGCGCCGCTCAATTGACAATACTCAGCGCCGCAGTGGCCGCGCCGAGCTATTCCCTCCACGTCGCAATCGGGAGAAAACGATGATCAACGTCAGCGATTTAAAAGAACCTATCTCCGACAGCTCGCAAGTGCTCGACGAAGCTGATCGCCATGGGATCGTTCGCGGTGATCGAAATTTCAAGCCGAACCGATCGGCAGCTTGGTCAGCCGACGCGCAATTGAGGCAGTAAGGAGACAACGACAATGAAATCCGACAGCGAAATCGAACGTGATGTCCGCGACGAGTTGAAATGGGATCCAGATCTCGACGCCTCCGACATCGCCGTTTCAGTCAAGGATGGCGTGGTGACCCTTGCGGGCTTCACCCATAGCTATGCCGACAGGCTCGAAGCGGAGTCGGCAGCAAAGCGCGTGGTCGGCGTCAAGGCTGTGGCGAATGACATCGAGGTTCGGCTGCCTTCGATCGATCAGCGCCCAGATCCGGATATAGCGCGAGATGCGATCGCGGCGCTGAAGCAGGAGTTACCGATCTCCCATGAGAAGATCAAGGCCGTCGTCAAGGACGGGTGGATCACATTGGAAGGGGCTGTCGAGTGGCAATATCAAAAGACGGCCGCTGAACACGCAGTGCGAAAGATCAAGGGCGTCAAGGGCGTGACCAACGTCATCACGGTCAAGCCGAATCTTGAGCCAACGGAAATCAAGCGCAAGATCATGGACGCCTTCAAGCGGAATGCGGAGGTCGATGCGGACCATATTTCCGTCGAAGCGAATGGCGGCGAGGTGGTCCTGAAAGGCACCGTTCGCTCCTGGATCGAACGCGAGGAAGCGGAGCGCGTTGCCTGGTCGGCACCCGGCGTCACCAGGGTCGACGATCGCATCGTGGTCAGCCCCTACTAAGCAATCGCCCGCGCGCTGACCGCGGGTCTCATGTCGCACGCAAATCACAAAGCGACCCAAAAACAGGAGAGTCCCCATGAGGTTGAGATCACTGGTCCCGTTTCGCGAACCCGGCGCGCTGATGCAGCCCGATTTCGGTTTGTTCGGCCTGCATCGAGAGATCGACAGGTTGTTCAACGAAGTCGCCCAAGGCATTGGCCCAAACGGCGCGCAGCTTGTCCCCAAGATCGATGTCTCGGAGAACGATAACGCGATTGAGGTCAGCGCTGAAATGCCCGGCCTCGAGCGCAAGGACGTCGAGATATCGATCGACGACGACATGCTCACCATTCGCGGCGAGAAGAAAATCGAGGACGACAAGACGGACAAGAACGTCCAGCACAGCGAGCGCAGCTACGGCGTGTTCTTGCGCGTCCTGCAGCTTCCGCCGGGAATCGACCCGTCGAGCGTGCAGGCGACAATGTCAAACGGAGTCCTCAAAATCTCGATTCCCAAGCCGGCAAAACCCGAACCGAAGAAAATCGAGGTCAAGGAAGGTAAGGAAGAAACCAAACAAGCCGCTTGAAGTCCCCAGGCGGCTTGCGGGACGCGCCTGCCGTTTCCCTCCCAACGGCCCAGGCGCGCCCCGCCTTGATGCGGAACTGGGCGCAACAAGCCGAATGTGCCGATGTGCTGTATAGCCGTGCCACGAACTTCGCCTGCCAGGTCGACGAACGTCAATGCGCCGGCAGTTCAAGCACCCAGGCGAACGAGCAACAGGCAGCGAAACCGATCAACGTGAGCCCCCATTCCAGCAATCCCCAATCCCGCATCAGCTTGCGGACGGGAGAGATCACCTGTCCAGGTGACATGGCGCAGAGCCAGATGTTCATCGGCATCATCACGAAATATGCATATGGCCAGCTCGCCAGGATCGTGATGCCGCCGATGATCCAGCGCACGTCGCCGTCAAGTCTGAACTGAATGTAAGCAAGGACAGCGGACGCGACCGCGAGGACGGACAGCGTGAGCGTGCCGCGACGAAAGCCAAACGTCCATTCCTTCAACATCGCGCGGCCGCCGAGCTTCAGACGGGCTGGCTGCTCAACTACCCCGATATAGAGCGTGGCCCCGAGAAAGGCGGCTGCGACAGCGAAGGCGTAAAGACCAGGCCGCATGCTGCGGGCTCCTCACACAGATCCAGAAACGGCATGGTCAATGCGACATGAACACCGGAACGGTCATCGACTTCAACATCTCACGGGTGACACCACCGAGAATGAACTCGCGAATCCGTGCGTGGCCATAGCCGCCCATGACGATCAGGCTTGCTGAGCAATCAGCTACGTAGGACAGGATGACACTTGCGACATCAATGTCGGGAGCCGGCATGACCTCGACCTCGACCTTGACATCGTGCCGGGCGAGGTGGTCCGCCATCTGAGCGCCGCGACTCTCATGTCCATCATTCTTTGTCTTCTCGTCAAGAACGATCAGCAACTTGACGGTGGTCGCCCTTACAAGCAGCGGAAGCGCATCGTTGATCGCGCGCGCGGCGGTGTTGCTTCCGTCCCAGCAGCATACGATGCGGTCGAGCTTCAAACGGTCCCTCTGGACGTACGGAACGACAATCAGCGGACGCCCTGATTGAAACAGCGAGCTCTCGATCAGGGCATCGTTCTGCACGCGCTTGGTATCGGACTGCATGAATACGCCAAGATCGAACCGCCGGACGAGCTTCGCCAGCATCGTGGGCGCGCCCTCTCCCATCGTTCTTAGCAGACGATGTTCGGCAGAAAGCTGGCTGCTCCCGGCGGCCGCGTCGAACTGATCGATCGCGGCCATCGCGACCTTCTTGCTCGCCTCGATCATTTGATCGAGCATCTCAGGCTGCAACTGTGGCGTCACGTAGCCGGGAAATTCCGGCACGTATACGAAGGTAACGCCGACGATATGCGCGTCGAAGCTCTCAGCAACCGAAATAGCAAAATCACGGGCCCGGTCGCGCGCGACGTCGTGCTCCAGATTGACGATGACGTCCTTGATCATCCGATGCTCTCCCGTCCAAACTGCGCGCGTTGCTCACGGGCACATCCTTCGGTCTGCCATCCATGAGTGTCGCTACTCCGTATTCGCCGGCGCATCGCGCTCCTTGGCAAAGCTCAGTAACAGTCCTCTACGCTGCGAAAGCGCCAAGCCCATCCATCCCAGATCCGCTCGCGTCTGACGATACAATGCGGTCCGTAGAACACGGGCTCATATACGTAATATGGCCTTGGTGCCGCGAGCGTAGCGCCAATCAGAGCCCCTGCCGCGAGCCCGCCCACCACCGGAGCGACCGGGAAAGGGTGCCTCCAGCGAGCTTGCACCGGTGACGGACTCGCAATTGCGGCAAAAGCAAAAGACGTTCCAGTGACGAGCGTTATCAGAACCTTCTTCATCGCAGATCTCCACTTTGTCTGCCTGACGAATTGAGCATCCAACCCGACAAGCGCAGCATACGTACACCCAGCCCAACTAGCCCATCGCCATGGAGATGCTACCCGCGTGCTCCGCTCGCGCATTGGCGTTCGTCAACGATTGCCCGACAATATCCGGGATGGGAGTACCGAGCTTGAGAGCGGATCGCATTGGCAAGACGATCCACCCCCTATTGTGGCGATGGCCAGAAGGACTATACCGGCTACCCTCGCTGACGCGGGATCGCGGCGAACAAAGGCTGCGTCGATCAGCATCGGCGGTGAGCGCGGTAGCTAGCCGCGCTCGACGCGCGCCTGCGGCTCAATAATACCGGGGAATCGGTCCGAGATGCGGCGTCGGCCGGTCCGAAAGATCGAACATCGTCTCGTCGACGTAGCACCAGCCCCAACCCTCTGGCGGATCATACGCCTCGATAATCGGATGTCTGGTCGCGCGAAAATGCCTGGTCGCGTGCCGATTGGGCGATTCATCGCAGCAGCCGACATGCCCGCACCGTCTGCAGACACGCAGATGCACCCATTGTGAGCCCGTCTTCAGGCATTCCTCACAGCCCGGTGCGCTCGGAACAACGTCGCGGATTGTCGCCAGGTGTCGGCAGAATATCGGCATGTGCGCCTCTCAATCTAATATATGCCTATCACAGCTTGGCACACGCCAAATTGACGGCCGTCAAAGCGCAACCGCGGGAGGGCAAACCAGAAAAGCGATCCGCCGCCTGGATCGGTCCGGTAACGAAGGACCCCGCCGTGGACGTCCACAAGCGAACGGCAGCGAGCGCGTGAGCCGCGGCGAACCCAATGATCATTCTCCAAATAGCTTGGATAGCCATCCTTTTGCAAAGCTCTTACGAATGGTTCTTCCGTCAGGAAGATGAACTACAAGGTCGATCGATCGCTCTTGCGCGATCTGTTGGGCGACCCGCTCCGCCGTTTCGCGCGTAGCATAACGAGCGATTTCATTGCCCGCGTCGGTTCGTACGATCCAGTCGTCGAAATTGGTGTTGGGGATTACGTGAACCGCGGCATCTGACATCATCTGAACTCCACGTGGGAAGCTGAAAGCTGGATAATGCCAGTATCGTTGAAGCACGCTGACAGACGTCAATCGTTCACTCGCCAGGGGCAGAACGGATACTGACCTTGACTGATGTCAACTTCTGATGCCTTTCGAGGTAATGGGACGCCATAGCTTCGCCCGCACTGATGAGCGGCGGCCCGGGTTGCTCCAACCCGGACGATTCAACGAGAAAGTCGATCTAAGTTTGGCACCGTTTCGGTTTGAGCCGCTTGCGCCGATTGACCCTGCGGCGTGCCCCGCGCTTCTAGTGGGGATGTCTCGCGAGAAAGGTTCAACGCGCAACAAATCAAGCCCACATGGCTGTAGGCTTGCGGAAAATTACCAAGCATGCGGCCGGCGAACGGATCGTATTCCTCGGCAAGCAGACCCACGTCATTGCAGCGCGAGAGGAGGCGATCAAACAGCCTACGGGCTTCCGAATAGCGTCCCTGGAGAATGTAGTTGTCGACGAGCCAAAAGCTGCACGCGAGAAAAGCGCCTTCTCCCGGCGGCAGCCCGTCGCTGTGATTTGCCCGTTCATACCGCAGAATGAAGTCGTCCTGGATCAAAAGTCTCCTCTCAATGGCCCGAACCGTGCTCTGCACGCGTTGATCACTTGCCGGCAGAAAGCCTACGAGCGGGATCAGCAGCAAGCCGGCATCGAGCTGTTTAGAGCCATAGGCCTGCACGAAAGTCCCAAGATCCCGGTTGAAGCCCCGCTCGCACACGTCGGTGTGGATTTCATCCGCCACCTCCCGCCAATGTCGTGCTGCCTCGGTTGATCCCTCGGTAGCGAACTCCTTCGCTGCGCGATCGAACGCAACCCAGGCCATGACTTTGGAATGGACAAAGTGCTGTCGCTCGCCACGAACTTCCCAAATGCCTTGATCTGGTTCTCGCCAGGCGCTTGCGAGATATTCCAACATGAGAGGCCGCAGGGCGCGCCCGCGATCGGTCAAACCTATTCCCCCCTTGGCGGCGTGGAACATGGCGTCAGCGACCTCGCCGAGCACGTCGAGTTGAAGCTGCTGGTAGGCCGCGTTTCCGACGCGCACCGGCGGGGATCTCTCATAGCCGGCGAGCCACGGAACTGTCATCTCGGGCAACCAGCGTTCGCCCCCTATCCCGTAGACGATCTGCACCTGCTGTGGACTGCCAGCGACAGCACGGAGCAGCCAGTCCCGCCACGCCCGTGCTTCGTCAAAATATCCGAGATGCATCAAGCCGAGCAGCGCAAAGGTGGCGTCGCGCAACCAGCAAAAACGATAGTCCCAATTCCGGATTCCTCCGATAAGCTCCGGCAGCGAGGTAGTGGGAGCGGCGACAATCGCGCCGGTCGGGGCATAGGTCAGGGCTTTCAACGTAATCAGCGAACGTTTGACGGCCTCCGTCCATGGTCCGACCGCGGGACACCGATCACTCCATCCGCGCCAAAATTCTTCGGTTCGCTTCAGTGCATTGAATGCACCAATCGCCGGTGGAGGGGCTTGAAACGAAGACCCGTAGCTAAGGACGAACGGGATTGACTGCCCTGCTTCGAGGGTAAACTCACCAACCGTCTTCAAATCCTCGCCGTGAAGCGGCGTTGCCGTACGCAGCACCAGTCGCTCCGGACCGGCGATCGCGCTGATACCCCCGTCGTCGAGCCGGCTGACCCAAGGGACCGTCGTGCCGTAGTCGAAGCGAACTACAAATTCAGTGCGAAAGTCTACTCGTCCGTGTTTGCCGATAAGAATGCGCACAAGATTAACGCCGTCTCCAGGCGTCATGAAATCGACCAGTGTCGCAGTGCCTGTCGTGGTTCGAAATTCCGTCTCGAGCACCAGAGTGCCTGAACGATAATGTCGCGTGGTCTCGATCGGCTCGCCCTTTGGTGCAATGAGCCAGCGCCCGTTGCCACTTTCGCCAAGCAGGGCCGCAAAGCAAGCTGCCGCGTCAAATCGCGGCCAGCACAGCCAATCGATCGAGCCGCTGCGCCCAACCAGGGCGACGGTCTTGCAGTCCCCAATCATTGCATAATCTTCGATTCTGAGCGCCATTTGATGCCTCAGGCCGATACCGACGAAAGCAAACGTCGGTGGGGATAAGTGACCTGCCAAAGTTGTCGCTGCCTCCCCGGCCTTTCCTCCCTGACTTGCGCCGCGGGCGCACGCCTTGCGGTCGCTTTATCATTTGGACTGCTTGCGGGAGTCGGAATACCGGAAAGGGCGACTGACCGATGAGCGTTTCGGCAATCCATTCAAGGCTCGACGCCAATCAATTCACGCCAAACGGTAAGCAGAGCCGCCATAATCACCGGGCCGAGAAATAGACCGATCAATCCAAACGATTCGACCCCGCCGAGGATTCCGATCAGTACCAACAGGAATGGTAGCTGCGCAGTGCCTCCAATCAGCGCCGGCTGAACGAGATTGTCACCGATCAGCAAGATCGCTGCGCCAAAAACGAATAAGCCTACGGGCGCCAGCAACGCACTGCTGTGCGAAGCCAATATCAGTGCCGCCGTGGTGAGCGCGATCCATGCGCCGAGAGGCACCATAGCCAACGCCGTCGTCAGAGCCGCGAACAGTAGCGGATGCGGCACTCCCATCGCGACATACGCGATACCGATGGCGGCGCCTTTCAGGATTGCTGCTGCGATCGTCCCGTTCACGGTGGCGCGGATTGCATCGGCGATCCTGCTTACCAAGCGCGCGCCGCGATGTCCGACTAGATTGTCGGCCGTGGTCAAGGCGCGATCAGCCAGCCAGTCTCCATCGCGAAGCGCGACAAACAGAGCGATCAGCGTAATTGCGAAGAGAAATAGGCGATGCAACAACGCTCCCCCGAGGGCTCCGGTCCAGGACGTGAGTGTTTCGATATTCACGCCGCGAAGCCATTCCCTCAAAACATCCGGATTGCCGAGGTTGGCGCGCCACCAGAGTTCGAGGTTCTGGCCGGCGATCGGCAGTTGCACAAGCCAGACCGGGACTGCAATTCCGCTCTCACGCAGGCGATAGAGCGCCCGTAGAAAGGCGCCGCTTCCCTGTGCAATCTGATGCGCCACCAAAATCAGGGGCACAAGCAGAACAAGTCCGGTCAGAAGCGTAAACAGCAATGGAGCTGACAAGGAAGCACGGCGGCGGGAGATCAGCCGCGCGAACTGAATGTAGACCGGCCAGATCGCGATGGCGATTAGCGCTGCCCAGGTCAGCGCCACCAGAAACTCACGCACCACCCAGAGCGCCAAGAGCACCACTGCGATCGCAATAGCCAATTGGGCGATCGCCCGGGTGCGTGAATCGAAAGTTGGCTCTAACTTGCCGATCGACCGGAGCCCGCCATCATTGCTCGATGTGAGTTCATAAAGCTGCATCTTAGCTCACGAATGTTTCGCCGTAAAATGACTGGCTGCAGTAGACAGAATACAACGCGTACCTTTGCACACATTGACGGCCATCAACTGCCAGCGATGCTGCACACCGTGCGCCGGGTTCAGGGATCGTGGGCCGCCCCGCGGCAACAAGGCAGCCTACCCGCCAGCTGCCCACCTCCGGCAGGGTCACACTGAGCTTTTCCGCTGGTACATCTCAAGACTTGGACGAGGAACGCCCGGAGGCAAGACGCGTTCAGAGCACCATCATCACTGGAGGCCGCAATGAAAGCCGTCAGCAATACTGCCCTAGCACTGCTTAAGGCGGCCCCTATCGCAATCGCGCAGTCATGCCCGGCAACAAGAACGGGCCGCAGGCCAGCCGCCATCGAAGTCGCGTAAACAATGCCTGCGTGGCCAACGTGCGCGGCCACGCCGGCAAACTGATGATAGGCGGCGCAAACCATTTCGGGCCGTCGCGCGTTTGCTGCTTATCAAGCAAAGCTGCTCCGGGCATTCGCGGCTACCTGGCACTGCGCAAGCAGGACCGCATGGAGACGCCATGACAGTCAATCTCGAAACTCTCAAGGCATCGTTGGTCATCTACGGCCTGGACGCAATCTACGCCGCGGTTCTATTGATCGTGGGCTGGTGGCTGTCGGGCGTGGCGTACCGCTCTGTGTGTCGCCTGCTGACCCTGACCCATCGCGTGGACGCACTGGTGACGGCGTTCCTGGCGAGCCTAGCCCGCTATGCGACGCTCGTCATCGTCGGTATCGCCGTGCTGCAGATGTTCGGAATCCAAACGGCAAGCCTCGTCGCCGTGCTGGGGGCGACCTCGTTGGCCATCGGCCTGGCGCTGCAGGGTACCCTCTCCAATCTTGCGGCTGGCGTGATGCTGCTCATCTTTCGGCCCTTTCGGATCGGCCACGAGGTCGATGTCGGCGGCAGGGCAGGCACGGTGAACTCTCCCTCGCTGTTCATGACGGAGCTCGTCGGGGCCGACAACACCCAGATCCTCCTGCCGAATGCCGCTGTCTGGGGTCAGCCGATCCTGAACCACAGTGCCTATCCCAGGACCGGCGACGTCAAGGTCTCCTTCCCGGTGCCGGCCGGCGCACCGGCAGACGCGATTGCTAACACCGTGTTGCGGGAGCTCCGCAGCGACCCCCGTCTGGATAGGCGAGCTCAGCCGGCGGTGCATGTGTCGCGCGTGATCGACATCACCCATGCGGATCGTCCCGTCGTCGAACTGACCGTGACGGCTGCCGTGAAGCCGACGGACACGGACGCCGTGCGGCAGGAGGTGCTGGACCGGGTCGGACGCCTGGTGGCGGAGACCTCGCCTAGCGCGTCCGCAGAAAGGTAATCGCGGGAGAGACGCGCTGAGTCCACGAGCTTGCCGGCTCCGCAGGAATGGCGGTCATCGGTACGTAGATGAGAAAGAAACGCATGAAGAAGAAAAAGGAGAGAAAGCGTAGATCGCGATCCACGGTCCTGACGATCGACGTAGGCGGGTCTCATGTGAAAGTCATGACCGACAAGGGCCGTACGAAACGCGAGTTTTCGTCTGGGCCGCATTTTTCCGCCAAGAGGATGGTGAAGAAAGTCAAAGAGCTCACAAAGGACTGGAGCTACGACGTCGTCTCGGTGGGATATCCCGGGCCCGTTATCCGCAACCGCCCGCTCGCGGAGCCCCACAACCTCGGACCCGGATGGGCGGGATTCGATTTCGAGAAAGCGTTCGGCCGTCCGACCAAGGTGGTCAATGATGCCCTGATGCAGGCCTTGGGAAACTATGAAGGCGGCAAGATGCTTTTTCTCGGGCTAGGCACGGGCCTGGGATCCGCCATGATCGTCGACGGCGTCCTCGAACCTATGGAGCTCGGACACCTGCCGTACCGGAAGGGAAAGACCTTCGAGGACTTCGTTGGTGCCGCCGGCCTCAAGCATCTCGGAAAGATAAAATGGAGACGGAGCGTCGACGACGTGGTGAAGCGCCTGATTGCGGCGCTGGAGCCCGAGTACGTCGTTCTGGGGGGCGGCAACGCCCACAAGATCGGCAAGCCGCCTCCCTACGCGCGACTGGGAACCAATGACAAGGCCTTCAAAGGCGGATTCAGGCTCTGGCAGGATGGGGCGACTAAACCTTCGGAGCACACGGTCGGAGGCCAAGAACTACGAGCGGGAAGTTGATGGTCGTCATGCCCCCCTGTCCAGAGGTTCGTACGATGAGCTGCAATCGTCCGAGTTTCATTCTTGCGGAATATGGAGCAGATCATGAAATCCGACAGCGAAATCGAACGAGACGTTCGTGATGAACTGCAATGGAACCCCGACCTGAACGCCGGAGATATCGCCGTCTCGGTCAGGGATGGCATCGTCACCTTGGCGGGCTTCACCCGTAGCTACACCGACCGCCTCGAGGCCGAAGCCGCTGCGAAGCGAGTTGCCGGGGTTCATGCCGTTGCCAACGACATCGAAGTGCGCCTCCCCACAATCGACCAGCGCCCCGATCCCGAGATCGCACGCGATGCGGTGGCCGCGCTGAGGTCAGAACTGCCGATGTCCCACGACAAGATCAAAGTGATCGTCAAGGACGGCTGGACCACGCTCGAAGGAACAGCCGAGTGGCAGTACCAGAAGACGATCGCCGAAAACGCGGTGCGGAAGATCAAGGGCGTGAAGGGTGTCACCAACGTGATCCAGCTGAGGCCGGCGGTCCAGCCCACCGACATCCAGCGCAGGATCCAGGAAGCGTTCAAGCGAAGCGCGACGCTCGATGCCAATCGCATCAGTGTCGAGGCCAGAGGCAGCGAGGTAATCTTGAACGGCACCGTCCGCTCCTGGACGGAGCGGGAGGAAGCCGAACGCGTTGCCTGGTCAGCGCCAGGTGTGACGCACGTTGAAGACGCATCGTGATCGGTCTCTGACCACAAGCGATCCATCCAAAGGACCGACGGAGAGTGCCCAAAGGAAACCGACAAGGCGATCGCCATTGACGAAGCCGATCCGAATGAAGCCGCCCCGACAGGGGGCCGGCCCAGGCAAACCGTCGGTCGTGGTACCGGAACGGCGAGCCGAAGACCGATCGGACGACGGCGATCAAATGAATTGATAGCGGAGGATTGCCGCCAACGGCGCGCGCTCCGGCAATTGTTCTCGCGACGCGGCCAACACTCTCGCCCCGGTGCACAACGCTCGCCGCGCCACCTCGTCGACGACATTATAGACTTCCGCATCGTCGGAAGCCGCATAGGTCACGCTGCCGTCGACATCGCTGACGAGCCCGGGCACGACGGCATCGAGGTCCACAAGCAACTGATCGACCGCACCTGCGGTCGCCGCATGGGCTGCGTAAGAGAGGTCCGTTGTGGCGCGCCGCGGCTTCAACTCCTCATATCGCGCGATCAAGTTGGTGACTTCCCGTGCATAGAGCTGATCAAGAATCGGAATCGCCCGATCCTCCAGTTCAGCGTCGGTAAGCCGGTCCGGATTGCCCTGCATGGCTTGCTCGACAAACTCTGGATAGTCGCAAACCGCGCGGAACATCGAAGCCAGCGGCTCGACAGCCACGAGGATAAGCGGCGTCGTATGCCCGCGCAGCACATTCTGGACGGCGTGATCCACCTTCTCGACATATTGGTGCAGGAGCACTTTCTCGCCTTCGAGATTTTGCAAGCGTCCCCGGGGCGCACGGACATGGAATGATGGACGATGCGACGCCTCCTCCGCATTCTTGGGCAGTCCTGGCACCCACACCCGCAACGGCGGAGAATTGGCAAAGACTTGCACAAGCCGGACGCTTTCTTCCGCGAGCGCCAGCACGAAAGCATCGTGCCGCGAGGTCATCGCCCGCAACAACGGCGCCAATTGCAAACGGTCGGCCACCTCCACCAGCTGCCTCGGTGTTTCCGCCATACGGAACGTGTGCAACATTTCGGGTACCGCCAGCACGGCAAGTCCGTTGCCTTGATAGTGCCAAAACGAGAGGCTCTCGTCCGGCTTGGCCCGCTGGCGCTGCCGGACCTTGTCCTGATCCGGATCGTGTTCGCCTCCGGCGAGTTGCTCGAAGCGCGATTCGAACGCCTCAATCACGCGCGTGTTGACGCCTGCTTGCCTCAATTGGACGAGCGCCTCCTTCGCCAGGTCCTTGAATAGCGTGCGATTGGCCTCGGCGTTCGCACCAAGCCGAGACATGGGCATGTACATGGAAATGCAGAACTCGGCCCTGAGTTGCGCAAGATCCCTGAACTCCGCGATGGTTGGAATATCGATGTGAAGCATCGGGTCCTCAAAGGCTGCCAGTGAACCGTCCATGCAATATTCGCGACATCGCCACCGAATGACCTTGACGACCGTCAATCACGGCGACTGCTCCATGCAACCGCGCCGCGCATGTCGCCGGCGAAAGTAGAAGCGTCATATTCTCGCGCTCGATGACTATGTCGCCAGGCGGACGTCCAAGCCCGATCTGGCTGAGATGCGGCCACAGCAGCCCGCCAGCAGCAAGGGTAGACCGAGCACGATGAGAACGGGCGCCATCCAGGCCGAATCCCTCATCAATTCTGGCGTCGCTGACCGAACAGTTGCAGCAGCAGCATGAATAGATTGACGAAATCGAGATAAAGTGCCAGCGCTCCCATCACGGCCTTCTTGCCGGCCGACTCCTCCGTGTCGGATTCCAGGTACATGGCCTTGATGCGCTGGGTATCGTAGGCAGTGAGCCCCACAAACAGTATCACGCCGGCGATTGAGATCACGAACTGGACGGCATCCGATCTTGTGAAGATGTTCACCAGCGAGGCGATCACAATGCCGATCAGGCCCATGAACAGAAAGGAACCGAACCGCGAGAGATCGGCACCCGTTGTAAACCCGTACAGGCTCGTGACGCCATAGGTTGCCGCCGTTATGAAGAAGACACGCGCGATGGAGCTTCCGGTGAAGACCAGGAAGATCCCGCCCAGCGACAGGCCCATCACCGCAGCGTAGATCCAGAACAGCAGGATCGCGGTGCCGACGCTGATGCGTTCGATCCCGAAGCTCAAAACCAGCACGAATCCAAGCGGCGCCAGCATCACGATCCAGAGCAGCGGCGTGCCTTCGATGGCCTGATAGAAGCCCGAGAACGCGGCGGCATAGGCGACGAGGCCGGTCAATATCAATCCACCTGCCATATAGCCATAAACGCGCTGCATGTGCTGCCGCAGCCCGGCTTCGATGCGAGCTTCCGCTGCCATTCCGAACGATGCATTGGGATCATTGGGCGTATAATAGCTCATCACTCGCTCCTGTAAGCTCGCTCGGTGCTGCAAGCGCAATAGCCAGTCGTCGTCTCGATCGCCGTGCCTCCCGGCAAGGCGGCTCAGCGGCCGTGCAGTGCTCGTTCACAGCGGACCTGGTCGGCGGTGTAGGGCGGCGCCTTGGGGTCGAAAGCGAGCCAGCCGGCCTTGCGATAGATTTCACTCCGCTCTTCAAGATTTACGGCTCTGCAATTCATCAATGGTTCGATGCGAGGCACATCTTCCTGCGCGGCGCGTGCGGCAACCAATGTTCCACCGCGCCGCACGCCCTCGACCAGAACATGTGCACCTTCTTCGTTGATTCCCGCGTTCGTGAGAGCGCTCAGAAGGCCGCCAGTTACTCCACCAGCCGCCATGCCGCCCAATATGGCTGCGAGCCAACCGACCCCGACCACAGGCCCGATCCCTGGCACGACGAGCATGGTGATAAGGCGCGCGGCAGTTCCAACGGTTGCCCCGCCCCCAGCACCGGCGCTCGCATCTTTAATGCTTGGGCCGGCGACGGTGGTTTCGCTATGCTTCCGCAAGGGCACAAGGTTAGATGCCACGGCGCCGATGTACCAGGCATCACAATTGTTGGAAACAAGGCTGGCGTCTGAAACCGGACCGCCCTCAATGTCCAACGAAAGAATGACGCGGTTGCCATCGGCGTAATCATCGTAGAAGCGACAGACCGTGGGCATGATGCGAGCCTTACGCGTAAACGACCAATCCCCACCGTCGGCGGTAAAGCGGCATTCATCACATCATCACGCCAATTGCACCTTGACGGTTATCAGTTGAAATGCCCGCAATCAGCTGGATGCGCTCTCGACTCCTCTGAAAGCGAGCATCTCTCTCCGCGAGCTCTTGCTGATGGTCGGCGTTGACATCCCCATTCAACTTTTCAGGGTTAATGCCTGGACGCTGGCGGTTCACAGCCGCGAACTGATCGAGGCGTGGCAGCGCATCACGGACGAGGTACATTAGACGGCAGGCCTGATGTTTGGCAGCTTCCGGGGCGGCGTGGACCAGACCAGGCCATAACTACAGGCCCCCGCGCGCAAACTGGGCAAATTGACGACCGTCATGGTTCGTCAGACCTCACATACTCATGGTGACTGACGCAGCGGACACCCGACCGAGCTGCTATGCGAGGACCATCCGCCATGACACTTCAATCGATCAACCCCACCACCGGCGAACTTTTCGCAGCGTATGAGGAATGGTCGACTGAGCAGGCGCAAGACGTCGTCTGTAAGGTTCACCAGGATTACGTCGCGTGGCACCGAACCGGCTTCGATCGCCGGGCTTCGCTGATGCGCAATGCTGCCGGGATCCTTAGGGACAACGCACGCGAATATGCAAAGCTGATGGCGGAGGAGATGGGAAAGCCCTTCCTCGACGGAATTGCAGAAGCCGAGAAATGTGCCAAAGCTTGCGAGTACTTTGCCGAAAATGCGGAGACTTTCCTGTCACGTCAGCCGGTATTGACTGATGCACGCAAAACCTTCGTCGCGTTCAACCCTCTTGGGGTGGTGTTGGCAATCATGCCCTGGAATTTTCCGTTCTGGCAGGTCTTTCGTTTTGCAGCACCGAGCCTGATGGCAGGAAATGCAGCATTGCTCAAGCATGCCTCGAATGTGCCGGGTTGTGCGCTCGCGATTGAAAAGATCTTTCGCGCCGCCGGCTTTCCCGAAAACCTGTTCCGCACATTGATGATCGCGAGCAAGCAGGTCGACGCCCTGATCGAGCATCCACTCGTGCGCGCGGTGACCCTGACGGGTAGCGGCGCCGCCGGACGCGCAGTCGCGAGCAAGGCCGGCGCCGTGCTCAAAAAGACCGTGCTCGAGCTCGGCGGCAGCGACCCGTATTTGATCCTGGAAGATGCCGATCCCCACTCCGCGGCAGCCATCTGCGCCAGAGGCCGGCTGGTCAATTCGGGCCAGAGCTGCATTGCTGCCAAACGGTTTATTGTGGTGGAAGAGGCCAGGCCGGCTTTCGAGAAACGCTTTGTCGAGCTGATGAGCAAGGCCAAGATGGGAGACCCGTTCGAGGGTGGGACAGAGATAGGTCCGCTGGCGCGGCACGATTTGCGCGACACCTTGCACCGGCAGGTCGTCGCTAGCGTCGGAAAGGGAGCGCGCCTCCTTCTCGGCGGCACCGTCCCCAATCATCCGGGTGCCTACTATCCGCCCACGGTTCTGACGGACGTCGGGAAAGGCATGCCGGCCTATGAGGAGGAATTATTCGGCCCGGTCGCGGCAATCATCCCCGCCAAGAGCGAGGCCGAGGCGATTGCGATCGCGAATGACACCTCCTTCGGACTTGGCGGCGCCGTGATCACCCGCGATCTTCCACGTGGAGAAAGGATCGCCGAGTTCGAGATCGAATCGGGAATGGTCTTTGTAAACGAGAACGTTCGTTCCGATCCGAAGGTGCCCTTTGGTGGTATCAAGGAAAGCGGCTATGGGCGTGAATTGTCGTCATATGGCATCAAGGAGTTCGTCAACATCAAGACCGTGATGGTGTATTCATGAGGCGGCAGATGCGGCTGAAGGCGCATGCTGGCGCAACCATTGGCCCAAGGCCTTCGCACGACCTATCCCGAACGAATGAGCCAAGCTGGCAGCTTCCTGAATGGCGAGCCTTGAGCGCTATCAATTCAGGAATGCAGACCCGGCTTTGCGGGCCGATATCCGCGCAACGCTGCGCCGCGCGCCGCAACAGTCAGCATGCAATGCATCCCCATGTTGATTCAGCGCAGGCACTGCCATGCAGAGAAATGTTGCTCCGGTTCCTTGTCCCGTGTGTGCAAGGCCGATCCGCTTCGTGATCCTAACGACGGACACACTTGAACTTGTATGTGTCGATTTCCGGGGCCGCGATCCCGCTGGATTGGCCCAGCTCACCAACTCGCGCGCGCGTGCTGGCGCCGAATGCAGATTGCCAGCCGAGAACGAAGCATCCGCAACGGTGCCCCCGAGACGTCTGGCAGCCCCACTTGCCTTTTGAGCTGCCCGGACAAGCACGGCCTTGACGACCGTCAAGGCGTACGCGCCTCTGATCGCGGATTACGACCAAGTCGAGGAACGTGGCAATCAAGCTGTCGCCGCTTCTTTGGAGTTTTTGCGCGTGATTGCGGAGGAGTGGCCGGTTTGGTCTTCTCGGGTGACGGATCGGTCAGGCCGTGCGGGCACAAGTGTTGCGCCGAGGGCTTTACCCTGCCTTCAGCATGGCACGATGGCAATGGATCGCCGGCGTTGGCTTGCCAGCGGCAAGGAGTTCGAAACGAGCCAGCGTGTCGGTCGCCAGAGCGTCGTTGATCGTGCACGTATCGGATTTGCTGGAGCGGAGATCTCACAAATGCACATCGAACCGGCCTTTCTATTTGACCTGGATGGCACCCTGGTCGACAGTGTCTATCAGCATGTTCTCGCATGGAAGACCGCGCTCGATGCCGAGGGTATCGAAATCTCTGTCTGGCGCATCCACCGCAAGATCGGCATGAGCGGTGGCCTGTTTACCCATCAGCTGTTGCGTGAGACCGAGGTCGAAATTGATCCCGAACGGATGGAACGGCTGCGGTGGCGCCACGCCGAGGCCTACCGGCGATACGCCGGCGACATCAACGCACTGCCTGGCGCGCGCAAGCTGCTCGCCTGGCTCGCCGAGAGCGCGATACCTTGGGCAATTGCGACCAGCGGGCGGATGGAAACCGCTGCGGTCAACCTTGCGGCACTGGATGTCGATCCTCGGCAGACCATCGTCATCACTCGCGATCAGGTTAAGTACGCAAAACCAGATCCAGACCTGTTCCTCGCTGCCGCGGCCCGGCTCGAGACCCCGATCGAGAACGCATTCGTCGTTGGCGACAGTATCTGGGATATGCTCGCGGCTACGCGCTGCCGGGCGTTGGGCGTCGGGCTGCTCAGCGGCGGCTACGGTTCGGACGAATTGAGGCAAGCCGGAGCTGTTCGCGTCTACGAAGATCCGGCTGATCTTTTGTTCCACATCGACGAACTAGGCGGCCGCTAATCAACTGTTCCTGCAAACCCATCGACGTCAGAGCTTCCGCCAACTTCGACCATCGCGCCTTAACAGCTCGAATGCGCCAGGAGGACCTTCGCTACCCGCGGGATAGAATTCCAATCCCTTTGTACCCACTTTTCTCCAGGCATCAAGAAAGGGCTGAACCGCCCGCCAAGCGGCCTCAACGCCGTCGGCGCGTTGAAACAAAAGATTGTCGCCGATCATGCAGTCGTAGATCAAGGTCTCATAGCCAGTTGCCGGCTCGGCCTCGAAGTAGTCCTTGTAGAGAAACTTCATTTGTACGCCGTCGATCCTGATCACAGGCCCCGGCACCTTGGTGTTGAATTGCAGCGTGATGCCCTCGTTTGGCTCGATGCAGATGACGAGATAGTTCTCAGCCAATTGCTCGACGGGCGTGCACCGAAACATCGCGAACGGCGCCTCGCGGAATTTAATCGCTACTTCCGTGCGCTTCATGGGGAGCGCCTTACCGGTGCGCAGGTAAAAGGGGACACCCGCCCAGCGCCAGTTGTCAATGCTCAGTTTCAGCGCGACGAAGGTCTCCGTAACGCTGTCCGGCCCCACGTCAGGGCTCTTGCGATAATCCGGAATCTCGGTGTCGCCGATCTTCCCGGCGGTGTACTGACCGCGCACCGAGTTTTTCAGCGCCTCCTCTTCGCTCTGGGTCTGGATCGCCGTCAGCACCTCGTCCTTTTCCGAACGGACGTTGTGGGCGTCGAAGTGTGTCGGCGGCTCCATCGCGATCAACGATAGCAGCTGAAACAGATGGTTCGGGACCATGTCGCGCAACGCGCCGGTCGCGTCATAGAAGCTGCCGCGGTGCCCAACGCCGAGCCGCTCATCCACCACGATCTGGACATGATCGATGTGATGACGGTTCCAAATCGGCTCGAACATTCCATTGGCAAAGCGCAGCACCAGGATGTTCTGGACAGTCTCTTTGCCCAGGTAATGATCGATTCGATAGATCTGGTGCTCGTTGAGAATGCTCAATAACTCCGCATTCAGCGCGCGCGCCGACGCCAGGTCAGTCCCAAAGGGCTTTTCGATCACGAGCCGTCGCCAAGCGCCATGATCCTCCTTCAACAAGCCGAGACGGCCGAGCTGGCGCACGATCGGCGCAAAGGCATCAGGCGGCGTTGCCAAATAAAATAGCCGATTGCCTCCGGTGCCGCGCGCGGCTTCCAATTCTTGAAGCTGCTCATTGAGACGGTCGTAAGAGGGACCGTCGTCAGGATCGGCCTCGACAGAGGTGATGCATTCCAGGAGACGGTGCGCGATCTTGTGATCGACCCGGCGCGTTGCAAACTGGTGCAGGCCCCTCATTAGGCTCTCGCGCAGTGCTTCATTCGTCATGGCGCGGCGCGCGACGCCGATGATACAGAATCTATCTGGCAAGAGTTCGGCTGCGGCGAGATTGTAGAGCGAAGGGATCACCAGTCGGTTGGCCAAGTCTCCCGTGACACCGAAGATGACAAAGGCGCAGGATTGCGGCTTCTGGTAGGGCTGGTCATTATTCATGAACAGCTATGGTCTGCGTCAAGGTCGGGATCCCATTCCAAACTCATCACGAACCTCGCGTTCGATTTGGCTGTCTGCCTTCATAAAACACCAACTTACTAGCGACACCGCCTTCGGGCCAATGTAGGAGCGGCGAGCATCATAGCGATGACGGGCGTCAACTTCTGTATGAGATTTGGCGATTCTGACAGATGTCACCTGTGGGTGAAGTTTTCGGATTACGGTGCCTGTGCGGCAGGCCGCCTGCCCGCCTCATTGAGAATCTGCTCGCCGAATTCCTTGGTGCGTTCATTCTTCCACTCCAGAGTAGCCTCAGCGATGCGTGTTGCCGATACCCGCTGCGGCACGAGGTCCGCCACTCGAATTCCTTCCGAAATTGATGACAGTCATGGCGGCTGCAGCCAGCTCACCCAAAATGGCCAGCAGAAGCGTGGCGCATTTGGAGGTGAAGAGTCATGGCGAAACAGCTCGAAAAATCGCAGTGGGGTATTTTCTTCGACCGGATTACGAACGCACTGCTGACCGGCAAACGAGCCGAGATAGAGGTCGCCTCGCTCAAGCTGGGCGACCAGATCGAAGCGGAATGGTTGCCATTGCTCGGGATTTCTTATGATCCAAAGGACGATGTTCTGGATGTCGACCTCGAAGGCCACGATCATCAGATTCGCAACCCTCGGGAGATCTATGTTGAAGCGCAGGGGCTGGAGCTATCTAGCATGGAAGTGATTGATGCCGACGGCACGCGCCACATCGTCATTCTCAGGGACCCGCTAGCGCTACCAGCTCCCTCTGCTGCTGCCGCTGCTCGATAGGTGAAGGCGCCTGCCGAGATGGGGTGCCCGTATGCGCGGCGTCCGGCTCACCATCCGGCACCTGCCCAGGTCCGGGCCGATCCCGCATTGGTCTCACATAGATCAAAGCGCCATCGCGAATACAGCGCAGGCTTGAGTCTCCCAATTGATACGATCAGACGAGCGTCGTTCTGACAATATAACGTACGCCATGGCCCTATATCGCGTCGAAGCCTTAGAACGAAACGCCCTCGGTCTTCACCAGACCGTCGACTTTCATGAATACGATGCCCCCGACCTGCCCGCTGCTCTTGCCGCTGCCGACACTTGGCTGCGGGCAAAGGATTTCGGCCAAACCACGGTCACCGAGGCCCAGATTACGGTCGGCGAGCGTATCATCGCGGTAAAGGAACTGGGGCAGTCGACGTGGAACGACCCATCATAGGTCTCGATCTTGCGACGGGACCGGTCGTTGACCCGACATCAGATCGCGTCCCGCCGCGGCATCCTCCCTCCGCGATCTCCTCGGCGCTTGAGCACTTCGCGCCGCCCTTGAAATCGGGCTTTCAGTGATGTTCTGGGGTGGCGTCGTGGGCGACCCACAAGCAGGGCGAGACTTGCCGATCCCAGCCGCAACATGGATGCCAACGCCCATCTGACGGGGTTCGCCGTTCGGCAAGACAAGCGACGCCTCCAAAGTGTTCGTTTTCGTGTCGGGCTACTCACACGACGAACTGCTGAGCTGCTGCCCGCCGCGCCCCTTCATCGAACGTTGTCGGTTGTTCGCTTGCAAAAATACCGTTTGAAAAATCAGAAGATCAAACGGCTTTGCCGGCCAAGATATTGAAATGGTGGGCGCACCAGGGCTCGAACCTGGGACCCGCTGATTAAGAGACATGATACGGCCGTTGATTTTTCAAGGGAATTTTTCCAACTAAGCCAAAATCCCACCGTTAGAGATCAATAGCTTACAAGGAGAAATCCAACTAAAAGGACGGTCGCGCTCCGTTCCCCAGGCCCACACGCAAGGAGGCAGCCGTGCTCCGCCACTTGCCCTCGGCTCAAGGCGTCGAAAATCGGTCGTAACGGCAGGGAATTGTAGGATTTCGCAGCGCCGCCCCCTTAAATCGAGGTCTTAGCTGGCGCTATCCGGACTCGTTCGGTGATTGGTGCGCTGCAAAGCTCGGGCGACGTATGGACAAGAAAGCTCTGATCGAGCCTGCGACGGAGTCCCAGGCCGATGTCGCTCACCGGCGTTTAGAGGAGATGATCGTCACCCTCCAGCTGCCGCCCAGCAGCCGGTCGTTCGCGCTTGACCGCGGCACGAGATTCAGCTCGCCTTTGCGCGCAGAAGCGTCTCCAGAAACAACGACGAGTCCATCAGCTCCAGATCGTCGGCGATCTTCCACGGCGCAAATTCCATTTGGTCAAGAACGTCGCGACGAACGTCGATGCCGGGTGCTACTTCCGTGAGGATCAGCCCATCTTGCACAACCTCGAAAACTGCGCGCTCCGTGATCACGCAGGCCGTCTGCCCTCCTTTTATACCGCCGGCAACCGAATACGTGATGTGGTCGGCCTTGTTGACGAATTTGCGAACCTTGCCTTCTTTCGCGATCCGCAGCTTGCCGTCTGAAAACGCCACTTCCAGTCCGCTCGTGGTAAAGGTGCCGGTGAACACAAGTCGGCTCGCACTTTCCGCAATGTTCACAAACCCTCCAGAGCCGGGATTTGCCACACCAAACTTCGATACGTTTACAAAGCCGCTTCGATCGAATTGAGCGAACGCCAAGGCGGCAAAACGGCACAAGCCGCCGTCGATGACATCGAACTGATAGACGCCATCAAGGATCGCGTCCGGGTTCAAGTTCGCCGAGAACTGCCAATCCGACATGACGACGCCACCGTATGACCCGTGCTCGGTGGTGAACCAATAGTCTTTCAGGTTGCCGTCGTCGAGTATACCTCGCTCAGCCATGACCAACGGCACGTCGGCCGCAGCGCCGAAGCCGAAGATTGACAATTCTCGCTTTCGAACCTCCCTCGCCGCACGCAAGGCCACCACCTTGTCCGCCGACATCGGAATAGGAGGCAGTTGCGACAATGGAACGCGCTTCCCACCGAAGTAAGCAGGTTCGAACTTCACCTCTGTCGTCATCATCATGGATGGGTCGACCACGACCGCATCAACGAAGATGCCCGGAATGCGGATCTCGGACGCAGGTCGCGAACCGTAGGGCACTGTCCGACGAACCTGGGCCACGACACGCCCGCCACTGGCCTTGGCCGCGAGGATCAGCGCGACCGTAGAGGAAATGAGCGCCTCGTTTTCGAAAGAGAGGTTACCCTCGTCGTCAGCCGATGACGCGCACACGAAGACAGTGTCAAGCTTCCAGCTTGGATAGAACAGATAGGGTTGACCATCGAGCTCGATCCGACGAATGAGGTCTTCACGCGCACATTCGGTGAACTTGCCACCGCCGTTCTCGGGATCAATATATGTGCCAAGTCCGACCCGCGTTATGTACCCCGGGCTGCGTCGCGCCACTTCGCGAAGCCAATGCATGGTCGTTCCGATCGGCTACGAATAGGCTTCGACCTTGTTTTCGCGGATCAAGCGCATCAGTTCAGGACGCTTGCCGGTCGTTGGATCGACCGGGTTGATATAGGAGCCGGAGACAATGCGCTTCATCAAGCCTTCTTGCGCAACGTGGTCCATTCCCTTGATGCCCTGGGCATCGCCCGTTCCCACGGGGAAATAGAAAGTCAAAGCACTCGGACCTGACGTCTTTCGAAACCGCTCGCCCAGCGCTCGCAACAGCGCATCCGGCGTCACCCAGCCGATCACGCCCACGCAGCCAACAGTGGATCCGTTCGGAATAGAGGCGACCGCAGTCGCAGCATCAACGATCTTGCTCACGCCTTCACCATGAAACGTTCAAATGTCCTGATCGAGCTCGGAGATTCGCAGTTCGACGCGAATTCTCTCGAGGCGACTTCGTCCAGGCGCTCCGCATCAGCCATGATCAAGGGTTCGTAGAACCGCTTGGTCGAGGCGAGCGCTTCGCGCGGAACGGCCGCAAGTCCCTCGGCGACGACGATCGCGTGAGCGAGTGCCTTGCCCGGCTCGACCACGTCGTCGACCAGTCCGATGCGCGCGGCCTCGATGCCGTCGATCGGCATCGCGCCCCAGGTCAGGCGGCGAGCCCGTATCGGGCCGGTCCGTGCGACCAGCGCAGTCAGGCCCCACGGAGGCAGCCAACCATTCGGGGTCGCTTGAGTGGTGTTGGTCAGCAGGGCATGCAGGTCCTGCGGCACCGTGCCGTCTGACAAGGCGATGACGTTGACCGCACCGCAGGCGTATTTTGCGCATAGATATCTCCTGAGGTTGGATAGGTGATGATCTAGGCGGGCGCCCACACCTCGCGGAGACCTATGGCGTCGATTGGAGGCATCGACGCTGGCTATGCCCTCCGCGCGTAGTGGTGGCTCGTGATCGCTGCTCGCGTGCCGACATACGGATTGTTCGTTGCCTTACGGGTAACGTGCCGATGCCGAGCTTGCTTCTATTATCGCTTACCGAATTGAGCTTCGATGGCGAACCTCACACATCCAAGCACGAACAAGAGCATCGGCACATGCGGACTCCGATCAAAACGTTTGATGGCCACAATGACGCGCTCCTGCGTCTGTTGAGATCAACGTCAGATGATCCTGTCGGTGAGTTTCTCGGTGGTGGACCAAAAGGTCATATCGACCTGCCAAAGGCGGCACCAGGGCACTTTGTCGGCGGCTTCTTTGCGCTCTATTCGCCCTCGGTAGCGGCTCCAATCGACTTCAACAACATGACCGAAGAAAGCTACGCTCTCGACATGCCACCGCGATTGACGCTGGGCGAGGCCCGGCCTCCAATATTCGCGATGATTGCCACCTTGACACGTGTCATCCGCAGATCGAACGGACGGGTCGCGCTTTGCACGACATCGTCCGACATTGAAGCCGCGATCAATCGCCAGTCACTCGCCGTGATCCTTCATCTCGAGGGCGCAGATGCGATCGACGAGGATTTGCATCTGCTCGAAGTCCTCTACGCCGCCGGTCTGCGCTCGCTTGGGCCGGTCTGGAGCCGCAACAACATCTTCGGCAGCGGCGTGCCGTGCCTGACGCCTCTCTCGCCGCCGACGATGGGCTGGTTGCGCCTGAGTTCGTGTGGTCTGCGCTGGACTGTCCGACTGGCTATGTATCTCAGTTCGATTCCGAAACTGGAAATTTCACGATCTTGCCGATATTGCTCTGCCGTCTTTCTGTGCGCATCGATCGACGTCCGCGACCGGGGGGCTTTACCCGAACGGATGTAGCCGATGTTACGGCTGCTAGACGAAGCGCCATATCCGAACTGACGACTGGGCTTTCGACCTTCCCGGGATGACATTCTGTCTGAAGTGTAGAACCCGTCCGATTGCGTGGAGCGATTGTGATGAGGGAGGCTACGATGGATTTTTCGCGGATGTCGGATGGGATCCGGCTGCATCACGCGCCTCATCGGCACGATGGGTACGCTGGTGACGATGAGGCGGGTCCGGCACCGAGCGCCCCGTTCCTGACCGCCGCGGTCGGCGGTCCCGACCCGTTTGCAAGTCAATTTGCTGGTCCTGCAGCGGCCCCCGCTAGCCCGAATACCCAGGACACGGGCGGCCACGCCGGTAACCACGCTGCGGCGAGCCTGGATGTTTCGTCCACCATGCCCGCCTCCAGCGCATCACATTCGGCGATGGGAATTGCTATAGCCGAGAGCGGAGCCAACACGGCCGGGAACGGCGGAGATGGCTACTTTTACGGAAGTATCATTCACGCGTCCCTGTTGATCTATGAACCGATCAACATCTCGGTGAGTTTGGGATACGGCTCGGTCGCCCTGGCCGACCAGTCCAACAATTTGAATGTCGATCAATCCGCCTTTCAAATGGCCGGCGTCGGCGGCCATGGCGGCAATGGCAACATTGCATTGGGAGGGAGCATAGGTACGTCCTCAGGCTCCGGCGTGATCGCGAGCGGCGACAACGGCGCCGGAAATGGGGGCAGCGGTTATTTCTCGGGTGCATTGGTGGACGCTCCCGTGGTGATCTACCATCCGATCAATATTGGCGTGGCGGGCTCGGGCGGCACTGCGCAGGCAAGCCAATCGAACACGGTCCACATCGATCAATCGGCCACTCAGATCGCGGGCATCGGCGGAAGCGGCGGAAATGCCAACGTGGCCGCCGGCGGCAGCGTCATGACGCTCGACCCCAGTTGGGGATCAAGCAACGGAGGGGGCGTCCCGGACGTTCACACCGGCGGAAGTCAGGCCGGCAATGGTGGTGACGGCGCATTCTACGGCGGTCTCGTTCATTCCTCCGTCGTGGTTTACGACCCGATCAACATCGCAGTCGCGGGCTATGGCTCCAACACTCATTCGGTCCAGACCAACGACGCCTACGTGGATCAATCCATCATTCAGATCGCCGGCATTGGCGGGCACGGCGGCAACGGCAACGCCGCGACGGGCGGCCATGCAAGCCTGCTTTCCCATGGCCTGTGGGGCGGCTCCGACACGATCGCGACCGGTTCGAACGGCGCAGGCAATGGCGGCAACGGATATTTTGCCGGCAGCCTGGTCGATGTCAGCGTCGCGATCTATGCACCCATCAATATCGCAATTGCAGGTCCCCATTCGACGGCCGTGGCCGATCAGGTCAACAACGTGCACATCGACCAGAGTGCGGTCCAGATCGCCGGTGTTGGCGGGGACGGCGGCCACGGCAATCTCGCGCTGGGTGGCGATCTTTCCGCACATTTTCTGTCGGATCTTCACCTGATGGGTTAGCGAAACATCACGCCGCTCGCACAGGTCCGATCGCGAACTGCGTCGATGCTCTGCGCATGCAAGCTCGCCCTGCGGGCCCTCCTGGATGCTTCGAACTCCGATGTTGCGCGACGAATGTTATACTTTCGTACGTAGGTCGACCAAGCCGGATGGTGTCCGATTTGGCATCTATCGCCACCGCGCGTGGGCGGATCAGACTTGCCGCGCGCGTCCGCCTGATCGGGATGGATGATGCACGAAAGCCAACAGAGGGAGGCACACATGATGCCCAAAGCGATCCACATTTCGGACTCGATCGAATTCAAATCGATCAGCACCGGTGGTCAGAACGTCGGAAATGGCGGTGACGGCAGCTTCAAGGGCGCTATCATCAGCAAGCCGACGCTCAACTTCGATCCGACCAACAAGGCGGTCGGTGCCGACGTGCACGTGAACACCGGCGATCACGTCAAGCAGACGGCAGATTGGGACGCCGGCGGCGCCAAGGCGACGGCCTCGTGGTTTTCGAAGGCCCATGGCGGAGACGCCGAGTCGAACGGAAGCCAGAAGTCCTACAGCGGTTACGATACCTCCAAGGTATACGCCAATACGGATGCGACCCAGATCAACAAGGTCTCGGTGGACCAGCACCAGGAAGTCGTGGCCGGCACCGGCGGAAATGGCGGAGACGGCAACGCCGCGCTGGGCGGAGAAGTGAGCTTCCACCTCGATACGTTCTGACCACCGGCTCGTCCGACTGTGCAGGATCGGTGGCCACCGCCACCGGTCCTGAAGTTCGAGTTAATACCCCGCTGATACCGTTGGCAGATGGTGTTGGCCATCGGTGAACTACGCCGGACCTCGATTTCAGGCGGTGACGATCATGCTGATGCCGCCCATTCGGTTGCCTATCCTGCCGCAGATCGGGACGCCACTGCACGCGGCCCTCCGGTCCTGCGCGGGACCGCTCGGTCTCGTATTCGCATATAGCTGCAGCTACAACCTGCTTCTGTTTGCGCCCTCCATCTATCTTCTCCAGATCTACGACCGGGTGTTGTCGAGCCGGAGCGGCGACACCTTGCTCCTGCTCACACTCATTGTCGCGATCACGGTGGTCGTCGGCGGCGTACTCGATGCATTGCGGCGCGCCGTCCTTGGACGCCTTGGCGCCTGGCTCGACGATCGCCTTCGTCCTTGCGTGCTTTCGGCAGGCCTCGAATCGGCGCTCCGCAGCGATTGGACGCGAGCTTCTGGCGCGTATCGGGATCTCACCGTGCTGCGCCAGTTCGTCGAGTCCGGCGCATGTCCGATGCTGTTCGATGCGCTCTGGGCGCCCTTGTTCCTCCTTGTCCTGTTTCTGATCCATCCCCTGCTTGGCGTGGTGGGCGCCTGCTGCGTCGCCTTCCTGTTCGCGCTCACGGTTGCCGGAGAGCTGGTCACGGAAGACGTTCTGCTCAGATCCGGTGCCGCGCTGTCCAGAAGCTGCGGCCGCCTCCAGACTGCAGCGAGCAACATCCACATGATCCGTGCCATGGGAATGCTCGATAGCGCTGCGCGCATGATCCACCGTGACGCGCAGCACGCCCGCAGAGAGCACGATGTGGCACTCCGTCGAGGCGAGATCGTCTCACTGGCCACCAAGCCGGTTCGTGCGCTGTCGCAGGTCCTGATCATGGGGGCTGCCGCGTGGCTCGTCCTCGATCACGGGAAGAGTCCGGCAATCATCTTTGCTGCTACGCTGATGTTCAGCCGGGCGCTCGCGCCGACCGAAAGTGCGGTCGCAGGCTGGAAATCACTCGTGACGGCGGTGAGCGCCTGTCAGCGGCTCGGCGAACTTCTCGCCGCATTCCCCGTAGCGCGGCAAGAGAGCGCCGTGGCTCTCCCGCCGCAGGCGCGAAGCGGCCTCGTCGTCGATAATGTCAGCGTGTGGCTTGCGGGGACCAACCATCTTCTGCTGAACAGCGTCTCGTTCAGCCTCATGCCCGGAGAATGCCTTGGCATTATCGGTCCGTCCGGGTCAGGCAAGTCCTTGCTCGGCCAAGTGATCGCTGGGCTGTCGATGCCGACGCATGGCCGTGTCCTCCTCGACAATACCGACGTCCCGCTGCTTCGCGAGGGCCGAAACGGCGACCGCCTCGGATATCTCCCACAGGACATCAACCTGATCGGCGACACCATCAACGACATCATCGCACGCCTTGAAGATGCCGACCGGCGGAAGGTCGTCGAAGCGGCCAAGCTCGCCGGAATCCATGGGGCGATCATGCGCCTGCCGGAGGGTTACGACACGGTGGTTCAGAGCGAAGCAACCTTCTCGCGCGGGTATCGGCAGCGCCTCGGTCTTGCCCGCGCCTTCTTCGGCAGTCCGCGCCTCATCGTTCTCGACGAACCCAACGCCAGCCTTGACTACGGGGGCGAGCGATTGCTCCTTGATGCCATCGAGCGCATGAAGCTCGCAGGCGTCATCCTTGTCGTCATCACTCACCGGACGGGTCTTCTCGCCGCTACGGACAAGATTGCCATCATGGAGGACGGTGCGGTCGCCGCGTTCGGCGACAGCGAGGACATCTTCGAACGGCACCTGAGCCGCCCCCAGGTTACTTCGCAGATTGCGCCATGATCTGGAACTCTCTCACCACCTGGAAGCTTCCCGCCGTCTCGAGGCTTCCCGTGATCTGGGACCAGCTCATGCGAGCGCCGGCGAGCCCGCCGCCCGCCCGGCGATTTGGCGTCGTGGTGACCGCAATCGATGATTTCGAGCCTCTGGAATTTCCGTGGTGCTCGACGCCCACGCCGACCTCTCCGCGCGGAAGGCTTCGCGGTATCACCGTCGCGGGCAATCTGCTGGTGCTCTGCTTCATGCTGGGGCTCGGGACATGGGCGAGCCTCGCGCCGCTCGAGAGCGCCGCGATCGCCTCCGGCGTCGTGGAATCGGAATCGAGCCGCAAGACGATCCAGCATCTGGAAGGCGGTATCATCAGCAAGATCCTGGTTTCGGATGGCGATATCGTGCGCAGCGGCCAAACACTGGTCGCGCTGGAGGACACTAGGGCGAGCTCGGAGGTGCAAAGTCTTCAAGGCCAATTTTGGGATGCAGCTGCTCGTGCCGCTCGGCTTCAAGCCGAGCAGCAGAGATTCGAGAGGATCGCAATTCCGGACGCGCTGGAACAGGACAGCAGGCAGAGCGGCGTGGCCGCCGCTGCGGTGTCGGCGCAGCAGTTCATTTTCCAGGCGCGCCTGCAGGTTCACGAGTCGCAGCTTGCGGTCATTCGCGAACGAAGGCGTCAAGTCGAGAAGGAGATCGAAGGTCTCAAGGCTCAGGAAACCGCCACCGGGCAGCGGGTCGACATCGTCCGGGAGGAACTGGATATGGTCGCGACCCTCGTCAACAAGGGACTCGAACGGCGGCCGCGGCTCCTGAACCTGCAGCGGGAGCTGGCCGACGTCGAGGGCCGCCGCGGCGAGATCACCGCGCAGATTTCCCGCGCCGGGCAGGTCATCAGCGAACAGCAGGCCACATTGTTCAAGCTCGAGAGCGAGAGACAGAACGAGATCGCACAGTCGCTTCGTGAAGCACAGAGCCAGATGTTCCAGCTTCGCGAGCGGTTGCTTGCGGCCAGGGATCAGCTATCGCGAACGGAGGTCAAGGCGCCCGAGGACGGTGTGATAACCGATCTGCGGGTTCATACATCCGGCGGCGTCATCGGAGCGGGTGCTCCGCTCATGGACCTGGTGCCCCGGCAAGACCGTCTCATCGTAACCGCGCGCCTGAGGCCCGAGGACATCGATGTAGTTCATCCCGGCCTCAGTGCCGAAGTTTACCTCGTACCGTATAATCAGCGTCGCGTGCCTCGCCTGAAGGGAACCGTCGTGCACGTATCCGCAGACCGGCTCCTCGACAAGCGCACCGACCAGCCATACTACGCGACCAGGGTTCGGATCGACGACGGGCAGATCGTCGCTAACGACATCCAGATCCTCCCCGGCATGCCGGTTCAAGTGTTCATCACGACAGGACGCGGCACCGTGGCTCTCTACGCGCTCAGGCCCCTGCTCGACAGCTTCCGTGGCGCATTCAGAGAGGACTAAGTCTCGTGCATGGGAGCCGCGCCGGGGTCATGATCGCGACTCTGCGCGGGCAACCGGCCGCGCCAGCGGAGGACGGCTTCCGTGCGATTGTGCGCAGCACATTTCCTCATGATATGCTGAATGTGCATTTTGACTGTGCTTTCCGAGAGGCCCAATTTGGCGGCGATCAGCTTGTTGGGCAGGCCGAGTTCCAGTTCCGCCAGAACCTGTTGCTCGCGAGGCGTGATATCGGTCACCCTCCTGTCGATAGCCACTCTGGTTCCCTCGCCCATCAGATATGAGGGCGCAAGCGCGCGGACATCCGGCGGCTCGAAATCCGGTATCCTGTTCATCCCGGCCACGGACAACGGCCTGTAGGCGCCGCCGACAAGAACAAGGCGCAGGCCAGCTACCGCGATCTCGATGGGCAGCGACGTGGAAAGAAAGCCACGCACGCCCCGCTGCATCGCGGCCTGCACGGTCGGCTCGTCGTCATGGTTTGACAGGACCACAGTAGCGGCGTTGGGACAACACTCCGCAACGAAGGCGAGATCGTCCTCAACCGAGGGATCGCCGATCGGCTTGTTCGCGATACTCAGCATCACCAGACGAACATCGCGGGCTGACGTGCAGTCCAGGCCTTGGACCGTTGCCATGTCAAGGATCTCAACTTCGTCCAACTCCCTCCTGAGGACGTGCAGAATGCATGTACGAGGCAACAGGAGCGGCTCGATGATCACCAGAACCGGCAAGTGAAGCGATTCATTGAGCCGTTTTGAAGTGTTGGTTATGTCGTGCATGATGTCCTCGAGATGAAAAGAATTTCCGCGATATTCCCATTCCGTATTGCGTCTCCCCTGCAGCTGCATTCATCCCGAATGCATCATCACGAGAGGTAGTGCCGCATCCACTGCTGGATCGCTTGACACCTGGGTGGAAATTCTTTCCCCTCAAATCATTTTTGCGTATACCGCGCGGTGGCTCAGTCGACGCATCACCTAATTGCAGATATTTCGATACGCAGTTGAGGCCGCCGACCCTGACTTGCCGTCGACGACATATGCTTCATCCTCCTTCACGAGATATAGAAACGGCCTCTCTCCAGTCTCGCCGCCTGACGCGCTTCTTCCTTTCACGCGCCCGCAAATCGTATCCACGCGACGGCCAAGTATGTTCTTTCGCATTGCGCGCTTCACGTCGCTGAGTTCGACCGTTTCCGGATCCCCCAACTGCGTCGCGATCGCAACCTTCGCCTTGTCCAGAGCAGGATCCGACTTTTCCGCAGTCCGCTCCGGTGCCGGGACGCTGATCGTCGTCCGCGGGGACGCCGCTTTGGCAAGGTCGGCCGATCCGCGTTTCTTCCGAGATGAAGTCCTGCCGGGCTTTGACGGCGTTGCGGAATTCGATCTGACCACCGCAGGCTCTTGCGCCAACGCCGTCGGCATTGGTCGCGCGGGTTGGGCGACGGCGCCCCTGTCGAAACAGGGTCGTGACGCGCACCCGAGGAAATACCCTCGGGAAGGCGCGAACCAGCCAAAGCCGATCAGGATTCCTGCCAGCACTCCGACAAAAATCAGTCCCATCCGATTCCCCTCCTCGGGAGCTCGGCTCGCATTCGTAACTTGGACTTCCGCGCTGGTGATCTATCTGTTGCGCAAAAGCATTAAGCGCCCATTAAGCGCGCGCCGTTGTCCGGCCCATGCCTGGAGGGGCGGATGAGATCGGACTCCAGACCCGGGCCGACATGACCGCAAAAGGCCAATCGTGAAAGCAATCATGGCCGATTTGGTCCGCCCTTGGACTCTTCTGCAATTTGCGAGTTCATCTGAAGGTTTGCGCTACCAACCGCTGCCGATCGCCGACTCAGGGCCTTCGGGCGGGTTTCGGAGCACCGCACCAGATTCGCACCAGAAACTGCGTGAACGAAAAAAATCGCAAGAGATAATAGGAGCTGACCAACATTCAGCCGCTCATAACGGTCTGGTTGCGTCGGCGTCACTCAGGCCGGACATCGGAGATCAAGAACGGAAAGATCAACCGGTTCAGCCTGAGCATGCTGGTCCGGCTTGCGCAACGCGCCGGGCTGCGCCCCGGGATCAAGTTACAGAAAGCGGCGTAACAGACTGTACGTCGCGGCGCCGGCCTGGTCGCGTGGAAGCTTGACTCTCTTGCCCCGAATGTCATCGCCGGCTCAGGCGCCATACTGCTCCGTCATGTATTTCAGGTAGTTGCCGAGGTGGTGCTGCCAGAAATAGTCCAGCTTCTGGCGCGGTTGATCGCCTCGACGACGAGCGAACCTTCCCGCGTTAGCAACGGCAGGCACTCCGTCCAGCCGGTGGCGACATCGACCATCGTGAGGGTTTGGATGAACGAGCCAGCCGCCGACGTGCCGCCATGGGCGCACGAGCTTGCCAGGCCCATGCAGCCATGGGCCACGTCAAACCGCGAAGACAACCGTATGCTACGAAGCCTTATGCCTTGTGATGGACGGCTTGCAGGCCATAGACGGGGGTCGGGATGCCCTCATAGCGAGCTTTCAACTGTAGGGACAGGAACTGCGAGTAGTGACGCGACTGGTGCAGATTGCCGCCGTGGAACCATAGCCCCTCCTGTTGTGTGGGCTTCCACATGTTGCGCTGCTCGCCTTCCCATGGGCCGGGATCCTTGGTCGTATTCGAGCCTAGTCCCCAGACCTTGCCGACCCTGTCGGCCATTTCCCGGCTGATCAGATCGGCGACAAAGCCGTTCATCGAACTGTAGCCCGTAGCATAGACGATCACATCGGCAGGCAGCTCTCTTCCGTTGTCGAGTTTGACACCGCTGGGCGTGATTTCCTCGACCTGGCCTGCGACCAGCTTGACCTTTCCGTCGATGATGAGCTGCGAGGCGCCAACGTCGATGTAATAGCCCGAGCCGCGACGCAGGTACTTCATGAACAGGCCGGAATCGTCGTCGCCGAAGTCGAGCCGGAAACCGGCTCTCGTCAACCCTGCATAAAAATCGGCGTCATCCTGGCGGATCTTGTCATAAACCGGCTTCTGCAACTGATGCAGGATCTTGTAAGGCAGCGAGGCGAAGATCAGGTCGGCCTTGGCTGTCGTCATGCCACCGCGGACGGCGCGCTCTGAATAGAGGTCGGCGATGGATGCCATCAGCGAATCCGAGCGCACGACATGGGTCGTCGAGCGCTGCACCATGGTCACGTCGACGCCGGCCTCGTGCAGCGCGGCGCAGATGTCATGTGCCGAGTTGTTCGAGCCGATCACGACTACCTTCTTGCCCTTGTAGTGATCGGGACCTGGGTGGCGCGAGGAATGGTGCTGTTCACCCTTGAAGGTATCCATGCCCTTGAATTGCGGCATGTTCGGCTTGGCGGACATGCCGGTCGCAAAAACAAGCTGCTTCGGGTTGAGCGTAATCTCCTTGCCATCGCGCTCGACGAGGACCGTCCATTCTTTTTTGGCGTCGTTCCAGTCAGCGTGTTTGGCCGTGGTGCCGGTCCAGTAGTTCAGCTCCATGACCTTGGTGTACATCTCCAGCCAGTCGCCGATCTTGTCCTTGGGCGAAAACACCGGCCAGTTCTTCGGAAAGTCGATGTAGGGCAAATGATCGTACCAGACCGGGTCATGCAGGCAGAGCGACTTGTAGCGGTTGCGCCAGGAGTCGCCGGGACGGGCGTTCTTCTCGACGATGATGGTGGGCACGCCGAGCTGGCGCAACCGCGCGCCGAGTGCGATGCCACCCTGGCCGCCGCCGATGATGAGCACGTACGGCTGTGTTTTAAGGCCGAGCTGCTCGGTTTCCTCGTCCCGCAATTCTTTCCAGGTTTTGGCGCCTGGATTGACGCCGTGGCGGGCGCCAAGCGGCCGGGTGAAGCCCGCCTTCTCCTCGTAACCCTTCAGTTCGACCATCGTCGTCAAAAGCGTCCAAATCTGGCCGTTCTGGAGACGGATTAGACCGTAGCCGCGAGCGACCTCGGTTTCGAACGAGATCCAGCATTCGGTCACTCCGTCGGCTTCAGTAGCGCTTTCCTCGTCGGCTATTTTCCAGCTGCGTGGCTTTGCGTGCGCCAAGCAAGAGTTGAGCATCTCGCGGATCTGATCGCGACCTTCCATGGTCTTGATGTTCCAGGTGAAGGCAACGAGGTCGCGCCAGTAGCACTCGGGTGCGAACATCGCTACGGCGGCATCCACGTCGCCTGCCACAAGCGCCGCTTCGAATTTGTCGAGAAAGGCCTGGATGCGCGCGTTAGGGGTGGTGTCGAGCATCATTTCCTCCCAAGGACTTTTGTTCTTTCGGCAACTGTCGCAAGCTTATCCGAACTTTCGACCGAAACCAGACTCACGCGGATCAACTTTTTCACAGCACTTCTAATCGAAGACCGGCACCTTGCCGCGCTGCGTCAATCTGCGGATTGCTCATGTTTCGCTTTGCCGAAAGGTTGTCATCAGGAGATGTCATAGCACCATGGCCTTGCCATCGTCCTTGCGGAAATTCGCAATGGTCTTGAAGTGTTAATCGGCGTGGGGTCCCTGCGCCGATCGGCGCGCTAAGTCGTTGATTCAGATGGCAGCGAAGGAATCGTGGTTCGGCGCCGATTTACAGCCCGGTCGCCTTGAGGCAGGCGTCCTCGGTTGCAGAAGCGATATCATCTTTTTGCGTCACTCGGGTACTCCCGCTCGACGAAACACTTCCGCAGCCTGCCGTCCGATTTCGTATGACGCGGCGGGAGAACCTTTCAACCAGCCGCTGACCGTCATAGTCGGCTGCAGCCTCAACAGCTCCTGCACCGTCTTGTGCGCATCGTCGTGCTGGCCGAGCAGCCATTGCGCGACCGTCATGACGCGCAGCGTCGAGGTGTGCTTGCGATTGGCCTTGAACGACCGCTGCGCCAGTTCGAGCGCGCGCTCGTACTTGCCGGCGGCGGCGGCAGCGGTGGCGGCCAGCGAATCGTAGAAGTAGCGGTGCGGATCGAGCGGCGACAGCGCCAGCGCGCGCTCGGTATGCTCGACCGCCTGCTCTCCCTTGCTCTTGAAAGCGTGCAGTGTACCCTTCAGCAGCCAAGCGAACGCGTTGCTCGGATTGGCGGCCAGGGCACGCTCGTAGGAATTCTCGGCAAGGTCGAACTTCTTCAGGAGATTGATGTGCACGAACCCGTTGACAGCAAGGGCCAGCGAATTGTCAGGATCCATGTCGAGCGCACGCTTGGTGCACTCTGACGCGAGATAGGTGTCGCGCTGCGGATCCTCGGACCAGCCCTGCGAGACCCGCAAGACGTGCCAGGTGCCGAGCCAGGCCACGGGAAGCGGATGACGCACGCCGCGATCGATCAGCGGCTGCAGGAGGAGATGGGCCTCCTCGAAGTCGGGCAACGACAGGCGGTGCATCAGGCTGACGGCGCCCACAGGCGCAGAAGCATCTTAAGCCGTACCCACTGAGAACGGCCTATTCAATTCATGAAGCAAGCCGTTTTGGAGATTGGCCAATCTGAAAAATCGAAATCGACCCGTGCCTGGGGTGATCGCTCCCGACCGGAACGACGATCATTCCCTGGCAGTTTGAACCGACACTGGATACGGCCACACTAAGAGCCGGGTGCGATGTCCGCGCCTGTGCCTTGACCCTACCGATCGGCGGCACGACGGCACCGGCCACCGATGGTTGACAAACGGACGTTCTATGCAGTTCTTCCTTTACGAGATCGCTGCGCGCCTGTTCGGCCTCTATCTGGCCGTCGATTGCCTCCGCACGCTGCGGGCCGGCTATGGCGACAGGAAGATCAGGAGCTTCTATCACAGTTCGACCATTCTAGACTGGGTGATCGACGTGTGGCTGCCGAGGCCCGTCTACGAACGGGACACATCGCCGGTTCGCTACTGGATGGAGATGAGCGGGCAGGCGTTCGTCTTTCTGTGCTGCGTTGTGATGGTGATCTTCGGCTGGGTCAGCGCGAGCACCTGAGCATCCGCCGATGGCAGCGGCGCGTCGTTCTGACGAGCGATCCTAGCGCACGCTGACGAACATGCGACACAGATTCACGCCGCGTGCAATCTTCCATCCGTTTAGCCCTAGCAGTTTGCTAGGGCTAATTTCGGCCCAAGACCTACGCGATACCTGCGTCATGCTTCTCGATCGGGCTGGCTGCGACTTGCTGACGATCTGCGACATCACTGGGCATTCATACCGAAGCGCGCAGACTATCGTGAAGCACTACCGCGCCCGCAATGCGGCTCGCGCCGATTCCGGTATCGACAGGCTTGAATTGCAGGTGCGGAAGGAGGGCATGAAGAGCTAAACGCACACCGGTAGGTCTCATTTGGCTGCGCGTTTCAGCGGGAGACCTAATTATCCGACTCGTCGCACGGCGTGCGACCATTAAAAGCGTCGCACGAGACCGGTTTGTTCTGCCGAGGAATTTAAAAAAGCCCTTGCGGGCCAATCTCTTAAGGGTGGTGGGCGCACCAGGGCTCGAACCTGGGACCCGCTGATTAAGAGTCAGCTGCTCTACCAACTGAGCTATGCGCCCGAAAGGCGGTCAATGCCTTGCGAGGCCGGTCGTTTAGCAAAGCGATCCGGGTCTGGCAAGCGATGCGAGGCATGTTTTCCAAGGTTCTTCCACAGCCCCCGGAAAGGCGAAAAGCCGCTGGATTCCAGCGGCTTCGCAGAGGTTAATGCCCCGGAAATCCCGGTCCGCTCAGAGCCGGCCTTCCCGGTCGGCGCCCTCGTCCCGGTCGCCGCCGCGCATGTGGTCCATGCCGTGATCCATCATGCGGTCCATGCGCTCCCTGAAACGGTGGGGCGGGCCGTCTTCGCCGCCGCCGAACGGGCCGCGATGGCGGGTCAGCAGGGCAAGGCGACGCTTCTGGCCGTCATCGAGGCTCTTGTAGAGCGGATCGGCGGCATCGGCGATCTTCTTCAGGGCTGCCGAGCTCGCGCCCATGTCTTCGGCGCGCTGGCGCAGGCGGGCGACGGGGTCATCCGGCTTGTCGGGGTCGCCGGGACCATTCATCCGCGCATTGGCGCGGTCGAGCCGCAGCTTGGCGAAGTCGCGCACCGCGGCCTCGACCGGCGGCCACAGCTTCTCCTGATCGGCGTTGAGCCTCAAGCCGGCATGGACGGCAGCAATGCGCGCGTCGACCAGGGCCGCGCGGTCTTCCGGGTTCATGCGGATGTGGTGGAAATGCTCCATCCACGGGCGATGAAATTGGGCATAGACCGCGCCCGAGCCGGCGATGCTGAGCACGGCGATGGCGGCGATGGTAAACTTCCTCATCCGAACCTCCTCTGGAAGGATACGCTGAAGATGAGCGTCGGAAGGCCGGTGCGCAACTTACAACTTGGACAGGAAGGCCCGTTCTTACGGGATCTAACGCCTATTAATCTTGGTTCAGCCGCAACCGGAAATCATTCGCAACAAAGAGCTTCCGTGCGGCTCGCACGGAAGCCTCATCCATCGTTCATCCAGACTGGTTTGTCGTGCTGTTAATTAGTAGTGCTCTTGGCTTCCTTCTGGAATTCGTCGATCAGCGGCTGGCCGACGCGGCTCGCGGCGTCCTTGTAGACCGGCTCCATCGCCTTGCGCATCGCTTCGTCCTGCTCGCTCGTCAGCTTGATGATTTCGCTCTTGCCGCTCTTTTTGATCTCGGCGAGCGCGTCGTCGTTTTCCTTCTGCGACTGCGCGTTGTTGAAATCGGTCGCTTCCTTCATCGCCTTCGCGAGCTGGTCGCGGATGTCGGCCGGCAGGTCGTCCCAGAACTTCTTGTTCACGATCACCACGTAGCCGATATAGCCGTGATTGGTCTCGGTGATGTACTTCTGCACCTCGTGCATCTTCTGGGTATAGATGTTCGACCAGGTGTTCTCCTGCCCATCGACCACGCCGGTCTGCAGCGCCTGATAGACCTCGCCGAACGCCATCACCTGCGGCAGCGAGCCGAGCGCCTTGAACTGGGCCTGCAGCACACGCGAGGACTGGATGCGGAACTTGACGCCCTGGTAGTCAGCTGGCGCGATGAGCTTCTTGTTGGCGCTCATCTGCTTGAAGCCGTTGTCCCAATAGGCAAGGCCGGTGATGCCCTTCGGCTCGAGCAGCTTGAGCAGCTTTGCACCGAGCGGGCCTTCCGTCACCTTCCGCAGCGTCTTCAGATCAGGAAGGATATAGGGCAGGTCGAACACCTCGAACTCGCGGATGCCGAGCGGGCCGAACTTGGAGTTGGACGGCGCCAGCATCTGCACGCTGCCGAGCTGCAGCGCTTCGAGCTCCTCCTTGTCCTTGTACAGCGTCGAGTTCGGGTAGACCTCGACCTTGACCTTGCCGTTCGTGTACTTCTCGGCGAGCTCCTTGAATTTTTCCGACGCCTTGCCCTTCGGCGTGTCGGTCGCAACCACGTGGCTGAACTTGATGATGATCGGGTCGGCGCTGGCCTGGCCGGCAAGGCCAAGTGCCAGTGCCGCGACGGACGCCGCGATCGCGAAGCTGCGCATAATCTCTCCCTGTTGTTGTTTGGGCCGCCCGTGCGCGGACGGCCGATCTTTATGCCGACAGCACCAATAGCGGCTCGCGCATCGAGCCGCTATTGGCCGTTCGCAGGGCAGCTATTCGTGATGAATGCGAGCCGTCATTCCGGGGCGATGCGTCAGCATCGAACCCGGAATCTCGAGATTCCGGGTTCTCGCTGCGCGAGCCCCGGAATGACAAGCTTTGCTTGTCAGCTCGCCGCGGCCGTCGTCACGGTGTCGCGCTGGCGCTTCATGACGATCTTGTTGAGGGCGCCGAGATAGGCTTTGGCGGACGCCACCAGCGTGTCCGGATCCGCCGCGCGGGCCGTCATCGAGCGCCCCTCCTGCGACAGCCGCACCGACACTTCCGCCTGCGCATCGGTGCCTTCGGTCACGGCGTGGACCTGATACAGTTCGAGCTTGGCCTCGTGCGGCACCAGGCGCTTGATGCAGTTGAATACCGCATCAACAGGACCGTTGCCCTCGGCTTCCTCGATCTTGATCTGGCCGTCGACATCGAGCTTCATGGTCGCGCGCTGCGGGCCATGAGTGCCGGCGATCACGGTCAGCGAGGTCAGCTTGATGCGGTCGTGCGAGGCGGCCATCTCCTCATCGACCAGCGCCTCGATGTCCTCGTCATAGATGTCCTTCTTGCGGTCGGCGAGCGCCTTCATCCGCGTGAACGCATCTTCCAGCTGGTTCGGGCCGAGCTTGTATCCCATCTCCTCCAGCTTGTGCACGAAGGCATGACGGCCGGAATGCTTGCCCAGCACCAGCGAGGACTGCTTCAGGCCGACCATCTCGGGCCGCATGATCTCGTAGGTCGAGGCATCCTTCAGCACGCCGTCCTGATGGATGCCGCTCTCATGCGCGAACGCATTGCGGCCGACGATCGCCTTGTTGTACTGGACGGGGAACGAGGTTGCGGCCGACACCACCTTCGAGGCGCGGGTCAGCTGCGTGGTGTCGATCTTGTTCCAGTAGGGGAATTTGTCGTTGCGCACGTTGATCGCCATCACGATCTCTTCGAGCGCGGCATTGCCGGCACGCTCGCCGATGCCGTTGATAGTGCATTCGACCTGGCGGGCGCCGCCGACGACGCCGGCCAGCGAATTCGCCACCGCCATGCCGAGGTCGTTATGGCAGTGGACCGAGAACACGGCCTTGTCGGAGTTCGGCACGCGCTCGATCAGCGTCTTCATGAAGTGGGTGTATTCCTCCGGCACCGTGTAGCCGACGGTGTCGGGGATGTTCACCGTGGTCGCGCCGGCCTTGATGACGGCCTCGACGATGCGGCACAGATAATCCATCTCGCTGCGGGTGCCGTCTTCGGCCGACCATTCGACGTCGTCGATCTGGTTGCGGGCGCGCGCGACCATCGCGACCGAGGTCTCGATCACCTCTTCCGGGGTCTTGTTCAGCTTCACCCGCATATGCAGCGGCGAGGTCGCTATCACGGTGTGGACGCGGCCGCGTTTTGCAAACTTCACGGCCTCCGCGCAACGGTCGATGTCGGCCGGGTGCGCACGGGACAGGCCGGCGATGACGGCATTCTTGGAGCGGCGGGCGATCTCGCTCACCGCCTGGAAGTCGCCCTCGGAGGTGATCGGGAAGCCGGCCTCGATGACATCGACGCCCATATCATCCAGCAGTTCGGCAACCTCGAGCTTCTCCTCGAAGGTCATGGTGGCGCCGGGGCATTGCTCGCCGTCGCGCAAGGTGGTGTCGAAAATGATGACGCGGTCCTTGTCGGACTTGTTCACGGAGGCCATTCTAAATTCCTTTTGAGCTTTCGCGCCGTCAGTCTTATGGGCGCCTGAGGTGTCCGGTGATCTCGACCAACCCCTGAGTGCCCAGGCGCGCAGCGCCCAGCCGGCCCTCAGGGGCAGCTAAGAAGAAGCCCGCCAAGAAGCAGGGTGGGCAGCGCGGCCGGGATCGCGGCGGCGGCCAGAGCCACCTCCCCAGAAATCCCATCGATTTGGCCGCGAATCAGCATTGCCAGACCCTTTTGAGCCCCAAATCCTCGGTCAAAACCGTTGACGGTTGGTTGCCGGGAGGCTCGGTGCACCGTTTCTAGACGACAAATGGCAGCAACTGCAACGCCAAAAGATGGTCAGGGGGGCTGACCTTATTGGGGGCGCTCTCCGTGCCCCGGACGCGCTGCAGCGTCCAACGCTGCCATACTCTCTCCACTCGTCATTGCGAGGAGCCCTTGCGACGAAGCAATCCAGAAATCCCTCCGCGGAAAGATTCTGGATTGCTTCGCTGCGCTCGCAATGACGGAGTGTGAGGCGGCATCGCGATCGTCCAATGCGCATTTCAATATAGACACGTCTTCGCGTCCCCGCGGCGCGTTTCGCCCGAGCTTTGCTTTCCTTGTCTCGCCCCTCTCAAAACAGAGGGTGCAGGGAAGGCCAAGTGCCGGCAGGCACCCGCGGTCTGCTGCGCGAAGATGTAGCGCAAAGAGACCGCACAGCAGCATACACGACAAATCCGAATTTCGGCAAAGCGGAATATCTCAAGGGGTGGTTTACCGAACTGTGGGATGTTTTGCTTGTAGCCCGGATGAAGCGCAGCGCAATCCGGGACAGCTCGTGTTTGTGGCACGCCCCCGGATTGCGCTGCGCTCCATCCGGGCTACGAACCAACCAATGTGCGAGCCGAGCCTATCCCACCCGGCGCGCGCGGGCCCTGCTCTCCCAGCGATCCAGCATCAGACCGAGTTGACCAAGCTCGCCGGTAGCCGCATGTGCAATCTGATTGGCGGCGGTCGCGTCGTTTGTGTTGGCGGGCGCATTGGCGTTCAGCCAATCCGGTTGCGCGTAGCCGCTCCAACGGCGGGCTTCCGCACGACGTTTACGAGACTGCTGATCGCGCAGGAGATAGCCCGCCGCAAACGCAATCCCGAGCAGCACGCTCAATATGACAACTTCCACAACCAACTCCGACCTTTCGCCCCAAACAGTTTTTGCGAAGCATCGCATGCGAGGTCAAGGCTTGACATGAGCGAAGCTCGCTTCCCGCGAACTGCAGAGACAGAACGCACTGCCAGCCGCCCAAACGCGGCCGCAATGCGGCCATGTTTCGACCTCGACACGCCAGATTATCTCGTAGAGGATGCGAACCTTCCTCTCGCAACCAGGCGCGGACCAGACTAACCTTGCACCTGCTCGGCCGGATCAACCGGCCAGCCAATATGATCCGGGAGGACGCGAATGACACGCCAACAGCCGCGTGAGCAGGATGCTGCGCTTTCACGACGAACGCTGGTTCAGGGCCTTGCGCTCGGAGCCGCGGCCACGATGGCCGGCACGGGCACAGCGCTCGCCCAGAACGGCCCTGCCGCCCCGCCGACGACGATCACCACGCCGCCGCGCGACTTCGGCCCCCGCGGCGCGCCGACCACTTATTTCTGGGACCCCGACATCATCGCGGTCGATCCCTCCTTCGAGGACCTCGCGCAGCCCAACACCGCGATCAAGCGGCTCTATACCGGTCTGTTGTGGGCGGAAGGCCCGGCGTGGAGCGCGCAAGGACGCTATCTGCTCTGGAGCGACATTCCCAACAACAGGCAGATGCGCTGGAGCGAGGATGACGGCCATGTCAGCGTATTCCGCATGCCCTCCAACAATTCCAACGGCAACTCGTTCGATTTCCAGGGGCGCCAGCTGTCCTGCGAACACCTGACCCGGCGGGTGACGCGCTACGAGCATGATGGCACCGCCACCGTGCTCGCCGACAATTACAACGGCAAGAAGCTGAACTCGCCGAACGATGTCGTCGCCCATCCTGACGGCAGCTACTGGTTCACCGATCCGCCCTATGGCGGCCAGCTTTACGAGGGCGAGCCCGACGGCCCGGGCGGACCGAGCAATGCGGCCGGCAAGCTCAATCCGAAGATCGGGCAGCCGGCCGGCTTCGCACCCGGCAAGCGCGAGCTGCCGACCAACTGCTATCGCATCGACCCCTCAGGCCGCGTCGATCTCGTCGTCACCGAAGATCAGGTGCCCGACCCGAACGGCCTCTGCTTCTCGCCCGACTACAAGAAGCTCTACGTGGTCTCGACCGGCAAGGGCCCCGGCGACACCGGCGCCGGCGGCAAGGGCGAAGTCTTCGTGTTCGATGTCGGCAGCGACAACAAGCTCTCGAACCAGAAGAGGTTCAGCGACTTCATGATCGACGGCGTGAAGTGCGGGCCGGACGGCGTGCGCTGCGACGTCAACGGCAATGTGTGGGCCTCCAGCAATGCCGGCCGCGCGGTCGGCTATAGCGGCGTGACGGTGTGGTCGCCGGAGGGCAAGCTGCTCGGGCGCATTCGCCTGCCCGAAGTCTGCGGCAACGTCTGCTTCGGCGGACCGAAGCGCAACCGCCTGTTCATGGCCGCGAGCCAGTCGCTCTATGCGGTGTACACGGCGACGCAAGGCGCGGGGCCGGGCTGAGGGGGTGTAGGCTGAATTGCGACGAGGCGCCGGCGTGCCCCGCCGGCGCCGACTTGTTTCGAATGTTCATCATCGACGGGTGAACATAGACGCAAAAGAGGTGACTTCCGCGCGAAGCGCGTGATAGTTGAAGCATGGCAGACAAAATTCGCGTTGTTGTTCTCTATGGCGGCAGGTCCGGCGAGCACGAGGTCTCCCTGAAATCGGCCGCTTCCGTGCTTCGGCATCTGGATCGTGCGCGCTTCGAGGTGATCCCCGTTTCCATCGACAAGACGGGGCGGTGGCAGTGGAACGATCTGGCGGCGATCGACCCGGCGCAGCCGTCCTTGCCGATCCTGCTCGATGCACCCGAGATGCGGCTCGCCAGAGGCACTGACGGACGCGGCGTTCTCATGCCTGTTTCCGCAGGCGCAGTTGGCCCGATCGAGATCGACGTCGTGTTTCCAGTCATGCACGGTCCCCTGTGCGAGGATGGCACCGCGCAGGGCCTTTTGGAGCTGGCCGAAGTCGCCTATGTCGGATCGGGCGTTCTCGCCTCCGCCATCAGCATGGACAAGGACGTCGCCAAGCGGCTGGCTGAATTCGCCGGCGTTCCGGTCGCGCCCTATCGCGTGCTGACGCGTAAAGCCTTCGCCGCCGATCGCCCCGCCTCTCTCGCCAGGGCGATCGAGGGCCTGAGCCTGCCGGTGTTCGTCAAGCCGTGCAACATGGGCTCCAGTGTCGGCATCCACAAGGTGAAGACGCTGGATGCGCTTGGGCCCGCGCTCGATGATGCGTTCCGCTACGATCTCAAGGTGCTGGTCGAACAGGGCATCGACGCCCGCGAGATCGAGGTTGCCGTGCTCGAGGGCGAGACGCTGTTTGCGAGCGTTGCCAGCGAGCTCAATCCCAACGCTCAGCACGAATTCTATTCCTACGAGGCCAAATATCTGGATCCCGACGGCGCGCGCGTCGATCTTCCGGCCAGGCTCGATGCCGCCCAGATGGCGCGCGTGCGCGCGCTCGCGGTGCAGGTGTTCGCGGCGCTCGAATGCGGCGGCCTTGCGCGCGTCGATTTCTTCCTCGATCGGCAAACCGGCGAATTCTGCTTCAACGAGATCAACACGCTGCCCGGCTTCACCTCGATCAGCATGTATCCGAAGATGATGGAGGCCTCCGGCGTGCCGTACGGAGAGCTGCTGACACGCCTCGTCCATCTGGCGTTGGACCGCCATCAACAACGCCAGGCGCTGGAACGCGGCTATTCGAGTTAGGTTGTCTCCGCAACAATAGGCGCCACGTCAGGGATAAGCCATGCGCGTTGTGATCTGCGGCGGCGGCGTGATCGGGGCCTGCACCGCCTACTTCCTCCGCCGCCACGGCGCCGAAGTCATCGTCGTGGAGCGGACCGAAGTCGCGGCGGCGGCCTCCGGCAAGGCCGGCGGCTTTCTGGCGCGCGACTGGTGTGCGGGCACGCCGCTCGACACGTTGGCGCGGCGCAGCTTTGCCCTTCACGCACAACTGCCCGGCGAGATCGCCGGCGATTGGGGCTATCGCCCGATGAGTGCGTATAGCGGCTATGTCGCGACCGATGACGATCCGCGTCGGACTACGTCGTCCGAGCTCGACTGGCTGAGCGATTGTGTCGTCCTCACGCAACGCATCGGCACGACCGAGACGACCGCGATCGTTCATCCCAGAAAGTTCACGTCGGCCGTGATGAACGCGGCGATCGCGCAAGGCGCCGAGCTTCGCCATGGCCGCTTTACTGGCATCGCGCGCGACGCAGATCGCGGCGCTGTCAAGGGCGTCGGGGTGGAACACGATGTCATCGAAGCGGATGCCGTCGTGATCGCAATGGGGCCCTGGTCGCTTCTCGCTGCAAGCTGGATGAGTCTGCCAGCCCTCTATGCCCAAGACAGCCCGAGCATTTTGTACGACACAGGCACAAAGGTCTCGGCAGACGCCTTGTTTCTGGATACGGAGATCCACGGCCACGCCACCAGCATCGAGGTGTTTCCTCGCCCGGACGGCAGCACCTATGTCACCGGCTTCCCCGACACCTCTGCCTTCCCCACTGATCCGGCCGACGTGGAGCCCGGGCCGAACACCACCCGATGGCTGCAACAGATATCGGAGCGACTATCGCCGCTGTTCCGGCCGGAGAAGATCATCGCGAGACAGGCCTGCTTTCGTCCGGTGACGGCGGACGGCTTGCCGCTGATTGGCCGCGTACCGCAGGATGAAGGGCTCTATGTTGCGACCGGACACAGTGTCTGGGGTATCCTGAATGCCCCTGCAACCGGTGAAGCCTTGGCGGAGTTGATCGTCGAGGGCGCAACGCGCAATGTCGACCTCGCGCCGTTCGATCCTGCCCGGCTCAAGCCACTCGATCTGCCGCGGCGGCGATGGCCCTGATACGCTTGCGCGCCGCGCTGCGCTCGCATGCCAGCCGACGAAATCTGCATGCCTGCGTGCGGAATAACGCTCCGTCCTGCCCGGTATTTACGCAGCTAGACTTTAGTCCCCTTCGTACACTCCTGAATACAGTTCCACTTGCCGAGGATTCTCTCGCCGTTATAGTCGCGCGCCAATAGCAAAAAGAAGCTTGGTTCAAAGGGAGAGAACAATATGAATAAAGCACTCTCTGGTGCATTGCGATGTGCGTTTGGTGCCGCCGCCGCGGGCGTCGTGTTAGCGGCCTCAAATGCGGCCTTTGCAGCCGATCCGATCAAGATCGGCGTGATCGCGGAGGCGCAGGCCATTGCCGGCGCATCGATCCCGCAGGCGGCGCAGCTCGCCGCCGACGAGATCAACGCCGGCGGCGGCGTCGATGGCCGCAAGATCGAGATCATCGGCTACGACAATCACTCCTCCTCGGCAGATTCGGTGCGCGCGTTCCAGCGCGCGGTGAACGAGGACAAGGTCAACGTCGTCATCGCCAGCTATATCAGCGAAGTGGTGCTGGCGCTGGAGCCCTGGGCCTCGCGGCTGAAGACGCCGTTCGTGACGCCGGGTGCTGCCTCCAACGAGATCAGCAAGAGCGTCCACGCCGATTACGAGAAGAACAAGTACACGTTCCACGGCTACCTGACCTCGGCGGCACTGGCGCTTTCTGTGTGCGACGGTGCCAAGGACCTGCTCGTCGACAAGATGCACATGAAGACGGCGGTCATCATGAGCGAGGACGCCGCCTGGACCAAGCCGCTCGACGTCGGGTACGAGGAGTGCCTGCCCAAGGTCGGACTGAAGGTGCTCGACCACATCCGCTTCTCGCCTGATACCACCGACTTCACCCCGATCTTCAACAAGATCGAGGGCGCCAAGCCCGACGTGATCATCACCGGCATCTCCCATGTCGGCGTGCAGCCGACGGTGCAGTGGAAGAACCAGCAGGTGCCGATCCCGATGTTCGGCATCTCCTCGCAGGCGACCAACGAAACCTTCGGCAAGGACACCAATCAGGCCGCCGAAGGCGTGCTCTATCAAGGCGTCTCCGGGCCCGGCGTCGCCGTGACGCCGAAGTCGGTGCCGTTCGCGGAAAACTTCAAGAAGAAGTACGGCAACTACCCGTCCTATGCCGGCTACACCGCCTATGACGAGGTCTATTACATCGCGGATGCGGTGAAGCGCGCGGGCTCGACTGATGCCGACAAGCTGGTCGATGCGCTGGAGAAGACCGACTGGGAAGGCACGATCGGCCGCGTCCAGTTCTATGGCAAGGACGATCCGTTCACGCACTCGATCAAGTACGGCAGGGGCCTGATCACCGGGCTGATGCTGCAATGGCAGGACGGCAAGCAGAGCGCGGTCTGGCCCAAGGAGGTCGCCAAGGTCGACATCAAGTTCCCGAGCTTCATCAAGCTCAGCAACTGATCGGAACAGCTCCCGGGGCCATCGCCCGGGAGCTTCCACTTGCGGCGCTGCACCTTTCCTCAACGCCGCAGCCTGACTGCCAGCCCATAGACCGGATTGCCAATCTTCAATGCGAGCTTTCCAGATTCTGATCGATGGCTTTGCCATCAGCGCTCTCTACGCTCTCGGCGCCACCGGCTTCACACTGATCTTCGGCGTCTCCGGCGTGCTCAACCTCTCCCACGGCGCCATCATGGTGGCGGCTGCGGTGGCGGCATGGGCTGCCGCGAGCATTCTGGGCGTCGGCACCTATGCCGGCGCACTTATTGGCGTCGGCGTCGCCCTCCTCACCGCTTTCCTCACCTACTTCGCCGTCGTGAAGCCGATCCAGGATTCCCGGCGCATCCCGAATGAGGAAAAGGAGATTTTCGTCCTCACCGGCACCCTGCTCTGGGGCATCATGATCCAGGAGCTGATCGCCTATTTCTTCACCAACAACGCCAAGACCGTGCTGCCGATCGTCGAAGGCGTGGTCGATATCCTCGGCGTCCGTACGCCCACGAACGAGATCTTCACCGCGATCGTGTGCTGCCTCGTCATCGCTCTGTTGTGGCTCCTGGTGAACCGCACCCGCACCGGCAAGGCGGTGCTGGCGGCCTCGATGAACCCGCGCGGCGTCACCCTGCTCGGGCTCGAGCTCACCAACATCTATATCGTGGTGTGGGCGATCTACGGCATCCTCGCCGGCATCGCCGGCGTGCTGCTCGGCATGTTCCTCGGCGTCAGCTCCTACAGCGTCGGACCGTTGACCGCGAGCGCGTTCTCGATCGTGGTGCTCGGCGGCCTCGGCAGCGTCTCCGGCTCGCTGATCGCGGCCTTCGTGGTCGGCTATCTCGAAACGCTCACGGCCTATCTGGTCTCGCCGGCCTATCGCACCATTCCGGCGCTGCTGCTGCTCGTGTTCGTGATGTACATCCGGCCCCAGGGCCTGCTGGGGAGGCGCTGAGATGGCCGGCTTCTTGACCTCGCGCCTGTTCTTCGTCTCGCTGGCGCTCGTCATCATCGCGGCGACGCTGCCGCTCTACGTCTCCGGCTACGTGCTCGGGCTGCTCACGGTCGCGTTCTATTTCGGCGTATTCGCGATGGCATGGGATCTGCTGTTCGGCTTTGCGGGCGAGGTCAATTTCGGCCCGACCTTCCTGATCGGCGTCGGCGCCTACACGGCTGGCATCCTCAATGCCCAGTTTGGCTGGTCGGTCTATCTCTGCATCGTGCTCGGCGCGCTTGCCTCGGTCATCGCGGGCCTCGTGCTGGCGCTGCCGGCGCTGCGCGTGCGCGGACCGTATTTCGGCCTGACCACGCTGGTAGCGGTGCTGATGCTGCAAAACTTCGTCGTCGTGTTCGCCGACCTTACCGGCGGCGAAATCGGCCTCACCATCCCTGACGTCATCACCATCAATGCCGGCGCCAATTACTGGATCGCGCTCGGCTTCATGACGATCTCGGCGGCGATCCTCTACGGCCTATCGCAATCCCCTGTCGGTCTCGTGCTGCAAGCGAGCGGCCAGGATCCGGTGCAGGCCGGCGCGCTCGGCTTCAACATCGTCAAGCACAAGCTCGCCGCCTTCATCGTCAGCGCGTTCTTCTCGGGGCTGTCGGGCGCGCTGCTGGTGTTCTACTTCGGCACCGCCTCGGTCGGCACCGTCGTCGACGTCGCGGTCGGCGTCAACGTCATCGTCTCGGCCGTCCTCGGCGGAAGGCGCACCGTGCTCGGCGCGGCGCTGGGCGCGATCTTCCTGATCGTCGCCGGCGAGTTTCTGCGCCCGACGGGCGAGCTTGCGACCTTCATCGTCTCGGCGGTGGCGCTGCTCGTCGTCCTGTTCTTCCCCGGCGGCTTCCTAGGAGCGGCCCTCTCGCGCGAGGCTCGCTCGTAATGGATCAGAGGCTTTCCAACCGGCCCGTGCTCGAAGTCCGCGGCCTCACCAAACGCTTTGGCGGCCTGACCGCGGTGAAGAACCTCAACTTCGACGTCAACAGCGGCGAGATCTTTGGCCTGATCGGGCCGAACGGCTCGGGCAAGTCGACCGCGATGAAGAGCGTGATGGGCATCGAGCGCCCGACCGCAGGCGACGTCGTGTTCGAAGGCGAGAATGTCGCCGGCCTGCCCGCACACAAGATCGCGCGCAAAGGCTTTGGCATGGTGTTCCAGCACTCGCGGCCGCTGAACCGGCAGACGGTGCTGGAGAACATCATGGTGGCGCTGCTGCCGGACAGCCTGTTCATGCTGTTTCCGGACAAGGCGCTGGTCGAGCGCGCCAAATGGATCGCCGACCGTGTCGGCTTGGGCTCCGTGATGAACCGCCGCCCGCCGACGCTGCCCTTCGCCGATCTGCGCCGGCTCGAGCTTGCGAAAGCGATCGCGCGCGACCCAAAAGTGGTGCTGGTCGACGAGCCCTTCGCCGGTCTCACCCGCGCCGAGGTGGACGTGTTCTCCGACCTGATCCGCAGCTTCCGCGATGACGGCCGCGCGGTGATGCTGGTCGACCACAACGTCAAGAGCGTCGCGGCCCTCGTCGACCGCGTGCTGGCGATGTATCTCGGCGAGGAGATCGTCACCGGCAGGGCCGACGACGTCATGCGGAACGAGACGGTGCGGCGGGTCTATCTCGGCGGCGCCATTGAGACCCATGCGCGGCCCGAGACGAGCTTCAAGGACAAGGTGCCGCTGCTCCAGGTCGAGAATGTCAGCGTCCATTACGGCAAAGCGCAGGCGCTGGAGAATGTCTCCATCCACATCCACGAAGGCGAGTTCGTCTCCATCGTCGGCCTCAACGGCGCCGGCAAGACCACGCTGTTCAACACCATCTCCGGCTTCCTGCCCTACACCGGCGAGATCGTCCGCGGCGGCGAGAAGCTGCGCGGCACCAGCCCCGCCAGGATCGCGCGCAGCGGCCTCGTACAATGCCCTGAGTCCCGCGAGCTGTTCGGCGAGATGACCGTGCGGGAAAATCTCGATCTCGGCGGCCAGCACCTGGACGACGAAGCAAGGGCGAAGCAGCTCGCCTGGCTGTTCGAGCTGTTTCCGATCCTGAAGGAGCGCCAGGGGCAAATGGCGCAAACGCTGTCAGGCGGCGAGCAGCAGATGCTGGCAATCGGCCGCGCGCTGATGATGCAGCCGCAAATCCTGATCCTGGACGAGCCGACACTCGGCCTTGCGCCCGTCATCCTCGAGCTGCTCTCCAAGGCGCTGGAGAAGTTGCGGCAGACCACATCGATCACCGTGCTGCTCGGCGAGCAGAACGTGACCTTCGCGCTGCCCCATGCCGACCGCGTCTATGTGCTGGAGCACGCCAGGATCGTCTGGGAGGGCGATCCCGGCCGCTTCGCCGCGGAAGCCGGTGCCGATTTTCTCTAAGTCGCGCGTATCAACAAAGAAAACAACGAAAGGGAAACGACCATGCGATCATCGACGGTTTTGGGTGCCGCCTTCCTCAGCTCCGCTCTGGCGCTATGCCTCGCAGCTCCCGCCTACGCGCAGTCGAACGACCCGATCAAGATCGGCGTCATCGCCGAGGTGCAGGCGATCGCAGGCGCGGCGACACCCGGCGGCGCGCAGATCGCTGCCGACGAGATCAACGCGAGGGGCGGCATTCTCGGCCGCAAGGTCGAGATCGTCACCTATGACAACAAGAGCTCCTCGGCCGACTCGGTGCGCGCGTTCCAGCGCGCGGTGAGCGAGGACAAGGTCTCGGCCGTGATCGCGAGCTACATCTCCGAGGTCGTGCTGGCGCTGGAGCCCTGGGCCGCGCGGCTGAAGATGCCGCTGATCACGCCAGGCGCCGCCTCGAACGAGATCACCAAGGCGATCCATAACGACTACGAGAAGAACAAGTACACCTTCCACGGCTACCTGACGTCAGCCGCGCAGGCCCAGCTCGTCTGCGATGCCGCCAAGGACCTGCTGGTCGACAAGCTCAAGTTCAAGACCGTCGCGATCATGAGCGAGGACGCCGCCTGGACCAAGCCGCTCGACGTCGGCTACGAGGCCTGCCTGCCCAAGGCCGGGCTGAAGGTCGTCGAGCATGTGCGCTTCTCGCCTGACACCACCGACTTCACACCGATCTTCAACAACATCGAAGGCAAGAAGCCCGATGTGATCGTGACAGGCATCTCCCATGTCGGCGTGCAGCCGACGGTGCAGTGGAAGAACCAGCAGGTGCCGGTACCGATGTTCGGCATCAGCGCGCAGGCGCTGAGCCCGACCTTCTGGAAGGACACCAACGGCGCAGCCGACGGCGTGCCCTCGCTTGCGGTCGCGACGCCCGACGTCGCCGTGACCTCGAAGACCAAGCCGTTCGCGGCCGCGTTCAAGGCCAAGTTCGGCGCGCCGCCGGCCTATACCGGCTACACCGCCTATGACGAGGTCTACATCATCACCGACGCAATCAAGCGCGCGGGATCGACCGACCCGGACAAGATGGTCGCCGAACTCGAGAAGACCGATTACGAAGGCACGATCGGCAAGATTCAGTTCTACGGCAAGGATGACGAATTCACCCACGGCATCAAGTCCGGCCCGGGCGCGGTGACCGGCTTGGTCTTCCAGTGGCAGGACGAGAAGCAGGTCGTGGTCTGGCCGGAGAAGATCGCGGAAGGCAAGCTGAAGTTTCCGAACTTCGTGAAGCTGTCGCAGTAACAGGCCTAAACGCCAGATCACATGCGCGATGCCCGGGCCCTCCCGGGCATTTCGTTTTCGACCCTTGAAGCGAACCACGCTTGCAAAATCGTCAGGGTCGATCAAACTAACGATCGCACGCAGGCCACCTTAAGAATCTGCGGCTTATCGCGGAGGACGCATGCTCCCCTATGTCGTTCACGACCCTCGCTTCGAGAAGCTGGTCATCGGCCATGTCAATCTCGAAAAGCTCTTCACCGGCTGCCGCTGGGCCGAAGGCCCCGCCTATTTTCCGGCCGGGCGCTACCTGATCTGGTCCGACATCCCGAACAACCGGATGATGCGCTTTGACGAGACCGACGGATCGGTGTCGGTGTTCCGCGCGCCGAGCTTCAATTCCAACGGCAACACCACCGATCGCCAGGGCCGGCTGGTGAGCTGCGAGCATTTCATGCGGCGCGTTAGCAGGACCGAGCATGACGGCTCGATCACCGTGCTGGCCGACGCGTTCGAGGGCCGACGGCTGAATTCGCCGAACGATGTCGTGGTCAAGTCGGACCATTCGATCTGGTTCTCCGACCCGACCTACGGTATCGACAGCGACTATGAGGGCCAGCAAAGCCCGTCCGAGATCGGCGCCTCCAACGTCTATCGAATCGATGCCAACACCAAGGCCATCACACGCGTCGTGTCCGACCGGGTGCAGCCGAATGGCCTCGCCTTCTCGCCGGACGAGACGCGGCTCTACGTCGCCGACACCGGCGCGACGCATGTGCGCGGGCTGCCGCCGACGATCTGGTCCTACGAGGTCAAGGGGCAGACGGTCGGAGAAGCCTCGCTGTTCGCGACCTGCCCGGACGGGCTCTATGACGGTTTCCGTGTCGACATCCATGGCAACATCTGGACCTCGGCGGGCCGCAGCGTGTTCTGCTACGCGCCTGACGGCACCCACATCGGCACGGTCCCGATCGGCGAGATCGTCGCCAATGTCTGCTTCGGCGGCCCGCGCCGCAACCGCCTCTATATCTGCGGACAGACCTCGCTGTATTCGATCTATCTCAACACGCGGGCGGCGGTGTAGGGCGTGCGAGGCTACACCGCTTCTCTCGCTGCATATTGCTCGCGTGGGGCTGCCTGATACGTGCCAGCGTGCGACGCACTCGATCGGGCCTCGATGTGGTCTGCCACAAACTCTGCATCACGCCCGATGCCGACGAACCGGCCGGAGCCCCAGGTGTAGAGCCAGGGCAGGCCGATCACATAGGCGCCGTCGACCGACGTGACGCCCCGCTTGTGGGTTGGATAACCGGTGCCGTCGAACATCGGCAGGTCGACCCAGGACCAGTCGGAGCGGAAGCCGGTCGTCCAGATGATGCTCGTGATGCCGCTCGCTGCGAGATCGAGCTCCGTGGGCACCGCGGCGGGGGTCCACACGGGCTCGTAGTGAGGCGTCTCGGGCGCGGCGATCCTGTTCCTAGCGATGTGCTCGTCGATCATCCGGCAGATGCCGTTGTAGACTTTGTCGGCATTGTCGAGATTGACCTGGAGATCATCGCCAAGCTGCAGGCGCGTTCCACGACCGTCCTTGAGGCGACCGTAGAGCTTCATGCCCTCGAGCGCGAATTTGCGCAGATCGATGTCGCGGCCGCCGTCCCGTCCGGTCAGGTAATGGTTGGCGTTCTTGCGGACCCCCTCCTTCAGCGAATGCTTGTCGACCGGCAGGTCGTACTGGCCGAGATCGTCGAGCCAGTCGACGGCATCGCGGCCGCGATAGAAACGCGGGCACCGCGGCGCGCTGCCGACGGCGAGATGCACCTTGCGGCCCGCCAGGTGCAGATCCTCCGCGATCTGGCAGCCCGATTGCCCGCTTCCCACCACGAGGATCTCGCCCGGCGGCAGCTGATCCGGATTGCGGTAGGCAGAGGAGTGGATCTGCATGATCGAGGCATCGAGCCGGTCGGCAAACGGCAGCACTTTTGGAACGTGATATCCGCTGACGGCGAGCACGACATTGTCGGCGGCGATCTCGCCTGCGGTGGTCTCGAGCATGAAGCCGCGACCGGATCGCCACAGACGCGTCACGGCGACGCCCTCGCGGACTGGCGCATCGATGTGCCTGGCGAAATCCTCGATGTATCTGACGATCTCGTCGCGCAGCATGAAGCCGTGCGGATCGCTGCCGGCATACGGAAATCCCGGCAGCTTGCATTGCCAGTTCGGCGTCACCAGGCAGAACGCGTCCCACCGCTGCGTCTTCCAGGAATGCGCGATGGTGTTTTTCTCCAGCACAATATGCGCGATGCCGCGCGCCTTGAGCTGCGCGCTCATCGCAAGGCCAGCCTGGCCGCCGCCGATCACGACGACCGGATAATGGGTGTGAAGGTCGGACATGATCAGCTCCTGCTAGTCTTCAAACGAGACGATGGTGACGGAGGCGCCAGGCGTGGCCTCGAACTGCGCGGCCGCCGCTTCGATCCGGGCGAGCTGACCGAGGGCGCGCGAGCAGAGAAAGCCGTACTTCTCGCGGACGCGCTCGGCCGCGATCGTCAGCGCGATGCGGCTGCGCTCGCGGAAATCGTCGAGCGCATAGGTCGTGCCGACGACGAAGTGGTCCTTGATGACGAGGGAGGGCGAATAGCAGGCCTCGATCCGCTCATCGGGCCAGCGCACGTGGAAGTGCATCTCAGGCATAATGCACCTCGCGCATGTCCTGATAGGTCGTCATGTGTGCCTTGGCGGTGCGGCGCCAGTCATGAAGCCGGGCGACCCTGGCGCCATTCGCAATCAGGCGCGAGCGCAGCGGCTCAGTGAGCGCGCTCAGGGCGGCATCCGCGATCGAGCCGGGATGATGCGGATCGCACCAGGCAACATCGTCCGCGCCGAGATATTCCGTGAACGGCGCGAGATGCGAGACCACCGCGGGCACGTTGCTCGCCATCGCCTCCAGCACGGCCAGGCCAAAGCCTTCGCGCAACGACGGGAACAGCAGCACATCGGCCAGACGAAACAGCGATGGCATCTCGGCATCCGCCAGCGGACCGGTTTCGATGACGGTATCAACAGGCAACCCCGCATCGCGCAGCCGCGAATTGAACTGCTCTCGATACGCGCCATGATCCAGCAGAGAAGCCCCGCCGGCGATGACGAGCTGCGCGGACCGATGCACGGCGTGCACCTGGCGGAACGCCTCAAAAATGCCGAGCGTATTCTTGCGCTGCTCGACGCCGCCGATGGAAAGCAGGATCGGGCCTGCGCGAAGGCTGAGCCGTGCACGCAACACCTGGTCGCCAGGAGCAACAGTGGGCGAATAGCGCGCCGTGTCGACACCATTGCCGACCAGCGTCGCCGCGCGTGACATCTCCGCCTCCAGCTGCGCCTGCCAGAACCGGCTGACGACGAACAGGCCATCGGCGTGGACGATCGAGCGACGGTCGAGCTCGCCGAGCCGCTCGTCGGCGAATGCATCGATGTGATGAACGGTGCGGACATAGCGCTGGATCAGGCCGCGCTGTTTCAACGTCGCGAGCGCATTGCCGGAGATGCCGTCCTGGGCGTGGAAGACGTCGAACTGACGATGCGCTGGATCCTCAAAATATTTGACATAGTCGGCGATACGCGCCTCGACCATCGCGACGACGTCGCCCGAGACTGATGATGCAGGCACCGAGCGCGTCGCGGCGACGCTGCGGCGGAAGAAGCCTCTGCCTGTTGGGTCCGGCGCATGCGCGACCGGCCTATGTCCGAGGTCGGCAAGGGCGTCCGCCAGCGCGAGCGCATGCACCACGCCACCTCTTGGATTGGTGGAGTGCGCGAGGATCGCGATACGAAGCCGGGGCAAGTCGTCGCTCATGCCACGCTCCGCTGCTGATGGCCCTGCCTTGGCGCACAGCCGATCAGCGGCTGCGCCGCAAAATCCCAGACCGTTGCCCGAGCGGAACCGGCGCTGATATCGACTGATGTCCCGGCGGCGACTTCTCCGATCGCGGCGGCCGCAATGCCGCGCCGCTGGAAGCGCGACAGGATCTCGTCGACGTCTCCGGGCCTGGCTGACAACAGATAGCCGAAGCTCGGAAACGTCAGCAGCCAGCGCTCGAGCGGCGCGCTCGCAGGAATCGGAATCGCCTCGACGTCCAGGGTGATGGCGACCTGCGAACACTCGGCCAGCATCGCCGCGGTCCCAACGATGCCGCCCTGGCTGATGTCCTTGGCGGCAAGCGCGAGCCCCGCCTCGGCAATGGACGGCAGGATCTCCAGATCGCCCCGCAAGCGCTCCGCCGGCGCGTCGGTCGCTGCCTCCCAGTTCGCGAACGGCTCGCGGTAACGGCCGCGCAGATCGATCGCCGCGATGAGCTTGTCGCCGGGCCTGGCGTCGAAGCTGGTGAGAAGCCGTCTGGCGCGACCGAGGATCGCGACGGCGAACTGGCTCTGGCTGCTGCGCACATTGGTATGGCCGCCGATGACAGGCACGCCGAATGCCTTCGCCGCAGCCTTCAATCCGTCGAGAATGGGCGCGGCCTTGTCCGCGCCATTGGACCAGATCGCATTGACGATGGCCGTCGGCCGTCCACCCATCGCGGCAACATCGGAGATGTTGACCATGGCGCCGCACCAGCCGGCGAACCAGGGATCGGCAGCGACGAATTCGTTCATGAAACCTTCGATGGCGAACAGGGTGTAGCCGTCACCCTCCGGGATCGCTGCGCAATCGTCCCCCACCGCAATGGCGTCGCTGCCCGACAGGTCGAGCGCAGCGGCAACGGCCGCGATGTCAGCCTTGGCGGCGATGCCGCGGCTTTTGCGGAGTGTTTCGGCGAGGCCAGTGAGCGCGGCGCCCGTCAGCATGATCAGGCCGCCAGCTTTGCCAGTGACAGGAAGCCGGTTTCAGGCGTGCGAAACGGCGGGTAGTGATCGAGGTCGGCCTCCATGCGATGGTGCGGCCGGCCATGGAGCTCGAACTCGCCCAGGGAATGCCAATGCATGTGCTGGAACAGCAGCGCGTTCTGGCTTTGCACATTGGCAAGAAAGCGCCGGCAACCGCGCGCATGCGCGGAGGAGACCGCAAGCCGGATCAGGCCGGCACCGACTGCGCTGAGACGCCGGTAGCTCTTCGCAACAGCAAGGCGGGAGCCCCACCACACATCCGCCTCGTGCTCATCGGCGTGAATGCGCACGGTGCCGACGACCTCGTCCTCGGCAACGCCAAGCAGCGACACGGCCACGAGCGGAATGGCCGAAAGGTCGATCGCGTCGCGATCATCGCCCGCAAACACGCCCTGCTCGTCGCAGAACACCTTGCGCCGCAAGACTGCGGCCGCGTTGCGCTCCCAGGCTTCGGTTGCGAACTTCACCTGGAATTCCGGCGCGACGAACGGCTTGAACGGCTCGAACATCATGCGCTTGCTCCGCGTTCGTAAGTGGACAGGGCCGAGCAGGCGCCGCATTTGCCGCAGCCTGCCTTGATGTCGGTGGCGCGCAGACCGCCGGCGCGCAGCATCTCGGCGAGCGGACGCAGGATGTCATGCATGAATGCCGCCGACGGCGTCGGATGACTCTCCAGCGGCGTGCCGGCGATCGACACGAACGGCACGACGAAGGGATAGACGCCGAGATCGATCAGCCGGCGCGACAGCGCGAGGATTTCGGACGGCTCGTCGCCAAGTCCCGCGAGGATGTAAGTCGAGACCTGACCGCGGCCGAACACCGGAACGGCCGCGGCAAACGCGTCCATGTATTGCGCGACCTGGACCTGCGCCTTGCCCGGCATGATCTTTTGCCGCACGGCGGGCCCGATCACCTCCAGATGCATGCCGAGCGCGTCGACGCCGGAACTCTTCATGCGCTCGAACCAGGCAAAATCGTCCGGCGGCTCGCACTGTGCCTGGATCGGCAGGTCGACGGCGGCTTTGACGGCCTCTGCACTCTCGGCAAGGATGCCGGCACCGCGATCGGACGTGTGCGGTGTGCCCGTCGTCATCACCATGTGCCTGACGCCGTCGAGCTCGACGGCGACCTTGGCGACTTCGGCGAGCTGCGCCGGCGTCTTGCGCTCGACCGTGCGTCCGGCCGCGAGCGACTGGCCGATGGCGCAAAACTGGCAGGTCTTGGTGCGGCTCTGGTAGCGAATGCAGGTCTGCAGCACGGTAGTGGCGAGCACGTCGCGCCCGTGCAGCGTCGCGATCTTCCAATAGGGAATGCCGTCTTCGGTGGTGCGGTCGTAAAATTTCGGCCGCAGCGGAAACGAGACGTCGGCCAGCACCACGCCGTCGCGCGAGATGCGGCTGCGCCCAGCCGCGTCCGGGCGCTCGACCAGATAGGGGCTCTCGAAGGCCGGCGCGTTGTGGACCGGGATCATCACGGTGGCGCCGTCGATCGTGAACGGCGTGTGATCCGACGGCCCGGCGCCGCCGCGGCGGCTGGTTCCCCCGGTCTTGGGATCAGCGAGCCGGACCCCGAAGGACTGCAATTCGTTGATCAGCTGCTCGGTCGGCATCGCCATCGGAATCGCCTTGGGCTGCGGCATCTGCGGTCTCATCTGATTGGTCTTTCGGAATGGGTGCGAGGCGGTTCGGGTGAAGTGCGTGCATCGGACGCGCAGGCGCGTCGTTCAGCACCAGCGACAGCAGCTCGGGCCGGGCGTAGTGGCCGACCGAGTCCATCATCCGCTTGCGCTTGGTGATCAAAGCGAGATCGAGATCGGCGACAAGGATGCCCTCGCCGCTGGTCAGCGGCGGCACCAGGTGATTGCCTTCAGGAGAGACGATCGCGGTCATGCAGCCGCCGCGCAGGCCCTTGCGCAGGCCCTCCTCCGGCGAGATTTTGGCGATCTGCTCCTCGGTCAGCCAGCCGGTGGCGTTGACGACGAAGCATCCGCTTTCCAGCGCATGATGCCGGATCGTCACCTCGATCTGGTCGGCGAAGACCTGCCCCACCAGCGAGCCCGGAAACTGGGCCGCGTGAATCTCTTCATGCTGGGCCATCAGCGCGTAGCGGGCGAGCGGATTGTAATGCTCCCAGCAGGCCAGCGCGCCGACACGGCCGACCGCGGTCTCGACCACCTTCAGGCCGGCGCCATCGCCCTGCCCCCAGATCATGCGCTCGTGAAACGTCGGCGTGATCTTGCGGCGCTTGAGCAGAAGCGCGCCGTTCGCGTCGAACACGAGTTGAGTATTGTAAAGCGAGCCGTGATCGCGCTCGTTGACCCCGAGCACCACCACCATGCCGTGGCGCTTGGCCGCCTGCGCAACGGCATCCGCCACCGGACCAGGCACGACGACGGCGTTGTCATAGAGCTGGATGTGCTCGGCGCCGCTGAGGACCGGCGGACGGACAAAGGAGAAATACGGGTACCATGGAACGAACGTCTCCGGAAAAACGGCGAACTGGACGCCCTTGCCCGCCGCCTCCGCGATGGCCGCCAGGATCCGGTCGACCGTTCCGGTCGGCGTGTCCAGATCCGGCGCGATTTGAATCGCGCCAGCCCTGACCGTGCGTTTCGCTGTCACTGTATCCTCCCTCGTCCGTCGCGTGGGCCGACCGAGGTCAGACGGTCCAGGTGTGGAGCATGAACGCGTCGTCCCTGCGGTGAAGCAGGATGAGGTCGAGCACATCGAGCGGGTTGATCGGCCGGATGCCCGGAATCAGCGACGGCTCGCCATGGCCGTAGAGCGCCTGCAGCGCGAACCGGCAGGCATAGACCTTGCCGCCTTCGTCCATGAATTTCGCGAGCTGGTTGTTGAAGTTCTGCGCGCCGGGGAAGGCCTCGTCGCCGATCTTGGGAAAGCCGCGCTGAATGCCGAGCGTGACACCGGGACCGTAAAGCAGAACCGAGGTCTCAAAGCCCTTCCGCTTCAGGCGCAGCGCCTGGAGAATATTGACGAGGCCGATCGAGCCTTCGAACGCGACGGTGTGGAAGGTGACCAGCGCCTTCTCACCCGACTTTGCTTTGACGTCCTCGAAAACCTTCTCTTCGTAGTCGACAAGAAAGTCGCCCTTCTGACGTGCGGGCATGTTCACTGCTGGCATAGACACCTCCTGTTCACGTCCGGCCCTCCCGGATCGAGATCAGGTTTTGCAATCAATGTGCCAAGCAGCGTTCTGCACTACAAATCATCAAACCATACAATATGCATTCACTTATCCATTCAATGTTGAATGGAGACCTGACTGGATTTGATGGTGCTCGCGTGATGATCGAAAAATACTGCCTTAAAAATACTGGGCAGCGCGCTCGATCTATGTGCAACACGCGCAGCCGGAACGCCTCGCCAGGGTGATCAAAACGCGCAATACAATTGCCTGGACGCTCGCAACAATATACAGTCAATTCTACTGACGTAATTGACCGGAACCGAGCAATGGCCGACTGGCGCCCCGATCTCTCGAACAGCGACAAGCCGCGCTATCTCGCCATCGCCGACGCGATTGCCGACGACATCGCGGCCGGACGGCTGGTGATCGGCGACCGCCTGCCGCCACAGCGGAAACTGGCCAAGCGCCTCGACGTCGATTTCACCACCGTCGCGCGCGGCTATGTCGAGGCGCAGAAGCGCGGGCTGATTGAATCCAGGGTCGGACAGGGAACCTTCGTTCGCGACAAGCCGAGGCCGCGGCGTTCGGCGACAAGCTTTCCGCCCCGCCCCGTCGACCTCTCGATGAACCTGCCGCCCGAGCCTGACGATCCTGAATTGATCGAGCGCATGCAGGCCGGCGCTGAACATGTGCTGCGCGACATCGCATCGCTGCTGCGCTACCAGGGATTTGGCGGCACGCAGGCCGACAAGGATGCCGCCTCGAGCTGGCTCGGCCGCCGCGCGCTGGTGCCGGCACAGAACCGCATTTTCGTCTCGCCGGGGGCCCATCCCGCGCTGCTCGGCATCCTCTCGATCCTGGCAAAGGCAGGCGAGGTGGTGCTGTGCGAGGCGATCACCTATCCCGGGATCAGGTCGATCGCCGCGCAGCTCGGCATCACCCTCGTCGGCCTGCCGATGGATCAGGATGGCGTCGAGCCGCAGGCGTTGACCGATGCCTGCAAGAAGCTGAAGCCGAGGGCGATCTACCTCAATCCGACGCTGCAGAATCCGACGACGCTGACAATTCCGGATTCGCGACGGCGCGAGATCGTCGCGATCGCCCGCCGCTTCAAGCTGCCTGTTATCGAGGACGACGCCTATGGCTTCATTCCCGAGCACGGCCATGGCCACGCGCCGTTCGCCGCGATCGCGCCCGATCTGACCTGGCACGTCGCGGGACTGGCCAAGTGCATCGGAGCGGGCTTGCGCGCCGCCTATGTCGTCGTGCCCGACACGCGCTCGGCCTGGCCGTTCGCCTCGGCGCTGCGGTCAGCGACCGTGATGGCATCTCCCCTGACCGTGGCGATCGCGACGCGCTGGATCGAAGACGGCACCGCGGACACGATGTTGCGGTTCATCCGCGCCGAGACGTCGGCACGGCAGAAGCTCGCCGCCGAGATCCTGCCCAAGGGGTCCTATCGCGGCGATCCCCTCAGCTTCAACCTCTGGGTCGAGCTGCCGACGCCCTGGAGGCGCTCGGCTTTCGTGGAGCATATGCGGCAGACCGGCATCGGCGTGGTCGCAAGCGACGCCTTCGTCGTGGGCGATCCACCGCCCGAGGCCGTGAGAATATGCATCGGCGGCCCGTCAACGCGAACGCAGATCAGGGGCGCGCTCGAATATGCCGCTCACGCGCTGGTCGAAACGCCGGCCCTGGCGTCACCGTTTCTCTGATCGATCAGGAAATGATGAGGCAACTTTGAGCACAAACGATGCTATTCGAGCACGCACTGTCAGGTTAGTTTGAAATGCGATCTGTCTGCATTGGCATCGCACGCAAGGTTTGCAGCATGACATCAGTTGCCACGCCAGTCGCACACATTCCTTCCGCCGCTTGGCCAAAATCGACGAGGCTATGATATGTCGGGCCCCGGGCCTTCATGAGTGGGACAAGCCAGGCGGCATGTCCATGCGACTTCAGCCCGCTGAAATACAGTTGCTGCGTTGAAAACGGGATGTTGGAATCACGCGGATCGGAGATCAGGAATATCCTGCGCGCAGGTTGATCCGGTATCTGATCCAAGGCGTCATAAGGATCGAAAAATATCTCCGTCTTCAGACGGCTGACCCATCCCCTGGCCTTCAATCGTGCACGGTACGCCGCAGCCGGAGAAGAAAGAACAACGCAATCAAGATCATTGCGCTGAGCAAGGAACTCTGCCGCAAGCGTCCCGCCTCCGCTGTGCCCTCCAAGCACCCAGCGACCGATGCGATAGCGTGACTTCAGGGTATCGATTGCGGAGGCCATCAGCTTCGCCTCGAGTGGCGTGTGCCTGATGTCGTAGTGCTTTCCTGCACTTCCATACGTACCTGGCCTCCCCAGGAAAATGAACGGCACACCGTATCGTCCGAACTGCCCTTGCGACTGTTCGATCATCGCTGCGACGCCGAGCCCTGCTTGGTGGCGTACGCCTTTGGGCCCGCCCATCACGTCACCCGGCATCCAGACTACAGCCAATGGATTTTGTCCGTCTGCCTTCAATCCTGCAGCGAAGTACCGCAGGCAATATCCGTTGCTCTCGGCACTGACCCAGATAGCGGTTTGACGCGCCTCCATCTCTTTGCAGACCTCTAGCGAAATCTGCGTTCCGTCAATGACTTTAGCTGGATCGAACATCTCATCGTCCGGCCGGGACTGCGCCAAACCTGCCGACGACATCAAGAACGAATTTGCACTCACAATCAGAGACACGAGGATTCCGGCGATTTTCAACGTTGGCACTCCAGCTATGCAACGGCGCTTGACTGGCGACGGCGCCTCTAAAGGCGCATGGCGCGATTTGGCAGCCCCAGTTGCATCTGGAAAGTGGCTTGATCAGGACCAGAGCGCGGTTGGCGGCGATCTACACCGTCGTTCAGCTTGCTCGATCGGGCTCTACGGCTTCGCGCTGCTGATCCTAGCCCTAGCTCGTGACACGCTCGCCGCGGCCGTAGACCAGCAGCATGAAGATGATGACGAGGCCGTAGATCACCTGGCGGCCGGCCTCGGGCATGTCCATGATCGAGAGCACGCTGTTGAGCAGCACGATCAGCACGACGCCGATCAGCGTGCCGAGATAGCGGCCGCGGCCGCCGAGGATGTTGGTGCCCCCGATCACCACCGCCGCGATCGAGGGCAGCAGATAGGCATCGCCCATGCCCTGATAGGCCTTCGTGGAGTAGCCGGCCAGCAGAACACCGGCGAGCGCGGCGGCAAGGCCGCAAAGGACGAAGCAGATCACGGTGACGCGTCGGGTGTCGACGCCGGCGAGATACGCGGCCGCCTCCTTGTTGCCGATGGCGTAGACGTAGCGTCCGAGCGCCGTGCGCTGGAGGATAATCGTGACGATCACAGATACTGCGGCCCAGACGAACAGGGCATTGGGAATGCCGAGCGTGCGGTCGCCGGCCAGCATCCGCATCAGGTCGGTCGCAGCGGTCTGCGGAGCGTAGCCGCCGGTATGCGCGACCATCAGGCCGCGCATCACCGCGTTGACGCCGAGGGTGAAGATCATCGAGGGCACGCGCAAGTAAGCGACCCCGATGCCGTTGATGAGACCGACCACGAGGCCGACGCCGAGCCCGACCGGAATGGCGAGCGGCCCGCCGATCGATGTTGCCATCATCGCGGCCGCGGCGAGCGTCCACGGCACCGACAGGTCGATCTGCGCGATCAGGATCACCATCATCATGCCGGCGGCGACAATGCCGAGGAAGGCGCCGATCTGGAGCTGCTGCAGCAAATAGGTCGGCGACAACAACGGCGCGCTGCCGAAACGGGCAAAGGTATAGACCGTGCCGGCGACCAGGATGACGAGGATGAACAGCGCCGCGATCAGGATCGGGCGGTCGTCGCGGGAGAGTCCGAGGGACGCGGTCGTCATCGAAACAGCTCCAGCGTATTCTTGACACGCAACACGCCGAGCGCGCCGATGCAGACCGCCCCCAGCAGGATCAGGCCCTCGAACAGCGGCTGCAACAGCGGCGCGATGTCGAAGATGCGGAAGAAGAACGAGATGACGCGCAGCACCATGGCGCCGAAGATCGAGCCGATGGCGCTGCCGGTGCCCCCTAACAGCGAGGTGCCGCCGATGACGACGGAGGCGATCGAGTTGAGCGTATAGGCACCCGCCTGCGGGATGTCGGCATTGCCGGATGAGGTCTGGATGGCGAGGAACAGCCCGCCGCAGCCGGCAAAGAAGCCGGCGAGCGTGAAGGCCGCGATCTTGGCGCGGTCGATCGGCAGGCCGGACATGTAGGCGGCGCCCTCGGCCGAGCCGACCGCATAGACGGCGCGGCCGAGCACGGAGCGGCGGAACGGCACCCAGACCAGGAGCGCAATCAGGATCAGCAGCACGAACGGCACCGGGATCCAGGCGATCGGCGCAAACCAGGCCGCTGCACCATCGCCAAAAATATGGACCGTCGCGGCGAAATCGCCGAGCGAGTTGGTCAGCGCCCAGTTGAGATCCTCGTCGATCTTGCCGCCCGGCGTCGGCCGCAGGAACAGCGCGATGCCGATATAAACAGCGCCGGTCGCAAGCGTCGCGATGATCGGCTGGATGCGTCCATAGACGACGATGCAGCCGTTGATGAAGCCGGCCAGCGCGCCGATCGCAAGGCACACGACGATCCCGAGCAGGATGCCGCTCACCCCGCCGGGAAAGGTGCCGAGGCCGAGATGCAGGCCGAAAATGTCGAGATGCAGCGGCGTGCCGCCCGCCGCCCCCGTGAGCAGGTAGCTCGCAAAACACCCCACCATGGTCATGACGGCGCCCACGGAGAGATCCAGCCCCGACGCCAACACCGGCACGGTCTGGGCCATCGCCAGCATGGCGAGCGCAAAGATCTCGTCGCCGTTCTGCACCAGAACCGCCGACGAGAAGCCCTTGGGGTGCGCAAGATTGTAGAGCAGATATAGGATGGTGAACAACAGGACGGCGGTGACGATGCCGATGTTCTGGCGCACCCGGATGGCGATATCGTCAAGCATGGGTGGCTCCGGCAGCGTCCGGCGTCGCCGCGCCGATATTCAGCGCGCTTGCGATAATGTTGGTCTCGGTGAGCTCGTCACCTTCGAGCTCGCGCACGATGCGCCCGTCATACATGATCGCCACCCGGTCGCAGCAGCCGATGAGTTCGTCATAGTCGGTCGAGTAGAACAGGATGGCGGCGCCCTGGTCGGCGAGCTCGCGCATCAGCCGGTAAAGCTCCTGCTTGGTGCCGACGTCGATGCCGCGCGTGGGATCGTTGAGCAGGATGAGCTTTGGCTCGGTCATCAGCCATTTGGCGAGAACGACCTTCTGCTGGTTGCCGCCGGACAGCGTCGAGACCGCATCGCCCGGCGCGCCGATCTTGATCTGCAGCCGCGCGATGGCGCGCTTGATCATGTCGCTCTCGCGCGCGCGGTCGACCAGAGGGCCGGTCGAGATCGCATCGAGCGAGGCGATCACCAGATTGTCCGCGATCGACATCGGCAGCATCAGGCCCTCGGTCTTGCGATCCTCCGGTACCAGCGCGATGCCGACCGACTTCGCCGCCGCCGGAGACCCCGGCCGCACCTCGCGGCCTTCGACGATGATCTGCCCGGTGACGCCGCGCAGCACGCCGAACAGCGCCAGCAGCAGGGATTTCTGGCCCTGGCCATCGAGCCCGCCGAGCCCGACGATCTCGCCGGCGCCGACGCGGAGCGAGATGCGATCGAGGCGCCGGTCCCAGCTCAAATTCTCGATATCAAGCACCGGCGGCGGCGATCCGCGCGGCGGCTTCGGCGGATATTGGGTCGCGATATCGCGTCCGATCATGAGCTGAACGATATCAGCGGTCGAACGCTTGCCCTTGTCGAAGGTCTCGATATGGCGGCCGTTGCGGAACACGGAGGCGCGGTCGGCCAGCGCCTCGACCTCGTGCATGCGGTGCGAGATGTAGAGAATGGCAACGCCCTCGGCCTTGAGCCGCGCCAGCATGGCGTACACCTTCTCGACGTCGGCGCTGGTGAGGGCCGAGGTGGCCTCATCCAGGATCAGGAGCTGCGGCTTCTTGCCGAGCGCCTTGGCGATCTCCACCACCTGCCGGCGCGACAGCGGCAGGTCGCGCACGCGCATCAGGGGATTGACGTCCTCGCAGCCGATCTCGGCCAGCAGCTGTTCGGCACGGCGGCGCTGCGCCCGCGCGTCGATCAGGCCGAAGCGGCGCGGCGGCGAGGAGATCGAGATGTTGTCCGCGACCGAGAGGTCGGGCATCAGCGACAGCTCCTGGAAGATGCAGACGACGCCGGCGGCATTGGCGGCGGAGGGCGTCGCAAAGCTGACGTCCTGGCCGGCAAGCCGCATGCTGCCGGAATCGGGCTGCACCACACCCGAGATGATCTTGATCAGCGTCGACTTGCCGGCGCCGTTCTCGCCCAGCACCGCATGGATCTTGCCGCGCTCGCAGGCGAAATCGACGCCTTCGAGCGCGCGCACGCCGGCGTACCGCTTGGAGATTCCTGACAGCGTGAGGAAGGCATGACGGGTCAGAACGGCATCGGACATGGCGGGCTCACGCAGCGGCGGCCCGGCGAAGGCCGGGCCGCAACCGTGACGTCTCCAGCAGGCTCACTGGGTATTCTTTTCGCTCTGCGACATGATCTCCGGCGCCGTGAAGTTGACGCCGCAGGGCGTGAACTGGTTCGGCGCGAAGAAGTTTGCATTCAGCTCCGGCCAGTAGTTCTCGCCGGGCTTGAGGTCCTTGTAGGTCGCGACTGGAATCGGGATCGAGATCAGCTGCGGCATGACATTGCCCTGCAGCGCCGAGATCGCCGCCTTGGTGGCGATCGCGACCAGCGCCGGCGACTGGCCGTAGGACATGCCCTTGAGCCCGTCCTTGGCGTGATCGGCGATCTGCTTGCGGAACTCGTTCTCACCCTCGCCCGACATCGGCACGAAGGGGTGCTTGGCCGCCATCATCGCCTGCACGGTGCCGTCGGAGCCGCCCTGCGTGAACACGCCGTCGAAATGGCCGTGCACCGCGAGCGCATCCGCCGTCACCTTCTGCGAGGTGCCGGTGTCCCAATTGCCGACCACTTCAGTGATCTTGAAGCTGTTGCCCGGCGCTTCCATCACCTCGCGGAAGCCGAGATGGCGGTCGCGGTCGACGGAATTGCCCGGCAGGCCGCGTACCTCGAGAATGTCGCCGCTCTTCTTACCGCTCTCATCGATCAGCCATTTCGCCGACATGCGGCCCATTTCCTTCTGGTCCTCGTTGACCATCATCACCTTGTCGGTGTCGAGGACGTTGTCGAAGGGCACCACGACCACGTTGTTCTTGTCGGCGAGGCGGATGATGCGGTCGAAGCCGTCAGGGGCGACAGCGATGGTGACGATGGCGTCAAAGCCCTGATTGATGAAGTCCTCCATCGCGCCGAGTTGCGCCGCAACATCGGTGCCGGTGGAGACGACCTTGAACTCCTTGATGTTCTCCTTGATGCCCGGCTGCGCGGCGAAGGCCTTCGCGGTCTTCACCATCTGGATGCGCCAGGTGTTGCCGACGAAGCCGTTGACGAGGGCGATCTTGTAGGGACCGGGCTTCTTGTCCCACTGGAAGAACTTGGTCTCGGATGACCAGGGCTTGAAACATCCGGGATCGGCGCCCGGACCGGACACGACCTTGGGCCCTGCGAGGGCGCTGACGGAGGACAGCAACAGGCCAACGCAGGCGAGCCCCGTAAAACGAAGCGTCCAAACCATATCTCTTCTCCTGAGCTTTTGTTTCCACCCATAATGCGGCGCAAGCCGGGAATTGGGCTTCCCGTGCAATTTACCGCGCTAGGATGCCACGCAACCTCCGAGGCGCACAAGCCGAATGCCGGTCATGGGCCCTGCCCTGCTGCAACGCGTGAAGCGACGCCATCGCATCTGCGGAAAGCGATATCGCGTCGCGGCGAAGCTGAAAACCCACGCGTGACAGGCGGATGTTCGCCTCCACCCCGATGCAATGCCGAGGAATGATTGCGAACCAAAGCACGGCCCGGCGCAAAAGAATGAGACTCAGGGAAAAATTCCGACGCGATCACGCTCGGCTGCATGCATCCGAATTGCCTAGTGCGGCGCATGTTGACTTTCGGAATCGCCCTCCAAATACTTGCCGGAAAACATAAGACCAGTCGCAAATGACTGATCCGAGGGAGGATAGGATGCCGACTTCACGCAGGCAGCTGCTGAAGGGTACGGCGGCTGCCGCCGCCACGCTCAGCCTCGATTGGACCCGGGCCCAGGCGCAAGCCGAGACTCTGCGCATCGGCCTGATCTACGATCTCACCGGACCATTCGCGGCCGGAGGCTCGGTCGCCTCCTCGGTCGGCGCGCAGATCGCGATCGATCTCGTCAACGAGAAGGGCGGCATTGGCGGCAAGACCAAGATTGTTCCGGTCGCCGCGGATTCCCAGAGCAAGCCCGACGTGGCGATCAACGAGGCCGAGCGCCTGATCAGCCAGGAGAAGATCGACATCCTCAACGGGGTCTATGCCAGCGCGCATGCCGTGCCGCTCGCAGCCAAGGTCGAACAGCAGAAGAAGATCCTCTGGATCACGACCGCGGTGTCGACCGCCGTGTTCAAGGACAAGAACCTGCAATATGTGTTTCGCGCGCAGATCCATTCGGATCAATACGGCCAGGCGTTTGCCGGCTTCCTCGCCGAACACGCCAAGGGCAAGCTCGGCATGGAGCCCAAGGACGTCAAGGTCGCGCTGATCCATGAGGACGGTCCCTATGGCGTCGGCGTCGCCGCCGCTGACGAAGCATATGCCAAGGAGGCCGGCATCCAGGTGGTGCTGCGCGAAGGCTATTCGGCCTCGGCACCCGATCTCTCGGTGCTCGTGACCAAGCTGAAGCGCGCCAAGGTCGATGTGATCTCGCATGCCGGCTATAACCCCGACATCACCCTGTTCCTGCGCCAGGCGCGCGAGAGCGGACTTCGGTTCAAGATGCTGTTCGGCGCCGGCGCCGGCTACAGCCAGCTCGACAAGCTGCGCGCAACCTTCGGCGCCGACATCGACAATTTCTGCAACATCGATCCGGTGCCGGCGCAGCTGCTCGATCCGTCGAAGCTGGCGCCTGGCATGGGCGAGCTGATCAAGACCATGGTCACGCGCTACCAGGCCAAGACCAATGCCACTGATGTGCCGCCGCACTGCTCGATGGGTTTTAATCAGACCTGGGTTTTGCTCAACAACGTGCTGCCGGTGGCGAAAGAGAAATACGGCAGCTTCGAGCCGGAAGCCATTCGCAAAGCCGCACTCGACGTCGACATCCCGCCCGGCGGCACCATCCAAGGCTACGGCGTGAAGTTCTTCCCGCCGGGCACGCCGTTGTCCGGCCAGAACGAACGCTCCACGCCGGTGGTGATGCAGAACGCCGGCGAGCACATTTCCGTGGTGTGGCCGACCAACATCAGGACACAAGACCCGGTGTTTCCGCTGCCGAAGGGATCGACCTACGGGGCGTGAAAGAGGCGACTTGCCCTCCGCAGATCTATCGCAGATGGATGCACGATGCGACGGCATCGGCACTGGGCTCCCTCTCCCGCTTGGCAAGCGGGAGAGGCGGAGCAAGCCCGCGGGTCGTCGTCTATTCCAATGGTGATTGCCCTGCCCGGAGGGGGAAGAAAGCGGCGTCCACAACACGTCGGCGCCGACCGCGTGCAAGCAGGAACACTTACACCCACCGATCATTGTTTGCGCGCTATGGTTGGATTTTGGGCCGCCCGGCAACTCGCGCTGGTTGTGAGACGAAGTCTCTTTGAAACAAAAGCCTTCTAGAGTGTGAACTGGGTGACTGGCGGCGCTCGATTTTCGTACGTACAAACCGGACAGCCAACGGCATTTCAGCTCGGGTTGGCCTCTCAGGCAACCGGCTCGCATTTTCGCAGAAGCCGTGCAGCGGGATCAGATATTTCAGAGCTTGAATTGCAGCGATGGGGGTGACAATGCCCGCCCTATTCGAATTGCTCTACAAGGAATTCTGCCGTGCCCGCCTTGCCGAGATGCGCAAGCAGCTTCTGCTCACCCGCAAGCATCCAGCGCAGTTTCTCCCGGATGACGCTCCTTCCGACCCTGATGGGATGGACGAGCAACACGACGCCGAATTGAAGCGCTCGAGGGAATAGTCGCTTGGCGACAGCTACAGCACCACCCGCCGCCCCTCCTCCGCGGCCCAATAGCCGGCATAGTTGACCTTGATGGTCTCGTAGGCCAGCGCCAGGTCCGACAAAGGCTGTCGTCCCGTGGCGGCGCATTCCATGAAATCCTGGATCTCCTGGAGATAGCCTCGCGTCCATTCCTCCTCAATGCACACATATTGCCAGCCGGTTTTGCGGTCGACCTTCTCGGTGATGTAGACGCTCGCGAGCTTCTCCTCGGAGGTCTGGTAGCTCATCAGATGATTGTTCGGCGTGATGTTGGCGAACAGCGATCCGCCCGACGTGTAGGTCTCGATCAAATTGCGCACGCCGCCCATGATCATGTCACCGGAGAATATCGTGGCCTTGGTGCCGTCGGAGAAGGTCGCGGTCAGCGTGCCCCAATCCTCGACGTCGACGGGCTTGGCCTTGATGTAGGTGCGTTCGTCCGGCCTGAGGACGGCGGTGACATTGCCGATATCGCCGGTGACGCTGACGACATGGATTTTCTCCGCTCGGGTGCGCGCTTCGACCTGCTTGAGATAGAGCACCGCCGAGAGCGGATGGCAGCCCATCCGGATCAGCGAGCCGCCGCCGGTCATCGCCCATTGTGCGGCATGCGCGGCGTGCGAGCCGGAATGGCTCTCCTCGCCCCTCATGAACAGGATCTTGTCTTTGGTGGCCTTGAGGATCTCGGCGGTCTTGGTCACTGCAGGCGCGTAGATCCAGTCCTCGGCATACATGAAGAGTTTTCCGGTGCGCTCGATCGCGGCGCGGGTGGCGTCCATCTCCTCGATCAGGCGCTCATACATCAGGGCCTTTGGCACGTGCCTGCCGATCGGCTGCTGGTCGCCATTGCGGCCGAAATAGCCGGCAAACGGCTTTTCGCAGATGACGTGCTTGCCGGCCTGCATGCTGGCGACGATCATCTCGGCATGGAGACTGGGCGGCGTGCAGATGTCGATCACATCGAGCTCGCGGTCCGCGATCAGCTCCGCAAAGCTGCGATAGACGCGCGGGATGTTGTGGCGGCCCGCGAATGCGACGACATGATCGCCGCGCGCGGCGACCGCGGCCACCTCGACATCCACGCCATAGACGCGCCGGAATGCATACATATGCAGCTCCGACACGAAGCCGCAGCCGACGAGTCCCACCCTGATGCGAGCCATAACGCCCCCCTTGCCTCGGGCGGCACTATAGCGCGAAGGCAGAGCTATTCCACCGAGACCCGCACCACGCCTGCACTCATCATGCCGAGCGCACGGGCGGCGGGCACCGAGAGATCGACGATACGGCCGCGGATGAAAGGGCCGCGATCATTGACGCGGCACTGAATCGTCCGTCCGCTATAGGACACTTTCAGCACGCTGCCGAACGGACGCGTTCGGTGCGCGCAAGTCAGCTCGCCGCTCCTCGCGGCTTTTCCGTATCCATAGTATGAGGCAAGTCCGCTTTCGGCGTGGGCGACAGAAAATGCAGAAAGCGAGAAAATCGTCAGGCAATACAATAACGTCGGCTGCGCTCGCACGGCACCGCTCCACGGTTGGCCCTGCCCGGCGCTGCAACGTCGTCCGGTTCCAGATGGTTCCGGGAACTCCGCCAGGCCATGCCCGGCGGGTCCATCACACATTGTTACTGTTTGTGAAAGACGAGGGTGCGCACCTCGATGCTTTCGCGCGGCGAAGCATCCGGTGGCGTGGTCGGATCGACGAAGGCGGTGTGCGGCGCGAAGCGGGTGCGGCCGTCAGTTGCGGAATCATAGCATTTGAGCAGCAGCGCCTCGTCCGGTGTCATCTCGGGAAAATAGAACCAGCGATGATCAGGATTGTATTTCACCGAATAGGTTTCACCGCGCCGATTGGGATAGATCAGGTCCGAGGCGACGAGATCTTCTGAAGCCACCGTCGTGCCGTCGGCCATGGCGAGCGGTGAATCGCGCAAGGGACCGCGGATCGGCCGCCACAGGTTGATCACCTGCACGCGGCCCTTGAGCAACTCCTCCGCCTCGTCAGGCAGATGCTCGCGCACGCGATTGGCGCCGGAGACGACGGTCTGGTCGACATGTACGCGCGTCGCAGGCTGGCGTGGCCCGCCGTCGCGAATGTCGGGAGCACCTTCGACGCGCTTGCGGACGGTATGGTCGAAGATGAAGACACGGTCGGCCTTCAATGTCGCGCGCAGGAAAGCCTCGACGGCAGGATAGTAGACGCTGCGGATTTCCTCATCGTTGTAAAAATCCTTCACTCGATGCGGATGGCGCACCAGCGCAAAACCTTCGCGATCAAGCGAGAAATTTTCTGCGATCAGCCGCGCATCGAAGACCGGCACCAGATGCGGCTCCGGCAGCGAGGTGCTCTTCGGCTCCCCCGGGGGTGGATCGAAAGCATAGGTGCGCGGCTTGCCTGACACAGGCGCGAGATAGTTGAGTTCAGCGGTGACGAAGGGAAGCGATTCGATTTTTGTTTCTTGCAGGCCCATGGCCGGTCTCCCGATGTGGTCGTCTGATTGATTTTTGAGGGGATGGAGCGGGCCGCAAGGGAGGTGGTGCAAATAGAAATGAGGGTGTTGTTGCGGACAAGAATGCAGAAAGAATCCTTCGAGGATTGTCGCCATGCGAGAAGCCTCGTCCTCATCTCACAGGCGCTTGATGACCTCGTGAGATCTCGTGCCCTGGAGGCAGTATCGTAGGGTGGGCAAAGCGGAGCGTGCCCACGCAATCTTCACGATCGAAAGAGGTGGTGGGCACGGCCCAAGTGCGCCTTTGCCCACCCTGCGAAACCGGACATGCGAAGAGACTCCCCTCATCCGGCAGCTACAGCCCGGCCTTCGCGATCGCGTCCGCAAAGGAGCGATCGACGATCTCGGCAGCATCGAGCTTCTGCTTGATCAGGCCCCAGCGGAAATAGAGATCGATGGTGCTCTGCTCGTCCGCAACCACGCTGTCGTCGATCGGTGCGATCCTGATTTTTGCGCGCGAGAGCCAGTTCTGCGGCACGGCGGTCTGGATGTGCATCAACTTGCCCCAGGTCGCGGCATAGCTGTCGATGTTGTTCAGCGACCACGCCCGCGCCGCGGTCAGGCGGCGGATGAAATCAGTCAGCTCGGCGCGCTTGTCGCGGATCGCGTCCGGCCGCGCCACCTGGAAGCTGAGGCCCGGCGTCAGGCCCTCCGAAGTGATGATACGACGCGATTTGAACAGCACCTCCTCCTGGCTGACATAAGGCTCCCAGGTCGACCAGGCATCGACCGACCCCTGCGTGTAGGCGATCTTGGCATCGGACGGCGCCAGGAACGCGATCTGCACGTCAGCAGCACTCCAGCCGTTCTTTTCGAGCGCGGCGAGGATCAGCTGATGCCCGATCGAGCCGCGGCCGGTTGCGATCTTCTTAGCCCGGAGATCGCCGAAGGTCTTGATCGGCGAGTTCTCGGGCACGAGGATCGCAAGCCCCTCGCGGGTCTGCCGGATCGCCGCAATCGCCTTCACCGGCGCACCGGAGGCGGCGGCAAAGGTGAAGGGCGCATCGCCGACGAGCCCGGTCTCGATCGCGCCGGCGCTCAGCGCTTCCAGCAGCGGCGCGGCGGCCGGAAACTCCCTCCACTCGATCTTGTAAGGCACGTCGTTGAGCACGCCCGCGGCTTCCATCACTGCCCGCGCGTTGCCCTTCTGGTCACCGACGCGCAGCGTCGTTTGCGCGACCGCGAGATCAGCGCCCGCAAGCGCGAGCGCCACAGCAACAACGAGCCGGATCATTCCGCCGCAATCCCCCGCTGCTGGTCGCGTTCGGCGATCAGCTTACGCGTCAGCGGGATCAGCTCACGGCCATAGTCGATGGCATCGGGCAGCGGATCGAAGCCGCGGATCAGGAAATGGCTGACGCCGAGGTCGTAATAGTCGGCGAAGACCTCGGCGACCTGCTCCGGCGTGCCGACCAGCGCGGTCGAGTTGCTGTTGGCGCCGGTGAGCTTGGCGATCTCGGTCCACAGTCGCTTGTCGATGCGCGCGCCCTGGTCTGCCAGCGCAAGGAGACGCTTGGCGCCGTCGGTGGCGTGATTGGGCCGGCGATAGCCGGTCTGGTCCTGGAGTGCGGTGGCACGCGCGAGGATCCCTTCGGCCTTCTTCCAGGCCTTCTCCTCGGTGTCGGCGAGGATCGGCCGCACCGACAGGCTGAAGCGCGGGCTCGGCCGCCCATGCTTCGCGGCCGCCGCGCGGACCCGCGCGGTGACGTCGCGCACCTGCGCATAGGATTCGCCCCACAGCGCAAAGGTGTCGGCATGCTTGCCCGAGACCTCTATCGCAGCGTCCGATCCGCCGCCGACGAAGGTAAAGATGCCACCCTTCTGCAGCGGCTTCACCTGCGAAAAGCCGTTCTCGACGGTGTAGTACTTGCCGCTATAGTTGAACGGCTTCTCGCTGGTCCATTCCAGCCTGACAACGTCGAGGAATTCGCTGGTGCGGGCGTAGCGTTCGTCCTTGTCGTCCAGCGTATTGCCGTCCTGACGCAGCTCGATGGCGTTGCCGCCGGTGATGACGTGCAGCGAGACGCGGCCGCCATAGAGCTGGTCGAGCGTGGCGAGCTGACGCGCCAGCAATGTCGGCGCGGTGAAGCCAGGCCGCTGCGCGATCATCACTTTGAGGTTCTTGGTGATGGCCAGCACGTGCTGGGCGACCTGGAGCGAATCCGGCGTGGTCGAGTGGAACGCCAGCAGCGCGCGGTCGAAGCCGGCGAGCTCGTGCGCCTTCGCCACCGTCTCGATATAGTGCGGGTCGAGGATCGGACCCTGGCGCACGATGGTCTCGGAAGCATTGCTGTTGGCGATAAAGCCGATGAACTCGACCGACATGATGGTCTCCTTGTTGATTTTCTAAAGTCCGAGCGCGGCGCGGCCGAGGCCGGTGCGCGTGGCGTCGTCCTGCGGCGTATGCACGCGCCCGCACAGGACGTCGCGATAATGCCGCTCCAGCGGATTGCTGCGGGACAGGCCGTGATTGCCGGTCAGCGACAAGGCGTCCTCGACCACGGCAACCGCGTTATTGGTCACTGTCAGCTTGATGACGTTGGATTCGCCGGCGGAGAGCTGGACCCCATCGTCGAAATCGCGGGCAAACGTGTCGAGCAGCCGTGCATTGACTGCGAGCCTCGCCTCGATCGCTCCCAGGATCTCCTGCGCGCGGGCCAGGGTCGCGAGCGGCGCGCCGAGGCTGGCGGGGACGCGCTGTTTCAGGAACTGGACGAACCAGTCGCGCGCGGCGCGGGCGATGCCGTCATAGATCGCGGCGACGAAGACGGTATGCACGGTCGCCTGCGCGATATCGGGCGCGCGCCAGTCCGCCGGCTCGCGGACATCGATCTCCGCATCGAGCGGGATCACGACGTCGTCGAAGATGACGTCATGGCTGCCGCTGGCCCGCAGGCCATGGTGGTCCCAGGTCTCGACGATGCTTGTGCCCGGCAGGCCCGCCGGCGCCAGGAACTGGCCGACGCGCGGCTCGGCCTCGTCCGTGCGGGCCCAGACCAGATACCATTTCAGGATCGGCGAGCCCGTCGAATAGATCTTGTGGCCAGAGAGGCGCCAGCCGGTTTCGGTGCGGCGCGCGATCGTCGCCGGCAATCCGCCACGCGCCGGCGAGCCGAGCTCGGGCTCGACCCGCAGGGCGTTGATCAGCGCGACGCCTTCGACGGTCTCAATTGCGAGCTTGCGCGACAGTTTCAACGGCCAGCTCGGGTTGCGTGCCATCACCAGATGGTTGATGTAGTGCATCGACAGCACCAGTGCCGTCGACGGGCAGGCCTTGCCGATGATGCCGAGGACGCGGGCGGTGTATCTTGCGCCCGCGCCCGCCCCGCCAAAGGCGGCCGGCACCGTCAGCGAGAGCAGGCCGGCCTCGGAGAGCTCGCGAAAATTCTCGAAGGGAAAGCTGCCGGTGCGGTCATGCTCGACCGCGCGCGCGGCAAAGGCCGGCGCCAGCACGTCCGCGCGCGCGATATAGTCGGGCTCGCTACGGGCCACCCGTCCCTGAGCGACAGACGTCACCATGTGGCATCCAATCCCAACAGGCCGAGAATCTGGCGGCGCAGATCGGCAAGATACGGATCGCCGCGATGGCGCGGATAGGGCCGGTTCACACGGATGTCGGCCTTCACGCGAGCGGGGCGCTCGCTGAAGACGATGACGCGGCCCGCGAGCACCAGCGCCTCCTCGGCGTCATGCGTGACGAGCAGCGTGGTAAATCTCTTGCGCTGCCACAGCGAAACCAGCTCGGCCTGCATGGTGATGCGGGTCAGCGAGTCGAGCTTGCCGAGCGGCTCATCCAAGATCAGGATCTTGGGATCGTTCACCAGCGCACGCGCCAGTGCCACGCGCTGCGCCATACCGCCGGAGAGCTGGTGCGGATAGGCATTGCGGAACGACGACAGCCCGACCAGATCCAGCGCGGCGTCGACGCGCTGGCGCTGGCTCTTGAGGATGCCCTGGGCCTCGAGGCCGAGGGCCACGTTGTCCCAGACCGACCGCCAGGGAAACAGGGTCGGATCCTGGAACACGACGACGCGTGACGGATGCGGCGCCCTGATGCGGCTCTCGTCCTCGCGCAGGCTTCCCGCTTTGGGCTTGTCGAGGCCTGCGACCAGCCGCAGCAAGGTCGACTTGCCGCAGCCGGAGGGGCCGAGCAGCGCGACGAATTCGCCGGGCTCGACCGCGATACTGACGTCGCTCAGCACCGGCAGCTCGGCGCCGTCGATATCGAAGGCATGGCTGACCTGCTCGATGTCGAGAGCGGCGCCGGCGGACGAATGCGTGATCGCTTCGGCGAGAGCCGCTACCATTTGACAGTTCCCTTCTGCCAGACCAGCAGGCGATCGCGGATCGCAAACAGCAGCGTGATGGCACCGGAGCAGAGCAGCGACATCACGATCAGCGCCGCATACATATTGGCATAGGCGGCCCAGCCTTGCGCCCATTGCAGGTACCAGCCGAGCCCCGCCTTGACGCCGATCATCTCGGCAACGACAAGCACGGCAAAGGACGCTCCGAGCCCCATGAACAGGCCGACGAAGACGTGCGGCAAGGCGGCGGGGATCGCGACCTTCAGCACCAGGAAGGACGGCTTTGCCCCAAGGGTGCGCGCAACGTCGTAATAGGCCGTGCTGACGCTCGCAACGCCCGACCAGGTCAGCACCGTGACCGGAAAGCCGGTCGCCAGCGCAATCAGGAAGGTCGAGGCGCTCCAGCTCGAGGGAAAGGTGAAGAAGGCGATCGGCAGCCAGGCGGTCGCCGGCAGCGGGCCGATGAAGCGCAGCACGGGATGCACCCAATAGGCGACCTCGCGCGACCAGCCGATCGAGACACCGGTCAGGAAGCCGACCACGGCGCCGATGATGTAGCCGCCAAGCTGGAGCTTGACCGATGCGAACACGCTGTCGAGCAGCTTCGGCAGATCGTCGGTATAGACCTCGATGATCGCCTGCGGCGGCGGGAAGAACGGCAGCGGCAGCCAACCGAATTTTGCGGTGGCGACCTCCCACACCGTGAGGAAGGCCCCAAGTGCGATGAGCCAGGGCGCACGCTGACGCAGCGCCCTGCCCGCTGAACCGATATAGTCGGCGCCGACCGTTCCGAACAGGGCGACCGCCGCGATGACGAAGGCGGTGATGCCAAGCGAATGCGTGCGCGACCAGTCGCCGACGTCCTCCCACCACAGACATGAGAGGCCGAAGGCGATCCAGGCGAGGCTCGCGGCAACACCGGCACCGCACTCCCTAAACCAGGCGGCAAGCCAGGGCGCGCGCGAGAGGCGCGGCGCGCCGGAGGCAAGCCCGTCAGACAGAGAATACGTCGACATAGATGTGCTCCGCGAATTTGGTCGTGTCGGTGCTTTGCTTGAAGACCTGCACGCTCTTGAGATCGTCGGCGTAAGCCTTCAACTCGCGCTTCAGCACCTCGCCGGTGGGGTGATGGTGATGCGTGTGGTAGCGCACCATGCCCTCGATATCGGCCAGCGTTGCGGCCTTCGGCGCATAGGGCTGGAACGACTTCGCCGCGACGGCCGGATTCTGCGAGGTGAACATCGCGGCATCGAGCAGCGCCTGCGTGATCGCACGCGCGACCTGCGGCTCCTCGCGCACCAGGCTGCCGCGCAGGCCGACGATGCAGCAGCTCTTGTCGCGATAGTCACCGTCGAGATTGGAGGCAACTTCCCTGTACTGCGTATCCTTCAGCCAGAGATAGGCGAGCGGATCGGAGGACAGGAAGGCCTGCACTTCGCCCTTCTGGACCGCGACATCGAGCAGATTGCCGGGATAGGCACGCCAGTCGACATCCTTGTTCGGGTCGATACCGAGCTTGGCAAGCTGAATGGAGAAGAAGTTCTTGTCGGGGCCGGCGAGATCGCCGACCGCGACGATCTTGCCCTTGAGATCGGCGAGCTTGGCCACGCCGGAATCGGCGCGGCTCAGCACGCGCATGCAGCCGCCATGGGTGCCGGCCGCGATCTTGACGTCAAAGCCCTGCTCCAGCGGCTTCAGCCAGCGCAGCGCCATGCCGAGACCGGCATCGCTCTTGCCGGTGGCGATCGCCTCGAGCAGTTGGTCGGTCGAGCCGGAATAATTGACGAGCTCGACGTCGAGATTCTGCTTCTGGAAGAAGCCGTGCTCGATCGCGACCGGCAGCGGCGCAAGGCAGACCGCGCCGGCATTCCACGACAGTTTCAGCTTGCGCGGCGCGCCTGATAGCGCTGGCGCATCGGAAGCCGTGCGGCAGAGCGGGAATTCCGAGAAATCGATGCCAGGTGCCGGCGCCGGTGGCACGAAGGCCTGGGCGCCCCACGCGCCGAGCGGCGCCGCGAAAGCCGCCGCCAGCCCGGCTTGAAGCAGGTGACGCCGGTCGAGCCCCGATCCAGCGCGCTTGTTGTCGTTGCGCATCAGCCCCACTCCTGAGTTGGCATGACTCCGCCGTCCGCGCAACGGATCGCGTTGCGCATGTTCCGTACGGAGCTGCGTTGAGAGAACATTTTTATCGCGAGCGCTTCCGGCGCCGCGTTGATGCGATGCGCAAATCATGCGGCGCGAGTGCCGCATCGTCAATGAAATGGAATTTCGAATGTAGCGCGCCGCGAAGTCATTCTCTCCATTGGCGCGCGCCGCAACGATGAAAGGATTTTTCGCAGATTCATCAGTTCGCGCGCACCTTCACGACTCTGCGAGAGGCATCCCCGTCACGCAGTCCAAAGTCAACGCGCCGCTTTTCTCGAAAGCACGCATTCGTTGAAACGTCCTTGCTCAATGCGCGCGCAATACGGTTGGCCATTTCATTGACTGAAGACCGCGCGATCATAGACTTGATCGCCTCGCTGCATCGTTCGCTCTCACGTCGTGAGCCAAAGTAACAAACAAGCAACAAGACAGATCACATGAGCCTCAACTCTTCGGACCATCCCATCACGCGCCGCCTGGCCGCCTCGCTGTTCGCCGCAGCCGTCACCCTGTCGACGGCGGCCGCATCGTTCGCGGCCGACAATGTCGTGCTGCGCGTCGGCGACCAGAAAGGCGGCAACCGCTCGCTGCTGGAGATCTCCGGCTATGCGAAGGACCTGCCTTATAGGATCGAATGGTCGGAATTCCCTGCGGCAGCTCCAATCCTGGAAGCGCTCAACGCCGGCGCGCTCGACGTCGGCTATACCGGCGATCTCTCCTTCCTGTCGGTCTACGCGGCCGGCGCGCCGATCAAGGCGATCGGCGGCACCAGGTCGGATGCGAAGACGCAGGCGATCCTGGTGCGCCAGGATTCGCCGATCAAGTCGGCCACCGATCTCAAGGGCAAACGTCTCGCCGGCACGCGCGGCGGCTGGGGCCAGTTTCTGATCGACGCGACCTTGGAGAAGGCGCAGATCAAGCTGGAGGACGCGACCTTTGCGCCGCTCGGCCCTGTCGATGCCAAGGTCGCGCTCGTCGCCGGCTCGATCGATGCCTGGGCGGTGTGGGAGCCCTACGTGTCGTTTGCGACCTCAAGGGACAAGGCTCGCGTCATCGCCGACGGCGACGGCCTGACGCCGACCATCACCTTTATCGTCGCCTCGGACAACGCCATCGCCACCAAGCGCGCAGCCGTGCAGGACCTCGTGCAACGTCTGAACAAGGCCCGGCTTTGGTCGCGGGATCATATTGCCGAATATGCCAGGAGCACGGCCGAGCTGACGATACTGCCCGAGGATGTGCTGCTATCGGCCTACACCGCGCAGCGCACCAACCCGATTCCGATCGACGAGGTCGTGATCAAGGAGGTGCAGGAAGCCTCCGACCGCGCGACGCGCTACGGCATCCTGCCCAAGACCCTCGACGTCGGCAAAGCCGTCGACCGCAGCTTCACCGCCGCGGCGGCGGGGTCGAACTAACGCGGAGGCGGCGAGATGAGCAGGCTTCGCCTCAAGGCCGGCCCGCTTCATCTCGCCGCAATCGTGCTCGCGCATTTTGCCTGCATGAGCCTGATCGTGTGGCTGTCGCTCTAGCGCTCACCAATAGCGGCGGTAGTAGTGACGGTAGTACGGCCGGTAGTAGCCGTAGCGATAGCCGTAATACGGACGGTAGGGGCGGTAGTAGCGAGGATAGGCCGGCCCGTAGCCGTAGCCATAATAGGCCGGCGCATAGCCATAGCCGTAAGCCGGATAGCCGTAGCCGTAATACGGTCCCCCGCCATAATAGCCGTAGGGCGCGCCGGCGATGGCGCTGCCGATGAGCGCACCTGCCGCGAAGCCGCCCAGGCCCCAGCCCCAGCCGCCACCACGCCAATGAACCTGGGTGACATCATCGCCGGCCGCGGCCTTCATGGTCGCGACATTGGTCGGCATCGGCGCCGCTGATGCCTGCCCGATTTGGCCGGCCATGACGCCTGCTGTCAACGAGCAGGCGATTGCCATCTTCCAGATACTCATCGTCTTACTCCCTGTCTGACGTTTCGTTTGAAACAGCATCGCATGCCATGATGTTGCATCCTTGCGCGAAGTCAAAGCCTCGAATTTGCGTGCAGCGCACAAGACGGCTCGGCATGCCTGATTTATGACCGCCGGGCGAGGGCGCCGAAGGGCTGCCGCCGCGGCCAAAGCGTTAAGCTTCCCGTGCGTTCGCAACCAACAAGCATCTTCACGATTACCTATTCGTACCGTTACTATCGGTTCCAATGATGCGCGGCCGCAAGGTACTTCGCGAAGCCTTCGGTTTACGCCAGAATTTGGCCAGCGCCAGATGAGTGGGAGGAAGACATGAGTGCTGCCGGAAATGAGCCGCTTGCCCGCCAGGCTTTGGCATTTGTCCTGGCGGGCGGCCGCGGCAGCCGGCTGCTGGAATTGACCGACCGGCGCGCCAAGCCCGCGGTCTATTTCGGCGGCAAATCCCGCATCATCGATTTCGCGCTGTCGAACGCGGTGAACTCCGGCATCCGCCGCATCGCCGTCGCCACCCAATACAAGGCGCATAGCCTGATCCGGCATCTCCAGATGGGCTGGAACTTCTTCCGTCCCGAACGCAACGAAAGCTTCGACATCCTGCCCGCGAGCCAGCGCGTCTCGGAGAGCATGTGGTATGTCGGCACGGCGGATGCCATCTACCAGAACATCGACATCATCGAGTCGCACAATGCCCGCTTTATCGTGGTGCTGGCCGGCGACCACATCTACAAGATGGACTACGAGGTGATGCTGCGTCAGCACGTCGACAGCGGCGCCGACGTCACGGTCGGCTGCCTCGAAATGCCGCGTGCAGAATCCTCCGGCTTCGGCATCATGCATGTCGACGAGAACGGCTGGATCCAGCAATTCCTGGAAAAGCCCAAGGATCCCCCGCCGATGCCGGGCAAGCCCGACGTCTCGCTCGCCAGCATGGGCATCTACGTCTTCGACACGAAATTCCTGTTCGACCAGCTCAAGCGCGACGCCGAGGATACGAGCTCCAGTCACGATTTCGGCAAGGATATCATCCCCTATGTCGTCAAGAACGGCCGCGCCATCGCGCATCAATTCTCGACCTCCTGCGTTCGCTCGGGCAGCGACCCCCGCTCCTATTGGCGCGATGCCGGCACGGTAGATGCCTATTGGGCCGCCAATATCGACTTGACCGACGTGGTGCCGGAGCTCGATCTGTTCGACCGTGCCTGGCCGATCTGGTCCTATGCGGAGATCACGCCGCCCGCCAAGTTCGTCCATGACGAGGAGAGCCGGCGCGGCCAGGCGGTGAGCTCGCTGGTCTCGGGCGGCTGCATCATTTCCGGCGCCTCGCTGCGTCGCTCGCTGCTGTTCACCGGCGTGCGCATCAACTCCTATGCCAATGTCGAGAACGCCGTGATCATGCCTTACGTGCATGTCGGGCGCGGCGCGCGCTTGAAAAATGTCGTGATTGACCGCGGCGTCGAGATCCCCGAAGGCCTTGTGGTCGGCGAGGATCCCGAGTTCGACGCCAAGCGCTTCCGCACCACCGAGCAGGGCATCTCGCTGATCACCCAGCCGATGATCGACAGGCTCAATACATGACGCCTGTTCGCGTCCTGGCGGTTGCTTCCGAAGTCTATCCCATCGTCAAGACCGGCGGCCTCGCCGATGTCGCCGGCGCACTGCCGCTTGCGCTGAAAGCGCATGGCGTCGAGATGCGCACCTTGATGCCGGGCTATCCTGAGGTGATGCGGCGGCTCGCGGGCGCGGATGAGATCCGGCTTTGGCCGGATTATTTCGGCGGGCCGGGACGCCTGCTTGCCGGTTCGCACGACGGGCTCGACCTGTTCGTGCTCGACGTGCCACATCTCTATGCGCGGCCGGGCAACCCCTACGTCACCGCCGAGGGTGTCGACTGGCCGGACAATGGTGTGCGCTTCGCGGCACTGGCGCGCGTCGCGGCCGATATCGGCCGCGGTCTCGTCGCAAGCTTCGTCCCCGATGTGGTCCATGCCCATGACTGGCAGGCCGGGCTGGCGCCGGCCTATCTGCACTACGATGGCGGGGCGCGGCCCGGCACCGTGATGACGATTCACAACATGGCCTATCAGGGGAAGTTCGACCGCGCGCTGGCCGGTGCGATCGGCCTGCCCTGGGACGCCTCGCTCGACATCCATGGCCTCGAATATTTCGGCGGCATCAGCTTCCTGAAAGCCGGGCTGCAACTGGCCGATCGCATCACCACGGTGTCGCCGACCTACGCACGCGAGATCCAGAGCGACGAAGGCGGCATGGGACTGGGCGGCCTGCTGCGCGAACGCGCCGGCGTGCTCAGCGGCATCCTCAACGGCATCGACGTCGCCGTGTGGAATCCGCAAACCGATCCGCATATCGCCTATCGTTTCGGTGCGGAGGATCTCACGTTCCGGGCCGCGAACAAGGCGGTGCTGCAGCAACAGTTCAACCTCGATTCCTCCGACGAGGCGCCGCTGCTCGGCGTCATCAGCCGGCTGTCCTGGCAGAAGGGCCTGGACCTGCTGCTCGAGGCGATCCCGACAATCCTGGAGCAGGGCATGCAGCTTGCACTGCTCGGCAGCGGCGACCGCGATCTCCAGGATCGCTATCAGGCCGCAGCGCGCGCCAATCCTGGCCGGATCGGCGTGATGATCGGCTATGACGAGATCCTCGCCCACCTGATCCAGGCCGGCTCCGACGCGCTGCTCGTGCCCTCGCGGTTCGAGCCGTGCGGGCTGACCCAGCTCTGCGCGCTGCGCTATGGCGCGGTCCCGATCGTCTCCCGTGTCGGCGGTCTGGAGGACACCATCGTCGACATCAGCGAGACCGGCCGCGACGCCACAGGCTTCAAGTTCGCTCCGGTGACGGCCGACGCCCTCACCGGCAGCTTGCGGAAAGCCAACGCCGCCTTCCACGACAAGGCCACCTGGCGGCGGCTGCAGTTAAGCGGACTCGCCACCGACGTGTCCTGGCGCAACCGCGCCGGCGAGTATGCGGCGCTGTATCGGGGCCTGGTGGCGTCGCGCAATGCGTAGGGCGGATTAGCCCGCGGCTGCGCGTAGCGCAGTCCCTGGCGTAATCCGCCACCTTTGCCGCGCCTCAATGGCGGATTACGCTTCGCTAATCCGCCCTACATATTTATCCGAACACATACGACGCCATCGCGACGTTGGCGACCTCGTCGACGAAAACCCGCTTGCCGACGTCGCTGCCGGCGGCACCGGCCGCGACCATCAGCGGCAAGAGATGATCCTCGCGCGGATGCGCCAGACGCGCGCTCGGCGCATTCTCCCAATCGACCAGCATGGCGTTGCGGCGCGCCGCGTCCGGATTGCTGATCGCCTCGTTCAGATAGGCCTCGAAATCATACGACACTGGTTTGGACTCGGCGCGGCCGAAGCCGCGCATGTTGTGATAGGTGAGCCCGCTGCCGACAATCAGGATGCCCTCGTCGCGCAGCGAGGTGATCGCCTGTCCGACCTTGATGTGCTCGGCCGCATCATAGCTCGACTTCAGCGACAGCAGCACGATCGGCATGTCGGCATTTGGATACATCAGCCCGAGCGGCACGAAGGTGCCGTGATCAAAGCCCTGCCTGGGATCTTCCCGGCAATCGAAACCGGCGCGCGCAAGCAGCGCCTTCACCTCTGCTGCGAGCTCGGGCCGGCCCGGCGCCGGATATGTGATGTGGTAGGTATGCTCGGGGAAACCATAGTAGTCATACACCATCGGCGGATGTGCCGAGGTCGACACGGTGAAGGCGTCGGCCTCCCAATGGCCGGTGATGACCAGCACCGCCTTCGGTCTTTCGGGGAGCAGCTGCGGCAGCCGGCCGAACTCCGCGGCAGTCTTGGCATATTGCACCCGGCGGTCCTCCATGAAAGGCCAGGGGCCGCCGCCATGCGACAGAAACAGGGTCGGAAATCGCGTCATGTTTTCAGGCTCGCCTCAAAGACATCTTGCGCGGATGAGACCTCCGCGCGCTCCGCGGGCGAGCATAGGCAAACCGGCATGGTTAGCAAGCCGTTAACGATTTGCCGCTCACAATCCTGATGTGGCCGCAGGAATCGGCCAGAATACATGCGAGACGTTACGATGAAGAAGTTTGCGCTGGGGGACGTCGTCAACTCTGACAAGGGCCGCCGCGGCGTCGTTCGCGCCGCCTACCGGTCCAAGGACGGCCAGCAGTTCTATGCCGTCGAGAAGGACGGCACGATGGACTATCTCGAAGAGGACCGCCTCACGCCGGCGCCGCGCGTCGAGCTCGCGGCCTAGCATCAACTCACTTCTCGCTTTCGCGTGCAAGCCGGTCCAGACGCTCCGATGAGGGATCGTCGCCGCTCGCAATGCGATCGTTTGCGATCAGCAGCAGACGGTCGCGGTCGGCGGCCGCATCCCAACGCGGCAGCTCGGGCCCGTTGGGATCGCCGTTCTTCGCAAAGTTGATCCAGTAAGATCGCATGCGGCTTGCGACCTCGCGATCCCGTCGCGAGAAGATGCCCGCGCCTGGCACGCCCTCGACGCCGAAGATGAACTGCAACTCGCGCCCATGGCCTTCGTCGGGATTGGCGCGGCGGGCTTCCGGCACGTAGGTGAAGCGATAGCGGAAGGTGGGCGCGCCGGTTGCGGCATGAAGCCGGGCGAGCATTCGCACCGGCTCGGAGAAGACCTTGTCGGTGTAGAAGCTGGCGGCAATTTCAGACGGCGTCCTGGCGTCAGGATAGAGCCCGCGCAACTCATCGAGGCTCGCGATGGAGGATGACAACGCCTCCTTGACTTCCAGCTCGCTGTCGAAACGGGTCTCGTCATCGTTCGAACCGATGATGAGGGGAATGCGGCTCTCGTGTCCTGCCGCAAATCCCGCGGCGATATCTTCGGTCACCAGGTTTCCGTCCATCGCCGGCGCAAATCTGCGCGGCGATTTCTCCAGCAGTTTTCTCTCGGCGGCCAGCAGCCGCGCCGGTTCGACGGCGCGCAAATCCGCCAGCTTCCCGAGCGCGGCGACGAATTGGCGCCCGGCAGCCTCGGCCTCCTGTGACGATGGCAGGCGCGCGCGGCCGGGCACCGATTGCAGGATCGCTTTCTGGAAGAGATCGCGGGATTGCGCGCACAGCATCAAGAGCGCGATCGACGTCGCGCCCGCACCGTTGCCGAACAGCGTGACGTTGTTCGCATCGCCGCCGAAGGCCGCGATGTTGTCGTGAACCCAGCGCAGCGCTGCGATCTGATCCATCAAGCCGAAATTGCCGGAGCCGTTCTCCGTCAGCGCGGGAGGCTCGAGCCAGCCGAGCGCGCCGAGCCGATAATTCACGGTGACGACGATGAGGCCGGCCTGGGCGAATCTTGCACCGTCGAAAAGCGGATCGTTGGCGGTGCCGCTGACAAAACCGCCGCCATGGATGAACACCATCACCGGCAGCGGCCCGTCGACGCCGAAGGGCCTGAATACGTTGAGCGTGAGGCAATCCTCGCGCGCGGCCGGTAGCGACGGCTGCAGACAGGGCGCGCCATAATCGTAGGCCGTGCTCATCTCCGAGCTCTCCGGCAGGTCCTGCGGCGGCCGCCAGCGCAGGCTGCCGACCGGCGGCGCCGCATAGGCAAGCCCCTTGAAGGAGGCCACTTCGCCTTCGACCGCGCCGAGCATCTGGCCTGCGCGCGTCAGCGCAAATGGATACTGGCCGACCGGCTGGGCGACGGCGGGACGGGCGCAGAGCAATCCAAGGGCTGCAATGAGCGCAAGCAGGGATCGCATCTTCAGGGGATCTCGATGCGCGGAAATGGTCCCGGCAGGTTACGTCCGCAGGGCGCGGTCAGGCAAGCGTCGAAGTGTCAGCCAGAGCGCATACTCGTAAATTTCGGGCAAGGGTCTGCCAGACCGGCCACACCTTCGACAAGGACGGCCCGCACCAAGCGGGTCACGGCTGCTCGCTGGCCATGACCTTCTTGTCGAACCGGAACAGCAGGAAATACCCTGTTGGCACGAAAAACAAAGTCAACAACGAGGCGACGGCAAGCCCGGACATCATGAGCACCGCCATCGGCTGCCACAAAGCGCCGCCCGCGATCGCCATTGGCGCCAACCCCAGGACCGTGGTCGCCGAGGTCAGCAGGATCGGACGCAGGCGCTTCTCCGACGCCGCGACAATGGCAGTGCGCAAATCCAGCTTCTCGCGCTCGATGTCGATCTGATCGATGAGCACGATCGCGTTGTTGATGATGATGCCGGAAAGGCTGATGATGCCGAGCGTGCCGAAGAACGAGAGCGGCTGTCCGGCGGCCAGCAGGCCGAAGGGGATGCCGATCAGGATCAGCGGTATGGTGATGAACGTCAGTAGCGTGCGGCGGAAAGAGTTGAATTGCAGGATGATCGCAAGAATCATCACGCCGAGGGCTGCGGGAAATCCCGCAACGAGCTTCTGGTTGGTTTCAGCGCTCTTCTGGATCTCGCCGGCGATATCGATGTGATATCCGCCGCTGAGGTCGAGCGACTGCAGGGCGGGGCGAATGGAATCCAGCAGTTGCCCGGCGGTCAATGACGCGCTCCGCGCCGTCACCGTAATCGTCCGTTCCTGATTCTTGCGGCGGATCCGCGCCACATCGAAGCCGGGTTTCAGCCTCGCGATTTGCGCAAGTGGAATGAGGGTCCCATTTTTCGCAAAGGTTGCGCTGGTAAGACCTTCCAGACTCTCGGAGGTATGGGCGGTGGCCCGGAGCACGATCGGAATGAGGTTATCGCCTTCGCGATAGATCGACACCGCGGCTCCGCTGAAATAGGTATTGAGCAGCTGGGTGATTTCCTCCGAGGTTATTCCGAGCTGGCGCGCGCGATCCTGGTCGATATCGATCACCACCTTGATCAGCTTGTTGCCCCAATCGTCTTCGTTGTCGCGAATCCCGGGAGCGGCTTGAAACAGCGATCTCACCTTCTGGCTGAGCGCCAGCAGCCGGTCGCCGTCGGGTCCCGAAATCTCTACTTCGACAATGCCAGATTCCACCGAGCCCATCGCCAGCCGCTTGATCTTGAAACGCGCCTCCGGATGGTTGGCATAAAGATGGCTCCAGGCGCGATCCGCTGCTTTGACGGCGCTCCGATAATCGCCCGTGTTGATCAGGAAGAAGGCTGACACGGGATCAGGCGCGACCGGCGTGAGCGTCAGATAGAATCTGGGGCCGCCGTCTCCGACGTAGAGGATATGGCTTGCGATCTCGGGATTCTGCGCCTTGTCGCCAAGCCATTTCGAAATGTCCAGCGCACGCGCTTCGGTTTGCGAAATGTCCGTTCCATCGGGCATGTTCATATAGATGAGGAACTGACTGCGCTCGCTCAGCGGAAACATCTGCTTCGGCAGACGGCCGAACTCCGTCAACGACAGCGCGACCAAGGCAATGCATCCGATCAACACGATAGGCGCATTGCGGAGCGCGATCTGCAGTGCCGAACCATAGAGGCGCTGCAGACGGGACGGCGAAGTTTCCCCTTTGCGGGGAGCGTGCCCGCGGCCGATGAACCAGGCCGTGAGCGCAGGCAGGATGTAGAGCGCGGAAATCCAGGAGCCGGCCAGTGTCAAGGCGACGACCGCGGCCAGCGAGAACGCATATTCGCCGGAAGATCCCGGCAGCAGGAACAGCGGCAGAAAGGCCGCAATCGTCGTGATCGACGATATCAGCAGTGGAAGGGCATACTGCTCGCCGGCCGCGAGACCCGCGGCTTGAGCCGGCACTCCCCGATCAATCCGGCTGACGATGTCCTCGACCATGACCACGCCATTGTCGACCAGAAGCCCAAGCGCGATGATGATGGCGGCGATCGAGACCTGCTCGAGCGCGATCCCGAAGACGCGCATACCGATGAGCGAGAACATCACGGCGAACGGGACGATCATCGCCGCGATGATCCCGGCGCGCAGGCCCAGAAACAAAACCACCAGCGCGGCAACGACGATGAAGGTCTGCCCCACGTTCGAAAGCGCCGAGTTGACGGATGCACGGACCTGCTCGGCCTGATAGGTCGCAAAATCGATCGCGTAGCCGATCGGAAGCTGCTGCTCGTAGTCGTGTGCGGCTGCGCGCAGTCTCCGGCCGAGCTGGGTGACGTCCTGATCGGGCTGCATGACCACACTCAGGACGACGGCGGGCCGTTCATCAAAGTAAACCGGCTTGATTTTGGGGGACGCATAGCCGCGGTGAACGGTCACGAGGTCAGCGAGCCGCACCAGATTGTCGCCCGCTCCGACCTTCGTCAGCATTGTCTCTATGGCGCGCACATTCGGAAAGTCGCCCGACGTCTCAAGCAGCAGGCGCGTACCATCCGCATTGATGGCGCCGGATGGCAGAACGACGTTCTGGCCCTGAAGGTCCTTGATCAGGGCATTCACCTGAACCCCGACCGCGGCAAGCTTGCGCGTGTCAAGCTCAAGCCAGACCCGTTCGTCCTGAACGCCCAACAGGTCGATCTTTGAGATTCCGGAGAGCAAATACAGCTTCTTGCGAAACTCCTCCGCGACATCCTTCATTTCGCGCTGGGAGAAGCCCTCGCCGGTGATGGCGATCGTGGCAATCGAAACATCGCCAAAGTCGCTGTTGACGAAAGGACCAATAACGCCCTCCGGCAATTCGACCTTGACGTCGCCCATCTTGTCGCGGAGACGCTGCCAGGCCGCGTTGACGTTGCCAACCTCATCCTTCAGGTCCACGTAAATCGTGAGGGCTCCTTCGGTTGCGAGCGTCCTGATGTCCTTGACCTCGGCAAGCTCGCGGATTTTGCGCTCGATCGGGATTGCAACGAGGTTTTCCAACCGGTCCGGCGCCATGCCCGGAAACAGCGCCGACACCACGGCGGTGCGGATGACGATGACGGGGTCCTCGCGCTTTGGGAAATTCGGATAGAGAACAACGCCGGCAAGCAGAAGGCAGATCATGACCGCGATGGTGAATCGCGACCGCGCAAGGCCAAATAGCGTGAGGAGATTCACGGTGCCTACTCCTGCACGGGGAGAAGCTTCACTTTTTGTCCGTCAGCCAGATAGGAAACGCCTGCGGACGCGACGATGTCGCCCGCGCCAAGACCCCCGGTCACGATCAGGCGATTGTCGCGAACTCCACCTACTGTGATATCGTGCCTTTTGACGGTCGAACTCTGGCCGTCATAGAGGAAGATGGTCGCCTTGCCCTGCAGCTCCTTTCCGCCCTCGGGCGCAAGAACGCTGAGCGGCAGCAGGAATCCACTTGATCCACCGGCGACCGGCTCTTCGAGAGTGACTTCGACCGACATGCCCGCGTTCAATCCGGGGGCGTTGTTATCGAGATGAACGACGACCGGAAATGCCGAGACCTGCTCCGCTTTCGAACCAAGTTCCTCGATCTCGCCCTTGAGCGAAACGTCGGGCATATCGGCGACCTTGACCGAGACCGGCTGGCCGACTTTCAGGCTCTGGAACGTCGGCGATGGCGCCAGAAAGGACATCTCGAACCGGTCGTCGCTGTACAGCGTCAGGATCGGCTGTCCGGCTGTGACCTGTGCGAACGACTTGACGTCGACGCGCGCCACCGTGCCTGAGAACGGCGCCACGAGCTTGCTTCGATCGAGATTGTGGTCTGCCAGCTCAAGTTGGCGCTTGGCCTGGTCGAGTTGTGCTTTGGAGGTCAACAGGGCGGCCTTGGATTGATCGTAGATCGCCTGCGTCGTGACGCCTTTCTTGAGCAGTTCGTCCTTGCGCTGGAAATCCGCCTCCGCATTGTCGGCCTGCGCCTGCGCCTGTTGCACGCCGGCGCTGGCCTGTTCAACCTGCGTCTGCAGCGAGCGCGGATCGATTTCCGCAAGCACCTCGCCCAACTGCACTTTCTGGCCGACGGCGAGGGTCAGAGCTTTCAATTGGCCCGCGATTTCGAATGAGAGGCTGCTCACGTCTGCTGGCTGCAGGACGGTGGGAAAGCGGCGAACCCGGCTTTCGGCCGCCGCGGAGACCTTATAGGCGCGAAGGCCGCGGACCGGCTGGTCGGAGGCCTGCGGCTCTTTCTGACCGCAGCCCGGCAAGCCTGGCATGAGCGCCGCGCAAATCAGGAATCGCAGGGGCGATCGAAGCATGGCCGGCTCCGTGCGGGGAGTTAACTTCGGCAGGTTGCATTCTTCCCCAAAGGAAGTCGCCTGCCAAGGGCGACTGGTCCGCTGCATGCCACCTTGGCGGGATCATCAACCAGCTTGGGCGTGGTGACCAGCGCCCGCCGGCTTCCGCCCCATCGGGCGCAATCCAAACTTGAAAAAGTCCGGCGGACGCGAGAGCATGACGCGCGCAATCCCATCGACCGCCCCCAGTGGAGAGATCCATGGCTATCACGGAGGCTGACGTCAATGCGGCTCAACAGGCATGGTGCGATGGCCTGGTCGAGATCGGAAGAGTCCACAGAGCATCGGGAGATGTTCGGGCGACAGCCACAGCGTTGGTCGAAGGCCTTTACGACTATCGGGACGGTGTGGTGTTCTTCAAACCGACATTGGCACACGGCAAGCACACCTTTCGCAACACGGCGAAGGGCGCGCTGTCATACTTCATCGGCGGCGATCCCGGCTTTCCCAACGACAAGGGTTTTGCCTTAAAGCCCTGGGCACGCGCCTGGTACGACAACAACGCTGCCGAAAATGGCATTCAGATCCACGGAACGATCGCCATCACGATGGGCAATGTCTATGCAGTCGACTATCAGGGCAACGAGATCATGGTCGACAAGACATTCGTGTTTCGCCTCTGTCGGGACGGTAAGCTCCGGCTTTGCGCCCACAAGTCCGCGCTGCCCTACGTTCCGGATGCCTGATTGAGCCCACGCCGCTGCCAGAGTGAACTCGCCGGCTCTGTCCGGGGAGTTGGAAAGGGGGGATGTTGTCAGCGTTCGCGGTCACGCGTGGCGATATTTTCGGCGGCCTCACTGCCGGCATCGTCGCCCTGCCGCTTTGCCTCGCGTTCGGCGTTGCCTCGGGCTTGGGGCCCGCCGCCGGATTATACGGCGGAATTATCCTGGGCATCGTTGCCGCGGTGGTGGGCGGCACGCCCGTCCAGATCTCCGGCCCGACGGCCCCCATGACGCTCATTGCAGCGAGCATTGTCGCGGCAAACACGCCATCGAATGGGCAGATGCAGCTTGGGCCGATTGTCGGCGTGTTCTGCCTCGCAGGTGCGTTGCAGGTGCTGTTCGGGGTCGCAAGGCTCGGCAATTACATTCGCTTCCTCCCCTACCCGGCGATCTCCGGCCTGATGACCGGCATCGGGATCATCATCATCATTCAGCAGATCTTCCCGATCGCGGGTCTGCAGTCGCCGTCGTCCAGTCCGGCCGAAATCCTGAAATCCCTGGGCGCTCTCACGCAAGGTGCTCGTCTCGATGCATTTCTGCTCGCGGCGGCGACCATTGCGATATCATTCGTTCTTCCGAGGTTTTTCTCGGCAGTGCCACCGTCTCTCGTCGCATTGATCTTGCTGACGAGCCTGGCGGTGGCTTTCGGCCTTTCTGCACCGACGATCGGAGATATTCCCAAGGGGCTGCCGGACTTCGTCCTGCCCCAGCTCAACTTAGCCGATCTCAAATTTGCTGTTGTCACCGCCTTTCAATTGGCATTCCTGGGCGCGATCGACGCTCTGACAACGTCGCTCGCCGCCGACAACATGACGAGGACGCATCACGACAGCAATCGAGAGCTCATCGGGCAAGGCGCCGGCAACATAGGGGCGGCGCTGTTTGGCGGCATTCCAGGCGCCGGTGCCTTCATGCGAACCGCCATCAATGTTCGCGCCGGCGGACGGCATCGCTCCTCGGGCGTGATTCATGGTCTTTTTCTGCTGGCCGTTCTCCTCGGTCTGTCGAGCGTGGTGCGGTACATTCCTCATGCCGTCCTGTCGGGAATTCTGGTCAGTGCCGGGCTAGGCATCATCGATTATCGCAGCCTCGGTCATCTGTTCCGCGCCCCGCGCGGTGACACCTGGATCATGCTGATCGTGGTTGTGCTGACGGTATTCACCGATCTGATCACCGCGATCGGCACCGGCGCCGTGCTCGCTTCGCTGATCTTCATGACCAAGATTGCGCGCGCAATGGAACAGGGCACGACCCTGACGCTGATCGAGGACGAGCTGTGGCAGGATGAAGTCGAGATTCCGGACGGCCTGAAGCAACGGCTGCTGATCAAGCACGTCAACGGGCCGTTGTTCTTTGGTTTTGTCTATGCGTTTCGGCGCATTGCCGAGCGGGCGACGGACGGCAAGATGCTGGTGCTGCGCATGGAGCGCGTAACCTACATGGACCAATCCGGAATCTATGCACTCGGGGACGTGCTGGTCGACCTGGAAGCCGCTGGATTGAAGGTGTTTGTCGTCGGGCTTGCTCGAGACCAGATCGACCAGCTCGAGGCGATGCACATTATTCCGGACCTCTTGTCCGAGGAGAGCATCTTCCCGAGTTTCGACAGCTTCAAACAGAGGCTCCCCGCCATAGTGGAGGAGCTTAGCCGCGCGAGCGACGCTGGACCGCCGCTGAAATCGATGACAGGCTGAGTCCACGCCCTAACCGCCCTTGGCAATGATCTCCGCGAGCGCGCGCCGCGCGATGATGCCGAGTTCGCCAAGGGTGGAATGGCCGGATTGTGCAGCCTGGATCAGGCGCTCGGCGATGAATCTGCGACTGTCGTGATTGCCGCCATGCGGCAATTGCCGGCACGTCTGCTCCAGGACGACGTCCATGTTGGCTTTGGTTCGTTCACTCAAATCTGTCATGACGGCCGGCTGCTACGCGTGGCTAGTAGCCGCAAGCATACACAGGCGGATGGTCCATGATTAGCCCGGGCAATCACGGCCATCGTGCAGCGCATGCGTGCATCGAAGGCAACGTTCGCGCCGCCTTGATACCGCAAATGGGACTACCGAAGATTGCACTTGCTCTGATGACAAGCCGGGCCTGCCGGACTAGCCTGCGGGCAAACAAAAGACACGGGAGGAAATAACCATGCCGGAAGCAATGGTCGCCGCACGTCCGTCCGAAGCGGCTGATGGAACCGTCCAGCAAGTCGATGTTGCCGTGGTCGGCGCCGGATTTGCCGGCCTCTATCTGCTCCATCGCTTGCGCAAGGCCGGCCTGTCGGCCGTCGGGCTCGAGGAGGCCGGCGATGTCGGCGGCACCTGGTATTGGAACCGTTATCCCGGCGCGCGCTGCGATATCCAGACCATCGACTACGGCTACACGTTCGACCCGGAACTCGACAAGGTGTGGACCTGGTCGGAGAAATACGCGACCCAGCCCGAGATCCTGCGCTATCTCGGCTTCGTCGCCGATCGCTACGACCTCAGGCGCGACATTCGCTTCGGGACCAAGGTCACCGCAGCCAAATGGGACGAGACGGCCGAGCGCTGGCAACTCACCACGAACAACGGCGCCGCGGTCTCCTGCCGCTTCTACATCATGGCGACAGGCTGTCTCTCCGCACCGAAACCGCCGGAGATCGACGGCGTCAGGGATTTCAGGGGCGAGGTCTATTTCACCGGACGCTGGCCGCATGACGGCGTCAACCTCGCGGGAAAGCGCGTCGCCGTGATCGGCACCGGCTCGTCCGGCATTCAATCGATCCCGGTGATCGCCGAGCAGGCCGCACATCTGACCGTATTCCAGCGCACGCCGAATTTCGCGCTGCCCGCCCATAACGGCCCCTCGCCGGCAGATCGCAGGGACCTGTTCCAGAGCGACCGCGCGGCCTATCGCGCGCAGGCACGCCAGTCGATGTCCGGGGTGCCCTATCCGCAGCAGACCGTCGTCAGCTGGCAGCTCAGCGATGCCGAGCGTCGCGAGCGGTTCGAGCGGGCCTGGGCCGCCGGCGACCTCGTCCACATCCTGACGCAGCTCTGGGCCGACCAGGCGGTCGATGTCGACGGCAACAAGATCGTCCAGGACCTGATCCGCGAAAAGATCCGCGCCGCCGTCAGGGATCCCGAGACGGCGGCGGCGCTGATGCCGGAGGATCATCCGTTTGGCGCCAAACGCCCCTGCCTCGAGACCAATTATTACGCGACCTACAACCGGCCCAACGTCACGCTGGTCAATCTGCGCCAGGAGCCGATCAAGGCGATCACCGCAGGCGGCATCACGACGGCCAAGCGCAATGTCGACGTCGACGTCATCGTGTTCGCGACCGGCTTCGACGCCATGACCGGCGCGATCCGCGCCGTGCATCCGATCACCGGACGCGACGGCAAGTCGCTGACCGATGTCTGGGCGCAGGGGCCGCAGAGCTATCTGGGGCTCACGGTCGCGGGCTTCCCGAACTTCTTCATGATCACCGGGCCCGGCAGCCCGTCGGTGCTGTCGAACATGGCTGTTTCGATCGAGCAGCATGTCGACTGGGTCGTGGATCGGCTCAAGGCGCTGCACGAGGCCGGCTTCACCACGATCGAGCCGACCGAGACGGCGCAGGCCGGCTGGAACAGGCATATGGCCGACTGCTCGATGCTGACGCTGCACCGGCTCGCCAACACCTGGTACACGGGCGCCAACGTGCCCGGCAAGGTGCAGGGCCTGATGCCCTATACCGGCGGCGTCGGTCCCTATCGCAGCATCTGCGACGAAGTCGTCAGCCGCGGCATGCTCGGCTTCAGGCTGACCGGCCCCAACGTCCCAGCACAATGCAATGACGGCGAGGTGGTGCGGCTGCAGCCGGACGTGCGGCTGGTGCTGAACCTGCTGGCCTCGCTGAACCTGCCGCCGATCGAGTCGATGGGGGCGGCCGGCGCCCGCGCCTTCGTCAACGAATTCAACAAGGGTCGGCCTGCGGGACGGCCGATCGGCGGCATCGTCGACGGCACGCTCCCCGGCGCCGACGGCCCGCTGCCCTATCGCGTCTACAAGCCGGCAACGCCGGGCCCGCATCAGGTCGTGGTCTATTTCCACGGCGGCGGCTGGGTGCTCGGCGATCAGCAGTCGGATGAGCCGTTCTGCCGCGACATGGTGCGGCGGACCGGCATGATGTTCGTCAGCGTCGGCTATCGCCACGCCCCGGAGCATCGCTTCCCGGCCGCGGCCGAGGACGGCTATGCCGCGACGCGCTGGATCTCGGAGCATCTGGCCGAGCTCGGCGGCATCCAGAGCCCGGTGCTGGTCGCCGGCTGGAGCGCCGGCGGCAACATCGCCGCCGTCACCTGCCAGCTCGCGCGCGACCGCGGCGGGCCGCAGATTGCGGGTCAGCTGCTGGTGTGTCCGGTGACGGACAGCAGCTTCGACCGGCCCTCCTACAACGACAATGCGACCGGCTACTTCCTGACGCGGTCGCTGATGTACTGGTTCTGGGACCTGTACTGCTCACCTGATGATCGCACCGATCCGCGCGTCTCGCCGCTGCGCGGCAGGGTTTCAGGCCTGCCGCCGGCCTTCATCGTCACCTGCGAGTTCGATCCGCTCCGTGACGAGGGCATCGCCTATGCCGAGGCGATGGCCGCCGCCGGCGTCCCGGTCGAGCAGCTCAAGGCGCACGGCCATTTCCACTCGTCCTTTGTGATGGTGGACGTGGTGATCACAGGCGTCCAGGGCCGCGTCCAGATGGCGCAAGCCCTGCGGCGCTTTGCAGGGCTTGCGCCGGAGGTCAGAAGCGACGAGAGAACCCACGGCCGTGTGAGCCCAGGGGACAAAATTGCAGCGGCCGCGAGTTGAGCCGCCATCGGCCGGGAACCTTTTCCCGGCCGCCGTGTTGTCGGTGCGTGGCATTGAGATGCAGCGATGGGTAATGGGCCCTGGCACGCAAGGCTCGCGTGTCAGGGTTCTTTTTGCGTGAGGCGGGGCTATGGGGGACGCATCATCTTCGGCGACAAAGGTCGATTTCAGCGCGCTCGCCGTGCTGCAGAAATGGCCGTCCCTCGGAAATCAGCGCCGGCCGGACCGCGAGCCCTATCAGGTCAGCGAGGGCACGCTCGATGCCTGCATCACGGCATTCATGCAGAAGCCAGCACTATCAAGGCATCTCTATGAAATCCGCACGGCGGCACAGCCGCCGCTGGTGACCGATATTCTCTCACCCGAGCACGTCATCGAGCTGTCGCGCTTGAGAGAATTTCTCTGAACCGCAGGTGAACACCGCTGCCTGCCTGCAACGAACGTCTTATCCGCATCCCGGACTCTGCAGGAACCTTCTTCCGGTTTTTCCCGTTAACGGGGATCGGATAAGCCGAGACGTGAGCAATCCAATGCTTGAAGCGGGCGTACCCTCCCCGATCGTGCCGTATGGCGCCGACCAGACTCTGTTCGTGGTAATCGATCGCCTCGACGAGACCACTGAAATTCGCGTCGAGCGAAGCGATCTCGATGCAGCGATCAACGAGCTCGTCGCGGGCTGCTTCAACGATCCCATCAAGGTGATCTCGTTCAACACGCTCGAGCACTGGATGAAGGACATCTCGACCGATGTTGCCGATGAAATCCAGGCGCGCTGCGATATCGACGGCGTGACGCTGCCTGATTATCTCAGCGATTTCGTCGAGAGCCATAGTTGAGCGCGCGCCATCGCGACAGGCTTGCAAGGCAACAAAAAGCGCCGCTTCCGCGGCGCTTTTTCGCGTCTGCATCACGCTCTCAGTGATGCCAGAAGATCGCCAGCAGCAGGATGATCGGCAACGGCACGCCAAGCAACCAAAGCAAAGCACCTCGTCCAAAGCCCATGATTTCCTCCTCCATGGTCATGACTGACATGACGCCGGAGCGAAGAAGAAGTTCCGCTTCTATCGGCGAGGGCAAATGCGTTCAGAGCATGGATCTAAAGCGCGATAAGATCGGGTTGAGATAAGATCGGGTTGAATCGTCATCGCGCTTTGGCTCTTTGTTCGAGCTCTCACGGCGTCAGCCGCGCCGCCTGGCGGCGATGACCTCGATCTCGCGGCGGCGCTCGCCGGCGAAGGTCAGGAGCTTTTCGATCGTGGGCGTATCCGTGATCCGTTTGGCAAGCCGCTCGGCGCGCGCCGCCTGATCTTCAAGATACTGGATCGTGTTCAAGCGGCGTCTCCCCCAAAGCCACGAATTGCAGGACGCCCATGGTGCGGGAGAGCCGCTAAAAGTCGGTTAAGCGCGGATCATGCTCTATCGCACGACGTCGAGCCTGACATTGGCGAGGCCCTTGTCGACCATGCCGAGCGCCTCGGCCGCGGACGGCGAGATGTCGACGACGCGCCCGCGCACGAAAGGCCCGCGGTCGTTGACCCTGACGGTCACGAAGCGGCCGGAGGAGACATCGGTGACGCGCAGCTTGGTCCCGAACGGCAGCGTGGGATGGGCCGCAGTCATTTCGTTCCTGTCGAACCGCTCCCCGCTCGCGGTCTCCGTGTCCGAATAGAAGCTCGCCAGGCCCTGCGCCCCCGTCGATTTGGCGTTGGCTGTCGCGCTGGACCGATGCGGCCTGTAGATCGGTCGTGGATGCAGCGCCGCGACGCGGTGCGGGTGCTCGATTGCAGCCTGCTTCGTGGTTGGAGCGAGATCGGCCCTCTGGCGGCCAACCGGTGATTGCGCGCAGGCGGCGAGCGATGCGGCCCCCATGATGGCAAGGAGCAACCGGGACGCGGTTGCCGGCGAAGCCAGGGTCGTTTCGGCACGTGCAATGCAAGACATGATGCGCCCTCCGAACACGCCCTGAGTTTCGGTGGGCAATGAGGGCAGAACCTTGGCTGAACAAAAGCGGCCTTGCGGCCGCCATCGTTTCGCGCCGGCTGTGATGAATCCACCACAGTCAGACTGTCCTGAATTGAGACAAAATGCCGAGAAATCAGCCCGATACGACGCGCCAGACCACCATGTGCGGCTCCGGCGCCGGCTCACCGGCCTCGAGGTTCCCCCTGATGAGCCGCGCGAGCTCGCGCCGATAGAGCATCCGCCAGCCGGTTTTCAGGCTGGCAAGAAAGTCGAGCTCCCGTTGCGTCAGCATGCACATCATGAACCCGATCCGCCTGCGGGCCGCACCTGAGGTCCCAATCCTTTCGCGGCAAACTACCAAGCGTAGTGTTACACAGCGTAACGCTTGCGGCGGGTAGGCGCAAGCCGGGATCGCCGGTCTCCCCTCCCGATCATGCTTTAGAAATTCGGCCCGAGCGCGATCTTCGTGATCGTCCCGTTCCTGACACCGATGCGCCATTCCGCCGAGCCGTTGGCGAACTGGGCGAGATAGATGTCGCTGTCGAGCGCGGTCACGCCACGGAACGAGACGGCACGGAGCGCACCGAGCCGCGCCAGGATCGCCTGGTCGAACGGAAGCTGCGCACGCGTGACGTTGGCGACCTCGGTCGTCATATGATCGTAGTCGGGCCGCCCCTTGCCGACACCCTCGATATACTGCCGCAGCATCGCCTCGCCATTGGCGATCGGAACGGCACGACGCGCGGCGCGCCCCAGCCGCGTCCCGAGATTCGCGGCCTCGACATTGTGGAAGCGCGTCTGCCGCCCCGGCACCAGGATCTCCACGCATTTCCCCGATTTGTCGGCAATGACCCACGGATTGTTCACGGTGGTCAGCGTCACCCAGGTCATGTCTGACCTGACGACGCTCTGCGCCTTGCGTTCGCCATTCGCATCGAGATTGAAGACCTGAATGTCGCCCTCGGTCTCGTTGTAGAGCATGATCCTGATCGGCGACGTGCCGGCAAGGCCGCGCACATTCGCCTCTTCCGAACAGGGGACGATGCCGCCGAGCTCGTCATTGCCGTCGGGCCGGAAGATCACGTCACCGGCCTTGCCGTCGGGCTCGATCAGCAGACGGAACTCGGCGGTGCCGTTCTCGAACTTGGCGCCATAGATGTCGTAGCCACCGGGCCCGACGCCGCGGAAGAAGATCGACTCGACCGCGCCGAGCGCGGCGAAGGTCGCGCGCAATTCATCGAGGCGACGACGGATGTTGTCGGCGAGCGGCGCGCTCATCCGATCATAGTTCGGCGTGCCGCGGCGCATATCCTCGATCCCTTTCAGGATCATCTCCTTGCTGCCGGCCGCGGGGACCTGCTCCCTGAACCTGTCAGGCACTTCCGCGAGGCGGCGGGCGAAGTCGGCCTCGATCGCCTGGGCCTGCGCCGCGTCGATCCGCGAGGCCAGGCGCGCGCCGGACGCGGCGTTCTGGACCAGCACGCGGGACACGCTCGCCTGTTCATCACGCAGGAAGATCAGGAGATGATCGCCGTGGACGGAGAAGGCGTCGGTGCCTTCGGGCAGCGCCAGTGATCGGCCCTGCCCGGTCTCCTGCACCTGCAGACCTTCGCCGTCGCGCCTGACGGTGAGCACGCGGTTCGGCGCGATCCTGTACCAGCCGACATATTGATCAAGCGACGCCGGACCTGTCGTCGGCGCCGGCATGGCGGCGACGTGGACGGCGCGCACGTCGCGGCCGTGCAAATGCAGCGTTAGCTCGGACGAGCGATGCTCCAGGTCGATGGGAAACGTGATCTCGCCGAATGCCGCCGCGTAGGACGCGGTGCCGTCGCTCGCAACGGCCAAGGGCTGCCTGCGCTGGCCGGTGAGCTGGCCAGAGAGCTCATCGCCCTCGCGGAAGATCGCGAACACCGAAGCCGGGCCCATGGCGTAGAAATTCACTGACGGATGGTAATGCTCGGCCGGCACGAGACCGAGATCAGCGCCTGATGGCACCGGATCCGGCGTGCGGTAGGCGATCATGCCGGCCGAGACAATCACGACGGGCACGATCGACGCCGCGATCCACAGCCGCTTGCGCCAGCCGACCGCCGCGGGCATGGCAGCGGCAGCGATGATGCGCTCGACCCGCGCGCGCACGGTCGAGACCTGCGCCATCGCAAGCTCCATGGGCCGCGGCTTTACGGACGTCGCGACGTCGAGCAGGATCTCCGCATAGGACAGCCGGTCATCGATCATCTCGATGGCGCGGGCGTCGCTGATGATCTCGGCAAGCTCGGCCAGACGCGCCAGCTGCCACCACGAGAACGGGCTGAACCAGAACATCACGCGATTGAGCGAGGCCAGCAAAAGAACATAGAAATCGCCATTGGCAACATGCGCGCCCTCATGCGCGAGCACCGCGAGGCGCTTCTTGGCGTCCCAGCCGAAAAACTGCGGCGGCACCAGGATGGTCGAGCCGAAGGTGACGGGGCCGCCGACGTCGCGGCTGACGCGCAAATCCGCGCCGATCATGCCCTTCACCGGCTTTGCGGCGCGCACCAGACGCCAGGTCAGGCACAGGCCGATGGCGAGCCGCATCAGCAACAGGGCGGCGACGCAGGCATAAACGGTGGTGGCAACCGTCCACCAGTCGATCGAGATGCTGTGCTTCGCCATCGGAGCGATGGCAGTGCCAGGCGCGATCGGCAGGGACGGCGGCGGCCGGTCCAGCATCGTGATATCGGCCGGCCAGGCTTCATTCGTCACCGGCATGGACAAAGGCAGCCGGTCGAGGGTGAGCGTCGGCCAGTGCATCACGAATGGCATCGCCAGCGATGCCAGCAGCACGACCACCCACGCCGTCATGTGCACGTGCGGATTGCGCACGCGAAACACGGTGAGACCGATCCAGACGACGCCTCCCAGCGCAAGGGAGCGTAACGCCGCCTCAGCCAGAGCTGCGATCATTCCTTTTTACTCCCCTCGCCTTCTTCGCCTTGGCCACCTGGTCCGCCAGCGCGCGCAATTGCTGCTGGTCGAGCATCGCATTGTCCACCATGCCGACGAGGACTTCCTCCATCGAGCCGTTGCAGAACCAGTCGACGATGCGCTGCACCGCCTTGGCCGCGACCCGGGCACGCGCCTCGGTGGCATGGTAGACGTAAGTGCGTCCATCAACCGTGTGGCGAGCATAGCCTTTTTCTTCGAGGCGGCGCAGCACCGTCCGCACCGTGGATTCCTTCAGACGCCGGGACAGGCGCTCGCGCACGATTTCGGCCGTGACCGGCCCATGGGCCCATACTATCTGCATGACCTCGTGCTCGAGATCGCCCAGGTCGGGCAAACGATCGTCCATGGTGGCTGACCTATTGAGATTCTTGTAACGCTACGGAGCGTCGCACATAAGGCCACGGCAGACAATCTGATTGCGGGCGTGGCGCGCAGCTTGCTTTTCGGCCATCCCTCCAGACGCCGCATGCTGCGGAGCCGTCAGGATGAGGTGGTGCTTGCGGCGAGATATGAGACCCTCATGGAGAGGAGCCCGCCAAAGCGGGCGTCTCGAACCATGCAGGCCGAGCTTTCCCGGCAGTCTCCAGCCGTCCCAGGCCTCAGTATTTCGGCTCGTACATCTGCGACTTGACCAGGCCCTTGACGTCGTTGGGCGCGGGCCCGTCCGCAAGCCCCCGCTGATAGGCGACATCAGCCACGGCCGCCGCGATGCGCGCCGAGACCTCCCGTATGCGCGGCAGCGCCGGATACAGGCTGCCTTGATCGAGATCCTCCTTGCCGACGCAATTGGCGAGCGTATGAGCGGCGGCCATGAACATCTCGTCGGTCACGAGCCGCGACCTGCTGGCGATGACGCCGAGGCCGACGCCGGGGAAGATGTAGGAGTTATTGCCCTGGCGCGGCACGAAGGTGCGGCCATTGAGCGTGACCGGGTCATAGGGACTGCCGCAGGCGAACAGCGCCCGGCCCTCGGTGTAGCGATAGGCATCCTCCGCCGAGCACTCGGCCTTCGAGGTCGGATTGGACAGCGCGAACACGATCGGCTGCTCATTGAGCTCGGCCATCATCTTGAGCACCTCGGGCGTGAAGGCGCCGCCGACCGCGGCGACGCCGATGATGGCCGTCGGCTTCAGCGTCTTGATCGCGGTGAGGAAGTCGGCGATCGGCGCCTGGTCGGTGTGGGCATAGCGCAGCTTGTGGCCGGAGAGGCCGTCGCGGCCGCTGACGACGAGGCCGCGGGAATCCACCAGCCAGTTGCGCCGGAGTGCCTCGGCTTCCGTTGCGCCCTCCGCCATCATGGCGGAGACGACGAGATCGGCGATGCCGGTCGCTGCCTCGCCCGCACCCAGGAACAGGATGCGCTGATCGCGGAGCTTGCCGCCGTTCACTTTCAGCGCCGAGAACAGGCCGGCGAGCGCGACGGCCGCGGTACCCTGGATGTCGTCGTTGAAAACGCAGGCCTCGTCCCGGTACTTGTGCAGCAGCTTGAACGCCGAATGATTGGCGAAATCCTCGAACTGGATCAGCACGCCGGGGAAGGTCTTCCGCGCGGCGGTCATGAACTCGTCGACGAAGCTGTCATAGGCTTCGCCCGTCAGGCGCCGCTCGCGCAGGCCGAGATAATAGGGATCGCTCAGCAATTCCTCGTTGTTGGTGCCGACGTCCAGCACGATGGGCAGGCACGCTTCCGGATGCACGCCGGCGCAGGCCGAGTAGAGCGACAGCTTGCCGACGGGAATCCCCATGCCATTGGCACCGAGGTCGCCCAATCCCAAGATGCGCTCGCCATCGGTGACGACGATCAACTTGGCCTGATAAGGCCAGTTCTTCAGAACCTCGCCAATCTGACCGCGCTCGCGCGAGGAGATGAACATGCCGCGCGGGCGCTGAAAGATCAGGCCAAATTTCTGGCAGGCGAGCCCGACCGTCGGGGTGTAGATGATCGGCTGGATCTCATCGATGTTGTCGACGACAACACGAAAGAACAGCGCTTCGTTGCGGTCATGCAGCGCATTCAGGGCGACGTATTTTTCGAGGTCGGTCGGCAGCGAGCGTAGATTGATCAGCACGCGCTCGACCTGCTCCTCGATCGTCAGGACGCAAGCTGGCAGCAAGCCGCGCAGGCCGAGTGCATCGCGCTCGGCTTCCGTGAAGGCCGTGCCCTTGTTGAGCAGGGGATCGCGCAGCAGCGTCATGCCGTGCGTGGTGTCGGATGATATCGAATGGGCGCTGACCCGAGCAGGTCTATTCACGAATCCCCCAGGGAGTTTCTTATTGAAGGGCAGGCATTGTCCGCCACCATCCCTCTGAGATCAAGGACGTTGCCCCCCTGGGCCGCGATTGTGATCTCGCACCGCAGCGAGACTTTCGCGAGGGATCCGCAGGTTACCCTCTCCCCGTCATTTCGGGGCGCGCGTTAGCGCGAGCTACGGTGCGCAATTGCGCACCGTAGCTCGTGACTTCGTCGCGCCCCGGAATGACGGGAGCTAACCCACGGCCCGTCTCGGCGTCAGGTTGGCGGCGAGATCGGCCGGCGGCGCGACATGCATCAAAATGGTCTGGGTCGCGGATGCGACCTCGATGCCGTTCTGCTGGAAGCGCTGCTTCATGCGACGGTTGAATTCGCGCTGCACCGGCCAGCGGCCGGCCTCGGTGCAGCGGATCTGACCGACGATCGACACCATCGCACCATCGACCTTGTCGATGCCCCACAGCTCGAGGTCGCCGCGGATCAGCGGGCGGAATTCGCTCTCGCGGCGCATCTCCTCGACGATGTCCTTGAGGATCTGGCCGGCGCGATCGGTGTCCTCCTTGTAGGCGACATTGACGCTGACGGAGGCATTGCCGGCGCCGCGGCTGGCATTGGTGATGGTCGTCACCGCGCTGAACGGCACGATGTGCAGGGCGCCGTCACCCGCACGCAGGCGAATGGTGCGGATCGAGACGTTCTCGACCACGCCTGTGAGCCCCGACACGCTGACCGTGTCGCCGACTTGCACCGTGTTCTCCAGCAGCAGGAACAGGCCTGTGATGAGATCCTGCACCAGTTTCTGCGAGCCGAAGCCGATGGCGATGCCGACGATGCCGGCGCCCGCGAGCAGCGGCGCGACATTGACGCCGATTTCGCTGAGCGCGGTGAGGCCGACGACGGTGGCGATGAGGCACAGCAGCGCCGTGCGCAGCATCGGCTGGAAGGTGCGCAGCCGCGCGGCGCGGGCATAATGTCCGTCGCGCGACAGCGTGTTGATCTGGCGGTCCAGCAGGGCATTGCTGGCCTCCCAGATCGCCGCGGCGACGACGACGGCGACGCCGATCGTCGCCACCGCCGACAGCAGCCGGCCGCCGATCTGGCCGCCATAGAACCAGACGATGGCGTCGACGCCCCAGACCTCGAGCACGGCGACGAAGCCGATGAAGGCAATGACGCCGGAGACGATCCTGCGCAGCAGCGGCAGATAGCGATTGGCGCGGATTTCCAGGCCAGGAAAGCGATGGAGAATTTCCGGCTGGATGCGGAAGCCGCGGTCGATCAGGCTCAGCGTCACCATGATGGCGACGCGTGTCATCAGCGCCACCACGACGGTCCCGACGAAATATTGCAGCAGCAGCGAATAGCCATTGCGGATGTTCAGCGCCCAGACCGCCCACAGCGCGAGGTCGAGCGCGATTGCAAGATAATGCCAGCCGCCGGCGATGCGATTGCGCAGACGCGCCGCAATGCCCTGCCGTTCGGCGGGCGGGCGAATGGCGTCGGCCACCTGACGGCGGCATTGCAGGATGATGACGACGACGAAGAGATGGACAACCAGCATCACCATGCGCAGCAGCGCGGCATAGCCGGTGCGGGGCAAGCCGAGCAGGAGGGCGACATTGGCAAGGGCGATGCCGGACACGCCGACGCCGACGATGCGGCGGGCCCAGATCTCGACATAGGCCGCGGTCTCGGCTCGGACCGGAAACAGGCCGAACGGTCCCGCCAGGGCACGGACGATGCAGATGAGCCCGCGTGAGAACGCATAGGCATTGACGACCGCGAGGATCACGAGGCGGACCGTTGCGGGTTCGCCGATCTCCGTTCCGAGCAGCGCGGTCGAAAGACCGACGAAAACGAACACCGGCAGCAACTCGAGCACGAGCCGTCCGAGCACCAAGGGCAGCCGCAGCAGCAATTGCCAGACGCGTGCGAGGCTGTGACGGTGCCTGTGCAATTCGGCCGCGGGAGTGACCTCAGTGACCGATAACGGCGGATCGGCAACGGGAAGCGACTGGGCCGACAGGCGTGCGGTCTGCGGCACCCGCCCTTCGAGGAAGGCAACGGGACGCCGGATCAGGCGGACGCCAACCCATTCCGCCGCGAGCGCGCAGCCGAACACCAGTGCCAGCTTCCAGGCGATCTCGATCAGCAAATGATAGGCATCAGGGTCATTCGCGGTCCGCACGATCCAGTAATAGAATGCCGGGAAATTCGTGAGCGTCCGCGCCATGTCGGCAACGTCGCGCGAAATCTCGCCGATCTCCTCGGACACGGTCAGCAGAAGCTGTGCGCCGAGTCCATCGGACGAGAGCGGGATTGGCGACTTCTGCTCCGGCGCCGGCGGCCGCTGTTCGCCCGACGCATTGGCGATCGCGCGCAGTGTGTCGATCATCAGCGCGCGCTTCTTGTCGTCCTGAAGCGTCTCCAGCGCCCGCTTGGCCTCGTCGGACGACAGTGAGGCCGCGCTCTTGGCGGCGGGCGCAGGCGGCTCTGCCTGGACGGGGGAGAAAGATGAGAGCGCGAGAAGGAACGCTGCGACAAGCACCGAGGCGAACTTATGCGACACGCGGATTCCCTGAAAAATGACATGCGCTGGCAGCGGTCGAATCGTCGCCGCACCAAACGCATGCGTCATGTCGGAAGCCGCTATTCGCCCCGGTCGTATGTCGGAAGTTTGCCGGTGAGGCGACGATCTCTAGGCATTTCATGCCATGCAGCGAACGCGTCGAAAACGCACAGCGCCGGGCAGGTAGGGGCTATGCCTTACTGTCTGCAGCCCACTAAACCTTGACCCGGCGTGCCGTTCGCGGTTTCTGCCGCTATGCGATAGTCCGAACGAGCTCCATCGCACTTAACGCGGCTGGATTTGCGGAGGTGGAGTCATAGACCTCCCCTTGCTCATGAGGTGGACGTTACGCGTCGCGCTGATCGCGACCACAGCCATGCTCCTCCCATGACATAAAACTGTCAAGCGGGATCAATGTCACCAAGGATCACATTTGCACAGCTGTTCCGGGACAGACTGACCGCGTAGGAGCCGCGTAGGGGCGCGGAATAAATCCCTCTTCGCAGCGTTTGTGTGAGAGACGATCTCCGCCTCCCTCGCCATCCCTTTTCCAGAAAGCCAGAGATGAAAGCATTATCCTGCATCGCCGCTCTCGCGGTCCTCGTCACCGGTTCAGCTCTCGCGCAGACGCCGCCGCAGACCTCGACGAAGAAAGTCGAGGGCACCGACAATGTCTACATCTTCCGCTATGGCGGCCATCAGTCGATGTTCGTGGTGACTCCGAAGGGCGTGATCGCGACCGACCCGATCTCCTATTTGCGTCCGGCAAAGCCCTATATTGACGCGATCAAGGCCGTGACCGACAAGCCGATCAAATACGTCATCTACAGCCACCACCATTACGATCACATCGCCGGCGGCCAGCCGTTCAAGGATCTCGGCGCCACCTTTATCGCGCATCGCCGCACCAAGGAGCGGTTGCTCGAGCTCAAGAAGCAGAATTCGCTTCTAGCCGATGTCGTGATGCCGGACCAGTTGGTCGACAACCAGAAGATCATCACGCTCGGCGGCACCACGCTGGAGCTCGACTATGTCGGCCGCAACCATTCCGACAATTCGCTGGTGATGCGGCTGCCGAAGGAGAAAATCATCTTCGTGGTCGACTTCGCGCCGATCGAATCCGTCCAGTTCCGCAACATTCCAGATAACGCCTCGCCGCTGGAATATATCGGCTCGCTGAAGAAGCTGGCCTCGCTCGATTGGGAGCGGATGATCCCCGGCCATCCCAGCGCCGGCGGCCGGCTCGGCACCAAGAAGGACGTCGAGGACGACATTGCCTACATGGAGGATCTCTCGGCGGAGGTGAAGAAAGCCGCCGATGCCGGCAAGTGCATCGACACCGCGATGAAGGAAGTGAAGCTGCCTAAATACGAGAAATGGGCGAATTACGAGGCGGGCCTGCCCGCCAATGTCGAGCGCTTCTGCTACTGGTGGGGACGCGGGTACTAACGGCTTGCACCGACGCGACGAGCTTGGCTCGCCGTGAGATCGTAGATCGTAGATCGTAGATCGTAGGGTGGGTTAGCCGAAGGCGTAACCCACCACTGTCTGCCCTCGCGGGACCAAAAGAGGTGGGTCACGCCGAGCAGATGCGCTTCGCGCATCTGCAGGGCTAACCCACCCTACGACAGCCGTCGCGATGGTGACATTATGCCCCTGTTTTGCCCGACGGATCAAGCAATCCTTCTCAAAATCCGAATATCGAGCACATTCGCCGGAAAGCCATTGATTCCGTTATCATCGGCTACTGTGCATGGGGTTGTTTTCGAAGATCAGAGAAACATGTCGGTCAAATCGACCGTAGACGAACGACCGATCCGGTCGAAGTTTTGTGTCAGCCAGCTTCGCGCGGCCTCGCGGCCCTCATCGCGCAGACGACACAACAGGCTCCATTCGGGATGGAACTGCGTCGCCGTTCCGAGCTGCGACATCAGCTGGTCGTTTCCGATCCAGTGCATGAACATGCGGCTGTGCGTGTTGGGATCGAGCTCGCCGTTGTCGATGAGCCGGGTCGCGAAGGCAATCGCGCGCATCTCGCGCATCAGTGACGAATTGAAGCTGATCTCGTTGATGCGATGCAGGACGTCGGCGGCGCTTGCCGGAAGCTCGTCACGCCGGATCGCGGTCACCTGCACGATGATGACGTCGTGACTGCCCTTGCGATAGATCAGCGGAAAGATCGCGGGATTGCCGAGATAGCCGCCGTCCCAATAATGCTCGCCGTCGATCTCGACCGCCTGGAAATAGGGCGGCAGGCAGGCCGACGCGAGCACGGTCTCTGCGCTGAGCAGCGGCGTCTGGAACACCTTGATCTTGCCGGTTCGGACATTGGTGGCGTTGAGAAAGAGCTGCGGTGCGTCCGGCGACGAATTGAGCCGGTCGAAATCGATCACGCGTTGCAGCAGGGACCGGAGCGGATTGAAGTGGAACGGGTTGAGCAGGTTCGGTGGCACCGTGTGCGTCAGCGTATGGATGAAGGCGTGGACGGGGTGATATTCCGGCGGCAGCTTGAGGGCCTGGATCACCTGGTTGACGGGTGAAAACAGGTCATAGAGCTGGTCCATCCGCGAGACCTCGTACCAGAACGCATGCAGGTTCTGCCGCGCCGCCTCGGCTCCGCCGATGGCCATGCCCGAGGCGAGCGCCACCGCGTTCATCGCGCCCGCGCTTGTGGCGCTGATCGCCTCGATCGCGAGCCTGCCGTCCTCGAGCACCTGGTCGAGCACGCCCCAGACAAAGGCGCCGTGCGCGCCGCCGCCCTGCAGCGCGAAGTTGACGTTCTTCTGGTTCCTGGCCTCGGGAGCGGTCACTTTTTGCGCTTCCTTCCTCCCTTGCCCTCGCTCTCCAGCGCCTTGCGGACCTCGGCAAACTCGCGCAGCGAAGCCTTGTCGGCACGGGGGAAGCGCAGGTCCAGCTTTTCAAGCTCCGCCACGATCACGGAGCCTATCACAACGCGGGCGAACCATTTGTGGTCGGCGGGCACGACATACCAGGGCGCATGCGGCATTGCGGTGTGGCGCACGATGTCCTGATAGACCGCCTGGTAGCGCGGCCACAGCGCGCGCTCCTTGATGTCGTCCATCGAGAATTTCCACTGCTTGCCCGGCTCTTCCAACCGGTCGAGAAAGCGCTTGCGCTGCTCCTCCTTGGAAACGTTGAGGAAGAATTTCAGCACCACGGTGCCGTTGCGCATCAGGTAGCGCTCCCAGGCGGCGATGTCCTCGAACCGCTCCCTCCAGATGTTCTTGGTGACGAGCCGCTGCGGCAGCTTTTCCTTGGCGAGGAGCTCCGGGTGCACGCGCGTCACCAGGCATTCCTCGTAATGGGAGCGGTTGAAGATGCCGATATGGCCACGCTCCGGCAACGCGACCACGTGACGCCAGAGGAAATCATGGTCCAGCTCCTTGCTGCTCGGCGCCTTGAAGGCGGAGACCTCGCAGCCCTGCGGATTGATGCCCTCGAAGATCGCCTTGATCGCACTGTCCTTGCCGCCGGCATCCATGGCCTGGAACACGATCAGCACCGACCAGCGGTCCTGGGCGTAGAGCTTCTCCTGGAATTCGACGAGACGCTTCTTGTTGGCATCGAGAATCTCCTGAGCCTTATCCTTGTCCAGATCGCCCTTCTCGTTGGTCTTGTAGTCCTTCAGGTGAAACTTGCCGGACCCGTCATGGCGGAATGGCGTGATGTAGCGGTCAAGTTCCTGGGCGAGCGATTTGGACGGCTTTTTGCTCATGAGCGCGGGGCACCTTGCGTTGCGGCTTCAATCGATCGAGCAGGCTACCAAGGATGCCCTTGGGAAGAAATATGATGAAAAGCACCAGCAGCACGCCGTAGACGAGATTGTCCCAGCCGACCGCCTTGGTGCCGAAGCCGATCCGCAAGGTTTCCGCGAGCAGGATGGTGATGACAGCACCGACGGTGGGGCCAAGCGACACGAACAGGCCGCCGACAATGGCCGCGAACACCATCTGCAACGACACTGCGATGCCGCTGACCGTGTCGGGCGTGATGAACATCTGGTACTGGCAATAGATCGCGCCGGCGAGCGCGGTCATCAAGGCGCTGATCAGCGTGATCTTCAGTTTCTCCGCGGTGACATTGACGCCAGCGGCGGCCGCGGCGTCCTCGTCCTCCGAGATCGCCTCCAGCGCATAGCGGCTCATGCTGCGATCGATCAAATGCCAGACGACGATGCCGATAAGCCAGACCGCAAGCGCGATCAGATACCAGCTGGTCTTGTCGTCGAATTGCAGCGCCAGCAGCTTGTTGCCGGACGCGCGGTTCGGCGTGTAGCCGAGCGAGCCGCCGGTGTAATCGCGCGTCGCCGTGATGACCTGAAGCACGATGCCTGACAGCGCCAGCGTCACCAGCACGAAATAGTGCCCGGTGATGCGGAAGCGGAAGCAGGGATAGCCGACAATCAGCGCCAGCGCGCCGGCTGCGACCATGCTGACCGGAATGCCGATCCACGGCGACAGGCCGAGGTGATTCCACAGCAGCGCGGTGACATAGGCGCCGATACCCATGAAGCCGCCGTGCCCGAGCGAGACCAGGCCGAACCGCCCCATCATCGACCATGATGTGTAGGCGAACGACCAGATCAGGATCAGCACCAGGATGTGCAGATGATAGGGATCGCGATAGACGAAGGGCAGCGCGACCAGCGCCGCCAATCCGATCCCCCATGCCGCAAGCCGTCCCTGCCCCGTCATCGCCGCCTCGCGAGCAGGCCCGCGGGCCGGATGAACATCATGACAATGAAGAAGGCAAAGGCGAGCACGTAGCCCCATTCGAGATCGGAGAACAGGCCGCCGAGCGAAATGATCTCGGCGAACACGAAGGCGGCGATGAAGCCGCCGATGAAATTGCCGAGACCGCCGAGCACGCAGATCAGGAAGGTGATCGGCCCGAACGAGAGACCGACGAAGGGGTGCACGTCATATTGCAGCACCAGCAGGCAGGCGGCGAGCCCGGCCAGCCCGCCGCCGATCGCGGAGGTAATGAGATAGATGCGTTTGGTATCGACGCCCATCAGCGCCATGATCTGTCGGTCCTGCGAGATGGCGCGGATCGCGGTGCCGGTGAAGGTGCGGGTCATGAACAGATACACCGCGACCATGCCGACCAGCGCCGCCAGGAACGAGAGGAGGCGCGCGTAACTGAAATTCATGTCGCCGAAGGCGAGCACCGGCAGGCGGATGCCGAGGTTGCGGAAGTCGATGCCGAAAGCGACAGTGGCAAAGCTCTGCAGCACGAACAGCACGCCACCGGTCGCAAGCAGCTGGTTGATCGGCGGCGCTGTGAGCAGCGGCGCGATCACGAGGTAATGCAAGAGTGCACCGAGGATCGCGACAAGCAGGATGGTCAGGGGCGCCGCGATGAAATAGCTGAAGCCGTAATACTGGACCATGAAATACATGGCGTACATGCCGATCATCACCAGTTCGGCGTAGCAGATCCAGGTGACGTCGATGACGCCGAAGATCAGGTTGAGCCCGAGCGCAAGCAGCGCCAGCACGCCGCCAAGCAGGATGCCGTTGATCACCGCTTCCAGCAGATAGATGTCGAAAATGTCCAGGACCGCCTGCATATGCGCCTCATACCCCCAGATACGCTTCCTTGACCGTGTCGCTCGCCAGCATCTCGGCTGAAGTGCCTGAGCTGCGAATCGTGCCGGCCTCGATCAGATAAGCGCGATCGACCACACGCAGCACCTGCTGCACGTTCTGCTCGACGATCAGCACCGTCAGCCCGCTGGCCCGGATCCGCTTCACCAGCTCGAACACCTGCTGCACCACGACCGGCGCCAGCCCGGCGGACGGCTCGTCGAGAAGCAGAAGTTTTGGGTTGGACATCAGCGCACGGCCGATCGCGCACATCTGCTGCTCACCGCCCGACATGGTGCCGGCCATCTGATGGCGGCGTTCCTTCAGCCGGGGAAACAGGTCGAACACGACCTCTAGCCGCTCGGCATAACGACCGCGCGCCTCCTTCATGAAGGCACCCATCTTGAGATTATCGTCGACCGAGAGCTGCGGAAACAGCCGCCGGTTCTCCGGCACATGCGCAATGCCAAGGCTGACGATCTGGTGCGCCGGCGTAGCAAGAACGTCGACGCCCTCCATCGCGATCGATCCGCGCGAAGGTCGGATCAGGCCGGAGATGACACGCATCAAGGTGGTCTTGCCGGCGCCATTGGGACCTATGACGCCGACGGCCTCACCAGCCTTGACGTCGAGATCGACGTCGAACAGCGCCTGGAAGGTGCCATAGCCGGCGTTGACGCCACGCAGCTCCAGCATCATTGGCCTCCCGCGCGACGGCGGGCTTCGGCAGCCGCGGCCTGGGTGGTCTCGGCATCAGTGCCGAGATAGACCTCGATGACGCGGGGGTCGCCGGCAACCGCGCTCGGCAGCCCTTCCGAGATTTTTTCGCCGTGATCGAGCACCATGACGCGGTCGACGACGCGCATCAACACGCCCATGATGTGTTCAACCCAGATGATGGTGATGCCGAGCTCGTCGCGGATGTTGCGCAGCATGTCCGCCGCCTGGTCCATCTCGGTCTCGTCGAGACCGCCGAGGCTCTCGTCGGCAAGCAGAAGCTTTGGCGCGGTGGCGAGTGCTTTCGCAAGCTCGAGCTTCTTCAAACCGGCCGCGCCGAGGCCGTCGACGCTGGCCTGGCGATCGGTTGGCAATCCTACCATCCTAAGCGAGCGCTCGGCCGCCTCCTCGGCCTTGGCGCGGCTATGGCGACCCTGGCCATAGAAGCCGGCAAGGGCGACGTTCTCGAAAATGGAGAGGCGACGGAACGGCCGCGGGATCTGGAAGGTGCGACCGATGCCGCGGTTGATGATCCGGTGCGGCGCGAGGCCTGCGATCTCCGAGCCATCGAACCGGATTGATCCGGCGCTCGGCGAAAGCGTCCCTGAGAGCACGTTGAAGATCGTGCTCTTGCCTGAGCCGTTGGGGCCGATCAGGCCGACAATCTCGCCCTGCCCGACCCTGAACGACACGTTGTTGACGGCGGTGAAGCCGCCGAACCGCTTCACCAATCCGTTCACTTCCAGCACCGCCCTGCTCCGCCGCTACTGGTTGCTGTAGGTGGTGCCCTTCGGCAGCGGCAACACGGCTTCGCGCTGCGCCTGACTCTTGGGCCACACCACCCAGGACTTGTCGTCGATATACTGGATCACGACGGGGAACGAGCGCTCGTTCTGCCCTGCCATTGGCGTGCCCTCACCGAAGAACTTGACGCCGAAGCCGAGCATGGTGCCGCCCTCGGGGATATCGGTATCCAGCGCAGCCTTGCGCAACGCCTCCGGATCAACCCCGCCATACTTCTTGATCGCGCGCGGCAGCACGTCATCCATGAAGACGTAGGTGTTGGACGCGCCGATGCCGACATGAGCCGAGCGGATAGCAACGCCGGGCTTGATCTTGTCGAACTCCTCGCCGACCATCTTGATGACGGGGGCAAGCTTCGGATCCATGGTCTTCTGGTTGGCGAGCCAGATCGAGATCGGATCGGCGTTGAAGACGTAGCTCGCGTCAGCGCCCATCCCCTCCTTGAGCTTTTCGTAGACGCCGTAGCCCGCGCCGTGGCCGACGAGCGCTGCGAACTTCAGCCCCTGCTCGCGTGCTTGCCGCAACAGCAGCGTGATATCAGGGTTGTAGCCGGTGTGGAAAATGACGTCAGGCTTGGCACGCTTGAGCTTGGTCACCAGCGCGGAGAGATCCGGCGCGGTGGCCGAATAGCCCTCCTTCAGCACGATGTTGAAGCCGGCCTTCCTGGCGCCGGCCTCGTTGCCCTTGGCGACGTCGACGCCATAGGAGCCATCCTCGTGGATGATGGCGACGCGGAGGTCCTTCGGCTCCTTGCCCAACTTCGCCTGAGCGTTCTGCGCAATGAAATCCATCGTCATCGCGCCGAACTGATCGCCGCTGGCCTGCGGACGGAAGACGTATTTGTAGTTCTTGTCAGCGAACACGGCAGACGAGATGCAGGTCGTCATCCACATGAACTTCTTGAGCTGCTCGACGCGGGCGGCCACCGGCACGCATTGCGCCGACGAGAAGAAGCCGAGCACCATGTCGACCTTCTCCTGCTCGAGCAGGCGGACGGATTCGTTGATGGCGACGTCGGGCTTGCTCTGTGCGTCGGCGTAAACGGCCTCGACCTTGTAGCCCTCGACGCCGGTCTTGGTGAAATGGTCGAGGATGATCTTGGTACCGAGATATTCGAGCTCAGAGCCGCCGCCCGCGAGCGGGCCGGTCAGGTCGAAAATCACGCCGATCTTGATTTTCTTGTCCTGAGCCTTGTCTTCAGCCTTGGCCGAAGCCGTCAGGCCCATCGTCGCAATCGCGATCAACAGCCCACCTACCAAGCGGGCAGCCATGCGCAGGCGCATCTAAACCTCCCTGGACGATTATGCGTCGTATTCTTGTTGCTTTTGCTTTTTGCCCATCACATGGGCTGCGCGCGGCGATGTCAAGCCTCGCGCTCAGCGCGAGGCGAACTGCTGCTCGACGAAGGCCGTGACAAATCGCGGCATGGCCGGCGTGAGATCGCCGATTCCGCGCACGAGATGAATGGCCGACAGTTCGGGCTCGGTCTCGCGTGCAAGATTGGCCTGGATCCGGGCGCGGGCCACGTCGCCCGGCACATCAAGGTTGAGGACCTGTATCATTGCAATCGAGGGGCCCGTGACGATGCAGTGCCAATCCGGCTCGGCCCAGTAGTCGGCCGTGGTCAGCCCGGTCTCTTCCCCGAGTTCTCGGATGACACTGCCGGGAATGTCGAGGACTCCCTCCGTGACGTCATCGAGGTCGGGCGTACCGGAGGGGAAATAGATGCGGCCGGCATTCGCAGTGTGGTGCGCCATCTCGCCCATGATGAAGGCGCCGTCCGAGGCGCGCAGCGCGCCCATGCCAAAGCCGTTGAACACGGCCTTGTCGGGAAAGCCCCAGTCGCGCCAGGCGAGGAAACTGGCGAAATCGGTCTCGAAATAGGTCGCGGCAAGATGACCGTCACCGAACACGGCATCGCGCCCGAGCAGGACACGGCCGTTCCAGAGCTTAGGCCGCTCACGCTGCTTCTCGGCGAAATGCGCCGCGATCTCGGCGCGCCGTTCCTGCGCGAACGGCCAGACGACCGGCCGCACGGCAAGGTCGAGCGTCGTGACGCGATGAATGACCAATGACGTCATGACGCCTTGTTACTACGACTTCGCGTCAGTTATTTGGCGCTCCCCGTGGTCTTCTTGGCCTGGTCGACGAACTTGTTGGTAAATGTCTTGTTGACGTCGATCTTGGCGTTCGCGACCTCCGGCGAGCCGACGCTGAACACCGCGAGCACGGCATCCGCGCCCTTCGGGTCCATCTTGCCGGTCTCGGAGAACATCGGGATCGTGTTCTTCAGCGCAGCGAGATAGAGGTCCTTGTTCTTGCCGACCATCTCCTCCGGCATCTTCGCCATGATCTCCTCTGGAGAGTGCGAATGGATCCAGGCGAGCGTCGACAGCATCGCGTTGGTGAGCGCCTGCACCTCCTTCTCGTGGCCAGCGACCCAGGCCGCCGTCGAGTATAGCGCGCCACCCGGATATTCACCGCCGAAGGTCTCGAGCGTGTCCTTTTGTGTCCGGGTGTCGCTGAGGATACGCAAGTCCGGATGGCTGCCCTTGAGCACCGTGACGGAGGGATCGAGCATCACCGCGGCGTCGATTTGCCCCTGCTCCATCGCAGCCACCGCGGTGGCGCCGAGGCCGACGCCGATGACGGCGGTACCGGCGGGGTCGAGACCATTCTTCTTCAGGAGATATTTCAGGAAGAAATCGGTCGAGGAGCCGGGTGCGCTGACGCCGACCTTCTTGCCGGCAAGATCCTTGATCGACTTGATGTCGGCCGTATGCGAAGGCGCCACCACCAGCACGAGGCCGGGATAGCGGTCATAGACCACGAAGGCCTGCAACTCCTGCTTCTTGGCGGCCAGGTTGACGCAATGGTCGAAATAGCCGGATACGACGTCGGCGCTGCCGCCGAGCACGGCCTTGAGCGCGTCCGAGCCGCCCTTGAGGTCGACCAGATCGACATTGAGGCCGGCCTTCTCGTACTCGCCAAGCTGCTTGGCAAGCACCGTCGGCAGATAGCACAGGCACGCGCCGCCCCCGACCGCAACGGTGACTTTGCTTTGCGCTGCGGCAAGCGAGGTGGTGAGCGTCAGCGCAAGCAAGGCGCCGGCGAGCCTGGCAATCGTGTTCTTCATTGGTTTCCTCCGTTCGGCTGGCGGCACCATAGAGCAGCAGGGTGGGCTTGAGAAGGCGACTAACGGATACGCCTACCCGCGGCCGTCTACGGTCGGCCGCCAGACCAGCAGACGCCGCTCCACCAGCGTGACCCCGAAATCGATCAGGATGACGAAGGCCGACAGCACGAACATGCCGGCGAACACGCCGGCGACATCGAACACGCCCTCGGCCTGCTGAATGAGATAGCCAAGGCCGGCCGCCGACCCCAGATATTCACCGACGACGGCGCCGACCACGGCGAAACCCACTGACGTGTGCAGCGAGGAGAACATCCACGACAGCGCCGACGGCCAATAGACGTGCCGCATCAACTGCCCCTCGCTCATGCCGAGCATGCGGCCATTGTCGAGCACGGTGCGGCTGACTTCCTTGACGCCCTGATAGACGTTGAAGAACACGATGAAGAACACCAGCGTCACGCCGAGCGCAACCTTGGACCAGATGCCGAGGCCCAGCCACAGCGCGAAGATCGGCGCCAGCACCACGCGCGGCAACGCATTGACCATCTTCACGTAAGGGTCGAACACGGCGGCAACCAGCGGCTGGCGCGCGAACCAGAAGCCGATGAGAACGCCGCCGAGCGATCCGATCACGAAGGCCAGGATCGATTCCATGAGCGTAATGCCGAGATGCTTCCAGATCACGCCGGAGACGAACCATTTGACGATCTGATCGAGCACATCGACCGGATTGGAAAAGAAGAACGGCGGCAGCAGGATCTTGCCGAACACCGGCACCGTCGACAGCAACTGCCACAGCACGATGCCGACGATCGCGACCAGGAGCTGCAGCGCAAGCAGCGCGACGCGCGACATCAGACCGCCTCCGCCGCGTGGGTGGATTGCGCGTAGCCCTTCATCACCTCGTCCTTGAGCACGCTCCAGATCTCGCGATGCAGCGCATGGAACTCCTTGTCCAGCCGCACCTCGAAAATGTCGCGCGGGCGGGGAAGCGTGACACGCCAATCGCCGATGATGCGCGAGGACGGCCCCGCCGACATGATCACGACGCGGTCGGCGAGCGCGATGGCCTCCTCTAGGTCATGCGTCACGAACAGCACGGCCTTGCGGTCGGCGTTCCAGAGATCGAGCAGCAGATTGCCCATGACTTGCCGCGTCTGCGCATCGAGGGGCCCGAACGGCTCGTCCATGAGGAGGATTTTGGGATCGCGGATCAGGACCTGCGCCAGCGCCACGCGCTTGCGCTGGCCGCCTGAGAGCATGTGGGGATAGCGGCCCGCAAAGGCGCCGAGGCCCACGGACGTCAGCCATTTCTGCGCCTGGGGTAGCGCCTCGGCGCGCGCCGTGCCCCTGATCTCGAGGCCGATGGCAACGTTGTCGAGCGCAGTCTTCCAGGGGAACAGCGCGTCGGCCTGGAACAGATAGCCGGCATCCCGGTTCAGCCCCGCGAGCGGCCGATCAAAAATCCTGACGCTGCCGGCGGCAGGCTTGAGCAGGCCGGCGGCGACGTTGAGCAGCGTGGATTTTCCGCAGCCGGTCGGCCCGACAATGGCGACGAACTCGCCCTGGGCGACTGTGAGATGGGCCTTCTCCACCGCTGTATAGACCCGTCCGTCCCCCAGCCGGAACGCAACCTTGGCATCTTCCAGCGCCACTGCCGTGGGCGTTGTCATATGTTCCCTCCAAACTTGGCTTGATGCCTTAGCCGCTCGCGCGACCAAGTTCAATCAAGCGACCAGGCGTGCTACGCATGGGCCTTGGCCCTGCTCTCACCTGAGGGGGAGGGTAAGAGAACAGCGAGCCCGTCAGCGATGCCTTCCAAGCCGGCGATCAGCTACCGAAACGTCAGCAAGAGCTTCGGCGCCCTCAGGGCCGTCGACGATGTGTCGCTCGACATCGCCGAGGGCGAGCTTCTGGCCGTCGTCGGCCGCTCGGGCTCGGGCAAGACGACGCTGCTGCGGCTCGTCAACCGGCTGATCGAGCCCGATGGCGGCACCATCACGGTCGAGGGCAGGAACGTGCAGGACATCGATCCGGTCGCACTGCGGCGCCGGATCGGCTACGTTTTCCAGAGCGGCGGGCTGTTTCCGCATCTGAGCGTCGCCGACAATATCGGGATCACGCCAAAACTGCTCGGCGCGCCCGCAGCCGAGATTGTCGCGCGCGTCGACGAGTTGATCGAGCTGATGCAGCTCGACCGTGCCTCCCATCGCGACCGGCTGCCGGAAGCGCTCTCGGGCGGCGAACGCCAGCGCGTTGGCGTGGCGCGGGCACTGGCCGCCAAGCCCCGCATCATGCTGATGGACGAGCCGTTCGGCGCGCTCGACCCCCTCACCCGCGACGCCCTCGGCGAGGATTTTCGCGAGCTGCACCGCAAGCTCGGCCTGACCACCGTCATGATCACGCATGATATGACGGAGGCGATCTTGCTCGCCGACCGGATCGCGGTGATGCGCGGCGGAAGGCTGCTCGCGCAAGGTACGCCGGCGGAGCTGTCAGCGAGCAGCGATGCCTATGTGCTGGAATTGCTGCGCACGCCCCGCCGCCAGGTCGAGCGGCTGAACGCGCTGCTGCGACAGGGCGGTGCGGCATGAGCCTTTTCAACGATCCGCGTTGGGGCGAGGCGCTGTCGCATCTGCCCGACTATCTCGGCAATCATGTGCGGGTGAGCCTCGCCGCGCTCGCGCTTGGCCTCGTTGTCAGCCTGCCGCTCGCCATCCTGACGCGCAATCGTCCGGCGCCGCGCGCCATCCTGCTCGCCCTCGCCAGCATCGTGCAGACGGTGCCGGGGCTGGCGCTGCTCGCATTGTTCTACCCGCTGTTGCTGCTCGCCGCCTCCCTGGCACTGAAGTGGTTCGGCGTTTCCTTCTCCGCGTTCGGCTTCCTGCCGGCGATGCTGGCGCTGGCGCTCTATTCGATGCTGCCGGTGCTGCGCAACGGCATCACCGGACTGAACGGCATCGATCCCGCATTGATCGAAGCCGCCAAGGGCGTCGGCATGACCCCACGGCAGTCGTTGGTCATGGTCGAGTTGCCGCTGGCTCTGCCGGTGATGATGGCCGGCATCCGCACCGCCTCGGTGTGGGTGATCGGCACCGCCACGCTGTCGACGCCGATCGGGCAGACCAGCCTCGGCAATTACATCTTCGCCGGACTCCAGACCCAGAACTGGGTGTTTGTGCTGTTCGGCTGCGTCGCCTCGGCCCTGCTGGCGCTCGCCGTCGATCAGCTGCTCGGCCTGATCGAGGGCGGCCTGCGTCAGCGCGGCCGCTTGCGTACTGCGCTCGGCGCGGCCGGGATCGCGGCGCTGGTTGCGGCGACGCTGGTGCCGACGATGGGACGCTCGTCGTCCGGCTACGTTGTCGGCGCGAAAACCTTTGCCGAGCAATATGTGCTCTCGGCCCTGCTTCGCGACCGCCTCCAGGCCGCAGGCCTCTCCGCAACGGCGCGATCCGGCCTCGGCTCGAGCGTGGTCTTCGGGGCGTTGAAGGCCGGGGATATCGATCTCTATGTCGATTATTCCGGCACGCTCTGGGCCAATCAGTTGCACCGCACCGATATCAAGCCGCGCGCAGAGCTGGTGGCGGAGTTGAAGACGGCGCTCGCCAAGGACAACATCACCCTGCTCGGCGAGCTCGGCTTCGAGAATGCCTATGCGCTGGTGATGCCGAAAAAGCGCGCCGACGCGCTCGGCGTCCACACCATCGCCGATCTCGCCGCGCACACCTCGACGATGTCGATCGCCGGCGACTACGAGTTCTTCTCACGTCCGGAATGGGCGGCGTTGCAGAAGGCTTACGGCCTTCAGTTCGGCGCCCAGCGCCAGATGCAACCGGACTTCATGTATGCGGCGGTGGCGAGCGGCGAGGTCGACGTGATCGCGGGCTACACCAGCGACGGCCTGATCGCGAAATATGATCTGGTGGCCCTCGACGATCCCAAGCAGGCGATCCCGCCCTACGACGCGATCCTGCTGCTGGCGCCGAAGCGCGCCGGCGACGAGCGGCTCAAGGCGGCGCTGAGCCCGCTGCTCGGCAAGATCGACATCTCCACCATGCGCGAGGCAAACCTGCGCGCCAGCGGCAACGATGCGAACTCCTCGCCGGATGCGGTCGCGAAGTGGCTGTGGGAGAAGATCGGGCGACCATAGATGGAGTTGAGGGGGTAGCCGCAGGGGACACCGGCCACCCCCTCGTGCCCATCTCTTGGAGGATGAGAGGGCAAAGCGCAATCAGTTCACGCCCTCACCTCCTGGCGCTGAAACAGCACATAGCTGAAGACGAACAGAATGATGGTGCCGGCGATGAGGCCGACGGTCTGCGGCCAGGCGAGCATGACGCTTTCGCCGAAGGGCAGCGGCGCGCCGATGACGGCGCCGCGGAGCTGATCGAGGAACACCGGTCCGAGTGAGCGGGTTGTCGGTGACAGCACGGCAAGCATCGCTTCTTCGAACAGATCGTTCGGCGATAGCCGCAACAACTCCTGGGCCCACACTGTCGTTGCCGGATCGTTCAGGCCGAGCAGCGCATAGCGCGGGTCAGGAGGCGCGACCACCTGTGCCAGGGCCGGGGCCAGCATCGGCCACAGTATCGTCAGGAACAGCCAGATACCCAGCGAGACCAAGGCCGCGGTGGCAGCCGACCGGAACACCGTGGACAGCAGCATCGCCAGCGACAACCAGACACCCGCGTAGAAGATCGCCACAACCAGGAACACGAGCGATCGCGCGACCTCCTCGCTGCCGGGCGGCACGCCGAGAAAGATCAGGCCGAGGCCGATCACCAGCAACCAGAGGGCGGCAAGGCTGATACCGATGGTCGCGAGCGCCGCAAGGAACTTTCCCATCAGCAAAGCATCACGATAGATCGGCTGCGCCAGGATGCGCGACAAGGTTCGCCTGTTGTGCTCGCCATTGACTGCGTCAAAGCCAAGTCCAATCGCCATCAGCGGGATGAGGAAGCCGAGGATCGCGACAAAGGACGGTAACGGCGCCTGGTCGATCGTAAACAGCCGCAGCAGCAGGAACGGATCCTCGGCGGTGTTCTGCCTGAGACTGTTGATCGCCTCGTACAGCGCGGCGAGCGCCGTGAAGACGATCAGGAGCTGCAGCATCAGCATCCGGACGCTGGAAATATGGTCGGCGAGCTCCTTGACGAAGACGGTCGACATTCCCTGAAACGGTGATCCCTCACGCCGCATGACGAGCGCCTCCCGCAGGCAGGTCCTGGAAATAGCGTGTGTAGATCGCTTCGAGGCTCGGCTCATCGACGGACAGTCTGCGCAAGGAACCGTCAACCGCGACCACCGCGCGCGCCGCATCCGGCCGCACGTCGCGCTCAGCCGTCATGCGAAAGCGATTGACGGAGAGTGTCTCGACATGCGTGACGCCAGGGATCATGGCGAGCCGCCGGGCGAGACCAAGCCCCTCGGCCTCGACCTCCACGACAAAGCCAGCGCCCAGCACCTTGACCGCGAGCTCAGGCACCGCCCCCATCAGCACGATGTGACCGGCCCTGAACAACGCGACACGGTCGCAAATGCGCTGAACCTGATCGAGCATATGGGACGACAGCAGCACCGTGATGCCTTCGGCCTTGAGTTCTCCGATCATGCCCAGAAACTCCTGGGTCGCCTGCGGATCGAGGCCCGACGTCGGCTCGTCCAGGACCGCGATCTCGGCCCGCTTCATGATGATCTCGGCGAGGCCCAGCCGCTGCCGCATGCCGCGCGAGAAGGTCGCGACCCGCTTCGAGGCAACCTCGGTCAGCCCGGCGCGCCAGAGCGCCTGCTCGATCCTGCGCGCACGCTCCGCGCGGGCGAGCCCCATCAGCTTGCCTGTGTAGGCGAGGTTCTCTGTCGCCGTGAGCTGGTCATAGAAGCCGACGGCATCAGGCAGATAGCCGACGCGACGCTTGACCTTGAGCGGCTCGCGCGCCGGATTGAAGCCGAGCACGCTCATCTCGCCCGATGATATCTCGGTAAGGCCCAGCATCATCAGGATGGTCGTGGTCTTGCCGGCGCCGTTCGGGCCGAGCAAGCCGAACACCTCGCCCCTGGCGATGTCGAGGTCGATGCCATCGACGACCGCTTTATCGCCGTAGCATCGGGTCAGGCCGCGCGCATGGATGACCGGAACCTGCGGTGGAGTCCTGGTCTCGGTGGGTTGCTCGCTCATCGCCGTCCGAACCTCGCAACGGCGCCCAGCATCAACAACAACGCAACGCCGATGACGCCGGCTCCGGCCATGCCCCATACGGTGGAGGTGCCGACGGTGATGCGGAACTGGCTCGAGGCGGTCTCACCCCTGGACGTGGCGCGGATGTTGGCCTGATAATCGCCGGCCAAGGATTTGTCGCTGGGCGTGAGCAGCGCCTGCACCTCGCTATCCTTGCCGGGCACGAGATGATCGATCGACGCCGGCTCGAAGGTCACTTTCCAGCCGTTCGGCGCCGTGGCGGCGAGGCTGATATTCTCGGCCGGCGCCGTTCCATTGTTGCTCACGACGATCGGGATCGAGCTCTGCTTGCCCGCGACGGCCCGCGCGCTCAGCAGGCCATCGCGGCCCGAGATCTGAAGCTGCGGCTCGCCGACAACGTCGAGCGCAAGCTCGGTCGAGGCCAAAGCGTCGCCCGCCTTCACCGTGACCTTCACCGGAAAATGTCCGGCAGCGGTCGAGCTGGGTGGCCGCACCTTCAGCTTGACGTCTTTGGATTGACCGGCGTCAATCGGGATCGATGACAGCTCCTGCGTGCCATAGGCTTCGGTGAAGGAGGTTTCGAAATTGGCGGGCGCATCGGCCGCGAAGCTGGCCACAACGTTGCGACCCGAATCGTTCTTGATCGAGAGCGTGTAATCGAAATTCGATTTCGGGCTACCACGCAGCGAGGGCAGGCCCGACTTGACCGAGAGCTTGGCGGGCAGCTCCTTGGCGAGCGAGACGGCTATGGGAAGTTCGGCGTTGGTGCCCTGCCCCTCCGCCTTGACCGTAAGCGTATGAGCGGTGAGATCGCTGGTGGCGGGGATGTCGAGCCGAAGCTGGAGCGCCACACTGCCATCGGGCGCCGGCATCGCTGCACCAACCGGCTGGCCGCCGCCCAGCAATGTCGCGGACCAGCCGCTCGGCACGCCGGAGACCGAAAGCTGGTAGCGCGCCGGCGCGAGACCATAGTCGTGCAACCGCAGCGAAACATTGGTCGTTGTCCCCGGCCGCACCGTGACGGCCGGATAATCCGTCATGAGGTAGAGACCTTTGATGTCCTGCGCCGGTTCGGCCGCGTAAGCCGTCGAGCTGAGCAGCAAAAGGGCAAATGCAAGACGCGCAGCATCAAGCGCTCGCATGGATGATACTCCTGCAAGGAAAATGGACCCAGAGATGGATGACGCCGCCTGAAAGACGACGGCGACGGCTTGCCGGATGATGGGAGAAATCGTGACAAAGTTTGGGAAATGAGGCGCCGCCCCAATTACAAGTCGGTGATTTCAGGTATTTTTTGCTCAGACTTTAGTTTGAAATGCACCTCGCGCATCCCGACGATTAATATGTCGTAAGGCGATATATATTGTTCGCCGGCGCTACAGCCCCCGGATCATCCCCGCATCGATCAGCAGCCGGTTCAGCCGCCGCGCCTCGGCGCCGTCCTTGCAGCCGTAGAAGATGCCCTTGCAGCGGAGCATGATCTCCTTCTGCTCCGCGAACGACGGATCGAGCGGGATGCCGGCAGCCTCCTGGATCACCAGCGGCAGATAGGGACCATCGATCGTGTCCATCACGGCGTCGCTCTTCACCGGCTCGAAATTGAGCGCGTCGATGGCGTAATAGGTGGCGTAGAGGCGCGGATCATAGGCGTCGAGCCTCTTGCCGATCGCGCCTTCGTCGAGCCCGGGCTCGAGGATAGCAGGAGCGAACTCCGGCTGGTGATCGCCATAGCGCACGATCAGGAACGGCTCGCCCGGAAAATTCTTGGTCAAGCCCGCGAGGAAGGCTTTGTATTGCTCGGCACTCATGACCTGGCGGCGCAGATATTCGTCGATGGACGGCAGGTTGCCCGGTGCGCGCCAGTTCGGCAGCAGGTCGGGACGGAAGCGCGTCTCCCAGGGGAAATGGTTGGCGCCGAGATAGATGAAGGTGAACAGCGGCTTGTTCGGCGTGCGCTCGGCCATCAACCGCAGCGCCTTGTCGTAGAAGAAGCTGTCGGGCTCGACGTCTTTGGCGCCGAGATCATGAGAATCGAGAAAGCGCTCGACACCGGTCGTCATCTGGAAGCCGCGTGCGCTCATGAAGCCGCCATAGGCAGGGTAGAGCGACATGGTGTCATAGCCGCAACGGCGTAAGCTGAGCGGCAGGCCACGCTCGACGCGGCCCGACGCAAGGCGCGTCACGAAATAGGCAAAGCGGCCAAACGAGCGCGAGGACAGACCCGCCAGCACGTTGTATTCGGTGAACCAACTCGGCCCGCCATTGCTTTCAGCCAGGAAGGTGCGCTCCTTGCCGTCCCAGGACTTGAAATGACTGCCGTAGCCCGGTGGCACCTTGATGCCCTGCGCGGCGCGGATATCGAAGCTCGATTCATCATGGATCATGATGATGTTCGGTCGGCGGCCCGCCGGGTGGCAGGCGTCGACCAGCGGTATATTGAGCCGCTCATTGGTCGCGGCGGCCGACTCCATGAAGCCGTACTCCACGAAATCGGACACCGCAGTGACGCCGGAGCGGAAGAACTTCGAAAGATAGCCGTCGTCGTAATAGCCGCGCCAGGCCTCGTCCGGATGATAGGCGGAATAGAAAACCAGGGCGGCGAGACAGGCGAGCTTGCAGGCCAGCGCTGGAAGGCGGCGGATGCGGAACGGATCGAGCCACCACAGCGCATACATCAGCGGCAGCGTGACAAGGCCCGCCCCGATCACCGACCAGCGCAAATTCGGGAAGATCGTGAACAGGAACGCGACCGTGTCGCGATCGATCATCATCAGGTCGATGAAGTTCACCGTCATCTGCACGACGTCGTGCTTGAGCCGGGACAGCAGCACCAACATCACGACCATAGTCAGCGACAATGCGCCCGAGAGTGCCGGCCGGCGCAGCAGCGTGATCCAGAAGAAGTTGAGAATGCCCCAGGCGAGCAGGAAGGACAGGCGCGAGCCGAAATCGGTCTCGGTCTCGTACATCAACGCAAGAGCAGCGACATGCGGCGCGGCCACCGCCAGCAGCCGCCAGATGCCGACCGCAGCGACGCTCGCCAGAACGGCGGTGGTGGCAGAAGGACCTGGATTGGGCGCGGACGCCATCGACGGCACGCTGAACTTGGGTCCGGCGCGGTGATGCCAAGCCGTCTGGCCAGCCTCGAGGCCGCCAAGGCGGACGGCGCAGCCGGCTGCACCGTGTCACAAAACTGTAATGGAACGGTCACGAACAGGCAACGCGCGCGACGATCCGACCTTCGCTTAATGTTAGCGGACGGCGAAGGGCCCGCACTTGGATGACCTAGCTCTTGGCGATCCCGGCGATGAACAGATCGATCACGCCCTCCGCCATCCGCTCGATCTCCCCCTCCTCGACGCCCCAGCGCGGGAAATGGCCGTCGAGGTGCATGCGGGCAAAGCCGTAGATCAGAGCGCGGCCGGCGATCAGGATACGTTTCAGATCCGGCGAGCGCAGCAGGCCCTGCGCGGCCGCCTCTGCCAACATCCGTTCGGTCAGCGCCACGAGCTCGGCGTTGTCGCGGAGCAATTCGGCCGAGCTGCCATACGCGAAATAGCGTCCCGTGGAAATGATCTCGAAATGCGCGGGGTTGTGCATCGCCCAGCGCACATAGGCGATGCCGAAGGCGCGGAAGCGCGCCAGCGGATCGGTGGAGCTCGCTTCCGCCAGCGCAGCCTCGATCTCGGCGCGAAAGCGCCGCTGCGCCTCCTCGGCCACCGCAGCCATCAAGGCGTCGCGGTTGGGAAAGTGCCGGAAGGGCGCCCCCGGCGACACCGCGGCGCGGCGCGCGGCCTCGCGCACGGAGACCTCGGCTCCTTCGGCCGCCAGTTGCAACGCAGCATCGATCAGCACCCGGCGGAGGTCACCGTGGTGATAGGGCCGGGCTCCCGGTGCCTGTCGACGGGTGCGGGGCTTTGAAATCCGGGGCCTAGGGGACTGACGGGCGGGCATGACCGCTTCCTAGCATCACCCGAACGTGAATGTAAGCATCGATTACACTATTGACGATCATGCCAGCTCGAAATGTAATCGATGATTACATGACGGAGGAGACCGCTACGATGTCACAGCGCCACAACTGGTTCGAAGGCTGGCGGCTGCTTGCCGTGCTCACGCTGAACCTGATCGCCTTGAGCTTGTGGATCGCCTCGATGCGCCAGTTCGAGGTCGAGGGCGTCCGCATGGTGATCCGCTTCACGGCGCGCAGCTCGCTGCTGCTGTTCTGTCTGGCCTTCAGCGCTGCAGCGGTGGCCCGACTGTGGCCCAACGCCTGGACGCGCTGGCAGCGGCGCAACCGCCGCTATCTTGGCCTGAGCTTTGCGGTCTCCCACGCCATCCATGCGGTGGCGATCGTCGGCTTCGCCAGGATGGATCCAGCAGGCTTTGCGGAAGCCACTTCGCCGGCCTCCTACATCTTCGGCGGCATCGGCTATGCCATGATCATTGCCATGAGCGCGACCTCGTTCGATCGTGCTGCCGCACTGCTCGGACCGCGGGCCTGGCGCACGCTGCACCTCGTCGGCGGCTACTATCTCTGGGTCCAGTTCATGGTGTCGTTCGGCAAGCGCGTGCCGGCGATGCCGGCCTACGCCGCGTTCCTCATTCCGCTGCTCGCGGTCATGGCGCTGCGGATGATCGCAAAGGCCCGCCACCCGCGCGGGCAAGCCATCACGGCGAGCTGAGAGGACGGCTTGCAAGAAGGCGTATCGGGTGTGCGTTCTTAAGATGAAGCGGCGTGCGAACGTTGCCAACCGCGATCGATGATGCCTTGAGAGCGCGGATGAAGAGCCGACTTCTAGCCGCTGAGTGCATTGCGCTTTTGGCGATCACGGCTTCTAAAAAAGGTCCTGAAAAACGACGCGAACTCAAGAATGTGGTTTAAGCGTCAGTTCTTCGCTCTGGGAAAGCACATCAAGGCGCGAAGAATTTGAATGAAGCAGCAATGCTTCGCGCGAGAAGGAAAGAGCGAGACCGCTGATTGCGATCTCGCTCACAAATAATCGCGAAGATTTAAAATTTGGTTTGGCGAGCGAAGCTTGTGCTTCATTCGTCATTCCGGGGCGCGCTTAGCGCGAACCCGGAATGACGGCGATGCCGTCAGTTCTTCGACTTGTCGACCAGCGCGCCCTTCTTGATCCAGGGCATCATGTCGCGGAGTTTCGCGCCGACTTCCTCGATCGGGTGCGCGGCGAGCTTGGCGCGGGTCGCCTTGAACGAAGTCTGGTTGACCTTGTTCTCCAGCATCCAGTCGCGGGCGAACTTGCCGCCCTGGATGTCGGCGAGAACGCGCTTCATCTCGGCCTTGGTCTCGGCGGTGACGATGCGCGGGCCGGTGACGTACTCGCCGTACTCAGCGGTGTTGGAGATCGAGTAGTTCATGTTGGCGATGCCGCCTTCATAGATCAGGTCGACGATCAGCTTCACTTCGTGCAGGCACTCGAAATAGGCCATCTCCGGCGCGTAGCCGGCTTCGACCAGAGTCTCGTAGCCGCCCTTGATCAGCTCGACCAAGCCACCGCAGAGCACGACCTGCTCACCGAACAGGTCGGTCTCGCACTCTTCCTTGAAGGTGGTCTCGATGATGCCGGCACGGCCGCCGCCGACAGCCGAAGCGTAGGACAGGCCGAGATCATGGGCATTGCCCGAGACGTCCTTGGCGATCGCGATCAGGCAGGGCACGCCGCCACCGCGCTGATATTCCGAGCGCACGGTGTGGCCGGGGCCCTTCGGCGCGATCATCAGCACGTCGAGATCGGCGCGCGGGTCGAGCAGATTGAAGTGGACGTTGAGGCCGTGCGCGAACACCAGGGCCGCGCCCTTCTTCATGTTGTCGTGCAGGTGCTCGCGATAGATGTCGCCCTGGAGCTCGTCCGGGGTCAGCATCATGACGAGGTCGGCCCATTTGGCGGCTTCGGCCACTTCCATCACCTTGAAGCCGGCGGCTTCGGCCTTCTTGACCGAGCTCGAATCCTTGCGCAGCGCAATGGCGACGTCCTTGACGCCGGAGTCCTTCAGATTGAGCGCATGGGCGTGGCCCTGGCTGCCATAGCCGACGATGGCGACCTTCTTCCCCTTGATCAGGTTCAGGTCGGCGTCGCGATCGTAATAAACACGCATAGTCGTTTCCTCGTTGAGGGCCGGAAATCGGCCGATGGGTCAGGGTCCGAAGGGTGGAATTTGCGGATTTCGGGGGCTGTCTAGAGCATTTTCAGCCTTTAGGGAAACCCGTTTCTGCATGGAAATCCGCGACATCATGCATCCATGAAAACGGGGTAGAGGGAGGCGAGCAGCAAGAGCGCCATCAGGATATTGAAGGCGCGGACCAGCCGCTCCGAGGTCAGCACCGGCCTCAGTGCAGTGCCGAATAAAGCCCAGACCACGGTCGAGGCGGTGCCGACCAACAGGCTGATCAGGGTCTGGATCGCGATGTTGACCGGGAACTGGGCAATCGCCGCATAGGCGGTGATGGTGCCGATCACGATCACCCAGCCCTTGGCATTGATCCACTGAAACATGGCCGCGCCCCAGAACGACATCGGGCCGCGGCCGTCTGCCTCGCCCGGCTTGGCCGGACCGGACATGGCGATGACGACGGCAAGATAGATCAGGTAGGCCGCACCGGCATATTTCAGGATGGTCTGGAGGATTGGATAGGCCAGAAACACGGCGCCGAGCCCGAGGCCGACGGCACCGACCATGAAGGCGAAGCCAAGGACGATGCCCGCGATGTGAGGGATGGTACGCCGGAAGCCGTAGGTCAGGCCCGAGGCCAGCAGCATGATGTTATTCGGCCCGGGGGTGAAATACATCACCACCATGAAGGCGAGAAAGGCATAGAATAGCGAGTGGGTCATGCTCACCTCACGCGGTCTTCGGCAGGATTTGCGGACGCTTCGCCAGCACCATCACGGCGATACCGCCGATCACGGTGAGCATGCCGGCGAGGCGCAGCGGGCCGAACCGTTCGCCGAACACGATGCTGGAGGCGGCTGAGCCGACGAACGGCACCAGCAGCGCGAATGGCACCACCTGCGCCGCCGCATAATCGCGCAAAAGGCGGCCCCAGAGCCAATAGGCGATGCTGGTGGAAATGCCGCCGAGCATCAGCATGCAGAGCGCCGATCTCAGCGAGATATGCGTCAGCGACGTCAAGGTCGATGCCGGCCCGTCCGCGATCAGCGCCAGCGCGAACAGCGGCACCGCGGCAGCGAGACACAGCCAGGCAAACAGATCGAACATCGGCACGCCGCGAGCACCGCGCAGCAGCAGATTGCCGACGGCAAAACTGATCGGCGAGATCATCAGCACAGCGAATGCGGCAACGCTGAAATCATAGCCGACGGTGCCGCAGATCATCAGCAGGCCGATCGCAGCAATGACGATGCCCAGCGTCTGCATGGGCGTCGGCCGCTCGCCAAAGGCGAGCGCGGCAAAGCCGATCGTGAACAGCGCCTGGCTCTGCACCACGACGCTGGTCAGGCCCACCGGCACGCCGTGGGCGATGCCATAGGCCTGAGACAGGAACTGGCCGAGGAACAGCGTGAAGCTGATTGCGATGAGAAGTGACCAGGCGACCTTCGGCTTGCGGATGAACAGGCACGGCACCGCGGCGATCGCAAAGCGCAACGCCGTCATCAGCTCCGGCGAAAGCTCGTCGAGCGCGATCCGGCTCGCCACGAAGGCGAGCCCCCAGATGATCGCCACCATGAGGGCGATGAGGATATCGGCCGGCTTCATTGTTGTTCTCGGTTCTGCCTCTCGTGCAGCCCTGCTTGTTCTTCTGTCTAGCCTTGCTCGCCGGCTTTGGGTTTGCGTAGGAGATAAGTGCCGTGCATCGGCGCGTGATAGTCGGCCGAGACCAGCGTGAAGCCGACGTCGGTCAGCATCCGCTCCATCACCCAGCCGAAGGTGGAATATTCGTCGCGCATATGCGTCACCACGCTCTCGCGCGAGAAGTCGTGGTTCTTGATCTGGTAGTCGGCCCATTGCTCGATGTCGCGCTCGACCGCGTCAGGCATCGAGGCATAGACGATATCGCGCAGATAGAAGCTTGCGCCGGGCTTGAGCGCGCGAAAGATCCGCGACATCGCCACGACCTTCCAGAAGTCGGGCAGATGATGCAGCGTGAACTCGCTGACGATCAGATCGTAGGATTCCGGGCGATAGGCGAAGCTGAGCAGACCGGCGGACTGCGTGCGCACGGGCGCCTTGCGGTCGCGGGCGTAGATCTCGGCGAGCGCCAGCATCGCCGGCGAGATGTCGATGGCGTCGACATCGGCGCCCATCAGCGCGGCTTCGGTGGCGAGAACGCCGTTGCCGCAGCCGATGTCGGCGATGCGCCAGCCGCGCTGGACGCCCAGCATTTTCAGTGCGGCGCGCGCCCGCAGATCGGCATCATCGTGAGCATCGTAGATCGACGCCACTGCGGGCTCGATGCCCATACGGTTCCGCTCGTTGTAATACCAGTCGCGCGCCAGCATGGCTCACATCCCTTCAGGCCCGCGGCCGATCGCGGCAACACCGGTGCGCGACACCTCGACAAGACCGATCGGGCGCATCAGGTCGATAAACTGATTGATCTTCTCCGTATTGCCTGTGATCTCGAACACAAAGCTCTCGGTGGTGGCGTCGATCACGCGGGCGCGGAACGCATCGGCCAGCCGCAGTGCCTCGACGCGATGCTCGCCCTGCCCGCGCACCTTCACCATCGCCAGCTCGCGCTCGATCGAGCGGCGGGTCTCGGTCATGTCGACGACCTGGTAGACCGGGATCATGCGATCGAGCTGATGCTTGATCTGCGCGATCACCATCGGCGTGCCCGTGGTGACGATGGTGATGCGCGAGAGGTGCTTCTGGGCCTCGGTCTCCGAGACCGTGAGGCTCTCGATGTTGTAGCCGCGCCCCGAGAACAGGCCGATGACGCGCGCGAGCACGCCCGGCTCGTTCTGGACGAGCACCGCAAGCGTGTGCGTCTCGTTGGGATCGTGGCGCTCTTCGATGAAGTAGGCGGATGCGGGCTGATTCATTGTCGTCCTCTCTTGTCTCGTCCTCACGCCTTGCCCAGTTCTTTGGCGGGCGCGTCCGTCCCGACCCAGCGGCGGAACAGATCGAAATCGATATTGCCGCCGGACAGCACGAGACCGACGCGCTTGCCCTTCAGCTTGCTCTTTTCCTGCAACGCCGCGGCGAGTGCGGCCGCGCCGGCGCCTTCGGCGAGATTGTGCGTGTCCGTCCAGTAGGCGCGGATCGCGGCAGCCACCTCGTCGTCGGTCACCTGAACGATGCGCGAAGCGCCCTTGCGGATCAGCGCGAGCGCATCCGCGTCGGGAATGCGCGTTGCCATGCCGTCGGCGCGCGTATTGGCGGTCTCGGTGGTCACGACCTTGCCGGCGGCAAACGACAATGCGTAGGACGGTGCTTCCGTCGACTGCACGCCGACAATCTCGGTGTTCAGGCCGAGCAGGTCGCGCGCCATGATGCAGCCGCAGATGCCGGAGCCCTGCCCGATCGGCACGTAGAGAATGTCGAGATCGGGCGCAGAGCGGAACAGCTCCAGCGCGTAGGTCGCGACACCCAGCACCAGGTCCGGATGGAACGACGGCACCATGTGAAGGCCGGCGAACTGCGCGCGGCGCTCGGCTTCCTCGCGGGCGGCCTGAAAATCCTCGCCATGCTCGACAAGCTCGGCGCCAAAGGCCTTCATGGCACGGTTCTTTTCGACCGAGTTGCCGCGCGGCACGTAGATCACAGCCGGCACGCCGTGGCGGCTGGCAGCGAACGCCAGGCTCTGACCGTGATTGCCACGGGTTGCCGAGATGATGCCGGGACCATTCGGCCGCTCGCGCTTCAGCCGTTCGAGATAGACCAGCCCGCCGCGCACCTTGAAGGCCCCGATCGGCGTATGGTTCTCGTGCTTGACCACGACCTGCGTGCCAAGCCGCCGGCTAAGCAGCGGCCAGGCATGCGCCGGCGTTGCCGGCACCGCCTGCCCCACGATCGCATGTGCGCGCTCGAGCTCCGTCAGGTCGAACATGACCTCACACCAGCGCCTTGCCGCCGGCGAACGCCTTGGCGGTGGCCTCGTCGTTAGCCTGCTCGGGCAACAGCATCTCGTTGTGCGCCTTGCCGGAGGGGATCATCGGGAAGCAGTTTTCCAGCGCGGCGACACGACAGTCGAACAGCACGGGGCGCTTGACCGAGATCATCTCCTTGATGGCACCTTCGAGATCGGCGGGCTTGGTAACCTGGAGACCGACGCCACCATAGGCTTCCGCGAGCTTGACGAAATCAGGCAGCGCCTCCGAATAGGAATGCGACAGCCGGTTGCCATGCAGCAACTGCTGCCACTGCCGCACCATGCCCATATATTGGTTGTTCAGGATGAAGATCTTGATCGGCAGCTCGTATTGAACCGCGGTCGACATCTCCTGCATCGTCATCTGCACCGAGGCATCGCCCGCGATGTCGATGACAAGGCTGTCCGGATGGGCGACCTGCACGCCGATCGCGGCCGGCAGGCCGTAGCCCATCGTGCCGAGACCGCCGGAGGTCATCCAGCGATGAGGCTCCTCGAAGCCGTAGAATTGCGCCGCCCACATCTGGTGCTGACCAACCTCGGTCGTGATGTAGGTGTCCTTGCCGCGCGTGGCCTCGAACAGGCTCTGGATCGCATGCTGGGGCAGGATGACGTCATTGCTCTTCTTGTAATAGAGCGAGTTGCGGGCACGCCATTGCGCGATCTGCTGCCACCAGCTCTTGATGTCGGGCTTCTTCGCCTCCGCCTTGAACACTTGCAGGATGTCGCCCAGAACGTTGCCGCAATCGCCGATAATCGGCACGTCGACGCGGATGTTCTTGTTGATCGAGGACGGGTCGATGTCGATGTGGATCTTCTTCGAGTTCGGCGAGAACGCATCGACACGGCCGGTGATGCGATCGTCGAAACGCGCGCCGACGCACAGCATGACGTCGCAATCATGCATGGTCATGTTGGCCTCGTAGGTGCCGTGCATGCCGAGCATGCCCAGCCAGTTCTTGCCCGACGCCGGGTAGGCGCCGAGGCCCATCAGCGTCGAGGTGATCGGGAAGCCCGTGACCTCGACCAGCTCGCGCAGCAGCTTCGTCGCCTCCGGCCCGGAGTTGATCACGCCACCGCCGCTGTAGATCACAGGGCGCCTGGCGCCCGCGAGCAACGCCACGGCCTTGCGGATCTGCGTCGCATCGCCCTTCACGCGTGGCGCGTAGGAGCGATGCACGTCGGATTTTCGTGGCGGATGATAGGTGCCGATTGCGAACTGCACGTCCTTGGGAACGTCGACCAGCACCGGGCCTGGACGGCCCGTGGTCGCAACGTAGAAGGCCTCGTGCAGGACCTTGGCGAGATCGTTGACGTCGCGCACCAGCCAATTGTGCTTGGTGCAGGGCCGCGTGATGCCGACGGTGTCGCATTCCTGGAACGCATCGTTGCCGATCAGATGCGTCGGCACCTGACCGGAGATGCAGACCAGCGGGATCGAATCCATCAGCGCGTCGGTCAGCGGCGTCACCATGTTGGTGGCGCCGGGACCTGAGGTCACCAGCGCAACGCCGGGCTTGCCGGTCGAGCGCGCGTAGCCCTCGGCGGCGTGACCGGCGCCCTGCTCGTGGCGGACCAGGATGTGCTGGACCTGGCTCTGCTGGAAGATCTCGTCATAGATCGGAAGCACCGCGCCGCCGGGATAGCCGAAAATGTCGGTCACGCCGTGATCGATCAGTGCGCGGACGATCATCGCTGCGCCGGTCATCTGGTTCGGATCGTGGCTCTTGTCGCTCATTGGCTTGCTCCGGATGCGCTGTTGCCAGCGGCTTCGTTCGTGTCTGGTTCGGGAAATAAAAAAGGCCCCGAAGAGGGCCCATGCACACCGCCTGTCATGTGGATGGCAGCTAGCCACCCCCGGCGGTGTGCCTGGGTACGACGGCGATAAGGAGTTTGGCAATAATGTTGCGCATGGCAGACGTTCGGCTTCCCAAAGGTTGCGCGAAACATAGCGACCAAAGCCCCGATGTCAAGGCAAAGCGGCCACTTCCGCGCGATTTTGGCAGTGTAACCGCGTTCCCGGGGTTCGGCGAGAGGTAAATTCGGGAAGCCGCGCACAAAAGCACGTCAACCGGGCTTCCCGGCCGCATCGGCGGCGGCAGACAGCCAGCCCCTCGCCTCCGCCGGCCTCACCCACTCGAATTCGGGCAATTGGTGCCTGAACCAGGTGAATTGCCGCTTGGCATAGTGGCGGGTATCGGCCCGGCCGATCGTCGCGGACTCCTCGAGGCTGAGCTCACCGCGCAGATGCCGGATCAGCGCCGGCACGCCATGGGCCTTCATGGCCGGCAGCAGCGGATCGAGGCCGCGGGCGGCAAGCTGCTCGACCTCGTTCAACGCGCCGGCCCTCAGCATGGCGTCGAAACGGGCGTCGATGCGGGCATAGAGCTCGTCACGCTCCGGGGCGAGAAACACCGCCCGAAAGCTGTCCTTGGGCAGCAGCGATGGCTGGGCCTCATGGTGCCAGTCGAGCAGTGAACGCCCGGTCGCCTCGACCACTTCGAGGGCGCGCGCGATGCGCGTGCGGTCGCGGAGATTCAGTCGTTCCGCCGCGCGCGGATCGCGGCGCGCCAGTTCCGCATGCAGCGCCTCGACGCCGTTCCGCTCCAGCCGCGCGCGCACAGCCTCGCGCACCTCGGCGGGGATCGGCGGCACCACCGAAAGGGCCGCCGTCAGCGCCTTGAAATACAGCCCTGTGCCGCCGACGAAGATCGGCAGGCGGCCCTCGGCCCGCACTTCGTCGAGCACCTTGGCGGCATCGCTCACCCAGGCGCCGGCCGAAAAATTCACGGCCGCATCGACATGGCCGTAGAGGCGATGCGGCACCTGCGCTTCTTCGTCGAGCGTAGGACGCGCCGTGATGATACGGAGGTCACGATAGACCTGCATGGAATCGGCATTAATCACGACTCCGCCTGCACGGCAGGCAAGCTCGAGCGCCAGCGCCGACTTGCCGCTGGCGGTCGGGCCTGCGATAAGCACGGCCTTGCCAACATGCTTTCTGCCGACTTGCCCCTCGTTCACGAAAACCTCAAATGTCCCTCGTCGCCACGCTGATCTGCAACCCCAACAATCCCGCGCTCGACTCTACCATCGTCGATGGCGCCCGCGCCGTGCTGCCCAGCGCAGCGCCCGCGCACTGGCTGTTCGACGGGGTTGCGGTCGACATTCCCTTCGGCGCCGACAGTAACCTCGAAGGCGACCGTCACGCCATCGAAGAGCGGCTGCGCGAGCTCCGCGGCGACCTGCCCATCGACATCGTGGTGCAGCCTGTTGGCTTCAGGCGCAAGAAGCTTTTTCTCGCCGACATGGATTCCACCATGATTGGCCAGGAATGCATCGACGAACTCGCCGATCTCGTCGGGATGAAGGCGCATGTCGCTGGCATCACCGAGCGCGCGATGCGCGGCGAAATCGAGTTCGAGCCGGCGCTGCGCGAGCGCGTCGCGCTGCTGAAGGACCTCCCCGCCAGCGTGGTCGATGAGGTGCTGGCCAAGCGCATCACGCTGACCCCGGGCGGCCGCGAATTGGTCGCGACCATGCGCGCGCATGGCGCCTATACCTGCCTCGTCTCCGGCGGCTTCACGCTGTTTACCAGCGCGGTCGCCGCCAGGATCGGCTTCCAGGAGAACCGCGCCAACGAACTCGTCGTGCGCGAGGGCAAATTCACCGGCGAGGTGAAGGAGCCGATTCTGGGTCGCGCGGCGAAGCTGGCGACGCTGGTGGATCTGATGGAATCGTTCGATCTCGACGACATCGACTCCGTCGTCGTCGGCGACGGCGCCAATGATCTGGCAATGATCCAGGCGGCGGGACTGGGCGTGGCGTATCACGCCAAGCCGGCGGTGGCGGCTGCCGCTGCGGCGCGGATCGACCACGGCGATCTCACGGCCCTGCTGTACGCGCAGGGATATCGGCGGGACGAGTTCGTGGAGGCGTAGGCTCTGCCTCACACTCCGCTGCCGTAGGGTGGGCAAAGGCGCACTTGGGCCGTGCCCACCACTCTTGCCGATATGATAGAGATGGTGGGCACGCTTCGCTTTGCCCACCCTAGGAGATCGTTTCCGCCTACTGCACGCTGAGCGCCACGAAGCGCAATTCGCCGTCGCCGTTGGACACCAGCAGCAGCACGGACTTCTTGCCGTCCTTCTTGAGCTGGTCGATCCGCTTCTGGATGTCCTCGCCGCTCGAGACCGCTTCCTGTGCGACTTCGACGATGACGTCTCCCGCGGAGAGCCGCTTCTCGGCGGCATCCGAAGTGGCATCGACATTGGTGACGACCACGCCCTTGACGCTGTCCTTGATCTTGTAGCGCGCGCGCAGATCCTTGTTCAGCACGGCGAGATCGAGGCCGAGCGCCTTCTGCGTCACCAGCTTCTCCGGCGGCGGCTCGTCCGTCTTCACCGCGGCCTGCACCTTGTCGGGATCCTGCAGGCGGCCGAGCGTCACCTTCTTGGTCTGCTCCTCGCCCTTGCGGATCACGATGACGTCGACTTCCTTGCCGACCGCGGTGTCGGCGACGACGCGGGAGAGATCCTTGGGGTCCTTGACGTCCTTGCCGTCGAACTTGACGACGACGTCACCAGGCTCGATGCCGGCGGGCTTGGCCGGGCCCTTGTCGTCGACGCCGGCCACCAGCGCGCCGCGCGCCGGCTTGATGTTGAGGCTCTCGGCGATCTCGTCAGTGACGCTCTGGATGCGCACGCCCAGCCAGCCGCGGCGCAGTTCGCCGAACTGGCGGAGCTGGTCGACCACGCCCGCAACCGTCTTTGACGGCACGGCAAAGCCGATGCCGATCGAGCCTCCGGAGGGCGAGATGATCAGCGTGTTGACGCCGATGACGTCGCCTTCGAGGTTGAACAGCGGACCACCGGAGTTGCCGCGATTGATGGCGGCGTCGGTCTGGATGTAGCTGTCATAGGGCCCCGAGGAGATGTCGCGGTTCTTGGCCGAGACGATGCCCGCCGTCACCGTGCCGCCGAGGCTGAAGGGGTTGCCGATTGCGACCACCCAGTCACCCAGACGCAGTTTGTCGGAGTCGCCGAACTTCACTGCAATCAGCGGCTTCGGCGGCTTGAACTTCAGGACAGCGAGGTCGGTCTTCTTGTCGACGCCAACCAGTTCGGCCTTGATCTTGGTGCCGTCGTTGAGAATGACATTGATCTCGTCGGCATCGGCGATGACGTGATTGTTGGTGACGACGACACCTGAGGTGTCGATGATGAAGCCGGACCCGAGCGAGTTGGTCTTGCGCGGCGGGCTATTGTCGCCGCCCTTGCTGCCGCCACCCGGGCCTTTGCGGTTCTTGAAGAAGTCGTCGAAGAATTCCTCGAAGGGCGAGCCGGGCGGCAGTTGCGGCATGGTGTTGCTGCCGCCGCCTTTGGCCTCGACAGTCTGCGAGGTCGAGATGTTGACGACCGCGTCGATCACCTTCTCGGCGACGTCGGCGATGCCCTCCGGTCCGCGTGCATAGGCTGGCGAACCGAATGCGCTGACAGCGCCGATGGCGAGCGCAGCCAACCCAAATCGCAAGCGGGTCGGGACAATGGTGGCAGCGGTCATTGTGATCTCCAGAGAAAAGGATTCGGCGCCAAGACTGCGCTCGAACATGGGCACGGCGCAAGCACGGAGCTTAACGGCCCTCAAGATCCGGATAATACGGCGAAAACCCGCCGCTCGCCTTCACTTTGGCGTTGGCGCTGCGGCTAGATCGGGCGTCGCATGACCCAGATCAGGATCAAACCGGCCACAGCCGAGCCGATCCCCACCGCCCGCAGGATATTGTCCGGCGTGGCGATGGCGCTCTTCATGGCCTTGCGCATCCAGTTCGGACTTGCCGCGAACATCAAGCCTTCCAGCACAAACAGGATGCCTAAGCCGATGAGGAAGTCGGCGAACGCAATGGACCTCATCGGATTGGAACCTCCCGTGGTGCTGTTTTTGTCTGGACGAAGGGCGGCCAAACCTGCCGCCCTTGTCTAACTTACGGTTTCGCCGGCGTCTCGGTCGACGTCTTGCCGGAGGGGTTACCAAAATACCGGAAGAAATCCGAGTCCGGCCGCAGTAGATAGCGGGTGTCGTCCTTCTTCAGCCCGTTCTCATAGGCCGTCATCGACCGGTAGAAAGCGAAGAAGTCAGGATCCTTGCCATAGGCTTCGGCGAACAGGCGGTTGCGCTCGGCGTCGCCGACACCGCGGGTCTGTTCGGCCTGCGAATTGGCCTCGGCGACGATCACGGTTGCCTCGCGATCCGCCTTGGATCGGATTTCCTGCGCTTTCTGGCCGCCCTGCGCGCGGAACTCCGCCGCTTCCCGCTGACGTTCGGTCTGCATGCGCTGATAGACCGCCTGGCTGTTCTGCTCCGGCAGATCGGCGCGGCGGATCCGGACGTCGACCACCTCGATGCCGTATCCGTCCGCCTCATGGTCGAGCTGTTCACGGATGCGGCCCATCAGCTTCTCGCGCTCATCACGCACCACGGTGATGAAGGTGACTTCGCCGAGCACGCGACGGAGCGCCGCGTTCAGGAGCGATGTGAGCTGGAGATTCGCCGCCTGGATCGAGCCGACGCTCTGATAGAAGCGTAGCGCGTCCTTGATGCGATAGCGCGCGAAGGCGTCGACCACGAGCCGCTTCTGGTCGGACGCGATGACTTCCTGCGAGGGATTCTCGAGGTCGAGGATCCGCTTGTCGATGTTGATCACGGAGTTCCAGGGCGCCTTGAAGTGCAGCCCGGGGTCGGTGACGACGTCCACCGGCTTGCCGAATTGCAGCACGATGGTCTGCTCGGTCTGCTGCACCGTAAACAGCGACATATAGCCGACGATCACGACCAGAAGCGCCGCAAGCAGCGCGACGATGCCTGTAACCGGAGACCTCATCGGGTGCCTCCGCTCGGTTGCTGGCCCAGCGTCGTAGGCTTCTTGGCAGACAATTCATTGAGGGGCAGATAAGGCACCACGCCCTGGCCCGATGAGCCACCATCATAAATCAGCTTGTCCGAGCCGCCGAGCACGCGCTCCATCGTCTCCAGATAGATCCGTTCACGCGTCACGTCGGGCGCCTTCTTGTATTCCTCGTACACTTTCAGGAAGCGTGCGCTCTGGCCCTTGGCCTCGGCAACCGCCTGCTCCTTGTATCCTTCGGCAGCTTGCAGGATCCGCGCCGCGTTTCCGCGCGCTTCCGGCACGATCTTGTTGGCATAAGTCTGCGCTTCGTTTTGCAGCTGCTCCAGATTGGCGCGCGCTGCCTGCACGTCGCGGAAGGCGTCGATCACCTGTGCCGGCGGATCGACCTTCTGCATCTGCACTTGCGTGATCTGGATGCCGGCGCCGTAGCCGTCGAGCGTCTTCTGCATCAGGTCCTGCACCGTGGTCTCGGTCTGCGTCCGCGCGCCGGTCAGGATCGGCTGGATGTTGGAGCGGCCGATCACCTCGCGCATTGCGCTCTCGGCCACCGCCTTCACGGTGCCTTCGGGGTTCTGGATGTTGAACAGGAAATTGCCGACGCCGTTGGGCTTGATCCGCCACAGCACGGTGAAGTCGACGTCGACGATGTTCTCGTCGCCGGTCAGCATCAGGCTCTCTTCCGGCACGTCACGGATCGAGCGGCCGCGCCGGGCCGGATCGTCGATCAGCGTCATGCCGATCGAAATGGTGGAAACGCGCAGCGCTTTCGGCAGCAGCACTGTCTCGATCGGATAGGGCAGATGATAATTCAGGCCCGGATCGACGGTGCGCACATGCTTGCCGAAACGGAGCACGACACCCTGCTCTTCGGACTGCACCCGGAAGAAGCCCGACAACAGCCAGAGCGCGACGATGATGAGCAGGATCAGCGTGATGCCGACACCGGAGAAATAGCCGCCCGGCATGATCTGCTGCAGCCGGTCCTGGCCACGCCGCAGAAGGTCTTCCAGATCCGGCGGCCTCGGCCCGACCGGTTGCGGGCCTGTGCCCCATGGTCCTTTCGGACCCGAGCCCCACGGGCCACCGCCCTGATTCTTCCACGGCATTCGACGTTCTCCTCGGCAGGCCGGGACTAGAACTAAAGCCGGCCCGCATTGTCCGGTCCGGCTTTATAGGGGACCGAAAGGGCCCTTACAACGCAAGCCTGACCGTCTCACGAGCTATGCTCGGGGGCGGAAAAGTCAATGTAAACATTGGCGAATGCGGTTAATGGGAGGGCCGCCGACGATATGTCACATAGGAGAAGTCGGCGCTGTCGTCCGGGCCGGCGGCATGGCGGACGCGCTCGGTCTCCTCCCACTGCGCCTTGTCGATGTCGAAATGCGTGTCGCCGTCTGGCCGCGCATGCACTTCGGTGATCTCGAGGCGGTCGGCGCGGTCGAGCCATTGCCGATAGATTTCGGCACCGCCGATCACGGCGATTTCAGCGACCGAACGCCGCAAGGCATCGCCAAGGGCGACCGCGCCGGCGTCCTCCGCCGAGGTCGTGACGATGGCGCCGGCGGCGCGATAGGCCGCATCGCGCGTGATGACGATGTTCGTGCGGTTTGGCAGCGGCCGGCGCGGCAAGGATTCGAAGGTCTTGCGGCCCATGATCACGGGCTTGCCGATGGTGAGCGCCTTGAAGCGCGCCACGTCGGATTTCAAACGCCACGGGATCGCATTGCCGGCGCCGATGATTCCGTTTTCCGCGATCGCAACGACGAACACGATCTCCATCAGGACGCGCTCCCCGCAAGGCGCGTCAGCGCAGGGCCGGAGACGCGGCACAACGTCCAGTCGTCGAGCATGACGGCGCCGAGCGATTTGTAGAACGCGATGGACGGCGCGTTCCAGTCGAGCACCGCCCATTGCAGGCGCGACCAGCCGTTGTCGACGCATTCCTTCGCCAGATAGGTGAGCAGCGCCTTGCCGAGACCCTTGCCCCGATGCGACGGCCGCACATACAGATCTTCCAGATAGATGCCGTGGCGGCCGCTGAAGGTGGAGAAATTCAGGAACCAGACGGCAAAGCCGACCGGCTCGCCGTTCCACTCCGCAATCGCAGAGAACAGCCTGGAATCGCGACCGAATAGTGCATCCGCAATGTCAGTCTCCGTCGCCTCGACTTCATGCGAGAGCTTTTCGTACTCGGCAAGCTCGCGGACAAACGCAAGAACGAGGCCGGTCTCGTCCGAGCGCACGCGGCGGATGTTGAGCGACATCAGTGCTAGACCGCGACTTCCGCCTTGATATGCGGATGCGGATCATAGCCGACGAGCTCGAAATCCTCGTAGCGGAAGGAGAAGATGTCCTTCACGTCAGGATTGATCCTCATCACCGGCAGCGCACGCGGCGTGCGCGTGAGCTGGAGCCGCGCCTGCTCCAGATGGTTCGAATAGAGATGCGTGTCGCCGAACGAGTGCACGAAATCGCCGGGCTTCAGCCCCGTGACCTGCGCCACCATCATGGTGAGCAGCGCATAGGAGGCGATGTTGAAGGGCACGCCGAGAAACACGTCGGCCGAACGCTGATAGAGCTGGCACGACAGTTTTCCATTGGCGACGTAGAACTGGAACAGGCAGTGGCACGGCGGCAGCGCCATCTTGTCGACCTCGGCCGGATTCCAGGCCGAGACGATCAGGCGGCGCGAGTCCGGGTTGCGCTTGATCATGTCGACGACGTTGGCGATCTGGTCGATGCTGCGTCCATCAGGCGCGGGCCAGGAGCGCCATTGATGCCCGTAGACCGGGCCGAGATCGCCATTGGCGTCCGCCCATTCGTCCCAGATGGTGACGCCGTTCTCCCTGAGATATCTGATGTTGGTGTCGCCCTTCAGGAACCACAGCAGCTCATGCACGATCGCCTTCAGCGGCAGCCGCTTGGTCGTCAGCATCGGGAAGCCGGCGGACAGGTTGAAGCGCATCTGATGGCCGAACACCGAGAGCGTGCCGGTACCGGTCCGATCCGTCTTCTCGGCGCCGTCTGAAAGAATCCGCTCGAGCAGGTCCTGATACTGGTGCATGTGCGATTTAGCCTTTGGGGATCGGCGAACTTATCGGCCGCTCCGGCGCTGCGACAGCGGCGATTCGCCGTCCACTGGGATTATACCCGGAAAATGAGTGTTCCCGGTCGAAACGACAAGGGCGGAACTCACGTTCCGCCCCCTCCCCTATCGGCTTGATCCTTCTGACAAAACGGCCGGATCGAGAAGCCGCGCCCCGTTTTCGCGCGCCCCTGCCCGGCATGCCGACGCGAGTACACCTCGATCAATTCTCGGATTCGGTGAACACCTCGTCGCGCTTGGCGCGCAGCATGGGCAGCAGCGTCAGCACCAGCAGGAAGGCGGCGATCGCGAGCAGCACGGCCGAGAGCGGACGCGTCAGGAACACGCTCCAGTCACCACGCGAGATCAGCAATGCGCGGCGAAGGTTCTCTTCCATCAGCGGTCCGAGCACCATGCCGAGCAGCAGCGGCGCCGGCTCGAAATCATGCTTGATCAACCAGTAGCCCACCAGGCCAAACACACCTGCGAGGATGACATCGACCGGTGCGTTATTCACCGAGTAGATGCCGATCGCGCAGAAGATCACGATGGAGGGGAACATCAGCCGGTAGGGCACGCGCAACAGGCGCACCCAGATGCCGACCAGCGGCAGGTTGATGATGATCAGCATCAGATTGCCGATCCACATCGAGGCGATCATGCCCCAGACGAGGTCCGGCTGTTTCTGCATCACCTGCGGGCCCGGCACGATGCCGTGGATGGTCATCGCGCCCACCATCAGCGCCATCACCGCGTTCGGCGGGATGCCGAGCGTGAGCAGCGGGATGAAGGAAGTCTGGGCCGCCGCGTTGTTGGCGCTTTCCGGCGCCGCCACGCCCTCGATCGCGCCGCGGCCGAACCGCGACGGGTTCCTGGCGAGCTTTTTCTCGAGCGTATAGGCGGCAAACGACGCAATCACCGCACCGCCGCCCGGCAAAATGCCAAGGATCGAGCCGAGCACGGTGCCGCGCAGGATCGCGGGCGTCGAGTCGATCAGGTCCTTTCTGGTCGGCATCAGGCCGGTGATCTTCTGCTGCACCAGATCGCGATTCATCTCGGCGCCATGGTCGAGATTGCGGATGATCTCGGCAAAGCCGAACACGCCCATCGCCACCGTCGCAAAGCCGAGACCATCGGCAAGCTCCGGAATGTTGAAGGCCATGCGCGAGGCCCCGGTCTCGATGTCGGAGCCGACCATCGACAGCAAGAGCCCGAACACGATCATCGCGATCGCCTTCAGCACCGAGCCCTTGGCGAGCACGACGGCGAAAATCAGGCCAAGCACCATCAGCGAGAAATACTCCGCCGGCCCGAACGCCAGCGCGAGCTTTGTGAGCGGCGCGCCAAGCACGGCGATGAGCACGGTCGCAACGCAGCCGGCGAAGAACGAGCCGATCGCGGCGATCGCCAGCGCCGGACCGGCGCGGCCCTGCTTGGCCATGGCGTGGCCGTCGATGGCGGTGACGACCGATGTCGCTTCGCCTGGAATGTTGACCAGGATCGAGGTGGTCGAGCCGCCATACTGGGCGCCGTAATAGATGCCGGCGAGCATGATCAGCGCGCCGACCGGCGGCAATCCGAACGTGATCGGCAGAAGCATCGCCACGGTCGCGATGGTGCCGATGCCCGGCAGCACGCCGACCAGCGTGCCGACGAGCGCGCCGATCAGGCACATCAGAAGGTTGATCGGAGAGAAGGCGACGACGAAACCGTGAGCGAGGTTGGCAAAAAGCTCCATGACAGCCTCACTGAACCAGGAAACGCGGGAACATCGGCATCGGCAGGCCGAGCACGTAAGGGAACAGCAGCGCGCAGCCGATCGTCAGGCAGGCACCGACGATGGCGGCCTCGACCCATCGTGTCTCGTGCGATCCGAGTGCGGCGATCATGAAACTCGCGAATGCGGAGACCACGACGCCGAGCGGCCGGATCGCCAGGGCAAAGAACAGGATCGCGCACATCACGAACAGCGGCCCGCGCCAGGAATAATGTGCCAGCGCCGGTCCCTCGTTCAAAAGACCCGTCAGGGCGATCGCGGCAGACAGAGCCACCAGCAATCCGCCGAACATCCGCGGCGCGGTGCCCGCACCGAAGGAGAAGCCGCGCATGCCCTGCAAATCGCTCGAGGCCCACAGCGCGAACAGCGCGAGCGACATCAGGATGACACCGCCGATATAGTCCTGCGCCGACTTGATGGTCATGAACAGCGTCACGAATGCCACTGCGAACAACGGATAGGAATAGATCAGCGCCAGCAAGACATCCGATGACGCCTTCTGGGTCTCACCGCCGATCGCGCCAAGCAGCGCAGCGGGCGCGCCGGCGACGAGCGCCGTCGTGTGGCTGATCAGGACCGTGGCCGGACCGCGTCCAGCGCCCCAGCCGAAGATCGTCCCGATCGACCAGATCAATTCGAAAATCTGGGGTGCGAGCGCCAGCAGGCAGAAGCCGAGCGCCACCGAGGTGTTTCTGGTGGCTGTCGCCGAGTGGCCCATTGTGTCGGCCATGCATGTCTCCTCCGCGACCCGTAAGTCACGAGCACTGTTGTTCTAATCGGCTGGAAATGGATCCCCGCCCCGGATCATTGCCTAGCGATTTTCATCACACAATACCAGCAAAACCCAACAGTCCGCCCGCGAGCAGAAGCCACAGCGGATTGACGCGCGAGACGGAGGCGATCACCGCAATTGTCGCGGTCAGAAGCAGCGCAGCAATGCTGCGATCGATCGCCTGTGCGAGGATCAAGGCACTTGCCGCCATCAATCCGATCGACAGCGGAACCAGGGCAACCTGGATCAGCGCCGGCCAGTGCGATTGGCTCGGCCGGTTCAGCAGCCGGGCGACACCGTAGGCAAGCAGGGCGGTCGGCAGACACATCGCCAGCGTCGCGGCCAGCGCGCCTGGAATGCCGGCAACGGCATAGCCGATCAGCGTGACGATCAGTACGTTTGGACCCGGCGAAAGCTGCGCGATGGCATAGGCGTCCGCGAACTGCTTCTCGGTCATCCAGTGATGCACATCGACAGCGATGCGGTGCATCTCGGGCACTGCGGCGGCAGCGCCGCCGACCGCGAATAAAGACATCAGTCCAAAGGTGGAGATCAGCGCCCAGATCGGGTTCTGGCTGCTCATGCTGCTGCCTTCCGTCGCATCACATAGGTAGCCGCGATGCTGAACGGAATCGCGATGAGCAACACCGCCTGCAAGGGCCAGCGAAACACGCCAATGGCTGTGAACACGCCAAGCATCATGATGAGCACGACGACGTCCATCCGCTTGAGCAGCGGCGCCATCATCCTGAAGACCACGGCGATCAGCAGGCCGACCGCGGCGCAGGAGATGCCCGCGAGACTACGACGCAGCACCTCCGCATCGCCGAACCGGGTGTAGATGATCGCAAGCACCGTCATGATCAGCGTCGGCGGCAATAGCAGGCCGGTGAAGGCCGCGACACCGCCGGCGATGCCGCGCAGCCGCGATCCGAACACCATCGACAGATTGACGATGTTGGGCCCGGGCAGGAAATGGCAGAGCGCGAAGGTCTCGTTGAACTCGTCCGCGGTCATCCAGCGGTGCTGGTCGACGATGGCGTGCCGGGCGAATACCAGGACGCCGCCGAACCCGGCCAGCGACATCCGGCCAAAGGCCAGGAACAGTGCTACCAGGCCGGGCGGAGGGACGTGAAAGGCGGGATGATCCGACTCTTGGGCGGCCGGCGCTGAATCCGTGGACATGTCAGGAGCTTAGAACGCGAGCCGGAGGGCGGCCAAGGTCAGGCTCCGGCCCACCTCGGACCTATCCAAAGGGAACCAGCCCTTTTCGCTCGAAAGCCCTGTTTTTTGAAACCTTTGCCCCCTATATTGGGAGTGCCGGTTCGCCGGCTATGGAAATAAACGGTCGTCGCAATAAACCATTCGGACCCGGGGGCGGTACCCGGCGCCTCCACCAAAGCCCACTTGAAGGCCCATTTACGGGCATACCCGAAAGCGGGCTTTGGCGGGGGCGAAATAGGATCGACGAGGGCGTAAAGGGCGTACTTTTTCCCGGTATTGTTCCGCCGTTATCGGGCTACTGCAATAGTTGCCAACGACAACTTTGCTCCGGTTGCTCAGGCTGCGTAACGCAGTTTGAAAGACCAACTTAAAGTCCTAACGGGTTAAGCTCCGTTAGGCGGGGTTCGGAGGCACCTGGCAACAGAAGCCTCCACTTAGCTCTGATTTCCTTTCCGGCGGGGACTCCTGCTGACCCGTCAGGCGCGGTACTATTGCGGCTTGGCGAGTCGGGGCCGACGGGGCCCGTCTGCTGGAATGCAACAGGACCATTATGGCGACCGATCACATCCGATACGACGTGCTGGCGAGCGAGGCGATGCGCGGCGTGGTCAAGAAAGTGCTGACTGACGCTGCGGCCCACGGCCTGCCGGGTGAGCATCATTTCTTCATCACCTTCGTATCGAAGGCCGAGGGCGTGAAGCTGTCGAGCCGGTTGCTGGCGCAATATCCGGAAGAGATGACGATCATCCTGCAGCACCAGTTCTGGGACCTGACCGTGCTCGAGGACCGTTTCGAGGTCGGCCTGTCCTTCGGCGGCATTCCGGAGCGGCTGGTGGTGCCGTTCAGCGCCATCAAGAGCTTCCTCGACCCGTCCGTGAAGTTCGGCCTTCAGTTCGAAACCTCCGACGCCGAAGTGGCGGGCGAGAATTTGCCGGCCGCCCCTGCCCCGTCGGCTGTGCCGATGCCCGCGGCTGCCATTGAGCCGACAGAGACCGCGGAAGAGCCGAGCCCGCCGAACCCAGGCGGCGCCGAAGTCGTGCGGCTCGATCGTTTCCGCAAGAAATGATCCAGGCTGGCCGCGAGACCGTCGCGTCCGGCCAAACTCCCTATTAGAAGAGCACATGAAGAGGCCGTGCGGCACCTCGCGCGGCGGAATGGATGTGCCCATGGCCAAAGCTGCGAAGACCGCTCGCCCCGCGACCCGCATCGAGACCGACAGTTTCGGTCCCATCGAGGTGCCCGCCGATCGTTATTGGGGGGCGCAGACCGAACGCTCGCGGCAGAATTTCCGCATCGGCATCGATCGCATGCCGATTTCGCTGGTCCATGCGCTCGGCATCGTCAAGCTTGCGGCGGCACAGTCCAACCTCGAACTCGGCCTGCTCGACAAGCGCAGAGCCGGCGCCATCATCCGTGCCGCACACGAGGTGATCGAGGGCAAGCTCGACGATCATTTCCCGCTGGTGGTGTGGCAGACCGGCTCGGGCACCCAGAGCAACATGAACCTCAACGAGGTCATCGCCAACCGCGCCAACGAAATTCTGGGCAGCGAGCTTGGTGCCAAGAAGCCGGTGCATCCCAACGACCACGTCAATATGAGCCAGTCGTCGAACGACTCCTTCCCGACTGCGATGCATATTGCCGCGGCAAGCCGCATCAATGCCGATCTGCTCCCTGCCCTCGGCGAACTGCACCACGCGCTGCGCAAGAAGGAGAAGGAGTTCGCCAGGATCGTGAAGATCGGCCGCACCCACACCCAGGATGCGACGCCGCTCACGCTCGGCCAGGAATTTTCCGGCTATGCCGCCCAGGTCGACAGCGGCATCGCGCGGCTGAAGGTCGCAGTCAGGGATCTCTATCCGCTGGCGCAGGGCGGCACGGCCGTCGGGACCGGCCTCAACTCGAAGCCGCGCTTTGCAAAGCTGTTTGCAAAGCACGTTGCCGGGATCACGAAGCTCCCCTTCACCAGCGCCGCCAACAAGTTCGAGGCGCTGGCATCCAACGACGCCTATGTGCTGGCGCACGGCGCCATCAATTCGGTCGCCACAGGCCTGTTCAAGATCGCCAACGACATCCGCCTGCTCGGCTCTGGCCCGCGCTCGGGCCTGGGCGAACTGATCCTGCCGGAGAACGAGCCGGGCTCATCGATCATGCCGGGCAAGGTCAATCCGACGCAATGCGAGGCGATGACCATGGTGTGCTGCCAGGTGTTCGGCAATCACACAACGATCACACTCGCCGGCAGCCAGGGACATTTCGAGCTCAACGTCTACAAGCCCGTACTCGCCTACAACATGCTGCACTCGATCCGCCTGATGGCCGACGCGGCGCGCTCCTTCACCGAGCATTGTGTCAGCGGCATCCGCGCCGACGAAAAGCACATCAAGGAGTTGATGGAGCGCTCGTTGATGCTGGTGACCGCGCTCGCGCCGAAGATCGGCTACGACAACGCCGCCAAGGTCGCCAAGACTGCACATGCCAACGGCACCACGCTGAAGGAAGAGGCGCTGCGGCTCGGCTTCGTCTCGGCCGACGAATTCGACCGCCTGGTGCAGCCGGACAAGATGACGCGGCCAGGATGAATTCCGAATTCCGATAGCCATCCGTAGTGATACGGAGCCCCAAAAGCTCATAATTATAAGGTTTAAAGGACGGGATTTGATTACCGTCAATGTGGCGGCCGGGATGCGTGTTACGGAAGGCCCCCTCCGCTCCTTGACGGGGCGAAATTCATCGTTTGATGGCCTCGAGGCCGATTGACGAGGACGAGCGAATGACGACGATCAAGTCTTGTTGGGCGCGACGCTGCGCCCTGTTTCTGAATGTAACATCCTGCCCGAAAAGGATCGGGTGATGGAGACGCGGCATGGGGAACGTCATCAACCTGAATCGTTTCAGGAAGCGCGCCGAGCGGGAAGCCTCGGCGAAGCAGGCGGACGCCAACCGAACGAAGTTCGGCCGCACGAAGGCCGAGCGATCGGCGCAGGAGAAGCAGGCGGACCAGGCGAAGGCGCATCTGGACCAGCACCGGATCGATCGCGAGGAGCAGCCATGAAGTCGCCCGTGGTGAAGCGTTCGATCGTGGTCGCCGGCCACAAGACCAGCGTCAGCCTGGAAGAGGCGTTCTGGAACGGCATGAAGGAGATCTCGGGCCTGCGCAACATGACGCTGTCCGAGCTCGTCGGAGAAATCGACGGCGCCCGCCAGCAGGGCAACCTGTCCTCGGCGATCCGCCTGTTCGTGCTCGACTACTTCAAGAGCCGCGCCATGCAGCCGGACAAGGTCCCGGCGCAATAGCCACCGCCTGGCCACGCTTTTCGTGATCTGCACTTTAAAATCCCTCTAAGGTGCAGTTTCCACGGGCGCGCGCGCTTGACCTGCATGCCCTGCGTTGAAAATACAGGGCATGACCGACACTCATGATATGCGCCGCGAGATGCCGCTGGGCCTGGCCCAGCGCGGCTACACCGGCGTCATTCGACACCTCGCCGCCAAGGAGGCGGGTTCGGCTCTCTCGGATATCGAGCTCGAGAGCCGGCTGATCGAGCTGGGCTTCGTCGAGGGCGCCCGGGTCGAGGTCCTGCATGAGGGGCTGGTCGGGCGCGACCCGATCGCCGTACGTGTCGACAACATCACCATCGCGGTGCGCCGCCGTGAGGCCATGGCCATCATCGTCGCTTAAGTCACGCGACCGGAAATCCGATTCCATGGAATTACCCCTTCTGCATCTCGCCCTGGTGGGCACGCCAAACAGCGGCAAGACCTCGCTGTTCAATGCGCTGACCGGCAGCCGGCAGAAGGTCGCGAACTATCCGGGCGTCACCGTCGAGCGCAAGGAAGGTTTTTTCGTCACGCCGCTGGGGCGCCAGGTCTCGATCGTGGACCTGCCCGGCACCTATTCCTTGCGCGGCCGCAGCCCGGACGAGGAGATCACCCGCGACTTCGTGCTGGGCAAGGCTTCCGGCGAGATCGTGCCCGACCTCGTGCTGTGCGTTGCGGACTCCACCAACCTGCGCCTGACCATCCGCCTGCTGCTCGAGCTGAAGCGCACCGGCCGGCCGCTGGTGCTGGTGCTCAACATGTTCGACATTGCGAGCCGCCGCGGCATCTCGGTCGACGTCGTCAGGCTCGCCAAGGAGCTCGGCGTGCCCGTGGTCACCTCGATCGCGGTGCGCAAGGGCGGCACCGCCGACCTCTTGAAGCTGACCGACGAGATCTCCGCCAGGCTAGCCTCCGAACCGCGGGAAAACAGCTGGCGCGCACTCAGCGTCCCCGAGCTGCGCGCGACCCAGCGCGAGGCCGACCGCATCATCTCGGACTGCGTCAGCCTGCCTGCGAGACCCGACACCTTGACCGCACGGATCGATGCGATCGTGCTGCATCCGGTCGGCGGCCTGATCGTGCTGGCGCTGATCCTGTTCGTGATGTTCCAGGCCGTGTTCGCCTGGGCGCAGCCGGCGATGGACCTGCTCAAGTCCGGCTTCGACGCGCTCGGGGCGTTCGTGCAGGCCACCCTGCCCGACGGCCTGCTGCAGAGCTTCCTGCAGAACGGCGTGATCGCGGGCGTCGGCAGCGTGATCGTGTTCCTGCCGCAGATCATCCTCATCTTCCTGTTCATCCTGCTGCTGGAAGATTTCGGCTACATGGCGCGCGCCGCGTTCCTGATGGACCGCATCATGGGCGGCGCCGGCCTGCACGGCCGCGCCTTCATTCCGCTCCTGTCGAGCTTTGCCTGCGCCATTCCCGGCATCATGGCGACGCGCGTCATCGACAACAAGCGCGACCGGCTGACCACGATCCTGATCGCGCCGCTGATGACCTGCTCGGCGCGCATCCCGGTCTACACGCTGATCATCTCGGCGTTCATTCCGGCGAGGGACGTCTGGGGCTTCATCAACCTGCAGGGCCTCGTGATGTTCGGCCTCTACGCCGCCGGCATCACCAGCGCGCTTGTCGTCTCGTTCCTGATCAAATTCTTCATGCTGCGCGACTACGCGCCGGCGCCGTTCATGCTGGAGCTGCCGGACTACAAGGTGCCCAGGCTGAAATCGATCGCCATCGGCATCTTCACCCGCGCAAAAATGTTCCTGCAGCGCGCCGGCACCACGATCTTCTCGATGATGGTGCTGATCTGGTTCCTGGCCTCGTTCCCGCAGCCGCCGGCAGGCGCGACCGAGCCCGCGATCAACTTCAGCCTCGCTGCCATCATCGGCAAGGCGATCGAACCGCTGCTCGCGCCGGTCGGCTTCAACTGGCAGATCGCGGTCGCACTGATCCCGGGCATGGCGGCGCGCGAGGTCGCGGTCGCTGCGCTCGGCACCGTCTATGCGATCGAAGGCGGCAAGGAGGCGGCCGAGCAGATCGGCCAGGTGCTGGCGAGCAAATGGTCGCTCGCCACCGCGCTGTCGATGCTCGCCTGGTACATCTTCGCCCCGCAATGCGCCTCCACGCTCGCCGTCATCAGGCGCGAGACCGGAAGCTGGACCTGGATGGCAGCGACCTTCGGCTACATGCTGGTGCTGGCCTATGCAGCGAGCCTTCTGACCTACAATGTCGCGGTCGCGCTGGGCGCCGGCTAGCGCCCCGCAAACCAAAACTCGAAAACAACCCCATGCACAGTAGACGGGGTTGTGAAATCGATGGCCGTAGCCCGGATGGAGCGGAGCGAAATCCGGGTTTCCTCCCGCGACGCCCCGCCGGCCCCGGATTGCGCTCCGCTCCATCCGGGCTACGAACTATGCACTTCTGAAAATCCGTTGACGCGTCGGGCAAAACATTGGCATGATACCATCATCCCCGACAAGCATCTGCTTCCATGAATAGCTACAGCACGACGTGGCTGCTCGTCGAGCGCCTGCACGACGACCACCTCGACTCTCGTCGCGCTCGAATCCCGATCCCGATGTCTCCCGCCATCTCCAAGGCTCCCAAAGCGACTTGTGTGCAATTGTGAACCGACCCTGCCTGGGTTGTTCGCGTCCTATGGTGCCGGGATCGGATGTGGAGCCGCCGGGAACTCGATCGCTGCTAGCGAGTTCCTATTGCGGACCTTTTTTCCTGACTGGCCTCGTGGAGGCTCGGGGCAATAGCGGCCTTTCCAGAGCGTATAGAGGTTTCAATTGACCGGTTCGTCCAATGCTCCAGGCAGCAATCCCTCGGATTTGCCGCGAATTTCGACCGGCAGCGATGGCCTCGATGACATCCTCTGCGGCGGGTTCGACGCCAACCGGATGTATCTTTATGAGGGACGGCCCGGGACCGGCAAGACGACGATCGCGCTTCAGTTCCTTCTGCGCGGCGTGCGGGATGGCGAGCGCGTGCTCTACATTTCACTTTCCGAAACCAAGCGTGAACTGACTGTCGTCGCGCAGCGACACGGCTGGTCGCTGCAGGGCGTCGACATCTTCGAGCTGGTCCCGCCGGAAACGACGCTCGATCCGGACCGCGAGCTCACCGTGTTTCATCCGGCCGAGGTGGAGCTGAGCGAGACCACCGGCCTGATCTTCAAGGAGGTCGAGCGGATCAACCCGGCCCGCGTCGTGCTCGACAGCCTGTCCGAACTTCGCCTCCTGGCCCAGAACCCGCTGCGCTACAGGCGTCAGGTGCTGGCTTTGAAGCACTTCTTCACCAACCGCAACTGCACCGTCGTCCTGCTCGACGACCTGTCGTCGGCGCAAGACGATTTGCAACTGCATTCGATCGCGCACGGGGTCGTGATGCTCGAGCAGCTCGCAATCGATTACGGCTCGGAGCGGCGCCGGCTTCGCGTCGTCAAGATGCGCGGCATCCGCTTTCGCGGCGGCTATCACGACTTCATCATCGAACGAGGCGGGCTGACCATCTTTCCCCGGCTCGTGGCGGCCGAACATCACAGATCATTCACCGGTGATTTCACGCCGAGCGGCAACGCGGAGCTCGACCAGCTTCTGGGCGGCGGTCTGGAGCGCGGCACCAATGCCCTTCTCATTGGCGCGGCCGGCGTGGGTAAATCGTCGGTGGCTCTCACCTATGCGATCGCGGCGGCGGAGCGCGGCGAGCACGCCGTGTTCTTTGCGTTCGACGAGGGCCGCGGCACCGTCGAAGCGCGCGCCAGGACGCTGGGGCTGGATCTCGACAAGCACATCGATTCGGGCCGCATCCGCTTCCAGCAAGTCGATCCGGCCGAGCTATCGCCCGGCGAGTTCGCCGCCAATGTGAGGGACAGCGTCGAGCGCGACAACGCCCGAATCGTCGTCATCGACAGCCTGAACGGCTATCTGAACGCGATGCCGGACGAACGCTTTCTCATCCTGCAAATGCACGAGCTGCTCAGCTATCTCGCCCAGCAAGGCGTGTTGACCATCCTGATCCTTGCCCAGCATGGCTTGGTGGGCCCGACCGACACCAGCCTCGACGTCAGCTATTTGAGCGATGCGGTGCTGATGCTGCGCTATTTCGAAGTCGGCGGAACGGTACGGCGCGCTCTGTCGGTCGTCAAAAAGCGCAGCGGCAATCACGAGCATACCATCCGCGAGTTTCGGCTTACCACCAGCGGCATCAAGCTTGGCCCGCCCCTCAAGGACTTCAGCGGCATCTTTTCCGGCACGCCGCGTTATACCGGCCCGGCGCTGTCCGAAGAGACCGCTGAATGAGCGCCGCGCCGGATCAACGGATTCTCGTCTTTGCTCCGATCGGGCGGGACGGGCCTGCATCGGTCGAGCTGTTCCGCAGCGCGAACCTGGAGGCGGTCAACTGCAGGAACTTGGCCGAACTCGTCAGCGAGATGGCGCTCGGGGTCGGCACCGTCTTCGTGGCCGAGGAAGCCCTGTTCGGCAAGGACACGGTGCCGCTGGCACAATGGATCGAGAGCCAGCCGCCCTGGTCGGATCTGCCCTTCGTCGTCCTGACCAGTCACCGTGAACAGCCGGCGGTCATGGCGTGGCGCCGCAGCCTTGTCTCGCTGCTTCGCAACGTGTCGCTGCTCGAAAGGCCGCTGCAGCCGATGACGTTGACGAGCGCCGTTCAGTCGGCGTTGCGCGCCCGGGGGCGCCAATATGAGATCCGGGCCCTGCTCGCCGCGCGCGAGCAGATCGCTCAGCAGCTCGAGAAACTCGTGGTCGAGAGGACGCGCGCGCTGGCGGAGGCCAATGAGCAGTTACGCCTTGAAATGAACGAGCGCGCCCGGGTCGAGGAGACGCTTCGACAGGCCCAGAAGATCGAGGCCATCGGCCAGTTGACCGGCGGGGTGGCGCATGACTTCAACAATCTGCTGATGGTCATTTCCGGGGGCCTCGACATGCTCGATCGCCAGACTGATCCGGACCGCAGGCGCCGCCTGATGGACGGAATGGTTCAGGCGGCGCAGCGCGGCGCCAGCCTGACCCGGCAGCTTCTTGCCTTCTCTCGCCGGCAGACACTCCGGCCAGAGCCGGTCAATATTGCTGCGCAGATGGGCGGCATGCGCGAATTGCTCGATCGGAGCCTGCGAGGCGACGTCCACGTCGAGTTCGATTTTCCGGACACGCTCTGGCCTGTTGAGGTCGATCCCGGCGAGCTCGAGCTCGTGATCCTCAACCTCGCCGTCAACGCCCGTGACGCCATGCCCAATGGCGGCACGATCGTCGTGCGCGGGGAAAATCTTCCCGATCTGAAGGACGAGCAGATTGTGGGAGACTTTGTGCGCTTGTCCGTCATCGACACCGGTGTCGGCATGGGGCCGGAAATCCTGTCGCGCGTGTTCGAGCCGTTCTTCACGACCAAGGAGGTCGGAAAGGGCTCGGGGCTCGGCCTCGCCCAGGTCCACGGATTTGCGACACAGTCGCGGGGGACGGTCCGCATTCGCTCGGAGGTCGGCAAAGGCACCAGCATCGAACTCTACCTGCCGCGATCGCACGACGTTCCCTCCCGAGAGCTGCACCTGGTGGATCTGAACATGGTGCGGCCGACAAGAAGCAGCCACGGCCGCATTCTGCTGGTCGAAGACGACGACGAGGTCGCCGCACTGGTGAGCGAGATGCTCGCACAGCTCGGCTACGAGGTCACCCACGCAGCGAGCGGCGCCGCCGCGCTCGGCGCTCTCGCCGACGGCCGAACGGTCGACCTCGTCTTTTCCGACATCATGATGCCCGGCGGCATGAATGGCGTGGAGCTCGCCCGCGAAATCAGACGACGGCGAAGCGACATACCCGTGCTCCTGACCAGCGGGTATTCCGAGGCCGCAGTTCACGACGCTGAATTGGCGGGGATCCAGATCCTGCCGAAACCCTATCACATCGAGGAACTGGCCGCAGCGCTGAGCGCGGTGACGTCAGAGCTCGGGCGCGCAATCGACACCAAGCGCTCCAACCGATGCTGATGCGTGGTCTTGCGCCCCGAAAGCGATCGACAACGGGCTTCAAGAGCAGCTATCTGTCAGCATGGACCGCTTCAGCACCGAGAGATTGATCGCCGAGAGGCTGAACGAAGATCACCTGGCCGACCTCGTCGCGCTCCATCTCGATCCCGATGTCTCCCGCTATCTCGGCGGCGTGCGTTCCGCCGACGTCACGAAGGTCTATGTTGCGACCAACATGACACATTGGGACCGGCACGGATTTGGCCTGTGGGCGCTACGCACGAAGGACGGTGCATTCGCCGGGCGGGCCGGAATCCGGCACATTCCCGTGGACGGCGTCGACGAGATCGAGATCGCCTACACGTTCAAGCGCAACCACTGGGGCCAGGGCCTCGCCAGCGAGATCGCGACCGCGCTGACTGACATCGGCCTGTCGCAGCTTCAGCTGCCATCCCTGATCGGTCTCGTCTCTGTCGAACACGTCGCCTCACGGCGCGTGCTGGAGAAGGCAGGCTATGCACTGGAGAAACACACGGCGCATCACGGCGAGGACGTCGTGATCTATCGTATCAGGCGATGACGCATGACATGCCGGCGGCTCACAGCCTCGTGAGCGCCGCAACCAAATGTTCGGGATGAAACGGCTTTTCCAGCAACAGGCTGTTGGGCACGCCTTGTGACTTCCACAATCCAGCACCCGCGCCGCCGGTGATGTACACGACCGGAAGGGCCGGATCCTTTTCCCGCATTCTCCGCGCGAGATCCCAACCATTGAGCTTGCCGCCCAAATAGACGTCGGTCACCAGCGCCTTGTGACGCTTGCCGCGCGCGAGGAACACCGTCATCGCCTCTTCGCCGGACGAAAGGATGTCCGAGGCAAAGCCTGCATCCGCCAGCACGCTCTCGAGCACACCCTGCAGCGGATATTCGTCCTCCACGATCAGGATCGAAGGTGGTTCCGACATGTTGGACCTTTGGCTCACGCGATACAAATGTTCCAGCTCATCCGCAGCGCAACATAGGTTTTTGGCTTTCTGACGATGGCGTGTGTGAAACCTGAACACCCATTCAAGAAAGTTTCTTGTCAGTTCCTGCAACAGGCAGCGGCGGCATCCGTTGACGAACCGACGATGCAGAAGGAGGAGGAACAGATGAGGAAGCTGACTTACGCTCTTGCGGCAGTTGCGACACTCGCAATCGGTGCCCCCACCATCGCCAATGCGGCCGGCTTCGGCGTCTATGTCGGCGGCGATCGCGATGACTATTACGGCCCGCGTGCCCGCATCTATGAGCACGATCGCGGCTGGCATCATGGCTGGTACCACCACGACCGCGACTACGATCGCGGCGTCGTGATCCGCCGTCACCACTGGGACGACGACTAGTTCGTGCCAGCATCGTAAAACAAGGAGGCCTCGCTTCGGCGGGGCCTTTTTGTGTCGGATGCAGGGTAGCTAGTCGGATGGGGCTAGAGGCTTGTCCACCGTAGCTCGTAGGTGGATTAGCGAAGCGTAATCCACCACTTTGCTTCCCTTTGGCGAGAGAAGAGGTGGATTACGCCTGCGGCTAATCCACCCTACGCACCGAATCCCACTCGGATTTGAATGGCTTTCGCGCGACCGGCTGTCTATGGTCTGACCATGTCACGCCTTCTCTGTCTCTTTGTTGCTGTCATCCTGTCGCTGCTGCCGGCCATTGTGCCTGCCGAGGCCGTCGCAAAGAAACCCAGGCAAGCCTGGCACGGCTATGGCTTCCTGCCGGGCTATCGCCAGCCGCTGAGCAACACCCAGCCGATCTTCATGCAGAAGAACGGCTTTCGTCGCTACGCGCGCGAAAACCAGCGCCCCTGGTACATCGATCCGGTGCCGGCCTATTACCGTTTCTTCGACGGCGAATGGCACTATTTCGGCCGGCCCGGGTTTGGCGGCTCGCGCTACAATGGCGGCAGCTTCGGTCCGTGCTGGACGCGGACGCCGATCGGCGCGATCTGGAATTGCGGCTGATTGTGCGGCCGACTCATCAATCCCGCCGGTTGAAGATCGGTAGGGTGGGCAAAGGCGCACTTGCGCCGTGCCCACGAATTCGGCGCTCCGATAGAAAGTCGTGGGCACGCTTCGCTTTGCCCACCCTACGATAGCTCGCGCGACTGTGAGGGGTGAGCTTGAAGTCGTTACCTGAAATACCCGACCACGAGATCGGTATCCGCACTGGCGGCGACCGTGCCGTTCAGCTCGGCGTCGATGACGCGGCGGCAGGCTTCGATCGCGGCGTGGTCGCCGAGATCGTTGGCGGCTTCCAGCACGAGCCATGCGGCGTCGACCGTGGCCTTCTCCGGAGCCGCCCCGCCCGTCTCGGCGGGAAGCGGCTTGGCGGGAAGCGTCTTGGCGAGGCTCTTGTTCTTGCGAATCGCGGTGCCGAATTGAGGCAACATTGCAAATACTCCCTCGATATCCCGCTCAGTGGACCTGGAGCTCGGGCTGACGACCCGTGGCGGGATCGGCGCCGGCGCTGTTCTTGCGCGACTGGTAGAATTTCAGAATGCTGCGCGAGGTCTCGATCTTGAGCCGGCTGAAATCGCGCTCATTGTCGTGGAGCTCGCGCGCCGTGATCAGGTGATCCTTGGCGCCGAGGAAGAGCAGCGACATCGTCGTGTCCCAGGAGAAGTCGAGCGCCTTGCACAGCACCAGGATCATCTCGCGGTTACGATCCATCAGCGCACGCTCGATCACGTCGACCGGCAGCGAGGACAGCAGCGACAGGCCGATCTGGACCTCGTCGAAGCGATGCTGGCGCGCATAGTTCGAGATCGAGACCTGGTTCAGGTTGCCCTGCCGGTACTGCGTCGTCACCACGCGCTTGGCGACGAAATAGCTGCGCGAGGACGGGCCGAACTTCGACTGCAGGTCGCCGGTGACCTCGGTCACCGAGCTCTGGATCTGCGACATCATCTCCGGGCGCTCGGTCTCGAGGCGGCGACGGACGTCCTCCGACGCCTTGGAGATGAGCTGCTGGAAGACGTGGCGCGGCACGTCCTTGCGCAGGCCAAGTTGTTCGGCAAGAATCGAATCTCCCTCGGCGCGGCGGACCATGTGCAGCAGGCCCGAGCCGGAGAAGCGCGCCCCCTCGTTCCTGGCGACCGAGGTGACAACCTCCTGGTTACCACGCTTGACGAGAACGTCGGTCACGGCCTCGCCGATCGTCTCGCGCTGGGAGATCGCGAGCAGATGCGCCTGGCCCTTGGTCATGGCGCTCTCGACCAGCACCTTCTCGCCGATCCTGACGGAGTCGCGCAGCACGGGGCCGGCGACCGCGATCTCGTCGTCGAGCGCGAGCTTCTCGATGACGTTGAGCGGCGCGTGATCGCAGCCTGCCATCAATTCGGAGAGCTGCGCCCGCGCGGCGACCTCGATCTCATCGGCAAGCCGGCCGATGACCTCGCCGAACATGCTGATCTCGTCGTCGACGTAGCGGCCGGTGATCAGAAGATCAGTCGCATGCCACAACGCCTTCGCCCGGCTCTCGTCCGTGCCGCGCGCGATTGCGTCGTCCAGATCCTGTAGAAGCGTTTTCGCCCCATCCATCGCGATAACCCCAGTTCTTGGTCCAGTTGCTGGCGAGCCATCCTGCCGATGCGGGCAGGACGCCGGATTCCTCTGGGGACCAACACTAGGGAACAAACGCGAGAATCCAGTAAAACCGTCACATCAGTTTTGCCGACGAAAATTCATTCAAATGCGAGGAAGTTCGGTTACTGCGGCGCAAGGTGTGCTCCACCCTCCCGGAGTATCGTAGGGTGGGCAAAGCAAAGCGTGCCCACCACCTAATCGTGGGCACGGCGCAAGTGCGCCTTTGCCCACCCTACGATTTCGGACTCGCGGCGACATACCTCTTGCAAGCGGGAGAGGTAAGAAGAGCCCGCGGCTCGAGCTTTCCTTATTGATGCCTTAGGGATTCTGCGGCGTCAGGACCAGCGGCGGCTTCGGCCGCGGCTTTGCGGGCGGTGGGCCCGGGGCGGGCCGCACGTCGATCGGCGGCGGCAAGGGGGCGACTTGCTGGCTCGCCAACGGCGGGCTCGGCGCAGCGGGCGCGGCCAGCGGCGGCTTCGGTGTCGGTGCGGCTTTGGGCTCCAGCTTCGCCTTCGGCGGCGGGCGGCGCGGATCGCGGCCGGGCAACGGCACCTCGGTCGGCGACGGCTCAGGCTCGGGCGAGACCAGCGTCGGCAGCGCGGCGGTTGCCGGCGGCGGCTCGCCACGCTCGATGGCATCGAGCCGTCGCGTCTCGCGATCGATCGTGCGCACCGCGAGCCACGACGACAACGGCGTGAGATCGACGGTGCGGCTGAGCTTGTCGGGAGGTCCGGCCGCAAACAGCTGTATCTCCGGCGGTGCGCCGGAGAGACCGGTCATGATCGGCGTGAGGCTGGCGCGGATATCGGCCTGGTCGGCGGGAATGTCGTAACCGCCGGAGACGATGGCATGGGCGTTCTTCGCTTCCAGCGGCGTTGCGCCGACGCGCAGGCGGCCGTCGCGGATCGTGAACGGGATCTGCGCCGAGGCGACCGCGATCGGCCCCGCGGACAATGCGGGCTCGACCAGCTGACGCAATCTGGTATCGTCGGAGATCTGGCCATTGTCGCTGGCGCGAATGGCGATCTCGAAGGCGCGCGGATTGAGGCCGTTGATCTCGGCCGCATCAAGCGTCACCGTGCCGTTGCCGGCGAGTGCGCCTGTCAGCGCCGAGACGCTGCGGCCCTGGCTCGTCAGCGTCATCTGCGCCGAGATGCGCCCCTTCGGCAGCGCCAGATCGCGGTAGCGCAGCGAGGCCGCATCGACATTGCCGAGATCGAGATGCGCATTCAGCGCCAGACCGTTGGGGCCGTTGCGGGCATCGAGGCTTGCGGTCATCTCACCGCCACCGAGGCTGCCTTTGAGTGCGTCGAGCGCGAGCGACTGGCCGTCGCCCCTGAGCGCGCCGCTGAAGGGACGAATCTCGATTCCCCCGGGCAGGTTGCCGCGCAGCGCCTGGAACGCGACCCGGCCGCGCCAGCCGGTGATGAGGCCCGCGCTGAGCGGCTCGCCGCTGTCGCGCCCGGCCGCGCCGACGGCAAGCGCGAGCGCCGGCATCAGGTCGAGCGTGTCCAGCCCGACTTCGCCGTCGACGCTCTTCTCCTGATCAAGCGTCACGACGAGATGGCCGCGCAGGCGTGAACCCGATGCGGTGCCGTCGAGATCGTCGAAGATCAGGCGATTGCCTGCCAGCGTGAGGCGGGAGGACAGGCTCGCAGTCTGAGCCGATTTATCGGCCGGAGCGGCCCCGAACAGCGGCGCCAGATTGACGTTGCGGACGTGCAGGTTCACGTTTGCCTTGGGCTCAGCCGCCGACAAGTCGACGCTGCCTTGCGCATCCGCGTCCAGGCCGCCGCCACCGAGCTTTGCATTCAGCTGCATCGGCCGTCGCCAGGCGCCGCTCAGCCTGCCCTCGATCTGCGCGGCGCCCGCGCCTGCGGCAACGATGCGATCGAGGCCAAGCAGCGCCGTCAGCGCGGCGGCCTGCGGCGTCGAGATTTTCGACTCCAGCGTGAAGTCGCTGCCCCGTAGTTTTTCGATGTCGAGGCCGCCAACCGCCGCGACCTGCGGCTGCGCGGCGAACGTCGCGGCGGCCTTGAGCTGCGGCGCATCGAGGTCGAACACGATACGGGCATCGCTGCGGTCGGCATGTTCGGCGCTCTTGTCAAGGCTGAGGTCGAGCTTCAAGCGCGTTGCGCCGGGCAAGGCCGGGATGGCGTCGAAGCGCGCGCGGACCGCAGGCGCGACCGGCTCCAGCAACGCCGTGAGATCGCGCAGAGAATTGGCCGACGATTTCAGCGCGAGCTTGCCGGTGGCCCTGGTGCGGTCAAAGCTGCCGCTCGCCTCCGTGGTCACGCCGCTGGCCTGGCCGAAGTGCAATTGCTCCAGCGACAGTGCGGTCGGGCCGTAGCCGAGCCTGGCCGCGAACGGCCGCAGCTCCTGTCCCGCCGAAATCGCGCGGCCGATGTCGAGCGAAAGTTTCGCCTCCTCCGGCCATTCGCCTTGGGGACCTGCGACCGCGCGGACAAAGCTCGTGGCGGCATCGAGATCGAGACGGTCCGCCTTCAGCTCCGCCTCGATCCGCGAGCCTTTGTTCGCGCCCGTTTGCACGAAGGCGATCCGCCCCTGGACGGTGCCACCTTCAATGTCGGCCTTCAGGGCGTCGATGGCCAGATGATTGGCCGCGATCGTCACATTGCCATCGAGACGGAGCGGCCGCGTGCTGCGCCGGATGATTTCGTTGCGGCCCTGCAGCCAGGCCACCAGCGTATCCGGATCGGAGGACTCGACACTGAGGCGGCCGCTGAAACTGTCGGCGCCGGGCGCGGCGCCGTTGAGCGAAACCTGCGTCATGCCGGGTGCGCGCAGCTCGAGCCGCTGAAAGGTCCAGGACCGGCCATCGGTCTGAAGCTCGGTCGTGATGTTCTGGAGCGGACGGCCGCCCAGCATGATCTGGTCGGAGTTGAACTCGATCTGCGCCGGGATCGGCGCCTGCGGAATCGCCGCGAGACCCGCGCGCAGGGCCGGCAGGATACGCAGCGGCTCGGCATCGTCGCGGCCGGCGAGCTTGTCGGCATCGACCTGCCGCGCCGACAGCACCGCGCGCAGCAGCGGCGAAGCGCCGAACCTGAGGTCGCCGACGCCGCCGACCTTCAGCGCGCTGTCTTCCGCGCCGAAGCTCGCGTCGATCTGGTCGAACTTGGCACCGGCCGGATCGGCCTTGAGCTTTGCGGTGAGCTTCCAGGGCGTCGGCCCCGCCTCGCCTGCTTTCTTCGGTGGCGGCACGGCCAGCGTCAGCGCGCCATCGAATTTCGGCGAGCGGTTGTCGAAGGCAAGCACGCCTTCGAGATCGGCCAGAATGGCGCGCTCGCCGGGATCGATATTGAGGTGCACACGGGTGGCGCTGCCGTCGGGGCTGGGGCCGGAGGAGACGCGGAACGGATAGCGCACGCCGTTGGCGGTGAAATGGCCGTCGCCGCGCACCGATCCTGCGAGCGAGCGGACGTCGCCGGAGAAGCCGATGTCAATCAGCTCGAGCGTCGAGCGGCTGGCGGCGTCGTGAAGGGCGATGCGGCCGGTGAGGTTGAGCCGCTCGATGGCGAGCGAGGCGAGATTGAAGGTGCCGCTCGCGGTGGAGGGCAGATCGACCTTGCCCCTGGCGTCGAGGCCGAGATCGGCCGCCATGCCACCGACCGAGAGCTCGGTGGCACGCCATTCGCCGCGCATCAACGAGCTCAGGCTGAACTCGACGTCGAGCTTGTCGGCGCGCAAGCGCCCGAGATCGTTGTTGCCGCCGAAGGTGACCGAACGCAGCCGCAATGTCGGCGCCGGCAGGAGCCTCGCATCGAGCTCGCCCGCCACGCGCACCGGCACGCCAATGATTCGGGTCGCCTCTGCCTCGAACTGGGGCCGGAACTGGTTCCAGTCGATGAAGTAAGGCCCGATCAGCGCGGCCAGCAGCGCTAAGATGAAGGCAATCGCCAATCCGAGCAGCGTCGTCTGCACGGGTCTCCCCTCGGCCAAGCCGGCACCCGGGTCAAACCCAAGCTGACAAACCAAGCTTCAGGCGCGCCGGAACAGCCCCTTATATAGGGGGAAGTGTGGCGAAGTCACAGCGACTGTTGCGCGCGGCGGTTAACGCACCCGGCCTCACCAGCTGGCCGGAAGGCGCCTCAAGCCCCGCAAGACGAAGGTCGGCCGCCATTCCGGGTTCTCGACGTCGTCGATGCGCAAATCCGGCAGCCGCCGCAGCAGCGTGGCGATGGCGATCTCGGCCTCGATGCGGGCCAATTGGGCCCCCAGGCAGAAATGGATGCCGCCGCCGAACGACAGCGGCCGGACGTTCGGCCTGGCGATGTCGAGCCTCTCGGGGTGGTCAGGATAAACCGCCGGATCGTGATTGGCCGAGCCGAGCAGGCAGAGCACGGTCTCGCCCTTGGGGATGGTCTTGCCGCCGAGATCGTCGATCTCCTCCAGCGCGACGCGCCCGGTCATCTGCACCGAGGAATCGTAGCGCAGGAATTCCTCGATCGCGCCCGTCATCAGGTCCGGCCGCGCCTTCAACAGCGCCAGCTGGTCCGGATTGCGATGCAGCGCGAGCAGGCCGTTGCCGATCAGATTGACTGTGGTCTCGTGGCCGGCGCCGAACAGCAGGATGATGTTCGCCGTCAGCTCCTCATTGGTGAGCTTGTTGCCGTCCTCCTCGGCCTGCACCAGCTGGCTGATGAGATCGTCGCCGGGAGACTTGCGGCGCAGCTCGAACAGCTGCTGGAAATACATCTGCGCCATCGTGGTGGCGGCGTTGGCCTTGGCGATCTCCTCCGGCGTCATCGGCACCGGGTCGAGCAGCCGACCGCCCTCGCGCGAGCTTTTGTAAAACACCTCGCGATGGTCCTCGGGAATGCCGAGCATCTCGCAGATGATGGTGACAGGCAGGCGGAAGGCGAAATCCTCGATCAGGTCCATCTGGCCGCGGCCGATCACGGCATCGATGGTCTGGTCGACGATCTGCTGGATGCGCGGGCGCATGTCCTCGACGCGGCGGGCGGTGAACGCCTTCACCACGAGGCCGCGCAGGCGGGTGTGATCGGGCGGATCGGCCTGCAGCATCCAGTGCCCCATGCTGCGGAACACCGGCTCCTTCATGATGTCGGGGCCGTAACGGCGGCTCGTGCGCTCGACGAAATCCTTGCCGAAACGCTTGTCGCGCATCACGAGGCTGACCTCGGCATGACGACTGGCCACGAACTGGCCGAACGGCGTGACGTGGATCGGGTCGATCGCGCGCAGCCGGTCGTAATGCGGATAGGGATTGCGGATGAAGTCCGGCGCGAGCGGATTGAACAGGGGATCGCTGGCGACGCTCTGAACTTGCTCGTTCATGGTGACCTCACGTCGGTTGCCGCATGACACGATACGCCGGTTTGCAGCTCCGAAAGCCGGCGTAACCATCCCTGATGATTTATCAACTCGATACATTGTTGTATCGAGTTGCATTCTGCCCTAACCTTGAGGGATGTCAAGACTGAGAACCAGGCCGACCAGGGACGACACGCGCGAGGCGCTGTTCGAGGCAGCCGCGCGCGTGTTCGAGCAGGACGGGATCGGCGGCGCCAGCATCGAGGCGATCGCGGCGGAGGCCGGCTTCACCCGCGGCGCGTTCTATTCGAATTTCAAGAGCAAGGACGAGCTGATCTTCGCCATGCTCGAGGACCATGTCGAGCGATCGATCCGGCGCAACATGGAGATCCTGGCGCAGCACAGGAACCTCGACGACTTCATCGCGGCGCTGAAGACGATGGACCGGGCCCGGCAGGACCCCCTCGCCCGCTCGCCGCTGCTGCATATCGAGATGATCCTGTTCGTCGCGCGCGCCGAGAAGCGCCGGCCCGAACTCGCCAAGCGGCTGCGGGCGCGGCGCAAGCTGATCGCCGACATCGTCGAGGCGACGTTGAGAGACAGCGCCACAGGCGAGACGCTGAACCCGCCCTGGATGGCCTCGGTGGTGCTGGCGCTGGAAGACGGCTTTCGCCTGCACCGGCTGATCGATCCCGAGACCACGCCGGCCGACAGTTTTCTGCGCGCGATCACGGATTTGAGGCGGCGAACGGGATTGACGACGGATTAGGGCGCACCAGCGCCGCGCTCGACATTGCGATGCCGGGAAGCAGCAACGTAGCGCCGTCGTCGGGAATCGGGTGGGAGAGCAGCGGTGTGATCGTCATAGCTTCTCATGGTGGGCACCAAAGCACACAGGAGAAGCGATCGTGACGGTTGAACAAGACAACAAAGCCATCGTCGGCCAGTGGTTCACGAAATTCTGGGGCAAGACCTGCGACCTCGGAATTGTCGATGAACTCGCCGCACCGGATATGCTGCTGCAATATTCGCTGCACGAGCCGCGCCGTGGGCGCGACGACATCAAGGCATTCATGACGGACTTTCGGAAAGCGTTCCCCGATCTCAATTTCTGGGGCGCTGCCGATCTCATCGCCGAAGGCGACTATGTCGTCGGCCGGTGGGAGGGCGGAGGTACGCATACCGGGCCGGCATTCGCCGACTTCCTGGCAGGATCGCTGCCGGCCAACACCGGCCGCAAGATGAAGTTCACCGGCACGACCGTATTGAAACTCAAGGACGGAAAGATCCTCGAGGAAATCGGTCTCGACGACGGGGTCACTGCCCTGCAGCAGCTCGGTCTCATCCGCGCTGCCTGAGCCCTGTGCCAGGCGCAGAGACCTCAACGAACACACCGGCGATCTTGCGGTCGCCGGTGTCATTCTGGAAAACGCGCGCCAAGCCGCCCCCTTCACCGCAATCGGTTGCCGATCATCGAGGCGACATTGCTGGACAACGCGAATGGCGAAAGGCTGAACCTGCCGTGGATGGCCTTGGTCGTGCTGGCGTTGGAAGATGGTTTGCGCCCGAACCGGCTGATCGATCCGGAGACGACACCGGCCGACGGCTTCTTGCGTGCGATCCGGCGGACGGCATTTTCGATCCCATCGCACTGGGCAAGGATCTCGAAGCGCTGATCGCCGCGCTGAGCGAGGACGGGCAAGCCTGCGTCGTCGGCATGGATTGGGGCCGCACGTCGACCTTCCAGGCGCTGGCCACGGCACCGTCGGCGATCAAGGCTGCAGTGGTGATGAACACGACCCACCCGATCATTGATCGCGAGACTGGTTCAGCTGGCGCCCCTGCCGGTCAATATCATCGTGACGCAGGGGATTCCGGAAATTCGCGATCTCGCTCGCGTCGGCGTTCGGCGGGTGAGCCTTGGGCCATGGCCGATGATGGCGGCGATGTGCCTCATCGGACAGGCAGCCGCAGGGGTCGCCGCGAGCAAGCAATACGGGACGTTCCTGCAGCCGAATGCCTGAGCCGTTCTCCGGCGTCGTGCCTCAAGCCGAGCGCTTCACCGCAACCGCCGGCTTGACCTCGAGCTGCCCCAGCATCGCCCTCGCCTGCTCGGCGCAGTGCTCGATCAGCCAGCGCTCGAAGGCGACGGGCGCCAGCGCGGGGGCGTAGAGGTAGCCTTGCACGACGTCGCAGCCGAGCTCGGCCAGCATCTTGCGCTGGCCTTCGGTCTCGACGCCTTCGGCGACGACGGTCAGCCTAAGGCCCTGGCCGACCCGGACCACGGCGGTGGCGATCGCGAGTGCGCCGGCATCCTTCTCGATGTCGCGCATGAAGCTGCGGTCGATCTTCAGCTCGCGGATCGGCAGATGGGCGAGCCGGCTGAGGCTCGAATAGCCGGTGCCGAAATCGTCCACCGACAGGCCGATGCCGAGGGCGCGGATCGCGTGCATCGTCTCCAGCGCAGCGGCGCCGTCCTGCATGAAGGTGCCTTCGGTGATCTCCAGCATGAGGGCATCGGGCGGCAGATCGTGTTCGGTGAGGACATCCTGGAGCCGCGCGGCCAAGGTGACGTTGCGGAAATTGATCGGCGACAAATTCACCGAGACACTGGGGATGTTGAGCCCGGCGCGACGCCAGGCCGCCATCTGCCGACAGGCCTCGCGCACCGACCACAGGCCGATCTGCTCGATCAGGCCGCATTCTTCGGCGAGCGGAATGAACTTGGCCGGCGAGACGTCGCCGAGCACGGCATCGTGCCAGCGTGCCAGCGCTTCGACCCCGTGGACGGCGCCGTCGCAGCTGCGGATCTGCGGCTGGTAGAACAGGCCGAGCGCACCCTCGGCAATGGCGCGGCGGAGTGCTGCGATCATCGCCAGCCGCTGTTCGGTCAGGCCGTTCATTTGGGCGTTGAACATGCAATGGGTGGAGCGGCCCGCCTGCTTGGCCATGTACATGGCGGCATCGGCCTGCTGCATCAGCGTGTCGATATCGGTCGCATGGTCGGGATAGAGGCTGATGCCGATGCTGGCCGACATCGGCATCAGCTTCGATCCGAGCCGCAGGGGCGCAGCCAGCGCCTCGGTGATGCGGGTCGCGACCTGCTCGGCGCTCTCGGCATTGCGATGCGGCAGCAGGATGACGAACTCGTCGCCGCCAAGCCGGCCCAGCATATCCTCCGGCCCGATCTGCTCGCGCAGGCGCTGCGCGAGCTGGATCAGAAGCTCGTCGCCGGCGGCATGGCCGAGCGTGTCGTTGACGTCCTTGAAGTGATCGACGTCGAGGAAGGCCAGCGCGACATGGCTGCCGGTCGGACAGGCATCGATCGCGGTCGTGATCAGGTGCCGTAATTGCGCGCGGTTGGGCAGGCCGGTGAGAATATCGTGATAGGCAAGCCGCGCGATCTCGGCGCGCGCTTCCTTGCGTTCGATGGCGAAGGCGGCGAGGTCGACGCAGGCATCGACGATGCGCCGGTGCCAATTGCTCGGCGCGCGAGACTCGCGATAGTAGAATGCGAAGGTGGCAATGACCCGGCCGTCCTTGGCCTTGACCGGGGTCGACCAGCAGGCCCGCAAGCCGGTTGCGAGCGGCATGGCCTTGTAAGGCTGCCAGCGCGGATCGGTGTCGAGATCTTCAGCCAGCACCGGCTCGCCATAGAAGGCGGCGGTGCCGCAGGAGCCGACGTCAGGCCCGATCGCGATGCCGTCCAGCGCGCTGGAATAGTCCTCGGGCAGGCTCGGGCCCCCGAGCGGGTGAACCAGGCCTGCGGCATCGACATGCAGCAGCGAGCAGACGACGTCGGGTGCGATCTCCTCGACGCGGCGGCAGAGCCGGTCGGCGATCTCGGTGATCGGGACCTCGTCGGCGAGCGCGCTCATGATGAGCTGCTGCAGCGAGCGCAACTGCCTGCTCTCGGTGATGTCCTCGACCAGCGCGAAGATGTGCCTGAGCCGGCCTTTGTTGTCGCGGAAGGCGTCGAGCCGCGCACAGACCCAGATCTCCTCGCCGCTCTTGTCGTAAACGAGTGTCTCGACCTCGCCGCGGCGGCCGCCGGCCATGAGCCGCTTGACGAGCTTCGCGATCGCCCTGCGGTTGGTATGGCAACCGGCGATGAGCTCCGCCGCAGGTCGTCCCTCGGCTTCCCCGCTGGTATAGCCGAACAGCGCCGTGAAGGCCGAATTGACGTAGCGGATGTTGTGCTCGACGTCGGCGATGATCACGGCGCGATTGGTCTGGTCCGAGACTGCGTTGAGCAGCCCGATCCTGACGCGACGCTCGGCCTCGGCGGTGACGTCGCGCGCGAATATGATGTGATTGACAGTACCGTCGATGGTCGTCGACGACAGCGCAATCGTGGCCTTGATCCGGCTGCCGTCGCGCCTGATGAGGCTGATCTCGTCGCGAAAGTCCACGACCGGATCGGCTTGAAGACATTTGAGCGTGAGAATGGCGGCGTCGCCGCCGAGCACGTCGGCAGGCGCAAGCTTCCAGATCCGCTCAGCGCCGGCGTTGAAATAGGTGATGCGACGCGCATCGTCGACGATGACGATGCCGTCGTCGGCGCATTCCAGCGCGGCGCGCAGCACGTCCGGCATTTTGGTCAGGGGGCAGTCGGAGGCAGACATCATTCGACCCGGCAGCATCGGCAAGATACGGCAACCAGCCCAAGGCTACCGCGCCGATGGTGTCCAAGACCTTTTTGCAACCGGCCCGGGTTCGGCCAAGCCGCGACATGCTTAACAGTCCGAGAAAAATGCCGTGCTAATGCAGCGCGAGCGGAACCTATTGGGCGCGAGTTCCCGCCCTAAAGCGCGATGAGATCAGGATGCATCGTCATCGCGCTTTAGCTCCTTGTTTGAGCATGATCTTTTCGGAAAACCGCTTCGCACTTTTCCGGATCATGCTTTAGAGCATGTGCAGCCGGCCGGCCACGGCCCTAACCTTGCCCGGCGAGGCCCGCCAGACCGACAGCGCCGAGAGAAGGCTGACGATGATCGCAATGCCAAATGCGAGCGTGTAGTCGCCGGTGCGGTCATAGAGCAGGCCGGTCACCCATGGCCCGGCCGCGCCTCCCGCCAATGCCGCGAGCATGATCATGCCGAAGATGCTGCCCTGGTGGCGGCCCCCAAAAATCTCGAACACCACTGCGCCCATGATCGAGGTGAGCCCGTAGCCGAGCGCGCCTTGTGTGAACACCATCAGCCAGACCAGCCAGAACGAAGGCTGGTATTTCAGCGCCATCAGCGCCGCGAAGCAGATCGCAAACCCCACACAGCTGATGGCCCAGACCCATTCCCGCCCGATCCGGTCGGAGGTATGGCCGAGGAAGATCTGGCCGGGGATGCCGAGCAGGCTGACGGCGCCGAGCGCCCAGACCGCAACGCTCGGGCTGAAGCCGATGTCGAGCAGGAATTTGGTCTGGTGCACCTGCACCGCGTACCAGATGTACAAGCCGCAGAAATAACCGAGCGCGAGCCACCAGAAGCGCGCAGTCGCAACCGCCCGCTTCAGCGTCCAGTCGATCGCGGCCCAGTCGGGATCGACGATATTGGAGACCGGCTTTGCGGCACCCCTGACCGGCGCGCTGTCGCCATCGGGCCGCAGGCCGATGTCTTCGGGGCGCTTGTGCAGCAGCAGATTGATCGGCGCCAGCACGACCAGGATCATCAGACCCATCGCGGTGCAGGCGGTGCGCCAGCCGGTCTGCTCGATCATGTGCTGCACCCACGGCAGCAGCGTCATCGAACCGATGCCGACGCCGGCAAAGGCGATACCGATGGCAAAGCCGCGCTTGCGGATGAACCAGTTCGGCAGGAACAGCGACTGGCCGGAATAGCCGAGGCACACGGAGCCGGCGCCGACCATGACGCCGATCGTCACGTAGAGATGCCAGGGCTGGCTGGTGAGCGGCGCAAGCAGCAGCCCGCCGGCCATCAGCGCCACCCCGAGCTCCATCACGGCGCGCGGGCCGGCACGGTCCATCAGCCTTCCGATCAACGGGCTGGCCACGGCGGACGCGATGAAGCCGAAGGAGAACGCGCCCGCAGTCACGCCGCGCTCCCAGCCGAACTCGGCAATGATGGGCGGAAAGAACAGCGAGAAGGAAGTGCGCGCGTTGACGCCGATGGCCATGGTGACGAACGTCACCGCAACCACGACCCAGCCGTAGAAGAACGGAAGCCGCATTTTTCTTGTTTCATCCCTAGACGGTCGTCTACCGATCATCCGGGATTGCCCGGGTCAAGTGATTTTAGCGAATGCCTCTACATCGTCATTGCCGGGCTTGTTCCGGCCATCCACGCCGTGCAACGCGGTACAAAGAACGTGGGTGCCCGGGCCTTCGCCGCGCCGAAGCGGCTTCGGCCGCGCAGGCGGGACAAGCCCGGGCATGACGACCTCTTGTGATGTTCAAATGCTGCGAGACGGGCGTTCAGGCGGCGTCGCGCTGCGAGCCTTCGGCCGGCCCGTCAAGCTCGATCTGGTCGATCGGCAGCGGGCGGCTGAACAGATAGCCTTGCGCAAAATTGACGCCGAGTGCCTTCAGCCGCTCGAACTCCTCTGATGTCTCGACGCCTTCGGCGGTGACCGACATGTCGAGCCCGCGCGCCAGAGTCACGATCGAGGAGATGATCGCGGAGGAGCGCGGCTGGTGCGTGAGATTGCGGATGAACGATTTGTCGATCTTGATCTTGTCGAACGGAAATGCGGTGAGATAGCTCAGCGAGGAATAGCCGGTGCCGAAATCGTCGAGCGCGAGCTCGACGCCGATGCTCTTCAGCCGCTCCATGAAAGCAAGGTTCTCGGTGCCGCGTTCCAACAGGACGGATTCGGTGATCTCGATCTCGAGCCGCTGCGGCGACAGGCCGGAATCCCGCAAGGCCGCGTTGATGACATCGAACAGATCGGCTTCCTTGAACTGGATCGGCGAGAGATTGACCGCGACCATCAGGTCCGACGGCCACGCCGCCGCATCCGCGCAGGCGCGGCGCAGCACGAATTCACCGAGCGGCACGATCAGCCCGGTCTCCTCGGCAAGCGCGATGAACTGATCCGGCGGGATCAGCCCGCGGGCCGGATGCCGCCAACGCACCAGTGCTTCGAAGCCGCGCCGCGCGCCGGTGCCGGCATCCATGAACGGCTGGTAGTGCACCTCGAGCTGGCAGAGCGCGATGGCGTCGCGCAGATCCCCTTCCAGCGTGTTGCGCGCCTCGAGCTCGGCCGACATCGCCTCGTCGTAGATGGTGAAACAGTTGCGGCCGGCCGATTTCGAGCGATAGAGCGCAAGGTCGGCCTTCTTCAGCAATTGCTCCTGGTCGCTGCCGTGATCCGGCGCGACGGCAATGCCGATGCTGGTGCCGATCTCGACGCGATGCCCCGGCAATGGGAACGGCTCGGCGATGAGCTTGGCGATCCGCGCGGCCAGCTCGGTCGACGATGCGCGCTGATCCTCGCAGCCCTCCTGGATGATAGCGAACTCGTCGCCGCCGAGCCGCGCCAGCACGTCGGTGGCGCGCACCGCGGATTTCAGCCGCTGCGCCACCAGGCGCAGCAGTGCATCGCCCGCGCCATGACCGAGGGAATCGTTGACGTTCTTGAAGCGGTCGAGGTCGAGCATCAGGATCGAGAAGGTCCAGCCGCCGTTCTTCAGCTGAGCATTAAGCTCGTCGAGCCGGGCAAGGAAGAAGGCGCGGTTCGGCAACCCGGTCAGGACGTCGGTCTGCGCAAGCTCGAGCACGCGACGGTTGGCCAGCGACAGCCGCCGCGAGTTGCGGCTTGCCAGCATCAGATAGATCGACAGTGACAGTGTCAGCAGCATGCCGACGATGAGGACCGCGCCGGCGCGGTCGTAGGTCATCTCGAGGGAACCACCGACCGTCGGCATCGCGCGCACCTGCCAGTCGGTATCCCCGATCTTGAGATGGCCCGACCACTGCAGGCCCCGCGCGACGTCGCGCATCGACTGCGGCGCGGAAGGCGCCGACGAATAATCCGGCATCATCTCCTCGAGGCCGACGATCCCCGCCGTGAAAGGCGGATACACGTTCACGCTGACCGCAGGGCTTGCGCCGGTCGTGCCACGAATGGCCTCTATCAGCAGCGGCAGGTCGAACACGCCGACCACGTAGCCTGTGAGATTGCGGCGCCGGTCCGCGACCGTGTCGCGAGAGGTCCCCTTGGCGTAGACGGGAACGGCGACGAGAGCATAGGACAGCCGGCCACCCCCGCGCGGATCGTAGAGGCGCGCACGAACGCTGGCGATTCGGTCGTTGTCACGCGCGCGCTCGAGCGCCGCGGCGCGTTCCGGAACACTGGCATAGTCCATACCATAGACGGGCGACGTCTTCGGGTAGGTCGAATAGAACACCGGAAAATATTCATCGCTTTGCGGCGCGGTCGCAAATCTCTCGCCCTGGAGCGACTTGATGCGATAGCCGGACAGGCCGTCCGCGACCGCGGCAGCCTCGTATTCGGCGCGCTCCTTGCGGTTGACGCGCGGCAGCCAGGAGATGCGCAGCATGCCGGGATGATGCTCGAACAGCCGGGCGCTGAACGTCTGGAACTCGCTGCGGGTGATTTCCTCGTTGGCCGATTCGAACAGGGTGCGCAGCGCGACGAGCCGGCTGATATATTCGTTCATGCCGTTCTGCATGACGATGGAATCGGTCTCAGCCGTGCTTTCGAACTCGATCCTGTTGACGCGGTCTTCCCACCGCGCCACGGCCGCAGCGCCCGCCAGCGAGAACAGCACACCGACCCCGGCTGCGACGAGAGCAGGACGATAGAGCCCGAGCAGCGGCGCAGTGCGCCACCACCCGCTCCGCCGTTTCCGGCCCTGATCGTTCCGATCGCGATCGCCCATCCGTAAAAGCCGCCGTTCCCCTCTTCGCGGCGGACCGAACTTCTGGTTGAACCGCCGCAGTGGCAATCGGACAAGGACCGCGGTTAAGAACTGCACAATTTCGGAACCAGGCCTTGCCGCATTGCACGGCTTAGTTAACGAAGTGCGCCCCTGAACCGCCTGCATCGGCGCAACTTGCCGGTTTTACCCGGAGTATTACGGAGCTGCCGGTCCAGAGCCGGTTAGCGAGCTATTCAGGCCGCGCGACTATGCTTGGCGCGCTTTCTCCAGCATCCGGCAACACTTCCTGATGAACCTGTTTCGATCAGCGACACGCATCGTGCTGAGCTTCGCACTGCTCGCCGCAGCCACGTGTGCTGCAAGCGGCGGGGAGGTCGGCGTCGGCGCCGACACGATCCTGTTCGGCCAGACGGCTGCGTTCGCAGGCCCCTCAGCTTTGCTCGGTCAGCGCATGCGGCAAGGCATCGTCGCAGCATTCACCGAGATCAACGCAACTGGCGGCATCCATGGCCGCAAGCTGCAGCTGATCAGCCGCGACGACGGCTACGATCCCGACCGTTCGGTGGCGCAGACGCTGCGGCTGATCGAGGACGACAAGGTGTTCGCGCTGATCGGCGGGGTTGGCACGCCGACGGCGATGGCGACGATTCCGATCACCAGAGCCCGGAACATTCCCTTCATAGCACCGTTCACCGGCGCCGAATTTCTGCGCGACCTCAAGCTTCCGAACGTCGTCAACATCCGCGCGAGCTATGGCGCGGAGGCCGAGGCCTGGATCAAGCACCTCACCGAGGACCGCAAGTTCACCCGCATCGGCATCTTCTACCAGGACGATTCCTTCGGCCGTGACGGCCTTGCCGGCGTGAAGAACGCGCTGGCCCGGCGCGGCCTCGAGCTCGCCGCCGAAGGCACCTTCGAGCGCAACACCCGCGCCGTCGGCGCGGCCTGGCGGGTGATCAAGCGCGCCGAGCCCGAGGCGATCGTCATGGTCGGGACCTACGGTCCTTGCGCCGAATTCATCAAGCTGGCGCACCGCAGCGGCCTTTCGCCGACATTCGTCAACATCTCCTTCGTCGGCGCCACCGCGCTTGCCAAGGAGCTCGGTCCCGAGGGCGAAGGCGTCATCGTCTCGCAGGTCGTGCCATTTCCGTGGGATCGCTCGCTCAAGCTCGTGGCCGACTACCAGGCCGCACAGAAGGTACTCGACCCGGCGCTGACCCCGGACTTCGTTTCGCTCGAAGGCTATCTCGCCGGCCGCTTTGTCGCCGCGGTCCTAAGACATCTCGGACCGAACCCGACGCGGGCGGAGCTGATGCGGATCATCAACGACGTCGGCCGCTTCGACATCAGCGGCAGCGTCATCACCGTCGGCTCCCGCGCCATCGACACGCCACCGAAGGTGTTCTTGACGGTGATCCAGAAGGACGGGACCTTCAAGGCGGTCGATAGGCTTTAGGGCAGTTCACCGCCTGCGCGTCCAGCGCTCGGCGTTGACGGCACCCTGCGGCGCCTCGCCCTTGATGATGGCCTCGACCTGCCGCACCGTCTCCAGCGACTGATATTCGATCGCCTGCGGCGTCAGGCCGCCGACATGCGGCGTGGCGATGACGTTCGGCAGCCTTGCCAGCTCGGGCGTCGGCATCTGGTCGGGTGCACGGCCGACATCCATTGCCGCGCCGGCAATGCGGTTCTCCAGCAGCGCCTTGGCGAGCGCCGCCTCGTCGACCAGATTGCCGCGCGAGAGGTTGATGAAGAATGCGTGCTTCTGCATGCGCGCCAGCGCCGCCTCGCCGATCAGCTTCTCGGTCTGCTCGTTGGCGATGGCGAGGCAGACGACAAAGTCCGATGCCGCGAGCAGCTCGTCGAGCGCGACATGCCGGATCGCGCTGTCGTTGACATCGGCGAAGGGATCGGCCACCAGCACCTGCATACGCAGCACTTTTGCGATCTCGGCGAGGTAGCGCCCGATGCTGCCATAGCCGATGATGCCGATGGTGCTGCCGGCCAGCTGGCGGCCCATCCGCGCCTCCGGCTTGCGGCCGGCGTGGTAGTCGGCCGTCGCTCCCGACACGCCGCGCGACAAATCGACCATGAAGCCGACCGCGAGCTCGGCGACCGCCTGCACGAAGCCGGGACCGGCCCGTGTCACCAGCACACCGGCTTGCGAGGCCGCCTCGACATCGACGTTCCTGATATCGACGGCACAGCGGACAAAGGCACGCAGGCGCGGCAATTGCGCAAAAATCTCGCCGCGACCTTCGGTCATGCGATCGGCGACGATGATGTCGGCGTCCTTGGCCGCACTGACGAGGCCTGGAGAATCGAGCGCCTGGTCGCCCTCGTGCAGGATCACCTCGGCGATGGCGCGCAAGCCGTTCAGGCTGCGATCGCCATAGTAATTGCGGCGCATCTCCGGCGTATGGGCCAGCAGGACTTTCACGGCAGCACTCCCTTAGTAGCCGAACGCGCGCGGCAGGGCGGTGCTCAGCCACGGCACGAAGGCGATGACGAGCAGGCAGAGGAACAACAGGCCGAGATAACCCAGGATCGGCTTCACCGTCTGCTCGATCGGCACGTTGCCGATCAGGCAGGCGCCGTAGAGCCCGAGCCCGAGCGGCGGCGCGAACAGGCCGACGCCCATCGCAATCACCAGCACCACGCCGAAATGCAGGGGATCGATGCCGAGCTGCACCGCCACCGGCAACAGCAGCGGGCCGAAGATGATCAGCGCGGCCGCCCCTTCCAGCACCGAGCCCATCACGATCAGCACGGCGATCGCGAGCAGGATGAACAGCCAAACACCCGACGTCTTGGACAGGCCCAGCATGAAATCGCCGACCGCATGCGGCACCTGCTGCAAGGTCAGCGTGAAGGCCAGCGACTGCGCAGCGGCGACGATGAACAGCACCAGACCGGCGCGCGTCGCCGCCTGCACGAAGCTGTGCGCGGCCGATCTGAAGCTGAGCTCGCGGAACACGACGCTGCCGACGACGAGCGCATAGGCCACGGCAAAGGCGGAGATCTCGGTCGCGGTGGCAAAGCCGCTCTTGAAACCGAAGAAGATCATGAAGATCAGGCCGAACGAGGCGATCGCGCCGCTCCACAGGCCTGAAACCGCCATCTGCGGCTCGACCTCCTCGGCGGCATCAGGCGTCTTGCCGAAGACGATGGAGAAGGCGATCAGCACCGCCGCCATCAGCGCCGCGGGCAGCAGGCCTGCCATGAACAGGCCGCCGATCGAGAGGTTTGCGACAAAGCCCAAGATGATCAGGTTGATGCAGGGTGGGATGGTCTCCGCCATCACCGCGGACGCCGCGAGCAAGGCGACCGCGCTGCCCGGATTCTGCTTGGAGCGGCGCGCGGCCGGGATCAGCACGGAGCCGACGGCGGCGACGTCGGCCATCTTCGAGCCCGAGATGCCGGAGAACAGCACCATCGAGGCGACCATCACGACGTTCAGGCCGCCGCGCATGCGGCCGACCGCGCGCTGCAACAGCTCGATCAGGCGCACCGACATGCCGTTGGCTTCCATGAGGTAGCCGACCAGGATGAAGAACGGGATCGCCAGCAGCACGAAATTATCGATGCCGCGCGCCATCTGCTGGGCGAAGATGACGCCGGGCAACGCGCCCTCGACCCAGATGAAGATCAGAGCGGCCAGCGCCAGCGCAAAGCCGATCGGCAGGCCGCCGAACAGCGTGGCGAAGAAGCCGATCAGCATCAAGGTGCCCGCCGACGGCACCGAGGACGGCGACAGATAATCCCAGGCGAGATAGAGGCCGGTGACGACGGCGACTGCAACAAGCCCCCTGACAATGTCCGGGAGCGGCCGCGCGCAGAGATGATCGATCGCGAACACCGTCATGAACAGCGCGCCGATCCCCATCGGATAGAAGGTGAGCTCAAGTGGCAGACCCGAGCCGGTGGTCTGGCCTGAGGTCAGCGAGCCCAGCTTGATCGCGTTGTAGGCGACATAGCCGGAGATCAGCACGACGAGCAGGCTGCTTGCCGCATCGACCAGCGTGCGCAGCCGTCCCGGCAACAGATCGCGGAAGAAGGACACGCCGACATTCTCGCCGCGCGCCAGCGCGCTGGCCGCGCCGAAGAAGGCAGATCCAACCATCAATCCGCGCGCGACATCATCGGACCATTCGACCGGCGCGTTGAAAAAGAAGCGCAGCAGCACCGAGCCGCAGACGACCGCGAGATCGGCGGCCAGCAAGACGGCCGCGATCGCGTCGCTGAGGCGAAGCAGGAGGGCGATGCTCCCGTGGCGGCCGCCCGGGAGCGATACGGCGTCTGCCATCACCATCTCAGGCTTGGGTCGAACGAATGATGTCGATGACGGGCTTGGACTCCGGCCGCGCCTTGATGAAGTTTTCGATCTGCGGCGCGACACGCTTCTTGAAGGCCTCGCGGTCGCATTCGGCCACCGTCACGCCCTTCTCGGTCAGGGCCGTCAGCGCCTCTTTCTCGACCGCAAGCCCGTGGGCCCGCGTGTCGACCGCGGCCTTCTTGGCGGCGTCCAGGAAGCCCTCGCGCAGCTTCGGATCCATGCGGTTGAACGTCACGTCGCTGAAATAGACCGCGAGCGGCGAGAAATTGTGCTGCGTCAGCGCATAGAATTTCGCAGTTTCGAAGAACTTGCTGGCGAGGATGGTCGGCGGATCGTGCTCGAGACCGTCGAGCACGCCGGCCTGCAGCGCCGTGTAGATCTCGCCGAACGCCAGCGGCGTCGCGGCGGCGCCCATCAGCCGCAGGCATTCGGTGATGACGGGATTGGGCAGGGTGCGGATCTTGAGGCCGGCGAGATCCTCAGGCGTCTTCACCGGCTTCTTGGCGAGCACGCTGCGCGAGCCGAAATTATAGGCCCAGGCGATGATACGGATGTTGCTGCCCTTGAGCAGCGCGTCCTCGATCGGCTTGGCGGCGCCGGCATCGAACGCCTTGGTCTGCTGCGGGAAGCTCGAGAACAGGAAGCCGAGATCGTAGGTCCCGACCAGCGGCACCAGATTGGCCGAGATCGACGAGCCCGAGATCATGAGGTCGATGACGCCGAGCTTCACCGAATTGATGACGTCGATCTCCTGACCGAGCTGGTTGTCGGGGAAGAAGGCGACCTCGACCTGCTCGCCAAGACCGTTGGCCTTAATCTGCTTCACGAGGTTGTCGTAGTAGACGCGGCCGTTGGCGAATTTGGGATCGTTCGGCAGCGAGGACGAGCATTTCAGCTTCAGCGTCGCAGCTTCTGCGCGGCCGATGATGGCAGGAGAGAGCACAAGGCCGGCGGTCAGCGCCGTCGACGACTTGATGAACGTGCGACGGCTGACGGGCACGATGGTCATGGTGTTTCTCCCCAATATTTTTTGTTTGCCGGCCGCGGTCGTTGCCACGGCCTGTTGCGCGGAGAGTAGGGCCAAAGCGACGGGGCAGGCAAGGCGTGCCACGGAGCGCGATGCGCGCGCGAGCGGCAGGGGCGCCGGCACGGATTGCAGCGCAATGCCTATATTTGCCGATGTTTTCGATCATGCCGCATCGCGGCCAAGCGGCTTCCATGCAAGATTGCCGCAGATCGATCCAATTCAGGTATGGATCGATGCCGAACGCAGATTGATGGGCACGCAGCAAAAAGCTGCGGGACCGGGATCCCGCAGCTCTGTCATTTTCCGCGATCGATGAGATCAGCGCGACGGCGCGACGCTCAACTGTCCGTTCGCCGCCTCGACATCACGCGAGGGCCGCAGCGCGAAGGCGCCGTCGCCAAGCAGCGCCTGCGCAGCCAGCGCGATCGCCCAGAAGGCGGGAAATTCCCAGCCGCCCTTCGGGTTGGTGAAGAAGAAACCGGCCGCGCCATGCACGGTGAAGATCGCACCAAGCAGGACGGGAATGCCTGCCAGCGCCGCATAACGGGTCCAGACGCCGAGGATCAGGGCAATGCCGCTGAGAACCTCTACAGTCATGACCAGGTAGGCGAGTTCCGGCGGGAAGCCGAGGCTGCCGAAGAACTTTGCGGTGCCGGCGGGGGTGAAAACGAACAGTTTCAGGCTGGCATGGGCCAGGAACAGCGCGCCCAGGGTCACACGCAGCACCAGCGCGGCGTAGGGGGCGGTACGGGAATCGATCATGGCGGTCTCCATTGTTGGGCAATCTATGATCTATTCTCAGAACAATGATAATCTGCTATTTTAGAAATATACTTCACACTAACAGAGTGAAATAGGTGCTCGACCGCCTGACCAGCCTGGAAGTCTTCGCCAAGGTCGCGGCGAGCGGCAGCCTGTCGGGCGCGGCCCGGGCGATGGGCCTGTCGCAGACCATGGTGACCAAGCATGTCGCCTCGCTGGAGGCGCGGCTCGGCATCAAGCTGTTTCACCGCACCACGCGGCGGCTGTCGATCACCGAGGCCGGCCGGCTCTATCTGGAATCCTCCGAACGAATCCTCGCCGACATGGAGACGGCCGACGCCGCGGTCGCGCGCGAGCGCGTCGAGCCGCGCGGCTCGCTGCGGGTCAATGTGCCCGTCGTGTTCGGCACACGCCAGATCGCCCCGCTGATTGCCGACTTCTCGGAGCGTCACCCCGAGGTCACGATCGAGCTCGGCCTCAACGATCGCCTGGTCGATCTCGCCGAGGAGGGTTGGGACCTCGCGATCCGAATCGGCACATTGCGCGACTCCAGCATGGTGGCGCGCAAGCTCGCGCCGAACCGCCTGGTGGTCTGCGCGGCCCCTTCCTATCTCGCCAAGCACGGCACGCCGCGCAGCGTCGCCGATCTCGCCGGGCATAATTGCCTCGGCTACACGCTGTCGCAACAGGCAAGCGCCGCGGAATGGCTGTTCGGCGCGGAGGGCGAGATCCGCGTTCAGGTCTCCGGCAATCTGCGCGCCAACAATGGCGATGCGCTACGCGCGGCGACGCTGGCCGGCCTTGGCCTTGCGCGGCAGCCGACCTTCATCGTCGCCGACGATTTGCGCGCCGGCACGCTGGTCGCGCTTCCGCTCGACCAGCCGGAGGTGCAGTCATCTGCCGTGCATGCGGTCTACCTGCCCGACCGTCGTCCGCCGGCAAAGGTGCGCGCCTTCATCGATTTCCTCGCCGCGCGCTTTGCGCCGGACCCGCCGTGGGACCACGGCCTGTTCTGACGCTGCACGGTGCAACACGTCGGCTCCGGCATACGCCCTGCCCAATCGCCGCTCGTTGCAACGTGAGCCAGCGCACAGACGCAGCAATGGCGGACGATTAGAAAAGGTGACATTCTTGCACCCATTGCCAGTGGAGGTGACCCCATGCGCCGTCCAGTCCTTTGCAATTTGATCCTTGCCTCCGGTCTCCTTGCGCTTACCCAGTTGATGACGCCGACGGACGCTGCGGCCGAAGCCCGGCTTGCATTGGTGATCGGCCAGTCCGCCTATCGCACGGTGCCGGAGCTGCCCAACGCCGCCAATGATGCCAAGGGCATGGCCGAGCTGCTCGGCAATGCCGGCTTCACCGTCACGGCAGCACCGAACCTCGCGCAGAACGAGATGCGCCAGGCGATCTCGGATTTCGCCGGCAAGGTCAGTGCCGCCGGCGCCGACACCGTCGCGCTGGTGTTCTATGCCGGGCACGGCCTGCAGATCGACGGCGAGAACTATCTCGTGCCTGTCGATCTCGACCCCAAGCGCGAGGCGGACATTCCGCTGCAGGGCGTGCGGCTGAACGACCTGCTCAACACGCTCGGCGCGCTGCCGACGCGGGCGCGCATCTTCATGCTCGATGCCTGCCGCAACAACCCGTTCCCGGCGCTCTCGGGTGCCGGCCACGGGCTCGCGATCGTCGACACCAAGGCCGGCGCACCCGGCTCGTTCATTTCGTACTCGACTTCGCCCGGCGCCGAGGCCGAGGACGGCGATGGCACCGACAGTCCCTACACCACGGCCGCCCTGACCGTCGCCAAGCAGCCGAACATTCCGATCGAGGAAGTGTTCAAGCGCATCCGCATCGCGGTGGCGCAGTCGACCGACGGGCGCCAGATTCCCTGGGAAAGCTCGTCGCTGACGACCGACTTCAAGTTCTTCGGCGAGAGCAGCGGCCAGCCGCCTGCGCCGGGCGCAAATTCGATGGCGCTCGCCAGTGCCTCGCGCAGCGTCGCTGACTGGCGCAAGGATTTGCAGGGTAAGGATGCCAAGGTCGCCTATGATCTCGTGATCGCCGACGACACGGTGGAAGCCTATCAGGCCTATATCGAACTGTACGCGCAGGATGTCCGCACGCCGCGCTTGCGCACCGTCATGGAGCGCCGGCGTCAGATGCTGGCGTGGGACCGCGCCGTGGCGATCAACACCCGTGCATCCTATGAGGCTTATCTGGCGAACTGGGACAACAGCGATCTCGCCGCAACCGCGCGGCGGCTCCTGCTCCGCGTGCAGAACCGCAACTATGCCTTACCGGTTGCCGCCGCTGCGGTCCCGGTCGCCGTCGCGATGGCGCCGACCTGCCCATGCTCGGCACCGACCCCGCCGGCATCGACGCCGATCAACCCGACGGTTGCGCCCATCATCAAGAAGCGCGTCGACGACACGCCGCCGCCCTCAAAGCGCAAGGTCGCCGACACACCGCCGAAGCGCAAGCCGCCGACTGATGAAGTCGTCGAGCGCGCGCCACCTCAACAAGGCCCGCCACCCGCCGCCATCATGCAAGGCATCGGCATCGGTGTCGGGATTGGCATGGGAATGGGCATGGGCGGCGGCCGCGGTGGCGGCGAGATGGGACACGGCGACTACGGTCGCAGCAACAGATACTGAGGCTATTGATCGCGAAGCGGAGGGCAAACTCGCCCTCCGTCATTGCGAGCGCAGCGAAGCAATCCAGAGTCTTTCCGCGGAGGAATTCTGGATTGCTTCGCTGCGCCCGCAATGACGACGGAGAGGCCGTGGCCTGCCCCTTGCGGAAATGCTGTAGTCTCACCGGCCGACTCAGGCCTTTCCCGGGACACCACATCGATGCCGCAAGACCCTCACGCCAGAAGCTCATGGCCGCTGTTTCGATCGCTCGCGTCCTATGCCCTGCCCGGCGATCTCATGGCGGGACTGACGCTCGCGGCGATCGCCATCCCCGAGCAGATGGCGACCGCGCGGCTCGGCGGCTTTGCGCCGCAGATCGGCTTCTTCGCCTTCATGGCCGGCTCGCTCGGATTTGCGCTGCTCGGCGGCAATCGCTTCCTGTCCTGCGGTGCCGATTCCACGATCACGCCGATTTTTGCCGGCGGGCTCGCGGCGCTCGCCACGACAGGTTCACCTGAATATCAGGTCCTTGCCATCGCGCTGGCCTTGATGGTCGGCGCGATGATGCTCGCCGGCGGTGCGTTCCGGCTCGGCGGCATCGCCAATCTCTTGTCGATGCCTGTCATGGTCGGCTTCCTCGCCGGCATCTCCGTCCACATCATCGTGTCGCAATTGCCTGGCGTGCTCGGACTGGACTCGCCTGGTGGTCCGACGCTCGACCGCATCGGTGTGCTCGCGAGCGAGATCGGGCGCACCAATCCCATCACGTTGTGCATCGGCCTCGGCGTGCTCGCCGTGGTCTTCATCTCCGAGAACGTCAGCGCAAAAATTCCCGGCGCGCTGATCGGCCTCGTCGGCGCGACGCTGGCCACCGTCGCGCTCGATCTCGAGAGCAAGGGCGTCAACGTGGTCGGCACAGTGCCGGGCACGCTGCCACGGCCGACCTTGCCCGACCTCGCACCGGAACTGTGGGTACGTCTCGTGCCGCTCGCCTTCGTCATCACAGTTGTTGTGATGGTGCAGACGGCGGCGACGACGCGGTCGTTTCCGTCCGATCCCGATAAGCCCGCCGATGTTGATCGCGACTTTCTTGGCGCAGGCGCCGGCAGCGTGCTGTCAGGCCTGTTCGGCGCGTTTCCGGTCAATGCCAGCCCGCCGCGCACCGGCATCGTGGCCGAAACCGGCGGACAATCGCAGCTCGCAGGCCTTGCCGCGGCGGCGATCGTGCTGGCGCTGCTCGCATTCGGCACCGGATTGTTGCGACACGTTCCGGACGCTGCGCTTGGCGGCATCCTGCTGTTTGTGGCGCTGCGGATCATCCGCGTGCAACAGATCGTGACGATCTATCGCCAGTCGTTCAGCGAGTTCCTGCTGATCGTGGCCACCGCCGCGCTGATCATCGTGCTGCCGATCCAGCAGGGCGCCTTTCTCGGCATCGTGCTGTCGCTGCTGCACGGCATCTGGAGCACGACGCGCGCGAGATTGGTGGAGTTCGAACGCGTGCCGGGCACCACGATCTGGTGGCCGGCGCATCCGCACATCACCGGCGAGCGTGTCGCGGGTGTCGCCGTGATCGGGCTCCAGGCGCCGCTGTCCTTTCTCAACGCCCCGGGCTTCCGCAGCGACGTGACCAAGGTTTTGGGCACGTCGGCACCGCAATTGCTGGTGCTGGAGGCGAGCGGCATGGTCGAGATCGACTTTACTGCGGCGCAGATCCTGCTCGACGTCTTCAAGGTGTGCAACGCGCAAGGCGTCACGGTCGCGGTGGCACGGCTGGAATCGCTGCGCGCGCAGGAGGCGTTCGAGCGCTTCGAATTGTACGGTGCCCTGCCGAAGGAGCACGTCTTCCACAGCGTGGATGAGGCCGTGCACAAGCTGGCGAAATAATCACTGCACCAAGGTGGGATGATCCCGCTGCGCCGTCTCGCGGATCCAGCTGGTGTGGATCGCGCGGAACAGGATCTGCGCGGTCTTGAGATCGTTCGCCGTCATGCACAGATTGACGATCCGATGCACGGCGTCGTCGCGCATCAGGCCGTCGGAGATCTTCATGGCGATCTCCATTGCCGCCTTCGCCGCGCGCTCATAACGAGCATTCTCGCTCTTGTCGTTTCGCGCAGCGGCGATGGCGGTCTGGGCCGCGGCGTCGCAGATGGCGCGGATGCGCGCGGCAGCTTCGATGTCGCCGAGCGGCGATTCGATCGCTTCGTCCCAGATGTCCGCCCGCTTCTGCCTCGCGAACCACTTCATCGCCTCACCGCCGATTGACCGCGCTTCAGGCTCACTCAGCATAGAGAGCCCAACCGGGATCGGCGAGGCGATTTTTGCGGTACAGTTTCTCGGGCGCGTTCAGGACGTCCGACGCGGTCCGATGGCCTCGAACTGCGCCTTCTGCTCGTCACTGAGCGTGCCGTAGAAATCCTCCAGCGCGGCGCGAACCGACTTGACGCCGTCCAGCATGACATCGAGCCGCTTGCGGACCGCTGCCATGCGCGCCGGTGGCGTCATCACGTCGGCCGGCTGGCACGCCGCCTTCAGCGATGCGCTGGCCCTGGCGCTCGTGTCCTGGAGCACTTGCAGCGCGGCGCGCTGGGTGTCGCTCGGACGAAGCCTCGCCTCGATGTCGGCACCGGGCCAATCGAGCGCGGCGGGCGTACCGCAATTCTGGATCAGCGACGTCCCGGCACTGCCGGAATCCGTCGCGCGCCGCTGGTTTTCGGCGAGCGCGTTGAAGCGCAGCTTCTGTTCGTCGGTCAGCGAGCCGTAGAATTTATCGAGCGCGGGCTGCACGAGATCGACGGCCTTCTCCATCGCCTCGATGCGCTGCTGCATCGCCGCCAGCCGGCCGGGTGCCGTCGCCGCGACCTGCGTCGGGCAGGAGGCGCGGATGATCCCGGCCGCATCGATCGAGGCATTGCCGAGCTCGTCGAGGCTTGCACCTTGCGTTTCGGTCGGCTGTACCGCGGCGGCAATCTGGTCGATCGGCAGACCGACGATCTCGCGGCGATCGCTGCCGCAAAGCTGATCCAGCGCCACACCACGCGCTTGCCGGCGACCCTGCGGCCGCGACGGCAGATAGGCTGACAAACCGTCATAGCCATAGGGCGCGAACAGGCCTGCATAGATGTCCGGATAGCCGTAGCCCCAGAAACCGAGACCGTCGCCCCAGATCGTGTAGTCGTAGAGATCGTTGTAGGCGAACGGCCAGAACAGCGGTCCGACCCAGCCGTAACCGCCTCCTGGATGTTGCCACCATCCGCTGCTTGCACCATGCCAGCCGGCAAGCGCCGCCGCCGCTGCGATCTGGGCGCGCGCCGCGGGATTGCTGATCAGCCGACCGTTGCGGAAAGCACTGGAATGCAGATTGAGTGCACTGCGGAAATGCGCCGGGCCGACGGCCGCATTGCGAATCCGACCGAAGTTCGGACCGCCATGTCGCGCGCCCGCCGCAAAGCGGGGTCCGCCATGATGCCCGCCACCATGCGCGTGCCCACCACCATGACCACCACCATGATGACCACCACCATGTCCGCCGCCATGAAAATGGCCACCGCCGTGCCCGCCGCCGTGACCACCACCGCCGTGACCACCACCGCCATGGCCGCCTCCGCCTTTACCCAGAGCCGTGCCCGCCAGCACGCAGGCAAGCGCCGCAGCGGCGAGTCCAATGACCGGTCGCAACATCGCATCCTCCGAAAGAAGCCGCGCCATGGAGGCATCGGAAATTGTTCGGGAGACGGAACCGGCGTGGCCGCGGAAAGTTCCGCGGGCGCGACAGGCTACGCCTCCGGCACGATCTTGCCGGGGTTGAAGATGTTTTGCGGATCGAGTGCCTTTTTCAGCGCGCGCATCGCATCGAGCGCCTCGGGGCCGAGCTCGGCCTTGAGGTATTTCTGCTTGCCCTGGCCGATGCCATGCTCTCCGGTGCAGGTTCCGTCCATTGCCTGGGCGCGCTCGACCAGGCGATGCATGAACTCCTCGCCGCGCGCCATCTCGTCGGCGTCGTTGGTGTCGCAGACCAGCGAGCAGTGGAAATTGCCGTCGCCGACATGGCCGACGATCGGCGACAGCAAATTGAGACGCTTGAGATCTTCCTCGGTCTCGCTGACGCAATCGGCAAGCCGCGAGATCGGCACGCAGACATCGGTTGCGACCACGCCGATGCTGTCGCCGGGGCGGAGTGCCTTGACGGACCAATAGGCATCGTGGCGCGCCTGCCAAAGTTTCGTGCGATCCTCCGGCTTGGTGGTCCAGGAGAAATCGCCGCCGCCGCAGTCCTTGGCGATCTCGCCGAACGCCTTGGACTGCTCGGCGACCTCGATCTCGCTGCCGTGGAATTCCATCAAGAGCAGCGGCGTCTCCGGCAGCGTCAGCTTCGAATAGGCGTTGCAGGCCTTGACCTGCGCGGCATTGAGCAGCTCGATGCGCGCCACCGGAATGCCGGTCTGGATTGCCAGGATCACGGCCTGACACGCCCCGTGCACGGACACGAACGAGACCGCGCCCGCCGCGATCGTCTCGGGGATGCCGCGCAGACGGATGGTCAGCTCCGAGATGATGCCGAGCGTGCCTTCGGCACCGACGAACAGATGCGTCAGGTCGTAGCCGGCGGACGATTTCTTGGCGCGCGTCCCTGTGGTGATGATCTCGCCGTCGCCGCGCACCACCTTCAGCGCCAGCACGCTGTCGCGCATGGTGCCGTAGCGCACCGCATTGGTGCCTGAGGCACGCGTCGAAGCCATGCCGCCGAGCGAGGCATCGGCGCCGGGATCGATCGGGAAGAACAGGCCCTGGTCGCGTAAGTGCTCGTTGAGCGCCTTGCGGGTCACGCCGGGCTGGATCACGCAATCAAGGTCCTCGGCATGCACCGCGAGCACCTTGTTCATGTCGCGCAGATCGATCGAGATGCCGCCGGCGGGCGCGTTGACCTGACCTTCGAGCGAGGTGCCGGTGCCGAAGGGAATGACGGGCACGCCGTTCCTTGCGCAGATCCGCACCACGTCCTGGATGTCGGCGGTCTCCTGCGCCATCACCACGCCGTCGGGCGGCTGGTTGACGATCCATGTGGTGGTGTGGCCGTGCTGCTCGCGGACGGCCTGCGAGGTGATGAGGCGGTTGCCGAAGCGTGCGGCAAGCTGCTCCAGCGCGCTCGCGAGGGCTTTCGGCTCCGGCCGCGGCGGATTATTGGTGATGGTCGTACCCACGGATCGTCCTCCCGACAGAACAAACCGTGGCAAAGGACATCTGACCGGTCAAGTCAAGCGACCGGACGCATAGCCAGGGAATGAGACATGCCGGAGAGTGCCGCTTCGAAGCCCGCCGAGCCGTTCAGAAGCTCGATCATGCAGATCGAGCCGCAATGGATCGACTATAACGGCCATCTCAACATGGCCTATTACAACGTGATGTTCGACCGGGCGATCGACGAGTTCTGGCTCGAGCTCGGGATTGGTCCGGTCTACAAGAACGAGCGCCACGGCTCGACCTTCACCGCCGAATGCCATGTGCGCTATTTGCGCGAGATCCATCTCGGCGATCCCGTGCAGATCCTGGTGTGGCTGCTGGCCGCCGACGACAAGCGGCTACATACGTTCGAGGAGATGAGGCATGGGACGGAGGGCTGGCTGTCGGCCACCTCCGAGAACATGTCGCTGCACATGGACATGAAGGCGCGGCGCGTTGCGCCGTTTCCGCCCGACATCCAGCAGCGCATCGCGGGCATTGGCAGGACCCATAGCGCCCTGGCGCAGCCCGAGGGCATCGGCCGCAGCGTGGCGATGCCAGTCAAACGCTGATGCCCGGCGCTTGCCTCACCTCTCCCAGCGGCGAGAGGTGAAGGGCGCTAGATCCTGCGGCCGCGGGCCAATCCGACCACGGCCGAGACCAGGAACAGGACGACCGCGATGAAGAAGATGATCTTGGCGATCTCGACCGAGGCGCCGGCGATGCCGCCGAAGCCCAAGATGCCGGCGATCAGTGCGATAACCAGAAACGTCACAACCCAGCCTAGCATGGTCAAACCCTCGTCTTGATGTCTGTCGGCGATCGGCGCGGCTGCCCGCGCCACCTATCCAGACAATCTCGACGCGGGAACGATGGTTCCGGCACGCATAACGGCGAAATTCGCAGCTCGCGCTGGAACAAATCGGGCCGCCGTGCACGTGGAAAACCTCTCCCCGCCGCCCCATATAGGCGCTAATCCCTGTTAAGAAGGCTCCCTCCCGTCACCCCGCGGTGCCATCGTGGGGCCAAATGATTCGCATGACCGAGCCGAGCAAGATCACAGGCGTACCCGACCACCAGCCCGCAGCCGGCGGCATCGCCGCGCGTGCGCGCGCCTCGGTGGGCCCGAAATACCTCACCGGACTCAATCCGGAGCAGCGCGAAGCTGTCGAAACGCTGGACGGCCCGGTCCTGGTGCTGGCCGGTGCCGGCACCGGCAAGACGCGCGTGCTGACCACGCGCATCGCCCATATCCTGAGCCAGGGCCGCGCCCGCCCCGCCGAGATCCTGTCGGTGACCTTCACCAACAAGGCCGCGCGCGAGATGAAGCACCGGCTCGGCCAGATGCTCGGCCACGCCGTCGAAGGCATGCCGTGGCTCGGCACCTTCCACTCCATCGGCGGCCGCATCCTGCGCTTCCATGCAGAGCTGGCGCAGCTCAAGTCGAACTTCACCGTGCTCGATGTCGACGACCAGGTGCGGCTGCTCAAGCAACTGCTGCAGGCCGAGAACATCGACGACAAGCGCTGGCCGGCGCGGATGCTCGCCGGCCTGATCGACGGCTGGAAGAACCGCGGCCTGATGCCGTCACAGGTGCCCTCGGGCGAGGCCGCGATGTTCGCCAACGGCAAGGGCGGCAAGCTCTATACGAGCTACCAGGAGCGGCTGAAGATCCTGAACGCCGCCGATTTCGGCGATCTGCTGCTGGAAAACATCCGCATCTTCCGCGAGCACCCGGATATCCTGCGGCAGTATCAGCAGCGCTTCAAATTCATCCTGGTCGACGAGTATCAGGACACCAACGTCGCGCAATATCTGTGGCTGCGGCTGCTGTCGCAAGCGCCGGGGGCGGCGAAGCCCACCACTCCCGCCGTCGTTCCGGGGCAGGCCGAAGGCCTGAACCCGGAATCCGGAGATGAGTCCTCGGCTGGAGATTCCGGGTCTGCGCCTCCGGCGCATCCCGGAATGACGGTGGCTCCCTCAGGCCCCACCAAAAACATCTGCTGCGTCGGCGACGACGACCAGTCGATCTATGGCTGGCGGGGTGCCGAGGTCGACAACATCCTGCGCTTCGAGCACGATTTTCCGGGCGCAAAAGTCATTCGCCTCGAGCGCAATTACCGTTCGACCGGCCACATCCTCGCCGCCGCCTCGCATCTGATCGCGCACAATGAAGGCCGGCTCGGCAAGACGCTGCGCACCGAGGACGTCGAGGGCGAGAAGGTCACGGTGACGGGCTCGTGGGATTCGGAAGAGGAAGCTCGCGGCATCGGCGAGGAGATCGAGCAGCTGCAGCGCCAGGGCGAGAAGCTCAACGAGATCGCGATCCTCGTGCGCGCGTCCTACCAGATGCGCGAATTCGAAGACCGCTTCGTCACGCTCGGCCTGCCCTATCGCGTCATCGGCGGCCCGCGCTTCTACGAGCGGGCCGAGATCCGCGATGCGCTGGCGTACCTGCGCGTTATCAATTCGCCGGCCGACGATCTCGCCTTCGAGCGCATCGTCAACGTGCCCAAGCGCGGTCTTGGCGATGCCACCATCCAGTTGCTGCACGATCACGCCCGCAAGCGGCGGATTCCGCTGTTCGAAGCGGCGCGCGCCGTGGTCGAAACCGACGAGCTGAAGCCGAAGGCGCGCGGATCCCTGCGCGACGTCGTCGCCCAGTTCGATCGCTGGCGCGCCCAGCGCGAGGTCACCGCGCATACGGACCTCGCCCAGATCGTGCTCGACGAGAGCGGCTACACCGAGATGTGGCAGAAGGACCGTTCGGCCGATGCCGCGGGCCGGCTGGAGAACCTCAAAGAGCTGGTGCGCTCGATGGAGGAGTTCGAGAACCTGCAAGGCTTCCTCGAGCACATCTCACTGGTGATGGACCGCGAGGGCGGCGCCGAGGACGACGCGGTGTCGCTGATGACGCTGCACTCCGCCAAGGGCCTCGAATTCGACAACGTGTTCCTGCCCGGTTGGGAAGAAGGCCTGTTCCCGAGCCAGCGCACGCTGGACGAACAGGGCCGCGCGGGACTTGAGGAAGAGCGCCGGCTCGGCCATGTCGGCCTGACCCGTGCCCGCCGCCGCGCCATGATCTATTTCGCGACCAACCGGCGCATCCATGGCACCTGGTCCACCACGATCCCGTCGCGCTTCCTCGACGAATTGCCGGCGGCCAATGTCGAGATCACGGAATCCAAGGGCGGCTCGGCCTGGGGCGGCACCGGCGGCTACGGCGCCTCGCGCTTCGACGACATGGAGGCGTTCGGATCAAGCTACACCACGCCGGGCTGGCAGCGCGCCCAGGCCAACCGAGAAGGCAACCGCAATCGTGGCGGCGGTCGAAGCGGCAGCTTCGAGGAGGAAGCCGCGACATTCTCCACGTCGTCGTCTTCAGGCCCCGATTTCGGCAGCTTCTCCTCGCGCCGCCGCGGTCCCCTGACGATCGAAGGCGAGCTGGTCGCGAAATCCACCGGCACGACCTCGGAATTCTCGCTGTCCGACCGCGTCTTCCACCAGAAATTCGGCTACGGCCGCGTCACCAAGATCGACGGCAACAAGCTCACCATCGCCTTCGACAAGGCCGGCGAGAAGAAGGTCGTGGACAGTTTTGTGCAGCGGGCGTGAGCCTGCATGCCTCGGTACGTTGCCATCATCGAAGACAATGGCCCTGATGACGTCAGCCTGTGGTTTCCCGACCTGCCCGGCTGCATCTCCGGCGGCGACGACGTCGAGGAGGCGCTGGAGAGCGCGCCCGACGCGATCACGTTCTATGCGGAGGAGCTGATCGAGAACGGCCGCGAGCTTCCTCCGCCCAGGACATTGGACGAGCTGAAGGCCGCCCCGGAATTTGCCGAGGCGATCCGGAACCACACGGCCGTCCTGATCGAGTGGCCACCCCTCGCTGCGGAGTGAGGACTGTTCGCCGCACTCGCCGGGCTCCTGACAGTTCGGGGGCGATCAGCCCTTGACCATGGCGAACTTCCCCGTATCAGATGCAATCATGGTCCGGGGCTTCGTCACATCAGTCGTGCTTGCATTGGGGATGCCGTCGCTCGCGACGGCGGAGACCATGAGCTTTGGCGATTCGATCGGGCTGCTGGCCAGGAGCTGCGGCGCGGAAATCGTCGCCAATTGCCGCGGCGTCAATCCTGATTCCACGCGCCTGAAGGAGTGTCTGTCCCGCAACCGGGACGTGCTCTCCCAACAGTGCCTGAGCGACTACCTCACCGCGTTCGACGCCATCCAGAAGCGCGTCGCCGCCCGCGTCACCGTGGCGAACGCCTGCCAGCGCGAGATCGTCAAGGTCTGCGGCGGCTCGACCAAGGAGACCAGCAAGTCGATCCCCTGCCTGGTCTCGACGCCTAAGGGCATCAGCAACAACTGCCTGAAGGCCGTCGACGAGGCGGGGTATCGATGATGCGCGCAACCGGGCACATCGCCGCGGGCATCGGCATCGCGTTGGGCCTCGCGCTGCTCGCCGGCGCAGCCTTTGCACAGACTGCGCCGACCCGCGACGATATCGTCGGCAAGCTCAATCATTTCGAGGAGACCCCTGAGGTCGACTTCCCCGCGCTGAAGCAGCAGGTGATGGAACGGGCCAAGGCCAGGATCAAGAACGATCCGGGTCCGGTGAACCGGCCGCCGATCGCGCCTGACCTCGCCAAGCTGCCCGCCTTCAATGCGCAGATCCAGTTCGACGCCGACACGCCGATCATCCAGCCGGAATCCTACCAGACCGTCGGCCGGATCGCCGACGCGCTGGTTCACGCCTCGCTGCTGCCCTATACGTTCCTGATCGTCGGCCACGTCGAATCCAGTTCGAAGACGCGCGAGGCCAACGCGATCCTGAGCCAGCGCCGGGCCGATGCAATCCGCGACGTACTGGTGAACACGTTCAAGATTTCGACCAAGCGGCTGCAGCCGATCGGTCTCGGCGAGGAGCAGTTCCTCGACCGTGCCAAGCCGACCTCACCCGTCAACGGCCAGTTGCAAATCCTGACCTTTGCCAAAGTGCCCGAAGAAGCGCCCGCGCATCCCGCAACAGCCCCTGCGCCTGCGGCGAAAAAGCCCGCCAAGAAGCATTAAGCGTGCAGACTTCGCGGCCAACGGAACCCCTTGAAGTTCTGATTATTTTGTGACCTGTCTCACAGCGCGACAACAAGGCCTTGCGCGACAATAGTGCCGGTTTGTGCGCTGCCCTCCCAGGTGCTATAGGCTGTTTTCGCCCTTCCCGACCCCGTGCTGCATGAGACCAAGATGGGTGGCTTGTTTCAACGCCAACTTGCCGTTTATGTCGAGTACCATCGCGATCCCCGGAACACGGCGATGCATGTGGTGGGCATCCTCCTGCTGTTCACCGGCGCGGTGATGCCGCTGACGCTGGTGAAGGTCCCGCTGTTCGGGTCCGAGGTCAGCCTTGCGGTGCTCCTGGCCTTGCCGGTTCTGATCTACTGGCTGCTGCTCGATGTGGCGCTCGGGGCCGGCATTCTGGCGGTCTCCATCGTGCTGTTCTCGATCGCATCGACCATTGCGGCGCAAGTGAGCACCGTGACGATGTGGGCGGTCTTCGCCGCCCTGGTCGTGCTCGGCCTCGCCGCGCAGACCATCGGCCACAAGGTTTTTGAGGGGCGCGAAGCCTCGTTGTTCACGTTTCCGTCGCATTTGTTGCTGGGACCGATGTTTGTCATGGCAAAATTGTTCATTGCACTGGGCTTCCGTCGCGACCTTGCCGCGATTCTGGCGCCTCTTCCGGCCAACTCCCTTTCAACCCGATAGCTTTCTCAAGCGGAACAGCAAAACCTACTTCATGGCTCTCGTACTGGTTACCGGTGGCAGCGGTTTCATCGGACAGCATCTCGTCGAAGCGCTCCGCGCCCGTGGGCAGCGGGTGCGCGTGCTCGATGTCCGCCCGCCGGCGACCGCGAATGCGGACGTCGAGTATGTGCCCGGCTCGGTGCTCGACGCTGCGACAGTCGATGCTGCGGTTTCCGGGGTAGATCAGGTCTATCACCTTGCCGGCCTGCCCGGCATGTGGGTCGCCAACAAGCAGGACTTCCACGACGTCAATTTCCGCGGCACCGAGGTCGTGCTTGCGGCTGCGATGAAGCGCAACGTCTCGCGCTTCCTGCATTGCTCGACGGAATCGATCCTGTTCCCCTACGCCAACCTCAACGGCGTGGCCGCCGAGGAAGCCTTGCAGCCGGCCGACGCAATGCCCGGCGCCTATACGCGTTCGAAATCGCTCGCGGAGCATCACGCGGCGAAGGCCGCGGCCAGCGGCTTCCCGCTCGTGATCGGCACTCCGACCATGCCGATCGGCGCTGCCGACCACAATCTGACGCCGCCGACGGCGATGCTGTGGTACTTCCTGCAGAAGAAGGTGCAGCCGCATCTCGACTTCCTGGTCAATCTCGTCGACGTCCGCGACGTCGCCATGGGCCTGGTGCTGACGATGGAGCGTGGCCGCATCGGCCAGCGCTACATCCTCGGCGGCGATTGCGTCAGGCTCGGGCAGATCCTGCGAATGATGTCGGCGATGAGCGGTCGGCGGCATCTTCCGATCGTCGTTCCCGGCAAGATCGCCGAACTCTCCGCGATCTTGCTCGAGAAGATATCTGATCACATCACGCATCGTCCGCCCAACGGCACCGCCGAGGGCGTGCGCATCGCGCTTGCCGCGAGCGACCTTTCGATCGGCAAGGCCCGTGACGAGCTGGGCTATGCGCCGCGCCCGATCGAGCCGGTGCTGCGCGAAACCATCACCCATCTGCTCGCCCGCGGCGGCCAGGCCGCCTCCGATGCCATCGAGCATCACGCGCTCTCCTCGCGCGCGAGCTGATCTGCTCCCCAACCCAAAGAACCTTCCTTATGTCCTTCGATTCCAACAAGCTTCTGTCGATCGCCTGGGGTGGCTGGACCACGACCTGGCCGACCGAACTCCTGGCCCTGATCTGGCTCGCCTTTCTCGCCAGCTGGGTGGGCGCCTCGTTCTGGCAGGGGCGGACCAAGAAGCAGGTCATGACGCTGGAGTCGCAGCGCTATCGCCTGCCGATCCTGGTCGGCGGCATCCTGTACACGCCCTTCATTGCCGAGGTGATGGGCTGGAAGCCGCTCTGGGTGCTGGGCAACACCGGCATCACCATCGCCGCGGTCCTCTCGATCGCCGGCATCGCCTTCGCCTGGTGGGGACGGCTGCATCTCGGAAAGTTCTGGTCCAACACCATCACCCACAAGGAAGATCACCGCGTCATCGACACCGGGCCCTACGGCATCGTGCGCCATCCGATCTACACCGGGCTGATCTTCGGCATGCTGGTGACCGGCGTTGCGATCGGCCTGGTGACGACCATCCTCGGCGCCATCCTGATCTCGCTCGGCATGTGGCAGAAGGGCCGGATGGAAGAGGTGTTCCTGTCGAAGGAACTCGGCGAGGACGCCTACGGCGCCTATTGCCGCCGTGTGCCCATGATCATCCCGTTCACGTCGCCGCGGTGAGAGCGTGCATCACTGCTAATCCGTCATCCTGAGGTGCGAGGTTCGCGATGCGCATGCATCGCGAGCCGAGCCTCGAAGGATGCACGGCCGAGATGCAGCCGGGCCGTTCATCCTTCGAGGCTCCCCATGGCGCGCGTTGCGCGCCCTGGCTCGCACCTCAGGATGACGGATTGGTAAGCGCGGGATCAGGCAGGAACCGCCTCTCCCCTCACCCGTTAGCCCTGCGACACCTGCACCAGACGCAGAGCATCGCGCCATGTCGGACGCCTATGATTATTTTCGTGCGCACGCGATTGCGGCAGTCCGCAAGGCGCGCGCGCTGCCGCCAGGGCGGCCGAAGCTGAAGCAGCGCACGGTCGCGCGCGTCTATCATCTCCTCGCCAAGGAGGCCGCGTTCACCCCGAACGTTCATCACCTCGACGATTTCAGGCACGCGCGACGGGCGGAGCGGCAGGTCCGGCACTGATCAGCATCTCCTATGCAAATTCGATCAGCAGCCATTCCCCGGGAATAGACACCGGGCCAGTTCCGCCCCGGTTGACCTTTTGACCGCCACCCAGTTGGATGCGCGCGCAAAATGGGCGCGACCAAACTTCGACAGGGGCTTCGCATGACCTTTTCCAGCATCTTCGCGCAGTTCGTCGCAGTCCTCGGTGGCATCGCGCTGCAATGGCGGAAGCTGACCGGCACCGAGGCCGCGCCGGCCTGGGGCCAGACGCCGGCCATTCCCGAAGCCAAGCCGCAAGGCGCGATCCCGACCCTGAAGATGCCGACCGCGCGCGGCTGGAGTCAGGGCCAGAAGCCGACGGCCGCAGCCGGGCTCAAGGTCAACGCGTTCGCGACCGATCTCGACCATCCCCGCTGGATCGAGGTGCTGCCCAGTGGCGACGTGCTGATCGCTGAAGCGACGCAGATCGCAGGCCCCCCGCGCAGCGTATTCCACTATGCGATGCAGGCAACGATGCGCCGTGCCGCGGCGCTCGGCGTCTCCGCCAACCGTATCACGCTGCTGCGCGACAAGGATGGCGACGGCGTCGCGGAAGTTCGCGGCGCCTTCATGGAGAACCTCAACCAGCCGTTCGGCATGGCGCTGGTCGGCGACACCTTCTATGTCGGCAACACCGACGGTGTGATGGCCTTTCCTTACGTCGCCAATGCCGATCGCATCACTGCGCCGGGCAAGCGGCTCACCACGTTCAAGCCGAGCGGCCACTGGACGCGCAGCCTGCTCGCAAGTCCCGACGGCAAGAAGCTCTATGCCGGCGTCGGCTCGCTCAGCAACATCGCCGAGATGGGCATGGAGGTGGAGGAAGGCCGGGCCGCGGTGTACGAGCTCGATCTCGCCGCCGGTACCCATCGCATCTTCGCGAGCGGCCTGCGCAATCCGGTCGGGCTTGCGTGGGAGCCGAACACCGGCGCGCTCTGGACCGTCGTCAACGAGCGTGACGGACTCGGCGACGAGACGCCGCCGGACTATCTCACGTCAGTGCGCGAGGGCGGCTTCTATGGCTGGCCTTATTGCTATTGGGGCAAGACGGTGGACGACCGCGTGCCGCAAGATCCGGCGATGGTCGCCAAGGCGATTCAACCTGATTACGCGCTCGGCGGCCATACTGCGTCGCTCGGCCTGTGCTGGATGCCCGCAGGCACCTTGCCGGGGTTCGGAGACGGCATGGTGATCGGCCAGCACGGTTCGTGGAATCGCAGCACGCTGTCCGGCTACAAGCTGGTGTTCGTCCCGTTCGCGAACGGCAAGCCCTCCGGCCCCGGCCGCGACATCCTGTCGGGATTCCTGTCCCCGGACGAGAAGGAATCCTACGGCCGCCCGGTCGGCGTCGTGATCGGCCCCGACAAGAGATCGCTGCTGATGGCCGACGACGTCGGCAACGTGATCTGGCGCGTGACGGGCGCTTAAGAATTACGTCCCAACGCTCAGCGTGGCGCGCTGCTTGCGGAGCAGTGCGATCACCGACAGCGCGGTGATCATCCCGGTCTTGGGATTTTCGGACGGGATGTTCTCGATGCCCATCGAGAATCGCGCCGAATCCGCTTCGACCTCGATGCGATGAACATTGCGCGTCACAGTGGGATCGGCCCAGACCTGGATCTGGGTGCGGTCGGGCCCGATGCCCGCCAAGGATAGCGCCACGGCGACATTGACGTTGGCAGGAAAGCCCTTTGCGGCGTCGCGCGCGCTGCCCTCGAACAGCTTGAGCGGCTCGCGCAGACTATCGATGTCGATGTTGTTCTGAACGATGAACGGCGCGCCTCTCAGCCCGTCGATCGGCTTGCGCGTGACCATCTTCACCGAATGGATGGTGCCGAGCGCGGCGGCGTTGACGGCATCGAGCCCGATCAGCGCGCCGGTCGGGACAAGAATGCGGCCGCCCTTGGCGCGGGCGAGATCGATGAGATCAAAATTGTCGAGCAAACCGCCGACGCTGACCACGACCGCGGACCTGCCTCGCTTCACCGCGGGCTCCACGATCGCGCGCAACTGGCTGCTCGGCGCGCACTCGACCACGATGTCGGCGACCTCGCCGAGCTGATCGATCGGCAGGATTTGCGGCTGGTGACGCAGGCCACCCAGATACGCCTGATGCTTGGCGGGATCGCGCAGGGCCACGGCTGACAGCATCAACCCCTCGATTCCATGATCGAGCGCGGTCGCGATCTTGCTGCCGATCGAACCCAGCCCGGCGATGGCCACCCGCAACTCGTTCGAAGCTTTCTGCCCAGTCATCGCGTCATACCTCTTTTGTCCAAGCCCGTGTCATAGCCCCTCACGCCTCCCGCGCATAGGAGCGCAGGCGCGCCTCCAGCACCGCCAGCATGGCATCGCGGGCCGGATCATTTGAGCCGCGCAGCCAGGCCGCCGCTAGCGGCAGCCGGCCGGCCGGGCCGCTCTGCCTCAGTCGGAGCGGCACGAAGCGCACACCCGAAACCGCCATCCGCGTGGTCCAGCGCGGCACGATGGCAACGCCGAGCTTGGTTGCCACGAGATTGATGATGGTCTGCTTCTCGTCCGCGACTTGCACGATGCGCGGCGTCAGGCCCACCTGCTCGAACAGCTTGACGGTGAGGTTGTAGCTGTCCGGCCGCGAACGGCGATCCGGCACCAGCATCGCCTCGCCCGCAATGTCCGCCAGCGTGATCGATTTCCGTGCCGCGAGCGCATGGCGCTGCGGAAACGCCACGATCGCGGTTTCCTGAAGCAACGGGCGAAACTCGAGCCGTTTGTCCGCCCGATCGGGCGGACGGACGAAAGCGAGATCGAGCGCGCCGGTCAGGATCTTTGGCAACAGCCTGACGGTCTTGTCCTCCAGAAGCTGGACCGAAACTTCGGGATGCCTGCTGCGGAAGTCACGCAGCAGCGGCGGCACCAGCCCCGCCGCAGCGCTGTCGACGGCGCCGATCCGCAGCCGTCGCGCTGCGCCCGCGCGGGAGCGATTGCGCAGATTGCTCTCGACCGCCTCCACCTTGGCAAGGATTGCGCGGGCATCACGCAGCAAGGTGGTGCCGTCCTCGGTGAGCGAGACAGCCCGGGTCGTGCGCGCGAATAGTCGCGTTCCCAGATCCTCTTCCAGCAGACGGATTTGGCGGCCGAGCGCAGATGGCAGCATCTGCAAATGCTGCGCGGCGCGGCCGAAATGCAGCTGCTCGGCCGCCGCCACGAAGCATCGGAGCTGATGCAATTCCATCAAACATTCCCTCGTCCCACCAAGCGATGATTATATCATTTTTTTGTATAAACCAGCGGCAATTGAATCCGCCTCATAGCCCGGCCTAAGCTTACCGCGCGACATCCCAAACGGAGCCTTCCCATGCGCACACATTCGATCGCAGCCATTCCCGCCGACGGCATCGGTCCCGAGGTGATCTCGGCCGGAATCCGCGTGCTTGAGGCCTTGGCGAAGCGCAGCGGTGACATCGCCTTCAATGTCAAAACCTTCGACTGGGGCTCGGACTATTACAAGAAGCACGGCGTGATGATGCCGGCCGATGGGCTCGCCGAGCTGAAGAAGTTCGACGCGATCTATTTCGGCGCGGTCGGCGCACCTGACGTGCCCGATCACATCACGCTGTGGGGCCTGCGCCTGCCGATCTGCCAGGGCTTTGACCAATACGCCAATGTGCGGCCGACCAAGATTCTGCCGGGCGTGGCCTCGCCGCTGCGTAACGTCGGCGTCGGCGATCTCGACTGGGTGATCGTGCGCGAGAATTCGGAAGGCGAATATGCCGGCATGGGCGGCCGCGCGCATAGAGGCCTGCCCGAGGAGGTCGGCACCGAAGTCGCGGTCTTCACCCGTGTCGGCGTCAGCAGGATCATGCGCTACGCGTTCCAGCTCGCGCAGTCGCGTCCGCGCAAGTTCCTGACCGTGGTCACCAAGTCGAACGCGCAGCGCCACGGCATGGTGATGTGGGACGAGATCGCCGCGGAAGTCGCGACCGAATTCCCTGACGTGACCTGGGACAAGATGCTGGTCGATGCCATGACCGTGCGCATGACGCTGCATCCGAAGAGCCTCGACACCATCGTTGCGACCAACCTCCACGCCGACATCCTCTCGGACCTCGCCGGTGCACTCGCAGGCAGCCTCGGCGTGGCGCCGACCGGCAACATCGATCCGCAGCGCCGCTTCCCCTCGATGTTCGAGCCGATCCACGGCTCGGCCTTCGACATCACCGGCAAGGGCATCGCCAATCCGGTCGCGACGTTCTGGACCGGCGCGCAGATGCTGGAGCATCTCGGCGAGAAGGACGCGGCCGCGCGGCTGATGAAGGCGGTCGAGCAGGTCTGCGCCGCCGGCGTGCTGACGCCTGACGTCGGCGGCAAGGCGACGACGAAGGACGTGACCGACGCCGTGATCGACGCGATCCACTGCTCGAACGTCTGAGGGCAAGCTACTTCTTCCGCACCGAAGGTGCCGCCGGCGGCGGCGCCGCCATTGCGGCTGCGGTGTCCGGCGGCGCCAAATGTCTGGGCACGACGATGGACTGGCCCGGCGTGAGCGTGGCGTTCTCGACCAGCGAGTTGCTCTGCGCGATGGCCCAGACCGGCACGCGATGGGTTGCCGCGATGCTCTCCATCGTATCGCCGGTGCGGACCGGTATGCGCACGCCGCTGTCCCACAATTCAACGAGCGTGTCCCCAGGGACCTGATAGCGCAGCGGCACGGCGTCAGCCTGGGTCTGCGCCTGGATACGCGGCAACTGCGTCACCATGTCGACGATCTGGCGATGGATGTCGTCCGACTTCTCGATGTTGATGTGCGTGACGCGGCCGTTCAGCTTCAAATCGTAGCTGGCATAGTGGCCGCGAAAGCCAGGTACCGCCACCACATCGCCGCCACCGAGCACGCTGTCGGACAGGAAGATGTTGATGAAGCGCTCGACATTGAGCGGCACGTCGTCGGTTGCGTGCGCGGGGTCGATGGCGATGACGAGGCTGATCGGGATGTTCTCCTTGGCTGCCATCTCGGAGATGATGACCGAGCACAGCCCACCCATGGAATGGCCAATCAGCACGATCGGCGCCGGGCTCTCCTTGTAGCTGTCGATCGCGCGATTGCCGATCAGCCGGCACAAGGTGAATTCGTAGACGTCGGCCGAGAAGCCGGCCTTGGTCAGCTTCTCGCTGAGCCGATCGATGCCGGTCGAGAAGAACGGCCCCATGGCGCCGCGGAACAGATAAATCTTCGGCGGCGGCAGCGGCTCGACCGGCGGAGCCGGAGGCGGCAGCGCGACCACCGGGACTGCAGCCGGCTTTGGCTTTGCGGGTGAGGCCGCAGCCAGACCGGGATTGAAGGCGAGCAGCGCGCAAGCTGCCAACACCACAAGTCGCCTGGGATCAATCATCAAGTCCTACAGTCCCACCACGGGAGGCAGGGGCCTCCCCGCGGCGGTTCTTGACCGCCGATTGGGTGGTTTTTGCGGCACGAAACCGGCCCGGTCAACCGGCTCCGTGGGCGCGATCAGCTGATCACTGCCGGCTCTTGAGCCTGCTGCGATGCGCCGCCTGTTTGGCTCGGTTGCCGCAGACCGCCATGATGCACCATCGCCGCGCGCGGCGACGGGTGTGGTCCGCGAACAGCATCGTGCAATTATGGCCCTCGCACGCCTTCACGTCGGAAAAGTCTTCGTCGCAGACGAACTTCGCCATCGCCTCACCGATCGGCAACAGCAGCGACCGTGGTGATCGCCAGTGCCGCGTGGTCCGCAACGCAAGGCCACGATGGCTGTCGTCCTGCCGCGGTTCGATCCGGCTGAAGACCTCGTCCTGTTCCAGGAGGCTGTTCAGCGGACCGAGCTCCTTGAGCGCCGTCGCCGCGAGCGGTCGGCCCGCATGCTTGCGGACAAAGCCCCTGAACCATTCGCGCAAGGCCCGCGCCTGATCGGCAACTTTGTCCAACTCACCAGGCTTTGCGCGTGCCCTCAACGCCTCCAGTTCGTCCGTGGGCACCAGCTTCGCCTGCGCCAGCCAATCGATCAGCCCATCGCCATCGTTGATCCAGTCGACCGGCGTATCGACCGGCGTCGCGATCGAATTGAGGAAATCCAGCCCGAGGGAGTCGGCGATGAATACGGCAGGCGGTCTGTCCATGGGTGATCCCTGACGATTCCGGGTGGGCATGGCCACGTAACCATCAAATTAGCAGTTGACAAGTTACTAATATCAAAATAACCGTATTAATGCCAATTAGCAGGTTACTCGAAATGGAGAGGCTCATGGCCCGCACGACCTATCGCACCGCCGACGTCGACGGCTTCAAGGTGTTCTATCGCGAGGCCGGCCGCGTCGGCGCGCCGAAGCTTCTGCTGCTGCACGGGTTCCCGAGCGCAGGTCACATGTTCCGCGACCTGATCCCGCTGCTGGCGGACAAGTTTCACATCGTTGCACCTGATCTTCCCGGCTTCGGCCAGTCGGACATGCCTTCGCGCGAAACCTTCAGCTACAGCTTCGACAACATTGCGCGCGTGATCGAGCGCTTCACCGAGGTGATCGGCTTCGATCGATTCGCCGTCTACGTCTTCGACTACGGCGCGCCGACCGGCTTCCGGCTCGCGCTCAGCCATCCCCAAAGGATCACCGCGATCATCTCGCAAAACGGCAATGCCTATGAGGAGGGCCTCAGCGACGGCTGGACGCCGATCAAGGCCTATTGGCAGGATCCCTCGCCCGCCAATCGCGAGGCGCTGCGCGGCTTTCTCACACCGGATGCGACACGCTGGCAGTATACGCATGGCGTCCCAGATCCGACGGCCGTATCGCCTGACGGCCAGAACCTCGACAATTTCTACCTGGCACGCCTTGGCGCCGATGAGGTGCAGCTCGATCTGATCGGCGACTACAAGAGCAATGTCGCTCTCTATCCCGCGTTCCAGGACTATTTCCGCAAGCACAAGCCGCCCATCCTTGCGGTCTGGGGCAAGAACGATCCGTTCTTCATCCCGCCCGGCGCAGAAGCGTACAAGCGCGACAATCCAAATGCGGTGGTGAAATTCCTCGACACCGGACATTTCGCGCTGGAGACGCACGCAAGTGAGATCGCGGAGGCCATCCGCGCCTTTCTCGCATAGCGAACGCGCGACCACGGCGTTACGGCAGCGCGGACAAGACAAGGCCGCCGCCGACAATCAAGTCGGCGGCGGCACAATCAGATCAGCATTCGCTGGCGCCAGGCCTCAGTTCCTCGCCGGCGCCGTCGCCGCCGCCGAGCGCGCGGCCCGCGGCGCCGCGCCGGGCTCGGCGACAGGTGCCGGACCGTGCGAACGGGCGATCGCGGCGTCGATCTCGGCGATGACGCGGCGCTGGATCGCCTCGTTCTTGTCGATGGTGATGTGGCCGACGCCGCTGCCGCGCACGTCGACATTGTCGAGCTTGCCGCGCAGGCCGGCCGCGGCGCGCACCGGCTCGCCCGGACCGTCGCCGATATAGATGTTGATGTAGCGCTCGGCGCCGGTCGACAGCCTGGTCTTGAATACGGAGTCGAGGCCGATCGCGAGCTTCACGGGCACGCCGAGCTGGTTCAGCTTGGCGATCATGTCAGGGAGCGCGGTCGCGCCGGAGGAATGGCCGACCAGGATGATGGTCTTGAGGCGGCCGGCCTTGTAGGCGGTCGCGGCTTCATCGGCGAGCGAGGACCAGGACACGAAGTTCGCGACCGTCACCGGGATACCCTGCGCCTCGAGCCTTGCACCGATCGTGTCGAGCCCGAGCGAGAAGATGTTGAGCACGCCGCGGAGCAGATAGACGTGCGTCGTTGCAGCGGCCTGGCTCGGCGCCGCCCTGGCGGGGGACGGGCTCATGGCAACAGCTGACAGCAGGAGCAGGCAGATCGCCCACACGCGGAGGGCGGGCAACTGGCTTGCGCCGGCGGTGTGACGGCCGTTCAGTCTCATTGATGTTTTCCCTGGGACATACGCTTCGCGATTGGCCGGAATCGTAGCCTTGGCCTGCTCGCAGACGCAACAAAGAGCCGCGTGAACGGCGATCTTCGCCACCATCCGTGACCATCGCGCAACACCTGCCCGAAACCTACCACCAATGGGCCGGTTTTGAGACCATTTTTCTCAAGGCGATTGCGACCGGGCAAGGCCATTCCTATTTCGGGGGTCCGCCGGACGAGCCCGCCAGGGCGCAGGTTCCGGTGCATCCCCCCACCCTAGCGGCCCCCATGTCCTCCATCATTTCCGTCGCCAACCTGTCCAAGACCTATGGGTCCGGATTCAAGGCACTCAAGAACGTCAATCTCGACATCAGGCGCGGCGAGATCTTTGCGCTGCTCGGCCCCAACGGCGCCGGCAAGACCACGCTGATCTCGATCATCTGCGGCATCGCCAATCCGAGCGAAGGCAAGGTTTTGGTCGGTGGCGAGGACATCCAGATCTCCTACCGCAAGGCGCGCTCGCTGATCGGCCTCGTGCCGCAAGAGCTCCATACCGACGCCTTCGAAAGCGTGTGGGCGACGGTGAGCTTCTCCCGCGGCCTGTTCGGCAAGCCGAAGAATCCGGCCCTGGTCGAGAAGATCCTCAAGGATCTGTCGCTCTGGGACAAGAAGGACAACAAGATCATCACGCTGTCCGGCGGCATGAAGCGCCGCGTGATGATCGCGAAAGCGCTCTCGCACGAGCCGCAGATCCTGTTCCTGGACGAGCCGACCGCCGGCGTCGACGTCGAGCTGCGCAAGGGCATGTGGGAAGTGGTGCGGGCCTTACAGCAATCCGGCGTCACCATCATCCTGACCACGCATTACATCGAGGAAGCCGAGGAGATGGCCGACCGCATCGGCGTCATCAACAAGGGCGAGATCGTGCTGGTCGAGGACAAGACGACCCTGATGCAAAAGCTAGGCAGGAAACGGCTGACGCTGCATTTGCAGGGTAAGCTCGGCGCGCTGCCGGAGAGCCTCAGCAAATACAAGCTCGAGCTTTGCGACAGCGGGGCGACGCTGGTCTACGACTACGACACCAAGGGCGAGCGCACCGGCATCACCAGCCTGCTCAGCGACCTCCGCACCGCCGGCATCCGCTTCAACGATCTCGACACGACCCAATCGTCGCTCGAGGACATCTTCGTCGACCTCGTGAGGACGTCATGAACCACCGCGCCATCCGCGCCATCTATCTGTTCGAAATGGCACGCACCTGGCGCACGCTGCTGCAAAGCATCGTCTCGCCTGTCGTTTCGACCTCGCTCTATTTCGTGGTGTTCGGTGCTGCGATAGGCTCGCGCATCAGCCAGGTCGAGGGCGTCAGCTACGGCACATTCATCGTGCCGGGCCTGATCATGCTGTCGGTGCTGACGCAGAGCATCGCCAACGCCTCGTTCGGCATCTACTTCCCGAAATTCACCGGCACGATCTACGAGATCCTGTCGGCGCCGATCTCCTATTTCGAGATCGTGCTCGGCTATGTCGGCGCCGCCGCGACCAAGTCGATCATTCTGGGCCTGATCATCCTGGCGACAGCCGGCCTGTTCGTGCCGCTGCACATCCATCATCCGGTCTGGATGCTGGCCTTCCTGGTGCTGACTGCGGTGACGTTCAGCCTGTTCGGCTTCATCATCGGCATCTGGGCCGACGGGTTCGAGAAGCTGCAGATGATCCCGATGCTGGTGGTGACGCCGCTGACCTTCCTCGGCGGCAGCTTCTATTCCATCGACATGCTGCCGTCGACCTGGCGCACGCTGGCCCTGCTCAACCCGGTCGTCTATTTGATCTCCGGCTTCCGCTGGAGCTTCTACGAGATCGCTGACGTCAGCGTGTCCATCAGCATCGGCATGACGGTGGCGTTTCTGGCGATCTGCCTCGCCGTGATCTGGTGGATCTTCCGGACCGGATATCGGCTGAAGAACTGATTGCGGATCAGTAGCCCGGATGGAGCGAAGCGAAATCCGGGACAGCCGTCACCTCAGGCACAAAGACCCCGGATTGCGCTTCGCTCCATCCGGGCTACTGCGGCATAAGTTCATCAGTCCAAGCGATGGACGGCGGCGAAAGCCGCGTCTGGAAGGGCCACCATCAACGCGCAAGGCGGCCAAATGGTTGCGCCTTTGTCATGAATTGTCGGCGTTATGAACGTCCGCCCGCTCGCGAAAATGTCAGCACCGGCAGCGCCGGCGCGGCACAAAGCGGCCTTGCTTACGCCCGGCATCGCGTTAACGATGGCAGGAAGGTGAGCTAGGCAGGCCGCTGGAACGAAAGCCGGATTGCAGGCATAGTGCATGCCGGGGACGGAGAGCCGCGGCGCTAGCAAGAACAGGCCGGAGGCCAGACGTCAGATGCGTTCGTTTCTTATCGCTTTCACTTCGTTGATGCTCTTGAGCGCGGGCACCGCGCAGGCCAAGGTCGACATTACCGTCGACAAGGACAATCAGCAGATGACCGTCGCGGTCGACGGCGTGACGCGCTACCGCTGGCCGGTGTCGACAGGCATCCCCTCGCGCGAGACGCCAAATGGCTCGTTCCGCGCCTTCCGCATGGAAGAGGATCACTTCTCCAAGGAATTCGACGACGCGCCGATGCCGCACTCGATCTTCTTCACCAAGATCGGGCACGCCATCCACGGCACCGACTCGGTCGGACGATTGGGCACGCCCGCCTCGCATGGCTGCGTGCGGCTGTCGCGTCAGAACGCCTCGACGCTCTACGCGCTGGTGCAGGAGCAGGGCGTGCTCAACACCACGGTGACGCTGACCGGCTCGGCGCAGGTCGCGCTGGCCCGCAACCCGCGCGGCCGCGCCAACAATGCGGTGGCCCGTGCCCAGCAGCCGGCCGAGGAGCAGCAGTACGCCACCTCTGGCGATCCCGTCAGTCTGACACCGCCGATGCAGCCAGCGCGGCGCTACGATGACAATTACATCTATCCCGCCGACGGCAGCGACACCGGCGCGCGCTATCCGGCGCCGCGCCCGATCACCCGCCCCTATGGCACCCAGGTCTACCAGCACCTGCCGCAGCCGCAGCAGCCGACCTACGACCCGGCCTATAGCCAGCAGGGCTATTACTATCAGCCGCAGCCGCGCCAATACTATCAGCCGCGCAATTACTACTACCAGAACTGACGCTATCGCTTGAGTTCGGCGCCGGCCCCGACGCCGAACTCTCACGGGGTGGACGGCGCAGTCGATGCCGATTATTGGTCGGTCCGGCTTAGGCTGCGGTTCCTCTTGCCATTCGCGGTCATGATGTCATTTCGTCCTGCACACCTGCTCGGCACGATCTGTCTTCTCGCTGCAGGAGGAGCCATGACTGGCAACGCGATGGCTTTCGATCTCGAGGCGCATCGCGGCGGACGGGCGCTGCTGCCGGAAAACACCCTGCCGGCCTTCGCCAACGCACTCACGATGGGCGTGGACACGCTCGAGCTCGATGTCGGCGTGACCTCGGACGGCGAGGTGGTCGTGTCGCATGAGCGCGGGCTCAATCCCGACCTCACGCGGGATGCTGGTGGCACCTATGTCACGGCACCAGGCACGCCCTTCGTCAAGCTGCGGTTCGCCGACGTCAGGACCTATGACGTCGGCCGGATCCGGCCGGACAGCGCCTATGCGAAGCAGTTTCCCGACCAGCGTGCCGTGCCGGGGACGCGCATTCCCACGCTGAAGGAGCTGTTCGCACTGGTGCGCAAATCCGGCAACGACCGCGTGCGCTTCAACATCGAGACCAAGATCGATCCCGATCATCCCGATGAATCGCTGGAGCCGCAGCCCTTCGTCACGAAGCTGCTCGGGGTGATCGAGGACGAAAAATTCTCGGGCCGCGTCATGATCCAGTCGTTCGACTGGCGGACCTTGCTCCTCGTCCAGCAGCAGGCCCCGGCCATTCCGACGGTTTATCTGACACTGCAGCGCGGCCCGGCACCGACGATCGCCCTCGACAAGGCCACCAGCTGGACGGCGGGTTTCAACCCGGCCGATCACGGCGGCTCGCTGCCGCGGACCATCAAGGCCGCGGGCGGCGCGGTGTGGTCACCCTATTTCGGCGACGTGACCGCGGCACTCGTCGCAGAGGCGCATACGCTTGGGTTGCGCATCGTGGTCTGGACCGTCAACAAGCCCGACGACATGGCCCGGATGATCGAGCTCGGCGTCGACGGCATCATCTCCGACAGACCCGACCTGCTGCGGCAGGTGGCCGGCGAGAAGGGCATAAAGCTGCCGGCGGGAACACCGGTCCAGCCGTAAGCCCTCCACCTTGTAGCCCGGATGGAGCGCAGCGAAATCCGGAAGCGGTGTGGCCCAAGCGCAGGGGGTCCCGGATTACGCTTCGCTCCATCCGGGCTACGAAGCGCTACTGCTCCCCGAACCGCAAGCGCCGATACAGCGCGCCGAGGATGTTGGAATAGTCGTCGGTCCAGACCCGCACCTTCTCGTCCGCGTCGGTCTCCTCCCACTGCTTGGAGGACGCGAGCTTGCCGACGTCTTCAGCCTCGCGCGCGGAGATGACGACGTCGGTCGAGAAGATGTAATCGGCGTCGCGCCCCGAATCCTCGTCATAGACCCAGCTCTTCAGATCGTTGGCATCGGCAATGCCGACCACGACGGGCTCGAGATCGAGATGGCGGTTGGAGACGTGCATCACCACCGCGCCGTGAGGGGCGAGCTTGTCCTTATAGATCTTCATTGCCTCCTGGGTCGCGAGATGAATCGGGATCGCATCCGACGAATAGGCGTCGACGATGATGAGGTCGTAGATGCCGTCGGGTTCTCTGGCGAAGGTGAGGCGCGCGTCGCCGATGACCGGCTTCAGGTCCGGCAGGCAGCTCGAGATGTAGCGAAAGTTTTTGGGATCGCGCGCAGCATCGACCATGGACTGGTCGATCTCGAAGAATTTCCAGTCCTCGCCGGGTTCGGCGGCGCAGGCCAGCGTGCCTGATCCAACGCCGATCGCCGCGACCTTGAGCGGCGCGCCTTTGCGCTCGCGGATCGCTGTGATGGCCTGCCCGATGCCGCCGTCCCGGTGATAATAGGTGATCGGCTCCGGCCGGCCGGTGACCGGCGTGCCGTCATTGTTGCGGAAGCGCTCGGCGCCGTGAATCGTGGTGCCGTGCATCAGCACATGGAAATAGCCGCCCGGCGTCTCCACGATCTTGTGCACGCCGAAGAAGCTGCGCACCGTGGTGACCCGGCCTTCGTCGGCCGGATAGATTCGGATCAATGCGAGCGCGAGCGCGACAGTGGCAAAGATCTTCCAGCGACTGGCATTGAGTGCGAGCGCCAGCAGCGCAGCCAGCACGCCGACGGCGCCAGCGACCCAGACGCGCTGATCCTGGAGCCAGGTCGAAACACTGCCCGTCGTACAAGACGGTGCAATCAGCACGACCGCGAGCACGGCCAGTGCCAGCCAATACCATTTCACGATGACCGCAGGACGCTCGTTCGCCGACGGCCGGCACAGCGCGGCAAGCGCGATCAGGATCGGATATTCGGCGATCCAGGAGAAGGTGAAGGGCGCGACGAGGCCCGCAAAGAGACCGCCGACCATGCCGCCGAACGACAGCGCGACATAGAAGCCGGTGAGATATTTGGCGGCCGGGCGGGTCCGCGCCAGCTCGCCGTGACAGGCCATGGCGATGATGAAGAAGCAGAGCTGATGGCCGCCAAGCGTCAGCAGCAGATTCTGCTCGCCGCCGAAGGCCAGCAGGATGACGACGCCCGCGATCGCGGCAGGCTGGAGCAACAGCATCCATTTGTGCGGCAAAAGCGGCCGCGACTGAAACACCACCACCCAGGTCAGCAGATACAGCGACAGCGGCAGCACCCACAGCAGCGGCGCCGCCGCGACGTCGGTGGAGATATGCGCGGTGACCGCGATCAGCAGGCCTGACGGGACTGCTGCGAGGAAGATCCAGCGCAGCCGCGTCACGATGCCTGGCGCCGGCGCATTCGCCTCTTCGGCACGCATATCGGCCAATGCAAGCTTCGGCGAGCGCAACAACAGCACGCCGCAAGCGGCGATCAGCAGGATCAGCAGGCCGTAGCCGCCGGTCCAGAGCCGGTTCTGCGTGTGCAACGTGAACATCGGCTCCAGCAGAAAGGGATAGGACAGCAGCGCGAGGAAGCTGCCGATGTTCGACGACGCATAGAGGAAATACGGATCGTGGCCATCAGGGTGGCCGGTGCGAACGAACCACGCCTGCAGCAGCGGATTGTTGGCAGCGAGCGCGAAGAAAGGCAGCCCGATCGACATCACGAACAGGCCGAGCAGCCACAGCGCATAGCCCGACGCCGGCGGTTCGCCATAGGCGCTGGCGATGCCGAGCGGCAGCGTCACGAAAGCCGCGATCAGCAGCACCAGATGCACCCCGACCGGAACCAGGCGGTTTTTCACCTGCATCAGCAGATGCGCATAGGCATAGCCCGCCAGCAGCAACGACTGGAAGAACACCATCGCCACCGACCACACCGCCGGCGAGCCGCCGAGCCGCGGCAGCACCATTTTCGTGAACAGCGGCTGCACCGAGAACAGCAACAGCGCGCTGACGAAAATCGCGGCCGTGTAGACTGTCAGCAGCAGCCGGTTGCGCAAGGCGGACGGCTGCTCCGTGGCAGCGGGTTGCACGATCGAATCCATGGGAGCTCCGGCATTCCTCCGGCGCGCGCCGGGCGCGCGCAATGGAGCACACCACGCCTGAACGGGCAATAAATGGTCTCGTGATGTTGCAGGCGGGAATGCTTGATATAGAGATGTCATTCCGGGGCGCCTCGAAGAGGCGAACCCGGAATCTCGAGATTCCGGGTCTGGTCCTTCGGACCATCCCGGAATGACAGCGGAACATTAGACCTCATCATGACCGAAACCGACGTCGTCATCATCGGCGCTGGCCATAACGGCCTCACCTGCGCGGCCTATCTCGCGATGGCGGGCTTGCGCGTGCATGTGGTCGAGCGCCGCAGGGTGGTCGGCGGGGCGGCTGTCACGGAGGAGTTTCATCCGGGCTTTCGCAACTCGGTCGCGGCCTACACGGTGAGCCTGCTCAATCCGCAAGTCATCCGCGACCTCGGACTTGCAGAACAAGGCCTGCGCGTGGTCGAACGGCGCGCGCAGAATTTTCTGCCCGCGCCCGACGGCAGCTATCTCCTCACCGGCGAGGGGCGGACCAAGGCGTCGGTTGCGCGGCTCAGCGCGCGCGATGCCGATGCGCTCGATGGTTTTTCGCGCGAGCTCGAGGACATCGCCGACGTGCTGCGACAGTTCGTGCTGCGCGCGCCGCCGAACCTGCTCGACAGTTTTGGCATCGGCGCGATCCGCGAGGCCGCGAATGCGCTGGCGACAGCCAACATCCTGCGCACCCTGACGCTGGAGCAAAGCCGCAGCCTGCTCGATCTCTTCACCCGATCGGCCGGCGAGATGCTGGATGAACGCTTCCAGCACGATCTGGTCAAGGCGCTGTTCGGCTTCGATGCCATCGTCGGCAACTACGCCAGCCCTTATGCGGCCGGCTCGGCCTATGTGATGCTGCATCACGCCTTCGGCGAGGTGAACGGCAAGAAAGGCGTCTGGGGCCACGCCATCGGCGGCATGGGTGCGATCACGCAGGCCATGGCGCGCGCCGCCCGCGCGCGCGGCGTCACGATCGATCTCGATGCCGGCGTGCGCGAGGTCATCGTCGAGCGCGACCGCGCCGCCGGCGTGGTGCTGGAGAACGGCACCATGATCCGCGCAAGATACGTCGCGGCCAACGTCAATCCCAAACTGCTCTACACGCAGCTGGTCGCAGCCGACGCACTGCCCGCAGATTTCCTCGCCCGCATCCAGTACTGGAAGAACGGCTCCGGCACCTTCCGCATGAACGTGGCGCTGGACCGCCTGCCCACCTTCACGGCGCTGCCTGGCGACGGCGATCATCTCACCTCCGGCATCATCGTGGCACCAAGCCTGGCCTACATGGACCGCGCCTGGCTCGACGCGCGGGCGCAGGGCTGGAGCAAACAGCCGATCGTCGAGATGCTGATCCCCTCGACGCTCGACGACACGCTCGCGCCGGCGGGCAAGCACGTCGCCAGCCTGTTCTGCCAACACGTCGCGCCGGACCTGCCCGACGGCAAATCCTGGGATGATCATCGCGAGGAGGTCGCCGATCTCATGATCGCGACGGTGGACAGTTACGCGCCGGGCTTTGCGGCAAGCGTGCTCGGCCGCCAGATCCTCTCCCCGCTGGATCTCGAGCGACAATTCGGCCTGCTAGGGGGCGACATCTTCCATGGCGCGCTGACGCTGAACCAGCTGTTCTCGGCGCGGCCAATGCTGGGTCATGCCGATTATCGCGGGCCCCTGAAGGGCCTCTATCATTGCGGCTCAGGGGCCCATCCCGGCGGCGGCGTCACCGGCGCCCCCGGCCACAACGCGGCGCAGGCGATCCTGCGCGATCACCGCAGCCTGTTCGCAGGCCGTGGATAGGTCTGTGGATGGGCTTGTGGATGGGCTGTGGACAGACCTGTTGGCAGGGCTGTGGTGAAGCGGTGGGATCCTCACGCGACCGCCAGGTACATCGAGGGATCAAGCTGTGGAGAAGGGGCTGGATAGACCGCGGACAAGCCGGTGGAAGACTTCACGATCGCGAGTGGACAACCTGTGGCCACAGGCGGCGATCTCAGCCTCGCTTGCTCCCAAAACGACATCGCCCACCAGGGGGCAACTCCCTGGCAGGCGGTCGTCGAAAAAAGCCGTCTATGAAGAAAATGGCCCCGCTGGGAAATGGGAGGCTGAAATCACTTCAAGGAGGTGCTAATCGAACCGAACTTGTCGTTCATCGTGGTGCCCAGGCTGTTCACCACGGTGATGATGGCCAGCGCGATGCCGGCCGCGATCAGGCCGTATTCGATCGCAGTCGCGCCGGATTCATCGGACCAGAACTTCAAAATCATGTGCTTCAAGACTCGCCTCCGTTTTCGATTCCGAGCGGTGTTGGTTGGAACGTCGGGGATTCTACGGGGCACAACCTACAGTCCGGTTAACCCGGGAACCGCAAGTTATGCGGAAAATTGGGAACAAAAGTTCTCCAAATTGAATCCAATGGAACCCTGAGCATGCAGCCTTCTCCCACCCATCGCGCCAGCTTTTCCATCGGCAACGAGGCTGCTGCCAGGCGTGTCGTCGACCTGCTGACGGAAGTCTTTTTCGAGGGCGATGCTGCGGTTGCCGCTTTCGAACGACCGGATGGACAATGGGATGTCACGCTGCATTTTGCAGAGGCGCCCGATCACGAACTGCTCCGCGAACTCGTTGCAACTTCAGCAGGAAATGACATCGCCGCGACGCTTGCATTCGACACGGTCGAAGCCAAGGACTGGGTCAAGGCCAGCCTGGAGGACCTCGTGCCGGTGCCGGCCGGACGCTTCGTCGTCCATGGCAGCCACGACCGCGACCGCGTGGCGCCAAACAAGCTCGCCATCGAGATCGAGGCGGCCCTCGCCTTCGGCACCGGACACCATGGCACCACGCGTGGCTGTTTACTTCTGCTTGACCATGTCCTGAAGCGCGCGCAGCCGAAGCGCGTGCTCGACCTCGGCACCGGGACCGGCGTGTTGGGCATCGCCGCGGCCAAGGCGCTGCATCGCGCCGTGCTGGCCTCGGACATCGACCCGCCCTCGGTGCGGGTTGCAGCCGAGAACGCCGCCCTGAACGAAACAGGTCAATATGTGCGGGTGATCCGCGCCACCGGCTTTGCCGCGCCGGACTTTGCCAAAAGCGGCCCGTTCGACCTGGTGCTGGCCAACATCCTGGCCAATCCGCTGCGGCAATTGGCGGGCCCGATGGCCCGGCATCTTGCGCCCGGCGCTCGCGTCATCCTCTCCGGCCTGTTGACCCACCAGGCCCCCGCAGTGATCGCCGCCTACCGCGCGCGCGGCCTGGTGCCGCTGCGGCATCTGCGGATTGAGGGGTGGAGCAGCTTGTTGCTGAGGAAGGTCTCGTAGGCTGGGTTAGCCCCGCAGATGCGCGAAGCGCATCTGCTCGGCGTAACCCACCTCTTCTGCCTCGACGGCTACACACAGCGGTGGGTTACGACTTCGGCTAACCTACCCTACGACACCGTCGATGTGGCTACTTCATCGGCTTCTCGTCACCGCGCGCCGAAGCGCGCAACGCCCGCCTTGCACGACGTTCGGCGAAACGCTCGATCATCTGGCTGATGAGGCCGCGCGGCTTCTTCGGTGTCGTTGCAACCGGCGCGCGGCGCACCGGCGGCGAAATCTTCTCAAAAGTGAACGATGGCATCGTGTGTCCCCTCGCCGTTGAGATGAACCACTTGCTCGAACTTCCCTGTTATCCGGACGAAGCGCAACTGCCGCATCCATTACTCCACTCAATTCGAATGGAACATTTTCAAGCACAGTCCATGCCAGATGAAAGGGCAATTGCGTCTACATTGCGGACTGATCCCCATGATCCTAAACTGAGCCATGTTCGAAGCACACTTCCAGACATTCGAGGAGCCCGAGGCCGGCGTCGCATTGACGGCGCGTCTGGCTGCGCTCCGTGAAGAACTCGCCCGCCGCAAGCTGACCGGCTTCGTCGTTCCGCGCGCCGATCAGCAGCAGAATGAATATGTGGCGCCCTCCGAAGAGCGGCTCGCCTGGCTGACCGGCTTCACCGGCTCGGCGGGACTTGCCGTGGTGCTGGCCCAGGAAGCCGCTGTCTTCGTCGACGGCCGCTACACCATCCAGGCCGCCAAGCAGGTCGACCCCAAGGCATGGGCGGTGGAATCGCTGATCGATCCGCCGCCGGAGAGCTGGATCTCGGCGCATCTCAAATCGGGCGATCGCCTAGGATTTGATCCGTGGCTGCACACTTTTTCGGCAGCCGAACGCCTTTCGGCCGCCTGCAGCAAGGCCGGCGCCGAACTGGTGGCGGTCGACAGCAACCCGGTCGACGCAGTCTGGCAGGACCGGCCACATCAGCCGATCGCACCGGTCGCGATCCACGGCCTGCAATATGCGGGGGTCGCCGAGGCCGAGAAGGTGGCGCAGATCAAGAGCGAGATCGAGAAGCTCGGTGCCGAGGCGCTGGTGCTGTCGGACAGCCATGCGGTCGCCTGGACCTTCAACATCCGCGGCGCCGACGTCGCACACACGCCGCTGCCGCTGTCCTACGCGCTGGTGCCCAAGGTCGGCCGTCCCACCGTGTTCATCGACCACCGCAAGCTCTCCAATCTGACGCGGGACCATCTCGAGCAATCGGCCGACGTGCGCGAGCCCGACGCGCTGACGCCGACGCTGATGGCGCTGGCCAAAAGCGGTGCTGCGATCGCCCTCGATGGCGCTACCGCGGCCGAGGCGCTGAGCCGGTTGATCACCGAGGGCGGCGGCAAGCCGCTGCGCGGCAGCGATCCGATCGCGCTGCTGAAGGCGGTGAAGAACGCCACCGAGATCAAGGGGACGCAGACGGCGCACCGGCGCGATGCCATCGCGCTGGCGCGCTTCCTTGCGTTCATCGATCGCGAGGCAGGAAGCGGCAAGCTCACCGAGATCGACGCCGTCGAGGCGCTGGAGACCTTTCGTCGCGACACCGGTGCGTTGAAGGACGTGTCGTTCCCGACCATCTCGGGAACGGGGCCGAACGGCGCCATCGTGCATTACCGCGTCACCCGCAAGAGCAACCGGCGCATCGTGCCGGGCGATCTCCTGCTGATCGATTCCGGCGCGCAATATGAAGACGGCACCACCGACGTGACCCGCACCATGGCGATCGGCGAGCCGACCGACGAGATGCGCGACCGCTTCACCCGCGTGCTGCGCGGCCATATCGCGATCGCGCGCGCGGTCTTCCCCGACGGCACCACGGGCGCGCAGCTCGACACGCTGGCGCGGCAATATCTGTGGGCCGCCGGAATCGATTTCGAGCACGGCACCGGCCATGGCGTCGGCAGTTATCTCAGCGTGCATGAAGGCCCGGCGCGGATCTCGAAACTCGGCACCACGGCGCTGAAGCGCGGCATGATCCTCTCCAACGAACCAGGCTATTACAAGACCGACGCCTTCGGCATCCGCATCGAGAATCTCGAGCTGGTGGTCGCGGCCGACATCAAGGGCGCCGAGAAAGCGATGAACGCGTTCGAGACGCTGACCTTGGCGCCGATCGATCGCCGGCTCATTGACACAGCGATGCTGAGCAAGGACGAGCTGGCCTGGCTCAACGCCTACCACGCCCGCGTCCGCACAGAGGTGGGGCCGGCGCTGGACGAGGCGACCAGGGCGTGGCTGGATCAGGCGACAGCGGAGCTGACGGCCTAGACGATGCGCGCATAGCGCCACGCAACTGGCGCAACGCTCCAGCATCGCGCATAGCCGCATACCGAAACGACCATGTTCGCGGCCGCAGCGATGCGGCTAGTGTCGATCCATGCACGGTATGATCAGCCAACCGCCGGGAGCGGCAACCAACATCGCGACTTCGCGCGTGGTGCTGCTGTTGCTGGTCGTCATGACCGGGATCGCGCCGATCTCGCTCTACATCCTGGTTCCGGCATTGCCCGTGCTGGCGACGAATTTCGGGCGCGACATCTCGATCGCGCAGATGACGGTGTCGCTCTACATGGTCGGCATCGCGCTATCGCAGCTCACCATGGGGCCGCTGTCGGACAGATTCGGCCGGCGTCCGGTTCTGCTTGGCGGCCTTGCGCTGATGGTCGCGGCGAGCATCGCCTGCATCTTCGCGCAAGACCTGCCGCAACTGATCGCGGCGCGCTTCTTCCAGGCGCTGGGCGGCGCCTCCGGCATGGTGATCAGCCGCGCCATCATCCGCGACATCTACGAACGCGACCGTGTCGCCTCGATGATCAGCCTCGTGGTTGCCGCCCTCATGATCGGACAAATGGTTTCGCCGCTGACCGGCGGCCTGATCGAGACCGCATTCGGCTGGCGCGCGATCTTCTACGCCGTCACCTTCGGCGCGGTTGCCGTCGCAATCGGCATCGCAATCGCACTGCCCGAAACGCGCCGCGACCGCGCAGTCGGCAGCGGCGGCTTTCGCAGCGACGTCGGCAGCCTGATCAAGAGCCGCGCCTTCATCGGCTATGTGATGTGCCAGGTGCTGGCCTCGCAGATCATCTTCACCTTCGCCGGCGGCGGACCCTATATCGTCGTGACGCAGATGGGCCGGACCAGTGCCGAATACGGCGCGTGGTTCGCCACGACAGGCTTTGCGTATCTCGTCGGGAATCTGCTCTGCGTGCGCTTTGCGCCGCGGCATTCGCTGGAGAAGCTGATCTGGTTTGGGCTGGCCCTGCAACTCTGCGGCAGCCTGCTGAATCTGCTCTGGAGTTTCACCGGCTGGAACGAGGCCCCAGGCTGGCTGTTCGGCACGCAGATGATCGTGATGGTCGGCAACGCCTTCGTGATGGCGAACTCTGCTGCGGGCGCCATCAGCGTCCGCCCCGAGGCCGCCGGCACCGCGTCGGGCGCCATGGGCTTTCTCCAGCAGGGTATCGGCGCGCTGATGTCGCAATTCGGCGCCTATCTCGGCGGCCATTCCGCAACGACCCTGCCGCTGACCTCGGCCGTGCTCGCGATCTCGCTGCTCTGCGCCTGCATGATGATCTTCGTCGTGCCGCGCCGGGACGTCATGGTGAGCGAGGAATTGATCGAGCAGGCGGAGGAGGAAGAGAGCGGGATGATGTGAGATTTTCTCACCGTCATTCCGGGGCGCCTCGAAGAGGCGAACCCGGAATCCCGAACTTCCGGGTTCGATGCTTCGCATCGCCCCGGAACGACAATACCAGCATCACTCCCCGATCAGCGCCAACCACTCATCCTCGGTGAGCACCTTGACGCCATGCTTGTTGGCGTCCGCGAGCTTCGAGCCGGCACCGGGGCCGGCGACGACGAGATCCGTCTTCTTCGACACCGAGCCCGAGACCTTGGCGCCAAGCCGCTCGGCGGTGGCCTTGGCCTCATCCCGCGTCATCTTCTCCAGCGAGCCCGTGAACACCACCGTCTTGCCGGCAACCGCCGAGTTGCTCTTCGGCTTTTCGGCGTCGATGATCTCGACCTCCCTGGTCAGCCGCTCGACGATGCCGCGGTTGTGGCTCTCGCCGAAATAATCGGCGATGCTCTTGATCACGGTATCGCCGATCTGGTCGAGCGCATCCATCTCCGCCATCGCCTCCTCGTCGCCCTTGGCGACCTTGAGGCAGGCGTCGTGGAAGGCATCCCAGGAGCCGTAGCCACGCGCAAGCGCCAGCGCGGTGGTTTCGCCGACATGGCGCATGCCGAGCGCATAGATGAAGCGCTCCAGCGCAATTCTGCGCCGGCTCTCGATGGCACTGAACAGATTGCGCACCGAGGTCGCGCCGTAGCCCTCGACCTCCTCGAGCTTGAGCCTGGAGTTGCGCTTCTCCAGCGTGAAGATGTCGGCGGGCTCTTTCACCCAGCCCTCGTCGAAGAAATACTGCAGCTGCTTCTCGCCGAGGCCGTCGATATCGAAGGCGCGCCGTGACACGAACAGCTTGAGGTGCTCGATCTTCTGATAGGGGCAGGCAAACTCGCCGGTGCAGCGCGCGCGCGAACCTTCTTCGCCCGTCGCGGTCTCCTCGCGCACGACGTCGGTATGCAGCGGGCACGGGCACTTCTTCGGGAAAGCGAATTCCTTCGCACCCTTCGGCCGCTTGTCGAGCACGACGTCGACGACCTGCGGGATCACGTCGCCGGCGCGCTGGATCACGACGGTATCGCCGATCCTGATGTCGCGCCCCTCGCGCAGCACCTCGCCCTTGTTGCCGATGCCCTTGATGTAGTCCTCGTTGTGCAGGGTGACGTTCTGCACGATCACGCCGCCGACACCGACCGGCTCGAGCTTGCCGACCGGCGTGAACGAGCCGGTGCGGCCGACCTGGATCTCGATGTCGCGCAGCACGGTCATGGCTCGCTCCGCCGGGAATTTATGTGCAATGCCCCAGCGCGGCGTGCGCGAGACGAAACCGAGCCGTTCCTGCCAGTCGATGCGATCGACCTTGTAGACGACGCCGTCGATGTCGTAGTCGAGCTCGGCGCGCTGCTCCTCGATGCTCTGGTGGAACGCGATCAGTTCCTCGACGGAGTGACAGAGTTTTGTCAGCGGATTGGTCTTGAAGCCGCAGCGCTCGAACCAGTGGATCATGCCGGTCTGCGTCCGCTCCGGCATCGCGCTCATCTCGCCCCAGGCATAGGCGAAGAAGCCGAGGGGACGCGAGGCGGTGATGCCAGGATCCTTCTGCCGCAAGGAGCCTGCGGCCGAATTGCGCGGGTTGGCGAAGATGGTGTCGCCCGCCGCCTTCTGCCGCTCATTGAGCGCGAGGAAGGCCTTCTTGGTCATGTAGACCTCGCCGCGCACCTCGCAGATGTCAGGGATGTTGCGGCCCTTCAGCTTCTGCGGCACGTCCTCGAGCGTGCGGATATTGGCGGTGACGTCCTCGCCGACCGCGCCGTCGCCGCGCGTCGCCGCCGTGACGAGCTCGCCGCCCTCGTAGCGCAGCGACATCGACAGGCCGTCAATCTTGGGCTCGGCCGAAAAATTGATCTTGTCGTCGTCGAGCTTGAGGAAGCGCACGATGCGACCAACGAAGTCGCGGACGTCCTCCTCGGCAAACGCGTTGTCGAGCGACAGCATCGGAACGGAATGCTGCACCTTCCTGAAGCGCCCTGACGGCGCCGCGCCGACCTTTTGCGACGGTGACTCCGCACTGACGAATTCCGGAAAGCGCTTTTCGATCGCATTGAAGCGCTGACGCAGGGCATCGTACTCGGCGTCGGTAACGGTGGGCGCGTCCTCTTGATAATAGCGCTCGTTGTGCCCCTCGATCTCGAGCGACAGCCGCATATGCTCGACCTTGGCCTGTGCCTTGGTGAGTTCGGCGACGTCACGAAGCGTTTTGGATTTTGCTGCTCTGGCCATTACACTTAAGGTTGCGTCTCGTCGTTCCGGGATGGTCCGAAGGACCAGACCCGGAACCTCGAGATTCCGGGTTCGCACCTCGTGCGCCCCGGAATGACTGTTGGGATGGGCTCGGAAATCATGGCGTACTACGTCTATATCCTAGCAAGCCGGCGGGACGGAGCAATCTATGTCGGCGTTACCAATGACCTTGTACGCCGCGTCTATGAGCATCGAATCAAGGCCGTGCCAGGCTTCACGAAGAAATACAACATCACGCAGCTCGTTTGGTTCGAGACCTATGATGATCCAATCTCCGCAATATCGCGCGAGAAAGAACTCAAGAAGTGGAAGAGAGTTTGGAAAACCCAACTTATCGAGAAGGACAATCCGAACTTGAATGATCTCTACGAATCGATCTGCAAATGAGACGTCATTCCGGGGCGGCTCGAGGAGCCGAACCTCAGGTGCGCAATTGCGCACCGGGGAATCTCGAGATTCCGGGTTCGATGCTGCGCATCGCCCCGGAATGACGGTGGGGGTCTAAGCCGTCGCCGCTTTGAGCAGCCGCTCCGCGGCGGCCCGCGCCTCGGCCGTGATCTCGGCGCCGGCGAGCATGCGGGCGATTTCCTCGCGACGGTGGTCAGCGGCGAGCGCATTGACGCGGGTGGCGACGCGCTTGCCCTTGTCGAGGGCGTCCTTGGAGATCAGCAGGTGCTGGTCGGCGCGGGCTGCGACCTGCGGGGCGTGGGTCACGGCCATCACCTGAACCTTGCCGGCGAGCCGTGCCAGCCGCGCGCCGATCGCATCCGCGACCGCGCCGCCGACGCCGGTGTCGATCTCGTCGAACACGAGGGTCGGTGCCGAGCCGCGGTCGGACAGCACGACCTTGAGCGCCAGCAGGAAGCGCGAGAGCTCGCCGCCGGAGGCGACCTTCATCATCGGCCCCGGCTTGGTGCCCGGATTGGTCTGCACCCAGAACTCGACGCGATCGAAGCCTTGCGGCCCCGGCGCGGCTTCGTCCGTCGTGACCTGGGTGATGAATTTGGCGCGTTCGAGCTTGAGCGGCGCGAGCTCGGCATTGACCGCCTTGTTGAGCTTCTCGGCCGATTTCTGCCTGCTGGCGGAGAGCTTTTTCGCAGCGGCAGCATAGCGTACGTCGGCCTCGATCGCGGCCTGCTCCAGCTTCTTCAGGCGCGAGGCGCCGGCATCGATCAGCACGACATCGGCAGCGTATTTGGCGGCGAGCGCGGCGAGGCCATCGACCGGCGTCGAATATTTGCGCGAGGCGGCGCGCAGGGCGAACAACCGCTCCTCGATGCGCTCGAGCTCGGCCGGGTCGAAATCGGTTGCGGCGAGCGCGGCCAGGAGATGCTGGTCGGCCTCCTCCAGTGCATTGATCGCGACGTCGATCGCCTTCACAGCAGGCTCGACCAGCGCCGGCGAATTGACGCCGCGACGCTCCAGCCGGCGCACCGCAGCCGACAGCGCCGCGACCGGCGAATTGTGGCCGCCGACGACCTCCTGCGCCTCGCGCAGATCGGAGGCGATCTTCTCGCCCTGCATCATGGTGGTGCGACGATGAGCGAGCGAGGTCTCCTCGCCGTCCTTGGGCGCGAGCTGCTTCAGCTCGTCCGAGGCATGGCGCAGATAGTCGGCTTCGCGCGCGGCGCGCTCCATGCTGGCGCGATGCTCTTCCAGCTCGGTGTTGGCGGTCCGGCGCGCATCCCAGAGCGCTTCGACGGCAGCTACGTCCTTTTCGAGGCCGGCAAAGGCATCGAGCAGGCTGCGATGGGTGGCGGCATCGACCAGCGCCCGTTCATCATGCTGGCCGTGGATCTCGACCAGGGCGGCGCCGACCGCCTTCAGCGTCTGCACGCTGATCGCCTGGTCGTTGATGAAGGCGCGGGTGCGGCCGTCGGCGAGCTGGACCCGGCGCAAGATCATTTCGCCGGTATCTTCGAGCCCGTTCTCGGCCAGGATCTTCGTTGCGGGATGACTCTTCGGGATATCGAAGACGGCGGTCACCTGCCCCTGCTCCGCACCATGGCGCACAAGACCCGCGTCACCGCGGCCGCCGAGGGCCAACGCGAAGGCATCGAGCAGGATGGATTTGCCCGCCCCGGTCTCGCCGGTCAAAACCGCAAGCCCGGTGTCGAATTCGATATCGAGCCGTTCGATCAGGACGATGTCACGGATCGACAGACGCGCCAGCATGGAACCAGATTTCCTAGCCGAGACTTAAAGGCCAATCTTCTTGAAGGTCTGGCTGATCCAGGACCCCTGATTCTCGCTCGGCTCGAGACCGCCGGATTTTACAAGATTATAGGCGTCCTTGTACCAGCGGCTGTCAGGAAAATTGTGGCCGAGCACGGCGGCTGCCGTCTGGGCCTCGCCGACGATTCCGATCGACATATAGGCCTCGGTGAGGCGGTAGAGCGCCTCCTCGACGTGCCGGGTGGTCTGATATTGCGTCACCACCGCCTTGTAGCGGTTGATCGCGGCCGTGTAGTCGCGCTTCTGCATATAGTAGCGGCCGACCGCCATTTCCTTGCCGGCGAGCTGGTCGCGCGCGCCCTCGATCTTGGCCTTGGCGGAGGTCGCATATTCGGAGTTCGGATATTTGCGCACCACCTCTTCCAGCGAGGCGATCGCCTTCTCGGTGCGGCCCTGATCGCGGTTGATGTCCGGTATCTGGTCGTAGTGCGAGGCGGCGATCAGATATTGCGCGTAGGCGGCGTCCGGGCTGCCGGGATGCAGGGTGATGTAGCGGGTCGCAGCGCCGATGCAGCTGTCATAATCGCCGCCCTGGTAGGAAGCATAGGCCGACATCAGCAGCGATTTGCGCGCCCAGTCGGAATAAGGATGTTGGCGGTCGACCTCCTCGAACTTCTTGTTCGCCGCCTTCATGTCCTTCTTTTCGTTCATGAGGTACAAGCCCTCATTGTAGATCTTGTCGGCAGGCTCCTCGACGAAGGTGTCGTCCTTGTTGAGGAACTTGTCCCAGAGCGCGCCGGTGCCGCAACCGGCCAGCGGCAATGCGAACAGGAAGAGAGCAGCGGCTTGAAGCAGCCCACGGGCTCGCGGTGAGACCAAGAGAAATCCGCGCGTCATACGCTGTGCCGACATGAATTTAAGACCTGACGCCCTTTGGTGCGGTGCCCGCCAGCCCATGATCCCCGTCATGGGCGCGAAATGTGTCGTGGTGCCTGCCATGCGACCACGTCGGTGTGACCGAAAAACGATCGTTAACCCATCGGATAGGCAGGCATTCCGCCCGGATTAAGGCGAAAACGCCGCAATCCTAGTCGATCATGGTTACCAGGAGTTTCCCGGAGAAATCGCCGCTTGGATGCCTGCCGCAGGCTTTGCTGCCTGCCGCAGGGCTTGTCCGCCTGCGGCAACTGCCCTTCAGGACACGTCCGGCCCGTAGGCCGCGGCAATCCGGCCGCCGACGATACCGCTGCCGACCTCGACCACGGGCCGGCTGGTGCGGCGAGCTGCCTCACCCTCGACCACCCGCCAAGCGGTGCGGTCGGCGAGCAGCGCGGTCAGAACGGCGTGGTTCAGCTTGTGGCCGCCACGCACCGAGCGATAGGCGCCGAGCAGCGGCAGGCCAGCCAGCGCAAGATCGCCGATCGCATCCAGCACCTTGTGGCGAGCGCATTCGTCGGCGTAGCGCAGGCCCTCGGTGTTGAGCAGCCGCTCCTCGTCAAACACGACGGTATTCTCGAAGGAGGCACCGAGCGCGTAGCCAGCGCCCCAGAGCTTGGCAACATCGCCCATCAGACCGAAGGTCCGGGCGCGGCCGACTTCGCGGCGAAAGCGCTCAGGGTTCAGGTCGAAGCCATAGCTCTGCTGGCCGATGACGGGATTGGTGAAGTCGATTTCGACCTCGGCACGGAAGCCGTTGGCGTAGGGCCGGAGCTCACCGAAGGAGTCGCCCATCTTGACCGAGACAGGCTTCAAAACCTGGATGAAGCGGCGCTGGGCCGGTTGGGTCACGATGCCAGCCTGATCAATTGCTGCGATGAAGGCCGCAGCGCTGCCGTCCATGATCGGCACTTCGGGACCATCGACTTCGATGATGGCGTTGTCGACACCCATACCCCGCAGCGCAGCAAGCACATGCTCGGCCGTGGAGATCAGCGGACCAGTGCGATCACCGAGCACCGTCGCGAAATCGGTTGCCACCACCTGATCGGCAGTCGCCTGAATCTCGCGGTCACTTCCCTCAAGGCCGGTACGGACAAAAATAAGACCTGCGTCCACAGGTGCAGGTCCAAGCGTGAGGGTAACCGGAAGACCGGAATGAACGCCGACGCCGGCCACGGTGGCTTGCGCACGAAGCGTTGTTTGCCGGCTAAACTTCATCAGGAACCGCCCCACTACGACCCATTGCGACTTATACGAGATCTGATTGATCGACCGAGATCGACCGTTCGAATCTCCGTATCCCCAAGTCACGCCAAACCATAGTCACTGCCCTAAACAGCGCCAACTCACGCTTTTTTACCGATTGTTACCCCAAACCCGCCGTATTCGCGCCAAGGCTTAACCAAATTGCACCTCGCTTTGGGGTCGTTACGAGCAGCTTTACTGAAGCACCCAACAGGTAATTAATGATTTAAAATCAGTTGCTTGAAGATGAAATCCGGACCTGCACGGGGAAACTGGAAAGGCCCCGGCAAGCTTCTCGCCGGGGCCTTTTTGCGTCTGCCTTATTGTAACAATTCTCAGGTTGCCTGCCGCCGCAGGAAGGCCGGGATATCAAGATGGTCGTCTCCCTGTGGCGCCGGCGCAACAGGTGCCGGGCGGCCATGGGCGTCGAGACCCTGCGGCGCGGGCCGGCGGGCGTACTCCGAGACCGGCTCGTTGGCGGCGATTTGCTGCGCCACCGACCGCTGCGGCTTGCGCTCGGGCAGCGCCGGCATCGCGGGACCAGCAGTGCGGGCGGCGATCGGGGCCTCGGTCTCCTCGTCGCGACGGCCGAGGCCGACATTGGCGAGGCGCTGGAGCAGCGACAGGCGGGTCTTCTGGGGCGTCTCTTCTTCCACCTCGCCACGGGCCTGACGCAGCTCGGCCTGGGCCGGCATCGGCAGCTCGTCGAGGCGCGGCATCCGGGGGGCGCGAGGCGGCGCACGCTCGGCCTGCGGCGGGATGAAGGTTTCCGGCGTCATCGGCTCCTGGATGGCAAGCGGGGCCTGCTCGGGTTCCGGAAACAGCGTGGGCTTCTGCGCGATCGGACGCACGGTAACGTCGCCATAGGTCTGCGGCGCGGGCGGGACTTCGGACACGGCCGCTGCGATGGCGGCGAGCGCCGCACGCTCGACGTTGGGACGGGCGGCGGCGGGCGCGGCCGCAACCGGTGCGGCGGCCGGGATCTGCGCTTCCATCTTCTGGGCACGCTCGGCCAGGCGCTGATTGTCGGCGCGAAGGCGCGCGGTGAGATCGGCAAGACGGCTCTCGGCAACAGCGGCGGGAGCCGCGGGGGCCTGCTGCAGCTGCTGCGGCGCGGCGTTTGCGACCGGAGCGGAGGTCGCCTGGCTGTTGCGGGCGATCGCGGCCTGCTCGATGCCGGTGGCAACGACCGAGACGCGGATCAGGCCGTCGAGCGCTTCGTCGAAGGTGGCGCCCACGATGATGTTGGCGTCCTGGTCGACTTCCTCGCGGATGCGGGTCGCGGCTTCGTCGACCTCGAACAGGGTGAGGTCCTTGCCGCCGGTGATCGAGATCAGCAGGCCCTTGGCACCCTTCATCGAGGAATCGTCGATCAGCGGGTTGGCGATCGCAGCTTCGGCGGCGGTCAGCGCGCGCTTGTCGCCGGAGGCCTCGCCCGTGCCCATCATCGCCTTGCCCATTTCCCTCATCACCGCTCTCACGTCGGCGAAGTCGAGGTTGATCAGGCCTTCCTTGACCATCAGGTCGGTGATGCAGGCGACGCCCGAGTAGAGCACCTGGTCCGCCATCGCGAAGGCGTCGGCGAAGGTGGTCTTCTCGTTGGCAACCCGGAACAGGTTCTGGTTCGGGATGATCAGCAGCGTGTCGACCACCTTGTGCAGCTCGGCAATGCCGGCCTCGGCGGTGCGCATGCGGCGGCCGCCCTCGAAGTGGAACGGCTTGGTGACGACGCCGACGGTGAGGATGCCCATGTCACGCGCGGTCTTGGCGATGACGGGAGCTGCGCCGGTGCCGGTGCCGCCGCCCATGCCGGCGGTGACGAACACCATGTTGGCGCCCGACAGATGATCGCGCAGCTCGTCGATCACTTCTTCGGCGGCCGCAGCGCCGACGTTCGGCTGCGAACCCGCGCCCAGCCCTTGCGTTACCGCCGTGCCCATCTGCACGATGCGCTGCGCCTTCGACATCGTCAGCGCCTGCGCGTCGGTGTTGGCGACCACGAAATCGACGCCCTGAAGGCCCGCCGTGATCATGTTGTTGACGGCGTTGCCGCCGGCGCCGCCGACGCCGAACACGGTGATGCGGGGCTTCAACTCGTGAATATCAGGAACGTTGATGCTGATGGTCATGTTTGCCTCTCGATCACGCGCGCGTGGGTTCGCCCCGGCCTGCGGCCGCGGGAGTTGGTGAAATCAGACATTTGCGGAAAGCGGTCATCAAAAGCCCTCGCGTAGCCATCGTCCGACCTTTCCGAAATAGCCGCCGGTCCCTGTCTTGACCTGCTGCCGCGTATGCCGCGGTTCGACATGTTCGAGGTGAACATATTGCGGGTAGACGAGAAGTCCGGCCGGCACCGCGAACGCGGCGTTCTTCGCCTCGTTGGGCAGCCGGCCAAAACCGAGCGGACGTCCGACCCGCACGGGCCGGCCGAGAATTTGCGTTCCGAGCTCGACGAGGCCGGTCAGCTGCGAGGCGCCGCCCGAGAGCACGACACGGCCCTTGGGCTCTGCCGCGAAGGGCGAATCCTTCAGCTTGTCCCGAGCCATTTCGAAGACTTCCTCGGCACGATGCTTGACGATGTTGGCGATAGTGGCGCGCGAAACGATCTGCGGCAGATCCTGGTCGTCACCGGCCGTCGGTACAGACATCAGCTCACGCGAGTCCGATCCGCCGGTGATGACGGTGCCGTATAACGTCTTGATTCGCTCGGCATCGGCAATGGTCGCCGAGAGTCCGCGCGCAAGATCCATCGTGATGTGTTGCCCGCCGACCGCAAATCCGGCCGCGTGCACGAAGCGGCCGCCGGAATAGACCGCGATCGTGGTGGTGCCCGCGCCCATCTCGATCACGGCGGCGCCGAGATCGGCCTCGTCGTCGGTCAGCACCGACAGGCCGGCCACATAAGGGCTCGCTGCCATGGCTTCGACATTGATGTGGCAGCGTTCCACCGCCAGCATCAGATTCCGCGCCACGGTGGCGTCGCAGGTGACGACATTCATGTCGACGCCGAATTGATGCGCGACCATGCCGCGGGGATCGCGGATGCCCTTGACGCCGTCGAGCGTGTAGCCGACCGGCAGCGCATGCAGCACGGTGCGGCCCTCGCCGGTGGCGTGGCGCATGCCGGTGGAGGTGACGCGGCTGACATCGGCCGGCGTCACCGCGCCGCCACGGATATCGGCTGCAGCTTCGACGAGCTGGCCGGAAAGCCTGCCGCCGGAGACGGACAGCAGCACGGACTCGACCCGCACCTTGGCCATTTTCTCGGCAAGCGCGACGGCCTGGCGCACCGACTGTTCGCATTCGGCGAGATCGATCACCGCGCCGGCCTTCATGCCGCGCGACTGGATCTGGCTGTAGCCGATCAGTTCCACCGCATGGGTGCGGCCTTGCAGGGCTTCGCTCGGCGCCGACGGTTTCAGCCGCGCGATCATGCAGGCGATCTTGCTGGTGCCGATGTCGAGGCAGGCAACGAGGCCGCCGCGCTTGTGCGGCATCGGGCGCGTCTTCGGCGTCTGGGTGCGATCAAGACCGGTCATGCGGCGTCCCCGGCCTTCTTTTTCTTCTTGTCCTTGAACAGATCCTCGCGCGCCTTGGCGGCATCGTCGGACAGCTGCACCACCAGACGGTCAGGCAGGCGCATGTCGATCGCGACGATGTCCTTCGAGAACAGGCGCTCGTCCTTGTCGAGCTTGGAAAGCGCGGCAAGTGCGTTGCCGACGTCCTGCTCCGGCAGGCGGACGTCCAGGCCGTCCTTCAGCCTCAAGTTCCAGCGCCGCTCACCGACATAGATCGCGGCCTTGGTCACCGAATTCACCTGCGGGTAGCGCGCCAGCAGCGCCAGGAAGTCGCGTGCCTGGGTGTCGGCGCCCTTGCCGACCACGAGCGGCAGCGACAGGAACCGGCGCGAGACATAGGGCTCGAGCAGCGCGCCGTCGTCGGCGATGACGGAGAGCCGGCCGGCCTCCTGCCACAGCGCGAACGGCTTGCGCTCGGTGATCTCGATCATCAGCTGGCCCGGATAGAGCTTCAGCACGGTCGCATCCGCGATCCAGGGATTGGCCTTGAGCTTGTCGCGGACGTCGTCGGCATCGAGGAACAGCAGCGAGGAACGGCCGCTGACGCCGCCGACCGCGAGGATCTCGTCCTGGCTCAGCTGCTTGCGGCCGTTGATCACGACCGAGGTGATGCGGAAGCCGGCCGAATTGGCCATGGCGTTGCGCGCATCGCTGACCGCGGTGACGAAATCCTGGAGATGGCCGCCCTTGACGATGCCGAGGCCGCAGCTGCCGATCAGCAGCAGCACGGTCATGGTGATCCCGACCCGGCGCGGCAGATAGCGCTCGACCAGCGCCACCAGGCGCGGCGGCGGCTCACGCTCGACGACGACCTTGGGCTTGGTTTTCTGCTTGAGGGCAATGCGCTTCTCGGCGCGCTTATCTTGCACCCACTCGCGCAAAAGCACGACCGCTCCGATAGCGGCCGCCTTCAGGTCAGCTTGGGGCCTCAGCGATCTCATAAACGATCGGGTGAGGCTTCCTGCTCCATCCATTGCACGAGCTCGTCAACAGTTTGCCCACGACATTGCGCGGGTCCTGGCGAACATGACGTCTCGGACGTGCCGGGCCGGGTGATGGTCTTCGGCAGAAGAAACCGCTCCCCTTCGAAGCGTTCACCGATCGGGAACAATCCGAAACGGCTCACGCGCCGGCAGCCAAAACGCCATATGCGCCGCCAGCGTTAACCTTCGGACGTCCTGGTAAACAAAAGGTAAAATTCGTTAACGCGGGATGCTTTTTGCCCAGGCAAGTGAGGCAGTTGCGCCACGATGTCCGGCATTTTACCGGCTTTGGGCACCAAACCGGGCGTTTTTGCCGGTCCGGCCGTTAACCAATCCTAATTATTTCCGCACCCGCCGCTCGGCGAGCTCGATCAGGCCGCGGAGGAAGTCGACGAATGCGATGCCCTCGGCTTTCAGCGCCTTGGGGTAGAGCGAGGACTTGGTCAGCCCGGGCAGCGTGTTGGTTTCGAGATAGACCAGCCCCTTCTCCGAGACGATGAAGTCGGAGCGGGAATAGCCGGTGCAGGACATCGCCCGATGCGCCAGCATCGCCTGCTCTTTGAGCGCGGCGGTGATTTCGGGCGTGAAGCGGCCCGGGCAGATCTCCTGGGTCGTCGACAGCAGATACTTTGCGGCGTAGTCGAAACTGCCCTCGCCCGGAATGATCTCGATCGGCGGCAGCGAGATGATCGATCCATCCAGCCGCTCCAGCACGCCGCAGGTCGCCTCGATGCCCGCGATGTACGGCTCGATCACATATTCTTCGTGCTTGGCGGCGTTGCGGACGGCGACGAGATCCTGCTTGGCGTTGACGAAGATCAGGCCATAGCTCGAGCCGTCGCGCGCCGGCTTTGCGATCAGCTTGCCGTATTCGGCCAAGGCGTCGTCGATGTTCTCGAGCGCGATGCCCACAGGCGGCGTCACGCCGCCGATCGCGGCAAAGCGCTTGGCCGCGATCTTGTCGAAGGCAAGATGCGAGGAGGCCGAGCCGGAGCCGGTGAAGGGCACGCCGCGCGTCTCGCACATCACCTGCAATTCGCCGTTCTCGGCGCTTCCGCCATGCAGGCTCAGCACGAGAACACGGTCTTCCACCCTGGCCTGGTCGAGCGCCTGCGGAAGCGGAATGCCACGCGTGCCGGGCTTGAACTCGTCCTCGAACGGACGGGCATGCTCGAGCAGCTGTTTCGACTGCACGACATGCACCTTGTCCTCGACGTCCCAGAACCAGAGATCGGCCTCAGGCAATGCCTGATGCAGCGCCTGGGCCGAGGCGACGGAGACCAGACGTTCGCGGTTGGAGCCGCCGAAGAGGATGGTGATGCGCATGTTTCCTCGCATTTCGTCATTCCGGGATGGCGCGCAAGCACCAGACCCGGAATCTCGAGATTCCGGGTTCGCGCTCCGCGCGCCCCGGAATGACCGTTAAATAGGGATTCCAATCCGCTTGATTTCCCACTGCAATTCGATTCCGGAACTTGCCTTTACCCGTTCGCGCACGGTCTCTCCGAGCGTCTCGATGTCGTGCGCGGTGGCATCGCCGGTGTTGATCAGAAAATTGCAGTGCATCTCGGAGACCTGGGCACCGCCGACCCGCAGGCCGCGACAGCCGGCTGCATCCACAAGCTTCCAGGCTGAGTGGCCGGGTGGATTCTTGAAGGTCGAACCGCCGGTCTTTTCGCGGATCGGCTGCGCGCTCTCGCGGTGGCTCTGCACCTCCGCCATCCGCGCACGGATCGCCTCTGCATCCCTGATCTCGCCGCGGAAACGCGCGGAGGTGAAGATGATGGAAGGATCGACGCCGCTATTGCGGTAGACGAATTTCATGTCGGCGTTGTGGAAGATGTACCTGGTGCCGTCGCGCCCGACGCCGCGTGCCTCGATCAGCACGTCCTTGGTCTCGCCGCCATTTGCGCCGGCATTCATCCGCAGCGCGCCGCCGATCGTGCCGGGAATGCCGAAGAAGAATTCGAGCCCACCGATATTGGCGCCGGCCGCGACCTCCGCGACGCGCTTGTCGAGCGCGGCGGCACCTGCGGTGACGGTATCGCCGCTCGCGGTGGCCTCACCAAAGGCGCGCGGCGCAAGGCGGACCACCACGCCGGCGATGCCGCCGTCGCGCACGATCAGGTTGGAGCCGACACCGACGACGTAGACCGGAATGTCGCCGGCGAGATGCGCGAGGAAGTAAGCGAGGTCATCCTCATCCGACGGCGTGAACAGCACCTGCGCCGGACCGCCGACGCGAAACCAGGTGAGCTCGGCCAGCGACTGGTTCGCCAGCAACCGGCCGCGCAGCTCCGGCATCGCGGCTTTGAGTGAGGGGGTGATGTCGGGGAAGGTCACGGCCTTACCCCAACGCCTTCAATTGATCCGGCAGCGCATAGGCCCATTGCGTGATGTTGCCGGCGCCGAGACAGACGACGAGATCACCCGACTTTGCCAGCCCCTTGACGATTTCAGGAAGCTCCGTCGCCGCCGGCAGCGGGATCACCTCGCGATGGCCGTGGGCACGCAGACCTGCGACGAAATGATCGCGGTCGATGCCATCGATCGGCGTCTCGCCCGCGGCATAGACATCGGCGACGATGACGGCGTCGGCATCGTTGAAGCAGGTGCAGAATTCCTCGAACAGCGATTGCAGGCGGGTGTAGCGATGCGGCTGCACCACGGCGATGATCTTGCCGTTGGTGGATTCCCGCGCTGCCTTGAGCACGGCTGCGATCTCGACGGGATGATGGCCGTAATCGTCGATCACGGTGACGCCGTTCCACTCGCCGGTCTTGGTGAAGCGGCGCTTGACGCCGCCGAAGCCGGCGATCGCCTTGCGGATCGCATCGTCGGAGACGCCGAGCTCGCGCGCCACCGCGATCGCGGCCGTCGCGTTGGAGGCGTTGTGGCGGCCCGGCATCGGCAGCATCAAATCAGGAATCTCGTGCACGGCGCCGGTCTTGCGATCGCGGAAGGCGACCTTGAATTTCGAGCCGCCGCCCATCGGCGTCAGGTCGAGCAGTCGCACGTCGGCCTGCGGGTTATGGCCGTAAGTGATGATACGGCGATCCTCGATCTTGCCGACGAGGGTCTGCACCACGGGATGATCGATGCACATCACGGCAAAGCCGTAGAACGGCAGGTTCTCGACGAAATGGCGGAACGCGTCCTGCACCGCCTCGAACGTCTTGAAGTGGTCGAGATGTTCGGGATCGACGTTGGTGACGATTGCGACATCTGTCGGCAGCTTCAGGAACGTGCCGTCGCTTTCGTCGGCCTCAACCACCATCCAATCACCGGCGCCGAGACGTGCGTTGGAGCCGTAGGCGTTGATGATGCCGCCGTTGATTACGGTGGGATCGAGCCCGCCGGCGTCGAGCAAGGTCGCGACCATCGTGGTGGTCGTGGTCTTGCCATGCGTGCCGGCAATCGCGACGCAGCTCTTCAGCCGCATCAATTCGGCCAGCATTTCGGCGCGGCGAACCACGGGAATGCGCCGCTCGCGCGCCGCCATCAATTCCGGATTGTCGCGCTTGATCGCGGTAGAGACCACCACGACCTCGGCGCCGTCGACATTCCCGGCCTTGTGGCCGACGCAGACCTTGGCGCCCTGCTTGCGCAGGCGGTCGAGATTGTAATTGTCGGAGGCGTCCGAGCCCTGCACGGCATAGCCGAGATTGACCAGCACCTCGGCGATACCGCTCATGCCGATTCCGCCGATCCCGACGAAGTGGATGGGTCCGATCTCGCGCGGCAGTCTCATGTGGTTTCCTTGGGATCATCGTCCGCGGAAGGCGGACGATCCAGTATTCCGCGACGCCTGAGAGTCAAATCAGCTGCGTCGTGTACTGGATGCCCCGCTTTCGCGGGGCATGACAAGGGGCTTTTTTGGCCATTCCGGGGCGGAACAGGCGTCAGAGTCCCGCGACTTTGATCACAAGATCGGCCAGCCGTTCGGCGGCATCGAGCCGGCCTGCCCCTTTGGCTGCGGCCGCCATGGCGGCGAGGCGCGCCGGCTCGGCGGCAAAGGCGGAGATCTCCGAGGCGAGCCGATCGGAGGTGAACTCGGTCTGCGGGATGCGGATCGCGCCGTCAACCCTGGCCAGCACGCCGGCATTGGCGAACTGGTCCTGGTCGATCGAGCCCGGCAGCGGCACCAGGATCGAGGGCCGCCCGATCGCGGCGAGCTCGGCCACCGTGCCGGCGCCGGAACGCGACACGATCAAATGATTGGAGGCGAGTCGCGCCGGCAGATCGGTGAAGAAAGGTGCGAGCTCCACCTTGATCTTGAGCTTGTCATAGACCGCGCGCACGCGGGTCATATCCTCGTCGCGTACCTGCTGGGTCAGCACGAGACGGCCCCACAAAGCGGGCTCGAGCCGCTCGATCGCGCCGGGCACGATGTCGGCCATGATGCGCGCCCCCTGGCTGCCGCCGACGACGAGCAGGCGCAACGGTCCGTTCGCTTCAGGTGCGGCATAGGGCACCGCCGCCGCGGCGAGCACCGCCGGTCGCATCGGCGTGCCGACTGTCGTGGTCTTAGCCGCAAGCGCCGGATCGCGGTCGAGCACGCCGGGCAGCGACGTCGCGATGGCCTCGACGCGGCTCGACAGGAAGCGGTTGGCGCGGCCGAGCACCGCATTGGCGTCGTGGATGATGCCGGGCACGCCGGCGAATTTTGCCGCAACCAGCGGCGGCAATGTCGGATAGCCGCCGAAGCCGACGACGGCTGCGGGCTTCAATCGCCTGATCAGGCTGTAAGCGGACAGCGTACCGGTGGCGAGCGTGAGGCCGGCATAGGCGAGCTGGATCGGATTGCGGCCGCGCGCGGTCTCGCTCGCGACGACGTCGATCATGTCCTTGCTGAACAGCCCGCTGTAGCGCAGCGCGCGGTCATCGGTGACGAGACGCACGCGAAAGCCGCGCCGGATCAACTCGACGCCGAGCGCCTCGGCCGGAAACAGGTGGCCGCCGGTGCCGCCCGCGGCGAGAAGAATCAGGGGAGATTGATCCATAATTCACGTTTTACAGTGTCTCCCCCGTCATTGCGAGCGGAGCGAAGCAATCCAGAAATGCATCCGCAGGAACAGTCTGGATTGCTTCGCTCCGCTCGCAATGACGAGTCCGTAGCCCGGATCGAGCGCAGCGTAATCCGGGGTCTCGCGGTTGGAATAAGCATCCCGGATTGCGCTACGCTCCATCCGGGCGATGCATTCAACCATTACCGGAAACTACGCGTAGCTCCGCATCGCCTCGGCGTGGCCGCTGGCCTCGACCTCGGTGCGCGGGCGCAGCCGCGTCAGCGCCAGCATCATGCCGACGCCATAGGCCAGCGAGACAATCGAGGAACCACCGTACGAAATGAACGGCAGCGTCATGCCCTTGGCGGGGATGAGCTGCAGGTTCACCGACATGTTGATCGCGGCCTGGACGCCGAACAGGATCGCCAGCCCAGAGGCCGCAAAGCGCGAGAACATGTCCTCATTGGCATAGGCGCGCGACAGCGTGCGGATGACGACGAAGGCGAACAGCGCCAGCATGGCAAGGCACAGGATGATGCCGAACTCCTCGGCGGCGACCGCGAACACGAAGTCGGTGTGGCTGTCCGGGAGGTTCCGTTTTGCGATGCCCTCGCCTGGCCCTAGGCCAAACCAGCCGCCGTTGTAGAACGCCTCCATTGCGGTATCGACCTGGAAGGTGTCGCCGGAAGCCGGATTCATGAAACGCTTGATGCGGCCGGCGACGTGCGGGACGAACAGATAGGCGCTGAACAGGCCGGCGGCGCCGAGGCCTGCGAGGCCGAACACCCAGATCATGCGCATGCCCGCGATGAAGAACAGCGAGCCCCACACCATCAGGATCAGCATGGTCTGGCCGAAGTCCGGCTCCATCACCAGCAGCGAGACCAGCATCAAGAGCAGCACCAGCGCCATCGAGGTCGCCGGCATCTCCGGTCGCCTGGTCGATTCCGCGAACAGCCAGGCGGCGATGACGACGAAGGACGGCTTTGCGATTTCGGAGGCCTGGATATTGACGCCGATGAGCGTGATCCAGCGCCGCGAGCCCTTCACCTCGGGGCCAATAGCGAGCGTCACCACGATCAGGATGATGCTGAGCGCGAAGATGATCAGCGCCGAACGTCGGATCGCGCGCGGCGACAGGAAGGAGACGCCGAGCAGGACCATGAAGGACGGCGCCAGGAACATCACGTGACGGCTGAAGAAATGGAAGGGATCGAGCCCGATGCGGGTCGCAACCGACGGGCTCGCCGCCAGCGACAGGATGACGCCGGTCAGCATCAAGAGCAGGATCGCGCCGAACAGCGGCTTGTCGACGGTCCACCACCACTCGGAAAAGGGGGTGCGTTCTTCACGGGAGAGCATGGGCGGCCGCTTTCGGACAGAGGTCCGTCCATTGGTCGCCGAGGTTGGTTACCGGAGGGTTAAGGGAATGCGGATGTTTCGAGATGAGCTCCGCAGACGCCACAAAACACTCTGTCATGCCCCGGGTCGACCGGGGCATCCAGTACGCCGCGGCCCCTCGGCTCAAGCACGGTCTCTGGAATACTGGGTCGCCCGGTGCTACTGCGCAATTGCGCACTGGCCGGGCGACGACAGCGGAGGAGCAGCCGCGCCTCACACCACCGGCTTCACGCCCGGCAGCGCCTGCACCAGTTCGCGGAACCTGGTGCCGCGGATCTCGAAATTGCGGTACTGGTCGAACGAGGCGCAGGCCGGCGACAGCAGCACGACCGCATCCGCAAGTCGCGATGCTTCCGCATCGCGCGCGGCGTGCGCGACCGCGACGTCGAGTGTCTGGCTGATCTCATGCGCGACCGAACCGAGCGTGCCGGAAAATTCCTGCGCGGCCTCGCCAATCAGATAGGCCTTGCGGATGCGCGGGAAGAATCCCGTCAGGCTGGTGATGCCGCCCGCCTTCGGCTTGCCGCCGGCGATCCAGAAAATGTCGGCAAAGGACGACAGCGCGTGGGCTGTAGCGTCGGCGTTGGTGCCCTTGGAGTCGTTGACGAACAGCACGTTGCCGCGGCGACCAACCTGCTCCATGCGATGTGCCAGGCCTGGAAAGCTGCGCAGGCCGTTCTGAAGCACGTCCTGGCCGATACCCATCGCGAGCGCGGCAGCAGCGGCGCAGGCTGCGTTCTGCGCATTGTGCAGGCCGCGCAGCGAGCCGATGCCGCCGAGCTTGGCGATCTCGCTGCGGGCGCCGCCCGCGGTCCGCACGATGCTGCCGTGCTCGACATGAATACCCGAAGCGAGCGGATTCTTGACGGAGATGCGCACCACGTTCTTGCCGGCGCGATCGAGCCGGTCGGCGATGTCGCGGCACCAGCCGTCATCAACGCCGACGATGGACGTGCCGCCTGCCTGCACGTTCGCAACCAGGCGCTCCTTCACTTCAGCGTAATGCTCGATCGTGCCGTGACGATCGATGTGGTCTTCGCTGACATTGAGCAGGATGCCGACGGAGGGATCGAGCGAGGGCGTGAGGTCGATCTGGTAGGACGACATCTCGATGACGTGGACGCGGCCCGTGCGCGGCGGCTCCAGCGACAGGATCGCGGTGCCGATATTTCCGCCCATCTGGGTGTCGTAGCCGGCAACCCTCGTCAGATGCGCGATCAAGGCCGTCGTCGTCGACTTGCCGTTGGTGCCGGTGATGGCGACGAACGGCGCGTTCGGCGCGTGACGACGCCGCTCGCGGCAGAACAGCTCGATGTCGCCGATCACCTCGACGCCTGCCTCGCGCGCCTTCAGCACGCTCCAGTGCGGCACCGGATGAGTCAGCGGCACGCCGGGCGCGAGCACCAGCGCTGCGAAATTGTCCCAGGAGGCGTTGCGCAAATCCGCGGTGATGAAACCCGCCTGCGCCGCCTTGGTGACATTCTCGGCATTGTCGTCGGCTGCGATCACTTCGGCGCCACCGGCCCTCAGCGCATGGCACGAGGCCAGCCCCGAGCCGCCGAGGCCAAACACCGCGACCGTCTTGCCGGCAAAGGATGTAACGGGGATCATGATTGGGCCTCTGTCATTCCGGGGCTCGCGCAGCGAGAACCCGGAATCTCGAGATTCCGGATCGCCGCTTCGCGCCGTCCGGAATGACGAGAATGGGGATACAGGGCCGTCACCATCATCAACGCAGCTTCAGCGTGGAAAGGCCGGCGAGCGCCAGCATCACCGAGATGATCCAGAAGCGGATCACGATCTGCGGCTCGGTCCAGCCGAGCTGCTCGAAATGGTGGTGGATCGGCGCCATGCGGAAGAAGCGCTTGCCCGTCAGCTTGAACGATACCACCTGCACGATCACCGAGACCGCCTCCAGCACGAACAGGCCCCCGATCACCGCAAGCACGATCTCGTGCTTCACCGCGACCGCGATCGAGCCCAGCATGCCGCCGAGCGCGAGCGAGCCGGTGTCGCCCATGAAGATAGAGGCCGGCGGCGCATTGAACCAGAGGAAGCCGAGCCCGGCACCCAGCAGCGCGCCGCAAAGCACCGCCAGTTCGCCGGTGCCGGCGACATATTTGATCTGGAGATAATCGGCGAACACCGCGTTGCCGGCGAGATAGGCGATCAGCCCAAAGCTCGCGGTCGCGATCATGACAGGCACGATCGCGAGGCCATCGAGACCGTCGGTGAGGTTCACGGCATTGCCGGCACCAACGATGACGAAGGCGCCGAACACCACGAAGAACCAGCCGAAATGCAGCACGGTGTCCTTCAGGAAGGGGACCGTCAGCGCGGTCGAGGCGGGATCGCGGTTCAGCCGCACCAGCGCGTAGCAGGCGACCAGCGCGATGATCGCTTCGATCAGGAGGCGCAGCTTGCCGCCGAAGCCGCTCGTGGTCTGCTTGGTCACCTTGAGGTAATCGTCATAGAAGCCGACGAAGCCAAAGCCGAGCGTCACCGCCAGCACGATCCAGACGTAAGGATTGAGCGGATTGGCCCAGAGCACCGTGGCGACGGTCAGCCCGGACAGGATCATCAGCCCGCCCATGGTGGGCGTGCCCTTCTTGGCCAGATGCGATTGCGGACCATCGGTGCGGATCGGCTGGCCCTTGCCCTGGCGGATGCGCAAATGATCGATGATCCAGGGTCCGAACAGGAACACGAACAGCGCGCCGGTGGCAATTGCACCGCCGGTTCGGAAGGTGATGTAGCGGAAGACGTTCAGAACGGTGCGCACGGCACCGAAGCCCGGAAATGTGTTGGAGAGCTCTATCAGCCAGTAAAACATTCAGTCGGTCCTATGGCGCCTTTCGCGCGGCCTTCGCTCAGGCCCCAACCTCTGACGCGCATTCTCTGGTCTTCGTCATGGGGTCGGGCGACCCCAAAGAAACCGGACGGCGCAAAGGGTGGGATTCGGAAACTGCGCCTTCCAAGCAGTTTACGCCTTTGCCTGCAAGGCGGCCACTAGGCCCGGCACAAACTTGTTGACCCAGAACATCTTCTTGCTGCCCTTGACAACCACGACATCGCCTGCCTTCAGCAGGCTAGCGACCTCGCTGGGTTTAAGTGTGGCAGGATCGTCGTGCCAGCCAAGCCCCTTGCCTGATGGAAGCGTGTCATAGAGGTGCCGCATCAGGGGACCGACGCAATAGATGCCGTCGATGCCTTGGAGATGCGAAGCCAGCGCGGTGTGGTAGCGCGGGGCATCGTCGCCCAGCTCCAGCATGTCGCCGAGCACCGCAATGCGGCGACCGCCGGTCACGTTGCGCGCCTGCAGGCTTTGCAGCGCGGCAGCGACGCTCGCCGGATTGCCGTTGAAGCTGTCGTCGATCACGGTGACGCCGCCGACCGCCTGCTCGACGCCGCGGCCGGTCATGATGCCGACGCGATCGAGCTTGATCGCGAGCGTCGCGACATCGAGATGGGCGGCGTGAACAGAGGCGAGCGCGGCGAGCGCATTCTGCACGCGGTGCGGCGCGCCCGGCGTCAGGCTGAAGGCGATCTCCTTCTTGCCGATCGCGGCCACGACCTGCCAGCTCTCGCCATGCCGCGCGTGCTTGACCTCGTGCACCTCGGCATGCTCGCCGAAGCGCACCACCTTGCCCTTCCATTCCGCCGCCTTGAGCCCGGCGGGGAGCACCAGCACGCCGTCGTCGGGCAGGCCGAGCGCGATCGACACTTTCTCGCGCCTGATCGCATCGAGCGAGCCGAGCTTTTCCAGATGCACCGGCTGGACGTTGACGACGAGCGCGACCGTCGGCCGCGTCAACTCGCTGAGCCGCGCGATCTCGCCTGGCTGGTTCATGCCCATCTCGACCACCCAAAGGCTGGCGTCTGCCTTCGCATTGCACAGCGTCAGCGGCACACCCCAGAAATTGTTGAAGCTCGACGGGCTCGCATAGGCATTGGGATAGGCCGCCAAAAATTCCTTGGTGCTCGTCTTGCCGGCACTGCCGGTCAATCCGATCACGGGGCCGTTGAAGCGTGCGCGCGCGGCGCGGGCGAGACCCCAGAGGCCGTCGATCAGCGTGTCCTTGACGACGATCTGCGGGACACTGATGCCCGCGATCTCGTGCGGCACGATCATCGCGACCGCGCCTGATGCTTCCGCCTTGTCCGCGAACTCCCAGCCATCGCGCGCACTTGCGAAGGCCGAGATGAAGCCGCCGCTCGGCGTGCCTGATAGCGCCACGAACAGACTGCCCGGCTTCACCAGGCGGCTGTCCTGGGTGACGAAGTCGATCGGGGTATCAGGGAATGATCCTGTTGCACCCAGCGCACGCGCCACCTCGGCAACCGTCCATAATGGCCCGCTCATGCGACCCTCGTTGCTAATGCGGCGGCGACCGCCTCGTGATCACTGAACGGCAGGACCTCGCTGCCGACGATCTGCCCGGTCTCGTGGCCCTTGCCGGCGATGAGCAGCGCATCGCCATCTTCCAGCTCCTCGATCGCCGCACGGATCGCGGCCGCGCGATCGCCGATTTCGCGCGCGCCCCTGGCGGTGGCGAGGATCGCGGCGCGAATGGCTTCCGGCTTCTCGCTGCGCGGATTGTCGTCGGTGATGATGACGCGATCGGCATTCTCGGCCGCGATCTCGCCCATGATCGGCCGCTTGCCGGCATCGCGATCGCCGCCGGCGCCGAAGACGACGATCAGTCTCCGCCTGGCGTAAGGCCGCAGCGCCTGCAGCGCCTTCGCCAGCGCATCGGGCTTGTGCGCATAGTCGACGAAGACAGGCGCGCCGTTACGCTCCCCGACCCGCTCGAGCCGTCCCTTGGCGCCTTCCAGATGTTCGAGGCTCGCAAACACATGGGCTGCATCGCTGCCGGTGCCGATGGCAAGGCCGGCCGACACCAGCGCGTTCTCGATCTGGAATTCACCGACCAGCGGCAGCCGGACTGCATGATGTTTGCCGCGATGTTCGAGGCTGAGCCTTTGCGAAAAGCCTTCGACCACGGCCTCGAGGAGGCGGATACCCTCGCCTGCCCCATCGCCGTTGCGTCCCACCGCCATCACATGCAGACCACGCGTCTTCGCCGCGTCGATCGCCTCCGCCGAGCAATCATGATCGGCCGAGATCACCGCGGCGCCACCCGATGGAATGAGTTCGCGGAACAGCCTGAGCTTTGCTGCAAGATAGTGCGCGACGGTCGGATGGTAATCCATATGGTCGCGCGACAGGTTGGTGAAGCCGCCGGCGGCGATGCGCACGCCGTCGAGGCGATATTGATCGAGGCCGTGCGACGAGGCTTCGAAGGCGAGATGCGTCACGCCTTCCCGCGCGATCTCATCGAGCTGCCGGTGCAGCGCGATCGGATCGGGCGTCGTCAGCGAACCGTAGACGGTGCGCTTGGGCGAGACGAGACCGATGGTGCCGATGCTGGCCGAAGCGTGGCCGAGCCGTTCCCAGATCTGGCGCGTGAACGCGGCGACCGAAGTCTTGCCGCTGGTGCCGGTGACCGCCGCGATCGTCGCAGGCTGGGCCGGGAAAAATCTGGCCGCCGCCAGCGCCAGCGCGCGACGCGGATTGGCGACCGTGATGAACGGGACCTTGCAGCCGTCGGGTGCGTGATCCCCGACCACGGCCAGCGCGCCGGCCGCGATGGCCGCGTCGATGAAGCGCGCACCGTCAGTCTTGCTGCCTGCGAGCGCAAAGAAGAGATCGCCCGGCTTGACCGCGCGGCTGTCGAGCGCAACGCCCGTCACCTCGAGCGCCCCCGCTATAGGCTCGATCGCGGCTTCATGGCCCAAAGCATCTTGGCCTAAGAGGTCACGCAGCTTCATGGTCTTCCAGTCGACATGCCGCGCCGGAACGCCGAATCGTCAGGAAAAGCCGAATCAGCGGCGGCGGCGGCCACCCCAGTTGATTACTGGGTTGTCCTGGATGCTGCAAGAATAAGGCGGTCCGCGGGCGGCAAGTCGTAGCGGGGCTCGATGCCGAGCAGCGGCCCGATCCGGGTGATGACGTTGCCGGCGGTGGGAACAGCGTTCCAGCCCGAGGTGATGAAGCCGTAGGTCTCCTTCAGCGGCTGCGGCTCGTCGAGCATGATCAGGAGCTGGTACTTTGGCTTGTCCGCCGGCAGGATCGCGGTGAACGCGGTCAGCACTTTCTTCTTGGCATAGCGGCCATTGATCACCTTTTCCGCGGTGCCGGTCTTGCCGCCGATATAGTAACCGGGAACGTTGGCCCTCTTGGCGGTGCCGATCTCAGCATTGAGCCGCATCAGGAACCGCATCTTGTCCGACGTCTCGGGCTTGATCACGCGCTTGGCGACCGCCCGCGCCTCCTCTTCCGACCGCTTGAGGAAGGTCGGCGGAATCAGCAGGCCGCCATTGGCCAGCGCGCTGACGCCCATCACGGCCTGCAACGGCGCCACGGCCATGCCGTGGCCGAACGAGATGGTGATGGTGTTCAGATCGCCCCAGCGTTTCGGCACGATCGGCGAGGCGCTTTCCGGCAATTCGGTCCGCAGCCGTTCGAGCTGGCCCATCTTGCGCAGGAAGGCCTTGTGGGCCTCGACGCCCTGCGACAGCGCGATGCGCGCGGCGCCGACGTTGGAGGAGAAGGTGAACACCTCTTTCATGCTCAGGAAGCGGCCCTTCGGCTCGTCGTCATGAATCGCGAACTTGCCGTAGTGCAGCGGCCCGCGCGCATCCCACATCGAATCGAGGCCGTACTTGCCGGTATCGAGCGCCATCGCGAGCGTGAAGGCCTTGAACGTCGACCCCATTTCGTAGACGCCCGTGGTCAGACGGTTGATACGGTCAGGGTCGTGGGCTTCCTTGGGATTGTTCGGGTCGAAATCCGGCACCGACACCATGGCGATGATTTCGCCGGTGTTGACATTGGTGACGAGGCCGGAGGCCGCCTTGGTGTGGAACTTTTCCTTGGCCTTCAGCAGTTCGTCGCGCAAGGCGTGCTCGACGCGCAGATCGACCGACAGTTCGACCGGCTTTTGCAGGCGATCGGTCGCAAAACCGGCGCGATGGAGATCGGCGAGGCCCTGGTTGTCGAGCCACTTCTCCATGCCGGCGATGCCCTGGTTGTCGATATTGACCAGACCAATGAGGTGGGCGACCTCGTTGCCGGTCGGATAGACACGCTTGTTCTCGCGCAGGAAGCCGATGCCGGGAATGCCGAGCTTGTGGATGTCCTGCTGCTGCTTTGCCGTGATCTCGCGCTTCAGCCAGACGAAGCCCTTGCGCGTTTTCAGGCGGTCACGCACCTCGGCCTCGTCGAGATCGGGCACGGTCGCGGTCAACAGCTCGATCGCCTCGTCCTTGTCGATGATGCGGCGCGGCTCGCCGAACATGCTGGCGGCCTTGACGTCGGTCGCGAGGATCGCGCCGTTGCGGTCGACGATGTCGGGCCGGGCGGTCGCAACCACTTCCTGCGAGGCGGCACGACGCGCGCCGTGGGCGTCGGCGCCGATCGCGAACATCACGAGGCGGCCGGCGATCAGGGTGTAGACGGTGGCAAAGGCGAGTATCGCAAGGCCGACGCGCGCACGCGCTTTCGCGGCGCGATCGACATTGCGCCCGTAGAGGAGGCTGCGGATCAGACGCTGGCGCCAAGGCTCGGCTGGCCGCGCGGAGGGTTTGGCCGGAACAGCGCTCATTGCTTGTCCTCGGGCTGGGGCACCGAGCCGGTCACGCTATCGGGATCGCTCGCGGCTTCGATGGTGTTGATCATGGACCCGATCGGATCAGGCTCGCCCGGCCGGAACATCCGCGGCGGACGATCCGGCAGGTTCTTCAGTGAATCATATTGCGTGCCATTGACGGGCTTGAGCGGCAGATGCCGCTCGACCAGGCCTTGCAGGCGCAAGGGCGCATCGAGCTTGGCCCATTCGGAGCGCAGCTGCGCGATCGCATCGCGCTGCTCGCGGATCTCCGCATGCAGCCGCAGCACCTTCTCGGTGCGCGCGGTGGAATCCATCTTGATCCGGTAGACATAGGCCGCCGCAAAGATCAGCGCGCCGATGACGAGAAGGTGGATGAAGCGCATCTGCTAGCCGCCCCTCATCACGTCGGAGAGTTTTGGCCAGGACGATGGCTCGTCGTCATGATGCGCAGGCGCCGTGGTGCGCTCGGCGGCGCGCAGCTTTGCGGAACGCGCCCGCGGATTGTGCGCGACTTCTGCCTCGCCGGCGATCACGGGCCGCCGCGTCAGCAGGTGGAAGCTCGGTGCTGTTTGCGCCACCTCCGGCAGATGCCGCGAGCCGCCGCCGGTCTTGGAACGCTCTGCGAGGAAATTCTTGACGATGCGGTCTTCCAGCGAATGGAAGGAAACCACGACGAGACGGCCGCCGGGCTTGAGCACGCGCTCAGCCGCGGCGAGCGCGGTCTGGAGTTCTTCGAGCTCTTCGTTGACGAAGATGCGCAGCGCCTGGAACGTCCGCGTCGCCGGGTGAATCTCACCGGGCTTCGAGCGCACCACGCGGCCGACGAGATCGGCGAGCGCGCGCGTGGTGGTGAACGGCGTCTCCTGCCGGTCCGCCACAATGGCACGGGCGATTCGGCGCGAATGCCGTTCTTCTCCGAAGAGGTAGATGATGTCCGCGAGATCGCCTTCCGAGGCACGCGCGACGATTTCGGCGGCCGTCGGCCCGGTCTGCCCCATCCGCATATCGAGCGGACCGTCGAGACGGAACGAGAAGCCGCGACCAGCCTGGTCGAGCTGCATCGAGGACACCCCGACATCCATCACGACGCCGTCGACCGTCTCGACGCCTTGTGCGGCGCAGACTTCGGCAAGATTCGAGAAACGGTCTTCGACCAGTGCCAGCCGGCCCGAAGCGCTCGCAACCAACTCGGCGCCGCCGGCAATCGCGGTGCGATCGCGATCGATCGCGATGACCTGGGTTCCCGGCACATCGAGGATGGCGCGGCTGTAGCCGCCGGCCCCGAAGGTGGCATCGACATAGATGCCGCCCTCGCGCGGCGCGAGATGCGCGACCGCCTCGACGCCGAGCACGGGAATGTGCGGCGCGTCGCTCATGCGTCGCGCCGGTCGGGCAGACAGGTGAAATCGGCGGCGAAGCAGCCCATCACGCCTCGAATAACTCCGCGTCGCGGCGGTTCCACGACAAAGCCCCTCTTCAGCATGCTTGCCAGCATGCGCGCCGCGCCCGGTCGTCCCAGGCGTCAATCCCGGTGTTCCCAGTGGAAAATGTCGGGCAGCCATGGGGATTCGAGCCAAAAACGCTTTTGGCCGCCTCCGGACGCGGGTCGGCTCTTCACCTCTCAGTAACGGCGCTTAGCATTAAGAAAGCGTTGATCGGCTCACGACATCTCGAAAAGGTGCCTGGGTGGTGATGCGTCATCCACACACCAGGCGCAAAATGCACGCATTAACCGACCTGCGCGATTGCGCGGACCGGACAGTAAAGAAATAGTAAAGAGAAGGGCTTGGCCCAGCCGTCCTCCGATTCTGAGCTGTTTATGTCGTCCGGTCCGTCAACACCGTCGGGTACTGATTCGAAGCGTCAGCGCGTTCTCCCGGTTCCAAAGGCCGCGGCGAACATGCGGACGTTCGAGCCGGATTCGTCGATCGTCTCGGACATCATCCCGTCGCCCAATCACGGCGAGCGCAATAAGGGACGGCAGATCGACATGATCTTGCTGCACTACACCGGCATGCCCGACGTCGAGGGCGCGCTGGCGCGGCTGTGCACGGCCGGCACCGAGGTGTCGGCCCATTATGTCGTGCTGGAGGACGGCCGCATCGTGCAATGCGTACCCGAATCGCGCCGCGCCTGGCACGCCGGCGTCTCGTCCTGGGCCGGCGAGGACGACATCAACTCCTGCTCGATCGGGATCGAGATCATCAATCGCGGCCACGATTGGGGCTACCCGGAATATCCGCTGCGCCAGATCGCGGCCGTCATCGCGCTGTGCCGCGGCATCATGCTCCGCCGCAAGGTAGCGCCGCAGCGCGTGCTCGGCCATTCCGATGTCGCGCCCGCACGCAAGAAGGATCCCGGCGAAAAATTTCCCTGGCATTCCCTGGCTAATTCCGGCGTCGGTCACTGGGTGACGCCGGCGCCAATCGTGCGCGGCGAGACCCTGATGCTCGGCACCATCAGCGACGCGGTGCTGAACCTGCAGCAGGCGCTCGCACGCTATGGTTATGGCGTGCCGCTGTCAGGCAAGTACGATGCCGCGACCATGGAAGTCGTTACCGCCTTCCAGCGCCACTTCCGCCCCGCGCGCCTGGATGGTATTGCCGATCACTCGACGCTGTCGACGCTGCAGGCGCTGCTGGCGAGCCTGCCGGCCGATGGGACCGCTGCCGCGTCGAAGTGACGGCGAAGCCGTCATTGCGAGGAGCTCTTGCGACGAAGCAGTCCAGAGTGTCTCCGCGGAACGATTCTGGATTTGCTTCGCTGCGCTCGCAATGACGGAGTTTGTGGCACCTACCCCATCTCCCTCACCCGCCGCGCATACAGACGCCGCAACGGTTCCAACTGCGTTGCCGCCGTCGCTGCCGCATAGGCCTCGCGCGCTTCCTGCTTCCGCTCGAGGCGCCGCAGCAAATCCGCGCGCACGGCCGGCAGCAACTCGTAGCCGTCAAGGCCGCCGCGCGCGGTGATCGCCTCGACGAGATCGAGCGCGCGGGCAGGGCCGTCGACCATCGACACGGCGGCGGCGTGGTTGAGCTCGATCACCGGTGACGGATTGATGCGCAACAGCACTTCATAGAGCCCGGCGATCTGCGGCCAGTCGGTCGCCTCGAAACTCGGCGCGCGAGCATGCAGTGCGGCGATCGCGGCTTGCACCGCATAGGGCTGCGGCCGGCCCGGCAGGCGCAGCGCGTCGTCGACGAGACGCAAGCCTTGCTCGATCTGCGCGCGATCCCACAGCGAGCGGTCCTGCTCTTCGAGAAGGACGATGTCGCCGGCCGCGGTCTCGCGGCCAGCGCGGCGCGCATCGTGCAACAGCATCAACGCCAGCAGGCCCTTGATTGCGGCGCGATCGGGCATCAGACGGTCGAGCAGGCGCGCGAGCCTGATTGCCTCAGTCGCGAGATCGGGCCGCATCAGGTCGGCGCCCGAGGTTGCGACATAACCCTCGGTAAAGACGAGATAGATCACGGCGAGCACGCCGTCGAGCCGCGGCACCAGCGCCTCGCGCTCCGGCACCTCATAGGGGATGCCGGCGAGCCTGATCTTCTGCTTGGCGCGGACGAGCCGCTGCGCCATCGCATCCTCACCGACGAGGAACGCCCGCGCGACCTGCGCGGCAGAGAGGCCGCAGACGGTGCGCAGCGTCAGCGCGACCTGCACCTCGGCTGCGAACGCCGGATGGCAACAGGTGAAGATCAGCCGCAGCATGTCGTCGTCGAGCATCGCCGGCGGCTCGGCCGGCGTATTCGCGTTGAGCTCGAGCTCATGCAGGAGCGCCTGCTGCTTGCCGCGAAAGGCGGCCTGGCGCCTGATACGGTCGATCGCCTTGTTGCGGCCGACATTGACGAGCCAGGCGCGCGGATTGTCGGGGATTTCGCCGGCCGCCCAGCGCTCCAGCGCGACCGCGAACGCATCTTGCAGCGCGTCCTCGGCCAAATCGAAATCACCGACGAGGCGGATCAGGGTGGCCAGCGCCCGCCCCGCCTCGTCGCGGAAGATCCTGTCGATGTCGCTTGGTGTGATCAATTGTAGATCATGACCGGCCGGACCTCGATCGAACCCCGCTTCGCCTCGGGAACTCGCGCGGCGAGCGCAACGGCCTCGTCGAGATCCTTGGCCTCGACCAGGTAATAGCCGCCGAGCTGCTCGCGCGTTTCCGCGAACGGACCGTCGGTGGTCATGGTCTTGCCGTCGCGCACGCGCACCGTGGTCGCCGTCGTGGTCGGCTGCAGGCCGTCGCCGGCCTTGAAATGGCCGCTCTGGATGATCGACTGCGTGTAGGCGCCGTATTCTCCCATCAGCTTCTGGCGGTCGGCGGCGCTCATGTCGGTCATGTAGTTTTCGTTCCGGTAGATCAGCAGCAGATATTGCATCGCTTCACTCCTGTGGTTCGGCGGGATCGCCGACATCAGTCGAACGGGGCCGGCACCAAACGACATCTTCAGGATAAATTATTTGCGCCGCGCGTGCGCCACGATCTTGGCTTGACGAAACCGTCACAAATGCCCATTGCGTTGTCAGTCAGTCGGCCGGACGGCCGCTCCGGCAGGTGCCGAAAGGCCGCCGGGGAGGAAAGTCCGGGCTCCCTTGACATACGGTGCCGGATAACGTCCGGCGGGGGCGACCCCAGGGAAAGTGCCACAGAGAACGAACCGCTCCCTCCTCGGAGGAAGTAAGGGTGAAAAGGTGCGGTAAGAGCGCACCGCGGGTCCGGCAACGGAGCCGGCATGGTAAACCCCACCGGGAGCAAAACCGAATAGGGACGGCGTAGCGGGCTGTTCGCTTTGAGCGATAACGCCGCGGGGCGATGTCAGGCCCGCCGTCCGGGTAGGTTGCTCGAGGCCGTGTGCAAACATGGTCCCAGAGGAATGGCCGTCACGTATCGCCTGCGCAAGCAGGCGGTGCCCTACAGAACCCGGCTTACAGGCCGGCTGATATCTTGCAACGAGGGGTTCGATGCTAGCGCATCGGACCCCTCACCATTTTGGACGCGCAACCATTCAATTGCCGTCATTCCGGGGCTCGCGAAGCGAGAGCCCGGAATCCATCGTGCGACAGAGTTGGTGGAGGGACGGATTCCGGGCTCGCGACTTCGTCGCGCCCCGGAATGACGGCTGTGGGTTAAGCCACGATCTCCTGCAACACACCCATCAACGCCTCTGGCGCCGTCACGTTCGGCGCGTGGCTGGCGTCGAGCTCGAAATAGCGCCAACCATCCTCGCTCTTCGCGCGCCTTGCGAATTGGCCGAACACGTCGCCCGGCGGAATGCGGGCGCAATAGATGTAGCTCCGCGGCATCGCCGGTTCGCCGTGCTGAAGCTTCAGCTTCGTTTCGAAACATTTGATCGGCATGTTGATGCGGCGCGCGTTGAGCCAATCGAGATCGGCCTGCGGCGTATCTGATGGCGGCGGGTTCGGCGGGATGCGGTAGCCATCGCCGGCGGCGGCTGCCTTGCGCATCGGCTCGCGTCCAGCTTCGTTGAGATCGAACAGCGACTGGCCGTCACGCGGCACGAAGGCGTCAAGATAGATCAGTTGCGTGATGCGCTCACGCGCGCGGTCGGCAACGCCGGTCGCGACCATGCCGCCATAGCTGTGGCCGAGCAGCACGATGTCGTCGAGATCCTCAAACTTGATGACACCCAGGATGTCCTGGATGTGCGTGTCGAGATCAACAGGGGGACTGGCAAGATGCGCACGCTCGCCGAGCCCGGTGTAGGTCGGCGCGACCAACCGGTGACCCGCCTGCGCCATCAGCGGATGCATCTTCCGCCACGACCAGCCGCCGGACCACGCGCCATGACAGAGCAGGAAGGTTGTTGCGCGTGCGGCCATCGGCGTTTCCATCGTTCTCGTTTTGACGCGATGGAGTGTAGCGATGGCCGGCGCGATGTAAACGCCGCGAGCCGCCTCAGGCCGCGCGCGGCGCCTTCACCAGCACGGGCGCAAGCCGGCCCGCTTCGCGCCGCAGCTTGCTCGCCTCGAACCCGTGCATGCCGATCTGCCACTGCAGGCCGACGATGGCGCCCTTGGTCGGTTGCAGCAGCGCGAGCGAGGCAAACAGCGTCACCGGCAGCCACACCGCCAGTTGCAGCCAGACCGGCGGCGCATAGGCGGTCTCGACCGCGAGGATCGCCGGCACCACGAGATGGCCGACCACAACCATCACCAGGTAGGCCGGAAAATCGTCGGCGCGCTGGTGGGACAGCTCCTCGCCGCAATGATCGCAGGCGTGAGCCACTTTCAGGAAACGGCCGAACATATGCCCTTCGCCGCAGTTCGGGCACTTGCCGCGAAAACCGCGCCACATCGCCTTTGCCAGAGAAACTGAACCGGTCGCCATGACGACACCTCTTCCGTTTTGCTGATCCATACAATAATATATAGTTTCCATACATTCAAAGGATATGGACCCAAATTGCATGGATTGGACCCCTACAATCTCGGAGCTGTCAGGGCCGCGCTACCAGCGCATCGTCGAGGCCATGGAGGCCGACATCGCCGCCGGCCGGCTGGTGCGGGGACAGCAACTGCCGACGCAGCGCGCGCTGGCCAAAGCGCTGGGCATTGACCTCACCACGGTGACGCGCGCCTACACCGAGGCGCGGCGCCGCGGCATCATGGAGGCCCGGGTCGGCCAGGGCTCGTTCGTGTCGGAGACCAGCGCGCGCCGCGCCGTCGACCTGCCGCATCCGCTCGCGATCGATCTGTCGATGAACGTGCCGCCGCATCCGCTGGAGGCGCAGCTCGACGAGCGCATCCTCGCCGGCCTTGAGGCCCTTCGCGCGCAATCGGGTCTGACCGCGTTCCTGAACTACCAGCCGCCGGGCGGCAGCGCGCATGAGCGCGAGGTCGCCGCGCGCTGGATGCGCTCGCGCGTTCCACATGCGCAGGCCGACAAGCTCGTGATCTTTCCCGGCGCGCAGACGATCCTGTTCAACCTGCTCGCGCACCTTGCGCGGCCGGGTGACGTCGTGCTGACGGAGGCTCTCACTTTCCCTGGCATCAAAGCGGCGGCGGCGCAGCTCGGCGTCAGGCTCGTCGGCGTCGCCATGGATGACGGCGGCATCTTGCCCGATGCGCTGGCGAAGGCATGCCGCAGCTACAAGCCGAAGGCTGTCTATCTCATTCCGACGTTGCACAATCCGACCACCGCGACGCTCTCCGCCGATCGTCGTAACGCCATCGCAAAGATCGTCCGCGATGCCGATACAGACCTGATCGAAGATGATGCCTACGGGCTGCTCGAGCGATCGGCCTCGCCGATTGCGAACCTCATCCCTGACAGGACATATCTCGCGACCACACTGTCAAAATGCATCGCGCCGGCGCTGCGCGTTGCCTATCTGCTCGCGCCCGACAGCGGCGCGCAGCTTCAGATGCGAGGCCATCTGCAAGCGACCGTGCAGATGCCCGCACCGCTGATGGTCGCGCTGGTGACGCACTGGCTCGAGGGTGGAATCGCCGACCGCATCATCACGGCCATCCGCAGCGAGGCCGTCGGCCGCCAGCAATTGGCGCAGCGCGCGCTGAAGGGGTTTCAGTTCCAGGCCAGGCCCGCCGCGCATCATTTGTGGCTGCGGCTGCCGGAGGGATTGGGCCGCCGCGATGTCACCGCGCAGCTGCTGCGCGAAGGGCTCGCCGTCGTGGCGAGCGACTCTTTCGTGGTCGATGGCGACCCGCCGAATGCGGCGCGGCTGTCGCTCGGCGCCGCGCGCAATCGTGCGGAACTCACGCAAGCACTCCGGATTCTGACCGGCGCCCTGCAAAGACCCGCTGATACCAGGCAGATCGTCTAAGGCGCGTTAGCCACCCTGTCTCACGCTGTCGAGAAATTGCTCGCGTTCGCCGGGTGCGTAACCCTGGGAATCTCGCGGATACATTCCATAGTCTTCACCGTATGGTGCCCCGCGGGGGTAGATCGCCGGCCCGGATGGCGCGTAACCAAAAGCCGAAGCGGGGTCCGAGGCGCCCTGATCGGGACGAACAATATGGTGCCGGTGCGCGTGGTGCACCGTGGCCGCGTTCACAGAGCCCGCCAAGGCGATCAAGAGGCTCGAAGCCAGAATCATACGCATCGTTTTTCCTCCAATCGACAGCCGCCCGCCTCAGATACGAATCGGGTCGCGCTTTTCCAACAAGGAGAGGGTTCACGATTAATCACATCGGTGGCATCACCGGCGCGCCCCACCTATGGTTGTTGTCCATTGTCCACCCTGGACTGCGGAATCCGCGGGGCTACGCTCATCGAGCCGCGAACCCGAACTCCTATGCGGACGACCTGGGCCGGGCATGTCGTTCGAAAATGCCCGACGATTGCAGGCCGCGGTTGCGTGCAAGCATGCATTGACCGTCACGTCCGTGGCCGTGCTATGCACGGTGCGGTGATCACGAGATCGCGCCAACAGGAACCTAAGGCTTGGAAACGTTCACGATTGCGCTGCTGCTGTTCGGCGCGCTGGCCGGTGGCTTCGTCTCGGGGCTGGCCGGGTTCGGCACGGCGCTGATGGCGCTCGGCATCTGGCTCTATGTTCTGCCGCCCTCGCTCGCGGTGCCCTTGGTGCTGATCTGCTCGGTGATCGCGCAGAGTTCGACGCTGCCATCGATGTGGAAGAGCTTTGACCTCTCGCTGGTGTGGCCGTTCCTGATCGGCGGGTTGATCGGCGTACCGATCGGGACCACGCTGGTCGCCTCCGCCGATCCCAAGGTGTTCAGGCTGAGCGTCGGCGTCCTCTTGCTGATCTTCTCGAGCGCGCTGTACTTCAACAAGAAGCAGTTCGCCGTGACCTTCGGCGGCCGCATCGCCGATGGCGCGATCGGCTTTGCCGGCGGTATTCTGGGCGGCCTTGCCGGCCTGTCCGGTCCGCTCCCGATCCTGTGGGCCAACATCCGTGGTTGGAACAAGCACGAGCGGCGCGGCATCTTCCAGTTGTTCAATTTCACCGTGCTTGCGACCGCGCTGATGCTGCAGGCGGCCTCGGGCCTGGTCGCATTCAAGGTGGTCTGGCTCGCGATGGTCGCATTCCCGGGCACGCTGATCGGCGCCTGGCTGGGAGCGCGTGTCTATCACGCGCTCAGCGACAAGCATTTTGGCGACGTCGTGCTAGGCCTGTTGTTCCTGTCGGGCGCGACGCTGGTCTGGAACAGCGTCAATGCGTTCTAGCTCTTCTTCGCCAGCGCCATGCCGCCTGCGACACCGACACCAAGCACATAGATCCAGCCCGGCGTGAAGTCGAACAAATGGGTGTTGAGCAGCGAGGACAGCATGTTCTGCACCACGACCAACAGGCCGATCCAGCAGGCAAGCCCCTCGCCACGGAACATCAGCAAATGCGCAAACCACAGCGCGTAGAGCACCAGGACGCCCACCACGCCCCATTGCACCGCAACGCTTAGCGTCTGATTGTGCGGATTGCTGACGATCTCGCTGCGCAGCGGATCGACCTCCACATCCGCAGCCGCACCCGCGAACAGAGCGCGGATCGAGCCGGTGCCGTGGCCAAGCAACGGCGCGTCTGCAATGAAGCCCAGGGATTTGCGCCAGTACTCCAGACGCGAGCCCATGCCGCTCACCTGCTTGTCCTCCACGCTGATCTCGTAGTCGCCCTGGAATTTCGCAACGGTCACGCGCAGATGCGGCGAGACCGCCCAGAGGAATACAGCCAACAAGGCCATCGCGCCCGCGGCCAGCAAGGCGGCGCGCCAACGCAGATGCAGGAGAGCAAAGACCACGAGCAGGATCGGCAGCGTCACCAGCGCGGTGCGCGAGACCACGACAAACATCATGTTGACGAGAAAGCCGGTCGCGATGGCCGCGAGCACTATCGCGGTGCGGACGCGTCCCTTTCGAAACAGCGTCACGATCGGATAGATCAAGGCAATCGCGCAGAGGGCGAACTCCTGGCTCTGATCGATATAGTTGCGCACGGCGATCCCGCTCTCGACCTTGTACGGTCCGCGCGACAGATAGAGCTTCAGCGACAGATCGGGGTCAACAGCCACGGCGAAGGAGACCAGCATGACCAGCGCGCAGGACGCCAGAAAGGCCGCGAGCACCCAGATGCCGTAGGGCCAACGCTCGAACTGGTAGATCAGGAGCGGGATCACCAGGAGCTTCAACACCGGCCCGATCGCATGAATTCTTTCCGGCCATGGGGCACCCGACCAGAGCATGCCGACAGCTGCGAGGACCACCAGCGCGATCGGCAGCAGACTGACCGGACGCAGCAGCGAGCGCGGAAAGTCGCGCAGATCGAGGAACGCGAAGGCAATCAGCCAGGGGATCAGCGCGAACGTCGTCCCGGTCGTCGTCCACGGCAGCAGCAACGCGATCAGCGCGACGAAACGAGCCGGCGTGCGGTAGCGCGCCGCCCAGATCGCCGAGACCCAGGTCGCCGGCCGCCCCTCGTCCGCCACTCCGCCCATTCGTCCCTTCGACAACCCATTCCCGCGGCCCGGGAAGTTAGCCGGAGCCGCGGGGATGGAACAAGCCGCCGCTAGAGCATGATCCGGAAAAGTGTGAAGCGGTTTTCCGAAAAGATCATGCTCAAACAAAGAGCTAAAGCGCGATGACGATTCAATCCAATCTCATCGCGCTTTAGGCCGGCTCGCGTGCCAGAGGCGCGCCGGGCTCGGGACTCGCCGGCGCTTCAGCTTTCTCCTCCGGCGTCACCAGCCGCTTCCTGAACTCACGGCGCAGCAGCCACAGGCTCTGGACAGCCTGGAGCGTCGTCGCCGCATTCGACATGTACCAGACGTATTCGATCCGAAAGCCCGGCCGTGTCGAGAGCCAGATCGCCGGCAACGAGTAAGTGAGGACGCGCGTCGCCGAGCTCCACAGCACCGGCTTGGTGTTGCCGAGGCCCTGGAACATGCTGGAGCAGACGAAGATCAATCCCTGCGCCACCATGTTCAGCGAGATCATCTTCAGGAACAGCAACGCGACCCTCATGGTCTCCGGATCATTCGAGAAGCCGGCGAGCAGCAATCCGGGCGCGAGCTGCACGAACACAGTGAGCATGATCATCACGGCCGTCGCGATCAGCGCCGCCTTGACGAAGGTCTCCCGCACCCGCTCGCTGTTGCCCGCGCCGAAGTTCTGGCCGGCAATCGGCCCTGCCGCGAGTGCGACGGCGAGGGCCGGCATCTGGATCAAGCCGATGACGCGCGTGCCGATGCCAAAGCCGGCCTGGGCCGCCGGACCAAGGTCTCGCAGCACGTAGTAGATCGCGGCCATGAAGATGAAGATCATCACGAACTCGCCGCCCGCGGGCAGGCCCACATTAAGGATCCGTTTCCATTCCCGCAGCCGTGGACGCCACTGCGCCGGATGGAACGCGACGTAGCGCTCCAGCCTGTGGAAATACGCGAACAGCATCAGCACGCCGATGAACACGGCGATCGAGCTTGCCAGACCCGCTCCGGCGACACCGAAGGCGTATCCGGTGCCCCAGCCGGTGATCAGGACCGGCGCCAGCGCGATGTTGAGGAGCACGGCGAGCACCTGCACCAGCATGCTCGGCCGCACGATGCCGGTGGCCCGCAGCGCCGCCCCCATCACCTGCGTCACGAATTGCAGCGCCAACGCCGGCATGAACCAGTGCAAATAGGTGGCGCCGGCCTCGATCGTGGCCGCGTCGACCGAGATCGCTCGCATATAGGGGCGCGCCAGCGCCAGGCCGCCGAGCAGCGTCAGCAGCCCTGACAGCACCGACAGCACGACCGACTGGTTGAAGATCATATTGGCGTCGGCGCGATCCTTGCGGCCAACGGCGTGCGCGATCAGCGCGACCGCGCCGACGCCTAGCATCTGCATCAGCGCGTTGACGAGGAAGCCGGCGTTGCCGGCCGCGGCGACGCCGGCAACCGCGGCATCGCCGAGCCCGGACACGAAGTACAGGTCGACGAGCTGGCAGATCATGATCGTGATCATGCCCGCCACGATCGGTGGCGCCATGCTCAGGATGTGGCTCACGATGGAGCCGCGCGTCAGGTCCTTCATGTCATTCCATCCTCGACGACGCGACGACGGGATCTTCGCCCCGCCACCGCGCGTCATTCCGCCGCTGCGATATGCCCGAGCTCCACCACCTGGCGCTCGAACAGACTTCGATAGATGCCCCCTCGCTTGCTCGCGAGCATGGCATGGGTGCCCTGCTCGACGATCTCGCCGCGGTCGAACACCAGGATGCGATCGAGGCTCTTTACCGTCGACAGCCGGTGCGCGATCACGATCGAGGTGCGGCCTTTCATCAGCCGCTCCATTGCCTGCTGGATCAGCGCCTCCGATTCCGAATCGAGGCTCGAGGTCGCCTCGTCCAGGATCAGCACCGGCGCATCCGCCAGGAAGGCGCGCGCCAGCGCCACGCGCTGCCGTTCGCCGCCGGACAGTTTCACGCCGCGTTCGCCGACCAGCGTGCCGTAGCCCTTCGGCAGGCGCAGGATGAAATCGTGCGCGTTGGCCAGCCGCGCCGCCTGCTCGATCGCCTCCAGGCTGGCGCCGGGCCGGCCGTAGGCGATGTTCTCGGCCAGCGTGCGGTGAAACAGGATCGGCTCCTGCTGCACGATCGCGATCTGGCTGCGCAGCGATTGCTGCGTTGCCAGCGCGATATCCTGCCCGTCGATCAGAACGCGGCCACCGGTGACGTCGTAGAGCCGCTGCACCAGCTTGACGAACGTCGTCTTGCCGGAGCCGGAGCGGCCGACGAGGCCGATACGTTCGCCGGCGCGGATCGTGAGCGACAATCCGTCGTAGAGCGGCGCGCGATGGCCACCATAGTGGAACGTGACGTCGTCGAACACGATCTCACCGCCCTCGATCGCGATCGGCAGCGCGCCTTCGGCATCCGCAATGCCGATCGGCTCGTCATGGATCGCCACCAGTTCGTCCATGTCGTTGACCGAGCGCTGGAGGTTGTTGATGTGCATGCCGACATCCCGCAGGTAAGCGTGGATCACGTAGTAGCTCGTCAGCACATAGGTGACGTCCCCGGGCGAGGCGCGACCCGACATCCACAGCAGCACAGAGCCGCCGATCACGGACGCGCGCAGGCACAGCAGCAGCGAGAGCTGCGACATGGCCGTGTAGTTGTAACGGAACCAGGTGCGACGCACGCGCGTGCGCCAGCGCTTGATGACGCGGGCGAGCCGCGCATCCTCGCGCATTTCCGCGCCGAACGACTTCACCACCGCATTGCAGGTCAGCGCGTCCGCCAGCGTGCCGCCGACCTTGGTGTCCCAGGCGTTGGAGACACGCGCGGCCGGCGCGATGTAGCGCGTCGAGAACAGCACCGTCATCGTGACATAGACAGCCGCGCCGAGCGCGATCACCGCACCGAGCGAGCCCCAATGCACGCCGAGCAGGATCATCGACCCGATCAGCACCGCAAGCGACGGCAGCAGCGCCAGCAGGATGGTGTCGTTCAGGAGATCGAGCGCCCACATGCCACGCGTGATCTTGCGCACGGTCGAGCCGGCGAAGGAGTTGGCATGCCAGTCGGTCGAGAAGCGCTGCACGCGCAGGAAGGCATCCTGCGCGACGTCAGACATGATCTTCAGCGTGAACGGCACGATCACCTGGAGGCCGCTCAGGCGCAACACCATCGACGCGGCGCCCAGCACGACGATGCCACCCAGCGCCACCAGCGCGGCGTGGCGTGCATCGGGATCGGACGGTCCGCGCGTCAACGCATCGACCAGATACCCTGAGAACACCGGCATGAACAGGTCGGCGACGGTCGCACCTAGCAGGCCGACGGCGATCGCAAGCGCCCGCCCCGGCTGCTTCAGCCAGTGCCTGAACACGAAAGGCAGCACCAGGCGGATCGCCGCGGGCTTTTTTGACAGAGCGGTCATGGCATCATCCGGCCGCTGTTGCGGGCCGGCTCCATCGATGGACGCGAGTCGGCCCGAAGGCCGCAACGGCGTCACGTAAGACTGATTTTGACTTGGAAAGCGGAACGATCGGGACCTGGAGCCCAATCGAAGCTGGCGGAAGAGGCCTCTAACAGGCCGCGTACATACCGAACCAGGAGATCATCGAGCGCGGGTGCACGATCTGCGAATGCGACGACATCATGCAAATCTCTCCCCGGTTCGATTGAAATGAGGTGCGCTTTATAGATGTGTCATTTGCGATTTGCAACGGGGCCTGCGCGAGATCACGCACGAGTGTTGCATTTTGGTGCGAGGTGCCGCGTCGAGCCCCCGCTGTCATGCCCCGCCTAGGGCGCAATTGCGCACAAGGCGGGCGATGACACGGAATTTATCGCTTGCTTCAGTGCGCGTCGCCGCCGCTGCCGAACGGCGAGGCCGGCCTTTTCAGCAGGGTGACCAGCACGCTGAGGCAGAGGTAGAACAGCGTCAGCATGAAGAACGCGTCGCCAAAGCTCATCACCACGGCCTGACGGTGCACGATCTGGCTGAGCTGCTTCATCGCCATCAGCGCGGAGTCGCCGAGCCCCTGGAACTTTTGCTGGAGCATGGTCAGCGTTTCGGTCGCAGTCGCATTGCCCCAGGTCATGCGCTCCTGAAGGCGCGTGATGTGCAGGTCGGTACGATTATTGAGCACGGTGTTGATGACGGCGAGCCCGACCGCACCACCGAGATTACGCATCAGGTTGAACAGGCCGCTCGCGTTCTTCACTTTCTCGGGCGCAAGCGTGCCGAGCGCGACGTTGTTGGTCGGCACCATCGCGAACATCATGCCGATGCCGCGCAGGATCTGCGGCATCAGCAGCTCGTAGAAATCGTAGTCGCGCGTGATCCAGGTCATCTGGTAGGAGCCGATCGCGAACACGATCAGGCCGAACGCGATCATGTAGCGCATGTCGAGCTTGGCCATGAGCCGGCCGACCAGCGGCGCGACCAGGAACATGGTGATGCCCGAGACGAACATGGTCTCGCCGATCATCAGCGCGCTGTAGCCGCGCACCTCGGCGAGATAGCGCGGATAGATGTAGGTCAGGCCGTAGAGGCCGATGCCGATGCAGAATTGCAGCGTGCAGCCGACGGCGAAATTCCGGTCGGAGAAGGTGCGCAGGTTGACGATGGGCTCGGCTGCCGTGAAGACACGCACGAAGAAGGCGATCGCCGAGACGGCGCCGATCGCGGCACAGATCGCCACCGACGTGTCCTGCAGCCATTCATATTGCGGCCCCTCTTCCAGCACATATTCCAGCGTGCCGAGGAAGCCGGCCATGAACAGCAGGCCCCACCAGTCGAAGCGGTCGAGCAATTCGAAATGCGGCTCGTCGAAATCGACCAGCGCCCAGACGCCGAGGGTGATGCCGATGCCCGGCACGACGTTGATGAAGAACAGCCAGTTCCAGGACATCAAATCGGTGATGTAGCCGCCGACCGTCGGCCCGACGGTGGGAGCCAGCGTCGCAACGAGCCCGATGATGGGACCGACGATGTGGAACTTCGACCGCGGGAACACGGTGTAGGCGGAGGCGAACACCGTCGGGATCATGCCGGCGCCGAGGAAGCCCTGGAGCGCGCGCCACAGGATCATCTCCTCGATGGTCGTGGCGAAGCCGCAGAGCAGGCTCGAAAACGTGAAGCCGGCCGCCGAGATCGCGAACAGGAGCCGCGTGCCGAAGGCGCGCGACAAGAATCCCGACAGCGGAATCGCGATCACTTCGGCGATCAGATAGGCGGTCTGGACCCAGGAGACTTCGCTGGAGCTTGCCGACAGGCCGGCCTGGATTTCGCTCAAGGACGCCGAGACGATCTGGATGTCCAGGATCGACATGAACATCCCGAACACCATGATGATGAAGGCGAACAGCCGCTTGGGCGCGATGCGCTCCGAAGCGGGATCCGCCATCATGGCAGGTGAAGCAGTCGTGGCGTTCGCCATGGTCTGATCCTCGCAGCGCCGATCGCGCGCTTACTGCGGATGGATCATGGTGGGATCGTCGAGATCGATCTCGCTGTCGGCGTCGGCGGCGCCCGTGTTGGTGTCGACGGTGGCGTAGACCGACATGCCGGCGCGCAGCAGGTTCTGCTTGGCGACCGACTTCGGCACGCGGATGCGGACCGGCACGCGCTGCACGATCTTGGTGAAGTTGCCGGTGGCGTTGTCGGGCGGCAGCAGCGTGAACACCGAGCCGGCGCCCGCCGCAATGCTGTCGACGACGCCGGAGAACTTGCGCATGCCGTAGGCGTCGACCTTGATCGTCACCGGCTGGCCGGGACGAATCCGCTTGAGCTGCGTCTCCTTGAAATTGGCGTCGATATAGACCTCGTCGAGCGGCACGACATTGCCGAGGCGCTGGCCGACGGCAACGAAATCGCCGGCGTTGACGAGACGGTTGGAGAAGATGCCGTCGACCGGTGCGCGCACCGCCGTGAAGGAGAGGTCGCGCTCGGCCTTGGCGAGCGTGGTCTTGAGCTCGGCGAGCTGCGCCTGGGCTTCGGCCTGCTGGGCCTTGGCGACATCGACATTGCTCACTGCAACATCGTAGGCGGCCTGCGCGGCCTTGACGGCCGCCGCGCCCTGGTCGCGGCCGGCTTCCGAGCTCTCGAAGGTTGCGCGCGAGGCAAAGCCCTTGCTGCTCAGTGCCTGCTGGCGCTCATAATCGAGATCGGCGCGCTTGAGCCCGGCCTCCGCCGAGACGAGCTGCGCCTTGGCCTGCGCGACCTGGCTGTCGAGCGCCGCGACCTGGCGGCCGATGCGGTCGATGGTCGCCTGCTGGGTCGCGATCTTGGTCGCGGCGGCGTCGACAGCGATCTTGTAGTCGCCGTCGTCGATACGCATGACGATCTCGCCGGCATGCACCGGCGTGTTGTCTCTGGCCAGGATCGAGGAGATATGGCCGGCCACGCGCGCGCCCAGCATGGTATTGTTGGCACGGACATAGGCGTCGTCGGTCGAGACATAGAAGCGGCCGACCAGCGTGTAGTAGCCGGCATAGCCGGCGGCTGCGAGCGCCAGCACCAGGCCGACGCCCATCATGACGAATTTGCGCTTGCCGGGCTTCGGCGCCGCAGCGGCGGTCGGAGCCGGCTGATTGGTCACAGGCTTCTCCGGCGCCTCACTGGTGCGGCGCTTGCTTTCTTCGACCACATGAGACCGCAACTGCTCGGCGAGGGCTGCGGACGTCCCGGTCGCAGCTTCGCCGTTCGCCGTCGTCTCCGCTGCTTCCTGGCGAAGGACGCGCGCAGCCTGATCTCTCGATGTGGCCATAAAGGCCTCCCCAATAAAAACGCGATCGGGGGCAGCCGTCGCACGACCGCAATCCCGCTCACCTATCCCAAATACCATTGACCGAACCGTTCGGTCAATATACCAAATATCGCTGGCGGGACCCTACTGGCCCGAATCCTTTATTTGGGTTCAATCACCCCAAGACCGCGCCAAGACCGCGCCAAAACCTTTGGAGACCCTGAACCAATGGTTGCAGCAAACCGCGAACATCTGCACGTCCTCCCGGACGAGGACAGCTCCAAGCGCCGCCAGATCCTGGCCGGCGCCCGCAAGGTGTTCATGGATCTGGGTTTTGACGGCGCCAGCATGGGCGAGATCGCGCGCGCGGCCGGCGTCTCCAAGGGGACGCTCTACGTCTACTTCGCCGACAAGAGCGCGCTGTTCGAAGCCATCCTCGAGGAGGAAGCGCTGTTTCACGGCCAGGTCGTGTTCAATTTCGACCCTGCGCGTGATGCCGAGACCACGCTGAAGGATTTCGGCCAGGCCTATCTGCATCTGCTCTGCCGGCCCGGCGGCGGATCGGCGATTCGCACCGTGATGGCGATTGCCGAGCGCATGCCCGACGTCGGTCGCCGCTATTATCTGCGCGTGCTGGACAAGACCATCAACCGGCTGTCCGAATATCTGAAGGCCCATGTCGCCTCCGGCGATCTCGCCATCGACGATTGCGACCTTGCGGCCTCGCAGTTCATGGAACTCAGCAAGGCCTCGCTCTTCCTGCCGCTCATCTTCCAGGCCGCGCCGCCGCCTTCGGAACAGCGCATGGCGGAAGTGATCGACAGCGCGACGCGGATGTTTCTGGCCGCGTACAAGGCGAAGTGAGCGGAAGCCGGCGACGCGTTGCGCCCGCGGTTCGTGCCGCTTTATATTGCGCGCCATGTCCCGTGACCTTCGCCCGCCGGTCGATATCCTCCATTATGAGATCGTCCAGGAACAAGCCTCGGCGCTTGGACGGATGGGCCGCACGCTCGAGCAGGCGCTGGCGCGCCTGCGCGAATTCGACGCCGCCCATGAAACCTCGGAGTCGTCCTCGGAGACGCCAGCCGCGATGCAGCCTGCCAGGCGCAAGCTGGTGATGGAGGCCGGTCAGGCGCTCTGGATGTTCGTGGTCCAGCGCGAGGCCACGGGCCTGCGCGACAGCCGCCATATCATGCGGACCTACGACGTCCCGGCCGAGGTGCAGCGCTGCATGGGGCTGGCCCCGCCGCCGTCGAAGCCGGCTTCGAAATGACTGTCTACCGCGACGTTCGCTAATCGGCCACCTGCTTCCTCAACGCCGCGAGATCGTTGACGACCATTTTGGTCGGACCGGTCGAGATGATGCCCTCGTCCTGCAGCCGACCGAGGATCAGGCTGATCGACTGCCGTGTCGCACCAATCATGCGCGCCAGGTTGGCCTGCGTGATGCGGCCGAGCGAAATTGGGCCACTCTCGTCCTGAGCAGCGTTTTCGCACAGCTTCACCAGCAGCAGCACCAGCCGCTCCGCCGCCTTCTGCCCCGCCAGCGTCTGCGCCAGCATCGAATATGTCTCACCCTTGAAGCCGAGGCACTCGATCAGTGCCACCGCAAACGACGGCGATCGTGCGATCAACGTTCGGATCGCGTCCTGGTCGAGATGCAGCGCCTCGACCCGGCCAAGCGCCCGGGCCGACCAGCTATGGCGATGATCGCCGAGAATGTAGGGCGCACCGACGAAGTCGCCGGCCTCCCAGGTCGCCAGCATCAGCTCGCGTCCCTGTGTGCCGGCATGGGTACTTTCCACGATCCCGTTCAGGATGATGTGGATGCCGTTCGCGGGCTCTCCCTCCCGCAGCAGATATTCGCGGTTCTGGTAGGCCGCGAGCCTGCCGGTCCGCATCACCAGGTCGAGATCGGCCTTGTCGAGCGCCTTCAGCACATAACGTCCGGTCCCGGCCGCTTGCACCTCGGCGCAAGGCCCACTTGAAGGCTCACCCGGATCGGCCTCATCATGCGCATGACTGCGCCCCACAATCGGTCTCCCTTCGAGCGACGGCTCGAAGGCTAGGAGGTCTCCGCTTGGATTGCAACGCGGGGAAAATGCTCAAGCCTGGGCTTCCGCTCCCGTGAATGCACAGGCGAGGTCGGCGAGCAGGCGCTCCCGCCCCGCCGGCGCCAGAAAGGTGACGCCATAGGGCACGCCCGCCCTGGTCATCGCATTCGGCACCGCGATTGCGGCGAGCCCCAACGGATTGGCGTAGTTCGTGTAGTAGCCATTGTTGAAATTTGCCGTCAGCGGATCGCGCGCGACGTCGTCAATCGTGAGGACGGTTCCGACCGTCGGCACGACCAACGCATCGTGAGTTTGCCAGAAGTCACGCAGCGAACGCTGTACCTGCTTGACCTGGTAGAGCGCGCGATAGGCGTCCGCCGCGGTGAACTTCCGGCTGCCGACGACGAGATCGCGCACGATCCTGACGCCGGCATCCGGATTGGCATCGAGGAACGCGCCGACCGAAACATCCCGCTCGGCGAGGAACGGCCCGAAGAACATCAGATCGTTGATCGAGGTGAACGGCGAAAAATCGGTGGAAGCGACCGACATGTCGAGCCGCCGCAACTTGCGAAGCCCGCCGCCGAACAGCCTCTCCGTCTCTTCGTTGCCGAAGAACCTAAGCTGGTCCGGTCGAGGTGTCGCGATCCGGAATGGCCGCGTCGGAGGCATCTGCTCCGTCCAGCCGGCAAAATCGACTGGTGAAAAGCAATCCTCGGGATCGCGTCGCGCCAGCGCCCGATAGACGTCATAGCCGTCGCCCGGCTCCCGCGTGTAGAGCGAGATGGTATCAAAACTCCGGCAGGCATAGACCATGCCCCGCTGGCTGAACGCACCCGGTGCCGGCTTGAAGCCTGTGACACCGCAATAGGACGCCGGCACTCTGCCCGATCCGCCGGTATCGGTGCCGAAGGCAAAAGACGATGTGCCTGACGCGACCGACACCGCGGCGCCCGAACTGGAGCCGCCGGGAATGTAGTCCGGATGATGCGGGTTGCGCGCGATGCCGTAGGGCGAGCGCACACCGACGAGGCCGGTGGCAAACTGATCCATGTTGGTCTTGCCGATATAGATCGCTCCCGCGGCGATGGCGTCGGCGACAACCGGGCTCGTGGCTTTCGCGACATAAGCGAATTCCGGGCAGGCCGAACTGGTCTGCTCCCCTGCGACATCGATACAGTCCTTCACCGAGACGATCAGCCCGTAGAGCGGCAGCTTGTCGATTTCATGGACGCGCGCATCGAGCGCACGCGCGGCGGCCATGACATTCTCGGGTTTGGCTTTCGATATCCAGACGCCGCTCTGGTCGGCATCCCCAAGGCGCGACAGCACATGCGCGGCGATATCGGATGGCCTGAGCGCGCCGCTGCGATAGGCGGCGCGGAGATAGCGGGGCGAGATATCCATGTCGTTCTGTACCTGCAGGAACGGGACTATGCCGGCGAGACAAGCCCGCCGGCACTGGCCTTAACGGCCGATGACTTTCTCGAGATAGGCCGGCTGGACGAAGGTTTCGAAGTCGGCGCGCGGCAGCAGTTTCGGCAGTCGTTCCTGCTTGACCAGAAAGTCGGCGGTCGACACCAGCGTATCGACGAACTTGCCCTTCTTTGCGGATGTGCCGAGATAATCTCCGGTGAGCTGCTTGTCGCAGGGGACCATACCGGTGCCCTTCATCATGCGCGTTGCATCCTCGAGCGGCAGCGACAGCTCCTCCGCGATGATCTCGGCCGTCTTCTCAGGATTCTTCAGCCAGAAATCGATCCCCTCGCACTCGGCCTTGACGAACTTCTCGACGTAAGAAGGATATTTGTCCGCGAACGCATTCATGACGACGCCGATGTCCCAGGTCGGGTAACCGCGCTTGGCCATCTCTCCAGAGGTGATGAGGATCTTGCCGCCGTTCTTCACGGCCCTGTCGAGGTTCGGTTCCCAGAACCAGGCGGCATCGATGTCACCGCGAAGCCAGGCCGCTGCGATATCCGACGGCGCGAGATCCAGGATCTTCATCGAAGCGGGATCGACGCCCTCGTCCTTCAACGCCTGGAGCAGCAGATAATGCGTGGTCGAGCCGAACGGCGCGGCGACCGTCTTGCCTTTGAGGTCCTTGAACGAGGTGATGTTCTTGTCGGTGCGGACCACCATCGACTCGACATAGTCGAGCATGTTGATGACGAGGATACCCTTGATCGGCAAGGCACGCGTGACCCCGATCGCCGTCGGCGGATTGCCGAGGCCGCCGAAATCGACGTCGTTGCCGGCGATCGCGCGCAGCATGTCGCCGCCACCTCCGACCTTGACGTATTTGATGTCGACATCCGGCATCTCCTTGGCGAGCAGGCCGAGGTGTTTTGTCACGAGCTGCGCGTTCACCAGGTTCAGATAGCCGACCGTGATCTTGGCCGGCTTGTCCTCGGCGCGTGCGGTGGACGTGAATGCAAACGTGGCGACAGCAACCGCGGCAACAAGTCTCTTGATCATACTGGTCTCCCCTCGGATTGGAATCAGGCCCATGAATCACGACCACGGCATCAATAGTTTCGCGATGCCGCGCATCATCAGGTCAAGCAAGACGCCGGTGAGGCCGAGCACGATCAGGCCCATGATCACGACATCGGACAGCAGGAACTTTGCGGCGTCCCAGATCATCCAGCCGATACCGGCGGATGCCGCAACGATCTCGGCGGCGACAAGAACGGTGTAGGTGAAGCCAAGCGAGATCCGCATGCCGGCAAGGATCAGCGGGCCGGCCGCGGGCAAATAGACGTGAAACAGCAGGTCGCGCCGGGTCGCACCGAGCGATTGCGCGGCGCGCACATAGACAGGATCGACGCTGGTGACGGCCTGGACCGTCGAGATGACGATGCCTGGCAGGCCGGCAAGAAACAGCAGCGACAGTTTCGAGCTCTCGCCGATGCCGAGCCACATCACCAGCAGCGTGTAGAGCCCGAGCGGCGGCAGCGGCCGGTAAAACTCGATCAGAGGATTGAGCAGCGCGCGCGCATTGCGCGAGACACCCATCAGGATTCCCAGCGGAATGCCGATCAGGCAGGCCAGGGCGAAAGCGACGAGAATGCGATAAAGACTGGCACCGAGATGCTGAAGCAGCGTTGCGCCCTGGTAGCCCTTGGTCATGGTCTTGATGAAGGCAGCCCACACCGCCTGCGGCTTCGGCAGAAAAAGCTCGTTGGCCCAGCCCATCTCAGTAACGACGGCCCATGTCGCCAGCAGCACGGCGACGGTGAGCGTCGAGAGCAGAACGGACCGCGAGACCTTCGGGAGCCTCAGGCTGCCGCGCCGCGTGCGATCAGCCGAGATCGGAATGGCCATGGGGCTAGCCTCGACGCTCATGTGCGAACTCCCAGGATCTGCATGATGGTCAGCGCATAGATCTGCGTCGCCATCACCGACTTGGTGATCGAGATATTCTCATTGTCGACAGCCCAGCCATCCTCGCCGGGACCGAAGGTCACCGCGTTGATGCCGGCCTCGCGGAAGCGGATGGTGTCGTTGAAGGCGTTCTTGCGATTGACGCCGGGCTCGCGGCCCATCAGGCGCCGGTAGACCGCGCGCAAGGAGCGGCAAGGCTCCTCCTCCACCGGCACCGGCTCGGTAGCGTTGACGAACAGAGAGCCCGGTACCTGGCGCACCGCGACCTTGACGTCGTTGACGCCCGCAAACGTTTCCTTGCCGAGGCGCTCGATGTCGGACAGGACGCTGTCCAGCGTCATGCCGGGCACGACGCCGACCACCGCAAGCGTGATGGTGCAGGCATCCGGAGAGAACTGCATCTCGCCGGGCAGGCCACCGCGAATGCGCACCACCGAGCAACAAGGCGGCGTGTGGCCCATGAACTTGCTGGGGACATGCGTGAACGCCATCTCCTTCAGCTTCGGCAGCAGCTTGGCCGCCTCCATGATGGCGTTGACACTGATGTCGGGCCGCCAGATGTGCGACTTGACCCCCTGGATCGTCACCTCGACCAGGCAATGACCTGAATTGGCGACCGAGACGTTCATGCCCCAATCGCCGGAGACGTCGCCCCAGGCGGTCGGCTCCGCAGTGATCTCGTAGTCGGCGGTCAGGCCGACCTTGCTCAGCATATAGATGGAGCCCTCGGTGCCGTTGCGCTCCTCGTCGACGGTGTAGCAGCACATCAATGTGCCATCGAACTTCACACCCTCCTCAATCAGCGCCTGCACCGCCAGCAGCGATGCGGCGAGATTGCCGCGCGTGTCGGATGTGCCGCGGGCATAGAGCAGGTCACCGTGACGCGTGGCCTTGAACGGATCGAAATCCGTCATGTGCCATTTCTCCGGCTCGACCACCGGATAGGTATCGAGGTGATCGTTGAGGATCAGCGACGGCGCACCCTCGCGTCCCTTCAACACGCCGAGCACGTTCGGCCGGTGCGGCTGCGCACTGTGCTTGGTGACCTCCATGCCGAGGGCTTCGAGCTTGCCCGCGACCAGCATCGAGATTGCCTCTTCCTCGGCCGGCGGCAGGTCGGGATCGAGCGGATTGCCGGAGCGCGGCTGGCCGGTGCGGATCAACTCCGATGCCAGTTCAAGCCAGCGCTGCTCCGTGATGCGCGACAGCACGCGCTGCTCGAGCTCGGAATTAGGCGGGGTAACAGGCATCTGCATGACGGTTCCGATGGCTCACGGCGCCGGCCGCGCCGCTTCGTTGCAGCACCTTCATTGCAGCGACTGTGCCAACCACCCGAAATACCCGTCAGGGCGTGATTAGTGATTGCAGTTCAATGATTTGGACGGAAATCTCGACCGCGCAAATTTTTGCGCCCCAGATCGGCTTTGCCGAAGACGCAGCGCAGGCTGAACAGACTGTCCTCAGCATGCGAGCGGCTCGCCTCTGGCTAATCGTCCGAGAACTCGTCTTCCTCGTTGATCTTCTCGTGCCTGCCGCTCTTGCGCCCGCCAAGCGAGCCGGTCACGTAGGGATCGCGACTGTTCGCATATGGATTGTGCTTGCCCGCGCGCGCGGCGACCTCTTCGCCGGAGACTGCGGCCGGCTGGCAGATCAGGCGACGGCTGGCACGGCGCATCAAATCGACGTGGATGTGATCGTAGTGATAGACGTTGGAGCCCGGTGCCAGCACCGTGGTGAAATGTGCGCACGCGCCCGACTGGACGTCGCGCAGGAATCCCTGCTCTTCCGGCATGCCGTGCCAGCCATCCTTCACGGTGATGCGGCGGCCGTCGGCAAGCGTGAAGGCGGCGATGTCGAGCGCGTTGCCGAAGGCGTGCTCGGAGATATGGGCGTGCGGGTTGCCGTTCATGCCGCGGCAGGAATAGGCGGAGATCTGCTTGATCTCGACCACGCGGGCGCCGAACCAGCGCATCGCCGACGGCTGCACGCTGTCGGCAAACCAGCGGTCGAGCTCCGACACGATCGGACAGGCGAGCGTCGCCGTCGGCTTCACCACGACGGGACCCACGGCAGCGACGGGATCGCCCTGCGCGGTGCCGAGGCGCGGCAATGGCTGTTGCACCGGCGCCTGTGAATACGGCGCTGGAGCGGGCTGCCGCGCCGGATAGCTCGGCGCATTCATGTAGCGCGCGGCACCCGCGGCGTCCGTTCCCTCGGGCGGCAGGTCGATCTCGTCTTCCTGCGGTGCGACGCCAGGCGCGCTGAGCGACACCGGGCCAGAAGACGCGCCATAGCCGGCGGGCTGGCGCACCGCGCTTTCGGGATAGTTCGAGCGCTGCGGATAGCCGGAGGCTGGATAATTCTGTTGCGGCCCGCTCACCGGCCAACGCGGCTGGTTGCCGATATTGCCGGGCGGTCGCAGCTCCTCGTCGGCGAAACCATAGCTGCCGGCGGGTTCACCGATGGCGGCGACCTTCAGCGGGAACTCGGCGCCGCACATGCCGGGGCCGGAGATTGGATCGATCCGGACGATGTCCGCGCTTTCTTTCACGGCGCCCGATTTCAGGCACGCCGCTTCAGCCTCGGCTCGCCACGGTTCGCGCTCGGCCTGGAAAAAGCCGCGTCCGCAACCCGCAAGCGAAACGAGGACGATGGAGCCGACCAGATACAAACGAACTCCGCGCGTCATGCGCGGCAGGTTCGGTGAATTTACTTAAAGACTCTTCAACGTGTTGATTTCAGCCTTCCTTAACCATGCCGGCCGCGCACGGCAGGCGCAGCCGGCAGCGAGGCGACGTTGGCTGGCCCCGGCAGCCGTTGTGAGGTCCGTCACAGAAGGCCGCAGCTGTCAGGCCTAGGGTCGAACCACATCGGGCCCAAGGGCGACTTCAATCCATCTCGGCACCCACACCATTTTATTTTCGGAGGTTGTCATGAACAAGCTCACCATCGCCGCCGCGGCACTGTTCCTCGCCTCGACCGCCGTCGCGCATGCCGGCAGTTCGATCTCGTTCCAGATCGAAGGCCAGAACATCCGCATCGAGACGCCGCGCAATTGCGCCTCGCTCGATTGCGTCACCATCGTGGCGCCCGGCCTGTCGAACAAGCCGATCAGGCTCAACAACATCAACCTCAACGGCCTTGGCTCCTCCAAGGACGATGACGACAGCACGCCGCCCGCGACGACGGCGCAGCCGGCGCCGGCTCCGGTGCAGCAGCAGCCCGTGACGCCAGCGCCGGTGCAGGCGACCGCGCCCGCTGTCGCGCCCGCCGCCCCTGCCCCGGCCGTTGCCGCCGCTCCGTCCGTCGACACGACCACGCCGCCTGCACCCGTTGCAGCTCCCGCGCCGGTCGCTGCGCCTGCGCCGGTTGCTGCTGCGCCCGCTTACACAGCACCGCCGGCTCCTGTTGCGCCGGTGCAGGCCGCGAACACGCCGATCGGCGTGTGGGCGACCGAAGAGAACAAGGGCAATGTTCGTGTCGAACAATGCGGCCCCAATCTCTGCGGCTACGCCGAGAAGACCAACGAGCGCATCCTGATCAACATGAAGCCCGACGGCGCCAAGTGGAGCGGCCGCATCCACGATCCCGACTCCGGCCGCAATTACGACTCGACCATCGCCATGAAGGGCCCGAACGCCCTGCGCGTGCAGGGCTGCGCTTTCGGCGGCATGTTCTGCGGCGGCCAGACCTGGAAGCGGGTGAGCTGACGTGCGAAGCGCGTCATCCCTATTGCGCAATTGCGCAATGGGGGCGATGCGCAGCATCGAACCCGGGATCTCGCTCCACAATCTCGAGATTCCCCGATGCGCAATTGCGCATCTGAGGTTTGCGACTTCGTCGCGCCCCCGGAATGACGAGCAAGAAGGCGGCGCCACGTCCTGTTTCAGGGACGTGGCGTTTGAACGTTCACCGTTTCCATGCAACAGATGTTCATCCGCCGTTCAGCAATCTCCGGCTGATATCGGCCGATCTCGCCTCGCGTTCTCACCGGGACCTCATTCGTGGCTTTGATGGTGGCTTGGCGCCGCGTCATGTTTGCTTTGTCGCTGCTGGCGCTGCCATTGGCCGGCGCGGACAATGCGCGCGCCTCCGACACAATCGAGCTTGCGCAGGCCCAGCCGCAAGCGCAGCCGGCGCCCGCGCCCTCCCCCGCGCCGGCAGCCTCGCCGGCGCCATCAGCGGACGCGCAACCGGCCGCCGTGGAGCCGATCGGCAACGTCGCCACCGTGACGGGAATTGCGACCGTCATCCGCGACAAGAACTCCTATCCGCTCAAGGTGCGCGACGACATCTATCTCAACGATGTCGTGCAGACGTCCTCGAACTCCTCGCTCGGCATCACCTTCAACGACGCCACCACGTTCAATCTCTCCGCCAGCGCCAAGATCACCATCGACAACTACGTCTATGAGGACGGCGGCAAGCAGAACTCGGCGATCTTCGACATCGGCAAGGGCACGGTCGCCTTCGTCGCGGCCGCCGTGGCAAAGACCGGCGACATGAAGATCGCAACGCCGACTGCAACGCTCGGCATCCGCGGCACCACCGGCGTCGTCGACGTGCCCGCGAACGCGGCGGCGAGCAGCGCCAACAACGTCAACATCAAGCTCTATCCCGACGCCGACGGCCGGGTCGGCCATATCGACGTCAACGATCGTGCCAGCGGCACGCGGCTCGGCGCGCTGACGCAAGCCTCGAGCGGCTTTGCGATCCGGCCCGGTGCGGCCGGCCCCGGCGGCATGCGCTTCGCCGCAGTCCCGATCACGATTCCGCCGCAGCAGGTCGCGCGCGACCGCGGCATCGTCAGCCAGGTCCACGCAGCGCAAACCACGGGACGCCAGATCGTCACCGAGCAGCGCGATTTCCGCCGCGCCAATCCGGCTGCGGTGAGCCGCATTCCGCGGCCGGCGCAGGTACCGCAGCAACAGCAATTGCGTCCGAATCCGACACCGCCCCCGCAGCAGCCGAACGGCCAGCCTGGTCAACCCGGCCAGAACAACCGTCCGGGTCAGCAGCCGCAGCCGGGAGCACCGAACCGTCAGGGCACGCAGCAACCGCAGCGCCAAGGACAAGGTGGAGCGACGCAGCCGGGCACGCCGCGCGCGGGCCAGGGTCAGCAGCAACCGGGCCAGCAGGGCACGGGTCAACCGGCCGGCCAGCCGCGTGCGGGACAAGGCGCGCAACCCGGGACCGCGACGCCGGCGCAGCCACAGCGCGGCGGACAACGTCCGCAGCGGCCGGGAGCGGTCACGCCCGCGCAGCCGAACGGCACCACACCGCAGACGCCGCCGCACACCGGATTGCAGCCCGGTCAGCCCGGAGCGCCACCGACCGTGCAGCCGCAACAAGGCGCCGCGCCACGCCAGCCCGGCTTCTTCCAGCAGCGCCTGCCCGGCGCACAACGCCCCGCCGCGCCGCGCAAGCCGGCGCTGGCCCCGCCGCCGAAGGAAAAGAAGAAGCGGTAGGTCGGAGGGCTCCGCTCCCTCCCCGTCATTGCGAGCGCAGCGAACCAATCCAGAGTCCCTCCGCGGAAAGATCCTGGATTGCTTCGCTGCGCTCGCAATGACGGCGTGGAGAGAAACGAACGAAAAGACTCACGCCTCGCCGCGCAGCCAGGCGCGCACCTTTTGCAACAGGCCGTGCCGCAACTCGTCAACCGATGCAGCCTCGGCCGGTGTCAGCGTCTGCAACGCTGCATCGATCTCGTCGGCGGCCGGCGTCGGTTCGGGCGCGGGTGACGGTGCAAGGCCGGCCGCGGCGATCGCGATCGGCCCAACCTGGGTGAGAAAGGCGCGCTCATATTCGCGTGAGAGGCGCGCGAGCGCGTCGTCCAGCGGCAACCAATCGACCGCCTTGATGTCGTTCATCAACTTCCGGACCTGGCCGCCCTCGGCCTCCATCCGCCAGAAATGCACCGCTTTCGAGCGCCCTCCCGACTGGTACACGAGCGTGCCCAGGAATTCGTGCATGACGACGTCGTGGCCGGTCTCCTCCATCACCTCGCGGTGCGCGGCCTGCTTCGGCGTTTCGCCGTCGTCGAGCTTGCCCTTGGGCAAGACCCATTCATTGCGCTTGTGTTGACGCACGATCGCGATCAGCGGCGCGTCGCCACGCCGCAACACAATACCACCCGCCGCCATCACCGGCGCCCGCACCATCACCAATCCCGTCGTATCGTCTATTCGTCCCCGTGGACGATATAGACGCAGGACGCGGCGGAATGAAGACTAGTTCCGCCGCAGCAGCGCTTGACCTGCACGAATGCGCGTGCCCTCCGCAACTCCGTCGCAGAACGAGAAATCGCCCGGCGCGAGGATGATGATGGTCGAGCCGTGCTCGAACCAGCCAAGCTCCTCGCCCTTGGTGACGTTGACGTCGCAAGGAAAATCGACCGGTCCCCTGGTCTGCGCGTTCAGCACCATGTCGAGAAAGTGCAAGCGGATGCTGGCGACCAGAATCGCCGCCACCGGCACCAGCGTCACGGCCTCACCCGTCGACAAATGCGTGCGGATCACCGCGCGCTCGTTCTTGCAGAACAGCCGCTCGACCCGCTTCAAGGCGATCGGGTTGACGTTCCAGACGTCGCCATGGATCAGCGTGACGCGCTCGATGTGCGCATCGTACGGCGCATGGAAGCGGTGATACATGCTCGAGGTCAGCCGCAGCGTGACGAAGCTGCCGTTGCGGTGCTGCTCGACCATTGCGGGATCGCCGAGCAGGTCGAGCAGCGAATAGGGCGCGCCCTTGACCTGGAACAGCTCGGTGTCGGCGATCTTCCCATGAGCGCCGACGATGCCGTCGGAGGGGCTGGCGACGACCGAGGGATCCGGATCGAACGGACGCAGACCCGGCTTCAGCTCGCGCGTAAAGCAGTCGTGCAGGCTGGTGAAATGGGTCTTGCGCGCTTCCGACAGATCGAGGTCAGAGAACAGCTTCCAGAGCGCGATGGAAAAATCCCGCACCAGCGGATTCCTGATCTTGGAGAACCAGCCCATGAAGCGGGTCAAGCCTGCGCGGGGGATGCGGTTGGTCAGCAGGAAGTTGAGGTCTTCCTGCTGGGTGAAAGAGGCGATGAGGGCTTTGACTGTCATGAATCTGTCAGCTCACAGGTTTAGCGCTTGTTGTCATGGAAACGACACTCCCGATTCTCTCGATGTCCGTGGCCGCCGCAGCGTCTGCTGCCGCCGTCCTCCCGAAAATCAAGGCGCGGGTCGAGTTGTCCCGCGCCAAGCACCGCTCGCTCGCCGGACACTCCAAGATGTCGCGCCGGGTGGCCAAGCTGCTGCCGTTCTACGAGTTCGAGGGTGATAAGTATTTCTGCTGCGACGGCGCGCCCGGCAATGTGGTGATGCAGCGCAAGGACGCCTTCTTCCGTCTGGCGCGCATCTACGCCGATCGCTATCCCAGGGGCCGCGCGATGACGAAGGCGGCGGCCGAGACGATCTCGGACCTCAATTTCACCGAAAGCTACCGCGTGCCCTTCCAGTTCTCGCGCCTCGTCCGCGAGCATCTGGGCACCTCGGCGTTCATGGAGTCCTCGAGCGGTGTCACCGTCACCGATGTCGACGGCAACACCTTCTACGACCTCACCGGGTCCTACGGCGTCAACATCTTCGGCAACGACTTCTACAAGGAGTGCATCGAGGGTTCCGAGAAGCGCGCGCATGCGCTCGGCCCCGTGCTCGGCCCTTACCATCCTGTCATCCTCGACAACGTGCAGCGGCTCTGCCAGATCTCGGGCCTCGACGAGGTCTCGTTCCACATGTCCGGCACCGAAGCGGTGATGCAGGCGGTGCGCCTTGCGCGCTACCACACCAAGCGCACGCATCTGGTTCGTTTCGCCGGCGCCTATCACGGCTGGTGGGGCGACGTGCAGCCCGGTGTCGGCAATCCGCTTCCCACGCATGAGACCTACACCCTCTCCGAAATGTCGGAGAAGACGCTGCACGTGCTGAGGACGCGCAAGGACATTGCCTGCGTGCTGGTCAATCCGCTGCAGGGCCTGCATCCGAACAGCAACGCGCCCGGCGATTCCTCGCTGGTCGATTCCTCGCGCGGCGGCAATTTCGACCGCGCGGCCTACAGCGAATGGCTGAAGAAGCTGCGCGAGGTCTGCGACCAGCGCGGCATCGTGCTGATCTTCGACGAGGTCTTCGTCGGCTTCCGGCTCGCCGCCGGCGGCGCCCAGGAATATTTCGGCGTCAAGGCCGACATGGTGACCTACGGCAAAAGCCTCGCCGGCGGCCTGCCGGTCGGCGTGGTCTGCGGCAGACGCGACCTGATGCGCCGCTTCCGCGATGATCGTCCCGCCGACATCTGCTTCGCCCGCGGCACCTTCAACTCGCATCCCTACGTCATGACGGCGATGGACGAGTTCCTGAGCCGGCTCGCCAGCCCGAATTTTCGCGCGGTCTATGACGGACTGGAGGAGACTTGGAACGGGCGCGTGAATAGGCTCAACCAGATGATGCAGGATACCGACCTGCCGGTGCGCTTCGCCAACTTCTCCTCGATCTGGACAGTGAAATACACCACGCCGTCCCGCTACAATTGGATGCTGCAATATTACCTGCGCGCCGAAGGCCTGGCGCTGAGCTGGGTCGGCACCGGCCGTCTGATCTTCAGTCTCAACTACACGGACGCCGACTTCACTGAAGTCGCCGATCGCTTCGTCCGCGCCGCCGAGAAGATGAAGGCGGACGGCTTCTGGTGGCACGACGGCGCACTCACCAACAAGACCATCAAGCGGCAGATCTTGAAAGAGATGCTGGCCAGGCGTCTTGGGCGCTGAGGCTGGCTCTTTCAGCACAACCACCGTCATTCCGGGGCGGCTCGGAGAGCCGAACCCGGAATCTCGAGATTCCGGGTTCGATGCTGCGCATCGCCCCGGAACGACGGCGCTCGCGGCAGCCCTCAACACGTGGATGCCCGGCACGAGGCCGGGCATGACGTAACCGTCGGACATCGGACTGCGTGGCGTGCGCGGCGCGCTCAGGCGTGCTGCTCTTCGAGCACGGGCTCGTCGATGAAGCCCAGCGTGTGCTCGGGGTTGAGGTGCAGGCCGGGATCCATCAGTTCGCCGCGCATCAGGGCGAGCGGAGCGCTGCGATACAGCATCAGATCATGGAACGGATCGGTCAGGATCTTGGTCATCCAGACGAGGCCGGTCTCGACATCGCGGATGAAGAACAGATGCACGGTGCGGAACAGAAGACCGCCGCCGCCGACTGCCAGCCAGATCTTGGCGACCTGGCGGACGAAGTCGCTCGCATTCGCCCAGGGCGTGAACAGGCCGAACAGCGTGGGATCGACGACCAGCACCAACGGCGATGCCGCCCAGATCGCCATCAGCACCACCTTGCGCTGAAGGTTGTAGCCGACCTTGATCTCCTCCTTGTACTCGTGCGTCGCCTGGTTGATGTGGTCGTAGGTGTGCGGCTCGAAGAAGAAGTGGCCGGCCTGGCGCGAGGTCATCGAGACCAGCCAGCCGACCAGCGCCGAGATCATGGGATCGACGAACAGCCAGACATAGGCAAAGAGGAAGCTCAGCGCGCTGACGAAGTGCAGGCTCTGATTGATGCGGCTGTGGTGATAGTAGCGATGGTCGTCCCAGCGCTGGATCCGCAGCTGCTCGAGATAGTTCTTGATCATGCTCTCCCCCAAAATGCTTTCGGGCTCGGGATTTACAGAGATTCGATGTACGGCGTGTGACATCATCGTTTTGTCATATGATGTGCAGCGCCGCGATGACGCACGAAGAACGCGCGAGCGGTGCTGCCTTGCTCAAGCTGCCTTGCTCAAGCTGCCTTGGCGATGTCGATCTTGCGGAAGCGCACCAGCGAGAAATGGCCGAGCGGCGGAATCAGGCGGCGCTCGGCGAGCTCCATGCCCTTGGCGCCGGCAAGCCATTTGGCATAGCGCGACCAAGCGAACTCGGCGGTGCGGAAGCCGAGCGGACGCACCACCGGCTGCAGCTTCTGCTCGATGAAACGGCGCATGCCGGTGTCGGCGCTGACACGGGTCAGGATGATCAGCTCGCCGCCCGGACGCAGCACGCGGGCGAATTCGTCCAGCGCCTTCTCCGGATTCGGCACCGCGGTGACGACATATTGCGCCATCACGACGTCGAAGGAATTGTCGGGGAATTCGAGCTTCTCGGCGTCCATCACCGCGAGGCCCTCGACGTTCTTGAGATTGCCTTCGCGAACGCGGCGGCGGGCCTTGTCGAGCATCGCGTCCGAAATGTCGGTGCCGAAGATGCGCAGATGCGGGGCATAGAGCGGCAGCGAGATGCCGGTGCCGACGCCGACCTCGAGCACGCGGCCGCCGATCTTGTTGGTGGCTGCGATCGCGGCCTGGCGGCCCTTGGCGAATACGCCGCCGAACACGAGATCGTAGACGGGCGCCCAGCGGTCATAGGCCTGCTCGACCGAGCCACGGGTGAGGTCGAGCTGCTGGGTGCCGTCAAGGTTCATGATCTTAGCCATCGATGAGGTTCTCGCTTTGGGTCAAAATATGGATCACCCGCGCACCGGCCGCTGCGCCATGCGAGGTGAAGCGCGCAAGGCGCGGCTGGGCTGAAGTGAGGTGAGATTGCCGACGAACTGGCGCGCGCTGTTTTCCCAGGAGCGCTCCAGCGCGAAGTTGCGGCAGGTCTCGCGCGACATGGTGAGCGCGCGCAGGCAGGCGGCGCGCAGATCATGGTCGATCGCGCCGATCGGATGATCGGCGATGACGTCCTTCGGTCCCGTTACCGGAAACGCTGCAACGGGCGTGCCGCAGGCGAGCGCCTCGAGCTGCACCACGCCGAACGTATCGGTGAGGCTCGGGAACACGAACACGTCAGCGGCGGCGAGATGCGCGGTGAGATCGGCGCCCTTCTTCTCGCCGAGGAAGACCACGTCAGGATATTTCTTCTCCAGCGCGGCCTTCTGCGGTCCGTCGCCGACGACCACCTTGGTGCCGGGCAGATCGAGCGAGAGGAAGGCTTCGAGATTCTTCTCGACCGCGACGCGCCCCATGGTCATGAAGATCGGGCGCGGCAGATCGAGCTCGGCCGGAGAATCAGGATGAAACAGCTCGGTGTCGACGCCGCGGCCCCAGTAGCCGAGGCGCTTGAAGCCGCGCGCCGAAAGCTCCTGCCGCAGCGACGGCGTCGCCACCATGGTCATGGCGGCGGCATCGTGGAAGTGGCGCAACACGGCGTAGCCGACGGCATCGGGGATGCCTGTTCGCACCGAGACATATTCCGGAAAGCGCGTGGTGTAGGACGTCGTGAAAGCGAGGCGGTTGCGGCGGCAATAGGCCCGCGCGGCCCAGCCGATCGGGCCTTCGGTGGCGATGTGCAGCGCTTCGGGCGCGCACCTCTCGATCCGGCGCGCGATCTCTTTCCCGCTCGGCAACGCAATGCGAATGCCCGGATAGGTCGGCAGCGGCCAGGACCTGAAGCCGTCAGGCGTCAGGAAGTCGATCTCGACATCGAGCGCCTTGGCGGCGGCAGCGAGCGAGGTCAGCGTCCGGACCACACCGTTGACCTGCGGATGCCAGGCGTCGGTCGCGATTAATACCCGCATGGGGAAATCCCGAGAGTTTGATGATTCTCAGGCATCGACCATCAACCACGGATATTTCAGGCGTGTGACGTCACAGAAGTGTCGGCCCAGTGTTTTGTTCGTTAACGGACCCGTCGTGGCCACGAAACTGTCATGAAACAATCCTTGCCGCGATGAAACCGTTTTCGATTTTCCGCGCAAACGTCCCGAAACTTGTTTCCGTTAGGAACCTAAGCAACGGAGCACCGCAACGGTGCCGGGGTGACCAAGAAACACCACGCAAACAGGGGCGACCAATGTTCAATCTGGACACGTTCAGGACGTATTCGCGCGCCGTTGCCGTCAGTGCAGTGGTCGTTGCTGCAATCGCATGTGCCGGCCCGGCAAAAGCCGCGCCCGTGCAGCTCTTCCCGTTCTTCCAGCCGCTGCCGGTGATGACTGCGCCGCAGCCGCTTCAGCCTTACCAGCCCTATTCTGCGCCGACCTACCAGGCCGCGCCATCAGAGAACCAGGATGCCGTCGAGACGCCGGCCCGCTTCCGCCGCCAGACCGTTTCGTATGCGACGCGCGAAGCGCCAGGCACCATCATCATCGATACGCCCAACACCTATCTCTATTATGTGCTCGGTAACGGCCAGGCGATCCGCTACGGCATTGGCGTCGGCCGTGACGGCTTCACCTGGTCCGGCACGCAGTCGGTGACCAAGAAGGCCGAGTGGCCGGACTGGACCCCGCCGCCGGAAATGATCCAGCGCCAGCCTTATCTGCCGCGCCACATGGCCGGCGGCCCCGGCAACCCGCTCGGCGCCCGCGCCATGTATCTCGGCGGCACCGTCTACCGCATCCACGGCACCAACGCCCCCGACACGATCGGCAAGCACGTCTCCTCCGGCTGCATCCGCCTGACCAATGACGACGTCTCCGACCTCTATTCCCGCGTCAACGTCGGCACCAAGGTGATCGTGCTGCCGATGACCGAGCGCCGCGCGGAGCTGAGGTAACGCGAGGTCCTGGAAGAAAATTGCAAACGGCCCCGGCAATGCCGGGGCCGTTTTCGTTTGGAGCTCGTGCGTGCGGCCATCCTTCGAGACGCCCGCTAAGGCGGGCTCCTCAGGATGCGGCCGGGCGAGGCGGGCACGAGGCGCCGCTTACTCCCGCCCCCGCCACCCCGAGAGCAACCGCAGCCACGCCGCCGAATGGAACGCGCTCATCAAGAGATACATCGGCACCATCCCGCCCAGCGACAGCCCATGCCCGGCGGAGCAGAGCATGTCCGCCGGGCCGCCACTGAAGGCGGCCGTCAGCACCGCCATGGCCGCGAAGGTCGGCGTGGCCGCCAGGCCCAGCCACCGAGCAAGATGGGATGGCGCAAGCTGGGATGCGGCCTCGCTGCCGTCACGCCTGGCGCTGGCGGCATGGACCTCGCTCATTGCGCACCCGGTGTGCGGAGCGCGATCTCGCCGGCGTCGGAGACCTCGACCCATTTCTTGTCGGGCTCCGCACCCGCCTCGTAGCTGTCGTGCCAGTTCCACCATTTGTAGGTCGGCGTCTGCGGATAGCCCGGAGGCGAATCCTCCCACACCTCCTGGCGGCCGAGCGGGGTGATGTCGAGATAGTTCCAGGTGCTGCCCATCTGCTCGTCGCCGCGGCTCTTGATCAGATAGGTCCGGAAGATTCGTTTCCCGTCGCGGTAGAACACGTTGGTGCCGTGCCACTCGCCGACGCCAAAATCGGCATCAAAGCTGTCGGTGATGGTGACCCACGGAATGTTCCAGCCCATCCGCGCCTTCAGCCGCGCGATATCCGGCTGCGGAGCCCGCGAGGCGAACACCAGCGTGGTGTCGCGGGCGTTCAGATGCGCCACATGGGCGACCTGGTCGGCCACCATGGAGCAGCCGCGGCAGGCATGGTCGGGCCAGCCGAACACATCAGGCTCGAAGAAGGCCCGGTACAGGATCAGCTGGCGCCGGCCCTGGAACAGATCGAGCAGACTGGCCTTGCCGGATGGCGTCTCGAATGCGTAGGTTTTGGTCACTTCCATCCACGGCATGCGCCGGCGTTCGGCGGCGAGTGCGTCGCGGGCGCGGGTATGTGCCTTCTCCTTCACCAGCAGCACCTGACGGGCCGCTTCCCACTCCTCCGCCGAGACCACTGGCGGTGTTAGCATGGCGGGCTGTCCGTTGGTCGCTGCTTTGTTGGCTGATGTCATCATGGCTCTCCAAATCTCTCGCTCGCCGCACATCGTCGGCCGTGGGAGAGTTCTCGCACCGGACGGGCGCACGGTGGGAGTAACAAGTGTGGCGGGATTTTCATGGAGTCGCTGATCACGGCCGCCGCCCGCGCGCTGGAGGCCGGCGATCCGCTCGGCGCGCTGAACCGCGTCGCACTGCGCAACGATGCGCCCTCGCTGGCGCTGCGCGGCATCGCGATGGCGCAGCTCGGCGATCTCGCCAAAGCCAAGGCGCTGCTGCGCAGCGCCGCCCGCGCCTTCGGGCCGCGCGAAGCGGTCGCGCGGGCCAGATGCGTGGTGGCGGAGGCCGAGATCGCGCTGGTCTCGCGCGACCTGAACTGGCCGGCGAAGGCGCTCACAGCGGCGCGGGCGACGCTGGCAAGCCACGGCGATCTCACCAATGCCGCCCATGCCGGCCACATCGAGGCGCGCCGCCTGCTCCTGCTCGGGAGGATCGATGAGGCCGAGCGGACGCTGGCCGAGATCCGCGCCTGCCCGCTGCCGCCTGCGTCCCAGGTCGTGCGCGAGCTCGTGGTTGCCGGCATCGCCATCAGGCGGCTCAAATCGAACGAGGCGCGCGCGGCGCTTGACCTCGCGGCCCGCGCTGCGCGACGGGCCAACATCCCGGCGCTGGTGGCCGAGGTCGACGGCGCAAGCCTCATTCTGAAGACGCCAGCCGCGCGCCTGATCGCACGCGGCAGCGAGCACCCGCTGCTGCTCGGCGAGGTCGAGCGCCTCGCGACCTCGACCGCGCTCGTCGTCGACAGCTTTCATCATGTCGTGCGCAGGCAGGGCATTGCCGTATCGCTCGGGACGCGGCCCGTACTGTTCGCGCTCGCCCGTCTGCTGGCGCAGGCATGGCCGGAAGATGTCTCGCGCGAGGCGCTGATCTCGGGCGCGTTCCAGGCGAGGCACGCCGACGAATCGCACCGTGCGCGCTTGCGCGTCGAGATCGGACGGCTCCGCACCCAGCTCAGGCCGCTGGCCGAGATCAGCGCCACAAAACAGGGCTTCGAGCTGGCGCCGCGAAAGACGCGCGACGTCATCGTGCTGGCGCGCCCGGTCGAGGAGAAGCACGCCGCCGTCCTTGCCATTCTTGCCGATGGCGAGCCATGGTCGAGCTCGGCGCTCGCGCTCGCGCTTCGAATGAGCGCACGCACCGTGCAGCGGGCGCTCGAGGAGCTGGCGCGATCGAACAAGGTGCAGTCGTTCGGCCATGGCAGGGCACGGCGCTGGATGACCCCGCCGGTCCCGGGTTTCCCGACAGGCTTGTTACTCCCCTCGCCGCTCTTGAAAGCGTAGGATTCATTGATCGCCGCACAGGGACCACACCATGAAACGATCAGCCGCCGAGATCATCCGCGAGTACGGGCCTTTTCCGAACGTCAAGTCCGTGCACGGCGTCACCTATGACGGCAGCCAGGTCTGGTTCGCGTCCGACGACAAGGTGAACGCCCTCGATCCCGCGAGCGGCGAGGTCTCGCGCTCGATCGACGTCGCCGCACATGCGGGCACGGCGTTCGATGGCCGTCACCTGTTCCAGATCGCGGAGGATCGCATCCAGAAGATCGACGCGGCGAGCGGCGCGATCGTCAGCACGATTCCAGCACCGGGCGGTGGCGGCGATTCCGGGCTGGCCTGGGCCGAGGGCTCGCTCTGGGTCGGGCAATATCGCGAGCGCAAGATCCATCAGGTCGATCCTGAAACGGGAAAGATCCTCCGCACCATCGAAAGCAAGCGCTTCGTCACCGGCGTGACCTGGGTCGACGGCGAGCTCTGGCATGGCACCTGGGAAGGCGATGACAGCGACCTCAGGCGGATCGATCCTGACACCGGCAAGGTGCTCGAGCAGCTTGATATGCCAGAGGGGACGATGGTCTCGGGGCTGGAATCCGACGGCGGCGACCAGTTGTTCTGCGGCGGCGGCGACAGCGGCAAGGTGAGAGCGGTCCGTCGCCCCAGGCGCAGCTAAAGGAGCGCAGCTTGCGGAGGCCAAAGCGAGCAACGCCGCCGCCGTTAACCCGTTTGCCGCAATTCCACCCCACCGGTGCGCTCTAGCGCCCTCCTCGCCCGCCCTGTAAAATCCCCGTTGGGCGGCTTGGGGGACTGATGCGTCTGACGTTGAATTTGAAGACCGTGCTGATCGCTGTTGCGGTGCTGGCGGCGTCGTTTTTCATCAGCCTGAAGGCGATGGACTTGATGTCGCCGCGCGTGGTCAATTCGGCGCCGCCGATCGCACAATTGCCGCCGCTGCCGCCGACCGCGAAGAGCTCGATCGTGGTGGCACCCGTCGCGATCGCGCTGTCGGCGATCCGCGACCAGGCCGAGAAGGCCTCGCCGCGCAATTTCGCCGGCAAGGCCGAGAACCCGATCTCGCAGATCCTGGAGAATGCCGATATCGGCTGGACCGCCGCCCGCGGGCCGATGTCGGCGACCGGCGACAAGGACGTGCTGACGCTGTCGACGCCGATCACCGGCAAGCTGAACGTAACAGGGTCGCTGTCGGCAAAGGCCACCGGCGCGCTCGGCGATGCCCTGGGCAGCGTGCTCGGCGGCGACGCGGCGAAACGGATCGGCGCCGTCAACATCAAGAATTTGAATGCCAGCGCCGAGATCAGGGGCAGCGTGGTCGTCACCTCGCGCCCCAAGCTCGCGGCCGCCTGGCACCTCGAGCCGAATTTGGGCGCGCAGGTCAATCTCGGCGACACCAACGTCAACGTCGCCGGCGCCAAGGTCAACGTGCCGGCGCAGGTCAAGCCGCTGATCGACAAGACCGTCGGCGAGCAGCTCAACGTCGTCGCCGAGCGCATCCGCAACGATCCCAGCCTGCGCGACAATGCCAGGGTGCAATGGGCCAAGGCCTGCCGCTCAATCCCGCTGCAGGGCGCCGGCTCCTCGGCGGCGCTGCCGCCGCTCTGGCTCGAGATGAAGCCGACCCGCGCCATTGCGGCGCAGCCGCGCGTCGACGCGCAGGCCGTGACCTTGCTGCTCGGCCTCGAGGCCGAGACGCGCGTGACCTCGACGCAGACCAAGCCGGACTGCCCCTTCCCCGACAAGATCTCGATCGTGCCGCCGACCGGCACCGGCGTGAACATCGGCGTTCCCATCGACGTGCCCTTCACCGAGATCAACAAGCTGATCGCGGCGCAAATGGTCGGCCACACCTATCCCGAGGACGGCTCCGGTCCGGTCGACGTCACCGTGAAGAGCGTCAACGTCATCCCCTCAGGCGATCGCCTGCTGATCTCGCTGCTGGTGCGCGCCAAGGAGAAGAAGAGCTGGCTCGGCCTGGGTGCCGAGGCGACCGTGCACATCTGGGGCCGGCCGATGCTCGACCAGGCGCAGCAGACGCTGCGGCTTGCCGACATCCAGCTCGCGGTGGAATCCGAGGCGGCTTTCGGCCTGCTCGGCGCCGCGGCCCGCGCGGTGGTGCCGCAGATGCAGCAGGCGCTGGTGCAGAAAGCGACGCTCGACCTGAAGCCGATCGCCGCCAATGCGCGCGAGAAGATCGCAGCCGCCATCGCCGACTACCAGAAGAGCGAGGACGGCCTCAGGATCGATGCCAAAATCGACAGCCTCACGCTGACCGACATCGCGTTCGATTCCAGGACGCTGCGCGTGGTTGCGGAAGCCGGCGGGACGCTGAACGTCTCGCTGACGAAGCTGCCGTAGCGCGCCTTCTCGGCGGGTCCGCGCGCGTCAAGCGCTTGCGCCGCTGGCATTCTCGTCGCAGGATGATAAGCTCATCTGCGCCACGACGCGCAGATAATATTGTAGCAGATAAAATTGTAGTGGGGCACGAAGACAAGATGGAAGCCGGCCTGGTCACGCCCATCCTGGTGCGCTTTTCCGGCATTCAGAAGACCTATGATGGCGAGCACCTCGTGGTGAAGCACCTCGATCTCGACATCAAAAAGGGCGAGTTCATCACGCTGCTCGGCCCCTCGGGCTCGGGCAAGACCACCACGTTGATGATGCTGGCCGGCTTCGAGGTGCCGACCCAGGGCGAGATCTACCTCGCCGACCGCCCGATCAAGAACATGCCGCCGCACAAGCGCGACATCGGCATGGTGTTCCAGAACTATGCGCTGTTTCCGCACCTGACGATCGAGGAGAACGTCGCCTTCCCGCTCTCCGTGCGCAAGAGGAGCAAGGCGGAAACACAGGAGCGCGTCAAGGCTGCGCTGCGCATGATCAAGATGGAAACGCTGGCGCAGCGGCGACCCGGGCAGCTTTCCGGCGGCCAGCAGCAGCGCGTGGCGCTGGCGCGCGCGCTGGTGTTCAACCCGCAGCTGGTGCTGATGGACGAGCCGCTCGGCGCGCTCGACAAGCGCCTGCGCGAGCAGATGCAGCTGGAGATCAAGCAGCTGCACGAGACCATGGGCATCACCGTCGTCTACGTCACCCACGACCAGAGCGAAGCGCTCACCATGTCGGACCGCATCGCCGTGTTCAACGACGGCATCGTGCAGCAGATCGACAGGCCCGATGCGCTGTACGAGCGCCCGGTGAACAGCTTCGTCGCCAATTTCGTCGGCGAGAACAACGTGCTGTCAGGCACGGTCGAGACAACAGACAAGGATTATTGCCGCGTCTTGCTGGCCGCCGGCGGCACCGTCATGGCCCGTGCGGTCAACGTCTCGGGCGCGGGAGCTGCGACCTCGCTGTCGGTGCGGCCGGAGCGGGTCGCGATTGTACCCGACGGCGCCTCCAGCGACGGTGCGAACCGGCTGCCGGCCAAGGTGCAGAACACCATCTATCTCGGCGACCATGCGCTGGCCGTGCTCGATGTCGCCGGGAATACAGAGTTCATGGTCAAGCTGCAACCAGGCGCGCATGACCGGCTGAGATCGGGTGAAAGCGTCTTCATCAGCTTCCGCCCCGAGGACTGCCTCGCGCTCGACCCCGTTTGATCGACCGATCAACCTCAACGCAACTCACCAGAAGAAGGACAACGACCATGCGGAAGCGCAAGACCAGCAAGATGACCGGCAAGATTGCTCTGGGTTTCGTCGCGGCGTTCACCGCCAGCGCGGCGCTGGCGACGGTTGCGCAGGCGCGTGACCTCACGGTGGTGTCGTGGGGCGGCGCCTATCAGGACGCGCAGAAGAAGGTTTATTTCGAGCCGTTCAAGAAGGCGTCAGGCATTGCCATGAACGACGAATCCTGGGACGGCGGCGTCGGCGTGTTGCGCGCCAAGGTGCAGGGTGGCGCCGCCACCTGGGACGTCGTGCAGGTCGAGAGCGACGAGCTCGCGGTCGGCTGCGAGGAAGGCCTCTACGAGAAGCTGGATTATTCCAAGATCGGCGGCGAGGCCGCCTATATCCAGCCGTCGGTCAATCCCTGCGGCGTCGGCGCCATCCTCTATGATTTCGTGCTCGGCTACGACAAGGACAAGCTGAAGGAAGCGCCCAATGGCTGGGCCGACTTCTTCGACACCAAGAAGATCCCCGGCAAGCGCGCCTTGCGCCAGGGCCCGAAGACCACACTCGAGATCGCCCTCATGGCCGACGGCGTCCCACCGAAGGACGTCTACAAGGTGCTGGCGACCGACGAAGGCGTCGATCGCGCGTTCAAGAAGCTCGACACCATCAAGGGCGACCTCGTCTGGTGGAAGGCCGGTGCCCAGCCGCCGCAATTGCTCGCCTCCGGCGAGGTGGCCATGACCTCGGTCTACAACGGCCGGATCGACACTGCGAACAAGAACGAGAAGAAGAACTTTGGCATGGTGTGGGACGGCGCGCTGTTCACGCTCGACAGCTGGGTCATCCTGAAGGGCAGCCCGAACAAGGACGCGGCCTACAAGTTCCTGGACTTCGTCGGCAAGGCGGAGAACCAGTCCAAGCTGTCGCAGAACATTGCCTACGGCACCTCGAACAAGGATGCCGCCGCCCTGATCCCGCCGGCCGTCCTGAAGGATCTGCCGACGGCGCCTGACAACATCAAGAACGCGGTCGAGATCAACGTCGCCTTCTGGCTCGAGAACATCGACAAGCTGACCGAGCGCTTCAACAAATGGGCCGCGAAGTAGCGCGGCCGAACTCGCGTGCGGTGCGGGCGGAGGGGCGAGACCCTTTCGCCGGCGCACCGCCCCTTGCCTGAAATGATCAACCCATGACAGCAGCCTCCCTCACCGGCGCGGATGTGAAGACCAACGTGTCGCTCAAGCGCCGCCTGAAGCGGGCGGAGCGCGCGCGCCAGATCAAGGCGCTGGCGCTGGTTCTGCCGCTGCTGCTGTTTCTGCTGTTCACCTTCGCCGGGCCCATCGCCGGCATGCTGTGGCACGCGGTCGATGACCACGAGGTGCGCCAGGTTCTGCCGCAGACGGTCGCGGCTCTCGCCGGCTGGGACGGCAAGGATGTGCCGGACGAAAAGGCCTATGCCGCCCTGGCAAGCGACATTCAGGCGGCGCGCGCCGCCGGCACCATCGCCATCGCGGCCAAGCGGCTTAACTACGCCCAAAACGGTTTTCGCACAATCCTCACCAGCACCGCACGCAATCTGAAAGCGATGCCGGAGCCGGGCACGGCCAGGGAGACGCTGGGCAAGATCAACCCGGCCTGGCGCGACCGCGCCACCTGGACGACGATCAGGGACGCCAGTGGTCCGGTCACCAGCTTCTACCTGCTCGGCGCGCTCGACCTTGTCAGGAACGCGGACGGTGCGATCGTCGCGGCTCCGCCGGATCAGGCCATCTACCGCGATGTCTTCGGCCGCACGTTCCTGATCAGCCTCGGTGTCACGGTGCTCTGCCTGGTCCTCGGCTTCCCGGTCGCCTATTTGCTGGCGACGCTGCCGCCGGGCCGGTCGAACCTGCTGATGATCTTCGTGCTGCTGCCGTTCTGGACCTCGCTTCTGGTTCGAACCTGCGCCTGGATCGTGCTGTTGCAAAGCAAGGGCGTCGTCAATGACAGCCTGCACTGGCTCGGCATCATCGACGAGCCGCTGCGCCTGATCTACAACCGCTTCGGCGTCTGCGTGGCCATGACCCACGTGCTGCTGCCGTTCATGATCCTGCCGCTGTACAGCAGCATGAAGGCGATCTCGCCGGCCTATATGCGTGCCGCCGCCTCGCTCGGTGCATCGCCCATCACCGCTTTCCTGCGGATCTATATGCCGCAAACCCTACCCGGCATCGGCGCGGGCAGCCTGCTCGTCTTCATCCTGGCGCTCGGCTATTACATCACGCCGGCCCTCGTCGGCGGCGCCGCCGACCAGATGATCAGCTACTTCATCGCGCTCTACACCACCGAAACAGCCAATTGGGGCCTGGCTTCGGCGCTGGGCGCGGTGCTGCTGCTCGCGACCGTGCTGCTCGCGCTCGTTTATGGCAAGCTGGTGCAGGGCCAGCAGGTGACGGGAGGGATGAAGAATTGAACGACGCTTCCTCCTTGCGCACACCCAGCCAGCGCATCGCCTGGACCGCAACCATCGTCATCTCGACGCTGGTCTTCATCTTCCTGATCGCGCCGATCCTGGCGATCATGCCGCTGTCCTTCAGCTCCGGTTCGTATCTCACTTATCCGCTGCCGGGCCTCTCCTTGCGCTGGTACGACGACTTCATCAGCTCGCCGCGCTGGATGAACTCGCTGAAGAACAGCATGATCATCGGCGTGGCCTCGACGCTGCTGTCGATGGTTCTTGGCACGCTGGCAGCCCTTGGGCTGGCGCAGTGGAAGAGCCGGCTCAAGCCGCTGGTGCTGGCCTTCGTGCTGTCGCCGGTGGTCGTGCCCGGCGTCATCACCGCGGTCGGTCTCTATTTCTTCTTCGCGCCGATTGGCCTCACCGGCAGCTATCTCGGCCTGATCCTGGCTCACACCGCGCTGGCAACGCCGTTCGTGGTGATCACGGTCGGCGCGACGCTGCAAAGCTTCGACACCAACCTCGCCCGCGCCGCCGCCTCGCTCGGCGCCTCACCGCTTCTGGCGTTCCGCCGGGTGATCCTGCCGCTGATCCTGCCGGGACTCGCATCGGGTGCACTGTTCGCCTTCGCGACCAGCTTTGACGAGGTGGTGATCGTGCTGTTCATGGCAGGGCCCGAGCAGCGCACTTTGCCGCGCGAAATGTTCAGCGGCATCCGCGAGAACATCAGCCCGACGATCACGGCAGCCGCGGTGATCCTGACGACGGTCTCGGTGATCCTGCTCGCCACGCTGGAAGGCCTGCGCCGGCGTAACGAGCGGCTCAAGGGCGGCGCGTAATGCCCTCTTCCTTCTTCCCTTGCGGGAGCCGAGATAGCGAAAATAGTGCAATGATATCAACGGTCAGGCCGCCTCCTTTCGGTCTCGCCGGCGGGGGCTCTCGAACGTCCCAAATATTCTAGTGGGGTACTGCTACGCCGAGGCGGAGAAGTACGGGTCCGGCCACGCGCAGTGGCTACAAGAGAGAATCAGCTACACTGTGAGCAGCCTTTGGGAGAATGCTCAGCGTGCCTAGCGACCGCTATCCTCACGTCACCGAGCGGAACAAGCGCATTTGCGCCCTCTACGAAGAGGGCCGCGCTTCCGGTCTGTCGTTGACTGCGCTTGGCAAGGAGTTCGACCTCAGTCGCGAGACCATTCGCGGCATCATCCGTCGCCGCAACAATGCACGCCGACGAGCAGAGGCACTTGCGCCGCTCAGAGAAGCGTTTGCTAAGGGCAATGGCGACCCCCGTCGTCACGACCGGACGTAGGCCGCGACTTCGCCGCTGGGGAATGCATGCGGATACGTGAACAAGTGCAACTGAATCCAGTGAGCGATGAAGTGTTGGCGCTCACTGCCGTGGTTCGCCCAATTCTTACGGGCACTCTCTATGCCTTGAAGGCCGATATAGTTGCCGAGGCGGGCGGATATGATCAGATCAAGCTGAAGATGCTACCTCGGCTCTACAAAGCTGGCGATGGCGACTGTGGCATCTGCTTTGAGTACGCAGTGCATGAGGCGATCAGCAGGGGCGATGCCCGCGTGCTTGAGCGGATAGAAGACGCGGCAAAGCTGTGTAAGTTGAACGGGCAAGCGCCCCCTCGCTCGCTGTTGTTCGGTCTCGAAAAAACCGGAACGCAGCAGTTAATCGACACTGCGGGTGACATCCTCACAGATGACTCGCGGCTTCTGTACGGGACGCGCGGCCAACCCGCGAAGTTGAAGCGCCACCTTAACCAGATCGCCGGAGCATTCCGAAACAGAAAGACGCGACTGGCGCTGCCATACTCAATTCGCGGTCTTTGGAAAGCTGACTTGTTCGTCGGCTACACCGGGTTAGAACGTTGGGTGGCGACGACCGTGAAGATCAATCCGTCTCAACTTGAGGGGGCCGCTGGACTTCGCATCGGCATCGTGCCGACGAAGCAAGGCGCAAAAGACATCGTTCGGAAGGACGACGGAAAGAACCTCATCATCTGCCCGCTGCATCACGATGAAGACTTCATGCAGACCTTTTACGAGGGTTGGCGCATCGTACAGGCTTTCATTGATGCGGACGGGCAAATGCCCAAAGAGGTCTCGCTGCCGCGTCCGGCGCATCGAGAGGTCGTGAGGATTCTGGTTGAGCGGCGCGAGTTCCCTGTCGTCGATGTTGTCGAAGCCATAGAGGCCTTCGGCCAGCCGGAATTGCTCGCAACTGACGACAAGCAAGTGGAAACGACGACGCTCAAGGGCCATTCAAATACCGACCTGATGATCGCTCCTGTTTCGCGAGAACCAGACTTGTTTGGCCCACGGTAACTCCATGCTCTCCCAGATTTTCGGCGCAGCCGTTCAGATCGCTTGCGGGCCTCGCTGATGCGTCGGCACGTCGGCCGATGTTCAGTGCCGGCGATCTCGAACGAATGCATGGGCGGTCGGCTCCGGCGATCTTGCCGAGGCGCAGGCATAGTCCGCCTACTCCTTGAGCCAAAAAACCACGACGGATGCCACTTTAGGATCAGGAACATCCCCTGCATACCAGTCCCACGTCTTGCCGTCGTTATAAGAGATGATGGAGCTTCCGGTTTTGCTATCGCGCCCATATTTTGGCGCGTCCTCGCCGCTGACTAACGCACCGCTCGCATTATAGGCCTTCACATGCGCCTTGTAACTGCAGCCTTTGTCGCCGAGAGGCGCGTGCATGAAGTCGCAGTCTTTTGGTTTGGTGCTCGTCTGGACCTTGTCAAAGCCAACTTGGTATTTGACGCCATACCAGAGCGCATTCGTCCAACTGTCTGGAGCAAAGAACCAAAGAGCTACCAACCCAAAAAGAAAATATACTGCAGCACCATCGTCAGATTGAGCCACGTTTCCAGCCCTCTTTTACAGCTATGCGTCCCTCGTGAAGCCGGCGAACACCCAGCCAATCACCCAGAAGAGGACATAGGCGAGGATGGCACAGATGCCGGTGATGATCAGGCCCATCCCGAGCGCGGAAGCTGCCTCGCTCGTCATGAATGTCGGAGCCGGCGAGTCTGCGATTGCAATGATCTCGCCTACCGACTTGCCATAGAGGCCGTAGTCCGAGCAACCGTTCACGTCGTAGTCGAGCGTTCGGCTGTCGATCGATGGATATTTCAGTTTGAAGACGTAGCCCGCGCGTGACAGCCGCGCGATGCACTGAGCGTTCCTTTGGACGCTCACTTCTCTACTGTAGCCCTCGTTGACGATACCGTACGTAATCGCGAGGCCGATCACAGCCACCAGCACGGCAACGACCGCGCCGATCCGAGTGAAGCCGCGAATGAAGCGCGCACCGCCGGTCAACGGTGCATCGCGCTTTGGTTGGAAAGGACTAAGACTGTTCATCGCCCCCGGTGCCCCAGCATTCATCAAGCCCCAAATCACTGGTCTAATTCGCACACCGTAAGGAGGTCAATGCTGCTTATTTCTCGCCTCCAGCGCGGCCAGCGGCGCCTTCCGCCAAGCCTGCATGATCGGCCAGTCCTGATACACGCCATGGGCGACATCAGGTAGCCCGGCGGCGGGCCGTCCAGCGCGGGATAAAACACGGAGGGGCCGCCGACGACGCCGATCAAAGACCAGTCTAGCTTCTTGCTGATGGCCAGATATTCGGCGCGCCGGCCGCCGTGCTCTTACCACCGCTGATGATCGCCGGCCGCGACGATCTCTATGCCGGTCGCGAACAAGCCGACCATCTCGTCGCTGACGTTGGGCTTGGCCGCCCGGTGCAGCAGCTCCCGCTCGGCCGAGCTCATGGCGCGCTTCCCGGCGGACGACCGGGCGAGGCGCGTACCGGTTCGTAGTTAGCCCAGTCGGCTCAGCGTCCGGACCACGAAGGCGGTTCGCGAGTTCGTGCTTCAGCGCCGGGTGATCCTTGATGCCGCTGCGGGTGCGGATCACCGGACAGCGCTCCTGATCTCCTCGCACAAGGCCTCGGCATAATCGCGAAGCGCCGGATGAGGCGTATCTGTCCGCGGATTCAATTGAGAGTTGGACTCGCGGAGAGAACCCGTCACCCGTCTCGCCGCTGGCCACCCTCTCCTCCAAGGGGAGAGGGTTAGGAACACCGCCCGCCCCTTCCGATTTTGCATTCTGCTATGGCGCGGGGCGCTTAGCTGCGATCGCCGATAGCCGCTAGAACAGTCCCCGCAACAACGCCCCAACGACAATACACAGGGAGAAACGATATGCATAAACTCATCGCCGCGGTCGCGGCCGGCCTCGCCGTCGCCGCCACACCGCTCGCGGCACAGGCGCAGATTTCCGACAACGTCGTCAAGCTCGGCGTGCTCACGGATATGTCGAGCCTTTACGCCGACGCGACCGGCAAGGGCTCGCTCGCCGCTGTCGAGATGGCCGTCGCCGATTACGGCGGCAAGGTCGCTGGCGTGCCGATCCAGGTCGTGTCCGCCGACCACCAGAACAAGCCCGACGTCGGCGTCAACATCGCCCGCAACTGGTACGACAACGAGAAGGTGGACGCGATCCTCGACGTGCCGACCTCCTCGGTCGCGCTGCCGATTTCGGCGCTGACGCGCGAGAAGAACAAGATCAATCTCAACTCCGGCGGCGGCTCGTCCGACATCACCGGTCCGGCATGTTCGCCCAATACGGTGCACTGGACTTACGACACCTATGCGCTGTCGAACGTCGCCGGCAAGGCGATGGTGAAGCGCGGCGAGGACACCTGGTTCTTCGTCACCGCCGACTACGCCTTCGGCATGGCGCTCGAGCGCGACGCCGCCAACGTCGTCAAGGAGAGCGGCGGCAAGGTGCTCGGCGACGTTCGCCATCCGCTCAACTCGTCGGACTTCTCGTCCTTCCTGCTGCAGGCCCAGGCCTCGAAGGCCAAGGTGGTCGCGCTGGCGAATGCCGGCGGCGACACCACCAATGCGCTGAAGCAGGCCGCCGAATTCGGCATCACGCAAGGCGGCCAGAAGATGATCGCGCTGCTCATGGAAATCACCGACGTTCACTCGCTCGGCATCAAGGCGACGCAGGGCCTGATCATCACCGATGCCTTCTACTGGGACACGAATGACGAAACCCGCGCCTTCTCCAAACGCTTCAACGACAAGGTCGGGCACATGCCGACCATGATCCAGGCCGGCCTCTATTCCGCGACCATGCACTATCTGAAGGCGATCGAGGCCATCAAGAGCGACGAAGCGCCGAAGGTGATGGAGCAGATGCGCAAGACGCCGGTGAACGACTTTTTCGCCAAGAACGGCAAGATCCGCATCGACGGCCGCATGGTCCACGACATGTATCTGTTCGAGGTCAAGAAGCCCGAGGAATCCAAAGGCGAGTGGGACCTCTACAAGCTGATCGCCACCGTGCCCGGCGACGAGGCCTTCCGACCGCTCGACAAGGGCGGCTGCCCGCTAGTGAAGGGGAATTGAGGATATTCTCCCCGAGAAAAAGACACGACGGCGCGCCCGGTGAAAACCGGGCGCGCTGCGTTCAGGCGTTTAAAAGCCCATTACTCCGAGTACTTGAACTCGGGCATGTTCTTCAGCTCGTCCTTGGTCGCGTTGAACACGGCGTGGTCAGGATACCACTTCGAACTGGACGACGCCGTCGTGGTGGTCGTCGTCTTCTCGGTGCCGGTCGCAGCACCCGTCGTCGTGGTCGCAGCGGGCTTGGCGCCCGGGTTCGTCCCGGCGCCGGTGTAGGCCACGGCCTCATTGACGAACTTCAACTTCTCATACGGCACGGCAACGAGATGCTCGCCCATGCCGAGGAAGCCGCCGACGCCAATCACAGCGATTTTCACGGCGCCGCTCTTGTCCATCAGCAGGTCGTTGATCGAGCCGATGTTCTCGTTCGCCTCGTTATAAACCTTCACGCCTGCCATCTTCGAGGCGCGCCATTCGCCCGACGCGCTCGTGGTTGTCGTCGTCGCGGTCGAAGCGGTGGGCGATTTGTCGGCGGTGGTAGCGGCCGGGTTCTGCGCAAACGCAACGGTCGCAAGCAAGGCAGTGCCGGCCAGGCCGGCAGCGATCGATTTCATCAACATGGTTTGTCCTCTCCTTCAGCAGAAAACTCGTGCGGAGAAAACAGCGAGGGTCAGCAGCAGTTCCCAAGGTGCGGCAATTTCGTCGCGCCTTTGCGGCACTGCGGCGCGAGGAAAAGTTCCTGGAACGCGCGAGGCGCACAGTTCCCCGCGAGATGTCGCGAGCCATCGCCGACCACCGCGTTGATCTCATCATCCTCGACGTCATGCTGCCCGGCGAAGACGGCCTCGGCCTGTGCCGCAAGGTCGCCCGGACACGTCGCCTGATGGCGCGCATCAGCTGACCGATGCGGCGCTGCTGCTCGGCTCGGCGAGGCCCGACGACCGGCCGCGCCTCGTCGCAGATCTCGCGCGCGTCGGATCGCACCAGGATGCTGGCGGCGATCAGCCACGATCTGCGCACGCCGATCACGCGGCTGCGCCTGCGCGCCGAGTTCATCGCGGACGAAGGCAACCGCAAGCGCATGCTTGTTGACCTCGACCAGATGCGCTCGATGCTGGAGAGCGTGCTGTCGCTGCTGCGCAACGACCGCAAGATCGAGGCGGTGACGCTGGTCGATATCGCCTCTACGCTGCAGCTCATCGCCGACCAGTTCGGCGACATGGGCCATGTCGTGCATTACGAAGGCCCGCCATCCGCGACCGCCGCAGCGCGGCCCGACGATCTGCATCGCGGCGTCACCAACCTGATCGAGAACGCGGTGCGCTTCGGCGCCGAGGTCAGGATCCGCCTCGATGTATCCAGCACAAAACTCGTCATCGATGTCGAGGATGACGGCCCCGGCATTTCGGACGCGCGCAAGCAGGAGATGCTGGAGCCGTTCGTGCGCGGCGAGGATGCGCGCACCATGGACCATGCGACCGGCTTCGGCCCTGGCCTGTCGATCGCGCGCGCAATCGCGCTCGCCCATGGCGGCGAGCTGTCACTGCACGATCGCCGACCGCACGGGCTGATCGTCCGAATGCAATTGCCGATATGGCAGCAGCCGCGGCTGGCCGCCTAAGGCCTTGGCCTCAGGCCGCGAGCGGGACGGTCACGGGCTCATCGAAGATCGCGATCGCCTCGAAGTGATAGCCACAAGCCTGGCATTTCCAGAGATAGGAAATGCGTCCCTCGCCCGGCTCGATCCAGTCCGGGAACGGGATCGGTGTCCCGCATTGTGCACACGGATTCTGCGTGGGGATGTCGCCGATGTCTGCTGGGGTCACGGACGTCCTCCCGAATGCTGGTGGTGCGGTTTTTGGGCGGATGCACCAAGGGACAGACCTGCTGTCGCGTAAGGCACTCCGCCGGCTCCGAACCTAACCCATGTTTGAGTCGTAAAAACGACGGCTCGGCGAAAATCGCCGGTGGCGGCGTTTCGCCACATCATCGCCGTGTTCGGCAGGCCTAACGCGCACGGTCCAGGTCAGTTCTGCCGGGGAACATTTCAATGAAAATTTTGCGCATCGCCGTTCTCGCGGCAGTCGGGCTGATATTGCCGCAGGCCGCAATCGCAGGCCAGGCCGACTATGCAGAGATGGTCGCGATGCATGCGCGCGCCAACGGCGTGCCGGAGGCGCTGGTGCATCGCGTCATCGTGCGCGAGAGCCGCTATCAGCCGGGCCTGGTCGGCCATGGCGGCACCATCGGGCTGATGCAGATCAAGCTCGCGACCGCCCGCGGCCTCGGCTACACCGGCGATGCGAGCGGCCTGCGCGACCCCAACACCAATCTCACCTATGCCGTCAAATACCTCGCCGGTGCCTATCACGCTGCCAATGGCGATCACGACCGGGCCGTGCGTTATTTCGCGGGCGGCTATTACTATGCTGCAAAGCGGCAGCGTCAGGAGATGGTGCGAGAGGCAAGCTTCGAGCCTCAGCTGGAGCCGAACGGCAATCCGCAGCCGATGTTCGGCCCCGCGCCGCATCGCAAGCTGGCCCAGCAGCTCCGCAACGCGCGGGCGCAGGTTCCACACGATTGATCGTCATTCCGGGATGGTGCGAAGCACCAGACCCGGAATCTCGAGATTCTCAGGTGCGCAATTGCGCACCGGAGTTCGGTCCTGCGGACCGCCCCGGAATGACGGGGCTGCAACATGCGTTGACCACCCTGTCCTACTGGCCTACATTAGAGCCGTTCCGAGGGGTGCTCCGAGGAGGAGCTGAGATACCGCTAAATGGGCAAGCCTGCACTTCGGCAAGCACGCCCAGGACCGCGGTGACCCTTTGAACCTGATCCGGGTCATGCCGGCGAAGGGACAGGGATGTTGCAGACGACCAAGCGACCGGATTCCCCGGTATCCATCATCGGCGCAGGCATCGCCGGAGCCTGGCAGGCGCTGCTGTTCGCGCAGGCCGGCCACGCCGTGACCCTGCACGAGCGCAGTGACGCTGACATGACCGATGCCACCAGCCATTGGGCCGGCGGCATGCTTGCGCCCTATTGCGAGGCGGAGGTCGCCGAGCCCATCATCAGCCGCCTGGGGCTTCGCTCGCTCGATATCTGGCGCCGCGAGCTGCCCGACACCCCCTTCAACGGCTCGCTGGTCGTCGCCCATCCGCGCGAGCGCAACGATTTCGAGCGCTTTGCCCGGATGACCGAGGGCCATCGCCGGCTCGATGCCGCGGGCCTCGCCGCGCTCGAGCCGTCGCTGGAAGGCCGTTTTCGCGAGGCGCTGTTCTTCCCGACCGAGGGCCATGTCGAGCCGCGCCGCGTGCTGCCGAAGCTGCACGAGCGCATCAAGGCCGCCGGCGGCACCATCAAGTTCGGCAGCGACGTCACGGCCGCCGATCTTGATGGCCTCGTGATCGACTGCCGCGGCCTTGCCGCGCGCGAGGAACAGCCCGGCTTGCGCGGCGTCAAGGGCGAGATGATCCTGATCGAGACCCGCGAGGTGCAGCTGTCGCGCCCGGTGCGGCTGATCCATCCGCGCTGGCCGCTTTACGTGATCCCGCGGGAGGCCAATCTGTTCATGCTGGGCGCGACCTCGATCGAGGCCGAGGACACCGGTGTCAGCGTCCGCTCGGCGCTGGAGCTCTTGGGCGCCGCCTATGCCGTGCATCCGGCGTTCGGCGAGGCCCGCATCGTCGAATTCGGCTCCGGCCTTCGCCCTGCGTATCCCGACAATCTGCCGCGCATCGGCGTGCACGGCGGCAAGATCAGCGTCAACGGGCTCTACCGCCACGGCTTCCTGATCGCCCCCGCCCTCGCCGAGCTGACGCTGGCTTTCGTCGAGCGCGGCCAGATCGACAACGAGGTGATGCAATGCGCGTGATCGTCCAATGCTTGTAATCGTCAACGGCGAACAGCGCGAGATCAGTTCAGCCAGCGTCGATGCGCTGCTGTCCGAGCTCGACTATGAGGGCACGCATTTCGCCATCGCGCTCAATTACGACGTCGTGCCGAAGAGCCGCTGGGCCGAGACGAGCTTGAAGCCCGGCGACGAGATCGAGATCATCACGCCGCGGCAGGGAGGGTGATGGAATGAATGCCTCCACGAACTCAGCCGTCATCCCCGCGCGAGCGCGAAGCGCTCGTCGCTGGAGGTGCGAGCCGTCTTCGGCTCGCCTCGAAGAATGGCCGCAAGGGCGCTGTCATCCTTCGAGGCGCGCAAATGCGCGCACCTCAGGATGACGGTCTGTGCAAGTTGCCTGCAAGGAAATTAGAGCCATGGTGACCTTCTACGGCAAGACCTTCGCCTCCCGCCTGCTCATCGGCAGCGCGCTCTATCCCTCGCCTGCGATCATGCAGGACGCCATCCGCGCCTCCGGCTCCAACATCGTCACGGTGTCGCTGCGGCGCGAATCCGCGGGCGGCAAGACTGGCGAATCGTTCTGGAAGCTGATCCGCGAGCTCGACGTCGCGGTGCTGCCGAACACCGCCGGCTGCCGCACCGTGCGCGAGGCCGTGACGACCGCAAAGCTAGCCCGCGAATTGTTCGGCACCTCCTGGATCAAGCTGGAGGTCATCGCCGACAACGACACGCTGCAGCCCGACGTCGTTGGCCTCGTCGAGGCCGCCACCATCCTGATCAAGGACGGCTTTGAGGTGTTCCCCTATTGCACCGAGGATCTCTCGGTCGCCAATCGCCTGGTCGAAGCGGGGTGCAAGGTGGTGATGCCGTGGGCCGCCCCCATCGGCAGCGCGAAGGGCATCATCAACCGCGACGCGCTCAAGCTGCTGCGCGAGCGGCTGCCTGACGTCACGCTGGTAGTCGACGCCGGCATCGGCGCGCCGAGCCATGCGGCTGAAGCGCTCGAGCTCGGCTATGACGCCGTGCTGCTCAACACCGCGATCGCCAAGGCCGCCGATCCCGTCGCCATGGCCAAGGCTTTCCGCCTCGGCATCGAGGCCGGCCGCACCGCTTATGAGGCCGGGCTGATGAACGCCCGCGACTTCGCCTCTCCTTCCACCCCTGTCGTTGGGACCCCGTTCTGGCATGCCGTATCCTGATCGCGACGCGTATCCTGATCGCTTTTATCCTGTGGTCGACAGCCTGGCGTGGGTCGAACGCCTGACCAGGCTCGGCGTCGGCACCATCCAGCTGCGCGTGAAGAATCTCGACGACGCGCAGGCCTTGCAGATCGTCACCGATGCGCTCGCGATCACGAAAGGCACGCAAGCCAAGCTGGTCGTGAACGATTATTGGCGCGCGGCGATCGTCGCCGGCGCCAAATATCTGCATCTCGGCCAGGAGGATCTGGCGGAGGCCGACCTCAAGGCGATCCGCGAAGCGGGCCTCTCGCTCGGTATCTCCACCCATGACGACGACGAGCTCGCGACCGCGCTCGAGGCCAAGCCTGACTACGTCGCGCTCGGCCCGATCTTCTTCACCACGCTCAAATCGATGCGGTTCGAACCTCAGGGCATTCCCAAGATCACGGAGTGGAGGCAGCGCATCGGCACCATCCCGCTGGTCGCGATCGGCGGCATCAAGTTCGAGCACGCCGCGGAGATTTTTGCGGCGGGTGCGGATTCCATTGCCGTCGTCAGCGACGTCACCCAGAACGCCGACCCGGATGCGCGCGTGCGTCAGTGGCTGGGCCAAAAGGAGGCGGCATGACCGAAACTCTCTCCGCTCGTCATTGCGAGCGCAGCGAAGCAATCCAGGATCGTTCCGCGGAGGGACTCTGGATTGCTTCGTCGCAAGAGCTCCTCGCAATGACGGAGCAAGATCTCACCGCCGTCGCTTTGGCGCACGCACAACAGAATTAACCGGAGGACCCCATGAACATTCGCTCCAACCCCGAAAAAACCGTCCCCGCCGTCACCACCGGCCCGTTGCCCTCCTCGCGAAAGATCTTCGCTTCCCCGGACGCCGCGCCCGATCTGCGCGTGCCCTTGCGCGAGATCATCCTGTCCGAAGGCGCCGGCGAGCCGAACCTGCCGGTGTACGACACCTCGGGCCCCTACACCGATCCGTCCGTGACCATCGACGTCAACGCCGGTCTGCCCCGCAACCGCAAGCAATGGGTGCTGGAGCGCGGCGGCGTCGAGGAATATGAGGGCAGGCAGATCAAGCCCGAGGACAATGGCAGCGTCTCCACCGACAAGGCCGCGCGCGCCTTCTCGGCCTATCACAAGCCCTTGCGCGGCCTCGACGGCCACAAGATCACCCAGCTCGAATTCGCCCGCGCCGGCATCATCACCAAGGAGATGATCTACGTCGCGGCGCGCGAAAATCTCGGGCGCAAGCAGCAGCTCGAGCGCGCCGAAGCCGCCCTTGCCGACGGCGAAAGCTTTGGCGCCGCCGTCCCCGCCTTCATTACCCCGGAGTTCGTCCGCAGCGAGATCGCGCGCGGCCGCGCCATCATTCCCTCCAACATCAACCACTCCGAGCTCGAGCCGATGATCATCGGCCGCAACTTCCTGACCAAGATCAACGCCAATATCGGCAACTCGGCGGTGACGTCGTCGGTCGAGGAAGAGGTCGAGAAGATGGTGTGGGCGATCCGCTGGGGCGCCGACACCGTGATGGACCTCTCCACGGGGCGCAACATCCACACCACGCGCGAATGGATCCTGCGCAACGCGCCGGTGCCGATCGGCACCGTTCCCATTTATCAGGCGCTGGAGAAGTGCAACGGCGATCCGGTGAAGCTGACCTGGGAGCTCTACAAGGACACGCTGATCGAGCAGTGCGAGCAGGGCGTCGACTATTTCACCATCCACGCCGGCGTGCGCCTGCAATACATCCACCTCACCGCGAACCGCGTCACCGGCATCGTCAGCCGCGGCGGCTCGATCATGGCGAAGTGGTGCCTGGCGCATCACAAGGAAAGCTTCCTCTATACCCATTTCGACGAGATCTGCGACCTCATGCGCAAATACGACGTCTCGTTCTCGCTCGGCGACGGCCTGCGACCGGGATCGATCGCCGACGCCAACGACCGCGCGCAATTCGCCGAGCTCGAAACGCTCGGCGAGCTCACGAAGATCGCGTGGGACAAGGGCTGCCAGGTCATGATCGAAGGCCCCGGCCACGTGCCGATGCACAAGATCAAGATCAACATGGACAAGCAGCTCAAGGAGTGCGGCGAAGCGCCGTTCTACACGCTTGGGCCGCTGACAACCGACATCGCGCCGGGCTATGACCACATCACCTCAGGGATCGGCGCCGCCATGATCGGCTGGTTCGGCTGCGCCATGCTCTGCTATGTCACGCCGAAGGAGCATCTCGGCCTGCCCGACCGTAACGACGTCAAGACCGGCGTCATCACCTACAAGATCGCCGCCCACGCCGCCGACCTCGCCAAGGGCCACCCCGCCGCGCAACTGCGCGACGACGCCCTGTCCCGCGCGCGGTTCGAATTCCGCTGGACCGACCAGTTCAACCTCGGCCTCGATCCGGACACGGCAAAGAGCTTCCACGACGAGACCCTGCCGAAGGAAGCCCACAAGGTCGCCCATTTCTGCTCGATGTGCGGCCCAAAATTCTGCTCGATGAAGATCACCCAGGACGTGCGGGACTACGCGGCAACGTTGAACGATCCGAACAGCGTGGGCATGTCGATGGCCGGCACCGCCGAAGACGGCATGGCCAGGATGAGCGCGAAGTTCAAGGAGATGGGCGAGAGCTTGTATCTGGATGCGGAGAAGGTGAAGGAGAGTAATCGGGTGCTGTGAGGGACTCTTCGCTCTATCAAGCAGCATTCAGCTCGTAGGGTGGGTTAGCCTTGCGGATGCGCGAAGCGCAATCCGGGAGGCGTAACCCACCGCTTCTGCGAATTCGGGATCGGCGTCACCTGGGGATCGGCGAAGGCGCTGCCGCGGCCGGCGGCGCGCAGGATCGGAATCCGTAGCCCGGATGGAGCGAAGCGCAATCCGGGACCACCTTATCCGCCGATCCAGCTCCCGCATTGCGCTTCGCTTCATGCGGGCTACGACGCGACGGACGATTGACTTGATTGAAACCCACCGCCTCCCCGACCAGCTCCGCGAAAACCTTCGCCTTGTCTTCGTCGGCACCGCCGCCTCGACGCGCTCGGCGGAGCTTGGGCATTACTACGCCCATCCCGGCAACCGGTTCTGGCGCGCGATCCATGAGGCCGGGATCACGCCGCGGCGCGATCAGCCAAGCGAGTTCGCGAGCCTGATCGAGCTCGGCATCGGCTTCACGGATCTCTCCAAGTCAGGCGCGGGGATGGATCACCAGATCGCGGCGGAGACGATCGATCTGCCGGGCTTCAGGGCGAAGATGGAAAAGTATCGGCCGCGCACGATTGCGTTCACGAGCAAGAAGGCGGCGAGCCTGTTTTACGGCAGGCCGTCAGCTGCGATTGCGCTGGGGCAGCAGGTGCGCGATGCGAGCTGGCCGGAGATTTTTGTGCTGCCGTCTCCGTCCGGTGCTGCGTCCGGGCATTGGACGATCGAGCCGTGGCGGGCACTGGCGGCGTGGATTGCTGCGTAGGGTGGGTTAGCTGTGCGGCGGCGCGAAGCGCGGCCGCGCGGCGTAACCCACCGCTTCTGCCTCCGCGAATGCACAAGTGGTGGGTTACGCCTTGCGCCGTTCCGTGTCGATGGACCACGCTTGTGAGCGGCTAACCCACCCTACGCACCGCCGCCGCCGCCCAGCGCTGCCAGCTCCCGCGCCAGATTGGCCCGGGCTTGCCGGTCATACACCCCGGCGAAATCCGGGTCGGGAAAGATCACCTCGCGGGCCGCGAAACGGCGCAGCACACGGGCGCGGCCGATGCGATAGTCGTGCTCGCTGACATGGCCGAACTCGCGGCGGATCGCTGCGGCATAGGCATTGTAGCGCACGGGATCAGCGCCGAGAATGCTGAGGTCGATCGAAATCAGGAAGGCCCCCAAGCGATCGCCGGCAGCAACATCGTGCGTTTTCGTCAGGCGAATCAGGCGGCCGACCTCCTGACGAAGCTCGGCGCGAACGTGCTGCTCGGCGAGCTCTGCGCTGCGCTCCTCATTGTCGGACCGGGTCGGATCGTAAACGACATCGTGCCACCAGATCGCCTCCGTCAGCGTCTCGCGCTCGGCTGCCGAAAGACCCTCGACCCGCGCGAGCGCGGCCAGGCAATCCTCGATATGCGCAAGATTGTGATAGTAGCGGCCAGGCGCCGCATAGGCAGCAGCCAGTTGGTCGCGGTTCATCGAAGCATCACTCCTCGAACGTCGCGTTGTCGATCTTGTCAGTATTGATGGCCATCGCGATCTCCCCGGAGCGATGTTTGGGTCCATCCTACGGCACATCGGGCAATCCGCAACGCTCTCCAAGGACACAACTCTCGTAGGGTGGGCAAAGGCGCCCTTGCGCCGTGCCCACCACCTTCCGACAGAACGTGGGCACGTCGCGCGAAGACGCGCGCCTTGCCCACCCTACGAGAGCATGGCTACAGGTCGAAATTGGTCGGCATCATCACGACGTCGCGGATGGTCATGCCGCGCGGGCGGGTCAGCATGAACATCACGACTTCGGCGACTTCGCTGGGCTCCAGCAGGCTGCCGGAATCCCTCGCCTCCTGCAGCTTCTCGGCCGGCCAGTCCGCGAGCAGCGCGGTGACGACGGGGCCGGGCGAGATCGAGCCGACGCGAATGCCGTGCTTGAAGACCTGGCGCCGCACGGTCTGGACGAAGCAGTTGATCGCCCATTTCGACGAGGCATAGACCGGCTCCCATGGCGTCGGGAAATGCGCCGCCAGCGAGCTGGTGACGATGATGTCGCCGCTGCGGCGCGCGATCATGTGCGGCAGCACGTCGTGCACGTTCTTCATCACGACGTTGACGTTCAGGTTCAGCATCCGGTCGATCGCAATGGTGTCCGCATCGACGAGGTCGCCGCCGACATAGCTGCCTGCGTTGGCGTGGAAGATGTCAAGCTGCCCCGCCTTCTCCAGCACGCGCGGCAGCAACGTCGCGCAGTCTTTGGGGTCGAGCAGGTCCACGACCAGCAGGATCACGGCATCGCCATGCTTGTCGCGAAGCGTGTTGAGCGCAGCCTCGTCACGATCGACCATCACCACGCGCGCGCCCGCGGCCAGCATCGCTTCAGAGCTCGCCAACCCGATGCCCGACGCCGCCCCGGTCACGGCCGCAACCTTGCCTTCCAACGCTCTTGCCATGAGATCACCATTCGCTGAGGTCGACAGTATAGCGATACGAGGCAAATTGGCGATGTGGAACACTGTCCTCGTAGGGCGGGTTAGCCTGGCGGATTGCGCGAAGCGCAAGCCGCCAGGCGTAACCTACCAAGTCTGCTGCTGCGGTGACGGAAGCGGTGGGTTACGCCCTCACCCCGCATACGCCTTGTCCAACTCCGCAATCACGAGCTTCCGCATCCCCATCATCGCCTGCATGACGCGGTTCGCCTTGGTGCGATCAGGATCGCTGAGATAGCGGCCGAGCGCGGATGGGATCACCTGCCAGGACAGGCCGAACTTGTCCTTGAGCCAGCCGCAGCGGGATTCCTCGCCGCCGTCGGCGGTGAGCGCTTGCCAAAAGTAATCCACCTCCTCCTGCGTCTCGACGCTGACGAAGAACGACACCGCCTCGTTGAACCGGTATTGCGGCCCGCCATTGAGCGCGTGGAAGCGCTGCCCTTCGAGCTCGAACACCGCCATGAAGTCGCTGACGGTCTCGACTTTGGCGTTGGGGAATACGGATTTGTAAAAGGCGACGGCATCAGGAACATTGTTGTCGAACCAGAGAAACGGCGTGATGGAGGTCATGTCAGGATATCCTTTGCCTTGGACCAGGCGCGCACAGGCACGCCGTCGCACGAAGGACGAAGGCGGGGGCGATAATCCGACAGGCGGAATAGCATTTTTTGATCCGGAGAGCGGCCTCCGCCAAACGGATGATGCCGGGGAATCCTCCGATCGACGTCGTGTGCGGACACTTGCCAGGGCCTGACAGCAGCGATACGACTTTGAGTGGAAACCGCGTTGGAACAGCCGGGCCTCAACCGGCGCACATGTCGAGGATGCCGCCGCATGAGCGACGATCTCTCCGGTGTCTGGGACGGCACTTACATCCAACCCGGCACGGGAATGGTCACGTTCACGGCGACGCTGGTCGAGGCCGGCGGCGCGCTCTCAGGCTGCGTCACCGAACCCTGCTCCAATCCGCGCTGCCCGGTGCGAACCCACAGCGCCTCGATCACGGGCCATCGCGCCGGCAGCGTGGTGTCCTTCGTCAAGCGCTACGAGCCGCCCGGCTACGGCTTCGACATCGTCAACTATGACGGCATCATGAACGGAGAGGCGACCGAGATCGACGGGCGCTGGCGGCTTCCGGGCACGTCAGGATCGTTCCTGATGATCCGCTCCGGCATGCGCGCAGAGGCCGCCACCACCGACAAACGAGCCACGACGCCCGCCCGCGAGTAAAGGGAGCCATCATGCTGACGCTCTATTCCTATCCGAAGCTGTTCGGCGTCGCCGACAACAACGGCTATGGGCTCAAGGTCTACGCGTTCCTGAAGCTGTCAGGCGTTCCGTTCGTGCATGAGCATATCTTCGATGCCTCGGCCGCACCGCGCGGGCAGCTGCCTTATATTGTCGACGACGGCGACACCATCGGCGACAGCGAGACCATCATCGCGCATGCGATCGCAAAATATCATCTGACCATCGATGCCGGACTGTCGCCGGCACAGCGCCGCACGCATCATTTCGTCACGCGCATGCTCGATGATCTCTACTGGGTGATGTCCTATTCGCGCTGGAAGGACGAGCGCTATTATCCCGCGTTTCGCGACGGCTTCATCGCGCAACATCAGCAGATCGATGCTGCCGGCTTCGAGAAGGCGAAAGCCTACAACGCGCAGCGCTACCACTACCAGGGCATCGGCCGCTACACGCCGGAGCAGGCCTACGCGCGGGGGCTGGCCGATTTGCAGGTGCTGGCCGAGATCGTGCCCGCAAATAGCTTCGTCGATGGCGAGCGCCCCACCAGCTGCGATGCCGGCATCTACGGCTTCATCGCGAATATCTATTACTTTCCGATCCCGACGCCGCTGAAGGCCTTCGTCGATGCGCATGGCAATCTCGTCGCGCATTGCGAGCGGGTGCATGCGATGGTGAGCGGGTAGCCGGTCCGGGATCTCGTAGGGTGGGTTAGTCCTGCGGATGCGCGAAGCGTAGGCCGCGGGGCGTAACCCACCATTTCTGTCACCGCGGAAACCAAAGAGGTGGGTTACGCATCGCGACCGCGCTTCGCGCCGTCGCGACGCTAACCAACCTACGGCACCGTGCCCTACTGCATCGTGATCGCAAGGCCGGAGAGATCGGCATTCGCCATCAGGCCGGTCTGGGTGCCCGACAGCTCCAGCACCGCGCCCTTCTGGTTGGTGAGCACGATGGCGCGGGCGCCGCGGCCGACGGCAAGGCCTGCCCCGGCAGCGCCGTAGACGCCGGCAACGTCGGAGGGCCTGACGATATTGGAGACGCGGCCGCGCAGCACGGTCTTGGAACCGCCGAAGACGAGGCCGTAATCGAGCCCGCCGGTCGAGAGCCCATAGGAGCGGCCGTGGAAGTTCAAAACGCCCGAACCGCCGGAGCCGCCGATGAACCAGCCCGCCTTGTAGATCGTCAGCACCACGGTGCCGCCGTCGGCCTGCGCCGCGGTCGAAAGGCCGGCAAAAGCGGCCATGGCGATGAGCACGGCACGCAAGGTGGAAGCAATCTTCATGAGGCGTCTCCGGGGGCTATTTTCTCGGGAGGAAAAGCGAATCAGACGCAGCAATCTATCCGATCGATCGCGGCGGCAACATGATGGGGCGAGTTTCTGCGAGTGCGGTGGCAGCTGGGCTCGCGGTAATCCCTCATTCTCCGTCATTGCGAGCGCAGCGAAGCAAGCCAGAATCTTTCCGCAGAAACAGTCTGGCTTGCTTCGCTTCGCTCGCAATGACGGGTGGATGGATCCCGGGCTCTCACAGTCGGCGGGGGCACGCGGGGAGAGGAGATGCGAGCCGCCCGCCCCCGCACCCATCCCCATCATGCCATCCTGCCACTGTTTTGCCCGACGGGTCAACGCGCATTTCTCCCTTCCCGAATTTGCGTTTTGGCCGATCATTTCTACTGTGCATGGGGTTGTTTTCGCGTTTTGCGTTGGAGCCGGCCGCGCTTCCCGCTACGCTTCGCTCAACTTACCCGCACCCTCCGAGGCCCCCATGCCGATCCAGCATTTCGCGCCCCCGCCGCACGTCAAGGCGCCGCCGCTCTCCTTCGCGACCCGTGTCGGCGACCTCTTGTTCGTGTCAGGCATTCCCGGCTTCGATGCCCATGGCGCGCTGCCTGACGGCTTCGAGGCGCAGTTCGCCAACGTCGTCGTCAACATCAAGCGCGTGCTGGACGAGGCCGGTGCCACGACGCGCGACCTCGTCAAGGTCAACGTGCTCCTGACCCGCCCCACTGATGTTGCCGCGATGAATGCGCTCTATGCCGGCGCGTTCGGCCCGCCGCCATTCCCTGCACGCACCACCTGCGTGGTGCAGGCGCTGCCCGATCCCAGAATGCTGATCGAGATCGAGGCGGTGGCGTCGCTGGCGAAGTGAGCGTGTGTGTCCTGCAGGGCACGCAGCCAAACCAAGTGGTCGCGCCGGTCTGACATGTCCGTGAAAGCCGGCTCTCCGGCTTGCAAAACAGCTGTTTTTACCGCACGAATTTTCGGTTCACCCGTCCAGACTGAGGAGATTTTCCATGCGTCGCGTTTTCGCCCTTTGTGCCGTTGCCGGCATCGCCAGCTCCGTCTTTGCCGCGCCCGCCTCCGCGAAGGTCGGCTATTACGTGATCCGCTGGGACAACACGGGCATCTGCCAGGTCTGGAACGAGGACCTGCACTACAAGCCGCTGCAGTGGGGCGTCTCGACCTACAAGGTCGTCAGCAAGCCGTTGCCGACCTTCGCCCAGGCTTCCGACCTCCAGATCAAGATGCGTGGCGAGCGCCGCTGCACGCTCTGAGCCATCAGGCGGGTCCCGATATCGAGGGCGGGTTGCGCAAGCAGCCCGCCCTTTCCTTTTGGGGGCTTTGAACCTGATCAGCACACGGCACTACTCACCTCTTGTCCGGGGCGCAGGCTGAGGAAGCGCCCCGCACTCCTCCCCGTCATTGTCGGGAGGCGCATCACATCTTTCAATTGAGGAGCTGATCCATGCATCGCCGTATTTCCATGCTCTGCGCTGCCGCCGGTCTCGCCGCCGCCGCTTTCGTCGCTGCGAGCCCCGCCGAAGCCGGCTATCATTTGATCCGCTGGCAGGACAGCGGCTTCTGCCAGATCTGGGACGAGAGCATTCCGACAACGCCGTGGCCCGCCGGCTATCATCGCGCCAGCACGACCGTTCCGACCTTCGTCGACGCACTCGCGATCAAGGACAGCGCGCTCAAGGCCGGTCACTGCCGCTGGTAAGTCCTCGATCGGCGGACGACAGGGCCGGGCAAGGATGCGACGCTAGCATCCTTGCCCGGTGGTTTTTTGCCTCCCGAACAGGAGCAGCTCGATGCGCGCACGGACCACGACGCTGGCGGCCCTCGCCGCTTCGCTCCTGCTTGCCGCTGCAGTGCAGGCGCAAGCCCCGCTATCCTTCCGCGTCATCTCGCCGATCTTCGGCCAGCTCGTCGCCTTCGCGATGCCGTCGCGTTTCGCGGCGGTGTTCGAGAACACCAGGGGCGGCCACTACATCCGCGAAGCCGTGCTGAAGGGTGAGACGCCCGAGCGCTGGACGCAGATGATCACGGTGACAGGCGAAAAGGGCATGACGCTGACGCCGGGGAGCTCGCCGGAGATGTTCGCGGGTACCATCGCCGGCGGCTTCAAATCGGCCTGCCCCGACAGCTTTGCGGCGCGGCCCTTGGGCGAGACCAGGTTCGGCCGCTTCGAGGGCTTTGTCGCGGTGATCGGCTGCGGCCGCATCGACAGCGGCCCGACGCGGCACAGCGAAACCACGCTGCTGATCACGTTGAAGGGCACGAGCGACTATTACACCATCCAATGGGCCGAGCGCGGCCCCGAAAGCGACGAGCCGCCGGTCAACGACATCAGCTGGCAAGCGCGCCTGCGCGACCTCAGTCCGATTGATCTCTGCCCGATCATGCCGGGCGAAGCTGCGCCCTATCCGAGCTGCCTCAACAAGAGCTGAGCGCTCTCAGGCGTCCTTGTGCGCGCCGGGATGAATCAAAACGTCGCGCGCGGCCGCGAGGTCGATGAAGGCCTGCGCGCTGCCGCCCTGGTCGGGATGCATGCCCTTGGCGGCGCGGCGATAGGCCTGGTTGATATCCTCGCAAGTGAGCTGCACCGCGAGCGGCAGGCCAAGCATCTTGCGCGCCCGATCCTCGCTGGACAGTTTCTTTGGCGCCGCGTTGCGACGGCCAAAGCGCGGCGCAGTCAGATCATGGACGACGTCGAGGATCACGCCGATGCGGCGGCGCGCGGCCAGCGTCACTCCGTGATCGTCATTGTCCGCGGCCTGGCGCAGCACGGGCAGCGCCTGTCCGGCAGCCTGGCGCAGCGTGGCATCCGTGCTCATCCTGATGATCTCGGCCACCAGCCGGCCCGCCTCGGCCCACTCCGCCGTGTCCGACGCCCGCAGGCGCTCGAGCGCCAGTTTCCAGGATTCAAGTCGTTCCATCATGCGCGCAACGTTTAGCAACGCGGACGAGTATGCCAAGGCTGCCGTTTCCGACCCCTTAATTTCGGGTTAGCCTTTCATGAAACTTAGAAGCGAATCCGGGAGGAAATTGCCATGGCATTGCTCGCAAACCACATCGCTGTCGTCACGGGCGCCGGATCCGGCATCGGCCGGGCGATTGCCGCCGGCTATGCCCGCGAAGGCGCGCAAGTGGTGCTGCTCGACGTCAACGCCGCCACGGTCGCGGAGGCCGCCGAGGAGATCCGCAAGGCCGGCGGCAAGGCTACGAGCTTCGCGCTCGACGTGACCAGGCGTGACGACTGTTTCGCACTGGCCAAGCAGGTCGCCGATAAGGTCGGGCAGGTCTCGATCCTCGTCAACAATGCCGGCATCACCCGCCGCAATGCCTTTACCGCCGAGACTGAAGCGGTGGCGAAGGACTGGAACGACATCATCTCGCTCAACCTCAACGGCGTTTTCAACATCACGCAGGCATTCCTCAGCCCCCTGCGCGCAACCAAGGGCCGCATCGTCAATATCGCCTCGATCCAGTCCTTCGTGCATCTGCGCACGCCGAGTTCGGCGGCCTACACCACTTCGAAGCATGGCGTGCTCGGCTTCACCAAGGCGCTCGCGGTCGAGCTCGGCAGGGAGGGCGTGCGCGTCAACGCGATCGGGCCGGGCTTCATCGAGACCAACCTCAACGCCCATGTGCGCGCCACCAATCCGGCATTGGTGCAGGCCTTCGTCGACCACACCCCGCTCGCGCGCACCGGCAAGCCCGAGGACATCGTCGGTCCCGCGATCTTCCTCGCGTCAGACCTGTCGTCCTTCGTCACAGGATCGATCGTGATGGTCGACGGCGGATATCGCACGGTGTGAGCGAGATCGGTCCGCATCGCTATGCATCTTATGCCAATCGCGGCAACGCGGCGGCATTCCCAAGGTCAATTCGTAGCGATCGCCTGGAATTAACCTTTCATTAACCAAAGCCGCCCACCGTAGATCTACGGATTAGGAGTCGTTGTTCTCGATCCGCTTCCAACGATGGAAGCGGGCGTTGATCGGGGGAGTGTATTGATGACCACTGTTCATGTCGCGGCGCCCGAGCAGGGCACGCAATTGCTTGCACCCAATGAGATCGTTCCACTGTTGATCGGCGCGACCGTCGGCGAGGTCGAGCGCGAGCTGGTACTGCAGACGCTCGCGCGCTGCGACGGCAACCGCACGCGTGCCTCGCGCGTGCTCGGCCTGTCGGTGCGCACGCTGCGCAACAAGATCAGGATCTATGCGGCCTCCGGCATCGAGGTGCCGGCCTATCACGACTAGCGCGTGACGGCGCCGAGGAGCGTCCGGTACAGCTTCGTGCCGGCAAGCAGTGACGTCGTGATGATCGCGATCCAGGCCGCGGTCGATTGCGCACAACGCGAACGCCGTCAGTATCGCCCATGACGGCTGCGGCTCCTCGGCGTAGCCGACCGGGACGACGTCGGGGCACGATGCCGTCTTGCAGCGCCGATTGATGTTGATCAAGCCCGCCACGACGCCCGGCCGGAATTGCTGCTGCCGTCAAACGCCGCTAATTAGCAAGCGTGCCAAGAGGGAGCAGCGGCGTGGCAGACGATCAGGGACGGCCGGGACCGCAGGGTCCGCGCGGACGGCAGGGCGAACCGGGACGGCCGGGGCCGCAGGGTCATCCGGGCAAGCGCGGCCCGGACGGCGCGCGCGGCAAGCCGGGACCACAAGGCAAGCCTGGACCGACCGGAAAGGCTGGACCGCAGGGCAAGCCTGGCTTGCCAGGCAAGGCAGGCGAGGTCGGTCCGCGGGGTGCCGCAGGACCCCAGGGCCCGCAGGACCTCAGGGCCCCGCAGGACCTCAGGGCCCAGTCGGTCCGCAGGGCCCGCCCGGCCAGTTGCCATCGATCGAGCAAGTGCTGCCGTGGCTCGATCAGCTGTTCGACGCTTGGGACGAGCGCCGCCGCCAGCGCGAGCAGGAAGCCGCCGAGCGCACCGCCCTCGAAGCTGCAGTGCACGAGGTTGAAGATGCGTCCTCGGATAACGATAGCGACGAGGGCGAAGGCGACGAGCCCAAGAAAAAGAAGAAAAAGAAGAAGCACGGCCAGAAGGGCTAAAGCATGATCCGGAAAAATGCGAAGCGGTTTTCCGAAAAGATCATGCTCAAACCACGAGCTAAAGCGCGATGATCCATCCTAATCTCATCGCGCTTTGCGCCGTTACTTCGCCTGGTTGTCACGTCGCGGCACCATGCCCATGCGCTCGAACTGCCAGCGCATGGCGCGGTACCAGAGATAGCCGACAGCCGCGCCGCAAACCGCCAGGATCACCACGTTCGCGCTCGAGAACGAGCCGCTCCACCACATCATCCACGCTGTCCACAACAGCGTGAATATGATGGCACCTGCTTTCAGCGGAAGAAGGGGACGGCTCATGGTTCCTGCTCCGGGTTGTCAGAACCCCGGCAGACATCATCGCGCGTCACGGCCAACGCCACCGTGAGGCAGGTCACGGTGGGGCTTTGTGTAACGTCTAGCCGAAGCGCAGACGCGAACGCTCCTTCGCCTTCTCCGCCTCGACCTCTCGGTCGCGCGCCGGCGCGTGGGTATGCAGCGAGGTCAGTAGTTTTCGCGCAGCCTCTGAAACCTCCGCCACCGCCCGGTCGAAGGCCGCCTCATTGGCCTGTGAGGGCTTGTTGAAGCCGGAGAGCTTTCGCACGAACTGAAGCGCGCCGGCATGGATCTCCTCCTCCGTCGCCGGCGGCTCAAAATTGAACAGGGTCTTGATGTTGCGACACATGCAGTCTCTCCCGGTGATGTCCTCATAAGACGGTCGGCTCGATGCGTCCAAATATTACATCATCCTTCCAGATGCGATCGGCCACGGCAAATCGTCGAAGCCCTCCGATGGCATGAAGACGAGCCGACCGAGATGGCGTCGCGCAACTGGATGCTGCGGCGGATCATGCCCGACACCATCAGGAGCGATCCCGACTACAACAGCGGTAACTATACCGGCCAGCCACGAATGATGAAGGATGCGATCACCGCCCATGGCATCGCCAGCATCGGTGGCACGAACCGCACCGCAGCGCACGATGTAGACATCTTCCAGCGATCTCGATATCGCAACGCATCATGTGCGGCGCCCCCACGCCGCATATTATTTGAGCATGCAATGAGCCGACGGCTCGGGCTTAATCGCGTCAACGATACGAATCGACAACGCGATGAGGAGGATTTGCATGCACAGGCTTGCGCTGTGCGTTTGGCTCGCCGCGATGACGGGCACCGCGCTCGCGTTCGACAATGGCCAGTACGATAGCGTTCCACCCGACATCCGTGCGTGGTTCAAGAGCGTAATCGCGCCGAACGGCGTACCCTGCTGCGACATCTCCGATGGCCACCGCACGGACTACGACGTGCGCAAAGGTGCGTACTGGGTGCCGATCGAGGGACAGTGGATGGAGGTGCCTGAGCGCGCCATCATCCGCGATCGCGGCAATCCGGTCGGTCAAGCCGTGGTGTGGTACGTCCACCACCGCGGCGCAATCATCATCAGCTGCTTCGTGCCTGCCGACGCCGTCTGACGTCTCAAGCGGGAATTCATTGGCGGACGTAGCCCGATCGGGTAGTTTGACGCCGAGCTCATCCGGAGGCACGCCGTTGACTGACCTTTGCGCCGAAGACCTCGCCACCATCTATGCGAAGCCAACCCCGCGCGTGATCGCCAAGGCGCGTCCCGCGATCGATGCGCATGCGAGGAAGTTCATCGAGATGTCGCCGTTCTGCGTGCTCGCGACATCGGGCATCGATGGCAGCGTCGATGCCTCACCGCGCGGTGGCGGCGTCGGCTTTGTCCATGTCGCCGGCCCAAACCAGTTGCTGATGCCCGACCGCGCCGGCAATAACCGCATCGACAGTTTTCGCAATGTCGTTGAAGGCTCGGGGTTCGTGCATTTGCTGTTCTTCGTCCCTGGGATTGACGAAACGCTGCGCGTTGGCGGGCGCGGAACACTCTCGGCCGATCCGGATCTGCTCGCCGCGATGGTGGAGTTCGGCAAGCCGCCGCGCGCGGTGCTGAGCGTCGCCGTCAACGAAGTCTACTTCCACTGCGGCAAGGCTCTGATGCGCTCTAAGCTGTGGTCGACGGAGAAGGTGCCGCGCTCAGTGATGCCCAGCATCAGCCAGGTCATCCACGATCAGACCAGCCTCGGCGAGCCCGAAAGCCAGGAGATCGTGGAGGAGCGCTACAAGGCGCAGCTGTAACGGGATGTTCGCGGCTCGAACAGACCGTCATGCCCGGGCTCGTCCCGGGCATCCACGTTCTTCCTCCCGCGTCGCAAGACCTGGATGGCCGGGTCAAGCCCGGCCATGACGAAAGGAGAGAGCGAGGCTCAGTGCCCCTCGCCCTCGAGCCCGCCGACGTGCTTCTGGGTGTAGAGCTCGAGGCCGATGCGGCCGATCAAGTCGAGCTGGGTTTCGAGGAAGTCGATGTGGTGCTCCTCGTCGCTCATCAGCTTCTCGAACAGGTCGCGCGTGACGTAGTCCTTGACGCCGTGGCAGTAAGTCGCCGCTTCCTGGTAGAGCGCACGCGCGCTCATCTCGGCGGCAAGATCGCACTCGATGATCTCCTTGACGTTCTGGCCGATGCGGAGCGGATCCAGCACCTGCATGTTCGGGAAGCCGTCGAAGAACAGGATGCGCGCAGTGAGCTTGTCCGCGTGCTCCATCTCCTCGATGGACTCCTTGCGCCAGACCTTGGCCATGTCGAGGAGGCCCCAATTGTCGAGGAAGCGGTAGTGCAGCCAGTACTGGTTGATCGCAGTCAGTTCGTGACGCAGCGCCTTGTTGAGATAGTCGATAACTTTTGCGTCGCCTTGCATGGTCCACTCCAGCTCCTGCAGTCCAAATCGGTTCCATCCGATTTAGAACGCTTCTAAATGAGATTAAATACAAGGGCAACTGACTGCCGGGACGCAGCCGGGGAAAAGCTCAGCCGGCGTCGCGGAAATTTTCAGCAGGCCGCGAGGGCGAACTGGGCGGGTTCGGCGAACTCGTCGTTCGCAGCCACCGTGTGGCTGTGCGGGCAACCGGCGCAGCAGGACTGCGCACACGGGCCGAGCGCTTCGTCGATGATCGTCTTGATCGTTCGGGCGCAGCGACCGCATTCGGCGCTACAGCCGAGGCATCCATAGACCTGCTTGGCATGGCGCACAGCATCGTCGGACTCGGCGACGGCGGCGCGGATATCGTCATCGCTCAGCACGTTACAGGAACAAACGATCATGGAAGCGGTAGGCCCCTTCGGTGATGCACCATCATCGATATTTAAGGGGCCGGCCGGACGCAAAAGGAAAAACCGGTATTTCAAGCTATTCCAAACTGGCCCGGATAAAGCCTAGAACGGCTCTAAATTAGCGAGTTGCGCTGGATCAAAAGGAGCCGGACCGAGCTCAATCGCTGCTGCCGCCGCCTCCACCATCACCGCCGCCGCCACAATCTCCACCGCTGCCGCCGCTATCACCGGCGGAGCAGCTGCCGGTCGAGCTTCCGGAACTGTCGCTGGAGAACCAGCTTCCCAACGAGAAGCTGTCATTCGTCGTATCCGAATAGCTGTCGGCGCCGCCATCGCCGCCTGCTCTGGTGCGCGTCCGAGGGGCGCGGTTCTGCAGGTGGGTCATCAGGGCATAACCCACCACGCCAACGGCGCCGCAGGCGATCAGGGCATTGGTCAGGGCATTCATCGTCGTCTCCTGGAAGCCTCTGTCTCAACCATTGGTCGCACCCGTCCATTGCGCCGTTCATTGATCATTCAAGCGAAATATGGAACTTTGGCCGCAAGAGTTATGCGTTCCTGTGAAAGGTCGAGCCGATGAAGAAGACGCTATTGGCAATCGCTGCCGCCGCCACCCTGGTCCTGACGACGGGAGCGCCTGCCCACGCGCAGCGAGGTGTCGCAGCGGGCGTCGCCGCCGGCATCATCGGTGGTGCCATCGTCGGTGGCGCGCTGGCGTCTCCGTATTATTACGGACCCGGCCCCGGTTACGCCTATGGCCCAGGCTACGGCTACTATCCGCCCCGCTATTACGCGCCGGGTCCCGGCTACGTGGCCGACGACTATTACGGCGATGGTTGCGTCTGGCAGAAGCAGCGCTTCTGGGACGGCTACGCCTGGCGCGTTCGCCGCGTCCGAGTCTGTGGCTGAGCGCGTTAGACCGGATCGCTCGAGCCGTTCTCGTTGGGCCGGTTCACTACGGATGCGCCGTTCATCTCAAAGCCTGAAAAAGACCGCTTTTTCTCGTCACAGCTCCGTGCGCGTTTACCGTGGATTGACCAATTGCGCGCTTTCTAGCTGCAAGGCCAATTCCATTAGAGTGTGCGTGAACCTTTGAACCCTGGACGCTCCTAACAAGGGACGTCCTTCTCCCAGGAGAGCCAAGAGCATGAAGAAGACTATTGTTGCCGCCCTCACGGTTGCGACGATCGCCGGTTCGCTGGTGACCGCCACTCCGTCCGCCAAAGCCGGTGACAACATCGGCGCCGGCATCGCGGCCGGCCTGATCGGCGGCGCCATTGTCGGCGGCGCGATCGCATCGAGCCGTCCGGCCTATGGTGGCCCGGTTTACGTCGCCGAGCCCGCTCCGCCCCCGCCGCCCTGCTACTGGCAGCGGCAGCGCTATTGGGACGGTTACGGCTGGGTCATTCGCCCGGTTCGCGTCTGCTACTGATCCGATCGCACGGCGCTGACCAGGCGCTGCGATCGAAGCCCGGCCGAGACCATCGGCCGGGCTTTTTCTTTGGGAAAGCCGCTAGCGCGCGGCCTCGATCGAGCGCAGCACCTCTTCGCTCGGCCAGCAATCAACCTTGAGCCCCGCCGATTTCTGATAAGCGCCGAGCGCGGCGCGCGTCTGCATGCCGGCCTTGCCGTCGATCTTGTCCTTGTACAATCCGATGCGGGTGAGCTCGCGCTGCATCGCTTCCACATCCTTCGTACGCAGCTGCTTCGATGCCGACCATGGCGTCGCAAACGGCAGCGGGCTGGTCATGCGGTCGCTGAGATGACCGACGAACAGCACGTAAAGGTCGGAAAAATTGTATTCCTTGATGACGTAGTAATTCTTCGTGGTCAGGAATGCCGGACCATAGATGCCCTCCGGCTGAAGCAGTGAGGCCGGCTGGGCCTGCTCTGCGGCACTCAGCTTCTGCCCGCGCACCGGCACGAAGCCTTCACGCAACCACTGACCGATCGGCTTGGTCACCTCGGGCACGCCAATGGTGCAGTCGACCTTGGCAGGTGCCTGCACTTCATAGGCCCAGCGCACGCCACTCTGCCATCCCTTGTTGACGAGCTGCTGCGCAGCCGAGGCGAGCGCATCCGGCACCGAGTGCCAGATGTCGATGCGGCCATCGCCGTCGAAATCGACGCCATGCTTGTAATATTCGGACGGCAGGAATTGCGTGAGCCCTGTGGCACCCGCCCATGATGAGGTCATGTCCTTGCGCGTCACCACGCCCTCGCCGAGGATCTTCAGCGCGAGGATGAACTCGTTGCGATAGGTGTCCTTGCGCCGGCCGACATAGGCCTGCGTTGCCAGCACGCGGACGAGATCGTAGGGCAGTTTATAGCGACCATAGTCGGTTTCACGTCCCCAGATCGCGAGCATGACGGCCGCAGGGACGCCGGAGCTCTTCTCGATCTTCGTCAGCGCGACATTGTATTTTTGCAGCAGCCGCTGTCCCTCGCCCGCGAGATTCGCAATCGAGGCTTCCCGGACGTAATCGGCCGGCACCTGCACGAACTCGGCCTGCGACGGCGCACCGGTCGCGGGCCGCCCCGGCAGAATCAGATCAGGCAGCTTGTAGTCAGGCTCGAGCCCGCGCGTCTCCCGGTCGAACGTCGCGCGCGAGACGCCGGCCTCTTGCGCTTCCGGCCAGAGCGAGGCGATGAACTGCGTAAAGACAGCATCGGCAGCATGGGCGGACGGCCATCCGCCGGCGATGATGATCGCCGCAGCGATGAGCGCCCGCCGCATCATCACACCATCACCGCGTCAGCTTCTTGTACTTCACGCGGTGCGGGATGATGCTGTCCTGGCCGAGCCGGCGCATCTTGTCCTTTTCGTAATCCTGGAAGTTGCCTTCAAACCATTCGACATGACTGTCGCCTTCGAAGGCCAGGATGTGGGTCGCGATGCGGTCGAGGAACCAGCGATCGTGGCTGATGATGACGGCGCAGCCGGCGAAATCCTCCAGCGCCTCTTCGAGCGCGCGGAGCGTGTCGACGTCGAGGTCGTTGGTCGGTTCGTCGAGCAGCAGCACGTTGGCGCCGGACTTCAGCATCTTTGCCAGATGCACGCGGTTGCGTTCACCGCCGGAGAGCGCACCGACCTTCTTCTGCTGGTCGGCACCCTTGAAGTTGAAGGAGGAGCAATAGCCGCGCGAGTTCACTTCCTTCTTGCCGAGCAGGATCAGCTCGTTGCCGCCGGAGATTTCCTCCCACACGGTCTTCTTGCCGTCGAGCGCATCGCGTGACTGGTCGACATAGCCCAGATGCACGGTCTCGCCGATCGTGATCGTGCCCTTGTCGGGCTTGTCCTGCCCCGTGATCATCCTGAACAGCGTGGTCTTGCCGGCGCCGTTGGGACCGATGACACCGACGATGCCGCCGGGCGGCAGCTTGAAGGTGAGATCGTCGATCAGCAGGCGATCGCCGAAGCCTTTGCTGAGGCCTTCGAAATCGACCACGTTGGCACCGAGCCGCTCGGCCACGGGAATGATGATCTGCGCGGTCTGGGTCTGCTTCTCGCTTGCCTGCTTGAGCAGTTCCTCATAGCGCTGGTAGCGCGCCTTCGACTTGGCCTGGCGTGCCTTGGGCGACGAGGCGACCCATTCCTGCTCGCGGGCGAGCGTCTTCTGGTGCGCGGCGTCCTCGCGGCCTTCCTGCTCGAGACGCTTCTGCTTCTGCACCAGCCAGGACGAATAATTGCCCTCGTAGGGGATGCCGCGGCCGCGATCGAGCTCGAGGATCCACCCCGTGACGTTGTCGAGGAAGTAGCGATCGTGGGTGACGATCAGGATGGCGCCGGGATAGTTGCGAAGATGACCTTCCAGCCACGACACGGATTCGGCGTCGAGATGGTTGGTCGGTTCGTCCAGCAGAAGGAGGTCGGGCTGGTCGAGCAGAAGACGGCACAGCGCGACACGGCGGCGCTCGCCGCCGGAGAGCTTCGTCACGTCGGCATCATCGGGCGGGCAGCGCAGCGCGTCCATGGCCTGGTCGACCTTGCTGTCGAGATCCCAGAGGCCCTGGGCCTCGATCTCGTCCTGCAGCTTGGTCATCTCGTCGGCGGTCTCGTCCGAATAATTGACGGCGAGCTCGTTGTAGCGGTCCAGAATCGCCTTCTGCTTGGCGACCCCCTGCATGACGTTCTCGCGGACGGACAGCTTCGGATCCAGTTGCGGCTCCTGCTCGAGATAGCCGACGCGGGCGCCCTCGGCGACCCAGGCCTCGCCGGTATATTCCTTGTCGAGGCCCGCCATGATCTTGAGCAAGGTCGACTTACCAGAGCCGTTGACGCCGAGAACGCCGATCTTGGCGTCCGGGTAAAAGCTGAGATGGATGTTGTCGAGCACCTTCCGGGTCGGGTAGCTCTTGGTCAGGCCTTGCATGAAATAGATGAACTGGCGCGCCATCGGTCCCGTGAAACCTTCAATTTGAGGAGATTTGCTAGCCGCCGATGTAGCGATCCCGCCCCCAAAGGGCAATGTTTTCCCTCCGTTCACCACGGATGAATACTGGCCGGACACCATCCGGCCACCGATCCGGACAATTGAAACCATCTTTTAATCAATCAGGCCAAAGCTCGGTTCGCGCGGCAACAGCGCCACCCGCTCAGAATGAACGGGAGCACAGCGAGGCCCCATCATGGCTCTGATTGAGACCCATTCCCTTCCCGTTCCGGCGGAAGCCGGTCGCGCGAACGCGCTCGTGTCCGAGATCAAGGGTTTCTGGAAGCGCTTCTTCGCCACCGCCTTCAATCCCTACCGGCCCGAACTGCACTATATGCGCGGCCCCGGCCCCGCCTGGCGCGCCAAGCACGGCATGGATGCACCGATCCGGTTGAAGCCGCGCTGAAGCGCCCCGTCCCTGTCGGATTTTTGAAGTCCCGGACTGCTTGCGCGCGAGGCTGATTGCGCGCAACCATGGCGCCGTTCCGACAATGGCGCCCCGCCCGGCGCTGTCACCTCTCGCCGTCAACTCTGGCCTTGGATCGACGCTGATGACGCGGCTGCGCTGTGCAATCCTCGACGACTATTTCAACCTCGCCCTCGACGTCGCCGACTGGTCGAAACTCTCCGACCGGATCGACACCACCGTGTTCAGCCATCCCTTCACCTCGGAGCAGGCTGCGGCCAGCGCGCTCGCCGATTTCGAGATCATCTGCGCGATGCGCGAGCGCACGGCGTTCCCCCGGAGCCTGTTCGACAAGCTGCCGAAGCTGAGGCTGCTGCTCACGTCGGGCATGCGCAACGCGGCGATCGACATGGAGGCGGCGAAGGCCAAGGGCGTCGTGATCGGCGGCACGCAATATTCGCGTGATCCAACTGCGTCGCTGACCATGGGCCTCATCCTGGAGCTGACCCGCGGCATCGGCCGCGAGAATGCGCGCATGCATGCCGGCGCGCCCTGGCAGACCTTTGCCGGTGTCGAGATCGAAGGCCTGACGCTCGGCATCGTCGGCCTCGGCAAGCTCGGTAGCAAGATGGCCGGCATCGCCAAGGCATTCGGCATGAACGTGATCGCCTGGAGCCCGAACCTCACGCCGGAGAAGTGCGCCGGCGCCGGCGTCGGCTACGCCACCAAGGAGGAGCTGTTCGCGAAGGCCGACATCGTCACCATCCATGTGGTGCTGAGCGAGCGCTCGCGCGGCCTCGTCAGCCGCGAGGATCTTGCGCGGATGAAGCCGACCGCGTTCCTCGTCAACACCGCGCGCGGGCCCATTGTCGATGAGGCCGCGCTGCTGGAGGCCTTGCAGCAGCGGAGCATCGCGGGCGCTGGCCTCGACGTATTCTCGGTCGAGCCGCTGCCGGTCGACCATCCCTTCCGCAAGCTCGACAATGTCGTGCTGACGCCGCATCTCGGCTACGCTACCAAGGACGGCTTGCGCATCCACTACGGCCAGATGGTCGAGGCGATCGAGGCCTTCACCAAGGGTAGTGAGCCGCCTCGCAAGCTCGCCTGAAATGACGAAGGGCGTGCCGATGGCACGCCCTTTTGCAATCTGAATTCGTGAAGCGCTCTAGCGCACGGTGACCGGGGCGGGCAGCGGCGGCACGACGGTCGGCTGCGTGCCCGGCACGGGGCCTGCCTGGGCGGCCATTGGAGCCGGACCGGGTGCAGGCGCGGCCGATGCGGTCGTCGTACCAGCCGGCGGATTGCCAGGCATCACCACGACGCGGGTGCCGACCTTGGCACGGTCAAACAGGTCCGAGACGTCTTCGTTCAGCATGCCGATACAGCCTGACGAGACGAACTTGCCGATCGTCGAGGGCTGGTTGGTGCCGTGGATGCGGTACACGGTCGAGCCGAGATACATCGCGCGGGCACCCAGCGGATTGCCTTCGCCACCGGCCATGAAGCGCGGCAGATAGGGCTGGCGCTCGATCATTTCCGCCGGCGGGTGCCAATCCGGCCACTCGGCCTTGCGGGTGATCTTCTGCACGCCGGTCCAGGTGAAACCGTCGCGGCCGACGCGGACGCCGTAGCGAATCGCACGGCCATTGCCGAGGACGTAATAGAGGTAGGTGTTCGGGGTATCGACCACGATGGTGCCGGCCGGCTCCTTGGTCTGGAACGCGACTTCCTGGCGGCGCAGGTTCGGCGGCAGTTGCACGGGGGCAGCGTCGGGCTGCTCTTCGGGCGGCAGCGCGGCGACCGACGTCGGCCGGCCATCGGCGCCCTGCTGTGGGACCGCGCCGGTCGCGGCGGGGCCACCGATAGCTTCGGGCGGACGCATGCCATCGCTGGCTGGCGCCTGCCCCGGACGGTCGGCATAGATCACCGCGGGCGGAGCGGCAGGGCGGCCATAACGGGGATCGTCGGGCGACATGACCGGCCCCTGCGGCGGTGCGGCGGAATAGACCGGCGGAGCGCCAGCCGGGCGGCCATAACGCGGGTCATCCGGCGACATCACCGGGCCCTGCGGCGGAGCCGCGGAATAGACCGGCGGGCCGGCGGGACGAGCGTAGCGCGGATCCTCAGCCGGCCCGGGCGGCGGCAGCGAGGCCTGCGGCATTGCGTCGTCGTCGTCCAGCGCGTCGAAATTCGGGGTGCGGTCACCGGGCCGATACTCGGCCGGAGCGCCATAGCTCGGCGCCTGCTGAACCGGATAGCTCTGGGCCTGTGCAAGCGAAGTTCCCGCCGCAGCGACTGTTGCGGCAGCGCATATCGTCAGAAAATGTTTGATCATCATCGCTCTTGTAAGTCCCCGGGCCCCGTCCGAGCCGATGACGGCCAGATGACCGAAGATAGCGGCACATTCAAGACATAACAGGCTGATTTGTGCCCGATTTAGCGATTTGTGATGCAATCGCACACAGTTGCCCCGTTGCATCACGGGGTGAAAATCGCACCCCGCCGTAGATTGCCGGAGTGATCAGCCCCGATTTTTACGGAACGGGACGAAGGCGTTGCGATATGGTCGAATCAGCCTGATTCGCCACCGATTTGAGCTCGAATCCCCGCGTGGCGAAGGCGGCAACCAGTACCGTCACCGCGTTCAGATGGCTCATGGGCCCTGGCCACACGCCGCCGGGGCGGAAATTCGCAACCCGTCAATGCTTCCCGGCTTTCGCTTCCTGCTTGCCGCGATCCTGCTGTCTACCTCCATCCTGGTGTTCGGCCTGGGCGCTGCCGCGCTCGTGCGCGCGAGCCACGAGCAGTATGTCAGCAACCCCTCCTGGCGGAACGGCCCGCAGGAGCAGATGTTCGCGCAAGCCTCCGAGCCTGCCCAGCCGGTGCTTGCGGCCCTGCGCATCGAGCCCGCCGCGCCGGTCGCCAACGATGCGGCGCCTGCGATGCCCGCGCAGGTCTCGAGCAGCCAGGTCTCGAGCAGCCAGGTCTCGAGCAGCCAGGTCTCGAGCAACCAGGTCTCGAGCTACCAGCCCTCGAGCAACCAGGTCCCGAGCATCGGACTGCCCGCGGTCGAAACGGGACCCGAGCAGATGGCTGCGGTGACGCTCGACGCCAAGGTCCAGCCTGAGCCCCAGTCTGAGCCTCAGGTCGTCGCCGTCGCGGCGGTGGCAGAGCCGGCTGCGTCCGCCACCGAAGCGCAGGCTCCTGAGCCGGCCAGGAGTGAGGCGGCAGCTTCCGCGCCCACCGACACGCTCACCCCGGCCGACACCACGGCTTCCATCGCCATGACGATTCCGGCCCCGGCCATGAGCGCCACCGACGTGCCGCGCACCGCAACGCCGGCGCTGGCCTCGCGCGTGAGCGACATCGCAGCGGCCAGAGTGGCGGCACTGAACGACCTCGCGCCGCCGGCGAAGCCCAAGGCCAACAGCGCAAAGCAAGACAGCAAGCCGCGTGCAGACAAGCCGAAGAAGCGTCACCGCATCGTACGGCGCGCGCCGCCTCAGCAGGTCAACCAGGCGCTCGATCCGTTCGGCCAGCAACGGCAGCTGCAGCAGCTACAACAACAGCAGCAGCTGCAGCAGCTACAACAGCAGCAGCTACAGCAGCGGCAGCTACAGCAGCGGCAGCAGCAGATGCTCGCCACGGCGTCCACGCGCCCGCGCCAATAAGGCTTACGCCGGTCCGGTCGCGATGGCCGGGCCGCCCTCCTGGCCCCATTCCGACCACGAGCCGTCATAGAGCGCGGTGTCGGTGATCCCAAGGCGATAGAGCGCGAGCGTCAGCACGCCGGCGGAGACACCGGAGCCGCAGCTCGTGACGATCGGCGCATCGAGCTTGACGCCGGCACCGGTGAAGGCGGCGCGCAAATCCTCGAGTGGCTTCATCACCCCGGTCGCGGCATCGAACAACTGGCTATAAGGCACATTGCGCGCGCCGGGGATGTGGCCGGAGCGGATGCCCGCGCGCGGCTCGGGAGCGCGGCCCTCGAAACGATCGGCGGCGCGGGCGTCGATCACCTGCTCGGCGCGGCTTTCGAGGTTGGCGATCAGCTGCTGCATGCTGCGCACGCGCTTCGGATCGTAACTGGCCTTGAAGCTTGCAGGCTTCGGCTTGACCTCGCCGCTCTCGACCGCACGTCCCTCGGCGCGCCACTTCTTCAGGCCGCCATTGAGGATGCGGACATTGCTGTGGCCGAAGGCCAGGAACATCCACCACGCACGGGGCGCGGCGACCCAGCCGCCGGCATCGTAGATCACCACGGTGTCGGCGTTGGAAATGCCGAGATTGCCGATGTCGCGGCCGAACTGCTCGGCGCTCGGATACATGTGGGGCAGCGGATTGGAATGATCGGACACCGCGTCGACGTCGAAGAACACAGCACCCGGCAGATGCGCGGCGAGATAATCATCCTTCGGCAGCGGCAGCACGCCCGGCAGCTTGAAGCTGGCGTCGAGCACTTTGACGTTGGAATCATTGATATGAGCGGCGAGCCATTCGGTGGAGACGAGGGGATCGGTCGGCATTGGTGTTTCCTTTGTCATTCCGGGGCGCGCGAAGCGCGAACCCGGAATCCATCGGGCCGCGGAGTTGGTGGATAAATGGATTCCGGGTTCGCGACTTCGTCGCGCCCCGGAATGACGAGAGCAATTACTTCTTCTTCGGCTCCCACGCTTCCGTCGGTCCGCCGGCATCGCGCCAGGCGGCAAAGCCGCCGGCGATGTGGGCGACAGGCTTGAGACCCATGTCTTGCGCGGTCTTGGCGGCGAGCGCGGAGCGCAGGCCGCCGGCGCAGTGAAACACGAACTTCTTGTCCTCCTGGAAGATCGGCTTGGCGTAGGGGCTCTGCGGATCGATCCAGAATTCGAGCATGCCGCGGGTGCAGGAGAATGCACCGGGAATGCGGCCCTCGCGCTCGATCTCGCGGGGATCTCTGATATCGACGATGACCACGTCGCCATTCTTGGAGATCTCGATGGCGTCCTTGGCCGAGAGCGTCTCGATCTCGGCATTGGCCTCGTCGCAAAGCTGCTTGATGCCGCGGGTGATGTTTTGGGGCATGTGGTTCTCCCTTCTTCTCTTCCGTCGTTCCGGGGCGATGCGAAGCATCGAACCCGGAACCTCGATCAGCACAGTCCATCCCGAGATTCCGGATCGGCCGCGTTGCGGCCGTCCGGAATGACGGTGGATGGTGCTAGTGCGTCAATTCCTTCATCGCATTCTCCAGACCTTCGATCGTGATCGGGTACATGCGATTGGCAAAAATGCGTTTGATGATGGTGGTGGATTCCGAATAGTCCCAGTGCTTCTGCGCGACCGGGTTGAGCCACACCGTGTGCGGATAGGTGCGGATGATGCGGTCGAGCCAGACCGAGCCGGGCTCCTCGTTGACATGCTCGACCGAGCCGCCGGGCACCATGATCTCGTAAGGGCTCATCGAGGCGTCGCCGACGAACACGACCTTGTAGTCGTGCGGATATTTGTGCAGCACGTCCCAGGTCGGGGTGCGATCGGTGAAGCGGCGCTTGTTCTGCTTCCACACGCCTTCATAGAGGCAGTTGTGGAAGTAGAAATATTCCATGTGCTTGAACTCGCTCTTCGCCGCCGAGAACAGCTCCTCGACCTGCTCGATATGCGAATCCATGGAGCCGCCGATGTCGAAGAACACCAGCAGCTTCACCGCATTGCGCCGCTCGGGGCGCATGTGCACGTCGAGATAGCCGTGATTGGCGGTCTCGCGAATGGTGGTGTCGAGATCGAGCTCGTCGGGCGCGCCGGTGCGCGCGAATTTGCGCAGGCGGCGCAGCGCCACCTTGATGTTGCGGATGCCGAGCTCGACATTGCCGTCGAGGTCCTTGAACTCGCGCTTGTCCCACACCTTCACGGCGCGGTTGTTGCGGTTCTTCTCCTGGCCGATGCGGACGCCTTCGGGATTGTAGCCATGCGCGCCGAACGGCGAGGTGCCGGCGGTGCCGATCCATTTCGAGCCGCCCTGATGGCGGCCCTTCTGCTCCTCGAGGCGCTTCTTCAAGGTCTCCATGAGCTTGTCCCAGCCCATGGCCTCGATCTGCTTCTTCTCTTCCTCGGAAAGGTATTTTTCGGCGAGCTTCTTCAGCCATTCCTCGGGAATCTCCGCCTTCTCCATGGCGTCGAGCAGGCTTTCCAGCCCCTTGAACACCGTGCCGAAGACACGGTCGAACTTGTCGAGATTGCGCTCGTCCTTCACCAGCGAGGCGCGCGAGAGGTAGTAGAAATTCTCGACCGAATAGTCGCTGAGGTCAGCGTCGAGCGCCTCCATCAGCGTGAGGTATTCGCGCAGCGTGACGGGGACCTGCGCATCGCGCAGAGACGTGAAGAATTGCAGGAACATGGGTGACAGATTGCCCGTCGGTGGACGGACGTCAAGGGGCGGAGACCGGCGTGGGACGCTGGACCGGGAGGCTTTTTGCTCTAGAATTGAGGGCCTCAACGGGTCGTTTTGGGGACTGATGCAATGGGTATTCTCGCAGCGCTCATCATTGGCGCGATCGCCGGCTGGCTGGCCGGCAAGATTGTCCACGGGGCGGGATTTGGGCTGATCGGCAACATCGTCGTCGGCATCATCGGCGCGCTCGTGGCAAGCTGGGTTCTGCCCCAGCTGCACATCGAGCTCGCGACCGGCACGGTCGGCTCCATCGTCGATGCCACGATCGGCGCGGTGATTGTGCTGGTCATCCTTTCGCTGATAAGACGGGTCTGAAAGCCTGACCGAACCAGGAACGGCCGCCGCGTGCGGCCGTTCCCATGTCGCGAGCGAGGGCCATGAAATTGGGCACTCTTCCCGCCGACGACCAACAAGGACGCGCGATGAAATTTACCGGCACCAAGGACTATGTTGCGACCGACGATCTCAAGGTCGCCGTCAATGCCTCGATCGTGCTGGAGCGGCCGCTCCTGGTGAAGGGCGAGCCCGGCACCGGCAAGACGGTGCTGGCGGAGGAAGTGGCGAAGGCGCTGAACGCGCCGCTTTTGACCTGGCACATCAAGTCCACCACCAAGGCCCAGCAGGGCCTCTACGAATACGATGCAGTGTCGCGCCTGCGCGACAGCCAGCTCGGCGACGCCCGCGTGTCCGACATCAAGAACTACATCAAGCGCGGCAAGCTGTGGGAAGCCTTCACGGCCGAGCAGCGCCCGGTGCTCCTGATCGACGAGATCGACAAGGCCGACATCGAATTCCCCAACGATTTGCTGCTCGAGCTCGATCGCATGGAATTCCATGTCTACGAGACCGGCGAGACCATCAAGGCCAAACAGCGACCGATCATGATGATCACCTCCAACAACGAGAAGGAGCTGCCGGACGCTTTTCTCCGCCGCTGCTTCTTCCATTACATCAAGTTCCCCGATGCCGACACGATGGGCCGCATCGTCGACGTCCACTTCCCCGGCATCAAGAAGCGCCTGGTCGAGGAAGCCTTGCGCATCTTCTTCGAGGTGCGCGAGGTGCCCGGTCTGAAGAAGAAGCCGTCGACCTCCGAGCTTTTGGACTGGCTCAAGCTGCTGCTCAACGAGGACATGAGCGTCGAGCAGCTTAGGGAACGCGACCCGCGCAAACTGATCCCGCCGCTGCACGGCGCGCTGCTGAAGAACGAGCAGGACGTGCACCTGTTCGAGCGACTGGCGTTCTTGAGCAGAAGGGAAGTGTGAGGCCAGCTGCGGCGCATCTCATGGTGCCGTAGGGTGAGCAAACGCGCGACGCGCCGTGCCCACCAATCGGCAACGACACGCAAGATACGTGGGCACGCTTCGCTTTGCCCACCCTACGATATCTGCGTCCGGGGCACGGGAGTGCAGTGTGACGCAGCATTGTTTCCTCCTCGTCATTGCGAGCGCAGCGAAGCAATCCAGGATCCCTCCGCGGAAAGACTCTGGATTGCTTCGCTGCGCTCGCAATGACGGAGTATGAGGCAGCATCGCCGCTCGTTCAGCTCGCACTTTGACTTGCAGACATACCTTCGCATCCTCGCGGCTGATCCCGCCCGAGCTTTGCTTCATTCCGTCACCCCCCGAGAACAGAGGGCGCAGGGAAGGCCGGGTGCCGACTGAGCACCCACGGTCCGCTGTGCGCGTGTAGCGCAATGAGAAATGCACAGCGGCATACAGGTGAAGCCGAACACACGGCCTTCCCTGCGCGATGGTCGGACGGCTTATGCCGCGCTCTCCCGGGAGCCGAATTCCTTCTGGCCTCCCTCGCCTTGCGGAAGTCACCGGCACCGCGCCGGTTGACGCTGATGCCGCATCCGCAAGACTTGACCGTAGCGACGACGGTCGGGACCACACGGTTTTGCCGTACGCGAGCGAGGCGCCGTTCGTACAACGCGGCTTGCAAGTCGCTCACGGGGTTCGGCTCAATCCATCGCCCCGCCCTGCCACCCGCATCCGCGACGACGCTGCCCACGTCCACCGCAGCCCGATCCGCGGCTCGTGACGACGTACGACCGCCCCTCTTCGCCGGATCAGGATGGGCGAAACATACGACAAATCCGAATTTCGTTAAAGCGGAATATTTTAAAGTGGGGTGGTTGACCGAGCGGTGGGATGTTTTGCCTGACGGGCAACCCAAGGGCTTGTAGGCCGGATGGAGCGAGCGCAATCCGGGACAGCTCGTAGGGTTGGGTTAGCCTTGCGATTGCGCGAAGCGCAATTCACTGGGCGTAACCCACCTCTTTCGTTTCCGCGTCGACGGGAGTGGTGGGTTACGCCAGCGGATTGCGCTTCGCGCAACCCGCTAGCTAGCTAACCCACCCTACGCTGCTGTTCCCACCGCCGTCTCCGGAATCCGCGCGGCTTCCATCGGGGCCTTGCCGCGGATCAAATCGGAGGCGCGGTCGGCGATCATCATCGTCGATGCGTTGAGGTTCGCCGAGATCATGCGGGGCATCACCGAGGCGTCGATGACGCGGAGGCCTTCGAGGCCGTGGACGCGGAGCTGGTCGTCGACGACGGCCCAGGTCGAGTCCGCCGGGCCCATGCGGCAGGTGCAGCCTGGGTGGAAAGTCGTGGTGCCCCGCTCTGTTGCCGCGTGCAAAAACTCGTCGTCGGTGACGACGTTGGGACCGGGGAAATCCTCATAGGCGTAATAGGGCGACAGCGGAGCACTCTTCAGCAAACGCCGCGCGAGCTTCATGCCGCCGACGATGACGCGGCGGTCGAGCTCGGCATCGAGATAGTTGGTCTGGATGATCGGCGGCGCGAAAGGATCATTGGAGCGGATGCGGACATAGCCGCGGCTCTCCGGGCGCTGCTGCCAGGACGCCACCGTCATGCCGGGCTCGTCCTCGAGCTGGCCCTGCACGCCTTCCTTGTAGCTTGCCGGCGTGAAGGTGAGCTGGAGGTCGGACGACTCCGCGCTCTCGCCGGAGTGCCAGAAGCAATAGACCATGGTCGGGGACAGCGAGAGCAGGCCGCGGCGTGCGGTGGCCCATTTCATCGCCTCGACCCAGAGACGCCAGCCGCGGCGGAGCTCGTTGATGGTCTTGATGTCCTTGACCCGCGCCACCGTGCGCGGGGCGTAGTGGTCCTGCAGGCCTTCGCCGACCGGCAGGGCGTGACGCACGGCGATGCCGTGCTGCTGCAACAGATCGGGCGAGCCGATGCCGGAGAGCTGCAACAGCTGCGGCGAATTATAGGTGCCGCCGGAGAGGATCACCTCCTTGTTGGCGCGCACCTCCACCGGCGTGCCGCCGCGGCCGCCCTTGCTGTAGCGTACGCCGACGGCGCGCTTGCCCTCGAAGATGATCTCGGTCGCATGCGCATGCGTGTGCACATGCACGTTGGGCCGCTTCATCGCCGGCTTCAGGAAAGCGGTCGCGCCCGAGACACGCAGGCCGTTGTTGATGGTGCGCTGGCAGTAGGAGACGCCTTCCTGGGTCCTGCCGTTGTAGTCAGGGTTGCGCGGAATGCCGAGCGAGACCGCGCCTTCCATGAAGGCCTCGCAGAGCGGATCGCGCCAGTCCATCGTGGTGACGATGAGGTTGCCGTCGCGGCCGCGATAGATGTCCTCGCCTTCGCCGATCCGCTTCTCCAGCCGGCGGAAGTAGGGCAGCACGTCGGCATAGCCCCAGCCGCGATTGCCCATCTGCGCCCAGGTGTCGAAATCCATGCGCTGGCCGCGGTTGTAGATGTGGCCGTTGATCGAGGACGAGCCGCCGAGCGTCTTGCCGCGCGGCGCGTAGATGCTGCGCCCATTGGTGTAGGGCCCGGGCTCCTGCTGATAGGCCCAGTTGATGCTCTTCATGTGGAAGGTCTTGATGAAACCCGCCGGCAGATGGATGTAGGGGTGCCAGTCGTTCGGCCCCGCTTCGAGCACGCAGACGCTGGTGTTGGGATCTTCGCTGAGCCTGGAGGTGAGGACGCAACCGGCCGAACCCGCGCCGATGATCACATAGTCAAATCTATCCATGGTGCCTCGGCCGCCCCCTAGCGCGGCTTGTCGTTGAGTTGATATTCCAGATGCGCCTTCACCGTCGGCCATTCGGCGGCGGTGATGCTGTACACGACGGTGTCGCGCAGCGTGCCGTTGGGCGCGACCTGGTGGCTGCGCAAAATGCCGTCCTGCCTGGCGCCGAGACGCTCGATGGCGCGGCGGCTCTGGTGGTTGAAGAAATGGGTGCGGAATTCCACCGCGATGCAGTTCAGCGCCTCGAAGGCGTGGGTGAGCAGCAGCAGCTTGCACTGCGTGTTGAGCGGGCCGCGCTGCACGCTCTTGCCGTACCAGGTCGAGCCGATCTCGACGCGGCGGTTGTTGGCGTCGATGTTCATGTAGGTGGTCATGCCGACGATGTTGCCGCCGGCGTCGAACACCGTGAATGGCAGCATCGAGCCAGCGGCCTGAAGGCCGAGGCGGCGGTCGATCTCCTTGCCCAGGTTCTCGGGCAGCGGGATCGCGGTGTACCAGAGCTTTGACAGCTCGCCGTCCTTCACGGCCTCGGTCAGCCCCGCAAGGTGCTCTTTCGACAGCGGCTCGAGACGGGCGTGCTGTCCACGCAGGGTGATGGGATCAGGCCAGGGCATTCGATCGTCCTCATGGTTGTCATTCCGGGGCGGCTCGAAGAGCCGAGCCCGGAATCTCGAGATCCCGGGTTCGGCTCTCCGAGCCGCCCCGGGATGACGATGGCGTACTACGCCATCGTCACTTATTCAAAAAGTTCAACGGCAAACCGCTGCGCGGCCAGTCCATGGCGATCAGCTCGCCCTTGCCTGACAGCGTGATGTAGGCGGTCTTCAGCTCGGGGCCGCCGAAGGCGATGTTGGTGGTGACGCGGTCGCCGGTCGGGACCTGCTCGACCAGGGTGCCGTCGGGCGCGATCACCGAGATGCAGCCGGAGACGAGCGTGGCGACGCAGACATTGCCGTTCGCTTCCACCGCAAGCGAGTCGAACATCTGGTAGCCGCCAAGGCCGCAGATCGGCTTGCCCCGCTCGCCGCGATAGATCGCCTCGCGCGGCTTCAGCACGCCGGGCGCGGAGAGCTCATAGGCCCAGAGCCGGGCCGTCGGCGTCTCCGCGATGTAGACGGTGTTCTCGTCCGGCGACAGGCCAATGCCGTTGGCCGGCAGCACGCCGTGCACGATTTCGACGATCTCGGTCATGCCGGGCTTGAGATAGTACATGCCGCCGACATCCATCTCGCGGGGACGGCGCTTGCCGAGATCGGAGAACCAGAGGCCGCCATGCTTGTCGAAGACGAGATCGTTCGGCCCGCGCAGATCGTGCGCGCCGCATTTGGTCACGACGGTCTCGACCTTGCCCGTTTGCAGATCGACGCGCTGGATCGACCCGCCGAGATAATCCTCCGGCTGCGGGCCCGGCATGATCATCTTGCCGGTCGGAATCCAGGAGAAGCCGCCATTGTTGCAGATGTAGATTTTTCCGTCCGGGCCAAGTGCGGCGCCGTTCGGCCCGCCCGGCACCTTCGCGACGATCTCCTTGCGGCCATCAGGATAGACCCGGGTCAGGCGCTGGCCACGGATTTCCACCAGGACGACCGAACCATCCGGCATCACCACGGGGCCTTCCGGAAATTCGAGGTCGGTGGCGAGAACGCGGATGTCAGACATGGCAGTGGACATTGGCGGGACCCTCCGGGCTGCTTGTTATGGCTTGCTCGGGATGTCCGGCACGGGCCCCGCTGGCAAGTTTTGCCAGCGGTTATGACAAAACAGGTCTCCCTTGCCAAGCAAGCGGGCGCAATGCTGCGTTGCAGCCTTATCCTTTGATGGGCACCCAGATCTCGAAGCCGCCATTGCCGCTGACCGGATCGAAGTTCTCGTCGTAGCGCTCGAAATTGGGGGCGTCGGCGGCCTTGTAGCTGGAAGCCGGCAGCCATTGATTCCAGATCGCGTTGACGGTGCGGCGGATCGAGGCGACGTGGTCGCTGTGGGTGAACACCGCGTAGCGCTGCTCGGGGATACGGATGCGACTGAGCCCGCGTGGCAGGTCGGAGAAGTCGGCGACCTCGACACCGGCGATGTAATCGAAATTGCCGGAATCATCGCCGTTGCAGCAGACGCCGTAAGCCACATTGCCGATGCGCCCGGGAATGTCGGCGACCTGCTGGTGGAAGCGGGCCCACATCCCGGGGATGATGGCGCCGTTGTCACAGGTGATGCGCTCGGCGAGGCCGGCGACGAGGAAGGCCTTGGCGGTTTCGAAACGCGGGGCCTTGAGAGTGTCCGAGATCGTGGAGTCCATGAGGATCGGCTCCTGAAGCTTGAGCTGGCTTGTGCACGTCGCCGCTCTGACCGCTTCGGGCGCGGTGCCGAACTGGTCGCGGAACGCGCGGGTGAACGCTTCGTGCGAGCCGTAATCCGCCTCCAGGGCGACGCTGAGAATGTCCGGCGCGCCGTTGGCGAGACGACGCGCCGCCTCGCTCAGCCGCCGCGCCCGCACGTAGCGCATCACCGGGAAGCCGGTGGCTGCGGCAAACGCACGCACCATGTGGAACCGCGACACGTCTCCGATCGCAGCGATCTCATCGAGCGTCATCGGCTCGGCCAGATGGCTTTCGATGTACCAGAGCGCGCGCTGGGCTGGGTTCATGGCTCAAGGCTCTCGTTCGAAGCGGGGTGATGATGCGCCCTCACCGCGCGCCTCGCTTGATCGAGATTGCGGTCGGACCGCTAGCGCGGAACTCGTAGGGTGGGCAAAGGCGCTCTTGCGCCGTGCCCACGATCCCTTGCTTCATTGCCCGCGGCCGTGGGCACGCTTCGCTTTGCCCACCCTACGGCACTACGGCACCTACTTCGCATCCTTCGGCGGCGGCGCATCCTGTTTCTTCTTCAGATCCTCCGCCTGCTTCGCCTGCGCGGCCTGGAGATCGCCGATGGTTTTCTGCAAACCGGCCAGCGTCACCTTCAGCGTATCGATCTGCCTCATGGCGGCATCCAGTTTCTGCTGGTGATCGAGATTGAGCTTGGTGATGGTCTTCTGGAGGAAATCGACATTGCTCTGCAGGCAGCTGGTACGCCGCTCCATGGTCTTCTCGACCGTGCATATCTCGATGCCGGGAACGTCCTGCGCCGCGACCTCTGTATGCGCGACGAGCGGTAACATGGCGAAACAAACAGCGGCGATCCGGCGCGGCATTCAGGTTCCTCATCATCGATCACGGCAATGTGCGCCGATTGCGCAGAGCCGCGTGAGGCTACCACACTGGCACCGCATTCTCGCGTTGAGCTTGGCACGTTCCCTCGGATGATCCTTTGGATGGGAGCAGGAAACCGCGCGCGGAAGAGGTGGGCGCTCTTTCCGCGGCTTTGATTAGGGGAGATTTTTGGAATGGCAACGCGTGATAGACGTCTGGCGGAATTCGATGGCGCCGGCGAACCGCCACCCGGTCTGCCGGTCGAAGTGCTGTGTGAGGACCACAGTGGAACGTATCAACTGCCGTTCGCCTGCCGCTATGTCGAGGGCCGCTGGCAGAACCACGTGGCCGGCGTCCCGGTGGAAGCCACCGTCATCGGCTGGCGCGTGCCGCGCGTGAAGCATTCCGGCGCGGCTTGACGGCGCGTCTGTCTCAAAATGCAACGGGGCCGCGCTCCACCTTAACGAACGGAACGCGGCCCGAACGAATCACGTCCGAATCAGCCTGATGGCTCCGTACGCGGCTGTTCACGGCTAGATGTCGACAAAGTACGGCCGGCACGCACAATATCTGCCCAGCGCGCGAGCTGGCCGCCGCCGCAGACCCTCCGCAAAAGTTAATCATCGCAAGGACATAGAGGCAGGCGCGGACGCTGGCCGCGTCCGCTCCGGAAACAGGCAAGGCGCTGCGCGGCCTGCCTAATATTCGACCTCGAGTTCCTCGATCTCGGCCGGCTCGTCCTTGGCCGCCGCGATCCACTCCCTCATCTCGGGCATGCCCATGATGGTGTCGGCATAGGTCTTCAGAAGCGGCTCGAGCTTGACGTCATAGGTGACGAAGCGCGTCACCACGGGCGCGTACATCGCATCCGCCATGGTGCGCTTCTCGCCGAACAGGAACGGGCCGCCTGATTTCGCCAGGCAGTCGCGCCAGATGAACCAGACGCGGTCGATGTCGGCCTGCGCGCGCGACCAGATCTTGAAGCCGGGGAAGTGCCCCTTCAGGTTCACCGGCAGCGAGGCGCGCAGCGTGGTGAAACCGGAATGGATTTCGCCGCAGATGGAGCGGCAATGCGCACGCTGAACGCGATCATCAGGCAGCAGCCCGGCTGACGGCATCACCTCGTTGAGATATTCGGCGATCGCGAGCGTATCCCAGACCGTCGCGCCCTCGTGCCGCAGGCAGGGCACCAGGATCGAGGACGACAGCAACAGGATTTCAGCACGCGCCGATGCGTCATCAGGCGCGGTGATGATCTCCTCGAAATCGAGCCCGGAAAATTTCGTCAGCAGCCAGCCACGCAGCGACCAGGATGAATAGTTCTTGCTGCTGATGGTCAGTGTCGCCTTCACCATAGGGCCCTTCCCTCACGTTTCCGACCCAACGCGCAGCAAGCGACGTGCCAATTCCAGGAGGGCGGCGACGTCTCGTCTGGCTTCGATATTGCATGGAAGCGGCGGATAAGTGGGCGCTTCAGTATGATGTCGATGTATTATCAGGCTTTTCAGAACCAGATGGATTTGACGGCACCGTTGCGGGCGGGAGCCTCCTCGGCGCTGAAATTCCTCAATCTGGTACCGCAGGGGATGTCGGACCAGGCCGTCGGCCGGCTCTCGGCGGCGCTGGAGCTGATCTCGCGCTCCACCCTCACCTATGACCGTCCGGCCTACGGCATCGACAGCGTGACGGTCGGCAATCGCGAGGTCGGCGTGACCGAGGAGATCGCTTACGCCACGCCATTCGGCTCGCTGCTGCATTTCAAAAAAGACGGCGCGAGCGAGCAGCCGCGTATGCTGCTGGTGGCGCCGATGTCCGGCCATTTCGCCACGCTGCTGCGCGGCACCGTGAAGACGCTGCTGCAGGACCACGATGTCTACATCACCGACTGGCACAATCCGCGCGACATTCCGCGCAGCGAGGGCCGCTTCGGGCTCGACGATTACACCGAGCACCTGATCGACTTCCTGGGACAGCTCGGCCCGCGCCCACATATGGTGGCGATCTGCCAGCCGTCAGTCTCGGCGCTCGCGGCCGCCGCCATCATGTGCGAGGGCAACCATCCCTCGCGCCCCGCAACGCTGACGCTGATGGCGGGCCCGATCGACACGCGGATCCAGCCGACCAAGGTCAACGAGTTCGCCAAGAGCAAGCCGATCGAATGGTTCGAGCGCAACCTGATCAACTTCGTGCCGGTGCAATGCCGCGGCGCATTCCGGAAAGTCTATCCGGGCTTCGTGCAGCTCACCGCCTTCGTGTCGATGAATCTCGAGCGGCACATCAAGCAGCACATGGATCTCGCCAACCACATCGCCAAGGGCGAGAAGGAGAAGGCGGCAACCATCAAGACCTTCTACGACGAATATTTCGCGGTGATGGATCTGCCGGCCGAGTTCTACATCGAGACCGTGCGCGACGTGTTTCAGGAACATCTCTTGCCGCTGGGCAAGCTGATGCATCGTGGCCGCCCCGTCGACACCAGGGCCGTCAGCCGCATGGGGCTGATGACGGTGGAAGGCGAGAAGGACGATATCTGCTCGATCGGCCAGACGCTCGCCGCCCAGGACCTCTGCACCGGCGTGCGCGCCTATCGCCGCGTCCACCACATGCAGGCCGGCGTCGGCCATTACGGCGTGTTCTCCGGCAAGCGCTGGAACAACGAGATCTATCCGCTGCTGCGGGACTTCGTGCACGTGAATTCGTGAGGCGCGCGGCGGCGCACTACAGTTGCTCTTCAAGCCCGTATCGAGCCGGGCCAAGCGATGACTTGTCCTGACATCACAAGGCGGTTGCGTCCGCTCTCTTTGGCGGCGTAGAGCGCCTTATCCGCAGCCGCTATCAACGACGTGCAATCCGCCTTGTCGTCGAACGACATATGTGTGGCGCCACCAATACTGAGGGTGACCTGCTTGGATGGCGCGTTGAGCGCGTGCAGGATGCCGAGGTCCTGAATCGCCTGCCGGATTCGCTCGCCGACCTGCTCGCACCCTCCCATGTCGGTATTTGGTAGCAGCAAGGCGAATTCCTCACCACCATACCGAGCGGCCAAGTCTGCCGGCCGCCTGGCCAGCTCCGCCAGGACCCCGGCGATCGAGCGAAGACATGCATCGCCCGCCTGATGCCCATACAGATCATTGAAACTCTTGAAATGATCGGCGTCGATCAGCAACAGTGACAGAGGCCTTCCTTCGCGCCTGGCCCGGTCCCATTCCGACTCTAGCCGCTCGTCGAAGTGTCTGCGGTTTGCCAAGGCCGTCAGGCCATCCGAGCTGGCGAGAGCCGCCAGCCTATCTTCCAGGTCTTTACGTTCGGTCATGTCGCGCGAGATCGCCACCACGCCGTTAATGTCCCCGCTCTGCGCATCCCTGGCGATGCGCAGCGCGGTTTCGATCCAGACCTCGCCTTTCTCGCGATGCCGAGTGCGATAAGTGATTCTAGCCTCCTCGGCTTCGCCGTTCATCAACGCGGAGATCGTCTCCCCAACCCGCGCCAGATCCGCCGGATTTATGCCGGCGAGGGCCGACGTATCCACCAATTCGTTCGGAGCCCAGCCGAGAACTCGCGCGCTGGACGGCGATGCGTAGAGGATCCGTCCATCAACCGCTATGCGCATGACCATGTCTCCCGACTGCTCCGCGAGCAGACGAAAATCCGCCTCCTTGGCGATCAGAGCAGCGGCCATCTTCTGCCGCAGGTGCAACTGGCGCACCAGCAAAAGGCCCGCAACAGCGAGCCCTCCTGTCAGTCCCAGCACCGCAGCCATGCGCGTCAGCGCCGCTCTGCGCCAGGGGGCCAAGACGTCGTCTTCCGATTCCGTCGCAACCACGAGAACAGGGTAGCGACTGCTGAGTTGATAAAAGCTTAGACGCCGAACGCCGTCGAGAGGCGATGTGAAGTAGTAGACGTCCGCAGCCGGCCGCTCGTGGATAATCTTGAGGAGCGGAGCACTCGACAGATCGCGGCCCGTATATCCGTTGTCCGGGCTACGCGCGAGGATAATGCCGTTTGCGGTCGCCAGTGCAATTGAACCGTTCTGGCCAACGTCGAATCCGCGATAGAATTGTAGGAAATAGTCGACATCGATCGTGGTCAGAGACACTCCGGCGAAACTGCCGTCAGGATGATTGAAGCGCCTTGACGCTGTGATGATCCATTGCCCGCCCGACCTGTTCCTCACCGGAGGCCCAATGAAGGTTCCCCGCTCAGCCACGGCGCGATGATGCTGGAAATACTCGCGGTCGCTGTCGTTGAGTCCGGCGAGATCCACGGGCTCGCTGGTTGCGAGCCTGCGCCCGGCCTCGTCATAGATGAACACAGCGCGGATCCGGTTCGCGGCTTTGCGCCGGGAAAGAAAAGTCTGAATCCTGGCGATCGCCGCCGGGCTGGTTCCCTCGAGTTCGAGTTGGCCGACCAACACATTGAGAACGGTGTCCGCAAGTTCGAACGTATCGTCCGCGTGTTGCGTCACCGACCGGGCAAGATTGGCCATGTCTGTTTCGGAGGCCTTCAGCAGCGTCTGTCGCGAGGACCACTCGCGCCAGCCGCTGAGCGCGACAATCGCCAGGCAAGCGGCCGCCACGAATGCGGAGGCCCAGAGCGTCGGACGCCCTTTACGAAGATCGCCGCGGTGATCGATCAAGAGAGGCTCCCTGCACCCTCAACCCCGTAAACGCCTTGGGCCAAGGGATGGTTGCTCGTTCCGGTTGAGATTTTTGGCAGAGCACCGGAAGGAGACTGACGCCATCGACGGGCGGCTTGACGGTCGATCGATGGCCCGTGGACTGGTCCGACAAGAAGGACAACACAGCAATCAGCTCGGCGCGACGGCCTCGATCACTGTGCCGGCCACTCGGCTAAAGCCAGGCTCGGTGAAACTCGTCGGATGCAGGCTTCGAGCTCCGGCAAGATGTGCAAAATCGTCTGTCCGCGGTTGAGGCCGAATGACCATGCTCTCTGCCGGCAGACGCTCGGTCGGCGAGAGCGGCGCGGGCTTCGCGCCGCCTGCAACAATATGGGGCAACGGCGCGGCCATTGACCAGATGTTCTTGAGCATCGCCCTGTTCACCGAGCACGCGACGACATCGTTCCGCTTCAGACGCGCGACGGTAAAGAGCTTGCGGATCAGCAGGTCTCGTTCAAGCGACTGCGGCAGTTTGAACCGCACCCCGATGAGCCGGCTTCTTTGTTGCGCAATCACCGCATCGACCCAACCCACTTGCATGATGTGCACGCGCAGCGGTTCTCCGGCGCGAGGACAGTCGATGCCGGAGCCGAGCGTAACGCCGGCGCCGGAGAGGGAGATGTTGCTCACGCGCCCGGAGAGCTGCTCGCCGGTCCCGGTCTGGATCAGGACCGTTTCGTCGACGTCGAAACGCTCCTCGGTACGTCCCATCCGCGCCTGCAGCGAGGTCATGCAGACGAAGAAAAGCACGATGACGTTCACGACCGACCAGAAGGCGACCATCGGCAGAGCCGCCGGATGATCGATCATCCGCCATTCCGGGATCGTGTTCAGAACCACACCGACAACCGTCAACGCCATCAGGATCGCCGACGGCCAGAATATCTCCGCAGCGTAACTTGCGCGCCGCGCCGCAGCGCCCTTGGGCGTCACCCTGAACGCATGTCCCGTCGGCTTGACGAGAGTCCCCAGCACCGTCGGCAGGAGCTTGAAGCTCTGGATCGTCGCCGACACCTGAGCGGCGAGCGGAAAATGCACGTGCGGCGCAAACCAGGAGATGCCGCCGTTGAGCGCCAGGATCGCGGGAAACAAGTAGTAGAACACCGATTCGGGGGTGACGTCGACGACAGGCGCCAGGCCGGTCCACATGAACACGATCGGAACCACCACAACCATGAGCGCCCGCAAGCCCAATGAGAGCCAATGCGTCGGAAAGAAAAGAAGCCGATGCATCAAGCCCAGTCCGGGGCCGAGCGGGCCGGCGGCGAGGTACAGCGTCTGGATCGCGCCACGCGCCCAGCGTTGCCGCTGCACGAAAAAGGCATCAAGGCTTTCCGGCGCCAGTCCAATCGCCAGCGGTTCGCAGAGATAGCGGGTGACGTATCCCTTGCGCAGCAGGACGAGCGTCAACAGGATGTCTTCCGTAATGGACTGTGTCGGCAAGGCATCGCCCACCGCGCGGAGTGCTGCGCGACGGGTGACGGAGTTGGAACCGCAACAGAAGGCACCATCCCAGCCGTCGCGCGCGGGCATGATGGAATCGAAGAAGAACCGTTGTTCGTCCGGCAGTCCCCTGTGCAGGCCGAGATTCGCCTGCATCGGGTCCTCATTGTAGAAGGCGTGCGGGATCTGAACGATTCCGACCTTTGAATCAGCGAAGAAGCCCATCGTGCGCATCAGGAAATTGCGCTGCGGCACGAAGTCCGCATCAAAGATCGCGAAGAACTCGCCGCTCGTCTTGGTCAGCGCATGATTGATATTGCCGGCCTTGGCATTCAAGTTGTCGGCGCGCGTGAGATAGCCGGCGCCCTTTTGCGTGCAGAGTGCCCTGAGCCAAGGCCTGCGACCATCATCCAAGACCCAGACCTGGATGTTTGGATAGTCCAGACACAGCGCGCCGGTGATCGTCTTTTCCAGCACCTCGAATGGCTCGTCATAGGTCGGAATAAAGACGTCCACCGAGGGCAGCGCGTCGTCCGGCAGGCTGCGAAGCCGACGCTCGTGCTGATCTGCTTCGCTTCGACGATCGGTCCTGCGAAGGAACGTCAGATAGAGAATGAACTGATCTGTGAAGGTCAGAAGCTCGACGAACAGGCAGAACCAGATCCAGCCGACCTGATACCAGGTCCCGCCTGCCGGCAGCACGGTGGTGAAAATACGCCACTCGAGATAGCGGGCGACCACAAGCCAAACCACGACGAAGACCGCGACACGCGCCCAAGGGCGCGCGACCGGGAAGGTCGGCGCCAACAGGTACATCACAGCAAAGATGGCCAGCATCGGCGCGAACAGCTGGGAGAAAGGCAGAGTGATGGCCTGCATGGAACAGCTCGCTCACAGGGACGATTGGTCGAGTTCCAGGCGAGCGGTCAGCCATTTCAACTTCGAGCTGACCAATCGTAGCAGGCCGTCGGCTCTGCGCTCGAAGCGCACCTCAGCCAGCCGTCCGATATCGCAGGAGCCGTTGCGGTCGGCCGACGTCTCATTGGGCGGAAGCGATATCTCAATGGTAATGTTGCCGGGATCAGGCCGCGGCACCCGAGCCGCAAGCAGCCGATCATCGCCGTACGCCGCCGATCCGCGGACCTGCCGGATCTGGCCGGTCTTCCATTCGCGGCTCCCAATCAGGCGGACGGTAGCCGCATCTCCGGCCTTGATCTTTTCGAAATCGCGCTCGGGTAGTTCAACAACGATAAACCGCCGTTCGCAATCTGCGAAGTCGAAGACCGACTGTCCTTCCGTGACCATCGAGCCCGGGCTGGCCGCGACCGACCAGACCACATGGGCCGCGGGCAAGGACAGATCGTAGTGATCGAGACGATCAAGTCGAGCGCGTTCCTCTGCGATTTCCGCGGCCAGCTGCGCGGCACGTGAGCTGTTCTGCAACAGGTCCGTCTCGAGCTCCTGTCGGCGGAGGACAAGCCGCTCGCGCTGCTGCTGAGAATAGGGCACGTCATTGGCATCGCCACGAAGATAAATGCCCTTCTCGGCCGCCCCCAGTTCCGTCCTGAGGCGCTGCAGGCGTTGATCGGCCATCTGGCACCGCGTTGCAGTTGCCTCCTGCGAGGCCTGGGCCTCACCGGAGCGGATCTGCGAACTGATGCCGAGCTTCACGAGCCTCTCCATCCGGCCCGCGACATCGTTCCGCTGTCGCGCCTCAGCGAGACAGCCGCCTTTTTCAACTTCCGTTTCACCGATCTCGTGGCTCAGGCGCGCCACCATCCCCGAACGATAGTCGTCGCTGCGTTCGCGGAGCTTGCGATCGAGCTCGGCGATTTCCTCGAGTTGCCGACGTGCGAGCTCGGCGCGTTTGGTGGACACGGCAAGCTGCTGGTCAAGGTCCATGAAGTGCCGGCGATCCGGCGAACGCGCCTCGACCAGCGGCACCATCCGGGTGTGCTCGAAATATTCACCCTTGCGTGGAAGATCTGACGAGAGCTGACCCGCCATCGGCGCAGTCACCCGCATGAGCTCGGCATTGACATAGGCGGAGGGAGCGATTCGGTAGGTCACATACGGCAACAGGGCCCATCCGCTGAGAGCGATAATCCCAAGCGCCAGGGATCGGCGAACGATCCGGCTGCGAATGAAACGTTCGACATGCAAGCGAACCACGACTGGATCTCCAATGAGCTTTGGTCGCTCCGACTGCCGCTGCGAAGGCGACAATCGCCGCATGGCCTGGGCGTTGGCATGAAGCCGGCGCCTTGAGGCAAGGAGCAATCCGACAACATTTGCCGCTGGCCGAAATCAGAATTCGCCGAAGCAGCAGACTCGCCCTCGCAACCACGAGAAGCATATCTAGGTTTCACCACAATAGGTTAATACGTGTCAAAACCGGAGAACTACGGCACCCGAAGCGAAGAACAAGATGCCGACCTATTCCGGCTTGAAGTCGGCGCGGCGCTTGTACCGACCGAATGGCGGCCGTGCGAGGGCGATCATCCCTCGCGCCCGGCGACGCACGACCAAGGTCAACGACTTCGCCAAGAGCAAGCCGATCGAATGGTTCGAGCGTGCCGCTTGATATGGCACTCGAGATTCATCGAGATCCGCGCCGATGTTCGCATCACCACCGCACCCTCAGTAACCGCGACGACGATCGACCAAGCCCGGCAGGGCTTCGCCGCGACGGTGACGGGCGATGGTGTCGAGCACGTAGTCGACGGCCGTTTCCGGCTTCGTCGTGCTGGCGATGTGCGGCGTCAGCAGAATGCGCGGATGGCTCCAGAAGGGATGGCCCGCAGGCAGCGGCTCCGGCTCTGCGACATCGAGCACGGCGGCCGACAACGCCCCGCTGTCGAGCGCCGCGATGAGATCGGCCTCGACCAGATGGCCGCCCCGGCCGACATTGAGCAGGCGTGCACCACGCGGCAGACGCGCAAACAGATTTGCGTCGAGGATGCCGCGCGTCTCCGATGTCAGCGGCAGCAGGCAGACCAGAATGTCGGTCTGCCCGACGAAATCCGCCAAGGCGTCCGCGCCCGCATAACAGGTGACGCCGTCGATGCTGCGCGGTGAACGGTTCCAGCCGGCGAGCGGGAAGCCGAACGATTTGAGCCGGTCGAGCACGGCCTGACCAAGCAGACCGAGCCCCATCACACCGACACGCCGCTCGCTCGCGTAGATCGCGGGGAGCTCACGCCAGACCTGCTCGCGCTGCTGGCCGATAAACTGCACGAGGTCCCGGTGCAACGCGAGCACCGACATGCAGGCATATTCGACCATGCGGTCGGTGATGCCCGGCTCCATCATGCGAACCAGCGGCACATGCGGCGGCAGTTTTGTGAAGTCGAACTGGTCGACGCCGGCGCCAACCGAGAACACCAGCTCGAGATTCGGAAAGCTCCGTGCGATATCGTCCGGCGGCACCCAGGCCACGAGATAGCGCACATCGGCCGGATCGCCGATGTCGGGCCAGAGCCGGAACGGCACGTCGGGCGCGCGCTGCGCGAACAAGCGTGCCCACTCCGCGCCGCGCACCAGATTGGCCTTGTAGAGAACCGTCATGCCGCGCCTTTAGAACGGGCTGACCGGCGCGAGCCGCCGGCCGTCGATCATGCGCTTGTGGCTATAGGCGGCGGGATCAACCAGCGGCGTCGCACCTGTGACGAGGTCGGCGGCGAGCTTGCCGGCGGCGGGGCCGATGCCGAAGCCGTGGCCGGAGAAGCCGGTGGCGAGGAAGAAGCCCGGCAGCGCATCAACCGGCGAGATCACCGGGATCGTATCCGGCGTGCAGTCGATGGTGCCACCCCAGGCCTCAGCGATCTCGATGTCTTTCAGCTCGGGGTTCGCCTTGATCAGCGAGGCCAATGCCGCGCTAACCAGCGACATGTCAGGCGCGGGATCGCGCACGCGCTCGGTCTCGAACGGCGACGGCTTGTCAAAGCTCCAGCTGGTGCCGCGCATGATCTGGTCGAAGAACGACTTGCCGAATGACAGCTTCAGTCCGCCCTTGCGATGCTGATAGGTCGGCCAGAAAGTGCGCGCGTAGCGGAATAAATCGGGCGACAGCTCGACCGTGCCGCGGTTGCGCAGCGCCAGCGTGAAGCCGCCGTCGAGGCGGCGGCGGATGCAGTAAAGATCGGTGCCGAGCGCGCCCGAGGTGATCTCCGGCGCCGGCGTGGTCCGGCACGCCGTGGCATTGACGAGACCGATCGGAAGCTCGATGCCATGGCGGCGGCAGAACAGCGACGACCATGCGCCGCCCGACAGCAGCGCGGCCTGGGTGCGAATGGTGCCCTTCTCGGTGACGACGGCGCTGACGCGCCCGCCTGTCGTCTCCAGCCCGCGCGCGGCACAGCCTTGATGGATGGTGACGCCGTGCTTGCGCGCAGCCGTCGCAAGCGCCGGCACCGCCATCGATGGCTCGGCGCGTCCGTCGCTCGGCGTGTGCAGGCCGCCGACCCATGTGTCGGTATTTCCCGGCATGCGCTCGGCAACCTCGGCCGGCGTCAGCACGGTCGAGTGCACCTGCATCTCGCGCGCGACGGCGGCCCAGCGCTCCCAGCCGGCGAGCTCGTCCTTGTTCTTGGTCAGGAACAGCACGCCGGTGCGGCGGAAGCCGGCATCGACGCCGGCATCGTTCTGCATGTCTTCCCACAGCCGCAAAGCTTCGCGCGCGAGCGGAATCTCCTCGCGCGCACGGCCCTGCTGACGGCACCAGCCCCAATTGCGGCTCGATTGCTCGCCGCCGACATGGCCCTTCTCGACGAGGGCAACGGAGAGCCCCTTCTTCGCCAGATGATAGGCCGCAGAGACGCCGATGACGCCGCCGCCGATGACGACGACGTCAGCCTGCGCCGGCAGACGCTCGTCGCTGTTTATTCGGTTGAGCGGGGGGGACATGATGCACTCCTGGAAGTCAGTTCGAACGATCACACCTCAATACAGCTGTCAATCGCATTGCTTGTATGCACGCCCTTCGCGCCGGAGCCATTCGCCCCGGGGGGTTGAACCCAAAGGAAAGGCAGGAGGACGACACTACCTCAAATTGCCCCTCGACGCCGCCGCGCGGAGTCTGTAGCTCACATCAGGCGACAGCCGGGACCGGGTGGCCGGTGCGGTTGTCGTCTTTGGTGTGGGAGCATGAAACTCAGGCGGCTTCTGACATTTGCGATGGCCGCGCAGTCCGTCGTGACCGCCGCGGCTCTCGTTGTCTCCTATGCCGTGGCCGGCAACGGTTTCGGCGCTGCCCAGATCGTTGCCCTGCTCGCAAGCGGCGCAGTTGCGGTGCTGCTCGCCCGCATTTGCGCACGCAGCATTGCGACGTCACAGGACAAGGGCCTCGCCGCTCGACTGGCTGAGCAGGCGCGCACGGACAGCGCTCAGATGACGCAAGCCATCATCAGGACCGCGCTCGACGCCTTCATTCAGACCGACGACACCGGCATTGTCCTGGAGTGGAGCCTGCAGGCCGAGGCCCTGACCGGCTGGTCGCGGCTGGAAGCTCTGGGTGCCGACGTCGTCGACTTGCTCGTCGCCGAGCCGCTGCGCCCAGGTTTCAGGCAGCGCATGATGCGCATCCTGCCGGAACTCCGCGATACGCCGATCGGCATCCGCTTCGAGGCAAACATCCTGCACCGAACCGGCGACGACATCCTGATCGAGGCGTCGAGCACCGCGCTCCGCATCGGTGACCGCTCCGTCATCAACGTCTTCGTCAAGGACGTGACGCAAAAGCGCGCGGCGGAGGAGCAGCTGATCCAGTCCCAGAAGATGGAGGCGGTCGGCCAGCTCACCGGCGGCATCGCGCACGAGTTCAACAACATGCTCACGGTCATCACGGGCACGATCGAGATCCTGGCCGAGGCCGTGAAGGACAATCCGCCGCTCGCCTCCATCACCAAGCTGATCAGCGAGGCTGCCGACCGCGGCGCCGCGCTGACCTCGAGCCTGCTGTCGTTTGCGCGCAAGCAGGCGCTGCAGCCGGCCGAGATCGACGTCAACGATTTGCTCGAGGAGCTTTCAAAGCTGCTGCTGGCAACGTTCGACAAGAAGATCGAGATCGTGCGCAAGCTCGACGGCAATGTCTGGCTCGCCTACGCCGACCGCGGGCAGCTCAGCGCGGCGCTGCTCAATCTCGCCATCAACGCCCGGGACGCGATGCCGGAGGGCGGCCGCCTGACGCTGACGACGCGCAATGTGGTGTTCGGCGTGCGCGAGGCCGTTGCGGTCGGCGCCGGCTACGCCGGCGACTATGTCGAGATCGAGATCATCGATACCGGCACGGGCATCCCCCAAGCGCACGTCGAACGGATCTTCGATCCGTTCTTCTCGACCAAGGAGGTCGGCAAAGGCACCGGCCTCGGGCTCAGCATGGTGTTCGGCTTCGTCAAGCAGTCCGGCGGCGGCATCAAGGTCAAATCCGAAGAAGGCCGCGGCACGACCTTCACGGTCTATCTGCCGAAGGCAGCGACCAGCGCGTTGCGCCCCGCAAGCTATGATGCGCGCAAGATCGTGGGCGGCACCGAGACCATCCTCTGCGTCGAGGACGACCGCGACGTCCGCCGATACGTCACGGTCCAGCTCGAGAGCCTCGGCTACAAGGTCGTCCCCGCCGCCAACGCGACCGAAGCGCTTGCGATTGCGGCCAGCGGCACGCCGTTCGACCTGCTGTTCACCGACATCGTGATGGCCGGCGGCATCAACGGCCGCGAGCTTGCGGACCGGATGGTGGCCGCGCGTCCGTCGCTGCGGGTGCTGTTCACCTCGGGCTACGCTCACGATTCCCAGCACGCGCCGGGAAGCGCGACCACGGGCGCGCCGCTGCTGGCAAAACCCTACCGGAAGGCCGAACTCGCACGCATGCTGCGCCGCTCACTCGATACCGCCGTCGATGCCGCCGGCGATGCGATCCCGACGCCTTATTCGGTGCAGGCGGATGTCGAGGGGTTCTTACGCAAACAAGCGCGCGAGGATCGCGAGACGAGGTGATCGGCTTCAGCTCATGCGCCGTCGCAGCGTTGCCGACGGTGTCTCGCCGAATTTTTCGCGATAGGCTCCGGCCATGCGGCCGAGATGCGTGAAGCCAAGATCGAATGCGATGTCGGTGATCGAGACGTCGAGTGACGCCTTCGCGAGCCGGGCGTGGAGACTGGCAAGCCTGATATCGAGCAGCATCTCGGAGATCGACATCTCAAAGTGACGGCGGAAGCCGAGCTGAAGCGCACGGATGCCGATGCCGGACGCGCAGGCGAGCTGCGCGAGATCGAGCGGCTCATCGGCATTGTCAGCAAGATAGTCCCGCGCAGCGCGGAGCGCGCGCGGCAGGCGCTCGGCTTGACCCGAGAACGTGATGATCGCATCCGACAGGCCGTGCCGCTGGCCATTGAGCAGACGATCGAGCAGCACCTCGCGCCATCCGGCCATCGCCGTCGGTGAAAACCTGCCGCACGGTCCCAGCCGTTCGGCAAGCGTCATCAGCTCGGCAAGGCTGGCTTGCAGATGCCGGCTCGACGGCGCGCTGAGGTCGATCACGGGATCGAATTCGACCGCGCCCGCCGCCCTGCCCGACAGCGCCGCGGCACGCTGCTCCACCATGCGGCGATCGAGCAGCAAGATCGCTTGCGCACAGTCACGCCAAATCATCTGCGTTGCGATCGTGGGCGACAACAGCGAAGCAATTTTGCCAGGCGCGACGTCGAATCCGCTGGCACCTGCGTGAATATGGGCACTGCCTGTGAGCGGGACCTGGACCAGAAAGAAGCGTTCGAGGCAGCCCGGATCGATGCTGACGGTCCCGCCATAGCCGACATAGTTGATGGAAAAGCCGTCGAAGGCTGCGCAATTGTGCCGGGCCGAAAATCCGGACGCACGGGCCTGCGCCGGCTTGAGATCGTGCGGACAGAAAATATGACCGATCTGTTCGGCCGCTTCGTCGACATCATCGGTGGTGACACGAGCGAACGCCGCAAGCCGTTCGGCTGCGGGCGCCCTTGCGCTCATTTCCTGCACGGCTGCGGACATGATCGACCACGCTTCGCGTCGCGGAATTGCTTTAAGCCTATAATAGTTCCGGGGACGCGAAAAGGGCCGTGTCGCAAATTCGTCGTGCTGCAGGGCAATAGCCACGGCCGGATTCGTTTAGCGGATAGACAGCCGCTCGCATGTGGCTGAAGCTCCATCCTCGCCGGTATCCAACAGGAGGCGAGCCATGACTGCACTCGAAAAGGGCATTACTGCAAACGGCACGGGCTACGGCGGCAAGAGCTGGAACATCCTGGGGCAGGTCTACTTCCCCAAGGCCGTCACCGACTCCACCTTCGCGTTCGAGACCAACAGCGATCCCGGCCAGTTCGTGCCGGTGCATATCCATCCGACTCAGGACGAATTCATCCTGGTGCAGGAAGGCACGCTCGACCTCAAGCTCGACGGCGTCTGGGTCAAGGCCCATGCCGGCGACCTCGTGCGCATGCCCCGCGGCATTCCGCACGGCTATTTCAACAAGTCGGACAAGCCGTGCCGCGCGCTGTTCTGGGTCTCGCCGATGCAGAAGCTGGAAGCGCTGTTCAACCAGCTGCACAATCTGACCGACCCGGCCGAGGTCGTGCGCATCTCGGCGATGCACGAGGTCGACTTTCTGCCGCCCGAGGCCAACGACTAGGCGCCCGCCTCCTCGTTCACATTCACCTGCCTGCAGCCCCGCCGGCCGCACCTTGCGGCCGAACGTGGCCGCTCGCGCGCAAAACACAACGATTGCGAGCCATCCCATGGTCAGCCCCAAGCATGTCTGCGTGATCGGCGCCGGCGTCTCCGGCCTCGCCACAGCGAAAGCCTTCTCCGCCCGCGGCCACCACGTCACCATCGTCGAACGCAGCGCCGATCTCGGCGGCGTCTGGGAGCCGGCGCGCTCCTACCCCGAGGTGCAGACCCAAAGCCCCAAGGATCTCTACCGCTACACCGATCGCGCCATGCCCGAGACCTATCCGGAATGGCCGACCGGGCCGCAGGTCCATGCTTATCTTGCCGACTACGCCAAAAGCTTCGGTCTCGACCGCAGGCTGCGCCTCAATACGACGGTTTCGGGCATGGCGCGGCGCACCGACGGCAGACCGGGCTGGACGCTCGCCCTGTCGGGCAAGGATGGCGCGACCAGCAACGAGGATTTCGATTTCGTCGCTGTTTGCACCGGGCAGTTCAACGAGCCGCGGGAGCTGCATTGCCCGGGCGAGGACGGCTTTCTGGCAGAGGGCGGCCAGATCCTGCATTCGTCGAAATACGGCGATGCCACACTTGCGAAAGGCCGCCGCGTCGTCGTGCTCGGCGGATCGAAATCGGCGACCGACATTGCCGTCAACGCGGTGAAATCGGGAGCGCGCGAAGTCACCATCGTGATGCGCGAGCCGGTCTGGCGCATCCCCTATTTCATCGGCGGGCTCGTGAACTTCAAGCGCATCCTCTATATCCGCGCGCAGGAGGAGATGTTTCCGGGCTGGGGCCTCGGTGCGATGTCACGGCTCGCGTACCGTCTCGCTGCGCCCCTGATCTGGGCGAACTGGCGCGGCCTCGAGAGCCTGTTGAAAGCGCAGCTCAAGCTTGGCAAGTGCAAGATGGTGCCGAAACAGCGGATCGAGGATGGCGTCAACTGCTCGGTGCCGATCGCGACGCCCGGCTTCTACCCGATGGTCGCCGACGGCCGCATCAAGGCGGTGTTCGGCACGTTCGATCATTATGAACGCGACAGCATCGTGATGAGCGGCGGCGAGCGCATCGGTGCAGACGTCGCGGTTCTCGCGATCGGTTACAAGCTCGGCGTGCCCTTCCTTCCCGAGGCCTATCAGCAAAGGCTGGTCGATGCGGACGGGCAGTACCGGCTCTACCGCCTGATCGCCAACCCCGACCTGCCCGACCTCGGCTTCGTCGGCTTCAACTCGTCCTTCTGCACCGTGCTCTGCGCCGATCTCGCGGCCAACTGGCTGGTGCGCTATGCCGATGGACAGCTCGCGAACCAGCCGACGGAGCGACAGATGCGCGACAACATCGAGATGATGCTGCACTTCAAGCGGGTGGAGCGACCGGCCGCCGGCGTCTATGGCGGCCTGTGTGTCGCACCTTATCACTACCGGCATTTCGACGAGCTGATGGCCGACATCGGCGCAAAGGCCCACAAGCGCGGCGGGCTCAAAGGACATTTCCTGCCGCCCGACGCCGATGTCTATGCAAAATTCCTAACGTCAGCGCCAGCCTATCAGGCAGCGGATTAGTTGGTGATGCGGGCCTCCTGGACCGCATGATTGAACATCGCGTTCAGCGCCGCCGTGATGTCGGCAGGTGTGTTCGCGGTGTAGAAGAAGCCCGGAGAGGCACAGTTCTGCAGGCTGGCCGGAATGTTCGGGATGTTCCAGTTGGCGTAATCGTCCTCGTCGCCGGCGAAGGACGCGTTGACCGGATTGATCTTCTGATAGGGGATATACAGCACGGAGATGATGATGCCGCGGTTCTTCAGCGGCGTGCACGATGTGGCCGGGTTTATCGTGGTGGCATGGTTGCTGCCCGACCAGGACCCGTTGGGAACGCCCTTGACCTGCGGATCCTGCGCGCCATCGGTGACGAGGAAGACATAGGGCAGCGTGTTGTTCCACGCGCTGCCGTCGCCCACACTCGTGATCAGCGTGTTCACGCTCGACAATGCCGTGTCGATATGCGTGCCGCCCGAGCCGAGGCTCGCATTCATGTTGGTATCGAGCAGCGTCGCCAGATTGGCCGCGGCATAGTTGATCGTCGACGGATTGGTCGTCGAACCGTTGATGCTGCTGGTCAACGGGAAATACGAGTACAGATAGCGAATGAAAGGATAGAGGCCGATGCGGAACTGGTTCGTCACCCTCGCCGTATTGTTCGCCGTGACGAACAGCTGGTTCACCGCATAGCCGACGGCGTCAAGCCGCAGCTGGATGCAGGAATCGGTCCCGTCGGTCGGGCAGTTCGCCACCGTCGCGAGATTTGAGTAGAGCGAATTCGGCAGTCCGGAGACGATCGAGGACGGCAGCTGAACTCCCATGGGATTGGTGGCCTTGGGGCTGAGCAGGCCCCTGTACCCGCTCTGGCTGACGCGCGAGATCGCGTAGCCGAGGCAATAATTGTTGGTGGGATAGCCTTGCGTGCCGGAATCCGTGCAGGCGCTGTTCTGCGGCGAGAAATGGCAGGCCAACGTGCAGCCCGTCGGATATTGCCGGTAGTTGTCGGGATTGATCGACTGCATGCGCTGGGCTTCCGCGGTGGTCGAGGGAAGGCCCATCGAGCCCGAGACGTCCAGCGTCAGATAGAAGTCGAGATACAGCGGCAGCGTCGTGGACGACGACGAACTGCCGGTCACGGTCAGCTTGTGGTAGCCGAGAAGCTGCATGAAGGTGACGGGGACGTCTGCACTGAATTGCACGGACGCCGACAATCTCGATCCCGATTTGGTGACGGTGCTCGTCACACCCAGATTGGTGTAGCTGTTGGCGAACCCGGTAACGTTTCCGGTGAAGATGTTGTTAGCTTCCGTAACGCCGGCGGCAACCGATCCGTTCGACGTCATTGCCATCGCGGCGTTGTAGCCGGCCGAGTTGACCGAGATCGAGGCCACGCTCGCCGCATCCGCGGAACTTTGCAGCTTCGCCTTGATCCGCGTCGCCATGCTGTAGTCGATGGCACATCCGATCGACGCAATGAGCGGCACGAGCGCGATTGCAAAGATGGCGGCGACGTTCGCACGGGAGTCGCGCTGCCATCGCGACAGGAGCCGGCCAAGGCGCTGTACCATTCCAAAATCCGGCATTGCCAAGCCTTCTCGACGGTTCGCGGAAAAATGATTGACGAGAGTCAAAAGGGGCATGAGACGAAACACTCGCCGGGACCAGCGCTTGGTTAGCGAAGATGATAAACTTCGCGTAAAAGGCCTCGCCTAGCCCCCGGGACATTGCGGTACATTGTGCAGGTCGGGCGCTACCGAATCGTAAAGTTGTGCGGTGAAAAGTGGGCCCATCCCTCCTCCCGGCCACCCCTCGCCAACCCGCATCCTTGGGGCTTACGATCTCCACGGAAGCCGAATCGGCAGGCCCGGGAACCTCGCGATGCCAATACGATGTTATGCCGCCGTTGCGGCGCTGGCCCTGTTCCTCATAACGCCCGCTTCGGGACAAGGCGCACCGACGCCGGCGCAGTCGGAGGCATCAGCCGCTTACGAGCACGCGCTCGGTGAGTTCAAGTCGATCCTTGCCGAGCGGCGCCGCCAGATCGAGACCAAGCAGCCGCTGCCGAACCTGCCGGGCCAGGCGCTCTATCTCGCCCGCGTCGCTGTCATCAGCACCTACAAGGATCTGACCGATGCCATGCCGTCGCGGATCGGCCAGCCGAACAAGTTCGGGATCCCTCCGGCCTATTTCGACGCCGCGATCGAGCCGCTGGTCGACGAATATGCCGATATCTTCGAGATCATGGAGGCGCCGCCCGCGAGCGCTCAGAATTCGCCGACACCGTTCAAGGACGTCGTCGATCTTGGCACCGCGATTGCGCGCGCCAAAGGGCTTGCGCCTGCTGACGCCGAGGCCGCGGGCCGCATCAGCCTCGGACTCTTCTACGCCGAGACGAACGGCAAGCAGAACGTCCGCAACGCACGCTCGAATACCTATATGGGCAGCCTGCAGACCGGCCCCTCCGAGGACCGCAACGGCCAGCGCAAATGGGAGGCGATCAAGGGCACGATCGCGGCCATCGATCCAGCGTTGAACGCGCGCGACGACAAGGAAGAGGCGCGGTCCCGCGGCACCGACCGCCGTTTCAATCACTGGACCAACGTCCGCGACGGCCTCATGAACGCGCATGCGGAGCTGTTTGCCGAAATCCCCGGGATCGTGAAGACGCTGCCCGATCCGATCGAGCAGATGAAGCTGTTCGAGCTGATCCAGATCATCCCGACGCCGACGCGAGCCGCGCTGAGGTCCGGCGATCTGCTGAACACCAGGGTGTCCAATCCCACCATCATGAAGCACTTGCGCAACAACAGCATCTTCGCCTTCGGCAAGGTCGACCGGGCGCGAAGCTCGGCGACCTTCCGCGAGATTTTGGGCGCGATGTGGCTGTTCAAGCGGAAGTTCGACAAGGCGATGGTGAAATATGCGGAGATCAGACCGCGCTAGATCGTCTGCGAGTCAGTTTATCCAGTCCAATCCAGGAATGTTCAACCATGCTCACCGTCTATGGCGAAGGCCGCGGCTTCCGTGTTGTCTGGCTGCTTGAGGAACTCGGATTGGCTTATCGGCTGCGCCCGGTCGATCTGCTCGCAGCCGGGAAAGATCGAGATTTCCTTGCGGTCAACCCCGCCGGCTTCATTCCGGTGCTGCAGGACGGCGACACGATCATGGTCGAGTCGATCGCGATTCTCGAGTACCTGCTCGCCCGCCACGGCCCGAATTCGCTTGCCGTCGCCCCCGATGATCCTGCCTTCGCTCCCTATCTGCAATTTCTCCACTTGGGCGAGGCCGGGCTCGCCGGGCCGATGAATACAGTCCTTGTCGGTCGCCAGCTGGCGCCGGAAGCCGAGCGAGGCGCGCGGGTGACCCGCTGGGCAGCCGAGACCTTCGAGAGCCGGCTTGGGTTGGTCATCCGTCGCCTCGCGGATTGCCCCTATCTCGCCGGCGACCGATTCACTGCCGCCGATATCTCGGTGAGCTACGCCCTCCTGCTCGGCCTGCGAACCGGCAACTACGTCCCCGGTCCGACCGAGCGGGACTATCTCGAGCGCACGACGGCACGTCCCGCCTACGCCCGAGCGATGGAAAGCTGCCAGGCCACCAAGGCTTGGGCGGCGAGATCACCGGGACTATAGGGCACTTCATCGGAGAGAGCGTTCGTTCTCCACCTTGTCGCCGTCGGTCAGCGTTTTCGATCGTTGTGGGTGCCGCCACAGCGGACTACACCATGGCTATGGTGTTCCACGAACGGGCATTTGTTGGTAGCCTGCCGCACCGACAGACGATCATCAGGGGCCACCGAATGACTTGCGCGAATCCCGCTCGACTCACCGGACCGTGGAGACATCTCTGTCTGACGCTGACCGCGACAATGGCCGTGGTTGCGCTCGCCGGCTGCGAGGACAAGAACGCCTACGTGGCGCCGCCGCCCCCGAAGGTCGATGTCGCCACACCCATACAGCGCCCGGTCACGCGCTATGTCGAAGCTACCGGCAACACCGCGCCGATCAAGAGCGTCGATCTCGTCGCGCGCGTGCAGGGTTTTCTGCAAACGATCGACTACACCGACGGCACCTTCGTCAAGCAGGGCACCCAGCTGTTCACGATCGAGCCCGAGACCTACAAGCTGAAGCTCGAGCAGGCGCAGGCCGCCGAGGCCGGCGCGCAGGCCTCGCTCAGGCAGGCGGAAGCTGATTTCAAACGACAGGCGGAGCTGGTGCAGCGGCAGGCGGTCTCGCAGTCGACGCTGGACACGTCGACATCGACCCGCGACAACGCCCAGGCCAATCTCCAGCAGGCCCAGGCCAACACCAGGATCGCGGAGCTCAACTACAGCTACACCAAAGTGAGCGCGCCGTTCGACGGCATCGTCAGCGCGCATTTGGTCTCGGTCGGCGAGCTGGTCGGCGCCTCCTCCCCGACGCAGCTTGCGACCATTGTTGCCATGGATCCGATCTGGGTCAACTTCACCGTCAACGAGCAGGACGTGCTGCGCATCCGGGCCGAGGCGCAACGCCGCGGACTGACGGTGGCCGAGCTCAGACAGTTGCCGGTCCAGGTGGGCCTCCAAACCGAGACCGGCTATCCGCATGAAGGCCACCTCGACTACGTCTCGCCAACCCTCAATACATCAACCGGCACGCTCGCCGTGCGCGGCGTCATCCCCAACGACAAGCGGGTGCTGCTCCCGGGCTATTTCGTCCGGGTCCGCGTGCCCTTCGACCAGGACAAGGACGCCCTGCTCGTTCCTGATACGGCGCTCGGCAGCGACCAGGGCGGGCGCTATCTGCTGGTGGCCAACAAGGACAACGTCGTCGAACAGCGCAAGGTGCAGATCGGCCCAACCGACAATGGCCTGCGCGTGATCGAGAGCGGCCTGCAGCCTGACGACCGCGTGGTCATTTCGGGCCTGCTGCGCGTGATCCCGGGCCAGAAGATCGATCCGCAGCTGACCAAGATCGAGCAGCCGCAGGCGTCTGCCAAGTGAGGGGCCGCCAGCCATGATCTCAAAGTTCTTCATCGAGCGGCCGGTCCTCTCGAACGTCATTGCGCTGCTGATGATCCTGATCGGCGGCGTGGCGCTGTTCAACCTCGCGATCGCGCAATATCCCGACGTGGTGCCGCCGACGGTGCAGGTGACGACGCGCTATCCCGGCGCCAGCGCCAAGACCGTGATCGACACCGTCGCGCTGCCGATCGAGCAGCAGGTCAATGGCGTCGAGGACATGCTCTACATGCAGTCCTACAGCGGCTCCGACGGCACCTACACCCTGACGGTGACCTTCAAGATCGGAACGGATCTGAATTTCGCGCAGGTGCTGGTGCAGAACCGCGTTTCCAGCGCGCTATCGCAGCTGCCGCAATCGGTGCAGAACCAGGGCGTTACCGTTCAGAAGAAATCGACCTCGATCCTCTTGTTCGTGACGCTGACCTCGCCGGACTCGCGGTTCGACAGTCTTTTCCTGAGCAACTACGCCACCATCAATATCCGCGACGAGCTGTCCCGCCTGCCCGGCGTCGGCAACGTCACGGTGTTCGGCGCCGGCCAGTATTCGATGCGCATCTGGCTCGATCCGAACAAGCTGCAGGCGCGTGCACTGGTGCCGCAGGACGTCATCCAGGCGATCCAGCAGCAGAGCCAGCAGGTCTCGGCCGGACAGGTCGGCGCGCCGCCGACGCCGCCGGGACAGGCGTTCCAGTACACGCTCAATGTCAACGGCCGGCTCGAAGACACCAGCCAGTTCGAGAACATCATCGTCAAGACCGGGACCAGCGGCGACGTCACGCGCGTGCGCGACGTCGGCTGGGTCGAGCTCGGCGCGCAGACCTACAGCCAGATCTTCTCCCTCAACAAGCAGCCCGCGACCGGCATCGGCGTGTTCCAGTCGCCCGGCGCCAACGCGCTTCAGGTCGAGCAGGCCGTCGAGAAGAAGATGGTCGAGCTCGCCAAGCGCTTTCCGGAAGGCATCAAGTACGACACGCCGTTCGACACCACGAAATTCGTCAACGCCTCGGTGCACGAGGTCTACATGACCCTGATCGAGGCCGGCCTGCTCGTGCTGGTCGTGATCCTGGTGTTCCTGCAGGACTGGCGCGCGATGCTGGTGCCGGCGACCACGGTGCCTGTCACCATCATCGGCGCCTTCGCCGCGATGGCGGCGCTCGGCTTCACCATCAACATGTCGACGCTGTTTGCGATCGTGCTCGCGATCGGCATCGTCGTCGACGACGCCATCGTCGTGGTGGAAGGCGCTGCGCACAATATCGAGCAGGGCATGAACGGGCACGACGCCGCGATCAGGGCGATGGACCAGCTGTTCGCGCCGATCGTCGGCATCACCCTGGTGCTGATCTCGGTGTTCCTGCCCGCCTCGTTCCTCGCCGGCCTCACCGGCCGCATCTATTCGCAATTCGCGCTGGTGATCGCGGCGACCGCGCTGCTGTCCGCCATCAACGCGGCAACCCTGAAGCCGACGCAATGCGCGCTATGGCTGCGGCCGGCGGTGCCGCCGGAGCAGCGCAATTTCTTCTACCGCGGCTTCAACGCCGTCTATGACAGGGTCGAGCGGGGCTACACGCGGCTGATCACGTTTCTGGTGAAGCACGCGAGCGCTTCGGTCGCATGTGCGCTCCTCGTGATCGGGCTCAGCGGCTACGGCCTGTCACGGGTGCCGACCGGCTTCCTGCCGATCGAGGACCAGGGCTATTTGATCGCGGCCGTGCAGCTGCCCGACGGCGCCTCGCTGGAGCGAACCCAGAAGGTGCTCGACCGCGCCGCCGACATCATCAAGGACACGCCCGGCGTCCAGCAGGTCATCACCATCGCCGGCATCTCCGCGCTCGACAACAGCGCGAGCCTTGCCAATGCCGGCGTTGCCTACATCATCCTGAAGGACTGGTCCGCGCGCGGCAAAGGCGAGGATCTGCGCTCGCTGGTCTACGGCCTCAACGACCGGGTCTCGACCATCATGGAGGCGCGCACGCTGGTGCTGCCGCCGCCGCCGATCCAGGGCATCGGCAATGCGGCCGGCTTCTCGATGCAGGTCGAGCTGCGCGACGGCAACAGCGATTTCGCCAAGCTGCAGGCCATCACGGGCGCCATGGTCTCCAACGCCCAGAGCCAGAGCGCGCTGCAGCGCGTCTCGTCCTCGTTCCGCTCGGCGGTGCCGCAATTCAATGTCGAGATCGACCGCGTCAAGACCCAGACGCTGCACGTGACGACCGACGCCGTGTTCTCCGCGCTGTCGACCTATCTCGGCTCGTCCTATGTCAACCAGTTCAACAAGTTCGGCCGCGTGTTCCAGGTCTACACGCAGGCCGATCCCGCATTCCGCGTCACCGAGCGCGACATCGCCAACATGCAGGTGCGCAACCAGAACGGCGACATGATCCCGATCGGCACGATCGCCACCATCACGCCTGTGACCGGACCGTCGCTGATCAGCCTCTACAATCTCTACCCGTCCTCCACCATCGTCGGCCTGCCGGCCCAGGGCTATTCGTCCGGCCAGGCGCTGCAGCTGATGGAGGAGATCGCCGACAAGACGCTGCCGCCGGGTACCGGTTTCGAATGGACCGCGATGTCCTACCAGGAGAAGGCGGTCTCCAACCAGATCTACTGGGTGTTCGGCCTCGCCATGCTGCTGGTCTATCTCGTGCTCGCCGGCCAGTATGAGAGCTGGTACGCGCCGATCTCGGTGATCCTCGCGGTGCCGCTGTCGCTGCTCGGGCCGATGCTGGTGCTGAGGGGGGTCGGCATCGACAACAACCTCTATTGCCAGATCGGCCTGATCCTCCTGATCGCGCTGTCGGCCAAGAACGCGATCCTGATCGTCGAGGTCGGGCTCGAGCTGCACGGGCGCGACGGCAAGCCGATCATCGAATCCGCGATCGAGGCGGCGCGCGCCCGCTTCCGCCCGATCCTGATGACCTCGTTCGCCTTCATCCTCGGCGTGGTGCCGCTGGTGCTCGCGACCGGCGCCGGCGCCAGCGCGCGCAAGTCGATCGGCATCACCGTGTTCTCGGGCATGCTGGCCTCGACCTGCCTCGCGGTGCTGTTCGTGCCGGCCTTCTTCGTGGTGGTGCAACGGTTCGAGAACTGGCTGGAGCAGCGCAAGGCGCCGAAGGCAAAGCCGGTCGCGGAGGCGAAATCTTAAAACAACCCCATGCACAGTAGACATGGGGTTGAAAAGGCTCGAGTTATTCGATTTTACCGAAAATTGCTTGCGCCGTCGGGCAAAACACCGGCATAATGGCATCATCGGATGTGCGCTCGCATCAGCGCAAAATTGCTACGCAATTTTGTCGCGAACTCTCTCGCAGTGACGGAGAGTCCTTCTCGGTCACTTCCAATGCCGACCGGCTAACGAAGCCATAGGGCCAAGGCATTGGATCGGTCACCCCGTACCGATTATGCAGCCCTCACGCACGGCATTCGTTGTGTGAGGTATGCACATGCAGGCATCGCATTTTCGATGTTCTTGTTCCGGAGCGGAGGTTAAACTCCTGGGAACAGGGAGGGGGACCAATGGGGCGTTCGCCGATTCTGGGTATCCATAGAGCGCGGGCCGGGAGTGGGGTGACTGGTCGCCCTCAGTACCGCCGATTGATCTGGCTCGCCGCCTGGTTCGCCAGAAGTTACCCCAAATCAAAACGGCATCGTGTTGCGCCGGCGTCTTCGCCGCCCCTCGCAACACCCAGCTTTGCCGTCGCCAAAGGCGAGCGAGAACTGCGGCTCGACTTCTTCCGCGGCCTGGCCCTCTGGCTCATTTATATCGATCACGTTTCACCCGACGTCCTGACCTGGGTCACGATACGCAACTACGGGTTCAGCGACGCAGCCGAAGTGTTCATCTTCATCTCCGGCTTCACTGCAGCTCTGGTCTACGGTCGCGCAACCTTCGAGGCTGGCTTCGTGATCGGGACAGCGCGCGTGCTGCGGCGGGTCTGGCAAATCTATACCGCGCATCTTCTGCTCTTCCTGGTGCTGATGGCCGAAATCGCTTTCGTCACGACGGTTTCCGAGAAGCCGGCGTTCTACATCCAGGAGATGGAGGTCGGAGAATTCTTCAAGCAACCCGGTTCCGAAATGATCCAGGCGCTGCTGTTGCGATTCCGTCCCCTGAACATGGATGTCCTGCCGCTCTATGTCGTTCTGATGGCTTTTCTGCCGTTGGTGCTGCTGCTCGCCAGGTTGCACAGGGATCTGCCGCTCGCCCTGTCCGCCGGACTCTATGTGCTCATGCTTCGATACGACCTGCATTTGTCGACCTATCCGGACGGCTTCTGGTCGTTCAATCCTTATGCATGGCAGCTGCTGTTCGTGTTCGGTGCCTGGTGCGCGCTTGGAGGAGGCAAGCGACTGTCGCCGATCCTCAATTCCCGATCCGTGTTGTGGCTGGCCGTTGCCTATCTCTGCGCGGCCTTCTTTGTGACCATGACGTGGTATTTTCCGTCACTGGAGCGGGCGATCCCCGGCTGGGTGGCGCGGCTGATCTATCCGATCAACAAGACCGATCTCGACATCCTGAGGTTTGCGCATTTCCTGGCGCTGGCTGCCGTCGCGCTCCGCTTCGTGCCGGGCGACTGGGCGGGGTTACGATCGGCCTGGGCGCGCCCGCTCATTCTTTGCGGACAATATTCTCTTCAGATTTTTGCGCTCGGCGTCGCCCTGTCATTCGCAGGCTACGCGCTGCTCACCGAGCTTGATGCGGGTGTCATGCTGCATGTGGTGGTCGGCGCCGGCGGCATCCTGATCCTGTACGGCATGGCAAGGGTATTCACCTGGTACAAATGGGCGATGTCCGGGCGCGAGCGCGCCAAGACGGATACTTCCAAGCTGATTACGCAAGATGCTTGAAAACAATTCACTCTTATTCAAGGGACCGACGGACATGGGAACAGAGAGCAAGGATCGGTTTATCGTAGAGCGGGATTTGAGGCTCGACCTTTTGCGCGGCCTGGGGCTCTGGATGATCTTTCTCGACCACATTCCGGACGACGTCGTGGCCTGGCTCACGCTGCGCAATTACGGCTTCAGCGACGCAGCCGAGTTCTTCGTTTTCATCTCCGGTTATCTCCTCGGATTCATCTACGTGCCCATCGTGGCTGCGGGCCAGTTTCTTCCGGCGTTGAAGCGATTGTGGCTGCGCGCCTGGCAGATGTACGTTGCCCACCTCCTGCTGTTCCTTGCCTTCACGGCACAGATCGCCCGCGCAGCGAGGAAGTGGGACAACCCCATGTACAAGGACGAGTTCAACGTCGCCAACTTCCTCGCGCATCCCGACGAGTTGATCGGCAAGGCGCTCACGCTGCAATACAAACCCGTCGATCTGGACGTCCTGCCGCTTTACATCTCCCTGGTGCTGGTTTCGCCGTTCGTGGTGTGGTGCCTGGTGCGACGCCCTAATCTGACCTTGGCAGGTTCGATCCTGCTGTACCTGCTCGCTCGCTATTTCGACTGGAACCTGCCGTCCTATCCGAAAGGGGCGACATGGTACTTCAATCCGTTCGCCTGGCAATTGATGTTCTTTTTCGGTGCCTGGTGCGGATGCGGCGCGGTCGCCCAAATCAGCAAAATCATTCAGTCGCGCATCGTCTTCGCGGTCGCGATCGGCTGGATCGCCTTCGCGCTGGTGATCGTGATGTCCTGGCACAGCGCCTTTCTGGAGTCGTTGATCCCGAAATGGATGATCAAGCTGATCTATCCGATCGACAAGACCGACCTCGACATGCTCCGGTTCACGCACTTCCTCGCGCTGGCTGTCATCGTCTCGCGTTATCTCAACAAGGATTGGGAAGGACTGAAGTCGATATGGCTGCGACCGCTGGTGTTGTGCGGCCGGCATTCGCTGCCGCTGTTCTGCCTCGGCGTCTTCCTGTCGTTCGGAGTGCATTGGATGCTGGTGCAGTGGAAGCACCAGGTGATCGAGCAGATTCTGCTCAGCATCGGTGGAATGGTCATCATGACCGCTGCCGCCTGGCTTCTGGATCGTGCACAGCGGGTGCCAAATCTCTTCGTGGACGCCGGCAGCGACGAGCGCCTGGACACGACAGTCCAAGCGGCGGCCACGCCCGTGGCTCGCACTCAGCCGAGCGCCGCGTGAGCTCTTTCGGGGAGGAGAGAGGCATGCATAGGGGCCATAAGCTCTAGGACCACCGGTCATGAGGGACGAAGCGGGAGACAGCGCACCAATTGCCGGCTCCGAGAAGCGGCCTCGGCTCGCTTTGCAAGCGAGCGGGCCGAACGTGAGATCCGACAATGCACTTTGGAGAGTTGAAGAAAGGGCGGCGAGCCGGGTTTCCATTCATCATGCAGCAAAGCATGATGTCGAGGGCACTCCGCGCAGCATCATCCCTTCGAAGGCTTTCGATTTCCTGGCTCTGGCGTTTCTCGCAGTCCTGGCATTCCTCGTGTTCTCCACAGCGAAGGATTACGCGATCTCAAATGACGAGGGCGTCCAGCATCGCTACGGCGAATTGATCATTGCCTACTATCAGAGCGGACTGCGGGTCCGCGATCTCTTCAGCTTCGACAACCTGTATCTCTACGGGGGTCTGTTCGACGTCATAGCCATCGCGCTCGGCCGGGTCATCCCCATCGACATCTACGAATTGCGGCACATCCTCTGTGCCGTTACGGGCCTTGCCGGCATCGCTGCCAGTGGCGCCGCCGCGCGATTGATCGCCGGACCGCGCGCGGGCCTGATTGCGATGGTCGCGCTTGCACTCTGCGGCGCCTGGTACGGCGCCATGTTCAACCATACCAAGGACATTCCATTTGCGGCGGCCATGGCCGGAGCGACGCTGTTCCTTCTCCGCCTGGCGCGCCAACTTCCGGCGCCCCGCGCCCTCGATGTCGTGGTCTTCGGCTGTCTTGCCGGGGCAGCGCTCGGGCAGCGCAGCTATGGTTTGCTGCTGTTCGTCTATCTCGGAGCTGCAATCCTGATCTATCTGCCCTGGCCGGAAAGCCGCGGGGCGCGCCTGGCCGTTGCGGCCAACTCCCTGTTGGCGACATGTCCCGCGGTCGCAGTCGCCTATCTGCTGATGATCCTGGCCTGGCCGTGGGCGGCCCTGTCGCCCCTCAATCCCATCCGTGGCCTGTTTGCCTTCTCGGAATTTCAGTATGCAATCCGCACCCTTTTTGACGGGCGCGTGTACGAGATGGCCAACGTACCGCGCGCCTATGTTCCCTTCTACCTCTTGATCCGCTTGCCGCTGATGACACAGGCGGGCGTCGCGCTGGCGATGGTTTCGCTGCTTTGGCCTCCCCTCAGGCGAGGCTTGGTCCGGTGCCGCGACCTCGCATTGCTCTCGACCATGGTTCTGCTTCCCCTGGGATGCCAAGCCCTCATTCATGGCCCTGCGTTCAGCGGCATGCGCCATTTTCTCTTTGTGCTTCCTCCTCTGGCCATGCTGGCCGGCGTGGGGTTGAACGACGTTCTCAATACGATGGCCGTGCGCAGCCGCCGCCTGGCCTCGGCGGCACTTGCGACGATGTGCGCGGCTTTCCTGTCCGAAGGGATCATGCTGGCAAGGCTTCATCCTTACGAGAATCTATCCTACAACGCCGTGGTCGGAGGACTTCCGGGAGCCTTCCGCCGCTATGACCTGGACTACTGGTTCAATAGCATGCCGGAAGCGATCCGCATCCTCGAGGCATTCGTCCGCGAAACGGCACCGCTCGACAATATCAAATCGCCGGCGGTCTATTCGGTCGCGGTATGTGGGCAACGTCCGGCGTTCGATCACACCGTCACGCTTCCGCAATTGCGTTGGGACTTCCGGTCCGAATGGGACGAATCGGAGTTCTTCATCGCTCCGACGCACATGAACTGCGATCGCGACCTTGATGGCGCCATCATCGGCCGCGTGGAAAGGTTGGGTGTTCCCATTGCCTATGTGAAAGACAGGCGGGCCATTGTGAAGCAACCGGCGACAAACGTCTCAATTGCCGCTCGCCCGCCGGATTCCCGCTGAGAGCGAGATCGCGCCAGGATTTGGAAAGCCGTCGTCTTCTGATCAAGCGTTCAGCGCCCGCGTCCTCTCGGCCTCCATCTATCGCGCAGCTGGACCAGGGACTCGCCAACGAGCACCATCATCGCGAGCACGCTGCCGAGCGTGAGCATGCCCAATCGCCACGCGATCTTGATCTTCTTCATGCGAAACCCTTGTCGTTGCAATCATGGCCGAACCTTGCGATCGAAAGCTTGACGAGGACTTTCACTGACGGCGCCGAACGCGGCGCCTTCTGCAAATTGTTATGCGAAATTTGCATCGGCCAGTCGTGTCTTGCATCGAAGCCCGGCAAACGCGTCCGGCAAAGACAAAGGCCCCGGCTACCGCCGGGGCCTTTGAATCAAGCGCAGCATGTTTTCGAATGGGCCGGACCGGCCTCCTATCCGCCCGCCGCACCAGCTACGGCAACCGCCGGCGTTGCGGTCTCGACGGATGGCTCTTCGATCAGACCACGCTCGTCTTCCCACGTCGCCACGGCCGCCGTCGCAATGCCGTTGCCGATGACATTGGTCATGGTCCGGCCCATGTCCAGGAACTGGTCGATGCCCATGACGAGAAGCATGCCGCCCACCGGCAGGTTGAACATCGGCAGCGTCGCGGCGACGACCACGAGCCCCGCGCGCGGCACGCCGGCGATGCCCTTGCTGGTGACCATCATCACCAAGAGCATGACGAGCTGTTGCGTGAAGCTGAGCTCGATGCCGTAGGCCTGGGCGATGAACAGGGCCGCAAAGGCCTGGTACATCATCGAGCCGTCGAGGTTGAACGAATAGCCCAGCGGCAGCACGAAGCCCGAGATGCGCTCGCTGACGCCGAACTTGGTCAATTGCTCGATCATCTTGGGGTACGCGGCCTCGCTGCTCGCGGTCGAGAAGGCCAGCAGCATCGGCTGACGCAAGAGGCCGATGAGATGAAGCACCGGCCGGCCGAGCGCCACGAGGCCAACGAGAACGAGGACGCTCCAGAGCACGGCAAGGCTGAAATAGAAGGTCGCGATGAACTTGCCGTAGGTCACGAGCACGCCAAGGCCCTGCGTGGTGATGACGGCTGCAATGGCCGCGAACACGCCAAGCGGGGCGAACTTCATCACGAAGTTCGTGATCTGCAGCATGACGTGGACCAGCTCGTCGATCGAGGCAGCGATAGTCCTGGCGTGGCTCGTCCTCAGCCTGCTGAGGGCGAGCCCGAAGAACACGGCGAAGACCAGGATCTGCAGGATTTCGTTGGTCGACATCGCCTGGGCGATGCTGGTCGGAAAGACGTGGGTGATGAAGTCCTTCAGATTGAATCCGGCCGTCTGCAAGGTGTTGGCGGCATCGGCATTGGGAAGCGGCAGCTGCAGACCACGGCCCGGGGCGAACAGGTTCGCGAAGATCATGCCGAGGCCGAGCGAGACGAGCGAGGCCGAGACGAACCAGCCCATGGACCTGGCGGCAATGCGGCCGACCGCCCCGCCTTCGGAGCCGAGGCTGGTAATCCCTGACACGATGGTGCCGAAGACGAGCGGCGCGATGATCATCTTGATCATGCGCAGGAACACGTCAGTTGCGATCGAGAAATATCCGGCGATGGTCTTCGCCATCTCCGGCGTCGGCGCCAGCTCATGACAGGCGTAGCCGGCCAGGATGCCGAGCAGCAGGCTGACCACGAGAGCATTGGTCAGGCGGTTGGATCGCGCGGATGAATTGTCGGCATTCACTGTCATCTGCCTGTGACCTCCCTTGAGCGCTTGGTCCGCATGTTCTTCGCGACAGTGAACCTCGCGCTGAGCTTCCCGCCACGGGGCGCATGCATGCGCCTGCGGACGGCGGGCCGTCCAATGTTATGCCGGCAAGCTCTATTCCGATTTTGCATAGATTTCCCGCCAGGATCAGGGCATCTTCGCAAGGCGAGCCTCGCCCGGAGCAGACCCGATGGAATTGAAATGGCTGGAGGATTTTCTCAGCCTGGCGCGAACGCGCAGCTTCTCGCGCGCGGCCGATGAGCGGCACGTGACGCAATCCGCGTTCAGCCGCAGGATCCAGGCGCTGGAGCTTTGGCTCGGCGTGTCCCTCGTCGACCGCAGCAGCTACCCGACGACGCTGACCGCCGAGGGTCGTGAGTTCCTGGAGACCGCGGAAGAAACCGTTCGCATGCTCCATGCGGGTCGTCTCGCGCTTCAGGCGAGCAAGCGGCCGAGCACGCAAGTGGTCTCCATCGCCGCTCTGCACACCCTGTCGCTGCACTTCTTTCCGCGCTGGTTCCGGACCATCGAGAAAGAGGTCGGGCCGATCGGCAGCCGCTTGCTGCCCGATGATTTTCACAGCTGCCTGCAGGCGCTGGTCGAAGGCAGCTACGACTTCCTGCTCACCTTCCATCATGGCAATGTGCCGATCCTGCTGGAGCCGGAGCTCTACCCGCATATCGTCGTCGGCATGGACAGTTTCGTCGCCGTCCGCAGTACGGCGCTCGCTGGAGACGATACCGCTTCGCTGCCCCTGCTCAGCTACGCCGCGAACTCGTTCCTGGGACGGGTCGCCACCTTCGCCCAGGCCCAGGCCGGCTCGCCGCCGGCGCATGTCAGTCACACCAACGAGAATGCCATGGCCGAGGGGCTGAAATTCATGGCGCTGGAGGGCTACGGCTTGGCGTGGCTGCCGCGCAGCCTGGTGACCCGGGAGATCGATGAGGGCACCCTCGCCATCGTGGGGCCGGAGATCCCGCTGGAGGTTCGGCTCTATCGCAGCGCACGCCGGACCCGGCCCATCGTGGAGAAGGTCTGGAACGCGGCGCAGGCGGCCGCCCCCAAAACTATGTAGAAGCCGCATATGCCGTTCTGAACAGGCATTGGATTTGCCTGAAGCGGCCGTGCATCGTGGCTCCAACAAGGAGAGTTCGATGCTTGGCATTCTGGGCGGCATGGGGCCGATGGCGACCGTGGATTTCATGGGCAAGATCGTCAGGAACACCCCCGCGTCCTGCGATCAGGACCACATCCAGATGGTGGTGTGTTCGGCGACCGACGTGCCCGACCGCACCGCCGCCATCCTCGGGCACGGCGCCGATCCCTTTCCCGCCATGCTGAATGCCTTGCGCCGGCTCGAGCTGTCAGGCGCGACCCGCATCGCCATCCCCTGCAATACGGCGCATCATTGGTACGGCGCGCTGCAGGCCGAGACGTCGGTGCCGATCATCCACATCGTCGATGCCGTCACTGAGGCGCTGGCGCAGCGGCGGACAAGCCCGACCCTCGGCGTGCTTGCGACCGACGGCACGGTGCACGCCGGGATCTACCAGCAGCGTCTTGCCGAACGCGGCTATGCCTGCGTGGTGCCCGCCGCGACGGCGCAAGCCGAGGTGATGCGCGCGATCCGTCTCGTCAAGGCAGGACTTAACGAGGAAGCGGCCGGCATCCTCGGCCGGGAAGCAGAGGCGCTCGCGGCCAGAGGCTGTTCGCACATCGCGATGGCCTGCACGGAGATTCCGCTGGCGCTGGCGGCTCTCGACAGCGATGTCGGCGCGGCGCTGCTCGATCCCACCGACCTGCTGGCGCAGGCCTGCGTCAGATCATTCCTGGCCGCGCCGCAGGAGATGGTGCGGCAAGTGGCGTAGCCTCACGTCGCCGCGGGCGTGCGGATCTCGCGCGGCAGGATGATCGCCGCGGCGATCGCGAGCAGGCAGAGGCCTGCAAACGCGTGCAGCATGGTGACGAAGCCGCCCTGCTCGTAGAGCCAGGCGACGAGGCCGACTGACGCGCCCGCCGCGGTGAAGCCGATGAAGTAGCGCACCGCATAGGCGCGCGAGCGCCATTCCTCGCTGGTGTATTTTCCGACCATGGCGTCGTTCACCGTGACCTGGCCGAAGGCCCCCATGACGATGCCGATCGAGACCACAATCAGCGGCAAATTGCTCAGGCTCGCGGCCAGATACAGGAACGGCGCCAGCATGAAGGACAGCGGCAAGGCCACCGTCTTGAGCGAATAGCGATCGAGCAACCGGCCGATCGTGTACTGCGTCATCGCGCCGAACACGTAGACGCAGGCGGCAATGATTCCGAGCAGCGCCGGACTTTTTGTCAGGTCCGCGAGCCGCTCCGCGAACAGCTTCGGCAGCGCGACGGTGACGGCATTGAAGGTGGTGGAGATCGCGATCACGACGATCAGCAGCGACAGCACCACGCGCCACATGTCCTGCTTGGCCACGCGCGCCTGGGCTGCGGCCTGCTTCGATCCCTTGCGATCCTCATGCACCACCAGCATCGCGAAGGCGATGCCGATCAGGATGGTGACGATACCGGGGATGATGAAGGCAGCACGCCAGCCGAGATATTGGCCGATCACGCCTGTTACCAGCGCGGAGGAGGCGACGCCGAGATTGCCCCAGACGCCGTTGATGCCCATCTCGCGACCGAGCCTGTCGGCATAGGACACGATCATCGCGGTGCCGACAGGATGATAGATCGAGGCGAAGATGCCGATCGCGAGCAGCGCGGCGCCGAGCTGCGCGGGCGTCTGCACCAAGCCGACCGAGATCATGGAGGCGCCGATGCCGACGAAGAAGATCAGCATCATGTGGCGGCGGCTCCAGCGGTCCCCGAGCCAGCCGGTCAAGAGCGAGCCGGCGCCGAAGGCGATGAAACCCGGCGTCGCGTAAGGCAGCAGTTCCGAATAGGCCATGCCGAGCGCCGGCCCCATGATGATCACCGCGGCGGCGAAAATCAGCATCGAATAATGATCGATGAAATGGCCGGCATTGACGAAACTGATGACCCTGACGGGGCTGTTCATGTCCCGAATCCTCTCCTGCTCCGAAATGAGTTATATGTCTTGACCATGACGGGGTGCTGCCAATGACTGTCTTGGAAAGGCCAAATTTTGGAAACGCCAATCTTGGAAACGCCAATCCTGCGGGAGGTCCGGAGCAACCATCGCTCGCCCGCGGGCGTGCACCTGGTTGCGCGCGACTATCCCAGGGGGATGCGGATCGATCTGCACATGCACCGCGAAGCGCAGCTGATCTACGCGGTGAAGGGCACGATGCAGGTGAATACGCCCGGCGGACGCTGGCTGGTGCCTCCGGACCGCGCGGTCTGGGTGCCGGCCGGGCTCGAGCACGCCATCGACCTGCTCGCCGACACCGAGATGCGCACGCTGTATTTCGACCTCGCCTGGCTCAAGCGCGAACAGCGCTATGAAGGATTGACGCGGGAATTCGTGGTGCGGGTGTCGCCGCTGCTCAACCAGGCGATCCTGGCGCTGTTCGACGTCCGCAACACCGAAGAGCGAACGGAGCTCCTGGTGCGCCTCGTGATGCTGGAATTGCACCAGGCCGAGGATTCCGCGACCTTCGTGCCGCTGCCACAGGAAGTGCGCTGCCGCCGCGCGGCGATGATCGTGCTCGACGATCCCACTGCCCTGCACGACATCGACACGCTGGCGCGCGAGGTCGGCACCTCCGCGCGCACGCTGTCGCGGCTGTTCTCGGCGGAGACGCAGCTCAGCTTCAAGAGCTGGTGCCAGCGCGCGAGGATCGCGGCGGCGATCCAGAGACTGTCGACGGATGCGAATGTGTCCATAAAGCAGCTCGCGACCCAGCTCGGCTACGCCAGCGTGCCGGCGTTCTCGGCGGCGTTCCGCCAGGTGACGGGACGGACGCCGACGGAGTTTGCGGGGAAGGTGTGAGCCTCGCTCCCCGTCATTGCGAGGAGCCCTTGCGACGAAGCAATCCAGGCTGCCGCCGAGGAAAGATTCCGGATTGCTTCGCTGCGCTCGCAATGACGGTGTTGAGGCAGTTGCCCCTCGCCCGGGATAGCGGCATTCTCGGAACGCACGGCCCGACCAAAGATGCCGCATTCCCCTGCTTGATTGTGATCGGCTTCCGCCTAAATCCCGTGTAAGCTTGCGCATCGCACAAACCCGGATTCGAAAGCCTGATGGCCAATGCCTTCTTCTCCGACCTGCTCGCCACAATTTCCGAGCGCGGCCGAACGCTGCTGCGCCGGAGGGATTCCGCTGATACCAAGCAGGACGCCGACGGGCTGATCGCGCTTTGCAACGCGCTGCTGTCGGGCCGGGGCGAAGCCTCCGGCACCGCGATGGCGCGTGAGGTGCTCGACATCTACCAGGGGTTGGATGCGGCGGGACGACGCGCCTTCTTCGAGGGGTTGGTGCGCGATTTCGGACCGGACCGGGAGCGCCTGAGCAAGGCGATCGAAAAGTGGCGCACCCGACCTGATGACGAGGACGCCAGCGCGCTGCATTTCGCCTCGGAGCCGCGACGGCAGGAGCTGATCCGCCGGCTCAACCGCGCGCCGGGCGGCACCGGCGATCTCGTCGCCATGCGGGCCGACCTGCTCGGCATGATGAACGGACACACCGACCTCGCCGCGCTCGACCGCGACGTCTCGCATCTGCTCTCTTCTTGGTTCAACAGGGGGTTTCTCGTGCTGCGCCGGATTGACTGGTCGACCCCGGCCAACATCCTCGAAAAGATCATCCGCTATGAAGCCGTGCACGAGATCTCTGACTGGGACGATCTGCGCCGCCGCATCGATCCGGTCGACCGCCGCTGCTACGCCTTCTTTCATCCCGCGATGGTCGACGAGCCCCTGATCTTCGTCGAGGTGGCCCTGACCGAGACGATTCCCGGCGCGATCGCGCCGCTGCTGGCGGTCGATCGCCAGCATCTGGGAATCGAAAAGGCGCGCACGGCCGTGTTCTATTCGATCTCCAACACCCAGCGCGGGCTTGGCGGCATCTCCTTCGGCAGCTTCCTGATCAAGCAGGTGGTCGAGGAACTGCGCCGCGAGCTGCCAAAGCTCGACACTTTCGTGACGCTGTCGCCGGTGCCGGGCTTCATGTCATGGATCAAGCAGGACAAGTATCTGCCGCTGCCGGACGAGGACCGCGAGATCCTCAAGCGCCTCGACGATCTCAAATGGTATGAGAATCCGGAGACGACCACGCAGCTGCGCGCCGTGATCGAGCCGCTTGCCGCCTACTACTTCCTGAAGGCACGCACGCCGAAGGGCCGCCTGATCGATTCCGTCGCCCGCTTCCACCTCGGCAACGGCGCGCGGCTCGAGCGCATCAACTGGCTCGGGGACCTCTCGCCCAAGGGCCTGCGCGAATCCGCCGGCGTGATGGTCAACTATCTCTACCGTCTCGACGACATCGAGAAGAACCACGAAGCCTATGCCAATGACGGCGAGGTGGTGGCATCGAGCGCGGTGAAGAAGCTGCTGAAGGGCGAAGGGCGACGGCTGCTGGACATGCGGCTGTCGTAGGGGCGCGTTCTCTCCGCCGTCATTGCGAGCGTAGCGAAGCAATCCGGACCATCTCCGCGGAAAGACGCTGGATTGCTTCGCTCGCCATTGCGAGCGCAGCGAAGCAATCCAGAATCTTCCTCGAGACTCTGGATTGCTTCGTCGCAAGTGCTCCTCGCAATGACGTGTGGAGAGAGCTGCGCTCGCAATGACGGAGGGTGTGGACGCAGACGGCCTACTCCGCCAGCGCCTTCATCTCCTTGTAGAGATCGGACTTGGCTTCGAAACCGATGCCCGGAAGGTCGGGCATGGTGATGTGGCCGTTCTCGACGCTGATACCATCCGGGAAGCCGCCATAGGGCTGGAACAGGTCGGGATAGCTTTCGTTGCCGCCGAGACCGAGGCCGGCGGCGATGTTGAGCGACATCTGGTGGCCGCCATGCGGGATGCAGCGGCTGGGTGACCAGCCGTGGGTCTTCAACACGTCCAGCGTGCGCTGGTATTCGCACAGGCCATAGGACAGCGCGCAGTCGAATTGCAGCCAGTCGCGGTCGGGGCGCATGCCGCCATAGCGGATGAGGTTGCGGGCGTCCTGGTGGCTGAAGAGATTCTCGCCTGTCGCCATCGCACCCGGGTAGAATTCGGCGAGTGCGGCCTGCAGCGCGTAGTCGAGCGGATCGCCGGCTTCCTCGTACCAGAACAGCGGATAATCCCGCAGCATCTTGGCGTAGGCGATGCCGGTCTCGAGATTGAAGCGGCCGTTGGCGTCGACGGCGAGCTGGGCGTCCTTGCCGATCTCCTTCAGCACCGCCTCGATGCGGGTGCGGTCTTCCTCAATCGGCGCACCGCCGATCTTCATCTTCACGACGTTGTAGCCGCGGTCGAGATAGCCGCGCATCTCACCGCGCAGCATCGAGAGATCCTTGCCGGGATAGTAATAGCCGCCGGCGGCGTAAACGAACACGCGCGGATCGGCGGTGACGCCATGACGTTCGGCGAGCAGGCGGAACAGCGGCTTGCACGCGATCTTCGCCACCGCGTCCCACACCGCCATGTCGATGGTGCCGACCGCGACCGAGCGCTCGCCATGGCCGCCCGGTTTCTCATTGGTCATCATCGCGCCCCAGACCTTGTCGGGGTCGAGATTGTCGCCGGCCGCATCGAGCAGCGACTTCGGATCGGCTTCGAGAATGCGCGAGGCAAAACGCTCGCGGATCAGCCCGCCCTGCCCGTAACGGCCGTTGGAGTTGAAGCCGTAGCCGACGACGCGCCTGCCGTCGCGCACGACATCGGTGACGACGGCGACCAGGCTCGTCGTCATCTTCGTGAAGTCGATATAGGCGTTGCGGATCGGGGAGGAGATCGGCTTGGTGATCTCGCGGACGTCGACGATGCGGACGGACATGGGGGGCCTTCGGTGGCTATTGTCGTCATTGCGAGGAGCGAAGCGACGAAGCAATCCAGACTGCCTGTGCGGAAAGATTCTGGATTGCTTCGCTGCGCTCGCAATGACGAGGGGAGAGAGCGCTCCTCGCAATGACGAGGAGAGAGCGCAGTGCGCGCCTAGCGCTTACTTCTTATCCCGGAAATACGGCTCGACCGGGCCATGCACCTTGATGGTCAGCGGGTTGCCGTAGCGGTCCTTGGCGTTGCCGGCGGTGACGCGGACCCAGCCTTCGCTGATGCAGTATTCCTCGACATTGGTCTTCTCGATGCCCTTGAAGCGGATGCCGACGTCGCGCTGGAGGATCTCGGCGTTGTAATAGGGGCTGTTGGGGTCGACCGACAGTCGATCGGGAAATTCATCGCTCATGGGTGTCTCGCTCATAACAGGGTTTCGATTTGCTGCCGCAGCCCTTCCGGCCGTGCGGTCGGCGCATAGCGCGCGGTCACCTTGCCGGCACGGTCCACCAGGAATTTGGTGAAATTCCATTTGATGGAGGAACCGAGCAGACCGGATTGCTGCCGTTTCAGGTACTCGTACAGGGGATGCGCGTTGGCGCCGTTGACGTCGATCTTCTCGAACAGCGGAAAGGTGACGTCGTAATGGGTCGAACAGAATTCCTGGATCTCGGATCCCTGCCCGGGCTCCTGCGCGCCGAACTGGTTGCAGGGAAAGCCCAGCACCGAGAAGCCGCGCGGCGACAGATCGCGATGCAGATCCTCCAGGCCGCGATATTGCGGCGTGAAGCCGCATTTGCTCGCGGTGTTGACGATCAAGAGCACCTGCCCTTCGAAGCGTTTCATCGGCACCTCTTCGCCCGCGAGCGAATTGGCCTTGAACTCGTAGATCGCAGCCATCGCTAGCCCACGGGATCGATCGGCGAGGCCGGCACGCCGCCGGCCTCGATCGCTTCACCGGCGAGCAGACAGAGATCCTCACGGTAGCGGCCGGAGACGATGTGCACGCCGACCGGCGTCTTGCCGACGAGGCCGGTGGAGACCACGAGGCCCGGCAGGCCCATGAAGGGAATCGCGATCTGCGGCAGCTGCGCCTCCCAGACCCGCTTGAAGGATTCGTCGTCCTTGCGGTCGAGATGATCCGGGAACGGCAATTCGCCCGAGACCGGCGTCAGCAGCACCGCATATTTTTCGAAGAACAGCATCCATTCGCGCGTCAGCGTGGCTCTTCGGGTCAGCGTCTTGGCGTAAGTCGCCTGGTCCATCGGCGTGACCCTGGCGCGGACGCCGCGCAGGCAGGCCAGCGCGCCGGGATCGCCCTCGCGTTCGGCCATCTCGAGCTGTGCCTCGAAAGCATCGCCGAGCCAGAGTTTGATTTGCCACTCGACCGCTTCGCGCATCGGCGGCGTGTTCTCGATCACATCGACGGTCCAGCCGGCGCGCTCGAGGCGCTTGCCGGCGTCGGTCACGGCGGCCTTGACCTCAGGCGTGGTGGCAAGACCATCCGGATTGAGGCAGAGCGCGGCGCGCTTCTCGCGCGCCGGGCCTTGCAATGGCACGGGCACGTACCAGGGATCGCGCACGTCGCGCGCCGACATCGCCGCGAGGGAAATCCTGAGGTCATTCACAGTGCGCGCCAAGGGGCCCGAGACGGCCATGATCTGCGGACCGATCGGTCGCTCCGGCAGCGCCGGGTTGAAGGCGGGGATGCGGCCCAAGGTCGGGCGCAGGCCGTGGACGCCGCAGGCATAGGCGGGATAGCGGATCGAGCCGGCGATGTCGGTGCCGTGGGCGACGGCGCCGATGCCGGCCGCCACCGCCGAGCCGGCACCGCCGGACGAGCCGCCCGGGGTCAGCGCGGCATCGCGCGGGTTCTTGGTGTCGCCATGGACGAGATTGGTGGTGAACCAGCGATAGGAGAAGGCCGGGCAATTGGTGCGCCCGAGGAGAACCGCCCCGGCTTTGCGGAAATTGGCGACGACAGGATTGTCCTCGCGCGCGATCAGGTCGCGCTGGAGTTTCAAGCCGTTGGTGGTGGCAAAGCCTTCCTGGTCGACATTGGCCTTGATGGTGACGGGCACCCCCGCCAGCAAGCCGGGATCCTCGCCCCTGGCGATGGCGGCATCGACGGCGTCGGCCTGCTTGAGCACGTCCTCGGGCCGGTGGTCGATCACGGCGTTGAGCCTGGGATTGACAGCATCCAGGCGGTCGAGGCCGGCCTTGGCGGCCTCCCGAGCAGACACCTTCCTGGATTTGACGAGGGCAGCGAGGTCGGCGGCCGACAGGCGCCATAGATCTTGCATGACATGCTCCGTGTGACCGGCGTCTTTTAGCGCCGGGATCGCGGCAAAGCCATGCGGATTTCGCGGGGAGGAAAGGCGGTTTGGGCCGGGGTAGTGCCTCATCCTCCGTCATTGCGAGGAGCTCTTGCGACGAAGCAATCCAGACTGCCCCCGCAGAGGGATTCTGGATTGCTTCGCTTCGCTGGCAATGACGGGGAGAGAGCGGTTCGCCTCGCTAATGCCTGGTCGCGGACTCGTCCGGGATGTCCAGCAATGCCTCGGTGAAGGGAAACTCCAGCACGATCTCGCCGTCGTCGTCGGTCACCTCGATGACCGCCTCGAGCAAGGCCGGCTGGGCGCCTTCGGATTTCACCACCTCCAGGATCATCTGGCGGGCGACCTCCCAGGCGCGATCGGGATTGCGCAGATCCTCGCCATCGGGGTCCACGATCAGTTCATCGCCGATACGGGTGTTGAAGAAATATTTTGGCATCACGAGATCCAGCTAAAGCGGCCTGTACCGGATTGAAAGCTGCACTGCACTCACAACTGCTTTATCAGGACAGGGTTCACGACCGAATGCGCCAGACGCAAGGCCGTATCACCAGAAAGTACTGTTCCCCCCGTATGTCTCGCGGCGCAATATGGCTCTGCTCGGGAAAATTTCACTGGCGAACTTTTCCGCCCGCAGTAATTTAACCCCGGGCGGAGACGTCCCAAAATCGCGAAAATGGAGAGCCGAAATGGCCTGGAAAGCCCCCAAGATCGTCGAAGTGCCCTGCGGCATGGAAATCAACATGTATGTGAGCGCCACCCGCAAATAAGCGGTCGGCAGTCAAGCGTTCTGCGCAGGTGGGTCTCTCGGTCACGATCGGTTTCCGGCTGATGGAAACCGTGTCGTGCAAGTCTTTTTGATCCTGAGGATCCACCTGGCGGCGTTGCCTCCAGGAGACGGATCATGCTTCGCGTCGTCGTCCTGGGCGCCGGGGCTGGCGGCGGAGTCCCGCAATGGAATTGCGGGTGTGAGGGCTGCCGGGCGGCCCGTGAAAACGGCCACGAGCTTTGTCGAACCCAAGCCTCGGTCGCCTTCAGCGGCGACGACGAGCATTGGTTCCTGATCAATGCCTCCCCTGATCTGCGCCAGCAATTGAATGCCACGCCGCGGCTGCATCCCAAGGCGGGCGCGCTGCGCCATACGCCTGTCGCCGGCGTGATCCTGACCAACAGCGAAGTCGATGCCGTGGCCGGCCTGCTCTCGATGCGCGAGGGTTCGCCCTTCACGGTCTATGCGCATGAGAAGGTGCTGGCGATCCTGGCCAGCAACAGCATCTTCAACGTGCTGAACGAGAAGAACGTCAAGCGCCAGCCGATCGGAATCGGTGAGCCGTTCGAACCGCGATTGCCTGATGGTGCGCGCTCAGGGCTCGAGGTGCTGCCCTTCGCGGTGCCGGGCAAATCGGCCTGGTATCTCGAGGGCAAGGTACATCCAGGTGGCGAGAGCGGCGATGGCGATACGCTGGGCCTGAAGATATCAGACAAATCATCAGGCAAGTGCTTCTATTTCATCGCCGCCTGCGCCGAGGTCACCGATGCGCTCAAGGCCGAGATCGACGGCGCCGCGCTGGTGTTCTTCGACGGCACGGTCTGGCAGGATGACGAAATGATCAGGTGCGGCCTCGGCCACAAGACCGGCAAGAGCATGGGCCATGTCGCGATGTCCGGCGAGAACGGCGCCATTGCGCGGCTGGCCGATCTCTCGATCGGCAGAAAGATATTTCTACATATCAACAACTCGAACCCGGCACTGCTGCCTGCCTCGCCTGAACGCAAGACGGCCGAGGGCGCGGGCTGGCAAATACCCGCCGACGGAACGGAGATCGTGCTGTGAATGCTGCATCCATGACGGGAATGACCGCGCTCTCGATCGGCAAGGACATCAAGCTCACGAGCGCCGAGGAGCTCGAGGCGACGCTGCGCCATATCGGCGCGACGCGCTATCACAGCCTGCATCCGTTCCATAAGCTGCTGCATGGCGGCAAGCTGAACAAGGGCCAGGTGCAGGCCTGGGCGCTGAATCGCTACTATTACCAGAGCACGATCCCGATCAAGGACGCGGTGGTGATCTCGCGCTTCCGGGACCGCGCCACGCGGCTGGAATGGCGTCACCGCATCGAGGACCATGACGGCGATGTCGGCTCCGAGGGCGGCATCGAGCGCTGGCTGAAGCTGACCGAAGGCCTCGGCCTCGACACGGCCTATGTGGAATCAACTGAAGGCATCTTGCCGGCAACGCGCTTCGCGGTCGAGGCTTACGTGCATTTCTGTCGCGAGAAGAGCCCGCTGGAGGCGATCGCCTCCTCGCTCACCGAGCTGTTCGCGCCGAGCATCCACGAAGAACGCATCGCCGGCATGTTGCAGCATTATGATTTCGTCAATCCTGACATCATGAGCTACTTCAAGCGCCGGCTGACGCAGGCGCCGCGCGATGCCAATTTCGCGCTCGATTATGTGAGGACGCATGCGCGGACCCCGGAAGAGCGGGCTTCGGTCTGCAATGCGCTGATCTTCAAGACCAACGTGCTGTGGGTGCAACTCGACGCGCTCTATCATGCCTATGTCGAGGGCAACATTCCGCCGGGCGCATTCGTGCCCAAAGCGAGCTGAGGACAACAGATGGCCGGGCCGCGGAACATCAGCATCAGCGAGGCAAGCCGCCCCGTGCTGCCGCGGCATGCCAAGCTGAGATATGACGAGACGCGAAAGGTCTGGGTGATCCTGGCGCCGGAACGCGTGCTGGCGCCGGACGAAATTGCCGTCGAGGTCTTGCAGCTCTGCAATGGCGAGCGCAATGTCGGCGAGGTCGCCGATCAATTGGCGGCGAAATACGCCGCGCCGCGCGAGGCGATCCTGGCCGATGTCATCGCCATGCTGCAGGATCTCGCCGACAAGGGCTTTTTGGCCGAAGCCCGGGAGAAGACGCCATGAGCGACGTGCCCCTGGTCATCCCGCCCGACGCCAGCGACAGCCTCGCGGTGCTGGAGAAGAGCCGCTCGACGGCGGAGACCTTCGGCATTCCGCTCGCCGTGCTGCTCGAGATCACCCATCGCTGCCCGCTGCAATGCCCGTACTGTTCCAATCCGATCGAGCTGGATCGCTCAGCCAAGGAGCTGACCACCGACGAGTGGAAAAAGGTTCTGAGCGAGCTCGCCGAGATCGGCGTGCTGCAGGTGCATTTCTCCGGCGGCGAGCCGACCGCGCGGAAAGACCTGGTCGAGCTGGTCAAGCATGCCAGCGATGTCGGGCTGTACACCAACCTCATCACCTCGGCCGTGCTGCTGACGCGCGAGAAGCTCGGCGAGCTGGCCGATGCCGGGCTCTGCCATGTGCAGATCTCGTTCCAGGGCATCGAGGAAGGCCTCGCCGACCGCGTCGCCGGCTACAAGGGCGGCCATCGCAAGAAGCTCGAGGTCGCCAAATGGACGCGGGAGCTGGATTTGCCGCTCACCGTGAACGCGGTGATGCACCGGCAGAACCTGCACCAGCTTCCCGAGATCATCCAGATGTCCATCGATCTCGACGCCGACCGGCTCGAGGTCGCCAATGTGCAATATTACGGCTGGGCGCTGAAGAACCGCGCCGCCTTGATGCCGACGGTGGCGCAACTCGACGAGTGCACCCGCACCGTCGAGGACGCGCGCGAACGGCTGAAGGGCCGGCTGACGATCGACTACGTCGTCCCTGATTATTACGCGCTGCGGCCGAAGAAATGCATGGGTGGCTGGGGCCGACAGTTCTTCAACATCTCGCCCGCCGGCAAGGTGCTGCCCTGCCATGCCGCCGAGAGCATCACCGGGCTCGATTTCCTGTCCGTGCGCTCCAACCATTCGATCGCCTGGATCTGGCAGAACTCCGAGGCCTTCAACCGCTATCGCGGCACCGGCTGGATGAAGGAACCGTGCAAGTCCTGCGAATTCCGCGAGATCGATTTCGGCGGCTGCCGCTGCCAGGCCTTCGCGCTGACGGGCGATGCCGCCAACACCGATCCGGCCTGCGCGCTGTCGCCGCTGCACGAGACCATCTTCAAGCAGGCGGAAGCCGAGGCCGAGGGCGAAACCAACCGCTTCCTCTACCGCAATTTCGCCGGCGGCACCCTGGAATCCGAGAATGGCGCCTGACGCCGACGCTGCCGCATCCGCCAGGCGCGCTGATCCCTTTGCGCCGCTGACATCGGACATGCTCGATGTCGGCGACGGCCATGAGCTCTATGTCGAAAGCATCGGCCGCACCGATGGCATTGCCGCGATCTATCTGCATGGCGGCCCGGGCTCCGGCTGCCAGCCCGATCACCGCCGGCTGTTCGATCCGGAGCGCATGCATGCCGTGCTGTTCGACCAGCGCGGCTGTGGCCGCAGCCGGCCGAAGGCATCGCGCGAGCATAACACCACGGCGCATTTGATTGCGGACATGGAGAAGATCCGCGAGAAATTCGGCATCACACGCTGGATCGTCGTGGGCGGCTCCTGGGGCGCGACGCTGGCCCTGGCTTACACAGAGGCTCATCCCGAGCGCGTCTGCGGTATTGCGCTGCGCGCGACGTTCCTCGGCACGCAAAGCGAAGTCGAGACCGCCTTCACCTCGCGCCTCGCACAATTCTATCCGGCGCTGCACGAGGATTTCTTGAGCGTACTGCCGCCGGAGGAGCGCGCGCAACCGGTGCAGGCCTATTATCGCCGCATCCTCGATCCTGATCCGGCCGTGCATGGTCCCGCCGCGCGCGCCTGGCACGACACCGAGCGCGCGTTGTCCGAGCACAAGGCGGCAAAGACGCGCATCGACCTTGCATCACTGAACGTCTGGCGCACGCTGCCGGCGACGCCGTTCATGGAGGCGCATTACTTCGTCAACAACTCCTTCATGAGCGACAACCAGTTGCTGCTGAATGCGGACAAACTCGGCGGCATTCCCGGCATTATCGTGCAAGGCCGCTACGACCTGTTGTGTCCTCCTGAGACATCCGCGCGGCTCGCGAAACTGTGGCCGGGTTCCGAGGTCAGGATCGTGGAAGAGGCCGGACATTCCCTCTATGATGCCGGCGTGCGCGATGCGGTGATGAAGTCGATCGCCGACCTTGCGTCGAAGACCGTGCGCTGACGCGCGAAAGTAAGGACAACAAGAAAATGCCGCTCGCCGGGACAGGCATGCTGCTGACGTCGATGGATATCGACGCGGCTGACGAGGCCGATTTCAACCGCTGGTACGATCGCGAACATCTGCAAGAGCGCGTCGCGATCGAGGGATTTCTCGAAGCGCGCCGCTATGTCGCGCACGCGGCCTCTCCGAAATATCTCTCGCTGTATTCGACCACGACGCTCGACGTGCTCGACAGTCCTGCCTACCGCGCCCGGCTTGCCAACCAGACCGAATGGTCGCGGCGGACCATGGCGCAATTCAAGAACATGCTGCGCGTGGTCGCCCGCATCACCATCAGCAAGGGCACCGGCCGCGGCGCCGCGCTTGGCCTGGTGCGGCTGCGGCCCACGCCTGACAATGCCGGCGCATGGCGTGATGCACTGCGAGAAAAGCTGGCGCCGGGGGATCGTGACGGCATCATCTCGATGCATCTGCTCGAAAGCGAGCCGGAATTGTCCGGCGCAACGGCGGACATTCCCGCGGTGCGCAACGAAGGCGCGCGCGACTGGTTCGTGCTGATCGACGGCACCCATGTCTCCGCCGTCTCCGCCGTCATCGCCGAACGCTTCACCGGCCCTGCGGCCGCGCCCTTCCCGCTCCCGGTCTCCGTCGGCACCTACTGCCTGATGTGGGACCTTGCCAAGAGCGATATTGCGGGCAGCTGAGGTGCCGAGATTGCTGCGCTGCCACCAACCCCGTCATTGCGAGGGCAGCGAAGCAATCCAGGGTCTTTCCGCGGTGGCAGTCTGGATTGCTTCGCTGCGCTCGTAATGACGACGGATGGAGCAGAGTGCGATGCTGCACCGCACGCATCTCGCGCGCGCGGCGCTAATGCTGTGTGCGCTTAGCTCCCATGAAACGCAGTGATCGCACAAATTTGCCGTTGTACTCCGGAACGGTTCTAATAAGCTAACCCGATGACGTCATTCAGAAACGAGATCGCCGCGCGTTAAGCGTCGACAAGCTCAAAGAAGAGGCCGCCAGGTCTTTGAGCCTGCGCGGACGAGGGTAGGAATGAAACCGACCGATATCGCGGCCCCCGACTACTTTCACAAAGTGGTCGATTGTCAGTGGGCCTGTCCCGCGCACACCCCGGTTCCCGAATACATCCGATTGATTGCGCAAGGCCGCTACAGCGACGCCTACATGATCAATTGGAAATCGAACGTGTTTCCCGGAATTCTGGGGCGCACTTGCGATCGTCCATGCGAGCCGGCGTGCCGCCGCGGACGCGTCGAGGAAAATCCGGTCGCGATCTGCCGCTTGAAACGCGTCGCGGCCGACTTCAAGGACGACATCAGGCAGCGCCTGCCGCGGCCCGCAGCCAGAAACGGCAAGCGCGTTGCGCTGGTCGGCGGCGGTCCCGCCTCGCTGACGGTGGCGCGCGATCTCGCGCCGCTCGGTTATCATTGCACCGTGTTCGATGCCGACCCCGAAGCCGGCGGCATGATGCGGACGCAGATCCCGAAATTCCGCCTGCCCAATTCGGTCATCGATGAGGAGACCGGCTATATCCTGGGTCTCGGCGTCGAGTTCAGGGGCGGCCATCGCATCGAGAGCATGAAGGCGCTGCTTGCGGAGAAATATGACGCGATCTTCGTCGGCTCCGGCGCGCCGCGCGGACGCGAGCTCGACATTCCCGGCCGGAAAGAGGCCGCCGGCAACATCCATATCGGCATCGAGTGGCTGGCCAATGTGTCGTTCGGCCATGTCGACAAGATCGGCAAGCGCGTCATCGTGCTCGGCGGCGGCAACACCGCGATGGATTGCTGTCGCACCGCGCGCCGTCTCGGCGGCGAGAAGGTCACGGTGGTCGTGCGTTCCGGCTTCGAGGAGATGAAGGCCTCGCCCTGGGAGAAGGAAGACGCGATCCACGAGGATATCCCGATCCTCAACTACATGGTGCCGGTGGCCTTCAAGCATGTCGCCGGCAAGCTGATCGGCGTCACCTTCCAGCACGTCAAGGCCGAATACGACGCCAAGGGCCGCCGCAACCTGGTGCCTTCGGGCGATCCCGATCAGACCATTCCCTGCGACGACGTGCTGGTCGCGGTCGGCCAGGAGAACGCCTTCCCCTGGATCGAGCAGGATTGCGGCATCGCCTTCGACAAATGGCATATGCCCAAGGTCGACCCGAAGACCTTCGTCTCGACCAATCCGAAGGTGTTCTTCGGCGGCGACGCCGCCTTCGGACCGAAGAACATCATCTGGGCGGTGGCGCACGGCCACGACGCCGCGCTGTCGATCCACAAGATGCTGTCGGGCGAGGACATCACCGAGCGGCCGCTGCCGGAGGTGCAGATCTCCTCCCAGAAGATGGGCATCCACGAATGGAGCTATGACAACGACATCTCCATCGACAAGCGCTTCAAGGTGCCGCATCGCGACAAGGTGATCGCGCTGAAGGACGTCAAGACCGAGGTCGAGCTCGGCTACGACGTCAAGCTCGCGCTCGGCGAAGCGCATCGCTGCCTGAACTGCGACGTGCAGACGGTGTTCTCGACCTCGCTCTGCATCGAGTGCGATGCCTGTGCCGACATCTGCCCGATGGACTGCATCACCTTCACTGACAATGGCGAGGAGAGCGACCTGCGCACCCGCCTGAAGGCGCCCTCGCCGCATCCGGACCAGGACCTTTACGTCTCGTCCGATCTCAAGACCGGGCGCGTCATGGTCAAGGACGAGGACGTCTGCCTGCATTGCGGGCTGTGCGCCGAGCGGTGCCCCACCGGGGCCTGGGACATGCAGAAATATTTCATCGAGATGACTCACGCAGGTTCGACATGCCCGACAAAAAGCCGATCAGCAGCGTAAACGACTTCGTCGTCCGCTTCGCCAACGTCAACGGCTCGGGCTCGGCCAGCGCCAACGAGATGTTCGCGCGCGCGATCCTGCGCCATGGCGTGCCTGTGTCCCCGCGCAACATCTTCCCCTCCAACATCCAGGGCCTGCCGACCTGGTACGAGGTGCGGGTGACTGAAGCCGGCCATCTCGGCGCCCGCGGCGGCGTCGACATGATGGTGGCGATGAACCCGCAGACCTGGGACAAGGACGTCGCCGGCATCGAGCCCGGCGGCTATCTGTTCTACGATTCCACCAAGCCGATGCCGTCGACCAAATTTCGCGACGACATCACCGTGATCGGCGTCCCCTTAACTGCGATCACCAACTCGACCTATACCGATCCGCGCCAGCGCCAGTTGTTCAAGAACATCATCTATCTCGGCGCGCTCAGTGCGCTGCTGGAAATGGACCCGAAGCTGATCGAGCAGCTGATCGGCGAGCAGTACAAAGGCAAGGAGAAGCTGCTCTCCTCCAACGTCCATGCGCTGCACCTCGGCCGCGACTGGGCGCTGCAGAATTTGAAATGCCCGATCGGGCTCAGGGTGAAGAAATCCGACAAGGTCGGCGACCGCATCTTCATCGAGGGCAACAGCGCCGCCGCGCTCGGCGCCGTCTATGGCGGTGCCACGGTGTGCGCCTGGTATCCGATCACGCCGTCATCGTCGGTGGCGGAAGCCTTCACCGCGCATTGCAAGAAGTACCGGCACGATCCGGAGACCGGCAAGGCGAAATACGCCATCGTGCAGGGCGAGGACGAGCTCGCGTCCATCGGCATCGTCATCGGCGCCTCCTGGAACGGCGCCCGCGCCTTCACCGCGACCTCGGGGCCCGGCATCTCGCTGATGACCGAGTTCATCGGCCTCTCATATTTTGCCGAGATCCCGGCCGTGATCATGAACATCCAGCGCGCCGGCCCTTCCACGGGCATGCCGACCCGCACCCAACAATGCGACATCATCGCCTGCGCCTATGCCTCGCATGGCGACACCAAGCATGTCCTGCTGTTCCCGGAAGATCCGGCCGAAGCGTTCGAGTTCGCCGCGGCCGCGTTCGATCTCGCCGAGCGGCTGCAGACCACGATCTTCCTGATGCTCGACCTCGACATCGGCATGAACCACCGGCTCTGCCGTCCGCTGAAATGGGACGATGCGCGGCAATATGACCGCGGCAAGGTGATGACCGCGGACATGCTGGAAGAAGGCCGCGACTTCGGCCGCTATCTCGACGTCGACGGCGACGGCATTCCCTACCGCACCTATCCCGGCACGCATCCGACCAAGGGCTCCTATTTCACCCGCGGCACCTCGCGTGACCGTTACGCGCGCTATTCCGAGGAAGGCACCGTCTATGCCGACAACATGCAGCGCCTGGTCCGCAAATTCGAGACCGCGCAGGATCTGGTGCCGCGGCCGCTGCAGGCCAACGCGGAACGGCCGACCAAATATGGCGTGATCTATTTCGGCTCGACCTCGCCGGCAATGGACGAGGCGATCGGAATGCTGGAGGCGCGCGGGCACCAGCTCGATCGCCTGCGCATCCGCGCCTTCCCGTTCCACTCCAGCGTCGCAAGCTTCCTCGCCGAGCACGATTTCGTCTATGTCGTCGAGCAGAACCGCGACAGCCAGCTCCGTCAGCTCATCGTCAACGAGAACGGCATCGATCCCGTCCGCCTCGTGCCGATCGTGCATTATGACGGCACCCCGATCACCGCCCGCTTGATCGCAAAAGCCATTGGCGACCACCAGGATCACCTCAAGGTGACCCCGCTCCGCAAGGCCGTGTCATGATGGCAGAGCGGATCCACATCCGTCATTGCGAGCGCAGCGAAGCAATCCAGAGTCTCGCCGCGGAACAAGTCTGGATTGCTTCGTCGCAAGGGCTGCTCGCAATGACGATGTGGATGCAGCGGAGGACTATTCCATCGTTCTCTTCGCGAGAAGATACCGCGAGGAGAGGGAGCAAAGAGAAACAGTCATGACCTATATCGCAAAGCCGAAATTCCATCATCCGGGCCTGAAGAAGAACGAGCTCGGCTACACGCATCGCGATTACGAGGGCAAGATCTCGACGCTGTGCGCCGGCTGCGGCCATGATTCGATCACCGCCTCGATCATCGAGGCCTGCTACGAGCTGTCGATCGAACCGCACCGCGTCGCGAAGATCTCCGGCATCGGCTGCTCCTCCAAGACGCCGGATTACTTCCTCGGCAATTCGCACGGCTTCAACTCCGTGCACGGCCGCATGCCCTCAGTGCTGACAGGCGCCAACCTTGCCAATCGCGAGTTGATCTATCTCGGCGTCTCCGGCGACGGCGATTCCGCCTCGATCGGCTTCGGCCAGTTCGCGCATTCGATCCGGCGCGGCGTCAACATGACCTATATCGTCGAGAACAACGGCGTCTACGGCCTGACCAAGGGCCAATTCTCGGCCACCGCCGACCGCGGCTCGAAGTCGAAGAAGGGCGTCACCAACACCGACAACGCCATCGACCTCGTCGCGATCGCGCTGCAGCTTGGCGCCACCTTCGTGGCGCGCTCGTTCTCCGGCGACAAGGACCAACTGGTGCCGCTGATCGCCGCCGCAATCCGGCACAAGGGTTCGTCTTTCATCGACGTCATCAGCCCCTGCATCGCCTTCAACAATCACGCCGGCTCGACCAAGAGCTTTGATTATGTCCGCGAGCACAATGACGCCGTGAACCGGCTCGACGTGCTGGTCGGCCGCGATCCGATCGCGGTGGACTACGCGCCTGGTACCGTGCAGGTGGTGGAGCAGCATGACGGCAGCAAGATCGCGCTGCGCAAGATCGACGCCGATTACGATCCGCATGACCGGCTAGGGGCCCAGACCTTCCTTGCCAGGCACGCCGCCAAGGGCCAGATCGTCACCGGGCTGCTCTACGTCGATCCTGACGCGGAAGATCTGCACGCCCATCTCAACACGGTCGAGACGCCGCTCAACACGCTGGAGGCGGACACGCTGTGCCCGGGCTCGGCGGTGCTCGACAAGATCAACGCCAGCCTGCGCTGACGCGACCGGCCGAGCGATCGGTCGCTAGCTGACGGGCTCCGGCGTCGCACGGCGCAAATGAGCGAGCCGGCTGGCCGTCCAATATTGCCTGCAGGTCCGGGACAAGGTCTCGGCGTCCATGGTCAGGCCGCCGGCATTGATGATCACGCCGTCGGCGCCGAGCGCCTTGTTCATCAGCGTTACGATGTGCTTCAGCATGCCTCCGGCAAACTGCTCGGCAACGAGGCGATCAACCTTCAGTACCACGATCTTTTGGGTGCGAAGCTGCCAGACCAGGATGTCGCGCACCGATCGCCAGGCGATGGTGTCGTCGGCGATCCTGGTGTCGCGGATGCCGACGCGGGTGATGAAGATAACCGGCTCCCGGGCGGAGACCAGCCGCCAGATCGCCTGGCAGGTCGCAAAGCCGAACAGCGCAACGCCGGCGGAGCAGATCACGATCTGGAGCGAGCTGATCTCCTTGCCGTGCAGCCAGTTGAAGGCGACGGCGGCACAGAGCAACGTCAGCAGCAGGCCCGCGCCGAGCACCTTCAACGACCTGGCCAGGGAATAGCCGATCGCAAGATTGGGCAAGTTCTGACTTTCGGACATGTTCAACCGCCTCCAGCCATTTGCAACAGCCCGGGGTTTTTCTGCGCCCCCTCGCAAGGGTTAAGCCTGGAACCTTGCGCGAGGCTGCCGGCCGGGCGCGCGGTTGAACGCGCCGCGTGCGGCTTGCGACTAACCGCTGGTGGCCCGTCACCATCCCGATGCGGGCCCCAAACGGCTGACCCGGTGCAATCATGAAAATTGCCCTTATCGTTCCGCTTGCCTTCGTGGCCTTCATCGGCGTCGCCCGGGCCGAGGAGGCCGACGACTTCCGCGAGGCGAACAAGACCGAAGCCGAGACCTTCAACGCACGGATCTATGCGGGCACGCCAGGCAAGACAGCCTATGCCTGCTTCGTCCGCCGCTACGATGCCGAGCATCTGGCGCGACATCCGAAGCAGAAGGTCGCTTCCATGAAGCTGCTGGTCTCCGCGGAGACCGACAGCGAGGACAAAGAGCTCCACAACTCGTTCCGGCTCGGCTTCCGCTATCGCCACCGTAGCGGTGACTTCGATTCCAGCGGCTCGTGTCACCACACGGTGCTCACCAAGGAAGGCAACGAGGTCAGACTCGGCTGCGGCGTCGATTGCGAGGGCGGCGGCATCGGTATCGCGCTCTCGAAGGACGACAAATCAGCCATCGTACGGCTCGAGAGCGTCAGGGTCTGGCTGCACAACAAGCCCGACGACGAGGCCGAGCGGTCGCTGGTCGCCGGCAGCGATGACGGGATTTTCCGGCTCGACCGGGCTGACAACAGCGAATGCGCCGCGCTCGCGACCGACCGCAAGGAACTCGCCGCGCTCCGCCACAAGTGATATCGCTCCGGCAAGCACGGGCGTCATCAAAGGACATCGCCATGAACCGCCGGAACATTCTGTGGAGCACAATTTCGGCGCTGGGCGCGGCCTTTGCCGCCTCGCGCGCCAACGCTGCGACTGCGACTAAAGCTGCAAAGTCAGACAAGCTGAAGGTGGTGTATCACCTCAGCGACGCCGACAAGGTCAATTTCGTGCTCGGCAACATCCAGAACCACATCGACGGCGTCGGCGGCCCCGACCATGTCACCCTCGCGCTCGTCATCCACGGGCCGGCGCTGAAGGCGTTCCATCAGGCACAGGCCAATCCCGACGTCAGGGGGCGGATCAGCAATTTCGCCAAGGACGGCGTCGAGCTCGCCGCCTGCGGCAACACCATGAAGGCGCAGAACATCACGCTGACGGATCTGCTGCCGGGCTTCGTGAGCGCGGACAAGGGCGGCGTGGTTCGGCTCGCTGAACTGCAGTCGCAGGGGTATTTGTACTTGCGGCCGTGAGCACCGCTCCATCCGCCGTCGCAAGGACGGGAGAGAGGGCTGAGCGCACCAGCACCAGCTCCTGTGCCGGCCTTGACTTACCCATAACTGTAGGGTTATGAATCGATCCATAACTTCGGAGTTATGGATCTCCCATGTCCTCCACCCCTGACCTTCTGTTCCGGACGCTCGCCGACCCGACGCGGCGGGCGATCTTCGAACGGCTGTGCCGGGAGGGCGAGCAGACGGTCGGAGCACTGACGGAGCGATCGGGCGTTTCGCAGCCGGCGGTGTCAAAGCATCTCGGCGCGCTGAAGCTCGCCGGCCTGGTGCGCGACCGCCATGAGGGACGCCAGACCCACTATAGCGCGCAGCCCGGCGCGCTCGATCCGCTGATCGACTGGACCAGCCAGATGGCCGGCTTCTGGCAGAACCGGCTCGATGCACTTGACGATCTCCTGAAGAGGATGGACCAATGACTGAGGCTGCGACCGAAACACGTTCCGTGGTGATCGAGCGCGAATTCGCCTATCCGCCTGAGCGGCTGTGGCGCGCGCTGACGCAGCCGCATCTGATCGAGGAATGGCTGATGAAGAACGACTTCAAGCCCGAGGTCGGCCACCGTTTCAATCTGCGCGGCGAATGGGGCGGCGTGCTGGATTGCGAGGTGCTCGCCATCGAGCCACAACGCTCCCTCGCCTATACCTGGAATTTCACCAACGAGGACGCAGCCTACGACCTCAGAAGCGTGGTGACGTTCACGCTGACCCCGCAAGGATCGGGCACGCATCTGCGTGTCGAGCAGGCGGGCTTCCGCCCCAGCCAGAAGCAGGCCTATGGCGGCGCGCATGCCGGCTGGAAGCAGTTTTTCACCAAGCTCGACGAGCTGCTGGCACGGGCCGAATAGCGAGCCACAAACGCTGATCCCGAATATTCCCAGAGGAGACTTTAGATGAGCTCGAACATGTGGGTCCGGCAAATCCATCGCTGGCTGTCGATTGCCTTCACGCTGGCTGTGATCGCCAATATCGTTGCGCTGACCATGCAGATTCAGGCCACATGGATTGGCCTGATGGCTTTCGTGCCCTTGATTCCGTTGCTCGCGACCGGGCTCTATCTGTTCGCACTGCCCTATCTCGGCCGCGGCAGCGAGGCGAGGACATGACGAAGACCGTGACCGCGAAGAAAGAGACGGACGGGCCATCACCATCCAAGATGATCGACGGCCGGATCAAGGAGCTCGGCGACTGGCGCGGCGAGACGCTGAAGCGGATCCGTGCCCTGATCAAGGAGGCCGATCCTGATGTGGTCGAGGAATGGAAGTGGCGCGGCGTTCCCGTGTGGGAGCACGACGGCATCATCTGCACGGGGGAGACCTACAAGGCGGTGGTGAAGCTGACCTTTGCCAAGGGCGCGGCTCTGGACGACCCGGCCGGCCTGTTCAATTCCAGCCTCGACGGCAATGTGCGGCGCGCGATCGATATCAGCGAGGGCGCTGATATCAACGAGAAGGCGCTGAAGGCGCTGATCCGCGCGGCGGTGGCGCTGAATGCGGCGAAGAAGAAGCCGGGGAAGAAAGCCTGACCTGATCTCTTCAGAAGCCGCGGACTGGCTCTAACCTCTCCCGCAAGCGGGGGGAGGGAGCGCACCGCCTTCTGCGCGCGGGTCTCATATCACAGTGAAAAATGCCTCAGGCCACCGCGGCCGCAATTGGACGCGGGCTGACGACGTATTCGCGCAGCACCTTGTCGTTGGCATCGACCTCGATCAGCGCGACGTCGTAAGTCCAGAGATCGGCGAGGTGCTGCAGCACGCGCTTGGCGTCGGTCTCGTTCAGCTGCGAGCCCTTGATGACACGGTGATGCAGGATCAGCCGGCGGTCGCCGGAGAGATCGACGTCGACCACCTCGATATTGGCATCGATGAAGCCGACATCGTGCTGGCGCGCCAGCTCGCGGCGGACGCGGCGGAAGCCGCGCTCGTCGTGGATCGCGTCGACCCGGATGCCGGCGCGCTCCTCGGGATCGTCGTGCAAATGGAACATGCGGAAGTGCCGCATCAGCTTCGGGCTCAGGAACTGGCCAATGAAGCTTTCGTCGCGGTAATTGGCCCAGACGTCGCGCAGCACGCCCATCACGTCGTTCTTGCCGGCGATATCAGGGAACCATTCGCGGTCCTCGTCCGACGGACTGGTGACGATGCGCTCGATGTCCTGCATCATGGCGAAGCCGAGCGCGTATGGATTGAAGCCCGAGAAGCGTGGATCGTCGAATTCGGGCTGGAACACCACATTGGTGTGCGAGCCCAGAAACTCCAGAAAGTTGCCATCGGTGATGCGGCCCTGCTGATGCAGCTGGGTCATGATGCGATAATGGACGTAGGTCGCCGTCCCCTCGTTCATCACCTTGGTCTGGCTCTGCGGATAGAAATATTGCGCGATGTGGCGGACGATGCGCAACAATTCGCGCTGCCAGGGCGCGAGGCGCGGCGCGCTCTTCTCCAGGAAGTAGATCAGGTTTTCCTGCGGCAGGCCGAGCAGCTTGCGGCGGCGCTCGATCGAGAGCGCGGACCGGCTCTTGCTCTTGCCTGTCGGCACGGTGCGCCAGAGGTCGTTGAAGACCTCCTCCTCGTGCTGGCGGCGGCGCCCTGCCCGCTTCTCCTCGGCGCGCAAATCCAGCTTCTTCTTGCCCGGATACCGGTCGATGCCGTGCGACATCAGCGCATGCGCGGCGTCCAGCGTGCGCTCCACCTCGATGCGGCCGTAGCGCTCCTCGCACTGCATGACGTAATTCTTGGCGAAATCCAGATAGTCGAGAATCCCTTCCGCGTCGGTCCACTGCTTGAACAGGTAATTGTTCTTGAAGAAGTGGTTGTGGCCGAAGGCGGCGTGCGCGATCACCAGCGTCTGCATCGTCGCCGTGTTCTCCTCCATCAGGTAGGAGATGCAGGGCGAGGAGTTGATCACGATCTCATAGGCAAGACCCATCAGGCCCTTGCGATACGAGGCCTCGTGATAGGCGAAGTGCTTGCCGAACGACCAGTGCTTGTAGAACAGCGGCATGCCGACGGACGAATAGGCGTCCAGCATCTGCTCGGCGGTGATGACCTCGATCTGGTTCGGGTAGACGTCGAGCCCGAGATCCTTCAACGCAACTTCTTCGCAGGCATCGGTGATGCGCTGCAAGGTGTGGAAATCCCAATCGGCGCCTTCGAACAAGCGTTCCGTCATGGAGCGGCTTTCTCCTGGGCAGTTTCGCGGCGCTGGAACAGATCGTGGAACACCGGGAAGATCTCGCTGCGCTCGGAAACCTTGCGCATCGAGAGCGGCGCGCCAGAGTTGCGCAGGCGCTCATAGAGCGTCCAGAGCGAGGAGTCGGAGAGATCGAAGGCGCTGCCGCCTGATTCCCCGACCTCGAGATAGGCAAAGAACTGGCAGACCGGCAGGATCTTCTCGGTCAGCAGCAGGCCGGTCAGCTCGCCATCGGAATAGGAATTGTCGCCGTCGGAGGCTTGCGCGGCGTAGATGTTCCAGTCCGCCGGGCTGAAGCGCTCGCGCACGATCTCGTGCATCGCCTGCAGCGCGCTGGAGACCAGCGTGCCACCGGAGGCCGGGCCATAGAAGAAGGTCTGCTCGTCGACCTCCTCGGCGCGGTCGGTATGGCGGATGAAGACGATCTCGACATGCTTGTAGCGCCGCTTCAGGAACACGTAGAGCAGCATGTAGAAGCGTTTGGCCAGATCCTTCATGTGCTCGGACATCGAGCCCGACACGTCCATCAGGCAGAACATCACGGCCTGCGCCACCGGCCGCGGCACCTTCTCGTAGCGGCGATAGCGGATGTCGAGCGGATCGATGAAGGGAATGCGCTTGGTCTTCGCCTTCAGCTTTTCGAGCTGGGCGATGAGCTCGGCACGCTCGTCCTCGTCGGTACAGGCCTCGATCGCGGCTTCCAGCTCCTCGACCTCGTCCTTGCGCGGGCGCTTGAGCGCGATGCGGCGCGCGAGCGCCAGCTTCACGGTGCGGCTGACCGAGATATTGGCGGGCGAGCCCGAAGTGGTATAGCCGGCGCGCTGGATGCCTTCGCTCTCGGTCTGCGCGATCTTGCGCTTGGCGAGATCAGGCAGCTCGAGATCGTCGAGAAAGAGATCGACGAACTCGTCGCGGCTGAGCACGAAGCGGAACGCATCTTCGCTGTCGCCTTCACCGGGACCGGAATCCTTGGCGCTGCCCTGGCCCTGACGCTGGAGATAGTCGCCCTCGACGAACTTCTTGTTGCCGGGCAGCACCATGTCGCGCGTGCCGCCTTCACGGCGGAAACGCGGCTCGTGCATCCCGTCGAGCGGGATTGTGACCTCTCCACCCTCCAGGACGTCCTTGATGTCGCGTTCCTGAGAGGTCTTCTTGACGGCGCCCTGCACCAGGGATTTGGCCCGACGCAAGAACCGCTGGCGGTTCTCAAGACTCTTGCCGCCTGGATTCAGGCGCCTGTCAATGATGTGAATGGCCACTTTCTCATCCGCCTCAACCGGCTTGCTTCACGCGCATGTACCATTCGACCAGTCGGCGAACCTGACGCTCGGTGTAGCCGCGCTCCACCATGCGTGCCACGAACTCGCCGTGCTTCTTCTCCGTCTCGCCGTCCTTCTTCGAACCGAACGAGATGACCGGAAGCAGGTCTTCGACCTGGGAGAATATCCGCTTTTCGATCACATCGCGAATCTTCTCATAGGAGGTCCAGGTCGGATTCTTGCCGCCGTTCTGGGCCCGGGAGCGTAACGAGAATTTGACGACCTCGTTCCGGAAGTCCTTGGGATTGGCAATGCCCGCCGGCTTCTCGATTTTCGTCAATTCCTGGTTCAAAAGCTCGCGATCAAGCAGCTGGCCGGTGTCGGGGTCCTTGAAGTCCTGGTCCTCGATCCAGGCATCGGCGTAGTCGACATAGCGGTCGAACAGGTTCTGGCCGTAATCCGAGTAGGATTCCAGATACGCCTTCTGGATCTCGTTGCCGATGAATTCGGCATAGCGCGGCGCCAGCTCGGCCTTGATGAATTCGAGATAGCGCTTCTCGACTTCCTCGGGCAGCTGCTCCCTGCGGATCGACTGCTCCAGTGCGTACATCAGATGCACGGCGTCGGCGGCAACCTCCTGCGGATCGTGGTTGAAGGTCGCAGCCAGGATCTTGAAGGCGAAGCGGGTGGAGACGCCGTCCATGCCTTCGTCGACACCGGCGGCATCGCGATATTCCTGCACGCTGCGCGCCTTCGGATCGGATTCCTTCAGGCTCTCGCCGTCATAGACCCGCATCTTGGCGAACAGCGTCGAGTTCTCGTGCTTGCGCAGGCGCGACATCACCGAGAACCGCGCCAGCGTCTCCAAGGTCGAGGGTGCACACGGCGCAGCCGCCAGCTCGGAGCCCTGGATCAGCTTCTCGTAGATCTTCTGCTCCTCGGTGACCCGGAGGCAGTAGGGCACCTTGATGACGCAGATGCGGTCGATGAAGGCCTCGTTGTTCTTGTTCGACTTGAAGCTCGCCCACTCCGCCTCGTTGGAGTGCGCGAGGATGACGCCGGTGAACGGGATCGCGCCGATATTCTCGGTGCCGATGTAATTGCCTTCCTGCGTTGCCGTCAGCAACGGGTGCAGCATCTTGATCGGCGCCTTGAACATTTCGACGAATTCGAGCACGCCCTGGTTGGCGCGGTTGAGGCCGCCGGAATAGCTGTAGGCATCGGGATCGTTCTGCGCGTAGGTCTCGAGCTTGCGGATATCGACCTTGCCGACCAGCGAGGAGATGTCCTGGTTGTTCTCGTCGCCGGGCTCGGTCTTGGCGATCGCGATCTGGCGCAGCCGCGACGGCTGGATTTTTGCGACCCTGAACTGGGAAATGTCGCCGCCGAAGGCCTCGAGGCGCTTGTAGCACCACGGGCTCATCAGGCCGGTGAGACGCCGGCGCGGAATGCCGTACTTCTCTTCCAGCATCGGCCCGAGCTGATCGGGATCGAACAGGCTGAGCGGGCTCTCGAAAACAGGCGAAAGCTCATCTCCGGCCTTGAGCACGTAGATCGGATGCACCTCCATCAGCGACTTCAGCCGCTCGGCGAGCGAGGATTTGCCGCCGCCGACCGGGCCGAGCAGATAGAGGATCTGTTTACGCTCTTCGAGACCTTGCGCCGCATGACGGAAGAAGCCGACGATGCGCTCGATGGTCTCTTCCATGCCGTAGAAGCCGGCGAAGGCCGGATAGGTCCGGATGGTGCGGTTCAAAAAAATACGGCCAAGGCGTGGGTCCTTGGCCGTGTCAATCGTCTGGGGCTCACCGATCGCTGCAAGTAGTCGTTCGGCCGCATTCGCGTATTTCATGGGATCGCTTCGACACGATTCCAGATATTCCGCCATCGACATGTCGTGCTGGCTTCTCGCCTCGAACGACCGAGCGAAAGCGTTGAATAGAGAATCGTTGTACATGATCCCTCTCCGCGTGAGTTCCGCTACAAGCTGAAACGAAAGCAGTTACTAGACTGTTCCTCAGGCCGCTTCTCGAATCAGCGTGAGCACATGCCGATCATTGGACACCCGGGTGCCGACACGACGCAACGCACAAGGTAGGCACTCGCTGAATTACGAACAGGCACTTGCCTGTAATTTGTGCGAATCTTCCTATATCTTGGCGTATTTCCAGAAATTGTCACTGGCTGGCCACATCCGGGCGATACCGGGGCACCAATCCTCCGGCACTGCAACATGACGATTTCCGAGCGGCAAACTTATGACGCTTGCAGGACGATCGCGTGGGTGCCGCGGTCATCTTCCTGCTGCAATGCGGTGCCCCGGCTGCCCGCAGCGGCCTGCTTACTTGCAGCCATGACAGCCGCGACAAGCGCGCAGCATTCAAAATCGGTCGCCAGGCCCTCCTGACGGATAACGTCGTTCTGCGTGGCAGCTCGGATGCAGTCGCATCAGGTATTGACCGACGTCGGGATCACAGGATGCGCCGACGCAGCCGACCGACGCGATCGATCGCCGGTGACCGGCGACGCCGTCAGGACTTGCGCGCATGCCTTCTCCCAGCATGACCATTCGCGACCGAGCCGATCAGACAGGTCAAACAACCGCTGACCACACTCCGCGACGCGACAGATGTCCTCACGCAGCAAGACGTTGGTCGAACCATCCCAGATTTATATTACGCATAAGCACGACTGCCGCCTGGATCGCCATGATCGCGACGGAGTTAGACCGAGAGAATGACGCCAATACCCTTGATTGGTTCCCTCCCGGGAGCATGTGGGCTAAAGGATAGCGCGTCAGGACCGGCGCGGGAACCCCCTCCGCCCGCAGGCTTGGAGATAATAAGCATCATGAATCCCGTCAAAGAACTGGAAAAGCACGGACAAGCCGTCTGGCTGGACTTCCTCGCCCGCGGCTTCATCGCCAAGGGCGACCTGAAGCGGCTGATCGACACCGATGGCGTCAAGGGCGTCACCTCCAATCCCTCGATTTTCGAGAAGGCGATCGGCAGCTCGGACGAATACGACGCCCCGATCGGCAAGGCGCTGAAGCGCGGCGACCGGACCGTGGCCGATCTGTTCGAGGCGGTCGCGGTCGAGGACATCCAGGCCGCCGCCGACGTGCTGCGCCCGGTCTATGACCGCCTCAAGGGCGGCGACGGCTATGTCAGCCTCGAGGTCTCGCCTTATCTCGCGATGGACACGTCAGGCACGATCGCCGAAGCACGCCGGCTCTGGAAGGACGTTGGTCGCAAGAACCTGATGGTGAAAGTGCCGGCTACGGCCGAGGGCCTGCCGGCGATCGAGACGCTGATCGGCGAGGGCATCAGCATCAACATCACGCTGCTGTTCTCCAAGGCGGTCTATCTCCAGGTCGCCGAGGCCTACCTCGCAGGCCTCGAGAAATATGTTGCCGGCGGCGGCGACCCCTCGCATGTCGCCAGCGTCGCCAGCTTCTTCGTCAGCCGTATCGATACCATGGTCGACAAGCAGCTCGACGAGAAGATCGCGCGGGCCAACGACCCTAGCGAGAAGGAGCGGCTCGCCGCGCTGAAGGGCAAGGTCGCGATCGCCAATGCCAAGGTCGCCTATCAGGATTACAAGCGACTGTTCTCGGGCCCGCGCTGGGAGAAGCTCGCCGCCAAGGGCGCCAAGCCGCAGCGCATGCTGTGGGCCTCGACCGGGACCAAGAACAAGGATTACAGCGACGTCCTCTACGTCGAGGAGCTGATCGGCCCCGACACCATCAACACCGTGCCGCCGGCGACGCTGGATGCATTCCGCGACCACGGCAAGCTGCGCGACAGCCTGGAGGAGAATGTCGAGGAGGCCTACCGCGTGCTGGAGGAGCTGGAACGCTCCGGCGTCTCGCTCGATGCCATCACCGAGGAGCTGGTCAAGGACGGCGTCAAGCAGTTTGCCGACGCCGCCGACAAGCTCTACGGCGCGGTCGCCCACAAGCGCGCCACCGTGCTCGGGCCGGCAATCGACCGCCAGCTTCTCTCGCTCGGCGACGGCCTCGGCGAGGCCGTGGCCAAGAGCACCGAGGAATGGCGCGCATCGGCAAAAATCCGCAGGCTGTGGCAGCGCGACAAGTCGGTCTGGACCGGGACGGACGAGGACAAATGGCTCGGCTGGCTCGACAGCGCCGCCAAGGCCGACGTCGCCGATTATGAGGACTATGCCAGCCGCGTGAAGGGCCAGAAATTCTCCGACGCCGTCGTGCTCGGCATGGGCGGATCGAGCCTCGGCCCCGAGGTGCTGGCCGAGACCTTTGCCCGGAAGCCCGGCTTCCCGAAGCTGCACGTGCTCGATTCCACCGATCCGGCCGAGGTGCGGGCGATGGAGGCCAAGATCGACATCGCCAACACGGTGTTCATCGTCTCCAGCAAGTCCGGCGGCACCACCGAGCCGAACGCGATGAAGGACTATTTCCATGAGCGCGTCGCGCAGGCCCTCGGCCCCAAGGCCAAGACCGGCTTCCGCTTCATCGCAGTGACCGATCCCGGCTCCTCCCTGGAGAAGGCGGCCAAAAAGCTGAGCTATGCCCGCATCTTCCATGGCGAGCCCTCGATCGGCGGACGCTATTCGGTGCTGTCGCCGTTCGGCCTGGTGCCGGCGGCAACCGCCGGCATCGACGTCAGGACCTTCCTCAAGCATGCGCTTGCGATGGCCCGCTCCTGCGGCCCGGACGTGCCGCCAGCCGAGAACCCGGGCGTGCAGCTCGGTCTCGCCATGGGCCTTGCCGGCCTCGAAGGCCGCGACAAGGTGACGATATTCTCGTCGAAGAAGATCGCCGATTTCGGCGCCTGGGCCGAGCAGCTGATCGCGGAATCGACCGGCAAAGAGGGCAAGGGCCTGATCCCGATCGCCGGCGAGCCGATCCGCGAATCCGCGGTCTACGGCAATGACCGCTTCTTCATCGACATCCGCACCGAGGGCGAAACCGATGCCGCCCATGACTCGGCGCTCGCCGGAATCGAGGCGGCCGGTCATCCCGTGGTGCGCATCGTGATGAAGTCGATCGACCATCTCGGCCAGGAATTCTTCCGCTTCGAGATGGCAACGGCGGTGGCAGGCAGCATCCTCGGCATCAATCCGTTCGACCAGCCGGACGTGGAAGCGGCCAAGATCAAGACCCGCGAGCTGACGTCGGCCTTTGAGAAGACCGGCGCGCTGCCGGCCGAACAGCCTGTCGTCAGCACCAAACAGTTCGATCTCTACACCGACGACCACAACGCCGCTGCGCTCCGCACGATGGGCGCCAATGGCGACCTCACCTCCTGGCTCAGGGCCCATATCACCCGCTCGCGGCGCGGCGATTACTTTGCCCTGCTCGGCTACATCACGCGCGACAAGGCCAACATCGAGGCGCTGCAGCAGATGCGCACCGCCGTGCTCGAGAAGCGGCACCTGGCAACCGCCGCCGAATTCGGGCCGCGCTTCCTGCACTCCACGGGGCAGGCCTATAAGGGCGGACCGGACAGCGGCGTGTTCCTCCAGATCACCGCCGACGACGCCAAGGACCTCGCTGTGCCGGGCCAGAAGGCCAGCTTCGGCGTGATCAAGGCGGCGCAGGCGCGTGGCGATTTCGACGTGCTGACCGAGCGCGGCCGGCGCGCGCTCCGGGTGCACCTGAAGGGACCGCTCAAGAAAGGTCTCGCGGCGCTCAATGCCGCGCTCAACGACGCGCTGAATTAAGGGAATTTCTCACATGCAACTCGGCATGATCGGCCTCGGCCGGATGGGCGGCAACATCGTTCGCCGGCTGATGCGTCACGGCCATTCGACCGTGGTCTATGACAAGGACGCCAAGGCCGTCGCCGGCCTTGCCGCCGACGGCGCCGTGGGATCGGCGACGCTTGAAGAGTTCATCTCGAAACTGGAGCGGCCGCGCACGGCCTGGGTGATGCTGCCGGCGGGCCGCATCACCGAACAGACCATCGAGACGATCGCCGGCGTGATGCAGGACGGCGACGTCATCATCGACGGCGGCAACACCTTCTGGCAGGACGACGTCCGCCGCGGCAAGGCGCTGAAGGCGCGCGGCATCCACTATGTCGACGTCGGCACGTCGGGCGGCGTCTGGGGCCTCGACCGCGGCTATTGCATGATGATCGGCGGCGAGAAGCAGGTGGTGGACCGGCTCGATCCGATCTTCGCAGCGCTCGCGCCCGGTGTCGGCGACATTCCGCGCACGCCGGGGCGCGAGGGCCGTGATCCCCGCATCGAGCAGGGCTACATCCATGCCGGCCCTGTCGGCGCCGGCCATTTCGTCAAGATGATCCACAACGGCATCGAATATGGCCTGATGCAGGCCTATGCCGAAGGGTTCGACATCCTCAAGAACGCCAAAATCGACGCGCTGCCGGCCGATCATCGCTATGATTTCGACCTCGCCGACATCGCCGAGGTCTGGCGCCGCGGCAGCGTGATCCCGTCCTGGCTGCTCGACCTCACCTCGACGGCGCTCGCCGACAGCCCGCAGCTCGCAGAATATTCCGGCTTCGTGGAGGATTCCGGCGAAGGACGCTGGACCGTGAATGCGGCGATCGACGAGGCCGTGCCGGCCGAAGTGCTGACGGCTGCGCTCTACACCCGCTTCCGTTCCCGCAAGGACCACACCTTCGCCGAAAAAATTCTTTCCGCGATGCGCGCGGGTTTCGGCGGCCATAAGGAGCCGAAGCAACCGGCCGCTTCGAAGCCCGAATAAGAACTCCATCAAGCGAAGGCCAATCGTTCGTGACCAAAGACCCGCAACCAAAGCGCAAGCCGGAAAACTGCGCCTTCGTCATTTTCGGTGTCACCGGCGACCTCACCCATCGCCTGGTGATGCCGTCGCTCTACAACCTCGCGGCCGAGCACCTGCTGCCGGAAAAGTTCTGCGTCGTCGGCGTGGCCCGCAGGGGCCAGTCGGACGACGAGCTGCGCGACGGCCTGATGAAGGGCCTCAAGCAATTCGCAACGCGGCCCGTGGACGACGACATCGCGACGAGGCTCTTGGAATGCGTGACCTTCGTCGAGGCCGACCCGAAGGACCCGCCCTCCTTCGACCGCCTGCGCGAGCATCTGGATACGCTGGAATGCGCGCAGGATACCGGCGGCAACCGCCTGTTCTATCTCGCGACCCCGCCGGCCGCCTTCGCGCCGACGGCGCGCGAGCTCGGCCGCACCGGCATGATGAAGGAGAATGGCGCCTGGCGCCGCCTCGTGATCGAGAAGCCTTTTGGCACCGACCTCGCCTCGGCCAAGGCGCTGAATGCCGAGCTCCTGAAGATCATGGACGAGCACCAGATCTACCGGATCGATCATTATCTCGGCAAGGAGACGGTGCAGAACATCCTGGTGCTGCGCTTTGCCAACGGCATGTTCGAGCCGATCTGGAATCGCAACCACATCGATCACATCCAGATCACCGTCGAGGAGAAGCTCGGCGTCGGTCATCGCGGCGGCTTCTATGATGCCACCGGCGCGCTGCGCGACATGGTGCCGAACCATCTGTTCCAGCTGATGTCGCTGGTGGCGATGGAGCCGCCGGCGCGCTTCGACGCGCATTCCGTACGCTCCGAGAAGGCCGAGGTGCTCACGTCGATCCAGCAGCCAAGCCGGGAAGAGGCGTTGAGGAATTCGGTGCGCGCGCAATATCTCGCCGGCCGAATCGGCGACGAGGACATCCCGGATTATCGCAAGACCGAGGGCGTCAAGCCCGACAGCACCACCGAGACCTTTGTCGCCCTGAAGCTGATGATCGACAATTGGCGCTGGGCCGGCGTTCCGTTCTACTTGCGCACCGGCAAGGCACTGGGCCACAAGCGCACCGAGGTGGCGATCAAGTTCAAGCAGGCGCCGCTGTCGATGTTTTCAGGCACGACGGTCGACCGGCTCTCGCAGAACTTCCTCACCATCGGCATTGCGCCGACCGAAACCATCGAGCTTCAATTCAATGCCAAGATTCCGGGGCCGAGCATCACCATCGACGGTGTCGAGATGAAGTTCAGATACGGCGACTATTTCCGCGCCGACCCCTCCACCGGCTATGAGACGCTGATCTACGACTGCATGATCGGTGACAACATCCTGTTCCAGCGCGCCGACGGCATCGAGGCCGGCTGGGCGGCGGTGCAGCCGTTCCTCGACGCCTGGAAAACCGAGGGCAGCAATGGCATCGAGACCTATGAAGCCGGCAGCGACGGCCCCGCCTGCGCTGATGAACTGCTGCGCCGCGACGGCCGCAGCTGGCGGAGGTTTTCGTGATGGCCGCGGCCGCAGAGCCGAAGCTGATCGTCGTCGCGGACGCCGAGGCCCTCGCACAAGCCGCCGCCGAGCGCGTGATGGCGCGGATAGCAGCCAATCCCGGCCGTATCGCGATCTGCCTGACCGGCGGATCGAGCCCGAAGAAGCTGTATCAGCTGCTCGGCAGCGACGGCTATCGCAGCAGGATTCCGTGGGACCGCGTGCACTGGTTCGTCGGCGATGAGCGCTTTGTCGCCGAGAGCGATCCGCTCAACAACATGGCCGTCGCGCGCGCCATTTTTCTCGATCGCGACGCGCCGTCGGGCCATATCCATCCGATCCCCACCCTGGTTGAAAATCCCAATGAGAGCGCCGCGGCATACGCACACGAATTGCAGGCCTTCTACGGATCTGAACGCCTCGATCCGGCACGACCGCTGTTCGATCTCGTCCTGATGGGCGCAGGACCCGATGGGCATACCGCCTCGCTGTTTCCCGGCTATCCCGAGATCGAGGAAACCGCGCGCTGGGTGGTCGGCGTGCCCAAGGCCAACGTCGCGCCGTTCGTGCCGCGGGTCTCGCTGACGCTTCCCGCGCTGGCCTCGTGCCGCGAGATGCTGTTCGAGATTGCAGGGCATGACAAGCAGCCGATCTTGACGCGCCTTCTCAATGGCGAGAATCTGCCGGCGTTACGCGCGCGCTCGCATGGTGAGACCGTCTGGATGGTCGATCGGGCCGCGCTTCCGGAGGGGATTCGTGGGCCGCGTTAAAGCACCTTGTGCGTTGATTGTCATGGGCGTGTCGGGATCGGGCAAGAGCACGATCGCGGCTGCACTCGGCGAGCGCCTCGGCTGGCGCTTCGAGGACGGCGACAGCTTCCACCCCAAGAGCAATGTCGAGAAGATGCGGGCCGGCCATCCCCTCACCGATGAGGACCGCTGGCCCTGGCTCAACGCCATCGCCGACGAGATCGCGCGCGCCTGCGGCAAGGGCGAGCACGTCATCATCGCGTGCTCGGCGCTCAAGCACAGCTATCGCGAGGTGCTGCTGCGCGGACGTGACGACGTGCGCTTCGTGTTCCTGAAAGGCACGCAGGAGCTGATCGCCGACCGGCTGGCGCACCGCAAGGGCCATTTCATGCCGCCCGGGCTGCTCACCAGCCAGTTCACCGCGCTGGAGCCGCCGGATGCGAGCGAGCACGTCATCACGGCCTCAATCGACGAATCCGTCGAGGCGATCGTCGACGGCATCGTGCGGCAGCTGAAAATCGACGGCGGGAAAAGCAGGGCTGAGCCATGACGAAGATTTCACTGGTCGTCTCCGATGTCGACGGCACGCTTTTGACCAAGGACAAGACGCTGACGGACCGCGCGAGGAGCGCGGTGCAGCGGCTGCACCAGGCCGGCATCGGCTTCACCATCACCTCCAGCCGTCCCGCGATCGGCATGCGCTTCCTGATCGAGCCGCTGGCGCTGTGGCTGCCGGTCGGCCCGTTCAACGGCTCCTCGATCGTCGATCCCGAGATGAGGCCGGTCGAGCAGCATCTGATCCCGAAAAGCGCCGCCGAAAGGTCGCTTCAGATCCTGCGCGAGTTCAGCGCCGACATCTGGCTGTTCACCACCGACCAATGGCTGATCGATAACCCCAGCGGTAAATACGTCGCGCATGAGCAGCACACGATCCGCTCCGATCCCACCATCGTCACGGACTTTGCGCCGTATCTCGCCAGTGCCTGCAAGATCGTCGGCGCCAGCGCCGATGCAGCGGGCCTCGAGGCTTGCGAGAAGGCGATGCAACAGGCGCTCGGCAGCGAGGCGACCGCGGTGCGCTCGCAGACCTATTATCTCGACATCACCCCGCCCGGCTTCGACAAGGGCACCTTCGTGCAGGCCATGGCCAAGCGCCTCGGCGTTTCCCTGGATGCGGTCGCCACCATCGGCGACATGCAGAACGACCTCGCCATGTTCCGCGTCAGCGGCACCTCGATCGCCATGGGCAACGCCACCGACAATGTCAAGGACCAGGCCACCAACGTCACCGCGAGCAACGAGCAGGATGGTTTTGCCGAGGCGATGGAGATGATCTTGAAGCGGAATGGGGTGGGCTAGGCATCCCGCGAGGGCGGGTTGATGCATCCCCGGCCGCTCATCCTTCGAGGCTCAAGCACCGCTTCGCTTCGCGTCGCATGGCTCGCACCTCAGGATGACGGGTCTGACATGGCATCCTTCCGCGCAATCGAAGTTGATCTTTCGAGCTATTTCGACCGCTGCATCGCCGGCTTGTCGCTGGCGTGCCTTGCCGCCGAGAGATTGTGCGCGGTGTTGATCAGCGCAATATGTGTCAGCGCCTGCGGGAAGTTGCCGGTCTGGCGGCGTGCCACGGAATCATATTCTTCGGCGAGCAGCCCGACGTCATTCGCAAGACCTGCGATGCGATCGAACAGCGCCTGCGCCCGATCGAGGTCGCCCGCGAGCACGTGGGCGTCAGCCAGCCACAAGGTGCAGGCCAGGAAAGCGCCCTCGATCGGCTGTGTCTCCTCGGAGACCTCGCGCGGATCGTGCCGCAGCACGAAGCCGTCGCGCATCATGTGCTTCTCGATGGCCGCGACGGTGCCGCGGATGCGCGGGTCATCGGCCGGCAGGAAGCCGACACCCGGCAGCAGCAGCAGGCTGGCATCGAGCCGTTTTGAGCCGTAGGACTCGACGAAAGCGTTCTCTTCGGTATCAAAGCCCCTGTGGCAGACGTCGCGGTGGATGGCCTCGCGCAAGGTGCGCCAATGCAGCAGCGGCGCCTTGAAGCCAAAAGTCTCGGCGCTCTTGATGGCCCGGTCGAAGGCAACCCAGGTCATCACCTTGGAGAAGACGTAGTGCTTCGGCCGCCCGCGCCGCTCCCAGATGCCGTGGTCGGGATGATCCCAGACTTCAGCGAGATGATTCAGCACCGCGCATTCGAGCGCCCAGGTCGCCTCATCGTCGAGCTTCAGCTTGGCCATGCGCGACTGATGGAAGGCATCGATCAATTCGCCGTAAACGTCGAGCTGGAGCTGGGCATGCGCGGCATTGCCGACCCGCACCGGCTTGGCGCCTTCATAGCCGTCGAGCCAGGCCGCCTCCCATTCCAGGAGCCGCCGCTGGCCCCAGATGCCGTACATGATCTGCATATTGGCGGGCGAGCCGGCGGCCGCACGCAGCAGCCAATTGTGCCAGGCCAGGGCTTCCTCGGTGTAGCCGGAGTTCATCAGCGCCAGCAGCGTGAAGGTGGCATCCCGCAGCCAGCAGAAGCGGTAGTCCCAGTTCCTGCCACCGCCGAGCTTTTCCGGCAGCGAGGTGGTCGGCGCCGCGACGATGCCCCCCGTCGGGCCAAATGTCAGCGCCTTCAGCGTGATCAGCGAGCGCATGACGAGATCGCGATACTCGCCATCATGGGTGGAGCGGCTTGACCACTCCTTCCAGAACTTTTCGGTCTCATGGAGCGCGATCTCCGGGTCGATTGCCGCAGGCGGATCGAGATGCGAGGGGCCGTAGGTCAGCACGAACGGCACGGTCTCGCCGGCCTTGACGTCGAAATCGGACACCGTGGTGAGATCCTCGCCGCGGATTTCGACCGGCGTGCGCAACACGGTCATGTCCTGGCCGGCGACCGCCAGCAGGGACCGATCTTCGCAGCGGCGCACCCAGGGAATATCGACGCCGAAGCCGAAGCGGATGATGAGCTCCATCCGCATCTTCACCGTGCCCTTGACGCCGCGCACCAGCCGCACGATGTCGGAGGCCTTGCCGCGCGGCGGCATGAAATCGATCAGCGCGGCGGTGCCGCTCTTCGTTTCAAAGCGCGTTTCAAGGATGAGAGTGTCGCCGAGATAGCGGCGCGAGATGCTTGTAACGTCCTCGCTCGGAGCGATCAGCCAGCGGCCGTTCTTGCGCGTGCCGAGGATGGCGGCAAAGCAGGCGTCGGAATCGAAGGCCGGCCAGCACAGCCAGTCGATCGAGCCGTTGCGCCCGACCAGCGCCGCGGTCTCGCAGTCGCCGATCAGCGCATAGTCCTCGATCCTCTGCGACAATGTTTTGCGAGCCTAAAACCCTCGATATCAACGCCCACCGACGAGCGAACGTTCCCGCGTCGCGGCCTTCAGGGCCGCGAGATCGATCTTGGCAGCGATCTGATCGAGCGCGACCGGGAGCCGCTGCCGCCAGTTCGGGTGCTCATCGATGGTGCCAGGAATGTTGGGTTGGTCGATCACGCCGAGCAGGTCCTCCAGCGACACGGCGAGCAGCCGCGACGGCGTGCGCGACAGGAAGCCGAGCACAGAGTAGAGATCGTTGGCCTTGATCCCGTTCTGGCGCAGGATCTCGTCGAGCGCACCGAGCGCGTCCCAGCGCGCCTGCTCGTTCTCGCCGGGATCGAGCCCCAGCGAGCGCTTCATCTTGAGATCGCTGAACGAGCGCCAGCCCGCATAGGTGCAGAGATCATGGGTATTCAGCGTGACCAGCGCGTTCGGCCGGTAGTGGTCGACATTGCGGAAATGGCCGGCGTCGTCGCGCTCGAACATCATGACGAGGTAGGACCAGATGCCGAAATCCTGCATGGTCTCGCGGAAGCCTTCGGGCACGGTGCCGAGGTCCTCGCCGATCACGATGCATTTATGGGTCACGCTCTCGCACACGACCGCCGCCAGCAGCGCCTCGAGCGGCATCTGCACATAGGCGCCGTTGTCGGGCTTGAAGCCGCGCGGCACCAGGTACAGCCGCTTCAACCCGAGCACGTGATCGAGCCTGATGGCGCCGGCATGCCGCATCGAGGCGGCCAGCATGTTCGCGAAGGGCACGAAGGATTGCGCCTCCAGGCCGCCCGCGTTGAAGCCGGCAAGGCCCCAATCCTGGCCGACGGTATTGAGAACATCAGGCGGGGCGCCGACCGCGAGATGGCGGGAGATGGACGTCTGCTCGTTCCAGGCATCGAAGCCGTTGGACTGCACGCCCACGGCAACGTCGAGATAGAGCCCGACGCGCATGCCGAGCTCTGCGGAGAGCTCCTTCGCAGCGCGCAACTGGCTGTCCGCCGTCCATTGCACAAATTCGACGAACTCGATCTTGTGCTTGTCGGGTCCGTTGCGCAATTCAGCGCATTTGGCATCGTCCGGCTGCTGCCATTCCACCGGCCATTCCCACCACGGCACATTGAAACGATGCCGAAGTACCTCGAAGCAGGCAAAGCGCGACAACAGCGGCCCGCGGTCCGCTCGAAAAGCATCGAACTGGTTGCGCCGGACACCGGTCGCTGACTTCACGAAGCTGTCAAAGGCGGCGCGCAGGCCCAGCCATTTCAGCGCCGCCATATCGGCGTAAGGGACACGATCGCCTTCGCGCAGCCGCGCCGCGGTCCTGGCAGCGTCCGGGATGAGGTCGGCCGAATATTCGGGGATGGCCTCCACGTCGATATAAAGCGGATTGAGAAACAGCCGGCTGTTCGGCGAATAGGGGCTGCAATCGGCCGGATGATCGTCAAACAGGACATGGAGCGGATTGAGCCCGACGCCGTCGGCGCCGAGTTGCTTGGCGAGCCTGACAAGGCCGGCGAGGTCGGTGAAATCGCCGATGCCCCAATTGCGATCCGAGCGGACGCTGTAGAGCTGCACGGCCAGCAGCCAGCCGCGGTCAAACTCACCGCCGAAGGCCCGTTCGGGCGCCACGATCATCGGCACCTCTTCGGTCGCGCCCGCAGCATCGGTCAGCGTCAGCCGGTGATAGCCCAATGGCAGGCCGGCGGGCCAGGCGATGACAGGCTCGTGCGTCTCGCCCTGCCCGATCATGTTGCCGTTGCCGGTAATCTTCCATTGCAGCGGCGCGGCGCCGACGGAAGCGAGCTCGGTGCGCGGATTGCCGAGCGCGCGCACCACGACCGGACCGTCGACGAAGCGATAGACCCGCTTTTCCGGCAGGGCATCGAGGATGGACTTGAGCGCCTCGGGCGCAGTGACCCGCAGCTTGCCGAGGGCATCGACGAATTCGGACTGAACGCCCTTGATCCGGGCTTGAGCTAAAAGATCCATTCGGCACGCAGCTTGCAGGCCATTGTTTGGCCGGGGGCATGGATTTTAACGAGGTCGCGGAAGAGGTTAGTCAGGGGTAACTCGCAAACTGGGCCTGCCGTTCCCAAGGGAACCAATGACACACAAGCGGCTTTCTATAGTGGTACCAAGCGTAGGTTCCCGACAAGGGAAACGGGCTCCTGCTTTCTTGTCAATGGCATCACCGTGAACAAGACAATTCAAACTGTCGAGAGTGCCGCCGCCGGCAGCGCTTTCCTCATCGAAGATATCTATCCGTTGATCGATGGCGGCCGCTTCGCCGTGAAGCGGATCGCGGGCGATCGGGTCGAGGTCTGGGCCGACATCTATCGCGACGGCGAGGCGACCATCAGAGCCGCGCTGATCTGGCGTGGCGAACAGGACCGGGAATGGCGGCGCGAGCCGATGACCCATCATGGCGACGACCGCTGGTGCGGCGCGTTCACGCCAACCGAAGCAGGCCAATATGTCTATGCCATCGAAGCCTGGACCGACGAATTCGCCACCTGGCGTCACGGGCTCGAACGCAAGCAGCTCTCGGGCGGCGACGTGACGCTCGATGCGATCGAGGGCGCCGGCCTTTTGACCAAGGCGCATGGCGCGCGGCAGGACGCTGCGGCCGTGATTTTCAGGCAATGCGAGGATTATCTCCAAAACGGCGACGTCGCTTCGCTGCTCGCAACTGATCTCGGCGAGGCCATGGCCGAAAGCCAGGCGCGGCCCGACCTGACCCGCTCGCCAAACTTCCCGCTGATTGTCGACCGCGACAAGGCGCGCTTCAGCGCCTGGTATCAGATGATGCCGCGCAGCCAGAGCACGGTGGCCGGCCGGCACGGCACGCTCCGCGACTGCATCGCCCGCGTACCCGACATCGCCGCGATGGGCTTTGACGTCCTGTACTTCACGCCGATCCACCCGATCGGGCGCACCAGCCGCAAGGGCCGCAACAATGCGCCCGTCGCAACCGAGGGCGAGCCCGGTTCGCCCTATGCGATCGGCTCGGCCGAGGGCGGGCACGATGCGCTGCATCCCGAGCTCGGCACCATCGAGGATTTCCGCGCGCTGGTCGCGACCTGCCTCGAATACGGTCTCGAGATCGCGCTCGATTTCGCCGTGCAATGCTCGCCGGATCACCCCTGGCTGACGCAGCATCCGGAATGGTTCAAATGGCGGCCGGACCGCTCGGTGCGGACGGCGGACGGCCCCTATTCCGACATCGTCGTCCCCGATTTCGCCTCGGTCGACCGGGTCGGGCTGTGGAATGCGTTTCGCGACACCATGCTGTTCTGGATCGACCATGGCGTGACCATCTTCGCCATCGATAATCACGACACCGCGCCGCTGCCGTTCTGGGAGTGGCTGGTCCACGAGATCAGGCAGCGGCATCCCGAGGTGATCCTGTTCGCCAAGACGTTCGCGCGGCCGAAGCTGATGAAGGGTCTCGCCAAGCTCGGCTTCGCGCAGTCCTTCAGCTATTTCCCCTGGCGCACGGCGAAGTGGGAGCTGGAGCAATATCTCGGTGAGCTCTTGCGCCATCCCGAGCGGGATTTCTACCGGGCAAACCTGTTCGTCAACACGCCGGACCTGCTGCCCTATCACCTCCAGAGCGGCGAGGCCTGGATGTTCAAGTCCCGTGTCGCTTTGGCAGCAACGCTATCAGGCAATTACGGCCTCTATAGCGGGTTCGAGCTGCTCGAGCACGAGGCCGTGCCCGGCCACGAAGAATATCAGGATTCCGAGAAGTACCAGATCCGCCAGCGCGACTGGGACAAATCAGGCAATATCAAGCCCTGGATCACAGCGCTCAACCGCATCCGCAGCGACAATCCGGCGCTGCAGCAGACCACCAATCTGCGCTTCCTCGGCATCGAGGACGGCGAGACCATCGCCTTCGTCAAGGCGGCCGCCGAACCCGCCAACACTGTTGTCGCGGTCATCGCCCTCTCGCGCCATGTGCGCGAGACCTGGTTGCCGCTCGGCGACCTCACCATCGACGTCGGCGGCGAACGCCGCCCCGTCACCGCTGTTGAAAATCTCATGACAGGCGAACAGTCCCGCATCGAATGGGGCGGGATCAAATTGCGTATCGATCCCGACCGCGATCCGGCCCTGCTCTTCCGCTGCCTGGCGTAAGGATCACGCCATGAATGTTCTGTCTTCCGTCGACACCAAGAAGGCCGAGGCTGCCGAGGTCGTGGATGAGCTCTGGTACAAGGACGCGATCATCTACCAGCTCCACGTCAAGGCCTTTGCCGACAGCAACAATGACGGCATCGGCGATTTCGCTGGCCTGACCGAGAAGCTGCCTTATCTGCAGGACCTCGGCGTCACCGCGCTGTGGCTGCTGCCGTTCTATCCCTCGCCCGGCCGCGACGACGGCTACGACATCGGCGATTACGGCACGGTCAATCCCGATTTCGGGACGATGAAGGACTTCAAGCGCTTCATCCAGGAAGCGCAGAAGCGCGGCCTGCGCGTCATCACCGAGCTCGTCGTCAACCACACCTCGGACCAGCACAAATGGTTCAAGCGCGCCCGCCGCAGCCCGGCCGGCTCCAGCGCCCGCAACTGGTATGTCTGGAGCGACACCGATCAGAAATACCAGGGCACGCGGATCATCTTCACCGATACCGAGAAGTCGAACTGGACCTGGGATCCCGAGGCCGGCGCGTTCTACTGGCATCGCTTCTTCTCGCACCAGCCCGACCTCAATTTCGACAATCCGCGCGTCGTCAGCGCCATCATCCAGGTGATGAAGCGCTGGCTCGACGCCGGTGTCGATGGCTTCCGGCTGGACGCGATTCCCTATCTGTGCGAGCGCGAGGGCACCTCGAACGAAAACCTCCCGGAGACGCATGCGATCATCAAGCGCCTGCGCCAGGAGCTGGACGCCTATTCCAAGGGAAAGCTGCTGCTGGCCGAAGCCAACCAATGGCCGGAGGACGTGCAGGAATATTTCGGCCGCGGCGACGAATGCCACATGGCCTACCACTTCCCGCTGATGCCGCGCATCTATATGGCGATCGCGCAGGAGGACCGCTTCCCGATCACCGATATCCTGCGCCAGACGCCTGATATCCCCGCAAGCTGCCAATGGGCGCTGTTTCTGCGCAATCATGACGAGCTGACGCTGGAGATGGTCACCGACGTCGAGCGCGACTATCTCTGGACCACATACGCCAACGATCCCCGCGCCCGCATCAATGTCGGCATCCGCAGGCGCCTTGCGCCGTTGATGGACAATGACCGGCGCAAGATCGAGCTGATGAACTCGCTGCTGCTGTCGTTCCCCGGCACGCCGATCATCTATTACGGCGACGAGATCGGCATGGGCGACAACATCTATCTCGGCGACCGCAACGGCGTGCGCACGCCGATGCAATGGAGCCCGGACCGCAACGGCGGCTTCTCGCGCTGCGACCCCGCCCGTCTCTACGCGCCGCTGATCATGGATCCGGTCTATGGCTATGAGTCGGTGAACGTGGAGGCGCAGTCGCGCAGCCTGTCGTCGCTGCTCAGCGCCACCAAGCGGCTGATCTCGGTGCGCAAGTCGACGCTGGCCTTCGGCCGGGGCACCATGACCTTCATTCGCCCGGCCAACCGCGCCGTGCTGGCCTATGTCCGGCAATATCGCGACGAGGTCATTCTCTGCGTCGCCAATCTGTCGCGCGCGGCGCAGGCGACCGAGCTCGATCTGTCGCCGTGGAAGGACCGCATCCCGCAGGAGATGCTGGGCCGCACCCGCTTTCCGGCGATCGGCGAATTGCCCTACATGATCACGCTCGGGCCCTACGGCTTCTACTGGTTCCAGCTCCAGGAGCGCGACAAGTCCGAGCCGGTGGTGCCGCGCGCGGTGCCGGAGTTCGAGACGCTGGTGGTTCCGGTCAACTCGAACTGGGTGTCGCTCGCCCGCGAGCGCGGCGTGTTCGAGCGCGACGTGCTGCCGGGATTTCTGGCAAGGACGCGGTGGTATCCCGAGCATAATCCCAAGCACATCAAGGCGACGCTGACGTCAGCGGTGCCGTTCAGCGACATCGGCGACAACAGGCCCTGGATCGCGTTCTTCGAAACCGCAGGGAATGATGTCACGACGCGCTACGTGCTGCCGATGCAGATCGAGTGGGTGCGCTTCGACCGCGAGCGCTTCAATCCGAAGGCGCTCGCCGCCGTGCGCCAGGGCGCGCGCGAAGGCACCCTGCTCGACGTCGCCACCGACCAGATCTTCATCGGGCTTTTCCTGCGAGGCTTGTCTCAGAACCTGGTCGTGGACGAAAACAATCTGCGGCTCGAGTTCAAGGCGACGAGCCGTTTCGCCGACTACACCGTCAAGGAGCCCGAGCGCATCCGCGCGATCGAGCAATCCAACAGCACCGCGCTGGTCGACAATCAATATGTGGCCAAGATCTATCGCCGGCTTGAAAGCGGTCCCAATCCCGAGATCGAAATCGGCAATTATCTCACCGAGGTCGCACGCTTTGCCAATACGCCGGCGCTGCTCGGCAGCGTCGAGCTGGCCGAGGGCGACAGCCGCAGCGCCATCGGCGTGCTGCATGCCTATGTCGAGAACCAGGGTGACGGTTGGGCGGTCACGGCGGGCTATCTCGACCGCTATGTCGACGAGCAGCGGGTGCTGCCGCCGGACGAGGAGTACCGGACGACCCAGGAGCAGTCGATCTATCTGCACTTCGTCGCGCAGATTGGCCGCCGGCTTGCCGAGCTGCACATGGCGCTCGCCGCCGCAAAATCCACCGACCTTGCCCCTGAACCAACCGGCAAGGCCGACGTCAAGCGCTGGACGAACGACCTCATGGGCCGAGCCGAGCGGGTCTTCGACCGGCTGGCCGATGCCCGGGACGGCCTGCGCGAAGGCGACCGGCGCCTGATCGACCAGCTTGTCGCGGTGCGCGCGAGCTTGCCGCGCCACATCAACGCACTCTTGCCATCCGAGATCGGCGGGTTGAACATCCGTCATCACGGCGACTTCCGCCTCGGACAAACCCTGATCGTGAAGGACGACATCTTCATCATCGATTTCGACGGCGATCCGCACCTCGCACTGGCCGACAAGCGGCGCAAGCTGCCTGCCGCGCGCGATGTCGCGGGCCTGGTGCGCTCGATTGATCTTTCGGTTAACGCAGCGCTTGGCCGCGCGGGCTCGGGCGGCGGCGACGAACAAGGCCGGATCACGGCCGCGCTCGACGAATGGCGCGAGCGCGCCACCGCAACCTTCCTGTCCGCCTATCATGAGGCCATGACCCACCGGCGGCTCTGGCCGGAAGACGCGCACGGCGCGGAAAGCATGTTAAGGTTTTTCCTGCTTGACCTAGCGTTCGACGAGGTAGAGTACGAGCTGTCCCACCGGCCCGACGGGCTCCATGCGCCGCTGACCGGCCTGCTTCGCATTCTGTCCAGTGCCGGGAGCGAAGCCCATGCCTAAACTGCCAGCCGAAGCCTACGCCATCATCGAGGGTCGCCACTCCGATCCCTTCCACTATCTCGGGATGCATCCCGAGGGTGGCAGGAGCGTGGTGCGCGCCTTCCTGCCCGAGGCCTCCAATGTCGAGGCAATCGGCGAGCATGGCGAAGTCGCGCCGCTCGACCGTGTCCACGATTCCGGCCTGTTCATCGGCGCCCTGCCCAACGGCTCCAAGCACTACCAGCTTCGCGCCAAATTCGGCGACAACGTCGTCGAGTTCGAGGACGCCTATCGTTTTCCGCCCATTCTGACCGATTTCGATCTCTATCTGCTCGGCGAAGGCACGCATCAGCGCCTCTACGACAAGCTCGGCGCCCATCCGATGCGGCTGGAGGGCATCGACGGCGTCGGCTTCGTGTTGCTGGCCCCGAATGCGCGGCGCGTGTCCGTGGTCGGCGATTTCAATTTCTGGGATGGGCGGCGTCATCCCATGCGGGTGCGCGGCGCCGGCTATTGGGAATTGTTCATTCCGCACGCCAAGAGCGGCGATCACTACAAGTTCGAGATCATCGGGCCGCACGGCCATCTGCTGCCGCTGAAATCCGACCCGCTGGCGTTCGCCAGCGAGGTGCGGCCGAAGACCGCCTCGATCGTGTTCGACGAGGCGCATCTGCCGCGTCCGCGGCCGGCGCCCGACGGCATCAACGCACTGTCGGCGCCGATGTCGATCTACGAGGTTCATCTCGGCTCGTGGCGGCGCAAGAACGGCAATGAATGGCTGACCTATCGCGAGCTCGCCGAGCAACTGCCCGCCTACGCCCGCGACATGGGCTTCACCCACCTCGAATTCCTGCCCGTGAGCGAGCACCCGTTCGACGGCTCCTGGGGCTATCAGCCGACCGGCCTCTATGCGCCGACCAGCCGTTTCGGATCGCCGGAGGACTTTGCGGCGCTGATCGATGCCTGCCATCGCGAAGGCATCGGCGTGCTGCTCGATTGGGTGCCCGGCCATTTCCCCGATGATCCGCACGGGCTCGGCAGCTTCGACGGCACGGCGCTCTACGAGCACGCCAATCCGCTGCAGGGCCGTCATCTCGACTGGGGCACGCTGATCTACAATTACGGCCGCACCGAAGTGACGAACTTCCTGGTGTCGAACGCGCTGTTCTGGCTCGAGCGCTACGCCATCGACGGCCTGCGCGTCGATGCGGTGGCATCCATGCTCTATCTCGACTACAGCCGCCCGCCGGGCGCCTGGATTCCCAACCAGTATGGCGGCCGCGAGAACATCGAGGCGATCAACTTCCTCCGCCGCTTCAATACCGAGCTGTTCGCGCGCTTTCCGCAGGCGACAACGGCAGCGGAGGAATCCACCGCGTGGCCGCAGGTCTCGCGCCCGGTCGAATTCGGCGGGCTCGGCTTCGGCTACAAGTGGAACATGGGCTGGATGCATGATACGCTGAACTACATCAGCAAGGATCCGATCCACCGCAAATATCACCACGGCGAGATCCTGTTCGGCCTGCACTACGCCTTCTCTGAGAACTTCATCCTGCCGTTGTCTCATGACGAGGTCGTGCACGGCAAGCGCTCGATCTTCGGCCGCATGCCCGGCGACGAATGGCAGCGCTTTGCCAATTTGCGCGCTTACTACAGCTTCATGTTCGGCCATCCCGGCAAGAAGCTGCTGTTCATGGGCGGCGAGATCGCGCAGAGCCGCGAATGGAATCACGACCAGTCGCTCGACTGGCACCTGCTCGAATACAAATATCATCAGGGCATCCAGGCGCTGGTTCGCGACCTCAATCGCCTCTATCGCGCGGTGCCCGCGCTGCACCAGATGGACTGCGACCAGGCCGGCTTCGAATGGCTCATCACTGACGATGCCAACCGCAACGTGTTCGCCTGGCTGCGCAAGGGCTTTGACGAGCACGCGCGGTGTCTCGTGGTCGTCAACTTTTCCCCCAATGTCTATCGCAACTACCGCGTCCCCGTGCCCTTTGCGGGCAAGTGGAAAGAGGTTTTCAACTCGGATTCCGCCCATTATGGCGGCACCAATGTCGGGAACATCGGCGAGGTGCAAACCGTTGCCGGCAAGGCGCCCGAGCTCCGCCTCACCGTTCCACCGCTCGCCGCGATCTTCCTCGTTCCGGAAAGCTGACCGATGCGCCTGACTGCTGGATCGCCCGCGCGCCTCGGTGCAAGCTGGGACGGACGCGGCACCAATTTCGCACTGTTCTCAGCCCACGCCGAGAAGGTCGAGCTGTGCCTGTTCGACAGCCAGGGTCGGCGCGAGCTCGAGCGCATCGAGCTGCCGGAGCGTACCGAAGATGTCTGGCACGGCTATCTCAACGACGTCTCGCCGGGTCAGCTCTACGGCTATCGCGTGCATGGCCCCTACGAGCCCGAGCACGGCCACCGCTTCAACGCCAACAAGCTGCTGCTCGACCCCTACGCCAAGCGGCTCGCCGGGCGGCTGGTCTGGAGTGACGCGCACTTCGCCTATCGCACCGGCTCGGCGCGCGAGGATCTGTCGTTCGACCGGCGCGACAATGCACGCGGCATGCCCAAGGCGGTCGTGGTCGACGAGACTTTCAACTGGGGCCGCCGCGAGATCAGGCCGAACATCGCCTGGGAAGACACCATCATCTACGAGGCCCACGTCAAGGGCCTGACCCAGAAGCGCGACGACGTGCCGCCGAATCTGCGGGGCACCTACGGCGGATTGTCGTCGCCGGCAATGATCGAACATCTGAAGAGGCTCGGCGTCACCACGATCGAGCTGTTGCCGGTTCACAGCTTCGTCGACGACCGCGTGCTGGTGGAGAAGAAGCTCACCAACTACTGGGGTTACAACACGCTGTCCTTCTTCGCGCCGGAGCAGCGTTACGCCCAGGACAATGCGCTGGATTCCTTCCGCACCACGGTGGCGCGCCTGCACGATGCGGGCATCGAGGTGATGCTCGATGTCGTCTACAATCACACCGCCGAAGGCAATCACCTCGGCCCGACGCTGTGCTACCGCGGCATCGACAATGCCTCCTATTACTGGCTGAACCGCGAGAACCCGCGCTATTATGACGACTTCACCGGCTGCGGCTCCTCGGTGAACCTGACCCATCCGCGCGTGCTGCAGATGGTGATGGATAGCTTGCGCTACTGGGTCGAGGTCTGCCATGTCGACGGCTTCCGCTTCGACCTCGCCACCACGCTGGCGCGCGGCCCGAACGGTTTTGACCGCGGCAGCTCGTTCCTCACCGCTGTCAGGCAGGATCCGGTGCTCGCCACCGTCAAGCTCGTCGCCGAACCCTGGGATCTCGGCCTCGGCGGCTACCAGGTCGGCGCCTTCCCTTCGCAATGGTCGGAATGGAATGACCGCTATCGCAGCGCCATGCGCCGCTACTGGAGCGGCGAAGGCAGCCTGATCGGCGACATCTCCAGCCGCATGACGGCCTCGTCCGACCTGTTCAATCACGACGGGCGCCGGCCGCGCGCAAGCATCAACCACATCACCGTTCATGACGGTTTCACGCTGGCAGATCTCTTCAGCTACAACGAAAAGCACAATGAGGCCAATGGGGAGGACAATCGCGACGGCTCAAACGACAACCACAGCAACAATTGCGGTGTCGAGGGCCCGACCGATGATCCCAAGATCCTTGGCCTGCGCCGGCAGCTTCGCAAGAACGTGCTGGCCTGTCTGATGCTGGCGCAGGGCGTTCCGCTGATCCTTGCCGGCGATGAGGTCGGTAACACGCAATTCGGCAACAACAACGCCTATTGCCAGGACAACGAGGTCGGCTGGGTCTCTTGGGACAATCTCGGCAAGGACGGCGATGACATGATCGATTTTGTCGCTGATCTCGCAGACATCCGCCGAAAATTCTCGCAGCTGCGCAGCCATCGCTGGCTCGACGGCCGGCCCAAGGACGGCATCTCCTACGGCGCACTGTGGCTGACGCCCGAAGGCAACGAGATGACCGAGAGCGACTGGACATTCCCGGACGGCCGGTTCCTCTCTTATGTGATGGGACCGATGGAACCGGGCAGCGCGGCGCTCTTTATCGTTCTGAACGCCGCCCCGGAAGAGATTGCATTCAAATTGCCCAAAATGCCCGAATACAAGAGCTGGCAGCAGATCCTGAACACGACGGATGCCAAGCTGAACAGCGTTGATTTCCTGTCCGGAAGCGACAGCAAGGCGCCGCCACGTTCCGTGCTCGCCTTCGCGGGGGCGCTATGAGGCCATCCTTCGGAGCGAAGCCGACCAAGGACGGCGTGTCGTTCCGGCTGTGGGCGCCCGCCGCGCGCCGCGTCGATCTCCTGCTCGAAACGCGACATGCGATGCAGCGCCGGCAGGATGGCTGGTATGTCGCCGAGATCGCCGGCCTCGCTGCTGGCAGTCAATACAAGTTCAGGATCGACGACGAGATCGACGTGCCGGATCCCGCCTCCGCGTTTCAGCCCGAGGATGTGTTCGGCCCGAGCGAGGTGATCGATCACGACGCCTTCGCATGGCGCGCCAAGGATTGGCGCGGTCGCCCCTGGGAAGAGACGGTGCTGATCGAGACCCATGTCGGCACCTTCACGCGCGATGGCACCTACCGTGCCATGATCGACAAGCTCGATCATCTGGTCGCATCCGGTATCACCGCGCTGGAGCTGATGCCGCTGGCCGATTTCGCCGGCCGGCGCGGCTGGGGCTATGACGGCGTGCTGTGGTACGCGCCCGACAGCGCCTATGGCCGTCCGGAGGACTTGAAGACGCTGATCGACGAGGCGCACCTGCGCGGGCTGATGGTCTTCCTCGACGTCGTCTACAATCACTTCGGCCCGGAAGGAAACTACCTCGGCCGCTACGCGCCATCTTTCTTCACCGACGCGCACACGCCCTGGGGCAGCACGATCGATTATCGCATGCCGCAGGTGCGCGCCTTCGCGGTCGAGAATGCGCTGTCCTGGCTGACTGACTACCGGTTCGACGGTCTCAGACTGGATGCCGCCAACCACATCATGGCGATCCCGGGCGAGCAGTCGATGCTGCACGACCTCAGCGTCGCCGTCGGCGAGCTCGCGAAGGCCACCGGACGGCACATTCATCTGGTGCTGGAGAATGGCGACAACCGCGCCAGCCTGCTCGATGCCGCGCAGGAGCCGCCGAGCGGCAAATATCGCGCGCAGTGGAACGACGACTATCACCACGTCTGGCACGTGATGCTGACCGGCGAGCTCAACGGCTATTATGCCGACTACCAGACCCCGCGCATGGACCTCGCGCGTGCGCTCGCCTCAGGCTTCGTCTACCAGGGCGAGATCTCGGAGTTCTGGGGCAAGAAGCCGCGCGGCGAGCCGAGCGGTGAGCTGCCGCCGGTGACCTTCGTCAACTTCCTGCAAAACCACGACCAGATCGGCAACCGCCCGCTCGGCGACCGGCTGGAGAGCCTGGCCTCGCCCGAGCAGATCGAGGCCGCGCTCGCGGTGACGCTGCTCGCGCCGATGGTACCGATGCTGTTCCAGGGCGAGGAATGGGGCTCGAAGATGCCCTTCCCGTTCTTTTGCGATTTCCAGGGTGGCCTCGCCGATGCCGTGCGCAAAGGGCGCAGGCAGGAATACGCCTGGGCCTACGCGAAATATGGCGACGAGGTGCCGGACCCGCTTGATCCTGCCACGCCGCAATCGGCCGTGCTGGACTGGACCGGCCGCACGCCCGAACAGGACGCTCGGCTGGCGCTGGTGCGCGACTTGCTCGAGCTTCGCCGCAGGGAGATCATGCCGCGGCTGAAAGACGCGCGCTTCGGCGATGCCGAGGCGAAAGACAACGGCCTGCTCACCGCGCATTGGCGCATGGGCGACGGCACGACGCTGCGGCTCACCGCCAATCTTTCCGACAACAACATCGCGTATGCCAACGACAACGCGGGCACGCTGATCTGGGGCGGCGCTGCCGGCGACCGACTCCCGCCCTGGTCGGTGGTCTGGCATCTCGGAGGTTGAAATGCCTTCCGCGATCCCTCTTGCGACCTACCGGCTCCAGCTCACTGCGGATTTCGACTTCGACAAGGCCGCCGCGGTCGTGCCTTATCTGAAGGCACTGGGGATCACCCATCTCTACGCCTCGCCTGTGATGAAGGCGCGCAAGGGCTCGACCCATGGCTATGACACTGTCGATCACAGCCAGTTCAATCCCGAACTCGGCGGCGAGGCCGGCTTTGCCCGGCTGAGCGAGGCGCTCGCACAGAACGACCTCGGCCTGATCGTCGACTTCGTGCCCAATCATGTCGGCGTGCATTTCGCCGACAATCCCTGGTGGCTCGACGTGCTGGAATGGGGCCAGGCCTCGCCGCACGCCGTTTCCTTCGACATCGACTGGGACCAGCTCCCCTATCGTGCCCGCGGCGGCGTGCTGCTGCCGATCCTCGGCGCGTCCTATGGCGAGGCGCTGGAGCGCGGCGAGATTGAGCTGCGCTACGATCCCGATGAGGGCAGCTTTTCTGCCTGGTATTTCGAGCACCGCCTGCCGATCGCGCCGGAGCGCTATGGCGAGATATTGCGGATGATCGTGAAGGAGGCGGATGCTGCCGATACCGTTGCCGGCAAACGCCTGCTCTCGCTCGCCGCGCGCTATACCGGCCTGCGCAGGCCGAACCGCAGGGAGGCCCCCGCCTTCAAGGCAGAGCTGAAGGAGATCGCAGGCGGCGCCGACATCGTCATGCACGGCCTCCTCGCCTATCGCGCAGCCAAAGATCGCCCGGCGCAGACGCTGGCGCTGCATCACCTGCTGGAGCGGCAGAACTACAAGCTCGGCCATTGGCGGCTTGCCTCCAGCGACATCAACTATCGCCGTTTCTTCGACGTCAACGGGCTCGCCGGCCTGCGCGTCGAGGACGCGAGCACGTTCGCCGCCACGCACCGGCTGGTGAAGCAGCTCGTCGCCGACGGAAAACTGCAAGGCATCCGCCTCGATCACATCGACGGCCTGCGCGACCCTGCGCAATATTGCCAGCGGCTGCGCCGGCTGGTGCGCGACGCGCAAGGCAATGCCAAACCATTCTACACGGTGATTGAGAAGATCCTGTGCGAGCACGAGAAGCTGCCGCACTTCGCCGGCGTCCAGGGCACCACGGGCTATGAGTGGATGAACGCGATCACCCAGGTGCTGGTCGATGCCAAAGGGCTGGAGGCGCTGGACGAGACCTGGCGCCAGATCAGCAACCGGCCGCCGCGGCTCGCGCCCTATGTCAAGGACGCCAAGCGACGCGTGCTGGAAACGCTGCTGACCAGCGAGTTCACCGTGCTGACCCGCCTGCTCGCACGCATCGCCAACGGGCACTATTCGACCCGCGATTTCTCCGCCGACAGCCTGCGGCAGGCGCTCGAGCTCTACGTGCTGCACTTCCCGGTCTATCGCACTTACTTGACGCATAGCGGCCCGACCGCGCTCGACCGCAAGCTGATCGACGACACCATCGCGCGCGCCCGCACAGAGTGGTTCGCCGCGGATGAAGGCATTTTCGACTTCCTGCACGATGCGCTGACCATGGACCTGCTCAAGCCCGGCCGGCCGCCGCACAGTGCGCCGCGGGTGCGCCGCTTTGCACTGAAGGTGCAGCAGTTCACGGGACCGATGATGGCGAAATCACTGGAGGACACCGCGTTCTATCAGTTCCACCGGCTGCTGGCGCTGAATGAAGTCGGCGGCGATCCCGCCAGCACCGGCCTCACCATACCGGCCTTCCACGAGGCGATGCGCGCCCGCGCCAGGGAATGGCCGCAGGGGATGACGGCGACCGCAACCCACGACACCAAGCGTGGCGAGGATGCGCGAGCGCGGATCACGGCGCTGAGCGAGATATCAGGCGAATGGACCAGCGCGGTTTCGCGCTGGAAGGTGCTGAACGCGCCGCACCTCGCGCTGTCAGGCAATCTGCGCGCGCCGTCGGCAACGTTCGAATACATGCTCTACCAGACCCTGCTCGGCGCCTGGCCCCTTCAAGGGCCGGATGCCAGTTTCGTCGAGCGCATCCAGGCCTATGCGCTCAAGGCGGCGCGCGAGGGCAAGGAGGAGACGAGCTGGCTCAATCCGCATGAAGCGTATGAAAACGGCATCAACAGCTTCATCGAGAAGATTCTCGACCCCAGCCTATCAGGCGAATTCCTGGATGCGCTTGCCACTCTGGCCCGCCGTATCGCGCTGCTTGGTGCGCTGAATTCGCTGAGCCAGCTCACGCTGAAGGCGACGCTGCCGGGGGTACCTGATTTCTACCAGGGGACCGAATATTGGGACCTGTCGCTGGTCGATCCGGATAATCGCCGCCCGGTGGATTTTTCTGCACGGCAAGCGGCGCTGGCTTCGCTGGAAACACCTGATTGGGGCGGGCTGATCAGGACCTGGCCGGACGGACGGCTCAAGCTGGCCTGGACGCGGCACCTTCTCAGGCTCCGGACTGAGCTCGCCGACGTTTTTGCGCAAGGCGGTTATCAGCCGCTGGATGTGCGCGGCGCGCACGCCGATCATGTGATCTCTTTTGTCCGCCACCATGGCCGCGCTGCAGCGATCGTCGTGGTGGCGCGCCAGTTCGCGCCCTTCACGCAAGCGGGACGCGAGTGGCCGGCGCTCGAAGGTTTTGACGCAACCGTCGATATCAGCGGCTACACCGCGCCGGGCCTTGCGGGCAACGAATTGCCGCTCGCGCACGCGTTCCGTGATTTTCCCGCTGCGGTCATCAAGGCGCGCGCAGCCAGTGCGGTCAGGCCCCGGCGACAGCGCGTGGGCGCCTGACGCTCACTTTCCCTCATCCTTGGTCAGCAGCAATTGCCCGCGCTTCTTGATGGTCGCCTGCGCCATCTCGGCGAAGCGCTGCAGCAGCCACGGCAGCACCACCTCGACCTTGACATGGTCCTCACTAACGTCGACCTGCCCGCTCGCGACCTGGCCCAGTGCGCGAATGCGGAAATTCATGGTGTCGCCGCTCCAGCGCTCCTCCTCGACCTGCATCACGGGAATGCTGGCGGCGGCGCGGCCGAGCCCGGTCTTGAGCCGGCGCACCGCCTCCTCGCGACCGAGGCGATGCGGAATGGAGACGACGAGCGGTGCTGACATGGCCCTGCCCCGTGGTGACTGGATCCTCACATAGTCATGCCTGATAGAGGCGTAAAGGTTCCATGCAGATCGGAACTGTCGCCCCGTTTCAAATCCGGAACTTTAAAACCCCGGGCAAGTTGCCCTCCGCACACAACGGGACAGGTTGCAACAACCCTTTCGATAAAGGGCTGGAGGAGATTCGCATGTCTATCGGTACGATCATTCTGATCATCCTGGTTATCGCGCTGCTCGGCGGCTTCAGCGGCATCGGCGGCGGTCCGTTCTACGGCACCGGCTATTACGGGGGCGGTGGGCTTGGGCTCGTTATCATCATTCTGCTGATCCTGCTGCTGATGGGCCGGATCTAGGACGAGATCTCGTAGGGTGGGCAAAGGCGCGACGCGCCGTGCCCACCTAATCTTCGCTACAACGAAAAGATGGTGGGCACGCTCAGCTTTGCCCACCCTACAGCAGTTGTGCCCGGCGCGCGGGTCTACTTCTTCGCAGCCAATTTCTTGATCGCCGCCTTGATCGACGCGGCGGCATCATCGTAGCCGTCCCATGCCTTCGACCGCGCCAGCAGGCCCGGCACGGTGCGAACCGTGTAGCGCTTCGGATCGAGATCGCTCTTCACCTGCGCCCAGGTCAGCGGCATGGACACCGTGGCGCCGGCACGTGCGCGCGGCGACAACGGGGCGACCGCCGTCGACATCCGGTCGTTGCGCAGATAATCCAGGAAGATCTTTCCCTTGCGCAGCTTCTTCGACATGTTGAGCAGATAGCGCGCGGGATCGTCATCGGCCATCCACTGACAGACACCTTGCGCGAACGCCTTTGCTTCCTTCCAGTCCACCTTGTCGCGCGCGCCATGCAGCAGCGGGACCACCACATGCAGGCCCTTGCCGCCCGTGGTCTTGCAGAAACTCTCCATGCCGATATCGGTGAGCCGCTGCCGCATCTCCTTCGCCGCTTCCACCACATCGGGGAATTCGACATCGGGCGCAGGATCGAGATCGAACACCAGCCGGCCCGGAACGTCATAGGCGTAGGGCGCACAGTTCCAGGGGTGCAGCTCGACCCCGCCGATCTGCGCGACCGCGGCAAGGCCTTCGATACGGTCGATCTGCAGGTAAGGCTTGCGATCGCCTGACACGCGCGCGAGCTCGAGCAGGTTCGAGGTGCCCTGCATGGCGTGGCGCTGGAAGAAGCACTCTCCCTTGATTCCGTCAGGTGCGCGGATCAGCGAGCATGGCCGGCCCTTGAGATGCACGATCATCCATTCGCCGACGGCCTCGAGATAACGTGCGAGGTCGAACTTGGTGACCGGCGCGCCCTCCCCATCGTCGGGCCACAGCTCCTTGTCGGGCTTGGAGATCACGACACCCATCACTTCGGCGGTGCCCTTCCCTGCCGCCGGCTTTGCAGCAACGCGCTTCCTGGTAGAGGGCTTGGCGAGTTCGGTATCCGTAGGCGTCTCCGCCTCGACCTCTTCGGCTGGCTTGTCCTGCCGCAGGCCTTTGAAGGCGGCCTGGCGGATGTTGCCATCAGCCGTGAATCCGGCGAACTCGATCTCGGCGACGAGCTCGGGCTTCAGCCAGTGCACGTCACGGGTCTTCTTCGGCGCATTCTTGCCGCCGAAGGGACTTTCCTTGGCTTCCATCGCTTTCAGCGACGGCATGATGCGCTTGATCTTGTCGGCACCAAATCCGGTCCCGACCATTCCGACGAAGGCGAGATGATCGCCCCGATGCACGCCTGCCATCAGGGAGCGGAATTTTCCATTGGTGGTCTTGTAGCCGCCGATCACCACCTCATGGCCGGCGCGGCATTTTGCCTTGGTCCAGCTCTCGGTGCGGCCTGAGCGATAGGGCGCGTCCAGCTTCTTCGAGACGACCCCCTCGAGCTCGAGCTTGCAGGCCGATTGCAGCACCGCATCGCCGCCGCTCTCGAAATGCTCGACATAGCGGATCTGGCTCGTCTTCTTCTTGCGCGCCTCCAGCAGTTTCTTGAGACTGGCCTTGCGCTGGCCGAGCGGCAGGCGGCGATAATCGAGATCCTCGGCGAACAGCAGGTCGAAGGCGAAGAAGATCAGCTCATCGGTCTTGCCGTCCGACAGCGCGGCCTGCAGCGAGGAAAAGTTCGGCGCGCCGTTATGGTCGAGGGCGACGATCTCGCCGTCGATCATCACGTTCGGCAACTCGGCGGCCTCCTTCGCGATCGACGCGAACTTGCCGGTCCAGTCGAGGCCCTTGCGCGTCTTCAGCGTCGCCTCACCATCCTCGACGCGAAGCTGCACGCGATAGCCGTCGAACTTGATCTCGTGGCACCAGCCATCCGAGGCCGGCGGCCGCTCCACCGGGGTGCAGAGCTGCGGCGCCACGAAATCAGGCATGTCCGAGACCTTCCTGGCCGTCGTCGCTGATGTCGCCTTCTTCGATGCCTTGCTGCTCTTCAGCGCCGTGCGAGGCGCCGGCTTGACCGTGCGTCCCTTAGTCTCTTCAGTGCGGTTGGACTGCCAGACCGCGTCGGCCTTGCCCTTACCCTTCGCCAGCATGAACGGTTTTGGCGCGCGACCCTTCCCGCCTGCGATCTGCTCCATCGCACGGCCGGAGGCCACGGACTTGTCCTCCGCCAAAATATCCTCGTCTTCGCTGGCATATTCGTCGCGGTGCTTGATCAAGAGCCAGTTGGTACGCTTCTCGCCGCCACGGTTACGCATGCGCACCAGCACCCAGCTGCCATGCAGCTTGTCGCCATGCAGCGTGAACTTGAGGTCGCCCTTTTTGAAGCCGGCTTCGGGGTCATCGGACTCCCAGGTGCCGCGATCCCACAGCATCACCGTGCCGCCGCCATATTGGCCCTCGGGAATGGTTCCTTCGAAATCGCCATAGTCGAGCGGATGGTCCTCGACTTCCACCGCCAGCCGTTTGTCGTGCGGATTGAGTGAGGGTCCTTTCGTCACCGCCCAGGACTTGAACACGCCGTCGAATTCGAGCCTGAGATCGTAGTGCAGGCGGGTCGCGTCATGCTTCTGGATCACGAAGCGCCGCTGCTTCGAGGGCGCCACCGCGGTCTTGCCCGACGGTTCGGGCGTCTTTTCGAAATCACGCTTCTTTCGATAGATGGAGAGTTTTTGCAGCACGATGGGTCCCACATCTTCTGATCGCGTTGAAGCCTATCACGGCAAAAGTCCTACCCGGAACCAAAACCCAATGGGGTGGTTGGGGTTCCAAAACGCCTTGAAATCACTGGAGAATGAAATGGCCCCGCGCGCCTATTGGAAGGGAACGTTGAAACTCTCGCTGGTCAGCTGCCCGGTCGTGCTCTATCCCGCGACCACGGCCGCCGAGAAGACGCGGTTTCACATGATCAACCGCGAAACCGGCAACCGGCTCAAGCAGCAGATGGTGGATGCCGAGACCGGTGACGTCGTCGAGAGCGACCAGAAAGGCCGCGGCTATGAGCTGCGCAAGGGCAAATATGTCGAGATCGAGCCGGAAGAGCTCGAGGCGGTGCAGATCGAGAGCAACCACACCATCGACATCGAGAGCTTCGTGCCGAGCGACGAGATCGACCAGCGCTATCTCAACCATCCCTATTACATCGCGCCCGACGGCAAGGCCGCGGTCGACGCCTTTGCCGTGATCCGCGACGCCATGAAGGACCAGGACCGCGTCGCGCTCGCCAAGATCGTGCTGACCAACCGCGAGCACATCATCGCGATCGAGCCGCTCGGCAAGGGCCTGCTCGGCACCACGCTGCGCTTCCCTTACGAACTGCGTGACGAGGACGAGTTCTTCGGTGACATCAAGAGCCCGAAGATCACCAAGGACATGGTCGAGCTCGCCGGCCACATCCTGCACACCAAGGCGGCGCATTTCGACCCGAGCAAGTTCAAGGACGAGTACGAGACCGCGCTGAAGGCGCTGGTGAAGCGCAAGGCGAGCGGCAAAAAGATCGAGCTGCCGGAGCCCGAGGAGCGGCCGAGCAACGTTGTCAGCCTGATGGATGCGCTGAAGCAGAGCCTGAAGGGGCGCGGCGGCGGAAAAACGGCGGCCAAGTCGCATGCGCGGCGTGCGACGGGACGACATCGTGCAGCGAAAAAGACGCACCGGTCGACGGCGCGGCAGAGAAAGGCGGGGTAGCTCTCTCTGTCATTCCGGGGCGCCTCGAAGAGGCGAACCCGGAATCTCGAGGTTCCGGGTTCGATGCTTCGCATCGCCCCGGAACGACGACCAACCTAATCCCCTGCCTTCAGCCGGTACCCGATCCCCGTCTCGGTCAGCACATATTGCGGGCGCTCCGGATCGGCTTCGATCTTCTGGCGGAGCTGGCGGACGTAGACGCGCAAATATTGCGCATCGGTCAGCTCGTCCCAGAGCTCCTTGAGAAGAAATCGATGGGTCAGCACCTTGCCGGCGTGCTGGACCAGCACGCGCAGGAGATCATATTCCTTCGGCGATAGCTTGATCTCGCGCTCGCCGAGCTTGACGATGCGGCGGACCAGATCGACCGAGAGATCGCCGCTGCGAAACACCGGACGCTCGCCCTGGACCTGCAACTGGTGCCGTAGCGCGGCGCGCAGGCGCGCCAGCAGCTCGTCCATGCCGAACGGTTTTGTCAGATAATCATCGGCGCCAAGATCAAGCGCCTGCACCTTGCCGGCCTCGTCGCCACGGCTCGACAGCACCACGATCGGCACGGCTTCGTTGCGGGCACGGATGGTGCGCAAGAGCTCATGGCCCTGGATGTCAGGCAGGCCGAGATCGAGAATGATCAGCGCGGGCTCTTCGGCAAGCTTTTCAAGAGCTAGCTTGCCGTTCGACGCCTCCAGGATCTCGTAACCTTGCGTCGACAACCCCATCCTCAGCAATTTGCGGATCGGCGGCTCGTCGTCGATCACCAAAACCTTGATCGGGGCAGCGCTCATGCGGCGGTATCCAAAGCCTTGGTCTGTGCCGGAACCGGCAGACGGATGGTGAGGACTGCGCCGCTGCGGTCGCTGCGGTTGGCGGCCGAGATCGTGCCGCGCATCGCCTCGACGAAGCCGCGCGAGATGGCGAGCCCGAGCCCGGTGCCGGGGCGGACATGATCGCCCTTCTGCACGCGATAGAACTTGTCGAACACGCTCTCGAGTTCGTCGGGTGGAATGCCGGCGCCCTCGTCAGCGACCTCGAGCACCACATGGTCACGCTCGCGCCGGCTCCTGATCGCGATCGTGGTTTCAGGCGAAGAATATTTCGCGGCATTGTCGAGCAGGTTGAACAGCACCTGCTCGAACAGCACGGCATCGAGCTCGAGCATCGGCAGATCGGCCGCCAGCTCCAGCTCCACCTTGTGCGCTGTCAGGATCTTCGAGGCCCGCCGCAGTGCGCTGCCGACGATCTCGCCGAGATCGTGCAGCGCCGTGTTGGGCACGATGGCGCCGGATTCGAGCTTGGTCATGTCGAGCAGATTGGCGATGAAGCGATTGAGCCGCTCGGACTCGTCGATCACGGTCGCAAGCAGGTCGCGCTTCTCGGTGTCGGACAGCGCGCCGGCGAGGTCGCGCATGGTCGAGGCCGCGCCCAGCACGGAGGCGAGCGGCGTCTTCAGATCGTGCGAGATCGAGGTCAACAGCGCCGAGCGCAAGCGCTCGGATTCGACGGTGCGCTTGACGCGATCCATGTCCTCGACCAGCAGCACGCGCTCGATCGCGAGCGCCCCCTGGTCGACCAGCGCGTCCAGCAGCCGGCGCTGGTCCGGCGTCAGCAGCGGGCCGGTGCGGTCATTGTCGATGCCGATCACACCGATCGGACCGCGCCCGGTACGCATCGGCAGGAACAGCCGCTTGGCACCCGGCAGCGTATCCGAGCCGCGACCGGCGGAACGGTCATTGCTCCAGGCCCAATTGGCGGCGGCGAGGTCGGCCTGGTCGAGCTGGTCCTCCGGCGGATAGCCCGACTTCACCGTGAGCAGGCCGTCTTCCGGCAGCAGCAGCACGACACGCACCTTCAGCATCAACGCGATCTGATAGGCGGTCGCCCACAGCACGTCGTCGAGCGTGGCGGTGCCGGCGAGCTTGCGGCTGAACGCATAGAGCTGCTCGGTGGTCCTGATCCGGCCGATCGCGGTGTCGGCTTGCGTACGCACGCGCGCGGCGACATTGGAGACGATCATCGCCACCACCATGAACAGGAAGAAGGCGGCGACGTTGGTCGGGTCGGTGATCGTGAAGGTGTAGATCGGCGGCAGGAAGAAGAAATTGTAGGACAGCGAGGCCCCGACGGTCGCGAGCAGCGAGGGCCAGAGGCCATAGCGGACCGCCACGGCCACAACCGCCGTGAGCAGCACGAGGTCGACATTCTCGATCCCGAAATAGGGCTGGATCAGCTCCGCGGCACCGAGGCCGACCAGCACGATTCCGAGCGCCTTCAGATAGGGCAGCGGGTTGAACGGCTCGGCCCGCGCGGCGGTCTGCACCGCCGTCTTCGCCACCGCCTCGCCGGGCAGCTCGTCACCGGGAATGACGTGGACACTGATATTGCCGGCGCGCCGCACCAGATCATGCACGACCGAGCCGCGCGTCATCTCGAACCAGCGCGAGCGTGTCGACTTGCCGATCACGATCTGGGTGACGTTGTTGCCTTGCGCAAAATTGATGACGTCGTCGGCGATGCGGCGGCCGACCGCGGGAATGGTCAGCGCCTCGCCGCCGAGCGACTCCGCGAGCCGCAGCGTGTCGGCGAGCCGATCGCGCTCCTGGTCCGAAAGCTGGAGCGAGCGCCTCGTCTCGATCGAGATCGCTGTGAACGGCGCATGCAGCCGGTCGGCCAGGCGCTTGGTATAACGCACCAGGCCGGCCGCGCGGGGATCCTCGCTGACGCAGACGAGGATGCGCTCGCCTGCGGCCCAGGGGCCGGCGATGGCGTTCGCCTGCATGTGACTGAGCAGCTGCTCATCGACCCGCTCGGCCGTCCGCCGCAGCGCGAGCTCGCGCAGCGCGGTGAGATTGCCGGGCGAGAAGTAATGCTCCAGCGCCCGCTCGGCCTGCTTGGGAACGTAGACCTTGCCCTCGCGCAGGCGCTGGATCAGATCGTCAGGCGTGAGGTCGATCAGCTCGATCGCGTCGGCGCGGTCGAAGATCGAATCCGGCACGGTCTCGCGGACCCGCACATGGGTGATCTGGGCGACGACGTCGTTCAGGCTCTCGATGTGCTGGATGTTGACGGCGGTGTAGACGTCGATGCCGTGCGAGAGCAGCTCCTCGACGTCGAGATAACGCTTGGGGTGACGGCTGCCGGCTGCATTGGTGTGGGCGAGCTCGTCCACCAGCGCGATCTGCGGCCGCCGCGCGATCACCGCGTCGAGGTCCATCTCCTCGACGATCTGGCCGCGATAATCGAGCCGCTTGCGCGGGACGACCTCCAGTCCCCGCACCAGCGCCTCGGTCTCGGTGCGGCCATGGGTCTCGACGAAACCGACCACGACGTCGATGCCGGCCTTGCGCCTGGCATGGGCGCTTTGCAGCATCTCGTAGGTCTTGCCGACGCCGGGGGCGGCGCCGACGAAAATCTTCAGCTTGCCGCTCGCGCTCTCCTCCCGGCGCGCGGCTTCCAGCAGCGCCTCGGGCGATGGTCGTTGTTCGGGATCGCGGCGTTGCTGAACCATCAGGCCAATATAATCATCCTGATATTGCCGGCCTAGACGCTACTTCGCGGACGCACGATCCAGCGCCAGATTCAGCGCCAGAACGTTAACCCTGGGTTCGCCGAGCAGGCCGAGCAGGCGGCCCTCGGTGCTGGCGGCGACCAGCCGCTTGAGCGACTCTTCCGACATCTTGCGCGCCTTGGCGACGCGCGACACCTGGAATTGCGCCGCTTCCGGCGAAATGTCGGGGTCGAGACCGCTGGCCGAGGTCGTGACCAGATCGACCGGCACGGCGGCATCCGGATTCGCGGCTTTCAACCTGTCCACATCCTCCTTCAGCCGGTCGGCCAGTGCCTTGCTGGTCGGGCCGAGATTGGAGCCACCGGAATTGGCGGCGTTGTAGGGCGCCGGGATCGTCTTGCTCGAATCGCTCGGGTCCGGCGCCAGCGTCGCCGAGGGGCGGCCGTGGAAATATTTGTCATCCCTGAACTCCTGCCCGATCAGGGCGGAGCCGATCACCTTGCCGTCCTTCTCGATCAGGCTGCCTTGCGCTTTCGCAGGGAAGATCGCGCCGGCAATGCCGGTCATGGCGAGTGGATAGGCCAGGCCCGTGATGGCGGTGAGCACCAGCAACAGGACGATGGCGGGGCGGATTTCTCTGAGCATGTTGGGTCTCCTATGAGTTCGTCACCGTGAGCGAAGCATCTCCCTGTCGTTCCGGGGCGGTGCGAAGCATCGAACCCGGAACCTCGAGATTCCGGGTTCGCCTCTTCGAGGCGCCCCGGAATGACAGTGAAAATCGCTCCTCTCGATGACGCAGTTAGGCCAGGTGCAGAGCGACCACTACTAGGTCGATCGCCTTGATGCCGATGAAGGGAATGACGATACCCCCTAAGCCGTAGATCAGGAGATTGCGCCGAAGCAGCGCGCCGGCACCGACCGCGCGATAGGCGACGCCCTTGAGTGCCAGCGGGATCAGGCCGACGATGATGAGCGCGTTGAAGATGATCGCCGACAGGATGGCGCTCTGCGGGCTCGACAGGTTCATGACGTTCAGCACGTTGAGCTGCGGGTAGAACGCCAGGAACATCGCCGGGATGATCGCAAAATACTTTGCGACGTCGTTGGCGATCGAGAACGTGGTCAGCGCCCCGCGCGTCATCAGGAGCTGCTTGCCGATCTCGACCACCTCGATCAGCTTGGTCGGGTTGGAGTCGAGGTCGACCATGTTGCCGGCCTCGCGGGCGGCCTGGGTGCCGGTGTTCATGGCGACGCCGACATCGGCCTGCGCCAGCGCCGGGGCGTCGTTGGTGCCGTCGCCGCACATGGCGACCAGCTTGCCCTTGGCCTGCTCGTCGCGGATGAGCTTGAGCTTGTCCTCGGGCGTTGCCTGCGCCAGGAAATCGTCGACGCCGGCCTCGGCCGCGATCGCGGCCGCCGTCATCGGATTATCGCCCGTGATCATGATGGTGCGGATGCCCATGCGGCGCAGCTCGGCAAAGCGCTCGCGGATGCCGCCCTTGACGATGTCCTTGAGCTGGATGATTCCGAGCAGCCGGCCGTCCTTGGCGACCGCCAGCGGCGTGCCGCCGGACTTCGACACTTCGTCGGCAATCGTCTGGATCTCGCGGCCGATCTCGGAGAGAGCCGCAGGCTGGATCGCCCTCGCCGTGTTGCCGGAAGCGACGGCGGTCGGAGCGCCGCCGCCGACATAGTTCAACATGGCATCGACCGCGCCCTTGCGCACCGACGAGCCGCCGGCATCGACACCGCTCATGCGGGTCTGCGCCGTGAACGGAATGAAGGTCGCGCCAAGCTCGGCCATGTCGCGGCCACGGATGCCGTATTTTTCTTTCGCGAGCACGACGATGGAGCGGCCCTCCGGCGTTTCGTCGGCGAGCGAGGCAAGCTGGGCGGCGTCCGCCAGCTCCTGCTCGGTCACCCCGCGCACGGGACGGAACGCCGTCGCCTGGCGGTTGCCGAGCGTGATGGTGCCGGTCTTGTCGAGCAGCAGCGTGTCGACATCGCCGGCCGCCTCGACCGCGCGGCCGGACATCGCCAGCACGTTGAAGCGCACCAGGCGGTCCATGCCGGCGATGCCGATGGCTGACAACAGCGCGCCAATGGTGGTCGGGATCAGCGTCACGAACAAAGCGACCAGCACGATCACCGAGATCGAGCCGCCGGCATAAGCGGCGTAGCTAGGAATCGTGACGGTGGCGAACACGAAGATGATGGTGAGGCCGGCGAGCAGGATGTTCAGCGCGATCTCGTTCGGCGTCTTGGCCCGCTCGGCGCCCTCGACCAGCTTGATCATGCGGTCGATGAAGGTCGAGCCTTGGGCCGCCGTGATACGGACGCGGATCCAGTCGGACAGCACCTGGGTGCCGCCCGTCACCGCCGAACGGTCGCCGCCGGACTCGCGGATGACAGGCGCTGATTCACCGGTGATGGCGGCCTCGTTGACGGAGGCCACGCCCTCGATCACCTCGCCGTCGGACGGGATGGTGTCGCCGGCTTCGACCAGCACCAGGTCTCCAACCTTCAGGCTCGTGCCCGGCACCAGCTTGAAATCATGGCCCGCGCCATTCAGGAGCTTGGCCTGGCTTTCGGTGCGGGTCTTGCGCAGCGAATCCGCCTGCGCCTTGCCGCGGCCTTCCGCGACGGCTTCCGCGAAATTCGCGAACAGCACCGTGAACCAGAGCCAGACAATGATCTGGAAAGTGAAGCCGAGATTCACCCCGCCCGTGACGAGATCGCGCAGGAAGATCACCGTGGTGAGCGCGGCCACGACCTCAACCACGAACATGACGGGGTTCTTCACCATCAGCCGCGGATCGAGCTTGGCGAAGGAGGCGCGGATGGCGGGCAGCACGATTTTCGGATCGAGCATGGCCGACATCGGGGCACGCTTTTGCAGTTTCATCGTATCCATCGAGGGCACTCCGGAAATCAGAAGAGGTTGGTCAGAACAGTTGGCTTGCGTTCATCGCAAGGTGCTCGACGATCGGGCCGAGCGCGAGTGCCGGAAAGAAGGTCAGGCCGCCCATGATCAGGATCACGCCGACGACGAGGCCGACGAACAGCCCGCCCGTGGTCGGGAACGTGCCCATGGACGGCGGGATCGATTTCTTCTCTGCGAGCGAGCCCGCAATCGCCATGGCCGGCACGATCATGAAGAAGCGGCCGACGAACATCGCGCTGGCCAGCGTGAGGTTGTAGAAGAAGGTGTTGCCAGTCAGGCCCGCAAAGGCCGATCCGTTGTTGCCGGTCCCCGAGGTGTAGGCGTAGAGCACCTCGGTGAAGCCGTGCGGTCCGGCATTGGCCATGGAGGCCACCGCCGCCGGATAGACCACGCCGACCGCGGTCCAGCCCAGGATCATCAACGGCAGCACCAGGATGGCCAGCATCGCCATCTTGACCTCGCGCGCCTCGATCTTCTTGCCGACATATTCCGGCGTGCGGCCGACCATCAGACCGGCGACGAAGATCGCCAGGATGACGAACAGCAGCATGCCGTACATGCCGGCGCCGACACCGCCGACGACGATTTCGCCGAGCTCGATGTTGATCAGCGGGATCATGCCGCCGAGCGCGGTGAAGCTGTCATGCATGGCATTGACCGCGCCGCAGGAGGCGGCGGTGGTGATCACGGCAAACAGCGAGGAGGCAACGATGCCGAAGCGGACCTCCTTGCCTTCCATATTGCCGCCGGTGAGACCGAGCGCCTGGAGCGTCGAGGTGCCGCTGGCTTCCGCCCAGTAGGTCACGGCGACGCCGGCGATGAACAGCACGCCCATCACGGCGAGGATCGCCCAGCCCTGGCGCTGGTTGCCGACCATGCGACCGAACACGTTGGTCAAGGCAGCGCCCAGCGCAAAGATCGACAGCATCTGCACGAAGTTCGACAGCGCGGTCGGGTTCTCGAACGGGTGCGCCGCATTGGCATTGAAGAAGCCGCCGCCATTGGTGCCGAGCATCTTGATCGCGACCTGCGAGGCGACAGGGCCGACCGCGATGGTCTGCTTGGCGCCTTCGAGCGTCGTGGCTTCGACATAGTCGCCGAGCGTTTGCGGCATGCCCTGCCAGACCAGGAACAGGGTGTAGACGACACAGATCGGCAGCAGCACATAGAGCGTGCAGCGGGTCACGTCGACCCAGAAATTGCCGACGGTGCGCGCCGAAGCGCGGGAGAAACCGCGGATCAGGGCAACTGCAAGTGCAATGCCCGTCGCCGCCGACAGGAAATTCTGGTGCGTCAGGCCCAGCATCTGCACGAGATAGGAGATCGTGCTCTCGCCGCCGTAGTTCTGCCAGTTGGTGTTGGTGATGAAGGAGATCGCGGTGTTGAAGGACAGATCCTCGGCGACCGCTGTCTGCCCGGCCGGATTGAAGGGCAGAACGGCCTGGAGACGCATCACGGCGTAGATGATCAGGAAGCCGCCGACATGGAACAGCAGCATGGCGACCGTATAGGTCAGCCAATGCTGCTCGCGCTTCTCGTCGACGCCTGAGATCCAGTAGATGCCGGCCTCGATCGGACGCAGCACCGGCGAGAGAAACGTCGTCTCGCCGTTGAACACGCGCGTCATGTACCAGCCGAGCGGCTTTGTCAGCGCGACAATGATGACGCAGAACAGAATGATCTGGAGCCAACCGATCACAGTCATGGAATCAACCCTTCAGGCTAGGTGCCCGGCGCAACTGCGGCAGCAGCACCATCAACAGGCAGGCGAACAGCGAGGCCTCTGCCGGCAGCAATTCGACAAGCAGCAGCACCGCTCAGAATCGCTCCGGCCGCAGCAGCGCATAAGTGAGGTAGATCAGAAGGCCGAACGAGACGGCACCGGCGAGCGCATAATCGAAGATCATGGTCCGCTCCGTCACAGCCGTTCGCAGGCGTAGGTGTAGCCGATCGCAAGGGCAAAGAAGCCGAACCCCAGCGCCAGCATGAGAATGTCCATCATAGGGATGCTCCTCGTTGCGTCCCCATATCGGGGCAACACTTTCTCGGGACCCGGCAAGAGCTCGCGGAATGAGACGCAACGCATGTTCGCAGGCCAAGCGGGACTTTCGACCGTGCTGAAGTGCCACTCCGGGCATAGGTTTTCGAGACGAGGGCTATGGCGACGTTATAGGAATCTCATAAAGGCGCCCACGATGCTCGCGCAACTTTCCGCCGTCGTCCCGGCCTAGCGCGCAATGCGCGGGGGCCGGGACGACGACAGAGAATGACGCTACAGACTGCGTCCCTCCCGGCACTTATGAGATTCCTATATCTGCCGTCCCCGCCCCATCTCGTATTCCAATGCGCATCCCGCCATCCTGAACAGGCCGGCCGACTGACCGACGCCGCTTCCAGGAGGCCTGACATGATTGCCGCTTTCCGACACCACGATTCGTCCTCCCTCGGCGATCGCTTGCGTAACGCGCAAGGCATGACCGGTCCGCTGATGCGCGAGATCATCGACAAAGCCTGCCGGCGACTCCCCTCACTCCACCAGAGCGAGCGCACGGCGCGCCTGGTGCAGCTGATCGAAGCCGAAGCCTGGACCGATGCCGCGTTGGCACTGATGGAGCTTGAGCTGCCGCTGTGGCACGTCCGCCGCATCGCCTATGACGAAGGCGAGTGGCATTGCGCGCTGTCGCGTGAACGCGAGCTGCCCGACTGGCTCGACGCGGCGATCGAGGGATGCCATGGCGACCTCGCGATCGCGCTGATGTCGGCGTTCGTGGAGGTGCAGGCACGCACCGTGGACGCGCCGCGTCCGAGTGTGCCCAACGTGCGTCCCGCCCCGGATCCGCTCATTGAGCCGGCCTCGTGCGAGAACTTCAGCTGACCGAGCTGCCGCGGTAGTCGCACCGCCCTGACAGGGTTTCGTCCCTTGCGGAAAACGCCCCGGCCGATCTGGCGCAGCTTCGCGGAACCGTGTTAGATCGGCCGCATGAGCACATCTAGCGTCAACGTCGTCGCCCACCCCCTGGTCCAGCACAAGCTTTCGCTGATGCGGGAGAAGGACCGCTCCACCAAGAGCTTTCGCGAGATCCTGAACGAGATCGGGATGCTGCTCGGCTACGAGGTGACGCGCGACCTGCCGCTGGAGCTGGTCGACATCGAGACGCCGATCGCCCCGATGCAGGCGCCGAAGATCGCCGGCAAGAAGCTCACGCTGGCGCCGATCCTGCGCGCCGGCGTCGGCTTTCTCGACGGCATGCTGGCGCTGATGCCGTCGGCGCGCATCGCTCATATCGGGCTCTACCGCGATCCCGAAACCCTGCAGGCCGTGGAATATTACTTCAAGGCGCCGCAGGACCTGTCGGACCGTACCGTGATCCTGATGGATCCGATGCTGGCGACCGGCAACTCGGCCTGCGCCGGTGCCACGTTGCTCAAGGCGCGCGGCGCCCGCGACATCCGCTTCGTCTGCCTGCTGGCGGCCCCTGAGGGCATCGTCCAGTTCCAGAGCGAGCATCCCGACGTGCCGATCTGGACCGCCGCGATCGACGAGCGGCTCAACGATCACGGCTACATCGTGCCGGGTCTCGGCGATGCCGGCGACCGGATGTTCGGCACCAAGTAGACAGGTTTGCGCGATCGGGCTACTCCGGTTGCCATGCATGCCGACGATGCCTCACTGCATTCGCTGATCGAATCGGACACAGCTGCCGATCCAGCCTTCCTGTTCGACGGCACGCCCGTCTCGCGCGCGGAGTTTGCACGGAAGGTCGAACAGACCGCGGCCTGGCTGGCCGCGCAGGGCATCGGCAAGGGCGACGTCGTGGCGGTCTGGCTGGTCAACCGCGTGGAATGGATTGCGCTACTGTTTGCCGCCGCCAGGCTGGGAGCGATCGTCGCCGCCGTCAATACCCGCTATCGCAGCGCCGAAGTCGCGCATCTGCTGAAGCTGTCAGGCGCAAAGCTGCTGGTGATCGAGGCGGCGTTCCGCTCGATTGATTTCGCTGCCATTCTTGCCGACATCGCCAAGACCGATGTCCCCGCGCTGCAACAGCTCGCGGTGGTCGGCGCGGATGCGCTTCCTGCGCAATGGCCCAGTGTGCGCTTCGACGCCTTCGACAAGCATTATCCCCCGGCTCCAGCTCAGCACGACATCGATCTGCCCGTGCTGCTCTACACCACATCGGGCACGACCAAGGGGCCAAAACTGGTGGCGCATTCGCAGCGAACGCTGGCGAGCCACGCCAAGGCCGTGGCCAAAGCGCTCCAGCTTTCGCCGCAGCGTCATGCCCTGTTGGCGATGCTGCCGTTCTGCGGCACCTTCGGCATGACGAGCCTGCTCGGCTTCATCGCCGCCGGCGCCACCGTCCACGTGCTCGATGCCTTCGAGGCGGCGCCGGCGCTGAAGATCCTTGCCGAGCACAAGATCACCCACAGCTTCGGCTCCGACGAGATGTTCCGCCGTATCCTTGCGCTGACCGACGCAAGGCGGCCGTTCCCGCATCTGCAGGTCTGCGGCTTCGCCGCGTTCCAGCCCGGCTGGCGCGAGCTGGCCGCGGAGGCCGAGGCACGCGGCCTGCCGCTGTTCGGCCTCTATGGCTCGAGCGAGGTGCAGGCGCTGTTCTCGATCGGGCGCGCCAGCGACGCCTTCGCCGACCGCATCGAGGGCGGCGGCTGGCCGATGTCCCCGGATGCGAAAGTCCGCGTGCGCGACACCGAGACCGGCGAGCTTGCGCCGCAAGGCGTCTCCGGCGAGATCGAAATCAGCGCGCCATCGTGCTTCCTCGGCTATTTCAACAATCCGCAAGCCACCGGGGATGCGATCACTGCGGACGGCTTCTTCCGCACCGGCGATATCGGCCGCCTGCGCGGCGGCGCCTTCGTCTATGAGACCCGCGCAGGCGATGCGATGCGGCTCGGCGGCTTCCTGGTCGCGCCCGGGGAGATCGAGGACGAGCTCAAGTCCTGCGCCGGCGTTGCCGACGCCCAGGTCGTCGCAGTCGATCTGAAGGGCCAGGCGCGCTGCGTCGCTTTCGTGATCGCGGCCGGAGCTCCGCCGCGTCAGGAGGTGCTGACGGCGCGCCTGCGCGAGCGGCTCGCCGGCTACAAGATTCCGGCACGGATCTATGTCGTGGATGCCTTCCCGGTCACGGACAGCGCCAATGGCGTCAAGATCCAGCGCGCAAAGCTCCGCACCATCGCGATGGAGCGGATCGCGGCCGAACCGAGCTAATACGACTTGGCAAGCCCCAGCACCTTTTCCGCGATGAAGCTCAGTGCGAGCTGCGGGCTGACCGGCGCGATGCGCGGGATCAGGATCTCGCGCAGATAGCGCTCGACGTGAAACTCCTTGGCGTAGCCGAACCCGCCATGGGTCATCACCGCCTGCTCGCAGGCATGGTATCCGGCTTCGCCCGCGAAATATTTTGCGGCATTGGCGCCAGCGCCGCAGGGCAAGCCCTTGTCGTATTGCCAGGCGGCCTGCATCACCATCAGCCAGGCCGCCTCGAGCTCGATCCAGTTCACCGCGAGCGGGTGCTGGATGCCCTGATTCTTCCCGATCGGCCGGTTGAACACGATTCGGGTCTTGGCGTATTCGGTCGCGCGCGACAGCGCGAGCTTGCCGAGGCCGACGGCTTCCGCCGCGATCAGGATGCGCTCGGGGTTCATGCCTTCGAGGATGTATTGAAACCCCTTGCCCTCTTCGCCGATGCGGTCCTCGATCGGGATCTCGAAATCCTCGAAGAACAGCTCGTTGGAATCGACGATCTTGCGGCCCATCTTCTCGATCTCGTGGACCTTGATCCTGTTGCGGTCGAAATCGGTGTAGAACAGGCTGAGGCCATGGGTGGGCGAGCGCACCTCCTCCAGCGGCGTGGTGCGCGCCAGCAGCAGGATCTTGTGCGCGACCTGCGCGGTCGAGATCCACACCTTCTGGCCGTTGACGATGTAGCGGTCGTTCTTGGCAACGGCGCGGGTCTTGAGCTGGGTGGTGTTGAGCCCGGTGTTCGGCTCGGTGACGGCGAAGCACGCCTTCTCGCGGCCCTCGACCATCGGCGGCAGCATGCGCTTGCGCTGCTCCTCGGTGCCGAACACGACCACGGGGTTGAGTCCGAACACGTTGATATGCACGGCAGACGCGCCGGACATGCCGGCACCGGATTCGGCAATGGTGCGCATCATGATCGCAGCTTCGGTAATGCCGAGGCCCGAGCCGCCATATTCTTCGGGAACGCAGATGCCGAGCCAGCCGGCGTCGGCCAGCGCTTTGTGAAAATCGTGCGGGAAGCCGCCGTCGTGGTCCTTCTTCAGCCAATAGGCGTCGGGGAAGGCTTCGCAGATCTTGGCGATGGCGTCGCGAATGGCTTCCTGCTGATCGGTGAGCGCGAAATCCATGGTCTTGGTCTCCCTGTTGGGAGCCGCGATTGCGCCATCTCCCGATCGCGTTCCCCGCGTAAAGGCCATGGCGCTTGCCGCGCCCGACATGCCCTGGCTTTTCGGTTTTTTAGCTCGAAAAACCGCATACCGATACGTGAATTTGTCCATCAACTGTGTCTAACATGCATGGCGTCATGCGGCGCAAAGCGACGCGCGCCGTTATTTCGTAAGGAGGGAAACCGCGATGATGCACAAGAGGCCGGCCTGATGCGTTCGATGCTGTTCGTGCCAGGCGATTCCCCGCGCAAATTCGAGAAGGCGAGCGAAGGCAAGGCCGACGCCCTGATCATCGATCTCGAGGACTCCGTCGTCACCGACAAGAAGCCCGAGGCGCGGACCCTGACGCTTGCGATGCTCAGGAGCCGCCCCGGCCCGCACCAGCTCTATGTCCGCATCAACGCGCTCGACACCGGCATGACGCTGAGCGATCTCGCCGCCATCATGCCGGGCAAGCCTGACGGCATCGTGCTGCCGAAATCGCAAGGCGGCGATGACGTGCGCCAGGTTGCGACCTGGCTTGAAGCGCTGGAAGCAGCATCCGGAATCACAGCAGGCGCAACACGCATCGTCTGTGTCGCGACGGAAACCGCCAGCTCGATCTTCGGGCTCGGCAGCTACAGGGGCTGCTCCCCTCGCCTTGCCGGCTTGATGTGGGGCGCGGAAGATCTTTCCGCCTCGCTCGGCGCGACCGAGAAGGCGTCGGGCGGCGTGTTTCACAGCCCCTACCGCCTCGCGCGCGATCTGTGCCTGATGGCGGCGGCCGCGGCGGAAGTGGCGCCGATCGACACTGTCTATACCGACATCGACAATCTCGCAGGCCTCGAGCAGGAAACCCGCGCCGCGCGGCGCGACGGCTTTTCGGCGAAGGCGCTGATCCATCCCAAGCATGTCGACATCGTCAACGCGGCGTTCGCGCCGACCGACGCCGAGCGGGCATGGGCGGAGAAGGTCATCGCCGCGTTCGCGAGCCATCCAAACGCCGGCACGCTGCGCCTCGACGGCCAGATGATCGACAAGCCGCACCTTCGCGCCGCGAAGAAGATCCTGGGCCAGATCTAGAGAAGTGGTCGCGCTGATGGCGCGGACGGTGGATCGGCTGCGGCCGAAAACCACCGCGGCCTGGTTTCAGTCGAATCCCTGAACGGGTGGCGTCGTGGTTGCCGCTGGCGCCGCAGGCGCAACTTGAGCCGGTTGCGACACGGGAGCGGCTTGGACCGGCGGATTGCCGGCCGCGCTCATCTGACCGTTGGCCTCCATCGCCTCGCGGGTGCGTGGGGGCGCACCGGCGGCCGTCGCCCCATACGCCTCGCGACGTGGCGGCTGCCGGTGTCTTGCCGAGCGCGAACCTCTCATGCCCCATGACCGGGCGATGGCAGGACCGGCGGTATAGCCGATCACGGCGCCCGCGACGGCACCGACCGGCCCCAGCACGACCGCGCCGGACACGGCTCCGAGCGCCGCCGAGCCGGCGCGCTCCTGCGCAACGGCGCTTGCGGGCACGGCGGCCAGCATCACAACGGCAGTGATCAGAGCTTTGTTCATGGAGTGCCTCCCTCACCGGAAACCACTCCTTCTCAAATATGGCCACAGGAGGTTCGCTTGCCGGCCAACAAAAGGCAATCGACGGGGGAACCCGGCGGTGGAAGCGGCGATGACCTTAACCTCGCGAGCGCTAGGCGTCGCAGATCGACGTTCACCGGAGGTCGTCATGCATCCACGTTCTTTGTGCCGCGTAACAAGGCGTGGATGGCCGGGACAAGCCCGGCCATGACGATGTGAGCCGGCGGATTTCACTACGGCGACGAGCTCGACCTCGTGGTGGCCGGCGTTTGGCAAATCTCTTGACACGAAATTCGCGCTGCATATTTTTGCGGCGAGAACAGTGTTTCTCACCCTGGGAAATCAAAGGATCCAACGCGACCGTCTGGAGAGACGACGATGCTCGATGAGAATTTGGCCCGGATTCGTGCACATCGTAACAACATCCACCGTTACCGGCGTCTTCTGAAGACCAGGCTGTCGGAGCTCGAACGCCAGTTCATCGAGAGACGTGTCACGGAAGAAAGGTCGGCGCTCGAAAGCCTGACCGCGGCGACCTTCCCGGTTGCTCTCTCTGCCACCCAGGCGCCGATCGATGTGAGAGGAGCAATGCAATGATCAGCCAGCGAGAGCTGCTCATTCGCGGCAGCGAAAAGGTGATCGGCCATTACGAACTGCTCCTGGCAGGCGCAAAGTCCGAGCAGGAGCGCGAGCTCTATCTCCAGCGGATCGAACGCGAGCGAAGGCTGATCCGCGACTTGCAAGGCGAGCAGGATCACCGCGCGGCTTGAGCCGCGATGTCATGCGGCTCACTACCCTCGCAGGGGATACACCGCTGATCCTCGGCCCGCTGCGACCGATTCAACGAACGAGGCGATTGGGCCCCGCGAGGGCGCTGCTGGATTCACTCGCGGGCGCGATCCTGACGCTCACGGTGAGCGGAACGCCGTTCCGCGAGACCGAGAGCCTCACATCCTCGCCGACGCGGGCAAGGCCGATCGTGTTGCGGAGCTGGGCGGCGGTGCGGATCGGGCGGTCGTCTGCTCCGGTGACCACATCCCCCCTGCGCAGGCCTGCCTTTTCCGCAGGCGAATCCGCGGCCACTTCGGCAATGACGGCGCCTTGAATCAATCCCCTGTTGGCCGAGGGATGCAGATCGTTCAGCGAGATGCCGATACGGCCGCGCTCGACGCGACCGTTGGCGATGATCTGCTCCATCACCTTGCGTGCCATGTTGACCGGAATGGCAAAGCCGATGCCGACATTGCCGCCGGCCGGCGAGATGATCGCCGAGTTGATGCCGACGAGTTCTCCGCGCAGGCTGACCAGGGCCCCGCCGGAATTGCCCGGATTGATGGCGGCGTCGGTTTGGATGAAATCCTCATAGCCCTGTTTGCCGATTCCAGTCCGGCCCAGCGCGCTGACGAGACCTGACGTCACGGTCTGGCCCAGCCCGAATGGATTTCCGATCGCGAGCACGAAGTCGCCGACTTCGAGCGCGTCGCTGTCGCCGAAGGGGAGTGCCCTGAGCCCGGTCGGGTTCTGAATCTGGAGTACCGCGACATCGGTGGGTGGATCACGTCCGACGACCTTCGCGGAAAACTGCCGGCCATCCTTGGTCGTGATCTGGACGGCGGAGGTGCCTTCGACCACGTGATTGTTGGTCAAGACATAGCCGCGCTGGGCATCGACGATCACGCCGGAGCCGGTCGCGTTGACCTCCTTCTCGATCTGCCTGGGGACGTCGAAGAACTCGCGAAATATCGGGTCGCGGTACAGCGGGTTATCTTCCCGCACGCGGCCGTGGACGGAGATGTTGACCACGGCCGGCGTCACCTGACGCACCAGCGGCGCCAGGGTCGGCAACGAGCCGCCGGTCTTCAGGTCGGGAATTTGGCCGGCAGCAGGCTGCAACGCCGTGGGCGTCAGCACCAGCATCGCCAGCAGGAGCAAACGCACAGCACGCATCTTCAGTACCTGCTACCTTGCCTGGGATTGGAACCTAAAAGCTCTTGCCTCAGATCTCGGCACGCGCCCCGGCGACGAGGCCTTGCAGAGCCAGAAATGGAACCGCCCAGACTGCCGAAGCCTGGCCGAGCAGCACGAGCCCGAGAACAGTCTGTGTGAGCATCATGCGCTTTGCCCCTCGGCGGCGGCCCATGGCCGCCGCAGCCGCATCGGAACGCCGCCGCCGCGCGGCGGGTCGTCATTGTCGTTGTCGCCGTCGAGCTTGCGCAGGGCGGCCAGGATATCGGCGAGCCGGACCGTGTGGCCCATGCCGGGGATCTCGCGCAAGGCGGGACAGGATTCCACCGCGTACATGTCGGACGCCCAGGACGACAGGATGACCCGCTTCTCCGGCGTGGAGAGATCCTGTGCATTCAGGACCTCGGTAGGTGAATCGTAGTGGGCGGCGGGATGAAACAGCGGATTGAGATTGCCGAAATTGGTATTCACGTTGGTCATCGGCGGTTGCCTCCCTCATGCTCCTTTCAAGGGACGGGTTCGTTGACGGGGGACGGCGGCGCCAAAGGCCGCCGTCCGGCTTGTTGCTATTGCGTATTGATCGCGATGCGCTTGACGCCTTCGCGCGCCTTCTCGGACTTCGGCAGCGACACGGTCAGGACGCCGTTCCTGAACGACGCCTCGGCCTTGTCCTCCTCGACGCCTTCCAGCGGGATCTGCCGCTCGAAGGCACCATAATAGCGCTCGGTGAAGTACCGCCCCTCGCCGTTGCACTCCGCCTTCTTCTCGCCGCGGACAGTCAGGACGCCATTGGCGATCTCGACCTGGACGTCCTTCTCGGTCAAGCCGGGAAGCTCGGCAGACACCGTCAGTGTCTTGTCGGTCTCGCTCAGTTCGACCTTCGGCCAGCCGAAACGGCCTTCCATCAGCGGCGACAGACCGGACCCACTGACGCCGCGGAAAACGTCGTCGAACAGACGGTTCATCTCGCGGTGAAGCGTCAGGAAGGGGTCGAAATTGTCCCGCGTGGGCGCAAGCTCCTGGTTTCTCGACCAGGGAATGAGGTCACGAAAAGCCATGCTTGTCTCCTTCATGCATCGGGAGCGCGGCGCGCATTGCACGCCGCGTTCCGCCGTTGGACCGATCGAGCGCTTTAGGCTGCTTTCTTCTGCTCGATCTGCGATGCCGCAGGAGCGCCGCCCGCGATCGGAATCCGACGCGGCTTCATGGCTTCCGGGACCTCGCGGACGAGGTCGATGATCAGGAGCCCGTCCTGGAAAGAGGCCTGCTTCACCTGGACATAATCTGCGAGATTGAACACGCGCCGGAACGGACGCGCGGCGATGCCCTGGTACAGGTATTCGCGCGCGGCGGTCTCGGGCTTCCTGCCCTCGATGGTGAGCGCGTTCTGCTCGGCCGTGACGGTGATATCACTGGTGCTGAAACCCGCCACCGCAAGGCTGATCCGGTAATGGTCCTCGCCGGAGCGCTCAATATTGTAGGGGGGATAGTTGTCCTCGGTCGCCTGGCGCAGCGTGCTGTCGACGAGGTCGGCCAGGTGATCGAAGCCGATGGTGGAGCGCCACAGGGGCGCAAAGTCAAAACTGGTCCTCATAACCAAGTCCTCCAAAGAGCAAGATGGATACGAAGGAGCGCAGGACAGGGTATCAGACGGGTCCGACGACCGGCCCGGCGCCCGCACCGGGCCCGATCTGGCGCCCGGCACACCGCTCTCGCGGTAAAAAAATCAATTAGAAAAACGGCTGGCGGTTTCAAGGGGGAGGCTCGAAAAATTTTTTTGGCCGCCAGCCGCCCCCCGGGATGCCTCAGGACTTCAGCGCGTCGCGCGCCGTCTCCGGCGTCATCAACGTCGCGATGATCGTGATGACCGACAGCGCGATGATGTAGAGCGACACCGGCCAGGACGTGCCGGCCCAGCCGAGCAGCGCGGTCGCGATCAGCGGCGAGAAGCCGCCGCTCAAGGCGGCCGCGACATTTGCCCCGAGCGAGGCGCCGCTGTAGCGCACCTTTGTGCGGAACAGTTCCGGCACGAACGCCGCCTTCGGCCCGAACAGCAGCGCATGCGTCAGCGTCATCGTGACGACGAGCGCGAGCGTGATCAGCACCGGCTCCCTGGTGTCGAGGAACCAGAACAGCGGAAAGGCAAGCGCCACCGTGAATACGCCGCCGGCAAGATACAGCGCCTTGCGGCCGAAAAGATCGGAGAGCCAGCCGGCGAGCGGCAACGTGGCGAACTCGACGAGCGCGGCATAGACGACAGCATTCAGGATCACCTGGCGCGGAAGGCCGAGTTTTGTCGTGGCATAAAGCACGGTGAAGACAGTGAGGAGATAAGCGAGCCCGACTTCCGAGATCGTGATGCCGATCGCCAGCAGAAAGCTGCGCCAGTGGCGGCGAAGCACCTCCCACACCGGCTGCGCCAGCACCTCCTTGCGCTCGACCACCTCCTTGAAGTGCGGCGTCTCCGCAAGCTTGAGCCGTACGATGAGACCGACGCCGACCAGCAGAATGCTGATCCAGAACGGCACGCGCCAGCCCCAACTCAGGAAGTAGGCCTCGGGCAGTTGCGTCATCAGCCCGAACATGCCGGTGGAGGCAGCCACGCCGACGGGAAAGCCGATTTGCACCAGGCTGCCGTAGAAGCCGCGCCTGTTACCGGCGTGCTCGACCACCATCACGACCGCGCCGCTCCACTCGCCGCCGAGGCCGATGCCTTGCACAAAGCGCAGGATGACAAGCAGGATCGGCGCCCATACGCCGATTTGGCTGTAGGTCGGCAGGCAGCCGATCAGGAAGGTGCCGAGCCCCATCGCGATCATGGTCGCGACCAGCATCCTCTTGCGGCCGAGCCGGTCGCCGTAATGCCCGATGATGGCGCCGCCGATCGGCCGCGCCAAGAAACCGACCGCATAAGTGGAGAATGCCGCCAGCGCGCCGACGAAGGGATCGAAGCTCGGGAAGAACAGCTTGTTGAGCACGAGCGCGGCCGCCGTGCCGTAGATCAGGAAGTCATACCACTCGATCGCAGTGCCGAGCGCACTCGCCCACACAACATGCGTCGTCGTCGATCGCTCCGTTTCGCCGGAGACCCCTGTTACCGCCGTCATTGCCCATCCGCCCCAAGAGATCCCGGGAGCATCATGGCCAATCGTGGTGTGGGTTGCAACTTGTCCGCGCAATGCCGTCAACCCGGATCACAGCGAGAGAGGATGCTCACAACTGTTTCAACAACGTCGTTGCGAGGGAGCCCTTGCGACGAAGCAATCCAGACTGTCTCCGCGGAAAGATTCTGGATGGCTTCGCGTCGCGCGCAATGACGGGTGCTGAGGCAGTTGCGCACACGTCTCCGCAGCGCTTCTCGGCGAGCAAGGAACTCTCATTGACGCCTTTATTTGTCATTGACAAACTTATTCGCTAATATCTAATTTACCGCCATAACAACCGGCCGCACCCAAGCGGCCAATAACGAGAGGAAACATCGATGAGAGGGCTTTTGGCCTGCGCCATGCTCGCGGCCATGACTTCGGCTGTCATGACCCATGTCGCGCGCGCGCAGGTCTCCGACGATGCAGTGCGGATCGGCGTGCTGACGGATCTGTCGAGCTGGGGCCGCGACAACTCCGGGCCGGGCTCGGTCGAGGCCGCCAGGATGGCGGTGGAGGAGTTCGGGCCGACCGTGCTCGGCAAGCCGATCGAGATCATCAGCGCCGACCACCAGATGAAGACGGACGTGGGCGTGCAGATCGTGCGCGGCTGGTTCGACAATGGCAAGGTCGACGCGGTGGTCGACATCCCCAATTCCGGCATCGCCATCGCCGTGCACAACATGGCGCGCGAGCGGGGCAAGATCGCCCTGCTCTCCGGCCCCGGCGCGAGCTCGCTCACCGACGAGCTGTGCAGCCCGAACACAGTGCACTTCACCTACGACACCTACGCGCTGTCGAAGGTGACGGCGTCCGCCGTGATCAAGGAAGGCGGAAAATCCTGGTACTTCATCACCGCGGACTACGCCTTCGGCCAGCAGCTCGAGAAGGACGCCACGCGCTTCATCAACGAGATGGGCGGCAAGGTGCTCGGCGGCGTCAAGCACCCGACCAATACCGCGGATTTTTCGTCCTTTGCGCTGCAGGCGCAGAGCTCCAAGGCTGACGTCGTCGCCTTCGCCAATGCCGGCCAGGATACGGACAACGCCATCAAGCAGTCCGGCGAGTTCGGCCTGGTACAAGGCGGCCAGAAGCTCGTCGGCCTCTTGATGTTCGACACTGACGTGCACGCGATCGGCCTGAAGTCGGCGCAGGGCACCTACATGACGACGGCGTCCTACTGGAACATGGACGAGGCCACGCGGGCATGGTCCAAGAAATTCTATGAGCGCACCAGGGTGATGCCGACCATGATCCATACCGGCGTCTACGGCTCGGTGCTGCATTATCTCAAGGCCATCAAGGCTGCAGGCACGGACGACCCCGCCAAGGTGATGGCCAAGATGCGCGAGCTGCCGATCGAGGATATTTTCGTCCATGGCGGCAAGTTGCGCGAGGACGGCCGCGTCATCCGCGACATGTATCTGGCCAGGGTGAAGGCGCCCGAGCAGTCCAAGGAGCCCTGGGATTATCTTGACATCATCAAGACCGTGAAGGGCGAGGATGCCTTCCGCCCGGTCTCCGAATCCAAATGTCCGCTGCTGAAGCAGTGAGGTGAGACATGGCCGGAAGCGAGCATAGCGCAAGCGAAATATACGAGTGCGACGTGCTCGTGGCCGGATCAGGCTGCTCCGGCATGTCGGCGGCGATCACCGCGAGATATCGCGGCCTCGACGTGCTGATCGTCGAGAAGGAACCGCGCTTCGGCGGCACCACCGCGCGCTCCGGCGGCTGGCTGTGGATTCCCGGCACCGCCCTGGCGAAAGCCTACGGCATCGAGGAGACGCCGGAGCAGGCCCGTACCTATCTGCGCCACGAGGCCGGCAACAATTTCGATGCGGCGCGCGTCGATGCGTTCCTCAGCGCCGGTCCCGAGGCGGTGGATTTCTTCACCACCAAGACCGCGCTCCGCTTCGACATGCCACTGGTGTTCCCCGACTATCACGCCGAGGCGCCCGGCGGCGCGCAAGGCGGTCGCTCCATGGTGACACGCCCGTTCGATGGCCGTGAGCTGGGCGACCTCATCAAGACGCTCGGCATGCCCCTGCCCGAGCTCACCGTGTTCGGCATGATGCTGGGGTCAGGCAAAGAGATCATCCATTTCACGCGCGTCACGAAGTCGCTGACGTCAGCGGTCTATGTCGCAAAGCGGCTATCGCGCCACCTGATGGACGTGCTGCGCCATGGCCGCGGCATGACCTTGACCAACGGCAATGCGCTGGCGGGTCGGCTCGCAAAGTCCGCGCAGGATTTGAAGATCCCGATGTGGTTGTCCTCGCCGGTGCGCGAGCTGACGGTCGAGAATGGCACGGTGACCGGCGCGATCGTGTCGCGCGAGGGACGCGACGTCCGCATCCGCGCGCGGCGGGGCGTCGTGCTCGCCTGCGGCGGCTTCCCGCATGATGTCGAGCGCCGCAAGAAGATGTTTCCGCATGCACCGACCGGCGCCGAGCATTTCTCGCCGGGGCCGACCGGCAATACCGGCGACGGCCTGCGCCTCGCCGAAAGCGCGGGCGGACATATCGAGGATCGCCTGCCGAACGCGGCGGCCTGGGTCCCGGTGTCGCTCACGACGCGCAAGGACGGCTCGAAAGGCGTGATGCCGCACTTCATCGATCGTGCCAAGCCCGGCGTGATCGCGGTGATGCGCGACGGCAAGCGCTTTGCCAATGAAGGCAATTCCTACCACGACTTCGTCCAGGCCATGATCAAGGCGGCCAGGCCCGGCGAGGAGATCGCCGCCTATCTCGTCTGCGATCACAAGACGCTGCGCAAATACGGCCTCGGCTGCGTGCCGCCGTTCCCGATGCCGCTGGGACATCATCTCGCGAGCGGCTATCTCATGCGCGGCGATACGCTGGAAGCGCTGGCGGCAAAGGCCGGCATCGACGCGAAGGGCTTTGCGGAGACAGTCAGGCAGGTCAACGCGACCGCGCCGCTCGGACAGGACCCCGCCTTCGGCAAAGGTTCAAGAGCCTATAACCGCTACCAGGGCGACGCGCTATACGGTCCCAATCCTTGCGTCGCGCCGATCGAGAACGGCCCGTTCTACGCCATCAAGATGGTAACAGGCGATCTCGGCACCTATGCCGGTATCGTCACCGACGAGAACGCGCGCGCTCTCGACGCCGAAGGCCGGGTGATTCCCGGGCTCTATGCCGCCGGCAACGACATGGCGAGCATCATGGGTGGCAATTATCCCGGCGCCGGCATCACGCTTGGGCCGGCGCTGACCTTCGGCTACATTGCCGGGCGACACCTTGCCGACAGCGCCACCAAGCGCGACGCGGCGTAGAGCATGATCCGGAAAAGTGTGCAGTGGTTTTCCGAACAGATCATGCTCAAACAAGGACTCAAGCGCATCGGGAACGCATGAAGAAAGCAAGCCGCGGCATCCAATCGATCGAGGTCGGCGGAGAATTGCTGCGCGCGCTCGCGAGATGCGGCGAGCCGATGATGCTGCGCGATCTCGCGCGCGAAGCCGGCATGACGCCGGCCAAGGCGCATCCTTATCTCGCCAGCTTCTCCCGCATCGGGCTGATCGAGCAGGACGAGACCACCGGCCGCTACGAGATCGGCGCGCTGGCGCTCGAGCTCGGACTGATCAGCCTGCGCCGCCTCTCCGGCGTGCGCATCGCGCAGCCGAAGATCGCGGCGCTCGCAAGCCAGATCGGCCACGCGGTCTCGCTCGCGGTCTGGGGCACGCACGGCCCGACCGTGGTGCAGCTGGAAGAGCCCGGCCAGCCCGTCCACATCGTCATGCGCGCGGGATCGGTGATGGCGCTCTTGGAGACGGCTACGGGGCGTGCCTTCGCAGCGTTCCTGCCGGAGAAGACCATCAACGCCGCGCTCGAAAGCGGGCTCGATCGCCAGGGCGTCGGCTACAATCCGAAGCGGCCGGTGAAAGGCAAGGTCGCGGAGATGCTGACCGAGGTCCGCAAGCACGGGCTCGCCCGCGCGCTCGGCGATCCCCTGCCCGGCGTGAACGCGTTCGCCGCACCGGTGTTCGATCATGCTGGCCATGTCGCGCTGGTCGTCACCGCGATGGGGCCGGAAGGCACGTTCGACGCGCGCTGGGACAGCCCGATCGCGCACGCGCTGCGCGATTGCGCGGGGGGTATTTCGAAGCGGCTCGGCCATGGGATGCCGGTCGCGGCGGAGTAAACTCGCCCAGTCGTCGTGGCGAAAGCCAGAAATCGCAGGGTGGGCAAAGCCGCACTTGCGCCGTGCCACGATTAGGTGGTGGGCACGCTTCGCTTTGCCCACCCTACGATACTGCAGAAGAACCTCAACTCGCCCCAGCTCTCAGCGCCGCCGGCATATAGATCTGCGCATAGCCTTCCTTGATCGCGGAGGTGATGCGATCGAGGCGGCGGTCGATGTGCTTCTCCAGCACCGAGACGCAGACCTCTTCGTTGCGTGCCATCAGACCCTCGATCACCGCGCGATGCTCGGCCTGGGTGTTGGTACGGTTGATGCTGTCCATGTCGATCCAGCGCACGAAGCGGATGCGGGCGTTGACGTTGCGCAAGACGCGCAGCATCTCGGCATTGTTCGACATCGCCATCAGCCGCTCGTGAAAAGTCTCGTCCAGCTCGACGAGCTCGACCGACGTGCGGTCGCCGGGATCGGGGCCGGTGGCCTCGAGGAATTTCAGCAGCGCGTCGATATCTTCGTCCTTGGCGCGCTTGATGGCGAGGCGGACCGCGGCGACTTCGATCGACTTGCGCAGCTCGTAGAGATCGAAGATCTCGTGGGCGTCGAGCTCGCGGCAGAAGAAGCCCTTGCCCGGCGTGAAACGCAGAAAACCTTCGGTGTTGAGACGGTTGAGCGCTTCGCGCAGCGGCGTGCGGCTGACGCCGAGGCGCTTGGCCAGCTCGCCTTCGTTGAGCCGCTCGCCCGGCTTGAACTCATAGCTCACGGCCATGGCCTTGAGCTGTTCATAGACGCGATCGACGATACTGTCGGAGGCCAGTTCCACGTTGCTCATCATCAACTGCATTCATGCCCGAACACAGCCAAATATACCGGGGCTGTGGCGGCGATTGCAATGCAAACAACAGCAGAGGTGCGAGGAGCTGTGTGACATCAGGAATCAGCCGAAGGCGCGCGGGCGCAGTCCGGCATGAAACCAGGTGATCATGGAATAGATATCGTAGACGGGCAACCCGACTTCGGCCTGCAGCGCTGCCGCATAAGGCGGCATGTTGGTGCATTCGAGCACGATGGCGCCGACGTCGGGGTTTTTCGCGACCAGCTCTTTGCCGGCCCCGACCACGTCGCGCTCGGCCTCCGCGACGTCCATGTCATCCTTCTCGGCCTTGATCAGGACGCGGAAAAACTCCTTGCCGTGCTCGGTGCCGACCACCGGCGTATCGAGCGGCACGCCGGCACCTTCGAGATGGGCCGGCGTCAGGGTCGAGCCCGATACCGTGACGAGGCCGACGCGCTTGCCAGGCGGCAGGGTCGCCTGCACCCACGGAACCTGCATCAACGACGAGGTCGCAACCGGCACGCCGACCGCAGCGGCGATCTCCTTCTGGAACAGGGAGAGGAAGCCGCAATTGGTGGTGATGGCTTCGGCCCCGAGCCGCACCAGGTCCTTCGCCGCATCGATGAAATCAGGCAGCAGGCCAGCCGCGCCCTTCAGCACCACCTTCTCCGGCGACGCCCCGCTCACCACGCGATAGAGCACGGGGAAGGGCCAGGTCGTGCCGTTGCCCATGTCGCCGGGGATGCGCGGAAAGCGCGCTTCCAGCATCAAAATGCCGAGCGGCGCGCCGTAGATGGCCTTGCCGCCACGGGCGATGCGGGATGAGGAACTGGACGTATAAGTCATGTTGCAAGCTCAGAGGAAGCGATCGGGAGAAAACGGCGCGAGCGGAATTTCGGGCGGCTTGCCGCTCAGGAGCTGGGCGACGAGGCGACCGGTGCGCGCCGAGCCGACCAGGCCGACATGACCATGGCCGAAGGCATAGACGATGTCGCGCGAGGCGCGGGAGTAGCCGATGCAGGGACGTCCGTCCGGCATGCTCGGACGATGGCCGAACCACATCTTGATGCGCGAGGCCGGAATGTCCCTCGGCAGTTTCGGGAACATGCTGAGAAGGTGGTCGCGCAGAATCTCCGCGCGCTTCCAGTTCGGCGCGGCCGCAAGGCCCGCGATCTCGACCGTGCCGGCGGCGCGCAAGCCCTTGTTGGTCCAGTTCGCCACCATCTTGGCGTCGGAGGCCATCATCGAGCTGCGCGGACCTACTTCCGGGTTCTCGATCATGACGTGATAGCCGCGCTCGGTTTCGAGCGGGAGGGAATCGCCGACAGACGCAGTCAGCTGCTTCGACCGCGCGCCCGCGGCCACCACAGCGGCATCGCAAGCAATCTCGCCGGTGTCGGTGAGAACGGCGACGAGCTTGTTGCCGCTCAGCTTGAGCCCGGTTGCCTTGGCACGAACCAACTTCGCGCCACCAGCCAGCGCGTGTTGGGCAAGCGCGGCAACATAAGCGCCGGGATCGCGGCAGCGTCCGGCCTCCTCCACCACCACACCAAAGGTATAGCGCGGATGCAGATCCGGCTCGCGCTGACGCATCTCGTCGGCGTTCAGCTCCAGCCATTCGACGCCGACCTTCCTGCGCAGGCGCCAGCCGAGATCGTTGTCGAAATTGCCGCGCGACGGGAACACATGCATCACGCCGTTGCGCTCGACCAGCTCAGGCACGCCAGCTTCTTCCGCCAGCTTCCGGTGCAACAGCGGCGCGTCCTTCAGGAGGTCGCGCAGCGCGAACGCTGTCTTCTCGACACGCGCCTCGGTCCAGCCGGACAGCAGATATTTGATCAGCCAGGGCAGCGCCTTCGGCAGATATGACCAGCGGATCGCGAGCGGGCCGAGCGGGTCCATCAGATAACCCGGCACCTTCGTCCAGACGCCGGGCTCGGCCGGCGGGATCACCGAATGCGACGAGAGCCAGCCGGCATTGCCGTAGCTCGCCGCCTGCTCGCCACCGGGCTCGCCCGGATCGATCAGCGTGACGCGATGCCCTTCGCGCAGCGCCTCGATGGCGCTGATCACGCCGATCGCGCCGGCCCCGATGATGGCGACGTGGCGACCCTCTGCCATCGCTTACGCCTTCACCGCCGGGGTGAAATCCTTGCCGACCGAGATCGCGCGGGGATCGATGATACAGTGGAGGATCGACGGCTTGCCGGAAGCGAGCGCGCGCTCGAATGCCGGTGCGAATTCCTCGGTGCGCTCGACCCGCTCGCCATGGCCGCCGAACGCTTTCGCGTACATCGCGAAATCAGGATTTTTCAGCTGGGTGCCGACGACGCGGCCGGGATAGTCGCGCTCCTGGTGCATGCGGATGGTGCCGTATTGCGAGTTGTCGACCACGATCACGATCAGCGGCGCGTCATATTGCACGGCGGTCGCAAACTCCTGGCCGTTCATCAGGAAGCAGCCGTCGCCGGCGAAGGCGACGACGACGCGGTCAGGATATTGCCGCTTCGCCAGCACGCCGGCCGGCACGCCATAGCCCATCGAGCCCGAGGTCGGCGCGAGCTGCGAGGCAAAGCTGTGGAAGCGATGATGGCGATGAATCCAGCCGGCATAATTGCCGGCGCCGTTGCAGACGATCGCATCCTTCGGCAAGCGGTCACGCAACCAGGTCATGACCTGACCGTACTGGAAATTGCCCGGCAGCTCCCGCGCCTTCTCGGTCCAGGCGAGATAATCGGCATGCGCCTTGGCGGCCTCGCCCTTCCAGGCAACGGCACTCGAAGGCTTCAGCGTCTCCACAGCGGCTGCGAACGCGGCGGGCGTCGCCTGGATCGCCAGCTCCGGCTGATAGATGCGGCCGAGCTCTTCGGAGCCGGGATGCACATGGATCAGCTTCTGCTTCGGCGAGGGGATGTCGAGCAGCGTGTAGGACGAGGACGGCATTTCCGACATGCGGCCGCCGATGAGAAGGATCACGTCGGCGTTGTCGACGCGCGCCTTCAGGCCCGGGCTCGGCCCGATGCCGAGATCGCCGGCATAATGCGAATGATCGGCATCGATCAGCGAGGCCCGGCGGAACGAGGTCGCGACCGGCAGATCGAAGCGTTCGGCAAACCGCGCGATGCTCTTGGTAGCCTCATCGGTCCAGCGCGAGCCCCCGAGAATGACCAGGGGTGCCTTCGCGCCAGCGAGCAGCGCACCGACACGTTCGATGTCTGGTGGCGCCGGCCAGCTCACCGCGGGCTCGATGCGCATGGCGTCGGCCACAGCGGCGGTCTCGGTCAGCATGTTCTCCGGCAACGCGATCACCACCGGACCCGGACGGCCCTGCATGGCGACGCGGAAGGCGCGCGCGACCAGCTCGGGAATGCGGTCGGGGCGATCGATCTCGACGGCCCATTTCGCCATGGAGCCGAATACCGCCTTGTAGTCGAGCTCCTGGAACGCCTCGCGCTCGCGCATGCCGGTGTCGACCTGGCCGACGAACAGGATCATCGGGGTGGAGTCCTGCATCGCGATGTGGACGCCGTGGCTGGCATTGGTGGCGCCGGGGCCGCGGGTGACGAAGCAGACGCCGGGGCGCCCGGTGAGCTTGCCATAGGCTTCCGCCATCATCGCAGCGCCGCCTTCGGCGCGGCAGATCACGACGTCGATCGGGCTGTCGTGCAACGCATCGAGCGCCGCCAGATAGCTCTCGCCCGGCACGCAGGTGACGCGCTCGACGCCTTGCGCGACCAGCTGATCGATCAGGATCTGGCCCCCGGTGCGGGTGTTTCTGATGGTCATGACGGCTCCCTGCAAGCTTTAGCGAACGCGCTGTTGTTCCGAGGTGGCGTAGGACAGGCGGACATGAGGTGCAAGGCCGATGCTGACAGTGCAGAGAGCATCGGCGCGCCACGGCTTCACAAAGTTTTCTCTCGCTTTGCCAACGAACTAGGCTCTAACCTGCCTCATCGCTCAAATCCCCGGCAAGGCCGCAATACCATATTGCATTATGTTCTGAATACAGAAATAGTCTGCCTGCCGGGCCAGATCCCATCCCCAGGGAGTACCGACAATGAACCGCAGGGACGCACTCACCACCGTCGCGCTGGCGGGCGCCGCAATGGCCGCGACCGCGCCAGTCAAGGCCGACACCGCGCCGACCTCCACGCTCGATCGCATCAAGAAGAGCGGCGTGCTGCGCATCGCTGTCATCGCCGGCCAGGACCCCTATTTCCACAAGGACCTCGCCACCAATCAATGGTCGGGCGCCTGCATCGACATGGCGAATGACATTGCGGGCAAGCTGGGCGCCAAGGTCGAGATGCTGGAATCGACCTGGGGCAACCAGATCCTCGATCTTCAGGCCGACAAGGTCGACCTCGCCTTCGCCGTCAATCCGACGCCGGAGCGCTCGCTCGTCATCGACTTCTCGACCCCGATCCTGGTGCACTCGTTCACCGTCATCACCAAGAAGGGCTTTGCCAAGCCGCAGACCTGGACCGACCTCAACAAGGCGGAGGTCAAGATCGCCGTCGACATCGGCTCGACGCACGAGACCATCGCGCGCCGCTACTGCCCGAAGGCTGACATCCTCGGCTTCAAGACCCGCGACGAGGCGATCCTCGCCGTGTCGACCGGCCGCGCCGACTGCAACGTCTCGCTCGCGGTGCTGTCGATCTTCACACTGAAGAAGAATCCGACGCTCGGCGAGCTCGCGATCCCGCGGCCGATCCTGACACTGCCGACCAATCTCGGCATCCGCGCCGAAGCCGACCGCCGCTACAAGGATTTCCTCAGCGCCTGGGCCGACTACAACCGGTCGCTCGGCCAGACCCGCGAATGGCTGCTGAAGGCCTATCAAACCGTCGGCCTCAGCGCCGACGACATTCCCGGCGAAGTGCAGTTCTGATCGGTCAATCATGTCGGGGACGCGTCAGCCGCGCAGCCAGCGGCTGATCACGTGCTCGAGCCGGTTGCACCGGACACATTGACGCGGATGCCCTGAATAAACCGGGAGGCTGATATGCGCTCCGCCTTACGTGGCGCTTCCGGTGTTGACGCTGATCCACGCGCGTTTAAGTAGGTGAGACAAAGACTGCAGGGATGGCGACGTTTGCTGGGCTGGTTCCCGTTGCCGTCACCTAAGCAGGACACATGACGACCTCGCCTCACGCGACCTCGCCAAGCGCGAAACCGAAATCCCATTCAGCGCCCCCTCATCTCGCCGTCGTCCTGTTCTCGCTCGCGATGGGCGGCTTTGCGATCGGGACCACCGAATTCGCGTCGATGAGCCTGCTGCCGTTCTTCGCGGCCGACCTTCATATCGACGAACCGACCGCCGGACACGCGATCAGCGCCTATGCGCTCGGCGTGGTGCTGGGCGCACCGCTGATCGCGGTGCTCGGCGCAAAATTCGCGCGGCGCACGCAGCTGTTGGCGCTGATGGCCGTATTCGCGCTCGGCAACGCCCTCACCGCGCTGGCGCCCGGCTTCGGTTCGATGGTCGCGGCCCGCTTCCTCTCGGGCCTGCCCCACGGCGCCTATTTCGGCATCGCCGCGCTGGTTGCGGCCTCGCTCGTGCCGCAACACCGCCGCTCGCAGGTAGTCGGCCAGGTGATGCTGGGCCTGACTATCGCCACCATCATCGGCGTGCCGCTGGCCAATCTGATCGGCCAGATGGTCGGCTGGCGCGCGAGTTTCGGCCTCGTGTCGGTGCTGGCGTTGCTCACGATGCTGCTGTGCGCGTCGTTCGCGCCGCGCGACCGGGCCGGCCGGTCGGATCCGCTGCGCGAGCTCGGCGCGCTCAAAAGCCGCCGGGTCTGGACCACGCTCGCGATCAGCGCCATCGGCTTCGGCGGCATGTTCGCCGTCTACACGTATCTCGCGACGACCTTGATCGAGGTCACCAAGGTCAGCACCGAGGTCATCCCGTTCTTCCTGGCCATCTTCGGCATCGGCGCCACGCTCGGCAATCTGTTCGTGCCGCGCTTCGCCGACCGCGCCTTGATGCCGACCGCGGGCGGCATCCTGGTGTTTGCGGCCGTGGCGCTGCTGGTGTTTCCGCTTGTGGCCGGCAATCCCTGGCTGCTCGCGATCGACATCTTTGCCATTGGAGCCAGTGTCGCGCTCGGTGCTGTCCTGCAAACCCGGCTGATGGATGTTGCCGGAGATGCGCAGGCGCTCGCCGCCGCGCTCAACCATTCGGCGTTCAACACCGCCAATGCGCTCGGCCCGTTCCTGGGTGGCCTTGCCATTCGTCAGGGGCTCGGCTGGACGTCGACGGGTCCCGTCGGCGCGGGGCTGGCAGTGCTCGGCTTGCTGATCTGGTTCATCGCCTGGCGCGACAACGGCCCTGCGCAGCTCGAACATGTCTCAGGCAGCGACGCCGCGCCAAGCGAAGCAGCTCCGCTGAAGCAGGCGCCGCCGCTGGCGCCGCGTGAGCGAAGCCGTCCCAAGGAACCCGTGGCCTGACGGGGATTGCGACGCGCTCAGAACAGAGCGGCGTTGAGAGCCTGTCCGTAGATCATCGCGGCGACGAGCGAGACCAGGAGGCCCGCGCCCGAGAAGATCACGAGGATCTTCAGGGTTTCGAAATCGACATTGGTTCCCGTCGCGCGGGATATTGCTCTTGCCAGTGCAGCAATCATCGCCAACTCCGAACTCGGCCGCTTGGACAGGGCCTGACTTCATCTAGCGCAGATCGACGCATTCGCCTGTGAAGCAGATTACAGGGCGCGGCTTCGAGCACCCCGTCTCACGCGCTCAGTTCCGCCCACAGGCGGGCACGTGCGCCTTCGTTCAGGGGCACAACATGAAACGGCTGACCGAAGATGGCGAGCGATTGCTTGTGAAGCTCGAACCGCGGCCAGGCCTCCGCAACATCAGGCATGCCTGATGTCACAAAGCGCAGCAGGCTGGTCTGAAACCGTGCTGCGACGTCGATATCGGCAGGCGTCATCGGGCCGCCCTTGCGCTTCAGGATCGGGCGATCGATGAAATCAGGCAGATGCGCCCACAGGCAGGCATTGTCGGCGCCATGCGTCGGCCCCTGCGACAGAAACGGCTCCAGCGCCGGGCGGTGGTCGAACCGGCTGAGCCACACCGCGCCGCCTGCTTCCGCGTGGCTCCGCGCCAGATCGGCCATCGGGCGATGCCAGAACGCATCCGACAGCAGCGCCTCGTACGGGTCCTCGTCGGGACGCACTGAACCGCGATAGCAGGCCAGCAGCCGTTCCCAGCCGGCATCGCCGAAAGCAACGCGCAAATTGCGCTCGGTGGTGCGGATCATCGCGGCGGGCGGGGTGCTCTTCAGGAACATCACCATCTCTTCGCGGCAGGAGCCGAGCCAGAGCTCGACATCGCGCAGAGTCCCATCGGCAAACACATCGCGCGGCTCACGCGGGATCACGCTGCCATCGAGCACGGGCCCGAACACGGTGCCTGCTTCCGTTTCGTCCGCGATGCTGCGGCCGACACGCTCGACGGCTGCAAACAGGTTTGGCAGCGGCACCGATGCGATCGCGCTTGGGTCTTGCTCGATCTCGAGCTCCGCGAGCACCCGACGCGCGATGTGGTCGGCATGATCCGCACTCATGATGTTGCGCCCCGGCGCGCTCAGCGCCAGCGCACGGGTGAACTTGCCCCTCGCCTGCGGCAAAGTCGCGAGTGCAATTACCATCGACGCGCCGGCCGACTGGCCCGACAGCGTCACCTTGTCAGGATCGCCGCCGAAATTGGCGATGTTGGCGTGGACCCAGTCGAGCGCGGCGAGTGCATCCGAGATCGCGAGATTGTCGGCTTCGCTCAGGCCATGGCGATGCAGTTGCAGGAAGCCGAGCGGGCCGAGCCGGTAGTTGATAGTGACGATGACGGCCGGGCCGTGCGCGGCGAGGAAGGTGCCGTCATAATCGGCGCCGCCACCAGTGACGAAGGCGCCGCCATGGATGAAGAACAGCACCGGCAGCGGGCGATCAGCGCCGACAGGCGTCCAGATGTTGAGGCTGAGACAGGATTCTTCCGGCTGATCGAGATGCCCCGGCTGCGGTGCATAAGGGCCGTAATCCGTGCAGCGGCACGGCTCGGTCCACGCAAGAGGCGGCGTCGCCTTGGCAAAGCGCCGCGCCATCGCGAACGGCACGCCCTTGAAGGCACGGACGTGCCCCTGCTCGGCCCCGATGACGGGACCGAGCGTGGTCGGAACGGCGTAGGTCAGCATCGATCCTTGTCCCGTCTTGCACTCACGCGCGCCGCTTGCCGAGATCGGCGATGTCGACCTTGTGGGTTTCGCGCGCGGTCGATGCGGCCGCGGCCGAGGCGACGCAACAGCCCGCGACGAAGATCGCCACTGGGATCCAGCCGTTCGGACCCTCGCCGACGAGGCTTGCGCTTACCAGCGGCGTGAAGCCGGCGGCGAGGAAGCCAAGCTGGGTGCCGATCGCCGTGCCGGAATAGCGCACCCGCGCTTCGAACATCTCGGCGTAGAACGACGGCCAGATCGCGTTGGGCGCGGAGTAGATGATGTAGAGGCCGATCGCGGCGGCGAAGATCGCGGTCGTGCTGCCCGTCGTCACCAGCATGAAGTAAGGGAACAGCAGCACGGCGCAACCGAGCACGCCGCCGATGAACACCGGCTTGCGGCCGATCTTGTCGGCGAGCAAGGCCCAGAGCGGCTGCGCGAACAGCGCCACGACATTGCCGAGCACGCCGGCCCACAGCATGGTCGGACGCGCGACGCCGAACTTGCTGGTGGCATAGCCGAGCGCGAACACCGCCGTGAGCGTGCTGACGGTCGCGATCAGCGCGCAAACGATCACGCGCAGCACGTCCGGCCAGTAGTCGCGCAGCAGCGCGACGACGGGGAAGCGCGCCACCTGCGCCTTGTCCTTGATGTCCTCGAACACTGGCGTTTCCGGCATGGTCCGGCGCACCAGATAAGCCACCAGCAGCACCAGCGCCGAGAGCAGGAACGGAATGCGCCAGCCCCAGCTCAGCAATTGGTCTTCCGGCATGCCGGCGACGGGAATGAACACCAGCGTTGCCAGGATCGCGCCGGCCTGGGTGCCGCTCAACGTCCAACTCGTGAAGAAGGCGCGGTTGGAATTGGCGGAATGCTCCAGCGTCAGCGAGTTCGCCCCGCTCTGCTCGCCGGCGGCCGACAGGCCCTGCAACAGGCGCAGCAGCGTCAGGATGATGGGCGCGGCATTGCCGATGGTCTTGGCATCAGGCAATAGGCCGATCGCCAGCGTCGAGAAGCCCATCACCACCAGCGTGAACAGCAGCACCGTCTTGCGGCCGATGCGGTCGCCGAAATGGCCGAGGATAACGGCGCCGACGGGGCGCGCGATATAGCCGATGCCGAACGACAGCAGCGCGAGCAGCGTCGCGGTGCCGGGATCGACATTGGCGAAGAACACTTTTGGAAAGATCAGCGCCGCCGCTGTGCCGTAAATGAAGAAGTCGTAGTATTCGAGCATGCTGCCGACGAAGCTGACCAGCGCGGCGCGCTTCGGCAGCTTGTTCTGTGTTGTCTCCGCGCTGGACGGCGCGTGCAGCGATGCAGTTGAGGTCAGGCTCATCAATCGTCCTCCCGTATGCGATGGCGACCGCAGCTCGCGTCATGCCCATCCGGCTTTCCGCAGGCTTTTGCTTCTGGTTGCCGCAACCTTGGTTTCGCCACATAATGTACGAACTAGTACGTTTATGCAAGCATCCTGGATCGTCGGATTGGGCGAAATTTGCCTTCACCTTCAAGGTGATCCATAGAACCGGCGGGAGAAATTGTGATGCTCAAGCGCAAGCCGCCCCCATCCAAGCGCACCAACGACCCCGAACGCACCAAGCGCGACATCCTCGAAGTGGCGATGGCCGAATTCGCCTCGGAGGGCTATTCCGGCGCCCGCGTCGACGCGATCGCCGCGCGGACCCGCACGTCCAAGCGGATGATCTATTATTATTTCGGCGGCAAGGAGCAGCTCTACCTCGCGGTGCTGGAAGAGGCCTATCGCAGCATCCGCGCGCTGGAAGACCAGCTCGATATCGAAAGCTGCGACGCGCGCGAAGGCCTGCGCCGGCTGATCGAGGCGACCTTCGACCACGACGAGCGCAATCCGAACTTCATCCGCCTCGTCTCAATCGAGAACATCCACCACGGCAAGCATCTGAAGCAGAATCTTCAACTGCGTGAGCTCAACGCCAGCGTGATCGCGACGCTCGACAGCATCCTCAAGCGCGGCCGCAGCGAGGGCGCGTTCCGCGACGACGTCGACGCCATCGATCTGCATCTGGCCATCTCCTCCTACTGCTTCTTCCGCGTCGCCAACCGGCATACGTTCGGGGCGCTGTTCGATCGCGACCTGAGCGAGCCGAAGGTGCTGGCGAGGAGCAGAAGCCAGATCGTGGAGATGATCCTGGCGTGGCTGGGGGCGAAGTGACGCTTTCGCCGGCCTGGTCGTAGAAGACGTTTGCACACAGCTATCTCAACATCGTCATTGCGAGCGCAGCGAAGCGATCCAGACTCCTTCCGCGAGGCTCAAGTCTGGATTGCTTCGCTACGCTCGCAATGACGGAGCAAGAAGCAACAGCATACTCCCTCCCCTCACCCCGCCTTCTTCTGCCGCGTACTCGCCGCGAGCACCAGCAGGAACGACGCCGCCGTCATCAGCGTCGAGATCGCGGCGATGGTCGGGTCGATCTCGTCGCGGAGCGCTGTGAACATGCGTTTGGTCAGCGGCTGATACTGGCCGCCGGAAATGAACAGCGCGACGATGGTCTCGTCCATGGCCGAGATGAATGCGAAGATGCTCCCCGCAATCACGCTCGACTTGATCTGCGGCAGCGTCACCGCAAAGAAGCTGCGCAACCGGTTCATACCCAGGCTGCGCGCCACCATCTCCTGCGCGGGATCGAAGCTTTGCAAGCCCGCGAGCACCGAGATGACGACGTAAGGCAAGCCCAGCATCACGTTGGCCAGCACGAGGCCGGGCATGGTCGCGACCAGGCCGACCTTGGCATAGACGAAGAAGATGCCGACCGCGGTAATGATGATGGGCACCACCAGCGGCAGCAGCAGCGCCATGTGGATCAGCCGCATGATGCGCAGTTTCGACTGGCTGATGGCATAGGCAGCGGCGACACCGCACGGCGCTGCGATCACCACGGTGAACAGCGCCACCGTCAGCGTCACCCGCGTCGCCTGCATCCAGGCCGGATTGGAAAAATACTGCTGGTACCAGCGCGTGGAGAACGAGGGCGGCGGGAAGGTCAAAAAGCGCGCACTGGAAAACGAGATCGGCGCGATGATCAGCACGGGCAGGATCAGATAGAGCAGCACCAGCGCGCTGATCACATAGAGGGCAATTCGAGCGGGCGAGACGCGCGTCATTTCTGCCCCAACACGCGATCGAGCGAAATGAAGCGGCTGACGACGAAGAAGATCGCGAGCACACTGAGGAGCAGCACCACCGCGACCGCGCTCGCGGCACCGAACTGGTTGTAGAGCTCGACATTGCGGCTCACCAGCATCGACACCATCACGGTGCGGCCGCCACCCAGCAGCTCCGGCGTGATGTAGAAGCCGAGGCAAAGCACGAACACCATGGTGCAGCCCGCGAGCACGCCCGGCAGCGACAGCGGCAGGAACACGCGAAAGAATGTCAGCGACGGGCTCGCGCCCAGGCTGGCGCCGGCCTGCATCAAGTCACCCGGGATCTTCTGCATGGTGGCGTAGAGCGGCAGCACCATGAACGGCAGCAGGATGTGCACGGTCGCGACCACCGTGCCAAAGGTGTTGTGCACCAGCGCCAGCGGCTCGGAGATCACATCGAGATAGCGCAGGAATTGATTGATCACGCCGGTGCGTTGGAGCAGCGCCAGCCAGGCATAGGCGCGCACCAGCACTGATGTCCAGAACGGCAGCACCACCAGCGACAGGATCAGGATGCTCCAGCCCTTCGGCACGGAATTGGCGAGGTAGGCGACGGGATAGCCGAGCAGCAGCGCGATCACGGTGACCGCGAGGCTGATCTCGAAGGTCAGCGCGAAGCTGCGCCAATAGATGTCCTCGGTGAAGACGCGGCGATAGTTCTCCACTGTAAAGCCGTCATGGTAGATCGACTGCCAGGCCAGCCAGCCGACCGGCAGCACGATCAGAGCCAGGATCACCAGCAGCGCCGGCGACACCAATGCCAGCATCAGGCCGTGCTCGCGGCGCTGATGCTTTTGGGAGGGATCTGGCACTGAAGTCGCCAAGGCTGGCCTCACTCACTTCTGCATGAACGACGCCCAGCGCTTTTCGGCGGCTTCGCCCGCCGGCGAGGACCACCAGGCGTAGGACATCAGCGCCTGTTTCGACGCATTCGCCGGCTCGCTCGGCAATTGCGCTGCGCGCTCGGGGTTGATCACTCCTGTCTCGAACGCCTTGGGATTGCCTGGGCCGTAATCGATGTTGAGCGGCAGATTGGCCTGGTGCACGGGATCGACGGCCTCATTGAGGAACTTTACGGCCGTGTGGAGATTCGGTGCGCCCTTGAGGATGCACAGCGAGGTGCTCTGCAGGATGCCCTGGTTGTAGGTGAAGGCAACCTTGGCGCCTTCCTTGGCGACGGCGCTGACGCGGCCGTTCCAGGCCATCTCCATGTCGACTTCGCCGTCATTGAGCAGCTGCGCCGACTGCGCGCCCGAGGTCCACCACACCGTGATATGCGGCTTGATTTCCTCGAGCTTCCTGAAGGCGCGGTCGACGTCGAGCGGATAGAGCTTGTCAGGCGCGACGCCGTCGGCCATCAGCGCCGCCTCCAACGTCGCGAAGGGATGGTTGCGCAGCGCGCGGCGTCCGGGGAATTTCTTCACGTCCCAGAAATCGGCCCAGCTGTTCGGGGCGTCCTTCGGGAAGGTCTTCTGGCTGTAGGACAGCACGCTGGAATAAAATTCGTAGGAGACCGAATAGGGACTGCGATAGGCTTCCGGCATCGCCGCACCGTTTGGAATCTTCGAGAAGTCGAGCTTCTCCATCAGCCCCTGCTCGCCGCCGCGCAGGCAGTTGCCGGTCGGGGTGTCGACGACGTCCCAGATCGGCTTGCCGCTGCCGACCTGGGTCTTGATCGCCGGCCAGGCGTCGGGGATCGAATCCTGGTTGATGGTGATGCCGAGCTTCTTGGCGGAGGGATCCAGGATCGCCACCGTCTGCGCCTGCTGATAGGCGCCGCCCTGCGAGACGAAGGTGATCTGCTCGGCGGCATCAGCCGAGGTGGTCAATCCCATTGCGCCCACCAGCGCACAGCCCAATCCAAAATTCCGTTTCGTCATCATCCTCGCCTCCTTCAAAGTGATTTCACCGACCGATCGCATCGAGAAACTGGTACCAGCCGGCGATCATGCGCACGGCGGGCTCGCGCAGCGGATAGAACGGAATGGGTTTCATGCGGCTGACGTCGAGCAGTCCGACATCGGGCCTCTCGCCGCGCACGAAGGCGGCGAGATAGCGGCCCATCAGGCTCGACATGGCAACGCCGGCGCCGTTGTAGCCGAGCGAGACCAGGGTGCGGTCGTCGATCGGGCCGGTATGCGGCACCGAGTCCAGCGTCATCGCGACAAGGCCCGACCATTTGTATTCGAGCGGGACATCGGCCAGATCGGGGAAGATGCCGACCATCGCCTTGCGCAGCGCGTCGAACGCGGTTTGCGAATCCTGCTTGCCGAAGGCGCCGCGGCCGCCGAAGATCACGCGATTGTCGACCATCCGGAACCAGCGCATCATGCGCTTGGTCTCGGTGTAGGTGCGCCCCGTCGGCATCAGTTTGCCCGCGAGATTGCGCGGCAGTTTTTCCGTCGCAATGAGGGCGCTGCGGAACGGGATCAGCGTGCGCTGGAGTTGCGCGGTGGCGCCGGTGAGATCGGAATAGCTGTTGGTGGCGATGATCGCCTGCCTGGCGCGCACCGCACCTTGCGGCGTCTCTGCGACGACACCGTCGCCCTCGCGCCGGAGCTTTACGACCGGCGATTCCTGGAAGATCGGCACGCCGCGGCGCGCGACGCCGTCGGCGAGGCCGCGCAGATAATTCAGCGGATGGACGCCGCCCGAGCCGGGATTGAGCACGCCGCCGACGAAAATGTCGGAGCCGGTCTCCTCGCGCACGCCGCGCTTGTCGAGGATACGGACCTCGGCCGAGCCCATTTCGCGCGTCATCCAGTTGGCTTCGTCGATGGCAGCCTTCAGTGTCGTTTCGTTGTGCGCCGCCTTGACCTGGCCGGTGCGGCTCAGGTTCGCACCGGTGATGCCGAACTCGGAGACAAGCTCCTCGACCATGTCGGTGGATTCATGCGCGATCTCGTACATGCGCCTCGCCATGGCGCGGCCATAAGCGGCATCGATCTCGCGAAACGAGAGACGAAACTTTGCGGTGATCACGCCGCCATTGCGCCCGCTCGCGCCCCAGCCCGGCCTGTTGGCCTCGAGCACGACAGGCGCCAGCCCGCTCTTGGCGATGTGGTGCGCGGCGGACAGGCCGGTATAGCCTGCGCCAATGATCACCACATCCGCCTGTCGCTCGCCGGAGAGCACCGGAAAGGCGCGCGCCGGCTCCGCCGTGGCTTCCCACAGCGAGTTGGCCGATGGCAGTGCGCGCCAGTCCCGTGTCATGCCGGCACCCGTCCCTTAAGCCGGGCCGATGGCCGCGTCGGCCAGCGCCTTCAGGGTCGGGTAATGGAAGTCCGGCTTGGTCAGCGTCTCCACCGCCGGCGTGCCGCCGAAACCTGCGATGCCCTGGCGGCGTTCGATCCAGCACACCTTGTAGCCGAGTTTTCGCGCGATCCCGATGTCGTGATACTGGCTCTGCGCGACGTGCAGGATGTCGGACTGCTTGTAGCCGAAGGCGGATTGCCGGCCCTTGTTGTAGGCAAAGAACTCCGGATTCGGCTTTGCCACGCCGGTGTCGTCGGCGCAGACGGTGTCGTCGAAGGGATTGCCGAGCGCATGGGCGTAACAGGAGAGCGCGACGCGGTCGGCATTTGTCATCGCCACCAGGCGAAACCTCGTGCGCAGCCGCTTCAGCGCCTCGACGGAATCGGAGAACGGGCCCCAGCGCAGCACCGAGAGCTGGAACACGTCGCAGGATGCGTCGTCGGCAGGCAAACCGAGCTCGGTGGCGAGATGGCGATAGACGTGGAACATCACCTCGCTGGAGCGCTCGTAATGCTTGTCGCGGCCGCGCTTGTAGGGCTCGAAAATCTGTTCGTCGCTGAGCTCGGCCGCCTTCCTGCCTCCGATCCTGCGCACCGCTTCGAGCACGCCGGTTTCGAAATCGATCAAGGTGCCGACGACGTCGAAGGTGAGAACCTTGAAATTGCTGAACGCGGCTTGGGTCGACATGTGCTTCTTCTCTCAGGTTGCAACAGGGCTTCAGTCCACCCGGGGCACGACGATGGTGTCCTCGGGGTGGAGGGTGACGGTGAGGCTGCCGCCGAGCGGCGGGATACGCAGGTAAGCTTGATGATAGGAAGGCTGGCGCAGGCTGAGCGCGACGCCGCCTTCGAGCGCCAGGAAGATGCGCAGGCTCTCGCCCTGATAGACGATGTCGGTGACCGTGCCGGTCAGCCGGTTGCAGGCGGCATCCTGCGCGCCGTCGTCGATCAAGAGCTTCTCGCTGTGCACGGCGAGCATCAGCGCATCGCTGTCAGGAATGGCGCGGGCGCTGCGCAGCAGCGCGTTGCCGAGCGCGACACTGCAGGCATCGACGCGCCGCACCGGCAGCATCGTCGCCTCGCCGATGAAGCTGGCGACGAAGGCATCGGCCGGGTGGTCGTGCAGGCGCGCGGGCGCGTCGATCTGGATTAGTCTGCCATCCTTCATCACGGCGACGCGGTCGCTCATGGTCAGGGCCTCGCGCTGGTCATGGGTGACGTAGATGATGGTCGCGCCGATGCGCCTGTGCAGTGCGCGCAGCTCGATCTGCATGGTCTCGCGCAACTGCTTGTCGAGCGCCGAGAGCGGCTCGTCCATCAGGATCAGCCGCGGCTCGAAGATCATGGCGCGCGCCAGCGCCACGCGCTGGCGCTGCCCGCCGGAGAGCTGCGCGATGCCGCGCGCCTCGTAGCCGGCAAGGCCGACCATGCTGAGCGCTGCGCGCACCCTGTCAGGCCAGCTCGCCTTCGGCAGGCGGCGTGCGCGCAAGGGAAAGGCGACGTTCTCGCCGACGCTCATATGCGGGAACAGCGCGTAGTTCTGGAACACCACGCCGATGTCGCGCTTGTGCGGCGGCATGTAGGTGACGTCGCGGCCGCCGAACAGGATGGTGCCAGAGGTCGGCAGGATGAAGCCGCCCAAAATTCCGAGCAGCGTGGTCTTGCCGGAGCCGGAAGGACCGAGCAGCGAGACGAACTCGCCGGCGCCGACATTGAGGGACACATCGTCGAGGGCGCGAACGGCGCCATACGCCTTGCTCGCGGACCTGATCTCGACGCTTTCCGCTCGTTTGTCCAACGATCGACCTCGCGCAATCCCGCCATGACGTGCCTGACTGCACGCCATAAGCCTGCTTTATAGACAGGGATTTGCAGCATTCAGAGGCGCGGCGTGCACCGCACCAAATCTTCGCTCGCAGGCCCCTGTCTTTAGGCTGTCATGTCAATGACACCAGACTTGCGAAAATCCGGCAATTGCCAAATTCTCACGCGCCTCATAACATGGGGTTATGCCAGAGCTCCGCCGCATGCTGCCCTCCAGCAACGCCCTGTTCGTCTTCGACGCAGCGGCGCGCAATGGCAGCTTCACGGCCGCCGCCGCCGAATTGAACGTGACGCAGCCGGCGGTGAGCCGCATGCTCGGGCAATTCGAGGAGCATCTCGGCGTGCGGCTGTTCGACCGCAAAGCCGGCCGCGCGGTGCTCACCGAGGAAGGCGAGCTGCTCTATCGCCGCGTGCTCGAGGGCTTTCGCAGCATCGAGACCGGGCTCACCGAGATCGAGCGGCGCCGCAAGGGCACCGAGACGGTGACGCTGTCGGTCTCCTCCGCCTTCACCACGCATTGGCTGATGCCGCGCATCGACAAGCTGCAGAAGCAGTTTCCGCAGGTCGATCTGCGCTTCCAGCTCATCTCCGGCGCGCTGCGCGGGCCGGTGGAGAATGTCGATCTCGGCATGCGCTTTCGTGATCGCGAGGAGCCATCGTCCGGCGGCACGCTGGTGATGAAGGAAGTGATGCTGCCGATGTGCAGCCCGACCTATCTCGACGCGACCGATCCCGCCGAGGGCAACACCATCATTCGCCTCGCCGAGACGCCGGGCGACTGGGCCGCGGATTACGCCTCGCTGCTCACCGGCCGCCGCGGCGCCGCCAAGGGCTTGAGCTTCACCGACTATGCCGTCGTGGTGCAGGCCGCCCTGCTCGGCCAGGGCATCGCGCTCGGCTGGCTCACGGTTGCCTCGCATTGGCTTTTGACCGGCGCATTGGTGCCGGCGTCCGACCGGCTCACCACCACGCGCCGCATTTGCGAATTCCTGCCGCCGCGCAACCGGCCGATGCGCCCGATCGCCGCCGAGATCCGCGACTGGATCATCGCCCAGATGCACAGCGAGATCGCCGCGATCGACAAGCTCTATCCCAAGCTCGGCGCCATGGCGGCTTGCTATTGAGAGCAACCGGCTGATGATCCCCGCAGCTCGAGGCGCTGCTCGGCCAGCGCCGTGCAGAATTCGACGAGCTCCCGCGCCGGCTCCAGGATGTCCGTGTGCGGATATTCCTTCCAGCAGATCGGGAGGTCGGCATTGTCGACCATCGCGTTGCTGAGATGGGTGTGCGGATCGAGCGGGCCGCCGACCATCGTATCCGGTCCGACGAGGCTTCCGAGAGATGACTGGCATGCTGGCTGCCGCGGGCCAGCCTTTGACCCATAGCGATCCTCATGGGTTGCAAACGTCGATAATACAGGTGAATTCTACCTGCGACTTCGATATGTTGCAGTTGCTGCCAGGTTGAGGGGGAAGTCCAGCCATGGCGACGTCAAATGCCGCCGGCTATTCGAGCAGAGTGAACGAGTATGTCTCCGGGCGTCCCGATTATCCGGTGGCCTTGCTCTCTGACCTGCCGCAGTCCGACACGATCATCGAGCTTGGCGCTGGCACCGGGAAATTCACTGAGCTGTTGGCACTGGGCGGAAAGCACATTCTGGCGGTGGAACCGATCGCTGAGATGGCCGCGCGTATTGCGGTTGATCGTCTGGCGGCAGTTGAAGTCCTTATCGGTAGTGCCGAGAGCATTCCGGCGCCTGATAGAGTTGCGGGTCTGGTTTGTTGCGCTACCGCCTTTCATTGGTTCGACTATGAAAAGGCGACACGGGAGATTTTTAGAGTTCTGAAGCCGAACGGCGCTCTCGCTTTGATCTGGAATGTGCGGGACGAGCGCGTACCCTGGGTCGCGGCGTTTTCCAGGATCATGGATGGGTATGCGGGCGATACACCGCGGCAGTCTACCGGCAAATGGCGCGTGATCTTCGACGATGCCCGCTTCCGCCACCTGGTGAGTAAAAGCTATCCATTCAGTCAATCTATGCCGCCCAGCGGAATTCTGCACCGCGCCCTGTCGACCAGCTTCATCGCTGCCTTGTCGAGTGAGGAACAAGACCGCGTTCGCACCGCAGTTGATCGCATCATCCAAAATGATCCCGCGCTGATCGGGCACGATATTGTCGCGTTCCCTTACGTAACGGAGCTGCACCTGTTCGTAAAACAGGGCTGACCGGCAATACTCGGGTTCGTCGGTCGTATCCCATCACTTGCTGCGGTGCATGAAGTCTGGTTATGGCCCATAGCGTTTGGGGGGTAGGCCGGACACGACCGCGGTCACAGCCGGTCTATGCGAATGAACGCTAACGGAAGTCGATGGGTCGCCCAATTTGGCCATCCACGGTCGGTAGGTGTCGTGGCCAATCGCCGGATCGATGCCTCGCGGGTCAATATCCCGGTGCGAGGCGATGTAGTCGATCTCGCCGCGCGTGGTGCCGATGTCCATTAGCTCCACGTCACTTAGCTCGAGCAAAGTGGCGCGCAACTTTTGGCTTTCGCGGCGCTCCTGAAGCGCATCCCGATACTTCCAGATGAAGTTGGCGACATGCCGGATCGATCGGGATGTCTGGTCCAGCCACATTGTGCCGTGCGTCGTGTTCATTGCGGTGTCTCACGGGACCGTTTTTCCTTTACCGGTGCGAGGGTGCCGCGAGAACGGCGGGCACGCTTGATCGACCGCTTACATTTTCCTCACCGGCAGCTTATTCTTGCGATGTCCAGCGCGGCCAAAGCCCGGTTATCGGGGAGCTCTCGTCCAAGGAGTTTCGCGTCTTGCGCTATCTCTTCGAGGAGTACGCATTCGACACTGAGCGGCGCGAACTGCATCGCGGGGCAGACGTCGTCTCCGTGGCGCCACAGGTGTTCGATCTGCTCGAATACCTGATCCGCAATAGGGAGCGCGTCGTCACTAAAGAAAACCTCATCGATGCCATTTGGAACGGGCGCAGCGTTTCGGATGCGGCACTTACGACCCGGCTGAATGTCGCCCGAAGCGCAATCGGCGATTCCGGGGAGGAACAGCGCCTGATCAAGACGTTACCGCGCAAGGGATTCCGCTTCGTCGGACAGGTGCGGGAGGCACGAGAAGTTGCCGGCCCGGATTCGGGCGATGCGCCCGAGAGCGCTCTTGCGCTCCCCGACAAGCCCTCCATCGCGGTGTTGCCGTTCGATAACATGAGCGGCGATCCCGAGCAGGAATATTTTGCGGACGGGATGGTTGAGGAGATCATCACCGCGCTCTCGCGGTTCAAATCGTTGTTCGTGATCGCTCGTAATTCTAGCTTCACCTTCAAAGGCCGAGCCGTCGATATTAAGGAAGTCGGGCGAAGACTTGGCGTGCGCTACGTGCTAGAGGGGTCGGTGCGCAAGGCGTCAGGCAAAGTTCGCATCACTGGGCAGTTGGTTGATGCGGTGACAGGCGCGCACATTTGGGTGGACAGGTTCGAGCGCGACCTGACTGACATTTTCGGTCTTCAGGACGAAGTCACAGTTGCGGTCGTCTCAGCCATTCACCCGAAATTACTTCAAACAGAAATTGCGGAGGCGGCGCGGCGACGACCGAAGAACCTCACCGCGTACGATCTCTATCTTCGAGCCGCGCAACATTACTACCCGATGACTCGTGAAGGAGTGGCCGAGGCGATCAGTCTGGCTCGTCGGGCTTTGGAGCTAGATCCCCGGTTCGGCGCTGTCGCTGCTCTGGCAGGTCTCTGTCACATGAACAACGTCTTGTTCGGCTATGCTGACGATCCTAATTTCGAGCGCGAGGAAGCAATCCGGCTTTCTCGCTATGCATTGAGTGTCGACGATGATGACCCAGACACGTTAGCAATGGCTGCCGCAACCTCGGCATTCATGGTCGGCGATAGTGAACGTGAGATCGAAATCGCAGAGCGGGCGGTCAAGCTCAACCCAAATTCACATCAGGCATGGAATGGCCGAGGCTGGGTCTATACAATTGCAGTTCAGCCGGAGGAAGCGCTCCGCAGCTTTGAACGTGCTATCCGCTTGAGCCCGGTAGACCCGCTGCTATACCGGCCGTTTACTGGGATGGGTGTGGCCTTGATTGAGCTTCGGCGCTTTGACGAGGCAGTCGTCGCTGGAAAGAAGGCCCTTCGTCAGAACCCTTATTCGTCGGCTTACCGCTGTCTCGCCGCCGCTTTCGCCCATCTCGGACGCGACGCCGAGGCGCGTGAGTGGGCGGCGCATGTGCTTAAAGTCGATCCCGCCTTTACAATATCTGCGTGGATCGCCCGAGGCGGGCAATCACGCTGGAAGCTGTATACCGAGGGTCTTCGCAAAGCTGGGTTACCCGAATAAGCTCGGTGCGCGGGTCCCGACGAGGTGATCGAACTGAAACCCTTGTTGCTGCGGTGCATGAGTCCGGAAATGGCCCATCGCAACATATTGCGCGGCCGCCCGAACTTGTCGCTATAGGGGGCAAAGCGGTCGCGGGGAGAGGCGAAGAGTTCACCGATGCTCAATCGCCCGGATGGCGCCTCGCAGCTCGGCTAGACCACGCAGGCGGCCGATTGCGGTGTAGCCGGGATTGGTGCGCTTGGTGGCGGCGAGATCGTCCAGCATGCGATGGCCGTGATCGGGGCGGAATACGATGCGCTCGTCCGGCGAACGCCGTGCGTTCTCCTTCAGCAGCGCCTTCAGCACCGCAATCATGTCGACGTCGCCGTCGAGATGATCGGACTCATGGAACGACAGTCCATCCGACTCGCGCCTGGTCGCGCGCAGATGGGCAAAGGCGATGCGCGGGCCGAAGCGTTCGGCCATCGCGGGCAGATCATTCTCAGCGCGCACGCCGAGCGAGCCCGTGCACAGGCAGATGCCGTTGGCCTTGGACGGAACCGCATCGAACAGCGCCTGATAATCATCGGCGGTCGATGCAATGCGGGGCAGGCCGAACAGCGGCCGCGGCGGATCGTCCGGGTGCAGCGTCAGCGCGACGCCGAGCTGCTCGGCGACCGGCGCGACGCGCTCGAGGAATTCGACGAGGTGCTGCCGCAGCATCTTTGGCGTGATGTCGCGATAGGCATCCAGCTTGTCGCGAAATTGCGGAATGGTCAGCGGCTCGGTGGTCGAGCCCGGCAGCGCGCTCGCGATCGCCATGATGAGATAGTCGATGTCGGCCTGGCTCATCTTGTCGAACCGCGCTTTTGCGCGCGCCTGCTGCTCGGGCGAATATTCCTGCAGCGCCGCCGGACGCTGCAGGATGTGCAGCTCGAACGCCGCAAACCGGTCCTGATCGAAGCGCAGGGCGCGGGCGCCGTTCGGCAGCTCCCATTCGAGATCGGTGCGGCACCAGTCGACCACGGGCATGAAATTGTAACAGATGATCTTGATGCCGGAGGCGGCCACCGCCTCCAGGCTCGCGATCCAGGCGTCGATGGATTTGGTCGCCTTAGCCCCGAGCCGCTTGACGTCGTCAGGAATCGGAATCGATTCCACCACCGACCAGGTCAATGGCGAGCGGCCGGGCTGGCCGTTCTCGATGAAGTTCTTGCGCTCCTCGACCGCCTTGCGCGTCCAGGCCTCGCCAATCGGCACCTGATGCAACGCGGAGACGATATCGCTTGCGCCGGCTTGCCGGACATCGTCCAGCGACACGGGATCGTTGGGCCCGTACCAGCGCCATCCCTCGCGCATCATCGACATTCTCCTAAAGCCTTTTCGAGCGAAGTGGGTACCGGTTCGCGTCAAGAAAACGCGTCAAAACGAGATTCAGTTCGCTGTCAGCACGACCTTGACGCTCTGCGAGCGGTCGAGCGCCAACCGTAGCGCCTCGGGCGCGGTCGACAGCGGTCGCTCGGCGGTGACCAGCGCCAGCACGTCGACGCTGCCCGCACCGATCAGTTCCACCGCGGTCATGAACTCGAGCCCGAAGCGGAACGAGCCGCGCAGGTCGATCTCCTTGGCCATCACCGCATTCGACGGCGTCGGGATCTGGCCGCCCGGCAGATTGCCGATCTGCACCACCACGCCACCGCGCCTGACGATGCCGATGGCACTGGCAAGGCCCGCGGCGGTGCCCGAGACTTCGAAGGCAACGTCATACGGACGCGACGCCGCCTGTGCCTTCAGGCCCTCTTCGCCGCCGGAGACGTTCTCGACATGGGATGCACCGAGCCTGGTCGCGAAGGCCAGCGGCGCCGGCGCGATGTCCGCCACCGTGATATCGGCCATGCCGGCGCGGCGCGCGGCCAGCATGGTGAGAAGCCCGATCGGGCCGGCGCCAAAGATGATGCCGCGCTTGCCCTGGATGTTGCCGGCGCGCGCGACGGCATGCAGGCAGACCGCGAGCGGCTCGGCGAGCGCTGCGGCCTGATAGGAGACGTGGTCGGGGATCTTCACGCATTGCGCCGGGACGGCGTCGAAATAGTTGGCAAAGCCGCCCTGCATGTGCGGCGTCTTCGAGGCCGAACCCATGAAGTAGATATTTTCGCAGAGGTTCTGCCGGCCCTCGCGGCAGGCGACGCAATGGCCGCACCAGCGCGATGGATTGACGGCCACACGGTCGCCGACCTTCAGGTTCGCAGGCATACCTGCGATCTCCACAACCTCGCCCGAGATCTCGTGACCGAGCACCAGCGGCGACTTCACCACGAAATCGCCGGTCCGGGCATGGCGGAAGTAATGCATGTCCGAGCCGCAGATGCCGCCGGCGCCGAAGCGGATCCGCACCATGCCGTCGCCGAGCTTGTCCAGCGGATGCTCGATCATGCGCAAATCTTCGGGCCCAAACAGCGTTGCGGCGAGAGCGGTCGAGGTCATCGGTAAAATCCCATCGTGTCTGCAGCTTCGTTCACCCGCCCCAAACGAGACGAGCAGTCAATCTCATTGCCGCCGCGCACTGCTGCTCTTGGCCGGCACGCCCGAGGATCGTTTTGGCTTCGCCGGGTCGCTGCCGGATCGCGCCGTCCGCTTCCGCGCCGCCGGCGCGCCTGCTGATGTCTCGGCGCCAAAGCTCTGCGCAAAGCGCTCCTGCGAATGCGCGAGGTGATGGCGCATGGCCTCGCGCGCCGCCTTGGGCAGGCCGGCCGCAATGGCATCGCGTACCACCCGGTGCTCGCTCAGCGCCGCGAGCCAGGTGCCGGGGTTTTCGAAATAATGCGCAAGCTGCGCGAAATAGGGATTGAGGCGCTGGTCGAACAGCTCGCCCACCACGCGCACCAGCACGGCATTGCCGAGGCATCCGGCGATCGCGACATGGAAGGCGCGGTCATGGACCATCGAGGCTTCGCCGGAGTGCTCGACATCAGCCATCGCGACCAGCGTGGCGTCGATGCGGGCGATGTCGTCCCTGGTCGCCACGCGCGCGGCCTGCTCGGCGATGGCGCCTTCGAGGAATTCGCGGGCGCGCAGCAGCTCGAACGGCCCTTCAATGACGGCTGATGGCGCGGGCGCGGCGTCGGCGGGCTCGGTCACGTAGATGCCGGAGCCGACGCGAATGCGAACGCGTCCCTCCACTTCGAGGGCGATCAGGGCTTCGCGCACCGTCGGCCGCGAGATCTTGAGCTGCTCGGCGAGCTCGCGCTCGGTCGGCAAGCGGCTGCCGACCGCGTACTCGCCGCTGTCGATCAGGCTTCGCAATTGATCGGCGACCTGGCGATAAAGCCGTCTCGCCTCCACAGCTTCCAGCGGCACGCTGGCCTCCCCGAACGGGTCTTTCCGGGAAGGCTTGCTGCCCGGCGGCCTCGTCGATTTTGGATAATTGGCCTTACCAATTGACCTGATACGGCCGCCATGTCAAGCAGCGGCCAGACCCGGGGAGACGACCATGCGGCTTGGTCACGCCAATCTCGACCTGTTACCAGCGGCCATCCGCCGCCCGGCCTATGACCGTTCCCTGATCACGCCAGGCATCGTGCATCTTGGTCTCGGCGCGTTTCATCGCGCGCATCAGGCTGTCGCCATCGACGATTGCCTTGCCGCGGCTAGCAACTCATCGGCCAGGTCTTGGGGCATCGTCGGCGCGAGCCTGCGCAGCCCTGATACGCGCGATGCCCTCGCCCCGCAGGATCATCTCTACACGGTCGCCGTGCGCGCCGCCGAGGGCACCGAGCATCGTGTCATCGGCGCATTGCTGGACAGCGTCGTCGCGCGCGAGAAGCCGGCTGCGCTGGTCGAGCGGATGGCCGATCCCGCCATTCGCATCGTGTCGCTGACGGTGACCGAAAAGGGCTATTGCCACACGCCGCAGTCAGGCGATCTCGACGAGCGACACCCCGATGTCGTGCACGACCTCAACGATATCGACGCGCCGCGCTCGGCGCCGGGCTTCATCGTGGCGGCGCTGGCGCGGCGGCGGGCGCTGGGCATTGCGCCCTTCACCGTGCTGTGCTGCGACAATCTCGCCGCCAACGGCCACACCGTGCAGCGGATCGTGACGCAATTCGCCGCGCTCCGCTCAAAGGAGCTCGGCAAGTGGATCGCCGATTTTGCCACCTTCCCCTGCACCATGGTCGACCGCATCGTGCCTGAAACGACCCAGGCCGATCGTGATGCGGTCGCAGCAGTGCTCGGAATGCGTGACGCCTGGCCTGTGATGACCGAGCCCTTCACGCAATGGGTGGTCGAGGATCGCTTTGCCGCAGGAAGGCCCGATCTCGCCGCGGCAGGTGTCGAGCTTGTCAGCGACGTCAAGCCGTTCGAGCTGATGAAGCTGCGGCTGCTCAATGCCAGCCATTCAGCGCTCGCCTATCTCGGCTACCTCGCCGGGTACGAGACCATCGCCGACACCATGCAGGATCCGCATTTCGCGCGCCTCGCCGCACGGGTGATGGAAGAGGCCGCGGTGACGTTGACGATGCCTGCAGGCACCGATCTTACCGCCTATCGCGCCTCCCTGCTCCAGCGTTTTGCCAATCCGGCGTTGCATCATCGCACCTGGCAGATCGCGATGGACGGCTCGCAAAAGCTGCCGCAGCGCCTGCTCGGGACGATGCAGGATCGTCTCGCCAGGAACCTGCCGATCGCCCCCCATGCGCTCGCGGTGGCCGGCTGGATGCGCTACGTCACCGCGTCCGACGAGCAGGGCCGCGCCATCGACGTGCGCGATCCCTTCGCGGCCGAGCTGGCGGCGCTGGCGCGCGAGGCCGGTCCCGTCGCGGAACGGCTTGCGCCTGCATTGCTCCGCGTCACGAAAGTGTTCGGGCCGCTTGGCGCCGAGCCGCGGCTGCGCGAGGCGGTGACCGCAGCGCTGGGGCGCCTCTACACGGAAGGCGCGCAGCGCGCGGTGGAGATGCTCGTTTCGGCATGACCAGAAACTGGGCAGCGATGCTGCACTGCGTTCAAAGTCGGACTGAAGTCGCGCTTGATTTTTGCCTTCCATTGCCCCACCCGAGAGAGATGGCAAAGGACAGCAAGGTCATCGCCGCGAACGCGGCTTTTTACACCGCTTTTGCGACGGGCGATTTTGACGGCATGAAGCGGATGTGGGCGGACGACGACGCCATCTCCTGCATTCATCCCGGCTGGCCCGCGATCGTTGGCCATGCCACTGTCATCGGCAGCTGGCGCGACATCCTGCAAAACCCTGAGAGGCCGCAGATCGTCTGCGCCGAACCGCAGGCGATCGTCGACGGCGACAGCGCCCGCGTGCTCTGCATCGAGATCGTCGACGGAACCGCGCTGGCTGCCGCCAACCATTTTCGCCGCGTCGGCGACGACTGGCGCATGGTGCATCACCAGTCGAGCCCGATCGCGCAGATTGTCGAGCAGGCTGAGGACGATAGGGCGAGCCACCGGGTGCACTGAGGGCAACCCTCACGCCGGCGTGATGTACTGTGCATGGGGTTGTTTTCAGTTTCTTGACGTGATGGCGAGTTCCGACTGCACGGGAGACGCATGCGGCTCTTTATCCTTGGCCTCGGCTATAGCGCCCGGCATTTCGTCCGCAGGTTCGGCGGCAGCTTCTCGCATGTCGCCGGCACCGTGCGCGATCCCGCCACGCGGGACGATCTCGCCGGCGTCGAGCTGCATGGCTTTTCCGGCGGCCGCCCGGCTGATGCGACCGTCAATCGCATCCGCGATGCCGATGTTCTCCTGATCTCGATCCCACCTGACAGCAGCGGCGATCCCGCGCTCGCAGCGCTCGGCGATGTGCTGGCAACAGGCCGCCGCAAGGTCGTCTATCTCTCCACCATCGGCGTCTATGGCGATCATGCCGGGGGATGGGTCGACGAGAGCACGCCGCCGCAGTCTTCCCTCGATCGCGCCCGGCTGCGCGTCGCGGCGGAGCAGGCCTGGACCGAGACGACGCAAGGCGATGTTGCGATCCTGCGCCTTGCCGGCATCTACGGTCCCGGCCGCAACGCGCTGGTGACGCTGCGTGGCGGCACCGCCCGCCGCATCATCAAGCCCGGCCAGGTATTCAACCGCATCCATGTCGACGACATCGCGAGCGCCATCATGGCCGCGATCACCCACGCCAGCGGCGGCACCTGGAACGTCTGCGACGACGAGCCCGCACCGCCGCAAGACGTGGTCACCTATGCCGCACAGCTGATGGGCATCGCGCCGCCGGCCGAAGAAGCGTTTGCGACGGCCGAGATGTCGGCGATGGCGCGCAGCTTCTATGCCAGCAGCGCCCGCGTCTCCAATGCGAAACTGAAGCGCGAGCTCGGCGTCACGCTGGCCTATCCGACCTATCGGCACGGTCTCGATGCGCTGTGGCCGGCATCTCCTCGGAGCCGACCTTGATCTTGCGAGCTGCGGCCGGATCATCACCGGCTGGAGGCCGAGACGATCTGCCAGCCAGCCGCCAACCAGCGCGCCCGCGAACTGAATGCCTCCTGACGGCACTCGCGAATTTCCCGGTACGATTTCCGTGCCCGATTTAACCGTGTAGCCGCATTGCGTCGCAACATCCATTAACCGAAAAATCGGGTTCGCCCGCCCCTTGCCCGGGATCGTTGCCGCAGCAACACATGATGTTGCCCGAACACAGCGGGCCCGCACCATTTGACTGAAATTTTCGGATCAGTTGAGCTTTGCAGTTTACTCGAACTTTCTTTGTGACGCTCTAGTTCCACTCCCGAATGTTCCATCTCCAGAACGGAGAAGCGTCTTCCAAGCGCGGCATGTTCCTTTGGTCTCGCGCGAAGCAACGCTAGACGGCTTCATTCCGAACCCGCAGCGATTGCGCCCCCGAACGCTCGATTGAACAAAGCTTGATCCTATCTGGCATCGAAATGAATTTGGCTCGCGAAGCAATCGAATTGTTGGGACAGGTGGCGCGGATCCTGTGGTTCGAAGGCACCAAGCATGGCATGCGGGATCGCGAGTGGATGGCGCTGCGCTTCCTCTTCCGTGCGAATCGGTTCTCACGGACGCCGTCGGCGCTGGCAAGCTATGTCGGCACGACGCGCGGCACCGCCTCCTTCATCATCGGCGAGCTCGAACGCCTCGGTTATGTGGAGCGAACCCGCTCCTCCAAGGACAAGCGCTCGGTCATGCTTAGCGTGACGCAGCAAGGCAAGAAGTTTCTGGCCCGCGATCCGGTCAACGGCCTGGTCGATGCCTTCGCCGTTCTCGACGATGACAGCAAGCTTCGCTTCCGCGACACGTTGCGTCACGTGCTCGATCAGGCGGATGCCGCCGAACAGCGGCACCACACCGACATCTGCAAGCGATGCATCTTCCTGCGGGAGGATCGCACAGCTTCCGAGAACAAGTCGACGGTCGAGTTCACCTGCCGGCTGTTTCGTGCGCCGATCGCGGAGGCCGAGATCGAGCTGCTATGCACCAGCTTCGAGCATCACCGACAATAGAAGCCTCCGCCGCTCACTTGCGTGCTGAATAGATGACACCGCCGCCGCTGGTTTCCACGACGAGACGGCCGTTCTCGTTCCTGATCTCCTCGATCCGACCGAGATTCGGCACCTGCTGCCCGAGCACGGCCTCGACGACACCGTTCGGGCCCTGCAGGATCGCGATGCCCTCATAGGCCTGGCGAACCGACCAGCCCTTGACCACTTTGCGCGGCGCCGAGCTGCGCTCGACCGGAGCCACCGAGCCCGTGGTCTCCGGCGCGGCCACCGACGCGATCACCGGCATCGCCGGCGACGGCTGCGCGGCGACTTGCACCGGCGCCTGGATTTGGGCCTGGGCGAGCCTGTCGAGCTTCGCCGTCGAAGACGAACTGACTCGCTCGATACGATCCAGATTTTCGGCAAACCGGCCGAAACGATCGCTGGTTGCCTTGCTTGATTGATCGACCGCGGTGCGCAGGCCATCGAGATTCTCTGATACGCCGGACAATTGCTTGCGGAGCTGGGCGACCGTTTCGCGCAGATTCCTGATCTCCGCATTGGCCGTGGCATTGGTCTGGCCCGGCTGCGTGGTGAGATAGGCAATAACGCCGGTGCACGCGCAGACCACCAGGATGGCGGCAATCGCCAGTGTCGCGAGCGGAACGACCCAAGCCGGGCGCGGCGGCGGCGGCTTGGCTACGATCATCGCCGGCTTGATGACGGCAGGCGCAGGCTTTGGTATCGCCATCTTGTCGAGGCGCGCCTTGGCACGAATGCGCTTCAATCCTTCGAGCGCCTCTTTCGCTGCGGCTTCGTCGTTCGACAATGATGCAGGCTTCGCGCCTGCCGCGGGCTTGGCCGTGCGCGTGTTATTATTGGGCTTGGTATCGCGTGTGTCCGGAGCAAGCTTCGCAGCTGCGGTCAAATCCGCAGCTTCAGCGGGACGCGTTTTTCCATCGGACAACATTTGAAATGCTCCGTTCGTTTTGATCTGTCGAACGAAGCTAGATGGCGAAGCTTGCCTGAAACGTGCGCGTCAGAACTTTTTCGTCGCGCATGAAGCACAGGCGAGCCTGGCGCATCATGCGTGACTCAAAAGTGCGACTCGAAAGACACACACTCGCCAAGATTTTGCCAAGCTGGAGTCTCGCCGCCATACATGAGTCGAATTGTCGCACGTGAGTCCCCGGCCAGAGGAGTCAATCCCGGGTTGAAAATCCCCGGTATGACGGCTCAGTGACACGACTCAAAATGGCTTTGTTTGTACGGGCATAGGAACTTTATAACCGCTAAGGTGCAAAACTGGTTCGAATTTCAAATCAACTGATGCGTTCGGACATACAAAGAGACAACTGGAAACAAACCAACAGCATCAAGCACACGTAGCAAACGCTTTGTTCCGCACGCTTGATCGGAAATCGGCAATTGTTACGGTCTGTCTTAAGTGATTCTCGCCCGTTGGCGAGGAGATCGACAGAGTTCAGTGGCGTTCGGACGCGATGAGCAACGTAACGCAGCTGTACTACGTCGCTATCTCAATCCGCCCCGCAAGGTGATCTGTAGACACCCGCCGGGCTTCACGCAGTAAGCGTTCAGTATCGAGTCGAAGTAGCAGGCCCACACATGTGGGCACTGAATGCGTAGGGCTGCCCGCGAATGTCGAGACCACAATAACGGTTCGCGGGAGGGAATATCGTCAAACAGCATGGCCGCCGAACCGGGGCATCACAACAAACCTCCCGGCTACAGCAAGTGCGAAACAGGGGCGAAAGACTGATGTATATTATCGTTGATGATCGCGAGAGCGTCACGAACAGCTACGTAGGAGGGCTCGTTCGCGAAGGCGTATCGTCGATCGGCTTCTCCTCCGGAGAATTCTGGGACTGGCTGCAATCCGCGAGTGAATCGGACCTTGCAGCCGTCGATGCCTTCCTTCTGGGGGACTGCGATGCCCGCGGAAGCCTGCCGCGGGCGATGCGCAAGCGGTCTGCGGCTCCGATCATCGCCATGAGCGGCCAAAAGATGCTCAAGAATACGCTGGAGCTGTTCGAATCCGGTGTGGACGACGTCGTCCACGTACCGATCCATCTGCGTGAGATCCTCGCCCGAACGGCCGCGATCGCTCGCCGCCGGGTCGGAGAGTTGCCAAGGCCCTGCGAGACCAGGATCCAGGTCTTCTTCAACGGACGTGACCCCGAAATCGCGGGCCACGCCCTGACGCTGCCCCGCCGCGAGCTGCGCATCCTCGAATATATGGTCAGCAACCACGGCAAATGGATCACCAAGACGCAGATCTTCAACGCGGTCTACGGCATCTTTGAATCCACCTTCGACGAGAGCGTGATCGAAAGTCACGTCAGCAAGCTACGCAAGAAGCTCCGCGACCGCCTCGGTTTCGACGCGATCGTGGCCCGCCGCTATGTCGGATACCGGCTCAACATCCCGGCCAATGAGACGATCGACGAGCCGATGCAGGAGCTCGACGAGGTCGGCATCCTCCTGAACCGGGCTCATGCCGCGCCTGCGGCCTACCCGGCCGGCAACTGACGCGGCAAGCCGGCTCGCAAACGACCCCCGGCCCCTGCGGGAAGCTCCCGCAGGGGCCGGTTGTTTTTCACAGCCGGGATATCGTCAGGCCTGCGCGGTTTCGCGGACAGGCGCGCTACGGCTTCTGCTGGAATTCTTCCTTGGAGACGTAGTTGAAGTCCTCGACCAGGACGTCCTGGACGATGTCGGCCTGCATCCGCTCGTTGACGCGCTGCTTGATCGCCGAGGTGAGGACGGAGAGATCGTAACGGGCAAGCTTCCTGAAATCGAGCTTGTCGTCAGCGTAGATCCTGCGGAAGGCCTCGTCGACGACGAATGCCTCCGGCGGAACGGTCAGCTGGTGCATGGTCTTCGCCTCAACTGTGTAGACGAAGCGCGCGACGATGTAGCCCTGCACAGCGCCGCCCTCGACCATGGGCACGCTCAGCGCCCGCGTCTTCTGGTATTGCAGCCCTTCAAGATATTCGTCCTTCGCGGGCAGCAGGCTGCCATTTTCCTTCCAATAGGCAACCCCATAGCTCGTCCCCGCGGTGAGGATGCATACCCAGAGCCCGGCCAGCACCAGCTTGATCATTTTCTGTCCTGCGCTGCGCGACCGGTGTACGTGCCGTCCGATTCGGCTTCCTTGATCGCCCTGAGGATGATGCTCGCGACTTCACGCACGGCGTCGTAGTGCATTTCGAGGAGAGAGCGGTTTCGCTCGAGCTTCTCGCGCAGCCGCTGAATTTCCTCGGTGATCTCGGTTTCGCTGCCGAGATGCATCCGCGCCCGCATCAGGCGGACGAATTCGAGCATGCTCCGGCTCTTGCGGGCGCTGAAGTCGTCGAAGTCGACCTTCTGTCCGGTGGCGAGCGCGACAGTCTCCTCCTCGACAATGGTTTCGAGCCGGCGAATTGCGATCAGCAATCCGCGGACCTCTTCGGACCGCACCACCTCCAACCTCGCCGCTTCAGGGTCGTCGGGCGTCATGTCGCTGGCGACACGAGGCAGGAGCGCAGGCAACAGAACGTCGCTCGGCGCAGCCTCCGTCAGGGCCTCGATGTCGAGGACGTGTTGCTCAATGACCGGCTGCTCCATCACCTGGGCCGTCGCGCCTTGTTCTACCTGCATAGCAAATCCACCCCTCAACTTTCGTCACCCAGGTCCAATATCCATCAGTCCGACTTGCCCGCGGCCTCCGGGCCTGCCGGATGCGCGGCCGCGAGCTGCTTGGCAATTCCGATCCCCTTGCCCTTCGCGAGCTGGGCGCCGAGCTGCTCGGCCAGCATCGATTTCCAGATGCCGCCCGCGGTGCCCTTGCCGAATACTTCGTCAGACTCCTTCGGCAGCATCGTCTCGACGAAGGTCTGGAGAATGAACGCTTCGAACTTGCGATAGACCTCGTCCGGGCCAGGCTTCTTGATCACCTGCACCGGCGGCCCGTTCACCAACCCCGATTGCGCCTCCGTCACACTTGCGGCGGATTGATCGGCCGCCTTGCTGGCCGTCGCATCCATCGTCGCAGCAAAATCGACGCCCGACGATCTCAGCGACTCCAGCTTCGCCGTCGCCATCCGCTGCGTCACCGGATCGGCGGCGTCGAGGACATCAAGAACGAGGTCGGATGTCGGTGTTACGATCATGTCTTGGCCCGGGTGGTTGGCCGCGGCGTCAGATCGCGCGCGGCGGCGTGTATTCCCATCATGTCTTCGAGCGAGCGCTTCTCTGCGGCGCGCAGCTTGTCGGCGAGCGCCGCCCTGGCGACCTCCTCGAGCTGCTTCACACGCCGGGTCTCCGAGCGGACCTTGTCGAGCTGCATCGCGGCGCGTTCCTGCACGGCGCGAGCGCCGACGCTGGTCCTGTTGAGGCGCCGCGCAATCGAATCGCTGGACGATCCGGCCGGCGTTTTGCCTTCGTTCAGCGTTCCCACCAGCCAGGCCTGCTCATCCTGCATGGTCTGCTCCTGTTGCCGCAATTGTGAGAGCTGCCATTCGGACAGCCGGAGCTGAAGCTTGATCAGCGAGACGATTCGACCGAGCTTGTCCGCGCGCGAGGTCATGACCCATCATCCCGCCAGCCATGACGACAGGCCCAGCATGAATTGCGCCAGCAGCTCGTCGCTGGTGAGATAGAGCAGCAGGAAACCACCGAACAGGACGAATGGCACCGAGACGAAATAGACCGGTATCGCCGGGGTCAGCTTGTTGATGAGACCCACCGAGAAATTGACGATGACGGAATAGACGATGAAGGGGCTGGTGATCCGCAGCGTCAGCACGAACGCGTCGGCGAGACGGCTCACCAGCTGGTTCAGCGCCATCTCGCCGGTCAGCTTCTCGCCGGGATGCCAGACGTCGTAGGAGTTCATCAACCCGCGCAACACCTGCCAGTGCTGATCAGTCAGGAAGAACAGCGTGGTGACGGCGGCCATGATCAGCGGCACCACGGGCGGCGCCGGATCGGTGTCGCCGACGGGCGTGCCCGGGATGCTGCTGAGCCCGATCGCGCTCGCCATCACGGTGAGCATGGTCTGGAGCGCGAGGAAGAACACACGCCCGCCGAGACCGATGACGCCGCCGACCAGAAGCTCTGTGCCGATCAGCAGCGCCAGCGAAGGCGGCGAGGCGCCGTCGACGAGCGGCTTCAGGATGGCGACAAGAATCGGCGCCAGCGCGAAGGTCGTGACCAGGGCGACGAACAGGCGGATTTGCGGCGGAACGTTCACGCTGGAGTAGCCGGGCACCAGCATCAGGCAGGCGCCGATGCGGCAGAACACGATGAACGTGACGAGCACGTGGTCAGTGAGGCCGATGATCACGAAATGGCTCCGAGCGCCCGGATCTCGGCGCTGCGAGCGACCTCGACATGCGACAGGATCGGCAGGGTCGGGAACACCCGCTCCAAAATCATGCGCACATAGGGTCGGGCCTCCGGCGTCACCGCCAGCACCACACTGGTGCCGTCCTCGGTGAACTTCCGGACCGCGGCGCTGGCTTCGGTCGCGAACTGCTCGATCAGCCGAGGATCGGCGTCGAACTCGACGACGTCACCCTTGGCGTCGCGCTTCAGGCTCTGATGGAACGCGAGATCCCAGCGATTGCCGAGGCGAAGGACGTTGAGCACGCCGTTGTCGGAGAGGTCGCCGCAGATCTGCTGGGCCAGCCGCATCCGCACGTGCTCGGCAACCTGCTCGGAGCGCCGGACATGCGGCGCGATCTCGGCGATCGCCTCGAGGATCAGATGCAGATTCCGGATCGACACCCGCTCACCCAGCAGGATCTTCAGGACCGCCAGCAGGCCGGAATAGGAGATCTGCGACGGGCAGAGATCGTCGACAAGGCGCTTGTATTCGGGTTCGAGTCGGTCGAGCAGTGCGCGCATGTCCTTGTAGGACAGCAGCTGCGACAGATTTGCCCTCAGCACTTCGCTGAGATGCGTGAGCAGCACCGACAAATTGTCGACCGGCTTGCAGCCCTGCCGCTTGACCTCCTCGGTGAAGGCTTCCGTCACCCACAGCGCCTTCATGCCGAAGGCGGGCTCGATCACCTCGTCACCGGGCACGTCGGGCTTGCCGTCCTTGTCCACCAGCACCATCACCTCGCCGATGCGGAGTTCGCCATGGGCGACGCGCGTGTCGTGGATCCGGATCTGGTATCCCTTGGGGTCGATCGCCAGATTGTCCGACAGCTTGATCTCGGGGATGACGAAGCCGTACTGCTTGGCGAATTTCTTGCGGATCTTGGCGACGCGGTGGGCAAGCTCGTTGCGCGAGCCGAGCAGGTGAACCGACAGATGGCTGCCGAGCGACAGCTCGACCTCGGCGGTCTTGAGCGATTCCTTGACCGATTCCTTGGCGTCGTTCTGGGCGCGCTCTTCGGCCTTGCGCGCATCCTCCTTCTGCTTCGCGGCCGCCTGCCGCTTCGGCAGCGAGTAGCCGACGAAGGCCATGACGCCGCCCAGAAGCACGAACGGTGCCATCGGCAGCCCCGGCATCAAGGCAAGCACGAACATCATTAAGGAGGCGGCAGACACCGCGCGTGGATAGCCGCCGAGCTGCCGCAGCACCGCCTGCTCCGCCGAGCCTCTGGTGCCGCCCTTGGACACCAGCAGACCCGCCGACAGCGACACGATCAGTGCCGGCATCTGCGTGACCAGACCGTCGCCGACGGAGAGTTTTGTGTAGACGTCGGCGGCGCGAGACAGGGTCAGACCGTGATGAGTGACACCGATGATGATGCCGCCGAAAATGTTGATCGCCGTGATGATCAGGCCGGCGATGGCATCGCCGCGCACGAATTTCGAGGCACCGTCCATCGCGCCGAAGAAGGAGCTCTCCTCTTCGAGCTCGCGGCGCCGGCGTTGGGCTTCCTTGTCATCGATCAGGCCTGCAGAGAGGTCCGCGTCGATGGCCATCTGCTTGCCGGGGATGGCGTCCAGGGTGAAGCGCGCGCCGACTTCGGCGATACGCGTTGCGCCCTTGGTGATCACGACGAAATTCACCGTGACCAGGATCGCGAAAATGATCAATCCGATGACGAAGTCGCCGCCCATGACGAACTTCGAGAAGCCGGCGACGACGTGGCCGGCAGCGGTCTCTCCCTCTCCGCCGCGCGACAGGATCAGGCGGGTGGTTGCGACGTTGAGTGCGAGCCGCAGGATCGTCGCGATGAGGAGCACGGTCGGGAAGGTGGAAAAATCGAGCGGCCGCTGGATCCACAACGCGACCATCAGGATCAGCGCCGCCAGGGCGATCGAAAAAGCGAGGCCGAGGTCGATCAGGATGGGAGGGATCGGCAGGAACAGGATCGTGAGCATGGTCACGATACCGCCAGCGAAGACGGCGTCCGCGCCGAAGCGTCGCGGATTCGGCAGGCTAGCAGCTAACGTATCGGCCATAGGTCACCGGGCAGCAGGGTCCGCCCTGCAATCTGCCCCGCAAAGCTTACGCGAGGGTGGTGGCCGGCGGATCAGAAGCCGTGCTCGATCCGCGCATAGACCATCTCGGTGAAGGTGGAGAGATGGGCGCCGATGAAGGAGCCGGAGATGGCCACGACCACCAGGATGACGATGATCTTCGGAACGAAGGTCAGCGTCGCCTCCTGGATCTGGGTCAGGGCCTGGATCAGCGCAATGACGATGCCGACCAGCATCGCCGCGCCGACGGCGGGTCCGCAGGCAACGAGGATGGTCCAGATCGCCGCCTGGACGAGGTCGAGGGCGTCCCGCTCGTTCATGGTTAGTTGCTGATCGTCAGACCGGGGCCGACCGCCACCTTGGTGCCGTCCTGGAGGGTCGCGACGGAGCCGTTGCTGTTGATCGAGATCGAAGCGACTTTGCCGGTGAACGTCGCTCCGGTCGAGTCGGTGAAGCTGACATTCTTTCCGATCAGCCCGTCCGCCTGCGACAGCGACTGGGAGGACAGCAGCGCATCCAGCTTCGTGTTGGTTTGCATGGCCTGCTCGACCGTCGACAGCTGGGCAAACTGACTCATGTATTGTGACGTATCCGTCGGATTGGTCGGATCCTGGTTCTTCATCTCGGCGATGAGGAGCTGGAGGAAGGTGTTGTAGTCGACTCCGCTGCTTGACGGCGTCGAGCTGGACGAGGTCGAGCTGGTCGAATTGGTGCTCGTGGTATCGGTCGCGCTGGGAACGTTCATGGGCCTCTCCGCTGTCAGGCAGCCTTGAATGGAGATTTGGTGGTGGTGCCGGCCAGGATCGCCTCCTCGAGAGGGAACAGCGCCCGGATCCGCTTGAGCGCCTCGAAGTAGCGGGTTCCGCCGACCATCTCGTCGATCGCGGCGAGCCCGTCCAGCATCTCGCGGTTCTCACAAACGGCCAGCAGGGCCGCGTGGTGCTGCCCATAGAGGGAGGCGGCGGCGCCGACATCCGTCGGGTTCATCAGCATGAGCTGAACGATGAAATAAAGCTGGCGCATCGCCGTGGTGGCGTCGGCAGCCTGCATCACCTGCCCTTCCAGCAGGAACATCACATCATTGACGAGCTCGAGCGAGACCTTGCGGTCCACGCGCAACACCGCGCCGTTGATGTAGACCCGTTCGCCCGCTCGCAAGGAGATCTTCATTAAAGCGCGTCTCGTATCAGGCGGTTGATTTCGACGAGCTGCGCCACGTCGTTCGATCTTTCCTCGCGAAGGCGATCGGCTTCCTTGACGACCCACAGGCCGATCGAGATGATGTCGGCGCGCAGCTGCTCGGGCAGGCCGTTCTCGGGATGTGCCAGATCCTCGATGAAGATGGTCCACAGCCGCCGGACATAGAGCAGGCTCTGAACCTGATCCTCAATGCTGAAACACTCCCGCTGGAGCCGCTCCAGCCGGTCGATGCCGAGGCTGAGCGCCTGGCGCTCGCGCCCTCGCGCCTCATGGCCGCTGTCTTCAACGACCGTCTCATAGGCTTCAAAAGTCATCCGTAATACTCTGCGCAGGAAACTGAAAGCGTAAGCGGCTCGTGCTCAGAGATAGTTGATGAGACTGATCTTCTGGAGCTGCGAGGTCAGTGCGAGCGCCGTCTGGATCTGGGTCTGCAGCGTGTTGACGCGTACCGACGCTTCGGTCGGATCGACCTTCTCTATGCCGACGATCTGATTGTTCAGAATGTCCTTCTGAGTCTTCAGCTTGTCGGTCGCGTTGGTGATCCGCTGCTGGACCGTGCCCATGTCGCCGCCCAGCGTTGCGAGGTCGGTGATGGCGCTGCCGACGAGGCCGATGGCCTTGTCCACCACCACCTGGAACGTCGACTGGTCGAGGTTCGCGTTCCCGAGATCGGCCATCATCGTATAAGCCTCGGCGAGCTTGCGAAAACCGGTCTGGTTGGCGCTGACGGATGTATCGGCGATCTCCGTCGTCGAGATGCGGCTTTGCATGACCTGGTCGGTGGCCGTTGACCAGTTGGTGTTCCAGGCAGGACTTGCGAACTCGGCGTCGAAGGGACCGTTGAGGAATGTCTGCATCTGGGCCGGCGTAATGGTGTTCACGCTGGCCGAGGATTGCGTGAAGCCGAAGGCCGCAAGGAAATCGGCATCGACCTTGTTCTTGCTGGCCGAGCCGGCCTGGTAAGGCGTGATCGGCTGGGTCTGCGTGTTGATGCCCGAGAACAGGAACGAGCCATTGTAGGAGACGTTCAGTGCGCCGATCAGGTCCTGGAGATTGGAGGACGCCGGCGGCAGGATGATCCGCCCGCCACCATCGGTGCTGCGGGCCGCAATCAGGTCCTTGAGGAAATCAGTAGCGGTCGACCCGAGCTGGGTGATGCGGTCCTGGGTCACGTCCAGGCGTCCCCCGACCAAGCCGTTGGTATCGACGAGCTGGTCGGCGAAGCTGAGGTCCGCCCGCAAGGTGACGTCGCCCCCCGTCGTCGCCCCGAGCTGCAGGCCGACATCGGCGAAGCGGCCGGTGGTCGCTTCCGTCGACGCTTTGCTCAGCGCCGCCTGGTTGTTCGTGATCGAATACCGCAGGGACGAGTGTAGCACGAGGGTGGAAATGTAGTTGGCGCTCATCATCACGGATTCCCCACGGCGGCTAGCAAGGCTTGCAACATCTGGTCAACGGTCGAAATGATCTTGGAGGACGCCGAATAGGTGCGCTCGACCTGGAGCATCAACGACATCTCGTCGTCCATGTTGACGCCGTTGACGTTCGACAGCGCCGTCGTGCTGCGGTCCAGCAGCGTGTTCTGATATTGAGAGCTGTCGTTGGCGGCCTTGCGCTGGTTCTCGATCCAGCTGGTCGACGACGATGCGTAGTCGATCAGGCTGCCGTTCGGCTTGCCCTGCGTTGTCGCATCGAACGGCTGCGAGGCATCCATGTTGCCGATGAGCTGCTGCAGCCGGGCCGAAAAGCCGCCGTTGCCCGCAATGTTGTAGTTATAGGCCGGGTTCCCGCTGATGGCACCGTCGCGCAGCAAATTCGGGTTGCCACCCAAGGCGGGATCGACCGACGCCGCGACCGAGATCGTGCCGGCGAGGCCCACCGAGACGGTGGCGCTCGCGGGCATCGTCGGCGCGCCAGGGTACGTGAAGAGACCGGGAACGTTGGGCAGCGCAGCGGCCGTTTGGTCACTTTCCTTGAAAGCATTGATCAGGCCGCGGGCGATTTCGTCGAGCTGGCTCTGATAGGTGACCGTGTCGCTGTCGCGCAGTCGGGCGAGTCCGGCAAGCTTGCCGGACTTGATCGGCATCACCGAATTGGCGCCGGTCACCGGCACGCCGTCGATGAAGACCGCGTTACCCGTGATGCTCGCCGAATACGATGTGGTGGGAGCGAAAGTTACCGCCCGCGCCGTTTTGTCGAACAGCACCGCACCGCTGTCGGCGTAGAGGGCTGCATCGCCGTTGGTGCGGATCGTCATCGTGACGCCGACCTCCTGCGACAATTGCGAGACGATGCTGTCGCGCTGGTCGAGATAGTCAGTCACGTCGTCTCCGGCGATTGTACCCTTCACGATCGCCGTATTTACCGTCTGGAACTGGGAGAGCAGCTGGTTGATGTTCTGGACCGACGTTTTCATGTCGGCGTCCGCACCCTCGCGCACCGACTGCACGGTCTCGGTCGCCTGGTTGAGCGCGGTCGCCATGTCTTTGGCGGAGGTGACGGCGGCCTGAGCCAGCGTGGTGTTATCGGGCGCGTTGGCATATTGCTGCAGCGCCTGCTTCAGCGCGTTGAGCTGCGCCGTCGGCGACTGGTCGAGCTGCGGATCGTCCACCGTGGCAGCGGCGATCTTCTGGAGACCGGCATAGATCGCGCTCTGCGTTGCGGCTGCCGAGGTCGCGGTCAGGACGTTGCTGTACAGGCCCGAAGAGGCGGCGCGCTGGATCGCCGCGACATAAACGCCGGCGCCGGGAAGATTATCCAGCTCGGTGATCTTGCGCGAATAGCCGGTCGAACCGGCACCGGCGATATTGCGCGAGATCGTCGAGGACTGGATGCCCGACGCCATGAGCGAGTTGCGGGCCGAATCGAGGGCTGAGGTAAGGGACATGGCGTGCTCTTGAACGTTCTCTTGCCCGGAATCGGCGTTGACCTACTCAGCGCTTCAGGTTGACGACGACGTCAAGCAGATCTGCGCCGGTCTGGAATGATTTCGAGTTCGCGGTGAAGCCGCGCTGCGCCGAGATCATGTCGGTCAGCTCGCTCGCAAGATCGACGTTGGAGTCTTCGAGAGCGCCGGATTGGATGGTTCCGAGGCCACCCTGCCCGGCCAGACCGACCTGCACGTTTCCGGAATCAAGGTTCGGCGAATAGACATTGCCGACCTCCGGCGTCATGTGATCCGGGCTCGGCACGGTTGCGAGCGCAACCTGGAAGCTTGGCAACTGGGTGCCGTTCTTGAGCACAGCGCTCACCACGCCCTTGCTGTCGATGTTGACTTTCTCGACGGAGGACGGCGCGTTGCCATCAACGGTCGCCTTGAAGTCGAAGCTGGAGGCAACCTGGGTCATGGCCGAGAGGTCCATGGTGAAGGCCGAACCGCCGGGGACGGTGAACGCGAGCGTCTTGGGGCTCGCTGCGGCAAGCGCGCCCTTTCCGGCCGCCGTGACGTTGAAGGTGAAACTGGTCGCAGCCGAGGGACCACCCGTCAGCAAGGCTGCGCCGTTGTAGACTTCGATGTCCCAGGTGTTCGCAGCGGTTTTCGCGGCATAGACGTCGAGCGTCACGGCGTTGCCGATGTTGTCGTAGGTCACCATCGACGTCTTCGACGTGTAGTTGCCCGGACCAGCGGCAGCCGCCGGAGCAGCGACAATCGCCGCGCTCGGATCCAGATTGGCCGCCACGGTCGCCTTGGTCGAGGGCGAGGCCTGCAACGCCATCTGGTTGACGTTGATGACCTGGAGGCCACCGAAGCCATTGGCGGCCACGTTGGGGACGGCGCCGTTCTGGATGTTGTAGCCCATCAACTGGAAGCCGGCGGTGTTGACGAGGTTGCCGGTGCTGTCGGGCACGAATGAGCCGGCACGCGTGAGGAAGTTGTTGCCGTTCGCATCCTGCACGACGAAGAAGCCGTTGCCCTGGACCGCGAGGTCCGTCGTCGAGGTCGTGAACTGGAGATTGCCGGGATCGGTGATGGCGTAGCGGACCGTGGTCTCGACCGCGCCGGAGTCGTAGTTGCCGGAGCCGCTCTTCAGGATCAGCGAGGAGAATTCCGTCGAAGCCCGCTTGTAGCCGACCGTGTTGACGTTCGCGATGTTGTCCGAGACCGTCGACAGCTTGTTGGACTGCGCGTTCATCCCGGAAACGCCGGTGCGCATAACACCATACAGGCTCATGTAGTGGGCTCCTTTGGCAGATTGGAATTACAATGCGGGGTCTTGCTTGCGCGGGGCTGATGGTTGGTGGCGATGCACAACTTGATGTCGTGCCTCGCCATCTCAGGTCGTCGTTTCATGTCGTCTTGGGCTGACAGAACGAGCGCGCCTTGTCGGTCCACGCGCCGAAGCCGCTGGAGACGAGATGCGCAACGATGTGGCAGACGTAGCGCTTCTGCGCCGGTTGATTGTTGGGACCGGCATTGTAGCGGGCGACCGCCATGGTCCAGCTTCCCTCGCGCTGCTTCAGCTCTTTCAGGAAACGCGCGGCGTAGTCGACATTCTCCGCCGGATCGAACATCGCCCGCACCGACGCGAATTTGTCTCCGTGAAAATAGTGATTGATCTGCATGCAGCCGAGATCGATCAGCTTGATGCCCCTGGCCCGCATCGCCTCGAAATTCGCGATCGCATCGTCCATGTCCTTGGCGAACACGGTCTGCCCTTCGGCGCCCAATGCATAAGGATAGAGCGCGCCGCGGCGGCCGGTCTCGGTGAGACCGACCGCATAGAGGATGCCGAGCGGAATTCCGTGCTGCTGCGAGGCGCGCGCCATCTCGCGCTCGCAAGGGCGCGCAGTGTCAGTCGCCGCCGCGGCGGCGCCGACATTACAAATAAACAGGGCCGCGACGAGTATGTGGCGCCACGTCCTGATCATGGCGTGCCTCCTGGTTGGGCTGCTGGTCTTGGCGGGCTTGCCTGGCGCCGCCGTCGGACTGGCCGGACGTGCCTGCACCGTCGAACGCGCCTTGCGACTGCGATGATTGCTGTTGCTGGCCGGAGAGATGCGGCTGCGACTGGCCAGATCCCGACTGGAACCCGTCGAGCGAACCGTGCTGCACCGGCGCGACGTCGGCGACATATCCTGCCGACTGCATCAGGTCGCGGATCTGATCGCGCTGCTGATCCAGCATCGTGCTGGTGTCCTTGCGTTCGGCGGCGAGCTGAACCGAGACCTCGTTGCCGACGAGACGCAGACGCATGGTGACATTGCCGAGATCAGGCGGCTCGAGATTGACGGTGAGGATCTTGAGCGGCTGATCCGGGGCATTGTTCTGCGTGCCCAAGAGATCCGTCGCGGCGGACGCGGCCGGCGCGGGTGAACTCTTGAGCTCGGACACCACGGCGTTCGCCACCTGTTGGGTCGCGCTGAACGGCCCCACGGGAGGCAGATGAGTCTCCTGCTGGACGACCGTGACCTTGGTCGTCTCAGGCAAGGCGTCGCGGCCCGCGGACTTTGCGGCGCGCTCGACATTCGCCGCGACGGCTTCGAAGCCCGGTGTTGCCGGCATGGCATCCGTCGGAGCGGCACTTCCCTGCGGCATCGCTGCAGCCTGTGCACCTGCGGCCGCCTGCCCATGCGCGAGGGACGTGTCGCCGCCGGAACGCGCCACAAACGAAGGCGCGGCGGTGGATCCGGCGACGTCTGCCGCCGCCCTTGCGTCGCCGATGCCCTGCTTTGCCACTGACGGACGCTCGTCCCGGGCCGACGTCTCCTTCTTGTCGCCGGACGGCTGTGGTGTCTGCATTGCCGCCGCCTGCGCGGCAGCGAGCTCCTGCCCCAGCATCGCGGGGAGGCCCAATCTGGGCGAGACATCAGCCTTCGCTACCGGATCGACCTGCTCCTGCTTGTTCGACGATCTGGTCTCCTCGGTGCGTTCGTGCACCGGTTCATCCTTCGACGTGCCAGGCTCGCTCAACTGTCTCACGCGCGGGCGCGCCGGGGCAACTTTGGTGGTCGCATCGGTGGCCGTATCGGTTTCCTGATCGTCCAAAGCCCGCTTGGCCATGTTTGAGACGGTGTGGAGCAGATCGTGAAACGAGGAATCGTCGGCGGTTTTAGTGCCCGGTGTTGCCACACCTTTCGTCGACCGGGTCACCCCGCGCGCAAGGCTTTCGGCGAGACCGGCGAAGAGCTGCCCGGAGGTTCCAGTGAGCTTGGTCATGGGCGATGATCCCTGGTGAGAAGCTCCAGTTCGCCGAGCTGCGACTTTGCGCGTGCGAGCGTCGCGTTGGACGAGGCAAGATCGATCCGTGCCGGCGTGGGCGGTGGCTTGTCGGCCGTCATGACGGACGCCGGTCCCGTGACCGGCTTGCGAATGTCGAGCGCGAGCTGGAGGGTTGCGTTGAGGAGCAGGACATCGCGCTCTGCCAGCTTCGACCGGTCGAGCGCCCTCAGCTCGGCGAAACCGCCGTCATATTCGTCGGTCAGCGCGCGGGATGCGCCGCGATAGAAATGTGCGCGTTCCCGATCGGGCGCGGCATCGGCGCTGAGCGTCAGCGCCCGCTCGGCCGCAAGGCTGACGACTGTAAGCTTGCCGCGGATCAACGCACCGCGCGCAATCACCAGATACAGCTTTAGGCGGCTGGCGCGGTCGACATGTTCCAGCAGCGCCGCGACCCGTGCAAAGCGACGATCGTCCAGCGCAAGATTCGATTGTGTCAGGCCCGTGGAGAAACGCTGCCAGAAATCGCCGGCATAGACCGAATTGCGGTAGTGGCGAATATAGGCCAGCGTCAGGAACTCGAACTTGTCGAAGTCCTCGGCCTGCCCGACCAGAAGGACCTCGCGCCGCAGTGCCGCCTCCTCGACCAGCGTGCCGGGCAGCAGCAGGCGTGCGTCGTCCAGACGCTCGATCGCGAGCGAGGCCTCTGACCGGGCGAACAGCGCGCCCTGGACCAGCGCCACCTGCCCGCCCATGCCGGACGAAATCGTGCGCGGCTTGACGTCCTTGAGCAGCTCCCTCGCCTCGTCCTGCCGTCCCTCGACATAAGCGAGCGCGCCGTCGAACAGCGCCTTGTCGACACTGATCTTGTCGCGCGGCAGCTTGCGAACGATCTGCGGCGCGCCGCCGGACAGCAGGTAGATCACGACCGCCTGCCCGTTCTGCGGGTTGCTCCACACGTTCGGATCGGCGGCAAGAAATTTTTCGCCGATCTGCCGGATCAGCGCGATGTGGCTGCCATGCGCCGCGGTATCGCCACGGGCGATGCCGTCTTGTACCGCCTGCAGCGCGCGGACGAGTTCATAAGGCTCGCCGGACGGAGGCGCCGGATCGGAAAGGGCCCTGGTCGCGGCCAGCGACAACAGCACCAACAGAACGGTGCGGAGCAGCGGTCTGGTCAAGGACGCTTCTCCCGGATCAGGATCTCGATCCGTCGATTTTGCGCGGCCGCAGGATCGTTTGGAAGCTTCGGACGACGGTCGGCATAGCCTTCGACATGCTCGATCCGCTGGGCATCGATACCGGAGCGGACCAGCATGTAATAAGCCATCTGTGCGCGCGCGGTGGACAGCCGCCAATTGTCGTAATTGTCAGATTTGTAGGGCCTGTTGTCGGTGTGACCGCGTACGATGATCATCCCGCGACGTTTTGCGATGAGCGGGCCGATCTTGTCGATGACGCGAATGAGCTCGGGCCGCGGCTCCGCCGAGCCGACGGCGAACATGCCAAAGCTCGCATCGTCGGTGAGGCTGACCAGCAGGCCTTCCTCGACCTGGCGCACCTCGGCCACCGGGCCGGCGCCGGCCTTGATGTCCGACAGCGCGTCGGCGATCGCGGACTGGAGCTGCTTCACGGTCGGCTGCTGGGCCTGGGTGGCGTCGCGCGGCTCCGATTCCTTCGGGACATCGGTCGGGCGCGCCTGCGGCGTCGCGTTGGCATGAAGGTTCGCTTGCGGGCTCGGCTGCATGGCGGCCTCGCGCGCAGACGGTGATGGCGCCGGACCCGGCGGCAGCAGCGGCGATATGCTCGTGGACGACGCCTGAGCGTCGGGGGCCATAATGCCGCCGGCATCATCGGTCCTGCCGCGACGCGGCTCGCCCTGATTTGTGCTGGCCGGATTGTCGCGTGCCGAAGCACTCGCCTTCGGCTCGCCTTCCATGATCCTGTCAGCTTCCTTCGAAGCCTCGGGCGCGAGCTTCCAGTAGCCGGGATCGAACGGATCGCGATAGGCATCGCCGCCCTTGAGGCCGTCCTCCTCCGCGGACGTCAAAGCCCCGGCGCGCCGCTGGCCCGAGGCCTGGTTCGCGCTGGTCGCGATCTCGGCGAGAGTCGCATAGGGATCGCGGAACAGAACCTTCTCTTCGTAGAAGGGGGGCTTCTCTTCCGTCGGCGAATCACCGCGGCGCTCCTCGTTCGGCCCGGCCGGCTTGCGCCGGCCGTCCTGCCCCTCGAACGGCGTCGACTCCTTCTTTGAGAGATCCTTGAGCCCCTTGGGCGCGGGCGCGTTCTCGGCGAGCTTGATCGGATTGAAGTAGCTTGCGACAATCTGCTTCTGATCCTGATTCAGCGCGTTGAGCAGCCACATCACCAGAAAGAACGCCATCATCGCGGTCATGAAGTCCGCGTAGGCGATCTTCCAGACGCCGCCGTGCGCCTTCTCGTCCTCGAAGGCGCTCCGCCTGCGGATGATGACCAGCTCGTGCTTGACCTCCTCCATGGTGCAACTACCGGCGCGCCTCGTTCAGCCGGTCGACCCAGGTCGAGATCCGCGTCTCGATCGTGGTCTGATCGGCAAGGACGCGGACCTCGACGGTGTCGGCCGACTGGTATTCGACACCGGTGCGGCCGGCCAGATTGAGTTGTGCCCTGACGAGGTCGATGAGCTCGCTGGGGCCGGTGACGCGGAACACCGACACGGGCGAGTTCGAGGTCAACGCCGCGATCTGCTCGACCAGGGATCCGATCGCCTTGTCGCGGACCGCTTCAGCGAGGAACGGCAGCAATATCCGAGCCACCGTGCTTGCGATGTTGCTCTCGATCTCGCGGCAGGCCGCGTCGAAGCCGTTGACGATCGCGACGGCCTGCTGGTCGGACCATTTGGCCCGCTCCTCTCCCAGCCGGATCGCACTGCGGACCCGCTCTTCGGCGAGCTTGGCTTCACCCTCCGCAACACCGGCAGCATGGCCGCGCCGATAGGCGTCTTCGAGAAGGTTCAGCGGTGCTGCTTCCGGCGCAGACGCCGGCGGCGGCGATTGAAGTTGCGGCTGCGATTGTGCCTGGCGTTCCCCGCGCTGCGGTTGAGGCTGCGGCTCGCGCCGAACCTCCTTCTGCTTCGTCAGCACGTCCTGGACCTTGGGCAGCGGAGCCGGAGGTGACTTGGCCCGGCCGTTGGCGTCGAATTGCGTCAGGAGTTTTCCGATTGCCGCGTTCATGCCGCCTCCTCGCGTCGCATCCAGTCCTTAAGGATTGCTGCCGCCTGCATCTGATCGAGGCGGACGATCTGCTCGAGCCGCTTCTGCGGCGTACGCTGCATCTTGCCTTCGAGGTCCTCGACGAGATTGAGCTCGGGGTCGTGGCTCTCAGCCAAAGCGAGCGCCGTGGCAGCTTCGAGTTCAGCGGCTTCGGCCGCCTCGCTCTGTTCCTGCGCTGCACGATGGGTCAGGATGCCGTTGACCGCCGGCCGGAGCCCGAACCAGACCAGCATCGAAGCGACGGCCAGGATGGTCACCGCATTGATCACGCTGCCGAGTTGCTTGTTCATCATCTCGACAAAGCTGATCGGCGGCACCGGCGCCAGATCGCGCGAGCCCTCCACGAAGTCGACCGCCGTCACCTGGATCTGGTCGCCGCGGGTCTTGTCCAGTCCGCCGGCGGTTGCCGCCAGCTGGCTGATCTCGCCGAGCTTGCTGTCGACGATGGCCTGGTTGGTCTTGTCGCCGAGGTCGGCGACCAGCCGAGCCCGGTTGACCAGCACGGCGATGAAGAGCTTCTTGACCGAGTAGCCGTCACTGACCGTCGTCGTGGTCTTGGACGAGACCTCGAAATTGGTGACGTCCTCGCGGCGGGTCTTGTCTTCGCTGGAATTCTTGGTGCCGCCGGCATTGACCTGCTGGTCCGGCAGGTTTTGCTGGACCGTCGTCGGCGTCGAGCGATCGGCGTTCGATGACTTCTCGTTTTCGCGAACGTTGCGTACGGAACGCTCGGCGCGTGTCTCCGGATCGTAGACCGTCTCGTTGATCTGGCGCTTGTCGGTCGAGAGCTGGGGCGCGACGCTGACCTCGAAATTGTCCAGCCCCAGATAGGGCGTCAGCGCCTTGCGTATGTTCTCCTGCACCATTCCGCCGACGGTCTTCTGAAGGCTCGCCATCTTGGTCGGCGCGGCGCTGGCCTCGTCTTCCTCCGCCAGCAGCATCGAGCCGTCGGCATCGAGCACCGTGACCTTGTCGCGCGTCATGCCGGGAATGGCGGCCGCGACGAGGTGGCGGATCGACTGCGCCGTCCGCGCCTCGATCGCACCGTCGGTGCGCAGCACCACCGACGCGGAAGGCGGCTGCTGCGTCGCGCGGAACGAGCCGCGTACCGGCATCACGATGTGCACCCGTGCCGCCTTGACGCCCTTCATCAGCTGCACGGTGCGCGCAATCTCGCCCTCGAGTGCACGCAGCTTTGTCACCTCCTGCATGAATGAAGTCAGCCCGAGCGAACCGATCTTGTCGAACAGCTCGTAACCGGAATTGGCGCTGGTCGGCAGCCCCTTCTCGGCGAGCAGCATTCGCGCTTGCGCGGTCTGGCTCGGTCGCACCGAGACGGCATCACCGGCCGCGCTGATATCGAAGGTGATGTTCTGCTCGCGCAGCGCAGCCCCGATGCGTGTCACGTCTTCGCGCGTGAGGCCGGTATAAAGCGTTTCGTATTCCGGACGGCTCAGATAATAGGCGCCGCCGACCACGGTGACGAGGACGGCGAAGCCGATCAATCCCAAGGCCATCAGACGTCGCGGCCCAAGTTCCAGCAGATTGTTGAGCAGCTGCTGTAGCTGCGCGCGACTGAGCATGTGACCTCGTACCAATGCGGATGGCAAGGACACTCCGCTGCCAACCTTGTCTGAGGGTTGCGCGAGCATGCGAATAAGTCGCTTCGCAGGCGAGGCGTTGCAATTTTGCAGGAAGTTCAGACGTCGCAACCGGCTCAACGGCAACGAGCGAGCGCCCGCGCGAACGACACGTCGCTTTGACGTCTGGCGTCAGGAAATCAATTGCGGGCACGTCATGTGCCGTCACGTCCGCCGGTCGAGGCGGGACCGTGCTCCCAAGGGAGCACGGTCGCTTTCGAAGCCGAGGCTTACTTGAACAGCGAGAGGATGCTCTGGCTATTCTGGTTGGCGATCGACAGCGCCTGGACGCCGAGCTGCTGCTGGGTCTGGAGCGCCTGCAGGCGGGTGGATTCCGCGTTCATGTCGGCGTCAACAAGCTGGCCGACACCGCGGGTCACCGAGTCCATCAGGGTCTTGACGAAGTCGGTGTTGGTCGCGAGGCGGTTCTTGACGGCGCCGAGGTCGGCGGCAGCCGAGGCTACCGAGTTGATCGCGGCCGTGACCTGCGTGATGTAACCGTCGAGCGTGGCCTGGTCGGCTGCCGAGTCGGTCAGCGTTGAGATGCTGATCGTGTCGACCGATGCGCCGGCACTCACCTTGTCCAGGATGCCGCTGGTGGACGAGGTGTAGAGCGAGTAGTTCGAGATCGTCAGCGTGATGGAGCCGATGGTCGGCGTGCCACCGACGCGCGAAAACGAGGACACCAGGTCGAACGTCGCGGGCGTCGCCGTCGTCGTGCTCAGCCAGTTCACGCCGTTGAAGGTCGCCGCCGCGGCGGTGCCCTTCATCTGCTGCTGGATCTGGGTGATGTCGGCCTGGATCTTGGTGCGGTCGATACCGGCGGTCTTGGCCTCCACCAGCAGCGACTGCAGCTTGGTCAGGCCGCCGGTGCTGTCGCCGACAACGGCGGTCAGCGCGGTGTATTCGGTGTCGACGGTCGCAGCCGACAGACCGAGCGAGTCGGAGACGGCGGAGAGCGCGGCGTTGTCGGCGCGCATCGAGGTCGCGATCGACCAGTAGGCGGCGTTATCCGACGCGGTGGCGACGCGCTGGCCGGTCGAGATCCGGTTTTCGGTGGTCTGCAGATTGGAGCTGACGTTGCGCAGCGTCTGCAGCGCGGTCATTGCTGCGGAGTTGGTGAGAAGGCTAGAACTCATGTTTGACGTCCCCTGAAAACGACTTGAAATTGTTGGGACATACCGGGCTTGCACCGGTACGACCGGGCGGCATCATGCCTTTGGGCTGCAAAAAAGCGCGCTCAACCTGCCGTAACGGCGGCGATAGCACGCGAAGTTTGCGCGAAGCTTGTGGCGCCGTAACTGCACTGGGGAGGAGCGGCAGTTCGAGGGCGAAGTCGAGATCTTTCCGGCACGCCAACAACGCACCCAAATGAAAAGAGCCGCGCTTCGCCAGAAGCGCGGCTCCCTCAGGTCGTGTTCAGGGTTAGCGGAACAGCGAGAGGATGCTCTGGCTGTTCTGGTTGGCGATCGAGAGCGCCTGGACGCCGAGCTGCTGCTGGGTCTGAAGCGCCTGAAGGCGGGTGGATTCCGCATTCATGTCGGCGTCGACGAGCTGACCGACACCGCGATTCACCGAGTCCATCAGGGTCTTGACGAAGTCGGTATTGGTTGCGATGCGGTTCTTGACGGCGCCGAGGTCGGCAGCGGCCGAGGCTACCGAGTTGATCGCGGTGGTGACCTGCGAGATGTAGCCATCGAGCGTGGTCTGGTCCGCGGCCGAATCGGTCAGCGTTGAGATGCTGATCGTGTCGACCGATGCACCGCCGCTCACCTTGTCGAGGATGCCGCTGGTGGACGAGGTGTAGAGCGAATAGTTGGAGATCGTCAGCGTGATGGAGCCGATGGTAGGCGTGCCACCGACGCGCGAAAACGACGACACCAGGTCGAAGGTCGCGGGCGTCGCCGTCGTCGTGCTCAGCCAGTTCACGCCGTTGAAGGTCGCCGCATTGGCGGTGCCCTTCATCTGCTGCTGGATCTGGGTGATGTCGGCCTGGATCTTGGTGCGATCGATACCGGCGGTCTTGGCTTCGACCAGCAGCGCCTGCAGCTTGGTCAGGCCGCCGGTGCTGTCGCCGACAACCGCGGTCAGAGCGGTATATTCGGTGTCGACGGTCGCAGCCGACAGACCGAGCGAGTCGGAGACCGCGGAGAGCGCGGCGTTGTCGGCGCGCATCGAGGTTGCGATCGACCAGTAGGCTGCGTTGTCCGACGCGGTGGCGACGCGCTGGCCGGTCGAGATGCGGTTTTCCGTGGTCTGCAGGCTGGAGCTGACGTTGCGCAGCGTCTGCAGCGCGGTCATGGCGGCGGAGTTGGTGAGAAGGCTAGAACCCATTTTGATGTCCCTTTGAAGATCGAGTTGTTTTGGGGACATACCGGACTTGCACCGGTACGACAGGGCGGCGTCATGCCTTTGGGCTGCGCAAGAGCGTTGAGGGCCCAACCTGTCGTACGGCGACCGTAACGCTCGAAGCTTGTGCGAGGCTTGTGGCTCTGTGTCTTCGCCGCAACAGCGAAGCCAAAGTTTCGGCGTGCGCTTGACGTTGCTTCAAACGAAAGGGCCGCGCTTCGCGAGAAGCGCGGCCCCTCAGATTGTCGTCGGACCTAGCGGAACAGCGAGAGGATGCTCTGGCTGCTGCTGTTGGCGATCGAGAGCGCCTGGACGCCGAGCTGCTGCTGGACCTGGAGGGCCGACAGACGGGTGGACTCCTGGTTCATGTCGGCATCGACGAGCTGGCCGATACCGCGGCTCACCGAGTCCATCAGCGACTTCACGAAGTCGGTGTTGGTCGAGATACGGTTCTTCACGGCACCGAGATTCGCCGCGGCCGAAGCCACGGAGTTGATCGCACCAGTGACCTGCGCGATGTAGCCATCGAGCGTGGTCTGGTCAGCCGCCGAGTCCGTCAGCGTGCTGATGTCGATCGTGTTGACCGACGAACCGCCGCTCACCTTGTCCAGGATGCCGCTGGTCGACGAGGTATAGAGCGAGTAGTTGGCGACGGTCAGGGCGATGGAGCCGGTGGTCGGCGTGCCGCCAACGCGCGAATAGGACGACACCAGGTTGACCGTCGTCGGCGTTGCCGTCGTCGTGCTCAGCCAATTCACGCCGTTGAAGGTCGCCGCAGCCGCGGTCGCCTGCATCTGCTGCTGGATCTGGGTGACGTCAGCCTGAATCTTGGTGCGGTCGATACCAGCCGTCTTGGCTTCCACCAGCAGCGACTGCAGCTTGGTCAGGCCGCCGTTGCTGTCACCGACAACAGAGGTCAGAGCAGTATATTCAGTATCGACCGTCGCGGCCGACAGACCGAGCGAATCTGAGACCGCGGAGAGCGCAGCGTTGTCGGCGCGCATCGAGGTCGCGATCGACCAGTAGGCGGCGTTGTCGGAGGCGGTCGAGACGCGCTGGCCGGTGGAAATGCGGGTCTGCGTGTTGGCGAGTTGGGAGCTCACAGACCGCAGGGTCTGGAGTGCGGTCATGGCGGTCGAGTTCGTAAGCAGGCTTGACATTGCGAATGTCCCTTTATGTACGCGTTACATTTTCACGAGGGGACATACCGGGCTTCCACCGGTACGGAGGGGCGGCATCATGCCTTTGGACTGATGTGGATAGGGTCCAACCCGCCGTGCCGCAGTGCTAGCACGCCGAATCTTGCTTCCGGATTAAAGCTGGATTGAATTCATCAGCAAAATCATATGGTTAATATTACTCTTTACTAACCTTAACGATTCTCGTGGGCCGGTGATCGCCCTCACGAGAAGGATCGTACCAGTCCGGAAGCAAGCAGATTCCAGCCGTCGATCAGCACGAAGAACAGCACCTTGAACGGCAGCGCGAGGATCGACGGCGGCATCATCATCATGCCCATCGACATGGTCAGCGTCGCCACGATCATGTCGATGACGAGGAACGGCAGGATGATGAGGAAACCGATCTCGAACGAACGCCGGAGCTCGGAGATCATGAAGGCCGGGATGATGACGCGCATGTCGATGCGCTTGTCGTCGAACTTCTTGCGAAAGCTTTCTGCTGCGAGCGACTCGAACGTCTGCAGATCCTTGTCCCGGACGTGTGCCAGCATGAACTCGCGGAACGGATCGCTGATCTTCAGATAGGCGTCCTCCTCCGAGATCTCGTTCTTCATCAGCGGCTGCACGCCGGTCTCCCAGGCCCGATCGAAAGTCGGTGCCATGACGTAGAAGGTCATGAACAGTGCGAGGCTGATCAGCACGAGATTCGGAGGCGTCGTCTGAAGACCGAGCCCGGCGCGCAGGAACGACAGCGCGACGGCGAAGCGGGTAAAGCTCGTGACCATGATGAGCAGTCCCGGTGCGACGGACAGCACCGTCAGCAGCGCCATGAGCTGGATGATGCGGCCACTGGTCGAGCCGTTGCCTGGCGGCAGCAGCGAGTTGAGGTCCGGAATCTGGGCGAATGCCACTTCGGGCAGCACGACCAGCAGCAATGCGAGCAGCAGGATTCTCAATTTCACTGGATCACCAACGTCTCAATGATCAATTCGCGGACCTTGCCGGACGAGCGGATGCTGGCGCGTTCGGACAGATCGTCGCGCAGATGCTGAAGCCCTCGCGTGCCTTCGAACTGCGTGACCGAGGCCGAGCGGAGATAGGTGACGATGTCCTCGCTGATATGGGCAGCGAGGATGCCGGCGTCCTCGTCACTCATGCTGTCGGTCACCATGGAGGCCTCGACCCGGGCCCAGTTGTTGGCTGGGGCCGCAAGATTGGTCACGATCGGTGACAGCTTTCTCAGCCGCGCGCTTCCCGAATAGCTCGACGCGACCGGCGGCGGGGTAGCGCCCTTCTTTGCATCGGCGACGCGCTCGGCGGCGGCGAACAGATGCAGGCCAGCAAGCGCGCCGGCGCCTATCGCGATCAGGGTCAGCACGACGACGGCCGCGATCAGGCGCATGACGCCCCCCGCTCCCACGACGCGCGAGCCTCAGAACGGTGCCACTGCATCATAGATCCGGTGTCCCCAACCAGGCTGCTGCACGTCAGACAGATTTCCGCGACCACCATAGGACACGCGCGCCTCGGCGATCTTCTCGTAGGAGATCGTGTTGGTTCGCGAAATATCCCGTGGACGCACGATGCCGCCGACATTGAGCACGCGCATCTCCGTGTTGATGCCGAACTCCTGCGAGCCGCTGATCATCATGTTTCCGTTCGGCAGCACGTCGGTGACGACGGCCGCGATGGAAAGCTTGATGTCTTCGGAGCGGTCGATCTGCCCGTTGCCTTTGATCTGCGTATTGGTGTTGAGATTGGCGTTGGCCTGGCCTTTGTCCTTCCATCCTGCGACGTCCATCAGCCAGTTCAACCCGAACTGGATCTGCGAATCGCGAGAGCGATCGGTCTTATTGTCGAGCTTGGCCTTGTCCTGCATCGAGATGATCACCGTCACGACGTCGCCGACGCGGCGCGCACGGGGATCGCGGTAGAGATCGGTACCGTCGTCCCAGGTCGAGCGATAGCTGACGGGCTGGTGCACGCGGGGCGTCACCGGAATAGGCTCGGCCGGCGTCCTCAGGCCGCTGCCCACGGGCGACAGCTTCGGGCCGGTCAGGATTTCTGCCGGATCATGGGAGCACCCGGCGAGAAGCAACAGCGACAGGATGAGGCATGGCGTCTTCATTTACTTGGTCTTCCCGTCATCCACACGACGCATTCCACCGAGCAGGTCAGCGAGATGCGCTGCGCGCCCGGTCTCCATCTCGTTAAAAATCGCGCTCGAGCTCCTCGGGCTCAACTTTGCAAGAACCGCTGCGGCTGTTTCGTCCGCCATGCCCGCGATCTGGGTCGCGGCCGCGTCCGGCTTCATGCGCGAGTAGATCTCGACGACGCTGGCTTCGGCCTTCTTCAGGAAGTCGTCGCGGAGCGCCATCCACTTCTCATACTCGGCCCGCTTGGCCTCGACTTCGGCGATCCGCTCGCGCAGCAGGTTCTCGGCCTTCTCCAGCTCTTTCAGCTGCCAGGCGAGCCTGGCGTCGACGGCTGGATCGGCGACGTTGCTACAGTACAGCGCGACTTCGTTGTCCGCGGGCGCAGCGGTTTGTGCCGGCACCGGCTTCGGCGGCGCCATGCCGCCGCCTGACTTCGCCGGACGCGCCGGAACGGGAGCCGGTGCTGCAGCGGCCGCTTCGGGCACCGCACCGGTGGTGGCGGGCCCTGCATCCTCGGCCGCCCAGGCCGTGGCCCGCGAATTATCGCCTGGAACAGACGCTGCCTGTGCATGCGACCTCTGCGGCCCGGGCGCGCGAGCGCGTGCGAACGAGAGCAGATTGAGCGGCTTCGACGGCTTCGGTTCGTCCAGCCCGAGCACAGGCGAAGCGTGCGCGAGCACGAACACCGTGGCCAGAAGGAGGTACGCTTTGTGATCAAGCTTCAGCATCGGCCCGCGTGCGATTCCCGGTCAGGACCTGAGCATTGAGCGACCAAGCTTGCACGACGCTTGCGCATCATTGCACGATGACTTCAGCCTGCAGCGCGCCGGCGGTCTTGATCGCCTGGAGGATCGCGATGATGCCGGATGGTTTCAGTCCGATCTGGTTCAATCCGCGCACCAGGCGCTGCAGATCGACGCCGCTCAGGATCGCTACCTGCGATCCGGCCTCATTGGCCTCGACGATGGTCTGGGGCACGACGACGGTCTGGCCTTGCGAGAACGGCGCCGGCTGCGACACCACGGGCAGCTCGGTGACGCGAACTGTCAGGTTGCCATGCGTGACAGCGACGGTTGATATCCGCACGTCGCGTCCGATCACCACCGTGCCGGTGCGCTCATTGATCACGACGCGCGCGGGGGTGTCGGGCTCGACGGTCAGCTCGCCGATCTCGGCGAGAAAGCGGACCGGGCCGACATAGCGCGGCTTCGACAGCACGATCGTCCGGTAGTCGCGCTCAAAGGCAATCTGGGCACGATAGCGGCCGCCGGCATAGCGGTTGACGGCGTCGAGGATCCGCGTCGCCGTGACGAAATCGGGGTTCTTCAGCTCCAGCACCAGGAACTCCATCTCGTGGAGGCTTCCCTGCACCTCGCGCTCCACCAGCGCGCCGTTCGGAATGCGGCCTGCGGTCGGCGTGCCCTGGCTGACGTTCTGGGCCTGGCCCCCGACGCTATAACCAGCAACTGTGACGGCACCTTGCGCCACTGCGTAGACCGCGCCGTCCGCCGCGCGCAGCGACGTCATCACCAGCGTGCCGCCGAGCAGCGAGGTCGCATCGCCAAGCGACGACACGGTGACGTCCATCCGTTCGCCCGGCCCGATCGAGGGCAGCAGGTCCGCGGTCACCATCACGGCGGCGACGTTCCGCGTGCGCAGCGTCGTCGGCCGCGACTGATTGTTCGTGCTGCTCGTCTCGTTGCGGACGTTGATGCCCATGTTCTCGAGCATCGACTGCAGCGACTGTTCCGTGAAAGGAGCGTTGCGCAGGGTGTCGCCGGTACCGTTGAGGCCGATCACCAGGCCATAGCCGATGATCTGGTTCTCGCGCAGGCCCTTGATGTCAGCGATGTCCTTGATGCGGACGGCCGCATGGGCGCTGGCGGCGCAGAGGATCAGCAGAAGCGCGATCAGGACTCTGGTCATGACCCGTCCGCGACCTTGACGGTGCCGTCCGGCTGGACGATGGCCCTGATGATCACGCCAGTGTCGGTGTTTCGCACGGTGATGAGCGAACCCGGCGCACCGGATTGCATCGCCGATCCGTACGTCACGATCGACAAGCCGGAGTCTTCGACAACCACCTTCACCGTCGCGCCGCGGGCGATGGTCCAGGGGTCCTCCACCGAATTGGTCGGGATCGGCTGACCCGGCAACAGCGCCCGCCGCGCCATCCGGCCGACGAGGGCCTGACGCCCTTCGACGAACATAGCGACGCCGAGAGCATTCTGGTCAAAGCTGCGTTCGGTGATCATGTCTTCCCTGATCAGCTCGCCGGCGCGGATCGACATCGCGGGCACGGGAAGCCGCTTCTCGTCCGCGGCGGCGTACCCCGCGAAGTCGAGAACCAGCAGCGCGGCGGCCAACCCGCGCACGATCAGGCCCACCCAGTTCAACATGGACACACCGAAACTAGCGACTGAGACCCTTCGATACCGTCGAGGCCATGTCATCCGACGCCTGGATCACCTTGGCGTTCATCTCGTAGGCGCGCTGCGCCGAGATCAACTCGGTGATTTCCTTGACTGGATCGACATTCGAAGCTTCGAGATATTGCTGGTTGATCTTGCCGTAGCCTGCATCGCCGGGCAGGCCAACCACCGGGGCGCCCGACGCCGTGGTTTCGCGATAGAGATTGCTGCCGAGCGGCTCGAGGCCTGCCTCGTTGGCGAAATTAGCAAGGTTGAGCTGGCCGATCTGGCGCGGATTGACCTCCGTATCCAGCTTGGCGAAGACCTGGCCGGTCTGGTTCACGGTGACCTGCACCGTCCCCTGCGGCACCGTGATGTTGGGATCCAACAGGTAGCCGTCCATCGTCACCAGCTGACCGGTCGCGTTGGTGTTGAACGATCCCGCGCGGGTGTATTGCACCTCGTTGTTCGGGCCCAGCACCTGGAACCAGCCCCGGCCGTTGATCGCGAGATCGTAAGGATTACCGGTCTGCGTCAGCGCGCCCTGGATGTGCAGCTTGCGGATCGCCGCCGACTTGACGCCGAGACCCAGATTTGCGCCCTCCGGAATCGGCGAGGAGCCGTTGACATTTGCGACCCCCTGCATGCGGTCCATCTGGTAAAACAGATCGGTGAACTCCGCACGCGCGCGCTTGAACGACGTGGTGTTGATGTTGGCGATGTTGTTCGCGATGACTTCGATGTTGGTCTGCTGGGCATTCATGCCCGTCGCGGCGATGGCGAGCGATTTCACTTAGGTCACTCCTTCAGATCAAATCGACATTCGAACGACTTCCTGGTAGGCCTGCACGACCTTGTCGCGAACCGCGACCGCGGTCTGCAAGGCCTGCTCGGCCGACATCAGCGCCTCAACGACCTTTCGCGTCGATTCCTTGCCCTGCATCGCCGAGATCGACGCCGCTTCGCCCGTCTTCAACGTTCCGATCACGTCCGTGGTCACCTGCTTCATCACGGAATCGAAGCCGACATCGTCGGCGGACTGGACCGGGGACGCCCCCGTAGGCGCAATGGCTTGTGTCTCGGTCGCGCGAGACGCCGCCTGCGCTGCGGTGATCACGGTGGATGAAATCGCTTCCAGCATTGTCAGCTCCTCAGCAGGTCGATGGTCATGCCGAGCATCGACCTCACCTGCTTCACGACCTGGAGATTGGCCTCATAGGAGCGGTTGACCTCCCGCATGTCCGCCATCTCGATCATCATGTTGACGTTGGGCATCTTGACGTAGCCGGCCTTGTCGGCAGCGGGATGTCCCGGGTCGTACTCGACGCGATAAGGCGTGGTGTCGAGCCCGATTTCCTTGACCTTCGCCAGCTGCGTGCCGGAGGCCCGATCGAGCGCGGCATCGAAGGTGATGGTCTTGCGCTGATAGGGATCGGCCCCCGCGGTGTGCCCGGTCGAGGTGGCGTTGGCGAGGTTTTCCGAGACGACCCGCATGCGCGTCGATTGCGCCTCGAGCCCGGAGCTCGCAACCGTCAATGATGCCGATAGAGCGTCAAGCATGTCAGTTCACCTCAGGTCTTCGCGCTGGTCATGACCATGCGGTTGAACGAGCGCACAATCGCCGAATTCATCGAATAGTCGCGATTGACGTCGCTGCCCTTGATCATCTCCTGCTCAAGGCTCACGGAGTTGCCGGAGTGGACGACGTCCCAGCTGTCCTTCTTGGCGGTAGCCCGCGTGTCGGTTTCCGCCGGCGACAATTGCATGTGGCCGGGTGACGTGGTGGCCAGTCTCACCGGCACCGCGTCGAGCACCTTATTGAACGGCTCGACATCGCGCGCCTTGAATCCCGGCGTATTGGCATTGGCGACATTGGTGGCAATGGTCGACTGACGAAGCTCGAGCCAGCGTGCCTGCGACGATGCGAGTTCGAAGAGATAAAGCGGTCCCACGACGGCCCCATTATGGTTCATTGGCGAGAACCCTAGGGCGTTAAGCTTTCGTCAAGCTGTTGCGCGGAGCACCATTCCGGCGATTCTACTGAACCTTCGCGGGCCGCGCGGCCTGCTTTGACTGCAGGAAATAGATGATCTCGGCGACGGGACGGAAGAATTCGGCCGGTATCACCTGATCGACCTGCACCGCTTCGTAAAGCGCACGGGCGAGCGCCTTGTTCTCGATCACCGGGATCTTGCTCTGCTCGGCGACCTCGCGGATCTTCAGCGCGATCACGTCCATGCCCTTGGCGACCACGAGCGGCGCCGGGTTTTCGTCGCGATTGTAGCGCAGCGCGATCGCGAAATGCGTCGGGTTCGCAATCACCAGCGTTGCGCGCGGCACGGAAGCGATCATGCGCTGGCGCGAGCGGTCGCGCGCGAGCGAACGCAGGCGCGCCTTGATCAGCGGATCGCCCTCCGCCTGCTTGTGCTCGTCCTTGATCTCCTGCCTGGTCATGCGCAGCTCGCGCCGCCAGTGGAAGCGCGCCCAGGCAAGATCGATCGCGACCAGCACGATCGTCGCGATGCAGATCGCCGACACGATCCGCATCGCGATGGTGAGGATCATCTCGGGCAGCGCGACCGGATCGGTATACATCGCTTCGAACGCCCTCGCCTCCGACGAGCGCAATACGAAGCAGACGACTGCCGTCACCGAGACGAGCTTGAACATCGACTTGGCGAACTCGACGAGCCCTTGAGTTCCGAAGATGCGGTTCCAGCCGCTCGCGGGCGAAATACGGGAGAAGTCGGGCTGAATGCGCTCCAGCACCAGGCGCGGCGCGTTCTGCAGCAGCGACGCTGCGAGCCCGAACACCGCCAGGATCACGACCAGCGGCACCAGCAACCGCAGGGCCTCCAGGCCGACCACGGTGAGCAGGTTCTGCGCGTCTGCACCGGTATGAAGCGGGAAGCCGTCGGGATCGTCGAGAAAGCCCTTCAAGGTCGGCGTCAGCTGCTGCACGCCCTGACCGATCAGGAACGCCTGAATCACCATCAGCGCCGTCATGGACGCGAACATGGACGCCTCCCGAGAGACCGGAATCTTGCCCTGTTCGAGCGCATCGCGGACTTTCTTCTCGGTCGGCTCTTCTGTTTTGCTCTCCTGATCGGATTCTGCCATGCCCGTTCAGCGGTCAGCGGAAGACCAGCTCATCCTCCTGATCGGGGTTGAGCTCGATTTCACCCTTTTCAGCGAGGTCGAGTGCAAGATCAGTGATCACGCGGCGCGCCTCCAGCACGTCGCGCTGGTTCGACGGCTCGCCGATGGCGAGCTCGGCTTCGACGACGCGGCGAACGCGCGAGGCGACCGCGGACAGGATCAACTCGCGGAAATGCTTGTCGGTGCCCTTCAGCGCCACGACGATGCGGTCGGTCGGCACCTGATCGAAGATCATGGTGCGCGCCTTCGGCGCCAGGTTGATGACGTCGTCGAAGGTGAACAGCAGCTCCTTCAGCACTTCGGCCGATTTCGGCCGCTTTTCCGACAGGCTCTTCAGCATGTCCTCGATATGACCGCGCTCCATCTTGTTGATGATGTCGGCGACACGGGCGTAAGTGTCCGCGCCGAGATTGCGGGCGAAATTGAGCGTCAGGTCTTCGTGCAGCGTCTTCTCGAGCACCTTCATCGCATCGTCGACGATCGGCTTGAGGCTGAGCACTCGCCGCATCAATTCGTTGCGCAGGCTCGACGGCAGCTGGCTCATCACCTTGGCGGCGCAGGACGGCTTGACCTTGGACAGGATCAGCGCCGCGGTCTGCGGATGTTCCTTGGAAAGGTAGGTCGCCAGCGAATTTTCCGACACCGACGAGACGCGATCCCACACCGACCGGCTGGAATTTCCGAGCAGGTCTGACATGATTGCGGTGACCTGGTCGGCGGGAAGCACGTCGCCCAGCACGGCTTCGAGGCCGCCGAGAGTGCCGAGGATGTTGGCGCCCATCGAGAATTGCTGGGCAAATTCCTCAACGATTGCCTCGAGTTCCTGCGCCGTGATCGGCCTCAGCTCGGCCGCGGCCTTGGTGACGACGCGAATGTCCTGCGGTTCGAACTGCGCGAGCACGCTGGCCGCGGCCTGGCGGCCCATGGCCAGCAGCAGCGCCGCGACCTTTTCCGTTCCGCCCAGCGTGGCAACGCCGCGCTGCTTGATGGGAGCGACCGGTGCCGCCATGGTCAGGAATCACCCTGCCCCAGCGGTCCGACAATCTCGGTCAGCGAGACACCGAAGCGGGAATTGTCCTCCTCGACGACGACCACTTCGCCGCGGGCAACGACGCGGCCGTTGACCACGACGTCGACGGGCTCGCCGACGCGGTGATCCAGCGGAACGACGGCACCACGGCCGAGCTTCATCAAATTCGCCACCGGGATGGTCGCCGATCCCAGCACCACCTGCATGGTGACGGGAATGCGCATGATGGCATCCACATTGGCGAACTTGCCGGTCTCCTCGGCGGTGCGGGCGGCAATCTCCGCCAGCCGGTCGAGCGGAGAGGTCACGGCATCGTCGGATGCGGTTGCAGATTCGTAGTCGAAGGATTGCGCCATCTGGTATCGCCTCTTGGTAGTTCCGCTCCCGGAGCGTCGCGACGTTCCGATCTATCTCTTCGGCCGCTTCCGGCCCTAAAGCGCGATGAGATTGGGTTGAATCGTCATCGCGCTTTAGCTCTTTGTTTGAGCATGATCTTTTCGGAAAACCGCTTCACACTTTTCCGGATCATGCTCTAGTGCGTATTGGCCTCGGGACCATTCACGGTCACGGCGCCCTGCAGCCCGTTGCGTGCATCGAGTGCGGCGATCGCCTCATGGGCCTGATCGATCTTTGCGGTCAGCACATTGGCAAGCCGGCCCAGATTTGCCGTGGAATCATGCGCCGCGGTAATCACGGTGTCGAAGGCGCCGGCGGTCTCGTGGACAATGGTCGAGAACTCGCCCTGGTAGCTGCGCAGCTTCGCGAGCTCGCGGTGCATCCGGGTCACCCGCATGCTCGTGAAGGCCAGCGCGATCAGCAGCACCGCATCAACGAGATAGGATATCATCGACGAACTCCCGCTTCTGATCGACGGGATCTGCCACCTGCATGGCGTAGTAGCCATCGAGCTGGCCGATCTGACACCAGAACAGCACCTGGTTGTTGCTCTCGAGCCGCGCCAGCGTACGCGGCGTGGCCTCAAGCTCCAGGACCTGCCCCACCTTGAATTTGACGACGTCCTCGAGGGTGATCATCTTCTCGTCGAGCACCGCGCTCAGGGTTACCTCGGTGCGGTGAACCTCGCTCTCCATCTGCTCGCGCCAGCGCGGATCGGCCGCGCCGCCTTCGCTGACGACGACATGGGCAAGCTTCTGCCTGAGCGGGTTGAGCGCGGAGTGCGGAATGATCAGGAACATCTGACCGCCGCGATAAAGCGCCTGCACCATCATGTTCGCACAGATCGACATGTTGCTGGCGCGCCCGATCGCCAGCGACGCCATCGCCGTCTCGACCCGCTCGACGCGGAAGGTGACGTTGGAGGTGCCGGCGAAAGCCGCCTGCAGCGCCTTGGCGAACCGGTCGAACAGCGCCTGGACCAGGCGGATCTCGATGTTCGAGAAAGTGCGTTCGACATCGAGCGGCGGCTCGGCACCGTCGGAGCCGAACATCGCCTCGACCATCGTGAACACGAAGTCACGGTCGAGCATGATAATGACGCGGGAGTCCCACTGCTCGGCGTAGAGCACGGCGGCGACCGCATTGCCCTCGTAGTCCTTGATGATGTCGCCGACACGGTCATTGGTGATGCCGTTGACCGAGAAATAGCAGGGCGTGCCGGCCATCGGCTGCAGGCTGTCCGTGCACGATGCCGCCATGCGATCGAAGATCACATTGAGCATCGGCATGCGCTCGATCGAGATGCCGGCGGCGTCCAGCAGATAGTTCGGCAGCTGCTTGCGCTGATCGACCTCGACGTCTTCCATCGTCATGCGCGTGCAGCCTTGGGTTCAGCGTCGGCCACGACGGCCTTGGCACCTGCGATCGTCTCGTTCTCGACGACGTCGATCGACGGCCGTTCGGAGCTCGCGATCATCTTGCGGCCGTGCTCGACGGCGATCTGCGGCATGGCGCCGTTCATGAACGCCAGCAGGGTTTGCTTGACGATGATGTAGGGCCGGCACTTCTTCTCGCGCGTCATCTTGATCTTCAGCGCGAAGGGCGAAATGATGCCGTAGGACAGGAAGATGCCGGCGAAGGTGCCGACCAGCGCCGCGCCGATGAAGCCGCCGAGCAGCTTCGGCGACTGGTCCAGCGCGCCCATGGCTTTGATGACGCCGAGCACCGCGGCGACGATGCCGAGCGCGGGCAGCGCTTCGGACACCACCACCAGCGCATGATAGGGCGTCAGCTTGCTCTTCACGATGGTGTGGATCTCCTCGTCCATCAGCGCCTCGATCTCATGGGTACGGGCATTGCCCATGATGATGAGGCGCACATAGTCGCAGATGAACTGGAGCAAAGACGGGTCGCCGAGCACGCTCGGGAACGCCTTGAAGATCTCGGAGGACGAGGGATCGTCGATATGCGCCTCGACCTCATTGCGGCCCTTGCCGCGCAACTCGCGCATCAAGGCATGAAGCGCGCCGAGCAGGTCAAGGTAATAGCGCTGGCCGGGCACCGCGCCGGTGACGGCCTGCATGCAGGCGACCCCGGTGTCGACGACCGTCTTCCAGGGATTGGCCACGATGAAGGTGCCGACCGCGGTGCCCATGATGATCACGAACTCCCACGGCTGCATCAGCACGGCCAGGTGCCCGCCCATGGCGGCAAATCCGCCAAGCAGTGCTGCCACCGTGATGACAATCCCCACGAAACTGCCCAACGCGCCGCTCCATCACCGATCCCATCGGGAACATCTAGTCGGCCACGCTTGCGCGAAGCTGGCTTGGGCGTCCTTTCGGCCGCGCCAGCCCCGCGCAAGCAACTCGCGGCAGCTTGCGACGAGGTCGCAGCGGCGACCAGAGGGGCGCGTGCCATGCTATCCACCATCGCGGATTACACCAGGCTGACGACGGACATGAGCAAGTCGCTGACTCAGGTCGAGCAGCAGCCGGACGTGAGCCGCGACACCGCCTATTATCTTGCCAATATCGGCAAGGTGAAAAGCATCGACGATCTCCTGAACAACTATAGGCTCTACTCCTACGCGATGAAGGCTTATGGCCTCGACGACATGATCTACGCCAAGGCGTTCATGCGGAAGGTGCTGACCGAGGGCATCGCGACCTCCAACACCTTCGCCAACAAGCTGAGCGACAGCCGCTACCGGGAGTTCGCCGCCGCCTTCAACTTCGCAGCACTCGGCGCCGCCGCGACCCAGAGCACAGCGGCCACATCAGGCACGACCAGCCATTATGCCACCCAGACGCTGGAGCAGAACGCCGGCGACCAGAATGAGGGCCTTCGGCTCGCCCTGTATTTCACGCGCAAGGCTGCCTCGATCACGAGCCCCTACCAGATCCTCGCCGACAAGGCCCTGACCCAGGTGGTGCAGACCGCAGAGGGCTGGTCGTCGACGATCAGCTCGTCCGACATCGACATGCAGGCCAAGATGATCACGGACAAGATCAACCTCGCCGATTTCAAGGACCCGGCCAAGGTCACCAAATTCGTGCAGCGCTTCGCGGCGATGTGGGACGCGACCCGGGCCCAGAACGACAGCTCGACCAACCCCGCGCTGGTGCTGATCACCGGCGCCTCGACATCGTCGGCCAGTCTCGACACCGATATGCTCACGACGCTTCAGAATATCAAGTTCAACAGGTAAGCCATGCAATCGGCCCTCTATGTCGGATTGTCGGCGCAGGTCGCGCTCGAGAAGCGCCTCCAGACGATCGCCAACAACGTCGCCAACGTCAACACATCCGGCTTCCGCACCGATGTCGTGAAATTCGAGACGGTGCTCTCCAGGGCCGGCGCCAACCCGGTCGCGTTCTCCTCGCCCGGCGACAACATCATCTCCCGCGAGGCCGGCAACATCACCGAGACCGGCAACCCGCTCGACGTCGCCGTGGTCGGCCAGGGCTGGATCGCCTTCGCCGGCCCCAACGGCACGGTCTACACCCGCGACGGCCGCCTGCAGATCGCCGCCAATGGCGACCTCCAGACGGTGTCGGGTTTCCCCGTCATCGATTCCGGCGGTGCGCAGCTCACGCTCGACCCGAACGGCGGGCCGGTCTCGATCTCGCGCAGCGGTGCGATCACCCAGGACAACAGCGAGATCGGCACCATCGGCCTGTTCAATATCCCTGTCGATGCCACTCTCGATCGCTACGGCAATTCCGGCGTCACGCCCGACCGGCCAGCGACTGCCATCGCCGATTTCAGCCGCGATGGCTTCAAGCAGGGCTATGTCGAGGGCTCCAGCGCCAATCCGATGATGGAATTGACCAAGCTGATGTCGGCCTCGCGCGCCTTCGACAGCACCAACTCGCTGATCGACGGCACCGAGAGCACGCTCCGCAACGCAATCCAGACGCTGGGCGATCCTGGCAAGTAGACTTGAGAGGCGGCTTGCGCGTCGCGCGTAATTGGGTGGATGGTTTCCTTGAACGCTCTTCGGCAACTTGAGTGGGCGCTGCTCGAGCTCGAGCAGAGCACGCCTCTGGCAAGCGTCAGCGGCGCGATCTCCGAGATCGCGCCGACGCATTTTCGTGTCTCCGGCCTGTCGCGTTCGGTCAAGCTCGGCGAGCTGATCGGCGTCAATACCGGGGCCAAGCCCCAGATCGGCGAGGTGGTGCGGATCGACAGCGAGGGCATCGTGGCCAAGCCGTTCGACCGGCACTTCGCCGGCGGGCTCGGCTCGGTCGCCTATCGCATGCCGCCCCTGTCGTTCGCGCCGGATCCGAGCTGGAAGGGCCGCGTCATCAATGCGCTGGGCGTGCCACTGGACGGAATGGGGCCGCTCACGCCGGGGTCGAGGGCCGTTTCGGCCGAGGCGGAGGCGCCGCCTGCGATGAAGCGGGCGCGCGTCCACAAGCCGCTGCGCACTGGCGTGCGCGTGATCGACCTGTTTGCGCCGATCTGCGCCGGCCAGCGCGTCGGCATCTTTGCCGGCTCGGGCGTCGGCAAATCTACGCTGCTCGCCATGCTCGCCCGCAGCCAGGGCTTTGACAGCGTCGTGCTGGCGCTGGTCGGCGAGCGCGGCCGCGAGGTGCGCGAATTCATCGAGGACGTGCTCGGCAACGACCGCAACCGCGCCGTCACCATCGTCTCGACGGGCGATGAAAGCCCGATGATGCGACGGCTGGCGCCGAAGGCGGCGATGGCGGTGGCCGAATATTTCCGTGACCGCGGCGAATCGGTGCTTCTCATCGTCGATTCGATCACCCGCTTCGCCCATGCCGCCCGCGAGGTCGCGCTGGCGGCCGGCGAGCCGGCGGTGGCCCGGGGCTACGCACCGACCGTCTTCACCGACCTGCCGCGCCTCCTGGAGCGCGCCGGGCCCGGCGAGGACGGATCCGGCACCATCACCGGCATCTACTCCGTGCTGGTCGACGGCGATGATCACAACGAGCCTATCGCCGACACCATCCGCAGCACACTCGACGGGCACATCGTGCTCTCCAGGCACATCGCCGACCAGGCACGCTATCCGGCCGTGGACGTGCTGGCCTCGGTCTCGCGGCTGGCGCACAACGTGTGGGATCCCGAGGAGCGGGAATTGGTGAGCAAATTGCGCACCCTGATCGCCAAATACGAGGACACGCGCGATCTTCGCCTGATGGGCGGGTACCAAACCGGGCGCGATTCGGGGCTCGACCAGGCCGTCGACATGGTGCCGCGGATCTACCAGGCCATGCGCCAGGACGCCTCGGCGCCGCCGAGCGCCGATCCGTTCCGCGAGCTCAGGGATATGCTCAAGGGCGACTAAAGCCCGATGAGATCAGGATGAATCCTCATCGCGCTTTAGGTTATTGTTTGAGCATGATCTTTTCGGAAAACCGCTTCGCACTTTTCCGGATCATGCTTTAGCGGCACGGCGTGCTGCCCGCGCCGGGTCAGCGCCCCTCGCTCCTGACGAGGTGCTCCATGTCGTGGCACAAACTGCACAGGCGTTTGTGCGCTGGCGGTGTTAGCCGCCAATCTCAGCCGTCGGGATGAGATAGTCCTGAAAGACGACAAGCAGATGATGCTCCCCGCATAGTCTCAGCAACAACCGCCACGTGCACTCTCTGCAAGTTCCCCTGTTGCTGTCTTGGCAATTCCCGAAGCAGATCGCGGAAGTTGTGGATGACTCTCGTGGTGCACATCACCCGTCCTGCACAAGCTTCGATCAAACTGCACCAACGACAGACAGCAATATGCGTGCAATCCGCCCTGCGTAGAACTACGTGCATCCGGCTTGTTTGACTGTGTATTACGTTCACCTTCATGGGTCCCGACCAGCAGATTGACTTGAACAATACATTGGTCTGCAGCGACATCCGCTCTCGAGTAGTCTCACTACTTGATTTTGTTGAGAAGCTCATTCATCGTTTCGACGGAACAAAAGAAACGTCTGCGTGTGACTTGAACTCAGGGGCTTCGGTTGAGCAATTCCGATCCATCGTCCAAAGGTGACGGCAACTCGGGCTTGCGTTCGACGACCTTGTGGTTGGAATGGCATCGGCGGCACCGTTTCTTGCGCAGCATCCTGCGACGCTCATTGGTCCTGGGCGAATATCTCGCCATCCAAGCCTTTGTGTTGGGCATGAGGCATTCATCGGACACGGCTGAGCATCCGGCTTTGCGCGAGATATTCGTGCGCCATGGTGGAAAGCGGCTTCGGGGCGCCGCACACGCGATTCCCGGGGTGAGGTAGGAATTTTATGCCGTTGGCACGCGAAGCAGTCGAACTGCTGGTTCAGGCGGCCAGAGCCTGGTACTTCGAAGGAAATCAACACGGATTGCGCGATCGGGAGTGGATGGCGCTGCGCTTTCTCGGCCGCGCCAATCGCTTTTCGCGTACGCCATCTGCGCTCGCCGGCTTCATTGGCGCGACCAGGGCGACCGCGTCGCAGATCGTGAAGACGCTGGAGAGCAAATCCTTCCTGGTCCGGAAGCCGTCGCAGGAGGACAAGCGCTCCGTCGTTCTGGACGTCACGGCGCAGGGTGAGAAATGCCTGAACCAGCATGATCCGATCAATCACGTGTTGAATGCGGTCAATGCGCTCGGCACCGAGGAATGCATCAGGCTGCGCGACTCGCTCCGTGAGGTTCTCAATCATCTCGATGCGGCGCATCAGCGGCTCGATGCCAGCATCTGCCGCGATTGCATGTTCCTGGCCGAGCGCAACCCCGCCCCGGGCAAGGGCCGCGCCACCGCCGAGTTCATGTGCCGGCTGTACCGCGCCCCCGTCTCGCTCGAGGAGACCGAGCTGCTGTGCACCAGCTTCGAGCGCACCCGCGACCGCCCCAAGATCGAGGAGCATTTCGATCGCGCGCGCGTGGCAAGCCAGGGGTGACGGCGGGCGCGCTCTCTCCCCCGTCATTGCGAGCGCAGCGAAGCAATCCAGAGTCTTTCCGCGGAGGGATTCTGGATTGCTTCGCTGCGCTCGCAATGACGGAGTGTGTGGCAGCAGTATGGTTCTCCAAGTGACCCTGTCATTCCCCGCGAAAGCGGGGAATCCAGTACGCCGCGGCTTCTCGGCTCAATCATTGCTGTCTCGGACTACTGGATCGCCCGGTCCTAGCGCGCAATTGCGCACTGGCCGGGCGATGACAGCGAGTGTGTAGACGCAGCATGAGGCCACGGCATCGCTCGTCCGTTCGCAGGTGTCGTAGGGTGGGCAAAGGCGCCAAGCGCCGTGCCCACCATGTGCTTGTGGTGGGCACGCTTCGCTTTGCCCACCCTACGATAGCGTCGCCTGTGGCAAGCAGCTCCAATCGCAGACACGCCTTCGCCTCCTCGCGGCTCATGTCGCCCGAGCTTTGCTTGATCACCCTCTCAATCAAGAGGGCGCAGGGAAGACCGGGTGCCGGCTTGGCACCCGCGGTCCGCTGCGCGAAAATGTAGCGCAAAGAGACCGCACAGCAGCATACAGGTGAAGCCCAACACACGGCCTTCCCTGCGCGATGGGTTGACGGCTTATGCCGCGCTCTCCCGGGAGCCGAATTCCTTCTGGCCTCCCTCGCCCCGCGAATTGACGATGTGGCCAGCCCGGTTGGACGCTCCACACCTCCGCTAAGACTTGACCGTAGCGACGACGGCCGGGACCACACGGTTTTGCCGTACGCGCATTCGTTGGCGCCACAGGGTTCGACGGCATCGTGCACGTAGCCATCGAAATGTTGGCACGACGAACGAACAGCGCCGCTCATCCACACGCGGTCTCGGGCTCACAGGGACTACCCGCCCTGCCCGCACCCTCTCGTGCCGACGCTGCCGCGTCCACCGCATCCCCGGCTCGCGAAGCGTGACGACGTACGATCGCCCCTCAAGGTGAGCCGGGATGGACGATACATACGCTATTTCCGAATTTCGGTAAAGTGGAATATTTTTGCGGCGTAGGATTGACAGAGGGCGACACGCCGGCCTCGCCGTGTCATTCCGGGGCGCGCCTCTCGGCGCGAGCCCGGAATCCATTTCACAGCGTGACCTGGGGCCCGATGGATTCCGGGCTCGATGCTGCGCATCGCCCCGGAATGACGATGGGGAGAGTCCGTGAGCCGCTACTGCGCGCCCGATCCGCCCTGCACGATCTTCTCGTTCAGCTTCTGGTCGACGGTATCGACCGTGCGGTCGATCTCGGCATTGGGCGCGCCGAGCTGATGCGAGATCAGCTTCACCAGGAGGTCGACGCGCTCGATGAAGGGCGCTCCGCTCGCGACCGCGCGCGCGGCCGAGGAGGGCTTGAGCAGGCTCTCGGCGGCCTTGGCGTATTTCGCGAAGGGGACCTGGTCCTCCGGATCGGCGCCGAGCCGGCGGGCGATGGCGTCGACATGGTCGTAGATCGTCTGCGAGCGCTTGAGATCGCCATGCACGGCGTCGCGGATCGACTGCGGTTCGTTCGGCGTGATGCAGCGGTAATTGCCGGTGAGCAGCATCGACCATTTCGCCAGCGGCACGAACAGGGACGAGAACACTTTCAGCTTCACCGGCACGTCCTTGCCGTCGAGCGTCACGGCATCGATGTCGGCCTCGAGCTCGCGCAGCACCTTGTTGTGCGTCTCGTCGGCGAAGACCGAGGCCTTGAAGTTGGTGGGCAGGCCGACATGCAGCACGTTCGCCGCTTCCTCTGGCGGACGGAACGCCTGCGGATCGGGCGAGCACAGCGTCACCAGACCGGGCTCGAACCGCTCCCACACCTGCGCATTGGTGTAAGCCTCCTCCAGATCCATATCGGCGAGCGCCGGGATGCGCTTGAGATAAGGCAACGGCGGCATGTTCATGATCGACAGGCAGGGCAGCTTCGCCGCGGCGACCTTGACCATGAGCATGCGAACCGTGTGGTTGGTGTATTGCGGCTCCTGCATCGCAAGGCCAACAAGGTCATAGCGCGAGACGTCCACATTCTGCGGCGTCACCGCATCCAGCTTGCCCGGCAGGTCGCGCGAGAAGATCGCGCGGTGCACCGCTTCGTCGCGCAGCTTGATGCGCACCTCGGTGCCGTCGCGGTTGATCAGCTCCGCAGTCTTGGCGCGGCAGACCAGGGTCACGTTGTGCCCGGCCATCAACAGCTTGGTGCCCAGCAGGGAGCCGTAGGAAGCTCCCAAAATCAGTACGTTGCGCGCCATGTTCGTCCCCTCGATATCTTGTGTGATTTTTGGGCCCCGGTTGTGATCCGCGGGTGCGTTGCAGCATCTAAGGCAAACCGATCGGGGATGGCAACTGGGATAATGCATACAAGGAGGGAGCGAATATTCCGTCACACGGACCGGGCCGGCGGGTCAATTCTCGACCAATTACGGCTTAGCCGAAGTCTGGATGCAGCGCCGATCCCGCCCGCCGTTCCCGCCCGCAGGACTACGGCTTTCAAATCCCAGCAGAAATTCCGCCGTGGGCAACGCGGCGTGTTCCCGGCTGTTTCGCTCGACGCATCCCGCTTCGGTTGATAAGCCCTTGCCGCGAATGACAGGGCTTTGAGTCGGGGACATGACGGTTGCGATCGAGATGGGGCTGACCACGGCGGGCGCCGGGGCGGCCATGGACCTCGAGGAACTCCTGGCGACCCGTCTCCTGGTGCAGGGCAATTCCGGCTCCGGCAAGTCGCATCTGCTCAGGCGCCTCCTGGAGCAGAGCGCACCCTGGGTGCAGCAGGCCATCATCGACCCCGAAGGCGATTTCGTCACGCTGGCCGAGCGCTTCGGCCACCTCGTGATCGAGGCCGAGGATCACACCGAGCGCGGCCTGCAGGTTGCCGGCGAGCGCGCCCGGCTGCATCGCGTCTCCACCGTGCTCAATCTCGAGGGGCTGGACGCCGAGAACCAGATGCGGCGCGCGGCCGCCTTCCTCGGCGGCCTGTTCGACGTCGAGCGAGATCATTGGTACCCGATGCTGGTCGTGGTCGACGAGGCGCAGTTGTTTGCGCCTGCTGTCGCCGGCGAAGTTTCAGACGAGGCGCGAAAGCTATCGCTGGGTGCCATGACCAATCTGATGTGCCGCGGCCGCAAGCGCGGCCTTGCCGGCATCATCGCGACGCAGCGTCTGGCCAAGCTCGCCAAGAACGTCGCGGCCGAGGCCTCGAACTTCCTGATGGGCCGGACCTTCCTCGACATCGACATGGCGCGCGCCGCCGATCTGCTCGGCATGGAGCGGCGGCAGGCGGAGGCCTTTCGCGATCTCGAACGCGGACAGTTCATGGCGCTGGGGCCTGCGCTGTCGCGCCGCCCGCTGCGGCTGAACATCGGCCCGACCGAAACATCCCCGCGCAATTCGACCCCGCGGCTGATGCCGCTGCCCGAAGCGACGCTGGAGGATGCGCGCGCCGTGATCCTGGCCGCGCCGCCGCCGGATGCGAGCCGGCCGCAGCGCCGGCCGGCGCCCGACCTGCTGGAGCAGCTCCGCGCAGCCAAGGCGGCAGCGCCCGAGATCAGCACCGAAGAGGTCGAGGTGCCGATCAGCGCCGAGGAGCTCGCAGAACGGCGCGAGCGCCTCGATCGCACGCTGCGCGCCGTGCTGGCTGCGCCCGATGCCGGCTTCCGCGCCATCGGCGTGCTCTATCAGGAATTCGTGGTTCGCTGCCGCATCGAGGGCCTCGGCACGTCCGTGCCTGACCTCATCGAATTCCGTCGCATGCTGACGCATGCGCGCGCGGGCCTCGGCACCGACATCGCCGAGGACGATGCCTGGCAGGAGGTGAGCTTGCGCGCCTCGATCCTGCCCGACGATATGCAGGGCGTGTTCATGATGATCGCGCGCGCCGCCAAGGAAGGCTGGCCCTGCCCCGGCGATGCCGCGATCGCCCGCGCCTATGGCTCGCACTCGCTGCGCCGGGCGCAGCGTCTGCTCGGCTATATGGAGGAGCAGGGCCTGATCGTGGTCCAGCTCGACGGCGGCGGACGCAGGATCGTGACGCTGGTGGAATTGGCCTGGGCGACCGCGCCGGGCGATCCCAACGGCGACGACCAACCGGCCGAGCCGATAGCCAGCGCGGCGTCGGCTTGACGCCCTCAGGCCGCCGCGAAGATGCGGCGATAGAGCAGGCTCGAAACCAGCCAGGCGATCACGAACAGCGCGATCACGGCGAAGCCGACATTGGCAAGCGACGCGTTGAGACGATCGACCAGCGCCCACACGCCGCCATTAAGTCCGAGCCGGTCGCTGATCAGGCCGAGCGCCTCAATGCCGCCGATCAACAGCGCGACCGCGACGGATGCGCCTGTGATGGTGAGGTTGTACCAGAGCTTGCGCATGGGATCGACGAAGGCCCAGCGATAGGCGCTGACCATCAGCGCGGAATCGGCGGTATCGACCAGCGCCATGCCTGATGCGAACAGCGCGGGGAAAACCAGGATGTCGGCGAGCGAAGCACCGCGTGCCGCTTCGGTGGCGGAGATGCTGAGCAGGCCGATCTCGGTCGCGGTATCGAAGCCGAGACCGAACAGCAATCCGAGCGGAAACATGTGCCAGGGCTTCGTCACCAGGCGAAACATCGGGCCGAGCAGGCGCGCGAGAAAGCCGCGATGGCCGAGCAGTGCCTCCAAACCTGCGGAATCGTGGACGCCCTGCTCGCGCGCGGCGCGAAACGTCCGCCACAGGCGGGCGAAGATGGCGAGGTTGATCGCTGCGATCAGCAGGAGGAACAGCGCCGACACCGAGGTGCCGATCAGGCTGCCGACATCCTTGAGCAGGCTGTCGCCACCAAGGCTGACCACGCCAAGCGCCAACAGCATGGTTGCGACCACGACAACGGTGGAATGACCGAGCGCGAAATAGAGACCGACACTGCGCGGCGTATCGCCCGCCTGCATCTGCTTGCGCACGACATTGTCGATGGCGGCGATGTGGTCGGCATCGACGGCGTGGCGCAGGCCGAACACCCAGGCAAGCAGCGCCGTCGCCATCACCGCGGGCCGGTCACCGAACGCCGCGAAGGCCCAGATCCACGCGGCGATGTTGGCGGCGACGAGCCCGCCGAACAGCAGCACCGTTCCGGACTCAATCGTCCGCATAGACTTCGTCACGAAACTCATCCCGCCGCGCGCCTCATCGCGCCAACGGTATGATCTTTTCAGATAATTGTCACACTTACCAGCCCGACCACGTCGTCATGCCCGGGCTTGTCCCGGGCATCCTCGTTCTTGGCGGCAAAGAACGACGTGGATGGCCGGGTCATAGGCGAGCGGAAAGCGACGCCGTCCTTCGGACGGCTATGCCCGGCCATGACGATGTGGAGACAGCAGCGGCTACGCGGCCTCGGAGCCGCCGAGATAGGCGTCGCGAACGCGGGGATCGTCCTTCAGCGTGCGCGCCGGACCCGAGAGCACGATCTTGCCGGTCTGGAGCACATAGGCCTCGTGCGCGATCTCGAGGGCGAGGCTGGCGTTCTGCTCGACCATGAAGATCGAGACACCGTCCTGGTTGATGGTGCGGATCAATTCCAGCACGCGGTCGACATAAAGTGGCGACAGGCCCATGGTCGGCTCATCCATCACGATCAGGCGCGGCCGGCTCATCAGCGCGCGCGCCATCGCCACCATCTGCTGCTCGCCGCCGGACAAGGAGCCGGCGCGCTGCGACAGCCGCTGGCCGAGCTTTGGAAACAGCGTCAGCATCTTGTCGAGATCCTGCGCCACGACGTCGCGGTCATTGCGCACGAACGCCCCCATCAGGATGTTCTCGCGCACGCTCATGTCGGCGAACAGCCGCCGCGCCTCGGGCACCGAGGCGATGCCGCGGCGGACGATCTGCGGCGTGCTGAGGCCGATCAGCGAGGCGCCGTCAAAGGTCACCTCGCCCGAGCGCGGCTTCACCAGTCCAAGGATGATCTTCATCGTGGTCGACTTGCCGCTGGCATTGCCGCCGAGCAGGCAGACGATGTGGCCACGGCCGACTGATATCGACAGGTCGAAATGGACCTGGGCCTGGCCATAGAACGTGTTGACGTCAGTCAGTGCCAGCAGCGGTTCGGCTGCGCCCGTGGTCATGCCGCGCTCTCCTGCTCCGCCGCCCCTGCTAGCCCGTGGCCGAGATAGGCCTCAATCACCTTGGGATCGCTGCGCACCACCTCGCCCGGCCCTTCCGCGATCTTCTTGCCTTCGTCCATGACGATGACGCGATCCGAGAGCTGCATCACCATCTCAAGCTTGTGCTCGATCAGCAGGATGGTCAGCCCCTCTGCTTTCAGCTCGGCGACGAGGGCCTGCATTTCCGCGGTCTCGCTCGGGTTCATGCCGGCGGTCGGCTCGTCCAGCAGCAACAGGCGCGGTTTGAGCGCCAGCGCACGCGCGATCTCGACGCGGCGGCGGTTGGCGTAAGACAGGCTATAGGCCGGCTGGTCAATGCGCGGCAACAGGCGCTCGCCGAAGCGGGCGAGGATGGCTTTGACCTCTTCGCGCAGCCGCTCTTCCTCCTGCCTGACGCTCGAAGGGCGCAGCAGCGCCAGGCCCAATTCCAGCAACGGGCCGATCACAGGCACGGCCGGCTTCACGGCACGCAGGCGCGTGTGGGCGCCGATCAGGACGTTGTCCATCACGCTGAGATTGCCGAAGACACGGCCGAGCTGGAAGGTGCGCGCGATGCCTTGCGCGGCGAGCCGCTCCGGCGAGAGGCCGGTGATGTCCTGTCCCTCGAAGCGAACCTGGCCCGCATCCGGCCGGTCGAGCCCGGTGACGAGATTGAACAGCGTGGTCTTGCCGGCGCCGTTGGGGCCGATGATGCTGACGAGTCCACCCTTGGCGAGATCGAGATCTATGCCGTCAACGGCGGTGAGGCCGCCGAAGCGACGCGTCAGCCCGCGCAGGGACAACAACGGTGCGTGCGCTTCCGCCATCAGATCGTCCCCAACAGGCCCTGCGGCCTGAATCGCACGAGCAGCAGCAGCACGATGCCGTAGATCAGGATGCGGTACTCCGCCGCGATCCGGAACATTTCGGGGATACCAACCAGCGCCACCGCGCCGACGATGGCACCGACGATATTGCCGAGGCCGCCGAGGATCACGACCGTCAGCGCCAGGATGGATTGCTGCGTGTTGAAGGTTTCATGGTTGATATAGGAGTAAAGATGCGCGGCGATGCCGCCGCTGAGGCCGGCGGCGAAGCCGCCGAAGATGAAGGCGAGCGATTTGTAGCGGTTCAGGCTGAGCCCATAGGCACGCGCCGCGCTGTCGTCATCGCGAATGGCGCGAAAGCTGCGGCCGAGATGCGAGCCGAGCAGGCGCGCCTGCAGCAACGCGAGCACGACCATGACGGCGAATGCGAACCAGTAGACCGAGGCCGGGCTGATCAGATCGTAGCCGAACAGCGACAGCGGCGGGATGCCGGAAATGCCGATTGGCCCTCGCGTGACGCTTTCCCAGTTCAGGATCACCAACGACACGATCTCGCCGATGGCGAGCGTCGCGATCGAGACGTAGTGGCCGCGCAAGCGGAATGAGGGCGAGATCAGGATCGTGCCGAGCGCGGCGCTCATCAGGCCGCCGGCGATGATGGCAAGGCCGACGGGGACGTTGAGCGTCAGCGACAGCAGCGCGGAGGTATAGGCGCCGATCGCGAGCAGCGCGGCGTGTCCGAGCGAGACCTGGCCGATCGTGCCGGCGACCAGCGTCAGGCTCAGCGCGAGCATGCCGAGCAGCCAGGCGTTGATCAGGGTCTGGAGCACGTAGAACGACACCGGCAGCAGCGGCAGGATCGCGAACGCGGCGACCGCGACGGCCAAGGCCCAGCGCGGAATGCGCAACGGTCGGCTCGGCGCAATGAACGTGCCGGTGAGCGGCTCGGGCGGCGCCTGCCGGGCGCTGGCAAACAGGCCGTTCGGCCGCAGGACCAGCACGACGACCAGCAGCAGGAAGGCGAACAGATTGCGATAGCTGGTGCCGAACACGGCGACGCCGTAGCTCTCGACCAGGCCCAGCAGCATGCTGCCGACCACGGCGCCCGGCACGTTGCCGGCACCGCCGACGACTTCAGCGACGACGCCCTTCAGCGTCGCCTGCAGGCTCATCGCGGTGTCGATCTGGTTGTAGTACATGCCGACCAGCAGGCCGGAGACGCCGCCGAGCGCGGCCGCGATGCCGAACACGGTCTGATTGACGCGGTTGACGTCGACGCCCATCTGCATCGCGGCGTCGCGGTCCTGCGAGGCGGCACGCACCGCCCAACCGAGCTTGGTGTAGCGCAGGAACACGAATAGCAAGAGCGCGCTGGAGATGCCGACGCCGGCAATCAGGAGATCGAGCGGCCCGATCGTGCCGCCGCCGACCTGGAAGCGGACATCAGGCAATTGGCTCGGCAGCGCGCGCGGATTGGGCGAGAAGGTCAGCATGACCAATTGGTCGAGCACGAAGCTGATGCCGATGGTCGCCAGCAGCGGCGCGATCCGCACCGAGTTCTGCAGCGGCCGCAGGCCGAAGCGCTCGATGATCAACCCGACCAAAGCGGCCACCACCGCGACGAAGATGATGGTGAGCGGCAGCGGCGTGTGCAGCTGCACCACCGCGACCCAGCCGATATAGGCGCCGACGAGATAGATCGAGCCCTGCGCAAAGTTGATCAGCCGGCTGACGCCGAAGATCAGCGCGAGCCCGACTGCAACGAGGGCGTAGACGTTACCGACGATCAGCCCGTTGATGGTGTAGTCGAGCCAGGAAGACACGCAGGGTTCCTACTGAAGGGAGAGAGGCCGGAGCGAGAGCTCCAGCCAAGAGATCAGGTCGGTTTGCCGTCCCAAAGCGCGAACTTGCCGTTGCGGACGACGAGCTCGGCATTCATTGCGCCCTTGACGCGACGGGTGGCGACGTCGAACGTGGCGGTGCCAAAGATCACGCTCGGGACGTCCTTGACCTTGGCGAAGGCATCGCGGATCGCCTTGCGGTCGGTGCCGCCAATCCTGATCACCGCGGCCGCCATGTTCATGGCGTCGTAGGCGTAGGCGTTGAAGGCGTCGGGCTCCTGCCCGTTGTACTTTTTCTTGAAGCCGGCGATGAAGTTCTGCACCTCGGGCCGCTTGTCCTCCGGGAAGTAGCGTGTGCCGACATGGACGTCCTCGACGGCATCGCCGCCGAGCTCCAGGAATTTCGGCGAGTAGACGGAGCTGGCGGCGCAGATCACCTGCTTGAGACCGACCTGGCGGGCCTGGCGCGCGATCAGAGCGCCATCGGAATAATACGAGATCAGGACAAGGCCATCGGGATTGGCATCGCGCACCCGCACCAGGGTGGAGCGGAAGTCGCGCTCCTCGGCGATATAGCCTTCGGTGACGACGATCTCCGCGCCATATTCCTTGGCGGCGTTGTTGAAGTAGTCGCGACTGGTGCGGCCCCAATCGGTGTTGAGATGCAGCACCGCAAGCTTCTTCAGGCCGAGACTCTTCACCGCATAGCGCGCCAGCAGCGGCTGCTCGTCGGCCTGGCTGACCGACGTGCTCCACATGAAGTCGCCGCCCTTGGTGAAGTCGGGGTGCGAATTGGTGAATCCGAACTGCACGAGGCCGCCGCGCTGATAGATCGGCGAGGCCGCCATCGAGGCGGGGCTGGAGAAATCGCCGAGCTCAAGCACGATGCGGGGATCGGACACGAACTTCTGCGCGATCGCCACCGACTGGCGCGGATCGCTCTGGCTGTCCTCGAAGGTATAGGCAAGCTTGCGGCCGTTGATGCCGCCGGCGGCCGTGATCTCGTCCAGCGCGAGATCAAAGCCCTGCTTCCATTGCGTGCCATATTGTGCATTCGGCCCCGTCAGCGGACCGCTGACGCCGAGCAGGATCGGATCGGCGTCCGCGAAGGCTGCGCGCGAGAAGGCGGCGCCCGCCATCATGGCGAGCGAGCCTTTGACCAGGGTTCGGCGATTGATGTTGCTCATGTGCGGCTCCATCCAGTCAGGTGTTGAAAGCTCTAGTCTTACAAACAAGCAGCAAGTCTCGTGCCGGTGACTATTTCGAGGGCTCGCCCAGCGACAGCATCAGCCGGTTGGCCCAGTTGAAGAACGAGGCGCCGTTGATGACGTCGACGATCTCGGCATCGTCGAGGCCCGCACTGCGCAGCTCCCTGATATTGTCGGGGCCGAACGCGATCGGCGTCGACGCCAGCGCCACCGAGGCCTTGACCACGGCGTTCCAGCGCTCGCCGAGATCGGCCTTGACGCCCTCATCGAGCAGCTTCTGCACGTCGTCACGGCGCTTGGAATAGGTGCTGGCGAAGCGCGCATGCACCGAGGCGCAATAGATGCAACCATTGTAGCGCGAGGTCGCAGCCGCCGCGAGCTCGCGCTCGGCGCGCGGCAGGCCGTCGGCGACGTTGTAAAAGATGTCCTTGTCGGTCTTGGTGCGGGCTTCCAGCACTTCGGGGTCGCGCACCAGGAGACGAAAATATTCCGACTTGGCGCGGGCGCGATCGACGAGGCCGGCATAGTGCCGCTCGGTCAGCTCGGCCTCGGGCAGCGGCTCGATCCAGGAGACCCAGCCGAGCTCATCCTGGGTGAAGACATCAGGCGGATTGACGGTGGCGTTCATGATAGCGGCCTCCTCTTATGCGTTCACTGCTGCAAGCGTGCGCAAGCCGCTGACGACGCGCACCTGAAACGACAGGAACGCGACGAGTTGGGAGAAGGTGACGATGCCGGTGGTCGACCAGCCGGCCGCCCGCAGCGCCTTCATGTCGGCGGCCGCCGCATCGCGTGGCCGGAACACCAAAAGATGCCCATGTTCGAGCGCCGCGACGAGCCGGGGACCGAGCGCGGACTTGCTATCCGCGTCAACGCGATAAATCAGGCCTGCCGTATTCTCGACCGAGAGGGGGCCCGCCGGGAACGAGCCATACGGACCCGATGTCTTGCCCCGCGCGATCTCGGCGTCGATGGTCCTGACCAGAGCCGCGCCGCCGGCGGCCGCCGCAAGCTTGTCGCGATAGAAGCTGGCAACGGGGGATTCGCCGTGGAGCCCGGTCACGAAGGCCGCGACCGCGGCGCGTTCGAGCAAAGAGAATTCGCCGGCGTCGATCGGTTCGAACAAAGAGAGATAGCTCTTCTGCGCGTTCTCGCGCGCTTGCAGGCGCTTGGCGCGGATGGCGTCCAGCGCCGATCCCGGCTTGATGCCTGCAAGCGTGTCGATGATATCAGGCGTGCTCATCTTGGTGCCTCGTGAAATCCATCAAAGCCCGACTAGCCGGCGAGGGCTACTTCGGGCGCGGTCCTGGTCCAGCCCAGCGCCGGCGCGACCTTGTCGGCCACGAGCTCGATCGAGCGCAGCACGTAGGGGTGCGGCGCATCGACGGAATGGACCTGGAACACCAGATCGGTGATCCGCTCCAGCGTCGCGTCGGTACGCAGCGAGGCGATCACCTCGTCGGCGCCGCCGACATGGGTGTCGAACGCCGCGATCATTTCCTCCAGCGTCTCGCCCGGCGGAAGATGCCCGCTTTTCATGAATTGCGGCAGCGCGCGGCGCAGCCCGATGTCGGCGAGCCGCATCGCCTCGCGATGATCATCGGCGACGAACACGCTGCGCGAGGCCATGATGCGCGGTTCAGTGCCTGCTGGCAGCGCGGCGAGATAGGCGTCGATGATCGGGTTCTGGATCTCGGCCAGCGTCGCATTTGGCGCGTCCTTGGCCCGCGGCTGGGTGCGCGACAGCAACAGGCCGTCGCCGGCCTTGCCGGCGCGGGCGCCGCCCGCGACCGAGAACGTCGCCTGCCAGATGCGCTTGTCCAGTTGCGGCCGCTGCGGGTAGAGCGTGTCGCCGCCCTCGAGCGGCTTGCCGGTCAGCGCCTTGCGGACCACCTCGAGATTGCGCGCAAAGATCTCGTTGCGCTGGGCGCCGTCGAGGCCGAAGGCGGCAAAGGCCGACGGGTTCCCGCCGGTGCCGACCCCGAGCTCGAAGCGGCCGTTGCAGAGCAGATCGAGCACTGCGGCGTCCTCCGCCACCCGCACCGCGCTCTCCAGCGGCAGGGTGACGATGCCGGTGCCGAGGCGGATGCGCGAGGTCTGGGCGGCGACATAGCCGAGGAAGGTGAAGGGCGACGGCAGTCCGCCCTCGCGCTCGTGAAAATGGTGCTGCGCGATCCACGCGGAATCGAGACCGGCCTTCTCGGCGCGTACGATCTGCTCGGCGGCGAAGCGATAGCGCTCGGCCGGCGGGGCCTCATCGAGCAGTCGCGTGAAGAATCCCAGGCGTTTCAGATTTGCAAGACGTTTCATACGACCCCTGTCGGGCGAGGATGGATCCCGATGATGTCGGTTGCCGGCGCCGGAGACAAGCGGGCAAAGCGCAAGGCTGCCCGCCGGGATCGCACCCCTGCGCTAGACCTTTGGCTAAGCAGGCTGCCTACCAACTCGGCAGCACCGCGCCCTTGAACTTGGTGAGGACGAACTCCTTCACCTCGGGCGTGTGATAGCTGTCGACCAGGATCTTGACCCAGGGCTTGTCCTTGTCGGCGCTGCGCACTGCGATCAGGTTGACGTAGGGACCCTTGGGGTCCTCGCGCAGAATCGGATCCTTGACCGGATCCAGGCCCGCCTGGGTTGCATAATTGGTGTTGATCGCGGCGGCGTCGACATCATTGAGCGCGCGCGGCGCCTGCGCCGCGTCGACCTCGATGAATTTCAGCTTCTTCGGATTCTCGGTGATATCGAGCACGGTCGGCTTGAAGCCGACACCGTCCTTCAGCTTGATCACGCCCTTGTCGCGCAACAGCAGCAGGACGCGGCCGCCATTGGTCGGATCGTTGGGGATCGAGACCTTGCCGCCGTCGGGAATGTCGGCGAAGGCCTTGTGCTTCTTGGAATAGACGCCGATCGGGAAGTTCACGGTGAGGCCAACCGCCTCGATCTTGTAGCCGCGATCGGCCTTCTGGTTGTCCAGGTAAGGCTGGTTCTGGAACGAATTGGCCTGGATCTCGCCGGCATCGAGCGCGGCGTTCGGCACCACGTAATCAGAGAACTCGATGAGCTGGATGTCGAGGCCCTGCTTGGCGGCGATCGGCTTCACGGCCTCCAGAATCTGCGCATGAGGACCCGGCGTCACGCCGATCTTGATGGTCTCGGCCGAGCTGGCTGCCGACCACGCGGCGAGCACGGTAGCGAGGATCAGGGTGGGGCGAAGCGACATCTTGGTCTCCATAACTCATCGATGGGAACCGTATTCGCTTCTCCGCCGGGCGAAATCAATGAAATGAATATCCATATTGACCGCCGTCCGCGGGCAACACTTCTCCGTTCGCCGGCAAATAGGAAATGAACCAAATTGGGGCTGGTGCAAGCCTTCCTAGGCGCGCGGCTCGGCACGCCAGGTCGACGGCGACAGCATGATCCACACGCAGATCGCAGCGTAGGCGACAAGCGATACCGTGACCATGATGGCAAGCCCTGCCATTCCCACCCCGAAGCTTGCCACCGCGATCCAGCCGCCGCCGGCCGCAATCAGGATGCGTACGACGGAGCCGGCGAGTGGACCGAGCGCCCGGCCGGTGCCCTGGACCGCGAACGTCACGACAAAGCCGAACCCCAGCGCGGCATAGGCGGGCGCGACGATGCGCAGGTAAGTCATGCCTTCGCCCACGACGCCGGCGTCATGGCTGAACAGATGCAACCAGGCGGTCGGAACAATCGCGACGATCAGGCCGATCGAGCCGGTCATGATCATGCCCGCGGCGCCGCTGACCCAGCCGATCCGCTGCGCTCGCGCAATCTGGCCCGCGCCCATGTTGACGCCGACCATGGTCAGCGTCGCGGTGCTGAGGCCGAACAGCAGCGGGATCATGATGTAGTCGAGCCGCGAGGCGATGCCGTAGCCGGCAAGCGCCGAGGTGCCGAACAGGCCGACCGCGCCGGTGACGAGGATGACGGTGAGGTTGGTCAGCACGGCATTGAGCGCGGTGGGGATGCCGACCTTGAGCATGTCGCCAAAGATCTTCGTGCGCAGCGGCACGACGTGCAGCCGCAGCCCGGAGGAGCCCGAGGACATGTAGCGCAGCAGGAACAGCATCGCCGCGCCGTAATAGAGACCAAAGGCAATGCCTGCGCCGCCGATGCCGAGGCTCGGGACCGGGCCGAAGCCGAAGATCAGCAGCGGCGAGACCGGAATGGTCACGATCGCGCCGATCAACGTCACCAGTGCAGGCACCTTGACGTTGCCGGAGCCGCGCAACGCGGCGGCCTGGAGGTTGACAATCCACACAGGAATCGCGCCGGCGAACAGATAGCTGGAATAGGTGACGGCCGCATCGAGCGCACCGTCGCGGCCGCCGAGCGTTCGGAACAGCGCCGGGCCGCCGAAGTGCACGCCAAGCGTGAACACCCCTCCCGCGATGATCGCAAGCACGACGGCGTGGAACAGCGCCGCATCGGCGTCGTCGCGACGGCCCGCGCCGACTGCGCGCGCCACCGACGAGGCGACGCCCGAGCCGAACCCGCCATTCGACATCATGGTCATCAGCATGAAGATCGGGAACACCAGCGCGGCACCTGCCAGCGCATCGGTGCCGAGATAACCGACATAATAGGCCTCGGCGATATTCACCGCGGTCTGCGCCACCAGCACGGTCACGGTCGGCGCTGCGAGCTTGAGCAGCGTCGGCAGGATCGGCGCGGTCAGAAGCGCGGCACGGCGCTGGTCGGCGGTCGTCGCCACGGTGCGAGGCGGTGCCGCGCTACGCGCCGGGGCCTCCAGGGCGGACAAGGGCTGCGCGGCGACGTCCTCGACTGACATGGCTGAGGTCCTGTTCTGTTCCGGGGCTGCCGCGGCAGCCATTGCATTATGCTCATAATGTATTATTATGATCGTAATGCAATAGAGAACAGCTCACGATCCCGTGGCCGTGTCTTTGGGCGGAGGTCGGGAGGGAGCTGAGGACCATGCGCTACGATAAGGGACACAAGGACGAAACCCGCCGGCACATCCTCGAGGTCGCCTCCGCAAAATTCCGCGAGAGCGGGATCGCCGCGGTCGGCCTTGCCGGCATCATGTCGGAGGCCGGCCTCACCAACGGCGCCTTCTACACCCACTTCGCCTCCAAGGAGGAGCTGGTGCGGGAGGTGCTGACCGATGCCCTCACCCGCCGCGAGGAGCGGCACAAGGCCAATCTCGAGAATGGCGTCGCGGTCGAAACCGTGATCCGCGACTATCTCTCGACACGTCACCGCGACCACGCCGGCACGGGCTGCCCGACCGCCGCGCTGGTTGCCGAAATCGCGCGGCACCCCAAGGCAACACGCGATGCCTTTACCGACAAGGTCTCCGACCTCGTCGGGCTGATGGCGAAGCAGATCAGGCAAGGCAGCCCGGATGAGCGGCGGCGCAAGGCGATCACCATCTACTCGACCATGGTCGGCGCGCTGCAATTGTCGCGCGCCGTCAACGACAGGCAGTTGTCGGACGAGATCCTGGAGAATGCGGTGGACGCCGCGCTGACAATCGCGAACGCGCGCTGACGCGCTCGCATGTCCACCGCCCTGTGTGGCTACACCGGGTCGAACGCCCGGATCGGCGGCAGGTTGCCGGTGAACTTCTCCACCTCCACCGTGGTGAGCTGGCCGGTGCAGCCTTGCGCAAAGGACGAGGTGCCGACGTCGCGGGTGAGCACGTTCGGATTGCCGTGCACACAGAGCGGCGCGTCGTCCTCAGGGTCCATCGGGTCGTACCAGGCACCGGTCGGCAATTGCACGACGCCGGGCGCGATGCCATCGGTGACATGCACCGCGGCGAGGCACGCGCCGCGGGCGTTGAACAGGCGGATGACGTCGCCGTCCTTGATGCCGCGCGCATCTGCATCCCGCGGATTCATCCGCGCAACCTCGCGGCCGCGATGCTTTGCGCCCAGCGAGTGTCCGCCGAAATCGAGTTGGCTGTGCAGCCGCGTCACCGGCTGGTTGGCGACGAGAAAGCACGGCGCGCCGGGCTTGGGCATATCGCTCTTCTCGAGCCAGACCGGATGGCCGGGACAATCCGCATCGCCATGGCCGGCGATCTTCGCCGAGTAGATCTCGATGCGTCCGCTCGGCGTCGGCAGCGGATGCGCGACCGGATCTTCGCGGAAGCTACGCAACCTTCCGCCGTCGTCGGGCTGCTGCGGCACGACCAGGCTGCCGCGCTTCCAGAATTCCTCGAAACTCGGGGCCTCCAGCCCGCGCTTGGCGAGCGAGGCGCGGGTCGGCTCGTAGAGATGCGCCAGCCATTGCTGCGAGCTGCGCCCTTCTGTGAAAGGCTCGCGGGCACCGAGGCGATCGGCGAGATCGGCAAAGATCTCGTAGTCGTCGCGTGCCAGCCCAAACGGCTCGGCGATCTGGTGCATCGCGACCATCAGCGGATCGTTGCTGGAATAGCCGATGTCCTCGCGCTCCAGCGTCATGGTCGAGGGCAGCACGATGTCGGCATGGCGCGCGGTCGCAGTCCAGGCGAGCTCGTGCACGACCAGCGTGTCGACTTTCGCAAAAGCCTTGCGCAGGCGGTTGATGTCCTGGTGATGATGGAACGGATTGCCGCCGGCCCAATAGACCAGGCGAATGTCCGGATAGGTGCGCGTCTCGCCATTGTAGCGATAGGTGCTTCCAGGGTTGAGCAGCATGTCGGCGATGCGTGCCACCGGAATGAAGTCGCGGATGCCGTTACGCCCCTGCCCTAGCGTCGGCCCCGGCACGTCGTTGACGCGGCGGCCGTAATAGCCGATTGCGCCCAGCGAATAGGCGTAGCCGCCGCCGGGAAGGCCGATCTGGCCGAGCGCTGCCGCAAGCACCATGCCCATCCAGACCGGCTGCTCGCCATGCTCGGCGCGCTGCAGCGAATGCGAGACCGTAATGAGTGCGCGCTTGCCGGCAAGGCGCCGCGCCAGGGTCCGGATCGCGCTCGCGTCGACGCCGCAGATCGCGGCAGCCCATTCGGCATGCTTGGGCTGTCCATCGCTCTCGCCCGTGAGATAGCGCAGGAACACCGGCCAGCCTTCCGTGTAGCGATCGAGGAAAGCCTGGTCATGCAAGCCTTCGCTGACCAGCGTGTGAACCATGCCGAGCATCAGTGCGGTGTCGGTGCCTGGCGTGCATGTCATCCACTCGGCACCGGCCTCGGCCGGCAAATCCTCGCGCAGCGGGCTCATCAGGATGAACTCGCAGCCGCGCTTGCGCGCTGCTTGCATCGCACCGCGTTCGACATGCTTGCTGATCGAGCCGCCGGCCACCATCGAGTTCTTTAGCGCCATGCCGCCGAATGCGAGCACAATCTCGGTCTTTTCGGCGACCTGCTCCCAGGTGACGTTGCGCTTGGTGATGTCCTCATAGCCCGCCAGGATCTGCGGCAGCAGCACGGAGGACGCGCCGGACGAATAGGAATTCACCGAGCGGACATAGCCGCCCATGGCGATGTTGAGGAAGCGATGCACCTGGCTCTGCGCGTGATGGAAGCGGCCCGCGCTCGCCCAGCCATAGGAGCCGCCGAACACGGCGCCGGGGCCGTGCGTGTCGCGGATGCGCGCGAGCTCGTCGCCGAGCAGGTCCAGCGCCTTCTCCCAACTGACGGAGACGAATTCGTCGCGGCCGCGCCTGTCATCGGGCCCGGGCCCACGCTCGAGCCAGCCCTTGCGGATGGCGGGCTGCCCAATACGGACCTGATGGCGCAGAGCGCCGGGGAAATTGTCGATGATGCCGCTCGGATCGGGGTCGCCGCCATAGGCTCTCACCTCCAGCCCGGCCGCGCCATTGCGTGCGGAAAACACGCCCCAATGCGAGGTGTGCGGCTTGAAGCCATCCGACAAATCGAGGCCGGGGTCGGGGAAGCCAATCGTATCGTCCATCGCGTGGCCCTCAATCGCTGGAAGCGCCGCGCAGGCCGCTCCGGTTGCATCGTTCGCCAATATAGTGAGGCCCGCGCGTACAGGGCAACGGAATACCGATGCGCGGAACCGCGCGCATGGCCGCCTCCCGCGGACCGCAGCCCTTTTGAAGCACGCGGCTCCCAACCGCGTCATTGCGAGCGCAGCGAAGCAATCCAGACTGTCGCCGCGGAGGGATTCTGGATTGCTTCGCTGCGCTCGCAATGACGGAGCAAGGCGCACCGGCATCGATCTTCTGGCTGCGTTCGAACTTGGAGATGCGTCTTCTCGTTCTCTGGATTGACACTACCCGCGGTCCTGGCTCGGCATTTCGTCGCACCGCTTTCCACCATTGTCGGCATTGCTGCCCACACCACGATGCAACATGATGGCTGCGCCGGTGACGACTGTTGTTGTGGCAGGTGGAGGTCATCCGATGGACGAAAACGACATCCGCGGGCTCATCGCGGAGGTGAGGCAGGGCACGCTGTCGCGGCGCTCCTTCATGCGGACGTTGGCCGCAGCGGGGATCACGGCGCCAATTGCGAGCCAGATCCTGCTCTGGAACGACGTGGCGATGGCTAATGCCACACTGGCCTACAAGCCGACGAAAGCCGGCGGCGGCGGTCCGCTCAGGATGCTGGTCTGGCAGGCGCCCACCTTGCTCAATCCGCATTTCGCGCTGGGCACCAAGGACCAGGTCGCCTCACGCATCTTCTTCGAGCCGCTCGCCGGTTGGGACAAGGAGGGCAATCTCATCCCCTGTCTCGCCGCCGAGATCCCGACCAAGGCGAATGGCGGGCTGTCGGCTGACGGCACCAGCGTGATCTGGAAGCTGAAGCAGGGCGTGAGATGGCATGACGGCAAGCCCTTCACCGCCGACGACGTCGTCTTCACCTGGACGTACGCCGCCGACCTGGCGACGGCCGCCTACACTACCGGCTCCTACAAGGACATCATTGTCGAGAAGATCGACGACCACACCGTCAAGGTGATCTTCAAGGCGCCAACCCCGTTCTGGGCCGATCCCTTCGTCGGCTCGGTGGGCCAGATCCTGCCGAAGCATCATTTCGGCGACTATGCCGGTGCGAAATCGCGCGACGCGCCGGGCAATCTGAAGCCGGTCGGCACCGGTCCCTACAAATTCGTCGAGTTCAAGCCCGGCGATCTGCTGCGGGCCGAACGCAATCCTGATTATCACGTCAAGAACCAACCCTATTTCGACACGTTCGACATCAAGGGCGGCGGCGACGCAGTCTCTGCCGCGCGCGCCGTGCTACAGACCGGCGAATACGATTATGCGTGGAATCTGCTGGTCGAGGACGAGATCCTCAAGCGCATGGAGACCGGCGGCAAAGGCAAAGTCGAGTACACGACCGCAGGCGGCATCGAGTTCGTCATCCTCAACACCACGGACCCTTGGACCGAGGTTGACGGCGAACGATCCAACGCCAGGACGAAGCACCCGACGCTGTCCGATCCGGCCGTGCGGCGGGCACTCAACCTGCTGATTGACCGCGAAGGAATCCAGAAGTTCATCTACGGCCGCGCCGCCGTCGCAACGGCGAGCTTCGTCAACCAGCCGCCGCAGTTCAAATCGAGCAAGCTGAAATACGAATTCAACATCGAGAAGGCGAACAAGATTCTCGACGAGGCCGGCTGGAAGGTTGGTGCCGACGGCATTCGTACGAGGGACGGCAAACAACTGAAATACGTGTTCCAGACCTCGATCAACGCGCCGCGCCAGAAGGCGCAAGCCATCATCAAGCAGGCCTGCCAGAAGGCCGGGATCGAGATCGAACTCAAATCGGTCACGGCGTCGGTGTTCTTCTCCTCGGATGTCGGCAATCCCGACACCTACTCGAAATTCTACTGCGACATGGAAATGTACAATGCGACGCAACCCCAGCCCGATCCGGAGCGGTTCCTGAACCAGTGCGTCTCCTGGGAGATCGCGAGCAAGGACAACAAATGGCTCGGCCGCAACGTTTCGCGCTGGTCCGACCCGGAGGCCGACAAGGCCTACAAGGCCGCCCAGAACGAGCTCGATCCCGTCAAGCGCGCCGCGCTGCTGATCAAGGTCGATGAGATCTTCTGCGAGGCCAACATCTTCCTGCCGCTGCTCTCACGCTACATCGTCGGCGGCGCCGTCGATGGCCTGATGACTGACATCTCGGGGTGGGACGTCACGACGTGGAATATTGCGAGCTGGTATCGGAACACATAGGTTTTGTAGAGCGTGACGAAACCCATCGAAACACGATGGATTTCGCAAGTACTCTGCCCTCGTGATCCGGACCTGACGTTTTTCAGCTGGTCCGAGAGCTCGGGCGGCACCAAACGTCCAACCAATTGAGCGAACTGAATTGTCGCTTCAGCCCAGCACCGACGCTCGTTCTCTCCTCTAGGTTGCGATGTCACCCGCAGGAGACCTCTGTTACATGCCGACGTGCTCGAATGGACTTTGCGAAGTCTCGTCGGCCGTCCGTTGACGAGATTGAGGCAAATGATACGATTTAACGGTGCCCGGCCTCGCCGATCGGACCGGGTACCGGAATGACGGCGTGAGGGGCCAGCCTTATCGTGCCAAGCGTTGCACGTGCGTCCTGCCCTTCATGCGTCCCGCACGCGGAAACTAAAGCAACGATAACGGCGCGCGTTGCCGCATCGGAGCGGTCTTGCGGAGGATGAGGTGGGGACCGGGCGAGCCTGTTACGGTTCGGACCTGAACCCGGCGACGGCACGGTCTACGGATATGAATCTCTCATCATTTATGGGCACCGGCTGGGCCCACGGTCCGCAGGTTCTCTGCGACGAAGACGGGATTCTGCTGTGCCGCACCTCCCGCGAACGCATTGACGGTGAACGGCAGGTCGTGCTGGCCGTCGTTCCGGCCGCGGAACATCCAAGCCCGCAAAGCCTCGACCGGCTGGCTCACGAATTTGCGCTGAGGGACGAACTGGATGGTGCCTGGGCGGCGAAGCCGCTCGAGCTGCTGCAGGATCACGGCCGCACCATTCTCATCCTCGAGGATCGCGGCGGCGAGCCGCTGACCTGGCTGACGGACGCGCCCATGGAGACGGGCAGCTTCCTGCGTCTCGCGATCCAGATCGCTGCCGCGCTGGGCAAGGTCCATCAACAGGGCCTGGTGCACAAGGATATCAAACCGGCAAATATCCTGGTGAGCCGCAACAATGGCGGCGTGCATCTCACCGGCTTCGGATTCGCAACACGCCGCCCCCGCGAACGGCTGTCCGCGGCAGCTCACGAGCAGATCGCCGGTACGCTCGCTTACATCTCTCCCGAGCAGACGGGACGCATGAACCGCTCGATCGACTCGCGGAGTGATCTCTACTCACTCGGCGTCACGCTCTACCAGATGGTCACCGGCTCGCTGCCATTCGCCGCTGATGATCCGATGGAATGGGTGCATTGTCACGTCGCAAGGGAGCCCGATGCGCCGGTCAAGCGATGCAGCAACGTGCCCGGCACGGTGTCCAGGCTGATCATGAAGCTGCTCTCCAAGATGGCGGAGGAGCGCTACCAGACCGCCGGCGGCGCCGAGCGGGATCTGCAACGCTGCCTCGCAGAATGGGAGCTTCGGCGTTCCATCGACGACTTCCCGCTGGGCCAGCACGACACGCCGGACCGACTTCTCGTACCCGAGAAGCTGTACGGAAGGACATCCGAGTGCGAGACGTTGTTCGCCTCGTTCGAACGCATCGCCAAGAGCGGCGCGCCGGAGCTTGCGCTGATCGCCGGATATTCCGGCATCGGCAAGTCATCCGTCGTCAACGAGCTGCACAAGGTGCTGGTGCCGTCGCACGGCCTGTTTGCGTCAGGCAAATTCGACCAGCACAAACGCGACATCCCCTACGCCACGCTCGCCAAGGCATTCCAGGGCCTCGTCCGTCCTCTTCTCGGCAAACGCGACGCCGAGCTGAGCGAGTGGCGCCAGGCCCTGCTCGGCGCGCTTGGTCCAAACGGACAGCTCGTCGTGGACCTCGTTCCGGAGCTGAAGGCCGTCATCGGCGAGCAGCCGCCTGTCACCGAGCTGCCGCTCCAGCACGCGCAAAGCCGCTTTCACCGCGTGATCGAACAATTCATCGGCGTGTTTGCGCGGGCCGAACATCCCCTGGTGTTGTTCCTCGATGATTTGCAATGGCTTGATATGGCGACGTTCGAGCTGCTCGAGGACATCCTGACGCGGTCAGAGCTGAAGCACCTGATGCTGATCGGTGCTTACCGGGACAACGAGGTGGATTCCGCTCATCCCGTCATGCGCATGCGCGAGGCCATCAAGGCGCGCGGGCGAGGGGTGGTGGAGATCAAGCTCGCGCCGCTCGGTCGCAGGCACCTCGGCCAGTTGCTGGCGGACACGCTCCGTTGCGAGCCGAGTGACGCTGCGCCGCTGATCCAGCTCGTGCACGAGAAGACCGCAGGCAATCCGTTCTTCGCCATCCAGTTCATCTTCTCGCTGGTCGACGAAGGCCTGCTTGCGTTCGACCATAATGCCGTGCGCTGGGCCTGGGACCTCGAGCGGATTCACGCCAAGCGGTACACCGACAACGTCATCGACCTCATGCTGGGGAAGCTAACCCGGCTGCCCCTGGCGACACGCACGGCTCTGCAGCAGATGGCCTGCCTCGGAAATGTCGCCGAGGTGGCAGTGCTTTCGATCGTGCTCGACGCCTCCGATGATCAGGTGAACGCCGATCTGTGGCCTGCCGTTCGCCAGGAATTCGTCGAGCCGCAAGCTGGCGCCTATCGCTTCGTCCACGACCGGTTTCAGGAGGCGGCCTATGCACTGATTCCGGAGCAAGGACGGGCCGCGGCGCATCTGCGCATCGGCCGCTTGTTCGCAGCGAGAGTCGCGCCTGAAACGATCGAGGATGACGTCTTCGAGATCGTCAGCCAACTCAACCGCGGCGCAGCCTTGATCACGGCACCGGAGGAGCGCGTCAGGCTGGCGGAGCTCAATCTGCTCGCCGGTCGCCGCGCCAAGGCCGCAACGGCCTTCGCCATGGCGCACGCTCACTTCGCGGCCGGCGAAGCCATGCTGCCCGGGGATCGCTGGGAGCAACATTACACGCTCAGCTTCGCGCTGGCGCTGCAGCGCGCCGAATGCGAATTCCTCGCAGGCGACCACGCGACGGCGAACACGCGCCTCGCCGAATTGGCGGAACGAGCGGCCACCCTGCCCGATCTCGCGGCGGTCACCCGGCTGCGGATGGAGCCAAGCGATCGCAACGTCGAGACCGCGCTCGACTATCTGCGGCGCGTCGGCATCGACTGGTCCGCGCATCCAACGCCGGATGAAGTCCAGCGAGAATATCAGCGGATGTGGCAGGCGATCGGCGACCGTCCGATCGAGGCCCTGCTCGATCTGCCGCAGATGACTGATCCGGTCGCGCGCGGAACGATGGATGTCCTTACGGTGCTGGTTTCGCCGGCCTGGTACATCGATGAGGGCTTGCGACGCCTGATCATCGGACGCATGGCCAATCTGAGCTTGCAATACGGCAACTCCGATGCCTCGTGCCTCGCCTACATCGTGCTCGCCACCGTGCTCGGTCCCGACTTTGGCGACTACGCTGCCGGCTATCGCTTTGCCCGGCTCGGCCTCGATCTGGTCGAGACGCACGGACTGGACCGGTTCAAGGCCCGCGTCTATCTCGGCTTCGGCAGCTGGACGCGAGATGTGAGGACAGGACGCCCGTGGCTGAAGCGCGCCTTCGACGCTGCGCAGCAAGTCGGCGACGTGAACTATGCGAGCTTCACCCGCCATCATCACCTGACGCACCTTCTCGCTTGCGGCGATCCGCTTGCCGAAGTGCAGCTGGAGGCCGAAGCGGGGTTCGATTACGCACGCCGGGCGCACGTCGATCTTGCAGCGGATCGAATTATTGGGCAGTTGCAGCTCATCCGGTCGCTGCGCGGCCTCACCGCGAAATTCGGCAGCTTCGATGACGCCGACTTCAACGAGGCGCAGTTTGAACGTCGTCTCGAGACCGAGCCATACCTGGAGCAGGCCGGATTCTGGTACTGGACCCGCAAGCTGCAGGCACGCGTGCTTGCCAACGATCCCACCGCCATCGCTGCCGCAGCAAAGGCCGACAAGCTCTTGTGGACCTCGAAAGCCCTGTTCGATCGGGTTGACTTTCGCTTCTACGCGGCCTTGGCCGAGGCCGCGTGTTGCGAGGTCGCCATCCCAGCCGAACGAGCCCGGCATCACGACGCTCTGACCCGCCACCACCGCGAGCTTCAGCAATTGGACGAGATCAGCCCGGAAGACTTCGCCGACCGGGCCGCTCTCATCTCGGCTGAAATCGCCCGCGTCGAAGGTCGCGAGGTCGATGCGATGCGATACTACGACCGGGCGATCGCCGAGGCGCATGCAAACGGCTTTCCTCACAATGAAGCCATCGCAAACGAGCTCGCCGGACGATTCTACACGACGCGCGGCTTCGACAAGATCGCCAATGCCTATCTGCGCGATGCCCACTACGGATTTATCCGCTGGGGAGCCGAGCCAAAGGTCAGGCAGCTCGAACACCTCTATCCGCGCCTCCACGTCGCCGAAGATACCAGCTCCGGCAGCCGGCCGACCATCCAGCAGATGGACGTTACCACCGTGGTGAAGGCGTCTCAGGCCGTCTCAAGTGAAATCGAGCTGCCGAAGCTGATCGAGACACTGATGAAGATCGTTCTGCAGAACGCTGGTGCAGACCGCGGCCTGCTGATCCTGTCGCGGCACGACGACTTCCGTATCGAGGCGGAGGGCCAATCCAGGGGCGACGCGTTCACCGTCGCGATGCGTCAAACCTCGCTCTCGACACCGGATTGTCCGGAGGCCCTGCTGCGCTACGTCATTCGCGCGCAAAAGCCCCTCATCGTCGACGACGCAACGCGGCCCGATCCGCTCTACGGTGACGACTATGTGCGTCGCCGACACCCGAGATCCATGCTCTGCCTGCCATTGCTGAAACAAGCCAAGCTGATCGGCTTGCTGTATCTGGAGAACACGTTGACGACGCACGCCTTCACGCCGGATCGGGTGGTGGTGCTGGACCTGTTGGCGGCACAGGCCGCGATCTCTCTGGAGAACACGCTGCTCTATCGCGATCTTCAGGAGCGAGAGGCGCGCATCCGCCGGCTCGTCGATTCCAATATTATCGGCATCCTGTTCTGGCAGGGCAGCGGCGACATCAGCTACGCCAACGACGCCTTCCTGAACATGACCGGATATTCCAGGCAGGACCTGGTCTCGAAGGCCATCCGCTGGAACGACATGACCCCGGCGGAATATCGCGACGAAGACACGCAGCGGGTCGAACAGCTCAGGACATCGGGGCAGACCGCCTCGCGGGAGAAGGAGTTCATCAGGAAAGACGGCAGCCGCGTTCCTGTCCTGATCGGGTCCGCCTCGCTGGCCGGGTCGTCCGATCAGTGCGTCTCGTTCGTGCTCGACCTCACCGCGCGAAAGCAGGCCGAGGAAAAATACCGCCTGCTCATGGAGCAGGCGCATGACGCAATCCTGGTGCTTGACCAAAGCGGCCTCGTGATCGAGGCAAACCGCACCGCCGGTGTGATGCTGGGACGGCCGCGGGAGCAGATCATCGGCCTGCCGTTCCGATCCATGCTCGTTGCTGCCGACCCAACCGAGGTCGCCAGATTGCTGGCGCCGGATTCGACGGGTCTGCTGCAGCTTCGCCTTGGTGGCGCCGACGACAAGGGCCTCGATGTCGAAATGTCTGCCGCTCACGTCTCGACGGGCGGCCAGGAGCTGATCATCGTGATCGGACGCGACATCAGCCAGCGGCTGCGCCTCGAGCAGCAGTTGCGCCAGGCGCAGAAGATGGACGCCGTCGGCCAGCTCACCGGGGGCGTCGCCCATGACTTCAACAACATCCTGACGGTGATCACCGGAACCATCCAGATCCTGATCGACGATCTTGCGGATCGGCCTGACCTCGTCGCCATTGCACATATGATCGACGATGCCGCCACGCGCGGCGCCGATCTGACGATGCAGCTCCTCGCCTTCGCGCGCAGGCAGCCGCTGCAACCCCGCAACGTCGACGTCAACAATCTCATTGTCGATACCGCAAAGCTGCTGCGGCCAACGCTGGGCGAGCACATCGAGGTCGGCTCCACGCTGCAGACCGATTGCTGGCATGCGCTGATCGACCCGGGCCAGCTCTCGACTGCCCTGATCAACCTCGCCGTCAATGCCCGCGACGCGATGGCGGGCGGAGGCAAGATCTCGTTCGGCACCGCGAATGTGAGCTTTGGCCCCGACAATCCAGGACCGGACAATGCGCTCGGCGACTTCGTCCTGGTGACGGTGAGCGACACCGGCTCGGGTATTCCGCTGACAATCCGCGACAAGATCTTCGAACCGTTCTTCACGACCAAGGAGCTTGGCAAGGGAACAGGCCTCGGCTTGAGCATGGTGTATGGCTTCATCAAGCAGTCCGGCGGACATATTCGAATCGACAGCGAAGAAGGATCGGGGACGACCTTCAGCCTGTACCTGCCGCGCTCGACCCAGGCCGCAGCCTCCACACGCGTAGTGACGAAGGGCGAGCTGCAACGCGGCAGGGAAACCATCCTCCTGGTCGAGGACGACGAACTGGTCCGCAACTATGTCGAAGCGCAGCTGAAGAGCTTCGGCTATCGCACGATCGCGGCCCCCAATGGTCCGGAGGCCCTCGCTCTCGTCGACCTGGGCACGGCGTTCGATCTGCTCTTTACCGATGTCGTCATGCCCGGCGGCATGAACGGCCGCCAACTTGCCGATGCCGTGCTCCAGCGGCGTCCCGGCGTGCCCGTGCTCTATATGTCGGGCTATCCGGAAGCCGCCATGATGCACGACGGTCGGCTCGACCCTGATATCACCCTGCTGAGCAAGCCGTACCGGCCGGCGGATCTGGCACATGCCATTCGCCGGGTCCTGGAGTCGCGCGGACGTCCAGTCGCCGCGCAATAGGCAGTGTCCGCTCGCCAACCTCAGCCCGCCGACAGATGAACCACGTTCCATGAGGCCGGCGCGAGCACCGCACGCAACTGCGCGCCAACGATGCTCACGCCCCGCAACGGCTGAGGCTTCACCCGCGCCGGCGCGTCCCTGGTGTTCGTCGCCTGAAGATCGTCGTGACGCAATTGAAGGGCATCAGCCACGGCGAGCCGGCCGAAATTCCGTGCATCGATGCTAACCTCGATCTCCTGGTTGAGGTCGCGGTTGAGCATGAACAGCGAAACAGTCCCGGCCTCTCCCGCGACGGCAGCCATCTTGAGGTACGGCACATTGGCGATCGGAAAGGTCAGCTCCAGAGGTCCCCGGGGATCGTAGTAGGTGGTGTCGTAGGCGTCCGACTCGACCTGGATGCGTAGCACCTTGCCGCGACCGAAGCGGCTCATGTGCGCGAACGGGAAGAAGATGGTCTGGCGCCACGCGGCTCCGCCGGTCTCGGTCATGATCGGCGCGATGGCATTGACGAGCTGCGCCAGGCAGGCCGCCTTCACCCGATCGGCATGGTTGAGCAGCGAGATGCAGGCGCCGCCGAAAACCAGCGCGTCCTCCATCGTGTAGATCTCCTCGAGAATCGGCGGCGCCACGGGCCAGCCTTCCTTGACCCGATCGGCCCGGTTGCGGCGGGTTCGATACCAGACGTTCCATTCGTCGAAATTCAACATCAGGCGCTTGTCGGATCGACGTCGCGCCGCCGCGGCATCCGCCAATGCGACGACCTCGTCGATGAAGCGGTCCATCAGGTCGGGGCTGGCGAGAAAGGCCGCGCTGTCTCGCCGATAGTTGTTGAGATACGTATGCAGCGAAACGTAGTCGACATGATCGAAGGTTTGATCGAGCACCGTGTCTTCCCAGGTGCCGAACGTCGGCATGCTGCGCCCGCAAGAGCCGCAGACCGCGAGTTCGATCTTCGGGTCCACCCACCGCATCATCTTGGCGGCTTCGAGCGCCACCGGCCCGTAGGCGGCCGCGCTCTTGTGTCCAATCTGCCAAGGGCCGTCCATCTCGTTGCCGAGGCACCAGAACCTGACACCGTGCGGCTTCTCCCAGCCGTGAGAGCGGCGCAGATCCGACCAGGCCGATCCGCCCGGGTGATTGCAGTATTCCACAAGGTTGGCCGCGGCCTCGCCGCCCCTCGTGCCGAGATTGACCGCCAGCATCGGCTCGACATCGGCAGCCTTGCACCAATCCATGAATTCATTCGTGCCGAAGCTGTTGGGCTCGGTGCTGAACCATGCGAGGTCGAGCCGCACCGGCCGCTTCTCCGCCGGGCCGACCCCGTCTTCCCAATTGTAGCCGGAGACGAAATTGCCGCCGGGATATCGGATGATCGTCGGGCCAAGCTCCTTCACCAGGGCGAGCACGTCGCCGCGAAATCCCTTGTCGTCTGCTGTCGGATGGCCCGGCTCGTAGATGCCGCCATAGACGCACCGTCCGAGATGTTCGACGAAGGCCCCGAACAAGCGAGGATCGGTGCGAGCGATGGCAAAATCGCGATCCATCAGAACTCTAGCTTTTCTCATACCCTGCCTTCGAATGTCCTGGATCAAATGACTTGGGTCGTACCGGAGGCATTTGCGCCGCCGCCGGCAATTTGAGGCAACAGAGCGGCTTCGCGCAACTGGCGAGTACAGGGATGCCGCGGCGCCGTCAGCACGGCTCGCGCATCACCGCTTTCGACGACGCTGCCCTTCTGCATGATCAGGATACGATCGCTGATGTAGTAGGCGGTCGCCAGATCGTGCGTGATATAGATGATCGATATCCCCAGCTCGTCCCGCAACGTCCTGAATAGATTGACGATGGATATGCGCAAGGACGCATCGATCATGGAGACCGGCTCGTCCGCCACGATCAATTTCGGCTCGGCCAGCAGCGCACGGGCGATCGCGACCCGTTGCAGCTGTCCTCCCGACAACTCATGCGGGTACCTGCCCCCCACCTCTTTGAGCGACAAGCCCACCTTGTGCAGCGCCGCATCAACGGCCGTCGCAGCCGTGCTCCCCCCTGCCGCGGCGGCAAATCGACGCCGCGTCATAAGAAGATACCGCTCAACCCGCTTCAAGGGATTGAAGGATTCAAACGGATTCTGGAAGATCGGCTGCACCTTGTGCATGAACGCTATCCGACCTGCGCTGCCGCTGATGGCCGCAAGGTCGGTGCCGTCGAGCAGCAATCTGCCGCTGGTCGGCGTCACCATGTTCAGGATCATGCGGGCAAGGGTCGTCTTGCCGCTGCCGGATTCGCCGATGATCGCCAGGATCTCCGGCCGCCCGGCGGCGAGCTGGAGGCTTACCTTATTCACCGCAACGATCTCCTCCCGCGAGAATAGCCCTCCGCGGACGAAGGTTTTGCTGACGTCCCTGACATCGAGCAGCAGATCGTTCATGCCCCATCGTCTCCGTTGACGGCGAAGCATGCCACGCGATGACCGGCGCCCGCTTCGCGCATGACAGGAACCTCACGGCTGCAAATCTCGCGTGCGAGCGGGCATCGCGGATGGAAGCGACACCCCGACGGGGGATCGGCCAGATTTGGCGGCGCGCCGCCAAGCCCCGCGCGCGGCGCGTCCTCGCCGATGCGCGGAAGGCTCGCGATGAGGTTCTGGGTGTAGGGATGTAACGGGTTGCGGAAGATTTCCGCCGTCGCGGCCTCCTCGACCAGGCGCCCGGCATACATGATGGCGAGCCGGTCGGTGATATGCGCATGCACGCCCATGTCATGCGTGACGAACAGCACCGACGAGCCGGTTTCGCGCTGAATGCCGCGGATCATGCCCAGCACCTCCTTCTGCACCACCACGTCGAGCGCGGTGGTCGGCTCGTCGGCAATGATGAATCCGGGACGGCAGATCGTCGCCAGCGCAAGCGCCGCGCGTTGCCGCATCCCGCCCGAGAGCTCGTGGGGAAAGGCTGAAAGCACCGACGGATCGAGTCTCACGCGAGACAGATGGGCGACCACCTGTTGCTCGAACTGCTGTCGGCTGCCGCCGATATGCGGATAGGCGAAATCGGTAAAGGAGCATCGGATGCGACGCACCGGGTTCAGCACATTCATCGAACCCTGCATGATGTAGGAGAGATGCCGCCAGCGAATCCGCTCCACTTGCGCCGGCGGCGCGCGGTGCAATCCGCCATAGCCGGGCAGGAAGGCAAACTCCATGCTGCCGCCGACGATCTCGAGCGGAGGCTTGATCGCGCCTGCAATGCTCTTGATCAGCGTGGTCTTTCCGGAGCTCGATTCCCCGGCGAGACCGTAGATCTCGCCGCGGCGCACGGCGAAGCTGACACCGTCAACCGCACGGATGGCGCGCCTGACGCCGGCATGGCTGGTCCGGTAATAGGCCTGCAGGTCGCGAACGACGAGAAGCGGCTGGACATCCTGCTCCCCGTGCGGCTGCTCGACGCTCGCGTGCATCACGACGCCTCTCCCACGTTCCAGAGCCGGCTTCTCGGATCGATATGGGCGTTCACCGAGACCGCGAGCAGGAACAGCCCGATGAACGCCATGATCACCGCGATGGTCGGAAAGGCGATCCACCACCAGATGCCCGCAACCATCGCCGTGTGCTGGTTGGCCCAATAGATCATGCCGCCGATCGTCGGGATGTTGATGTCGGTGAAGCCGAGCACCGCAAGCGTCACCTCGAGCCCGATCGACCACACCATGTTGTTCATGGTCGTGGAGAACAGGATCGGCAGCACATAGGGCAGATGCTCCTCGGTCAGGACCTGCCGCGTGCTCATTCCGGAGAACAGGCTGGTCTGGGTGAACTCGCGTTGCCGCAAGCTCATCACCACCGAGCGGATCAGCCGCGCATCATAGGCCCAGCCGAAACAGGCCATGATCAGCGCCAGCATCAGCCAGGAGATGCGGTCGCGCATCACGAAATAGAACAGCACCAGGACCGGCAGCAGCGGGATGACGATGAAGGTGTCGTTCACCGACATCAGGGCGCGATCGATCCAGCCGCCCTTGTAGCCGCTGACGAGCCCGACCGCGAGCGCGACGAGGCGGCTGACCAGGGCCACCGTGCCGCCAAACAGCAACGTGTTCCTGATGGCGAAGCTCAACTGCCAGAACACGTCCTGGCCGCGCGACGTGGTGCCGAACCAATACGTCAACGACGGTGGCAGGTCGGGCGGCACCACGTAGACGCTGTCGGGTGGATAGGGCGAAAAGCTCGCCAGCACCGACAGCAGCAGGACGACGGCAACCAGCACCAGCCCGATGCGGAATTCGGCCCTGTAGCGCAGCAGGTCGCGGAGAAAGACGACCATCAGCTGACCTTCACCCGGGGATCGAGCAGCGGATACAGCAGATCGATCGCGAGCACGCCGACCGATACGCCGAGGATCGAGATGGTGGTGACGCCGAGGACCAGGCCGTAATCACCGGCATAGACGGCATCCACCAGCAGCGAGCCGAGCCCGGGATAGCCGAACACCTTTTCGGTGATCACGGCGCCGTTGAAGATGCCGCCGAGCGACATCGCAAGGCCCGTGACCTGCGGCACCAGCGCGTTGCGCATCACATAGGATGTCAGGACGCGCCAGGACCTCACGCCGGCAAGCTCGGCATAGACGACGTAGTCCTCGGCGAGGACATTGGCGACCAGCGAACGCATGCCGAGGAACCAGCTGCCCACGCCGATCAGGATCAGCGACAGCGCCGGCAGGATCGCGTGCTGCAGCACGCTCCAGACGAATTCGGGTGTCAGGGTCTGCGGCAGATTCATCGTCGCCCCGCCGCTGATCGGAAGCACCGGCCAGATGAAACCGAACAGGATCAGCAGCAGCATGGCCAGGATGTAATAGGGGATCGGATGAAGGCCCATGGCAATCACCCCCATCAGCTTCAACCCGCGGCTCTGCCGGTAATAGCCGGCGAGTCCTCCGAGCAGATTTCCAAGCACCCAGGCGATGAGGGTTGAAACCGTGAGCAGGCCCGCCGTCCAGGGCAGCGCGCGTCCGATCAGGGTGCCGACCGGGGTCGGAAATGCCGACAGCGACGGACCGAAATCGGCGCTCAGGATCCGCTTCCAGAACGCCAGATATTGCTGAACGGGCGTGCCGCCGAGACCATAGAGCTCACGCAGGGAGCGGCGCATCTGTTCGATCGCATCGGGCGCGGTGTTGCCGAAGGACGTCACCGCCGAGATCGATTGCTCGACGGGATCGATCGGCGAGGCATGCGTGATGACATAGGCGATGTTGATGCCGATGAAGACGACGAGCAGGAACTGCGCGAGCCGGCGGCCGACATAGCCGGCGTACCCGCTCATGGCAGCACCCGGGACGCTCGGCAAGGTCGCTCTGGCAGATGCGGTCGCCTAGATGTCATCGCGTCCTAACTTGCCGGCTTCAGCCGCACGAACATGTAACGCGAATTGCCCCAGTTCGGCACGGGATTGGTGTAGGGATTTTCCGATGTCGGAAAGCCGGTCCAGTAGGTCTGGTCCATCGCGGTGAACACGTTGTAGGCCATCAGCGAAATGGTCGGCATCTCCTTCACCGCGAGCTTGACGTAGTCCTTGCCGAGCTCGATCGACCTCTGATCGTCGAAGCCGACGGTGCGGATCTCCTCGATGATCTTGTCGAGCGCGGGATTGGACCAGCGCTGCCAGTTGCGCAGCGGCTGCGGCTTGCCGGGCTCGGCGACGAATTGCGAATGCCAGCTGTCGAGGAAATAGGACAGGTCCTGGTGGCCGCCCCAGGTCTCGACGCTCCAGCCGATGAAGCTGTCGAAATCACCGGCGGCACGCCGCGTCGGCAGCGTGCCTTGCGCGACGTCGATCTTGGCATCGATGCCCGCCTGCTTCCACAGCTGCACGATCATCGTTCCGGCCCGCGTCATCACCGGACGCAGATCGCCTTCGACCATGACACGGACGCTGAAGGGTTTTCCGTCGGGCGTGACCCAGGCGCCGCCGCGCTTGCTGAAGCCCGCCTTCTCCAGCAGCTCCTGCGCCGCGACCGGATCGGTCTTCCACCAGCCCCGCCCGAATGCCCTGGCGATCTCTGCCGGATCGGCCGGGATCTGTTCGCCCATGGACGGCCGCAGCATGTCGGCGATCTGCTTGCCGATGGTCGGGTCATACGGCTTGATCTTGCGCTTGCCGGTGTCGATCTCGAAGCTCTTGAGCCAGTCCTCCATCGGCGCGTGATAGGTGGCCGGATGGGTTCCGGTCGGGGGCACGCCGATCGCCGAGATGGTGGCAGCGCCGCGATAGGCCGCCATCGCCACGGCCTTGATGTCGATCAACAGCGCCAGCGCCCAGCGCACGTCCGGATTCTTGAAGTTCTCGTTCTGGGTGTTGAAGATGACAGCGGGAAGCGTCGGATCGGGATGGCCGTAAGGGAATCCCTTGAACCAGGCCCGCGTCGTCTTGCTCTGCTTGGCGAGGGCGAACATGCCTTCCGGCGCGATGTCGTGGATGACGTCGAGTTCATGGTTGAGCTGCGCGATCACCCGTTTGTCCGGCGGCCCGGGATCGACATAAGCGAGATATTTCGGACCCGGCTTGCCGAAGCGCGCCAGCGTGGTGCGTTGCCAGTCCTCGCGAAGCTGCCAGATGTACCATTTGCCGTCGGGATCGTAGCTGTGCAGCACATAGGCGCCGAGCGAGACCGGCTTGTTGAAGTCGAATTTGACGGGATCCTCGACCTTGTCGAACACATGCTTGGGCAGGATCCATATCGCGCCCCAGCGCACCGTGAAGTTGGCGTGGAAGCGTGAATTGGGCTTTTTGAGCTTGAACACGACGGTGTGGGCATCCGGCGCCTCGACGGAGGCGACGTTGCTCGTCAGGACCGCGCTGAAGCGCATCGCCGGGTTTTTGATCTGGGTGGTCACGGTTGCGACGACGTCGTCGGCGGTGAATTCGACGCCGTCGCTCCAGAAGATGCCGCTGCGCAGCTTGACCGTCATTTCGGTGAAGTCGGCGTTGTATTGCGGCTTGTCGGCGGCCAGCGAATTGTCCCAGACGCCGTCGAGGCCGCTCTCGGGATCGATGTACCACAGCGTATCAAGCGCGGCCTGCTGCAGCCCGTTGGACTGCGAATTGGCGTTGATCACCCAGATGTTGAACCAGCCGGCGTTCTTGACGGTGCCTTCCGGGTTTTCCAGGATCAGCAGATCCTTCCTCGGAATGTTTTGCGGAATTCCCTGCGCGTGACCGGGTTCCACCGATGCGAACAGCAGGGATCCCAGCACATAACCGGCCAGCAGCAACGGACTGATGCAGCGCATGATGTCCTCGCGGCGAATTTCGTCCCGGTGCCCGTGTTGAGGCGATGCTAGAGGCGTCGGAGTCCGGGGACAACAGGAATCTTGGACGGCAGCGTAACTGCGGACGCGCGCTCGCGTTCTCGCGGCGCATTTCGCCCGAGCCTTGCTCATCGTTCCGCCCTCGTAAATCCAAGAGGGAGCAGGGAAGACCGGGTGCCGACCTCGCACCCGCGGTCCGCTGCGCGAAAATGTAGCGCAAAAAGACCGCACAGCAGCATACAGGTGGTGCCGAACACTCGGCCTTCCCTGCGCAGTGGTTTGACGGCTTATGCCGTGCTCTCCCGGGAGCCGAATTCCTTCTGGCCTCCCTCGCCCGCAGATTGGCAGTGCGCTTCACCCGGTTGGGCTCCCCGCACCTCCGCAAAGGCTTGACCGTAGCGACGACGGCCAGGACCACACGGTTTTGCCGTACGCCGGGGTTCGCGAGTTCGCCGCATGATCGTCCGGCCGTGTCGACGTTGCCGGAAGCATGCCGGCGAGACGAACCTGACAGCGCCGTTCGTCCGCGCGAAGGTCTCGGGCTCACAGGGACTACCCGCCCTGCCCGCTCCTCTCGCACCCAACGCTGCCCGCGTCCACCGCAAGCCCGGCTCGCAATCAAGACGACTCGAGACCGCCCCTCAAGGATGAGCCGGGATGCGGCGATATATACGCTGTTTCCGAATTTCGGTAAAGTGGAATATTTTTGTAGGGAGGCGTTGACGGGATGGCGGGTGTTTTGCCCGACGGGTAGCCCATCATCGGCGCGAGGTGGTTAGCCGTCGCCGAATTGGAAAGATCGTTACATCGCGCCAATTTAAGATTAGGCCCCAGAGGCCGCGCGGCGCGAACAACATGATCAGGATTCCGAGCGTGCCCAGCAAGATGAGATACCAGGCGCCGAAATCGGCGAGATAGCGCTGCATCAAATAGAAGACGACGGCGCCGATGACCGGGCCTTCCATCGTGCCGATGCCGCCGATCACGACGATGAAGATGACGTAGGCAGTCCAATCCAGCACCGAGAAGGCGGCATCCGGCGAGATCCGCGCCTTCTGGAGATAGATCAACGCACCGATCATGCCGGTCATGGCCGCGGTCGCGACATAGACGGCGAGCTTGATGCGGTAGATATCGACGCCGAGACCCGCGGCGGCGGCCTCCTGGTCGCGGATTGCGCCGAGTGCGAGGCCACGGCGCGAGCGCAAGATGAAGTAGACGGCGGCGAGCGTGGCGACCACGAGCGTCAGCGCCACCCAATAGGAAACGATGTCGCGCGCCGCCGGCGTGCGCACGTCGAGCAATGCCCTCACCTGTTCGATGCCGGGCACGGATGAGGTAACCGATGACGTGAGCGAGGTGCCGGTGCCGCCGCCGAGCGGCTTGATCTGCGCGAAGACGAGACGATAGACCTCGGCCACCACCCAGGTCCCGATCGCAAAATAGGCACCGCGCAGGCGGAACACGATCAGCGCCGTCGGCAGCGCGCACAATGCGGAGATGACGCCTGCGAGCGGGATCGCAAGCAGCGGATTGAGTCCACCGATCAGCGTCAGCGCAAACAGGAGATAGCCGCCGAGGCCGACAAAGGCCTGCTGGCCTACCGAGATCAGGCCGGCATAGCCTGCGAGCAGGTTCCAGCATTGCGCCAGCGCCAGCATGTAGAACAGGAAGATGAAATCCTGAACCAGGGTGCGGCTGGCGACCATCGGCAGCAGCGCCAGCACCAGGACGATGAGGACGGCGATCGACGCGGCGATGCGCGGAGCGCCGCCCGCGGTTTCGATGCGGAAGGTCTGTGCGGGCTTCGCTGCGGAATCATCCATCGCGGTCAATCCTGCGCGCGCGGAAACAGGCCGCGCGGCCGCACCACGAGCACCGCGAGGAAGGCGAGATGGCCGGCCAGGATCTGCCACTCCGGGTCGATGCGCGCGCCGATGGTCTGGGCGAGCCCGAGCACGATGCCGCCTGCGAGCGTTCCCCAAAAGCTACCCAGGCCGCCGATGATCACGGCCTCGAAGGCGTAAAGCAGCCGCGCCGGGCCGATGGTCGGATCGAAGTTCGCCCGCAATCCGAGATACAGCGCCGCGACCCCGATCACGACGAAGGCAAGCCCCATCGCGACGGCGAAGATCCGCCTGTGATCGACACCCATGAGCTGGGCAACTTCGAGATCATCCGACGTGGCGCGAAACGCGCGCCCAACCGGCGTGCGGTAGAAAATGAAATTGAGCAGCACGATCACGGCAATGGCTGATAGCAGCGTCAGCAGCGGCACGACGCCGACCGCAATGCCGCCACCAAGCGGGATCGAGGCGGTCTCGATGGGGCCTGAACGCAGCCGCTGGCTGTCCGCGGAGAAAGTCTGCAGCAGGCCGTTCTGGATGATGATCGAGAGCCCAAAGGTGACGAGCAGCGGCGGCAGCAGATCGCGCCCGAGCGTGCGATTGAGCAATACGTGCTGGAGCGCAAAGCCGAGGACGAACAGGATCGGCGTCGCCACCAGCACGGCAACGAAGGGATCGAGGCCGAGTTTCGTCGCGACGACGAGGATCGCAAACGCGGCGAGCACGATGAGGTCGCCATGGGCGAGGTTGACGAGCCGCATGACGCCGAACATGAGCGACAGCCCGGCGGCGAACAGCGCATAGAGACCACCGAGCAGAACGCCTTGTATCACCGCGTCGATCCAGCCGGTCATCTCACGTCCCGAAATAGGCGCGGTGAATTTGGTCGCGCGTGAGATCGCGCGGGCGGCCGGTGAGCGACAGCCGTCCCTCCTGGAAGCAGTAGACGCGGTCGGCGACCTTCATCGCCTGCACGACGTCCTGCTCGACCAGCACGACGCTGGTGCCCTCCGCCTTTATTCTCGGCAGCGCGGCATAGATGTCGGCGATGACGATCGGCGCCAGCCCAAGGCTGATCTCGTCGCAGAGGAGAATGCGCGGATTGGACATCAGGGCACGCCCGATCGCGACCATCTGCTGCTGGCCGCCCGACAGGGTCGGCGTCGCCGAGGATCGCCGCTCCTTCAGGATGGGAAACAGGGCTTGGACGCGATCGAGTGTCCACGGTCCCGACGTCTTGCGGCCATAGCCGCCGATCAAGAGGTTCTCCTCGACGGTGAGCGAGGGAAACAGCCGGCGTCCCTCCGGCACGAGCGCAATGCCAAGCTTGACGATCTCGGCCGCGGGGCGAGCGCCGATCGGGTTGCCATCGAGCAGTACGCTGTCGGCCGAGCCGTGAATGAGTCCTGCGATGGACTTGAGGAAGGTCGACTTGCCCGCACCGTTGGCACCGATGATGGCAATGGTCTCACCCTTCTCCAGCGTGGTGTCGATGCCGTAGAGCGCCTGGAAGTCCCCGTAGAAGGCTGTGAGATTGTGCGTCTCCAGGAGGGCCATGGCTCAAGCCTCGATGCCGATATAGATCTGATGCACGTCGGGCCGCTGCATCACCGCTTTCGGCTCACCCTCCGCGATCTTGCGGCCGAAATTGAGCACAACCAGGCGGTCGATCACCGCGAGCAGCGCGTGCACGACATGCTCGATCCAGAGGATCGCGACGCCGGTCTTGCGGATCTCGCGGATGGTGGCGACGAGCTCGCCGCATTCACCCTCGGTCAGCCCGCCGGCGATCTCGTCGAGCAGCAGGAGTTTTGGGGCGGTCGCGAGCGCGCGCGCCATCTCAAGCCGCTTGCGTTCCAGCAGCGTCAGCGAGCCCGCCAGGGCGTTGGCACGCCTCAGCAGGCCGAGGCGCTCAAGAATCTCGCCGCAGGCCTGCGCGACCTCCCGCTCGGACTTTTGGCGACCATAGACCGCACCGACCAGCAGGTTCTCGAACACGGTGAGTTTTTCAAACGGCTGCGGGATCTGATGGGTGCGGCCGATGCCGGCACGGCAGCGCGCAGGCGGCGCCACACCGAGAAGATCACGGCCATCGAAGCGGATGTGGCCGGCGGTCGGCGTCAGGCCGCCGGCGATCAGGTTGAACAGCGTGGTCTTGCCGGCGCCGTTCGGGCCGATGATGCCGACAGCTTCACCGGGCGCGACGACGAGATCGAGAGCGTCGGCGACGACGATCGAGCCAAAACTTTTTCTTAAGCCCGTGACTTCCAGCAGCATGAGATATCAACGCGCGGCGCGATCAGGCGATGGCCTCCATCTGGCCGCCGACGGGAATCGCGGGTACCGTCTTGTTGTCGGTGATGACAATATCGTACTTGCCGTCCTTGAGCCGCCACTGGCCGCCGACCAGCGGAGTCTTGGCGACGTTCTTGGCGGCGAAGGGCGGCAGATTCGCACCGCCCCACTGCACCTTGCCGACGACGGTGTCGAGATTGGTCGCGGCGATCGTCGCGGCGATCGCCTTGCCGTCGCGATCCGGCGTGCGCTTGAGCACGTCGACCGCGACCTCGAACAGCGCATGCGCAAATCCGATCGGCTGGGTCCATTGCTTCTTGGTCGCAGCCTCATAGGCGCCGGCAAGATCCTTGGCGCTCGCGCCGGTCAGCGACGACTTGAAGGGATGGCTCGGCGACCACCACACCTCCGACGACAGATTGTGCCCGTCCTTGCCGAGCGCCTCGACCGCGACAGGGAACAGGATGGCTTTGCCGATCGAGGCGACCTTCGGCTTAAAACCTTGCTGAAGCGATTGCTTCCAGAAGGTCGTGAAATCGGGCGGCAGCACCACGCCGGTGATGATCTCGCAATTGGCGCCCTTGAACGCGCCGATCTGCGCCGAAAAATTGTCGGTGAGGTTCTGGTAGCGGCCGGGATCGGTGAGCTTGTAGCCGCCCTTGTCGAGCACCGGCGGAAAGCCGACGGCCTTGTCGCCCCAGGCGTTGCCGTCGCCGTCGTTGGGAAAGAGACCGCCGACGGATTTGTTGGTCGCAACCTGGCCCCACATGTTGGTGAAGACGGCGATGACGTCCTCGAGCCCCCAGAAGAAGTGATAGGTGTAGTTGAAACCCTTCCACGCCGGCGGGCCACCGCCTGGATTGGCCTGGCGGCCGATGAACCAGGGCTGCCACGGCGCCACGGTGGAGATGCACGGCACCTCCTCGATCTCGCACTGGGTCGAGACCGGGTTGGTCGTTTCCGGCGTCGAGGCCACCAGCATCAGGTCGATCTTGTCCTGGACGATGAGATCCTTGGCGACCTCGGCGGCGCGGTTCGGATTGGACTGGCTGTCCTTGACGATGACCTCGACAGGCACGGTGGCGTTGCCGATCTTGAGGCCGGCCTTCGCCGCTTCCTTGAACCCGGCAATGATGAAGTTGTCGGCCTCAGCGAACGCCGCGAGCGGGCCGGTCTGAGGCGAGACGTAGCCGAGCTTGATCGCGCGCGCCTGCGCGATCGCGGGCGCCTTCAGTCCCGTCGCGAGCACAGCGCCGGTTGCGGCCGAGTATTTCAGGAGCGTGCGGCGGTCGATGGAATGACGATGAGTCGAGCTGATCGTGCGGCAGGTCATGTGCGCGTCCTCCCCTCTGGATGCGCCGGATTCTCATCGTGGATCGATTGACACACGGGCCGGCGTTCGATATTCGAACATACGTTCGTATGTCGACCAGTGTCCGCCAGAGCTCAGATGGAGTCAACAGGCCAGCGAATGATGCAAGCTGCAACACCTGACAAAGGCGAGCCGAGCCATCGCAAGGGCGAGCCCGACGACAAGGAATTCATGACGACGCTGGCCAAGGGCCTCGCGGTGCTGGGCGCGTTCGGCCGGCACCGGCCCAGCATGACGCTGTCGGAGGCCGCCCAGGTCGCTGATCTCTCGCGCGCCACCGCACGGCGCGTGCTGCGGACGCTGACCCAGCTCGGCTATGTCGAACAGGACGGCCGTTCATTCTCGCTGGCGCCGCAGATCCTCGATCTCGGATTTGCGTATCTGTCGACGCAAAGCTGGATCGATCGCGCAACACCGCTCATGCGCGAGCTGAGCGAGCGGCTCGGTGAATCCTGCTCGGCGGCCATCCTGCAAGGCAACGACATCGTCTATGTCGCGCGCATGCCGGCCCGCAGAATCATGTCCGCGACGCTGTCGGTCGGCAGCCGCCTGCCAGCGCTGCACACCGCGCTCGGGCGCATCTTGTTCGGCTATCTCGATGAAGCCGAGATCTGGCGGCGGCTGAAGTCGCAGCGCATCGAGGCCTATACGCCACAGACCATCACCGATCTGCAGGCGCTGTTCGACCGCATCCGCGCCGACCGCGCGCAGCGTTTTTCGATCGTCGACGAGGAACTCGAGCGCGGCCTGCGCGCGCTGGCCGTCCCCGTGCTCGACCGCAGCGGCCAGGCGGTCGGCGCAATCAATCTGTCGACCCATTCGACGCGGACGACGCGCAACGAAATGCGCGAGCACTTTCTCCCCGAGCTCAACCGCATCGCCGAACAGGTCTCCGCGATGACGGTGTGATCGATCCCTTCCCCTTGCCAATTACGAGAGCCGGCCGTATCGTTTCGCCAAGTTCGGAATACGGACACTAGTTCGATAATCGAACATAATGGGGAGATGATGCGATGGCAGACAAGGCAGCGGCAATGGCGATCCCGCCGGAGCACATCGGCAACGTCAAAGTGACCAAGCCGCAGACCGGCGCGGAATATCTGGATTCGCTGCGCGACGATCGCGCCGTCTACATCTATGGCGAGCGGGTCAAGGACGTCACCACGCACCCGGCCTTCCGCAACACCGCGCGCATGACCGCCCGCCTCTACGACGCGCTGCACGACGACAAGCACAAGGACAAGCTGCTGCTGCCGACCGACACCGGCAATGGCAGCACGACCCACGCCTTCTTCAAGGCGCCGAAGTCGATGCAGGATCTGATCGCGGGCCGCAACGCAATCGCCGAATGGGCCAAGATCACCTATGGCTGGATGGGCCGCGCACCGGATTACAAGGCTGCATTCCTGGCGACCCTCGGCGCCAATTCCGACTTCTACGATCCGTACCAGGACAACGCCAAGCGCTGGTACAAATTCTCCCAGGAGCGCGTGCCCTTCATCAACCACGCGATCATCCACCCGCCCGTCGATCGCGACCGGCCGCCGAACGAGGTCGCCGACGTCTGCTGCCATATCGAGAAAGAGACCGACGCCGGCCTGATCGTGTCGGGCGCAAAGGTGGTCGCGACGGGATCTGTGCTGACGAACTACACCTTCGTCGCCCATCACGGCCTGATTCCCCTCCAGGACAAGAAGTTCGCGGTCGTCTTCATGGTGCCGACCAACGCGCCCGGCGTAAAGTTCATCTGCCGCACGTCCTATGAGATGAGCGCGAGCGTGATGGGCAGCCCGTTCGATTATCCGATCTCGAGCCGGCTCGATGAGAACGACGCCGTGTTCATCCTCGACAAGGTGCTGGTGCCCTGGGAGAACGTCTTCGTCTATGGGGACATCGAGAAGGCGAACAATTTCTTCCCGCGCACCGGCTTTTTGCCGCGCTTTGTCGTGCATGGCTGCACGCGGCTTGCGGTGAAGCTCGACTTCATCAGCGGGCTTTTGCTGAAAGCGACGGAGGCCGCCGGCACCAAGGATTATCGCGGCGTGCAGGCCAATGTCGGCGAGGTCATCGCCTGGCGAAACCTGTTCTGGAGCCTGTCGGATGCGATGGTCAGAGATCCAAAGCCGTGGATCGGCGACTATGTGCTGCCAAACATGGATCCCGGCAACGCCTATCAGATCATCGCCACCATGGCCTACACCAAGGTTAAGTATCTGATCGAGCAGACCGTGGCATCGGGCCTGATCTATCTCAACAGCCATTCCAGCGATTTCAAGAACGCCGAGATCCGCCCCTATCTCGATCGTTACTTGCGCGGCTCCAACGGTTACAAGGCCGAGGAGCGCGTCAAGCTGCTCAAGCTGCTGTGGGATTGCATCGGCAGCGAGTTCGGGGGGCGCCACGAGCTCTACGAGATCAACTATGGCGGCTCGACCGAGGAGATCCGCCGCTACTGCCTGTTCGGCGCACAGGCGAGCGGCAATGCCGACCGCTTCAAGGGCTTTGCCGAGGACTGCATGGCCGAATACGACCTCGACGGCTGGAAGGTGCCCGATCTCACCGACCCCGGCGAGCTCAGCTACCACATGATGAAAAAGTGACTCTTGCAGACGGAGCGGCAACGCCGCTCCGTCGCTTGCTCAAGGGACTGTCGTGACATGAACATGCAGACCATCGATCCCAAGCTGTTTCGCTCCGTGATGGGCGCCTTCCCGACCGGCGTCGCCATCGTCGCGACGGAATGGCAGGGCGATTTGTTCGGCGCGACCATCAACTCGCTGACATCGGTGTCGCTGCAGCCCTGCATGCTGCTATTCTGCACCAATGAGGGCAGCGCGACGGGTGCAGCGATCCGGCAACGCGGACTATTTTCCGTGAACATCCTCGGCCACCATCAGTCCGACCTGTCGGCGCGTTTCACCGGGAAGCTCAAGAACCGCTTCGACGATCTGGCCATTGCCTTCAGCACTGACGGCTTGCCGCTACTGCAAGGGGCCGCCGCTCAACTCTGCTGCCGGGTTGCCGCGGTGCACAAGGCGGGCGATCACGATATCATTCTGGGAGAGGTGCTCTCGGGCGAGGAAGCGACCTGCAATCCGCTGGTCTTTCACAAAGGCGCCTATGGGAGGTTTCAATGCAATTGAGCGCTCGACCGAGCCGTCGAGTTGCTTAGCCTTTCACGCCTGCAAACGCCCGTTCTGCGCCGGTGCGAGCAATTCCCCTGCCGCGAGGCAGCCGGTTTTCAAGCGGCTGCCGTTCATTCCGTTCTGAAAAACTATCCGGGCAGCCTCGCATCACGCGGCGACGGACTTCGCCTGCGCCTTCGCACTACGGCCGAGGATCTGGCCGAACACGTCGAGCAGCACGTCGGGGGCATTCACTGCCGCCTCTCTGGCGCGCCAGGCGACATACATGTCGGGACGCACCAGCACGCAGCCGTCCTCGTCGACTTCGCTCTGGCGGTACCAGTCGGCATAGATGTCGAGCGCATCGCAGCCTTGCGGGCCGATGGTGACGACATCGACCGGCAGGCCGTAGGCCTTCTCGACTGCGGCAGCCGCCGCCTTCCAGCCGTCGCCCCCGATCCCGGTGAGCAGCGTGAAACGGCCCTTGCCGACAAGATCGAGCGTCGATTTGCGCTGGCCCCGATGCTCGACCCAGACATGCGGCAAGTGCGCGCCGGGCCAGGTGGTGGCCTGATAATAAAGTTCGTGATCGCGGCTGAATGCCGGCATCGGCGTGCCGTCGGACACCACGGCGGTCGAGCCATAGCGCTGGTTCATCTCGACGCCGTGGCAGTTGAACTCGTAGCTCTTGATGGCGATGGCCTCATAGAGCTTCTTGCGACGCGCCTTGCCCGCGGCGGTCGGCGCCTTGCGCGCGGCGATCGCCTTGCGCGCCTCAATCGGATCGGTCGAGGCGACAAGTCCCACCGCCTCGAAGATCGGCGGGAACTCGCCGATGCTCTTGTTGGCGCGGGTCACGATCTGCTTGCCGACCGGCTGGCGCTCGGCCGAATAGGTCTCGAGCAGTGACGGAGCCGCATGGCCCTCGAGCACCAGCTTCAGCTTCCAGCACAAATTATAGGAGTCCTGGATCGAGGTGTTGGAGCCGAGGCCGTTGCTCGGCGGATGGCGGTGCACGGCATCGCCGGCGCAGAACACGCGGCCGGACGCGTAGTGGCCCGCATACATCTCGTTCACGGTCCAGGTCGAGGTCGAGCGGACCTTGACCTCCAGCGTCTCGTCGCCGACGAGATTGCGCACGATCGAGATCGCCTCGTCATTGCTGAGCTTGCGCTCGCCCTGCTCGATGTCGTAGCCCCAGATGATCAGCCATTCGTTCCAGGGCCGCACCATGCGGATCAGGCCGGCGCCGATGCCGCCGATCTCAGCGCCCGGCTGCAGCACCCAATAGAGGACGCTCGGCCTGTGCGCGACGTATTTGCTCAAGTCCGCCTGCACGATGATGTTCATGCTGCCGGCGCGGCCCATCTGACCCTCCATCGGCAGCCCGATGACCTCGGCAACCCGGCTGCGGCCGCCATCGGCGCCGATCAGATATTTCGCGCGGATCTGGTAGGTCTCGCCGGATAGCCGATCCTTCACCGTTGCCGTGACGCCGTCGGCATCCTGCACCAGGTCGACGAACTCGGTGTTGAAGCACAGCGAAGTGCCGCGCTGGCCGGCGGCCTCGATCAGGATCGGCTCGAGCAAATTCTGCGGCAGGTCGCAGATCCGGGTCGGGCTGGCGAGATCGTAATCCGCCTTGCGCGAGGGATGATTGCCCCAGGAATAGAGCCGGCCGAACTCCTCGCCGGCGAGGCTTTCGCAGAAAACGTTGTTGGCCATCAGATGCTGCGGCACCGCCTGCGCCACCGCCTTGTCCTCGAGGCCGAGATCGCGCAGCACCTCCATCGCACGCTGGTTGGTGATGTGGGCGCGCGGCGTGTCCGCCAGCCAGCCATATTTCGTCACCAGGATGTGCTTGACGCCGTACATGCCGAGCAGCGCCGCCGCCGTCGCGCCGGCCGGGCCGCTGCCGACGACAAGCACGTCGGTCTCAACAGGTTTGCTGGTCATCATCCTCTCCTTCGTCGCGTTGTTGGTTGCGATCGTCATTCCGCGGCCATCATCGGCCGGGGCACCAGCCCTGCGCCGGGCTTCATCTGGAAGTCGTAAGTCATCAGGTGCCACGGGCCGGAGACCCGCTCGCCGTTCGGCAGCGCTGCCTCGTTGCGCGGCTCGACGGGCGCGATGAGCTCGTCCTTGACGCCGAACACCACGTCGCTGCGCAGATATTGGTCGCCATCGAGGAAGACGTGTGTGATCAGCGGCTCGTAGCCTTCGGCCTTGACCAGGAAGTGCACATGCGCGGGGCGCATCGGATGACGCTGCGTAGCGGTGATGAGATCGCCGACCGGGCCGTCGATCGGGATCGGATAGCTGCACGGCAAGATCGTGCGGAACGAGAAGCGGCCGTCGGCATCGGTGACGAAGCGCGCGCGCAGCGACGGACCGTGGCTCGCGTAATCGGCCTTCTGCGAATCGTAGAAGCCGTCGTCGTCGGCATGCCAGACGTCGATCTCGGCACCGGCGAGCGGCTTGCCGGCGAGGTCGGTGACGCGGCTCTGCACGAACATCGCTTCACCGTCGATGCCCTCGGAGATATTGGCACCGTGCGGCTTAACGCGGTGCTCGCCGACATAGAACGGGCCGAGCACCGTGGTCTCGGTCGCGCCCTCGCGCTCGCGGTGATTGACGGCGTCGACCAGCATCGAGACGCCGAGCACGTCGGAGAGCAGGATGAACTCCTGGCGCAGCGGCGTGCAGGTCTGGCCCGTGCGGGTCAGGAAATCGATCGCCTGATTCCATTCCTCGAAGGTGAGTTCGGTGCGGCGCACCAGATCGTGCAGCGATTTCACGGTCTCCTCGATGAGGAACTTGAGCCGCTGGTTCGGCGTGTTGGCGAAGCTGCTGATCACCTCGTCAGTGAGGTTATGCTCGTTGAAATTGGCCATGGTGTTGTCCTTGGATCCCTGAGATTCACTCCTGCGCGGGCGCATCGCCGCGCCAGGCTGCCGCGATCAATTGCTCGATCGGGGCGCGATCAATCGGTCTTGGATTGGCATAGGGGTTGCGCACCGCCATCTCCGCGGCGCGTGCGATGCCGTCCTCGGGCATTCCGAGGTCGGCGAGCGCGCGCGGCAGCGCGAGCTGCCGGGCAAGGTCAAACAGGCCCTGCGGGGCATTGGCGCCGTGCAGCGCGCGCGCGACGCGAGTCATGGCCTCTGGCGCGGCGGTGGCGTTGTAGGCGGCGGCGTGCGGCAGCACGATCGCGTGAGTTTCCGCATGCGGCAGGTTGAACATGCCGCCCAGCACGTGGCAGAGCTTGTGATGCAGCGACATGCCGACCGCACCGAGGCAGATGCCGCATAGCCAGGCGCCATAGAGCGCATCGCGACGGGCGCCGGGATCGGCGGGCGCCACCATGATGCGCGGCAGCCCGCGGGCGAGTGCGGCGATGCCATCCTCCGCCATCAGCGAGGTCAGAGGATTGGCGTCGGGCGCATAAAGCGCCTCGACGGCGTGGGCGATCGCGTTCAGGCCGCTGGCGGCGGAGATGTGCGGCGGCAGGCCGATGGTGAGATCGACGTCGTAGATGACGGTATCAGGCACCAGATCCTGGGATTGCTGCGTGGTTTTGATGCCGTTGCTGGTCTCGCCAAGAATCGGCGTCATCTCGGAGCCGGCATAGGTGGTCGGCATCGCGATATGCGGCAACCCCGTGCGCAGCGAGAGCGCCTTGCCGAGTCCGACCGTCGAGCCGCCCCCGATCGCGACCAGGCCGTCGATGTCGCGGGACTCCACAATCGCAAGCGCTTCGTTGGTCACTTCGACCGGCGTATGCATGCGTGCGCCGGTAAACAGCCCGGCGAGCCTGTCACCGAGCCCCATGCCGAGCCGCCGCCCGAGGTCGTGCTGCTCGCTTGTGGTCAGCACCAGCGCCCGCTTGATGCCGAGGCGCTCTGCCTCCTCGCCGAGTCGCGCCGAGGTGCCGGCACCGAACAGGACGCGATATTGCTGCGAACAATAGGAAAACGCGCCCTCGCCGGCATCACCGGCCCTCGCAACGGACGCGCCTCCGGCGTCGGCCAGCGCGGTGGTCATGGCAATCCTCCCACGCCGGCGAACCGGCGATCTCATGTCGTTGGGAGGAAGCTAGGCGCGAGCTGCCGCGGCGGGCCTGCATGAAACCGAAGAAAATCTGCACAAAACCGGAAAAATTGCACAGGGCCGAATCGGGCCTTCGACCGCCGTGGCCGCCATCAGCGGAACCTATTGGCTGTGTCGGTATCGTCCGGGTGTAATGCCAGTAAAGCGGCGGAACATCCGCGTGAAATGCTCTTGATGGGAGAAGCCGCAAGCCAGCGCGATCTCGGCCAGACTCAGGGTCTCGTCGGCAAGCAGCGTCCTGGCGCGCTCTATGCGCAGATTGAGCACGTATTGATAAGGCGAGACGCCGTTGGTCGCCTTGAAAAGCCGCACGAAATACTCGGTGCTGCGGCCGCACAACTCCGCCAGCTGGTCGAGGCGGATATCGCTATCGATATTGGCATCAACGAATTCGCGAATGCGTGCCATCTGCCTGCCGCTGAGCAGGTTCGGATGCTTGCCGGCTTCCGTGCTCGGCTTGTGGAAGTTGATCGCCACGAAACGGTTGGCGATCGCTTGCGCGATCGGATCGACGAAGAGTGAGGAGGCCGGCAGACCACCGGTGATGGTATCACCGATCGCCGAGGCAAGATGCTCCAGCACAGCGTCCTGAACGCCGAGCATCGGCGCGAGGCCGCTGGTCGCGCCTGACGACCCGTCAGGGCCGGCGAACAGGTCGGAACGCAGATAGATATGGGTGGATTCCAGCGGTTCGCGCAGGAGCACGTTGCATGCATGGCCCGCCGGCAGGAAGAAAACGCCGCCGCGCGGGATGTGCCGGGCAACCGACTTGCCGTCCATCACATACGTGATGTCGACCGGACCGCCCCGATGTAACACCATCAGATTGTCTGAAAGTGCGTGGAAGTGCCCCTCAAACGGCCGTTCGCGCTGAACCGAGGCAAATGCGGACGACCAGCCGAGCCCTTCGCTCGAGCCGCGGAATTCGGCCTGGAAGCGGTTCAGGACGCCGTGCGTCTCCTGCACCCCAAAATTCGACGTTGCCTGCATCCGACGGACCAAGGGCTCGAGGCTTCGGTGCCGCGGAGTAAATCCCAACGGTCCTCAGTTTTCAATATAATCGACCCTACTTGGTCGAGAGCACCTCCCCGAAGCGCTCCCACTGCTTGCCGCTGAAGCGCATGAATTGCAGTTGCTCGACCGGCAGATGGTCACTCTCGCCGGTATTGACCTTGATGCCGGGCAGTAGCATCGGCAATTCCAGGTCCTTGATCGACAGCGCCTGCCGCAGGATGTTCTCGCGACTGAGGTCGTTGCCGGCGGCCTTGAGCACGTGCTCCAGCACCATGCCGTTGTTGTAACTGTTGACGTAGTTGGAATCGCGGATATCGCCGTCAGGCACGTATTTGGCCATGTAGTCGCGCCACCCCTTCACGCCGGGATCGTCCGCCCATGCCGGATCGAGCGGATCCTTGACATAGGCGCTCGAGATGATGCCGGTGCCGGCGTCGAGCCCGGCGGGCTCCATCACCGAGGACATCCATACCGACACATTGGTCAGGAACATGATCGGACGCCAGTTGATCTCGTAAGCCTTGCGGATCGCCTGCGCAGCGAATTTCGGCGTCGCGGCGATCACGAACGCATCCGCGCCGGTCGATTTGAGCTTCACGATCTGCGAATCGACCGTCGGCTCGGTCGTCTCGTAGGTCGCCGCCGTGACTGCCGTCTCGTAACGATCGCCGAGCACGTCCCTGAGCCCGGCGAGGTAGTCGCGACCGAAATCGTCGTTCTGCGCCAGCACCGCGAAGGTCGCGTCGGCCTTCTTCTGCAGCGCATAGCGCGCATACATGCGGGCCTCGTTGCGGAACGGCGCCATCACCCCCATCAGCGTCAGGGGAAACTGCGCGGGATCACCGAACTTCGAGGCGCCGGAGGCGACGAACAGCTGGGGCACCTTCTTAGCCGCCAGATATTTGGCGATCGCCGTGTTGTGCGCCGTCCCCATCGTCGAGAAGATGAACGAGACATCGTCGCTCTCAACCAGCCGGCGCGTCTGCTCCACGGTCTTGGGCGGCACATAGCTGTCATCGAGCGAGAGCAGGTTGACATTGCGGCCGTTGATGCCGCCGCGGTCGTTGACCATCCTGAAATAGGCGACCTCGCCCTTGCCGAGGATGCCGAAGGCGGACACTGGCCCGCTATAGGGCATCGTCTGTCCGATGCGGATCTCGGTGGCGGTGATGCCGGGCCCGTCTTCGGCTACAGCCGGCGCCGCGAGAACGGACCAGACCACGTACAGCCCTGCAGCTGCGATAGCGCTTCGCATCGACACCTCCCTGATAGGCCGCGCTGAGAGCGGCTGTTTGTCCGGATGATTGCTTCCCCCGATTCTTGCGACGTCTTTCGAATGACTCGGCTGCGAGCGGACGTCCAATGGAGATGGGCACGGTCCTCGCGCGCCGGATCGAAGTTCTAACCAATGCTCGCAGCCAAGCGCTTGGCCTCCGTCGTCGCTTGCCGGCGCATCGCTTCGAACTGTTGCCGTTTCGGATCGACGTCTCGATCGGTGGGGAACGACTGGAGTATCTCTCCGAAGGACTCTGCGACTTCGTCTTTGAATTCGCCGTGCGGAAGAATGTATGGCTCGTTGCCGACGATTCCTTCGACCACCCGTTCGCCTACGGCGAGAGGATCCATCCCGGCTTCCAACGGCGAACCGCCGGCCGCGAACGGGCCGCCCGCCGATTGAGCAGAAGCGGACGTGTTGAGGTGAAGCGTCGTGTCGACGAGATTGCTGCGAACCAGACCGGGACAAAGGAGCGAAACGCCGATGTTGTGCGGTCCGAGCGCCATACGCAACGACTCCGTCAGGCCGCGCACCGCGAATTTGGATGTCGAGTAGATGCCGCCGGGATTTGGAAGAGCGAGGATGCCGGCCATCGAGGAGGTGTTGACGATGTGACCACCTTCTCCGTGCGCCCGAATCCGGGGCACGAACGTCGCGACGCCGTTGACGACGCCCCCGACGTTGATGTTCATGACAAAATCCCAATCCGCGAAGCTCGCGTCTTCCATAGCCACGATGCTCGATACGCCTGCATTGTTGCAGAGTATGTGGACCTTGCCGAATACCTTCTCGGTCTCCGTCGCTGCCCGTGCCATTGACTCGCGGTCGGTAACGTCCAGACGGATCAGATGGTAGTTCTTGTTGGAGCGATCGAGGGCGGAAGCGGCCGCATCCAGATGCGATTGACGGACGTCCGCGATAACGACCTTCACCCCATGTTGCAGGAACGCGCGGGCCATTCCGAACCCGATCCCACTCGCGCCTCCCGTGATGAACGCGACCTTGTCTTCGATATCTTCCAATTGATGGTGCTCCTGATGCTTGCGCGCGCCCCTCGGCGTCATCGCGCCTCCTCGAGCATGAGCGAGAAGGTGGAGTGAAAGCCCCGCCGCTAGGCTACAGATACTGACCGGCATACTGTGAAACGAATTAGTGTCTCCACCTCCGGCTAGGCTCTTAATCGTAAGTTGCCAGACCCCGCTGCGGATCGCTGTTAGTCCTCGTGGCCCTCGATCATGACGAAATCGGAGGTGCTGGCTTCGTCGCGAATCTTGGCCGCAGCCTGATACTCCGGTGAGTCGTAGCAGGCCTTAGCTATTGCGTAGCTTTCGAACTCGATTACGACGTGGCGACGCCCTTGAAGTGCGTTGCCGTGCACTTCGCATGCGCCGTTTCGGACAAGGAACCGCGCTCCGTACTTCTTCAATGGTCCGGCGTTGGCCGCGATGTAGTCCTTGTAGCGCTCCGGGTTCGTGACGTTGATGTGACCGACCCAATATCCCTTCTTCGCCATCTCACACTCCTCTCGCGCTAACGGTCTGCTGACAAACCTGACCACCTCACTCGCACCTTCCAGCCGCTGCTTCACCACAAGTGCGGCGGCGCGAAAAATTGAAATTATCTTGGTCGTGACCCCACATATTCCGCGATCCACCTTTCCAGGAAGGCAGCGATGTCATCGCTGTTCCTTTCTTGCATCATCAGGTGGCCGTTGCCGCGCAGGCCGTGGTCCTCGAGCCGCAGATGGACGGCGCGCACGCCCGCCTGAACGAGATAATCGACGGTGCCGTGGTCGTGCATGGACCAGGCCGACGCCTCCGATGTCACGACAGCAACGGGCATCGATGCGAGGTTGGGAAGACGCCTCGCCGGCTCTTTCTGAACGAAGCAGTCCGCCAGCCCCGGCTTCGGAGACTTGCGGATTTCGCGCCGCAGCTCAGTTGGGCCTTGGACGGGCGGATCGAACGTCATCGGGATCGCAGTGAGTCCGTAAGAGAGGTCGCCCAGCCCCATTGGCAATTGGGCGAAAGGCGGCCCCATTGGCTCAACCGCGACAATGCCTTTCACCAGGTGCGGTCGACTATCGGCCACGAGCCAACCGAAGGGTGCCCCCATGGAATGGGTGAGCAGGATCGCTGGACCGATACGATCCAGCAATTCGGCGCCGGCTCGCTGCATCAGCAGCTGGGTCTGTGCCAAAAACACAAGGAACGGACCTTGGGTCGCGATGAATTGGTCCAGGGCTGGATCACCGACGACGCCGGAGCCGGGCCACTGACTATGCTTTTGCGCGTTCGGCCAGCTGTTCGGCTGCTTGCCGGGTGCGCTAAACAGCGTCATTGCAAATTCGTAGGTCAACGGAGGTGTCATGGGACCCAGAGCCTCCGGATGCAGGGGTGAGCGACCGTGCCCAGGGCGGTCGACGACATAGACCGCGTAACCCTGTTTCAGAAAGTAAGTGGCCCATCCAGGCCGTCCATCGGCAGTACCGAGAAAATCCGTTCCCTGCCCCCCACCTCCATGCACCATCACGATGGGATATGGATGCCGGATGTGCTCCGGGATCTGATATTGCACGAACATCTGGCCCGCAGCGATGGTGCCATTCGGTGTCTGCTGGCGCACCAAGCCGGTCCAGAAGAATCCCTGGTCTGCCAGCACCAACGGAGCAGGTTTTGCTTTAGTTTGGGTCACGTCCCCCTCCGACTTTCTTCAGAGATCCAGAAAACCGGTCGGCAGCCCGAGATTGCTGCGACCAATGTACTTCGCGAAGGTCATGTATTGGGAGGACATGTGTCCTCGATACATCTGGGCGTCGCCAAAGTATCGAAGCATCCTTGAGCCCTTCCGCGCCGCGGTCGACCCGGCGGTCTGGAACAAGAGTTCGATGGCTTCACAGGCAAGACGTGCGCCGGTCTGCAGCATTCCCCAGAGTCGCAAGTTTTCTTCCACGGAGGCTTGCAAACCCGTCTTCGCCCACCGCTGGCAGTACTCCATGTGCTTGCGCAAACCCTGGAGCAGCACGCCTTCGGCAGCATCCGTCAAAGCTATGGCGCGGCCGTAGTTGACCTGGAAATCAGTCTCGAAGGCGCGCTTGATGAAGGGGGGAACAAATGTGTTTTGCGAGAACAGGATATCGCGATATTCATCGATCGCCGCGCGCGCGGCACCGATGATAGGCGATGTCAGGGACGCGTGATAAGGACCCATGAGAACGCCGAGATACATCGGGTTGCCATGCAATCGCGTTCCGGGTGTACCCTCGGAGAGATCCTGCTTTACACCCAGCGCGTCGAAGAACGCGGTCATGTGCTCGGGCACGAAGATGTTGTCCAGCTTGACGCTGTTCGAGCCGGAGCCGCGCATGCCCAAGGTGCGGTCTCCACCCCAATCGCCCAGAATTGTGTATTGCCCCCGCGGCACAACGAAATGGAGCATTCGTGGCGGAAACGACGTTTGAAGCAACGTTGCGCCCAGGAAGTGCGTGCTGTGCGGTATTCCCGACGAATATGGCCACACACCATTGATGATATAGCCGCCCTCGACCGGCAGGCACGTACCCCCCGGGGCAGCCCGGTGCGGTGACGCGAAATGTCCGGACGACCCGAAGATTTCGATCTGTGCAGCTTCCGACCAGTGCGAGGCTATGACGGGCGCATGAGATGCGGCCAACGTCAAGCACCACCCTGCGGACGGATGACCGCGCGATATCTCCACCATGACGCGAAAAAATGTTTCGTAATCGAACTCGTAGCCACCAAACATTTTGGGCTGCAAGATCCGATAGAAACCAGCATCGATGAACTTTTGCTGGATTGCGTCCGAGTAATGTCCTCGCTCATCGGTTTCGTCCTGCGATTCCCGCAGCAGCGTTCTCATCGAGGCCGCGCGGTCCACCAAATCCTGCGGAGTGAGGTGAGGTTCCGGTACCGGCAGGCTCTTGGGCATGGCCTGAACGTTCATTTCAATCTCCTGATATTTCCGTTGAGCGCGGTTTCGGCTAGCCGGCGATAGGGATTCATGCGGGCGAACTCACAATCATTCTTTTGTGGCGCTCGAGCACCCGCGGCGCGGTTTCGTCCAGCATCAGGCAAAGCAAGCCTGCACAGATACAAAGCGAAGCGGCGATCCACATCGAGCTGGACGGACCGAACACGTCGGAAGCGATCCCGGCGAGGGCCGGGCCCGCGAAGCCGCCCGCGACCTCGCCTACCCCCATGATGAAGCCAAGCGCAGTGGCAACATGGGTCCGAGGGATCGTCTCGGAAGGCACGGTGGCCATGAACAATGAGAAGCTGCCAACGGCGAGATGGCCGACGCCCATCAACAACACCAATATTGGCAACGGTCCGTCGAACATGACGATCGCCACCGGGGCTATCACGCCGACGAAGCCTGACAAGATGAGCAAAGGGCGGCGGCCAAAGCGATCCGACAGCGCCGGTACGATGATCGAAGACGCGACCGTTGCGATACCGGTCGCGGCCACGGCAACGCTCATCACGCTGGGCGACAGACCGCGAACCTGCACCAGGTAGATCGGAAGGAACGTGATCTGGATCAGGAGCCAAGACACCATCAGGCAGCTCACGATCGCGCAAACCCAGATGTTGCGATGTTTCAGCATCGTCGAAAGCGGGATCGTGTTGCGCGCAGATTTAGCCGATATCGGAGCGGCACCCGACGAAGGTTCACGGATGAATGCGACGATCAGCGCCGCCACAACGAAGCCAGGCACCGCCGCAATGTAGAAAGCACTTCTCCAGCCGTAGATCTGCCCAATCGCGACGAGCACCAGAGGGGCGGCAAAATTACTTAGAAGCGCGCTGAAGAAATTCTGCAGAACGCCCATGTTGAAGCCGCGACGGTGCTCCGACGATTCCGCAGCCATGATCGATTGCGCGATCGGAAGTACGGGTCCTTCCGCAAATCCCATAACGAGGCGCGCGGCAAGCAACGTCAGAAACGAATTGGCGAGACCGGATCCTACCGAGCAGATCGAGAAGATCACTATCGCGCAGACCAGGAGCGTTTTACGATTTTGAAAATAGTCCGAGAGAGTGCCGACCGCATAGCCGGCGATTGCCCAGGTCAGCGCCAGGCCACCCGCGAGGGCACCCAGCTGGGTGTTGTTCAGATGGAGCTCAGGCACCAGAAATGGAGAGAGAAAATTCAGCGCCAGGCGGTCGAAAAATACGAAGCCAAACGCCGCTCCCATCAAGACGACAACGAGATTCTCATAACTAAAGATGCGATTCTTGCTCATGAGCCCTCCCTAGTGTTTCCCGTTCTGGTTGTTTGCGGCCGCGTTCTATGCGCATTGCGCCGGCGCGGCTTCTGATATTTGAGGCGCGAGCCCATTGCGCCGGCTCTCATATAGCCGCCGCATTCTCGCGAACTCGACGACCTGCTCGGCCACGAATGCGAGCTGTTGCGCTATGATCGGATCACTGCACGCACCATCAGCGGAAAATGGCCTCTGCGCGGCGTTAATCACCGCTGAAAACGGAGTCGGCCAACCGCGCAGCGCGTGAACAATCGTCCGCAGAGTCCCCAGCGTCGCTCCCATGGCCTGGGTTCCGCCCGCGCATACGATGGCGCCGACCGCGCGTCCGGCAAGATAGCTGCGCGCGTCGGCGCGGAGATCCTCGGTGTAGTCTATTGCGTTCTTGACCAGGCCGGAGATCGAGCCATGATAGCTTGGGGTGGCTATGATGACGCCGTCTGCGGCGCGCAGCGCTTCGACCAGCGACGTCGCACGTTCCGTACGTTCAATGGCGTCGTAGTGAGGGAGATTCAACGATTGCCCGGCGAAGATCTGCGTTTTCGCACCGAGCCGCGCGGCTTCCGTCAAAGCCAGGCGGAGCGCCCTCTCCGAGGTTGATCCGTCGCGCAACGTGCCGCCGATCCCGACGACGAGCGGAGACCAGTCCTTCATCGCAGCGGCCCACTTTCCTGCGCAGCACGATCACCCGAGGTGGAAGGTTCCTCGAGCGAATGCTGGCCAATTCGGATATGCGAGCACCCTCGCCCGGCATCGAACAATGCCATGCGCGTCTCTCCCCATCATCGGCGCCGTGATTGCGTCTGGCGCCTCTTAGTGGGGTGAAAGTAGGACATGCCTGATAGCCAAGCCTGCACAAACCGGACCGGTTTGCAGGAAACTGACACAAACTGCCTGCTTCGTTTACGGGAAACGAGCCAGCGTTCAGATCGGAAAGGCAGATCGTGGCGTTCTTAATTCATTGCCCGTCGATAAGCGCCCGGCGACAAGCCCGTCATCCGACGGAACGTGTTCGTGAAATGTTGCTGGTGCGCAAACCCGCATTGCCGCGCCACATCCGCAAGGCCAATGTTTGTGTCCGTCAGGAGTCGTTTCGCATGATGAATTCGCACCCCCACAACGTAGCGGTGAGGAGACACGCCCAGCGAAGACTTGAACACCCGTATGAAATACTCGGGACTTACGCCGCAGATCGCAGCCAAATCGTCCAGCTTGATGCAATCGGCGATATTAGCTTCGACAAAATCACGAATCGAGCGGACGCTACGTGTACTCAGCTGGCGTTCCACAGCACCCGGCGCTTTCCGCTCCCGTGCATTGAGCACGACAAGGCGATTGGCTAATGCATGCGCAATCGAATCTGCCAGGAGGGAACACGAGGTATCGCCCTCACGCACCATTTCTTCCACCACTGCCAGGAGATTGCTGGTTAGGGGCTCCGGCTCACCCAACAAAGGCAAGAGGCCAAAATCGGAGTTCCGCACTTTACCTTCAGAGCCGGAAAACAGTTCAGGACGGAGGTACACATGGATCGAATTCAACGGCGTATTTAGCGTCACCTCACAGTCGCGGCGCGGCGGCAGGAAAAAGATCCCCTTCTCCTGCAAGTGCCTGGATACGACACGTCCATCGATCCGATAGGTCACATCGACTGGTCCACTAGCTGCAGTCACCAGCAGGGCGTTGGCATTGGCTTCGAAGCGGCCCCTGAACGGCTCTTCCCGCTGAACCGATGCGAACATAGTCGACCAGCCGAGCCCCGCACTGGATGCCTCGCGTTTCACGGCGAACTGTCGCAGCACGGAATGGACCTCGCCTCCGTCAAAAGGCCGCACGGTATGCTCATTTTGCGCTGCGGCTGGCGATGGTGGATCGCAGCGTTTCTGCATTGGCCCTGACTGCTTGTTCAGTTGACGCTGCGACGGTATCGACCGGGCGTTTGACCCGTCAGCCTGCGGAAGGCACGCGTCAAGTGTTCCTGATGGGAGAAGCCACAGCGCAGTGCTATCTCAGCGAGGCCTTCCTGGTCTTGCTCGATCAATCGCTTGGCCCGTTCGACACGTGCCGCGATCACATATTGGTATGGTGACTTGCCGGTCGTTGCCGCAAAAGCCCGAACGAACGACTTTGTGCCGATGCCGCACGCGCTGGCCATCGCAGCAAGAGTGATCTCACCCTCGAGATTTGCCTCTATGAAATCCTTGACGCGCCGGAGTTCGTTGTCCGGCAGCCCAGCGGTCTGAACCTGCCACGGTTCGCTACTCCTGCTGATCGCGGAGACCCTGCTCGCAAGCGCCCGCGCGATCGGATCGATGAAGATATCTGAATTCGAGACATTCTCGCAAAGCGCCTGCTCAACCGCCTGCGCCAGATGCTGTATAACCACATCCCGTTCCAGCAGCAGCGGTGTAACAGCGTGGACAGGAATCAAGTTTGCGCGGATATAAATATGGAGAGTATCCAGCGTCCCGTGCAATCCCACCTCGCACGCATGACCTGCCGGCAAAAAGAAGATGCTTCCTTTTGGAATGCAACGTGAAGCGACGTGCCCGCCGGATGCAAAGGTCGTCTGCACGGGGCCGCTGCGGTGCAACACAATGAGGTCGTCGGCAATCGCTTCGAACCGCCCCTCGAAGGGATTCTCCCTTTGGATCGACGCGTAAATCGAAGACCATCCGTGCCCCTCACTCGTTGCACGGATGTCCGCACCAAACCGCTGCAGAACACCGTGGGTATCGGAGCCTCTAAACTCGCGCTTGGCTTCCATCTCGTGCTCGGCGTGTAGTCAGCTGACGGGCCCGCTGCAGCGCAATATGAGCGGCGTGATGATGAACGATAGTTCACTATAACCACGATGCTGTAAGCACGCCAGCGCCTTCGTTCGTCTGACCGAGCTTCGCAGAGGTAAGGGGCTGGAGCTGATCATCGGCAGGTCGTCGATAGGGATGATGCGCTGACTTAGCGCATGGGATCTTTGGTCACGCCGATATCGAAGGTCACGACGAGATCGTTCCGTGGATCGAAGAGGAAGATCTTTCCAAAGACGGGCTAGATCAGTTTCATTCGGGCCAAACAGGATCGAGCACGAGTAAATCAGACAGGCTGGCGCAGAAACGCCGAGCTTCAACGTACAGCTTGAACCACCTGGAACGGATCGCACAGGACAGGCGGCAGCTCCTTAGATCTCAAATATTGTTCTACACGCACCTTAGTTTGGCGTCGGAAACAAACGCCTCCATCATGCGGGACGACTGTAAGTTGGCGCACATGGCGAATGCACTGTCGCAAGTTCGTGATAGACGCGTGCGTGCGCCATCGCAGTTTTCGAGACGGCGGAAGTGAAGATTTCGCCAAAGGGGATTTTCTGACCCGTCATTCCTTGCACTGACGCTGCTAGCCAGGACCGCATCGAACCTGAGGGCCGCTCTGATCTTGCTCGATGCCAAACAGATTGTAGAGGCTCGCGCTATTGCACGGTTGCCAAGCGGCATGTGGAGCTTTCCCATCTTTCGAGAATGGCAGTGGATGGCACCGAGCCAAACAGCGGAAGGCCCACGGACGGAGCCGCCTAGTCGCTTGGTAAAAGGAGATTGGGAACAAATGGTAGCGGGGGTCCGCTACACGGCTAGACCCACTATTTCGGAAGCCCTGTTTTCTTACTGGAGAGCAGCCTAACTGGGAAGGTCGGATCTCGATAGTCCGACCCAAACCGCCGTTCGTGCGCGATCCCTCGCCCGCCAAGGATCGTCGGGAGGCGCAACACCCGGTCCTTGCCGAATGGTTCCCAAAACGCGAAAGACAATTCCCTTGGGTCGCCTAAGCAGACATGCCAAGAATCGCTGGTTGCGGGGGAACGCAAAGCCCGATTTTCGCGATTGGCCGAAGGAACCATTCCGCTCTTAGCAGCCTAGAGGGGTCCACGCGGTCGTGTCGTGTCGTCTGCGCGAACTTCTCTTTGCCAAGGTTGCGGCCAAAACGTTCGACTTCCTTCACCCCGAAATGGCGCGATAACAGGCGTCTAGCGTGAACTGGCTGTCTGCAGACGTCTTCCCTGCCAGCAAATTATCACCTCCATGCCTGCTCAGAATGAAGACGCGGGCACAGAGCCAAACGCGCGGCTCCGCCGGAACCGAAAGGGGCCGCCTCACAGCGACCCCTTGCCGGTTACAATCTTGTTCGGGATGAAATGCCAGCCCCGGCGTTGTCCACTTAAAGGTATCATTATGCCGAGTGGAATTCCGGATAACTACTGTTCGGAGTGCTGACCTAATTCTCGAGTGCCATGAAGAAAACTCGTTCAACGCTACACTCAGTGAATACCCGCAAGCTCGATCCCCCTGCCGACCAAGGGCATTGTCGTCCCGGCCCGGCCCCGATGGCTCCAAGAAGTGAAGCAGGACCGCTATCGTCCGCCCGAGCGGCTGATCACGCGTGGCGGCCACATTAACTCAACCGCTATCCCTGGATCGTCGAGGCGGCAGGGTCTGCATGAGGGACCATCATGCTTGACGCCGCATCACCGGTTTCAACGCCGTTCACTCGCCCAGGCACAGGAGGAAGTGCAGTTTTGCGCTTTCGACGTTCCCGTCGAACTCGTGACGACCTTCTCATGCTTCCGTCAATGCGGAAGAGAACTTGGAGCGCTTAATGGCGCGTCGTCCTGAGGGCACTTTCTTAATCCCCTCGAACGTGGCGAGCCTGGGCCTGATAGATTTCGAGTTGCCTGCGACATGGAAGAATTGGCATCGAAATGCCGCGACCGGCCCTACGATGCTGGAAGTTGTCGTTACCGGATCAAAGTGAAGAACCGCACGCATCTGGAATGGAGCGAGCGTTTGACGCATTCGCATGATCACCCTAAGTCGGCAATCACACTGCGTTGACATCAGCGAATGCGCCATCGCAGTTTTCGAGACGGCGGAAGTGAAGATTACGCCAAAGGGATTTTATGACCCGTCATTCCTTGCACTGACGGTGCTAGCTATCCAACCTGGTCGTCGTTTCTGGTGCGCCGCATGGCGCCCGCAATGCGAACCTGCGCGACCGTAGGGGATCGTCAAGAGGCTCTGTCGGTCAAGCTCGCGCGTGCCGCCGATCTGTTGCGGATCCGTGTCGACGTCGAAATCGAACGACAACATCGTGACCTGTTGCAGGCTATCAACGAGCGCGCGAGCCAGCAAACTTCGGCTGCAATGCACGGTCGAAGGATTGTCGGTCGGGGCGACAGGATATTATGTGGTCAGCTTGTTTAGAGGTCATTCAGTTCTCGTGGTCGTATTGGTTGCAGGAAAACAGCAAATCAACCTGCCAGCCAAATTCGTACCGCTGTGTCGGTTCGAAATAAGCGACCGGAGGAAGGTGATTTCTTTCGCGGCAGCGATCCCTCAGAAGGGCGCGATCAAAGCTACTATCTCATGTACCGGTATTCGACCACGCGCGGCAACATCCTGAAATCGTTCAGCGTCATTCAAAAGCCGAGAGGCCAGGGGCACACTTATACTTTCAATCACTTTGTTTGGCCGCGCGAAGAAGCCAAGATAAAGAGCTTTCGCGAATGCGAGGGTTTTGTGCTTAAATTCGACAAGGCTTTTTACTTCATCGGCTACAATTACGAAGTGAACGAGATTAAGCGGCTCTATCTGGGTGAATATCTCAAAAAGAGATCATCCTCCAAGCTCAATCCGAATGGTCTTGGCCTGATCACCATCGAATACGATAGCCGGATCGAAAAGCGCGGATAGCTCAACTCTGTCGGACCTTTTCAGCGCGGCTGTCGGGTCCGTGGGTTCGAATGGCGAATTGCCCTACCTTCCTCTCAGCGATGGCGATGATGGGCGCTAAGGACGGTGAGCGCGGCAGCTATCCCGAGATGGTCGACGCGCTCGCGCAGCATAGCGCGCAGGGAAAGACAGACGCCCATGCTCTCTATCGGCGCGCCGTCTTCAACGTGCTGATCTCGAATGTCGAGGACCACCTGCGCAACCACACTTCCTATGGCTCGGAAAGGCCGGCTGGTCGCTGTCTCCGACCTATGACCTCAATCCAGTGCCAAGCGATGAGCGTTTGAGCATGACGATTTTCGGCGAGCGGTGGCGCTGTAACCAGAACGTTTATTCACAGCTTTGATCCACCAACGGCGAGCCCTGTCGCCCGTTTGGCCCCGTAGGGGTTTTTCATCTGCGCAGGCCTCGCCAAGAGGAGGACATCGTTTGGTCAGGTCGCCCACAGCAAGTTAGCCTCACCCGTGCGCGGCGCTTCTTGGCAGTAAGACTTCACCGTCCCGGACGGGGCGCCACGCCTTCTTGAGGACGTCGGGGAACATGATCGCCGGCAGACCCATCGCGTTTGGATCGATTATCCTTTGGGTAGTCGAAGAAAACATCGCTTACCTGCTCGAGCGTGGCGCGTCCGGGCTTGCCGTAGCCTACTACCGATTGAGCACAAAGTCGAATTCGACATCATTATTCGTCGAGTCCTTGCCAAACTTTCGTCCGGAATTGATCACGGCCGCAGCATGAGCGGCGGAGCCATACAGGCCGGCGACGTAGCTGAAGATTGCGCTCCGGTCGTTGCGGCACTATCGAATTGATTCTTGCTGAAATGGTCGGATAGATGTCTGATCGCGGCAGCGTAACCTTGGGGAGCGAGAGTGATGGCGAACGCCCTCGACATTTATAAGGCTTATCCGACGCGATCACAGCTCGATCTGAGAGCGGCACAGTACGTGCGCATGTCGACACAACGGCAGCAATACTCGATTCAGAATCAGGCTGCAGTGATTGCATCATACGCGCACGCCCATGGCCTGACAATTGTACGGACCTATCGCGATGAGGGAGAGAGCGGTCTTCACATCAAGAACAGGGCCGGCCTTATCCAGCTCATCAAGGATGTTCAAACAGGGGAAGTCGATTTTGGTCATATTCTGGTTTATGACGTGAGCCGCTGGGGCCGCTTTCAGAACGTTGACGAAAGCGCGTACTACGAATTCGTCTGCAAACAGGAAGGCATCAATATCGCGTATTGTGCGGAGCAATTTGATAATGATGGCAGCGTGCTCTCCAGCATCATCAAGAATATCAAGCGCGTAATGGCAGCGGAGTACAGTCGTGAGCTTTCGACCAAGGTCCACGCGGCGCAATGCCGGTTCGCTCGACTTGGCTTCAAGCTCGGAGGTCTCCCTGGCTATGCTCTTCTGCGAGAGCTTGTCGATCAGAGCCATCAGTCTCGGGGCGTGCTGAAGAAGGGGGATCAGAAGTACCTCGCGACTGATCACGTCCGACTGCGGCCTGGCATCCCCGAGGAAGTAGCCGTGGTGAGGTGGATCTTCGAGCGATTTCTGCAAGTAAAGTCCGAAGTGATTATCGCGCGGGAGCTAAACCAGAAGGAGATACTCACGAGCACAGAAGGTCGGTGGACGCGTGCAGCTGTTAACACGGTGCTTAGAAACGAGAACTACATTGGGAACCTGACGTTTAACCGTCGATCGCGCAAGCTACGGCGGAAGGCTATCTGCAATCCTCCCGAGCTTTGGATTACCAGCGAGGGATGTATCGAACCGATCATTGAACGCGACACGTTCCTCAAAGTGAAGAAGATCATTGAGGAACGGCGTGTCGACCTCACTGAAGAGGAGATGCTTGCCCGACTACGCAAAACGCTGGTCAAGGAAGGACGTCTGAGCTCTGCTATCATCGCTAGCGCGGTAGGCCTTCCCTGCGCCTCCACCTATCAGACTCACTTCGGCAGTATGATGAACGTGTATCGGCTAATCGGCTACACTCCGAAGCGAAACTATGAATTCCTTGAGTCGCGCCCGCTGTGGGCCGAGCAAAAGGCCAAGCTCGGCTCGCAAATTGCCACGGTCATCCAAAAGGCCGGCGGCCGAACCGTCTCTCGGGAGGAGATGGGTTACTTGCGCGTGAATGGATCGGTCAACATCTCAATTCGAGTCGCCCTCTGGTGCGGAAGGCAAGACCGCGCGCCGTACTGGTCCATCAAGCGTGAGGCACGCTTGCCTCCCGGGTGGATTGCCGCGGCCAGGATGGCTGAGCATAACAAATCGGTGCTTGATTACGTACTGCTGCGGACTGGCCAGAAGGTAAAACGAACTATGACGTTTTCTGAAAGGGCTCGCATTCGCCGTGGAATTGCTCGGTTCGAAACGGCTAATGCTTTAGCACGAGGCATCGTCAAGCAAGTAGTTGATTCGGACCGTTCCTCCCGAGTGCCTTCCGGTAATCTATCGAGACCAAAGCAGCCCGCGGCGAAGAACCCTCATGCGCGGCGCTGATCGAACGTAAGTAAAAGACTTCCGCGAAGCAATGCTCTACAGTCTGATCAGCCTCGCCACACCACCAGCAGCACGTTCGCTTTGTCCGCGGAACTGCGATCGCGCCCGTACCGAAACTTCAGCTCCGCCATATTCGAGCGAGTAAGCAATTTGGAGAACACTCCTCTCCGCACTGCGCGCGCACAACTGTCTGCGCGGACACGCAACACCCGATTATTGCGATTGGTTGAACAGGAAATTCCCAAGCTGATGGCACGAACGACCCTAAGCTAGGAGCGCTCCTCCCGAGTATTATCTAAGCTTTTGATTCTTCTCGCTGTCCCGCGCCATCAGAGCCTCGTGTGCACCGGTCGCGCGCGGCCAGATTGCCCCTCAACCAAGTTTACCAGCCGCTCGCTGAGATCGACGTTACATAGTCGGCCGATATCCTCGCCGACATCGGACAGACGATCCAGTCCGGCTCGGTGAGTCGCAAGATGCCGCGCGGAACCATGATCGCGTTAACACCGGAGAGATTCGGCGCCCCCCCCGATCTCTTTGCGCTCAAGGACGGCCGATGACGGATCCTACCGAGCAAGCCATACCTCCTAAAATAGACAACAGGTATACTATAGTAATAGTTTGTGTTTGAATTAGCGAATACAAACAAGGAAATTGCTGGGTGAAGAATTCTAAAGTTCAGCGCGTGCCGGTAACGGCCGCGCCGCTTCGCCAACAGGTCGCAAGCAATCTGCGAACCGCAATCATCGACGGCCGTTTCCAACCCGATGAGCGGTTGAAGGAAGGCGAGCTGTGCGCGTGGACGGGTGTCAGCAGGACGGCGGTGCGCGAGGCTTTGCGGCAGCTTGAAGCCGAGGGCATCGTCGACAACATCCCCAATCAGGGCCCCGTAGTGGCGCGGGTATCGCCCGACGAGGCGCGGCAGCACTATGAGGTCAGGGCCATGCTGGAAGGCCTGACCGCGAGGACGGCCGCCGAGAAGATTTCGGAAACGGAACTCAAAGAATTGCTCCGCCTCAAGCGGGAGCTCGACCGAGCCTTCAAGTCGAGCAGCATCGCCAAGGTGCTCGAGTGCAAGAACCAGCTCGACGAATTCCTGATGAGTGTTTCAGCCAACAACGTCGTCAGAGGCTTCGTGAGCGTCATTCGCGCACGCCTGAGTTATCTGCGCCCCATCGTTCTGTCGCAGCCCGAGCGCCTCAAGGAGAATGCCGTCGAGGTCCATGCAATCATCGACGCGATCATTGCGCGGAAGCCGCAGGCGGCGTGGAACGCCGCCGTCAATCACGTCAACATGGGCACCGAGGCGACGCTCAAGGTGCTAGAGCAGCTCGAAAGCGGCTGCGGCGCATCAGGCCGCCCTGGACGCCGAAGCCGCGCTTCGCGCAAGGCGTCCGCGAGGACGGCCGCGCCGCGACGCGGCGCCGAACAATCCGGTCGGGCGCGTGACTGTGTAAGGACCGTGTCGCCGGCTGTGGTGCCCGCTCGCTATCCGCGTTCTGCCCTGAGGCCGTTTTCCCGCACAACCTGCCCCCAGATCTGGGCCTGCTCCGCGTAGAATTTTCGCATGTAGTCCGGGTCGCTCGCAGCGATCGTCAGCCCCATCGCGTTGATCCGCTCCGTGACGCTGGCTTCCTTCAGAACCGCACCCATCTCAGCGTTGAAGCGTGCGATCATCGGCTTCGGCGTCTTCCCGGGCGCGTAGAGGCCCCACCAGGGCGTCGCAACGAGATCGGGGATTCCGCTTTCGACGAGCGTCGGTACATCGGAAAGCGTCGGATGGCGCGTCGCGCCGGTCTGGGCAAGAGGACGCAGTAGCTTGGCGTCGATCTGGCTATTGAGCACGGTCGTCGCCGCGATGATCAGGTCGATATGTCCCGCGACCGCATCGTTCACAGCGGGCGCGGCTCCCTTGTAGGCCACGTGGCTCCACTGCGCACCGGAGCGCTTGGCGAGCAGCAGCATGGTGAGATGGCCAAGACTGGCCGTGCCGGCGGAAGCGAATGCGAAGCCGCCCTGCTTGGCTTTCGACGCCGCCATCAGCTCGACCAACGTCTGATATGGGCGCGACGGCTGACAGGCGATGATGTTCGGCGCCGTCCCGACGAGCATGACCGGATCGAGGTCGGTTTCGGAATTATAGGACAGGCTCGGCTGCGTCACCGGATTAGTAGCATGCGTATCGAACACGAACAGCCAGGTGCGGCCATCCGGCGACGACTTTGCCACCGCCGCCGCACCGATGCTGCCTGCCGCACCCGGGCGATTTTCGATGATGATTGTCGTTCCCGGCCGCTGCTGCAGACCCGGCTGGACCAGACGGGCGATCGCGTCCAGCGTCCCACCGGCGGGAAACGGGATGATAAATTTCATCTGACCCGCCGGCCATTCCTCAGCCTTGGCGACGGCGGACGTGGTGACAAAGGGCGCGGCGAATGCGCCCGCGATCACGGCGCGTCGAGTGAGCCTTCCCATGAGCTTCTCTCCAGGTGATGATCGAGAACAGAGGCTTTCGGACAAAACCGTTCGTGCACGGAAGGTCGAAGGCTACGACGGCGCACGAGCGCGCCGTCGCTCTATCCTTGTTATCGTTGCGCAAACGTCGCAATGGGCCCTGCGACCGGCTTCCCGCGATGCCAGATCGCCGAGATCTTGTGGACGTTGGCGATGTCAGCCGAGGGATTGGCGTCGAGCACGATGAGATCGGCAAGCTTACCCACCTGCAAGACACCGCGGTCGTCCAGCTTGAGCAACTTGGCCGCACCGCTCGTCGCAATCGTCAGCGCTTGCAGCGGTGTGAGGCCGGCCTCGACCATGAGATCGAGCTCACGATGTTCGGCAACGCCAGGAAAACGCAGGCCGACGCCGGAGTCGGATCCGAACCCGATCCCGATGCCCGCCTTGTAAAGCGTCATCAAATTCTTCTGGTTCATCGCCAGCGCCTTGCGCGCGCGCTCCGAACCGGGAGCATCATGAACCTTCTGTTGCCATGCCGGATCTTCCAATTGCGTCTTCACCGCAGGATCCAGCGCCCGGTTCACGAACGGATCGGCCGAGACCTTCGGCTTGTCCGCGAAGATGAAGTTCGAATCGTCCAGCGCCAGAGTCGGAACATACCAGGCGGCGTTCTTCTTCATGAGCTCGATCGTCGACGGATCGACCTCCTTGTCGCGGATGCCGTGCGCCAGGATGTCCGCGCCGGCCTTCAGCGCTGCCTGTGCATCTTCGAGGTCGTTGATGTGGAAGGCGACGCGAAGCTTGTACTTGGGGGCCTCGTCCACTGCGGCGGTGTAGACCTCCGGCTTCACCTTGACCGGCAACAGCTTGCCGAAATCGTCGAGCCAAATCTTGATCAGATCGGTCTTGCGTCCGGCCATCTCCCTCACCGCTTCGCGCGCGGCGTCCGGCGTATCCGGACGATAGATCTGGCTCGGGCCGACCGGGACGATCGCCGCCGGCGGCGCTCCCATTGCGACCCCGATGCCGCGGTCCGCGCCGAAGATATCAGCACCAGGCGCCTTGCCGGCATGCAGGTCCGCTCGCAAATCGTAGAATTCGGGTGCGTTCAGGCCCAGCGACGTGATCGTGGTGATGCCAAAGGCCTCCCATTGCCGAAGCTGGGACAGGATGTAGTCGCGATTATAATTGTCCGGACTTGCCTTGAGGCCCCTGACGATGCCGACATGAGAATGATCCGAAATCATGCGCCTCGACGGTCGGCAAAAACCAACCAGGACTTCTAAGCCGCAGTCCGGCATAGAAGGTATTGAAACCCTGCTCGGCTATCCCCTAGATTGTGCTACAGAGCGGCAGGACGTTCGGGTGGCACAAAATCCGAAAGTAGTACTGGAAGAAATCGAGAAGGTGCTTAACAGGGCGCCTGATGCCAAAGCTTTGCGCGAGATCCGCAAAACCCTCGATGAGCCCGCTTTTTTTGCCGTTTTGAGTGAATATCTGAGGGGGGTGAACGACCCCGACACCAAGGCGGAGATACTAAGCGCCCTCATCACGATTTCCCGGCACTGTAGCGACAAAAGCGCTGAGAGAAAAAACCAGCTTACCAACATCAGGTATGGTATTGGTAGTGGAACTGCATTAGCCGCGTCCGGATTAATCGGCTTGGCTGCTGGAGCACCAATTCTCCTGATTGCGGTCTTTGCAGGTGTCTGGATTGCTGGAATGTCGGTATCGAAAACCGGCGCCTAAGCGAGGAAGAACAAATCTACGCGGACATCGCCGGGCGAACTACGAAGATTCGGGAGAAGTTCGATGCTACGTGACTTTCAGTATTACTTCTGGGACGGGTCAGTTAAGAGCGTCCTATCGCTCTTTGCGGCTTTCCTCAGTGTAGCAGCGGCAGCGTATTCAACTCTTCTCCTCAGAAGGATGACACTCCGTAGTCACGGGCTTGAGAATGAGTTCGAGGCCCAGGTCGGCGCATGGATGCACGACGCTCGAATTAACTACGCAAAAGAGCAGTCCGGCAATTCCGATAAGAAGTCTCGTAAGTCGCCGACTCGCCCTTCCCCGACGACCTAATGGCGGTTGCTCGCCCACATCGTGTTTGCGGTGACAGTGCAGTCCAGTGCACTCAATTGAGCGCACCTCTCCCGATCAGCCGAATTTGGTGCCATCCATTGCTGATCTATTTGAGCGGAATGGAACCGGCCGCGGCCCTCGTTGCGGCCTGAGCCGGTCCGCGATCGTTCCGCCAAACTAAATATAGCCCGCACGAGGCGGGCAACCGCCCCGACCGTTGCCGAGCACCTGTTCTTGGAACTGCTCGATCGCGCATGGCGCATCGCAAACCTCTCCGTCGGCAGCCAGGTCCCCCTTCGCAAAGCCGAAAGGCGGGACCATATCGGAGCCAGAAGAGGCCTTGTCACCCCCGGGCGACATCATCCCGGAATGGTGGGCGAGATCATCTCGGAACGGTGGGCGAGATCATTCTGGAATCGTGGGCGACATCGAGCGGAATCAGCACCTTTACCCTCATTTCAACTTGGTGGCTGTTCGTGAGACGGCCTAGCCTTGGCCAAAGCCCAATAGTCATCTGCGAGGGTCCGAAGTCGCTTACCACCTTCCGTGCCACCCACGGCTTGGTTTACGGCCACACAGACGCCAAGAACGGCGTGACAAGCAAACTTCAATGTTTCGTCCAACTCTCCCGGCTCCTCGGAAGGGAAGGCGGACAGCGTGAAATCTCCCTCGCTATCCCAGGTTACGTAACGGCTCAAGCATGGGCCGATAGATGGACGGACTCGCTTGAGAGCACCTGATATAGAACATAGACATCCTGCATGGACCCGTCTTCTGCAATTTTCTTTTGGTTTAGTACGGGGGCCTTCGGATATTTCTTGTCTATCTCCGTAGCAAATTGCATGAGCCTCTTCGCAAACTCCGGCGCTTCATCTTGCTTGCTTGCCAAATCAATCATACCCTTCGCCTGCCTCTTCCGGTTGGCTGCGTCATCCAGCTCCACCGCTTTCATGAACTCGTCCGCCCTCTGCGCCAACATGGCCTCTTCAGTGAGTAGTTTTGCCAGCTTCTGATAGCGCTCGATGCTCTGGAAATTCTCCGGCAGGCGGAGCTGGCTCTTCAAAGCGGCCAATTCACTTGCCAGGAGATGCGCCAGTTCGTTGGCAAAGATGACCGGAAGCGGAATCTGAAGCTGGACGATTTTTTCGAGATAGGCCCGGCCACGATCCTCGGCCTCTGAGCCATTGGCGCCGCCTGTATGACACGTTTGGAATCGTAAGCCAGCACGTAGGAAATACCCGGAAAATCAGCGACGGACCGGACCAGCTGAGCGACGGTCCGGATCTCGTCATCTTCAACGCGGTCAAGTTCATCGATCAGAACGACGATCGGAACATCAACCGCCGCCAGCTCTTTCATGAGCCGGGATTTGAGCCCGGTGAGACTTTCATCGCTCTTGACGGCCTCCTTGATAAGACCGCTCCCGCCTTTGATGATAAGGCCCAGCAGGGGAATCCAGGTTGCCGCGGCAGGGGCGATAAGCTCACCATATTTTGCGATCGTCGCACCAATTTTCTTGAGCGCTCACTGGCTTTTGGATCGGCGTTGATGGTGCGGATCAGCTCGCTGATGAATTCGGATATCAGGTCATTCCGTCCCGACACGAGCCACGGATTGAAGCTGACCACCAGCGCCTGCGGGTAGCTTTCCTTGATATGTTGGCGCAAAAGATTGAGGACGGATGATTTGCCGCTCCCCACGCCCCGGTGATGCCGATCGCGATGCCGCGAGATTTGCTGCTGCCCTTGTCGATGAGTGCGTTCGCGAGGCGGCGGGCGAAATTCATCCTGCCGAGAGCATCCTCACTTGCTCGCTCAATAGGGCGTTCGGGCTGGCCTGGCGAGTCGTCAGAAGGGTCTTTCACGGCCATCGCGCAATGCGTCCAAGTCAAGAATGGCTTTACGTAGGCCTGCAGGATAGGTCACGAACAGCCGCAAGGCGAGATTGGAAAGAACGCTTGCTCAGGTCACTAGCTTTTCCAATGCACCGAGCTCAAAGACCATCGCCCCGGCGGCTTCCACCAATTGAATGCGGCCTATTCCAGAAAAATTCGCGGTTGCCGGTGGCGGCTTCGGCATACTGATCAATAGCTACGATGATCGCCTGCACGTGGTGATAGCACCAGCCCTCGTGCACGCCGATGCGCCGCACTTCGGCCAGGGCCTTGAGAAACGGCGGCTGATCTGTGCTGTCCGTAAAGGGCTGAAGCTTCTTCAGCTGGTCGCGCTGGGTGCAGAGATTTTCGATTTTGGCCTGCATGCGGCCGAGCAGGGCTTCGGCCGATGCCGTACCAATACCGGCGCGCTGGAGCAGAAGGATCTCCCTGCGCTGCCGCCCGACCTGCGCGCGCATGCGCTCGATTTCACCCCAGATGAAGTCAATGTCCGGCATGTCCCGGCTCTCAAATCTCGAAAGCCGGCATGAGAACAAAAAGGGAACATATAATCAAGTTAAACGTTGGAAGGCCAGACGATCTGGAGGTGGAAATGGCTGACAACACCGAGAGAAAGACCCCGAGGACTGGGTTTCCGGCGATAACCCGATGACGGGAGCGCAGGCCTCGTACCTGAAGACCCTCAGTGAGCAGGCGCATAGTCCCGCGACCGGCCGAAAGCTGACCAAGGCCGAGGCATCTGAGCTGATTGACCAGCTTCGCGAGCAGGCCGGTCTGGAGAAATAGCCGCATCAGTCCACAGGGCGTGAGCGGAACAGGTGGACAAGCCGCAGCTCCTTCATTTGCGAATCCCTGCCTTGTGATAGCCCGCCGGAACGGGAGGCGGCCGATCCGGATTCCTCCCGCATGGAGGAGTAAGCCGAATGCTGATGACGAGAGAGCGGCGGCCCGCGATCCGTACGGTCGAAGGCTGGGCCCGCAACATCTTGCTGGAAGCGGGCGCCATCCAAGAAGGCGAAGAACATGGTTGGATGAAGGATCACGCCGATCCGCACGCCCATGAACGCGCTCGGACCCTGGCTCGTGAAGAACCGGCTTTCGGGCTTTCAGCTGAAGAGGCCGTCGCCGCCATTGACGAGATGCTGCCCTCGATCGGCGATACTTGCCCGGAACGCTTGCCCGACCGCTGAATGGACGGACCTGGACGCAAGGAGATTTTGTCTGCACCCAGCAGAAGCATTTCCATTCCAGGAATACCAGCACGCCCGGGGCAGTTCGGCTGCAAAGAATCACGACGAGACCGGTGAGCTAAGTACATCGCAAATTCCGCCCAAGCCGGGTCAGGAAATTCCGGCAGAGGCTTGCCTTCAAGCCTTTCCAGGTGCGAACCTCCGCAACCCGAGGGGAGCATCATGGTCGGCGTCGATTACAGCGCGTGGATGGTTCAGGACGGCGAGCTACGGCGACGATTCATCTACACGGATTCAAAAACCAGGAAATACATCGCCACAATCTATCTCGACTGCAAGATTGAGCAAGGCGCCGGCGAACCGCTCACCTTCCTCTCTTTCATGTTCACGCCCTTCCGAGTCGTTGACGGCCTCGATCTAGGCCTGTCGCTTGCGCCTCTCGACGGCGGCCGCCCCGCGCCGGTGGGAGTGAATGTCACCTCGGTTGATGATGGCCAGGGTGCGCTGATGTCACCGCGCACGCCGCAGGGGTTGAGACTGCTGCTCTCCCACCTGCTTAACGGCAGGCAGCTAAAGTTTGGCATCTTCCAGGGCCCTGAGCAGTTCGTAGACATGCCGTTTTACAACGACCCAGAATTTGCCGAACTGCATCGATCGCAAGTCGCTGCGCTGACGACGAGGAAGGGAAGTATGTTTCTGGCGAAGATTACAGGAGTAATCCCCAAGGGCATGAACCTGCCGGCCGCACCGATCGAGACGCGAGAATTCGACAATATTACTGCCGCCAAGCAGTGGTTGCTCGGTGAAGCGCTGAGCAATCTTCCAACACCGGTCAACAATGTCGAGGTCTTCGAGAACGGCCAATCGGTCTGGCGCGAATGGCACTGGAGCCATGACGCCCTTTTTGTCTTGAAGGGACCGACGTTCTCTTCAGTGTCAGACAGGCAGGAGGGAAGAAACCACCAGCCACCTGGTCTGTCGCAACTGGTCGTGCTTCGCACTGATCCGGCGCCCTCAGCGACGAACCAGCCGGAAGCGATCCCATCCTCGAGATTTGGTACGTTCAGGCTTCGGAGCACGTTGCATCATTCTTGTGGCCCCTAAGTGGCTCATCATGATCGACGAGTTCACGGCGACAATTCGAGCACATAAAAAGGGCCGCCTTTCGGCGACCCTTTTGCCGGTCGCAATTGGGTTCGCGTTGAATGCCAGCCCCGGCGACAGCCAGGTTAAAATTTCAAAGCGAATTGCCGGGGCGATATGTAGTTGGCCACCTTCCCAAAAAGAGTTGGGCCAAGGACATCGTGCACTTTGTCTGCCGGAATCCAATCGGCTCTCTTAACTTTTGAATCCGTGAGATTCAAGGTTTCGCTCTCGATTGCGCGAAATCCGACATAGTGGACATCGACTCCTGAAACCGGGTGGCGTCTCTTGCCAATGACAAATGCGTCAGCCGCAACTACGCCCGTTTCTTCACGCAACTCCCGGCGTGCCGCATCTGGAACGGTTTCCTTCTTCTCGACCTTGCCTCCAGGAAACGCCCATTTCGGACAGTGCTGGTCATCGTTGGAGCGCTCGATAACAAGGACGTCCCGGCATGGTCCGCGATCGCGAACCACGACGGCCAACGCTACTTTTTTCCAGTCGCCCTTGTTCCGCATCGCGCTCGACCACCAGCATTCGGGCAATGTGATCAATCCCAGTTTCACTACGCGCGGTTCGCCGTTTTCGCAAGAGCACCGGCCGCTTTTCCTTCAGCCAGATGCAAAAATGCATCACCACAATCACGAGGTGCATTCGGTGGATTTTTCAAATAAAATCCGCGCATTAGGACGGCAGCGCTTGCGTCCTCAAGAACTTCTCAACCTCGGGGGAAAGGTGGGCTCCAACGGCCCGGATTGCACGGAGTATGGGCGTCCACTCGACGGCCGAGTTTTCTACGGGATCTCCATTGATGATCTGCAGATCGCCGGCTGGTTCGAGATGGTAGTAGACACAGTGGAATTTGGTCAGGGGGTGCACGCGCTCCCCAATCTTTCCTATTACAGTGCAAGCTATGCCGGCCTCTTCCTGCACTTCCTTCTCAATGACGTCGACTTCGACGTCCGTGGGTAGCTTCTTCCCCGAAGGAAACATCCAGTTTAGTCCTTCGTTGTTCTTGTTGCGCTTCACAAGGAGAACCTTGCCCTCACTGCAAACAATGCCGATGACAATACGAAACGACGCCACATTGGTTTCTTCGATGACCTCGGCCAGTCCCCGATCCCTCGTCGTCTTGTCGCGCATGCCGAGACGCAAAGCTTCTGCTTCCTGGATGGATGCCAGTTCTTCGGCCGATAGTGGTGGATCGCTCGAGCGACGCAAGCCGGCGATGGTCAGCTGGCCATGTCTCTTCGGCAAGGTTATCACCCCGATCGGATCGATTGCAAAATAGTCCATTTCCGAGGTGCGCTCACCTTCCATATGTTGCTTGAGAAGAATGGCTGCTGTTTCGGTTATCCAGATTCTGCCCGGCGGAGTGACAGGCTCGATCCGAGCAGCGGTAACAACGCTGCGTCCATAAAATCCAGGTCTACCCGTGAGGCGATCGTCGCCTTCCCTCATCTCCCCGTGATGCACCGAGATCCGTATATCAAGCTTGGGTAAATCCAGCCGCGCCCACCGCAGGTTCTTGAAGAGATCCTGCAGAGTGAGTGCCGCTTCGCATATCTCCGCGATTTGATCGGACACCAGGACGATCCCGTCGCCCCAGGTGTTGCAATGGCGAATGGACAAATCCTTTATTCGATCGGCAATGATATCCAAAACCTTTTCGGAAAAAATGCGCATCTGCGCATCATTGAGGGAACTATAGCCCTTGACGTCGGCGAACAGAATACTCGCCGCTCTCCAACCATCAGCCATCAATCTGCTCCCACTATTCCCTGTAGTTAAAAATGCGCGCCAATTCCAGAGCGCGATGCTATTCATTATACAACCAGCCTACGGACAACATTGGTCTCTTGAACCAGCTCCAATGACATTTTTAAATTGCTTGAAGGAGTTTACCGGAAGGCTCTCGTCATTGTTGATGCTCAGTTTGAATCAGAGGCAGCATACACCTCCGCCTAGCGACGGAAAGAGGCACAGCCACACCAATGTTTCAGCCTGGCCACTTGGCACGACTGAAGACGATGACGGGACATCAGCGCAGATTTTGTGCGTTATGTGTGCGCAATCGAAGAAAAATCGCGCGCCACCTTGGCTATGCAGTGCGAAACTTTAGCACAACGATCTTGGTCAGCCGCGTTGGAAAAATTCAGGACCACCTAGCGCCGCATATCGACAAAGCCGGTCCTCAAGCGTGGATCCAGCCCGGCGCAAGAGAGGAATACAAGCGGAAGGGCAGCCTTGAACGGTGGACGCACAACACGTAGGCGCGATCCTTGTCTGATCATGATTGTTATCCCAAAGGTGAAAAATGCGATGCGACGTCGGCGCACAATCATCGTTTGCGGCAGGCGCGCGAAGTCTGCGCGCGCTCTGTTACAGCGTCGCGAATGAGATGCTACGTCTCTGGACAGCGCAGGGCCTGGAGACACAAGCCGCCATCGCGGCCGTTCTCAACTAACCCGCCTCGACGCAAGAGCCACTTTTACATTATTTTTTTAATCGTACACAACTTTGGCGTACAGATGTGTCGATGGCCGCGGTGATGTTTTTCGAATTCGAGCGCCCAGCAAAGGCGTCAGCAGCGACATTTGCCTCGCAGCTTGAGAAGTCTATCCGGGATGTCAGGGTCGAGCCCGTTCGGGGCGCGGCTCCCAATCGTCGACACACCTATGTCAAGGTAACCTCCCCCACTGCACCGATGGATCGTATCTTCTTTGCCTTGAAGGACATCGACGGCGTGGAAAACCCAACGCCGGCTCCAGTGATTAAGTCCATGCGGGCCACTTTGATCCCTTAGGATACATCGACCTTCTCTCGCGCATGGGCTCCGTGCACACTGGGTAGCTTCCGCACACTGCGGTAGAGTCCGCGCCGATACTGACTGCACGCGCCTGCGGAACGGATAACGTCGCGCTTCACGGATAAAGCGCCGGATTTCTGCGTTGCACCGATCATTCCTGGAGCCAACCTTTGGGCTGTAGGAATTTGAGGTTGAAAACCAGAGCTATCCGCGAGCCGGAGACCGACTGCGCCGGCAGCATGGCCAGATATATGATTCGTGTCCGTGCCGACGCGCGTCAAGCCATGACGTCCATCGCCCGGCTGGGCCGCGAGAGCATTTCTTTCGTCGAAACTAGCGCGCTAGAGTATTTCAATCTCAGGAGATCGAGGTGATGCGCAACGCGCACCACGTGATGCATAATTCGCTACTATGCTTGATGAGGTTTTCTGACAAGAATACGCGGCAAACACTGATCGCCGAGTTTCAAAAGGCCCCTCGATACCGATGTGGCGGATGTCGCACCGTCAGATCCCACTTCCCTCACGCCCTACGACCAGCGACATGCGGCCATCTATCTCGTTCTGCTGGATGCCGATACCTATGGGGTGGACTGGCGAGAAGCGACACAGATCTTGCTGCACATCGATGCCGAGCAAGAGCCGGCACGCGCGTGGCAGGCATATCAGAGCCATCTCGCTCGGGCGCGATGGGTGAGCGAGTTTGGCTACAGGCTTCTCGCGAAGCATGGCTGGGCCAACTTACAGTGATGGGGATCGATGAGCGTGCGCGAATGCGCATATCGGGAAAGCGGGTCAGCGATCGCATCAGCGAAGACACGGATGATGAGATTGCCGCAGTAACAGTTGCACATATGCGGCTACGTACGATCCGGCGGAGAAGATTCTCGAGTCGGCGGGCGACGACAGGCGGAACGCCTTTGTCATCGCGGTCGGGACGCTCGCGCAGGTCCTTTATTTACTCACCACCACATCAGAATGGCGAACCAGATGCTACGGAATTATTTTGAAGCTGTCAGATGCGGCGGTCTATTTTGGGCTCATCCGGGATTTTGTCTCGGTATTAGGTTATCAACAGACTGCAAACGAACTCTCTGAACACGCAAACACTCCTTGGATAGAATTGCCAGCGAGCAGCGAAGCTCGTCGATCGTGCCACCCGCCTTTTTTGCGACTGAGCGAGAGAAATCGCCCTGCCAGAAGGTTCGTCATCATAAGGTTGTAACACTATTTCGATATTCGCTCCGGTCATTCTGGCGCATCCGCCATCTACGCCCCTCTTTATTTTGCCGGGCTGCGATTGGGCGGATTTCACAGTTATATTTGGAGGACCGAATGGCGCGCACTACTAAAACTCGCAAGCACAGGGCAGCCGTGGAGGCTGAGCCGATCGATAACACCGGCGTTACGCAGTTTGAGAAGCCTGTCTTTGCCCAACCGCATCCGACGCCGGCCCCCGCGAAATTCGAGATCAAGCACCCATCGGATAATCCCGCTTACAAGAAAATCGATGAGTTAAACCGGGAGCACAAGATCGCTCCGCTTCCGTTTCCTGCGCCGCGCGGCCTGCCCGAACCGAAGCTCACGCTGGCCGCCGTGCTGGACACTGACGCAGGCACATTGAACAAGAAGATCGTACCCTCGGCCAGCTCGTGTTTCATGCGGCAGGCGATACCGGCAGCACGCGCGGGCCTGAATCGCAGAACCTCGTTTGGGACAAGATGGTCAACGACTTCACCGACGAAGAGAAGGAACAGCCGCTGTTCTTGTTCCATCTGGGGGATGTCATCTATAGCTTCGGCGAAGCACAATATTACTACGATCAGTTCTACGAACCGTACCGCGACTACCCCGCACCGATTCTCGCGCTCGCCGGGAATCACGACGGCATGGTAGCGCCGCGCACAAGCGCAACGAGTCTGGCGGCTTTCCTTGAAAACTTCTGCGCCGAAACGTTCGAGGTAACCTCCGAGGCGGGTGGCCTTGTCCGCACGGCGCAGATCCAGCCCGGAGTGTTTTTCACCTTCGAGGCGCCTTTGATCCGCATTCTTGCGCTCTACAGCAACACCCTCGAAGATCCCGGCGTTATCGCGAGCCCGACAATCGGCACTTCGCAACTCACCTACCTTGAGACCGCGCTCAATCGTGTCAAGTCCGACAAGTTTGATGGCGCCCTCATCCTCGCACACCATCATCCTGCCTACACGGCCGGAGGCAAGCATGGCTGGAGCCAGGAGATGCTTTCCCAGATCGACGACATTTGCAGCAAGACCGGCGTTGTCATGCAGGATCTCCGTGAATGGCTCGTTCGAGTGTCGCGGAAAGATCGCGCGAGACGGCTCTCGTGGCAATTTCAGATATTGTCCGAGAGTTGGAACGAAGCTTTCTCCGCTGCTTCACGGCGAGGAAAATTTGACTGTGCTTGTTGCGCTCTTCGGCGGCGGCGAGGAAAGGTAGCGAATGATATTCTCGGTAACGTTGTCTTGGCCGGTCCCAGACCGGGATCACCATGCCTAATGCCGCAACGCCGCTCTGTCTTGGCACCAATCACAACGTCCATATGACCATTGCCACGAATGATTGCATTGGAATTGGAATGCCGTCGCCAAGTTCTCAGCTCGAAATCTATCGATCGGGCAACGGGCTTGCCCATATCGAAGTCTTGCCAGGAACCCAGGCGCTGCAGCAGGCCAGCATAAATTTTGTGACCAATGGCGGGGAAACGTGCTGGGCAGTTCGACGGACAATAGGCGTCGGGCCACTTTCGGAAGAGGCGATGCTTATGCCGGAGCTGCCAACCAGCGGGACGATTATGGCATCGCGTCGGCTCGCTGTGGCAAAAGCATGCCCTGGATAAATTGCTTGCCTTGCAGGGTATTGAACTTGAGCCGAAGTCGAATGGTAAGCGCGAAATGGGCGTTATACGCGCTGGTGGCCGTCCGCGGTCTTCAAATCGGCATGCTTGCCGAGAAAGTCCGCGACCTCGGCCTCGACCGCCTGGGCCAACAGAGCACGCGCCCCATTGCGCAAGATTTCGGTGAGTTGATCGTCGATGTTTCCTGGCTGAATCAGCTTGATGATGTTAGCTTTGGACACGGCATATCGCTCCTTCGGTGGAGAAGTGGAGGCGTCGAGCACCCCCATGATATGCCGCCTCTCCGATTCCCGCCGTCACCAACTTTCAGCGATAGCTCCCTGCTCGTCTTGAATTTTTGGCGGAGACCTATCACCGGCGGACGTGATCAGACCCGCAGGTTTTCAGCGCTGCTCTTGCCACGCTTGGGGTCGACTTTGACTTCGTAAGAAATCTTTTGGCCTTCTGCCAAACCAGAGAGCCTAGCGCGTTCTACGGCGCTAATGTGGACAAAGATCTCGTTTCCGCCGTCATCTGGAGCGATAAATCCGTACCCGTTTTGGACATTGAACCACTTCACAGTACCTGTTGCCATACGATCACTTCCTTTGCCGCCGCACCCAGTCCACACGCTGGTGGGTAAGGGTGCCAGAAACAGAGCAACCGGCGTGCCGGACCGAAAATGCTGATCCTACAGGGATGGCGAGCATCGGGTCGACCACAATGGACGCAAAGCTGACAACCGCGTGCGACTGCCAACATTCTCAGGCTAGCTCAATCAGTTGGGGCTACTCGAAGGCAGCTCGTGGCGGGTCGGTAGGTTCTGGAACGGCATGATGCGAGCGCCGTGTGCTGCAGTTGAAAGTGCTCGACCCTATCAGCTCGCATATAACCGGCTGTCTTAGACTGGTCGCAGCAAGTTGATGCCGGTGTCGTCGTATTCATCTGTGCCAGTGCCAGGTCGATCACACAACGTCCGCAACTCGACGCCGAGCCTTTGGACCCGCACCGGCGAGGCACACCTTTCTATCTCTATTGAAGCATTCACTGCGCAAATTCTCTGGTGGCACACTCATTGCTAGTTAGGTCCCAGATCCCTGCCGGGGAGAACGCGCATTAGTACCCGTAGCAAACCCTGCAATCGCCGTTGTGGGGATCGCGAGCTATCGCTCAAGCACTGTGGAGCGTACTTGATGCTCAGCTTCCTCGATTCGTTTGGCATCGAGCCGCAGATGGCGCACGAAGCGCGGCTGCTTGGCCGCGCAGACGCGGTCCGCCAAGCCCGCGACATGATCGCTCGCGTCACCTGCGAATGTTGACCGCCGCCGACAAGACCCAGTCGATCCAGTTGGCTACGGGCCGGCTCGATATCGCCGTGGACAAGGCGGCCTGGCCGCTGGACAGCCTTTGCGCGTTTGCGGCGCGCGAAAATCCGCGGCGGGGGTTCCTGGTCGTATCCCGCGTCTTAGGGCGCTATTTGCCCGCCACGCCGCAGATGATGCGGCAGAGCGCCCGTGATCTCGCGGCGCGGCTTCCTGACGATCTGCCGGGGCCGGTGCTCGTCGTCGGCCTGGCCGAGACCGCCGTGTGCCTTGCCCAAACGGTGCACGAGGAATTTCGCCTCGCAACGGGCCGGGTCGACATTCACTTCCTGCATTCGACGCGACAGCAACTGGATCATCCGTTGCTGTGCCGCTTCGAAGAACCGCACAGCCATGCCTCCGCGCATCTGATCTACAGGCCGGCGCTTCCGGAGCCGCGATCACTGGTATTGGTCGACGACGAGATCTCGACAGGAACGACCCTTTGCAACCTCGCCCAGGCGCTCTCCACTGCCTGGCCGCGGATCGAAGCGATGGCGGTAGCGACGCTGACCGACTGGTCGGCCGGCAAGGCGTGGCAAGCACGCATGCCCCGTCCCACGCGCATCGCGGCGCTGCTGCGCGGACGCATGGAGTGGACGCAGGAGACGACGACGGTGCTCAACAGCACGTTCGATACCGCTGCCGCTTCACTCGGGCGCATGGCGACGCATCGCAATTTCGGTCGGCTGGGACTCGACCGGCCCGTCGTGCCCGAACCCGATACCGCTGTGCCCGAGATCCTCGGCCCACTGCGGATCATCGGAACCGGCGAGTTCACCTATCCCCCCTTCCTGCTGGCGGAACGCCTCGCAGAGGAAGGGCATGATGTCGTCGTGCAGGCGACCGGCCGAAGCCCCGCACTCCCCGGTGCCGCGATGGTGACCAAGCTCCGCTGTGCCGACAATTATGGAACGGGCGTGCCCAATTACCTCTACAATGCCGACCGGGCCGATGGACGCGCGAACTGGATCGCGCATGAGACCGGCGCGGCGACAATCGACCCCGGGCTGATTGCCGCTCTTCGTGCCGAACTGATCGGCTGGACGGCATGACGCGTGTAATCGCCCTGGTCGATCTGGACGACACACTGTTCCAGACGCTGCGCAAATGCCCGCCCGATTTGCCGGCCGACCGGTTGACGCCGCTGGGCTTCGCGCGCGACGGATCGCCGCTGAGCTATGCGACCCCGCGGCAGATGCAGTTCCTGGAATGGCTGGCCGATACGACGCATCTCGTCCCCGTCACCGCCCGCAGCCTGGACGCATTGCGGCGGGCGCGCATTCCATTCCGCGCAGCGGTGTGCGCGCATGGCGGCGTCGTGCTGGATGACAGCGGTCAGGTCGACATGGACTGGGCTGCGACGATCGCCGACCGCGCCGCGCCCTTCGCGTCGCAGCTTGCTGGCCTGGCGGAGGCGATCAGGCGCAGGGCGCGCGACCGCGGCATCGCGGTCAACGCCCGTGTGCTGGTCGAGGACGCGCTGCCGCTCTACACCGTGGCCAAGCATGAAGATGCGGATGCCGCGGCACTTTTTGCGGTGGTCGACGCTGCCGTGCCGTCCTTGCCCAAGGGCTGGACGGACCACCGCAACGGCAACAACGTGGCGCTGACGCCACCCTATCTCGGCAAGGCCCATGCGGTGGCATATATCCTACCGGGCCTCCGCGCACGCTTCCCTGATGCGCCGGTGATCGGCATCGGCGACAGCCGCACCGATGCGCCCTTCATGGGCCTTTGCGATTTCGCCATGATGCCCACCCGTTCGCAGCTGGCCGGCGGCATGTTCCATGCGGACTGAGGTCGCGCCCCCGTTCTCGGGCAGCTACGACCCGGCCGACGTCACCTTCCTGCTCAAGCCAGTGGTAATGGCCCCGACTTCCGTCGCCGAAAAGGAAGCGGCGATCCAGTCCGGCCGCCACCACTATTCGGAGATGATCGCGCCGGAGAGGGTGCCGGACGACAGCTATCTATCCCTCTATCACGCCGCGCTTGCGCGGAACAGTGCCCGCCTGGCGCAGGATGTCGCCACCCTGGCTGCGCAGCTCGCCGCGCGCAGGCCGGGGCGCGAGCTGGTAATCGTCTCGCTGGCGCGTGCGGGGACGCCGATCGGCGTCCTGCTCGCGCGGACCTTGCGGGCGCACGGACATCGCGCAGCCCATTATTCAATCAGCATTATCCGCGATCGGGGTGTCGACCGCGTCGCGCTCGCGCATATCGCCGGCCGGCACGATCCGCGCGACGCGGTGTTTGTCGATGGCTGGACCGGCAAGGGTGCGATTGCCGGCGAACTTCGCGCGGCCCTGGCCAATGCGCCATTCGGCTTCACACCGGACTTAGCCGTGATTGCTGACCCTGCAGGACAGGCAGACATCGCCGCGACGGCGGATGATTATCTGATCGCCTCGGGCTTGCTGAACGGCATCATTTCGGGCCTGGTCAGTCGCTCGATCCTCAACGCCGCGTTGGTGGGACCGGGCGATTTCCACGCCTGTGTCACCTACCCGCAATATGCCGGTGCTGATCTCTCACGTGCCTTCGTGGACACGATCGCGCCGTTGGCCGCTGCGGCGATACCGCAACCGGTAGACGGGCACGACGCCCGCCGAGCGGCGCTGAAACAGGAATGCGAGGCGATGATGCGGCAGTTGTTGGCGGAAAGCGGAACGCGTGACCGCAACCGGATCAAGCCCGGCATAGCCGAAGCGACGCGCGCCCTGCTGCGGCGGGTGCCGGAACGGCTGCTGGTTCGCGATTTCGAGGACGCCGATGTGGGGCACTTGCTCCATCTCGCCGCCGCGTATGCCATTCCGGTCGATACGCTGGGCGGGGAATCGCAGTATCGCGCGGTCGCAATTATCCGTAGCCTGGGCGACGACGCATGAGCCGGGTTTCCGCCCTCCCTTGGCGCCTCCTTGTGTATGCCCTGCACCCGCGAGGATCTGGCCGATGCGTTGCTCGGCGCCAAGCGCGTACATGGTCTCCGGTCCGCCGTGCTGTGTCTTGAGGATGCCGTGCTCGAACGGGACCTGCCGGTCGCACTCACCCGGCTTTCGGCATTCCTTCGTTCCGAGCTATCGCCAAATTTTGGTGACGGCCAGGCCCGTCAGGCGGCGGCGGTTGTGGGCTGACGGTCAGTCGGTTTGGCGATGATCTCGATCCCATCGTTGAATGTCACAGCGATAACGAGTTTTGGCAACTGGTTGTGGCCATCGAGACGACGCCAGCTTTTCTGCGCGGCCTCAAGCAGCTTGAAGACCATCGCGAGCGCCGTCCTGTTGGACAGGCAACCCTTCGATCGGATCGTGCGGTGGCGCACGGTAGCGAAGGTGCTTTCAATGGGATTGGTGCGGCAGGCGAACGAATGCGTCGGCCCTGCGATCTTTGTCTGGTTTTTCACAGCCGTGTACAAAAGCTGTAAGATCCAAGACATCGCGCGCCGTGGACGCATGGCGAACTGTTTTAAAGCTAACAAGGCGGTTTAATGCGCGAGGAACGCTGGCATGGTCATTGCTCTCGCAGCAGGCAACAACGGCGCTGGCTACTCCGCGTCTGGCGCGAGAGGAATGGTCCAATATGAGCTTGGTAAGGTCATTGGAAAGGGCGGAAGTTGACGCCTTCTATACGCTCAATGAGGGGCGTCTTGCATCCGTCACGCGCGAATTTACTGAGCATTTCTCGGGACGCGTGCTGTATGCGGTGAAGGCGAATCCGTTGCCAAAAATTCTTCACACGGTCTCTCGCGCCGGAGTGGCCGGGTTCGACGTGGCGTCGCTGGCTGAAGCCCACCTTGTCCATTCCACTATTCCCGGGGCCCGTTCATGGTTCATGAATCCCGTGAAATCTCGTCGCGATATCGAACGGACGTTCCGCGATCTGGGAGTTCGCGACTATGTCTTCGATTGCGAAGCCGAGCTGCGGAAGCTCCTTGAAGTCTTGCCGTTGCATGATCCGGAAATACGAATCTACGTCCGGTTCAAGTGTAGCGCGACGTGCGCCATCATAGACTTAAACGGCAAGTTTGGTGCCTCGCCCGCCGAAGCGAGCCGTCTGCTGGATCTCGTCAACGCGCAATCGCGCTGGACCACGGGGTTGTCCTTTCACCCAGGTTCCCAAACGATCGTTGTCGATCCCTATCTGCATGGCATTCGGGCGGCCGTCGACATTATAGAAGCTGTTTCTCCGGCCCCCACAGCGCTCGATATCGGTGGCGGCTTTCCCGGCCATTATCTGAACTTCCCCTATCACTCTCCCTTGCGCATGCTCTCCGAGATCACGAAACTGGTGCGCCGAACGGATGCACTAAAGCGTGTTGAACTGTTGTGTGAGCCCGGACGAGCATTGGTTCACGATAGCATCTCTTTGTTTTGCCGCGTGATCTTAAGAAAAGGCGAGGCGCTCTACTGCGGCGCGGGCATCTACAGCGGGCTCTCACCTGCCCGACAATGTTTTCTGCTCCCCGCCCGCGCTTGGCGTGGGGGACAGCCGATCCAGACTGAGGAGTGGCAGGACTTCATCATCTTTGGCCCAACTTGCGACAGCATGGACAGGCTTGGATTCTCGTATTCACTGCCACGCGATTTGAGCGAAGGCGATTGGATTGAATTCCAGAATGTGGGCGCCTATACGGATATGGCGCGATTCAACGGGTTTTCGGTTGATAAGATCGTGGCTATTGGACAGGATGAACTTACCATGTTGCCCGCCGCCATTCAGTAGTTGTTCATGAACATACTAGGGACGAGGCGCGCCTTGGCATCGATCGCGAGCGTCTTGATGATGCCGGTATAGGTGCCATCGTTGGTGCGGGTGAACGAACCGATCTGGGACATGGTGGATCTCCTGTGCTGTGTTCAAGCCCGCGACCATCGCGGCCTTGATGGCGATCTCTGAGCGCCGCAACGACTGACCCGCAGCCTCTTGGCCCCCGGCGTCAGCGGAGGATGGCGGGCTGAGCGATCTTGCTGCCTCGCGAGGAATGCCGCCGCTTCGCGGCAGGGGGAAGAAGATCGCGAACAAGCCATTGCGGGTAAAGGTCGGCGAGCGCAGCGAGCGTATTGTGGCGCGTGATCCGCCAGAAAAAGGCGGGTATGGACGCAGGCCAAACGGCACGTCCGGAAAACCGCCCGGCTCCAGGCGGACACCCATGACACGAATGCGCCGGCACAACCACTGACTGAGGTTCAGAACAGCAACCACCTCGGCCATAGTCCAGCCTCCACATGCAGGAGGCGACATGCCAACAGGTGTTTATGTCCGTAAGAACGTAAGCGCTAAGCGGGAACCCTTGCATCGGGACTGGGATAGCTGTGCGAAGAAGCCTCCGGTTGGGACGGAGGCTTCGGATGGGATTGGACAGCAAAAAGGACGTCTATTTGGACGGCTCATCGGCGGGGTCGGTGAGCCGGCTGGAGATCCTCGAAGGGCCGTCAGGACGTCGTGTGCGGTCGGAAGCTGAGAGAGCTCGGATCGCCGCCGAGAGTCTGTTGCCCGGCGCCCAGGTATCCGAGGTTGCGCGCAAGCACGGAGTGACGCGGTGGCAGGTCTACGATTGGCGACGGCGGCTTCGACAGCGAGGTATGTTGCCGCCGTGCGAGGCGTCTCCACCAACGTTTGCGCCGCTGGTTGTGGAAGATGCGTTGGAGGAGCGTCAGGCTCCGGCGGTCAAGCTTGAGATTGCGATCGGCGATGTCGTGCTGCGGACGGACACAGCCATAGATGCTGACCAGCTATCCCGGGTGATCCGGGCAGTGCGAGCGTCACGATGATCGCGGCCGGTGCTGATCTGAAGATTTACGTTGCCACGCGGCCGATCGACTTCCGCTGTGGCCACGACGGGCTTGCGGCGAAGGTACAGGAGATGCTTCGTCTCGATCCGTTCAGCGGCGCAGCCTTCGTGTTCCGATCCAAACGAGCGGACCGGATCAAGATTTTGGTCTGGGATCGAACGGGTCTGGTGTTGGTGCACAAACGCCTCGAAGGTTGCAAGTTCGTTTGGCCAACGATCGCCGACGGCGTGATGCGCATGTCGCCGGCGATGTTCGCTGCCTTGTTCGAAGGGCTGGATTGGAGATTGGTCCGCCCGGAAGAAGCACGGCGCCCGCAGGTGGCGGGATAACTGCGGCAGAATGACTCGGCAGCTATTTTGATCGTGGCACGTGCGGTGGCGATGTGCTCGAAATAGCGCATGAGCATCGCGACACTGCGCGACGAAAACGAACGCCTGAAGGCGCTTCTGGCGCAAACGCAGGCGGCCTTGAGCGAGCATCAAGGGGCACTGGCGGCATCGGAGGAAGCGCGGCGTCGGCTGGAGGTCATTCTCGGCGAATTGCGACGCGACAAGTTCGGCTCGAAATCCGAGAAGCTACGACCAGATCAGTACCATTTGCCGCTCGAAGACGTGGAGATCGCGCAAGGCATTCTGGACGCGGCGCAAGAAAGAGCCGAGAAGGTCATCCAGGGTCGATCGCGCAGCGATCCGGATCGAGGCTCCCATCGCAATCGCGGCTGTCTGCCTGCCCATTTGCCGCGAGTGGAACGGATCATCGAGCCTGCGAGCACGCTCTGTCCGTGCGGTTGCGGCGCCATGACGAAGATCGGCGAGGACGTCAGCAAGCGCCTTGACGTGATCCCGGCGCAATGGCGCGTGCTGGTCACGCGCCGGCCGAAATACATCTGTCGTCGCTGTTCGGGGCCTGTCGCGCAGGCGCACGCACCGGAACACGTCGTGCCCGGCGGGCTGCCGACCGAAGCGGCTATCGCTCATGTGATCGTCTCCAAGTTTGGCGACCACACGCCGTTTTATCGTCAGGCCGAGATCTATGCGCGTCAAGGCATCCGGCTTGATCGGGCGACTCTGGGCAACTGGTCCGGCCGCGCCTGCTTCCATCTTCAGCCCATCGCGGACCACATGCGCCGCCACCTGGCCATGGCGGATCGCCTGTTCATGGACGAGACCACGGCACCGGTGCTTGATCCGGGGCGAGGTCAAACGAAGAAAGGCTACTTCTGGGCGATCGCGTCAGACGACCGTGGCCACAGCGGTCCAAGTCCACCGATCGTGTTGTTCCGATATGCCCCCGGTCGCAGCGGCGCCTTCGCGGAGCAGTTCCTGGACGGCTTTGGCGGAAGCTTCCTGCAATGCGATGCCTACGACGGGTATGACCGGCTGACCGAAGTCGTTCGACCGCAAGGGCCTTGGACGCTCGTGCATTGCTGGAGCCATTTGCGCCGGCGCTTTGTGAAATTGGCCCGCAACAGCAAGTCGCCGATCGCCGAGGCCGCCATTCGGCACATCGCCCAGCTTTACGCCATCGAAGCCATGGCGCGCGGTGCATCGCCGGACATCCGGCTGGCCGCGCGCAAGGAGCACTCGCTGCCGATGGTTGCCGCGTTGAAGTCCTGGTTCGAGAAACAGCTGTCGATGATCTCCAGCGGTTCGACACTCGCCGAGGATATCCGCTATGCGCTCAATCATTGGCAGGGGCTGACCCGCTTCCTCGAAGACGGCCGTCTCGAGCTCGACACCAACCCGGTCGAGAACGCCATCCGGCCGATCTGCTTGACCAGGAAAAACGCGCTCTTCGCCGGACATGAAATCGGGGCGGAAAACTGGGCTTTGCTCGCCTCGATCGTCGCCACCTGCAAACTCAACGACGTAAACCCTGCTGCCTACATCGCCGAAACACTCGAGGCGATCATCGACGGCCATCCCCATAGCAGGATCGAAGACCTCCTGCCATGGCGATTCCGCAAAGCGTCAAGCCCGCATCAATAGGGTGACCGCTAAGCGCTTACGTAAGAACGCGGTCTGGGACCGATTGAAGGCGGGAATGGCCGCAGACCACGCGGCCGACTTTGCTCAATGGCTCCGTGGGTGCCGATATACGCCACTTACCATCGTCGAGAGGATGCGGCTGCTTGCAAGTTGGACGCACTGGGCGCGCGGGGAAGGTTACACGCTTCCTGCGATCCGTGAGGCGCACGCCTCCTCGGTCGCCTTGATCGAAGCGGGACATCGGCCGCGCTTCCGCGGCGACCTCAACAAGGACGCGGTCGATTCGAGGATTCGAGTGCGCCAAGCTGTTCATCGCCTACCTCGAGGATCAAGGTGTGATGACGCGATTGCCAACCAAATCGGCGGAGTCTCAGCCTGTCTCGTTTGCTGTCGGCGCTACTCCCCCCTTTCCTGGTGCCTAGTCGTGATGGTGATGGATTGGCCTATCATCTTCTTCAGCCAGACTCGCCGGCTCTATCACGAAGTCGAGCGCTATCGTACCGGCCTTCTCGAATTCCAGCGTTCCTTTGACCATCTCTCCCTCTTTAAGTGCGCCGTGTAGTCCCTCAAACAGGATCCGCGCCCCATTGGGCTGAAGACGAACAAAACCACCGGGCTCGATTGAGAAGCCCTGATCTTGCGCGGCAAACCTCGCTGGCCGAGCGCCTGCAACGGCTTTCTGCAAGATTCCTTTCTTGCCGGAAAGTGATGCCCCGAGCAACCGATCTGGCTTCGCGCCTCTGTTCTGGATTTCAACCACGTAGGCTGTCGTTGCGGCGTGGGTCATATCCTTGGCCGCGACCCAAGGATGTTGGATCAGGAGTGCTCCGCTCTCCAACTCATGACTGGCGGCGGCACTGTTGACCAAAGCCAGGATGGCAACAACACGGATCAACGGAAGCAACGCCGTTGCACTTGCCATCAACGTCGCAGGTTTCCAACGCATCATGGGCCTCCTCTGTTCGCGTTTGCGCTTGCCCCCCATGTTCGGAGAAGGCGATCAGGAACCTGTGTCGCAATTGTCCTTTTTGGATCTTTCCGGTCGCTGCATGGGACATTTCCGGAACGGAGTTGAGGGTCCTCTTTCGTCACCATCTTACGACTTTGTTCTTCTGACGTTCGAAATGAGAAGTCTTCCTATGCAACGGGCGCGGTCCGGGCCAACTAAACAGCCGACGGGCTGGTTATCGATGCCGTAGCTGCTCTCTGCGAATTGGGCATTCTCCGCCTGCTTGCGGACCGACAGATCACATGAGCAGAGGTGATCGCTGTTATCCGGCCATTGTCACTCGCCTCAAAGCCTCGGTCGTCAGACAATATGACCGTTTAGGGATCGCCGATGGACGCTTGCGGATGGAGTAGCCACGAGACGTCTGTAAGCACGGTCGGGGAAACAGCACGCCAGCGCACGAATCATCAGCGCAAGTCCATCTGCGATTCTGATTTGTAGGCAGATTGGGCTCCTGAAGACCGCCGAGATTGGTCGCCCTGCAATCCGCCGTAGACGCCAGCCGGCCCCTTCGGATGTGGCGCACATCAGCTGATGGTTCGAATGCCTTGCTGCCACCCAAATGCCAACAGGACCACAGAGTGCGCGGAGGTTGATTGTCGGGTCCTTTGTCATGGCCTGTCATGCCCTGAGATCTTGCCGGCCCCAGACCGCTCCCGTCACAAGTGAACGACGGGGTGTCCCGAGTGAGTGTCATGCTTACCGCGAGCTTCAGTCACCGGAGCAAAAAACGAGCCAGACGGCATGCGAAATGAAAATCTACTTGCACACTAATGATTATGAACGCCTCTCTTGTTTATCTCTGGTTCGGCTCGGAGTTGCGTCATGGCTTCGACCAATTGGGAGGGCGAGGCCAACCCATCCGTCTCATCCGAACGCCAGCGCGCGCGCACGAACCCGAATCTATCGATGAGAAACTCGATGATCGATGGCGGCAAATCGTCGTCATGGAAGCCAGGGTTAGTCATCGTGCGCCGATAGAGATTCCAAGCAGCGGCAATACTATGATCCAGGTCGAACACGACACAGACATTTCTCAGAACGCCGGCAGACGCGATCTTTTCGGAAGGAGACGGCAGCACCGCGACGATCACTCCACCTGCTCGCGCAATGTCGCGCTCATGTTGCATCAACTGATCCAGGTGCTGCATTCGAGCGCCATCCCGGAAGATCGACACAAGCTTTGCGGACCCATCGCTCTCCCCTTTCGAGTTCTCTGTCTGAGCGACGCCGCTGCACGTCGGAAAGTCGATCGCGTGCAGCCACGGCTGCCCCGCCGCGATTTCGGGGCCCAGAACTCTTGCTTCATAGCCAAGTGATAGAGCCATCACATACTCGACTACCCGCCAACGGTCCATGTCCGAGAGACGGTCGGCAAATCCCGGCATCGCCGAGGATGGGAAGCCATAGCTCACCCACCAGTACATGTCTCCCATCGTATGATCGGTCGTGTGCGGCGCGGTGAGATCGGCAGGCGGCGGCTTCAAATCATTTGCCAGCGGGCCATCGCCTCTGCCCCTTTGGCCGTGGCATGCTACGCAATTTGCGCGGAATACATCGTATCCCTGGCCGATCGCTTCCGCGTCATACGGCACTGGAACCGTCGCGTAGGTCGATGGATAGGCCGGGACTGACAACGCAGGCAGCGCGAAAGCACCTCCGACGCCAACTCCAGCGGCAGCAACAATCGTCGCCCATCGCCACATTCCCGCGCGGCCGAGCACAAAGGCGGCCATACTCCCCACAGACAGCGCAACGCAGCCGCCAATGGCCAGAAGGCGACTTCCCGGAATCGTCCGCCACGCAACCGCTGGATCCAGACGAAACGAAAGCGGCCAGATTATCTCGACATGTCTCGATGGAATCGCCTGAGACAGGCACCCTGCAAGTAGTATGACCAGACATGCGAAGGCTAGCTCGGTTTTCAAGACCATCGCGAGCGGCGGAACTGATTTCTCGGACTTTAGCAACGGCAAGAGCTTCAGCCGGACAAACGCCGCACAGATCAGGGCCATGCCGACACAGGCGAGCTTCCCCATTAGGAGCCAGCCATACTCAGTCGCCACCAAACCCGGCCAAGTCCCAACGTTTTCAATCGCTAGAGTTACGCCGGTCGCGACCACGAGCAACATCAGTGGCAGCGCAATGTTCGAAAAGCCACTGAGCCGCCTCGACGGGCCTTCAGGCCTCGCCGCTGACTGGTGAGCCATTGCGACAACGAGGGCTGACAGTCCTCCGAACCAGAGCGCTGCTGCAACAACGTGAGCTATATTGATCACGAGGTCTGCAATAGTCCCGCCAGCCGCCGAGTGACTCGAGAACAATCCCATCAGCAACGACAATACACTGACAATCGCGGCAAGACCTGGCTTGTGCAGAAGTCGCAAGCTCGCGGCACCAACGAGCACACATCCAAGCGCTGCAAGCTGAGCTCTCCCGAACCGGGTGCCAAGAATGATGAAAAGCACGTCGCTGAAGTTGATAGCCGAGGGCGGCTTACCAAGAAGCGCAACGGTCCGAACCGTTAAGAACAGGACACCAAGGGCGAATCCCGCGAATGCTGCGGTGGAAGCGATCGTCGTGAAAAGCGACCGGGTGCGGCTTTCAAGTCCATCGCGCCACAGAGCCAGACCCGAGCAAACCCCGCCGAAAGCTGCCGTGGAGGCAAAAGCAGTCCCTCGCGCAAGTGAGAGGACCGTTTCCATCAAGGTCCCCAGTAGACGAACTTAAACTTGCCTTCCGTGCGATGCCCATCAATGGAGACAACGTTCCAACTGACGGTATAGAGCCCGGCAGAAAGATCGGGCAGCGAAATAGTCACGGTTCGTCCATTGTCGGCTAGCAAGGGCTGCGAAAGCCCTGACACGGCCTTATCATCGCGAAAGAGGGTGACATTGATGAGCAGCGGCTCGAGCGCTTCGGTGAAGGAGAGGACGATTGCCTTGATCGGCGCCGAAATTCGACTGCCATCTTGCGGCGTCGAGCGCATGAGATGCGCATGAGCGAGGACTGCACTCGGCGTTCCGATCAGCGCAGCCATCAGCACAATCACGAACCTTTTCATTGAACTACGCGCCTTCACTTCTCGCTCGCCGCAGGTAGATTTTGTGCTATCGCGTTTCGTCGCAAGGCCCATAGAAACATTCCGATGGCGGCTGATACGAGGACCAGACACCAGGCCAAAAGGCGTATCAGACTCCAGCCTCGTCCCACGTCGAACGGAAATTTCGCCACGTTTCGCTCGCCATTCTCGATCGCCACCATCCCGATATATCTGCCGGCTTGGTCGAAATTGACGTCGATCTTGATCGTTCCGTTCGGATACTTCTTCGGTGGAATGTAGAGGATGCTGGATGGCGTCTTCATCGTGTCCCCCGTTCGGGCGCCATCATCTCGAGCCAGATTCACGCTGACCGGGATGTCTCGAAGGGACTGGTCGACGAAATCGAGAACAATGATTGTTCGCCCGACCTCCGGTATGTCCTCACAAAATTCGGCTCTCGAGCTCTGTGGCTGATAGCCGGTAAAATGCATGAAATAGCTGTCCACTTTCAGCTTGCATTGGTCAGCCTCCATGGACACCGCTCCGTGCGCATGACCTTCGCGGACGGCGGCAGGAATAATGTGAGCGACCAGTGCCATCACCCGCGCGGTCCGGAACGCCCCTCTTCGGCTCGCAGCCGTTCGCGTCTGGCGTCTTCGCAACATTCACACACCCAAACCCTACTTGAGTTCGGTGAATACGGGCACGATTGGTCCGCCCATCTCTGCTATGACGCGTTCCCCATTGGGGGCATAGAGGAGCAATAACCCGCCGAACTTGGAGTCCACGTCGGTGAGGAAGCTGACAAGTCGCTCCAATTCCCACACGGCGTCCGTTGCCTCAACGCGCACCTCTCTCGTTTCACCGGGATTGATCGGCGTATCACTGCTGAGCTTAAGGCCCGTGCGTGCGATGAGGTCTCTTGAGTAGGACGGATCGACATTGGCCATTGCCACTGGGAGGCTCTGATTGAGGAAACGAATGTTTGCCGTCGTAAGCTCGCCAATCGAGAGAGGTTCTGACCCTTTGTTGGTTATCTGGGTCGCCAACCTCATCGAACGGCCTGGCACGTCATAGGTCGCCGATATGACCTTGATTTCTGCGTAAGCAGGGCTTGCCGGAAGCGGGGCGACCCTGTTCAAGCCGCTCTGGAGGGGCACATTGTATGGATATTCCGCGCTCGCCCGGACATAGCCACCGAAGACCATGACAAGAACAATCGCCGACACAATGATCCCAGCGCCAGTGTCTCTCAACGAAATCAACAAATCCTCCCGCCCCTTCTGCAGGACAAGCCATCGAGGTAGAATCAGCGGTCGAGCCAGCCAGAACGACAACCAAGCCGCAGCTACAGCCAGCCAAGCCAAATGCCATCCGACCGCATGAGCCAGCCCGAACGTCTGCAAGTCCTCGATCTGCAGACCGGTCATCGTCTTGATCGGAAATGCGAACGAATGCGCCTCACCCGAGATGTTTACCCATTGCCCCGGTCCGACCAACGGACCAGAGCCCTTGATCGAGATCGAGGGATGAATGTGGCTACTGCCCGGTGTGCGCCCCTCAAGAACCATTCGAAACTCATAGTCTCGGCCAAGTTCCAGCCGCGCGAAAGACTGCCTCGCTGGCCACCCGTTGAGGTATGTTTCGATCCTGGCAATGGTCGGCCCCGGCGATATGCTTGATACGAAAACGATGTCCGGCGGGGTCACTGCATCCGGCCAGTCCTGCATCAACCTGAATTTTCCCGTCAGTTCGAAACGTTCGTTCACCTTCACCTCAGTTTTGGAGAAATGAACATCGTAGAACTGCACTGTTCTGGTCCTCAGGTATGGCTCCTGAGCGCGTTCGCCATGAGCCGCCGCATGAGACACGCCGGCGATGAATGCGACGCAAACGGCAGCGAATTTGATAAGCTTCAGCAGCATGCCTACAGTCCCCGTGCTCATGTCCTTAGGACGCGACGCTGCTTTTTATACCCATGAAGGATTTGACGACATCGCTGTTCTTGAGGAACGTTGCCTGGGACGCAAAAAGTCCAAGCCGCCACCAAAGCTGGTGCATGAATATGCAGATGAAGCCCGCGAATGCCGCCGATACCCAACTCACCGAGCTACCGAAAGTGCGGAGGGTGCCGCGCTCAATGATACGCAGATACTCTGGCATGTTCGAACGCGGAAATGTATAACCGATCATGTCGGCCAACGATGCGACCATTCCCTGGTGCTCGACAGGGAGATAGAACGGAGCCAATGCGGAATAGTTCGATGGCCAAAATACGAAACCGAACGCAAAGCCGCCGATGATGGATGTGAACAGGCTATTGCGAAGGACGATTAAGGTCATATCCATCAACAATGCCCCCGCGAGCGCCTGTGACGGCACGCCTTCCGTGAAGGGAAAACCTGTCCATATCCACCAATTCGCGTAACGACCGATCCAGGTGGCAATGAGCAACGCCGTTGCGCCAACCGTCGCACCGATCGGCAAACGAAAGTTGACCCAGAAGATCGCCTGCAGGGCAGCAGGAAACATGATCATGGAGACAGGCATGACCAGGGGCCAATACTGCCGGTCTTTCCAGTCGACATACATGTCCCAATCGCCGACCGTGAGCATAACATGCAGATGGATTGCTCCCCCAAAGATAGTCACCACAGCCGCCACGACGAGGACGTCGAACAGGCGAGAGTATCTGGCTGCACCGGGCGTTAAACCAGAGACAGAAATGACCGTCTCACCCTTCTTATCCTTGAAGCGGGTATTGTCTCTCGGACTCGCCGCTGCATCGATGTCGGCCGTTGAGGTCACTCTTCCCTCGCCGCTGGAGTTCACTTACTCTTCCCGGAGATAGGTCGCCGTCCAGAAACGCTCGTTGGCTTGTATCGTTGTCGCTGCGCTTCCGGACCGCACTTTTCCCACGCGTCGCGAAACGGGTTCGCGTCCGTCGGGCTTCCCGCAGCATCCTGCTTGAACACGAGTGGTATTAGTTCTCTGAACCGTTCGACGATCTGCATCAAAACGCCCGCCAACGCGAGTGCACACCATCCAAGAACGACGAAACCCCAATGCAGCGGATGCGAGAAGATTTCCTCAGTCAGCCAGTAAGCATGTCCCCATTCGTTGAAACCGAGATTCGGCAATATGAGGAAAGGCCCCACTACAGCAATCGCATGCATAAGCGAGACCCCCCTGCAGAAGGCCGGGATCCGGGTCATCGCGTAGACAAAGCTGCCGACCCCAAAGAAGAGATAGATCGGGATGGTCGCATAGAACAGAATGATGTGACTGGGGGTGAGCGGCGTGTCCCTCAGGGTCGTCTGATGCCAGACGCCATCTCCATCGGCGAAGAAGCTGCCCGTCCAGAAGATGCAGAAGCTGTACACGACGAGCCACATGGTCAGATAGAAGTACCTGCGCAACTCGGTCTCGGGCGTGACGGTCTCAATGCTCCTATCACGCGTCAGGAAGAGATACGACCAGCAGAGCACGCCCGCGCCGTATAGAACCGGCAACTCGATTCTGAAGAGCGTCATCCAGTATCGGTCAAATTCCGGCGAGTTCGCATCGAGCCCCATGGAGAAACCAAAAGCCTGCTGATACAGACGCGCGCTGATGTACAGAATCGTCAGCGCGACCATCGCAAACGCGAACAATCCACAATCAATATCAAAGGTCTTGATGACCGTGACATTCGCCATGCGAGGTAACGCATCGCCAGACATTTTTGCTTCTCGACTTTATCCTAACAAATATCGACACAGAGGCACTGACTGATCGGCTGGGGAATCCAAGACGCGTAGCCGCTCAGCAGGGACCTGAATTTCGGCCTGCACGGCAGACCCGCTCTCCGATGAGCACGCATTGGTGCGGAATGCCCGGCCTGATAATGGAGTTGCCAAGCCGTCGGCAGCCGGCCAAGGATGAGTGCATATCCCGCTCGGTCATTCAGTGCGTCTTCACGCGTAAACATCCTACCCCTGCAGATAGCCTGAGGACGTTCGGTCAGATGGAGATCGCCTTGAGCAGGCGGTTCTGCATCCTCCTAATCTGCACGAGGTGACCACAACTTCGTCGTTCAGTTTCGGTTCTGTCTACTTCGTTCATCATCGCCTTACTCAACCACCGACGAGGCGTCTTGAGCAGCTACCAGATCAGGTAGTGTCAGACCAAGTCGGAGCCTTGCAAGCCTGACGGCCATTGACGCCCTTCGCTCCAACGGGAGTTTCATGCCTCGCACGCACGTGGACGGTCGCCATCGCCGATGATGAGAATGATCGAAATGTGATCGGAATGTGAAATGTTCAGTTGGGCCAGTGCGGCCTGGAGTTCAAGCCAACTCTTCGTGTGAAGCTCGCACCAAGCCGTCCATCCTGAGCATATCGTGTCCATTTAGTGCCGCGTAGTGGTCCGCCGCATTGGAGGCAGCGGGTGGGCTTCTCATCGCAAATCGCCGCACTGACCATGGTGGCAACCTAAGAGATCCCCTTTTGTGCCCACGTGAAAAGCCAGCCGACGGAGTCGGGCTATCGCTGTACGCCAAGCGGCTGGACCGTGGCCGCTTCTTCTGGCTAGCGACGTTGGATTGCGCGACGGCGATCAGGGTGAGGACCATAATTGAGCCGAGGCTGAACTGCTTCAACTGGATGGAAAACAGGAGCACGGTGATCGCGGTCAGGCACGGGATCAGGCGGTGATTGCGGTTGGTTTCGTTCGTTGGCCCACAGGTCGCGCCGTCTCCGAATGGCTCGAAATCGAGTGAGATTGACGGCCTGCAGGCGATTCCCTGCTGAACGCATCCAGCAAGGGCTATTACATCTGCCTCGTGCGGCAGCTCTCGGGCGCGCAGAGCAACGAGGCTGCCGCGGCGATCATGTCGGCATGCCGCGCGTCCAATCCGCTTTGATCCAACCGCTCAAGCCGCATTCAGCGCCTGCGCGAGGTCTGCGATCAGATCCGACGGGTTCTCGATGCCGATCGACAGCCGGATCGTGGAATCGAGCACGCCGATCTTTTGGCGGATGTCGGCGGGTACGCCGGAATGGGTCATGGTCGCGGGCAGGCTCGCAAGCGACTCGGTGCCGCCAAGGCTCACGGCCAGCTTGAGGATCTGCAGCGCGTTGAGGAATCTCACCGCCGCGTCCTTGCCGCCGACAATGTCGAACGAGAAGGTCGATCCTGCGCCCAGGCATTGCTGCGCGAACACACGGCCCGAGGGCGAGCCCTGCTCGTGATGACCGAGATAGTGCACCCTGGCGACCTTGGGATGGTCGCGCAGATAGCTCGCCGCCAGGCGCGCATTCGCATCGGCCTTTTCCATGCGCAGGCTCAGCGTCTCGAGCGAGCGGTTGATCATCCAGCACGAATGTGGATCGAGCTGGGTGCCGATGGCGCCGCGCAGCGCCTTGATGCCCTTCATGATCGCCTTCGATCCGAGAGCGGCGCCCCGCGATCAGATCGGAGTGGCCGCCGACATATTTGGTCAGCGAATATAGCGACAGGTCCGCGCCGTGCTCGATCGGGCGCTGAAACACCGGGCCGAGCAGCGTGTTGTCGCAGGCGATGATCGGCGTGTGTCCCTGGGCCTTGCCGATGGACTCGGCGATGCGGCGGATCATCGCGATGTCGACGAGTCCGTTGGTCGGGTTCGCCGGGGTCTCGATCAGGATCACCGAAACCTGCCCCCTACCCATCTCCTCCTACGAGGCCTGGCTGACGGAGGCTTCATCGATGCCGTCGGCAAAGCCGACGGCGCCGATCGACAGGCGCGCCAGCGTGTTCGTCAGCAGCGTTTCCGTGCCGCCATAGAGCGGCTGGGAGTGCAGGATGACATCGCCGGGGCGGACGAAGACGAAGATCGTGGTCGCGATGGCCGCCATGCCCGAGGAGAACAGCGCGCAGCTTTCGGTGCGCTCGTCGACCGCGAGCCTGTCCTCGACGATCTCGCTGTTTTATGGTTGAAGTGTGAATTGACCAGGCCCGCGCCCATGCCTTCCGGCGGCTCGCGCCGGCCGGCGACGTAGTCGAAGAAGTCCTGCCCGTCCTCGACGGTCTTGAACACGAAGGTCGAGGTCAGGAACACCGGCGGCTTGATGGCGCCTTTGACAATTGCGGAACATAGCCATAGGTCAGCATCAGGGTTTCCGGATGCAGCGTATGGTTGCCGATATGGGTCTTCGACGGGAACGGTTTTACCATGGCTGCTTCACTGTTCTGATGCTGCCGCGCGTTGCGGGCCGAATTGGTGGTAAACGGCGGTGGTCACAAAATTGACCCCGGCCTTTTTGGAATCCTTCTTTTGCGGCGGTTTTCGCGCAGTTGTGGCATCGGGGAGGCGCAACACCCGATCGCTGCGAAATGGAACTCGGGACGCGAGCGGCGCCTTTTCCGGAGTGCCATCGCCGGTTACGCAAGAGTTGGTGGTTGCCGGGGCTCGCAACACGCGATTCTTGCGTTTGGTCGAGAGTACGATTCCGCGACGGGCTGCGTAGCGGATCCCAGGTCAGGCTACAGAAACAACGTTAATGCGTGCCGAGCCAGGATATCCCGCAGAGTCTGGAGCACATCAGACAGTGCGACAACATCTCTAGGCGCGCCAAGGCAAATGCGGCTTGCGCCGGGGTCGCCCTTCCCAACCGCGGCCGCAATGCGTGGGATCACAAGTATGCCGCGACCGCGGGCGGCGGCAAATTGATCTGCGGACCACTCCTGAGGCAATGGCAACCATCCGTAGAAGGCCGGAAACTGGAGTTTTGCGGCTTTCGGAAAGATATGCAGGATCACGCGGTAGCGCTCAAGCGCCTGCAGGCGCCGCTCGCGCAGAAGCGTTTCAAGCTTACCGCTGTCGATCAGCCGCACCACCACCTCACTCGGTATCGGAGCCACAAAACAGGCGGAGGCGTGCAGAAGGAGCTCAGTTTGAGCAGTGTAGGCTGCCGGGACCGTCAATGTGCCCAGCCGAAAGGCTGGCGCAAGACATTTGGAGTAGGACGTGACGTAGAAGGAGCGGGTTGGTGCCAACGACGCGATTGACACAGGACGCTAGGTGAAGAAAGAACCGTAAACGTCATACTCTATTACGATCGAGCTGCTCATCGGCTTCGGCGATGCGCTTCCGGCGAGCAAGACTCATGGTGCGAGCCGCGGGACTGTGTAAGGTCGGCATGCACGGATATGCAAGTGTCGCTTGCTGTATGCGCAGCTTTGTGATTCTAGGGTGAGGGACTCTCCTCAACTGCTACCCGTGGTCAACGCCGTCCTACGTGGGTTTCCGACCCAGCATCTCACCGCGAAAGCTGTAGAGCCAAATCGTGCCCAGGGCATAAAGGGCGGCGATCGCCGCGAAAGCGAACGTGTTTTGAAGCCCTGATGTGCTGAGCAGAGCGCCAGCAAATGTGCCGAGCGCTTCTCCAACACCCATAGCGACAGCGTTAATGCCTAACAAGGCGAGGTGATCCCTTCCTGGGGTATTCCGTACGAGCAATACAGACAACGATGGCAGGGCGACAATCTCCACAACTGTCAACAATGCGACGGCGAGGTAAAGCGTAAACAAGTTCAGAAGGGCTGATAACAGCACGAAGCACGCCGTGATCAGGACGGCCGATAAGATCAACATGTCGACGTCGTCTGCATGCGCGCGATCGAGCGTCTTCATCAACGGGATCGATGCCCCAACTACCAAGGCTGCATTGAGGGCGGCAATCGTCCAAACAATCTGCGGGCCTGCCAGCAAGCGGCCGAGTACGATCGGTGCAAATGAGAAGATCTGGGCCAAAGCGAACCAAGTAAAGGCAGTTGCAACGAATACCAGACGGAGGTCGGACCGCGTTATGCTGTGCAGCAGTGGCTTCCACCAGCTGCCAGGGCGATCCGGAACGTGCAGACCCTTGCCCAACGAGGCATGGCAGAGCAGTCCAGCCAATAACATCACCACGCCGGTGAAGAGAAAAGGAGCGTTTGGTGCGATTTGCACGTACATCAGGCTCGAGAGCAACGGTCCGAGCGTGGCGGCGATATTCGTTCCTACGGCGAACTTCGCCAGCGTCAAACGGACTGATCGATCTTCCACCAAGTGGACCGTAATGAGCCGCAGCAGGAGGCTGCAGGCGCCGTAAGAAGTGCCGACCAAAACTAGTCCGAGCGCGGTTCCGACAGGCGCGGCGCTCTCCGCCACCATTATATGGCCCGCGCCCATCACGAGATAGGCTATCGTCAAACCGTAACGGGTGGGCGTGCGATCAAGCAGCGGAGCGAACACGGCACGTGAGGCTCGCCCGGAAGCAGACAGCAGCAGCAAGAGAGTACCGACCTGAGCCGCCGAGAGGGATCGATCGAGAAGATAGAGCCCAAGCGCGGAGAGCGGCGCAAAGTAGCCGTAGTTGTTGAGGAAATTCAGAGCAAATACATTGCAGAATTTTCGCTGTGCGGGTTTCAGTTTCGGCATGGTGGCGCACAGGCTTTTTAGTGAACGGCGATGGTGACCGTCATAATCATGCGCGCGAGCCGGTCATCGACTTCGCCAGCGCTTGCCCCGGTGGCAAGCACATGACCAACACGATCGAACGAGTGGCAGACAGGTTTCACGGTATCGCCGACCTTGATCGTCAACTCGGCACCGACATAGCCCGGCATTTCGGCCAACCGGTCATATCCCGTTATTTGCCGCACCTTGCCAAGGGGCGGAAGGAAATATCGGATGCCGGCCGCGCCGTATCTTTCCGATGAAAGCATCACCAGGCCGGCCTCCGGGCACAGCATCTGGGCGAAGACGCTGCCGTAATACGCGATGCCGGTCACGTACTGGGTCAGGTGCGTAATGTAATCGCCTCCGGGCCGCGAATGAATTTCGCCCATGACGATCTCACCGGTATCGCAAACCCAGAATTCCGCATGGAACATGCCGAAAGTCAGCCCGACGGCGTGAACGGCGCCCTGCACAAGGCTGATCGCGCGCTCACTCAGGGAAGGTGCGAGATCTGCCGGCGCGACATGGCCGCACTCGACGAAATTGCGATCACCGATCAGGAATTTTCGGGTCAGACTCAAGACCATCGGCAAGCGACGGACACACACCCCTTCCGCGCTGAACTCTCGCCCCTGGACAAACGATTCGAGCAGGAATGGTCGCTCGGCCGACGGCCTAACCTGCGCCAGCGCAACGGCAACAGACGTCGCACTGTCCAGCAGAAAGACGTTCTCACTGCCGTAACCGGTCATCGGCTTGAGAATAAGCCTGCGATACCGGCGCGAGAGCTCGGCGAACGCTTGATCGACCGCCTCGCCTGATCGGCACACCACCATTTCCGGCTGCGCAAACCCGGCTGCCCGCAACGTTTCGCGGCAAACCGACTTATTGGTGGTGCACTCATGCGCACGTTCACCCGGGCCCCTGAATCCAAAGCGGCGAACAAGTCCGGCGATCGCCGGCTGTGCTTTCTCTTTGAAGCTGAATACTCCTGCAAGGAGCTCACGCCGGGGATAGGTACTCACCCAGTCGAGGCAGGCGCTCACATCCTCGAAATCGAGCGGATGGGCCTCATCGGCGAAATCCGATAGCTGACCGGCCGGCTCAAGACGCTCGGGCCTGTCCGTCAACACCACCCGCAGGCCTTGCGCGCGCGCCTGATCATAAACGTGGCGAGACTGAATCGAGCTTACTCCACCCAAGACCAGCAATTCTTTCTGCATTGTCACCGGATCTATCCATTGTTATCGCCACACCTTGATGCGCTAGCCATCTGAGCATGCCTGGCGTCATCCGGGGCGTGATGATGTTTTCAGGGTAATGCAATCCGCTAACGGCGTTTCCGGCGCTGATCAGGCAGTTGACTAGGAAGATCACTGGCAAGCAGGTAGCAAGAGCCATCGAGCGTATATCGGGGCGGTCGGTGAAATTAAGCCGCAAGCTGTGCATGTGACGTCGTCCGTGCCGAAGCCCGGCAAGATCGATTGCTAGAAGCGTCACTGTCTGTTCGCCTTCGGCCAGACCAAGAGTCCGCTGAGCGGCGCGTTCGAAAAGCTGCTTTGAGGTGAGCCCGGTATCTTTATCTACGGTATCCTCGGCCAGGACGCCGAGATGGTGAAGCAACGCGACCACTTCGGCATGTCCCGTCCAGCGCAACGTGCGTTGGTCGGCATTGGCTCCCGGCCGGGACAATTTCGGATACTGCGAGAGCCTCGGCTGCATCCCGTCATGCCAGTGCTCAAGAACTCCGATGTCGGGCCAAGCGAGCTGCTGAACATCGGAAAAGCGCGGAACGACGCAGAGGGCGCCATCGCGGATGCAATAGGCGTCGCGCTTCGCGAGCGGGAGGTGGGAAGTTCCGAAGAGCCTTTTGTAGCCGAGAGGATTGGCCGGACGTGGCACGACAATCCCACCGCAGCACATACGAAGGGACTGCACCTCCTGAGTGGATTCCAGCAAATAGCAGGCCAGGATCTCCGTCAGCCCCGGCTCCAGCCCGCAGGGCAGAACCACCGCAAGAGTCGGAGCTTGGATCAGCGCCTGCTGCACGCGTGGCATGTCCTTGGTAGCGGGCCGACTGATGCTCACAAGCAAGCCACGTGCAGCGCGGCCCGCCAGGCTCTCGATCACGCCGAGCGTTACCGGCCAAGAGGCGGCACAGATTACGACGGGTGCGAGTCCTGCGTGCTGCGGCTGGTCGGTGCACAAGATCTCGCATCTCCATGCGTCTCGCGCAGCTGTGAGCGCGCTCATATCGCGATCGATGAGACGGACCGTCCACCGCGGAAACGCTTCGCGCAGCAGCACCGCCATTCCCCTGCCCATCGTACCAGCGCCTATGACGTCAGCCTGCATGTTTCACTCGCGGGCGAAGACCGGGGTGATCGTCTTCGATACCCAATCGAGATGCTTTGTGAGCAGTGTTTGGCTCGGCGCGGTGCTGATCACCGCGATCAGACGTTGAAGACGGAAATCGTTTGGCGGAAGCACAATGTGTGTACCGACCGATGTTTCGACGATCGCTTGCTCAACCCAAGGGTGATCGAGAACGGCCTCAAGGCCATGGTAGCCGAGCAGCCGCCCCTCCTGTTGGGCCAAGACGTAATGGATCCCTGCCACGCGCTGCGGCGCGGGCGGGGGGAGAGGCACCGTGCCCACTGCAATGCGAGCAAGGTTTTCGTAAAAGTCATATTGCAACGCAAGCGGGACAAGATGCGACGCGATGTAATCCCCGCCCGGCCGGGCAGCGACCTCAATGACCGTGAACTGCGGGCCGTCGTACTTGCCTTCGAGGTGGAAGGATGCATTGTCAAGACGCAGCGCCAGCACGCAGTCTTTGGTCTTTTCTTCGATCATGCCGCGCATCTCACCGTCGAGGTCGGCAGGGAAGATATGCCGCACCTCTAGGCAATAAGGATCCGAGGTGAGCTTGTGCGTGATCCCGACAACGGTGACTTCACCGTGGGAGACGTATCCTTCCACACTCACCTCCTGCCCGACGATATAACGTTCGGCCAGGAACGTGAGCGTTTGCCGGCGCAAGGTCGGGTCGTACGTCGGATTGCCGATCTTCTTGCTAGTGGAATGAAAGACATCCAGGTCGGCAGGTTCGCGAATGAGATAAATTCCGGTGCTGCCCGAGGCATTCAACGGCTTGACGATGACCGGGAGCCCCGCCACACCGATGAACTCCTCCAGATCGCTATCATTGTGCAAAAGGCGGTGCGTGACGCCGGAAACCGACTGGGTCCGCTCGCGCAGTATCGATTTGTCCCGCACCCCCGACACGGATGCCCGCGGCAACCCGGGCAGCCGCAATTTCGCGGCAACGATGGCGCAGGCTTCGACAGCAGTTTCCGTAAAGCAGACCACACCGGCGATTTGGATAGAGTTTCTGAACTCCTCGACCGCGCTCTCGAGCGAGTCAAGGCTCGCCGGATTGCATTGACGCCACTCGTCGACGTAGCTGGCAAGTTCCGGGGGCAGCGGCTGACCAAGCACGGCAACGCGGTAACCGAGCCGATGCGCCGCTTCGAATGCACGAATGCTTTCTCGTATGAGTCGGCGATAATTGATATAGAGTAGAAACTCCGTCATGCAGCCCAGCCTCCAATGTCAAAGGATCGCCCGGCGGGAACCCACTGCAAGGCGCGGTTCAGACATGGCGTTTCTCGGCTCCCGAGGCGCGCTAGGACTGCGGTGCACAGCTCAGGCATCACAGGCCAGCCAAGCGTCGCCCACAGCCGCAGGCCCACAAGACTGAGAGCGCAAGCGGCGCGCTCGATGCCCGGATGATAGCGAGAGTGCAGCGATTCTACTGCAAACCTGTCAAGATCGCGAAGCAAGCGATCGATTAACTCTGCGATCTGCCGCGGCTCGAAACCTTCGACCGAGAATAGCCGCCGGCCCTCATGCCGGCGCTCGCAAAGCTGCTGATAAAATGCGCGATGCAGGCGCTCCCAAGTGCCGGGCTCCGGCACTGTCCCGCGGTGATGCGTTTCGACCGCGTTGCTGATAATCTGAATGACGGATGCGAGTCGTCTGCGGCGCCGTTCGATCCAATCGAACGCTTCACCAAGGCTAAAGCTCGTTGCGGCAACCGCAGGACGCGTATGGCAAACATATAAGCGCAGCCAGTCGGCGGGAATTCCCTGGCGAATGAGATCATCAGCATATATGACATGGCCCCGAGAGGTGGAGAGCTTGTAGCCGTCAAGTTGGTAGAATTCGTTGGCAAAAAACCCAACGATGTGAAATCTGCTGGCATCAAAAAGGTGCAGCAAAATCGGAAAGATGATGCAGCGCAGATACGCGTTGTCGGAGCCAAAGAACAGCGCAAGCTCTACTTCGCCCGAGCCGAGTTCCGTACTGGAGGCGAGCATATCCTGTGCCGTCAAGAAGCGGGGGACAAGCTCAACAGCCGAATAGAGCTTCAGGTCCTCTTGCCCGCGGAACGGGAGAGCGACTCCCTCCGATGAAGAGATTCCGAGTGGAATGTTCGGTAGCTTGTGCTGCAGCACCTTGGCGACGAAATCCGGCATTTTGCCGACGTAGGCCCCCGACATCAGGAGCCGCTCGAGCACGACCCGATGCGGCTCTAGTGGCACGAACATGCGCTTTAGCGGGCGCCATGCTGCTGCGCGGTCGCAGTGATTGCACACCGGATCCACCAGTTCTTCATCAGGCACAAACAGCCCGCAGTTCTCGCATTCCGAGCTTATTTTTTCGCCGCAGTGCGGACACAAGCCTCGCACGTTTGCTTCAAACAGGTATCCGTGCCCATGCTCACAATAAGGAACGCGGGTGGTTTTCTCGATCAGATGGCCGCCGGCGTCCAGGGCGGTCAGGAACTCGCGAGCGATCTCTTCGAATCGCGGAAGCTCATCCAGCGTCGCGAACACATCGAAATCTATTTTCAGCAGACGGTAATTGGCGAGGAAATCATCCGAGTACGTTCGCGACGTTTCACGATAGCTTCGCCCTTCGCGCGCAGCGGTTATCCCCACATGCGTCTGAAAGCCCAATGAGCCACAAAGCTGGTAACAATCGAACCCGAGTGTCCGTTGGGCCCGGGTAAATATGTCCGCAGCGACGACCGGTCCGGCCAGATGGCCGAGATGCATGCGTCCATTGGGTGTCGTAAAGCTTGGCAGAACCACGCGCGGACGGCGCTCGCATTTCGGTGCCTTGACCCGTTCGTCAATGGTCTGCCGGTCCTCCCACCACACATTTCCCATCACAAGGGTTTGTGCTCCTGTGTTCTCTATAAGATGTGCAGCGAACGGCGGCATCAGTATCATGTCTCCGGGGGTGAGCTGCTCCGTGGAAAGCGTTCCGTCACCATAAGTAACCTCGCCGACGCCGGAGAACACGAACAGCATCTCGTGATCGGCATGGCAGTCAAAGGTTGTGGACTCGCCTCTCTCGAGAGAGAACTTCGATGCGTTGAAGTGGCGGGTAGCCACGTTGTCGCGCAGCTTTTTCATCGCTCCTCCCGCAATTCGGCCACACGCGAAAGCATTGAGCGGTTCGAGTTCAGCGGATAGAACTCCTTTCCTATGATGCTGTTGATGATGGTTGCGTTGCGGTACGCGACGAGAGACAGATTCGGGTTTTGTAAACCGTGCTGGATGCGTGTTCTGTTCTGGAGATAGATCTTGCCTGGTAGGGCAATCCGACTCTCCAGTGAACAATCTGCTCTGATCTTGGGTAAACCATTCTCAGTGCAGGCGAGCTGCATGATCCGGTCAAGAAATGGCGCAGTGTTTGACACAAAACCGGTGGCAAGGATCACACGATCGACCGCCACCCTGCGCGTTACTGCTGTCTCGGTACACTTGAGGACAGCTTCGAAAGCCGCATCGTTCTGCCGCAGGCTGTCAAGGCAAGCACTGACAACCAGCTTGACGCCGGCGTTCTTGTTCTCGACGAAGCGGTGTTCATATATTTTGGAGAATAGCTGATTTGCGAGATCCCGCGACAATCCATCGCTGCTCAGCCTTTTAGCCTGCACCCATTCTCGTCGACGCGAGAGGGCCTGAGTTTGGAAGTGGCGCAAATAGGCGGGCGTGTAGAGCTCGTTCGTGAATGCGCAATCATCCATTGGTTCAAGGTTGTCGTAGAGGGTAACCCAAAGTACCTGCTTCAGGGGTGGGCCGGAGAGCAACTGTTCCATCACCTCGCTGCCGCTTTGCCCGGCACCCACGAGCAAGACCCGTTCTCCCACGGCTAGCGGCGGTCTATTTAGATACTCTGCTACGTGATAGACACGTTCGCCTAACAACGGCCGCGCGCAATCCGGGACGTCAGGACAGATTCCGAGCCCAAGCACGACGTGTTGAGCGCGACATTCCGTCTGGCTTGTCAAGACGCGGAAATGTGTGGTTTCGGAGCACACGTCCAGTACTTTTTGTCCAAATCTGAGATACGGAAGCTGATCTGCAACCCAGGCGTAATACTGACCAAACTCATTGCGAGAGACCCCGCCGGACCGTCGATTGACGAACGCATCGAGTCGTCCGGTCTGAAGCAGAAAATTGAGAAATGAGAACGGACTGGTTGGATCTATGAGCGACACACAATCTTTGAGATGTGAAACTTGTAACCTGGCGCTGGAAAAGGCCATGCCGGCGTGCCAGGAAAAACCGGGCTTATCTTCAAAAAACACACACCGCAGGCCCGTCGACTTTACGAGAGCGGCAAGGCTGAGATTGAAGGGACCAATTCCGATACCAACCACGTCATACATGCAACCCGCCGAACTGTTTTTTTTGCGGCGAACGGAACGTACGTCCGGTGCCTTAAGCAAATGAGTCAAGCCTGCACTGAGATCGCTCGTGCCTCGGCGCTAGTGTCAGCCGTTTCTTCGCGTTCATCCGAAGGGGACCGACTCCCGCTGTACCTAGCAAGTCGCGAACCTTCAGTTTGCCGAGAACACCGCCTTCCGAACGCGGTGACATCTCCTGAGCGCTGCGGTTTCAGTCGGCAGCCATTTCCACCGTGCAGATACCTCGTCGTCGGGTTAGGCTCGACTCAAACGTATTCGTTCCAGTTCCCCACGTCGAAGAAAGCGAGTTTGACAGCGTCTCCTGAACCCGCCGCGCCGAGCACGCCCGATCTCGCCGAGAAGCTTGTTTCGTTGACGAAGCGGCATTTTTTGGCTCGTTCATGGCGCCCAAACGATTCCGTTCCGGACGATCATCACCTCGCCTCGATACGCCTGCTGTTTCAGTCCGTCACCTCTGAGGTTTGATAGTTGCTCGGTGCTTGGACGGATTAGCTTTGCTCTTCGAAGGCAGGTGTCAAGTTCTTTTGGGTCGCGAAGGAGATCGAAGAACGTTGAAATATAAGGAATTGTGGATCAACGCTGGTCCGATCCAATAACGAAATTGTCCGCGTAAGCATCGCGTAAGCAGTAGGGAGCATAGTTTCAAAAGGAGCTGGATAGGCTAGCGCGATGATCGCCGCACCAATCTGGTGATCGGCTTTCGCCAGACGAATTTGAGAAGGCGACCCCGACGCCGTTGACCATCGCTCGTCGACCGACGTAGACGACAAGTGAAATGCACCCGCAGCTCAGCTGGATAGAGCGCCCTCCGAAGGTGGGGGCCACACGTTCGAATCGTGTCGGGTGCGCCATCACTCTCAATGGCGAGTCAGGCAAACGAATCTGGGCTTTGCGCATTGGCGCGACAAATGATGCACGAATTGGCAGCAGCCGTGCCAGGCGCATCATCGGGCAGCCAGCATGGCGATGGTTCAGCTTAGCCCGCCACGAAGGCTTACGGGCAACGATCCCACTCGCGCCTTTTAGATCACACTTGATCACGCCACATCATACTGAATAACCGAGATTTTTTGGCTTGTCGTAGAGTCGCGCGCTATCGCATATTGGGGTCGGTATTAAGGGGGATCGAAGCCCTTTTTGACCCCGGTCGCAGACCCCTGCAACCCGTCTGCAGATCCCACTCGAAAGTCCACGGGAGAGCCCAGTGTCGAGCCTTACAGATGGCGAAATACCCCGCGCTCTTAAGCAGGTCGAAGAGGCCGGAAAGCAGCTGAGCCTTGTGGATGGCGAGGGCCACGGAACGGGCCGGCTCATCCTTGTGATGAAGCCGATGCCAACCCGCGTCACCAGCGGATCGGATGGCGCAGCAGTGGCGTGACCAGAAGCGCCTCAGGGCTCCTATCCCTCGATGAGCCTGAGCCAGGCGCGCGTGCATTTAAGCGCGACTACGCCGACATGATCCAGAAGGGCCGAAGCATCAAAATTGCGGGCGACACGCGGGCCGGTACCATTGCCGATCTATTCGAAGCCTACGTCGCTTCGCTCAAGGCTGAAGGAAAGCCTTCCTGGAGGAGGTCGAAAAAGGCTTGAACAAGATCGCCGATATTCTCGGCCGCAGCCGCGCTGCCCGCGACATCGAGCCTGACGAAATCAAAGAGGTCATCCGCCCGATCTATGAGCGCGGCAAACGCTCCATGGCCGATCACGTTCGCGGCTACATCCGATCGGCTTACAGCTGGGGCTTGAAGTCCGAACACGACTACCGCACCACGTCACCCCGCCGCTTTCGTCTCGCCCACAATCCGGCTGCAGGCATTCCGACCGAACCCAAAAACGTCGGCACACGCTGGCTGGACGAAGAGGAATTCCGCACATCGTGAGCGCAAAGTTCGAACGCGCTCAGAAGCTCTACGTGCTCGCATGGCTTGATTTCGACTTGATAAAAGCCGGCGAATTGGTCGGATTAACAGCGCTAGAGCTCGCGCTGAACGACAGGTATGGCGGCAAAGAATTACTGAGGCGTCGACAATTCGTCGCCGAAAAGGCCGAGCAAGAAACGCGTCCCATCAGGAAGGGCGAAAAGTGGTGGGTCGAGAACGCGACTTTTGCCGACTTGCTCAAGTATATCGTCGAGCATTATGGTCTAACGGATAGTCAGGTGCCGATGAACCAACGTTGCGGATCACCATCGAGCGTAATCGGGCTTCTGACGGGAACAACGAGGCCGAGCCTCGCCGAGATCCGTAATGACCTGGCGCATGGGATTCCGTTTCGCGAATTGCCCTGGGCTGGCTTGCTCGAATTGATACGAGATCTCATCAACTACGCCTATCGATAGCTACCCGTTTTCCGCGCGGCAAAGATCGCCTAGCCTTTCGGCATGTACGCAAAGCGATTCTCATCTTTGTTGGCCGATCAGATCGGCCAGACTGGCCTCCCATCGCGCGCGGCAGATGATATGTCGCAGCGCTTTGAGAGCTTGCGAGGCTACCCGCACACGCTCGCGCCGACTCGCTACACTTTCAATATTATGTGCACAGTTATCCATAGATGCTCCGCGCGGCAGGACGAAAAGGATATGCCGCGCTGCGCGGTCAGTTTGGCCTGCATTCTTTGGACGATAAGCTTTCGTGAGAAGCTTATCCCGCCAGAGCTTAGATGCGGAGGCTGCCGCGGCTATCGGGATTTCTTCGACGCTGCCGCGAGTGCATGAAGGGCTTCTGAGTATTGTAGCCTCTTTTTGCGGTTCCCAGCCGCCTTGAACTTACGATATACCGGGACTGCATCATCGGACTTATCGAGCGCACACAACCGCCACATGAGCGAATCAATGCTGTCCTCTGGTTCGGAAAGCGGATGCCTAAGCAGCGCCTCTCCAGATAGCGAACTCTCTTCCATGCGAGCTTCGCGTTGTAGCGAAGCTTGAGTTCGGCAGGAGCGTGAGCATTCACGTATTCATCCCAATCACCGTCGTGGAACGGGGCTGAGCCACAAGCAATCTGCTTCCAGCGCCTCGTTCTAAAATAAGACACTAGCTCTTGGTGACGGCGCCTATTGGCTCTGACTTGCTCCTCTATAGGAGTGTCGCGCCGCCAAAAAAGGCGGTCATCATTAACTGCATATCGAGAACGTAGCACTTTGGGGTTGAAGGTCGATGAATAAGCCAAACAATTGTAGTCAGGACCGCCGCGCATGATGATCCGATCAAACTCGAACTCCTCATCGATGTTGGTGTCCTTGCATTGCAGTAACGCAGTCTTTCGATCAACAAGTCTCAAGAACTCTGCAGGTCTGTATTCAAATCTGGCGTGATCCTTAAGAAAGCGCAGCAGGTACCAATTCTGAGGTGCCTGCCGTCGGGAATAGATGGTGGGGGTTGGGCCAATAATGGTGACCTCAAAATCATCTCGCACTCCTTTGAAGTCGAGATCAAATGTGTTCGTTGAAAGCAAATCGACAAGCCATTCGATCTCTAAGTCGCCAGCTCGTCCAAGAAGTGCTCCACCTCACCCTCCAGCTTTTGCATTTCGGCCGGATCCCAGGAAAAGTGGCTCTCTAGGTATTTTTCTAAAGCATTCATAATCCGGTTTCGATTACCACTTTTTCGGAATAATTTGTCACGTGGTCGAATGCGGCTGGAGCCGCTCTCGTACCATGTCACCGGACCGCCAAAGTCCCTTATACTCCGGCGCATACCGCCATCTTCAATGAACCTGAAGAAAAGTCCTTGCACATGATCAACGAATGATCGTGAGGTCATTGGCGATTTGAGAGGCGTATAATGGAACGTATCGCTCTGGTCAAAGTCCTTAATCAGATAGTGTGCCAGTTCAAGGACACCGCTGTCCCCGTTGCCTACGATCAAGACTTTCTCTCCACCCGTTGTCGTTGGCACGAGAACGGGACGGTAGGAATCCGGATTTCCAGAGTACCAATATGACGTATCGATTGACTCGGAGAACTTTCGTTCCGCACCGAAGCCCGTGGCAAGGATGACTAAGTCGCACGGCAAGTCCTCATCTTCATAGTCTGTATGTACGAGAAGGCGACGTCGTGATCTGCGTGCTGTTGATGCGTTGTGCGGTTCCTCGGAAGTGACGTTGAGCACTTTGCTGTTTAGGTGAAGCGCAATGGTTGTCTTGCTGCGATAGTGATCAAATTTACGGATTAGTTCGTTGGCGACGAGCGGTGCGTAGTTGGCCGACCAGTTCAAGAACGGGAATGATGTTGTCTTGGTCGGAACGTCCTTCAAGTTATAAATATCTGGGTCGTGAATCTCCCTTGTGTTCAAATCCGGATGGATATAGCGAAAGGAAGCTCGCTGGAATCGTTTCAGCAAAACGTCGTCCTGCTCGAACACATGGATCAAGCAAGTGTGCTTCATTGCCAATGCGACAGCGCACGTCATACCTGAGAAGCCCGCACCTACTATCGCTACTTGACTGCTGTTTCGCACTATTCTCAATCTTGATAATGCGTGGCAAAGAGTGAAAGACCGCAGCTGCTGATCAACAATGGATATATTGCGTTTCGCAAAGAACGATGCGGAAAAGATTTGATCATCCTCCTTTGCTCTAGCTAGATCAGCAATTGCCTCATATTGGCGTTCGGAACGAGATGATTTGCGCTTCGTCATCCGTCTATCCTCACCTTGAGACGGCCCGGAACTAGTCCGGGATGCGATCATCTCGAAAACCCATAATCGCCGCCGCCTTCACCGAATTTGGGCCGTCTGATATTCCTCAACTCCAGTCGCTTGACCCTGGATACTCACTTCGGTCTCGCATGCACCAGTCGCCGCCCAAAATTCGATGCATATCTGCTCTGGAGTATCCTTCACTACCGTCCACCTGGCTCGCCCAACGACAGCCTGATTGGTCACGCTGCCACTACCAGTCACGAGGCGCCCTCCCTTCTGCGGCATAACGCAGTCCTGCACAGTTCGCTTCTGACAATATGGACTATGACCGTCTGACGTACCGCCCGATATGATTCTGGACAACTTCGGGGAGACAACGACGCTGCGCGTGTACGGGGGAATCTCAGGCGTCTTTTCAGGAACAATCTTTGGCTTACCTATTGGTTCTACCAACAACGTTGATGGGTCAAATAAATATAAAGCGGGTGCCCTTCGATCTTCTGGGCAAAGCGGTGGTGGAACGTATAGCCGCACTGCGCGCTGCCACGGTCCTCAGCAATCTTGCGCGCGACGTTGCGAAAGCAATCGGTCGGCAGAGCCCATGGCTTGGGCTGGTGAGTCACCAGTTCGATTGGCTGCTGGCTCACTTCCTTGCCAATCGCGGCAAGAGTGGCGTCTGAGAGCGATCTGACGAGCATGGAGATCACGCGGCCTTCGGCGGCATATTGGGAAAGGCTCCTGGCAATGTCGCGAAGCGCTGCACCTCTTGCTTGATCCTGGCGGTGATGTCGGGACGGCCCGCGCTGCCCGCAAAGGGATCGGCCGCCCAGAGAAACAGCAGACAAGCCGCGCTCAGCGTCTCCACAAGCCCTTCCGGTCCCGGCGCGGACTTGAAAGAGGTTATCTGCCCCTTGGTGTCAGCTAAGACATAGCGGTCGAGAGTATTGAGGGTCGTGTGCGTGCCGTCGGATAACAGCGAGCGACACATCAACTGGTAAAGGTCGGGGCAGCATTTCAGCGCCACATCGGCCCAGTTGACATCCCGCAGCTTCGCGCCCTTTGCTTTTTCCATGGCGTCCACCGATGCGACCACGGCCTTCATTGCGGCCACATCCTCGGCCCTGTAAGCGGCAAGATAGGCTGGGTCGTCGAGAAGCACGCGCGCGGCGTTGCCCTGGTTGTAGTGGTGGGCCTCGATCAGCCGGTCGACGAAGGCGGCATCGGAATGCAGCGCATAGATCGCTACGGTCCCCTCGACGCCTGATCGGAGAACCGTTCGCGCATCACCGATTGCGAGCAGGAGCGCCGACTGGAATGACTGGTGAACCCGCACAAACAACCCGTGTATGGCGAAGGCTGCATTTTCTGAGCGCGCGGTGGTCGCGTTCCGCAGCAGATCGAACCCGATGCGGTTCAAGTCGAGCGCGTAGTCGAACCATGCCTTGGTCGGCGCGGTGGTGTGCGTACCGCGCGCTGAAACGGCTCAAGGTCGGGCGAGAAAAATCCATCAACTTCAAACGACATTCGAGCCTCCGGCCCACCGATGTAACTCCCCTAGATAGGACGATGGGGACCGCCTTCAAGGTCCAGCCGCCGGGATTTCAACGGTCATGCCGTGATGCCGATTATCGACATGTCGATGATGATCGGCATCCTGATGCTGATCATGATCCCGATGCCGGTAGTGCTGCTGGTCCGGCGGGCGCTGGTGATGCCGCCGGTGCCGATGATGATGATATTGATGCTGATCGTGCTGCTGGTGCTGCTGCTGGTCATCATGATGATCATCGGCATGATCATCATCATGGTCATTCCAGTTAGATCGCCTTCTCCCCGTCCTTCAGGGCGAGGGCTTCTTTCGCCTGCGGCATCAAGAACTCCGTGAGCGTCTTGGTGACTTCCGTCAACGAGCCGGGGTCAACGGCGACCTGCTTGGTGAACGCCGCCCACTGATCCTTCTTGCCGGCGTCCTCGGTGAAGGCCGCGGTGAACGCGTCCGGCAGCGCGGTCGGAATCTCGGTCTTACGGCGTTCGAATGTCGCCTTGATGGCGCTGGCCAGCGCGTCGCCCTCGAACTTGTAGGAGCGGGTCAGCACCCAGACGTCATAGAAGTCTTTCAGACGGCTGTTCGCGAGGCCAAGCGCGACCATCGCCTGGAACTTCTCGGCGATGACGGTCTCGCGCGGATAGGAGCGCAGCTTCGGCGCCGGAAAGTCCAACAGCACCGGCAGGTCGGCTTCCTGCACGCCCGGTTCCACGGCATCGCCAAAGGCGATGTCGATCACGACGCGAACGCGCGCGTTATCGACCGTGGCATTACCCTTGATCCGGACGCCGCCGTATTCGTTTTCGTCGCGGATGCGGTCGACGGTGAAGCTGGCCGGGTCGAAGATGACGCCGTCGGCGGCGTCGACGGCGGCGATCTCCTTGAAGATCGCCAACAGCACGTCGGGGTCGGGATCGCCAGAGCCGAGAAGGTCGAGGTCGCGCGTCGGCCGGAACTGGTTGTCGACCCAGGTCGCGAGCAACATCGCGCCCTTGAGAACGAAGCGGTTGCGATAATCCGTCGAGCCAAGGCGATAAAGAAGCCGCTCCAACACGTAGCGGGTGAGGAGAAGGTCGAATGGCTGGTTGCGCTCCTTGGAGAGCGTGAGCAGCCGCGCGCGAACCGAAGCCGCGACATTCTTGGGTGGGTTAGCCATTGGCGGTCATCGCGTCCATATAAGGTTGCATGGCCTTCCAAACCCCGGCCTTGCGCGCGAAATCCGCGATCTCCGAAGGCTTGGCCTTGCGGGTTCGCAGGGCCTCGCGCAGGCCTTCGAGCGCGAGGTTGAGGCCAGTACTGTGACGATAACGTGTCCCGGCGCTCCGCCGGTAGCGAAAAAGATCGACGACGGTCTTGGCGGGGCTGAAGATCTTCACCGGGCAACCTTCGATCGTATGAATCTCCACGCCTTCCTGAAGCCGCTCCGGGTTGAAGCGAACGAACTGCATGGGCGGGTTGGTCGGAAGCGGTTGCCGGTCTTTGGGACCGATGGCGAGCCAAACCATCGACGGAATGGTGTCGGTCAGGTCATGGAAAGCGAGCGCGGAGATCAGCGCGACGACCCCTTTGGGCACGCGCTTGGCGGCTTCGGCGAGGGAATGATGCGTGTCGATGGGCGCGTCGGGAAGTTGATAGAGGCCGCGGCCGAGTTGCACGACGAGGCCCTTTTGTTTCATGCGGGCGATGGTCGCCGCCGTGACGCCCGCCGTGGCAAGCTCAGAAAGGCGCGCAATACCGCGTTCCTTGAGGAACTCAATGGCGCGGTCCTGTTGTGTCGAAGATGGCTTGGCCATGGCTTATGATCCGATTTGTCGGATATGATCTATTTATATCCGACATTTCATATCATACGGAACTTCCGCTAACAACACGTAAACCACCACCCAAGCTAATGATAATATAAGACTTTTATCGAAACCCGAGCAAAACGAAAGAGAGCGGCGACGCTTCGATCAATGGCCGCCGTCCACGGGCGGGAGCCGTCGCTATAGTTTCTCATAGGGCTCTCCCATCGCCCTGCGGATTTCCAGACAATCGTCGCAGAGGCGCAACGTGCCCGTGGTGCCCGCCGGCCGAAACGGCTTTGCAAGTCGATAGTCTCATCCGCAGGATCATCGCCGCAGATCGAACAAACATCCTCGCGGCCGGCGGCGTCGACCACGAATTTCGTTTGCGCGGCTTGAACCGGGTCCCATTGATGAAGCGTGGCGAACCATTCGGACGTGTGTGGGACGTGAAAGCGCTCGATTGCAGGGGCGATAAGGCCGTTCGCTTCCAACCATCGGCGAGCCACCGTTACCCGCTGTCGATGCTCCGACGAAAGAAGATCGTAAAGCTCGAAGAACAGTTTGAAGGTCGCAAGGGGAAAACGGTGGCGGAGCCCTTTAAAGGCGCCACGGTTCACGACATACTGATGCGGGCCGTTTGCGTCATCTTCTACGATACCCCTGCAGTACTCTTCGCGCTGCTTGCGTGGCACCTCCGCGAGCAACACATCGTCGTACTGCCAAGGATTCCTTTCGATGTTGACTTGCCAGAGGTTGAGAAAATCCGAGGAGGTCAGCAAGTCCGCGATATACGCATCATCGGCGGGGTGATTGACGAGATGCAAGACAACATCCTCGATGGTTTGGATGCCCTTGTCCTTCTTCCTCGCCCCATCGAGAACCGTATTCGTTGCCTGACGCATCATCTCGGTTGCATCGCTGTAGGCCGCCCAACGTTCCGCCTCCTCGTCGGTTAGCGTTTCTGTCGCGTTCAGTACCGCGACCAGGAGGTTGCTTCGCGCGAGGTCGGCGGGCGCGCAATAGTTGGGGTCACTCACCAACTTGACGCCGGCTGCCACATAGGCCTGCGCGACCAGCCTTGAACAGAACTGCTTGCGCGTCCACTGGTCGCGGCCGCCTATCACCGTCCTAATGGCTTCTTTCGTGGAATATTCCGAGCCGATCTGTTGTCGGACGAACTGACAGACTTGGTCCGCTTGATCCGCCGTGATTCCCCCCTTCAACCGGAATACGTGCAGCCAACATGCCTCATCGAAAAACAGGCGTTGCGTATTTCGCGCGTGAACGCCTTGAGATGTTGCGTCGATCACCGAGCAATGCTGCACGTAGATCATCGCGTGCGAGATATCACTCTTTGTTGCAAAGCGTATCGCCTTGCTGACCGGCTCAGTCGTCGTCCTCAGGATAATGTCGCCGCGAGATAGCGAGGCAGCTCGTAGCCGTTTCATTCTATTTCGCTGCCTCGTCATCTTCTTTGGCGACGCGCTTGACGCCGAATCCTAGGACCCAATGCTCTCCGCACCCCTTGCACGTCCAGTGAACGCCGGGCTTCACTTCGTCGGACCAAATGGAAATGGATTCGGAGCAACCCTCGTTCCCGCAAGGCATCGGAACCATCTTCGGCGTTGCCAAAACCTGTTGATCCCCTTGAGGCGAAAGCACGTCCTGCGCTTTGCATTCGAAGCAGGTCACTTCGACTTCGCTTTTGCCATGTGGCATTCGCTTTCTGACCGGGCTCTCACACCGCCCGCATGCAAATTCGGTAAACACCCCGAACGTGGCATTCCAGATCGGCGAACCGAGGACGACTTCCAGCGCCGCAATCACTTTTTCGCAGCGCGCTCGAAGTTTTGTGCCGCCGGGCATCCCTCCCTTCATGAATTGGGCCAACGACGGAACGTGCAAGTAATTTCCGATGGCGTCGTAATGCTCCTTGAGATCGGCCAGGGTGAACACCGTGTCCGTTCCTAAGAACTGCAACTTGTCGGGCGGCGGTTCCACGCCGTAGGTTTCCTCTACGCCCACGGCGATGCTCGCGCTCATGCCGAGCGAGGGATCGATGTCATGAAGGACCTGCATGAGCTTACGCGATTGCCACGTTTTATACTCTTCCGGTGGCATCTCAGCTTTGAGTGCTTGTGCCCGGTCGTAGGTGACGGCCTCCATGGGAAATCGTAGCTCGAGCGCGGCATATTTGCGCTCGTCCTGTAACGCTGCGAGATCGGCTTTCGCCCGCACTAGGGCTTGCTTGGCCAAATATCGAAAATCTGCATTCATGAATCTGATCCCATCATCTGGAAAGCGCTGGTGCGGATACCTTGCACGCGGCAAAGCATCCGGCACGAACGCTTGCAGAGACGGCGTTGACGTGATCCGTGATGTAGATGTCGTTGTCAGCCGTGGTTGCAAGAATATAGGTGGTAAGTGGCGGCTCAAACTTTTTGGCTTCCTGGATTTCCGCGTCAATTTCGGGGATCGTCAGTTTGGTAGTTGGCCAATCGCGCTTGCCTTTGCACTGAACGGCCGCGTCAGCGCCGTCGTCCTTCCCGTAGATGTCGACGCCGTGTTGTCTCTGCCCGGCGCGACCGTAGCGGACGAGTTGATTGTCCTTCCAGATGCGCGAAAAGAGATCAGCGCAAATCTCCTCGAATTTGTCCCAGCTCGGCGGCGGACGAAGCTGTTCGTTGTTGGCGTCAGACATGTTTTTGAATTCCGACCCGCCTTGTTATTCGTGACTGGTGGCAGCCCTTGTGGTGGTCCGGTGGTATGCCTGCCGAGACCGAGCCATAAGGGCTCCCCGAATAGAACATTACAAGAACTATCGCAACTCATAGCTGCACCTTGGCGCTCAATAACCGGTTGATAAATCTGGGATATTGCTCAAAAGGGGCCTGATGGCGCGTAAATGCCCTTAAGAGCAATTTATTGGCAATTATAAGCTCTTAAAAGCAAGTCATTGCAAAATGCCGAACTTACCATATGCTCTTAAGAACACCATAAACCAACTATCTGGCCTTTAAGAGCATGGTAGCGACCAACAAACTTCAAAAGGCGCCGCCCTTCCACGTGTCGCGGGCCCTCAAGCAATTGGGAACCGATCTGCGGACCGCACGCATCCGCCGCAACATGACCATGGAGGACGCAGCCAGCAGAATCGGAACGGGCCTGCGCGCTGTTATGGACGCCGAAAAGGGCAAAGCCTCGACGGGTATCGTGGTCTATGCCGGGTTGCTGTGGCTCTACGATATGCTCCAGCCCCTCGAAGAACTCGCTGATCCCTCAAAGGACAAAGAAGGAATCGCATTGCAAGCGACGCGGGAGCGCAAGCGGGCTCGCAAACCCGGGGGGCTAGACAATGACTTCTAAAGGCAACACCGAATGTTTCGTCTACATCACGCTGCCCGGTCAGACTGAAGCGGTAACCGCTGGACGTTTCCAGCTCGCCAAGGATCGCCGCGGCAATGCTTTGGGCCGGTTCGTTTACGGCAAATCGTATCTCTCACGGGGCGATGCGGTCGCGATTGATCCTGTCGAGCTTAAGCTTTCGGGAGAGACCTACGAAACAGGCCGACTGAATGGCGTCTTTGGCGCGTTGCGCGATGCAGGCCCAGATTATTGGGGTCGCCGCGTCATCGAGAAGCATGCCGGGGTTCCTCAGCTTGGTGAACTCGATTGCTTGCTGAACTCAGCCGACGACCGCGCAGGGGCGCTTGGTTTTGGGCTTGGTCAACAACCTCCCTCACCACGTCGCAAATTCAACAAGATGCTCGAACTCGCAAAGCTTCAGGAAATCGCCGAAGCCTTGATGCGTGAGGAAGATGTAAAAACCGAGGAGGCCGCACAGGTCCAAGACTTGATGCTCCTAGGCACCTCCATGGGGGGAGCCCGTCCGAAAGCTGTCGTCGAGGACGACGACGGACTTTGGATCGCAAAATTCAACCGTCCGGACGACCGCTGGAACAACACGCGCGTCGAGCGCGCGATTCTTGAATTGGCCAAGGCTTGCGGTCTTCGCGTCGTTGAGAGCCGCGTCACCACCGTCGCAGCAAAGGACGTTCTTCTCGTCAAGCGGTTCGATCGAACGAAGACGGATAAGGGATATATGCGTTCGCGGATGATCAGCGGGCTAACCGTGCTGCGCGCTGAGGAAGCTGTCGAGATGCGAGACCGCTGGTCCTATGTATTGATGGCCGAGGAGATGCGCCGGGTTACGCAAGAGCCGGAAAAGGATGCCAAGGAACTTTTTCAACGCATGACGTTCAATGCGCTGATTTCCAACCTGGATGATCATCCTCGCAACCACGCGCTGGTCGCCAAAGAGCGGGAATGGCAGCTTTCGCCAGCCTATGACCTGACGCCGTCTCCGGTTATCTCGCAGGAACATCGCGATCTAGCCCTGGAGGTTGGCGACCAGGGACGATTTGCAAATGCAAAGAACGTGCTGTCGCAACACGCCCGCTTTCTGCTGGATGCCGAAGAGGCCAAGGCGATTGTCTCGAGCATGACCGAACAGGTGCGCGCCTCGTGGTACGATGTTGTTCGCGGTCAAGGGGTCAGCGAGAAGGACGCCGAAACGATCAAGGGCGCCTTCGTATATCCGGGCTTTCTGACTTTAGAGTGAGGGACGATTGCTTCCCACTGACTACTTGGATTCGATTGCGTCCCTGCGGCGAGATGCTAGGTCATCCTCCGTCCCTTGGCCAATGCCAGGAAAGCCCGATAGCTTTCCAAGCTTCGTTAGCTTTGCCGAATGGCGATCTTTTCTATTGCAATTCAATTTGAACGTCGGAATTCCGTACATCGTGAGCGCAAAGTTCGAACTCGCTCAGAAGCTCTACGTGCTCGCATGGCTTGATTTCGACTTGATCAAAGCCGGCGAATTGGTCGGATTAACAGCGCTAGAGCTCGCGCTGAACGACAGGTATGGCGGCAAAGAATTACTGAGGCGTCGACAATTCGTCGCTGAAAAGGCCGAGCAAGAAACGCGTCCCCTCAGGAAGGGCGAAAAGTGGTGGGTCGAGAACGCGACTTTTGCCGACTTGCTCAAGTATTTGGTCGAGCGTGATGGTCTAACGGATAGTCAGGTGCCGATGAACCAACGTTGCGGATCACCATCGAGCGTAATCGGGCTTCTGACGGGAACAACGAGGCCGAGCCTCGCCGAGATCCGTAATGACCTGGCGCATGGGATTCCGTTTCGTGAATTGCCCTGGGCTGGCTTGCTCGAATTGATACGAGATCTTATCAACTACGCCTATCGATAGCTACCCGTTTTCCGCACGGCAAAGATCGCCTAGCCTTCCGGCATGTACGCAACGCGATTCGCATCTTTGTTGGCCGAACAGATCGGCCAGACTGGCCTCTCATCGCGCGCGGCAGATGATATGTCGCAGCGCTTTGAGAGCTTGCGAGGCTATCGCTTACTTCCATTAGGTCGCCCGTAGAATGTAACACCTCTTACTCCTTCGCAGATGGCCGCAACAATCCTTGCAACGGTTACCTCCAAACCGTGCTTTGCCGGTCTTGGTGGGAAAACCTTGAGCAGCCTTCGTCCTGTCGGAGGTGCTGATTCTACGCAACTTAACATTCATCAATCTGGCGGTCGACACGCAGGTAACATGGCCACCCGTTGAAACTCTCGTTCATTTCGAGGGCTACCGCTTGATACTGATTCTACGTGCTCAGCAGCTTCAGAAGCTCCGCCAAGGTTACGAATTGAACTCCAAACTCAGTGGCGAGCCATGCTCTGTTTGCTGGATCGAAAATCGAAGTGCCCGCGGCACGCGCCAGATCGTTGGTGCACAGAATGTCGTTCCGATAAGCGATATGGCTGGCAACCAGTTCTCCATCAGCCCATTCAGCGCATGCTTTCGCGAACACTTTTTCATTGTAGGACGTGCCAGGATGCGCGTTCCAGCCGCCAGCAGCATCAAACGCAGCCTTGCCGACGCCCCGGGCTTCAATACGTGCCGCAGCGTCGATTTGACGTTGCTCACGTTCAGGATCGCTGGTCTGCACGAAAAGAGCAGGGTCACGGATATCCCCTGGCGAAGGTAATCCCAACCAGGCAAGGCCACGCATAAGCCGGACGCCAGCGGCGAGCGCGGCTTTCAACTTAGGGGCCTGCATTTCGGGTAAGCCTGGATGGATTGCGTCGTTCGGTCCGAACGACATGATTGGAATACAGGGCTTGCCGTTCCTAACCACGGTAGAATACGCAGACTGCACCGCCATCGCGGGTTCCGCAAAATAGGCGGCTCGCTCGCGTTTGCGAATCGCTTCAGTTCGGAAGCCCGCTTCGCAAATGAAACCTGTTATTCTTCCGCTCGAAATCGCCGACTGAACCGGCTCCCATTCACGATCGCTCGGATCAAAAACCTGCTCCCAAGAATTGCTATCGAAGGTAATTTTCATTGCCTGAATCCGAGCTAACGAGAAGCAGGATGATATCGTCGGTCTCGATATGTCGATCGATTTCTGCGGCGAAGTCCTGGCCGGCGTCGATGCGTCGGTCATGCCATACTTCAATAACTCCTTGACATTTCAGAACCGAAAGCTGCTTCTCGAGCTGATCGCGCAAGACCTCGTCAGCATGGAATACGAGAAGAGCAAGCTTGCCATGACCGCTCTATGAGAGCGAATCCGTTCGCCTGCCTGTCGCTAATGTCGGAGTTTTCACAGCACGGATCGCGAATGACGGCGAACCTCTGTGAACGGGGGCGGATTTTTCGTGGAATGATTATAGCAGAGTTCACCAAGGAGAAGCAGAAGCCCTGAGCGGACGATTGGGGACAAGCATGGATTCCACCACGTACGCGGTGATCGAAGGTTTTCTATGGTGATCTGGCAACAAAAGCTTCCGCAGCCGAAATATGCCTGTTCCGTTCATCTCCTGCTATCAATCGGCCTCCGAAATTGCATTTTCCGAGGCGCTGTTCGATCACGAAGCTAAATGTTGCCTCCAAGACCGGGCCCCGATCATCGCGAACTTCAACTGCCATGCGATGCTGTGGCCCGCCTCTGCCGCATTCGCGCGATATCTCCGAGAGCGCAGCAGTGGCCTCCTGCCGCGCAGACTCGATGTCCGGCAGCTCGACACCTTCATCGTCACGGATGAATTGACTGCCGTCGCGGATATCAAAAAATAGTCTCTCTTCATCGCAACCGATTCACGAGGCGACGATCGAACAACTCTCGCAGTTCCAGATGATCTGCCTGCGCGCTTGAGGTTCTGCTGCATGGTCCAGCGCCAATCGTTTCCTGCAAGAGTGTGGCAGGAGCTGTTTTGTCTTAGATCAAGGCAAGGCGAGCGGGATCGAGCAAAGCAGCGCGATCCGGCCGTAGCCAGGGACAGGATCGTGATAGGGCATGCAACGCTCTCGATTATCTCAAACGAGAGCAGCAGTCGCTGCGTCGCCGCTTAGCCGGCCAACAGGTAGATTGTTATTTGAATCGAGTGCACTATTCCTGCTGTTTGCTACGATCAGATGCAGTTTTCTAGCGCGCTGACGGGGCCCCTCGTCGCTTTGCAGCGAAGAAGTCTATTGTAGGACGGAGACGCATGAGCCGCGGCGTTTTGCGGGGAAGCTTGACCTTGGGGTGTGGATGTTGTCGAGGAGCTTCGTCGCGACTGCGGCACGTGGAGACGCGCCTAGAGCGATCAATGGTTGTTTAAGTGGCTCTAGAGTGACGGAAGAAATGGCGGACCAAAGGCAGATAGCGTGCAGCTGCGGAGCTATCTAACGCAATGAAATCAATCCACAAATTATATCAATTATCGAACAAGCCTTAGGTGCACCTTCTCCAGCGCTGCCACAAGTCCGGCGCGGCGCTCCTTCGTCAGCTTGTTAAGGTTTTCCTGCCGCTATTTAATCGCAGCAGGTCAGCCGCGCTCATCTTCAAACCAAGTTCCTAGTTTGAAAAACACACCCTTAAGACAAGCCGAACTAGACAAAATGCCGATATTGTAAACCACCAGAAGTGGGCATTCCAACGACGATCCGACGTTCGGAGTGGTTGCAGGAGCCGGATTTGAATTAGCGGACCGGCAAAAGCGCCCCGGGCACAGCCCAGATCAATCGAAGCGGTTCGTCCTATTTGTACGCCACAGCAACTCAGCAGCCGGGCCTGCGCACTTGATTTCTTTCTTGCTAGAGCAACCGTGCAGGCGCGTGAGCCGCTGATAAAGTGGGCATGCCTTCCGATCAACTGCGATTCCGTAGTTTCTCTCAAGCAGCTCCCGCAAGCGCTCGATGCGAGCGATCCGGAATGGATGGGCCGGGTTGGTCATCAGGGCAGGCCCGTCGAATCGAATGCGAAGAATCTAATTCCGTGCGACGAGCGGCGTTCATACGCCAGGCTGTCGGTCCTCTGCCGAATGCCAGTCCGCGCCGTGGAGGCGGATCATCTCGCGACGGGACCGCCCGATGAAGACGCGCTCAACGCAAAAGGCGGCGGTGACTGAAGCGGCCAGCGCAAGGCCGCAGGCAATATAGTCATTCATGAAATTCCAAAACATGTTGGTGCCGGCGACGCCGACAAAGGTAATTGCCATGACCGTATTGCGAAATGCCTTAACCATGTTGCTCCCCCAGCCGGTCGGCGGAAGTTTTAGCATTGCAACCATGACGTTTAGCAGCGTTTGATGGTTGTGATCCGCCGTCTTTCTGCTCGATCAGCTCGGTCCGGCCGCTGGTCAACTATCAGATCCCGGACGAGGTCGCCGCCTTCAAGGCAGACTCCAACCTCGAAGCGGCCAAAGAACAGTTGCACGGCCTGCCACTCGGCCGATTACATCGCCACACAGCCGCCAATGAAGGATAAAAAGGCCTTCTGGCAGGCCGTGGTCACCAAGATGATCAAGGTCTATGGCGTGCCGATCGACGATGCCGACGTCGGCAAGATCGTCGATTCTCTGGCCGCGACGTGAACTCCAGTGAGGCATCGTTTGAGGAGCCGTTGCCTGAATTGCACCAACTAGCCTCGACGCACGTGCTCGCGCGCGGAGCGAAGCATTGATCGTTCCGACCGAAGACCAGATCGCGACGGTGTTGGGACGGGCATCGGAATTGCCTGCGTCCTTTTGGGCCGCACCGCGGCATCATTCGGATCGAGGTGCTTGTGATTCAGCCGGAGGGCGAGTTTTTTTATGCCGACCACTACTTTCGAGCGGATTTCTGCCTCCTTGGACCTCACTATTTTAGTGCACCGCACGCTCGCTCGCGAGAACGACATCGCCAGCGTCGCCCAACAAATTGCGACGGCCCATGTTCGCCGAGCCGGTCTCATCGTTCTGGCTCCAGACCATCTGAAGATTGCCGAGAGCATCCGCCAAGCCCACATATCGGGCGAGGAAGTCGTACAGGTGCTGGACGCGCGCCACGATTGTGCAAGCGCGCCCTCACCAGCCCTTCGAGGGTTACCTTATGGGCACAAAGTAGACCCCTGTTGGGGCGAATAGACCGTCATGTGCTCCCGAATACTAGAAATCAGTCATCAAAAACGGTTACTTGCGCGGATTTGCCCGAGCCGCAACTAAGAGCTGAAGCAGATCATGCAGTATCCCCGGAGCGTGTGGAGCACCCGTATCCGGCAATGACTGCTCCAGGTACCTCGTCGTCCGTGAAGAGCGGCTAAGCGATTGAGCTGGGCTTGCATTGTTCGTTGTGGCCTGTTTTGGGATTGCAGGGTTTTGATGCTTCGGGCATCGGAACCCTGCAATTTCGTTTTGAGGATTCCATCGAATCGCCAGTCATGATTCCGTCCTCGCATCGGAGGTGGCGATGCGACCGAAGAAGCCCAAAGCGACGGGATCGGGTGATCTGTTCCGGGCCAGGCTGGACCAGATCATCAATATGAAGCACGAGCTGGTTCAGCTCGCCGGCAAGGTCGATTGGGACTGGATCGACGTGGAGATCGCGCCGCTCTACAGCGAGAACGGCCGGCCGGGCATCGCGACCCGCTTTGTGATCGGGCTGCTGCTGCTCAAGCACATTTACGGCCTGTCCGATGAGGGGGTCTGCGAGCGCTGGGTCCACGACCCGTATTTCCAGTACTTCACCGGCGAAGAGTTCTTTCAGCATGCGTTCCCGCACGAGCGCTCGGATTTGAGCCACTGGCGCAAGCGGCTCGGCGACAAGCTGGAGCTGCTGTTGGCCGAGAGCCTGCGGGTGGCGCACCAGGCCGGCGCGTTGCGCAGCCAGGATCTCAAGCGGGTCACGGTCGGTCGAGTCACCCCGGGGAATCTCACCCCGAGGTGCTCACGAAACCGGACGTGAATCTCCCGATTCATCCGGCTTCTATCTTCCAGCCGCAGGTCGAATGCCGACACGCCACAAATAAAGCAGGTTCGGATCGCGCTGCGCGAGCCGTCCCAACCAATATACTGAGGCGACTTTCCGGCCTTTCAACCGCTTGTATTTCCGCCTCGTCCAACGGGCGAGCGCGTCGTTTACGTGACGAAGGACGTTGACACATTCCGTCCGGTAAAACCGTCCGTAATAGTTCAGCCATCCTTGCACGACAGGATCAATCAGCTTGGCGAGTTCTTCAAGACTCCAGTGGTTTCGCGTCGAACCCAGTCGCCATGAGCGAATGGTTTGTCGGATTCCTTTGGCAGCCTTGTTGCTGATTGCCGGGAGGAAGTTGAGGAACTTCTCGCCCTTTCGATCGCGAGCGCTGCGCGGCTGGAAGGTGTAGCCAAGGAAGTCGAACGAGATGTGTTCGCATTCCTTTCTCCGTTTATTATCCTTGCAGTAGACGATCCGGGTTTTCTCCGGATGGAGCTCCAGACCGCATTCCGCAAGACGTTTTCGGATCGCCTCCATCACGGTTCGAGCCTCGCTTTCAGTTCTGCAATGGACTATCGCATCGTCAGCGTATCTTTCGAAACACAAACAAGGGAAGGTCCGCTGCATCCAGTGATCGAATGCATAGTGCAGAACCAAATTTGCGAGCAGCGGTGAAACCACTGAACCCTGAGGGGTTCCGCGTGTTCTCTCCACTAGGATTCCGTCTTCTTTCTCCACGGGAGCTTGCAGCCACCGCTTTACGTAGAGACGAATCCAGCTCAGTTCCGTGTGGTGGGCGACGGCCTTTTCGATCAGGTGCCAAGGAATCGAGTCGAAGAACGACTTGATATCAAGGTCGATAACCCAGTCGAATTTCCAGCAACGCTTTCGCGCTGTCCCCACTGCGTCAAGCGCCGAACGGCCGGGCCGATAGCCGTAGGAGTCGGGATGGAATATTCGTTCCATCGTCGGCTCCATAACCATCTTTGCAACCGTCTGAGCCACGCGGTCAGCTATAGAGGGTATTCCTAACGGACGCTTCCCTCCATTAGCCTTGGGAATTTCCACGAGACGGACGGGAGGCGGAAAGTATGTCCCCGACGACATTCGATTCCAGATCTTGTAGAGGTTTCTCTTCAAGTCCTTTTCGAATTCCTCGATGGAGACCCCGTCCACACCCGCTGACCCGCGGTTCGCTTTCACCTGTTTCCAAGCTTCCCAAACGAGATGTTTGGGGATCTGATACGACTTTGCCTCAGTCATCGGCTCCTCCCGTTTCCGGTTGGCCTGTGACTTTGGCTGGAAGATCGGGTCCCTTCGCTCCGCCCGTATTACCGGGCCTCATCACTATTACGAACCCGTCCGCCCCTGCGTCGCGCATTGGTACTCTGCCCTCGGCGGGTCCGCCGCCTTTGGGGTCTCCCTTGGCATCGCGACGCAGGTTCCCATGTTCCGCGCAAGAGCCTGCCATCGGGATCACGCCGCCTCTACACCGGTTGCCGCCCGGCCAATAGACAGGCTCTCGCCGCGCTTGATCCCAGGAGGTGGTATCGCCCCTGGTTTCGACAACACCTGAACTGTACTTTCGATGCATCATCGGCGGTTTACTTGCGTTCGTCTTCCCGTGGCTCACCTGACAGGCTGATTGCCCGCCTTTTCCAGCAACGCTCACCACCTCAGCCATTGAGCTAAAGCAGCTTGTGGCGGTTTGGACTCTGATCCTGCAATCCGAGTCCGAGGGGCCTGCCCTCATCTCTTGCGCAGCAAGTGCTCGGAAGATGGTCTACATACTCAACCTCCTTCTTCGCGCCGTCATGGCGCACATACCACCGTGCAGCCAAAGGCCATCACCTTCCCGACCGATGCCAAGCTGCTGCACGCGGCGATCAAGGGGCTCAACCGTCTGGCGAAGAGGCACGGGATCAGGCTGCGGCAATCCTATCTTCGCATTGCCAAGACCGCGGCGATGATGGCGGGGCGCTACGCCCATGCCAAGCAATTCAAGCGGCATCGGCGCCAGTTGCGCATCCTGCGCAGCCGGCTGGGCCGGATCATCCGCGATATCCGCCGCAAGATCGAAGGTCAGGCCGTGCTCGAGAACGCCTTCGCCCTCCCGCTCGGCCGGGCCTCGCAGATCCGCTCGCAGCAGCAGCGCCAGCGCGGCTGGAAGCTTTATTCCTTCCACGCCCCGGAGGTCGAGTGCATCGGCAAGGGCAAGGCCTCAGCTCCTTACGAGTTCGGTGTCAAAGCCTCCATCGTCACCAACAACCGCCGTGCTCCCGGCGGCCTGTTCGTGCTGCACGCCAGTGCGCTCCCCGATAATCCCTACGACGGTCACACCTTGCGCGACGTGATCGACCGCACCGAGACACTCACCGGCTGTCCGATCGAGCGGGCCTATGTCGACAAGGGATACCGCGGACACGACGCGCAAAATCCCCGACGCGTCTTCATCTCTGGCCAGAAGCGCGGCGTCTTCGGCGTCATCAAGCGCGAGTTGCGCCGCCGCTCCGCCATCGAACCCGTCATCGGACACCTGAAGACCGATGGTCACCTCGGCCGCTGCTACCTCAAGGGCCGCGCCGGCGATGCAGCCAACGTCATCCTCTCGGCCGTCGGTCACAACTTCCGCCGCATCCTCGCCTGGCTGAGGGCTCTTTGGTGCCTAATCCTGACCACCCTCATCGCGGCCGCCAGCGACTGCTCACCGCTCAAATCGGCTTCTTAACGGACGACTACCTCGCGGGATTTCGATCCCGACGAGGTGGCCCAGCGAACCTGCCAGCGCGCATTGGGCAGACTAGAGCCAACTCGTAAGTGCCCGCCACAGGCCTTTGATCGCATCCCAACGACGTCCCCAAAATCCTCGTTCGCTCCTGTAGCGATCGGCATGCGCCTGTTGCCGGACGCGTTGATCGCTGGTGCGGTTCGCAGCGATCTGAGCAGGAGTAAAGCCAAGCGCCCAATCTATGCGATTGCCCCTGATCCAGTAGTGAGATTGGCAGCCCGCGCTCCAATTGCCGATTGACGGATAGATACTTATGGACTCGCCCTGCGTCTCCAATCGCCACCGGCCTGGCTTGAGAGGAGTCACGATCTTGGTCCCGCATCCGCAACAGCAGTTATGCGCAGCCGTCGCGTACTTCTGGGAAATGTAGACGACTCCGTTTTCGAGGATTCTCGGTAGCCGGTCGACAAACTCGGGTCGGATGGAGTCGATCTTGTTCATACGATATCGCCCTTGGCGAGCAGGCTGTTTGCGATTGTATATGAAACAAAGCGCTCGTTGCCCAGATTGAAGTAAAAACTGCGAAGCTTCTTCCAGGCGATCACTGCGAGGCAAGCATTGAGTGCATTGAGGTCTGCGACCTGGATGTTCTTGTCGTATTCGTTATTGGCGTCGTCGGTAGCGAAAGGTATTCGCGCGCGAGCGCTTTCCCGAGCATCCGGCAGGCTCAGTACACTGCGGAGCATCCCGCCAATGGAATTGCGCTTGGCATACAGGCCCATGCCGACGTCGGCGAACGGTATCCCGAGCGCCTCAAGCTTGTCCACTATCGCGCGCTTGGCAGCTCCTCCTTCCATGCAGAGGAAGACAAAGGACATGCCATTCAGCTCGTCCACGTTCGTTGCATCAATATGGAAGGGATGCGGGACGATTCCGCGATGCATATGGGCATAGATCGATGCGAAATATTCTACCTTGAGAGGCTGCTCCCGCAATTCCTCAATTGCTGGCGCCCCAGGCGCGCGGAAAGCATTGTGCGTCAGGAAGCGGTCGGCATCAAAAATATGGATCTTTCTGACGGGCGTCTTGGCGACCATATCGAGCACGTAAGAGCCGGTCCCGCCAATCCCCACGATTGCTACCGCATCCTCCGCAAGCCTCGCAGTGATGGTGTTGATTTCCGCTCGCGCCGACGCCGTATCGAGATAATTGAAAGGTGAGTTGTCGTCTTCGGGCTCAATGACCCTGTGGGTTTTAGCTGTGACCAAGGGGTCAATGGCAGCGACGTGCTTGCCGAGAAGCGCGATGTAAGCCGTCATCTTCTCATAGTAATTCTCATAGTGCCCACAGGCCGGCTTTCGCGAGAAGGAATGCTGGGCGACAAACCCGCTCCCGAGATCGAACGGCCCGCTGGTATGCTGTAAGACAGTCAACGTGTTCCGCTGGCTATCGCAGGGATATTCGCCGATGAACTTGGCCGTATGATCCTGCGGTTGCGCAGTGATATCGCCCGCAAGATCGAGGTTTGACGCGAGCGCGCCAATCGCGATCTCGCGCTTGCTGTTGACGTAGGGTACGTCTTGAACAACCAGGTTGCCGGCGTTCGTTACCAGAACATTGTAGCCCTCTTTGCGCAGCCGCTGGAGATCAGGGCTACGATCGATTGGTATGATCGACATCGAAGATGGTACCGTGTTTCTTCACCGTGACAGACCCTCCCTGCGGGAGGTCGCCATGATGCGGGATGCTCTTGGCGTGTTCAAAGCTCACTGTGAATTCCGGGTCTGTGCCGGTCGGAAGAACTGGAAATGCGATCTTGACGAGTTCGTCGAATGTCAAAACGTCATGATCGACAACCACGGGATCGGTGTTGACGATGATGATGTAGTGCTTCTCGGGAGCGTCACCGCTATGGAAGTGCTCGTCTTCTGTAAGGTGGATCGTCGGGCTGTCGATCCGTACGAGTTGGCCTTCCTGGTCGCCCACGACCTCCTTGTAGAGCACCTTCCCTTCGGGGACCTGGCCGAGGTCATAAAGGTCGGCGCCGGTCGTTGGATTCGGCGAGTGCAGCGGCTTCTGATCGATGTGGATACGCACTTCGTGCTGGTGGTCCGACATACTCAGTCTCCCTTGAGGATCTTGGAGAGCGAAGTGCCCATACGCTCACGCAGCGTATCGAGCCTCATGTCGCTGCGAACGCCGGGCGCAAAGTCATCGCCATAAGTCTTGCGCAGCGTTCCAACCAAAGTATCGCCGCGCTTCTGGCGAATCTCGCCATCGCGGTCGCGGCAACGGTCATCAAGTCCGGTCTTGCAGTGCTTCGACATCAACATTCCCTTTCTCAGCTCGGCTGCTTATCCGCCGATCTGCTAATTAGCGTAACACAATGACGGAGGAGATACAACCCGGGACATTTCCGGCTTCGGCGCCTGTGGATTAGAAGTTGAAAAGTGAGGGACCGGAGCCTGTTGGGCCGAGAATTCCAAGCTTAATGAGCCGGATACGGGCGGCGTCGGCGGAAACTTCGAACCCATCCTTCACAATCTCGATCAGATCCTGTCCGTGCGGATCGCGCTCGCCGACAACACCGAACAGTCCCTGTCGCTCCATATACGATCTGATGAGTTGCCGAAGCGCCGATGCCGGCATCAGGAACGCACCGCACGCATATCCTGCCTGCCACTCCATCCAGTCGGTCTGCACGGCATCGAGCATGGTGTCGCGGTAGCAGATTTGCATGTTGGCGGTAGGTTTGCGCCTTAGCAGATCGGCGCTGGGAGGCTCCATATCCCAGAGAATGGCATGAAACCGGACATGCCCATACTCATGGGCCAAGGTCGTACGAAGGCGATTTTGCCGACGCTCGTCCTCAGCCAAACGAGCCGAGATTTTGACTTGCGGCTTACGGCCGGGCTGAAAGAGGGTCAGACCCTCGACATTCGGACCATAGGCCGAAAGATCAGCGAACTGATCGAGGGACTCTGTATCGCGCTCGATCAGCACCGTTAGCTCGTCTGTGGAAACAGGATACTTGGCTTCGCCGCGGCGCTCCCTCAGAAAGCCGGCAACGATGCTTTCGCACTCCCTATCAAGCTCCTGCGGCTTGAAGTGCGGGCGCTGGGAAAACCTGCCAGTCTTGTCGGGAACGTATCGCACCCTATCGCCGAGTCCTTCCCTTCGGCGGCCCACCTCTGAAAGCAAGCATCGCGTCAGTGACTTCTTTCTCCGTCAGATTCTTTACTCGAACGTCTTCCGGAAAACGTCCGGCCAAATAGTAGAGCCAATCACGATTAATACCGAGGATGTCAGCAAATTGCTGCACCATGCGATCAGAAGAGGGGCTGCGGCGATCATGTTCGATGTCATTCAGATATTGCGGCGAGATCGGCTCCTCGTCTTCGCGCAAAATCCGCGATGCCAGATCCTTTAGGCTCCAGCTCTTTGCCTTTCGGGCCTCGGCGATGGCCCCGCCGAAAGTCTTCTCAGTCGCCATAACACCCCTTGCGACGCGCTTTGAAACGCTAATACGCGGATTAGCGTAGTCTTATCCCGGATTCTCGTCAATTCTCTTATGTTCTGGCTCACGTGTTGGCTGACTGCCGTGGAGTGATTGAAACTATTTGGTAATCCGAGCCGGAATTGGCCTGACCCATTGCCAAACAATGGTTTTCCTTGAGAGCCTTCGGGAAGGCCTTGTATAGCATGAAAAAGCCCGCCAGAGGCTTGCTAATTGATTGATATAACTTAGAAAAATTTTGTTGTGGGATAGGATTTAACCCGTGACCTTCAAGTTATGAGGCCGAAGATCGGAAGCGAAAAGAGTTCCCGGGCGCGTCCCAGACCAATCGAAGCGGTTCGTCCTATTTGTACGCCACAGCGACCCAGCAGCCATATCTGCGCACTTGATTTCTTTATTGCTAGAGCAGCCTGCGATCTTATCGCCTCAGACCAATCGTGGTTCGAGACTGAGGCATGAGCGGCAGGGACGAGAAGGCTCCGATCGAGGCGTTAGGGTCGCCAAGTAGCCGGAAAATGCCACACGCCACGAAGCGCCATCGCAAGAACCGTGGCATGCCGCCACCCGCGACATTCGATATCGATACGCTACCGGGCAGCTCTAATTTGACGGCATTAGAGGCTGCCGCGGTCATCCGGCGCACGCCTGGAGCGCTGGAGCAGTGGCGGCGCGATCCGAATCACCCGCTGAAATGGCGCTACGTCGACGGCCGCCCGCTCTATCGTGTCGATGCGGTGCGAGACTATCTGGCCGGATACGATAAGGCAACTAAGCGCCCTCAGCCGCATAGTGCTCGCGGAGACGGCCGAGCAGCTCAGCCTTGATGGGGTCGAGCGGATTCGTCCGCTGCAGGCGCACAACCTTGCCGACCCGTGTCGCACCGAGCAACTCGGCGATGTAGTCATGAGCCGCTTCGAACGCCATCTTACGGATGATCCACTGTTCGTCGTGATTGTAGACCTGATCGATACCGCTCGGCTTTTGCCCGACACACAGCCGCTGGATTTCGTTGTCGTAGCCGCAGCGCGACATGATCGTGCGCAAGCTGCGCCTCAGGTCATGCATGGTGAACTTGTCAACACCCGCTTCCTTGACCAAACGGCTGACCATTTTGGTGAAGCCCGACATCTGGCCACCGGTCTTCGGTGACGGGAAGACATAGTCGGAAGTCGCGCGTTGAAAATGTTTCGCGGCTGCGAGCACCTCGTCGACGAGGTGAGTACGCGGCACGTCATGGTGCAGACCCATCTTGGTCCATGCCGCATCGAAGGTAATGCGGTCATCCATGATGTCCTTTTGCCACCTGATCATGGTTGGCTCGCTACGGCGCGGGCCACCTAGCAGGCACATGCGCGTCAATAGTCCCAAAGCCCCCAGCTTGCCGGATGCATGCCAGACCTTGATGATCTCCTCATCCGCCAGCGCGCGGCCCTTCGTTCGGCGCCCGCCCCTTTGCGCACGAGTTTCCTTGGGAGCGCGATAGCCGGCGAGCACGTTGTGATCGACGTAGCCTTCGCCGACGCACCACTCGAGGAAGGTATGCGTGTGCTTGCGGAGGTCTTTGGCTGCTCCGCGCTTACCAGTCTTGGCGACCTTGTCGACCGCCGCCATGATTTGCCGTCGCGTCAGCTCGGCGATGGCGAGATCGAAGTGATCCTTAAGACCGCGTCGCAGCGCCGACATTGCTGGTTTCCAGTTGACGACCTGACGTCCGGTCAGGGACTTTTCGTAGGGGCCATCTTCGATGATCAATGTTGCCAGCGTGGTGCACTGCGTCTCGGCCAGCTGTTGCCGCTTTGCCCCGCGCTTGGCGTCGTTCGGATCCACGCCCTTGAAGACCTCGCCCGCGGCGATGGTGGCGGCCTTGCGCGCTGCCTTCTCATTATATTTGGGCCACGCGCCGAGCGTCTTGCGCTGGGTCCCCCTCACCCCCGGCTTGGTGAAAAGGTAGACCCAGGTCCGGCCGCCGGTGGCGCGCATACGCAGGGCGAGGCCGGGCAGTTTGTCGTCATGGAGATAATACTGCGCCTTGCCCGGCGGCAGCGTGGCGTTGCGGATCACCGCATCTGTGAGTGTCAGCTGGTTGGTCGGCTCCGGCATGATCCCTGCGCTCCCTGTCGCGGTGTGCCCCCGCAGCCGCCCGGATCATCCGAGCGAAGGGAAAGTGATCATTGACTTTCCTTCGCTTTTCCGCCTCGGGGCACACCAATGTGGAAGGACGGCCCCTTGAAGAACAGAGCGAGCACAGACCTTCCCCGATCTGTGTGCCCCAAGGGAAGATTCCGCGGGGGCACAGCGGGGGCACACAAAATGTAGTTAGGTCAGCCATGGCCTGCTATGGCCACAAATGGCAAAAACACCTGCACTGCAAGCGCTTGTTCACTTTTTACTATGTCTGACTCACATTGGCTAGGGACTATGGATTGTGGTTCACACGGGAGAGGTCCAAGGTTCGATCCCTTGTGCGCCCACCATTTCAATGACTTAATAAAAAAATTCCCTCTGATATGCCCCAAAACTGAAGTCGTTGGGAACGACCAAAATCGTAGGTTTGGTGCCCAAGGAGGAATCACCGACGCGGTGGACTCGTATGGTCACATGAGTGCTGCTAGTGCGACGGCAGGATTCGCTAAATCGCAAAGTTCACTATCGCGGGAGCTCTGTTGCTATTGGCATTCGCGCCCAACGAAGGTCCAGTTTGTTGGCGTCTGGGATACTGTTGGATCGCTCGGACTTCCACCAACATCCCATGAGCTTCCGGAGGCACCGGAGCGTCCTTGCAGGAGGGAGAATCCGGGGCGGAGTTTTCAACCTTCTAAATCCCCGATGTCGTGTCCTATCGACTCACGTCAGCTGCCATATATATTCCGGCTAAGCATTTCCGAATTAAGGGCTGCACTGACAGTGAGGGCGAGAGAACGAGTGTACCTGGGCACGCATGGGAGGACGCATCTAGAACAATCTAATCGCGCTGCATCCGGCGTTGCCGAGGCAGTTCATGGCTGAATCGAATTCCGCCCCGCAAAGGCCAGATGAGCTCTCTCCTTCTAGTGGCGGACGGTCGCTCGAAGGCTATTTCTATCAGCTCGACGTCTCAATACTCACAGCCCTCGATCTCGTTCTTGCCAAGAAAGTGGCCTTCGAGATCGTGCTGGAGCCGGCGACCGAGGAAGACCTTGAAGCCGACATCGAACAGGAGCCAGGCGCGCTGTCGGAAAATGTTGCGCTCGATGGCTACCGCTTGGTTCTACAGTGCAAGCTTCGGAATACCGGGCCCTGGAAGCATGAGGACCTAAGCCGCCTTCTCGCCCATGGTAAAAGACGCAAGTCTGCTCGCGACCGGCTGGCCGACCCCAGCATCCGCTATCTCCTGGTCACCAGCGCTGACCTCGACGGTGTCGCCCGTCAGCTCAAGGTGGAAACAGTTGGCGTGTGGCCGCCTCCCAGCGATTTACCTCCCGACATGGCGAGAAGCCTACCCGCTGATGCTGGCGGTCGAATCGCTATTCTTGCTGCGATGGATCAGGAAAAGATCAATGCGCGTACCGAACGATTGCTGAGCCAGCGCTTTCGCGTACCCCATTCAAATCTTCAAAGCTGCCGGGACGCTCTGCGCAATGAAGCTCTTTTGCGCATGCGTGGCGCTGCTGAAGGGGTATGGACGCGTCTTGACGTTGAACGCCGGATTACAGCCGCGGGAGGCTATGTTGGGGAATCGGCCGACCTGGAAGGCTTCGTTCCTCCGAACAACTGGGACGAGTTCAAAGCTGCGATCGAGACCAAGCACGCTGTCGTCATCAAAGGGGCGTCCGGAACGGGAAAGACGCGCACAGCCAAAGCACTGGTCGCTCACTTGCGGGATCAGATACCCGGCATCAAACATGTCATAGTCCAGGGTGGTCCTGGGAAGATCGTTGATGAATCACCTTCTCGCCCCGTGGTCTACGAGATCGAAGACCCATGGGGCCGCTTTCGGCTGGAGCCAACCTCGGTGCCTTGGAACGGTGCGATGGCCGAGATACTCCAGTCCGCCGGTCCCGGCAGGAAATTCGTGATCACCAGCCGATCCGACGTGCTGCATGAAAGCAAGCTGCGCTTAAAGGACAAGTGGGTCGTCACGCTGGAAGACGAAAACTACGGCCCGGACGAGCGAGCGAGGCTTTTTGAGAACCGGCTACCCAGCCTTCCACCGGCTCTTCAACCCATCGTCCTAAACTCCCGAAATGACGCAATCGAGCGGCTCGCGACGCCACTTGAGATGCACCGGTACTTTGCCGTTCTCTCCGACGGGCTTGAGAAGGACGAAAACAACGGCCAATACATTGCGCGTTGCCTGTCCGATGCCCATCATACATCGATAAAGCCGCGCTTATTCATAATGTTCGGCAGCAAGAGAAATGGGCGTGGGCGGCCATTACGTGGGGCCTTTTCAAATCGGGCGCGCGCCAGACATTCAACGTCCTGCCATCCATTCAGGCAGGTCTGACAAAACGCTCGAGTGATCTCGAAGACGGCCTCGAGCCCTACCTGAATTTCCTGATCGCCGGCCGCAATCTGCGGCAATCAGAGGCTACGCTGACCTATCAGCATCCCCGGGTCGAATTAGGCCTCGAAGAGGCCCTCAAGGACAAGCCAGGCCTCTCGGCTCGAGTCCTGGCCTATCTCATAGAAGTGCTGATCGACCTCGATAAAAGCACGGATACGGATTGGGGAACGGAAGGCGCGGCGCGGCTGGTTTACGCTGTGCGAGAGCGTTCGATCGTTCAACTTGAGCTTTCTTCCGAGCGGCAGTCACAACTCGATGTCTGGATCAGTGCCCGATTGGCAGCGACGGGGCCTGATTTCAGGGAGGATCTGAAGCTTGCGGCCACGGTGGGCTCTGCGGCGTCGATTCCCGCTGAGGTTTCCAGATGGCTTACACATCAAAAGAAGGACGACGAAAGCTGGTGGTTCTTCGGTAAGTGGACTGCGCCGGATCGGTCGCCTGATTGGTTCAAAGCGGTGACGGCCGACCATAGGACGCGAGCGATTTGCGTCGCGTTCATCACGCGCGAACTGCCTCGCCACAATCCTTCTTACCCCACGCAATTTGCCGATCAAGTAGCGGAATTGTGCGGCGATCTCACGCCAGCCTTCATGGGTGCAGCGCTTTCGATTGTTCAAGACGGGTACAATCCGAACGCCGGCTTGATTGCTGCGGGCGCGTTTAGAGATGCCGATGGTTTTGAGGAGATTGTACGGCAGGCAGTTTCATATCGGGACGAACTCGCCGGAAAGCCGGACGAGGATTTCATCCTCAGGCTCGCGAACGGCGAGTACGACGGCGATTATGGTGACCATTACTACGAGAGTATCTCCGAAGATGGTCAGACGGCATATGAGTTCCTTGAATACTACGTTTCAGTGAGACGGGAGAAGGATGGTTGGAGCGCTATTCGCGATCACGCGCACGCTTTAGACTTGTTGTATTTTTGGATTCGGACTGCCGAGCGCGCAACTAACGTCACGATTGAAGAGTGGCGCGCCATTGCGGCAGCCGCCGTGGACAGGCCGGAGGAGCGTGACTTCTGGCAGGCTATGCGGAAATCGATCCCACAGGAGTTTCTTAGCGCCCTTAGGGAGCGGATGGTTGCGGGGAGTGCAATTCGAGAGGTGAGGCTTGAGGCGGTGGAAACGGCGCTTTCTGCCGCTCCGGCCGAGTTCTTTTCGGCGATCGAACGGGTGGTTACGGCCAGCCGCGCGCGGCGGGCGCTTGAACTGGCGCTCGAGTTTACCGCTGTGAGGGATGCGAACGCCAAGGATAACCGGGTCGACTTCGAAACGCTCCGACTCCAGTTTCTTGCAGCCTTGCCTGGCGAATTAGCGGAGGCGGCTAACGCCGTGTTCACATCCAGCTTCGAGGGGCTGAGTAAAGACGCGCTACTCCTACTGGAGCGGCTGGACGCTCAAGGGAGCGCCGAGATCAAGTCCGTACAGGCGGAGGCGCTCAGCAGGGCAGGTCTCGGCGTAGATCGGCTGCTGCATGAGATCTTCGGCTTACCCGAGAACGACGATAAGACTATCTCGATTGTAGCGGGCGCGGTCTCTATTGCAGCCCGATGCCAGATGTGGCCACTGGTTGAAGCTGCCTTGAGCCATCGATTTGCCGACGTGCGTGAAGCGGCCCTTGTTTCGCTTGCCAAGCGCTCACCCGGTCCGCTTTCTCCCGAATTGCGCAAGCTCGCCGAAGACAAAGAGCACCGGGTCCGCGAGAAAGTGCTCTCCCTTTTGCAAGAGCGTCCCAGCGCCGACAACATGGATGCGATCCTACAGTTGGCCGCGGACACCTGGGAACCCCAACGGCCCCATCATGAAGAGGAACGCAATTTCCCGATCGCTTATGACGCTGCTCAACTGTTGTGCGAGCCACCGCAAATCGACGATCGATATGTCTCCAGCATCGGAAAGGTATTCTTTCAGACCGATGATTACGACGTCAAACTGATGTTGTTGCGAGCCCTCGTCCGCAACGGGTCAGCCGGCGCAAAGCAGAGGGTCATGAAGCTTGCCCTGAAGAGGGGCAACCCGCCTCACCACCGCTTGGCGGCCGAGGCACTATACTTGGAACAGCAATGCGTCGGTATTTCTCTTGCCGCAGAGATTCCAGACAAGCAGCTTCTGGTTAGGACAGCGCTGGTCGCGCTTCCATTGACCCTTGTCGTCGGAGCCTGCGCCAGCAATTCTCACGTTCTCGCCACGGCACGGTTGTTGGCGGCAAAGGCTACGGTACCGCAACGCGGAGCTTGTGCTCGAGCGATAACCGATTCCTCAAACAGCGCTCAATTGCTTATTGTAAGCTCAATGACGTCGTGTATGGCAGGCCTGAGCCCGAAGTCGACCAGATCTTCAAGCGACGGCCGTTTCCTGAGATTGGCCGTCGAGCGAAGCAGACGAGATAATCGCTCGAAGTTTTTCGAGTATCTCTGGGCTGTTCTGCAATAGGTATTTCTCGACTTTTCGGTTCGCGACAAGCCGGGAGAGGTATCCAGATGCGATCACAAGATGCAGCACGTCTTCGCCATAGGAAGCTTCGACCGCTTTGAAGTCTCGATGCAGTGTCTCCATTTCCCGTTCCATCCTCGCCATCTGCTCGGCGGACATCCCGGAGATCCTCTTCGGGCGATCAGGTTTAGCCAGATCAGCTTGCTTGGTGGCAGCCAATAGCGCCTTTGCGTAACTAGACGAAAAATTCGAAACAGTCTGCATAAGTTCCGCGGCTTCGATTTGACGCATAGCCTTCATCTTGCGCAGGACGTCAAAGGTTACCGGGTTGACGGCCTTATCCTTGAGCATCTCCACAACTTCAGGACAGACTCCGTTCAACATCGTCCGTCGACGTTTGATATGGCCAATATTTACATCCAGGGCCTTTGCAAGCTTCTCCTCAGGAACTCCCCGTTCAAGAGCGCGCACGATCATGAAATGCTCTTGTACCGTAGCAAGATGATTTATTCGCTTGTTGTAGGTAAAAGCCTCGTCGTCCAAAGCAAAAATACAGCGGGCCGACGTTTGGCCCAGATCAAGCAAGATCGCGCGTCGAGCATGTCCGTCAAGAAGGAGATACGTGCCATCGTCGCAGGGCTCGCGGGCCACGACCAGCGGCTCAATAACGCCGATCTCAGTAACGGATTGAGCAATTCGCTTATACCGGGACGAGGCTTTAAAGGCCTCAGAAATCTGTTTGTGCGGCAGCAACTTGTCCAGGGGTAGAACGACGATGTCCTGCTCGAAAGCGATTCGAACCTCTGATTGCTCCATTTCATGTTCCCTTCGATGCAACACGTTCAGCTAGCGTGCGAGGAAGGGTTTGAAGGTTCTCAGCATGCAGAAGCTTCAAGAATGCAACGTCGTTCAGAAGGCTGCGGAGCGCATTGACAACAAACAGTAGCCGCTCTTGGGCTAGCGTTGCCTTCTTCACGATCAGTTTTTGACGATCCGCTTCCTTTCGATAAGCTCTGATGAGAGCCCCGGAAGTCACGCCCTTCTTAGGTTGCGGTCGGCGTCCCACCGAATGCACGCTTTTGCCCGTGAGATTACGTTGTTCGACAATTCGACGAATTGCAACAATCTGATTTCCAGGAAGCGATCCAGACTCGTAAGCTTCCGCCAGAGCCTTTTGGACATCTGCATCCTTTGCTCTCGCAATTTCCATCGCTATCGAATGAGGAATGATGCCTCGCTCGACAGCGGCCAATAGACGCTCCTCGCCATGCTCCAGAAGATAGCAGATGGCATAGACATATTCAGGGCTGAAATCGATCTTGGCTGCTATCTGACCAGTAGAATAGCCTCGCTTTTTGAGATCCCCAATCTCTGTAACCAACTCAAGCGGTGAATGGTGTCGACGCGCCAGGTTCTCAACCAAGCTCATCACGTAGCAATCTTCCGGCGAAGCATCGATGATAACCGCAGGGATTTCTTGTTGGCCAAGTGCGATGAATGCTTCTAGGCGGCCTTGTCCACAAACCAGATCGAATGTCCCACCATCTTTCCTTCGACTCACCGTGATCGGTTTCTTTAGTCCCAGATGGGCGATGCTCGTCACGAGTTCATTGAAAACGCGCTTGTTGCGAGCGCGTGGGTTCAGGACAGCAATCGAGCTGATGGAAATCATTCGGATTTCTGGCTTGATTTCGGTCATGCGGCAGCCCTCAGGTCTTCGCGTGAGCTAAGATGGAAAAGAATGTCCAAATCTTCAAAGCGATATGTATCGAGGTAGATGCCGTTGTCTTCGGCCAGGCGCAGCTGGTCACCGATCACGCCAATGCGTGGAAACAGATAGTAGTCGAGCACAGACGCATTATCTTCGTTCATGCGGAGAGCTATCGTAATGTCCGGTCGCAAGCTTGCGTCGAGTCGGATTTTCCAGCGGGGAAAACCAGACTGGGTCTTGAAACTTCGAGCGATGACAATCGACGCTGTAAATTCGTCGTTTATAGTAAGAAGGTCGGTTAGGGGATCCATGGAGACCTGCCCGCCCGCCTCCTGAATGCTCTCGATGGCTTTAGAAACCACTTCAGGGTATATCGAACGCAACGCACGGTTAGTTTCTACGTACCGGTAGTCTCGCGCTGGGTGATAGCCGATAAGCTCATAAGCTCTTAAGAGGCTGCCGAAGCGGGCTCGATAAGCGGCGCTCGATGGCATATCATCCCGTTCGTCGATCGTAAGTCCTGAAAGATAACCCGTGCTGCTTAGCAAGGACGAAAGGCGGTCAAGCATTTCCCCATCAGTGAAGCGCCGATTTCGTTGATCTATGATGCGTCTTGCAGCCGCGAAGAAGTCTGTTTCGACCACCGCTTCAAACGCATTGTCCCGCCGTACCCACATGTCCGGTGGATTTGTGATGCGCCTTTGCTTCAGCTTGAAAGAAACTCGATTGTAGACATTATTGCCGATGTATTTCTCGTTGGTGAGAATTTGGTGGACTGCTCCCCGGGTCCAAGGTCGCCCGAACTCATTGGATGCGCCTTCGCTATTCAACAAGGCAGCAATCTCAGTTTCGCTCTTTAACTGGAGAACGAAGAGGCGAAATATCCTACGCACGATCTCAACTTCGCTGATAGGACCTGGTCTCAATATGACTCGGTCGGTTTGCAGGCTCTTATACTCACCGGGTCTCAGCGGGGATTTGAAGTTGCCTTGTTCGTCGATGAGTTGTCGACGCAGGCCGTAACCTGGTGAACCGCCTTGCCGAAATCCCAAGCCTACGAGATGGCATTGCCCTCGGAAAACCTTTACAGATAGATCACGGCTGTATTCGCCGGCCATGACCCTCTTCATGTTCTTTATTATCGTCGAGGCCAAACTGCCGTCGTTGTCGAATTGCTCAGCGCAGTAGTGAACGATGATTCCCGCTTCCTTGCAGATATACTCGTAATAGGCGCTCTCGTCGGCGTCTTGAAATCGACCCCAGCGACTGACGTCATAGACGAGAACCGCGGAATAGTTCGCCCGGTGACCACGCACGTCCTCGATGAGGCGCTTGAGAGCATCCCGCCCCTCCAACTTAAGGCCGCTTCTTCCTTCGTCAGCATAAGTTTGAACAATCGCGAAGCCGCGGCGGGCGGCGTAAGCCGCTATCATGGATATCTGATTTTCGGTTGAGTACCTTTGATGCTCGGTAGACATGCGCACGTACTGTGCAGCTCTAACGGGGGTGTTTGATCCTTCAGTTTTTGCTGGAACAATCATTGCGCACTGCTGGGTCACTCAGCCACGGAACTACCCGATTTTTGCTCAAGTCTCCGAGCACCTGCAGGGTAGCGAAAGGAGACATGGAATGTCGCCTACAAAAACAGACCGAAAATCTCGGTCATCATCGGGAAACGGATTTCTTCCCCCTGGAGCCGACCTTCAAAATGAGAGATTCGCAGACGTCATCGCTCAAGCTCTAAGGCGACAGTTTGGAGAGACGCACGCTTCGGTAAAGACAGTCGTCGCGCTAACGAAAGCAAACGAACGAGCCGTAAAGAATTGGTTTTCTGCCAAGAATGGACCGACTGGGGAGCACCTTGTCGATCTAGTGCGGAGCTCTGATGAAGTTCTGGAGGCCGTATTGTTAATGTCCGGACATCGCGATCTTGTGCTCGCCAAGAAGTTTGGAGACACAAGGGCAGTTCTGCTTAAGATGCTGAAACTGATCGAGGATTTGCAGCCTAACAAGATCCCGCAGTGAAATCGATGCAACCAAGATTCGCGTGTATCTTGTTCGCATGAATATTGGTCTAGTAGTCTATCTTCACCAGGGAGGAGACGACGATCAAACGAGCCAAAACCTGTTGAAGCCGGATCATGAAGCCGCAGACCTATTTGGTGCGAACATGGGTTCCGTAGGTGCCGTAGCATCGATATCCGGCACGGTTCTTGTGAGGCCGAAGCGATCCGTCATAGGTCTTGCGTTCAAAAAGCTTCTGACAAACAGTACATCGGAAGACATAGGTGGGGCCGCCAGTCGATGCGCGCGATCGGCGACGCGTCGAACGTCGCGGTGTTACAATTCCTGCAGGTCGAGACGTTGGAGGAATTGATTGCAGGCCGGTCGGCGTCAGCTCAATTGGATAGCGCGGTGAAAAGACTGTCTGCGTCTGCGAGACGCCAAGGATGCTGTCAAGGCGATAGCTGCGCGGCTGCCCGTTGTCTGCACGAACCGCCATCAACAATACATCGCCCGCGCTGGATCGCCGCAGGGAGTAGGCCTCAATTGAGCGGGTGGATCGCTTGCCCTGCTGGTCACGGTAATCGAGTTCGACCAGGAGCCGGTTGGCAGCGGCGAACCGAATTGTCTCAATGAAGGTCTGGCCGTGCGATCCTGGCGGAAGACCAACGATACGTTCGCGGATGATGTCTGCGGTGGCGCCACCCATGAGCGGCATTGCCGGCAGAACCGGCGCCGCAACTTGGCCGTGGAGCCAGTCAAATATCTCCGGCAGCGCACCCCAGAACGAGCCGACAGGCAGCAAAGCCGGAAGTTGATGGTTCAGCATGCCGGACCAACCGGCTTCGACATCACCACGATGCACTTCGATGTCGGCAAGTTGGGGCAAGTGAATGCCTTTGAACGCGCATTTCTCCTGCATTACTGTGACAAACTGTCGCTGTTCGGGCCGCGCGTCGGCGTTTCGGTATAGATTGACGACATCATAGAGATCGCGCGGGCGGGTGCGCTCGGCCAGTGCCCTGAATTTTTCGGCGAAGGCCTCGACGTAGTCGTAGGCGAGCACCTCGATCCCCTCTTCCGGCGCATCGGAATACGGATGGAAGATCTCTACGGTTTCAGGCGGCAGGACGACGCGTTCGTCGGCGGTCAGGTCGAGCTTGATGCGGGGCAAAGGCCGGGTTGGCGAAACCGGCCCCTTGTAGCTGATCTTGCCTTGGCATGAGAGGTTGCCGCGTGGATTGCGGTAGATATCGAATTCCTGCTGGTCAACAGGGATTTCGATGCCGGTCTCGTCGTAAACCCAGGCGCCGACTTCGGCGAAGACTCGCTTCAGAAAGCCGCCGTCGAGATGCGCCTCGTTGCGGAGCGTAAAATCGAGGTCTTCGGAGAACCGGTAGGTCTCGAAGAAGCACTTCTTGAGGCAGGTCCCGCCTTTGAAGATCCAGCTTTCGGCAAGTTCCTCATGGGCATAGATGCCCGCGAGCATCCAGCCAAGGACATAGTCCTTCTCAATGACATGCGGCGTCAGCGACGTCTGTGTGGCGAGGTCGAGGATTTCGCGCTTGTCGATCAACCGGTGTCTCCGGGCACCCAGGATGGCGGAATGAGGAGCCGCCATCTTGAGATGAGTCGCTTGCAATTCAAAGCGGGATCGAGCTTGGCATTGCCTGCTGTCAGCCGCGCACGGCAGAGTTCAACGAGCGCGGCACTATCGTCACGCCTCTCCGCCAGGAAGCCAAGCCGCTTGAACACGGCGCCATTGCCGAGCCGATCGCCGTACTCGATGAGCTTTTGATCGCTGCGGTCCGCTCGTTTGAAATACGCCTTCAGGCAATCCGAAACCTGTTGAAGGCCGCCGCCGAGCGCGGGATCGTCTAGCATGTCGATGATCGTTCGGTGGACGTCGGAAACCGGCACCTTGGTGTGATGCCGCCAAACCGGCTTGGCGCCGAAAATCTTTTCCGGCCTCAGATGCTTCAGCGTAAATTCGAAGCCCTGTCGTTTCTGGTGTCTTTCGCGGATGTGTTGTCCGGTGACGACCACGATATCTTTGAAAATCTGCTCGGTGAGGTCCCAATGCTCCGCCGCGGTACGGCCACCGATATAGGCTGGCGCAAAGAGCGCCGGCACAAGAACCCATGCATCATCGAGGACGCGTTCAGAGCCGAGCGTATCAATCGATGCCGGGACGTAGGCGCCGGCGCCGACCCGGCTCATCCAGCCTTGTTCGCGCCAGCGCGCGAGCCGCTTGGCAGCTTCGGTGCGCGAGATGGCGAGCGCCTTCACCACGTCTGCGACGTGGATGACGTCCCCCGACTCAGCGAGAACTTGCCGAAGCTGCGCACGGCCGCGAGGTAGGCGAGAGGGGGTCAGTTCTTTCATGCGTTCAATTTCGCAAAAAATGAGAATTTAAACATATAGAATATAGTACAACATCTTATTTGCAAGAGCTATAATTCGCAGAAATCGTGAATTCTTGCAGATATAATATAGCGGACCGGACCACGCCAAGTAGGGGTCGCGAATAGTTCGCACTTGAATAGCGCGAGGAATTGGCGCCCCGCGGCCGCCCCTCGAAATAGGGCCGGTTATTGCGAGGCGGTTGGACTCAGAACATCAAGTGCTTCCGACAAAGCGGACACCAAGTTCTGTTGATCGCGCACACATTTCGTGCGGCTCTCAATTCCTCCAGACGCATCCTGCCCGCGTCGTCGATCTTTATGATGATTGACATATTGTGGGCGCTTCTGCGGCCAAGGAACACCTCCGACGAGATGCCCATGCTTCGGAGGGTGGCTTCTATTTTGTCTTCAACCGCCCGTGCCGACCCAAAAGCCGTGATCGCTTGCGCCAGCCGCAGCACACGACAGTAGGGGCGCTCTTCGACTTCGAAAAGCATGTCCCGTTCGGAATCCAGGTGCTCCTTCAGAAAGGCCACGCTCCACACATTACATCCGCTTTTTTGCGTCTTTGCAGAGCAATAACGGCCATCGCTTGCTCTGCCTTGGCTGATGAGACCGACCTCCATTCCGAGCGTATCGCTAACGGCATTGCTAACGATCTTGTTCTCGAGCAGCTGAGGCGCTTACCGCCTTAAACGACGACAAATCTCACGTTCGCTCCCTGTGGGGATTTCTCCCGGCAAAGTCGTTACTACGCATCGGCGCCCTTTTGGCCCGACAACCGCTTTTCTGCGCTTTCGAGCTGCTCGCGCACAACCTCTGCAATTTTCCGCGAGATTTGACTGACGATACCGCCCGTGCCATCGGCCCAAACGCATTTCCACCAACGGCGTGAAACTTCCGGACCATCGCGATCGAAAGTGCCAAAATCCTGGAGGAGATGTTGGGTTGCAGCTTCGAAGATGTAGCAGTGATCGAGGCTTGGTGCGCAAGTCACGACAAGCGTGATGCGCTGCAAGTTGGCAAATTTCGGCGTGAACGTGATTTTGAGCTGCGCGCGCTCCATGGAACAGTTGAGCTGCAAATCCCAGTATTCATCATAGATAGAATTTGGATTGAGGATGTCCCAGGCTGCCGCCCCAAAAAGCGGATTCGTCTTGCGAAGCTTCCGTTCGTATGAGGCTGTGACGAAATTGTCCGCACGCTTTTCTTTTGTGAGTACGCGGATAATGAATTGCTCCGCCGTCGATTCCGCGAAGCGAGAATGCTCGACCGTATCAAGGGTGAAGAACTCGGCAAACTCATCGGTCGAGATCTTTGCATTTAATTCGTCGAAGAACTTCCCGACGAAGGTCCTCATCAGCTCTGGCGTCACCACTTTTGCCTCAGCGGCTTGCAGGCGCTCAAGGAGAGTAGGAGGCACGATTGGAACGGCCTCGGGCTGAGCAACCGGTGGGAGCGTCACGGCGCGAGCGGCTTCCAGTGTTTTCCGGATGGAATCGAACTTCCGAGCGTCGTCGACGAAATGCTCCCGTCCAGTCGTTTGTAGGACGAAGAAAGGCGTCTGGGATTCATCGTCGATGAATGCATCCTTCAGGCCATTGATAATGTCCATGAAGGAGACGGGGCCTTCCGACTTTCTCAGCGCGGCGTCGCGGAATTTGCCGGTGAAAAGGCTCAAGGGATCGCCGGTAAGCGAGCCTTGCGTTTCCAACGAAGAGGCAATCTGGATGATGCTTTGGAAGCCATCCTTCGGCACGCCGAAGATACTCTCTTCTGACTTGATGAGCCGTGTTCCAGAGCAGCAGGCGTCGATGACCTTCACAACCAGCGCGGCATTCGCGGGACGCAAGATCGCGTGAAGCTCAGTCGTTGAGAGTCCTGTCAGGTTTGGCTGCTTGGCATCAAAGTTTGTGGTGCAGTAAAAGAGTTCACCCTCGTGGCCATATCCATGACCGGAAAAATAAAAGAAGAGTTCGTTGGGAGATGCGACCTTGTCGACCGCTTCCTGAAGCTGCTGCTTCAAGGTGTCGGCATCAACGTTTTCAACCGTGGTGATGTTGTCGAATTTCTGGGTTGCTGCCAGCAGCTCATGCATCGCGGCGAGATCGGCGCGGCAACAATCGAGGTCCTGCAGGTTTCGGTATTGGCTGTTGCCGATCAGAATAGCTGAATTTGCCATTTGGGTACCGTGTGGCGTGCGGCAGGCGTGCTGGGAAAGCCCGCACCCCCGGTCAGCTCAGTTGAGGTTGGCATGTATTGAGACATGCACTCGACCTCCGATTGAATCGTTCTTATCTTGTTTGTGCCACGACCAAGTGGCCTCGCCACAGAACGATAACGAACCCATCTCAAGTTTTTATGCATCATCGCCAGGATTGTAGCCCGGAAAGCTCGCCAGAATCATCATTAAGCCTATGATACTTTAACGACTTTAAGCAGGCCAATGGCATCAACGCTCTATCAGTTGTCTGACCTCTGGCGCTGCATCGGCGGTTAGGTGGACTGTTGGAAATACTGACAATCAAACTCGTCCCCGTTTCCTCGGCAGTAACATGCGGTGATGCCGAAATTCAGCAACGCATGGCCGAGAGCTCGAAAGGAAAACGTACGACACAGTACGTGGCCTACGAGCACGGGCGAGCGATCGGCTTTGTCTCGCTTGACGACATGATGAAGTTGGATTGCCTCGTGCTGTACGAGCTCTTTGTTCCTGCTCGGCTCCGCGGCGCGGGTCTTGGCAAGCGCATTCTTGCTGAGGTCGAAACGTTCGCAAGGCTCGAAGGCTATCGATATGTTAGACTTCGTCCCTGGCCGCTCGAATGCGGCTTCCCTGAGGAGCGCCTCATCGCGTGGTACCGGCGCAACGGTTATACCGCATGTGCTGATTTACTAACTGACGTAGAGAAAGAAATCGGGGCCGAGCCAGGCGCCTGAAAGAGAATCACAATTTTCTCGCCACACGCGAGACGGCCTACCGAGCGCTGAAGTCGAAATTTATTGGCCACCAGTCCTTATGATGCTCGTCCGCCACTGCCAGGTAAACGTCTGGAAGCTCCCATACCGGTGCGGATGCTAATTGAAAGAACGCCCCGTTACCACGTCGCCATCGACGTCACCTCCGGCGCCAAACTGCGCGATCATCATAACGAAGCCAGCGCTCACTGCGGCAAAGCAGTGCGCTAGCGTCACTCTCCCAAAGCTGTTTTCTCGGTCAGGCAAGATGAAATGCACGCGCACAGCCGTAACTCGCTCGAATCCCTCCGTGCTTCACGCTTCCGAAATAACCCCGAGCAGCCGCCAATCCCACGCACCGTTCTCAAAGACCGGCGCCAGCATGGGCCCGCCGGATGCGCCGCCAAGGTCATAGCCGACCAGCGGCAGCCCGAGCCCGCGCACATCGACCCAGTAATCCCGCTCGAGCTGGCAGCAGAGCTGGTGCTCTGTGAAGCTCGTCAGCATGGGCATAGCGGTATAGAGGCCGAACACCACCTCATGCGGCCCGATCTGATCGCGCTCGCAGCCCGGAAATGGGACAATGTCGCGTGATGTGAAACGTGGTCGCAAGAACCGTGGCATGCCGCCGCCAGCGATGTTCGATATCGATACACTGCCGGCCAGCTCCAATTTAACAGCATTAGACGTGGCCGCGGTATCCGGCGCACGCCCGGAGCACTGGAGCAGTGGCGGCGCCGTCCGAATCACCCGCTGAAATGGCGCTACGTCGATGGGCGCCCGCTCTATCGTGTCGATGCAGTGCGCGACTGGGTGCGATAAGCCTGCTAATCGCCCCGAGCCGCATAATGCTCACGGAGACGACCGAGCAGCTCGGCCTTGATCGTGTCGAGCGGATTTGTCCGCCGCAGGCGCACGACCTTGCCGACCCGTTTCGCACCGATCAACTGCGCGATATAGTCGTGAGCCGCTTCGAACGCCATCTTGCGGATGATCCACTGTTCGTCGTGGTTGTAGACCTGATCGATCCCCCTCGGCTTTTGCCCGACACATAGCCGTTGGATTTCGTTGTCGTAGCCGCAGCGTGACATGATGGTACGCAAGCTGCGCCTCAAGTCATGCATGGTGAATCTAGCGACACCCGCCTCCTTGACTAGACGGCTGACCATCTTGGTGAAACCCGACATCTGGCCGCCGGTCTTTGGTGACGGGAAGACATAGTCTGACGTTGCCCGCTGGAAGTATTTCGCGGCGGCGAGAACCTCGTCGACGAGGTGGGTGCGTGGCACGTCGTGGTGCAGTCCCATCTTGGTCCATGCTTCATCGAAGGTAATGCGGTCATCCATGATGTGCTTTTGCCACCGGACCATGGTTGGCTCCCCGCGACGTGGGCCACCGAGGAGGCACAGGCGTGTCAGGAGCCCGAAAGCCCCGAGCTTGCCTGAAGCGTGCCACACCTTGATGATTTCCTCATCGGTCAGCGCGCGGCCTTTGGATCGGCGTCCTACCCTCTGCGCACGGGTTTCTTTGGGCGCACGATAGCCGGCGAGCACGTTGTGCTCGACATAACCTTCGCCGACACACCATTCGAGGAATGTGTGGGTGTGCTTGCGCAAGTCTTTGGCTGCGCCGCGCTTGCCCGTCTTGGCGACCTTATCCACCGCCGCCATAATTTGCCGCCGCGTCAGGTCGCCGATGGCCAGATCGACATGGACTTTAAGACCCCGTCGCAGCGCCGACATCGCTGGTTTCCAGTTAACGACTTGGCGTCCAGTCAGGGACGTTTCGTAGGGGCCATCCTCAACAATCAGCTTCGCCAGGGTGGTGCGCTCCCTCTCGGCCAGCTGTTTGCGCTTGGCCTCGCGCTTGGCGTCGTTCGGATCGCTACCCTTGACCACCTCCCCGGCGGCGATGGTGGCGGCCTGGCGCGCGGCCTTCTCGTTGAACTTGGGCCATGCACCCAACGTCTTGCGATGCGTACCCCTCGCGCCAGGCTTGGTGAACAGGTAGACCCAAGTCCGGCCGCCAGTAGCGCGCATCCTGATCGCCAGGCCAGGCTGCTCTGTATCGTGGAGATAGTGTTGCGACTTGCCTGACGGCAGCGTAGCCGCGCGGATCGCTGCGTCAGTGAGCCTTAGGTAGTTCGTCGTCGCTCCAGCGCTGACGCCTTTATCGCTCGGTTCCATCGTCCCTGCCCTTCTCCTTGGAAACGGATCGCGACCCGTTCGCACCCTGTTCCCGGTCTGCTGTGCCCGGAGGGAAAATCCACGGAGGGGCACAGCGGGGGCATACAAGATATGGGATATCCAGCTATGGCCCATTATGGTCGCATATGGTCAATCAGCCCTATGCAACAAGGGCTTTTGTAATTTTACTATGGCGGAATTTGGTTGGCCGCGGCCTACCAATTGTGGTTCTTCATGGCAAGCTCTCTGATCCAATCGGCGTCGTAGCCACGGTCGGCAAGCAGCATTGATCCGGATTTGAGACGAGACAGCAGTTTTCCGGCAAGTCGAACGTCGTGCGCCTCGCCAGGACTCAACGCAAGTCGGACCGGTAGACCATTGCTGTCGACCACGGCGTGGATTTTGCTCGTCAGGCCGCCGCGTGACCTTCCCATCGATTGACGCCGGTTTCTTGTGATGCAGGCCCCATGTTGATGTACGCGAACAATGGAAGTGTCGATCATCTGCACGGCAGCATCCTGGGCGCCGGCCAGTGCGCTCATGAACTTGGCCCACACGCCGGCCCGTCGCCAGCGAACGAACCGATTGTAGCAAGTCGTGTACGGACCGAAGTTTTCTGGCAGGTCGCGCCATGGTGCTCCGGATCGCAAGACCCAGAAGATGCCGTTGAGGACACGGCGGTCATTCACTCGTGGCACGCCGCGCGACTTATTCGGCAGCATCGGCTTAATGGCAGACCACTCATAGTCCGTGAGTTCGTAACGCATGATTCGGCCCCTTCGGTTGGGTGGCTTGAATGATGGCTCGGCTGTAGGGCTTAACTGGTCGCTATGCACCCAAAAGCCGACCTATTGTGCTCATCTTGAGTTTTGTCGTTCATGACCCTGGCTGCGTGAAAACGACGAGTCAGATAGGGATCGTCTGGGGGTTTTTGGAGACGATCAATGAATCGGTTCATTGAAGGGGCGGACCGAGCGCAATCGACGCTGTTGCCCGAATGCCTCGACGACTGGGTCGAGGAGAGTAATCCGGTTCGCGCGGTCGATGCCTTCGTCGAAGCGCTCGATCTGGCAGAGCTGGGCTTCAAGGACGTCGAGCCTGCGGCAACCGGCCGGCCCGGTTATCACCCTGCGCCACTGCTCAAGCTCTACATCTACGGCTATCTCAACCGCATCCAGTCGAGCCGCCGACTGGAGCGCGAGGCGAGGCGCAATCTTGAGGTGATTTGGCTGTTGCAGCGGCTTTCGCCCGACGACAAGACGATCGCCGACTTTCGCCGCGACAACGGCCCCGCCATCAAGAAGGTGTGCGCGAAGTTCGTCGAGCTTTGCCGGCAGATGGGCTTGTTGACGAAGGCGAGCGTCGCCATCGACGGCTCGAAGTTCAAGGCGGTCAACACGCGTGACAAGAACTTCACGAAGGGCAAGGTCGAGCGCCGTCGCCAGCAGCTGGAGGAGAGCGTATCGCGCTATCTCGCGCAGCTGGACACCGCAGATCTGCAGGAGCCATCTGAGACTCTCGCCGCGAAGACGGCGCATCTGAAGGAGAAGCTCACCAAGCTCGCGAGCGAGATGCAGAAGCTCGAAGCCTGCGAACAGGCAATGCTGGCATCACCGGACCAGCAGATCTCGCTGACCGATCCCGACAGTCGGTCCATGGCCACGAGTGGCCGCGGCTCCGGTGTCGTCGGCTACAATGTGCAGGTTGTCGTCGATACCGAGCACCACCTCCACGAGGTGACGAATAGCGGCTCGGATCGTGCACAACTCGCCAACATGGGTAAACAGGCCAAGGCCGTGCTCGGCGTCGACAAGCTCGAGGCCGTGGCCGATCGCGGCTACTACACAGGCGAGGAGATCAAAGCCTGCGCCGACGCCGATATCGCTGTGACACTGCCGAAACCGAATACGACGGGCATGGAGGCGAAGGGCAAGTTCGGCAAGCACGACTTCGCATACCTGGCCAAGCAGGATGTATATCGCTGCCCGGCGGGCCAGTTGCTGGCGTATTGGCTTACAACAGTGGATGGCGAACGCACCATTCGGCGCTACGCCACGAAAGCTTGTGGAAGCTGCCCGCTTAAGGCGCGCTGCACCACGGCCAAGAACCGCGTCATCTCCCGTTGGGAACATGAACACGTCATGGAGGATGCCCAGAGGCGGCTCGACGCCGATCCTCAGGCGATGCGTCGTCGTCGCGAGACGGTCGAGCATCCGTTTGGCACACTGAAGATGCGCATGGGCGCGACGCACTTCCTGACGAAGCGGTTGCCGAAGGTCGCCGCCGAGATGGCGCTGCACGTGCTCGCCTACAATCTCACACGCGCAATGAACATCATGGGTGTCGGTGCGCTGATCGCGGCGATGCAGGCATGAGGCAGGAGCGCTGTCGTGCGCGTGCCGCCAACCTTTATCGATCGATCACAGTGACCAAGGGAAGCCAATGGACCGGCTTCCGGCACCTTGCCAGAAAATATGCCACTTTGGCGCCAGCTGGCCTCACAGGGGCCGTTCACGGCCGCGTCACCCCGCACTGAAGCGTTTTCACGCAACCAAGACCCTGAGCGGACCTTTCACCGTTCTCATTCCGTGCTGGGGTCGCTGTTTTGGCTGCTGTCCGTATTTAACTCCGAGTGTCCTATTTCGAGTTTGTGAGTGTCCTAATTCGTTGGAGGGGCGCATACTGTCGGCATGGTCAGAATTGCCATCGGTGTTGAGCTTACGGCCGTGCAGATACTTTCATGGCCCAGCCCTGTCCGTGATGCTCGATACGCGTGGGCCATTGCCATCGGCATATGCGTAACGGCAGCCGTCGCGCTTCACTTCGCTGCGCCATAAGGCCGCCTCATGTGTGGATGGCCCCCGGCTTGCAAGAATTTTTTGCGTGATGAGCAGTGGTCGCTTGCAGTCATGTGTCCGGCCTTTCTTCGCGGTCGTACATAACCGCTGGCCTTGATGGATTCCGCGGATCGAGGCCTTATCAGTTGGCCGGGTTCGAACGCCACTGAGGCGGTCAGGTTTCTCTCGATTCGTCGGGTAACCGACTGTGCCATCACGTGTTTTCACTCTCGCAAGCTGGCGGTACGCCCCTTAGAGGTCAGGCCGCCAATGTCGCATTTCGGTAGGTTTCCTGTCTGCTCATAATCGCCCAAGCTACACGTGCCGTTTTGTTGGCCAAGGCGACTGCGGCAACTAGTCTTGGCTTTCGACTGAGCAAGGAGCTTAGCCAAGGGTCGGTCTTGGCTTGTTTCGAACAGAGCAGCACGGTGTGAGCGCTATTGACGAGCAGGCGGCGGAGATAACAGTCACCTCGTTTGCTAATCCCGCCCAGACGCGCTTTACCACCAGTGGAGTTTTGTCGCGGCACCAACCCAAGCCAAGCGGCGAAGTCTCTGCCGCTGCAGAATGTCCCTGGATCGCTAACAGTTGCTGCAATGGCGGTGGCGATGATCGGCCCTATCCCCGGAATGGTGGCCAGTCGTTGGCTGACTGGGTTGTTCTTGTGCCATGCTAGGATCTGCCTCTCGAGCCCAGCGATCCGGGCTTGAGTATCTTCGATTTGGCTGACGATCATCTTCAGCACCTGGCGGGCAATATCCGATATGCGCCTGTCCTTCTCGTCCAGGACAATTGCAATCAGCTTCGCCACTTTGTACAACCCCTGCGCCTCGATAAGGCCGAACTCGGCCAAGTGCCCACGTAAGGCATTGACTAGCATAGTGCGCTGGCGGATCAGCAACTCGCGAGCCCGATGTATCATGAGGGCCGATTGTTGCTCCGTCGTCTTTATCGGTACGAAGCGCATCGATGGACGTCTAACCGCCTCGCAGATCGCCTCGGCATCGGCTACGTCGTTCTTGTTGCGCTTCACATAGGCTTTCACATAGGTAGGCGGCATGAGTCGTGGTACATGGCCAAGCGCAGTTAGCTCGCGCGCCCAATGATGCGCCGTCGCGCAGGCCTCCAGCCCCACGAGGCACGAGGGAATCTCCGCAAAGAAAGCAAGAACTTGGCCTCGTCGCAGCCGCTTGCGCATGACTACGCTGCCCGCCGCATCGACCGCATGCACCTGGAAAACGTTCTTTGCCAGATCAAGACCGATTGCTGTAATATTGCCCATGGATGGCTCCCGTTACTGGTGATCTTTGACGACCACCATTATGGCACTCGATGCCGCGAGAGGGGGCCATCCACCCCATCAGTTGGCGGCCCTCTTTCATTCAACCGACGTTGACTTCCGCTCTCGCCGCATCCAACGGCCGAGGATAGGTCAGCTGTCAGGGGTGGACCGGACCTAACTTAAACCGGGCTAAACCGTCGCGATTGACCCAAAAGGCGACATTGCGTGTTGGTGGCTACTTGAATGGGCAAGGATTGCGCTAAACGCTCCACCGCTGTCAGCGTTCGCGTTCCCAGGTCAGAGTGCCGACGACTTTCTTACCCTGATAGATGCCAACGGAGCTGACTTGTTCAGGCGTCCGGAGGCTCAACCGGTCCCCGTCCAACTTGAAAAACCTTACCTGATCCAGCCCGGTGAGGAGTTCGTTGCCCGATATGTCGACCTTGGTCGTGAACTTGTCTCCGTCGATGGTGAATTTGCCGGTGTAGACAAGCAATGACTTGAGCAGTGCCGCTGCCTCGTCGTTGTTTGTTGCAGGCTTGCGGTTCGCTCCGACAATAATGAAGGCCGCATACCCGTCTGGCGTGAAAGCTGCCCTACCTTTCGGGTTGGGACCGAATGGCTCGGTTGCGTCGCCACCGACAATTTGAATGGTCCATGAGGTCAGCTGCCAACTTCCGACCAGCAGCTTCGATGCGTCGTCTGCAAACGCGGGTCCAGACGGAAAATAGCAACAGAGAGCAACGAATAAGGCAACGAGACGCGCCATTGCAGTTCTCCCATGAATGGCAAGTCGGGCTCCGACAATGATCAGGATAGCCTGGGCGGTCAAAACTTACGAGCCTCGGAGGCAGGCTCGTCACCGGCCTGTCGGTGCTGGCCCATCGCTGCCCGGCGGAATGCTCACCCGGCGGTTTGGATCGACAATTTTGCTCCTAAGCGGAAATCAGCCACTCATGAGCCTAGTCTTTCCTGTAATCTGCCGGCTCAACAAGGCGGGAGGAGAAATGAGAAAGCGCCGTAGAGTTTTTGGAACGTGCATGGTCGCGGCTGTCGGGCTGTCATTGCATGCGAATAGTGCCTCTGGTCAGCAGCCATCGATGAAGGAAGGCCTCGTCGGAACATGGATCGTGGTTTCCTGGGAGCAGAAGAAAAACGACGGCACCACCTTACGGCAGTTCGGTGAGAACCCGGCGGGGATGGCCATGTTCGACGCCGGCGGGCGGTACATCATCACGGTCATGCGCTCAGACCGCGCCAAATACAAAAGCAATGCGCTGTGGCAGGGTACTCCCGAAGAAAACGAAGCAACAGCTAATGGGACCCAGACTTACTTCGGGACGTATACGGTGAACGAGGCAGACCGCAGCATCGCAATCCATGTTGAAGGTAGCTCCTTTCCCAATTGGAACGGCTCAGATCAGAAGCGCTTCGTTACGATCACCGGGGATCAACTCACACTGACCATTCGCCCTCCGAGCGGCGAAAGTGTCGATGTGACTTGGAAGCGACCAAAGTGACCATCGAAGGCCGCTTCCGCTGGCCCATCGCTGTCGCATCCACGGCCGCAGATATGTCGGCGGAAAAACCGACGGACATTCCAGCTTCTCAATTTCTGCGCTAATATCAGGCTACTGAGTGTCAAGAAGGGCAGAGCATTGGAGGGGACTTCCTATGTCGAAGTTGAAATGCCTTGTTGCCTTCGCCGGGTGCCTCATTCCAGGGTATCCGAGCTTCGCCGACGACCGTGAAAAGGTGATCGGCATCTGGAAACTGGTTTCTCAAGAGATTGAAATTCAAGCCACCGGGCAGAAAGAACCTGTCTTCGGACATTCTCCTACGGGATACGCGATCTTCACGGCTGAGGGCCGGGTCATGTTTGTCCTGACCGGAGAGGGGCGCAAGGCACCACAAACGGTCGAAGATCGCGCCGATTTGCTAAACAGCATGGCTGCCTACACCGGCATCTATCGTATCGACGGTGACAAATGGATTACGAAGGTCGATGTTGCCTGGAATCCTGAATGGGTGGGCACTGAGCAAACACGCTTCTTCAAATTAGACGGTGATCGCCTTCAGGTCACCTCGACGTGGCGAATCATGCCCAATTGGGCAGACAGGGGGATGCAGAGAAGCCTGCTTGTGTTCGAAAAAACGAAATAGAAGTTTGAAAAACCTACCTTCGCGAGCCGGGCGGCGCCCGATTGCATTGCATGGGTCTCTTGCTGGCCCATCTGCGAAGTTGCGCCGCGTCTGTCGGAGGTCCGCTCATCGCTCCAGAGCTGACCAGATTTGCTCAAGCTGAGTTCTTCGCATTTTGACCGATTCCGTTGAAAAAGGCCGGCAGTATTTCATTGTAGTGGCTCCGTCGCGACGTGGCCGAACTGCCTCTAGCGCCCCTATGCGAGCCGCGGGGTTGGCATCGGGATCAGCTTGGCCATCTTTCGAAGGTTCTGGGCGGTCGCTGCGAGGATGAACTCGTCGCGGGCGCCGTTGGGGCCTCGTAGACGCAAACGGTCGAGCTTGAGAATGCGCTTGAGGTGCGCGAACAACATTTCGATTTTCTTGCGGCGCGAGGTGCCTCCCTCCCACGATCTCGCGATCTGGCGCGCCATGTCGCGAGCGCCTTCGTAGATCGAGCGCGGCACCCTCCGTGATGCCTGCTTGGGGCAACACTGAGCCTTCAATGCGCATCGATCACAATCGCGCTTGCTGGCGAGGTAGAGCATGGTGGCACCGTCATTCACCAACGTTCCGGTCGTGGTAAGAACTTTGCCGCCAGGGCAACGATAGATGTCGGCAGCATGGTCATAGGTGAAGTCGTCGCGCGAGAAGATACCGTCTGTGCGTGCCGACTTGTCGAAGACTGTAACGTGCGGTGTGCTTCGGCATGGAATAAGGGCTCTGACTCATATGTGGAACGGCCCGGGCTGCAAGAGATTTCTCTGGTTGAACAAGGGATGACGGTGCGGTCATATGTTCGGCCTGTAAACGCGGCGCCTGGCCGCTGGCCACGATGATATCCGCGGAAGCAATCGCCCAATCAATTTCTCGCGCTCGAAGCGCAGTGAGTCAGGCGGTCTGATCGCTACCGGGAATGTGGTCATTCGGGGTTCATCCAGATTGCACCTTGCCTCCTCGGCAGCTTTCTTCTTCCGCCGGAGAGCTCTTAAGATTAGGTTTTCAGCATTGCAGCCGGCGCCCGATAGATGCCGCCTCTGACCAGCAAGGCCCAGATGGTGCGCGCGATCTTATTGGCGAGCGCCACCGAGACGACCTTGACCGGCCGTCTTTGCAGCATGGTCCGAATCCAGAGCGGGACTTTCAAGCCTCGTTTAGCCAGCTTGATGATCGAGGTCGCACCAACGATCAAGAGCGTCCGTAGTTGCCGATTTCCACGCTTTGATATCGCCCCGAGCTTTTCTTTCCCGCCGCTCGACCGTGCCCTCGGTGTTAACCCCGTCCAAGCCGCAAAATCTCGTGCAGTCGCAAAACCGCGAGCATCCGAGACCGATGTCCGAACGGTAGCGGCGATGAGAGGACCGACGCCCGGAATGCTCATCAGGCGCCTGGCATCGGGGTCCTTTCTGACGGCAACCAAAATCTCTCTGTCGAGCTTCTCTATGCGGGTTGTAAGAAGCTCAATCTGTTCAGCGAACTGGATCAGGGCAAAGCGGGCGGCGCCGGGGATCTTATTGTCTTTTTCGTCCCGGAGAAGCACCAGGAGTTTTGCGATGCTTGCCATGCCTGTGCCGGCGATAATGCCCAATTCGGCCATATGAGCACGCAGGGCATTTGCAGTCTGGCTGCGCTGCCTCATCAGCATCTCTCGCGTTCGCAAAATCATGCTGGCTGCTTGTTGTTCGGCAGTCTTCACCGGTACGAATCGCATTGTCGGGCGGGTGACCGCCTCACAAATGGCTTCAGCATCCGCCACGTCGGTCTTGTTTCGTTTGAGTGGAGTCGAGGAGAGGCGCGGCGGCTCAGTTACCTGTGCTCCGTTTCCTCTCCCACCGGGTCGCCGGAGGCAGTTGCCCGCCTCCGGCTCCCACAGAACGTAGCGTGCGGATTTACCGCACTACGCTCTTCGACAGTTGATTCACAGCACTGCAAGAGCCTGCAACTCCGCATATGGGAGGCGCAGCTTTGGTTTCAGTAGCGGCGTCCGTTCTTTGATCTGGTTGAACATGCTCCAGTTGAGGGCTCGTCCCGCCCAGCTACGGCTGCGCAACATCCGATGCCAGTAACGCTGCACGGCACGGTACACCTTTACGAGACACCGAAGATTTCCGGCGACCCCGTAATAAGCATAGTGGCCGCGCAGGAAGGCGTTGATTTCGCCGACCTGGTCACTGATCGCGTGATGTCGTATTTGCCGCATGAGCTCCTGCAGTGACAAAAGGCTGCGCCGCAAGCGAGATTTCTCGGTGCGCATCCCAACCTTGAAGTTACCCTTCTGGTTTCGCGTGCAATACAGCGTCAGGCCCAAGAAGTAGATGGTCTCCGGGCGTTTTCTGCTGCGTTTGCCTGCGTGTCGCTGCGCGAACCGGCCAAACTCAACCAATTTGGTCTTGGTCGGCTCAAGAGTGAGGCCGAACTTTCCCAACCGAAGGCGTAAGGCGTCCTGAACACGGATGGCGTCCGATCGATATTGGAAGCAGATCACAAAGTCATCGATATAGCGCACCAGCCGGGCTTCGCCCCGCAACCGGCTCTTCACCACGCGTTCGAACCAGAGGTCGAGCACATAATGCAGATAAAGGTTGCTCAAAAGTACGCTGATCGATCCCCCTTGCGGTGTTCCTTCCTCGTTCGGATGGACCTTTCCACCTTCCAAGACACCCGCTTTCAGCCAGCGCCGGATCAAACTGATCAGGCGTGGATCACCGACTCGATGCGCAACAAATCGGAGAACCCAATCATGATTGAGACTCCCGAAGAAGTTCTTCAGATCCGCCTCCAGCATCCAACCCATCTTGCCGCCGGCGATGGCCTCATTGAGGGTCGCCAAGGCATGATGAGCGCTGAGCTTTGGCCGGCCACCGAATGAGCAGGGCAGAAAGTCCCGCTCATAAATGGCAGACAATACTTCGGCCGTGCTGCGCTGGAGCGCCCGGTCGGCGACAGTTGGCACGCCAAGTGGCCGCTTTTCCGTCTTGCCGGGCTTGGGGATATAGACCCGCCGAATATCCGGCGCTCTATATCCTTCACGGTGAATGGACTGGAGCATCGGCTCTATCCATACATCGAAGCTCTTCTTCGCCGCCTCCACCGTCTGACCGTCCACCCCTGCGGCCGACGACTTCGGAATCTGTGACAGACTCCTCCATACCCGGTCGCGCGAGATGTGATGTGCCAGCGACGTGAAGCGGAGTTTCGGTTCACATCGAGCTTTCGCTGCTATCTGTTCAAGTTTCGTTTCCATGGTCAGCTGATCTTCTCGTTGCATAGAAGGCCGTGTCTCCCGTTGCATGGAGCCCATGTTGCCCAAGAACAATTCACCTACCGCTGACCGCTTCCCCATGTGGCCGGCTCTCCCGTCCTCCGAGTACTATCAGTCAGTATGACTTCCACTCGGTCGTCAGGCCTCCCTCACCTTGTCGGCTTGTCGGGCCCTACAAACTTGCGTTTGAACCGAATGGATCTCCCTTGTTCCCGTTGATCCCCTTGGTTGCATGCCGGCGGTACGAACCCCGGGAGCACCTCCGGCCACTCGCTCTGGCGCGGCCTGAGATTCCGCCTTCCCCTTTGAGCGACAGGGTCGGCTACTCCGATCACGTTCGATTTCGGGGCTATTTTCCCGTTCACTGCATTCCGGCCTACCACCTCCCTGTCTACGCTTCGCAGCGGCCGTTACCGGACGCCACGCAAGACTCGGTACGCGGCTGCTCGCTAGGCTTTACCGCGGCCGCCATCTCAAGCGGCAGAGTTCAACGCGCTTTCAAGGCGCAACGCTCATCAAACCGGACGTGCAGTTTTCCCGCATCCGGCTTCCCGACTGGTTTCTTCACAAGGCACACGTCGGCGACCCCCTACGCACGCGGTTCAGTACAAGCACGCCAGTGTCCCCACGGAACTCGTGAGAGAACTGTCTGACGCCTCGTCCTGGCGCTTTGTGTCGTCTGCGTAGAAACGCGAGCACGCGGTCATAGACGTGTCGGTCAACGGCTTGGCGAGCCGAGGCAAGTGAACCATAGCTGAAGTAAGCCGCCCAACCACCAAGGAGGCGATTGAGGCTTGCTCGAACTTGCGGCCATGCGCCCATGTTGCCCGGCACCAGCAGGTCGCTGATTTTCCTCTTGATCCGCTGCACGCTTTTCTTGGACGGCGCGGCTCCTAAATACCACCGCCCCCCGTTCGGGAATCGACGAGGTCCGAGGCTGTGGCCCAGGAAGTCGAAGCTCTCGCGCCGGGCGTCTTTCACCGAGGTTTTCTCCTCGTTGAGTGTCAACCCGAGTTTCGTCATCACCACCTCTGTCCATGCCAAAGCCTCTTCCGCATGCCCGCGGCTGAGGATGACAAAGTCATCGGCATATGAGACGACGTGTGCGCGGTATGCCTCGCACCGTCCGCTGAGACGCCAGTGCTTCAGGAACCGGTTCATGTAGATCACGGAGAGCAACGGACTGAGAACACCGCCCTGAGGGGTGCCACTCGTGCTGCTCTTGCCGCCACTCATGCGCCGGTCTCCTTTGCTATCCCGCTCTTCAACCGGTGTCTTCAGCCACAGCTTGATCAGCCATAACACATTCCGGTCGACGATGCGTCGGGCCACCGATTTGAGGAGGTCCGAATGCGGAATCGTGTCGAAGTATTTCGACAGGTCAGCATCAACAACGTCCGTGTAGCCCCGGCATAAAAGCCGGTGCACTTCCCTGACGGCATCGACCGCGCTGCGTCGCGGGCGATAACCATACGCGCTGTCCTCAAAGTCCGCTTCGAAGATTGGTTCCAACACGAGCTTGGCGGCAGCCTGAATCACGCGACACCGAACGGTGGGTATGCCGAGCGCACGCTCGCCTCCCCCCGGCTTTGCGATCATCACCCGCCGCACCGGATCGGGTCGGTACGTCTTCGAAACGAGATCTTCGCGCAGTCCCGCCAACCATGCTTCCACACCTGACGCTTCAATCTGCTCGAAAGTCACGCCGTCCACGCCCGGAGCTCCCGCGTTCGCGCGAGACAGCTCGTAGGCGTGGCGCAGCATGTCCTCTCGGCAGATCTTGTCGTAAAGCAAATAGAAGCGGAAGTCAGGCTCCGCCTTCGCCTTGCAATAGAGCTTTCTCTGAAGGGTCCTGATCTTTTCAGGTGTTGTGAGGCTCATCGCCAATCACCCTGTCCTCACCATCTTCAAAAGCACACCACAAGTCAGGGTCCTTTCCTCCGCCGGCATTACCCAGCATCAACGGTCTTACGACCCTGTCCGACTCCCGCCCGGTCCATCGACTTACTCGATGTCGAAGGTGCGACCTCCGACCGAGGCGGGTCTCCCCCGATTACCCGTATTACCTTTCCAACGTGCCATGCCCATTACCCCGGTGGACCAGACAGGTGCATGGGTCGATTGCTTCCCTGTCGGCGCGGCCTTCCCCGCCATACGATCGGGTCGGCGTCCACATCGTAACTTTCGAGGCTTGCTCAGGCTTCACTCACGTTACGGCCCGCTGGATTGCTCGGCCGCCCAAAGCGACCTTTGTCACGAGGCTTCGATCCGTCCGATTGCTCGTCCAGACCGCTCGTCAGCTACCAGATCAATCAACAACTCTCTGGGTGGATCCTTCCTCCACTGGCAATACGCGCCGTCGGGGCGCACCGTAAGGCTTCACGTAGGCTGGCGGCATCATGCGGACAGCGTGGCCCAGCGCCGCGATCTCGCGTGCCCAGTGATGGGCACTCGCACAGGCCTCCATACCTACCAAGCAAGTTGGAAGGCTCCGAAAGAAGGGCAGAACCTGCGATCGCCGCAATGTGCGACGAACCAAGACTTTCCCGCTTTCGGCGATGCCGTGAACTTGAAAGATTGACTTGGCCAAATCCAAACCCACCGTGATAATTTTCTCCATGGAACGGTCCTTCCTTTGTGGCGACTCTCTACGCGACCACGTTAGGCACTTTTGATGCCGGTTCGAAGGGCCGTTCCACACCATCACTTTTGATGCAGTTCGAGGGATGTCTGGCGCTTTGATTGGAGGAGAATCAGCGCCATGCAGCAAGCACTCCACCGCTCCAGTCTGGTGCCGCGTGGGTTTGTTGTTGAGAGTGCGTGCTACGAGGGTGATGAAGCCGTCATAAGGGTCCGGGCGTCCGGAAGCGTCGGCAGGTGTCCATCGTGCGGAACGGCTTCCCGACGTGTCCACAGCCGCTACCAGCGCCGTGTGACCGATCTGCCGCTTTCGGGGCGGGTCGTGAAGCTCCTGGTGATCGCACGTCGCTTCCGTTGCGACGCCGTCCTGTGTGGACGCCAGATCTTCACTGAGCGTTTCTCCGACGGGATATTGGCTCCATCAGCGCGACGCACGGCGAGGCTGGACTCCATCATACATCACCTTGGTCTGGTGCTTGGCGGTCGACCGGCGGCAGGCTTCGCCAAACGGCTGATGTTGCCGGTGAGCAAGGACACGCTTCTGCGCGTGGTTCGACGCCGTCACCGTCCGCCGGCTGACCCGCTCAAGATTATCGGCATCGATGATTGGGCCTGGCGGCGCAATCACCGATACGCCAGCATTATCTGCAACCTGGAAAGGCGCCGGGTAGTCACCTTGCTGCCGGATCGTGAGCCCGCGACGGCCCGAGCCTGGCTCGCTGCGCACCCCACGATCGCAATCGTCGCCCGCGATCGTGGCGGCGGATATGGCGAAGCGGCGGCCAAAGCCTTGCCGCACGCGGTGCAGGTCGCCGACCGCTGGCATCTAATGGAGAACGCCAGTCGGGCCTTCCTTGACGCCGTCCGCAAATCGATGCGCCAGATTCGCATCGTCATCGGTGCGACGACGATCAATCCCCAACTGCTGACAGCAGCCGAGCGCCTCCAGTATGATGGCTACTTGCGCCGCGAAGAGACCAATGCGGCCATCCTGGCGCTGTCGAAGAGCGGCATACCCATCAAGCAGATCGTGCGTCAGACTGGCTAGAGCAGGAAGCTGGTGCGGCAGGTGATCCGCGACGAACGCACCGATGTCTTTCGGACCCGGCAAAGTTCGTTGGATCTGCATTTGCCATGGCTCGATGATCAGTGGGTGTCCGGCTGTCGAAGCGGGGCTGAACTCTGGCGCCGCCTAGCAGCGCGTGGCTTCCGCGGCTCGCTCCGCGTCGTCAGCGAGTGGACGACCCGCAGACGACGAGCCGAAAAGGCCGATGCACAGAACCTCCAGCGGATTCCCTCAGCCAAAACAATCGCTCGCCTCATGACCATCGGGCGGGACCTGCTCACGAAAGCGGAGACCGTCACGATCGCGGCGATCGAAGCTGGCGTGCCGACTCTGGTCGAGGCACGCGAGATCATCGCCGAATTCCACCTGATGATCCGGCGCAAGACCGAGGCGGGCTTCATCCCATGGATTGAGCGCGCTCGCGCGAGCCTCGTCGCCTCGTTCGCCAGTGGCGTCGCGAAGGATGAAGCCGCGGTACGGGCGGCAATCACTTCACCATGGTCGAACGGACAGACCGAAGGTCAGATTACGCGCCTCAAGCTTGTTCGACGTCAAATGTACGGTCGAGGGAAAATCGATCTGCTTCAAGCCAGGTTGATCGGCGCAGAATAGTCGGCGCTGCACCAAACTTGCGTCAGAGCCCCTTTTGGATGCCGATAGGGGGTCCCAGTCAAACGCCGATTGACACCTACGGCACCGGCCTTGATCCCAACCTGCCCCGCGGCGCCTTAATCACTTCAGATCAATCGCATTCGATGTCGGCGAGTGACGTGCCGAGCGTCTCGAGAGCCTGCTTAAGGTGAGCCTTGACGTCATCGAGTGTCCATCCATGGGCGGCAGCGCCGGTGCCGGACAGATTCACGAGTTTATCTACTCCGCACACCTTCAATTCGCTCGACACAGCGCCGGCCGGCAACAATTGCTGCAGCAGGTTCTTGTCGCCGTAGACAGCTTGCCCGCCGACTACGACAAGCGACACATGGGCCGGGGTAGCCTTGACGACAGGGTCAAGAGGCTTGGGTTGGGTGGCGTCGATCGCGACGTTCAAAACGACAAAATCCGCGAACTGCCCGGGCACCAGCGCACCGATGTAATCGGATATTCTGACAAGCTTCGCCGGCGTCGACGTTGCCATGGTTACGAGCTCGTCGGAGCCGATGCCGTAGTGCCTGAACGCGTAACCCATTTCCTGCAGCATGCCCGCACTGCCGGACGGGCTCCAGTCGGGCGCAATGGCGATGTCGACTTTTGCCAACCTGGCGGCGGCAATGTTGGTGGTCGAGCCATAGAGTTCGTCATTACTGCGTGGCGACCAAATGAGTCCGACGTTGCTGTCCTTCATGCCGAGAAAATCGGCATCCCGCAGAGCCGTACCGTGAACGAGGGCAAGACCGTCCCGAGGGATAGGAATAGGCTTGGGCTTCCCGATGACGGGTGCGAGCAACACTTCCTTGCTGAGCATGCTGTATTCGCGGTGCGCGGCGGAATCGGTGTTTGCGCCCTCCGCAAGATGGACCACCATGCCCCGCAAGGTCTTATGGTCGAGCGCGCACAGAAGATACTCGAACCTCTCGTGCGTCAATTCCAGCGGAAAGACCTCATTATCGACGACATCAAGAATCTTGCGATCGGTATCAGGTCTTACCGTGGGGCATTTGTCGTCGAAGACCGGTTGTTGTTGCAAGAAGCCAGAATCCGTATCCAGATTTCGGGCAAGTCCCGCGACGCACTTATGGTTTTCAGAGGTCTTGTCACTGCTCAGCAATCCCCCAAGGACCGACGTCGCCCCACCGGCAAGCGCCTTGATCTCCGCATAGATCTCCGCTTCGCAGGCCACGGTTGGCATTGCCGCGTAGTGCGGGTTGTTCAGCAAGCGATCGTATTCCGCTGAATCCTGCCATTCATACCGGTTGTTAAACTTCCGGCCGGGCAGCCATCGTGGCTGGATATTCCAGGTGAGATGGTCATGGAGATCGATGAAGCCGGGCAGAATGATGCCCGACACCTTGACCGGAGACGTTGTTGGCTGCGCCGACGCGCTAGGGCCGACGCTCGCGATCTTGCCATCGCTAGAGATCGACAGCGTTCCATCCGCGAGGATGCCGCTTGGCGTCACCATTGCGCCGGCGATGCTCCAATCTGCGGCGAGCGCACTGGCGCCCGTCGAACACCAAACCGAAAGCGCTGCACAAGCCAGGGAATGAAGCCTCATTGTGCCCCCTCAACACCGGTGAAGACCTCGCGTAGGACCGAAAACCTACCCTATGATGGCGCGCCCTCTCAAGAGCAACCAAGACTTGTGCCGAAGAAAAAGCGCGGCGGCTGGCATATGGCGCACCTCCGCCAAGACCTTCGCAAGGTGGCAAAGCTGATCCCGATGCGAGTTTTCCTTCCGCCCCATCTCTTGACGCACTTGGCATCGAGGTGCCTAGGGCCGCAGGCCCGACAGGCGTGCGCCGGAGGCGCATCGCCTCAACGCAAAATGGCACCCGGAGAGCGTGAGCATAGCGACCCGAAGGGGCACGCGGGTCCGAGTGCAGCGACGAGACCGGTTCAACAGCGGCACCCGGGAACGGGGCAGTGATAGCGATCGCCGCAGGCGAGCCCCTTTCCCGAGTGCCCCCGGCGAGGAGCTCCGCATCCCTTTGCGCGAGGGATCGAAGCCGCACGGCGGCCGAGACGCAAAGCGGCTCGGTTCACGAGAGCCCGATGCGGCGGAAGCCGCACGCGCGCAAGCGGAAGAATCCGTCCAAACTTGATATCTAAATTTCCTCGCGCACATTCGTCTGCGCGTCATAGATCCGGATCTGAAGCATAGGAAAGCGCTTCTTTAGTTCTTCTCCACCTGCCCTGGCGCCGTCTCTGGTTGCAAATTCGGCTTTGAGTCGGCCATCCACTTCAAGCGCGTAGCCAGAGGCGGGCAGTTCACGGTTGGCTGCAACCATTTCATTCCCATTGTGCAGTGAGGTGATTGGGAATGATGGGTAGCGTGAGTCGCCCAAACCACGCTAGAGCCACCTGCGCAACTGTGGTGATCGGTCAGGGACGTTGTGGATTGAAGCTTCGCAGTGGAGTCTTCAAGGATGGGCATTTGCATCGTCCGAACAGGTCGACGGGTTTCCGTTTGCGCGGATACAGGCGCGATAGAGCCACGGCTCGACATAGCTCCCCTTCCAGAGCCCTCGACCGGCACGCTCGGCGTCGCGCTGAACGGCCCCATATCTACCTTTGGAGTATTGGGGCCAATCCAGTGCAAGACCGTTGCTCACAAGCCATTCCCCGAGATCCCTGCGTGCGACCGAACAGGTTGCCACTGTGCGGCCATATGGATCGAGGTTGAGCGGGACACAGTCGACGGGGCGCCGGACAATGTAAGCGTCGAGATCATTCGCCGCTTGCGAACCACAGGGTACTGCAAACTGTCCTCGCCGCGACATAGCTGTGTGCTTTCTGGAGCATCCACACCCCAAAGGCGGATCCGCGTTCCATGAATTTCCAGCGTGTCGCCGTCAATGACGCTGGCCTGACCGACAAAATTGTCGGCCAGAGCCGCGCTGGATAACAGCATGAGCATCAAGATAAGAGCTCGGCGTTTGCTCATGGCGTTGTGTACCAGCGATTACCGCAGATTGCGGGGATTGGATTTCGGCCAGTTCTCAAGCGGCTTCAGTACCGGCAAGTTCTCCGGCCGCTCGGGATAATGAAACTCCGTGCCACGGAGCCATCTGCCCTCGAAACGGTTCCAGAACAGGATCGCATCCATCTGCCAGGTAAACTCATAGACCTTCCAAACGCCGTCGCTCTTTATGACTTCACCAGTTGCGTTGAAGGGCAGGCTGTTGAGCTTGCAGAGCGCGTAGATCTCATCCCAGTGCTCGCGGATATAGCGATCTTCCAGGGCCACGTGATATGGCCGGTCGGCACGCCAGCGCGGGCCGCCGCCACGCGGATAGAAACCCTGGCGCGGCATCAGGAATTCGGGGATGCGCGCAATTGCCTTGCCGATCCGACGCGCCTCATCCGACGAAAGCTTGCCGACGCCGAAGCTGTAGCGCTGCGCGTCATCTCGGCAATAGAGCCACGCGAGGGTCACGCCGTTGGCGTCCCTGACCACGTAGCACTCGGAATTTTCCCGCACCAACGTCCAGGGCGGCTTGAAACGGCGGCTTGACTCCATAGGAACAAAATAAGAACATATGCCATCGACGGTCAATCTGGAACTGTGCCATGTCCTCGGCATCCAAGCCGAACGAACAGGACGATGGGCTGGATGCTGCCGTCGAGCAGGCGATCGCCGTTTCCGGTGGCGATATGCGCGGGGCTATTCGCGCGCTGATCGTTGCGAACAATTTCCTGGAGTCCGAGAATTCAGAGTTGAAGAAGGCCGTCTCGCACGCCTACACGCGGGGGCGCTTTCGGACCCACACGGGATAGGCGGCGCTGAATGTGCTGGTGTGGACGGCCTCTCATCCCCACGGTTCTATGGCGCTGTCAGCGTCACAGCTTGAGAGGAAAGTCTGATGAATCTTCCTGTTCGCATCGGTATGGACACTTCCAAGTCGGTTTTCCAGCTTCATGGTGTTGATGAGAATGAGGTGGTGGTGGTCCGCCGCCAGTTCCGGCGAGCCGAGATGATCCGCTACTTCGAGCGGCTTCCACCGGTTCTCGTCGCCATCGAGTCCTGCGGCAGCTCGCATCATTGGGCGCGCCTGCTGCAGTCGTTCGGTCACGAGGTGAAGCTGATCCCCCCTCAGTACGTGAAGGCTTACGTGAAGCGCGGCAAGAACGACGCGGCCGATGCCGAAGCGCTGTGCGAGGCGGTCACCCGGCCGAGTATGCGGTTTGTACCGATCAAATCGAGGGAACGGCAAGCGGCCTGCATGTTAATGACTGTGCGGGAACGCCTCGTCAGCGTGAAGTCGCAGCTTTCCAATGCTTTCAGGAGCTATGCGGCTGAATTTGGCATCGTCGGCCCCGCCGGTCGGCAGAATGTCGCGCAACTTATCAAACGGGTACTCGAGGATGATGACAGCTTGCCGGAAATGGCAAAGGATCTCTTCCGACTCCAAGCAGAGGAATATGCCGCGGTCGAAGCCCGCCTGGCAAAGATCGAAGCCAAGCTGATGAGGTGGCACCGCGACGATGATGTCAGCAGGCGGATCGCGACGATTCCCGGCGTCGGTCCGATTGGGTCGTCCATGCTAAGCATGAAAGCGCCGCCACCCGAGACCTTCAGATCGGGTCGCGACTTTGCGGCGTGGCTCGGGCTGACACCTAAGGATCATTCAACAGGCGGCCGGCAAAGGCTTGGCGGCATTACAAAGGCTGGAGATTCTATACTGCGATCGACGTTGATCGTCGGTGCGACCGCACTGCTGAGGCATATTCGAAAGGGCCGTCATAAGCCCACACCATGGCTCGCTTCGCTGCTGGAGCGAAAGCCGCCAAAGTTGGTCGCGGTGGCCTTGGCCAACAAGTTTGCCCGCATCGCTTGGCGCTTGATGATATCGGGCGGCGTGTACAAGCAGCCGGTAGCCGTCATGCCGACTTGATCTGAAATCGGCCCGCGAGCAGGTTGCTAGGCGGATTGCCCACGAACTTGCAGGACACAGTAGATGGAAGGACCGATCGGTCGATACGCGCGAGCTTCCGAAGATTACACTGGCAACAAGAATGTCGCCCATGTGCTTGGAGCGCGCGTAGCGAACACCATCTCGGCCAGCGGGCTTTGTCCGCGCAAACAGGCCGGACATCTGATAGCAAGCGATCTGGCCAAAAGTCTGCTACAATCCTGACAAGTGGGGGCCGTCCACATCTGCAATCTCTATTCGATCACGACCAACCAGGCAGCGATTGCCGGTCTGTTCAGGCGCATGAACCGCTATGTCGGCAATTTGGCGCCAATGCCCGGTGTGTTTCCGGACTATCCTGCACCGGTGATCCGCAATGTCGGCGACGCCGAAGAAATGGTGCTGATGCGCTGGGGCATGCCGCCCCCACCGAAGACGGGCGGGCCGCCGGTGACCAACATCCGCAATACGTCCTCGCCGCATTGGCGCGGCTGGCTAAAGCCGGAGAACCGCTGCCTCGTGCCGGCGAACAGCTTTGCCGAATACGCCCCTGAGCCAAATCCGGAGACCAAGAAGAAGGACGTCGTCTGGTTCGCACTCGAGGAAAGCCGGCCGCTGTTCTGTTTCGCCGGCATCTGGACCGAGTTCCAAGGCGACCGCGGAACCAAGTCGAAGCCGATCCCCGGCCCTCACCTCGTCTACGGCTTCCTAACGACCTCGCCGAATGTGGTCGTCCAGCCGATCCATCCAAAGGCGATGCCTGTGATCCTGACCACCGAGGAGGAGCGTGACGTCTGGATGCGCGCTCCCTGGGATGAGGCGAAGGCGCTGCAGCGCCCTTTGCCCGATGACGCGCTGAAGATCGTCATGCGCGGCGAAGACAAGGAAGACAAGATCGCTGCGTAGACTGTTTTGCACAGGGCAGCGGAACGGGCGAAAAAGCGCCTTCGGACGATTTGGACGCTCGCTCCAGAAGATTGGCGAAATTGTGCGAAGGTCACCGCGGCCGCAGCGCGGCAAGCCTACCCTGAACGCTGACTATAGCGAAGAGCTGTCCACAGGCTCAGATGCCTCGCCCGATCGCATCCGATAGAGTGCAGCCAAATGCGCACGGAGCGCGGTTCATCTGCTGACCACGAGTATGACCGATCCCTTAACCTTGGCCGAAATGGCGGCCGCGCTCGAGCAATCAACGGATTATCGCGTCTTGCGCCGGCTCGTTCCGCGATCAGAATTCGCTACAGACAACGGTGAAGCAGTCAAGACTGCTCTCCTGCTGGATGTCGAAACAACCGGCCTGAATCCGGCCCGCGATGAGATTATCGAGCTCGGAATGGTTAAGTTCGCCTACCTGCCGGACGGCGGGATCACCCGAGTTCTCGATACCTTCAGCTGCTTCAACCAGCCATCCGTGCCTATCCCCGCTGAAGTTACGGCTCTCACGGGGATCACTGACGAGATGGTCGATGGTCACAGCCTTGACCCGGATCGCGTTGCCGCCTTCGCGGCAGATGCTGTTGTCGTCATTGCCCACAATGCCGCTTTCGATCGCAAGTTCATGGAGCGCTACTGTCCGTCGTTTGAGGATCAAGCGTGGGCGTGTTCGGTCAGTGAGATTGAATGGCGCAGTCATGGTTTCGAAGGCTCACGACTGCCCTATCTGCTGATGAAGGCGGGCCTGTTTCATGAGGCTCATCGCGCCGTCGATGACTGCCTCGCGCTCCTCGAGATCCTGGCCTTGCAGCTCCCCCATCACAATCGGACTGTTCTTTCCGTGCTACTGGAACGCGCGCGGCGCAAGACCATCAGGGTCTGGGCTGAACATTCACCGTTCGAGCTGAAGGATGAACTCAAGCGGCGCGGATATCGCTGGAGTGACGGCAATGATGGACGGCCAAAGTCCTGGTACATCGATGTCGATGACGGCGATCAAAACGCAGAAATCGAGTACTTGCAAAAGACGATCTATCAACGGGAGCTTGAACCGCGCATTCAGAGCCTGACTGCATTCAATCGCTTTTCCGTCAGGGTCTAGTGGGGCGCGGTGCTGCTCGATGCCGAGATCTCGGCGAGATCGGCAATGGGTATTGAGAGGATTGCAAACACAACGCCGGATCAAACGCCCGGCGTTGTGCCTGTTCTTCCGAGAGCGATTTTTCGGTCAGAGACGCTCACCAATCGTCGGGATCCCGATTTCGATCGGTGTCCGAACTTTCTACTCCTCAAGTGAGCGTTGGCATGACATTCCAAGTGCGAAGAGATGAGATCGCCAGATCGGCCTTCTTCAGCAATTGGCGCAGCGGTGGGCACTCAGGATAATACCGGACGAGTGTAGCCTTAACCTCGTCAAGATTCACAATGTGCCGATCCCAGCTTGTGGGCACCGCAGCGAGTGCGTCCCCTTCGGGAAGCTCATGATAATAGAGATCGAAAAACACATCATCCGAAAGCTCGCCGCGCCCATACTCACACTGGACCCAGTTATCGAGCTCGCATCGGATCGCATCGACGCGCCGGTGAACACCTGCACGTGCTCTCGTCCCAATCAGGATCGACTTCAGCAGTCGCCCGACCAGTTTGTGCCCCTCAATCGGCATGCGCGTCTTCGGCCGACGCTGCGCTCCCGAAAGAAACATGCTATATGGGACGGAGTTGTTGGAGCCGCGCCGCTCGCCAGCTGTTTTGACCTCGCGCGCCTTTGCCTCGATCTTCGCCGCCTGCCCCGGGCTGACGAAGGCCGGCACGATCGGCCTCGACTCGCCATCCCAGGCCGACGCCACGATGGGAGCCGGTGCCGCTGCCAACCTTGAGATCATTGGCTCCAGCAAATACCCCTTGGACATATCGGCCAAGAGAAAGAGCGATGTCCCCCCGTCAGGGCGATACATTCCCTTCCACGGCGAAATCGCGACCGCCCAATCGTGTCGGTCAGCCCATTCTTTCTGCTCGCGAGTGATGCTGTGGGCATAAGGCTCATTGGTACGGATGAAGATCTTCGCTGCGGGGTCGAACCACGCTGCATCGTGATCGGAGCCCGGCATCCGATGCTGGAATTGTCCTCGGGGGAAAGATCGTTTCGCCTTTGACGGGACCAATCGGGCTGCCTCAATAAACTGAATAGTCCTGGCAGCCTCGCACGCAGCCTCCCGCGCCGCCTCCTGCGACGACGCTGTATATGTGTCTGCGAGATGATCAGGACCTTCTCGGCGCATCGTACCCAGCCCCCGCGATGCTTGGTATTGCGCCGGCTTAACAAGCGCGTCCAGAGGTCTGCCGAGCGGCATTTTCAGGATCTCGCAGCCCGTAACCTTGGTCGTACGATCCCGCCAAAGAACGGAGATGTACAGTTCGGCCGACGGCCTGGGGGCCGCGAGGCCGTCTCCAAGCTTGCGCAGTGCGTGCTTGTAATTTTCGAAGCCGGCCGCCTTTGATGCCTTGTCCAAGGCGACAGCATGCTGAATGCCGTCAGACTTCTTGAATCGCTTGGCGAGCTGCTTAATGCCCTCGATAGAGGACGGACGAATGTGATCGTTCGACACGTCAGGTCTCCCGGCCCTTAGCGAAGTGTCGCCCGTCAACCACCTCTCGAGCCCGACATGACATGGCGGGAACGATTGATCTGGACAGCGCCTCAACGGCTTCGCTACGACGGGCGGCAGGCTCCTGCCGGGAGCCGGCTCGAAATATACCACGACCGAGACCTTCGCGAAAGGATGCACCCAGGATCTGGGGGGACCTCAGGTTGCGCTACTGTATTACCTCTCCTGGACGGACCCGAGATCGTGGCAATCTCAAACTGAAGGATAGGTTGTGAGGCACGGCCTGGGGGAATGAATGCGCATCGTCTACTTGGAAATAGAAAATTTCCGCGGCATCAAAAGGCTGAAATGGGCACCTTCCCCCGGCATGAATTGCCTCATTGGCCCCGGGGACTCGACCAAGACCACCGTGCTGGACGCGATCGAGCTGTGCCTCAATCCCAGGTCCTACATTTTTGCTGACGACTGCGATTTCTTCGATCTCGAGATCAAGGCGCCAATCCGGATCACCGTAACGCTTTCTGACCTGCCATCGCACTTCAAAGCCGAAGATCGATACGGGCTGCACCTCCGCGCCTGGGATGTCTCGGCCAAAAAAATCATCGATGAGCCGGGAGCGGGTTTGGAGGAGGCTCTCTCGATCAACGTCGTTATCGATCAGACCCTGGAGGCCCGGTGGTCGATACATAATGACAGAATCGACGCGCTCGACAGCGATCCACCGATGGTCCGGTTCAAGGACGCCAAGCAGCTCGCGACGAATCGCCTCGGTCCCTACGCAGAGAGACATCTCGGTTGGGGCCGAACCTCAGTGCTTACTCGCATCGGTGAAGCAGGCGATGGCTTCAGCCTGCAACTCGCGGAAGCGGCGCGTGCCGCCCGTTCGTCGTTCAGAGCTGGCGACCGGAATGTCTTCAAGAGCGCAGTCGATCGAGCGGAGGAGCTGAGCAAGCTCTTCGCGGTCCCGGTGCGGGGCAAGTTTACGGCGGAGCTCGACGTACAGGGTGTCAGCATCACTTCAGGTGGTATCTCACTTCATGATGGCGATCTGCCATTACGCAGGCTCGGCACAGGCTCCGCACGTCTCCTTGTATCCGCTCTCCAGCACGACGCCGGTCCTCCGCATGTTGCGATCATCGATGAGATTGAGCACGGCCTCGAGCCGCATCGTATCGCTCGCCTACTGAGATACCTCAAGGCGGCCAAAGCCGCCCCCGACGCGGCTCAGCCTCAGATATTTGCAACGACACATTCCCCGGTCGTGATCCGCGAGCTGACTGCGGCCGATATCTTTTCAGTCCGGTCCGATGCCGGCATCACGACCGTCAAATCCGTTTCTGCCTTTGCAAGGGATTCCGACACAGCACAACGCCATCTCAGGGGAAATCCCGAGGCATTCCTCGCCCGCAAGATATTGGTTGGTGAAGGTCGCACCGAACAAGGATTCGCCCGCGGCCTGGATGAATGGTGGCAAGCATCCGGCAAGGACTCTTTTGCCCTGCAAGCGACCGTCGCAATCGATGGGGGAGGCAAGGACAATGCGCCCCTTGTCGCCGAACATTTGCGCGATCTTGGCTATGAGGTCTGGCTTCTCATGGATTCCGACGAAGAACCGAATGCGACAGATCTGGAACGCGCCAAGGGGAAAGGCGTGGTTGTTCACCAATGGCCTGACAGGTGCTCGACGGAGGAACGCCTATTTCTCGACCTCCCCTGGGCTTGTATACGTTCGATGATCGCACTCGCCATTGAATTCAGCAGCATGGAGAGCGTGAGAGCCGTCATCGACAACGCCCTATCCGCAGCTGGGCTTCCTACTGCCACAGCAGTCAGACTCGGCAGTGACCGCGATACCGCGCAGGTCCGACGCATCCTCGGCAAGGTCGCGAACGACAAGAAATGGTTCAAAACCATCGAGCGCGGCGAACGGCTGGCCGCGCTGATCGGGCCTCATCTTGGCGCGATTTCCGACAAGCCTCTCAGCGCAGGTATTGCCGCCATGAGGAAGTGGGTCGATGGCAAATGATGACGATATTGCGCGGCTCGCTGTTAGCATCCGTCGTGGCAGCATTGTCGCTGCAGCTGGATGCGGAAAAACGGAGCAGATCGCACTCGCTGTCGGAAGTTCCGACGGACGCCGGCTGATCCTCACGCACACACATGCCGGCGTCGATGCCCTGACCAGACGCCTGCGTAAGCACCACGTTCCAACCGCAAAGTACCGCATCGACACCATTGCCGGATGGTGTTTGCGATTTGCAGCGTCCTTTCCACAACGTTCGGGATTCTCTGGGGTTGTGCCGACGACAAGCGCCCACTGGGACAGTGTCTACCATGCCGGCGCGCGCCTGCTCGATAGCGGTGCTGTCGATGGCGTCCTGCTCGCATCCTATAGAGGGTGCTTCGTCGACGAATATCAAGACTGCACCAAACAGCAGCATCAAGTTGTTTCACGGCTCGCCAACCTTCTGCCGACTTGCGTGTTCGGCGATCCATTGCAAGCAATCTTCGATTTCGGAGATCAGCAGCCGGTCGACTGGGATAGCGACGTATTTCCCCTGTTTGAGCGTTCGGCCGAGCTTCTGACGCCATGGCGCTGGAAGAACGCGGAAAATCTAGAATTGGCCGAGTGGCTGCAGGGCGTCCGCACCGCCCTTGAGAACAGCAACTATCTCGACCTGCAATCAAGACCACGATGTGTAACTTGGACTTCTCTGCCCGCGGCAGCTCAACGCCGTCAGAGAGTCATCGTCGGGGAATGCCTCGCTTCCATGCGCGATCCCGTGCAAGGCAGCCTGATCGTCATTGGCGACAGCACAAGCGAGAACCGGCGTTCCGCACTGGCACAAAAACTTGCCAAACAGGGTTTTGGCAGCCTCGAAGCAAAGTTGCAAGACCCTCTACGCCGCCGCCAAGACGATCGACCGGACGACCGGGTTGGCCCGAGCAAAGGCAATCGTGGACTTCGCGTCCAAATGCCTGACGGGCCTCGAAAGGGCGGAGCTTCTCAAAGCGCTCGGAGCCCGCCAGCAGGGTCGGCGCCTGGGACAGGCCAAGTTCGGTTCGCTATTCCCACTCAGCGACGCCGTGATCTCCAGCGGTTCGGAAGCGAGTATTCTCGCCCTTCTGCAAACGCTCCACGACAGACCCGGCGTTTATCTGTATCGTCGTGAGATGTTCTATGCGATGCGATCAGCCCTGCAGCTGAAAGCGACCCGCCAACTTGCCACGCTGAGCATCGCGATCTGGGAAGCTCAAAATCGGATACGGCATGCGGGGCGCCGCCTCGGTAACCGAAGCATCGGCAGCACGCTGCTGGTGAAGGGCCTGGAGTTCGAACGCGCGATTATCATCGCAGAAGACGCGATGACGAGGAAGGATTGGTACGTCGCACTGACTCGGGCGACAACGAGCATTCGGATCATATCCCCGGCGGAGCGCTTCCTACCGTCGCGAGATCAAGCAGAAAATCGCCGCGCGCTGTAATCAGTCGGCGAGCGGGAGCATCGATCGATGTACATTTTGAGCGCTGGTTGAGCGTGCTCCTATATGCTGTAGAGTTTCGAAATGCGGGTCCCAGCGTAGGCAATCCGTCGCGACGATGGCCCCTCCGTGTAGGCCGCGGCGACGGATTGGAATGCTTCATGGATGTCACGAGATCGCCTCGGAACAAAGGCCCTCATTTCTCCGTCTTCCAGCAGATATTTCTCAAATTGAAGGTCCCGTGGAGTTCGCGCATTTCATAAAAACGAACGGGGCGTTGCCTACCATCCGTAACGATGGCGTACTTTACGGCTTGCTTGCAGCGCATTCCGAAAATCACCTCTTCGAGTTCCAGTAGGGAATGCAGCACCCCGCCCGGTCCAATCAAACGCCGTTCCTGCTCGTATAGCCAGCTCGCCGCCTTTCGCAACAGGACGACCTCGTCGACCTGACGACGAGCGTCCTTGTTGCCGTCGAGCATGGCCAAGATCTTGCTGGCATCGACCAGCCGCGTGCCACCGTACTTTACCTTGTGGAGATGACCGCGGCGAAGCACATAAAGCCTTCGCGCATCTTCGCTGTTATGCTTGAGGCAATGGACCAGAAGCCTCAATTCCTCCAGGCCCGTTTTGTCGATGACAATCAATGCTTCTGTCAGCGCTCCAACCAGATCGGCGTGGTTTGGCTTCTTTCTCGCCTGCGGCCCCCATCGCCGCGCACCACGCTCCCATCGGTGGTAGATTACGTTCACGAACGCCTTTCGAACCAGGAGGAGCGCGGCTTCAGCCTCCACGCGGCGCTCTCCGACCATTTCTCAGTCAAACCGCTCCACGATCGGTTGTTTTTTGCTGGCGAATGCTGCTGTCTACCCTTCTTCGGATATATGGAAGGAGCCCGCCGCGGCCGCGAGGATCTTGCACCATCAAGGCTTGACGTAAACGACGACACCAGGAGCGCTTAGCGAACTTTTGAGGGAGCCAGTTGCGCGGTGACAATCAAATGAGATGGTTAGTTCTTCTTTCCGCGGTTATTGGCAGATCGCTTCCACGTCCTTTTGATCGGCCTTTATGTCAATGAGATCCTTGAATGCATGAAAGGAATTCTTCCGCGCGACCTTTTAGGTCTTCGAAGTGGCATGAGCCCTGAATTGACGCTGTCATCTCGATTTATGAGGCCATTGAAAACTCACCTCGATTCCTCGGGCTAGCACCTCTATCGGAAAGGTCAGCAAGGTCGACATCTATCAAACTAGAATTTGGCCAGCCAACTGCATTGAAAGATCGCAAAATGAGCCCTCACGACCTACAGCGCAGTGCTGCTGCAGTCGCGGGCCTTAACACCAGCCCCTCGTTTGCCTATCTAGTTGCTCTGTTGTCTATCTAGGCGCCCTGTGCAAACACCACACTGTGGGACCATCTTCAAAACCGAACTCATGAACCACGTCGAAGCCCAATAACTTGTAAAAGTCGATTGAGTAGTAGACCGAGGTCTCCAAGTAGATAGGCAACCTGTCATGATCGGCGCGCTGAAGTCCCAACGATAGAACCATGGTGCCTCGCCCGCTTCTTTTAAGACTCGTGGCGGTGGCCACCGCGGCCAAGTACCAATATGGTTTACGGTACTCAAGTTGCGCTATCTTGCGATTCAACTGCATTTTGCGCGCCCAGCTGTCTGGCCGCAACAAGGAAAACGCTCCCAATAAACTCATTCGCCGTCTTGCCGCCCTTTCCGTCTGTTCCGGAGAAAACCAGACGGCAAAGGCCGAATTATCAGACAGCTTCGAAACAATTCCGTGTTTCAGCAAGTCTGCGATCCAAATCCTGGTGGCAATTCGCCCGTACAAAGAGTGACCATATATCCATTCCTGTACGGGCTCATCTTTGAAAGCCGTGAACAATATGTCTTTCGCCGACCTAAGATCAGGCTCTTTAGCCGCGAGCGCTGTCACTTCTTCCGGCATGTTGATCCCGCTCGCCACTAGATGACACCATTGTAGCTCCAACTTCACGCACGGCGGCAAGCGCCCTTCGGAGCCTAGAAGTCGCAACCTCGAGTTTGTCGACCCTGTAGATGACCACTCGTTTGTTGGCGAGATCGAACGGGATGTCGTCGAGGCTTTGACACACAAGGATTACCGGTTTCGCTAGACAGTGCGCTATACCGATTTCATACATGACGTTGGGGTTTCGACCCGTGAGATCTGCGACGACCGCCCGTGAACTACATATGCCCCTCCAAAGTCCGTCAACGACGTCGCGACTATCGAACAACTCGTCTCCACGAACCGGGATCCACCCAAAATCGGCCACGACCGACCGTATCCATTCGTCAATAGTATCCGACCACTCCAACGAATAGGGCATCGCAATAAATACTTGTTCTGTTTGTTTAGCGCGCCACGCATCGCTAAGCGAGAAAAGACGATCATCGTCGCAAGGGAGAACGTTCCCTTTAAAACTTAACAGTACGATTCTGATTCTTTCAAAAAGATCGGCAGTACCGAAAAGCCGCAAGATTTCATCCCATACGATTGCCGCCTCGTCGCTCCCAACCACCGTCATTGCCTGAATCGTGCGTAGCGCGCGAGATCTAGCTGCTCCATGCGCGCGCACAACAACGCTAATTACCAGCGCCGTTACCACGGATGCGAATAAATAACACGCCAGCGCTAGTGTTTGCGGCTGAACAAACAGCGCGATGAGAGCCCCAATCAATCCAGAGCCAAGTGTGATACTTAACAGGGGCACCGCAAAGTTGGCGCTGCTTAGCGTTTCCGACGGCTCATATCGACCTCGCAGTGCAAATGAGTGCGCTCTTACCCCGAGCGCAATTAGCACTTGTGAAACCGTCCACGGTATTTCCACAAGAGAGTTCTGCGGAACATCATTCCGGAGCTCGTTCGTGTTAAATATGAAATCGCAAGCGACAAGCAATGCGTAACCCACCGCGATCAATAGCGGATAAGGATGCACTTGGCCAATGCCGGAGCTAACGCAACAGATTAGCGCCGCAATTTCCAGACCTACGTATAAGAAGACAAACACTCTGTGAGGATTCGAGGAAAGTGCGGTCAGCAGTGGTTGATAATATTCGATCAGCAGGGCAGCTAGAAAGCCTCCTACTAAGATCGAGACTCCAAATAGTGCAATGCCAGCGTTGCGGTTGACGTTTCGCACAACAACTTCAAGCCAAGCCCAAACCCACAAGGCAAGGCATAGTAGATACGGTACGCGATAGCTCAGTGACACCAGTGTCGCCATTGGGTCCAGAGCCCAAATATTTATTACGAACCCCCAAGCGACGTTGGAGACAAGCATGAGCCCCGAAGCGGCGCAAATAGTCCCAAAAAAGCCTCGCCACTTTGGACCAGCAATGCGAGCTGCACTAAAGGCGAATACAGTGCCAGCAGCATCACTAGCCGCTTGCGCCGCGGTATTAAAATAACCCGCAAAATCTTGGTTTGGTAACAGGCGAAGAGCCAAATAAACGACGACGTAGATGAAGATTCCGAGGGCCGCTGGAAATATGCGATCCATGCGCCTTACCAATAGTCCTAATGACCGGGGATTGTAGTTTCCGATATCGCTTCCGGCGGTTGCGCGCAAAGTTCAGATATTTGTTTGCTATCAATTTTTTCACTTATCTTAGCCGGCTCTCTCGTCACCAACACCATCCCTTCCGCTACGAGCGCTTGCATTGCGCGTTTCAAAGATCTTTCAGAGATAGCGCTTTCAGCACGTAGACTTTCCATGATTGCTTTGATGGTAACTGAACCTTGACGGAGAGTTTCGATAAGTCGGGTTTGCCAGGAGGGCAGGAGCATCCAAGAGAGCGTGAAATAGTCTACGACCAACAAGCGACCTTTGAGGCTCCAATCACCTACTCTGGCAACCACGAGTGGCGACAATCGATATTGCGTTCCGGCCGATAGGCTACAAAAGTACCCACCTGTCACAAGTTGTGGGTTCTCGGACGGCGAGATGAGATGCCGCTTAGCGATTGCGTCAAGAATACCTATGGCCTTGCACGACGCGTTTAGTCCATCCCAATCTACATCTCCTTCGAGTCCTTCGATCTCGTCTTTCTCCTTTTCTGTCAAAATCAGCGCGAAAATCGAACCTGAATTGCTCTTTAAGCGAGCAATAAACCAGCCGCGATGGACATGCTCAAACTCGAAGCTAGATACGTTGAGATATTCATCCCCTTTGTAGTCGAAGAAATCTTCCCGAACTGCTGCATCAGATTCCATTGCCTCGGCAATTCGCAATCGCCCTATTCGCTCCGATCCCTGATTTGAGCCTTCAATTGCGCAGAGTACTTGCTGCGTGATGTCACCATATTGAGGCGCGATATCGATGGTTTGCTCATCCCACGGCTTCCCAACTAAACCAAATTCGTCAAGACGGCTGTAAATCGGTTGTCCAGGCGACACCATAAAAGGTTCTGAATTGACCCTGAGCAAACCACGATAGGATTGCTGTAACTCGTGGAGTCTTGTCGCGGTATGGCGGAAGGCCGTTCTATCATCTTTCGGAAATCCGGGAATAAGGCCTGCTATCACGTGAATACCCGCCTGCAGAAAGGCATGAAGAGCGGACATATTATTTTCTTCTGTCCTGCGTTTCTTCATCAATGCGAGCGTTTCGTTGGACATAGATTCGATGCCTACAAAGACGCTTTCGCAGCCGGACCGCTTTAGCAGTTGAGCCGTATCCGAATCCATCCTTGCGCGCATGAACCCGTCCCAACGAACGTTGATGTTTTCATCGATGAGACATTCGGCAAACTGCCTCAACTGGCCCGGATGGCCATTCACCAGAGAGTCGGTAAACGCGATATGTTCGGCGCCGTATTCCGCCTTTAGAACCTTTACTCCCTCGATCGCCTGGAGCGCTTCGCCGGGTCTAAAACGCTCCCAAAACGTCCATTCGCTACAAAATACGCACCGATCGGTACAGCCACGAGAAAGGTGAAATGGCACACTGAGCGCGCCACCTTGTTGGTAGGACACCAGTGACATTTGGTCGAAAGTTGGAACGGGAATTTCCTCGCTGCGAAGGAGCTGCCGGTGTGGCCCGTATAATATACTGCCCTCACTAGCTAGGATTGCGGTTCCTGGTGTCGGAGCGCCATCCCGACATCGATTCCCGTCGCTCTTTGAATATAGGTCCAAAAGTGCTGCTTCGCCTTCGCCGACGACAACGGCATCTGCAAGCTGGCTTCGTAGCGCAAGAGCCGCACTCGCCCGACTTTGCGTTACCTGGGGTCCGCCCAAAACCACCGTCGGCGGCTTCCGTAGCCGCTTCAAATGGGCGGCGAACAAAAGCGTAGACAAGAAATTTGAGGTCCAAGTAGAAAGCCCAACAAAACGCACTCCCGCAAGTTGGCTAGCAATACTTCTCAGATAGTTGTCCATGCAACGCAAATAGCGTTCTACATAGGTTGCGCGCATGCCACGCTCGTAACAATATCGCTCAGCGATCGGCGATATGCCTGCAAGTAAATCTAGTTGAGATTCAAAATTGTTCAGGACCTTTAAAAGGAGAGGCAGGTCCGGAATATCCATTACGAAATTTTCGCCGAAAAGACCGGTGTGATAGTAAGTTGGCGCATAGGCCTCCGGCACACCTAATCGAAAATCTTGGAAATCAAATTCGAAACATCCCATGCGCTTTGCATAAGCAAGCAAATATGCCATTCCCGCCGGCGGTTCGAGTATCGAATAGGGTGGAACGATGCAAAGGAGCGCCGGTTTCCGAACGTCTATTGATTGCAATACATCCTCCTCTGATAGCTACATTAGAGGCAAACCTTTGAAAACCAATCTCAGACCTAAGAATCCCAGCATAATCGAAGCCACCCCTCAGGCAATTGAAATTTTCCCCGGGTACAACTTATTGTTCATCCGGAGTTTGTCCGAATTTGACGAACGCTCGCTTAAGCGAGTCGTGACCGCGATACGCAAGGATCTCGGTGCGACGTGAATCGATACGGAATCCGAGCCCCCTTCACGACGCCGTAAATTTCGATTGGCAAACAAGGCCTTTTACTTGGCGTTAGCAGCACCGGTTCTTCTTAAGCATGCTGCAGCAACAAGACTTTGCGTCGATCGAACGATTGTTGCTTAGGCATTAATCAGACTCGCCGAATGCAACCCAAGCAGATACTTCTGCACCGCGCCACACGGATCCGGCACCGCTGTAGGCCGGCATGGCGGACTTCGCCCGTGGAGCGGCTTCGGTGCAGTACACTTGCGGACGTGCCGGCACGGGAGTTTCTTCAAAGCTCTCCGGCCAATTTACTCCAAGGTACAATTGAAATCCCCTTCGCGGAAATCCAAGTTGGAATGTCCTTTGGCGGATCGTTTTTGGAATGGGTTGCGATCACACGTTTTCCCAATTCCAAGCTTTTCTCAACTTCCCATTTCACCCAAGGGCTCGATGACGAGTGCGAGGTGAGATACACGATCGTAACGGAGGACTGATTTATCCGTTCAGCAAGGCGGCTTCGAATGTATTCGGCTCTCTCGCTATTATATGGCTCCTGCACAGAGCGGTCGTTAAATTCAAGATCAAGCCTGTCATTCTTCGCCTGTCCACGCAGCAAATTGACTGCGTCCAGATCCTCATGAGCGAAGCTGATAAATACGTTCTTGCGTCCAGGATCCAAGGCGCGCTTAGCCTTTTCCTCAAGGCTCCGCAGATCGCCAAGAGTGCTCCGACTTGCACCACCGCCGCCGCTGTTTCCGCCCATCACCGTCAATCTCCGAAGCGATACTCTAGGCATGCAATGCACTTACCGCATGGAGTATCTTCACCAAGATGGCAGGAGTAGGTACCCGTTAGCCCCTTCTGCTCGGCGAGCTCGACCACGTCCCGCTTATAAAACTCCTTAAGAGGGGTAATGATCTCGATTGGTCGTCCAATCGCCATCTTCAGCAAGCCTTCCGCGGCATTCAAAAAGTCCAACCTCTGATCATCGAAAATGCAAGTCTGATCGTGCAGCAGTCCGATGGCGACCGCTTCGGCACCCAGACGTTCAGCATATGCTGCACCAGCGAGGAGAAACAACATGTTTCGGCCGGGCGTGTATGCGTCCTCCAGGACCCGCAGGCCGCGATCAGTCAGGCCTGAACGAACGAGCTTACCAAATCCGGACAGTTCGGCCACTTCTGGTGAGCCAAGGCCGATCAGCGCCATGGCACGCCGACACGCATCGAGTTCTTTCTCTTTTGAACGCTGCCCATAGTCGATAAAGAGCGGATGTTGCGGATTGCCCGCCTCCTTCGCCAAGCAGGCGACGAGCGTGGAGTCCAATCCTCCCGAAACGAGGGTAACGATGCTCATATGACTTGGTCTCTTGATGTCATGCCTGGGTCGAGAACTCGCATGGTGATCCAGACGGCGTAGTCAAACAACCCGAGACGATACCCCATCGCGCTCGCGTGACCTCTAAGAACACTTTCGCTTCGGAGGTATCCAGCGTATCCGATGGGAGGCCGGCTTCCAATTTCCTCGAGGCCAGCAATATGCATGTAACCTAACACATGTCGATCGATGATTGCGAGGTCATACTCTCCACGGCAATTACGCAAAAACATGCTCGCTTGCTTGGGACCGAGACCGGGTACCTTTTGAACCAGCCATTGCCTTGCGAGTTCGGCATCGTCCAGCGAGGCGAGCGCCGCAGAGAGCGAGTCATAATTCTGCAGGATCGACGATTTTGCGAGCGAAAGCTGACGCGCTTTAGACTTAGGAAATCGATAGTGACGCGTCTTGCCTGCTATCGAAAGGGGCCTGCTAAGAGCTGATAGTAGTAAGCCCTCACAAGCTTTTACATCAAGCTCGAGATCAGGCGCGAGCGCGCGCGCTTTGCGGACCTCGACTGCCGCAGCACACGCAAGCGAGTACGGGACTTGGCTACTCAAGACACAACAGGAGAGCTCAAACCAGAGATCCTGCTCCGATAGATGCATGTTTAGGGCTGTGGCGCTTTGCTCGATATCGGGATAGATAGCCGCTATTGCTCCGTGTATGCGGTCGCAAACATAATTCATCACAAGACTCCCGGTAGCGCGTCGCGCGCGAGCGTCATGGTTCGTTTGGGCAGCAGTGTGGTCATAAATTCGACCAACCGTTTATCGTCGCCTAACGCCGAGCGTAGCTCGTCCATCCAGTTGGTGAAGAAATCTAGATTGTGAAAAATGGTGCGACCGGCGTAGCGAACGGCAGGGTCCTTCCTTGCTTCAAGAGTCACGGCAGACAGCGCGAAGTCGTCCTGCCACTTGAACAAGTCATAGTGTTGGAAGTGATGTAACGTTTTCGTTTCGTTATCCGCTACAAACCGACACCATTCAAGGCCGTCAAAACTATCTGCTCCTGCCGCAGCGAGCAGCGCAACGCTCACTGGAGTTCCGGTCCCTAGAACGTGGACCGGCTGATAGTAGTAAAGTTCGTTGAGGGTTTCTCGAATCCGCCGCATAGTCCGTGCACGCTCAATGATGCCGGAACCCAATTCCCGCTCAGGGATCGCAATTAAAATTGGCTTTGTCTCCAGCGCCACCAGTTTCATCAGTTCTAGAGCCGGATCGACCTTGTAGTTGCCGGCTCGATCGCGAGCAAGGTGGATGACTGGAATGAGAGGCTTCTTGGTGTGCTGTTGTTCCCGCCGGATTCCACTTACCAATGATCGAAGTGCCAGAGAAGTCTTCGAAGGAAGGTCCACGTCATCGAAGCAGAAAGCAGCGTCATGCGGGACGCGCTCCAGCACGTCGTGATACTTCCGAACGGTCCAGCTTTTGTCTGATCGACGAGCCTTTTCGTAAAAACCTGAATCCAGCAGTATGGTTGCACCGCGAGAGCGCAACTCCCTGATTGCTGGGACAAGGCCCCTTGGAGGCTTTCGGCTGGAATGCAAATCATATGCTGAGATCAGCGCCGTTGATGCACGGAACACATTCAAGGCATCTATGGCCGCCCCTGGACTGAGTTGCGTTTCATGGGAAGACACCGAGAAGAAGAGGGTTGGAAGCTGTATGCCGCAGCAAAGTGGGATTGCGGCAGGGCGCCTGACGTGGCTCCTGCGCTTTTCCAGCACTCTAGCGATCCGATCGACGAGCGCTATGACGTTCGTCGTGGGCTCATCACCATTCCAAGCAATCGCGTCCGTCGTCTGCTGTGCCCCAAATCCAAGAGGAGCATCGACGTCGTGGATCCGCAGGGGAAGAATTGGCACATTGCCCTTGATTGCAATTGCGAGTTCGTCATGCAGCACCGCGCTGAACTGCGCCGCCCCGGACCAGATTGGAATTACGCAACCGGCAAGCTTGAGCTGATTATGAATTTCTTGCCGATAGTCTCCGCTGTCGATCTTGTGATCCCACCAAACAGACCAGTTTGGCTCAAGAAGTTCGACGAGCTTCTTTGCTTGTCGGCGCGCGTCCTTCCTGGCGTAGAGGATGCAAACGTCGGCCACATTATCCTCGTTTGCGGCGAGAGGGATGGACAGATTGCGGGGCGCTTTGCTGCGGACGAGCTGCCATCCAGATTGCCCAGTACACAGCGGTGCAGAAGTCGTCTGTAAACTGCAGATTTCCCGCTGGGGTTGGCAGAGGAGCCCTGCTCTGCTGAAAAACGATCGTTGGGATGTTGGCGCGGCTCGCCTTTCTTGTGAGGGCCGAGGAAGATCGCAGGTTCCCGTCAGCGAGTATGAGAAGACTTCCTACAGAGTCTAAGCTCGGAATCTCGAGGCTCGGCACCTGTGAGGCGCGAACTCCCAGGTCAAGCAGAGCTGAGCAGGTCTCCTCGCGGAGCCAGATATCGGCCAGGGTGTTCCCAAAGCCAACGACCGCGACATTGACGTCCCTAGCCATGACCGGATCAGGTTTGATTGGCGAAATGCGCAGGCTTCGGGTCTGCGCGTAGGATGCGACAGCTTTGGAGGCGGCGAACGCTGCAGCCGCGGGAGGCTCACCCTTCTCGCACCAATAATGAGCAAAGATCGCACTAAAAACGTCGCCCGTTCCAATTTTAAAGACGGCTTCACTGCGAAAGGCGGGAACAAAAGCAGGAAGCTCTTCACCTGATGTGAAAACCCACGCCCCGGCCGCTCCGCATTTGACCACGACGACCTCGGCTCGATCTTGCTCCACTACCCGCTGAACCGCCTGTCCCATGTCGGCCGACTCACCCATGATCGCGAGCTCCGCCTGATTCAGCACGACCGCCAGGCGCGCGGCGTGCGAGCCATTGGCAGCAAAACGTACTGGGAGCAAACTCTGTGGGTCGTATACGGCTCGCTGGGCGGTCACAATTGAGTCACCTTCAACGAATCCGAAGCGGAGGACAGCCGAGCCGTCGACCTTGATTGGCGGATTTGCTTTAGGCTTCCTGGGAATGAGATGTGGGTTTGCCAATGGATGCAGGTAAGAAAACAGGATATCCTCTTCCCGAGAGGTGGCATCGATTGTTACGCCACACGTTTCGATACCATAAAGGCCCGCTAAACCGTCCTGTCGGAAGTAGGTTTGAAGCTTGACCTCCGAAGAATAGGCAGCCAGCACGGCTGCAGCCCGACCGCCCGATCCAAATGTGCTATCCCAATACGGCTGCTCGCAAAGCTCTCGATAACAGCCCCCCACAACAATCATTCTCGCTCCGTCTCCCTCGAAGCTGATGTGCAGAAATTTCGCAGTGCAACCAATGTCCGCTCAATCGCGCGGGACGACCTCAATTCGCAACTCGGCCCGCCCCCTATAAAACCAGAAGTAGATCAAAACAAAAGTGCAAAGTGTGGCAGACACATACTGATCCACATTCTATGCCTCAGTCACGGCCCAACTTGATGTTCGCGCAACTCCCCCGCTAGGATGCCCGGCATACTAACCCTATTCGCGGCAGGACCCAATCAGATGAAGCGCCTGTTCGTCGCAATGCCCTACGGAGAACGCAAGGCGCCATTGGACTATGAGGAGCCGGACAAAACCTGCGTCATCGACTTCGACGCGGTGTGGGAGGGCATACTTCAGCCTGCAATCCCGCCCGGATATCAAACCAAGAGGGCCGATGAGCTGAGACAACCGGGGCTGATCGACCGCATGTACAACGAGTGGCTTTTCGATGCAGATATCGTCCTCGCCGATCTGACGTTCGGAAACCCAAACGTCTACTACGAGCTTGGGATCCGCCAAGCCCTATCTAAGAAGGGCACGGTTCTTGTCGCCTGCAAGGGCTCCAAGCTACCGTTTGACGTCCGAAACCAATATGTCATCAACTACGATTACTTTGCCGCGCCAGCTCTTCGAGCTTTCCAGGCCGATCTGCGCCAAGCAATCGAGAATGCCTCCACTCTGGAGATGGACAGTCCAGTCCATGTCTTTCTCCCGGGCTTATCTATAGGGCGGTACTTGGGCGAGAAATCGCCCGAAGCAAAGGTGCAGGAATTATCGGTAAGGATACGTGATCTCGAAGATGCGCTTAAGGATCAGCGCTCGCAAGATACAGAAGACCGCCTCCTCGACAAGATCCACGCAGCAGCGACCCCCTCGCGCGTACTCAGCCTCTATCAGCTGGTCTCCACGCGAGTCATTAAATCGGCTCGCCTCCTCGAGCAGCTCGCAATCAGTCTGCGGGACGCCAGCTACTTCGATGAGGCGATTCAGACACTCGACCGAGCCTTGGAGATCGCCCCAGATGATCCCGAGCTCCTGCGAGAGATTGGATTTGCTTATCGCAAGAAGGGACCGCTATTCCATTCTCGGGCAGAAACTTACATGCTGCGAGCGCTGGAGCTCAATGACCAAGATTCCGAGCTGCATGGCATGCTGGGCGGCCTCTTGAGGCGGCGTGACGATTACGAGGGAGCTTTGATCCACTACAGGCGGGCCCACGAGCTTCAGCCACACGACCTCTATCCGATCGTGACTGTCGGGGCCATGTGCGGCGCCCTGGGAAAACTGGCAGAAGCTAAGGAATGGTACGGAAAGCTACAAACCACTTGTGAACGGCTTATCGAGCAAAAGCGCGCCGATCACTGGACGTTTCTTTGCCTCGGCGAGGCAGCTACTGCTCTGGGTCACCAGGAAGCAGCGCTCGCCGCCTATCGCAGTGCGCTCGAGATGACTCCCCCGATCGAGCATGTGCTATCGGAGATCGAAATGCTGGAATTTCTCGTCGAGAGAAATTTCGCGGCCGAAGATGCACTCTGCGCCCTTCCCATCCTTCGACAATACACCGAAAGCCAGAAGTCGTAATGCGCCCTTTTTGAACTATCTGCGCACGATTCCTGCGTCTTCGCCTCGTTCTGCGGTGCAAGTGCGTCGACCGGTATCGCTACAACCTCGATCGTCATATGCTACGTTGCACCTAACCCTTGGCTGCGTGTCTCCTGGCTTCCAGAATTCGCTTCAGTTTTCGAGAAGTGAGGCATTCCTTTTCGAACCGTACGCCCGACGGCCCCTGATGCGGAAGAAGAAAACATCCCTGGTCTGGAACGCCGGTCAGAAATTCGGAAAATCGCGTTGATCTCTCAATCCCGTGATAGAATCGATCGTTTTGCGATCGAGGAGGAAACAGTATCACTGCTTGATTGGCCCTTTTCTCAAGCAGAAAGTCATACTCCTGGCGCATTGAATCAGACGCTCCGGGGATGATGATGGTAACATCGGCCAACATGATTATGGGCTTCAGTTCGTCGAACCAATTGTCGCCTGAAATGACTTTGATCGGCCGAATTGGGCCAACGTTCCCGCCCCACGAAAACCACCGCCAATTCCGCGGCGAAGAGCGAATGATCCATTCCTGAACATCGATGATCGGCATTCCAAAACCGATTCCCACCGCCGGAAAAGGATTTAAATTATTTTGCATTCGTATTTGCGCGTCCATCTCAAACGGCCGGAGAACGAGGCCATAACCGAACTCACTTTCTGAAGATATTTTACGAGCCAGATCAGCCGCAGATATCTCGGCAGACCACGTCACTCGGGCACGGGTCAACTGATCGTCCGCGAAGGTGAACAAGCCGCTGAGCAGACCGCTGCAAACCCAACTGAGAGCGAACGTCCAATATCTTTCCGAATGGAAAGACGCGGCACCAACTAAGAAGCACGCGATTCCAGCCAATGCTGAGACGAGACGCAAAAGCCAGAAGACTACGATGCGCAATGAGGCTTTCCTGACGTCTTACATCATCGGTAAGTCGAAGCTCGAATGCTAGTCCAATGCAGATCTAGTGATGTCGTCGAACCGAAAACCTATCGACAGGCTTGGCTGACGGGACAGCACCGCACTCCACCCGGTCGATCCCATCATCGCCTGGATCACACCAATCCAACTAACCCTTGATCATACTACTACAGCGTGTTTAACTTCGGAAGCAGCAATGGCACTCATTTAAATTGACGATTTGAGATTCAGGCAACCATCGATGATGGGCCTACGCACGAACATCGGGACAATTGTGGCTGAGGGAGAGGACAATGGCTGGTCGCGCGCCGGAGCGTCGAGTAAATCTAAATGAGCGCCTCGCCCGCAAAGGCCCGCGTAAGCTGCTCGCAATCGACGGCGGTGGAATTCGAGGTGTGCTTTCTTTGCAAATCCTCCAATCGATCGAGAAGCTACTAATCCAAGGAAGCGGGCGCCATGATTATCGGCTCGCCGACTATTTCGACTACGTTGCCGGCACGTCTACCGGTGGCATTATTGCTGCCGGCATAGCCATCGGAATGTCTGTCCGGGAGATCTTGGATTTCTACCTCAATAACGGTGCTGCGATGTTCGACAAGGCAAGCATCCTCCGTCGTCTACAGTACCAATACAATAAAGAGCCGCTTGCGCTGCAGCTTCAGAACGTCTTTGGTCCCGCAACGACGCTTGGTGCGCCCGAAATTGAAAGTCTGTTGCTCCTTGTCATGCGCAACGCGACCACGGATTCGCCGTGGCCCATCTCAAACAATCCATACGCAAAATATAATCGCGACGGCCATGTTGCTTGCAATCTCCGGATTCCGCTCTGGCAATTGGTGCGCGCCAGCACGGCTGCTCCGACTTACTTCCCTCCTGAGGTGATCGATAGCGGCGGAAAGCCTTTCGTCTTCGTCGATGGCGGCGTCACCATGTACAACAATCCAACCTTTCAAATGTTTCTGATGGCGACAGTCGATCGCTATTGGCCTCATGCAGCGGTCGATAGCCGCGGTTGGCGGACAGGCGTCGACGACATGCTCATCATCTCGGTCGGTACAGGCACAAGTGCAGGAGAGAACTATAGCCTTCGCCCCGAGGAAATGAATCTGATCTTCAATGCAACCACAGTACCGTCAGCCCTGATGTATGCAGCGCTTAATGAACAGGATTTTCTCTGCCGTGTATTCGGGGACTGTGTTTCCGGCCCGCTCCTGGACCGTGAGGTGGACAGCATGCTTGGCTCGCGTGGTCCGCTGGAGCGGAAGCTCTTCCGCTATGCGCGCTACAATGCCGAACTCACTCGCGAGGGGCTGGCAGCGCTGGGTTGCGCCGATATTGAGCCGGCAAGTGTGCAGAAGCTCGATTCCATAGACGCGCTCGATGGCCTGCAACGGATCGGACAAGCCACCGCCGCGCAGAACGTCAAAGCCGAACACCTCAACTTGTCCGTGTTCAAACCTTAACTGTGCTTTTTAATGGCCGAGCGAGTCTCTTCTTCGCAATCAATTTCGAGACGTGAATTGATCATTTGGAGGGCCGGAAATGAGCCTGATCGATCGCTGGTTCGGACCGTCTCCGTCAACTGCGCCCCAACCCCTTCTAAGCCCGGACGGTGACACGAACAGAGTCGGTGTTTTCGTTTCCTACAACCACAGCGAGATGAGGGTAGCCGACGCCCTCGTGGAAACATTGACCTCGCTTTCGCCCGACCTCGACGTCTTCATTGATCATGCTGGTTTGGAAGCGAGCGATGACTACGAGGCAAAGATCTCGAGCTCCATTCGAGCGTCACAATGGTTCGTTATTATTTATAGTGGTGGCGCTAAGCCCGACAAGGACATGAGCTGGTGCTTTTACGAGGCAGGACAGTTTCGCGCAAAGTTGGAAGCTGCAGATCAGGTCAAATCGATTCGCGAGCGCATCTGCTACCTCTACGACGGTGAGCGCCCGAGTCAGCTGTCCCGCTACCAAGGATCTCTGATATCGACGACCGATCGAGCCAGAAATCCCCTAAATATCACCCTCGAAAGCGATGATTCTCTAGGTTACGAGAATACCGAGCTGTTCGACTTCTTGGAACTTGTTCTGACAAAATCAGAAGCTAAACCCCTGCGAGACTTACAGGATCCGGTCGTTCGTAAGCTCATGAGGGCCGGGGTCCGCAAAGTGACCTTGGCGTTTTGGCTGAACCGGATCAATGACATTGTAGGGGAAGAAGTCTTTCAGCCACGGATCAGCTTTCGAATTCCGCCGCCAGTTCTTCCGGAAGGAGTTGGACTGAGCGCAGACGCCATTGTCACCGGTGAATACCGCGCGCTACAGGATATTTTTTCCATCGCGAGCACTGACGCGGTGTGGTCCGACATCAAGGCCAAATCGGCCAAACGGATTGATAGCGGAATGGTTCCCCTGTGGATCAACGATCTCGAAGCTGCGGCGCGAGAGGTCGGTCGGGGAGATGTGCCGCATCAAACTGATTTTCTTTGTCTTGGAACTGATGGAAGATACTATCGCCCAATCATCGCGCGATATGAAAAATTCAGAAGCGGAGCAAAAAAGTGCTATGTCGCCTTCATACCGTCCCGCGATCGCCGGTTTAATCTGACCTTCAAGACGTCGCTTCTTCTGAGCGCGCTTATTCTTTCGATCCGGTTCCGGCAACGTGTGCTGCCGTTGGCCGATGATTTGAAGAAGGCCGGGCAGGCTCCTGAGCCTAAGAAGGCAGAGCTACTGCAAAAGTTTCAGAACGAAATCGTAATGGTCGAGGCCGAAGCAATGGAGTTCGGCCTTAGTCCGCCGAAAGACGAGCATGATGAACCGCCGCTGCTCAGCAGTTTCAGGGATGGGCCGGACAAGGAATTTCTGCGCGAGGAAATTATTAAGTGGTCCACGACCAGGCTGAGAATCTTCAGTACGATAGGGGATGCACGGGACCCGACAAAAACATTAAGTTGGTCGGAAGCTGCGACGACAGTGATCACGAATTTTGCAAATCTGTATCAGATTAATGGACGCTTTGTTGATCTGCTGTGCAACGAGTTGCTGTACGCGGAGAAGATCGAGAGGCCCGACGACAAGTAGGAGACAAGATGGTCCGCCGGATCCTGATCTCCTAGCTAAGATGCGACTAGTCCCCCGCTCAACCGCATAGCGCAGCTGAGCCCGAATGAGCACGATGAACTATCGCAAGCGTCGCAACTACACGCTCCTATCCTTCTCACCAGTTCAGCCAATTGAGGTAGAGGCGCAGCATTTCCCCACGGGGAAGCTCGATCGCACCTCTACCAAAGCTCATCCAGGCGCGACCACTCTTGGCGCCTTGCCAAATCAATGTCACACCGTCCAATCTGCACGCCTGAAGTGCTAGGAAGTCAAGGCGCTTTTCGCCGACAGCAACAGGTTGAGCAACCATTTTATCGACTTGTTGGTAGCCCGGCGCAAGGTAGAAGAAGTCGTGCTCCGTTGCCTCCATGAAGTCGGACGGCTTAACGATGTCAAGCGCGGCAATTGGCTGGCCTGAGATAGGGACGACACTTGATGCTGTTCCATCGGCCATTTCCGTCGCATCGAATTTGGCAGTGACCGCGTCCGGCCGTTCGTGCTCGCGGGCCTGGCGATAAGCCGTCTGCAATTGCGCGAGCGAATCCCGCGCTGCTCTAAGCTCGCGCTGGTCAATCTGACCAAGGACAAGGTGGTTTAAGGTTTCTATTGCCGCCCAACGCCGATCGACAGTTGTCTCACGCCGCCTTGCCAGCATCTCTTCGAGAATCGATTTCGCGCCTACGACGTCGCCTTGCTCGAAAAGCGTAAGAGCGAGGCTGTTCATCGTTTCGAGGGTCGACGGATCTGCAGGACCAAGCATCCTACGCCTGATCTGCAGCGCATTTTCATAGAGAATGCGAGCTTTGCTATAGTCATGCGAGCTGAATGCAGCCGATGCTAGCTGGTCCAACACTGTAAGTGTTGCCGGATGCTCATTTCCGAAGCTGTTAGTGAAACACGCAAGGCTTGCACTCAAAAGCTCTGCTGCCAACGTCCCCTCGCCGAGCTCCTGGCTCAGCGTGCCAGCTACTCGCAATGCCTCGCCCAAGCTCGATGGGTCAATTTCGTTCTCGGAAAGTGCCGACCTAGCCCATTCCCGAACGAGCGCAGATGCCGCGGAGCCGTTTTCTCGTTTTGCGGCTCGCGCCACTTCGAAGATAGTGTCTGACCAACGCTCGAACAGGTGCTCAGGGGGCATGCGCTCAATGAGCGCAAAGCTCAGTTTGATCGCTTCCTCAATAGACTTTTTCGTCAACTCGTGGTCGATCGCCTCACACCGCCGAACAACGTCACGTTCTTGGCGGATGGCAGTTAGCGAGTTCCATGGGACGTCCAGCTCGATCAGTCGATCCCGGAATGCCGAATAGCTGCGCGACAGCGAAATGCGGGAGTCGCCCGTTTCCAGCGCAACGGCAATTGGCTCCCCGTACGCGTAGTCGGGAATGTGCTGTAGCATGACCTCATTGAAATATTCCTCAAGGTGGACTGCTGAGCGCGCATACAGATTTTCAAATAGCCGCTCGAACATCGGCTGATAGCCTGACATGTTCGGAGGGAGCAATGTAGCTATTGAAGCATCTGCACTGCTGCCCCCGTTGCGCCAAGCCTCGAGGAGTTGGGGCCGCGCCATTTCGACCCGCGAAGGTAAAGGAAATATTGTAAGCGGTCTCCCATCAGGGGAACGCTTGCGATAGGCGACCGCCTCGGCCGCAAGAGTTTCGATTCCAGTGAGACTCTGCTGATTTGGGGTGAAGACGACAACGAGCTTGTCAGGAAGGAGCATCGTGCAGATGCCGCTCGTATCGGTCGTGCCGGTTCGAGAATCAACGAGGATATAATCAAATCGTGAGCGCAGGAAATCTACGAAGCCGGTGAACAGCCCAACTGTTTCATGAAAGAGGTTGTCCCAGCGGAATTCAGAAACCCGCCGGGGGTAGGTTGGGTCGAAACGACCGGCTTTCATCAGAGACAAACAGGGGAAGCTCGTCGGAACCACATACTGATCGAGATCCTGTGCCTCGAACCACAGTTTCGCTGTTAGGCGATTGGCTACAAAATCATTTGGATCATAAGGGTCATCGCTCGAACGCTGTTGGCGAAGCTGCTCGAAAAGCTCTAGGCAGCCTTGAGTATCTGTGAAGCTTTCCGCTGACTCTGGTTTCAAGTACCTTTGAAAATATCGGTGCAGACCAGGCGCCTCGAAATCCCAGTCGATGGCCAGCACTCGCGGCGCTCCTTCCGGCCCGCTCGGCGCATCGGGTCTGGCGAGCAGACAGGCAAGATTGGCGAGTGCCATGGTACGACCGGTACCGCCCTTGTATGAGTAAAATGTGATGATTTGGCCAAGGGGGCGCTCGGTCATGGCGTTCCACGCAAAGGCATGTCAAATGACCGAATTTGAGAGACCTGCGTTAACCAAGCGCTGATCTCCATCTCGTCTTCGAAGCTGAACTGACGGCAGTTCATGTTCTCAAAAACGCCAGCGTTGTTCAGGGCGACGTACCGTAAATAGATCTGGTTGGCTAGTTCCTTGATTCGCGCTTGGCAGTCGCGTTTCTTGAAATCGGACTCGCACACAACATGATTGAAGTTCTCATAGTGGCGGGTGCTGACGATCTCTGATGGGAGACATTCAACTCCGCGAAACACAACCGGAAAGATCAACCCTTTATTGCGGAGGTCGACAACCGCTGCGCCAAGACGTTGCTTCTCGAGGCGAAGCATGGCTCGATACTCTAGCGCGCAGTAGGGATGCCGCAGGTCAAAGTGGAGCGGTGAAAAGAACATCACCATGCTGGCGCTGCGGCAAAGTTGATACGCTAGCTCTGCATTGAAGCTGTCGCCGACTTTGAGGCCCTCCTCGTCGAAAAAAATTGGCGCGCTTGGGAGCAACCACATCAATTGCCTTTTCAGCTGGCGAACGAACGCCTTCACAAACCCATGGGCATCCCGATCTTTGGTGTGTCGGTAACTCACGAAGCAAGCGTTGATATCATTCATGCTAAGGCATGCTCCTTGACAGAATATTGTCTCCGGCGCGTTCGCCCAATAGCCAGCTTGAACTCTTATGAGATCATACGGCCAATAGCGCACCGCGGCAATTGAAGGCAATCAAGATCGTGATCCGACCTTTGCGCGTTGCTTGGATTCGTGGCGGCCGCACATCGCCCTAGTCGAGCGAAATGAACGTTAGGCTATCCTGATCCTTTCAATGATTGCATAGAGCCGAGAGCGCTTTGCAATATCGTCCACATGCAAAACGCTCGTCTCGAGGTCGAGAAGCACGCTTTGCACCTTCCAGGCGGCTTGCCCTTCGGCGATCACCTCGTCGGCCAACTCCTCTGCCTTGTCCGGATCACCGAGATCGAAGGCTGCGGCAAGCAAGGTTGGGCGAAGCCACTCGTCGGCGACGTTCAAACGTTTGGCCCGTTCGCATGCCGCGATCGCCAACCTCAAAGCTGTCTGCGCACGCTCTTCATCGCCGGCTCTTGCGCGGGCGCGATACATTCGGGGCAGGTTGCTGGAGCAATAATAAGCGTTGAGATCAAGCTCCATGCCTCGTTCGTAACATTCGATCGCTTTGGCAAGAGCTTGCCGTCTTTCGGACTCGGTTGCGGCCTCGACCTTGGCGAGGCGCTTATAGCGGCCACCCATTAGGCCGAGGCGCTCGGGCGTCGGCCCAGTCAAATCGATCAGCGTCTGAAGCTCGGCGATTGACTGCACGCTGTTGCCTCCTTGGGCAGCTGCAAATGCGCGAATTTCTAACACTTCTGGCTCGTTCGCAAAATGCTCGGGGAGCCCTCGCGCATACTCGACTACGAGGCTCCAATCGGAGAGGGTAACGACGCAGTCTCGAATCAGCAGCAAAAGGGCGAGAGCGATCGAGTAGGTCGCAGGCGGACGGCCTTCCGTAGCGATTAGATCCAATGCCTGTCGCATGCGATCAGCGGCCGGCGCGGCACGGACCGCGCGCACTTTCGTCTGAAAGGCCGCAAGTTCTGCGAGTTGATCGCGCATCGTCGACGCCTTCCGCGGATCGACATTCATCGGATATCCGGGGATCGACTGATGCATGGGCGAAATCCCAGCACACAGCGACCTAATATCGTCCCTAATTGCAGCCTGAACTGCGGCCGCCGTCGCGTCTGGGATATTGCCGTCGGCTAGCGGATATCGGATGGTCCGCATCTGAACAACGTCGAACAATTGCTTGGACCACTCGGCCGCGAGCAGGACACAACCGGTCTTCTGCGAGGCGTGGCGAATGCCAACCTCATAGTATACGTTTCCATTGGGAATCGTCATGTCGGCTAGCACGAGATCGGCAAAATAGAGCCTTTCGAGCATTTGGCTCACAATCAACGCGCCCGTGTCTTGATCGGCCCGTACCGGCTCGTAGCCCAAGGCCTTTATTGTCGGGACGTAAGCGCGATCCCAAAGCGCATTAAAATCGATCTCGGCCGGGCCGCGTCCAGGCTCAGCCTGAGTCGCTTTGCGGCCATAGGGCATGATCATGAAACACGATGGCATTCTTCCCCTCTACCCCCAGAGTGTCCTCGTATCCAGCCAATAAATCCGCGAAGTTTTGCGCTCCGCCTCCTCCATGAGGTGATGCGCGCCGCCCGGTCCGTCGCCCCCCTCTCCATTCCATAGACAGATGAAGGCAATCTTTTCATCACCGAACCGGCTCGCTTGCTTGAGCATCCATTGATTGTTGCGCTCGTAAGCATTCTCATCTGCCGACAATGGGCCCAGCTCATCCGGCATGATGTGGAGTTGTGCTCTCGATTTAACCGCAAGATACCGCTCGTGCCAATTGCCTTCAGCGAAATCCACTGAGTTCGCAAGAAAGGTCGTCTCCTCGAACGGAATATAGAGTTCAAGCCGCATGCCTCGCGCGAGGCAGGCTTCGGCGAATATCAGATCGCCTCCGCAAGCGCCCCCACAGATTGCAAGGTCCCCTCGCTGAACACCAACCTCCGAAAGGGCGTTGGTGATTGCCGCGGCCGCGATGGGCTCCTTGTTTGAAGGAAACCGTGGCGCCTTTCGATCGGGCGCGTCGATCATATGGCCGCTGAAAAGCGCGACTGTTCTGGGAGGTCTGCCGGGTTCTGATGTGGACATCGCGACACCTCAACCATTTGCCCCCCCGCCGCCCCGGCGCAGCCGGCAATTGTAAGCCAAGTCCCGGTAGGGTCAACATGCGAGCGCAAGATGTGAAGCGCGCCACGCCTGGGACGACTCCAAGGGAGCGACCCGCGCGGCGGTGGAGGGGCGCGACGCTCTCTGGTAGAACTATCGGGATCCGGCGCCCGAAAGCTTGCGATGACCGGAGCGCGGAAAAACGGTGCCACCCAATGAGTGAGACCCGAGGCGCCCGGAGTTGAGCTTCGGCAAACGGACGCGCGCATCAGAGCAAGCGGGGCGAATTCGCATGCCTATCAAGCCTTATCTGTTCGTTTCATACGCCAGGGAGGATCTGGCGCTCGTACGCCCGCTCGTGGATGCCGTCAGAGAGGAACTTGATTTCCGTTCCCTGCCAATCCAGTTGTGGATGGATATCGCCGATCTTAAGCCGGGAGAAGAATGGAACGCCTCGATCTCAGAGGCGCTCACGGCCGCAATTGGTTTTTTGTTCTTTCTGTCGCCGCGATCATTGCGCTCCGATTGGGTTCGACGGGAGATCGAGATTGCCGCGAGGGTACCGGGGCGATTGATCATTCCCGTTATTCTGCATGAGCCTTTGCCTTTGCCACCCGCCTTGGCATCACGGCAATGGCTACGGTTCGTCGGACGACCAAGCAAAAAGGATACAATCAGGGCCGCCACCGAGATCGCGGAGGCTGCTGAAAGGTACCTGCACGCAAGTCCAACGCCATCGCCTGTTGTGAGTAAGGCTGAGGCGCCGATCATTGCAGCGCGGCTTGCAAGTGACGTGCGCTCTTCGGCGGAAGGGCAGACGCCACAAGGCTCCCCTAAAACCGTGTTTGTGGTACACGGGCACGATTTAGAGCCGCTGACACAATTGGAAGACTTTCTCGGTTCGGTCAGCGTGGAAGCGATTGTTTTGTCCAGGCGAGATGAATCGCCTCAGTCGTTATTCCAAAAGTTCATGACGGTTGCGGGCCGCGCGCGGTTTGCGATCGTTCTCCTAGGCGCAGATGACTACGGAGCGTCGCGTCGTCAGTATGATACATCGGGCGTTGGCGACCGGGCACTTCAATTTCGGGCACGACAAAACGTACTTTTGGAGCTTGGCTTCTTTTATGGAAGACTGGGCTGGGAGAACGTCTTCGTCGTATATAAACATCCGGACGCTGTTTTCCCGAACTTCGAACGCCCCTCCGATCTGGACGGCGTCGTCTTTGACACCTTTGAAGACCCTAAGTGGCAGATAAAACTGCAGGCGAGATTGTCAGCGGCCGGCTTCGAGCTGAAATGAACTGAGCGAGAAAGCTTCGGGTCCATTCAAAGGAAATTGAGCCACGCTCTAGTGACGGCGAGCCCGCCTAATTCCCTCCAAACGGCGCGCGTGTTCGCGCAGCTTGGTAGCTCGTTCGCGCGTCTTTTCCGATTTGTCGGCAAGTCCAGCGGCGGCCAGCTCGTCGGCGGCTTGATCACACCTGTCGGCTAAATGACTGAATTCCCAGGCCCAATGCTCGAGTTGATGACGCCAGAGGTGCTGTCGATGGACGAGCGGTCGCAGTTGAGGGATGAGTTGCCGGAATACTCCAAGGCCACTCCTTTGTGGGCTTGGTGGGGGAGCCATCGATAGTCCCTCCTCGACGCGCTCCATCGTGGCCCGCGCAATGCCCTTGGCTTCCGCCCTGCGACGCGCGATTGCCTGAACCAATCGATGCACAGTCACCGCGTGGACGCCATCGTCGAACGGTTCATGTTTGACGAGCGATAGCTCGGCTAGGACCGCGATCGCTTCATCTCGATTGCCAAACGCTTGAAGGAAGTAGATTGGAATGCGTACTGGCGCGCAATAGCCTAGGAATGCCATAACCTGTCCGGCGGCGCTGCAGCGATCCTCCGCCTCAGCAATGGCCAGGTCGAATGTCACAGCGACGCTGCGTGGATACATCACGTCGCGCGGCGCATTGGTTATAAGTGTCGAGGCGCTCGACGCATATTCAGCAAAGCCCAGTTGTGTGCGTTTGCAATAGGCTGCGGCGTGGTCAAGAGCGAGTGGAAGATACCCCAGCGCCTCCGCAAGTAATCGCGCACCCGCCGCATCTTCACGGGCTGCGCGGCTCTGAAGGAAAGTTACAGCTTCTTCAGGGAACAGGACCGTCAGCGCCACTTCATCAGCGTGGCCGGTCCAGTCCGAGAATCGCGACGTGACCAGGACGCGGGCGCCGGCAGACGGTAAAAGTCCCACAATTTCGTTCGGACTCGCCACGTTGTCGTAAACCAGCAGCCAATTCGCGCGGTGCTCGGCAAGCCGCTGGAGCGCGGCTTTTGCCGCCTTTTCTGTATCGGCTTCCTCTGCCTCCGCGAGCCCTAGCGTGGCCGCTAGGCTTGCAAGCGCCGCCAACAGATCTGCCCGCGTCTCGGCAGGACACCAGCAAACGCCAGCATAGAGTTCTCGGTAGCGATGAGCATACTCGACGGCAAGCGATGTTTTTCCGACACCACCCATACCCTGCAGCGCAACCCGACCAATAGTTTGCGTGACAACCGCAGGCTTGTCATGGATCAGAATCGCGTCAAGACGATCAAGCTCGTCGACACGGCCAGTGAAACTTGGAACGCGTGGAGGAAGGGCAATAAATGGACGTGGAGGAGCTGGTGCTGACTGAGATTGACGTTCAGCGGCGGCAATAATGCGACGCTTGCGCTCGTCGCGGTCCTCGATCCCCACAAGATCCTGATAGGCAACGTCAGCGAGAAGCCCCTTCATCGGGGCGTCATCGCAACGAAGCACCACAATACTTCTTTCCCCCGGCTCGCTCAGCCGCTGTGCCTCGAAACTTGTAAATTCTTTCCGGCAATAGGGCGACTGCTCGTAGTCGATCGAGAATAGAACTATAAGGTCGCGCGCATCCCTGACGCTCTCATGCATCTTTTCGATTACGTTGTCACTGAGTCGGAAATCGTAATCCTGAACGACTACACTGTATCCCCGTTCGGTCAGAACATCGGATACTTCACGCGCAATTTCTGCGACCGCCCCTCGACGACTCAGGAAGAAGTCGTATTTGTATCGGCGGCGGTCCTTGTCTGTCATCGGACGTCCATCTCGGCCTTCCGCCCATTGAGCTCGCAGAAGTATTCTGATTAGCACTCGTCAGCTGGACCAACCTGAGATTGAAAAAAATCCCGAGTCTGGTAAAGTCTTGACTCCGACACCGAGTGTCTTGCGATCGGCTTGATCAGTCAGAGCCGATCGCCTCTACTGGAGATGATGATGCCAAAGAAGGTTGTGTTTATTAGCTTCGACTACGATAACGATTCGCACTATAAGAATCTATTGTTGGCTTGGGATAAGAACCGGGAGTTTGATTTTGAGCTATATAACGGTTCGCTGAAGGATGCCATCAATAGTACAAACGCCACCTATATCAAATCAAAGATCAAGCCCCTCATTTCTAAGGCCACACACGTATTGTGTATCGTGGGCAAGAGTGCTGCAAAAAGTGATTGGATCAATTGGGAGGTCCAAACGGGCGCCGATCTCAAGAAGAAGTTGATTGGCGTAAAACTCGAGAAGGCGTTCGACAGTCCAAAAGCACTGCTGAACAATGGCGCGAGTTGGGCCCTCTCATTCAACTTTGACGCAGTTAAGAAGGCTGTCGAGGCAGCTTGACGGTCCTGCAATCGAGCATGCGCTTGATCCGGCTCCAGACAGCATATCTCGATGGGTCCCAGCACCGGAAAGGGTGCGGGATCAATTTGCTCGTGGGATACTCAGTCGAACACGACGTGCGGTCTGATCCTTGCAAGGATTAGGGTCGACGAAGCCAACGATCAATTCCGACAGGATCTTGGCAGACTGCATCATCGCCGGATGTCTCGAGGCGCACGGCAGCAGCTTCCGCCAATGATCCCCACATACGGCAATGATTTCAGTTTGGCTTCGACTCTAGATCAATGATTTTCAGCGTTCGCTTATTGTGTCTGTCTCCGATTACGATCTGCCACCGGGTGAACCCAATCGCCATACTCGGTTCGCAGGCCACAAGCCCTCTTTGAAGCGCGACAAGCTGACTGCTGCCAGGCCGACGGTCCGTTCGCGTTGAGATGAAAAGCGCGTCATCGCGGCGGACGACCATGCCGGGCACTGCCCAGCGCCCTGCCGCGTCATGAACGCACGTTTCATCGAGTTCGATCCGGACATCAGGGATGAGAATTCCCTTGTAGTTGGTATTCGCCTGACAACCAAACGCCTCGAATTGGTCGCGGTCGTCCAACAGGATCGCCGTAGGCTCGGCGTGGACCGTCGTGACGAGGGATAAGTGGTCATAATGATCGACAGGCAAAACGAGGGTTAGCCCTCTGGCCGAGGCAATATGTCCCACGCTGAATTCGTCCGGTGACAGCATCTCAATTTCCTTGCAATCGTTCAATTAACATCGACCAGTAGTATTCGGCCGCTCCCTCTTGCGACAGATGGCTTCCAGTGCCCCGCTGCATTCCGAGGCTTGTGAGATAGAGATCGTGTTCGTCGCTCCGAATCGATAGCGATTCGTTCATCGCGTTGCTCTCCGTGCTTTCGCTTGCGAGATAAGCGATACCGTCTGCGCCGATGCCACCAATGAACACGGTGCAGCGGGAGATCGCTCGGCCGTTCTTGTAGACAGCGGCAGTAAATCGATTTGCATCGACGCGCCGGAAGCCCGTTTCGATCCCCGGGTTGCGACGTTCCAGCTCATCAAGCGAATTCTCGAAGAACTTCGCTATGTATTCGAAACTCTCGTGCTTGAACCGATCCCGATCGCGGTCAGTGAATTCCTTTGCGAGCCGAAGGTTGCTGGACCGAGGGGTTGATGCCCTTCTCGCCTGCGAACTCGGTCTCAGCGGCTCGCGGGTCAAGTGCGGCGGTTCAACGCGATTTGCAGCTGCGCGAACGGCCTTCGCGACCTCGAGCAGGGCCTGGTCTCGGTCGGGATACTGCGTAATCGGCTTGCCGTCGGGCGGAGTGGCGTTCAGCTTTCCGAACGGTGCGCCGCGCCAATCGCAAGCGCGAAGGATGACCGGAATGACGATGGCTTCTCCAGCGTCGTGCCTATCCATCGCCCGCTTCATTTCGATATCGTAACAATAGTCGGAAGCAAGGAAATCCGAGCTGACGAGGAGCAGGATGATATCGTCCGTCTCGATATGCCGATCGATCTCTGCGGCGAAGTCTTGCCCGGCGTCAATGCGTCGGTCATGCCAAACTTCGATAACACCCTGACGTTTGAGAAGCGAAAGCTGCCTCTCGAGCTGATCGCGCAAGACCTCGTCAGCATGGGAATATGAGAAGAACAAGCTTGCCAAATGCTCCCTCCACGAGCGCGAATCCGTTCGCCTGCCTGCGGCAAATATGGGAGATTTTGCGGCGAATGGAAGTCCGACAGGCGGGGAAAGCACCTGCAAAGTGCCGGGTCGAGGGAAAACCCGCATGTCCCAACCGACAAAACTTCAGAAAACTTAGCCAATCCATCGCCTGTCTGAACGCGAATATCGAGACCTCCAGGTTATTAGGCCGAAGGCCGGAATGACGCGGCCCCGGGCGCCTGTTAGATCAACCGAAGCAGTTCGTCCGTTTTGTACGCCACGACAACCCAGCAGCCATACCAGCGCACTTGATTTCTTTCTTGCTAGAGCAGCGTACGATCTTATCGCCTCAGATCGATCGTGGTTCGGGACCGAGGCATGAACGGCAAGGACGAAAAGACTCCGATCGACGCGTTAGGCGCGCCAAGTAGCCGGAAAACGCCGCCTGCCACGAAGCGCTGTCGCAAGAACCGTGGCATGCCGCCGCCCGCGACGTTCGATATCGATGCGCTGCCGGGCAGCTCTAACTTGACCGCATTGGAGGCGGCCGCGGTCATCCGGCGCACACCCGGGGCGCTGGAGCAGTGGCGGCGCGATTCGAACCACCCGCTGAAATGGCGCTACGTCGATGGCCGGCCCCTCTATCGTGTCGATGCGGTGCGCGACTATCTGGCCAAGTGCGATAAGACCGCTAGGACGGCTCAGACGCATAATGCTCACGGAGACGGCCGAGGAGCTCGGCCTTGATCGGGTCAAGCGGATTCGTCCGTTGCAGGCGCACGATTTTGCCGACCCGTTTCGCGCCGACCAACTCCGCAATGTAGTCGTGAGCCGCTTCGAACGCCATCTTGCGGATGATCCACTGTTCGTCGTGATTGTAAACCTGATCGATTCCGCTTGGCTTTTGCCCAACACACAGCCGCTGGATTTGGTTGTCGTAGCCACAGCGTGACATGATGGTGCGCAGGCTGCGCCTTAGGTCATGCATGGTGAACTTGGCGACGCTCGCTTCCTTGACTAGGCGGTTGACCATCTTGGTGAAGCCGGACATCTGGCCGCCGGTCTTCGGTGACGGGAAGACATAGTCGGAGGTTGCTCGCTGAAAATGTTTCGCGGCCGTGAGTACCTCGTCAACCAGGTGAGTGCGCGGCACATCGTGGTGCAGCCCCATCTTGGTCCACGCCGCATCGAAGGTGATCCGGTCGTCCATGATGTGCTTTCGCCACTCGATCATGGTAGGTTCGCTGCGGCGCGGGCCGCCGAGCAGGCACATGCGTGCCAGGAGACCGAAAGCCCCGAGCTTGCCGGATGCATCCCAGACCTTGATGATTTCCTCATCGGTCAGCGCGCGCCCCTTCGTTCGGCGTCCGACTCTCTGCGCACGGGTCTCCTTGGGCGCGCGATAGCCGGCGAGAACGTTGTGCTCGACATAACCTTCGCCAACGCACCATTCGAGGAAGGTATGCACGTGCTTGCGCAAGTCCTTGGCTGCACCGCGCTTGCCGGTCTTGGCAATCTTTTCGACCGCAGCCATGATTTGCCGTCGCGTCAGGTCCCCCACGCCGCTCTCGGCGTGATCCTTGAGCCCGCGCCGCAGCGCTGACATCGCTGGCTTCCAGTTGACGACTTGACGTTCGGTCAGGGACGTCTGGTATGAACCATCTTCAGCAATGAGGGTCGCGAGCATAGTGCGCTGCTTCTCGGCAACCTGTTGCCGCCTTGCCTCGCGTTTTGCGTCATTCGGGTCTAAGCCCTTGACGACCTCGCCTGCGGCGATGGTGGCGGCCTTGCGCGCGGCCTTCTCGTTATATTTGGGCCACGCGCCGAGGGTCTTGCGCTGGGTCCCCCTCACCCCCGGCTTGGTGAAGAGATAGACCCAGGTCCGGCCGCCGGTGACGCGCATGCGCAAGGCGAGACCGGGCAGTTTGTCGTCGTGGAGATAATGCTGCGCCTTACCCGGCGGCAGCGTTGCGTTGCGGATCACCGCATCGGTAAGTGTCAGCTGGTTGGCCGGCTCCATCACGATTCCTTCCCTCTCTCTGTACCCGGTGTGCCCGGCAAGAAGGGCGATCAGCCCTCGAACAGAACCGGGCCTCAGACCTCCCCCGCTTTTATGCCCCAAGGGAAAATCCGCGGCGGGCACAACGGGGGCATACAAAATGTAGCAAGGCCACCTATGGGCTCTTATGGTCGGATGCGTCCATAACCACCATCAATTAAAGGAGTTTTTATATCCCAACTATGGCCGGATTTGGTTGGCTCAGGTCTACGGATTGTGGTTCACACGGGAGAGGTCCAAGGTTCGATCCCTTGTGCGCCCACCACGCTTCGCCAAAAGGCTTCGCGTGGCTCGAAGAGCATGGACGGACTGACGTCTTGCTCCCGCTCCGTCGAAATCGTCAAAACAACCCCATGCACAGTAGCCGGCGCCGGCCGGACGGACTACGAATTTTCCGAATTTGTCTTGCTCCGTCGGGCAAAACAGGAGCATGATGCAATCATCAGAAAGGCGGGCGCTGCGGGCCGGACGCCCGCGAGCAAGCACTGCTCCAACCACGTCATTGCGAGCGCAGCGAAGCAATCCAGAATCTTTCCGTGGAGAGACTCCGGATTGCTTCGTCGCAAGGGCTCCTCGCAATGACGGAGGGCACGGCCAACGCGCTGCCTTAAGCGATCGCCAGCACCTCGATCTCCTGCGCGCCCGTGCCCACGACGTCACCCACCGCCTTCCCCATCAGCGACTTCGCGACCGGCGATACGAACGAGATCGAGCCCGCCTTCGGGTCGGCTTCATCCTCGCCGACGATGCGGTAGGTCTGCACGCGGCCGTCGGCACGGCTGAAGGTCACGGTGCTGCCGAAGGCGACGACATCGTTCGAGGCCGGATTGGGAACGAGCTGCGCGGTGCGCAGCCGTTCGCCGAAATACCTGATATCGCGCAATGGCACCGCCGACTGGCGGCGTTTTTCGTTGACGTCGTCGACGGCTTGCGCGGCTTCATAGGCTTCGCGCGCGAGATGGAGCTGCGACTGCAAGGCCTGCAGGCCTGCTTCCGTCACGAGGTTCGGATGCGGCGAGATCGGGCGATCCGGCAGCAACGTCTCGGAGGCGGTCTCGGCGCTCTCTTCCTTGGTAAAGGCAACGCTCAATTCAAAAATCCTGTCGAACGGTGAACACCCCTGCCAATCGGGGAGAGGTGGACGAGTTCCTGGGCTCGCATCGATCTAACCCAATCCATCGATCCTTATATCTCAAGTTCGACGAAACGACGGAGCTTGAAGACGAGGTCTGGCAGGGCCTGGCGGAACCGCGTCGCATTCTGGAAATTGGTCGAGAACGGCGCGAAGGCGATCATCGCATTCCAGTGCTTGTAACCGTAGACCGTGACCGAGACGCCGGAGGCGGGAAACCCCTCGATCTTTCTGAGCTCGCCAAGCACGAGATCGGCGATCGCTTGCGCCGGCAAGAGCCGCTTGCCGTCCGCCGTCAGGGGCTGACCGGCAGGCACGACCGGCTTCGCAGCCGCCGCCGCTGCATCGGATGCGCCGTTGGAGGGGTCACCGGGCGGGGTCTGGAGCTTCGGCGACTCCGCTTCGGGAATTTCGGGGATCGCTGCGGCGGGCGCCGGCGCCGACGCAGCCGGAAGGAAGTCGGCAAGCGGCGGCGGGCTGGCCGCATCTGCACGCTTGTTGCCGCCCAGGATGCTGCTGATCATCGCCACAAGGCCAGCATCCTTCGCATCGTCAACCATCTGATCATCCCCCTCGCCCTGGCCTAGTGTAACACCGGCTCCGGAGCCCGCCACTGGGGACGCAGATCAGATCATGCCATCACGCCTGCATGGCTCCCGTCAGGTTCCACCGCGGCGCGAGGCGGGTGCACATCGCGCCGCAGTGCAGTCCGTCACTTCTTCTCGAACGGAATGTATTGCTGGTACTCCTTCGGTACCGAGCTGCGATAACGCGCCGGAACGGTGCCGCTGTCGATCGAATGATCGATCTCCTGCTGCCGCGTCATCTTCTTCTTCGCCGGCTTCTTCTCGGCACTCTTCTTCGCGCCGGCCGGCGCGGTGGAGGTGTCGGTGCTTGCTGCCGGCGTCGAGGTCGCAGCCGGTGCGGTGGTCGCAGCAGGTGCCGTGTTGGCAGCAGGCGGCGTGGTGGCGGCAGCCGCCGGCGGTGTGGTCCCCGCGGCGGGCGCGCTCTGCGCCAGTGCAAGCGGTGTCTGCATGATGAGCGCCAGCGCCGCAGTCGCAGCCAGCAGATATGATCTTTGCATCACAACCTCCAAAATGTCTGATCCCCAATAGGGGAAGCGTAGTCCCGCAGGATCGACGCGTGCAAGTGCTGGGAAGATAGGCGGGACCGCGGCTGCAAACTGTGGCCGGGATCACATTGCCGAACGCAGCGCACGCTCCGGCACCAGGACACGAACGACAATGCGTCGGAGCAGTCCGGGAAGCCGCGACCGTCGCCGCGGCAGCATGCACTCAAATACAATTTTTACGCGAACAGCAAGTTCGCTTCGTCAAGCGTTCTCGAAGCGCTGATGGCGATGACGAGAATGTTATCCGGCATCTGCGTTGGAGAAATTTGCGATGCGCATCCGCAGCTTGCTCGCAGCACTTGCTGCTGGAACCGGATCGACACCGCACAATGTGTGAAGCAGCGCATTGAGACGCCGAACTGCTGCGTCTAGCCTCACCTGCATATTTCATCACGAACAACTTCAGCTTTAGTTGCTTTCCGTCGTAACTTTTCAAGGAGGTACTTTATGAGCAGTCGTCACGCCACTACGCCGCGCGGCCTCAACGCCACCCGTTCCCCACTGTCACAAGGCCGCTTCGGCCGCATGTTTCGCACGCTGACGCCGGCGACGTTCGGTCCGAACGAAGCCGACAACATTGCCAACCTCTCCGCCCTCGCCGATAACATGGTCGGCGATTTTGATCCGCCCAAGGACGGTCCCGATGCCGAGGAGAGCGGAATTCCCGCGCTCTACACTTATTTCGGCCAGTTCGTCGATCACGACATCACCTTCGATCCGGTGAGCTCGCTGGCCAAGCAGCAGGATCCCGACGGGCTCATCGATTTCCGCACGCCGTCCTTCGATCTGGACAATGTCTACGGTCGCGGGCCGAACGATCAGCCCTACATGTACGACGGCAACGGCAAGTTTCTGCTCGGCGACCCGCTCACCGGCACCGGCGTCTCCAACGCCAATGACCTGCCGCGCTTCAGGGGTCGCGCCCTGATCGGCGATCCCCGCAACGACGAGAACAGCATCGTCTCGCAGTTCCAGGGGTTGATGCTGCGCTTCCACAACCGCATGGTCGACGACAACGGCGGCCTCTCGTTCCAGGACGTGCAACAGCGTGTCCGCTTCCACTACCAGTATGTCGTGCTGAACGATTTCCTGCCGCGCATCGTCAATGCGACCGTGCTGAACGATCTCAAGACCGGCGGCCGCTACGATCGCAGCAAGCTCGCCTACTATCACTGGAAGACCTATCCCTACATGCCGGTCGAGTTTTCGGTCGCGGCCTACCGGCTCGGTCATTCCATGATCCGGCCCGGCTATCGGCTCAACGACGCCGCCAACATGCTGCTGCAGATCTTCCCCGACCCCAACAACCCCGACACCAACGCGCTGACCGGCTTCCGCAGCATGGGGCCGGGACGCGCCATCGACTGGGGTCGCTTCATCGACGTCGACACACGCGCCTATGGCGTCGAGGACGACAGCACCAATCCCGACAACAAGCGGCGCCTCCAGTTCGCCTATCGCATCGACACCTCGCTGGTCGATCCGCTGCGCCAGCTGCCGCCGGAGGTCGCCTCCAACCCGTCGTCGCTGGCGCTGCGCAATCTCGAACGCGGCTGGCGGCTTGGCCTGCCCTCGGGCCAGGCGGTCGCGAGGGCGATGCACCAGACGCCGTTGACCGACGAGCAGATCAAAATCGGCCGGGCCGTCGACAATCCCGGTGCCGGCGACCCGCAGGTTCCGATCGCGTCGATCGCGAACGGCGCGTTCAAAGGCAATTGCCCGCTCTGGACCTACATCCTGGCGGAAGCGCGTCAGTACGCGACAAAGGTCACGGTCGCCGCCACCGGCGCGCCGGCGACCGGAATCACGACGCCGCAGCTCGGCCCGGTCGGCGGCCGCATCGTCGCCGAAGTCTTCCTCGGCATGATGTTCGGCGACGCCTCCTCCGTGCTGTCGCTCGACCCGAACTGGGCGCCGGTGACCGGTCCCGATTTCAAGCTGAAGGATCTGGTGACCTACGCGCTCGGTAATGGTGCTCCGCTGCATTGAGCGGGTGAGGGTTCACGATGCGAGGCCGTCCGTGTCATGCGGGCGGCCTTTTTGTTTTCACGCGCGTGAATGATGACAAGGACTAGTGCGCCGACGAAGGTGCGTTCCCTCCCCCTTGTGGGGGAGGGCTAGGGAGAGGGGTAGCCCAGCAAAAGGTTTCGATTATTGACGATGAAATGAGGGCAGCTAAATCCCCGTGTGGTACCCCCCTCCCTGGCGCTCCCCCACAAGGGGGGAGGGAACGGAGAGAGCGGTGCTGTAGGCCCAACCCGTTCGGCTTCAGCACGTCACAATGCAGTCTTGTGCGCGGCTGTGAGGCCGCTCTCCGCAAGCCGCGCCGCGAGCCAGAGCGACTGCGGCGGATCGAGGACGCCGCTGAGATAGACTTCCGACATCGTCACGCCGTACTTGTCTAGCACCAGCAGCACGCCGATCCAATAGGCGAACCAGATGTGCGGATCGGTCAGCGCCATCAGCTTGTGCTGGTCGTGCTCGAGCGGCGTGTGATTGCTGGCCTTGCGGATCTCGATGGTGAGCAGATTGTTCGGGATCTCGCGCTGGTGCACGACGACGTCAGGATAGATCGACTTGCCGAGATGATCGTCGGTCGAGATGATGCTGCCGCGCGGCAGATGCAGCGTGCGCTCGCCGAGGCGGTCGTAGTTGCAGTCGACGGCCCAGCCCGAAAATTGCTGCTCGAGATAGACGGCGAAGCGGTGCGTGATGGCGCGTTCGCCGACGTCCTTCTCGAACAGGAATGTTTCCTGGGCATAGAACTCCCTGAGCGCCGCGATCACCTTGTTCAGCTCGGTCTGCATCGTGCCTCCGGGCCATCACGCGTGCGAGATAGTTCGTAGCCCGGATGGAGCGTAGCGCAATCCGGGGTTCTCGCAAATTGCACGAGTCCCGGATTACGCGGAGCCTGTCATCGGGCGGCGCTTTGCGCCGACCCGTTGGCTCCATCCGGGCTACAAGAGGGCCGGAGTTCGCGGCGCGACCTACATCTGCACCTCGATCAGCCGCGGGCCCGGCTCGGCGACGGCTTCCGCCAGCGCCTTGTTGAACTCGTCGGCATTTGTCACCGCGCGGCCGGGCACGCCCATGCCCTTGGCCAGCGCGACGAAATCGAGCGTGGGACGGTCGAGCCTCAGCATGTCGTTGGCGCGCTGGCCGGGCTCGCCGGCGCCGACATTGTCGAACTCGCCGCGCAGGATCTGGTAGATGCGGTTGGCGAACACGATGGTGACGATGTTGAGGTTCTCGCGGGCCTGGGTCCACAGCGACTGGATCGTGTACATCGCGCTGCCGTCGCCGACCATGGTGATGACCTTGCGATCCGGACAGGCGATCGCGGCGCCGATCGACAGCGGCGTCGAGAAGCCGATCGAGCCGCCCATGTTCTGCAGCCAGTCATGCGGTGCGGCAGCGGCCGTCGGCGGGAAGAAGCCGCGGCCGGTGGTGAGGGACTCGTCGACCATGATGGCGTTCTCGGGGATCGCACAGGCGATCGCCTGCGCGATCGAGGCGAAGCTGAGCGCACCGGTCGGCTTGACCAACTCCTGCAAAGCTTGCGGCTTGACGTCCCTGGCGCTGGCCTTGACGGCGCCGGCGAGCGCTTCCAGCGCCGCCACCGAATTCTCGCCCCAGGAGGTCATGCGATGGACCTCGCAACCCTCGGGCTTGAGCATGCTCGGCTTGTTCGGATAGGCGAAGAACGCCACGGGATCGTCGGACTCGACCAGCACGATGTGACGGAATTTTGCCAGCATCGGCAGCGCGTTCTCGATCACATAATGGATACGGTCGATCGAGTAACGGCCGCGGCCGCGCGCCATCTTCGGGCGGAAGGTCGGGCCCATCACGGTGCAGCCGGTCTTGCCGGCGATGCGCTCGGCCAGCGCCAGGCCGTGCTCGCTCAAGGCGCTGCCGGTCATCAGCAACAATGTCCCCTCGCCGTCCCCGTGCAGGATCCTTGCGGCCTTCTCGACCGCCTGCGGCGAATAGCTGGCGCGCTGCTGCTCGGCCGGAACCTCGGCGATGCCGTCGGCCTCGTTCCAGGCGGTGTCTGCGGGGAGGATCAGGGTCGCGATCTGCGGCGGCGCGCTTTTGGCGGCGGCGATCGCGGCGGCGCCGTCGGCGGCGACCGCCTTGGAATTCGGCGAGGTGCGGACCCAGGATGACATCGGCCGGGCCAGGCCCTCGATGTCGGAGGTCAGCGGCGCATTGTAGTCGATGTGGTAGACGGCATGCTGGCCGACGATGTTGACGATGCCGGAATTGGCCTTCTTGGCGTTGTGCAGATTGGCAAGGCCATTGGCGAGACCCGGACCGAGATGCAGCAGGGTGGAGGCAGGCGTGCCCTTCATGCGGAAATAGCCATCGGCCGCGCCCGTCACCACGCCTTCGAACAGGCCGAGCACGCAGCGCATGCCGGGCACGCGGTCGAGCGCCGCGACAAAATGCATCTCTGAGGTGCCCGGGTTGGTGAAGCAGACGTCCACCCCGCCCTTGACCATCGTCCGCACCAGGCTTTCCGCACCGTTCATCCCATACTCCCGCAAGGCCATTTCCGACGTTCCATCGGATCAATCATTGTTCGCGCGGCCCGTCAAAGCAAGTGCGGGCATTGCGGCCCTGTCCCGCGCCGCGATGCGCTTGTTTGGCTAACAGTGTTTTGAGGCGGTTTCCGATTTGGTAACGGCAACCACCACGCCTCACGCGGCCGTGGCTTGCGAAACGCCGGCAAATATGGCCTGTGTTTTGCCATTGAATCGATTTTTTTTGCTGGGGGGAATGAATGATCCGGTTTCTTGCCGCAACTGTCGCCACCATGGTGGCCGCGACGATCGGAGCGAGCAGCGCATCCGCCGCGGGGATGGTCGACTTCACGGGCACCAGTTCCACCGGCTATCTCGGTGGCGGCGCGAGCCCGATCCCACGTGCCACCGTCATGTATAACGGCAATTATGCCCCCGGAACGGTCGTGGTGAACACGGCCGAGCGCCGGCTCTATCTGGTGCTCGGGAACGGCCAGGCTTTGCGCTACGGCATCGGCGTCGGCCGCGACGGCTTCCGCTGGGGCGGGGTGCACAAGATCACCGCCAAGAAGGAATGGCCGGAATGGACGCCGCCGTCGCAAATGCTGGCGCGCCGGCCGGACCTGCCGCGCCACATGAAGGGCGGCATCGAGAATCCGCTCGGCGCGCGCGCCATGTATCTGGGCTCGACGCTCTATCGCATCCACGGCTCCAACGAGCCCGAGACGATCGGCCAGGCCGTCTCCTCGGGCTGCTTCCGCATGACCAATGACGACGTCACGGACCTCTACAGCCGCGTCAATGTCGGCACGACAGTGGTGGTGCTGAACAACTAGCCGCATCGACGGTGCCGTAGGGTGGGCAAAGGCGCATTTGCGCCGTGCCCACCATCTGTCTCGATCGCGAAAAATGCGTGGGCACGCTTCGCTTTGCCCACCCTACGGCACCGTGCCTGAAGCGGACGGAATCTGCTTGACGCGCGCATTTGCGGACTTGTGTGCACGCAGCGAATACGGCAGCGTTGCACGACGATGAGCGCATTGGTCCCACCTGCCCTACGCTTCGCCCTGCTGGCGTTTGCAGCGCTCACATCTGTGCCTGATACCGCTACCACGGCCACCGCCGGCGAATTGCCCGCGGTCGCCTCGCGCCAGCGCACCGAGAAAAAAAGCTTTACCGACGCCGAGATCGTCGACGGCTTTTTCAAGACTGCCTTCGGCGCCGAATACCATCTCGCCGGCCGCGTCGATCGCATCCGCAAGTTCGACGCCCCGGTGCGCGTGTTCGCCGAGACCGACCGCGCCGACCGCAAGGTGCAGCTCGGGAAGGTCGTGGCCGACATTGCCGCGCGCGTGCAGCATCTCGACATCGCCATGACGGACACGAGCGAAGCGGCCAATGTGCGGGTGAAGCTGGTGCGCGACCGCGACCTCTACCGCACCATCACAAGCTTCTACGGCGCGGAGAAGGCGCGCGAGATCCGCACCTCGCTCGATCCGCAGTGCCTGTCAGGATTCCGCAAGAACGAGCAATTCGAGATCGAGCATTCCGACGTCATCCTCACTGTCGACGTCAGCGACTTCACCTTCCTCGACTGCGCCTACGAAGAAGTGCTGCAGTCGCTCGGGCCGATCAACGACACCGCGAGCGTGCCGTGGACCATGTTCAACGACAATGTGTCGATGGGCTATTTCGACGTCTACGACCAGTACATCCTCAACCTGCTCTACGATCCCCGCATCAAGGCCGGCATGACCGTGCCGGAGGTGAGAGCGGTGCTGCCCGAGGTGCTCGTGGATGTGCGCGCCTGGGTGAGGCAGGTGAATGATTTGAAGGAGTGAGGTGGTCCGTCATTGCGAGCGTAGAGACGCCCCACCCTACCCCACCAAATCGGCCACCGTGGTCGCGGCTTTCAGCCCTGTGCCGGTGAGGACTGCGACGGTGGTCTCATTCGCCTTGATGGCACCGCTGGCGGCGAGCTTCTCCAGCGCCGCGGCCGCGCTGGCGCTGGTGGGCTCGGCGAACAGGCCCTGCCGCGAAAGACGGCGCAGGGCGGCGACGATCTCGTCTTCCGTGAGCGCAACGGTGCCGCCGCCGCTCTCGCGCAAGGCACCGATGATCTCGCGCAGGCGCAGCGGATGCTTGATCGCGGTGCCTTCGGCGATGGTCTTGCTCACCTCGCGCGCGACGGGCGTGTCGACGCCGGCCTTGAAGCTGGCATCGATCGGCGAGCAGTTGAGCGGCTGCGCCGCGAACAGGCGCGGCAGCTTTGCGATCTGCCCCGCCTTCAAGAGCTCGCGGAAGCCGAAGGCGCAGCCGAGCAGGCTCGAACCGGCGCCGACCGGGACGATGACATTGTCGGGCGCGCGAAAGCCGAGATCTTCCCAGATCTCATAGGCGAGCGATTTGGTGCCCTCGAGAAAGAACGGCTGCCAGTTATGGCTGGCGTAAAAGGTCTGGCGCGATTGCCTGATGGCTTCGGCCTCCGATTCCTCGCGCGGACCTTCGACGAGCTGCACTTCGGCGCCATAGGCGCGCACCTGCGCGATTTTTGCGGGAGAGGTCGAGGCCGGCGCCAAAATCTTCACGCGGATGCCGCCGGCGGCGCCAAGGCCTGCCATCGACGAGCCGCCATTGCCGGAGGAATCCTCCAGAATGGCGTTGACGCCGATCTGCCGGAGAAACGACAGCATCACCGCGGAGCCGCGGTCCTTGAAGCTGCCGGTCGGGTTGAACCATTCGAGCTTGAAGAACGGCCGCAGCTCGCCCCAATCCTGCGCGACCAGTGGCGTGCAGCCGGTGCCCAGCGAAATCGGATCCTTGATCTCCACCGGCAGCGCCGCGCGGTAGCGCCACAGCGACCGCGTGCCGCGATCGATGTCGTCGCGCGAAATCCCCGCCCCTGGTGTCACCAGCAGCGGCGTGCGCTCGTCCGAGCACCAGCGCGGCTCATGCAGGGAATAGAGCTTGCCATTGCGGGGATCGATGTAGCTGGCGGTGGACATGTTGGTTGAAGGCATTGGCGCACTCCGGGGGCAATCCGCCCGGTATGTCCGAATACGCCGGCTTTATCCAGTCGGCCGACGCGCCTCTTCAAAAAATTTAACAATTACATAGATATAGGGCGCATCCAGGCGCCTTCGCCGATCCGGGCCGGCCGGCGCGGCGGGCCGTCCCGCACGATTAACTTGTCTGTCGCCAAGGGCCGTTACAATATGGTGGATTGCGTCGCCGGGCTCCGCTCCGGCAACGCTGATAAGTCAGGCCCGTCCGAGCGGCGGGCCGTTGGCTTTTTGGGAGTTTGGCCATGAGCCGCGCGAACCGTACTGAGCATATCCGCCTCACCTCTCATCCGGAGCCGGGCAAGAAAGCCGCCTACCCGATTCATTGGGGCGCCGCCGACGCGCGCGCCCGCGGGCCGATCATCGGCACGGTGTCGCGCACCGGGGATCGCAACGTGATCGGCAGCCATGGCGGCTCCTATGCGATGTACCGCGCGCTCGCGGTCTCCGCCGGCGCGCTCGATCCGATCCGGCGCCCCGATCTCACCAACACCTTCCCCGCGGCGACGATCGGCCCGTTCGAGCAATGGCGCGATCCCGCCAAGATCGTCGCGCTCGATCCCTGGGGGCATCTGGTCGCCGAGAATTTCGGCAAGGACATCGCCGAGGGCGTCGATATCAGGCCGAGCATCGCGGTGACGCGGGCGCGGCTCGACCTGCCCGAGATCCGCGAGGCGCTGGCGGCCAAGCGCCTGCGCGCCGATGGCGAGGTCGTGCACGCCAATGGCAGCGTCTCGGTGGTGAAGATCGCGATCGATCCGGTCTGGTACCTGCCCGGCCTTGCCGAGCGCTTCAAGACCAACGAGACCGAGCTGCGCCGCACGCTGTTCGAGCAGACCGCCGGCATGTTCCCCGAGCTGGTGACGCGCCCCGACCTGAAAGTGTTCCTGCCGCCGATCGGCGGCACCACGGTCTACATGTTCGGCGATGTGACCAAGCTGCCGGACCATCGCACCAAGATCACTTGCCGCGTGCACGATGAGTGCAACGGCTCCGACGTGTTCGGCTCCGACATCTGCACCTGCCGGCCGTATCTGATCCACGGCATCGAGGAATCCGCGCGCGGCGCGCAGGAGGGCGGGCTCGGGCTCGTGGTCTACAACCGCAAGGAAGGCCGCGCGCTTGGCGAAGTGACAAAGTTCCTGGTCTACAATGCGCGCAAGCGCCAGGAGGACGGCGATGCGGCTGCCGCCTATTTCGAGCGCACCGAATGCGTCGCGGGTGTCCAGGACGCGCGCTTCCAGCAGCTGATGCCGGATACGATCCATTGGCTCGGCCTGAAGCGCATCGACCGTTTCCTGTCGATGAGCGACATGAAATACGACGCGCTGACCTCGCAGGGCATCGACATCGTCGAGCGCGTGCCGATCCCGCCGGAGCTGATCCCGGCCGACGCCTATGTCGAGATCGCCGCCAAGAAGGCCGCCGGCTATTACTCCACCGACATCGCGCCGGAGAAGGACGTGGGTGGCGTGGTCGGGCGTTCGCTGGAAAAATACTGATCTGGTAATGGCGGACGCTTCAGAACAAGAGGCACGCGCGCTGCTGACCGCGAAGGCGGTTCGCGCGCGTGCCGAGCGGATGCTCGAGATCGGCCTGAACGGCGGGCTCACGCATTTCACCGTCGATCTCGATCGCATGGATGGCGTTGCCGAGGCCGTGCTCGCGGTGACGCGAAAAGCCTATCCGACGCTCGACATTCCCTTCCACGCGCGCTGGCGGCATTTTGTGTCCGGCGGCGTCCACCGCTGGGCGCAATTGGCCGATGCGACCTCGTGGCCCGATCGCGCGGCGCGGGCGCGCGCGGAGTTCGACCTCGCCATCGTCAGCGTGCTGCTCGACGCCGGCGCCGGCGCGACCTGGCGCTATCGCGACGCGGTGACGGGACAAGGCATCGGCCGCTCCGAGGGGCTTGCGCTCGCGAGCCTCGACATGTTTGCCGGCGGGCTGTTTTCGCGCCATGCGCGCACCCCGTTCAGGGTCGATGCCGATGTGCTTGCAAAGCTGCCGCTTTCAGCTTTGACCGCGGCCTTCCAGGCAAGCGACGCCAATCCGCTGCTTGGCCTGGAGGGACGCACCGATCTGCTGCAACGTCTGGGCCGGCTGGTGGCCGCGCGCGCCGACATTTTCGGCCTGCAGGACACGCCGCGGCCAGGCGGGCTGTTCGATCACATCGCGGCACAAGCCACTGATGGCGCCGTCCCCGCGCCCGTGATCCTGTCCGCGGTGCTGAACCAGCTCGGACCGATCTGGCCATCGCGGCTCGAGCTTGCCGGCGTCCCGCTCGGCGATTGCTGGCGCCATCCCGCGATCAAGACTGATGATGCGACCGCCGGCCTCGTGCCGCTGCACAAGCTGTCGCAATGGCTGAGCTATTCGCTGATCGAGCCGCTGCAGCGCGCCGGCTTCGACGTCACCGACATCGACGGCCTCACCGGCCTCGCCGAATACCGCAATGGCGGCCTGTTCGTCGATCACGGGGTGCTGCGCCTGCGCGATGCCACCGAGGGCGATCGCGCGCATGCGGTGGATTCGCTTGTTGTCGTCGAGTGGCGCGCGCTGACGGTGGCGCTGCTGGATCGTGTTGCCGATCTTGTTCGCGCCAAGCTCGGCCGCACGCCGGATTCATTGCCGCTCGCCAGCATCCTGGAAGGCGGCACCTGGGCCGCGGGCCGCGCCATTGCCTTTGCGCGCCGTCCCGACGGCTCGCCGCCGCTCAAGGTGATCAGCGACGGCACTGTATTTTAGAGCATGGAAAGAGATTTGCGACCACGCGCGTCGTTGCGAGCAATGCCGGCTCGATAATTTCAGGAGCATCCGATCATGGAAGGCGTCACGATCGTCGATCATCCGCTGGTGCAGCACAAGCTGACCCTGGTGCGCGACAAATCGATCTCGACAAAGTCGTTCCGCGAGCTGATCAAGGAGATCGGCATGCTCTTGTGCTACGAGGTGACGCGCGACCTGCCGCTCACTGATACCGTGATCGAGACGCCGCTGGCGACGATGCATTCGGCCAAGATCGCCGGCAAGAAGCTGGTATTCGTGCCGATGCTGCGCGCCGGCACCACCTTCGTCGACGGCATGATGGACCTGGTGCCGACCGCGCGCGTCGCCCATATCGGGCTCTATCGCGAACCCGAGAGCTTTGCCGCGGTCGAGTATTTCTTCAAATCGCCGTCCGATCTCAGCGAGCGCCTCGCCATCGTGGTGACGCCTGTGGTCGCGACCGCCAACACGGCGGTGGCCGCGGTGGACCGGCTGAAGGAGCGGGGCGCCAAGGACATCCGCCTCGCCTGCCTGATCGCCGCACCGGAAGGGTTAGAGCGCCTGCGCGGCCTGCATCCCGACGTGCATATCTGGACCGCGGCGGTGGATGAAGGCCTCGACGAGAACGGCTTTATCCTGCCGGGCCTTGGCGATGCCGGCGACCGCGCCTACGGGACGCGGTAGTCGCGAAGCTAAATCTTCCCGCTGCCGCAGATGCCCTTCAGCGCCTGCCATTCCTTGTCCGTCAGCAGCGGCGGGCCGCTGGCGGGGCGGTCTTCCCTGGTCATGCGGGCAAGGCGGTCCTCGGTGAGCGGATGGCTCGCCAGGATATTCGCAAGGCCCGAGCCGCCCTCCTTGCCGGTGATGCGGAACATCAGCTCGGCCGCGGGCTTCGGCGAGCGGCCGAGCTTGTGCATGATCTCGATCGCGAACGTGTCGGCGCCGGTCTCGGCCTCGCGCGAATAGGAGGCCTCGACCACGCTGCGCGAGGCGAAGATCACGGCGGAGGAGCCGGTGACGTCGCCGAACAACAGGCCGATCAGGAACGAGGTGCCGCCGTTGTAGATCAGGCCGCGCATGTTGTCGTGATGCTTGAGGTGGCCGAGCTCATGGGCGAGGATGCCGGCGAGCTCGTCGGGAGTTTCGGCCTTGTCGAGCAAGGCGCTCAGCACGTAGACCTTGCCGCCCGGCAGCGCGAACGCATTCGGCACCGAGGTTCGCAGCACACCTGCCGTCATGGCATCGTCGTCGAGGCCGGCGGCATCGCGCAGGCGGTTGACGAGCTTGCGGAACGCCGCCTGACCGGCTGCGTCGCCGCAAGCCTCGCCGCGGAAGATCGTTTTCACCTGCACCTCGGAGGCATCGCCGATGCGCCGCTCGATCGGTTTCGGCACCAGCGGCGCGAGGCGATCGGCGGCCAGCGGCACGCCGAACAGCACGACGCAGACGATGGAAACGGCGGCGGCAACCGACCAGCCCACGATTTTTGCAACACCGCGACCGGTGGTCTGGTGCTCGTCGATGCGAGGGCAGCGTGCGATGAGATCGGCACTGAGCGCCGCGTCGCGAATCTCGAGCCGCGCCAGCGGCGGCGCAGATGTCGAGGTCAGGCGCAGGATGCCGGCCGGACTGTCGGCGCGGCGGATCTCGTCATAGGCCCAGCGCGTGACGGCCGGGCCTGCCTGGACGCCGCCGGGCTCGGCGATCTCGAGCGCGTCACCGAGCGTCAGGACGACCTGGCGCCGGCGGCTCGACAAGCCGTCGAAGAAGATCGCCGTCTGTCCAGGCCTGGACTCGGCGCCGGGCTCAGCGGTCACATCGCTCACGATCTAGAATCCCGCGACATCGAGACCATCGGCAAAACCTTCGCCGAGTGCGCTGGCGAGCTCGCCGCTGGCGCGGACGTCGGCCATGGCTCCGATATCGTGCACCTCGACGGTCTCCAGCACCATGGCCCAGAGATCGCGCTGAAGATAGACCCGCATGATGATGTTCATCGCAAGCGCCAGCGCGAAATAGCCGATCACCATGATCACCAACATCGGAATGCTCTTGGCGGCCTGGCCGGGTCCGAACAACTGCTCGGCCGGCACGCCGCTCAGCTTGACGGTGAGCACGGTGGCTCCGCCGAGATAGGCGCCGAACAGGACCGAGAGCAGCACCCACCAGCCGACCATCTTCCAGTAGAGGCCGTAGAAGGCGTTGTGCGGCAGCTCAGAGGACAGACTGACGCCGCCGATGCGGAGGCCGTTCAGCCACCAGCGCCATTCGCGCGCCTTGAACTCGGCATAGAGGAACGGCGCGAGCGGGAAGATCAACACTGCGATCGGAGTGAGCAGCCAGATCCACCAGCCGCGCTTGAAGAACTCCCAGCCGCTACCTTCGAAATCGCCTTGCAGGTCGCCGAAATGCGTGTGCTGCATCTTGTAGCGCTCCAGCGACGCCTCGCGCCATGGCAGCGCCAGGCCGAGCGTCAGGAACACCAGGACGCCCCACAGCATCGCGCGGAACGAATAGGCCCAGCCGGAGCCGTCCATCCAGAAGCGCACCCCGCGCCAGACCGTGCGCGTCAGCCGGTACCGGCGCGCGCGAAAGATCGCGAACTGGCCGAAGGCGTAGAAGGAGATGAACAGCGGCGTCGAGGCAAAGCCCTGCCAGCGCTCGAACTCGATGCCGACGAGGAAATAGGCGAGATAGATCGGCATCAGGATCGCGAGCGCGAACAGAAAGCCGACCAGCAGCTCCTTGGCGCGGCCGGTGTATTCGGCAGCGTCGCCGTCGATGGACGTGTTCGACCACAAATGGCGGCGGATGTCGGTAACGAGCCAGAACCGGTAGAAGCCGAAGGTCACGAGCTCCAGCATGGCACCCTTGGTCACCATCTTGCGGAACTCGGTGCGATTGCCGGTGAAATCGACCCGTGTGGGCGGCAACGGCGGCGGGACCGGTTCGGAAGGGCCGATGGGGGTCCATTGCATGTCGTTCACGGCTGCAACCTCTGGATGCGGAGCGTTCTCGCTCAAACTATAGATCAGAGATTAGTAGATCCCCAAGATGAGCGGGTTCGATTTACCTCGGTTTTGAGCGATTTCTGATAGGATTTCACTGGCTGAGCGTGCTGGAGATCACGTTCGTGGATGTCCCGTAGCCCGGATAGAGCGAAGCGCAATCCGGGGCAGCATCAATGGCGGCCAGAATCCCGGATTACGCTTGCGCTCCATCCGGGCTACGCACCTCATCTTGCGGCAAAACTGTCCCTTGCTCCGACGCACGTAACGCGTTGTAATTGCGGTTCAAATACCGCAGAGCAGAATTCACAAAAATCGCGCGGTCGACGTCAGGGAGAACGGTCATGCACGGGACCATGGAAAGCGCGGCAAAGCTCGACGCATTGCGCGAGCGCGCGTCATCGCTTCCGCTGGAGCAATTCGATCCCGGTGACCCCGAGCTGTTCAGGACCGATACGTTCTGGCCCTATTTCGACCGGCTGCGCCGCGAAGATCCCGTGCACTATTGCAAGGACTCCATGTTCGGACCGTACTGGTCGGTGACGCGTTACAACGACATCATGGAGATCGAGACCAATCATGCGGTGTTCTCCTCGGCGTCGGCACTGGGCGGCATCACCATCCGCGACATCGATCCGGACCTGCGGCGCGAAAGCTTCATCTCGATGGACCCGCCGCGTCACGCCGCGCAGCGCAAGACCGTGGCGCCGATGTTCACGCCGACGCATCTGGACAATCTCGCGATCAACATCCGCAAGCGCTCGGCCGAGTGCCTGGACAATCTGCCTGTGGGCGAAGTGTTCGACTGGGTCGACCAGGTCTCGATCGAGCTGACCACCCAGATGCTCGCCGTCCTGTTCGATTTTCCCTGGGAGGACCGCCGCAAGCTGACGCGCTGGTCCGATATCGCCACCACCATTCCCGGCCCCGATGGACTCGTCGCGACCGAGGACGAGCGACAGGCCGAGCTGACGGAATGCGCGCAATATTTCGCGCGGCTCTGGAAGGAGCGCATCGAGCAGCCGCCGAAGAGCGACCTCTTGTCGATGATGGCGCACAGCGACGCGACGCGCCATATGGACGCGAAGAACTTCCTCGGCAATCTCATCCTCTTGATCGTCGGCGGCAACGACACCACGCGAAACACCATGTCGGGCTCGCTTCTCGCGCTGAGCCAGCATCCGGAGCAATACCGCAAGCTACGCGACAACCCTGATCTGCTCGACAGCTTCGTGCCCGAGGTGATCCGCTGGCAGACGCCGCTCGCGCATATGCGCCGCACCGCGCTCACCGATTTCGAGTTCCGCGGCAAGCAGATCAAGAAAGGCGACAAGGTCGTGATGTGGTACGTCTCGGGCAACCGTGACGAAGAGGTGATCGAGAAGCCCTACGACTTCATCATCGACCGCGCCCGCCCGCGCACGCATCTGTCCTTCGGCTTCGGCATCCACCGCTGCGTCGGCCTGCGGCTTGCCGAGCTCCAGCTCAAGATTATCTGGGAGGAGATCCTGAAGCGGTTCGACCATATCGACGTGGTCGGCGAGCCGAAGCGGGTGTATTCGAGCTTCGTGAAGGGTTTGGAAACGCTGCCGGTCAAGATTGCGGCGTGAACGAAGAAGTCTCCCTTTCCCCGTTCCGACGGGGAGAGGCGAAGAAGGAACCAACCTGGAGCACCACAATGAACATCCAAGCGCCGGTTAAAGTGGACAAAGCCGAACGCATGCGGCGCGCGCGTGAGGAGGCCTATGCAACGCCGTTGTCGCAATTCCACCCCGGTGCTCCCAGGCTGTTCCAGGACGACACGCTGTGGCCGTGGTTCGAGCGGCTGCGCAAGGAAGAGCCGGTGCATTACTGCACCAACGCGCCGATCGAGCCGTACTGGTCGGTGGTGAAATACAACGACATCATGCATGTCGACACCAATCACGGCATCTTCTCCTCGGACTCGACGCTCGGCGGCATCGCGATCCGCGACGTGCCTGAGGGCTACGACTATCCGAGCTTCATCGCGATGGACCAGCCGAAGCACTCGGCGCAGCGCAAGACCGTGTCGCCGATGTTCACCCCTCAGCATCTGGACGAGCTGGCCAAGCTGATCCGCCGGCGTTCGCAGACCGTGCTGGACAATCTGCCGCGCAACGAGACCTTCAATTTCGTCGAGCGCGTCTCGATCGAGCTGACGACGCAGATGCTGGCGACCCTGTTCGACTTCCCCTGGGAGGAACGGCGCAAGCTGACGCGCTGGTCCGACGTCTCGACCGCGCTGCCCAAGAGCGGCATCGTCGCCTCGGCCGAGGAGCGCCGCCGCGAGATGGACGAGTGCTACGCCTACATGTCCAAGCTGTGGAACGAGCGCGTCAATTCCGAGCCGCGCAACGATTTGCTGTCGCTGATGGCGCACAACCCGGCGACCCGCTACATGGACCCCGACAATCTGATGGGCAACATCATCCTGCTCATCGTCGGCGGCAATGACACCACGCGCAACACCATGACCGGCTCGGTGCTGGCGCTGAACGAAAATCCCGAACAATACGACAAGCTGCGGGCCAACCCCGCGCTGATCGACACCATGGTGCCCGAGGTGATCCGCTGGCAGACGCCGCTGGCGCATATGCGCCGCACGGCGCTGCAGGACACCGAGATCGGCGGCAAGCAGATCAAGAAGGGCGACCGCGTCGTGATGTGGTACGTCTCGGGCAACCGCGACGAGGAGATGATCGAGCGGCCGAACGATTTCATCATCGACCGCGCCCGACCGCGCACCCATCTCTCCTTCGGCTTCGGCATCCATCGCTGCGTCGGGATGCGGCTCGCCGAGCTGCAGCTGCGCATCGTCTGGGAAGAGATGCTGAAGCGGTTCGACCGCATCGAGGTGGTCGGCGAGCCCAAGCGGATCTATTCCAGCTTCATCAAGGGATATGAGACGCTGCCGGTGAGAATTCCGGGGTAGGCTCTATCATCCGTCATTGCGAGCGCAAGCGAAGCAATCCAGAATCCCGCCGCGGAGAGACTCTGGATTGCTTCGCTGCGCTCGCAATGACGGGGCCTCGGGTGCAGTTGCCTGTCTCAGGCGCAGCGGCAACTCGCGGACACTCCAGCTATAAAATTCCGGCATGACAGCTCGCACAACATGCGATGGCCCCCCTACGCCCATCTGTCCTAAACCGCTCTGAAAGCATCTAACTCAGCTTGATGTCCCACACGCCGTCCTTGCGGCAGGCGGCGACCTCGTCGCGCAGGAGCGCGGTGATGGCGAGAGACGCTGTCGAAGGTGGGCGCTCGATCGGAGAGGCGAAAATGAGCTCGCGTGTCATCGGCTTGGAGACGACGGCGGTTTCCAGCCGCCCGTCGGCGACCTCGGCATGGACCGACGAGGGCGGCAGCAGCGCGAAGCCGAGGCCTTCCGCGACGAGGCTCGTCAGCACCCGGAACGAATCCGCCTCGAGCTGGACGTTGAGCTTGATCTTGCGCTGCGCGGCGGCGTGCTCGATCAGCGCGCGGAGGCCGTGGGAGTGACTGGGCAGCACCAGGCGCTGCCGCAGCAGCCAGCCGATATCGACGCTCTTCTTGCGCGCAAGGCCGCAGCCGCGCGGGCCGACCGCGACGATGTTGTCGCGTCCCAGGCTCTGCACATTGAGATGCAGATCGGCGGAGCGGCCGTAAAGGATGGCGAGATCCATCTCGCCGCGATGCAGCCATTCGACCAGATGGCCGCTGTAGCTCTCGACGATGCGCAGCGAGATGCCGGGAAACGTCTCGACGCAGCGCCGCGCAAAGCGCGCCGACAGCACGCAACTCACGGTCGGAACCAGCCCGAGCACGACCTGTCCCGAGGGCGGGCCCTTGGCCGACTGGATGTCGTCGCGGATCTGGTCGATCTGCCGCACGATGCCGGAGGTGCGCGCCAGCAGAAGCCGGCCGGCCTCGGTCAGCACCATGCCGCGGCCGTTGCGGGTGAACAGTTCCGTGCGCAGTTCGTGCTCCAGGAGCTTGATTTGCCTCGACAGCGCCGGCTGCGCCACGCGCAACGTGTCGGAGGCCTTGGAAAGGCTGCCGAGCTCCGCCACGCAACTGAAGGTCCTGAGCTGCCGGAAATCCATACTTGCCAATCCTGGAAGGCTACTCCATAGGCTATAGCAAATGAGCATAGGGGGCTGGCGATGTTTTCACAACGCCAGAGGATCGGCCGGCGTTATCTTGACTGCCGCACCAAACAGGAAACGCCATGAGCGAACAACACCACAGCGAAGATTACGCCGACATCCGCGAAGCCGTTGCAAAGCTCTGCGCGCAGTTTCCCGGCGAATACTGGCGCAAGCTCGATCGCGAGATGGCCTACCCGAAGGCCTTCGTCGACGCGCTGACCGAGGCCGGCTATCTCTCGGTGCTGATCCCGGAAGAGTATGGCGGTGCCGGCCTGAAGCTGTCCGCGGCGGCGGCGATCCTCGAAGAGATCCAGCGCGCGGGCTGCAACGGCGGCGGCTGTCATGCCCAGATGTACACGATGGGCACCGTGCTCCGGCACGGCAATGCCGAGCAGAAGGCAAAATATCTGCCGAAGATCGCCAGCGGCGAACTGCGGCTGCAGGCCTTCGGCGTCACCGAGCCGACCAGCGGCACCGACACCTCTTCGCTGAAAACCTTTGCGCGCAAGGAAGGCAACGACAGCTACATCGTCAACGGCCAGAAGATCTGGACCAGCCGCGCCGAGCATTCCGACCTGATGGTGCTGCTGGCGCGCACCACCCCGAAGGAGCAGGCCAAGAAGCGCACCGATGGTCTGTCCGTGTTCATCGTCGACATGCGCGAGGCCAAGAACAACGGCCTCGAGATCCGCCCGATCCGCACCATGATGAATCACGCCACCACCGAGGTGTTCTTCACCGACATGAAGGTGCCGGCGGAGAACTTGATCGGCGAGGAAGGCAAGGGCTTTCGCTACATCCTCTCCGGCATGAATGCCGAGCGCATCCTGATCGCCGCCGAATGCATCGGCGACGCCAAGTGGTTCATTGCCAAGGCCACCAATTACGCGAAAGAGCGCTCGGTGTTCGGCCGTCCTATTGGCCAAAATCAGGGCATCCAGTTTCCGATCGCCAAGGCCTATGCCTCGATGCGCGCGGCCGAACTGATGGTGAAGGAAGCGACGCGCAAATACGAGGCAGGGCTCGACTGTGGCGCGGAGGCCAACATGGCAAAAATGCTGGCGGCGGATGCGTCCTGGGAAGCGGCGAATGCCTGCATCCAGACCCATGGCGGTTTTGGCTTTGCCGAGGAATATGACGTCGAGCGCAAATTCCGCGAGACGCGGCTTTATCAGGTCGCGCCGATCTCGACCAACCTCGTGCTGTCCTATGTTGCCGAGCACGTGCTCGGCATGCCCCGCTCCTACTGAGGTCGCACCATGGGAGCATTGGACGGGATCAGGGTGATTGCGGTCGAGCAGGCGGTGGCGGCGCCGTTCTGTTCGTCGCGCCTTGCTGATGCGGGCGCGGAAGTGATCAAGATCGAACGGCCGGAGGGCGATTTCGCCCGCGGCTACGATGCGGCGGCCAAGGGCCAGAGCAGCTATTTCGTCTGGCTCAACCGCGGCAAGCAATCGGTCGTGGTCGATCTTGCCACCCAGGAGGGCCGCTCTGAACTGGAAAAGCTGATCGCCAGCGCCGACGTGCTGGTGCAGAACCTCAAGCCGGGCTCGATGGACAAGCTCGGCTTCTCGCGCGAGCGGCTGCTGAAGGACTATCCGAAGCTGATCTCGTGCACCATCACCGGCTATGGCGACGAGGGCCCCTACGCCCATCGCAAGGCCTATGACCTCCTGATCCAGGCCGAGAGCGGCCTCGCCTCGATCACCGGCAATCCTGATGGCGCTTCACGCGTCGGCATGTCCATCGTCGACGTCGCGACCGGCGCCACCGCGCACGCCGCGATCCTGGAGGCACTGATCGCGCGCGGGCGCACCGGCAAGGGCTGCGACATTCGCATCTCCATGTTCGACGTAATGGCGGACTGGTGCACCGTGCCGCTGCTCAATGCCGAGGCCGGCAATCCGCCGAAGCGCATGGGGCTGCGTCATCCCTCGATCGCGCCTTATGGCGTGTTCACGTCGAAGGACGGCAAGGACATTTTGATCTCGATCCAGAGCGAGCGCGAGTGGAAGACGCTCTGCGCCGAGGTGCTGGACCAGCCTGATCTCCCTGCGGATCCCCGCGTCGCCAACATGGTGGAGCGCGTGCGCAACCGCGATTTCACCGACGCAACGGTTGCGGAGATTTTCGGCAAGATGACGCGCGACGAGTTGTTGAAGCGATTGTCGGACGCCGACATCGCCTTCGCCGAGGTCAACACCATGGCCGACCTCACCAACCACCCGCATCTGCGCCGCATCGAGGTCGAGACGCCGAACGGCCGCGTCAGCTATCCCGCGCCGGCGCCTGTTATCGTCGGCGAGACGCGCTACTATGGCCCGGTGCCCGCGATCGGTGAAAATCCCAGGAAGTAACAAGAGCGAGGCATCATGACCGGAAAGCTCGACATCGATCACCTCAGGCAATGGATCGGACGCAGCTCCGAGGCCACAGACATCGTCACCGCGCAGCTCGTCAAAGGGCTGCGCGCGACGCTGTTCCAGGAGATCGGCGAACCAAAAGCGGGGGATGCGGCGCCGTTCACGGTGCATTGGTGCCTGGCGCAGCCGGTCTTTCCAATGTCGATGCTCGGGCCCGACGGCCACCCGACCCGCGGCGGCTTTCTGCCCCCGGTGCCGTTGCCGCGCCGGATGTGGGCCGGCGGCGAGATCGAGTTCCTGCAACCGCTGCGCGTCGGCGATGAATCGACCCGGACCTCACGCATTGCCGACGTGCAGGTGAAGACAGGATCGACCGGCACGCTCTGCTTCGTCTCGGTCGAGCATATCGTCACGTCCCCGCGTGGCATTGCCATTCGCGAGCGGCAGGACATCGTCTATCGCGAGGTGACGGGCAGCGCGCCGACGGCTGCGAAGGCGCCGGCTCCGCCGCCGAAGGCGCAGCATCGGACGACGCACGTCTCCGATCCCGTGCTGTTGTTTCGTTACTCCGCGCTGACCTTCAACGGTCACCGCATCCATTACGACCGCGACTACGTCACCAAGGTCGAGGGCTATCCGGGCCTGATCTTTCACGGCCCGTTGCAGGCGGCGCTGATCATCGAGATGGCGGCGAAACTTCGAGGCGGCTCGGCGCCGAAGAAATTCACCTATCGCGGCGTGCAGCCGCTGTTCGAGGGCGGCGAGTTTTCCGTCAACGCCAACGAGACCGAGGCGGGCATGGAGTTGTGGACCGCGAATGCGGAAGGCCAGCCGACGATGAAGGGGACGGCGGTGTGGTAAGCCATCCCTGCCTCCTCCTCGTCATTGCGAGCGCAGCGAAGCAATCCAGAATCCCTCCGCGGAGGCAGTCTGGATTGCTTCGTCGCAAGGGCTCCTCGCAATGACGGGGTGAGGCTGCTAGCTTCTATAAACAACAGGGCACGGAAACCAATGGCCAAAAACGGCAAGACCGGCAGCAAGTCCGTCACCGTCAAGCAGGCGACGCTCGACCTGCTGCGCGCCTTCGGCATCACAAAAGTGTTCGGCAATCCCGGTTCGACCGAGCTGCCGTTCCTCTCCGACTGGCCTGACGACATCGACTATGTGCTGGCGCTGCAGGAGGCCTCCGCCGTGGGCATGGCCGACGGTTATGCGCAGGCAACCCGCAATGCGGGCTTCGTCAATCTGCATTCGGCCGCCGGCGTCGGCAACGCGCTCGGCAACATCTACACCGCGCATCGCAACCAGACGCCGCTGGTGATCACCGCCGGCCAGCAGGCGCGTTCGATCCTGCCGCTGCAGGCCTTCCTCTATGCCGAGCGCGCCTCGGAGTTTCCGCGGCCCTATGTGAAGTACAGCGTCGAGCCGGCCCGGCCCGAGGACGTGCCGGCCGCGATCGCGCGGGCCTATTACACCGCGATGCAGCCGCCCTGCGGGCCGACCTTCGTGTCGATCCCGATCGACGACTGGACGCACGCAACCGCTCCGGTCGAGGCCCGCAGGGTCAGTCGCGAGATCGGGCCCGAGCTAGATGCGATGAAGGCGCTGGCCGCCGCGCTCGCTATCGCAAAGCACCCTGCCCTCGTCGTCGGCCCTGGTGTCGATCGCGCCGGCGCTGTGGACCTGATGGTGCGGGTTGCCGAGAAGGCCAAGGCGAGCGTCTGGGTCAGCCCGTTCTCGGCGCGCTGCTCGTTTCCAGAGCGGCATCCGCAATTCGCGGGCTTCCTGCACGCCTCGCCGGCGCAGCTCTCCGATGCGCTGCGCGAGCACGATCTCGTCGTCGTGATCGGCGCGCCCGTTTTCACCTTTCACGTCGAGGGCCATGCCGCGATCTTCGATGGCGGCGCCACCATCTTCCAGATCACCGATGATCCGGATGCGGCCGCGGTGACACCATCAGGCACCAGCATCATCGCCACGATGAAGCCCGCCCTCACCGCGCTGCTCGACCTGCTGCCCGAAAGCCAACGCGCGGCGCCAAAGGGACGCACACTGCCGCCGGCGCCACAGGCCGCCGATCCGCTGCCGGTCGAGTTCCTGCTGCACGCGCTGTCCCAGGCGATGCCGGAGGGCGCGTCACTCGTCGAGGAAGTGCCCTCACACCGCCCGGCGATGCAAAAGTTTCTGCCGATGCCCGGCCAGGATAGTTTTTACACGATGTCGAGCGGCGGCCTCGGCTATTCGCTGCCCGCCGCCGTCGGCATGGCGCTCGGCAAGCCGAAGCAGCGCACCGTTTGCCTGATCGGCGATGGCTCGGCGATGTATTCGATCCAGGCGCTGTGGACCTCCGCTCAACGCAAGCTGCCGCTGACCATCGTCGTCATCAACAATTCCGGTTACGGCGCGATGCGCTCGTTCAGCCAGGTGATGCAGGTGCGCAACGTGCCGGGGCTGGAGCTGCCGGGCATCGACTTCGTCCGGCTCGCGGAGGGGATGGGTTGCCATGCGGTGCGGGTGAGCAAGGCCGCGGAGCTGGGCGCGGCGCTGAAGCGCGGGATGACGTTTGAGGGCACGAGCCTTGTGGAGGTCGTCGTGGATTCGGCGGTGCCCGTGCTGTACGGGCAGAAGCATTGACAGTGCCGTAGCCCGGATGGAGCTGCATCTACAATGTCATTCCGGGGCGATGCGCAGCATCGAACCCGGAATCCCGAGATCCCGGGTTCGGTCCTGTGGACCGCCCCGGGATGACCTGACGGTCACTTCCCGAACTCCTCCCGCATCTTGGCCTGGATCTTGGCCATGCCGCCGATCCAGCGGTCGTAGTTCTCGGTCTTCTTGCGCATGTAGCCGAGCACTTGCGGGTGCGGCAGGATCAGGAACGTCTCCTGCTCGAGGCCGGCGAGCACGTCCTTCGCCACCTGCTCGGGCGTGAGGTCGCCGTCGCCGGATTGCGGGCCCTTCGGGATCGAGCGCAGCATGTTGGTGTCGACGCCCTGCGGGCAGAGGATCGAGACCTTGATGTTGTCGGCCTTGTGCGAGATCGCGAGGTTCTCGGCAAAGCCCACCGCGGCGTGCTTGGTGGTGGAGTAAGCCGGACTGCCGACCTGCGACAGCAGGCCCGCGGCCGAGATGGTGTTGAGGAAATAGCCGCCGCCGCGCGCCTTCATGCGGGGGATCAGATGCCTGGCAGCATAGACATGCGCCATGACGTGGATCGCCCAGCTGCGCTGCCACGGCTCGTCGGAGGCGCCGCCGGCGTTGACCGACATCGGATCGAAGCCGCCGCCGATGCCGGCGTTGGAGCAGAACAGATCAATGGGCCCGAACTGCCGCTCGCTCTCCTCGATGACGTGGGCGATCTCCTTTTCCTGCGCGACGTCGCATCTGAACGCCGCGCCGTCGACCGTGGCGGCGACGGCGCGCGCGTTGGCGGCATCCATGTCCGCAACCACGACCTTGGCAGCACCCGCCTTGTGAAAGGCCTCGCACAGCGCCTTGCCGATGCCGTTGGCGCCGCCCGTGACGACCACGACCTTGCCGGTCACCTGCATGCGACGTCTCCTCTTGTCTTTATTGGTATTATCCCGCCTCGCGGGACGTGCTCAGTTCAGCACAAGGTCGAGCACGGCCGTATAATGGCACGCCGCGCCGGCCAAGACAAAGCCGTGCCAGATCGCGTTCTGGAAACGCAACCGCCGCCAGGCGTGGAAGATCACGCCAAGACTGTAGAGCAGGCCGCCGGCAAGGATGAAGCCCAGCGCGAGCGCGGGCAGCGCCTGCACCACGGGCACGTAGAGCATCACGCCGCTCCAGCCCATGACGAGATAGATGCCGACCGAGACACGATCAAACCGGCCGGGGCAGAACAGTTTCAGCACGATGCCGAGAATTGCGACGCACCAGACGCCCGCGAGCAGCACCAGCGCGAACGCGCTGTCCCTCACCTCCAGAATGAACGGCGTGTAGGTCGCGGCGATCAGAAGATAGATCGCGGAATGATCGAGGCGGCGCAGCAGCCATTTGGCGGGTGAGACCGGCCAGAGATTATAGGTCGCGGACAGCACCAGCATCGAGAGCAGACCCGCGACATAGATCGAGACGCCGACGATGTCGGCGGTATCGGCATAGACCGCCGCCAGCACCACCAGCACGGTCGCAGCGATGATGCCTGCGAGCACGCCGATTCCATGGATGATGCCGTCGGCGATCAGCTCGGCGCGGTCGTAATTCCAGCCGATCACGTCGGCCGCGGCGTGGACGGAGCTGGATGCGAGCTGTTTCAATCTGAACACGGTCATGGCCATCCGCAACGTGAAGTGGTGCCCTGTGCTATCGGTCTTTCGGAACCAGCGCGTCGTTCAACCGGCTAATCGCCGACAAAGGCGGTGGAAGTATGAAGCTTGATTTTCCCCACTTAATTGCCACTTTTGTGAACAGCTTCACTGTTCTGCCCGCCCGAGATCGCTCGCCTCCAACATCCCTGCGTTAAGTCAAGATGGCATTCAGTTTCCAGGATATGGTCGAGGAGGCGCGCCTGTCGGCCCGGGCGCTGATCGACTATGGCGAGCACTTCTTCAATCCGACGGTGCGTCTTGGTGTCACCGGCCTGTCGCGCGCCGGTAAGACCGTATTCATCACCGCGCTGATCCACGGGTTGACGCGCGGCGGCCGGTTTCCGGTGTTCGAGGCCTATTCATCGGGCCGGATCGCGCGGGCGCATCTGGCGCCGCAGCCTGACGATGCCGTGCCGCGCTTCTCCTACGAGAGCCATCTGCGCGCACTGATCGAGGAGCGGCGCTGGCCGAGCTCGACCGTCGACATCAGCGAGCTACGTCTCGTCATCGACTACCAGCGCCAGAACGGCGCGGACCGCACGCTGACGCTCGACATTGTCGACTATCCCGGTGAATGGCTGCTCGACCTGCCCCTGCTGCAGAAAAGCTACCAGCAATGGTCGTCGGAGAGCCTGGCGCTGTCGCGCGAGACGCCGCGCGCGCATCTCGCCGCCGATTGGCACGCGCATCTGGCGACGCTGAAACCCGAAGCCCGCGAGGACGAGCAGGCAACGCTCACGGCTGCAAAGCTCTTCACAAAATATCTGCGTGCTTGTCGCGACGAGCGCTTCGCCATGAGCCTGTTGCCGCCCGGCCGCTTTTTGATGCCCGGCAGTCTCGCCGATACGCCGGCGCTGACCTTCGCGCCGCTCGACGTGCCCGCAGCCGGACAAGCACCCGAGGGATCGCTGTGGGCGATGATGGTGCGCCGCTTTGAAGCCTACAAGGACATTGTGGTGCGGCCGTTCTTCCGCGATCATTTTGCCCGGCTCGACCGCCAGATCGTGCTGGCCGACGCGCTCGCCGCGTTCAACGCGGGGCCCGAAGCGCTGCACGACCTTGAAGCGGCGCTGGCAGGCATTCTCGATTGCTTCAACATCGGCCGCAGCACCTTCCTCTCCAGCCTGTTCAGGCCGCGCATCGACCGCATCCTGTTCGCGGCGACGAAAGCGGACCATCTGCATCATTCCAGCCACGACCGCCTCGAGGCCGTGCTGCGCCGCGCGGTCACGCGCGCCGTCGCGCGCGCCGAAGACACCGGCGCTGCGATCGACGTGGTGGCACTTGCCGCCGTGCGCGCCACGCGTGAGGCACAGGTTGCACATGGCCGCGATAAATTGCCCTCGATCCTGGGCACGCCGGCCGCGGGCGAGAGCGCCAACGGCGAGTTCTTCGACGGCAACACCGAGGTCGCGACCTTTCCTGGCGATCTGCCTGATGATCCCGAACCACTGTTCAACGGCACCGATGCGTTCCGCGGCCTCGCCACCGAAGCCGCCGAGAAGAGCGATTTCCGCTTCCTGCGCTTCCGCCCGCCCAAGCTCGACCACGAGGGGACGGACGAGCCGGCGCTGCCGCACATCCGCCTCGACCGTGCCTTGCAGTTCCTGATCGGAGACAAGCTCGCATGAACGACCGCTCGAAGCCACGGCGGCCGGCGACGTTCCGGCTCGACGATCCCGATGTCGTCGTCACCGAAGCCGACGAGACCAGCCGGCTCGGCCGCGCCACGATCCAGATCACGCCGGAGCACGATCCACAGGCCCTGCCGGTGCCGATCGAAACGGCGCTCCCCGTGCGGCGCGGCTTTCGCTGGGGCGCGCTGTTCTGGTCCGGCGTCGCCGGCCTCACGCTGCTCGGCACCGGACTCGGCGTGGTGCGTCTGATCGAGGATCTGTTTGCGCGCAATGAAAGCCTCGGCTTTGTCGGGCTTGCGCTCGCGTTCGTCACCATGCTGGCACTCGCGGTTGTGATCGGGCGCGAGGCGTTCGGGCTGGCGCGATTGGCAACGATCGAAAAACTGCACGCGCGCGCCGCAGGCGTGCTGTTAAGCGACGATCGCAAGGAGAGCCGCGCCGTCGTCAAGGATCTGATCGCGATCGCGCACCAGAATCCGCAGCTCGCGCGCGCCCGTGCCGCGCTGGAAAGCCACGGCGGCGAGATCATCGACGGCGCCGACATGATCCGGCTCGCCGAGCGCGAATTGATGTCGCCGCTCGATGCGGAGGCGCGGCGGCTGGTATCGTCGGCCGCGCAGCGCGTGTCGATCGTCACGGCGGTGTCGCCGCGCGCGCTGTTCGACGTGCTGTTCGTGTTCGTGGCCTCGCTGCGCCTGATCCGCCAGCTTGCCCGGCTCTATGGCGGCCGGCCCGGCGCGCTCGGCATGATCCGCCTGCTTCGCCACGTCATCGCCCATCTCGCCATCACCGGCGGCCTCGCCGCCAGCGACAGCCTGGTGCAGCAGATGCTCGGCCACGGGATCGCAGCAAAGCTGTCGCAGCGGCTCGGTGAAGGCATGCTCAACGGCCTGCTGACGGCGCGGCTGGGCCTGGCCGCGATCGACGTTACGAGGCCGCTGCCGTTCGCCGCGCTGCCGCCGCCGAAACTGTCGGACCTGGCGACGGATTTGTTGCGAAAGAAAGAGGACGGGGACTAGCCCTTAGAGCCAGCACGCGCCACTGAAACAGCGGCGAGTCCTTTGGCGGGGTGAGCTCCGGGGTCCATCCGGTGAGCTTGTCGAGGGTATAGGTGTCGGTCAGGACACCGCGCCAGCGGCGCTCGACCTGGCCAAGCGGCTCGCGCCTGGCGGGGATCGTCGCCCACAGCGATGAACGATCGTCGGGCTGGCGGCCGATATAGAGTCCGGTATGGCCTTCGATCCTGTCCATGCCGGGATCGCGAAAATCCTGGAAGCGGCCGCGCTCATTGATTTCCACCACGGGCACGCGCCCCCTGAACAGCCAGCGCATCATGGCGTAGGTGCGGTAGTCCGTGGTCGCGATCCAGGTTGCACCGGTCTCATCGAGCGCGGCCTGCGCACGCGCGGCGACCTGCTCAAAGCCGGCCTCGGCGCCGATCGGATCCATCCTGCCGAGGAAATTCCAGGGCGCGGCGACGTAATAGAGGAACACGATCACGACGAAGGCGATCCCCGACACCAGCGCCGTGTTCACCCAGAACATGCCCGAGCGGATCGCCCGCGTCGACCAGCCTTCTCCAGGCATCATCGCAAGGTTCACCGCGGCGGCCGCGAAGCCAACCGGCCACATGAACATCGGCCAGGTGTCGCCGACCCTGAGCGTCAGCGACTTGAAGAAGAAATAGACGAACGGCACCAGCACCGCCGTCGACAGCAGGATCGCAACCGGCTCGCGCGAGCGATAGCCGCGCCACGCCGTCATCACCAGACCGGACAGCACCACCGGCAGCATGACGAAACCGACGAGGCCGAATTGCAGGCCGATATAATCGCCGAGGGTGCGCAGCGAAATGCCGTAATTGGCGGTGGCGCGCACGCCCTGGAAACGGAACGAGGCCCAGTCGTGCCGCGCGTTCCAGATCAGGACCGGCGAGAACACGGCGATTGCGATCAGCAGCGCAAGGTAAGGATACGGGCTGCGCAGCCAGCGCCAGCGCCACTCCGGCACCAGCAGAAAGGCGGCGACCGCAGGCGCGAACATGACGACGGTGAATTTCGAGAGCAGCGCCAGGCCGGCGAACAGGCCGGCCGCGAGCCACCAGCGGCCGTCGCCGCTTTGTGCAAGTCGCACCAGCGACCACATCATCGCCACTGCGAACGGAATCATGGCGACATCGGGCGCGACCTTGGCCATCAACAGGCCGTAATAGAGCGCAGCCTCCGGCATCAGCACCGCAATCGCGATCGCGCGCGCATCATGGGTGAGGCGGCGGACGATGTCGGCAAGCAGGCACTGCGTCACCAGCATCGCGACGATGCCACCGAAGCGGACGCCGAGCGCGGTGTCACCGAAAATGAGGGTCCCGAAGCGGATAAGCCAGGCGATGCCGGGCGGATGATCGAGGAAGCTCAGCGCTCCCTCCTTCGACCAGGTCCAGTAATAGGCCTCGTCGGTGCGCAGCTCGATGGCAGAGGCATAGACCATGCGCAGCACGGTCATCGCAGCGATCACCAGCGCGGCCACGATGAGCGGCCGGCGCGATGCGCCATCGGGTTTTGCGGTGATGTCGAAAGCAAGCGTCACGGCCGCGCTTTTCCCCGACTTGGGAGGGGGAGTCAATGTGGCCACCGATGCGGTGTGTGCCGTCTCGCAACAACCGTAGAACCCGTGGGGTGGGCAAAGGCGCTCGTGCGCCGTGCCCACGATTTTCCCTTACCTCCAATGGTGGGCACGCTTCCGCCTTCGCTCTTCGAGCTGCGGCTGAAGCTTTGCCCACCCTACAATACGTGTCCGGGACGACAGAGCGCCTTTGCCCACCCTACGCAAGCCGCGAATGCTTACCCTTACGTAACCTTGCCGCGCATGTGATCGGAGGATCCGATCAAGGGCGGAATTTAACTCTCCGCTGGCTGTTCTCATCGGTGAACTGGTACAACCCGAATCATGGCCACGACCGCGCTTTCACGATTGCCCGAACTCGTCCGTTCGACCAGCGCGCGGCAGGTGCGGCTGCTCTGCGGCGTCATCCTGTTCGCTTACGTGGTCAGCCATTTCCTCAACCATGCGCTCGGCAACATCTCGGTCGATGCCATGCAGGTCGGGGTCTACTACCACACCGCGTTCTGGCAGTTCCTCCCCGTGACGATCCTGTTCTATGGCGCGGCGCTCACCCATATGGGTCTCGGCGTCTATGCGCTGTACCAGCGCCGCCAGTTCCGCTGGCGGACGATCGAGCCGCTGCAGCTGGTGCTGGGACTGAGCATCCCAGCGCTGGTGATGGCGCATGTGATCGGCATCCGGCTGGGCCAGGCGCTGTACGGCCACGAGAAGCTCTATCCGCAGGAGCTCTATCTGTTCTTCGTCGCGGCGCCCGGTCGGCTCTGGACGATGACGATCCTGCTAATCGTCGCCTGGGTCCACGGCTGTATCGGCATCTATTTCTGGCTGCGGCTGAAGCCGTTCTTCGCTCGTGTGGCGCCGTACCTGTTGGCGGCTGCCGTGCTGATCCCGACGCTGGCGCTGCTCGGCATCTACCAGGGTGGCCGCAGTGTCGCCGCCGACAGCGAGGACGGCGATTGGCGCCGGCAAAATTACACGCAGCGCGAGGTCGGCACTTTCGCACAGGCCGATACGCTCGACCGCATCACCGGTGGACTGACGATCGCTTATTTCGGCCTGCTCGGGCTGGTGATGCTCGCACGCGGGGTGCGCGGCTGGCGCGAGCGGCGCGGCGGCATGATCTCGCTGTCCTACGGCAACGGCAAGACGGTGCGAGTCCCGAAGGGCCTCTCCGTGCTGGAAGCGAGCCTGCGCCACAACGTGCCGCATGCCAGCGTCTGTGGCGGCCGGGCCCGCTGCTCGACCTGCCGCATCCGCATCATCGGCGACCACGGCGCGCTGCCCGAGCCCTCGCAGCGCGAGGCCTTCGTGCTGGCCCGCGTCGGTACCGCCGATCCCTCGATCCGGCTTGCCTGCCAGCTGCGGCCGAACTGCGACCTCTCCTTCTTCCAGCTGTTCATGCCGCACACGCTAGCGGCCAATGCGCAGGCGTCCTCGCCGGCACGAATTGGCCAGGAGCGCTATCTCGTCAGCCTGTTCGTCGACATGCGCGGCTCGACGCAGCTGGCCGAGAAGCGGCTGCCCTTCGACACCGTCTTCATCGTCAATCGTTTCCTGGGCGCGGTATCGCAGGCCGTGATCGAGAATGGCGGCCAGCCGAACCAGTTCGTCGGCGACGGCATGCTGGCGCTGTTCGGCTTGACCTGTGATCCGCAAACCGCCTGCCGGCAGGCGCTCAAGGCCGTCGCCGGCATTGCGACCCATGTGGACGAGCTGAACGAGCTCCTGAGCCACGATCTGCGCCAGCCGATCCGCTTCGGCGTCGGCGTCCATGGCGGCGAGGTCATCATCGGCGACATCGGCTATCGCGACCACATCGTCTTCACCGCGCTCGGCGATGCCGTGAACGTTGCCGCCCGGCTCCAGGACATGACGAAAACGCTTCAGTGCGAGGCGATCGTCTCGGACGAGGTCCGCCGCACTGCCGGTCTTCACGAGGATGCGCTGCCGAACCAGGAGGTCGCGATCCGCGGTCGCGACGAGCCGATGATGGTGCGGGTGGTCGTGGACACCAGGACATTGTCCGCGGTCGTCGCCGGCGGCGAACGCGTCGCGGCCTGATGCGAGCCATGCGGAAGGTGCGCTCCCTCTCCCGCTCTTGTCCGCCGAAGCCTTGGCGAAGGCGGATGCGGGAGAGGTGAAGAAAAAAGAAGCATCTCGCCCAACACCGCCCTGCTGCAACGCAGCGACATGGGCTTGCTGCGAAAGCACGAATTGACTTCATATGACTCGTTGCGACAGATGAGCGCGGGTGTTGCGGTGATGACCGCGAGCCAACGAAAGCTCCGGGAGGAGACCTGAATGTTCGACCGACGCGACCTGCTCAAAGGAGCGGGCCTTGCCGCCGTGGCGGCCACACTGAATTCCACCAAGGCGCTGGCCCTCGACACCGTCACCCTGCCGTTCGCCAATGGCGAGCGGCCGCTGGTGAAATATCCGCAGAAGCGGCCGATGATCGGCCTCACCAGCCGCCCGCCGCAGCTCGAGACGCCGTTTGCGATCTTCAATGACGGCCCGATCACGCCGAACAACGCGTTCTTCGTGCGTTATCACCTGGCTGATCTCCCCTACAATCTCGACCCTGACAAGTTCACGCTCGAGGTCAAGGGCAAGGTCGACAAGCCGCTGAAACTGTCGCTGAAGGACATCAGGACGATGAAGGCGACCGAGATCGTCGCCGTCAACCAGTGCTCCGGCAACAGCCGCGGCTTCTCCGAGCCGCGCGTCGCCGGCGGCCAGCTCGCCAATGGCGCGATGGGCAATGCGCGCTGGCGCGGTGTGCCGCTCAAGACCGTGCTCGACATGGCCGGCGTGCAGGCCGGTGCCAAGCAGGTCGTATTCGGCGGCATGGATGGCCCGGTCAGCGACAAGACGCCCGACTTCACCAAGGCGCTCGATCTCGCGCACGCCACCGATGGCGAGGTGATGCTGGCCTATGGCATGAATGGCGAGGATCTGCCGTTCCTCAATGGTTTCCCGCTGCGCCTGGTGGTGCCTGGCTATTACGGCACCTACTGGGTCAAGCACCTCAACGAGATCACCGTCATCGACAGCGTCTATGACGGCTTCTGGATGAAGTCGGCCTACCGGATTCCGGACACCCCGGACAATTCGGTCGAGCCCGGCACGACACCGAAGGCGACGATCCCGATCAACCGCTTCACCATCCGCTCCTTCATCACCAGCGTGACCGATGGCGCCAAGCTGAAGGCGGGACGCACGACGCTGCGCGGCATCGCCTTCGACGGCGGCAAGGGCATCAAGGACGTCCAGGTCTCCACCGATGGGGGCAAGACATGGACCTCCGCCAAGCTCGGCAAGGATCTCGGCAATTATTCGTTCCGCGAATGGAAGCTGCCGGTGAAGCTCGCGGCCGGCCAGCTTGAGCTCAAGGTGCGCGCCACCAGCAATTCCGGCGAGACGCAGCCGGACACACCGCGCTGGAACCCCGCGGGTTATTTGCGCAACGTCGTCGAAACCACCCGCGTCACCGTCGCCTGAGGAAGAATGATCATGCAGCGCACCGTTCTCCTCGCCACCATGCTTGCATTTGTCACTGTGGTGGGCTCGGCCCTTGCCGCGCCGGTCAATTACAAGACGCCGGATGAGGTCGCGACCTTCAAGCCGGGGCCCAATCTCGAGGTGGTTCAGGGCAATTGCGCCGCCTGCCACTCGTCCGACTACATCGCCACGCAGCCGCCGATGAAGGACAAAAAAGCGTTCTGGCAGGCCGAGGTGACCAAGATGATCAAGGTCTATGGCGCGCCGATCGACGATGCCGATGTCGGCAAGATCGTGGACTATCTGGCCGCGACTTATTGACGGCATCGGGCTCAATTGACCGCGAAACGGGCAAATCAGCCAAAAACGCCGCGAAGTTGAGCGAATTTGGCAAAATGCGGATGTGGTTTGATCTACCAAGCCCGCCACATTCCGCGTATCCTGTAGGACCGAACCGGCCGGTTGGCGGGGACTGGCGGTTCGTGATCTCGGAGGAAGACCCGCGGAGAAGTCGTGATGGCTAAAGGTACGGTCAAGTGGTTCAACCCGACCAAGGGTTATGGATTTATCCAGCCTGCGTCGGGCGGCAAAGATGTGTTCGTGCATATCTCGGCAGTGCAGAAAGCCGGTCTGTCGTCCCTGAACGAAGGACAGACGGTGGAATACGAAGAGATCGCAAACCGGGGCAAGACTTCCGCAGAGAACCTCAAAGTATAAGCCGCCAGCTTTTGCTGCCTCCCGGATCTGTCCGGGAGTGAGGCCAAGAAAATTTCGAAGACGATCCGTGCATTCGACGACAGGCGTTGCGATTGCGCGCAGAGGGCTATTGGCCTCGAGAGATCGCCGATCGACGCCGCAGCAACGACAATCGCGACCGCATGTGGTCAGCCCACCGGCAACGGTGCGTCGCGCTTGATCTCCTCCATCACCGCATAAGTGCGCGTCTCGCGCACGCCCGGCATCGACAGCAAGGTCTCGCCGAGGAAGCGCCGATACGCGGTCATGTCGGCGAGCCGCGCCTTCACCAGATAGTCGAAGCCGCCTGCAACCATGTGACACTCCAGCACTTCGGGCGCGAGTTTGACCGCGCGCGCAAAGCGCTCGAAATTCTCCGGTGTGGTCTTGTCGAGCAGCACCTCGACGAACACGAGCAGGCCGAGGCCAAGCCGGTGCGGATTGAGCCGCGCCCCATAGCCTTCGACAAACCCCTCGCGCTGCAGGCGCTTCAGCCGCTCGCCGATCGAGGTCGGCGACAGGCCGATGCGCTCGGCGAGCTCGACATTGGCGATTCGCCCATCTTCCTGCAAAATCGAGAGGATTCTCCGGTCGATACGATCAAGTTCCATATTTTATCTGGCCAGAGTGCCTATCATCTTCATTTCTTAAGGCAAAATGGCTATCTTGTCTATCGAACTACGGACACGCGGGCCTTATCCTGGATCTCAGCCACAGGACATATGCCATGCCGAACATCCCGCCGCCCTTCTCCGCGCCCTACGCCCCTGATGATGCCGACATGGCGGCGGGGCTGTTTCCGTCGGCGCATCTCAGCCCGCCGCAGGAAGCGCGGATCGACCGCACGGCGAGGGGGCTGATCGAGGCGATCCGCAAGCGCGACGACCGGCTCGGCGGCGTCGAGGACATGCTGCGCGAGTTCGCGCTCTCGACCAAGGAAGGCCTCGCTTTGATGGTGCTGGCGGAAGCGCTGCTGCGCGTGCCGGATGCCCGCACTGCCGATCAGTTCATCGAGGACAAGCTCGGCGAGGGTGACTTCATCCATCACGAGACCAAGTCCACCGCGTTCCTGGTCAACGCCTCGGCCTGGGCGCTTGGCCTGTCGGCGCGGGTGATCCAGCCCGGCGAGACGCCCGACGGCACCATCGGCCGCTTGGTGAAGCGGCTCGGCGCGCCGGCGGTGCGCACTGCGACGCGCCAGGCGATGCGGCTGATGGGCAATCATTTCGTGCTGGGCGAAACCATCGAACAGGCGCTGGAGCGGGGCAAGCCGCGCTCCGGCCAGAAGCCGCGCTACTCCTTCGACATGCTCGGCGAAGGCGCCCGCACGGCGGAAGACGCCGAGCGCTATTTCGACGCTTATGCCAGCGCGATTCTGACCATCGGCAAGGCCGCCGGCAACCATGCCCTGCCCGACCGGCCGGGCATCTCCGTGAAACTCTCGGCGCTGCATCCGCGCTTCGAGGCAATCAGCCTCGATCGTGTGATGGCTGAGCTCGTGCCGCGACTGCTGGATCTCGCCCGGCGCGCCAAGACGTACGACCTCAACTTCACCGTCGATGCCGAGGAAGCCGACCGGCTGGAGCTGTCGCTCGACGTGATCGCGGCGACGCTCGCCGATCCCTCGCTGGCGGGCTGGGACGGCTTTGGGCTCGCGATCCAGGCCTATCAGAAGCGCGCCGGCGCGGTGATCGACTACATTCACGACCTGGCGCGGGCGCATGACCGCAAGCTGATGGTGCGGCTGGTCAAGGGTGCCTATTGGGACACCGAGATCAAGCGCGCGCAGGAACGCGGGCTCGACGGCTATCCGGTGTTCACGCGCAAGGCGATGACGGATCTGAACTACGTCGCCTGCGCCACCAAGCTGCTCGGCTTGCGGCCGCGCATCTTTCCGCAATTTGCGACCCACAACGCGCTCACCGTGGCAACGGTGCTGGAGCTCGCCGGCGCTAACGGCGGCTTCGAGTTCCAGCGCCTGCACGGCATGGGCGAAGCGCTCTACGAGCAGCTCGCCAAGGATCACCCCGAGATCGCCTACCGCACCTATGCGCCGGTCGGAAGCCACCGCGATTTGCTCGCCTATCTGGTGCGGCGTCTTTTGGAGAACGGCGCCAATTCGTCCTTCGTGGCGCAGGCGGCCGATTATCGCGTGCCTGTCACGGCGCTGTTGAAGCGTCCGGTCGATCTCATCGTGCGGCCCGATCACGCGCATCACGCCAAAATCCCGCTGCCGGGCGACCTGTTCGCGCCGGAGCGGCATAATTCTGCCGGCATCGAATTCGGCGAACGCGCAGCGCTCGATCGGCTGCTCGCGGACGTCAAGGCCGCGACGCCCGACCTCAAGCGGGTCGCGAATGCAACGCCGGATCAAGCAGGCGCGGCGATCGCCGCCGCCCGCGCGGGCTTTGCCGGATGGAGCCGGACGCCGGCAGGGACCCGCGCAGCGGCGCTGGAGCAGGCCGCGCATCTGCTTGAGAGCCGCGGCGCGCATTTCATCGCGCTGCTGCAGGCGGAAGGCGGCAAGACCCTCGACGACGCGCTCTCGGAGCTGCGCGAAGCCGCCGATTTCTGCCGCTACTACGCCGCGCAGGGGCGAAAACTGTTCGGCGGCGAGACGGCGATGCCGGGCCCGACCGGCGAGAGCAATGCGCTCGCCATGCGCGGCCGCGGCGTGTTCGTCGCGATCTCGCCGTGGAATTTTCCGCTGGCGATTTTTCTCGGACAGGTCACGGCGGCGCTGATGGCCGGCAACAGCGTGGTGGCAAAACCCGCCGAGCAGACACCGCGCATCGCGCGCGAGGCTGTCGCGCTGCTGCATGAGGCCGGCATTCCCAAAACCGCGCTGCATCTCGTCACCGGCGACGGCCGCATCGGCGCGGCGCTGACTGCACACCCCGATATCGCCGGCGTCGTCTTCACCGGCTCGACCGAGGTTGCGCGCCACATCAACCGGACGCTCGCCGCCAAGGACGGACCGATCGTGCCGCTGATCGCCGAGACCGGCGGCATCAATGCCATGATCGCAGATGCGACCGCGCTGCCCGAGCAGGTCGCCGACGATGTCGTCACCTCGGCGTTTCGCTCCGCGGGCCAGCGCTGCTCGGCGCTGCGGCTGCTGTTCGTACAGGAGGACGTTGCCGACCGCATGATCGAGATGATCGCGGGTGCAGCGCGCGAACTCAGGATCGGCGATCCCGCGGAGGTCGCGACCCATGTCGGTCCTGTCATCGATGCCGAAGCCAAGCAACGCCTCGATGCCCACATCGCGCGGATGAAGACGGAGGCGCGGCTGCACTTTGCGGGCATCGCGCCCGAAGGCTGCTTCGTCGCGCCGCACATCTTTGAGCTCCGCGATGCCAGCCAGCTCACCGAGGAGGTGTTCGGCCCCATCCTGCATGTGGTGCGCTACCGGGCCGAAACCCTCGCGCGGGTCCTGCAGGCGATTGAGCGCACCGGCTACGGGCTGACGGTCGGCATCCACTCGCGCATCGACGACACGGTCGAGGCCATCATCGACCGCGTCCAAATCGGCAACATCTACGTCAACCGCAACATGATCGGCGCCGTGGTCGGGGTGCAACCGTTCGGCGGCAATGGCCTGTCCGGAACCGGCCCGAAGGCCGGCGGCCCGCATTATCTGACGCGCTTCGCCACCGAGCAGACCGTGACCATCAACACGGCCGCGGCCGGCGGCAACGCCGCCCTGCTCGCCGGCGAGGAGTGAGGCCCTGCGTCTGGTGCCGTTGCATCCTCGCGAAACATCGGTCTAATGCCTCCGCGAGCGACCCGCAGAAATTCCAGCCGGCGGGAAACAACAAGAGCAAGGGAGCAACGCCGCGATGGAAAAAGGCATTTTTGCAGGACTCAAGGTTCTGGACTGCGCGAGCTTCATCGCGGCGCCCGCGGCGGCCACCGTGCTGTCCGATTTCGGCGCCGATGTCATCAAGATCGAGCCGCCCGGCGCTGGCGATCCCTACCGCAATCTGCCCAATCTGCCCGGCTATCCCACCGGCGAGCACAATTTCGCCTGGCTGCTCGAGGCCCGCAACAAGAAGAGCCTCGCGCTCGATCTCTCCAAGCCGGAGGCGCAGGCCGTGCTCTACAAACTCGTGGAGGAGGCCGACGTCTTCATCACCAACATGCCGCCGCCGGTGCGGACCAAGCTCGGCATCACCTATGACCATCTCGCCCATCTCAACGACCGGCTGATCTATGCCTCCTTCACCGGCTATGGCGAAAAGGGCGAGGAAGCCAACAAGCCCGGCTTCGACAGCAACGCCTATTGGGCGCGTTCCGGCCTGATGGACCTCGTCCGCGCCGATCCCAACACGACGCCGGCCCGCTCGGTCGCCGGCATGGGCGACCATCCCTGCGCCATGGCACTGTACAGTGCGATCGTCACCGCGCTTTATCAGCGCGAGAAGACCGGCAAGGGCTCGCATGTCGCCTCCAACCTGATGGCCAACGGCGTGTGGGCGGCAAGCGTGCTGGCGCAGGCAAAGCTCTGCGGCGCCAAGTTCGGCGAGCGACGCCCGCGCGAACGCGCGCTCAATGCGGTCGCCAACCACTATCAGTGCAAGGACGGCCGCTGGCTGATCCTGTCGCTGCTGAACGAGGAGAAGCAGTGGCCGACGCTCGCCAAATGCCTCGGACGAGAGGACCTGATCAACGATCCGCGCTTTGCCACCAAGCCCGACCGTCACGCCCGCTCGGTCGAGCTGATCAAGATCTTTGACGAAACCTTTGCGACCAGGGATCTCGCCGAATGGCGCAAGATCCTCGACGGCAATGGCCTGGTGTTCGGCATCGTCGCCATCCTGGACGACATCCCTGATGACAAGCAGATGCTCGACAACGAGGTGCTGGTGCCGTTCGAGAACGACACCATGCTCACCATCAACTCCCCGATCTGGATCGACGGCAGCAAAAAGGTGCAGCCGCGCAAGCCGCCCGGCGTCGGCGAGCACAGTGACGAAATCTTGCGTGGCGCGGGATACGACGAGGCTGAGATCAAGCAGCTGCGGGCGAAGGGGGCTGTGGGTTAAGGGGCGGATTTCTCCAACCCCGTAGCGCGGTATGATCATCGACAAAATCCAATGCCGCATGAGATCCCAAGCGGAGCGAGGCGAACTTGCGGCTCGGTCCGGGATTCAGTCGAAAGAGCTCTAACGCAGCGACAGCCATCCGAGCGTGAACAGGAGGCCGCAGATGATGACGAAGACCGCGACGGCCCAGGTGCTGACGCGGATGCTGCCGGTCACTTGCTTGGCTTCTTCATTGCGCGCAATCTGGCGATTGCGCTGCTTGTTGGCGTCGCTGGTGTCCGTCATGGATCATCCAAATCGGTTGGGGCGGCCTAACGCGTCTTGATGAAGCACATGCCAATGCGGTTTGAAGCCGCCGCAGCCTGACAGGTGAGACCTTTGGTACAGGTCCATGACGTAAAACTCTTGTCGGCCGTTCCCGATCCCACATTTTGCAGGGAACAATGCGCGCCCCAGCCGTCCTGATATTCGGTCCCGGCAAACTCCCGGCTGCCGCGTGTCTGCGGACGACTGGCAAATCCGCGTGAAAAATCAGGATGTTTGCCGGTCGCAAAGGCGGTCAGGATGTCGCGACGGCGGAGCTGGTCGCCGACAAAATGCGGCGAGGCCGGCACAATGGTGGCGGTCGACGCCCCCTCCGTCAGCCAATCCACGCCCGGAAAGTGAAACCCGCCGATGCCGCGGGTCTGATGGCAGCCGGAACAGGTGACATCGTTGAGACGGCGCTGGAAGCCCGCGACCGAGCGGATGTTCTCCATGCTGATGCCGCGCGCGGCCGCCTGTTTCAGCGCGCCGACGATGTCATCATCGGTGAAGACAGGATCGCTGTTGCGCTCGCCTTCAACCAAGCCGAACTCCGGCTGCAACGCTGAGCCATCGAGCCCGGCAGGCGTCGGCGCCACGGCCGCCTTGGCGAGATATTGCTCCGGGATCTGCACCGTGCCCCGGTCGAACGCGCGCAGATTCGCGGGCTCAAGCAGCCAGGCCTTGAAGTCGTGGCGGAGCGCGTCATCGGCCAGGATACGGTCGCGGTCGATCTGGTTCTCCAGCGTCGATTCCACGAAGGTCCTGGTGGCGCCGTCGTATTTGAACACCTTGAGCAGATAGTCGGAGCGGAAATCGTGCAGCGCCGATTTTGGCGCGATCGAGATCTGGATGTTGGTCTCGATGCGATCGATCATCGCATCGTAGGGCGCAGTGCGGCTGCCGATCAGGCTCTGCCAGTCGCCATTGTCGAGCCAGCGCCGCGCCAGTTCGGCGCAGGTGATGGGCTTGCCGCTTCCATCGGTCTGGCGCGCATCGCGCGCCTTCATCACCAGGTTCAACGTCATCGGCAGGCGCGTCGCGGTGCTGCCACCATCCGGCCCGGGCCCGAACCGCGCCAGGCGATAGATCAGCCGGATCTCGCCGCAGGATTCCTCCGAGACATAGGCGCGGTCCATGCGGTTGACGATGCCGGCCAGCACGAAGCGTGTGTCGGCGGATTTCAGACTGGAACGATCGAACAGCTGGACGTCGAAGCCGTCGCCGACGCCGATGGTCTCGCTCGCCGAAACCGCCTTGTGCCGGGCAATGTAGCGGTCGAACTCGGCATCGATGGCCGGCGGAATGTCCCTGAGCTGCGGCAGCCAGGCGAACAGCTGATCGTTCGTCAGCGGAAAATTCGCATTGCGTTCCGGCCAGAGCAGGCGCGAGATCGTCAGCACGTCGTCCTGATCGAGCCTCTTCAGCACATCAGGATCGGTGATCGCTGTGCCGCGGACGAGCAGCGCGTTCTCCGCTGCCGAGAGCGACATGACGCTGCCCAACAACAATATGCCAGCCAGGAGAATTCGCAGCGCGCGGCTCATGCCTCCACTAACACCGCGCCTGACAGCCTATTCAAGCAAAAAGGCGCCTCACACGGTGGTGAAGCGCCTCTTCGAAAGTCGCATATCGGACGTTTAGCGCGCGACGATCAGGCCTCGGGGCGTGACCACCACCCAGTGGCCGTCCTGGCGCCGGATCGCATCGACGCGGCCGAGACCGGGGATGGGATCGCCGGCATAAACCTCGTACAGGCCGCCCCGGCCTTCGATCAGCGCACCGCCATTGGCGACGTCGCGGAGCCTCCAGCCGTCGATCGTCGGCAGGCGACCGACTTCCGTCTTGACCTCGGTCTTGGGCGCGGCAGTCGCGGGAACCGGCACGGCAGCCGGCGCAGCAGCGGCCGTCGCGACCTGGGTCGGGGCCGGCGCGATCGTGCCAGTGGTCTCCTTCGCGGGCGCGGCGGCGGCCTGCACGGGGGCGGCCGGCGGCGTGGCGCGGAGCTTGTCGACGGTCTCCGACAGTTTCGCCAGCCTGGCCAACGGCTCGGCCTGCGCCTTCTCGAGCTTGTCGAGACGGTCATTGGCGCGGTTGAACTGGCTGAGGCCGGTCTTCGAAGTGTGCTCGACATTGGCCTTGAGCGCCACGATATCGGCATCGATCCGGGCGACGGAGGCATCCAGCGCGCTGGTATCGGCGACCTGGACCGGCGCCGGGCTGGCTGCGAAATGCATCATGCCGACGGTCGCAAGCGCGCCGCTGACGGCGCCGACGCAAGCCGCGATCGCGACGACCGCGGCCATCGCCGACAGGCGGCGCTTGCTGCCGGTGTCGCTGATCTCCTCGGCCTTGACATGCGGGGCGTACTCTTCGCGGTCCCAGGACCGCGCCGCCGGCGCCATCACGATCAGCCTGCCGGGATCTGCCTCTGCTTTGGTCTCAGTTCTGGTCTCGGGCTTGGGTTCGGCTTGAGCTTCGAACTTCGGGACCTCGATCTTTGGCGGCTCGACCTTCGGGGCATCCGCCTTGACCGGATCAGCCATTACCGGATCAGGTTTGGGCGGCGTCTCATGGTCGGGGGCGATCGAGGGGGCCTCGATGCCGGCGGCGGCGTCAACGGCGCCAGTCCGGTCGTTCGCCCGGTCATTGGTCCCTTGGCCGGCCAGGTCGGACATAGGTTCGCTCACGGCTCAAATACTCCAGTCTGGGTTGACCTTTTGGTAACTTTCATTGCTTGCGAATTCCTTACCTCGGGACCCGCTTACCGAAATTTTAGGAACTCGTCCGAGGCCGAATTGAGCCGGGAAAATGGAACCGGCGTGGCGGCGTGCAACAAATCGTCAGACGATGCTGCCCCGCGGCAGGCGGTGCGGGATTTGAACCAGCTGGATGTTTGAGGCAGGCTGTCGTCCTGGCTTTCGCCAGGACGACGTTGGAGCTCACATCACCACCGGCTTATCCGGCAGCTCGTTCGGATGCACCCCTCCCGGCGGGAAATGCTTCGCCAGTTCGCGCGACACCGCCGCGATGCCGGCGATCACGCCGCGCTCGAACTGGCCCGCGGCGAACTCGGCCTCCATCGCGCGGCAGATCGCTTCGCAGCCGGCCGCGCCCACCTTCGCATCGATGCCGCGATCGGCGATGATCTCGACGTCGCGGTCGGCGAGCAGCAGGTAGATCAGCACGCCGTTGTTATGCGCGGTATCCCAGATGCGCAAATGCGAGAACACATCGAGCGCGCGCTCGCGCGCGTGCTGATTGCGGAATAGCGGCCGGCCGTCGAGCGCGCCTTCGACGACGAAACGAACCTGGCCGGAATGCGTGGTTTCGCTTTGCTTGATCGCCTGCTCGATACGGTCGAGCACATCTTGCGGAAACACTTGCTTCGCGCGCCAATGGTGCTGGAGCAGATGCCTGGTGATACGCCCGATGCCCATGACTACCAGCTCCCCGAGGCGCCGCCGCCACCGAAGCTGCCGCCGCCCCCGCTGAAGCTGCCGCTGTCGCTGGACGACGACCCGCTGCTCCAGCCGCCGGAGGAGGAGCCGCTCGACCACGACCCGCCCCGCGACGGCCCTGTCGATGCCGGAAACAGATCGGCGATGAAGGACAGCACAAAGGCGATGATCCCGGCGAGCAGGGCCAGCGCACCGGATCCCAGAATGAGCAGTGCCAGGAGGCCGATCACGCCGCCGGTTGCGACCGAGCCCAGCAGCCGTCCCAGCAGCGAGCGCAGGATGCCGCCGACGATGAGTGAAGCAAACAGGGCGAACGGGGCAAGCGGCCCGATGTCGTCCAGATTGGCAAAATTCACGCTGCGCGAGGGAGCCGGCAGCGGCTCGCCGTCGACGACACGCATCATCCGGTCGACGCCGGCCGAGATGCCGCCGGCGAAATCGCCCTCCCGGAATTTCGGCGTGATGACCTCGTCGATGATCCGCCGCGACGTGACGTCGGTGAGCGCGCCTTCGAGGCCGTAGCCGACCTCGATGCGCAAGTGCCGGTCGTTCTTGGCGACCACCAGGATCGCGCCGTCGTCGACCTTCTTGCGGCCGATCTTCCAGGCCTCCGCGACGCGGATCGAGAACTGCTCGATCGTCTCCGGGTCCGTCGTCGGCACGATCAGCACCGCGATCTGGCTGCCCTTGCGCGTCTCGAAATCGCGCAGCTTCTGCGACAGCGCGGCGATGTCGCTGCTCGATAGCGTGCCGGTCTGGTCGACCACGCGGCCGGTGAGCTGGGGGACAGCGACGTCGGCGACGGCAAGTGAGGCGAAAGCTATGAGGAGCGTTGCGACGATCGCCGCACACCACACACGCAATGTCATCGCCCGGCTTGACCGGGCGATCCAGTATTCCAGATCCGCCGGCGAGATACGGAGAAGCCCCGGCGTACTGGATTTCGCGCGTGCCGCCTGCGCTAAAGCTTCGGCGCGCCCAAGACCGAAACCTAGGCGAAGCCTTGGCGTAGCCGGGTCGCGGGGAATGACGGCGGTGGGTGGGGTGAAGCCCATGCGTAACAGCGCGCCTACTTCGACGGCGCGGGCGCGGTGTTGAAGTCGACCTTCGGCGCGGTCGAGATTTCCTTCTCGTTCTCGACGGTGAAGTTCGGCTTTTCCTTGTAGCCGAACATCATCGCCGTGAGGTTGCTCGGGAATGAGCGAATGCTGACGTTATAATCCTGCACCGACTTGATGTAGCGGTTGCGCGCGACCGTGATGCGGTTTTCGGTGCCCTCGAGCTGCGACATCAGATCCTTGAACAGCGCATCCGACTTCAGCTGCGGATAGTTTTCCGTGACCACGAGGAGGCGCGACAGCGCGCTGGACAACTCGCCCTGGGCGGCCTGGAATTTCTGCAAGGCGGCGGGATCGTTCAGCACCTCGGGCGTCGCCTGGATGCTGCCGACCTTGGCGCGGGCATTGGTGACGCCGAGCAGCACGTCCTTCTCCTGCTGCGCAAAGCCCTTCACCGAGTTGACCAGGTTGGGCACGAGATCGGCGCGGCGCTGATACTGGTTCACCACCTCGGACCAGTTGGCCTTGATCTGCTCATCCTGGCTCTGGATCGCGTTGTAGCCGCAATTGGTGAGGCTGAGCGAGGCCAGCGCCGCCAGCACGGTCAGGATCTTGCGCATCAAATTTCTCCAGGTGGAATCGGCCCGCAAACTACCAGATCGAGCGCATACAACGCCAGATGTCCCGCGCGGACGCGCGCGACACGTAGCCGGCTGACGCAAGCCCCTTGCCTATCACCACGCGACATAGTCAACTCACGACAAACAAGACGAAAAACAGCAGGGGAGCGCGCCATGTCCTCGTTCGAGACCATCCTCGTGGAGCGGCCGGAGCCGGCGATCGCCCGGCTCGTGATGAACCGCCCCGACGCGCGCAACGCGCAGAATCTGCAAATGACCTACGATCTCAACGCCGCCTTCGACGAAGCGGTTCAGGACGATACGGTCAAGGTCATCATTCTCGCCGGCAACGGCCCGCACTTCTCCTCCGGTCATGACCTGCGCCCCGGGGCTAAGAATGCCGCGGGCACAGACTTTCCGCCGATAGGACATTGGGGCGGCTTTGCCGAGGCGAACGCCCACGGCCGCTTTGCGCGCGAGCAGGAAATATATCTCCAGATCACGCGGCGCTGGCGCAATCTGGCGAAGCCGACCATCGCGGAAGTGCACGGCAAATGCATTGCGGGCGGCCTGATGCTGGCCTGGGCCTGCGACCTCATCGTCGCCAGCGATGATGCGCAGTTTTGCGACCCCGTCGTCACCATGGGCGTTTGCGGTGTCGAATGGTTCGCGCATCCCTGGGAACTCGGCCCGCGCAAGGCCAAGGAATTCCTGTTCACGGCCGACAGCTGGAGCGCCGAGGAGGCGCACCAGCTCGGCATGGTCAACCAGGTCGTGCCGCGCGCGGAATTGCCCGCACGCGTGCTGGAACTGGCGCGGCGGATCGCGTCAAAGCCGTCCTTTGCGCTGAAGCTGACCAAGGAAGCGGTGAACCGTTCCGTCGACGTGATGGGGCAGCCCGCCGCAATCGATCAGGCCTTTGCCCTGCATCAGCTCTGTCATGCCCATAATCTTCAGGAGTTCGGCATGGTGGTCGATCCATCCGGATTGCATCCCTCAGTGCGCAAGCCGGCCGCCGCGGAATAAGCGCCATGGATCTCAATCTCAGTGACGAGCAAAAGCTGCTGCGCGAGAGCGCGGAGCGCTTCGTGGCCGAGAGCTACGATGCCGACCACCGCCGCAAGATGACGAACGATCCGCTCGGCTTCAGCCCTCATGTGTGGAAACAGTTCGCCGAGCTCGGCTGGCTGGCGCTGCCGATCCCGGAAGAGTTTGGCGGGCTCAGTGGCGGTCCGATCGAGATCGGCATCTTGATGGAAGCCTTTGGCCGCGGGCTGGTGTGCGAGCCCTATGTCGCGACGGTCGTGCTTGGCGCCGCGCTGATCGAGCGATGCGGCAGCACGGCGCAGAAGCAGGCGAGCCTGCCCAAGATCGCGGACGGCTCAATGAAGCTCGCCTTCGCGCATTCCGAGCGGGCCGCGCGGTTCGATCTCGCCAAGATCGTGACATCAGCGACCAAGTCAGCCAACGGCTGGCGCCTGACCGGCAGCAAGATCGCCGTGCTCGACGGCCATGCCGCCGACGAGATCATCGTCTCCGCGCATCTGCACGATCATCGCGGACCCTCGGGACGGATCGGCCTGTTCCTGGTGCCGGCGACCGCCTCTGGCCTTGCGATCTCCGACTATCCGCGCCTCGGCGGCGGGCGCGCGTGCAACATCGAGCTGTCCGACCTGCATTTGTCGGAGGATGCACTGCTCGGTGACGGCAACGACGCGCTGCCGGCGATCGAATGGGCCGTCGATCGCGCGATGGCTGCGCTTGGTGCGGAGGCCGTCGGCATCATGCAGACCCTGCTCGACACCACGCTCGAGTACACCAAGATCCGCAAGCAGTTCGGCCGGCCCCTGTCCGCCAACCAGGTGATCCGCCATCGCCTCGCCGATATGGCGATCCAGCTCGACGAGGCACGCTCGATGGCGCTGCGCGCCGCGCTGAAGGCGGATAGCGCGCCGGTTGAGCGGGCCCGCGCAGCTTCGGCCGCCAAGGCGAAGATCGGCAAATGCGCCCGCTTCGTGGGCGAGCAGTCGATCCAGCTTCATGGCGGCATGGGCGTCACCGAGGAGCTCGAGGTCGGCGCCTATTTCAAGCGGCTCGTCGCCTTCGACACGCTGTTCGGCGGCACCGCGCACCACTACAGCCGCCACGCCGAGCTTGGCCGCAGCACCGCTTCGGCCTGAGAGGAGCGCATCATGGACCTGTCGTTCAATGCCGAAGAGCGCGCCTTCCAGAGCGAGGTGCGCAGCTTCATTGCGAAGAATCTCACCGACGAGATGAAGCGCGCGACCGCTCTGACGCCGTCGGTGTTCTCCGATCCCGATATCGGCATGGCCTGGCAGCGCGCGCTGCACGACCGCGGCTGGGGCGCGCCGGGCTGGCCGGTCGAATATGGCGGTCCCGATTGGACCCCGGCGCAGCGCTGGATCTTCGAGAGCGAATGTGCACGCGCCGGTGTGCCGAATGTGAATGTGATGGGCGTGAAGATGGTCGGCCCCGTCATCATCGGCTTCGGCAGCCCTGAGCAGAAGAATTTCTACCTGCCGCGGATTCTCTCCGGCGAGGATTATTGGTGCCAGGGCTATTCCGAACCGGGCTCCGGCTCGGACCTGTCGTCGCTGAAGACGCGCGCTGTGCGCGACGGCGACGACTACATCGTCAACGGCACCAAGATCTGGACCACGCATGCCCACCACGCCAACCGCATGTTCGCGCTGGTGCGCACCAGCGACGGCCCGCGGCAGCAGGACGGCATCAGCTTCATCCTGATCGACATGAAGACGCCCGGGATCACCACGCGCCCGATCCTCACCATCGGCGGCGACCACGAGGTCAACCAGGTGTTCTTCGACGACGTGCGCGTGCCCGTGGCCAACCGGGTCGGCGATGAAGGCAAGGGCTGGACCTATGGCAAATACCTGCTCGAATTCGAGCGCGGCTCCGGCATTGCATCAGCCAAGCTGCGCGAGGGGCTGCGCGCGATCACCGAGCTCGCGGAGTCCGATCTGACGGGGCGCGCCATCGACAGCCCCGATATCGCGACCCGCATCTCCGAGGTCGAGATCGACATCGACGCGCTTGAAATGACCGAACTGCGCGTGCTCTCCGCGCTGCAGACCGGACAAAATCCCGGAGCGGTCTCGTCAATCCTGAAGCTGCGCAACAGCGAGATCCGGCAGGCCGTGACGCGGCTAGGGGTCGACGTGATCGGCCACGACGCGCTCGCCGTCGAGCCGATGCGCCCGCTCTACAAGCTCAATCACGAGCCCGCGCTGCCCGAGGAGATGTTGACGGTGGTGCCGGAATATCTCAACGGCCGCGCCTACACGATCTTCGGCGGCACCTCGGAGATCCAGCGCGATATTATCGCGAAGATGATGCTGGGGATTTGAGGGGCGCATCTCTCTCGCCCGTCATTGCGAGGAGCCCTTGCGACGAAGCAATCCAGACTGCTTCCGCGGAGGGATTCTGGATTGCTTCGCTGCGCTCGCAATGACGCGTGATTAAAAGTCTTAGCTCGCCTTCGCGTCCCTGATCGCCTTCCAGATCTTCTGCGGCGTCAGTGGCGTGTTGAGCTGGGTGATGCCGAGTTCGGCGAGTGCGTCCATCACGCCGTTGGTGACGCAGGGCGGGCCGCCGATGGCGCCGGATTCGCCGCAGCCCTTGGCGCCGAGCGGATTGGTGCGGCAGGGCGCGGAATCGTCCAGCGTCACCACGATCGGCGGCACGTCGTCGGCGCGGGGGATGCAATAGTCCTGGTAGCTCGCGGTGAGGAGCTGGCCGTCGGCATCGTAGGAGACGCCTTCATACAGCGCCTGGCCGATGCCTTGCGCGACGCCGCCATGGATCTGCCCTGTCACCAGCATCGGGTTCACGGCAACGCCGACATCGTCGACGGTGGTGTAGCGCACGACCTTGGACACGCCAGTCTCAGGGTCGATCTCGACCTCGCAGATATGGGTGCCGTTCGGCCAGCTCGGCCCGTCAACCTCACCTTCGGAATCGACGCTGAGCCTGGCGCCGGTCTCCTTCTCCGCGAGATCGAACAGGCTGATGCGGCGGTCGGTGCCGACCACGGTGAGCATGCCGCCCTGATATTCGATGTCCTCGATCGAAGTCTCCAGCACGTTGGCCGCCTTTTCGCGCGCCTTCTGGATCAGGTCGTTGGAGGAGACCGCAACGGCAGTGCCCCCGACGAACAGCGAACGCGAGCCGACGCTGCCAAAACCCATCGCGAGATCCGTGTCACCCTGCACGACGTCGATCTTGTCCATGGCGATCCCGAGCGTGTCGGAGATCATCTGGGTGTAGGTGGTCTGCAGCCCCTGCCCCATCGCCATGGTGCCGGAATGCAGGACGACGCGGCCCTGCGCGGTCGCGTGCAGGCTGACCTTCTCGGTATGGGCGCGGCCGCCGGTCCATTCGATGTACGACGTGAGGCCACGACCATAAAGCAGGCCCTTCTTCTTCGCGGCCTTCTTGCGCGCGACGAAGCCGTCCCAGTCTGCAAGCTTCGCGGCCCGGTCGAGCATGTGCGCGAAGGCACCGGAATCGTAAACCTGCCCGACTGCATTGGTGTAGGGCAGTTGACCGGGCTTGATGTAGTTTGCCTTCCGGATTGCGCGCGGATCCATGCCGATTTTTCGCGCGGCAGCGTCCAACAGGCGCTCGACGATGAAGACCGCTTCGGGGCGACCAGCACCACGATAGGCTCCGACCGGCGCAGTGTGGGTCATCACCGACTTGACCTCGAAATGCACCAGCGGCAGGTCATAGACGCCGGTCTGCACGAACGGTCCAAGCACCAGCGGAATGATGTTCGCGGCGCCCGACGAGTACGCGCCGGTGCAACCGATCGACTTGACGCGATAGGCCAGCACCTTGCCTTTCTCGTCCAGCGCGAAGGACGCGGTCGAAGTGAGATCGCGGCCATGGGTGCCGCCGACGAACTCGTCGGTGCGATCGCCGCGCCAGCGGATCTTCTTGTTCAGCTTGGTCGCGACATAGGCGACGATGCCGTCTTCCGGATAGAGGTTGGTCTTCTGGCCAAAGCCGCCGCCGATGTCGCCGACGAGCACGCGCACGCTGTCCTTGGGACGCTTCAGCACGGCTTCGGCGAGCACGTCGCGGGTCGAGGCCGGGGTCTGCGACTGCACATGCAGCAGGAGACGGCCGGTCTTCTTGTCGATCTCGGCAATGGTCGAGCGCGGCTCCATGGCGGAGGGCACCAGACGCTGGCTGACGAGATCGAGCTCGACGGTGTACGCGGCCTTGGCAAAGGCCTCATCCACCTTGGCGGCGTCGCCATAGCTCATCGCGCCGACAATGTTGTCGGGCGCGTCAGGCCACACCACCGGCGCACCGGGCTTGACGGCCTCGACGGGATCGACCACGGCGGGCTGCACGTCGTATTCGATCACAATCGCCTCGGCCGCGCTCTGGGCCTCCGCACGCGACGACGCCACCACTGCCGCCACCGCCTCGCCGGTGTAACGCACCACGTCATGAGCGAGCAGTCGCCGCGGCGGCACCGTCATCGGCTTGCCATCGGGCCGCTTGAAGATGCTGAGCGTCGGAATGGTGCCGATATCGTCCTTGATCAGATCGGCGCCGGTGTAGATCGCGGTGACGCCAGGCATCGACGCGGCAGCGCCGGTGTCGATCGAGATGATCGTCGCGTGCGCGTGTGGCGAGCGCAGCACGTGCAACCACAGCGCGCCATCTTCCGGCTTGTCGTCGATGAATTGCCCCTTCCCGGTGAGCAGCCGCTGGTCTTCCAAACGCTTGACGGGCTGGCCTGCTCCGAAACGCAAATTGCCGGGAAGAATGTTCATTCCGTGGGGTCCTCGGGGTGTCTTGAAACGCGGGCAGCCTTTTAGCGGATCGATCGGGAGCATGCCAGCCACGGTTTTAGGCGGTCGGACCACGGATTTGTCATGCCCCGAAGATCATCGTCATTCCGGGGCGTCCGAAGGACGAACCCGGAATCTCGAGATTCCGGGTTCGATGCTGCGCATCGCCCCGGAATGACGATCACCGCAGCTCTCGCAACGCCGCTTCCACCACCTTGCGCGCATCGGCCGTGAGCGGCGCCTGCGGCGGGATGGGATCGCCGACGTCGTAGCCCTGGATCGCAAGGCCAGCCTTGATGCAGGCGGCAAGGTTGAAGCGGGCGAAGGCCTCGTTGATGCGCCACAGCCGGCGCTGCAGCGCCATGGCCTCGCCCCAGCGGCCCGCCTGGCAAAGGTCGTAGAGCGCAACGCTCTGGCGCGGGATGATGCAGGCCGGCCCCGCCATCCAGCCGAGGCCACCGATCAGCATCACTGCGGCCGGGATATGGGCGGAGGCCGAGAACACGCGCAAGGAATCGCCGCAGCGGTTCATGATCGAGAGCAGCCGCCCGGTGTTGGTCGAGGCGTCCTTGATGTAGCCGATGCGCGGATGCTCGGCGAGGCGCGCGATGACGTCGAGGGTGAGGTCGGAGCGCTGGAATTGCGGATTGGTGTAGATGACGACGGGAATGTCCACGGCATCGGCGATGCTGCGGAAATAGGATTCGACCTGGGCGTCAGGAAGCGGAAAATAGGCTTCGAGGATTGCCAGGATGCCGTCGGCACCAAGCTTTTGATAGGCCTGCGCCTGCGCCACCGCATCGGCCGTCGAGGTTGAGGCGACGCCCGCCACAACTGGCACGCGGCGCTTCGCAGCCTCGATCGTGGTCTGCACAACCGCCATCCGCTGCGCGGCATTGAGATAGGCGAACTCGCCGGTCGAGCCGAGCGGTGTCAGCCCATGCACACCGGCGCCGATCAGATCGTCGCAGAGCCTTGCGAGCACATCGGTCCGCACCGCGCCATCAGCACTGACGGGCGAGACGAGATAGGGGAAGACGCCGCGAAAATCGGTCATGTCGGGAAAAAGTCCGGGGGAAGCTGAGTCCAGTCTGGCAGCGCGCGATCCATCGCGTGCTACCATGGGGTCCTATTGCCAGCAAGCACGCGGGCCGCTCACACCTTCAGCAATCGCACCCGCGTGCCCCAGGGGTCGACGGCCTCGATGCCGTCAGGCAGTTGCACGACGCGCGCGCCGCCCTTGCGCAGGCGTTCTTCCTGCGCGGCGAGGATGTCCTGCTTTTCCGTCACGAGCGAGAACCAGGCGAGTCCGGTCATCGCATCGTCGCGCTGGCCGGCGCCCTCGCTCTGCCAGACGTTCATGCCGAGATGGTGGTGATAGCGCCCGGACGACAGGAACGCGGCGCCGCCCCGGCTGCGGGTCGGGTCGAGGCCGACAGCGCCATGGTAAAAACTGTGCGCCTGCGCGAGATCGCCGACGCGCAAATGCATGTGGCCGACGCGCAGGCCATCCGGCGCCCTGGCATAGTCGCTGACGCGCGTGTTGGTCAGCGACAGCAGGTCGGGAATGTTGAGCTCGTCGGTCGCCATCTTCACGCTGCCCTCGCTCCACTGCCATTGCGCGGGATCGCGGTCGGCATAGACCTCGATGCCGTTGCCTTCGGGGTCGTCGAGGTAGACGGACTCGCTGACGAGATGATCGGCAAAGCCCGACAGCGGCACCCGATGCGAGGCAGCATGGACCAGCCAGCGCGCGAGGTCTTTTCGCGTCGGCATCAGGAAGGCGGTGTGATAGAGGCCGGCGGCGTTGCGCGGCTCGATCGCGGCGTCGGGACGGGCTTCCAGCACCAGCAGCGTGATACCTGACGTGCCGAGCTTCGCGGCGCTGCCTGAGCGCGCCATCACGGTAAGCCCGATCACGTCGCGGTAGTAATCGGCCACTTTATCGAGATTTTTCACCCGCAGCGTCACCATGCCGATCCGCATCGGCGTGCGACTGGCGTAGGTTGGCCCACCGCCTTGGGGATTGCCCTCGGCGCGCGCCGCGCCGGCCGCAGCCATCGCGAGCGAGCTGGCGCCGGCCAGTTGAAGCAGGGTACGGCGGGTGAGGTCGATGGTCATCGGTCGGGGCTCGCTGAAAATGGTTTGGGGCCGTCAGGCGCGATTGGCAGATTGCTACACGTTGCCATGAGGAGTTCCCAATCACATGTTGGTCGGCTACGGCCCTGAAGGACTGGCCACCCGGCCAGTTCCACAATTGGCCGCGAGGTACCAGATTGAGGACAGCTTAGGGAGCCCTCCATGACCGACCTCACCCCCCTCACCTTGCTGTCATCGGCGCTGGCGGATGTCGTGGCGCGGATCGCGCCGTCCGTTGTCTCAGTCCATTCGCATCGTTCCGGCTCGACCGGCTTCGTCTGGAAGCCCGGCCTGATCGTCACCGCCGACGAGGCGCTGGCCGACGAGGGCGATGTCCAGATCGTGCTCGCCGATGGCAGCACGGTTGCCGCCACGATCGTCGGCCGCGACCACACGACCGATATCGCGCTGCTGCGCGCTGAAACCAATATTGCCCCGGTCAAGCTGGCCGCGACTGTGCCCGCTCTCGGTGCGCTCTCGGTCGTGGTCGCCACCAACAGGGATGCGCCGAGTGCGGCGCTGGGGATGGTATCCGTCTCAGGCCAGGGCTGGCGCTCCTTGCGCGGCGGCGAGATCGATGCGCGGATCGAGCTCGATGTTCGCCTCCGTTCGAGCCAGGAGGGCGGCCTTGCCCTCGATGCTTCCGGCGAGGCCTTTGGCATGGCCGTGCTCGGACCGCGGCGCGTGCTGGTGATTCCGACGGCGACGATCGAGCGGGTCGCAGCCCAGCTGGAGACGCGCGGCCGCATTGCGCGGGGATATCTCGGGCTCGGACTGCAGCCGCTGCGGCTCGATGACGGCATCGGCGCGATGGTGATGAATGTCGACAAGGCCGGTCCAGCGGCCAGCGCCGGCATCCGCCAGGGCGACGTGATCGTGGCGGTCAACGACCAGAAGCTATCAGGCGTGCGCGCATTGTTGCGGACGCTGGGACCCGCCAGCGTCGGCCGGGTGGTCGATCTCGCGGTCCGCCGTGGCGGCGAACCGGCGAGCTTCAGGGTCACGATCGGCGAGAGGCCCGAGGCGTGAGCGCGGACATCTCGCCTGATATCGTGCTGTCGCTCGAGATCGACGATCCAGCGCTCGCCGACCGCCTCGCGACACTGCTCGGCAGTGTCGCGGGGCTTCGCGTTGCCGCGCCCGGCGAGGCCGCCAATGCGACGATCGTCGCCCGCGATCCGCGTGTCATGCCCGAGGATATCGCGCTGACGCAGCGCGAGCTCGACGTGCTGGCGCTGATGGCCGAAGGCGCCTCCAACAAGATGATCGCGCGCCGGCTCAACATCTCCGTGCATACCGTGAAATTCCACGTCGGCTCGCTGCTCGACAAGCTGGATGCGACCGGCCGCACCGATGCGGTGGCACACGCGGCGCGCCGCGGCGTGATCGAGCTCTGAGCAGCGCGCCTCAGGGGACAATTGCGGCCTCCGCGAGCGCGCGCATGCGGTCAGTATCGACAACGCGGCCATGGCTGATGACGACACGCGGCGGCGCATGAAAGCGCAATGCCTCGGTGACGTCGCCCTGGTCGAGGATGACGAGATTGGCTGCGCAGCCGAGGCCGAGGCCGTAGCGCTCGAGGCCGAGCGCCGCGGCGGCGCGCGTGGTGATCATGTCGTAGAGCGTCTCGAGCTCGCTCTTCTTCGTCATCCACAGCAGGTGCGAGGCCAGGAACGCCACCTCCAGCATGTTGTTGCGGCCGAGCGGATAATAGGCGTCGGAAATATCGTCCTGGCCGAGACAGACATTGATCCCGGCGCCCAGCAGCTGCTTGACCCGCGCATGCAGCGGGCCGGTGTGGGGGTCGCTGACGACGCTGACACGGGCCTTCCCGAGCAGGACCATCAGCTCGCGAAGATAGTTCTCGGGATAGAGCGCCATGGCGCGGCAATGATGAGCGAGCGCCCGGCCCTCCATGCCACGCGCGATCACCGCGCGCGCCATCATGTCGAGCGTGCGCATATTGGCATCGCCGACGTCGTCGAGCAGCATCGAGATGTCGGCGCCGTGCTCGGCGGCAAGGTCGAAGCAGAAATCGATGTGGCGGCGCATGTCCTGCTCGTTGGCCTCGATCCAGGGGATGCCGCCGACGATATCGGCCCCCGATGCCATCGCCTCGCACATCAGGCCGTCGGCCCCTCGCTCGCGCAACAGGCCGTCCTGCGGGAACGCGACCACCTGGATCTCGACGATGCCGCGAAACTCCTCGCGGATGGCGAGCAGCGCCTTGACGCCCTCGAGCCTCGCCTTGGTGTCGACATCGGCGAAGGCACGGATATGGAGATTGCCGTGGAGCGCCGCAAGCGCCACCGCGCGCCGCGCGTTCGGAATGATCCAGGAGGCGTCGTAGCTGCTCTTGACCACCGCCGCGAGCTCGATCGCCTTCGCCGCCTCGGTCATGTCGACGCCCTGATAGGCCTCCAGCGCCGCCTCCGACATCATCGGCAGGGTCCAGACCTTGCAAAGATGCAGATGCGGATTGACGAACGCCGACGTCACCAGGCCGCCTCGGGCATCGATGACGGATTGCGCGGCGTGATCGAGCCGGTCGCCGATCGCCGAGATCACGCCGTCGGTCATCGCGATGTCGACGAGCTCGCGGCTGCGCATGCGCGCGTTGGTGATGACGAGATCAGGCAGGCTTGGCATGGCAGGACTCTCACGCGATACATTTGCGATCATGCAAGTTGGGTGCCGGGCCGGTGCGGCGGAAAATCGAGGCGGACCTTCAAGCCCGGACCATTGTCATGCAACATGATCTCGGCGCCATGGAGGCGGGCCACGGCCGCGACCAGGCTCAGCCCCAGACCATTGCCCGGGGTGTAGCGGCTCTGCTCGAGCCGATAGAAGCGCTTGAATACGTGGTCGCGCTGGTCGGCCGGAATGCCCTCGCCGTCGTCGGCGATCGTAATCGAGGCGCCGCTCTCGGTGCCTTGGCAGATCACCGTCACCTTTCCACCTGGACGGCCATGCTTGATGGCGTTGTCGACCAGATTGGCGATCGCATCGAACAGCAGGTCGCGGTCGCCTGTGACGGCGACCTCGCGCTCGCCAGTGAGGCTCAGGCGCGTTGCGACCTGCTCGGCAGCGGCGTCGTAGAGTTCAACCACCTCGCCGGCGATCTCGGCCAGATTGAGCGGGCGAAACGCGCTGCGGCGGGCGCGGGTCTCGATCTCCGAGATCCGGGTGATCGAGGCGAACATCCCGAGCACGGCATCGAGGTCGGCGATGGTGTCGCCGATCAGGGCGGCGTCGGCCGCATCGTTGCGCGGAGCATGATAGGCCTTTTCCAGTCGGCCCCGCATCCGCGTCAGCGGCGTGCGCAGATCATGGGCGACATTGTCGCTGACCTGCTTGACCTCGCCCATCAGCGTCTCGATGCGATCGAGCATCTGGTTGAGGTTTTCGGCGACGCGGTCCCATTCGTCGTGGCTGCCGCGCAAGGGAATGCGCCGGTCGAGGCCCGAGAGCATGATCGCGCGGCTGGTGGCATTGATCTCCTCGATCCGCCCGACCGTGCGCCGCGTCACCAGCACGGCCGCGACGCCCGACAGCACGACCAGCAGCACGGCGACGGCGATCGTCGCCAGCTCGAGCATCGCGACGAAGCCGGAGTGGTCGCCGGCATCGCCGACGCGGCTGCGCACATAAGCGAGCGTGCCGACATAGACGTAGGCCATGATCGCCGCGACGATCAGGCCGAAGATCGCGATCGCGATCAGTGCCAGGCGGAAGGTCGAGGACCGGAGCGTGTTAGCCAGGAGCACGGAGGCAATATCCGATGCCGCGGATGGTGTGGATCAATGGATAGGCCTGGGCATCGTCGACCTTGCGGCGGACGCGTCCGACATAGACGTCGATGATGTTGGTGGAGGGATCGAAATGCAGGTCCCAGACGTGCTGCAGCAGCATCGCGCGGGAGACGACGCGGCCCTCATTGCGGACGAGATATTCGAGCAATTGGAATTCGCGCGGCAACAGCGGGATCTTGCGGCCGAGCCGGCTGGCATTGCGCGCGATCAAATCGACGGCGAGGTCGCCGACGCGCAGGATCGTTTCCTTGGCGATGGTCTCGCTGCGGCGGCCGAGGGCCTCGAGGCGCGCGAGCAGCTCGACGAAGGAGAACGGCTTGACGAGGTAATCGTCGCCGCCGGCACGCAAGCCGCGCACGCGCTCGTCGACCTCGCCGAGTGCGGAGATGATCAGGAACGGCGAGGCAACGCCGTCGTCGCGCATCTGCCGCATCACGGTGATGCCATCGATGTCGGGCAGCATGCGGTCGATGGTGATGACGGCATAGTCGCGTGCGGCGCCGTGGCTGAGGGCTTCGCGCCCTGTGGCGGCGAGATCGACCTCATAGCCTGATGTCGTCAGTTCCTCGACCAGCTGGCCTGCGGTTTCCGGATCGTCCTCGACGACAAGGATGCGGCGATGGCCTCCGGTCATGACAAACTCCGCGCGACGATCGCCACCAGATTATCCCGTTCCGGGGCTGAGCGGAACCACCCGGTGGCGATCGCGACAATGGTGCGGACCGGCGATGCTAGTACCAACTGTCCCCGCACACATTGACCCATTGCCAGCCATAGGGCGTCCAGCTCCTGCGCCAACAGCCGTCGTCGTAATAGTTGGCGTAGTAGAACGGCGCGCCGAACACGGCAAACCGGTGGAAGCGATGATGCCGGAAGAAGAAGGCGTGGCGGCCGATGAAGGGCCTGCCGTGCCAGCCGCCGCCGACGAAACGCGGCCCGATCGCCGCATGGGCGAAACGCACGCCACCGAAGCCAGGTCCGCCGGCATGGGCGAAGCGAGCCCCGCCGAAGCCTGGTCCACCGACGTGGGCGAAGTGTGCACCGCCCATGCCGCCGACATGCATGCCACCGAAGCCGCCGGCGCGCATGCCGCCGCCACCGAAGTGGCCACCACCGCCGAAGCCGCCGTGACCGCCGCCTCCGCCGCCACCTCGGGCCAGCACCGGTGAGCCCAGCGCCATCGCTGCAGCGATCGCTCCCGCAGCGAGGCCCTTGAGAAGCCTGTTGTCCATCGAAGCATCCTCCGTGCTGCGCGGCGATATCGCTGCCGCACCGGAGGGATCAGAGAGGAACGGACGGGCAGCTTCAACTTACAAGCGCGCCAGATTCTGACGCCGAAGTTAGGATGGGGCTCCCCCCGTCATTGCGAGCGTAGCGAAGCAATCCAGGGTGCTTCCGCGGAGGGATTCTGGATTGCTTCGCTGCGCTCGCAATGACGGCGTGGATAGGGCGCGATCCCATCTCTCCCCGCAGAACAGCGGCCAAGAGGTTAGAACATCACACCCGCTTGCCGTTGTTCTTCTCCGCGGCCCGGCGCATCGCCTCGGCGAGCGCACCGCCGCCGCTGGAGGATTCCTGCTTGCGCGGGGCCGAGGACATCATGCGGTTGGTGTTGCGCGTGTTGTCGCGCTGCATGCCGGGGGCGTCCTTCTTGGGCCCGACCTCGTCATCGAGGCGGAGCGTCAGCGAGATGCGTTTGCGGGCGACCTCGAAGTCCAGCACCTTCACCTTGACGATGTCGCCGGGCTTCACTACCTCGCGCGGATCCTTGATGAAGGTCTTGGACATCGCCGAGATGTGCACCAGGCCGTCCTGGTGCACGCCGATGTCGACGAAGGCGCCGAAGGCGGCGACGTTGGTCACGGTACCCTCCAGGATCATGCCCTTCTGAAGGTCCTTGATCTCCTCGACGCCCTCCTTGAACACCGCGGCCTTGAATGCCGGACGCGGATCGCGGCCCGGCTTTTCCAGTTCCTTCAAGATGTCGGTGACGGTCGGCAGACCAAAGGTCTCGTCGACGAAATCCTTCGGCTTCAAGGTGCGCACGATTTCGCTCGAGCCGATCAGCGCCTTGATGTCGCTCTTGGTCGCCGCGAGGATGCGGCGCACCACCGGATAGGCTTCCGGATGCACGCCGGAAGCATCGAGCGGGTCCTCGCCACCGAGGATGCGCAAAAAGCCCGCGCACTGCTCGAACGCCTTTGGACCGAGGCGCGGCACGTCCTTCAGCGCCTTGCGCGACTTGAACGGGCCGTTGGCGTCGCGATGCGCCACGATGCTCTGGGCGAGGCCCGAGCCGACGCCCGACACGCGCGCGAGCAGCGGCGCAGAGGCGGTGTTGACGTCGACGCCGACCGCGTTCACGCAGTCTTCGACCACGGCATCGAGCGATTTGGCGAGCTTGGCCTGGCCGAGATCGTGCTGATACTGGCCGACGCCGATCGCCTTGGGCTCGATCTTGACGAGCTCGGCGAGCGGATCCTGCAAGCGGCGGGCGATCGAGACCGCGCCGCGGAGCGTGACGTCGAGGCCGGGCAATTCCTCCGATGCGAACGCCGAGGCGGAATAGACCGACGCGCCCGCTTCCGACACCACGATCTTGCTCATCTTCAGCTCGGGGAGACCCTTGACCAGCTCGGTTGCGAGCTTGTCGGTCTCGCGCGAGGCGGTGCCGTTGCCGATCGCGATCAGCTCGACGCGGTGCTTGATCGCGAGTCGGCCGAGCGTTGCCAGCGACTCGTTCCACTGCCGCTGCGGCTCGTGCGGGTAGATCGCGGTGGTGTCGACCACCTTGCCGGTGGCATCGACGACAGCAACCTTGACGCCGGTGCGGTAGCCGGGATCGAGCCCCATGGTGACGCGGGTGCCGGCGGGCGCCGCCAGCAGCAGGTCGCGCAGGTTCGAGGCGAACACGCGCACGGCCTCGGTCTCGGCCGCGTTCCACAGCCGCATGCGCAAATCGATGTTGAGATGCACCTGGATCTTGGTGCGCCAGGCCCAGCGCACGGTGTCGATCAGCCAGCGGTCGCCGGGACGCTTGAGGTCGGCGATGCCGAACCGCTTCATGATCTTCAGCTCGTAGGCGCCTGGCACGCCGGCGGGCGGCGCTTCCTCGGCCTGGATCTGGAGATCGAGGATCTCTTCCTTCTCGCCGCGGAACATCGCCAAAATTCTATGCGAGGGGAGTTTCGTCAGCGGCTCTGAGAAGTCGAAATAGTCGGCGAATTTTTCGCCCTCGGTCTTCTTGCCGTCGCGCACCTTGGAGGCCATGCGCGCATTGCTCCACATGTCCTCGCGCAAGGCCCCGATCAAATCGGCGTCCTCGTCGAAGCGTTCGACCAGGATGGCGCGGGCGCCGTCGAGCGCAGCCGCGGCATCTGCAACGCCCTTCTCGGCATTGATGAAGCTTTCTGCGACGATCTTGGGATCGCTCGCGGGGTCCGCCATGAGCTGGTTGGCGAGCGGCTCGAGGCCGGCTTCCTTGGCGATCTCCGCCTTGGTGCGGCGCTTCGGCTTGAACGGCAGATAGATGTCTTCGAGACGAGCCTTGCTGTCCGCGGCCATGATCGAGGCTTCCAGCGCGGCATCGAGCTTGCCCTGCTCGCGGACCGATTCGAGGATGGCCTTGCGGCGGTCCTCGAGCTCGCGCAGGTAAACCAGGCGCTCCTCCAGGGTGCGCAATTGCGCGTCGTCGAGCGCACCGGTCGCTTCCTTGCGGTAGCGCGCGATGAAGGGAACCGTGGCGCCGCCGTCGAGCAGCGTCACTGCCGCCTCGACCTGCTCCGCCCGTACCCCAAGCTCCTGCGCAATTTTCTGGTTGATATTGGCCACGCGAGATTTCCTCTCTATTCCCAAGCACGCGACGCAGACCGAAATCCGGCCGCGGGACGCCGCTTATGGACCAACCGAGGTTGATTCATCAAGGTGCGGGGCGCAACCGTCGACAGAGGATTTTTTTGTTGCCTTGATGCGATCTCGCCACAATCGTTGGGGCGGCGAGGCCAGATAGCGGAAGTTGAGGCACAAGCTCCCTCCACTCGTCATTGCGAGGAGCTCTTGCGACGAAGCAATCCGGAATCCCTCCGCGGAAAGACTCTGGATTGCTTCGCTACGCTCGCAATGACGGAGCAAGGAGTTGCATTGCATTCTCCGACAGACATTTCGACTTGCAGGCACGCCATCGCGCTCCCGGGCGCATTTCGCCCGAGTTTTGCTCTGCATTCACAAATCCAAATTTCGGTAAAGTGGAATACTTTTGAGTAGATGGCTTGACGCATTGCGAAACAGGAGTCGACGGCAGCCGCTCCCACCCCGTCATTCCGGGGCGCGCCGCTTGGCGCGAGCCTGGAATCCATTCACCGTCACAGCGCGCTGCACGATGGATTCCGGGTTCGCGCTGCGCGCGCCCCGGAATGACGGTCGGGGCTTGTTGTCCCTGATATCGCTGCGCTCCGTCCGGCTACGGCCTTGACATCCACCTCGGTTCTGCGGCTGGCTGGCGCGCCGGCTACCGAACTTCATAGGACACTCCATGCGCACCACATCGGTCGGCGTCTTCAAGATCGCCACCAAGGGCCCCGGCGATGTCTCCGGACTGATGCGGCTGATCGAGCAAGGCGCGATCGATCCCACCTCGATCCTGGCGATCCTCGGCAAGACCGAGGGCAATGGCGGCGTCAATGATTTCACCCGGGAATATGCCGTCGCGGCGCTGTGCAACGCGCTGGCGCCAAAACTCGCGCTGACACCTGAAGCGGTCGAGCAGCGCATCGCCTTCGTGATGTCGGGCGGGACCGAGGGCGTGCTCAGCCCGCACCTCACGGTGTTCACGCGCCAGCAGGTCGAAACGCCGCCCGCCGGCATGCCCGGCAAGCGCCTGAGCATCGGCATGGCACAGACCCGCGATTTCCTGCCCGAGGAGCTCGGCCGTTCCGCACAGATCAGCGAGACCGCGAGCGCGGTGAAGGCCGCGATGGCGGATGCCGGCATCAGCGATGCCACTGATGTTCATTTCGTCCAGATCAAATGCCCGCTGCTGACCAGCGAGCGTGTCGAGGCGGCCGCCGCGCGCGGCCACAAGACGGCGACGATCAGCGCCTACAGCTCGATGGCCTATTCGCGCGGCGCCTCGGCGCTTGGTGTTGCAGTCGCGCTCGGCGAGATCGCGTCAGATATCCGCGATGAGGACGTGTTGCGGCGCTACGACCTGTTCTCGAAGGTGGCCTCGACTTCTTCAGGGATCGAGCTGATGCACAACGTCGTCATCGTGCTCGGCAATTCGGGGACCTCCGCGAGCGAATTCGAGATCGCGCACGCCGTGATGAGCGACGCCATCGATGCCGCCGCGGTGACTGAGGCGCTGGGTAGCGTCGGAATAAGGCCTGGCGCGCAGGCAAAAGCAGGCCGCGAGCTCGTCAACGTCTTCGCCAAGGCGGAGGCTTCGCCTGACGGCACCGTGCGCGGCCTCCGCCACACCATGCTCGAGGACACCGACATCAGCTCGACACGCCACGCCCGCGCGGCCGTCGGCGGCCTGATCGCCGGCCTTGCCGGGACCAGCGCGGTCTACGTCTCCGGCGGCGCCGAGCATCAGGGACCTGCCGGCGGCGGCCCGGTTGCGGTGATCGCGCGGCTCTCCTAAAGCGCGATTGACATCGCGCTTTAGCTTGTTGTTTGAGCATGATCTCAGCGCAAACGCGTTCCGCGTTTGTCGCGGGAAAACCGCTTCACACTTTGCGCTAACGCGGCCCTCCGGGTCCGGATCATGCTTTATGAGAGGCCACCCCTCCGCGCGGCGCAACCCTGCCCTTCGCGCCGGCTCAGTTGATTCAGGCGGGCCCTTGCGAAAAAGGTGACGCCGCATCTTAGGGGATTTTGACTTCATGACCTTGCCGATGAGCTGGAACGAATGGGCGCAGCACGATGGCGTTGGCCTTGCGGCCCGCGTCCGCAAGGGCGAGCTGTCGGCAAAGGAGCTGGCACGGCAGGCCGCGGCTGCCGTCGCCAAGGTCAATCCGACGCTGTCGGGCATGGTCGAGCTGTTCGACGACGTGATCGCCGATCCCGCCAAGGACGGCGCCAATCTTGCGGGTCCGTTCGCCGGCCTGCCCTTCCTGATGAAGGATCTGGGACCGACCATGAAGGGCCGGCTGCAGGAGATGGGCTCGCTGCTGATGCGCGGCAATCGCGCCGCGGCCGACACCTTCCTGACCGGCAAATTCCGCCAGGCAGGACTCAATCTGATCGGGCGCACCACGACGCCGGAATTCGGTGTGTGCTCATCGGCCGACAATCCCGCTGTTTACGTCACGCGCAATCCCTGGAATACCGATTACACCACCTGCGGCTCGTCGGCGGGCAGCGCCGCGATGGTCGCGGCCGGCGTGGTGCCGATCGCGCACGCGACCGACGGCGGCGGCTCGATCCGCATTCCCGCCGGCGTCAACGGCAATATCGGGCTGAAAGTCTCGCGCGGCGTGTTCTCGCTGGCGCCGCATATGTCCGACCTCACCGGCCTCGTCTCGATCCAGGGCTGCCAGTCGCGCACCGTGCGCGACACCGCGGCGTTCGTCGACCATGCCCGCGGGCCCGCCCCGGGCGAGTTCATGCCGTTCTGGACCACGGCGCAGCCCTACAGCGAGATGATCAAGCGCGATCCGTCAAAACTGCGCATCGCGCTGTCCCACACCTGGGGCGACTATACTGCGACATCAGAGATCAAAGCCGAGCTGGAGAAGACCGGCCGCTTCCTCGAAGGCCTCGGTCATCATGTCGACTACGCGCTGCCCGAGCTCGATTTCCGTGCCGCCTTCGCCGCGCAGACCACCTGCTACATTTCGAACTTCTCGGTCGTGATCTCCAACATGCTCGCCGCACGCGGGCTGGAGCGCCCGCCGGAAGACCTGATCGAGCCGATGAACATCCGGATCTGGCAAGCCGGGCTTCATACCAGCTTTGCCGACCGGGCGAAGATGCAGGCCGTGTTCAACACGACCTCGCGCGGCTTTGGCAGTTTCTTCGAGCAGTGGGACGTGATCCTGACGCCGATCACGGCGTTGCCGACGCCGAAGGTCGGCACCAAGCAATATCTCACCACCTCGGATAATCCTGACGTGCTCGACTGGTTCGGCAATCTCTGGCGCTTCTTCGCCTTCACGCCGCTCGCCAATCTCTGCGGCATCCCGGCGATCTCGCTGCCGATGGCTGCCCAAGATCACGGCCTGCCGCTCGGCATCCAGGCTATCGCCAAGCAAGCCAATGACGGCCTCCTGCTGCAACTCGCCGCCCAGATCGAGCGCGCGCTGGACGGCAAGTGGAACGGCGGCAAGAAGCCGAAGGTGCATGTCGGCTGAGGCAGAGCCGATCTGTGCAGCTTCGTAGCCCGGATGGAGCGAAGCGCAATCCGGGGGCGGCGGCAAGATTCCCGGATTACGCTTTCGCTCCATCCGGGCTACGCACCCTATCCTCTAGAACGTCTAAATATCGGCCCTAGTTCTTCACCGCCGGAATCGCGTCCTCCGGCTGCTGCTGACCGAGCTTGAGCATCGCGAGCGCCTTGTCGAGCGCTTCGCGCAAGGCCAGCGCCGCGGCCGCGCTGCAGCGTAAATGCGCGGTCTGGACCACGTCGACCCTGACGGCGGCGCCGATCGGCATCAGGAGATTTGCGGCCAGCTCGATCTGGATGGCGCCGTTGTGATGGCCAAAGCAGGACGCGCCGTCGAAATAGATGATCGGCGCCCGCTCCGAGCTCGAGGTCGAAATGGTGACGGGGCCCTCTTTGGCGGCTGGTGTTTCGGGATCGGCCATGGGGTACTCCTCGCGAGGCAGGGAACGGACGCCCACCTTCGTTGCTTCAGCGGGCGCTGTCGAGGCCAAAGCTGCCTGCTAGCTTTGCAGGCGGGGTTTTGCGCGGGGCCCCGACTGGTCTAGAACGTCACCATGTCCAACTCATCGACCACACGTCCCTTCGAGGAACTCGCCGAGGCCATCAAGGGCCGCCGTTCCGATTACGGCCATATCAGCGGGCTCCAGCTCGACCGGTTCGCGCCTGGCGAGGCCTGGTCGAGCCTGCCCTACCGCCCTGTCTTCGTCGGCAACACCGAAACCGGCGTGCTGCATGGCGGCGTCGTCACCGCGATGCTGGACGAGAGCTGCGGCATGGCGGTGCAGCTGGCGCTCGACGGCACCAGCGCGATCGCAACGCTGGACCTGCGCATCGACTACCAGAAGCCGGCGACGCCCGGGCTCGCCATCAAGGCGCATTCGGTCTGCTACCGCACCACGCGCTCGATCGCCTTCGTGCGCGCCACGGCCTACCAGGAGTCCGAGGACGATCCGGTGGCGACCGCCACCGCCTGCTTCATGATCGGCGCCAATCGCACCAACATGCTGGCGGATCGCCGCATGGACACGCGCAGCATTCCGACGCTGGAGGCGCCTGATGATCCGGACGGCCCGTTCGCGAGCAGCCCGTTCGCGCGCGCCCTCGGCATTCGCGTCAATGATGACGGCACGCTGACCATGCCGTTCTCGCCAAGGATCATCGGCAATCCGATCCTGCCCGCGATCCATGGCGGCATGACCGGCGCCTTTCTCGAGACGACGGCGATCTTTGGCGTGCGGCGCGAGCTCGGCATCGCGGCGCTGCCGAAGCCGATCGGGCTCACCGTCAACTATTTGCGCTCCGGCAGGGCACTGGACACCATGGCCAACGTCTCGATCGTGAAACAGGGACGGCGTATCGTCGCCTTCGAGGCGCGGGCTTGGCAGGACGATCCGGCCAAGCCGATTGCGTCCGCCTTCGGTCATTTCATGCTGCGTCCGACGCCGGGAAACGACGAGGAATAGGCGTATTTGACTTGACGGAACGGGCTTGACGTCGAACGGTGGGGCCTCACCATAGCGCGTTCCATCGAGAGGTATTCGCTTGCGGCATCCGATCGACATCATCGCCATGTTTGCCGCCATCTGGCTGCTGGCCTCGATGGTGCTCGACGCGGTGACGCCGAAGGAGCTGACGGCGGTCATGATCGCGATTGCGATTGCGCCCGCCATCGTCATCACCGCCGTGTTCTACTATCTGCGCTGCCCGCGCACGGATTTCGCGGTGATGTTCGCAGCGCTCTGGCTGATCTCCGACATCGCGATCGCCTTCATCTCGCCGAAGGAATTACCGCTCTGGCTGCTGCTGCTCGGCTTCGTGCCGGCGGCGCTGATCGGCATCGTGCTGCACTGGCAGCGCTTCCAGCGCCGCCATGAGCAGCTGCCGGCGCCGTCGGTAAAGCGCGGCTAGCGCGAGAAATCAGCCGCTCTGTGCGGCGAGATCGTAGGCCTCGATCGTCACCTTCGCGCGCGCGGCGACATCGGCGGCCGACATGCCGGGCTTATAGAGGCTGGAGCCGAGGCCGAAAGCGGTGACGCCGCCCTTGATGTACTCGGCAAAATTCTGATCGGAGACGCCGCCGACGGCGGCGATCATCACGCCTGCGGGCAGCACTGCGCGGATCGCGGCGATGCCGGAGGCACCGAGCACGCTCGCCGGAAAGAATTTCAGGCCCGATGCACCGGAGCGCGCCGCGAGCAGCGCCTCGGTCGGCGAGAACACGCCGGGCAGCGTCACCATGCCGTGCTGATGCGCGCGCGCCAGCACGTCGGTGTCGACATTCGGCGAGACCATGAGCCTGCCACCGACGTCGTTGAGGCGATCGACATCCGCCGCTGACAGCACCGTGCCGGCGCCGATCAGCACGCCCGATGGCGCGAGCTTTGCCGCAAAGCCGATGGAGCGGAACGGATCGGGCGAGTTCAAGGGGATCTCGATCGCGGTCATGCCGGCTTCGATCAGCACACCGACGACAGCCTCGGTCTCCTCCGGCTTGACGCCGCGCAGGATCGCGACCAGGGGCCGCTGCATCGGCGGAAAGGGAACGCTCATTTCAAAAATCCTTCTACTTCGTCCAGATCGCAGCAGCCGCCATCGACAGGCCGCGGCGAACTGCTTCATCGGCATCGATCGGAGTCACATTGACCGACAGTGCATCGAAAGCCTGCCGGTAAAGCGTCGCAAGGCGACCCGACGCAATCAGCGTGATGCCGGATTTCGGCACGCTGCCGGAAAGACCCGCCGCCAGCTCAGTGCCGATCAGCGTGCCCGACAACGTCTCGCGCGCGGCGGCCGGCGTGCCGCCGAACAGCAGCTGCCGCGATCGCGCCGTGAACAGGAGATTGGCTGCGAAGGCCGGCGCCGCGAACGCGGCTTTCACGGCCGTCTTGAAGCTCGCGGTGTCCTCGGCTTCATCGGCGCCGGCGACGGCGAGCGACAGGATGGTCTCGCGCGAGACGACGCTGAACAGCTCGCCGGTCATGAAGGTGGAGAAATGCGCGACGGTGCCGTCCTTGACCCGCACCCATTTGGAATGGGTGCCGGGCATGCAGACCAGTGTCTCGCCTTCGGTCTCGAGACCGAGTGCGCCGAGCAATTGCGTCTCCTCGCCGCGCATCACGTCGGGTGCTGCTCTGTCGCGCTGTGCGATGCCGGGCAGGATGCGGATGTCACGCGCCGCGCCGGGAACGCGCGCGGCCTGCTTCAGGATCGCCGCGAGCGGCGCCGGCGTGTCGACATAGCCGGCCTCGACCCAGCCGGTCTTGGCGCCGGCCATGCCGCAGACCAGGACCGGCAGATGATCGGGCGTGCTCACGGCAGCAAGATGCGCTTGCAGCACGCCGGAGAAGCCGGCCTTGGCCGCCGCCAGCATGCCCTCGTCGCTGCGGCGCTCGGCGAGCACGCGTCCGGAGCGATCGACCAGCCAGAGCCGGAAGCTGCTGGTGCCCCAGTCCACCGCGACATAAGCGGGTTCGGTCATTTCGAAACGTATCCTCGTCTCACGGCTGAGACGCCGTCTCACGACAACGCGACGGCATCCCGGCAAATCTGTCCCGGGAATATCGGCAATTGCCGCGCTAAACCAGCGTTTTCTCGCAAGGTCGGGCATGGGGCGCGCTGGCACACCGCTTGCTGAAGCTGTTCCTGTTCACGCCAGCGAACGCGCAGCAAGACGCGTCAACATCAGATGAGGAAACCCATGGAGATCGGATATTTCACGATGCCTTCGCATCCGCCGGAGTGCGGGTTGAAGGAAGGACATGACTGGGACCTGCAGGTCATGCGCTGGCTCGACGAGCTCGGCTATCAGGAGGCCTGGGTCGGCGAGCACCACACCGCGCCCTGGGAACCTAATCCCACGCCGGACCTCTTGATCGCGCAGGCCTTGATGCAGACCAAGCGCCTGCGCATCGGACCGGGCGGCTTCCTGCTGCCCTATCATCACCCGGCCGAGCTCGCCAACCGCGTCGCCATGCTGGACCATCTCTCCGACGGCCGGCTGAATTTCGGTGTCGCAGCTTCGGGGCTGCCGAGCGACTGGGCAATGTTCAACGTCGACGGCATGAGCGGGCAGAACCGCGACATGACGCGCGAGGCGCTGGAGATCATCCTGAAGCTGTGGACCGAGCCCGCGCCGTTCACCCACAAAGGAAAATTCTGGACGGTGACCAAGCCGGACACGATGTTCGATTTCCTGAAACCGCACATCAAGCCGCTGCAGGCGCCGCATCCGCCGATCGGCGTTGCGGGGCTGTCGAAGAACTCGGACACGTTGAAGCTCGCGGGCGAGCGCGGCTTCATTCCGATGAGCCTCAACCTCAACCCGGCCTATGTCTCCAGCCATTGGGACTCGGTCGAGATTGGCGCCGCGAAAACCGGCCGCAAGCCGAACCGGCAGGACTGGCGGCTGGTGCGCGAGGTGTTCGTCGCCGACACCGACGAAGAGGCCTGGAAGCTCTCGACCGGCGACATGATGGGCCGGATGATGAGCGAGTACTTCCTGCCGTTGCTCGGCCATTTCGGCTTCAAGGACTATCTCAAGCACGCCCCTGACGTGCCCGATAGCGACGTCACGGTCGAATATTGCGCCAAGCGGAACTGGGTCGTCGGCTCGCCTTCGACCGTCGCCGAGAAGATCGAAAAGATCTACGACGAGGTCGGCGGCTTCGGCGTGCTGCTGGTGTTCGGCTTCGACTACAAGCACAAGCCGGAAGCCTGGCACCGCTCCCTCGCGCTGCTGAAGAACGAGGTGATGCCGCGCCTGACGCATCTCGGCTCCGCGAAGAAGGCAGCTTGACGCATCGCGGGTGCGGCGTGAACCTGCCGCACCCGCCTCTGTTTCGGAGATTCGCGTGAGCGTCGACGCAAAGGAGTTCAAGCAGACGATGCGCCAATGCGCCGGCGCGGTTGCGCTCGTCACTGTCGGCGCCGAGCACGGCAAGCGCACCGGACTGACGGTGACGTCGGCGACCTCGCTGTCGGACGATCCGCCGTCGCTGATCGTCTGCGTCAACCGCAACGCCAGCGCGCACGCCCGCATCCGCGAGGAAGGCGCGTTCGCGATCAACTTCCTGCATGAGGATCACGCCCTGCTGGCGCTGACCTTCAGCGGCCAGAAGGGCGTCAATGGCGATGACCGCTTTGCCTTCGGCCAATGGACGCGCGGTGTTACAGGCGCGCCGGTTTTGACGGACGCTGTCGCGGCGTTCGATTGCGTGCTGGCGCAGGAGTTCGAAACGAAGACGCACTCGATCTTCGTCGGCGAGGTGCGCAGCGCGACGCATTCGGCCACGGCCGCGCCGCTGGTTTACCTGCGCAGCAGTTTCCACACGCCGCAGGAAATCCGCGAGACCGTCTCGGTCGGCGACCTCGATTCACGGCATCTGAGCTGGACGGATTTTTCGTGAGGGGGGCGCCTCTCGCCGCGAAAACAGGATCGTAGGTATCGTAGGGTGGGCAAAGCGAAGCGTGCCCACGTCCTGCAACATTCGCGAGAGATGGTGGGCACGGCGCAAGTGCGCCTTTGCCCACCCTACGATTCCTGCATACGTGGGCACGCTTCGCTTTGCCCACCCTACGATTCCGAGCCAGCGGAGAGATATCCCTCACTCCTCTCGCTGCATGCGGTTGGACGCTAGCGCGCGGTCTCGATCTTCAGCTGCTTGATCTTGCGATACAGTGTTGCGCGGCTGAGCTTCAGCGAGCGGGCGGCTTCGGTGACGCGGCCGCTGTGCTTGCGGAGCGCCTCGATGATCGTGGCGCGCTCGGCCGTTGCGAGATCGGTCTCCACAGTTCTCCCGCCGAAAGGCGGCAGGTCGAGATCGGCATCGGTGATGACGCCGTCCTCGGCCGTGCAGCCGGCGAGGCGCAGCACGTGGCGGAGCTGGCGCATGTTGCCGGGGTAGGAATAGGCCGAGAGCCGCGCCCAAGCCTCAGGCGAGAGGCGGCAGTTCGGCGCCTCCTCGCGCGCGATCTTGCTGATGATGTCGTCGCGGTCGGCGCGGTCGCGCAAGGCGGGCAGGTGCACCTCCATGCCGCGCAGGCGGAAATAGAGGTCGGCACGGAAAGCCCCCTCCTCCGCCATGCGGCCGAGATCGCGATGGGTGGCGCTGATCAGGCGGATATCGACGGCGACAGGCTTGAGCGCGCCGAGCGGCCAGACCTCACGGTTCTCCAGCACGCGCAAGAGCCGTGTCTGCAACGCGATCGGCATGTCGCCGATCTCGTCCAGGAACAGCGTGCCGCCATCGGCCTGCACGATCAGGCCCTTCGAGCCGTCGCGCCGCGCGCCGGTGAAGGCGCCGGCCTCGTAGCCGAACAGCTCGGCGTCGATCAGGCTCTCCGGCATCGCCGAGCAGTTCAGTGCGACGTAATTGTTGCGCGCACGGTTGCTGGCGGCGTGAATGGCGCGCGCGAACACATCCTTGCCGACGCCGGTCTCGCCATGCAGCAGCACCGGCAGATTATGATCGCCGATGCTCTTCAGGCGCTTCACGCTCTTGACCATCCCGGGATCCCGCCCGGCCAGCCGATGCAGCGCGTCGAAGCGATCGACGGGTGCATCGTGACGCAGCGGGGCAGATCTTGCGCGCAGCGGCGGGGAGACATGGCTCTGGCCCAGCGGCCGGCCATCAGCGCGGCGCAGCTCGACGATCTCGTCCGCGTTGCGCGTATGATCGTGCTTGATGTAGCGCGCCAGATCGATGCCTGAGGCAATCAGGCCGTCGGTGAGACCCAGCAAGGCGCGCGCGGAGCGGCAGGCGCCGACGATGCGGCGGTCATCGTCATAGGCGAGCAGGCCGCTGCCGCCGTCGCCAGGCACGGTCGCGATCCAGGCATTGCGGAAGTGTTCGCGGAAGATCGCGCCTTCCATCCGCCGGGTCGCTTCCATGGTCACCGCGAGCGCGAGCTGATGCGCGGCGCGCTCGAGATCCTCGCGGCAGGAGGTGATGTTCACGGCGCCGGCGAGGTGCCCGGCCTGGTCGAACAGCGGTGCAACGGCGCAGGAGAACATGTGCCACTGCGCGCGAAAATGCTCGTCGCGATGCACCAGGATCGGCTTCTGCTCGGCGAGGCAGGTGCCGAGGCCATTGGTGCCCTCGAAGGTCTCGGCAAAGTTCGAGCCGGTATAGATCTTCCAGTCCATGAACATCCGCGCGTCGGCCTCTCCAGGCAGGCGGCTGAACAGCATGGTCGCGTTGGCGTCGGCGAGATTGACGCAATAGCCGGCGTCGCGCAGCACGCGGGCGAGATCGTCGAGCTCCGGCGTCAGCAGCCGGATGGTCTCTTCCATGGGCTCGGCGACGTGACGGATCTCGGCTTCGGTGAGCGTCTGCGGCGGGCCCAGACGAGCGGGGTCCAGCTTGTGATTGATCAGGCAGCGCCGCCAGGAATTTTCGATGCGCGAGGAGGCATCGACCTCGGCCAATTGATTGGCCACGGACAAGACACGGGCGACATGGTTCGAGGCCGAAAGGCTGGCCATCGCGGCGTCTCCACCCTGTATTATTGTGCAAAGTCTGGCACCACAGGCTGGGATGTCAATCGAGAACCGGATCCGCTGTCATCCCGGGGCGGCTCGAAGAGCCGAACCCGGGATCTCGAGATTCCGGGTTCGATGCTTCGCATCGCCCCGGAATGACGGAATGTGGGCTATTGCTGCACCGCCCTCACCACGTGTCGATGCACGGCCGCTTCTTCTCCGTCCGCGCCGGCGGCTTCGGCACGGACCGCAGCCCCGCCATGATCCAGCGCCGCGTTTCGGCGGGATCGATAACGTTGTCGATCTCGAACACCGAGGCGATCGAGACCGCCTTGCCGTTGGCATAGAGCTCGGCGACCTTGTTGCGGTAGTAAGTCTCGCGCTCCCCCGGATCGGCGATCGCCTCCATCTCCTTGCGGAAGCCGAGGCGGACATAGCCCTCCAGGCCCATGCCGCCGAACTCGCCGGTCGGCCAGGCCGCGGTGAAGAAGGAGGCGTGGAAGCCGCCGCCGATCATCGACTGCGCCCCGAGACCATAGCCCTTGCGCAGCACGATGCCGAACAGCGGCACCGTGAGGCTCGCGCCCGTGACGAACATGCGCGAGACGTGGCGGACGATCGCGGTCTTCTCGGCTTCCGGGCCAACCATGAAGCCGGGCGTGTCGCAGAGCGAGACGACAGGCAGATCGAAGGCATCGCAGAGCTGGAGAAAGCGCGCCGCCTTGTCGCCGGCATCGGCATCGATGGCGCCGCCGAGATGGCGCGGATTGTTGGCGATCAGGCCGAACGGTTTTCCTTCGATGCGGATCAGAGCCGTGATCATGCCGACGCCGTAGTCGCGCCGCAGCTCCAGCACGCTGTCCTTGTCGGCGACGAGATCGATCACGCTGCGGATGTCGTAGACGCGCAGACGGTTCTCGGGGATGGCGCGGCGGAGCAGGCGCTGGTCGGCCGCTTCCCAATCCTTCACTGCGCCCTGAAAGTAGGACAGGTATTTTTGCGCGACCGAGGTCGCCTGCTCCTCGTCTTCGACGAGGATGTCGATGACGCCGTTCGGGGACTGGAACGAGACGGGGCCGACCTCGGCCGGGTGATAGACGCCGAGCCCGCCGCCCTCGATCATCGCAGGGCCGCCCATGCCGATCGAGGCGTTCCTGGTGGCGATGATGACGTCGCAGCAGCCGAGCATCGCGGCATTGCCGGCGAAGCAATAGCCGGAGACGATTCCGATGACGGGCACGAGGCCGGACAGCCTTGCGAACTGCACGAAGGACGGACCATCGAGGCCGGTCATGCCGAGCCGGTCGGTGTCGCCGGGCCGGCCGCCGCCGCCTTCGGCGTAAAACACCAGCGGCACGCGCCAGTCTTCCGCAAGCGTCAGCATGCGGTCGATCTTCTTGTGGTTCATGTGGCCCTGCGTGCCCGCGAGCACGGTGTAGTCATAGGCCAGGACGATGCAGCGCGCCCCCTCGGGTCCGAACTTCTCGGCGTTGACGGTGGCGAGGCCCATGATGAGGCCATCGGCCGGCGTGTTCTTGATGAGATCGTCGAGCTTGCGCCGGCGCCGCTGCGCCGCGATGGCGAGGCTGCCATACTCCATGAACGAGCCGTCATCGACCAGCTGCGCGACGTTCTCGCGCGCGGTGCGCTGGTTGGTGTTGCGGCGGCGCTCGACCGCGGCCGGGCGGTTTTCATCGAGCGTGTTGGCCTGGCGCGCAATCAGCTCGGCGAGATCAGGGCGGATGTGGTCGAGATCGATGTCGGCCTCGACATCAGCGCTATCGGCCGCCACGTCGAGCGGCTCCAGATAAAGGATCGGCTCGCCATGCAGCAGCGTGACGCCGTCGCCGGCCGCAACCTTCGTGACGCGGCCACCCTGCTCGGCCATGACGAGATGCTCCATCTTCATGGATTCGATCACGGCGAGCTGCTGGCCGGGGCGCACGATCTCGCCCTCCTTGACCTGAATGGTGACGATGGTGCCCTGCAGCGGTGCGGCCACCATGACCACGCCCTCGGGCACCACTTGCGCCACCTGCGCCTCGGCGGCGTATGCACCGCCGTGCTCGGTTGCGGCAAAATAGAGCGGCTTCGCCGCACCGTCGGCCGCCTCGACCAGCTTGGCAATGTTGCGATCGATGAAATCGGTCGCGATGCGGTTGGTCCGGAAATCGGGATGCGCCAGCACTGCCTGGAGAAAGGCGATGTTGGTGACGACGCCGTCGATCCGGAACTCGCGCAGCGCGCGCGAGGCCTTTGCGACCACGTCGTGCCAGGACTCGCCCGGCGTATGCACGATGACTTTTGCAAGCAGCGAATCGAAGGCCGCGCTGGTCTTGTAGCCGGCATAGCCAAAACTATCGACGCGGACGCCGGGGCCTGACGGCGGTTCGAACACCGCGAGCACGCCGCCGGTCGGATGCGTCGCCCCCGTCTCGTCGAGCGTCTCCATGTTGACGCGCAGCTGCATCGCATAGCCGCGCGGCTTCGGGATCGATGCTTGCGCAAGGCCGAGCGTTGCCAGCGCCGAGCCCGCCGCAATCGCGAGCTGGGCGCGGACCAGATCGAGGCCGAGCACCTCTTCCGTCACGGTGTGCTCGACCTGGAGCCGCGGATTGGCCTCGATGAAGGCGAAACTGTCCTCGGCGGTGCCGTCGATGAGGAATTCGAAGGTGCCGAGATTGTCATACGATGCCGCAGCCGCAAGCTGCTTCGCGGCCTCGATGATACGGCCGCGCAAGCTGTCACTCAATGACGGGCTCGGCGCCACCTCGATCAGCTTCTGGTGCCGGCGCTGGATGGTGCATTCGCGCTCCCAGAGATGCGAGATCGCACCGTGACGGTCGCCGATGATCTGCACCTCGATGTGGCGTGCCTGCCGGATCAACCTCTCGGCATAGACGCCGTCGAAGCCGAACGCCGCCTTGGCCTCGGACTGGCAGCGCGCATAAGCCTCGGCGAGATCGGCGACGTTCTCGACGACGCGCATGCCGCGGCCACCGCCGCCCGCCATCGCCTTGATCACAATCGCCGCATTGCTTCCGAGCGAGGTGAAGAACGCCGAAATCTCCTCCAGGCTCGAGGGACCGCTGGTGCCGGCGATGACGGGCACGCCGCAGCGCTTTGCCAGTTGTCGCGCCGCGACCTTGTCGCCGAACAGCTCCAGCGCGGCCGGTTTTGGTCCAACGAAGGCGATGCCGGCGTCAGTGCAGGCTTTTGCGAATGCCGCGTTCTCGCTGAGAAAGCCGTAGCCGGGATGCACGGCATCGCAGCCCGTGCTCTTTGCCGCCTTCACCACCGCCTCGATGTCGAGATAGGCCCTTGCGCCGCGGCCGGGGATTTCGACCGCCTCGTCCGCGACGCGCACGTGCAGCGAGAGCGAATCGTCAGCGGGATGGATCGCGACCGTGGCGATCCCGGCATCAGCCGCGGCGCGCGCGACGCGGATGGCGATCTCGCCGCGATTGGCGATGAGAAGTCTTTTGAACGACATCGTCTCTCTCGCTCAGACTGCGGCAGGCTGGTTCGGGTTGAGATCCTGCTTCTTCACCTTGCCCGTCGCCGTCAATGGCAATGCCTCGATGATGCGTATCTCCGGCACCTTGTAGACGGCCATGCGCTCGGCGCACCAGGCGCGAATGTCCTCGGCGGAGATAGTGCCTGATGCCTCCGGCTTGAGCTGGATATAGGCCACCGGCACTTGCCCCTTGTCAGGATCGTCGCGGCCGACCACGCCCGAGCCCAGCACCTTCGGGTGCTGGCCGAGCAGCGCCTCGATCTCCGGCGGAAACACGCTCATGCCCTTGACCTTCAGCATCTCCTTGCGGCGGCCGAGGAAGTGCAGAAAACCGTCCTTGTCGATCACGCCGATGTCGCCGGTGCGGAGCCAGCCATCGATCAGCGACTCCGCGGTGGCCTCCGGCTTATTCCAGTAGCTCTTGAGCAGTGACGGCGTCCGCACCCGGATCTCGCCTTCGGCGCCGAGCGGCAGCAATGCGCCAGTCTCGAAATCGGTGATCTTGAACTCGGCGCCGGGGACCGGCAGGCCGACGAAGATCGGCTGATTGTTGAGGTCGAAATCGTCGTCCTGGAAGCCCGCGGTGAAGGTGTTGGAGGTGTGGGTCTCGGTCATGCCCCAGGCCGCCTCCATCAGGATGGTGCCGGTGAGGTCCTTCCAGCGCTTGCGATAGCTGGCATTGAGCTTCTTGACGAAGGAGACCACGCGAACCTGCTGCAGCGATGACAGATCGAACTCGCTCCAGCGCGGATGGTCCATCAACTCGACCGCGCCATCGACCGGCATCGCCGTGATCGTGACCTTGTACTTGTCGATCGCGGCCATCGCGCCGACGGCGTCCCAGCGGGCCAGCAACACCAGCGTCGCGCCTGAAAACAGCGGGAAGATCAGGCCAAGGTTCTCGCCGGCGATCCAGAACTCCGGAAAGAACGACAGGAACACGCTGCTCTCATCCGACTGCATCGAGACGCCGTAATTGGCAGCGGCCGTGTAGACCATGTCGCGGTGGGTATGAACGCAGCCCTTGGGCATGCCGGTGGTGCCGCCGGTATAGTTGAGCGCCGCGACCTCATCGAGGCCGGGCGGCGGCAGCGGCGCCGGTGCGGGCAGCACGGCAAGCGCCGGCAGCAGGTCGGTCGCGCCTGCGACCGCGATGCGCGGCGTGCGGATCGACTCCGGCGTCGGAAAGGCCGGCGTTGCCGGCACGACATCGGCAAAGCTGGTGACGATGATCTCGCGCAGCTTCACCTCGCCCCTCACCTGCTCGACGACGGGCATCAGCTGATCCAGCGCCACAATCACTTCCGCCTGGGTGTCGTTGAGCTCGTAGGACAGCTCGAACGCACGGGACAGCGGGCTCACGGGAACGTGGACCGCGCCGAGCTTCAAAATGCCGAAGAACACGATGTGGAATTGCGGGCAGTTCGGCAGGAACACCGCGACGCGGTCGCCCTTGCGCACACCCTTGGCCTGCAGCAGCGCCGCAAAGCGCTCGCTCTGCTGGTCGAGATCGGCATAGGTCGTGACGTGACCGTAGAAGATCACCGCCGGGCGCGTCGGGCTCTGCTTCGCCCAGGCGCGCAGATATTCCGTCAGGGGAACTTCGCCATGCGGATAGTTCGGCGAGCGCGGCAGGCCCTTGGGCCAGGCCTTCTCCCACAGCCCGTGCAAGGTGGCGAGGTAGTCCTTTTCGTTGAGGCCTGCACTCATGACGTCTTTCCCGATGCTTTTTCTTTTCTGGCACAGATGTGCCTTCGATCGACGTGATTACACGTCGAGCACGGCGAACGTCATGTCAAGACAAACAGTTCATCCGCATCACGGGCGATGCCGTGACGCGGAAAAACGCCGAGCAGATGCGCGTCAGGCCGCCCGCACGCCGGAAACGAAGGCGCTGACCTCGTTCTCCAGCGATTGCAGTTTCTCGGCGAGCCGTCCGCTCGATTGCAGCACGCGGCCTGCGGCCTGACCGGTCTCGGCCGTCGCATCGGTGACGCGGGAGATGTTCTGCGAGACCTGGTCGGTGCCGGACGCTGCCTCCTGCACGCTGTGGGCAATGGCCTGCGTCGCCGCGCCCTGCTCCTCGACCGCGGCCGCGATCGACGAGGAGATCTCGTTGACCTCCATGATGGTGGCGCGGATGCTCTCGATGTTGCCGACGACCTGGTTGGTCTCGGCCTGGATCGCGGTGATCTGCGCGCCGATCTCGTCGGTGGCTTTCGCGGTCTGGCTCGCCAGCGACTTCACTTCGCTCGCGACCACTGCAAAGCCCCTGCCGGCCTCGCCGGCGCGCGCAGCTTCGATCGTCGCATTGAGCGCGAGCAGGTTGGTCTGCGAGGCGATCTGGTTGATGAGATCGATGACCTCACCGATCTTGTGGGCGGCCTGCGCGAGCCCCTGCACGGTGTCGTTGGTGCGCTGGCCGTCGGCGGCCGCCTTGTCGGCGACGGTCGCCGCCTGTGCGACGCGCTGGCTGATCTCGGTGATGGAGGCCGACAGCTGCCCGGCGGCGGACGCCACGGTCTGAACATTGTTCGAGGCCTGCTGGCAGGCGGTGGCGACGAAGCTGGCGCGCTCGGTCGCCTTGTCGGCGGTCTCCGACATGCCTTGCGCGGCCTGCTGCATCGCGCGCGCCTCGTTGAAGACGTCGCGGACCACGGCGTGGACGCTGGCCTCGAACTTGCCGGCGAGATCGGCCATGGTCTTGCGCTTCTCGTCGTCGGCCTTCTGCTTGGCTTCCTGCTGTTCGGCATGCATCCGCCCCACGGCCGCTGCATTGTCCTTGAACACGGCCAGCGCCTTGGCGAGCCCGCCGACCTCGTCGGCGCGGTCGGTGTAGGGCACCTCGAACGCGCTGTCGCCGGCTGCGAGGCGTTCGGTGAGGTCAGTGATTTTCGCCAGCGGCCGGGTCACGCTGCGGCCGATCACGAAGGAAGCGCCGAGCACGAGCACGAACACCGCGAGGCCAACCAGGCCAAACGTCGTCGCATCCTGGCGGAAGACGACGTCGACGTCGTCGAGATAGATGCCGGTGCCGATGATCCAGCCCCAGGGCGTAAAGCCCTTCACATAGGAGATCTTCGCGACCGGCTGCTCGAAGCCGGGCTTCGGCCAAAGATAGCTGTAGAAGCCCGCGCCCTGTTTCTTGACGACGTCAACGAAGCCGACGAACAGCGCGTTGCCGGACGGATCCTTCATTCCGGCGAGATCCTTGCCGTCAAGCTCGGGCTTGATCGGATGCATGATCATCTTCGGGGCCATGTCGTTGATCCAGAAATACTCGACCTTGTCGTAGCGAAGGCTCTTGATCTCCGCCATGGCACCGGCCTGCGCCTGCTCGCGCGTGAGCTTTCCGTCGCTCTCGAGCTTCTGGTAATGCGCGAGGATGCCGTAGCCGACATCGACCATGTGCTGGGTCTTGGCCTGGCGGTCGGCAATCATCTGGCTGCGCAGGGTCGAGAGCGCGATCGGCGCCAGCGCGATCATGCCGACGAGGCTGATGCCGACAATGAGAACCAGCTTGAAACTGATGCGTGAGAAAATCATCGGTGCTCGCAAGATTTGGCAGGGAGATATGCCAGATTATCCCGCTCCCCCCTTAGCAAAGCTTTAAGCATTCGGGTTCCCGAGGCGGATCTTCTGCGAATCGCTGGCACCGAAACCAGATCAATGCTGTTGGTTACGCCTAGCGGCCGCCCTTGCCGAGCACGAGGTCGATGGTGTGGGCGGCGATCTTGCGCAACTGGGGCTCCTCATCGAAGGCGCGTTCGAGCACGGCGAGGCCGCGCGTCACCGTGATGATGTGCAGCGCAGCGGCGGCCGGGTCGCCGCTGAACTCGCCGCGCGCGGCGCCTGCTTCCAATGCGTCCTGAACCAGCGCGGCGATGCGCGATATCAGGTTCGCAAAGGCCTCCCGCGCGTCCTCGTCAAGACCTTCACCTTCGACCGCGCCAAGCTCCATCAGCCCGCGCGTGGTAGGACAGCCGCGCGGCGGCGAGCCGGAGCGGAAATTGGTGATGGTGAGATCGAAAAACGACGTCAGTCGTTTGCGCAATGAGCCGGTGGCAAGCGCCTTTTGCAGGGCGAGCAGGTAGTCGCCGGCGTAACGCTCATAGGCCTGGAGGAACAGCGCCTCCTTGCTGCCGAAGGCGTTGTAGAGGCTGCCGCGCTGAACGCCTGAAGCGCGCGCGATGTCCGACAGTGAGGCGCCACGCACGCCTTTGCGCCAGAACTGATCGAACGCGATGCGCAGGACCTCGTCATGATCGAATTCGCGCGGCCTCAATGGACACTCCGGGTATTTGACACAGCGTCAAGAATGTGTTTTCTAGACATCGTGTCAAAAACCAGGCGGGATTGATAGCCCGTTTCGCCAAGGGGCCGAACGACCGGTGCGTGCATACACCGGGCCGGTCGGGGTCGCACGTAAAGGGACCAGCCGATGCCTCTGCTTCACATCTCGATGCGGGCCGGAAAGCCCGACGCCTATCGACAAGCGATCCTCGACGGTCTCTATCGCGCCATGCGGGAGGCGCTGAACGTGCCTGAGGGCGACGAGTTCATGACCATCAACGAGCTATCACCGGCAAACTTCCGCTGCGGCAACGCCTATGGCGTCGCACGCAGCGACGACGCCGTGCTGATCCAGATCACCGTGTTCGCCTCGCGCACCCCTCAGCAGAAGAAGGCGCTGTACCGCCGGATCGCCGAGCTGCTCGGCGACAACCCCGGCATCCGCCCCGAGGACGTGTTCGTCAACGTGGTCGACGCGCCCGCGGAGAACTGGTCCGTCGGACACGGCGTTGCTCAGTTTGCGTGACCGCTGAGGACCTGTCACCGCATGTCCTGTGGGCCTCGCGTGCGGAATGGTATGTGCACGGAGATGAATTGCCGGTCGAGGACGAGGGCTCAGCTTCCCGCAGGCGCGCCATGGTGGCGGTGATACGCGCTCGGCGCCGGCCAGGACCAGCCTTTCAATGTCGATCGATCCGGCTCGAAGATTTCGATCTTGAGCGGATGACAGGCCGCGGCATCGCTGGAATGGGTTGCGCTGCAGTCCCCGCCGGGACAGGCGGACAAGGCGCCGAGCAGGTCGATCTCGGCAAACAACTCGATGAAGTCGCCGGGGCGGACCGGACTTGCCTTCATGAAATATTGGTGCGTCTCGCGCGTAAAGCCGGTGCACATGAAGACGTTCAGCACATCGTGGACATGATGCTCCACCGCGGCGGGATCGCGCTTCAATTCGGCGGCGAGCGCGCGCGACAGGTTGGAGTGGCAGCAGAAATCGTAACTCGTGCCGTTCAGCAGGAGATTGGTGTAGGGATCGCAGCGCGTGCCGATGACATCATGGATGCCGGCGCCGTCGGCGTCGAAACCATACCAGCCCAGCGTATCGTGACTGATGGTCGCCATCGGCCGCAGATGAGGCATCGTGCTCCAGAGCCTGTCACCGAGGCCGACATGGGTACCGTAAAGCGCCCGCGTCTTGCCGCTGAAGAAGCGCTCGGAGAGATCAGCTTCGTTCCAGAGATTGAGGTCGCCGACCTGAGGGCCTTCGATGCTGACGATGCGGACAAACTGGCCGCGCGCGACGCGAAAGGCGCGCGCATCGCGCGGCGGCACGATGAGCTCGTGCGTCTTGACCATCGTCTGCCGCGCCGATTCGAGCGTGGTCATGTCAGGCCCGGGCATCGACCCCGCCGGATAGACGATGGCCGGCTTGGCAGCACGGCGTGAGTCCGCATCGGTGGGGGCGGATGAGTTCTTCAGGGACATGATGGCCTCAATCACGGGGCAAGACAGGCGGCGGCTGACACTGGAGAAGTGATTTTATCGCCTCAATTCAAGGCGAAGCAATGCACCCCTCCATCAGCGCGTCGAGCTCGGCCTTGGAGAGCACGCCGAGCTCGGCGATGAAGACGATGCGCGCGCGGGGCATGCCTGGTGCGGACGCGTCACCCGGCGCGAGCGTTGCGCGGCCGCCGGCGAACTGGAACACCATCTGGCGGCCGGGCTGCTCGACGGTTTCGAACAGGCCTTTGGCGCGCGCCAGTTTCGGTGCCAGCTTGCCGATGACCTGCTGCAGGCGCGGCAGCGAGAGCTGATGGTCAGAGGTCCAGCTCAGCGTCTCGAAGCGTTCTTCGGCCGGACGCTTCGGCCCCGGCTCGCGCGGCGCGGGCGCGCGATCGCTGGCGGGAAACAGCAAGGCGGATGGAATCTCGCCGTGCCTGGCATCGACCACGACGGCGGGCACGCGCTGGGCGCGGACGGCCTCGCGCATCCGCGCGCCTGCGCCTTCGCCGGCCAGATCCAGCTTGCTCAACGCCACGATATCGGCGACGCGCAGCTGCGAGCGCTGCAGCGCATCGTCCAGCGCCGCCGCCGGCGTTGCCGCGTCGATCACACACAGCACGGTTTCCAGCGGCGCCTCGCGCAAGATCACCGGATCCATCAGATTGCGCACGATGTCGGCGGGATCGGCGACGCCGCTGGTCTCGATGACGATGTATTCCGGCCTGGGATCACGCCGCAGCAAGGTGGAGAGCGTGCGGAGCAGATCGCCTTCGAGCGAGCAGCAGATGCAGCCATTGGCAAGACTGACGACGCCATCGCTTGCGTCTGCGATCAACTCCGCATCGATGTTGATCGCGCCGAAATCGTTGACGACGGCGGCGATGCGCCGTCCCTCCGCGTGAGCCAGCAGATGATTGACGACCGTGGTCTTGCCCGCCCCCAGAAAGCCCGTCACCAGCAGAATGGGGACCGGCATGGATCAGCTCGCAATGACGGGACGGCGGACGGGCTTTCCGGGCCGCGCCGCCACATCCAGCACCCCGTCAGTGATCAACGGCTGACCGCTGACGACGAGATGCCGCACGCCTTCCGCCGGACGATTCATCGCGGTGAAAGTCGCACGGTCCGACAGCTTCTCGTAGTCGAACACGACGATGTCGGCGTCGGCGTCCCTGGCGAGCCGGCCCTTGGCGCGCATCGCGGGCGTGCTCTGCGACAGGATCTCGGCGGGGATCAGCGCGCATTTGCGCACGCCTTCGAGCAGCGACACGGTCTTGCGCTCGCGCACCCATTCGCGGATGAATTTCGTGAAGCAGCCGGCCGAGCGCGGATGCGAGGTGGCATCGTCGGGCAGCGGCCAGGCATCGCCGGTGTAGGTCTTGCCGTCCGACGTCGTCCACGGCATCGCGTCGGAGGCGATCGCGCCGCCGGGATAGAGCACCGACATGTCGAGCAGATCGCGATGATGCGCATTGTGCTCGGTGTCGAGGATGTGCCAGAGCACCAGCGAGGACGGCTCCTCCGCCTGCGCCTTCAAGAGCTCCTCGCGGTCGTGGAAGCGGTAGCCGTCGGTCACGCGCTGCACGGAATCATAGCCGGTGCCGTTGCGCTCGACGAACTCGGGATCGCTGAAGAAGGCCGCCGCCAGCACCGTCGAGCCGGTGCCGTAAGGATAGGCCTCGACCGTGATGGGCAGGCCTTGCGCCTGCGCCTTCTCGATCAGCACGCGGCAGCGTTCGACGTCGGTCTTGCTCGACGAATTGAAATGGCAGATGTGCATATGCGCGCCGGTGGCGCCGGCATAGCCGATCAGGCGGATATAGGCTTCCGCCGCACTTTCAGGGTCGATGCGCGACATGTAGGCGACATGGGTGAAGGTCGGCACGTTCTGCTTGGCGGCGAGCTGGCAAACCGCGGTCAGCTCCTGCACGCCGGCGCCCGGGGCGTAGGCGTTCAGGATGCCGATGCCGATGCCGCCTTCGTTGAGGCCGCGCGCAAGCCGATCGAGGATACCCGTCACCTCGGCATCGCTCGCGACGTTATCCATCCAGCGTCGGTCGCGCATGGCATTGCCGAACGCCTCCAGCGAGCTCTCCGCATTGGAGCCGGTCATCGCGCCGATGCGCGCAAAGGCCCAATTGGTGGCCGCGCCGTAGTTCAGCACGCGACCCTTCCGCGCCTGACGCTCGTACCAGGAGCCGACCGGCAGCACGCCGGCCTCGAGATCCAGCGTCGTCGTGACGCCGTCGAACGCCTGCATGCGGTCGGCGGGAATCGACTGGCCATGGGCGTGCAGATCGATGAAGCCGGGCGCGACCACGAGGCCGGTTGCATCGATCACCCGCTCGGCGCCGCCGAGCGAGGCGCCGACCGCGGCGATCTTGCCGTCGACCACGGCCACGTCGCCGATGGCATCCATTCCGCTCGCAGGATCCACCACCCGGCCGCCCGAGATCACCAAACCGCTCATATCGCCACTCCGCCAAGCCATTTCCAAAGCCCCCAAAGGCCCGGCAGCAGCTTCGGAGGCGAGATCATCTCTATAGAGACAGATTTCCAAGCCAACGACCACCTCCACGGAAGCCGATGCATCATGCCCGGACCGGAGGTCCGGCCGCCGCCGCCAAGGATGTCAGGCCGCTACTCTCTTGGGCGCAAATGACACCACGATCACGTCTCGCGCACCTCCTGCCTGTATCGTTCCAGCAGGCCCTCCGCCTTCAGAGCAGAACCGAACTCGTATGTTGTTGAAATGAATCCAATCATCTTTATGAACACCGACCAATAACCAGGTCGAACAGGCCGAGTGCGCTGCCAGCGCTGCCGCTCCCACTTAGGTGCCCCTCGACCTTGCGAGATGATTTTCCGTTCGCCGCTCTCGCCGGCTCCATGGCACTTGCGGGTCGTGCTGTATGTATCCTGTCTTGTCAGTTGAAGCGGGAGGATTGGAGAAATGCGGCAAGGCGCTCGGTCTTCGGGGCGGCGAACATCTCGCGCGGGTTCCCCTCCTCGCCGATGCGTCCGCCGTTCATGAAGATGACGCGGCTCGATACCTCATAGGCGAAACGCATCTCGTGGGTGACCAGAAGCATGGTCATGCCATCGTCGGCGAGCGAGCGCACCACCTGCAGGACCTCCGCCACGAGTTCGGGGTCGAGCGCCGAGGTCACCTCATCGAACAGCATCAGGCGCGGGCTCATGGCTATGGCGCGCGCGATGGCCACCCGCTGCTGCTGGCCGCCGGAGAGCTTGGCGGGGTAGTAGTCCTTGCGCTGGAGCAGACCGACGCGGTCGAGCCAAGTTTCGCCGAGGGCGCGCGCCTCCTCGCGGCCCATCCTGCGCACGAGCGTCAGGCCGAGCGTGACGTTCTCCAGCGCCGTCATGTGCGGGAACAGGTTGAACTGCTGGAAGGCCATGCCGGTGAGCGCGCGCTGGCGGGCGATCTCCTTCTCGGCCTTGCGCTTGCGCTGGCCGCCGGCGGTGGAATAGCCGATCTCCTCGCCGTCAATGCGGATCGTGCCGCCCTCGAACTCCTCCAGCATGTTGACACAGCGCAGAATCGTGGTCTTGCCGGAGCCCGACGAGCCGATGATCGAGATCACCTCGCCGGCCCGCACGTCGCAGTCGACGCCCTTGAGCACCTCGACCGGACCGTAGCTTTTTCGTAGGTCCCGGATTTCCAGAAGGTTCGCGGTCATTAAAGCGCGCCTTTCACGCGAGGCTCACGCGGCGCTCGACGTACCGGCCGAGGCGCTCGATGGCGAAGTTGACGAGGAAGTATAGGAGGCCGGCGAGGAGATAAAATTCGAGGCTGTGGAAGGCGCGGCTGATGACCTCCTGCGTGCGCAGGAGAAGCTCGGCAACACCGATGACCGAGAGAAGCGTCGAGGCCTTCACCATCTCAGCCGCGGTGTTGATGAGCGGCGGGAGAGCCAGACGCAGCGCTTGGGGACCGAGTACGTAGCGAAAGGTTTGCCCGAACGTCAGGCCGATCGCCTTGGCGGCCTCCGTTTGTCCTTTGTGCAGGGTTTGCAGCGCCCCGCGTGTGATCTCGCCGACATGCGAAGCGCAAAACAGGGTGAGCGCAAGGACGCCAGCTTGGAAGGCGGACAGATCGAGGCCGACGGTGCCGAGAATGTAGAAGCTCGCCAGCACCAGGACGAGGACCGGCGTGCCGCGGATCACGTCGGTGTAGACGCGGGCGATTCCCCGCATGGCGCGGTTGCCGTAGGTTAGAGCGAGGCCGAGGCCGGTGCCGAGCACCGTGCCGCCCAGAATGGCGAGGGCGGAGATCGCGACCGTGGTGCCGAGGCCGTAGAGCAACGGCCAGCGCGCGAGCCAGACGATCTCGAAGAAAGAGAGAGGTGTGGTCACGGGGCCTTACCTCGCAACGGCGAGTCGCGCTTCGAGGCGGCGCAGAAAGGCGGCAAGGATCGCGCAGGTCGCGATGTAGAGCCCGCTCGCCACGATCCACGTCTCAATCACGCGGAAGGTCTCGACGTTGATCTTGCGCGCCTCGAAGGTCAGTTCGGGCACCGCGATCGCGGCGGCGAGCGAAGTGTCCTTGAACAGGCCGATGAAGGTGCTCCCCAGCGCCGGCAGGACGGCTCGGAACATCACGGGCAGGACGAGCCGCCGGCGGATCTGCCCTTCCGTCAGGCCGATGGCGAGGCCCGCCTCGCGCAGGCCTTTGGGCAGGCCCAGAAGGCCGCCGCGGAACACCTCGGCCAGATAGGCCGCCGAATACAGGGCCAGCGCCAGCACGAACGAGTTCGCCTTCGACAGACGCAGCCCAAGCTGCGGCAACGCGAAGAAGGAGAACAGGACGATAACGAGAAGGGGCAGGTTGCGGAACAGTGTGACGTAGGCACCCGAGGGCACCGACAGGAGCCGGGATCGGCTGATCCGCCCGAAGGCGAGAATCAGGCCGAGGGCGCAGCCGATCCCGATCGCCACAACGGCCAGGGTGAGGCTGAGGCCCAGACCCCAGAGGAGGTTGTCGAAGTTGCGCCAGACGGCGTCGAAGTTCAGGGTGTATCCCATCGGGATCACTCGCTTGGGCGTGGGGCGGTGCGGGCGCGGAGCCTGGACGGCCGGCTCAGCCGGTTACTTGAACTCGACCGGGAAGCCGATCGCCGGGGGCGGCAGATCCTTGCCGAACCACTTCTTGAAGGAGGCGGCGTAGGTGTCGAACTCGACGCCCGTCATCGCTTCGTGCAGGGCAGTGTTGACGAAGTTCAGCCAGTCCTGATCGCCTTTGGCAACGGCGCAGGCATAGGTCTGCGGGCTCCAACCGTAACCGGCGTCCTTGTACTGGCCGGGGTTCTGTGTGACGTACCAGGCGATGGACGACTGGTCGGTGGCGGCGGCATCCGCGCGGCCCGACTGAAGCGCCTGGTAGAGCAGGTCCTGCGACTCGTATTGGTCGACGCTCGCCTTGGGAAGCGCCTTGTGGACGAGTTCCTTGGCATAGACGTTCTGGAGAACGGCGATGGTCGCGGACGAGCCGGCCGCCTTCAGTGCGGCGTAGTCGGCGTACTGGCCGCCTTCCTTCAGCATCAGGCCAACGCCCTCACGGTAATACGGGATCGTGAAATTGACCTGCTGGGCGCGCTCGCCGGTCACGGTCATGAATTGGCAGGTTATATCGACCTTGCCGGTGGTGATGTTGGGGATGCGCGCGTCAGACGACTGGTTGACGAACTCGACCTTCTTCGCGTCGCCGAACAGTGCCTTGGCGATGATCTTGGCCATGTCGACATCGAAGCCCTGAAGCGTGTCGGACGCGTCCTTGAAGTGCCAAGGCGGGTTGGTCGAGCCGGTGCCCACCACGAGCTTGCCGCGTGCCAGCACGTCGTCGAGCTTGGCCGCCATCGCGCCGTTCGGAAGAAGGCCGACAGACGCGGTCGCCATGAGCCCCAGCACCACTGCCTTCGGAATCATTGCCATGCTCTACCCCTTCGTCCATTATAGTAGACACAAAAACGCTACAGCGGATCACCTTATCAATGGACATGCCCTGATCTTTGTCAACTGCTTTGGAGCACACGTGGAAGCTGGATCTCGGCGGTAGGTGATCGATTTCGCGTCGTGCTGCAGAACATCGCACGCGCACAAGGTCATTCGACCGGGCAGGTCTGGCCGTTCGCCCCCACATCAAGACCTATAAGCTGGCCAATCTCGCCGGTTGCGGCGGCGGGACCCGAACGAAGTCTTCGGCTGTCGCGGAATGCGCGATCCAATCGGGAATTCGTCGTTAGACAGTTCACGGCTTTCACAGCCTGTCTCGCCATAGTGCATCATGTTAATCTCTGGTTGATGATGCAGGCCATCGCATAATGTTGGCAGGCACATCCGGCACGACGGTTGTGACGACGATCTACCAATGCACTGCTTTGCATTGCGGAGACTTTTGGGCGGCGACGTCAGAGATATGCATTGGCAACACGCACTTGCTGGCGCGCTCTTTCAAGTTGCTTCGCAGTTCAACCTGTTGGAAATGGAACTCCGGAAGACGGCGTGACCATCTATCAGAGCGATTCAACGCAGGGCCCAGCCTGCGCGATCGCCGCCGGCGCGGCTACAATCTATCGAAATTACTTCGCGAAGGTCGCCGGTCGGTTGGGCCAAACGAAAGATCGCCAGATCGACGCCTTGGCTGATCTCGGTGAATCGAGAGAATGTTTGCTTAGCCGCTCAGCGGTGCGAAGAGTCACTGCAGCCGACGAACTGCTAAGCGCTTGTGGCATCAACTTGGTCATTAAGGAGCAAGGTTTGGTGCGCCCTTACCGCGTCTCCAATCCGAATTCGCCATGGAGAACGCACTCGTATTTCGGTGACGGCGCTCAGTTCGGCCCGCGGCCTGCGGGAGGGAGGGTTTCCCCGGCACGTCGAAATCGATATTGTCATGGGCGAGGACACCAGAGGACCGGGTCAGCGAAAGTCTCGATCATGAACTCGCATAAGGTCGGACGGAACGACCCGTGCCCCTGCGGCAGCGGCAAGAAGTTCAAGAAGTGCTGCCTCGACGCGCAACGGCTTGATGGGTCGTCGTCCGGATTGCTCCAAGACGATGCCCTGGATTTCGTCTCGTCGGCGCTCGAGGAAGCCGAAGGAAGGATGCTGGCGTACGACCCCTTCATCGAACCGGACCCGGAGCAATGGCTTGCCCTGGACGAGGAGGAACGGATCGATCTCGTGATGGATTACCATCAACGCGCGGGGATCCGCCTTCCGCGGCCAGAACTGCACGCGACCCTCCATGCCGTGGTCGAGAGCCAGATTGCCGATCCCGAACTGCCGGTGCGAAGCACGGTGGAACGACTGATGGACGAGGGGCTCGATCGCCACGAGGCCATTCATGCGGTCGGCTCTGTCCTTGCCGGACACATGAACGACCTGGTCCGCAACTTCGAAGAGCGCGGCGCGAAGCCTGGAACAGGAGCGGGCGAGGATCCGAATGTCAGATATTTCGAGCAGCTGAAGGCCCTGACCGCCGAGCAGTGGCTTCGATCCGGCTGAGCTACGCGTGAGGCGCGGCCTTGAAACTGGCGCTCCCTAGGGGAATCGAACCCCTGTTTCAGCCTTGAGAGGGCCGCGTCCTAACCGCTAGACGAAGGGAGCGTGAGGGAGAGGACATAGCCGCGAATTTTGCCGACGGCAAGGTGGGATTGACGGGTTTCGAACGTCTCCGCAGCCTCGTCCTGGCGAAAGTCACGACCCATTACCCCGAATGGTCGTGGTTAAGGCACATCGGAGTGCCAATCTCGTTCACGCAACCGAATTCGGTGGCTATGGGTCCTGGCCTTCGCCAGGACGATAGCGGGGGTTGGGGCGCCTATCCGGGCCGCCCTCACGGCTCGTTGGCAAATTTCAGCTTTCCGGCCGGCTTGAGCGTGTGGGCATCGAAGGTGCGGATCTCGGTGACGCCGCCGATATCCAGGGTCACCACGAGTCGGTCGCCGGCAACGCCCGTGGCCACGATTTTGGCGCCTTTCGGCAGGGTCGCGATGACGTCGCCCGTGGGCTCGGGCGCCCTTCCCTCCGACTTGAAAAGGCGGTAGCCCACCGCGATCAGGACGGCGCAGACGGCCAGCGCCGTGGTCAACCCCGCGATCAGCATCATCCGTCGCACCCGCGCGAACAGCGCGGTCTGCTCGGGGGTCGGGTCGGGAACAACGGTATCAGACGTCGTCATGGAAAGCCTGGGTTCAGCGCAGAGATTGGAAGTCGTGGTCGAAGGCGACGAGGGCTCGGCCCGGCTCGACCGCGTGCTGGCGGCGCGCCTGCCGGAGCTGTCGCGATCAAGGCTGAAAGCCCTGATTCTGGCGGGCGCGGTGAGCCTCAAGGACGCCGAGATCCGCGACCCCGCTTATCACGTCGCCTCAGGCGATACGATCAGAATCGACGTGCCGGAGGCAGCCCCGCCCGAGCCCAAGGGCGAGGATATCGCGCTGGATATCGTGTTCGAGGACGACGACCTCGTCGTTATCAACAAGCCCAAAGGCCTGGTTGTGCATCCCGCTGCCGGGCACGAGACCGGCACCTTGGTGAACGCCCTCATCGCCCATTGCGGCAGCTCGCTGTCAGGCATTGGCGGAGTGCGCCGGCCCGGCCTCGTGCACCGACTGGACAAGGACACGACGGGACTGATGGTGGTTGCCAAGAACGACCTCGCACACGCCTCGCTCACCGCCCAATTCGCCGATCACGGCCGGACGGGTGCGATGCGGCGCGGCTACATGGCGTTCGCCTGGGGGTTGCCGGGCCGGCATCGCGGCACCGTCGATGCGCCGATCGACCGCCATCCGCATGCCCGGGAAAAGATGGCGGTGCGCCAGGGCGGCCGCGAGGCGGTGACGCATTGGGAGCTGCTGGAGAGTTTTAACGGCCGCGACGGCAAGCCGGTCGCAGCGCTGCTGGCCTGCGAGCTCGAGACCGGACGCACCCACCAGATCCGCGTCCACCTCGCCCATATCGGTCACCCCCTGATGGGGGACGCGGTCTATGGCCCGCATTTCAAGACCAAGGCCAACCAGCTGGGGCCCGAGTCGCAAGCCGCTTTGACGGCGCTTGGGCGGCAGGCTCTGCATGCCTATCTGCTGGTATTAGAGCACCCCAGAACCGGAGAACTTCTTCACTGGGAGGCAGCTCTACCAGAGGATTTGCTTCTCCTTGAAAGCGCTCTGAAAGCGGCGCTATGACGCAGGGGCTTTAAGAAAAGCGTTACATTACAAAAAGTTATAGCTGCCACACGGGGACGTGACGTCAGCAATCCTTCCCTTTTTGACCCCCGATGGGGTATATTGCGCCTGCGTTGGAAGTGACCAACGTGGAACATCGCAGGTACGACCGGCTTTAACCAAGCGGTCGTCTGCCTGGCCCGCCGCTATCGGGGGCCTGAACCTTTGGAGGGCTTCATAATGGCCCGTACCGCTGCTTTGCCGGTCCTCAATGGAGAATCCGGCCTCTCTCGCTACCTCGCCGAGATCCGCAAGTTCCCGATGCTGGAGCCCCAGCAGGAATACATGCTCGCCAAGCGTTGGCGCGAGCATGACGATCGCGACGCGGCACATCAACTCGTCACCAGCCATCTCCGGCTCGTGGCCAAGATCGCCATGGGCTATCGCGGCTACGGCTTGCCGATCTCCGAGGTCGTCTCGGAAGGCAATGTCGGCCTGATGCAGGCGGTCAAGCGCTTCGAGCCCGAAAAGGGCTTCCGTCTCGCCACCTACGCGATGTGGTGGATCAAGGCGTCGATTCAAGAGTACATCCTGCGTTCCTGGTCGCTCGTGAAGATGGGCACCACCGCGAACCAGAAGAAGCTGTTCTTCAACCTGCGCAAGGCGAAGAGCAAGATCAACGCGCTGGACGAGGGCGATCTCCGCCCCGATCAGGTGAAGGTCATTGCCAAGCGCCTCGGCGTCACCGATCAGGACGTGATCGACATGAACCGCCGCCTCGGTGGCGACGCGTCGCTCAACGCGCCGATCCGGGACGACGGCGAGGCCGGCGAATGGCAGGACTGGCTGGTCGACAATACGCCCAACCAGGAAGCCATGATGGCGGAGCACGAGGAATATGACCATCGCCGTGACGCGCTGAATGGCGCCATGGGCGTGCTCAACCCGCGCGAACGCCGCATCTTCGAGGCCCGCCGCCTCGCCGATGAGCCGATGACGCTGGAAGACCTTGCCGCCGAGTTCGGCGTGTCGCGCGAGCGCGTCCGCCAGATCGAGGTCCGCGCCTTCGAGAAGGTGCAGTCCGCGGTCAAGGGCACGATCGCAAGGCAGGAGCAGGCCGCGCTGGAAGCCGCGCACTAAGCGCGGCATTTCCTGCGCCAGGAATTGGCGGATCGAGATTGACGAAAAGCCGGCGGCAACGCCGGCTTTTTGTTGTGTGAGCCGCAGTATGGTCGCCCGCTGTGGCGGCGAGGCTGTTGAACGCAGGTGACGGCTCGACCGACCAAAGATTGTCGGACCATATCCAGAGAACGGACACGCATTGTGTCGATCATCCTGCAATCCACCGCCGGCGGCTTCTCCGCCCAGTTCATGCGCAAGCTGCCGCTGGTCGAGCAGGCCATGCGCGACCACGGCCTCGATCCGGCAGAGTTCGTGATCTCCAAGGACTATGCCTCGACCGCGACGATTCCGTTGATGCGCCCGTTCTTCTTCAATTACAGCGTCTATTTCGGCGAGGAGGATTTCACCGTCACCGAGCCGAACGACATGGTGTTCCTGGATTACTTCCTCAATCGCGTGCTGGCCGCGGACGGCCCGCCGGTATTGCCTGAGCAGGCGGGATTGATCCGGCGCCTGTTCGGCTGGATGGCACAGCCGGTGTGAATGTCATTCCGGGGCGCGCGCAGCGCGAGCCTGGAATCCATCAGGCGACGGAGTTAGTGGATCAATGGATTCTCAGATGCGCAATTGCGCATTATAGTTCACGACTTCGTCGCGCCGCAGAATGACAGAGGCTACTCGCCCCAGATCCTGGCCAACGTCGCGAGCCAGCAGCCTTCGCAATAGCGGGCGTCCTTGAAGTCGATCCAGTTGTGGGCATAGACGTGATCGAGCGGGATGCCGTAGCGCGCGCGCAGGACCTGGACCAGGACCTTCCACGCCGCGACCTGCGCTTCGGTCGGACCGATCGCGACATCGGGATAGTTGCCGGCGAACTCGACGCCGATCGAATTGTCGCGCACGACCTGATGATAGGTCGTGCTGTTGTCGATGTATTTGTTGTCGTTGCGGTTGGCGCCGTCGGTATGGGTCGGCACCAGATTGTCCGCGACCGACCAATAGACCGTGCCGTCGGTCTCGACCCAGACCATCACGCCACGCCGGGTGGGATTCTTGAACTGCTCCTGCGCGCCGCCGCGCGCCGAGCCTGATGGACCTTCGGTCTGGTGCACGATGATGTTGCGCCAGGGATGGGCGTTCGCGACATCGCCCCACGGCGCCAGCCAGACGATCTTCAGGCCGGGAATATCGGGCGTGCCGCTGCTGCGCGCGAGCTTTGCGAGCTCGGCATCCATGGCAGCGGCAGGGACGATCAGGAGGGCGGCGAGAACCGCCGCAAGGAGGCGGGATATCATAACAGGATCCAACAACGGACCCCAGCGTAGCAGATTTACGCGAATTTGCGCGCGGGTTCGACCGGCTCGGGCGAGAGCGGCGGGGCCTGATCGTAGATCGCAAAATCGTTCTTGCCGTTCTTCTTGGCGGCATAGAGGGCATGGTCGGCGTGGGCGATCAGCCTGTCCGGGAACTGGCCGACGCCGCGATCCCATTCCGCAGCGCCGATCGAGATCGCGATCGGGATGTCGTTGCCCGAGCAGCCGGCGGCGTCCTGGCGGCAGACCTCGAGGATGCGGCGGGCGATCAGCGCGCCCTCGCGCAAGGAGGAGGACGGCAGCACGACGCAGAACTCGTCGCCACCGGTCCGGGCGAGCATGTCGCCGGGCCGCAAGCGCGTCTGCGCCATCAGGGTGAAGTGCTGGAGGCAGGCATCACCGGCGGCGTGGCCATAGGTGTCGTTGATGGTCTTGAAGCCGTCGAGATCGATCACCAGCAGCGAGAACGGCTCACCGCTGCGCTCCGAACGGGCGCATTCCTCGCTCAGCCGCTGCAACAGATGGCGGCGATTGGCGACACCGGTGAGATCGTCGAGCAGCGCAAGGTCGGCGACCTCGTTGCGGAGGCGATCCATCGCCATCAGCAGGAATCCGAAATTGAGCGTCATCGACAGGAAGAGCAGCACCAGCACCATGACGGCATGGTTCTGACCGCGCGCGACTGCCGAGAAATCGCCGCCAAGCGCGTTGCCGACCGTACGGGCCACGAACACCGCGATCATGGTGAGGATGACGATGCCGGCAAGCCGCGCGCCGGGGCTGGCGCGGCCTTCCGGCGGCGACAGCAGCAGGCGCAACGACAACACCAGCGGCCACCCCTGGCCGATGGTGTAGCAGAGTATTCGCAGCTGCATCTGGTCGAAGCCGAACTTAAAGAACATGACACCGGCGAGACTTGCGATCGCGGTCGCGGTCATAAGGCGCCAGGACGCCGGCCGATCGTAGAAACGCTGAATGCCCGCAGCCGCAAAACAGCTCGCGGCAATGATGCCGGCAGCCCCGAACAGCAGCGGCACCACGGAATTGACGAACAGGCCGGTCAATGCCGTGCTCGCGCCAGCTGCGCCGACGAAAGCCGACGCCATCCAGAACCGTGCAGCTTCGAATTTCGGATAAGAGCGCGTCACATAGGCCCAGATCAGACCGAGCGCCGAGAAGTTGACGACGAAGACCATCCAGAGCGTCGGTACGTTCAGCATTGCGTGCGCGATACGCGCAGCGTGCCGCCCCCTGTCTCCAGCAGAAGTTCGTCCATGACCCGCCCCCGCGTTCTTGCGGAGGATCATGCGCTGGTTGCACTTAACGGAACCTCACTGCGATTGTCGAAAGCGCGCCCTTGGTTTTGGATTCATGAACGCAGCGTCTCGGTCATCGATCGTTAGGCACGTCGCCGGGGTCGAGGCGCGATCGCGTCGACGCCGACCGCGAAGCGGATTCGCGGGCCAAAATCACCTGAAAACGCATCTGAGCTGTGGATAACGTGATGACGCAGATGTGACAGCGCGGGGCATAGACGCGCGAATCTGCTGAGTTCGTCAACGAGGATGTTGCGAGGCTGGCCCTCCGCCGAGCGATCCTCGTGTCGCGTTTCACCATTAACCCTTAAGAGGATCCTATGGCTAAGAAAGCGAAGAAGGCGAAGAAGGCGACGAAGAAAAAGGCCAAGAAGGCCGCGAAGAAGAAGTAGCGCGGATGTTCTTTGCCCGGGTGGAGCATGCTCCGCCCGGGCGTCGGGCAAAGCTACAGGCCACAAGGCTAAGAGAGTTTGAAGATGGCGGGCGCGAGGCCCGCTTTTTTATTGGCTACCGCTCGGCGAAGGCCAGCTTGGCACCCAGCAAGGCGAAGCCCGCCGCAAATGAGCGGCGCAGCCAGGCCATCACGCCGGGACGGGAGATGACGCGCTCGCGCACGGAGGCGGCGCAAAGGCCGTAGATGACGAACACCACAAAGGTCATCGCCATGAACGCGCCGCTCAATTCCAGCATCCGCGCCAGCACATGCGCTTCGTCCACCGCGATGAATTGCGGCAGGAAGGCGAGGAAGAAGATCGAGAGCTTGGGGTTGAGGATGTTGATCAGGAAGCCGGTGACGATGACCCGGCCGCCCGAGCGTTCCTTGATCTCGCCGTCGACCGCAAGCGCCCCCGTCTCCCGCAGCGCCTGCCAGGACATGTAGAGCAGATAGGCTACGCCGCACCATTTCAGTGCGGCAAAGGCGAGCGCGCTGGTATGGAGCACGGCGGCAAGCCCGAGCATCGCAGCACACATGTGCGGCACGATCCCGAGCGTGCAACCGAACGCCGCCGCCACACTGGCGCGCGAGCCGCGGGTCAGCGCTGCAGCCAGGGTGTAGAGCACGCCGGTGCCGGGCGAAGCGACGACGATGAGCGAGGTGAGCAGGAAGGACCAGGACATGCCTCGTCCCTACCACCCCTGCCGCTTGCCGAGAAGTCACGACACGGTCAGCGCTGCCGCGCCGGGCGCGCCTCAGTTCAGCTGGGCGAGCTCGGCTTCGCGCAGGACGTCCAGCGGCGCCCAGGGCTTAGCCCAGAATTTTGCACCGGCGGGCAACGCCTGCACCAGGGGGCGGCCGGAGGTGACGACGACGTCGAGCTTCGGATTGCGGTCCTTGGCGACGTGCGCCAGCTCGACGCCGTTCATGCGACCGGCCAGCTGCACGTCGGTCAGCATCAGGCAGAGCGCGCCGGCGTTCTTGTCCAGCACACGCTCGGCGGCCTCCGCGCTTTCGCACTGGATGACCTGGTAGCCGCTCTCCTCGAGCAGGAGGCAGAGCATCTCCCGCTGCATGAGGTCGTCTTCAACGACGAGGGCGGTGGCACGAAATGGTTCTGATTGTCCCATCGGCGGCTCCCAATGCTTGCCTCCGTTCAAGTAACGCATGTTAAAGATGGAGCGGGACAACGGTTCGGTTCCAAACTGAAAAAATGTAAATCCTTGTTCCCGCATGCGGGGCTTGACGGGGGGCATCATGACAATGATTCGCGGCGCGGCCGCTATCACGGGGGCGGCCAGCGGCATCGGCCGCGCGCTCGCCATCGAATTCGCTCACCGCGGCTGCGACCTCGCGCTTGCCGATCGCGACGAGGCCGGGCTGAAATCGCTGGCCGCCGAGATCGGCGCACAGCGCAAGATCAGCGTGCATCGCGTCGATGTCAGCGAGCCCGATGACATCGCGCAATTCGCAGCCGAGGCCATCGCTACGCATCCCGCGCTCAACATCGTCATCAACAATGCCGGCGTGGCGCTGATGGGGACATTCGAGGAGATCGACCAGGCGCAGATGGACTGGCTGTTCGACATCAATTTCTGGGGCGTGGTGCACGGCACCCGCGCCTTCCTGCCGCATCTGAAAACGCAAGCGGAGGCGCATGTCGTCAACATCTCCTCGATCTTCGGCATCATCGCGCCGCCGGGGCAATCAGCCTATGCGGCGGCCAAGTTCGCGGTGCGCGGCTTTTCCGAGAGCGTGCGGCATGAGCTCGCGGTCGCTCGCAGCCCTGTCAGGCTCTCGGTGGTGCATCCCGGCGGCGTCGCCACCTCCATCGCGCGCTCCTCGCGCACCGGGGTCGGCGTCACCGACAACGCGCGCCGCACCGAGGCGATCGACCGGTTCGAGCGTGCTGCAAAGACGACGCCAAAGGACGCGGCGCTGCGCATCATCAGGGGGATCGAGCGCAACGAGCCGCGCATCCTGATCGGCAACGATGCCAGGTTCATGGACATCCTGCAGCGTTTCCGCCCGGGGACGTATTGGGCGCCGTTGCAGCGGCGGCTGGAGAAGATGGGGAGGTAGGTCAGGGACGCGATGGCGTCTTCCCCGTCATTGCGAGGAGCTCTTGCGACGAAGCAATCCAGACTGTCTCCGTAGAGGGATTCTGGATTGCTTCGCTGCGCTCGCAATGAGGGGTGTGGTTGGCAGCGATGCCCCTACTGCCCCACCAGCCGGTCGGCAAAATACCCGATCGTCTTGCGGTAGACCACCGCCCTGTTCCACTCGCGCATGGCCTCGAAATTGGCCGAGCCCTCGCCATAGGGCTGGCCCATTTTGAAGCCGTTGGAGTGCAAGAGGTTCGCGGTCGAGGCCAGCACGTCGGCGACGCTGTGGCGGAGGTCGACATGGCCGTCGCCGTCGAAATCGACGCCGTATTTGATATAGGAGGACGGCAGGAACTGGGTCTGGCCGATCTCGCCGGCATAGGCGCCGATGAGGTCGCGCAAGGGCAGGTCGCCGCGTTGCACGATCTTGAGCGCGGCGAGCAGCTCGCCCTGGAACAGCTCGGTGCGGCGGCAATCATGCGCGAGCGTCGCCAGGGTGCGGATCACAGGCAGCCTTCCCATGTCGCCCTTGCCGAAATCGCTCTCCAAGCCCCAGATCGCGACCAGGATCTGCCGGGGTACGCCGAACTGCTGCTCGATGCGCGAGAGCAGCGCGGCATGACGCTGCAAGAGCGCGCGGCCGCCATTGATGCGGCCGGGGCCGACGCGGGTCGAGACATACTGCTCGAAGCTCTTGTTGAAGGTGTAGCGCTGGCGCCGGTCGAAGGCGAGCACGGCGGCATCAGGCGTGATGCCGCTGAATGCCGCGCTGGTCACGGCGGCCGAGACGCCGGCGGCTTGCGCCTCCGCGCTCATGCTGGCGATGAAGCTGTTGAAGTCGCCGCCGCAACGCGCGGCCTGCGCCGAGCCGCCGGCGAGACAAACCATGACGGCGGCGGCGAGAAGCGGTCTCAACATTCCAAAGATTCCTCATGGCGTGGGCGCGAAACAGAAGGCGATCATGCCCGGGAACGCGGGCACGGTCAAAGCAGCAGTGTTTGATCCGCATCAACGTGCCTCACGCTCCTGTTCATAAATTCGAGCAAACGGAGCGCCTGCCGAGGAGATCAGCCCATGACCGGAATCACCCTGACCACCGACCAGATCCGCAATGCACCTGCGCCGGTGCGGCAATGGATCGAGCAGGAGGTCCTCACTTCGCTCGGCCTGACACCGCGGGCGCCTGCGGCCATCCCGGCTCAAGCCGCCCATCTCGTCGCCTGCAGTGTGGACGACGTCGCCGGCGTGCTGGAGCACATCCGCGGCACCTTCCCGGCGGTGAACGTGCTGTTCGAATTCGGCCGGCCCGGCATCAATTACGGACAGCCCGCGGTGATGACGTTCCGCCTCGTGGACATCCTGCACCACACCCGGCTGCAGCAGATCGAGCAGGTCATGACCTGCCTCGAAATGATCAACCAGGCGCTGACCGTGGTCAGGAAGGACCCGTCCGCGCGGTTCTGCGGCTTCGACAATGAAGGCCATTGCCTGATCGCGCCGCAGACGCAGGCCAGCATCGCAACGCTGTGGCAGGACATGATGGCGCGTCAGCAGACCCAGCAGACCAAGGCGGACGACCACATCGCGCCGGCGGCGTGAGAGCCTGCAGGGGCGCGCGACCAGCTGCGCCGAAACAAGAACCGCAAAACAACCCCATGCACAGTAGGAGCCCGGCCACAACAGGATGCTCTTTTTCCGAATTTCCGTTTGACCCGTCGGGCAAAACAGGAGTATGGTGGCAGCATCGCAGACTCCGGGCGTAGGCGCCTGCCCCCAACGACAATCCGGCGATGCGACGTGCGATCCACCATCATGCCCGACGCCGCATGAGTCCCGGCACCGCATCCCGCCGCGCATGGTCGCTGGGCATAATCCCGGTCACCGCACGCGTTCTCGCTGCATTGCGAGAGCGCGGCAGGATGAACAAACTATTTCAAATCCCCAAGCATCTGCTGTCGAGATCACGGGAACCTGCTTGTGACATCTTCCGCATATCTGATGCGCCGGCTGCGATATCGTCGCCATCACGATTTGCCTTGCCATCATGGCGCACAAGCGATAGATTTCTATCTCAGGTTGTCGCCCCTTGCCAGCCCCCGGGCGACGCTGAGGACCCCAAGATAAGCGGCGGGCTTATCGGCCCGCTGCTTATCGAGGTGATGGCGCTCGCAGGCATCAGGCCGGGGCTTGGCTGAAAACTGGCACAATCCAACAGCTCCGCCGTTATTCCGTTCGCGAGGTGTCGATATCAGCCGAAGTCATTTGACTGCGGCGCCCTGATCGACGACAAGCCGCCATGGCCAAGAAACCCGGAACCAACCCGAAAGGCGAGTTCGCCTTTTTCAACGTCGTCTACGAAGACGGCTCCCAACGCTCCAACCGCCGCGTGCCCAGCGAGCTGCTCGGCGGTCTCGACGGCGACGAACCCGCGCGTAACTTCATCAGGGAGCAGGACCGCGAGATCGCGGAAAAGAGCGGGCGGCCGGCGCTGGAGATCGAGCGGATCGAGCGGGTCGGGGCGAAGAAGAAGTAGGCTGGCCAAGGCGCACGCTCCAGCTACTCCGGGCCGCCATAGGCAAGATCACAGAATAATCGCGTGAACGGCAGCGCCGCATTTCGAGAGCCAATTCATCTTGATTGTGCGCCCGACATCAGCTGTTTGCAGTGCCGGTCAAATTGCATACCGGCCAAAGTGTTGGCATCAGACGGCAGAGTGCGGAGGTGCCGGATCAATACTCGCTCCCTGGTTCCTTCGAAGACGTCCTCGCTCAAACTTCGAGCGAAGATGGTCCGCCCATTCGGTATAGTCACGATTTCGTAGGTCTCGCCGCGTCTGATCGAGTTGCTTATAGTGAGCATTAAAATCTCTCTCGAACGCGGCATTTCCAACTATCAGATCGTTTATGATCCGAGAGACCTCCTCAATTATCCTCTTTTTGAAGTTCGCCGATAGAGCGTTTTCAGTGTTCAACAGCGCCATCATCGGCGGAGAGATTTCCGTCAGATCGCTCGTTAGGACTCTGGCCCACTGTCCGTGCGCGAGACGGTTTCGAATCTCAATAATGGGCCGCAAGTCATTATCGATTAAAGATATGATGTCGTTAAACTGATGAGACGCCATTCGAGGCAGGGCATCAGGTGGAGCATTATATCGACGTCGAAAGCTAAGCTCGACCGCCAACTTCCATTGATCGAGCTTGGTACCTTTAGCTAGAATCTGGGCCCGTTCGACGTCAGAGAAGGCATTGGACTCATGAAGCATCTTGAGCAAGCGAACCTCTGACCACGCACCGACAAGTAGAACGAACGTTCTAAGAAGAGCTTTGGCAGGGGTTGTTTGTCGTTGAGCCAGGCAGTCCTTGAGTTCACGGTGGATATGCGTACAGGCCACGTCAAGAGCGCGCAGGTTTTCTACGTGTGCCTTGTATCTGTCCGCAACTGAAAGCGGCATATTCCTTTGTTCCCGGTCATTAAAGAGCGCTCATCGACGCCCTTTAATGACCGGGAATCGAACCCGGCTAGACTCCCTCGGAGAGGGCGTGTTTCCATTACACCATCATTCCGATTGTATTCTTACACTTGCACCCCCTTTTTGTACAAGGGGCGCCTCGCTGATCTAAGGGCTGCGCGTTCCTTGCAAGTTGCTCGGCGGCCTCAACGGCGACGAACCCGCGCTTCACCATGGAGCAGGACGGCGAGATCGCGGAGAAGAGCGGGTGGCCGGCGCTAGAGATCGAGCGGGTTGGAGCGAAGAAGAAGTTGGCCGACATCCGCAGGCGCTCACCCGCGGCGGTTCCGCCTGTTCCAGGCAAACAGCAGGTCGGCAAAGCGGTCATAGACAAACCGCGTGACCGGCACCGCCAGCGGGTTGCCTGATAGCGCTGCAAGCTACCCCTCGCCCGGCGTCATCCGCCACAGTGCGATCGCGACATCCGCACCGATGATCAGCCGGCCGGCCTCATCAGTCGCGCACAGGCGGCGCCTGATGTCGTCGAGCGAGGCGCCAAAGTGCGCCAGGGCATCGGGCTGCTCATTGACGTCCTTAAACTCGACCGCACCGCTGCGCACCACCGCCAACAGCTTGTTGCGCTGCCAGTCGATGCCGGCGTCGCAGACGGGGCAGCGGGTGTTGTAGTAGACGGTGAGGTTAGCCGACTTTATCGAGGCGTCTATCGCGTCGGAACTATAGTCCGAGAGAAAGCCGGGTAAACGTCTTCGGCTGAACGCTGCCGATGCGTTGGCAAAAAGAAAAGCGACCGACCTCGGTCCGCTGGATTGCTTGTCAGCCTCGACTGCGACGAACCCGCGCGACTTCATCATGGGGCAGGACCGCGGGTCGCAGAAAAGAGCGGCTGCCCGCAGCTGGAGATCGAGCGGGTTGGGGCGAAGAAGAAGCAAGAGACGCCTGCGATGGAGACGACCGTGCAAACAAAAACGGCGGGCCTTCGCTCGCCGTTTTTGTTTGCGCTCGTCCGGATCAAGTACGGCACGATCATGATTCCGCCATCTCGGAAGCTCGATAGCCCAGCTCTCGATAGAATTTGCGACTCCCTAACCGGCTTGCCGTCTTGGAGCAGATACCTTTCAATCCATGAGCTCCTGAGGAGATTGCGTGCTCTTCTACGGGAGTGCACATTCGACTAAAGTCGCCGCCCCGGGTCTAGTAAACAACCTAGCTGTATGAATAATTTGAACAATCAATAGTTTATTTGAGCGATTCGACAGATGAGAATTCCTGGGTTCCTCAACGCGACCTACTCAAATGATCTGAAGCTAACAGCATTTGTTGCACAAGCTCTGGGCCAGATAGAAGCTCACATCAATGGCAATCGTCCCGTATTCTTTCCCGAATACACTGATCATAGCATCAAGCACGTTGAGCTTACTCTACAAACCGCAATTGATTTAGCTTCCCCAGCAGCGCGAGGCCTACTTACTAGCGTCGACGCGGCCGCGCTAATGGTGGGCGTCTCGTTACACGATCTTGGAATGTATCTGACACGAGACGGATTCGAGAGTCTTCTCTCTTCGGACAGTCATTGGCTCGGTGTCCCGTTCTTCGATCGAAAGACATGGAAGGTTCTCTGGGAAGAGTTTTACGCAGAAGCGACCCGCTTCGATGGCCGAAAGTTGCGCCAGCTATTCGGGGAGCACTATCGTCCGGCGCGACCACTTCCGCCGCACGGGAGCGCTTGGGAAGATTTCGACTATCTGCTAGTAGGTGAGTTTCTTCGTCGGCATCATCCACGATTAGCACACGAGATCGCGCTGTACGGCCTTCCAGCACGGGCTGGTAACTCGATTGAGATTTGTCCCAAGGCGACAGAGGATCAGGTCTTCTTGGCGGATATCGCGGGACTCGTTGCTCGCAGCCACGGGATCGATCTTAGGACATGCGTAGATTATCTGCTCTTCAAATATAAGAACAAGATTGACCCTCGCGGATCTCACCCGATTTATCTAGGTGCCCTCCTCCGGATTGCGGACTATTTCCAAATACAAGCCTCGCGAGCGCCGACCGCTCGAACAGATGTTACAACCTTTCAAAGTGGTATTTCCGAAGGCGAATGGACTGTCCACCAGTCGGTAAAGGACATCAACAATACGGGCGGCGATCCTGAAGCGATAGTCGTTATCGCTGAGCCTAAAGATGTTGAGACGTTTCTCAAATTGAGAAAATGGATCATCGGACTGCAACGAGAACTGGATCAGACCTGGGCCGTCCTTGGTGAAGTTTACGGCCTCCAATTCCACACAGGACTAAATCTTCTCGGGCTAAAAATCCGACGCATCAAGTCAAACATTGATGACGTGGCGGAATTCGCAAGGACCGTTCAGTATGTACCAGCTCAGCTTGCCTTCGAAGCGGCCAACGCCGATCTACTGAAGCTCCTAATCGTTCCACTTTATGGAGATCGTCCTGAAATAGGGATCCGCGAGCTATTTCAAAACGCAATCGACGCCGTGCGCGAACTTAATGACCTGGCAATCAAGCAGCCGAGCTTGCTCGACTTAGACCGGTACGACCAGGAAGCTGACGTCACGTTGAGGATGAAAGTTGACGCGGAGAACGCACTAACGGAGCTGGTCATTACCGATCGCGGCATAGGAATGACGGCAGATATTGTCCGCGATTATTTTCTGAAGGCAGGCGCTTCCTTTCGAAAAAGTGACGCATGGCGCAAAGACCATGAAGATGCGGAAGGACATTCTCGTGTGTTGAGAACGGGGCGCTTTGGTGTTGGCGCACTGGCGGCATTTCTAATTGGTGATCGAATTGAGATAACGACCCGTCACGTCCTGGCAAAGCAAGATGAGGCGTTGAGATTCAGCGCCAGCCTTGATGACGAATTTATTGCTCTAGACCGCGTACGAGCTCCAATAGGGACGCAGATTCGAGTTCTAATTCCGAAGGAGATGAGATCAAACACTAGGTGGATTGCTCCCTCGTCTACGGACAAGGAGATCGAATATTACTCGCGCATTGGCCATTACTTCTTGAAAGAGCCCTCGCTCACTCGCTATCGGCCTGATGGAACTAAGATAGATGTGACAAAGTGGCTGCCCCAGCCAGATGACGAAGTGTTAGAGGATTGGCGCTGGTGCACAGCACGAGGCTTTGAGCGCCTTTTTTGGACCTACAAGCACGAGTATCCCGGCCTTGCTTGCAACGGCATTCTCATCGAGAACCGGAACTCCTCAAATTCCTGGCTTCATGGTTTTATTATCAAACCCAATATTAGTGTTTTCGATCGCGAGGGATCGCTACCAGTCAATCTTGAACGAAACGGACTTCAGGGGCCCATTCCGTTCAAAAATGAACTCCTGTCTAGCATAAGCGACGATTTGCTAGCCCATGCGTTGGTTGAGGCACCTAGTCGGTGCTCTTCGGAGTGGTTTGCTGGAAGGTACGAAGGTTTCCGTTGCGATCCAGAAAACTGGTCACCTTGGCTCATCGGCCGAGATGGTTTCCTGCTAAATGAGATGGGTCTAGTTGCAAACTTCAAACCCAAAACGATCGTGCTCGCTTTGGGAGGTCAGCGCGACCTCTCACCTTGGGCAGAGCAGATTCAGAGTAAATTGGGCGCGCATGATTTGATCGTGTTCCTTCAACCAGAGGCCTTCGATTACAGCGTACCGCGGGTAAAAGGTCTGTTGATTGAAGCGCTAGGTGGATACCTACGTGCACCATCATGGCTGATAGGCAGTTTAAGAGCGACCTACGTTCCTTCCAGGGTAATTGAGATGGTGGGGCGGCTGAGACCTGGAAAAGTTGTAACAAGAACTTTGGGCCGCTTAGAGAAGATTGCAGATCAGAATGGCTGGAAGTGTGTCCAGCACGCATCTGATCAGTCATCGGACCTGCACGATCAGATAATTTCTCTCACAGCAGATAAGGACCATCCGGTGATATTTAGTGTCTTTAATGTCGAGATAGATAGCGAGACAGAGGAGTCGTCTCTTTCTCGACGCTGGCTCGAGGTGGCCGGCACCTCCCTAGTTCCATTTGATGTGATTTCGCGGCGTCGGCTTGAGAATCATTGCTCTACAAAAATTGGAAAAGTAACCGAGGTTAGGCGACGCGCGAAGACAAAGACCAAACGACAAGCGGTCTTGAGCAAAGAGATCGTAAGGCAGTGATCGTCAGCTAGCGACGCTGAAGACCAAATGTATAACGGCGGGCTTTCGGCCCGCCGTTTTCGTTCAGATGGATGCCCGGGTCGAGCCCGGGCATGACGGTCCGAATTAGTTGTCCAAGAAGCTCCGCAGCTTCCTCGACCGCGACGGATGCTTCAGCTTCCGCAGCGCCTTCGCCTCGATCTGGCGGATACGCTCTCTGGTGACCGAGAACTGCTGCCCCACTTCTTCCAGCGTATGATCCGTGTTCATGCCGATGCCGAAGCGCATGCGCAGCACGCGTTCTTCGCGCGGGGTGAGGGAGGCGAGCACGCGCGTGGTGGTCTCGCGCAGATTCGACTGGATCGCGGCGTCGATGGGCAGGATCGCGTTCTTGTCCTCGATGAAATCGCCGAGATGTGAATCCTCTTCGTCACCGACGGGAGTTTCGAGCGACAAAGGCTCCTTGGCGATCTTGAGGACCTTGCGCACCTTCTCCAAGGGCATGCCGAGCTTTTCGGCGAGCTCTTCCGGGGTCGGCTCGCGGCCGATCTCGTTGAGCATTTGCCTCGACGTGCGCACGATCTTGTTGATGGTCTCGATCATGTGCACGGGGATGCGGATGGTGCGGGCCTGGTCGGCGATCGAGCGGGTGATCGCCTGCCGGATCCACCAGGTGGCGTAGGTCGAGAACTTGTAGCCGCGGCGGTATTCGAACTTATCGACCGCCTTCATCAGGCCGATATTGCCTTCCTGGATCAGGTCGAGGAATTGCAGGCCGCGGTTGGTGTACTTCTTGGCGATCGAGATCACCAGACGGAGGTTGGCTTCCACCATCTCCTTCTTGGCCTGGCGCGCTTCGCGCTCGCCCTTCTGCACGGAGTGCACGATCTTGCGGAACTCGACGATCTCGAGGCCCGTCAGCGCGGCGAGCTGATGCACCTCGTGACGGAGGTCCTTGATGCGATCCTTCTCGTGATGGACGAAGTTCTTCCAGCCCTTGGCCGAGAGTTTCGAAACGCGGTTGAGCCAGCGCGGATCGAGCTCCGAGCCGGTGTAGTTGCGCAGGAAGTCCTCGCGGGCGACGCCATGGCTGTCGGCAAGGCGCATCAGGCGGCCCTCATGCGAGACGAGGCGCTTGTTGATGTCGTAGAGCTGCTCGACGAGCGAGTCGATACGGGCCTGGTTGAGGCGCAGCGACTTCACCTCGACGATGATCTCGTCCTTCAGCTTCTTGTACTTGCGCTCCTGGTGCGGCGAGAGCGACTCGTTCTGGAGCTGGTTCTGGATGTCCTGCTCCTGAAGCTTGCGCAGCTTCTTGTAGCTGTCGGCGATCTTGTCGAAGATCTCGACGACCTTCGGCTTGAGCTCGGCCTCGATGGCCGCAAGCGACATCTGGTTCTCGAACTCGTCGTCGTCCATGTCGGACTCGGCCGCAGCCTCGGCCGGATCCTTCTCCTCGCCGGCCTCTGCGCCAGCGGCGGGAGCGGCGCGGAACGGGGTCGGTGCCGGGGGCGCCGCGGGCGGCGCGACATGCGCGGGTGCGCCAGCGACGCTAGCTGCCGCCTCGCCTTCGGCCGGCGCCTCGCCGTTCTCCCCAGTGGGACCTGCGATCATCGCGGTGTTCATGCCGCCCTTGGCCTCGGGACCGGCATAGGTCGCTTCGAGATCGATGATGTCGCGAAGGAAGATCTTGCCTTCGTTGAGTTCGTCGCGCCAGATGATGATGGCCTGGAAAGTCAGCGGGCTTTCGCAGAGACCCGCGATCATCGCCTCGCGGCCGGCCTCGATGCGCTTGGCAATGGCGATTTCGCCTTCGCGGGAGAGCAGCTCGACCGTGCCCATCTCGCGCAGATACATGCGCACGGGATCGTCGGTGCGCTCGCCCGGCTCGCTCTTCTTGACCTCGGTGACGGCCTTCTGGGTGACCTCGACGAGCTCGTTATCGGTCTCGTCGTCGGCCTCGTCCTTCTCTTCCTCGCCTTCGCTATCCTCGGCTTCGGTGACATTGATGCCCATGTCGGAGAGCATGGACATGATGTCCTCGATCTGCTCCGGCGAGGTCTGGTCGGACGGCAACACTTCATTGAGCTGATCGAAGGTCACGAAGCCGCGCTTCTTGGCCTGCTTGATCATCTTCTTCACTGCCGCGTCGGACAGATCGAGCAAGGGCGACGGCGCGTCCTGGGAATCCTTCTCGGGAGCGTCCGCTGCCTTGTCGTCTTTTTCCTTGTCCTTCGCCTGCAGCGTCTTTGCCTTGGTGGCCATCCATTGCTCCTAAACGCGTTTCATGCAGACGTGCGCTGCGCCTGCGTGAAATCACTTGAACCTGTTGCTCGACGCTCTCGCTTCGTCAGATCTCGACACGGAAAGGGCGGCGCGCACACATCTCGCCACCCCGACCTTTCTCTCGCCGGATTTGCCTAACGCTTCGTGAGCCTTTGTCGCGGCGGATGCAGGTGAAGTGCCAACAGCTGTTGCGCGGATACATTCCTGACGCGTCTGTTCTGCCTGCGGCCGCGAGGCCAAAGTGCTACAAGACCGTTAAGCCTCGATTAACCCTGTTTTTGCCGCCAAACCTTGGATTTGGCGAGTCTTTTAGCGATACCTAACCCGGCCGTCCGCATGAATCTTTCATCATACGCTCTTCTGGAACCTGCCCGACAGCTCGCCAAAACCCTCGATCAGGGCCTCGGTACCGTCGACCTCGCCTATCCGAGCCTTGACGTCACGCAGCCACGCCAAATTGGCCTCGCTGGGGTCCTCCCCCAAGGCCAGCTCGGCGTCTTTCAGCTCTCTAAGTAGTGAATGCCATTGCCGATGCAAGGCAACGAGCTGGTGCCAGGTGGCAAGAACGTCGTCCCTGGCGGCGCCCTCGCGGGCGCCCCACACCGCCGCGGTCGTGATCGCGCCTTCAACCCGTTGAAGAACCTGAGAAAATCCGCTCTTTTCGAGGTCGCCGCGCATCTTCTCGGCCTGCTCCTCGGGGTCCGGGGAGTGGTAATGATCGTTGACGAAGGCGCTGATAATGGCGGCCCGGAGCTTGTGGGCCTCGGGATGGGCGATCTCGAGGGCCGCCACCTCCTCGAGATGGTCATGCAGCAGCCAGGGGTGGTTGATCAGGCACTGCAGAATCAGCGCCTCCCGCCGGGAGATGGCGCTGCGCTGGCCGCGCATGATCGGGCTCGCCGCCAGCTGGGGGCTCGCCGCCTGGTAGGGGCCTGATGGCAGCGGGGCCGGCCCGGGCGGGCCGCCGCGGCGGCTGCCTCCAAAGCCCTGCCCACCGAATCGATTCGCCTGACCGCCGCGGAGCTGGAAGGAGCGGCCGCCTGCTCCATGGCCATGGCGGAAACCGCCCCTGCCAGCAAAGCCGCCGCGGCCGCCGTCCGGCGAGAAGGTGCGCTGCAGCCGCTCGATGAACTCGTCGCGATAATAGCGCCTGACAACCTCGTCGCGGATGCCGTTGGACAATTCCCTGATGCGCGCTTCCAGCGCGGCACGGCGCTCGGGCGTGGCAAAGTTGCCGCCTTCGAGCTCGCGCGACCACAGCATGTCGGCGAGCGGACGCGCCGCCGCGATCACCTCTTCCATCGCGCCGCGGCCGCCTGAGCGGACGAGATCGTCGGGGTCCTGCCCCTCGGGGAGCAGCGCGAACCGAAGACTTTTTCCCGGCGCGAGGAATGGCAAGGCAAGGTCCGCAGCACGATAAGCGGCCTTCTGTCCGGCGCGGTCGCCGTCGAAGCAGAGGATCGGCTCGTCCGCCATCTTCCAGAGCAGCGCGAGCTGGCTTTCCGTGAGCGCGGTGCCGAGCGGCGCGACCGCGCCTGCAAAGCCCGCGGTGACCATGGCGATGACGTCGACATAGCCTTCGACCACGATCAGCGGGCTGCCATCATGGGTGGCTTTGCGCGCGGTCTGGTGATTGTAGAGATTGTCGCCCTTGTGGAAGAGCGGCGTCTCCGGCGAGTTCAGGTACTTGGCCGGAACGTCCTTCTCCAGCGCGCGTCCGCCGAAGGCGATGACGCGGCCGCGCAGATCCGTAATCGGAAACATCACGCGATCGCGGAAGCGATCATAGGGCACGGGAATGTCGTCGCCGGCAACGAGCAGGCCGGTCTCGACCATGTCCTCGACGGACACGCCGAGCTTGCCGAGATGCTCTTTCAGCGCGAAGCGATCGGGCGAGGCATAGCCGAGGCGGAATTGCAATTGCGTCGCCGGGGAGATGGCGCGGTCGGCGAGATAGCCGCGCGCTTTGGCACCGACGCGCGAGGCCAGCGTCTCCGAGAAGAACTTGGCCGCAAGCTCCATCACGTCATGCAGCGTGCGGCGCCGCTCCTCGTGCCGCGCCGCATCCGGCGTCACCGCCGGTAGCGGCAGCCCGGCCATGCCGGCGAGCCGCTCGACCGCCTCGCCGAACGGCACACCGTCGGTCTCCATCACGAAGCTGATGATGTCGCCGTGCTTGCCGGAGGAGAAGTCGTGGTAAAAGCCCTTCTGGTCGTTGACGTAGAAGGACGGCGTCTTTTCTTGTTGAAATGGCGACAGCCCCTTCCACTCCCGCCCCGCCTTCTTCAGCTTGACGCGCTTGCCCACGACCTCGGAGACCGAAAGCCGGGCACGAAGCTCGTCAAGGAACTGGGGCGTGAAGCGCATGGCCATGGTGTAGCGCGAACCGGGGTGAGTCGGGCGAAGGATCTGGGATATAGCTGCGGGGCGGCCAGAAGTCAGGTTTACGCGGGTTATCCTGACTATTCGACCTATGCACAGGGGCCGTCATTCCGGGGCGCCCCGAAAGGGGCGAGCTATGGTGCGCAATTGCGCACCTGAGAATCCATCGCGCCGCCGGAATGCTGGGAGAAATCGATTCCGGGTTCGCCCTTCGGGCGCCCCGGAATGACGGTGGACGCCCCCCTTGAACCCCGCCCGGTTCCACGCTTCCATAGGCCATGTTCAGGACCTTTCGGGGTGGCCAGAGCGGGGGCTGGCGCGTGACTTCGATGTCGCCCGTGACGGGCGAGCCCCTGCCCTTCATGCCGGCGCTGTCGGTGACCGACGGCGAGGCCGTCGCGCTGCCGCTGGTGCCCTCGCGCAATGCCTGGCGCCTGGTCGGCGTGCCGAGCAACCTGCGCTATACCGAGCGGGCAGAGAAGCAGCAGCTCGAGAGCGTGCAGGCCGGCCTCGGCCGGCTGGAGGCGACGAGCGCGGCGCTGATTCCGATCCGGAAATCGCAGGCCTGGTGGGATCTCACGCAAGAAGAGCGGCGCAAGATCTTTGAAGACAGGTCGCACCATATCGCCAGCAGCATGCGTTTCCTGCCCGCCATCGCGCGTCAGCTGTATCATTGCCGCGACCTCGGCGAGCCCTTCGATTTCCTGACCTGGTTCGAATTTTCCCCCGCGCATGCCTCGCTGTTCGAGGAGCTGGTGGGGATGCTGAGGCGGACCGAGGAATGGAGCTATGTCGAGCGCGAGCTCGATGTGCGCGTGGTGAAGGAAGTGCTGTCGGCTTAACGCGCGATGAATCGCGCTTTAAGTTTTTGTTTGAGCATGATCTTGTCGGAAAACCGCTGCGCACTTTTCCGGATCAGGCTCAGTGGTCAAGAAAGCGGCCGGACTCGATGTGCGGCAGGCCCGTCACCGGCCAGTTGTAGACGTAGGTCCAGGCCATCTCCGCAACGCCATCCGCGCCTGATACCTCGATCAGCTGGCGCAGATATTCGGTCGGCTCCGGAAAGCCCTCGCCGCAGGCCTCGTACATGTCGAGCTCGCGCAACAGCTCGTCGCCGGCGCGCAAGGCGAACAGCTCGCCATGCACGACATCCGATGACACCTCGGACAGCAGCAATCCCGGATAATGCTTCACCAGCACCAGCCGGCCGCGGCAGGTGGCTTCACCGAGGAAATCCGCATGCTGCGAGAGCAGCCGCGCCATCGGATGGTCGAAGCCGCGCATCAGCGTGCCGTAGACGAAGAGACGGTTGGAGGTCATGGGGGGTCTATAGACTCTCCACGCCGTCATTGCTCCGCGACAAAATTGCGAAGCAATCCAGAGTCCCTCCGCGGAAACGGCCTGGATTGCTGCGCTTCGCTGGCAATGACGAAGGAAACAGCTCGTCTACACAACCGCCGCTTCCAGCCTCGCCGCGCGCCTCGGCCGCGACCACCTTGACGCTGACATCCATGACGTCGAACGCATCCTGGGCGCCGATGTAGATGCCGTGCAGCGGGATGGCCTGGCGCGGGTCGCGGGCGACGGCGACCCGGATGAGGTCGCGGGTGCCGAGGATGCCGTTGGTCGGATCGAACTCGATCCAGCCCGCGCTTGGCAGATACACCTGCACCCAGGCATGGGTCGAGCCGCCGCCGACATGGTGCTGCGCGATATCCTCGGGCACGAAGACGTAGCCGGAGACGAAGCGCGCGGCGATGCCGAGCCGGCGCAGCGCCTCGATCATGAACAGCGCGTAGTCGCGGCAGGTGCCGGTGCCCCGCAGCAAAGTCTCGCACGGGCTCTGCGTGCCCGGCGCGTGACGCCTTTGGTATCTGAACTGCTTGCGGATGGCGTGGGTGATGCGGCTGAGGATGTCGAAGGTTGGCGACGCCGCAGTCTCGTCGAGAAAGCCGCGCGCCCATGCCGCGATCCTGCCCTCGGGATCGGGATATTGCGCCGTGATGTACTGGACGAGATCGGGCAATTCCGCATCGTCATAGGCGAAGGGATAGAAATAAGCGGGATCGTCGGGCGTCAGCGCGAACTCGTCCACCGGATTGTGCTCGACGGTGACGTGCCAGTCGAACACCAGCCTGTCCGCGCGCGCGTCGAAATCGGCGATCGCGACCGAATTGCCGAACACATCGTGAATCCAGCGCAGCGACATCGGTTTCGGCGAGATATCGAGCCTTGAATCGAGCACGCGCAGATCATGGCCATCGCTCGGACGCAGCATGAATCTGTGTTCGCCGAAGGCCACGGGACGATAGTAGCGATATTCGGTCTTGTGATGAATCGTCAGCAGCGGCATCGTCGGAAGATCATGGTGATGTTGGGCAGGCCCATTGTTAATGTTTGCCCAATGTCCGGGGCGACTGCTTTTTCCACAGGCAATCAGGAATGGCTTTCAACACAGCCGAGGCGACGGATCAACTGCTGGGCGACGGCGATATTCCGCCAGTGCATGAGGTAAATGCAGAGGGCACATCACCCTTTTTGCTCACATCGGACCATTACGGCCGCATTCTGCCGCGCGCTCTCGGCGATCTCGGTGTATCGGAAGACGAGCTAACGAGGCACATCGCCTGGGACATCGGCATCGCCGGCGTCGCCGAGCGGCTGGCAAACATGCTTAATGCGCATCTGATCGCACAGCGCTATTCGCGGCTGGTGATCGACTGCAACCGTCCTCCTGGCGTGGCGAGCTCGATCCCCGTGATTTCAGAAGCGACCGCGATCCCGCGCAACGAAGGCATCTCGGATGGCGAGCGCGCGGCACGGCGACGCGAGATTTTTCAGCCCTATCATGATCGCATCGATGCGGTGATCGACCGCCGGAGCCGCGCGAAGCGGCCAACGGTGCTGGTGTCGCTGCACAGCTTCACGCCCGTCTATGCCGGCGTCGCCCGGCCCTGGCACATCGGCGCGCTGTACAATCACGACAAGGTGCTGCCGCAGCTGCTGCTGAAACACTTACGCAGCGAGGGCGATCTCGTCGTCGGCGACAACGAGCCCTATGCGGTGAGCGATCTCAGCGACTACACCATTCCCGTTCATGGCGAGGCGCGCGGTCTCGTCAACACCGGCATCGAAATCCGCCAGGATCTGATCGCGGACCAATCCGGCCAGCAGCAATGGGCGGAGCGGCTGGCAAGGATCTTTGCGGAGATCGAGGCGGAGCTGAGACCGGCGCTGCTGGTCGGCTAGCATCCTCATTTGGCCCGTATCAGCGCCAGCCAGATGCCGCCGCCGATCATGAAGCCGCCGGAGACGCGCGACACCAGACGGGTGCGGCGCGTCGAGAAGAAGCCGCGGACCTGGCCGGCAAGCAACGCGTAGATACCGTCGGTCAAGCCGGCCAGCACCATGAAGGTGATGCCGAGCACCAGGACCTGCGACAAATGATCCTTGCTCATGTCCATGAATTGCGGAATGAACGCACCGAAGAACACCAGCAGCTTCGGGTTCGACAAGGCGACGACGAAGCCCTGCAGGAGGAAGCCGCCGCGCGGCGGAGGCGGCGGCGCGTCGGCGCTGACGCCCTCGACCGGCGAGCGGATCAGCTTGATGCCGAGCCAGACCAGATAGGCCGCGCCCGCAAAGCGCACCCAGTTGAACCAATAGCCCATCGTCGCCATCAAGGTGGTGAGGCCGACCGCAAGGATGCCGATCACGATCAAGAGCCCCATCTGCACGCCCAGAATGTTGGTCAGCGCCGAGCGTGTGCCGTACCGCAGGCCGTTGGCGATGACGAGGGTCACGATCGGCCCCGGCAGCAGCGCCAGCGCAATGCAGGCGGCGACAAAGGCGAGATAGGCTTGCATGGACATCATGGGAGGACTCTGCGCGCTGGCGTTTCGCTTGTATTAATGCATGAGAGGAGCCGGAACGGCAATTGCAAGCGCGGTCGCCGCCGCGGGCCGTATCGTCAATTCTTCGGCAGGCCGGCAACGGCGCGCGCGGGGCCGGTCAGTTCGAGGATATGCAGGCCGGTGTTGGCGCGATCGACGATGTAGATATAGCCGCGGTCGTCGGTTTCGACATTGTTGGTCTGGATCGCGACCTTGCAGCGCTCGCCGCCCTCCACAGGAATGCAGCGCTTGTCGGTCGCGCCCGTGATCGCCGGGATGAAATAGCCGACTTCCCTTGGATGATAGGGATCGCGGACGTCGAGCGCGCGAACGCCGGCATTGAAGAAGGCGATGAAGGCCATCTTCTTGTAATAGACCGGCGCCATGCTCTCGTTCGAGGAATGCGAGCCGAAGCGGCCGCCGCGCTGGCAGAACTTTCCGCTCGCCTCCGGCACGGTGTAGCTCGAGATCATCATCGGCCGCGTCTCGGTGGTGACGTCGGCGAACCACACCATCTGCCTCGCCTCGCCGCATTCGTTCAGAATCGCCTCGTCCACGATCATGACGATGTCGCGGGTCTTGCCGTCCTTGTCCTCGGCAAATTCCGCCACGGGCATGTCGAGCATCGGGAACGTGGTGTGCGCGCCGTTGAAGGCGGACATCGGCAGCCGCGAGATCTCCGGAAAGCGCAGATTGTCCGGCGTCGGCTCCTTCGGCCCCGTCAGCAGCTTCTCGCGATCGACGATCTGCAGGATGCCGCCCTTGTTGGTGCCGTAACCGAAATAGACGCGGTTGCCGTCGGGCCCGGTCGAGATCGGTCCGTGCAATTCGGTCGGCACCGCGCCGGTCGAGCCGGGCTCCTGGCCGGGCAGGCCGAAATCGCGGATCTTCTGCGGATGAGCGGGATCGGAGAGATCGTAGACCTGCGTCATGCGCCGCGTGCGCCAGTCCGGCGCGCCCGAGACGAGATAGGCAATGCCGGTGTCGCATTCCCACCAGCTCTTGTGCGTGTCCTTCAAGCCGCCAAGGCGCGTGATCATCACGGGATTGGCGGGGTCAGCGACGTTCCAGATCTCGTGCGCCTGGCCGCCGAAGGTGCGCAGCATGTAGACCGCGTTGGGATCGCCCTTCGGCAAGGTCTTGCCGTCGCACACGCGCACCATCTGCGCGCCGCCGGATTCATATTTGCCCGCCTGTCCCGGCAGGTGCCTGAGATATTTGGGATGCGCGGGATCGGTGACGTCGACGATCGAGGTGCCGTTCGGCTCGGCATTGCCGGTCATCGGATTGACCGGAGCCGGCACGTCGTCGGTGCCGCCGTGGTGGCCGATATAGGCGATCCAGCGGTCGCCCTGATGATGGATGGTCGGCTGATAGGCGCTACGGGCCTGAAGATCGTTGCTGCCGACCAGCTTCATGTTCGACGCCTCGGGCGGCGCACCGATCGTCTGCTTCTGGGCGTGAACAGAAGCGCTGCCGGCGAAAAGAACGAGGGCGGCAGCAGTCAGGACGCAACGGAACATCAAAATCCTCCCAGGAACCAATCTGCGTTGGCTGAGCTTCAACGCTAGCACGGCCGCTCACACGCGCCAAAGACACCATCTTGACATGCAACCACTTGGTTGCCTATTATCGCCGCCATGGATGAGGTCTTCAAGGCGCTCGCCGATGCGTCGCGACGGTCGCTGCTGGACCGGCTCCACGCCAGGAACGGCCAATCGCTGAATGAGCTTTGCGAGGGCTTGGCGATGACGCGCCAGGCGGTGACGAAGCACCTGGTCATCCTGGAAGAGGCCAATCTGGTTACGACCATCAAGCATGGCCGCGAGAAGCTGCACTATCTCAACCCGATGCCGATCCACCAGATCGGCGAGCGCTGGATCAGGAAATTCGAGCGCGGCAAGCTCGCCGCACTCAGCGAGTTGAAACGCCAGCTGGAGAAGCGTGATGAGTAAGCCGCAATTCGTCTATGTCACCTCTATCCCGCGCGCAGCCCTCAACAAGGGATTTGATGCGAAATGAACCTCGACCAGTTCAAGCCCCTGACGGTCTACAGCATCTACATCGCCTCCACGCCGGAGAAGGTGTGGGAGGCGCTGACCTCGGCCGAGTTCAGCAGGCAATATTTCTTCGGCAATACCGTGGAGGTCGAGCCGCGGCTCGGCGGCGCCTTCATCGTGCGGACGCCCGACGGCGCCCTGCATATCAGCGGCGAGGTGCTCGCCTACGATCCGCCGCGCAAGCTTGCGGTGACCTTCAACGTCAACTGGCCCGAGCTGATCGAGAAGCTGGGGCCGACCCTCGTCACTTACGACATCGAGCAGGTCGGCGACGCTGTCCGGCTGACCATGAGCGAAGGCCACGATCGTCCGCTCAGCGACGACATCCTGTCAGGCGGACGCTCCGGCTGGCCCGCGATCCTGTCCAGCCTCAAGAGCTTGCTCGAGACCGGCAAGCCACTCGTCGTCAAGCTCGGCCCGCCACAGCGGATGCTGGATGCGCTGAAGGCGATGGGGATCAAGACGCCGTAGGGCACCGCGAGCTCGAAATGGTAGGGTGGGCAAAGCGAAGCGTGCCCACGTCTTTCCTAATTGATGGGAAGACGTGGGCACGGCGCAGGTAGGAGGTCCTACGGCATTACGGAAGAGGCACCACCAGGCGCCGGTAAAGATGCCATGTCGCATGCCCGAGCACCGGCAGCGTTACCACCAGGCCGAGGAAATACGGCAGCGCCGACACGATCAGCAGCATCACGATGACAGCGGCCCAGCCGACCATCGGCAGCGGACTGGTCACCACCGCACGCACGCTCGTCACCATGGCGGTGACGAAATCGACCTCGCGATCGAGCAGCAGCGGAAACGACACCACGGTCAGTGAAAACAGAATCAACGACAACGCCGCGCCGACCGCATTGCCGATCGCGAGGAACAGCAAACCCTCATTGGTGGTCAGCACCACCGTCATGAATTCCTGCAAGCTCGAGAACGAGGCGTGCAGGCCCAGCAACAATGCGATCAACAGCCGCACCTGGTACATCCAGATCACGAACACGAACAGCGTGACGAAGGCCATCCAGCCGATTTCGCTGCGCGAGCGTATCGCCGACCAGATCGCACCGAAAGAGACGGGCTGGCCGCGCTCGCGGCGGCGGCTCACCTCGTAGAGCCCGATGGCCACGAACGGCCCGATCAGCGCGAAACCGGCGGCCAAGGGATAGATGAGATAGACCATGCCGAAGGCGGTGAGGCAGAGCATGATGGTGATGCCGCCGGCGGCGTAGAGCGCGCCGAAGCAGAGCCCGTAAAGCGGCAGCGCCTGGAAATCGCGCAGGCCCTCCGCCAGCGCCTCGGCGATATCGGTCGCCACGACGGGACGCACCACCGGATCGACCTTGCCCGAGATGGACATCAGCTTCCTCCGCGCATCGGCGCGATCTTTTGTCGCGCGCAGGCCGCGATATTAGCGTCACTGCGTCCGGGCGCAACTTGACGCCGGATGGCGGGGCAATTGTAGCGTCGCCGCGATGCACGCGTGACAAAATCTTTAGCCATCCGGGCAATTTCGCGCCGATGCCTATGGACGGGGCCGACGATCGTGCCGCAAATTGTACCTCCAAACACATACACGCGAACAGCGGACCGGCCAATCGATGAGCCTGCGTACCCGGTTACTGATCCTCGTCATCGCGGCCATGCTGGTACCGGCGAGCCTCGTCGGCTTGCGCTTCGTGCAGAACCGCTCCAGCGAGATCAACGCTGCGCTGGCCAATCTCGTTGCCTCGGCCGATGACATCGCGAGTGATCTTGGCGAGAAGATCCAGGGCACGGCTCAGCTTCACTATGGCCTTGCTCGCGCCCGCGACCTCGACACAAGCGACAAGGCGGCATGCTCCGCCTTCCTGTCCGATGTGCGCGAAGAATATCCGCAGTTCACGGGAATCCTGACGATCAATCCGGACGGCAGCCTGTTCTGCGACTCGCTCCGGACCAACCGCAGGCTCGATCTAAATGACCGTGCCTATTTCAAGCAGGCCAAGGTCTCGCAAGGAGCCGTCGCGGTGGAGCCGGTGTTCGGCCGCCTGACCGGACTATCGGTCCTCCAGATTGCCTATCCGGTGCGCTCGGACGCCGGCGCGCTGAAATTCATCCTGCTTGCCTCGTTCAACTTGAACAAGTTCGCGGAGTTTCACGACAGGCGCTTGCTCGCCGAAAAGGAGATCCTGTTCCTCGACAGCAAGGGTACGGTGCTGGTGGCCCCCACCCGCGGCGGCTGGAGCGATCCGATCGGCGCGTCGATCGCTGGCTCTGATCTGTTCCGCTTTGCGGCAGCGCCCGACGGTGAACCTTCTCGCGAGCTCACCGATCGTGACGGCCGCGCGCAGGTCTGGGCCGTCGCCCGGGCGCCGTCGATCCGCAAGGCCGGCCTCTATATCCTGGTCGGGCGCTCCAAGGACGGGCTGGTCGCCGCCGCCAACCGCCGGCTCTACGAGGATTTGGCGATCCTCACTGTGGCCTCGCTGCTGCTGCTCGCCGGTGTCTGGATCCTGGCGACCGTCAGCGTCGGGCGCCAGGTCGGCCGGCTCGCGGCAATGGCCAAGCGGCTCGGGCTCGGCGATCTCAGCGCACGGATTCCGCCGCCGCATCCGGGCGGGGAGCTTGGCGGGTTGATGATGCTGCTCAACGGCACCGCCGAGTCGCTCGAGCAGCAGCGCGCCGCCATCGCAGATCTCAGCCACAAGCTCAGCCAGTCCCAGAAGATGGAGGCGATGGGCCAGCTCACCGGCGGCGTGGCGCACGACTTCAACAATCTCCTGACCGTCATCCTCGGCAACTCCGAGCATCTCGCCGACCGGCTGGCGGACAACAAGGAATTGCAGCGGATCGCCGACGATATCGCGACCGCGGCCGAGCGCGGCTCCGACCTGACGCGCAGCCTGCTTGCCTTCGCGCGCAAGCAACCGTTGCGGCCGCGCGAGATCGACATCGCCGAGCAGGTCGTCGGCATGGAGCAGTTGTTGCGGCGATCACTCGGCGAGCACATCGAATGCGGCTTTGCCTTTGGAGCAGATCTGTGGCGGGCCAGCGTCGATGCCGGCCAGCTCGCAACCGCCCTGCTCAACCTCGTGCTCAACGCGCGCGACGCGATGCCTGAGGGCGGCAAACTGACGGTCGAGGTGCGCAACATTTCGCTCGGTCCATCCGATCTCGACGTCAACGGCGAGCCGCGGCCGGGCGACTACGTCATGGTGGCTGTGACCGATACCGGCTGCGGCATGGCCGATGATGTCGTGAGCCGCGCGTTCGAGCCGTTCTTCACCACCAAGGAGGTCGGCAAGGGCACAGGCCTCGGCCTGAGCATGGTCTACGGATTTGCGCAACAGTCAGGCGGTCTGGTGCAGCTACAATCCGAACCGAAGCAAGGCAGCGTCGTCAGGCTATTCTTCCCGCGCATCGTTGCGGCCCAGGACGAAGCCTCGGCTCCGGCAGAACCGATCGCGGTCCCCGACGGACGCGAGACTATTCTCGTCGTCGAGGATGACGACATGGTGCGCGCCTATGTCGAGAATGAGCTGCGAACGCTCGGCTACCGCGTCATCACGACGTCGAACGGGCCCGCGGCGCTGGAAGTGCTGCAAAAGCCCGGCGACGTCCATCTGCTGTTCACCGACGTCGTGATGCCCGGCGGCATGTTCGGGCCGGAGCTTGCGCGGCAGGCGACGGCGCTGCGGCCCGGTCTCAAGGTGCTGTTCACCTCCGGCTACAGCCAGAATCCGGTCAAGATGCCCGACGGCGTCGACGCCCGCATTCTGACCAAGCCGTTCAAGCGGCAGGATCTTGCCGCGATGCTGCGGTCTACACTGTCGGCGCCGCCGCGCTAAAATACGCTCTAACCTCTCGCCCGCAATTCGCGCCGCAGCACCTTTCCTGTCGCGGTCATCGGCAAGGTCTCGGCGAACTCCACGTAGCGCGGATATTCGTGGGCGGCGAGCTGCACCTTGACGAACTGCTGGATTTCGCGCGCGAGCGCATCACCCGCCGCGAACCCCGGGCGCAGCACGATCCAGGCCTTGATCGATTCGGTGCGGATCGGATCGGGAATGCCGACCACGGCGGCCATCGCCACCGACGGATGCTTCATCAGCGTATGCTCGATCTCGGACGGTCCGACGCGATAGCCGGCCGTGGTGATGACGTCGTCCTCGCGGCTGACATACCAGAAATAGCCGTCCTCATCCTGCACGCCGAGATCGCCGGTCAACAGAAATTCGCCAGCATATTTCTTCGCTGTCGCGTCCGGGTTGCGCCAGTATTCGAGCATGGTGACGGGACATGGCTGGCGCACGCCGATGATGCCGCGCTGGCCGCGTGGCTGCTCCTCGCCCTTGTCGTTGACGATGCGGACGTCGAACCCTGGCGTCGCCTTGCCCATCGAGCCGGGCCGGATCGGAAACAGATTGGAGTTGCTGCCGATCACCAGATTGCACTCGGTCTGGCCGAACACTTCGTGCGCATCGATGCCGAAGGTGTCCCGCACCCAGCCGAGCAGCTCGCCGCCGAGCGATTCACCGCCGGTAAAGATGCTGCGCAGCTTGACGCTCGCGTGTTTCACACCCGCCTGTCGCATCAGCTTCAGCGCGGTCGGCGGCAGGAAGACGTTGCGGACGCCGAGATCGGCCATCATCTGCATCGCCGCCTGCGGTTCGAATTTTCGCGCGCGATGTCCAACCAGCGGAATGCCGTGATACCAGAACGAGAGCAGGCCGTTGATGAGACCACCGATCCAGGCCCAGTCCGCCGGCGTCCACATCAGATCGCCAGGGCGCGGCAGAAAGTTATGACACATTTCGACATTGGGAAGATGGCCGAGCACGACGCGATGCGCGTGCAGCGCGCCCTTGGGATTACCCGTGGTGCCCGAGGTATAGATGATCAGCGCGGGATCATCGGCGGACGTGTCGACGTCAGTAAAATCTTCAGACGCGGTTTCGATTGCCAACCAGAACGGTTTCGCGCCGGCGTGGACGGCACCGCTCGTGATGTAGATGTCCTGCAGATAGGGCAGCCGATCGCGGATCTTGGTGAGCTTCTCCCAGCCAGCCTCATCGGTGACGATCGCCTTCGCTTGTGAATCCGACAGGCGGAATTCCAGCGCGTCCTCGCCGAACAGCGCGAACAGGGGGATCGATATCAGCCCGGAGCGAAACGCCGCCATATGCGCGATCGGCAATTCCAGCGACTGCGACAGGAATACCGCGACGCGGTCGCCACGCGAAAGCCCATCCGCCTTCAGCACATTGGCGAAACGGCGCGACATCTCGGCGACTTCGTCGAACGAGGTGCGCGTGGTCGCACCGTTTTCGTCGACATAAACAAGCGCAAGCCGGCCGGTTCCGTCGGCATGGCGATCGCAGCACGCATCCGCGATGTTGAAGCGCGCCGGGATGTCCCAGCGGAAGTTGCGATAGAGCTCGTCGTAGGTTGCGGCTTCGGTGAGCATGATCGTTTCCCGGCGGCGGCGTCATGGCCGGGCTTGTCCCGGCCATGGCATCTCTATTTTACGTCATTCCGGGGCGGTCCGCAGGACCAAACCCGGAATCTCGAGATTCCGGGTTCGCGCTTTGCGCACCGCGGAATGACAGCGGAGAGCTCAGCGCACCGTCGCGAAGAATGTCCTGACATCGCGCACGTACAGCTCGGGCTGCTCGAAAGCGGCGAAATGCCCGCCCTGCTCCATCTCGCTCCAATGGGTGATGTTGGTGAAGTTCGGCTCCATCCAGCGCCGCACCGGCGTGATGATCTCCTTTGGGAACACGGCCACACCCGTTGGCACTTTCACGGCCGGCGTCGCGCGGCGTTTGCCAAAACTCTCCCAGTAGAGCCGTGCCGACGAGGTCGCCGTTTCCGTCGCCCAGTAGAGCATGACGTTGTCGAGCAGCTCGTCCTTGTCGAAAATGTTCTCGGGGTGGCCGTTGCAATCGGTCCAGGCCCAGAATTTTTCCAGGATCCACGCCGCCTGCCCGCTTGGCGAATCCGTCAGCCCATAGCCGAGCGTCTGCGGCCGGGTCGATTGCTGCTTGGAATAACCGGAGTCGAGATCGACGTAGTGCTTGAGGCCGGCGAGTGCGCGCTTTTCTTCCGGTGTCGGCTCGCCCTCGACCCGCGGCGCGGCGTTGAAGGCGAGCGTGATGTGGATGCCGGCACAATGCTCCGAGTCCTGCGCGCCCAGCGAGCTCGTCACTGCCGAGCCCCAGTCGCCGCCTTGCGCGCCGTAGCGCGCATAGCCCAGCCGGTCCATCAGCTTCGCCCAGGTCGCGGCGATGCGGTCGACGCCCCAGCCGGTGGTCGTTGGCTTGGCCGAGAAGCCGAAACCCGGCAGCGAGGGACAGATCACGTGAAAGGCGTCCGCGGGATTGCCACCGTGACCGGCAGGATCAGTGAGCGGCGCGATCACCTTCTGGAATTCGACGATCGAGCCGGGCCAGCCGTGGGTGATGATCAGCGGCAGCGCGCCCGCTTGCTTCGAACGAACATGCAGGAAGTGGATGTCGAGCCCGTCGATCTCCGTGGTGAACTGGTCGAAGCGGTTGAGTTTTGCCTCACGGGCACGCCAGTCGTAACCGTTGGCCCAGTAGCTGCACATCTCCTGGATCCATTTCAGCGGCGCGCCCTGGCTCCAGTCGTCGACCAGCTCCGCCTCCGGCCAGCGGGTGCGGGCGAGGCGTGATTTGAGATCGGCGAGGATGTCGTCGCTGATGGCGATGCGGAATGGTTTTATGGCGGACATCGGCGGCCTCCCCATTTTTCTTGCTTTCATTCCGGGGCGCGTCTCTTGGCGCGAGCTATGGTGCGCAATTGCGCACCTGAGAATCCATTTCGCAACAGAGCCGGAGGCACGATGGATTCCGGGCTCGGCGCTTCGCGTCGCCCCGGAGTGACGGCCTAGCCCGACAGCGCCGCCTTCACCAGACCAGACGCCTTGCCGAAATCCATCTGTCCCGCGAACTTGGCGCGCAATACCGCGATCACCTTGCCCATGTCCTTCATGCCGGCAGCGCCGGTCTCGGCGATGGCATCGGAGATCGCCTTCTTCACGTCGTCCTCTGCCATCTGCTTCGGCAAGTAAGCCGAGATCACCGCGATCTCCTCGCGCTCCTGTGCGGCAAGCTCGGCGCGGCCGCCCTTGTCGTAGAGCTCGACCGCCTCCTGGCGCTGCTTGATCATCTTCTGCAGCACAGCGAGCAGGTCGGCGTCGGACAGCGGCGGCTTGCCCTGGCCGCGGGCGTCGATGTCGGCGTTCTTGATGGTCGAATTGACCATGCGCAGCGTGGAGAGCTTGCGCTCGTCCTTGGCCTTCATGGCCTCCTTGACCGCATTGTTGATGTCGTCGCGCAGCATGATCGTGTCCTCTTAATCTGTCCCCTGATCTAAGCCGTTCGGGGGAAAGAGGCCAGTGCGGACCTGTCACCGGGGGTTCATTGTTTCCCGCCTGACGGCCAAAACGGCGCAAAATTTCAGGACCCACCCCAAGACCTGTCCTAAGTCCCTGAAGAGGCCTGTCAAATATGCAAAAACGCATGTGAATCCGCCGTTTCCCGCTTTGACGGGCGGGCGTGGGGGGCTTATGAAGCGGGCTCATGACACAACATGACAACGATCCCGCCTGGCCGGACCATAAACCGACCGCGCTCCTCGTGCTTGCCGATGGCACGGTGCTCGAAGGCTTTGGTCTCGGCGCCGAAGGCCAAGCCGTCGGCGAAGTCTGCTTCAACACCGCGATGACCGGCTATGAGGAGATCCTCACCGATCCCTCCTATGCCGGCCAGCTCATCACCTTCACCTTCCCGCATATCGGCAATGTCGGTACCAACGAGGAAGACATCGAGACGGTGAACATGGCCGCGACGCCGGGCGCGCGCGGCGTGATCCTGCGCACCGCGATCACCAATCCTTCGAACTACCGCGCCACCAGGCACCTCGACGCCTGGCTGAAGGCGCGCGGCATCATCGGCCTGTCCGGCATCGACACCCGCGCGCTGACCGCGCTGATCCGCAGCAAGGGCATGCCCAATGCCGTGATCGCGCACGCCAAGGACGGCGAGTTCGACCTGCATGGCCTGAAGGAAGAAGCGCGCGAATGGCCCGGCCTCGAGGGCATGGACCTCGTGCCGATGGTCACGTCAGGCCAGCGCTTCACCTGGGACGAGACACCCTGGCTGTGGAACAAGGGTTTTGGCCGTCAGGACCAGCCCGAGTTCAACGTGGTCGCGATCGACTACGGCATCAAGCGCAACATTCTGCGCCTGCTCGCCGGCGTCGGCTGCAAGGTGACGGTGGTGCCGGCGACGACCTCGTCCGAAGACATTCTGGCGATGAAGCCCGACGGCGTGTTCCTGTCGAACGGCCCGGGCGATCCGGCCGCCACAGGCAAATACGCGGTGCCTGTGATCCAGGACGTCATCAAGTCGGGCACCCCGACCTTCGGCATTTGCCTCGGCCACCAGATGCTGGGCCTTGCCGTCGGCGCGAAGACCAAGAAGATGCATCAGGGCCATCACGGCGCCAATCATCCGGTCAAGGACGAGACCACCGGCAAGGTCGAGATCACCTCGATGAATCACGGCTTTGCCGTGGACGAAAAGACGCTGCCCAAGGGCGCGACGCAGACCCACATTTCTTTGTTTGATGGGTCCAACTGCGGCATCCAGCTCGACGGCAAGCCGGTGTTCTCGGTGCAGTACCACCCGGAAGCCTCGCCCGGTCCGCGCGACTCCCACTATCTGTTCCAGCGCTTTGCCGATCTGATGCGGCAGAAGAAAAGCGCGTAAGGCTGCTCCTCGTCCTCGTCATTCCGGGGCGCGCGTAACGCGAGCTATGATACGCAATTGCGCATCATAGCTCGACGCTGCGCGTCGCCCCGGAATGACGGAGGAACACGCGTTCGCGCTCATCGTTAATTCCTGTGACCGTCGTGCAGGAGTTCTGTCATGTCCGTCGTTCGCGACTATGCCGAGCCGCTCGCCATCGTGTTCGAGGATGACGGGCTCGTGCCGAACAACATCCGTCCCTTCCTCATTTACCAGGGCGCGGTGACGCTCGATCCGAAGCAGCCCGAACAGACCATCGAAAACCTGTTCGAAACCAACGGATGGGGCGGCACGTGGCGCAACGGCATCTACGACTATCTGCATTACCACGCGACCGTGCATGAGGTGCTCGGCGTTGCGCGCGGCCATGCCCGCGTTCGCTTCGGCGGCGATCACGGCCAGGAGCTGGAGATCAAGGCCGGCGACGTCGCGATTTTGCCTGCTGGCACCGGGCATCAATGCATCACGGCGAGCGATGATTTCTGCGTGATCGGCGCTTATCCGCCGGGATCGAAGATGGAGATCACGCGGGCAACGCCGGAGAACCACGCCAAGGCGTTGCAGACGATCCCGAAGGTGCCGCTGCCGCCGGCCGATCCGGTGACGGGGAAGCACGGCGCGTTGATGCGGTTGTGGCAATAGCGACAAGCGCGGTTCCGGTAGGGTGGGTTAGCCCCGCAGGTGCGCAAAGCGCATCTGCTCGGCGTAACCCACCTCTTCCATTTCCGCTGAGACAGACGTGGTGGATTGCGCCTTCGGCCAATCCACCCTACAAGCTGGCTTACGCTTCGTTCGCGCCTTCCTGCCGTGTTGCCTCGAACAGGAACCACGTTCGTCGCTCGGTCTCGTCGATGAAGACCTCCAAGATGCTGGCGCTGGCGACGTCGCCGGCGTCGTCGCAGACCTCGTGCGCCTTGCGCATGCTGGCGGCGACATGCTTGTTGTCCTGCATCAGCTCGCGCAGCATCTCGCGCGGCGGGACGTAGTCCTCGTTGTTGTCCTTGATGGTCTGGAGCTTGGCGACCTGGCCGATCGACTTCAGCGTGGTGCCGCCGATCTTGCGGACGCGCTCGGCGAGCTGGTCGGTGGTGGCGAAGATCTGCTCGGACTGCTCGTCGAGCAGCAGGTGATAGTCGCGGAAATGCCGGCCGCTGATGTGCCAGTGGAAATTCTTGGTCTTGAGATACAGCGCGAACGCGTCGGCCAGAAGCACGTTGAGCGCCTCGGAGACCTTGTTGACCGCCTGGGGCTGCAGATCGGTGGGGGTATCGAGATCGGGCGAGACCTTGCTGGGGGCTTTGCTCACGGGAAACCTTCCTGTTAGGACGCGGACATTGACGGCGCGCCGTCGCACCCCTAACGCAAGGCGGGCAGCGCGGTTCCTGGACAGGAACCACTGGGCGGGATCTCATGGACGATTGGATCGACTATTACGACTCGACGCATACGATCTATGTCAGCAAATTGCATCGCGATTTGCACTTCCAGATCATCGCGCGGGACATCATCGGCTACATCACCTCGCCTGACGCGATCGTGCTCGACTATGCCTGTGGCGAGGCGCTCTCGGCGAGCCAGGTGGCGACCGCCTGCGGCCAGCTGATCCTGGCCGAGCCCGCGCCCGGTGTGCGCGGCCGCCTGATCGCCCGGTTTGCGCCCGACACCAAGATCCGCGTCCGCTCCCTCGACGACGTGCGCAAGATGCCGGACCAATCCATCGACCTCGTCGTGATGAACTCGGTCGCGCAATATATGACATCCGAGGAGCTCGATGCCGCGCTGCTCAATATCAGGCGGATCCTGAAGCCATCAGGCAAGCTGGTGCTGGGCGATATCCTTCAGCCGCATGTCGGCATGCTCAGGGACGTGGCGGCACTGCTGTCCTTCGGGCTGCGTCACGGCTTTCTGAAAGATGCGCTGATCGGGCTCATCAGCACCGCGCTGTCGGACTACCGTCATTTGCGCACGCGCATCGGATTGCAGCGCTACAGTGAGGACGAGATCACCGCCAAGCTGAAGGCGGTGGGTTTCGCCACCCAGCGTGCCAACACCAATATCGGCCACAACCGCTGGCGCATGACCTTCATCGCCCGGCCACCGCTGGTGCGTTAAGCATAACCACCACCTGAGGTGGCTTGTCGCAGCCCGATCGGGCAATGATCGCCGCGGCCCGGTGGCGGAAGCGTCTACGCGAGAGCGGTGCATCGCTCTTCATCCTGGTTCAAATCCAGGCCGGGTCTCCACGCTTCGCCCCTGCGGGGCTACGCGTGGCGCAGCCACGCGCAGGGGCGAAGCGTGTCCGGCGTAGCTGGAGCGCAGCGCAAGCGAAGACGGACTTTATCCGCAACTCACTTCGCGTCAACCACATCGCACTCCGCAACGAGCTGAAGCCTGTCCGCGTCCTTGGCCGCCGACTTGAGCACGGCATCGAGCAGGCCCGGAAAGCGCGCCTCGAGATCCGCGCGGCGCAGCCGCATGAAGCGGTTCGTGCCTGCCACGCGGGTCTGCATCAGCCCGCAATCGCGCAGCTTTGCGAAGTGATAGGTGAGGTTCGACTTGCCAGCGAGACCGTTGAAGTCGCCGCAGCAGAGCTCGCTGCTGACACGTTCCTGCTGTGCGAGCTGATACACGATCGCCAATCGGATCGGATCGCTCAGACAATCCAGGACCAGCGGCAGCTCGATCTGCTCTCGCGTGGGATGAGGAGGGGTGCGGCTCATGATGTGAGGAATCATAGCGAGGCGGGCGCAATGTTCAATAGTTCTTGAACCAATTGACTCCCAAATCGACTTATTCGATAGTTCAATAAACATTGAACATAGGAATTCGAGCAATGAGCGTGGTCTGGCTGGCCCTGGGGGCCTTTGCGATCGGTACCGAAGGCTTTGTCATTGCTGGCCTTTTGCCGGCAATCGCCGGCGACCTGTCGATTTCGGTCTCGGCCGCCGGCCAATTGGTCACCGCCTACGCCCTCACCTACGCGGTCGGCTCGCCGATCCTGGCGGTGGCGCTCAACAACATTGACCGCCGCACGGTGCTGGCGCTGGCGCTGTCGACGTTCATCGCCGGCAACCTCGCGGCGATGGTGGCCTCCAACTACGCGCTGCTGCTGGCCTCGCGCATGCTGATGGCCCTGGGCTCCGGGCTGTGCATGCCGACAGCGCTGGCGGTGTCGGTGGCAGTCGCCTCGCCCGAACGGCGTGGCCGCGCGGTTGCGCTGGTGACCTCGGGCCTCACGGTCGCGACCGTCATCGGCGTGCCCCTGGGTAACCTCATTGGCAGCCTGCTCGGCTGGCGCGCGACGTTTGCCATGGTCGCCATCATCAGCGCGGTCGCGCTGGCCGGCCTGCTGCTCGGCCTGCCCCGCGGCCTGCCGCGCAACACCGCTTCGCTCAGCGAACGGCTGGCGGTGGCGCGCCACAGCAATGTCGTGATTGCACTCGCCATCACGATTTTATGGGCGCTGGGCGGCTTCACCGTGTTCACCTATTTCGCGGTGCCGCTGCGCGGCCTCGGCTTCGATGCCTCGCAAATCAGCCTTGCCCTGCTGGTGTTCGGTGGCGCTGCCGCAATCGGGAACATGCTCGGCGGCTTCCTTGCCGACCGGCTGGGCACGATCACCACCGCCGCGCTCGCGCTTGCCGGCATGGCCAGCGCACTCATCCTGCATTCGCTGGTTCTGAAGCTGCTGCCCGGACAGGCGCACTACGCGGTGCTGGGCACGATCTTCCTCTGGGGGCTCTCCGGCTGGGCGTTCTATCCGGCCCAGATCGCCAGCATCATCCGGATCGATCCGCAGGCCTCGATGATTGCACTCTCACTCAATGCCTCCGCGATGTATCTCGGCTTCGCCATCGGTGGTGCCTTGGGCGGCGCCGTGCTGGCCACCCTCGCGCCCGATGATCTCGGCTGGATCGGCGGAACGAGCGTTGCGGCCTCGCTTCTGGTGCACCTCGCCCGCGGCTGGCAGGCCCGGCCGAAACCGGTCAAAATTGCTGGTTGATGGGCGTTTTTCGGGGTTTCGCCGCCCCGAAAACTGGTCTAAGACCCACCCGCGCGCGAGGGAGACCCCCGCGCTCTCGGCTTAGGGGACGCGCGGCAAGCGCGCCCTTTTTTTGTGCCCAAAATCCAGCCCGCGAGCGGTGATGCCTAAACGAACCGACATCTCGACCATCCTGATCATCGGCGCCGGTCCCATCGTGATCGGCCAGGCCTGCGAGTTCGACTATTCGGGCACGCAAGCGGTGAAGACGCTGAAGGAAGAGGGCTATCGCATCGTCCTCGTCAATTCCAATCCGGCCACGATCATGACCGACCCGGAATTGGCCGATGCCACCTACATCGAACCGATCACGCCCGAGATCGTCGCCAAGATCATCGAGAAGGAACGCCATGTCGCTCCCGGCGGCTTTGCGCTGCTGCCGACCATGGGCGGCCAGACCGCGCTGAACTGCGCGCTGTCGCTGCGCCGGCAGGGCACGCTGGAGAAATTCGACGTCGAGATGATCGGCGCGACCGCCGACGCGATCGACAAGGCGGAGGATCGCCAGCTCTTTCGCGAGGCCATGACCAAGATCGGGCTGGAGACGCCGAAATCGCGCCTCGCCAACGCCTCCGAGCTGAAGAAGGCGTTCCGCGACAAGTACCATGCCGAACGCGAGAAGCTGTCGGGCGCGGCCCTCGAGGAGCTCGACCGGCAGTGGACGCTCGGCGAGAGCGATCGCCGCAAGCGCTACCAGGAATATGCCTTCGGCCAGGCCATGATGGCACTGTCCGAGATCGGCCTGCCCGCGATCATCCGCCCCTCCTTCACCATGGGCGGCACCGGCGGCGGCATCGCCTACAACAAGGAAGAGTTCCTCGACATCATCGAGCGCGGTCTTGACGCGTCACCCACCAACGAAGTCCTGATCGAGGAATCCGTTCTCGGCTGGAAAGAGTTCGAGATGGAGGTGGTGCGCGACAAGAAGGACAATTGCATCATCGTCTGCTCGATCGAGAATTTCGATCCGATGGGCGTGCACACCGGCGACTCCATCACGGTGGCGCCTGCGCTGACGCTGACGGACAAGGAATATCAGATCATGCGCGACGCCTCGCTGGCGGTGCTGCGCGAGATCGGTGTCGAGACCGGCGGCTCCAACGTGCAGTTCGGCGTCAATCCGGAAGACGGCCGCATGGTCGTGATCGAGATGAATCCGCGCGTGTCGCGCTCCTCTGCGCTGGCCTCGAAGGCGACAGGCTTCCCGATCGCCAAGGTCGCGGCCAAGCTCGCCGTTGGCTACACGCTCGACGAGATCGCCAACGACATCACCGGCGGCGCGACGCCGGCCTCGTTCGAGCCGACGATCGACTACGTGGTGACCAAGATCCCGCGTTTCGCCTTCGAGAAATTCCCCGGCGCCTCCTCGACGCTGACGACCTCGATGAAGTCGGTCGGCGAGGTCATGGCGATCGGCCGCACCTTCCAGGAGAGCCTGCAGAAGGCGCTGCGCGGGCTCGAGACCGGCCTCACCGGCCTCGACGAGATCGAGATCGAAGGCCTCGGCCAGGACGACGACAAGAACGCCATCCGCGCAGCGCTCGGCACGCCGACGCCGAACCGCCTGCTCCAGGTCGCGCAGGCCATGCGGCTCGGCTGGTCGAACGAGGATATCTTCAACTCCTGCAAGATCGATCCGTGGTTCCTCGGCGAGATGCGCGGCATCGTCGACATGGAGGAGAAGGTCAGGAGGCACGGCCTGCCAAGCAATGCCTTCGGCATGCGCACGCTCAAGGCCATGGGCTTCTCGGATGCGCGCCTTGCGGTGCTCGCCCAGACGACCGAAGCCGACGTCACCGCCAGGCGCCACGCGCTGGGCGTCCGTCCGGTCTACAAGCGCATCGACACCTGCGCGGCCGAATTCGCCTCGCCCACCGCCTATATGTACTCGACCTACGAGGCGCCGTTTGCCGGCAGCGCCGCCGACGAGAGCACGCCGTCGGACAAGAAGAAGGTCATCATCCTCGGCGGCGGCCCGAACCGCATCGGCCAGGGCATCGAGTTCGATTATTGCTGCTGCCATGCCTGCTTCGCGCTGCATGACGCCGGCTATGAATCCATCATGGTCAACTGCAACCCGGAAACGGTGTCGACCGACTATGACACCGCGGACCGGCTTTATTTCGAGCCGCTCACCGCCGAGGACGTGCTGGAGATCATCGCCAAGGAGCGCAGCAACGGCACGTTGCACGGCGTGATCGTCCAGTTCGGCGGCCAGACCCCGCTGAAACTTGCCCGCGCGCTGGAAGCCGCCGAAGTGCCGATCCTCGGCACCTCGCCCGACGCCATCGACCTCGCCGAAGACCGCGACCGCTTCAAGCGGGTGCTCGACAAGCTCCGCCTCAAGCAGCCGAGGAACGGCATCGCCTATTCGGTCGAGCAGGCTCGCCTGGTCTCCGCCGATCTCGGCCTGCCGCTGGTGGTGCGCCCGTCCTACGTGCTCGGTGGCCGCGCGATGCAGATCATCCGCGAGGAGAACCAGCTCAACGACTATCTGCTCGGCACGCTGCCGGAGCTGGTGCCCGCCGACGTCAAGGCGCGCTATCCGAACGACAAGACCGGGCAGATCAACACCGTTCTCGGCAAGAACCCGCTGCTGTTCGACCGCTATTTGTCCGACGCCACCGAGATCGACGTCGACTGCCTCAGCGACGGCAAGGACACGTTCATCGTCGGCATCATGGAGCACATCGAGGAAGCCGGCATCCATTCCGGCGATAGCGCTTGCTCGCTGCCGCCGCACTCGCTCGACGCGAAGATGATCGCGGAGCTGGAGCGGCAGACCCGCGAGCTCGCGCTCGGCCTCGACGTCGTCGGCCTGATGAACGTGCAATATGCCATCAAGGACGGCGAGATCTACGTGCTCGAAGTCAATCCGCGCGCCTCGCGCACGGTGCCTTTCGTCGCCAAGGTGATCGGCACGCCGGTCGCCAAGATCGCCGCGCGCATCATGGCCGGCGAGAAGCTCGCCGACTTCAAGCTGAAGAAGGCAGATTTCAGGCATGTCGGCGTGAAGGAATCGGTGTTTCCATTCGCCCGCTTCCCCGGCGTCGACACGGTGCTGGGTCCGGAGATGCGCTCGACCGGCGAGGTCATGGGCATCGATCGCTCTTTCGCGGTTGCCTTTGCCAAGAGCCAGCTTGGCGGCGGCACAAGAGTACCGCGCAAGGGCACGGTGTTCGTCTCGGTACGCGAGAGCGACAAGGTTCGTATCGCCGAAGCCGTGCGCCAGCTGCATTCGCTTGGCTTCAAGGTGCTGGCGACATCAGGGACGGCGCGCTTCCTGACCGATCAGGGCATCCCGGCGGAGAAGGTGAACAAGGTGCTGGAGGGACGGCCGCATATCGTCGACGCCATCACCAATGGCGATGTCCAGCTCGTTCTCAACACCACCGAAGGCCCGCAGGCGCTCGCCGACAGCCGCTCGCTGCGGCGCGCGGCCCTCTTGCATAAAGTGCCATATTACACCACTCTTTCCGGGGCCGTGGCGGCCGCGCAGGGCATCCGCGCCTACCTGGGCGGTGACCTTGAGGTTCGGACCCTGCAGAGCTACTTTTCGGAAACCTGATCGTTAGCGAAAGGCCCGGCCCTGAGGGTTAAGCCTTGCGCTAAGTGATTGGCAATCAAGCCATAATGGCCGGAGGAACCGTCCGGCCACGTGGTTGTTTTGTTCCGGCGCCAGCCCACTTAACGTACCGGTGGCCGTGTGCTCGGATCTGGAAAGCACTGACGAATCAGGGTTGCCGCACCCTCCGTTTTCGGTGGGCGCGCGACTGGAAGACGAGAGAAAAGATGGAAAAGGTTCCGATGACTGCGAGCGGCTTTGCCGCGCTCGGGGAAGAATTGAAGAAGCGCCAGTCCGAGGACCGTCCGCGCATCATCGAGCATATCGCGGAAGCGCGCTCCCACGGCGACCTCTCCGAAAACGCGGAATACCATGCCGCGAAGGAAGAGCAGTCGCATAATGAGGGCCGCATCGCCGAACTCGAGGACAAGCTCGCGCGGGCCGACATCATCGACATTTCCAAGCTCTCCGGCGACACCATCAAGTTCGGTGCAACCGTGACGCTGGTCGACGAGGACACCGAGAAGAAGACGGTGTGGCAGATCGTCGGCGAGGTCGAGGCCGACGCCAAGAAAGGCCGGATCTCCATCACCTCGCCGCTGGCGCGCGCGCTGATCGGCAAGAAGAAAGGCTCGACCGTCGAGGTCAACGCCCCCGGCGGCGCCAAGGCCTACGAAATCACCAAGGTGGAGTGGCGGTAATCCACTCGACAAAGAGTGCCTGAAAGGCCGCGCGGGTTGCGCGGCTTTTCTGTTTCGCAATCTGTCCAGTTCGCAATCTGTCCAGGGCGCGATTGTGAACCGCACCGTCCTCCGTCATGCTCGGCGCTGCCGTTCGAGCACGGGAGGACAAGATGGACGTCGATCGCATCGCTGCGCAAAGCCAGCCCTATCTGCTCAGCCTCTTTCGCTTCATCACCGGGCTAGTGTTCTTTCACTATGGCGTAGCCAAGCTGTTCAAGTTTCCGCCGGTGGAAATGTTTGCCGACGTGACGCCGTGGTCGCTCTGGGGCATCGCCGGCATGCTCGAATTCGTGCTTGGCGGTCTCTTGATGATTGGCCTGTTCACGCGGCTGGCGGCCTTCATCCTGTCCGGTGAGATGGCCTTCGCCTATTTCATCGAGCACATGCCGCACAGCTTCTTTCCCGTCGTCAACGACGGCGCGCTTGCGATCGTGCTGTGTTTCGCGTGCCTGTTCCTCGCGGCCGCCGGAAGCGGTCCGATCAGCGTGGATGCGCTGCGGCGATAAGCGCTTCGTTTCTACCTTCTTCCCTTCACGTCGAGCGGCACCGCCGCCTCGTATTTCGAATTGTGCAGCACCAGCGAGGTGCGCACGTTGCGCACGTGCGGCGCCGCGGTCAGGTGCGTCACAAAGTCCTGGAAGGTCGCCATGTCAGGGGCGACACATTTGAGGATGAAATCGACCTCGCCGGACAGCATCCAGCATTCCCGCACCAAGGGCTCGGCGCGGACGAACTCCTCGAAGGCGCGCAGATCCGCCTCCGCCTGGCTGGAGAGGTGCACGGCGGCGAACACCGTGACGTCGAAACCGAGCTTTCGCGCGTCCAGCAGCCCGCGGTAGCCGTGGATGTAGCCTTCCTCCTCCAGTGCTCGGACCCGGCGCAGGCAGGGTGGAGGCGAAATACCGACCCGTTTGGCGAGCTCGACATTGGTGATTCGACCGTCGGCCTGGATCTCGGACAGAATCTTGAGGTCGATCTCGTCTAGGTTCCGCGACACGTGATTGGAACTCCTGGCCTTATCGGCGGTATTCGGTGGGTCTGTCGCAATCCTCATAGCCAGTCTGCACCAAATGAGCAATTTTATTGCGCGTGCAGCGCAATCGACTTTTGTTCCTTGTTGGAAAAATCCGCCGAGAGGGAATGCAATTCTTGCATAGCTCACCAGAACGCTTAGATTAGCTCTGATATTTCAGCGCCTCCGCGAGGCCTCCCGGCACGTTCCGCGCCCGCGCTGCAAATCCCCCGTGAAAGGCGTCCATCGAAATGTCCGCTCCTGTTCATGCAAAGGTCATCATCATTGGCTCCGGGCCCGCCGGCTACACCGCCGCGATCTACGCCGCACGCGCGATGCTCGAGCCGATCTTGATCCAGGGCATGCAGGCCGGCGGCCAGCTCACCATCACCACCGACGTCGAGAACTATCCGGGCTTCGCCGACGTGATCCAGGGCCCCTGGCTGATGGAACAGATGGAAAAGCAGGCAGTGCATGTCGGCACCAGGATCGTGACCGACCTGGTGATCAAGCTCGACACCTCGCAGCGGCCATTCCGCCTCACCTGCGACTCCGGCGATGTCTATCTCGCCGACACCGTGATCCTCGCCACCGGCGCGCAGGCGCGCTGGCTCGGGCTGCCCTCTGAAGCGAAATTCCAGGGTGGCGGCGTCTCGGCCTGCGCCACCTGCGACGGCTTCTTCTACCGCAACAAGGAGGTCGTGGTGGTCGGCGGCGGCAATACCGCGGTCGAGGAAGCGCTGTACCTGACCAACCACGCCTCGCAGGTCACCATCGTGCATCGCCGCGATCATTTCCGCGCCGAGCGCATCCTGCAGGAGCGCCTGTTCAAGCACCCGAAGATCAAGGTGATCTGGGACTGTGCGGTCGACGAGATCTGCGGCACCGAGAACCCGAACAAGGTCACCCATGTCCGCCTCAAGAACGTCAAGACCGGCGCGCTGACGGATGTGAAAACCGACGGCGTCTTCATCGCCATCGGCCACGCCCCGGCAACCGAGCTGGTGAAAGACAAGGTCAAGCTGAAACCGTCGGGCTATGTCGAGGTCGCCCCGAACTCGACCGCGACGTCCGTGCCCGGCTTGTTCGCCGCGGGTGACGTCGCCGACGAAACCTATCGCCAGGCCGTCACGGCCGCAGGCCTCGGCTGCATGGCAGCGCTCGAGGCCGAACGTTTCTTGGCCCTGCGCGCCAGCGAGCGCGCGGCAGCGGAATAACGATCATGCCCCGAACACGCGACGGATTCACGGATATGGACTGGGACAAGCTGAAGGTGTTTCACGCGGCGGCAGAAGCGGGCAGCTTCACGCATGCGGGAGAGCAGCTCGGCCTGTCGCAATCGGCGGTCTCGCGCCAGGTTTCGGCGCTGGAACAGGAGCTCTCGGTCTCGCTGTTCCACCGCCATGCCCGCGGCCTGATCCTCACCGAGCAGGGCGACCTGTTGTTCCGCACCGCGCATGACGTGTTCATGCAGCTGCAGGCGGCGCGCGCCAAACTGACCGACAGCCGCGAACGGCCGAGCGGCGATCTCAAGATCACCACCACGCCCGGCGTCGGCATCAATTGGTTGATCCCGCGGCTCGGCGAATTCACCGCGCTCTATCCGGAGATCCGGATCTCGCTGATCGTCACCGACGAGGAACTGGATCTGTCCATGCGCGAGGCCGACGTTGCGATCCGCACCCGCAAGCCGACCCAGCCGGACCTCATCCAGCGCAAGCTGTTCGCGATGGGCTTCCACGCCTATTGCTCGCCGGAATACATCAAGCGTTTCGGCACGCCGCGCACGCTGGAGGAGCTCGACTCCCACCGCATCATCACGCTGTCCGACGGCAACTTCGCGCCGCATCTGCAGAACCGCAACTGGCTGGTCGAAGCTGCGCGCAACGGCTCGGGTCCGCGCGAGGCCTATTTCAAGGTCAACAACATCCTCGGCCTGGTGCGCGCGTGCCAGCAGGGCCTCGGCATCGCCGCGCTGCCCGACTACCTCGTCGAAGACCAGAGCCGCCTCGTACAACTGTTCGGCGAATCGGATTCGATCCAGCTCGACACCTATTTCGTCTATCCGGAAGAGCTGAAGACGGTCGCGCGCGTGCAGGTGTTCCGCGACTTCGTGGTGAGCAAGGCGCAGCGCTGGCCGTCCTGATTTCCGCATGTCTGACATGCGACCTCGGCTGTTGCTGCATGGCGCTGGAGAAGCCCATAATGTTTGCACGCTGAGCCTTCGCGTTGCGCATTTGTCCCCCTCCTCCAGTGGCGCGGGAGTTCAGTAATCCCTCTTGGAAGGTGATTGTGTCGGCCTCACGTGGCCAATACCTAAGCCGGGCCCTCGGGTCCGGCTTTTTTTCTGCCCAATCAGGCATTCGCCCTCCGCGTGTATTGACAGTTTTGGGCATAGCCCGCATCATTTCCCAATGATCACGAAGTCGTGCGCAATCGTTTCGAAAAAAGGCCCCCATCCGGGGACCTCGGATTTTTGCGCGCGCTAGCTGACTTCGTCATCGCTGCCAAATCCCGAAAACCCCGCCGCCTGGACGGGGTTTTTTCATGTGCCCTCCGTCTCAGGTCCATCACCGAGATGCATGGGCTGTGGCTGCCGCTGGTGACGCCGTTTCGGAACGGTCGTCTCGACCAGAACTCGCTGCGGCGACTGACGCGGCACTACGCCGCGCAAGCCATCGACGGCTTCATCCTGGGGGCGACCTCGGGCGAAGGCATGACGCTGCGCGAGGCCGAGCTCGAACGCCTCGTTGCCATCGTCCGCGACGCGATGGCGGCGGGATGCCGCAACGTTCCGATCGGCCTCGGGCTATCCGGCGCGGACACCTCGCGGATGAAGGAGCGGCTGGACGAGACCGCGGACTGGCCGATCGACTTCTATCTGATCGCGAGCCCCTATTACGTGCGGCCGTCGCAGCGCGGGATCGTTGCGCATTTCGAGGCGCTGGCCGATCACGCCGCCTGGCCGCTCGCGCTCTACAACATCCCCTATCGCTGCGCGGTCGGGATCACCAACCAGACCATGCTGCGGCTCGCCGAGCATCCCAACATCGTCGGCTTGAAGGATTGCAGCGCGAGCCGCGAGCAGTCGGTCGCGCTGCTACGCGACCGGCCGAAGGATTTCCGCGTGCTCACCGGCGAGGATGCCAATTATCTCGAGGCGCTCAGCGACGGTGCTGACGGCGGCATCCTGCTGTCCGCCCATCTCGAGACCGCGACGTTCGCGGCAGTCTATAGCGAGCTGAAGCAAGGCAATGCCGACGCGGCAGAGGCGCGCTGGCAAGAGGTCGCCGAGCTGACGCGGCTGTTGTTCACCGAACCGAGCCCAGCGCCGGCGAAGTACTGGCTGTGGCGGACGGGCCTGATCGACAGCCCCGAGGTGCGCCTGCCGATGGTGGAGGTCAGCAGCGAGCTCGCCGCCACGCTCGACCGCGAGATCGAGCGGCGGATGAAGGTTGCGGCGTAACTCCTCGCTCGCCTCTCCCCGCGTGCGGGGAGAGGCGCCTTGGTTAACCCGGCACCAACGCGCTTCGCAGCTGCCGCATGGCGCATCCACGTCTCGTTTACGCAATGGCGCCTATCGTCCCCCGGCAACCGTCTTTCAAAAGGGGGAAGGACCATGAGGCAACGCGTTCGCCCGACTGCGGCGGAAATATTCGCGCCTGCCGATCTTTTGCGGGGAATTTTGGTGGTGTCGTCGTTCGGCTTCTGGGCCGTGATGCTCGGCCTGATGCCGGTGCTGCTATTCCGGCTCTGGCTCGCCTGATGAGGCAAGGCCGCGGCGATGGTTAATCCGTGGTGGCAAATGCGCTCAAAATGCGAGCGTGGCGCTGAGCCGGAATTTTAAAACATCCCGCGTATCGTTCTCCCCATAAGCGAAGAAATCGCGGGGGCGATCTTGAACAATCAGAACGATATGGTGCCGCATTACGGCGCCACGCCAAGCTTCGACGACAGCGAGCAGCAGGGCTTTTCCACCGGAGACATTCTCTGGGCCGCCGGCGTCTGGTCGGTGATCCTGACGTTGTCGCCGGTGATCGTGTTCTACATGCTGATGGTGGCGTAACCTCACCGTCAGCCCCTGAAAACGCAAAACGCGCGGGATGCCGCGCGTTTGTCGTCCGGGGAAATGATTGATGAATTATGCCGCCTGCTTGTGCATTGCGCCGGATGCCGACGCCGTGCCGCGAATAGCTTTTACTGAACGCTCGATCGCCGCCCACAGTCTTGCAATTTCCTGGGCCGCACGGCTTTCGGCCTGATACTCACGCGCGCCTTCGCCGTGGCTGAGTGCCATCAACAAATCCGAACGGTTGGTGATCTGACCGCCCCAAACAGGAGCGCGGAACTTGGCCAGCGCCTCGCGGGCGATGGTGACGATCGGGCTTTCGGCTTCGTCGCGGCGCGCCGGTGCGCCGTTGAGCACGACCGCGTAGGGCTTGCGCGCCGCGCGGCACATCTGGATGGTTTCCTGCACCGCGTTGACGTCGAACACGCCGGGCCGCGCCGGAATGATCACCATCGTCGCGTTGCGGATCGCATCATCGACCACGGCCGACAGGTTCGGCGGCGTGTCGATCAACACCCACTCGTAACCGTCGCGCTTGGCCGCGGAGACGATGCCGCTGACCGAATTCACGGCCGCCTTGATCGGCGGCTCGTTGGTGCCCCGCAGCTTGTGCCACAGCGTCAGCGAACCCTGCGGGTCCGCATCCACCAGCATCACCTGCTTGCTCGCCTTGATCTGCGCAGCGAGATGTGCAGCCAGGGTACTCTTGCCCGAGCCGCCTTTGCGCGATGCGAAAACAATTACATTCATCCTCTGGCCTCCAGATTGACCCCAGGCCGAGAAAATGAATCACCGCGCTGATTCGGGAAAGAAAAATTTATCGGCTGTCGTGCCGGCGCCATGAAATAACAAGACATGTTGGCTTTTGAGTCACACTGCCTTGCGCGGCTGATGACATCAACCATCATGAACTGCAGACCACGCCGGCAATTCCAAATCAGCACTCGCGCGGAAAGATCCGCGGGACAACCTTGCCGCGCAAATTCTCGCGATGCTTTTTTTCAGCAGAGCGAAGCGCGATGGCTGCAAGCCGGCGCGCTGACCTCGCGCGAACAAAACGAGTCCGGTGGCTGTTGCGTGGCTGGTGTCGCCCTTCGCGTCACGATGGCGCGCGGGACATGAGGAGGTTTCGCGAACCCGCCTAGCTCTCGTCGGTCTTTTTCTTCTTCGCCTTCGGCTTGGCCTTCCTGGCGGTCTTCGGCGCGATCCTGGTGGGCTGACCGGCAATCGGCTCCGGCCCGCGGCGGAAGAACACCGCGCATGGCGGCGACAGCTGCGCCTTCTTCTGGATCATGCAGGCGGTGATGGCATCGACGTTGGGCACGAACTCGCCGCACAGCCGCATCGCATCCGGCGTGCAGGCCTGCTGCTGCTCGGGCGTGTAGGCAAAGCCAGCGCCCGGCTGGAGCAGAACGGCGAGGGCAACCCCAAAGGTCGCAGCAGCCAAGAACTTAGCAGCCATGGACGTCGTGACGCGAGATACCGGCATCGATCCCCCCAATGTCGAACAGGACGGGAGTGTGGGTGAACGGGCGTTGGTTGGCAACGAGGGCCGAGGCGAAAACAGCGACCTGTGCGCTCCCGGCAACAGCGGTGGGTGTCCATCCCCAAAGCTCGAAAACAACCCCATGCACAGTAGCCGTGGCCCTGGGCCGCTTCGCGGATTCCCGCCACTTACGGATTTTACGAATTTTCCTTTGACTTGTCGGGCAAAACACCGGCATGATGGCAGCATCGAGAGGCGCGTGGGGTGGTCGGCCGAAATCCCCGTGAGGGGAGGACCGCATGGCCACCATGTTGATCGTCGCGCCGGTGTTTGCGCTGATCGCGGCCGGCTATGCGGCGGTGCTGTTTCGCTTCGTCTCCGAGGGCGCGCACAAGGGCATCTCCGAATTCGCCTTCAGCATCGCGATCCCCGCGCTGCTGTTCCGCACCATCGTCGTGTCGGAATTCCCCGACGTCAGCCCGTGGCGCATGTGGGGCGCCTATTACGGCGCGCTCGCCATCACCTGGATCGCGGCGCTGCTGATCTCGGCGCTGATCCGCCAGCGGCGCGAGGACCATGAGGACGGCGTCGTGTTCGCGATCGGCTCGGTCTACGGCAACATCGTCATGTTGGGGATTCCCCTGGTGCTCTCCGCGCTCGGCAATGAGGCGGCCGGCCCGATGTCGCTGATCCTGTCGGTGAACACGCCGCTGCTCTGGCTCTGCGGCATCCTGCAGATGGAGCTGGTCAGCCGCAAGCGCACCGGCTCGGTGCTCTCGGCGATCTGGCCCATCCTCGCAGACCTCGCCAAGAACCCGCTGATGCTGGGGATCGGCTTCGGCGTGATCTGGCGCTTCACCGGCCTTGGCCTTGCGCCCGTCGTCGACAAGACCATCGAACTGCTGGCGCAGGCGGGATCGCCGGCCGCGCTGATCGCGCTCGGCATCACCCTGTTCCGCTTCGAGGTGAAAGGCGAGATGACATCAGTCGCCGCGATCAGCGCACTCAAGCTGCTGGCGATGCCGGCGGTGGCCTTCGCGCTGGCCAAGCTCTTGAACCTGCCGCCTGTCGTGACAGGCGTCGTCGTGCTGTTCGCGGCGATGCCGACAGGCGCCAATGCCTACATCTTCGCGGTTCAGTATCAGCGCATGGTGAACCCGGTCTCGGGCGCGGTGGCGCTGTGCACGCTGCTGGCCGCAATGACGCTGCCGGTGGTGGTGATGGTGGTGGCGGGGGTGAGATAGCGGTGCCTGACGATGGCCGAAACCGCTATTCAGCAGGCTGGCCCGCGCGCCAGGCCATCTCCCAGAAGTCGGCCTCGAGCCGGGTGGCTTCCTTGAAGATCGCGATCAGCTCGGCCTCGCGGGCCGGCGTGGCGTAGAGATCGGCAAGATGCTCCAGATGCGCCCGCGCCTTGGCCGCGACCTCCTGGTACGGCAGGCCTGCGTACTCGGCGATCCAGACGCGGTAGGCGTTGGTCACAGCGTCCGCGAGGGGGAGCGAGGCGAGCCGCGTTGCGATCTCCGCGTAGCCGATCACGCAGGGCGCAAGCGCCACCTTGAGCGCCAAGAGATCGCCGCGCATTCCCGCATCGAGCACGTAGCGCGTATAGGCCAGCATCTCGGCCGCCGGCGGGGCGTGTTCAAGGTCATCAGGGGACAGACCCCAACTGGCACAGAGCTTCACATGCAGGTTCATCTCGACATCGAGGATGGCCGACAGGCCGGCCGCTGCTTCACGCATGTCGTCAAGCCCGGGCGACTTGTAGACCGCGAGCGCGTAGGCGCGGGCAAACTCGATGAGGAACAGATAATCCTGAACGAGGTAGTGGCGGAACGCAGCTTCAGGGAGCGAGCCGTCCGCCAATCCGTTCGTGAAGGGATGCTCGGTGTAGGCCCGCCACTCGGCGGATGCTGCTGTCTTGAGACGCTCGAAGAAACTCACGATGTTTCCCGCCTGGCTCGCCATGAAGTCTTTGGCTCGCTAGCGATAGCGCATTGCGTGGCGAGGAGCTACGGTGACCGTGGGGAAAACTGGCTTTGAGAAGCGTTGCGGATGGGCGCGCTCTGCGTCGAGAGTTTGAGGTTGTATGCGCAGCAGGACCTGCGCGCGCCACGCGATAGCCATTTTGGTCTGGCTCAACTCGGCCGGAAGACCGGTCGATGTGGTGGGCTAGAGTGATCATCCCGGGCAAATATTCCGTTTGGTTCAAGACGCCGGTCGGCGAAGGCGCTGGCGTCGTCGAGTTCGGCGCTGACGGGACACTCGCCGGCGGCGATTCCACGTTTGCCTATGCAGGATACTGGACGCAGCAGGGCGAGCACTTCAAAGCCAGTCTTTCCGCCCGACGCGTTGAACCGGGGCCACCCGGTGTGTTCGGACTGGATGAGATCGACATCGTGGTGTCGGGGCGGTCGGTGGATGACTCGTCGACTTTGTGCACGGGGTTTGCGAAACAAGCGCCGGGCTTGAGGCTCGAGGTGGAGCTCGTGCGGATCGCTGCCGATCATGGCGAACGTGCATAAATCGGTCTAGCCGGTGTTTGCGCGTGCTCGGGAGGATCAGGAGTTTAGGTTCTCGATCCGGCAATCACCCGTGAACCAGGACTGATCCGTCGTCGACAAATTGGCTGCATACGCGCGTTGCTGATGGCACGGCGTCCGTTATCTTGCGCTCGGTCGATGGCTGAACCGAAGGAGACCGATCTTGCGCCTGCCATGGCCGCTTCTGTTCGGATATGCCGTCATCACCAATTGGTTCGTGATCATACCGTTGGCGTTCGCGTTGGCATTTGCCGCCTGGTATGGCTCGCCCTGGTTGGGCGGACTGCGCTTTGTATTGATCGCTTGCGCCGCCTTTCTGACATTGCCATTTCCAGCGGCTGGCGCCCTCTATCTTTACCAGAGCTACGACGCAACCAAATACTGGCGCACTCTCGAGATCGCCGAGACCATCGCTGGTTTGCCTTTGCCGGCCGGCAGCAAAATCCAGTTCGCCGACAAGGCGCACTCCATCGTCGTCTTGATCGAGCTGCCGCACGCGACCGAGATCCTCGGCATGCGGCTCGCGGGAACGCTCAAGCCCTGGAAGAGACAGGGCAATGACGTCACGCATTGGGGTGGCGATCTGCACGGCTATCAAATCATCGATGGGTTGCCATGCAAAGGTGGACCCTACGCGAACGACCGCTTCGGCGGCGTTCTGTTCGACAAGGCCGGTACGCTCCACCGCTTCACGCTCGGTGCGCCGCACGAGCTGCTCGGGCTGAAGCTGCCGGCCCAGACGACGATCGAGCGCGGCAACGACACCGAACCCTGGAGCTTTCTGCTCTCGGCGAGTGAAGCCTATATCCCGATGCTGGACACGATGGCCCCAGTCGGAGTCACGCTGGAGGTTGCCGGTGACGGCCGGCTGGTGCGCATCCGCTCGGGACACCGCCAGACCATCGTCCTTCGCGGCGTGCCCTTGAACAGCGGGAGCTTCGAAGTGCGGGACGGGACCGTCGTCTCACAGCTTGCCGAACCATTCGCGGTCGCTGGAGAAATGCGACCAGCCGGCACCTCGGTGCGGATCGGTTTGGATACTGGGGAGATCTCGGTGATGAGCGAGTGATGAGATCCTCCGGTGTTCGGTGCCAACAAATAAGAGAGTTATTGCCTCCCAGCTTTTGCCTATGGGATGGTCTGGGCGCGACTCTCCTCAGGTCCCACCATGGCGTCCGCTCCCAAGATGCTTTGCGTCGGCTTCGTGCAATGCCGCGGCACGCCTTACGAGGTCGGTCGGGCTCAGGCCGCTGCCTTTGCGGCGACGCTTCGGGGCAAGGCGTTTCTCCGCCGCAAGAATGTTCGTCTGCCCTGGTGGTTCAATGTCCGCACCGAGGAGCGCGCGTTCAGGACCTACGCGCCTGCGCTGTGGGAGGAGATCGGTGGGATCGCCGAAGGGCTCGACATCCCGATGGAGCGCGCGGTCGCTTGTTTCGGCAATGATGGCTTGCGGATGCCGACCGGCGGCTGCTCGGCCGTCATGAGCGGCGGCGTCTACGGCCGCAACTATGATTTCTGGCCGCGCGGCTATGAGGCGCGCTTCGCGTTGATCCAGGTGCACGGCAGCTATGCCAGCATCGGCGCCAGCCACCAGCTGACGGGACGCCTCGACGGCATGAACGAGCACGGCCTGTCGATCGGGCTGCATCTCGTAAAGGCGCGGCCGCGATCGCCGGGCCTCACCAGCACGCTGTTGATCAGGCGGGTGCTCGACAGCTGCGCGACGACGGCGGAGGCGATCGCCTTTCTGCGCCGTACGCCGCACGCCATGAGTTACAATTATTCGCTGCTCGATGCCGGCCGGGTGGCGGCGGTGGTCGAAGCCGGGGCCGGCGCGGTGGCGGTACGCCTCGGCGACTGGCTCGCCTGCACCAATCATTTCCAGTCGACGCAACTGCGAGCCCTGAACCGCCGCGCGGCGCACTCGATCGACCGGCTCCCGCCGCTCGAAGGCTGGGCCGCGCGCGCCCTCAGCGCCGAACAAACTTTTAGCGCGCTGAACCTCTCGGCCTCGCCGGCCTTCCACAATTACGGCAACTGCCAAACGTTGCACACAATCGTCGCCGAGCCGGGCAAGCAACGGCTCCTCATCGGCATCGGCGGCGATGCCGCCGCGCTCGAGGAGGATATGCTGGATGTTGATTTCGGGCGGTGGGTGAGCGGGGAGGATCTGGCGATCGGGCAGCTGAAGGGGCAGCTCAATTTGGGGCAGCCGTTGGTTCGGCGCACCAGGAGGAGGGTGAGCTAGGAGTTGTGTGATGGGGCGTTCCTAGGCGGAGCGAGGAGATCACCCCGGATGATCCAGGCTTCAGCTCAATGGCTTTCCGGAGATGCAGCGCTGGTACAGTTGGGTGGGCTCGAACCACCGACCTCCTGTTCCACAGACAGGCGCTCTAACCAACTGAGCTACAACTGCATCCTTGCGAGCCGCGCCGCCGGCCGGCCTGAAAAGGCCTGCTGCCTAAGGGGGGCTGGACGGGGCGGAAACTAGGTGCAACGGGGGTTTTTGGCAAGGCCGCAGAGGGACGAAAAACCAGGGTAAATTGCGGTCTGCGCGATAAAAATCGGGGTTGATGGCGACTGTGGGGTTGTTCTGCTGTTCTCGCCTGCTTGTGGAGAAAATCCCCTAGCGGAGAGAGCCCTTACCCGCGCCTTCGGCGCGACCTCTCCCGCAGGCGAGAGAGGTAAGAAAAACCCGGGCCTTTTGGAGGCCCGGGTTTCTTGCTTGGTCGATCCGCCGTTCTTTTGTCAGGCAGCCGGGTAGAACTTCGAGGCGGAGGCCTTGATCGGCTCGGCAGTCGCGCTGGCGGTGCGCTGCGCGATCTCGAACAGCTCCTTGGCCTGGGCCTGGAAGGTCTCGAGCTGGGTCTTGGCGTGACCGGACCAGAGCTGGAAGGCGTCGGTCGGTGACTTGGTGCCGAGCAGCTCCTGGGTGAAGTCCAGATGGGCCGTGGCGTTGGCCTTGGCGAATTCCATCAGCTTGGCGGTGTACTCGTTCGCACCCTTCTGGGCGGAGGCGAACACGGCCTCGATGGTGCCGTTGTGGGTCTCAGCCGCGTCCTTGAACTTGGCATAGTTTTCGCGGGCCTGCGAAACGCCCTTTTCGGCGAATGCGCGCACCTGCTCGGGAACCTCGAACGGGATGATCGAGGCAGAAAACGGATCAGTCGCACCTGTCATGTTGGTCCCTCACGCTAAAGTAAAACGAAGTGAGCCTTCTGGCGCGCCCGCCGGGCCAACCGGGGCCGTTTCTTCTTTGAATGGCGGGTACGAAAGACTGGAAACGCAGAACATCGAGATCCTCTCGTCCAGCGCCAGCATTGTTGCTCACTAACATGTCAACATTGTGCAACGCAATGTGATCCGGGGGTGCGCTGCGAAAAATTTAATCCAGAGGGTGAGGTTCCCAGGATGGCGAACCAGGGGTTGAGGTACGCCCGTCAACGGGTTGAGGTATGTCCGTCATTCCGGGGCGCGACGAAGTCGCGAGCTATGGTGCGCAGTTGCGCACCTGAGAATCCATCCGTCCACCTTCCCTGTCGCCCGATGGATTCCGGGTTCGCGCTACGCGCGCCCCGGAATGACGGAAGTCAAATGCCGCGCCTTTATCGCGTCCTTGGCGGTGCGGCTGACGAGCCGGCCGACGAATCCTGCGGATGCAACGGAGAGGCGCCTTGCGGGTCCGGCCACATTAAGGTTATCGCGGCTTTAGGGTGCCCCCGTTAAGGTCCGGGCGTGGACCTGCCCGCGCCGGCGGGCGATAGTAACCCTTTCTTAAGGCTGCCATTCCCGGCGGGCCTGACGTGAAGCGTGGCGCGAAGAGTTGAAGCCGGTCGGATGACGAATTCGGATTTCCAGTTACGGGGCGTCGGCGATCCCCGGCTGTCCGTGCATGCCACCTCCCCCCTGCCGGCCTGGCTGTGGTCGCTCGACGGCTGCCGCGTGCTGTGGGCCAATCCGGTCGGCGCCAAATTCTTCGGCGCGGCCAATGCGGCTGCGCTGGCGCAAAAAACCTTCGGCCCCGCCGACAGCCATCGCCGCCAGATCGTCCGCCTCGCCCACCGGCTGCCGGCCGGCGGAGCTGTGAGGCTGGAGCGGTTGCGCGGCTTCGGCGCCGGGCTCGGCACGCTGATGACCTGCGCCTGCGCGCGGCTCGAGTTTTCCGATGGCTCATCCGGCGTGCTGGTCAGCGCGATGCAGGGTGCTTGCCGCAGCATGCCGCTGGTCGAGCGGCTGCATCGTCTGGTCGACGGCGCGCGGACGCCGATGGCGGCGTTCGCACCTGACGGCCTGTTCGCCGGCGCCAGCGAAGCGGCGCGCTCCCTGCTCGGCTTTCGCGATCTCGGCGAAGCCGGCCTCGACCAGGCGCGCAGCGAGGCGCTGGCGAAGGGCCGCGCCGAGCTGCCTGTCGGCATCGGCAAGATGGTGCTGCAGCGGGTCGGCGTCGGCGCCGATGTCGGGCTCATCGCGCTGATCGAGCCGGCGATGGCGCAAGCGGCGGTAAGCGCGCCGCCTCCCGCGGCCGAGCCTGCGCCGCCAGTGCACGGGCTCTATGCCGGGATCGCGATGTTCGATCCGTTTGCCGAACCGGACGAGACGCCGGTGACGACCGGACATGAGGCGACGAACATCGTCTCCATCCAGGACTCCATGAAGGCCGCGGCGGCTGCTCCGGAAACCCTTGCGCAGACGGCCGACGCCGCGCCTGAAACAGTGGTTGAAAACCTGCCTGAAGCCATCGTGCCGTCGCAAGCCGCGCCGATCACGTCAGCCATGGTCGAGCCGCCCCGACATGCCGAGACGCAGTCAGCACATGTGGAGCCGCCGTCAGGACACGCGGAGACGCGGTCAGCACACGCGGAGACGCGGTCAGCACACGCGGAGACGCGGTCAGCACACGGCGAGACACCGCGCCAGCATCCGCTGCGCTTCCTGTGGCAGATGGATGCGCAAGGCCGCTTCGTGCTCGGCTCGGATGAATTCATCCGGCTGATCGGCGCGCACACCGCCTCCCGCTTCGGCCGGTCCTGGCGCGAGCTATCGGAGGAATTCGCGCTCGACCCCGACGGCCGCGTCGCGCGGGCGCTGGAAAGCCACGACACCTGGGCCGGCATCACCGTGAACTGGCCGGCCGATGGCGGCGAACATCTGCCGGTCGAGCTGGCCGGGCTTCCGGTCTACGACCGCGCGCGCAACTTTGCCGGCTTCAAGGGCTTTGGCGTCTGCCGCGATCTCGATGCGCTCAACCGGCTCGATGCGCTGCGGCGCTTTGAGCTGTTCGCCGCGCAGGGCCTGTCGGCCGATTTGGTCGAGCCTCAGTCTCAGCCTGGTTCTCAGCCTCGGCCTGAACCGGAGCACAAGGCGGAGGCCAAACCGGAGGCAGAGCCTCCGCCGAGCGAGCCGCCGCCCGAGCCTGAGCCGCCAACTGCAACTGAGCCCGAACCGCCCGCACCGATCACCGAAGCGAATTCACACCCAACCGAACCGGAAACGCCCGTGGAAACGCCTCCGAATGTCGTGCCGTTCCGCGCACCCGGTGACCTGAGGTCACCAGGTGACCAGAGATCACAAGGTGACCAGAAGTCACTGGGTGACCAGAGGTCACAGGCTGACCAGAGATCGCCGACGCTGACGCCGGTCGAGAACAGCGCGTTCAACGAGCTGGCGCGGCAATTGTCCGAGCGGCTCGAACGCGAGCGCGAGCAGATGGCTTCTGATACCGCCGAGCCGCCGGCGGACGCGATCGCGCCCGACGCGGCGACACCACCCGAGCCCTTGATCTCCGAGCCGCCGATCTCGGAGCTGGAGACGCCGCCGGCCGCGGCCGAATGGCTGAGCGAGCCCGCACCGCCCGCTTACGGCCATAGCGCGCGCGACCGCGCGCTGCTGGATCTCATTCCCACAGGGATCCTGATCTACCGGCTCGATCGCCTGCTCTACGCCAATTCCGCCTTCCTCGACCGCATCGGCTATGCCAGCCTCGGCGCGCTGGAAGATGCCGGCGGGCTCGATGCGCTCTATGTCGAGCCGGGCGTTTCCGCGGCCAGCAGCACCTCGCAATCAGGCACGCCGGTGACGATCAGCGCGACGGTCGCCAATGGCGCGCAGAAGCTCGCCACGACCGAAGCGCATCTGCACACCATCGACTGGGACGGCGCCAGCGCGCATGCGCTGATCTGCGCGCTGCCCAATCCTGAACCTGTCGTGGCAACTCCCGTCGCCACGCCCGTCATCGTGGCGCCGGTGGCCGCGCCACAAATGGCCGCCGAGACCGAGGTCGACGAGCCCGTCCTGTTCGCGCCCGAGCCTGACGTCGGCGATGCCGATGCGGAAGATCTCGCCGCGATCCTCGACACCACCGCCGAGGGCATCGTGATGTTCGATGCCGACGGCAATATCCACGCCTGCAACCGCAGCGCCGAGGCGCTGTTCGGCTATGACGGCGAGGCGCTGATGCAGCAGAATCTGCTGGCGCTGTTCGCGCCCGAGAGCCAGCAGATCGTGCTCGATTATCTCGACAGCCTGAAGAGCCAGAACATCGCGAGCCTGCTCGATCACGGCCGCGAGGTGCTGGGCCGCGAGAAGAAGGGCGGCGTGCTGCCGCTCGCCATGATCATGGGCCGCACCCGGCCTGATGGCCCGAACTTCTTCGCCGTGTTCCGCGACCTGTCGCAGGCCAAGAAAGGCGAGAGCGAGCTGACGCAGGCGCGACGCCTGGTCGACGGCGCGGCCAATGCGAAAGCCGACATGCTGGCGCGGATCAGCCACGAGATCCGCACCCCGCTCAACGCCATCATCGGCTTTGCCGAGGTGATGATCTCGGAACGATTTGGCTCGCTGGGCAACGAACGTTACGGCGAATACATGAAGGACATCCGCGCCTCCGGCGAGCGCGTCATCACCATCATCGACGATCTCCTGGAGCTGTCGCGGATCGAGACCGGCAAGCTCGATCTCAGCTTTGCCGACCTCAACCTCAACGACCTGGTCGAGGCCTGCGTCGCCGTGATGCAGCCGCAGGCCAATCGCGAGCGCATCATCATCCGCACCTCGCTCGGCCATGCGCTGCCGCAGGTGGCGGCGGATCCGCGCGCGCTGCGGCAGGTGACGATGAACCTGATCTCGAACTCGATCCGGCTCGCCAGCGCCGGCGGCCAGGTGATCGTCTCCACCGCGCTCAACGACCGCGGCGAGGTGGCGCTGCGCATCCGCGACACCGGCCACGGCCTCAGCGACAGGGAAGTCGCCGCGGCGATGGAGCCGTTCCGCACGCCGCCGCCCGGCGATGCCGCGGACAATTCCGCGCTGAGCCTGTCGCTGACCAAGGCTCTGGTTGAAGCCAACCACGCCCGGTTCAACATCAAGAGTGCGGGCCAGGGCACGCTGATCGAAGTGACCTTCGCGCCGGTGACGGCAAGGGCTTAAGCGACGACCTACCGCTTCGCCGGCTCGCCGCTCTTGTTGCCGGGCAAGCCCTTGATGTTCGACGAATCCTGCTGCTGCACGGTGGAGTTCTGCGAGGCCGCGCCGACCGTTCCCTTCTGCGCGGGAGGACCGTTCTTGTTGCCGGGCGCTCCCGCGATTCCGGTGCCCGAATTCCGCGCGCTGGGCGATGTGGCAGCATCACTGGTGTTGTTGGTGCGATCACCGGGCATCTTTGCCGCCGCGCCGGGCTTGTCCTGGTCTCCGACATAGCCCGAGGCGCCGGAATTTTGCGTCTTGATGCCCTTGTCGGCCTCGTTCTGCACGTTCTGGTTCTGCGCGATCGCCGGCGCTGCCATGAGCGGGAGCGCCAGAAGGAATGCTGCGATAGATATCCGCATGAGCGTTCTCCTCGACCTGCCCCGTCGCGCTTAACGCGTGGAGCGGCAAAGATTTCCGATCGGGTTGCGAATAAGCCTGGGCAGATGCGCGTTACGCCGCGCGCACCGTATCGAGGAACTTGCAGACCTCGAATTTGAGGCGGTTGCTGTCGCCGGACAGCGATTTCGCCGCCGACAGCACCTGCGCCGATGCCGAGCCGGTTTCGACCGCGCCCTGCCTGACATTGCTGATATTGGCGCTGACCTGCATGGTGCCGGCCGCCGCGCTCTGGACGTTGCGCGAGATCTCGCCGGTCGCGGAGCCCTGCTGCTCGACCGCGGCCGCGATGGTCGACGAAATCTCGGACAGGCGCTCGATGGTGCCGCCGATGGTCTTGATCGCACCGACCGAGTCCTCGGTCGCGGACTGGATGCTCGAAATCTGCTGGCCGATGTCGCCGGTCGCTTTCGCCGTCTGCTCGGCCAGCGCCTTCACCTCCGAGGCCACCACGGCAAAGCCGCGTCCCGCTTCGCCGGCGCGCGCGGCCTCGATGGTGGCGTTCAGCGCGAGCAGGTTGGTCTGGCCTGCGATCGCATTGATGAGTTCGACGACGTCGCCGATGCGCGCGGCCGCCTTGGACAATTCGCTGACGCGATCGTTGGTCTGGCCGGCCTGGCTGACGGCCTCGCCCGCCATGCGCTCGGAGGCCTGCACCTGACGGCTGATCTCGTGGACGGAGGCGGTGAGCTCCTCCGTGGCCGATGCCACCGACTGCACGTTGGTCGCAGCCTCTTCCGAGGCCGCCTCGACCAGCGTCGCAAGCTCGGTCGACCGGCTCGCGGTGGAGGTGAGCGAGGTCGCGGAGACCTCGAGCTCGGTGGCGGCCGACGACACCGCCTCGACGATGCGGCCGACGGCGGCTTCGAAATGATCCGCCATCCTGATCATGTCGGCGCGGCGGCGTTCGGCAGCGAGCTTGTCCTGCCGGCTCTTCTCCTCCGCCTCCTCGCGCACCTTCCGCTCGGCGTTGATCTTGAAAGTCTCGACGGCCTGCGCGATCTCGCCGATCTCGTCGGGACGGCCGAGGCCGGGCAACACGATGGCGAAATTGCCGTTGGCGAGCTCGATCATCGCGGTGCGCATCGCCGACAGCGGCTTTGCGACCGAACGGCCGATGAAGACACCGAGGCCGAGCACGCAAGCTGCGATCAGCGCGATCGCAATTGCGATCCAGAACTGGATGCTCTCGCGCTCCGCCTCGTTCTGCTTGTCGGCTTCGATGCGGATGGTGTCGACCGATTTCGAGACCTGCTCGATGACGGGCTCGACGGTCGCAAACGCCTCCGACGTCGCCTTCAATTCGCCCGCGAGCTTGAGCGCCGTCTCCATCCAGGCGGAGAAGTCGCGCTGATAATCCGAGAGCTTCTGTCGCAGCTCGGCCTTGGCGGCATCGGGAATCGCGCCGGCATCGAGGCCGGCGAGGAATTCGGATGCGCGCTTCTGCATCTCGCCGCCATATTTGGCGTCGCGACGCAGCATGAAATCCTTCTCGTGCCGGCGCATCATCAGCATGATCACCTTGAGCGAGGCATCGTGGAGCTGATCGACCTTGCCTTCGATCTCGTGGACGGAGCCGCGCAGGCGGCCTTCGAGGCCTGAATTCTCATCCAGCCCGAGGCGCTGCCGCTCCTCGACCGCCGCGGCGAAGTGCGCCTGATAGGTCTTCAGCGACGCGTTCATCGCGTCGACCTTCTGCGCCAGCTCGGGCTTGCCGAGCGCTGCGATCCTGCCGCGCAGCGTCTCGATGTGCGGCGCGACCTGCCGCGAGATCTCGACCTGGCGCTGCGCCCGCGCGGGGTCGCTGCGCAGCAAGAAATCCTTCTCGGCGCGGCGCGCCTCCAATAGCTCGACCGCGATCCTGCTGTTCAGCTCGAACACCGCGCGCGCTTTTTCTGCGGCGTCGCGCGAGATTCCCATCGCGCGCTCGCCGTAGAGATGAATGCCGCCGATCAGGACGACGCCGACGACGCCAATGACGCCGATCGCAGTGATCTTGTGAGTAAGCCGCAGAGAGAAAAGCCGCATCGTGATCGCAAAGCCGGTGATGACAGATGCGGTTCATGAGGCCGTAATGCGTGAAAAGTTCCGTTAATTTGCGGGCACGTAGGATTACGTGCTTTGTGACACAATGCATGCAAGAGTGCACCGAGTGCATCTTGGCTGCACAACGAAAAGGCACGGCGCTTTTGGCGCCGTGCCTCTCACATCTCTGCGCGTCAGATCAGCTGTAGATCTCGAACAGGCCGGCGCCGCCCTGGCCGCCGCCGATGCACATGGTGACGACGCCCCATTTGGCCTTGCGGCGGGCGCCTTCCTGCAGCAGATGGCCGGTGAGACGGGCGCCGGTCATGCCGAAGGGATGGCCGATCGCGATCGAGCCGCCGTTGACGTTGTACTTCTCGGGGTCGATGCCGAGCTTGTCGCGCGAATAGAGGCACTGGCTGGCAAAGGCCTCGTTGAGCTCCCAGAGATCGATGTCGTCGATCTTCAGGCCGTGACGCTTGAGCAGCTTCGGCACGGCGAAGATCGGGCCGATGCCCATCTCGTCAGGCTCGCAGCCCGCGGCGGCCCAGGCGACGAAGCGGCCAAGCGGCTTGAGGCCGCGCTTCTCGGCGTCCTTGGCTTCCATCAGCACCACGGCGGCGGCGCCGTCGGAGAGCTGGCTGGCATTGCCGGCCGTGACGTATTTGCCGGGACCCTTCACCGGCTCGAGCTTGGCAAGACCTTCAAGCGTGGTCTCGGGCCGGTTGCACTCGTCGCGGTCGACGACGTAGTCGACGATGCTCTCGGCCTTGGTGGCCTTGTCGACCACCTTCATCCTGGTCTTCATCGGGACGATCTCGTCCTTGAACTTGCCGGCCTGCTGCGCGGCGGCCATGCGGCGCTGCGATTCCAGCGAATATTCGTCCTGGTATTCGCGGCTGACCTTGTAGCGCTCGGCAACGATGTCGGCGGTGTCGATCATCGCCATGAAGATGTCGGGCGCGGTCTTGAGCAATTCCGGATCGATCGACTCCTTCGGCGAGCCGCCACCGGGAATCGAGATGCTCTCGACGCCGCCGGCGACGATGCAGTCGGCGCCGTCGGAGCGGATCGAGTTCGCGGCCATCGCGATGGTCTGCAGCCCCGAGGAGCAGAAGCGGTTCACCGAGACGCCGGCGGTGCTCTTCGGCAGCCCCGCGAGCAGCGCGGCCTGGCGGCCGATGTTCGGCGCGCCATGGGCGCAATTGCCGAGATAGCAGTCCTCGACATAATCCTTCTCGACGCCGGCGCGATCGACCGCGTGGTGGATGGCGTGCGCCGCGAGCGACATTGGCGGCGTGATGTTGAACCCGCCGCGGCCGGATTTGGCGAGGCCCGTGCGCGCATAGGAAACGATGACGGCTTCACGCATTGTTTTCTCCCTTCTTTCGAACGACTGATACGGAGGCGTTGGTCAGAAACGCTCTTGCCGCCATTGGTACACAAAGTTTGCGGAGAGCGGGAGAAAAAGCGGGTCGATCCATCAACAAAAAACGCCGCCCCTTACGAGATGGGGCGGCGTTGTTCCGCGTGTCGGAATATATGATATGATGATCGTCATTCCGGAGCGGCTCGCAGAGCCGAATCCGGAATCTCGGGATTCCGGATTCTCGCTTCGCGAGCCCCGGAATGACGATTGCTCAGAACCTCAGCGCCTTGACCTGCTTGACCTGCGGCAGCGCCTGCACCTTGGCGAGCACGTCGGCCGGCACCGCGCCGTCGACCTCGATCAGCGCGATGGCATCGGAGCCCGGCGCGACGCGGCCGAGATGGAAGGTCGCGATGTTGATCTTGGCATCACCCAGGAGGCTCGCGAAGCTGCCGATGAAGCCCGGCTTGTCTTCGTTGGTGACGTAGATCATCGACTTGCCGAACTCGGCGTCGACGCGGATGCCCTTGACGTCGACGAGGCGCGGCTTGCCGTCATGATAGACGGTGCCGGAGACCGAACGCTCCTGGCGCTCGGTCGCGACCGTCACGGTGATCAGGCTCTCGTAGTCGCTCTGGGCGGCGCGGACGATCTCGTCGACCACCATGCCGCGCTCCTTGGCGACGACAGGCGCGGACACCACGTTGACCTCGCCCAGCATCGGGCGCAGCAGGCCCGACAGCACCGCCGAGGTGATCGCCTTGATCTTCATCTCGGCGACGTGGCCCTCATAGGTGATCTCGACCTTGAGGATGCCTGATTCGGTGAGCTGGCCGGCGAACGAGCCGAGCTTCTCGGCCAGCGCAATGAAGGGCTTGAGCTTCGGCGCCTCTTCCGCGGTGATCGACGGGAAGTTCACCGCGTTCGAGATCGCACCGGTGAGGAGGTAGTCCGACATCTGCTCGGCGACCTGCAGCGCGACGTTCTCCTGGGCTTCCGTGGTGGAGGCGCCGAGATGCGGCGTGCAGATCACGTTGGGATGGCCGAACAGCACGTTCGAGGTCGCGGGCTCCTCGACGAACACGTCGAAGGCGGCGCCGGCGATATGCTTGGCATTGAGCGCATCGACCACGGCCTGCTCGTCGACGAGGCCGCCGCGGGCGCAGTTGATCAGGCGCACGCCCTTCTTCATCTTGGCGATCGCTGATGCGTCGATGATGTTCTTGGTCTTCTCGGTCAGCGGCGTGTGCAGCGTGATGAAGTCGGCGCGCTTCAGGAGGTCATCGAGCTCGACCTTCTCGACGCCGATGTCCTTGGCGCGCTCCGGCGACAGGAACGGATCGAACGCGATCACCTTCATGCGCAGGCCGAGGGCGCGGTCGGCGACGATCGAGCCGATGTTGCCGCAACCGACCACGCCGAGCACCTTGCCGGTGATCTCGACGCCCATGAAGCGGTTCTTCTCCCACTTGCCGGCCTGGGTCGAGGCGTCGGCCTGCGGAATCTCGCGGGCCAGCGCCAGCATGAGCGTGATCGCATGCTCGGCGGTCGTGATCGAATTGCCGAACGGCGTGTTCATCACGATGATGCCCTTGGCCGTGGCGGCCGGGATCTCGACATTGTCGACGCCGATGCCGGCGCGGCCGATCACCTTGAGCCTGGTGGCCTTCTCCAGGATCTTGGCGGTCGCCTTGGTCGCCGAGCGGATCGCGAGGCCGTCGTAATTGCCGATGATCTCGGCGAGCTTGTCCTTGTCCTTGCCGAGGTTGGGCTGGAAGTCGACCTCGACGCCGCGGTCCTTGAAGATCTGCACGGCAGCGGGCGAGAGCGCGTCGGAAATGAGAACTTTGGGCTTGGTCATGGGAATGATCCGTTGGTGCGAGCTGCAGTTACGGAACGTCATCCGCGGGCAAAAGCGGAAAGCGCGTCTTCGCGCTTGAGACCCGCGGATCCATCTCTCTTGATGGATGGATGGCCGGGTCAAGCCCGGCCATGACGAGGATTTGGTTTGGCTTACGCCGCCTTGGCGAGCGTAGCCTTGGTCTCGGCAAAGGCCCAATCGATCCACTGCGTCAGCAGCTCGACGTCCCTCGCCTCGACGGTGGCGCCGCACCAGATGCGCAGGCCGGCCGGTGCATCGCGGTAGTAGGCGAAGTCGTAGCCGGCGCCTTCCTTCTCGACCAGCGCGACCAGCTTCTTGGAGAACTCCGCCTGGGCGTCGTCCGAGAGCGAGGTGATCGCAGGGTCGGTGAACTTCAGGCACACCGAGGTGTTGGAGCGGATCGAAGCGTCCTTGGCCAGGAAGTCGATCCACGGCGTCTTCGCCTTCCAGTCGGCCAGAACCTTGGTGTTGGCGTCGGCGCGCGCGATCAGCGCCTTGAGGCCGCCGATCGACTTGGCCCAGTTCAACGCGTCGAGATAATCCTCGACGCAGAGCATCGACGGCGTGTTGATGGTTTCGCCGACGAAGATGCCTTCGTTGAGCTTGCCGCCCTTGGTCATGCGGAAGATTTTCGGCAGCGGCCAGGCCGGCTTGTAGGTCTCGAGCCGCTCCACCGCGCGGGGCGAGAGGATCAGCATGCCATGCGCGGCTTCGCCGCCGAGCGCCTTCTGCCAGGAGAAGGTGACGACATCGAGTTTTGCAAAATCGAGCGGTTGCGCGAAGGCGGCAGACGTCGCGTCGCAGATTGTGAGACCTTCACGGTCTGCCTTGATCCAGTCGGCGTTCGGCACGCGTACGCCTGACGTCGTGCCGTTCCAGGTGAAAATGACATCGCTCTTGGGATCGACCTTGGAGAGATCCGGAATCTCACCGTATCCAGCGTTGAGCTTGGTGACGTCCTTGAGCTTCAATTCCTTGACGATGTCGCTGACCCAGCCCTCGCCGAAGGATTCCCAGGCGAGCGTGGTGACGGGCCGGGCCCCGAGCAGCGACCACAGTGCCATCTCGACCGCGCCGGTATCGGACGCCGGCACGATGCCGATGCGATAATCTGCCGGCACTTCAAGCACTTCGCGCGTCAGATCGATCGCGAGCTTGAGCTTGGTCTTGCCGACCTTCGCACGATGCGACCGGCCGAGCGCTGCGTCTTTGAGATTTTGGGCGTTCCAGCCGGGGCGCTTGGCGCAGGGGCCGGAGGAGAAATGCGGCACGGTCGGCCGCGAAGCGGGCTTCGCTACAGTCATGATCTACCCTTCCAGATAGTAAGCCTCCCGTTGGGGGGAGGTGTCCCGCCGCGGCTGATACGGGAAACAGGAAGATCAGTCAAGAAACTTCCGGTGGCTCACGGCGGAGTGCAGGCAATTCCGGCGCGATATCGGAGGATTCGACTGCGGCGAGCGCGTTCAGCAAGTCCGTGGCCTCGCTGATCAATTGCGCGGCGCGGCGGCGGCTGCTGACCTTCAAAATGCACTTGTCGTTGGCCTGCACAACGTAGTCGTTGCCGACCTTGATCATGGAATAGCTTGTCATTGAATCCCCGAACCGACCGAGCCCGGTACTGACGCTCCGTAGCACCGTTCGTTCCTCGATCCACGCGAACGACCAAGGGGTAGTTTATCAGCTGTTAAGATGAACGAACGCGCGATCCGATTTCGCTGATGGCGCAACGGCCATTCGAGCTGCATCAAAAACGCACAGTCATGCCGACATGGCTCGCCGAAAATCCAAGCCGCTTGTAGAAGCGCTGCGCATCGACGCGGCTCGAATGCGTGAGCAGTTCGACCAGACTGCAGCCGCGCGCCTTGGCTTCAGTAACAGCCCATTGCACCAGCTTTTCGCCGATGCCGCGGCCGCGGCAATCAGAGGCAACGCGAACATCTTCGAGCAACCCGCGGATGCCGCCTTGCGAGCTGATGCCGGGCAGAAGTGCAAGTTGCAGGCAGCCGACCACCCTGCCCTCGCTCTCGGCGACCACGAGCTGAAGATTGGGACTGCGTTCGACCCGTTCGAACGCTTCGTAATAGACCTCAGGCAGCGGGTCCTCCAACCGCTCGCGGGCACGGCCGAGTTGGTCATCGGCGAGCATCGCGATCATCGCCGCGACGTCCTCGCGTCGCGCAGGCCGGATGGAAACGGATCTTTCATTCATCGACGAGCACTCCAGGCTCAGCGCGCAGATGGCAGGCCGAGAAACGCCTCGGCCTCGCCGACCCAGCGGCGGGTGGCGGCACAGCGGCCGAGATCGAAGCCGCCTTCATGCGCAACGCGCGTATAGGCGAGCAGCGAGACGTCCGCCAGCGAGACCGCATCGCCGGCAAAGAAGCGGCTGGCGGCAAGATGCGCCTCCATGCGGTCCAGCGCCGCATAGCCGCGCTTGACCTTGTCAGGATCGAGCTCGAAGGCTGACTTGCCGAGATAGACCATCTGGAAACGACACACCGCGATGTAGGGCTCGTGGCTGTACTGCTCCCAGAACAGCCATTCGTCCATCTTGGCAGCGGCAAAGGCGTCGCGCGGAATGAGTGCGCTGTCGCGGGCGAGATAGCGGATGATGGCATTGGACTGCGCCAGGGTGCGGCCGTCGTCGAAGGCGACGGTCGGCACCTGGCCGGCGCCGTTCATGGCCAGAAATTGCGGCGTGCGCGTCTCGCCCTTGCGCGTGTCGATCTCGATCCAGCGATACGGCAATGCGAGATGATCGCACACCCATTTCACCTTCAGACAATTGCCGGAATTGCTGTCGCCGTAAATCTGCATTGCCGCCGCCTCATCAGAGGCGACAGAGCATCAGGCTGCAGCGAGCCTGTCAACCGCGACGCAGCGAAGTCGTGTCAGAACTTGTAGCCGAGCCCGACGCGCGCATTGTTCAGCGTCACAGAGGTGTTCATGACCGGCGAGAATTTCACGTATTCGTATTCGACGCGCGCGAACAGACCGTCCCAGATGCAATACTCGACGCCGAGACCGGCAACGAAGCCCGCCGCGAAGGCGTTGGTTCTATGCTGGGTCTGCGTCTGCGACTGCGCGGGAACGGGGTTCGGTCCGTTCACGAGGATCGTCGTGACGCCACCGACCGTCGTCGTCATCACCTGGGTTAACGTCACGTCGCTTGTCACGGTACGCGATACGTCCATGCGGCCGACAGCAGCGCCAGCGAACGCGTATGGCATGAAATCGCCGCCATCCCAGCCCACGCGGCCGCGGAGCGCAATCATGTCCTTGACCTGTGCCGCGGCGGTGCCGGTCAACTTTACGTTCCAATGATCGGTCACGTTGTCGGGGTGAATGTCACCGGCAGGATTGATGATGTCGAGTTGATTGGAACCGCTGGTCTGCGTGTAGAGGTTGTTGAAGTAGCTGTAGGTGCCCTCGAGACCGAGAATGGCATCGTACCATTGCCAATTGCGGCCGACGAAGGCGCCAAAGTTCGTGCCTTGCGTGTTGGTCTTGTTCATGAGCGACCAACTCGCCGTCGGCTGCTGCAGCACGCTGTTGCGGAAGATGAAGTTGGTCAGGCCGACCACGCTTTGGCTGAAATCGGTCGCGTCGGCCGTGTAGCCGCCATTGACGCCGAAATACGCGCCGTCCCAATTGTGGGACGTCTTGGACAGACCGTCGGTGAAGCCGCCGCGCAGGACGGGCAGATCGGGCATGTCGGCCGCCTGTGCGGCGGACACAGATCCGAACACCGCCGCAACCAACCAAAGCCTACGCATTGCAACGCTCCATCGGACTCGAACTCTTCAGCGTGATCATGGCTCGTTAACCTTAATCAATGGTTGCGTCCGAGGTTTTCGGCGCCGCTCGCCATGAAAAAATGCAAAGCAAAACGGCGCGGGATGATCCCGCGCCGTTAAGAGACGTTAAGCGATGAGGCTCGCGATCAGCCCTTGGTGACGAGCGGCGGCGGCGGGGCGTAGGCCGGCGGCGTGTTGAGCTCCCAGCGTACGCCGAGCTTCAGGTCGTTCGACGTGATGTTCTTGACCTGCCAGACATAGGGGCTGAGCGGCGCATTGAAGTTATGCGAGTTTGCCGTGACGCCGTCACCCAGGCTCACGTAGCTGTAGGCCAGTTCGAGCGTGGTGGACGGATTGATCTTGTAGGCGAGACCCGCATGCGCTGCCCACGCCAAATTCCATTTCGAGCCTGAACCAGCGAGGTTGACACCGTTTGTGGGCGTGTTGGTGTCCACGAGATTGTCGATGGTCACGCGAGCCGCACCGACACCGGCGCCGATGAACGGAGTGACACACCACCATGTACCGAGGTCGACGTAAGCGTTCGCCATCACCAGCCATTCGGACTTGGTTCCGGTGTAGGTATCGACTCCCGGCGTGACGACGCCGGCGTTCGTGAACGTATAGGAATCGGTGGCCAGGAAATTCGTCTTGCCGCGATATTGCCCGATGACGTCGGCCCTGAACCAGTTATTGACCCGATAGCCGACGCCGACATCGAAGATCCCCCCGGTGTTGACCGTCGAGGTCTGCTGGAAGGAAACCACCGGCGCGTAGAGCGCCGCGTTGGTGTTATGCAGATCCTTGAACTGCTGATTGCTGAAGCCGATATCGCCACGCAAATACCAGCCGCCGAAATCGGCGGGCGGGACGGGCGGCGCGTACATGGGGGGCGGAGCCGCGATCGGCATATCGGCGGCAAAAGCCATCGATGAAATCAGTGATGCCGCACCCGCGGCAAGGAGAGACTTAACGCAACGCATTGGCTTCGTCCTTATGGCCGGTGAGGCAAAATGCAGATGCCCCACGTTCTGGAAACTCACGGAACGGACGATGGCAGCAAATGCTTAAGCGCCACTTAACCCTAATTTTTAAGGTTGATTTTTTCTGAGCGGCCACGCGGATGCGGCGCGAGCGATGCGAAAATGCGGCACCAATTGCTAACGATGTATGAAGCCGCAACGCAGAGAAAGAAGGTTTGTTAACGCCTGTGCTGCGGCAGCCTGGGCAGGAACACCGCGAGCAGCCCGATCGCCGGCAGATAGGCGCAGACCTGGTAGACGAACGCGATGGAGGTGTGGTCGGCGAGCTTGCCGAGCACGGCGGCGCCCAGGCCCCCGATGCCGAAGGCAACGCCGAAGAACACGCCGGAGATCATGCCGAAGCGATGCGGCACCAGCTCCTGCGCGAACACGATGATCGACGATGTCGTCGAGGAGATGATGAGGCCGATGATGACCGACAGCACCGCGCTCGCGTAAAGCCCGGCATGGGGCAGCGCCAGCGTGAACGGCAGCGCGCCCAGGATCGAGATCCAGATCACGATCTTGCGGCCGAAGCGATCGCCCAAGGGACCGCCGAAGAACGCACCGACAGCGTTCGCGGCGAGGAAGACGAACAGATAGATTTGCGCCGCCTGCGTCGACACCCCAAAGCGGTCGATCAGGTAGAAGATGTAATAGCTCGACAGGCTCGAGACGTAGAGCTGCTTCGAGAACAGCAGCGCCACCAGCACCAGCAGCGCGACGGCGACACGGCGCCGGCTCGGTCCGCCGGGTTGCGCATGCGCGGGCGCGGCTTTCCTCGCGGTGATCTGCGGCGCGTACCAGCGGCCGATGCGCCAGAGGATGAGAATCGCGAGGAACGCGATCGAGGAGAACCAGGCGATGCTGCCCTGCCCGAACGGCACGACGATGAGCGCGGCCAGCACGGGCCCCATCGAGGTGCCGAAACTGCCGCCGAGCTGAAACACCGATTGCGCAAAGCCGTAGCGCCCGCCCGAGGCGAGCCTTGCGATGCGCGCCGATTCCGGGTGAAACACCGCCGAGCCGAGGCCGACCAGCGCAGCGGCAACGAGGATGACGAGATAGCGCTGTGCGACGCTGAGCAGCAAGAGGCCGAAAAAGGTCGAGGCCATGCCGATCGACAGCGAATAGGGCTGCGCCTTCTTGTCGGTATAATGGCCGACCACCGGCTGCAGCAGCGAGGCGGTGAACTGGAACGCCAGCGTGATCATGCCGATCTGCGCGAAGTCGAGCGCGTAGGTGTCCTTCAGGATCGGATACACCGAGGCGATCAGCGATTGCATGGTGTCGTTGAGGAAGTGCGAGAAGCTGATGCCGGCGAGCACGACATAGGCCGGCCCTGCGGCTTTGGCGGGCGCGACATCGCTGACGACGACGGGCTCGGTCAGGGTTTCCGCATGGACGACGACAGGCTTGTTCACTGGAGCATCCCGGCAGGGGCGGCAGATTGCCGCGATCTGCTAGGTACGATAATGGCGGCGGCCGAACCACCGTCAATCGCAAATGGCTGGGATGCGGGGGCCGGTCTTTCGAAGAAGCGCGTAGCCCGGATGGAGCGAAGCGCAATCCGGGGCCGTTATCGCCGTTGCACGAATCCCGGATTCCGCTTCGCTCCATCCGGGCTACGACCGCAGATATCGTAAGGTGGGCAAAGGCGCCCTTGCGCCGTGCCCACGATCTTTCCGATACGGCGACAGACGCGTGGGCACGCTCCGCTTTGCCCACCCTACGATACTTTTGTTTCAACGGTGGCAGAAGTGGTGGGTTACGCTCACGGGTCGCGCTTCGCGCGACCGCAAGCTAACCCCCCTACGGCAGTGTGCTTGGAGTTCAGGCCGCGGCCTGGCCCAGCGCGGTGACGATGGTGTCGACGATGTCCTCGACCAGGATGCGGTCCTCGCCCTCGCCCATGACGCGGATCACGGGCTCGGTGCCGGAGGAGCGGATCAAGAGCCGGCCGTGGCCGTTGAGGCGCTTCTCGCCGTCGGAGATCGCCGACTTGACGTCGGAATCGTCGAGCGGCTTGCCGCCCTTGTGGCGGACGTTCTTGAGGATCTGCGGCAGCGGATCGAAGCGGTGGCAGACCTCGGAGACCGGGCGGCGCAGCTTCTGTACCACCGCCAACACCTGCAGCGCGGCGACAAAGCCGTCGCCGGTGGTGGCGTAGTCGGACAGGATGATGTGGCCGGACTGCTCGCCGCCGAGATTGAAGCCGCCGCTCAGCATCTGCTCGAGCACGTAGCGGTCGCCGACCGGCGTGCGCACGAGATCGAGCCCCTGCCCCTTCAGGAAACGCTCGAGGCCGAGATTGGACATCACGGTGGCAACGATGCCCGGACGCGACAGGCGACCGTCTTCCTTCCAGCTCTGCGCGATCACCGCCAGCAGCTGGTCGCCGTCGACGACATGGCCGCGCTCGTCGACCAGGATGACGCGATCGGCGTCGCCGTCGAGCGCAATGCCGATGTCGGCGCGCATCTCGCGCACCTTCTTCGACAGCGCCTCCGGCGAGGTCGAGCCGCAATCCTTGTTGATGTTGAAACCATCGGGCTCGACGCCGATCGGCACCACGTCGGCGCCCAATTCCCACAGCGCTTCCGGCACCACCTTGTAGGCGGCGCCATTGGCGCAATCGACCACGACGCGCAGGCCGTCGAGCGAGAGATCGCGCGGCAGCGTGCGCTTGGCGAATTCGATGTAGCGGTCATGCACGCCGTCGATACGGCGGGCACGGCCGAGACTCGCGCTCTGCGCCAGCCGCTTCTCGATCGGCTCGTCGAGCAGCTGCTCGATCTGCTTCTCGACGTCGTCGGAAAGCTTGAAACCCTGCGGGCCGAACAGCTTGATGCCGTTGTCCTCGAACAGATTGTGCGAGGCCGAGATCATGACGCCGAGATCGGCGCGCATCGACTTGGTCAGCATCGCCACCGCCGGCGTCGGCATCGGGCCGACCAGCAGCACGTCCATGCCGACCGAGGTGAAGCCCGCGACCATGGCATATTCGATCATGTAGCCTGATAGCCGCGTGTCCTTGCCGATCACGACCCGGTGCCGGTGGTCACCGCGCTGAAACGCAAGGCCGGCGGCCTGGCCGACCTTGAGCGCGAGCTCCGGCGTGATCAGTCCGTTGGCGCGGCCCCGGATCCCGTCCGTCCCGAAATATTTGCGGCTCATCATCGTCCCCCACGCAACAACCAGGGATCCCCACGACAACCTCCGGGTGCCCGAACAGGCCCCGCATCCCTGATTTGCTGGGGACTTTATAATGCCTGGAGGGCTAAATTGGCTTCAAAAAATATGATGAATCATTACGGAACCGGGAACTGGGCTGTCCGGTAACCGGCTGTTAACATTATATTTCCGCTTTTGTCGCCGGAATGAGCCGGAACCGGCCTCACCCCTTCCGCTTCACATGACCATCCTCGCGGCTAGGCGCCGGCTGGGTGACGTTGACGGGATCGGAGCCCGGGAAGGTCTCCTCGAGGCCCTCTTCGAGCGCGTCGTCGAGGGCCTGCTTCTCCTTGATCTGTTCCGGCGAAGGCCCCGTGTGCGGCTTGGTCATCATGGTCCCTCTCGCAAACGATTTGGCTGCGCATCCAACCATGCTAGATGACCCCTCAATCTTCCGATGCAAGACTCTCAAGACAAGATGGGCCGGGAACGTTCATGAAGCACATCACCTGTATCGACGATCTTCGCGCGCTGCATAAGCGCCGCGTGCCGAAGGCATTCTTCGACTATTGCGACCGCGGCTCCTATGCCGAGGAAACGCTGCGGGCCAATCGCGAGGACATGCAAGCCATCAAGTTCCGCCAACGTATCCTGGTCGACGTCTCCAAGCGCGACACCTCGACGACTATTTTGGGCGAGCCCTCGACCATGCCGCTGATCCTGGCGCCAGTCGGGCTGCTCGGCATGCAGCATGGCGACGGCGAGATCCACGCCTGCCGCGCGGCGCAGGCCGCCGGCATCCCGTTCACGCAATCGACCATGTCGATCTGCTCGATCGAGGACATCGCGGCCGCCGTGGACAAGCCGTTCTGGTTCCAGCTCTACGTGATGAAGGACCGCGGCTTCATCAAGGAGCTGATCCAGCGCGCGATCGCCGCCAAGTGCAGTGCGCTGGTTCTCACGGTCGACCTGCAGGTGATCGGCCAGCGCCATGCCGACATCAAGAACGGCATGACGATCCCGCCGGAGTGGACGCTGTCGAAATTCCTGGATTTCGCCACCAAGCCGGCCTGGGTCTCGGGCGTGCTGCAGGGCAAGCGCCGCACCTTCGGCAACATCGCAGGCCACGTGAAGAACACCGAGGACCTCAACCGGCTCGCCGAATGGACGGCCTCGCAGTTCGACACGTCCTTGAACTGGAAAGACGTCGATTGGATCCGGAGCATCTGGCCGGGCAAGCTCATCATCAAGGGCATTCTGGACGTCGAGGACGCCGAGGAAGCGGCCAAGACCGGCGCGCAGGCGCTGGTGGTGTCGAACCATGGCGGCCGTCAGCTCGACGGCGCGCCGTCCTCGATCGAGGTGCTGCCGGAGATTGCGGACGCGGTCGGTGACAAGATGGAGATCATGTTCGACGGCGGCATCCGCTCCGGCCAGGACGTGATGCGCGCGCTCGCGCTCGGCGCCAAGTCGTGCATGATCGGCCGCGCCTATGCCTATGGCCTGGGCGCCGGCGGCCAGGCCGGCGTCGCCAAGGCGATCGACATCATCCAGAAAGAGCTGCTGACCACGATGGGCCTGTGCGGCGTCAACCGGATCGACGAGATCGACGATCACGTGATTGCGGTATAGCCGCAAGGGCGGTGCCGTAGGGCGGGTTAGCTCAACGGATGGGCGAAGCGCATCCGTTGAGCGTAACCCGCCAACTTCGGTCGGCATTTGCGGAAGCACGGCGGGTTACGGCTTCGCCTAACCCACCCTGCGATGCTAGCGCCCTCACATCGGCGGCAGCATGCTTCACTTCACATCGGCGGGGTCAGGCCGTCTCGGCCGACGCTGACGCGGTCGGTCTCGAACGAACCATCGGGCAGTTGCTTCATGAAGGCGATGACCTGGGCGCCGGCCTTCAGTTCCGATTTGTCGCCGGGAACGAAGGTCACCACGGGCGTCATATCGGAGACGAAAACTTTCTTCTCGCCGTCCTTGTACTTCACCAGCAGCGTATGACCGTCATTGCCGACCACGCTCTCCGACACCGTGGCGTTGGTCATGCTGGAATTGGGCTTGAGATCATAGGGCCGCGAGCCCTCGCCGGTGCCGCGCATGTTCTCCGGAAACACATGCACCTCGACGGCATTGTTGCCGCCATCAGGGCCCGGCACGGTGGTGGCGCCGACGAAGGAGCCGACCTTGATGTCGGCGAGCGAGATCCTGGTGACACCGACGACGCGCGCGTCCGGGGCGATATGCAGCTTGACCTCCTCGCCGCTGCGCGACTTGACCTGCAGCGTGTCACCATCGGCGTTCTCGATCGTGCCGCGCACGCGGGTCGGCACCGGCGCCTTTTGCGCGACGGCGGCAAAGGTGGAAGCAACCACCATCGCGGCAGCGATGAGCGGGCGCGTGAAACTGTCACGTTGGATCGTCATTGATGTCTCCGATTGTCCCCACGGGGTAGAACGCCGGAGACAGCGCACTATTCTCTCAAGTCTTTGTGAGGTCGGCCTCGACCAAGGCCCGGAGCTCGGCGGTCACCTCGGGCCGCCGGCCGAACCACAGCTCGAAGCCGCGCACCGCCTGGTGCAGCAGCATGCCGAGCCCATCGGCGGTCCGGAGCCCGCGGGCGCGGGCGGCCGCGAGCAGCGGCGTCACCAATGGAACATAGACGAGGTCGGCGACGACGGCGGCTTCCGGCAGACGCGCCACATCGACCTCGAGCGCGCCTTGGCCATGCATGCCGAGCGAGGTCGTGTTCACGAGAAGTTTTGCACGCGGCAGCACGTCATTGATGCCGTCCCAGGCCAGCGGATGCACGTTCGGCCCGAACTGCGCCGCAAGTGCCGCGGCGTTCGCCAGGGTGCGGTTGGCAAGATGGACATTGGCGAAGCCGCGGTCGAGCAGGCCGAATACCACCGCGCGCGAGGCGCCGCCCGCCCCCAGCACCAGCGCGTCACCGGCCTTGCCCCAGCCCGGCGCGGTGGCGTCGAGATTGCCGAGAAAGCCCTCGACGTCTGTATTGGTCGAGCGCAGCTCTCCATCTTCGAACCACAGCGTGTTGGCGGCGCCCACGGCCCTGGCGCGCGCGTCGGGGGTCGATAGCTCCATCACGCCGACCTTGTGCGGAATGGTGACATTTGCCCCGACAAAGCCGCGCAGCGACAGCCGCAGCACGAAATCGCGCAAATCATCCGGCGGAACGGCCTCGATGACATAGCCACCTGCGATGCCGAGCGTGCGCAGCCAGTAACGATGGATCAGCGGCGAGCGCGAATGCGCGGCCGGCCATCCGATCAGGCAGGCTGCGGGCGGTTTGGGCGTGGTCATCCTTCCCCCGGGTCGTGTTCGAGGGCGATCCATTTCGTGTCCGGCCGGTCCTGTCAAGCGCGCCGGCGCCACGGTGCCGATCAGGCCGCCGGCTCACGGTCTCGTCGGCGACGGGGGCAGCTGCATCTCGCGCGCCCCTGATATCGGCAACCGGACGCGCGATCGTCTCCCGAGAAAGACTTTGGATTGCTTCTAAACTCGCAATGACGTGGAGAGGGCGTGGCTCACATAAAGTGCCGCCCTCGTAGAGACAGTCCCTCACGCCTCCCCCTGCCCCTGAGAACGGGGGAGAGGGAGCGAGAGAGTGGGGCGTCCCTAACCGATCACGCCGCGTGCTGATGCGCGGCGATGATCTGGTCGGCGGCGCGGCCGGTAACTTCGGCCATGTGGTCGAACTGGCGCGTGAAGCTGCCGGCACCGGCGGTGGCCGAACGCAGCTCGACGATCAGCTCGCCGATCTCGGCTTCCGGCATCATGGCGCGAACGCAGTCCCAGCCGCTCCAGCCCTCGCGGGTGTCGAAGCCGAGGATCTGGCCGCGCCGCGCCGACAGGATCGCGTTGATCTTGGCGGTGGCATCGGTCGGACAGACGATCTCGACCATGTGGATCGGCTCCAGCAAGACCGACTGGCATTGCGGCAGGCCTTCGTTGAGCCCGATCCGCGCCGCCGTGCGGAAGGCGAGGTCGGAGGAATCGACGCTGTGATAGGAGCCGTCCGTCAGCGTCACCTCCACATCGGTGACGGGGAAGCCGAGCGGGCCGCGGGCGAGCCCGTCGACAACGCCTTCTTCCACCGCGCCGATATAGTTGCGCGGCACCGCACCGCCGACGACTTTCTCGGCGAACCTGAAACCTTCGCCGCGCGGCAGCGGCCTGATGTCGAGCACGACATCGCCGAACTGGCCGTGACCGCCGGACTGCTTCTTGTGGCGGCCGCGCTGGACGATCGGCTTGCGGATGGTCTCCTGGTAACCGATCGCGGGCGGATGCGAGGTGATCTTGACGCCGAAGCGGTCGCTGAGCCGCTCGCTGGCGACACGCAGGTGCATCTCGCCCTGCCCCCACAGCACGGTGTCGTGGGTCTGGGCATTCTGCACGATGACGAGGGACGGATCCTCCTCGTGCAGCCGCATCAAGGCCTGGCCGAGCTTGACGTCGTCCTTGCGGTCGGTGGCCGCAACCGACATGGCGAGCACCGGCGGCGTCGGCTCCGAGGCCTTGAGCGCAGCCGGCGCGATCTTGCCGCTCGAGACGGTGTCGCCGGTCTTGACCGGATCGAGCTTGGCGAGCGCCACGGTGTCACCTGCTTCGGCCGAGGCGCGCTTGCTGTCGTAAGCGCCGCTGACGGCGAGGATGCCGGAGACGCGGCCGGCACCACCGGAGGAGGATTGCAGCGTGGCGCCGTCGTCGAGATGGCCGGCGAGCAGCCGCGTCAGCGACAGCTTTCCGCCGTGCTGCGAGTGCAGCGTCTTGAAGACGAAACCGAGCGCATCCTTGCTTTCCGGCGCACCGAGACGTTTTGCGGTCTCGGCAATGCCCGGCGCCTCGTGGCGCAACGCCTTCATCAGACGCAGCACGCCGTTTTCGCGGGCGGCCGCGCCCAGAAGAACCGGGCAGATCTGCCCTTCGCGCAACTCGCGGGCGAGGTCGTCGAACACGGCATCGCGCGGCGGCTGGATGTCCTCGAGCAATTGCTCCATCAGCGCGTCGTCGTGATCGGCGAGCTTTTCCAGCATCGAGAAGCGGGCCTCCTTCTCGCGATCGAGATTGCCGCCGTCGAGCGCAATCACTTCGGAGGCCTTATGCTCGCGATAGATGAACGCACGTTCCAGCGCGAGATCGACAAAGCCCTCGATCAGCTCGCCCTTCCAGATCGGGATCTGGCGCAGCACCAGCGGCACGCGCGAGGCGGGCTGCAGCATCGCGAGCGTCTCGCGGATGCGCTTGTTGGCGCGGTCGATCTTGTTGAGGAACAGGAAACGCGGGATCTTCAGCTCCTCCAGCTCGCGCAGGATGATCTGAAGCTGCGGCAGCTTCTTCTCGTCGGCCTCGCACACCACGATGGCGGCGTCGACCGCGGGCAGCGCGGCGCGCATGTCGTGGGCGAACTCGACGGAACCGGGACAATCCAGGAAGGTATAGCTGTCGCCCATGAAACTCGTGGTGGCAGCAGTGAGCCCAACGCTCATCTTGTGATGACGGGCCTCAGGCGTGGCGTCGCCGACCGACGTACCGGCGTCGACGCTGCCGGCGCGCGGGATTGCGCCCGTCCGCGCCAGGATCGCTTCGAGAAGTGTGGTTTTACCTGATTGGAAAGGGCCCACCAGCGCAATGCACCGTGGACCTCGGGGACTTCTGACGTCTTGTCCCATTTCGCCGCCTCCTTGGTGTGGAGCTCGGCCCGTGATTGGGTCGGCAAACGCAGATGCTCTGCCCGTCCCCCAGATTTGGCAAGCGTCAAACGTCGCTGCGGTGCGTCGTCAGTTAGATTAGGTCTCAACGCCCCGTGTTCCAACCTCTCCCCGTCGGGGAGAGGTAAAGGCGGCAGCGCCGCTGGCGCAACTTAACGGCCCGGGCGGAGTTCCAGGCTCTCGAGTCCGGCGGCGACGTTGAGGCCGACCTGGCCCTGGACGCTAAGTGGCTGGAGCGCGATCGAATTATTTGAGCCGCCGACCAGCACGTTGCCGCCAAGGCCGACGCCGACCGAGGCGCTGCCCTGCGCGCCGGCGTAATTGCCGGCGAGATCGCCAGGACCGAGCCGGTTCACCGGTGCGAACACGCCCCAGGCGAGCGCCGTCTCCTGGGTGATGCCGAGGTCGAGGCCGACTTTGCGGATCGTCGCGACGTAGCGGTCTTCGGGCAGGCCCTCGGCGCGCAGCACGCAGCCGAGATTGGTGACAGACCCCACCACAAAGCCGACGCTGGCGCCGCCGCGACATTCGAGCACGCCGACCTGCACCATCCTCTGCTGCTGAGCGTCGCTGCTCGTGACGGAGGCAACGAGGCTGGCGGCAGCGAGCCCGGCGAAGATGAACGAACGGCGCATGAAATATCTCCGGCTAAGTGTGATGCGAGCAGAGAGAGCACCCCACCCGTGTTGCGCGATGGTCTATGCCACAACAGCCGCAATGGCGCCAGATCGCACACGATGATAGGCGTGCGAACAAAAAAGGCCCGCCAGAGGCGGGCCTTTCCTGAAGTCGGTCGCGACAGGCTCAGCGCAGGTTGCCGCAGAAGCGCTGGATGCGCTTGCAGGCGTCTTCGAGGTCCGAGGTCTTGGTCGCGTAGGAGATGCGGAACGCCGGGCCGAGGCCGAAGGCCGAACCCTGCACGACGGCAACGCCCTCGGTCTCCAGCAGCTCGGTGACGAACTGCTCGTCATTTCCGATCACATTCCCCGACGGCGCCTTCTTGCCGATCGTGCCGGCACAGGAGGGATAGACGTAGAACGCGCCTTCGGGACGTGGGCACTCGATGCCATTGGCCTGGTTCAGCATGGAGACGACGAGGTCGCGACGCTCCTTGAACACCTTGTTGTTGGCGGGGATGAAATCCTGCGGACCGTTCAGCGCTTCCACCGACGCCCATTGCGCGATCGAGCACGGGTTCGAGGTCGACTGCGACTGGATGGTCGACATCGCCTTGATGAGCTGGGCCGGGCCGCCGGCATAGCCGATGCGCCAGCCGGTCATGCAATAGGCTTTCGACACGCCGTTCACGGTGAGCGTGCGGTCGTAAAGGCTGGGCTCGACCTGCGCGACCGTGGTGAACTGGAAGTCGTCATAGACGAGGTGCTCGTACATGTCGTCGGTCATCACCCACACATGCGGATGCTTGACCAGCACGTCGGTGAGCGCCTTCAGCTCGGCGCGCGTATAGGCCGCGCCGGTCGGGTTCGACGGCGAGCACAGGATCACCCATTTGGTCTTCGGCGTGATCGCGCGCTCGAGCGCCTCGGCTCCGAGCTTGAAACCTGATGCCGCGGTACAGACCACCGGCACCGGCTCACCGCCGGCGAGCGCCACCATTTCAGGATAGCTGACCCAATAGGGAGCCGGGATGATCACCTCGTCACCCGGATTGATGGTCGCCATCAGCGCGTTGTAGAGCACCTGCTTGCCGCCGGTGCCGACGATGATCTGGTTCGGCTTGTAGGCGACGCCGTTCTCGCGCTGAAACTTCGCGATGATCGCGTCCTTCAGCTCGGGGATGCCGTCGACCGCGGTGTACTTGGTCTTGCCAGCCTCGATGGCGCGGATCGCCGCGAGCTTGATGTTGGCGGGCGTGTCGAAGTCGGGCTCGCCGGCGCCAAGGCCGATGACGTTGCGGCCCGCCGCTTTCAGCGCGCGTGCTTTATCCGTGACCGCGATGGTCGCGGACGGCTTCACACGGTCGAGCGCAGCGGCAAGGAAGGACATCGTCATCTCCTGACAAGCGTCGTGAACCCATGGGTCGCACGACTCTGATTGTGGGAATGGAGCCACCCTAAAACGTGTGCCGCTGCGCCGCAAGAAACTTCGGCCCGATCTTCAGAAAGTTTACGGGCTTGGAGCGTTTCAAGGCCGGATTTCCCGCAACAATCGGCAACTTTGCCGTCGAAATCGCTCATATCCGGGAAGGCTTGTCCTCGGAGCAATTTTGCGTGTTGCACGCAGATATAATCGAAACGTCGTCATGGCCGGCTTGTCCCGCCTGCGCGGCCGAAGCCGCTTCGGCGAGGCGAAGGCCCGGCCAGCCACGCCTTGCCACACTGGACGAAGAACGTGGAGTGCCCGGGACAAGCCCGGGCATGACGATGACGCGCGTGGTACACGATTGCGCGACGCGATGAGTCTTGCATGTTGACGCAAGCGTGATCTGATTTGCAGCGCGGCGCGAACATGATCTTCCCTCGTGATGCAGTGCGGTAGGGATTTCGAGTTTTTCTATTGCCGAGCCCTTGCGGCGGATTCGCATCGGCATCATTGTTTAGCCGCGGTGCGGGGCAACGCGCGCCGCGCCTTCCATCCTTCGGAATCGAACTCCCAGAATGTACAAGCTCTATTCGATGCAACGCTCGGGCAACAGCTACAAGGTCCGCCTTGCGCTGGCGCTGCTGAACGTACCTTACGAAGCGATCGAGGTGGACATTCTGCGCGGCGAGAGCAAGACGCCTGACTTCCTGGCCAAGAATCCGTCGGGACAAGTGCCGCTGCTCGAGGTCGGCGACAACCGCTATCTCGCCGAGTCCAACGCCATCCTCTGGTATGTCGCCGTCGGCACGCCGCTGGCGCCGGAGAACCGGATCGATCGCGCCGAGGCGCTGCAATGGATGTTCTTCGAGCAGCACGCGCTCGAGCCGAATATCGGCGCCGCCTATTTCTGGCTGTCGCTGGTCAAGGGCGGCCGCGACCTGCAGACCCACGCGCTGGAGGACTGGATGGAGCGCGGCTATGGCGCGCTCCAGGTGATGGAGAACCACCTCAGAACCTGCGACTACTTCGCTGCCCGCCAGCTCACGGTCGCCGACATTGCGCTGTACGGCTACACCCATCTCGCCGACCGCTGCGACTTCGACCTGCAGCCCTTCCCGGCGATCCGGAACTGGCTGAAGCGCGTCGAGGCCGCGCCCGGCTTCGTTGCCATGGATTGGCGCCCCGCCGACATCGACGACCCCGCCAGCATCGCCGCCGGAGCCTGAGATCAGGCGCGGCGTTAAGAAATAGCGGGCATGGCGTTAACCTTTGCCCAAATCCTGCCATATTCAGCGCGATCGCCGCCCCAATATTGCCGGTTGAAATTGTGAGATTGTTTGGCGTTGCGGGTGATTCGCTCGCACGTTGAAGGATTTAGACCATGATGCGGGTGTCCGGCACGGTCGGCTTTCAAGGCCAAACCGATACCGTTTCGTCTTCCCGGCTGACCAACGCGGTCGCGGCCTCGCTCGCCGTCGCCGCGCTCTCGCTGTGCCTGATCGTCACCCTCACTGTGCTGTCGACCAAGGCGACCATGGCGATGGGTCTGCCGGTCTGATCCCCGTTTCATCGCGGAATGGCTTCAAGGTGCCGCGCGGCCCCGCGCCCGATGCATCGTGACGGGACAGTGATGAAATCGCCTGTGGTCATCGTTGCAATCACCCTGACGGCGGCCATCCTGGTCGCGGCGTCGCTGTTGATTTTCGTCGGCACCCGCAAGGGGCCGGGGACGTCGACATGGAATGCTCCGGCCCTGCAGCGCATCGAGCACGCGCATTTGGCCTAAAATCATCCGAAAGCTTTGGCGGCGCGGGCAAGCCCTGATTCAGCGCGCCGCGCGAAATCGGGTTGCGCTTGCGCAGCCATGGGACAGTCTGGTGGCCTTATCTCGTTCAGGGAGGAATGAGCAAGGCCCATGCGGTTCGGATGGCGCGCCATGTCCGGTCCCGTGCTGACGGCAGCGATCGCACTGCTGGCGATCCTGCTCGATCGCGATGCTCCCGCTCTCTCGCTCGCGCCGCTGTTCGTCGGCATCGTGGCGCTGGCCGGGTCGCTTTCCGGCTTTGCATCCGCGCTCGGCAGCGCCGTTATCGCCGTGATCGGCGCGGTGCTGCTCGCGCTCGGCCATCGCGCCGCGCCGGGCTTTGCCGCGAGCGAACTCGTGCAGCTTTCCCTGCTCGCGCTGACGACCACCGGCACCGCGGCCGTCACCGGATTGGTGCGCGAGCGGCTGCTCGATGCCTTCGCTGCCGAGCGGCGCAACCACGCCACTGCCGCGCGGCTGTCGGCCGCGCTCGACCAGGTCGATATCGGCATCGTGCTGCTCGATGCGGAGACCCGCGCCGAATTCATCAACCGCGCATTTCGCAAATATTTTGCGTTGCCGGAGGAGATGGCCGACGACAAGCCGCCCTTCATCGCACTGATGTATCACGGCCGCGACACGGGCGCGTTCGAATTGCCGCAGGACGAGCTCGGCGTCTTCATCGCGCAGCGCATGGAGATGGTGCGGACCGGCGATGCCACGCCGATCAATATCGCCTTGCGCAATGGCAAGGTGCTGCGCTTCGTCTGCACTGCGCTGCCCGACGGCGGCCGCATGCTGAGCTACACGCCGGTGACCGACCTCGTGCGCCACACCGACGCGCCCGAACGCGCCGACTATTATCGCTCGCTGCGCGATCCGACGGGGCAGAAACTGATCCGCCATTTGGGCGTCGCGGAGTGATGATGCGCCGCGGCGCGATTGATCCGCACCGCGATGATCCCGTATGAAGGATGCCTCATCGCCCCACGGATTTCCTAGATGTCGCTCACCATTCGCTCCGTCGCCCGGCAGGACTACGACCAATGGCTGCCGCTGTGGAACGGCTACAACGCCTTCTACGGCCGCTCCGGTCCGACCGCGCTCGCGCCCGAGATCACTGAGATGACCTGGCAGCGCTTCTTCGATGCCTATGAGCCGGTGCATGGATTGGTCGCCGAGAGCGACGGCAAGCTGCTCGGGCTGACGCACTACCTGTTCCACCGCAGCACCACGGCGATCGAGCCCTCGTGCTATCTGCAGGACCTGTTCACGCTTCCAGCCGCGCGCGGCAAGGGCGTCGCCTCGGCGCTGATCTACGGCGTATACGAGCGTGCAAAACTCGCGGGATCGCCGCGCGTCTACTGGCAGACGCACGAGACCAACACCACCGCGCAGAGCCTGTACGACAAGGTCGCAGAACGCTCCGGCTTCATCGTCTATCGCAAGATATTCTGACTTTCGGGGCCTGTGGATAACTCCAGATGTCACCGGCGCGTAACACGCCGGGACTATCCTGCAGTCGCGTCTGATCAGGCCCCCCGTCACCGATCAAGCGCCCCAAGCGGCCCCCGTGAGTCGCCGCGTCTACGGGGGCCGCATTTTTTTGCCTGCCGCTTGTTGTCGGCATGGCTGCAACGCGAGGCGAGGCGCTTGCCGCTGCAGCGCACCGCGGTCACAATGGCCGCCGGCTCTCGTCTGACAGGATCTCCCATGGAAATTCGCAATCTCGGCGGCTCCGGCCTGCGCGTGTCCGCGGTCGGGCTCGGCTGCAACAATTTCGGCCAGCGCACCGATCTGGAAACCTCGCGCAAGGTGATCCACCGGGCGATCGACCTCGGCATCACGCTGTTCGACACCGCCGACATCTATGCCGGCATGGGCGGTTCGGAGACGGTGCTGGGCACGGTGCTCGGCGACCGCCGCAAGGACATCGTGCTCGCAACCAAATATTCCAAGCCGATGGCGACCGACGGCACCAAGCAGGGCGCCTCGCGCCGCTACATCATGAATGCGGTCGAGGCCAGCCTGACGCGGCTCAAGACCGACTACATCGATCTCTACCAGCAGCATGATTACGATCCGCTGACGCCGCTGGAAGAGACGCTGCGCGCGCTCGACGATCTCGTCCGCCAGGGCAAGGTCCGCTATATCGGCCATTCCAACTTTCCGGCGTGGCGGATCGCGGAGGCCGAGTTCACCGCGCGCGCGATGAATGTGAGCCGCTTCGTCTCGGCGCAGGACGAGTACAGCCTCGTGGTCCGCGACATCGAGAAGGATCTGCTGCCCGCAGCAACGGAATACAGGCTCGGCCTCCTGCCGTTCTTCCCGCTCGCAAGCGGCCTGCTGACCGGCAAATACCAGCGCGGCGCGACCGCCCCCGCCGACACCCGCTTCGGCAAGGTGCCGGCGCTGCGCGAGCGCTATGTCACGCCGCGCAACGAGGACGTCGTCGAAAAGCTGCAGGCCTTTGCCAAGGCGCGCGGCCATTCCATGCTTGAGCTCGCCTTCTCCTGGCTGGCTGCACGCCCGCAAGTGTCGAGCGTGATCGCCGGCGCCACCCGCGTCGAGCAGGTCGAGCAGAACGTCAAGGCGATCGCCTGGCAGCTCACGGCCGAGGATCTCGCCGAGATCGACCGGATTACGAAGGGGTGATGCGGCGCGTTACCTCGCGCCGTTACTTGGCGCCGCTACTTCGCGCCGCGTCCCACCGTCTGCATCACCTCAAAGCCCTCGAACTGGGGATGGCCGAGATATAGCGGCTTGTTGTCGCCGGCCCGGTGATGCGCGGCGCGAAACGCCTCCGACTTGGTCCAGGCGTCGAACGCGGCGTGATTGGCCCATACGGTATGTGACGCGTACAGCGTGTGGTCCTCGAGCTCGGGGCCACGCAGCAGATGGAATTCGACGAAGCCGGGCACCTTGTCCAGATGCGTGTCGCGCGTGAGCCAGACCTGCTCGAAGGCGGCCTCGGAGCCCTTGGCGACGCGGAAGCGGTTCATGGCGATGTACATGGGCGATTCTCCTGATGTTTCGCCAATCATGTCGTCATTCCGGGATGCGCCGCAAGGCGCAGGCCCGGAATCCATCTGGCGACAGAACCAGTGGATGAATGGATTCCGGGCTCGCGCTTCGCGCGCCCCGGAATGACAGTTAGGCGACCAGCCCCTTCATCGGCTTTGCGCCTGCACTGTCCGGGAACACGGTCTGGGCCAGCACCTGATCGGACAGGCCGAACTGGCCCTGCAGCACGCCTTTGATCACGGAGCGCAAATCGGTGGTGGGCTTGAGGTCGCGGCCCTCATAGAGGTTGGCAGGCCTGAGCCCGGGCCAGTCGGAGATGACGCGGCCGCCTTTCACGGCGCCGCCGGCGAGCAGGGCGATGGTGCCGGTGCCGTGGTCGGTGCCGTCGGTGCCGTTGATGCGCGCGGTGCGGCCGAACTCGGTGGCGACCACGACGACGGTGTCGCGCCAGCGATCGCCAAGGCCGCTTTCGAATTCGGCGAGCGCGCCGTCGAGACCGCCGAGCAGGAAGGCGAGGCGTCCGACCGGGCCGCCTTCGTTGGCGTGCGTATCCCAGCCGTCGAAGGCGAGCGCGGCGATGCGCGGGCCGTCATCGGCGGCCATCAGCTTGGCCGCGCCGCGCGCGACCTGACGCATCTGCGCGACCTGGTTGCCCGGCTTCGGCTTCATGTCGTCGCCGCTCGCGGCCTTCTCCAGCTGCAGGCCCTGCGTCAGCGCCGCGGCGAGCGCGGGATCGCGATGACGGTAGAGATCGACCAGGCGCATCGCGGTGTCGTCATCGGCCTGCGGCAGCGCGACCGGCGCCCAGCCGACGGTCGGCGCATTGCCGCGCAGCACCAGCGGCGTGGTGGGGCCGACCGCGAGCCCGCTCGACACGCGCTCGCCGCGCGGCAGCGCTTCCAGCGCGCGATTGAGCCAGCCGGACTGCACGCGGCCCGGCCCCGCATAACCGCTCTCGAGCACGTCCTGGCCGTCGAAATGCGAGCGGTCGCGATAGGGCGTCGAGACAGCGTGGATCACCGCGGCATGCTGGTCGCGATACATGCGCGCAAATTCCGGCATCGCCGGATGCAGTGCGAAGAAGGAATCGAGCTTCGTCGCGGCATGCGCGCCGTCCGCCGTCAGCGCGATCGAACCGTGCAGGCCGGCATAATCAGGGTCGCCGATCGGCGCGACGGTGGCGAGCCCGTCGAGCGCGCCGCGCAGGATCACCACGACCAGGCGCGGGTCGCGACCGCCGGCGGCGCGCGCGAATTTCGGCAAGTAGGCCCAGGCCGCGAAGGAGGCACCGCCGAGCAGAAGGCCGCGGCGCGAGGTGAGGAGCCGGTTTTCGACGCAGTCGATCATCTTCATCTCCTCTGCAGTTCGGGCGACATCAACAGCAGGGCCAGGGCCTGCTGGCGCGATTCGGCGCGCTCAATGGTTCGCCGCGTTTCGGCGGAGGCCGCATCAGCGGCGGCGAATCCAAGCAGATCGAGCGGATCGATGTTGGGCCCGAGCCGCGCGCCCATCTGCGAGGCGATGTCGAGCCGCAGCTTCATGCCCTCGGGCGCCGCCCAGGCCGCAGCCGTATCGGGGAAGCCATTGGGACCGGCCGGCGACCATAGCGGCTGGCCGAGCAAATTGAGGCTGTTGAGATACGGGCCGGGATCCTCCGGCACGCGCGCGAGCAGCCGGCCGCTCGCAACCAGGAAATCGTAAGGCGAGCGCATCTTGGTGAGCGGCGCCTTCCATGCCTCGTCGGAATCGACCAGCGCGGTCGCGAGCGCCTTGAGGTCGCCGTCGGTCCTGACGAAGACATCGCGCAAGCGCGCCACCAGCGCCGGCGGCGGATCGTCGGCGACGAAGTGGCGCACGAATTTTGTGGCGATGAAATTCGCGGTCGACGGATGGCGCGCAATGTCGGCGAGCGCGGCTTCGCCCTGCGCCAGACCGGTCGCCTCATAGGTCTTGCCGAGCAGCAGCTGCGGCCCGGGCTGATGCGCATTGGCGTTGAACACGAACGACCCGGGCGCCCCGAGCTGCCCCTGCCGGCCGGCAAAGGTCCAGCCGGTGATGATGCGCGCGAGCGAGGTGACGTCCTCCTGCGTATAGCCGCCGCCGACGCCGAGCGTATGCAGCTCCATGATCTCGCGCGCGAGATTTTCGTTGAGCCCGCGCTTGCGGTTCTGGCCTGCGCGCGAATCCGGCCCGAGCGATTGCTGATTGTCGAGGAAGAACAGCATCGCCGGATGCTGCTCCACCGCCTTCAGCAAGTCGGCGAAGCGCCCGAGCACATGTGGGCGGATCGCCTCGCGCTCGAACGCGCCGGCCCACATCCGCGCCAGCTCGCCCTTGCTCGCGGAGATGCAGAAATGATTGGACCAGAACACGACGAGGCGCTCGGTGAAGCCGCAATCGACCATCATCGCGCGCTGCAACCGCGCCAGCGCCTCAGCGCGAAACGTCTTCTGGATCACGTTGAGGGGCTGCTGCGGCTGTTTTGCAGCAGCAGGTGCCGCAGCGTTGGGCTGCATGGCCTCGGGCTTCGCCTCCGCCATCTGCCGACCTGATATCTCGCTCGCCACCGTGTTGAGCGAGAGATTGCGGCGCAATTGGTTGTCGGGCTTCTGGTCCGCGGGCGGCGTCGGCGCCGGCGCTTCGGTCGGCGCCACGGCCTTCGCGGCCTCGCGCGCCTGCTTGACCTCGTCCTGATAGGCGAACACGGCCTGCCCGAGTTGCGGCGTCGATTGCAGGCCCGGCGCCTCCAGCAGCGCGCCAAGGGGACGCGCCAGCTCCGCCTTCACGAAGCCGCGTGGATCGGAGGCCGCATTGATGAGATCGCCGGATGCGCCGCCGCGCGGACCGAAGCCGAAGCGGTTCAGCGCGACGAGAGCGGCTTGGGAATCGCGGGCCATCGATTTGTCCTCCGCGCCTTGCCAACCACTTCCATGGCCTGCGCGCGGCGCCTAATATACCGCGGCGAGAGATGAACCCGACATGAAAATGACGGCAAAGCTTCGACGTAAATCATGACAAATCCGAAAGAAATCACGATTGCGCAACCGGCTCCGCGCCGCCTTCTCTGTTCCCGCTGCGGCACCGAGTTCGGCTGCGATCTGTCGGGCAATTGCTGGTGCGCGGAGGAGACAGCCAAGCTGCCGATGCCGGTGAAGGGCGAGGATTGCTTGTGCCGGGAATGCTTGCGCAAGGCGGCGGTGCGCAGCCCGGATGGAGCGCGAGCGTAATCCGGGGCCGTCATCGCTTGTGGCGCGATTCCCGGATTGCGCTGCGCTCCATCCGGGCTACGAAACCTACACCGCATACCCTGGCGACTTCCTTGCCATGCCGTCGAATGCATCGAGCAGCTTCTCGCGCCAGGCATAGACCGGATCATCCGCCTCGAGCAGCTTGAACGGGCTCACCACGCGCGCCCATTGGAAACCGCCGAACACGATGTAGTCGGCGTAGTTCGGCGCGGCTCCGCCCAGATAGGGCTGAGACTTGAACGTCTGCCGCATGATCTCCAGCGATTTGCGGAACGCGACGACGCCGCTGTCGCGGCTCGCCATGATCTCTTCCAGCGTCTTGCCGCCGAAGCGGGCTTCACGCGACGAGCGGAAATAGGCGGCATCGACCTCGGCGAGGTTGTTCGGGATGTCGGCGATGATGAGCGGAAAGATGCCGCCGATGATGGCGATGTCGCCCCAAGCATTGATCATGCGCGCCATGGCGCGACCGCCCTCGCCGCCGAACAGCGAGGGACGATCGGGAAAATTGTCTTCGAGATATCCAGCGATCGCCCAGGAATCGACCACGGGCCTGTCGTGATGCAGCAGCACCGGAACCCTCTCCGAGCCGTGCGGCGCGATCGCGCTCTTCTCGGTGAAGCGCCACGGCAGCGATTGCGCCGTCAGCCCCTTATGGGCCAGCGCCATCCGCGTGCGCCAGCAATACGGGCTGAAGGGACGCGAGGCATCGGTGCCGACGAGTTCGTAGAGCTTGAGCGACATGCAGGGTCTCCACAGGCTCCGTCATTGCGAGGAGCTCTTGCGACGAAGCAATCCAGACTGCTTCCGCGGAGGCATTCTGGATTGCTTCGCTGACGCTCGCAATGACGATGTGGGGACAGAAGCGCTCTGCCAACTATCGCCCGTTGGCGCGCAGCAGCTTCTCCCCGTCTTCCGTCACGGCAATGACGAGCCCGAGGCCTGGCACTGTCTCGCGCGCGACGAAGCCGCGGTCGGCGGCGTCCTCCCAGATGGTGAGGCGCGGGCACGAGGTCTTCCAGGTCGAGATCACCTCGGCATAGGCGCGCGGCTCGCGTGCGATCCATTCGACGAAATCAAGCACCAGCGGGTCGGCCTCACAGCTCATTGCAAACCTCCCTTGTCGAAGGCGGCCAATACCGGCGTGCGAACCAAGAGCCAGCCGCCATAGGCGATGTAATAGCAGGCGATGGTGGTGATCAGCTTGTTCGACCAGGCGATGAATTGCTGGTCGGTCATGGCTTCGAGAAGGCGCCGCGCCAGCGTGGTGCCGAGCATCGAGGCGAGGATTGCGACGCCGGCCAGAACCGGATCGAGCGAGGCGGCCTGGTCGATGATGCCGCCGAAATAGATCAGCTTGGTGAAATGGCTGACGAGCTGGCACATCGCCTTGGTCGCCACCTTCTCGCGCCGGCCGAAATCGCCGCCGAGGAAGAAGGTGTCGAGCAGCGGACCGGAGACCCCGGTCATCAGCATCAGGCCCATGCAGATCGTGCCATAGACCGTGCCCTGCCAGAGCTGATCAGGATCGGGCTTGATATTCGCAGGCAACAGCCGCGCCATGAACGGCGTGGCGCCGAGCAGCAAAAGCGCCGTCGGCTTGCCCGGCACGTAGCGCGTGAGCGACCATGCCCCGAGCGCGATGGCAGCGCCGACCATGTAGTTTGCGACCGGCCGCCAGCGGATATGCGCCCGCCACAGGAACGCGCGCCAGCCATTCGAGGCCATCTGCGTGATCGCATGCAGCACCATGGCGGTCGGCAGCGGCATCAGGGCCAGCAGCACGCCGATCAGGATCAGCCCGCCCGCCATGCCGAACAGCCCCGACAGGAACGCGGTGGCGACCATCAGCAATCCAAGGGCAGCGATCATGATGGGCGTCACCTGGGGATTCTCCTGTGATGGGGCGGCGAAAGCGAGGGACGCAGACTGCCCATTCCCCCTCGCCACGCTTCTCTCCCCGCACGCGGGGAGGGGCAAGGTGAAGGTGCCTCGCTTGCCGCGGCTGCGCAAACTGAGTTATCTTGGCCTGGCATCAGCTTTCCTGAGGGTCCCTTGCGGCGGCTGCTCTTTCTCAACGGCATCAAGGCATTCGAGGCGGCGGCGCGGACCGGCAGCTTTGCCGCCGCCGGGGTCGAGCTGAACGTCTCGGCGGCCGCCGTCAGCCGCATGGTGCATCTGCTGGAGGAGCGGCTCGGCGTCGCGCTGTTCGAACGCAAGGCCAACAGGCTGGTGCTGACGCAGGCGGGCCGCGCCTATCAGAGCGGGCTGACGCCGATCTTCGATGCGCTCGCCAGCCTCACCGCGCAGGTGACGGCGCCTGCAAGCGTGCGCGTGCTCACCATCGGCGTCGGCCACACCTTTGCGATGCGCTGGCTGATCCCGCGGCTGTCGGAGTTTCGCAGCGAAGAGCCCGACATCGAGGTGCGCTTCACCACCGGCGGCGCCGAGGCGCCGTTCGGCGAGGACTGGAACTGCGGCATCAAGCTCGGCACCGGCGACTGGCCGGGCCTCGTCGCCGAGCCCCTGTTCGCGGGCGACCTCACGCCGGTCTGCGTGCCCCGCCTCGCCTCCGGCCTGAAGCGGCCGGCGGACCTCAAAGGGCCCGGTCTGATCCGCGTCACCCATTCGCCGGAGGACTGGCCGATCTGGCTGAAGGCCGCGAACCTCACCCGCATCAATGCGCGCGGGCCGGAGTTCCAGTTCTACGGCCAGGCGCTGCAAGCTGCTGTCGACGGACTCGGCGTCGCCATGGGCATCCGGCCCTATATCGACGACGACCTCGCCGCCGGACGCCTGGTGGCGCCGTTCGACCTCTCGGTGCCCAAGGGCATGCGCTGGTACCTGATCTACCGCAGCTTCCAGACCGAGCAGCGCGATTTTACCGCGTTCCGCCGCTGGATCATGCGGGCGGCGGCGGAACCCGCGGCCCGGCCGCGGCGGTCCGGACGCGCCGCACGGAACTGATGCCTCAGCCGTTCGGCTGAAAAAGCCGGCCTGATGTGAACGGCTTCACATATCGAAATCCGCAAACGTGGTCCTCTAACCCTCCGACATCTGAGCATTTGGGGACTTCCAATGACGACCCTCTACGACGGCTTTGACATCGAATCCTTCGAAGCTGGCAAGGGACTGTGGCACGCCCGTATCCGGCGCGCCGATTTCAGCCCGCTTGCCATCGACGGCGTGCTGTTTCCGACCATGGAAGTCGGCTTCGCCTGGCCGGATCCCGACGCTGCGATCGCAGACGCCAAGCATCACATCGACCGCTTCCGCCGGCACGCCGGCGACAGCGACGAATAGGCCGGCGGCACGGCAACAGGACTGAAGGACATCGCGCCACAGTAGGGGAACACCTGACCATGTCAGTGATCGAAATCGACGACGGTGGGCGGCCGCGAATTTATTCGCGCCAGGTGCTGTCGATCTGCCCGGAATGCGACGGCGATCTCGCGGTGGTCCGCGTGATCGGCGGCCGCGCCGGCTGCGAGTACTGGACCATGCGCTGCACCGATTGCGGCGGGATCCATCTCGATATCCTCGAGCCGCGCCTGACGGTCGTGGACGGCGACGGGCCGCTGCCGGCGGCGTAGTCCGGCGCTGCTGCCAACCTGCTGTCAGCAGCGTGCTCCGGGACTTAGCTTCGCCCTTTTCTGAAGGGCGGAGTCGTCCCATATTCGCCTCATGGCGAAGAAACCTGCTCCCCCGAAATCCCCCAAAACCAAGGCTCCGAACTCGAAGGCACATCGGCCAGATGTGCAGCCGATCGGGCCGGCGCTGGCCGAGCTGCTGAATCCTGCGATCAATCGCGGCGATGCGGGGCTTGGATCGGGCACCGGGCTGCAGCCGCCACCCGACAATTCGCGCGACCGCCGCGCCGGCGGCGAGGCTGCCGCGCATCGCGCGCGCGCCTCGACACCGAAGGATTTTCCGGCCGACCGGCTGGCCGGACTGCAAGAAGCGCCGCAGGCCAATTACGGAACCGCAGCCACGATCCCGACGCTCGATCCGGAACTGGCGCGACAGCTCGGTCTTCCCACCGAGGAGGACGATGCCGAAGCGCTGGCGCGTCCGCCGCGGTCAAAGATGGAGGCGCTCGGTGTCAAGGCGACTGCCGACGCGCTGGAATCGCTGATCCGCGAGGGGCGACCGGAGTTCCGCAAGGACGACGGCTCCATGAGGGTGTGGACGCCGCACCGGCCGCCGCGCCCGGAGAAGTCCGAAGGCGGCGTGCGTTTCGAGATCAAGTCGGAATACCAGCCGCGCGGCGACCAGCCGACCGCGATCAAGGAGCTGGTCGAGGGTATCGAGCGCAACGACCGTTCGCAGGTGCTGCTCGGCGTCACCGGGTCCGGCAAGACCTACACCATGGCCAAGGTGATCGAGGCGACCCAGCGTCCGGCGCTGATCCTGGCGCCGAACAAGACGCTGGCCGCCCAGCTCTATGGCGAGTTCAAGAACTTCTTCCCCGATAACGCGGTCGAGTACTTCGTCTCCTATTACGACTACTACCAGCCGGAAGCCTATGTCCCGCGCACGGACACCTACATAGAAAAAGACTCGTCGATCAACGAGCAGATCGACCGCATGCGCCACTCGGCGACGCGCGCCCTGCTCGAACGCGACGACGTCATCATCGTCGCCTCGGTATCCTGCATCTACGGTATCGGCTCGGTCGAGACCTACACCGCGATGACGTTCGCGCTGAAGAAAGGCGAGCGCATCGACCAGCGCCAGCTGATCGCCGACCTCGTCGCGCTCCAGTACAAGCGCACCCAGGCCGATTTCACCCGCGGCACTTTCCGGGTGCGCGGCGACGTGATCGATATTTTCCCGGCGCACTATGAAGATCGCGCCTGGCGCGTGAACCTGTTCGGCGACACCATCGAGAGCATCGAGGAGTTCGATCCACTCACCGGCCACAAGCAGGACGAGCTCGAATTCATCAAGATGTACGCCAATTCGCACTATGTGACGCCGCGTCCGACGCTGGTGCAGGCGATCAAGTCGATCAAGTCGGAACTGAAGCAGCGGCTCGACCAGCTCAACAATCAGGGCCGCCTCCTGGAAGCACAGCGGCTGGAGCAGCGCACCACCTTCGACCTCGAGATGATGGAAGCGACCGGCAGCTGCGCCGGCATCGAGAACTATTCGCGCTATCTCACCGGGCGCCGCCCCGGCGAGCCGCCGCCGACCCTGTTCGAATACGTCCCCGACAACGCGCTGATCTTCGCCGACGAAAGCCATGTCACCATCCCGCAGATCGGCGCCATGTTCCGCGGCGACTTCCGCCGCAAGGCGACGCTGGCCGAATACGGTTTCCGCCTGCCCTCCTGCATGGACAACCGCCCGCTCCGCTTCGAGGAGTGGGACATGATGCGGCCGCAGACCATCGCGGTGTCGGCGACGCCGAGCAGCTGGGAGCTGAACGAAAGCGGTGGCGTGTTCGTCGAGCAGGTGATCAGGCCGACCGGCCTGATCGATCCGCCGGTCGATATTCGCCCGGCGCGCACCCAGGTCGACGATCTCGTCGGCGAGGTGCGCGCGACCGCGCAGGCCGGCTATCGCTCGCTGATCACGGTGCTGACGAAGCGCATGGCGGAGGACCTCACCGAATACCTGCATGAGCAGGGCATCCGCGTCCGCTATATGCACAGCGACATCGACACCATCGAGCGCATCGAGATCATCAGGGATCTGCGCTTGGGTGCGTTCGACGCGCTGGTCGGCATCAACCTGTTGCGCGAAGGCCTCGACATCCCCGAATGCGCGCTGGTCGCCATTCTCGATGCCGACAAGGAAGGCTTTTTGCGCAGTGAAACGTCCTTGATCCAGACCATCGGCCGCGCCGCGCGCAACGTCGACGGCAAGGTGATCCTCTATGCCGACCAGATGACCGGCTCGATGGAGCGTGCCATCGCCGAAACCAACCGCCGCCGCGAAAAACAGGTCGAGTACAACACAGCAAACGGCATTACGCCTGAAAGCGTGAAGAAGAACATCGGCGACATCCTCAACTCGGTCTATGAGCGCGACCACGTGCTGGTCGAGGTCGGCGGTCACGACATGACCGACGACGTCATCTCGATCGGCCACAATTTTGAAGCCGTGCTCGCCGACCTCGAGACGCGGATGCGCGAGGCCGCCGCCGACCTGAACTTCGAGGAAGCCGCGCGCCTGCGCGACGAGGTCAAGCGCCTGCGCGCCACCGAGCTCGCCGTGGTCGACGATCCCACCGCCAAGCAGCGCGCCGTCACCACCAAGGCGGGCGCCTATGCCGGCACCCGAAAATACGGCGATGCCGCCAATCTGCCGGTCAGCGCGATGAAGAAAAAGACCGTGAGCTCCGCGCTGAAGGCAAGCGGCAGCGGCAGCGGCTCGAAGGTGCACAAGCCGCATCTCGACGAGATGCACGGCCCGGAATCGCTGCCCTACCGCGCGAGCCCAAGCCTGCCTTCAAAGCCGTTCGGCAGCACCAGCCGGATCATCCAGCCGACGGATTCAAGGCAGTCGGGGCCCGAGTTCGGGCCTGCGCCGAAATCGACCGGCGGGATGCCGGGGCGACGGGGCGGGTGGAAGAAGAGGTAGGATGTCGGATGTGAGGAGGGTCAACGCCCTCACCCCATGCTCGCCGTCACCACAGCCATCACCGACAGCATCAGCACGATCGCGACCAGTTGCAGCGAGGCGACCGGGTGGGTGCGCCATTCCGTGATCTTGTCGGAGAGCGACAGACTGCCATCGAAGAATGCCGGCTCGTAGAGCGTCTTGAACAGCGCCGGGACGCTCGGGCCGAGCGTCACGGCGATCATCGCGTGAAGCAGCGAGGCGAAGGCGACGAAAATGGCAACGCCGGGGTCGCCGACGAGGTCGTGGTTACCGCACAGCTTGAGCAGCAGCGCGGCCGCCGCGAAGGTCGGAAAGCTCTGCAGCATCGCGGTCAGCGCAAAGCCTTCGAGGGCGTTGCGCGGACGGGACTTTCTCGCGGTGGCGATGGTGGCCATGGCACGTCTCCCTGATGGCATGCGGCTGACGGTAGCCGCAGGGAGAGGCGCGCGATGTGAGGTGCCTCACGCCGCATTCCGCGACTGGAACAAGAGGCGTGATGGATGTACGGGTTCGCGCTTCGCGCGCCCCGGAATGACGATGAGCTACGGCTTGCCCTGACCGTTCGCCTGGCTCTGTTGTTGCTGCTGCCTGTCCTGCTCGTTGGCGCGATGGCGGCCGTAGAGGCAGCCGGCGGCGGCGCCGAGCATGCCGTGATGGCCGGCATAATGGCCGGCAACGCCGCCGACGATGGCGCCCTTGATGCAGCCCTTGGCGTTCGCAACGGAATTTGCGCCGAGCATGAGCAGCGCGGCGGTGACGGTGAGAAGCGGGAATTTCATCGATGTCTCCTGCGGTGTCGCCGTCTCAACGATTACGAGCCGGCGGGAGTTCCCGCGCTCGCCACATGGTGAGAGACGTCAGCCCTCATGCCTGCGGCGCCAGAACGCCCGTCCGATTGGGGGCACGGTCCATGTCAGCGCAACCCCGCCTTGCAGCCATGAACCCCATGCATTGAGGCGCGACCGTATGGCGAATAACCCCGGTGTTTTTGCGGATTGATGCAGCCGCGCGCCGCGCGATAGCGTTTACAATCCATGGCCAGTGAGGGCATCAGCGGCATGAGCGTGGAGTCGTTGAACAAGCAGCGCGTGCTGCATCTGCTCGACACCATCATGCGCGGCGATCTCGAGGCCGCGCTGTCGTGCTGCACCGAGGACGTCGATTTCCTCACCCACGCGCCGATCGACGTGATGACGCATATGGGCCCGCGCCACGGCAAGGCCGAGCTGCGCGAGTTCTGGCAGACTGTCTCCTCGCGTTACTCCGAGTTTCGCTACAAGGTCCCGCAGATCATCGCCGATGGCGACGAGGTCGCGATCTACCTGCAGGCCCATTTCAAGAAGCGCAGCAACGACCGCATCGTGCAGTTCGACATGGCGGTGTTCTACAGCTTCCGGAACGGACAGATCGCGCAGATCCGCGAGATCATCGATTCCTACGATCTGGTGCAGCAGGTGCTGGAGCGGGAGATCGGGCCGTTGATCGTGGGGGCGGGGATGGAGGCGGAGTAGGCGTTCCAACGTCGTCCCGGCCCCCCGCGGGCAATTGCGTGCTAGGCCGGGACGACATCGACGGTTGCAACTCCCCCGCTTCCCGGACCCGGTAAGATTACGGGGTCCTGTTGTAAATCTCACACTTTGCGCTCACTTGTGCCTTGCAAAAACGTGATTTGAGTTTTTCCAGAAATCCCGTACTTGTTCGCATACAAATGAATTCAGCAGCCCCTCGGCACCTTACTGTGCTTGGGGTTGTTTTCCGTTTTTACGCTTCAATTTCAGGACGCCCCCCAAATGACAGAGCACAGCCTCTGGCGTTTCTCGCGCGCGTTGCACCGTGCGATCAACGACCGGCATTTCGAGGATGTCGAGGCCCTGATCGACGACGACGTCGAATGGGCGATCTACGGCCCGATCGACATGTTTCCGTTCCTGGGCGCGCGCCAGGGCAAGGCGGCCGTGCTCCGGGTCATCCGCCAGCTCGCCGACAATTTCCGCGTCCACCGCTTCGAGCGCGAGAGCATCATGCTGGGCGTCGATTCCGCCTCCTCGATGCTGCGCTACTCGCTGACGGCGCTGGATTCCGACAAGCCGATCAGCCTGCGCGTGGCGCAGTTCGCGCAGTTCAGGGCTGATAGGCTGATCAGCCTGCGTGTGCTGGTCGACACCTTCGATCTGGTCGAACAGGCACTCGGCCGCGCCATTCATCTGCCAAAGGTGACCAGCGTCGGCTGACGGGACACCAACGGGCTCCGAGAATTCGGGACCGGTCGATTGAGGCTCCCATGACACGTGCTGGCCTCCAGCCCCGCCGGACGCCGTCATGGAGATGCTCGTCACCGGGCGCGCCATTTGCGCGCGGCCCGTTGGTTCGTCATTTTGGGCGCCACAATTTCGCAACGATAGTTCCGCATTTTCCGCGCGAACGGGGCTTGCGGGCAAGGCAATGGAATTCACGACAGGTTTCGGCTGGACCAGGCTGCCGCTGGCGGCCGCGTTCATTTTGGGTTCGGTGCTGACGGCTGCAGCGCAGATCATTCCGCCCTTCTCCCCGCCCCCCGCCGCGACCACGGCTGACGACGACGAGGCCGAGGTCGCCGAGGCCCCCAGCGTCAACGCCCCCGACGTGCTCAAAGGCATCGACGTCGACAAGCTCGACTGGAGCCAGCTCGCCATCGACGCGGGTACGCTCGACGACCTCGTCGCCGCCAAGAAGCGCGCGCAAGCCGCCGCCAAGGACGGGATGGACTGGTCGTCCAGCGCCAATGCCAACGGCTCCTCGGGCGTGAAGGTCAAGCAGTCGGTGTCCCCGTTCTGGGACACCCGCATCGGCGCCGACATGACGGTGACGAAAGAGCCCACCACGATGTCGGAGCTGCTGGCGCTGAAGGCCGAAAATGGCGGCAACCTGCCGCAATCCTCCGGCAGCGCCTGGGCCGCCGCGACCGCGCCGGGCGCAGGCGCGATCTGGGACAAGACTGCGGTCGAAGCCCGCGTCGATCCAGGCAGCGAACAGAGCAAGCTCGGGGCGTCGCTGACCAAATCAATGCCGCTGTCGGGCGACACCTCGCTGACGCTGCAGAACGGCTACAGCGTCAACCAGCAGGGCACCACGGCGCTGCCCGGCGTCGGCGGCCACGTCAGCCGCAATTACGAGACCGACCAGTCCGCCAAGGTCACGATCACCGACACCGGCACCAGCATCTCGGCGGGGCAGACCCTGTCGACCACCGACGACAAATGGCTGCGCAAGGTCGGCGCCGAGCAGAAGCTGTTCGACAACGTCACCGTCTCCGGCTCGGTCGGCGAAACCTCTCAAGGCGCGATCAACAAGAGCGTGACGGCCGGCTTCAAGAAGAGCTGGTGAGCCTTGTTTAGACTTCCCTAACCGTACGCCACGGCAAAGCCCCCGAATGGTCCGTCCTTGCCGCATCTCGGCCCTGTTCCGGTCAAAATCCGGCGCACAGATGCATCGGCCTGACACACATCGTCGTGCGGGGGACACTCGCGCTGCGCTCAACGCGAACAGGGGAATAACGATGAACGCCATGCGTCCGGAAAAGACCGAGACCACCGAGACCGAGACGGTCGACAGCGATCTCGCCGCCGTGACCGAAGTCGAGGCCGGTATCCGCGATTTCGTCCGCAACGACATCGCCTATCTGCGCCGGCCGGCCGCCGCCGCAACCACGGACTCGCCGCCACTCGATCCGAGCGCGGAAGCCACCGTGACCAACGTCAACTCGCTGATCCAGCGCGTCGCCGGCACCTCCCTCGGCGAGATCGAGAATCTGATCTCCGAGCTCGAGAGCCTGCGCGACCTGCTTCATGCCGAAGGCCAGCGCGTCCAGCGCGAGATCTCGGGCTACGCCCAACTCAGCCAGGCCGCGATGAAGTCGACCCGCATGATCGCCGACAACGTCGCCCAGTGGAAGCGTGCCGCCGACGGCCTGCGCAATAGCTGATCGGACGGAAGAAGCATCACCAGCCGCCGCGCTCCGGAAGGAGCGCGGCGGTTTTTGCTTCTGGGACGTGAGGAGTGCACACGCGCTCCACACGAAAAGTGTCATCACCCGCGAGGGCGGTTGATCCAGTATTCCAGAGACGGCAGCGATTGAACCGAGGGGCCGCGGCGTACTGGATGCCCTGCCCCCCGTGCGCAATTGCGCACTAGGCGGGCATGACAGCGGTGGGCGTGGTTTGAACCCACGCCCACTCCCGGCGACCAATGCCAAGCGCCCGTGCCGCTGACGGCCGGGCCTCGGGGACATCTCAGATGGAAAGCATTCGGCCCGATACCACGGACCCGATACCGCTGCGGCCCGCGCCGAGCCAGTTCGGGACCATCATGCTGCGCTTTGTCGGGCTGCTGGCGGTTGCGATCGCAATTTTGGCGTTCGTCTATAGCCGCTGAGGCCGGAGGCCGCTTCCCCGGAACGTAAACAGTCGCTTAACGGCTTGCGTCGACCGTCGAGGCTTCCAGGGTGTAGGCGCCGTCGGCGTAGCCCTTCACCACCATGCCGGCCACCAGCATCACGGCCAGCGTCGCGGTAGCGAAGATAAATCCGACCAATTTCAGTGCGCCGCGGTCTGCCATCGTTCTCGTTCCCTGTCCTCTGCCCAGTTCGTTCAAATAGACAGCGACAGGTTCATAATTGGTTAGCAACTCGATGGTTCCGGTTGCTGCTTCGCAGGCTCCCGGGCCATCTCGGGAGGCTTATGGCAGTCACCCTGAATCGCGTCCATAGCGCGCGGGCAACACTCGCGCGCTGTTTTGGCCGTTCATCCTGGAACTGGTCTAAGCGCTTTTCCGCATCGGCACGAAGGCGCTGGCGGTGATGGAATAGACCTCCTCGCCGCGCTGGTTGGTGCCGGTGGTGCGGGCGGTCAGGATGCCCCAGCCGGGACGCGAGGCGGAACTGCGCTTGTCGATGACGACGCTGGCGTAAGAAATGATATCGCCGGCGAGCACCGGCCTGATCCAGCGCAGATCGCGAAAGCCCGGCGACGGCCCCCAGACGGCAACCTCCTCGCCGCGTGAAGCTGCCTCACGCGCCAGACGTTGGCCGTCGGCGACCACCAAGCTCATGCAGGCCGAGCCGACATGCCAGCCGGATGCAGCAAGCCCGCCGAACAGCGAATTCTTGCCTTCCTCCTCGTCGAGGTGAAAGCGCTGCGGATCGAACTTGGCGGCGAAAGCCTTGATGGATTCGGCGGTGAAGCTGTAGCTGCCGAGTTCGCGGCGCTGCCCGATCTCGATCTGTTCGAAGAACCGCATCAGGCCGCTCCCGCGCGTCGCTCGATCAGGATCGGCGAGGTCATCTCGCACAGCGCTTCGCCTTTGGCGTTACGCGCGGTGCATTTGAACTTGACGATGCCGAGGTTCGGCCGGCTCTTCGAGGTGCGCGCTTCAACGACATCGACGTCGAGCGTGAGATCGTCACCCGGCCTGAGGGGCGAGAGCCAACGCACCTCGTCGACCCCCGGAGACCCGAGCGAGGCGGCGCGGGCGATGAAACCGTCGGCCATCATCCGCATCATCAGGGAGCAGAGATGCCAGCCCGAGCCCGACAGGCCGCGCAGCATGCTTTTGCTGGCGGCCTCTTCATCCAGATGCATCGACTGCGGATCGAACTCGGCGGCAAACGCCAAAATCTCGTCGCGGGTGACATGGCGCGGGCCGAACGTTCCATAGCGGCCTGGCGGGAAATCTTCGAAGGTCAGGGTCATCTTGGAAAAGCTTTGCGGGAAGGACAGATTGTGGCCGCACTTTGCGGCAATCTCAACCCGCCGGCCCGCATGGCTCGTGCTACATTCGGCGAGTCGGCTCGCCTCATTGTCCTGACGGCACGGCCGGGAGCGCGATTTGGCGGGGGGAGAGAGATGTTTTCATTCAGCGATCTGTTTCAGTGGGACCGCTTCATCACGCCGACGATCATCAAGACCTTCTACTGGCTGGTGATCGGCGTGATCTGCCTGTTCGGACTCTCCGGAATCTTCGCCGGCCTCACCGCGATGGCGATCAGCCCGTTCGCCGGTTTCCTGGTCGTGCTGGAATCGATCGCAGGCGTGGTCGTCGGCGTGGTGTTCTCGCGCATCGCCGCGGAACTGATCCTGATCGTGTTCCGCATCAACGAGCATCTCGGCGCCATCAGGGATCAGGGCGGCGGGATGCGATGAGGTCCTCGTCATTCCGGGGCGCCTCGAAGAGGCGAGCCCGGAATCCATCGGGCCTCAGAGCAAGCGGGTAAATGGATTCTCAGGTGCGCAATTGCGCACCATAGTTCGCGCCAAGGGGCGCGCCCCGGAATGACAGCGAGCCCTTACCAACATCGGCCTCCACCCAGACGGCTGCGCCAGGTGCCACCTCGTTCTTCACCGCGTATTTACGCGCGGATGACAGGCTCGGCACCGCATGAAAGGCGCGGGACGCCACAAGGGTCAGGAGCGGATTGGTGGGCAAGATCGAGAACCCGGTGCTGCGGGCCGGTGCGCTCCTGTTCTTCGCCTGTCTGCGCGCCTGGCTGACGGTGCGGTACGGGCGCCGGCTCCAGCTCGGACCCGGGATCGTGTTCAAGGGGCGGCTGGTGCTCGGTCGGGGCGTCCGGGTGTCGATCGGCGCGAACTGCCGGATCGGCAAGCGCGTGCTCATCACCGGGCATGGCCAGGTGACGGTCGGCAAGGACACCTTGCTCAATGGCTGCTGGATCGGCTGCGCGCAGAAGGTCGATATCGGGTCGTCCTGCCTGATCAGCGACTGCGACATCGTCGACACGGACTTTCACAACCTTCCCCCGCGGCTTCGGCACGAGCCTGCGGTTGCTCGGGCCGTCGCGCCGGTGCACATCGGGGACAATGTCTGGGTGGGCGCGCGCTCGATCGTGCTCAAGGGAGTGACGATCGGCGACCACTCGGTCGTGGGTGCCGGAGCGGTGGTGCGTGAGGACGTCCCACCCCGCGTGGTCGTCGCCGGAAACCCGGCGGCGGTCGTCAGGCAGTTCCGCGACGACGAATAGGCACCGACGCGGGCTCTGCGCGTCATCAGCGCGGCGCGGTGCAGTGAGGTTCGTCATTCCCGGGCGCGCGTAGCGCGAACCCGGAATCCATCGAGCGTCAGAGTGAATCGTGAAATGGATTCTCAGGTGCGCAATTGCGCACCATAGCTCGCGCCAAGAGGCGCGCCCCGGAATGACAGCGAGCCCTTACGTATTAAACCTGAAATGCATCACGTCGCCGTCGGCGACGACGTATTCCTTGCCTTCGAGGCGAAGCTTGCCGGCATCGCGGGCGCCGGCTTCGCCGCCGAGCGCGACGTAGTCGTCATAGGCAATCGTCTCGGCGCGGATGAAGCCCTTTTCGAAATCGGTGTGGATCACGCCGGCCGCGCCCGGCGCCTTGGTGCCGCGATGGATGGTCCAGGCGCGTGCTTCCTTCGGGCCCACCGTGAAATAGGTGATGAGCTCGAGCAGCTTGTAGCCGGCGCGGATCAGACGATCCAGACCTGCTTCTTCGAGACCCAGCGTCTCCAGGAAGTCGGCACGCTCCTCACGCGAGATCGTCGCGATCTCGGATTCGATCTTTGCCGAGATGACGACGGCAACCGCGCCCTCCTTGGCGGCCTGCTCCTCGACCGCCTTGGAGAAGGCGTTGCCGGTGGCCGCCGAGCCTTCCTCGACGTTGCAGACATAGAGGACCGGCTTTGACGACAAGAGGCCGAGCATCGAGAACGCCCGTTCCTCTTCGGCCTTGCGCTCGACGAGGCGCGCGGGCTTGCCCTCGCGCAGCAGCACCAGCGTGCGGTTGACGAGGTCGAGCTGCTCCTTGGCGTCCTTGTCGTTGCCCTTGGCTTTCTTGGTCAGATTGTCGACGCGCTTCTCGAGGCTGTCGAGGTCGGCGAGCATCAGCTCGGTCTCGATGGTCTCGATATCGGCAAGCGGTGCGATCTTGCCCTCGACATGGGTGATGTCGGAATCCTCGAAGCAGCGCACGACATGCACGATGGCGTCGACCTCGCGGATATTGGCGAGGAACTGGTTGCCGAGGCCTTCACCCTTGGACGCGCCACGCACCAGGCCGGCGATGTCGACGAAGGTCAGCCGGGTCGGAATGATCTGGCCCGACTTGGCGATCGCCGCCAGCTTGTCGAGCCGCGGATCCGGCACGGCGACCTCGCCGACATTAGGCTCGATGGTGCAGAACGGATAGTTCGCAGCTTGCGCCGCGGCCGTCTCGGTCAGCGCGTTGAACAAGGTCGACTTGCCGACATTGGGCAATCCGACGATTCCGCATTTGAATCCCATGGTGGTCCTGGCCTCCGCGCTCCGCGCGTAAATGTCTTCCGAACTCGTCATGCGCGGGCTTGACCCGCGCATCCATCGTCTTCGAAGAATGGATCGCCGGATCAAGTCCGGCGATGACTGGTGTTATTCCTTGCCGTTCTCGTCCTTGGTCAAAAATCCCTTCGCCTGCATCGCCAGATGCACCCGGTTGGCAAAGGTCGCGTCAGTGCCCTTGGCGATCAGTGCGGCGTGCTCGGCCACCGCGTCGCAGAGCGTCGTCACCCACTCACTGTCGGCCTTGGCGAAGTCCGACAGCACGTGGCCATGCACCAGCTCCTTGACGCCGGGATGACCGATGCCGAGCCTGACACGGCGGTACTCGTTGCCGATATGCGCCGAGATCGAGCGCAGACCGTTGTGGCCGGCGATGCCGCCGCCGATCTTCACCCGCACCTTGCCCGGCGGCAGCTCGAGCTCGTCGTGAAACACCGTGGTATCGCCGGGCGCGATCTTGAAGAAGCTCGCCGCTTCCTGAACGCTGCGGCCGGACTCGTTCATGTAGGTCGTGGGCTTGAGCAGGATGACGCGCTCAGGTCCGAGCGTGCCTTCCGACGTCTCGCCCTGAAAACGACGGCGCCATGGTGAAAAACCATGACGCCGCGCAATCTCGTCGACGGCCATGAAGCCGATATTGTGCCGGTTACGTGCGTATTTCGCGCCGGGATTGCCGAGCCCAACAAAGAGTCGCATGACGTCGGCGCGCCCCTCAGCCGGCACGCGATCGAAGACCGCGCACCAGCTCGTCTGAAGGATTACTTCTTCTTGTCGCCGCCGGCCGGAGCCTTGGCAGCAGCAGCCGGAGCAGCAGCACCCGCAGCCGGAGCCGCGCCAGCCGCCGGAGCAGCAGCGCCCGCAGCCGGAGCCGCGCCACCAGCAGCAGCCGCAGCCGCGGCCTTCTGCTCTTCGGCGTAGCCGGACGGCGGCACGATGGTGACGAGGGTCGCGTCCTCGCGGGTCAGCGCCTTCACGCCGGCCGGAAGCTTGATGTCCGACAAATGCAGCGAGTAACCGATTTCGAGCGCGCCGACGTCGGCCTCGAGGAACTGCGGGATGTTCTCGACCGAGCACTCGAGATCGATGGCGTGGGCGACAATGTTGACGGTGCCGCCGCGCTTCACGCCCGGGGAGGTTTCCGCCTTCACGATGTGCAGGGGCACGCTGATGCGGATGGTGGCGCCTTCGCCGAGCCGCATGAAGTCGACATGGATCGGGAAGTCCTTGACCGGATCGAGGTGGTAGTCGCGCGGAATCACGCGGTGCTTCTTGCCCTCGAGCTCGATGTCGACCAGCGTGGTCAGGAACCGGCCGGCGAGGATGCGCTGGCGCAGTTCACGATCTGCAATCGAGATCGTCAGCGGGGGCTGGTTGTTGCCATAGATCACTCCGGGCACGCGCCCGGCGCGACGCTCAGCCCGGGCGGCCCCCTTGCCGCTCTTCGGACGTGCGGTCGCCTTCAATTCCTTGACGGTCGTCGCCATAGTCTAAGTCCTTGTTTTTGCAAAAGTTAATGGGCCGCAGCGCGGCCCATGGCATGGTCCACAGCAAGCCTCCAGGGGTGCGGGGGCCGTGAACGTGGCGGGCTTTTACCCGGAAGATGCGGAAATGACAAGGAGAATGGGCGGGCGGCAGGTCCCGGGTCTGCCGCCATTCCGGGGCGGTCGCGACAGCGACCGAAGCCGGAATCTCGAGATTCCGGGTTCGATGCTACGCATCGCCCCGGAATGACGGCAAGCGGCATTACCCGCCGAGCTTGGCCTCCAGCGCCGCGATGCGCGCCTTCAGGGCTTCGTTCTCCTCGCGGGCCAGGCGGGCCATGTCCTTGACCGCCTCGAACTCCTCGCGCTTGACCAGGTCCATGTCGCGCAGGAATTTTTCGGCCTGGTTGCGCATGACAGTGTCGAACTCGCGCTTGACGCCCTGGGCCGCACCAGCGGCATCGTTCATCATGCGGCCGATCTCGTCGAAAAACCGGTTGGTGGTCTGGGTCATGTCGGTCTCCTGATCGGTTGGCGGCCCCGATAAACTTTGCGCGAACGCACCAAAAGACAATGGCAATCTGCGGTGACAGGTTCAAGGGCCGCACCGCGGTATCCTTGTCATGCCCCGGTTTCCTTGCAATCGTATTCAACGTCCCTGCATGTCAGGGAATCACAAGGCGGAAAGACATGATCGAGCAGCAGATCGCTATTCCCACCAAGGACGGCCACACCGCGACCTTCATCGTCCATCCCGAGCGTGGTGGACCATTCCCGGTCATCCTGTTCTACATGGACGCGCCGGCGATCCGCGAAGAGCTGCGCGACATGGCGCGGCGCCTTGCGACCTCGGGCTATTACGTGATGCTGCCGAACCTCTATTACCGCTCCGGCGTGATGGAGCTCGGCGCGCTGCCGGCCGATCCGAACGCACCGGAACGCAAGCGCATGTTTGCGCTGATGAGCTCATTGACCATTCCCCTGATCATGGACGACACGCGTGCGCTGCTTACTTACGCCGAAGGCCAGACGGCCGCGAACACCAAAGTGGTCGGCACCGTCGGCTACTGCATGAGCGGCCGCTACGCCGTGAACGCCGCCACGCATTTCCCTGAAACCGTCAAGGCCGCCGCCTCGATCTACGGCACGCAGCTTGCGACCGACCAGGCCGACAGCCCGCACCTCGCCGCCGGCAAGACCAAGGCCGAGCTCTATTTCGCCTGCGCCGAGACCGACATCTACGCGCCGACCGAGATCATCGAGCAGGTCAAGCAGGGCATGAAGGGCGCGAAGGCCGAGGTCGAGATCTATCCCGGTACCCATCACGGCTTCGCCTTCCCCAAGCGTCCGGTCTATGACCGCGACGCTGCCGAGCGGCATTGGGAGCGGCTGCTGGCGCTCTATCGCCGTAATCTCGTTTAAATCTAGAAGGCCTGATGCTTTTCCTGCTGATCGACTTCCCCAAATTCAACCCGATCGCCCTCGAGATCGGGCCGTTCGCGATCCGCTGGTATGCGCTGGCCTATATCGGCGGCATCGTCATCGGCTGGCTCTATGCGCGCTCTTTGCTGAAGAACGAGCGGCTGTGGGGCGGCCCTGCGCCGATGTCGCTGCTGCAGATCGACGACTTCATCCTCTGGGTTACGCTCGGCATCATCCTGGGCGGCCGCACCGGCTACGTGCTGTTCTACAACCTGCCCTTCTTCATCGATCATCCCGCCGCGATCTTCCGGCTGTGGGAGGGCGGCATGTCGTTCCATGGCGGCTTCCTCGGCTGCGTCGTCGCGGTGATGTGGTTTGCCTATCGAAATGGCATCTCGATCCTGTCGCTTGGCGACATCACCACCGCGGTTGCCCCGATCGGGCTGCTGCTCGGCCGGATCGCCAATTTCATCAACGGCGAATTGTGGGGGCGCGCCGCCGATGCGAGCCTGCCCTGGGCGATGATCTTCCCCAACGATCCCTCGCACCTGCCACGCCATCCGAGCCAGCTCTACGAAGCCGGCATGGAGGGCATCCTGCTGTTCACCGTGCTCGCGATCATGATCCGCCTCGGCGCGCTGAAGCGCCCGGGCATGATCCTCGGCAGCTTCATCCTGATCTACGGCCTGACCCGGATCATCGGCGAGCATTTCCGCGAGCCGGACGTCCAGCTCGGCTTCCTCTGGGGCGGGTTAACCATGGGCATGCTGTTGTCGATCCCGATGCTACTCGTCGGCAGCATACTTATTGTAATGGCTGTCAGGCGCGGTGCGCCGAAGCCCGCAACCTCCATTCGTTGATTCATTTCGAGACATCTGCTCGTGACCGAACAGGCACTGCTCAACGAGATCAAGGCACTGATCAAATCCTCAGGCCCCATGCCGGTCTGGCGATACATGGAGACGTGCCTGATGCATCCGCGCTACGGCTATTACGTCTCGCGCGATCCGCTCGGGCGCGAGGGCGACTTCACCACCTCGCCCGAAGTCAGCCAGATGTTCGGCGAGCTCCTGGGGTTGTGGACCGCCTCGGTCTGGAAGCAGATGGGCTCGCCGCCATCCCTGCGGCTGATCGAACTCGGCCCCGGCCGCGGCACCATGATGGCGGACGCGCTGCGCGCGCTGCGCGTGCTGCCGCCGCTCTATCAGGGGCTCAGCATTCATCTGGTCGAGGTCAATCCGGTGCTGCGCGAGCGGCAACAGGCGACGTTGTCGGGCGTGCGCAACAGCATCACCTGGCACGACAGCATCGACGACGTGCCTGATGGTCCCAGCGTGATCCTCGCCAACGAATATTTCGACGTGCTGCCGATCCACCAGATGATCAAGCGCGAGGACGGCTGGCATGAGCGCGTGATCGAGATCGACCCCAACGGCAACCTCCAGTTCGGCGCGGCATCCGAGCCGACGCCGCGCTTCGACGTGCTGCTGCCGCCTTTGGTGCGGGCGGCGCCGGTCGGTGCGGTGTTCGAATGGCGGCCCGATACGGAGATCATGAAGCTTGCCTCTCGCGTGCGCGACCAGGACGGCGCCGCGCTGGTCATCGATTACGGCCATTTGCGCAGCGATGCCGGCGACACCTTCCAGGCCATCGCGCGCCACACCTTCGCCGATCCCTTGAAGGCGCCTGGCCAGGCCGACGTCACCGCCCATGTCGACTTCGAGGCGCTGGCGCGGGCAGCCGAGGACGTCGGCGCGCGCGTGCACGGGCCGGTGACGCAGAGCGACTTCCTCAAGCGGGTCGGCATCGACACCCGCGCGGCCGCGCTGATGCAGAAGGCGACGCCTGAAGTTGCGACCGACATTTCCGTGGCGCTGAAGCGGCTGACCGATACCGGGCGCGGCGGCATGGGCTCGATGTTCAAGGTGCTCGGCATCTCCGAACCAAGATTGAGGGGCCTTGCCGGCCTCAGCGATCTCGAACAGGCCGGAGGCAATTGATGACCCTGACTTCGTCACTGCTGTCGGCCGTGCCCGGCCTGCGCCATTCCTTCTTCACGCGCGAGGGCGGCGTCTCCAGCGGCATCTATTCCGCGCTCAATGGCGGGCTCGGCTCCAACGACGATCAGGCCCTTGTCGCCGAGAACCGCCGGCGCATGGCCGAGCATGTCGGCGTCGCGGCCGACCGCTTCATCAGCCTGCATCAGATCCATTCGCCCGACGTGCTCGTCGCCGACGCACCCTGGCCGAGCGGGCCGCGGCCGAAGGGCGATGCGCTGGTCACCAAAACGCCGGGCATCGCACTCGGCGTCTCCACCGCCGATTGCGGCCCGGTGCTGTTCGTCGATCCCAACGCGCGCGTCATCGGCGGCGCTCATGCCGGCTGGAAGGGTGCACTGACCGGCGTGCTGGAATCCACTGTTGCAGCGATGGAGAAGCTCGGTGCCACGCGCGGCAGCATCATCGCCGCGATCGGGCCCTTGATCCGACAGGAGAGCTACGAGGTCGGCAACGAGTTCGTCGCCCGCTTCATCGAGGCGGATGCGGAGAATGCGATGTTCTTTATTCCATCTGTACGCGAGGGCCATGCGATGTTCGATCTCGCCGGCTTCATCCGCAAGCGGCTCGAAGGTGCCGGCATCCTGATGATCGACGATCTTGGTCTCGACACCTACGCCGACGAACGCTTCTTCAGCTATCGCCGCTCGGTGCACCGCAAGGAGCCGGATTACGGCCGGCACATTCACGCGATCGCGCTGGAAGGGTGAACACAAGGGCAACACGCCGTCATTTCGGGGCTCGCGAAGCGAGAACCCGGAATCCATCGTGCAGCAAACCATGCGGAGAGATGGATTCCGGGTTCGCGCCAAGTGGGCGCGCCCCGGAATGACGATGATCTGTGTCTCCCCCGCCCTAGACCTTAATCGATTTTAACGATATCGCTGCCCTCAATGAGGGAAGCGTCATCCAACTTGCGCCGCGCCGGCTCGCGCGTGCTGGCGGCCATGCTGCTGGCAGCAGCGACCGCGCTGGCCGGCTGCGCCGGTGGCAACGCACCCGCCAATTCCTATGCGATGGCAACACCGAGCGCCGGCTCCGGGGCGACGGTGGCCTTCGAATCCATCGACGGGCCGCCGCCGCAGGTGTTCGATCGCATGGTCGGCGTGCTCGACAGCGAATCCAAGCTGCGCAACCTGTCCGTTGTTTCCCGCGAAGGGACGGCTGCCTATCGCGTGCGCAGCTACCTCTCCGCCCAAATCGTGCGCGGCAAGACCGTGATCGCCTGGGTCTGGGACGTCTACGACGCCAACCAGCAGCGGGCGCTGCGTCTCTCCGGCGAGGAACCGGCCGCGGCCAAGGGCGGCAAGGATCCCTGGACTGCCGCGGACGACCTCGTGCTGCGGAAGATCGCCCAGGCCGGATTCAGCGGACTTTCCAATATGATCAACGGGACGCCGGATGCCCCTGGCTCGGTTCCGGGCCTGCGCGGCCCCGCGGTCGCAAGCGTGACGCCTGGGACTCCGGCGCCGGACATGCCGGCCACGGCGCTCGGCTACGCCCAGCAATAACCACCGCGAAACCACGGCCTCAAGTCTTGACCAAGTCTTGACCAAGTCTTGGCCAAACCGTTGGCCCGACTCAGGATTTCAGAGGGAAAACGTAGCATCCCGGGTTGCCATTGCGGCCTCTCGCCTGATATTTCCTCGCCCGTCGTAACCGTGCTGCCAGTGGGTATTCTCTGATGTTGAACGTCGTATCCAGCAAAGCGCGGGAGGAAGCGTCCATGTCGGCCAAGAACGGCTCCATCAAGCTTGTCGCCGGCAACTCCAATCCGGCCCTCGCCCAAGCCATCGCGCAGGGCCTCGACGTGCCGCTGACCAAGGCCGTGGTCCGGCGCTTCGCCGACATGGAGATCTTCGTCGAGGTCCAGGAGAACATCCGCGGCTCGGATGCCTTCATCATCCAGTCGACCTCGTTCCCGGCGAACGACAATCTGATGGAGCTCTTGATCATCACCGACGCGCTGCGCCGCTCATCGGCGCGCCGTATCACCGCAGTGATCCCCTATTTCGGCTATGCCAGGCAGGACCGCCGCTCCGGCTCGCGCACGCCGATCTCGGCCAAGCTCGTCGCCAATCTGATCACCCATGCCGGCGTCGACCGCGTCATGACGCTCGACCTGCATGCCGGCCAGATCCAGGGCTTCTTCGATATCCCGACCGACAATTTGTTCGCAGCCCCGGTGATGGTGCGCGACATCCGCGAACGTTTCGACCTCGGCAAGGTGATGGTGGTCTCGCCTGATGTCGGCGGCGTGGCCCGCGCCCGCGGACTCGCCAAGCGCATCAACACCCCGCTCGCGATCGTCGACAAGCGTCGTGAACGTCCGGGCGAGTCCGAAGTCATGAACGTGATCGGCGACGTCTCCGGCTACAGCTGCATCCTGGTCGACGACATCGTCGATTCCGGCGGCACGCTGGTGAACGCAGCCGATGCGCTGATCGCCAAGGGCGCCAAGGAGGTCTACGCCTACATCACCCACGGCGTGCTCTCCGGCGGCGCGGCCGCCCGCATCGCCGGCTCGAAGCTGAAAGAGCTCGTCATCACCGACTCGATCCTGGCGACGGAAGCGGTGACCAAGGCGCCGAACATCCGCACGCTGCCGATCGCCAGCCTGATCTCCGACGCGATCGCGCGCACCGCCGCGGAAGAGTCGGTATCGAGCCTGTTCGACTGAACACTCGATCTTGTAGGGTGGGTAGCGTAGCGTAACCCACCAAGTCTGGCTCCTCGTAAACCAAAGAGGTGGGTTACGCCTTCGGCTAACCCACCCTACGGTCTCGCGTTCTGACTCTCAGCGCGGGTTGTTGCCGGCTGCCGGGCATGACATCATCATGACGCCGAGTCATCTCTGCCTCTGGATACAAGATGCCCCGCCGGAAATTCGCTTGGGAAAAACTGTCGGATGACGAGTTGCTCCAGCAGCGCCTCTCCAGCCTGAGGGTTACGGTCGAAGGCACCTGGCTCGAGGATTGTGTCGCCACACTGCACGAAGAGCTCGACGAGCGCGGCATCCGGCTGCGGCCGCACACATGGATCTCGAGCGAATGGTTCAGTCCGGGAGACGTGCCCGGCATCGCGATTCCTTTCTATCTCGCTCATCCGCGCCTGATGAAGCTCGAGAAGAAGATGATGTTCGACGTCGAGGGCGGCACCTGGCGCGAGTGCATGGCCATCCTCCGCCACGAGGCCGGCCATGCCATCCAGCACGGCTTCCAATTGCAGCGGCGCCGGCGCTGGCAGCAACTGTTCGGGCCGTCGTCGAAGCACTATCCGCGCTACTACCGGCCCAATCCGGCGAGCCGGCGCTACGTCCAGCATTTGCGGCTGTGGTACGCGCAGAGCCACCCGGACGAGGATTTCGCCGAGACATTTGCGGTGTGGCTGCGCCCGCGCTCGAACTGGCGGACGCGATATGAGGGCTGGCCGGCACTGAAGAAGCTCGAATATGTCGACGAGCTGATGGGCGAGATCGCTGGAAAACGTCCGCTGATCACGACGCGCGAGCGCGTCGATCCCCTCAGCCAGCTCAGCCAGACGCTCGAGGAGCACTACAAGAAGAAGCAGGCGTTCTACGCTTTTACGCCGCCGAAGACCTACGACCGCGACCTCTCGCGGCTGTTTTCCACCGATCCACGGCATCATCGCTCGAAGCCTGCTTCGAGCCTGATCAGGCGGCACCGCGCCCAGATCAGACGGCTGGTCGCGCGATGGACCGGCGAGAACCAGCTCACGCTCGACGCCGTGCTCGACGACATGATCTCCCGCTGCCGCGAGCTGGACCTGCGCGCGGTGGGATCCGAACAGAAGCTCGTTCTCGATTTCACTGTCCTCGTGACCGCCAAGACGATGCACGCGCTGTTCGGCCCGTCGCGGCGCAAATGGATCGCGCTATGAGACGACTCCGTATTCTCGTGCTGATGCATCCGGACTTCATGCCTCCGGACTCCTCCGATGGATACACACCGCAGGAAATCAACAACTGGAAAACGGAATACGACGTCGTCAGCACATTGCGCGCGGCCGGTCATGAGGTCCGTCCGCTCGGCGCTCAGGAGGAAATCAGGCCGGTCCGTGAAGCGATCGAGGAGTTCAAGCCGCACGTGGTTTTCACGCTGCTGGAGGAATTCCACTACAACGTCGCCTACGACCAGCACATCGCCAGCTACCTCGAACTGATGAAGGTGCCTTATACCGGCTGCAATCCGCGCGGCCTGATCCTGGCGCGCGGCAAGGACCTGTCCAAGACGCTGGTGCATCACCGCCGCATCGCCGCACCCGCCTTCGCCGTCTTCCCGATGCGCCGCAAGGTGAAACGCCCGAAACATCTTGCGCTGCCGCTGATCGTCAAGGCGCTCAACATGGATGGGTCCGTCGGCATCTCGCAGGCCTCGATCGTCGACACCGACGAGAAGCTCGCCGAACGCGTCGCCTTCATCCACGAGCGGGTCGAGACCGCCGCCATCGCCGAGCAATTCATCGAGGGGCGCGAGCTCTATGTCGGCGTGCTCGGTAACAATCGCCTACGCGTGTTGCCGGTGTGGGAATTGAAATTCGGCAGCATGGGCGGGCGCAGCTCACGCCACATCGCCACCGAAAAGGCCAAGCACGACACCGACTATCAGGAACGCCTCGGCATCGTCGACGGGCCGGCGAAAGACCTTGCGCCCGAAGTCACCGCGCGGATCCGGCGCGCCGCGAAACGCATCTACCGGGCGCTTGGTCTCGATGGCTATGCGCGCATCGATTTCCGTCTCGCCGCCGACGGCACGCCGTATTTCATCGAAGCCAATCCCAATCCCGAAATCGCCAAGAGCCAGGAATTCGCCACCGCGGCCCAGCACGACGGGCTGAAATACGGGGATCTGCTCCATCGCATCCTGGCGCTCGGGATCAGCCGGGCGAAGGCGGGCGTGTCGCTGGGTTGAGGGCTTAGCGCGGTCGCCGCGGCCTCCTCCCGCCGCCGGCTTTGGAGACGGCGGCGGGATTGACAATCAGAGCTACACAATCCCCGCCGCAACCTGGCCGCGCAGGCGCTCGAGGCCGAGCAACGTCTCGGCGCAGGCGGCCGCGACCTCGACGCCCTTGATGGCAAAGTGCCTGCGGAAGAAATCGTAATGCACTTCGGTCTCGTGGAATTGCTGCGGCGTCAGCACGGCCGAGAACACCGGCACCTCGGTGCGGAGCTGCACGTCCATCAGCGCCTTGATCACGGTGTCGGCGACGAATTCGTGGCGATAGATGCCACCGTCAACGACGAGGCCAGCGGCGACGATCGCGGTGTAGCGCCGCGTCTTGGCGAGGACCTGGGCATGCAGCGGGATCTCGAACGAGCCCGGCACCTCGAACACGTCGACATGGGTGAGATGGCGTGCCTCCGCTTCCTTCATGAAGGCGATGCGGGCTTCCGCGACCACGTCGCGGTGCCAGCAGGCCTGCACGAAGGCCACCCGCTGCGGTTTTGCAAAACGCGGATGCTCGGTCGCCGCTGGAACCGGCGGCTGGGTCTGGGAAGTGCCTGTCTGGGGATCTTGCAACATCTGATTCATGGCTTTCCTCTTGGGGACCAGAATCAGGGCACACGGAACGACAAACAGCCGCATCTTGCGACGCGTCTGCCACCGACCGTTCTCTTTCATCCGGACTTTAACCGTCGGCTTCGGAGTTGCACCGAATCTGCTGACCCTTCCCTTCAGCAAAGACCTTGGGGAAGGCGCTCGCGGGCTTAGGCCTTTCGGCCCTTACCGCCGGTGGGGACTTTCACCCCGCCCTGAGAACATCGGCCGCCCGGGATTGAGCGACCTGGGCGGAAATATGCCGCCGGTCCGGGGCCGCAGGCAAGCCTGTTCCCTAGCCAAAAACCGCATGGTCCCATGCCGCCAGGGCGGTGCCCCCTCGCGCCGTGGAATTAACGGCAGGCGGTTTTCGGGAATCCGATTCCGGTTTGTTCTCAAGCGTTAACGATTATGGCCGAGATGAGCTGTGGACGAACGAGTCATGGCTTGTGGACGGACTCGCGACCCAGTTGCGCAGATTCCGCAAATCACATCAGTTGATCCGCGACAAGCCCGCGCTGATCCCGGGATCTCAACAGTGGCTCCCAGGGATCGCCTTCAGCGAAATTGAGGGAGCGCGCGCCGGACCAACCGCGTGCGTATCAAAGACAACAAGAAGGCAAGAGGTCGAGACGGCATGTCCCTGCTCGAAGGTACCATCGATTCCCGAAATCACCCGCTTGCGGTGGTCGAGGACATCGCTGCCAGCAACAACTGGCCGTTCGAACGCTCCGGCGAGGACGAGCTGACCATTGTCTCGAAGGGACAATGGACCGACTACCAGATCTCCTTCACCTGGATGGGTGAGATCGAGGCGCTGCATCTGGCCTGCGCATTCGACATGAAGATTCCGCTCGCGCGGCGCGGCGAGGTGCAGAAGCTCGTTGCCGCCGTCAACGAGCAATTGTGGATCGGCCATTTCGACCTCTGGACCAACACCGGCATGATCATGCACCGCCAGGCCCTGGTGCTGCCGGGCGGCCTCATCGCCTCGACCGCGCAATGCGAAGCCATGCTCGCCGGCGCCATCCACGCCTGCGAGCGTTACTTCCCGGCGTTCCAGTTCGTGGTGTGGGCCGGCAAGACCACCGCGCAGGCCATGGACGCGGCGATGTTCGATACGGTCGGCGAGGCGTAGGGCCGTGAGGGGGGCCGCAGCTCGCTCTCCACGTCATCCCGGGCAAGCGCGCCCAAAGCGTGCGCAGATCCGGGATCCATACCGCGTGATCTCGCTTGTGGCACGCGGCTTGTTGCTCAGCTCTCCATCCACTAGAACCAGTCGTGGTTATGGGTCCCGGCTCCCGTGCGCAATTGCGCACTAGGCCGGGACGACACCGAATTTGTGGTGACCACAGTGGCAAACAGCACTCTCCAAAACATCACCGGCACCATCCTGCTTGCCGGCGCCGGCAAGATGGGCGGCGCGATGCTGACCGGATGGCTGGCCGGCGGGCTCGATCCGCGCCGCGTCGCCGTGATCGATCCGCATCTCTCGCCTGACATCACCGCGCTCGCCGCCCAGGGCGTTGCGCTCAATCCTGATGCGAAGGCGACGGGCTTTGTCGAGACGATGGTCGTCGCGGTGAAGCCGCAGATGTTTCGCGAGGCCGGCGCCAAGCTGAAGGCGTTCGTCTCGGACAAGACCTCCGTGGTCTCGATCATGGCGGGAACCACGATTCTCTCGCTCGAGGAGGTCTGCGGCGGCGCTGTGGTGCGCGCGATGCCGAACACGCCGGCTGCGATCGGCCGCGGCATCACGGTCGCGGTTGCTGCGAAGAATGTCAGCGCGGGTCAGCGCGCCCTCGCCGATGCGCTGCTGCGTTCCACCGGCTCGGTCGAGTGGGTCGAGGATGAAGGCCTGATGGATGCGGTGACCGCCGTCTCAGGCTCAGGGCCCGCCTATGTGTTCCTGCTCGCTGAAGAGCTTGCGCGCGCCGGCGTCGATGCGGGATTGCCTGAAGCTCTGGCCACCAAGCTCGCGCGCGAGACGGTCGCCGGCTCCGGCGAGTTGCTGCACCAGTCGAATCTTCCCTCCGCGACGCTGCGTCAGAACGTCACCTCGCCCGGCGGCACCACGGCTGCGGCACTCAGCGTGCTGATGGGCGAGCCGGGCCTGCGAGACCTGATGATCCGCGCCATCGCGGCGGCGACGAAGCGATCGAAGGAGCTCGCGAAGTAAACAGGTGCCGTGGCTGCGTAGAGCCTGTGAGCCATTTCCGCGTTCGATATTAAAGAGTGGGTAGCGCCCGCGCTGATGTCGGGGGCCGTCGATGTCGAACCGCCGGGGGATGGCTGTGCTGTCTATGCTTTTGCCAGTTGGTGTCCTTGCAGGATGTTGTTGGTGAGGGCGTACCAGAGCACGACGGCACGGACCTTCTCGATGCCGCGCACGGTCAATTGCCTGAGGTCCCAGTTCCGCCACCGGGCATGGATGCATTCGCAGATCGTGCGGGCTTTGTACTGTGCCTTGCCGGCTTCGCTGGCCATGCGAGCCCGCCAGGCCGCGACGCCAGGACCGTCGCTGCTCCGAGGTAAAAAGGGATCGACACCGCTCCTGGAGTTGGGCGGAGGACAGTAGACCTCGACGCCTTCACCGTGCGCCCATTCGATGTCCTCGCCGCTGCAGAACCCGCCATCGGCGAGGTAGCGACGCGGCAAGCGCTTCAGCCGAGTGCGCGTTCGCTCCAGCATCGGCCGCATCAAGCCGCGATCTGATCCGTTGTTGTCGATGTCGACCGTGACCACGATCAGTTCGCCGGCCGCGCTGGCCACCTGCACATTGTAGGCGGGGCGGAAGCCGGCATCTGCCATCTTCATCACCCTTGCCTGCGGGTCGGTGGTGGAGGCCCGGGGCTCCTTCGGCTTTTTGCCATTGCCGCCTTTTTCGTCGAGTTGCTTGCGCTTCCGCTTGATCTCGTCCAAAGCCCTCTGCGCAGCCTGCACCCGCTCACTGCGTTCGCGTGCCGCGCGCTCTCTGGCCGCCCTGATACGCCGGTTGCTGGCTTCCGGATCCGCATCGACCTCGCGCTTGAGCTCTTCCACCACAGCCTTCGCTTGGGCCATCTGCCGGTCGAGCGTTGCCTCCCGCCGGAACGAGCCGGCCCCCGCATTCGCCCGTATCCGCAGCCCGTCCTGGGTCAGCTTCTCCAGATCAATCAGCCCTGCCTCATTCAGAGCCACCAGATGTTCGACCAGCAAACGGTCCAGCAGGTCCGCGCAGCCGACCCGGAAATCCGACAGTGTGTGATAGTTCAAAGACACGCCGCCGCAGAGCCAGCGGTAGACGTCGTGACTGTCGCAGAGCCGATCCAACGCCCGCGCGCTGCCAACGCCATCGCTCGTGGCGTACAGCCAAAGCGCCAGCAGCAGCCGGGGTGATGGCGCCGGATGGCCCGGCCTGTTTTCCCGTGCCTTAACCCGATCTTCCAGCTCGCTCAGCTCGAGCCCCTCGACATAAGCCCAGATCACCCGGGCCAGATGATCCTGCCCGATCAGGCTGTCGATATCGACCGCCCGCAATTCGACCTGATTGCGCACGGGCTCGCGCAGCCGAGGTGCACCCCGCGGCACCGCTTCGGTTCGTGGCGCCGACTGATCCGGCAATTCGCCAAAAAGTCCCTCGTCAGCCATCATCCTCTCCAGCAGATCAGTCTGCCTAGAGAATCACATTCGCCCGACACGCGGTACAAAAGATTCACAGTCTCGTAGGGTGGGTTAGGCGAAGCGCCCACGACCTGTATCCATCACGGAGAAAGGGTGGGCACGGCGCTTCGCGCCTTTGCCCACCCTACGGCATCGCGCCCTTGGCTAGGCGCCGAGCCGCTTGTTGAACAGCTCGACATTGACGAGCCCGCGCGCGTGGCGGCCTTCGCCGAGCTTGCGCGCGCCTTCGAATGCCTCGACCTCGAAGCGGATCACGCGGCGCTCCAGGGCGATCACTTTCGCAATGGTCCGCACCGTCGCGCCGACCAGCGCGGCGGCGAGATGGCGGATGTCGACCTCGGTGCCGACGGTCACCCAGCCCGGCTGAAGCGCCGAGCGTATCGCATCTCCCGAGGTCATCTCCATTTCCAGGATCATCATCGGGGTCGCGTAGACCATGGGCATGCCCGGCACGAAATGCCCGACTGTGCGCTCGGCCGGCACGACCAGCGTGCGCTCGGCGCTCATGCCGATCTTGATGAAATCGCGTGCGTCCATGGGGCCTGCTCGTCATTCCGGGGCGCGCGAAGCGCGAACCCGGAAGCCAGAGATTGTCGATCGATATTCCGGGTTCAGCCCTGACGGGCTGCCCCGGAATGACGCTAACGCGTCACTTCTTCGCCGCCGCCGCGCGCTCAACAAACGTCTTGCCACCCTTCATCTTGTGGCGGAGCGGGGCCTCGTTGATCTGGATGACGACGGCCTCGGCATCGACGCCGAGATTCTTCACCAGCGCCTGGGTGATGTCGCGCATCATGCCGGCCTTCTGCTCGTCGGTGCGGCCTTCGGCCATGCTGACGGTGATCTCAGGCATTGTTGTCTCCCTGCTGCTTCGATATTGCCGTTTCGTCATTGCCGGGCTTGACCCGGCAATCCATCATTTTGAAGATGGATGCGCGGGTCAAGCCCGCGCATGACGAATAGGGCGAATGGCTAGCCCCAGCTCACGTCATGGCGCGCGAGGACCTCGCGCACTTTTGCAACGAGATCGGCCTCGCTGCACGAGAACTGCGCCGGCCGCGTCTCGCGCCATTCCTGGTTGGATGCGATGGCGGCGGCCGCTTTCGCACCTTCAATCAGATCCTTGATCTGGAGCTCGCCGCGTGCCTTTTCATCCGAGCCCTGGATGATCACGCAAGGAGAATTGCGGCGGTCGGCATATTTAAGCTGGTTGCCCATGTTCTTGGGATTGCCGAGATAGAGCTCGGCGCGGATGCCGGCGGTGCGAAGGCTCGCCACCATCTTCTGGTAGTCGGCGACGCGGTCGCGGTCGAACACGGTGACGACGACGGGGCCGACTTCCGGCCGCGTGTCGAGCTTGCCGAGCAGCGTCAGCGCGGCCTGCAAACGCGAAACGCCGATCGAGAAACCAGTCGCCGGCACCGGCTCGCCGCGGAAGCGGGAGACGAGACCGTCATAACGACCACCGCCGCCGACCGAGCCGAAGCGCACGGGGCGGCCCTTGTCGTCCTTGGTGTCGAGCAGTAGTTCGACCTCGTAGACGGGGCCCGTGTAATATTCGAGGCCGCGCACGACGGAGGGATCGATCTTGATGCGGTCGGCGCCATAACCCGACGCCGTCACCAGTTTTGCAATTTCTTCCAGTTCGCTCACGCCAGCCTGACCGACCGGGCTCTTGGCGAGGTAGGTCTCCGCGGCGGCGATCGCCTCTTTCCAGTCCTCGCGCGGCCTGGTGATGGCGAGAACGACGTCGGCCTCGGCTGCATTCAAATTAGCGCCCTTCGTGAAGTCGCCCTTGCCTTCCTCACCGCCATCCCACCGGCCGGGACCGAGCAGCTTGCGCACTTCGTCAGCGGAAAACTTGTCGAGCTTGTCGATCGCGCGCAGCACGGTCAGGCGGCGCGCCGCATTCTCCTCACCCGCAAGCCCGATCGCCTCGAGAACGCCGTCGAGCACCTTGCGGTTGTTGACCTTCACCACGTACTGACCGCGCGCAACGCCGAGCGCTTCCATCGTGTCCGCCGCCATCATGCAGATCTCGGCATCCGCCGCCGGCGTTGCCGAACCGACCGTGTCGGCATCGAACTGCATGAACTGGCGGAAGCGGCCGGGGCCGGGCTTCTCGTTGCGGAAGACATAGCCGACGCGGTAGCTGCGATAGGGCAGGACCAGACCGTCGGTGCCGTAGCGCTCGCCGACATAGCGGGCCAGCGGCGCGGTCAGATCGTAGCGCAGGCTGATCCACTGCTCGTCGTCGTCCTGGAACGAGAATACGCCCTCGTTCGGACGGTCCTGGTCGGGCAGGAACTTGCCGAGCGCGTCGGTATATTCCATCGCCGGCGTCTCCACCGGCTCGAAGCCGTAGAGCTCGTAGACGGCGCGGATCTTCTCGACCATCTCGCGCGTCGCCCGGATCGCGGCGGGATCGCGATCCTCAAGCCCGCGCGGCAGCCGCGCCTTCAGTTTCTGGGGTCTTTTGGGTTTTTCGGCCATGCGGGCGTTTACCAGCCGACGCGCAATGCGGCAACTGCCGCAGCCGTCATTCCGGGGCGCGTCGAAAGACGCGAACCCGGAATCTCGAGATTCCCGGTGCGCAATTGCGCACCTGAGGTTTGGTCCTACGGACCATCCCGGAATGACGATGCTGGTCCTCAAAACACCTTGCGGATCCAGTGGTGCGGATCGTTGGTGCGGCCGTACTGGATGTCGACGAGCTGTTTGCGCAGGCCCATGGCGACGGGACCTGCGGCGCCGCCCGAGATCTCGAAATCGCCGCTGACCGAGCGCACCTTGCCGATCGGCGAGATCACCGCCGCAGTGCCGCAGGCAAACGCTTCCTTCAGCCGGCCTGAGGCCGCATCCTTGCGCCACTGGTCCAGCGAGTACGGCTCCTCGCGCACGGTCTTTCCGGCATCGCGGGCGAGCGCGATGATAGAATCGCGGGTGATGCCGGGCAGGATGGTGCCGAGCGGCGGCGTCGAGAGCGAGCCGTCGTCGAACACGAAGAACACGTTCATGCCGCCGAGCTCCTCGATGTAGCGGCGCTCGACCGCATCCAGGAACACGACCTGATCGCAGCCGTGCTGGATCGCCTCGGCCTGCGCGCGCAGGCTCGCCGCATAATTGCCGCCGCATTTGACCGCGCCGGTGCCGCCGACCGCGGCGCGCGTGTAGTTCTCCGAAACCCAGATCGAAACAGGCGCTGGGCCGCCCTTGAAATAGGAGCCGACGGGCGAGGCGATCACCGCAAAGATATATTCGGACGACGGCTTGACGCCGAGGAAGGTCTCGCTCGCGATCATGAACGGCCGCAGATAAAGGCTGCCCTCGCCGCCCGGCATCCAGGCGCGATCGATGCGCACCACCTGCTCGACCGCCTCGATGAAGACATCCTCCGGCAATTGCGCCATCGCCATGCGATCGGCGGAATCCTTGAAGCGGCGCGCATTGGCGTCGGGGCGGAACAGGTTCACGCCGCCGTCGTCGCGCTTATAGGCCTTGAGGCCTTCGAAAATTTCCTGGGCGTAGTGCAGCACCGCGCCGGCCGGATCGATCTGGAAGTTGGCGCGCGCCTCGATCTTCGCCTCGTACCAGCCGCCCTTGGCCTGGTTGTAGCGGACCACCGCCATGTGATCGGTGAAGACGCGTCCGAAGCCGGGGTCGACCAGCTTGGCGACCCGGTCCTTCTCGGGCGTCGGATTGGATGCGGGCTGGATGTCGAATTTCATGCTCATGTCCTTGCCTCCCGCTGCCGGTGGCGGCGCTGTTCTGGCGCCGGCCGCCCCTGTTTGGGCCCGGCTGGCTTGATGTGGTTTCTGGCCGAACCACCGCCAGCCTTGTTACGGCCGGTTTCCGTGGCCAGCATGTCCTCGGCAGGACATGCTTTTGCGGAAGGCGGAAGTCCAGTATGTTTTGCCGAAATGCCGCTCGACAATCGCACGGTAGATCCGATCCGGCCGTCGCCACCTGTCCGGCTAACTCCGGCCACCTGTCAGGAATGCCGCCCGATGCGAAACGATCTAAAATTTCGTGCGGGCTGATCGTTTTGTAACATTGAACCCAAGATACGTCAATATGCCTGACATAAATTTCGCAACTCCCTCTCAAGACGCTGCCGCGCCGCGGCCGGCAGCAGGCGATGGAGGCAATTTGCGCTGGGATATCATAGAGCTGCTGTTCTTCGCCTATCGCGACTTCGTCGGCGACCCCGACCAGGAGCTGGAGGCGTTCGGCTTCGGCCGGGCCCATCATCGGGTCATGCACTTTGTCTACCGCTACCCGGGCCTGAAGGTCGCCGACCTGCTCGACGTCCTGCGCATCACAAAACAATCGCTCGGCCGGGTGCTCAAGCAGCTGCTGGACGAGGGCTACATCGTGCAGAAGACCGGCGACAACGACCGGCGCCAGCGCCTGCTCTATGCGACGCCGAAGGGCGAGGCGCTGGTGCAGAAGCTCGCCGGCCTCCAGACCACGCGGATCACCAGGGCGCTCGCCGAGATGGCGCCTGCTGATGCCGAGACGGTCAAGCGGTTCCTGCGCGCGATGATCGACCGCGACGATCCGGACAAGGTGCTGGAGACGATCTTCGCCACCAATCAAGACTCAAAGGAGTGACCGTGCCGCTCGCTGCCACGCTCGCCCGCCCGCCGGCGCAACCGGCCGACGACGCCCCGCATCTGCTGCTGGTCGACGACGACCGCCGCATCCGCGATCTGCTCTCGCGCTTCCTCGCGGCCGAAGGTTATCGCGTCACCACCGCCGCCAGCGCGGGCGATGCCCGCGCCAAACTGCTCGGGCTGCATTTCGACCTCCTGATCCTCGACGTGATGATGCCCGGCGAGACCGGCTTCGATCTCGCCCGCTTCATCCGCACGTCGTCCTCGGTGCCGATCGTGATGCTGACCGCGCGGCACGAGGCCGAGGCCCGCATCGAGGGCCTGCAGATCGGCGCCGACGATTATGTCGCAAAGCCGTTCGAGCCGCGCGAGCTGGCGCTGCGCATCAACAACATCCTCAAGCGCGCCGCGCCGCCGGTCCAGGTCGCGGCGGTGGAGAAGATCGCCTTCGGCCCGTACGTCTATCACCTCGATCGCGGCGAGTTGCGCCAGGGCGAGGAGGTCATTCATCTCACCGACCGCGAGCGCGAGATGCTGCGCATTCTCTCGGAGACGCCGGGCGAGACCGTGCCGCGCAGCGCGCTCACGGGCAATGGCAGCGTCAACGAGCGCGCCGTCGACGTGCAGATCAACCGCCTCAGGCGCAAGATCGAGACCGATCCCGCCAATCCGTTGTTCCTGCAAGCGGTGCGCGGCATCGGCTACCGGCTGGTCGCCTCGCCATAGTCAAGTGAAGCGCGCCAGATGAGCACGATCGACACCGGCCTGACGCTGCTGAAAAGCGCCGCGGGGCGCGTCTCCGCCGCCAATGGCTGGATGGGCAATGCGTTCAAGGGCTGGATGCCGACCGGCCTCTATGCGCGCGCATTGCTGATCATGATCGTGCCCATGGTGATCCTGCAATCGGTCGTCGCCTTCGTGTTCATGGAACGGCACTGGAACACGGTGACGCGCCGCCTCTCGGCAGCCGTGGTGCAGGACATCGCCGCGCTGATCGACGTCTACAAGGGCTATCCGCAAGACAAGGATCGCGACCAGATCCGCCGCATCGCGCAGCAGCGTCTCGGCCTTGTGGTGGACTTCCTCCCCGCAGGCGACATGCCGCCGCCGGGACCAAAGCCGTTCTTCTCGCTGCTCGACCAGACGCTGTCGGTGCAGCTCGGCCGACAGATCGGACGCTCGTTCTGGATCGACACGGTCGGCCGTTCCAACCTCGTTGAGATCCGCATCCAGCTCGACGATGCCGTGATGCGCGTGTTCGCGCAGCGTAGCGCCGCGTACGCCTCGAACTCGGAGATCTTCCTGTTCTGGATGGTCGGCACGTCCTCGATCCTGCTGATCGTGTCGGTGCTGTTCCTGCGCAACCAGATCAAGCCGATCCTGCGGCTGGCGGACGCCGCGGAGAGCTTCGGCAAGGGCCGCGAGGCGCCGAACTTCAGGCCGCGCGGCGCGCGCGAGGTGCGGCGCGCGGCCGGCGCCTTCCTCGAGATGAAGTCGCGCATCGAACGCGCGATGGAGCAGCGCACCGCGATGCTTGCCGGCGTCAGCCACGACCTGCGCACCATCCTGACCCGCTTCAAGCTCGAGCTGGAGTTGATCGGCGACAGTCCGGAGCTCGAGGGCATGCGCAAGGACGTCGACGAAATGTCGATGATGCTGGAGGATTACCTCGCCTTCGCCCGCGGCGATTCCGGCGAGCAGTCGCAACCGACCGACATGGCGCAGGCGCTGGAAGAATTGCGCAGCGACGCCGAACGCCACGGTCACGCCGCGACCGTGACATTCACCGGGCTGCCCGTGGTGACGGTAAAGCCGGCCTCGTTCAAGCGCTGCCTCGCCAACCTGGTCACCAACGCCGCGCGCTACGGCAAGGCCATCGCCATCTCCGGCCAGCGCGACCACCGCTATCTGACCGTCACGGTCGACGACGACGGCCCAGGTATCCCCGCGCATCTGCGCGAAGAAGTGTTTAAGCCGTTCCTGCGGCTCGACAACGCCCGCAACCAGGACGAAGGCGGCACCGGCCTTGGCCTTGCGATCGCCCGCGACATCGCCCGTTCGCATGGCGGCGAGATCACGCTGGCCGACAGCCCGATGGGCGGGTTGAGGGCGAGCGTGAGGATACCCGTTTAGCTGCCGCAGCCCGGATGAACCGAAGCGCAATCCGGAATTCTTCTTGGCGGCGCCCCGGATTTCTCTGTGCTCGATCCGGGCTAGGATCTCACCGCCTTCACTTCGGCAGCAGCGCTTTCAGCTTGTCGACGTCGCGTATGTTCATCTTGAAGCCGCCGGGCATCACGATGTCTCCGGGCTTCTGGTCCGGCTTGCAGGCGCCGAGCCATTTCGCTTCCAGCGTCATGGAGGTGTCGCGCCCCGCGGTGCCGGCGGCGCCGCCTTGCGCATGGGACGAAGTCTTCACGGTGTAGGCCGAGTTGAAATCGCCTGATATCTCGGCATGCGAGGTCGTGTTGATGCCGGCGACGCTGCACTCGGAATCGCTGATATAGCCCGTTGCGGTTTTCTTGACGTCCTGCTTGGAGCAAATCTGCTTGGCCATCGGGGAAACGTTGTTGGCCATCTCCTTGTCGACGCTCTCGTCGGTGCAATGCTGCATGGTCATCTCCGGCATCGCCGAGCCTGACCTGGCCATCTTCATTTCCCAGAGGCCGGCCTTGCGCACCGGCAGATCGTCGGCCAAGGCGCTTCCTGCCGACACCAAAAGACAAGCGACTGATCCGAGCAAAGCAAGCTTGCGCGTCATAGGAGAGACTCCCGGCCGAGACGTCGTGGCTAGCGTTCGAAAGCGCCTTACTTAGTAGAGCGTGCGGAGCGGCCGGTCGGCAGCGCCATAGGGCACCCAGCGGCAGGAAAACGAGATGTAGCCGCCCTCATAGGCCTGCACTGCGAGGAATTTCGCCACCTTGCCATAGCGCGCGCAGTGATCGACCGCGACCTGACGCGCATCGACCTGCGTCGCCATCGAATAGGCGATGATGCCGCCGGTGTCGTTGCCCTTGAACGGCGGCACCGGCAGGATATCGGCGCGCGCCGACTGGCTCGCCATCATCCCCGAGACAACCAGGCTGGCAAGAAGGCCCGCAGCCGCAATGATTCGCATTCCCGTCACTCCGATTGGTTGGCCCCAGCTTACGGTGCGGGCGCGGCGGTGAAAAGAACGGAAGGCCTGCCGGATGCGACGTTGTGATCAACTCCTGGCCGAGTGTTGCCGCGCTGCACTTGACCTCTCCCGGCCTTCGCGGCACCGTCCAGCCTCCGCAAGACCAGCTGTCCGGATTGCCCATGCGCGCGCCCTCCCCGAAATCGTTCCGCTTTGCCGCCGTCCTCGGCCTCATGTTCGGAGCGCTGTCGCTCGGTCAGGCCAAGGCGGCCAATCCGCTCGAGCTGAACTTCTGGCTGAGCGGACCGCGCTACGACGGCCGCGTTGCCGAATGCGACAAGGCGCTGCCGACGATCTCGACCCAGTTCTGGGAGAAGGAAAGCTCGTTCTGGAATTCGCCGCTGCAGATCACGGGATTTTCGAACGTTCACGAGACCGCCTTCCGCCCCTGGGCGTCGGACAACATTCCGCGCCGCTACTGCACCGGCGAGGCCATGCTCACTGACGGCAAGATGCGCCGGGTGCACTTCTCGATCATCGAGGATGGCGGCTTTGCCGGTTACGGCCAGGGAGTCGAATGGTGCGTGGTCGGGCTCGACCGCAACTGGGCCTACAATCCGTCCTGCCGCGCCGCCAAGCCTTGAACTGAAGAGCCTTGAACTGAAGAGCCTTGAACTGAAGAGCCTTAAGCCGAGGCGCCTGATTCGGCCCGATCAAGCGACCTGCGCGGCTCGCTCGAAATTTGTTCTTGAAATGTTCTTGGTGGCTGCTAGGCTGATTGCACAGTCTAGTTGAGGGGCGTCGCCATGTTTTATTTTAGATTGAATTCGTTCTCCCGCCTCCTGATCTCGCTGACCCTTGCGGCGGGGCTGGTTTCGCTGGCGGGTGGCGCGAGAGCCCAGGACAAGCGACAGAACGCACCCGGCGAGTTCGACTTCTATGTGCTGTCACTGTCGTGGTCACCGTCCTTCTGCGAGGAAGCGGCAGAGCGCGGTCGCAGCGGCGGGCGTTCGAACATCCAGTGCGAGGGACGTCCCTATTCCTTTGTGGTGCACGGGCTGTGGCCGCAATATGAGAGCGGCTTTCCGGAATATTGCCAGCGGCCGTCACCGCGGCTGAACCGCAACATCGTCTCCTCGATGCTCGATCTGATGCCCGCGCCAGGCCTGATCTTCAACGAGTGGGACAAGCACGGCACCTGCTCCGGGCTCGACGGCCGCAACTATTTCGAGACGATCCGCAAGGCGCGCGCCGCGATCAAGATTCCGCCCGAGTATCTTGAGCTGTCGCAGGCCAAGACGGTGGCCCCCGGCGAGGTCGAAGAAGCCTTCATCAAGGCCAATCCGGGCCTGAGCAACGCAGCCGTCTCGGTCACCTGCAACCGGACCCGGCTCTCCGAGGTTCGCATCTGCCTCAGCAAGGACCTGCAATTCCGCGCCTGCGAGGAGCTCGAACGCCGCAGCTGCCGCCGGGACCAGGTGACAATGCCGCCGATCAGGGGTGGGTAGGATCAGTCTTCAGATCGTCATTCCGGGGCGCGCGAAGCGTGAGCCCGGAATCCATCTGGGCCGCATTGCCGGTGGCGAAATGGATTTCCGGGTTCGGTGCTGTCGCACCGCCCCGGAATGACAACAGTTACTTTCATCGCGCGATGTCGTAACTCTCCCCCATGAACTACCGCCACGCCTTTCACGCCGGCAACTTCGCCGATGTCATCAAGCACATCGTGCTGGTGCGTATTCTCACCTATTTGCAGGACAAGCCGGCCGCCTTCCGGGTCATCGACACCCATGCGGGTGCTGGCCTCTATGATCTCGACAGCGACGAGGCGCGCCGCAGCGGCGAGTGGCTGACGGGAATCGCTCGGCTGATGCAGGCGCGCCTGTCGAACGAGACAGTGGCCCTGACCAAGCCCTACATGGACATCGTTCGCGCCTTCAACCCGAAGGGCGAGCTCAAGGCCTATCCAGGCTCGCCCCTGATCGCCCGCGGCCTGATGCGGCCGCAGGACCGCCTCGTGGCCTGCGAGCTCGAGCCGAGAGCCCGCAAGGCGCTGATCGACGTGCTGCGGCGCGACGAACAGGCGCGCGTGGTCGATCTCGACGGCTGGATGGCGCTGCCGGCTTTCGTGCCGCCGAAGGAGCGGCGCGGGCTGGTGCTGATCGACCCGCCCTTCGAGGCGAAAGACGAGTTCGAAAGGCTGAGTGAAGCCTTCTCCACGGCCTTCGCGAAATGGCCGACCGGTATCTATGTGATCTGGTATCCCGCCAAGTCCAGGCGTGCCACCGATACGCTGGCGCAAGACGTGGCGCGCACCGCAGCTGCAGCAAAGACGCCTGGAAAATGTCTCCGCCTCGAATTCAGCGTCGCGCCGCAACTTGATGGCGCAGCCCTCACCTCGACAGGACTTCTGATTGTCAATCCGCCCTACACGCTGCAAGGCGAGCTCAGGACGATCCTGCCCGAGCTGGAAATGCCACTCGGCCAGGGCGGGGCTGCCAGATACCGGTTGGAGGTGCCGAGGCCGTAACACCCCGGCATTCATGGGAAAAATATGCAGTAGCGGTAGTCAATCTGCAGAGAACCGTATTATGCTGTTTCCGTGACTGGCTTTACGTTCCGCTTCCGCGAATGGTTGCGGCGGAGTGAAGGCCTAAGAAAGATCCCGGTCGGACCGATGGGTCCGCCCGAGGATGGCCAGCTCTCCCGGGCTTCGTAAGGCCCGGTCATGTCGCGACGCGCGTCTGCGTTGCGACGGAGGAGCAATGAGGGGGAGTTTCCCGATGGCCAATACGGGAACGGTCAAGTTCTTCAACGGCGAACGCGGCTACGGCTTCATCAAGCCGGACGACGGCGGTCGCGATGTCTTCGTTCACATCACCGCCGTGGAGCGGGCGGGACTGAAGGACCTTGCCGAAGGACAGCGTATCACGTTCGAAGTCGAGCCGGACAAGAAGGGGAAGGGGCCGAAAGCGGTCAATCTCGTGATCCTTTCGTAGCGACCCGACCTTAAAAAACCTGACGCAAAAAAGTCCCGGCCGCGAGCGGCCGGGAGGCTATTGTCCGGTATTTTCTTATTTGGCTGTCAGAAGTGATAGTTCACGCCTGCGCGCACAACGCTGGCGCTATAGCCATTTGACACGCCTGTAATTGCGAACAGGCTCGACGACAGATCGATGTAGAGATATTCGAGCTTCGCGCTCCAGTTCGGCGCAAGGCCGACTTCCGCACCGACGCCGGCGGTCCAGCCGGCCGTCGTGTGCGATTCCGTCCAGCCGAAAGTCTGCGCGCGCAGCTCACCGAAGGCGAGGCCGGCGGTGCCGTAGACCAGAACGTTGCTGAAGGCGTAGCCGGCGCGGCCGCGCAGGGTGCCGAACCAGGGATTGGAGAACTTCCACGGCGCGAAGGTGTCATCGGCACCTGCGGCCTGGATGTCGCCCTCGACGCCGAACACCCATGGACCGTTCTGGAAATTGTAGCCGGCCTGCACACCGCCGACGAAGCCGGAGGGCTTTGCGGGATTGTTGCTTACCGAGCCCCATTCGTAACCGAGATTGGCGCCGAGATACGGGCCGGCCCAGCTATAGGCATTGAGCGGCTGATTGACCGTATAGGGCGCTCGCTGCCCGTAATTGAGATCGGCGGCCCCTGCCGAAGCTGTCCAGCCGGCCGCAACCAACGCAGCCGCGCCCACAACGAGCCTCTTCATTCCACACTCCAACGCAACCGCCGTAACCGGACGCGATGCCCGCACCGCCGGGCCAGGCCAATGGTTACGGAACCACCACTATTTCGCGTAGGATTTATCGAGAGTTTTAAGTTAAAGGGCTGTTAAGACCCCTTACCGCGCTGTTAACAGACTTAAGGAAGCGTTACCGGGAACTGCGCGCCATCCTGTGCGCGCGGCATGGCCGGAACTTCAAATCGGTCCCCCCAGCGCCTAAATTCGCACAATGGTTCACGATTCCCCCGACAAGCCGGGCGAGGCACGCGCGCGCAAAACGCGGCAGGCCGCGACAGACGCCCCACCCCAAGACCCGGCGCAAGACACGGCGCAGGACACGGCGCCGCCGGACCTCGATCCCGCCACCAGCGGCGGCGACGACGAGGACGATGCGCGGCTGCCCGATATTCTGGAAGAGAGCGGCGCGATCGGCGACGAGCCGCTGGCCTCAGGTCACGAGGCGATCGAGCGCGCGGTCCGGCTCGCGCCGACCTCGCCCGGGGTCTATCGCATGCTCAGTGCGAACGCCGACGTGCTCTATGTCGGCAAGGCCAAGAACGTCAAAAAGCGCCTGTCGAGCTACGCGCGCCAGAGCGCGCCGCTGCCGGCGCGCATCCTGCGCATGATCGCGGCCACGGTGACCGTTGAGATCGTCTCGACCACGACCGAGACCGAGGCGCTGCTGCTGGAAGCCAATTTGATCAAGCAGCTGCGGCCGCGCTTCAACGTGCAGCTGCGCGACGACAAGTCGTTTCCCTATATCCTGATCACCGGCGACCATTGGGCGCCGCAGATCCTCAAGCATCGCGGCGCGCAGACCCGGCCCGGGCGGTATTTCGGCCCGTTCGCCTCCGCCGGCGCGGTCAACCGGACCATCACGGCCTTGCAGCGCGCGTTCCTGATCCGCTCCTGCACGGACTCCTTTTTCGAGAGCCGCACCAGGCCCTGCCTGCTGTACCAGATCCGCCGCTGCGCCGGCCCCTGCACCCGCGAGATCGACTTTGGCGGTTATGCGACGCTGGTGCGCGAAGCCACCGACTTCCTCTCCGGCAAGAGCCATGCGGTGAAGCAGGAGCTTGCCGCCGAGATGGAGAAAGCCGCCGGTGAGCTCGAGTTCGAGAGCGCAGCGCTCTATCGCGACCGCCTCGCCGCGCTGTCGGCGATCCAGTCGCAGCAGGGCATCAATCCGCGCACGGTGGAAGAAGCCGACGTGTTCGCCATCCACCAGGAAGGCGGCTTCTCCTGCGTCGAAGTGTTCTTCTTCCGCACCGGCCAGAACTGGGGTAACCGCGCTTATTTTCCGCGTGCCGAGAAGAGCTATACGCCTGAGGAGGTGCTCGGCTCCTTCCTCGCCCAGTTCTACGACGACAAGCCGCCGCCGAAGACCATCCTGCTCTCGCACGAGATCGAGGAGATGGAGCTTCTCGCCAATGCGCTGTCGATCAAGGCCGGCCACAAGGTCGAGGTGACAGCGCCCAAGCGCGGCGAGAAGAAGGAGCTCGTCACCCACGCGTTGACCAATGCGCGCGAGGCGCTCGGCCGCAAGCTCGCCGATACGGCAACCCAGAGCCGCCTGCTCGACGCCATGGCCACGACCCTGAACCTGCCGCATGCGCCCAAGCGCATCGAGGTTTACGACAACAGCCATATCCAGGGCACCAATGCGGTCGGCGCCATGATCGTCGCGGGCCCCGATGGCTTCGTGAAGAACCAGTACCGCAAGTTCAACATCAAATCGGAAGGGATCACGCCGGGCGACGACTTCGCCATGATGCGCGAGGTACTGGAGCGCCGCTTCAAGCGCCTGATCAATCCGCCTGAGGAAAGCGCGGCCAAAGCCGGGAACGACGACTTCCCGCAATGGCCCGACCTCGTGATCATCGACGGCGGCCGCGGCCAGCTCAATGCTGTCAGGGAAATCTTTGCCAATCTCGGCCTGACCCAGGTCTCGCTGATGTCGGTCGCCAAAGGGCCGGACCGGGATGCCGGCCGCGAGACCCTGTTCATGCCGGAGCGCGAGGCGATCAAGCTGGAGCCGCGCGATCCCGTGCTCTATTTCATCCAGCGCCTGCGGGACGAGGCCCACCGCTTCGTCATCGGCTCGCACCGCAAGCTGCGCAAGAAGGACATTCGCGAGGCCGGTTTGCAGGAGATTCCGGGCATCGGCCCGTCACGCAAACGTGCCTTGCTGCATCATTTCGGAACCCTGAAGGAGATCGAACGGGCCTCGATCGCCGATCTCGGCAAGGTTCCTGGGGTGAGCGCCGAGAGCGCCCGCAGGATATTCGACTATTTCCATCCCCAGCCGGGGTGAACTAAAGGGGCGGTAGTCATATGGTCGTCGCATCCTGTACCCCATCTGGGACGGACGGTTGACCTTCAGGCTTGAGCGGTATTGGTAGGACGGATGAACATCGCCACGACACGAGGGACGACCAGCCGCGCGATGTCCCTCCCGAACATCCTGACCTATGGCCGGATCGCCGCGATCCCGGTCGTGGTCGGATGCATCTATGCGCAGTCGATCATGGACTATCCGTTGTGGCTGCGCTGGGTCGCGGTCGCGATCTTCATCGGCGCGGCGGTCACGGATTATCTCGACGGCTATTATGCCCGCATCTGGAATCAGCATCGGCATTCGGCCGGATGCTCGACCCGATCGCCGACAAGCTGTTGGTCGCCTCGTGCCTCCTGATGCTGGCCGCCGACGGTATCATTCATGGCTGGTCGCTCTGGGCCGCCATCGTGATCCTGTGCCGCGAGATCCTGGTCTCGGGCCTGCGTGAGTATCTCGCGGCGCTCCGCGTCAGCGTGCCCGTGACCAAGCTCGCCAAGTGGAAGACGACTGTTCAGCTCGTCGCCATCGGCTTCCTGCTCGCAGGTCCCGCCGGTGACGAGGTCGTCCCCGTGGTCTCGCTGATCGGCCTCGGCCTGCTGTGGGCATCGGCGATCCTGACCATGTACACCGGCTACGATTATTTCCGCGCCGGCATCCACCACCTCATCAAGGAGGATGAGGGATGAAGCTGAAGTATTTCGCCTGGGTGCGCGAGCGCGTCGGCAAGGCCGAGGAGACGATCGACCCGCCCGCGACCGTACGCACCGTCGAGGAGCTGATCGCCTGGCTGTCCGCTCAAAGCGAAGCCTACGCCTATGCCTTCGAGAAGCCGAAGGTGATCCGCACCGCGATCGACCACGCCCATGTCAAGGCGGACGCCGCCATCGCCGGTGCCCGCGAGATCGCGTTTTTTCCGCCAATGACCGGCGGCTAGGCCATGAGCTCCGCTGCCACCACCTGCCCCGTCGCCATCCGCATCCAGCAGGACGATTTCGACATTGCGCGCGAGATCGCGGTCCTGACCAAGAGCCGCACCGACATCGGCGCGGTCGTCAGCTTCTCGGGCATCTGCCGCGCCGACGAGGACAGGTCCAAGATCGCGGCGCTGACGCTCGAACATTACCCCGGCATGGCGGAAGCAGAGATCAAGCGCCATGTCGACGAGGCCATCTCGCGCTGGCCGCTGAATGGCGTCACGGTCATTCATCGTGTCGGGCGGTTCGAGCCCGGCCAGAACATCGTGCTGGTGCTGACCGCCTCGCAACACCGAAGGGCGGCGTTCGAAGCCGCCGAGTTCCTGATGGATTATCTCAAGACCAGCGCCCCGTTCTGGAAGAAGGAAGAGAGCGCCACCGGCACCGGCTGGGTCGAGGCCCATGCCCGTGACAAGGAGGCCGCTGCACGCTGGACCAAATCCTGATGGCGAGAGTTGCGAAAAAGACCGCGCGCGGCGGCGCCGCGCCGAAACTTGCGAAAGTGGGACCCGGCGAGCTTCTCACTCTGCTCGACTTCGTCCGCTATGCGGTGAGCCGCTTTGTCGAAGCCAAGCTCGCTTTTGCCCATGGCACGACCGATCCGGTCGCCGAAGCCGCCTTCCTGGTCTGCGAAGCCCTGCATCTTCATCCCGACCAGTTCGAGAGCTTTGCCCACGCGCGCGTCACCGCGGCGGAAGGCAAGACCCTGCTCGATCTCATCCACCGGCGCGTCACGACGCGCAAACCGGCCGCCTATCTCGTCAACAAGATCTACATGCGCGGCCTGCCCTTCTATGTCGACGAGCGCGTCATCGTTCCGCGCTCCTTCATCGGCGAGCTCTTGGATTCGCATTTCGGCGGCGACGGCGAGGTGGGATCGCTGATCGACGATCCCGCCGCCGTCGAGCGCGTGCTCGATCTCTGCACCGGCTCGGGATGCCTTGCGATCCTCGCTGCGTATCATTTCCCTGATGCCACGGTCGACGCAGTCGACATCTCCAAGGGCGCGCTTGAAGTCGCCGCACGCAATGTCGGCGAGCATGGCCTCGACGAGCGGATCACGCTCCACCGCGGCGATCTGTTCGCGCCGCTCGGGGATAACAAATACGACCTGATCATTACCAACCCGCCCTACGTCGATGCCGAAGGCATGGCGGCATTGCCGCCGGAATGCCGGGCCGAGCCCAAGCTCGCCTTCGACGGCGGCGCCGACGGTCTTGATGTGGTCCGCCGCATCCTGCGCGATGCGCCCGATCATTTGACGGGCGATGGCGGCTTGATCTGCGAGATCGGCCGCGGCCGCGAGCTGGTCGACGAGGCCTTTCCGGAACTGCCCCTGCTCTGGCTCGACACCGAGGATTCCGAGGGCGAGGTGTTCTGGATCGCGGCCGCCGATCTCGGCTGATCGAACGCGCGCAACGGAACAAGTCAAATTCCGCCACGTTCACTCCCCGACGAACTTCTCGCTCTCGGAGGGTGTCCGCATGCTCGCGCCATCGGGCGAATTGCTACGCGCCGGCATGGCGCTGAAACTCAACCATCTCAAGCGCGCCGCGCGGTCCTACCTGCGTGATCGCGCCAGCCAGACCACCGGACGGGTGACGTCCTATGCGGTTGCGGCGGCATTGTTCGCGGTGGCCGGTCTATTCGTGATCGCGGCCTTCTTCGTCGGCCTGGTCGCGCTGTATCGCTGGGTCGCCATCAGCTACGGGCAATTCTGGGGCTTTGGTGCCGTCGCAGCGGTGCTGCTGGTACTGGCAGCAATCTGCGCCGGGGTGGCGATGGCGCAAATGAACCGCCGGACCAAGCCGATCGTGCCGCTCGCCAGCCGGATGCGCGTGGCGATTGCGACGCCACGGATCCCCCGCGGAACGGTCAAGCAGGCGGTGAAGGAGGTGGCGACGACGATTCCGTTGGCGCCGCTCGCACCGGGCGAACGCGGCCATGAGAGCAATGGTTCTTCGGCTCGCACCGTCAGGCCGGTGCAGCTAGGCTTGATGCTTGCGGCTCTCACTTTGGTCGGCTTCACCGCGGCGCGCCGGCGGCGCCCCGCCCGCAGCCAGGACGCATGATGCCGGCGCGGCAGACCGAGCAGCTCGACAGCTGGCTGCTGGTGGCCGCCACAGCCGTGTTCGTGCTGACCGCAGAGCGCTATTTTCAGGAGTCCGGGTTCATCCGGCCGGGACCATCAGAAGATCGTCGCAGCAACGAGGCGAATTCACCGGAAACGAACCCGGCAAGCGCCGCCATGCAGCCCGGCCATGGCCGCCGCTCGACCAGCCCGTTCAAAATCCCCTGGGCTGGCTGGAAGGATATTTTCTGGCGCACCTATCAGCGCATCGACGACGATCGTCTGCTGGCGACAGCCGGCGGCGTGGTGTTCTTCGGACTGCTCGCGATCTTTCCCGCGGTGACCGCGCTGGTCTCCTCCTACGGACTGTTCGCCGATCCCTCGACCATCAGCGGCAATCTCCAGACGCTGGCGACGATGCTGCCGGAGGGCTCGTTCCAGATCGTCGCGGACCAGGTCGCGCGCGTGGTCTCCAAGGGCAATACGGCGCTCGGCGCCACCTTCCTGTTCGGCCTCGTGCTGGCGATATGGAGCGCCAATGCCGGGGTCAAATCCATCTTCGACGCCCTCAATGTCGCCTATGAGGAACGCGAGAAGCGCAGCTTCATCAAACTTAATCTGGTGTCGCTGGCCTTCACGGTCGGCGGCATCGTGGCGCTCCTGCTGATGGTGGCCGCTGTCGTCGCCTTCCCGCTCGCGCTCGATCATCTCGGCCTTGCACCGGAGAGCAAGCTGATCGTGGCGCTGGCGCGATGGCCGCTGCTGTTTCTCATCCTGCTGGTGGCGCTCGCCATCCTCTACCGCTTCGCGCCGAGCCGCGACGCGCCGCGCTGGGAGTGGCTGAGCATCGGCGCGCTCACGGCCGCCCTGCTCTGGATCGCAGGCTCCGCGCTGCTGTCCTGGTATCTGTCGGCCTTCGCCAATTACAACGCGACATACGGTTCGCTTGGAGCTGCGATCGGCCTGATGATGTGGATGTGGATGTCGGCAATCGTCGTCATGTTCGGTGCCGAGCTGAACTCGGAGATCGAACGACAAACCCTGCGGGATACGACGACCGGGCCGCCCAAGCCGCTCGGCAGCCGCGAGGCGGTCTCGGCCGACACAGTCGGCGCCGCCGCGCAGTCCTGACCAACTCCCGCACGCCTGCGCAGTGCTATCCCCTCGAATCAACAATGATGTTAAGGTCATGCACGCTTGGGGGAGCATGAGGCGCGACGGCTGCGAATGGCAGCCCGTGTTTTCCCGGGTGAGGCAGTCAGCTCTTGAGGCGTAACGCGCGGCATGATTCGCATTTCGACGATCTTCATCGCCATCTGCATGGTCCTGGTCGCGGCATCGCTCGGGCTCGTGCTCTACTCGGTCGCCGGCATCAACGGAACCGAATCCGCGATCGTGGCGCTGACCGCGCTGACCTTCCTGATCCTCTACAACGCGGTGTCGATGCGGCTGCGCGACCGCAGCGACGTCGGCGGCCAGATCGCCGACTTGTCGCGCGGCACCGCCGACCTCGCCCGCCAGGTGGCCGAGTTCGGGCGGCGGCTCGCCGCGATGGAGGGCCGCATCGCCTCGTCCAACTCGACCAATTCCGATCGGGTCCAGTCGGTGGTCGGCGAGATCAACGAGCTCGGCGGGCTGGTCCGGCAGCTTGCCGCCACGGTATCGAGCCATGAGGACCTGCTGGCCGGTCATGCGCCGGCCCCTGCTCCGGTCGCAAGGCCGGCGGCGGAAGCACCGATCGACCTGATTGCGCCCTTTGATGAGCGGCCGGCCGCTCCTCCGCCGCTCCCTGCCGCACCGCCGCGGCCGACGCCGCCGGTCCCGCCCCAGACCGCCAGCGCCGTTCATGCGGTCAACGGCCGCAACCAGACCCAGATGCTGGCGACGTTGCGCGGCGCCATCGACGAGAACCGCATCGACATCTTCCTGCAGCCGATGGTGACGCTGCCGCAGCGCAAGGTCCGGTTCTACGAAGCCGTGACCCGGCTGCGCGACGAGCGCGATCAGCTGATTGCCGCCGAGGAGTTCATCAGCCTCGCCGAGGCCTCCGGGTTCATCGGGCGGATCGACAACATGGTGTTGCTGCGCTGTGTCCAGGTGCTGCGCCGGCTGATGGTGCGCAACAAGGATGTCGGCGTGTTCTGCAACGTCGCGGCTTCGACGCTCGGCAATTCCACCACCTTTGCGCAATGCCTGGATTTCCTCGAGGCCAATCGCGCGCTGGCGTCGTCGCTGGTGCTGGAGTTCAAGCAATCGACCTTCCGCGCGCTTGGTCCGGCCGAGACGGAGAATCTGGCGGCGCTGGCGCAGCGCGGCTTCCGCTTCTCGATCGACCATGTCACGGACCTCAGGATCGAGCCGCGCGAGCTTGCCGACCGCGGCGTCCGCTTCATCAAGGTTCCGGCGTCACTCCTGCTCGACCCGAAGCAGGCCTCGACTTCGGACATTCACCCCTCCGACCTGTCCGACCTGCTCGGCCGCTTCGGGATCGATTTGATCGCGGAGCGGATCGAGGGCGAGCGCGCAGTGGTCGACCTGCTCGACTATGACGTGCGGTTCGGCCAGGGCTTTTTGTTCGCGCCGCCCCGGCCATTGCGGCCTGAAGGGGCATCTGCTACCGGCGGGACCTCGCCGAACCAGGCGCAAGACATTCAGGGATCCAATGGCCCCGGTACCTCAAGCCCAGGCACGAGCTCAGGCGCAGTGTCAGCTGCGCCGCCTGCCGCACCGTCGCAGCGCATCACCGGCAACGCGGCGCTCGCGCGCCGCATCTGATCGGCCGCGCACGTCATGACCACGCTGCATTTTGCTCAAAGCCTGCGCGAGCTCGTGGGTGGAGTGGATGTCGTGCTCAGCGACATCTGGGGCGTGGTCCATAACGGCCTGGAAGCCTTCCCCGAGGCCTGCGAGGCGCTGCACACTTATCGCAGCCATGGCGGTACGGTGATCCTGATCACCAACGCACCGCGCCCGGCCGACTCCGTGCAGCGGCAATTGCGCAAGCTCGGCGTCGCCGACGAAACCTACGACGCCATCGTTTCCTCCGGCGATTTGACGCGGCTCTATGTCGCCGAGCATCCCGGCCGCAAGATGTTCTGGCTCGGCCCCGAGCGCGACAATTCGATCTATCGCGGCCTCGATGCGACGACTGCGCCGCTGGAAGAGGCCGACTACATCGTCTGCACCGGCCTCTACGACGACGAGACCGAGACCGCGGAAGATTATCGCGGCATGATGCTGAAAGCGCGCGAACGCAAGCTGACGCTGGTCTGCGCCAACCCCGATATCGTGGTCGAGCGTGGCGACCGGCTGATCTATTGCGCCGGCGCCATTGCCGAGCTGTACCGCGAGCTCGGCGGCGAAGTGATCTTCTACGGTAAGCCACACCGGCCGATCTATGAGCGCGCGATGGCGCTGGCCGGCGAACGCCAGGGCCACCCGATCGACCGGAAAAAGGTGCTGGCGATCGGCGATTCCGTCCGGACTGACCTCACCGGCGCGCGCGAATTCGGTATCGATTGCCTGTTCGTCACCCGCGGCATCCATGCCGAGGAGTTCGAGGGCCTCGACCAGCTCGATCCGAAGTCGGTGCTGGAATTGTTCGGCCACCCGCCGAAGGCGCTGATGCGCGAATTGAAGTGGTGATTTTCTGAAACGACATTGCGGGGCGCGCAAGGCGCGAACCCGGAACCTCGAGATTCTCAGGTGCGCAATTGCGCACCATAGTTCGGTGCTTCGCACCGCCCCGGAATGACGGAATGAACGCAGAAAGCCCGGGGACAATCGCCCGGGCTTTTCCAAAATCAGTTGATGGCTTTGACGCGCGCTTACGCGCTCGCCATGTCCGGGAAGACCGCCTCGATCTTGGTCTTCAGCGTCGCCGCGTTGAACGGCTTGACGATGTAGTTGTTTACGCCGGCCTTCTTGGCCGCGATCACGTTCTCGGTCTTCGATTCCGCCGTGATCATGATGAAGGGCGTGGTGGCGAGGTTGGGATCTGCGCGCACTTCGCGCAGCAGGTCGTAGCCCGTCATCGGCTCCATGTTCCAGTCGGAGATCACGAGCCCGTACTTCTTGCCGCGCATCTTGTTCAGCGCCGCCGAGCCGTCGCTGGCATCATCGATATTATCGAAGCCAAGCTGCTTCAGCAGATTCCGGATGATACGGATCATGGTGCTATAGTCATCCACCACCAGAACCGGCATCGACAAATCAACCGCCATCTCGACTCCCCCAACGCATACCTAGGAATATTCAAATTCGGACCCGACAGGCGGGGCCCCTCAGTTCCATCTCCCAAGCAGTAGCATCAAGGCGTTAAACAGCGCGTTAACTGCGGCGGCCCACGAGCGATCGAAATCGGGTTCCTTGCGGCAGCCGCGCCCCGCTTGACTTCATCGGCCGGGTCACGCCACGGTCGCGGCCGGTCCCGCCGGTTCGAGAATTCTCCTGATGGCCCCGCAATTTACCGTTATCCGCGATTCCACGCCGGATTCCGCCATCCTGAGCGGCGCGGTGGTCGCCATGGGCAATTTCGACGGGGTCCATCTCGGCCACCGGGCTGTCATTGCGGCGGCCCTAGAAATGGGCCGGGCGCATGGCCGCCCTGCCCTGGCGCTGACCTTCGAGCCGCATCCGCGCCGGTTTTTCAGCCCCAACACCCCGCAATTCCGCCTGACGGACGAGCGCGCCAAGCTGCGGTTGCTGGCCGGGACCGGGCTCGCGGGCGCCGTGGTCATGACCTTCGACAAGGCGAGAGCCGGGACCAGTGCGCAAGATTTCATTCATCATGAGCTGATCGGGCGCCTTGGCGTCAGCGGCATTGCGGTCGGTTACGACTTCCATTTCGGCAAGGGGCGGGTCGGCTCGCCGAGCCTTTTGGTCAACGAGGCGCCCCGCCTCGGCATCGAGGTCGACGTGCAGCCGCATGTCGATATCGACGAGCGGCCGGTTTCCTCCAGCGCCATCCGGATCGCACTCGCCGAGGGGCTCATCGACGAGGCCACCACCATGCTGGGCGCGCCCTGGTTCATCACCGGCGAGGTCATCCATGGCGAAAAGCGCGGCCGCGACCTCGGCTATCCCACCGCCAACATCCGGCTCGATGCCAATTGCGGCCTGAAACACGGCATCTACGCCGTACGGGTCGGCCGGGGATCCGAGCGGCTGGACGGGGTGGCGAGCTTCGGCCGCCGCCCGACCTTCGATAATGGCGCCCCGCTGCTGGAAATCTTCCTGTTCGACTTCAACGGCGACCTTTACGGGCAGGCGCTGGACTGCGCCTTTGTCGGCTTCATCCGCGAGGAGCTGAAATTTGGCGATATCGACGCCCTGATCCGCCAGATGGACGAGGATTCCGCTCGGGCCCGCGCCATGCTGGCGGCGGCCCCGGACGCATTTCCACGGCTCGGGACCGTCGATTGAGGGCCCAAACCGGGCCCGCCGGACCTTTGCGCTTCTACCTTTTGCGCTTCCCTTGGCCCCCTGCTATGGAGAGCCCATGTTTGCGCGGCGCATCATAGGGATTAGCAGCCCGGCTTCCGCCTGAGCCTCAAGGCTCGGCGCAAGACCGGGATCTTGTCGTTTCACCCCGCGATTCCGCATCGCCATCCGTTCCCGCGCCATTCCGAGCCAGTCAGCCTCATGTCCGAAAAGCCGCAAAAGTCCGCAAAGTCCGAAGCCAAGGACTATTCCAAGACCCTGTTCCTGCCGCAGACCGAATTCCCGATGCGCGCCGGCCTGCCGCAGCGCGAGCCGGAGATCCTCAAGCGCTGGTACGAGATCGGCCTCTACGAGAAGCTGCGCGAGACCGCGAAGGGCCGCGACAAGTTCGTGCTGCATGACGGCCCGCCCTATGCCAACGGCAACATCCACATCGGCACGGCGCTGAACAAGATCCTCAAGGATCTCGTCACCAAGAGCCAGCAGATGCTCGGCTTCGATTCCAACTACGTGCCCGGCTGGGACTGCCACGGCCTGCCGATCGAGTGGAAGGTCGAAGAGGAGAACTATCGCAAGAAGGGCAAGCAGAAGCCCGACTTCCGCGACAGTGCCGCGATGATCGATTTCCGGAAAGAGTGCCGCGCGTATGCAACGCACTGGCTCAACGTGCAGCGCGAGGAGTTCAAGCGTCTCGGCGTGATCGGCGACTGGGCCCATCCCTACGCCACCATGAACTATCCGGCCGAAGCCCAGATCGCGCGCGAGCTGATGAAGTTCGCCGCCAACGGCACGCTCTATCGCGGCTCCAAGCCGGTGATGTGGAGCGTGGTCGAGAAGACGGCGCTGGCCGAGGCCGAGGTCGAGTACGAGGACTACACGAGCGACATGGTCTGGGTGAAATTCCCGGTGACCTCGCCGGCGCATGGCGCCCTGGCTTCGGCCAGTGTCGTGATCTGGACCACCACGCCCTGGACCTTGCCCGGCAACCGCGCCATCTCGTTCTCGCCGAAGATTGCCTATGGCCTCTACAAGGTGACGGATGCGCCTGCGGACAATTGGGCCAAGAGCGGCGATCTCCTGGTCCTGGCTGACGCCCTCGCCGCAGAAGTGTTCAAGCAGGCGCGCGTGACCGCTTTCGAGAAGGTCCGCGATATCCCCGGCGACACCATGGACGCGATCGAATGCGCCCATCCGCTCAAGGGGCTCGCCGGCGGCTATGAATTCACCGTGCCTCTGCTCGCCGGCGACCACGTCACCGACGACACCGGCACCGGCTTCGTGCACACCGCGCCGAGCCACGGCCGCGAGGACTTCGACGTCTGGATGGCGAATACCCGTGAGCTCGATGCCCGCGGCATCAACAGTGCGATCCCCTACACTGTCGACGAGAACGGCGCCTATACCGTTCAGGCGCCGGGCTTCACCGGCAAGCGGGTCATCAACGACAAGGGCGAGAAAGGCGACGCCAACGAGGCCGTGATCAGGGCGCTGATCGAGGGCGGCAAGCTGCTCGCGCGCGGCCGGCTCAAGCACCAATATCCGCATTCCTGGCGCTCGAAGAAGCCGGTGATCTTCCGCAACACGCCGCAATGGTTCATCGCGATGGACAAGGATATCGCGGTTGACGGCAAGACCAAGCCCGGCGACACCCTGCGCGCCCGTGCGCTGCACGCGATCTCGGTGACGCAATGGGTGCCGCCCTCCGGCGAGAACCGCATCAACGGTATGATCGAGGCACGCCCCGACTGGGTGATCTCGCGTCAGCGCGCCTGGGGTGTGCCGATTGCCGTGTTCGTCCGCGAGAAGGGCGACGGCTCCGCCGAGATCCTCCAGGACGAGGCGGTCAACACCCGCATTGGCGATGCCTTCGAACAGGAAGGCGCCGACGCCTGGTACGCGACGGGGGCGCGCGAGCGATTCCTCGGACCGCGTGCCCACGAGGATTGGCAGAAGGTCGACGACATCCTCGACGTCTGGTTCGATTCCGGCTCGACCCACGCCTTCGTGCTGGAAGACCCCGTGCACTTCCCCGGGCTATCAGGCATCAAGCGCAAGGTCGACGGCGGCGCTGACACCGTGATGTATCTGGAAGGCTCGGACCAGCATCGCGGCTGGTTCCACTCCTCGCTGCTGGAGAGCTGCGGAACGCGCGGCCGTGCGCCCTACGACATCGTGCTGACCCACGGCTTCACCCAGGCCGAGGACGGCCGCAAGATGTCGAAGTCGCTCGGCAACACCATCGAGCCGCAGGCCGTCATCAAGGAATCCGGCGCCGACATCCTGCGGCTCTGGGTCGCGTCCTGCGACTACACCGACGATCAGCGCATTGGCCCTGAGATCCTGAAGAACACGGTCGAGACCTACCGCAAGCTGCGCAACACCGTGCGCTGGATGCTCGGCACGCTGCATCACTACAAGCCCGCCGACGCCGTTGCGCCCGCCGATATGCCGGAGCTCGAGCGGCTGATGCTGCACGAGCTCGCGCTCCGCGCCGAATTGGTCCGCAAGGCCTATGAGACATTCGACTACAAGAGCGTGGTCGCGACCTTGTCCGCCTTCATGAACAGCGAGCTGTCGGCGTTCTATTTCGATATCCGCAAGGACACGCTGTATTGCGATCCGCCGTCCTCGCTGACGCGCAAGGCGGCGCTGACCACGATCGACCTGCTGTGCGATTCGATCCTGAAATGGCTGGCGCCGATCCTGAGCTTCACCGCGGAAGAGGCTTGGCGCATGTACCGGCCGGATGCCGAACCGTCGGTGCATCTGACGCTGTTCCCGGAAGGCCTGGAAAAGCTGCGCGACGACAAGCTCGCCGCGAAGTGGGAGACGATCCGTGACATTCGCCGCGTCGTCACCGGCGCGCTCGAGCTCGAACGCGCCGCCAAGAACATCGGCTCCTCGCTGGAGGCCTCGCCGGTGATCTATGTCGCCGACCGCGACATGCTGGCGACATTGTTCGACACCGATCTCGCCGAGATCTGCATCACCTCGAATTACGAGGTGCGCGAGGGCGAGGCGCCGGCCAATGCGTTCCGTCTCGATGCGGTGCCCGGCGTCGCGGTGGTGGTCGAGAAGGCCGTCGGCACCAAATGCGCCCGCTCCTGGAAGATCTCGCCCACGGTCGGCGAGGACGCCGAATATCCCGACGTCACCCCGCGCGACGCCAAGGCGCTGCGCGAATGGAAGGCGTTGGGCGCGAGCTTTTGATCCGGTCGATGACCCCGCTCCGCGCCGGCATCATCGCGGCCGTGCTGACACTCGTGGCCGATCAGGCCTCGAAGCTCTGGCTGCTGAACGGGTTCGACCTCGCCCGCAAGGGCGTCGTGAAGGTGACGCCGTTCTTCGACCTGGTGCTGGCCTGGAACATCGGGATCAGCTTCGGCTGGCTGCAGGACGACAGCCAGTCGGCGCAGATCGCGCTGATGGCGGTGAAGGTCCTCGCGGTGATTGCGCTCGCGATCTGGATGGCGCGGTCGCAGACCCGGCTCGCCACCGTCGCGCTGGGACTGATCATCGGCGGCGCCATTGGCAATGGCATCGACCGTTTTGCCTATGGCGCAGTGGTCGATTTCGCCCTATTCCACATCGAAATCGGCGGAAGTACCTACAATTGGTACGTCTTCAACCTCGCTGACGTGGCCATCGTTGCTGGGGTGGCGGCCCTATTGTATGATTCCTTCCTTGGGGTACCCGCCGCAAAAGCGCCCTGATCCCGGCCGATACGGGCCGGAGGCGGAACCTTGCTTGGCGAGGCGTGGCCGCGCGGGACGCGGCAAGATTGCTACAATCAGACTGCCACAATATGGAACAGGTACAGGTATGCGCAGCTTCGAGACCGGCGGTTCGATGGGTCGAGACTCCCGACGGGGCCTTTGGCTGGCGCTGAAATTGTCGGCTGTCGCATTCGGCATCGGTCTTGTCATGGCGGCGGGCCCGGTCCGCGCCGGCGACGACGATGATGACGACGACATGACCTTCGAAGAGAAGCTCATCGACAATCTGATGTCGGGCCTCGGCGCCAAGAGCATGGAGAAAAAGGGCATCGAGTACCGCGAGCGGTCGCCGCTGGTGGTTCCGCCCAAGCTGGACCTGCCGCCGCCCGCCGGCACGGAAGCCAAGAATGCGCCGAACTGGCCGAAGGATCCCGACGAGAAGCGTCGCCAGGAGGCCATCGCCCAGCGGAAGAAGGTGAGCGGCACCAAGGCAAACGAGTTCTGGAAAATTGGCCAGCCGCTGTCGCCGGCCGAGTTGAACGCGCACAAATCGGGCCCCCAGCAGGCCAACAATGAGCCGCCCCCGCCGGGCAGCAACCCCAACAGCCCGACGATGAGCCCGGCCGAGATGGGTTACACCGGCGGTCTGTGGAAATTGTTCAAGGGCAGCGGGCCCGAATCCAAGCAGTTTACGAGCGAGCCGCCGCGCCAATCGCTGGTGGAGCCGCCGCCCGGATATCAGACCCCCTCGCCGAGCTACGCCTATGGCTCCGGAGAGGATACGACGCGGAAGACCTATTTCGACGTCCGATCGGGTAAGGAGAAGGAGCAGTAAGCTCCTTGTCCGTCGCCCGCAGGCGCGCACATGCCGCAATCGTCCGGTGTAGGCCGGATGCGGCAGATGACCTATTTTTAAGTACAACTCGACCGCGTTCTCTGCTTCGTGACCCGAAGCCCAAAGCCGCGCGGTGTAGCATGCCGTGCTTTCACGCCTGGACGTCATCAGGGTCCGGGCTTTCACAAGGATCGTGATGTCCTCACACCGATCGATTGCCTGCCTCTTCGCCGCGCTGCTCTCGACATCTGCCCTCGACGTCGGCAGCGCATTCGCCCAGACGACGGTCACCTCGGCACCGCCCGCGAGCTTCACGCTTCCCAACGGCCTTCAGGTCGTGGTGATCCCGGATCACCGCACGCCCGTGGTCACCGAGATGATCTGGTACAAGGTCGGCTCGGCCGACGAGACGCCCGGCAAATCCGGTCTCGCCCACTTCCTCGAACATTTGATGTTCAAGGGCACGTCGAAGCATCCCGTCGGCGAGTTTTCTCAAACCGTGCTCCGCGTCGGCGGCAACGAGAACGCCTCGACCTCGGTGGATTACACCAACTACTACCAGCGCGTGCCGAAGGAGCAGCTCCCGACCATGATGGAGTTCGAGGCCGATCGCATGACCGGGCTGGTGCTCAAGGACGAGAACGTGCTGCCCGAGCGCGATGTCGTGCTCGAAGAGTACAACATGCGCGTTGCCAACAGCCCCGACGCGCGCCTCAATGAACAGATCATGGCGGCGCTCTATCTCAACCATCCCTACGGCCGTCCGGTGATCGGCTGGCACCAGGAGATCGAGAAGCTCAATCGCGAGGACGCGCTGGCCTTCTATCGCCGGTTCTACGCGCCGAACAATGCGATCCTGGTCATCGCCGGCGATGTCGAGGCCGCCGATGTGCGCCCGCTGGTCGAGCGCAATTTCGGTCCGATCCCGTCGCAACCGTCGATCCCTGCCCGTCGCATTCGTCCGCAGGAGCCGGAGCCTGCGGCGCCGCGCACCGTCACCTTGTCCGACCCGCGCGTCGAGCAGCCGAGCCTGCGCCGCTATTATCTGGTGCCCTCGGCGACGACGGCCGCGGCTGGCGAAAGCGCTGCGCTCGACGTGCTCGCACAGTTGATGGGCGGCGGCAGCAACTCCTATCTCTACCGCGCGCTCGTCGTCGACAAGCCGCTCGCAGTCTCGGCCAGCGCCAGCTATTCCAGCATCTCGCTCGATCCGACCCAGTTCGCGATCTCGGCCTCGCCGAAATCAGGTGTCAGCTTCACCGAAGTCGAGCAGGCGATCGACCGCGTGGTCGCCGACGTTGCGCAAAACCCGATCCGCGCCGAGGATCTCGAGCGGGTCAAGACCCAGCTCATTGCGGAAGCGATCTACGCCCAGGACAACCAGGCGGTGTTGGCGCGCTGGTATGGCGGCGCACTGACCACGGGCCTGTCGATCGAGGATATCCGAAGCTGGCCCGACCGCATCCGCGCCGTCACCGCCGAGCAGGTCCGTGAGGCCGCGCAAAAATGGATCGAGAAGAATCGCTCGGTGACCGGCTATCTGATCAAGGACACCAGCACCGCTGCCAAGCGCGAGGAGAAGCGTTCGTGACCTATCCTATCCTTCGCGCGCGCCAGGTCGCGCTTTCCTTCGTCACGGGCGCTGCACTCGCGCTCGCCGCGGTCTCGCCGTCGCAGGCGGCAGCAAAGATCCAGCACCTGGTGTCGCCGGGCGGCATCGAAGCATGGTTCGTCCAGGACGCGACCGTGCCGCTGATTGCCATGGAATATTCCTTTGCCGGCGGCTCGGCGCAGGATCCCAAGGACAAGCCCGGCGTCGCCAATCTGGTCGGCGACCTGCTCGACGAAGGCTCGGGCGATCTCGATTCCAAGACCTTCCATGAGCGGCTCGACCGCCGCGCCATCGAGCTCTCGTTCAGCGCCACCCGCGATACCTTCCGCGGCAGCCTGCGCATGCTGCGCGACAACAAGGACGAAGCCTTCGACCTGCTCCGGTCCGCGCTGACCTCGCCGCATTTCGATACGGCCGATGTCGAGCGCGTCCGCTCGCAGGTCGTCTCGGGCCTGCGCCGCGACACCACCAACCCGAGCTCGCTCGCGAGCCGCAAATTCCTGGAGATGACCTTCGGCGATCATCCCTATGGACGACAGACCAACGGCACGCTGGAGAGCGTGCCGACCATCACGGTCGCGGACATGAAGGATTATGTCGGCCGCATCCTCGCCCGAGACACGCTGAAGATCGCCGTGGTCGGCGACGTCGATCCGGCGACCTTAGGCAAACTGCTCGACCACACGTTTGGCAGCTTGCCTGCCAAAGCCACTCTGACGCCGGTTCCCGACGTCGAGGCTGCAAAGCCACCGCAGCGCGCCTTCGTGCCGCTAGACGTGCCGCAGACCGTGATCACCTTCGGCGGTCCCGGCGTGATGCGCAACGATCCGAATTTCATGGCGGCCTATGTCGTCAACCATATCCTCGGTGGCGGCGGCCTGTCCTCGCGGCTTTATCGCGAAGTCCGCGAGAAGCGCGGACTGGCTTATTCAGTGTTCGAATCGCTGCTGTGGATGGAACATTCGGGAATCTTCATCGGCAACACCGGCACCCGCGCCGACCGTGCCGGCGACACCATGGATGCCATCGAGAAAGAGGTCCGCCGTATCGCCGACGAGGGTCCGACCCAGAAGGAGCTTGACGAGGCCAAGTCCTACCTCAAGGGCTCGCAGATGCTGGTGCTCGACACCTCCTCAAAGCTCGCGCAGGCGCTGCTGCAATATCAGCAGGACAAGCTGCCGATCGATTATATCGAGAAGCGCAACGCCATCGTCGATGCCGTGACCCTGGACGATGCCAAGGCCGCAGCCAAGCGGCTGTGGAGCCAGGGGCTCCTGACGGTCATCGTCGGCCGCGCACCGCAGGCTGCTGCGCAGCCGGCGGCGGCACCGGCGACGAAGTCGAACTGACGTCCGCTGACGTTTTCCTGAATGGCCGGGGCTCGCCCCGGCCATTTGCGTTTCCGCCATCCCACCATTGCCGAACATGGACGTTCCGCGATATGTCGGGGCATCACGAATGGTGCCATCATGCTGCGGATATCCCGCGATCTCGTCATCGACGAGGACGACATCGAGATCGGCTTTGTCCGCGCCTCCGGCCCGGGCGGGCAGAACGTCAACAAGGTCTCGACCTCGGCGCAGCTGCGCTACGACACGCGCAAGCTGACCATCCCGGAGGATGCGATGATCCGGCTCGCCCGCATCGCCGGCCAGCGCATGACCAAGGACGGCGTGATCGTCATTCACGCCCAGCGCTTTCGCACCCAGGAGCGTAACCGGCAGGACGCCATCGACCGGCTCGTCGAGATCCTCACCGAGGCCATGGTCCGGCCGACGCCGCGCCGCGCGACGCGACCGACCTTTGCTTCCAAGCAGCGGCGCCTCGACGGCAAGAAGCGCCGCAGCGACGTCAAGGCCGGCCGCGGCGGCCGCTTCGACGATTGATCGAAAAAACCTCCGGCCGACACGCGACCGGAGGTCCGTTCACTCAGATCTCGCGCGTCAGTAGCGCTTGCCGTTGGTGGTTGCCCCGCCCGCAGCCGAGCCGTCGGTTGCGCCCTTGTGCGCGGCACTTCCTGTCGTCCCGACCGTGCTCTTGGGGCTCCTGGCCGGCTTCATGCCTGTTTGGCGCCGCCCGACTGTGCTTCCAGCTCCTCCTCGCTGTTGCCTGCGACGCCGCCCTGCGTCGTCTTGCCTTGCGCGCCGCCTCGCAACTTGCTGTCAGATGACATTCCTTGCGCAAGGACGGGGCCCGCAAGCAGAGCGGAAAGTGCGCAAGCGATCACTGAGGTCTTCACCAACTTCATCCATGTCTCCTGGATTTTATTCGCGATGAGCGGTTCGGCCGTTCCCCACGCCGTTCGTCTGGACCGGACCGCCCCATCGCGCAAAGAGCTGAACGGCGCGTTCGCGATGCAATCCCGACCGTGTGGTCATCGTTTAGGAATTTCGCGGCACTTTCGCGGAATCGTGCTCCTCATATGCGGCGGCAAGGAACACGCGCGTGCGGAAAATCCAGATCTGATATGTGGGTAGCGGGACTTATCCCATGCATTTGCGTTCCGGCGGAGATAAACTGCGCCGTCATTGAGCGAATCCATGCCCGTCCGCCAGCTTCCAGAACAGGTCGTCAACCGCATCGCCGCCGGCGAGGTGGTCGAGCGCCCGGCGAGCGTGGTCAAGGAGCTCGTCGAGAACGCCATCGATGCCGGCGCGAGCCGGATCGACGTCTTCACCGATAGCGGCGGCCGACGGCGGATCGGCATTACCGACGACGGCAGCGGCATGACCGCGAAGGACCTCGCGCTCGCGGTCGAGCGCCATGCGACCTCCAAGCTCGACGACGAGGATCTGCTTCAGATCCGCACGCTCGGGTTCCGTGGCGAAGCACTGCCTTCGATCGGCTCGGTGGCGCGGCTCTCGATCACGACGCGGCATGCCAGCGAGCCGCATGCCTGGGCGCTCACTGTCGAGGGCGGCGAGAAGTCCGAGATCATGCCGGCCGCGCTCGCGCACGGCACCCGCGTCGAGGTCAACGACCTCTTCTACGCGACGCCGGCGCGGCTGAAATTCCTGAAGACCGATCGCACCGAAGCCGAAGCGATCCGCGAGGTGGTGCGACGCCTCGCTATGGCACGGCCTGACGTCGCCTTCAGCCTCGCGGGCGAAGAGCGCGCGCCTGTCACCTGGGCCGCCGCACTGCCCGGCGCGGCCGGACGGCTGACGCGGCTTGGCGACATCCTGGGCGCTGAGTTCCGCAGCCATGCCTTCGAGGTCCATGCCGAGCGCGAGGGAGTCGTCGTCGCCGGCTATGCCGCGGCCCCCGCGCTGACCAAGGCCAATGCGCTCGGGCAATATCTGTTCGTCAACGGCCGGCCGGTGCGCGACAAGCTGATCCTGGGGGCGGTGCGCGGCGCCTATGCCGATTATCTGCCGCGCGACCGCCATCCGGTGCTGGCGCTGTTCGTGACGCTCGACCCGCGCGAGGTCGACGCCAATGTGCATCCGGCCAAGACGGAGGTGCGCTTCCGCAATGCCGGCCTCGTGCGTGCGCTGATCGTGCACGGACTGAAGGAAGGTCTCGCGCGCGAAGGACGCCGCACCGCGGCCAATAGCGGCGAGAGCGCCTTGTCCTCGTTCCGTCCCGCCTTCACGCCGCCACGACCGGCAAGCTGGGACTGGCGAGCTTCGCCGTCTGCACCGGTTGCTTCGATGCCGACATTCGACGGCTCCGCCGCGCCCGCTTTCGCCGAACGCGCGCAGGCTGCGTTCGATGTCGGTGCGCCGAGCGCTGATGTGCGGTTCGACGCGCAGCCTGTCGCGGATCTCGTCGACCGCCCGCTCGGCGCGGCGCGCACGCAGCTGCATGAGACATACATCGTGTCGCAGACCCGCGACGGTCTGATCATCGTGGACCAGCACGCCGCGCATGAGCGGATCGTCTATGAGCGCCTCAAGGCGTCACTCGCCGAGAGCGGCGTGCAGAGGCAGATCCTGTTGATCCCCGAAATCGTCGAGATGGACGAGGCCACGGTCGAGCGGCTGCTCGAACGCAGCGAGGAGCTTGCTTCCTTTGGTCTCGCGATTGAATCCTTCGGCCCCGGCGCGATCGCGGTGCGCGAGACGCCCTCGCTGCTCGGCAAGACCAATGCGGGCGGCCTCTTGCGCGATCTCTCCGAGCACATGGCCGAGTGGGACGAGGCGCTGCCGCTCGAACGCCGCCTGATGCATGTCGCCGCCACCATGGCCTGCCACGGCTCGGTCCGCGCCGGCCGCAGACTGCGGCCCGAGGAGATGAACGCCCTGCTCCGCGAGATGGAGGAGACGCCGAACTCCGGCCAGTGCAACCACGGCCGGCCGACATACGTGGAGCTGAAGCTTGCAGATGTGGAGAAGCTGTTCGGGCGAAGGTGACGGTGCCGTAGGGTGGGTTAGCGTAGCGTAACCCACCGCTTTTACGTCCGTTGAGACGATGGCGGATTACGCTGCGCTAATCCGCCCTACGCAGAAACACGAACTCCGTGTCGTCATACGGCCGCCGCTCCAGCTCTTCAAAACCCTCCGGAGTCGTGAACTGCGCGGCCTTCGCCTCCTCCACCACCAGCAGCGCGCCAGGCGTCAGCCAGCCGCCATCGCGCAAGCTCGCGAGTGCCTTCTCCGCAAAACCCTTGCCGTAGGGCGGGTCGAGAAACACCAGCGAAAACGGCTCTACGGGATGCGCGGGGCCGAGGTCGGTCGCATCGCGGCGATAGACTTTGGTGACACCACCAAGGCCGAGCGACTCGACGTTGTTGCGCAGCAGCGCCCGCGCCTCCGCGCCATTGTCCACGAACAGCGTGAACTTCGCACCGCGCGAGGACGCCTCGATGCCGAGCGCTCCGGTGCCGGCGAAGAGGTCAAGCACGCGCGCGTCCGAGACCGGATCATCGTAGGCGTGCACGAGGATGTTGAACACGGACTCGCGCAAGCGATCCGCCGTGGGACGGACGTCGCGCGAAGACGGTGAAGCGAGATTGCGCCCCTTCAAGCGACCGCCGACGACACGCAAGCTAGTCCTCCCGCGGCGTCAGATCGCGCTTGCCGTGATAGCCGCGCTTGGGACGGCGCGGCGGGCCGTAGCCGCTCGCCTCTTCCTCGTTGCGCTCGCGCGCCTCCTCGCTGCCGGTGCGCTGCACCAGCACGCGGCGGCCCTTGCGGTCGGCGATCACGGCGCGCTTGGACGTCTTGGGGCCGGATGCATCACCCTCGGCAGGTTTCTTCGCTACGTCGAACTGCGCCCCCGACTTCTCGATCACCTTGTCGCCGAGCTGCTCGCGCAATACGCGCGCGCGGACTTCCTCGACCTGGCCCTCCGGCAATTCGCCGAGCTGGAACGGGCCGTAGGACACGCGGATCAGACGGTTCACCTCGAGCCCGAGATGGGCGCAGACATTGCGCACCTCGCGGTTCTTGCCTTCGCGGATCGCGAACACCAGCCAGACATTGGCGCCCTGGTCGCGCTCCAGCGTTGCCTCGATCGGACCGTATTTCACGCCGTCGACCTCGATGCCGTTCCTGAGCTGGTCGAGCTGCGCCTGGGTGATGTCGCCATGGGCGCGAACGCGGTAGCGCCGCAGCCAGCCGGTGTCGGGCAGCTCGAGCGTGCGCGCGAGACCACCATCATTGGTGAGCAGCAGCAGGCCCTCGGTATTGAAATCGAGGCGGCCGACCGAGATCAGGCGCGGCAACCCTTCGGGCAGATTGTCGAACACGGTCGGACGGCCCTCGGGGTCATCATGCGTCGTCATCAGCCCGCGCGGCTTGTGATAGAGGAACAGCCGCGTGCGCTCGCGCTCCGGCAACGGCTTGCCATCGACCAGAACGACGTCGTTCTTGGTGATGTCGAGCGCCGGCGAGTTGATGACGCGGCCGTTGACGGTGACGCGTCCCTGCGTGACCATCTCCTCCGCATCGCGGCGCGAGGCGAGACCCGCACGTGCCAGCGCCTTGGCGATGCGCTCGCCGGCCTTCTTGGGCTTCGGCGCCTCTTCGCGGCGCGGACGCCGCTCGAAATCACGCTCGCGCTCGCGATAGGCGCCGCGGCCGCCGAAGGCCGGACGCTTCTCGAAGATGCGGCCGTCGTCCTCGTTGTCGCGGCGCGGACGGTCGCGGAAGCGGCTTTCGCTGCGCGGATGCTCCTGCCAGTCCATGCGGCCTTCCGGCCGCTCGCGCGGACGATCGAATTTCGGACGCTCTCGGAACGGACGGTCACCCGACCCACGATCGTCGCGCGAGCGCGAGAAGCGCGGACGGTCCTCGCCGCGGCCGCTGTCGCGACGATCGTCGCGCTGACGCCAGGGTTTTTCCTCGCTGCGATCGCGGCCGCCGAAATCCCTGTCGAAGCTCTTGCGCGGACGGTCGCCATGCGGACGATCGTCGCGCTTCTGCCACGGCTTTGAATCGCTGCGCTCGCCGCGGTCGCGCGAAAACTTCCGCTCGCCGTCGAACTTGCGTTCCGGACGGTCCCCGCGCGGGCGCTTGTCGCCGAACTTCTTGTCGCCGAAGCGACCGGCGGGACGCGCATCGTCGCGATCGCGGCTGCGCGGCGGACGGTCGTCGCGGCCATAGGACGGACGATCTCCGCGCGGCTTGAAGGAGCGCTTCTCGCCATCGCGCGATCCACGATCGGAGAACGGGCGGTCGCCACGCGGCTTGAAGCTGCGCTCGCCGCGTGCCTCGCTGCTGCGATCGTCGCGCCTGAAGCGGGGACGGTCGGAAAAATCGCGGCGCGGGGCGTCGCCCTCCTCGCGGCGGCGGAAGGGGCGGCTGTCGCGGTCGCCGCGGGGCGGGCGGCTGTCGCGATCGCTTTTGCCTTCAAAGCCGCGCTTGGCGAATTTCTTCTCGGGGCCACGGGGCTTGCCGCTGCGGCCGCCTTTGGGCGGGCCTCGCCGGCCGCGGGAATCGTTGTCTTTGTCGCTGTCGCGAGGCATGAATAATCTCACTTACGGGGGTGGCCAGACGCATTGCGCGCGCTCGTTTCGAGCCGCATGCTCAGGCAAATCAGGTAAAGCACTTCTGCTGAAGGCGCAGCTACTAGCAGGTTTCTTCGGATGATACGAGGCTTGAAAGCTCCCTCCTTCATGGATTTGGCGCTCAAAACGGCCGAAAATGCCGGAAAGGCGGGCGAAGTTCCGATCGGGTGCGTGGTGGTCCGGAATTACGAGGTCATCGCCACCGCCGCCAACCGGACGCTGACCGATTACGACCCCACCGGCCACGCCGAGATCATTGCGCTGCGCGAGGCGGCGAAGAAGATCGGCAGCGAGCGGCTGATCGACTGCGACCTCTACGTGACGCTGGAGCCCTGCACCATGTGTGCGGGCGCGATCTCCTTTGCAAGGGTCCGCCGGCTCTATTACGGCGCGGCCGACCCCAAGGGCGGCGCGGTGGAGTCAGGCGTGCGGTTCTTTGCCTCCCCGACCTGCCACCATGCCCCGGACGTCTATTCCGGGGTCGGCGAGAGCGAGGCGGCGCGGCTGCTCAAGGAGTTCTTTCGCGAGCGGCGGTAGGGGTCTCTCCCCGTCATTGCGAGCGCAGCGAAGCAATCCAGGGTCTTTCCGCGGAGACAGGCTGGATTGCTTCGTCGCAAGGGCTCCTCGCAATGACGGTGTGGCTCACGCCGAGAAGAACGTACGCAGCGCCTGCGCGGTCACGTCGGGGTTCTCCTCGGTGAGGAAGTGGCCGGAGTCGACCGGCATGCCGTCGACATTGGTGGCCCATTGCTTCCAGACATCGAGCGGGGTCGCGGCGGCCTGGGCGATGCCGGCGTTGCCCCACAGCGCCAGCATCGGCACGGTGATCTTCTTGCCGGCCTCGAAATCGGCCTTGTCGAGGTCGTAGTCGATATAGGCGCCGGCGCGGTAGTCCTCGCACATCGCGTGGATGCGGGCGGGATCGCGGAACGGGGCGATGTAGTGCGCAAGCGCGCGCGGGTCGATCGCATCCAGATTCTTCGACTTGGTCTGGCTCGCCATCTTGAAACGCAGGAAGAATTCGCCTTGTCCTGCGATCAGCGTCTCCGGCAGCGGCGCGGGCTGGGCCAGGAAGGTCCAGTGGTAGATCTTCAGCGCGTAGGCGCGATTCATGCGCTCCCAGTAATTATAGGTCGGCAGGATATCGAGCACGGCGAGCTTTGACAGCCGGCCGGGATGATCGAGCGCCAGGCGATACGAGACGCGGCCGCCGCGGTCGTGGCCGGCCAGCGCGAAGTGGACGTGGCCGAGGCGCTCCATCATCTCGACCATCGCCTTGGCCATCGCGCGCTTGCTGTACGGCATGTGCAGCGCATCGCTCTCGGGCATGTCGGACCAGCCATAGCCCGGCAGGTCGGCGATGATCAGCGTGAACCGGTCGGCGAGCTCAGGCGCGACGCGGTGCCACATCCCATGCGTCTCGGAGAAGCCGTGCAAGAGCAGCAGCGGCGGCCCCTTGCCGCCGACGCGGGCGAAGATGCGGCCGAACGAGGTGTCGGTCCATTCGGAGGCGAAGCCGGGATAGAGGTCGGCGAGATCGGACATCTTCTGCATCCTTGTCTGGTCAGTCGCGGGGGTCCGACACACCAAAAGTCGAAAACAACCCCATGCACAGTAGCGGTATTATCAGCGGGGCGGCTAACCCCATCTGCTGATTGCGCATTTCTGCAATGTCGAGATGGGGCCCACAGCTCGAGATTCCGGATCGGCGCGCAGCGCGCGCCGTCCGGAATGACGGGCTTAAGTCTTCGTCTTCTCAGCTTCCACCGCCTGCCAGCCGATATCGCGGCGGCAAAAGCCCTCCGGCCAGCGGATCAGGTCGACCGCCTGGTAGGCGCGCGCCTGTGCCTCAGCCACGGTCGCGCCCAGCGCGCAGACATTGAGCACGCGGCCGCCATTGGCGAGGATGGCGCCGTCCTTGGCGACGGTGCCGGCGTGGAAGATCTCGACGGTGTCGACCTTGGCCGCGTCATCGAGCCCCTCGATCTCAGTGCCTTTCTGGTAGTCGCCGGGATAGCCTTTGGCAGCCATCACCACCGTCAGTGCCGATTCCGGATACCAGCGCAGGTCAAAGTTCTTCAGCTGGCCGTCACACGCCGCGAGCAACGCGGGCACGATGTCGCTCATCATGCGCAGCATCAGCACCTGGCACTCGGGATCGCCGAAGCGGACGTTGAACTCGAACAGCTTTGGGCCCTGCGTCGTCAGCATGATGCCGGCGTAAAGCACGCCGCGGAACGGCGTGCCGCGCTGCTTCATGCCCGCGACCGTCGGCAGGATGATTTTCGCCATGATCGCGTCGTGGATCGCGGGCGTGACCAAAGGCGTCGGCGAATAGGCGCCCATGCCGCCGGTGTTCGGCCCGACGTCGTGGTCGAACACGCGCTTGTGGTCCTGCGCCGAGGCGAGCGGAATGGCTGTTTCGCCGTCGCACAGCGCGAAGAAGCTGATCTCGCGGCCCGCCAGAAATTCCTCGATCACGACTTCAGCGCCGGCTTCGCCAAACGCGCCCTCGAACATCATGGCGATGGCGTCCTCCGCCTCGCGCACGGTTTTGGCGACGACCACGCCCTTGCCGGCGGCAAGGCCGTCGGCCTTGACCACGATCGGCGCGCCCTGGCTCTGCACATAGGCGCGCGCGTCATCGGCGTTGGTGAAGCGCTTGTAGGCGCCGGTCGGAATGCCGAACTCGGTGCAGAGCGCCTTGGTGAACCCCTTGGAGCTTTCGAGCTGGGCCGGGATCTTGTTCGGCCCGAACGCCTTGATGCCGCTAGCTGTGAGATCATCGACGATGCCGGCCGCCAGCGGCGTCTCCGGGCCGACCACGACCAGCTCGACCGCGTTCTTCTTGCAGAAGTCGATCACGGCGGCATGGTCGGCGACATCGAGCGCCACGCATTCCGCTTCGCGCGCGATGCCGGCATTGCCGGGCGCGCACCAGAGTTTGGTCACCAGGGGAGAGGCTGCGATCTTCCACGCCAGAGCATGTTCGCGGCCGCCGGAACCAAGCAGGAGAATGTGCATCGAAGGCTCGAGGATGAGGGGGTAGATGGGGCCGGAGGTCGCACGAATCGGGTTGGGGCTCAAGGGGTAACAATACCAACCAAACCGTGCCTCTTCGAAGCCCGGCAGTGCGCCTCCGCTGGTAAAGGATTTATATAAGAGCCTATCTTTAACCCTGAGTTGTGTGATTCTGCGTCACCCACAGAGATAGAGAGCGCAAATGACCTCGACAAACGACCACATCGCTCTTCGTGTAACGCCATTGAGTAAGCTCAAGCGCACCGGGCCACTTTTGCAAGGACCGATGAGAAAACTGGAGAATGTACAGTTTTCGTCTTGGATCGAAGACGCGCTACCTGAGGTCCTGTGGTGCACCCTAATTATCACTGAATTGCCCCGAGAAGACGGGCTTGCATGCTTTCGACGCATCTTACGCAAGGTCACTGAGCACAAGGATGTGCTTGGAAACCGACGGTTGGAGCACTCAAGATTAGCTGAGCTAGATGCTGCTTCATTTGACCTGTTCTTTGCGGATGAATGTAAAACGGCAACTGTACCCGCGGCCCTTGCACCTCTATTGCTACTTGAAGACCTTCCTGACCGACCCCACTGGCTGAGACTGCTGCCGGCGCCGCGTTCGGATGGTTGGGATAAGTTGGCTGATGCAATAGCTGGAACGTTTGACCATCAATCGCAAGCAGCCACAGACTGTCGGTGGTTTAAGGTCACAACGGTAGCCGCACTAGGAAACATAGTCCTTCCGCGAGAGATGGAGGAGCGCAGGAAGGAGCTCAACGAGTATCCCGACCGCGGAGACATGAGCTTTGTGCGGCCGTCGATCCGCGCGCTTGAAATGACTTTTCGTCCAGGAAGCGCTGGGGAAGTACGAACCGAGTGGCTGAACGACTTTTGGCAGGAAGGGTGGCGCAAGACAGAGTGCTTCCTGTTGAACCCAGACGACGGAGCGAAAATCGTTCAACACGAACAACTTTTCAAGCAACTGGTGGAGCTAAGCGAAGCGCTGACGCGGCATTTTGTAGAAACAATGGAACACACAGGCGTCGATGCCAAACATGATAGCAGCTTCGGTCTCGTTTTCTATATCACCCATCTCCTGTTCTTTTCTTTGAAGGGCATTGTTGGCCAGACGATACCGGGTCGCATCATCCTCAGAACGGCGGTCGAGTGCTACATCACGCTTGCCTATCTCGCGCATCACGACAATCCAACAGTCTGGATGCAGTATCGACACTATGGCGCAGGCCAGATCAAGCTGGCGTTCTTGAAGCGGATCAATGAGGACGATGTACCGTCATTTATCAGCACGGAGTTGCTCGAACAGATGGCAAATCACGATACATGGCTGGAATTTCAGGACATAAAACTGGGAGCGTGGGCAGATCGAAATTTGCGCGACATGGCTAAAGATGCTGGAGAAAAAGCATTTTATGACCGGTATTATGACCTGCTTTCCGGATACGTGCACGGCAACTGGTCAGCGGCGCTGCACTCCGTATTTGGGCAATGTCTCAACCCCTTGCACCGGTTTCATCGCATTCCTATGCCTCCGCGCATTCTGATCGACGATGCGGTCCCCGATTTGAAGAAGATTTGTAATCTGGCATTGGACAAACTTGCCCAAATGTATCCTCCTTTCAAGCCGCGACTTCGAGAAGCGCGCCCCGAAGCTGCTGCCGAAGAGGTCGTTAAATGAAGGCCACTACTAAGGGGAACAAAAAGAAGGAACAACGTCCGCCAATCCCAGTGGCAATTCAGTCTAAACTTCTAATCGACAATCGGCATGCTTGCTGTGTTTGCCAGAAAGCTCGGGTGCAAATACACCACATCGATGGAGACCCAAACAACAATGAGTTCGCCAATCTGGCGGCGCTATGCCTTGATCACCATGACATGGCTTCAATGCAGATAGGTCTGACTAAGAAGCTGAAGCCTAACGAGGTGAGAACTTACAAGAAGGAGTGGGAGGAGAGGTGCGCGGCCGATGTGAAGGCGCTCTCGCGTGACCGCGAGAATTTTTTTGTCACCCTCTATAAGAACCCACCTCGAATTCGAGAGCAATTTTCCCGATTATCCGAGAGCGTTCGAACTGCGGCCGCGGCGGATGTCGCCCGTGCTATTTCCGGCGAGGAAAAGAAGAAATCAAAAGAAGGCGGTTTCAACTTCCAAATGCTTCCTCGTCGTGATGACAAGACCTTGGCTTGCCTTGCTTCAGCGGAGAAGGGAGAGTTATGGCCGCAGTGGCTCCCGAGGGTTCAAGGACATCCAAAAGATCCCGACTATCCCACCGATCTATCGCCGCCTAACGGAATGACGCCTTTCACGGTTTCGATCTATATTGTCAGATATTGACTCGGGTTCTCACTGCTGCTTCGCCACCTGTGCCACTGGAGCAAATTTTGTCTCTAAAGAAGGTGGAGCTGATGAACACCCTATCGGGCAGTCTCGTGAGTTTTCGCGAACGGGCGATAGGCAAGGGGGTCACAGTGCCAAGTTTGGACGGTAGCCGTCCTACAGCTTCACTGCAGTTCAGACACCGCCAAGGAAAGAAGCTGCTCCGCACGAGGATGGAGCTTCGCACTATGTACGTATTCTCCGACACTGCTGCCATGAACCTAAGGTCGTCGCGAGTCTGCGGCATAGGTGTGTTTGGCGGGGCTGACGTTGACCGCGCGGATGCGGACATCACGCTGTCGATAGTTCCCCTGCTAATTGGAATGGGCGGCTTCGGCCAATCAGATGCGTCAGGACGGATTTGGAAACCTCGATAAGCGGCGGGATGTTGTTGTGGTAGACGGTGGCAGCTTGCAGCTCGTAGCGTGGGTTGAGCCGTTGCGAAACCCGCCACTTGTTTCCACGAAGCGTCCGTCGAATTCACCAACAGCGCTGAATCAGCGACGACAGTGTTGGTGGCGAAATGGATTCCGGGCTCGCCGCTTCGCGGCGTCCCGGAATGACGGTCGAGAGAGGCGCGGTGCGCGAACGCGACGAGGCTGCTCTTCCCTTCTCCCCTTGAGGAGAAGGTGGCATAGGCGGCCTACGGCCGCCGTATTTGAGAACGCCGAAGCGAAGCTTCGGCTATGGCGCCGGATGGGTCTCTATCCACGGAGAGACTTTTGATAAGGAGCGAACCCCTCACCCAAGTGACACTACGTCTACCGGCCTTGCTGCCCTCTCCTGCAAGGGGCGAGGGCGCATCAATGTCACCGCAATCCAGCACTGTCACTTTAATCGCAAGGAGAGAGTAGATGCGTGAGCGATACTGAACGGCAGATTTGCGAAGCGCTCTTAAATGTGTCTTCCTGCTTGATAGGAGGAACGGCTATGGGAAAATTCAATTCGGCGAAGAGTTCTAAGCTGTTTTTGGAGTCTATGGAGGAGGAAAAGAATCCCGAGCGCACGCGTATAAATAAGTTGTCGAGCCGTTTGACGCGTCGCTTGAAGAAGGATGAGCGTCTTACTGGTGATGTGTTGGAGTTTGCGTTGAGTGCTGTGCGTGATGACAAGATTGCGGAAAAGCTCAAGAGTGGCGCTCCGCTGAGCGATTATGAGAAGCATATGATCGATGGTTTAATTCGTATGACGCTTGCGTAGGCATGAACGTCGGGAGAGACTAATGACCGCGCGGCATCTGCGGCGACAGCGTTGGTGGCGAATGGATTCCGGGTTCGCCGCTTCGCGACGCCCCGGACGGTCTACTGAGACGACACAGTAATTGCCGTAATTGCGTCGTCGAGCTCGGCTCGACCTCACCGCCGCAGCCGTCCCAGCGCGTTGGCGCGCAATGAGAGCAGCCAATTCCAGAGGCGGGCGAACCATGGCAGCGTGAGGAGTTTTGGGCGGACGATCCTGAACAGTCTTTCGACCAGAAACAGGCTAGCCGCGTAGGCGCACAGGATGACGGCGGTGCCGGTGATCCAATGTCCTTCACCCGCAATCGCCACGGCACCGAGCTTCAGGGGCTCGACGATACTGGCCGGGATGAGAAGCAGCACGAGGGATTGGTAAGGCCCCAACCCCTCGATGTGGCGACGCAGCCACGATCGCTGATGTGACGAGGGCTGCGACATGGGACTATCGCCCGAGCCTCTTCTCCACCTTCTTCCTGGTATGGCCGACTTTTCTGACCGCCTTCTTGACGGCCGAGGCCGATCGTCCTGATTTCCTGGCCTCGTATTGGACTTCGTAGTCCTGCCCGCCGGCGACGCGGCTGCGGTCCTGCTCGCGCCCGCGGGCGGTTTGTTTCTTTGCCTTCTTCGCCATGACATTCCTCCTCATGGCGCAACGCAGGACTAAGTCGCCCGGTTCCGGGAGCCTTTCCTCGCTTTGATGACCGCGCGATGCAAGACGCGCTGCTCGCGGCGAGAGGCAAATTGGAACGACCAGACGGCGGATGGCTTGATGGCTCAAAGGAGTGCCATCATGAACATCTCCCGTTTTGCGCTCGTCATGGCCCTTATCATTCCCTGCTCGGCGTTCGCTCAAGGCGGCGGCGGAGGAGGAGGTGGTGGTGGCGCTGGAGGCGCAGGCGGAGCATCATCTTCGGCCGGCGGCGCGGCAGGCGCAGCTTCCTCGGCCGGGAGGGCGGGTGCAGCCGCAACATCTCCATCCGGTTCAGTCGGGACCGGTGCAAATGCGAACGCGACGACGGCACCTGGCGTTAACGCTGCCGACCCTAGCAATGGATCGACCACCGGAAACGTTGCGGGCGGCAGCCTCAACAGCCCCTCGCCCGCCCAATCAGGTGCAAATCTTCCAACAGGCAGCGGCAACGGACTGACAACGGGAGCGGCGCCCGGCACGAACACGGCCGGTACGGCAGCCCCATCGGGTTCGCCCGCGAACGCTCAAGCCACGGCCCCTGCGGGCGGCATCGGCCGGCCGATGACGACGGACGAAAAGGGCAGTGACGACAAGATCGATCAAGAGAACAACCGCGCCGATAGAATCGTGGGGAAGATTTGCAAAAATTGCTGAACTGCACCCTGTGCATCGCTTTCATCGCAGCGCTTGCGCTGAATGAGCCTGCCGAGGCCAGACACCACAGGCAGCATGCGCATCCCGTCGCATCCGGGACAGGCGAGCCCAACGCCACGAAGCCTGCCGCGGGTACGCCTCGCGATCCCGCCGACATCGCGCTGGAGAGGAAGATCAAGAGCATCTGCCGCGGCTGCTAGGCACAATGGGAATGGGTGACGGTGCTGGCGCTTTGTTGAAGTTCAGTGCAACTGTCACGGTAATCCGTAATTCGCGTAATTCCGTCATTCCGGGGCGCGCGTAGCGCAAGCTATGGTGCGCAATTGCGCAGCTGAGAATCCATCCGTCGGCAGCGTTGGGGCGAAATGGATTCCGGGTTCCTTCGCGACGCCCCGGAATGACGAAGGAAGGATGCGTGCGTGCCGTGACGACGGCGGATTCTACACCTGCTTCCCCGCGATGATCTCCTGCAGCGTCGCGACGTGCCGCGCGAAGGCGCCGCGGCCGGTCGCGGTGGCGGTCACCGTCGTCTGCGGCTTCTTGCCGACGAAGGCCTTGTCCACCTGGACGTAGCCGGCCTTCGCCAGCGTCTCGATATGGGCGCCGAGATTGCCGTCGGTGGCGCCGGTGAGTTTTTTCAGCCGGGCGAATTCCAGGCCTGAGGCGACCGGGAGTGCATTCAGGGCCGCCATGATCTTCAGCCGCAACGGCTGATGGATGATGTCGTCGAGCTCGGCCATCAGATCCGCCGCATCCAGAGGCCGCCGAGGATCAGGCCGCCGCCGTTGACGAAGGCCATCCAGAGCGGGAAGGCGGCGCCGATATAGAAGAAGCCGATCAATGTCAGCGCGGTGATGACAAGGCCGATCGCGACGAAGGCGGTGCCGAACCAGAGCCCCGCCAGCATGTAGAACAGCATGAAGTAGAGCGGCCAGAACGTGCCCTGCTGGCGCGGGCCGAATTGGCCGATCACGCTGGTGCAGAGATAACCGAAGGCGAAGAACAGCACGAAGACCAGCAGCAACCTGATATCGAAGGCGGCGCCATAGGCGTGATGCGGCGGATTGAAGACGCGAAGCGCGACCAGACCCGCGACGCCCACGACATCCACCGCAATCCAGGCGTAGCCCGCATAGAGCGGCCACGCCCAAGTTACCAGGTTGCCGGCGAAGACCAGAACGCCCCACCAGATCGCCGCGAGGCTCGCCAGTTCGTAGAGCCGCGATTGCCGCACGCGCTGGACGATGTCATCGATCTCGGCCAGCGCTTCAGCCGCCTGCTTGCTGTCGATCATGGCTGTCACCATCAACCCGGTATCACCGCAACATCGTCGGCGCGAGCGGCGGCACGCCGGCGCCGCGCAACGGCGATGGTGCGCATAGCTGCGTAACTGATCAGGAACATCACGGCCTTGCTGACGATGCCATAGATCGACATCGCCGCCGACCAGGTCGCGACGTCGAAGTTGAGCGCCACGATCACGTTGAGCGCGGCAGAGAAGAACATCAATGCCGCCCAGGCGTAGCCGACGATGATGGCGATGTCAGGCACCAGCTCGATCGCCACGGGCGGCAGATAGCGGTTCATCCAGCCGCGCTTCAGCATCACGATGCCGACGATGACGTAGATCACGCTCGGCTTGATCATGACGAAACGCGGATCGTTGGTGATGAGCGTGACGGTGCCGGCGCCGAGCACCAGAAACAGGCTCATCCATTGCATGATGTCGATCGGCTTGCTGCGCGCGAATTGCCAGCCGATCTGGGCGAGGCCGAGCGCCATGCCGAGCACGACCGACAGGGTCACGTTGTGGGTCAGCAGATAGAGCACGAGAAAGAACAGCGTCGCCGCCATGTCGAGCAGCAGCAATTTCCCTGCTTCGAGCAGATTTTTCATGATTGCCCCGCCCCTCTGGTCGCCACGTCCTCCGCGATCGCATTGACCGCCTTCGGATTGGTGACCATGCCCATATGGTTGACGCCGTCGATGATCTTGACGTCGATGGACGGCCTGATCGCCTGCACGACTTCCGCATATTTGCCTGAAATCATCATCTCGTCCTCGCCGCCGCCGAAGATCGTCATCGGATGCGTCACGGCGGGCAGATCGAGGCGATAGCCGTGCGTGGCGAAATTGCGCATCAGGCGGTCGGAATAAACAGCGGTGAGAATGCGCTCCGAATTCGCAGGCACGGCGAAGGCGAGCACCGGCAGCTGCGCGCAGCAATCGATGCCGAGCTTGCGCAGCGCGGTGAGGCCGAGGAAGCGCGGGATATCGGCATTGGCCCAGCCGCCGGAATGCGCGACGTTGGTCGGCGCGTCGTAGCCCAGATAGGGCGCGACCAGCACGGTGCGGACGAACAGATCCTGGATGATCGGGGTCGCGGCAATGCGCAGCGAGAAACCGGCGCCGGCGGAATGGCCGATCAGCGTCAGCGGCAGCTCCGGCGCACTTTTGCGGACATGGGCGACGAAATCGACGAGGTCGTCCTCAAGCTGGCCGACATAGCCGATATCGCCGCGCGTGCCCGAGGCACCGTGGCCGCGCGTGTCCAGCGCCCAGGTCTCGATGCCGTGCGCGGCGAGCGCCGCCGTCAGCGCGTGGTTGACCGTGCCGGAGGAGCCGGACGAGCCGTGGATGAAGATCGCACCGCGACCGGTCTCCGCGCGCTTCGGTTGATAGTGGCGGAAGCCGAGCCAGGTGCCGTCGCGGGCCTGGAAGCGCTCCAGCGGCGGCAGGGTGGACCAGTCGATGCCCTTGGCGGAGTCCGAGACCGAGCGCAGCTCGGGCGGCCGCTGCAGCGGCGTCGCGACCAGCGCGGTAAAGACCAGGGCGACGGCGCCGACCGCGCACAGACCCCATTTGAGCAAGCCCAGCACCCCTCGGAGCAGCCGCATCGCCATGGTCGAACTCCTTCATTGGAACATCAATAGAGAACTCTATATTACAGAGTACTCTTACGATCAAGAGGCGGATTCGCGCTCCGGAGCGAAAATCCTTAACGTCCTGATGACCCCAACATGCCGAATCGTTTGCCAGATGCCGCCTGCGGAACAACTTCACAACGCGCCTGAATTCACCGTTTCCGAGCTGTCCCAGTCGCTGAAGCGGACGGTCGAGGACACCTATGGCCATGTCCGGGTCCGCGGCGAGATCTCCGGGTTCCGCGGCGCCCATTCCTCCGGCCATTGCTATTTCGCGCTCAAGGACGAGAGCGCCAAGATCGAGGCGGTGATCTGGAAGGGCGTGCATGGCCGCATGCGCTTCAAGCCCCAGGAGGGGCTCGAGGTGATCGCGACCGGCAAGCTCACCACCTATCCGGGCTCGTCGAAGTACCAGATCGTGATCGAGGCGCTGGAGCCGGCCGGCATCGGCGCGCTGATGGCGCTGATGGAGGAGCGCAAGAAGAAGCTCGCCGCCGAGGGCCTGTTCGACGAGGCGCGCAAGCAGCTCTTGCCCTGGCTGCCCGAGGTGATCGGCGTCGTCACCTCGCCGACCGGCGCCGTGATCCGCGACATCCTGCACCGGCTCGAGGACCGCTTTCCCCGCCGCGTGCTGGTGTGGCCGGTGAAGGTGCAGGGCGAAGGCTCGGCCGAGCAGGTCGCGGCCGCGATCCGCGGCTTCAACGCGCTGCCTGAAGGCGGCAGAATTCCGCGGCCCGACGTGCTGATCGTCGCGCGCGGCGGCGGCTCGCTGGAGGATCTCTGGTCGTTCAACGAGGAGATCGTGGTGCGCGCGGCGGCCGAGAGCATGATCCCGCTGATCTCGGCGGTCGGGCACGAGACCGACATCACGCTGATCGATTTCGTCGCCGACAAGCGCGCGCCGACGCCGACGGCGGCCGCGGAGATGGCGGTGCCGGTCCGCAGCGAATTGTTCGTCGAGGTGGCTGATCTGGCGCGGCGCACGCGCGCCTGTTGGCAGCGTGGCCACGAAAACCGCCGCAACGAGCTTCGCGCAGCCGCGCGTGCGCTGCCGGCGGCATCAGACCTGCTGGCGATCCCGCGGCAGCGGCTGGATTCGGCGGGCGCGTCCCTGCCGCGCTGCCTCAAGGCCAACACGCATGCGCATTTCCGCAGGTTTAGCGCGGCTGGCTCGAAGCTGACGCTGCGGGTGCTGCACGGCCAGATCGCGCAGGCCGGGCACCGGCTCACCGTCTGCGGCGAGCGGCTCGGCCTGTCGGCGCGCTCGCTGCTCAGGCGGCGGCGCGACCGCTTCGCCGGACTTGAAGTGCGGCTGCGGGCCTCGAAGCTCTCCAACGCGCAGGCCCAGCGCAATGCGATTGCCCGCCAGCGCGAGCGTGCGCAGCGGCTTTCCGAGCGGGCGGGCCGCGCGCTGGTGACGTTGCTGCAGCGGCTCGATGCCCGCGTCGAGAACAGCGGCAAGCTGCTCTCCGCCCTGTCCTATCGCGGCGTGCTCGCCCGCGGCTTTGCCTTGGTGCGCGATGATTCAGGGCATCCGCTGCATTCGGCCGACGCGATCGGGCCCAGTGCACGCGTCGAGATCGAGTTCGCGGATGGCCGCGTCGGCGCGACTGCGGATGCCGATCGGCCGGCGGCGGTGGCGAGGCGTGCGCCGGTGCAGCCGAAGGCTGCGGCGCAGGAGACAAAGCCGGCACAGAGGCGCGTAGCCAAGCCGGTGGATCAGGGCAGTTTGTTCTGAGGTCGGGGGCGTTGCCTCTCGCTGCGAAGGCCGGGACCCATACTCCAGGGAGAAGTTCGGCGAAGACTTGTCGTTCGGTACGTAGACCGACCGCAACCGATCGATCGCGCGGTATCGGTCCCGTTCCCCGCGCGCAATTGCGCGCTAGGCCGGGACAACATTGGAGTTGGGAGCGCGCGCTCTCATCCCCGTCATTGCGAGGAACTCTTGCGACGAAGCAATCCAGAATCCCTCCGCGGAAAGATTCTGGATTGCTTCGCTGCGCTCGCAATGACGGCGTTGAAGCAGCCCGCTCAGCGGCAGGACAATCCCGCGTCCATCGTGGTCCAGAAGCCGCAATGTTCCGGGGCGAGCTGGGGTGCGCCGGCGTGGGCTTCGAACAGGAAGATCGCGACGGTGAAGATGGCGAGGGCCGATGAGAAGATGACGATGCGGTTGCGCATGGTGATGCGTTTAGCTGACATCATGGTCGAACTAAGGCACGTCGGCTGCTTGTAGCCCGGATGAAGCGCAAGCGTCATCCGGGATCTCTTGCTGCGGTGAGACCTTCCCGGATTGCGCTTCGCTCCATCCGGGCTACGACACCGTCCTCACCGCGCCAGCCACTCCGCGACTTCCTTCTGCGACTCCGCCCGCGCCGCGGAATCGGTGCCGAGATGGCCGTGCTCGGGAACGGCGGCATCAGGGCTGGCGCTAACTGCGTGCAGCGGCGTGTTGGCGCGGTCGAAATCGTGATAGGCGCCGGGATAGACCACGATGCGCGCGAGCGCGCTGCGGCCATGGGCGCCGTCCACCATCTGGCGGCAGGCCGGGGGCGAGGAGACGTCGTCATTGGCGCCGATCAGCACCAAGGTCGGCACCCGCGTGCTCCAGCCGAGACCGGCCGAGATCCGGCAATCCGGATAGAACGCGATCGCGGCGCGGAAGTCCGGGCCCGCATCGCGCGCGGCGGCTTGCGGCCGCACCGCCCAGAGCAGCGCACTGGCGCCATTGGCCCAGCCGATCAGGCTGACACGGTCGCGGGCCACCCAGCTCTGCTTCATCAGCCAGGCGCGTGACGCCGCGATGTCGGTGACACGCTCGCGCCGCGCCTTGACGTGGATGTCCTTGACGCGGCATTGCGGCCCGAGCTCGCGCGAGCCATAGCTGTCCGGAAGCAGCACTGCATTGCCCGCCTTGAGCAGGCGCTCGGCCCAATCGCGATAGCGCGGCTGGACGGAATCGGAATGACTGCCGAGGCCGCCGCAGCCGTGCAGCGCGATCACGGTCGGAAACGGCCCCTCGCCCTCGGGCTTGAACAGCTGCGCATGCAGGACGCCGGACGACAGCGGAATCTCGACCGCTTGCGGCACAGGCGCCGGCGCGGCCTGCGCGGCCGACATCAGCAGTGCCAGGAACAGGGCGGAAGTTAAGGCGCGCATCGGACTCTGTCGCAGGAGGTGCCGCACGGCCTCCAGAATTATCATGCGGTAACGGCGGCAAAACATCACAAACCGGTGGGTTTAACGGGCGGACAAGCCGTCCTATCTATGCTAGGTCAGGTCCAACACATCGTGCCCTCCAAGGTTCACCCATCAGGGGGTTGCCCTAAAGGTGTTCCTGGAAGCGGCCTCCCACGGAGACTTTCGACCGTGCTGAACAAGTTCGGCCCCTCGGGCCATGGCGAAGCCCAGGTACAATATCTCGACGGCGATTTCCGCGTGATCTCGCCCGGGACTTTCGTACGCTGCGCTGTGACCGACACGCGGATTCCGCTCGACGAATTGAAGTACTGGAGCGTGGACCTGCAAGAGGCCTACGCCACGCCCGCCGCCGTGCTGCAGCGGCATTTTCCCGGCGCGCCGAAGCCGTGATCTCGTAGCCATAGATGGCCAGCGATGAACGTCGGCTGAATAGCGAACTGCCGTAGGGTGGTTAGCCGCGCAGATGCGCGAAGCGCATCTGTGAGGCGTAACCCACCGTGCTTCAGCGAATGCGGGCGAAGTTGGTGGGTTACGCCCTGCAACTGCGCTTTGCGCAGTTGCAGGTCTAACCCACCCTAAGAGGTCATCGCTTGCTGAAGCGGCGCTCGCGGGCCTTGTAGAGATGATCGCTGATCAGCCGCTTGAGTCTGGCCGGATCGTCGAATTCGAGCGCTACCTTGAACGGCACGATGCCATCGGGCACGCCATCAATGCCGCGCAGGCGCGCGAGATCTTTTTCCGTCGTCACCAGGGTGAGCTGCCCGGCTTTCGCGTCGGCCGTGAGCGCGGCGAGCTCGTCGCGCGAGAACATGTGGTGATCGGCGAAGGGACGCGTGCGCGCGACGTCGATGCCGCCAGTGCAAAGGGTGCGGAAGAAACGCTCGGGATCGCCGATGCCCGCGAAAGCGAACACCGGCTTGCCCCGCAGTCTTGCAACCGAGTCCGCATCGGGCTTCAGCCGCGCGCGCAGCACCGGCTTGCCACGTTCGGCAATCTCAGCCGCGACATCGTCCGCGGCATGGCCGTCGCCGATCAGCACCAGCGCGTCGGTGCGCGATAGCTGTGGCTTGAGCGGCGCGCGCAGAGGGCCGGCCGGAAACACCTTGCCGTTGCCGAGGCCGCGCTCGCTGTCGATCACGATCAGCGAGGCATCCTTCAAGAGGTTTGGATTCTGGAAGCCGTCGTCCATCAGGATCACGGTGGCGCCTTGCGACTTCGCCAGCGCGACACCGTCGAGGCGGTCGCGCGCGACAGCGACCGGCACGTCGCGCACCATCATCAAGGGCTCGTCGCCGACCTCAGTGGCGGTGTGACGCATCCGATCGACCATGACCGGGCCGCGCAAGCGCCCGCCATAACCGCGGCTGAGCACGACCGGGCTCTCGCCAAGCTCGCGCAGCAGCTTGGTCAGGGCCAGCACGGTCGGCGTCTTGCCGGCGCCGCCGACATGGTAATTGCCGACGCAGAGCACGGGAATGCCGGCGTCAAATCCACTGCGCGCCATGCGGCGCGCCGTGATGGCGCCATAGAGTGCGCCGAGCGGGCTGAGCAGATGCGACTTCGGAGAGCGCGGCCGGTACCAGAAGGCCGGCTCACGCATTGGCGGCTCCCATCTCGATCCGCAACTGCATCAGATACGGCTCGAGCGCCGCCATGGTGCGATCGAGCGCGCCGCCGAGCTGCTCGACCACGCCGCTTCCCGCGCGCTGCATCTTGTCGCGCACGCTTGGCTCGGCCAGCAACAGGCCGAGCTGCTTCGTCAGCGCCTCCTGCGTGTCGACCTGGCGCGCACCGCCGCTCTGGTCGAGGGCCGCATAGAGTTCGCTGAAATTGGCAACGTTCGGGCCGTGGACGATAGCAGCGCCAAGCTTGATCGCCTCGATCGGGTTCTGGCCGCCCTCTCCCACCAGCGATTTGCCCATGAACACGATCGGCGAGAGGCGATAGAACAGGCCGAGCTCGCCCATGGTGTCGGCGACATAGACATCGGTCGTCGCCGCCAGCTGCTCGTCGCGCGAGCGCAGCGCCGGCTTCAGGCCCGACGCCGCGATCATGCCAGCGATCGATGAGCCGCGATCCGGATGCCGCGGCACGATCACGGTCAAGAGCTGCGGGAAGATGCCGACGAGGCTGCGATGGGCCGCGACCAGCATCTCGTCCTCGCCCGGATGGGTCGAGGCCGCGACGATGATCGGCCGGCCGCGCGTCATCGTCATCAGCCGTTCGAGCTTGGCGGGATCTGCCGGCGGCGCCGGCACGTCGAGCTTGAGATTGCCCGTGGTGACGACGTCACGGCCGCCGAGCGCGGCGAAGCGTTCGGCATCGGTCTTCGACTGCGCGAGGCAGATATCAAAGCGCGACAGCAGCGCCGAGATGGTGCCGTGCATCCGCCGCCAGCGCGGGAAGGAGCGCGGCGACATCCGCCCGTTGATCAGCACCATCGGCACGCGGCGCGCCGCGCCGGCCAGGATCAGGTTCGGCCACAGGTCGGATTCGATGAACAGCGCCAGCGACGGCTTCCAATGGTCGAGGAAGCGCGCGACATAGCGCGGGGAATCATACGGCACGTATTGATGGATGACGTCGGGCGGAAAGCGTCTTGCCACGACGGCCGCCGAGGTGACCGTGCCCGACGTGAGCAGGATGCGCAGGTTGAGATCGCGCAGGCGCTCGATCAGCGCCGCCGCGGCCAGCACCTCGCCGACGCTGGCGCCGTGGATCCAGACCAGCGGGCCGTGCGGCCGCACGTCCCTGCTGAGCCCCCGCCGCTCGCCGACGCGCGCGGGGTCTTCCTTGCCTTGCCGCAGCCGCCGCTTGATCAGCGCAGGCGCGAGCGGCACGAGGCTCGTCGTCAGGCGGCGATACATCCGCAGCGTCATTGGCAGCGACTTGGGAAGCGCGTGGGGCAACGAGCTAGCCATCTGCAGGCCCCTTGCGGCCGAGCTGCGCATAGGCGCGGCTGGTGGCTTGGTTCAGCGTGTCTTCCAGTTCCTGCCGCAGCTCTTCCATCTTCGCGGCATCCGCGTCCGCGGGAACGCGGATTTCCTTGATGCCGACCAGGACGCCCCGGCCGAACGGCAGGTTGATGGTGGTGCGGTCCCAGTTCCTGAGCCGGATGAAGCGGCTGGTCGCCATCGCAAAAGGCATGATCGGCCGCCCCGATTCCCGTGCCAGCATGATGATGCCGAGGCCGGCCACGCGCGAACGCTTGGGGACATCGGCGGTCAACGCGACATTACAACCGTCTTGCAGTGTGTACACCATTTCCCTGAAGGCGCCGACACCACCCTTGCGGTGGAACGCGCCGCCGTGATCCCCGGACCCCCTGATGGTGCCGATGCCGAGCCGCTCGGCGGCAACCGCGTTGAACTCGCCGTCGCGGTGGCGGGAGATCAGTACCTTGGCGCGGTACCAGTCCTTGTTCTTGATGAACGGGGTGAGGAAATGCTGGCCGTGCCAGAACGCGAAGATCGCCGGCATCTGCGGCTCGACCAGCTGATAGACGTCAGGCGGATCGAACGTGAACCTGTTGGTCCGCCACACCAGACGCAGATATTCGGCCGCCAGGACCCCGACGGCACGCTGAAACCAGCTGCTTCGCAGCGTATTGCGAAGCAGTTTTTTCAACGCGCCGGCTTCGTTTCTTGATTCGGGTCGAGCAGCCGGTGCAGGTGGACGATGAAATAGCGCATCTGCGCGTTGTCGACCGTGCTCTGCGCCTTGGCGCGCCAGGCGACATGGGCGGACGCATAGTTCGGGTAGAGGCCGACGATCTCGACCTCGTCGAGATTCTTGAAGGTGTTGTGCTCGAGGTCAAGCAGCTCACCGCCGATGACGAGGTGAAGCAGTTGTTGCGGGGCACTATCTGACATGAGTTCGGTTCCTAACAGGCTGCCCGGCAAAGCAGTGGTCGACAAGCACGCCGACGGGCGCTTCAGGGCAAGGGACGATTGCGAAAATGCGCGACAATGCTCGCATGACGATCGCGTCCCGCTGCCACCAGCACCCCGTGCGTCACTTCCCGGCGATTATAAAGGATGGGACCTCCAGAGAGGTCGCTCATCCTACCATCCGCTTCCTGCACGATCAAATCGGCCGCCGCAAGATCCCAATCATGGCTATTGCCGCCCGCAAAAGCCGCATCCAGGGCGCCATTGGCGACCCGGCACAGCCGTAGCGCGAGCGAACCGATTCGCGGATGCAGCTTGACGTCGCCGACCTTTGCATTGAGTCGCTCGACCATCGGCTTGGGGCCGGCCATGCGGGCGAAGTCGAGCAAGGAGCCGGGCGTCGCCCGGACCTGATTGCCATTCAACGTGGTGCCCTGGCCGCGGGCGGCGAAAAAGAACTCGTTCGTCGCGGGCGCGTAGACCGCGGCCAGCACCGGCGCTGAAACCTCGACCAGCGCGACGCTGACGCACCATTCGTCATGGCCATTGAGGTAGTTGCGGGTGCCGTCGATGGGATCGACCACCCAGGTCAGCCGCCGCGACAGCCGCGCCTGATCATCGGCGCTCTCCTCCGACAGCCAGCCATAGTCGGGCGTGGCACCGCGCAGGCGCGCTTCGAGCAGATCGTTGACGGCGATGTCGGCTTCCGAGACCGGCGAGGACGCGCCCTTGATCCACTTCTTCAGAGTGGTGCGGAACATCGACTGCGCCAGGCTTCCCGCCTCCCGCACCGTCTCCTGCAGCAGCGCTGCGTCACGCGTCAGTGTCGTCGTGTCGGAAAAGTCAGCGTCCGCCAAGCGTCAGTCCCTCGATGCGCACCGTCGGCGCATTGATGCCGTAGCGGAACTCGAGATTGTTGGCCGGCTGCATCGACTTGAAGATCTCGAACAGATGGCCGGCAATCGTCACCTCGCTGACGGGATAGGTGAGCGCGCCATTCTCGATCCAGAAGCCGGAGGCGCCGCGGCTGTAATCGCCGGTGACGCCGTTGACGCCGGAACCGATCAGATCGGTGACGTAGAAACCTTGGCCGATGTCGGCGATCAGTTCGGCCGGGCTCAGTGTGCCGGCTTCGAGATGCAGATTATACGGCCCGGGCGAGGGCGAGGACGAGACGCCGCGATGGGCGTGGCCTGTCGTGGTGAGACCGAGCTCGCGCGCGGTGGCGCAGTCGAGCAGCCAGGTCGTCAGCACGCCGTCGTCGACCAGCGCGGTCCGCTTCACCGCGACGCCTTCGGCGTCGAAGGTCTGCGAGCGCAGGCCGCGCTTGCGCAAGGGATCGTCGATGATGCGGATGTTTTTCGAAAACAGCTGCTGGCCGAGCCTGTCCTTCAGGAAACTGGTCTTGCGCGCGATCGAGGCGCCGTTGATGGCGCCGACGAGATGGCCGACCAGCGAGCCGGCGACGCGAGGATCGAACACCACGGGCACCTTGCAGGTCTCGACCTTGCGCGGATTATAGCGCGCCACGGTGCGCTCGCCGGCGGAGCGGCCGACGGCTTCCGGCGACAACAGATCGGCAGCGTGCGGCGCCGAGGTGAAGTCGTAGTCGCGCTCCATGCTGGTGCCTTCGCCGACGATGGCGGTCGCCGAGATGCCCTGGCTGGAACGCAGGTAAGAGCCGTGGAAACCGGTCGAGGTGACGAGCACCATGCCGCCCATGCCCGCGGAGGCGGATGCGCCGCCGGATTTCGACACGCCCTTCACGGCAAGTGCGGCGGCCTCCGCTTCGAGCGCGCGGCGCTCCAGCTCTGATGTTGCGGGCACGTTGGGATCGAGCAGATCGAGATCGGGGAAGTCACGCGCCAGCAGCGCGGGATCGGCGAGGCCGACATATTTGTCATCAGGCGCGACACGCGCCATCGCCACCGCACGTTCCGCGAGCTTGGTGACAGCATCGCCGCTCGCGTCATTGGTCGAGACCACGGCCTGGCGCTGGCCGACCAGCACGCGCAGGCCGACATCGTCGCCCTCGGACCGCTCGGATTCCTCGACGCGGCCGTCGCGCACCTCGACGCCCTGCGAGACGCCGCGCACCGCCACTGCATCGGCCGCATCTGCGCCGGCGCGCTTGGCCGCCTCGACCAGGCGTTGCGCCAGATCCGACAGCGCGGATTGGTCAAACAGGGCGCTGGTGGCTTTGGACTGAAGCGTCGAGCTTGCGGATGGTGAAGAGTTCACAAACGAAATCCTGTTGGGGCGCGCGGGAGGTTTCGGGGCGATCTTAGGCCCTGAACACCAGATGTGCCCAAATGGTGCGGACTTCAAGCATTTTCAGTCCGCAGAAGGCTCAGATTCGCTGCTTTCGCGCAACGTCTCGTCAATCATGCGCGCCAAGGTCTTGTCAATCATGGCGGGCGGTGAGGTTGGATTAACCAGCCTTTTTAAGCGGTTTCGGAAGCCGCCGCGCTAAGCTCCTCACATCGACCGGGAACATAATCCTGGCGGGGAGAACGAAGGCCGTGAGGCGTCAAACAGCAATATGCGGGGTCAACCCCGCCGGGTCGAGCCGCTCTCTGCGGCTCGACCCTCTTTCCCTTCCGGTCCGCTTCGATGCGCATGATCCGCGCGCCGACGGCTACACCAGGCAGATCGAACTTCATCGCGAGCGTGTCGTGCTGCGCCGTGCCGTCCGCGGCATGCAGATGGCGATCAATGTCCGCGTCAGCGACTTCACCGGGCTCGCGCTGCGCGGCAATGACGAGGCGCAGACCCTCGTCCTCGTGCATCGCGATCCCTCGCTCTCCGTTCCGCTGCTGGTCAGCGCCGATGGCGACGAACTCAACGAGGCCTGGGCGATCTGGAGCGATATCCTTGCGCTGCCGCAGCTCGACGAAGGCGCCCGCAAGCCGGCGCCGCGCCGCCGCCGCGCCAACGCGATCCGCGCGCGCCGTCCGAAATTCCTGATGCGCCGCCGCAGCGCCATGGCGCGCGAGCTGCCGGTTCATCGCGAGGAACGCGAGATCATCGCGCGCAATTGAGGTGCCGGAGGGTGGGTTAGCCGTAGGCGTAACCCACCTCTTCTGTTTCCGCGGATAGAGACAGTGGCGGATTACGCTTCGCTAATCCGCCCTACGCATCTGCGTCAGGCCGCTCGCATCACCGCATCCGCCAGCAATCCCGCGAACAGCAACAGGCCCGCGTCGCGGTTCGACTTGAACAGACGCAGGCAGAGCGCGGGATCGTCGATCCGAAGTCGTTGGATCTGCCAGGCCAGATGCACGGCGAAGGCCGCAAGGCCAAGCCAAGCCGGCCAGCGCGCATCGCCCGACGCCAGCGCAACGCCGATCAGCACCACCGCAAGTCCATAGAACAGGATCAACGCCTGGTGCGTATGCGCGCCGAACAGGCGCGCGGTGGATTTGACGCCGATCAGCGCATCGTCCTCGGAGTCCTGATGCGCATAGATGGTGTCATAGCCGATCACCCAGGCGATCGACCCCGCATAGAGCACCAACGCGGTGATATCGATGCGTCCGAAGGTGACGGCGAATCCCATCAACGCGCCCCACGAGAAGGCAAGACCGAGGAAGACCTGCGGCCACCAGGTGACGCGCTTCATGAAGGGATAGATGGCGACGATCACGAGCGAGGCGATGCCGGTCGCCACCGCAAAGCGGTTGAACTGGAGCAGCACTGCAAGGCCGATCAGCGCTTGCGCGATCATGAAGGCCAGCGCCTGCTTTACGGTGATCTGCCCGGCGGGCAGCGGCCGTGAGCGGGTGCGCTCGACCTTGGCATCCAGGTCGCGGTCGGTGATGTCGTTCCAGGTGCAGCCCGCCCCGCGCATCACGAAGGCGCCGACGAGGAACAGGACGATGGTAAGCGGCAGGGAACGGATATCGTGCGCCATCGCGCCGGCGAGCGCCGCCGACCACCAGCACGGCATCAACAGCAGCCAGGAGCCGATCGGGCGATCGAAGCGGGACACCCGCAAGTAAGGCCGTGCCCATTGCGGCGCGAGCGTATCGACCCAGTTGCCGGTGGAATCGGCAACGCGGGCGGATGTGTCGCTCATCGCGTGAGGACGTTGCCGTTGAGCGTGTCGAAGGTGCTGCCGCCCTTCTTGCTGGCATTGGCCTCCGGCGCCGCGCCCGAACCCACCACCTCGCTCAGCGACGGACCGGCCGGACCGCGCTGCCCGTTCGCCATCTGCTGCGCGACGTTGCAGACCTTGGTCTGCATCGACTCGGTGTTCTTGTGACCTTCCTTCATCTGCGCGGCGACGGTCGGCGGGATTCCGCATTTTGCGGCATGGGCCTCGACATACTTGATCATCTTGAGCTCGGCCTGGCCGAAGCCCCTGATCAATTTGCAGGCCTCGTCAGGCGGGGCGTGGCGATCGCTCGCGGCCTTGATCATCTTGCCGCGCTTCTCGGCGTCCTCGCGCAGCGGGATGAACGCCTTCATGCAATCCTCGCCGGGACCGGCCTGGGTCGGCGGAGCCGCGCTGAAGGCGCCCGCGCCACCGATCGGAGCTGCACCATTGACCGGGAAAGAGGCCTGCGGCGGGGCGCCGACGGAGGCGACCGGCGCCCGGCCGTTCACGGGAGGAAATGCGGAATCGGGTGCGGCCTGGTTCGGCAGCGGCGCCGGGAACCCCTGGGCGTGAGCGCCCGCGGCGCCCATGACGACCATGGCGGCAGTGATCGGAACCATCAAACGACGGATCATCAAAAGTGTCTCTCCGGCAGGAGCTACGGGTTCAGGCGTCTTCCCAATTGAAGCGCGACCAGCGTGCTGGCGTTTTTACGATTCACGCCGGCACTTAACAACCCGTTGAATTGGGCAGGAGCGCGGCGTGCCGACACACCAATCCGGGGATATTTACCCCCCAACTACCGCTTTCGGTTAAGAACGGCGACAAATCGGACCTGAAAGATGCCCTCCCACGATTTTCGCGCCCCCCGCCTGTTCGTTGACGCCCCCCTGGCCCAGGATGCCAGGATTCCGCTCGACCGCGACCAGAGCAATTATCTCGGCAATGTGCTGCGGCTTGCCGCTGGAGCCGAGGTTCTGGCCTTCAACGGCCGCGATGGCGAATGGCAGGCCGCGATCGAGGGCCGCAAGCGGCCCGAGAGCCTTGTGATCCTCCAGCAGGTCCGTCCCCAGGACCGGCTGCCCGACCTCGCCTATGTGTTCGCCCCGCTCAAGCACGCCCGGCTCGACTACATGGTCCAGAAGGCCATCGAAATGGGCGCTGCCAGGCTGCAGCCGGTCCTGACCCGGTTCACCCAGGCCTCCCGGGTCAACACCGAGCGGATGCGCGCCAACGTGGTCGAGGCCGCGGAACAATGCGGCATCTTGAGCATCGCCGCGGTTGCCGAACCGGCGCCGCTGGAGCGGTATCTCAGTCAGCGCCCTGTGGGCCGCCTGCTCATCTTCTGCGACGAGGCGGCGGAGGTCCAAAGCCCCATCCAGAGCCTGCAAGGCGCAAGCGTGGCGGGCCAAGGTATCGACGTGCTGATCGGCCCCGAGGGCGGGTTTGCCGAGGAAGAGCGCACCCTGCTGCTGCGGCAGCCGAACATCCTGCGGCTGGCCCTGGGCCCGCGGATCATGCGGGCCGACACCGCCGCCGTGGCGGCGCTGGCCCTGGTCCAGGCCGTGCTGGGCGATTGGGGTGGCGGAAGCGGTTAGCTCGTCGCCTGGCGAACGATCGCATCTAGCTGCGCTCGCGCAGCGATCGATGCAGGGTCTCGGACGGCAACTCTCCGAACGCCGCCCGATAGCTCGCCGCGAACTCGCTCAAATGCCAGAAGCCGTGCGCGATGGCGCAGGCCTTGACGCTGCGCCGTGCCGGGCCGGTGCGCAGCTGCCGGCGCACCGACCAGAGGCGCAAGACCCTGGAATAGCGATGCGGGCTCATGCCGCAGATGGCCTGGGTCGCACTCTGAAGAGTCCGGACCGACACGCCCACACGCTCCGCCAGTTCGGTGGTCTTGTGCCACATCGTCAGATCGTGCCGGATCAAGCTTTCCATCTCGGCGACGATCCGCAGATAAGTCGAGGTCGTCGCGTGTGCAGAACGGCTGTCTATGCTCGTTGCGATCGTGGCGTCCATCACGCTGAGCAGCGATCGTTCGACAGCCGCTCGCGACGCCGGCTCGTTCAGGACGTCCGGATCGTTGGCTGCAGTTTCAAGCGTCGCGGAAATCCGGCCGCGCAGGGCAGCAAGCATGTCCGATGCCGGGCTCAGCAAATGATAGCCATCCAGGCGAGACCATGGCTCGCATGCGGGCGGCGTGAAGTAGATGACACCGATCAGACGGCCGACCGGTTCATGGACAAGGCAGTCGGAGGCACCCTTCAGAACGACGATGGAGCTGCCGATTGACTGCCCATTGATGCGCGTCGAGGTCACATGATCCATCGGCACCACCACGGCCGCGGCATGTGCCAGATCGTACCCTCTGACAATCCGCGGGAAGGTCTTCACCAGCGACAGGCTCAGATTCGGCAGGCTCAGCCGTGCGCGCATGATCGCGGTCGTGCCTGAGGACAACGGCATGCTCGATGCACCGGCATATTTCTCGCTGTCGCCGAAATGATCGATGTCGTAGGTTTGCAGCTCGAGCGCCGAGGACGGCTTGAGATCCTGGAACGACAACAGGCGTTCCGCCGCACTCTTGTTCGCTCCATCGCGGGCGATGTCGAGAAGGCTTCGATCCATATCCCGTCGCTTACTTCGCTTCCTTTGCCGCGACCGCGAATTTGGCGGCGCTCAGATCATCCGGTCCGCTGATGCCGGCGCGCTTGAGATCGCGAAGCAATTTCGTCAGCAGCAGCATGTTGGTCTTCTGCAGTTCGTGATTGTTGCCGAACCTGAATGCGTTCTGCTCGGTCACGATCAGTCCGGCCTTGGTCTCGGCGAGAATCTTCCGCCGCTTCAGTCCCGCCACGCGACGGCGAACCGTCTCCAGCGGCAGGCTGAGGAAACGAGAGAGCGCCGCGCGCGACACGCCCTGCTTGATCGCGTCAGGCTCGACGGTGTGAATGCTCGAAAACTTCTCGTCCAGCGCAGGATCGTTCATCACATTGATGACGTTGGCATTGAGAATCGCATGAACGATCAGAAGGTCCATCGGATCGAATTCTTCGTAGTTCCGGAACATCTCGCTGATCGAAAACAGCATGTAGGCCAGCGTGTGCCGCGAGACCGTCCGGATGACATCAGAAGCATTGCGCATGAATCGGCAACCAGCATTGATCTTGTAGACGAAGGCAGCAGCGAACGTACCATTGGGCATACCCAAATTGAGTATGTGACAACTTGCCAAGCAGTCTCAATCTCTCATTGTGACTCACTGTGACGTTGGGGAGGGACGCGCGGGTCGGACGATGTCCCGGTCGACATCGCGGCTGCGAAACGATCGTCGGGTCGGCGGCTGCCGTGAGTTCGATTCAGGACAGCATCCAACTCTTTCGATGCTGCCCGCTCCGTTCAGCCGACCGTCTGACGGGATGAATGACGATGCACGATGATGTTTGCGAGCGCCAGGCACTAGGCCTGATCAAAGCTTTTCGCGGCATCGCGGACCCCCGCAAGCGGCAGAGAATTCTCGATCTCGCCGAGCGACTCGCCAATGACCCGGGGTCGGACACCGCAAAACCTGGCGTGCACGAAGCATCGACGGCGAAAGACCGTGGAGTTGAGTGAAGCAAGGCAGCTCCGGCAGGTTTGAGGACGCCGCGGAAGCCTGTATATAGGTATAATGATACTCTTAGCGCGAGCCTCTTCCGGTTTTGGAGAGCCGTGCAGGGGATCCGGGCGAGACAGGCTGCGCGGCTCCAAAGTCGTTAAGCGATTGATCCTTTGGAGGTCGAAACCGCTTTCCGGCCATGCTAAGGGCTGCGCCAATAGCGGTGCCTGCCTTTGGCGCCTCCCCTTGCCTCCCTTGCCTGCCCGGTTCTCCCGGGACGATGGACCCCGAGATGACCGCGACTGCCACCTCAAATGCTGCCGGCTCCGCCGCCTGGGCGGACACGCTGCTGTTGTCGTTCGCGCAGGCCGGCTATGTCAGGGCCGAGCCCGCCATTCTGCAGCCGGCCGAACCGTTCCTGGACCTGTCGGGCGAGGACATCCGCAAAAGCCTCTATCTGACGACGGACCTGTCGGGCGAAGAGCTTTGCCTGCGTCCCGACCTGACGATCCCCGTGGCGCGCGATTACCTCGCATCCAGCCGCGCCGGCCAGCCGGCCGGGTTCAGCTATCTGGGTCCCGTATTCCGCTATCGCAGCGGACAGGCCAGTGAATTCCTTCAGGCCGGAATCGAGTCGTTCGGCCGCCAGGACCGCGCTGCCGCCGATGCCGAGACGCTGGCGCTGGCGCTGGAGGCGACCGCCGCTTTCGGCGTGCGCGACATCGAGGTCCGTACCGGCGACGTCGCGCTGTTCAATGCGCTGCTCGACGCGCTCAATCTCTATCCGGTCTGGCGCCGCCGCCTGGTCAAGGACTTCAACCGCAAGATCAGCCTCGAGCAGGATCTGGAACGGCTGGCGGCCGAGACCACCGCTACCCGCAGCGAATATGAGGGCGTGCTGGCGGCACTGGCCGGCTCCGACCGCAAGGCCGCGCTGGCCTTCGTCACCGACCTGATGTCGATTGCCGGCACCACCAATGTCGGCGGCCGCACCACGGCCGAGATCGCCGACCGCTTCCTCGAGCAATCAACCTTGAAGAGCGGCAAGCTGCCGCGCGAGGCGATCACTGTCCTGAAGCGCTTTCTGTCGATCTCGGGCAACCCGGACGAGGCGGTCGCCGCGCTGCGCGCGCTCACCGCCGAGGCAAGGCTCGACCTGAATGGCGCGATCGACCAGCTCGAGAGCCGGGTCGGCTTCATGGCCGCGCGCGGTATCGACGTGAAGAGCACGCGCTTCTCGACCGCGTTCGGACGCGGCCTCGACTACTATACCGGGTTTGAATTCGAGCTGCATCACAGGGGTAACGGCGCCGGGCCGCTGGTTGCCGGTGGTCGCTATGATGGACTGATGACCCAGCTCGGAGCCGCCGCTCCGATACCGGCGGTCGGCTTCTCGGTCTGGGTGGATGCACTGACCAGCATCGGCCGCAAGGTGGGAGCTTAAGCCATGAGCGCGCCGTTCGTCCTGGCCGTTCCCTCCAAGGGCCGCCTTCAGGAAAATGCCGAAGCCTTCTTCGCCCGCGCCGGGCTCAAGCTGTCCAAGGCCGGCGGCGCCCGTGACTATCGTGGCACCATCGCGGGCCTCGACAATGTCGAGGTCGCCTATCTCTCGGCGAGCGAGATCGCCGCGCAATTGTCGCGGGGCTACGCGCATTTCGGCGTCACCGGCGAAGACCTGGTGCGCGAGAACATTGCGGATGCGGACAAGCGCGTGTCGCTGATCGACGGGCTGGGCTTCGGCCATGCCGACGTCGTCGTCGCGGTGCCGCAGGCCTGGATCGACGTCCGCACCATGGCCGATCTCGACGACGTCGCCACCGGCTTTCGCGAGCAGCATCACATGCGGATGCGGGTCGCGACCAAGTTCATCAATCTCACCCGCGCGTTCTTCTCGCAGCGCGGCATCAGCGACTACCGCATCGTCGAAAGCGCGGGCGCGACCGAGGGCGCGCCGGCGGCCGGCAGCGCCGAGCTGATCGTCGACATCACCACGACGGGCGCGACGCTCGCCGCCAACGGCCTGCGGGTGCTCGACGACGGTGTGATCCTGCGCAGCCAGGCCAATCTGGTCGCCTCGAAAGATGCCGACTGGTCGCCGCAAGCCCGCGAGACCGCACGCATCATCCTCGACCACATCGCGGCCCGAGCCCGCGCCAACAAATACCGCGAGGTCCGGACCCGCTTCCGGCAATGCGACGCTGCCCTGCTCGGCGAAGCCCACAGCCGCTTCGGCGTCGAGGCTCCGTTCGGCGGGCCGACCTCGTCGGGCATGCTCACGCTGCACTGCCCACCCGGGCAGCTCTATGCGCTGGCGAGCTTCCTGCGCGAACATGGGGCCGAGACCGTCTCGGTGGTCTCGCTCGACTACGTGTTCGACCGGGAGAACCCGCTGTTCGCCAAGCTCGAAGCGTTCTTGCGGCAGTGAGCCCAAAGTCTATTGAGCAGCTCCGTTCAGCGTAGCGACAGCAAGCTGCAGCTACCATATGCTGCCCCGATGACCTTGAACGCGCTCTGGAACCTTGATCGATGACGCTGGGCTCTGACGTTTCCGCCCTGACGACCACCGCAGTGAATGCCGCCGCGAAGGGGCTGTCGATTGTCGTCCCCGTCTATAACGAGGCGGCGGGCCTTGCCGCCCTGCACCAGCGTATCTGCGATCTCGCCAAGACCTTGCGGCAACGCTACCGCCTGTCCTGCGAGGTCGTCTATGTCGACGACGGCAGCAAGGACAGCACGCTGTCGATCGCACGCACGCTGCCGGCCGACGCGATCGACGTCCAGGTGGTGTCGCTGTCGCGCAATTTCGGCAAGGAGGCGGCGCTGATGGCCGGCCTCGACCATGCCCGGCTCGGCGCCGTCATGTTCATGGACGGCGACGGACAGCATCCGCCTGATCTGATCGAGCAATTGGTGCGGCACTGGATCGATGACGGCTATGACGTCGTCTATACCGCCAAGGCGCATCGCGACAACGAGCCGTTCCTGCGCCGCCTCGCCGTGCACGGCTTCTACGCGCTGATCAATTGGGGCGCGCGCCAGAAGATTCCGGAGGACGCCGGCGACTTCCGCCTGCTGTCGCCACGCGCGGTCACCGCGCTTCGGCAACTGCCGGAGCGCAACCGCTTCTTCAAGGGGCTGGCCAGCTGGATCGGCTTCCGCCAGATTCGCGTCGATTACGAGCCTGCGGCGCGCGCCCATGGCGTCACCACCTTCAACGCTGCACGCCTGCTCGGCCTGTCGATCGAGGGCCTGACCTCGTTCTCGGTGGCGCCGTTGCGCTTTGCCAGCCTGCTCGGCGTCGCGCTTGCCGGCGTCGCCTTCCTGTTCGGCCTCTCGATCCTCTGGGAGGTGTTCACGACGGGCAAGCAGGTGCCGGGCTATCCCTCGCTCGTGGTCGGCCTGATGACGATCGGCGGCGTGCAGCTGATCATGATCGGCATCGTCGGTGAATATATCGGCAAGATCCTCTCCGAGCTGAAGGCGCGTCCGATCTACTTCGTCGCCGAGCACAGCGAGAAGCATTTCGAGGCCGGCAAGGCCCAGGGCACTTCAAGTCAGGGCACTTCAAGTCAGGAAACTTCAGGTCAGGACGCATCCAACAGGACCGCGGCCGAATGAGCACGGCCGCGCGCCTGCGGCATGTCTGGCTCTGCGCCGACGATTACGGCATCAGCCCTGGCGTCAACCGTGCCATTCGCGACCTGATGGCGCGGGGCCGCCTCAACGCCACCTCGGTGATGATGGTGGGCCCCGCCATCGATCAGAGCGAGGTTGCGGCGCTTTCTGCCGCCGCGAAAGCAAGCGCGCGCTGCGCGATCGGACTGCACGTGACGCTCTCGGCGCCGTTCCGGCCGCTCACCATGCATTTCCGCCCGCTCGACGGCGACATGTTCATGGCTTTTCCAAAGCTGCTGCGCGCCGGGCTGATGCGCCGGCTCGACAGCGAGTTCTTCCGCAACGAAGTGAGAGCGCAGCTTCTGGCGTTCGCGGAAGCCTTTGGCCGCGCGCCCGACTTCGTCGACGGGCATCAGCACGTGCAGCTGTTTCCGCAGGTGCGCGACGGCTTTGTCGAGGCAGTCAGCGAGATCGCGCCAAAGGCCTGGGTGCGCCAGGGCGGGCGCGATTTGCCGCTGGCGCAGCGGCTGGCCTCTCCGAAAGCCCTGGTGCTCGATCTGCTCAGTGCACAATTCCGCCGCCGTGCGGGCCGCGCCGGCCTTGCATTCAATCCCGCCTTTGCCGGCGCCTATGATTTCACCCGCGCGGCCGATTTCGGCGAGCTGATGCGGCGATTCCTCGAGGGCCTGCCCGAAGGCGGCCTCGTGATGTGCCATCCCGGCTTTGTCGACGAGGTTCTCACCGGCCTCGATCCGATGACCGACGTCAGGGAGCGCGAGCATGGCTATCTCGCCAGCGACGCCTTCGCGCAGCTGCTCGCAACGAGCAACGTGACATTGGGATGAAACCGGCAGAGACAAGCCGGGCAGGCAGTCTGTCGCATACCGAAATTTAATCCGACCGGCACTGTTGGGGCCACATTGGAACCCTACATCCCGCTTGCGCTTGTTTCGCGCGAAGGAGACAGATCATGACGCCGCAGGAACGCCAGCTCGTCGACGACCTTTTCGACCGGCTTTCAAAGCTGGAAAATGCACCGCGCGATCCCGACGCGGTCGCCGCGATCTCCGAGGGCCTGCGCAAGGCGCCCGGCGCCGTCTATGCGCTGGTGCAGACCACGCTGCTGCAGGACGAAGCGCTCAAGCGCGCCCATCATCGCATCCAGGAGCTGGAAGCGGCCCAAGCGCCCGCGCAGCCGCAGTCCGGCGGTTTTCTCGACACCATGCGCGACACGCTGTTTGGCACGAGCCAATCGCGCGGCTCGGTTCCGAACGTGCCGCCGCGTGACTCCCGGCCGGTCTGGAACAGCGGTCAGGCGATGCAGCAGGGTCAGCCCGGCTATGGCCAGCCGCCTTATGGTCAGGCCTACGGACAAGGCCAGGGATATGGACAGAGCTACGGCGCGCCGCCGATCGGCGGCGGCGGCTCGTTCCTGGGCACGGCGGCGGCAGCCGCGGCCGGCGTGGTCGGCGGCTCGCTGCTGCTCTCGAGCATTCGCGGCATGATGGGCGGCGGATCGCATCAGGCCTTTGGTGACACCACCATCATCGAGGAGCGTGGCGGCAGCCCATGGGGCGGCAGCGGCGATCAGTCCGGCGGCTCGCTCGCGCGCGATGCCGGCCTCGATGACATCGGATCGAGCCGGGATTCGCGGCAAGATTCTCAACAAGGCTTCTTCGACCAGGCCTCGAACGATCGGGATAACGACGATCCGGGCTATGACAACAACGACAACGACAATGTGGACACGGCCGACGACAGCGACTTCGGCGGCGGCGACGACGGCGGCAGCGATTACGCGTAGGCCATTCGGCCGACAGGTGTGGAACGGCCGCCTCCGGGCGGCCGATTTCTTTTCAAGAACAGCTCAACGCGCGCTGCTCTGCACCACATGCCAAGAGGGCCGTTCGATATAATATGACTAGTGCTGCAGAGCGAAAACCTCCTTCGACACACGCTGCCGTAGACTCCCGGATTTCCAAATTTGGACAGGGGTGTTCAACTGGAAGAACACGTTGCTTATGCCACACGCCGTGGCTGCCTCTCTTGGCACAGTCGGGGGTTTTAAGAATGAGTCCACTTCAGCAGCGCATTGCGACCCTGAGCGACGTCGCAACACATCTCATCACCGAATTGCACGAGTTGGAGGGACTGCACGAGCGCCTCAGGAAGGCAGAGCTGTCGCTGCGGCGGCGGCTGAACCTCTCGGCTCGCGCACCGCATTCGGCTTCATCGACTCCTCGTCGCCGGTCCGCTGTCCCTCGTCTCGTGTCGAGGCACCGGATATAGACCATTCAGGCAGGCGTCCGGCGGCGGCAGTGTCCGCTTCGCTGCCGCATTTCGCGCCGACGCGGCACGCGGATTGATCGCCCCATCGAGCGCATGACGCTTCACATCACCACGACCTTGGTGCCGACATTGACGCGGCCATAGAGGTCGATGACGTCCTCGTTGCGCATGCGGATGCAGCCGGAGGAGACGTTGGTGCCGATGGTCCAGGGTTCGTTGGAGCCGTGGATGCGATAGAGCGTGGAGCCGAGATACATCGCGCGGGCGCCGAGCGGATTTTCCGGGCCGCCTTCCATGTGCCTGGGCAGATCCGGACGGCGGGCGAGCATTTCCGCCGGCGGCGTCCAGTCCGGCCATTCGCGCTTGGCGGTGATCGATTTCACGCCGGTCCAGGTGAAGCCCTCGCGTCCGACGCCGATGCCGTAGCGCAGCGCCCGGCCGTTGCCCTCGACGAGGTAAAGGAACTTGTTGTTGGAATCGACCACGATGGTGCCGGCGCTTTCCTTGCCGCTATAGTCGACCAGCTGTTTCTCGAATTTCGGATCGAACGGACGCTGCCGCGGATCGATCGCTTCCTGCTGGTAGCTTGCGCCTTGCTGATAACCGCCTTGTTGATATCCGCCTTGCATCTGCGGCTCGCCGACCGGCGGCAGGCGACGCGGATCATTGTAGGCGGGCTGCTGTTGATAGATCGGCTGCTCCGGCGCATAGGCCGGCCCGCGGCCGGGCCCGTCGCCGAACAGGAACTCGATGAAGCCGCCGCCCATATTGGCGTTGGAGGCGACGCGCACCGGCGCCGGGGCGACACGCGGCCGGTAGAGCACCGCGGGCGGATCGTTCGGCGCGCTATTGTCGAAAGCGCTGGCGCTGGTAGCGCCGACAATGAAGGCGCATGCGCTGCCGAGCAGCGCGACAGACATTTTCTTGAACATCGACGTACTCTGTACTGTTTCGTCTAGTTGCATTCGCCGCCGAACGCGCTGGCTGATCGCGTCCTCGACGTGGTCAATAAAGAGCAAACTCGGTTTCGTTTGGTAAACAGAACAGGCGTTTCGATTCACCACGTCGCGAGCAACGCTGCAATTTCCCGATCAGCGTTTATTTTCGATGAAAGGCAAAGCCTCATGGTTAATCGCGCGTTTGCGTGCCGTCGCGCGCGGCTGCACAACAGTTCCGGACGTGAACCTCGTGTTAAATCGCTTCTGTCTACAAAGACGCGTGAGTGAGGTGGGGGGAGTATCCTGATGGCTGTTCACCGCAAGCGTTTTCGTGTCGAGGATATCGCCGGTGGCGAGATGCCGATTCTGGACATGACTGAAGAGGCAGGCCCGATGCATAGCGAAATCATGGCGGAGTTGCGCGCGATCCGCGCCCAGATGGCGCGAGGCGGCCACGCCGCGCAGCCGCAGAGCGACACCGTCGTGGCGCACGAAGTTGCCGAAACGCGCGCGCTGCTGGAGACCTACCGCGCCCAGATCGAGCAGTGCGAAAAGCTGAAAGTCGAGCTCGACCTCATCCACGATGCCATCGACCGCACCAAGCGCGAGATCGCGACCTTGCACGGCAAGAGCTTCGACGGCGGCGAGATGGCCAAGGTCAACGGCGAACTCGGCGCGGTGGTCGGCGGCACCGAACAGGCGACCCAGCAGATCCTCGAAGCCGCGGAGTCGATCGACCAGGCGGCGAGCGCGATGTCCAAGGTGGACTCGATCGATCAGCAGAAGCGGCTCGCCGACGACATCCAGGAACGCGTCATCTCGATCTTCGAGGCCTGCAACTTCCAGGATCTGACCGGCCAGCGCATCAGCAAGGTCATGAGCACGATGAAGTTCATCGAGCAGCACATCAACGCGATGATGGAGATCTGGGGTGGCGTCGACGCCATCAAGTCCCACGTGCCGGTCCATGTCGACAACCGCAGCGAAGACGAAAAGCTGCTCAACGGCCCGAAACTCGCCGGCGACGTCGGCCACGCCTCGCAGGACGACATCGACGCGCTGTTCGACTGAGCGCGACGCGACAGAGAGAAAACAAAACGCCGGCCCGAGGGCCGGCGTTTTTTGTTGTCTTCATTTCCCTCAAACTGTCATTCCGGGGCACGCGAGGCGTGAACCCGGAATCTCGAGATTCCGGGTTCGGTCCTGCGGACCGCCCCGGAATGACGGAGAGAAATTACGCCCGCGGCGCGCAGCGGACGTAGACCATGTTGCCGTAGCGCGTGGCGGCGTCCTTGTCGACGAAGCGGGTGATCATGACGCGGCCGTCGAAGGAGACGATCTCGCGGTCCTGCTCGCCCGGCGTCGGGCCGGATGGGCCGATATAGTTCTTGCCGCTCGGCGAGCCCTTCAGCCGCAGTTCCTGCGGCGTGGCCTGGTCGGCCAGATGCATGATCACCCCGCCGGAGGAGCCGGCGCCGATGACGTAGGGGTTCTTGCACTGGGCCCGCGCGGCCGCCTCGGTGCGGGCGCGGTCGGCCGGGTTCTGGAACGAGGCAAGGCCCCAGCGGCCGACGATCTCGTCGGCGCGGATCGAGGCCGGCATTTCCGGCGCGACGCCGGGCTCGGCCTCGGGCGCCGGCTGGGACGAGAAGGACGGCAGGCTCATGCCGCCGCCGCAGGCCCCCAGCAGCAGCGCCAGGCCAGAGGCCGCCGCCAGATTGGCAAACGTGCGCGCGTGAGCTGAACTGATCATGGCATTCCCCCGAACAAGACCATGGCCGCATCCCTCCCGCAGCCAAGCGCAAAACCGCAGCCAGGGCAATGACGTCCTAAGATACGCCTCTGCCCCGAACGAGCTTCCAGTGCCACCATCCTATATCCGCCTCACCAATCGCTTAACCACCTTTGCTTGACAGGATCACAGCCAAGCCATATCCCCTGCGCCCTATTAGCACTCGGAAAGACCGATTGCTAAGCGCGCCGCTCGCCCTCGGCAAGAGGGAGAACGGCAGCGCCGCCCCCACTCACTTCCGCTGCTTATCGAAAAGCGAGCCTCCAAAGGGAAACGTCATGGCTAAGTCCAAATTTCGTCCGCTGCATGACCGTGTCGTGGTCAAACGTATCGACGCCGAGGAAAAGACCAAGGGCGGCATCATTATCCCCGACACCGCCAAGGAAAAGCCGTCCCAGGGCGAAGTCGTCGCCGTCGGGCCCGGCGGCCGGGACGAGGCGGGCAAGCTGATCCCGATCGACCTCAAGGTCGGCGACCGCGTGCTGTTCGGCAAGTGGTCGGGCACCGAGGTCAAGATCGACAACGAAGAGCTGCTGATCATGAAGGAGTCGGACATCATGGGCGTGATGGCCTAGAGCCATCCGTCTGAACGGCCGCTGAATATCTCATCGTCATGTCCGGGCAGAAGCGCGAAGCGCGTCTTCGCGCTAGATGATCCGGGCATCCATCCTTCTTCGCAGTGAGATGGATTGCCGGGCCTACGCCACGCCGAAGCGGCTTCGGCCGCGCAGGCGGGTCAAGCCGGGCAATGACGAACGGAGAGCGACAGACACATCACGGATTAAGAAGGATTGCAGACAATGGCTGCCAAGGACGTCAAGTTTTCCGGAGACGCGCGCGATCGCATGCTGCGCGGCGTCGACATTCTCGCCAACGCCGTCAAGGTGACGCTCGGCCCGAAGGGCCGCAACGTCGTCATCGAGAAGAGCTTCGGTGCGCCCCGCATCACCAAGGACGGCGTCACCGTCGCCAAGGAGATCGAACTCGAGGACAAGTTCGAGAACATGGGCGCCCAGATGGTGCGAGAGGTCGCCTCCAAGACCAACGACCTCGCCGGCGACGGCACCACCACCGCGACCGTGCTGGCCCAGGCCATCGTGCGCGAAGGCGCCAAGGCGGTTGCCGCCGGCATGAATCCGATGGACCTCAAGCGCGGCATCGACACCGCGGTCCATGCCGTCGTCAAGGACATCGAGAAGCGCGCCAAGCCCGTCGCCGCCTCCTCCGAGGTCGCCCAGGTCGGCACCATCTCGGCCAACGGCGATTCGGCCATCGGCAAGATGATCGCGCAGGCGATGCAGAAGGTCGGCAACGAGGGCGTCATCACCGTCGAGGAAAACAAGTCGCTCGACACCGAAGTCGACATCGTCGAGGGCATGAAGTTCGATCGCGGCTATCTCAGCCCGTACTTCGTCACCAACCCCGAGAAGATGACCGCCGAGCTCGAGGACGCCTACATCCTCCTGCACGAGAAGAAGCTCTCCGGCCTGCAGGCCATGCTGCCGGTGCTCGAAGCCGTGGTGCAGTCGGGCAAGCCGCTCGTCATCATCGCCGAGGACGTCGAGGGCGAGGCGCTGGCGACCCTGGTCGTCAACCGCCTGCGTGGCGGCCTCAAGGTCGCCGCCGTCAAGGCGCCCGGCTTCGGTGACCGCCGCAAGGCCATGCTGGAAGACCTCGCCATCCTCACCGGTGGCCAGCTGATCTCCGAGGACCTCGGCATGAAGCTCGAGAACGTCACGGTGAAGATGCTCGGCCGCGCCGGCAAGGTCGTGATCGACAAGGAGAACACCACGATCGTCAAGGGCGCCGGCAAGAAGCCGGACATCGAGGCCCGCGTCGGCCAGATCAAGGCCCAGATCGAGGAGACCACCTCGGACTACGACCGTGAGAAGCTGCAGGAGCGCCTGGCCAAGCTCGCCGGCGGCGTCGCGGTGATCCGCGTCGGCGGCGCCACCGAGATCGAGGTCAAGGAGAAGAAGGACCGCGTCGAGGACGCGCTCAACGCCACCCGCGCCGCGGTGCAGGAAGGCATCGTCCCCGGCGGCGGCGTGACCTTGCTGCGCGCCAAGAAGGCGGTCGGCCGTCTCACCAACGCCAATGCCGACGTGCAGGCCGGCATCAATATCGTGCTGAAGGCGCTGGAAGCTCCGATCCGCCAGATCTCGGAGAATGCCGGCGTCGAGGGCTCGATCGTGGTCGGCAAGATCCTGGAGAACAAATCCGAGACCTTCGGCTTCGACGCCCAGACCGAGGACTATGTCGACATGATCGAGAAAGGCATCATCGATCCCGCCAAGGTGGTGCGCACCGCCTTGCAGGACGCCTCCTCCGTGGCCGGCCTGCTGGTGACCACCGAAGCCATGGTCGCCGAGACGCCGAAGAAGGAAGCCGCGCCCGCCATGCCGGCCGGCGGCGGCATGGGCGGTTTCTAAAGCCCATCCTTCCCGCGGACACGATTGCGAAGGCCGCCTCCGGGCGGCCTTCTTTTTTGCCCACACTGGCCTGCGCTTCAACCGGCTGACAAAACCCATTACGGTGGCGCGCCGATTCTGATTTGAGGATTTCGTCAATGCGCGCGCTTTTTCCGACGGCTCTGTTGGCGAGCCTGCTCGTCATGTCTCCGGGACTCGTATCAGCCCAGATGAAGCTGTCGCCGAAGGCCGCGGCGCCCGGCGGCACCGAGACGCGCTATTTCACCTCGATCGACGGGCTGATGGACGGCAACGCCGACGTCATCCTGAAGGAGACGCGGCAGGGCAAGACGGTCACCGCGGCCGTGCTCGACGTTTGCTATCCCGTGGCGAAAAATTCCGATCGCAAGGACCGCTTCGTCGTCAATCTCCAGGTCTCCGGCCAGACCTTGACCGGCACGACCACGAGCCTCGGCGCCAAGGCGCCCGTCACGGTCAAGCTCACGCGCAAGCCCACCGGCGACACCTTTGAGTTCCGCGGCCAGATCGGCATCGGCCAGGCCGTGACCGAAGTGACCTCGCCGGACAATTCCGATCTCAGCGAGAAGGAGTTTCTGGACAACCAGACCACCGACGACGGCATTACGCCCCAGCCGAAGGACTTTACCGAAGTCTCGCCGGAGGCAATCGCGGTCAAGGTCAAGCTCGATGCCGCGACCGACTTCCTGAAGAGCCTCAAGGGCCAGGATGTCGAGGTGACGCTGGCAAGCCTGACGGTCGGCTGTGACGCGCTGCGCGCCGGCGAGCAGACCATCAACATGTCGGCCGATCCGGAGCGTGCGGCCGCGCTGCTGGCAAAATTCAAGACGATGCCGGGCGTCACCGCCGCCGGCTGGACCGCGGGACTGGTGGAAATGGATCGCACCATCCGCATTGGCGCCGCCGACTGGCGCGACGGCGACAAGATCAACCGCGACAAGCTCGCAGGCGCAATCGCCGGCGTGCTGAGCAAGACGCTTGCGGCCAAGCCGGTCTCGCAGAGCTTCAACGCCGCCACCGGCAAGCTCAAGCTGGTGTTCAAGCGGCCGAATCAGGACTTCCCGACGCTCGAGCTCACCGACACGATCGAGGTCTCAACCCTTGTCTCCGCCGACAAGCCGGGGACATCGGACAAGCTGATCGTCTGGATCGGCAGCCCCTCGACCACGACATCAGACGAAAGCAGCGGCGCCAAGCTCAACCTCTCGGATGAAGCGACGGCCGATGAGGAAGGCGACCAGCCCGACGACAACGGCTCGATCGAAGCGCTCGCCAAGGAGCTGAAAGGCCAGCGCTGGGACGCAGACAAGTCGGTGTGGAAGTGACGAAGTCATTCCGGGGCGACGCGCTAGCGTCGAACCCGGAATCCATCACGCCACCTGTTCCGTTGATCAATGCATTCCGGGGTTCGCGCTTCGCGCGCCCTAAAATGACGTAACGGTCAATTCCCGTTCTCGCGAAACCGCAGCGTCTTCGGGCCGATCAGCGTGAGCATGTCGCCCTGACGTTTCCAGGTTTCGACCGCGGCGAGCGCGGCGATGAGTTCGTCATCGGCCTGAACCTTGGCCGGCGGACAGGAACGATCCTGGATCTGGCCGGGGACGAAGATCACGGTGTTGCCGGCCACCGAGAACTGACCCTTGCCGCCCTTGCACCAGAGCTCGAGCACGACCTCGCCATTGTCGCCGATCTCGATGTTCGGAATCCGCTTCGAGCCGGGCTGCGGCACGGCCTCCAGCGTCATCTCGGCGCCGAAGGGAAAGCCCTCTTCCGAATGTGCGCCGACGGACATCACAAGCAACGCAGCCGCACCACACATTATCCGCTTCAACAACACCATAAGACCTCTCGACCACGCCGATTTGCCGGTCTTCTATAAGACGGCAAAGCCCTTGAGAAGGTTCGTCGGCGCTCGACGCAAAAATCCCCGCGGGACGATCCCGCGGGGATTTTGCCTCGAAGCGGGGCCTCGCTGCTACTTCAGGACGAGCTCCGTGAACGGATAGACATAGGCTTGCAGGGTCACGAACACGCCGACGAGGCAGGCCAGCACGATCGAGTGCCAGAACACGAAGCGCAGGATGGTGCCTTCGTGGCCGTACCAGTTGGTTGCGGTGGAGGCGACGACGATCGATTGCGCGTCGATCATCTTGCCCATCACGCCGCCGGACGAGTTCGCCGCCGCCATCAGGATCGGCGAGAGGCCGAGCTGCTGCGAGGTGATCTTCTGGAGGTTGCCGAACAGGATGTTCGACGACGTATCCGATCCCGTCAGCGCCACGCCCAACCAGCCGAGCAGCGTGCCGAAGAAGGGATAGAGCACGCCGGTCGCGGCAAAGGCGAGACCCAGCGTCGCGTCGACGCCGGACAGCCGCGTCAAGGTGCCGATCGCGAGCATCGCCGAGATCGTGATCAACGAGATCGCGCACAGCCTGATGGTGCGTCCGTATTCGACCAGCAGCCTGACAGGACCGACACCCATCAGGATGCCGGAGATGATCGCCGCGATCAACATGCCGGTGCCGGTGAAGGACAGGTAGGTGAAGCCGAACACCGCCGCTTCCTTGGTCGGCGCAGGCGCGACCGGCGGCATCTTGTTGATCATCTGGTGCAGCTCGGGAACCGGATAATTCCAGACGAAGATCCCGTTCGCCCAGGTCTTGAAGGCTCCGTTGCCCCAGATCAGCATCACGACGCAGACGATGATCCACGGCAGCAGTGCGCTGAACAGCTCGCTCTCGGTGAGCGGCGTCTTGTCGAGCGGCTTGGCCGTCGCCATCGTCGCGGCCGATTCATCATGTCCGCGCAGTGCCGGCGACAGCCAGAGCTGCTTCGGTCGCCAGACCCTCAGGAACAGAATCAGCGCGCCCATCGAGATCAGCGAGGCGCCGATGTCGACGATCCAGGGATTGACGAAGTTCGAGATCACGAATTGCGGGACCGCGAACGAGACGCCGGTGACGAGGATCGCCGGCCAGACGTCCTTCATGCCTCTCCAGCCCGCGAACGCCCACACCACCCAGAACGGCACGATCAGCGAGAACAGCGGCAATTGCCGTCCGACCATCGCGCCGAGGATGTAGGGGTCAAGCCCGGTGACCGAGGCGAGGCCCTGGATCGGGGTGCCCAGCGCGCCGAAGGCGACTGGCGCGGTGTTGGCGATCAGCGAGAGGCCGGAGGCCGCAAGTGGCGAGAAGCCGAGGCCGATCAGCACGGCGCCGGTGATTGCCACCGGCGTACCGAAGCCCGAGGCGCCCTCGAAGAACGCGCCAAACGAAAATGCGATCAGCAGCAATTGCAGCCGCCGGTCCTCGGTGACGCCGCCGACCGCGCGCTTGAGCAGCTCGAAGCGACCGGTGGTCACCGTCACCTGGTAGAGGAAGATGACGTTGAGAACGATCCAGCCGATCGGGAAGAAGCCGGTCACGATGCCGAGGATCGAGGCGCGGATCGACATGTTCGCCGGCATGGTGAACACGAAGATCGTGATCAGGTTGGTCACGATCACGGCGATGATGGCCGCGATGTGAGCCTGAACGCGCCCGCTCGCGATCAGCACCAGCAGCGTGACGACGGGTACCGCCGCCGCGATCGTCGACAGCACGGGACTGTGCAACGGATCATAGATTTGATTCCACATGGTCTTCCTCCCCCACGCATGTGTACGGCAGGTGACCCGCGTGGGCGGCCGGACCTGCTTGACGCTGGAAGCGATAACCCCCGAGTTGGACGCGAATTCCTCGGATCAGCAGCGGTTCCCGCCTGCTCACAAGGTCGCGAAAATCTGGAGGCCCCCACCCCACGCCGTTATGCCCATGCTAGGGTTGCAAGCTGCGGCTCGCCAACGCAAATTGCAGGCCTTGCGACTTTAGTCTAAGTGCGCCGCTTTTCCGCTACGGCCGAGCCGCTTGGCTTCGGGGCCGCTGTGAATATCCCTCAGGAGATCTCGCTCTGTGAACAACATCCGCGCCACGCTCGCGATCGTCTGGCGAATCGCCATCCCCTATTTCCGATCGGAGGACAAATGGGCCGGTCGCGGCCTGCTTGCGGCAGTCGTCGCCATGGAGCTGGCACTCGTCGCCATCGACGTGCTGGTGAACCAGTGGCAGAACCGGTTCTACAGTGCGCTCCAGGCCAGCGACTGGGATGCCTTCATCACGCAGATCTGGATCTTCGTCGGCCTCGCCTCGGTCTATATCGCGCTCGCCGTCTACAAGCTCTATCTGAACCAATGGCTGCAGATCCGCTGGCGGCAATGGCTGACCCGGCATTATCTCGGCGAATGGCTGAGCGGCGCCACGCACTATCGCATGCAGCTCAAGGGCGATGCCGCCGACAACCCCGACCAGCGCATCACCGAAGACGTCAAGAACTTCGTCGAGCAAACCCTGACCATCGGCCTCGGCCTGCTCTCATCGATCGTGACGCTGTTCTCCTTCGTCATCATCCTCTGGGGTCTCTCCAACGCCGCGCCGCTGCATTTGTTCGGCAGCGACTACATGATCCCAGGCTATCTGTGCTGGGGTGCCTTGATCTACGCGATCTTCGGCACCGCCCTGACGCACTGGATCGGCGCACCGCTGGTCAACCTCAATTTCGAGCAGCAGCGCTTCGAGGCTGACTTCCGCTTCAATCTCGTTCGCGTCCGCGAAAACTCCGAGCAGATCGCACTGCTGAAGGGCGAAGGCGCCGAGCGCGGTCGCCTGCTGGACCGCTTCGGCTTCGTGATCGGCAATTGGTACGCGATCATGAGCCGCACCAAGCGCCTCACGATGTTCACGGCGAGCTATCAACAGGCCGCCGTGATCTTTCCCTACGTGCTGGTCGCACCGGCCTTCTTTGCCAAGAAGATCCAGCTCGGCGACATGATGCAGACGGCATCGGCGTTTTCGAGCGTGCAAGGTGCCCTGTCGTTCTTCGTCACGGCCTATCGGTCGCTGGCGGAATGGCGTTCGATCGTCGCCCGTCTCGACGGCTTCGAGATGTCGGTCAATTCGGCAGCGAACCTGCCGGCGCATGAGGCCACGATCGAACTCAGGGCGGCCGGCGGCAGCCGCAATATCGGCCTCGAGAAGCTCTGCGTGTATCTTCCCAACGGCACGCCGCTGGTCGCAGCCGACGGCTTCGCGATCCAGACGCCGGAGCGCGTGCTTGTGACCGGGCCGTCGGGCGCCGGCAAGTCGACGCTGTTCCGGGCGATTGCCGGCATCTGGCCGTTCGGCACCGGCAGCATCGTCATCCCCGCCAAGGCGAAGCTGATGATGCTGCCGCAGCGCCCCTATTTCCCGGTCGGCGCGCTCGGCGATGCCGTGATCTATCCGGCCGCGCCCGGCGCGTTCCAGGCAGCCCAGATCCGCGATGCGGTGGTATCGGTCGGCCTGCCCGACCTCGCCGATCGGCTCGGCGAAGACGGGCACTGGAACCGGATGCTGTCGCTCGGCGAGCAGCAGCGGCTGGGGCTCGCCCGCGCGCTGCTGCATGCGCCGGACTATCTGTTCCTGGACGAGGCCACCGCCTCGCTCGACGAACCGTCGGAGGCCCGCCTCTACCGGCTGCTGGCGGAGAAGCTGCCGCAGGCCACCATCGTCTCGATCGGCCATCGCTCGACGCTCGATGCCTTCCACACCCGCAAGGTGGCGATGGTGAAGGACGGCCCGATCCACGTGCTGGGCAAGGACGGTGCCCCCGCCGAACCGGAGCCGAGCACGGCGCGCTGAGGGCGCGAGCCCGAGCTCAGCTGCGCTCGCAATGACGGAGCTTGCAGCAACCCGCCCGCTCGCCTTCTGCACTGTGAATTTCAGCCTCCCCAAAGCAAAAGGGCGGCAGATTGCTCTGCCGCCCCTTGTTAGTCAGTCTCGGGATAAAGCTTACTTCAGATTGGTCATCGCCGTCAGGTCGAAGGACAGCTTGGCGATACCCGCCGACCCGCACCAGTTGGAGCCAGCGCCGCCCGGGTTGATCGGGGTGACGTTGGTGGTGCCGGTGGCGTTGAAGGCGCTGGTGAAGGCGTTGCAATCACCCTTGTTCAGGTCGGTGCCGGAGTAACGCAGGTCCAGCGTGAACACCTTGTAGGTGAAGCCGACGCCGACGTTCCAGGTGTTGTAGTCCTTGTAGGGGATACCGTTGGCGAAGACGGTGAGCGGACCGGTGCCGTAGAAGGCATCCGAGGTGCCGAACCACTGACGGCCGAACTCACCCGACACATACATGCCGACGCCCGAGGCGCCGAACACCGTGCTCGGCGCGGTCCACTTCGCGGTCAACGACGCGTAGTTGCCCCAGGCACCCGAGTTCAGGAAGTTCGGCGAGTAGTACTCGTTCACGCCGACGGCCCAGTTGTCGTTGATGGTGTAGTTCATCTTGCCGTAGACTTCGAAGAAGCTGACGTCCTTCTTCATGACGTTGCCGTCGGCAAGGAAGATGGTCGTGGTGCTGACGGGACAAACGTTGCCGCCGGGAATGCCGCCGGGAGCGACGTTGTCGGCGCAGCTTCCACCGGGATACAGATAGCCCCAGATGCCGACATCGAAGGCGAAGGCGCCGAAGGTCGGGCGGATACCGCCATAGACGTCGACTTCAGCCGCAGCGCGGTTGGCGAAGGAGATGCTCTCGGCCGACACGCCAGCGTACAGCTGCAGGTCCTTGGTGACGTTGTAGCGCGGCTCGAAATAGGCGGCGACCGAAGGCTGGTGGTTGGACTGGGTCACGCCACGGAAGATGTAGTCGCTCATGATCGCGCCGCCGAAGGCGATATCCCAGGGATCGAACGCAGGCGCCGGAGGAGCCTTCAGGGCCTTCACAGGCATGTCCGCCGCGAAAGCCGACCCGGTCACCATTGCCAGCGCCGTTGCCAACAAAGTCACTTTCTTCATTTCGATCCCCATCACCAAGTTCTAAACCCCGGTCGAGCTCCGGAAGCCCCCCGGGGCACCCGACCTGATTGCAAATTTCATAACGGGGGCAATCTGGATGGTGGAACGCAAAGCGAGAAGCAAAAAACACAAGCATCTGCCGACTTTTTAGGCGTTCTGGCGATTCCACGAAAGGTTGTCCGCCGGTGTTGCTTCTCGATCACATTATTTTCACGCCAAAGTGCACAGCGGTGGCCGGACTACTACGGAGGCCCCGGCTCCGTGGCCCGCACGCCACGAATCAGGTGACTCAAAAACGGGCAACCTCCGGCAGCCTCTGACGGTGGCGGCAAAAAAGGCCGCAGCGTCGCCGCTGCGGCCTTCCTGCTGTCGACCCGTCACCCGAGGCGCCTGGTCCGGTGGGCCTGGCCTTCGGCCTAACCCTGCCCTTCGGCCGGCGTTGATTCCGCAGAAGACGAAGGCATCGCCCAGCTTGTCTCAGCGGCAGGCTCGGGGGCCGGCGCGGCTACCGGGGCCGCCGGCTTCGGCGCGGGAGCTGCCTTCGCCTTCTTCGGTGCCGCTTTCGTTGCGGTCGTCTTGGCGGCCTTCTTCGGCGCCGCCTTCTTGGCAGCGGCCTTCTTCGCTGTCTTCTTCGGTGCTGCCTTCTTGGCCGATTTCTTCGCGGCCTTCTTGGCAGACTTCTTGGCCGCCTTCTTCTTCGTCGCCTTCTTCGCCGCTACAACCTTCTTGGCCTTCTTGGCCTTTTTGGCCTTCTTGGCCTTCTTGCTTTTCTTCTTGCTCGCTTTCGCCATCGTGGTCCTCCTGTTGCCGCCGAACACTGGTCGATCGGGCGCCTTCAGCCGTCACCTCGGGACGAAGGTTCAGCTCGACGCATTCAATGCCGGCCGCGCCCCGCCCGTAGCCCAATCGAGAAGCTCAATCGTGTGTACGACCGGAACTGACGTGCCACCGGCAATCTGCACCATGCAGCCGATATTGCCCGCGGCAATCATGTCCGGCTTGACGCTTGCGATGTTGGCGACCTTGCGATCGCGCAACCTGCCCGCAAGCTCGGGCTGGAGAATGTTGTAGGTCCCCGCCGAGCCGCAACACAAATGGCTCTCCGGCACATCTTTCACCACGAATCCATTCTTGGAAAGCAATTCTTTCGGAAGCCCCGTGATTTTCTGCCCGTGCTGCAACGAACATGCGGAGTGATAGGCGACGACGATGTTGTCGCGTTGCGTGCTCGGCGCGAGGCTGAGACCGGCGACATATTCGGTGATGTCTTTCGCAAGCGCGGACACCTTTGCCGCATCCGCTGCGAACACGGCGTCCTCGCGCAGCAGATAGCCATAGTCCTTGATGACGGTGCCGCAGCCGGACGTCGTCACCAGGATGGCATCGAGGCCCTCGCCCGCGGCCTCCCTGTGCCACGCCGCGACATTGGCGCGGGCGCGCGCCAGCGCATCCTCGTCGTCTCCGAGGTGATGGGTGAGCGCGCCGCAGCATTGCTCGTCCTTGACCAGGACGACCTCGATGCCATGGCGGGTGAGAAGGCTGATGGCAGCCTGGTTGATGCGCGGCGCCAGCACCTGCTGGGCACAGCCCTGGAGCAGCGCGACCCGGCCGCGCTTCTTGCCGAGCGCCGCGAACACGCTGCCAGGAGGAGCACCCGGCGCCGGCAGCCGGCCGGGAGCCAACGCCAGCATCGCCTTGAGACGCTGGACCAGGCCTGGCGTGGCCGAAGGCCGCGGGGTCGGCAGGAATACGGCAAGAGGCCGGGCCAGCTGTGCCAGCCGCATGCTGATGCGAAACCATCGCGGGTCCGGCAGGACGAAGGCCAGCAGGCGGCGCAACAGCCGCTCGGCGAGCGGGCGCTGATAGCGCTGCTCGATCCGCACCCGGGCCTGGTCGACGAGATGCATGTAGTTCACCCCGGACGGGCAGGTCGTCATACAAGCCAGGCACGACAGACAGCGATCGACATGCTTGACCACCTCTGGCGTCGGCGCCTGGTCCTTCTCAAGCATCTCCTTGATCAGATAGATGCGGCCGCGCGGGCTATCGAGTTCGTCGCCAAGCAGGACGTAGGTCGGACAGGTCGCGGTGCAGAAGCCGCAATGGACGCAGGCGCGCAGGATCTTGTCGGCTTCCGCGATGTCGGGGTCAGCAAGCTGGACGAGTGAGAATTCGGTCTTCATGCCGTAGCCCGCCTTAGGCGTCCCCGGTTCAGAATCGACTTCGGATCGAAGCTGGCGCGGACCCGTTCGCTCAACGCGGCGACGCCGGGCGCCTGCGGATGGAACACGTCGACGCTGCGCCTGACGTCCTCAACCGCCCGGATCAGCGTGGCATGCCCGCCGACTGCATCAACACGCTGGCGCACGGAGGGGGCATGCGCGTCGGCCTTTGGCGGCAGCGCCGCCCAGATCAGCCCGCCGCCCCAGTCATAGATCACATCGCCTCCGGTCTCGCGCGCCAATTGCGTGCCGAGCAGCGCCCCCGAGGCCGGCGGGCAGACGATCCGCCACACCGGCCAGGCGCCGAGCGCGCCGCTGGCAGCAAACGGCAGCACATCGCGGATGGCGGCCCATAGCACTGACGAGGCGGCATCCTCGATCAGGGTCGCCGCGCCGAAGGGCGCCAGCAGTTCGCGCAACGATCCGGCCCGGTGAGTGGCGGAGGCCGTGATGCCCTCGAGCCGCAGCGCGGTCACCGCCTCGCCCTGGCCGGCAATATCGCCGAGCTCGTCAGTCCTGGTCCGCAGCGCCGATTTCGGCAGATGCGCGGCACCGGAGACGTCGTAGGGGGAGCCGAGGGCCACGGTCATCGCCTTGTTCGCGGCAGCATCGTCGAGGCCGCGGAGCAGCAGCGTCCGCTCCGCTTCCGGCTTCGGCATCACCTTCAGCGTCACTTCGGTCATGACGGACAGCGTGCCCCAGGAGCCCGCGAGGAGCTTGCAGAGGTCATAGCCGGTGACGTTTTTCACCACCCTGCCGCCGGTTTTAAAACTGTCGCCGAAGCCGGAGACGGCATGCGCCCCGAGGAGATGATCGCGCGCCCCGCCCGCCTTGATCCGGCGTGGGCCCGCAAGCCCTGCCGCGATCATGCCGCCGATGGTTCCTGAGACGGGGGTGCCGAGCAGCGGCGCGGTGTTGACAGGCTCAAAAGCGAATTGCTGGTTCTTGGCGTCGATCAGCGACAGCACGTCCGCCAGCGGCGCACCGGCCTGGAGTGTGACGATCAATTCGTTCGGCTCGTAGGATGTGACCGCATTCAGCGCGGAGACGTCGAGCACGGCATTGGTCGCCATCGCGTGCCCGATGCTGCGCTTACCGCCATGGCCGACAATCTCGAGCGGCTGCTCGTTGGCAATTGCCGCGCGCACCACCTCTTCGACGTCTTTGGCGTCTCTGACCTTGAGCGTATCCACGGGAGAAGGCGGTATCCAAGTTTAGAGCGGAAAGCAAATCTTGCGCATTGCAGCGACGATGAGCGCTAAAGCGCGATGAGATTGGGTTGAATCGTCATCGCGCTTTAGCTCTTTGTTTGAGCATGATCTTTTCGGAAAACCGCTTCACACTTTTCCGGATCATGCTTTAGAACCGCGGAATGTCCGGAAACGCCAGCTTGCCCGCGTGCACATGCATGCGGCCGAGTTCCGCGCAGCGGTGCAGGGTCGGAAACACTTTTCCGGGATTGAGCAGGCCTTGCGCGTCGAAGGCGCATTTCAACCGTTGCTGCTGGTTGAGGTCGATCTCGGTGAACATGTCGCCCATGAGATCGCGCTTCTCGATGCCGACGCCGTGCTCGCCGGTGAGCACGCCGCCGAACTCGACGCAGGCGCGCAGGATGTCGGCGCCGAAGGCTTCGGCGCGCTCGATCTCACCGGGCTTGTTGGCATCGTAGAGGATCAGCGGATGCAGATTGCCGTCGCCGGCGTGGAACACGTTGGCGCAGCCGAGCTGGTATTTTTCGCCGAGTTCGCGGATGCGCGCCAGCGCCTTCGGCAGCGCGCCGCGCGGAATGGTACCGTCCATGCAGAGATAATCGGGCGAGATGCGGCCGACTGCGGGGAACGCGGCCTTGCGGCCGGCCCAGAACAGGTTGCGCTCGGCCTCAGAACTGGAGATCTGCAGTGTCACCGAGCCGCAGCCTCTTGCGATGGTCTCGACGCGCGTGATCAGCTCGTCGACCTCGATCTTGGGACCGTCCAGTTCGATGATCAGCAGCGCCTCCACATCCAGCGGATAGCCGGCACGGACGAAGGCCTCCGCGGCGTGGATCGCCGGCTTGTCCATCATCTCCATGCCGCCGGGAATGATGCCGGCGCCGATGATGCGCGCCACGCATTCGCCGGCCGCCTCGACCTCGGCGAAGCCGACCATCAGCGCGCGCGCCGTCTCCGGCTTTTGCAGGATGCGCACGGTGATCTCGGTGATGACGCCGAGCAGGCCCTCCGAGCCGGTGATGACGCCCATCAGATCATAGCCGGAATTCTCGCACCCCTTGCCGCCGATGCGCAGGATCTCGCCGCTCATCAGGACAATCTCGCAACCGAGCACGTTGTTGGTGGTCATGCCGTATTTCAGGCAATGCACGCCGCCGGAATTTTCCGCGACATTGCCACCGATCGAGCAGGCGATCTGCGAGGACGGATCTGGCGCATAGTAGAAGCCGGCATGCGCGACGGCCTGACTGATGGCGAGATTGGTGACACCTGGCTCGGTGACGACGACTCGGTTGTCGAAATCGATCTCGCGGATGCGCTTGAACTTGCCGAGGCCGAGCAGCACGCCGTCCTCGAGCGGCAGCGCGCCGCCCGATAGCGACGTGCCCGAGCCGCGCGGCACCACCTTGATGCCATGGGCGGCACAATATTTCAGAACGAGCGAGACCTGCTCGGTCGTATCGGGCAGCACCACGACCATCGGCGGCTGCCGGTAGGCGGTCAGCCCGTCGGATTCATAGGCCCGCATCTCGGCAGGCGTATCGATCACGCCCTCGCCGGGCACGATTGCGCGCAAGGCGGCGACGATCTCGCTGCGGCGCGCCAGCACCGCCTGATCGCTCGCGGGCATCATGATGGCCATGTTGCAAACCTTTTTCGGGCATTGGAATTTGTTCCGGCAAATCAATCATGTCTGCCCACGTTTGGGTAGGGTCCTCCGAAGGTCGCATTGCTTTGTCGCAACGCAAGTTCTCTCTGAGGCAAGTCTGCTATCAGGAAACCTGTCAGGGTTTGGCGGCTTGTCCACGTGCATCGGACCTGCCAAAAACCACGATCCCCCCTCTGACCCCGGGAAGAGACGAAGAGCTATGAAAAAATTGACTTTCGGCGCGTTGGTTGCCCTTGCCATGACTGCCTCAGCCTCCACCGCGATGGCGCAGGATGTCGCGGCCGGCAAATCGTCGTTCAACAAGTGTCTGGCCTGCCACGCCATCGGCGAAGGCGCCAAGAACAAGGTCGGCCCCGAGCTCAACGGTCTCGACGGCCGCAAGTCCGGCACCGCGCCCGACTACAATTATTCCGATGCGAACAAGAATTCCGGCATCACCTGGAACGAGGCGCAGTTCAAGGAATACATCAAGGATCCGAAGGCCAAGATCCCCGGCACCAAGATGGCGTTCGCCGGCATCAAGAACGAAACCGAGATCAACAATCTCTGGTCCTTCATCTCCCAGTTCGACAAGGACGGAAAGGTCAAGCAGTAGGCGGACATACGGCGGCCGCTAATCGGCGGCCGCCTGCGCCGGGGCAATGCGGCCGATCATCGTCTCGATCTCGGTCTTCACCAGATCCGGCACGGCATTCTGCACCATGTGGCCGAGATCGGGCAGCACGATCAGCTTTGCATTCGGCACCGTCGCGGCGAACGGGCGCGCGTGGACGTCGGTCCTCACCGTCTTGTCGGGCGCGCCTGCTATGATTGTGACGGGCACTCTGATCTCGCCGTAGCGCGGAGCCTGCGCGGCCACCGATTCCTTGAGCGTCACAAGATCATAGGCATTGGCGATGAATTCGCGCGGCCGCAGCAATAGCGGCGTCGCGGACTCCTTCACGAAGCCATCAGGCATCGTCTGGGGCAGGAAGACGTTGCGTGCGCCCGATTCGGTGACGAACAAGCCCAGCGGCAGCGTGATGGTGGAGGCGAGCAGCGGGCCGATGACAGGTGTAGCGATGATCTCGTTGTAGCGGCCGACGCCGCCGCGCCAGGGATGGGTCACCGGTGCCAGCATGACGAGACCGGCGACGCGGCTTGCATGATCGAGCGCCAGCCGCGCGCCCAGCGCACCGCTCCAGGAATGCACGACGAAAACGGCGCGATCGATTCCGAGCTTGCCAAGCGCCTCGTCGATCATCCGCGCCTGAATCTGAGGCGTCGAATCCTGCCGTCGCGCGCGCGTGCTCCAGCCGTGCCCGGGCCGGTCGATCAGGATGACGCGATGATCCCTGGCGAGCATGTCGCCGAGCGGTCGCCGCATCACTTCGAGATTGGAGCTTGCTCCGTGCAGCATGACGATCGGCAATCCCGCATCGCGCGGGCCGATGTCGACGACGTGCAGCGTTGCACCCTCGACCTCGATCATCCGGCCCTGCGGCGGAAAGGAGCGTTGCACGAGGACGATTCCGGCCTGCGTGACCAGCGCGAGCAGGGCCAGCGCCGTCACGGCTGATAAAACGATCATGAGGACAGTCCGGGCGATCCTGGGCACATGGCAGTTACGAACGACGCAGACGGCAGTTTCGCGCGGGGAGGCTCAGGGCTTCCACCGGAAATGCTGCCCTGTGGATATGTGCATAATTGCCGAACTAAAAAACACAATAAAATCAATGCTGCAGCTGGACCACACACAAGCCTCCGACCAGCTTCATGCCGTCGTCATCGCGCCGTCCTTACAATCGCCACGGTCGGTTCCGCCATCTAGACGCGGATGGGCGCCGATCCCTCCTCGCATCCTCGGGCGATGCAGGAAAGACCGGCAAGATTGTCTTGGTTTGAACCGGAGGATTTTCGATGAGCTTCAGATCGAATGACACTGAAATCGACGAGATCGTCGCAAGCTGCAACGGCGATCTGCGCGGTGCGGTGCGGGCGCTGCTGCTTATCAACGAGCATCTCGAGACCGAACTCGCCAAGGCCTACGCTGCGGCGGCCGATCGCGGTTTCGCCGAGCGCGGCACCAACGTCCTGCACTAGCCCAGGCTAGCCGGCGCCGTCCTCGGCCTTCTGCTCGTCGGGCGTGAGCACGGGACAGGCGCGGATGGTCGAGCGCGCGAGCTTGGCGTCGTCCTTGGATTTGTAGGGACCGTCGCCGAACCAGATGTCGCCGTAGATGACCGGATTGCTGGTCACGATGTTGCATTTGCCGGTGGCGCGATTGCCGACCACCCAGAACAGCCCATTGGCGAGGCTGATCGTTCCCGACGCCAACAGCAAGCTACAAGCAAAGATCAAGCGCTTCATGGCTGTGCTCCCTGCCATGCAGGTAAACCTGCGGCACCGCCGGCAATAGTCCTTGCGACACTGCGCTTGCGATCGTGGTTAATCTCCACGCGCCGCAACCGCTCGAAAGATGATCGAAATATCGGCTAGATGTCGCGGCCTTCGACCTTCTCGGTCAAGGCCTTTACCTGTTCAGGGATCTTCTCCAGGTGCGGATTGACGGCGAGCGCCTTGCGATAGGCCTCGAGCGCGCGTTTCTCGTCGCCGACGTCCTGCATGATCATGCCGAGGCCTGCGAGCGCGCCGAAATGGCGGGGCTCGCGGGTCAGCACCTCGCGGATGTCGGCGAGCGAGCGGGCATAGTCGTTCTGCATGTAATAGAGCGTGGCGCGCCGATTCCAGGCTTCGATGTAGTCGGGCCGGAGCTTGATGACGGAATCGAGCAGCTTGATCGCGACGTCGATCTTCTGCGCATCGACCGCCGCCTTGGCCCGCGTCATCAAGAGAGCGGCGGTGTCGCTCGGGGTCTGCAGCCAGATCGCCCAGATCCGCGCCTCGACATGCTTGGCGCTGACTTCGTCGGGAGCGGCTTTCAGCGCGCCGAACAGGAAATCGAGATTCTTGGTGCGGTCGGCCTTGGGCAGCTTGGCCGGCGCCTCCGGGAGCTTCTTCTGCTGCTTCGCCGGCGGGGCCGCATCATTCTGCGCAAGCGCCGGCGCGAGGCCGGCAATGCCGAGAACCAGGGCCAGCCACAGCGTACGCGCGAAAGGGAATCTCACGGTCATGGTGAAAGTGTAAACGCGCAAAGCCGCCCTTGCAAAGCAAAGGCGGCGTCAAACTCGCGTGAGACCGTGGTCTTGCGGAGGCGCGCGGAAGGCGCTGCCGGGGATCAGCCTTCGCTGATCAGCCCTGGCGAGCCTTGAAGCGGCGCTGCACCTTGTTGATCACATAGACCCGGCCCTTGCGGCGGACCAGGCGGTTGGCGCGATGGCGACCGCGCAGCGACTTCAGCGAGTTACGGACCTTCATGGCAGAATCCTGGACGTTCGAAAGGCCGTGTTCGGCACTACCGTTTCGGCACGCGCGAATGTGGCAAAATGAGATCTTTCCCGCTGGCGGACCGGCCGCCCGGGACGAGGCGGTTCTTAAGGCATGGCGGGAGGTCATGTCAATGTTGACTGGCCGGTTCCCAACGACCAAATCGCGAAAACAACCCCATGCACAGTAGAAGCGGCCGGATCGGCCCGATTCTATCCAGCCGCGGCGAGACCCTGCAAAGATCTTCGCGGGCCGGCGATTTCCCGCCGGCGACGCCTTGCCAAATTCGTTATATCCTATAATCAATTTGGCAACCCCTCGGGAGGACACAATGCCCAAGCTGAAGCTGCCTGATATCGACAAGGTCGTCGCCATCGACATCCACACCCATGCCGAGGAGCCCTGCGGCACCCATCCCGACGACGGCTATGACGATTTCCAGGCGCAGATGGCGGAGTATTTCAAGTCGCCGCACAAGCATCCGCCGACCGTGCCGGAGACCGCGGCCTATTACCGCTCCAAGAACATCGCCGCGGTGATCTTCCCCGTCGATGCCGAGCGCGAGACCGGCTTCCGCCGCTACAAGAACGAGGAGATGCTGGAGATCGCCTCCGACCATCTCGATGTCCTCATCCCGTTCGTCTCGATCGATCCGCACAAGGGCAAGCTCGGGGTGCGTGAGGCGCGCAAGCTGATCGAGGAATACGGCGTGCGCGGCTTCAAATTCCATCCGACCATGCAGGGCTTCTACGCCAACGACCGCATGGCCTATCCGCTCTATGAAGAGATCAACAATGGCGGCGCGATCGCGCTGTTTCACACCGGCCAGACCGGCGTCGGCTCAGGGATGCCCGGCGGCATGGGCATGCGGCTGAAATATTCCAACCCGATGTACATGGACGACGTCGCGGCCGATTTCCCCGACCTCAAGATCATCCTCGCGCATCCTTCCTTCCCCTGGCAGGAAGAGGCGCTGTCGGTCGCGACCCACAAGCCGAACGTCTATATCGACCTCTCCGGCTGGTCGCCGAAATATTTCCCGCCGATCCTGGTGCGCTACATCAACTCGATCCTGCAGGACAAGATGCTGTTCGGCTCGGACTGGCCTGTGATCACGCCGGACCGCTGGCTGTCGGATTTTGCCAAGATCGACATCCGCGACGACATCAGGCCGAAGGTGCTGAAGGCGAACGCGCGCAAGATTTTGGGGATCTAGGGGCGACCCCACGACGCGCCGCCCATCGCCGAGAGCGGACGTCGGCGTGTCAGCGCGATCAGTTCACGCTCGCCAGAAAGTCGGCCAGAATCGACCGGCTCCGGTTGAGTGTCTCGATTCGTTCGTCGATCAGGCCGACCTGCTGAGCGAGTATTCTTCGCAGCGCGTTGCACGGCGTGAAGGCCGGGTCGTTGTTACGCACACATGGAAGCAGCTGCTGGATCGTCTCAAGCGTCATCCCGGCTGCGCCAAGCATCTTGATCCGCCGCACAGTCTCCTCTTCCGCCGGACCATAGTCGCGATAACCGGAGCCGGTCCGCTGCGGCGCTAGCAGCCCTTCGGCCTCGTAATATCGCAACATCCGCACACTGACCCCAGTCCGCCGTGAGAGTTCGCCAATTTTCATTTGAAAACCTCTTGACCCTGACAGTGCTGTCAGACCCTACAAACTGTGCCCATTCAAGTCATGCCACTTGTGAAGGGTGCAACGATGAAAGCCTACCATTTGAATGGCCATGCCGGGACCGGCCGCCTCGAACCCGTCGATCTCGGCAAACCTGAACCCGCCAATGGTGAGGTTCGCATCCGGGTCGAAGCGGCCAGCCTGAATTACCGCGACCTGATCACGCTCGACCGTGCAGGACAAACCGGGCTCAACGGCCGCGTGCCGCTCTCCGACGGTGCGGGCATCGTTGACGCAATTGGCTCTAACGTCGTGCAATGGCAGGTCGGCGATCGCGTTGCTGCGTCATTCTTTCGCGATTGGGTCTCGGGGCCATTCAAGTCGAGCTACGTTTCGTCGTCCCTCGGTGGCACCTCGACGGACGGAATGCTCGCAGAATATGTCGTGTTGCCTGCGACCGCGCTCGTCGCCGTGCCGCCGCATCTGTCCTCGGTCGAGGCGGCGATATTGCCCTGTGCCGGCGTTACGGTCTGGCACGGCCTGATCACACGCGGCGGGATGCGCAAAGGCGACACGCTGCTTGTCCAGGGAACTGGTGGGGTTGCACTGTTCGGCCTTCAATTCGCGACGGCGCTCGGCGCACGCGCAATCGTGATCTCGTCCTCGGACGAGAAACTCGCCCGCGCCAGGATGCTGGGCGGCTCGATCCTCATCAACTACCGCGACACGCCCGGCTGGGACGCCGCTGTGATGAAAGCCACTGATGGCGAAGGTGCCAGTCACATTCTCGAACTCGGCGGCCCCGGTACCTATGACCGGTCGCTGCGCTCCGTCGCTTCTGGCGGCAAGATCATCCAGATCGGCGTCTTGACCGGGTTCGGCCCGAAACCAGACCTCTCCCGCCTGCAATGGGAGAACGCCGACATCATCGGTGTCACCGTCGGATCAGTCGAGCATTTCACGGCGATGAATCGCTTCCTGACCGAACATGCGATTCACCCGATCGTGGATCGCGTCTACGGTTTCGCTGAAGTCCCTGAAGCCTATGCTCACCTGCGAAGCGGCTCGCATTTCGGCAAGGTCGTCGTGGAGTTCTAGAGGCCAAGGCGGCGCCTCGACCCGTACCGGCGATCTCCGCCGGCAACAAAATGGGTCGCGGCACGTTAGCTTCGCAGCACAATTTCCCCGAGCGGAGTGTTCATGACTAACGAGATCATCAGGGCAGGCGGATGCCTGTGCGGAGACGTCCGCTATTCCGTGAGAGGCGATCCCTTCAAGAGCGGGCTCTGTCATTGCGCCGATTGCCGCAAGGTGACGGGCTCGGCTTTTCTTGCCTACGCCGATTGGCGAGCGGCGCAATTTTGAATATAGCGGCAAGGTACAGACGTATCGGGGGCGAAGCTTTTGTCCGAATTGCGGATCGCGCCTGTTCAGCCGGAACGAACGTCAAGTCGAGATCTACATCGGCACCCTGGACAGCGTCCCCAGCGGCATTGCTCCGATCGACGAAGGTTGGATCATCCGGCGCGAGCCATGGCAGAGTCCGATCGAAGCAGCATCACAACATGAGAAGGACGTGCCTCCTCACTCTGAATAGGTCCAACAACTGCTGGAGGCTCCGTTCGTCAGGCGATGGGTTTCCCAAGGGCTCAACCCATCTACGGACTCGCCCATGCCAAGGACGCTCGGCAAGTACACGCGCTTCGATCAGCCTTCTTGAACGGCAACTGCCGCCTTGCGGATGACGTCGATCACGACGTCGGGCTGGGAGAGCATCGGCACGTGGCTGCTTGCCACCTCGGTGACCGTCGCGCCCATGCGCTTGGAGACCCAGCGTTGCAGGTCGGGATGCACGGTGTGGTCCTGCGTCGCGAGAATGTACCAGCTTGGCTTTGACCTCCAGGCGACCTTCTCTGCGCTCAGCTTCTGCTGCTGGAACAGATCGGCGACGGGTGCATAATGCGTGGCCCATACCAGCTTCTGCTCGGCCTCGGAAAGGTCTCCGGCAAAGAACTCGGTGCCGTTCGGCAGCATCCAGGCACGCCCGTCCGCGACCTCGACGCGCGAGAAGATATCAGACGGATATTTGTTGAGCTGGTCTTGCACGGTTTCGCCCGCATCGGGGGCCACCGCTGCGATATAGACGAGGCCAACCACGCGAGGATCAGTGCCGGCGCCGGTGATGGTGGCTCCGCCATAGGAATGACCGACGAGCAGGACCGGGCTGCCGACGCGGTTGAGCGTGCGCTTCACCGTCGCAAGGTCTTCTTCATAGGAGTCCAGACCATATTGGACGGCGATGACCTCGTGGCCATCGGCCTGCAACGCAGGAATGACCTTGCTGAAGCACGAGCCGTCAGCCCAGATACCGTGACAAAATACGATTGTCGGCTTCGATGTGACGGACATGGGCACCCCCTGGGGAGTCGCGATTGCAGCCCAATTCTGTCGAAGTGACGCACCTGCGTCTTTCTAAATCACCCGAATCGACAGAAGGAGACGCCTTAAACGGCGTCTCCTTTAGATGAGCGAGCGAAACGTCACGGCGTGCGACGCCATCGGTGCCGCTAAGGTCGCGGCGTTGGCTGCGGGGTCGGTGTCGCGGCAGGCTGCTGCGACGCTGGAGCAGACGGCTGCTGCTGCGGTGCTGTGACCGGCAACGAATCGCCGCCGCCGTGGGGGACGCACGTCCCCACATTGCTGAGCAGCCGTTTGGCCTCGATATCGCGGGCTTTCTTGTAGTCGCTGCGGCGGTCGATCCTTGCCGCAGCCGTGCGATCCCAGGCATCGAACGCGTCAGCATAGTGCTGCCGCATCTGCTCCTCAGCGGAAAGGCAATCACTGAACTTGTCGAACACCAGATCGGTGTTGACGGGTGAGATGCCGCCGACCAAGACGACCAACATCCATTTCATCGCGCCAGCCTACGTTCGTGCCCGCTAACGGGAACGAAGAGACACCGGCAAAGTTCCGAAGGGAGCCCAGGTGCTGACGATATGCGCGCGGGCCTATTCATCTTCTAGTGCGTACGAATCTCATGGGATGGCTGGATCGCAATCCCTTGCAGTGGCCAAGCTCCGCTGTCCTTTGGTAAGCTGACGATACACGCACTCTCCCAAGCGGGATTGTTGTGACCACACCACCCGAAAGGACAGCCCATGAGCATCAAAGCCGTCGTGTTCGATGCCTACGGGACGCTCTACGACATCCAGTCGGTCGCTGACATCACCGAAGAGGGCTTTCCCGGCTATGGCGAGATCATCACGCAGGTCTGGCGGATCAAGCAGCTCGAATACACCTGGCTGCGCTCGCTGATGCGGCGCTACCGGGATTTTGCGGCCGTGACGCGCGATTCGCTGGCTTATACGCTCCGCATGCTCGGGCTCGCTTATGACAACGAGGCCTTCGAGCGCGTCATCGAGAAATATCTGCATCTCGATCTCTATCCGGACGCGACCAGCGCGCTCGCCGCCTTGAAGCCGCGAAAGCTTGCCATCCTCTCCAATGGCAGCCCGGACATGCTGAACGCCCTGGTGCGCAATTCCGGGCTCGACCGCCTGCTCGATGCCACCATCAGTGTCGACGCCAGGAAGATCTTCAAGCCGAGCCCGGAGGCCTATGAGTTGATCGGCGAGGTGCTCGGCACCGGGCCTGAGGAGGTGCTGTTCGTCTCCTCCAATCCCTGGGACGTCGCCGGCGCCAAGTCATTCGGGCTGAACGTCGCCTGGATCGACCGGGTGACGCCCGAAGCCATGGCGCTGGCTTGCGTCGAGACCGAACTCGTGGCACCGCTGACAATGTTCAAGGCGATCCGCACCCAGATGGACGAGCTCGGCTTTGCGCCTGACTATCTGATGCGTTCGCTGTCGGACCTGCCCGGGATCATCAAGGGATGACCCGGACATTGCCGCCCGCCCGCAAGTCCTCGATGAGCCCATTGGAATGAGCCTTCAATCCGTTCGCGCCTTCTTCGCCGAGAAAGCCCCCGACATCACTGTCATGGAATCCCCGATCAGCTCGGCGACGGTGGCGCTGGCCGCCGAAGCCTATGGCGTCGAGCCCGGCATGATCGCCAAGACGCTGTCCTTGCGCGTCGGCGAGCGCGTGATCCTGATCGTCGCCGCCGGCACCTCGCGCATGGACAACAGGAAGGTGAAAGCGCAGTTCGGCGGCAAGCCGAAGATGCTGGGGCTGGAAGAGGTCGCCGATATCACCGGCCACGAGGTCGGCGGCGTCTGCCCGTTCGGGCTGAAATCCCCGCTGCCGGTCTATTGTGACGTTTCGTTGAAAGCCTACGAATTGGTGGTGCCGGCCGCAGGCTCGACCCACAGCGCCGTGCGCATCACGCCGGACCGGCTGGCCGAGCTGACCGGCGCCGAATGGGTTGACGTCTGCGAGGTCAGGCCGTAACGCGGTGCGCGGATCTCACATCTAGCCACCCCAGCCGCAATAGGGCCGGCAGCGATAGCCTGCACGATGCCAATGGCCCCAGTGCCAGCCGAAACGCGCCTGCGCCAGGTCGCTCTCCTGCACCATCGGCCTGGCGGCTCCGGACAAAGGCGTGACTGGAGCTGCCGTTGCAGGTGCGCCCAACAGCGCGCCAGTCATGAAAATTGAAGCGGGAATTCCGGTCATGAATTTGGTCCTGGATTTGGTTCTGGACATGACATTCCTCCGATCCACAGCTTGCGACCGCAATCAACTTGGCTCACGGCCATTCGTTGCACCGACATGACGGTTTCCGGACGGGACGACAAAACCGCTTCGCACTTTTCCGGATCATGCTTTAGGATAACGGCCATGCCCGACGACAAGGTGAAGCGACGACTGACCACCGTGCTGTGCGCCGACGTGTACGGCTACTCCCGTCTCATGGAGGCGGACGAGGCCGGAACGCTGGAGGCGCTGCGCCGCTCGCGCGCGGCCATCGCCCGACTGGTCGAGCGCCATGACGGCCGCATCGTGAATACCTGGGGCGATGCCGTGATCGCCGAGTTCGCCAGCGTGGTCGAGGCCGTGCAAAGCGCGATCGAGATTCAGCACGAAATATCCGATCAGGAATCGGTCGCGCCGCAAGCGAGCGCGATGCGGTTTCGCATCGGCATCAATCTCGGCGACGTGATGGTGGATGGCACCAACATCTATGGTGACGGGGTCAACATCGCATCGCGGCTGCAGGAGCTCGCCGACCCCGGCGGGGTCGTGATCTCGAGCTCGGTCTACGACCAGGTGCACAACAAATTGTCCGTTGGCTTCGACTGTCTCGGCCAGCGCCCGATGAAGAACATCGCGCCCCTGACCAGCTATCGGCTGACCCTGGGCGGCCAAGCCGCCGCGCAAGCCGGCATCCCGATGCCGGAAAACCGGACTCCATCACAGAGCGCGCGCGCTCCGGGGATCGACGACAGGCGCGAGCCATCATCGTCCACGAATGCCGTTTCGGATTGGCTGGGAAGGCTGCCGCGGCCGGTCGCCGTGGCGCTAACCGTCTCGGCCTTCCTGATCACGATCAATCTGTTCACCGGCGCGCATAAGATCTGGTTCCATTGGCCCGTCGCGATCATCCTGCTCGGCGCCGCCTTGCGGACGGTGCTCGGACGGCGACCGGAACGGGACAGAAGCTAGGCAGCGCTAATCATTGTCATAGGGCCGTGGCTGCACCTGCTGAGGGGGCGGCGCATTGTCATAGCGCGGCGGCGGCGCTGCGCGATTGCGCGGGACCTGCTGTTGCGGCGGCATCTGATTGTTGGACTGGAACACAGCGCGGCAGCCGCTGGAGAGTTGCGGCGTGTTCTGTCGCAGGCAAGCGGTGATGCGGCTCACATCCGGAATCTGGTCGCTGCACAGCCGCCAGACGTCGGGCGTGCAGGCCATCTGCTGCTCCAGGGTTCCGCGATATTCTTCAGCGGAGGCTGCGCCCTGTGCGACGATGCCGGCAATTGCAAGCGCTACACCCAACGCAATCCGCTCTGCTCGCATGTCTTCCTTCCTTCCCGAGTCCCGTCGAATTGTCGTTAAACAATGAGACGCAGGAAGGTTCGGGATCACAAAAAAATGTGAAGAGTGCTGGAACCTATTCCACCCTCCCGACCTGCTTGATGGCCGCGATCAGCCGCGTTCCTCCGCGGTGTTCGCCGACAGCGTGGCGGTCGGCAAGAGCACAAGCCGTTTACGAAGCGTTAGCCATGTTCGGTCCCGTCGGGAACGCATCTCTTCACCCTCCGTTGCTGACAGGGCGTGCGGAGGGAGTGTGTTATGGGAAAACTTGCGACCATTGACGCCGCCCTGGACGAGATGCTGGTGAACCTGGCGGCGATCGTCCTGCGGCTTTCAAAGCCCGAGATAACGCGAACGCCGGAAGCCCGCCGCGCCCTGACGCAATCGGTACACCAATACGCGGTGTGCGCCGCGCGCTCGACCGACCCGCGCGTGCATGAATTGAAGACGCAGTTGGAGAACACGATCAAGCCGAGCCTGCGCATCGTCGCGATCGACGGCGTGAAGGTGTCGTAGCGAGATCTCGTAGGGTGGGCAAAGGCGCGCTCTTGGCGCGCCGTGCCCACGGTCACTCGCCGAATTGCCCGGAAATATCACGCATGTCCCCGCCCCAATCCACGGGAAGCGTGCCCTGCTCCACGTAGCGATGGAAGCTGCTGAGAGACCAATCGCGCACCCGGGTGACGAGGCCGTGCTTCACGGGATTGAAGTGAATGTAATCGACGTGTCTCTCCAAATCTTCTTCATCACGGATCGCGTGCTCCCAATAGCGGCGCTGCCAGATGCCCTTCTCGCGTTTTTTCAATTTGCTCATTGAAGGCGAACCGGCCTCCATACCTCGCGAAAAGCCGCCCTTGATCAGATTCCAACGCGATGAAAAGTCGACGTCATGGTCCGGAAGCGACCAAATGGCATGGAGATGATCGGGAAGGACACAAATAGCGACCGTCTCGAACGGGCGGCGCTGCTGGACAGTCTGATAAATTCGTCTCAGGCGATCAACATGGTCCACGAGGAGAGTAGTTGAGCGATCAGCGAGCACGACAGTGAAGAAGAACGTGCTGCCCTGTGCGCGCCGATATCGAGACACTGGCGATCCCCCGAGGCAAAGACGTGGGCACGCTGCGCTTTGCCCACCCTACGATAGTTGCTCGAGGGATAGACTAGCGAGATCTCGTAGGGTGGGCAAAGGCGCGCTCTTCGCGCGCCGTGCCCACGATCACTCGCCGAATGCCGGGCTGTCGGGCATAGCCCTGCAAGCAGGGCGGTCCCTTGTGGGCGCCGATGGCGAGACGCTTGCGATCACCCCGGGGCAAAGACGTGGGCACGCTTCGCTTTGCCCACCCTACGATAGTTTGCTCGAGGGATAGACTAGCGAGATCTCGTAGGGTGGCAAAGGCGCGCTCTTCGCGCGCCGTGCCCACGATCGCTCGCCGAATGCCCGGCTGTCGGGCATAGCCCTGCAAGCAGGGCGGTCCCTTGTGGGCGCCGATGGCGAGACACTGGCGATCACCCCGGGGCAAAGACGTGGGCACGCTTCGCTTTGCCCACCCTACGATAGTTTGCTCGAGGGATAGACTAGCGAGATCTCGTAGGGCGGGCAAAGGCGCGCTCTTCGCGCGCCGTGCCCACGGTCACTCGCCGAATGCCCGGCTGTCGGGCATAGCCCTGCAAGCAGGGCGGTCCCTTGTGGGCGCCGATGGCGAGACGCTTGCGATCACCCCGGGGCAAAGACGTGGGCACGCTGCGCTTTGCCCACCCTGTACCCTTCTGACGTTCATGGCCGGCCTAGAGGTGTAGACTGGCCATTCGGGCCGATCCGTCGGGAGCAGCCTTGTCCACCCGTGCCTTGAGCACCCACGTAGGAACCGCGCCCCAGCGGAACGTCCGCGATCGAGATCCAGTAGGAGGTCATTGCGCCGAGAGCGCCAGTACAGGGATCGATCAGGATCGCGGTTGGCCCGCTTTGAGAGCGAGGAGATCCAACGATGGTCAAGGACGTGCAATGGTTCGTCGGGATCGATTGGGCAACGCGGAGTCATTGCGTTTGCCTGCTGGATGCGGAAGGACGGCCGGCCGGCCAGCGCGACTTTGCGCATGGCGGAGCCGGACTGACGGAGCTGTGTGATTGGCTGGTCGAAAAGACCAAGGCCGCACCGGGACAGATCGCGGTGGCAATCGAGACGCCGCATGGCCCAGTGGTGGAGATGCTGCTCGAGCATGGTTTTATGGTCTTTGCCATCAATCCCAAGCAACTCGACCGCTTCCGGGATCGCTTCACGGTGGCCGGTGCCAAGGATGATCGCCGCGACGCTCATGTGCTCGGAAGCTCATTGCGTACGGACTGTGCGGCCTTCCGCCAGCTTGCGGCCGACAATCCGCTGGTGATCGAGCTGCGCGAGTGGTCGCGCATGGCGGAGGAACTGCAGCAGGAGCGCACGCGGCTTGCCAATCGCCTGCGTCAGCAGTTGTGGCGGTACTATCCCCAAGCGGCCAAGCTGACCGACGATGTCGCCGACGACTGGTTCCTGGCACTTTGGCAAAAGGTGCCGACGCCGGACAGCGCGGCCAAGGCCAGCGACAAGGCGATCGCGCGCATCCTCAGCGCCTATCGTATCCGCCGCCTCGATGCGGCGACGGTGCTCAAGACTTTGCGCGAGACACCCCTGCTCGTGGCACCGGGCACGACGGAGGCTGCGTGCGTGCATATCCGCAGCCTCGCGGCCCGTCTGCGCCTGGTCAATCAGCAAATCAAGGAAGCGCAGCACAGCCTGGACCGCCTGTGCGCCAAGCTCGAAGAACAGGAGAGCCCCGCGGGGCAGAATCCCGAGCAGTGTGACGTGGCGATCCTTCGCTCCTGGCCGGGAATCGGCAGGATCGTTCTCGCCACACTGCTCGTCGAGGCCACCGAGCCTCTGCGCAGACGAGACTACCACGCCTTGCGCGCCTTGGCAGGGGTCGCACCGGTGACGCGGCAAAGCGGCAAGCAACGCTTCGTGATCCGCCGCCTGGCCTGCAACAGGCGGCTGCAAAGCGCCGTTCATCACTGGTCGCGCGGCGCGCTTCAATACGACGCCGCAGCCCGGCGACGCTATGATGCTTTGCGGCAGCGCGGACACGGCCATGCGCGTGCGCTGCGTGGTGTGGGAGATCGCCTGCTCTTTGCCTTGTGCGCGACGCTCAAGCACCAGACGCCCTACGACGCAGACCACAACAGCGCGAAGATCTCGGCAGCAGGCTGAGCCGTTCCTTTGTTCGGCCGCATGCGACCGTTCCTTCGTCCCGACCTGCCGAACGCAAGAGCGCCGCGCGCAGACGCTGTCCAGGATGCCATAGGCACCGGCAAAGCCGGCGCGAAGCGTCCTGGATAGCGTCGAGCACGGTGCTATGGTTATCTGTCAGGGACTTCCACCCTTGACGAAGGGTAGGAGGTCCTACGATAGCTGTTTGCAGGATAGACTAACGGCCTCCATAGTGGCTATCCCGCCTTCGCACGCTTCTGCGGCTTCCGCTTGCAGGTGCCGGGCAGCTTCGCCGCCAGGAAATCAGCGAGCGCTTCGACGCGCGCGGGGCGCGGGCCGCCGGGCGGAGTGACCAGGTGCACGGCGCCTTCGGCCTGCTTCCAGTCTTTCAGGATGACCTCGACGGCGCCGGACGAAATGGCTTCGCCGACGATGAACTCGGGCAGCTCGGCGATGCCGAGGCCGGCGATGAGCGAGGGCATCACGGCTTCACCGTTGTTGACGCGAAGCTGGCCGCCGGGACGGACGCTGGCCTGCTCGCCGGCGGCGTTGGTGTAGTGCCAGAGGTTCGGTGTCGAGAGATAGGCGTAAGCGAAGCATTTGTGCTCGGCGAGATGCATCGGATGCGTGGGACGGCCGTGTTTTTTCAGATAGGACGGCGCGGCCACGGTGAAGCGCGGCATGGTGAACAGCCGTCGCGCGATCAGCGAGGAATCCGGCAGGCGCGCGATCCGCACCGCCATGTCGAAACCTTCGCCGATCAGATCGACGGTCGCATCGCTCAAGTGAAGATCGACCGAGACCTCCGGATAGGCCTCGAAGAACTCCGGCAAGAGCGGCGCCACCGCCTTGATGCCGAACGTCATGGGCACCGCCAGCCGCACCAGCCCGCGCGGCGCCACCGATTGCGCCAAGGCCTCGTTCTCGGCTGCCTCGCCGTCGGCGAGCAGCCGCGTGGCGCGGTCGGCGAGCTTGTGGCCGGCATCGGTCAGCGCGAGCCGCCGCGAGGTGCGGTTGAACAAGCGGGCCCCCAACCGCTCCTCCAGGCGGGTGACAGCCTTGGACACTGTCGCCTTGGACATTGTGAGCTCGCTGGCGGCCCCCGCAAACGACCGTAGCTCCACGACTTTTGCAAAAATCGCGAGCGCCTCGAAATCGGGGAGTTTGGCCATGGCTGGGTCCGTCAGGGTTATCTTGGGAAACAATGTGTTTCGACAGTTTCTATTTCTATACCACAGGCGACGGCTTATCCAAGGTCCATCAGGAATTGAGGACTGCTCCAACCCAGGGAATGACGCAAATGATCGAACTCAGACCTTTCGATAAGCTCGGCGGCGCCGATCACGGCTGGCTGAAGGCCAAGCATCATTTCTCCTTCGCCAGTCACTACGATCCGAACAACATGGGTCATGGCGCGTTGCGGGTGTGGAACGATGACGAGATCGCGCCGAACACCGGCTTTCCCGCCCATCCCCACGCCAACATGGAGATCATCACCTATGTGCGCGAAGGCGCGATCACCCATCAAGACAGCCTCGGCAACGAGGGCCGCACGGAAGCGGGCGACGTGCAGGTGATGAGTGCCGGCAGCGGCATCCGCCATTCCGAGTACAATCTCGAGCCGACCAGGACCCGGATCTTCCAGATCTGGATCGAGCCTGTGGCGCGCGGCGGACAGCCGACCTGGGGCTCAAAACCGTTTCCGAAGGCGGATCGCTCCGGCAGGCTTGTCACCATCGCGAGCGGCCTTGACGGTGACACCGACGCGCTGCCGATCCGCGCCGATGCGCGGGTGCTCGCCACCACGCTGAAGGCCGGCGAGAGCGCGGAGTACGAGCCCCACAAGGCGCGGCACCTGTATCTGGTACCCGCGGCCGGCGCGGTCGAGGTCAACGGCGTGCGCGTCAATGCGCGCGACGGGGCCGCGATCCGCGACGAGAGCAAGCTGACCATCACGGCGCTCGAAGATTCCGAGTTCGTGCTCGTCGACGCGGCGTAACCACATCATCGATCGTTATTCCGGGGCGGCTCGAAGAGCCGAACCTCAGGTGCGCAATTGCGCACCGGAAAATCTCGAGGTTCCGGGTTCGATGCTTTGCATCGCCCCGGAACGACGGAGAAATCACGAACACCAACGGAGACCACCATGACCAAAATTCTCGTCCTCTATTATTCCGCCTATGGCCATATCGAAGCGATGGCGAATGCCGTCGCGGAAGGCGCGCGCGAAGCCGGCGCCACCGTCGACATCAAGCGCGTGCCTGAGCTGGTGCCGGCCGAAGTCGCGAAAGCCTCACATTACAAGGTCGATCAGGCCGCCCCCATCGCCAAGATCGAAGACCTCGCCAATTACGATGCGATCATCGTCGGCACCGGCACCCGCTTCGGCCGCATGGCCTCGCAGATGGCGAATTTCCTCGACCAAGCCGGCGGGCTCTGGGCCAAGGGCGCGCTGCACGGCAAGGTCGGTGGCGCCTTCACTGCAAGCGCGACCCAGCATGGCGGCCAGGAGACGACGCTGTTCTCGATCATCACCAACCTGCTGCATTTCGGCATGGTGATCGTCGGCATGAACTACGGCTTTGCCGGCCAGATGAAGCTCGACGAGGTCACCGGCGGCGCGCCCTACGGCGCCACCACGATCACCGGCGGCGACGGCAGCCGCCAGCCCAGCGCCAACGAGCTGGCCGGCGCGCGCTATCAGGGCCGCCAGATCGCGGAGACCGCGAAGAAGCTGCACGGTTAGGCCAGGTCTTCAATCCGCTGCATGGCAGATGCGACGCGGGCGGCATTCTCTCACGGGAATGCCGCCCCATCTCTATGAGCGACGACGAGACGACTTCCGGACAGGACCCTGCGATATCGATGGCTTTCGAACTTCTCTTGATTGCACAGATGATCCGCAGGCCGGCCCAGGCGCTGGCGCGCCGCTGGTATTGCCGCAGCCTGTTTCGCGCCTCGCGCGGCCGGTTTCACTGCGCCGAGTGCACCGGCTCGCAATCCGTCACGCCCGCGTGATGTCCGCGTGCGGCGGGATGCTGACATCAGGCGCAGATGCGGATGCCGTTGAAAGCCACCAGCCGTCGCCGGCGAACCAGCAGGTCTCGTCGGGCGCCTCGCCTCGCCGCAGCGACTGCACGCCCTCCCAGCCTTTTGCGAACGCTTCGGCCAGTCGCCGGCCCGCCTCCGCATCCTGAAGCCCGGCGCAGCCGATGAACTGGGCGCGGCTCAGGAATTTCGCGGGCCAGGCCGTGCCCTGCTGCGGGCGCGTGATCATCAACATGCCGCCGAGCACGCCCGCGGGCGCCAGCGGAAACACCAGCCGGCCGCCGGGCCGCAGCGCCCCCAGCCATTCCGGCGCCGGCTGCGCCGCGCCCGCACAGACGTAGATCACGTCGACATCGGGCAGATCGGAGGCAACGCCCGAGCGCGCGCGCAGCTCGACATTGGCGATGTCCTTCAGGTTCTCGCGCGCAAGCGCTGCGAGCCGTTCGTCGACCTCATAGGCATAGACGCAACCGCCAGGCCCGGCGAGCTCGGCGAGGATCGCGGTGTAATAGCCCGTGCCCGCGCCGATCTGCAGCACCGTCTCTCCTTCCTTGACACCGCAGCCGCTGAGCCAATGCGCGTGCGCGCCGGGCATGCCGATGTTGATGCCGCGCGCCGGATCCAGCGCCAGCAGCGTGTTCTGATAGAGGAAGGCGGGATCGTCATCGGGCGTCACGACATAGGGATGGCCGCCCAGCGTGATCGACCACGGCCCGGGCCCGGCGAAGGGCTCGCGCCTCACCTTGCGAAAGGCCTGCTCGAGGCGAGGGTCCGTGGCCCTGGCCGCGGCGCAGATCAATTGCGCAAAGAACGCGCGATATCTGTCCGAACGATCGTGCATGTCGCCTCCTGGCTGAGGCGGTCACGATAGCACAATTCATGCGATATTCGAGCGACCGCTGCAACCGGCGACGGTTCAGCGCGCCTTGCCCATGGCCCGCGCGGCCAAGGCCGCAAGCCTTGGATGACGGCGCAGTCCCTGCGCGGCATGGTCGCGCAGAACGAAAGGCAGCCCGCGCCAGGACAGCGCGACGGTGACATCGGTCAATGGCAACGGCTCGGCGCCGAAGCGGCGCTTGTAGTCGTGATTGCCGATGCTGAGATCGAAGCGCCGCACGCCCTGCGCATGCAGGGCCGCCATGGTGCGCTCGGTCACGAGCAGCCCCGGCGAGCAATTCGCCCATCGCTTGCCGGCATTGCCGATCCGCAGCAAATAGAAGGTCGCGCCGTATCTGACGCCGAACGCGGTCGCGACGATGCCCTCGTCGCAGACGAGCGCCGAAATCACCGCATAGCCTTCCACAACGCCGCGGCGGGCGACATCGCGGTAGAAGCGGGAATGGGCCGCGTCGTTGAGGACGAACCGCAAGCCGATCTGCTGCATGCGCTCCTGCTGCTGGATGTCGATCACGTCCAGAAGCTGGTGCGCGCGTTCGACGTCGGTCGCGATCTCGAAGCGGGCGCCGGCATGGCGGTTGAACACGCGCCAGCAGCGCGGCATCTGCATGCGCTTGATCGATGCCTGATAGTCCGCATAGTCATCGCCGGTCAGCACGAGATTGGCGTTCAGCGAGCAGGAGCCGGAGCGGCCGAGCGACACCAGCGGGTTCGGCTTGGCGCCGACATAGGACGGCATCTTCTTGAAGCGAAGCAGGTCGAAACGATCAGGCAAGGCGCGCAAGCCATCGACCAGCGCCGCACTGATCGCCTCGGCGCCGGCCGCATCGAAATTCGCATCCCCCGCAACGATCGGAGCGTTATTGTCGGAGACGCCTAGATCGGCAAACTCGACGATACGGATGCCGCGCCTGAAGTGGCTGAACATCGGCACGACAGCGATGTCCTTGGCCGTCGCCGCGTCGGTGATGACAGCGATCAGCGGCGCGACGCCTTCAAACGCCTCGTACCAGGCGCCCAGCCAGTAACCATGTTGAAACGCGGTGCGATGCCCACCGTTCAGGCGCAATGCCGCCTGTTGCCAGTCGCGCAGGAACTCGACCGAGATTCCCGACGCGCTTGAGGCCCGACCGTCTAGCTGCTCGACGCTGAGAAACGCCATTTGCGGGGCATACAGTTAATGAACACGTCCAGATAGATGATGTTTTGCCGCTGACTACAAGTTACGTTGCTGCTTATCGTTAAGCTGTTACCGTCAGCCCGCGCGCATGTTTTCAGCCGCGCCGCCATCCGGACGCGCGGCTGCGACAGATTGTCTGCGATCGGGTTCACCTTGCGCGACGCATTGGAACCTGGCCAGAAAGTGCAGCCCCGCGACCGCGAGCGCGAACATGAACCAGACCGGATTCTGCCGCTCGACCAGGAAGGTCTCGGTCGTTCCGAAGTAGAGGCCGAACAGCCAGATGGTCAGGAACAGCCTGCCCAGCGCATGGCTGCGATTGTGGGCCTGGACCTCCTGGAAATTGCGCAGCGGCGCGAGCACGAAGATGAGGATGACGAGCAAGAGGCCCGGCAGGCCGATGGTGACGGCAAGGTCGAGATAGCTGTTGTGGCTGTGCGCCGCGGTCACCGCCCATTCCGAGCCCTGGATGGTCTTCCCTTCCGCCGCGCCGTCCCAGAACGCCGCATAGCCATGACCGGTGATCGGCCTTTCCGCAACGGCTCCGAGCGCAAACTCCCAGATCTCGGAACGGCCGGTGAAGGTGGGGTCGATCGGAAGCGCCCGCGTGATGCCGCCGAGCACCGGGCTCGTGACGCTGCCGACCGTCAGCAGGTTCATCACGATCAGCGGCGCGAAGCAGATGATCCGCTTCAGCCACAGGCTTCTGATGGCATAGACCACCGACGCCAGCGCATAGACCGCAAGACACAGCACCGAGGACGTCTTGCCGCCGGTGAAGATCAGAAAGATGCCGGAAAGCAGCGCGATCGCCGGCCCCATCACGTAGGAGCCCACGGCCGTCAGGTAAATGCCTGTATAGACCAGGATCGACATCACCGGCGAGGCGATGTTCTTGTGGCCGAAGCTGCCGCGCCAGTCGCCGGCAAGCTGCGGCTCGGTGATGTCGAGCGCGGTGTGGATCGAATATTGCGGGGCAAGGATGATGCCGAGATAGCATATCACCAACAGCACCAGCGCGGCGCCGCCGAGGCACAGATCGAAGCTTCGCTGCGTCGGCGGCAGCAGCGGCAGCAGGATGGCCAGCGTGGTGGCGCTGGCCGCGAGCGCGAAGCGCTGGATCGAGATCTCGCGGCTCTCGGAGAATGCGAGATTGATCATCATCCAGCCGATCAGGCAGAGATGCAGCGGCGTGACCAGGCTTCTGAGCGAGGGCGCGTCGGTCGTGAAGGTGAGCAGCACCGCGACCGCGGCCAGCAATCCGAACGAGACGTAGGTCGTCGCCAATCGTCCGCTGACGATGGCGGCGACGTCGGGGTTGCGCAGATCGGCAAACGGATCGAGCGTGATCAGCACCAGCAGCAGGCTTGCAACGGCAACAAGACAACGCGCCGTGCTCGCGACGTCGAACTTCGCCAGCGCATCGCGCAGCGCCTCGCCCAGCGAGCGGGCCTCGACGTCGGTCATGTCTGCGGCGCTGCGATCCATGCCTCAAGGCCTGCCGGGACGATGGGGGACTCCAAGGGTCTACACCGGGCTACGCCGGGTCTAGCCCATCCCCGTTAACCATCCGTCAACCAGCACGCCCGAGGCGGCAGGGACCCGGCTCTGCCGCGCGACGCTACGCGCGATTTCGTAATATTGCAGCGCGCGCTGCTCCAGCGTCAGATTGTCCACAATATAGCCGCGCGGATCGAATTTTCCCGCGGTGCAGCCGGCCCAGAAATCGGTCCAGCGCTCCTCGAAGCCGGCGTGGTCGGTGAACTTGAGCCCGCAGCGATCATCCCAATAGGGCACCGACGAGACGGGCGCGAACTGGACGCGGTGCGGGTAATAGTCGGGATCCCGCCACGGACCGCCGGGATCCCAGGCAAACACCGGCACGCCGCAGGACAGCGCCTGCTGATAGGCAATGCCCTGGCTCTCGTTCTGACACAGGAAGATCATCGCGCGCGAGCGGGCCAACGCGGACCGGTAGTCCTCCTCCCTGTAGCTGCCGTAGCGCAGCTCGGTGAAGGAGCGGCCTTCCCTCGTCAGCCTTGCGCGAACCGGCTCGAGCAGCTCCGGCACGTGCCGCTCGCGATCCAGGCTGACCTTGTCGTAGATCAGGACGTCGACGGTCTTGTCGCGCGGGCGCGACGGCGCCCAGTGATCCGTGTCGATGCCCACGGGCCAGGCCTCCGTCTCAGGCCAATGCGGCCGGTACATCTCGGCATACCACGGACCGGGCACCAGGAATTTCCTGACTGGAAGCCGCCTGAACAGGTCAGGATCGTCGAACGGATGGTTATAGGCACAAACGCCAAGCAGGATCGGGTTCTTCCACGCAAACTTATTGAGCAGGAAGGCGCGGCCGATGATGCAGGCGACTTCTTCCTGATGTTGCGCGATGTAGCCGTAGTCGTTGACGCGATAGCGGATGCCGAGCCGGCCGAGCCCGGCGCAGAGATTGAGGAACACGCGCAGCTGCCCGCTCATGCGCGGCTCACCAAACAGCATCTTGCGCGCCATGCGACGCAGATGGCGGTCGCCGGGAAACCAGCGATCGTCCTTGTCCTCGTAGAACAAGTTGAGGATCATGTCGTCGGGATCGTAGTCGAACGTCTTTGCGGGCACTTTCATCCATCCGCGGCATCAAGGCCGGTAGTTTCGCACGAGACCGGTTGTCGCACCTGTCGAAATCAGCGACAGACTTAACGCCCCGGGTTTAACGCTAATCTACGAAACCGATGATTTGGACCGCGTTCGCAACACCGATCTGGTTCTTATCTGGGTATCATCTGCGCACGCCAGGACCGCGGCTGCAGGCCGCCTGGTTAACAGATCCTTAAACAGGACGAGCCCCCGCTTGCCTCTCACCGACGCCATGCTCGATGCAGCGACCACAGCCCCGGTGGCGGCGGACGCGCGCGCGACGTCGCCTGCGGTGTCGGTTGTCATCCCGGCGAAGAATGCCGCAGCCTATATCGGCGAAGCCATCGAGAGCGCGCTCATGCAGGGCGGCGTCGGCGAGATTATCGTCGTCGACGACGGCTCCACCGACGGCACCGACGCAATCGTCCGCGCCATCCGCGAGCCGCGGCTGCGCCTGATGCGGAACGACGCCAGCGGCGTGTCGGCCGCGCGCAACCTCGGTGCCCGCAACGCACGCGGGGACTGGCTGCTCTTCCTCGATGCGGACGATCGCCTGCGGCCCGACGCGATCAAGACATTGCTGGCGACGGCCAGGACCGCGCCGCAGGCGGTTCTGGTCTATGGCGACTACAACACCATCGACAGCGCCGGGCGAACGATCGGCCGCCGCGATCTCTTGAAGGGACGGCTCAAGCCCTCGGGCAATGTGCTGGAACGGCTCGCCGGCGGCAATTTCATCGTCAACGGCGGCATCATGCTGATTCGCGCCGATGCCTTCCGCACCAGCGGCGGCTTCGACGTTTCACTGCGCTATTGCGAGGACTGGCACTGCTGGTGCCGGCTCGCCGCAACCGGTGAGTTCGCCTATGTGCCCAAGCTTCTGCTCGACTATCGGCTGCACACGGCCAATACGATGAATGCGGCAGTGCGGACGCCGCAGGATTTCTTCCCGGCGGTGGCGCGCGTGTTCGGTAACGAGCTCATCCTGGGCAAGCTGCCATCGGGCGCGGCTGCGCGGCTGCGGCAGGCGGCCGAGATCCATCTCGTCACCTATGCTGCGACGCAGGCGGTGCGCTTCGGGCGATATCGCGAGGCGCTTGCCTATCTCGGCATGGTCGGGCAGCGATCGCTCAAGGCGATGCCGCGGTCAGCGATCAAGGTCGCGCTTTCCTGGCTTGGGATCTAGCGTCGCTGCGCCAGCCCGTCAGGAGACGATCTTCGAGGCCTCATAAGGCTTCGGATCGAAGCCGAATGCCGCGAGCGCGGACCCGACGGCCACCAGCAAGGGATGCATCGCCACGACGGCCCTCGATGACGTCAGCAGGCGGAGCGAGCGGACCAGAGACAGCGGCAGCCGTCCGAGCGTCTGCGCAAACAGACGCGCCCGTGCCGACGCACCGTGCGCGGCCTTGGATCGCACACGATAGTTGATGACCCCGATGCGCAGGCCCCGCCTGGCGATCCAGCCGAAGCCAGTGCGGCTTTGCGGCACGGTCTCGGTGATGACGGCTTCCGCGGTCCAGTGGAAGATCATGCCGGCATTGCGGCCGCGATAGAAGAAGTCGCAATCGCCGCCGCCGAGAAAATTGAACTGCAGATCGAAGGCGGGGCTGCCGAGCCGGTCGAACGCAGCGCGCGTGATCAGGCAATTGCCGCAGCCATAGATCATCGGCACAGCACCGGTATAGTCGTAGGCCGGGCAGAAGGCGGGATGACGCGCGAGCCAGGGCTGGCTGTCATCGTCAAACACGGGCAGCACCGGTCCGCCGACAATGTCGGCACCGGTCGCCTCCGCCGTGCGAACCATCAGCTCGAGCCAATCGGGCGAAGCGATCTCGTCGTCGTCGATCATCAGGAAGCGGGTCGCGGCAGGAAACACCGCCTGCGCCGTCTCGAACGCGGCGTTGATCGCCCGGCAATTGCCCTGCCGCTTCTCGACCAGACAGATGCCCTGGAGTTTGCCTGACGCGAGGTATTCCGCAGCCACCGGCGCGCTCGCGCGTGCTGCCGCATCGTTCTCGACCATGACCACCGCGAATGAGCGCGGGGTGCGCTGATTGACCAGCGAATCCAGCGTCAGCCGCAGATGTTCAGGTCGGCGGAAACAGGGAATGCAGACGACGATGCCGACCGAGAGGTCGATGACGCGCGAACTCGCCGCGATCTCCCTGAAGGGATCGCGCAAGCTTTCCGAGATCCGGCTGGCGGACAAATCTGTCGGGATCAGCGTCATTGCGTTCTCAATGCCTGAGATATGTTGAGAAAGCCCTGCCTCGACTGTCCCGCGACGGCACGGCCGCACGGGACAGAAGCGTCCCAGCATGAGCGGCCTGCCCGCGTGATCAAATTGCACCGCGACGTCGATGTCGCGTCCGTGGAGGCGTCCTGTCATGCGCTTGATCGCTTCGCGTGCTTTTTCCTGCAAATTCCGTCGCGCCTCACACTGCAATTCGCAGTCCATCACGCGCCAGCGGCGCAGGCACGAACGATGCCGTAGTTAACGCGGGGTCTGATTAACCCAGCTGTAAGCACCGCGATCGGCGATGCCCCGCGGCACCGGATTTGCTCTTCGAGGTCGCGAGATTTTTCCTGTAAATTTAAGTCGAACAAGCGCGGTTGGAAACAATGGGCAGGTCAGCCAAGATCGATCTCGCGACGGCGACGCGGCCGAAGCTCAAAGCCTTCGACGGTGCCGCCGATCTCCGGCGCGGCGACTGTCACGTCGTTCTGCGGAGGCGCTGAGCCATGCGCGCGCTGATCGGCCGTCAAGCGACGATGCCGGACCGGTGCGCGCCGCCGGGCACGCATGGTAACGAACCGTTAATCACTGCAGGGCTGCCGGCACCGAGGCGGCCCAACGACGCGGCAAGAGGCGGCGTGCCCTTAAACGCTTTGTTTGCCATTTCGGTGAATAGTCCCTCAATGAGTATGGTTAATTTTCCCTGTTGCGTTGATTGCGCACCTATATCCCCGGTGCGAGGCGTAAAGCGAAGAGTAACCCCTCAGCCCGCGACCGTTGCAATGAAAGCTGGGGACTATGCTTGACTACAACCAGCCGATCGATCGGGCCAAAAATCCGACCGGGTCGGAAGCCTCGCGGCGGAGATCCGAGTCCAGCTTCAACGTGCTGGAGCTCGCCGGCCTGCTGTGGCGGCGCAGGATCGCGATTGCCTCCGCGGCACTGATCGGCGCGTGCCTCGCCGTCACCGTCGGCAAGAGCCTGGCACCCCGCTACACCGCGACCGCGCAGCTCTATGTCGATCCGCGCGAGCTTCAACTGGTCGATCGCGAGCTGACGCCGCGCGCGCAGGACGTCTCCGGCATGTCCATGCTGGTGGAGAGCCAGGCGCGCCTCATCACCTCCAACAGCGTGCTGCTGCAGGTGATCCAGCAGGCGGGTCTCGACAAGGATCCGGAATTCGGCGGCAGCGACGGCAAGACCCTGGCTGCCTCCTTGCTCGGCCTGATCGGCCTCCAGCTCCGCACGCCTTCCGCTGCGGAAGCCAAGGAAGTGCAGCTCGCCGCGCTCGACGCGCTGAACAAGCACATCACGATCCGCAAGACCGAAAAGAGCTTTATCGTCGACATCGAAGTCTGGTCGACCGATCCGGCGAAGGCGGCGATGCTGGCCAACACCCTGACCAGCACCTACCTCACGGAATCCCGCAACTCCCAGGCCCTGGCGGCGCGGCGCGCCACCAGCGAATTGTCGGGCCGGCTGAAGGAGCTGCGCGAGCGGCTGCGCAACGCCGAGACCGCGCTTGCCAACTACAAGGCCCAGAACAATTTCGTCGGCACCCAGGATTCGCTGATCTCCGATCAGCAACTCTCCTCCAGCAACCAGCGCCTGTCCGCGGCCCGCGCGGCGACGATGGACGCCCAAGCGCGGCTGGACCAGATCGAGGCCAACAAGCGGACCGCCGCGGATGCTGGCGCAATCCCCGAAGCGCTGCAATCGCCGACCATCGCCAATTTGCGCGCGCAATATGCCGACGCCCGCAAGAAATATGCGGAGCAGACCGCCGAACTCGGCCCGCGCCACCCGGCGCTGCGGCAGACCGAGAAGCAGGTCGAGGATCTCAAGCGCACCATCAACGAAGAGATCGATCGCTTCGCACTGTCCGCCAAGAACGACCTGACCCGCGCCCGCGATTACGAAGCCTCGCTCAACCGGGCGCTGGAGGTGCAGAAGCGACAGAGCGTGCAGCTGAGCCAGGCGGCGGTGCGCCTGCGCGAGCTCGAGCGCGAAGCCGACGCAAGCCGCGATGTCTACCAATCATTTCTCAAGCGCTCGCGCGAGACCGAGGAACAGGAAGCCCTGAACACCTCGGCGGCCCGCGTCATCGGCGAAGCCACGATACCGCAACGCCGCTCGTTCCCGCCGGGCATGACCCTGTTCGCAATGATCGGCTTCGGCTTCGGCGCGCTCGCCGCCATCTTCTGGTTCGTCGCGGCCGAGCATCTGTTCAATGGCACGACCGCCCCCGAACCGAGCCGTCGCGAACGCAAGCCTGAACCCGAAATTGCGATGCCTGAGCCCGAAGCCACCGCGCCTCTGCCTGCGCTCGCGCTGGTCGAGAAGCCGCTGATCGCCCGGCTCCAGGAGGCGGACGTGATCCGCACGCTCGGCGCCATTCTCGCAACCGGCAGCGGCGTCGACCTGACCCGAATCGGCTGGCCGACACTCCGGCCCGGATTTCCGTTGACGACGCTGCTCAACGCGCTGCGCGACATGCGTGCGGCGATGGCGCGCCGCGCCGGCAGCAAGACGATGCCCGTGATTGCGCTGGTCGGGGCCGGGCAGACCTCGGAGCGCAGCGTGACCACGTTGAACTTCGCGCTCGCGGCCGCGCGCGACGGCAGCCGCGTGCTGATGGTCGATGCCGACCATCAATCCCACGCGCTCTCGAACAGAATCAAACGCCCGGGCAAGAGCGAAACCGGCAAGGTGGGCTGGTTCTCGATCGGCAGCAAGGCCGCGCGCGAGATCAAGACCGTGAACGGCATCTCGGTGCTGCCGGCGACCGAGACCGATGCCGGCAAGGCCACTGAGTCGATCCGCCAGGCCATCGCGCAGGCGCGCGCGGCCGGCGGTTATGACCTCGTCATTCTCGACGGCCCCGCGATGCCGCTCTCGGCCGCCGGCCGCAAGCTGCTCGATGGCGCTGACGCGCTGGTAGCGGTGCTGCCGACCAGCCACGACATCAACGACAGCATGGAAGAGATCCTGACCGCGCTCGGCGCCGCCCAGCGCAAGCTGGTCGGTGTCGTGCTCGACGAGCTCACCCCGGCAACCCAAACGCTCCAGCGAGGCAAACAATATGCTTGAGCGCCGCGTCAATCTCGAAGGTCGGGCTGCAACCGCCGACGTGCCCCGGATCACTGTCGGTGGCCTGCGCATGGCTGCGCTCGACCTGGAAGCCACCGCCGACTTCATGATCGCTGCGACCGATCAACGGCACCGCATCAACCGGCCGCTGTACCTGACCTCCGCCAACGGCGAGGTGCTGGCGCGCTGCTCGACGGAGCCGCAGATCGAACGTCTGTTCCGCGCCGCCGATCTGATCAATGCCGACGGCCAGCCGCTGGTGGCGGCCTCGAAGCTGCAGTCCTGGTTTCCATTGCCGGAGCGCGTTGCCACGACCGACCTGTTCCATGTCGTCGCGCGCAAGGCGGAGGTGACCGGTCGCACCTTCTACATGTTCGGCGCCAGCGATGAGGAGAACGCCGCGGCCGTCAGGCGCGTCCAGAACATGTATCCGAGGCTCAAGATCGTCGGATACAGCCATGGCTATCTCGATGGCGAGGCGCTGCGGGCCAAGGTCGACGAGATCAACGCGCTGGCGCCCGACTTCCTGTGGGTGGCGCTCGGCGTCCCCAACGAGCAGGCTTTTGTCGAGGAATACACGCCGCGGCTGACCAATGTCGGCGTCATCAAGACGTCAGGCGGCCTCTTCAACTTCCTGTCGGGCAGCCGCTCCCGCGCGCCGCGATGGATGCAGAGGGTCGGGCTTGAATGGGCCTGGCGCACCTGGCTCGAGCCGCGCCGTCTGTTCTGGCGCTATCTGACCACCAATCCCCGCGCGATCTATCTTCTCTTCAGCCGCAACCGGCCGGTCAATCGCTAAAGACCTAAAGCGCGATGTGATCAGGATGAATCACAATCGCGCTTTTAGGTTATTGTTTGAGCATGATCTTTTCGAAAAACCGCTGCACACTTTTCCGGATCATGCTGTAGCGCATCCGCCTCGATTGCGTTGCGCAGCCGTCAGACGATTGCGCGTTTCAACACCGGTCCCGCCTCGTCCACGGCCAAGTCCGTCTCCGGCTGGAGCGGCGGCGCGATCGGCAGCTCGATCGGCCGCAGCAGCTCGGCCACCTGCTTCGCCGGCAACGGCCGGGAGATCAGGAAGCCCTGCATCTCGTCGCAGCCATGGGTGCGCAGGAACGCCTCCTGCTCGGCATTCTCGACGCCCTCGGCGACCACCGTCATGCCGAGCGCCTTGCCCATGCTGATGATGGCCTGCGCGATCGCCTGGTCCTCCGAATCCTGCGGCAGGTCGCGCACGAAGGAACGGTCGATCTTGATCGTGTCGATCGGGAAATGCTTCATCAGCGACATCGACGAATAGCCGGTGCCGAAATCGTCGATTGCCAAGCGGATGCCGCGGCTCTGGATCGCATCGAGCACCTTCAGCGCACGCCCGACATTGCGCATCATCATGCTCTCGGTGACCTCGAGCTGGAGCAGCACCGGCGACATGCCGGAGGCCGCCAGCGCCTCGTCGACGTCCTGCAACAGATGCTCGTCGGCGAACTGCCGCGGCGACAGGTTCACCGCCATCGACAACGGCAGCAGGCCGCGGCGCTGCCAGGCCATCGCCTGCGCGCAGGCTTCCTTCAGCACCCAGCGGCCGATCGGCACGATCAGGCCGGTTTCTTCCGCGAGCGGGATGAACTGCGCCGGCGAGACGTTGCCGAGATCGGGGTGGTTCCAGCGGAGCAGCGCTTCCACGCCGGTGATCTGCCCCGTCTCAATGTCGACCTTGGGCTGGTAGTTCAGCGAGAACTGCTCCCGTTCGAGCGCCCGGCGCAACGCGCTTTCGAGCGACAAACGTTCGATCGACTGCGTCTTTACTTCCTTGGAGAAGAGGCGATAGCCGTTCTTGCCGTCTTCCTTGGCGAGGTACATCGCCATGTCGGCGTTCTTGGTCAACGTCTGTGCATCGGCGCCGTTGGCCGGATACATCGCGATGCCGATCGACGCCGTGGTGTGGCATTCGTGACCGGCGAGCTCCATCGGCTCGGCGAGTGCGGCGAGCAGCCCGGCGGCGATGCGCTGGACATCGTCGATCTCGCCGCACTGATCGAGGATCACCACGAACTCGTCACCGCCGAGGCGCGCCACAACGTCGCTGGCCCGCAGCGCGCCGCGCAAGCGATTTGCCACCTCGAGCAGGAGCAAATCGCCGGCCTCGTGTCCGAGCGAGTCGTTGATGACCTTGAAGCGATCGAGATCGATAAACAGCACTGCGAAGCGGTGATCATGGCGCTGCGCGTTGTCGATCGCTTCGCGCAACAGCCCGTTGAAGGTCTCGCGGTTCGGCAGATCGGTCAGGCTGTCATGCGAGGCGAGGTATTCGATCCGCTCGTCGGCTTTGTTCTTCTCGTCGGCGCGATCGAAATTCTCCATCGCGAAAGAGACGTTGTCGGCGAGACGCTGCAGCAACTCGACGAACTCGGATGTGAAGGTGTCCTGTTCCGTCGACATGTAGATCATGACGCCAACGGCCTTGTCGTGCGTGATCAGCGGAAATGCCGCGCCGGAGCGCGCGCCGTCGATCCGGACGACAGCATGGAAGGCGCTGACGCGGCCGTCGTTGACGTAGTCGTTAACGATGCAAGGCTGGCGGGTGCGGAACGCCGTTCCGCTCATGCCACGGCCTTCGGGCCGGTCGGCGTCGACGGAGAGACGGACGTTGCGGGTGGTCTCGGCGGAAGGTCCCGCGCTTGCGACGATCGCGAGCCGATCGCTGTCGGCACTGGCGAGCGCAATGGTCGTCGAGGTAAACTTGCCGCCGGTGGACGCGGCCCGGCAGACGAGCTCGAACAGCTCAGTGCGAGACTTGGCGCGCACAATCGCTTCATTGGTGGCGCTGAGTGCCGCGAACATGCGCGTCAGGCGCTCCTTCTGCGCTTCGGCCCGCGCACGTTCGTCGGCCCGATCGAAATTGTCGAGCGCAAAGGCGACATTGGCCTGCAGCCGCTGCAGCAGTTCGACAAATTCCGGCGTGAAGGTGCCGCGCTCCGGCGAGTTGAACACGAATACGCCCTCGATACGGTCGCCGCTGAACAGCGGCAACGCCGCGGCTGATCCGATGCCGTGGCGGCGGGCATTGTCCGCCCAGGGCTTGATCCGGTCGTCGGACAGCACGTCGTTGCTGATGCAGGGCTGACGGGTACGGAAAGCCGTTCCGGTCAACCCGCGGCCTTCGGGCACCTGATCCGAGGTCGAAAATCTGAAGTTGCGAACCGCATCTGCGTTCGGACCGTAACAGGCGGCGACGCGGAGCAGCTCGGCCTGGTGATCGACCAGCGCGATGGCGGCCGAGGTGAATTTGGCGCCTTTGGCCGTTGCTTCGCAAACGAGATCGAACAGCTCGGCACGCGAATGGGCGCGCAGGATCGCCTCGTTGGTCGCGCTCAGCGCCGCATACATGCGCGCCAGGCGTTCCTCCTCCTCGGCGATCCGGGCCTTCTCGGCCTCGCGGTCGAAATTGTCGATCGCAAAGCAGACATTCTCGGCGATGCGCAGCATCAGCCCGACCACTTCGCCGTCGGCGGCCCAGGACTGGCTGAGGAAGGCCAGGATGACGCCGATGCTTTGGCCGTGCTTGACCAGCGGCGCCGCGACAAGCGCGGCGACGCCGGTGTTGACGTTGGGCTGCTCCCACGGCGTTCCCTTGGTGCGACGTGCGAGATCACGCTCGACAATGGGCTTCTGTGTTCGAAACACTTCGCCGGAAATGCCGCGGCCGTAGGGATTGTCGGGATCAGTAGAGTAAAGTGTCTGCGCCACGGTCTCCAGATTCTCGCCGGTGCCGGCGACGGGCTTCAACCAGTGAGAATCCGGTTCCTTCAACAGAACGAAGGTCGCCAGCGACTTGCCGCCGTGCACGGAGGCGTCGCACACGAGCTGATACAGCTCCTGCTCGTTCTTTGCACGAAGGATGGCTTCATTGGTCGCGCTGAGCGCGCCGAACATGCGGTTGAGCCGCCGCGTCGTCCGCTCGCTGGCCTGCCGCGCGGCCTCGCGCGCAAAATTCTCCAGCGCGTAGGAAATGTTGGTCGACATGCGCTCGAACAGCGACACGATCTGCTCGTTCAGCGAGTTGGCCTCGCTGCGGGTCACGTACAGCACACCGACGCTGCTGCCGTTACATAGAAGCGGTAGCGCCGCCGCGGCGCCGATATTCGCTTTGGTCGCGCCCTCACGCCATGCCAGCGAGCGCGGATCATTCAGATAGTCGTTGCTGATGCAGAGCTTCTGGGTGCGAAACGCCTCGCCGCCGACACCCAAGCCCTCGGGCGCGCCGGCTTCGGTGGTGATCTTGAGCGCGCGCAGGCGAGCCACGTCGTCGCCACGACCGGCAGCGAAACGCAGGTGCTGGCCCTCCGGCTCCACCAGGAACACCGCGACAGCCATGAAGTCTCCGCTGGAAAACCCGGCGTCGCAGACCATCTGGTACAGCTCCTCCGGCGATTTCGCGTAGAGGATCGCTTCGTTAATGGCGCTCAGCGCCGCAAAGGTGCGCGCGAGTGACGTCGACACGATCTCAACTCCCGGGCATTTCTGCCGATTTTTCCCGGGTACCTTATGAATAGGGATCGCCTAAGTGGTCGTTATTGCGGCAGGGAAACCGCCAATCAGGGTGAACGAGCAGCGAATGATAGCTGAAAAATGTCCGGGAATACCGCCGCGCGGCAGGAGCCTTCGACCAAAGGCGCGCTCTGTCTACGAATTTGCAGCCCTGTATTGGTTTACGGGAGATTGATATCGCACCTCCGCTTTGAGACGATGGCATCCAACAACAGGTCCGTTAAGGGCACGAAAGCCGAGGGAACGCCATGCCGATCATCAAGGCCGACCGCCTCACGCGCGTCAGCGCGGCGCTGCTCCGAGCCGCCGGCGCCTCCGAGGACTTCCACATCGCCCTCGATCTGTCCTGACACATCCGGAGACAGCAGCATGGACAGGCAGATGGTCCTGGTCGGCTTCCTTCAGGCGCAGAACTGCACGAACTTGCCGAGCTCGTGGCGGCATCCGGACTCGCGCAGCGACTTCATGTCGGCGGATTATTACCAGGAGATCGCGAAAATTCTCGAAGCCGGCAAATTCCACATGGCCTTCTTCGACGATCGTCTCGCCATGCCGGACCGCTACGGCAACGACCACGCCCATACCGTCGAATACGGCATCCGCTGCGTGAAGATGGATCCGATTGTCGTGCTGACCACGATGGGCATGGTGACCGACAAGCTCGGCCTAGGGGCAACCTGCTCGACCACCTATTACGAGCCGTTCGACGTCGCGCGCCGCTTTGCCACGCTCGATCTGATGTCCGGCGGGCGCGCGGGCTGGAACGTCGTGACCTCGCTCAACGACGGCGAGGCGCTCAATATGGGACGCGACTCCCATCCGGAACATGATTCCCGCTACGACAAGGCCGACGAATTCATGGAGGTCGTGCTCGGCCATTGGGACACATGGGGGGACGGCGCGCTCATCATGGACAAAAAGACCGGCCGCTTTGCCGATCCGACCAAGGTGAAGCGGCTCGATCACAAGGGCGCGGCCTTCAAGTCCCGCGGGCCGTTCACCGTGCCGCGCTCACAGCAGGGCCATCCTGTCATCATCCAGGCCGGCGCATCCGGCCGCGGCCAGCGCTTTGCCGGACGCTGGGGCGAGGTCATCTTCACCGCCGCGCGCAATCTCCAGGGCGCCAAGGACGGTTACGCCGCCGTGCGCAACGAGGCCGCCAAGGCCGGCCGCGATCCTGATCAGATATTCATCTGCAATCTGACCACCCCGGTCTGCGCTGCGACCAAGGCGGAGGCCGAAGACAAGATGGCGCTGATCAACAAGCTGCCGCTCGAGATCGACGCACTGTCGCTGCTATCAGAAGCGCTCAATTACGATTTTGCTTCCAAAGGTCTCGACGAACCGCTGACGACGGACGACCTCAGGAGCATGCAGGGCATTCTGGGCATCCGCGACGGCGTGCTGAAGGCTTCGGGCAAGAGCAATCCGAGCGCGCGCGACTTTGTCACCTTCTCCGGCCGCGGCCACGTGCATGACGCCATGGTCGGCGGCCCCAAGGAAATCGCGGACAGACTGGAAGAAATGTTCGTCGAGCGCGGCTGCGACGGCTTTGTCATCGCGGCGACGTACGTGCCCGGCTCCTATGCCGATTTCGTGCAGCATGTCGTGCCGGAGCTGCAGCGGCGCGGCCTGTTCCAGAAGGACTATCGCGGCAAGACGCTGCGGGAGAATCTCGGCTTGGCGCGCCCGGCTGCCGGTGCCTGGAAAGTGCAGCCGCACGATGCCGCGGAATAACAACAAGGACAGAACATGCGCTGGCTGAAATTCACCGCCTCCGGCAAGACCTCCTGGGGCGTGGTCGAAGGCGATCAAGTGATCGCGGTCGACGGCGATCCTCTCAGTGAATGGCAGCGCACGTCGCGCACGCATCCGCTGTCGCAGGTGAAGATCGAGTTGCCGCTGATCCCCCGCACCTTCTACTGCGTCGGGCTGAATTATCTGAAGCACCTCAAGGAAGCCGCCGACAAGGCCGGTACGGTGCCGGCCGTGCCTGATCGCCCCGAGATCGGCTACCGCGCCCAGAATGCGCTGATCGCGCATGACGAGGATGTCGTGATCCCGTCGCTTGCGACGGAGAAGATCCATTACGAGGGCGAGCTCGTGGTCGTCATCGGCAAGAAAGTGAAGCACCTCAGCGAAGCGAACGCGATGGAGTGCGTGTTCGGCTACACCATCGGCAACGACGTCAGCGAACGTTCATGGCAAAAGGCCGATCGCAGCCTGTGGCGCTCGAAGAATGCCGACACGTTCAAGCCGATGGGTCCCTGGATCGAGACCGAGGCTGATCTTGCCAAGATGGAGACGATCGTGCGCGTCAATGGCAAGGAGACCAACCGCTTCGCGACGAACGACATGATCTTCGGCGTGGTGCCGTTCCTGGTCGAGCTGACGAAGTATTTCACGCTGTGGCCGGGTGATGTGATCTGGATGGGCACCGATGGTGCGTCACCTGACATCAAGCACGGCGATGTCGTGGAGATCGACATCACCGGTGTCGGGACGTTGCGGAACAGGTTTGTGCGGGAGCAACGGTAACCGGTGCCGTAGGGTGGGCAAAGGCGCTCTTGCGCCGTGCCCACCATCTTTCTCCGCCATGAAATAACGTGGGCACGCTTCGCTTTGCCCACCCTACGGCAGCTTCTTCAAAACGGCAGCGCGACGCTGGTCTTGATCTCCTTCAGCACTACATTGCTGCGGACGTAGCGAATGCCGGGGATGCGGAACATGAACTCGTCGAGAAAACGATTGTAGGCCGCCATGTCCTGCACGACGACGCGCAGGTGATAATCGGCATCACCGGTGGTCGCAAAACACTCCAGCACCTCGCGGCGCGTGGTGACGCGCGAGACGAACTCGTCGACGAATTTGGCGTCGTGCCGCTCCAGCGAAACATGGAGGATGGCCGACATCGCAAAGCCCGCCTGCTCGCGCGCGATGAGAGCGGCATAGCCGCGGATGACGCCGCTGTCCTCGAGCGCGCGCACCCGGCGCCAGCAGGCCGAGGTCGACATGCCGACCTCGTCGGCGAGCTGCTGGTTGGTGGCGCGACCGTCCTTCTGGAGGTGAGCGAGAATCCTGACGTCCTGGTCTTCAACCATCGAGAGCCTCAAATTGATAAAATATGCCACATTTCGTCGGAATTAGCAAAAATCTGCCGATATAGTAGCTTAACTGGGAAAAATAGGTAAGACCTACCAGTCCCCCGGGCCTAACCTTCGCTATCGGCAGGACGCCGCGCGAGGTCCACCATGGACGCCATTCCGTCACTCGATGCCTACGAGCTCTCCGACCGCTACGATCGCGAGGAGGGCCGGGTCTTCCTCACGGGCACGCAGGCCATTGTCCGCATCGCACTCGATCAGGTGCGACGCGACCGGGCGGCGGGGCTCAACACCGCCGGCTTCATCTCCGGCTATCGCGGCTCGCCGCTCGGCGGCATCGATCTCGAGCTCTGGCGCATCCAGCAGCGGCTTGAGAAAGACCGCATCGAATTCCTCCCCGCGGTGAACGAGGACCTCGCGGCGACCGCGGTGCTCGGCTCGCAACAGGTGGAGACGCAAGGAGAGCGCGAGGTCGATGGCGTATTCGGGCTGTGGTACGGCAAGGGCCCCGGCGTCGACCGCTCTGGTGACGCGCTCAAGCACGGCAACGCCTACGGCTCCTCGCCACATGGCGGCGTGCTGGTCGTCGCCGGCGACGATCATGGCTGCGTGTCGTCCTCGATGCCGCACCAGTCCGACGTCGCCTTCATGAGCTGGTTCATGCCGACGCTGCACCCCGCAAGCGTCGACGAATATCTTGAATTCGGCGAATATGGCTATGCGCTGAGCCGCTTCTCCGGCATGTGGGTCGGCTTCAAGGCGATCTCGGAGATCGTGGAGTCAGGCGCCTCCGTCGCGCTGCGCCCGCCGCGCCTTTTTCGCACACCCGACTTCAGGCCGCCGCCTGATGGACTGCACTATCGCTGGCCCGATCTGCCGGGCCCGCAAATCGAGGAGCGGCTGGAGGCGAAGAAACACGCGGTGTACGCCTTCGCAAAAGCCAATCCGATCGATCGCCACATCTACGACATTCCAAACGCCACCTACGGCATCGTCACCACAGGCAAGGCGCATCTCGACCTGATGGAGGCGCTGCGGCTGATGGGCCTCGACGAGGCCGCCTGCCGCAGTATCGGCATCGATATCTACAAAGTCGGCATGGTCTGGCCGTTGGCGCTGCACGACGCCATGGATTTCGTGAAGGGCAAACGCGAGATCCTCGTGGTCGAGGAGAAGCGCGGCATCATCGAGAGTCAGTTCAAGGAATATTTTTACGACTATCCCGGCGCCAAGCCCGAGCGCATGGTCGGCAAGCATGACGAAAACGGCGCACGACTGATCTCCTGGATCGGCGAGCTGTCACCACGCGCACTGGCTGGCGTGCTCGCCCGCCGACTCGATCCGATGTTTCCAGGGCTCAATCTTGCCGCGCGTGCGGCCGCCCTGATGCCGGAAGCTGCGCGCACGATCAACGTCTTGGGCGCAACACGTACGCCGTATTTCTGCTCGGGCTGCCCGCACAACACCTCGACAAAAGTGCCCGAGGGCTCAAAGGCGCTGGCCGGCATCGGCTGCCATTTCATGGCGAGCTGGATGGACCGCGAGACCTCGTCGCTGATCCAGATGGGCGGCGAGGGCGTGAACTGGGCGGCATCGTCGCGATTTACCGGCCACAAGCACGTGTTCCAGAATCTCGGCGAGGGCACCTATTACCACTCCGGCTCGATGGCGATCCGCCAGGCGATCGCTGCGAAAGCCAACATCACCTACAAGATCCTGTTCAACGACGCCGTCGCCATGACCGGCGGCCAGCCGGTCGACGGCCCCGTCAGCGTGCAGGCGATCGCGCACAGCGTCCGCGCCGAGGGTGTGAAGCGCATCGCGCTGGTGTCGGACGATCCCGCACAATTCTCGCCGGCGAACCTACCTGATGGCGTCACCATCCATCCGCGCGAGGAGATGGACGCGGTGCAGCGCGAGCTGCGCGAGGTCTCCGGCGTGTCGGTGCTGATCTACCAGCAGACCTGCGCCACCGAGAAACGGCGGCGTCGCAAGCGTGGGCAGATGGCCGATCCCAAGCGCTTCGCCTATATCAACGACCTCGTCTGCGAGGGCTGCGGCGACTGCTCGGTCGAGTCCAACTGCCTCAGCGTCGAGCCGAGAGAGACCCCGTTCGGCCGCAAGCGACAGATCAACCTGTCCGCCTGCAACAAGGACTTTTCCTGCCTTAACGGCTTCTGCCCCAGTTTTGTGACCGTCGAAGGCGCGACGCGGCGGAAGAAGAGCGCCAGCCAGATCGACGCGATCGGCCATGCAGCGACGCTTGCCCTTCCCACCCCCGCAACGCTCAATCGGCCCTACGACCTGCTCGTGACCGGTGTCGGCGGCACCGGCGTGATCACGGTCGGCGCGCTGATCGGCATGGCCGCTCATCTCGAGCGTCGCGGCGTCTCGGTGCTGGACTTCACCGGCTTTGCCCAGAAATTCGGTCCCGTGCTGAGCTACATCCGCCTGGCCGCAAGCCCTGAGGCGCTGCATCAGGTCCGTATCGACCAGGGTGCAGCCGACGCGCTGATCGGCTGCGACCTCGTCGTCAGCTCCTCGCCCAAGGCCTCCGGCACCTATCGCCGCGGCACGCGCGCGGCGATCAACACCGCAGAGATGCCGACGGGCGACGTCGTCCGCTTCCGCGACGCCGATCTCGCCTCGCCTGCGCGCCTGCGCGCAATCCGGCAGGTCATCGGCAACGACAATGTCGACAGCATCGACGCCAATGCGCTCGCCGAGCGCCTGCTCGGCGATGCCGTTTACGCCAATATCATCATGCTGGGCTTAGCCTGGCAGCGCGGACTGGTGCCGGTCTCGCTATCGGCGCTGCTGCGCGCGATCGAACTCAATGGTGTCGCGATCGAGCGCAACAAGCAGGCCTTTGCGTGGGGCAGGATCGCTGCCGCCGATCCGGGCTTCCTGCCGCAGACGAATGAAGCGCCGAAGGCCGAGACGCTCGACCAGATCATCCTCAGACGCTCCGATTTCCTTACGGCCTACCAGGATGACGCCTACGCGGCGCGCTACCGGGCGCTGGTCGGAAAAGTCCGCGAGGCCGAAGCCGGGCTCAACAGCGAGGCGCTGACCGAAGCCGTCGCGCGCGCCCTGTTCAAGCTCATGGCCTACAAGGACGAATATGAGGTCGCGCGTCTGCACATGCAAAGCGGCTTCCTCGACGAGCTGAAGCGCGAATTCGAAGACGGCTTCAGCGTGCAGTATCACCTCGCGCCGCCATTTCTGCCGTCCGGTCACGACGCGCGCGGCCGCCCGCGCAAGCGCGCTTTCAGCCAGTGGATCCGGCTGCCGCTCGCGGTATTGGCGCGGCTCAAGGTGCTGCGCGGAACGCCGTTCGATCCGTTCGGCTATGCGGCCGAGCGGCGAACCGAGCGCGAGCTGATTGCCTGGTACGAGAGCATCATCGCGCAAATGCTCGGCAAGCTCGATGCTGCGCATCTGCCCGATCTCATCGCCATCGCCAAAGCGCCGATGGAGATCCGCGGTTATGGGCCGGTGAAAGACGTCGCCATCGCGAAAGTGAAGCCCGAGGTCGAGCAGCTGCTGGCGCATCTTGCCGCATCTTCGCCGGCGAAGATGCGCGCCATCGGTTGACGCTCTTGTAGGGTGGGCAAAGCGGAAGCGTGCCCACCACCTCCATCAATCGGAAGAGATCGTGGGCACGGCGCAAGGGCGCCTTTGCCCAGCCTACCGCACCGACGTCTGCGTCTCACGAATACGGATTGATCAGCTTCTGCTGCTCGGCGCTGTGCTGTACCAGCATGTCGATGAAGGTGCGCACCTTCGCCGACAGATGATGGCGATGCGGATAGACCGCGTTCATCGACATCTCGACCGGCCGGTATTCCGGCAATAGGCGCACCAGCCGCCCGGAATCGAGATCGTCGCGCACCAGAAATCCCGCGAGCAGGCCGATGCCGGCGCCCTCGAACACCGTCCGTCGCAGTGCCTCGCCGCTGTTGGTGACAAGGCTGCCCGAGATCCGCACGGAGGCCGGGGCGCCCTTACGATCAAAGAAACGCCATTCGTCGCCGAAGGGATAGTTGAGGTGACGGGCGCAATTGTGCTCGGTAAGCTCGGCGAGCTGCTGCACCCTGCCGTGCTTCTCGAGATAGTTGTGCGAGCAGCACAGCACGTGGCGCCAGGTAGCGAGGCTACGGACGATCAGGCTGGAATCCGGCGGCGGCGTCATGCGCAGCGCAACGTCGTAGCCCTCCTCGATCAGATCGACATTGGCTTCCCCCATGCGTAAGTCGACCTTCACCTCCGGATAGGTCGACAGCAGCTTTGCCACGACGCCCGCCACGAATGGCACCATATGGGTGGCGACGTGGATGCGCAGCGTGCCGCGCGGCACCGACTGCAATTCGCCGGCGATGTCGTCGGCCTGTTCGATGTCAGCAAGGATCTGGACGCAGCGGTCGTAATAGGCCTTGCCGATTTCGGTCAGGTTGACCTTGCGCGTGGTGCGGTGAAGCAGCCTCACCCCGAGCCGCTCTTCCAGCGCCTGGACGTGGTTGCTCACCATGGTGGTCGACATGTTGAGCTTGCGGGCTGCTGCGGAAAAACCGCCGGTCTCGGCCACCCGGCTGAACACTTCAATGCTGGTCAATCGGTCCATGGCACCACCTCGGCAGCAATCGCGCGACAGGAACGGCAATCGCTCTGGGGCAGTCGCGAGCCTCACCCGGTAGACATCAGGCACCAAGCCGGCGGCCCCGATTATCCACCTTGAATGGATAATCCTTCCAGAATTTTGCCAATTATCACTTGCCCCGGCAAGACCGATAGTCTCAGCGAGCCGACCGGAGAGCGCCATGTCTGAAATGCCCCGCACCGAGACCTTCCAGCAAGCTACTGAAATTACGCGTGGTTACGCCAAGGCGCCGGCAACAATCGCGGCCCGCAAGATGGTTCGACGCGCGGCCCTGACGCTCGCGCTCATCGCCGGCGCTGCAACCATGGCCTATTACGGGCACGACTACTGGACCACCGGCCGCTACCTTGAAACGACCGACGACGCCTATGTGAAGGCGGATTCCACCATCATCGCCCCGAAGGTCTCCGGCTATATCGCGAAGGTGCTGGTCGGCGACAACGAGAAGGTCAGGTCCGGCCAGGTGCTGGCCCGGATCGACGACCGCGACTTCAAGGCGGCGCTCGGCCAGGCCCGCGCCGACGTTGCGGCAGCCGAAGCCTCCGTGCGCAACCTCGACGCCCAGCTCGAGCTGCAACAGCCTGTGATCGCGCAGAGCACCGCCGACGTCACGGCCGCCGATGCCAATCTGAAGTTTGCGCAGGAAGAGCGGGCCCGCTACGACGAGCTGATGAAGTCTGGCTCCGGCACGATCCAGCGCGCGCAGCAGACCGATGCGGCGCTCCGCGCCAGCAACGCGCAATTGCAGCACGCCCAGTCGGGCCTCGTTGCCGCACGACGCAAGGTCGACGTGCTGACCACCCAACGTGCACAGGCCATTGCGCAGCTCGATCACGCTCGCGCGGTGGCCGATCAGGCCGAACTGAACCTGTCCTACACCGAGATCACCGCGCCTGTTGACGGCACCGTCGGCGCGCGCAGCCTGCGGGTCGGCCAGTACGTGCAGGCCGGCACGCAGCTGATGGCGGTGGTTCCGCTCGATGCGGTCTACGTCGTCGCGAATTTCAAGGAGACCCAGCTCACGCATGTTCGCGCGGGCCAGCCGGTCGAGCTGCACGTCGACAGTTTTCGCAATCGCACGCTGCATGGCCATGTCGACAGCCTTTCGCCGGCCAGCGGGCTTGAATTCGCTCTGCTGCCTCCCGACAATGCGACTGGCAATTTCACCAAGATCGTGCAGCGCGTGCCGGTGAAGATCGTGCTCGACGATCACAGCCTCACGGGCCTGCTGCGCCCCGGCATGTCGGCGGTGCCGACGGTCGATACCAAAGCAACGGTAGTGGCCGAGCGCGAGACGGCCAAGCGCATCGCCGACAACGCGCCGCGGCCAAACGGAGGCTGATGTCGCCGAGGATCGCGGCAGGATCGTCAAGTCCTGCCTGATGATCCTTCCCGGACTTCCCTTGTTATCGAAACGTCCCGACCAACGCATCCTGTCTCCCGTATCAGAGACGAGGCTTCCATGAGCACGCTTCAACCGACACTCGATGCCGCATCGGCCGCCAACCTCCCGGCCCCACAAGCAGCCGCCGCAACGCCTGTCGTCTCCGCGAGAACCTGGATCGCCGTGGTCGGCGCCACGCTCGGCGCCTTCATGGCGGTGCTGAACATCCAGATCGTCAACGCTTCGCTGGCCGACATCCAGGGCGCGATCGGCGCCGGCATCGACGACGGCGGCTGGATCTCGACCTCCTACCTGATCGCCGAGATCGTGGTGATCCCGCTGTCCGGCTGGCTCGCGCAAGTGTTCTCGATCCGCATCTATCTGCTGACCAACGCGATCCTGTTCTTGGGCCTGTCGGCAGCCTGCGCGCTGGCGCAGGACCTGCCACAGATGATCGTGCTGCGCGCCGTGCAAGGGTTTAGCGGCGGCGTGCTGATCCCGATGGCCTTCACGCTGATCATCACACTCTTGCCGCGTGCCAAGCAGCCGGTGGGGCTTGCACTGTTCGCGCTGTCGGCGACGTTCGCGCCGGCGATCGGCCCGACGATCGGCGGCTATCTCACCGAGAACTTTGGCTGGCAGTACATCTTCTACGTCAACCTCGTGCCCGGCGCGATCATGGTCGGCATGCTCTGGTATGCGCTCGAGCCCAAGTCGATGAAGCTGTCACTGCTGCGCGACGGCGACTGGGCCGGCATCATCACGATGGCGATCGGCCTCTCCGCCCTTCAGACCGTGCTGGAAGAAGGCAACAAGGACGATTGGTTCGGCTCACCCTTCATCGTCAAGCTCAGCGTGATCGCGGCCGTGGCGCTGACCGTGTTCCTGATCATCGAGCTGACCGTGAAGAAGCCGCTGTTGAACCTGCGCCTGCTGGCCCGCCGCAATTTCGGCTTCGGCATGCTCGCCAATTTCCTGCTCGGCGTCGCGTTGTACGGCTCGGTCTTCATCCTGCCGCAATATCTGGCGCGCATCCAGGGCTACAATGCCGAGCAGATCGGCACGGTGCTGGCCTGGACCGGATTGCCGCAGCTGGTGCTGATCCCGCTGGTGCCGCGCCTGATGCAGAAGTTCGACGCGCGGATCATCATCGCCATCGGCTTCGTGCTGTTCGCCGGCTCGAACTTCATGAACATCTTCATGACCAACGACTACGCCGCCGATCAGCTGCTCTGGCCCAACGTCGTCCGCGCCGTCGGCCAGGCGCTGGTCATGGCGCCGCTCTCGGCGGTCGCAACATCGGGCATCGAAGCCGAGAACGCGGGATCGGCCTCCGGCTTGTTCAACATGATGCGCAACCTCGGCGGTGCCGTCGGCATCGCGCTCCTGCAGACCGTGCTGACCAAGCGCGAACAGTATCATTCCAACGTGCTGATGCAGTCGGTCTCGGTGTTCGAGCAGGCCACCCGCACGCGGCTGGAACAGCTCACGCAGTATTTCATCAGTCACGGCGTGCTCGACCGTGCGGATGCGTCGCATCGCGCCTATGTTGCGATCGGCCATGTCGTACAGAAGCAGGCTTACATCCTCGCCTTCAGCGACACGTTCTATCTGCTCGGCATGGCGCTGATCGTGGCCCTGATCGCGGTTCTCTTCCTGAAGAAGCCCGGCCATGTCTCGGCCGGGGAAGCCCACTGACCCCAAGCCAAAGGAGAACGACCATGAAGCCCCGCATGAATTTCTACCAGGCCGCCCCCGATACGATGAAGGCGCTGATGGCGCTGGAAGAGCAGATCCAGTCGACCGGACTCGAGAAGTCGCTGATCGAGTTGGTCAAGATTCGCGCCTCGCAGATCAACGGCTGTGCCTTCTGCATCAACATGCACACCGAGGACGCCCGCAAGCGCGGCGAGACCGAGCAACGCATCTATCTGCTCAACGCCTGGCGCGAGTCTCCGCTCTATACCGACCGCGAGCGCGCCGCGCTGGCCTGGACCGAATCTGTGACGCTGATCTCCGAGACGCACGCGCCCGACGATGTCTATGAGCAGGTCCGTGCGCATTTCTCCGATGCGGAGACGGTGAACCTGACCATGCTGATCGGCGCCATCAACGCCTGGAACAGGCTGGCGATCGCGTTCCGCGCGGTACATCCGGTGAAGGTGAAGGCGTCGGTGGCGTAAGCTCACCACAACGACGGTCTCGTAGGGTGGGCAAAGGCGCACTTGCGTCTTGCCCACCATCTCTCCATGCATTCAAGAAGACGTGGGCACGCTTCGCTTTGCCCACCCTACGAGACTGTGAATCTTTTGTACCGCGTGTCGGGCGAATGTGATTCTCTAGGCAGACTGATCTGCTGGAGAGGATGATGGCTGACGAGGGACTTTTTGGCGAATTGCCGGATCAGTCGGCGCCACGAACCGAAGCGGTGCCGCGGGGTGCACCTCGGCTGCGCGAGCCCGTGCGCAATCAGGTCGAATTGCGGGCGGTCGATATCGACAGCCTGATCGGGCAGGATCATCTGGCCCGGGTGATCTGGGCTTATGTCGAGGGGCTCGAGCTGAGCGAGCTGGAAGATCGGGTTAAGGCACGGGAAAACAGGCCGGGCCATCCGGCGCCATCACCCCGGCTGCTGCTGGCGCTTTGGCTGTACGCCACGAGCGATGGCGTTGGCAGCGCGCGGGCGTTGGATCGGCTCTGCGACAGTCACGACGTCTACCGCTGGCTCTGCGGCGGCGTGTCTTTGAACTATCACACACTGTCGGATTTCCGGGTCGGCTGCGCGGACCTGCTGGACCGTTTGCTGGTCGAACATCTGGTGGCTCTGAATGAGGCAGGGCTGATTGATCTGGAGAAGCTGACCCAGGACGGGGTGCGGATACGGGCGAATGCGGGGGCCGGCTCGTTCCGGCGGGAGGCAACGCTCGACCGGCAGATGGCCCAAGCGAAGGCTGTGGTGGAAGAGCTCAAGCGCGAGGTCGATGCGGATCCGGAAGCCAGCAACCGGCGTATCAGGGCGGCCAGAGAGCGCGCGGCACGCGAACGCAGTGAGCGGGTGCAGGCTGCGCAGAGGGCTTTGGACGAGATCAAGCGGAAGCGCAAGCAACTCGACGAAAAAGGCGGCAATGGCAAAAAGCCGAAGGAGCCCCGGGCCTCCACCACCGACCCGCAGGCAAGGGTGATGAAGATGGCAGATGCCGGCTTCCGCCCCGCCTACAATGTGCAGGTGGCCAGCGCGGCCGGCGAACTGATCGTGGTCACGGTCGACATCGACAACAACGGATCAGATCGCGGCTTGATGCGGCCGATGCTGGAGCGAACGCGCACTCGGCTGAAGCGCTTGCCGCGTCGCTACCTCGCCGATGGCGGGTTCTGCAGCGGCGAGGACATCGAATGGGCGCACGGTGAAGGCGTCGAGGTCTACTGTCCTCCGCCCAACTCCAGGAGCGGTGTCGATCCCTTTTTACCTCGGAGCAGCGACGGTCCTGGCGTCGCGGCCTGGCGGGCTCGCATGGCCAGCGAAGCCGGCAAGGCACAGTACAAAGCCCGCACGATCTGCGAATGCATCCATGCCCGGTGGCGGAACTGGGACCTCAGGCAATTGACCGTGCGCGGCATCGAGAAGGTCCGTGCCGTCGTGCTCTGGTACGCCCTCACCAACAACATCCTGCAAGGACACCAACTGGCAAAAGCATAGACAGCACAGCCATCCCCCGGCGGTTCGACATCGACGGCCCCCGACATCAGCGCGGGCGCTACCCACTCTTTAATATCGAACGCGGAAATGGCTCACAGGCTCTACGATAGCTACGGCAGCGGTGCGTGTCGCCTAAACCGCCGTCGCCTTGGCGAACTCCACATAGATCTCGCGCAGGCGCGTCGCCATCGGGCCGGGCTTGCCGTCGCCGATCGTCTTGCCGTCGACGGCGATCACCGGCTGCACGAATGCCGAGGCCGAGGTGATGAACGCCTCCTTGGCGGCGAGCGCCTCGGCGACCGTGAAGGAACGCTCTTCGACGCGAAGCTGACGCTCCTGCGCAAGCGCGATCACCGCCTTGCGGGTGCAACCCGGCAGGATCGCGTTCGAATTCTGTCGGGTGACGATGACGTCGTCCCTGGTCAGGATGAACGCCGTGGACGAGCCGCCTTCGGTGACGTAACCGTCTTGCAGCATCCAGGCTTCACCGGCGCCGGCTTCTGCCGCGGCCTGCTTCGCCAGCACCTGCGCCAGCAGCGCCACGCTCTTGATGTCGCGGCGCTCCCAGCGGATGTCGGGGACCGTGATGACGTTGATGCCGGTCTTTGCGACCGAGGCGTTGATGATGTCCTTTTCCGAGGTGAACATCACCAGGCTCGACTTGACGTCGGCCTTGGGGAACGGGAAGTCGCGACTCTTGTCGGCGCCGCGGGTGACCTGGAGATAGACGAGGCCGTTTTCGAGCTTGTTGCGGGCGATCAGCTCTTTCTGGATCTCGTGATGCGATCGAGCGTCTCCGGCAGCCTGAGCTTGATCTCGCCGACCGACCGCTGCAGCCGCGCCAGATGCGAGGCGTTGTCGACCAGCTTGCCGTCCAGCACGGCCGAGACCTCGTAGATGCCGTCGGCGAACAGGAAGCCGCGATCGAGCACCGAGATTTTCGCGTCTGCGAGCGGGACGAATGAGCCGTTGACGTAGGCGATCGGGTCCAAGGCGGGTCTCCTGGCGGGAAGGGGGATTTGGGGCGCTTATACGCGAAACGGGGGCACCAAGCACCCTCGTTTCGTCATTCCGGGGCGGCGCGTAGCGACGAGCCCGGAATCCATCTCACGCCATGGACTGCCGCCCGATGGATCCCGGGTTCGCGCGATGCGCGCCCCGGGATGACGACCGCTTAATGCGACAGAATCTTCGACAAGAACTTCTGTGCGCGGTCGCTTCTCGGCTTGCCGAAGAAATCGTCCTTCGGGGCGTCCTCGACGATCTCGCCGCGATCCATGAAGATGACGCGGTTGGCGACCTTGCGGGCAAAGCCCATTTCGTGGGTCACGACCATCATGGTCATGCCTTCGCGGGCGAGATCGACCATGACGTCGAGCACCTCGCTGACCATTTCCGGATCGAGCGCCGAGGTCGGCTCGTCGAACAGCATCACGATCGGGTCCATCGCGAGCGCGCGCGCAATGGCAACGCGCTGCTGCTGGCCGCCGGAGAGCTGTGCCGGAAATTTCTGCGCCTGCTCCTTCAGGCCAACGCGCTCCAAGAGCTGCATGCCCTTGGTGACCGAATTGTCGTGGGCCCGGCCGAGCACCTTCTCCTGCGCAAGGCAGAGATTGTCGATGATCTTCAGATGCGGGAACAGCTCGAAATGCTGAAACACCATGCCGACGCGCGAACGCAGCTTCGGCAGATTGGTCTTGGGATCGTTGACCTTGGTGCCATCGACACGGATGTCGCCGCTCTGGAACGGCTCCAGCGCGTTGACGCATTTGATCAGGGTCGACTTGCCCGAGCCCGAGGGGCCGCAGACCACCACGACCTCACCCTTGGTGACGCTGGTGGTGCAGTCGGTCAGCACCTGGAAGGTCGGGCTGTACCATTTGTTGACGTGGCTGATTTCGATCATGACCGGCTTTACTCTAGCGGATGATGGCGATGCGCGCCTGGAGGCGGCGGACGCCGAAGGACGCGATACAGGAAATGGTGAAATAGACGATTGCGGCAAACAGATACATCTCGACCAGACGGCCGTCGCGCTGCGCGACCTTGCTGGCGGCGCCGAGGAAGTCGGTGATCGACAGTACGTAGACCAGCGAGGTGTCCTGGAACAGCACGATGGTCTGCGTGATCAGCACCGGCAGCATGTTGCGGAACGCCTGCGGCAGCACGACGTAGCGCATGGTCTGCGCGTAGGTCAGGCCGAGCGCGCTGGCCGCGGCCGGCTGCCCGCGCGAGATCGACTGGATGCCGGCGCGCATGATCTCGGAGAAATAGGCCGCCTCGAACATGATGAAGGTGATCAGCGAGGAGGCGAACGCGCCGACGCTGATGGGGCGCGACGCTCCGGTCAGCCACTGGCCGATATAGGGCACCAGAAAATAGAACCAGAAGATCACCAGCACCAGCGGCAGCGAGCGCATGAAGTCGACGTAGACGCCGGCGATGCGGCCGAGCACCTTGTAGCCGGACAGCCGCATCAAGGCGATCGCCGTGCCGAAGACGAGTCCACCGAATGCTGCGAGGCCCGTCAGCATCAGCGTGAACGTCATGCCCTCGTAGAATAGGTAAGGCAACGCGCGGATGATGACGCCGAAATCGAAATTGCTGAACATGGCGCTATTTCCCCGTGATGTAGCCGGGGATCGCGACCCAGCGCTCGAGGAAGCGCATCGCGGTCACGACGACGGCGTTGACGAGGAGATAGAGGATGGTCGCGGCCGTGAAGGCCTCGAACACCTGGAACGAGAATTCCTGCATCGAGCGCGCCTGCCCGGTCAGCTCGATCAGGCCGATGGTGATGGCAACCGCGGTGTTCTTGATGGTGTTGAGAAACTCGGAGGTCAGCGGCGGCAGGATGATCCGGAACGCCATCGGCAGCAGGATGTAGCGATAACCCTGCATGGTGGTCAGCCCGAGCGCGGTGGCGGCCATCTTCTGCCCGCGCGGCAGCGAGGAGATGCCGGCCTGCAATTGGATTGCGACACGAGCCGACATGAAGAAGCCGATACCGATCGCCGCCGTCCAGAACGGCGCGTTCGGCAATTGCTTCAGCCACAGGCCGGCGGGCTTCGGCAACAGCTCCGGCAGCACGAAGAACCACAGGAACAGCTGCACCAGGAGCGGCATGTTGCGGAAGAACTCGACCCAGCAGAAGCCGAACCAAGACGCCGCCTTGGACGGCAGCGTTCGCATCACGCCGACGATCGAGCCGAAGATCAGCGCGATGATCCAGGCGAGCACCGCCGTCTTCAGGGTCAACACCAGGCCCGACAGCAGCATGTCGAGATAGGTGCCGTTCCCCATCGGATTCGGCTCGAAGAAAATTCCCCAGTTCCAATGGTAGTTCACGTGTCCCCCGCGCGAACGCGCCCGTCAGAGGTGTCCCGGGCGCTTATGCAAATGTCCGGCCACTCCCTCCAGAATGGCCGGAATTTCTTACCTCTCCCCGCATCCGGCTTCGCCAAGGCTTCGGCGGACAAGAGCGGGGAGAGGCGAACGGCATCCTACTTGTAGTCGTCCGGATTCGGCGAGTCCGTCGGCTTGGCGAACTCGTTCTTCAGCTCGGGCGAGATCGGCGTGTTCAGGTTCAGGCCCTTTGGCGGGATCTTCTGGGTGAACCATTTGTCGTAGATCTTTTCGCCTTCGCCAGAGGTGTAGAGCGCAGCCGTTGCCGCATCGACCACCTTCTTGAAGGGCGCGTCGTCCTTGCGCAGCATGATGCCATAGGGCTCGGGCTTGGAGAACGCATCCTTGGAGATGGCGTAGTCATCGGGCGACTTCGAGCCGGCGACGAGGCTGGCGAGCAGGATGTCGTCCATCACGAAGGCGACCGCCCGATCGGTCTCGACCATCAGGAAGGCTTCGGCGTGATCCTTGGCCGGGATGATGTTGGCGCCGAGGCCCTTTGAGACATTGGCTTCGGTGAGCTGCTTGATGTTGGTGGTGCCGGCGGTGGACACCACCGTCTTGCCCTTGAGGTCGTCGATCGACTTGATGCCGCTCGACTTCTTGAAGACGTAGCGGCTGGCGGTCAGGAAGTGGGTGTTGGTGAAGGCAACCTGCTTCTGGCGCTCGGCATTGTTGGTGGTCGAGCCGCATTCAAGGTCGATGGTGCCGTTCGCCATCAGCGGGATGCGCGTGGCCGAGGTCACCGGGTTGAGCTTGACCTCGAGCTTGTCGAGCTTGAGCTCCTTCTTCACGGCGTCGACGATCTTGTAGCAGATGTCCATCGCGAACCCGACGGGCTTCTGGTTGTCGTCGAGATAGGAGAACGGGATCGAGGAGTCGCGGAAGCCGAGCGTGATGGCGCCGGTGTCCTTGATGTTCTTCAGCGTGCCGGTGAGCTCCTCGGCCCCAGCCTGGCTCACAGCAAAGGTGGCGACCAGCGCGAGGCCGATGTGACGGAAATGTTTCACTTTTTCTCCCCTTTCGGATGATGCGGCCGGATGCAAGCACATCTCGGGCCGGATTAGAATGTGACTTTTGGCTGGATGCCAGCTCAGGTTAACGGCCGCGGTAATTCGCCGAGATCCCAGAACAAGCCGGCCATGACCGTCAAGGCCTCTTCTGTCAACGGCAGCAGAATGTGCTCATTGGGCGCATGCTGGGAGCAGCCGGGATAGGAGTGCGGGACCCAGATCGTCGGCAGGCCCAGAATTTCCGAAAACACGTCGTTCGGCAACGAGCCGCCGAAATTCGGCAGCACCGCCGGCGCCTTGCCGGTGGTGTTGTGGACCGAGTCAGCCGCCCATTTGATCCAGGGGCTGTCAAAATCGGTGCGCGAGGCGGCAAAGCTCTGGCCCGCCCGCACCTCGACCATTGGAAAGCCCTTTGCGACGAGGTGCGCCCTGATAGCATCGATCAGCCCATCGACCTTGGTGCCAACCACGAAGCGCAGTTGCAGCACGGCGTTGGCGTGGCCGGGAATGGCATTGGCCGGCTTCTCGATATTGCCCGACGACATCGCCAGCACTTCCAGCGTGTTCCAGGCATAGAGCCGCTCGGCCGCGGACAGCCCCTCCTCGCCCCAGTTCTCGGCAAGCTGTGGCTCGTCCGCGGTCGGCACCACCTGTACATCCGCAAGATAGCTGCGGATCTGGTTGGTCAGCCGCGGCGGCTTCAAGGCCTCGAACTGGAGACGGCCATGGCCGTCGACCAGCGTCGAAATCGCATTGACCAGGATGGTCGCGGGGTTGGCGAGCACGCCGCCCCAATTGCCGGAATGGTTGCCGCCGTCGCGCAAATTCACATCCAGATGAATGCGGATGCCGCCGCGGCAGCCCAGAAAAAGAGTCGGCCGATCCGCCGATAGCCGCGGCCCGTCCGAGGCCATGAACAGATCCGCCTTGAGCGCATCGCGATTGAGATCGCAGACCTTGCCGAGATCGGGCGAGCCGATCTCCTCGCCCATCTCGACGATGAACTTGGCATTGAAGCCGAGCTTGCCGCCGCGGGCCTCGCGCACCGCGCGGAGCGCCGCCATGTTGATGCTGTGCTGGCCCTTGTTGTCGGCCGTGCCGCGGCCATAGAGGCGAATACCCGCCTTCGTCGTGCGCCAGGGATCGCGGCCCTCGCGCCATTCGCCTTCCATGCCGTCGACGACGTCGCCATGGCCGTAGACCAGCACGGTCGGCGCGGACGCGCTCTCATGATGCTCGGCAAACAGGAACGGCGACTTGCCGCTCGGGGATTCGACGATGCGGCTCTCGAAACCGAGCGCGGCAAAGGCCGGTACCATCTCCTGTTCCAGATAGGCGCGCAGCTCGGGGCCGCGCGAGGCGTTCTGGCTCTCGGTCTTGTAGGCGACGCGGCGGTCGAGTTCGGAGAGGAACGCACCGGATTGGAAGTCGTCCCGGGCGCGGGCGATGGCGTCGGCTCTGGTCATCAGTATCGTCTTCAACGTCCTGGAACGAGGCAGCGTAGCGGACTACGCGGACGCTCGAAAGTGGCGGGGCTTGCGATTTCGTTCTTGCTCTCTCGAGCCTGACTTGCCAAGGGCGGGTGTGCCGCCGATTTTGGCCTTGCCAAGCTCGAGCCTTTCTATTCTTGGCCCTTGCCAAGGGCCAATTATATGCAAGAACTTCGCCAAGTTGGGGCGCACGTCTATCATTCAAAGAGCGCTCAGTACAGGGCGCCGAGGGACCAGCATGGCCAAGCAAATCAGGCTCAACGCATTTGCGATGAATTGCGTCGCGCATCAATCGCCCGGGCTGTGGACCCATCCGCGCGACCGCACCGCCGAATATAACCGCCTGCCCTACTGGATCGATCTCGCCAAGACGCTGGAACGCGGCCGTTTCGACGGCCTGTTCCTGGCCGACGTGCTCGGCGTCTATGACGTCTATGGCAACAGCCCTGACGCAGCCTTACGCAATGCAGCACAAACGCCGTCGAACGAGCCGCTGCTGCTGCTCTCGGCGATGGCGGCAGTAACGAAACATCTCGGCTTCGGCGTCACCAGCAATCTCTCCTTCGAGCCGCCCTACCCGTTCGCGCGGCGGATGTCGACGCTCGACCATCTCACCGAGGGACGGATCGGCTGGAACGTCGTCACCGGCTATCTCGACAGCGCCGCGCGCGGCGCCGGCAAGGACAAGCAGACCGGACATGACGAGCGCTACGACATCGCCGACGAATATATGGAGGTGGTCTACAAGCTCTGGGAGGGAAGCTGGGAGGACGACGCCGTGCTGCGCGATCGCAAACGCGGCATCTTCACCGATCCCTCAAAGGTTCATCGCATCAATCACGAGAGCGCGAACTACCGCGTCAACAACACCATTCATCTGAGCGAGCCGTCGCCGCAACGCACGCCCGTGCTTTATCAAGCAGGCACCTCGCCGCGCGGCCGGCAATTCGCGGCAAAACACGCCGAATGCGTATTCATGTCGGGACCGTCAGCCAAGATCATCGCGCCGCGCGTCGCCGCGATCCGCGAGCAAGCCGCCAGGCTCGGCCGCAACCCGGCCGAGATCCTGATGTTCAGCATGATGACCATCATCCTCGGCAACACCGAGGCTGAAGCCGCGGCGAAATATGCCGACTACCGCTCGCATATCAACCCGGAAGGCGCGCTCGCCCTGATGTCGGGCTGGACCGGCATCGACTTCTCCGGCTACGAGCTCGACCAACAGGTCCGTCACGTCCAGAACGATGCCGGCCGCAGCGCGCTCGACAACGTCACCCGCGGCGACCCCGACCGCGTCTGGACCGTGCGCGATGTCATCGAGCATGTCGGAATCGGCGGTGCCGGCCCGGTTGTAACAGGCACGCCCGAGAGCGTCGCCGACAAGATCGAGGACTGGTTCGAGAAGACCGACGTCGACGGTCTCAACGTTGCGTTTGCGATCTCGCCCGGCGATTTCGAGGAGATCAGCGATATGCTGGTGCCGGAGCTGACCAGGCGCGGGCGGTACAAGAAGGACTACGCCAGGGGGACGCTGCGGGAAAAGCTGTTCGGCGACGGCCGGGCGCGGTTAGACGCGCCGCATCCTGCGGCGGGGTATCGGGTGGGGAGGACGGGGTAGTTGCGCCCTCCTCGTCATTGCGAGCGAAGCGAAGCAATCCAGAAATGTATCCGCAAAAGCAGTCTGGATTGCTTCGTCGCAAGGGCTCCTCGCAATGACGGTGGAGGGAGCCCATCCTACACCTTCCCGTCCACCATCACCTCGATCAGCTTCGTCCCCGGCCGGCCAAACGCCGACGCCAGCGTCGCCCTCAACTCCCTGGGATCGCTGACCCTGATCGCCTCGCAGCCGAGCGCCTTCGCGACGCCCGCAAAATCAACCGGCGGATCGACGAAATCCATGCCGACATAATTGTCGTCGCCATGGAAGGCGAGCAGGCGCTGCTTGATGATGCGGTAGCCGCCGTTGTTGGCGATGACGACGTTGAGCGGCAGCTTGTGATGCGCGGCGGTCCACAGCGCCTGGATCGAATACATCGCGCTGCCGTCGCCGGAGAAGCACACCACCGGGCGATCCGGATTGGCGATGCTGGCGCCGACCGAGGCCGGCAGGCCCCAGCCGATGCCGCCCGAGGCAAGGCCATGATAGCCATAGCGATCGCGGTGTGGACGCAAGTTGGTGATCTGGCGGCTCGAGGTGAGACCTTCGTCGACGAGGATGGCATTCTCAGGCATCGCCTCGACCATCTGCAGTACGAGATAGTCAGGATCGATGGGGTTGCGGCCCGCGCTCTTGCCGATCTGCTCGACCAGTGCGGCACGCCGCGCTGTCCAGTTCTTCGGCGCAAGCTCGGCCAGGCGCTGTTTCGCGCGGCTCGCCAGCGACGCTCCGCCCATCTGCTTCAGCACCGGGATCAGAGCGCGCAGCGTTTCCTTCACGTCCGCCTTCAGCGCGATCTCGGCGCCGTAGTTCTTGGCGATCTCCCAGTCGACGAGACCGATCTGCACGATGCCGAGGCCATCAGGCAGCGCGTCGACTTCGCTATAGACCGACATGCGCAGGGGATCGCCGCCGAGCGCGATCAAGAGATCATAAGGCGCGAGCGTATCGCGCGCGACCTTCTGCACGCGGGCCAGCGTGCCGACGAAACCGGGACTCTCCGAGAGGAAGTGCGCGCCATAGGGCGTCGAGGATTGATAGGCGGCGGCGCCGAGCAGCTCGGCGAGTTCGGCGGCTTCCTTCAGCGCATCGCTCTTCACCACCTCGTCCATGGTGACGATGACAGGGCGCTCGGCCTTCAGCAGCCGTGCGGCAAATGCTCTGAGCGCGTCATCCGACGGCTTCACCCGCGTGTCGATGCGGGTGGAGCGGCCGAGATCGATGCCGGCTTCGCTGTTGAGGATGTCGCCGGGCAGCGAAATGAACACTGGCCCGGTCGGCGGCGTCATCGCCACCTTGGCGGCGCGGCGCACGATGCGCGGCAGGTCCTCCAGCCGCGTCACCTCCACCGCCCATTTCACCAGCGGCTCGGCCATGCGCACCAGCGGCCCGTAAAGCACCGGCTCCATCAGGCCATGGCCCTGCTCCTGCTGGCCCGCGGTCAAGATCATCGGCGTGCCGGTGAACCGGGCGTTGTAGAGCGAGCCCATGGCGTTGCCGAGGCCCGGTGCGACATGGACGTTGCAGGCGACGAGCCTGCCGGAGGCGCGGCTGTAGCCGTCGGCGATCGCGACCACCAGGCTCTCCTGCATCGCCATCACATAGGTCAGGTCAGGATGGTCCTTCAGCGCATGCATGATCGGCAGCTCGGTGGTACCAGGGTTGCCGAACAGATGCGTGATGCCCTCGTCCTTGAGCAGCGCGAGAAAGGCGGAACGGCCGGTGATCTTGTTCTTCATGTTTCCTCCAGGAGCGGACGTTGCCGCAAGGACGGAAGACATGATGGCCGAACTTTCGGGGCGCGCGCAAGGAAGCGCGGTCATGGCTGCGTTGCGCGTGAGCAGCGAACTGCGCTATCGTGTCCCGGCACGAGAGCGGGGCGTTACATCTCCTCGCGCCCGAGTTCGAATGGATCCTCGCCGCTAGCGCGCTTCTTCTTTTTCGAGCGCTGCCAGACCACGCCCGGAAAGCCCTTCAGCGGCACCAGCGGCTCGCCGGTATAGGCCCATTCCTGCAGCTCCTCGATCGCGATGTGATAGAGCGGCTGGCGCCCGGTGCGCTCTTTGAAGAGGGCGCGGGGAATGTTGACCATGTGCGGGCCGCGCGGGCGCTCATAAGTGATCGGCGTACCGCAATGCGAGCAGAAGCTGCGCGCGGTCTTGGTCGCCTTGTCCTCGTAGCGGGCCAGCGTGGTCTCGCCCGACGTGATGCGAAAACGCTTCTTCCAGCTGCCGACATAGGTCGCGTAGGCAGCGCCATGGGCGCGACGGCTGGCGGCGGAATGATCGTGCCAGGCCCAGCGCGCGGGGACGTCGATCTCGAAGGTGACCTTGCCGCAGAGGCATTGGCCCGTGGCGGTTCCTGCGGCGGCTGCGGCTTTGGCCATGGTAGGTCTCTCTGTCGTCATTGCGAGCGCAGCGAAGCAATCCAGACTGTCGCCGCGGAAAGATTCCGGATTGCTTCGCTGCGCTCGCAAACGGAATTTGTGGGTGCGGTCGCGCAACAAATCAAGTCTGTGATTCCGGGGCGATGCGAAGCATCGAGCCCGGAATCCATTCCACCTCAAGCTATGCGCCCTGATGGATTCCGGGTTCGAGACTTCGTCGCGCCCCGGAATGACGAAGGAGTGTGTCTACGCCGGCGTCAGCTCGTCGTAAGCGGGGTAGTCCGTATATCCCTTCTCCTCGCCGCCATAGAAGGTCGCGCGGTTGTACGGCGTGATCGGGTAGTCGTGCTCGAGACGCCGCGGCAGATCCGGGTTGGAGATAAAGATGCGGCCGAAGGCGATGATGTCGGCGTGGCCTTCGGCGATTGCGGCATTTGCCGTCTCGCCGGTGAAGCCGCCGGCGGTCATCAGCACGCCGCTGTAGTGCGGGCGGAACAGCACCATGGCGGAGGGCACGTTCTCCCAATGAACGTCGGCGCGGCCGGCGCCGCTGGAGCGCGGTTCGATCAGATGCAGATAGGCGAGGCCGAGCTTGTCGAGCGCCTGCACCACATGGGTGTAGAGCGGCATCGGATCGGGCTCGGCGGAATCATTGGCGATGCCATGCGGCGACAGCCGCACGCCGACGCGGCTCGCGCCCCAGACGTCGATCGCGGCCTGGGTGACCTCGAGCAGCAGGCGCGTGCGGTTTTCGACCGACCCGCCATATTGGTCGGTACGCTGATTGCTGCGTGACTGCAGGAACTGCTCGAGCAGATAGCCGTTGGCGCCGTGGATCTCGACACCATCGAAGCCGGCGGCGAGCGCGTTCTTCGCGGCCTGCCTGAAGGCCTCGACGATGCCTTTGACCTCGTCTGTCTCCAGCGCGCGCGGCGTCTCGTAATCGGCGATCTTGCCGTCGGCCGTCATCGCCTTCATGCCCTCGGCCCTGATCGGGATCGCCGAGGCCGAGACCGGAAGCTCACCGCCGTGAAAGGAGGAATGCGAGACGCGGCCGACATGCCAGAGCTGGAGGAAAATGATGCCGCCCTTGGCGTGCACGGCATCGACCACTTTGCGCCAGCCGGCTACTTGCGCCTCCGAATAGATGCCCGGCGTTGCCGGATTGCCGCGGCCCTGCGACAGCACCGGCGAGGCTTCGGCGATGATCAGGCCGCCCTTCGTCGCGCGCTGGCCGTAATATTCGGCGTTGAGCGGCCGCGGGGCGAAACCGTCGCGCTCGGCGCGCATGCGCGTCAGCGGCGCCATCGCGACGCGATGCGCAAGCTTGTACGGACCGACCTGCAACGGTTGAAACAACGCCGGAAACTTCATGAAGACCCCGAATAGCTATGGAAGGATGCGGATCATATAGCGAGAGGCAGCCACCGGAGAAGGCGCCGCCCCTCATAAAGCAGACATTCCCTCGCGCGGAACGTGAGAGAACAAGCCCTACGCCGTCTTGATCCAGACGGCCTTCACGTTGAGATATTCCTCGACGTGCTGCTTGCCGGATTCGCGGCCGTAGCCGCTCATCTTGTAGCCGCCGAAGGGCACGGCCGGATCCATCGCCTGGTAACAATTCACCCACACCGAGCCGGCCCGCAGGCGCTTGGCGACCGCATGCGCCTTGGTGACGTCACGCGTCCACAGGCCGGAGCCGAGACCAAAGGTGGTGTTGTTGGCACGCTTGACCAGCTCGTCCATGTCCTTGAATGCGATCGCGGAGATGACCGGGCCAAAAATCTCCTCCTGTGCGATGCGCATGTTGTCCTGGACGCCCGCGAACACCGTCGGCGAAACGAAGAAGCCTTTTGACAACGCGCCTTCGGTGACGCGGCCACCGCCGGCGAGCGCTCGCGCGCCTTCCTTCTGGCCGATGTCGAGATAACCGGTGACGCGCTCGAGCTGCTGCTCGGAGACCAGCGGGCCGATCTGCACGTTGGGATCGAGGCCGTTGCCGACTTGCAGCCTCTTGCCGAACTCGGCGACGCGGCCGACGAACTCTTCGTAGATCGCCTGCTCGACGAACAGACGGGTGCCGGCGCTGCAGATCTGGCCGGAATTGGCGAACACCGCCATTGCCGCTCCCGGTACGGCGGCATCGAGATCGGCATCGGCGAACACGATATCGGGCGACTTGCCGCCGAGCTCGAGCGAGACGCGCTTGAGGTTGCCGGCCGACGCACGAATGATCGACTGTCCCGTGATATGCGAGCCGGTGAAGGCGACCTTGTCGACGTCATGGTGCGAGGCCAGCGCGGCGCCTGCGGTCTCGCCATAGCCGGGCACGACATTGACGACGCCGGGCGGAATACCGGCTTCCATCGCGAGCTCGGCGATGCGCAGCGAGGTCAGCGGCGCTTCTTCCGCCGGCTTCAGCACCACGGTGCAGCCGGTCGCGATCGCCGGGCCGATCTTCCAGATCGTCGCAGTGAGCGGACCGTTCCAGGGAATGATGGCGCCGACGACGCCGACAGGCTCCTTCAGCGTGTAGGAGAAGATCTCGCCGGGCAGCGAGTTCTCGATGGTCTCGCCGTGAATCGCCGTGGTCTGGCCGGCGTAATAGCGCAGCATGCCGACGGCGCGCAGGCGATAGGCGCGGGTACGGCTGAGCGGTGCGCCCATGTCGAGCGTATCGAGCTGCGACAATTCGTCGAAATTCTTCTCGACGAGGTCGGCGAGCTTCAAGAGCAGGTTCTGGCGTTCGAACGGCTTGACCTTGCTCCAGGGGCCCTCGAAGGCGCGGCGGGCGGCCGCGACCGCACGGTCGATGTCTTCCTTGTCGCCTTCGGCAACGGTTGCGAGCAGTTCGCCGGTTGCGGGGTTATGGGTCTCGAAGCGCTTGCCGGAAGCGGCATCCACCCACTTCCCGTCGATCAGCATTTGCTTGTAGGACCCGTTGGCGAACGGATGGCGCGTGATCGGAATAGCCTGCGACACAGCCATGTCTGCACTCCCTGGGTTTATGATTTTGATGGGCTCGATCTGGCCGGGATCGTTAGGTCAGGCAGAATACAGCGAGGCCTGAAAGGCGTAAAGTCGGCGGGGAGCGAAGCCCTGCCATGCCGACTTGTGCAGGGTCGCGCGATGCCATGCTATAGCACGATCAAGAGCAGATCCCGGAGAACAGCCATGCCGCATCCTGTCATCGCCAAGGGCAATGTTGCCGTGATCACCGGCGGCGCGTCAGGCATCGGTCTCGCCGCAGCTACGGCGTTCGCACGCGCCGGGATGAAGGTGTGCATCGCCGATGTCGATGAGTCCAGACTAGCGGAAGCCGCAACAAGACTGTCATCGATCGCAGGTACGGCGAACGTGATGACATCAGTGACCGACGTCAGCCGGACCGAGAGCGTGACGGAACTGGAACGCGCCGTGGGCGCGCATTTTGGCGGCACGGACCTCCTGATGAACAATGCCGGCATCCAGCCGGGCAGCACAATGTTCGGCGAGCCGGACCATTGGCAGCACATCATCGGCGTCAACATGTGGGGCATCATCAACGGCGCGCGCATCTTCGCGCCGAACATGATCGCGCGCGGCAAGGCAGGCCTGATCATCAACACCGGGTCCAAGCAGGGCATCACGACCCCGCCCGGCGATCCCGCCTACAACGTCTCCAAGGCCGGCGTGAAGGCGTTTACCGAGGCGCTCCAGCACGAGCTGCGCAACACCAGGGATTGCCACATCACCGCGCATCTCTTGATCCCCGGCTTTGTGTTCACCGCCCTTACCGCCAAGGGCCGCACCGAAAAGCCTGATAGCGCCTGGACGCCGGAGCAGACGGTGGATTTCATGATGGCGCGGCTTGAAGCCGGCGATTTCTATATCCTCTGCCCAGACAACGACGTGCCGCGCGCGCTCGACGAGAAGCGCATGCTGTGGGCCGCCGGCGACATCGTCGAGAACCGCCCGCCGCTGTCGCGCTGGCATCCGGACTACGCCGATGCGTTCGCAAGGTTCGTGAAGGGGGAGTAGGCGAGAAACCTACAGCGTCTCTTGCTTGTGCCCGCAATTCTTGCAGGCGAACTTGACGCGGCTCTGGCCTTTTTCCGCCTGGACCCGGTTTGGCGCGCCGCATTTGCCGCAGACCGCCTCGATGCGGGTGGTGCCCTGCTTCACGACGATGGTCTTCTTTTCCATCGATTCGCGGATCAGGCGCTCGGCCTCTTCACGCAGGGATTGTTTCGACAAAGCTGGTCTCCGCCTCTGGAAGCGCGAGAGCCATATCGTAGTTGCGTTGGAATCACAATCGGCAAGCTGAAACATTGCGACCGACGAAGTCATTCCGGGGCGATGCACGGCCTCGCCCCGGAATCTCGAGATTCCGGGTTCGCGCTTCGCGCGCCCCGGAATGACGGAAGGGGGGTCAGACCTCGACGATCACATAGCTATCTTCGACATGGACCGGAAATGTCTCGGCGACATACGGCCCCTTCTGCAATTCCTCGCCGCGTTCCACCGCGACCGGATAGGACCGGATCCTGAAACGCTTCGGATCGAACCAGGACTGGCCGTTGCGCATGTCGAACTCCCAGCCGTGCCAGGGACAGCGCAGCATCTCGCCAACGCGCGAGCGCTCATAGACGCCGGGCTCGGGCGAGGTCAGCCGCGCCACACAGGCCGCTTTCTCCAGCGGCGCGCCTTCGTGCGGACAGCGGTTGAGCAGCGCGAAGAACTCCCCGTTGACATGGAACACGACGATATCGCGGCCGGCGACGTCGACGACCTTGTTGCCGCCGGGCGGGATCTCTGAAGTCGACGCGACGATGTGACGGGCCATACCAATCTCAGAACTTGTAGACCGCTCGTGCATTGGTGCTGAAGATCTTCTTCCGCTCGGCCTCGGTCAGCGGCGTCTTGAATGCGAAGCGCGGATCATCGAAGTCCCAGTGCGGATAGTCCGACGAGAACAGCAGCCGGTCGATGCCGACCCATTCGATCAGCGCACGCAGATGCCGCGCCTCGTCGGGCTCGTCGATCGGCTGGGTCGTGAACCAGAAGTTTTCACGCACATATTCCGACGGCTTGCGCTTGAGATGCGGCACCTCGCTGCGGAACCGCTCGAAATGCTGGTCCATCCGCCAGACCGCCGACGGAATCCAGCCGAAGCCGCCCTCGATGAACACGATCTTCAGTTTTGGAAAGCGCTCCGGCACGCCTTCGATGACGAGGCTGGCCAGCTGCGCCGCGATGGTGTGCGCGTTGGACTGATGCTCCTCGACATAATAGGACGGCCAACCACCGCCGGTCGGCGCGTGGCCGCCATAGCCGCCGACATGGATGCCGAGCGGCAGGTCGAGCGCCTGGGCGCGCTCGTAGATAGGCCAGTAGCGGCGGCGCCCCAGCGGCTCGTTGGCGCGCGGCGAGACGTTGATCTGGATGTATTCGCCCGTTTTGGCGCAGCGCTCGATCTCGGCGATCGCCAGATCCACCCCGTCCTGCCCGACCAGGATCGAGGCCTTCAGGCGCGGATCGCGATGCGACCAGAACGCCAGTTGCCAATCATTGATGGCGCGCTGAATTACGGCGCCGAATTCGAGATTCTGCTGCGAGAAGATGAAGAGATCGAGCACCTGCAGGATGCCGAACTCGACATCGAGCGGATCGAGATGCTGCTTCTGCATGAAGGCGAGATCGGAGCCGGGCGGCCCGCCGGTCGGCGGCCAGGCATCACGCCGCGCGATCAACGGCGAGGAGCGCGGATATGGCGTGGTGAAGAGATAGGGCGTGCGCAGATGGCTGCCATATTCCTTCAGATGCTGCTGCCAGCGCTTTGGCAGGAACTCGTTGAGATCATCGTGCGAATGCAGGCTCGGATGCACGTCGCAATCGACGATGCGCAGCCTCGAAACAGCGGGCTTCTCGTCGTCGCGCAGCGGGCGGTCGATGACTTCACTCATGCGAAACTCCTGAACTAGTTAACCAGGGACAGCCGCGGAAACGTCTCCAGCGGATTGTCGACGCACATTTTCGCAATGATGCTCTTTGGCAGATGCGGCGGGATCGGATCGTCGCCGTCGAACTGCCAATGCGGATAATCGGACGCGAACAGGAACATTTTTTCCGAGCCGATCTGGTCGATGATCGCCTCGACGCTTCTGGCATCACCCGGTGCATCGAACGGCTGCATGGTGACGCGGAAATTGTCGCGGATGATCGCGGCCGGCTCGCGCTCGACCCAGGGCACCTCGACGCGCACGCCGCGCCAGGTCTTGTTGGCGCGCCACATGAAGGCCGGCAACCAGCTCACGCCTGATTCCATCAGCACGACCTTGAGACCAGGGTATTTGCCGAACACGCCCTCATAGATCAGGCTCAAGATTTGCGCCTGAAACGCCTGCGCCTCGACAAAGTAATATTCGTAGCGGTGCGAGGGCCAGCCGGCCGAGCTCGGTGCCTGGCGATATTGCGTGCCGGCATGAATCGCGAGCGGCAACTTGTACTTCTCGGCGAGCTGGTAGACCGGCCAGAAATGCCGCCGGCCCAGCAAAGTCTCGCCCTGCGCCAGCACCAGGATGGACACGAACCTGTTGTCGCCGGCGCGGCGTTCGATTTCCTCGATCGCGAGATCCGGCGCCTGCATCGGCACCACAATCGACGCGCGCAGGCGCGGGTCGCGCGACAGCCATTCGGCGGCGATCCAATCGTTGATGGCCTTGCAGAAGTCGGCAGCCATATAGGCATCGAACACGGCCTGGGCGCCGTAGAGCACGTTGAGGATGGCGTGGCTGGCGCCGAGCTGGTCGAAGGCGCCCTTCTGCACCATGGCGAGGTCGGAACCCGGCCTCGTGCCATTGGCCGGCCGCCAGTCGGCGCGGCCCGACAGCGGCATGCTGGGCGGATAGGAAGTAAGATCGAGGCCGTCGATGGCGCGGCTGACCACCTGCTCTTTCCAGTGATCACTGAGATAGGGCAGCAGCGTCGTGCGCGTGCCACCAACCGCCGGATGGATGTCGCAGTCGATCCGCGTCACCGCCATGGGAAGCTTCCTCGGGCCTTCTTTGTTGGCGGCGTTCTCTGCACCGCCAGCGCAGAGTGCTCCGGCCGATGCCGCGGCGCAAGGCCGCAGACCTGTGCGATCCGTCATGGCTCGGTTGCATTTCGCAGGCGCGATATGCGGATCGAACGCGCGGTGGATGCGCCGGCACCCACCGGGTCACATTGCAAGCCGCTTCCAGGCGTTCGGCTCACGCGGCTTTGGAGACCTCCATCAGCAGCCGCTCGGCCTTGGCGTCCTCGATGCGGTTCACGAGGCGGCTGCTCTCGTGGTTGTCACGCACGGTCTTGGTCAAGGTGACGCAGGTCTGGATCAGCATCACGATGCCCATGGAGAGATAGCCCTTCATCCAGAGATCAATCGGCAGGAAGAAGACGCCGAGGGCGACGAGGAAGGCGGAGGCCGCGAAGGACACGTAAGTGAAGGTCACCCAGGCACCACTGTGGGGTTGGCCGTTCTGGTTCATGGTCGTCTCCTGTTGGTTCCGATGATGAGTGGGCTCGAGATCAGGCAGTCGGTGTGCGCTTGGACTTCAACCGGGCCAGCACGTCGTCCGCAGTTGTCTTGAGCCGGGGGCCAAAGCCCTGCTCGGCGAGTCTCTCGGCGGTGGCGAGCGGGCCGCTGGCCGCATCGAGCTCGACCAGCGCATCGTCGGCGGCCTGAGCCTCGATCTGCCGCTCGCGCAGACGCCGCAAGGTGCTCTCGGCCTCGGGCAGCGTAGACTCGTAAGGGCGCGCTGCCTCGATGCCGCTGCGACGGAGCGAGCGCACCGCCTCCGATGCGCGGGCGACACGGCGGCCGCGATCGAGCTCGGTGATGCGGGCCTGCGCGCTCGCGACATGGCGCTTCAACCGGGCAATCTCGGTTGCGAACAGCGCCCTCGCCGTCAACGCCGCGTCACGGTCAGCCTCGAGGCCCGCGATGGCTTCGGCAGCTTCCTTGGCCAGATCCCCGCGGCCACCATCGAGCGCCGCCACAGCGCGGGTCTCGAGGTCGGCGATTCGGGCGACAGTGGCTTCGAGCTTGCGGCCTTCCTGCTGATCCTGTGCGATCGCCAGCGCCAGCGTCCGCTTGCTGCGCTCGACGGCCGCAGCCGCATCGCGCATCTGCTGGTCGAGAATCAGCAGGGCGGTGCGGTCCTCCAGCTCCTCGCCGGCGGCGGCCACGCTGCCGCGGAAAAGTGTGACGACGGTCTTGAACATTGCTTGCTCCCTGTTATGAGCATTGCTCATAGCAGCTTTGTAGCACATCTTGAGCGTCGCTCAAGATAAATTTGAGCGACGCTCACGGAATTGATAGCGAATGACTAAAACCTTGGAACGGCGAGAGAAATTGCGGGCCGACCTGATCCTGGCGGCGGAGCGGATGATCGCGAGCCGCGGATTGGCGGGCCTGAAAACCCGCGATCTTGCCAGCGAGATCGGCTGCGCCAACGGGGCGGTCTACAATCTCGTCGCCGACGTGGACGAGCTGATCCTGCGGGTCGGCTCGCGCACGCTGCATCGACTGGACGACGCGCTCAGCGCCGCGGAAGGCGCCGGCGAGCCCGCGCCGCAGGAGAGGCTGGTCCGCATCGCGATTGCCTATTGCGATTTCGCTGCAGAAAATCTCCAGCTCTGGCGCGCGCTGTTCGAGCATCGCATGGCGGCCGACAAGATCGTTCCGGACTGGTCCGTTGACGACCAGATGCGGCTGTTCAGGCATATCTATGTGCCGCTCGCCGCGCTGTTTCCCCGACGCAGCCCGGAGGAGCTCGGCATCACCGCGCGCAGCCTGTTCTCGGCGGTGCACGGCATGGTGGCGCTCGGACTGGAGCAGAAGCTGGTCGCCGTGCCGCTACCGGCGCTGCGCAAGGAAATCGCCGGCCTCGTGCGCGCGATGATCGACGGATTGATCGCGCGGGCAGCCTAGCGGTCGCGAGGCGTAGCGAGGCCAAGGGCGGAAATCCAAGGGCGGCGGTTGACTAAAATTTCGCCTGTCACATCATGCCCGCTGTGCTTAGTTTTGCCGCGTTTCGTCCTCCCCTCCTTTCGGAGTTTCCCATGTCCCTCCTCATCCGCGGCGGCACCGTCGTCAATCATGATCATTCGCGCCGGGCGGACGTGCTGATCGAGGGCGACAGCATCGTCGCGATCGGTGCATCGATCGCAGCGCCCACGGGCGCGGAGATCCTCGACGCCGGCGGCGCCTATATCATTCCGGGCGGCATCGATCCGCACACCCATTTGGAAATGCCGTTCATGGGCACCGTCACCGCCGACGATTTCGAATCCGGCACGAAAGCGGCGCTGACCGGCGGTACCACCATGGTGGTGGATTTCTGCCTGCCTGATCCCGGCCAGTCGATGCTCGCCGCCTATCAGGAATGGCGTCACAAATCCGAGAAGGCGGCGAGCGATTACGGCTTCCACATGGCGGTGACGTCGTGGTCGAAACAGATCTATGACGAGATGGAAACCGTGGTCAAAACCTACGGCATCAACACTTTCAAGCATTTCATGGCCTACAAAGGCGCGCTGATGGTGAACGACGACGAGCTTTACAACTCGTTCGCGCGCTGCGCCCATCTCGGCGCCATGCCGGTGGTGCACGCCGAAAACGGCGATGTGGTCGCGCTGATGCAGGAAGCCTTGATCGCCCGCGGCGTCACGGGTCCGGAAGGGCACGCCTATTCACGGCCGCCCGAGGTCGAGGGCGAAGCCACCAACCGCGCCATCATGATCGCCGACATGACGGGCACGCCGGTCTATATCGTGCACACCAGCTGCCGCGAGGCCCATGAGGCGATCGCCCGCGCGCGGGCTGCCGGCAAGCGCGTCTATGGCGAGCCGCTGATCCAGCATCTCTTGCTCGATGAGCGCGAATATCAGAACAAAAATTGGGATCATTCCGCACAGCGAGTGATGTCGCCGCCGTTCCGCGACAAGTCGCACCAGGACAGTCTGTGGGCGGGCTTGCAGTCCGGCTCGCTGCAAGTGGTCGCAACCGACCATTGCGCCTTCACGACGGAGCAGAAGCGGTTCGGCCTCGGTGACTTCAGAAAGATCCCGAACGGCACCGGCGGCCTCGAGGATCGCCTGGCGCTGCTCTGGACCGCCGGCGTGGCCACGGGCCGTCTGACCAAGGAAGAGTTCGTCGCGGTCACCTCGGCGAACATCGCCCGCATCCTCAACATCTATCCGCGCAAGGGCGCGGTCGCCGTCGGCTCGGATGCGGACATCGTGGTGTGGGATCCGAAGGCGACGAAAACCATCAGCGCGAAGCGGCAGATGAGCCGGATCGACTACAACGTGTTCGAAGGCTTTGCCTGCACCGGCGGTGCGGCCGCAACACTTTCGCGCGGTCGCATCGTTTGGAAGGATGGCGATCTGCGTGCCGAGGCCGGCGATGGCCATTATGTCGAACGGCCGGCGTTCTCGCCGGTGCACGTCGCGAACTCGACCTGGAAGGAGCTGACCGCCCCGCGCGGCGTCGAGCGCGGAGCGGTGACGCCGTAGCGAGCCCGCGTCCCTCGACCAAGGTCCGAGCGCTGGTCGATTTCCTGTCCGAGGAGCTGAGATAGCGGCACGCAGATGCGACGCCGTGAAGCGCAGCTGATGGCATGCGCCTTGCCTCTTTAGGGCGCTGATCCCTTCGCAAAAGAGGCTCCGATGAGCGCATCACCTTTTGACATCAATCGCCGCGATTTGGTGCTTGGCGGCCTGAGCGCCGCCGGTATGGCAGCATTTGCTCCACGTCTCGCATCGGCGCAGGGGCGCAGCGAGACGCTGCTGGTGGTGCAGGAGCTTGGGCCGAACTCGCTGGACATGCAGGGCGTCGGTTCCAACCAGACGGTGAACGGCCTGTCCTGGAATTGCTATGACCGCCTGCTGACCTATGCGTCGAAGACGCTGCCCGACGGCACATTGTCTTACGACCGCGAAAAGCTCGCGCCGGAACTCGCCGAGAGCTGGGAGGTTGCCGCTGACGGCATGTCCTGCACTTTCAAGCTGCGGAATGACGCCAAATTCCACGACGGCACGCCGGTCACGGCCAAAGACGTCAAATGGTCTTTCGACCGTGCGGTGAAGGTCGGCGGTTTCCCGACCTTCCAGATGTCGGCGGGCTCGCTCGAAAGGCCGGAGCAGTTCGTGGTGGTCGACGATCACACCTTCCGCATCGACTATGTCCGCAAGGACAAGATGCTGCTGTTCAACGTCGCCGTCGTCGTGCCTTTCATCATCAATTCCGAGCTGGCGAAGAAGAACGCGACGGCGGAAGACCCGTGGGCGCTGGCGTGGCTGAAGAACAACGAGGCCGGCGGCGGGGCCTACAAGATCGAGAGCTGGAAGCCGGGCAGCGAGACCGTGCTGGCGCGCTTCGACGACTGGAAGAGCGGACCGCTGCCGAAGGTCAAGCGCGTCATCGCGCGCGACGTTCCTTCCGCCGGCACTCGGCGCGCCATGCTGGAACGGGGGGATGCCGATATTTCGAGCGGCTTTGCGCCGCGCGATTTCGAGCAGATCATCAGGGAGGGCAAGGTCAAGGTTTCGGGCGTGCCGATCCCGAATGCGCTTTGGTACGTCGCGCTGAATACGTCGAAGCCGCCGTTCGACAATGCCAAGCTGCGTCAGGCCATCGCCTGGGCGATGCCTTATGAGCAGATCCAGAGCAGTGCCTTCTTCGGCCGCGCCGTTCCCATGTATGGCGGCGCGGCAGACGTCTCGAAGCCGGTCTGGCCTCGACCGTCTCCCTACGTTACCGATCTCGACAAGGCCAAGGCGCTGATGAAGGAGGCCGGTTTCGAGTCCGGCCTGGAGACGTCGCTGTCGTTGGACACGGGCACGGCCACCGTCGGCGAGCCGACCGCGATCCTGATCCAGGAGAGCCTCGCCAAGATCGGCATCAAGACCTCAATCGAAAAGATCCCAGGCGCGAACTGGCGGACGACGCTGAACAAGAAAGAACTGCCGCTCGCGCTCAACCGCTTCAGTGGCTGGCTCGACTATCCCGAATATTACTTCTACTGGAATTTCCACGGCAACAATTCGATCTTCAACATCTCCTCCTACCAGAACAAGGAGATGGACGCGCTGATCGACAAGGCGCGCTTCACCACTGACGCCGCTGAATACGACAGCTGCGTGAAGAATTTCATAGCGCTCTGCATGCGCGACGTTCCCGTCATTCCGCTTAACCAGCCGATCCACGACGTCGCCATGCAGAAAAACGTCGGCGGCTACGAATTCTGGTTTCACCGCGAGCCGGACTATCGTCAGTTCGCGAAGGGTTAGTTCTTTTCGACAACGCGGACGGGGCCTGAAGCCGCCCTCGCCTGCGCGATCGGAAGACCCCGTTCCAGCCGCGCCGCGCTTGCGCGCAGCATGGCCGCATCGAGCTTGCCCTGCCGCGATCCGTCGAGCGCACAGCCGAAGATCCGGTAGAATTGCGCGCCGTCATAGGCGACCAGCAGCAGGTCGACGCCGGCGTTGACGGCCTCGACCACGGCTTTGCAGACGTCGTGCTGATAGATCGCACCCATCACGAGGTCGTCGGTCATGACCAGGCCCTGGTATTTCCAAGTGCTGCGGATAATGCCGTCGACGACGCGTTTCGAATGCGAGGCGGGGCGATCAGGATCGACAGCAGTCAGGGTGATATGGCCGACCATCAGCGCACTGTGCGACTGCGACAGCACTTCGCGGAACGGCAGCCAGTCGGTCGCTTCCAGCTCCCTGACCGGCGTATCGAGGTTGGCGTTGAAATGGTGTGTGTCGGTGCGCACACGTCCGATGCCGGGGAAATGTTTGAGCGTGGCGCCCACGCCGGACTCTTCGAGTCCGCGAACGTAGGCAGTAGCGATCGTGCTGACGACGGCGGGATCTGTAGCAATCGCCCGCTGGCCAATCAGCGTATGAAAGTCGAGGCGGTTGCGCCGCTGCGGCGGCTTCAGATCGAGTACGGGCGCGAGGTTGAGGTTGACGCCAAGGCCGGCGAGCTCGCGGCCATGGATGCGGCCGAACTCTTCCGCCCTGGCCTGCTGGTCTTCTGGAGCAAGCCCGGAGAGCGTCGCCAGGGCCGGCACTTTGGTCAGCGGCGGCGCGAGATGGCCGACGATGCCGCCCTCCTGGTCCGCGGCGACGATCAGGGGCGGCAGGCCGGCGGCACGCCTGACATCCTGGAGCGCCGCGATCTCGGCACGCAGCGCATCGACCGATCGGCCACGGATGTTGTGCCGGGTGACGTAGACGCCGCCGATCAGGCCCTGTTCGGCAAGGCGCGCGACCTCTGGAAAAGAGGAATAGCCGACCACGAAGTGCGGCCCGAGCTGACGTGCCTCGGCCACGTCAGCGCTGAGCACGTCGTGCTTGCGCAGCTCGAAGCTGAAATGCGCCGCCGCCATCAGCATCGGCGGCAGGCACCAGAGCATGACGAGCAACCTGCCGGAGAGGCTGTGCCAGCGCCCGTGGCGAAGGAGCAGGACGGCGATCGCGATACTCGCGATGATGAGCGCGATGTTTCCACCACCACGCAGCGGGACCAGATAGGGATCGTTCTTGTTCGCGGCCGCGACCGCGACGACAGGCGCGGCACACCATAGCAAGATCAGGCCGGCACGACGGAGGAACTGCATGATGCGTTACGTCCGAGGAATGGCGGATGATCCGCACCTACCAAAGCGATTTGCGATGCGCGAGAGGCAAAAGCGCGCCTGCACGAAATCTGCAAAAGACTCCTGAAACGGTGCAGACGTTGATCCCGCCTTCTGCACATCTGCCGGGCAGATTCGCGATACCACCCATCACGAAAGGTGTTCTGGACATGACGAGCCTGGCTTCGACGATCGCGGCGGACATCCAGCCGATCAGGCAATCCGCAATTCCAGCCAAGCTTGGCTGCGCGCTGGCGCTGGCTGCGCTCGCCGACTGGCTGTTCTATGGCCATCGCATCGGGCTGTCGCTGACGCTGTTTGCGATCGCGACGGTCTGCATGTCGATGCTGTTCAATTATGCCGCGCTTGATCGGCGTCGCGCCATGATCGGGGCCGTCATCCTCGTTGCGGGCCTGATACCGGCGATCGAGGAGCTCAACGCGCTGTCCTTCCTGATTCTCGTGGCGGCGCTCGCCATTGCCCTGCTGTTTGCGACCAGCCCGGAACCGAGCGGGCTTGCCGAACGTGCGCGTGCACTGCGCACCTTCTTTCTGCTCGGCCCCTTCAGGGTCTTCCTCGAAGCGCTTCAGGTCTTCAACATGTCCGCATTCACCCGCGGCATCGCACTCTGGCTGCTGCCGGCGACGCTTGGCACCGTCTTTGTCACCCTGTTCGCGGCGGCCAATCCGGTGATCGAGCAGTGGGTGTCCCTGCTCAACCCGAAAATCATCCTCGATCATGTCAGCCCCCCGCGCGTGCTGTTCTGGACCATGATGCTGGCGTTGGTCTGGCCGTTCATCCATGTGCGCTGGCGGCCCAGGAAACTTGTCATCACAGACGTCGCCGAGGCCCCCGTGCCACCGCCACTGCCGCCCGTCGTCTCGGTCGAATTCCTTGGCCCCTCCACCATCCTGCGCTCGCTGATCCTGTTCAATCTGCTGTTCGCGGCGCAGTCCGTTCTCGATGGCCTCTATCTCTGGGGACATGTGGCGTTGCCCGCCAACATGACTTATGCGGCCTACGCCCATCGCGGCGCCTATCCGCTGATCGCGACCGCGCTGCTCGCCGCCGCCTTCGTGCTGGTCGCAATGCGTCCGGGCGGGCCGGCAGAGAAATCCACCGTGATCCGCCCGCTGGTCTATCTCTGGGTGGCGCAGAACGTGCTGCTGGTCGCCTCGTCCATCCTCCGCCTCGATCTCTACGTGGACATCTACATGCTGACCTATTGGCGCATCGCGGCCTTCATCTGGATGGGACTCGTGGCGCTGGGGCTCATCCTGATCGTCGCACGCATCGCGCTCGACAGGTCGAACCGCTGGCTTGTCGGCGCCAACCTGATCGCGTTAACGATGGTGCTGTATGGTGCTTCTCTGGTGAACTTCGATGCATTCATTGCCGACTACAATCTGAAACACAGCAGTGAAATGGGAGGGAACGGCGTGAAGATCGATGCCAACTACCTCCTCACATTGGGCCCGCAGGCGCTGCCTGCGATCGACAAGGTCATCGCGCTGCGCGGCGGCGATTACTGTCTTGCGGGGCGTCGGGATCGACTTGTAGAAGGTCAACGGCAGGATCTGACCTGGCGGGCCTGGGGCTTTCGGAGCTGGCGGCTGCAACGCAGGCTCGACGCGCAAGCCAAGAGCCCGCCGAGCAATCATCCGGCAGGGTGAGCGGAGAGAGACTTGGCGCATCGCATTCTCATCGTCGACGACGAGGGCCACATCCGCGAGGTCATCCGCGTTGCGCTGAAGAAAGCCGGCATGGACGTGGTCGAGGCCCGCGACGGCAAGGAGGCGCTTCTCCGCTATGCCACCGACAAGCCCGATCTGATCGTGCTCGACATCGGCATGCCCGAGTTCGACGGGCTCGACGTCTGCCGCGAGATCCGCAAAGTCTCCGACGTGCCCATCCTGTTCCTGTCGGCGCGCGACGAGGAGATCGACCGCATCCTCGGCCTCGAGATCGGCGGCGACGACTACGTCACAAAGCCCTTCAGCCCGCGCGAGCTGGTAGCGCGGGTCAATGTCATCCTGCGCCGGCTCGGCCCGCGCAATGGCGAAGCCAAGGCTGGGCGCACCGCGCTGTCGCAGGGCGGCTTGCTGATCGATCCCGAGCAGCATGTGGCGACCTTCGCTGGTACGCCGCTGAAGCTGACTGCAATCGAGTTCGGCATCTTGCGAGCATTCCTGACCCGGCCGACGTCGGTGTTCAACCGCGAGCAGCTGATGCGGGCGGCCTACCAGCTCAACATCCAGGTCTCCGACCGCACCATCGACAGTCACATCCGCAACATCCGCGCCAAACTCGCGGCGCTGGCTTGCGACAACGTGATCGAGACCATTCACGGCGTCGGCTTCAAGCTCGGCCGCTGCGAGAAAGAGGCATGAGCGCTCCGCCTGACAAATGGCGGCCGTCGCTCGGACTCGTGATCTTCGCGGTGCTCGCGACCGTCGCCGTGCTGCCGCTGGTCGGCCTGTTCTTCTTCCGCCTCTACGACAACCAGCTGATCCGCCAGACCCAGGCCGAGCTGATCGCGCAGAGCCGCGTGCTGGCGACGATCTATGCGCAGGAGGTCACGGCACGGCTCGACAGCGGCTTGATGCTCGGCGCCGAGGTGGCGCCGAACGTGCTGCCAGATCCCGGCGATCAGTTCACGCCGATCCGGCCAGCGCTCGATCTCACCGCCAATGATCTGTTGCGACGGCGGCCGGACGCGATGCCCGCATCCCGGCCGGCGCAGCAGGCTTACGTCGAGATCGGCGCCAAGCTGACGCCGATCATCCGCGAGACCCAGAAGGTGACGCTGGCGGGGTTTCGCATCCTGGATCCGCAAGGCGTGGTGATCGCGGGGCGGCAGGAGGTCGGACAGTCGCTTGCGCATATCGAGGAGGTCGCGGACGCGCTGCACGGGCAGTACCGCGCGACGTTGCGCAACCGCGTGCCCGACAAGCCGCCGCCACCGATCTATTCCTTCAGCCGCGGGCTTGGCGTGCATGTATTCTCGGCCATGCCCGTCATCGTCAACAACCGGGTCGCCGGGGTGATCTACACCACGCGGACGCCGAGCAATATCTTCGACCATCTCTACCAGGAGCGCGCAAAGTTCGTGCTGGCGGGGCTGGCCGTGATTCTCGGCACGATCGCGATCGGCCTGGTATTCTCGCGCACCATCACGCTGCCGATGCGCGAGTTGATCGACCGCGCCGCCAGAATCGGCCGCGGCGACCGCGAGGCGTTCCAGCCGCTCCGGCACTACGGCACGCGCGAGTTCGCGCAGCTCTCGCACAGCTTTCTCGGCATGGCCGAGCAGCTCGCAAGGCGCTCCGACTATATCGCGACATTCTCGGCCCATCTCACCCATGAGCTGAAATCGCCGCTGACCTCGATCAAGGGCGCGGCCGAGCTGTTGCAGGATTCGTTTCAGGGCAAGCCCGATGGCCTGACGCCGTCAGAGCAGCGGACCTTCATCGCCAACATCCTCTCCGACACAAAGCGGCTCGAGGCGATGGCGCAGCGGCTACGGGAGCTGGCGCGCGCCGAGAGCCTGCCGCAGAACGAGCGCACCGAGCTTGCGCCCGTCATCGCCGACCTCAGGAGCCGGTTTCCGGAAAGCGTCATCAAGGCCAGCGGCAGCCTCGACCGGACGATCGGCATGTCCGGCGAGAAGGCGCTGATCGTGCTGTCGCACCTCGCCGACAACGCGGTGCGGCACAAGGCAGGGACGATCAGGCTGGAGGTTGTGGACGAGCGGACGACGCTCAAGCTGACAGTCAGTAATGACGGTGAGCCGATCTCGGCGCCAAACCGCGACAGGATCTTTGACGCGTTCTTCACGACCCGCCGCGATCAGGGCGGGACCGGAATGGGCCTTGCGATTGCGCGCGCGGTGATGGCGAGCCATGGCGGCTCGATCAGGCTCAAGCCGGCCAACGACGGCGTCGCCTTCGAGCTTCAATTTCCTGTTGCCTAGATCGCAAACACCCAGGCGGCGACGATGGTGCCGATGGTGACGAGACCTGCGATGGTCCAGCCAGCGGCGTATTCCAGCTCAGGATGACCAGTCGCCCGCATGATCTCTGCCGGATCGGCGGTATGCTTATCTGCCATGACAGCCTCGCACGTGTTTTCCCGTGTCATGGATAAGTCGCACCAGCCGCGATTAGGTTCCATCACGGACGCGCGAGTGGCAAAAAAGTCGAAAACAACCCCATGCACAGTAGAACGAACTCGCGCGCTCCATCCGCCGGCGTGCATCACGCGCCCGCCCACGCGCGACGATTGCGATGAGCCAACTACGTCAGATCGATTGGCTCATTGCCGAGGCGTGCCTTCCGACAGGCTGACGTGATTGTGAGACGCGCACCGCACGATCGGCTTTGCCGCATCGGCATCCCGCTGCTAGGATGCAACGCGTCGTTTTACTATTTTAGGTTTGATCTGTTTCCGTGCCGGCTTTTCGGCCTGATCACCGCGATCCATTTTCGAACACCTGAACACTTTCGAACCGACAGGACCCGCGTCCGCAATCCCAGATTTCCAGCGCGCCACCCCCGTACAAGGAGGAAATACTATGTCCCCTAGTGCAACAGCCCACATGGTCCAGCTTCCCAACTCTGTCCATCAACTGCCGACAGGCTCGAAAGCGATGCGCCGAACCAACGGCCAGCGCTGGATCGAGCTGACGGTCGGCGTGAAGCGATCCGTCGACTTGCCTGATCTGTCCGATCTCGACAAGAAGCTCCCCAAGGATCGCAAGTACATGACGCGCGACCAGCTCGCGAGCAGTTACGGCTCCGATCCCAGGGCCATCAAGACGATCGAGGATTTCGCCAGGGCGCACAAGCTGGTCGTCACCCGCAACGAACCCGCCGCAGCGCGGCTCGGCATCGCCGGGACGGTCGACGACGTCAGCAACGCCTTCGGCGTCACGCTGTTCGACTATTCCCATCCGCATCTCGGCGACTTCCACGCCCGCACCGGTCCGGTGCACGTCCCGGCCGAGGTCGGCGATGCCATCACCGGCGTGTTCGGCCTGAACAACCACCGTGTGCTCCGCCGTTCGCGCCATTCGGCGACCAGCGCCAAGCCGGATTTCGCCAGCTCGGTGCGGCACTGGTTCATTCCGACCGAGCTCGCGGGCATCTACAATTTCCCCAACATCGACGCGAGCAGGCAATGCATCGGCCTGCTCGAGTTCGGCGGCGGCGTGGAGACGCCTGACGTCGCGGCTTATTTCAGCAAGATCGGCGTTCCCGCGCCGGAGGTTGCCGTCATCGCGGTCGACGGCGTCTCGACCGATCCTTCCGGCGATCCGGACTCGACCGGTGAGGTGATGCTGGACGTCGACGTCGCCGGCGCGCTCGGCGGCGGCGCCAAGATCGCCACCTATTTCTCGACCTTCGACGAGAAGGGCCTGGTCGATTGTCTCGCCAAGGTCGTTAGCGATTCCGACAACGATCCCTCGGTCGTCTCGATCAGCTGGGGCTGGGACGAGAACCAGGCCTTCAACAATGCCGGCGTGATCTGGTCACCTGCTGCCATCGATCATTGCAACCACAGCTTGCTCGCGGCGGCCCATCTCGGCATCACGTTCTGCGTCTCCACCGGCGACGACGGCTCGGAAGCGCAGATGCAGGACGGCCGGGCCCATGTGAACTTCCCCGCGAGCAGTCCTTATGTGCTGGCCGTGGGCGGCACGACCTTGCACGCGCGCAAGAACGCGAAGAAGCAGGTGCAGGTCGCCGAGACCGTCTGGAACGACGGCCCCCGCAGCGGCACCGGCGGCGGTGTCAGCGACATCACGCCGGTTCCGAGCTGGCAGCAGGGCATCGTGCCGAAGTCGATCAATCCCGGGCACTTTGCCGGACGCGCGATTCCCGATGTCGCGGCCAATGCCGATCCGGCCACCGGTTATCTGACGATGTCGGGCGGCAAGCTCGGCGTTGTCGGCGGCACCAGTGCCTCCGCGCCGCTCTGGGCCGGCCTGATCGCCCGGATCAACGCCGCGCTCGGCGCGCGGTCCGGCAATTTCAATGCCCTGCTCTATTCCAAGTTCGGCCCCGCTGGCGTGCTGCGCGACATCACCGTCGGCAACAACGACACCGACGGCCTGCTCGGCGGCCAATACCAGGCGGGCCCGGGATGGGACGCCTGCACCGGCTGGGGCGTGCCCGACGGTGGCAAGCTGCTCAATGCCCTGCAGGGCGGCCCGAGCAGCTAGACGAGCGGGATTTGGCGCAGGCAGGCGAGTTGCCTGCCTGCGCCAAACATGGCCGCGTCCGCCCGGCACGGGCGGTTTCGTGTGTCGCGCAGGACCAAGAGTGAGACTCGAAAGTCCGGACCCTCGGTGACCTCCTATCCCCTAGCAGCGGCCCAATTCCCGCAATCTCGCGAAGAGCGCCTTGAACTCGCTGTCGATCCGATAGAACGCCGGCGGTTGCCCCAACGGCGCGGCGACCGATATCTCGTGTCCGCCTTCAAACGACTGGCCGGTCCAGACATGAATCCAGTCGGTCCCTGTCGGAAGGTACAGGCTCCGCTGATCCTGGCCCGCTTGCCAGACGGGTGCGACAAGCAGATCACGGCCATAGAGATAGCAATCCTGAATGGAATAGGTTCGCCGGTCGTCTTCGTGATGGAGAAACAGCGGACGCTGCACCGGAAGGCCACGGCGCGCAGCCTCCAGCGACAACGTCCGCAGATAAGGCGAGAGGTGAACGTAGATTGCAGTCATCGCAGCGAAATGCGCGAGAACCGCCGGATCGCCGTCGAGCTGAAGATTATCACGGGGCCTGTTGCCTTCGTGGCTCCGCATCACAGGCGTGAAGGCCGCCATCTCGCTCCAACGCATCAGCAGCTCGGGCGTGCGCACATTGCCGAAAAGGCTTGTATAGCCGCCGATGTCGGAGTGGTGATACGCATTGCCGAGCAATCCTGAGGACAGGGCGGCGCAGATCACCGTGACCAGCCCGTCATGCCTGGAAAAATCGACCGATTGATCCCCGGCCCAGAGCCACGGGCAGAACTTCTGCGCGCCCGTGAAGCCGGACCGCATGAAGAACACGGCCTCGCCGGTGCGGCCGCGGCTCGCCACCGCCTTCGCGTTCACTTCGGCCCACAGCATCGGCCAGAGGTTGTGCGCCAGCCTTGCATCGATACCGCTGGCGAGACGCACGTCGACCGGCAGATACTCGCCGAAATCTGCCATCCAGCCGGACAGGCCATAGTCGAGCATCTGCTTGCCAATGATTTTCTCGGAGAACCATGCCGCGGCGTCCCGGTTGGTGAAGTCGACGGTGCCGCAGTGGAATTCACCGAAATCGATCAGGGCCGTTTGTCCGAAGGCATCCTTGACGAAATAGCCGGCATTCTCGGCCTCCGCGAACAGGACGCCGTCGTTGCAGAGATAGGGATTCACATAACCGAGAAAGCGGATGCCCTGATCGTTCAATTCGGCGATGCGCTGTCGCAGGCCAGGATAACGCGCCTCGTTGGCCTTCCAGTCCCAGAACAGCCGCGCGCCAAAGGTGGTCTGCCTGATCCCGACCCAGTCCTCGCACCAGAGACCGGACACGTTGACGCCCGCCGCGCGCATGGCCGCGAGGCGAGCGAACGAGTTCGCGCCGTCCTTCAGGCCGATGATCGCGCCATTGTAGATCCACTCCGGAAGCGGTGGTTGGCGACCGAACCGCGCGGACAGCATCTCCACCAGAGCGACAAACGACGGCGCGGCAAACAACTCGATGGCCTCGGGAATGGACCAGGTCTCGATCTCGTGAAACTCGCCCTCCCGAAAATCGAACACGCTATAGGCTGGCGTCTCGACGTGAAGCGCATAGCGCGCGGAGGAGATGTAGGTCGGCTGCGGAAAGTTGGTGTGGTAGTAGTCGCCGCCGGCGTGCCCAGCGACATCTGCCTTGAAGGTGATCTCGGTGGTCTTGTCGCGCCCAACGCCCGGCTCGGAACTCCATAACGGAAACCGTCGTCCACGCAGATCAAAATAGGAGAATTGCTCGCCGCCACCCCAGACATGCTCGTCGCGGTCGGCCACAACGCGCAGCCAGAACCTGTTCACGGCGGGATCGAGCGAGCGCAGCTTCAGCGCATTGCCCTCGAGCGTCGCCGCGAGGCGAGGAGGCTGCCCGGCGGCAGAGGACAACATGATCGTGACGCCATCGATCTCGGCATGCGCGAGCGGGCAGCGTTCGACCAGGCGATCCTCGATTTCGAAGCGGCCGCGATGCATTTCGATGCTGTCATTGCCGCGGCCGATGAAGAAACATGGCGCCGCCGCGCTGTGCGCGAGTATCCGGCGACCCGAAACGGACAGCACAAAGCCGGTCGAGGTCGTGTCAAGTTTCAAGTCCATTCCTTCCCGCCCTTCCGTCAGCCCTTGACGCCGCCTGCGGTCAACCCCGAGACGACGCGCTCCTGGAAAATCACGATCAGGATCGCGATGGGCACGATGCCGACGACGAGCGCGGCCGAGATCACCGGCCAGGGAAACGCAAACTCGCCCTGATAGAGCTGGATGCCGACCGGCAGGGTCCGCAGTCCCGGATTGGAGTTGAACGACAGGGCCAGCAGGAATTCGTCCCAGGAATTGACGAAGGCAAGGATGCCGGCGGTGAAGACACCGGGCGCCGACAGCGGCACCACCACCCTGAACAGGGCGCCGAACCGCGTGCAGCCGTCGATCATGGCCGCATTCTCCAGATCGCGCGGAATACCTTCGAAGAAGGAGGTCAGCACCAGGGTGCAGACGGGCAGGCTCAGCACGGTGTAAGGCAGGATCAATGCCGTCCACGAATTGAGGAGATTGAGAGCGCGCATGGTCTCGAACAGCGGGACCAGCAGCGTCACCAGCGGAAAGGTGGAGATGGCGATGATGACGGACATGATCAGCCCCCTGAACCGCAAGTTCAGCCGCGCGAGCGCGTAGGCTGCGAGCACGGAGACCAGCAGCGTCAGCGCGGTCGAGAGCAGCGCGACCATGAAGCTGTTGAACAGGAAGGTGAGCAGCGGCTGGTCGGAGAACGCCTGGATGTAATTCCGCAGCGTTGCGGCGTGCGGCAGCCAGGTGATCGGCTTCTGCGTGAGCTCCGCCTCGGTCTTGAACGAGGTCAGCAGGATCCAAAGCGCGGGGAATAGGCCGTTGACGATGAGAATGAGCGCGGCGATGGCCCGCAGCGGCTTGCCTGACAGAGCCGAGTCGAAGGTAGAGGCGGCAGCCGTGCTCATGATGCAGCCCCGCTGCCGCGGATCATGCGCAGGTATAGCGCGGTGACCAGCATCGACAGGCCGAACATCACGACGGCGAGCGCCGACCCGTAGCCGAGGTCGAGGAATGACACCGTGTTTTGATGAATGTACATGGCCAGCGTCGCGGTTTCGGTGCCCGGCCCGCCGCCCGTCATCATGTAGGGAATGTCGAAGGTTTGCAGCGCGGTAATGGTGCGGAAGATCAGCGCGACCACGATCGTGGGCTTGAGCAGCGGCAGCGTGATCTCGAAGAACTGGCGCATACGCCCGGCGCCGTCGACATCGGCGGCCTCGTAAAGCGAGCGCGGGATGGTCTGCAGCCCTGCGAGAATGATCATCGCCATGAAGGACGAGGCTTTCCAGATGATGGCAAGGCAGATGGCGACGAAGGCGAGCCGCGGCGAATTGAACCAGATCACGCGGGGCAGGCCAATCCGGCCCAGCACATCGTTGACGACGCCGTACTCGGAATGGAAGAACCAGCCGAAGATCAGGCCGGCGAAGGAGAGCGGCAGAGCCCACGGGATCAGCAGCGAGAGCCGCACCGGCCATTTCACCTGGAACGGCAGATTGGCGAGCAGTGCGAGTGCGAACCCGACGACGAGCGAGCCGGGCACGGTGATCAGCGTGATCAGCACCGTGTTCCAGGTCGCCTGCCAGAACACCGGATCATCGGGCATCTGCCTGAAGTTCGCGAGCCCGGCGAAGCGCGCCGGCAGGCCCGAGGTCAGCGACAGGTCGAGAAAGCTGGTGTAGATCAGCCGGCTCACCGGATAGACGATCATCACGCCGAGCAGGATCGCCGCGGGCGCCAGCAGCATCACGGCAAGCGTGGTGTCATCAGGGTCGGACCAGCGCGACAGCCACGGACGCCGCGCAACCGGGCGATCGGCCTGGCTCTTGAACATCGATGTCGTCGTCATCAGGTCCGATCCGGATTGCTGTACGCGCTTTAGCGGATGATCCGCTTCAGGCGCGCTTCGATCTGGGCGGCGCCGTCCGCCGGCGTGGTCGCGCCGGCAAGCACCGCGTTGACCGTGGTCCTGATCGCTTCACTGACCTCGTTGTAGCGCGGCGTCACCGGCCGCGGCTTTGCCGTCTCGACGATGCCTTGCGCGTCCGCGAACCACGGCACTGCCCTGGTCACGTCTGCGTCCTTGTAAAGCCTGCCGTAGGTCGGCAGCAGGGAGCCGTTGATCGCCACGAATTTGGAAACCTCCGGGCTCGACAGATATTCGACCAGCTTCTTCGCCTCCTCCTGATGCTTGGAAAAGGCGGAAACGCCCCACTCCCAGCCGCCGAGGCAGGTCGCCTGTTCGCCGCCCTTGATGGCCGGAAGCCGTGCGACGCCAACCTTGCCCGCGACCGCGGACTCGCCGCCCTGCGACATTGCCCATGCATAGGCCCAGTTCACCGCGAACAGGACGTTGCCGGCCTGGAATTCCTTGCGCGTGTCGTCGGTCGCGACCTCGGCAATGTTCTTCTTGGCAACGCCGCTGTCGGCAAAACCCTTCCAGAGCGCGAGCGATTTGGTCGCCGCCTCGCGATCGAAATCGAGCTTGCCGTCCTTGGTCACCACCTTGCCCTGGCTCCAGTACGGCACCAGGAAGGTGCAGACAGCACCTTCGATCGCCTTGCCCTGGAACGACAGACCCTGCAGGTTCGGATTGTTCTCGCCGTCGGCGACCTTCTTGGCGGCGTCCGCGAGCTCGTCCCAGGTTTTTGGCGGCTGAAGCCCGTATTTGTCCAAGAGGTCCTTGCGGTAATACAGGAACATGGAATCGGCGAAGGCGGGGAGCGCCACCACCTTGCCATCGATCGTGTTCGCCTCGGCATAGGCGCGCAGATAGGAAGACATGTCGCTTGCGATCGGGCTGGTCCAGCCCGCCGCTGCAAACTGCGCCGGGCGGATCACGTCGAGCATCAACACATCGAGCGAGGAATCCTTCGCTGTGAGCACCGTGTTGAGATATTGCGCCTGCATGTCCGAGGTCGTGCCGCCCAGCTCGATGCTGACCTTGATGCCGGGATTGCGCGCTTCGTATTGATCGAGCAACGTGCGCCAGATGGCGGGCTGTCCTTGGCTGGTGACGAAGACCTTCAGATTGGTCTCGGCGGATGCGCCTGACGCGAATGCGGCCGTTGCACAGGCGAGAAGCAATCCCGCCAGCTTTGAAATGCGTCCTGAACTCATGCCGTCCTCCCGGAAAATATCGCCGCTTGTTGCGGCTTGACTGGCTTCTGTTGGTCTCGCTGCGCGCTTTTACTGCAAGGCGCGCTCCGTCTCCGGATCGAACAGGTGAATCTTCGCCGGGTCCAGCCCCAGCTTGATCGCTTCGCCGGCCTTCGGGCGCAACTCGGGCGGCAGCCGCGCCGTCAATGTCGCGCCACCCACTGAAAAATGCACCAGCGTATCGGAGCCGAGCGGCTCGACGACCTGAACCTGGCTGTTCAAGCCGACATCGGACCCGCGGGGTGTGAAATGCTCGGGCCGGATGCCGACGATGAATTCACGCCCGTCGGCCGCCGAGAGTTTTGTGCCGAGAAGGCTCGCAAGCGGCAGGCGGTTGCCGTCGGCGAAATCGAGATAGCCCTGGGCGGCCCTCGCCTTGGCAAAATTCATCGAGGGAGCGCCGACGAATCCACCAACGAAAACGCTGGCCGGGTGATTGTACACTTGCTCCGGCGTGCCGATCTGCTCGATATCCCCACCGCGCAGGATGACGATGCGATCGGCCAGGGTCATCGCCTCGACCTGGTCATGGGTGACATAGACGATGGTGGTGCCGATCGTCTGGTGCAGACGCTTGATCTCCGTGCGCACCTGGCCGCGCAGTTTTGCGTCGAGATTGGAGAGCGGCTCGTCGAACAGGAAGACCTGCGGCCGCCGGACAATGGCGCGGCCCATCGCAACGCGCTGACGCTGACCGCCGGAGAGCTGTCCCGGCCGCCGGTCGAGCAGGTGGGTGATGCCGAGCATCTCCGCCGCGTCCTTGATCTTGGCGTCCGCGTCGGCTGCGTTCGCGCCCCGCACCTTCAGGCTGAAGCCCATGTTCTCGCGCACCGTCTTGTGCGGGTAGAGCGCGTAGTCCTGGAAAACCATGGCGATGTCGCGCTGGCGCGGCGGCAGATCGCTGACGATGCGATCGCCGATCCGGATCTCGCCGCCACTGATGCGTTCGAGGCCGGCGATCATGCGCAACGTGGTCGACTTGCCGCAGCCGGACGGGCCGACGAGCACGACGAACTCGCCGTCCAGGATCTCGAGGTCGATCGCCTTGACGACGCGAAACGCGCCGTAGCTCTTCTCAAGCTTGCGCAGGCTGACCGAAGCCATGAGCCCTTATCTCCCGTCCCGACGGTTCTTGCAGCCGCGGTGATCAATAATAGCGCTGCGATATATCAAAATCAATGACAGAGCCGCGGCGGCTGATCCCGTGAATTGAGAGACCCCATCGCCCTCTCATCCCTTTGATTAAATAATGATATCGCTTAGTGCGCGGAACGCGGTTGTATCTCTCCGAGGCATTGGTTACATAATAGCGCTATTATCTCGAGCCGCTATGACCATGGTCGCATCAAAGCCCATACGCACCCGGCGCAAGATGCAACGAGTCACGATCATGGATGTGGCGGCGCGCGCCGAGCTGTCGCCCTCCACCGTGTCGCTTTATTTCAGAAAGCCGGATGCGGTCTCGGCGGCGGCGAGCGAAGCGATCGCACGCGCCATCGACGCGCTCGATTACGTGCCGAACCTGATGGCCGGTGGCTTGGCGGCCGCCTCATCGCGCGTCGTGAGCATCATCGTGCCATCCGTCCGCAATGCGTTCTTCGCCGAGACCGTCGCGGCCTTGCAGGACGAGCTCGGCAAGCAGCGCTTGCAGGTGATGCTCAGCCACACCGAGTACAAGGAGCACGACGAGGAGAATCTGGTCCGCACGGCGCTGTCATGGGCCCCCGCTGCTGTCGTCTTGACCGGCCTCTCGCACAGCGCAGCAACGCGCAGGCTGCTCCACGACAGCAAGGTGCCTGTTGTCGAGATCTGGGAGCTTGGTTCCCCGACCATGGACATGGCGGTCGGCTTCCACCACGACCAGGTCGGTCATGCCGCTGCGTCGCATCTTCTTCAGCGCGGGCGCAAGCGATTGCTGTTTGTCGGCGCCCGCCTGCATGAGGATCGCCGCGCGGCCCGGCGCGCCCAAGGCTTCGTCGAGGCGGCACGCAACACGCCAGGCGCCAGCGCGGAGATCATTCAGAACCCTGCACCGGCAAGCGCCGAAATCGGCGCCATGCTGCTGGGCGAGGCCAGGCTCCGCTTTCCGAGCGTCGACGGGATCGCCTGCTCCAACGATCATATCGCGCTCGGCGTGATCTTCGAATGCCAGAGGCTTGGCATCGCCATCCCGGAGCGCCTGTCGGTGGTCGGCTTCGGCGATCTGAGCTTCAGCGCGGCCGCAAATCCGTCGTTGACGACGATCCGCCCGCCTGGCGACCTGATCGGGAAGGAAGCCGCCCGGCTGATCATCGCGCGGATCCTGCATCCCGACGCCGAGCCGCAACAGGCCGTCATCGATACACGCTTCACCCTGCTTCATCGGCAAAGTAGCTGATGACCGGGACCATTGCCCTCCCCCGGATGGGAAATCTGTCATAGGCTGCGCGCCTCCGGCAGCAAAGCCGCGACGGAAGAGGAGATCGCCAATGAAGATCACGATGCCGGTCTATGCCGTCCTTGTCCTTGGCGCCGCCCAAATCGCCGTCGCCAACGCCGCCGTCGCCAAGGACGCCGGCGCTTCGCCCTCCAAGATCTCCGGCTCCACGGCGCTGGCCCTCGCCGGCGTGATCGCGCCGCTGTCGCCGACGCTGTCAGGCGCCGAGAAGAAGGCAGTGGCGATGCTGTTCGCCGCCAATGCCGACATTCCCTACAAGAAGCCCGTTGTCGTGACCGCGGACAAGATCGTCTGCCGCACCGGCAATGTCGACATCACGTTGCGCAATTGCGAGGTGACCTTCGGCAAGAAGGCCAGGACCGTGAACGGTCCCACCGCCAACGAGATCTTCGCGACCGAGGCGCTGGCCGGCATTCCGCCCGATGGCGCGGCGGGATCGAATTTCGAGAGCTTGAGCAAGCTGAGCTGCACCATCGATCCCAACGCCATCAGGCAGAAGGACGGCAGCGGGGCGGATTGCACGTTCCAGCCGGGGAATTGAACCCGGGGGCGAAGGTGCCGTGAAATCGCCGCAAGAAAGACCAACAAGATAAGGCGAATTGAAAAGACAGGCTAAAGCGACCCACCAATATGGGGCGTGGAAGGCCGGCCCCCTGATGATGAAGAATTGTCTCGCATTTTTGCTCCTCCTGACCATGACCGCGGCCACCGCACATGGTCCGCTCCCGGCGCGACCGGCCGCACCATCGGATCTGGTTCGGACCGGCCTCACCGATAGCGACACCACCGCCGGCGGCGTCGCGCGGCTGTGCGAGCAGGTCACCTTCTCGCGCGGCCTGCGCTATGGCGGCAGCGAGGCCAACGTGCTCGACGTCGCGACCAGCGAGACCACCAAGGCGGACACGCCCCGCCCCGTGCTGCTGATCGTCGCCGGTGACACCTTCACCGGCGATCGCGGCGCGCCGGAGCTGTCCCGCGACATGCAGGACGCCGCGATGTGCTTTGCGGCGCGCAACGGCATGATCGGGGTGCGCGTCAACTACCGCCTCGCGCCCGCCGCCACCTGGCCGATGGGCGCGAGCGACGTGGCGGCGGCGCTGTCCTGGGTCCACGGCAATATCGACCTGTTCAACGGCGATGCCCGCGAGATCGTCGCGGTCGGCTACGGCGCCGGCGCCTTCCATGTCGCGAGCCTGCTGGCGCATCCCGAGCTCCAGGCCGACCGCGCCGATGTCGCTGCCGTGGTGCTGGTCTCGGGCCTCTATCGCGCCGGCAAGGATGCCAGTGACAGCGAGAAGGCCTATTTCGGCAATGACGCCGCTCAATATGACAAGCGCTCGGTCTATCCCGGCGTCCTCAATGTCGACGAGCCGATCCTGCTGGCCTGGGCCGCCAACGATCCCGCCGATATCGTGGCGCAGGGCGAGACCCTGAAGAAGACGCTCTGCGGCGCCGGCCATTGCCCACGTGCGACCCTGCTGCGTAGCCACGATGGCATCGCGGCGGCGTTCGGGCTAGATGGTTCCGGTGACAGTCTCGCCGAGCCGACCCTGCTGCTGGTGCATCAGCTGGAGGCAAGGGGCCTGCCGTAGCCGGACGATCAGTCTATCACCGTCATCCCCGCGCAACGGCGAAGCCGTTGTCGCTGGAGGTGGCTTCTTCAGCGGCCCCTCGAAGGGCGACGGCCCAGTTCTCTCCGCTCGATTGCAGCGGGGCTGTTCATCCTTCGAGGCTCCGCCCGCGATGCCCTGCATCGCGGGCTTCGCACCTCAGGATGACGGATCGCGAACAGCCCGTCAGCACGCCTGCCGCTTTCATCGCGCTCCCAGCCACACGATTGCCAAACGCTTGAGATAGATCAACGCACCCGGATGCAGGGTGAGCCGAGTTCGTCGGGGGCCAACGACAAGGTGTCGAGCATGCGCGTCACCGGCAGACTGCTGTTCGTTTTGATCGCGGCGCTCGCCTCGCTCGGGGCCATGTCGCAAGAGCGTTCGGATCAACCCAATTCCGACCCCGGCTCCGACAAGGAAATCCGCATCGGCAACATCGTGCCCTATTCGGGGCCGCTCTCGGAATTCGGCGCGATCGGCAAGGCGGAAGCGGCCTATTTCGACATGATCAACGATCGCGGCGGCATCAACGGCCGCAAGGTCCGCTTCATCAGCCGCGACGACAATTCCGATCCCGCCACTGCGCTGCAGCTGACGCGCGATCTCGTCGAGAAAGACGACGTGCATCTGATGTTCGGCTCGTTCGGCACGCCGGGCAATCTCGCCACGCGCTGGTACCTGAACGAGAAGAAGATCCCGCAACTGTTCGTCGCCTCCGGCGACGAGGAGCTGAGCCAGGCCAGGGCGTTTCCCTGGACCATGGGCTGGCAGCCGCCGTTCCGCTCGGAGGGGCGCATCTACGCCAACTACATCCAGGCCTATTATCCCCGGAAGAAGATCGTCGTTCTCTGGCAGAACGACCAGTTCGGCCGCATGCTCTACAAGGGCATCCAGGAAGGTCTCGGCGATCTGAACCGACACGTCCTGGTCGACGTCGCCTTCGACATCAATGACGAGCATCTCGAAGGCCACGTCGCGATCCTCAAGCGCGCGGACGCCGACATCTTCGTGTTTCTCGGCGTGCCGTCGACGGCGGCCAAGGTGATCGGGCTCGCGGCGTCGCTGAAATGGCACCCTGTCTTCATCGTCAACGATGCCTCCGCCTCGATCGCCAACGCGATGGCGCCGGCGGGGCTGGAGAATTCCGCCGGCGTGATCTCCGCGGCGTTCCTGAAAGATCCCAGCGATCCCGCCTGGAAGGACGATCCGGCCATGAAGGACTGGTTCGCCTTCATGGACAGGTACCACAAGGACGAAAGCACCAATAACAGTGCCGCGCTCTATGGCTACGCCGCCGCGGAGGCGCTGACCAAGGTGCTGAAGCAATGCGGCGACGACCTCTCGCGCGACAACATCATGCGCCAGGCGGCGTCGCTGCGGGACTACCATCCCTCCGTCGCGCTGCCCAATATCAGGATGAACACGTCGCCGGAGAACTATCTGCCGATCAGGCAGATGCGCCTGGTGCAGTTCGACGGGCGGTCGTGGCAGCCGTTCGGGGCGGTGATCGAGACGGCGTTTACGGAAGGCGCGGCGCGGTGAGGTCACGCCGGCTTCAGCGACGCCAGCGCGCTTTCCAGCAGCGAGCGCACGCGTGCGGCATCGCCTGATTTCACCACGGCCGGGTCGAGGTACAGCTCCAGCCCCGGCGCGCGTTCGGTGATGACGCCGCTCTTCTCAGCTGCCGCATCGCCCAGCGCATCGACCGCATAGGGAATGACCTCGCGGCTGATGCCCTTCATCGTGATCGCGGGCAGCGCATGGGCACGAACGATGTCGCTGACCAGCGCGAAGGTCTCGTAGCTCAGCACGATGCCGCCGGGCTCGGCAATTGACTGCAGGCGGGCGGCGAGGTTCGCCTCGGCACCGATGATGGTGTAGTCCATACGATCGCTGCTGCCGAAATTGCCGACATTGCAATAGCCGGAATTGATGCCCATGCGCGAGCGGAACGGCTGCTCGATGCCGGCGGCGCGCCATTTCGCATTGAGCTCGGTGAGGCGCTGCTGCATGCGCCAGGCCATCTGCAGGCAGGCCTGCGCGTCAGCGCGGTCGCCCTTGGTCTCGGGATCGCCGAAGAAGATCAGCATGGCGTCGCCGATGAACTTGTCGACGGTGCCGCCATGCTCATGCGCAATCGCCGACATCTCGGTGAAATATTCGTTGAGCAGCTGGGTCAGCAATTCCGGTTGCAGCCGCTCGGTGGTCGCGGTGAAATTCTGGATGTCGGAGAAGAAGATCGTGAGCTTCTTGCGCTCGGTGTGGATGGTGACGTCCTTCTGGCCGGAGAAGATGCTCTTGTAGACCTGCGGCGGGATGTAGCGCGAGATCTTCATCGACAGCGAGGCGAGGAAGTCGTTGGCGGATTCGAGCTCCCGGTTCATGCCCTTGATGCGGCTGGCCTGTCGGCGCTGGAGCGAGAGAAAGGAAAGCCCGCAGCCGGCGGCGATCAGGAAATAGGCCAGCAGGAACTTGAACGAGAAGATGTTGGCGGCGATCGGCTGGGCGATGATCACCTCCTGGATGCCTCTGACATCGCCGACCTTCCAGTCTTTCTTCGGGCTCTCGGGGTGGCTGTTGTGGCAGCTTACGCAGGCCGGGCCCATGGTGACAGGCGCGATCAAGCGGACCTTGTCGGAGAACAGCGAGGTGTCGGTGTCGAGGATCTTCTGCTCGGGATCGGCGCGCAGGGCGGCGAGCGCATCCTTCTCGAACTTGTCGAGCTGATGCGGGGCGCGGTTCTGGAACGGGAAGTCGGAGACGAACCGGTAAGTGATGTTCTCCTGTTGCGCGCCGATGACGCGGCCAAGCTCCAGCGACAGCGTCGCCGGGATCGGGATCGCGCCGGGGACGGATTCGTAGTTGTGGACGACCCTGGTCGTGCCGTTGGGATTGGCCAGGATGCGCCCGACCACATTGGACGCATAATAGCTGCGCACGCTTGTGATGACTGAATTGAGATCTGCGGTCTGCCGGCGGAGCGCGGACTTGTTCAGTTCAGTCAGGTCCAGCCAGACCGCCAGCGGCAGGGCCAGCAGGAGAAAGGCAATCACGGCCCCGATCAGGATGCCGCTCTTGTGCTGCTCTTCGGCGATCGCTTGTTTCACTCTGTGGCTCCGTGATGTGCGTTTTTGCCGCAAGAACGGGATTTGCGGCGCGACATGCCGGCTTGCACAGAGCCAACAAACGCGGCGCGGCGCAACCCCATTTTATGGTGGGTCGCAGCAGGCGCCTTTTCGTTTCATGACGAATGTTTAAGATCAGGATCAACCTGCATTGCTAAATCCGGAACCACCGCCCATGACCGAGACAATCCGCATCATCAGCTTCAATGCGCGCCCCGTGATCGTGCCGATGAACTTGCCGCTGCAGACCTCGACCGGCGCGGTTGCCAAGGCGCCGCTGGTGCTGATCGACTGCGAGACCGACCAGGGCGTAACAGGGCATGCCTATCTGTTTGCGATCACCCCGTCGGCCCTGAAGCCGCTGACCGCGATGGTCGCGGAGATGTCGGAGCTGCTCAAAGGCGACCAGCTGCTGCCGTTCGAGATCGAGCGCAAGCTGACCCAGCGTTTCACGCTGCTCGGCCTCGCCGGCCTGCAACGGCTGGCGCAATCCGGCATCGACATGGCGGCATGGGATGCGCTGGCGCGCGTCCGCGGCCTGCCGCTGGCGCGCCTGCTCGGCGGCGCGCCGAAGCCGGTGAAGGCCTATAATTCGAAGGGCCTCGGCATCATGCCTGCGGGCGCCGCGGTGGAGGAAGCCCACAAGCTGCTGGCCGAGGGCTTTCGCGCCGCAAAAATCCGCGTCGGACGGCCGGAGGCGCGGGACGATCTCGCCGTGGTGCGCGCGGTGCGCAAGGCGGTCGGCGACGAGGTGACGCTGATGTGCGACTACAATCAGGCGCTGACGGTCACCGAGGCGATCCGCCGTGGCGAGATGCTCGACGACGAAGGCTTGAGCTGGATCGAGGAGCCGATCCGCCACGACGACTATGCGGGCTGCGCCCGCATCGCCGACGCGCTGCGCACGCCGGTGCAGATCGGCGAGAATTTCGACAGCGCGTTTGCGATGCAGGCGGCGCTAGCGGCGGAGGCCTGCGACTACGTGATGCCCGACGTGCAGCGCATCGGCGGCGTCACCGGCTGGCTCCGGGCCGCGTCACTGGCGCACGCCGCCGGCATCGAGATGTCGACGCATCTGTTCTCGGAGGTCAGCGCGCATCTGCTCTGCGTCACGCCGACGGCGCACTGGCTGGAATATGTCGACTGGGCCGATGCGGTGCTGGCGAGCCGGCTGAGGATCAAGGACGGCTTTGCGCTGCCGGGCGAGGAGCCGGGGAACGGGATTGAATGGGACGAGGCGGCGGTGAGGAAATATCTGGTGGAGTGATCCGTGCTGCATCCGCAGCGGCGGTTCACCCCCTCTCCCCGCATGCGGGGAGAGGCGAAGAAATCGCCCTCACCGCGCGGCGGCGTTCAGGTCCATCGTCTCGAGTAGGCTGTTCTGCCGCCAGTCGATGAAGGCGTCCTTGAGGCGACTGATCTCGCCGGCATGCTCGCCTGCGCTCCAGAGATTGTGCCGCTCGCGTGGATCGGTCTCGAGATCGAACAATTGCCCGTCCGCCGCGCCGTGGATGAACACGACCTTCCACCTGTCATCACGCACCATGGTGATCAGCCTTGCGCCGGTCATGGCGACGTCGCCGGCCTGCTCGGAGAACACGAAGTTGCGCCCGGTCCATGCCTCACCTTTCAGCGCCGGCAGCAGGCTGCGGGCCTGAAACGGCTTTGGATGCTCGGCACCGGCGAGATCGAGAATCGTGGGCGCAAGATCGAACAGCTGGCATTTTTCCCGGATGCGGCGGCCATCCGAGAAGCGACGCGGCGACCAGAATAGCAGCGGGATGCGCGTCACCGGCTCGTACATCGACCATTTCTGACTGAGCCCGTGCTCACCGAGATTGTCGCCGTGGTCCGACATGAAGATGACGACGCAATTGTCGAGATAACCTTTGTCCTCCAGCGTCGTCAGCAGGCGGCCGATCTGCTCGTCGATCATCGTGACGTTGGCATAATAATGTGCCCGCAGCCGGCGCAACTCTTCATGCGTCGGTGCAAGCTTCCATGACACCGCGTCGTGGTCCACTTCCGTGTCGTGACGGCGCTTCTCCTTCAGGTACGCAGGCAGACCCTCGATCTCGGCCTCGGTCGGGTGCGGCACCGGAAGGTCGTTGCGGGCGAGATAATGCTCCAGATATTCCGGCAAGGGATCATAGGGCGGATGCGGTCCGGGCAAGCCGATCTGCATGAACAGCGCATCGGGTTTGGGGCGAGATTCCAGCCACCACATCGCGGTCTCCGCGACGAAGATGTCCGGGTGCAGCGACTTCGGCATCTCCCAGGTGAAGGCGCCCATGCGGTCACCATAATCAGGCAGGCTGCGATAGCCGGCGCGCGACGGCTTGGTCAGCTTGTGCGCGGCAAACGCCTTGTCGAGCTCGTCGGCGAACCAGCGCCCCTCGAAGAAGCGGTCCTTGTTCTCGACCACGAAGCGCTCGTGGAAGCCGGCCTTCGCGTCATAGGGGATGGTGTGCATCTTGCCGACATTGACGCAGTGATAGCCGGCCTCGGCGAGCTTGCTCACCCAGGTCTTCTGCCAGTGCTGGCCGTTCTTCAGCACGCCCGAGGCATGCGGATAGATGCCGGAGAACAGCGCCGCGCGCGAGGGCACGCAGCTCGGCGCGTTGATGAAGCAATTGTCGAAATAGACGCCCTCGCGCACCAGGCGGTCGAGATTCGGCGTCTTCATATAGGGATGCCCGGTCGCCGCGATCGTGTCGAAACGCTGCTGGTCGGTCATGACCAGGATGATGTGGGGCTTTGTCACGATGGCCTTGTCCTTGCGCGGCTCGAGTCAATAGAAAAATATGTCTGACATAATAATTCTTGTCAAACCAGGCCGGGTTTGATTATCTGCCACCAAGGCTATGTTCTTGGCGCTTCTTCGTCGGAAGTCGCAATAAATCAGACATTTTATTCCGTGAATCCGGGATCACCGTGGCAAAATCTCCCAGCAAGGACAGCCCGCAATCGAGCGCCCAGGTCGCCCGAGAGGTCGCCCGGATGATCCTGACCGGCGTCTGGCGCGAGGGCACGACGCTGCCGCGCGAGATCGAGCTCGCATCGCGCTTCGATGTCAGCCGCGCCTCGATCCGCGAGGCGCTGTCGCTGCTCAAGGCCAAGGGCCTGATCGCCTCGAAGCAGAAGGCCGGTACGCATGTGCGGGCGCGGTTCGACTGGAACATGCTCGATGAGGAGCTGTTGAACTGGACGCTGTCGGCCCTGCCGGCGCAGGAATTCGCCAAGCAGATTTTGGAAGTGCGCCGCATCGTCGAGCCGGAGGCCTGCGCAATCTGTGCGGAGCGCGGCACCGACGAGGATTTTGCCCGGATCGAGCGCGCCTATCGCGGCATGGACGCGGCCGGCATGGACCGCGTCGCCTATGCCGAGCCCGACTTGCAATTCCACCGCGGCATCCTCATCGCCACCGGCAACGATTTCCTGATCGCGTTCGGCGCGACAGTCGCGGCCGCACTGCGGATGTCATTCGATTTGTCGAGCACAAATCCCGGCGCGCCACGGAAGAGCCTGCCCTATCACCGCGCCGTGCTCGACGAGATCTGGGCGCGCAATCCCGACGGTGCGCGTCAGGCGATGCACAAGCTGATGGACCTCACCGAAGGAAACATCATCACGGCCATGGCGCGCCAGAAGAAGAAAGACGCCGAAGACGAGAACGTCCGCACCAGACGGACGCGTTGAAGCCAGACAACATTGAGGGAGGTAAAGATGACAAACGCATCGCGCGCAGGCTCGATCACCCGTCGCAAATTGCTGAAGGCCAGCGCCGCGGGCGCGGCACTTGCCGCATTCCCCGCGCCGCTGATTGCGCAGACAAAGCCGTTTGCCGGCGTGACGCTGCACGGCGCCTCGTTCCAGCACCGCTTCTTCACGCTGCTGCAAAATTACATCCCCGAGTTCGAGAACAAGACCGGCATGACGGTTGACCTCCAGCTCTCGGCCCTGCCGGTGTACAACCAGCAGGCCAATCTCGAGCTGTCCTCGGGCGGCTCGGCCTATGATTTCGTCAATGTCACCTTCACGCTCGCGACGCGTTGGATCGCGGCCGGCCTGCTCGCCAATCTCGACGAGTTCACGAGCGATGCCAATCTGACGCCGGCAGAGTGGAATCCGAAAGACTTCGTCGACGGCGCGCAGGTGCCCTATCGCGACGGCAAGGGTGCCACTTACGGCTATTCCTGGGAAGGCGGTGCCATGCTGATGGGCCTGTCGCGCATGGACCTGATGGAGAAGAAGGGACTGAAGATCCCCAAGACGTTCGCCGAGCTGCAGCAGGTCTGTGCCGAGATCAACGGCACCGATGGCGTCAGCGGCCTGGTGTCGTGGTTCCTGCACAACTGGAATCTGCCGCCCTACATCCAGGGCTTTGGCGGCAACATCTTCAGGAATCCGCCCGGTGACCCGATGCCGGCGCTGAATACGCCCGAGGCGATCCAGGGCGTCGAGTTCTACGCGAACCTTTTGAAGAGCGCGCCGAAAGGCGTGTTGACCTACACCGAGGACCAGGCGCGGCAGGCGATGCTGACCGGCCGCGCCAACATTTTCATCCATTCCAGCGCCTGGGTGAGCCCGATCCTGCTCTCCGACGAGAGCAAGGTGAAGGACACCTCGCGCGTGGTGCGCTCGCCCGCCGGCCCCGTGCACGATTATCCGGCGTCCAACAGCCAGGGCCTCGGCATTCCCAAGAACGCCAAGAACCAGAAGGCGGCGTGGGAATTCATCAAATGGGCGCTCTCACCCGAGATCTCGATGAAGCTCGTAAAGGAGCACGGCCACTCCTCGATCTGCCGCCGCTCGATCATCAGCAGCGAGGACTACCGCAAGCTCAACACGGTGAACGGCCAGGACCTCGGCGCGCTCTATCTCGAGGTGCTGGAGCTGCCAGGCAAGGGCGAGAACTACATGGCCTATCGCACCTCGAAGGAGTTTCCCATCGTCGGCGACATCCTCAACAAGGCGTTCGAGCAGGTCGCAACCGGCCAGCTGCCGGCCAAGGACGCGATGAACGCAGCGCAGGACCAGGCCATCGCCGCACTCCGCCGCGCCGGGACGAAGCTTTGAGCGAGAGTGGAATTGACCGAGAGCGGAATTGACCTGGAGCGCCGCAGGTTCATCGCCTTCGCGCTCACCCCGAGCCTGATCGTGCTGTTCGCGGTCGCCGTGCTGCCGGCGATCTATCTCGTTGTGACCAGTCTGACGCCGTTCCAGCTGACGACGCCGGGCTCGGCCACTGATTTCAGCGAGCCGTTCCGCAACTATTCGCTGCTGCCCGGCGATCCGCGCTTCGTCAACTCGCTGGCCGTGCAGGCCAAGCTGTCGGTCGCGAGCGTGCTGTTCCAGGTGCTGCTCGGCATGCTGCTGGCGCTGCTTCTGAACGTGCCGTCGCGCTTCGTCGAGCTCGCGCGCACCTTCTTCCTGATTCCGATGGTGCTGCCACCGATCGTGGTCGCGGTGATCTGGAAGCTGATCTACGCACCTGACATCAGCCCGGTCTACTATGCCGCGCAAGCGCTGCACTTCACGCTGCCGGCGCTGACCTCGAGCGTCGATTTCGCGCTGGCCTCGATCATCATCGCCGACACCTGGGAGTGGACGCCGTTCACCTTCCTGATGGTGCTGGCGGCGCTGCAAACCATCCCCGACGAATATTCGGAAGCCGCCCTCGTCGATGGCGCCGGCAAGCTGCAAATCTTCTGGTACGTGACGCTGCCCTTCATCACGCCGATCCTGGTGATCTCGGGCATGTTCCGCCTGATCGACAGCGTGAAGGCGTTCCCACTGATCTTCCTGCTCACCGGCGGCGGCCCCGGCACCGTCACTGAAGTCACCAACTATTATGCGTACCTGCTCGCCTTCGACACCAATGAGATCGGCTATTCCAGCGCGGTCACCGTGGTGATGCTGCTGCTGGTCTGCGGCATCAGCCTGGGCCTGGTCTGGATGGGCCAACGCAAGGAGGCGCTGGCGTGAGCACGTCGTCCTTGCGCAAGGCCACCTCAGGCCGGCTGATCGCGATCACGATCACACTGCTCATTCTGCTGTCGCCGTTCCTGTGGCTGTTGCAGATGAGCTTCAAGACCAATGACCAGATCCTGCAATTTCCGCCGCCGCTGATCTTCACGCCGACGCTGCAGAATTACGTCGCGCTCTGGCACAGCGCGTTCTCGGCGTCCTTCGTCAACAGCCTGCTCAGCGCCTCGCTCTCGACCGCACTCGCATTGCTGTTCGGCGTGCCTGCGGCCTACGCGCTGTCGCGCTGGTCCGGCCGCGCCAAGCATGCGCTCTCCTTCGCGATCCTGGTGACGCGCATGGCGCCGCCGATCGCGTTCACGATTCCCTTCTTCCTGTTCTACCGCTGGATCGGGCTGCTCGACACCATTACCGGCCTCGTTTTGGTCTACACCAGCTTCAACCTGCCGCTGGTGATCTGGATGATGCAGCCGTTCTTCGACACGATTCCCGTCTCGCTGGAAGAGGCCGCCCTCGTCGACGGCGCGCGGACGCGCACGGTGTTCACCAGGATCGTGCTGCCGATGGTAACACCAGGCATCGCCGCGACCGCAATCCTGTGCTTCCTCTACGCCTGGAATGATTTCTTCTTCGCGCTGATCCTGACCCGCACCCATGCGCGCACCGCGCCGGTCGCCGTAGTCAACTTCATGAACTACGAGGGCTGGGAATGGGGCAAGATCGCCGCCGGCGGCTCGCTGGTGATGGCGCCGGTGCTGATCTTCTCGCTGGCGGTGCGCCGCTATGTCGTGTCCGGGCTCACGGCCGGCGCGGTCAAGGGCTGATATCATGCGACTCTTGGCGACGCTTTGGCGGGGTGCAGCTTAAAGCTCCGATGTCGTCCTTGCGAAAGCCAGGACCCATAACCACCAAATTTCGTTGTTGCGAACGCTGGTAGTCACATCGCGCATCGACCACACCGACCGGGGTCCTGGCTTTCGCCAGGACGACGATGGGGAGACATTTGTGCCCCTTCCTTCGAAACCGCGTTGCTGCGACTATCCCATGCCCCATGACCACATGGCGCCCGCATTCCCACATTCGCGTCGTCGCGATCGGCCTGCACTGGCGCGACGGGCGCCTGCTCGCGGCCGACTTCCGCGAGGACACGGCGCAGAGATTGTGGCCCGGTGATTCGACCTCGCCGATCTCGATCTGCCTGATGGCCCGAGCCTCTATCCGACCGGACTGAAGGACTTGCTGCTCGCACCGAAAAACAGGCGCGACTGACAGTCGCCGCTACCACGTCTCCGCGCCGGGGACTTTCTTGCGCACCGCCATGCGCTGAATCCAGATGCAGCGACGGACGGATCGGTTGGAGCGGCCGACGGCAGAAATGCCCTCGCCGGCCTGAAGCAGCGGCGCCACGCTCGCGCGCAGCTCGCGGCAGCGCTGGAGCTCGGCCTGCCAGTCGATGATTGCGGCATTCGCGCTCGATGCCGTCAGCGCCGTCACCGCGACGGCAAGCCAAGTCGTCCGCATCATTCACCCGCCCTTCCCTTTGATACCTCCGCAATGCGCCGGTAGCGGAAGTCGCAATGATCGGCGCCCTGCATGATGGTCTGTGTGCGCGTCAGCTTGATGTCCGGAGCGAAGCCGTCCGCGGTCGCAAAGTCGGCGGTGCAGACCATGAGGAAGCCGAGCTCCGGCTCACCCAGCGCCTTGTAGAACTCGGCATAGGCGCATCGCTTCACGTCGAAGGCGAACGCATCCCGCGTCTGTTCGATCACGTCGTAGCTGAGAGCATCGTCGCGCGCGTAAGTCGCGAAGGCGGAGCCGACGGCCTTGCCGAGATCGCTCTCGTTCTTGGCTTTCCAAAACGCCTCGCCGAAGCCGCGATAAAGTTCGCCAAGCGCCTTGCGTACGATGGCGTTGGCACGCGCCTCGCCGAGCTCGGCCTGGAGCGCCTTGACCAGCGGGACCAGGACCTGCGCCTGGATTTTGGCCTGTTCGATGACGGAAACGCTCATGGGCGTGCTCGCGTCGCGAAGGGAAGGCGCGGCTCGACTGAAGCCAGCGCGAATTCAAACCAGCAGCCGCGAGACTATATCCCCGTATTGCGCTTCAAGGCAGGGCATGGCGCGAGCCGTCCTCGAGCCCGACGATGTGACTTTCCGAATGGGGGCGAATCTTCATCCGACGCGCCCCTGACACCCGGCCGCCGGCCGCTACTTCTGGCCCGACGGCGCCTGGGCATTCGAATCGTTCGGGTTCTTTTGCTTGTTGGCCTCATGATGCCCGATCACGCATCCTGCGGCCGCGCCGAGCTTGCCGTGTCCTGCCATATGGCCGGCGACACCGCCGACGATGGCGCCCTTGATGCACCCCTTGGCCTCCGCCGGCGAAATCGATGCCAGGGTCAGCAGACACGCGGCAACAAGAATCGGTTTCATGATCGTCTCCTCTCAGGTTGACCTCTGGGCCATCAATTCCCCCAAACGAGACGCGTTCCGGAGAGGCGCAACGCCGGCGACCCATCCCGTCACGCAGCGTCGCGACCGCGACCGCCGGGATACGGCCCCGCAGCATGACGCAGGCGACCGACTTCCTCGCTGCCACAGCGCGCGCAGCGGAAGGAAACCTCGGGCTGCGCAACCATGCTTCTCCGAGCGCTCACGGCCATCGGCCAGGCACCGCACCGGGGACATTTCACCAGCAGATCGTTCGTTTCCAGCATCGCGACGACTCCTCGACCCTGCGCCCATGATCCGACAACGGCGCGAAAATGGCAGCGTTCCGTATCTTCACGCGGGCCTGCCTTGGGTGTCCGGAATAGTCTCCGACCAGACGAAGCGAGCTTTCACCAAAACCGTTCCGCGCTGGGTCGCCGGGCGGCCTTTTCATTTTCAGCATCGCGCGCCAGCATTCCGTCACCACCATCCGCCGGCAAATGGGCCGGGCCGCTCGAAGGCCAGACGTCGGTCGGGTGTCCTTTTCTGTAGTTTTGCCCAGCGCTTCGGATGCGGACGGGGGCCTGAGGAGACGCGGGCGGGCGCCTCTTTCTTGACCTCGACGGCAGGCGCTGCAGGCATTGTGGCCAGGGCTTCCCGCACTTGCTGCTTGGGTTTTTCGGGGAGCGGATCGGCCTGCGCCATTGTCGGCAAATCGGCGCGCGGACGCGTGTCGAACACGATCTTCTCCGGGAGGCTCCTCGCCGAGGCGATCCGGATGATGCTCCTGTCCGGATCGGATGGGCCCGCGCGCTCGGCGGGGGCCGGCAGGTACCATTCAGCAGCGAAGAGCAGCGCCAGCAGCAGCCCGCCGACGAAAACGAAATAACGAATGATCGGCATGAACGGCCGCTCGCAAAAGGGACATCAGGTATCGGCAGGGGCCGGATTGGAGTGGCGGGTCGCCTGGTTGGGCGGCCCCGCCACTGGAGGATTAGTCGATCTCCTGGACGACCGTGCGGGTCGACGGATCGACCAGCATCACGCGCTCGCCCGAATAGACATAGCGGTACTTGGTGAGCGAGGGACCCCAGTCGGCGGGCACCGCCTCGAGTTCGACTTCGCGCGGCACTGGCTGGCCGACGACGATCTTCTCGCGGGTCTCCACTGGACGAACCTTGTGCTCGGTAACGTAGGTGCGGATCTTCGTGCGGTATTCGGGCTCGATCTGTACGGCGGCGGCATGTCCCGCGCCCGTGGTGGTGACGACGGTGGACTGCGCCATCGCGCCCGTCGAGATCATCGCCGCCATCGCAGCGCTCAGCAGAAGCTTGTTCATCTTTCTCTCCTCGCCGCCATATGCGGCATGCGAGAACCCACGAATGATGCCAAGGTTCCCGCGCGTCCGCAGAGGTCCTCGCATGCGATGGAACATTCGGGTCGGGCGACGGTTCGTTCCAAGCTCCCAGGCGCTTGCTCACCGAGAGCCCGCTGATGCCACCGTCCGATGCAGTCAGGAGAGCCCCCGATCGACGCCAGCGAAGGCTCCTGATCCTGTTGGCGTTAGGATTCGTCGTCTTCGGCACCGCTGCCGCGGCGCTCTTCTACGTCCTGCAGCCCGAGACTCTTCGGATCGCCGTCGGCCCCTCGGGCAGCGAAGACCACCAGGTGGTCCAAGCAATGGCGGAGGCCTTCGAAGAGGAAAGCAGGACGGTTAGACTGCTTCCTATCGCCACCGCCGGAGCGGCCGAATCCCTTGCCCTCCTGGGTGCCGGCAAAACTGACCTGGCAATCGGTCGCGGTGACCTCGCCATGCCGGCTGATGCGCAGACACTGGCCGTCCTGCGCAAGAACTATGTCGTCATATGGTCGCAGTCGGGACGCGCAGGCAAGGGCTCCAAGAAGAACGCCGCCGCGAAGATCGGAGAGATCGCCGATCTTGCTGGGCATAAGGTCGGCATCATCGGAAAGACCGACGCCAACGTCGCGGTCCTGCGGACAATTCTAGAGGGCTCAGGCGTGCAGCCCGACAAGGTTGCCACGGCTCAATTCGGGACCGACGAAATCGAAAAGCTCGCGCAGGACGCCACTCTCGACGCCTATCTTGCGGTCGGTCCGCTCGACAGCAAGATCACCGCCGCCGCGATCGCCGCGACTTCGCGGTCGCGCGGAGCTCCGAAGTTTCTTGCCGTCGAAGCGTCCGAGGCGATTGCCCTGCGGCATCCCCGCTACGAAGCCGAGGAGATCCCCGGCAGCGTCTTCAACGCGAACCCGGCCTGGCCCGAGGACAAGATCGACACCATCAGCGTCAACCATCTCATCCTGGCCCGAAAAGAACTGTCGGAAGCCAAGGCGGCGGCCTTCTACCGGCAGCTTTTCGCGGTGCGCGACACGATCACGCAACGTGTCGCCGGCGCGACGCACATCACGAAACCGGATACGGAGAAGGAGGCGGAGCCCTCCGTGCACAGGGGCGCCGCGGCGGTCATCAACGGGACCGAGCGGACCTTTCTGGACAAGTACAGCGACTACTTCTGGTTCGCCCTGCTGCTCCTGTCCGGGATCGGTTCGGCCGCCGCATGGCTGCGTCGCTATCTGAACCGGGACGAGCGGGACGACAACACCGGCTATCGCAACCGTATTCTTGCCGTGGTGTCGGAGGTTCGCGGTGCCGAGTCCGAACAGGACCTGCTGGCATCGCAACGGGAGGTCGATGCGATCATCGGCGAGACCCTCAAGTGCTACGACGAGGGAGCCATCGAGCAGGAGGACATGGCCGCATTCGGCCTCGTCCTCGAGCTGTTCGATCATGCGGTCGCGGAAAGGCGGGCGGCGCTGCAGGGCGGCGCGATCGAGGCAAAGGCTCCGGGTCCAAGCCTTGCCTCTCGCCGATAGGCGCGCCGGCAGACCAAACCTTCATCGCTTCACGACTAAAGCTTTTCAATTTCGCTGGCGCGGATAAGGATCTCGTCCTGATCGAGCATCTCTTCGAGTTGTTTGCGGCGGTCCGCCCACCATGCACGATCGAGCTCTTCGGTCATAACCTCAAGGATGATGATCTCATCCCGGACGACCTGTGACCCTTCTTTGTTCTCGCCCGAGGCCGGCGCCCGTTTGAAAGCCGTGACCCCGCCAAAGCGTTCGGTCAGTTCGTGTTCCAGGGACTGATAGAGCTTCGAATCAAACCGCTTGCCGTGGTTGTTGCTGAGAGGCAGGAAGATTTCGATCAAATGCATGAGGATCACGCCGCGAGCTTGGCGCTCTCCCCCGCCTTGCGCGTCGCCTTCAGCCGCTTATTCAGGAACGCCAGGACCATCACTTCGTCCGCGCTCAATTTGCTATACTGACGCTTGAACCTCTCCGCGATCTTGTCCTCGATCATTTTTGCCAGGTCGCCAGACATATAGGCGCCCAGAATTTCCGGATGCACGTAGCATTTGCGACAAATGGCTGGCGTGTTGCCAAGTTGTCTGGCGACTTTATCGATGGCGGCCACGACGTTCCGTTTTGCTTCAGCCTGGGAGTCATACGTCTTGAACTCGGCCAATGCGAGCGCAGCCAGCACGGTGCCGGCCCAGGTTCGGAAATCCTTGGCCGTAAAATCCTGCCCGGTGATTTCCTTGATGTAGGCATTCACGTCGCCGGAATCGATCGTACGTGGTTCGCCGTTGTCGTCGAGATATTTGAAGAGCTCATGCCCCGGCAAGTCGGCGCAGTGCTTGACGATTGCCGCAATGCGCCTGTCCTCTACCGAAAGCTTCCATTGCTTGCCGGACTTCCCGGTAAACTCAAATTTCAGGGTCGAACCTTTGATCGCCACATGCCTGCGGCGCATGGTCGTCAGTCCGTAGGAGTTGTTTGTATTGGCATACTCGGCATTGCCGACCCGAATGAGGGTCTTCTCGAGAAGGCTGACGACGGTCGCGAGAATCTTTTCCCGAGGCAAGCCTTCGCGCTTCATGTCGGCGGCGACACGGAACCGCAGTGCAGGAAGCGCAGCTGCGAACTGCATGACGTGCTCGTATTTGTTCTGATCACGCAATTCACGCCATTTAGCGTGATAGCGATATTGCTTGCGGCCGCGTGCATCATAGCCCGTCGCCTGGATATGGCCGTTGGCAACGGGACAGATCCACACCCGCTCATAGGCCGGCGGAATGCCGATCGACTTGATACGGCGGATGATGTCCTTGTTCGTGATGCGGGCGCCGCTCTGGTCGTAGTAGGAGAAGGTGGTGCCGGTGCGCTTGCGGGTGTAGCCCGGCTTTGCGTCACTGACGTATCGCAAGCCTTCTTCCGCGATGATCGCCGCCACTTCAGCGGTCCTCTCGGGAATTCTCTCATCGGCCTTCGTTTCGCGGAACATGGCGGCGTCATTTTGACAGCACTTGTGAACGCATTTCGCTGCTGTCCCGATACGTCAAGAAGATCTACAGGATTTTGTTCCCCTTGAGCACTGGTGCGAAGCGGACGGTCCATCGTACTTCGCATTCCAAAGCCCCGCACCCTCTCAACAGAACGGCCTTCGTGAATGGAGGCCGAGTTGAGGGAGCGCTCCCCTCCGGACCAACCGAACCTGCGGTCGTTCGCTCCTATCGATGCTCCCGAAGCTGCCGCTCCAGATCGATCGCCTGGTCTGCATTGTAAGCGCGCTTCAGAAACGCATCTCGCTGATCCCCCGGTGGCTTCTGATCAGCCCGCCTACGCATATCCCGCGCGAACTGCGTGAGCCTGGTCTCAAGGGAATCCTTCTGTTTAAAGCGCTTGCGTTTCAATCCCATGGTCATTCCTTCCACTACGCATGGATTGTACAACCGCTTGCCGATGCCCGCATGAACATAGGTTAGTTCTCGGAATTCCCGCCGTTTGCAGGTTTTTGAGTTGCTTACTCAATTCACGCCTTGCGCGCCTGGCGTGACCACCAGGTCGGGCGCGGGAACTATCATTGCTCGGCCCTCGTTTTGTAGAGTGCAGGAAGATCGCGCGGAGCGATGACACGTGATGTAGGTGCAGCACAGGGTGCGTGAGATGACCAACCTTCTCAAACTGCCGACATGGGCTGACGACGGACAAATTTTCGCGGTTGTCGAGACGCCTCGCGGGAGCTCCTGCAAACTGGATTTCGATCCCGAGCTCGGGATCTTTACGCTGGCAAAGCCGCTGATGGCAGGGCTGAGCTATCCGTATGACTGGGGCTTTATTCCTTCCACCAAAGCTCCCGATGGCGATCCCCTCGACGTACTGATCATCCATGATGCGAAGACATACCCCGGCGTCGTGCTCAAATGCAGGCCGGTCGGCGTCCTCGAAGTCGAGCAGAAGAGCGGCAGCAGAAAAGAACGGAACGATCGCGTGTTCGCGGTGCCGGACCGATCGCCCCTCGAGACTGATCTCAAGGATATACGCCACCTCCCCTCGCGCGCATGCGGCGAGCTGGAGGAGTTCTTCCGCGCGACAAACGCGCTTGAGAACAAGGAGCTCAAATTTCTGGGATGGCGCGGGCCCAACCACGCGGCCAAGACCATCAAGCGGCTTTCCAAGTAGGATATCGTGACATCGCGGCCGGCGTGATCGGCTGGAAGACGCGATCAAGAGATGACCGGGTTTGGCCTTACGCCTCCCTCCTGTCCCGGTGCCGGGGAGTGGCGGCGAGGAACGGATCGTCATCAGGCGGCTTGGAACGAAAGTCCCAGCCTTTTGCGAGCGCGCATTGAACAAGTCGAGCGAAGCAGCCTCATTCAATGCAGCATCCGAGCTCGATGGCGTGTCGCCGCGACAGACCGAGGAAATCGAGTCTCAGAGCAGGCCGAGCGCCGCGCTGATTCACGAAACCATACGAGCCGAGGGAGAGCAGGAACTCAAGCGGCGGTGGTGGGCCATCCTCCTGTCCGGCCTTGCCGCGGGCCTGTCGATGGGACTGTCCCTCGTGGTCCAGGGCGAGTTTCAGGCTGCGATCTCCGATGAGGGGACCCGGCGGCTCGTCGCGCCGCTGGGCTATACCGTCGGCTTTCTGGTGGTCGTGTTGGGACGGCAGCAGCTCTTCACCGAGAATACCCTCACACCCATCCTTCCTCTGCTGCATCACCGCAATCTCGCGACGCTGGCCAATGTGCTGAAGCTGTGGGGACTCGTGCTGGCCTCCAATATCGCCGGCACGTGGGCGGTCAGCTACGTGCTCGCACACACCGACATCTTTGGACCGAAAATCGATGATGCATTTCTCGAGCTTGGCCGGCACACTGTCGAAGGCAATTTCTCGGCCACCATGGTCCGAGCCGGGTTCGCCGGCTGGCTGATCGCGCTGATGATGTGGCTGCTGCCGGCGACCAAGGGATCAGGTGCGCATATCGTCCTGATCATGACTTACGTCGTGGCGCTCGGGCAGTTTGCCCACATCATCGCGGGCTCGGTCGAGTGTGCTTACCTGGTGCTGCTTCGGGAAGCTTCGTTTGGACAATACTTCCTTGAATTTTTCGTCCCTACTCTGCTCGGCAATATCCTCGGCGGGACAACGTTGGTCGCCCTGTTGAACTACGGCCAGGTTGCGGCGGAGCTGGACAAGGCAAAGGATTAGTCGGAACGCCCGCTTCTGAGGGGCAAGGCCTGTCGAGATGAAGGCCCGGCTTGTAGCCGGGCCGTTGTCATCACCAGTAGCCGTATGGCCGATAATACGAGCGGTAATAGCGCGGACGGTAGTAGCGTGGGCCGTAATAGGCATAGGGCGGGCCATAATAGGCGTAGGGACCTGGATAATATCCCGGTCCGTAATAGTAGGGCGAAGCCGCTGCCGCGGCGCCAAACGCCAGGGCACCGGCAGCAAGGCCGAAGCCTATTCCAGGCCCGCCCCACCCTCCGTGCCATCCGCCGCCGTGCCAGCGCGCCTCGGCGGGCGCCGCAGTTGCAGCCGAAATCGCTCCGACTGCCAAAGCTACAAGAGCAAGCCTTCGCATTTTCTTCTCCTCCTGGGTTGTGCGTGCCGATAATGCGAAAGTTGACGGCCACGTTCCAAGAGGAGAGCTGGTCGTTGCGCGATTTCAACACCGATGCCTGATCGGCCCACTGGCCAAATACCACCGAGGTGTGAATCCATCTCGGCGCGATGCAAGGTCATCCTCACAAAGCCACTTCGAACTCTAGGAACTAACGTCAGTGTCCGCCGGTTCGTGGAGCGTCTCTCTCACGTCAAGGGCAATCCATGTACCACCACGTCAAGAAACTGATGTTCACCGTCCGCGTCGACGAGCCTGATCCCAGGTTCGGCAATATGCTTCTCGAGCAGTTCGGCGGCGCCAACGGCGAGCTCGCCGCTGCCATGCAATATTCGATACAGGGGCTCAACTGCGAAGATCCGGATCGCAAGGATCTTCTCATGGATATCGGCACCGAGGAACTCAGCCATCTCGAGGTGGTCGGCACTCTCGCCCGTATGCATCTGAAGCCGTCGAAATTCGATCGCCAAGCCGCCGAGGCGGACCCCCTGATTGCGATTGCAGGCGGCGGCGGCGTGAACCTGTTCAACTCCCAAGGCAACGCTTGGACCGCGGATTACCTCAAGATCACCGGCGAGCTCGACGTCGACCTGCGCAGCAACATCGCCGCCGAGGCGAGAGCCAAGATCGTCTACGAGCGGCTGATCAATTTCTCTGACGACGCGGGCACAAAGGACGCGCTTCAATTCCTGATGACCCGCGAGATCACGCATATGAAGGCGTTCGCGCTGGCTCTCGAAAGCATGGCCAAGCCGGCCTTCAGCATCGGCCGGATTGCCCCCACGCCCGGTCTCGTCGACCAGTTCTTCAACGATTCGACCGGAACCGGCGACCACGGCGAGATCGACACCCGCGGCCCCTGGAACGAGGGCGGCGAGTGGGTCTTTACGGAATCCCCGGCTATCCAGGCCGGCGACCCTGGTCCGGCGACGGCGCTTGTCACCGAGAGTTCTCCGCCGGTCGACGAGGCCGGTCTCGGCGATCTCCTGATCAACGAGCTTCGCGACATCCTGCACGCCGAAAAGCAGCTGACAAAAGCCCTGCCGAAAATGGCGCAGGCGGCGCGTTTCGATCAGCTGCGCGAGCTGTTCGAGCAGCACCTGAACGAAACCGAGGCCCAGATCGAGCGCATCAATGAGTGCTTCGAGATGCTCGGCAAGACCGCGCGGGCCAAGCCCTGCAAGGGGATGATGGGTCTGATCGAGGAGGGGCAGGAAATCATCGCCGAAGGCGAAGAGAAGGAGGACGCCGCAGCCGATCTGGCGCTGATCGGAGCAGCCCAGCGGGTCGAGCATTACGAGATCGCCGGATACACCACCGCACGCAATCTCGCCCAGCAACTGCGCCATAGCGCCGTCGTCAGCCTGCTCTCGAAATCGCTTGCCGAAGAAGAGAATGCCGATCAGCTTCTCAACCAGGTCGCCCGCTCGCTGATGTCGGTGGCAAAGATGCCTGCAGCGGTCGAACAGACCGAATGAACCGGGCCTCATTTCGTGGCTGAAGGGTTTGTCAAAGACAAACCCTTCAGCTGGCCTGTTCTAGATCATCTGCTGGTCACTCGCTATTCCGCGCGCGACGCAGCGCGGCCGTCAGCTTGGCCTTTTGCCCGGCCCACCGCTCATCCTCCGCAGCCGCCCGCGCGTCCACCGCGGCCCGCTCGGCTTCAATGGCCTCAAGCCTGGCTCCATGCTCCCGCTCGGCGTCTTCGAGCGCAGCCTGCGCTTTTGCGATAGCCCGCTCCTGGCGCTCCCTGACCTTGGCTCGGGCGGCTTCTTCGCGCCGGCTTTGCGCCTCGCGCCGCCGCTGCTCTTTCTCGTAGTTTGCAGCCGCTTGTCGCGCGGCCTTGCTGCTGACCTGGGACGGTTGTCGCCCGTGCGGCTTCGATCGGCGCGGCGCGGGCTGCTCATGCGCACGATCCGCGGCCGCTTGCGAGGGTATGCTGGAGTGCTCGGAAAATCGTCCGCTCGATCCGACTGCCCGTCGGAGGACCACGCCGGGCTTTGCCATGGTCGCCGCAACCACCTCGGGATCATCGGTCTCCGTGGCCAACCCCTGGTGAAAGAGGTTGCTTCCGGCGCCCCAGGCCTCGAGCGCGGCCTTCATCGACGGCGCCGCGACCGCGAGATCGTGGAAGCCAAGGGACGTCTGATATGTCTTGAGCTTGCGCGCCATCCCCTCTGGATAGCGCCGATCTTCGCCGTCGGCTATCCCGTCTAGCGTCGCCGCCCGGTCAGCACGCCGATAACGAGCGCTGCCGCGAGTGACCGGAGGGCTGCGGCCATGGTGATCTTCCGTAGCTGATCGGCAAGGTGCGCCGCCGACGCCTGCGAGGACGACCGAAATCGCGATGATTGCGCATTGCTGGTTCCCGATTCGGCTGCGGACATCGCCTTTTGCTGTCTATGTCATCATGCTCTGAGGGGCTGCGCGGGGCGGCCGGGTCCAGCCATTGCGCGGCCGCATGCAGCCGGAACATTGCAGCGAGATCGGACGTTCTGGCGAGATGCCACGCTACTATTTCAACATTCACAACGGTCATCCCTTCGAGGATCTGGTCGGCGAGGATTTGCCCGACGAGGCCGCGGCTTGGAAAAAGGCGCTCCTGCTCAGCCGCGACATCGAAGATGTGCTCGCGCCCGGCGGTGTCTGGAAGCTGGAGGTTCTGAAGCCAGATAGAAGCCCGTTGTTTCGCATCGAGGTCAAGACGGAACGTCTTAAATGAAGGGCTTTCCGCCGGTGACGGCCAGTGTCGCTCCCGAGGTGTAGCTCGACAGCGGATCGGCAAGCATGACGTAGGCTGTCGCGAGTTCGGCCGGCTGCCCTGCACGCTGCATCGGCACTTGCTTGCCAAAATTCTTGACCGTTTCCTCCGGCATGGTCGATGGGATAAGCGGCGTCCAGATCGGGCCAGGCGCAACCGCATTGACCCGAATGCCCTTCGACGCCAACATCTGGGCGAGCCCGCCGGTAAAATTCTGAATGGCGCCCTTGGTCGTTGCGTAGGCGAGCAGGCTCGGATTCGGCATGTCGGAGTTGACCGAGGCCGTATTCACGATCGCAGCACCGGGACGCATATGGGGCACGGCCGCCTTGGTCAAATAGAACATCGCATGGATGTTCACCTCGAACGTGCGCTGCCACTCGTCATCGCTGATATCGCCGATGTCCTTGAACGTGGCCTGATGGGCGGCGTTGTTGACCAGGATGTCCAGTCCGCCGAGTTCCTCGACGGCGCGCCGCACGATCGCGCGACAATGGCCGGGGTCGCGGATGTCTCCTGCAATCAGGATGGCCTTCCGTCCCTCCCGCTCCACCAGCGCTTTGACTTCCGCGGCATCCTCATCCTCATTCAAATAGGCGATAGCGAGGTCTGCGCCTTCGCGGGCATACGCAATCGCGACCGCACGACCGATGCCGCTGTCTCCGCCGGTAATGATGGCCTTTTTGCCGGCCAGGCGACCGGCGCCCTTATAACTCTCTTCGCCGTGGTCGGGCCGCGGGTTCATCGCGCGGGTCGCGCCAGGCATGGACTGATGCTGAGGGGGATATGGCGGCTTCGGATATTCGGTCATGGAGCGCCTCCGAGATTCGCTGCGCTAACAGAACCCGAGCGAAAGTGTTCCTAGCTTCCCATCAGGCGGCCGACCTATCGAGAACATTCATCAAGGGTGCGTACGTTCACCCGAAATTCGCCATGCTCGTCGATGTCGATCGTTGCCAGCGTGATCGGCAGCTTGAATCGCCGCGGCCCGGCGCTTCCTGGGTTCAGATAGGTGATACCATCCCTGGTCCTGAGGCTTGCCCGATGCGAATGGCCAGAGATCACGGCGTCGACATCCGCGGGGGCGGGCCTGCTCTTCAGCTCGTTGATATCATGCAAGACATAGAAGGCTCGCCCGGCGAGATGAACGGTCGTCGTCTCGGGATAGAAGCGGGCCCAATCGCCGACATCGACATTGCCCCGGATCGCAGTGACAGGGGCAATCCGGCGTAGCCCTTCCATGACATGCTCGGCACCGATATCGCCGGCGTGAATGATGTGGGCGGTCCCGCGGAAGCATTGTTCCACTTCCGGCCGCAGCAGACCGTGGGTGTCTGAGATGATGCCGATCCTGAACATTGCCTCACATCTCCCCATAACAGCTGCCTTGACCCGCGTTTAGGAACGACAATGCCGCGCTCGAATTGCCCGCCTATCTAACGGGAGCACAGACATGGGCAACACCGGCGTAGGAATGCTTCTTGGAGACCTCTCTGTCAAAACGGTTTGGTTGCTGTGTCTTTGCGTTTTGGTCCTCGGCGGAGCAATCTGGTACGGCGTCTGGCGGTCAGGGCATCTGCGCCGCAGCGAGCGCGCCCAGCTCGATCGGAACACCGAAGCAGCGCAACGCCGGGACGATCCGCAGAAGCCGGTCACACGATAGCTCACGCAATCGATTGATGGACCCGTCATATGCTCGAGGATTTGCGCGCAATTCTTCAGCCGGGGGCGCTGCTTGCCGTGGTCATCATCCTGCTGCTGATGGCCGTCGCCGATGCGGCCATCTTCATCGCGACCAAAGGATGGCCGCTCTAGGTCGGACTCTCGACAATTTACATGAAGTCGTTGACCGCGTTGAAGATGTCGATCCGGCAACGATCGCCCGTCGCGGCCTCGTCATGGCAATAGGAACCTTCAAAGGATTGATCGGTTCGGCCAGCAGGGGAGCATGGCGAAACATCGATGCCCGTCAGAATACGAACGGCTCTGGTGACACTTGTGACGTTGCCGCTGGCCGCCTGCGAGGGCAGGCAGTCGGCGCTTGCACCGCAGGGGCTGCAATCCGACCAGATCCTGCGGACCCTCCTGCTGTTTCTGGCGGTGGCGGCAGTGGTGTGGACTGCCGTTGTAATCGCCCTTGGCATCGGCTTGTTGCGCCGAAAGCGCATGCCCGAACGGCCGCTGGCTCTGCATCAGGGCTTCGAGAAAGCCACTGGTCGCGTCGTGTTCGCCCTGGGGCTCGCGACCCTGGTGATTGTCCTCGGACTTTCGATCGTCAGCTACGCCGGTCAGCGTACCGTCTTTGCCAAGGACGACAACGCCCTGACGCTCAAGATCATTGGCCACCAATGGTGGTGGGAGGTCCGCTATGAGGATGACAGCCCGGATCGGAGCTTCGTGACTGCGAACGAGATCCGGATTCCGACCGGCAAAGCCGTCAAGGTCGAACTGGAGTCCGCCGACGTCATTCACAGCTTTTGGGTGCCGAGCCTGACCGGGAAGATGGACCTCATTACCGGACAGAAGAACGAGCTTCAATTCACAGCCAGGAACGCCGGCGTTTATCGCGGACAATGCGCCGAATTTTGCGGATTGCAGCATGCCCATATGGCCTTTGCCGTGCTCGCGTTGTCGCCGGACGAATTCGGCCGCTGGCGCGATCATGAAAATCAGAGCGCGAGCAGCCCGACCGACGTGCTGGGCAAGCAAGGCGAGCAGCTTTTCCGCGCCAGAGGTTGTGCCCTTTGTCACAATATCCGCGGCACGCTGGCCGGTGGGCAACTGGGCCCCGATCTGACCCATGTGGGCAGCCGAACCACGGTCGCGGCCGGAACGCTGCCCCTCACGCCTGCCACGCTCGGCGCCTGGATCGCAGATCCCCAGCATATCAAGCCCGGCAATTACATGCCGAGGATGCCGCTGCAGTCCGGCGAGCTGATCGCGATCCTTCACTATCTGGAGCAACTCAAGTGACCGTGTTGGCCGACGAACGCGAATTGCGAGACGACGCGCTCAATGGCCTCGAGCTCGCCACTCGCCTCGAGAGACTGTGGCGTACCCCGTCAGGGCTGCTCGGCGCACTGATGTCCGTCGACCACAAGGTCATCGGGCGCCGATACATCGTTACCGCATTCGCGTTCCTGCTTCTCGGCGGCGCGCTCGCGATCCTGATGCGGATTCAGCTCGCAGGACCAGAACAGACGTTTCTGTCGCCGGACAAGTACAATCAGATCTTCACGATGCATGGTTCGACGATGATGTTTCTGTTCGCCGTGCCTGTCATGGAGGCCTTTGCCGTCTACCTCGTTCCCTTGATGGTCGGAACGCGAAACATTGCCTTTCCGCGTCTGAATGCCTTCAGCTACTGGATGTTTCTGTTCGGCGGCTGCTTTCTGTGGATTTCCTTTCTGCTCAATGTCGGGCCCGACGTCGGCTGGTTTGCCTATGTTCCGCTCTCTTCGTTGCAGTACACGCCGACCAAGCGCCCGGACGTCTGGGCACAGATGATCACCTTCACCGAGGTCGCCGCGCTTGCCGTGTCCGTGGAAATCGTCGTGACGGTGTTCAAGCTTCGCGCGCCCGGCATGACACTGGACCGCATTCCGCTGTTCGTGTGGGCGATGCTGGTGACGAGCTTCCTGGTGATGTTCGCCATGCCTTCGATCATGGTTGCGTCGACATCGCTGATCCTCGACCGGCTCGTCAACACGCGCTTCTACGATCCATCGTCGGGTGGGCATCCCCTGCTCTGGCAGCATCTGTTCTGGTTCTTCGGGCATCCCGAGGTCTACATCATCTTCATTCCGGGAACGGGAATGGTGTCGATGATTCTCGGAACATTCGCCCGCCGTCCCGTGATCGGCTATCCCGTGGTCATTCTTTCGCTCATCGCGACCGGGTTCCTGTCGTTCGGTCTCTGGGTCCACCACATGTTCGTCACCGGTCTGCCTCAGCTCGGTGCAGGTCTGTTCACGGCGTCCAGCATGCTGATCGCGGTGCCGAGCGGCTTGCAGATCTTCTGCTGGTTGGCGACGCTCTGGGATGGGCGCCCGGTCTACCGGACCCCGCTGTTGTTCGTGATCGGATTTATCGTGGTCTTCGTGCTTGGCGGCCTGTCCGGCGTCATGGTGGCCTCCGTTCCAATCGACACCCAGGTCCACGATACCTACTTCGTCGTCGCTCACTTCCACTATGTGCTGATCGGCGGCGCCGTCTTTCCGCTGATCGGCGCCGTCTACTACTGGTTTCCCAAGATTACCGGCCGCATGCTCAGTGAGACGCTGGGGCGCTGGAATTTCTGGCTCGCCCTCATCGGCTTCAACGTCGCATTCTTCCCCATGCACATCCTCGGCCTGATCGGGATGCCGCGCAGGGTCTACACCTATACGGCCGACATGGATTGGGCGCACCTGAACCTTGTGTCCAGCGGCGGCGCGGTTGTCTTCGCGATCAGCTTCGCGATTTTGCTCGCCAACGTGATTTACAGCCTTCGCCGCGGCGCACTTGCGGGCGACAACCCCTGGGACGCCTCGACGCTGGAGTGGGCGACCTCGTCACCGCCTCCACCGCAAAACTTCGATCGCATTCCCGTGGTCAAACATCGCGATCCCCTGTGGTTCGATAACGAAAGCCTTCCCGTCGTCGCGGGTCTCAGCATCGAGCGGCGGGAAGTGCTGTTGACGTCCCTCGCGGAAGCCGAGCCGCAGACTCGCGAGGCTTCCCCCGAGCCCAGCGTCTGGCCGCTGATTACGGCGATCACGACGACGATATTCTTCATCGGGTCGATCTTCACACCCTGGGCCGTGCTCTGGGGCACACCGCCGATGGCGGTTGCGTTGATCGGCTGGTTCTGGCCTTCCGGCAGCAGGGAGGACGAGGAGTGAGACAGACCATCGTCCGCAATGTCGGCGCGCTTCCGACCTACGGCTACGGACCCCGAAGCGGCCCCTGGTGGGGCGCCATGGGTTTCATGGCACTGGAAGGCATGGGATTCGCGATTGCGATCGGCGCCTATCTTTATCTCTATGCGGTGAATTCGGACTGGCCGATCGGCGCCGCCCCGCCAGATCTCTGGCCCGGGACCGTCGAGGTCGTGATCTATCTGCTGAGCATTATCCCGAATGAGATGACAAATCGCGCGGCGAAGCGGCAGGATCTTGCGAAGGTGCGTACCGGATTGATCGTGATGTCGCTGATCGGGATCGTGCTGCTGGTTTTCCGCGGCTTCGAATTCGCTCACCTCAACACGCGCTGGGACAACTCTGCTTATGGGTCGGTCGTCTGGCTGATCCTCGGACTGCACACGACGCATCTCGCCACGGATCTCGGCGACACGGTGGTGCTGACAGTGTTGATGTTCACGGCCCATGCAAAGCCGCGGCGGTTCAGCGACGTCACCGATAACGCATTCTACTGGAATTTCGTCGTGCTGGCCTGGTTGCCGCTCTATGTGCTGCTCGACTGGGTGCCTCGCCTATGACCGTCAACGACGCACATCCGAGGCTGCTCTATTGGGCCGGTGTCGCTCTGGGGCCGCTCGCCTGGGGCATCAATTTGCAGGGCGTCTACGCGCTCGCTCATTTCTCGTGCGAGACGACACGGCTGACCGGGACCATCATGAGCGCTGTTTTGGCTGTCGTCGCCCTCGCAGGCACCGTGATCTCGGCACGGGCGGTTCGTCGCGGCGCCGGCGCGGAATGGGCCGAGGCGCAAGGAGGCGGTCCCCGAACGTTCATGGCATGGCTCGGCGTCGGCTCCGGCATCCTGTTTGCGCTCGTCATCGCCAACCAGCTCGCGGCTTCGCTGATGATCAGCCCATGCCTGCGATGAGGCTGCTGGGATTGCTGCTCGGCCTGCTTGCCGGGCCGGCGATGGCTCATGGCCTTTCGGAGGTCGATCCAGGATCGCTCTGGAGCTTTGATCCCTGGCTTTTGAGCCCGCTCTATATCGTCGGTATCGGCTTCTACATGGGAACGCAGCGACTCTGGCACCATGCCGGCGGCGGGCGCGGCGTCAGCTTTGCCCAGGTCGCGGCGTTCTGGACAGGATGGCTGGTCGTAGCGCTCGCCCTCACCTCGCCGCTGCATTGGCTCGGCGAGCGTCTGTTCACCGCCCACATGATCGAGCACGAACTGCTCATGGTCGTGGGCGCTCCCTTGATGGCGTTTGCCCGGATCAACGGACCGATGATGTGGAGCCTGCCGGCTGCGCTTCGCCCCGCGATCGGCCGCGCCTTGAATTGGCCGATCCTGGCACGGCCATGGGCTCTGATCAGCCATCCTGTCAGTGCGACTGCCTTGCATGGCCTGGCCCTCTGGGCCTGGCACGCGCCTCCACTCTATGCCCTTGCGCTGCAAAACACCGGAGTCCACCGCTTCCAGCACATCAGCTTCTTTGCAACGGCGCTGCTGTTCTGGTGGGTGCTGCTGCATGGCCGCGGAAGCGGTCGCAGCGTGCGGCTTCGCGATGGCATTGCGATCGTCTGCCTATTCATCACGGTGCTGCATTCCGGCGTACTCGGCGCGCTGCTGACGCTGTCGACACGCTTGTGGATTCCAGCTCAAGGCGTCTTCGCTGCTGAATTCGGCCTGACGCCGCTCGAAGACCAGCAACTTGCGGGCATGCTGATGTGGGTCCCCATGGGCATCCTTTATACGGGTGCCGCGCTCTTCTTCGCACACCGCTGGCTGACCTCGATGGACCCGCATTCCCGCCTGTCTTCCGTTCGACCCGGCTGAGGATCATAGGAACCGCGCGTTCAAAGCGACGTTCGCTGTTGAGCTTGACAGCTCCCATGACAGTTCTCTTGGAGGATACATGGCCAGACCTCGTGCGTTGCCACTCGCAGCCTTGATCGCGGCATGCTTCACGTTGCCCACCGGCTCGACCGCGCAAGACCAGCCGCGTCCCGCAACGTCCTGCCCGGTTGACCATGATCAGCTTGCAGACATTCTCAAGAAGAGCGTCAAGCCCGGCGGAGGGCCGAGCAACGGCGGGCTCGACAACAACGAATGGGCGGCTGTGGTCAATCGCCAGGGATCGTCTGCGCCGTCGCCTATAGCGGCGGCAAGGTCGACGATCAGTGGCTCGGCAGCCGCGCGATCGCTGCCGAAAAGGCCAACACCGCAAACGCTTTCAGCCTGAAGGACAAGGCTATGGCGACCGCCAATCTCTACGCGGGCGCCCAGCCCGGCGGATTCCTGTTCGGCGCCGCATTGAGCAGCCCGCCTTCCGCTGATGCGATCTATGCCGGCACGCCCGACGATTTCGGCACCAACCACGATCCGATGGTCGGAAAGGCCGTGGGCGGTGTGATCGTCTTCGGCGGCGGCCTTGCGCTCTATGACGACAAGGGCATCGCCGGCGCGCTGGGGGTCAGTGGCGACAGCTCCTGCGCGGACCACAATGTGGCCTGGCGCATACGGCACTTGCTCAGTCTCGATCGCGTCCCGGCGGGCGTCAGCCCGAACATGAAGGACGCGATCATCTATGACATCGGGCCCGACGGCAAAAGTCCGTCGGGATTCGGCCATCCCAAATGCAACGGCAAGGAAGATCAGATCGCGGTCGACCTGGGGGCGGGCGTCTCCGGGAACGTGGTGAGATAGCGGCGCTAGGAACCAAGCAGACCCGCAACGTTTGTACATCCGCGAAACGGCCTGCAACGCGGCACGGCCTCATCAAATGCCGTGGAGTCTTCACCTATGTTAACGCTTGGCGTCCGTCGGCGGTTGGGCGGAATGATTGGCGCGCTTTGCGCTTTCAGCGCATTGCTCTCCACCGCCTTCGCGCAAACTGCCTTCGCGCAAAGTGATCTGGCCGACCGGATGAAAGACCCGGGTCAATGGCCAATGGCTGCTCGCGACTACGCCAATACGCGCTATAGCGACCTCGACCAGATCAACGCAAGCAATGCAACGCGCCTTCAGCTTGCCTGGGCGTTCTCGATTGGTGCGGACCGTGGCCAGGAGGCGGCGCCGCTCGTCATCGACGGCACGATGTACGTGGTCGGCCCCTACGCCGGACCGTACCCAAACCGCGTCTTCGCGCTCGACGCCACCACGGGTGAGCTGAAATGGTCCTACGCGCCGAAGCCTGAACCCGCCGCGGCAGGTGTCGCTTGCTGCGATGTGGTCAATCGGGGGCTCGCCTTCGACGACGGCAAGATCTTTCTCAACACGCTCGACAATCACTCGGTCGCGATCGATGCCAAGACGGGCAAGGAACTCTGGCACACGAAGCTCGGCGAGATCAACAAGGGCGAGACCATCACGATGGCGCCTGTCATCGTGAGAGGCAAGGTTCTCGTCGGCAACAGCGGCGGCGAAATGGGCGTGCGCGGCTGGGTCACCGCGCTCGACGAGAACACAGGCGCCATCGCCTGGCGCGCTTATGCGACGGGTCCCGACAAGGACGTTTTGATCGGCGACGACTTCAAGCCGTTCTACGACAACCTCAAGGGCAAGGATCTCGGCGTGAAGAGCTGGCCCGCCGATCGCTGGCAGATTGGCGGCGGCACGATGTGGGGATGGATCTCCTATGATCCCGAGCTCAACCTGATCTACTACGGCACCGCCAATCCCAGTCCCTGGAATGCAAACCAGCGCTCGGGCGACAATCTCTGGAGCACGACGATCTTCGCGCGCGATCCCGATACGGGCCGCGCCAAATGGGCCTATCAGGTCAATCCGCACGATCTTTTCGACCATGACGAGATCAACGAGAACGTGCTGGTCGATCTCCCGCTGAACGGGCAAACCCGTAAAGTTCTGATTCATCCCGGTCGCAACGGCTACATGTACGTCATCGATCGCGCCACCGGGGAAGTGATCTCGGCGGATGCCTATGAGTTCGTGAACAGCTACAAGGGCGTCGATCTGAAGACCGGCAAAATCATTCCCAACGAGGACAAGACCCCGCTCGTCGGCAAGACGGTGGAAAACATCTGTCCGGCGGCCCCGGGCGCAAAGGATTGGCAGCCTACTGCGTGGTCGCCGCGGACCAGGCTGCTCTACGTACCGCACCAGCACCTCTGCATGGATTTCAAGGCCTCACAGGTCGGCTATATCGCCGGCACGCCCTATGTGGGCGCCGATGTCGACATGTATGCCGGACCAGGCGGCTATCGCGGCGAGTTCATGGCGTGGGATCCGATCGCGCGGAAAAAAGCCTGGGAAATCCACGAGAAGCTGCCGGTCTGGAGCGGCACCCTCGTGACCGCCGGTGATGTCGCGTTCTACGGCACGATGGATCGCCTGTTCAAGGCGGTGGACGCCAAGGACGGAAAGGTGCTCTGGCAATTCCGCGCCGGCTCCGGATTCATTGGGCAGCCGATTTCCTATCGCGGCTCGGACGGCCAGCAATATATCGCGATCCTGTCGGGCGTCGGCGGTTGGCCCGGTGTCGTCGCCAACGCCGAGGTCGATCAGCGCGTCCGCAACAGCGCGCTCGGTTTCACGGGCGCGACGCAAGATCTGCCGTTCTACACCGCGGGCGGCAGCGAGCTGCTGGTTTTCAAGCTGGGCGGCCCCAATGGTCAGGACAACGGCCATGCGCGTGCGCAGTAATTGTATCGCCCTCACTTTTGGGGCTTTGATCGGGCTTGCCTCTCCCGCGATTGCCGCAGCGGATGGTGAGCTGCGCGTCTGCGCCGATCCGAACAATCTGCCGTTTTCCAACCAAGCCGAAGCCGGTTTCGAGAACAAAGTCGCGACGATGCTCGCGCAGTTCCTCGGACGGCAGGTCAGCTACACCTGGTGGGCGCAGCGACGCGGATTCATCCGCAACACGCTGAAGGCCGCGAAGTGCGACGTCGTGATGGGCGTACCCGCCGGCTACGATCTCGTGGAGACCACCAGGCCGTACTATCGCTCCACCTACGTGTTCGTCACCCGACAGGACAAGCATCTCGATCTATCCTCTCTGCTCGATCCTCGCCTTCATCACCTTGTCATCGGCGTCCATCTCGTCGGTGACGACGGCAACAATCCGCCGCCGGCCGAAGCTCTCGGTGAGCAAGGCATCGTGGACAATGTCCGGGGATACTCGATCTATGGAGATTATCGCGAACCCGATCCGCCCGCACGGCTGATCGAGGCCGTCGCGCACGGCGACATCGACGTCGCCGCGGCCTGGGGACCGCTGGGCGGCTACTTCGCTCGGCATTCCGCCGTGCCCCTGACGGTCACAGCGGTGCAGGATGGCGAGCGCTTCGCACCCCAGCAATTCCAGTTCGCGATCTCGATGGGCGTACGCAAGGGCGACCACGCTCTGCGCGATCAATTGGATGAATTCATCGACGAGCACCAATCCGACATTGCCTCGCTGCTGCGCAGCTACGGCGTGCCCCTGGTTGAGCGCCCCGCAACCGCTTCCGGAGGACATGAGTGATGCGTGCGACTGCCATGTCTCTATTGCTGCTGATCGCCGTGAACCATTCCGCTCACGCCCAGCAAAGCCTGCCGCAATCGCAGGAGGCACAGATGCCGACGCTGTCCCCGCGCCCGAACTTCGGCGGCAGCGTCGGCAACGGCCGGCCCGGCGTGTTCATGCAGGTTCCGGTCAGTCATCTGCATCCGGGTGCGCAGCCAGATCCACCTGAGATCAAGAACCCCTCGCAAGGCGATCCGAATGCGGAGCAGCGCGGGATGACGTACTTCATCAATTTCAATTGCAGCGGCTGCCATGCCTCCAATGGCGGCGGCGGCATGGGCCCGGCGCTGAGCAACAGCACGTTCACGTATGGCTCGCAGCCTGAAAACATCTACCTCTCGATCTACCAGGGCCGGCCGAACGGAATGCCGGCCTGGGGCGGCGTGCTGCCCGACAGCGTGATCTGGGATCTCGTGACCTACATCGGGAAGATCAGTAACGAGCCGAGCCATCAGTGGGGCCGCACCCTCTCTGCAAACCCGCTCTCACCCGAAGTCGAGCAGGTCCCAAGCGAGCAGGTCTCGACGACCGATCCTTGGTCAGCAACCAAGACTTTCAGTTTCGGCCAGAAGCCCTGATCGGAGTATCGAATGGGCGATCATCTTGCCGCACGGTTGCTGATCACCTCGCTGATGGGGATGGCGATGATCGGCGGCGGCGACGCCAAAGCTGCGGGCCCTGACAATTTCAACGGCGATGCGCGCCGGGGCGCCGACCTCGTCAAGAACTATCATTGCGGCGGCTGTCACGACATTCCCGGCGTTGCCGGAGCGGACGGGAACGTTGGGCCACCTTTGCATCGGATCGGCACGCGGACCTATATCGCCGGCTACATCCAGAACTCACCGGACAATATGGCGGCCTGGATCGAGGATCCGCAGCGGGCCTTGCCAGGCAACGCCATGCCAAGCATGGGCATCTCGCAGAAGGACGCACGCGACATTGCGGCGTTTCTCGCTACGCTTAAGTAGGATGTGCGGGCCTATGAGATCGGCGATGAGATTGCCCGCGGGTCTTCGTATGACGCCGAGGCGGTCGGGCGGCAGCCGATGCGATCAATACCAGGCACGCGGCAATACCAAGCACCGCCAGACCCTTGCCGATCGCGCCGGCCGGCGGAAGCTGCTTGCCAGCCAGCCAGCCACCATCGACCGAGACGCCAAGCGGACTGGCGTCGATGATGCTCCCTTCTGTGACCGGCGCCCGTCGCGCCCGCGACAGCAGAAATCGGAACGCCGTTCCCAGCGTGTCTTCTGTCCATTTCGGGGCGAGAGCGAATGCCAGTTGACCGGCGCGCGCGGGCCACCCGACGGCCACTTCATTGCGAGGCTTGCGGACGAGGTTCAGAAAGGTCTGGGCAACATCTTCGGACTGGTACAGCAGCGGACCGGGATCGAGCTTCTTCCCGGACATGTTGGCGCCATGGACAAAGCCCGGGGTATCCACCATCGCCGGGAAAACGCCGCAGACGTGGATATGCGGATAGCCGCCGAGTTCCTGGCGCAGGCTCGCCGTAAACCCGCGCAGCCCGAACTTGCTGGCCGTATAGGCAGCCGCGAACGGTGTCGGCGCCCAACCTCCCAAAGAGATGTTATTGATCAGGACACCTCGCTTCTGACGCAAAAAGAACGGAAGCACCGCGAAGGCGCCGTGCATCGTGCCCAGGAGATTGACCTCGATCGTTCGACGATGAAGGGCAAGATCCGCGTTTTGGTAGGCGCCGAACACGCCGGTTCCGGCATTGTTGATCCAGACGTCGATACCTCCGAACGCTGCTTCGGTTTGCATGGCAAGCCTCTGCACCGCATCGGGATCCGTGACGTCGGTCGGGACTGCCAGGGCACGGCCGCCGACCGCCTCGCACTCCGCCGCAAGATCGGTCAGGATCTCGCCACGGCGCGCGGCAAGAGCCAAGCTCGCGCCTTCCCGCGCGAATGCCAACGCCGCAGCACGACCAATTCCGCTGGATGCACCGGTTATGACGACGCGGGTGCCGGACATGGACTGTGAGGTCAGGCCCGGCGTACGGCTCGGAAGCAGCCATCGCAACGAGCGACGAAGACGCTCGGCTGCGTCGGAATCGAACCAGTCTCCATGGGCAAAAATCACCCGCTCAGGACCCAGGCTGACGAGCCGCTCTGCCGCAGCCTGCACGGCGCGGCCGCCCAGATGCAACAGCAGCCGCAGATAGATGGGCGCCTTGCCGTCCGGCTTGGCGATCCCAAGCAGACTTGCGGCGGCCTGAGCTGGTCCCGAAAGATGGTCTGCATCGAGATTCTGCACGAGATCCGTCAGGATCAATGTGCGGCTGCGCTTGTCGAATAGCTCCACTTCCGAAAACATCGGGGCATTTATGAAAACCGCCTGGAGCTCGCCTGCCCAGTCTTGCGGGGTGATGTCGCCGAGCTCGCGATCGATATGAAGACCGGCCTGTCTGACCTGTTTCCGGCCGGCGAGCCCCCGCACTGCAAAGGTCAGCGCCCGCGGACACTGTGTTTGCCAATCGGGCAAAAACATCCAATGCGCGACATTTGGCGCGAGCAGATACTTGACTGATCCCACGCGCTCGAGTTCGGTGCGCAAGGCCGGCGAATATCGCACTGGTGAATGCAGAACCAGATCCCCGTTCGACAACCGAATCACAGTCATGCGGACGGGCAGAGGCAAACCCGCCGTGCTGATCGGCTTGTCGTCTGCAACCCAGATATCGTCCGTTACCCTGGTTATCCGGGCGAGCGAGAAGGCAGGATCAGAATTGTTCATGAGCGTCTTCCGATGAGCCCTTGCTCAAATCGCGGACATGACGCTCGTTCCTGAACCGCTGCGGTAGGAACTAAAATCCACCTGTTCGATTGCCAAGCGTCATCTGGACCATGTCCATGCGAAACGTCCAAAAACCAATTCGTCGGCGGCGGATATCCGCTGGAAGCTTTTTGTTCGGCGTCTTCATCATTCTGGTCGTCGCCAATCTTGTCCAACGCTCGACTTCGTGATGTCCTCATTCGCGGTGGCTCATTCCTAACCGCTCTGCGCGAACATGACGATATCTCGTATGGGTCTGAGGCTTGATGAAGATCGCGGCAACTTCCGGATGGTGCTTTCGAATGTCGTGTTCGATCGCAACAACCAGCTGCTCTATTTCGTCCGCCCTCTTGTCATCTGCGAACTCGATACTGAGGGCTGCGACGATCTCCGTCGGCGAGAGCTGCACCGTGAGCAAGCCGTTGGCCCGAAGCACGCCGGGAGACCGCCGGGCCAGATCAACGACCGATCGTGCAAGTTCCGGATCTGCCGGCTCCCCGATCAGAAGGCTCTTGCTCTCGCGCGCGAGTGCAATTGACGTGATTCCGAGAAGAATCCCGATCAGAACGGAGCCAACCCCATCCCACGCCGGCTGATTGAACATAACGGCTGCGACCGTGGCCGCAGCGGCGATGACGATTCCGATCAAGGCTGCGCTATCCTCCAACAGCACCATGAACGCCGGCGGATCCTTGCTGCGGACAAACGCATTGTAATAGCCGAACTTCCTGCCGTCGGCCCGGACCCGACGCCATGCGATCAGCCAGGACACGCCCTCAAATATAAAGGACAGCCCAAGGACGACGTAGCTGACGACGGGATCGTCGATCGGCCGAGGCCGCAGGACGTGCATGACGCCTTGATAGAACGACACACCTGACCCGAGCGCGAAGATCAGTAGCGCAACGATGAAGCTCCAGAAATAGAGCTCTCGCCCGTGGCCGAGCGGATGCGCCTCGTTGGCCGGCCGATCGGCACGACGATAACCGTAAAGCAGCAAGCCTTCATTGGAGGTGTCGACAACCGAATGAACAGCCTCGCTGGTCATCGCCGAACTCCCCGTCCATACCGCCGCGCCGATTTTGGTCAGGGCGACCAGCACGTTGCCGATCAACGCCGCGTAGACGGTGATCTTTGTCGAGGATTTAGCCTGTTCTCTCGCGTCGCTTATGGCTGGCCGCCTCTCTGGTCACGCTCGAACGGCTTGCTAACCCACATCGGCCTGCCCTGGGGCCTGTGCTGATGACGCCCAATCATCGTCTCGCCGACTGGTTCCTATTGGCGAATTCGCGGAGAAACGATCAGTTACGACAGCATTAGCAACCTTCGTTCCCTCCAAGACTTAGATGTCAGCCGGTTGGCCGGAGAAGGAACATCGGCAGGAGTTCTGAGCCGAGGGTATGTGAGCCTTGATACGAGACAATGACAGCTCAGCGCGTGACGGAAGCCCGTGGTGGCAATCCGCGGTCATCTACGAAATTGCTCTGATCTCGTTCCAGGACTCCGATGCCGACGGCAAGGGCGACCTGATCGGCCTGATGTCCCGGATCGACTATCTGAAATGGCTGGGCGTCGATGCAATCTGGTTGACGCCGATCTACAAGAGTCCGTTCCGCGATCTCGGCTACGACATCTCCGACTACCGCGCGATCGACCCTGCCTTCGGGACCCTTGATGAGTTCGACAAGCTTCTCGCCGCTCTGCATCAGGCCGGTATCCGCCTGATTCTGGATCTCGTTCCCAATCACACGGCGGATGATCACGAATGGTTCGTGGAGAGCCGCAGTTCACCCAGCAGCGCGAAAGCAGATTGGTACATCTGGGCGGACGCCGCGGAGAACGGTGGTCCGCCAACCAACTGGCTCAGCCGTTTCGGCGGCAGCGCATGGGAGTGGTGTGAAGCGCGGCGGCAATACTATTATCATACCTTCCTGGTTGAGCAGCCCGACCTCAACTGGCGCAACCCGCAGCTGCGCTCCGCCATCGCCGATGTGATGCGCTTCTGGCTTGACCGAGGCGTCGACGGTTTCCGCGTCGACGCCAGTGCGGTTCTGATCAAGGACGCGCATCTGCGCGACAACCCGGCGAATCCCGATGCCCAGGGCAAGCCGCCACCGCAGCGACAGACGCCCGTCTTCACGGACGACCGACCGGAGACGATGCAATGCATCGAGTTCATCCGTAGCGTGATTGACGAATATCCCGAGCGGCTGTTGTGCGGCGAAGTTCAAGGCAAAACCGATCGCATCGGCCATTTCTACGGCACGGAGCGCCCGCGGCTGCATTTGCCGCTCAACTTCGCGCTGCTTGACGCGCCTTGGAATGCATTGTCGTTGCAAGCCGCGATCGATGCCTATTTCAATGCCCTGCCCGACGGCGCCTGGCCAGTGTGGGTGATTGGCGGCCATGACAAGCCGCGGATCGCGAGCAAGATCGGCGAGCCGCAACTACGTGTGCTGGCAATGCTCCTGATGACCCTGAGAGGAACTCCCTTTATCTACATGGGTGACGAGATCGGTCGTAAGCGCGTCCCTATTCCGCCTGATCAGGTTCAGGACCCATTCGAAAGGCTCGTCCCCGGCTACGGCCTTTGCCGTGATCCCGAACGCGCTCCGATGCGATGGGACGATACAGCAAATGGTGGGTTCTCGGACGGACGCCCATGGCTGCCGCTCGATCCCGCGGGATCGACCAATGTGACAGCTCAGCAGAACGACGACGGTTCGATCCTGATGCTGTTTCGTGCGCTGCTGAGGTTGCGGCGCGAGCATGCATGTCTTCGTGAAGGCGACTACCACCCGCTGCGCTCGCAGAACGACATTCTTGCGTTCGAACGGGTCTATGAAGGACACCACATGCTGATAGTGCTCAACATCGCAGACGAACCACGGAAATGGCCCAGCCAGGTTTCCGGCCGTGTCCTGCTATCAACCCATCTGGACCGGGCATCCGAGGCTGTAGCGGCGGCCTCAGTCCTGCTTCGAGGCAATGAGGGCGTGATTCTTTCCCGCCGTGCCCCCGGGTAACGCTCAGGAACCTCGATCGAGCCTGGGAGTCTCACCCGGGCGTCCGGCGCATCCCCCTTGCCGGATGACCGTAGGCCGCCCCCAAGCGTTCCCCTTCAGGCGCCCGGGTCAGCGGCGACATCGGAGACTGACGATGAGCAAAGCGAAAGACCTCAGGCAGCGCCTCGTCGGCAAAGCCAAGCAGGCAGTCGGCGAGATCATCGGCGATCAAGCTCTCCACGACGACGGTAAGGCGGAAGCCGACCGCCCCAACAATCATCACGAGGAGCGGCCCCCACTCAATCCGCTGAAAAAGCTGCGCCAGCTGACGTAAGTGTCCTTGCCACCAGGAACATAGATGGTTGGCGCACGTCGAATCGCATCTATCGACGCACCGGTTCATCATTGAGAGCCGACGCATCAAAGGTTAATGCCTGCCCTTTGCTTTTTCGGCAGACTTGTATTGGGCAGGGCGATTGGACGGTACATGCAGGCAGGATTTGCTTTCTCAAAACTCGCCGACCGCTTGGCGAGTCTCGGCGAGCTAACGGCTGATGACCTCGATTTGCTGGTAGACATGCCAAGTACGATCACGCATTTCAGCCCGCATCAGCCGATTCTACGTCATGGCGACGATGCCGCTCAATGCACCCTGCTGCTCCAGGGCTATATCTCCTGGCAGGATCCCGAGGCGTCGAACGGTCAGATCACGTCGATCTCGGTCCCCGGTGACATCGCCGATCTGCAGACACTTTATCGGCCTCGCATCAACGGCAACCTCATTGCCCTTGGACCAGCAGTTGTGGCGCAGGTTCCACACCGATTTTTTCGCGAATTGGCCGCACGGTCGCCTGCTCTGTCGCGGACCTTGCTGCTGATGCTGCTTGCCGAACACGCGATGCAGCGCAACTGGACGGTCAATCTCGGCAGCCGGGATGCGCTGACGCGGGTCGCACACTTGATCTGCGAGATCATTGTGCGTCTTCAAAGTGTCGGAGTCGCGGCGGATTTCCGGTTATCGTCGCCGTTTACCCAATCGGATCTCGCCTCTGCTTGCGCCATTTCTCCCGTCCACGCGAACCGCACGATCCAGGAACTGCGCCGCTGCAATATGCTGCAGTGGCAGAACAAGATCCTGACGATCACCGACTGGTCCGGACTGGTGAGACTTGCGCACTTCGATGCCTCCTATCTCGGCATTCGGTCCCGGAGGCAAGACGCGAGGCCGGAGTCGCAACGCTCGACGAATGCTGATATCGCCTTGGCTTAGCCGAGTTTGTCGAATTGCGCCCGGGCGCTCAGCTTGACCGCGACCTCCGTGACAACATCGGTCCAATCGCCAGGTCTTGTCTGGTGAAACAGCCGCATACTCGGATACCAAATCGAACGATCCCCTGACAGGGGCCAGCGCCAGTCGCAGTCGGTGTGCAGCAACACCCACGCTTCCCGTCCGAGTGCGCCTGCAAGATGTGCGACCATGGTATCGACGCAAATGACCAGGTCGAGCTGGTTCAGGACATGCCCGAGATCCGCGATTCCAGGCGTGCTGATGTCGCGCGCACCGATACGGTCAAGCTCCTCCTTCCGCGCTCCGCTCTGGAGGGCGTGGAGCGTTACACCCGGAACGGCGAGAGAACGCAGCAAATGGCTTGGAATCGCACGTCTCTTGTCCCATTCCCCAACCTGCCACACCAAGCCGACAGAGAAGCCTTCGCGGTCAAGATCTGCCGCCGCATCCTGGCGCGGCAGCTCCAAATAGGGCGCGCGCATCCCGACCTGCTCACAGCTAACCCTCAGCGCATGCGGCACCTCCATGATCTCGATGTCGACCTCGAACTTCGCTTCGGGTGCGCCATCATGGAGTGCAAACGCGCGATCGACGCCTGCCGTGCGCTCGACCAACGGCAAAAGCTCTTCTTGGCACCAGACCGTGACGCTGCGCGCAAGCTCGCCAAGGGGCCGCATGAAGCGGAGAAACTGGATGGTATCACCGAGCCCGTGATAGCACCGCACGAGCACGTCCCTGTCCGCGAACGGCTCGCCGCGCCAAATTCGCTGAAGATGGCGCGGGCCTATGTGCTTGGGAGCATACGCAAATGTCCGAAGGTCCCGGTCGGTGATCCTCCACGCGACAGCGAAGTCGCCCGCCCGCATCGCCTCGGTCCATCCGCTCACCGGCATACAACCACTAACGCCGGACGAACTTGTGGAAGCGGCTTAGCTTACCTTCCTTGGTCCGATCCTGGTGCAGGAACGCGATGCCTGCCTCGTCGAACTTCTCGAAGAATTCGTCCCAGCCGATGCGATCGAGACCGTCATCAGGTGGGTCGAAATCGATCCGGAGGATGCCGGCGTGCCCATCCTCCTCGGTCGACTTGACGGTCGCCGGTCGGCCGCCGCGCTCGTCCACCCATTTGCGGATGGCAGCATGATCTGTGGTTTGATGAGCTTCACTGTTCTGCGTTTTGGATGACATGACGGACCTCGCTCGTTAGTCGCTCGGTGAACGCCGGCGGGCCCGATTGGTTCTTGCGCGACTTCGGCGCTGCCGACGAACATCATCTTCTTCATCTTCATCCAGGATGATCGTCGTGCCTTCGCACCGACAGCGGATTCTAATCCAGGTTAAGCGCGACGCATTTTTTCTGCCGAGAATCCCCGGGAGCGCGAGCGCTGTGCATGTACTGGAGGAACGAACATACCTTCCGCCACGTTCGCCGATCTACTTACCTCGACGCGCCCGTCTTTCCGGAGGTCTTACGCCATGCATTCCCGTCTTCAGGATAGGCGCCGCGTTCGCGTCGGCATCGTCGGCGTCGGCAATTGCGCCAGCTCGTTCGTCCAGGGACTGACGTACTACCGGAACGCCAAGTCGAACGAGCCCGTGCCTGGCCTGATGAACGTTGATCTTGGAGGGTACCACATCAGCGACATCCAGATTGCATCCGCCTTCGATGTCAATGCCAGCAAGGTGGGGCACGACGTCGCCGACGCGATCTTTGCCGCTCCCAACAACACGCATCGATTTGCCGATGTCGACCAGACTGGCGTGGTTGTTCAACGTGGCCCGGTCATGGACGGCATCGGGCATTATCTCAAGGACGATGTCCCGATTGCCGATGTTCCGGAGGCCGATGTCTCAGAAATCCTGGCCAAATCACGCACCGATGTCCTGGTCTCCTATCTCCCTGTCGGCTCGCAGCGAGCCAGCGAATGGTACGCGGCGCGCGCGATCGAAGCGGGATGCGCTTACGTCAATTGCATTCCCGTATTCATCGCCTCGAATCCCGAATGGAGGCGCCGGTTCGAGGATGCCGGCCTTCCGATCGTCGGCGATGATATCAAGAGCCAGGTCGGCGCCACCATCTTGCATCGCTTGCTCGCAAACCTGTTTCGCGACCGCGGCGTGCGGCTCGACCGCACTTATCAGCTCAACGTCGGCGGCAATACTGACTTCAAGAACATGCTCGAGCGCGAGCGGCTGGCCTCGAAAAAGATTTCGAAAACCCAGGCCGTCACCAGTCAGTTTGACGTCCCTATGGATGCCGACAATATTCATGTCGGCCCAAGCGATCACATTCCCTGGCTGACCGACCGCAAGCTCGCATTCATCCGGCTTGAAGGCACGACCTTCGGCGGCGTTCCCCTGAGCGCCGAGGTCAAACTCGAGGTCTGGGACTCACCAAATTCGGCCGGCGTCGTGATCGATGCGGTCCGTTGCGCCAAGCTTGCGATGGATCGCGGCCAGGGCGGCGCCCTCACGGGCCCGTCAAGCTACTTCATGAAATCGCCGCCGCAGCAATTCACGGACGAAGAAGCCGGACGGCGAACACGCGCCTTCATCGACGACAAGGCATGCGTCTAATGGCACGTGTTATTCATCTTCTCCGCCATGGCCACCATGCCCAGCTTGGGCGCACGCTGTGCGGCCGGATGGGCGGCGTTGTGCTCGACGACATCGGTTGCGAAGAAATCGCGCGTTGCGCAGCCACAGTGACACCGCAACCGGCGCTGATCCAGTCGAGCCCCCAACAGCGCTGCATCCAGTCCGCCAGTATCCTGGCGGCGCACTTTGGACTGCCGATCGAGATCGTCCCAGCACTGGACGAACTCGACTATGGCGAATGGACCGGGCGATCGTTCGAAGATCTCCATCGGGACGCTCAGTGGTCGCGCTGGAACAGGTACCGCGGCAGCAGTCGTCCACCGGGGGGCGAGACCATGAGATCGCTACAGAGGCGCGTTGTCGGCCATCTTGAACAACTCCGCCGCGATAGCGTCGCAGACACGGTGATCGCGGTCAGTCATGCCGAACCCATTCGTGCGGCAATTCTGCACTACGCACGCAAGCGCCTGGACGACTTCCTGTCGATCGACATTGAACCATCCAGCATCAGCACGTTGAGCATAGACATCAGCGGGATCACAATCACCGGGATCAACCAGCGGGTGCCGGCGTGAAGATCGTCATTTTCGGCCTGGCCATCTCCTCCTCCTGGGGCAACGGCCACGCGACGCTCTGGCGCGGCCTCTGCAAACATCTGACGCGCCTCGGCCACACCGTCGTCTTCTACGAGCGCGACGTGTCCTACTATGCCGGTGCCCGGGACTTCAATGAGTTGCCCGGTGGTCAGCTGCGGCTTTTTTCGAATTGGGAGGAGACCCGCTCCCTCGCCCGCAATGACATCGCGGATGCCGATGTCGCGATCGTGACGTCCTACTGTCCCGACGCAATTGCGGCCACCGACCTGATCATGTCGGAAGGTCGCGCCATTCCCGTCTTCTATGATCTGGATACACCGATCACGCTGGCGCGGCTGATCGCGGGAGAATCCGTTGCTTATATCGGCACGCGAGGTTTACGCGATTTCGCGCTCGTCCTCAGCTTCACCGGCGGACCACGCGTCGTCCAGGAATTTCGCGACCGGCTCGCCGCCCGCGATATCCGTCCTCTGTACGGCCACGTCGATAGCGATATTCACCGCCCGGTGCCGCCTGAGCCACGCTATTGCACGGATCTGTCTTATCTCGGCACCTATTCCGAAGACCGGCAGCGCGGGCTCCAGGCGCTGTTCGTCGAACCGGCGAGAGCGCGGCAAGACCTGCGTTTCCTGATTGGCGGAGCGCAATATCCTGACGACTTTCCGTGGTCGCCTAACATCTATTTCGTGCGGCATCTGCCGCCATCGGAGCATGCGCCCTTCTTTGCGTCCTCTCGCCTGACCCTCAATGTGACACGCAACGCCATGGCGGAGATGGGCTGGTGCCCCTCCGGCCGTCTGTTCGAGGCGGCGGCCTGCGGCGTTCCGCTCCTGAGCGACGACTGGCCGGGCATCGAGGAGTTCTTCACACCCGGCAGCGAGATCCTGATCGCCCACGATGCGCAGGACACCTTGGGCGCGTTGGCGATGTCGAGCTCCGACCTGCAGTGCATCGCCGGGCGCGCCTATGAGCGGACGATGGAACAGCATACATCCGACAAACGCGCGCGCGAGCTGGTGGCACTGCTCGAGCAGGCGGTATCGAGCGGCGCGTGTCGCCAGCAATCCGAGGAGGCCTGACATGTGGGGCATCGTGCCGGCCGCAGGCCGCGGCAGTCGTATCCAGCCGCTGGCTTTTTCCAAGGAGCTGCTGCCCGTGGGCAGTCGGCGCGACGATGGCACCGAGCGGCCCTGCGCGGTCTCCGAGTATCTGCTGGAGCGCCTGATCCTCGGCGGCGCGGACAAGATCTGCTTCGTGATCTCGCCGGGCAAGTCCGACATTCTCGAATATTTCGGCGATCACTACGGCAGTGCCCAGCTCGCCTATGTCGTCCAGCCGGACGCCTCCGGGCTGTGCGACGCCGTCTTCAAGGCCGGCACCGTCGTTGGCCGTGATGAAGACGTAGTCGTCGGCCTGCCCGACACCGTCTGGTTTCCAAAAGCCGCGTTGCAGGCCTTGCCCGATGCCGACCTCTCATTTCTGCTCTTTCCCGTCGAGCGCCCGGAATTCTTCGACGCCGTCGTGCTCGATGGCGACAATGTGCGGGAGATCCAGGTCAAGCAGCCGAAGCCGACGTCGCGGTGGATCTGGGGTGCGTTCCGAATGTCGGCCACCGGCTTTCGCGAATTGCACGCGCTCTGGAACGAACGAGACCAACGCGACGAGTATTTTGGGACGCTCGTCAACGCCTATCTCCAGGCAGGCGGCCTCGGCATCGGGATCAGGGCTGGCGAATCCTATGTCGATGTCGGGACCGTCGACGGCTATCGCACCGCGATGGCTCTTCTAGCCGAAGGCACCGACAGCCGGTCGCGGTTGCGGGCCGGCGTCTCGTCCGATGGGGCTCGACCGCCCCATGCAATGGACAATGGAGCGACCGCATGACTGGAGCGCTGCTCACGCGTGAGGAAATCCGCAGGCGCGTCGACGCGCTCGGCCCCTGGTTTCACAACCTCGACCTCAACGGCGTGCCGACCGCACCGAGCCACTTTCTCGGCGACTATCCCAATGTGAAATGGCGGCGCTTCTCGGGAATCATTCCGGACCGCCTTGAAGGCAAGACCGTGCTCGATCTCGGCTGCAACGCCGGATTCTATGCCATGGAGATGAAGCGGCGGGGCGCCGAGCGTGTGCTCGGGCTCGACACCGACGACGAATACCTTGCTCAGGCGCGCTTCGCCGCCGAAGTGAACGGTCTCAGGATCGAATTCCGCAAGATGTCGGCCTATGATGTCGGGCAGCTCCATGAAAAGTTCGATCTCGTGATCTTCATGGGCGTGCTGTATCATTTGCGTCATCCGCTGCTGGCGCTGGATCTCATCCACGAGCACGTCGCCAAGGATCTTCTGCTGTTCCAGTCGATGCAGCGCGGCGCCAGTCATGTCGACGCGGTCGAGAAGAACTACGATTTCTGGACCACCGGCCAGTTCGATTCGGCCGGCTATCCCAGGCTGCACTTCATCGAGCACAAATATGCCGACGACCCCACCAATTGGTGGGTGCCGAACCGGGCCTGCGTCGAGGCCATGCTGCGCAGCGCCGGCTTTGCCATCGCCGCGCATCCGGAAGAGGAAGTCTATCTCTGCAAGCGAACGGAACGGCCACAGATCGACGGGCCCGTCTATCCATCCCGGAGCACAAGCTGATGATCGAGGCGGCCAAGATCTGGAACGAACCGAACAACAAGTCGCACTGGGATCTCCTGATCGACCCGGAGTGGGTTATGTTCGCAAACCTTGCCGCCGCAGCGGGAAAGGCGATCCGCAGTACGAGGCCCCTACTTCCCATCGTTCTCGGCGGCATCTCGCCGATCGATCCGTCCTTCATGCGCAACATGCAAAGCCGCGGCGTGCTCGACCATTTTGATGCGGTCGCCGTGCACGGCTTTCCGCTCGACTGGAACCTGTGGCAGATCGGTGAGTGGCCCGCCAAACTCGAGGAGATCAAGGCCGTCAGCAACTTGCCCGTGTGGGTGACGGAGGTCGGCGTCTCCTCGTTCGGCGCCGAAGAGGTGCAAGCCTGGGGCCTGTCGCGCACCGCCGAGCTGCTGATCGGCCGGGCTCCGCGTATCCATTGGTACAGCCTTTTCGACCTTCCTTCTGCCTGGGAGGCGACGACGCGACACAAGGAAGCCGAAGGCTCCTCCTACTACCGGCATTTCCACATGGGCCTGCTGCGCGAGGACGGCACGCCCAAAGCCGCCGCCGATCTGTTCTGCGCCTATGCGCCCGCCATGGGCCTCTGCCAGTGGTTCCATTTCGAGGATCACCGCCTCCACGACGCAGTGCACTGGATGCACCGTCTTGGGGTGACTCACTTGCGGACCGGTCTGTCATGGGCCGACAGCTTCCGCCCCAATGCGCTCGACTGGTTTGACCGCCAGATGGAGGCGTTAGCGGAGTTCCAGGTCACGGTCACGTTCTGCTTCACGCCCGAACATCGGGGCATAGAGCCTCATCACACCAGCCCGCCGCTGGACGTCAATGAATTTGCCGATTTCTGCGCGTCGATGGTCGATCGCTACTGTACCAGAACCGGTGTTGCATCTTCCCCGGCCTCGGCTGATCCTCCCATCGCAGAGCCAACATGCGTGCCCTGATCCTGGTCATGGATTCCGTCGGCATCGGCGGCGCGCCGGATGCGGCCCGCTACGACGACGAAGGCGCCGATACCGTCGGTCACATCGCGGAAGCCTGCACGGCTGGACACGCCGACAGCAACGTGCGCGAGGGGCCGCTCCGGATTCCCAATCTCGTGGCGCTCGGCCTCGGGGAGGCCTGCCGCCTCGCCACGGGGCGCGTACCGCCGGGACTGGAGGCTCAGGTGCAGCACCGACAATTCGGATGCGCCAGCGAGATTTCGAAGGGCAAGGACACGCCCTCAGGACATTGGGAGATCGCCGGTGTACCCGTCCCGTTCGACTGGGGCTATTTCCCGCGCACGAGGCCGTGCTTTCCCGCAGAATTGACGAAAGGCTTGTGCGAGCAAGCCGGATTGCCTGGCATCCTCGGAGATTGCCACGCCTCGGGGACCGAGATCATTGCCGAGTTCGGCGAGCGGCACATGCAGACGGGAATGCCGATCTGCTACACGTCCGCCGACAGCGTGTTCCAGATCGCGGCACATGAGGAGACTTTCGGCCTCGAACGTCTCTACGGCATCTGCGCGATTGCGAGGCGGCTGATCGATCCCCTCAAGATCGGCCGCGTCATTGCGAGGCCATTCGCCGGCACAACCGCGCGCGATTTCAAGCGGACCGCGCACCGTCGCGACTTTTCCGTACCGCCGCCCGGAAGCACAATCCTCGACCTCGCCACAAGCGCCGGTCGCGACATCGTGACGATCGGCAAGATCGACGACATCTTCGCCCATCGCGGGACCGGGCGAAACATGCGGGGCGACGGCAACATGGCGCTGTTCGATGCCACCCTGAAAGGGCTGGCGAGCCTGGCGGACGAAGGACTACTGTTCGCCAACTTCATCGATTTCGACACGCTCCACGGCCATCGCCGCGACGTGACCGGCTATGCCGCGGCACTCGAAGCCTTCGACGAACGCCTCCCGGAGTTATTGTCCTGCCTGCGAAGCGGTGACCTTCTGATCGTCACCGCCGATCACGGTTGCGATCCGACCTGGAGCGGCACCGATCACACCCGCGAACAGGTGCCGATCCTTGCCTGGCCGACGCAATCATCTTCGCCAATCGGCAAGCGTACCGGCTTTGCCGATATCGGCGCGACCGCGGCAAGGCATCTCGGCCTGCCCGCCGCCCTTCGCGGGGCGCACTTCTAGCCACCGGCAGCCCGCCGATTCACCTCGGTTATTGATCCAGGTTAGAGAAATATTCGTTTGTACATTTTCGAGGAACGAACATTCCTTGCATCGCTTCTGACTCCAAACGTGACCGGCGCGCGGGTCGTCCGACCACCCAGCAAGTGCGCTTCACCAGACATCATCGACCGGTCCCGGGTGGGTCGGTCTCGCGGTTGTACGGAGCGGTGAATGACGCGAGTATTGATCACAGGGGGCGCCGGCTTCATCGGCTCTCATGCGGCGGATGTGCTGCTCGCCGCCGGCTACGAGATCCGCCTGCTCGACAACCTCTCGCCCCAAGTCCACGGCGGCAACCGCCAGCGCCCCTCATATCTCGCCGACGATGCCGAACTCATAGTGGGTGACGTCACCGACAGCGTCGCCGTAGAACACGCCCTGCGCGGCGCCGACATGGTCCTGCATCTGGCGTCCGCGGTCGGCGTGGGGCAGAGCATGTACGACATCGAGCCCTATGTACGAACCAATGAGCTCGGTACCGCTGTGCTGCTTCAGGCGCTGTCGAAGCGTCCGGTCGAGCGGCTTGTGGTCGCCTCTTCCATGAGCATCTACGGCGAAGGGCTCTATCGCAGGCCCGATCAAAGCGTCGTCTCCTCCGACGAACGTTCGATCAAGCAGCTCCGCAGCGGTGAGTGGGAGTTGCGCGACAGGGCAGGCGATCCGCTCATCCCGGTGGCGACCCCGGAAAGCAAGTTGCCCTCGCTTAGCTCGGTATATGCCCTGAACAAGTTTGCGCAGGAGCGCATGTGCCTGATCACAGGCAAGGCTTACGGGATCCCGACCGTGGCGCTGCGCTTCTTCAACGTGTTTGGCCCGCGCCAGGCCCTGTCGAATCCATACACAGGCGTGCTCGCGATCTTTGCCGCACGCCTGCTCAACGGACGGCCACCGCTCGTGTTCGAGGACGGCGAACAACGGCGCGACTTCGTCCACGTCCACGACGTCGCGCGTGCCTGTCGCATTGCCCTGGAAGCGGAGCAAACGCAGGATGTCTTCAACATCGGTTCGGGCCAAAGCCGGACCATCCTGTCGGTTGCGGAGGACCTCGCAGAGGTCATGGGCCGCAGCGACATCGCCCCGGAGATCACGCGAAAGTACCGTGCAGGTGACATCCGGCACTGCTTCGCCGATATCGGCAAGTCGCGCGATCTCCTCGGCTTCGAGCCGCACGTCGCCTTCAAAGATGGCCTCAAGGAGCTCGCGGACTATCTCGCCGACCAGATCGCCGACGACCAGGCCGAGCGGGCGACCCAGGAACTGCTGCAACGAGGATTGGTCGCGTGATGAATGAGCGAGACAACAGGCCCGTCCTGATCACCGGTGGCTGCGGCTTCATCGGCTGCAATCTCGCCGACCGGCTGGCCCACCGCGGGGAGCGAGTCCTGGTTCTGGACAACCTGGCCCGTGCCGGCGTGCGCGAGAACGCACAATGGCTGAAGGCCAGATATGGCGATCTCGTCACCATCACGGTCGCCGACATCAGAGAGCCAATTCCCGTGATCGATGCCGTGCGCGAGGCACGCGCCGTGCTGCATCTGGCGGCCCAGGTCGCCGTCACCGACAGCGTCAGCGACCCGGCTGCCGATTTCGAGATCAACGCACACGGTACCCTCAACGTGCTCGAAGCGGTCCGGCTGCACAACAGCACCGCGCCGGTCGTGTTCGCGTCTACCAACAAGGTCTATGGCCGCCTGATCGAGGACGGCGAGATCACGCTCAGCGGCCGCCGCTATACGCCTACCAGCCCTCGGCTGGCGGATGGCATCTCCGAGAACGCACCGCTCGATTTCTACAGTCCGTATGGCTGCTCCAAGGGAACGGCGGACCAGTACGTCCACGACTATGCACGGGTCTACGGCCTTCAGACCGTGGTGATGCGGATGAGCTGCATCTACGGACCGCGCCAGTTCGGCACCGAGGACCAAGGCTGGATCGCGCATTTCCTGCTGAGCGCGATCCGCGGCAAGCCAATCACGATCTATGGCGACGGCCATCAAGTTCGCGACGCCTTGCATGTGTCGGATGCGACGGCTGCGTGGCTTGCGGTGCTTGACCGGATCGCACTCGCGCGGGGACGCGTGTTCAATCTCGGTGGCGGCTCCGCAAATGCGGTCAGCCTTCGCGAGCTCATCGACCACATTGCCGAATTGACCGGCCGCGAGGTCACTTACCGCTTTGCCGATTGGCGTCCGGGCGACCAGCCCTGGTACGTCACCGATACGCATGCGCTGTCGACCGCGCTCGGATGGTCGCCGCAGGTCCCCTTCGCCGAGGGCCTTCGCTCTCTCCACGCCTGGCTGGACACTCGCTTCGGAGCAGCTCACGACAGCCGCGAGGCTCTCGCATGACGCGCGTGGCGCTGATCAATCCGAATTGGGATTTTGGCGGCAGCATCTATTTCGGCTGCCGTTCCCCCCACCTTCCGCTCGAACTCGGGATCTCCGAGCATCACCTGAAGGCGGCAGGGCATCGGACGCTGCTGCTCGATGCACACATGTTCGATCTTTCATTCCAGAACATAGAAGCCGAGCTGAGCGCGTTCGGCCCCGACCTGATCGTCATCAGCACAGCGCCGACCTACCTGTTCTGGCGCTGCGCACCGCCGGAACTGCGCGTGCCGCAGGAGCTTGCATTGGCGGTACGGGATCTTGCGCCGACCCTGGTCGCGGTCGGGCCGCATGGCTCGACGACGCCGCGGGCGGCTCTCAGGAAGCTCGCCGTCGACATCGTCGTGATGGGCGAGTGCGAGGCATCCTTGCTGCGCCTCGCCAATGGCGAAAGCGATTTTCCCGGCCTGTGCTTTGCGGACGGCGCCTCGGTCCGGGTCATTGGCGGCCCGCAGGCGGTCGACTTCAGCGATCAGCCAGCGCTCGACTGGCCGGATGAGATGATCCGGCGTCATCATCACCATCATCACCGTTTCGAGGCCGAGCCGGCAGGCCCCGGCGCAGAGGTCGAGGCGTCGCGGGGATGCCCATACAGCTGCACCTTCTGCGCCAAGGAGAATTTCCGCAATGCCTATCGCAAGCGGCCGCCCGCCATCATTCTCGACGAGATCGATCGCCTGCGCGGACAAGGCGTCCAATATGTCTACTTCATCGACGAGATCTTCCTGCCCAATCCCGAGCTGCTGGACGGGCTGAGCACGCGGGGCCTCAAGTTCGGCGTGCAGACCCGCATCGATCTGTGGAAGCCGGACATGCTCGCTTTGCTCGGCCGCGCCGGTTGCGTCTCGATCGAGGCCGGGGTCGAGAGTCTCACCGTCGAGGGACGCGCCGCGCTCGCCAAGAACTGCAAGATGACCACCGACCAGCTCGCCGATCGTCTGGTCGAAGCTCGTCGTCACGTGCCCTTCGTGCAAGCAAACCTGATCGAGGTGCCCGAAGACGAGGATCCTGTTGTACAGCGCTGGCGCCGCAAGATGCAGGATGCGGGGATCTGGGCGAACGATCCGGTCCCGCTTTATCCGTATCCTGGCTCGCCAGATTATCGAAAGCTCTGGGGGGAAGCTGACGATTTCGCCTGGGAGCGCGCCCACCGCCACTATCTGGCGATGTTCGATCAGTTCAGCGACGTGCAGAACGATCGGCCAGCCCCGCTCGAGGCTCTCGAACTCCAGGTGGCATCATGAGCGCGGCTTCAGCCATCAACATCCTGATGACGGCTGATACGGTCGGCGGCGTGTGGACCTATGCTTCCGCGCTCGCCTCAAGTCTAGCGGCATCCGGCGCCAACGTCACCTTGGTGACAATAGGTCCACCTCCGCGCGCCGATCAGCGCGAGATGTTTTGCGGCTCGCGCGTGCGGTTGATCGAGACAGATCTGGCGCTTGAATGGCAGGATCCGGAAGGTCACGATCTTGCCCACGCAAAGCGTATCCTCGCCGAACTCGAAATCCAATTCAGACCCGATATCGTTCACCTCAACAGCTTTCGGGAGGCGACATTCCGATGGAGCGTGCCGACGGTTGTCGTGGCGCACTCCTGCGTCAATTCGTGGGCGCTGGCCTGCCGGGATACGGCCTGGCTCAACGAGCCCCGATGGAATCGCTATACTGAGGCGGTCGCCTCGGCACTCGACAGCGCCCGGGCCTGGGTTTGCCCGAGCCAGTCTTTCCATGATGACATCGTTAAGATCTATCACCCTTCGTCGCCTGGCGCGGTGATCTGGAACGGTATTGCCCCCGGGGATCTACCCCATCGCAAGCGCGAGTTGATCCTGGCCGCGGGCCGCCTCTGGGATCGCGCCAAGAATATCGAGACGTTGGCGGCCGCGGCTCCTGGTCTCGACTGGCCGGTTCACGTCGCCGGCCCCGGCGGCACAGATTCGCCTGACATCACCTGGCTCGGACAGTTACCGCAGCCTGACTTGCATGAACGGCTCCAGCACGCAGCGATCTTTGCGAGCCCCGCACGCTACGAGCCGTTTGGTCTCTCCGTTCTGGAAGCTGCCGCAGCCGGCTGCGCGCTCGTCCTCTCCGATATACCGACCTTCCGGGAATTATGGAGTGGAGCAGCGCTGTTCTTCGATCCTTCCGACAGCCCAACACTGCACAGACTCTTGGCTGATCTCTGTTCTGATGATCTCGAAAGGGCACAATTGCAGCGCCGCGCGTACGAACATTCCCTGACGTATTCACTGGCACGCACCACGAGTGCCTATCTCAAGCTCTATGAGGAGCTGCTCACCTCAGAGCGTGCGTCAGCACCGCACAGCCGCATCGAGGTGCGCGCATGAAGTGTGTTCTGTTTTATCACGCGTTCACGTCCTGCTGGAACAATGGCAATGCTCACTTCCTGCGGGGTTACGCCCGCGAGCTGGCCGCGCTCGGCCATGAGGTCGTGGTGTTCGAGCCGATCGACGGATGGAGCCGGCTGAATGCGATCCGCGAAATCGGCGGCGAGGCCATACAAGACGTCGGCCGGCTTTTCCCTGGCGTCTCCGTTCGTCGCTACGACGCCGCGCTCGACTTCGACGAAGCGCTTGATGGCGCCGATCTCGTCATTGTGCATGAGTGGAATTCGCCCGATGTGATCGAGCGGGTCGGACGCAGGCGCGTCCACGGTACGCCCTTTACTCTGCTGTTTCACGACACGCACCATCGAGCGGTCACGGCGCCGGATGAACTCGCGCAGTTCGACCTGGATGCGTTTGACGGCGTTCTCGCCTTTGGCGAGGTCCTCCGTCAAATCTACATGAAACTCGGTTGGGGCAACCGCGCCTATACCTGGCACGAGGCGGCGGATGTCGCCTTGTATCGTCCCATTCCCGATGTTGAACGCGCCGAAGATCTGGTCTGGATCGGGAATTGGGGCGATGGAGAACGCAGCGCCGAACTCAACGAATTTCTGGTCGATCCCGTCGCCGAGCTGAGCCTGCAGGCAAGCGTCTATGGCGTGCGCTATTCGGACGACGCCATCTACACGATCCGGACCGCCGGTATCCGGTATGGCGGCTGGCTTCCCGCCCACTGGGCTCCCGTCGCCTTCGCCGGCGCACGCGCCACCATCCACGTGCCGCGCGGCCCGTATGTCCGATTGCTTCCCGGCATCCCAACGATCCGTGTGTTCGAGGCGCTGGCCTGCGGCATCCCTCTGGTTTCGGCACCCTGGTCTGACGCAGAGGAGCTGTTTCCCGACGGCGCATATCTCACGGCGGCGCATGGCGCTGACATGAGCCGCAAGCTTCGTGCCGTCCTCGATGATCGCGAGCTGTCTTCGGCGTTGGTAGCGACAGGCCTCCGCGCCATCCGGGAGCGGCATACTTGCCGGCATCGCGCGCAACAACTCGTCGGGATCGTTGAGGCGATCCGTGCTTCCGATGCCTCGTCACCGCCATTGCGATATATCGGAGCCTCCGCATGAAGATCAGCTTCTTCGGATCAAGCCTTGTCTCCTCGTACTGGAACGGCGCCGCCACCTATTACCGTGGCATGCTGAAGGAGATTGCGGCGCTCGGCCACGAGATCACTTTCTTCGAGCCTGACGCCTTCGAGCGGCAGGCTCATCGCGACATCGACGATCCGCACTGGGCCCAGGTCGTCGTCTATCCGGCGACGACCGACGGCTGGCGCAATTCGCTCGATACGGCCGCCCGATCGGCCGACATGGTGATCAAGGCGAGCGGCGTCGGTGTGTTCGATCAAGAGCTGGAAACCGCGGTTGCCGCCCTGCCCTCCCGGATCGTGCGTGTCTATTGGGATGTCGATGCGCCCGCCACGCTGGAAGCGATCGCAAGCGATCCGCATCATCATCTGCGCCGCGCTATTCCATCCTACGACATCGTCCTGACCTACGGCGGCGGCGATGGTGTCGTGGCTGCCTATCGCGCCATGGGCGCGCAGGACTGCGTGCCAATCTATAACGCGCTTGATCCCCGCACCCATTTTCCGTCGCCAGCGGAGCCGGGCTTCACCTGCGATCTCAGCCTTTTGGCCAATCGCCTGCCCGATCGCGAACAGAGGGTCGAGCATTTCTTTCTCGATGTCGCGCGCGACCTGCCAAGCAAGACGTTCGTGCTTGGCGGCTCCGGCTGGGAGACCAAGAACACGTCCAGCAACCTTCGCAAGGTGGGCCACGTCGGCACCGGTGCGCATAATGCCTTTTTCGGCTCCGCTCTCGCCACCCTGAATGTCAATCGCGACAGCATGGCACGCTTCGGCTTCTCGCCGCCGACGCGGGTGTTCGAGGCGATCGGCGCAGGCGCCTGCCTGATCACCGACTGCTGGAAGGGCATCGATCACTTCCTCGAGCCAGGTTTGGAGGTTCTGGTCGCGGCGAACGGCGGCGAAGTTGCGAGCCACCTCGCGGCGCTCAGCCCGGACCGCGCCCGCGCCATTGCCGATCGCGCCCGCGCCCGGATCCTCAGTCTACACACCTATCGCCATCGCGCGCGCCAGTTCAACGAACTCTTCACAGGAAGCAGCTCGCAAATCGAGGCAGCAGAATGAACCTCAACATCGTCGTCATCGGTCTCTCGGTCACTTCGTCATGGGGCAATGGTCACGCCACGACCTATCGCGCCCTGATCGAGGCCTTGGCGCGACGCGGTCATCACGTCACGTTCCTCGAGCGCGACGCTCCCTGGTATCGCGATCACCGCGATGTGACGAACCCTGCGTCCTGGCGGGTCGAGCTCTATCAATCGCTGAAGGACCTTCCACGGCGCTTTGGCGGCCTGGTCCGGAACGCCGATCTGGTCGTCATTGGCTCCTATGTCCCGGACGGCATTGCCATCAGCGAATGGGTCACGACCCATGCGCGCGGGATCACCGCCTTCTACGACATCGACACTCCGGTCACGCTTGCACGCCTCGAGCACGGCCTGGAATATCTCTCGGCTGCGATGATTCCTCGCTTCGACCTCTATCTTTCCTTCGCTGGCGGACCGGTGCCGCAAACGATCGAGAAACGCTACGGCAGCCCGCTCGCCCGGACTCTCTATTGCAGCGCCGATACCGATATCTACAGGCCGCAAGTCGCCAGGAATCGCTGGACGCTCGGCTATCTCGGCACCTATAGCGACGACCGACAGCCGGTACTCGAGCAACTGCTGATCACCCCGGCTCGCAAGCTTGGCTCGGAACAATTCGTCGTTGCCGGCGCGCAATACCCTGAGGGGACCGTGTGGCCCGGTAATGTCAGCCGCATCGAGCACCTTTCGCCCGATCGGCATCCCGCGTTCTATGCCGAGCAGCGGTTTACCCTGAACGCCACCCGCGCTGATATGAAGGCGCTGGGCTTCTCGCCGAGCGTTCGGTTGTTCGAAGCAGCGGCCTGCGGCACCCCGGTCATTTCGGACCGATGGCCGGGACTCGAGACCGTCTTTGAGCCGTCCCGCGAAATCTTGCTGGCATCAGGCCCGCGCGAGGTCCTCGAAATCCTCCGCGACATGCCCGAGGACCGACGGCGGAGCATCGCGGAGCAGGCGCGCCGTCGCGTGCTTCGCGATCACACGTCCGATCACCGCGCTCGGCAGCTGGAAGGCTATTACGCCGAGGCTTTGGCGCACCGCCGTCGAAAGACCACCCAATTTCCCGCCTCCCGTCCGATGCAGGTTGCAGAGATTTGAAAGGCCCGTCATGACATTCAATGCCATCATTCCCTCCGGCGAGCGCGCGACGACTGTCCTGGTCGCGGGCGGAGCCGGCTTCATCGGATCGCATCTTTGCGATGCTCTCCTGCAACGCGGCAAGACCGTCATCTGCCTCGACAACCTCTTCACTGGCAGCATCGACAACATTCGGCCGTTGCTGAACCACCCGAACTTTCGCTTCATCGAGCATGACGTGCGTGATCCCATCGCGATCGAAGACAGGGTTGACCGGGTTTACAGTCTTGCCTGCCCGGCCTCGCCGCGGCACTATCAGAAGGATCCGATCGGCACGATGAAAACGTGCGTGCTCGGAGCAATCAACCTGCTCGAGCTTGCGCGCCTGAAGGACGCCCGGATTCTCCAGGCTTCGACCAGTGAGGTGTACGGCGACCCGGAAATTCATCCGCAACCCGAATCCTATCTCGGCAACGTCAACCCGATCGGGCCACGCGCCTGTTACGACGAGGGCAAGCGGGCAGCGGAGACGTTGATGTTCGACTACCAGCGCACCCACGGCGTCGAGATCAAGGTCGCGCGAATCTTCAACACCTATGGCCCGCGCATGTTGGAGAACGACGGGCGCGTCGTTTCCAACTTCATCGTGCAGGCGCTTCGTGGCGAGCCGATCACGATTTACGGAAGCGGCAGTCAGACCAGGAGCTTCTGTTTCATCGACGATCTCGTTCGTGGGCTTCAGCTCCTGATGGAGAGCCCGCCGTCCATCACCGGGCCGTGCAATCTGGGCAATCCCCATGAAATCACCATCGAGACCATCGCGCGCGAGGTGCTCGCCTGCACCGCATCCAACTCGCCACTCCGCTTCGAGGCGCTTCCAAAGGACGATCCGAAGCGCCGCAAGCCGGTGATCGATACCGCGACGCGGATCCTGGGATGGCGACCGCGCGTCGCGCTCGAGGACGGCCTCAAGGCAACGATTGCTTATTTCGCACTTCGCATCGCGTCAGACTCGCCCACGCTCGTTCCCGTTATCGCAACGCGCCGGCCAGGACGTGGAGCACGCAATCGCATGACCATCGCCGAGTAGCGGCGAAGGTTCGCCGCCACGCGGGATATTGTGCTGGCGCGCGCAACCACATTGGAACTCGATCGCGATTGTTCCATCGCAACATATGTTAATCCGAAATGCGTTCACATGTGTGGTCGCGCAGCTACAGCCACCGCGCTGATTGCCCGATACGGTCCTCGCAGGGTGGGGATTGCTCAAGACCTGATGGAACAAATGAAAATGAACAAGCTTTTGGCTTCGGCCGCATTCGGCGCTTTGATCATCGGAGCGTCGTCGGCTTCCGCCGCGGACCTCGCTGCGCGACCCTATACCAAGGCGCCACCCGCGGTCGTTGCCGCGGTCTACGACTGGAGTGGTTTCTACATCGGCATCAACGGCGGTTGGGGACAAAGCCATGACCGCCGCGTGTTCGACCCGACGGCAACCCTGGTCGGCAGCTACAATGCGAACGGCGGCACGGTCGGCGGCCAGGTCGGCTATCGCTGGCAATCCGCGGGCTGGGTGTTCGGACTTGAGGCCCAGGGCAATTGGGCCGACATCTCCGGCAGCACCGGCAACCTCGTCGTCCCCGGCGGTACGGTCCGCTCGAAGATGGACGCATTCGGCCTGTTCACCGGCCAGGTCGGTTACGCCTGGAACAACGTCCTGCTCTACGTGAAGGGCGGCGCTTCGATCACCGACCGGAACTATCAGTTCCTTACGGCTGGCGGCGCACTCGCTTCGGAGACCGGCTACGGCACCCGTCTCGGCGGCACGGTCGGCGCCGGCCTCGAGTTCTCATTCGCCCAGAACTGGTCGCTCGGCGTCGAGTACGACCACATCTTCGAGAACCGTCATGGTGCGACGTTCACCATCCCGGGCGGCGGCAGCCTGACCGGCTTCTCGACCGGCGGTGACACCGATCTGATCCTGGGTCGTCTGAACTACCGCTTCGGGGGTCCGGTCGTCGCCAGATACTGAGCGAAGACGTCCCATTCCAATCAACTCAAAGCCCCGCTCACGCGGGGCTTTTTCTGTCAAATGGCCTCTACTTCATGACCTATTTTGACTCCTTGTTTCGAAACGGATCGTCGGCCTCGTCGTAGCCGCGCTCGATCAGGCACTTTCGGCGTTCGCGACAGTTGCAGCTCCAAGATCGGCCGCATGATTGCGCCAATCCAGGCCACTGCGGCAGAAGCGGCACGGCCTGATCATAGCGTATCCGGCGTCCGCAGCGTGTTGGATCGATCCTCGTTGCGCAGCTCTTGCTCGGCCGCGTGCCAGAACTCTTCCTCGCGGCCTTCGGGCTGGCCGGCGCGCTCCCACAATTGGTGGGCGCGCTCTCTGATCTCTTGCTCGCTCGGCTCGGACAATTGCATCTCCTGTCGTGAAGCGCGGCCCCACCCTTTGGGGGCTTGGGGGACTTTGAGGCGGGGCCGCGCAGGCCAGCCATCGGGGGCGACGCTGACCCGCGGATTCAAGCTTCCATCATGAGCAAGAGTTCCTGGGACTGCGATGATGCCAAGCCGATTCCATTCGGCAGTCGCCCGCACAGCGTGTCGCCCAAGGGGCTGTTCTGAAGGCGTGTCAGCTCGCCGGATCAGGTCAATCGAGACCTCGTCAACGGCAGCATCTGTGGCGCCAGCAAAGATCCGGCTTATATGTGGCCAGCTTCTCCGCAGCACCACGTGAAAAAAATCTTGCTTGTCTTTCTCGTACTCATCTTCGCGCCGCTGGCCGCATCGGCTGCGCGGTATCTTTGGCTTGGCGATGGCCGCGGCAACTGGCAAACCGCCGATCGCTCCAGCGCCGGCTTGTTGCCGGCCGCAGCGACCCATCCGGATGCGGTGGTCCGCGTCTTCGCTGCGCGAACCGTTCGCTGGCGCAGCATATTCGCGGTACATACCTGGATCGTGGTGAAGGAAAAGGGCGCCGCAACGTACAGCCGATACGACTACACCGCCTGGGGCGAGCCGATCCGCGCGAACGGTTTCGCCCCCGACGGGCGATGGTTCGGCGCCATGCCCGAGACCATCGTCGCGATCGATGGGGACCGAGCTGCGGCACTCATTCCCAAGATCCGGTACGTGATCGAGAACTACAGGTTTCGAGCCTACGGCGACTACAGCGCGTGGCCCGGCCCCAACTCGAATACCTTCGTGCAGGCCGCGCTCGATGCCGTACCGGAGCTTCGGGCCGTCCTGCCGCCGACTGCTATCGGCAAGGACTTCCCGTATGACGGCCATTGGATCGGCCTGACGCCATCCGGCACCGGCGTCTTCGCTTCGCTTGGCGGATATGCGGGGCTCACGGTCGGATGGGTCGAAGGCCTGGAGATAAACGTCTTCGGCGCCGTTCTCGGATTTGATATCCGGCGTCCCGCGCTCAAGCTGCCGGGCCTCGGACGCCTCGGCGTCCCTGTCGGGCTCTGACCAATCGGCTCCGCTGATGTGCACGACCTCGGCCGCCACGTTATCGATCGGCTAGATCTTCCGGACGAGCAGATTGTCGCGATGCGGCTGTCGCAGGATCAGGAGTGGAGACAGCGGCGCAGATCGTCAATCCTTCTCCACCATCTCGGCCGCCAGTTCAGCCACAGCCCGTCTTGCTGCCTCCGTCATTCCCCCGAGCGTCTGCGTGTGCCGAGCGGCACATTCGACGATCTTTTCTGCGACATATCTGCGCGCTGGATGTCCTTCGAACGTCAACGGCATCAGCCTGCAAGCCCGCTCCAATGCGACATCCATGTTGGAGATGGTTCGCTCACTAAATCTTTCGGAAAGCAACATGACCTGCCCCACGAACAAGCCGGCAATAAAGAATGTCCATGGAAGCAGCCGCCTCGCCCGCGTAGAGCGTCAGCAGCATCCCCCCAAGCAATTCAAGCACCCAAGTCATCGGCTAAGCTAACAGAGCGTTGCTTGATCCACATTCACAAACGTTAAGTGCGGCACAATCCAGTTGCCGCCGGCACCCAGGCTGCAGGAACTATTGCATCGGGACGAGATTGGCTCCGCAGATGTGCAAGAGTCTAGCAGCAGTGGCTTGTTGATGCCCCAAGCAGAGCGCGCCGAGGAGCCATCAGAGCCAACCACGGGTAGTTCAGGTCACCGCCGCTTTGCGCGTGCAGTTGGTCTGGGGGTGGTGACCGGCGCAGCAGATGACGACTGTTCTGCGATCGGGACTTACGCGAGCGCAGGCGCTCAATTCGGCACGGCACTTCTATGGACCGCGCCAGTGACCTTCCCCATGATGTTCGCGGTCGTGTATCTCTCGTCCAAGCTGGGGCAGGTCAGCGGGAAAGGTCTGTTTCATGTCATCCGGGAGATCTATCCGGGCTGGATCCTGTGGCCCACGTTGATCGGAGTCCTGATCGGAAACACCATCGAGGCGGCGGCAGACCTCGGCGGAATGGCAGCGGCCCTCCAGCTGTTCATTCCAGTTGCAACACCCATTATCGTTGTCATCATTGCCGCAATGATCGTGGCGCTCCAGCTATGCGGCTCCTACGAACTCATCCGGAACATCTTCCGATGGCTTGCTCTCGCTCTCTTTGCTTACGTGGCCTCAGCGTTGCTTGCGAGGCCCGATCCCTGGGAAGTCCTGCGTGGAACGCTTGTACCGACGATCCACTTCTCACGTGATTTCCTATCCATTCTCGTCGCGATCATCGGCACGAGCCTCTCGGCTTATCTTTACACCTGGCAGTCCAACGTTGAAGTCGAGGAGAAGATTGCCCAGGGGCGAGTCAAATTGAGGGAGCGCCAAGGCTCCAGCGAGTCCGACTTGCACAAATCCCGGATCGATATCCTGACAGGGATGCTGTTCTCCAACGTCATCATGTACTTCATCATCCTGGCGACCGGAGCCACGTTGTTCAAGGCCGGCCAGACCAACATAGATTCCGCAACGCAAGCCGCCGAGGCCTTGCGTCCACTTGCGGGTGACGCTGCAGGCATCCTGTTTGCCGTCGGCATCATCGCGGTCGGCTTTCTCGCTATTCCGGTCATGACAACGGGCGCGGCCTATGACCTGTGTCAAGTCTTGGGCTGGAAGAGCAGCCTTCATGAGAAGCCCAGCGAAGCGCCGGCATTTTACCTCGTCATCACAGCCTTTACGGCCGCCGCCGCCTGTTTGAACTTCCTGGGCCTCAACCCGATGCGAGCCTTGATCTATTCCGGCATCGTGCAGGGGTTTTCGACGCCGCCACTGCTTCTGTTCATCCTGATGATAACGAACAACCGCCGTATCATGGGCGACAAGGTCAACAGCCTGCCGCTCAATATCCTGTCTTGTGCGACAGTGATTGTGATCTTTGCCGCCAGCATCGGATTGGTCATGACGTGGTTCATATGAGGATGCGATGTCGCTCGATTGCGTGATCGTCGGCGGCGGGCCCGCGGGACTGATGACTGCCATCTACCTGGCCCGCTTCCGCCGCAGCGTTTGCGTGATTGATGCCGGAGCAAGTCGGGCCGCCCTCATCCCCCGCAGCCACAATCTACCGGGTTTTGCCGGCGGATTACCCGGAACGGAGCTTCTGGCGCGCATGACCGCGCAACTGGCGGAGCTAAAGGTGCCGCTGGTCCGTGCCGAGGTCACGTCGCTCGAAAAAGCACAGGATGGATTTCAGGTAACCTGGACCGGTGGAGGCGCCGATGCCGCGACGGTCGTGCTCGCTTGCGGGATCGTCGACATCCATCCGACATGTGAACAATGGCGCCTTGCGGTCGCTGAGGGACTGTTGCGGTATTGCCCCGTATGTGACGCCTATGAAGCGACGGGCCGTCGTGTCGCGGTGGTGGGGCCGCTAGACCAAGCGACGCCCAAGGCACTATTTCTGCGCGGCTTCTCTACGGACGTGACCGTGCTCGCGACCCGCATGAATGGGGACGGTTTCGCATCCGTGCTTGCCGAAACCGATATTTCCCTCATCCATGCGCCAGACGTGAGCTTAAGACGCTCCGGTGACAAGCTAGAGGCCGTGCTTGCCGACACGGCGGTCGAGTTCGATGTCATATACCCGGCCATGGGCGCCGAGGTCCGCTCGCAACTCGCACTATCGCTTGGCGCAGCGCATACCGATGGAGGCTATCTCACGGTCGACGATCACCAACGGACCTCGATCGCCGGTCTCTACGGTGTTGGAGATCTTGTCGTCGATCTGCACCAAATCTCTGTCGCCTTTGGCCACGCCGCAGTAGCGGCCTGCACCATTCACAACAGTCTACCTCGACGACTTGCCTAGCCGGCAAAATCAAGCGCGTCCGAGATCTTGTCTTTAGGAACTGATCTCCCGAGCGGGCATTCATTCTGCGGGTGGACCACGCATCTCCTCATAGCAGGGCAAGCCCGCTTCGCCTCCGTCGCGGGGTTTTCTCCGAGGAACTAGAACATGAGGGATGACCGCACAGGCAACGAGCCGTCGCCCCTCGTGCTGTTCGGCGTGGCACTTATCCCGATATTTGCCGTGCTGGCATGGTTCGCGTTCGGATGAGTCTCGCCAGACGAGTGATTGATCACCGGCCCCACCGCAAAGCGAGGTTATGCTTCGGCATCCTTCTCCAGGGGTCTGGAAACCAAGCGACCGCCTTGGGGCGGCCGGCTTCAGCTGGGCGGGCCGGCCCGCGCGAAAATGGGCCTTCGTGGAAATTTCGTGGAAACCACCCCTTCAGGCCTCGGGCGCCGAACGCCTAAATCATTGAAGAGGATGGTGGGCACGACAGGGATCGAACCTGTGACCCCTACCATGTCAAGGTAGTGCTCTCCCGCTGAGCTACGTGCCCTAATCGTCCGGATAGGTCGGGTGGGGGTCCTATAACGGCTCAGGGGAGCCGGCGCAAGGACGGAACGCGGCCGATTTAGGCCGCCAGCATCTTGTTCACTTCGCTCACCAATTCTCGGAGGTGAACGGGCTTCGACAGCACCTTGGCGTTCTTGGGGGCGTCCGAATCCGAGTTCAGGGCGACTGCGGCAAAGCCGGTGATGAACATGATCTTGATGTCGGGGTCGAGTTCCGAGGCCCGGCGGGCGAGCTCGATGCCGTCCATCTCGGGCATCACGATGTCGGTCAGCAGCATCTCGAACGGCTCTTCCCGCAAGCGCTGATAGGCGGCCATGCCGTTGTCATGGGACGAGACCTGAAAACCGGCGTTTTCCAGCGCCTTGACCAGGAAACGGCGCATGTCGTTGTCGTCTTCGGCGAGCAGGATTTTTGGCATGGGCGGAACGTCGATCCCCAGAGGATATGCAGAGGTTACTAAGCCCGACAGAGGGTAAATTTGGGGTGAAAATCTTAACCCTATGGGCTCGCCACTGCGAGGTGTTGTGAACCGGAACGGGCGGCGAATCAATTCCGGTGCGCCCACGCATCCACGCCTGCCTGCCCACACGGTTAAGACATGTTCCAGCGCGGATCACGCTTTTTCGCTTGGCAGAATGGTTGCGATTCCGGACAATGGCGACACATAAGAGCCGCTCGATCGGCCGAATCACCCGATCTGGACCCATGCTGGATCGTGCGGCGTGAAGGGACGAAGCCTGAGAAGATGACCCGGTTTGACGGCGAGGTGTCGCCAGCCTTCGAGATCGTGGAGCCCGCCGAGTGGCGCGCGCCTGTTATCTTCAACTCGCCCCATTCCGGCTCGACCTACCCGGACGAATTCCTGAACGCATCCCGGATCGACCTGCCGACGCTGCGGCGCTCGGAAGACTCCTTCATGGACGAGCTGATCGGTCATTTGAGCGCACGCGGGTTTCCGACCGTGCGGGTCAACTTTCCCCGCTCCTATGTCGACGTCAACAGAGAGCCCTATGAGCTCGACCCCCGCATGTTCACCGGCCGCCTGCCGAGCTTCGCCAACACCCGCTCGATGCGGGTCGCCGGCGGATTAGGCACGATTCCGCGCGTGGTCGGCGACGGCCAGGAGATCTATCGCGACCGCATCGCGGTCGACGACGCGCTGGCGCGGATCGAGACGCTGTACAAGCCCTACCACCGCGCGCTGCGCCGGCTGATCAACAAGGTGCACCAGATGTTCGGCACCGTGGTGCTGGTCGACTGCCACTCGATGCCCTCGGTCGGCGTCAGCAGGGACGAGCCGCGCCGCCCCGACGTCGTGATCGGCGACCGCTACGGCACGAGCTGCACGCCGCTGCTGCCCGACCGCGTCGAGGAGACCATGACGGGGCTCGGCTATTCGATCGGCCGCAACAAGCCCTATGCCGGCGGGTTCATCACCGAGCACTACGGCAACCCTGCAAGCGGCCTGCATGCCGTGCAGCTCGAGTTCAACCGCGCGATCTACATGGATGAGCGCCGCCGCGAGCGCAGCCCGCGCTTTGCGCAAGTGGCGAGCGATTTCGGCGTTCTCGCCGAGGTGCTGGCGACCACGATCCCGTTCGGCGATCTCGGCCCGTTCCAGGCCGCGGCGGAATAGACGCGCGGGTTCGAACGATCACCTTGCCTGCGATTGACGCGAAGGCGTTTGCGTTTGGCTTGAGATCGCGCGCCAAACTGAAAACAGACAGACAAGAAAAAAGGGCCGCTCGCGAATGACGCAAGCGGCCCAAGTCTAGGGAGGAAACGCCCAAGGAGGGCAGCGGTAACGCGAGAAGCGCTACCGCACCGCAACAATATGCGGCCGCGCCGCACAAAGTGCAAGGGCTTTTGAGCCGTTTCCCATGCAAAAACACATGGCTCAGTTGCTCCCAGAGAAACCCAGATTCAGTTTCTTTGATAAGGAAATTCAATGGGTTGATAGTCGTTTGCATACGAACAAGGCATGTTCGGAACTAAGTTTTCAACTCAATGATCGATATTTGGCCAGCAGATGGCTCGCCAATCGTCTGACTATTTGGCTTGCCGGGCCGACCGGTCGCCGGACCCAAAATACCAGGGTGCAAATCAAGACAGCGCTGCACGCAAGCGGCGAATTGAGCTAGGCAGATGCGAGCTTCAGCCAACTTTCGTTTTGAGGATGCGCCGTGACGGTGATCGATTTCTCAGCCTTCATCGGACGGCTCGCCACTGCCTCCGGCGAGACCATCCTGCCGTTCTTCCGCACCTCGCTGTCGATCGACGACAAGAGCAAGACCAAGGATTTCGATCCGGTGACCGAGGCCGATCGCGCCGCCGAGGCGGTGATGCGACGGCTGATCAAGGCGAGCTTCCCCCAGCACGGCATCGTCGGCGAGGAATTCGGCAATGAGCGCGAGGACGCCGACTATGTCTGGGTGCTCGACCCCATCGACGGCACCAAGTCCTTCATCGGCGGCTTTCCGATCTGGGGCACGCTGATCGCGCTTCTGCACAAGGGCACGCCGGTTTACGGCATGATGCACCAGCCCTTCATCGGCGAGCGCTTTTCCGGCGACAACGGCTCGGCCAATTACAAAGGTCCCACCAGTGAACGCCGGCTGCAGGTCCGCCGCTGCGCCTCGCTGTCGGAGGCGACGACCTACACCACCTCTCCCTTGCTGATGAACGAGCGCGACCGCGCCATTTTCGGCCGCATCGAGCAGGGTGCGCGGCTGTCGCGTTATGGCGGCGATTGCTATTCCTATTGCATGCTGGCCGCCGGCCATGTCGATCTCGTGGTCGAGACCGAGCTGAAGCCTTATGACATCGCAGCGCTGATTCCGATCGTGACCGGCGCCGGCGGCGTCGTCACCACCTGGGAAGGCAAGCCGGCCCAAGGCGGCGGCCGCATCGTCGCGGCAGGCGATGCAAGAGTTCACGAAGAAGCACTGAAGTTGCTCAATGCGTAGGCGAGCGAGGGGCTTGCATGACAAATTGGCGTAAGCTCCTCCTCTCGATCCTGCTTCTGTTTCCGACCCTCGCCTCCGCCCAGAATTTTCCGGCGAAACCGATCAAGCTGATTGTGCCGTTCCCGGCCGGCGGCCCCAACGACATCATCGCCCGCGTGATCGGCCAGCGCATGTCGGAGCTGTCGCGCCAGCCGGTGCTGATCGACAATCGCGGCGGCCAGGGCGGCGTGCTCGGGACCGATGCGGTGGCCAAGGCCGCGCCCGACGGCTACACCATCGCGATCACCAGCGCCGGCGCGCTCGCGATCAGCCCGAGCATGGAGAAGGTCGCCTACGACACGCTCACCGATCTCACGCCGATAACCCTGGTTGCGACCGTGCCGGAAATGCTCGTCGTCGCCAGCAACGTGCCGGCAAAGGACCTCGGCGAATTGATTGCGCTCGCGAAAGCGCAGCCCGGAAAACTCAACTTCGCCTCGACCGGACCCGGCAGCCTGCCACACCTCGCCGGCGAATTGTTCAAGCTGACGGCCAGGATCGACATCGTGCACGTGCCCTATCGCGGCGCCGCGCCGGCGGTGAACGATCTCTTGGGCCAGCAGGTGCAGATGACATTCCTCGATCTCCCGGCGCTGCTGCCGCAGGTCAAGGCCGGAGCGCTGCGGCCGATGGCGGTCGGCTCCGCCGAGCGCACACCCACGGCGCCGGAGGTGCCGACCACGAAGGAAGCCGGCTTTCCCGATCTGCGCATCGAGAACTGGTACGGCATGGTCGCGCCCAAGGGCACGCCGAAAGAGATCGTCGCCGCGCTGCATGACCTCGGGACCAAGGCGATGGCGGATCCCGCAGTGAAGGAGAAGCTCGCCCAGCAGGGCGCAACGCTTGTTGGCGACGAGCCGGAGCATTTTCGCGCCTTCATCGCGGATGAGACCAAGAAGTGGGCGAAGGTCATCAAGGACGCAGGCGTGGAGACGGCGAGGTAGCGAGCGACCCCTCACAACGCGATAGGTGCGTTCCCTCCCCCACAACGGGGGAGGGAGCGCAGCTGCAACGTCGGCATACATCAACATGTCGCCTCACACCGCCTCCGCCCGCAAATGCTCCACCAGCATCTTGGCCGGGCGCGGCAGCGCCTTGAAGCTGCGCGCGCAGATCACGAGCTTGCGGTTGGCGAAGGCGTCGCGCAGGCGGACCATGGCGAGCGGCATCAGCCTGGCACAGCGGCGGGCGGCGGCTTCGGGCACCAGGGCGACGCCGACATCGGCCGAGACCAGCCGGCAGATCGCGTCGAAGTCACGCAGGCGCGCGCGGAAATGCGGGCGCATGCCGAGCCGCGCGGCGTGCTTTGAAATGTGCATCTGAAGCGCGGTGGCGCTGGTAAGGCCGACGAACTCGCAAGAGCCCGCCTCCTGGAAATCGATCTGGCGGCGGCCGGCGAACGGGCCGCGTTTCGACGTCACCAGCGTCAGGCGGTCCTCGCTGAACACGAAGCGCTCGATATGATCGGGCAGCGCGTGCTCCGCGGCAAAGCCGAGATCGGCAGCGCCGGCGGTGATCGCGGCCGCAATGTCGGTGCTCTCGCGCTCCTCGATGTCGATGGCGACGTCACGATGCTCGCGCAGGAAGCCGGCGAGCGCCTTCGGCAGATGCTCCGAGAGACCTGAGGTGTTGGCGAGGAAGTGCACGCTGGCGCGCACGCCGCTGGCAAAGCCGGCGAGATCGCCGCGCATGGCGTCGACCTGGTGGATCACGAGCCTGGCATGATCGAGCAGGCTCTCGCCGGCCGCGGTCAGCTCCACGCCGCGCCGTCCGCGCTTGAGCAGCGCGACGCCGAGCGCGTCCTCGAGCCCTTTTATGCGCGCGCTGGCGGATGCTAGCGCCAGATGCGACCGTTCGGCGCCGCGAGTGATGCTGCGCTGGTCGGCGACCGCGATGAAGAGCTGGAGGTCGACGAGGTCGAAACGCACGGATGATTTTCTCCAAAGTCCAGCCTTCGTTGGCGACGAAGGCTATCTCCGTAACCTCCAGATTGTGCCCACGCGCCGCTTCAGTCAATGTGGCCCGATGATTGACCCACTCCTCATTCTCATCGCCGCCGTCTTCCTGGTTGCCGGATTCGTCAAGGGCGTCGTCGGGCTCGGCCTGCCGACGGTGTCGATGGGCCTGCTTGCGGTGAACATGGCGCCGAGTCGCGCGATCGCAATCGTGATCGTGCCCGCCATCGTCACCAACATCTGGCAGACCTTTGTCGGCCCGCATTTGCGCGACATCCTCAGGCGCCTGTGGCCGCTGATGATCGGCACCGTGATCGGATGCTGGCTCAACGCCGGCGCGCTGACCGGCCCCCATGCGCGCTACGGCACCGTGGTGCTCGGCGTCCTGCTGGTGATCTATGCCCTTATTGGCCTCAGCAAATTCAAGTTCCACATCGCCCCGCGGAACGAGAAATGGGTCGGCGGCGTGGTCGGCGTCGTCACCGGCGTGATCTCGGCCTCGACGGGTGTGCAGGTGATCCCCTCGATGCCGTTCATGCAGGCGATCGGGATGGAGAAGGACGAGCTGGTGCAGGCCCTCGGCGTGTTCTTCACCACCGCGACGCTGGCGCTGGCCTTCAACCTCACCGCGGGCGGATTGCTGACGCCAGCCAATGCCGTGCCGGGCACTGTGGCCATGGCGATGGCCTTTGCCGGCATGTATGTCGGCCAGTCAGTGCGGCAGCGGATGCCGGCGGAGGCATTTCGCCGCTGGTTTTTGGTCGCGATGATCCTGCTCGGCGTTTATCTCGCCGGCAGCGCGCTGCTGAAGGAATTCGCCTGACAGGAGATCTGTAGGGTGGGTTAGCTTCGCAGATAGCGCGAAGCGCAATCTGCGAAGCGTAACCCACCAACTTCGTTCCACATTCGAGGAGCCATGGTGGGTTACGCGTGGCGACTGCGCTTCGCGCAGCCGCCAAGCTAACCCACCCTGCGCAGCCTCAAAGCTACCGCGTCTCCAGCATGGCGACGCGGATGCCGAGATAGATGAAGAGGCCGCCGAGTGCACGATTGACCCAGGCGATCACACCCTCGGACTGCCGCAGCCGGTGAGCGGCCTTCGCCGCGAACGCCGCCAGCACCAGGCACCATAGCGTGCCCGTGAAGATGAAGATCAGGCCGAGCGTCAGGAAAGCGAGCGGCTTGTGCGGCGCGTCGGCTGCGACGAATTGAGGCAGGAAGGCCAGGAAGAACAGCGCGACCTTGGGATTGAGCGCGTTGGTGAAAACGCCCTGGAGGAAGACCCGCCGCAGCGAGCTGCGCTCCGCCTCGTCCTTGACCGCCAAAAGCCGAGGCCGCGACCACAGCATCTGAAGACCAGTCAGAACCAGATAGGCCGCGCCGACCAGCTTCAGCACCCCGAATGCGGTCGATGAGGCCATCAAAAGCGCGGAAAGGCCGATCGCCGCGCCCGCGACATGGAAAAAGCAGCCGCAACTGATGCCGAAGGCGGCGGCCGCGCCGCCGCGCCAGCCCATCTGCATGCTGCGGCCGATCACATAGACCGTATCGGGCCCCGGCGTGATGTTGAGCAGCACGCCGGACAGGACAAAGAGCCAGATTTCGTGAATGCCCAGCATCAAAAGGTCCTCGCCGCCCGGCAGGTCCGTCCCAAGGGACTGGCCTTAGTCCGTCCGCACCCCGCCGTCCACCATCGGAAATGGTCAGGATTTGCATCAATTTGCAATGCGGATCATACTTTCGCTGGGCATCATCTGCTTTATCTGGGCATCATCTGCTCTATAAAGGCCCAGTTCTTGAAATGCGGGATTCGCGGGCTGCCGCCGCGCAAGTGGCTGGGCCCTTTCCCTTGGAGCTCCGAGGATATGGAAAGACGTCTGGCCGCCATCGTCTGCGCCGATGTCGCCGGCTATTCCCGGATGATGGGCAGTGACGAGGCCGGCACCCATGCCGCCTTCAAGGCCCATCGCAACGCGATCCATCCCATCATTCTCAACCACGGCGGCCGTGTCGTGAAAAACACCGGCGACGGCTTTCTGCTGGAATTCCCCTCCATCGTCGGCGCCACCGAGGCTGCGATCGCGATGCAGCTGCTGATGGCGGAGCGCAACCGTCATCTGCCTGCCGACCGCGCCATGCAGTTCCGGCTCGGCATCCACATGGGTGACGTCATCGCCGACGAGGACGAGGTGTTCGGCGACGACGTCAACATCGCCGTCCGCCTCGAATCGGTGGCGAGCCCCGGCGGCTTCGCGATCTCGGCCAAGGCCTACAGCGAGGCCAGCAAGCATCTCACCGTGCCGCTGGTCGATGGCGGCAACCACCGCTTCAAGAACATCAAGGATCCGGTCGGGGTCTGGACCTGGACGCCTGACGGCGCCGCCGCGCTCGCGCCGGAGCTGAAGGAAGGCTCGACGCTGTCGCAAGCCTACCGCACCGCCATCGTCGGCGTGCTGCCGTTTGCCAATCTCAGCGACTCCCAGGACGAATATTTCTCCGACGGCTTGACCGAGGACCTGATCCACGCGCTGTCGCTGCAGTCCTTCTACCGTGTGCTGAGCCGCAACTCGACGTTCGCCTTCAAAGGCAAGAACGCGAGCACCCGCGTGATCGCGCGCGAGATCGATGCCACCTATCTGATCCAGGGCTCGGTGCGGCGCGCCGGCGCCAAGATCCGCGTCACCGCCGAGTTGATCGCGCCGGAGACCGGCGAGCAGCTCTGGACCGGCCGCTACGACCGCGACATCGGCGACCTCTTCGCCATGCAGGACGAGATCACGACCAATCTGTCCGCAGCCATCGCCACCGAGATCGTCCGCGCCGAGGCCTCCGCGCCGGCGCGCCCGACCAACGACGTCACGGCCTGGGACCGCTTCCTGAAAGGGCTGTCGCATTACTACCGGCAGACCAAGGAAGACCTGGCCACCGCAGTCGCGCTATTCAGGGAAGCGATCGCGCTCGATCCCAAGCTGTCGATCGCGCATGCCTATCTCGCCACGATCCAGATCCAGAGCATCCAGTTCGGCTGGGTCAAGGGCACGCGCGAGATGTGGGCCGAGGCGATGAACCTCGCCGAAACCAGCGTGCGGCTCGACCCGCGCTCCTCGTTCGCGTTCTCGATCCTGTCCTGGGCGCATGCGATGGAGGGGCATCACGAGGCAGCGATGGACGCCGCCAAGCGCGCGGTCGCGCTCAACCCCTACGACATGGGAGCGCGCGGCGTGCTCGGCATCTGCCATTTCATGGTCGGCGAGCACCGCCAGGCGATCGAGCTGTTCTCGATGGCCGCCCAGCGCGACAACAGCGACCCGCGCTATCAATGGGCGGCGCTGAACGCGTTCAGCCATTATCTCCTCCGCCAGTATGACGCGACCCTGTCCTGGGCCCGCGAGCAGCTCTACATCAACCCGAACCATATGCAGGCTCTGGCGATCAGCGCCGCGGCGCTGGCGCAGATGGGCCGGACCGCTGATGCGAGCGAGGCGACAGGCGTATTGATGCGCAATTACCCGACGCTGAATGTCGACCGCCATTTGCGGAATTTTCACTGGAAGCGGCCCGAGGACATCGCGCATTACCGCGACGGGCTCTTGAAGGCGGGCGTACCGGCCAGCAAGCTGACGCTGGTCCAGAGCGACGTCAGACGCGCCGCCGAATCCTGAGGCCGAGCCGCGATCGCGCCTCCGGCTTTTTTGACATGACAGTGAATTCGGCCACACTTCCCCACACGTTGAAGTAGTATAGGTTGCTGTAGGTTTGTTAGGACTTTTCCGCGCTGTATCGGCGCGTCCCTATTTCGCGATTCGCTGTTTTCAGGATCTTGGGCCATGAACGACCCCGTCTCGAAGCCCCCCTTCGACCCCTCGATTCAGGTCTCGCCGAACAATCCCTGCCCTTTCCTGCGTGGCCTCGTCGGCGAAGGCTTTGTCGACGGCGGCACCGTGCCGCTGCGGACGCTGTCGCAGACCATCGCAAATGCAAGCGGTGAGACCGGGCTGAAGAAGAGTTCGGCCCGCGTCCAGGTCCGCGGCGTCGCGCTGATCGCCAACGGCGCCTGTCACATTCTGCAAAGCATGTTCTGGGGCGCAGAGCTCAACCGCTTGCGCGGCGGCCCGCTCGACAAGCTTGGCGCCGGCTCGCGCATCCTCGGCGTCGACGGGACGGTCAGCGAGGACCAGATCGCGCGGCTCGCCGGGTTCGGCAGCACCTATGCCGATCCCGCTGGCGGCAGCGAGACCGGCCTCAACGCCTCGCAGATCCAGACCTTCATGAACGATAATCTCAAGCGCGCCGGCAATCAGGCACGCTGGTACTACCCGCTCCTGATGAAGTTCGAATGGCCGATCCTGCTCAGGATCATGGGCAAGGGTCAGGGTGACGACCGCTATCTCAGCGTGGCCGAGGTAAGGACATTGTTCAACGAGCGCAAATTCCCTGAGAGGGTCACCCAGCGGATGGTCAGCCAGCCGGTCCGCCCGCCTTCACTGATCTTACGTGCCGTCGGCGGCCTCGTTGCCGCTCTCCTCGTCTTTGGCATCGTAGCGTTGCGCTTTCCCGATCAATTCCAGCCGATGCTGCCCGGCATCCTCGGCAATCTGGTGGCGCCGCCATTACCCCGGCACGTCGAGCCCCGTGCCGCGTACTGGCTCGAGCAAAACTGGGCGCTGGAGGACCGGCACTGGTTTCATCACGCCAGCCAGGGCACTGCGACCTTCCCGGTGCCCTATAGCTGGTTCATGGCGCTGGAGCAGCCGCGGCTGCATTTCTTCGCAAAGCCCGGCATGCTGCACGACAGCGACCATCTGCAGCGCTTCGGCTTCATCCCGAGCCCGCAGACGATCAACACCGATGAGGCGACGCTGCGCCGCTTCGGCTATGCCAATGTCTATGACAAGACCAGGCCGGTGCCGGGGCGGCTGTGGGATCCGCCGGTCAATTGGGGCAAGCAGGCCGAAAACGTCGACGGCCTGCCCGTCGGCTTTGCGCGCATGACCGGCGTGCCTGATCCTGCGACCGGCAAGATCGGCGAGGACCGGATCGGCCTCACCTGCGCCGCCTGCCACACCGGACAGATCCACTACAAGGGCATCGACATCCGCTTCGACGGCGGCCCGGCGATGACCGACCTCAGGAAGCTCGAGGTCACGACCGGCCTGTCGATCGCCTACACGCTCTACGTGCCGGGCCGCTTCAAGCGCTTTGCCGATCGCGTGCTCGGCCCCTCCGCCAGCGATGCGGACCGCGATGCGCTGAAGCAGAAGCTGAGCGCGATCGGCACCTTCCTGGTCGACTGGGAGAAGACCTACGCCAAAACCATCGAAGGCAAGACGAGGTTCAACGAGAAGACGAGGCGGGACGAGCCGCAGCAGGACACCGAGGAAGGATATGGCCGCCTCGATGCGCTCAATCGCATCGGCAATCAGGTCTTCTCCCAGGACATGACGCTCAGCGGCCTCAGCGGCTTTGAGAAGAATCTGCACGCCAGGGACGCACCGGTGAGCTTCCCGCCGATCTGGACCGTGCCCTGGCTCAAATATGCCCAGTATGACGCCTCCATCGAGCAGCCGCTGATCCGCAACGCCGGCGAAGCACTGGGCGTGACCGCGCTGTTGAATCTCTCCGACGCCACGCCCAAGGACGCGCTGTTCCGCTCGTCGATCGACATCAAGAATCTGAACTGGATCGAGGATCTGCTGAAAGGATCGGCGCCTTATCCGAAGAAGCAGCTCTCCGGACTGACATCGCCGAAATGGCCCTCGGACATCTTCGGCGACGATGCCTGGAAGATCGATGGCGACCGCGTCAAACGCGGCCGCAAGCTCTATGCGGACATCTGCGTCGAATGCCATCTCGGTCCAGTCAACGATCCCGTGTTCGACATCGAATTTCCGCAACAGAGCATCTGGTCCTCGGACCGCTGGCAGAGCATCGGCGACGACAAATTCCTGAACGAGGTGCAGAAGAGCGCCCGGGGCATGGGGACCGATTCCTCTCAGGCCAGTGTGTTGGCAACCCGCACGGTTCAGGTGCCGGGCTTTCTCAAGCTCGATCCCACGCAGAACCTCAATGGCTGGTGGAACTGCAATCTGCCTGATGTCTCCTCGACCGACATGCCGTACGCGCTTGGCCTGATGGTGCTCGTCGACATCGTCAGCCGCAAGGCAATGGACGACGCCAAGATCGACCCGAAGGTCCAGAATATCTGGTGGGGTGCGCGAAAGAATTGCCCCAATCCCGGTCCGCAGCCTGCCGAGAAGAACGAGCCGGGGCCGTGGTATCGCGCCCGACCGCTCAACGGCGTGTGGGCCACCGCGCCTTATCTGCACAACGGATCGGTGCCGTCGCTCTACTGGATGCTGAGCCCCGCAGCCGAACGTCCCAAGTCGTTCTGCATGGGCGGTGGCCGCGACTACGATCCGAAGCAGGTCGGCTTCGCGGTCACCGACGGCGAGAGCTGCAAGACCGGGCAGTCGCGCTTCTCGACGCGAGCTGCCGACGGCACCGACCTGGTCGGCAACAGCAATGCCGGCCACTCGTTCGATGGCACGCCGGGTCCCGGCAAGGACGGCACCATCGGCCGCGTGCTGAGGGAGCAAGAGCGCTACGATCTGATCGAGTATCTGAAGACGCTGTGAGCGTTTCACCTCTCCCAGCTCTTGTCCGCCGCAGCTTCAGCGAAGGCGGCTGCGGGGAGAGGCAAAATGCCTCCGCACCGTCATTGCGAGCGCAGCGAAGCAATCCAGAGTCTCTCCGAGGAGGCAGTCTGGATTGCTTCGTCGCAAGGGCTCCTCGCGATGACGGAGAATGCGGCTACTTGAACAGCGGCGTGCCCGGCACGAAGGCGTCGAACGCGGCCCAGAACTGGGAGCGGTAGCGGTCCTGCTCCTGGAGGATCTCGTGCTTGGAACCCGCGATCACAAGATGCGAGCCGGCGCGCAAATGGTAGGCGAACTCCTCGATCGCGGCGGTCGAGACCACGGCGTCATTGGAGGCCGCCAGCATCAGGATCGGCTGGCGGATCTCGGAGGGGTAGTTGATGCCCTTGAAGGTGTGCATGGCGCGAAAGGCGGTATCGGCCCAGGCGACCGTCGGTGACGCCAGGCCCAGCGTCGGGTCCTCCTCGAGGATCGCGGCATTGCGCGCATAGCGCACGGGATCGCTGGTCAGCGGATTGTTGATGAAAGGCGACAGCCCGGTGAGGTGATCGCTGCCGCCGGGAACGTAGGCGCCGCCCCGTCCCAGCATGCGCATCGTCTTCAACAGCGCCCGCACCGGAAACGAGGTGGCTCGCCCCGGCAGGTCGATCATCGGCGCGGTCAGCACCATACGATCGAACCAGCGCTTGCCCGCATGCGCCAGCCGCAGCAGCACCGCGCCGCCCATGGAATGGGCCAGCGCGAAGAAGGGCGGCGGACAGTCCGGCAGCACCACCTGCTGCACGAAGGCTTCGACGTCGATCTCGTAGTCGGAGAAGTTGCGCACATAGCCCTTGCGCGGATCGCGCAGACGCCGCGCGGAATGCCCCTGCCCGCGCCAGTCGATCATCGCCACCGCAAAGCCGCGGTCGCGCAGATCGCGCACGGTCTCGAAATATTTCTCGATCTGCTCGCTGCGCCCGGTGAAGACGCAGACCGTGCCCTTGCGGTTCGCCGGCGGCGCCCAGCGCGCAAAGCGCAGCTCGACGCCATCCGAGGTCTTGATGGTGCCGCTGACGACGTCTTCGGGAACGGGGTTGGACGGAATCGAAACCAGCGTCATGATCGGGAGTGCGTGGGCGCCAAGTGCTGTCCTCAAGTGCTTGAGATCAAGGGGCGGGAGCGTCGAAAAGGCGCTGATTCCGCCCTCTTGAACGCCGTCTGGACCCACCCATATCATTTCAGTGCAGGCCGCTACCAGTGTTTCGGAACCGGAACATCAGGCTGCACACAGACTAGGCCCGGCCCGATTGGCGGGCGGGTTACCAACAGTCGCTCAATGGAGGACTTGACCATGCGTAGCTACGATCTCACCCCGTTCTATCGTTCCACCGTCGGCTTCGACCGCCTCTTCAACCTGCTCGACCAGGCAGGCACTGACGGCAGCCCCGGTTATCCCCCCTACAACATCGAGCGCACCGGCGAGAACGCCTACCGCATCAGCGTTGCGGTCTCGGGCTTCTCCAAGGATGAGCTCTCCATCGTCGCGAAGGAAAACACGCTGACGATCAAGGGCGAGAAAGTCGCCAACGAGAACTCGAAGTCCGAGGTGCTCTATCGCGGCATCGCCGCCCGCGCCTTCGAGCGCGCCTTCCAGCTTGCCGACTTCGTGCAGGTGAAGGACGCCTCGCTCGAGAACGGCCTGCTTCACGTCGACCTCGTGCGCGAGATCCCCGAAGCCAAGAAGCCGCGCCAGATCGCGATCAACACCGGCGCTGCCAAGGCGCAGGTGATCGAGAGCTCGGTCGCCGCGTAAGGCGCACGTGCGATCTCCAAGTTGCGAAAACGCCCCGGTGCCCCCGGGGCGTTTTTTGCGCTTTACGCACAGCATCTCCTCAACGTCGTCCTGGGCCGCCGTCTCCCATCTAATGACGATATTGCACCGCATCACAGGCAGGTGAGCAGCGTAACACCCCCGCCTCTCGCTCCGTCCTTGGGACATCGCTAACCAAAACAAGACGGAGAATGATCATGACTTTCTGGCGCAGCCTTTTCGTCGCCGCGAGCCTGCTGGCGGCCCCCATCAGCCTTGCCCATGCGCAGACGCCACAGACCGTGAAAGCCAACAACGTCGTGCTGGTGCACGGCGCCTGGGCCGACGGTTCGAGCTGGTCGGAGGTGATCCCGATCCTCCAGGCCGCCGGCCTTCACGTGACGGCCGTGCAGAATCCGCTGTCGTCGCTTGCGGACTCCGTCGAGGCGACCAGGCGTGTGCTGGCCGAGCAGGATGGCCCGACCGTGCTGGTTGCGCATTCCTGGGGCGGCACCGTGATCAGCCAGGTCGGCACCGATCCAAAGGTCACCGGCCTCGTCTACATCGCCGCGCGCGCCCCCGATGCCGCCGAGGACTTTGTCGCGCTGTCGAAGCAGTTTCCGACGGGACCGGCACGCGCCGGCATCGTCGAGCGCGACGGCTTCACGAAACTCTCGGAAGACGCCTTCCTGAATTATTTCGCCAATGGCGTGAAGCCGGAGCAAGCCAAGGAGCTCTACGCCGTGCAATGGCCGACAGCCGCCTCGATCTTCGCCGGCCGCACCACGGAGGCCGCCTGGCACACGAAGCCGAGCTGGTATGCGGTGTCGAAGAACGACGGCACCATCAATCCCGATTTCGAACGCTTCCTCGCCAAGCGCATGAACGCCACCACGATCGAGCTCGACGCCGGCCACCTCTCGCTGGTGTCGCATCCGAAAGAGGTGGCGAATTTGATCCTGGAGGCGGCGGGGTACCCGCGGAGCTGAGCGGCGATGGCGGAAATGCAAAAGGCGCCTGAGTGCTCGGGCGCCTTTCGTTTTGCCAACCTCCCTCCACGATGTCGCCCCGGCCTAGTGCGCAATTGCGCACGGGGGCCGGGACGACACCGATGGTGTGATGCGCAGCCTCGCCTAATCCAATCCTTGCACCGCCGGCATCTCCTGGGTCGGCAGGATCGTCGGAGCCGGCTTGGCCTGGCCCACGATCGGCGCCGCCTGCGCGGGTTTTGCTTGCACGGCCGCGGTCTGCTGTGCGGGTTGGACCTGCGTCGCCTGCTCTGCCGGCTTGCCTGGCGCAACCGGCGTCTCGGCACGCTGCGGAGCCGCCTTCGGCAGCGGCACGGCGCGGCTGGCGACATGCGGGATCGAGGCAGGCGGGCGCGGCGGGCCGCCACGGACCATGGTCGGCGGCGGCAGTGCGCCTTGCGGCCGGTAAGGTGCCACCTGCGGCTCCTCATAGGCTGGCGCCATGCCATAGGCGTCAGCGGCCGGCATGAAGCGGATGATCCGGCCATCGCGGGCGTCGATCACGAGCCGGCCGTCGTCGCCGCGGCGGTCGATCACCGCGATGGTGTAGACCGTGCCGCGCAGGTGGGGGATGCCTGTCGGCGAGAAGCCGTTGTCGCGCAGCACGGCATAGACCTCGGTGGCCGGCAGCAGCGCCGGGCCCTCGCCGCGCTCCTCATAGCCATAGCCATAGCCGTAGCCATAGCCATGGCTGTAACGCGGTGGCGGCGCGGCCACCGGCGGGGCGTAGGGCCCGTCGAAATCCGAGACCGCGATATAGGCCCCGCCCGCGGCTCCATTCACCGAGACTTGGGCCTCCGCGGTATTTGCCACCAGCGCCAGCGCGGCGGCGGCCACACATCCTGTGAAAAACTTCATGGTCGGCACGCTCCTGTCAGGCCCCCGAATGGTCGGCGCTCTTTCGCTTCTTGCGGCGTGGCGCGCCTTTCGAAGGGCTGAGGTGAAGCTTCATTGGGGATTTCGGCGCCGCTTGGGCCGGATCGGGGCGCGTTTGCTTCAAAACCGGGGCTGCGCAACTTTTGGAAAGCGATCGATTGACTTATGAGGAATCGGGACTTCCGCGCGCTTGTGTGATAGACAAAAATTTGGCAAGGTGACGTTTAGGACAGGAAGACTGTCTCAATTTTGCTTGCGGTCCCGGCACAGGGATTGCAACGAAAGTCGGTGCTTCCGAGCACCATAAGGCAACAGGAAAAGCCGTTCTCGGGGACGAAGAACGCCTTGGCCTGAATTTAAGAAAATGCGGCTCGCAGCGGACGAGCGGTGACCCAGGCGGGTGCCGCGGAACGCCGAAGGTGCGCCGAAGATGGCGGTGAGGCAGCTTGCCGCATGGAGAGGATTGGAACAATGAACGGGTCGCAATTCGAGCGCGGAAACATCGTGGCAGAAGAGCTGTCGGCGACGGTCGCCTCGAAAACGACCGATCCGATTCAGGAGCACAATTCACGGCCGGAAGCCGAAGGCCTGTACGATCCGAGCCTGGAGAAGGACTCCTGCGGCGTCGGCTTCATCGCCAACATCAAGGGCAAGAAGTCGCACGAGATCGTCTCGGACGCGCTGAGCATCCTCTGCAACCTCGAGCATCGCGGCGCGGTCGGCGCCGACCCGCGCGCCGGTGACGGCGCCGGCATCCTGGTGCAGATCCCGCATGCCTTCTTCAGCCGCAAGGCCAAGGAGAACAAGTTCGAGCTGCCGGCGCCCGGTGAATACGCCATCGGTGCGCTGTTCATGCCGCGCGACACCGCCTGGCGCAACGTCATCAAGAGCATCATCGCCGACCAGATCAAGGCGGAAGGCCTGACCCTGCTCGGCTGGCGCGACGTGCCGACCGACAATTCCTCGCTCGGCGTCACCGTGAAGCCGACCGAGCCCGCCTGCATGCAGGTGTTCATCGGCCGCAACGGCGTCGCCAAGACCGAAGACGAGTTCGAGCGCCGGCTCTACATCCTGCGCAAGTCGATCTCGCAGGCGATCTACCAGCGCCGCGACCGCGGCCTTGCGGGCTATTATCCCTGCTCGATGTCCTGCCGCACCGTGATCTACAAGGGCATGTTCCTCGCCGACCAGCTCGGCAAGTACTATCCCGATTTGCACGAAAAGGATTTCGAGAGTGCGCTCGCGCTGGTTCACCAGCGCTTCTCGACCAACACCTTCCCGGCGTGGTCGCTGGCGCATCCCTATCGCATGATCGCGCATAACGGCGAGATCAACACGCTGCGCGGCAACACCAACTGGATGGCGGCGCGGCAGGCCTCGGTGAGCTCCGAGCTATACGGCAAGGACATCAACCGGCTCTGGCCGATCTCTTACGAAGGCCAGTCGGACACCGCCTGCTTCGACAACGCGCTCGAATTCCTGGTGCAGGGCGGCTACTCGCTGCCGCATGCCGTCATGATGATGATCCCCGAGGCGTGGGCCGGCAATCCCTTGATGGATGAGAAGCGCCGCGCCTTCTACGAATATCACGCTGCCCTGATGGAGCCGTGGGACGGCCCCGCCGCGATCGCCTTCACCGACGGCCGCCAGATCGGCGCCACGCTCGACCGCAACGGCCTGCGGCCGGCGCGCTATCTCGTCACCAAGGACGACCGCATCGTGATGGCGTCCGAAATGGGCGTGCTGACGATCCCCGAGGACCAGATCATCACCAAGTGGCGCCTGCAGCCGGGCAAGATGCTGCTGGTCGACCTCGAGCAGGGTCGTCTCATTCCTGACGACGAGATCAAGGCCGAGCTCGCCAAGAGCCATCCCTACAAGGAGTGGCTGGAGCGGACCCAGATCGTGCTGGAAGACCTGCCGAAGGTGCCGACCACCGGCGTGCGCTCGAACCTGTCGCTGCTCGATCGCCAGCAGGCGTTCGGCTACAGCCAGGAAGACATTTCCATCCTGATGACGCCGATGGCAGCCACCGGTGAGGAAGCCGCGGGCTCGATGGGCAACGACACGCCGATCTCGGCGCTGTCGGACAAGGCCAAGCCGCTGTTCACCTACTTCAAGCAGAATTTTGCGCAGGTCACCAACCCGCCGATCGACCCGATCCGCGAGGAGCTGGTGATGAGCCTCGTCTCCATCATCGGACCGCGGCCGAACCTGTTCGATCTGCAGGGCCTTGCCACCACCAAGCGCCTGGAAGCGCGCCAGCCGATCCTGACCGACGCGGATCTCGAAAAGATCCGCTCGATCTCCGACGTGGCCGACACGCACTTCAAGTCGCGCACGCTGGATACCACCTTCCATGCCGGTCTCGGCGCGGCCGGGATGGACCAGGTGCTCGACGAGCTCTGCGCGCGCGCGGAAGCCGCCGTGCGCGAGGGCGTCAACATCATCATCCTGTCCGACCGCATGGTCGGCACGGACCGGGTTCCGATCCCGTCGCTGCTGGCCTGCGCCTCCGTGCATCATCATTTGATCCGCACGGGCCTGCGCACCTCGGTCGGTCTGGTCGTCGAATCCGGCGAGCCGCGTGAGGTGCATCACTTCGCGTGCCTTGCCGGCTACGGCGCCGAAGCGATCAATCCTTACCTCGCGTTCGAAACCATCATCGCGATGAAGGACCGCCTGCCCGGCTCGCTCGACGACTACGAGATCGTCAAGCGCTACATCAAGTCGATCGGCAAGGGCCTGCTGAAGGTGATGTCCAAGATGGGCATCTCGACCTACCAGTCCTATTGCGGCGCGCAGATTTTTGACGCGGTCGGCCTCAAGGCCGATTTCGTCGGAAAATTCTTCGCCGGCACGCATACCCGCGTCGAAGGGGTTGGCCTTGCCGAGATTGCCGAGGAAGCCGTGCGCCGTCATGCCGACGCCTTCGGCGAGGCGCTGGTCTACAAGAACGCGCTCGATGTCGGCGGCGAATACGCCTACCGCAGCCGCGGCGAGGACCACGCCTGGACCGCCGAGTCGGTCTCGCTGCTCCAGCACGCCGCGCGCGGCAATTCGCAGGAGCGCTATCGTGCCTTCGCCAAGATCCTGAACGAGCAGTCCGAACGCCTGCTGACGCTGCGCGGCCTGTTCCGGATCAAGAACGCGGAGGAAGAGAAGCGCAAGCCGATCCCGATCGAGCAGGTCGAGCCGGCCAAGGACATCGTCAGGCGCTTCGCCACCGGTGCGATGAGCTTCGGCTCGATCTCGCGCGAGGCGCACACGACGCTCGCGATCGCCATGAACCGGATCGGCGGCAAGTCGAACACCGGTGAAGGCGGCGAGGAAGCCGACCGCTTCAAGCCGATGCCGAACGGCGATTCCATGCGTTCGGCGATCAAGCAGGTCGCCTCGGGCCGCTTCGGCGTCACCACGGAGTATCTCGTCAACTCCGACATGATGCAGATCAAGATGGCGCAGGGTGCCAAGCCCGGCGAAGGCGGCCAGCTGCCCGGCCACAAGGTCGACGCGACCATCGCCAAAGTGCGTCACTCGACCCCGGGCGTCGGCCTGATCTCGCCGCCGCCGCACCACGACATCTATTCGATCGAAGATCTCGCGCAGCTGATCTATGACCTCAAGAACGTCAACCCGACGGGTGACGTTTCGGTCAAGCTGGTCTCCGAGATCGGCGTCGGCACGGTGGCCGCAGGCGTTGCCAAGGCGCGCGCCGACCATGTCACCATCGCGGGCTTCGAGGGCGGCACCGGCGCATCGCCGCTGACCTCGATCAAGCACGCCGGCTCACCCTGGGAGATCGGCCTTGCCGAAACCCACCAGACGCTGGTGCGCGAGCGGCTGCGCAGCCGCATCGTGGTCCAGGTCGATGGCGGCTTCCGCACCGGGCGCGACGTCGTGATCGGCGCGCTGCTCGGCGCCGACGAGTTCGGCTTCGCCACCGCGCCCCTGATCGCGGCCGGCTGCATCATGATGCGCAAGTGCCATCTCAACACCTGCCCGGTCGGCGTCGCGACGCAGGATCCCGTCCTGCGCAAGCGCTTCACCGGCCAGCCCGAGCACGTGATCAACTACTTCTTCTTCGTCGCGGAGGAAGTCCGCGAGATCATGGCCTCGCTCGGCTTCCGCACCTTCAACGAGATGGTCGGCCAGGTTCAGCTGCTCGACCAGACCAGGCTGGTGGCGCACTGGAAGGCCAAGGGCCTCGATTTCTCCAAGCTGTTCGTCAAGCAGAAGGAAGAGAAGGGCCAGAAGATCTATCACTCCGAGCGCCAGAACCATCATCTGGAGGCGGTGCTCGACCGCTCGCTGATCGCGCAGGCGCAGCCTTCGCTCGACCGCGGCGCGCCGGTCAAAATCGAGGCTGCGATCAACAGCACCAATCGCTCCGCGGGCGCGATGCTGTCGGGCGCGGTCGCCAAGATCTATGGCCATGCCGGCCTGCCGCATGATACCATCCATGTCAGCCTCAAGGGCACCGCCGGCCAGGCGTTCGGGGCGTGGCTCGCTCATGGCGTCACCTTCGAGCTCGAAGGCGAAGCCAACGACTATGTCGGCAAAGGCCTGTCGGGCGGCAAGATCATCGTCAAGCCGCCGAAGAACTCCGCCATCGTGCCGGAAGAGAGCATCATCGTCGGCAACACCGTGATGTACGGCGCGATCGAGGGCGAGTGCTACTTCCGCGGCGTCGCCGGCGAACGCTTTGCCGTGCGCAACTCGGGCGCGGTCGCCGTGGTCGAAGGCGCGGGCGATCATTGCTGCGAATACATGACTGGCGGCATCGTGGTCGTGCTCGGCAAGACCGGGCGCAACTTTGCGGCGGGCATGTCCGGCGGCATCGCCTACGTGCTCGACGAGACCGGCGATTTCGACAAGCTGTGCAATCTCAGCATGGTCGAGCTCGAGCCGGTGTTGTCCGAAGAGCTGATCAACGCCGGCACCTATCATCATGCCGGGGACCTCGAAGCCCACGGCCGGGTCGACGTGTTCCAGAACCTGCTCGCCTCCGACGTCGAGAGGCTGCACGTTCTGATCACGCGCCATGCCAAGGCGACCGGCTCCGAGCGCGCGGCCGACATCCTTGCCAATTGGAAGGAATGGCTGCCGAAATTCCGCAAGGTGATGCCGGTCGAGTACCGGCGCGCGCTGCGCGAAATGGCGGCCAACGCGGACGCCGAGCCGAAAATCGCGATCGGGGCGTAAGGCATCACACCCCGTCATTGCGAGTGCAGCGAAGCAATCCAGAAACTCTCCGCGGAAACAGACTGGATTGCTTCGCCGCAAGAGCTCCTCGCAATGACGACGAGCAAGAAACAGAACGAATTTAAGCGGCAGGGACTTCGGGTTTAATGGGCAAGATCACGGGTTTTCTCGAAATCGAACGGCACGATCGCAAGTACACCCCGGTCGCCGAGCGCGTGAAGCATTACAAGGAATTCGTCGTTCCCTTGACCGAGAAGGAAACGCGCGACCAGGCCGCGCGCTGCATGAATTGCGGCATTCCCTATTGCCATGGCACCGGCTCGGTCGCGCCGGGCACGCCCGGCTGCCCGGTCAACAACCAGATCCCTGACTTCAACGACCTTGTCTATCAGGGCAACTGGGAAGAAGCCTCGCGCAACCTGCACTCGACCAACAATTTTCCGGAGTTCACCGGCCGCATTTGTCCTGCGCCATGCGAAGCGTCCTGCACGCTCAACATCGACGACAACCCTGTCACCATCAAGACCATCGAATGCGCGATCGTCGACCGCGCCTGGGACAATGGCTGGCTGAAGCCTGAGATCGCTGCGGTCAAGACCGGCAAGAAGGTCGCGGTGATCGGCTCCGGCCCGGCCGGCATGGCCTGCGCGCAGCAGCTCGCACGCGCCGGCCACGACGTGCATGTCTACGAGAAGTACGCCAAGGCCGGCGGGCTGCTTCGCTATGGCATCCCCGACTTCAAGATGGAGAAGGGCATCATCGACCGTCGCGTCAAGCAGATGGAAGCCGAAGGCGTCACCTTCCACTACAACAGCCATGTCGGCGCGGCCGGCAATGTCGATCCGCGCGAGATGCTCAACGAGTATGACGCGGTGGCGCTGACCGGCGGTGCCGAAGCGCCGCGCGATCTGCCGATTCCCGACCGCGAGCTCGACGGCATCCACTACGCGATGGACTTCCTGCCGCAGCAGAACCGCCGCGTCTCCGAGGAGCCGCTGAACGGCGTCAAGGAGATCTTGGCCGGCGGCAAGCATGTCGTCGTCATCGGCGGCGGCGACACCGGATCCGACTGCATCGGCACCTCGCTGCGCCAGGGCGCGCTGTCGGTGACCCAGCTCGAGATCATGCCCGCCCCGCCCGAGCGCGAGAACAAGGCCCTGACCTGGCCGAACTGGCCGCTGAAGATGCGCACCTCCTCGAGCCAGGCCGAAGGCGCGATCCGCGAATACGCCGTGCTGACGCAGAAGTTTTCCGGCGAGAACGGCAAGGTCAAGAAGCTGCACTGCGTCCGCGTCGACGACAAGTTCAAGCCGATCGAAGGCACCGAGTTCGAGCTCGACGCCGAGCTGGTGCTGCTCGCGATGGGCTTCGTCCATCCCGTGCACGAGGGCCTCTTGAAGCAGCTCGCAGTCGATCTCGACCCGCGCGGCAACGTCAAGGCCAACACGCTCGACTACCAGACCTCGCGCCCGAACGTGTTCTCCGCCGGCGACATGCGGCGTGGGCAATCGCTGGTGGTGTGGGCGATCCGTGAGGGTCGGCTGTGTGCCAGGTCGATCGATACGTTCCTGATGGGGAAGACGGATCTGCCGCGGTAGGTTCCGTCATTCCGGGGCGCGCGAAGCGCGAGCCCGGAATCCATTTATCCGCGAACACTGAGGCCTGATGGATTCCGGGCTCGCGCCAAGTGGCGCGCCCCGGAATGACGAGCGGAGCTAATTCTGCAGCCTCACCCCCAGCATCGCCACCGTCCCCTGCGAACTCGAGCCCGGCTGGTTCGAATCCAGGATGTCGTGGCGCAGCGTCCCCTTGATCCAGATGTTGCGGTTGAGCTTGTAGATCAGATTGCCTTCGAGCGAGTAGGTCTTGTCGTTGCGATTCTGGCCCTGGTAGTCGTAGGTGCCGTAGGTGAACTTGCCGATCGCGGTGAGCCAGCGGCGGAAATCGTGGTCGACTTCGGCGGCATAGGTGTGCACCAGCACGCCGGAGGAGCCGGGGATGGTGGTTTCCGCGATCTGCGTGTCGGTGTTGAACTTCACCGTCGTCAGCCCGCTGGCGTTCCAGATCAGCGAGCCCGAGGTCAGGAAGCCCGAGAGCTGGCTCAGGCGCGGGTCGACATAGTTGCGCGCGGAATAGCCGACCGAGACCTCGCCGGTGAGGATGCGCGAGAATTCGAAGGACGAGCCGATCTTGGCGTAACCGCCGTTTGAATTGCGCAAGTAACCGTTGCGGTCGGCCGCCTGGTCGTGGACGCGGTTGTCGCCCTCGATCTCGACGAACGGTTTTAAGCCCGGCTTGAGCTCGTAGGAGAAGCGGCCGACGCCGCCATACTGGTTGAAGTCGCGGTCGTCATTGCTGAAGGTCGAGCCGTCGGTGAGCTTTGAATCGGTGTAGGCGGTGCGATCGATCGTGGCGCCGGCGGCGACCTGGAAACGATTGAAGGTCTGGTCGAAGCCGAAGGTGCCGCCATAGGTGGCGTAGACAGGATATTTCTGCAGGCCCGCCTGCACGTTCGGGCTGCCGGGATTGTCGGTGGCGAGCCGCAGCCGCAGCTGCGAGGTCAGCTTGAGATCGCGGTCGACGTCGTAGCGGCCGTCGACATGGCCGGTGAAATCGGGGCGGTTGATCTCGACCGGCGAGGGCGAAGGAAGCCCGTCGATCGTCGCCGGCATGTTGTTGGTGTAGCCGGAGAACGAGCCGCGCAAATCGGCGACCAGCGCGTGGCGCTCCCAGTCGGACATGACAAGAAGATCCGGCGCGACGACGTAGACAGGCGAGCCGACCGGCTTGCTGAGACGCGCCGGATTGGTGTCATAGCCGGTGGAGAGCTCGAGCCCGCCCTTGATCAGAAAACTGCCGGCGTAGTCGCCGACCGCGCCGAACGCATCGTCGTCGACCTTGAGGCGGCGGCGCAGCGGCTGGCCGGGCACGACACCGGCCATCGCCGGCGGCAGCGGCGTCTTGTGCGCGGTCTCCGACGGCGGCGGCGCAATGCGCGGCGGTCCCAGCGTGGAGACCGCCGGCGTTGCAGCTGGCACCGGCGAGCCGGGGCCGGCGGGCTTCTTCGGCTTCAGCTGGCCCGGATAGAGTTTTGGCTGCTGGCGCTTGCGATTGAGCGAATCGTAGCCCGAGCTGCTCGCGCCGTTCGCGGCGGGCAGCCCGTAGCTGGGCACCTGACCGACGCGCGTGGTCGCCGGCGCATCGCTTTTCTTGCGCGGATCGCCGTTGGGATCTGGCGGCTGCGGGACCGCGTCCGACGGCGCCTGCAAGACGCCCGCCGTGCGGCGCATCGGCAGCGCGTCAGGCGCCACGAAGCCGCCGCGACTGGGATTGAACAGATCGGGCGTGAGGCTCTGGGCCGCCACTGGTGAGCTTTCCAGCGCTGATAGCAGCAGGCACGGCAAGGCAGCGCGGAAAGCGCACGCGCTGCGGCTCCGGCCCCTGCCTGGAGGCGACCCCACGATAAAATAACTCCAACAAAATCAAATACTTCAACGACGGCTTTCCGCCGGTGCGGGGGAACCATCGTTAATGGAGTTAAAACAATTATGGTTAATGACCCGTTGCGGGCTTTTGCGCGCGCGTCGCCTGATCGGCCGGGGCGTGCTAAGGAGGCGACCACTGGGCCGACGCCCCTCCTCCTTGGACCTTGTCTATGCCGAGTTCGATACCGCTGATGACCTCCTCATCCGGCCCCACCCCTACATCCGTTGAATCCGCGCTCCGCACGCTGGAGACCGAGAGCGGCGGCATCAACGCGCTTGCGGCCGCGCTGCGCGGCCCGCTCGGCGAGCCGTTCGCGAAATCGGTCGACCTGATCCGCAACGCCAAGGGCCGCGTCATCGTCACCGGTCTCGGCAAGTCCGGCCACATGGCCCGCAAGATCGCGGCGACCCTGGCCTCGACAGGCACACCGGCCTTCTTCGTCCACACCGCGGAAGCCGCCCATGGCGACCTCGGCATGATCACCGCCGACGACGTCATCATGGCGCTGTCCTGGTCCGGCGAGCAGCCGGAGATGAAGACGCTGGTGAACTACTCGGCGCGCTTTGCAATCCCGATGATCGCGGTGACGTCGAACGCAGCGTCCTCGCTCGGCCAGGCCGCCGACATCGTCATCGAGCTACCGAAGGCGCGCGAGGCCTGCCCGCACAATCTGGCGCCGACCACCTCGACCATGATGCAGGTCGCGATCGGCGATGCCATTGCGATTGCGCTGCTCGAGGGCCGCGGCTTCACTGCGCTGGAATTCGCGCATTTCCATCCCGGCGGCAAGCTCGGCGCCATGCTGAAATTCGTCCGCGACTACATGCGCACCGGCGCCGAAATCCCGGTCAAGCCGCTCGGCACCAAAATGTCGGACGCGGTGATGGAGATGTCGGCCAAGGGCTTGGGCTGTGTCTGCATCGTCAACGACGCCAACGAGGCGATCGGCATCATTACCGACGGCGATCTGCGCCGCCACATGCGGCCGGACCTTTTGACCGCGTCGGTCGACGAGATCATGACCAGGCAGCCCAAGACCGTGCCGCCCTCGATGCTGGCGACGGAGATGATCGAGGTGCTGAACACGCGCAAGATCACGACGCTTGTGGTGGCCGAGGCGGACAAGGTGGTCGGTATCGTGCATCTGCACGATCTGCTGCGCGCAGGCGTGGCGTAAGGCACCGCTCTATCCTCGTCATTGCGAGCGTAGCGGGACAGTCTGGATTGCTTCGTCGCAAGAGCTCCTCGCAATGACGCGTGGTTAGACCGTTGGAAACCGCGCCGCCTTCTCTTCCAGCGGCAATCGCAGCCCGTTCGCCAGATACGAGACGGTACGATAAAAACCGCACAGCAACATGATCTCCAGGATCTGCGCCTCGTCGTAATGCGCCGACAGTGCTGCGAACTCGGCGTCGGTGAACGTCGCGCATGTGTGCAGCGCATCCACGGCGGCGATCAGGGCCCGCTCGGCAGGTGACCAGCAGGATGAGCTCGCATCGCCCTCGACCGTCGCACGGACCTCATCCTCGGTGAGGTTTGCCGGCGCGGCAAAGACCGCGACATGGACGCCCCATTCATATTCGCATCTGTTCAGCGCGCAGGTGCGGTCAATGACGATCTCGCGCTCTCGCAACGATAACGGGCCGGGATCGAGCAGGCCGCCGGCGCGAAACTTGTCCCAGGCGCGACCATGGCCCGCCATCACCCGAAACAACATCAGCGGCGGCGCGCCGCGCATGATGCGATCGAACTGCGCCTGGGTCTCCGGTGGATAAGGCGGCGTGAGCGGGGCGATACGCGGAGCCGGGGATGACATGGGTGCCCTCTTTGCTACAGATAATGTAGCAATACGCTACATTATCTGTAGCAAGTGGCAAGAGGGGCTGATGGCGAAACAGACGGGCTCGGGGGACCGCCGCGTGCGCGGCTCGCGCACCGGGCGGCCGATCATGGTGCTGCTCGATCTGCTGGGGCGGCGCTGGGCTTTGCGGATCTTGTGGGAGTTGCGCGAAAAACCCCTCACCTCGCGTGCGTTGCGCACGGCCTGTGACGAGGCTTCGCCGACAGTGCTGCAGGCGCGGCTGACGGAACTGCGCGAGGCGGGGTTTGTCGAGCTCGGTGACGGCGGCGGTTATGGATTGACGGCGCTCGGACGCGAGCTGGGCGAGATGCTCATGCCGCTGCACCGGTTTGCGGAGAGGTGGCGAAGCAAGAGCGCTGGCTGAGTCTGGCGCTCCATCCGCAAGCTCGTGATTGCAAGCGCAGCGAAGCAATCCAGAGTCTTTCCGCGGAGACAGTCTGGATTGCTTCGCTTGCGCTCGCAATGACGGCGGCTCACGCCGCCGCCACCGTCAGGTTGGCACCATCCACCTGCACCACCTTCACCCGCGTGCCTGCCGGCGTATCCGGGCCTGCGACGCGCCACACCGTGTCGCCGATGCGCACGGTGCCGTTGCCGTCGATGATCGGCTTCTCCAGCGTGAACTCGCGGCCGAGCAGCGCCTCGGTTCGCCTGTTGAGGAAGGGACTGGCACTGTCATCCGGCTTCGGCCGCGCGAGCCGGCGCCATACCGGCACGGCGGCCGCTGCGAACACCGCGAACATCACCAGCTGGATCTGCCAGGAGATCACTATAACGAACGAGATCAGGCCGACCAAAAGCGCGGCAAGCCCGAGCCAGAACAGGAACACGCCCGGCGCGACCACCTCCAGCGCCATCAGGATGAAGCCGAAGATCAGCCAGTTCCAGCTGCCGAGCGATACGAACATGTTGGTCATGACACGACCTCTCTCAATGCTGCCTTCACGGCACCGCCGGTGGAGTCGGCGGCGTCGGACCTGACGGCGGCACCGAACCGCCGCGACGGGCCGCAGCGACCGCCGACGCAGCACTTTCTCCGAACGTTGCCTTGGCGATCTCGCCGATGCCGGCGAGCGAGCCGAGCATGCTGGTCGCCTCCATCGGCAGCATGATGATCTTCTGGTTCGGCGCCTCCGCGAACTGGCCGAACGCCTTGATGTATTTATCGGCGATAAAGTAGTTCAGCGCCGCGACGTCACCCTTGGCGATGGCCTCACTGACCATCTGCGTCGCCTTGGCCTCGGCCTCGGCGGACCGCTCACGCGCTTCGGCGTCGCGAAACGCCGCTTCCTTGCGGCCTTCGGCCTGGAGAATCTGGCCCTGCTTGGCGCCCTCGGCGCGCAGGATCTCGGACTGGCGCTGGCCTTCGGCGGCTAAGATGTCGGCGCGCTTGACGCGCTCGGCCTTCATCTGCCGGCCCATGGCCTCGACGAGGTCGGCGGGCGGCACGATGTCCTTGATCTCGATGCGGTTGACCTTGACGCCCCAGGGCGAGACCGCGGCGTCGACGACGCGCAGGAGGCGCTCGTTGATCTCGTCGCGATGCGACAGCACCTGGTCGAGATCCATCGAGCCCATCACCGAGCGGATGTTGGTCATGGTGAGCACCGTGATGGCCTGGTTGAGGTTGGCGACCTCGTAGCTGGCCTTCGCCGCGTCGAACACCTGATAGAAGGCGACGCCGTCCACCGTCACGGTGGCGTTGTCCTTGGTGATGACCTCCTGCTCGGGAATGTCGATCACCTGCTCCATCATGTTGATCTTGCGCCCGACACGATCGAAATAGGGCACGATCAGATTGAGCCCGGGGCTCAGCGTCTGCGTGTATTTGCCGAACCGCTCGATGGTCCAGTCATAGCCCTGTGGCACCGTCTTCACGCCGGCAATCAGCGTGATGATGACGAGCAACACCAGAACAATCGCAAAAATATCGAAACCGCTCATATCTCCTCCAAGGTGGGAAAGAAGCCGGGAGACAGGCCTTTCCCGCGCTGTCATTGGTCGGGATCAGCACCCTACCGGTTCAGCGGCCGCCTTTCACGTCGGCATCGGTGCCTTTCCGCACAAGACGCTGGATGCACGAACGGTCACGATTATGTATTTGCGAAGGGCCCTTGAAAGCGCGACGGCCCAGACCTAGCGGCAAAAATTAACAAATAGCGGCGCTACTCGATGACCTCGTTCGCGATTGCGAGCAGGCCGGGGGGAAGCGTGACGCCAATCGCCCTGGCCGTTTTAAGATTGATCGCCAGCTCGAACTTGGTCGGATTCTGGACCGGGAGGTCGGCCGGCAAGGCACCCTTCAGAATGCGATCGATATAGCCCGCCGCGCGTCGGAGCTGCTCGGCACTGTCCGTGCTGTAGGACATCAGCCCGCCCTCATCGACAAAGGCGCGGATGCAAAACACAGCCGGGAGATGCGCCTGCTCAATCGCCGCCAGCAGCGGCGCGCGGTTCGCGATGGCGAAGAAGTCAGGCAGGACGAGGAAACCGCCATCCTTGCGCGCGGCCAGCGTGGCGATCGAAGCGACATCATGCACCGGCGCAGGCTCGATAGTCACATGCAGCGTCCGTGCGGCCTGCTCGAGCGTATGCAGCATCAGCGTCGCGAATGGCGCGGTGGCAGGATTGTAGACGACGAAGGCACGGGAGACCTTTGGCGTGACCTGCGTCAGCATCTCCAGCCATTTGCCGGCGAGCGGACCGTCGTAATCAGTGAATCCGGTGATGTTGCCGCCGGGATGGGCGAGGTTCTGGACAAGGCCCTGGCTGACCGGATCGGTGACCACCGCAAACACGATCGGGATCGTCGTGGTACGCCGGCGCAGCTCCTCCACCGACGGCGTGCCGAGCGCGAGCAGGATATCGGGCTTAAGCGCGATCAGCTCGTCGGCAAGCTGCGCGAGGCGCGTCCGATCGCCGGCGCTGCTGCGCCAGTCGATCCTGAGATTGTCCTCTCCCTTCCAGCCATGAGCGGCCAGCGCCTCGACGAGATTGGCCTGACCGATCACCTCATCGGCTGATGTGACCGAGAGCACCCCGAGCCGGCGTTGCGCGGCCGGCTGCTGGGCCGGCGCGGAGGCCGGCCATGCCGCGATCGTTCCCAGAAGCGCCAGACAGTCGCGGCGGTTCATGAAACGCTCCCTGGAGCCAGGCATGTTAGATCCAGCCCTGCAGCTCGCGCAGCACCAGCGTTCGGATCACGTCCATTCCAGGATCGCTGTCGTTCAGGCAAGGGATCGCGGAAAACTGCTCGCCGCCATTGTGCCTGAAGATCTCGGCATTCTCCTGCGCGATCTCCTCCAGCGTCTCCAGGCAGTCGGCGGAGAAACCCGGCGTCACCACCGCGATACGGCGCACGCCTTCTTTCGCCAGCCGCTCCATCGTCTTGTCGGTGTAGGGCTGCAGCCACTCGTCATTGCCGAAGCGCGACTGGAAGGTCAGCAGCAGTCTTGTCTCATCCATACCGAGCCGGCGACGCAGCGCCTGCGTCGTCGCGATGCAGTGCCTTTGATAGGGATCGCCCTTGTCGACATAGGCCTTCGGCATGCCGTGAAAGGACGCGACGATCAGCTCGGGCCTGAAGGATAGATTCGCCAGATGCGTCTCGATCGAGACGGCGAGCGCCTCGATATAGGCCTCGTCCTCGTAGTAAGGCGGCGTTACCCGCAATGTCGGCTGGTTGCGCAGGCTGGCGAGCACGCGGAACACTTCGTCGCAGACGGTCGCCGAGGTCGAAGCGGAATATTGCGGATAGAGCGGCACGGCGAGAATGCGCTCACATCCCTTTGCGATCAGCGCATCGATCCCCGCCTTGATCGAGGGATTGCCGTAGCGCATCGCCCAATCCACCACGACATGCGCGCGATCCGACAGCGCGGCGGCGAGCTTGTCGGCTTGCGACCGCGTGATCGTCTTCAGCGGCGACTCGTTCTTCTCGACGTTCCATATCTTCTGGTAGTCGAGCGCCTTGGTACGGGGGCGGCTGCGCAGGATGATGCCGTTCAGCACGGCTTTCCAGATCAGGCCCTGGTCCTCGATGACGCGGGCGTCCGACAGGAATTCCTTCAGATACACCCTCACGCCGGCGGCGTCGGCCGTATCGGGCGTGCCGAGATTGATCAGCAGCACACCGACGCGCGGCTGGCTGGGCTGAACGGTCGGCTTCGCTGAAACGAGGGGGGCCAGGGTCGTCATGCCCAGTTGCGTCGCGCGTTGCTCCGAACTTGTCAAGATGAGCCCGGTTTCGCTAGGGTCCGCCACAAGCGGGGGAGGGAAGATGACGCTCGCGGAATGGTGCGTTCTCGGAGCGCTGCTGCTCTATCTCTTAACGATCGTCTCGATCAAATGGATCAGGTTTCGCGGCTTCGACAATTCGCGGCCGCGCGACCCCGCCTTTTACCAAGACGCCATCTCGCAGCGGGCGCTCGGCGCGCACCAGAACGGCATCGAGACCTTCCCGTTCTTCGCCTTCGCCGTCCTGCTCGCAGAATTTCGTGACTCCCCGCAGCGCCTGGTCGACGAGCTCGCAGTGCTGTTCCTGATCGTGCGGGTCGCCTATGTGCTGACCTATCTCGGCAACCGGCCGACCCTCCGCTCCATCCTCTGGGGCGTCGGTTTTGCACTCAATCTGGCGATCTTCCTCATGCCGATGTTGAAGCGGTTTTTGCCGGGGTGAGCTTCGGGAAGCGTAGCCCGGATGGAGCGAAGCGTAATCCGGGGTCTCTCCGCGGTGGCACCGTCCCGGATTGCGCTTCGCTCCATCCGGGCTACGAGACCTTCGCTTCAAAAGCACGTCGTCCGCTCGGCCGCGATGTAGCCGAACAGCAGCCCCGCCCCGAACAGCAGCACCAGAGCCGCGGCGCCGAATTCGATGCCGCGCATGAACAGCGCGCCTCCACCGTCGCGGCCCGCGCTGAGGCGGCCGGCGATGTCCTTGGCCGAGACGGCGACCACGGCGATGGCCGCGACCGTGATCGCGGTGCCCAGCCCCATCAGGAAGGTCGCGGCGATGCCGGCCCAGAACAGACCCTGCGCCAGCGCGAAGACCAGCACCAGGATCGCGCCCGAGCAGGGGCGGATGCCGACGGTCAGGATCGCGGCGAACCCGCGCCGCCAGCCGCCGGGGCCGGCGAGCTCGCTCGGGGTCGGGCCATGGGCATGGCCGCAATGCTCATCATGGACGTGGTTATGCCCGTGATGGTGATGGGGGTGCGTATGATCGTGGTGATGGTGATCATGGTCGTGATGATCATGCCCATCATGATGGTGATGGCCGTGATCATCATGGCCATGGGGCACGCCCGCGATCGCCGGCACCGGCTGCGTCGCCTGGAGCGTGCGGATAAAGGTGCGGCCCTTGGTCCAGGTCAGGCGCAGGCCGAACAGCGCGATCAAGGCGTAGCTTGCAATCTCGATCGCCCCTTCCGCCTTGCACATGGTCCTGGCAGTGGCGTTCAGGATCCAGGCCGAGATGCCGACGATCAGGATCGCCACCAGCGACTGCATCAGCGCCGAGGCGAACGACAGTGCGATGCCGCGCCGCGCGGTCTCGCGGTTGGCGACGAGATAGGAGGCGATCACCGCCTTGCCGTGGCCGGGGCCGGCAGCATGGAAGATGCCGTAGGCAAACGAGATGAAGAGCAGCGTCCACACCGCCGAGCCGTCGGATTTGGCAGCGCGGATGGTCGACGACATCTGGCGATAGAATTCCGACTGTTTTGCCAGCAGCCAGCCGATCAGGCCTCCGGCTTCGGCCTCGGCGGCGGGTGCCTGCTTCGGCGCGCCGAACGGATTTTGCGCCAGGACATGGTGAAGCGCGGCATCCGCCACGCCGACGGCGAGGAGAACGGCGGCGCAAGCGATGAGCCCGCGCGCAACGGACGAAAGTTTCGGCTTCACGGACAATCCACCGTGATCTTGTTGGCGAACATCATGCCGAAATTGGCATTCGGGCCGTCCATGAAAGTCTGCTCGTTGAGCCTCTGCGCGGTCGCGGTGCCGTCGCTCGGACGATCGAGCTTCATCTGGCAGCCTGATGGCGCGCCGACCAGCTTGACCGGATTGTCCTTGGCCATCTGGAAATCGATGAAGAAGGAGCGGTCGAACACTTCCAGCACGAGCTGTTTGGGCTTGAGCGGCGTCTTCAGCGGCAGCGTGAAGTGCAGGGTCAGCACAGTCTCCTTGTAGTCGAGATAATAGTCGACCGGCTCGCCAAAGCGCTCCTTCTTGCCGTCGGCCTTCGCAAAGGTGAAGTAGGCGTATTCCTTCAGCGACTCGACATTGGTCTGCGCCAGCGGCCCCAGCTCCTCGCGCGTATAGGCGCCCTTCTTCTTGCTCTCGAGCCCCTGCACCGCATAGGCAGAGAACATGTCATCAAACGTCCAGGCGTGACGCACGCCGGTGATGCTGCCGTCGTCGGCGTAGAGCAATTCGCTTGAAGCGGTGATCCAGACATGCGGATGCGCGCTCGCCGCGTCCGATGCGAGCATTATTGCGACGGCGAGCAGCCATCCCAGCAGCGCGCGCATGTCGATCAAGCCGCCTTGTCGTCGAGCAGGCCGCGGCGGCGGAGCAGCGCGTCGGGCTCAGGCGGGCGGCCGCGGAACGCCTCATAGGCCGCTTCCGGATCGACCGACCCGCCGCTCGAATAGATGTTGTCGTGGAGGCGCCTGGCCACCGCGGGATCGAAGATGTTGCCGGCCTCCTCGAACGCCCCGAAGGCGTCGGCATCCATGACCTCCGACCACATGTAGCTGTAATAGCCGGCGGCATAGTGGTCGCCCGTGAAGATGTGGCCGAACTGGGTCGGCCGGTGCCGCATCGAGATTTCCTCGGGCATGCCGATCTTCTCCAGCTCGCGTTTCTCGAAGGCGCGGACATCCTGCGCGGCGGCGGCGGGCTGGGAGTGGAACTCGAGATCGACCAGCGCCGAGGAGACGAACTCGACCGTGGCAAAGCCCTGGTTGAATTTTCGCGCGGCGAGGAAGCGCTTGAGCAAATCGTCCGGCAGCGGCTCGCCGGTCTGGTAGTGCCGGGCGAACTGCTGCAGCACCTCGGGCCGCTCCTGCCAATGCTCATAGAGCTGCGACGGCAGCTCGACGAAGTCGGTGAAGACCGACGTGCCCGACAGCGAGGGATAGGTCACGTTGGAGAGCATGCCGTGCAGGCCGTGGCCGAACTCGTGGAACAGGGTGCGGGCATCGTCGGGCGACAGCAGCGAGGGCTCGCCGCCTGTGCCCTTGGCAAAATTGCACACATTGATGACGAGCGGCGCGATCTCGCCGTCGAGCTTCTGCTGGTCGCGCAGCGAAGTCATCCAGGCGCCGGAGCGCTTGGACGGCCGGGCGAAGTAGTCGCCGTAGAACAGCGCCTTGTGCTTGCCGTCGGGACCCCTGACCTCCCAGACCCGGACGTCGGGATGCCAGACCGGCACATCCTTGCGCTCCTCGAAGGTGATGCCGAACAGGCGCGTGGCGCAGTCGAAGGCGGCGGCGATCATGTGGTCGAGCGTCAGATACGGCTTGATCGCGGCGTCGTCGAAATTGGCGCGCTGCAGGCGGAGCTTCTCGGCATAGAAACGCCAGTCCCAGGGCGCGAGCTTGAAATTGCCGCCCTCCTCCGTGATCAGCGCCTGCATCTCGTCGCGGTCGGCGAGTGCCCGGGCCCGGGCCGGCTTCCAGACCCGCTCCAGGAGGCCGCGCACCGCATCCGGGGTCTTGGCCATGGAATCCTCGAGCCGGTAGGCGGCGTAGGTCGGATAGCCCAGGAGCCTGGCGGTCTCCTCGCGCAGCTTCAGGATCTCGCCGATGGTCGCGTTGTTGTCGTTGGAATTGCCGTTGTCGCCGCGCGCGATAAAGGCCTTGTAGACCTTCTCGCGCAGGTCGCGCCGGCTTGAGCTCTTCAGGAACGTCTCGACCGAGGAGCGCGACAGCGTGACGATGGCCTTGCCTGCCATGCCGCGATCTTCCGCCGCCGCCTTGGCGCCGGCGATAAAGCTCTCGGGCAGGCCCTGGCGGTCGGCCTCACCCAGCTCCATGAACCAGTCCTGCTCGTCGCCGAGCAGGTGATGGCTGAAGCCGGTCGCGAGCTGGGCCAGCTTCTCGTTGATCTCGGCCATGCGCGTCTTGGCCTCGTCGGACAGGCCGGCGCCCGACCGGTGGAAGCGGGTATAGGTGCGCTCCAAGAGGCGGAGCTGCTCCGGTGTCAGACCGAGACTGCCGCGGTTCTCGTGCAGCTGGGCGATGCGGCCAAACAGCACGGCGTTCATCATGATCGGATTCCAGTGCCTCGCCATCCGCAAGGAGACCTCCTTGTCGATCTCGAGGATGGCCGGGTTGGAATGCGCCGAGACCAGGTCGTAGAAGACGGAGGCGACCTTGTTGAGCAGCTTGCCGGAGCGTTCCAGCGCCGTAATGGTGTTGGCGAAGTCGGGCGCAGCCGGATCATTGGTGATGGCCGCGATCTCGGCGGAGTGATCGGCGAAGGCCTGCTCGAAGGCCGGGAGGAAGTGCTCCGGCACGATCTCGTTGAAGGGCGGGGTCGCAAACGGCGTCACCCAGGCCTTCAGCAGCGGATTGGTCTCGGCGTCCGTAGTCTGGCGGGGGTCTGACATCGCAAGTCCCGTTTTTTGAGGCAATTTGTTGGGGCCAGCTATAGCACGCGATGGGGCTTTTTTGGGCCATTTGGCCTTGCTCCCGCCCGGCTTTTCGGGGAGATTGCGGCCCTCGAAACCACGGACCTCAACGCCCATGAACGCGCCCTCCTCGTCGTCCCGTCAGATCGTCTGGCCGAGCGTCATCACCGTCATCAGCGCCGCCATCCTGATCGGCGCCGAGGTGTTCGGCGCGGCGTTTGCTGGCGGCTGGGCGCTCGCCATTCTGATCGGGCTCGGTGACCAGGGCGCGCACATCCTTCAGGCCGTGCTGTTCGCACTCGGCGTGCTGGTCATGACCGCCTTCATCCGCGCAGCTCAGCGCGTCGAGCCGTTCTTCAAGCGCCGCTGAGTCGTCTTGCGCGACTGAAGTCACGCGCGCGACACCAAAAACTTAACGCACGTTCATCTTCCGCGTCGCTCGCGCAACACCGCGCAAGCAGATGTTAGGCAATTCTGTTCTCAGCCTAAAAAAATTCTTGCGAAGCCGAGTCAAAACCCTTATGTGCGTTTTTGCCCAATTTCGCACGTGCCTGTGGTCGTGTGTCAGTCGGTAGGTATCCGGACAAGAGGCCGGACAGCCGCCAAGGGGTGAAGAAGCCGAGGGGCTCTTCGGAAGTGCAGAAGCCGGAAGGTTGAAGCAGACTCCGAAGCGCCCAGCATCTCTCTCAAAGAGATGCCTTGTCGAAGGTGACTTCGCTCTTTGCAACCGTGACTGGCAGCCGGAGGCGAACCGGCGCACCCCGCTCTCAACGGGGGACGCGACTTAAAGCAACGACGGATCGGGCTTTTTTGGTCTCTACCGGCATTCCACCGCCGGCGCGGGCTACTGAAAAGGCTTGTCCTTCATTGCCAGGTGAGCGGGCGGGAGACTCTCCCAACCAATCCACGGCAGCACAGTCTGGTTTGAGTCTTTTGGCTTCAGCGCGCCTCCATCGCGCGATGTGGCCGAAGCACTCTTATCCGACGTCACGTTGATGCGGATCCTGTCGCTGGGACCGTTGGAGAGTGCCATGACCGAACGAATCCAGGAATTCCTGCGTAACCGCCGCAAGGAAGGTCTCGACACCGAGCCGTGCCTCGTCGTCGACCTCGAAGTCGTGCGCGACAACTACCAGAGCTTCGCCAAGGCGCTGCCCGACAGCCGCGTGTTCTACGCCGTCAAGGCGAACCCGGCGCCGGAAGTGCTGTCGCTGCTGGCTTCCATGGGCTCCTGCTTCGACACCGCGACCGTCGCCGAGATCGAGATGGCGCTGGCCGCCGGCGCGACGCCCGACCGCATCTCCTTCGGCAACACGATCAAGAAGGAGCGCGACATCGCGCGCGCCTTCGCGCTCGGCATTCGCCTGTTCGCGGTGGACTGCGTTCCCGAGGTCGAGAAGATTGCCCGCGCCGCTCCCGGCGCCAAGGTGTTCTGCCGCATCCTCTATGACTGCGCCGGCGCCGAATGGCCGCTGTCGCGCAAGTTCGGCTGTGACCCGGAGATGGCGGTCGAGGTGCTCGACGCCGCCAAGCGTCTGGGCCTCGAGCCGTGCGGCATCTCGTTCCATGTCGGATCGCAGCAGCGCAAGGTGAAGGCGTGGGACCGTGCGCTGGCAATGGCCTCGCAGGTGTTCCGCGACTGCGCCGAGCGCGGCATCAACCTCTCCATGGTCAACATGGGGGGCGGCTTTCCGACCAAGTACCTGAAGGACGTGCCGCCGGTCGTCACCTACGGCCGCTCGATCTTCCGCGCGCTGCGCAAGCACTTCGGCAACCAGATTCCGGAGACCATCATCGAGCCGGGCCGCGGCATGGTGGGCAATGCCGGCATCATCGAATCCGAGGTCGTGCTCATCTCGAAGAAGAGCGACGAGGACGAGGTGCGCTGGGTGTACCTGGACATCGGCAAGTTCGGCGGTCTCGCCGAGACCATGGACGAGTCGATCCGCTACGCCATCCGCACCCCCCATGACGGCGCGGACATGACCCCGTGCGTGCTCGCCGGCCCCACCTGCGACAGCGCCGACGTGCTGTACGAGAAGACCCCGTATCCGCTTCCCGTCACGCTCGAGATCGGCGACAAGCTGCTGATCGAAGGCACCGGAGCCTATACGTCGACCTACTCGGCGGTGGCGTTCAACGGCATCCCGCCGCTGAAGACGTACCACATCTAAGCGCCTCGCTGCTGCGAGGCACGACGAACCCGGGAGCCGGCTTGCCGGCTCCTTACCCGACATTGCCATTCTGACGACGCTTGAGCCGCGTGCCTTGGTGCGCGGCTTCAAGCGGGGACTGACGCGCCATGACTGCTTTTCGGAAGCCACAAGTCGCCCTCACCTCGAAAGCCGCTCCGTTCGCGATCCGAAGCGAGCGCGCCATCGACGTCGCCGCCCGTGAAGCGCTGCTGGATGCCTGCTTTGGCGAAGATCGCCATGACCGCACCTGCCAGCGCCTGCGCGACGGACGCGCACCTGCCGCCGGCCTCGCGCTGGCCGCCGTGCGTGAGGGAAAGCTCGTGGGAACCGTGCGGTTGTGGCACGTCAGCGCCGCAGGCAGGCCCGCTCTGGTCCTCGGACCGCTGGCGGTGGACCCTGCCTGCCGCGAGCTCGGGATCGGCGCCGCGCTGATGCAACAAGCGCTGGCCGCCGCCCGGGCGCGCGGGCATGACGCCGTGATCCTGCTCGGCGATGCGCCCTACTACGCCCGTTTCGGCTTCTCGGCCGAGAAGACCGGCGCGCTGCTGCTGCCCGGCCCGTTCGAGCGCGACCGTCTGCTGGCGATCGAGTTCACCGACGGTGTGCTCGATGGCGCCGAAGGGATGATCGTCCCGACCGGCGCGGCCCTGCCCAAACGGAGGGTAGTTCGCGCCCTCCAGGCGCGCGCGGCGTAAGGACTTGCCATGATGGCGACGACCGGAGCCGCACTGGGCGGCTTCGCCCGCCTGCGTCTTCCGTTAAGCTCGTCCTTTGGGGTTGCGCGGGCCCGGAAATTGCCCATAAACCCCACGAAATCCGCTTTCAGTCGAGGCCGAATCCATGCCCCGTCGCCTGATTTCCACCGGCTCCCCCCTCGAAAAGAGCGTCGGCTACAGCCGCGCCGTGATCGACGGCGAGTTCGCCTTCGTCGCGGGAACCACCGGCTATGACTACACGACGATGACGATGCCGGCGGATGTCACGAGCCAGTCACGCAACTGCTTCAAGACCATCGAAGCGGCCCTGAAGGAGGGCGGTTTCCAGATGGCCGACATCGTCCGTGCGACCTACTACGTCACCGACGCCAGCTACATCGATGCCCACTTCGCCGTCTGCGGCGAGGTTCTCGGCGACATCAGGCCGGCAGCGACCTTGCTGGTCGTCAGCGCCCTCGCCAAGCCCGAGATGAAGGTCGAGATCGAAGTCACCGCCAAGCGCCGCAGCGTCTGACAAGCGCCGCGCCTGATCCACCCACCAGATGTCCGCCAGCACGTTCCGGAGAAACTTATGAGCCCTCCCTCGCAGATCTACGCGAAGATCACCGGTCCCATCGTCATGGTCGGCTTCGGCTCCATCGGCAAGGGCACCTTGCCGCTGATCGAGCGGCACCTCGATTACGACAAGTCGCGCGTCACCGTGATCGATCCCAAGGATGAGGGCCGCAGGGCGCATTGCGAGAAGCACAATGTGCGCTTCATCCAGAAGGCCGTGACCAAGGACAATTATCGCGAATTGCTGACCCCGCTGCTCACCGAAGGCGGCGGACAGGGCTTTTGCGTCAATCTGTCGGTCGACACCGGCTCGACCGACATCATGGAGCTCTGCAACGAGCTCGGCGCGCTCTATATCGACACCGTCAACGAGCCCTGGCTCGGCTTCTATTTCGACGCATCCAAGGGCCCCGAGGCCCGCTCCAACTACGCGCTGCGCGAGGTGACGCTGGCCGCCAAGCGGGCGCGCCCCGCCGGCTCGACCACCGCGGTGTCCTGCTGCGGCGCCAATCCCGGCATGGTGTCCTTCTTCGTCAAGCAGGCGCTGCTCAACGTCGCCGCCGACCTGAAGCTCAATGCGCCGAAGCCGAAGACCAGGGCCGAATGGGCCGACCTGATGCGGCAGGCCGGCATCAAGGGCATTCACATCGCCGAGCGCGACACCCAGCGCGCCAAGAAGCCGAAAGAGCCTGACGTCTTCGTCAACACCTGGTCGGTGGAAGGTTTCCTGTCGGAGGGCATGCAGCCGTCCGAGCTCGGCTGGGGCACCCATGAGAAGTGGATGCCCGAGAATGCGCATACCCACGAGGCCGGCTGCGGCGCCGCCATCTATCTGATGCAGCCCGGTGCCAACACGCGCGTGCGCACCTGGTGCCCGACCCGCGGTGCGCAATACGGCTTCCTCGTCACCCACAACGAATCGATCTCGATCGCCGATTACTTCACGGTGCGGGATGCCTCGGGCAAGGCGATCTACCGCCCGACCTGCCACTACGCCTATCATCCGGCCGACGACGCCGTGCTGTCGCTGCATGAGCTGTTCGGCCGCGCCGGCAAGATGCAGGAGAAGCACCACATCCTCGAAGAGGATGAAATCGTCGACGGCATCGACGAACTCGGCGTGCTCCTGTTCGGCCACGACAAGAACGCGTACTGGTTCGGCTCGCAGCTCTCGATCGAAGAGACCCGGGAGCTTGCACCCTACCAGAACGCCACCGCGCTGCAGGTGACGTCCGCCGTGCTCGGCGGCATGGTGTGGGCGCTGGAGAATCCGAACGAAGGCATCGTCGAAGCCGACGAGATGGATTTCGATCGCCTCCTGGAGATCCAGCTGCCGTATCTCGGCCCGGTAAAGGGTTTTTACACCGACTGGACGCCGCTGACGGATCGGCCGGGCCTGTTCCCTGAGGACATCGACACCAGCGATCCCTGGCAGTTCAAGAACATTCTGGTGCGGTGAGCGGGCTCGCTGACAAAACAGCGAAAACAACCCCATGCACAGTAGACCGCGCAATGGCAGGCCATTGCGCGCCTGCGGCAAAAACGCGTGCGCTGTCTACTGCTTGTCCTTGATCGGCGGAGCGATCTTCTCGGCCGGGGCCGGCGGCAGCGCGGGCTTGGCCGCTCCCGCCGCGCCCTGCGTCTGCGGCTCGGGCCGCGCCGGCTCGGGCGCCGGCGTGGTCGGCCGGTCGCCGCCGGGTTTTGCCTCTGCGGGCGTCTTGGTCTGGTCGTCGGAAGGCGTGCCCTGAAGCGGCTGGGTGGCCTGCGCCAGCTCCATCCGGCTTTGGGCGCGGATTTGCGCCAGCGACATCACGGACACCAAGACACCCGCTGCGAACAGCGTGCAGGCGATGGTGAGGTCGAGCTTCAGGTTTCGCTTGTTGTTCTGGCCGGTCATGTCGATCACCGCCTTTGTCCACGGGATCAACGAAACCGGAGCCGGCGGGTTCCGCGCTGGGAGAGGCGGGAACCGGGCTCAATCCGTCGTGCTGACTTCCCAGGTGGCGTGACGGACGCCGGGCAGGTGCTGGAGCTCGGTTGCCACCGCGTTGAGCTCGTTCGGATCGACCGCGGTCGCGACCAGCTCCGCGACGATCTCGATGAGATCGTCGCCGGTCTCGACAACCTCGACGTCGGCGACGGGATATTTGGCATCCTCGAGCTTGTCGACGAGCCGGTCGCGCATGTCAGGCAGGGCATCCATCGCAACCGCGAGCTTGAAATAATAGGTCGCCTCGAGCGCCTTCGCGTTCAGCGGAATGCGGTTGATGGCATTGACCAGCGGACGCAGCATCGTGTTGCCGGCGATGACGAAGACGGTGAGCGCCGCGGCCTGTGCGACCATGTCGGCGCCGGCGCAGGAGCCGACAGCGGCCGAGGACCACAGCGTCGCCGCGGTGTTGAGCCCACGCACGTCCATGCCCTGCTTCATGATGACGCCGGCGCCGAGGAAGCCGATGCCGGAGACGACGTAAGAGATGACTCGCACCGCGCCCTCGGCACCGTCCAGATGCATGGCGAGATCAACGAAGGCGGCGGCGCCGACAGCGACCAGCACATTGGTGCGCAGGCCAGCGGTGCGCTGACGATATTGCCGCTCGGCGCCGATCAGCGTGCCGAGCACGAAGGCCGTGAACAGGCTGACCAGCGTGTCCGCGAAGTCGACGAGCTGGAAGGTCGTCAGAAAGCGCATGAATGTGAACTGCCGTAGGGTGGGCAAAGCGAAGCGTGCCCACGGCCTCCCTCAAACCAAAAAAGATCGTGGGCACGGCGCAAGAGCGCCTTTGCCTACCCTACGGCTTGAACGATGACGAATTAAAGCGCCAGCAACCCGCCGTCCCCATTTTCGTCGGCGAAGGCGAGCAGCGTGCCCTTGGCGTTCCAGGCAAGCCCGGCGACTGGCGGCGTGCCGTTGCGGCGGACCAGGATCTCGGCGCCGTCTTCCATCCGCACCATGAGTATGGTGCCGTCGCTGTAGCCGGCCGCCAGGATGTCGTTCCTGGGATGGCAGGCGACGACCACGACGCGCGCCTGCAATGGCGCGAGCATCGCGGGCTCCTTGCCCATCGGGCCGTCCTTGCTGGCGAATGGCCAGATGATGACGGTGTCGGCGCCCGAGGTCGCGAGACCCTTGCCGCCGGCGCTCCAGGACATCGAGCGGACGCGGCCGGGATAGCCGGTCATGCGCATGTGCCTGTTGTCGGCCAGCCGCCAGCCATGCAGCGCCGCCTCATGCATCGAGGTGACCAGGAACTTGTTGTCCGGGCTGAAGGTGACGCCGAGATGCGAGCCGGCCCAGGGCAGGAATTCGGCCGAACCTTCCATGTTCGGGAACCAGAGCGTGGCGCCATTGTAATGCGCGATCGCGAGCCGCAGGCCTTTCGGGGCGAAGGCGAGACCGCCCACGGTCGAGGGCACGTCGAGCGACTTTTCCTCGGCCTTGCCGCTCCTGACGGTCGCCGTCTTGCCGGCCGACCAGGCAAAGGCGCCATCAGGATGCAGCGCCACCGCATCGATCCAGCGCCGCTTCGGATCGGTGGCGAGCAGCGTCACCTCGCCCTTGGCGTCGAGCGCGACGACCTTGCCGTCGTCGCCGCCCATGACGAGGCGCTTGCCGTCGGAGGCGGCCGAGAGAATGCCGCCGCTGTGCACGGCAACCTTGGTGACTTCGCCGTTGTCGTCGACGAACGCAACGTTCTCCTCGCCACCGACGAAGGCGGCGCGGGGACCGAGGAAGTGCACGGAGGTCACGCCCATGCCGAGCGTCACAGGCTTGACGCGGTCGGTGACTGAGACGATCGAGGCGGAATCGGGAGGCGGCGTAAACTCTTTCATCACGAAACGATGCAGCTCTCGAAACCTTCGCGAATGGCCTTCTCCGGCAATTCGCGGCCGATGAAGACGAGGCGGCTTTCGCGCTTCTCGCCGTCCTTCCACTTCCGCTGGTGGTCGCCCTCCAGCATCATGTGGACGCCCTGGAAGACGTAGCGGTCGTCGTCATCGTGGAAGGCGAGGATGCCCTTGGAGCGCAGGATCTTGCCGCCCTCGACCTGAACCAGGTTCTGCAGCCAGGGCATGAACACGTTCGGATCGAGCGGCTTGTCGGACTTGAGCGACAGCGACTGCATGTCCTCGTCGTGATAGTGCTTCAGGCCGTGGCCGTGATCATGGTGGTGATGGTCATGGCCGTGATGATGGTGATGATCATGGTCGTGGTCATGATCATCGGCCTCGAGGAAGTCAGGCTCGATGTCGAGGATGCGGTCGAGGTCGAAGGCGCCGCGATCGAGCACGTCGGCCAGCGCGACCGAGCAGCGCTCGGTACGGTGGAGCTTCGCATAGGGGTTGATGCCGCGGATGCGGGCCTCGACTTCGGCGAGCTCGCCCTTGGTGACGAGATCGGTCTTGTTCAGCACGATGACGTCGGCGAAGGCGATCTGGTTCTTGGCCTCGGGCGCGTCCTTGAGCCGGTCGGACAGCCATTTGGCGTCGGCGACGGTAACCACCGCATCGAGGCGCGCGTTCTTCTGCACGTCCTCGTCGACGAAGAAGGTCTGGGCGACCGGCGCCGGATCGGCAAGGCCGGTGGTCTCGACGATGATGGCGTCGAACTTGCCCTTGCGCTTCATCAAGCCGTCCATGATGCGGACGAGGTCGCCGCGCACGGTGCAGCAGATGCAGCCGTTGTTCATCTCGAACACTTCCTCATCGGCACCGATGATGAGGTCGTTGTCGATGCCGATCTCGCCGAATTCGTTGACGATGACGGCGTATTTCTTGCCGTGGTTCTCCGACAGGATGCGGTTCAAAAGCGTGGTCTTGCCGGCGCCGAGATAACCGGTCAGCACGGTCACGGGAATTTTGGAGGCGGTCGCTTCAGGCATAAGAACTCCGGACGTAGGCTTGTCGCGCGACGCACAGCGAGGTCGCCCCGACGGGGTGGCCCCTGCCCTAATGGTCAAGCGCGCTGGTCAGGGCCTTTATATTGTGCCTGACCATGTCAATGTAAGTGGGTGCAGGGCCCTTTTCGCCGGTCAAACCGTCCGAAACCAGGGTCCCACCGACCTTGGCGCCGGTCTCGGCCGCGATCCGGCGGATCAGGCGGTCATCGCTGATATTTTCCAGGAAAACGGCCGGGATTTTTTGGGCCTTGATCTGCCCGATAATGGTGGCGATGTCCCGTGCGCTGGGCTCGGTTTCGGTGGAGACGCCCAGGGGCGCGATGAACTGGATGCCGTATTCGGCGGCGAAATAGCCGAAGGCATCGTGGGTCGAGATCACCTTGCGCCGTTCCGGCGGGATTTTTGCGACGGCCTCGCGGACCTCGCGGTCGAGCGCTTCGAGCTTTTCCAGGTAGGCTTTTGCCTGGGCACGGAAGACATCCGCATCGTCAGGGTCGGCGGCAGCCAGCGTGCCTGTGATGTTGGCGACGTAAATCCTGGCATTGGGGACGGACTGCCAGGCATGCGGATCGGCCGCCGAGCCGAGCTTCAATGGCGCGATGCCGGCGCTCGCCGTGACGACCTGCGCCTTGGCCCCTGATGACTGCACAAGACGCGGCAGCCACCCCTCCAGCCCAAGGCCATTGACGAAGACGAGCCTGGCCTCCGCGATGCGCTTCGCATCAGCCGGCGCCGGCGTGTAGACATGCACGTCGCTGTCAGGGCCCACCAGCGTCGTCAGGTTGATCTTGTCTCCGCCGATCGTGCGGACGAAATCCGCCAGGATCGAGAAGCTCGCGACGACGTTGAGCCGTTCAGCCGCTTGCAGTGGCGAGGCCATCAGCAGCGATGCCAGAAGCAAAAGGACGCGCATCGTCACGCCTCCAGATGCCGGCCGGGAAACATCTGCCTGACGACGCCGCCGACGCGGCCGAACAGGACCGAGGCGACGTAGATCGCCGTCGCCACCAGGATGATCGCCGGGCCCGAGGGCACGCGGGTCTGGAACGACAGCACGAGGCCGGCATAGCCTGAGACCGCCGCAGCAACCACGGCGATGCAGATCATGACGGTGAGATCGCGCGACCAGAACCGCGCAATGCCGGCCGGCAGGATCATCAAGCCAACGGCGAGAAGCGTGCCGAGCGCCTGAAAGCCGTTGACGAGGTTGACGACGACGAGCGCGAGGAAAGCGAGATGCGCAGGGCCGCCAGCCCGGCTCACGGTGCGCAAAAATAATGGATCGACACTCTCGATCACCAGCGGGCGATAGATCACCGCGAGCACCAGCAGCGTCACAGTGGCGTTGAAGGCGACCACCAGCAGCGTCTGGTCGTCCATCGCCAGGATGTTGCCGAACAAGACATGGAGCAGGTCGATATTGGTGCCCTTGATCGAGACGATGGTGACGCCGAGCGCCAGAGAGGCCAGATAGAAGGTCGCAAGCGATGCATCTTCCTTCAGCCCCGTCGAGCGCGCCACCACGCCGGCGAGGATTGCGACGGCAAAACCCGCGATGAGGCCGCCGGCCGTCATCGCGAACAGATTGAGGCCGGAGAGCAGGAAGCCGATTGCGGCGCCGGGCAGGATTGCATGCGCCATGGCATCGCCGACGAGGCTCATCCGCCGCAGCATCAGGAACACGCCGATCGGCGCGCCCGCCAGCGACAGCGCGATCACGGCGGCGAGCGCGCGCCGCATGAACTCGAATTCGGCGAACGGACCGATCAGCGCGTCATAGATCATCTGGAATCACGCCGCCCGCGAGCTGATATCGTCAGCCGCGCAGGCGGTGGCGCTGTCGTCGAAGGCCTCGCACATCCGCATCGCGACCATCAGGTTCTCCGGCGTCAGCACCTCCGCGGTCGGTCCCCAGGCCACGGGGCCGCGCGCCAGCACCAGGGTCTCGCTGAAATGGGTGCGCACCATCTCCATGTCGTGGAGTGCGGCGATCACGGTGCGGCCTTCGTGATGCCAATGCTTCACCAGCGCGAGCAGGTCGGCAATGGTTTTGCTGTCGATGGCGTTGAAGGGCTCGTCGAGCACGATCAGGCGCGCATCCTGGAGCAGCACGCGCGCGAACAGCACGCGCTGCATCTGCCCGCCCGAGAGCGTGCCGATGGGCCGGTTCTCGAAGCCGTTGAGGCCCACCGACGCGATGGCGCGAAGGATCTTTTCGCGCGCAACCCTGCCGATGCCGCCGAACAGGCCGGCCGCGCGCCACAACCCGGTGCTGACGAAATCGAATACCGAGATCGGGAAGCTGCGGTCGATGTCCGCGCTCTGCGGCAGATAGGCGATGTCGCGGGCGTCCAGCCCACCGAGATGGATGCTGCCGTCGAGCGGCCTCAGGATGCCGACGATGCCGCGCAGCAGCGTCGATTTGCCGGCGCCGTTGGGGCCGATCACGGCCACGAGCGCACCTGATGCGACCTCGCCATTGAGATGGTGCACGGCCGGGTGGCGGTCATAGCCGAGCGTGACGTTGCGGAATGCGAGTTGGGCCATGGTCACCTCATCGCCAGGACAACGATGCCCCAGAGCGCGGCGCAGACGGCCACAGCGGCCGCAAGGCGCCCGGCCATCGTCATGCGCAGGATCGACCAGGGCGCATCCTGGGCCGGATGCGGCGAGGCGGCGTCATGGACATGGGCGTGGGTGTGGTCATGCCCGTGGTCATGGGAATGGCCGTGAGAGTGGCCAGAATGACCATGGGCGTGGCCGTGATGGTGGGAGTGGGACGCGGCGGGAACCATGCAGGGATGTTATATTATAACATTACAAATGTCCACGGCCGGCTTCGGGCTTGCCGATCAACATGGCGAGGCCCATGAGCGGCAACCGCACATCAAAAAGGCGGCCGCGCGAGCGACCGCCTTTTTGGTCATTCCGGGGCGCGCGAAGCGCGAGCCCGGAATCTCGAGATTCCGGGTTCGATGCTTCGCATCGCCCCGGAATGACGAGGTGAGATCTCAGGCCTTCTCGAACAGGGACTCGACGTATTCCCAGTTCACGAGGTTCTCGACGAACGCCTTGAGATAGTCCGGACGGCGGTTGCGATAGTCGATGTAGTAGGAGTGCTCCCAGACGTCGCAGCCCAGGATCGGGGTGGCGCCGTGCACCAGCGGGTTTTCGCCGTTCGGAGTCTTGGAGATCTCGAGCTTGCCGTTCTTGACCTGGAGCCAGCACCAGCCCGAGCCGAACTGGCCGACGCCGGCCGCCTGGAAATCGGTCTTGAACTTCTCGAAGCCGCCGAGATCCTCGTCGATCTTCTTCGCGAGCTTGCCCGGCAGCTTGGTGCCGCCGCCATTGGGCTTCATCCAGCTCCAGAAGTGGATGTGGTTGTAGTGCTGGCCGGCATTGTTGAACACCGCAGGGTTCTTGCCGAATGAGCCCTTGACGATCTCCTCAAGGGACTTGCCTTCCCATTCGGTGCCCTTGAGCGCGTTGTTGCCGTTGGTGACGTAAGCCTGATGATGCTTGTCGTGGTGGAATTCCAGCGTCTCCTTCGACATGAACTGGCCGAGGGCGTCATAGGCGTAAGGGAGTGGGGGCAGCGTGAATGTCATGGGTTCTTGTCCGCAACTGGTGGGAACGTGTTCTAACGGTCACCCCTTATAGAAGGTTCCGCCGCTGTTAAATACCGCCAATTTGCGAAATTGCGTGATGCGACGGCTTGGCCGGATTGCATAAAATCAACGCAAGCGACCGCAGCAACGTGACAAGCCGCAAAATGTCATTGCGTTTGAGACGCTTATGGGAGAACGAACCAACCACGACGCGAAGATGCGAGAGAGAAGGCGATGAGCATCGAGATCGACATCCTGAACGGCGATGCCTCGTGGAAGACCGCCGAGCCGCTGCATCAGGCGGTCTGGGGCCCGCAACAGCTCGCAGACAAGCCTTGGAGGCACGTCAAATGGGCCAATGCCGATTTGCGCGTGCTGATCGAGACGCCCGAGGACGGGCTGGTCTGCCATGTCGGCATCTACTTCCGCACCGTCACCTGGAACGGGCAGAAGGTGCATGTCGGCGGTATCGGCGGCGTCTGCACGCGTGAGGATCGCCGTAACAGGGGTTATGCGACCATGGCGATCGACGCGGCGGTCCATACGATGCGCGCCAATGAGGCCGTGAAGTTCGCGATCCTGTTCTGCGAGCCGCGAAATGCCGCGTTCTACCAGGCCCGCAGCTGGCTGCCCTTCAAGGGCGAGGTCTATTGCGAGCAGCCGGAGGGACGAATTCGCTTCGATGTCATGGCGCCCTATGTCTTCAACGTCGTCCGCGCGCCGACGCTCGGCACCATCGACCTGTGCGGCCTGCCCTGGTGACAGATTCGCCGGGGCAAATGCGCGCGGGAATTTGATTCCATCAGGCGTTGCACGATTCGAATTTGCTGCTATGGAGACGCCTCCATTCCGAGGTCCCTCCCCCATGTCCTGCAGATTTGCTGTTCTCACCGTGCTTCTGGCTGCCCTGTCGGGCGCGACAACCGCAATGGCGCAGAGCGCCGAGGCAAGCGGGACCTGGCTCACCCAGGCGGGCGATGCCCGCGTCAAGATCAGCAAATGCGGCGGCGGCATCTGCGGCCACATCGTCTGGCTGCGCGAGCCCACGGACACCGCGACCGGCCAGCCCGCAACCGACAGCAAGAATCCCAATCCCGCGCTCGCCAAGCGATCGATGATCGGACTGCCGCTGTTCTCCGGCATGCAGCCCGCAGGACCGAACAAATGGTCGGGCCAGATCTACAATGCCGACGACGGCAATACCTATGCCAGCAGCGTCACCGTGACGGGAGCAGAGACCTTGCGGGTCGAAGGCTGCGTCGGCGCGCTCTGCGGCGGCGAGACCTGGAGCCGCCTGTCGCGCTAAAGCGCGATGAGATTGGGTTGAATCGTCATCGCGCTTTAGGTCCTTGTTTGAGCATGATCTTTTCGGAAAACCGCTTCACACTTTTCCGGATCATGCTTTAGCTCGCAGCCGCCGCCATCGCCTTCAGCGCCGTCGCCGCCGAGGCGTAGCCGCCGCGCGCGCCATCGATGAAGTGGACGTGATCGCTGCGCAGCGCCGAGGGCGTGAAGCAGGTCATCATGGCCGCATCCTGCGGATAGAGACCGTAGCGCACGACACCGTCGCGCGCAGCGGTGGCGAGGCGATCGCTCAAGGCGCGCTCGAGCTCCGGTGTGCAGTCGAGGATCATGCGCAGGCCGTCATCATATTTGCGGAAGTCGGAATTCTCGACCACCTGGCGCTTGTAGACCTTTGGCAGGAAGCTGCCGGCCTTGATGTCGAAGCGCATCAGGACATAGGCGAAAAACGTAAAGGCGAGCAGGCTGGCGCGGCGCTTGAACAAGGAGCCGCCACGCATCGCCCGCGCCTCATAGTCCAGCCCCTGCGGCGGCCATTTCAGCGGCGGCCCCTGCGGCGGCACGGGACGGCCCGCGTCCGGACTGCGCTCGACCAGATGGATGATGTCCTCGATCACCTTGCGGAACGCAAGCGGATCGGCCCCAGCAGCCGGCATCACCAGCACCGAGAGGATCAACCCGCGCGAGGCCGGCATCTCCTCGAAGCGGCAGGACAGGCCGGAGAGATCGGGCTGCGTGCCTGACGGCGCCTCGGTCACCGCGAACTCGCCGCGCTTCATCGCCGCATCGGCAAAGGCGAGCCCGCCGCCGGAGAACATCGCATAGGACAAATTGGCCGACGGACCGAAACGCGCAACGCGTACATCAAGGCCCTGGGCTCTTATTGCGCTCACCGGCACCAGCGCGACGCGCATCTTCAGATCCAAGTCTTCCCGCACCCATGTCGCGGTCGCGGCCAGCGCTTCGCGCGCCAGCTCGAGATCATCAGGCGCAACCGCAAAGCTCGCGCCGTCGCCGCCGAACACGAAGGGGAATTCGCGTCCCTCCAGCGCGTTCGTCACCGCCGCGATCACGGCAGCGCCCGCCATATTGACGGCCTTGTAGCGCTGCGCCGCGATCGCCTTGGTGGAATCAACGATGTCGGCGACGCCGATGCTCCAATCCGCCGGCAGCGGCGAATAGAGTTTCGGGTCCATCAGGCTGGTGAAGCCGCGGAAGACAGGGATGCTGCCGTAGAAGGATGCGGCGCTCATTGCAGAAGCCAGTCTGGTTTCAGGTCAGACGAGATACGTGGCAGGATGGACCGGGGTTCACCCCGGGGGTGTCCCATTCGAGGTCTCGATCTTTGGCTGAAATGGCGCCGGACGACAAGGTCGCGCCGTGCCGCAATGCCGCATCTCGTCATTGATCGGCATCAAACAGCCGGCCGGGGATCACGCCTACGGTTGGGTCGTCTATGGATCACATGGGACATCAGGGGTGTCTGACTTCGACAACGAGGATTCCGCCCGTCCGGTACGTCGACGTACCGGCCTGGACATCATCAGCGCCGTCAAGATGCCGGAAGGGCTGACTGCGGCCGTGGACGCCTGGGCCGAGGCGCAGCAATTGTCGCGCGCCGACGCAATCTGCAAACTGGTCGAGCTGGGTCTCAAGATCGCTCCGGCAGCACCGACGTCACCACACATCGCGGTCGGATCCGACGCCGCCAGGATCGAAGAGGTCGCCGTGCACGAGATCGAGGGACTGCTCGATCCCGCTCTGCCCACCGACGAACGCGAACGCCGCATTCGCCGTCTGACAGAGGGGCCGCCGGAATTCTCGCACGCACGGATTGATCTTCCGAAACCCCAGACGTAGGCGCGGGCGCGCGCTAATGCAGTTTTTCGCTCTCGCGCTTGCGCAAGGCGTCGAGGGCAGGATCATGACAGCCGATCAGCCGCACGAATTGCTGCGGATACATTTCGTGGCCGTGGCTGCCGGAATTCTGATGCGACATCGGCGGGCAGCGCACATCGTCCAGTTTCGCAGGCGATGGCTCCGCGGATGCCCGCCCCTTGATCGCAGCCTTGACGCTTGGCGTTGCCATGGACTGCTCCCTTTCCTTTAGGGAAGTTCGATTGACGTAACCCAATCGATGAGGCGGCATCTTACGACCAAATCCGGCTCGTTGTCATCGCGCCGGATCAACATCATTTGTCGGCCGGGTTCCGTCTCAGGCCGTATTCCCGGCGTCGATCGTGAACACGGCGCCTGTCACGTTGCGACCGCCCTCGCCCAGCAAATATTCAACCATACGCGCGACGTCGTCGGTCTCCGGCAGGCGGCGCAGCGCGCTACGGCCGGCGATGCGCTTGCGACCCTCGTCGGAGAGATTGTGCGTGAGCTCGGTATCGATGAAGCCGGGGGCAACCGCGTTGACCGTGATGCCGAGCTTGCCGACCTCTCGCGCCAGCGAGCGGGTGAAGCCGGTCGCCGCCGCCTTGGTCGCACCATAGACCGAAAGGCCGTTATATCCTGTCGTCGCGATGATCGAGGAGATGTTGATGATGCGGCCCGCGCCGTCGGCCATCATCTGCCGCGCGACATATTTGGTGAGGATGATCGGCGACAGCACGTTGAGCTGCACCAGCGCTTCGATCGCCGAATTGTGCATGGTGGCGAGCAGGCCTTCGGTGCCGAGGCCGGCATTGTTGACCAGCCCGTAAATCGGGCCGAATTCGTCGCGCACGAGCTTTGCGAACGCGGGGATCGCATCGATCACCGAGAGATCGCAGGCACGGAAATGCAGACGCCCCTCGGAGGCGGCGATCGCCGAATTGAGTTCGTCGCTCTCGCGCCGCGCAGCCGCGATCACGTTGTAGCCGGCGCCGACGAGGCGCCTGCCGATCGCAAGGCCAATGCCGCGGCTGCCGCCGGTGACAAGAACGTTATGCATCGGTGCGCGCCAGTTTGCCGGCCGGGGTGACGTCGAGCGCCTCGACAAAGCGGATCACTGCCGGCACCTTGTGCGAGGCGAGCTGGGCGCGACACTGATCCAGAATCTGGTCGCGGATCTCCTTCGCGCGTGCCGGATCGGTGCCCTCAGTGAGAATCACGTCGGCGACGACGATGCCGCCGGTAATCGGGCTGCGGCGCGACTTTGCCCGCGACATCCTGACATCGGGATGCCGATTGATCGCCGCCTCGATCTCTTCGGGGTGGACCTTGAGCCCGCCGATATTGATGATGCCGCCGCGGCGGCCGACGAAATAATAGCGGTCGCCGCGCAGCTCGACGATGTCGCCGCTGTCGACGAATCCGTCCGCATCGGTGAGCGCGGCGGCATTGCGACCGATATAGGCGTGCGCGGTGCGCGTCGAGCGAATGCGCAGCGAGCCATCGACGACCTTCATCTCGACGCCGTTGCGATTGCCGAGATAGTCGGCCGGGAAACCTTCGAGCCCGTCATTGACGGCGAAGCCGACGCCGGCCTCGGTCGAGGCATAGGCATGGCCGACGGAAGAGTTCGGGAAAGCTGCCTTCAGACCATCGAGCACGGCCTGGTCGGCGATCTCACCGGAGAGCCGAACGTAGCCGGGTGCAAACTTTGCGGCCGAGCCGCTCATCAGGAGCTTGCGCCAATGCGATGGCGTGCCGGAGATGTGGGAGACCCCGCGCGCGTTCAGCCGGGCAACGTGGTCGGCGAGCGCTTCATGCGGGTCCGACAGCACCATCGAGCCGCCGGAGAGGATGGCGCGGAGGAAGATCTGCAAGCCGCCATAGCGGCGGATGTCATAGAACGTGGCCCAGACCGGCGCGGGTCCCTTGGCAGGGCCTTCGGCAACGATCGCGCCGGTGAGCGCTTCCAGCGTGTGACCGGCGATCTTCGGCACGCCCGATGTGCCCGAGGTCAGCATCAGCCATTCGGTTGCGCGTTCGGTCTTCGCGGGCGTGGTGGCCTGAAGCGGCAATTGTGCGGTCACGACCAGCGACACGCCGGCGTCGGCCCAGCGATCGGGCTCGTCGGTGACGACCGCATCGATCCCGGCATCGGCGATCAATGCGTCAAGATGCGCCGGATTGAGGTCCGGCGGGCACAGCAGCATGCGACGGGCGATGCCGTCGAGCTCGATCATGGCAAGGCCCGAGCGGAGCTGGTCGGACAATTTCAACAGGACGGCGCGGCCGGACAGTTCGCACAAGCGGCCGCCAAGGACCGTCTGCGACAGGATATCTGTCAGCGAAACGCAATGTTGCGCGTCCGACAGCGTGCGCCCGGTCAGCTCCGGACTCAGATAGTCGCGAAGCGCAAAGATCTCACGCGGGGACATTTTCGTAGGCCCGCACGAAATCACCCACGGTGGCGGGGAACGCGGCGTCCTCGGAAATGGTGAAGGGGTCGACGCCGGTCTCGTCCTCGAGACGGGCGACCAGGATCGCGAAGGCGAGCGAATCAAAGCCTGTCTCATGCAGGGACAGATCGTCGGTGAGCGCGGGAAGCGCGACGTTCTGCTCCTTGGCGATCTGCTTGATCGCCTCGATGACCTTGGACCTTACCGACATGGCTGGCTCGCCTCTTCCTGAGTTAATCGATCTTATGTCTTGCGGCGGCTCTTGATGACCGCCTCCCATGCCGGCCTGTTTACCCGACAGAAGTAAATGGGCTCTTGGACAATTCAGATAAAATTGGACCTATCTGCGGATTTTGCCGCCTACAGCCTGATCGTACCGTTCAGGATTTGCGCATATGCGCCTGGATCGAGCGCAACATACGCGCCGGATTTCGGCTCGAGCATGTACAGCGGTTCGGCGATGCCGGCCGGGTCAAACCCCTCGCGGGCGAGATCGCCCTTCTTCTGCTTGAAGGTCTCGGTGGCATCGAGCTCACGCGAGATGCGGATGAAAACCGGACGGGCATAGGCCGGCAGGCGGCGGGCGAGATGAGCCGGCAGCGCTTCGATGTCAAAACCCTCGTTAACCACGATCGCGCTCATGCCGGCACGGCCGTCAGTGCCGGGAATGCTGACGCCATAGGTCGTGGCATCGACCACGCCGGTGAAATCGCGCACGGCGTCATTGACCTCCGAGGTCGCGACGTTCTCGCCCTTCCAGCGGAAGGTGTCGCCAATGCGATCGACGAAATGGAAGAAGCCCTTGTCGTCGAGCCGCATCAGATCGCCGGTGCGGAACCAGGCATCGCCCTTGGTAAAGACGTCGCGCAAGATCTTCTTCTCGGTCTCCTCAGCATCGGTATAGCCCTCGAAGCGGCCGCCACCCTCCTCGGCCTTGCCGATGCGGCCGATCGCCTCGCCGGCGTCGCCGCGGGCGCAGGCGATGCAGAATCCCTCGTTATTGCGCAGTGGCGTGCCGCTGTCGGGGTCGAGCTTGACGAGACTGGCCGGAAAGCGATGCGCCAGCAGCGGCGGGATGCGGCCGATCGCGCCCGGTTGGCCCTCGACATTGAACAGCGAGAAATTGCCTTCGGTCGCCGCATAGAATTCGAGAATGCGGGGAATAGCGAAGCGCGACTGGAAATCCGCCCAGATGTCGCCGCGCAGGCCGTTGCCGCAGACGAGCCGCAATCGGTGACGGTTCTCGTATTCCGACGGCGGCGCCTTGAGCAGATAGCGGCAGAGCTCGCCGATATATTGAAACAGCGTGCAATCGTACCTGACGATGTCGGGCCAGAAATTCGACGCCGAAAACTTCTCCGCGATCACCACCGAGCCTCCGGCGGCCAGCATGCTGCACGGCGCGACGATGCCGCCGACCGAATGGAACAGCGGCAGGCAGTCATACAGCCGGTCCTGCGGCGTCGCGCCGGCAAGGCCAGCAAACCAAAAACCCCAATTGAGGATGCGGCGATGGCTGATGCTGGCAGCCTTCGGCAGGCCCGTCGTGCCCGACGTATAGATCAGCAGCGCGCGGTCATCGATGGTGACCTCGCCATGCTCCTCCGGCAACAGCGCCCCGTCATCGAGCGCGGCCAGCGCAACATCGATCGCGCGTTCCCTGCGGGCATCGCCATGGGTCCAGATCTTCGCCTCGGTCTTCAGATGCGGAATCGCGCTCCCAAGCGTCTCCGTCAAGGTGTGCGCGACGATGAGATGCGAGGGCTTTGCCACATCGATGCAATGCGCGAGCGACCGACCGACAAGTTTGGTGTTCAGCAGCGCCACCACCCCGCCGACCCGGCTGATGCCAAGCCAGGCCGCGACGTAATCGATGCCGTTCGACATGATCAGGCCGATTGTGTCGCCCTTGACGACGCCAACCGAGCGTGCCCAGCGGGCATAGCGATTGATGCGTCTCGATAGGCTGTCATAGTCGAGCGCGGCATCGTCCATCACCAGCGCGACGCGGTCGGGCTGGCGCCGCGCCCAATCCTCGACGACGTCGGCGAACAGGCGGCCGGGCAGCGTCTCGATCCGGGCAGTCAGCTCTATCGCCTTCAGCCAGATCTTTGAGGCCGAAGGCGCTCGTCCGGCCTTGGCTTGCTCGATGACACCAGTGGTCATGCCGTTCATTCTTTCGCGCAGTATCAGCTTGGTCCCGGCAGCTTATCTCGCGCGGCCTGCCCAGGTGTTAAGAGACAAGGTAAAACCCGGTTAGCTCTCGATTAACCGCGATCATCCTTTACCAAGCCGGCGGGATCGGCGTGCGGCCGCGCGCGATTCTTGCGATAGCAAGTCCAGTCATTCGGATGCGCGGCGCGCGCGATGAGCTGGAGGCCACGATGATCACCAGGCGACGTTTCCTTCAGACCGCGACCTACGCTGCGGCTGGGCTCGCAGCGCCGCGCGCCTTTGCGATCGGCAACCCCTCCTATCCCTCGCGCAGCGTGAAATGGGTAGTGCCTTACGCACCGGGCGGGGCCACCGACGTGCTGTCACGACTGATCTGCCAGCGGCTGTCCGACCGGCTCGGCCAGACATTCATCGTCGAGAACAAGCCGGGCGCCGGCAGCAATATCGGCACGCAGGCCGTGATCAGCTCCGCACCGGACGGATACACGCTGCTGCTGACCTCGACCGCGAACGCGATCAACGCCTCGTTCGATCCGGCGCTGCCCTATGACTTCGCCAAGGGCATCGCGCCCGTCGCCGGCGTCGCACGCATTCCGCTGCTGCTGGTCGTCAACAACGATTTGCCGGTGAAAGACGTCGCCGACTTCATCGCCTATGCCAAGGCCAATCCCGGCAAGATGTCGATCGCCTCATCTGGCATCGGCACCTCGCTGCATCTCTCCGGCGAGCTGTTCAAGTCGATGGCCGGCGTGCAGTTCACACATGTGCCGTATCGCGGCTCCGCGCCTGCTCTGACCGACGTGATGAGCGGCCAGATCCAGGGCATGTTCGACAACGTCACGTCGTCCTTCGAGTTGGTGCGCGCCGGCAAGCTGCGCGCGCTCGGCGTCTCCACGCGCGAGCGTTCGGACGTCCTGCCTGACGTGCCGCCGATCGCGGACACGCTGCCCTTCTATGAAACATCCTCGTTTTACGGCGTCGGTGCGCCCTATGACACACCGCGCGAGATCGTCGACCTGCTCAATCGCGAGATCGATACGGCGCTCTCCGATGCCGAGATCAAGGCGCGCATTGCCGAACTCGGCGCGATCCCGCTGCATGGCAATGCCGGCGAGTTCGGCGGCATGCTCGCCGCCGAGACCGAGCGATGGCGCAAGGTGGTCGAGCTATCGGGCATCAGGAAGGAATAGCTCGCCGCTTCAGTACACCTTCTTGTGACGCCTACGTTCCGGCGGCGGCTCATTGAAAGCGAAGTACGGATTGAGGTCGCAGCTGGCCGCGCGGCCCGATGCCGAGGCGCGGCACTGCTCCAGCGACGTGAATGTGCATTCGAACCAGCCGCCGCCACCGCCACCGGCGCCGCCGGTAGCGCCCGAGTAGACGTGCATGCAAACCGGATAGTTCGGATCATACGTCTGGGCGCTGGCATCCGCCGCGACGAACAGCGCGGCGATGGCAGTGAGAGTCAGGAGTGGGAGGCGCATCGGACATTTCCTCAAATCGGTGGCGTCGACGGATCCGACGCCGACGCCCTCCTATGGCACAACACCACGCCAGTGGCGACTGTTCCTGGGGACAATGACGGCAAGGTGAGCGCGGCTCGCACTACCCGCCCAGCCCCTGCAGCACCAGGCGGTTGAGCCTCGCCGCAAACGCGGCCGGATCTTCCGGCAGCTCACCATCCAGGATCTGCGCTTGTTCGAGCAGGAGCAGGCTGAGATCATCGACCGCCGTCGAGCCGGCCTGGGCCCTGGTGATCGCCGTCACTATGGGGTGACGCAAATTGATCTCCAGGATCGGCTTGGTGCGCATGCCGCGGTTCTGCTGCGCCAGGATGCGCTCGAGCTCGCGGCTCGGACCCTGGCTGTCGGCGACGAGGCAGGAGGCGGAGCTGGTGAGGCGGGTCGAGGCCTTGACGTCGCTGACACGCTCGCCGAGCGCCGCCTTGATCACCGCAATGGTGGCGGCCTCGTCCGCGGCAGGCTCGTCCTTCTTCGCCTCGTCCTTGTCGTCGACGCGCGGGATCAGGTCGAGATTGAGATCGCCCTGGCTCAGCGACTTCAGCGGCTTGCCCTCGAACTCCGATGGCATCGAGGTCCAGAACGCATCGACTGGATCGGACAGCAGCAGCACCTCGATGCCGCGTGCGGTCGCAGCTTCCAGCCGCGGGCTGGACTTCAGCCGTTCGATGCTGTCGCCGACGAGATAATAGATCTCGGTCTGGTTCGGCTTGAAATCGGCGACGACGTCCTTGAGCGCGCGCTTCTCGCCTGACGTCGTGGTGAAGCGCGATAGCGCCAGCAGCTTCTCGCGGCGCTCGAAATCCTCGTAGATTCCCTCTTTCAGCACGGCGCCGAAGGCGTCCCAGATCTTTGCGAAATTCTCCGCATCCTTCTCGGCGAGGCTTTCGAGCTCGTTGACGACACGGGTCGCCACGGCTTTGCGGATCTGCACCAGCTGCGGGTTGTTCTGCAGCATCTCGCGCGAGATGTTGAGCGGAAGATCCTCGCTGTCGACAACGCCGCGGATGAAGCGGAGGTAGCCGGGCAACAGATCTGCATCGTCGGTGATGAAGACGCGGCGAACATAGAGCTTGACCCGGCCCTTACGGTTCGGCTCGAACAGGTCGAAGGGCTTGGTCGAGGGCGCAAACAGCAGCACGGCGTAGGAGTAGCGCCCCTCCGCGCGGTAGTGCAGCGTCATCGCGGGATCGTCGAAGGCGGAGGCGATCTGCTGATAGGCCTTCTTGTAGTCTTCCGCCGTCAGCTCGGACTTGGCGCGCTGCCACAGCGCGCTCGCCGAATTGATCTGGCGCGGCTCACCCTCTTCCGGCACCAGCTCGATGGGGAAGAGGATGTTGTCGGAATAGGCACTGACGATGCGCTCGATCTCGTAGGCTTCGAGATATTTCTTGGCGTCGTCCTTCAGGTGCAGGACGATCTCGGTGCCACGTGCAACGCGCGCCGCTTCCTCGTCACTGGCGCGCGCGATCTCGAAGCCGGAGCCGCCCGACGACGTCCAGCTCCACACGTCGCTTTCGCCGGCGCGGCGGCTGATCACGACGATCTTCTCGGCGACCATGAAGGCCGAATAGAAGCCGACGCCGAACTGGCCGATCAGGCCAAGCCCGTCCTTGGCCTCCTTCAGCTTCGACACGAAGGCCTTGGTGCCGGAGCGGGCGATGGTGCCGAGATGGTCGATCAGCTCCTGCCGCTCCATGCCGATGCCGTTATCGGCAATGGTCAGCGTCGCGGCTGCCTTGTTCGGGATGATGCGGATCTTGAGCGCATCGCCCTCGCCCAGCAGGGCCGGATTTGCGATCGCCTCATAGCGCAGCTTGTCGCAGGCATCCGAGGCGTTGGAGACCAGCTCGCGCAGGAAAATGTCGGTCTCCGAATAGACGGAATGCACCATCAGGTGCAGCAGCTCGGAAACCTCGGCCTGGAAGGGCTGCGTATGCGTGGCGGTATCGGACGTCGTCATGCGTTTACCCGGTCAATCCAAAATGGAGAAAGCCGGGATATAACGCGATGGGAGAGCGGATCAAGTGGACGCGCAGAGCCGCCCCCCGGCAGGAGGGCGTTTTTTGCGCGAGGGCCAAGTGTCGATCAGGCCGGTCAGGTCACGCAGCGACCGGGCTGCAGCAGCTTGGCGACTTCGGTCAGGGAGCTGACCATCGGCTCGCAGGCGATCGTCGGCTTGCGGCCCGGCGTCAGAAGCAACGACGCCGGCTTGGCGCTGCCGGTCTCGTTGGTCGCTGGGACCCGCAGCAGCACGGACGTATCGGCCAGGTCGTTCAACCGCATCGAGACCGTGCGCGTCGGAACCGCCGCCGGCTTCAGGTCGGCGAGGCGGTCGGACTTGCTGGTGCGATTGACGTTATGAGTTGCGAGGTTGCGGCCCGACGTCTGGCCCGGCTGGTCAGCGAGCGCTTCCCAGCGGTCGGCCAGATCCTGGCCGGAAGCCAGCTGCACGGCGCCGACCTGGACGGCGCCAAGCGTCGCGACGAGCGCAACGGCACCAAAAAATACCTTTTGAATCTGTGACATGATTATTGGTCCCTCGCCCCATGGCGATCGCGGGAACAACGCGAGGGGAGGACCGGAGTTTCCCAAAAGTTAAGATCACTTAACCGTGTGCCAAATTCACACCAGAGCGCACAAAAAGCCGCAAAAAATTTTGCGCCCGCCTGGAACGACTCTCGTGCCCGGGAGTCGTCTCAACAGCCGGCTATTCCCCCCTGCCCCATAAGCCGGCGACGTAGGGCGCGACTGTGGTGATGCCAGTCGCGCCTTACTTTTTTCTGCGGAAAGTTTGCGACATTTCGCTACCGCCCCACCATCCGCCCCACCACTGATACGGCGCGAACACCCGACTGACCGGAACCGCGGGGGACCACGGTGCCCCCACCGCGCTTGGAATCGGCGCTGGACTGGGAGAGGGGAATGGGTTCGCCGGCCAACGGTGCGGGCCGGACTTGGGCAGCCGGGCTCAACGTCGGGTCAGCCCGTAACCTCGGACGCAGCCCAATCCCAAGACCGCTGCTACGAAATACCTTCGGCTCGGTCCGTCGTTGAACAATTGAGATCGAGCAGGGAGTGGAGCGAGCGAACCAGTACGAGTCGGCGACGTCCAACGGTTCTCGTGTCGAGCTGCCCTGCTCCTATGAGTTCATAGAGTTTGGTCCGGCCCAAGCCGGTCGCCTGACACGCTTCATCAATCGTACAGGTCAAGCGCTGCGCGAAGGGGATTTTTGGGTCTGAGGATAAGCTCCGTCCGATCTGCTCTCCGCCGTTTCTCTGTCCTAGATGCCGACGCATAGCCACCCCTATTGGCTCATCAAAAATATTGGCTCATCAAAAATAGATTCGCCGTGCGTCCCAAAGTCGTCAATGCGAACACCCGCGCGCTGTTGTGTACGTAAGCGCACGTCAGCGGTGACTATAAAGCTCTTGGATATTAGTTTCGGCGCGGGATATTTTGCAGAAACTAACTCTAGTCCATGGCTAAGCCCTGGGGCTCATGTGAAGCCCGGCTCGTTCCAGAAGCCAGTTTCGCTCGGGACGTCGAGAGGGAGCCTCTGGCGGTGTCGCCAGCGTCGGGACTGGGACCGCGATGGGCTTGACCTCAACGTCGTCACGGTAGACATGTCGGGGACTGCTCGGCCGCCTGAAAGGGCCCTCGTCAATTTTACCTGCAGCGCCGCACGGAATTTGCGGGCCAGGAAAGACTTGACCTGACCATCAGTTGCGTCACTCGCTGGTGAGACCCGACTAAGCCGAATACATCCGTATCCAGCGATGGTGCCGGATGAGCTTGGCGATGCCGCTTGTGAACAAGTTTGTTCCACCCGACGCGAGCGTGCTTGATCCGTTCTGCGGTTCGGGGCGGCTCCTTGCCGCGGCGACGGAAGCGTCTTTGCGGGTGGGTACGGTGACTCTCTTCCACCGTGCAGTACGGCGCGGGTTCGTCTCTTTGCCTTTCTATTGATAGCAGCTGTCTAGGCGGGACGACGATCGATCGTGAGCCCTGGTTTAGCTTAAAATCGTATTGGTCCGGGTGGGATCACAGCCCGCATGCTGCGTCGGTTTCCAAATTCTTTGCGACTACGATGCGGTTTGCGACGGCCTGGTTGACCATCTAGAGCATGATGTATTTACACGGAAACATAGCCTGAGTTTTGAAGTAGTTGGTGCACTCCTCCTGGGAGAAGAGATCGAGGAGTTCACCAACCTTCCGCCAGGTTGCCCCTCCACGTCACAAGGTTCTGCGGATCGCATGAGGTGTTTGAGTTTGGCGAAGACCTGCTCGATCGGGTTGAGGTCAGGGCTGTAGGGCGGCAAGAAGATAGGGTAGGCTCCTCTGGCGCGGATAGCTTGGCGAGCCGCTTTGCCCTTGTGGCTGCCATGATTGTCGAGAACGACGATCTCGCCCGGTGCGAGGGTGGGTGCCAACACCTTCTCGACGTACAGCGTGAAGAGTTCACCATTGAGGGGACCATCAATCACCCAAGGCGCACTGATCCGATCATGACGCAGCGCCGCGATGAAGGTCATGGTCTTCCAATGGGCGAAAGGTGCAGATGCTTGGAGGCGCTGCCCACAAGGCCCCCAGCCGCGTAGCGGCGCCATATTGGTCTTGATCCACGTCTCGTCAATGAAAGCCAGCCGCGTGACGTCAATCCTGCCTTGATGCGCTTTCCATCGGGTCCGCATACGGGCGACGTCTGGAATGAGGACTGGCTCGAGGCCCATCCCAACGTGCAATGTATTTCACGCCGACAAGCGCGTCCTGGCTCAATCAGGTCGAGGTATGGTTTTCGATCCTGCGACGTAGAGGCCGACAACATTGCCGGCTTTGGCCGTAAAGTCCGGGTCGTTGCTCTCGCACCAGGACTTACGAGCCGCCAGGTCAATCTTGTGGCCGCGCAGGAACCGCCAGACATATTGGACGTCACATCGCCCAGCGCCTCGGCCAGCAGAGGGCCGTCCAGCACGCGGCTTTCCCCCCCGCCTTCCCTTGGCAGAGGCCTTCTTCAGGACTTCGACTTCACGATAGACGCACAGGATCTCCGCCATCTTCTGTTCGAACTCGGCGTCGCGATTTTCGAGATAATAGCGCACCTTGTGCGACTTGATTTCCTCTTGGCCGAGGATCTTGCACACCGTTCCTTGGACCAAATTGGCAAAACACGCATGCCCTGCCCCCGGCCTGTGCTCGCGTGCATGGCGCGCCAGCAACCGCGTCGTCCACAACTCATGCGGATAGCCGTGCACCTTGGCCTTGTCGCATGCCAACGACACCAGCCAGGCTTTGGCCTCAGCCGTGATCGTTGGCCGTCTACACCACCGCTACTGCCGCAACGGTGCTCTTAGCTACTAACCGGCAACAGCGCCTAATCTAAGCCTGCTCGCGGCAGTTCCGCCGTTCACTGTTGTGGGCGCTCTCGCTTTGCTCATGACCAGTGAGGGCGTTTTATGGGATCTCCAGCAAAGCCGGTGGAACTTGTCACGCTACGCCATTGTGGCTGGATCGATTGACCTTACATGGTGTCGCGCTGCTGGCTCTTTGCGCTGTGATCATGGTACTCTTCGTGCTGCAGCGTCAAAGTCGTGGATCAATTCTGGTGCTGGGAGCGATCCCGGTACTAACCACGCTACTCGTGGAGTACTTGCTATACCGATAGCTGGTCGAAACTTATATCTCGAGTTTCGAAGTGGCCGTCCTTTTTCTACGCCATAACATTCGATTCAACGACCGAGCAAAAAGGCCTGCCTTTTCTCAAGTTATCGTTGCATCCTACTGGGATGAAGCGCGCGAGATTGATGGGAGTAGTCGATCGCGTACCAGGGCGCGCAACCTCAGGCGAATTAGATCCTGCTTTGGTCCGATTTGTTGAAGCACTTGCAATCGCCGATGCTAGGCGCGATCATCTTCTCGATAGCGAGCGCCTCATGAAGAACTATCTTGATGCCGCTGGCGACAAGCCCATCAGGACTGGTATTCGAGATGAAACCCGCGGCGATCTATGCTCGGTTCTCCACCGAGCTTCAAAACGAAAAATCGACTGAAGACCAGATTGCGCTGTGCCGCGCCTATGCGGCTCGTCACCAACTCGATGTCGTTGCTACCTTTGAAGACAAGGCGCGTTCTGGGGCATCGGTATTCGGCCGCGATGGTTTGATGCAGCTTATGGACGCTGCACGTCAGCATCGTTTCACGGTGGTGATCGTAGAGGCATTGGACCGGCTCTCACGTGACATGGAGGATCTGGCCGGCATCCACAAAAGACTGTCTTTCCAGGGGATCGAGATTCAGGCGGTCCATGATGGCACTGCGGACTCAATTTTGATTGGAATCCGCGGCCTCGTCGGACAGATGCAGCGCGAGGACGGGGCGAAGAAAGTCCGCCGCGGTATGGCCGGCGTAGTGCGCGATGGTCGACACGCGGGAGGGCGTGCGTACGGATATCGAGCAATAGCCGGCAAACCCGGTGAGCTCGAAATCGTCGAAGACGAAGCTACGATCGTCCGACGGATTTTTGCATCATACGCAGCCGGACGAGGGCCCCGAGAGATCGCGCAGGATCTCAATCGGGAAAACATCCATCCACCGCGAGGTCGGCGATGGAATGCGTCGACGATCAACGGCAACGCCAAGCGCGGGACGGGGCTCATCTTCAATGAACTCTATGCTGGCCGTATTGTCTGGAACAAGGTCCGGATGGTGAAGGATCCCGATACAGGCAAACGATTGTCTCGCCCCAACCCTCGCGAGGAGTGGCAGAGCATTGATGTGCCTCAACTGCGGATCGTCGAACAGTCGGTTTGGGAGCAGGCGCAGGCCCTGAAGACTGAGAAGGGGCATTTGGCCAGCCACATGAAGCGACGGGCGCCGCATCTCCTATCGGGTCTGCTGCGGTGCGGTTGTTGCGGATCTGGCATGTCAGTTCACGATCGCGACAAGACCGGAAAGACCAGGATTCGCTGCTCGGCTGTGCGCGAGAATGGCAGTTGTTCGAATCGCAGGATCATCTATCTGCGTGACATCGAAAGACTTGTGCTCAGCGGCATGGTCGAGGAGTTGAAGGACCCACGGCTGATCGAGACCTACGTCCGCAACTACAACAGTGAGCGAGAGCGGCTTGCGGGGAACGCTTCCGCGGAGCGCCTTCGGCTAGAGGCTAAACGTGACCGGATCGAAGGCGAGCGTCAGCGCAACATTGATCTCGTGATCAGGTATGTGATTTCTGAGGAGGATGCCAAGCAACGGATTGCGGAGCTGAAGGATGAGCGGTTGCGCGTCGAGGCGGAACTGGCTGCCCTCGAGGAGGCCCCTACCCCCATCTCTCTGCATCCGGCAACGCTGGACCGCTACATCGAGACCGTCAATGCGCTTGCCGACACGATCGCAAGCCACGCAAGCGCGGAGGACGACCGCGGCACGTTGGTCGCTGACTTCAGGTCGCTTGTGCACAGCGTCATTATCCACCCCAAGGGCCCTTGGGAAGGCTTCGAGGTCGAGGTCAAGGGAAAGCTGGCCGCACTGGTCGGCGGAGGGCTCTTTCCGGAGGCCCACCATAATAGTGGGTCATACGTGGTAGCGGGGGAGGGACTCGAACCCCCGACCCCAGGATTATGATTCCCGTGCTCTAACCAGCTGAGCTACCCCGCCACGAGCCGATCGCGGCGGCCGAAACGGCCGATCTCGCGAACGCGCGGCATATAAGGAAGGGGGCGGTGGGAAGTCAATCCGCCTTCGCTAAAAGCTTCGGCGCGACAAGGCCGTTTGGGGCTGATTTCGCACCGGAATCCACGATTTTAGGCGGCGGGCGGGTGATTTCGGACACCAGGCTCGCAGAGAGTCCCCCTCACCCGGAATCCGCGCTTCCCGCGCGGATTCCGGCCTCTCCCCGCAGGCGGGGAGAGGTGAAGTGACGCGGAGCGCGCGGAAATTCTCTTATTTCGGCTTCACATTGGGGTCGCCGCCGGGGCTGCCGGGGGGCGGGATCACGGGCATTTTGCCGTCGGTTGACGGCGCCGGGGCGTGCATTTCGGGGTCGACGCCGGCGGGCGGGCAGAGCACGCCGTCGGATTTGGCCAATTTATCGCCGAGCGGTTCCCTCGATTGACCGGTGGTGGTGCCGTCGGGCGCGGTGGCGCGGTTGGGGCGCTCCTGCGGGGCGCAGTCGGCGGCGGCGTGTTGCGGGGATGGCGGCGCGGTCGCTTGCGGCGGCGTCGCCGGGGCGGGCGGGGCCTGTGCGATCGCCGGCCCAAAGGCTGCGATCACGAGACCCGCAAAGATGATGTTTGATGTCGTGCGCATGGGAAGGAAACGCGCTAGGCGCGCGCGCTGTTCCCACCGCCGGACATTACGATTTGCGGTAGCGGATCAACGAAAAGTGCCCCATCGGCGGCATCGGGCGGCGTTCCGCCAGCGTGACGCCGCCGTGCCTGGCGGCCCAATTGACGAGGCGGGCCCATGGGAATTCCGGGCGCCAGCCGAGGCGGCGCGCGAGCGGCGCGAAGGCGAGCTCGGAGAGCTTGCGCAGACCCTTTTCCGCGCCGATGTGGTTGACCAGGATCAGCTCGCCGCCGGGCCTCAGCACGCGCACGAACTCGTCGAGCGTGCCTTCGGGATCGGGCACCGCGGTGATGACATATTGCGCGACCACCGCGTCGAACGAATTGTCGGGGAAGGCGAGATTCTTCGCGTCCATCACCGAGAGCACTTCGACATTGGAGAGACGCAGGCTCCGCACGCGCTGCTGCGCCTTGCGCAGCATCGGCTCGGAAATGTCGACGCCGCAGATTTTTGTGGTGCGCGAATAATCCGACAGCGAGAGGCCGGTGCCGACGCCGACGTCGAGGATGCGACCGCCGATGCGGTCGGCCTCGGCGATGGTCGACTGCCTGCCGGCATCGAACACCTTGCCGAACACGAGATCATAGACCGGCGCCCAGCGGCCATAGGCCTTCTCGACCCCGGCCCGCGAGATGTCTGCTGCCATGCCCCCTGCCCTGAAGATTTAGCCGCGAACCGCTTCCACCAGCGGCCTCGCCGTGTTGCTCGCGACCTTCGCGGCTGCGCTCTGGATGAAGCCGCCGCCGAGCACGCGCGCCTGCCCTGAGGCTGCGTCGTAGAAGACGCAGGCTTGTCCCGGCGAGACGCCCTCTTCGCCGGCGACGAGCTCGACCTCGTAAGTACCATCAGCTCCGCGCAGCCAGGCCGGCTGCGGGCTGCGGGTCGAGCGCACGCGGACGAACAGCTCGAGCCCGCCCCCGATGGCGCTGTCGATTTCGCCGCCGCCGATCCAGTTGACGTCACGCAAGGTGATGCGGTGCATCTTCAGCGCCTCGCGCGGGCCGACGACGACGCGGCGGTTGGCTGCATCGAGGCGCACCACGTAAAACGGCGCGGCAGCGGCGATGCCGAGGCCGCGGCGCTGGCCGATGGTGAAATTGGCAATGCCGTGATGCTGGCCGAGCACGCGTCCATCGAGATCGACGATGTCGCCGGGGTCCATCGCGTTCGGACGCAGGCGGGTGATGATGTCGGTGTAGCGGCCCGTGGGCACGAAGCAGATGTCCTGGCTGTCGTGCTTGTCGGCAACCGAAAGACCGAAGCGGCGCGCGAGCTCGCGCGTCTCGGGCTTGGTCATGTCGCCGAGCGGAAAGCGCAGGAAGTCGAGCTGCTCTTGCGTGGTCGCAAACAGGAAGTAGCTCTGGTCGCGATCGGCATCTGCCGCGCAAACCAGCGCGCGCGAGCCGTCAACGCGGCGGCGCGAGGCGACGTAATGGCCGGTGGCGAGCGCCTGCGCCCCGAGCTCGCGCGCGGTCTTCAGGAGGTCGCGGAACTTGACTGATCGGTTGCACTCGATGCACGGCACCGGCGTCTCGCCGAGCGCGTAGCTATCGGCAAAGACGTCGATGACGGACTCGCGAAAGCGGTCCTCGTAATCGAGCACGTAATGGGGAATGCCGAGCTTGGCCGCGACGTCGCGGGCGTCGTGGATGTCCTGGCCGGCGCAGCAGGCGCCCTTGCGATGGGTGGCCGCGCCATGGTCGTAGAGCTGCAGCGTGATGCCGACGACGTCATAGCCCTCCGCCTTGAGCAGCGCAGCCGTGGTCGAGGAGTCGACGCCGCCCGACATGGCAACGACGACCCTGGTATCCTCAGGACGGCCTTCGAGATCCAGACTGTTGAGCATGGGCTTAAGCTGACGTGACGGCGGCGTTTCCCGCGATTCCTGTTGTGCTTCCGGGTCACTTGGGCCGGGGCGTCAACGGTCCCCGGGAACCTCTGGTTCCCTCGGGGGCACTGGCTGGCCCGGTCGAAAGCGGCTGAGAGCACCCTTTAATATAGGCGGCATTCGGGTGAAGCAATCATGGCGGCCGCAAGCTTTCAGGCAATTCTTGCCGGGGCGGCAGAAATGACGGGGCGGCGGGCGGGCCCAGAGCGATTGCTCCAACCCGTCAAATAATTGATTTTACTGTATAAAATATCGAAACGTGGGATTGGCCCGCTCCTTGCTAACCTCCTCGTCCGAAGACGTTTTCAAGGGGTCGCCTGTGGTTGGTCACACATCAGACGTAGCGGCGACTGCGCAGGTCTCGAGCGCGCAAGCGAAGCCTGCCCGGCCGCAGACCAAGGACCAGACGCCGAGTTCCTCCTTTGGCGACCTCGTCGACAGCAATACCCAGGCGATCAACAACGCCATCAGCAACAGCGCCCCGTCCTCGAACCAGGACAACGCACCGCGGCGCAGTGACGCCTCATCCAACTCATCGTCGTCCGGGTCGTCGGACCGGAGCAGCAACAGCGCCTCGACAGACCAGTCCTCGCAGAGCAAGGCGAGCGACGACACGAATTCCCAGACAACGACGCCCGCCAGCGACACGCCGGCCGCGCCAGCCAAGGCCGACGGGAAATCCAAGGACAAGGCCGACGCGTCCACCACCAAGGCGGGCGACGCCAAGGACGCCAGCAAGGACGTCAAGACCGACAGCACCGACGGCCTCGCCGCCGCGGTGGATGCCTCCGCCGCGCAGACCGCGACGCCGGCTGCGACGCCCGATCCGACCGCCGTTCCCGTTGCAGCACCCGTGGTGCCGGTCGATCCGAATGCCGCGGCAAACCAGGTCACCAGCGCGGCTTCGTCGCCGTTGACGATTGCAGCGGCCGGCATCGCCGCCAGCGCCTCGATCACGGCGCAGATATCAGGCAGCAAAACCGATGCGGCCGGCAAGGCCGCCAAGACCGGGGATGGCAAGAGCACCGACGCGAAGGCCGCGCTGACCGAGGTGGCTGTCGCAAACTCGGACACCACTGCAACCGATGTCACGGCAAAGGCCGCGCAAGTCACCGCGGTCGACCAGGGCACGCCGAAGTCTTCGTTCAAGGCGGTTGTCACAACGCAAGGCCAGACCGACGTCTCCAATATTGGCCAGGACCCGGCCAAGACCGCGCAGACGGCGACACCAGCCCAAAACTCCGCAACGCCGACGGCCGCCGCCGCGCATCCGCAAGGCCCAAAGCCGCAGACTGACGCGGCCACGACCGATGCGAAGGTCGACGCAGCCAATCGCACCGCAGACGTCACGCCGGCCACGCCCGTCGCACACGCGCATGCCGACACGCCAGCCGTCGCCGCCGCCACCACCGACGTCAGCACCCAGGCCGCAAACGCCGTGCAGGCGCCGCTGACCACGATGACATCGACGGTCACCGCCTCCACCGCGACGCTCACCGCGACCGCAGCCAATCCGAATGCGGTGCCGATCAGCGGCATCCCGGTCGAGATCGCCGCGGCCGCGCGCGCCGGCAAGACCCGCTTCGACATCAGCCTCGATCCGGTCGATCTCGGCCGTATCGATGTCCGCATCAATGTCGACCGCAACGGCCAAGTCACCTCGCATCTCACCGTCGAGAAGCCGGAGACGCTGCAGATGCTGCGGCAGGACGCGCCGCAATTGCAGCGCGCCCTCGACGATGCCGGCCTCAAGACCGGCAGCAACGGCCTCTCCTTCAGCCTGCGCGACCAGAACTCATCGGGCCAGAACGCCGGCCAGAACAACGACAACGGCAACAATTCGCGCCGGCTGATCATCAGCGAGGATGATCAGGCCGCAAGCCTGCCGGTCAGAAGCAGCTATGGCCGCATGCTCGGATCGAGCAGTGGCGTCGATATCAGAGTGTGAGGAGTATCAGGCCATGACCACCACGAATGCCGCCACCGCGCCCTCAGTCGTCTCCGGCACCACCGACGTTCCTAAATCCGCTTCGTCCAGCTCGCTGAGCTCGACCACGGGCTCGACCCTCGCCGGCAATTTCCAGACCTTCCTGACGCTGCTGACCACGCAGCTCAAGAACCAGAACCCGCTCGATCCGCTCGACACCAACCAGTTCACCCAGCAGCTGGTGCAGTTCGCCGGCGTCGAGCAGCAGCTCAAGACCAACGACTCGCTGTCCCAGCTCGTCACCCTGCAGCAGACCACGCAGGCGACGCAGGCGCTGGATTTCGTCGGCAAGACCGCGGTGGTCGACGGCACCACCGCGACCATGAAGAGCTCGTCGGCGACCTGGCACCTCAACGTGCCCACCAGCGCCACGGTCGATATTTCCATCGCCAATTCCAGCGGCCAGACCGTGTTCACCGGCAAATATACCGCCGGCGCCGGCAGCGACATTCCGTTCACCTGGAATGGCCAGGGCAATGACGGCACGCAATGGCCCGACGGCAAGTATACGATCACGGCGACAGGCAAGGACGCCTCGGGCAACAGCGTCGGCGTCGCAGCCCAGGTGCAGGGCACGGTGGATTCCGTCGACCTGACCCAGTCGCCGCCGCTGCTCTCCATCGACGGCAACAGCTACACGCTGAGCCAGGTGAAGAGCGTGGTGGCGAGCAGCAGCGGCAGCTGAAGCATATGGTGTCATCCCGGCGAAAGCCGGGATCCATAACCACAGGGCGAAGTTTGGGGAAGACCGGTAGTTAAAGAATTTGCCTTGGTATTGCGATCTGCGTGTCATCGCTAGATCACGCGGCATGAGTCCCGGCCTCCGCCGGGACGACGGCAAAAGTTAGTAAAGTATTTACGAAGACCCCGCTCGGCCGGCTGAAAGCGTGTTCTCAGCCCGCCGGGACGGTTTCGTTCCAGCCGGATTCAACGAGAATTGTATTGAAGCCTTAGGCTTAGCGGATTTTTAAGCCGACACGCGTAGGGTTACGGCGTGAGTTCAGTGGTTGAGAGTTTGTGAGTACGCCATGACAGAACCCCATCGCCCGAGGGTAAAATACGTCATCGGGCCGGACGGCAGTCCGCTGACGATTGCAGATCTGCCCGCACCCGGCACCAAACGCTGGGTCATCCGACGCAAGGCCGAAGTCGTTGCCGCGGTTCGTGGCGGACTTCTCTCGCTCGAGGAGGCCTGCAGCCGTTATACCCTGACGGTCGACGAATTCCTCTCCTGGCAGTTTTCCATCGACCAGCACGGTCTGGCGGGTCTTCGCACCACCCGCATCCAGCAATATCGCCAGTAAGCGATCCGGAAATCTGCTGCTTTTGACGAAAATCGGCCTCGCTCCGCGAGGCCGATTTTTTTCATGTTTGCTTTTGGGCCGACTTTTGTCCGGGCTGTTAACCGTCGTTAACCATATGGAAACCATCACCTAGGCAATAATTGCCCAGTCGGCCTTTCCAGTGAAAGCGGCCGAATCTGCCGGGGCGGTTGCTTGCAAGGTCTTGCGGACTTCTTAAAGGGTATCGGCGCCGCCCGGTTCGGGGCGATGATCGCGGTCACCGCCGCGCTCATCGGCTTCTTTGCCTTCGTTATCATGCGCGTCACCACGCCGCAGATGACGACGCTGTTCACCGACCTTAGCGTCGAGGATTCCTCCAGCATTATCAAGGATCTGGAACGCCAGGGCATCCAGTTCGAGCTGCGCAATGAGGGCAGCATCATCATGGTGCCCAAGGACAAGGTCACCCGCCTGCGCATGAAGCTCGCCGAGGGCGGCCTGCCCAAGGGCGGCGGCGTCGGCTACGAGGTGTTCGACAAGTCGGATGCGCTCGGCACCACCTCTTTCGTCCAGAACATCAATCATCTGCGCGCGCTGGAGGGCGAGCTTGCCCGCACCATCCGCGCCATCGACCGGATCCAGGCCGCCCGCGTCCATCTGGTGCTGCCCGAGCGCCCGCTGTTCGCGCGCGATGCGCCGGAGCCGTCGGCCTCGATCGTGGTGCGGGTCCGCGGCTCGCTCGAAGCCCAGCAGATCCGCGCCATCCGCCACCTCGTCGCCTCCGCCGTCAACGGCTTGAAGCCGCAGCGGGTCTCGATCGTGGACGAGGCCGGCCAGCTGCTCGCCGACGGTGCCCAGGCCGATCCCGAGCAGGCGCTCGGCGACGAGCGCCGCACCGCCTTCGAGAAGCGGATGCGCAAGCAGGTCGAGGACATCGTCTCCTCCGTGGTCGGGTCGGGGCGCGCCCGCGTCCAGCTCTCCGCCGATTTCGACTTCAACAAGATCACCCAGACCTCGGACAAGTTCGATCCCGAAGGCCGCGTGCTGCGCTCGACCCAGACCCGCGAAGAGCAGAGCATGACCGCCGACAACAACGGCCAGGTCACGGTCAACAACGAGCTCCCCGGCCAGCAGCAGAACAGCGGCCCAGCGGCAAAGGACCAGAGCAAGAAGACCGAAGAGACCAACAATTACGAGATCTCCCGCACCACCAAGACCGAGGTGACCGAGGCCGGCCGGGTCAACCGCATCTCGGTCGCGGTGCTGGTCGACGGCATCTACACCAAGAATGACAAGGGCGAGCTCGCCTATCAGGATCGCACCAAGGAGCAGCTCGACCGCATCGCCACCCTGGTGCGCTCGGCGATCGGCTTCGACCAGAAGCGCGGCGACCAGGTCGAGGTCGTCAATCTGCGCTTTGCCGACGCCCCCTCCACCACCCCGATCGCCGAACCGTCCGGCTTCCTCGGCATGCTGCAGTTCACCAAGGACGACATCATGTATTTCGTCGAGCTCGGCGTGATGATGCTGCTCGGCCTGGTCGTGATGTTCATGGTGATCCGTCCGCTGGTGAAGCGCATCCTCGCCTCCGACGAGGTCGCCGCCGCCATCAGCGGCGTCCTGTCGGGCCCCGCGGCATCCGACGAGGCCGCGCCGGCTGGCGGCCAGACGCTGCTGCCGAACGGTACCGCCAGCGCGATCGACGTCGCCACCGTCCAGGGGCAGGTCCACGCCCAGTCCGTTCACCGCGTCGGCGAGCTTGCCGAACGCAACCCCAACGAAACCGTCGCCATCATCCGTCAATGGCTGGCCGAACCCGCGAAATGATCGAGAAGTGAACTGACATGGCCGCTTCCCTGCAAAACGCCAATTCCAACGACATCACCAGCGTCATCTCGACGCTCGGCCAGCGTGCCGGCGACCGGGCCAGGGACGGCAAGAGCTCGGAGCAATTGACCGGACCGCGGCGCGCCGCAATCCTGATGCTGGCGCTCGGCGAGCAATATGGCGGCAAGATCTGGTCGCTGCTCGACGACGACGAGGTGCGCCAGCTGTCGCTGGAAATGTCGACGCTCGGCACCGTCGAGGTCGGCACGGTCGAGGACATGCTGCTCGAATTCGTCTCGCGCATGTCGGCCTCGGGCGCGCTGATGGGCAATTTCGACGCCACCGAACGGCTGCTGCAGCAATACCTGCCACCGGAGCGCGTCAACGGCATCATGGACGAAATCCGTGGCCCCGCCGGCCGCAACATGTGGGAGAAGCTCTCCAACGTGCAGGAAGAGGTTTTGGCCAATTACCTCAAGAACGAATATCCGCAGACCATTGCGGTGGTGCTGTCGAAGCTAAAGCCGGAGCACGCCGCACGGGTGCTCGGCATCCTGCCCGAGGAGCTCGCGCTCGACGTCGTCAACCGCATGCTGAAGATGGAAGCGGTGCAGAAGGAGGTGATCGAGAGCGTGGAGAAGACGCTGCGTACCGAGTTCATGTCCAATCTGTCGCAGACCCGCCGCCGCGACGCGCACGAGGTGATGGCGGAAATCTTCAACAATTTCGACCGCCAGACCGAAACCCGCTTCATCACCTCGCTGGAAGAGGACAATCGCGAATCCGCCGAGCGCATCAAGGCGCTGATGTTCACCTTCGACGACCTGGTGAAGCTGGATTCCGGTTCGGCCCAGACCCTGATGCGCAACGTCGACAAGGACAAGCTCGGCGTGGCGCTGAAGAGCGCCAACGAGGATGTCCGCAACTTCTTCTTCGGCAACATGTCCTCCCGCGCGGCCAAGATGCTGCAGGACGACATGGCGGCGATGGGGCCGGTTCGCCTGCGCGACGTCGACGAGGCCCAGGCGCTGCTGGTCAATCTCGCCAAGGACCTCGCCGCCAAGGGCGAGATCATGCTGACCAAGAACCGCGCTGACGACGAGCTGGTGTATTGATGGCCGCTCCGGCAAAATTCCTGTTCGATACCGACTTCGCCGCGCCCGATCGGACGCGCGAGAAGGCCGCGACCGCAGCCGAGATCGCGCAGAAGGTCGCGGAAGCCGAAGCACGCGCCTATCAGGACGGTTTTGCGGCGGGCCAGCGCGAGGCCAAGGCGGAGAGCGACCGCCGCGTCGCCCTCGCCATGGAAGAGATCAACATCGCGATCCGCGGCATTGCCGCAGGGATCGGCAATATCGAGAGCAAGATGGAGACCGAGGCGGTCGACGTCGCGGTCGCGGTGGCGCGCAAACTGTGCGCGGACCTGGTCGCCGCCGAGCCGCTCGGCGAGATCATGGCGCTGGTCAAGGACTGCTTCTCGCACCTGGTCGCGACGCCGCATCTGGTCGTCCGCATCAACGACGCGCTCTACGACAGCGCGCGCGAGAAGATGGAGCGGCTGGCCAAGCAGAGCGGCTTCGAAGGCCGGCTGGTGATCCTGGCCGAGCCCGATATTGCCACCGGCGACTGCCGGATCGAGTGGGCCGACGGCGGCGTTGTGCTGGAGCGCAGCGCCATCGCGGCCAAGATCGACGACATGGTTGGACGCTATATCGCGTCCCGCAAGGGGAACTAAGCCATGAGCGACACCGACGGACAGGTCCCGCTGCCCGATCTCAACGGCCCGCTGCCGCCTGCCGGCACCGATGTCGGCTACAGCGAGGATGAATATGCGGCGCGCGTCGCCGCCGACCTCGAAGCCGTCTTCGACGTGCCGGTGCAGGTCTCGGCAGTGCTCGGCCGCTCCAAGATGGATGTCGGCGAGCTCTTGAAGCTTGGACCCGGCACGGTGCTCGAGCTCGACCGCCGGGTCGGCGAGGCCATCGACATCTACGTCAACAACAAGCTGGTCGCCCGCGGCGAAGTCGTCCTCGTCGAGGACAAGCTCGGCGTGACCATGACGGAAATCATCAAGACCGAACGCGCGTAAAGCGAACAAAGGGAATGACGCGCGACCGCGCGACCAGACGGACAGGAGACTGACATGCGGCTTCTCATCGTTGGCACATTGAAGGGCCAGCTCACCACCGCCACCAAGATCGCGATGGACAACGGCGCCACCGTGACCCATGCCGAGGATCACGAGCAGGCGATGCGCGTGCTGCGCGGCGGCAAGGGCGCGGACCTCCTGCTGGTCGACGTTGCCCTAGACATCCGCGACCTCGTGATGCGGCTCGAGACCGAGCACATCCACGCTCCGATCGTCGCCTGCGGCATCACCAACGACGCCCGCGCCGCGGTTGCCGCGATCCACGCCGGCGCCAAGGAATACATCCCGCTGCCGCCGGATCCGGAGCTGATCGCCGCGGTGCTGGCCGCCGTCGCCAACGATTCCCGCGAGCTGGTCTATCGCGACGACGCCATGGCACGGGTCATCAAGCTCGCTCAGCAGATCGCAGGCTCCGATGCATCGGTGATGATCACCGGCGAATCCGGAACGGGCAAGGAAGTGCTGGCCCGTTACGTCCACACCCGCTCGGCCCGCGCCAAGCGTCCGTTCATCTCGATCAACTGCGCCGCGATCCCCGAGCATCTCTTGGAATCCGAACTGTTCGGCCACGAGAAGGGCGCCTTTACCGGCGCGATCGCCCGCCGCATCGGCAAGTTCGAGGAGGCCACCGGCGGCACGCTGCTGCTGGACGAAATTTCGGAGATGGACGTCCGCCTGCAATCGAAGCTGCTCCGCGCCATCCAGGAGCGCGTGATCGATCGCGTCGGCGGCACCAAGCCGGTCCCCGTCGATATCCGCATCATCGCGACCTCGAACCGCAATCTGGCGGATGCCGTGCGCGAAGGCACGTTCCGCGAGGACTTGCTGTTCCGCCTCAACGTCGTGAATCTGAAGATCCCGCCGCTGCGCGAGCGTCCGGCCGACATCATGGAGCTTGCCCAGCATTTCGTGAAGAAATACGCCGAAGCCAACGGCGTGCCGATGCGCCCCATTTCGGCCGAGGCCAGGCGCGTGCTCTCCACCAACCGCTGGCAGGGCAACGTTCGCGAGCTGGAAAACACCATGCACCGCGCGGTGCTGATGGCACTAGGCGACGAGATCGGCCCCGATGCGATCCTCACCCCGGACGGCGACCGCCTCGACCTCGCCAAGACCCCGCCCGCCGTGGTGCATGCCACCATGGCCGCCGAGCAGGTAACGCGCGCGCTGGTGGGCCGCACCGTTGCCGACGTCGAGCGCGATCTGATCCTGGAGACGCTCAAGCACTGCCTCGGCAACCGTACCCATGCCGCCAACATCCTGGGCATCTCGATCCGCACGCTGCGCAACAAGCTGAACGAATATGCCGACGGCGGCATCCCGATCACGCCGGCCGGCACGCCCGGTGAATATCCGCGGATGCCGATGATCGGGGCGTAGGGTTTCGCCCAGATCGAGAGGATGCGAATGCCCGTGCTTAGTCCCGGGCATTTTGTTTTTTGGGGCCACGATGCCAGCCTCGTCATTGCGAGCGCAGCGAAGCCATCCAAAATCCCTCTGCGGTGACAGACTGGATTGCTTCGCGGCGCTCGCAATGACGGTGTTGACAGCATTCCTCGCATAACGGGACCGCGTTACTTGACTAGGCCATCCGCTCGCCAAGCCCTATAACCTCGCCCGAGAACCACGCGAGGAACCACATGTCTGAAGCTCAAATCACCGATTGGCTGGCGTCGCAGCGGCAGGCGATGATCGACCTGTTGCGCGACGTCGTGAACATCGATTCCGGATCCTATGACAAGGAAGGCGTCGATGCGGTCGGTGCGCGGTTCGAGCGGCATTTTGCCGAGCACGGCATTCCGTTCCGGCGCGAGAGCCATGGCACCTTTGGCGATGCCATCCACGCCGAGGTCGCAAAACCCGGCAGCAACGAAAAGCCGGTGCTGTTGATGGGGCATCGCGACACCGTGTTCGGCAGGGGCGAGGCCGGGAAGCGCCCGTTCACGATTCGCGACAACCGCGCCTATGGGCCCGGCGTTGCCGACATGAAGGCCGGCGTCGTCATGAACATCTTCGTCGCCACCGCCTTCCACAAATTCGGCGGCAACCCGCATCCGATCAAGCTGCTGATCACCTCCGACGAGGAGATCGGCTCGCCCTCCTCGCGTCCCGTCATCGAGCGCGAGGGACGCTCTGCGCGCGCCGTGTTCAACTCCGAGCCGGGCCGCCCCACCGGCAACGTCGTCACCAGCCGCAAGGGCGGCATCTTCATGCATATGGCCATATCAGGCAAGGCAGCGCATTCCGGCGCCAATTTCGCTGCCGGCGTCAGCGCGATCGGCGAGCTCGCGCACAAGATCACGCAAATCCACGCGCTGACCGATCTCACCAGGGGCATCACGCTCAATGTCGGTCTCATCTCGGGCGGCCAGTCGGTCAATACGACGGCGCCTTATGCCGAGGGCCAGATCGACATGCGCTATGTCGATCCCGGGGATCGCGCCACCGTCATGGCCCAGATCGAACAGATCATCGCGACGCCTTACGTGCCGGGCACCACCGCGACGCTGACGATCAAGGGGGAGTTCGTGCCTGTCGTGCAGAGCGAAAGCTCGAAGGCGCTGTTCGAAAGCTATCAGGCCGCGGCGAGGCAAGCCGGCCTCACCACATTGCAGGGCGAGTTCTCCGGCGGCTGCGCCGATTCCGGCTTCACCGCCGCAGTGGGGACGCCGACGATTTGCGGCGTCGGACCTGTCGGTGGCCTCGCCCATTCGCCGGAGGAATATCTCGAGCTCGACAGCATCGTGCCGCGCGCGCAGACGCTGGCGCTAGCGATTTTGAGGGGCTGATTCAGGTGCCGTAGGGTGGGCAAAGCGAAGCGTGCCCACGAATTCTTTCCACTCATGGAAAGACGATGGGCACGGCGCAAGGGCGCCTTTGCCCACCCTACGAGATCTCGCGAGCCTTACGAATAACTCGGCGCGTCGGGCTTGCGAAAAATGTGGATGGGATCGCCAGGCACGAACGGCTGGCCGCGAAACATCGCATAGGCATACAGCGCGAGATAGGCGATCGCCAACGCGCCGATGGCGTAGAAGGCCCAGGTCCCGACGCGCTTCATAGCTCCGCTCCGCGGCCATCCCGGATGGGAAGGCTCAGGGCGCTTCTAGAGCGATGAGGCGGAAAAGGCCAGCCCGCGTCCGGCGATCAAACGCGGCGGAGGCGCGCGGGAACGCTGACCTCGGCCAGTCTCGCCGCATCCTCGTCCTGATCCACCGCCACATACTGGCCGTGCCAATAGGCAAGCGCGGCGTTGCGCGCCGAATTCCTGACATCCCTGACCCGGCCGATGACGATGCCGTGCGAATGGCGCTCGATGATGTCCTCGACCTCGCAATCGACTGCCGACAATGCGCCGACCAGCAGCGGCACGCCTGATACGGCCGTGACCCATCGGGCGCCGGTGAAGCGATCGGCCCCCTTCAATCCGCCCTTGCCGGCAAAGCGCTCGGCGATTTCGAGTTGGTCGGCCGCGAGGATGTTCACGCCGAAGGCGCCGTAGCGGCGGATCAGCGGAAAGGACGAGGCATCGCGGTTGATGCTGACCAGCAGCGTCGGCGGGTCGACCGAGAGCGAGGTCACCGAGGTCACTGTCATGCCGGTGATGTCCTTGCCCCGCCCGGCGGTGATGACGCTGACGCCGCCGGTGAGGTGGCGCATGGCGCCGCGGAAATCGGCGGACGAGACGGGAATTTCGGTCATGAGATCGCGGGGCACTACATTCATGGCATGATCCCCGAAGCGGGGTTCCCTCTATTTAGGTACGATCGTCCCCCGACAACAGGTGGTTCAGGATCGAGCCTTCGAGGCCGGCAAGCTCGGCCGAGCCGCGCTGGCGGGGCCGGCCTGCGTTAACCACGACGTCATGGGCGATCCGGCCCTCCTCGATCACCAACACCCGGTCGGCGAGCGCCACCGCCTCGGCGACGTCGTGGGTCACCAGGATTGCAGTAAAGCCCTGGTCGCGCCAGACGCGCTCCAGGAGGCGCTGCATCGAGATGCGGGTCAGCGCATCGAGCGCGCCGAGCGGCTCGTCGAAGGCGAGCACGCGCGGACGGGAGACCAGCGCCCGGGCGAGCGCCACGCGCTGCTTCTGGCCGCCCGACAGCACCGACGGCCACTGGTCGCGCTTGTCGGCGAGGCCGACCTCGGCAAGCGCCTTCTCCGCGCGCACATGCGCATCGGTCGACGAACGATCGCGGCCGAGGCCAACCTCGACATTGGACAGCACGCGCGCCCAGGGCAACAGCCGCGGCTCCTGGAACATCACGCGGATGTCTTCGGCCTGAATCTCGCCGCCAAAGCTGACGCTGCCGGCATCGCTCTTTTCCAAGCCCGCGATGAGGCGCAGCAGCGTGCTCTTGCCGCAGCCGCTCTTACCCACGATCGCCACGAACTGTCCGGACGGGATGTGCAGATCGATCCCGCGCAGCACCTCGTTGTCGCCGTAGGATTTGCGCAAGCCGCGGATGCTGAGCGGCAGGCCGCTGATCTGTGTCGGCCGTTCCTCGCGCGCGACGCGGGCGTGAGGCGCGGAATTGGCGCGGCTGCCGAACTCGGTTTCGGGAAGGATCGTACGAAGCGCTGTCTGCATGTGATTCCCGGTATTTCTGCTCAATTTTTCTGGAAGGCGGGGTGCCAGGAGAGCGTCGCCCGCTCCAGCACGCGGGAGGCGCTGTCGGCGAGCTTGCCGAGCAGGGCATAGATCAGGATCGAGAGCACGACGACGTCGATCAGCATGAACTCGCGCGCCTGCATCGCCATGTAGCCTAGCCCTGAGGACGCTGCGATGGTTTCGGCGACGATCAGGGTCAGCCACATGATGCCGAGCGCGAAGCGGATGCCGACGAAGATCGAAGGCAGCGCGCCCGGGAAGATCACGCGGCGGAACAACTCGCTATCGGTCATGCCATAGATGCGGCCCATCTCGATCAGCTGCGGATCGACGGTGCGGATGCCGTGCAGCGTGTTGAGATAGATCGGGAAGAACACGCCGAGCGCGACCAGGAACAGCTTGGCGCTCTCGTCGATGCCGAACCACAGGATGACCAGCGGGATCAGCGCCAGATGCGGCACGTTTCGCACCATCTGCAGCGTGGTGTCGGTGAGCTTTGCCGAGAGCTGCGACAGCCCGTTGCCGAGCCCGAAGGCGAAGCCGATGCTGCCGCCGATCAGAAAGCCGATCGAGGCGCGCCAGAACGACACCCAGATGTTGCGGATGAGCTCGCCGGACAGCAGCAGCTTCCAGCCGGCCAGCGCGACATCGCTGGGCGCCGGCAGCACGCGGGTCGGCACCAAACCGGTGACACAAGCAATCTGCCAAAGCGCGACGATGGCGAGCGGCACGATCCATTGGACCAGGCCATCGACCCGCGGCAGGCGGAAATTGCACGGAAGTGAAACGCTGTCGATCACGCTCATGATTGCGACACCCGGTGCTGCGGACGGTAATCGCTGCCGACGGTCTCGCCGAACGGACCGCCGTTGAAGTGAAGCTTCGTGACGTTGCCCGGCTGCTCCAGCGAGAGCAGCGGGAATACCAGCTCGGCAAAGCGATAGGCTTCCTCCAGATGCGGATAGCCCGACATGATGAAGGTATCGATGCCGATGTCCTGATACTCCTTGATGCGCGCGGCGACCGTCTCGGCATCGCCGACCAGCGCCGTGCCGGCGCCGCCGCGCACCAGGCCGACACCGGCCCAGAGATTCGGCGCGATCTCGAGCTTGTCGCGCTTGCCGCCATGCAGCTGCGCCATGCGCTGCTGGCCGACCGAATCCATCCGGGCAAAGTTCTTCTGCGCGGTCGCGATGGTCTCGTCGCTGACATGCTTGATCAGCTGGTTGGCCGCACGCCAGGCTTCTTCGTTGGTCTCGCGCACGATCACATGAAGGCGGATGCCGAAGGACAGCTTGCGGCCGCGCGCGCCGGCGACATCCCTCACCTTCGCGATCTTCTCGGCAACCTGGGCCGGCGGCTCGCCCCAGGTGAGATATTTGTCGACCGTGTCGACGGCGACATCGATGCCGGCATCCGACGAGCCGCCGAAATAGAGCTGAGGCCGCGGCGACTGCACCGGATGGAACAGCAGCTTGCCGTCCTCGATGCGGATATGCTTGCCCTCGACATTGACGGTCTTGCCGGCAAGCAGGTCGCTATAGACGTTGAGGAACTCGCGGGTGACCTCGTAGCGCTCGTCATGGCCGAGGAAGATGCCGTCGCCCTTGTTCTCGACCGGATCGCCGCCGGTGACGACGTTGATCAGCAAACGGCCGCCCGTGACACGGTCGAGCGTCGCGGTCATGCGCGCGGCGACCGTCGGCGATTGCAGGCCCGGACGGACGGCGACGAGATAGCGCAGCCGCTCGGTGAAGGGGGCAACGCTGGATGCGACGATCCAGGAATCCTCGCAGGACCGGCCGGTCGGCAGCAGCACGCCGTAATAGCCGAGCTGGTCGGCGGCCTGCGCGACCTGGCGCAGATAGTTGAAATTGACCTCGCGGCCGCCGATGCCGGTGCCGAGATAGCGGCCGTCGCCGTGGGTCGGCAGGAACCAGAGGATGTTGCTCTTGCTCATGGAGGGCTCCTAACCGTAGGTCGTGCCGACCGCAGCGGCGACAAGGCCGACCGACAGGGCGATGGCGGCGATCACGCGCTGGACGATGCGTCTCATGTTGGGACCTCTTGAAAGGGGAAGACCGGTCGGCGCGAAGCTGCCGTTTCAAGAATGATGGTGCGGAGCGGGAAGAGTGTCGAGACATCGGGAAAAATAGCGATGCGAGCACTGCGCGCGAGGCGAAGCGCGTGATTAATCTTTCGAACGGCGGAGCGAATGAAGATGGAAATTTTCTGCACGCGGATGTGATGGCGGCGCGCGTTCGGCCTCGAACCTCGCGAGCCGGAACAGAGAACGCGAAAACAACCCCATGCACAGTAGGCGGAGCGCGTGAAAAACGATCAACTACGAATTATCCGAAAAACTCTTTGACCCGTCGGGCAAAACAGGAGTAGGATGGCATCGTGGAGAGGTTCGGCTGGATGGCCCTGCCCGACTAGTGCAGCCACCGCACCGGCAAATTCTGCAAGCCCCGAAACGCCCAGCCGCCGATCCGCACCGGCTCGTCATCGACGAGCTCGAGTCCCCTGGCGCGCGCGAACACCGTCGGCAGCGCGACGTCGGCGATCATGGCGCGCGAGGCGAAGGCGCCGGCGCAGAAATGCGGACCGGCGCCGAAGGCAACGCTCTTCGAGGTGTCGCGCCGCACGTCGAACGCGTCGGCGCGCTCAAAATGCTTCTCGTCGCGATTGGCGGAGCCGAACATCAGGAACACGCGTTCATCCGTCTCGAACGACACGTCGCGGATGCTCCACGGCTTTGCGATGCGCCGCGGCGACATGCCGATCGGCGAGATCCAGCGGGCATATTCCTCGAATGCCTGCAGCCATGACACTTCGCCTTTGCGCACGAGGTCGAGCTGATCGGGATGCGTCAGCAGCGCCCACACCGTGCCTGATATCGCCTTGCGCGGCTCGTTCTGGCCGCCCGATATCGCGAGTTTTACATTCGCGCGCACGCTCTCCATGTTCATGCCGGACGCAAGGAGCACGCCCAGAATGCTCGGGTCGGGGTTCTTGCGCATCACCGGCAGGATGTCGTCGATCGCCGCATCGATGCTGGACGTCGCAGCGTGGCAGCGCGCCTCGACGGCGGGATCGCCGCTGTAATTGGCGATGCCCTCGATCATGCCCTGCGACCAGGCATCCATGTCGGCGAAGCCGATATTGGTGAGGCCGGTGATCGACTTCAGGCACTCGCCGGAGAACGGCAGTGCGAAGTCGGCCATGAAATCGATCCGGCTGCCGGGTTCGAGGGAATCGAGAATGCGATCGGCATGGGCCTGGAACAGCGCCGTCCAGTGCGCCTTCACCGTCTTCGGTGACACCGTCGGAAACATCGCGCGCCGCTCGATTTGGTGCGCTTCGCCATCCTTGCGCATCATGTTGTGTCCCATCAGCCGGTTCATCAGGCCGGCGGGCTGGTGCGAAGAGAACACGTCGATCTGCTTCTCCGAGATCGAGATGTCGTCGCGGCTGGTCAGCAATGTCGAGCCGAGCTGCGGCACGAAGGCGATCGGCGCCTCTTTCCGCATTCTTGCCAACATCGGATAGGGATCGTCCCAGAACGAGGTGGGGTCGATATCGACGCGCGGCGCGGTGCTCAAGGCGGGCTCCCTGGATTTTCGCCGGCCAGACTAGCGAACTCCGCTGCCCACGTCTGTCCCTGGCGACAGGGATGGGTTCGCCGCCGCTGCGGCGGTCGCCACATATTTGGTGTAGAATTCGGCGACCCGGCCGCGCCACATACCGACGAACGCTTCCGACGTCACGTTGTCCACCGATTTCCAGCTGCGCTTGAACGCCGGAAGGGCATTGCCCCAGATCGCGCGCTTGCACCACCTCTCGCCCTTCTCCTTGCCTTCGCTGGTGGCGCACATGGATTTCCAGGCAGTGCGAGCGGGCCGGCTGATGTGCTCGGCGGCGCCTTCCCAGCCCTGCTGATGGATCAGGTAGAGATCGCTCATGTCCGGCTTGCGGTGCGTGATCCACTCGAACTGGACGCCTTCGGTAATGATCTTGTAGGCGGCCGCAACGGCATTGTCCCGGGGACTGCGAATATTCCCGAAGCCGAACTTGCCGAACTCATATTGGCTCAGCTGAAACAGGCCGATATACGACCCGGTGCGTTGATTGGGGTTGAAACCGGATTCGATCTTGGCAACCGCCATCATGAAATTGAAATCGAGACCAAAGGCATCGGCAGCGCGCTTGATCTCTTCGGCCGGCGTTCCAACCGGGATGTCCTTGAACGCACGCAAGACGGTCTCCGCCGGCTTCTCTGCGGGCGGCACCTCGGACCAGATGTAGTAGATCAGATAACGGAAATCCGGCGTCGTCGCCGCTTTCGGAGCATCCTCGGAGGCACCGCGTGCTGCCGGCAGCGGCTGGACGATATCCTGTTCCAACGACGCCAGTTTCGGCCCGACGGGTTCGTCGGCGATTTCGGCTCCGGTGCTCAACGACCCGGGGGCTGCCGACGTCACCGAGGACGTCACCGAGCCAAGCTCTTCTTTTTCTGCCCGAAGCGCTGCTGCAAGTCTGGCGGATGCTTCTGCGTAGAGCGCCGGCGTCACCATGTCCGCTGGGGCCGGCACGTTCGCTGCCGCTTGCGGGATGACATCAGGCATCGTCGCGGCCGGTCTGTTTGCGCCGGCCAGATAGAACCCCACGGCTGCGATCACAGCCACGATGCAGCTGGTCTGCCAAACCTTCATTGCCCGAAGTCTACGAATGGCTTCTGTCCGAAGGTTGTTTGCATGTTCCTGCGGCCGGTGGGTTTAAGCCTCTTTCGTAGAATCTTAAGGTTTAAATGTGGTGAACGGAGCTACTTTCGGCCCCGTCAGTCCCCGAGATGTCCCGTTTTGGGTCAAAAGCGGGGCAGCCCCCGGGGCCCATCTGTTGCCTCCTAGAAGCGGAGCTGTCCGATTGCTGGGGCTCAGCGACCGCTTGTTTTGGCAGCGTGCAGCTCAATGGGACGGCGCAGAAATTCCTCTGCCTCCTCGGCCAGTTCGCGAACGATTTCTCTCGCCGGCATAATACGCGTCACTGCGCTGACCGATTGGCCGGCATAGAGGGCCATCGCATCGACGTGCCCTGTTGCGGTTCTGTCCGCTACGGTTGCCGCAAAGCGTGGAACGGTACGGTGCGATCCGCCGATGTCAACCACGCTCCCAATGCTGTCTTCCTGTAGCGCCTCAGCTGCTTCAATGGCGGAGCGCAAGACGCGATGCTGGGCTTCGGGCCATCCAACATGGAACGTGCAAGTATAGATACTATCCTCGGCTCTCGCGGCGATAAGCGCATCGACGTAGATGGGATGGACATCCGCCTCGGCGGCAGCAACAAAGCGCGTCCCCACGCGCACGCCGGCTGCGCCAGCGGCCAGCGCAGCGGCCATTGCGCGGCCGGTGCCAATGCCGCCGGCAGCGAGAACAGGAATCTCGGGCACGGCGTCGAGCACCTCGCAAAGGAGATGCATGAGCCCCACTGTGCCGCGAACATGACCACCCGCCTCGATCCCCTGCGCGACAATCATATCGCATCCGACAGCTGCCGCCTTCCGGGCCTCGTCGGCCGACCCGACTTGCCACGATGCCAGCGCACCTTGCTCATGGACAATCCGGACGAACTCCGCACTCGGATCGCTGTAGAAGAACTCGACAACCCGGCCGACCTTGGCAGCTTGCTCAACACACCGGTGCGCGCGGGATTGCGAAGGGGCGCCGCCCGGTCGGATAATGAAGTTTACTCCGAATGGGCCACGGGTCAGTTCCCGCGTACGATGGAGAAGGGGGGCGAGAGTCGTTGGATTGAGGCCGGCGCGCGCGGTCCCGAGCATGCCTAAACCGCCGGCTTCGGAAACGGCGGCAGCTAGTTCCGGCGAGCCTACCGCTCCCATGCCAGCGAGCTGAATCGGGATCGTGCACCCTACCAGTTTCGTGAAACGTGTACTGAGCATCGCGCGCTCCAAGCGCTTGGTATGCCGCATCCGCGCCTCCGAGCTTACCACGATGCGGTTCGCCTGTGGTGACAAGCTGGCCAATCGACGGACAGCACGACGGGTCGGCTACGGGCCCAACACGCAAGTCTTGCCGATCACAACTCTCTGACCAGTTTGGGAAGCATTCTGCCTGGTATCGAGCCGGATGGGGCGAAGCCGCAGTCCTTGGCGCCCATGCGTCGATAGAATGGTGCGGCGTCCGGGTCGGCTTCGATCAACATGCGCGAGGCACCCATTCGAGCTGCTTCGCCGATAGCCCAGTGGAATAGCTTTGTTCCCACACCGCCGCGAAGCATGGTCGGTTCTACGAACAGCTTCAAAAGGTCTGCTTCGTCGCCGGTCACCTTTATCTGGGCTATGCCGACAATCCTGCCGTTCTCTTCCGCCACGGCAATCGTACTCGACTGCGTTTCACCGGGTGCAATGGTGAGTTCGCTGCGGCAGGCTTCGATGAAGTCCTGGTCGTAGCCCCAAACAGCTTTGGACCGGAGGCACAAGGCAGAGAGTGCCGGCAGCTCTTCAACCTGGGGCGGTCTGAGAACACACGACACGAGGCTCGCTCCGATCGATTGGCCTCTGATACCACATCCCACCAGCGAGCCGACGGCATCTTCGCTCACGAGCGTGGCGTTCAACCCTACGCGCAAGCTCGCGCACCCTGCAGCAGGTGCGACGCGGCAACGAGATCCTGGGTTTGGAAGCCCTCGGTGAACTCTTCGTAAAGCGGCCGAAGCAACCGGATGGCCTTCGGCCTGCGGCCGGTCGCGATCCAGCGCGCGGCAAGATCGGTGGCGATGCGCAGCTCGAATGTCTTGGCTCCTATCGCACGGGCTTCAGTGAGCGCCTGAAGCAACAGGCTTTCGGCAAGCTGCGGTTCACCTTCATGAAAGAGGACGGACGCCTCGACCCGCCAAAGCTCCGAGCGGCACCAGCGCTCTCCCTGATCTTCCTGATGGCGGATAGCTCTTGCGATCGCCTTGCGGGCCTCCACAATCCGCCCTTGTCGCAGATAGGCGCGGGCGAGAGTGGCGAGATAGCTGCCGATCCGCATCAGAAAACGACAGTCGATCAGTTCCTCGATCGCGGCACGGATGTCCTCCACCGCCTCGCGATCCCCGCGCAGATCGCGCAGGCAGGCCGAGAAATAGCGTTCGACCGCAATCCAGCGCGAGATGCGCTCCCGCTCCAGATTGCGACGAAGCCGCTCGGTGTAATGCGCGAGCGCCGCCAAATTGCCTGACTCGAGCGAGACCGGAAGCGCGGCGAGGCCAAGCGCATTCGACTGCGACACCCAATGACCGCCGCGATCGGCGGCCTCGACGGCATCGTCAGCCAGCTTCGCCGCATACTCGGCTTGCCCCTGCATCCACGCCACGAAAGGCAGATTGAAGCGAACCGTGATGAACCGATAGACCTCGTTCGCATCTTTCCGCGAACGGCCCTCGGCCAGCGAATAGGTGGCCGCGAGACGATCCAGAACCAGGCGGCTTTTGCTCAATTCGCCGGCGAAGGCGTGGGCCCAGGCCCACGCCCGATCGGCTTCGGATGTCGCCGTCAGGTCGCGGTCCCGATCGGCCAGCGCCGTGGCTTCGTCAAGGTAGGTCAGCGCACGCGGGATCTGGCCGATCTGCAGCAGGTAAAAGGCAAACCCAACCAATGCACGTTGCTGGTACTCGACGTTTCCGGCGCTTCTTGAGAAGGCAATGGCATCGAGCCATGCAAGCTGGTTTTCGTTCGAGAGCTTGCGCGCGTAGAACAGGCTCCATCCCAGCGCGCAAGCGAGCTTTGCCCGCAGCAGATCGTCACAGGCAATGGACTTGGCCAGGCCAAGCGCGAACTCCAACCGCGACTGCGCCTCGGAGAGGATCGAGGTCTCCGACCACAAGGTGATGCCGGCAACCGTCAGCCTGATCCCGAGAACGGCATCGCCCTCCTTCCCAAACGCCCATGACAAGGCGGCCCTCAAATCGGCGATGCGGCCAAGATAGCGCTGCGTCCAATCGGCCGGTTCGCGCCAGTTCCACTCCTCCTCGGACTGTTCGAACACCGCAAGAGCGCGCTGTGCATGACGGTGCAGAGCCTGCCGGCAAGCCGGATCAGCCAAAAGGCGCTCCGCTGCGTAACGTCTTGTGCTGTCGAGCAGCCGATAGCGGAGGCTGGCTCCCTGCGCCTGTGCGTTCAGCAGCGATTTGGCCACCAGGCTGCCGAGGCCAGTGACGACGTCGACCGGCGTGAGCCCCGCCGCCTCGGCGACGAAAACCGCATCCTCGGCCTCGAACGCGTCACTGAACACCGACAGCAGGCCGAACAACCTGGCTTCCCTCGGCGACAGCAGCTTGAAGCTCCAGTCGATCGTCGCCATCAGCGTCTCATGTCGCGGAGTCGCGCCGTCGGTGACGGGGGCGCGGAAGCCAAGGGTCTGATCGAGCTGCGCCACCAGTTGGCGAGGCGTGAACCTGCCGATCTGGGCTGCCGCCAATGCGATGGCCAGAGGAAGGCCGTCGAGGGCGTGGCAGATCCGGGCGATCGCTTCGCAGTCATCATCGACGAACTGGTAGTCCGACCATTCTGCGGCGCGGCGGACAAACAGCTGCACACCGGGGAATTTGATGGCCTGATCAGTCGCCAGGGCACAACCAGGCCCCGGCAAGCCAAGCGGACCCAGCCGCACCAGATGCTCGGTGGGAGTGCCGAGCGGCTCCCGGCTGGTGGCCAGCAGCCTGGACGACGATGTGTCCGTCATGAACCGGCCGGCGAACATGGTGGCGGCAGGTAACACATGTTCGCAATTGTCCAGAACGACCAGCATCTGCCGCGACCTCAAATAATCCATGACGGCAGTCGTGGCGTTGTCCGAATTGCCCCTGATGCCGAGCGCCGTGACCAGCGCGGTGCCAAACAGCATCGGATCGGAAATCGTCGCGAGGTCGACGAAGCACACGCCGTCGCGGCAGCTCGATGCGAAGACCCGTGCCGCTGCGGTGGCGACAGTTGTCTTGCCGACCCCGCCTGGCCCGGCCAGGGTGACATGCCTGGTTTCGATCAAGGTCCGGGCAAGATCGGCGATTTCGGCCTCGCGGCCGACGATGTCGCGCAACAAAGGCGGCCTGGACACATAGGCCGGCTCCGTGCTGACAGGATCACCCTCGATCTCGCCGATGCTGGCTTGCACCTCCGCGATAAATTTGTAACCGCGCCGCGCCACCGTCGCGATGTAGGCGGGCTCGACCTGCGTGTCGCCGAGCGAGCGCCTCAGGCTCCACATATTGACCTTGAGATTGCTGTCGTGGAGGAAGGTGCCGGGCCAGGCGGCCTCCATCAGCTCATCCTTGCTGACGAGCTCGCCGGAGCGCTGCACCAGCGCCTGGAGCAACTCGAAGGCGCGGCCGCCCATTTTGACCGGCTGGCCATCGAGAAGAAGAAGTTGGCGGCGCGGCACCAACCGGAATGGCCCGAAGGAAAACGTCAGTTCCTCCCGACGTCGGCCGCTTTGCAATGTCTCAGTGGTGGTCCGCATTCTCACTGCCAACCGATGGCACAGTTCCCTAGGCTATCATGCGTCACAACCCCGCTGAACAGAGCGATTTTGAAAAAGCACGATTGCAGCGAGCAAGATGTCGCGGAGTCCAAAGCGCTGCTTTTGCTCCGGCGCTGCCGTGAACGGCGGATTTACCTGATTTAACCGGCTCGCTCCGCCCACGGGCCTATAGTCGTCGGGTCGGAGAAACGACGCGAGGCCAATCGGCTCGGCGAGGAGTCTCCACACTCGAGTCAGGAATCAGCACAATGTCCAAAGGAAAAGTCCTTGTGGCCGGGTCCAATGCCAACAGGATCGAGATCAGAGGCGGCGGCACCGGCCCGACCGGCCAGTATCTCAACGAACTCGTCGTGCCGGTGATGGCGCTGGTCGACGCCGGGTACGACATCGCCTTCGCGACGCCTGATGGCAGCAAGCCGCACATCGATCCCGCTTCCGATAAGGTGGTGCATTTCGACGATGAAAAGGCGTATCGCCGGGCGCGGGAGTTCTACGACACCAGCCCGGTCCTGAACAAGGTCTCGACCCTGCGCGCCCTGATCGACGGCGGGCTCGACCAATATGACGGGTTCTTCGCGCCGGGCGGACAGGCGCCGGTGGTCGATCTCATGCAAGACGGCGATCTCGGCGAGATCCTGCGCTTCTTTCATGCGCATTCGCGGCCAACGGCATTCCTTTGCCACGGTCCGATCGCATCCATGGCCGCCCTGCCGCGCCCGAAAGAGTTTCGTGCCGCACTGATCGCCGCCGATACCGCGCGAGCGGCCGAGCTCGGCAAAGGCTGGCCATATGCCGGCTACAGGATGACGGTCTATTCACACAGCGAGGAGAAGCCGATCGAGGAGCAGATCCTGCATGGCCAGCTCTATTTCGACATGCCCTCCGCGCTGACGATCGCGGGCGCAGAGGTCAACACCGGGCCGGACTTCGCGCCCCACGTCGTCGAAGATCGCGAGATGATCACCGGCCAGAATCCGCGCTCCGACCATCCTCTGGCGAGTGCGCTGATTGCTGCGCTGGACCGCCGCCGCGTCAACACGAAAGCTTCGAACGTTTCGTCAGCCGAAAAGGTATCGCCATGAAACACCTGATAAAACACCTGATCCTTGGAGCCCTCCTCGCCATGTCCGTCAGCCTTCCCTCCTCCGCCCAGACGCGCGCCGGCAAGCCCGTCTCGATCGTGCTGGTGCACGGGGCCTTCGTCGATGCCTCCGGCTGGAAGCCAGTCTATGACAAGCTGACCGGCGACGGCTACGAAGTGCTTCTCGTGCAAAATCCCACCATCACGCTCGATGGCGATGTGTTCGCGACCAAGCAGGTGATCGCCAGAGCCACCAAGCCGGTGCTGCTGGTCGGACACTCCTATGGCGGCGCTGTTATCACCGAGGCCGGGGTCGATCCAAAGGTCGCGGCCCTGGTTTACCTCGCGGCATACGCTCCTGACGCAGGCGAGTCCGCGTTCGATGTGGCCTCGAAACCTCACGCCGGCGAGCCAAGCGCGCCGCTGCTGCCACCACAAGACGGCTTCCTGCTCGTCGACCAAGCTAAGTTTCCGACCGCCTTTGCGGCGGATGTCGATCCTTCGCTGACGACCTTCATGGCTGCGGCGCAGGCGCCCTGGGGGCTTGCCGCGGTGCAGACCAAGATCACCAATCCGGCCTGGAAGCAGAAGCCGACTTATTTCATGCTGACGACGCAGGATCACATGATCCCGCCGAGCCTGCAGCGCGCAGGGGCCAAGAGGGCGGGCGCTCAGCTTCGCGAAATCCAGAGCAGTCACGCGGTGATGTTGTCGCATCCGGACGATGTGGTCGGCTTTATCGAGCAGGCCGCCGAGGCGATCAAATAGCGGGGTGTCGCGTGGCGATGCGGCGCCGGGCGGTCGGCGCCGCATCGGCATGTCGCGGACCTGCGCAGCTGTCCGCTTACCGCACGCGCGCGCCGCTTTCGGCATCGAAAACGAACGTGCGTGACGGCGTCAGCGAGACACCGATGCGCTCGCCTTGCCTGCCGGCAAACTGCTTGGGAGCCTTCACGGCAATGAAGTCGCCTTCGACCTTGACCGTCACCAGGGTATGGTCGCCGATCAGCTCGTTGGCGTAGATCTCGCCCTTCAGATCGCCCTTGTCGGGCTCGACGATGGTGCAGTCCTCAGGGCGCACCCCGAGGACGGCCCTGGCGATCCTGCCTGACACCGGTGATGTCAGCCGGGCGCCGTGGCCCATGAAGGCTGTGCCGTCCAGAGCCCCATGGATGATATTCATCGGCGGCGAACCGATGAATTGGGCGACGAACAGATTGGCGGGATCGTTGTAGGTGTTCGCCGGCGTGTCGAGCTGCTGCAAGACGCCCTTTTCCAGGATCGCGACCCGGTGGGCCAGGGTCATGGCTTCGATCTGGTCGTGCGTCACATAGATGGTCGTGATGCCGAGCGACTGCTGCATGTGCTTCAGCTCGGCGCGCATGTGACCGCGAAGCTTGGCATCGAGATTTGACAGCGGCTCATCCATCAGAAACACCGAGGGGCGGCGGATGATGGCGCGGGCAAGCGCGACCCGCTGACGCTGACCTCCGGACAGCTCACGGGGATAGCGATCGAGCAGGCTCTGAAGTTGAACCTGGGCGGCAGCCTCCTTGATCGCGGCGGCACGCTCGGCTTCGGGAACGCGGCGAACCTTGAGCGGAAAGCCGATATTCTCGGCCACGGTCTTGTGCGGGTAAAGCGCGTAGGATTGAAACACCATGGAGATGTCGCGGTATTTCGGCAAAATGTCGGTGACATCGCGGTCGCCGATCAAGACGCGACCGGCGCTGGCGGTCTCGAGCCCGGAGAGAATGCGCAGCGCAGTGGTCTTTCCCGAGCCGGACGCGCCGAGCAGCACCAGGAATTCGCCCGGCGCGACCTCCAGATCGAATTCCTCGAGCACCTTCACGCTCCCGAAAGATTTCCGCACCTTGTCGAAACGGACCGGGACCTGGCGGACCGGGAATTGGCGAGCGGCGGCCGACATCGCTTTGTTCATCCGCTCATCCCTTGACCGCGCCAAGCAGGACGCCCTTGGCGATATAGCGTTGCAGCACGATGGCCATGATGATTACCGGAAGGATCATGATCATGATGATGGCGCACATCTCCCACCAGAGAATGCCCCGCTCGCCCGTGTTCTTGGCGGCAACCATGATCGGCATGGTCAGGGCCCGCGCGGTGGTGAGGAAGATCGCAAAGAGATACTCGTTCCAATTGAGGATCAGCGTCAGCAGGGTGGTTGCAGCGAGCCCCGGACGGGTCAATGGCAACACGATGTCCCAAAAGATCTCGAAGCGTGACGAGCCGTCGAGCTGTGCCGATTCCTCCAGCTCAACGGGAAGATTGGCGAAAAAGTCGTGCATGAGCCAGACCACGATCGGCAGATTGGCGACCGCATAGACGATGATCAGCGCGAAGTGCGTGTCGATCATGCGGACCGACTGAAACATCATGTAGACGGGAATGATGACGACGATCGGCGGCAGGATGCGCTGGGATACGATCCAGAACAGGATGTCGTTGTTTCCGAGCGTGGTCTTGAAACGACGCCCCAGGCTGCGGGCCAGAAGGAAGAACAGAGCGAGGCCGGTGGCGCCTGAAATCGCCCAGTGAACGTCGAAATAATTGGACGCGACGATGGCCGACAGGGCCAGCAGCACGAACATCACGATATTCCCGAACTTCGGCTTGTAGCTGATGCGCGCCAGCGCGTATGCGGCCATGGATCCGACCGCAATGCAAAGCGCGGTGGCGCCGAAACTGATCACAAAGGAATTGGTGTAGGCGAGGTAAACCTTGCAAATCTGCGGCTCCATCCTTTCGATCTTGATGACGGGCGAAACAATGAAGGCGACGAGATTGTTGAGCAGCAGGACAAGCTGGCGGCCGATCGAATAGGCATCGCAATAGGGGTCCGTTGCGAATTGCGCCGTCCAACCCTTCAGCGTCGGCTGGAAATCGACAAAGGGGATGAAGAACGGCCCGTTATTGACGGTCCAGGCATCCTTGAAGGCGGTAATGACCACCCAATAGATCGGAAACAGCACGAACAGCGACCAGAACAACAGGATGGCCCAGGCCACAAGGTTGGCCACAGGGGACATCTTGCCCACCGCAGGCGGCTCGAACAGCCGTTGCCTGAGGGACCGCTGCGGCTTGGACATCCTGTCAGTCGCCCCGCTCATGCCCGCGCCCTGCGCAACCGTTTGACGACCACATAGTTGAAGAACGAGGAGCAGACGACCACGGTCAATATCAGGAGAAGATATGCCACGGCGGCAGAATCACCCATGTTGTTGGACCGCCAGAGAAACAGCGAATGCAATGTCATCGACTCGGTCGCGATCCCGGGCCCTCCCGCCGTCATGATGTTCGGCAGATCCACGATCTTGAACGCCTCGATCATGCGGATGAGCATGACGGTTGCCGCGACCGGAAGGATCTGCGGCCAGGTGATTTCGCGGAAGATCTGGAAGCTGGAGGCACCATCGACCTGAGCGGCCTCGACATGATCCTTGGGCACGTTCTCCAGTGCGGCCAGCAAGACGATGAAGATGAAGGGGATCCACTGCCAGGAGTCGCCCAGGATGACAAACCAGCGCGCGGCCCAGGCGTCGGTCGACCAGGCCCAATTCCCAAGACCGACCAATTGCCAGAACGGCTGGAACGGACCTTTGGTCACATCGAGAATCATTTTGAAGGCATAGCCGACCCCGAGGGGGGTGATCATGAGCGGGATGAAGAACAGCACCCTGAAGAAATTCTTGCCGCTCACGGGCTGCGAACACAGGAAGGCCAGCATCAGGCCGATGACGAACTGGATGGAGCAGCCGACGACGACATAGAACAGGGTATTGAGCAGCGTGCCCCATTGATTGCCTGACAGCAGCGTGGCGGCGAAGAGAAGCGCGATGAACATCGCCATGGCGGCGCTGATCAACCGCCCGGCGAGGCCGACCCAGCCGACGCTGCTGACGACAGCGCGATAGAGCCACCACAACAGAGCGCCGGCAATCAGGAGGCTGAAGACCCAGCCGGCGACGCTCATGGTCGTGAAGCGGCCGAGGAAGTGAACCTGCTGGTTGCCGGCAAACTGGGCCGCGAAGTTCTCGAACCAGACCGTCCGGAATTTAAGACCGGTGGCGGAGAACCTGACATGACTGATCGCGAAGACGATCGTGTAGAAGGTCGGGAAAATCGCAAAGAGCAGGACGAGTGTCACGGCTGGCGCGATGAAAAACGTTCTCGAATGGCGGTCAAACCATTCGCCCCAGCTTTCACCCCGAGAGAGTCCAGCCGGGGAAATCCCCGGCTGGCTCGTAACTGTAACCTCAGACATCAGACTCGCTCACTTCGCAGGACCGACAGCGAGCGCCATCTGCTTGACCTGCTCGTCGCGGCCGAAGTCCTTGGTGATTTTCTCCCAGCCGGCCTCGATGTTCTTCAAGGCCTCGTCCACCGTGATCTCGCCGGCCATATAGCGCGCCAGCTCCGTGTCGAGCACAACGCCGGTGTACTGCTGCGCACCGGGAATCTTGAGGTCCGACGCCATGTTGGGGTTGTTGAGGGCATCGTTGATGGCGCCCATGTAGTTCTTGGCGAGGCCCTCATCCATGCCCGATTTCACCCAAAGGTCCGTGCTCTTGAGCTGGCTGAGGCGGTAAGGGTTGAAGCCTGTCCAGCCCATGGTCACGTCGACGTTGGATTGCTCTTTCTGGCTGATATACGACAAGAAGTCGTAGGCCGCCTGCTTGACCTTGGGATCGGACTTGGCGTTGACGGCGCCTCCCCAGCCGCCAAAGGCCGAGAACGGAGCATAGTTGACGCCGTCGATCGCATAGGGTGCGGACTCCTTGCTGACCGGAACAAGCTTGCCGGTCTTGCGGTCAAGAACTTCCTTCGAACCGACATTGGTGGCGTAGAGCTTGTTCTTGATCCCCTTTGCGTCGTCTTCGAGCTGGAGCGGACCCGGATCGCCCCATTCGATCAGAAGGCCGCAGCGGCCCGACTTGAACAGGGCACGGGTGTCGCCGATGTCCATGTTCAGTTCTTCCGGCGGTCCGTATTTGCTTGTCTCCTTGTAGAGCTCGAACGCCTTCTTCCAGCCGTCATTGTTGATCAGGGGCTTCATCGTGGCGTTGTCGAACTGAAAGCCCTGGGCCGTGCCCTGGGTCTGAACGATCGTCGAAGCGATCGTCTGCACGGCGAAATAGCTCTGCGCGTTCCGTTTCTTGAAGATGCAGGAGCCGTAGCCGGGCTTGCCGTCACCGCTCATGTCCTGGCCGTTGATCGCCTTGGCAATGGCAAGATAGTCGTCCCAGGTCTTGGGCGGCTGCAGATTGTTCTTTTCCAGGATGTCCTTGCGATAATAGACCATCTGGAAGTCGCCATCGACCTGGATCACCATCGTATGCCCGCCGATCTTCTGGGCAAATTCGCGGAAATAGGGCGCGATGTCCGGGAGATCGATCTTGCTGTCCTTCGCGATGTAGGGATCGAGGTTTTCGAGCAGCCCAGCCGCCGCGAGCTCGACGCCCCAGCCGGCGGCGAAGACCGCAACATCAATGGAATTGGTTCCCGAGGACCAGTCTTGCTGAACCTTCGGGAAGATCTCGGCATAGGGCACTTCATTGACGATGATCTTGGCGCCCGTCAGCTTCTCGAACTCCTTGCCGCGCTGGGACACTGCGCCGGCGATGACAGGCCCCGGACGCGTCAGGATGTTGATCGTAACGCCGTCATACGGGCCGGCGCTGGCGATGCCCGACCAGGCGCACAAGGCGACGGCCGACGCAGCAGCTGTCGCAAGCTTCCGAATCTCCATAGGTCCCTCCCGTGTACATTTTTATTGAAGTGGCGGGCCTGAGCCCGCACAACTCGCAGCCTACAGCATTTCGCCGCCCGGAAAAGCCGGAGCGTTGCTAATTTGCTTGATGGCGCGCCGTCCTTCCGGCCTGGACCCGGTGTGCAAGCGCAGCAAGACCGCGTGCAGGCATGGCCCATCAGCACCGCGCCGGCCGAGAAATGGCCTTCCACGGCGCCATCCACCTCGGCCTACCGAGGTCGGCGATGGGTCAAAAACGCGAAGACTTCAATCCGAGTTAGTCCGCCTTGCCACATGAAGCGAAGCTTGCCGAAGCGCTCCACGACCTCGCTGATCGGCCAACTGCAGAATCTTCTCGTTTACGTGGTCGGGCTAAGCTAAGGTCGATTGCTATAATGGAAGCAACCGATGATTGTGTCGCGATTACGCCTGTTGACCGCATTGCTATGCGTCGCCGGACTGTGCTTTCAACCAGAAGAGATCGTGGCTCAGACGATGCCCTCGCCAGAAATCCAACGTCGTATCAATGATGTCGCCGCGTGCCTCAAGACGAAGGTCGTGGAGAAGGACGATCCTCATGCGTGTCAAGCGCTCCACGACCGCATGGCCGCTTATCGAGTGCCGGGCGTCAGCATTGCCGTGATCCATAATGGCGCCATCGAATGGGCGCAGGGATTTGGCGTCGCACAAGTCGGAGGCGGCCCCGTAACGGCCGATACCCTGTTCCAGGCCGGCAGCATCAGCAAGCCGGTCGCGGCGATGGCTGCGCTTCGTCTCGTCGAGCAAGGCAAGCTGGCGCTCGACTCGGACGTCAATCAGGCACTGACCTCGTGGAGGATTCCCGCAAGCGCTGCCGCGCCAGGAGCCGTGGTTACGCTACGTGAGTTGCTCAGTCACACCGCCGGGCTCAGTGTGCACGGGTTTCCCGGCTACGCGGCAGGTGCTCCGATTCCCACGCTCGTCCAAGTCCTGGAAGGAGAGAAGCCAGCCAACACCGCCCCCGTTCGCCTGGAGGCTGCTCCGGGAAGCCGTTGGAAATACTCCGGCGGCGGCTACACGGTGATGCAGCAATTGCTGCTCGACGTCTCGCATCAACCGTTCCCCAAGCTCATGCACGACACTGTGCTGGCGCCGATCGGCATGGTCCGCAGCACCTACGAACAACCGCTGCCGATGGAGCTGCGCTCCGGCGCGGCAACGCCCTATAAAGCTAACGGCACCCCCGTAGAGGGCGGCTTCCACATCTATCCGGAAATGGCGGCTGCCGGACTTTGGACGACGCCGACCGACCTTGCGCGATACGCAATCGAGATCCAGCGTTCGCTGCGCGGGGACTCGAATCGCGTGCTTTCGGCTGAGATGACCAAGCAGATGCTCGTCCCCGGTCTAGGCAACCATGGTCTGGGTTTACCGATCGGCGGCTCGCCGGAGAATCCCTTCTTCTCGCACGGTGGCATCGACGAGGGTTTTGAAGCAGTGCTCGCCGCCTATGAGCAGAGTGGCGATGGAGCGGTCATCATGACCAACGCGCAAGGCGGTCAGCTATTGGCCAGCGAGATCCTGCGCAGCATCGCCTCGGTCTATGGCTGGCCGGATTTTCATCCGATCGTCCGGACGAGCGTCAAGGTCGATCCAGCCATCCTCTCGACCTACACCGGCATCTACGAGCTCACGCCCACATTCTCGCTCACCATCACCCTGGAGGATGGACAACTGATGTCGCAGGCGCCCCATCAGCGAAAAATCCCGCTCTTTCCTGAGTCTCAGAGCAGGTTCTTCACGAAGGTCGTGGACGCCCAGTTGGAGTTCTTCGCAACTGATGCCGCGCAAATCTCTCACCTTGTTCTTCACCAGAACGGCCAGGACATGCGGGGCGAGAAAAAGCAATAGCGGAGGTTTCAGCTTAGACTCGGTGGGCAGGCACCACGGATCGCGTCCGCTCTGAGCCATTCGCGTCGATTGGCCATGACCGCGACCACATCCGGCCTACCCCGAAGAGCCGACGCCAGGCCGAGGGTTAAGGTTCGACGCTAAGGGCCAAAAGGCGACGCGCCGGTCTGGAGCGCTATCCGTTTTGAATCAGGCGGCTTGAGCCCGCACTGACCGTCTGTGCGTCAGCAGCAAGCTGTAAAGTCCGAAGCAGCGGTAAATTTGATGGCACGGCGCCGCTTGCCGGTGACTGTCCCGCTAAGCCTTGAAAAATTTCATGAATAGTTCGCGGGTTTGCAGGAGCCGTCCGCCACCGAGTTGAACCACCCCTTGTTCGGAAACTGAAGGATCGCCACCGAATCCAGTTTCAAGGATCTACCGTATCTCGCCGAAAACCGATAGCGTTCCGACGAAAACTTAGGGTTGCGTTAAATTACCACCGTAATACTACATGCATATTTTGATTCTTGGAGGACAACGGTGTCCAAACTAGTCGATTTCCCGCGCGTTCGAGGGTTTTCTGCATTTCATCCCGCTGTTCGTCGGCTTCATGGACTCACAAACGTATTGTCTGATCTGCATGAAGTAGATCTTCAGAGCCAAAGAGACATGCGTCGCGCTCTATGGATCCTCGATCTTACCAACAGGTGCGTTCAGATCATTCTGTCTGACTTCAAGGATGATCCGTGTATCCTTGCATTCACTCAGCAAGCGGAACACCTGATCGATGACATCGCCCGTGCCCGTCAGATGGTTGATCAACTGAGCTGAGCTTTCGCGTGAAGCTACTCCAAGTAGGTTTCAGCCATGAAGCTTATTGCAACGCACGTATATCCGTATCTTGACGTTCAATCTTTAGATGAGCGTCAAGCGCGCGACACGTTATTTCGATGCGGCGAAAACTGCTTCCTGTTGCACATGACTCCGGGCGAAGGAGAGGAAGACCAATATTGTGGCTGGATAGCCGGGCGGCACTGCTCTGGATCAATCAGACGGTTGACGAATACGGATCAATTTGGGGGACTGCTGTAGCGGTTAGACCGATGGTTGAGACACGTAATGCACCGCGTGTTCGCACGGCTATGCCGGCGCACATCGAGAGAGCTGGAAAGAAGATCACCTGCATGATCCGTGATATCTCGACTTCGGGTGCGGCGCTGCAATTCTTTGACGGGACCGACCGAATACCCGCCAGCTTCGATTTGATCATCCCAGAGCACGGTCTGAAGTTGTCCTGTCGGGTGGCCTGGCGCGCACCCTTCCGGATGGGTGTAATGTTTCTCTGAAGGTGATGCCAACCTCCACGTTTTGTAAGTCAGTATTGACAGAATTAGTACACGGCGTCGGTCACCGTTCGCGTAGAAACAACCTCTGCCAGCACAGATTTGAGAACGGCCAACAAGTCCGCTTCGGGGCAATCGCGAAAGGTTTAGCCCAGTTAAGTTAGGCCCGATCTGACCCTGATAGCCGACATATCCTCAGCCGTGGGATGCGGCAGCGAAGGGCCACAAGTGGGCGTCAGGTTGGGCGCGCGTCTGTCAAAACGTGTTTGGCACTACCGTCTGATCCGTCGTACGGTGTACTATCGTTGGACGATATGCAGGGCGAGATTATTGCGCGGCTCGCCAACGCGCTAGATGCTGAACTCATTGCAGCCGAGGCGCTGCGAGCCGAGCACTCTGTAAACCCCGACGTGATGGACCTTTATTTTCAAGGCAAACGCATGGACGGGGAGGTCGCAAGCACGAGGGGGCGGCCCGGCGCACGTTCACGCTAAAGAAGCCAGATGAGGGTGATGTGACGCACCTAATTGATCTGGTCCAATGGAAGCCGTAATGCGGCCGCGCGCTCCTCGCGATCCTTCTTGCGAAATTCGCTCTCTTGCCGCTCAAACCGCGCCATCTCGCGGCTCGCGGCTTCCAATAAACGGCTGCGTCGATCTTCCTGCAATTGCGTGTTTTCCGTCATGTCGCACTCCCATACTGGCGACGATGCCACAACAGACAAGGCCGTCACCCACGAGAAGCTCTGTGCCCTAACATTACGGATTTATGACGGCTGCACTGAAGAATACTTTTCCTGCCGCATGTGTGCCGCTTCACATCTTTTACGTAAAACGACGCTAGCCTCCAACTGAACGTGCTTTTACGGACGTCAGTATTTTTCAGCAGTTGCAGCTCTTGGGGCTTATAATGAGTCGTCGTGGGCGGATTTGCGACCGTATGGTCATCTTGAAACAACGGGTCTGGCTTCTCAACTCTCAACTTGCAGAACTTCGGAATCTCCGCGCCCGGGTATTGGAGACTGTCGAGAGAAGCAGCCGCAAACGATCGAAAGTCCGAGGTGTTTGGGCCAAGCGGCGCAGGCGAACGCTCTAATAAAGTTCTCGTAGCTGTATGGCCGGTTAGGGTCATTCGTGTCGATTTGGCCGCGCTTTTGGGATGACCGGTCTAATCCCGGCTGCCGACGTACGGGACAGCGGAGCCGACCTTCGCCTTCGGGCCAATTCCGGACTCGTGAAGCGATAGGATTTATCAATGACCCCGTGGGCGGCGAGCACGGTGTTGTGTTGGAACAGCGCGAACCTCTGCAGGTTCGGGATGCAAGATGGGCTCACCAGCAAAGAAGTCGCTCAAAAAGGTCACAAGGGCTGGCATGTTCGGCCGGGCTTATTCGGAAGCACCAGAACGGTTCTGCCCGTTGAGGGGGTGACTTGCACGCCCACCGGACCAGCGCAGATGACGATTTTCTGCTGAAGAATTAGGATGCGGCGCCGCTTGCGATTTGGTGAATTTGGCGCGTCCGCGATCAACGATGCCGAAGGAGGCATACCATGACCGAAACACGCGACGTCGCGGTGCTCGTTGGCAGTCTCCGGAAGCAGTCTATTAATCGCAAACTGGCGAATGCGCTAGGCCAGCTCGCCCCCGCGTCATTGAAGCTCAGTGACATCGAAATAGGCCAGCTCCCGATCTACAACCAAGATAGTGACGAGGCGCCGCCTGCTGTATGGACTTCTTTTCGTGAGCGCATCAGGGCTGCAGATGCCGTTCTCTTCGTCACGCCCGAGCACAACCGGTCAGTGCCGGCCGCACTGAAGAACGCGCTCGATATCGGATCGCGTCCGTACGGCAGGAGTGCTTGGAACGGCAAGCCTGGAGCAGTCGTCAGCGCTTCGCCGGGAGCCATCGGCGGATTCGGTGCTAACCACCATTTGAGGCAGTCTCTGGTGTTTCTTAACGTGCCAGCGATGCCGCAGCCGGAAGCCTATCTCGGCGGAGCCGACAAGCTCTTCGACGCTGATGGCAAGCTCGTCAACGAGGGGACGCGCAAGTTCCTGCAGCAGTTCATGGATGCATTTGAATCGTGGATCGTAGCCAACAGCAAGCGGTAACGGAAAAGCGACCATGGGCTATCCCAGACCGCCGCAAGTTAGCTCGGCGAAATCTCACAAGGATCGGAACCATGAGCGAGACCAAGGCTCTGCAAACCCTCGACGGAATGCTTCCCGATCTGGAAGCTGTCTACAAGGATGTACACTCGCATCCGGAGCTCTCCATGCAGGAAACTCGCACGGCGGGATTGGCGGCGGACCGGCTTCGCGCCGCCGGCTACGAAGTGACGACCGGTATAGGTAAGACCGGGGTCGTTGGACTTCTTCGAAACGGCCAGGGACCCACGGTCATGCTGCGCGCCGACATGGACGCGCTGCCGATTCAGGAAGCGACCGGCCTTGCGTATGCGAGCAAGGTGACGGCGACGGACAAGGACGGCAATACGGTGCCAGTGTCGCACATGTGCGGCCACGACATGCATGTCACATGGCTTGCGGGCGCCACTAAGCTTATGGCGGAAGCCAAGACCTCTTGGCGGGGCACGCTCATGGCGGTCTTCCAACCCGCGGAGGAAACGGGTGAAGGCGCGCAGGCCATGATTGACGACGGTCTGTTCAAGCGCTTTTCGAAACCTGACGTGATCCTGGGCCAGCATGTCATGGTTGGCCCTTCCGGCACGGTCGCCGGCCGCGCCGGCGCGATCACGTCAGCGGCGGACAGCTTGCAGATACGCCTGTTCGGACGAGGCGCGCACGGCTCGATGCCGCAAGCCAGCATTGATCCCGTCGTGATGGCCGCTTCGACCGTGCTACGGCTGCAGACCATCGTCTCGCGCGAACTGGCTGCCGCTGACGCCGCGGTGCTGACAGTGGGGGTCCTGCAGGCAGGCACCAAGGAAAACGTCATCCCGGACGAAGCCATCATCAAGCTGAACGTGCGGACCTTCGATGCCGGCGTGCGCTCACGGGTACTGGCTGCGATTGAGCGAATCGCCAATGCCGAGGCAGCAGCTTCTGGTGCGCCGCGGCCGCCGGAGATCACGACCATCGATCGCTACCCTCTGAACGTGAACAACCAGGAAGCCACCAGCCGGGTGGTGGACGCATTCCGGAGTCACTTTGGCGCCGACCGTGTCCGGGCGACAGGACCAGCCCCTGCCAGCGAGGACTTCGGTTCGTTCGGTTCAGAATGGCATGTGCCCTCGGTCTTCTGGTTCGTCGGCGGCACCGATCCGGAAATTTACGCGAAGGCCAAGCATGCGAATAGAATCAACGAACTTCCGGTGAACCATAGTCCCAAATTCGCCCCCGTTCTTCACCCGACGCTGCGGACCGGCGTCGAAGCGCTGGTCGTTGCCGCCCGCGCCTGGCTTACGGCATAGTGAACGCTAAGCGCCGGACCGCCCTCACTCGCTCGAGGGTTAAGGCAAGGAAAGCCGAGTGATGGACAAGCTGCCTGTCGTACTCGACCTGACCGGGACTTTCGTCTTCGCACTCAGCGGGGCATTGGCGGGGACCAAGCGCGGTCTAGACCTCTTCGGCGTCATGGTCTTGTCTTTCGCAGCAGGAAACTCGGGGGGTATCACCCGCGACCTCCTGATAGGCGCGGTGCCTCCGGGAGCCGTCGGCGACTGGCGTTATCTGGGCGTCTCGCTCGTCGCAGGGCTCGTCACCTTCTACTTCTCGCCCGTCATCGTCCGGATGTCGAACGCGGTACTTTATCTCGACGCAGCGGGACTTGCCCTTTTTGCCGTCACAGGCTCGTCAAAGGCGCTATCGTTCGGGCTCAATCCTGTGATGGCTACCGTCCTTGGAATGGTTACCGGGATCGGCGGCGGCATGGTGCGCGACGTGCTGCTCGCCGAGATACCGACCGTCCTGCGCGCCGACCTCTACGCGGTCGCTGCGCTGGCGGCAGCTGCCGTCGTGGTGATCGGCCACGTGCTGCAGCTACCGGTGGCTGCGGTGACGACAGTCGCGCTGATTTCATGCTTCCTGCTTCGGGTCATGGCGATCAGACGTGGTTGGCGGCTTCCGGTGGCGAAAGGGGCCAAACGACAAGACCTCGGGATCCAGAAGGAAGACTCGAAAGCTGCCGGGCGTCGCTAGGCGGCTGAAGTCGCCGAGCGAGGCCCACGGCACGCTCCGCAGCCAAGCGAACGTATGCTGATGGTTGATCGGCCTTTGTCATTTCCGATCAATCCGAACGCCGCGCAACCCGCCGCAGAGCTGTGCCTTGGACGTTAGGATGTGTCATCGACTATTGGCCCCTTCGGGCCAAAATGCGAAGAACTCAACGGGCACAAATCCGGTCCGCCTTGCCGTACCGAGCGGATCTCGACGAAGCGCTCGGCAACGTCGCTGACGGCCAGCAGCAGGCTCAAATTGTCTGCAAACCTTGCGGGCGGAGCTTATCAACCGACGCGGACCCAGGCGCCATTGGCCGCGGATGATTTCACCGCGGCGTCGATGAACTTCATGCCGGCAAGCCCGTCATGCACCGTCGGATAGATCACCGCCGGATCGGGTTCGACGCCGGCCGCGGCGGCGCGAATGGCGCGCGCGGCTTCGGCATAGATGGTCCCAAATCCCTCGAGGTAGCCTTCGGGGTGACCTGACGGGATGCGGCTGACGCGGCCCGCCTCCGGCAGCGCGCCAGCGCCTGCGCGGGTCAGCAGCTGCTTCGGCTGGCCGTAGGGCGTGAACCAGAGATAGTTCGGATCGGACTGCGCCCATTCGAGACCGCCCTTGGTGCCGTGGACGCGCAGCTTCAAGCCGTTCTCATTGCCGACCGCGACCTGGCTCGCCCAGAGCATGCCCTTGGCACCTCCCTTCCACCTCAGAAGGATCTGGACGTCGTCGTCGAGCAGCCGCCCCGGCACGAAGGTCGAGAGCTGGGCAAGCAGTTCGTCGAGCTGGAGCCCGCTGACGAAGCACGCGAGATGATAGGCATGAGTCCCGATGTCGCCGATGCAGCCGCCGGCGCCGGAGCGGGCCGGATCGGTGCGCCATGCCGCCTGCTTCTGGCCCGTGGCCTCAAGCCGCTCCGTCAACCAGTCCTGGAGATATTCGGCCTGGACCAGCCTGATCTCGCCGAGATCACCTGATGCCACCATGGCGCGGGCCTGGCGGATCATGGGATAGCCGGCATAATTATGCGTGACGACGAAGACCTTGCCGGTCTTTTGCACCAGCGCCGCCAGCTCCTCGGCTTCCGTGACGGTCGTGGTCAGCGGCTTGTCGCAGATCACGTGGATGCCGGCTGCGAGGAAGGCCTTTGCCACCGGGCCATGCATGTGATTGGGGGTGACGATCGAGACCGCCTCGATGCCATCAGGCCGGGCGGCTTCCGCTCGGGCCATCTCCTCAAAGCTGCCATAGGCGCGATCCGCGGCGATCCCGAGCTCCTTTGCCGAAGCTTTGGCGCGACCAGGCTCGGATGAAAGTGCACCGGCCACGAGCTCGAACTGGTCATCGATCCTGAAAGCAATGCGATGCACCGAACCGATGAAAGCCCCCTGCCCGCCGCCGACCATGCCGAGCCGGATACGGCGGTGACCCCCGGTCTCGTTGCCTGCCTCGATTGCCATCTGTTGCCTCGCTTTCAGGAGATGCCGAGCACCTTGCGGACCATCGCGACGTCGGTGCCGGCGCCGGCGAAATCGTCGAAGGCCGTTTCGGTGACGCGGATGATATGGTTTTTGATAAACTCGGCGCCCTCGCGCGCACCGTCCTCGGGATGCTTCAACGCGCATTCCCATTCGAGCACGGCCCAACTGCCGTAATCATACTGCGTCAGCTTCGAGAACACCGCACCGAAATCGATCTGCCCGTCACCCGGCGAACGGAAGCGGCCGGCCCGGTTCACCCAGCTCTGGAAGCCGCCATAGACGCCCTGCCTGCCGGTCGGGTTGAACTCGGCGTCCTTGACGTGAAAGGCCTTGATGCGGTCGTGGTAGATATCGATGTAGTCGAGATAGTCGAGCTGCTGCAACACGAAGTGCGAGGGGTCGTAGAGCAGGTTGGCGCGGCGATGGTTGTTCACCCTTTCGAGGAACATCTCATAGGAGACGCCGTCGTGCAGATCTTCGCCGGGGTGTATCTCGTAGGCGATATCGACGCCATGCGCGTCGGCATGGTCGAGGATCGGCCGCCATCGCCTGGCGAGCTCGTCGAAGGCCTCCTCGACGAGGCCGGGCGGACGTTGCGGCCACGGATAAATATAGGGCCAGGCGAGTGCGCCTGAGAAAGTCGCGTGCGCGCTGAGCCCGAGGCGCTTCGAGGCGCGGATCGCCGACTTGACCTGGTCGACGGCCCATTCGGTGCGCGCTTTCGGATTGCCGCGCACTTCAGGCACGGCGAAGCCGTCGAACACGGCGTCGTAGGCCGGATGAACGGCGACAAGCTGGCCCTGGAGATGGGTCGAAAGCTCCGTGATCGCGAGACCGTGACGGGCAGCGATACCCTTCACCTCGTCGGCGTAGCCTTGCGAGTCCGCCGCCTTCTTCAGGTCGAACAGCCGCCCATCCCAGCTCGGAATCTGGACGCCGATATAGCCGAGCGAGGCGGCCCATTTGCAGATTGAATCGAAGGAATTGAACGGCGCCGTGTCGGATGCGAACTGGGCGAGGAAAATTGCCGGTCCCTTGATCATCTTCATCGCATGATTCCTTCTTGCTTGTTTCGCGTGGCGGCCTGAGCAACGATACGGCGAGGCCGCCACCCCTGTCGGGCCTCAGAACGTCTCCGCCGCCCACAGCGCCAGGGCGTCGGTCTCGGACATGGCGGCGGGCCGATCGACGCGCGATTGCACGGCGATCTCGCCGCCCTCGACACCCGCCTTCAGGGTGGCGTGCATCACCTCGAGCGCATGGCTTGCCAGCGCGCCGGAGGCGCGATGCGGCGTGCCATGCAACACCGCGCTGGCGAGGTCAGCGACACCGAGGCAGCGGTAATTGGCCTGGCTCGGCATGTGATCGGGCCAGTTCGGCGAGCGCCAATTCGGCTTGCCGAACGCGCGGTCATCGGCTGCGAGCGAAATCCAGTCGCTGCTTTTCTCGGTATATTGCACCACGCCTCCGAAGAAGTTCGGATCCGGCACGCGCAGCGATCCCTCGGTGCCGTACAGCTCGATCGGTGCATGTCCGTGCTTCCACACGTCCCAGCTCATGGTGAAGACGATGTCGGCGCCTGTCTCGAAGTGAAGAAGCGCCATCACCGTCGTCGGAGTCTCCACCGGAATCGACTTGCCGTTCATCGGCCCTTTCGAGGAGACGAGCCGCGTGGCGAAGCCGGAACTCGCGCGTCCCTGCACATGCGTCACCGATCCCAACAGATTGATCAGGGCCGCCAGGTAATAAGGCCCCATGTCGAGGATGGGTCCGCCGCCAGGCTTGAAAAAGAAGGTGGGATCCGGGTGCCAGTGCTCCATCCCGTGCGACATCAGAAAGCAGGTGCCGTAGAGCACCTTGCCGATCCTGCCGGCATCGACGAGCTCGCGCGCGGTCCGGCCGCCGCCACCGAGGAACGTGTCGGGCGCGCAGCCGAGCTTGAGGCCGCGCTGCGCAGCTTCGGCGACCAGCGCGGCTGCATCGGCGGCCTCGACCGTGATCGGCTTCTCGCCGAACACATGCTTGCCGGCGGTCAGCGCGGCGTGGCTGACCGCGAAATGCGCGTTGGGGGTGGTGAGATTGACGACGATCTGGATGTCGGGACGCGCCAGCAGCGCCTCGATCGTCAAGGCCTCGATGCCGAACGGCCCGGCCTGGTCGCGCGCGACCTCGGGGCGCAGATCGGCGCAGGCGACCAGCCTGAGATCGCGGAAGTTCGGCATGTTCCGCAGGTAGATCGTCGAGATGTTGCCGCATCCGATGACGCCGACGCCGAGCTTGCTCATGTCACTCATTCCGTCAGTTCCAAGCGGCCACGGTCTCGCGCGCCCGGCGCGCGAAGCGGGCGACGTCGTTCGGCTTGTCATGTTCGGCGACGAACAGCGACACGTTCGCTTCCTTCATCGCGGCCAGCAACGCCGCCCAGTCCATGGTGCCGTGGCCGGGATCGGCCCAGCCGTCCTCGTCCAGGCATTGCCCTGAAGGTGCGAGGTCCTTGATGTGGCAGGCGACCAGGCGCCGCGCGTGCTTCTTGATTTCGGCGACCGGATCGCCGTTGCCGCGCACGATCCAGGCGAGATCCGCCTCCCAGACCAGCTCGGGTGCTTCCTCGAACAGGCATTCGAGATAGCTCAGCCCGCTCGCGGCGCGGCCATATTCCCAATGGTGGTTGTGCCAGCCGAAGCGCAGCCCCTCGCCTGTTACCGCCTTGCCGATCGCGGCCAGCTCGCGCCCGATGCCGCGCCACTCCGTCTCGCCACCCTCGCGTTCGCCGGGTGGCGGCGCCGGGGCAAAGACCGTATCGATCCCCAATCCCTTGCAGAGCTTCGCGGTGCCGGCGGCGTCGGCGCGCAGCCGGTCGAGCCCGACATGCGCGCTCGGCGCGGTCATGCCATACTGCTGGAGCAGCCGCTTCAACGTATTGGGGTCGTTGACCAGCGCCCCCCAGGGCTCGACCATCCTGTAGCCGAGGCCGGCAAGCAGTTTGAACTGCGCCTCGAGCGGTTCGATCGAACGGGCGGAATAGAGCTGGAAGGACAGGAGGTCTATCGGCGTGGTCATGCTGGGGTCTCTTGCGAGGTGGGTTGCGGAGTTAAAGACGCTGTCCGCTCTGGTCGTCGAACAGGGAGAAGGCTTCGGCTGGAAACCGCAAGGCAAGGCTATCGCCCGCACCCGCCTTTGCATCGGCATCGGCGCGGAAGGAGAACGCGGTCCCGTCGGCAAGGCGGCACCAGATCAGCGCGTCGGCGCCCATCGGTTCCACCATCTCGACACGTGCCGTCACGGCGGATGGATGCTCGGAGCCGACGATCTCGATGTGCTCGGGGCGGATACCGAGGATAGCCGGCGCATCTGATGGCGGGATGCGGAACGCGTAGCCGTTCAGGTCGAACCTGACGTCACCGGCGATGAACACCGGGGCGCCATCGCGGAGGATCCGGCCGCGCAGGAAATTCATCGCGGGCGAGCCGACGAAGGAGGCCACGAAGCGGTTGGCCGGCTCGCGATAGATCTTCTTCGGCGTATCGAGCTGCTGGATGACGCCGCCCTGCATGACGGCGATACGGTCGGCAAGGGTGAGCGCCTCGATCTGGTCGTGCGTTACGTAGATCATGGTGGCGCCGAGGCGCGCGTGCAGGCGCTTGATCTCGACCCTGAGCTCGGCACGCAATTGGGCGTCGAGATTAGAGAGCGGCTCGTCGAACAAATAGACGCCGGCATGACGCACCAGCGCGCGGCCGATCGCGACGCGCTGGCGCTGCCCGCCGGAGAGTTCGGACGGACGGCGGTCGAGCAGCTCGGTCAGCCGCAGCATCTTTGCGGCCTCGCCGACACGGCTGTCGATCTCGTCCTGCGGCGTGCGCGCGACTTTCAGCCCGAAGGACAGGTTCTTGCGCACGCTCATGCGCGGATAGAGCGCGTAGCTCTGGAACACCATGGCGATGCCGCGATCCTTCGGCTCGGCCCAGGTCACGTCGCGATCGCCGATCCGGATCTGGCCGCCCTTGACCTCGATCAGTCCGGCGATGGCGTTCAGCAGGGTCGACTTGCCGCAGCCGGAGGGGCCGAGCAGCACGAGGAATTCGGAGGCGTCGACATGAAGGTCGAGGTTTTCCAGAACCTTCAAGCCGCCAAAGCCGATCTGCAGCTTCGTGATATCGACGTTGCAGCGTTCCATGTTGCCTCAGCCCTTCACAGCGCCCGCGGCGATGCCGCGAACGAACCAGCGGCCGGAGCCGAAATAGATCACGAGCGGCAGCAGTGCGGTCAGAAGCGTGGCCGCCATGTCGACATTGTAGGCGCGCTCGCCCTGCGTCGAGTTGACGATGTTGTTGAGCTGCACGGTCATCGGCAGATTGTCGCGGCCAGCGAACACCAGGCCGAGGATGAAATCGTTCCAGATGCCGGTGGTCTGCAGGATCACCGCGACGACGATCATCGGCGTCGCCATCGGCATCATGATGCGGGCATAGATCTGGTAGAAGCCGGCGCCGTCGATGCGCGCGGCCTTGAACAATTCGACCGGCAGCGAGGCGAAGTAGTTGCGGAACAGCAGCGTCATGGTCGGAAGCCCGAAGATCGTGTGAATGGTCACGATGGTGGCAAGCGACTGGCCGAGCCCGGTGAAGGAGAACACCCGCACCAGCGGATAGATGAACACCTGGTACGGGATGAAGGCGACGATCATCATCGCGCCGAACAGGATGTTTGCGCCGCGCACGCGCCACAGCGACAGCGCGTAGCCGGTCAACGATCCCACCACGATCGAGATCACCACCGACGGCAGCAATATGCGCAGCGAATTGAAAAAACCGGTCCTGATGCCCTCGCAGGTGAGGCCGGTGCAGGCCGACGTCCAGGCCTTGACCCATGCCGCGAGGCTCGGCGAGGCCGGGAGCGCGAGCAGATGGCCCTGCCGGATCTCCGCCATCGGCTTCAGCGACGTGACGATCATGACATAAAGCGGCAGCAGGAAATACAGTGCCGTGATCAGGATGAAGGCATAGAGGCCCCAGCGCGCCGGGCTGATGCGCCTTGGCCTGAATCTTGGCCTGACCGCGCCAAGAGTGATCGCGCTCATCGCACCTCTCCCTTGCGCGCGCGCCAATAGAGATAGGGCGCGACGACTGCGATCACGGTCACCAGCATGGTGGTGGCGGCCGCGGTCGCAAGGCCGATATTGGCCCGCTCGAACAGATGGTCCATGACGAACTTGGCGGGCACTTCGGACGCGATGCCGGGGCCGCCATTGGTCATCGACACCGACAGGTCGTAGAGACGCACGACGGCGGTCGAGAGCAGCACGGCCGCCGTCGCGAAGCTGGCGCCCATCATCGGGATGATGATGGAGACGTAGACCCGCCATTTCGGCAGGCCGTCAACCCGCGCCGCCTTCCAGATTTCATCGTCGATGCCGCGAAGACCCGCCAGCATGATCGCCATCACCAGGCCCGAGGCCTGCCAGACGCCGGCGATCACCAGGCAGTAGATCGCGGTCTCCGGCCGCACGATCCAGTCGAAACTTGCACCCGCGAAGCCCCAGCTGCGCAGCACATACTGGACGCCGAGCGTCGGGTTCAGCAGCCACTGCCACACCAGCCCCGTGACCACGAAGGACATCGAATAGGGATAGAGGTAGATCGAGCGGATGGTGTCCTCGGCTCGCACCCGTTGGTCGATCGCGACCGCCAGCAGGAACCCGATCAGCAGCGCCAGCGAGACGAACAGCACGCCGTAGATGACGATGTTGTGGACCGAGGTGAGCCAGCGATCGTTGCTGAACAGCAGTTGATATTGCCGGAAGCCGATGAAGTTGTTGTTCGGCAACATCCGCGAATTGGTCAGCGACATCCACGCCGTCCAGCTCGTGGCACCGATATAGACGACGAGCATCACCATCAGCGCCGGCAGGAGCGCCGAGATCACGGACAATCGGGAGGTCAGCGAAAGACGCATCGTGTCGCCGGGTTGGAGAGGGATCGACGGATCAGGAGAGGCGGCCGACCATTCGCCGGCCGCCCCTTGCGATGCTTCACTCTGCGGATTTCAGCACCGCAGCAACCTTGGCGGAGAACTCGTCGGCGCTCATATTGGTGTTCCAATATTGCGAGATGGCATCCTGCAGCGCGCCGGTCAGAGCGGGCGGCGCCAGCATGTCGCCGGACGGCATTTGCTGGGCCTTGTCGGCGACATAGCGCATGCCCTTCTGGGCGCACGCGTCCAGGGCTGACGCATCGACATCGCTCCGCACCGGGATCGAGCCCTTCTTCAGCGCGAACTGAATCTGCGTCTCCGGTGTCAGCATCAATTTCGCCAAGGTCAGCTGCGCCTTGGTGGTGGCGGGGTCCTTGGCTTTCGGGAAGACGAACACGTCGCCGCCCATCACATAGCCGCCGCTGCCATTGGACAGCACGGTGCAGCCATAGTCCTTGTCGGGGACCTTGCCGGCGGCGACGAACTCGCCCTTGGCCCAGTCGCCCATGATCTGCATCGCGGCCTTGCCCTGGATGACCATGTTGGTCGCGTCATTCCAGTTGCGGCCGGGCGCGCCGGGATCGACATAGTCCTTCAGCTTCTTGTAGGTGACGGCGACCGTCTTGAACTCGGGGCTCTGCGCCAGCGCCGCGTCGCGCTTGCCGAGGATGCCGGTCCACATCTGCGCGCCGCCGACGCCGATCATGACCGCGTTGAACAGATTCTGCTCCCAGTTCTTCTGGCCCGAGAAGGCCAGCGGGATCACCTTGCCGTCGGCCTTGAGCTTGTCGAGAATGACGAGCGCGTCATTCCAGCTCTTCGGCTCGTCGGCGCCGACGGAGGCGAGCACGGCCTTGTTGTACCAGAGCCAGTTCTGACCGTGGATGTTGATCGGCACTGCATACATCTTGCCGTTGCGGGTCGCCGCGGCAATGATCGCGGCGGGCATCACGCCTTTCCAATTGCCTTCGGCTGCGACCGCATCGACATCGGCGAGCAAATCGCCTTCCACCAATTCGTCGAACTGCTTGCCGGTGTTGAGTTGCATGGCGGTCGGCGGATTGCCGGAAACGGTGCGGGTGATCGCTGCGTTTCGTGCGTTCGCCGCGCCGGCGACGGCGCTATCGATCCAGGTGCCGCCTGCCTTGGTGAACTGGTCGGCAAACACCTTCACGGCGGCGGCCTCACCGCCGGAGGTCCACCAGTGGATCACCTCCGCCTTCATCTCCTGGGCGTTGGCCGGCAACGAGACAAGCGCCGTCGTGGCAACGGCCACCGCGGCTAGCAGCGTTCGCTTCATGACTTCCCTCCCGTGTAAGCCCGTTTGCGGGCAGATGACCCTTTACAGGTTCATGTAATCGATTACATAAGATCGTATCACAACCGTAGGAATTTGCAAGCGCGGCGAGGGCCGCCCGGATCTGGATCAGCAGATGAGCAAGCGCACCAAGGAGAGCCGTCGGCCGCCCGCGAAGATCGCCGACGTTGCGCGGCTTGCCGGCGTGTCGGTCGCGACCGTGAGCCGGACGCTGGCGCGGCCCGAAGTGGTGAGCGAGGAAACGCGCAACCGCGTGCTCGCCGCGGTCCGCGACACCTCCTATACGCCGAACATCTCGGCAAGGAATCTGCGCGTCCGCAAGACCATGGTGGTGCTTGTGGCAGTGCCCAACATCGCCAACCCGTTCTTCGCAGAGATCCTGCAGGGCATCGACGATACGCTGTCAGCCGCCGGTTACGGTCTCGTCATTGCCAATCTGGCCGGTCCGCCGGAGAAGGAGGCGCGCTATGTCGACCTGGTCTGTGCCGGCCAGGCCGACGGCGTGCTGCTGCTGTGCGGTCACGTGATCCGCAGTCGCGACCGCGACTTGCGCGACGCGCACGTGCCGCTGGTGGGGGCCTGCGAATATATTCCCGGCGCGAGCTTCCCGCAGGTTTGCATCGACAATGTCGGCGCCGCACGCGAGGCGGTGCGGCATCTGATCAAGCTCGGGCATACCAGCATCGCCTATCTGTCGGGACCGCAATCGACCATCCTGGAACGACAGCGTCTCGAAGGTTACAAGCAGGCCCTGAAAGAGGCCGGCATTGCTGCAGCGGGCGGCTTGATCATATCAGGCGATTTCACCTTTCGAACCGGTGTCGAGGCCGGCCGGGCGCTGCTTGCGCTCAGCCCGGAGGTCCGTCCGACCGCCTTGTTTGCCGCCAATGACGAGATGGCGATCGGCCTGATCAAGACCGTGCAGTCGGGGGGACTGCGGATCCCGCACGATCTCTCCGTCGTCGGCTTTGACGGCATTCCCTATGCGGATTATTGCGAGCCGACCTTGACCACCATTGTGCAGCCGCGTCGGGAACTCGGCGCCAGCGCGGCCGCCGAGCTGATTGCACTGATGACGACGGAGAAGTCCGCGGTGCGCAAGGATATCGAGCTTCCCGCCACGTTGATATTGCGCGACAGCACGTGTCCACCATCGGCCCGCAACAGAAAATGACGGCGCATCCCTGTTCCTGCCGGGAACTCGAACAAAGCGCTCGCTATCCCGCGGACAACAGCGCACAGTCTCACTGCCATCGAGCGGCTCTTGGCATCTATCGGTGATGTGAACGCATGTCGCGCTCCCGCTCAACCCCCACAGCGGAGCATGAGCATGTCAACTCAACGATCCCCGGAGCAATCGAACACATTCGAATATCGCCTGGCGCAAGAGGCGATCAGTTTACGCCAGCAGGCCAAGGAAATGCCCCTTGGTGTCCGCCGCACCGAGCTCTTGCAAAAAGCGCGGCAGCTTGACGTCGCCGGCGAAGTCAACAAGTAGCTGACGTCGCCTGGACTGCAGGCACCGTCCTGACGGGCGGTCGCAAGATGCCGGCGGAGGATCGTCGGGCTCATGGAGGGACTATGATCAGAAAAGACGCGAAGGCCCGCCATCTGCGGGACGCCAACAATGCTTTCAAGCCGACCGCCAAAGCCAAGCCAATGACCGACTACGCAAAAGCGGAGCGAACCTTTCAAGAAAATCGCGAACGCCTGAAGGCGGAGCGTCTGGCACGGGAAGACCGCGCAAAAGAGTCTTCCAAATAGCTTCTAGAGCATCGAGAGAACGACGACCCCGTCTTCGAGCTCCCCGGAAGCAAGGCGCGCCCGCGCGATCCGCTCGAACTCGGTGCGATATTTGTGAAGATAGCTGAAGGCCTGCTTCTCGGTCTGGAACGTCGTCGTAAGTCTGCATATCTGCCGCGCCGCCCCGTGCGCGAGCGTGAAGGTGATGGTTCCACCGCCGTCCGACTTCACTCTGGGCACGATCAGCACTCCGGCTTGGGACGATCCTTGAGACGATCACTGACCTGGGTTATCGCGGCGACTTCCTTGCACGCTTCTTCAGCGCCGGTGCTGGCAAAGTTGCTGCAATAACGGCGTCAGCGGCTTCCTTGGCTTCGCGCAACTCGCGCAGTCGCGCCATGTTCTTGCGAACCTCGACACCCTGCCGTTCGACATCCGCGATCGCCCGTGCGCCCTCTTCGGCCGCCAGACGCTGGCGATGAGAGCGCGCAATTGCTTCAGGCGACGGTACAGCCGATTTCCTGGCGTTCATCCTTCACCCTGTCGTGCAATCGGCAAAACCCGCTCAATCCGGGGATCGAGCGGGCATCACAGCCGTTTCAGTACATCCGTGAAACGGCGCAGCGAGATCAGGCCAGCGAGAGATTCTCTGCGCTGACTTTGCCCCGCATCTTGTCGGTCTTGGCCTCGAAATTGACCTTCTGGCCCTCACCGAGGCCCGCAAGGCCGGCGCGTTCGACCGCACTGATGTGAACGAACACATCATTGCTGCCATCGTCCGGCTGAATGAATCCGAAGCCCTTTTGGCCGTTAAACCACTTCACTGTACCTGTCGTCATGCTCTTCTCCAAAGCGCGCAAGCGCATGCCGCGCGACAATCACGCGGTCGTTTCAACTTCGTCGATGTCTTTGGAAAAGGAGCCCGCAGGCGCGATCAACAAGGCACAGCGGCTAATCGAATGACGTGAATATACACGACATCTGCGCTTTTGCAAGGAATACGGCCAATTTGTTTTCAAAGCGGCGGTTTTGACACTGTTCTGGCGCCCTTCCAGACGGAACGCCGGCACGCGCAAAGGCCTTTATCGATTGACTTGGTCGTTGACTTGGCCGCGCGGGGGTGGTCACGTCGTCGCCACTGAACCGCATCGCCGTAACACGCAAACTGCGCGCTCGAGGCCGGCGAAGACATCAGCGGTCGCCCTCATTCTCCCATTCGTCACCGGTCTCCTGCGCAATCGGCTGCGTGCAGGATCATTCCATCTTGCAGCCCAGCGAGGAGTTTCCATGCAGGTTCTTGTCCGCGACAACAATGTCGACCAGGCGCTTCGTGTCCTGAAGAAGAAGATGCAACGGGAAGGCGTCTTCCGCGAAATGAAACAGCGGCGCGCTTACGAGAAGCCTTCGGAGAGAAAGACGCGCGAGAAATCCGAAGCCATCAGGCGGGCTCGCAAGCTCGCCCGCAAGCAGGCCATCAGGGAAGGCTTGTTGCCGGCGCCTCCGAAGAAGAAGCTCCCCGAACGCAAGCTGCCCCTTCCACAGATTTCGGCGTCCGCGAGCCAGGCTCCGATCTCCCCAAGGTGAGAAGCGACAGCTGCACTGTCCCTATCAGATTCGCATTGAACCTGGTGGCGCCCTCGGTGATCAGGAACCGCCTGCGAACGCTGGTGTTGAAGCAGGGCCACATCAGAGGGTGATGCGGTGATGCGCTATTATTTCGACATCAGGGACAGCACCGGGCTCTATCCGGACGAGGAAGGGCTGGAGTTTCCAACTCAGCGCGAAGCTGAAGTAGAAGCAGCCGAGACGCTGGCAGGCCTGGCGCGCGATCTCGCAAGCCTGGATGAACGGGAAGACGTTGCGGTCGAGGTGCGCACCGACAGCGGGAGCTTGTTTCAGGCGGCGTTCATCTTCAGCAGCAACAGAACGACGCAATAGAGCTGGCGGAACTTCGATCGCAATTCAGGTGACCAGGCCCAGCGAGCAAGCGCAGCACTTCGCAGACGTTCTGGCGAAAGCCAGGACGACGATGTGGAGGTGGGCAGCCCTACCCAGCTGCGGCCTTCACTGGGGCGACAGTGATCGCGAGCTTGCCGTAGCGATCCGTGAAGGCTTCAGTATCGATCTCTTCGAGCTGGATCTCGCCGCTCATCACGCTGCTCTTCCAGGCGGCCTGGGCCGGATCGTTTTGAAACTCCGGCATCACTTCGCGGCCGAACAGCTCGAGCGATTCACAGATGTGCTCGTGGCTGTTCTTGCCGGCCTGATTGAGCAGGATGACCTGGTCGATATGCGAGGACTGGAAGCGCTTCAGCTTTCGCCTGATGGTCTCGGGTGAGCCGATCAGGCCGCCGCGCAGCGCGGCCTCCTGCGCCTCCGGATTGTCGCGCTTCCACTTGTTATATTCGTCCCACATGTTCACCGTGTACGGCGCCGGACGTTGGCGGTTCTGCGCGGCACCGTAGAAACGCAGCGCGAACTGGAAGAAGGTGGCGCCGTCGGCGCGGGCACGCGCCTCCTCATCGGTCCTGGCGCACATGAAGAACGACACCAACGCCATGTTCGGGTTGATCTCGTAGTCGGCAAGCTTGTGCAGCCGTTTCGTCATGGCGTTGTAGTAAGCGTGCACCCAGGCATGCGCAGCATCGGCACTGACGAACTGGAAGCCGAGCGCACCAAAGCCGTGGCGGCCGGCGCGCTCGATGGTCGGCAGCTGCGAGCAGGCCATCCACAGCGGCGGGTGCGGCTTCTGCACCGGCTTCGGCACGACGTTGCGCAAGGGGATGTCGAAATATTTGCCGTGATGCTCCGAGCCTGCGTCCTTGAACATCGGGAAGATCGCGGCGACGGCCTCCTCGAACACCTCCTTCTTGGTCTCCATGTCGCGGCCGAACGGCGTCAGCTCGGTGATCGAGGCGCTCTCGCCCATGCCAAACTCGCAGCGGCCGTTGGAGAGCAGGTCGAGCACCGCGACACGCTCGGCGACGCGTGCCGGATGGTTGGTGGTGAGCTGGAGAATACCGTGGCCGAGGCGGATGTTTTTGGTGCGCTGGCTCGCGGCGGCAAGAAACGATTCCGGTGAAGGCGAGTGCGAATATTCCTCGAGGAAGTGATGCTCGACCACCCAGGCATGGTCGTAGCCGAGACGGTCAGCGAGTTCCATCTGCGAGAGCGCGTTCTGGTAAAGGGCGAGCTCGTCGCCGGCCACCCAGGGCCGCGGCAGTTGCAGCTCATAGAAGATGCCGAACTTCATGACGCGTCTCCCAGTTTTCTTGCCCGCTTGTTCTTGTTGCGGGCATCTTAATGTGTGAGGCGGCGCTGTCTACGCAGTCGCAATTCCGCCTTGCGGGAGAACGCGCCTCATTGCGCGGCGGCCATTCAGCACCGCGCCGACGAAGGTGAAGCGCACCATCAGATGATAGCTCGCAAGCATCAGCGGAATCGCAACGACGAGAATGATTGCGAATTTGACCAAAGCGGGCCAGTCGCGCTGCGACAGCGCGACCTGCAACGCCATCACGATCGGCAGGTGGATCAGATAGAGCCAGTAGGAGGCATCGGCGAGATAGCGCCATGTCGGACTGAAGCCGGACATGAACCGGAGCGCAAGCCCGAGCGCCGCGAAGGTCGTTATCCAGATCGCGGGCGCATAGAGGATGGCGGAGGCAAGCCGGAGCGTGGCGAAGCTGTATGGCAGTTTCGGCGCACCCGGGGCAGACAGCATCACGCCGGACAAGACGAAGCCGATCATGATCAGACAGAGCGCAGCCAAGAGATGCGCAAGCCAGCGCCGCTCGAGGATGCGCAGCAGATCAATCCGCCGATGCAGCAGCCAGCCGACGCCAAAGGCGGTGCCGAAGCCGATCCAGGCCTGCGCATTGGTGATGAGCGATTGATCCGGCGTCCTCACCCCCATCACATTGACCCATCTTGGGTCGAGGCAGAAGGCGATGCCGATCGGGATCGCCAGCACCAGCGGCGCCAGCGGATGGCGGATGATCCGCGCAAAGAGGCGGTCGATGACGGTTCGCAGCGAGCCCGACGCGTCGAGCCAGACGATCGCGCCCCGCAGCAGCAGCGTGGCGGCATAGAGCTGCAGCAACACATAGAGAAACCAGAGATGGGTCAGGCGGAAATTCGGCAAGGGCGGCAGCCAGCTGGACGCCCATTGGATCGAACCGCCATTCGGGAAATGGGACGCCCAGATCGCGATGAAGTACATGGGCGTGAAGATGATCGGCCAGCCGATCACGAGCGGCAGCCCGATCCGCTGCAGCCTGTCCCGGACGAAGCTTTGGGCGCCGCGGCGATGCAAGCCCATGCGGGCGAAGAAGCCGGCCATCAGGAAGAACGTCGTCATCCGGAAGACATGGATGGCGAAAGACAGCAGGCTCAGGATCAGGCTTGGATGCGTGTCCTGGATGACCCAGAACCGGGGCGAGGACGGCACGAACGACAATGTCGCGTGCAGGACGATGCCAAGCAGCAGCGCGATGCCCCTTAGGGCATCGAGGGCGTGAAGACGTTCGGATGCGGGAGTGACTGCGCTCGAATGGGACATGGACGGGCTCTCGGTGGCTGGCTTTCTGCCGCACAATCTGTCCTGGCAGGGCGTGCTCCTCTCGCCCGATCCAAAAATCGGCTAGCCGATTTCTCGTTGCGGCTCGCCGATGCAGGCCAAAACCGGCCGGCTCAGCGCCTCGCGCCGGAATTCGGTCGGCGTGAGCCCGGTCTCCGCCTTGAAGGCGCGGTTGAAAGGTCCGATCGACTGGAAGCCCGCATCCATGGCGATGGTCAGCACCGGGACCTCCCGTTGCGTCACATCGGAGAGCGCCAGTTTGGCGTCCTCGATACGATAATGGTTGAGGTACGCATTGAAGTTCCGATAGCCGAGGCCCTCGTTGATGGCCTGGCGCAACCGATGCTCGGGAACCTGGAGCCGCGCCGCCAGCGCCCCGATCGCAAGACCTTCCTGCCGGTAGGTGCGCTCCACGCTCATGAGCTGGTCGAGGCGCCGCAGCAGGATCGGGTCAACCACAACCCGAGCCGTCGCAGCACGATCGGCCCCGCGCACGTCGCCGGATGCGATGGCCGCCGAGGCGTCATTGGCGGGCACGGCCGGCGGCGTGGCGAGAGAGGTCACTGCCGCCATCATCGCCACCACACACAGGACGAGCGCGACCGGAAGGCTGCCGGGCGCGCCGGGAACAGCGACGGGAATTGCGGCGAAGCCGGCGCCGACGAAGACAGTGATGAGCCCGACATTGATCGCCAATATCGCCAGCCGCAGCCGGCGGCGCCGCGCCACCAGATCGGCACGCCAGGTCTTGACCGTCTGAACCGCGGCCGCGAGCGCCAGCGCCAGATTGAGCAGCGCCAGGCCTTGGCCGCCGACCCTGGCCAAAGCGGGCGTGTAGGCCCAGCCCAGTGTGAGCGCGAAGCCGAAGGCCACGATGCCCAGCAACACGGCGCGGTGCCATCGCCTCAGCACGAAATCGTCGTCGAACGCTGCACGTGCCCACAGCCAGAACAGGGCCGGTTGCCCTGACAGGATCGGCAACACCCACCACCATGACGATTTGGGAAAGTAAGGCGCGGTCGCGATGGCGTAGAACGCGCCTCCGGCAGACATGGCCATGCCCAGCAAGGCCTGCTGGCTGGTGGCACGACGCTGCAGCGCCACCAAGATGATCAACAGGAAGACGCCGCTGGCCGCGCCGCGAAGCCCGAGATCGATGGCCGTGAGCCCCATTATTGCGCTTCCCCTTTGACATCCAATTCTCGCATCGGCTCCATGCCGGCACAATCCAAACTTGTGCCGGCGATCAGGGGCAACAGCTCGGCCTCCCCGCGCTTGAACCCTTGGGGGGAATGGTTAGTTTTGAGATCAGGCGAATCGCATCGTTTCGCCCCTCCTCAAGACAGATATGGCCACTTTCACTCCGCATCAGGATGCCGCGCTCAAGGCCGTTGGCGACTGGCTCAAGGCAAAACCCGGGCGCAACGGCACGCCGCCGGTGTTTCGGCTGTTCGGCTTTGCCGGCACCGGCAAGACCACGCTGGCGCGGCATATCGCCGAGGGCGTCGACGGCGAGGTGAAGTTTGCCGCCTTCACCGGCAAGGCGGCCCTCGTCATGCGCAACAAGGGGTGCGATGACGCCTCCACCATCCACTCGCTGATCTACCGCGCCCGCGAATCCGGCGAGGAGCAGCCGAGCTTCGAATTGTGGGACGATGCGCCGGCCTCAAAAGCCAAGCTGATCGTGATCGACGAATGCTCGATGGTGGATGCCGAACTCGGCCGCGACCTGATGTCGTTCGATTGTCCGCTCCTGGTGCTGGGCGATCCGGCGCAGCTGCCGCCGATCCAGGGCGGCGGCTTCTTCACCAATTCCGAGCCGGACGCGATGCTGACCGAGGTGCATCGCCAGGCCCAGGACGATCCGATCGTGCGGATGTCGATGGACGTGCGCGAGGGCCGCGAGCTCGACATCGGCCGTTACGGCGAGAGCGAGGTGGTCTCGCGCAAGGAGCTCGACCCCGATCGCGTGATGGGCGCCGACCAGGTGCTGGTCGGCCGCAACAACACAAGACGCGCCTACAATATGCGGGTGCGGCAGCGGCAGAATATCGAGGACGTCTTTCCGGTCGCCGGCGACAAGCTGGTGTGCCTGCGCAACAACCGCAAGAAGGGCCTGTTCAACGGCGGCCTGTGGCGCGTCAAGTCCCGCAACACCTCGCGCTCGAAATCGCGCATCCTCTCGATGCGGCTGTCGCCGGATGAAGAGCTCGGCCACAAGGTGACGAAAGTCTCGGTGCGCGCCGATTGCTTCGAGGGCGGCATCGAGCAGATCGCCTGGGAGCAGCGCAAGCCCTATGACGAGTTCGACTATGGCTACGTGCTGACCGTGCACAAGTCGCAGGGCTCGCAATGGGACGACGTCGTGCTGTTCGACGAGAGCTTTGCGTTTCAGGAGTCGAGGGCGAGGTGGCTCTATACGGGGATCACACGCGCGGCGAAACGGTTGAGTATTGTGGTCTAAAACTCCGCTGCTGTAGGGTGGGCAAAGGCGCAACGCGCCGTGGCCACGATCTCTCTCCTTAAGCAATCAGCGCGTGGGACGCTTCGCTTTGCCCACCCTACGGCGCTGCCGTAGCCCGCATGGAGCGCAGCGTAATGCGGGGGTGGCTCCGCGCTCGCGATTCCCGGATTTCGCTGCGCTCCATCCGGGCTACAAAATCTCACTTCTCCGCGACGAAATAGAAATCCTCGCGCCCCGGCGGCGAGCCGTAAGTGAACGGCTGTTGCACGTGCCTGGTGGCGGACCAGACGTCGTCGCGGACGATGTCGAACAGCTTCCGGATCTCGACCCTCGGCTCCTTGATCTCGCGGGCGAGTGCGGTGGAGAACGGGCTGTCGGCGCCGTTGTCGCCGTCGATCGCGGTCTCGCCGTGCTTGGCGGCGTAGACCACCATGAAGCCGGCGCCGGGCTCGATGTTGGAAAAGCCCTTGTCGACCAGCTTCAGCGACAGCGTGTGTTGCATGATCGGCGCAAACGGATTGTCGCGGCAGGCATCCAGGATCACCAGGCGCACTTTTCGCGCAGCGCCCACCGCCGCGATCACCTGCTCCAGCGCGACCGCTTGCGTCTCGGCGTCGCGGTCGACGGCGAGCTTGGCATCAACGGGAACGAGGTAGTTCACCCCGCCGATCTCGAAGCCATGGCCGGCATAATAGACCACCGCCCAGTCGGCCTTCTCCGCTTCGTCGGCAAAGGTCTTCAGCGCGTCGAAGAACTTGTCGCGGGTCAGGTCGCTGACGGAGATCACGGTCTGGAAGCCGACATCGTGCAGCACGCCCGCGATCAGTTTCGCATCGCGCGGCGGATTGGGCAGCGCGTGGACATTCTTGTAGGCGCCGTTACCGACGACCAGCGCGACGCGCCGGCCGCTCGGCCCGCCTGCAGATGTTTGCGGTGTCAGCGCCGCGAGCCGCGCCTGAGCGGTGGCGCGGGCGCGGGCGACGTCGTACTCGTCGAATTTCGTTAGCGAATAGGCCGCCGCGCGGTAGTCTGCGCGGGCCTGGGCGAGGTCGTTCTTGCGCTCGTAGAGCTGGCCGCGGCCGGAATGCGCGCGGACATTGTTCGGGCTGATCTGGATCACATTGGTGTAGTCCTTCAGCGCAGCGTCGAGATCGCCCTTCAACATGCTGACATCGGCACGATTGTTGATCGCGTAGACGTTCCTCGGCTGCTTCTCGATCAGACCGTTGCAGTCGGCGAAGGCCAGATCGTATTTGCCCATCAGGCCGTAGGTGGTGCAGCGATTGGCCGCGATCTGCTGCGCGGTCGGATCGATCTTCTCGGCCTCGGCGAAATCGGCGATCGCGCCGTCATAGTCCTTCATCAGCGTGCGCACACGGGCCCGATTGGTCCACCCGAGCAGGAATTTCGGCGTGTATTTGATCGACAGGTTGAAATTCGTCGAGCGCGCTCTGCAACGCGCCGCGGCGCAGCTGAATGGTCCCGCGATTGTTGTAGGCGAAACCGAAATTCGGCCGCTGCTGGATGGCGAGATTGTAATCGGCCATCGCGAGATCGTCTTCACCCTTGTGCTCATGGGCGACGCCGCGCACGTTGATCGCGCCGATATTGTCCGGATCGAACTCGATGGCTGACGTCAGCGCCTCGATCGCCGGGTCATAATCGCGCTTGCCGATCAGCGCCTGGGCGTGAATGACGAGCGCGAGCGCTTTGTCCTTGCCGGTGACGCGGTTGGCGTTGAGCAGGTTCTCGCAGGCCGTCGTGCGCGCCTGGGTCTCGGCCTGGCGATCCCTGCAGGTGGCGAGGTCGTCGCCGGCTTGCGGGTCCGCCGCGGCGGTTACGATGCCCGCGAGCAACATGATAAATGTCAGCGAGACGACGCGCAGCATGTTGTCAGGTCTGTTCCAGCCACATTTTTAGTCGATCAGCGATCGTGCCGGTTCATCTAGCCCGGAGTTCCTGACCCCGCCAAGCCGGGCCGCCCGTCGCGGCTTCTTTTCACGGACTCGTGTCACTCCGGCTGTAACAACCGCCCGGCCCGCCCGTATCTGAGGTGTCTGAAAACGCCGGGCGGGCTGTTCGCCAGCCCTCAACCGCCCTAAACTGTCAGGCCTTCCGAAAGAGGATCCGCCATGCGCCGCTCCGTCCTGTCCCTGCTCGCCGCCACCGCCGCCTTGTCGCTCGGCTTTGCCGCACCAACCCGGGCCGCTGAAGACGCCGTCGTGATCCCCGCCCCCGCCATGGACGCGAGCCCCGCGAGCGGAATCCAGACCGCGGTGGTCGCCGGCGGTTGCTTCTGGGGCGTCCAGGGCGTGTTCCAGCACACCGCCGGCGTCGTCAACGCCGTCTCCGGCTATGCCGGCGGCACCAAGGCGACCGCCGACTACCAGACCGTCTCGACCGGCCGCACTGGCCACGCCGAGTCGGTCGAGATCAAGTTCGACCCCAAGAAGATTTCCTACGGCAAGATCCTGCAGATCTACTTCTCGGTCGCGCACGACCCGACCCAGCTCAACCGCCAGGGGCCCGACACCGGCACGCAATATCGCTCGGCGATCTTCACCACCTCCGACGAACAGAAGAAGGTCGCGGAGGCCTATATCGCCCAGCTCAACTCCGCCAAGGTGTTCAGCAAGCCGATCGTGACCAAGGTCGGCGCGCTGGAAGCGTTCTACCCGGCGGAGGCCTACCACCAGGATTATCTGACGCTGCACCCGAACCAGCCCTACATCGCCTTCAACGACATCCCGAAGGTCGAGAACCTGAAAAAGCTGTTCGCGGATAACTACATTGAGAAGCCGACGCTGGTCAGCGCCAGCAAGGCCACCAACTGATCTCGATATCATCAGAAAAAACGGGAGACCCATGCCCGATACCAGGACGAAAACCACCGACGACAAGGTCATCAAGAGCGAAGAGCAGTGGCGGCGCGAATTGACGCCGATGCAGTATGCGGTGCTGCGCGAGAAGGCGACCGAGCGGCCCTTCTCCGGCGAATATGAGCACGACCATCGCGCCGGCACCTATGTCTGCGCCGGCTGCGGCAACGTGCTGTTCGAGTCCGACGCCAAGTTCGATTCCGGCTGCGGTTGGCCGAGCTTCACCGCGCCAGCGGTCGAGAACCATATCGACGAGGAGCGGGACTTAAGCCACGGCATGATCCGCACCGAGGTGCTCTGCTCCAAATGCAGCGGCCATCTCGGCCACGTCTTCCCCGATGGACCGGGGCCGACCGGCCTGCGCTACTGCATCAATTCGGCGGCGCTGAAGCTCGAGCCGAAATAAGATTGCGCGCCGCCGGGTTCCCCGATGGAACCCGGCGGCGCGATGTGCTTTTCCAGCGGTGCAGCCGATGCGTGCATTCCGGCGGCCGCCAGGGAGGATGCCATGACACTTGGGACCATCCTGATCATCCTGGTGATCATTTATCTGCTGGGCGGCTGGTCCGGCCGGATCGGAGGCTATGGCTACGGCATGGGCCATTCCGGTATGGGGATCGGCGGCGTCGTTCTGGTGGTGTTGCTCGTCCTGCTGCTTCTTGGCAAATTGTAAACCATATAAACCACTGAATTACCTTGGCTTTTTGCGGCTGCGGGGCTGCCATGCGTGGATTCATCATCTCCCATCGCAGGGGTCGCAATTTTGTCAAATCGGCTTATATTAGGGGGCGAAAATGACATGCGGCGGGCCCGCTCGATTGCGGCCCCTGCCCTCCCAAACCCCACGCGCTTAAAGCCCCAGAGAAGATCACGAGGTCTTTGACCATGCGTCCACTGCGTCCGTTCAACTTCAACACTTCCGCCGAGCTCTTCCCCGCCGCCATCCGCAAGAAGAAGCGCGCGGGCTTCACCTACCGTCGGTTCGGCACCGCCGCCGAAGCCGTGCAGTTCGCGATGGAGCAGTTGCCGACGGATTCGCTGAACGGCGCATATCTGCAGGTCGAGGAAGCCCGTTTCGACCAGAACGGCATCCGCTCGCTCTACGAGAGCGAAGCCTTCCCGCTGCCGCGCCGCCCCAAGCCGGCCCCGGCCGCCGAGACCGACGCCGACGCGGCGTAAGTTTTCGCAAAACTCCGATGTGCGTGGAGAGCGCGATGGCCGAAAGGCTGTCGCGCTTTTTACGTTTGGGGGCTTTCTCTTTCCCCGTCATTGCGACGTTGAGAAATCCTGCGCAATGTCGACCAGATGGATTCGCGGCGCGAGCCCTAAGTCTCGCCGCTACACCCGCGGCTGCTTGTCGAGCCAGCGGCGCAGGAGGCGGACGTTGCGCATGTTGGCGCGGAACATGACGTCGAAGGCATCGCCTGCGAACGGCACCATGCCGACCACGCCGTCGACCGCGACATTGCCGAGCATGCGCGCGGTGATGTGCCAGGGCGCGCCCAAGGCACGCGCCTCGCGCACCAGCCACAGCGAGATCGCGGTGGTGATGATGTCGCCGATGACAGGGATCAGCCCGATCAGCCCGTCGATGCCGTAGCGGATATTGGTGCCCGGCAGGACGAAGGCGACGTCGAGCAGCTTTGCGATCGCCTCGAGCCTGAGGATCCGTTGTTCCCGCGTCAGATTGCCGAACGGATTGCCAGAGAACTGACCATCTTTTCCGAACTCGAAGCGGAACTCGCGAAAGCCCTGCTCCACCGTTTCAGGCCGGATCTCGTTGCCTTCCTGGTCGATGATCGGACCGCGCGCCTTGCGGCCGGAAAAATCGCCGCGCGCTTGCGCCCCGGAACGGGACCCGCGTGGCGCGAGGATGTCGTCGTCTTGCATGGTCATGGCCAATGTGAAACTCACGAACGCAGCAGAGGTTGCTGCATCGCGTCCGATGGTCGCGCGCTCAGCTCACCGCGGTCGCCGGCTGCGGCTCATCGACATAATGATGCACGAGCCAGGATGACAGCGCCGAGGGCACGAAGCCGACCAATCCGTACAGGATGAACTGCACCGCGCCCGAATCCGATCCGCGCGAGCCGTAGGTGATCGCGGCCAGGATAAAGGCGAACACGCCGATCAGCAGCATCCGCAGCACCGGCCCGACCCGCCTGACATGGAGCAGGATGTCGTCGATCGCGCCGATCATCAGCGACGGCAGCAAGCCGAACAGATAGCTGTATTGAAGGGTCTTGAAGAACACTGCGAACAGCTTGCCGACCTCGCCGAGATGCGCCTCGGCCCAGTAGCCGGACTGGTAGGTGGTCGTCAGCAGCAGCAGGAATCCACCGACGAACGGACCAACGAGCGCAAACACCAGGTAGCGTTTCATCAAGGGCTCCTCATACGCGAGGGCATTTATTACAGCGAGCCGGGAACCTTGGATAGCGGGGTTGCGGGCTGCCAGAGGGGAACAAGTGGCAAGGCGGCGGGTTCAGACTGGAGTTGAACTTGACCCATCAGATTTGGAGCCGCCGATGTCTCGTAACCTGTTGTTGCTGGCGACGATCACCCTCTCCGCCCTGTCGAGCGCCCCCGCCTTCGCACAAGGCCATATGGGCACGCCGCAGGAGCAGAAGGCTTGTTCGCGCGACGCCTCGCGGCTGTGCCGCAAGGATCTCGGCAATGACGGCGCGGTGCAAGGCTGCCTGCAAGCCAACCGGGCCAAGCTGTCGAGATCGTGCAGCAAGGTGTTCGAGAGCCATGGAATGTAACGGTCGGAATGTGAAGGTCGGAACGTGAAGATCGGAACGTAAGATCGGCATGTGAGCCCGCGCCCCATTTTGCGTGACGGAGGCGCAACAGCTGCAAATTCCTTCGCGTCTCCCATTGAAGCTTCACGGCAATCGCGCATACTCAGCTCGGGCGGCGCAGCACTTTTCGATTCGAATATCAGGAAATCGAGCGACCACATCCGGGAATGAACGCCCGGCATGAAGGCTGTGACATGCGGCAGATCAAGCAGCGTGCGGCGTCCCAACAATCAAACGGCTCAAATCCGCGCAACTCGGGGACGCATTTTTCATGACACGCTTTCGGACTATCGCCACGCTGTTCACCTTCGCCGCCACCGCCATCACCCTCCAGACATCGCCCGGCCTCGCCTTCTCGCCCGAAGCGCAGCAGATGTGCTCGGACGATGCGATGCGGCTGTGCTCCCGTGAAATCCCGGATATCCCGCGGATCACCGCCTGCATGGTGCGGCACAAGTCGCAGGTCAGCCCCGGCTGCCGCGCCGTGATGGACCGCGAAGCCGCCGCCGCAGCAGCAGCCCGCAAGCGGGAAGCCGCCGCGCAGTAGCGGTAATTTGGCCCATCACGCCACAGCCTCGACGATTGGCGAGCGCCCAGCGCGTCGCGTCGTCAGCATCGAGCACTCATTCTGGAAATCCCGTTCCAACGGGATTTCCACGGCTGTTCAAATCTTTCGCAGGCCGAGAAAGAGTAAGTAACGATCGCGAGGGCAGCTGCTCGCGTTCGACGTTACCATTGGCACCACCAGCAAACACCACCATCTGCCCAAAAATTCCTATTGGCTCCGCACCAGACGAGCTGAGTTCCAAATACCTGCACCTGAAGCCGTCCGCCATTCGCTCAGCTTCCAAGGGGTCCACTTTTTCGGCCAGATCCTTCCGAACTTGGTCGGCACCAAGTTGGCCAACGCCCAGGAAATGGAGCACCAAGGCCGGTAAGATATTGTACTCGACCTTCTTTTCAACGGCAGTCGGAAGCGCGATCTGTACGAGCGGATCGGTAGCCAGTTCGCCACGGATATAGGCCAACGCCCGACCGATATTTTCGTACGTCGTACTACGAACGACCTCACCCCGCGCTGGCGCCCGGCCAAAGAGAGCAGCACGATCATCCAGAGACAAGGTCTTTGCCATGCCTATGATATCGTCGCGCGTTAAAATTTCCGCAGGAATAGAGTGTTCTTTTGACTTCTCCTGGACGCGACGAACCAGTTCGCTGGGCACTCGGCCTTGGTATAGACCCACTACGAAGGTCCACTTCCTTAGGAGCTCCTTCCAGTGATCGACTGCACCGTCAAAATCCGTGTCGATTTTCTCTAGGGCATCGTCTACGCTTGCTTGCCCGTACCGCGGGCCGTAGCACTGGAATACTTCTCCATTATCCGCGTTGAATCCGTCGCACTTGAGATCACCACGGCTACCCATTGGGATCGTCGGAGTGAAGGAAGCCTTCCAAAGCCGCTTGGCTATTTCCCGAAACAGCGCCTCAAAGGCGTTACCATCCACGGAATCCAGCATCGTGCGGAGCCGTAACTCCTGCCATTGCCAGTCGTAGTCGTCGTCCTCCGCCACCGCAGCTCCCGCACATCTGGACGCTTAGGAGTTCCATCTTGATGTCTAAGCTAGCCGGGCGCAACCTCTGATAGGCCCCCAGCCGGTGCCTATCCCCTGGCTAGTCGCCCCACTGCGCGAAGGCGTCGTTGAAGGCGCGCTCGCCGGGGGCGCCCTTCTCGATGGCGATGATGGCGCGGCGCTGGTTGGCGTAGACCAGCGGCACGTCGAACCAGGAGCGCTCCTTCAGGAGCTGGACGTTGCGGGCGCGATCGGCATCGACATTGGAGAGGCCGACCAGGAAGAAGCCGTCGGTGACCTTGACCGCGAGGCCTGCGAGCGGCGTGCCGCGCGCCTGCTCGTTCGACTTCATCAGGATGCCCGGCACGTTGGAGACGCTGCCGCTCGGAAAGTCCGGCGGCAGGATGAAGGTCAGCTCGGCGGTGTGGCTCGCCGGCAGCGAAGAGTCGGTATTGCGGCGGAACGACATCGTCATCTTGAACTTGCGGTCGGGGATCTCGATCTCGGCTTTCACCGCAACGTCCGCCTTCTGGTTGCCCGACGCCTTGATCGGCTCGAGCCGCCACACCACCGAGCCGACATATTGCTTGCCCTTCGGATCGGACGGATCCTCGTCATAGAGCACGACCTTCTGCGCCACCGGCGCGGCCGGCTGGTCGCTCGCCGAGGGCTGGCCGACGCGATCCGGAATCTTGGGCTTGCTCTGCGGCTGCGAAGCATCCTTCGGCGCCTCCACCACCTGGGTGGGCGACGGCTTGAGCAGATTGGTCGCGATCTGGACCAGCTGTTTGCCCCAGAGGATGCCCGCACCGACCAGGATCAGCACGATGCCGATGGCGATCGCGCTCTTGAACGGAAAGACCGAGCCCCTGCCGGCGCGCTTCTTGACGTTGCGGTCGGCCGCGATGCGTGCACGCGGCGACGGCGGCTGCGGCGTGTAGCGCTCGGCCTCCTCGATCGACTCGTCGTAGGAATAAGGCGCATCGCCTTCGCCCGCGCGGTTCTCCAGGCTCGGCTCGAGCCGGTCGAATTCCGGCGAGGGCGAGGGCACGTTGGCGTAGGTGCGGCGCGCGGCCCGGTTGGCCTGCGCGGCGGCGCCGCCGAGATCGTTGACGTCCGCCGTGATGTCGCGGAAGCCGCGCACGCCGGGGGCCGGCGGCAGCGGCGGCGGCGGCGCGCCCTCCGGCGGGCGCCGCGGGGCGGAGCGTCCGGCCGGCGGCTCCGGCGGAGCCGGCTGGCGCGGTGCATCGAAACGCGGGGCGCGCGGCGGACGCGGGGTCTCGCCCTGGTCGTCGCCGCCGATCGACGGCCGCGGCGACGGCGCGGCCGGACGCGCGCGCGGCGGTGCGGCCGGCTGAGCGGATGGCGGCTGGTTGGTTTCGGTCGCACGGGCGCTGGCCCGGCGGAACGCATCGCCGCTGCCACCGCCAGCGCGGGCACCACCGCCGGGGCGCGAGGCCTCGCGGGCGCGCTGCGCGGCCTCGGATTCGACCTTGCGGACGGCCTCTTCCAGCGACAGGCGTTCGCGGGTGATCTCGGATTCGGACAGCGGCGGCTGCACGCTGCGCAGCTGCGCGATCAGCGCCGTGCGCGCCCGTTCATAGAGCGCGCGCCGGCTTTCGCCGGGAGCGTTGGGGTCCAGGGCGGCAATAGCGCGGGCGATCAGCGGATAGTAATCAGCCATTTCAACTCAACTATACCCGCGTCCTGGTAAGAGATCGTTAAGCCTCAAACGGGTTTTGCACGAGGATAGTATCCTCGCGTTCGGGGCTGGTGGAAAGCAGTGCGACCGGGCACCCCACCAATTCCTCGATCCGGCGGACATATTTGATGGCCTGGGCCGGCAGATCGGCCCAGGACCGCGCATTGGCGGTCGGCTCCTTCCAGCCCTCGATGGTCTCATAGATCGGCTCGACCCGGGCCTGCGCGCCTTCACCCGCGGGGAAATAGTCGATCTCCTTGCCGTCGAGCTTGTAGCCGACGCAGACATCGATCGTGTCGAAGCCGTCGAGAATGTCGAGTTTTGTCAGTGCCAGCCCGTTGATGCCGCAGGTGCGGACGGCTTGACGGACGAGGACCGCGTCGAACCAGCCGCAGCGGCGCGGACGGCCGGTGTTGGTGCCGAACTCGCGGCCGCGCTCGCCGATCTTGCGGCCGATCGCGTTGTCCTGCTCGGTCGGGAACGGGCCCTGACCGACGCGGGTCGTGTAGGCCTTGCAGAGGCCCAGCACGTAGCCGACCGCGCCCGGTCCAAGGCCAGCGCCGGTCGCGGCCTGCGCTGCGACCGTGTTGGACGAGGTGACATAAGGATACGTGCCGTGGTCGACGTCGAGCAACGCGCCTTGCGCGCCCTCGAACAGCATGCGCTTGCCGGCGCGCCGCTCGATATCGAGCAGGCGCCACACCGTCTCTGCATAGGGCAGCAGTTGCGGCGCCAGCGCGCTCAGCTCTTTCAGGATCTCCTTGCCGTCGAACTCAGGCAGGTTGAGCCCTCGGCGCAAGGCATTGTGGTGCGCCAGCAGCCGGTCGATCTTGTGCGGCAGGGTGTTGAGGTCGGCAAGATCCATCAGGCGGATGGCGCGGCGGCCGACCTTGTCCTCGTAGGCCGGGCCGATGCCACGGCGCGTGGTGCCGATCGCGGTCGCCGCGTTGGAGGATTCGCGCAGCGCATCGAGCTCGCGATGCAGCGGCAGGATCAGGGTGACGTTCTCGGCGACGCGCAGATTGTCCGGGCTGACAGCCACGCCCTGCGCTTTGAGCTTGGTGATCTCGTCGAGGAAGGCGGCGGGATCGAACACCACGCCGTTGCCGATGACCGACAGCTTGCCCTCTCGCAGCACGCCGGAGGGCAGCAGCGCGAGCTTGTAGGTCGCGCCGTTGATGACCAGCGTATGCCCGGCGTTATGGCCGCCCTGGAAGCGGACGACGATATCCGCCTGCTCCGACAACCAGTCGACGATCTTGCCCTTTCCTTCGTCGCCCCACTGGGCGCCGACGACGACAACATTGGCCATTCGCGGGTAATCCTTCGAGAATTTTAGATGCGCCCAGCCCAATTCCCGGCCGAAGGCCGTTCGCACGCGAGGCAGCTCCACCGGATAAAGGAAGCGGCCCCTCTAAGCAAGCAAGAACGGGGCTTTTTTCGGGCCCAGGGCGTGTCCCAAGCCTTTGATATCCCCTTAAAATCCAGCAACCTTCACGGCCGTATCGGGCGGGCGCGCGGGCGACGGATTGACCCGTATCAATCATGCCGGCGCCTGGTCGTGCCAAGGGACTGATGTCACCTCCGCAGCTTACCTTCCTGAGGTCAGCAGGCCCCTTTTTCAGACACGCCGTGACCCAGCCATCAAACAACCAGGCCAGCCATTTCTGGCGTCTTTCGGCCGAGGCGCTCAGCGCGCAGCTCGGCTGCTCCTTGCACGGTCTGTCAGCGGCGGCGGCCGACGAACGCCTCGACCGTTTCGGACCGAACACCGACGCACCGCCGCGGATCGAGGGCGCGGCGCGCGCGATCCTGCGCCGGTTGCTCGAACCGTTGTCGCTGATCCTTCTGGTGGCCGGCATCATCTCGATGCTGACCGGCGACGAGATCGGCGGGCTCATCATCGTCCTGATCCTCGCGCTCTCGATCGGCCTCGATACCATCCAGGAGGGACACGCGGTCCGCGCCGCCGAGATTCTCCGCCGCTCGGTGGCCCTGAAGGCCGAGGTCAGCCGCGACGGCGCATTTGTCGATATCGATGTCGAGCGCGTCGTGCCCGGCGATCTGCTGCGCGTCCGCGCCGGCGACATCATCCCGGCTGACGCGCTGATCCTGGAGAGCACCGCCTTCACCGCGGGTGAAGCCGCGCTCACCGGCGAGCCCTATCCGGTGCAGAAACGCGCCGGGCCATGCGCCGGCCCCGACGACACCTCGAACGCGCTGTTCCGCGGTGCCGTCGCGCAAACCGGCGAGGCGATCGCGCTCGTGGTCAGGACCGGCCGCGACACCGTGTTCGGCGCGGCGGCCTCCGCGCTCGCCGAGGCGCAGGCGCCCTCTCCCTTCGAACGGGACTTGCGCGAATTCGGCCTCGTGATCGCGCGCGCCACGCTGGCGCTGGTGCTGGTCGTGCTCACCATCCGCGTCGTGTTCGGCCGTCCCGTGCTCGATTCGCTGCTGTTCGCCGTCGCGCTTGCGGTCGGGCTGACGCCGGAACTGCTGCCGATGATCACGACGGTGACGCTGTCGCGCGGTGCGCTGCGCATGGCCGGCCGCAAGGTGATCGTGAAGCGGCTCGCCGCCATTCACGACCTCGGCGCCATGACCGTGCTGTGCACGGACAAGACCGGCACGCTGACATCGGCCGAGATCACGCTCGCCAGAAGCCTCGATGCCGCCGGCAAGGACGATGCGCGCGCCGCGCGGCTCGGGGCCATTGCGGCCTCGCTCGGCGGCGACCGTGGCGCGCTCGATGCCGCCCTCGTCGCCGGCCGACCGGAGGCTTGCCAAGGCTGGACACTCGCCGGACGGCAGGCTTTCGATTTCTCGCGCCGGCTGGGATCGGTGCTCGCCACCGGCCCCGAAGGCGCGCGACTGATCGTCAAAGGCGCGCCGGAGGCCGTGCTGGAATTGTGCGCGATGGACCAACATGCGCGCGAGGCGGCAATGGCCCGCGTCCACGCGCTCGCCACCGAGGGCCTGCGCACCGTGGCCATCGCGTCGCGGGCGTGGAGCGGCGCGCTGCGTGAGGTCGAGACCGACGACGAGACCGACCTCGTCTTCGAAGGTCTCTGCGCCTTCGCCGATCCGCCGAAGCCGACGGCCGCGGCCGCGATCGCCCGGCTCGCAGCGGGCGGCGTGAGGCTGAAGATCCTGTCGGGGGACGATCCCGTTGTGGTGAAGCGGCTCGCCGCCCTGGTGGGGCTCAATGCCGAGCGCGTGCTGTCGGGAGCCGACATCGCCGAGCTCAGCGACGAGGCGCTTGCCGTGCAGGTGCGCTCGGCCGATGCGTTCGGCCGGCTCGCACCGGACCAGAAATCGCGCATCGTGAAGGCGCTTCAGGCCCGCGGCGAGGTGGTCGGCTTCCTTGGCGACGGCATCAACGACGCACCGGCCCTGAAGGCTGCCGATGTCGGCCTGTCGGTCGACGGCGCCACCGGTGTGGCGCAGGCCGCTGCCGACATGATCCTGCTGGCGTCGGATCTCGAAGTCGTCGCCGACGGCGTCGAGGAAGGCCGGCGCACCTTCGCCAACATCCTCAAATATGTCCGCATGGGCGCGAGCTCGAACTTCGGCAACATGCTGTCGATGGCGGCGGCCTCGATCGCACTGCCGTTCCTGCCGATGCTGCCGACGCAGATCCTGCTCAACAACCTGCTCTACGATCTCTCCGAGCTGGGCATCCCTTTCGACCGCGTCTCGGCGCAGGCAACCGTGAAGCCGCAGGTGTGGAGCATGTCGCGGCTGGTGCGTTTTGCCGCGATCATGGGGCCGCTGTCGTCGGTGTTCGACTTTCTCACCTTTGGCGCGCTGCTTTATTTGTTCAAGGCCTCGCCGGACGAGTTCCGCACCGCCTGGTTCGTCGAATCCATGGCGACGCAGATCCTGGTGATCTTCGTTATCCGCACCTATGGACGGCCCTGGCACAACTGGCCCGATCCCGTGCTTGCGGCCTCCTCACTGATCGCCCTGTTCGCCGCGATCGCCCTGCCGTTCACGCCGCTCGGGACCTGGTTCGGCTTCGTCGCGCCGCCGCCGATCATGATGGCCGGCATCGCGCTTCTCGTCGTCGTCTATCTCGCCTGCGCCGAACTTTTGAAGCCGTTCGCGATCCGCACGGGACCGACCGGCTGAGGTTCCTGTTGCACCGCCCTGCGCATGATGGCGATGCACCGCGCGGCATTGATATCGGGCGCATTTCCGTGTCTTTGAGAGGTGCCGGGCGATCAGCCGGCCCGAACGCCGGGCCGGGAGCCTCGGTGCATGACGCGGGGCCATAACAATTACAATGACCGCCACCGGCCAGACCACCAGCGCCGAATCATCGGGCCATAGCTGGATCGCCAACCAGCCTTATCTCCTGCTCAGCATCACCGCGATGTGCTGGGCGGGCAATGCGGTGGTGGGGCGGCTCGCCGCCGGCCACATCCCGCCGGTGACGCTGTCCTTCCTGCGCTGGAGCTTCGCCTTCCTGCTGGTGCTGCCGTTCGCCTGGAAGCACCTCGCCCGGGATTGGCCGGCCATCCGCAACAAGCTCGGCCTGATGATCGTGCTGTCGATCACCGGCATCGGCGCCTTCAATACCCTGCAATATTGGGCGCTGGAGCATACCCAGGCGCTCAATACACTTCTGCTGCAGTCGGCCGCGCCCCTGATCGTGGCGCTGTGGTCGCTGGTCATCCTCGGAATCAGGCTCACGGGCGCGCAGGCCTTCGGCGTGCTGCTCTCGATGTGCGGCGTGCTGATCATCCTGCTGCACGGCGATCTCACCACGCTGTCGAACATCGCCTTCAACAAGGGCGACCTGATCTTCATCGTCGCGCTGATCATCTTCGCGCTCTATTCGGTGCTGACGTTGAAGCGGCCGCCGATCCACGGCCTGTCGTTCCTCGCCTTCACCTTCGGGGCCGGTGCCGCGTGTCTCATTCCGCTGGAGATCTGGGAAATATCGGCACGCCCGGTCATGAAGCTCGACGGGCCGAACCTGCTCACCCTGTTCTACGTCTCGGTGTTTCCCTCGACACTCGCCTATCTCTGCTTCAACCGCGGCGTCCGCCTGATCGGCGCCAATCGCGCCGCGCCGTTCTTCCATGTCGTGCCGGTGTTCGGCTCGATCATGGCCATGGTCTTCCTCGGCGAACTGCCGCAGGCCTTTCACTTCATCGGCTTCGCGCTGGTGCTGTCGGGCGTTTTCGTGGCATCGCGGAAGCAAGCGAGCTAGCTTGCCCTGAACTTGCTGTAGGCCTCGCTGGTCGCGATGATGACGTGCTCGGCGCAGCCGTTGAGGCGATGCGGGTCGGCATCGCGCTCGTAAGCCTCCGACGTCATCATGTCGAGGAAGGCTGCGACCGACGGATAGAACACCAGCGCGACGAAATCCCACGCATTGCCCTGGTGCGGGCCGAGCGCGATCGCCCTGGCCTCGCCGGTCCACAGCAGCGTGCCGCCGCGCGCCTTGATCATGGGCACGGTGATCGCGCTGTAGCGCAAATACGCATCCCAGCCGGATCCGTCACCGTCGCGCGAACGGGCGTGGAAACGCATCAGGTTCAGCATCACCACCGGCGCATGCCGGTCGAGCCGTTCCAGGCCCTCGATGTTCAACATATTAACCGCCAATGGCACCTCCGTAGGGTTTGCCTGCATTGTAGCATTGCGGCGACGGGACTTGTGTCATGACGACCATCCGGCGCAAGGTCGTACGCAACGCCAATGACGATTGCATCGCCCGCGCCAGCGGCCTCGAATCCGGCCAGCTGGCTCAACAACCAGCCTTATCTGCTGCTCAGCCTGAGCTCGCTGTTCTGGGCCGGCAACATCGTGATCGCACGCCATGTCGGCGCGCATGTGCCGCCACTGACGGTGACGACGATCCGCTGGTTCGGCGTGTTCCTGATCCTGCTGCCGTTCTCCTGGCCGCATCTGAAGCGCGACTGGCCGGCGTTGCGCAAAAGCCTGCCGCTGATGCTGTTCCTGTCACTGGTGGGCTTTGCCTTCAACAACGCGATCTCGTACTGGGCGCTGCAATATACCGAGGCGCTGAACGCGCTGCTGATCCAGTCGGCGGGTCCCCTGTTCGTGGCGCTGTGGTCGCTGGTGTTGTTTGGCGTGCGGCTGACCGCCGGGCAGTTCGCCGGCATCGCGATCTCGCTGGTCGGCGTCCTCATCATCATCCTGCGTGGCGACCTGGCGGCGCTGGCGAGCATCTCGTTCAACCGGGGCGACATCATGTTCGCCTCCTCGCTGGTGGCGTTCGGACTCTACTCCGCCTTCATCCCGCGACGGCCGAAGGTTCATCAGCTCTCCTTCCTGTCCTTCACCACCTGCTGCGGCGCCTTCATGCTGCTGCCGACGGCGATCTGGGAGGGATGGAGCGGCAGGGTGCTGCAGTTCGACACCGTGACGCTGCTGACGCTCGGCTGGATCCTGATCTTCCCCTCGACGCTCGCCTATCTCTTCTTCAACCGCGGCGTTGCATTGATCGGACCGAATCGCGCCGCGCCGTTCTTCCATCTGGTGCCGGTATTCGGCTCGGCGATGGCGATCCTGCTGCTCGGCGAAAGGCTCCAGCCATTTCACCTGATCGGCTACGCACTGGTGCTCGCCGGCGTCGTCATCGCCTCTCGGCGGTGAAGTAATTCTGCGCCAAGGGAAGGCTCTCGCAGGGTGGGCAAAGCGACTTGTCCACCCTAGCTCGCAGAGCGAAGGCGGAAGCGTGCCCACCTGAACATCATCGTGAGCTCAAAAGAAAGAGTGGGCACGATGCTTTCGCGTCTTTGCCCACCCTACGAGACTAGTGCCAGAGACCTACGCCGCGCGGACCTTGGCGAGGAATCCGTCCACCGCGCTGCGCAGCGCGCCGGACTGGTGATCCAGCTCGCGGGCGTTGGTCAGCACGTCGCCGGCGGCGGTACCGGTCGCTTCCGCGGCGGACGTGACGCTGCCGATATGGGCGTTGATCTCGGCCGAGCCGGCCGCGACCGACTGGATGTTGCGGGCGATCTCGCGGGTCGCCTCGCCCTGCTGCTCGATCGAGGCCGAGATGCCGGCGGTGATCTCGCTCATCTCGGCAATCGTCTGCGTGATGCCGCCGATGGCCGCGACCGCATCGCTGGTCGAGGTCTGCATCGCCGCGACCTGGGCGGAGATTTCCTCGGTCGCCTTGGCGGTCTGGTTGGCCAGGGCCTTGACCTCGGAGGCGACGACGGCGAAGCCGCGACCGGACTCGCCGGCACGCGCCGCCTCGATGGTGGCGTTGAGCGCGAGCAGATTGGTCTGCGCCGCGATCGAATGGATGAGCTTGACCACCTCGCCGATCTTCTCGGCGCCGGTGGAGAGCTCCTGCACCGTCGCGTTGGTGCGCTCGGCATCGCTGACGGCGCGGCTCGCAACTTCGGTCGAGCGCGTCACCTGGCGGGAGATTTCCGTGACCGAGCTCGACAGCTCCTCGGCAGCCGCGGCGACCGTGCCGACATTGCCGGAGGCTTTTTGCGAGGCGGCGCCGACGGTCGCTGCGCGCGAAGAGGCGTCGCTGGCGGTCGCAGTCATCGACTGCGCCGTCGACTGCATGCCGGCCGCAGCCGAGGAGACCGAGCGGACGATGCCGTTGACGCTGCGCTCGAAGTCGCTGGCGATATCTTCCATCGCGCGGCGACGATCCGACGCGGCGCGCTCCTTGGCGTCCGCTTCGCTCTTCTCGATCTCGCGGATGCGGACCGCGTTGTCCTTGAAGATCTGGACGGTCGAAGCCATCGCGCCGACCTCGTCGCCGCGGCCAACGCCCGGGATGTCGCCGTCCAGCTTGCCGTCGGCGAGGTCCTTCATGCGGGCGCCGAGCAGCGCCAGCGGGCGGCTGATGCTGCGGCCGAGCAGCCAGGCGACGCTGCCGGCGACGATGAGGATGCCAAGCATGGCAAGGCCGAGCATCCAGTAGACCGGGCCCATCTTGGCGTCGATGTCGTCGAGGTAGGCGCCGGTGCCGAGATACATGTCGAAGCCGGGAATGGCGACCGCATAACCGATCTTGCGGATCGGCGTTTCCTGACCGGGCTTCACATATTCATAGTAGAGCAGGATCGAGCCGTTGGCCTTGACGCCATCCATCAACTCCTGCGACAGCCTGCGGCCGTTGGTCACGACGTCCATGCGGTTCAGCCCGATCTGCTTCGGATCGGGCGCGAGCTGGGTGATGCCGTCATAGGTCGTGCCGAACAGATAGCCCGCACCGTTGTCGTAGGTCATCGCGTTGCCGTAGCGGCGAAGCTCGGCCATGGCTGCATCCTTCGTCAGCTCGCCGGCATCGACGCGCTTCTTCAGCGCGGCTGCATAGTTGCGCCCCAAATCGACGATCGCCTTGGCCTGGTCGATGCGCGCATTCACCATCTCGTACTTCATCAGATAGCCGGCGAGGAACCCGGCGACGCAGAGGCCGAACAAGGTGACGCCGACAAGGATGCCAAGCTTGGGGGCGATCTTCAGATTGCTTAACTTCACGGGATAGGCTCCGGAAAAAAAAGGGATGCACGCGAGTCGATCGTTCGAAATTGAATTAACTGTTAGTGGGGGACCCCTTAGCAAGTTCCTTACAGGTCTCCGTAGAAGCCCGGACGCTGCCGCGGAAAACGGCAAATAATCGCTGCAGCGACAACCGGGAATTGTACGCACTCACGTCGATTTCGCGTAAAAGACGTGGAGGCCCGTCCGAAGGCGGGTCGCAACAAGAACCGACAAACAAAATCGGGAGCTGGAAATGCCGAAATACAGGGTGGTGACGCCGAAGGGCGCGAGCTTCACGGTCGCCGGCAGCGACTATTCGTACGAGCGCGAGGCGCTCGATCCGATCGATGCCGAGATCGTCGAGGCGCCGGCCAATGAGGCCGAGTTCATCGCCGCCGCGAAGAATGCCGACGCGATCTACGCCAAGGGCATCCCGATCACCAAAAACATCATCGACAGCTTGCAGAACTGCAAGGTCATCACGCTCGGCTCGGTCGGCGTCGACAGCGTCGATGTGAAGGCGGCAACTGCACGCGGCATTCCCGTCACCAACATTCCCGACACCTTCATCGAGGAAGTCGCCGACCACGCCATGATGCTGTTGCTGGCAGGCTTCCGCCGCCTGGTCGAGCAGGACAAGATGGTGCGCTCAGGGCGATGGGCCGAGGGGCGGCCGGCGCTGCTGAAGATTCCGCGGCTGATGGGCCAGACGCTCGGCTTCATCTCGTTCGGACGCGTCGCGCGTGCGGTCGCCAAGCGCGCAGCTCCATTCGGCCTGCGCATGATGGCCTACGATCCCTTCATCCAGGAAACCCTGATGTGGGAGCACGGCGTCATCCCGGCGACGCTGAACGAGGTGCTGTCGCAATCCGACTTCGTCTCGATGCACGCCCCCGCCCGGCCCGAAGTGCATCACATGCTGACCGAGAAGCATTTTCGGCAGATGAAGAAGGGCGCGATCTTCATCAACACCGGGCGCGGTGCCACGGTCGACGAGGAAAGCCTGATCAAGGCGCTGCAGGAGGGCTGGATCGCCCATGCCGCACTCGACGTGCTGGAGAAGGAACCGCCCTCGCACAACAACCCCATCCTGGGCATGGAGAACGTGACGCTGACCGCCCATGTCGCTTCGGCCTCGGCACGGTTCGACGAGGCGCGCAAGCGCCGCGTAGGCTACGAATTGTCACTGGTGCTGCAGGGCATGTGGCCGGTAAGCTGCGTCAATCCGTCGGTGCTGCAAGACACCGCGCTCCGCCGCTGGCAGCCCGTCAGCATGGACCGCGGCCCGAACAGCTAAGGCGGTCCCTCGCGGCAAACGCGCAGGGAACCGAACGGCCCTTCACCGGCGATCAACGCCGGGAAGGGAGACATCATAGGGAGGAACTGATGAGGAACGACATCACACGTCGTGATGCCTTGGCGCTGGGCCTGTCCGCTGCGACGTTCGCCGCCACCGGTGTTGCGGCGCAAACGTCAAATATCAAGGCCGCCGACGTTCCGGCGCCCAAGCGCGAGATCGAGAAGGGCGCAAGCTTGCGCATGCTGCGGCCGGTGCGCTTCGTGCAGGCCGACGAGGACGTGTTCCGCGCCAATGCGGCCAAGTTCACCAAGGAGACCGGGGTCGAGGTCAAGGTCGATTTCGTCGGCTGGGAGGACATCAACCAGCAGACCGCGGTCACGGCCAATTCCGGCGCGGGCCCCGACATTATCATCGGCTTCTCCGATGCACCGCACATCTATATCGACAAGCTGATCGAGCTCACCGACGTCGCCGATTATCTCGGCAAGAAGTACGGCGGCTGGCAGAACCTGGCGAAGATCTACGGCAAGAAGGCCAAGAGCGATTCCTGGATTGGACTCCCCTTTGGAGCCTCCGGCGGGCCGCTGATCTATCGCAAATCGATCCTGCAATCGGTCGGCTTCGACAAGGTGCCGGAAGATCACGCCGGCATTCTCGATCTGTGCCAGAAGCTGCAAAAGGCGGGCAAGCCGGCGGGCTTTGCGCTCGGCAACGCCGTCGGCGACGGCAACGGCTTTGCCAGCTGGGCGCTTTGGTCGCACAATGCGGCACTGCTCGATGAAGAGGGCAACGTGACCATCAACAGCAAGGAGACGATTGCCGCGCTGAACTGGGTCAAGCAACTCTACCCAACCTTCATCGCCGGCACGACGTCGTGGAACGACGTGTCGAACAATCGCGCCTATTCCGCCCAGGAGATCGCGCTGACCGCCAACGGCGTCTCGCTGTACTTCTCGCTCAAGAACGATCCGGCAACCAAGGCGATCGCCGACGACAGCGAACATCAGCCGCTGCCGAAGGGCGTGGCCAAGATCTCGCCAATGTCGGGGCTGACGCTGAATGCCATGGTGTTCAAGCACAGCCAGTATCCCAACGCGGCAAAGGCCTTCCTGCAATTCATGCTGGAGAAAGACCAGTACGAGCCTTGGTTGAACGCCAACTCCGGCTATTGGGCGCAGCCGCTCGCGGCCTATGCGGACGCCGCCGTGTGGTCGGGCGACCCTAAGGTCGCCATCTTCAAGGATACGATGAAGAGCACCTACTACAACGGCTACAACGGCCCGATTTCGACTGCGACGGGCGCTGTCAACGCCGACTATGTGCTTGTCCAAATGTTCGCCTCGGTCGCAACCGGCGCTGCGACGCCTGAAGCCGCGGCTGCGGAGGCGGAGCAGCGTTGCAAGCGATATTTCAGGCGGCAGAAGTAGCGATCGTCATTGCGAGCGAAGCGAAGCAATCCAGAATCTCTCCGCGGGTGCAGTCTGGATTGCTTCGTCGCTTCGCTCCTCGCAATGACGATGTGGTAACGTTCAAAGACAGGACAACATACTGATGTCCGTGACCACCCTCTCCTCTCCCGCGCTGGTGCACCGGCAGCCGAACCGGCTCGTCCGCCTGTTCGACTACAAGCCGTTCCTGATCGTGATGTGCCTCGCGCCCGCGATCGGGCTGCTTGCGGTGTTCCTGACCTATCCGCTTGGGCTCGGCATCTGGCTCGCCTTTACCGACACCACGATCGGCCGCAAGGGCGAGTTCATCGGCCTGGAGAACTTCCAGTATCTGTTCACCGATCCCCTGTGGTGGAACGCGGTGTTCTACAGCGTGCTCTATACGGGGATGGCGACATTCGGGAAGTTCGCGCTCGGCTTCTGGCTCGCGCTGCTGCTCAACAATCATTTTCCGTTCAAGAGCCTGTTGCGCGCCATCGTGCTGCTGCCCTGGATCGTGCCGACAGTGCTCTCGGCGCTGGCGTTCTGGTGGATCTACGATCCGCAATTCTCGATCATCTCCTATCTGCTGGTCGACGTGCTGCACTGGCGGACGAGCAATGTCGACTTCCTCGGCTCGCCCTGGCCGGCGCGGTTCTCGCTGATCGCCGCCAATATCTGGCGCGGCATTCCCTTTGTCGCGATCTCGCTGCTGGCGGGGTTGCAGACCATCTCACCTTCGCTCTATGAGGCCGCGATGCTCGACGGCGCCAGTTCATGGCAGCGCTTCCGCTACATTACCTTCCCGATGATGATGCCGATTCTCGCCATCGTCATGACCTTCTCGATCATCTTCACCTTTACGGATTTCCAGCTGGTCTACGCCATCACCCGGGGCGGCCCGGTCAACTCGACCCACCTGCTGGCGACGCTGGCGTTCCAGCGCGGCATCGCCGGCGGCGAACTCGGCGAAGGAGCGGCGATCGCGGTGTCGATGATCCCGTTCCTGGTGTTCGCGACGCTGTTTTCCTATTTCGGCCTGGCGCGGCGCAAATGGCAGCAGGGAGAGGCCAATGACTGACGCTGTCGCACAAGCCTCCGTCGCCCAAACAGCGCCCGACACCATGACCTGGGATTCCGGGCTGCGGCGGCTGATGATGATCTATCTGCCGCTCGGCTGCTTCGTGCTGATCCTGCTGTTTCCGTTCTACTGGATGGCGATCACCTCGTTCAAGCCGAACGCGGAGCTGATGAACTACCGGGAGCACAACCCGTTCTGGATCTCCTCGCCGACATTGGCGCATATCAAGCATCTTTTGTTCGACACCGCCTATCCGCGCTGGCTGTGGACGACGATGATGGTCGCGATCGGCTCGACCACGCTGTCGCTGATCGCCAGTACTCTCGCCGCCTATGCGATCGAGCGCCTGCGCTTCCGCGGCAGCCCCTATGTCGGCCTTGGCATTTACCTCGCCTATCTCGTGCCGCCGTCGATCCTGTTCATCCCGCTCGCAACCGTGGTGGTGCAATTCGGCCTGTTCGATTCCCCGCTGGCGCTGATCCTGGTCTATCCGACCTTCCTGGTGCCGTTCTGCACCTGGCTTTTGATCGGCTATTTCAAGTCGATCCCGTACGAGCTCGAGGAATGCGCGCTGGTCGACGGTGCGACGCGGCTGCAGATCCTGCGCCGGATCACGCTGCCGCTCGCGGTGCCCGGCCTGATCTCGGCCGGCATCTTCTCCTTCACGCTGTCCTGGAACGAGTTCATCTACGCGCTTGCCTTCATCCAGAGCGGAGCCAACAAGACCGTGCCGGTCGCGATCCTGACCGAACTCGTCACCGGCGACGTCTATCAATGGGGCGCGCTGATGGCGGGCTCGCTGCTCGGCTCGCTGCCGGTTGCGATCTTCTACTCGCTATTCGTGGATTATTACGTCTCGTCGCTGACCGGCGCGGTGAAGGAATAGTTTTTCCTCTCCTCGGTCCTCTCCCTCCCCCGCTTGCGGGGGAGGAAGCACATCTCCTTCGTGGCGCGACTGCTAGCCCGACGGCACGATCACCATGGTCTTGTCCTTCGGCCAGCGGACGCGCCAGGCGAAGTTGATGTCCCTGATCTCACCGGGCTTGGCGTCGAACGACCATTCCAGCACGCCGCGCTTGTCACGGATGTCTTTTGCGGTGGGCGGCGTGGTCGTGGGCAGCATCTCGACCACGATCTCGTCGACCTCGCTGACCGGCAGCTGATCCTCGATCGCAACATGGATCGGGAAGTCGTGGCCGTTGCGAATGGTGGTCTTGAAGGCGCGCTCGTCAGTCTTCGAGGTCGTCACGATCAAGCCGGCCGAGCCTTCGTTGCGCTTGAGCACGGCGCGCTCGATCTTGACCTTGTCGTCGGCGCCGAAACCGAGGCGCACGATGTCGTCCTTGGCTGTTGCTGCGAGCTTGCCGCGGCCAACGAAGATTCCGTCACGGTAGATCGCAACCTTGCCAGGCAGCAGCGTCGTATCGTCGGTCTGCTTGAAACTGGCTTCGAGGAAGGCGGTGGGGTCCTGCACCGGCGCGGCGCGTACCGCAAGGTCGGCCGGCACGCTCATCGAGGCGATGCGCAGGCTTTTGGCACCCTCGGCAGCACCGAGGCTGACGCGGCCGGGGATCTTGAAGGTGGCCTGGAAGTCGCCGATCTCGGCGACTGCCTGCTGCTCGTCGGCCCGCTCGCGCGGTTCGGCCGCCTCTGCAACCTTGCTCGCGAAGGAAGGAGACTGCATCTGACGCGCCATTGGGGCCGGCCGCGCCAGATCGGAGACCGAACCCGCCGCCAGCGGCTTCGGCACCTGCGGATATTGCGCCACCAGCGAACCCAGTTCCGGCGCGCTGCCGCCGCGGGCGATACGGACCGTGGAAACGCCGAGCGCGACATTCGACCAGTCTTCACCGGTCGACTGCGTGACCTCGGCGCGGCGGACCAGCTCGAGTTGCGGCTTGCGATCCTTGGCGCCGGTGTCGAGCCGGGCGTCATAGAGCGGGAGCCAGCGCGCATTGCGCACAGTGTAGGTCACGCGCAGCGTCGCCTTCGTCGCGGCGGCCGAGGCGACGTCGATGCGCACCTCGAGCTTGCTCGGCGGCTTGGCGGACCGGTCGGCCTCGAGCTGCGCGATCTGGCGATCGATCTCGCGCTGTTTTCGCGTGGCATCGCGGATCGCCGTTTCGGCGGCCGCGACTTCCTCGGCGACCGCAGTGAAGGCCGCGCGCCATTCAGTGATCGGGCGCGCCTCGCCTTTCTCGCCAAGGCCGGCGGGAGAGGCTTCGGCAAAGCGCTGCGCGAATTTGCGCCGGGCGGCCGCCGCATCGATTGTGCCTTGCAGATCGGCGCGCTCGTCCTTGAGCGCCTCGATGCGCTTGTCGAGCTCGGGCAGATTCACCGGTGGTGCCGCCCGCGGCGGCCGCGCATCGATCGTGCCGATCGTGAGCTTGGCACCCGCCTCGCCCTCGACGCGGAGCGAGGACGGATCGAGCGCGAGCGGGAAGTCCTTGGCGACCAGCGTCGAATCCCCTGAGGCGAGGTCGAGCGCGATCACGCGCGTGACGGTGGCGCCATCAGGATAGACGGTGACGGTGTCGATGGCCGATGTGGCGTCCACATCGGCGGCCCATGAGGGCGAGGCGAGCGCTGTGGTCACCAGGACCAGGCTCGTCGTCGCCAAACATCTTGCGGTGATGCGCATCACAATTCTCCCTGCCGATATCGCCGCGTCGCCAGCCGGACGCGCGATCAAATGCCACGCCAACATGGTTGGACGCGGCATGGAAGGAACCGGTTCGATTGGGGTTTCCGTGGGGCGCCGTCGCGGCGGCACCATGGCCGCGGAACGCGTCACCACGCAGCGGCACAAATTCGTCCGAAAGGCGAACCTCGCCCGTCAGACCTGACTGGGCGAACCCTGGCCGAAAATGCGGCGAAGCAGGTCCGTCACGTTGCGGGCGGCCGCCTTCTTCAAAATGTTGGCCCGATAGCCCTCGACCGTACGCGCGCTCAGATGCATGCGGCGGGCGATCTCCTTGTTGGTGAGGCCGGCGGCAAGATGCGTGAGCACGTCGTTCTCACGCGCGGTCAGAGCGTCGCAACCCGGCAACCAGCGATGTCTGGTCGATTCCGGCTGGGTAAACTCGTCGATCGCGGCGTCGATCCGGCCGACGATATCGTGGGTGCGGAACGGCTTTTCGATGAAATCGGCCGCGCCGCTCTTGATGGCATCGACCGCCATGGCGATGCTGCCGTTCGCCGCGGTCACCAGCACCGGCGCCATGCAGTTTTCCTCGCGCAGACGCTTGAGCACGTCGAGGGCGGAGCGATCGGCCGGCATCTCCAGCAGCACGCAGGCCGGCATCCGCGCCTTAGCCTCCGACAGCAGCGATGCGCCATCGGCGAAGCAGATCACGTCATAGGCGCTCTGCTGAAGCGCGTCGGACAATTGTTCGCGAGAGGCAGCGTCGGTTTCAATGACGAATACTTCACCCTTGGAAAACATGTTCCCCGGCATAATCCCGATCCAGCAATGTCTTGGTCAAATGGCCATCGACGGCCAAGGGGCTTCTCGCGCCCCGCCGTCATCAGCACGGCATTCGCGCCGGTGCTTGGCTTTTCCCTTATGTAGGGTGCACTCGGTTCCCGGATTTGACGGATCGGGACAGAAACTTTACATTTCGGGACATCCACGGGAATGGCTGACAGGACATGGTCGCATGACCGACTTCATTCGCAGCGCAGGTTTGAGCTGTTACTCGGAGGTGGCCCGGTCGGTCGGGCTCGACTCCAGGCAGATGATGCAGAAGGTCAGGTTGCCGCTCGCCATCCTGGACGAGCCCGATACGCCCATTGCGGTCCCGGCCCTGCGTCGTCTGCTCGAGATATCGGCAGCGGAATCCGGTGCTGAGGATTTCGGCTTACGGCTGGCCGAGCGCGGCGGCCTGACCAATTTCGGCGCGGTCGGCCTGATCGTGCGCGAACAGGCGACGGTCGGCGAGGCGATCGAGGCTCTCTCTCGCTTCATCCCTATCCATCACGACGGCATGAAGCTCGAAATCGTCAGGGACAAGCAGACCGTGACGATCATCCTGCATCTGCGCGGGCGGCAGCCGACCGCGCCGCGCCAATCGATCGACATGGCGCTCGGCAGCGTCCACCGCATCATCCAATCGCTGTTCGGCAGCGATTGGGGGCCGCAGGAAGTGCATCTGCACTACCCCCCGCCGCGTGACCGCAAGCGCTACCGCGGCTTCTTCGGCTGCCGCGTTCTCTTCAACGCGGACGAGGACGCGATCGTGATGTCGGCGCACGACATGGAGCGCCGGATCCCGAGCGCGCATCCCCTCATCGCCAGCTACTTGCGCAAGCGAATCGAGGCGATGGAAAGCCGGCCCGCAGGCTGGGAGGAGAAAGTCGATGAGGTCGTACGCGGCCTGCTCGCGAGCGGCGACTGCACGGTCGAACGCGTCGCCGAGCATCTGGCCTGCACCCGCCGCACCATCCACCGCCACCTCGCCGCATCAGGCACCAGCTTCTCGGCGATCCTCGATGCGCAACGCGCCGACCTCGTGATCAAGCTGATCGAGGACTCCGGCCGGCCGCTGGCGGATATCGCCGCGCAACTGGGCTTCTCCGCGCAGAGCGCCATGGCACGCTGGTTTCGCGGCCGCTTCGGCTGCACCATCACCGACTGGCGCAAGGGCGTGCGGCCGCCAATGAAGCCAACCGATGGACATCAGCCGGATCGTCAGATCGGAAGGGCATGACAGTCTCCGTTCCGACCGAACGATAGCGGGACGGGGCCGAGTTTCCTTTTGGAAGCGCAAGCTGTCGCGAGTTCTTTCGCTGTCATTCCGGGCGCGCGAAGCGCGAGCCCGGAATCCATCGGGCGGCAAGTGATGCGGTGAAATGGATTCCGGGCTCGCGCCAAGAGGCGCGCCCCGGAATGACAAAAGGAATCTCACACCGCCCGGCTGTGCAGCTGCTTGCCCGGATCCAGGTAGGCATCGAATGCGGCGGCGACGCTGCGGACCAGAAAGCGCGAATCGTTCGCGACCGCAAGACGGTCGCCATCCATTCTCACCACGCCGTCCGAGATCAGCGACTTCAACCGCGACGCCGATCGCAGCATCGCCTTTGGCTCAGCGCCATGGCGCGCGCAGATCTCGCCGAGATCGGCGCCGAACTCGCACATGATGCGCTCGATGATGTCAGCACGCAGCCGGTCGTCGTCGTTGAGTCCATAGCCCTTCGCGGTGGCGAGCCTACCGCTGGCGATGCTCTGCTGATAGGCGCCGATCTGCACCTCGTTCTGGACGTAACCCTGTGGCAGATGTCCGATGGCGCTGGCGCCGAAGCCGAGCAGCACCTCGCCCTGGTCGGTGGTATAGCCTTGGAAATTGCGCCGCAGCGTCCCCTGCTCGTAGGCTACGGCCATGGCATCGCCAGGTTTCGCGAAATGGTCGAGGCCGATCTGCACATAGCCGGCCTCGTTCAGCGCGTTGGCGATGGCGCAGGCCTGGTCGTGGCGTGCGAGGCCATCAGGCAAATGGGTCTCGTCGATCATGCGCTGGTGCCTCTTGAAGCCCGGCACATGTGCATAGCCGAACACCGAAAAGCGGTCGGGGGCGAGCGCGAGCGCGCGACGCACCGTATCCAGGCAGGATGCGATGGTCTGGTGCGGCAGGCCGTAGATCAGATCGAAATTGATTCCCCCGATACCGGCCTGCCGGAGCATGTTGACGACGGCGGCGGTCTGCTCATAACTCTGCACACGGTTGATCGCGCGCTGCACGACGGGATCGAAACTCTGCACGCCGAGGCTGACGCGGTTGACGCCGGAGAGCCGCATGGCCTCGACCATCTCTGACGTCAGCGTCCGCGGGTCGATCTCGACCGCGATCTCGGCCGAGGGCAGCACGAAGAAGGCGTGGCGCATCGCCGCCATCAATTCCGCGAGGGCCTCCGGTGCCATGATCGTCGGCGTACCACCGCCGAAATGAATGTGCTCGACCTTGATGCGGCGGCCGATGCTATCTGCGACCAGGGCGATCTCGCCGAGGAGTGTCCGTTGATAGGCCGCGACGAACTCGTCGCGGCGGACGATCTGGGTATGGCAACCGCAATACCAGCACATCTCGCGGCAGAACGGCACGTGCAGATACAGCGATGCACTGGCGCCCGAGGGGAGCTCGGACAGCCATCGCGCGTAGGTGTCGGCACCGATCTCCGCCGAGAAGTGCGGCGCGGTCGGGTAGCTCGTGTAGCGCGGCAATCGCTCTTCGCCATAGCTCGCCGCGAGGTCGGTCCTCATGTCTTACCCATCGGGAAATTGATGCTGCATACAGTCGCAGCACCTCCGGATGGCAAAGGATGACCCATTTTCCAGCAGGCGACCTTGCGCTTGCTCAAATGTGGGCCCTGCGATCTTGACCGATGGTGCTGAGAGCGCAGTCATGCCGCACGCCGCCACCGGCAATAGAGAAGCGGCCTGCTACCTCGACCTCCTGGTCGCCGAACGAAAATGGCCGGGACGAAGCCCGGCCATCCCAATCGTTCGTGATCGCGCGACCTTACGTGTTCGTCAGCGCGACGCGGAATTCGGCTTCGGTCTTGGCCTTGACCTCGTCGAGCGTGACGCCGTCGGCGAGCTCGATCAGGGCCATGCCGCCGTCACCGTGCTTGTCGATTGTGAAGACGGCCAAGTCAGTCACCACCATGTCGACGACGCGCTCGCCGGTCAGCGGCAGATTGCATTTCTTCAAGAGCTTCGGGCCATCCTTGGCGGAATGCTCCATCACCACGACGACGCGCTTGACGCCGGCGACGAGGTCCATCGCGCCGCCCATGCCCTTGACCATCTTGCCGGGGATCATCCAGTTGGCGAGATCGCCGTTCTGGGCCACCTGCATGGCGCCGAGGATCGACAGATCCATGTGGCCACCGCGGATCATGCCGAAGGAGTCGGCCGACGAGAAATAGCTCGTCGACGGCAGCTCGCTCACAGTCTGCTTGCCGGCATTGATCAGGTCGGCATCCACCTCGTCCTCATAGGGGAACGGGCCCATGCCGAGCATGCCGTTCTCACTCTGCAGGCTGACGTCGACGCCATCAGGGATGTAGTTCGAGACCAGCGTCGGGATACCGATGCCGAGATTGACGTAGTAGCCGTCGCGCAACTCCTTGGCGGCACGAGCGGCCATCTGTTCACGGGTCCAGGCCATATGACTCTCCTAAGGGGTTGCGAGTTAAGCCGCGGGCCGCGGACGGGTGTTGCGGAATTCGATGCGCTTCTTGGCCGTGCCGACCTCGACGATGCGCTTCACGAAAATGCCGGGGGTGTGGATGTGATCGGGGTTGAGTTCACCGGCGGGAACCAGGTGCTCGACCTCGGCCACGGTGATCTTCGCGGCGGTCGCCATCATCGGGTTAAAATTGCGCGCGGTCTTGCGATAGATCAGGTTGCCGGCGGTGTCGCCCTTCCAGGCGTGCACGATGGCGAGGTCGGCGAACAGGCCGCGCTCCATCAGATACTTCTCGCCGTCGAACTCCTTTACTTCCTTGCCTTCGGCGATCAGCGTGCCGACGCCGGTCTTGGTGTAGAACGCGGGGATGCCGGCGCCGCCGGCGCGGATGCGCTCGGCCAGTGTGCCCTGCGGGTTGAATTCGAGTTCCAGCTCGCCGGCGAGGAATTGCTGGGCGAACAGCTTGTTCTCGCCGACATAGGACGAGATCATCTTCTTGATCTGGCGGGTCTCCAGCAGGCGGGAGAGTCCGATGCCGTCGACGCCGGCATTGTTCGAGACGACCGTCAGACCCTTCACGCCGGAGTCGCGGATCGCATCCGACAGCGATTCGGCGATGCCGCAGAGGCCGAAGCCGCCGGACATGATCATCATGTTGTCCTTGAGAACGCCCTCAAGCGCCGACTTGGCGTCGGGATAGACCTTGTTCATGCAAAACCCTCGACTTAAACCTGAGAGGCGTCGCGCCCGCCCTTGTTGGTGGCGATTATTAGGCGAAATCGTCCGAAGCCGTCAATGATACGGGGTTCTCCGTTCCGAGAGACGGTGCTAGAAGCTGCCCACGCCGTGGGCAGAACCGTCCGCGGCCTTGAAAGCGACAAGAAAACCCATCAAGTTGCGGCACTTAACATAACAGGACTTGGACAGGATCTTGAGCGCGGGGCGCGCAGGTTTCCCGGCCCGCCTTAGCTAGCTCAAACGACCAACCCGATCAGGACATGCCATTGACCATGGCCCAAGGAATGAAGCGCCTCGGGACGCCGATTGCGGCGCTGCTCGGCGTCGTGCTGGTCGCCCTGATCGCGACCTCCTGGCTCATCAACCGCGACGCGCTGCGCAAGGCGGTCGAAGCGCAAATCCGCGACGTCACCGGGCTCGAGCTCAGCGTGGCCGGCAACATCGACATTTCCGTGCTGCCGGCGAGCTACATCTCCTTCCATGACGTCGGCCTCAAGGGCGGCGGCACCGCCGATCCCGCGCTCCATGTCGACGTGCTCACCGCCAACCTTCGGCTGCTGCCGCTGCTGCTGCAACGGTTCGAGATCGCCGACTTGACGCTGCTGCGGCCGCATATCCATGTCAGCCTGAAGCCGGACGGCGAGAGCAACTGGACACCGTTCATCCAGACCATTGCGCGGACGATGAAGCCCGGCGCCGACAACCGGGTCTCATTTTCCGAGATCAGGATCCAGGACGGCCTGCTCGACTATCTGGACGTCGCCACCAATGCCACCGAGAAGTTTGAGGACATCGACCTGTCGCTGGCCTGGCCCTCGATCTCGCGCTCCTTCGCCGCAACCGGGCAGTTCGACTGGCGCGGCGAACGCGTCGACGGCTCGATCAGCTTTGCCGATTTCGTCGCGGCGCTCTCGGGCGAGCGCTCCGGCCTGAGGGCGCGGATCGCAAGTAGCCCGCTCAAGCTCGCCTTTGACGGCAGTGTCGCCAATCGCACCAGCCCGATGATGGAGGGCACGCTCACCATCGACAGTCCGTCCTTGCGCAACGCGCTGCGCTGGACCGGCCAGCCGCAGCCCGGCAGCGGGGGCTTCGGCCGCTTCGCGCTGAAGGCCCGCGCCAATGTCGTTGGCGCCTCAATCGCGCTGACCAACGTCAATGTCGAGCTCGACGGCAACGCCGCCGAAGGCGTCATGACCTATGTCAATAACGGCCGGCAGACTCTGCAGGCGACGCTCGCTGCCGACGCGCTCGACTTCACGCCTTATATCTCCACCTTCCGCCTGCTCGCGAGCGGCGCGCGCGATTGGAACAGGCAGCTGTTCGATCTCAACGGATTGTCGAGCACCGACCTCGACATGCGCCTCTCGGCGGCGAAGCTGACGGTCGGCCCGACCAAGCTCGGCCGCACCGCGATCGGCGCCAATTTGCGCAACGGCACGCTGGCGCTCTCGGTCGGCGAGGCCCAGGTCTATGGCGGCATCGCCAAGGGCTCGTTCGGCGTCTCGCGCGCTGACGCGGTTGCCGACATCAAGGCGCAATTCCAGTTCACCGACGTCGACCTTCAGGCCTGCGCTACCGAACTGTTCGGCCTCAACAAGCTGTCCGGCCGCGGCAACATCAACGTGTCTCTCGTCGCCTCCGGCTCGAGCCCGTTTGGCCTCGTGCAGTCGCTCGACGGCACCGCCAGCGTGACCGGGCACGACGGCGCCATCTCCGGCTTCAATGCCGAGCAGCTCCTGAAGCGGCTCGAGCGCCGGCCGCTGTCCGGCGGCGGCAATTTCCGCAACGGCTCGACGCCTTACGACAACCTCACCATTGCCGTGAAATTCGCCGACGGGATCGCCACGGCCGAGGACATCCGCATCGAGGGACCTGCGGCGAAGATCACGCTGACCGGCACCGCGTCGGTGCCGACGCGCGAATACGATATGAAGGGTGTGGCGAGCCTCAACACCACATCAGGCTTTCAACTGCCCTTCATGGTGCAGGGTCCGTGGGACGATCCGCTGATCTTCCCCGACCCCGAAGCCCTGATCCGGCAGTCGCCGGCGGCATCTCCGTTCCTCGATCTCTTGAAGCAACGCATCACCGGCGGCAAGCGGCAGGCGCCGGAGGGATCGCCGACGGCGGAGAACGCGAAGGAAAACGCGAAGTCCAACTAAAGCGCGATGCGATCAGGACGAATCGTCATCGCGCTTTACGCCGCCGGGCTGTCTTGAGCAGGATGACGACCGGTTCATCCGAGGCGGCATCAAGCGGCGGATTTCGCCGTCGAAATCCAACCCGCGTTCTCCTGTATCGCTTTTGCTCCCCCCATCGCGGAGCCGACCTCGAGGTCGAGAGTGCCGCGCTGCCCGAGTTCACGGGCCAACACCTCACGATCACAGGCGTTTTCCCACAGCGAAACGGTGATGGCCGCGACGCAGTTGCTGATCATGCTTGTCAGTGCCCGCGCCTCCGACATGAAGCGGTCGATGCCGACGAGCAGCGCTACGCCGGTCACGGGCAAATCCGGCATGACGGTGAGAGTTGCGACAAGCGCGACGAAGCCGCTGCCGGTGACGCCGGCCGCCCCTTTGGACGTCAGCAGCATCAGTCCGAGCATCGCCGCAATCTGTCCCCAGGACAGATGGATGTCGCAGGCCTGCGCGATGAAGATCGACGCCAGGGTGAGATAAATGGCGCTGCCGTCCAGATTGAAGGAGTAGCCCATCGGCAGCACAAGCCCCGACACCCCTTTCCGGCACCCGAGCTGCTCCAGCTTGCGCAACGCGCCAGGCAGCGCTGGCTCCGACGATGACGTGCCGAGCACGATCAGCAGTTCTTCCTTGAAGTAGCGGATGGTCTTCCACAGGCTGAAGCCGTTGAGCCGCGCCAGCGTCCCGAGCACGATGACCACGAAGACGGAGCAGGCGACATAGAATGTCAGGATCAGCAGCCCAAGTGAGCCGATCGAGCGGATGCCATAGCGCCCGACCGTGAACGCCATGGCGCCAAAAGCGCCGAGCGGAGCGAGCTTCATGATGAAGCCGAACGAGACAAACAGAACCTGTGAGAACGATTCAATCGCCTTCGTCACGACGGCACCGCCGTCGCCGGCACGGCTCAGGCCAAAGGCGATCAGGATGGAGACCAGCAGGACCGGCAGCACTTCGCCGTCGGCGAAGGCGCCGAAGAACGAATGCGGAATGATGTGCAGCATGAAATCGGCGAACCCGGTCGCGGTTGCCTGCTTGGTGAATTTCGCAGCCACCGACGGATCCAGCGTATTGACGGACACATGCATGCCCGTGCCAGGCTGGATCAGCAACACCGCGATCAGCCCTGCGAGCAAGGCGAGCACGGTCAGCAGGTAGAACAGCGCCATGGATTTCACCAGGGTGCGGCCGACCTCGCGGGAATCGCTGATGCTGTTGATGCCGCTCACGATGGTGCAGAATACGATGGGCGCGATCATCATCTTGACGAGCTTGACGAAGCCGTCTCCGAGGGGCTTCAGCGCGGCACCAAATTCAGGCCAGAGATGGCCCGTGAGCACACCCAGCGTCAGGCCGATCAGCACCTGGACATAGAGAATCCGGTAGAATGGCTTTCGCGGCTCGGCGTTCGCGGGCTCAGCCAGCGCTTGCATCTGCATTCTCGTTTCTCCCTTGGTGTGATTCTTGAAGTTTCTAAGAGCAGTCCGGCGTCAGGCCGCCAGCACCGACTGGGGCAGGTGCGCTCGGCGGGCGAAGACGCGCCCTTCGAAAATTCGCCGGGCCGTCCGCTGCACCCGCGCCACCGGTCCGGGCTCCAGCCGAACCACGAGTTGGCCGGAAGGATGGGCCAGCGTGATCGGCACCGGCGGCGCGAGCGATCCCACCATGTCTGCGGCGAGCGTTCCGGGCGTGACACAGGCCGTCGCGATCGCGACGGCGCCGGTCACCGCCAGCGCGCTGTGGCAGTCGTGCGGCATGAAGTACCTGACGTTCAACGTCGCCCCGCTTGCGGGCGCGATCAGCACAGGTTTCGGAATCACCATTGCCGCCGGATTTGGAAAACCCATCAGGCGCCCGGCCTCGATGCGCAAGTTCTCGAGACGTGCGCGGAAGCGGCTGTCGGTGAAATCCGAGGGCGCCTCCCGGCCGCTGCAGCCCAGATCCGCCGCGCGGACCAGCATGACCGGCATGGCCGCATCGATGCAGGTCACGTCGATGCCGTCGATGCGATCGACCGTTCGTCCCGTCGGGAGGAGGCGACCGGTGCGTGCGCCGGCCGCGTTGGGGAAGGACAATTCGATGGGCGCAGCCGTTCCCGGTACACCGTCGATCCGCGCCTCGCCCTCGTAGGTCACCTGTCCTCGGGGCGTGGCAACCGTCGCATCGATCAACTTGCCGGTGTTGACATTGTGGATACGCACGTGGGTGCGCTCTGCGGCGGCGGTCACCAGGCCCGCTTCAATCGCGAACGGTCCCACCGCAGCCAGCATGTTTCCGCAATTGGGTGAGGTATCGACGATCCCCTCGCGAACCCGCACCTGGGCGAACAAATAATCGACGTCGGCGCCGGGCACCGACCCCGGCCCGATGATCGCGACCTTGTTGATGACGGCATTGCCGCCGCCGATCCCATCGATTCCAAGATCGTGCCCGCCCCCCATGACCGACAACAGGACCGCATCCCGCGCCCTCGGATCGGTGGGGAGATCCCTCGCCAGAAAGAACGGCCCGCGCGAGGTGCCGCCGCGCATGACCACGCAGGGGATGGCAATCTGATCATTCATGAAAGCTGTTCCGTTCGACGACGTCTTTGCCGCGAACCGACCATCCTCCTTTGCAACTCTTCTGTAAAATGCAAATATACGAACAATTAATGCGTTAATCGGTATAATAGGAGACCAGCCATGAATGCGGAGCTGCTCGACCTCAAGGCGTTCATCACCGTCGCCGAGACGGGAAGCTTCGTGCGGACTGCCAAGGCGCTGAACCTGTCTCAGCCGGCGCTCAGCCGACGCATTCAGAAGCTGGAAGAAAGCCTCGGTGCGCCCTTGCTCGAACGCTCGACACGTCATGTCAATCTCACCATGACCGGCCGCGACCTCCTTCCGAAGGTTCGCCGCCTCATCGACGAGTTCGAGACCTCCGTGCTCGCCATCCATGATATCGGCGCACGCAGTTCGGGCCTGGTCTCGGTCGCCGCGGTGCCGACGGCGGTGTTCTACTTCCTGCCACGTGCGATCGGCCGGTTTGCCGAAGCGTATCCACGCATTCGCATCCGGATTCTGGACATCGGTGCCAATGAGGGATTGGAGGCGGTCGCGCGCGGGGAAGTCGACTTCGGCATCAATTTCATCGGTGCTTCGCATGCCGAAATCGAATTTGAGAAACTCGTCGAGGATCCTTTCGTCCTGGCCTGCCGTCATGACCATCCGCTGGCATCACGCAAACAGGTAAGCTGGTCGGAGATTGTTTCGCACCGGGTCATCACCGTCGGTCGCAACAGCGGCAATCGCGCATTGATCGACAATGCGCTGGCGCGACAGGGTCTGCAGCTGAATTGGTCCTACGAGGTCGCTCACCTCTCCGGTTCGCTCGGCCTCGTCGAAGAGGGACTGGGTATCGCCGTGTTGCCGAGGCTCGCGACACCCGCCGCCGGTCATCCGATCATTCGCACCATCAGGCTGATCGAGCCGGAGGTGTCGCGGACGATCGGTATCGTGCGCAGGCGCGGCGCGACGCTGTCACCTCATGCCAGCCAATTTCTCAAGATGCTCCTCGAGGCGTGGCGCTCACCGTCCCGGACGAGTGGACACGACAAGCCCCGCTCCACCGATGCAAGCTCGAATGCCGCTTCGATCGGCCCGAAAGGAAAGCGCTGAGAACTCCACGCGCAGCGACGCATGATCGGCCCCTCGGACCAGGTTCCGCGATCCATTCCCTGTTCTTGACCTCCCTCGGCGTGGTGCGCCGGCCGACCGTCGCGTTGCGCCGAGTGCTGACAGCGAATACAAGCCGTCAGGTCTTTCCTGGCAGCTTCTGTGTCGCGCGCGGATGGTCAGTCGAGGCCGGAACGCATCAGGCGAATTGATCGGGGCAAATTGATGCAGCGATTGGATCGATGCGCGCGTTAAGCATCTCCGAGCGCCCGGCACCCCTCGACCTAGGTCTGACAACATGCCGCTAGATCGGATAGCGGCCATGGGCTAGTGTTTTATCCGACCGGTTAAAACACCGGCCGTTTGAGGGAGAAAAACGTGAGATCCAAGGTTATTGGCGCAGTGTCACTAGCGGTCGCTGCAGTTGGGCTGTTTGCAGCCGCCGCACCCGCCTTTGCACAGCAAAAGGCGATTACGGTTTGGTGGGTCAAGGGCTTTTACAAGTCCGAGGACGAAGCGCTCGCCGAGACGATCAAGAAATTCGAAGCAAAGACCGGCATCAAGGTCGAATTGTCGCAGTACGCGATCCAGGACATGATTCCGAAGACCGTCGCGGCGCTCGATGCCGGCACCGTGCCCGACGTCGCCTATTCCGACAGCTACGACGTGCAGGTACAGGGCAAGTGGGCCTATGAGGGCAAGCTCGAGGACCTCACCGACGTCATGGAGCCGATCAAGGATCGGTTCGTGCAGAATACGCTGGATGCGTCGATCCTCTACAACGACGTCGCCAAGAAGAAGGCCTATTACGGCTTCCCGCTGAAGCAGCAGAGCATGCACGTCCAGATCTGGAACGACATGCTGGAGAAGGCCGGCTTCAAGCAGAGCGACATTCCGAATGACTGGGAAGGCTATTGGAGCTTCTGGTGCGACAAGGTGCAGCCGGCGATCCGCAAGGCTACCGGCCAGCGCATCTATGCCGTCGGCCAGCCGATGGGCGTTGAATCCACCGACGCTTTCCAGTCGTTCTACACCTTCATGGACGCCTATCACGTCAAGCTGGTCGACGATGACGGCAAGCTCACCGTCGATGATCCCAAGGTTCGCGAGAACCTGATCAAGGCGATGAAGGACTACACCGACACCTACATCAAGGGCTGCACGCCGCCGTCCTCGACGACCTGGAAGGATCCGGACAACAACGTCGCCTTCCACAACAAGACCATCGTGATGACCCATAACTTCACGATCTCGATCGCGGCGAAATGGTACGAGGATTCGCAGAATCAGGCTCTTACTCAGGAGCAGCGCGACGCCGGCAAGAAGGCCTATGAGCAGGACATCATCACGGCGTCCTTCCCGAAGGCGCCTGACGGTTCGACCATCCGCTACCGCTCCGACGTCAAGACCGGGCTGGTCTTCACCGCGGCCAAGAACAAGGCCGAGGCCAAGCAGTTCATCAGCTTCCTGCTCGAGGAGGACAATGTCCGTCCGTATATCGAGGGTGCGCTTGGCCGCTGGTTCCCGGTCACCAAGGCGAGCCAGGAAAGCCCGTTCTGGCAGGCCGATAAGCACCGCAAGGCCGTGTACGCGCAGTTCAAGGGCGGCACCGCGCCGTTCGATTTCACCAAGAACTGGAAGTTCACGATCCTCAACAACGAAAACGTCTGGGCCAAGGCGATGAACCGGGTGGTCAGCGAGAAGGTCCCGGTCGACAAGGCGGTCGACGAGCTGATCGCCCGCATCAAGCAGGTCGCGGGCTAAAGCCTTGCACTTCCCTCTCCCCGCTTTGCGGGGAGAGGTGTAAGAACAACACCGGTCGCGTTTCGCGGCCGGCTTCTCTTTGAAGAGTCCGAAAAGAATGGCGATCACGCTCTCTGGCGATCAGGCGATCCCCGCCCCACCCCTGGCGTCGCGGCTGACCACGGCGCAGGTTTGGGGCATCGTGCTGCTCGCGCCCTATCTGCTCGTCTTCCTCGCCTTCGTCGTCTATCCCGTCTGCTACGGGCTGTGGCTGGCGCGGGCGCCGTCGAATTATGTCGCGCTCTACAACGATCCGATCTTCGCGCGCGCCGCGGTCAACACGCTGATCTTCCTGGTCATCGGCATCAACATCAAGATGCTGATCGCGCTGTTCCTGTCCGGCTTCTTCGCGCAGCAGCGCACCTGGATCAAATGGCTCTCGGTGATCTTCATCCTGCCCTGGGCGGTGCCGTCGATCCCGACCATCCTGTCGGTCCGCTTCATGCTCAACCCCGAATGGGGTATCATCAATCACTACATCTTCGCCTTCACCGGCGATGACGGCCCGAACTGGCTGAACGACCCGACTGTGGCGCTGACCATGGCGATCGGCGTGCACATCTGGAAGTCGCTGCCGTTCTGGACGCTGATCCTCATCACCGGGCGCCTTGCGATCGCGCAGGACCTGTTCGAGGCCGCCGAAGTCGACGGCGCGAACTGGTGGCAGAAATTCCGCTTCATCACCTGGCCGTCGATGCAGACGCTCTACGTCACCTGCACGCTGCTCTCGATGATCTGGACGCTGGGCGATTTCAACAGCGTCTATCTGCTCACCGGCGGTGGTCCGGCCGACCTCACTCACGTGCTGTCGACGCTCGGTATCCGCTATCTCCGGCTCGACCAGCTCTCGCTCGCGATGGCCTCCATCGTCTGCGCGATGCCGTTCGTCCTGCCGCTCGTCTACTTCATGATGAAACGGTTGTCGCGATGAAGCTTCCCTCCCTCCGTGACGTCGCGACGGAAGCGCGGCTGCTGCTGATCGGCATTCCCGTCTTCCTCTGGACGATGATTCCGATCTATCACATGTTCCTGTTCGCGATCTCGCCGAAGGAAGACGCGTTCTCGGGCAAGCTGTGGCCGGATCATCCGACGCTGCACAATTTCGAAATCGTGTTCAGGCAGCAGCACTATTTCCTGCGCGACTTCTACGTCCAGTTCTGGAATTCGACTCTGATCGCGGCCGCCGTCGGTGTGCTGACGCTGTTCATCGCCACGGCTGCGGCGTTCTCGATCTCGCGGCTGAAAGTGCCTGGCGGGCGCATAGTGCTGAACCTTGCGCTGTTCACCTACTTCATTCCCGCGGCGTTCCTCGCCGTGCCGATGTATCGCACCATGGGCAATTACGGCCTGCTCAACAATCACTGGGCGCTGATCCTGGCGATGGTGACGATCGCCTCGCCTTACGCGATCTGGGTGCTGAAACAGGCTTCCGACAAGCTCCCGGTCGAGCTGGACGAAGCCGCGGTGATGGACGGCGCGACAACGCTGCAGATCTTCCGCCTGGTTTATCTGCCGCTGATGATGCCCTCGCTGGTCGCGATCGGCACCTATGCGGTGCTGCTGGCCTGGAACGAATATCTCTACGCGTTCCTGCTGCTCTCGAACGACCGCGAGATCACGCTCCCCGTCGCGCTCGGCAACTTCCTCGCCGCAGACGATTCGCCCTGGGAGCTGCTGATGACCACCGGCTTCATCTACGCGCTGCCGCCGGCCGCGGTCTATTACGCCTTCCGCCGCTACATGGTGGGCGGGCTGACGGCGGGTGCGGTGAAGTCCTAGACATCCTGGGCGCGCTTCCTGCGATAGGCGAGCAGCAGCGCGATCATCGAGCCGAAGAAATAGCCGGCGGTCGCGCCCGAGATGGCGCGGCCGACGACGATTGCGAGCGCTCGGTCGCCTGCGTCGATGGCGGAGATCACGCTCACCGTGTATTGCAGGGTGAACACGACGAGGTTGCGAATCAGCGCGAACGCGCTGCCTGGACGGATGATCTCTCCCGTCTTGTGATCGACATCGAACGGACGCGGTGTCAGCACGCCGAGCGGCAGCAGCATGATCGCTGCGACGACCCAGGCGACCAGCGGCCATTGGCTGTCCTGGTGTCCGAAACCGATCCTCGAAATGCCCCAGGCGATGAAGACGACGGGAACGATCAATGCACGCCAGATCGGCGCCTTGCGCGGCTGCATCGACTTGATGCCCTGCCAGACCAGATAGGCCAGCAGGATCCACACCCAAAGCGGAGTATGGATCAGGATTTGATAGACGAACATCATGACCCATTCCCCATCTAGAGAGGCGCAGCGCTCTCGCCCTGCGCGCTCGACAGTTTTGAAGCGAGCGAGGCGAGGACGATGACGAGCGCGATCAGGGCGATCACCAGCGTGCAGATCGCATTGATCTCCGGTTTCACACCGAGTCGCACCTCGGAATAGATCCGGATCGGCAGCGTCGCCGAGCCGGGGCCGGTGGTGAAGCTCGCGATCACGAGATCGTCGAGCGAGAGCGTGAAAGCGAGCATCCATCCGGCCACGATCGCAGGCGCGATCAGCGGCAGCGTCACCGACAGGAAGGCGCGCGCAGGCGCGCAACCGAGATCCATCGCCGCTTCCTCCAGCGAGCGGTCGAGCGAGCCGAGGCGCGACTGCACGACGACGGCGACGAAGCACATCGTCAGCGTGGTGTGCGCGATCGTCACGGTCCAGAAGCCGCGCTCGGCGTCCAGCGCCACGAACAGCAGCAGCAGCGACAATCCCGTAATCACCTCCGGCATCACCAGCGGCGCATAGAGCATCCCGGAGAACAGCGTGCGGCCGCGAAAGCGCTCGCCGCGCGACAGCGCCACCGCGGCCAGCGTGCCGAGCAGCGTGGCGATCGTCGCCGAGGCGACCGCGACGCGCAGGCTCATCCAGGACGCCTCGATCATGGCACGGTCGGCGAAGAACTCGCGATACCAGCGCAGCGACCAGCCGCCCCACACCGTCACCAGCCGCGAGGCGTTGAAAGAATAGATGACGAGGATGAGGATCGGCAGATAAAGGAAGGCGAACCCCAGCGCGAGCGAGGCGATATTGAAGCGGGACAGGCGGGAGAATTTGCGCATCTACCGCTCCTCAAGCTGCCGACGCTGCAGCCGCTCATAGAGCAGAAGCGGCAGCAGCAGCACGACGAGCAGCACGATCGCCGCGGCTGAGGCCACCGGCCAATCCTTGTTGGTGAAGAATTCGAGCCACAGCGTCTGGCCGATCATCAGCGAGCTGGAGCCGGCGAGAAGATCCGGGATCACGAACTCGCCGACAACAGGGATGAAGCAGAGCAGCACGCCGGCGCCGACGCCCGGCAGCGACAGCGGGAAGGTCACGAGCCAGAACACCTGCCAGGGCGACGCACCGAGATCCCCCGCAGCTTCCTCCAGCGCCGGCTCCATCTTGGCGAGCGTGGCATAGAGCGGCAGGATCATGAACGGCAGGTAGGAATAGACGATGCCGATATACATCGCGGTGTCGGTGGAGAGCCACACCACCGGCCGACTGACCAGGTGCAGCGCACGCAGGATCTGATTGAGCAGGCCGTCGTGCTGAAGGATGTTGATCCAGGCATAGATGCGGATCAGGAACGAAGTCCAGAACGGCACGATCACCAGCACCATCGCCACCGGCTGCCAGCGTTTTGGCAGTCGCGCCATGCCATAGCCGATGGGATAGCCGATCAGCAGCAGCAATGCGGTCGCCGCCGCGGCAACGGTCAGGCTGCGCAAATAGGCGAACACATAGATGTCGTCGGAGGCGAGCAGCTTGAAATTGTCGATCGAGAGCGCAGCAAAGGCTGCATGAATGGCGGTCCACCCCGCCGTCAGGTCGAACACCGGCTCATAAGGCGGCTGCGCGATCGCGGTCTGCGACAGGCTGATCTTCAGCACGAAGCCGAACGGCACCAGGAAGAACAGCACCATCCAGACATAGGGCGCGATCGCGGCGAGGCGCGCCGGCCGCGCGAAAATCCGGCGCGCGCTCATGACGGCAGCACCACGCAGTCGTCGGGCGTGAACCAGGCGACGATTTGCTGGTTCAGGCTATAGGCATCGACATCGAGGCGCGCACTGTTGGCGACCGAGGCCTGCAGCATTCCACCGGTATCAAGCTTCACCTTGTAGGTGGTGGTGCCGCCGAGATAGCAGATGTCGGCGATCACGCCGTCGAGCCGGTTGATCGCCGTTGCGTGGCCGGTCTCGCTCACCGGGCCGCGGCGCGACAGCTTGACCTTCTCGGGACGGATCGCGACCGAGAACTTTCCTTCGCCGGCCGGTTCACGCGGCTCGGCCACAACCAGCGCACCGGCATCGCGCGTGCCGACCACGAGGCGATGACCGTCGCGCAATTTGGATTCGGCGTCGAACAGATTGATGTCGCCGACGAACTCCGCGATCCAGCGCGAACGCGGCGCCTCGTAGAGATCGCGCGGCGCGCCGACCTGCGCAAGCTTGCCTGACTTCATCACGCCGATCCGGCTGGCCATCGTCATCGCCTCTTCCTGATCGTGGGTGACAATGATGAAGGTCATGCCGAGCCGACGCTGCAGCTCCATCAGCTCGCCTTGCGTGTTTTCGCGCAGCTTCCTGTCGAGGGCCGCGAGCGGCTCGTCGAGTAGCAGAAGCTGCGGCCGGCGCGCCAGCGCCCGGGCCAGCGCGACGCGCTGGCGCTGGCCGCCGGAGAGCTGGTCCGGCTTGCGCTTCTCCAGCCCCTCGAGCTTGACCAGCGCGACCATCTCCGCGACGCGCGTTGCGATGTCGGACCGCGCCATATTGGCGCGCTTGAGGCCGAAGGCGATGTTGTCGCGCACCGACAGATGCGGAAACAGCGCGTAGTTCTGGAACATCATGTTGATCGGACGCTCATGCGGCAGCGCCTGCGCGATGTCCTTGCCGCCGAGCAGGATGCGCCCTTCGTCCGGGGCCTCGAAGCCCGCGAGCATGCGCAGCAGCGTGGTCTTGCCGCAGCCGCTGGGGCCGAGCAGCGCAAAGAACTCGCCGGCCTTGATCTCGAGCGACACGCCGTCGACCGCACGGAATGTCCCGAACGTCTTGACGACGCCCTCGACGCGCAGCAGCGGCTCGCCCGCGGCCGGATACGCATCTCCTGCCGTTTTCGCCCCGGCATCCCTTCTCGGCAATTCGTCAGTCATAGGCCCTGCCAACCCCAATGCCGCCGCACGCTAGCGGCGGATCGGCCTTTGCTCAACCGGTTCGAGGACAACTTGCACTCGCCCCGTAGCCCGGATGGAGCGCAAGCGAAATCCGGGGCGGTCCATCGGCGGAGACACTTTCCCGGATTGCGCTTCGCTCCATCCGGGCTACGCCGCTACCGCTGACTAGCACCCGCCATGAACGCAGCCAGCGCGTCGCGGTCCGCGGCAGGCATGGTCAGGCCGAGCTTGGAGCGGCGCCACAGGATGTCCTCGGGAAAGCGCGCCCATTCCTTGCTCATGAGATAGCGCACCTCGGCGCCGGTCAGGTCGGGGCCGAAGCTTGGGCCGAGCTCTTCGCGTGTCTTCGCCTCGCCCAGCACATCAGGCAATCGCGAGCCGTAGGCGGCAACCATGCGCCGGGCTTGCGGCTCCTTCAGAAGGCGCCAGCGGTGGCACGCGAGATCGACCTCGGTCTCGAAACGATCCCAGGCGAAATCGCCGCCCGGCAAGGCCGCGCCGGAAGTCCAGGGCCGCGACATCGGATAGAACGGCGTCATCAGCGTCACCGCCCGTTCGGCGCGGAAGCGCGAGGTCGTGACCGCGCCGCCGAACATCGTGAGCAGCGGTGCCTTGCGCCGGCGCGCGTGGAACAACGTCGTGCCGTCGCGTCGCCGCGCCGACGCAGGCACCAAATTGACGCCGGTGACCGTGCGCACCACGTCGGTCGGCGCGACGCGCTCGCGGAAATAGCGGTTCACGGCCTCGCAGAGATAGCTGACATCGGCGCCCGGCATCGCGACGATGGCGGGATCGCCGGTGAAATCATGGGTGACGGTGCCGACCAGCGTGAAGTCGCGCTCGAACGGGCTGGCAAAGATCAGCCGGCCATCGTTGTTCTGGAACACATAGACATTGTCGGACTCGAACAGCCTGGGCACGATGATCTGGCTCATCTGCACGGCCGCCATGGCCGGCTGCGGCAGCCGCAGCACGGTCTCCGCGACCATGGACGTCCAGGCGCCGCTGGTATTGGCCAGCGCGCGGGCCGTGATCGTGCGGCGATGACCGCGATCGACGACAGCGAGCCGCCAGGTATCGGTCCTGTCGGCCCGCACACAACGCGCCCCGGTCCGGATCGCGGCGCCACGTTCGGCGGCATCCAGTGCCGTGAGCACCACCAGGCGCGAATCGTCGACGACGCAATCGGCATATGCGAAGGCAATGCCGAACGGCCGCTTCAGCGCGTTACCGACCGGATGATGCGTGATGTCGAGCGTCGTCGATGCCGGAAGGCCGTCGCGGTTCGCCAGGGCGTCGTAGACATACAGGCCCGCCCGCAACAGCCAGGGCGGACGCTCGTCGGAATGGGCCGGGATCACAAAACTCATCGGCCGCACCAGATGCGGCGCGATCCGCAGCCAGATCCGGCGCTCGGCCAGTGCCCGGCGGACGCGCCACAAGCCGCGCCGCTCCAGCACCGACAGATCGCCATGGATCAACCGAGGGGTCGCCGACGAGGCCGCACCGCCGAGATCACCCTGCTCGATCAGGATCACCCGCAGCCCGCGGCCGGCGGCATCACGGGCAAGGCTGACACCGTTCAGGCCACCACCGATGATCGCGAGGTCGTAATCCGCCATGAAACCGTTGAAGGGAGCGAGCCAAGTACCCGCCACCACTAGCCGGTCTTGAGCGCAAGCTCCATGGCCTCGCCGCGGCCGACGAGGTCGGCATATTTTCCGATGGGCAGCGGCTTGCCGAGCAGATAACCCTGCACACCGTCGCAGCCCTCCTTGGCAAGGAAAGCGAGCTGATCGAGCGTCTCGACGCCCTCGGCGATGATTGACATTTCGAGGCCGTGACCGAGATCGATCACGGCGCGAACGATCGCCGCCGATTGCGGGTTGCGGCCCAGATTCATGATGAAGGCGCGATCGATCTTGATCTTGTCGAACGGGAAGGCCTGGAGATAGCTCAGCGAGGAATAACCGCTGCCGAAATCGTCCATCGAGATGCGAACGCCCAGCGCCTTCAGGCGGCGCAGCAGCGCCAGGCCGCGATCAAAGTCCTCGATCAGCACGCCTTCGGTGATTTCCAGCTCGAGCCGGCCGGGCGCAAGCCCGGTCTCGATCAGGATCGAATGGACGAGACCGACCACGCCACCGTGCATGAACTGCGCCGGCGACAGATTGACCGCGACCTGCATTGGCTTCGGCCACGACGCCGCCTCGCGGCAGACCTCGCGCAGGATCCATTCGCCCATTTCGACGATCAGGCCGCTTTCTTCCGCGATCGGGATGAATTCGGCCGGCGAGACCTGGCCGCGCACCGGGTGCTGCCAGCGCGCCAAGGCCTCGAAGCCGATGATCTCGCTCTCGGCAACGCTGTTGCGCGCGACGCCCTGCGGCTGGAACGCCAGCGAAAGCTCGCCATTCTTGATCGCCTTCGACAGGTCCTGGTGCAGCACGCGGCGGTCGCGGATCTGCTGGTCCATCTCGGGCTGGTAGAGGCTGATCGTGCCGCGCGATTTCTGCTTGGCGCGGAACAGGGCCGCGCCGGCATTGGCGAGCAGCGAGGCACCATCGGGACCATTGTGCGGAAAGACCGACATGCCGGTGGTGATACCGGCGCGGACCGCGCGGCCGTCGATGTGGAATTCCGGCGCGAGCGCCTCGTCAAGCTGCTGCGCCAGCGCGAGGCCCGCGTCGGGCTGCTTGCCGTCGATGATCAGGCCGAACTCGTCGCCGGACAGGCGCGCCACCAGGCCGCCGCGTGCTGTGTCCTGCAGCCGCTGCGCCACCTCGATCAACAGCTTGTCGCCAAGCGCATGGCCGAACACGTCGTTGACCTCCTTGAGGCCGTCGAGATCGACGCACAGGACTGCGAACTCCTCGTCGGTGCCTTCGCAGGCTTCGATCATCTGGGTCAGCGCCTGAAGGAAGGCAGCGCGGTTCGGCAAATCGGTGAGGCCGTCGTGGTAGGCCATGTGCGCCATCCGCGACTCGGTCTGCCGGCGGTTGGTGACATCCTCGTGGGTCTTGATCAGATATTGCGGCTCACCGGAATCGTTGAGCACGGTGGCACGCCGGGTCAGGAACAGGCGCAAGCCGTCCTTGGTGGAGATCGGATGCTCCTCGGTGATCATCCCGCGTTTTTTGATGGCGGCCTCGTCGCGCGCGATGATCAGCTTGGCTTCCTTGGCATTGAAGATATCCGAGGCGGTCAGGCCGGTGGCTTCCTCGCGCCGGCGGTTCAGAATCGTCTCGGCGCTGCGGTTGGCGAGCAGGTAGCGGCCGTCCTTGACCTGTTCCACGATCAACGCCACCGGAATGTTGTCGACCACAAGCTCGAGGAACTTCTTGGTGCTTTCCAGCTCCATCGACAGCGATTGCCGATCGGTGATGTCCTCGAACACGATCAGCAGGAACTGCGGCTTGTTGCTCTCGTTGCGGACCACGATCCGGATCGATGCCACCTTGCGGCGGGCCGCGTCGACCTCGACCTCGAATTCGTTGCGATATTGTCCTCCGGGCGCCATCAACGCGGCCCGATCGGTCGCCTCGATGCTGTCAGCCGATTTCGGGCCGAACAGCTCGCGCGCATTCTTGCCGACGACCTGACCCCGCGAAAAGCCCCAGAAGTGCTCATAGGCCCGGTTGGCGAAGATATAGCGACCGTCCTCGATGTTCTTCGCGGCGACGCAAGCCGGAACGTTGTCCAGCACCGTTTCCAGGAACTGCTTGGTCGAGGCGAGCTGCCGCGAGAGTGCGCGCTGCTCGCTGACGTCGAGATGGGTCGCCACCGAGCCGCCACTGGGCAGCACGAAGTACTTAACCAGAATGGCGCGGCCATCGGACAGTTCCGTGACCAGGCCGTTAGGACTCGCCGCCTTCTCGTAGAACTCATCGTCAGAAACGCCAAGAACGCCGCGCTTGCGGCGCAACCCGAGGATGTCGCAGCCGGTCATGCCGGTCCACAGGTCCGAGCGCGCAAGGCCGTAGATCTCGAGATAGCGGTCGTTGCAGAAGATGACGCGCTGCTGCGCATCCGTCATCACCACGCCCTGGTTGAGATTGTTCATGGCCGAGGAGATGAAGGCGTTGCGCCGCAACTGCGAACGGTTGCTCCGGCGCTGGGCGGAGTGGATCCACAGCGCGATAGCAACCAGGAACGCGCAGACGACAACTCCGCCGATCAGGGCTTCCCAGACCAGAATGGGGTCGACATCGGCAAGCTGGTTGGGCGAAACGAAGCCGTTGGCATAGGCACGCGAAGGCGCGACCGCGCTGGTCAGGCACACGAGGGCCTGTACAGCAATCGGAAGCATGCTGCCTTCCTGCCAGTTCTTCTCAGCCATCAGCCACCCGCAATTTCAACTGCGGATTGTCTGGCTTCACGGGTTGGGATCGGGTAAACGCCTGTAGGCCCGATAGAAAAATGTGACGTGAAATACGGCAATTGCCCTGACATGATAAATGCTTTCTTAACGGATAACGCCCGCGCAGCGCGTTTCCCAGGCAAACCGGAACCATCGGCACCACCTTCAGCGGGACTTCCGCATCGCCATGGATAGGGTGGATTGCGTTGTCGTCGGAGCCGGCGTGATCGGGCTCGCGGTGGCAAGGAGGCTCGCACAGGCCGGGCGCGAGGTGATCGTGCTCGAGGAAGCCGAGGCCATCGGCACCGTCACCTCCTCACGCAACAGCGAAGTGATCCATGCCGGGATCTACTACCGTGCCGGAAGCTGGATGGCGCGCATGTGCGTCAGCGGCAAGCATGCGCTGTATCGCTATTGCGGCGAGCGCGGCATTCCGCACAAGGACTGCGGCAAGCTGATCGTCGCGACCAATGCGAAGGAAACCGAGAAGCTGCAATCGATCAAGGCGCATGCCGAGGCCAATGGCGTGCTCGACATGCAGTTGCTGTCCGGCGAGGCCGCGCGCGCGCTGGAGCCGGCGCTGGCCTGCGACGCCGCCCTGCTGTCGCCGTCGACAGGCATCATCGACAGCCATGCCTATATGCTCTCGCTGCGGGGTGAGGCCGAGGAGGCGGGCGCGGCCTTTGCGTTTCACACGCCGCTGATCCGCGCCAAGGCGGAGGCGGGCGTGATCGAGCTCGAAGCCGGCGGCGAAGCGCCGATGACGTTGCAATGCGACCTGCTCGTCAATGCCGCGGGATTGTCGGCAACATCAGTGGCGCGCCACATCGACGGCATGCCGCTCGACCGGATTCCGCCGGCCTATCTCGCCAAGGGCAATTATTTCAGCTGCAATGCGCGCGCGCCGTTCTCGCGCCTGATCTATCCGGTGCCCGAACCCGGCGGGCTTGGGGTGCATCTGACGCTGGACATGGCAGGACAAGCGCGATTCGGCCCCGATGTCGAATGGATCGAGACGATCGACTATGAGGTCAATCCGTCGCGCGCCGAGCGGTTCTATCCTGCAATCCGCAAATACTGGCCGACGCTGCCCGATGGCGCGTTGATGCCGAGTTATTCGGGCATCCGCCCCAAGATCGTACCGCCGGCGGTGGCAACGCAGGATTTTCTCATGCAGGGTCCGCGCGACCATGGTGTCGCAGGACTGATCAATCTGTTCGGAATCGAATCGCCGGGACTGACGTCCTCGCTCGCGATCGCGGACCACGTCGCAGAGCTCGCGGAAATCTAGAGAGCGTTGCAGCCGGAGTGAGAACCGGCTCGCGTCACAAAGCCTGCTGTGCACGATGATCGCGCGGGTGCGCACCTTGCAGCAGGGACGAGCGCAAAGGCTTTCGTCCCTGCCTGAAAGGATACGATCAAACTTGACGCTGTTACGGGGGTTACTAGTGAAGCGTGTCGCCGGTCTGCTTCAGTCGTTCAATCTGGTCCTTGACCATCAATTTGCGGCGCTTCAACTCAACAATTTGCAGGTCGTCTGTTGAAAGGTGCACGAGCGCTTCGTGCAATTCGTTTTCGAGAGTTTTGTGCTTCCGTTCCAATTCAACCAGATGTGCCTGAATTGTCATTCGAAACCTCCTCGGTAGGGGTGAACCTTGGATTCGATCCGGACGCGCAAGTGTACATCAGCGATTCGTTCTGTCGATATGTATCCGTCGTCGCACGGTCATTTTTGAAAATTCATATGTAACGAAGCGTGAGTAAGGAACCGTGCGTCGAAAAATCCATGATATCAATGTGCTTGCGCCGCGCGCTTCCCGAATCGTCGAAATATCTTGCGGGAGAGGGGTGCAGGAAGGCCGCAGATCGCTTGCGATCAAGCCGCGCAAGGACGATAATTTCCACAGGGCATCCACAGCCTTGATCTCAAGCCTATCGGTTTTCGGCCACCGCAGACATGACCCATGAAGACGAGCGTGAGCTCGAAGCCGAGCTCACCCGGTTGCAGCAGGAACACCGAGATCTCGACGCGGCGATCGATGCACTGCATCAATCGCCTGCCCCCGACCTGTTGCGGTTACAGCGGTTGAAGAAACGCAAGCTGTTGTTGCGGGACCGTATCGCGTTCATCGAAGACCAGATTACCCCTGATATCATTGCGTGATCCGTGAGCGGTCGCGGAATGCCGCCACGTGAATCCGCTTGACTCAAAAAGAACAAAAGAAGAACATGAGTCCCGCCGCCCCAAGAACACCCAAGGCTAACACCCAAGGCTAACACCCAAAGCTAACACCCAAGGCTAACGCCCACAGCTAATGCCCAAGGACACCCGCAAGGACACCGCCGATGTCAGTCCCAGCCCTTCTCGACCACAGCCACTATGAACAGGCCTGCGATCAGGCGATCGCGATGTGCGACGGCAACCTGCGCAGCACCATCAAAGCGCTGATCATGGCCAACGAATATCTGGAAGCCGAGCTGGAAGAATTGCAGGCGGCGATTTCCGCCGGTTGCATTCCGGAGGCTTCGCGCAGCAGGAGCAGCGCCGCTTAAGAACTCACTATTGGAGCAACGCCATGTCAGATGTGACCTACTACGTTGCAATGCCCTTCCTGATCGATGCCGACGGATCGCCTGTCGCCGGCGCCGCAGAAGAATGCCAGAGCCCTACGGCCGCGCTGCGGCGCGCCGAAGTCTTGGCGCGCGGCACCGGCCATATCGGCGCAGTCGCGTTCAGCCGCAGCGGCGATCCCATGACCGGTGAATTCGGCGATGCCACGCTGCTGCGCAAATTCGGCAACGTGCCGGAAGATCTCGCAACGCTGTAGAGTCTTGTTGTTCGAGCATGATCTCCGCGCAAACGCGTTGCGCTGATGTCGCGAGGGAAAACCGCTGCACACTTTGCGCTAACGCGGCCCTTCGAGTCCGGATCATGCCTAGCTGCTCACAAGCCTGATCCGCGGCTCGTGGCGCCGGTGCGCCTTGCGCACATACATGGCGGCATCGGCCTCCTCCAGCGCACGAGCAGCATCTGAGTGCGCACCGAGCAGCGCGACACCGGCGGAGGCGCCCGCGGTCACGTGCTGCCCGCGAAAGGTGAACGACAAATCGTCGATCGCCTGTTCCAGGATGGCAGCCTTCGCCTTGGCGTCGGTCTCGCTGAGATTCCACAACAGCAGAGCAAACTCATCGCCACCGCGACGGCCGACCACGTCGGACGCGCGGATCTGTCGCGTCAGCGTGTTGGCAATCGCCTTGAGCACCTCGTCGCCGGCAGCATGGCCGAAGGAATCATTGATCGGCTTCAGCCGGTCGACGTCGAGCACGATCAGCGCACCGCTGGCACGGTAGCGCTTCATGTAAGCGATGGCGCGCTGGAGCTCGCGCTCGAAGCCGCGCCGGTTGGGAATGTCGAGCAGGAAATCGGTGTCCGCTGCAGCCTCGAGCTCGGCGATGCGTCGGAGCGCCTGCGTGAGCTTGGTCCGCAGGTCGCGGATGGTCGCCTTGCTGCCGTCCTTGCCGGCCTCCTTGGCGCCAACGGCGGTCACGCGACGCGGCGCGGCAGCCGCAGCCCGCTTGGCTGCAGCTTTCGTTCGGCGCCCGCTGGTTTTCCGGCCCTTTTTGGCCTTCGCAGCGGTCGCCCTTTTCGGTTTCTTCATGGGCATCCTGCTCAATGAAGGCTTGCGGGGATTCACCAAGACAGGATAGTGCATTCCCTTCTCCTTGCCACCGCCTTGCGAGCCGCCGGCCGGAACCATTAATCTGGCCTATCTTTCTGTTTTCCGAGCACAATTGACGTCATGACCGCGCCGATCGCCATCATCATGGGAAGCCAGTCGGACTGGGAGACGATGCGGCATGCCGCCGACACGCTCGCAGCGCTCGGTGTCGCCTCTGACACCCGCATCGTTTCGGCTCACCGCACCCCCGACCGGCTGTTTACCTTCGCCAAGGGCGCCAAGGCTGAAGGCTTCAAGGTCATCATCGCCGGCGCCGGCGGGGCCGCGCATCTGCCCGGCATGGCCGCGGCCCTGACGGAACTGCCTGTGTTCGGCGTCCCCGTCGAGTCCAGGACGCTGAAGGGCATCGATTCGCTCTATTCGATCGTTCAGATGCCTGCCGGCATTCCGGTCGGTACGCTCGCGATCGGCAAGGCCGGCGCGATCAACGCGGCGCTGCTGGCGGCGTCCGTGCTGGCGCTGTCAGATCCCGCGCTGTCCGATCGCCTCGCGGCCTGGCGCAAGGCGCAGACCGAGGCGGTTGCCGAGCGCCCGGAGGGCAAGGCGTGACCGACGCAAAGCAGGTGAAGCTGAAGCCCGGCGACACCATCGGAATCCTCGGCGGCGGACAACTTGGTCGAATGCTGGCCATGGCCGCGGCGCGGCTCGGCCTGCGCTGCCAGGTGTTCTCGCCCGATCCGGACTCGCCGGCTTTCGACGTGGTGCTGAACGCGACCTGCGCCGAATATGCCGACGTCGAGGCGCTCGAGCTGTTCGCCCACGACGTCGACGTCATCACCTATGAATTCGAGAATGTTCCATCCGCGGCGGCCCTGGTGCTGGATTCGCGCCGTCCGGTGCTGCCCAACCGCAAGATCCTCGAGACCACCCAGGACCGGCTCGCAGAGAAGGATTTTGTCACGCGGCTCGGCATCGGCACCGCCGCCTATGCCGACGTCACCTCGGTCGCATCGTTGCGCGAGGCGATCGTCAGAATCGGCCTTCCCGCGGTGCTGAAGACCCGCCGCTTCGGCTATGACGGCAAGGGCCAAGCCATCATCCGCGAGGGCGACGACATTGCGAAAGTGTGGACCAGCCTCGCCACCAAATCGGCGATCCTGGAAGCCTTCATCCCGTACGAGCGCGAGATCTCCGTCATCGCCGCGCGCGCTGCATCGGGCGAGGTCGAATGCTTCGACGTCACCGAAAACGAGCATCGCGACCACATTCTGAAGATCTCCCGCGCACCAGCACCGATCCCGGATGCGCTCGCCGAGGAGGCGCGCAGCATTGCCGGCAAGATCGCGACCGCTCTCGACTATGTCGGTGTGCTCGCGGTGGAGATGTTCGTGCTCGCCAATGGCGGCGGATCGAAGGTGCTGGTCAACGAGATTGCCCCGCGCGTGCATAATTCCGGACATTGGACGCTCGACGGCGCCTCCGTCTCACAGTTCGAGCAGCACATCCGCGCCATCGCCGGCTGGCCGCTCGGCAAGCCCGTGCGCCACGGTGAGGTCGTCACCATGACCAACCTGATCGGCGACGAGATCAATGATTACGAGAAGTGGCTGAGCGTGCCCGGCGCGACTGTCCACATCTACGGCAAGGGCGCCCCGCGCCCCGGCCGCAAGATGGGCCACGTCACCGAGGTCAGGCCCTCGAAGAGCAAGTGAGGCGACCGTAGCCCGTTCCCGCTTTTGGATCACGCCGTCTTCACGCCTGCGACGACACCCGAGGGCTCCTCGCTGAGCCAGCGATAGATCACGCCTCCCAGCGCGCCACCGATCAGCGGTGCGATCCAGAACAGCCAGAGCTGCGCCAGCGCCCAGCCGCCGACGAACAGTGCCGGGCCCGTGCTGCGCGCCGGATTCACCGACGTGTTGGTGACGGGGATGCTGACGAGATGGATCATCACCAGCGCCAGCCCGATCGCGAGCGGCGCGAAACCTGCCGGCGCGCGGCCATGGGTCGCGCCCATGATGACGAACAGGAACATCAGGGTCATCACCACCTCGGTGATGAAGCACGCGACCATGCTGTACTGGCCGGGCGAATGCGCGTCGTAACCGTTGGAGGCAAAGCCCTTGGTGACGTCGAAGCCCGGCGCACCGCTGGCGATCACGTAGAGCAGCTCGGCGGCGACGATGGCGCCGCAGACCTGCGCGATCACGTAAGGCAGGATCTGGCCTGCGGGAAAGCGCCCGCCGGCGGCAAGGCCGACCGTGACGGCCGGGTTGAGATGGCAGCCCGAGATGTGACCGATCGCATAGGCCATGGTGACGACGCTGAGGCCAAAGGCCAGGGACACGCCGACGAGGCCAATGCCGACCTGCGGAAAGCCGGCGGCGATCACGGCGCTGCCGCAGCCTGCGAATGTGAGCCAGAACGTGCCGATGGCCTCGGCAGCGTATTTCTTCATATCCATGTGGCGTCTCCCCTGATTTCTGATGTCCGGCGCAACCCAGCCGGGAACAGCCCGTCCTTGGCGCCAAAACCACCCAAATCGGGGCCGCACGGGAGCATTTTCGCCGTATTTAATGGCTGAACTTGGTCCGAAAACCTGCTTGGCCGGTGGACATCTCAGGTTTTGTCTGATACATCCGCGCCCTCAAGGTTAAGGGCTTGCGCTTTTTGCCATCCCTTCGTCTTACCAGAATTCAAATCCGATCCACTGAAGAGGATGCCGCGTGCAGGTTCTCGTTCGCGATAACAATGTCGACCAAGCCCTCAAGGCGCTGAAGAAGAAGATGCAGCGCGAGGGCATTTTCCGCGAGATGAAGCTCCGCGGTCACTACGAGAAGCCCTCTGAGAAGAAGGCTCGTGAAAAGGCTGAAGCCGTGCGCCGCGCGCGCAAGCTGGCCCGCAAGAAGCTGCAGCGCGAAGGCCTGCTGCCGATGAAGCCGAAGCCGGTGTTCGGCGCTGGCCCCGGTGGCGAGCGTGGTGGCCGTGGCGGCCCCGGTGCAGGTCCGCGCGGACCGCGCTGATCTTGCCGATCATGCAGGACTGAGTTTTCGATGACGCGGGCTCCGAGCCCGCGTTATTGTTTTTTGAGCGGTGCCCTTCTGGGACGGGGCACTACAGATGCGGCGCCAAGCGCGATGAGATCGGGATTGTTTGTCATCGCGCTTTAGGTTGTTGTTTGGGCATAATCTTTTCGGAAAACCGCTGCACGCTTTTCCGAATCATGCTCTAGCGCGAGCGAACCGTAGATGGCCTTCCCTTTCCCAGAGCCCAGCTTGGCGCGGCGACGCCAGATCTGGCGCAAGCCGCTTGTGCTGACCTTGATCGGGATCGCCCTGTGCGGCTGCTCCTTCGATCTGGGCTCGCTGGGGCCGGAGAAGGACAAGCCGCAGGAAGCGCCGAAGGCGGCCGCCGCGCCTGAAAGCGCCGTCAGCGCCGCCAATGTCGCCGAGGCCCAGACCCATACGGCAAAAGCGCAAGCCTTCGCCAAGTCGGGCGAGACGCAGGCCGCGCTGGACGAGTTCAATCGCGCCGTCGCCCTCGATCCCTATAATGCGCAGGCGCTCTACGGCCGCGCCCTGCTCTATCAGGGCAATAACGAGCACGACTTCGCGATCGCCGATTTCGGCGCCGCCAGCGGGCTCAATCCGCAGAAGGCCGAGCCGCTGCTCGGCCGCGCCGTCAGCTATCTTGCCATCGGCAAGGTCAAGGAGGCGGCGGCCGATCTCGACGAGGCCTCCGAAGCCGATCCGCACAATGCTCAGGTCTGGACGACCCGGGGACAGGCCTATGAGCGGCTGGGCGAAAAGGCCAAGGCGGCGGCTTCCTACAACAAGGCCGTCGCGCTGCGCCCACGCGATGACGCCGCCCGGAGCGGCTTGGCCCGCGTCGGCGGCTGACAGTCACGGGACGGCGTAGAGCATGATCCGGAAAAGTGTGCAGCGGTTTTCCGAAAAGATCATGCCCAAACAAAGAGCTAAAGCGCGATGACGATTCAACCCAATCTCATCGCGCTTTAGACGCCGTCCTGGTTAGTCGGGAGTGGCGCCCTTTGGCAGCACCGCGTGGAACATCGACTTCATGCCCGACAGCATGTCGTCGGCGACGTTGGTCTTGGGGCGCGGCATTGGCGCGCCGGCGTCGGCGCGCAGATCGAGCGGCGGGGCGATCACCGGGACCGGGATATCGGCCGGCGGCGTCAGCCGATTCGGATTGTCGTTGCTGACCGAGGCCGTGTAGGGCGGATTCGCCTGCGACGCGGCGCCACTGCCATAGGCCTCGGGCGACGGCGTCGACACATTGATCGGCGGTGGCAAGGGGCGCACCGTCGTCGGCACTGTCGTCACGACACGGGGAGCCTCTGGGGTGCGGGATGCTTCCTGCACGGCAGGCTCCGGCGTCCTCTCGGCCGCCTTGGCTTCGACAGGCTTGGCTTCGGCAGGCTTGGTTTCGGTCGATTTGGCCTCGGCAGCCTTGCCCTCAGGCGACTTGCGCAGGCGTTCGATGGCGGCCCGGGCGAGATCGTTGGCGTCGGGGGTCGCGGCCGGAGCGGCCGGCGACGAACTGGCCTCAACCACCGGCGCAGCGGCGGACGCCGCCGGCGTGGACGTGACGGGGGAGGACTTGGCAACCGCCTTCTCATGCGCCGGGGTGCGGCCGCGCGAGGCAGCCTCGTCCGCAGCCTTGGTGTCGGCAGGCTTGGCGTCGGCAGGCTTGTCGGCCGCTGGCTTGTCCGATCCGCTCTTGTCGGAAATGCTCTTCTCGGAAACGCCCTTGGCTTTCACGCCGGGGCCCGGGAGGTTGGCCACGTCAGCGGGCTTCTTGCCGGCGTCGGCGGGTGCCACGACTGCGGCTGGCGTATCCGCCGCCGGCCTCGCATTGATGTAGTGGTTAACGATGTAGGCCCCGATGATCGTCGCGAGCACCGAGGGGAAAATATCCATCGAGATTTTAGCGAGGTATTTCAGCATTTCTCGGCCACTCCCCGCGCGATCTGATGCGGGAACTTTGGGGCATTGTAAGGGATCAACTGCGACGGATCGATGGCAAAGGTTACGAGCGCCTTACGCCTTCAGCTCAATCTCAAGGAACACGATGTCGGTTGAGGTTTCGTTAAGTACGTCATGTTGGACGCCGGCTTTGCGGAAGTAGGATTTTCCCGCCGCAAGCTGCGCCTTGGAACGCTCCCCACCCGGCGCCACGATGGTCATTTCTCCGCCGACGACGGGAACAATCACATAGTCCATTCCGTGGGTGTGATGCCCGGTGGCGCTGCCCGGGGCAAGCCGCCATTCGGTCACCCGGACCTCGTCATTGTCGATCTGAACCTCGGAGTTGGCGGCAAGCATCTAGAACCTCGCTTAAGGCGAATCGGCTCAGGGCACGAAGACCATGAACGCGTAGACGGCAAATACCACCATATGGACCAGTCCGAACAGGACATTGGTCCTGCCGGTGCCGAAGGTCAGCATGCTCAGCAAGAATGTCAGGAACAGCAGCACCGAGCTCTGGGCATTGAGCCCCAGCACCAGCGGCTGCTCGATCACATAGGTGGCGAGCCCGACCGCCGGGATGGTCAGGCCGATGGTCGCCAGCGAGGATCCCAGCGCCAAGTTGATGCTTTTCTGAAGGTCGTTCTTGCGGGCCGCGGTGATCGCGGAAACGCCTTCCGGCATCAGGATCAGCAGCGCGACCAGGAGGCCCGCAAAGGCTGGCGGAGCGCCGATCCTGTCGGCGACGGCATCCACCACCAGCGAGAATTTCTTGGCCAGCAGCACGACGGCCAGGAGCGAGATCAGGAGCAGCACGATGCTCAGCGCCAGCAGCTTGCCCGGCAGATGGGCCTCGCCGCCCTCGCCCTCGGTCCGCTCATGGACGAAATAGTCCTTGTGCAGGACGGTCTGGGTGTAGAGGAACACGCCATAGAGCACGATGGTCACGAGGTCAACGAAGCCGAGCTGAAGCGTCGAATAGACCGGCCCCGGCGTCGTCAGCGTGTAGTTCGGCATGATCAGCGTCAGGGTCGCGAGCGCAATCAGCACGCTGAGATAGACGTTGGCGCCGGAGACCTGAAATCCCTGCTCGCGGTAGCGCAGCCCGCCGATGAACACGCAGAGGCCGACGAGGCCATTGCAGACGATCATCACCACCGCGAACACGGTGTCGCGCGCAAGCTCCGGCGCAGGCTTGTCGCCGAGCATGATGGTGGTGATCAGCGCGACCTCGATGATGGTCACCGCAAGCGTGAGCAGCAGCGTGCCGAACGGCTCGCCGATCCGCTCCGCGATCACCTCGGAATGATGCACGGCCGCGAACACGGTACCGAACAGGATCACCAGCAGGACGATCGCAAACACGCCGCCGCCGGTCGATAGCGTAAAGCTGTAGCCGGTCACGGTGACGACCAGGAACAGCAGTACCGCCAGCGCGGGAAAGACCCAGGACGACCGTGGCATCGGTCCGTGTGCGCTCATGCAGGCCATTCCTTGGTTGAACGCACCGATTATGCGCGAGAAGATCGCGCCCGTCAGCCCTCAAGAGCCGTTGATGAAACGCAATAGCCGGCCGCGAGGATGATGGCGATCTATTTCAGAATGTGATCGCAGCCCCGTCATTGCTGAGTTCAGGGCTTGCGACGGCTCCTGAGCAACTTGAGGACGTCGGCCCGGATGCCCAGGGGGATCTCGCGACAACCGCACGCCGCAGCATGAGCAGCGTGCCAGGCGATGCGCTGCTCGCGCGTCGCCTTCGACGGCATGCGATGGGACCGGTGCCACTCCTTGTTCAGGGCCACGGTCCCCCTCGCTGATTACATCGCCTTGACGATGTTCTCGGTGACCTTCTTGGCGTCACCGAGCAGCATCATGGTGTTGTCGCGATAGAACAGCGGATTGTCGATGCCGGCATAGCCCGACGCCAGCGAGCGCTTGATGAACATCACCGTGCCGGCTTTCCAGACCTGCAGCACCGGCATGCCGTAGATCGGCGAGGTCTTGTCCTCTTCCGCCGCCGGGTTGGTTACGTCGTTGGCGCCGATCACGAAGGCGATGTCGGCCTGCGCGAATTCGGAGTTGATGTCCTCGAGCTCGAACACCTCGTCGTAGGGCACGTTGGCCTCGGCCAGCAGCACGTTCATGTGGCCGGGCATGCGGCCCGCGACCGGGTGAATGGCGTATTTCACCTCGACGCCTTCCTTCTTCAGCATGTCGGCCATCTCGCGCAGCGCATGCTGGGCCTGTGCCACCGCCATGCCATAGCCGGGCACGATGATGACCTTGGAGGCGTTCTTCATGATGAAGGCGGCATCGTCCGCCGAGCCGAGCTTTGCCGGCTTCTGCTCGCCGGTAGCCCCACCGGCCGCAGCGGTCTCACCGCCGAAGCCGCCGAGGATGACCGAGATGAAGGACCGGTTCATCGCGTGGCACATGATGTAGGACAGGATCGCGCCCGACGAGCCGACCAGCGCGCCGGTGATGATCAGCGCCGAATTGCCGAGCGTGAAGCCGATGCCGGCCGCGGCCCAGCCGGAGTAGGAGTTCAGCATCGAAATCACGACCGGCATGTCGGCGCCGCCGATCGGGATGATCATGAGCACGCCGAGCGCCAGCGCGAGAATGACGTTGAGCCAGAAGAACACCGGGCTGCCGGTGACGACGAGCCCGACAATGCAGGCGACCAGCGCGACCGCGAGCGCGACGTTGATCACGTGCCGCGCCGGCAGGATGATCGGCGCACCGCTCATGCGGGCCGACAGCTTCAGGAACGCGATCACCGAGCCGGTGAAGGTCAAGGCGCCGATGGCGACGCCGAGCGACATTTCGACCAGGCTCTGGGTGTGGATGTTGCCGGGGGTGCCGATGTCGAAGGCCTCCGGCGCATAGAATGCACCCGCCGCGACCAACACCGCGGCCATGCCGACCAGCGAGTGGAAGGCGGCGACCAGTTCCGGCATCGAGGTCATCGGCACGCGGCGGGCGATGACGGCGCCGATCGTCCCGCCGATGGCGATGCCGACAATCACCAGCACCCAGGCGAGGCCGTCGGCCGGCGGATGGTTGGCAAGCGTCGTCGCAACCGCGATCGCCATGCCAATCATGCCGAGCAGATTGCCCTGGCGCGAAGAGGCCGGGCTCGACAGCCCGCGCAGCGACAGGATGAACAGCACCCCCGCCACGAGATACAAGAATGCAGAGAGATTGGCGCTCATCTCAGGTCCCCATTGATCCCATCAGCCCGAGGTGGCCGCTTACTTCGACTTCTTCTTGTACATCGCCAGCATGCGCTGGGTGACAAGGAAGCCGCCGAAGATGTTGATGCAGGCAAAGATCAGCGCGACGAAGCCGAAGGCGCGCGCCCAGCCCGAACCGCTCGAGACATTGGCGACCCCGCCGGCAAGCAGCGCGCCGACCACGATCACCGAGGAGATCGCATTGGTGACGCTCATCAGCGGCGTATGCAGCGCCGGCGTCACCGACCACACCACGAAATAGCCGACGAAGACGGCGAGGACGAAGATCGACAGCCGGAAGATGAAGGGGTCGACGACCTGTGCAGCATGCTCCATGACGGATCTCCTTACACCTTCGGCTGGAAGTTCGGGTGGATGACGGCGCCATCTTTGGTCAGCGCAGTGGCCTTGACCAGCTCGTCGTCCCAATTGACGGCGAGCTTCTTCTCTTTCTTGTCGACCATGGTCTCGATGAAGGAGAACAGATTGCGGGCATAGAGGCTGGAGGCCGAGGCCGCGACGCGGCCCGCGACATTGGTGTAGCCGACGATCTTAATGCCATCGATGTCGACGACCTCACCCGCCTTGGCACCCTCGACATTGCCGCCGCGCTCGACGGCGAGATCGACCAGCACCGAGCCCGGCTTCATCGACTTGACCATCTCGCCCGAGACGAGTTTCGGCGCCGGACGGCCCGGGATCAGCGCGGTGGTGATGACGATGTCCTGCTTCTTGATGTGCTCGGCGGTCAGCGCGGCCTGCTTGGTCTGGTACTCTTTCGACATCTCCTTGGCATAACCGCCGGCGGTCTGCGCGTTCTTGAACTCCTCGTCCTCGACGGCGAGGAATTTTGCGCCGAGCGATTCCACCTGCTCTTTCGTCGCAGGTCGCACGTCGGTCGCGGTGACGACGGCGCCAAGACGGCGCGCGGTTGCGATCGCCTGGAGGCCGGCCACGCCAACGCCCATCACGAACACTTTCGCGGCAGGCACGGTGCCGGCCGCGGTCATCATCATCGGGAAGGCGCGGCCGAAGGCCTCGGCGCCCTCGATCACGGCCCGATAGCCGGCAAGGTTCGCCTGCGAGGACAGCACGTCCATGACCTGTGCACGGGTGATGCGCGGCATCAGTTCCATCGCGAAAGCGCAGACGCCGGCTTCGGCCATCGCCTTCAGCGCAGCTTCATTGCCGTAGGGATCCATGATGGCGATGACCAGCGCGCCGCGCTTGTATTGCGACAGCTCGGAAGCCTCGGGACGCTTCACTTTGATGATGATGTCAGCATCTTTCAGCGCATCGGCGCTGACGGTGGCGCCGACCGCGGTGAATTCGGAATCAGGCAGGCCCGATTTGACGCCGGCGCCCGGCTCGACGGCGATCTCGGCGCCCAGCGCCTTGAACTTCTTCACCGTATCAGGCGAAGCGGCAACGCGCGGCTCCGACGGATCGATTTCCTTGGCAACGGCGATCTTCATAGGCCCTCCGGCGACGCGGGACAAAGCGCGCACGCGAACTTAGCGTCACTCCCGCAACGTTGGATACCGGTTTTGGCACCGGCTTGAATGCAAATTTTATGAGCACCGACGACGATGTCGGTGCAACAGGCGATGGATCAGGTCAGGAAGATCGCCATCAGGATGACGATGAGCGCGACCGAGGCGGTGCCGTACTTCACCAGCTTGATGAAGCCCTCATAGGTCTGCTCGTGGGCGACGTAGTCGTTGCCGTCGGCGGTGCTGTACGCCACTTCGCTATGGTCAGCCATGGAATGTCCCCAGTCGAAAGCCGAATTCTTCGGCTGGGATACCTTAAACCTTCGGGCAGGGCAACGGCACCGAGGCGCGGTTTTCCCGCAAATCGGTTCATTTGGATTCCCAATCGGTTAGGAAGCCCGCTTCGCCCTCAGCCCATCGCCTCCAGTTCGTCGATCATGCCGGCGATGACCGAGAGGCCTCCCTCCCAGAACTTGGGGTCCTTGGCATCGAGCCCGAACGGCCGCAGCAGCTCGGAATAGTGCTTGGTGCCGCCGGCGGCGAGCATGTCGAGATAGCGCTCGGCGAAGCCTTCCGCCGCATGCTCGTAAACCGCATAGAGCGAGTTCACGAGGCAATCGCCAAAGGCATAGGCGTAGACGTAGAACGGCGAATGGATGAAGTGCGGGATGTACATCCAGTAGTTCTCGTAACCCGCCTTGATCTCGATCGCGGGCCCCAGACTCTCGCCCTGCACCGACAGCCAGAGTTCGCCGAGCCGTGTCGCGGTGAGCTCGCCGTTCTTGCGCTCGGTATGAACGGCGCGCTCGAAGGAATAGAACGCAATTTGCCGCACCACGGTATTGATCATGTCCTCGACCTTGCGGGCGAGCAGCGCCTGGCGCTGTTTTGTATTTTTGGTCTGGGCAAGCAGCCGCTTGAACGTGAGCATCTCGCCGAACACACTCGCGGTCTCCGCCAGCGTCAGCGGCGTCGGTGCCATCAGCGCGCCGTTCTTGGCCGCCAGCACCTGGTGCACGCCATGGCCGAGCTCATGGGCGAGCGTCATGACGTCGCGAGGCTTGCCCTGGTAGTTCATCAGCACATAAGGGTGTGCCGACGGCGTGGTCGGATGCGAGAATGCGCCGGGCGCCTTGCCCTGCCGCACTGGCGCGTCGATCCAGCGATCGGTGAAGAAGCGCTCGGCAATGTCGGCCATTTTAGGCGAGAAGCCGCGATAGGCCGTCAGCACCATGTTGCGCGCATCGGGCCAGCCGATCACATCGGTCGCGGCGAAGGGCAGCGGCGCGTTGCGGTCCCAATAGGCCAGCTTCTTCTTGCCGAACCACTTTGCCTTCAGCGCGTAATAGCGATGCGAGAGCTTTGGATAGGCCGCGCGGACCGAGGCGACCAGCGCATCCACCACCTCGCGCTCGACGCGGTTGTTCAGATGGCGGGAATCCGCAACATCCTTGAAACCGCGCCAGCGGTCGGAGATATCCTTGTCCTTGGCGAGCGTGTTGGTGATCAGCGCAAAGGTGCGCTCATTGGCCTTGAAGGTTTTCGCCAGCGCTTCCGCCGCGGCCTTGCGCTTGGCGCCGTCGCGGTCCTGCAGGAAATTCAGCGTCGGCTCGATCGCCAGTTCCTTGGCGCCGACCTTGAAGCGGAGACTCGAGATGGTCTGGTCGAACAAACGGTTGAAGGCCGAATAGCCGGTCTGCGCCTTCTCCAGGAACAGCTGCTCGAGCTTGTCGTCGAGCTGATACGGCTTCTCCTTGCGCAGATCCTCGATCCACGGACGATAGTGCGCGAGCTCAGGGGCTTGCAGCGCGCGGGTCAAAATATCGTCATCGATACGGTTGAGCTCGAGCGCGAAGAACAAGAGATGCGTCGAGGCCGCTGTCAGCCGCTCGGAGACATCGCCGTAAAACTTTGAAATCGCAGGGTCCACGCTGTCGCCGGCGTGAACGAGACCGGCATAGGAGCCGAGACGGCCGGCGAGATCGTCGATCGCCTCATAGCGCCGCACGGCTTCCGCGAGCCATTTTCCGCCATCTTCGTTTGCTGTGCCTGTTGCGAGCTTGCCCTTGTAGTCGGTCTCGAACGCGACGCAATCGGCATCCATCTTTTCGAGATCGCGCGCCACTTCCGGCGCGTCGATCCCGGAATAGAGATCGGCGAGGTTCCACTCCGGAAGCTTGCCCGTCTTGCTCACAGGCTTTGCGGAGGGTTTTGCCTTGGCAGCGGATTTCCTGGCAGCGGATGTCTTGGCGATGGATGTCTTGGCGATGGATGTCTTGGCGATGGATGTCTTGGCGGCGGATGTCTTGGTGGCTGGTTTGCGGACAGCAGTCTTGGAGCGCGACTTCATTGTGTGGGAAACCTGTGTTCAACGATCGCTGCGGCGGGCGGGGGCATCAACGTTTAAGAGTGCGTTAATCGGCTTCGGCCAGAGTGACCCGATTCGAGACAGATAGTAGTAGCGTGCGGGGAGCACCATGGCTGCCAGTATTTTGATCGCCGACGACGACGCCGTAGCTCGCCGCCTGGTCGAGAACATGGTGCAGAAATGCGGCTATGAAACGGTCGTCGTCGAATCCGGCGACGCCGCGATCGCGACCCTCACCGGTCCCGACGCCCCCGCGATCGACGCGGTGATCCTCGATCTCGTGATGCCCGGCCTCGACGGCATGGGTGTGCTGGCAAAAATCCGCGAGGCGGGCCTCAGCGTGCCCGTCATCGTACAGACCGCCCATGGCGGCATCGACAACGTCATCTCGGCAATGCGCGCCGGTGCGGCCGACTTCGTGGTCAAGCCGGTCGGAATGGAGCGGCTTCAGGTCTCGCTTCGCAACGCGCTGAATGCCTCCGCGCTCAAGGGCGAATTGCAACGCATCCGTCACAGCCGCGAGGGCCGGCTGACCTTCTCCGACATCATCACGCGCGCCGAAGCGATGGCGCCGGTGATGCGCGCGGCCCAGAAGGCAGCAAATTCATCGATCCCCGTGCTGATCGAAGGCGAGTCCGGCGTCGGCAAGGAGATGTTCGCGCGCGCCATCCATGGCAGCGGCGAGCGCAAGGCCAAGCCCTTCGTCGCGGTCAATTGTGGCGCGATTCCCGACAATCTCGTCGAGTCGATCTTGTTCGGCCATGAGAAGGGCGCCTTCACCGGCGCAACCGAACGGCACACCGGCAAATTCCTCGAAGCCCATGGCGGCACGCTGTTTCTGGATGAGGTCAGCGAGCTGCCGCTGACTGCACAAGTCAAGCTCCTGCGCGCACTGCAGGAGGGCGCGGTCGAGGCCGTCGGCGGCCGCAAACCCGTCAAGGTCGACGTCCGCATCATCTCCGCGACCAATCGCAAGCTTCTGGACCGGGTCAAGCAAGGGCACTTCCGCGAAGACCTGTTCTATCGCCTGCACGTGCTGCCGCTGACGATCCCCTCGCTCAAGGCCCGCCGCGAGGACATCCCGCATCTGCTCAGGCATTTCCTGGCGCGCTTTGCCGCCGAGGAGAACCGCGCGATCTCCGGCGTCAGCGGCGAGGCCGTGGCGCATCTCACCCAGCTCGACTGGCCCGGCAACATCCGCCAGCTCGAGAATGCCGTCTACCGCGCGGTGGTGATGAGCGAGGGCGACCAGCTCGGTCTCGACGATTTCCCGCTGCCGGGCTTGCATCCGCATTCGGCCACGGAGATCCCGACCGCGCCGCTGATGATCGAGCCGATCGCAGCGCCCACCGTGGTGTCGGGTAGCGAAATACCCATCGCGCCGCTGCCTCAGACAGGGTCGCTCTCGATGCTCACCCCGACCGGCGATGTTCGCCCGCTGGAGGAGATGGAGAGCGAGATCATCCGCTTTGCGATCTCGCACTACCGCGGACAGATGTCGGAGGTGGCGCGCCGACTCAAGATCGGCAGGTCCACGCTGTACCGCAAGCTCGACGAAGCCGGGGTTCCCGGACATGGCGGGAAAAGCGGCGAGGAGACGCACTGAACCTCATGCGAACAGGGGTTCGCGCGCCTCAGCGATGCGCCTGCAACCCGTTGAATTACGGCAAAATTCGGCTTCGGCTGAAACCGTGACTTGGAAGTGACAGACGGCCGGAAAAGCGTGCGGTGAAACCGCACAATCCGTTGCAAACGGTCTGTCTTGAAGTCAGTTTGTGGTCAGTTTCCCGGGGTAGTGCTAGCTGCAAGAACGGGGCCTGTATATCGTCTGCGTAGGAATCGTTGCGTGCAGGCGTGCAAGTTTCGAGAGGCCGGCGCGATTTAGCCGAAGCTCAATTAGGCGAAAACGAAAGCTGTTCCACGAGGGACAGTTCACCCGAGGGGTGCGATACAATGCGTGACTGTTTGAACCACCGTGCAGGATTTGACCGCGTTCTGGCGGCGGTTGCAGCGACCTTCCTCACGGTGTCGGCCGGCTCGGCGCTGGCACAGGATCAGGCGCGCAGCAGCGCTGCCGAACTTGCGATCGAAGCCGCGATCCCGCGCCCCGAGCCCGCAAACGTTCCGCCCCCGACCGCATCCGACATCAAGCTGGACACCACCGCCACCGTTCAGGACGGCCCGAAGGACGTGGTGAAGGAGCCTGTGAAGGCCGAAGCCGCTCCGGCCGCGGAGAAGGTGGAGACCAAACCTGCCGACATCGCCACGACGCCCGCCGCCGACACACCGAAGAGCGAGACGGCCACCACCGAACCCGCCAAATCTGAACCGGCAAAGGCTGACACGGCCGCCGCGCCGACTGCCGCTCCCGCTGCACCTGCGGCGGCAGCCGCAACCCCGGCCGCCGAGCCGGTCAAGGCCGCGAGCAACGTTCCTGCCGCCGACCAGCCGGTCGCCGACAAGATCAAGGACATCCTCGGTTCAAAGACCTCGCGCCATTTCGACCGCAAGAACGAACGTGCCGCTGCCGAGAAGTTTTATGGCGCCCGCGACTTTGCGCCGGTCTGGACGCAAGCCGGCAGCCTGACCGCCGCGGCCAAGGGTGTGATCGCGCGGCTGAAGGACGCGGCTTCCGACGGCCTCAATCCAGCCGACTATCCGGTGCCTGACTTCGGCGCCGCCACGACGCCTGATGCGCTCGCCGATGCCGAGCTGAAGCTCACCGCCAGCATGTTCGACTATGCGCGCCAGGCGCAGAGCGGCCGCATGCACTGGTCGCAGGTCAGCGCAGATATCCTCTATCCCGAGCATCCGATCGATCCGAGCGAGGTGATCACCAAGGTCACGACGGCGGCTGACGCGTCCGTCGCGCTCGACAGCTACAATCCGCCGCAGAAGCTCTACAAGGAGCTGAAGGCGCAGCTCGCCAAGCTGCGCGGCCAGGGCGACGGTCCGGTAATCGAGATCACCGACGGCCCCGCGCTGAAATACACCCCCGCCAAGGGTAAGAAGCAGGCTGAAATCGTCGTGCAGGATCCGCGCGTGCCACAGCTTCGTGCCAAGCTCGGCATCACCGAGAACGCCAGCGATGACCACTATGACGCAACGGTTGCCGAAGCCGTACGCAAATTCCAGGACGGTGCCGAGCTGAAGGCGACCGGCGTGCTCGACGCGCCGACCGTCAAGGCCCTGAACAGCCCGAAGCGCGACAAGCAGATCGACACTGTGGTGGTGAACATGGAGCGCTGGCGCTGGCTGCCGCGCGACCTCGGCGTGCCCTCGCTGGGCGATGCCTATGTCATCCTCAACATTCCCGACTACACGCTGAAGGTGATGCAGCACGGCCAGCAGGTCTGGACCACCCGCGTCGTCACCGGCAAGCCGGGCCAGCACGCTACGCCCCTGCTGACCGAGACGATGAAGTACATTACGGTCAACCCGACCTGGAACGTGCCGCCGTCGATCGTCTACGGCGAATATTTGCCGGCGCTGCAGCAGGACCCGACCGTGCTTCAGCGCATGGGCCTGAGGCTCGAGCAGAACCGCGACGGCTCGGTGCACATTTCGCAGCCGCCCGGTGAAGCCAACGCGCTCGGCCGCATCCGCTTCAACTTCCCGAACAAGTTCCTGGTCTATCAGCACGACACGCCGGACAAGCACCTGTTCGCCAAGGAAGATCGCGCCTTCAGCCATGGCTGCATGCGCGTGCAAAATCCGGATCAGTATGCTTCGGTGCTGCTCAACATCACCATGCCGAACGAGCACTACACCCCGGAGCGCGTGCGCAGCATGTATGGCTCCGGTGAGATCGACCTGAAATTCCCGACGCCGATCCCGGTCAACATCACCTACCAAACCGCGTTCGTGGACGATGGCGGCAAGCTGCAATTCCGCAAGGACGTCTATGGCCGCGATGCGACCATGATCAGCATCCTGAAGAACGGCCGCGGCAAGGACCTCGAGAACGTCGTCGCCCATTCGCAGCCGAGCTATTCGCGCCCGGCAACGACGCTGCCGTCAGGCGTGACGTTCGCCAATAATGGCGGCTCGTCGGGGCTGAACTTCTTCGAGCGGCTGTTCGGTGGAGGGGCTCCGACCCCACCACCGGCTCCGGTCGGCCGTCGGCCGCAGCGGGTGTTTACCCGCTGAGATCAGGTCCCGCGCCTCAACTCCCTAATTTCTTCAATAAAATCAGCGACCCTTTCCTCTGGATAGGGTTGCTTAACGTTAACCATTGTCCGCCCGAGTTCCGGTTGCTGGCGTTTTTTTGCCACACTCAACCGCTTAGGATTGTCGTCTGACTTGGTTTGGGGGCGGGAAGGTCAACCTCGAATTAACCTTCTCGTTTTAAGAAAGCGTTCACCCTCTTTCGCGCGCTAACGGGGTTGGCGGGAGAGTCCATTGAACGCTCGTCGACTGGGTGGGCTCATACGTGCTGACTGGTTTCGCACGCAAATTCGCTGCGTTGTCATTGTCCCATGCGGGAGTGAAGGTCGGATCTCGGATCGGCCTCGCCTCGCTGGTGCTGCTTGCGGCTGCCGGCTCGGTTCATAACGCCGCCGCGCTGAACGAAACCAAGACCCTCTCCTTCCACCACACCCATTCCGGCGAAGACCTCACCGTCACCTTCAAGCGCGACGGCCGCTACGACGAAGCCGCGCTGAAGACGCTGAACCATTTCCTGCGCGACTGGCGCACCCAGGACGAGACGGTGATGGATCGTCACCTGTTCGACATCCTCTGGGAAGTGTATCGCGACGTCGACGGCAAGCAGCCGATCCAGATCATCTCCTCCTATCGCTCCCCCGCCACCAACGCCATGCTCCGCCGCCGCTCCTCGGGCGTGGCGCGGTTCAGCCAGCACATGCTGGGCCACGCGATGGACTTCTACATTCCGGGCGTGCCGCTGGAGCAGATCCGCTTCGCCGGCCTGCGCCTGCAGCGGGGCGGCGTCGGCTTCTACCCGACATCAGGCTCGCCCTTCGTGCATCTTGACACCGGCAGCATTCGGCACTGGCCGCGCATGACGCATGACCAGCTCGCCCGCGTCTTCCCGGACGGAAAGACGGTGCATCTGCCGACCGACGGGGTGCCGCTGAAGGGCTATGAGCTGGCCAAGGCCGAGATCGAGCGGCGCGGCGATGGCGACGACGGCGCCAGCAAGCCGGGCTTCTTCGCCTCCCTGTTCAGCAGGGGCAAGCAGGCTCCGGCAGCCAGTGCCGATGAGGATGACGAGGGCGCTCCCGCCCCGACCGCCAAGCCCGCCACGCCGACCGTGGTCGCCGCCGCAAGCAAGCCCGCCGATCCGGTACCGACGCCGCGCGCCAAGCCGTCCGCCGTCTCCGCCATCCAGCTCGCCTCGGCCGATGCCCAGCTCGTTGCGCCGCCCAAACCGAAAGCCGAGCCGAAGCCCGAGCCCGTGGCTGACAAGCCGGCAGCCGGCAAGCTCGAATCCCCGGCCGACATCATCAATGCCCGCGGCTTCTGGGATGCTCCGGCCACACCGCAGCAGGCGACGCCGGCGCAGATCGCCGCGTTGAAGGCGCGCCAGGCGCTTGCCGCCGCGACAGATCCGCAACCGACCGCGAGCGTCTCCAGTGCCGCCTATCAGGCGCTGGCCTTTGCGCCCGCTTCTGCTTCGCCCGTCGACCGGGCCCGCGTCGTCGCCGCCTCGGCGCCGATCCCGCGCGGCGCGCGTCCGGCGTCCACGGCCCGCAACGGTGCGCCGGCCACCGAGATCAATAGCGTCGTCGGCAAGAGCACCGACGGCATGATCGCAACCGCAACCCGCCTCTCCGCCGCCAAGGGCGAGAGCATCTGGCTCAAGATCGTGATGCTGTCGCCGAGCGCCAGCCGCGCGATGTCGGTGACGCTGATGGGCGAGCTCGATATGGCGGCGATGCGCGCCTATTTCGTCAAGCCGCAGGCCGTGGTCGCAATGGGCTTCACCGACGATCCGATGCAGGGCCTGTCCTGCGACAGTTTCTCGGGCAGCGCGACCACCAAGATCGAGACGACGTCGTTCGTCATGCGCACGGCCGCGCTGCGCTGAGACGCATCGCCTTCACCCTCTCGCAGCCCGGATGAAGCGCAGCGCAATCCGGGATTCGTGCCGCGAACAACGACGGCCCCGGATTTCGCTGCGCTCCATCCGGGCTACGGCAATGGTGCCTGAAGCGCGAACGCCTCAGATCATTCCCAGCGCCTGCATGTAGGTCTCGAGAATCGTCTCGGCCTCGGCGCGCTCGTTGGGGTCCTGCTTGCGCAGGCGCACGATGGTGCGCAGCGCCTTGACGTCGTAGCCGTTGCCCTTGCTCTCGGCATAGACGTCGCGGATGTCGTCGGAGATCGCCTTCTTCTCTTCCTCCAGCCGCTCGATACGCTCGATGATGGATTTGAGCTGGTCCTTGGCAAATTTCGTCGCGGGCTCGTCGTCGCGGACGGCGGCGGAGGTGGCCATCTTGGTACTCCCAATGGAACTGGCAAAACGGGGTGACGCCGGCATCCACCGCGCGTGCTGGATAGACCCTTAGGGATGGCGCCTGCCGCGTTCAAGCAAGCATCGCGCTCGTCCACAGCGCGCCCACAGGAGATGATGTTGTCATTCCGGGACGCCCCCAGGGCGAACCCGGAATCTCGAGATTCCGGGTTCGATGCTTTGCATCGCCCCGGAATGACGGAACGAAACGCTCAGTGATTGTGGGGATGGACCTTCTTCATCGCCTCGAGCTGCCCGGGGCTCGCCGTACCCTGGTACTTCGCCTTCCAGGTCTCGTAGGGCATGCCGTAGACGGCTTCCCGGCTCTCATCCTTGCTCAAGCTCACGCCCTGGGCATCCGCGGCGTCCTTGAGCCAGTTCGACAGGCAGTTGCGGCAGAATCCGGCCAGATTCATCAGGTCGACGTTCTGGACGTCGGTTCGCATCCTCAGGTGATCGACCAGCCGCCGGAACGCGGCCGCCTCGAGTTCCGTTCTGGTTTTGTCGTCGATGGCCATGGCAGGAATCCTCGGCTGTGCCCCTTGATGGTGGTCACCCTTACGGGATCAGGTGGGGTGCTGTCACAGATTTTGCCATATCGCGGCGCAAACGGCGGCTGGGCCAGCAAATGGGCAGTTCCCCGGGCCTACGCCAAATCGTCAATCATCTGGTATACGTTCCGCGACAATGATCGCCGAATCTCCCCGCTCCCCCCTTCGCCTGCTCACCCTGATAGTCCCGGTGCTGGCCGTTGCGCTGCTATGCCTCTGGACCAGCCCGGCCTCGGCCGACTTCCGCCTCTGCAACAACACCTCAAGCCGGGTCGGTATCGCGCTCGGCTACAAGGACGCCGACGGCTGGACCACCGAGGGCTGGTGGAACATCTCGTCCCGCTCCTGCGAGACCCTGCTGCGGGGTACGCTGGTCGCCCGCTACTATTACATCTACGCCATCGACTATGACCGCGGCGGCGAATGGTCGGGGCAGGCCTTCATGTGCTCGCGCGACAAGGAATTCACCATCCGCGGCACCGAGGACTGCCTGGCGCGCGGCTATGACCGGACCGGCTATTTCGAGGTCGACACCGGCGAGCAGCGAGCCTGGACGGTGCAGCTCACCGACGCCAACGAGCAGCCTTCGACGCAGCAGCGTGTCCCCGGCATGCCCGGCCCTGTCGGCCCTGGTGGCGGCGTCCCGGGTTTGCCCAATAGTCCGCCCGGTGGTACGCCCCCCGCCGCACCTGGCCTTCCGCCAGCCCCCTCGCCACCGTCTGGGAATAAGCCATGAGGCGTCTTCGCCGTATCAAGATTCTCGCGACTCTCGGACCTGCCTCGTCGGACCTCGCGATGATCCGCCGCCTGTTCGAGGCCGGCGCCGACGTGTTCCGCATCAACATGAGCCACACACCGCATGACAAGATGCGGGAGCTGGTGGCGACGATCCGCAATGTCGAGAGCAGCTACGGCCGCCCGATCGGCATCCTGGTCGATCTCCAGGGCCCGAAGCTCCGCCTCGGCGCCTTCGCTGAAGGCGCGGTGCAGCTTCAGAACGGGCAGACCTTCACGCTGGATTCCGACAAGGCGCCGGGCGATGCCACCCGCGTCAACCTTCCCCATCCGGAGATCCTGGCCGCGCTGCGGCCTGGCCATGCGCTGCTGCTCGACGACGGCAAGGTGCGGCTGATCGCCGAGGAGACCACCAAGGAACACGCGGTCACGCGCGTCGTGGTCGGCGGCAAGATGTCTGACCGCAAGGGCGTCAGCCTGCCCGACACCGACCTGCCGGTCTCGGCGATGACGCCGAAGGACCGCGCCGACCTCGAGGCGGCCCTCGTCACCGGCGTCGACTGGATCGCGCTGTCCTTCGTGCAGCGCGCGGACGACGTGATCGAAGCCAAGAAGATGATCCGCGGCCGCGCCGCCGTGATGGCCAAGATCGAGAAGCCGCAGGCGATCGACCGCCTCGCCGACATCATCGAGGCCTCCGACGCGCTGATGGTGGCGCGCGGCGACCTCGGCGTCGAATTGCCGCTCGAGCGCGTGCCGAGCCTGCAGAAGCAGATGACGCGCATGGCGCGCCGCGCCGGCAAACCGGTGGTGATCGCGACGCAGATGCTGGAATCGATGATCCAGTCGCCGGTGCCGACCCGCGCCGAGGTCTCCGACGTCGCCACCGCCGTCTATGAGGGCGCCGACGCCATCATGCTGTCGGCGGAATCGGCGGCCGGCAAATTCCCGGTCGAGGCGGTCTCGACCATGAACCGCATCGGCGAAGAGGTCGAGCGCGACCCGACCTACCGGTCCGTGATCACCGCCCAGCGGCCCGCGCCGGAATCCACCGCAGGCGATGCCATCGCGGACGCCGCGCGGCAGATCGCCGAGACGCTCGACCTGCCCGCCTTGATCTGCTGGACCTCATCCGGCTCGACCGCGGTGCGCGTGGCGCGCGAGCGGCCGAAGCCGCCGATCGTGGCGATCACGCCCAACATCACCGCCGGCCGCCGGCTTGCCGCCGTATGGGGCGTGCATTGCGTGGTGGCCGAAGATGCGCGCGACCAGGACGACATGGTGAGCCGCGCCGGCCAGATCGCCTTCCGCGACGGTTTCGTCCGCGCCGGCCAGCGCGTGATCATCGTCGCCGGCGTGCCGCTCGGCATTCCCGGCACCACCAACATGGTGCGCATCGCCTCCGTCGGCCCCGAGGGCGACGCCAATATGTGAGGCGGCCGCCGGCCGGCAACGCACACTTCCGAAAACAACCCCATGCACAGTAGCCGGCTGAATCCGGCTGCCTTGCGCGGGCTTTGGGAAAAGGCCAGCTCAGGCAAATGCCTGGGCGGGGCCGGGTCTTCTCAGGCCCCGACCAGCGCCTTGGTCGTCGGCAGCAAGGTCTGCTGCACCACCAGCCCCCTGGCGCGGGCGTCCATGACGCCGACGGCGCGCAGCGCCAGCAGCGTCACGGTCTGGACGGCGTCGCGCATCTTGACGGGATCTTCGAGATTGTCGGGCGCGAGCGGACCGACCAGGGCCTCATGCAGCGCACCCAGCAGCGCAGTTGCGGCCAGCGCCGTGTCCTGCGCCGGCAGATGGCCGGCGCGCACCGCCGCGTCGATCCGCCCGGCGATCTCGCCCGCGATCTCCCGGCGGCTGGCCAGCCTGGAGGCGCTGACATCGACATCGACAGGCTCAGCCAAAATGCCCCAGGCGAGGCGGCGCTGCGACAGCGTATGGACCGCAACGGTGGTCACGGCCGCCGCCAGCGCCGAGGACGGCCCCGGCGCGGCATCAGCCGCCCGGCGGATGGCCGCGAGCTCGTCGCGGGAGACTTCGGAAATCAGTTCGGAGATCAGCTCGGCCTTGGAGGGGAAGTAGCGGTAGACGGTGCCGGCCGCCACATTGGCCCTGACGGCGACCGGCGCGATCTGCACCGCCGCCATGCCGCCTTCGGCTGCGGCTTCCCTTGCCGCCGCCAGGATGGCGCTGCGCCGAGCCGCAAGGCGCTTAACCACTTGATGCGTCCGCCGATAAACCATGGCGCGCTTCCTGTCCCACCACGCCTGCCGCACGCCCCGCGGCCGAACGCTTCGTCACTGAATTCGCTGCAAATCGCCCCGCAAGGACTGAACAACTATTCAGGGTGGATGACAAGCAGCAAAAGCGCTCACACGCGAAACGCTGCATTGCAAACCGCTCAAAGTGCGGGGAATCCATTGGTGAACGGCTAACCACACTTTTTACCGCGGTCTTAAAGGCGGTCAGTGACTGTCGCTGCGATCCAACCCGGTGCAGCCATGCTCGACACGGACGCCAAGACCGCCTGGCAGCTCTTCCATTTGAACTGGCTTCCCATCGCGATCATGGGCGGCCTGCTGGTGCTCGGCCTATCCGTCACCGGCCTCAGGCTCGAGCCCGTCGCCTATGGCGTTACGCTGGCAATCGCCGCACTCTTGGTCGGCATCGCCTATCGCCACCGCATCGCCAAAGGCGATCTTGCCGATCCGAAGCTGATCTTCTCGCTTGGTACGATCGGCCAGGTGATCATCACCTGCGCGATCGTCGGACCGCTCAGCTACGTCGCCGGCATCCTGGGCTTTCCGCTGCAGGACCAGGCGCTGCTCGCGATCGATCGCGCACTCGGCCTCGATCCCGAGCCGATCGCGCGCTTCGTCAACGATCACCCCTGGCTCGCCGACATCCTGTCGCGCAGCTACGGCCTGATCAAATGGCCCCTGCTGTTCGTGCCCGTCGTGCTGACGCTGACGGCGCGTTATGTACGCCTGCAATTGTTCATGCTGGCCATGAGTCTTGGGCTTGCCGTCACCATCGCGGTCTCGGCACTCTTGCCGGCGATCGGCACCTATTACGGATTGCAATTGCCCGCGGCCCAAATCCCCGACATCAACACCGCGATCTACGCCGGACAGTTGCGCGATATCCTGGGCTTACGCGACGGCAGCCTGCACGAGCTGCGACTGTTCTTCCTGTCCGGCATCGTCTCGTTCCCGAGCTTCCATGCCGCATCCGCCGTGTTCTACATGTGGGCGCTGTGGCCGGTGCGGCGCATCGGCGGTGTTGCGGCCGCCCTCAACCTCATGATGATCGCGGCAACGCCTGTCATCGGCGCGCATTACATCGTCGACGTCGCTGGTGGTGTTGCGCTCGCGGCAGCTTCGATCTGGGCGGCGAAGGCCTATCTGGCATGGATGAACCGCACCGCGCGGGTCCCGGCAGCGCCGGCGGTGTGGCAGCCCAGTCTCGCGGAATAAAAGCGCGGGCGGCTTGCGTCACGCCGCTATCAATCACAACAGCAGCTCTCGTAGGGTGGGCAAAGGCGCGCAGCGCCGTGCCCACCATCTCTCCGTAGTTGCGCCAAGTGGCTGCCGCGTCCTCGTCATTGCGAGCGCAGCGAAGCAATCCAGCAAGCCCTCCGCGGAGATAGTCTGGATTGCTTCGCTGCGCTCGCAATGACGCGGGGATACACGTGCGGACAATCTACGTGACGTGGGCACGCTGTCGCCTTGCCCACCCTGTACCTCTTCTGACGTTCATGGCCGGCCTAGAGGTGTAGACTGGCCATTCGGGCCGATCCGTCGGGAGCAGCCTTGTCCACCCGTGCCCTTGAGCACCCACGTAGGAACCGCGCCCCAGCGGAACGTCCGCGATCGAGATCCAGTAGGAGGTCATTGCGCCGAGAGCGCCAGTACAGGGATCGATCAGGATCGCGGTTGGCCCGCTTTGAGAGCGAGGAGATCCAACGATGGTCAAGGACGTGCAATGGTTCGTCGGGATCGATTGGGCAACGCGGAGTCATTGCGTTTGCCTGCTGGATGCGGAAGGACGGCCGGCCGGCCAGCGCGACTTTGCGCATGGCGGAGCCGGACTGACGGAGCTGTGTGATTGGCTGGTCGAAAAGACCAAGGCCGCACCGGGACAGATCGCGGTGGCAATCGAGACGCCGCATGGCCCAGTGGTGGAGATGCTGCTCGAGCATGGTTTTATGGTCTTTGCCATCAATCCCAAGCAACTCGACCGCTTCCGGGATCGCTTCACGGTGGCCGGTGCCAAGGATGATCGCCGCGACGCTCATGTGCTCGGAAGCTCATTGCGTACGGACTGTGCGGCCTTCCGCCAGCTTGCGGCCGACAATCCGGTGGTGATCGAGCTGCGCGAGTGGTCGCGCATGGCGGAGGAGCTGCAGCAGGAGCGCACGCGGCTTGCCAATCGCCTGCGTCAGCAGTTGTGGCGGTACTATCCCCAAGCGGCCAAGCTGACCGACGATGTCGCCGACGACTGGTTCCTGGCACTTTGGCAAAAGGTGCCGACGCCGGACAGCGCGGCCAAGGCCAGCGACAAGGCGATCGCGCGCATCCTCAGCGCCTATCGTATCCGCCGCCTCGATGCGGCGACGGTGCTCAAGACTTTGCGCGAGACACCCCTGCTCGTGGCACCGGGCACGACGGAGGCTGCGTGCGTGCATATCCGCAGCCTCGCGGCCCGTCTGCGCCTGGTCAATCAGCAAATCAAGGAAGCGCAGCACAGCCTGGACCGCCTGTGCGCCAAGCTCGAAGAACAGGAGAGCCCCGCGGGGCAGAATCCCGAGCAGTGTGACGTGGCGATCCTTCGCTCCTGGCCGGGAATCGGCAGGATCGTTCTCGCCACACTGCTCGTCGAGGCCACCGAGCCTCTGCGCAGACGAGACTACCACGCCTTGCGCGCCTTGGCAGGGGTCGCACCGGTGACGCGGCAAAGCGGCAAGCAACGCTTCGTGATCCGCCGCCTGGCCTGCAACAGGCGGCTGCAAAGCGCCGTTCATCACTGGTCGCGCGGCGCGCTTCAATACGACGCCGCAGCCCGGCGACGCTATGATGCTTTGCGGCAGCGCGGACACGGCCATGCGCGTGCGCTGCGTGGTGTGGGAGATCGCCTGCTCTTTGCCTTGTGCGCGACGCTCAAGCACCAGACGCCCTACGACGCAGACCACAACAGCGCGAAGATCTCGGCAGCAGGCTGAGCCGTTCCTTTGTTCGGCCGCATGCGACCGTTCCTTCGTCCCGACCTGCCGAACGCAAGAGCGCCGCGCGCAGACGCTGTCCAGGATGCCATAGGCACCGGCAAAGCCGGCGCGAAGCGTCCTGGATAGCGTCGAGCACGGTGCTATGGTTATCTGTCAGGGACTCCCACCCTTGACGAAGGGTAGGAGGTCCTACGAGACCTTCAATGCCAACCCAAACGAAAAGAGCCCCGTCCGAGGACGGGGCTCTGAGCTCTGAATTCGTCTCTGGCTTACTTGAGGCTGGTCGAGATCGAGCCGAACTTGGTGTTCAGGGTCGAGCCGAGGTTGTTGACGACGGTGATGATCGCCAGCGCGATGCCGGCGGCGATCAGGCCGTATTCGATGGCGGTGGCGCCGGATTCGTCCTTCACGAAACGCGAAACGAGGTTCTTCATAGACTGCTCCAAAAAGTACACGAGGCTTCAACTGGTCTGGTCTGGTTTCTTCGGCTTCCCAGCGCCGCCCGACCATGGAACTGAACGTAAAGGCAAAGACTTGCGTCGCAGTTAATTCGACTGCGTAAACCGGGAACAAATGGCATGTATTGGCCGATGGTAAACCGAAATTGAAAACAACCGGTTAAATTGCGCGGACGCAAAAATAGTGATCGAGACGATTTACTCGAAAGTTATGACCGCCATGGTCCAATGCCGCCCGCTCGGCCAAGACACCCAAGAAAACACACCCAAGAACAAGACGAGGCGGCATGTCGCTTTCCTTCACCAACAGCATCGCCGTGCAGAGCCGCGCGCGAGCGCTGGTGCCGCTGTGTGCCGGCGCGGGCGCCTATCTCTTCTTCCTTTATGTCGGCGACACGCTGCTTCAGGACTCCGACTCCTTCTGGCAGATCAAGATCGGACAGTGGATCCTCGACCACCACGCCCTGCCCTATACCGACTTCTATTCCTTCACGCGGCCAGGCGAGCCCTGGATCTCGACGTCCTGGCTGTCTCAAATTCTGTACGCCATCACTTTCGCGCAATGGGACTGGGCCGGGCCTGTCATCCTCACCGCGCTTGCGATTGCGGCGTCAGTTGCGATCTTTGTCCATCTGCTCGACGCCCATCTCGAAATTCCGCGCTCGGTGCTGTTCGCGATGCTGGCGGTGCTGCTGTCGCTGCATCACATCCTGACGCGGCCCCATATGCTGGCGCTGCCGGTGATGATCGCCTGGGTCGGCATTCTCATGAATGCCGCCGACCGCAAGGTCACGCCGTCCTGGGCGTGGCTGCCGCTGATGTCGCTGTGGGCGAACCTGCATGGCGGCTTCGTGCTGGGCCTCGTGCTGATCGGCCCGATGGCGTTAGAGGCGATCTGGACGCTGGATTCGGCCAAGCAGATCCGCCTGCTCGCGCGCTGGTTCCTGTTCGGCGTCGCTGCGATGATCGCTGCCTGCGTCACGCCCTATGGCTGGCGCACGCTGCTGGGCGCGACCAACATCCTCAATCTCGGCGAATTGCTGTCGGTCATCTCGGAATGGATGCCGGCGAATTTCGCTTCGTTCTCCGCATTCGAAGGCGCGATCCTTGGCCTGATCGCGATCGGCCTGTTTCGCGGCCTGACGCTGTCGCCGCCGCGCATTCTCCTGGTCCTGCTGTTCACCTGGATGGGGCTGACCCATGTCAGGAGCATCGAGGCCTTTGCCTTCCTGGTGCCGCTGGCGCTGGCAAAGCCGCTCGGCGAAAAGTCGCCGCTGCCGCAAGCTCCGCAAGATACTGAGCAAGGCAACGAGAGCCCGCCGGCGCGCTATGTCACTGTCATGGGCGCGCTGATGATCGCGGCCGCGGCCTGGACCTCGACCTCGATCTACATGTCGCATCACCGCTTCACCTTCACGATGGACCAGACGCCGGTCGCCGCCGTCGATCTGCTGCAGCAGCGCAAGGCACAGCGCATCTTCAATGCCTACCAGTTCGGCGGCTATTTGATCTCGCGCGACATCCCTGTCTTCGTCGACGGCCGCGCCGAGCTCTATGGCGAGAAGTTCGTGATGGACTTCTTCAGGGCGATCGAGGTCAAGAAGCTCGATAATCTGACGCGGCTGCTCGAAGAGTACAAGATCGACGCCACGCTGCTGGTCGCCGACAGCCCCGCCGCCCAGGTGCTCGATCATATCAAGGGCTGGAAACGGCTCTATGCCGACAACATCGCCGTGATCCATGTGCGGGATGACGAGGCGAGCGCGGGCAACGCGCCCATGTCCACGCACTCAAATTGAGACGCCGGACAATGTCGCCGCCACGATCGACCACAGAGCCGAAGCCAGCGATCGTGCTTGCGATCGTCTGGGCAATGATCGTGGTCGCGCTCGGACTTCCCGCGATCAAGGCCGGTGTGTTCGACACGCTGTCGACCGACGACGCCCTGCGTCTGGTCGAGGTGCGTGATCTTCTGGCCGGCCAGGGCTGGTTCGACCTGACCCAATACCGGCTCGACCCGCCCGGAATTGCCATGCACTGGTCCCGCATCGTCGATGCGCCCCTGGCCGTGCTGATCCTCGTGTTGCGCCCGCTGCTCGGCCAGCATCTTGCCGAAGTGCTGACGCTGGTGCTGTGGCCGTCGCTGCTGATGGGCGCGGCGCTGTGGCTCGCAGCGACGATCGCAAGCCAGGCCTGCGCCCCTGAAGACAGGGAGCGGGCACAGCTTGCGGCGATTGTGGTCACGGCGCTGTCGATCCCCGCCCTGATCCACTTCCGGGCCGGCGCGATCGACCATCACAACCTGCAGATCGTGCTGCTGCTCGGCTTCGTGCTCTGCATCTGTGCTCTGGAACACCGTGCGGACAGGGCAGCTTTGGCCGGGTTGTGCGGCGCGCTTTCGCTGGCGGTCGGATTGGAAATGCTGCCTGCCATCGCCATGGCGAGCGCGGTCGTTGTGGGGCTCTTGGTGTGGAAAGGCACTGACGTCCTGCGCCCCGCCTGCGCCTTTGGTGCGGGCCTTGCCGGCTCCTCGCTGCTGCTGGCGCTGCTGCTGCTGCCGATCAACAGTCTCACCAGGCCGGTCTGCGATGCCTTCGGCGGGCCTGTCCTGCTGCTGTGTGCGGGCGGCGGCGTCGCCCTGCTCGCGGTTGCCGGTGTTGCCCGCATGCGCGACGGCGTGTGGACGCGATTCGCGGCGAGCGGGATTGCAGGTGCGCTCCTGCTCGGCGCATTCGACAGATCGTATCCGAGCTGCGTTGCCTCGCCCTATGCGCAGGTCGACCCCCTGCTTGTCAGCTTCTGGCTTGGCCGCGTCGTCGAGACCATGTCGGTGAGCGAACTGGCACAGATGCAGCCGCAAAAGCTGCTCGGCTATTACGCGTTTCCATTGCTGACGCTCGGCCTGTGCACGGCCGCCGTGATCGGCTGCACGCCGCAAACACGCTTTCGCTGGATCGTCTCGACCATCACGCTCGCGGCGCTGTGCGGCGAGAGCCTGTGGGAATTGCGCGGCGCCGCTGCCGCCAACATCGTTGCCGCCCCGCTATGCGTCGCCGGAATTGTCCGGCTTCGCACTGAAATCGTGGCCGGTTGGCGGCTGGTCCGCGTCGCGCTGCTGCTGTCGCCCGCCACACTTGGAGGCATCGGCCTTGCGGTCTGGCCGGCGTTCGCTGCCGGCACAGGCGGACCCAAGATCGCGATGCCCGATCCCGCGGCGTCCTGCCAGACCATCTCCAGCGCCGCAGCGCTCGCCGACCTGCCGCCCGGACGGATGATGGCGCCGATCGATTCCGGTCCTGCGATCCTGGCGGCGACGGAACACGCCGTCTTCGCTGGTCCCTATCACCGCAACAATGACGGCAACCTCGCCATGGTGCACGCGATGACAGCAGCACCTGAGGCCGCCCACGACATGCTGCGCGCGCGGCAAGTCGACTATATCCTGACCTGCAACGGCTCCTTCGATCAGGAGGATCTCGTCCGCATCGCGCCGGAGGGTCTTGCCGCACATCTCGGCCGCGGTGAAGCTCCGGACTATCTGGAGCCCGTGCAGGCCGTATCGAAACCCGGCTGGACGGTCTGGCGCCTGCGCAAGTAAGGGAGCGCGAAGCGGAGATTGCGATGGTGCAGGCGCGGGATGTTACGGGAGGCGCAGCAACAGAGCGGCCGTAGCCCGGATGGAGCGGTAGCGCAATCCGGGGCCTTCTTTAAGCTACCAATCCCGGATTACGCTACCGCTCCATCCGGGCTACGTTAGCTGGCCTGGAACCAACAGTGTCATGAAAAATCCCGACGCCATCGCCGTCATCGTCTCGGCGCTCCGCCACGTCCATGGTGACGACGTCGCGCGCCTGATGCTGGTCGAAGGCATGAGCCTCTCCAATCTGATCGATGCGATGTTTTCGGCGCCCCTGACGCACCGGGAGGCGGTGCGGGCGATCACCGACGGGCTCGATGATTTCCTCATCACGCCGGACCTGGGGCTGATCTGGCACCTGAAATATGTCTACGGGGACCACTCCCTGCACGTGGTGGACCTGGAGATTGCAACGCCTGACGGGACGCTGGCGAGCCGGGACGTCTGGCTTCGGCTGGCGTCGTGAATGCGGAGCCGGTGCTGTGCGGAGACGTGGCCCCGGCTGACTGGGCCCCGGCTCTGCGGAGCGGCACTTCGCGCCGCACCGCGTCCGGTCCGGGGCACGAGAGCTTGCGACCAATTGCCTTCGGGCGTGTCGACCACCCTATGATAGCGGAGTTGTTTCGCGAGCTTCGCCCCCTCAATTCCCCGTCTGCAACTCGCCAAAGCGCTCCCAGGTCTTGCCGTTGAAGCGCATGAACTGCATCTGGTCGACCGGGACGTGGTCGGTCGCGCTGGTGTTGATCTTGATGCCGGGGAGCAGCATCGGCAGTTCGAGGTCGTGAATCGAAAATGCCTGCTTCAGGATGTTCTCGGTCGACAGATCGTCGCCGCAGGCTTTCAGCACGGCTTCCAGCGCCATCGCGCTGTTATAGGCATTGACGTAGTTGGTATCGTGCTGGTCGGCTTCAGGCACATACTTCGTCATGAAGTCGCGCCAGGCCTTGACGCCGGGATCGTCCTTCCAGGCGGGATCATCGGGGTCCTTCACATAGGCCGTGGAGAGAATGCCGGTGCCGGCTTCGACGCCGGCAGGCTCCATCACCGTCGAGATCCAGACCGCGACGTTGGACAGGAAGGTCATGGGACGCCAGCCGATCTCGAAGGACTTGCGGATCGCTTGTGCCGCGAATTTCGGCGTCGCCGCGATCACGAACACGTCGGCGCCTGAGGCTTTCAGCTTGACGATCTGGGAATCGATGGTCGGGTCCTGGATCTCGTAGGTCGCGACGGTGACGACGGCATCGTATTTCTCGCCAAGCACGTCCTTGAGGCCGGCGAGATAGTCGCGGCCATAATCGTCGTTCTGCGAGATCACCGCGAACTTCGCGTTGGGGTTTTTCGCCAATGCATAGCGCGCATAGAGCCGGGCCTCGTAGCGGAACGGACCCTGCACGCCCATGGTCGCCTGCGGATATTGTGTGATGTCGGCGAATTTGGAGGCGCCGGAGCCGATGAAGAGCTGCGGCACGTTCTTAGACTGGAGGTACTTTGCGATCGCGGTGTTATGCGCCGTGCCGATCGAGGAGAAGATCAGCGCGACCTCGTCGCTCTCCACCAGCCTTCGGGTCTGCTCGACCGATTTCGGCGGTGCGTAGCTGTCGTCGAGCGAGATCAGATTGACCTTGCGGCCGTTGATGCCGCCCTTGTCGTTCAGCATCTTGAAATAGCCGACCTCGCCCTTGCCGAGCGCGCCAAAGGCGGAGACCGGCCCGCTATAGGGCATGGTCTGGCCGATCCTGATCTCGGTTGCGGTGACGCCGCGCATCTCGGCGGCGAGCGACAAGGTTGGCGATAGCAGGATTGAAACGGCGCCAAGCGCGCCCAACGCGGCCACGAAGCGCATCGGTCTACCCTCCCCTTTGTCGGCGCGATCACTCCGCGCCTTTGTTTGAGGCCGAGCATGTCACGACGGTCGCATCGCTGCCAAGACCCATTCGCGGCCGGGGGTCTCGTGTCCCGGACGCGCCGCAACGCGAGAGCGCTGCCCCGGCTCTGCGGCGTACCACGAGCGCAGATATCGTAGGGTGGGCAAAGCGCAAGCGTGCCCACCACCTGTCGCGATTGGCGAGAGGTGATGGGCACCGCGCAAGGCGCTTTTGCCCACCCTCCGGGACTGCCTTTGTTGCTGGCGCACTGCATCGACACCGTCATTGCGCGCGCAGATATTGTAGGGGGCAAAGCGCAAGCGTGCCCACCACCTGTCGCGATTGGCGAGAGGTGATGGGCACCGCGCAAGGGCGCCTTTGCCCAGCCTACGAGACTGCCTTTGTTGCTGGCGCACTGCATCGACACCGTCATTGCGAGCGCAGATATTGTAGGGGGCAAGCGCAAGCGTGCCCACCACCTGTCGCGATTGGCAAGAGGTGGTGGGCACGGCGCAAGGGCGCCTTTGCCCACCCTACGAGACTGCCTTTGTTGCTGGCGCACTGCATCGACACCGTCATTGCGCGCGCAGATATCGTAGGGTGGGCAAAGCGCAAGCGTGCCCACCACCTGTCGCGATTGGCGAGAGGTGATGGACACCGCGCAAGGCGCTTTTGCCCACCCTACGAGACTGCCTTTGTTGCTGGCGCACTGCATCGACACCGTCATTGCGCGCGCAGATATCGTAGGGTGGGCAAAGCGCAAGCGTGCCCACCACCTGTCGCGATTGGCAAGAGGTGGTGGGCACGGCGCAAGGGCGCCTTTGCCCGCCCTACGAGACTGCCTTTGTTGCTGGCGCAAGGTCGTTGCGAGCGCAGCGAAGCAATCCAGAGTCTTTCCACGGATGCATTCCTGGATTGCTTCGCTGCGCTCGCAATGACGGAGCGTGTGGCTGGAGGGTCCATTCGCCACCGGCGCTGATGCTACTTCGCCTTTTTCGCGCGATCCTTCACGGGGATCACGAGCTTGAGGCCGGACCAGACATCGTCGACCGCGCAGATCTTGATATCGACGAGGCCGTTCGCGAGCGCGGTCTCGCGCACCAGGGCTTCGGTGACGTCGGTCGCAACGCCCGACGCTTTCTTCGGCCAGGACGCCCAGATCATGCCGTCGGGCGCGATCGCCTTGCGGTAGTTGCGCAGCTTGGCGGCGAGGCCTTTGGCCTCGGCCGCGAAGAGATGCACCATGTCGAGCGGTGGCTTGGCCGTGTTGGCGATGCTCACGCCATCAGGGAGATCGCCGACGACGTTGCGATAGGGGGCGCCAAGGCCGTCCACAAAAATGCAAAAGCCCGGCTTGATGCCGAGCTTTTGCACTAACGGTTTGCCGGAATATGCGGCCATGGCCGAAGCGTTACGCCTGCGGCTGCGGCTCCAGGCCGGGATCCGGATCGGGACGCGGGCGCGACTTGCCGGCCGGGGGCACGGCGGAGGCGCGCGGCGTGGCCGGCTCCAGCACGGACTCGCGGTTCGGCTTCTTGCCCTTGAGCAGGTCGACGATCTCGTCGCCAGAGAGCGTTTCGAACTCGAGCAGGCCCTTGGCCAGCGCTTCGAGGTCGGCGCGCTTCTCGGTGAGAATGCGGGTTGCTTCCTTGTAGCCTTCCTCGACCAGGCGGCGGATCTCGGAGTCGATCTTCTGCACGGTCGCTTCGGACGCATTCTGCGTGCGCGAGACCGACATGCCCAGGAACACCTCGTCCTGGTTCTCGCCATAGGAGACGGTGCCGAGCTCTTCCGACAGGCCCCAGCGCGTCACCATCATCCGGGCAAGGCGCGTGGCCTGCTCGATGTCGGAGGCCGCGCCCGAGGTCACCTTGTCGCGGCCGAAGATCAGCTCTTCGGCGACACGGCCACCCATCATGATGGCGAGGCGCGAGGTCATCTGCTCCAGTGACATCGACAGCTTGTCGCGCTCGGGCAGTTGCATGACCATGCCGAGCGCACGGCCGCGCGGGATGATGGTCGCCTTGTGGATCGGATCGGTGGCGGGCACGTTGAGGCCGACGATGGCGTGGCCGCCCTCGTGATAGGCCGTCAAGAGCTTCTCTTCCTCGGTCATGACGAGCGACTTGCGCTCGGCGCCCATCATCACCTTGTCCTTGGCTTCCTCGAACTCGGCCTGGGTCACCATGCGCTTGTTGCGGCGCGCAGCGGTGAGTGCGGCTTCGTTCACAAGATTCATCAGGTCGGCGCCGGAGAAACCGGGCGTGCCGCGCGCGATGGTCTTGAGGTTGATATCGGGCGCCAGCGGGACTTTACGAACATGGACTTTGAGGATCTGCTCGCGGCCAACGACGTCGGGATTGGGCACCACGACCTGGCGGTCGAAGCGGCCCGGACGCAGCAGCGCGGGATCGAGCACATCAGGGCGGTTGGTGGCCGCGATCAGGATCACGCCCTCGTTCGCCTCGAAGCCGTCCATCTCGACCAGCAGCTGGTTCAGCGTCTGCTCGCGCTCGTCATTGCCGCCGCCGAGACCGGCGCCGCGGTGACGACCGACCGCATCGATTTCGTCGATGAAGATGATGCAGGGCGCGTTCTTCTTGGCCTGCTCGAACATGTCGCGGACACGCGAGGCGCCGACGCCGACGAACATCTCGACGAAGTCCGAACCCGAAATGGTGAAGAACGGCACGTTGGCTTCGCCCGCGACCGCGCGCGCGATCAGCGTCTTGCCGGTGCCGGGAGGGCCGACCAGCAGCACGCCGCGCGGAATGCGGCCGCCGAGGCGCTGGAATTTGCCGGGGTCGCGCAAGAACTCCACGATCTCCTGCAGGTCCTGCTTGGCTTCGTCGACGCCGGCCACGTCCTCGAAGGTGACGCGGCCATGCGCTTCGGTCAGCATCTTCGCACGCGACTTGCCGAAGCCCATCGCCTTGCCGGCACCGCCCTGCATCTGCCGCGACAGGAAGATCCAGACGCCGATCAGCGCGATGAAGGGCAGCCAGGAGACCAGCAGCGAGACGAACCACGGCACGTTGTCGCCCGGCGGCTTCGCGGTGATCTGCACCTTGCTGTCATAGAGGCGCTTCACCAACGTCGGATCGTTCGGCGCATAGGTCTGGAAGCTCGAGCCGTTGGTGAAGGTGCCGTGGATGTCCGGCCCCTGGATCACGACGTCGCGGACATGGCCCTGGTCGACGTCGCTCAACAGCTGCGAGAAGGCGATGTCCTGCGAGGACGTGCGCTGACCCGGATTCTGGAAGAGCGTGAACAACGCCAACAGCAGCAAAACAATGATGACCCAGAGGGCGAAATTGCGCAGATTGGCGTTCATCGATCTTCCTTCGTGGTCGCGCGGATCGCGGCCTGATCCTTGGGGCAATCAGAGGAAATCCCCAAGGAATCCTCATCGTTAGACGTATACAATTTAGGTGCCGCCCCGGTCGCTGCCAAGGGAACGAGATGGGACTATTTATCCCATCTTAGGGCGATTCCCGCTGAAATAATGGCATCAAGGCCGGGGTTTTTCCTGCCTGGTTAAGGTGTCCTGACGGCAGACCAGGCAAATGACCGGTGTCATGATCCGCCCTCATCTGCCCGCAGGCCCACTCTTGGACCCACTCTTGGACCCATTCCTGGACCGCCGGGCCGGCGCAGGCGCGATGTGGATACGCCCCCCGGCAAGGCTGATCAAGGCTCCCGCAAGGGTCTGCTTGAGAGGGACCTGCTTGGGAAGCGCAGGGCGCGAGGCCGAGGTCTGATTCATAGCTTGATCCAGCGCTGCCAGCAGTGTCTCGACCTTGCCAAGTTCCGCCGGCCCTTCGTGGCCGAGCGCGTCGATGGCCCGCAGCAACAGCCGCAGCCTGACTTCCTCGGGAAGGCCGGCAAAGGCCGAAGCCTCAAAACTGCGAACGCCCGCCTGCGGCCGATGGCCGCGATCCCGTAAGGCGAGGAAGCGCTCGGCTCCATCGGTCAGCACCTCGACCGCCGCATTGGCGCGGGCGAGCCGCGCCGACAGCCGCACCAGCGTGCGGACGTCACCGCCCTCGGCGGCAAGCTGCGGCAGCAGCGCGCGCAGCCGGGGACGCGTGAAGGCCATGTCGGCGTTGGTGGGATCTTCAGCGAAGCCGATCCCGGCCCGCTTCAGGGTTGCGATCAGTTGCGACTTGGGAACATCGAGCAGCGGGCGCGCCAGCACGAGGCCGTCGCGCGCGGTGAACCGCGCCATCGCCGACAATCCGGCGATGCCGCTGCCGCGGAAGAGCCGCATCAGCAGCGTCTCGGCCTGGTCGTCGCGGGTGTGCGCGGTCAGCACATGGCTGGCACCGGCAGCGCGGGCGGCCTGCGCCAGCAGGCGATAGCGGGCTTCGCGCGCGGCGGCGGGCAATCCTGCCTTCGGCTTGGCGCCGCGCCAGCGCAGGGTGCGGTGTGCAAGGCCAAGTTCCGTGGCGAGCCGCTTGACCTCGCGCGCTTCGCGCGCCGCCTCCTTGCGCAGGCCATGATCGACGGTGACGACGGTAAGCTCGGGGCCGCGGGCGAGGCTGCGCCGCCAGCGCGCCGCCAGCCACATCAGCGCGACCGAATCGGGTCCGCCCGAGACCGCGAGCACCAGCGCCGGCGCGGCTCTCAACCCGGCGAAGAGCTGCCTCGCCGCGCGCGCGGAGATCGGAGAATTGTCGTGGTCTGACATGACGCGGCCCGGCAATCGCCAGACCGGTTTAGCGCAATCGCGGCCGCGTTGTCAGCGCGCAAACGACGCGCGTCAGCACTTCACCCGCTTCTGCTCGCGGTCGACGGCGGCCTTCACGCCGGCGGAGGCACGCGGATATTTGCGGCCGACCTCGCCGAAGGCGGCGCAGGCGGCTTCCTTCTCCTTCAGCGCGGCGAGCGACTGGCCGAGCCGCAACAGCGCATCCGGCGCCTTGGCCGACTTGTCGTATTTGGTGGTGACGGCGAGGAAGGCCTCGGCGGAATCGCGATATTGCTGGCGCTGGAAATAGCTTTCGCCGAGCCAGTATTGCGCGTCCCCGAGCAGCGGGTCTGAAGGATATTTCGCGGCAAAATTCTTCATGGTCTGCTCGGCGAGCGCGTAATCCTTGCGCTGCATGTAGCCGATGCCGAGGTCGAACTCGTCGCGGGGCGTCGCCGAAGGCGGCAGGGTCGCGAGCGCCGGACCACCGGTCTGCGCCGGATAGCCCTGCCGGGCCGGCGGATAGGCGGGCTGCGCGGGAGCTGCTGCTTGCGGGTATTGCCCGCCATTGTTGGAGAGATCGAGCGGCGCACCTGATGGCATCGGCTGCTGGCCGCCGCCGAGCGCACGCGGCGCACCGGGCGCATTCGGGCTCTGGCTCGGGTCGAATGCATCGCCGCGGCGGCGCGTGCCGGGAGCACTTGAGCCAGCACCTGGGCCCGGCTGCTCCTGAACGATCGGCGCAGGTGCCGCAATCTGGGGCTGCTGGTAATTCGGTTGCTGGTAGTTCGGCTGCTGCACCGCCTGTTGCTGCGGCGGCTGACGATAGGCAGGGGTGACCTGCGCGGGCGGAACGCCCGCGACATTGGGCTGCGCCGGTGCCTGCCCGGGCGCAGCACCTTGCGCGCCGCCCTCGAGCTGCCGGATGCGATCCTCGAGCTGGCGGTTGCGATATTGCAGCTCTTCGTTCTGGCCGGTGAGCTGGCGCAGCTGGTTCTCCAGCCGCTCGATCCGCATCTCCGGATCATCGTCGGTCTGCGCGAATACGGGCGCGGACAAAGAGAGCAGCGCGGTCAATGCCGCGATGCCGGTAATTCCCTTGGATCTGGATGACATCTTGCCCTGACGACGAAAACAGAATCTGCGACGGAACGCGCGAGGCGCGACACATTCAAACGCACTACGCCAAAAATGTGACTTGCACCACGCCGTTTCGGTCACAGTTGGCTGAAACGAAACCGGCGCCCGTGAGGGCGCCGGCATATTCGGTTTGCACAGATGAACCGCGGCTGACCGGCGTCAGGAGCTCGCGTTCAGCACGGTCACAGCACGGCGGTTCTGCGACCAGCAGGAGATGTCGTTACACACGGCCACGGGGCGCTCCTTGCCGTAGGAGATCGTGCGCATGCGATTCGGATCGATGCCGCGCGAGGCGAGGAAGGAGCGCACCGACTGGGCACGGCGGGCGCCGAGCGCGATGTTGTATTCGCGGGTGCCGCGCTCGTCGGCGTGACCTTCGATGGTGAAGGAGTAGCGCGGATAGGTCTGCAGCCACTGCGCCTGCTTTTCCAGGGTCACGATCGCCTGCGGGGTCAGATCGGTCTGGTCGCTCTCGAAGAACACGCGGTCGCCCACGTTCACCACGAAATCCTGCTGGCTGCCTGGGGTCGCCGCGCTCGCATTGGCGTCCAGACCTGCGTTGGTTTTGGCGCACGCACCCATCGACAGCGCGATGGCAACCACCGCGGCCAGCTTCAATCCCTGGAGGATACGCATAGGATATTTCATTCCGGAGCCTCCACGCTCACGTTCGTCCACTGCTGTCCGGTCTACAGGGGGTTGGTTAAGCGAACGTTCCGTCAACCTTATCGGAACCTTGCCTCAGCCGGTCAAATGCCCCCAACCAGCGAAAAGCACCCATTGTGGTTAATGGGTTGTAAATGTGGCGCGAGGGTGAAAGCAAGCCGCGTTGACAGACAAATCGCCGAATTCCGGGCCTTTACGGGCTCCGGCGGGCTGCGCGAGGCGTCATAGGGTCGGAACCAGCGCCGGTCAGACCAGGCCAGCGGGACTGAGCGGCGCTTGAACGAGCACCGGCCGGGCCACGGCCTGGGGCTGGCTCTTACGCTCGAACAGCATGCGCCGCTCGAACGCGCTCGAGCGCATGATGGGAAAGCGCGTCAGGATCTTTTCCCGGACCTTGGGGTAGTCCGATGCCATCAGCACCGCCTTCTTGGTCGGCCAGCCCGGAAACGCGCGCGGCTCGGTCAAAGTCTCGGACAGGAACACGCTCCGATAGAACGCCTGATGATCGACGCGCACCATCGAAAGCCCCACATCGGCATTGAAATGCTCGCAAGCGATGAACGGCAGGCGGACCGTGAGATAAGGCAGCTCCGGGAAACGTTGCTGCATTCCGGAATCAGCAACAAATCGACACGGATCGATAAAAACCTCGCCGCGATCGAGGCGGGGATGCAGCACGTCGCCGAACACCTCGGTCGTGTAGGACATCCGCCACTCGGAGGTCAGAACGTGGATGCGGACGGAGCTGCACAGTTCGTCGTCGACATAGACGCCGAAATTCCAGACATTCGGCGCGTCGTCGAAACGGTCGGTCACGCGCTGTGATTCCGACGGCGGGATCAGTCCGGCCTGCAGATAGGCGCGATAACGCATCTGGTGCAGGCGATCGCGATCCTCGGGTGTCTCGATGAGGCGGTAGTCGGTGCGCTCGAAGAGCGCCGCTCCGCGCGGGCGAAGCGGCTTCTGCGGTTCGGCCGCGGACTTCATTGATAACCTCTACGCTGCAAGCAACTTCTGCGAGTTATCAAAGATTAAAGGTTCATTAACACAATTGCAAAGGGTTAGAGCCGTTAGGGTTAAGGGTTGCAGCCCGCAACCCCCTCGGGAAATACTTGGAAATATCGGGGAAATAGCGGCCGCTGGGACGCTTGAGCTTACGCGAGCGATCGTGAGGAGACGACGATCAGCTGCTCCTGCACGCGCTTGCCATGCGACGCATTGAGCAATTGCCTGATACGGACGGCTGGAACGGGACGGCTGAACAGGTAGCCCTGCCCTTCGGACACGGTGCCGTCGGCGCTGATCAGCGCAAGCTGCTCGTTGGTCTCGATGCCCTCGACAACCACGGCCATGCCGAGGTCGGCGGACAGCCGTGCCACGCCGCGGAGCAGCGTCAGCGGGCGGTGGGCGTCGATCCCTTCCAGGAAGGAACGGTCGATCTTGACCTTCTGCATCGGGAAGTTGTGCAGATAGCTGAGGCTCGAATAGCCGGTGCCGAAATCGTCCAGCGAGATGCGCACGCCGAGCGCATGCAGCTGCGAGAGGATGTCGTGCGTGAGCTGCGTGTTGCGCAGCAGCGACGATTCGGTGATCTCGATCTCGAGCCGGTGCGCCGGCAGGCCCGACACTTCGAGCGCGTAGCGAATCTCGCTCAAGACGTCGCGCTGGTGGAATTGCTGCGGCGAGAAGTTGACGGCGACGCTGACGCCCTCCGGCCACTTGATGCATTCCATGCAGGCCCGGCGCAGGATCCAGCGACCGAGATCGACGATCAGGCCCATGTCCTCGGCAACCGGGATGATGTCGACCGGCGAAACCGTGCCGCGCACCGGATGATTCCAGCGCAGCAGCGCCTCGCAAGTGGAGATCTTGCCGGACTTCAGATTCACCAGCGGCTGGTAGAACAGCTCGAATTCCTCGTTGGCGAGCGCCTTGCGCAGGTCGAGCTCGAGAATGCGTCGCGCCTCGGCGGTTGCCGCCATCTCGTCGCGGAAGAAGCAGAAGGTGCCGCGACCGTCGGCCTTGGCGCGGTAGAGCGCCATGTCCGCGTTCTTGAGCAGGGTATCGGCGCTGGCGCCCTCAGCCGAGGTCAGCGCGATGCCGATGCTGGCGCCGATCTCGACCAGATGATTGTCGATGCGGTAGCGCTCGCTCAGGCGCTCGACGATACGGCGGGCAAGGCTCGCGGCATCCTCCGGGACGCTGATATTCTGCTGGAACACGACAAACTCGTCGCCGCCGAAGCGGGCGACGAAATCCTCCGGCCGCAGCATCTCGCGCAGGCGGTTGGCAACCGCACAGAGCAGCTGGTCGCCACAGGGATGGCCGAGCGTGTCGTTGACCTGCTTGAACTGGTCGAGGTCGATGAACAGCAGCGCCGAGAGACGTTCGGAATGACGCGCGGCGGCGAGCAGCCGCTCGATCTCGTCGCGGAAACTGACGCGGTTGGGCAACGCGGTGAGTTCGTCATAGCGCGCCAGATGGCTGATCCTGGCCTCGGCATTGCGCCGTTCGGTGATATCCTCGAGCAGCACCACCGCTCCGCCGTCGGCCATCGGCTGGACCGTCCACGACAGCGAACGATTCCGCTCCGCATCGGGGTCGGTGGTCACGGTTTCCCTGGCCTGCAAGGTCTCGATATCGGCAAGGATCAAATCACCGCTCGCCGCGTAGATCGATCCCGCCTGGACGCACGCGGCGACGACATCACGGGCGCTGGTGCCGCTTTGCGGCAGATTGTCGGGCAGGTTCATCATCGCGCCGAAGCGATGATTCATCACGGCGAGCTGGCCGTCGCTGCGGAACATGCAGAGCCCGTGCGGCATGTTGTTGAGGGCGGTGTCGAACTGGCCGGCCAGCGCGGCCTCGCGCTCGCGCGCCACGACCGCGCGCAGGAAGATCCGATGGAGATTGGCCGAAAGCTGCAAGACCGCGAAAAGGAAAGCCGCCGAAACGACCGACATCGCCACATAGTAAGGCGTGCCGCGCAGAGCCAGGGCGGCAACCGGCGGCACGAAGATGAAGCTGGCCTGGAGACGGAAGATCGACTGCCGTCCATAGGCCCTGCCCGCTCCGCCTGCCACGATACCGGTGGTGACGGAGAGCGCGATCATATGGGCAATAGCGTCGTCATTGCTCAACAGGGTCGTGAAGCACCACAGTCCAATGACGATGGCCTGAATCAGGGCTCCGATCTGATAACGCTTCTGCCAGCGTGCCGCCTGCTCGGCGGTCATGGTCAACTTGGTGGCGTGATAGCGGTGCAGATCGTAAGCGCGAATGGCGCCCGCCAGGATGAGAAGCGGGACAAATGCCCAGATCAGGACCATGCCGGTCTTGAGCGCGGTCAAGGATGCCGAGAACGCCGAGAAGACAATGCCGGTCAGCACCGTGCCGGGAGCCTCGAACAACGAATCGATCAGCGCCGCCGAACGCTTCGTCGGTTTCTGATCAATCCCGCCGCTCTGGTCTGCGAATTGCATTTTGGTTTGTACGCGCGTCCTGTCTGGCGCGTAGTTTTACTCACAGCAGATGAAGTCTTTCTGAGGGAACATCGTTAAAGTCGGGTTGTTTTTCGGCAATAGCGAAACTGTTTCTGTTGAGAAATCAAGCAACTAGGCAAGCCTTGCCGGGCCCAAGGTGAAGGAAAGCTTGCCGCGCACGCAAAAAGCCGAAGCGTTCGCGCTTTTTTTGAAGATATCGCGCGTTGCGAAACGCGCGATCGAGCTATTGGCCCGCGGTCGCGGACAGCAGCGGCGACCATGCCGGATCGGAGGCGAAGCCCGGCGTCGGCACCTTTTGTTCAAAGCGACCGGAGATGTCGACGGAGAACAGCGACGGTCCGGCATTGCCGCCGGGATCGCGGAAGAACATCACCACGCGTCCGTTCGGCGAGAAGGTCGGGCCTTCGTTGTGGAAGCCTGATGTCAGCAGCCGCTCGCCACTGCCATCAGGCTTCATGACGCCGATCGAGAACTGCCCGCCGCCCTGCCGGGTGAAGGCGATGTAGTCGCCGCGCGGCGACCACACCGGGGTCGAATAGGTGGCGTTGTTGTCATCCTTCGAGAAGGAGATGCGCTGCGCCTGACCGCCGCCCGCGGCCATCACATAGATCTGCGACCTGCCGCCGCGATCGGACTCGAAGCAGATGCGGGTGCCATCAGGCGAGTAGGACGGAGACGTGTCGATCGCCGGCGTGTCGGTGAGGCGCGTGGTCGAGCGCGAACGCAGATCCATCACGAACAGGTTGGAATTGCCGCCCTGCTGCAGGCTCATGATGACGCGCTGGCCGTCCGGCGAGAAGCGCGGCGCAAAGGTCATGCCGGGGAAGTTGCCGACGATCTCGCGCTGGCCGGTCTCGATGTTAAACAGATAGACCTTCGGATCCCCCTGCCCGAACTCCATGTATGTGATCTCTTGCGAGTTCGGCGAGAAGCGCGGCGTCAGCACGAGGTCGGCGCCACGGGTGAGGTAGCGCACATTGGCGCCGTCCTGGTCCATCATGGCGAGCCGCTTGACGCGGCGCTCCTTCGGCCCGGTCTCGTCGACGAACACCACGCGGCTGTCGAAATAGCCCTTCTCGCCGGTCATCTGCTCGTAGATCTGATCGGAGATGATGTGGGCGATGCGGCGCCAATATTCCGGCGAGGTGAAATATTGCTGGCCGGCGAGCTGCTGGCCGGTCACCACATCCCACAGGCGAAATTCGGCCTTGAGGCGGCCGTCCTGCTGCCGCGTCATGCGGCCGGTAACGAGGGCCTGCGCGTTGAGCGTCTTCCAGTTCTGGAATTGCGGGGCGACGTCGATGTTGCTGATGCGCTCGATGAAGGCGGCCTGGTCGATCGGGGCAAACAAGCCCGAGCGCTTCAGATTGTTGGTGATGACCTGGGTGACGCCATTGCTGACCTCGCCGTCGGCGGGTGAGCCCGGCACGAAATTGGTGATCGCGATCGGGATCGGACGAAACTCGGTGGGATCGATGCGGAGACGGCCTTGCTGCTGGGCGAAGGCCTGACCACCCCCGAGCAGCGCGAGCGTCGACCCGGTCAGAGTCATGAAGCGGCGGCGGTTCATCGATCGAACGTCAATCATCGCAAAATTCTTTTGTTCGGATGTCACAACATGTCTTTCAGGCCGAAAGTCATCGGAATGAGCTTCCAGCTGTCGTATTGCTGCTTTGGCAGGAACGAATAGACCTGACACTGCACGATGGCGCGCTTGGCGCTCTCTGCCACGGCCTGCGCGATCGATCGCGACGGCCCGCGCACCGCGACGATCACGGGCTCGGACGCCAGCGATCCGTCGACCTTCATGGGAATGTCGATGTCGGCTTCGTACAGGTTGGCGTCCTGCCCGTTATAGGTGGGCGTGAAGCAGCGCTTGACCGCGCCCTGGAATGCGCCTTGCCAGGTCGCGACGTTGTTTGCGGCTGTTCCTGATGTCGAGCCCAGTGACGCCGACGCATTCAGTGCCGAGCCGGCCAGCTCATGCCGGGTCGCGGCACGCTTGTCTAGGTCGCGGGCAATCTGCGCGGGATCGAAGGTGCGCTCCTTGGGCTTCGGCTGCTGCTGCGGCTGCACCGCGGCGACCTTCTGCTCCACCGGCTTCGGCGGCGGCTTCTTGGTGTCCAGCTTCTTCTGCAGCTCCGCGATCGGATCTTCCTTGGCCGGATCAGGCTTCTTTTCCTGCGGCTTCGGCTCTTCCTTCGGTTTCGTCTCTGCGACCGGCTTCGGCGGATCGGGCTTCTTCTCGACCGGCTTTTCGACGGGCTTCGGCGGCGGCTCCGGCTGTGAGTTGGTCTTGATCAGCTCTTTCTTCTCGGTGACCTTGCCGACGGAATCTTCCTCGGGCTTGGCCTCGGCGATCTTCTCGACCTTGGGTTTCGGCTCTTTCTTGTCGCCGGTTTTCTGCCCCGACATCATCTGCGCGAGCTGGTCGCTGGAGATGATGTCGACCGGCAGCGACTCCTCGGGCGCGATGTAGGCTTTGCTGCTAAAGGTGAGCAGGCCCCATCCCAGCACGAGGACGTGGAGGACAATCGACGCAACGAGTGTCTTGTCGACCTTCACCTTCACTGCTTCAGGACCCCTGATCCGCTTCGGTGACGAGCGCCAACTTCTTGAAGCCCGCGCCCGACAGCAGGCCCATCACCTTGGCGACCGTGCCGTAATCCGCCTTCTTGTCGGCACGCAGATAGATGCGTTCCTCGAGGCCGCCGCGCGCATCCGTGATCGCCTTCAGCTTCGGCACCAGCTCGTTGATCGCGATCTCCTGGTCGTTGATGAACACCTTGCCCTTGATGTCGACCGACATCTGGATCGGCTTCTGGTCGCTCTGGTCCAGGCTCTTGGCCTGGGTCTGGGGCAGGTCGAGCGGCACGCCGACCGTGAGCAGCGGCGCCGACACCATGAAGATGATGAGCAGCACCAGCATCACGTCGACCATCGGCGTGACGTTGATCTCGGCCATGACCGGCTTGCGCCGGCTGCGGCGCCCGCCGCCTCCGGACGAACTGGCAACGTTCATGCCCATGGCTTGGTGCCCAATCTCGCCTTCACACTATACATGCCGTCCGTCAGCCCCGCTCGTCGATCTGGCGGGACAGGATGGCTGAAAATTCATCAGCGAAGCCCTCGAGCCGCTGGGCCTGCCGGTTCACCTCGGAAGTGAACTTATTGTAGAAAATAGTGGCAGGAATTGCGGCAATCAGGCCGACTGCGGTCGCAAACAGCGCCTCCGCGATACCGGGCGCCACCACCGCCAGAGAGGTATTTTTCGACGCCGCGATCGACTGGAAGCTCGACATGATGCCCCAGACCGTGCCGAACAGGCCGACGAAGGGGCCGGCGGAGCCCACGGTCGCAAGCACCAGCAGGCGGCGTTCCAGCCGCTCGACCTCACGGGCGATCGAGACGTTCATGACCTTGTCGATGCGCATCTGGAGCCCTGCGACCGAGCGGGCATGGCTCTCGAACGAGCGCTTCCATTCGCGCATCGCGGCAACGAAACACGCCGCCATCGAATGGGTCGGCTTGGCCGAGAGCGTCCGATAGAGCTCCTCGATCGACTCGCCGGACCAGAAGGCCTGCTCAAACCGGTCCATCGAGCGGCGGGTGCGGGCGTAGAGGAAGATCTTGTCGATCGCGATGGCCCAAACCCAGACCGAGCAGGACAACAGGCCGAGCATGACGCATTTCACGATCCAGTGAGCCTGCCAGAACAGCGCAATCAGCGACACGTCGGCGGAGGCGGCAACCGGAAGGGCGGACTGAGCCATTTCGGCCGGATTCATCAGAAATATCCTCTCAAGGTGACCGTTTTGGCGATCGTTACCTGTGTCCCCGCCTATGGCGGCGGATTCCCAACAGCCGCGCTAGACACCGGCGCGGCCGGCAAGCCCGCTCAAAGCCTTGTCTTTCTGGGATGCAGGGCTCGTCCAAAGCCGCCGCCTGCATTCCCTGTCAAGATGTCAAAACTATGGGCCTCGACGACAGCTCCGGGCGCGATTGTCCGTCGTTACCAGAGCGCGGCGATGGTTAATGCGGGGTTACCGGGGGCGATTTTGGCCGCGGAAAAGGGTGGCAGCACAGGGGGATGAAGCGACCGCAGGGCTCTGTCGCCAGTCACGCGACGCTGCTGCACTGAATTCGGGGGCCGGATAGTTCCATGGTGCCGGCCGCGCTGGTCGCGAGCGCAGACCCGACAGGGACGTCAATTTGCGGGACGCGGTCAGTTGAACCTGTAGGCGATACCGAAGGTCGCCATGTGACTCTGCAGACGCACGGAGTTGGTGGTGGACGAGGTTCCGGAGCAAAAGACCGTCGCCGTTCCGAACGCGGGGTCACTGATGGTTGCGCTGCCGTTACAAGTGCGGCTCTGCGCGAAGCGAGCCGTCCCGAAATCCGCATAGCGGTACTCGCCGCGCAGGATCCAGTTCTCGGTCAGCTTCATCTCGCCACCGCCGCCAACCGTGAAGCCGGTGCGAACCGCGGATCGCTTGATCACGGCGGGTGAAAAAAGTCCCGCGGTGCAGCCGCCGAACTCCGCAGAAACGAAGCCTGGCGCCGTGAACAGTGGCTTCAGGGCCGTATCGCAGTTCGACGTCTGCTCCATGCTCATCCAGGCCGGGCCGCCGGTGAGATAAGCCAGGAAAGCGGGGTTGACGATGTAGCCGGCTCGCGCGCGAATGCTCGCATCCCATTTGGTGCGGATGCTGAAGCTGTCATTCATTCCGCCGCTTCCGCCGAAGAAACCGCCGATGCCGCCGGGAAGATTCCGGCCAAACACCGAAGCCTGGCGATCGGCCCAGCCAAAATCACCCTCGACGCCGAGCAGCCATTTCGGATTGACCTGCCAATTGTAGCCGAGATAGGGGCTGATGCGGGCCGAACTCGTATCAAAACGATCGCCCATGAAGCAATCGCCGCAACCGGCCAGCAGGTTGAACCCCGAAAAAGTGGACGTATCGGTGCTCGAGCTGACCTTGTTGGCGCGAATGCCCGCGCCGACACCAAGATAGGCCCCATTCCACGATGTGGCCTGAGGCGCCGCCGCATAGGCCGCGAGCGCCTTCACGCCCGGCGCATTGGCGTCGCCAAATTTGTAGGCCAGGCCGAACGTTGCGGTGTGGGTTTTGATCGCCGTGTCGTAATTGACCGTCTGTATGCCCGTGGCGGCAGTCCGGACGTCCGTGGTGGAGAAATGACCGTAATCGGCGAAGCGATACTCGGCCCGGGCGATCCAGTTCGGCCATAGCATCGCTTCGATGCCGCCACCGACCGTGTAGCCGAGCTGGGTCTTGCTATTCGTGAGGCTGGCGGGAGCAAGCGAGAAGGCAAAGCCCGGCGCGCAGCGGCCGTCGGCGCTCAGCAGCGTGCTGCAATTCGACGTGGTCTCGACATGGATCCAGGAGGGGCCCGCCGTTCCGTACAGCAGCACGGCGGGATCGACGAGATAGCCAGCGCGGCCACGGATGCTTGCATCCCATGTCGTCTTGAGCGCAAACGAATTGGAGGTCGACGCGCCGCCGTTGAACGGCGTTGCCGGATAGGCGGCGCCGAAGATCGTCGTGGTTTGATCGGCATAGGCCGCATCGGCTTCGAGACCGAAAACCGTTTTGCCGATCTGCCAGTTGTAACCGAGATATGGACTGATGCGGAACGCGGTGCCGTTGAAAGAACGCCCGGTCACGCAAGGCAGGCCGGCGAAACAATCAGCTGCGACGAACATGTTCCGGAGCACCGCGGGTGCGGTCGTGTCGGTCGCCGAATTGACGTTGACGCTGGACTCGCTGGCACGGAATCCTACTCCGGCACCGACGTAGAAGCCGCCCCAGGCTTCGATTGCGGCTGGCGCGTTGAACGCGGGTGCCTTGAGCGGCAAATCCGCGGCAGTGGCCGCAGAAGCCACCAGCACCCCGGCGGCTACAGACAAAAGGCACTTAAGTGTTGTCATCGCATTCCATTCCGGCGCGTCTCAATGAGGCGAATGCCGCATTGAAGCTGTACATGAAGGCGACCGGCACGACTTGGAGCAGACGGGACTGCCTCGTGGGACTTGACGCGACTCCCGCTGCTATTTCCCGGTGTGTTGCGCACGCGACACAGCCCGGTCTACTCGCCCGACAACCGCGCCTTGCGAAGTTCAGAGGGGGTCAGGCCGTAGCGCCGCCGGAAACAGCGATTGAAGTAGGAGATGTCCGCAAAGCCAGAGGCCAGTGCGACACGGGCGATGCTCTCATGTGATCTGAGCGGATCGGCGAGGCCTGCATGCGCCTGTGCAAGCCGCAATTCGAGCACGTAGTCATGGAAGGAGGTGCCGGCTTCGCGAAACAGTTTCCGGATATAGTCCGCCGAGACTTGCTGGAGCGCTCCGACGCTTTCGGCCGACAGATCGCCATCCCCCAGGCGCGCTTTGATGGCCTGCCTGGCAGCCTCCAGGCGCGCCACCCGCGGGCCGTCGCCCTGTGCGGCGACCTCATCTTCCGGGACCCCACAGATCAAGGCGACGAGGTCGCGCAGATGCTGTGCGGCCATCAGCTGCATCTCCGCACCGGCTGGTTCGCCCATGGCCATCGCGCCGAGCACATAGCCGCGCAGCAGCTTGAGCGCGGACGAGCGCGGATGGATCGGCCGCATCAATCGGTCTTCGATATCGGGCAGGAAGGGCGCAAGCGCCTGCCGCGGAAGTTGAACAGTGAGATGGCGGCCGCGATCGAGCAGCGTGTGGCGGCCGACGTCGCAGGTCGTCATCAGCACTGCGCCGCCTTGCGACACCTCCAGGTCCCGTCCGAGCTGGGAGGCTTCGGCGCGACCTCGCGTGACCACAGCGAGGACGATGTTATCGGACGCGGTCGCAAGCAAGGGCCGCGTGATGCGAAAATGCGCGGGCGTGCGCCAGCCAGACGATAATCCTACCGCCCGCAGACGTCGCAACTCCGTTCTGGCCTCGAAGGGCGCGCCCTCGATCGGATTTATGTCGACATTGAACAGCAGACGACCATAGACCTCGCGCCAGATCGCCAGGCGGTCGCGCTCGGGCAGCAGGGCCGTAGAGAGGGATAGATAGTCCGACTGAGACATTCAGGAGGGCGTTCACGAAAGTCAAAGCTCTTCGTCGCCCCTCGGCTACTGGCGGTTCAGCCCGTCAAGGTTGTGAGCCAATTTGTCGCACTTCGCTCTCGTCGTTGTCGAAGCGGCAAGCGGGGAGCATTGGGACTCGTGGCTGATACCCCGGAGCTGAATGCGCGATTTGCCCGACCGAATCCGCCTGATAGGCTCCGCTCGCATCAACCAACAAGGGCCGGAGCAGCCGGCCTCGCCAGGGAGCAAGCCGTGCAACATGCGGGAACAAGCCTGCGGTGGATCACCGCCGCCATCCTATCGGTCAGCCTCGTCACATTCATCCCCGCGCGCGCGGCATCGGTGGCGCCGGTGGCCGCGGAGAACGGCATGGTCGTCTCCGCGCAACATCTGGCGACGGAGGTGGGCGTCGAGGTGCTGAAGCGCGGCGGCAATGCCGTCGATGCCGCCGTGGCGGTCGGCTATGCACTGGCCGTTGTCTATCCGGCAGCCGGCAATCTCGGCGGCGGCGGCTTCATGACGATCCAGCTCGCCGACGGCCGCAAGATCTTCCTCGATTTCCGCGAGACCGCGCCCAAGGGTGCGACGGCCAACATGTATCTCGACAAGGATGGCAACGTCATCAAGGGCATCTCGACCAAGGGGCACCTCGCCGTTGGCGTCCCCGGATCCGTCTCGGGCATGGAATATGCGCGCGAAAAATACGGCACCATGAAGCGTGCCGAATTGCTGGCTCCCGCGATCCAGCTCGCCGAACAGGGTTTCGCGCTGGAGCAGGGCGACATCGACCTGCTGCTCACCGCCACCAAGGACTTCCAGGACGATCCCGCCTCCGCCGCGATTTTCCTCAACAACGGTCAGCCGTTCCGGGTCGGCGAGAAGCTGGTGCAATCAGAGCTCGCCAAGACCCTGCGCGAGATCAGCAGCAAGGGCACTGACGGCTTCTACAAGGGCTGGGTCGGCAGCGCCATCGTGGCCTCGAGCCAGGCCGGCAAAGGCCTCATCACGCAGGATGACCTCGACGGCTACAAGACCCGCGAGCTCGCTCCCGTCGAATGCGACTATCGCGGCTATCACGTCGTGTCCGCGCCGCCGCCGAGCTCGGGCGGCGTCATCATCTGCGAGATCCTGAATATCCTGGAAGGCTATCCGCTGAAGGAGCTGGGCTATCACTCCGCAGCCGCCGTGCACGTGCAGATCGAAGCGATGCGGCACGCTTACGTCGACCGCAACAGCTATCTCGGCGATCCTGACTTCGTGAAGAATCCGCTCGACCGCCTGCTGGACAAGAAATACGCCGCCGATATCCGCGCCGTGATCGATCCGAACAAGGCAGGAATCTCCAAGGACATCAAGCCGGGCGTGGCGCCGCATGAGGGCAGCAACACCACGCATTACTCCATCGCCGACAAGGACGGCAACGCTGTATCCGTGACCTACACACTGAACGACTGGTTCGGCGCCAAGGTGACAGCAGCCAAGACCGGCGTTCTGCTCAATGATGAAATGGACGACTTCACCGCCAAGGTCGGGGTGCCGAACCTTTATGGCCTGGTGCAGGGCGAGGCCAATTCCATTGCTCCCGGCAAGCGGCCGCTGTCCTCGATGAGCCCGACCATCGTCACCAAGGACGGCAAGACCGTCATGGTGGTGGGCACGCCCGGCGGCAGCCGTATCATCACCGCTGTCCTGCAGACCATGATCAACGCGATCGACTACGGCATGAACGCGCAAGAGGCCGTCGACATGCCGCGCATCCACCAGCAATGGCTGCCTGATCTGACCAATGTCGAGACCTACGCCCTGTCTCCGGACACGCGCAAGATTCTGGGCCACAAGTTCGGGCCGCCGCAACCGGCCAACCATCTCGCGGTCATCATCGTCGGCGCGCCGTCGCTGGACGGCAAGCAGGTCGGCAACAACCGCTACTACGGCGCCAACGATCCGCGCCGCAATTCGGGGCTGGCGGCGGGGTATTGAGGGAAAGCCGCCGGGAGAGTCTCGGGGCAGTTGGTCAGTCGCGCCGGATTGCCGACCGCGGTGCAGCCGCCTGGCACATCCGATGTCACGACTGCGCCGGCGCCGATCTTGGCGAAATCGCCGATGCTGATGTCGCCGAGGATGCTCGCGCCGGCGCCGATATAGACAGCGCTGCCGATCCGCGGCGAGCGCGCCGGCAGCTCGCTGTCGCGGCCGATGCTGACGTTCTGGAGAATGGTGACCTCGTTGCCGATCACGACATTGGCGCCGACGACAATGCCGGTGGCATGGTCGAGGTACACCCCCGATCCGAATGTCGCGGACGGGTGGATGCTGACCTGCAGGACGTTCGAGGCCTCATTCTGGAACAGCAGCGCTGCATCGCGATGGTCGTGACGCCAGAGCCAGTTCGAGACGCGCCAGGCCTGCAATGCGACGTCGCCCTTGTAATGCAGCAGCGGCGGCAACAACGAGGTGATGGCTGGATCGCGCAGCGCGATACAGCGCAAGTCGAAAACGGCCGCTGCGATCAGGTCCGGCTCGTCGCGAAAGGCATTGCGCGAAAGGGCGGTGAAGCGCGCGCGCTCGGCGTTGCTGCCAGGGACGCCGGAGGAATGGCGCCCCGCTCGGGCGCGCAGCCCGGATTCGTCGTTTGCGCAGGTCGATCGCGTAGAGCCAGCCGCTCGCAGCGTTGGCGACAGGAAGGATGAAGAGCAAGAAACCACGCAGCAGGATCATGGGTCGAGGCCCGCTTTCGCAAACATGATGGCGCGGTCGAGCGCGAGCCATGCGAACCAATAGAGATAGAGGCTCAGGAAGAACTTCCAGGACTCGCCGACCTGCCAGTGCGGATAGAGCTCGACCTGCGTCGGCCATTTATTGAGAAGCGCGACCGCCATGGGAACCAAGCTGCCGAATCGCCCGAACAGCGCCGTGGCGCGCTCGAGCAGCGCGATGCGCCGGTCGATCTGCTTGCGCTCTGCGTTGGTCATGGTCGGACCCGTCGGCGCGCGGAATGCGCTGTCAGGCCTTAGTCGTACCTCGCGGCAAGCGGGTTCTATGGCGCCTGATGGTCTTGCGGATGGTCATAGACGACGCCGCAAAACCGGTAGCCGCAGGTGCGGAAATGGCAATCGGGATCGCCTGCGCAGCTGCCATAGACGAAGGTGACATAGCCCGGCACCGCCAGCGCGGTCGCGCCAAGCAGCAGGCGAGGGGCGAGGTCCATGGGCTTTGGTGTCGACGACCCGGGCGCCGGTTCGCTCCCCAGGGAAGAGGTGAAAACCAAACCGCCCGCCTGCGCGGTTGCGCAAGCGGGCGGCTCGGGGCCATCAGGACTTTGGGGGCATGCGCCTGAAGGCTTTGAGAGGTTTGATCAACCCTGCGGCTGGTCGGTTGGCGGCGGGGTCGGGCGCGTCTTGTGCTGGGCCATGAACTGGTCGAATTCTTCCTTGTCCTTGGCGTGGCGCAGACGGTCGAGGAAGTTCTTGAACTCGACCTGCTCTTCCTCGAGACGGCGCAGCGTTTCGGAGCGGTACTCGTCGAAGGCGCGGTTGCCGGAGGACGGCGGGCCGAAGCCGAAGCCGAAACCACGGCGCTCCATGCGGTCGCGCATGCGGTCCATCTTGTACTGCATCCGCTCCATCTTGTTCTGCCAGCGATCCTGATTGCTCCAGCACGACATTCTTCTGCTCCCGAGTGTGAAAAAGAGAAGGGCAAGTCCGATCGGCCACCAGATGATGAAGCCGAGAATGGTCACGGCAATCCAACCAGGATGCCAGGGCGTATCGAGCATGTGGGGCCGCTCATACGATCGGTATTGGTCCGAGGGGCCGCGCCAGCGATTGACATCAGCGGTGTAGGCCATTTCCCTTCTCCATCACGGCATCAGCGCCGTTGTGAATGTAAATAACATTTACATAGCTAGACCATCCCGCGATTTTGTCAAGCTGACCGCCTGACACGCCCGCGTGATTATTGCCGCAACTTTATTTCGGCTTGCCCCAGGGACCGCCAGGCGGAACGCCCGAACCGGAGGAAGCCTCCGGCGGCACCGGCGGCGGCTCGGCGCTCTTCGCCTGCGGCCGGCGGTCGGTCGGGAAACCGAGGCCACGCAAGTAAATCAGCACCTCGGCCTCGAGCAGCTCGTCCGGCGACATCGGCAGTTTTCGGCGCGCGGCGTCACCCCGGGAAAACAGCGAGGCGACGCCATGCGCCATCGACCAGATGTGCAGCGCCATCATCATCGCCGGCGGGCGCGGCGTGCCTGGCGGGGCCAGTGCGGCGAGACGCTCCGCGGCGGCGCGAATGACGTTAAAAGCACGCTCGCTTGCGGCCTGCAGCGCCGGATTGGCATCGACAGGAAGGCCGGATTCGAACATCGCATTGTAGAAGGCCGGCTCCTCGCGGGCGAAGGCGAGATAGGCCCGGCCGACGCGCTCGAACGCGGTGACGGTGTCGGGGCGCCCGTCGTCCCAGGCCTCGGTCAGCCGCTGCTCGAACTGCTCGAAACCGCGCTGGGCAATCGAGGACAGCAGCTCATCGCGGTCGCGAAAATGCCGGTACGGCGCCGCCGCGCTGACGCCGGCCATGCGCGCGGCATCGGCAAAGGTGAAGCCGGCCGCCCCCTTTTCCGCGATCAGCCCGAGGGCGGCCTGCAGAAGTGCTTCCTTCAGATTGCCGTGGTGATAGCCGCGCTCGGCGCGGCGCTGCTCCTTGCGCCAGCTCATGTGAACGATCTTTACATGAGCTGCGCATGAAGGTCACTAGGCGCTCCCCATCATTCCGGGGCGGCTCGAAGAGCCGAACCCGGAATGACCGTACTCTCGCCTAGCCGCCGGGAATCGGCAGCACCGGCATGATCTCGACGCGCTCGCCGGGGAAGATCGCGAAATGCGGGTGGTTCTCGAACATTTTTGCGGCGGCCTCGTGCGAGGCGGCGCGGACGACCGTGAAGGCGCCCATCTCGTTGGCGATGTCGGCAATGCCGCTGCCGTCGACCTTCTTGGTCCTGCCAAGCGGGCCGCCCATCGCCTGGATCGCGCTTTGGTGCTTCTCGACCCAGCCCTTCCAGGCCGCCATGCCCTCCTTCTCCTTTGCCTTGCGCTCGGCGTCGGACATTGCATTCCACGCAGCCATTTTCGGACTGCTCTTGCTGCCGAGGAAGACGGCGAGATAGGTGTCGTTGCTCATTTGCTGTTTCTCCCTTCAACGTTAATGATGCGCCTGGCCGCGTTGTGCGGCCGTAACGTGTGGCAAGTCTTCGAATCCAGAGACCGCGTCTCGCACCTCGTCAGAGAAATCCGACAACTCCTGCACCTGCCGGATCTCGATGATCTCGTTGCCGGAGGCCGGACATTTTTTGGCCCATGCGATCGCCTCGTCGCGCGAGGCCACATCGATCATCCAGTAACCGCCCAGGACTTCCTTGGCTTCGGCAAACGGCCCATCGGTCACGATTGGTTCACCGGAGCCGAAGGACACCCGCGCGCCGGCAGACGGTGGATGCAGGCCGTCGAGCGTGATCAGCACGCCAGCGTTCTTCAGCTCCTCATTGTAGCGCATCATCGCCGCGACGCGCTCGGGATCAGGCTGGGCACCCGGCTCCGCAGTGCAGTAGCCAATCGGAATCATCAACATCATGAAACGCATGGAAGGTCCTTGGCTTGCTGTGGCCTCCCGGCATGCGCCGCAAGGCCGGCTGGAGACATTCACTCGATGCGAGCCGATTTGCCCGCACTCCCCTGTAAGACGAACGAGCCTTGCCGGAACCGACACCGGGACGCGAATTATTTGAAGCGCCGGACGAAAGCACAGTAAGAAGACCCACGCGCCCATGTTCGAGACAGGACAGATCAGCCCATGCCGTCAGCCTCGCAAAACGTCGCCCTCGTCACCGGAGCCGCGCGCGGCATTGGGCTCGCGACCGCGAAAAAATTCCTGGCCGAAGGATGGCGGGTGGCGCTGCTTGATATCGAGGGCGAATTGCTCGCCAAGGCCGTCGCCGAGATCGGCAGAAGCGGCGATACGCTGGCACTCACCTGCGATGTCTCGGACCCGACCGCGGTCGGCGCGGCAATGACGGTGCTCGAGCGGCGCTTCGGCCGGCTCGATGCCCTGGTCAACAATGCCGGCATTGCGGTGTTCGCGCCGCTGATGGAGACGTCGGAGGCCGACTGGCGCCGCGTGCTCGAGGTCAATCTCACCGGACCGTTTCTCTGCACCAGGGCGGCGGTGCCGTTGATGCGCGAGGCCGGCGGCGGCGCCATCGTCAATATCACCTCGATTTCGGCCGTGCGTGCCTCGACCTTGCGCTCGGCCTACGGCACCAGCAAGGCGGCGCTCGCGCACCTGACAAAACAGCTCGCGGTCGAGCTCGCCTCGCTCAACATCCGCGTCAACGCGGTCGCGCCCGGGCCGGTCGACACGGCAATGGCAAAGCAGGTGCACACCAAGGAGATCCGCGCCGACTATCACGACGCCATCCCGCTCAACCGCTATGGGCTCGAGGAGGAGCTGGCGGAGGCGATCTACTTTCTGTGCTCGGAGCGCGCGAGCTACATCACCGGCCAAATTTTGGCCGTCGATGGCGGCTTTGATGCCGCGGGTATCGGCCTGCCGACGTTGCGGGGACAACGACGGAACGGATAGGCACGGATTGTAGGATGGGCAAAGGCGCTCTTGCGCCGTGCCCACCATCTCTTTCGGATTTGCTGTGGCAATGGTGGGCACGCTACGCTTTGCCCACCCTACAAAATCGGGTTGGTGGAGAGCTCATGCGACGCGTCACCTTCTACAGTGCCCTGCTGCTCGCATCAGCACTGTTCGCATCCGCACCCGCCAAGGCGGAGATCCGTATCATCCAGAGCCCCGGCGGGCAGGTCGGGCCGTTCCTCGATCTGTTCGAGAAGGTGCGCGCGAGCGGCGAACGTGTCGTGATCGACGGTCCGTGCCTGTCCGCCTGCACGCTGGTGCTCAGCATCGTACCGGGCGAGCGCATTTGCGTGACCAGGCGCGCCGTGCTCGGTTTCCACGCTGCGCGTTCGGTCGACCGACACGGACGCTTCTATGCCGAACCGGAAGCATCCGAAGCCGTGCTCGAAGCCTATCCCGGCCCGGTGCGTGACTGGATCGCCCGCCGCGGCGGCCTCACCTCTCGTTTGCTCTTGCTGAGGGGACGCGACCTCGCCGCCATCTATCCTCGCTGCCGGTGAAGATCAGCGACGATACGGCGCGGGTCGTCGCTGCCGCGAGATCGTCGTCGCACCGATCATTGTCGTTCGCAACACCGCGCGAACCAAGTGATGTGTTGCCTAGAAGAATCTCTCGATCGTCTGCGCCAGCTCCAGGCTCGCGCAAATGAGCATTCCCCACAGTGCAAAGTTGATTTGTAGCGCCGCCGCCATCGGTCGCACCCCTTCCAAGTGACGTCCACCCCAGATTTTAAATTTTATGAAGGAATTATTAGCGGATTCTCGTGGGACGTGCACAGCCTAATATTGCGCCAGTTGTTGTGCATTGCGATCCGCTTCAGTTCACGAAGCGGCCTCACTGCTCTCGCAATGTTGTGCGAATCAAGACTTCAGATTCAGCCTCGCCGGCGGTGTGATTTTTTTGGGTTCCATTTTATTGGCGCGAAGCAGAACGTCCTGCGCAGCTTTTGCCTGTGGCGTGGAGCACCGAAAGTCAGGCGTGATGCGACACATCCTGGTCTTGCTTAGTTTTTGCGCAGTGCTCGCGGGATGCGCGGTCGCGCCGGCGGCGGAGCGGCGATCAATCGCATGGGACGGACTCGGTCGCGATCCAAATCACCCTGATGTCACGAAGCGTCGCGTTGCCGGTCGCACAGCACCAGAGACCGATCCTAATCTTGAGCGGCAAAGGGTGCTGGCGACGTTGCGTCCCTATTTCGACGCATGGTGGGCTGTTCGTGACGAGATCTTAGCCGAGAACGACAGGCAGCTCGGCTCGAAGCTCGTGATCTGCCGCAGCTGCGTGGCACAGCCGCCAAGCGAAGAGACGACCGGATCAATCCGCTGAGGTGCGCCCTCCTCGCTCGCGGCAGAGCAGGGAGGAAGGCGCAGCGCGGCGCATCAGCGGAACGACACGCTCACATTCCCTCGGCGGGGCAATTCACCATCCAGGGGATGCCGAACTTGTCGACGCACATGCCGAAGCCCTTGGCCCAGAAGGTCTTGCTGAAGGGCATCGTGACGGTGCCGCCGTCGGCGAGCGCGTTGAACTTGCGCTCGGCGTCCGCAACGTCCGTGATCGTCAGCGAGATCGAAAAGCCCTGGGGTTTTTGAACATGCTCCGGCGGTGCGTCGGAGGCCATCAGCACGCTGCCGCCGGGCAGCGACATCCGTGCATGCATGATCGTCTTCTCGCGGCCGGGCGCGGCGGGCATGTCCGGCGGCGCCTCGGAGGAACGCATCATCATCTCGATCTTGCCGCCGAGAACCTTGGCGTAGAAATTGAACGCCGCTTCGCAGGTGTCCTGATAGAACAGATAGGGATTGAGCATCGTTCTCTCCTATTTCCTTGTTCTTTCCTCGTTGTTTCCTTGGGCCAGTGAGACTTATTACTTCTCGGTGAGCTTCTTCAGGCTGGCGAGGCCGACTTCAAAGTCCTTGCCGATCATCGTGTCCATGTTGATGAAGATCTGCATCAGCTTGGACATGAAGGGCGCCGGGCCGTACATCGCCCATGTAACCAGCGTAGCATCGCCTTGCGGCACAAAAGTGAATTCGGCGGTATTGTGCCCCTCGAAGGGACGCTCGAAGTCGAGCTTGATGCGGAGCTTCGACGGCGTGCTTGCCTCAAGAATTTCCATATGGCCGGCGCCGACATTGTTGTTGCCGTCCCAGGCATAGGTTGCGCCCCTCCCTGACGCGGTTCCACCGTAGATGCGCTTCATCGCGGGGTCCCGGTTTTCATAAGGTGACCAGCTGGTCCAGAAGCGGAAATCGGCGACCAGCGGATAGATCGCATCGGCCGGCGCCTTCAGCGCCAGCGAACGCTCGACACGAAACGTGTCGGGCTTGGTGAGGGCGAAGACGAGCACGCCCGCGATCCCGATCGCGAGGACAACAGCGATAATGGCAACAGCTTTCAGCATGATTGGCTCCCTTGATACGGGATTAAGACGAAGGGAAGCCGCGCTGGCCGACAATTTGGGAAGAGATTTTCTTGGCCGTCATTCCGGGGCACCCGAAGGGTGAACCCGGAATCTCGAGATTCCGGGTTCGATGCTTCGCATCGCCCGGAATGACGAAGTGATTGGAAGCCTGGCACGGCAGCAGAGAAAGGGCCGCGCCGTCAGTTCGCCTTCGCACCCTGCCTGGCACCGCCGCCCTTCGGCTGGCTATCCCGGATCAGGCGATCGATGTGCATGCGGATGTGGGCAGCTTCAGCGGAGGTGTTGGCGAGGGCGATCGCGCGGTCGAAGGCGATTCGCGCTTCGTCGTTGCGGCCGAGCTGCATCAGGAAGGCACCGCGCACGCCGTAGAAATGGAAGTAGTTGGCAAGCTTCGGCGCCAGCGGCTCGATCAGGTCGAGCGCGGCCTGGGGCCCGCGCACCTTGGCGACGGCAACCGCGCGATTGAGCGTCACCACCGGCGAAGGCTGCACCACTTCGAGCGCACCGTAGAGCAGGTCGATCTGGGGCCAGTCGGTCTCATCGGGCGTCGCCGCGCGCGCGTGCAGCGCGGCGATCGCAGCCTGGATCTGGTAGGGCCCGCTGCGGCGGTGGCGCATGGCCTTGTCGATCAAAGCGAGGCCCTCCGCGATCATGGTGCCGTTCCACAAGGCGCGGTTCTGGTCCTCCAGCAGGATCAGCGATCCATCTTCGGCAAAGCGCGCGGCGCTGCGGGCGTGCTGCAACAGGATCAGCGCCGTCAGCCCCATGATCTCCGGCTCGCTCGGGAACAGGCGCAACAACAGTCGCGCCAGACGGATCGCCTCCTCGCACAGCGGCTTGCGGATCTCCGCGCTATCGCCGCTCGCCGAATAGCCCTCATTGAAGATCAGATAGATCATCGCCGCGACGCCGGCGAGCCGCTCCGAGCGTTCCACCGCGCCGGGCGTCTCGAACGGCGTCCCGGCTTCCGCCACCCTGGCCTTGGCGCGGGTGATGCGCTGCTCCATCGCGGCTTCCGAAACCAGGAAGGCGCGCGCGATCTGCTTCACGGTAAGACCGGAGACGATACGCAGCGCCAGTGCGATCTGCTGCGTCGCCGGCAGTTGCGGATGGCAGCAGATGAACATCAGCCGCAAGATGTCGTCGCGATAGTGCGAGCCGTCGAGACGCTCGGCAATCGCGCCTTCGGCGTCGTCGAGATCGGAGATCGCCTGGTCGTCCTCCGGCAGCGGCTGCTGCTTGCGGGTGCGGCGAACCTCGTCGATGGCGACGTTGCGGCCGACCATGATCAGCCAGGCCGCCGGATCCCGCGGCGGCCCGTTCTCCCGCCAGTTCTTGAGCGCGCGCAAGCAGGCGTTCTGAAAGGCTTCTTCAGCCGTATCGAGATCGCGGAAATAGCGCAGCAGCGCGCCGACCGCCTGAGGTCGCGCCGAGGTCAGCGCCGTCTCGATCCAGCCAGTGTCGGCCTCGCTCACGCCGAAATTCCTCCCGGCCTGAACACGCCGACGGGGCGCACCTCATAGGCGCCGCCGGGATTGGCAGCGCCCAGGTCGCGCGCGACGTCGAGCGCATCGTCGAGGTTCTTGCAATCGACGATGTAGAAGCCCAGCAGCTGCTCCTTGGTCTCGGCATAGGGGCCGTCGAGCACCAGCGGTGGATCTTCCTTGCGCAAGGTCGCCGCCGCGGTGGTCGGCAGCAACCGCGCCACCGGGCCGAGCCGGCCTTGGCTGGTAAGCTTGTCCTGCACCACGGCGAGCTTTTTCATCACAGCCTCGTCCTGGTCCTTGCTCCAGGAGCCGACGAAGTCTTCGTCATGATAGCAAAGGATCGCATAAAGCATGGGCAGTACCTTACCTGAACGCTTGTTTTGAAGACGATCCAATATGCCTCGCCCCGACAGGGCTGCGGAAAAAATTTGCGAGAAAAATCCGCTGGATCGTGCCAAGGAGAGCCACCAAAAGCGGAACCTTATGAGGCACTTCGAATGACCATGGGCACACTGGCCGTCCTGATCAACAGCACGCAGCAGAATTGGCTGCCGGAGCGATGGAAGGCCCGGTTCGATGCGGTCTGCGACGGCCGCCGCGTGGTGCTGCTACCGGATGCCTCCCTCGATCCCGCCGAGGTGCACTATGCCGCTGTCTGGAAACCCGTGCCGGGCGAGCTCGGCTCCTTCCCCAATCTGCGGGCGATCTTCAATCTCGGCGCCGGCGTCGATGCGCTGATGGCCGACAAGAGCCTGCCCGACGTGCCGCTGGTGCGCGTCGCGGTCCCCGATCTCACCAATCGCATGACCGAGTATGTCGTGCTGCACGTTCTGATGCACCACCGCCAGGAGCTCTATTTGCGCGACTCGCAGCGCGCCAGGCGCTGGGAGCCGAAATATCAGTGGCCGGCGAGCGCGATCACCGTCGGTGTGATGGGGCTTGGCACGCTCGGCGCTGATGCGGCCGACGTGCTGCGCCGGCTCGGCTTCCGCGTCGCCGGTTGGAGCCGCAGCCCGCGCACCATCGCGGGCGTCGAGTGCTTCCACGGCACCGCCGGAATGGATGCGTTCCTGCGCAAGACCGACATTTTGGTGTCGCTGCTGCCGCTGACGCCTGACACAAACGGCATTCTCAACCGCGAGGTCTTCACCAAGCTCAACCGCACGAGCCCGCTCGGCGCGCCGGTGCTGATCAATGCCGGCCGCGGCGGCCTGCAGAACGAAGCGGACATTCTCGCCTGTCTCGATGACGGCACGCTGGGCGCCGCCTCGCTCGACGTTTTCGTGCAGGAACCGCAGCCCGCGGACAGCCGGTTCTGGACCCACCCCAAGGTGGTGCTGACCCCGCACAACGCCGCCGACACCGATGCGGACGCGATCTCGGCCTATGTCGCCGAGCAGATCGCGAGGTTCGAGGCGGGCGGCGCGCTGGAGAACGTGGTGGATCGGGTGCGTGGATATTGATGCCGCGCGCCTCACATTCTCAGAGGTCGACCACGATATAGGCGTCCTCGACCGTGACCTGATATCGCTCCGCCACATAGGGTCCCATCACAAGATCGGAGCCGGCTTCAAGCTTGACCTCGAAGCTCCGCACCCTGGTGCGGCGCGGATCGCACCAGGATTGTCCGGTCGCCATGTCGAATTCCCAGCCATGCCAGGGGCAGCGCAAGAATTCACCGCGCCGTTCCAGGCGGTAGTCGCCGGGGCCCGATGACTGGCTGAGCCCGGTGACGACGCCAGAGCAGATCGCAGCTCCGCCGTGCGGACAGCGATTGAGCAGCGCATGAAGGCGCCCCTCGACATTGAACACGCCGATCTCGCGCCCGTCGACCACGACGACCTTGCGTGCGCCGGGCGGCAGCTCGGCTGCCGGGCAGACCACATGGCGGCTCATGCAAGGCGATACAATGCCATTGCATTGTCCCTGAAGATCATGCGGCGCTGCGCCTCGGTCATCGGAAATTTGAAGGCAAAGGACGGATTGTCATAGTCCCAATGCGGATAGTCGGATGAATAGAGCAGCCGGTCCCAACCGATCCAATCGATGATGTCGACGATGTGGCGCGCCTGCGCCGGCTCCTCGATCGGCTGCGTCGTCCACCAGATGTGCTCGCGCAGATATTCGGAAGGACGCCGCCTGAGATGTGCGACCTCCTTGCGGAATTTCTCGAAATGCTTGTCCATGCGCCAGGCCAGCGCAGGGGCCCAGCCGAAGCCGCCCTCGACCAGCACGACCTTCAGCTTCGGAAAACGCTCGAATACGCCCTCGATGATCAGGCTCGAGGCAAGCGCTTCCATGCACGCGACAAAGACATAGTGCTCCTGCAAATAGAAGGTCGGCCAGCCGGAGCCCGTGCAGGGATGGCCGCCATTGTAGCCGACCGGATGCAGACCGATCGGCAGGCCGGCGCGCTCCGCCGCCTCATAGATCGGCCAATAGCGCCGGTGGCCCAGCGGGTCCGAGGGCCTCGATGACAGCATGATTTGCACATAGCGGCGATCGCCGGCGCAACGTTCGATCTCGGCCACGGCCGCCTCGGGAAACTCCTGCGGCACGACGATGCCGGCGCGAAGGCGCGGCTCCTCGCGCACCCAGCGATCGATCTGCCAGTCGTTGGTGGCGCGCGACAACGCTGCCGCAAGACCGGGATTGCGCTCCTCCATGCCGCCCTTGCTGAGCGCCATCAGCAGGCCGAACTCGACATTGACGGGATCAAGATGCTGCCTGCGCAGGAGATCGAGATCCGATCCCGCAGGACCGCCCTTCTCGGGAAGCGAATCGGCGCGCATGCCGGCGGCCATCATGCGCGGATACATCAGCGCGCTTGGCAGCGCCTGTCGCACATGGACGCCATGGGTCTCGTAGTGCTCGCGCCAGCGCGGCTCGAGGTAGGGCAAGAGCTCGCCGGGCGTGCGGTGCGCCGGATGGATGTCGCAATCGACGACCGCCAGCGTCTGCCGGGCCTTCTGCTCGATAAAGGGTGCGTTCATCTCACGTCCTCCCTCGCAAGCTCGACGGCGCCGGCGGCCGCGCCCTGTGCCAGGCGGGGATAGGTTGCGAGCGCATTGTCGATCAGGATTTTCCGCAACGAGTCCGGCGGCAGCCCATCCGGCAGCACGTCGTCGCCGTCGAACTGCCAGTGCGGATAGTCGGTGGAGAACAGCAACATCTCATCCGACCCGATTCGATCGAGCGTCTGCGCGACCGCCGTCGCATCGGCCGCATCGAACGGCTGGACCGATAGGCGCAGATGCTCGCGAATGATCTCTGACGGCCAGCGGTCCACCCAAGGCACCTCCGGCCGCGCGCCACGCCAGGTCTTGTCGGTGCGCCACACGGTCATCGGCAGCCAGCTTACGCCGGACTCCAGCATCACCACCTTGAGGCGCGGGAAGCGGCGGAATACGCCCTCGGCAACGAGGCTGATGGTCTGGTTGGCGAAAGCCTGCGCCTGCGCGACATAGTCCTCGAACTGATAGGACGGCCAGCCCACGATCGTCGGCGCGTACCGATAGGTGCTGCCCGCGTGAACGGCAATGACGAGGCCGTGCCGTTCCGCCGCCTCATAGAGTGGAAAGAACTCGCGCCGGCCGAGCAGCTTTTCGCCCATCACAGGCAGCAGCACCTGCACGAAACGCGGGTCCGAGGCGAGACGCTCGATCTCGGCGACGGCCTGCGCCGGATCCTGCGGCGACACCAGGATCGAGCCGCACAGCCGCGGTTCGCGGTCCAGCCACTCCGCCCGCAGCCAGTCGTTCACTGCGCGGCAGATCGCCGCCGCCATGTCGTCGTTGTGGAGCGCGATCGCACCATGCATCACGTTGGCGATGCCGAACCGGAGGTCGAAGGCATCGAGGACATGGGCGCGCAGCGTATCGAGATCGCTCCGGGCGGTGTTCGGCGCCCGCCAGTCCGCGCGCGCGCTGATTGGCGCATTCGGCGGATAGCTCATCATGGCGAACGACATGCGGTCGATCGCGCGGTTCGTGATCTGGTCGCGCCAGTAGTCGTCGAGATATGGCAGGAGCTGCGCCATGCTCGGCATCGGCGGGTGCAGGTCGCAATCGATTGCGCCTGCGAGAGGCATTTTCATCTTTCGCACTCCATTGCTTCGCTCGACGCGGCTAGGCCGCGGCGGTCTGATCGATCTTCCGCGCCGCCAGGTGCTTGCGCTGCGAGATTCCCAGCACCAGGACGCAGGCCGCCACCACCAGCGGCGGCAGAGCGGCCAGCAGGAACAGGTTCGAGAACGGCAGATGCTGTGCGATCAGGATGCCGGCAACCAGCGGTCCGCTGATCGAGCCGATCTTGGCGACCGACAGCGCCCAGCCCACGGCCGTCGTGCGGTTGGCGCTGGAATAGAACTGACCGACCGAGCTGTTCAGGCCCTGATGGCCGCCCACGACGAAGAATCCGACACACGCCATCGTCCCAAGGTAGGTGCTGTCACCAAGACCGGCCCAGCCAAGCGAAGCAACCAGCGGGCAGGCAATCAGCGGCACGATCGCAATGGCCATGACGCCGAAACGATCGAGCACCCGGCCGATGGTGAGGCCGCCGAAGGCGCCTCCCAGGCTGAACACGGTCAGGCCCATGGCAGCCTGCGCGGGCGTGTGCCCGGATGCCTCGGCCAGGATCGGCGTCCAGCTGTTGAGGAAGAACATCGTGATCGAGCTTGCGATATAGGCCACCCACAGGAACGGCGTGATGATCGCCAGCCGCCCGTCGAACAGCGAGGCGAGTTGCGACAGCGGTCCCATGCCGGCGCTGCCGGCGGACGCTTCGTCGCGCAGCACGAAGCGCGTCGTCGCCTGCGCCTGAAGGCCGGGCTCGATCCGGTTGAGGATACGCGCGATCTCCGCGGGCTCGCGATTGCGCACCACGAGGAACTTGATCGATTCCGGAAGCGCAAAATAGCACAGCGCGGCCCCCAGCAGCGGCAGCACGCCGCCGATCCAGAACACGATAGTCCAGCCGAACTGCGGCACGAGACCGGCAGCGATGAAGCCGCCGACGCTGCTGCCCGCGACATAACCGACCATGATGATCGCGACCGCCGTGCCGCGATATCGGCTGGGCGCATATTCGAGGTTGAGCGCGTAGCATAGCGGCGACAATCCGCCGATGCCGATGCCGGCGAGGAAGCGAAGCACGATCAGGCTCGTGATGTCGCTCGCCCACACCGTCGCCAGCGTGAAGCCGCCGAACACCAGCATCGAGGCCACGATCGACAGGCGACGGCCGATGCGGTCGCCGAGCGATCCGAATACGAGGCCGCCGACCAGGATGCCGAAAATGCCGGCGCTGAAGACTATTCCGAGCGCAGCCCGCTCGACGCCCCAGGCGCGGATGATCGATGGTGCGGCGAAGGCCATGGCCTGGAGGTCGTAGCCGTCCAGGAACATCATCGTCGTCGACAGGATCAGGACTGTCAGGACCAGGCCATTGCGGCGCTGGCGCTCGATGACATCGGTGACATCGATGACGTCAGATGCGCTCATGCTCATTCCTCCCAGTTGCCGTTCGTTTTGGTGTGACGGCTTGTGGTAGCGGAGGAAGCCTATTTCCTTCGGGAATGGGGGAGAATAAGCTATTTCGCGCGATCATCTTTTCCGGATTGGATTAAATGGCCGATAGCCTTTTGAATATGAAGGCGTTTTTGGCAACGGCCCGAACCGGCAGTTTCTCCGAAGCCGGCCGGCAGCTGGGGGTGGCGCCCTCCGTCATCACCAAGCGGGTCGGACAATTGGAGTGGTCGCTGAAGACCACGCTGCTGCGGCGGAGCACGCGGCGCCTCGCGCTCACCGAGATCGGCGAGCGCTATCTCGACGTCATCAGGCAGATCGTGCGCGATTACGACGAGATGGCGAAAGGCATCATGCGATCGCCAAACGAGCTCGAGGGCCAGTTGCGCATCAAGGCGCCGGCCTCGCCGATGGTGATCAACCTCGCGCAATTGCTGTCGTCGTTTCAGATCAGATATCCGCGCGTGACGCTCGACGCGGTGCTGGTGGACCGCACGGTGAACCCGGTCGAGGAAGGCTTCGACATCGTTCTCACCATGATGCCGTCATCCTTCGACGGGGTGCTCGAGGAGCCCTTGCATGTGTTCGAACGCGTACTGTGCGCCGCGCCCTCTTATCTGGCACGGCGCGGCCAGCCCCGACACGCGCGCGACCTCGTCAATCACGATTGCATCGTGTTTTCGCCGATCGGGCCCTCCTGGACTTTCGAGGGGCGCAACGGCGTGACGACGGTGACAGTCCGGCCGCATCTCGTCACCAATAACGGCGCGCTCGTCATCGACAGCCTGTGCGCGGGCAGCGGCATCGCGATCGCCTCGCGCACCGCTGTGGCGGATCGGCTCAAGTCCGGCGCGCTGGTCGAGCTGCTCCCGGAGCTGCAGGTCCCCGATCTCTGGGTCAAGGCGCTCGTCCCGGCGACGCGCTCCAACCTCGCCCGCGTACAGACGCTGCTGGGCTCCCTGCGCGACGCCTTCCGGGACGCCGCGGCAGCGGCGCCGGCGCTCGCGCGCGAGACGTAGCGCGGAGGGACGACGCCGTTATGTTGGCCGATTAGCCTTGGCCTCCCCGACCGGCATCGCCGGTATCCCGTTCACCCTCTTTTAGCGAGAGATTGATACGCGTTGTTAGTCAATGCGCAGCGAGCGAGTCGGACATGCGAGCGAACCTCGGCCTCAGGATGCGGATCACGGTTGCGCTGGCGGTGACGGCGGCGGCGACGGCGCTGATTGCCGTGCTCGGCGCCATGTGGATCATCGCGGGGATCATCGACCGCGCCGACCAGCGCGAATTGCGCAGCCATTATGATGCGCTGCTGTCGCGGATCTCCGAAGAGTCCCGCCGCGCCGCCGCCATGAGCACGGTGGTGGCCGCGATGCCGGCGACGCAGGAGGCGATGGCCAAGCAGGATCGCGACGCCCTGATGCGCCTGTTCGGGCCGGTGTTCGCAGCGACCAAGTCCGAATACGGCGTCGAGCAGTTCCAGTTCCATACGCCGCCCGCGACCTCCTTCCTGCGCGTGCACCAGCCGGCGAAGTTCGGCGACGACCTCTCGAGCTTCCGCAAGACCGTCGTCGACGCCAATCAGGAGCGCAAGGTCATCGTCGGACTCGAAGGCGGGGTCGCCGGGCTTGGCATCCGCGGTGTGGTGCCGATCGCGCAAGCGGGCAAGCATCTCGGCTCGGTGGAATTCGGCCTGAGCTTCGGCCAGTCCTTTCTCGACGATTTCAAGGCCAACCGCCATGTCGACATCGCTTTCCACCTTGCCGATGGCGCGGGCTTCAAGCTGTTCGGCGGAACGCTGAAGGGCCAGAGCTTCTTCGATGCCGCAGATTACCGCCGCACCACCGGGGGCGATTTTGCGGTACGGCAGTCGAAGCTCGACACCAGGCCGGTCGCGGCGCTGCTCGGGCCGATCAAGGACTTCTCGGGAAAACCGCTCGGCGCCGTCGAGCTGGTGATGGACAACGCCGATTACGTGGCTTCCGCCGACCGCGCCTGGATGCTTGCGATCGGCATCGCCGTGCTCGGACTCGTGCTCGCCGCCATCGTCGGCTACCTCATCGCCCGCGGGATCTCGCGCCCGATCCTGTCGATCACATCAGTGATGCGCGCGCTCGCCGACGGCCATCTCGACGTCGCCATCCCCGAAAGCAAGGCCAATGATGAGGTCGGCGCGATGGTGAAGGCGGTGGCGGTGTTCCGCGACAACGCCATCAACTTCAGCAGGCTCCAGGCCGGCCAGCTCGAGGCCAAAGCACAATCCGAGGCGGAGAAACGGCGCGCCTTCGCCGCGCTCGCCGACAATTTCGAGGCCAGCATCCGCGACGTCGTCACCACAGTCTCCTCGGCCGCCGTCGAGATGGAACACACCGCGCGCTCGATGTCCGCCATCGTCGAGCAGTCGCGCAATCAGACCCGCGCGGTGTCGTCGGCTTCGGCGCTCGCCTCCGAGAACGTGCAGACGGTTGCGGCTGCCGCGGAAGAATTGTCCTCGTCGATGACCGAGATCAGCCGGCGGCTCGCGCATGCGACCGAGGTGGTGGGCAGGGCTGCGAGCGACGGCCAAGCGTCGAATGCGCGCGTCCAGAGCCTCGCCGATGCCGCGCAGAAAATCGGCGACGTCGTTTCTTTCATCAACGGCATCGCCGGGCAGACCAATCTCTTGGCCTTGAATGCGACGATCGAGGCGGCGCGCGCGGGCGAAGCCGGCCGCGGCTTTGCCGTGGTCGCCTCCGAGGTCAAGGCGCTGGCGACCCAGACCGCAAAGGCAACGGAAGAGATCGGCGCACAGGTGACAGCCGTCCAGGGCGAGACGTCAGGTGCGGTCGAAGGCATCCGGTCGATCTGCGCCACGATTCAGCAAGTCGATGAAATCTCCGCGGCAATTGCGGCCGCCGTCGGCCAGCAGGGCACGGCGACGCAGGAGATCGCCCAGAACGTTCAGCAGGCCGCCGCCCGCACCGGCGAGGTCTCGCAGAACATCGCCGGGGTCACCGACGGCATCGCAGCAACCGGCACAGCCGCGGAAGAGGTGCTCGCCTCTGCCGTCGAGCTGTCGAAACAGTCGCAGCGGCTGCGCGATGAGGTGGATCGCTTCCTCGCCCAGATTCGCGCGGCGTAAGTTAGCCAGACTTAGCCCCCACCATCACGTCAATCGCGCCTTTGACGATTTCCTCCAGCTCCTTGCGCGGCACGCGCGCGCGGGAGCGGATGGCGATGGTGTGGATGGTGGCGGAGGCGAGTTGTGCCAGCACGGCCGGATCGGCACTGTCCGGCAGCTCGCCCTTTTCCTTGGCGCGGCGGAAGCAGCTTGCAAAAGCCTTGTCGAGATCAGTGAGCCCCTCCAGCACCATGGCGCGTATCTCGGGATCGCCGACGGCTTCGGACGCCGCCGTCACCACGGTGAAGCAGCCGCGCGGCCCGGTCTCGCCGGAAAGATAGATGTTCAACGCGGCGGCATAGATGCGTTCCAGCCGCTGACGCACCGGCATCTCCTGGCGAAAGATCTCGACCATCGAGGCGCGGGCGTCCTCGCGGTAGCGCTGGTAGCTCTTGATGTAGAGCTCGCGCTTGTCGCCGAAGGCGCCGTAAAGGCTCGGCCGGTTCATGCCGGTGGCTGCGCTGAGGTCGTCGAGCGAGGTCGCGGCAAAGCCTTGCTTGCGAAACAGATCCAGCGCCTTGCCGAGGGCGATTTCGGGTTCATAGGCGCGCGGCCGGCCGCGGCGCTTGGGTTCGCCGCGGCGCTGGGGTTCTTTGGCAGCAGCTGGCGGCTTCGATTTTTGTACCATTTCGCAATTAATCCTTGACCCGCCCCATATTATGCAAGATGGTACAAAAATCAATCTGGCCAGGTTGAGCGACACCCACACGAGGACCTGCCCAAGGAGGCCCATCATGGATCTTTATTTCTCGCCGCTCGCCTGCTCCATGGCGACGCGCGTCGCGCTCTATGAAGCCGGCGCTGATGCGAATTATCTCGAAGTCGATCCCCCGACCAAGAAAGTGCTGAACGACGGCTCTGATTTCCGAGCGGTCAATCCGATCGGTCTGGTGCCGACGCTGCGTACCGACGAGGGCGTGGTGCTGACCGAGAATGCGGCGATCCTGCAATATGTCGCCGACCGCTTTCCGCGATCCGGTCTTGGCGCCACGGCAGGTATCGAGCGCACCCGGCTGCATCAATGGCTCTGCTTCATCGGCACCGAGCTGCACAAGGGTCTGTTCATCCCCGTGCTCGACCGCAAGGCGCCGCAGGAGGCCAAGGCCTATGTGCTGGAGAAGAACCTGTCGCGGCTCGACTATCTCGACAACTACCTGAAAGGCCGCGACTACCTGCTCGACCATTTCAGCGTGGCCGATGCCTACCTGGTCACGGTCATCAACTGGACCATGGCGACGCCGCCGATCGAGCTCGCGAAATGGCCGAACGTGAAGGCGTATTTCGAGCGCCTGCGTCAGCGGCCGTCAATTGCCAAGGCGATCGCGGAGGAGTTCGAGCTATACAAGGCCGAGCTGGCCCGGAAGAAGGCGGCTGCGTAGGTCAGGCCAAAGGCATCGTCCCGGCCGGCGAGGCCGGGACCAACTCTTTCAGCGGTTCACCCCGCGTAGCCATACACTGCGGCCGCATTATCTGACGACACGAGACCGCTCTCGACGTCATCTTTCACCGCCGCGCGATCGCGCATCGTGGGCGCGCCGATGCCGGCGCCGCCGGGCGTGTGCACCACCAGGCGGTCGTCCGGCGGCACCTGCTGAAAGCCTTTTCCGCGCAGCTTCTTGCCGGACTTGAGGCCGACATAGCCGGTCTCGCCGTTCTTGCCGCCATCGCGGCCGCGCGGCGGATGATCGATGCGGTCGAACGCCGCCAGGATATCGAACGGCGCATCGACGCCGCTGCCGACCTCGATGATCTGGCCGAGACCGCCGCGGGTGCGCCCGGCCCCGCCGGAGTCAGGACGCAGCTCCTTGCGCCAGAAGATCAGCGGCGTCTGCGTCTCCGCGATCTCGACCGGCGTGCCGCGCACGCCGCTGGGATAGGCGGTCGCCGACAGCCCATCCTTCGCAAAGCGCGCACCGGTGCCGCCGTTTGATGTGACCGCCATCGAGAATCCGTAATTGCCGCCGACGCCGGAACGTGTCTGGCCGCGTACATTGAGATTCCACAGGCAGGAGGTGCCTTCGGCGGGCACGCGTTCGGGAATGATCTGGCGCAGGCAGCCGAACACGACGTCGGGCAGCATCTGCCCGATGATGTGGCGCGATGCGACCGGCGCCGGCTTGGGCGCATTGAGGATCGCCCCCGCGGGCGCCGACACCGTCAGCGGCGAGAGCGAGCCGGCATTGTTCGGGATCTGCGCGGCGACGACGCAGCCGAGGCCGAACACGGTGTAGGCCGTGGTGTAGGACAGTGGCACGTTGATGCCGAATTTCGACGCGGCCGAGGTGCCGTCAAAATCGACGTGGATACCTTGATCGGAGATCGTCAGCGTCGCCGCCAGCGTCACGGGCGCATCATAGCCGTCGACCACCATGCTGTTGCGCCAGCTTCCCTTGGGCAGTTTGGCGATCTCGGCGAGCACGGCCTCGCGCGAGCGTTCGCAGATATAGTCGCCGAGCGCGTCGAGCGTATCGATGCCGAATTCGGTCATCATCTCGACCAGGCGTTCGCAGCCGACATCGTTGCAGCCGGCGAGCGAATAGGTGTCGCCTTCGGTATCGATGGGCAGGCGCGTGTTGGTGCGGATCATCGCCATCAGCGTCTCGTTGACGACGCCCTGGTCGATAAGCTTCAGCATGGGGATGTAGAGCCCCTCCATGAACACGTCGGTGGCATCAGGGCCGAAGCCGATGCCGCCGATGTCCATGAGATGGCTGGTGCAGGAGAACAGCGCGACGATCTTGCCGCCCTTGAAGCAGGGCGTGGTGACGACGAAATCGTTGAGGTGGCCGGTGCCCATCCAGGGGTCGTTGGTGATGTAGGCGTCGCCCTGCTTCATCGTCTCGAGCGGGAAATGCGCGATGAAGTGCTTGACCGATTCCGCCATCGAGTTGACGTGGCCCGGCGTGCCGGTCACCGCCTGCGCCAGCATCCGCCCCTTGAGGTCGAACACGCCGGCGGAGAGATCGCCGCATTCGCGCACGATCGGGCTGAACGCGGTGCGCAGCAGCACCTGCGCCTGCTCCTCGACCACGGCGATCAGCCGGTGCCACATGATCTGAAGGTCGATCAGGCTCGCGCCGTTTGCCTTGCTCATGATCAGGCCGCCTTCCGTTCCATGACGATGCTGCCGGCACCGTCGATATGGGCATCAAAACTGGTCGACACAAAAGTAGAGGTCTCGTCCTCCGCAATCACGGCGGGACCCGCAATGGTCGCGCCGGGCGCCATGTCCTCGCGGCGATAGAGCGGGATCTCGACCACCTCGCCCGCCCTTCCGTCAAAGAATTTTCGGCTGCCGGAGGCTTGGCCCGCCGGCTTGCGCGTCACGGCCGCGACGGTGGGCGGATTGCGCGCCTCCGTCGTGGCGAGCACCGACCAGCTCAGCACCTCGATCGCCGCGCCCGGGATCGGGCGCTCGAACATCGCGGAATAGTCCGCCTCGAATTTCTGGCGCAGGCCTGCAAGATCGGCCGACGTCAACGGCCGGTTCGGCAGCTCGACGGTGATCTCGTGGCCCTGGCCGACATAACGCATGAAGGCGGCGCGGCGCTCGCGCACCGGCGCACCGGCCGCACCGGGCTCGACCAGCGCGCGCGCTTCGGTCACCATCTCCTGCAAGAGATCGGAGACGGCCTTGGTGTCGAAATCATCGAGGCGGACGTGACGGCTGCGCACCAGCTCATAGGCGATGGGTGCGGCGAGGAAGCCAACGGCAGAACCGACGCCGGCATTCGACGGCACGATCACGCGGGAGACACCGATCTTCTCGGCAACGCGCGCCGCATGCAAGGGCGCTGCACCGCCGAAGGCGATCAGCGTGTGCTGGCCGACGATCTCGCCGCGCTCGACGGCATGCACGCGCGCCGCGCTGGCCATGTTCTCGCAGACCACCTCGTGCACCGCATAGGCTGCGGTCTCCGCCGACAGGCCCAGCGCTTCGCCGACGCTGCTCAGCAGGGCCTTCTTTGAAAGCTCCGGGTCAAGCTTGATCGTGCCGCCGGCAAACGCATCAGGATCGATCATGCCGAGCGCAACGTCCGCATCGGTCACGGCCGGCCGCTGACCGCCACGGCCGTAGCAGGCGGGGCCCGGTTCGGAAGACGCACTCTCCGGGCCGACAGTGACGCGCTTCATCGCGTCGACATGCGCGATCGAGCCGCCACCGGCGCCGATCTCGACCATCTCGATCACGGGAATGCGCACCGGCAGGCCCGAGCCTTTCAGGAAGCGCGCAGCGCGGTCGACCTCGAACACGCGCGAGGTCTCGGGCTGGTACTTTTCGATCAGACAGATCTTTGCCGTGGTGCCACCCATGTCGAAGGACAGCACCTTGCTTTCGCCAAGACGCGCAGCAATCTGCGCCGCGAAGATCGCGCCGCCGGCAGGACCGGATTCGACGAGCCGCACCGGAAAGCGTCGCGCCGTCTCGATCGAGGTAACGCCGCCACCTGAGGTGACGAGATAGATGGCGCCGCGGAATTGCTCGACCTGCAACGCGTCGGCCATGCGGGCGAGATAGCCGTCGATCAGCGGCTGCACATAGGCATTCGCAACAGCGGTTGAGGTTCGCTCATACTCGCGGATCTCCGGGCACACGGCCGAGGACACCGTCACCGAAATGCCCGGCATCTCCTCACCGATGATCGCGGCTGCGCGGCGCTCATGGTCGGGATTGGCATAGGAGTGCAGGAAAGCGATGGCGACACTCTCGACGCCTCGCTCGCGCAATTTCGGCGCCAGTGCGCGGACCGCCGCTTCGTCCAGTGCGAGACGAACGGCACCGTGCGCGTCGATGCGCTCGGGCACGGTGAAGCGAAGGCTGCGCGGCGTCAGCGGCTTCGGCTTGTCGATACTGAGATCGTACTGATCGTAACGGCTCTCGGTGCCGATATCCAGCACGTCGCGAAAACCTTCGGTGGCGATCAGGGCGGTTTTGGCACCACGCCGCTCGATGATGGCGTTGGTCGCCAGCGTCGTGCCGTGGATGAAGACGTCGATGTCGCTGATATGCGCACGCGCGTCGGCGAGAATGAGGCGCATGCCGTCCAGCACCGCCTGCTCTGGACGCTGCGGCGTGGTCAGCACCTTGCGGGTCTTGCGCACCTCGCCCACATCAAGCACGATGTCGGTGAACGTGCCGCCAATATCCACGGCAAGCCGCACCTCGGCTCCTTCAAGCATTCCAAAATTCTCCGGCTGATCGTCAAGAACTGAGGGCGAAAACGCAGCAATTTCCGTGCCATCGAGCACAACGAAAACGCTGTACCTGGCTATTCTGCTTGGCACCTATGCAATAGGCAAGACGTGTTCACCCGGCATCACATCAGAGCAGGAATGCAAGGGCCGCTTCGCAACGCTCCTCGACCTTGAGCGTCAGGAGATCATCGGCACGGGTGCGCCCGAGATTGACCGCAGCGATCGGGATCTGACGCTCTGCGGCAGCCTTCACAAAGCGAAAGCCGGAATAGACCATCAGCGACGAGCCGACGACCAGCATGGCATCCGCCTGCGCCAGATGATCCTGCGCGGTGGCGACAACGTCGCGGGGGACGTTCTCGCCGAAGAACACCACGTCGGGCTTGAGGATGCCACCGCAGGCCTCGCAAGCCGGCACCTTGAATGATGAGAAATCCGCGTGCTCCAGATCGGCGTCGCCGTCGGGCGCGTCCGCGGCATCGAACGTCAGCCATTCGGCATTGGCGCGGCCAAGCGCCTCCTGGAATTCGTTGCGCGGCGTCTTGGCCCCGCAGCCCATGCAGCGGACCAGATCGAGCCGTCCGTGCAAATCGATCACCTGCCGGTGGCCCGCGGATTGATGCAGCCTGTCGACATTCTGCGTCAGCAGCATCTCGCAGCGCCCGCTCGCCTCGAGCCGGGCCAGCGCATGATGCGCATCGTTCGGCCTCGCTTGTCCGAATCGCCGCCAGCCGATCAGGCTGCGCGCCCAGTAACGCTGGCGCGTGTGCCCTTCCGACATGAAGGCCTGGAAATTGACCGGCTGGGTCCGCTTCCAGCTGCCATTTCTGTCGCGGTAATCAGGGATGCCCGAATTGGTGCTGCAGCCGGCGCCGGTCAGCACGAACAGTTTTTCGTGCCGGCCGACGAAATCCTGGAGCCGAGAGTCTGCCAGCGGAGTGTTTGTCATGGCGCAGATGTAGTCTGCGCCGCGACATTTTGCCAGATCACGCTTTGGCCGGCGGCCGCTCATCTCAGCTCGACCAGTTGTCCCTGAATTCGGGAAACAGCGTCAGGCCGCCGCACGCATAGATGGTCTGCCCGGTGATGTAGCTGGCGTCATCCGAGGCCAGGAAGGCGAATACCGCAGCCATCTCTTCCGGCGTGCCGACGCGGCCGAGCGGAATGTGGCTGACGACCGCGCCGCGCTTTTCGGCGTCGCCGGTCCAGGCGGCGTTGATCGGCGTGTCGATTGCGCCGGGGCCCACCGCATTGACGCGAACGCCGCGGCCGGCAAACTCCAGCGCCAGCGTGCGGGTCAGATTGGCCATGCCGCCTTTGCTGATCGAATAAGCGAGATAGCCAGGTTTTGGGATGATCTGGTGGACGCTCGAGCAATTGATGATGCAGCCGCCTCCGCCGCGGGCAACGAAATGCGCCAGCGCCTTTTGCGCGCAGAGCACGGCGCCGTTGAGATTGACGTCGATGATGCGGCGATAGGCTTCGATGTCGAGCGCCTCGCTCGGCGATTCCTGCTGAAAGCCGGCATTGTTGACGAGACAGTCGAGGCGCTTCCAGCGCGCCAGGATGGTTTCGAACATTGCGGCGATGTCTTTTTCGACCCCGATATCGGCGTGAATGATGAAATGATCGAGCCTGCCGTGGCCACGGTCGCTCGAAGCCGTGCGCGCGAGCGCAAGCGTCTCCTCAGCCTTCTCGGGGGGACCGATATAGTTGATGGCGACCGTCGCGCCTTCCTGGGCGAGGCGAATGGCGACGGCACGCCCGATGCCCTGCGGAGCGCCCGTCACCAGCGCGTATTGGCCGACGAGGCGTGAGGGGAACTGGGTCGAGCGATCGGTTTGCGGCATGATGTCTCTCCGGAATGCTCCATCATCTACGGAAGACGTGATTTGTTCCATCCCCCGCGGCGCATCGCTGGGATTCATTCCGCGCGGCGCGCGATCGGCGAGGTCAGGATCTGATACAGGATAATCGCACCAAAGGTCGCGGTGCCGATTCCGCCGATCGTGAACGCACCGAATTTGAGCGTGAGATCGCCGGCTCCCGCGGTCAGCGCCACCGCGACGGTGATCAAATTCGCCGGATTGGCAAAGTCGACCTTGTTCTCGACCCAGATCCGGCCCGCCATCGCCGCGATCAATCCGAACAGCACGATCGAAAGGCCGCCGATGACGGGCCCGGGGATCGACAGGATCAGCGCGCCGAATTTCGGCGAGAAGCCGAGCAGGATCGATACGATGGCGGCGAAAGCAAACAGCAGGGTCGAATAGACCTTCGTCGCCGCCATCACGCCGATATTCTCGGCATAGGTGGTGACGCCGGTGCCGCCGCCGCAGGCCGCCACGATCGTCGCGAGGCTGTCGGCAAGCAAGGCGCGGCCGAGATACGCATCGAGGCTGCGGCCCGTCATGGCTCCGACGGCCTTGATGTGCCCGAGATTTTCGGCGACGAGGATGACCGCAACCGGCGCGATCAGGAAGATGGCGTCGGCCTGAAAGGTCGGCGCGGTGAAATTCGGCAGGCCGAACCACGGCGCGGCCGAGAGCTGCGTGAAGTCGATCGGCTTGCCGAAGCCAAGACCGTTCGCAAACAGCAGGTACAAGAGATATCCGCCGATCGCGCCCAGGATGATCGGCAGGCGGCGCCACAGGCCGGGCGCGGCCACCGCAACCACGCCGATCATCAGAACGGTCGCAAGCCCGATCCAGGTCTCGAACGCGTTCGCGCTTACCGCCTTCACCGCCACGGGCGCGAGATTGAGGCCGATCGCGGCGACCACGGCGCCGGTGACCGCCGGCGGCATCAGACGCTCGACCCAGCCGATGCCCGACCACATCACGATCAGTGCGATCACGCCGTAGAGCACGCCGGCGCCGACGATGCCGCCGAGCGCAATTGAGATGTTCGGATTCGGTCCGTGCCCGACGTAGCCGGTGGCGGCGAGGACGACGGCGATGAACGCGAAGCTCGAGCCGAGATAGCTCGGCACGCGCCCCGCCACGATGACGAAGAAGATCAGCGTGCCGATGCCGGAGAACAACACAGCAACATTGGGATCGAACCCCATCAGCAACGGCGCGATGATCGTCGCGCCCGACATGGCGACGCAATGCTGGAGACCGGAGACGATGGTTTGCCCCCACGACAGCCGCTCCTCCGGCATGATCACGCCCGAGGTCTTCAGCTTCCAACGCGGAAAATAGCCTTGTGAAAGACGGTCTTGCGATCGCTCGTCCGCGCCCAATGCGTTCGACATGTTCCCCCCAAAGGTGCGGTGCAGCGATTGATCTTCGTGCTAACAGACAAAAATGTGATTGTTGCTCGAGCGGCGATCATCACATGATGTAAGTCATGCACGATCAATGTGTTCCGGGATTGAACTTTATGACACAGATCGCGATCCAGCCAGCCGTCCACCGCCGGCACCAGCCCTGGTACAGGATCCTCTATGTCCAGGTGCTGATCGCGATCGTGCTCGGAGTCCTGATCGGCTATTTCTATCCGGACCTTGGCAAAGCCCTCAAGCCGCTCGGCGACGCCTTCATCGCGCTGATCAAGATGATGATCGCGCCCGTCATCTTCTGCACCGTGGTGCATGGCATCTCCTCGATGGGCGACCTCAAGCGTGTCGGCCGGGTCGGACTGAAATCGCTGATCTATTTCGAGACTGTCTCGACCGTTGCGCTCGCCATCGGTCTTTTGGTGGGCGAGATTCTCCAGCCCGGACACGGCTTCAACATCGATCCCGCCACCATCGATCCGAAATCGGTCGCGACCTATGTGTCCAAGGCGCATGAAGACGGCATCGTCGCCCATCTGATGGCGATCATTCCCGACAGCTATGTGGGCGCGATCGCGCGCGGCGACCTCTTGCAGGTGCTGCTGGTCTCGATCCTCTCCGGGTTCGCCATCGCCTTCCTCGGCAAATCAGGCGAGCCGATCGCGGAGGCAATCGACAAAGCCGCAAAGATGTTCTTCGGCATCATCCGCATCATCGTGCGCGTGGCGCCGATCGGTGCATTCGGCGCGATGGCGTTCACCGTCGGCGCCTACGGCCTTGGCTCGCTGCTCAACCTCGCCGCCCTGATCGGCACGTTCTATCTCACCAGCATCCTGTTCGTGCTGATCGTGCTGGGTGCGATCGCACGGCTCGCCGGCTTCTCCATCATTCGCTTCATCGCCTATATCAAGGACGAGCTCCTGATCGTGCTCGGCACCTCGTCGTCGGAGACGGTGCTGCCGCAGATGATCCAGAAGATGGAGCATCTCGGCGCCTCGCGCTCGGTGGTCGGCCTCGTGATCCCGACCGGCTACAGCTTCAACCTCGACGGCACCAACATCTATATGACGCTGGCGACGCTGTTCCTGGCGCAGGCGACCAACACGCATCTGACGATCTGGCAGGAACTCGGCATCCTCGGCATCGCGATGATCACCTCGAAGGGCGCCTCCGGGGTAACAGGCGCGGGCTTCATCACGCTCGCCGCGACGCTGTCGATCGTGCCTGATATCCCGATCCAGTCGATCGCGATCCTGGTCGGCATCGACAAGTTCATGAGCGAATGCCGCGCGCTGACCAATCTGATCGGCAACGGCGTCGCCTGCGTCGTCATCAGCATCTCGGAAGGAGAGCTCGATCGCCAGGCGCTGCACGAGACCATGGCGCATCCACTGGAGCTCGGCGAAGCGCTGGAGCCCGGCGGCGGCGCGTAGAGCCGCAAAGCGAGATCGAAGGCAGACGCCGCCCGGTTCCGTTGCGGTAGTTTCCCGGAGTAGAAAATTCCTAGGACCGCAGTCACAACACAGGTGTTGGGATCACGGATCGATACTCATCCATTCCACCCGACGCGCTGGGGGCAGAGCGTCGGGTTTTTGTAAATTTTCACGCGATCTAGCTGTCAAAGCTTGCATCGGCCGCATCTGTCAGCACCGCCGGCCGCGGGCAGGTATCAATGTTCCGTCAGTCGGGACCACCGGTCAGATCGCGCCGGCGTGTGATCCCGATCGCTCCGAGGAACGCCTCATCGTGACTGACCACGAGCAGCGCGCCGTCATAGGCACGGAGGCCCGCCTCGACGGCTTCGATCGATTCAAGGTCGAGGTGATTGGTCGGCTCGTCCAGGATCAGCAGCGACGGCGGCGTCGCCCCGCCGAGCACGCAGGCAAGGCCGGCGCGAAACAGCTGGCCGCCGCTCAGACTGCCGACGCCTTGCAAGGCCGCATCTGCGCGAAACATGAAACGCGCCAGCGCGGCGTGGCATTCATTCGCACCGGCCCTCGGATTGAGACGCCCAAAATTGTCGAGAATCGAGATCGCGGGATCGAGCAGGCTGACCTTCTGGTCGAACAGCGCGAAGTCCGGCCTCACGCGCACGGTGCCCGCGACAGGGCGTAGCTCACCGGCGATGAGCTTCAACAGCGTCGTCTTGCCGGAGCCGTTGGGCCCGACAATCGCGACGCGCTCCGGCCCGACGATGGCAAGCGATAGATCGCGCAGGATCGGCCGTTCCGGCTGATAGCCTGCGCGAACACGATCAAGCCAAACCACCTCCCGCCCCGCCGGGAGCCGGGTCGACGGTAGCTTTACAGTCAGCGGCTGAAGGATCTCGATGCGCCGGCGGGCGGTGTCGAGCGCATCCAGAGCCTCCGCGCGCCGCCGCTCGGCGATCTCTGCGGCCCTGCCGCCGCTGTCCTCGCTGCGATCCTTGCGCGCGCCTGCAAGGATTCGTGGCATGTCGCCCTTGGCGCGCTTCCTCTTGCCACCGCTGTCCTTACGCGCCTTGCGTTCGGCCGCCTCCTGCGCCTTGCCGTCGATCTCGGACAAATGCTTCTCGGCATGCGCGAGGTCGTGCGTGACGGCCGCAAGCTCGACGGCCTTTTGCGCGCGATAGCTACTCCAATTGCCGCCATAGCGCGTCGCGCCGAGCGAGGTCAGCTCGACGATGGCGTCCATGGTCTCGAGCAGTGCCCGGTCATGGCTGACGACGATCGCGCCGCCGCGCCAGGCGGCAAGCAGATCGATCACGGCACGGCGCCCGTCCCGATCGAGATTGTTGGTGGGTTCGTCCAGCAGGATGAAATCCGGCGCGGTGAACAGCAGCGCGGCGAGACGAACGCGCGTGATCTGCCCGCCGGACAAACGGTCCAGCTCCGTATCGGGCGCGATATCGAAGCCGACGCGCGCCAGGGCGGATGCGAGCCGCGTCTCGAGCGCCCAGTCGACCTCGGCGACATCCTCGGCGGAGGCCTCGCCACGCTCCGCCCGGCGAAGCAAGTCGAGAGACTCTCGCGCGCCAAAGAGGTCGACGACCCGCATGCCGCCGCGCAGCTGGGCGTCCTGCCGCAAGAGGCCAACGGTGCCGTTGACGACCATGCGTCCCGCCTGCGGGACGTGCTCGCCCGTGACTGCGGCGAGCAGCGTTGTCTTGCCGACGCCGTTGCGGCCGACAAGGCCGGCGCGTTCCGCGCCGAAGATCAGATCGATGTTGGAGAGCAGCGAGCGGCCGTCAGGCGTGGACAGCGACAGGTTCGACAGGATGATGGAAGCAGGCATGGAATTCCCCGTGAGCAATGCGGATCGGCGTTGCGGTCGGGGTGAAATCCATGGCTGCTGACATCCTTGATGAGAGCCTCGCTCATAATTCGGCCGGGTGGCAAGATCAAGGCATGCCGTCGCGAAGCCAGCGGCTACGCCAGCCTGTCGAACTGAACCTTGCCCGCTTTCATCACCAGCGGGATGTGCTCGCCCTGACCGAGCAAGCAGCCGACATCACGCAACGGATTGCCGTCGACCACGAGCAGATCCGCAAGCGCGCCGGGCACGATGCGGCCGAGCTTGCCCTCCATGCCGAGCACCTCGGCCCCGATCACGGTCGCGCTGGCGATGACCTCGCGCGCCCCCTGGATTTCGGCGCGAATGCGGAACTCTTCGCTCTGGAGGCGTTGCGACGGGCCGAGCAGGTCGCTGCCGTATCCCATCTTCACCCCGGCCTTGCGATAGATCTCGAGCGAGCGCAGGCCGGCATCGCGGACGTCGGCGATCTTGGCGACGCTCTCCGGCGGCAGGCCGAACTGCGCGCCCTCATTGGCGAGCGCTTCATAGGTGATCAGCGTCGGCACCACATAAGCGCCCTTCTCGGCCATCAGGCGAGCGGTCTGATCGTCGACCAGATTGCCGTGCTCGATGGTGCGGACGCCGCAGCGGACTGCGCGCGCAATCGCCGGAGCCGTATAGGCATGGGCGAGCACATAGGTCTGCCGGCCCTGCGCTTCGTCGACGATGGCGCGGATCTCGTCCTCGGAGTAGCCGAAGGCGCCGACCGGATCGGTCGGAGAGGCCACGCCGCCGGACGCCATGATCTTGATCTGGTCGGCGCCCATCTGTAGTTCCTCGCGCACCGCCTTGCGCACGCCGTCGACACCGTCGGCAACCCGCGCCAGCGCGCCGACCCGCACGCAGCAGGGACAGACGGAATCGCTGGCCAGATAGTCCGAGCGGGCCCGACCGTCGCCATGGCCGCCGGTCTGACTCAGCGCACGGCCCGAGACGAACAGGCGGGGGCCATCGGTCAGGCCGGTCTCGATGGCCTGCTTCATCGCGTGGCCGGCGCCGCCGGCATCGCGGACGGTCGTGAAACCTCGCCGCAGCATGCCCTTGAGAATCAGCGTCGAACGCAGCGTCACCAGGACATTCGGCATTTTCGCCTGTGCCGCCAGGTTGAGCTCGATCGCGATGGTATGGACGTGCAGGTCGATCAGGCCGGGCATCAACGTTCTGCCCTTGAGATCGATCGTTCGATCTGCGGTGGCCTGGATCGGCCGGTCCGAGACCTCCTTGATCATGGCATCCTCGACCAGAACGTCATGGCCGGTCAGCAACTCAGGTCGGAGCGGATCAAGCAGCGCGGCGTTCTTGAAGAGAGTGCTGGGCATGGAGGTTTCCTCTATCAGGCCATCAAAAGCAGCGCCGGCAGCGCGAGCTGGGCGAACGGAAGACACGCGGCGACGTCGTCCTCGTCATACCAGCCGGCTTCGTGAAGCAGGTTGAGCGATCCGAGCGTGCGGCCGCGCCAGCGCACCGGCATGTTGAGCACGCTGGCGCAGCCAAGCGAGGCGATCAGCTCGTGGTCGGAGAACACGGTGCGCAGATCGTCCTGCGTCCGGCCGATATAGGCCTCGCCGGAATCGAGCACGGCCTCGGTCCACGGCCCCGGCGCGAGGCGCTTGCGACCGCCGGTGGGGTACGGACCCGGCAGATTGGAATAGACCCGCGCGGCTTCGAAGGTGGCGCCGTCATAGGTCAGGATCGTGAACAGCTTGTGCCCGATCGCCGACTTCAGGGCTTCGTCCAGCGCCGCAAAGAGCGCGCCCGGTTGATCCGCCCTGTCCTGCGCCGCCGCAACGGCGCAGAGCAGCGGATCGGCCGGGCGCCTGGTCGGCCTCATGCTGTTTCACCTGCGGCGATCTCTTCGAGCGAGCGGCCGCGCGTCGGCACGCCCATCAAGACGACGGTGACCGCCCCTAACAGCAGCACCGTGGTGGTGACGCCGAACACGCCGGCGAAGCCGAAATTGGGATAGAGGTAGCCGACCAGGATCGGCGAGACGATCGCGCCGATGCGCCCGATGGCGGAAGCAAGCCCGGCGCCGGTGGTCCTGATCGGGGTCGGGAACACTTCGGCGGTGTAGGCATAGACACCGGCATAGGTGCCGTTCATGAACAGCGACAGCAGAATTCCCGCCAGTATGATGTGCTGATCCGTCTGCGCGAAGGCAAGGCCGAGCGCGCTGACGCCGCCGAGGACCATATAGGTCGCAATGGTCGCCTGCCGGCCGATCCGCTCGTTGAAATACGCGGCGCTGAAATAGCCGGGAATCTGCGCGCAATAGATCGCGATCGAATAGCCAAAGCTCTTGGTGATGCTCATGCCGTTCTGGACAAGGAGGCCGGGGATCCAGACGAAGAAGGAATAATAGCTGAAGGTGATCGCAAGCCACATGATCCAGGTCATGATGGTGATACGCGCCTGGCGCGCCGCCAGAAGCGCTGCGAAATTGGCAAGCAGTGTTCCACCGGTGCCGGCGGGAGGGACGACTTCGACCACCGGCGGCGGCAACAGACGGCCCTCACGCGCAAAGACAGCCTCGATGCGGTCAAGCACGGCCTCGGCTTCCTTCTCCCGCCCGCGGCTCTCCAGCCAGCGCGGCGATTCCGGCAGAGCGCGCCGCCACCACAGCAGCATGACGACAGGCACCGCCGTGATCACAAGCACGATACGCCAGCCATTGTCGTAGGAGGGAACGATGAAGTAGCCGAGCAAGGCCGCGGCCACGAAGCCGAAGGAGAAGAAGCCTGCGAGCGCCCCGGTGAAGGCGCCGCGGTAACGTCGCGCCACGAACTCCGCAAGATAGGGCGCGATGATCGCGCTCTCCGCGCCCGTGCCCATGCCGGCGACGATGCGGGCTGCGAAGAAGGCCGGCCAGGTATCGACCATCGCGCTGACGATCGATGCTGCGCAATACAGCGCCAGTGCCGACATCATCACGGCGCGGCGCCCGATGAGATCACCGAGCGTGCCGGCGAACAGGGCGCCGAACAGGAAGCCGATATAGGTGCTGCTGCCGAGCACGCCGATCTGGACGCTCGACAGATTCCACGCCGTGCGCAGCACCGGCAGGATGAAGGCCAGCACCGCCGCGTCCATCGCGTCGAACATGTAGCCGAGCCCACCCATCAGCAACAGATGCGTGTGGAAGCGTGCAAACGGAAGGCGCTCGATGCGCGCCGATATCATCGACATGAATATCCCCCTCGATCCCGCGGGCCGGCACCCGCTTGTCGTTCGGGACGAAATCATAGACAGAATGACGTTATCGTAATAATTTATAATGATGATCTAGTACATCACTGTGGTGAATATCGGTGTCCTTCCGCGCGCTCGACCTCAACCTGCTGAAAGTCTTCGAGGCATTGATGACCGAGGGCAGCGTCACGCGCGCGGCGAGCGCGTTGACGATGACCCAGCCCGCCGTCAGCAACGCGCTCGCACGCCTGCGCGATGCGCTCGGCGATCCGCTGTTCGTACGGTCCGGCACCGGGATCCGTCCGACCCAGCGCGCCGTCGTTCTCTGGGAGCCGATCGGCGAGGCCCTGGAAAGCGTCCGCAGCGCGCTCGACGAGCAGGCGTTCGATCCGGCTCGCGCCCAGACCGAGTTCACCCTGTCGATGTCGGACTACGTCGCCTCGCTGGTGATGCCGAATTTGTTGAACCATCTCGGCGAGATCGCGCCCAAGACGCGGGTCCACACCGTGCCCAACACCATCCTGGAAATCGCCGATCAGCTCGAGGGCAACCGGGTCGATTGCGTGCTGAGCGTTTATGTCAACGAGGCGCAGCAGCCGACGGCGATTCGCTCACGCTCGCTCTGGACCGTCGATTATGCCTGCTTCATGCGGCGCGGCCACCCGCTCGCGGCCCAGAAGCGGCTGAGCACGCGCGCCTTCCTGAACGCCGGGCATGTCGACGTGACCCTGGCCGGCAAGCGAGCGCCGACCTACGATCTCTTCCTGGCCTCGCGCGGGCTGTCGCGCAATTTGGTCGCGACCGTCAATCATTACAGCGCCGCCTATGAAATCGTGCGCCAGACCGATCTGATCGCCGTGCTGCCGAGCGATCTGCGTTCGCAGTCGCGTCATGCGTCGTTCCTGCATGCGATGCCGCTGCCGCTCAAGGCGCCGGCGCGGATCGTCAGCCTGTTCTGGCACCAGCGCAACGACACCGTGCCTGCGCAGCGCTGGCTGCGCGAGACCCTGGTCGGAATGTTCGCCAAGTCGGAATGAGCGAAGCAGCCCCTCAACGCACGGCGGAAGCATGGAAACGCTCGATGCCGAGATCGCTGATGCGAGTCTGGGTGCCGCCGCCCACGATCAGCTCCGCCATCACGGCGCCGGCGCCGGGCCCGAGCTGGAAGCCGTGCAGCGAGAAGCCGAACTGGTGATAGAGTCCCTTGTGCCGGCTGCTCGGCCCAAACACGGGGATATCGTCCTTCATCTTCGCCTCGATGCCGGCCCAGGCGCGCACGATGGTGGCGCTGCGCATCACCGGGAACAGCTCGAACACGGTCTGCGCGCTGGTTGCAAGGCTCTTCCAGTCCAGCACCGTCTCGTTGCGATCCTGGTAGGCCGTCGCCAGATGACCGCCGCCGATCAACACGGTGCCGTTCTTGAATTGCTTGAAGGAGAGTTTTCGTCCACGCAGGATCACGACGGGATCGATGAAGTGCGGCACGCGCGAGGTGATCATCAGCATCGGCGCCACGGTCTCGACCGGCACCGGCTCGCCGAGATCGGCGGCGATCTTGCCGGCCCAGGCGCCGGCGGCATTGACGAGCACTGGCGCGGCGTAGCCATCTGAGCCAACGTCGACATGCCAGAGGCCGTCACGGTGCCGGATATTGCTGGCGGCGACGCCCTCGCGCACGGTCGCGCCGAGCTGCTCGGCCTTGCGCCGGAACGCCGTCGTCGTCTGCGCCGGGTTGGCGGCACCGTCGCGGCGCGACACCACGCCGCCGGGACAGGTCTCGGCGACCGCGGGCACAAGGCGCCGGAGCTCCGCCGCGTCGATCAGCTCTTCATGAGTGAAGCCCAGCGCGTTGAGTTCAGCCACGCGTGTACGGCAAACGGCGAGCTCCTCCTCGTTCTCCGCGACCAGCACCTGGCCGTAGCTTTCGAAGCTGCAATCATCGTCGAGGAGATCGGTGATCTTCTCCCAGATGCCCATCGAGCGGATCGAGAGCGGAATCTCGGGGATATGCCGCGCGAGCTGGCGGACGCCACCGGCGTTGACGCCTGAAGCGTGGCGGCCGGCATAGTCCTTCTCGATCAGCACCGGCTTCAGGCCGGCGAGACACAGATGCAGCGTCGTCGAGCATCCGTGGATGCCGCCGCCGATGACGATCGCATCCACTGATGTGGTCATCCGCGCACCACGGCCCTGACGTCCTCTTCCGTTTTCGGGACGGCGGCGAGCTCGGCAAGGGTGATCGGTTTCACCGGTGCGCGCAGGCGGTAATAGCCGATCTCCTGCGGGGTCTTAGCCCGAGCCTGCGCCATCAGCTCCGTCACCGTGAGGCCGCAGAGCCGGCCCTGGCACGGCCCCATGCCGGTGCGGCGGTAGGCCTTGAGCTGGTTCGGCCCGGTCGCGCCGATCGCCACGGAATCCAGAACATCCTTGGCCGTCACTTCCTCACAACGGCAGACGATGGTGTCACCTGAGGGGATGCGGAACTGCGGCGCGGGACGGAACAGCGTGTCGAGGAACACGCGGCCGCGCTCGGCCCTGGCGAGATCGGCGCGGAGCGTCGCCACCGGCGCAAGTTTGGCGGCAGCCGCAGGCGCCAGCGCTTCGATCGCGGCGCGCGCGGCAATACGACCACGGACCACGGCCGCATTGGCACCGCCGATACCCGCACCGTCGCCGGCGATCGCGATGCCGGCCACCGAAGAATTGCCGTTCGCATCCAGCACCGGCGACCAGCACAATTGCAGATCATCCCAGCGATGCTCGATACCGGCCGCCATCGCCAGATTGACGTTGGGCACCACGCCCTGATGCAGCAGCAGCAGATCGGCAGGGATGGTCTCGCGCTTGCCGCCGGCAACGTAGCTGACGCTCGCGAGTTGCCCGTCACCAGCCGCAGCCAGCTCGGTGACGCCGGAGACGACCTGCACCTTCGCCTTCACCTCGCGCATCATCGACAGGCCCTTGGCAAAATAGGGCGAGGTGAGGAATGCGAAGGCGTGCGGGAGCGCCGCGAAATAATTGCCGCGCTCAGTGGTGTCGAGAATGCGATCGATACGGCCGCCGAGGCGCAGGATCTGGGCGGCCAGCAGCCAGAGCAGCGGCCCCTGCCCTGCGATCACGGTGCGACCATCGGGCACCAGGGCCGACGATTTCAGCATCGTCTGTGCCGCGCCGGCCGTCATCACGCCCGGCAGGGTCCAGCCAGGAATTGGGAACGGCCGCTCCAGCGCGCCGGTTGCCAGAATCACGCGCTTGGCCCTGACGAACGCAGAGGCGCCGCCAACCGAGACGGCGATGTCGAGATTGCGGTCGAGGCTCCAGACGGTGGCGCGATGGATGACTTCGGCCTTGCTCGCGCGGAGTGACTGCACGAGATCGGCACCGACCCAATAATCCGCGCCGAGCTGACCACGGTCCGTCACCGGCGTCGACGAAATGGCGCGGAACACCTGGCCGCCGGGACCGATATTCTCGTCGAGCAGCAGCGTCGTGAGACCTGCCTCTGCGGCCGTGGCAGCGGCGGCAAGACCCGCAGGGCCGGCGCCGACCACCACGACATCGTAGTCTTCGCGCTTGGGAGCAACGCTCATCTTCCGATCTCCCGCTTGCCCTTCTGGATCTCGATCTGCATGCCCTCGGCCACTGGCACGAGGCAGCCCTGGCGATTGCCGACGCCGTCGATGGTGACGAGGCAGTCGAAGCACACGCCCATCATGCAGTAAGGCAGACGCGGCGCGCCGCTGACTGCCGTGGAGCGCCGTGCGTCCCGGCCGGAGGCCAGCAGTGCTGCTGAAACAGTGTCGCCCTCGCGCGCCGCGACGGCAACGCCGTCGACGAAGATCTGCACTGGAGGACGTTTGTCCTGTTCGGATCGTCTAAACATGGGATGCCTCGTGGCTCCTTAATATCTCTAATAGCCGCTGTTGTTCGCAGCGCCGGCGCCGCCAAAACGGCTGGCCGAGAACGCGCCGACCAACTCGGGCTCGAGCGCGCCCTGCGCGACCATGCGGGCGATCTCGAAAGCGTGGTTGGAGGCCAGCGTCACACCGGAATGGCAGCAGGCGACGAAGGCGCCGGGATGCGTCTCCGACTGGTCGTAGATCGGAAAGCCGTCCTGCGGCATGACGCGGATGCCGGACCAGCTCCTGATAACGTTGAGCCGCGACAGATGCGGAAACATGCGCTGCGCGCGATCGGCCATCACGCCGCTGATCGACGGCTTCAGCGTACGATCATCCAGCTCGTCCTCCTTGCTGTCGCCGATCATCACCGTGCCCTCGTCGGTCTGGCGGATCGTCGTCAGCGGATGCGGCAGGAACGGCATGGTGCGCTCGGTCACCACGACCTGGCCACGGGTCGGACCCATCGGTGCGTGGAGACCGACCATCGGCGCCAGCGCCTGGTTGGCATTCCCGGCGGCAAGCACGATTTTGGCGGCGCGCAGCTCGCCCTGCGGCGTGGCCAGGCGGAATTCGCCGCCACTCTTGCTGATCGCCGAGACCGGACGCTCGGGAAAATAGGCGATGCCGAAGGCCTTGAAGCCGGTATGGAACGCGCGGAACGTCCGCAGCGAATTGACGTGGCCGTCGAGCGGACAATAGCTGCCGCCGGAGACCTCTGGCCCGATCAGCGGCAGCCACTTCTTCACCTCGGATGCGGACAGCATCTCCATCTTGTAGTCGGCCGCGCCGGTCTGGTTGTGCATGCGCTTGACGAGCTCGGTGCGCTGACCGAACTCGTCATCGCCGAGCGTAAGGTGAAAGCCGCCGGTCTGCTGAAGCGCGACATCGAGGCCGGTCTGCTGCTTCAGCTCGGACGCGAGCCGCCCCCAGGCCTGCGAGGCCTGCACCGTCCAGACCGTATAGGCGGGCATGCCGAGGCCCTTGCTCTGGACCCAGACCAGCGCAAAGTTTGCACGCGAGGCGCGCTTGGTGATATCGCCTTCGTCGAGCACGGCCACGCGTCTGCCGAGCCGTCCGAGGCCCCAGGCAATGGCGGAGCCGAGCAATCCGCCGCCGACCACGGCGACGTCGTATTCAGTTCGCATAGGTTCTCCTATCGTCCCGCATCGCCCTTGCCAGCTAGCACGCGGTCGAGCCCGTAGAAGCGGTCGAGCAGAATGAGGGCGGTCATGGTGACAGCGATCACGCAGGCCGAGACCGACGTCACCAGCGGATCGATGTTGTCCTGGATATAAAGGAACATGCGCACCGGCAACGTCTCGGTGCCGGGCGCGGCGAGGAAGACGGTCATGGTGAGATCGTCAAAGGACTGGATGAAGGCGAGCGCCCAGCCGCTGATGACGCCGGGCAGGATCAACGGCAGGGTCACCCGGCGAAACAGCGTCCAGCCGCCGGCACCGAGCGAGACCGCGGCCATCTCGACGGTGAGGTCCATGCCTGATGCCGCCGCCAGCGTCAGCCGCAGCGCGAATGGAAACACGATGACGACATGCGCGACGATCAGCGCCGCAAAACTGCCGCCGAAGCCAACCGATGTGAAGAAACGCAGGAAGGCGATGCCGAGCACGACATGCGGGATCATCAGCGGCGAGAGGAACAGCGCCGCGAGCGCATCGCGGCCGCGGAAGCGATAGCGCGCGATCGCGAGCGCCGCCGGCACGGCAAACAGCAACGCCACGAAGGACGACAGCGCGCCAAGACCGAGACTGACCCAGAACGCATGGATGAATTCGGGATATTGCGCGATCGCCCTGAACCAGCGCAGCGAAAAGCCGTTGGTCGGCAACGACAGAAAACCCTCGGGCGTGAAGGCGACGAGGCAGACCACCAGGATCGGCGCCACCATCACGATGACGAAGACGGCGTGGAAGATCAGTGCGAGCGGTCCGTTCCGGCTCATCGGAACACCTCCGCATAACGGCGTTCGATCAGTGCGTTGCTGCCGACCACGATCAGCACCAGCGCCACCAGCAGCAACGTGGCGACGGCCGCCCCCAGGGGCCAGTTCAGCGTGTTGAGGAATTCGTCATAGGCGAGCGTCGCCGCGACCTTGAGCCTGCGGCCGCCGATGATCGCGGGCGTCGCAAAGGCGCTGGCCGAGAGCGAGAACACGATGATCGCGCCCGACAGCACGCCCGGCATGATCTGCGGCATGATGATGCGGCGGATGATGGTGACGGGTCCGGCGCCGAGCGACATCGCGGCATTCTCGATCTGCGGATCGAGCCGTTGCAACGCCGCCCAGACCGACAGCACCATGAACGGCATCATCACATGCGCGAGCGCGACGACCATTCCTGTTTCGGTGAACATGAAGGGAATGGGCGAACGGATCACGCCAAGCGTCATCAGAAGCTTGTTGACGAGGCCGTTGTTGCCGCCGAACAGCAGCGCCCAGCCGAGCGTGCGCGCCACCACCGAGATCAGCAACGGGCCGAGAATGACCAGCAGGAAAAAGCTCTTCCAGCGGCCGCTCATGCGGTTGAGGATGTAGGCTTCGGGCGCGCCCAACAGCGCGGTGAGCAGCGTGGTCAGGATCGCGATGCGAAAGGTTCGCCAGAACATCTCGGCGTAATAGGGATCGGTCGCGATCTCACGCCAGTTCTTGAGAATGAAGACCGGCTCGATGCCTTTGTACTGGCCCCAATCGTGGAAAGACAGCATCACGGTCATGGCGAGGGGGATCACCAGCACGCCGACGAACAGCATCAAGGCGGGGGCCGTCAACGCCCATGGCGCACGCGCGCTGCGCTCCTCGGCGGCCATGCTCATGCGCCAGCCCTCGGGCGCACGCTCATGTCTTGGGGACGCCAGGTGAGGCGAACCGCCTCGCCTTCGGCCGGCTGCGGCTTGCCGTCGTTCTGACGGATCACGATCGCAAGGCCGCATTCGCTCTCGCACTGGAACAGCCAGTGATTGCCCTGGAAGATGCGGGTGACGATCTTTGCGTTAAGGCCGGCATTGCCGAAGCCGATACGTTCGGGGCGAATACTGACGGTGACGGGGCCGCTGAGACCGGCAGGCGCCGGCGCACTCCAGGAGCCGGCCACGAGTTGCGCCGGCGTGGCGGTCCGATCAATCGTGCCGGCAAAGTCGTTGGTCTTGCCCAAAAACTGCGAGACGAAGGCCGATGCCGGCTTTTCGTAGGTCTCCTGCGGCGTGCCGATCTGCTCGATCTTGCCCTGGCTCATTACCACGATGCGGTCGGACAGCGACATCGCCTCGTTCTGGTCGTGGGTGACCAGGATCGTGGTGGTGCCGATGGTACGCTGGATCTGGCGCAGCTCGATCTGCATCTCCTCGCGCAGTTTTGCGTCGAGGTTGGACAGCGGCTCGTCGAGCAGCAGCACGCTCGGCTTGATCACCAGCGCGCGTGCCAGCGCCACGCGCTGCTGCTGGCCGCCGGACATGCGGCGGGGATGGCGGTCCTCGTAACCGGCGAGGCCCACCATCGCGAGCGCGGCACGGACGCGCTCGGCCCGCTCATTGCGCGGCACATTGCGCATCTCGAGGCCGAAGGCGACGTTCTCCGCCGCGGTCATGTGCGGAAACAGCGCATAACTCTGGAACACGATGCCGAGGCCACGCCTGGCCGGGTGGATCGCGGTGAGGTCGTTGTCCTCCAGGCGGATCGCGCCGCGCGTGGGATCGAGGAAGCCCGCGATCATCTGCAAGGTCGTGGTCTTGCCGCAACCGGAGGGACCAAGGAAGGAGATGAATTCCCCCTTGCCGACCGCGAGGCTGAAGTCATCGACCACTGTCTGCGCGCCGAATTGCTTGGCGACCCGATCGAGCTCGAGATAGGCCATACGCTGTCTCCGCCCCGGACGATCAGATCAGCGCTCGACCTCGCGATTCCAGCGCTTGGTCCACTCCTCGCGCTTGTCGTTGATGGCGGTCCAATCCGGATTATAGAGCTTGGCTGCACGCTCGCCGATCGGCGCCATCTTGCCGAGTTCCGGCGGCACCTTCAGCGATTTCAGCACCGGGCCGTAGCCGTAATCCTTCAGCATCACGAGCTGGATCTTTGGATCGAGCAGCATTTTCACGAAGCTGGATGCGAGCGGCGAGGCGTTGGGCTTGTTGATCGGACACGCTGTGGTCAGTAGCGTTGCCGCGCCTTCCTTCGGATAGACGAAGTCGACGGGGAAGCCGGTATTGGCAAAGCTCTGCACGCGGCCGGTGCCCCACACCGCGATCACGGCCTGGCCGGACTGGAACAGCTCGGTCATCTTGCCCGGCGACGGCTCATAGGCGAGCACGTTCGGATTGATCTCGTCCTTGAAGATCTTGAAGCCGGAATCGACGTTGGACTCGCCGCCGCCGTTCATCTTTGACAGCATCACCAGCGCTTCGAGACCATAGGTGTTGTTGATCGGCGGGATCACGAGCTGCTTGGCGTATTTCGTGTCCTTCAGATCGTTCCACGAGGTCGGCGGCGCCCAGCCTTTCTCCGCGAATACTTTGGTGTTGTACATCAGACCAGTCGCGACGATGCCGATTGCGACCGCGCGGTCATCCTTGAAGCGTGCGGTGTCGTAGAGATCGGCGGTCGGCAGGCCGTCGAGCTTGCCGCAGAAGCCGAGCTGGATCGCCTGATACATCGGGCCGTCGTCAACGATGGCGACGTCGATCTGCTGGTTGCTCTTCTGCGCCTGGAGCTTCGCCAGCGTGTCGGTCGAGTTGCCGGCGACGTACTCGACCTTGACGTTGTTCTCCTTCTCGAAGGTCGGGATCACCTCGTCGCGGATGGTCTTCTCGAACGAGCCGCCATAGCCGGCGACATAGAGCGTTTTCTGCTGGGCCCGGACCGCCGTTGGGATGGCAATGAGCGCTGCGATGCTGACCGCGGTCAGAAGGCTAGAAGTCTTCATGTGGACCGATCTCCAATACCGGAATGAGGTGACGTGCCGACAAACGCTGCGAGAAGCGACCTGCCGCATTTCCTTCCGCGCCGATCCCCTTAAGCAGGGCTCCGGCCCCTGCTCGACGGGTTCTGGCGCGATCTGGGACGTTTTGAGCCCCAATCTGCCGAAAAAGCGGTCTGCCTCTAGCTCTGATGAAAAAGATCGCAAACCCCAGCTTCCATCGTCCAATGAATAATGGCACCATCTACATGCCTAAATGTTATGAATTGGATTTGCGATGGCGCGGATCAACTCGCGGCAGGTGGAGGCCTTCCGGGCGATGATGCTGACCGGCAGCGTCACCGAAGCTGCGGCGCTGATGACAGTTACGCAGCCGGCGGTCAGCCGGTTGCTGCGCGACCTCCAGGCGCTGTTGAAGATGGAGCTGTTCGAGCGGCGCGGTACGGGCCTGGTGCCGACCGCCGCTGCGATGGCGCTCTACACCGAAGTGGAGCGCTCCTTCGTCGGCCTCGAGCGTATCGCCGCCGCAGCGGAGGAAATCCGGGGACGCCGCACCGGCTCGCTGCGGATCGCGGCACTGCCGGCGCTGTCAAACGGATACTTGCCGCGGCTCACGGGTCACTTTCTGAAAGAGCGGCCGAACCTCAACCTCGCCTTCTTCGGCGTGATCTCGCCGATCGTGGTCGACTGGGTGCTGAACAATCAGTGCGACGTCGGTTTTGCCGAGGTGCCGATCGCACATTCCGGCCTGCCAAGCCAGAAGCTGCCGGCGCCTGCGCGCGTTGCGGTACTGCCGACCGGTCATCGCCTCGCGGAAAAGCAACTGCTGGAGCCGCAGGACTTCGAGGGCGAGACCTTCATCTCGCTCTCGGCGGGATCGTCGAGCCGGCACCTCATCGACCAGATCTTCCATCGCCACGATGTCCGCCGCGTGCTGCGGGTGGAGACCGCGCTGTCCGAGATCATGTGCGGCTTGGTGTCATCAGGGCTTGGGGTTGCGATCTGCGATCCCTTCACCGCACAGGAATTCTCCACCCGCGGCATCGTCGTGCGCCGCTTCCTGCCGCGCATCGACTTCGAGTTCTCCGCGGTGTTTCCGGCGCAGCGCAGCCCCTCGCCGGTCGCGCTCGATCTGGTCGAGACCATGCGGAAGTCGCTGGCGGAGTTTGAGAGCTAGCCGTTGAACGCAGCCTGCGCCTCCGGCAGGTCCCAGATCTTGCCGATCGCAGCAGTACCTGCCGCAACCATCGCAGCCTCATCCGCGCCGAGATAGCGGCCCTCATCGATCAGCACACGGCCGTCGACCATGACCTGATCGATATTGGCGCGGTTGGCGAGCGCGATCAGCGCGCGGCGCGGGTCGAACAACGGCTGAAGATGTGGATGGGTAAGATCGACCACGGTGAGATCGGCGGTCGCGCCCGGCTCGATGCGGCCGAGATCCGGCCGCTTGATGACGTCGGCGGCCACCGCCGTGTTCGCTTCGATCAGCTCGGGCGAGTTCGCAACATCGGGACGCGCCGAGGTGATCTTGGAGATCAGCGAGGCCGCATTGAGCTCGCCGAGCAGGTCCATGTTGTAGCCGTCGGTGCCGACCACGGTGCGGACGCCGTGCTCGACGAAGCGGCTGAACGCCGCGGTGACGCCGGCGCGCGCGAACACGCGCGGGCAGTTCAGCACGGTCATGCCGCGCGCGGCCATCAACTTGAGATCTTCGTCGCTGCTGAACATGCAATGCGCCGCCATCAGATCGGGCGCAAGCAGGCCGAGCCAGTCGAGATATTCCGCCGGCGTGCGGCCGCCGTAACGCTTGCCGATGGTCTCGACCTCGGCGCGGCTCTGCGCCATGTGCATCGTGATGGGCACGCCGAGCTCGCGTGCCCGGGTGGCGCATGCCTTGAGCAAATCGGGGCCGCAGGTGTCGGTGGCGTGCGGGCTCATCGCGAGGTTGATGCGACCGTCGCCCCGATTGTTCCAGCGCTGATAGAGCGCGTCCCACGTTGCCATGTCGGCGGCGCCGTCGTCGCCGGAATAGCGCACCACGCCGTCCGGGCCGGCTTTGGCATCGGAGGTCGAGAACAGATAGGGCGCGCCGTAGAAGCGGATGCCCATCTCCTCCGCTGCGTCGAACATCTCGGGGATCGAGTTGCGGAACGGCTCCATCACGGTGGTGGCGCCGCCCTTGAGCAGCTGAAGGATGCCGAGCCGCGCCACCGCAAGGCGCTCTTCCGCCGACAGGATCTCCGCGCCGCGCTTGGTCAGCGGCAGCAGCACCGTATAGACGATGCTCTGGTTGTTTTTGCGGCCATTGCCATCCTCGCTGTGGCTGCGCGCCACGGCCTCGCTGAAGCAGTGATTGTGCAGATTCAACAGGCCCGGCAGTACGAAGCGGCCGGGACGGTCGTAGACGGCGTCGGCGCCCGGCCTGTCGCGCGTGACCGCGGCGATCCTCTTGCCTTCGACCAGAACCCAATGGTCGCGCAAGACATCCTGCACGCCATCCTTGCGTGACAGCACATAGCTGCCGAAAATTGCTGTGGTGCTCATGCGGGGCGTACGTTCCAGAACACGGCGGTGCCGTCGAGAATGCCGGTGATATCCTTGCGATAGGCAGTCGGCTGCTTGTACAGGCCGATCGGAATATAGGGGATTTCCTCGAACGCGACGGCCTGGATCTCGCGGCAGATGCGCTGCTGTTCGGCAAGCTCGGAGGCCGCCAGCCACCGGCTGCGCAATGGCCCCATCTTCTCGCTCGCATACCAGCCGGCCACCTTGCCTTCGCCGCGAATGTTGGTATTGCCGGCCGGATTGAGCCAATCGATGCCCTGCCAGTTGCCGACCGCGGCGCTCCAGCCGCCCTGCCCAATCGGATCCTTCTTGAGCTGGCGCTGCAGCACCACGGCGAAATCGAGCCCGGCATATTCGACATTCATGCCGACCTTGCGCAAGCTATCCACCGCGATCTCGCCGAGCGGCTTCTGCGCCAGCGAATTGGTGGGGACGAGCAGCACGATCCTCTCGCCATTGTAGCCGGCGGCCTTCAAGTCGGCCTTGACCTTGTCGTAGTTGCGCGGACCGCGGAACACGTCGAGGCCGACTTCGTTCGCCATGGGCGTGCCCGGCGCAAAGAAGCCGATCGGCGACACCTGGAAGGCGGGGTCGGTGCCGGCCACCGCGGCCATGAACGCTGATTGATCGATTGCCCCCAGCAGCGCGCGGCGGATGGCGGGATTGTCGAACGGCGGCTGAAGATGATTGAGCCGCAGCATGCAGGCGTAACCTCTGGGGTCGAGGATGCGCGTCTCGATATCGCCGGCGGCCTTGATGATCGGCAGCAGATCGTGCGGCGTGGTCTCCTGCCAGTCCTGCTCGCCGGTCTGAAGCGCGGCAACACCGGTGCCGGCATCGGGCGTGGTGGTCCAGACCACACGGTCATAATGCACGATCTTCGGGCCCGCGGTCCAGTCCGGCTTGCCGTCGGTGCGCGGCTGATAGCGCTCAAACTTTGCGTAGGCGTTGCGCGCGCCCTGCACGCGCTCGTCAGCGAGATAGCGGAACGGGCCGCTGCCGATCACCTCGGTCAGCGGCTTGAACGGATCCTGGCTTGCCAGCCGCTCCGGCATCATGAAGCAGGCGTTGATCGCGGCCTTGCCGAGCGCTTGCGGCAGCAGCGGAAACGGACGCTTGAGACGGAAGCGGATGGTGCGGTCGTCGGCGGCTGACAATTCGTTGGTCGCCTCCATCAGCTCGCCGCCAAAACCGTCGCGCGCCGCCCAGCGGCGGATGCTGGCGACGCAATCGCGTGCGAGCACGCGCTCACCATCGTGCCAGAACAGGCCGTCGCGAAGCGTCAGGTCCCACTGCAGCTGGTCGCCCGAGATGACGTGGCCCGACAGCATCTGCGGCGAGACCTGGAGCGAGGCGCTCATGCCATAGAGCGTGTCGTAGACCATGAAGCCATGGTTTCGCGACACCTGCGCGGTCGAATAGATCGGATCGACGAAGGCGAGATCGATGACGGGGATGAAGCGCAGCGTCGACTGCGATTCAGCGCGGACGATGCCCGGCAATGAGAGCGCCGGCATCGCTGCGGCGGCCTTGAGGAGCGAGCGACGGGAGATCGGCATTCCTAGAGGCTCCTAAACGTACCTTACGTATTCAACAAGACCGCGCCGATCGCGACGGCCACCGCCTGTTGCGCCGGCTCAACCACGGGGACGCCGATCGCCTCCGCAATCGCCCCTCGGTGCGAGGCCATCCCCGCACAGCCCATCACCACGACATCGGCGCGATATTGCGTGACCAGCGCGCGGCCGGCGTCGATCAAGCGTCCGCGGATGTCCGCGCCTGCCGTCTCGGCCGCGCTGGCGCCGACCGACCAGCTTCCGGCAAAACGGCCGTCGACGCCCATCACCCGCGCCATGCGCTGCTGACGGCGGATGCTCGACGGCGACAGCGCGATGATGCCAAAGCGTTCGCCGAGCATCAGCGCGCGGAAGATGCCGCATTCGGCGATGCCCATGACGGGGCGCCCGCCAGCGGCCTCGCGTACCGCATGCAGGCCGGGATCGCTGAAGCAGGCGAGCACGAAGGCATCCGCGTTGTCGCGCGATACACGGTTCACCAGCGGCATCACCACGCTGTCGGCATCGCGCTGCGAGCTGATGCTTGGCGGCCCCTCGGCAAGACCGACCACCTCGATCTCGGGCCCGCCCGCGAAGCGCAGCGGCGCCACCGCGTCGTCGATCGCCGCCGTCACCGACGCCGAGGAGTTGGGGTTGATGACGAGGATGCGGCGACGGGTCATGGCGAGGCTCATTGGCAAGGCTCACTGGCAAGGCTCACTGGCACTTCTCAACGCTTGGCGGCCTCGTGGCGCAGGAAGTTTTCGGCGATCTTCTCACCGGTGGTGATCCAGACGTCAGGGCATGATTTTGCGTAGGTGAGGAACTCGCGCAGCAGCCGCAGCCGCATCGGACGACCGCTGCATTGCGGATGCAGCACGGTCGTCACCATCGCGCCCCAGTCGCGCACTTCATCCAGTTCGTCCTTCCAGATCGAGAGCACATGCTCCTTGGGAAAGATCGAGCGCGGGCTGAAGCGGGCGGAGAGACCATGCATCCAGTCGTCATAGCTCGCCGTCACCGGCAGCTCGATCGTGCCGGGCTTGCCGTCGGCGAGGCGATGCCGATAGGGCCTGACGTCGTCGCGGAACGAGGAAGTGTAGACGATGCCATGGCGGACCAGCGCCACGCGCAGCTCCTCGGTGAACTCGCCATAGGGCGCGCGGTATCCGGTCGGCTTGACGCCGAGCCGGCGCTTCAACGCCTCGAAACCGCGCTCCAGCTCCTCCTCGATCCAGGGATCGCCGGGATCGGGCAAGAGATGGTGATAGCCGTGATGGCCGATCTCGTGGCCGGCCTTGAGGATCGATTCCGCCATGGCTGGATGCGCATCGACCGACCAGCCCGTGACGAAGAAGGTCGCCTTGAGATCGAGCTGATCGAGCAGTTCCAGAAGCTTGGGCGTGCCGACGCGCGCCTCATAGCCGCCGTAGCTCATGGTGATGAGCCGCTGCGCGTGCAGCGCGTCCTTGCTGGTCCACGCGGTCTCGGCATCGACGTCGAACGACAGGAACATCGCCGATGTGTACGGCTTCGGCCACGGATAGTCCGGCGCGGGATCCGCGGTGTTGGCTGGGGTGAGCGGAATGCTCTGGAGTGCCTTACTGTCCAGCATTGATGGTCGCCTTCTCTATTCCGTTGTCGTTCAGTTTCCATTTCGCCAGCAGCGTACGATAGGTGCCGTCGGCGATCAGCGCATCGACGGCCTCGACGATCGCTTGCTGCAACGCCTTTTCCTTGACCGGCAGCGCGATGCCCGTGAACTGCGTCGCGAAGGGATCGCCGACCGGCGCATAGGTGCCCGGCTCGAGCTCCATCACATAAGGCAGAGTCTCGTTGCCCTGCACGGCGGCGTCGATACGGCCCTGTTTGAGCTGCGTGCGCGCATCTGCCGAGCCGTCGGTGCCGACGAACTGGATCGGATTGCCCGCGCAGTTCTGCTGGCTCCATTTGTCGATCTCGGCCGGAAACATGGTGCGGCGGCTGGCGCCGACCTTCTTGCCGCACAGGGCGGCCATATCCTTGAACTCCGCCGCACGGGACCGCTGCACGAAGAACTTTGGACCGCTGCGCAGATAATCGACGAAGGAGGCAATCTCGTGCCGGCTCGCATAATCGGTGAAGCCGGACAGGATGGCATCGACCCGCCCCGTCGCAATCGACGGCATGAACTCGGCAAAGCTGGTCTCGGTCCATTCGATCTTGACCCCGAGCTTGCGGCCGATCGCCTCGCCGAGATCGACGTCGAATCCGGACAGAGCATTGGTGGCGGGATCGCGGAACTCCATCGGCGGATAGTTCGGCACCAGCGCGACCTTTAGGCTGCCGCGTTTGGCGATATCAGGTGGCAGCTCGATCGCCACCACCGATGCGCTCATGGCGCCCAGGAAAGCCGCCGTAAGCAAAAGTCTTTTCATCATCACGTCCCCAACTTCAGATTACAGCCGAAAGAAATGCCCTGGTACGCTCTTCGCGCGGCGTCCCCAAGACGTCCGAGGCGCGGCCCTGCTCGACGATCGCGCCCTGGTCCATATAGACGACGCGGTCGGCGACCTCGCGCGCAAAGCCGAGCTCGTGCGTCACCACCATCATGGTCATGCCGCTCTTGGCCAGCTCTTTCATCACGGCAAGCACCTCGCCGACAAGCTCCGGATCGAGCGCGCTGGTCGGCTCGTCGAACAGCATCAGCATCGGTTTCATCGCAAGCGCCCGCGCGATCGCAACGCGCTGCTGCTGACCACCGGAGAGCTGCGCCGGATAGGAGTCCGCCTTGGCCACCAGGCCGACACGACGGAGTAGCTCGAGCGCTTCAGTGCGCACTTCGTCAGCCTTGCGGCCCTGCACCTGGAGCGGGCCTTCGGTGATGTTTTCCAGCGCGGTCTTGTGCGGGAACAGGTTGAAGCGCTGGAACACCATACCGGTCTTCAGCCGCTGCCGTCCGATCTCGCGCTCGCTGAGGCGGTAGAGCCGCCCACCCTGCTCGCGCACACCGAGGAGCTCCCCATCGAGCCAGATGCCGCCGGCGTCGATCGCGGTGAGTTGGTTGATGCAACGAAGCAGTGTAGTCTTGCCTGAGCCCGAGGCACCGATCAGGCACATCACCTCGCCGGGCCAGACGTCGAGCGAGACGCTTTTGAGAGCCTGGAACTCTCCAAAACTCTTAGCTACGGAGCGGATCGCGACGAGGGGCTTTGTCATCGCGCGAGCCGCATTGTGCCGCGTGCAAAACGGCGTTCGAGCAGCATCTGGAGCGGGGTGAGGATCGAGACGACGAGCAGATACCAGAGGCCCGCGACGATCAGGAGCTCGATCACGCGGGAATTGGCGTAATAGATGTTCTCGGCGTTGTGCAGCACCTCGGGATATTGGATGACGCTCGCGAGCGAGGTCGCCTTGACCATGCCGATGAACTCGTTGCCGAGCGGCGGGATCACCACGCGCATCGCCTGCGGCAGGATGATCCGGCGCAGCGCGCGCAGCCGCCCCATGCCGATCGCCTGCGCCGCCTCATATTGCCCGATGTCGACCGACAGCATGCCGGCGCGCATCACTTCGGACGTATAGGCGCCCTGGTTGATGCCGAGCCCGAGCAGCGCCGCGAGGAATGGCGTCATGACGTCGACGGCGCGCGCGCTCCACAGGCCGGGAATGCCGATGGTCGGAAACACCAGCGCCAGGTTGAACCACAGCAGCAATTGCAGGATCAGCGGCGTGCCGCGAAATAACCAGGTGTAGCCGGCCGCGACCGTCTTCAGCACCGGATTGGGCGACAGCCGCATGATCGCCACGATGATGCCGAGGACAATGCCGAGCGCCATCGCCAGCACCGCCATCACCATGGTGTTGACGATGCCTTCGAGGATCACTTTTGCGGTAATGAAACGGCTGACATAGGACCATTCGATCTGGCCATTGGCGAAAGCACGCGCAATTGCCGCCAGCACCAGGACGATCAGGGCCGCGCTGAACCAGCGAAACCAGTGCGGCTCGCGCGCGATCCGCATTCCCGACAGGTCGGGGAAGCCTTCCGCGAGTGCCGGCGCCGGCTTCATTGCGGCGCCGCGTTCAGCATGGGCTGGGCGACCGCATTGGCGCCCAGGCCCCATTTGTCGAGCACCGCCTTGTAGGAGCCATCAGCGATCATCGCCGCGAGCTTCTCCGTCACGATCTCGCGGAGCGCCGCATCGTCCTTGCGGAACATGATGCCTTGATAGCCTCTGGCAAAGGCCTCACCGACGATGCGGTATTTGCCGGGCTCCTGCGCCTGCGCATAAGGCAGCGTCTCGCTGCCCTGCACGGCGGCATCGATGCGGCCCTGCCTGAGCTGGTTGCGCACGTCGATCGAGTTCTCGCCAGGCACGTACTGAATCGCCGGCTTGCCGGCGGCTTCGCAATTCTGCTTGCTCCATTTCTCGATCTCGACCGGGAAGCTGGTGCTGCGGGTGGTGCCGACCTTCTTGCCGCAGAGATCAGCCGCAGCCTTCGCATCACTGTCGGCCATCACGAAGAACTGCGGTCCTGTGGTCAGATAGTCGACGAAATCGGCGGTCTCGCGCCGCGAGGCGCGGTCGGAGATGCCGGAGATGATGAAATCGGCCCGCTTGGTCTGGAGCGAGGGGATCAGCTCGGCGAACGGCGTCTCGCTCCAGACAATCTTGAGGCCGCCGAGCCGCTTGGCAAGCTCGTTCGCAAGGTCAATGTCGAGCCCAACCAGCTCGTTACTGGCAGGGTCGCGATATTCCATCGGCGCATAGGTCGAGTTGACCGTGAGCTTGAGCGCGCCCGCCTGCTTGATCTCAGCCGGAAGCTCGGCGGCCTGTACTGAGGTCACCGCAGCCAGCGCTGTGAAGCCGAGGAAATGCGAGAGGCGTGTCATATCAGCTCCTTCAACCTTTTCCTTTGCCCCGCTTTTTCGTTGCTGATCCAAGCCAGCGCTGTGCCATTTTGCTCAGTCCGCGTCGAGCACGGCCGGCTCGATGACGCCGGCGCGCTCGGTGATCACCCTGTACTGCTCAGGCCGCCTGTGGGCGGCGAAATTGAACATCTTGTCCTTGCCCTGGCGGCAGAGGTCGAGATCGATGTCGGCGACGATCACCTCGTCGGTCAACGTCGCCGCCTGTGCGACGATGCGGCCGTTGGGATCGACGATGCAGGAGCCGCCGATCAGGCCGGAGCCGTCCTCCTCGCCCGCCTTGGCCACCGAGATCGCCCAGGTCGCGTTCATATAGGCGTTTGCTTGCGTCACCAGCGTCGAATGGAACGTGCGCAAGGAGGCATCTTCGGTGCTGCCGCCATTGGGATCATAGGCCGCCGAATTGTAGCCGATACAGACCAGCTCGACGCCCTGCAGGCCAAGCACGCGCCAGGATTCCGGCCAGCGGCGGTCGTTGCAGATCATCATGCCCATGATCGCGTGCGCCCAGGCAGATCCCGCGCGGAATGCCGGAAAGCCGAGATCGCCATATTCGAAATAGCGCTTCTCGAGCTGCTGGTAGCGCGCACCCTCGCGAGGCTCGACCGACCCCGGCAGATGCACCTTGCGGTAACGGCCGAGGATCTCGCCGTCGCGATCGACCAAGATGGCGCAATTGTAACGGCGGCCTTCGGGCGTCAACTCGGCATAGCCGACATAGAAGCCGACGCGCAGCCCACGCGCGCGCTCGAACAGTTTTGCCACGGCCGGGTTCGGCATGCCGCGCTCGAAATATTGGTCAAGCGCGTCGCCTTCCAAAAACCAGCGCGGAAAGAAGGTGGTGAAGGCGAGTTCGGGAAACACCACGAGGCTGGCGCCGCGGCCCGCCGCTTCCTCCAGCATGGCCAGCATCCGCGACAGCGTCTGCTCACGCGCATCGGCTTTCTGCGTCGGCCCCATCTGGGCGGCGGCGGCGCGAAGGACACGAACCAAGTTTGCCTCCAATCTGTGCGCAATGCTGCCTCAATGGGCTAGTGAACCCTTTGATCCAGCGTGCAAATCCGAGGTATTAGGCGCAAGCCAGGCTGCAAAAGCAATTCATCGTGCTATGATCTTTTGGCCCAGAGTATAACAGCCAGTGATATGAACCTGCGCCAGCTCGAGATCCTGCATGCCGTTATCCGCCATCGCACCACGGTGGCGGCGGCCGACGAGCTGGCGCTGTCGCAGCCGGCGGTCAGCAACGCGCTGAAGACGATGGAGGCCCAGGCGGGCTTTGCGCTGTTCGAGCGCATCAACAACCGGCTGTTTCCAACGGCGGAGGCGATGGCGCTCTACAAGGAGAGCGAGGCGATCTTCGCGCTTCACGCCAAGCTCGAGAATCGCGTGCGCGATCTGCGCGAGAACCGCGCCGGGCATCTCGCCATCGTGGCAACGCCGCCGCTCGCCTACAGCATCATTCCCACAGCGCTGTCCGTCTTCCTGCGCCGCCGCCCGGAGACGCGGGTATTCTTCGACGTCCGGCGTTATGAGGGCATCATCGAAGGCGTGCTCAGCCATGTCGCCGAGCTCGGCTTCGCGCTCGGGCTGACGCATCACCCGGGTATCGCGCATGAGGTGGTGCACACCGGCGAAATGGTTTGCGTGGTGCCCCCGCAGCATCCGCTCGCAAGCAAGGCCGTGATTTCGGCGTGTGACTTGTCCGGCCTGCCCTTCATCGGGCTCGAGCGCGGCACGCGACTCGGCGAAGCCGTGCGCGACAGTTTTGCTCGCGCCGGCGCGCCGTTCCAGCCGACGGTCGAGGTGCGCTATTGCAACACCGCCTGCGTGCTCGCAGCCGCCGGCGTCGGTGCCGCCGTGGTCGACCCCTTCTCACCGCGCCAGAATGGCGGGCACGGCCTCGTCGTACGGCCGTTCACACCGACAACCCGCGCGGTCGCTTACATGCTCTGGTCGGAAGCCGAACCGCTGTCGCGACTGGCAAAGGCCTTTCTCGGCGAAATCCGCAAGGAGAGCGCGCTGCTGGCGCGCACAGCGCCACACCAGCAAGATGGGGCAGGAAGCGACTGAGCTTACCTTTGACCTGAGGGGCATATGGCACGCATCACCATCATCGAGACCGGGCAGGTCCCGCCGAAATATCGCGAGCAGCATGGCTCCTTTCCGGACATGTTCGAGCGCATGGTCCGCGCCGAGGATCCGACCGCCGAAGTCGACGTCGTCAGCATTCCGAATGGCGATGCGCTGCCCGATCCGAGCAAGCTCGAGGCCGTGCTGATCACGGGGGCAGCCGCCGGTGTCTATGACGGGCTCGACTGGATCGCGCCGCTGGAAGATTTCGTCCGCAGTGCCTACGCCAACAAGACGCCGATGGTCGGCGTCTGCTTCGGCCATCAGCTGATCGCGCAGGCGCTCGGCGGCACCGTGCGCAAGTCCGAAAAGGGCTGGGGCATCGGCCGGCACGTCTATCAGGTGCTGCCGGAGAACGGCGTCATTGGCGGCGAAGCGGTCGCGATCGCCTGCTCGCATCAGGACCAGGTGATCGAAGCGCCCGACGATGCGCTGACCATCCTTTCGTCGGAATTCACCCCGCATGCCGGCTTGCTTTACGCCAACGGCGCGACGCTGACGGTGCAGCCCCATCCTGAGTTCGACGTCGACTTCGCGCAAGTCTGCTGCGACCTGCGCGACGGCAAGGCGCCGGATGAGGTCGTGGCGACCGCGAGGCAGTCACTGGCGGAGCCGTTGGACAACGCGAAGCTCGGTGGAGCGATTACGCGCTTTTTGGCGCGCAAATCCATCTCCTCACCCTGAGGGCCTGCCAAAGGCGGGCGTCTCGAAGGGTCGAGGCCCCCGCTGTACCGGCCGGGCCTGCATGGTTCGAGACGGCGCTTCGCATGAGAATTGAGAGTTACTCAGAACGGATCCGTCCCCAGTCCCGGCACATCCGCCGGACGCGGTCCCGGCGCGGGCCAGTGAAACCGCCGATCCTTCTCCGCAATCATGATGTCGTTGATCGAGGCCTCGCGCCGCCGCATCAGACCGTGCTCGTCGAACTCCCACTGCTCGTTGCCGTAGGAGCGATACCACTGTCCACCGGCGTCGTGCCATTCATACTGGAAGCGCACCGCGATGCGGTTGCCATCGAAGGCCCAGAGATCCTTGATCAGGCGGTAGTCCTGTTCCTTCTCCCATTTACGGGTGAGGAAGGCGACGATGGCTTCTCGACCTTGAAATACTTCGGAGCGATTGCGCCAGCGGCTGTCCTCGGTATAAGCGAGCGAGACGCGCACCGGATCGCGTGAATTCCAGGCGTCCTCGGCCATGCGGGCCTTTTGCGCAGCGGTCTCACGGGTGAAGGGCGGAAGCGGCGGGCGCGACATGAGGGCCTCATCAGTTTGCAAGGCCGCAATCTATCGCCACACGCGGCGGAGTCGAGAGGTGATCCCCTATCGACCGATCACGAAATCAGATCGGCCTTCATCAGCGTACGGATCGATTTCGGGATCGGCTGGGCGCGGCCGCCGCTGATGAAGGCGACGCGCACCTCGGCCTTGACCAGCACGTCCTCACCACGCCGCACCTCCTGCGCCAGCATGATGGACGCCCCCTTCACCGCGACCGGCCAGGTCACAACGTCAAGCACGTCGTCCATCCGCGCCGGCTTGAGGAAGTCCAGATGCATCGAGCGCACCACGAAGGCGAAGCCCGCACCTTCCGTCTCAGGCTGATCGAACAGCGCCTGCTGCTCGGCGCCCATCAACCGCAGGTGATTGGTGCGCCCGCGCTCCATGTAACGCAGATAGTTGGCGTGGTAGACGATGCCGGAGAAATCCGTGTCCTCGTAATAGACGCGGACCTGCATGTGGTGGCGGCCGTCGCGGATCTCGCCGTCGAGATGAGCTGTCACGTCGCGAGCCTCTTCGCTTGTCGCTGCAGGTCCGTTTTTGCGCAAAAACGGCCGGCAGCGCAAGCACTGCTAAGACACCATTGCCACCGGCGGCCGCCCCAGCGTCACCTCGACAATCTCCGGCGGCACCCCGACGCGGACCGGGATGATGCTGCAACCGAGGCCGCCGGAGATGACGACGTCGCATTTCAGCCGGAGATGGCCATAGACGAGCGGAACGCCATGCTGCCGCGGAAGCGCCGGCGACCAACCGAGCAAGCGAACTTGCCCGCCATGGGTGTGACCGGACAGTTGCAGCGCAACGCGCGCCGGTACGCGCGTCGCGATATAGGGCTCATGCGCGAGAAGAATGATCGGCGCGTCGTCGGTGGTCTTCGCGAGCGTCGCATCGAGATCGTCGGCCCCGAAACTCCTCGCGTGACCATAGCGCCGCCCAGCAACATAAGCGAGCTGATCACCGAGGCCCGCGAGCCAGAATGAGCGGCCATCCTTGCTCAGACGCACAACGTCGTTCTCGTAGACGGGAATGCCAGCCGTCTCCAGCGCACGATGGGCGACCGTCGGCCCGTGCCCGGCCAGCTGCACGACCTTGTCGTCCCAATAGTCGTGATTGCCCATGACGGCATGAACACCGAGCGGCGCCTTCAGGCCAGCCAGCACCCTCGCCCACTCTGCGGCCGGGATAACGCGGGTGACGTGGTGATGGCCGGCGACATAGTCGCCGAGCAGGGCGATCAGATCGGGCTTGAGCGCGTTGGTCTGGTCGACAATGGCCTCGATCCGCTCCAGCGACATCCAGGGATCGCAGGCATGGATGTCGGCGATTACGGCGATCTTCAGCGGCAAGTCCGCAGGCCATTGTCGCGGCATCGGATGATAGCGCGTGATGCGCGGCCGCAGCTCCGGCTCGACGCCGACGCCATAGGCGGCCGTCGAGATGCCAAGCGCCGAAAGGCCGCCGACAGAACGGATGAGATGACGCCGAGAGATCATGGAAGCCTGCTTGTGATGCGCTTCCGTAATGCAGCCCGATTGGAGCGGAATTGGGGTGCGCTTGTGCAGATCATCTGCACAGATGATTACCGGAAGTTCATGCCGGAGCAATGCGCGTTACCGCAGATCACTCGTCGCTGTCATCGGTGCCGAACAGGCCGAACTGCGCGGTCGCATCGCGCGAAGGCTCGGCGATCCCGAGATGGCGGAAGGCGTGCGAGGTGAGCAGGCGGCCGCGCGGGGTGCGCTGCAGATAGCCGCACTGGATCAGATACGGCTCGATGATGTCTTCGATCGCATCGCGTGGCTCGGACAGCGCCGCGGCCATCGTCTCCACGCCGACCGGGCCGCCACCGTAGTTCGTCGCGATGGTCGTGAGGTAGCGGCGGTCCATGGCATCGAGGCCGGCGGCATCGACCTCGAGCGCGCTCAATGCATGGTCGGCGATCTTGCGGTCGATCTTGTCGGCATCGGCGGCTGAGGCAAAATCACGCACGCGACGCAACAGGCGGCCTGCGATACGCGGCGTGCCGCGGGCGCGGCGCGCAATCTCGTTGGCGCCGTCAGCGCTCATGCCGACATTGAGCACGCGCGCACCGCGGGTGACGATGCTCTCCAGCTCCTCGATCGTATAAAAGTTGAGCCTGACCGGAATACCGAAGCGGTCACGCAAAGGATTCGTGAGCAGGCCCGCGCGCGTGGTGGCGCCGACGAGAGTGAACTTCGATAGCTCGATCTTCACCGAGCGCGCCGCCGGCCCCTCGCCGATGATGAGGTCGAGCTGAAAATCCTCCATCGCGGGATAGAGCACCTCCTCCACCGCCGGATTGAGACGATGAATCTCGTCGATGAACAGCACGTCGCGCTCTTCGAGATTGGTCAGCAGCGCGGCGAGATCGCCGGCCTTGGCAATCACGGGGCCCGACGTCGCACGAAAGCCGACGCCGAGTTCCTTCGCCACGATCTGCGCCAGCGTGGTCTTGCCGAGGCCGGGCGGGCCGACGAACAGCACGTGATCCAGCGCCTCGCCGCGCTTGCGCGCCGCCTCGATGAAGATCGAGAGATTCTTGCGCGCCTGCTGCTGGCCGACGAAGTCGGACAGCGATTGCGGACGCAGCGCGGTGTCGCCGACATCGTCGCTGCGGCGCTCTGGCGAGACCATGCGGTTGGCTTTGGGATCGCTCACTCAGCGAACTCCTCGTAGGGTGGGCAAAGGCGCCCTTCGCGCCGTGCCCACCATGTCTCCGATCAATCCGAAGCTGGTGGGCACGCTCCGCTTTGCCCACCCTACGAGATTGAGCCTTGCAGCCCTCACTTCGAGAGCTCCTTCAGTCCGAGGCGAATGAGCTGTGCCGTTTCGGCGTTCTCACCTGCGCTGCGCGAGGCCGAGGCGATCGCCGCAGCCGCCTGCGGCTGGCCATAACCGAGATTGACCAACGCGGAGATCGCATCGGCAACGGGGCGCGGTGCACGCTGGTCGTCCATGGCCCCGGCAAGATGCACGACGGCGGGATCGACACTGGCGAAAGCCGGCGCCTTGTCCCTCAGCTCGGTGACGATGCGCTCGGCGACCTTCGGCCCGACGCCCGGCGTACGCGCCACCGCGGCCTTGTCGCGCAGAGCAATTGCGTTGGCGAGATCGGCCGGCACCAGCGTGCCGAGCACCGCGAGCGCGACCTTGGCGCCGACGCCCTGCACGGTCTGCAGCAGCCGAAACCATTCGCGCTCCTGGTCGGTGCGGAAGCCGAACAGTTTGATCTGGTCCTCGCGAACGTAGGTCTCGATCGACAAGACGGCCGCTTCGCCTGGCGATGGCAGGTGTTGCAAGGTGCGAGACGAGCAATGCACCTGATAACCGACGCCGCCGACGTCGAGGATCACAAAATCCTCGCCATAGGAATCGATCAGGCCCTTGAGCTTACCGATCATAATCCCGCCACCTTCAGCCGGAGCGCCGTGCTCTGGCGGTGATGGGCGTGGGTGATGGCGATGGCGAGCGCATCGGCGGCATCCGCTGACGGCGGCTCGGCCTTGGGGAGCAGGATTTTCAGCATCATCGCGATTTGCTGCTTGTCGGCGTGGCCGGCACCAACCACGGTCTTCTTGACCTGGTTCGGCGCGTATTCGGCGACGGAGATGCCGAACATTGCGGGCGCCAGCATGGCGACGCCCCGGGCCTGGCCGAGTTTCAGCGTCGCGACGCCGTCCTTGTTCACAAAGGTCTGCTCGACGGCTGCTTCCATCGGCTGATGGCTGGAGAGAATGGCCGCGAGCCCCTCGTGGATCGCCAGTAGCCGGTTCGACAGCGGCAGATCGTCGGGCGGTTCCACCGAACCGCAGGCGACATAGATCAGTCGGTTGCCCTCAGCCTCGATCACGCCCCAGCCGGTGCGGCGCAGGCCGGGGTCGATGCCGATGATGCGAACGGGTTGGCGAATCGGGAGCGCGGTCATGGGCCAGTGATAGCGGTTGGCCCATGATAGCGAAACAGAAACAGAACAGAAGTCCCCGGAGAAAGGGACCCTCAGCCGCCCATCTTCGCCATCAGGGCGTCCGATACCTCGAAATTGGCGTAGACGTTCTGGACGTCGTCATGCTCGTTGAGCAGGTCCATCAGCTTGAGCAGCTTCTCGCCGGTCTCGTCGTCGACCGCGACCGTGTTCTGCGGCTTCCAGATCAGCGCGGCCTTGCGCGGCTCGCCGAACCTGGCTTCCAGTGCCTTGGCGACGTCGCGATAGCTTTCCGTTGAAGCGTAGATTTCGTGGCCGCCCTCGCCCGAGACCACGTCGTCGGCGCCGGCCTCGATCGCGGCATCCAGCACTGCGTCGTCATCGGCAACGCTGCGGTCATATTCGATGATGCCGGTGCGGTCGAACATGAAGGAGACCGAACCGGTTTCGCCGAGATTGCCGCCGGATTTGGTGAAGAAGGAGCGGATGTCGGAGGCGGCGCGGTTGCGGTTGTCGGTCAGGGCCTCGACGATGACGGCGACGCCGCCCGGGCCGTAGCCCTCGTAGCGGATCTCGTCATAATTCTCGCCATCGCTGCCGAGCGCCTTCTTGATGGCGCGCTCGATATTGTCCTTCGGCATGTTCTCCTGCCGCGCGGCAATCACGGCGGCGCGCAGGCGGGGGTTCATGGCGGGGTCGGGCGTGCCGAGCTTGGCTGCGACGGTGATTTCCCGCGCCAGCTTGCCGAACAGCTTCGACTTCTGGGCATCCTGCCGCCCCTTGCGGTGCATGATGTTCTTGAATTGGGAATGTCCGGCCATGCGTGATCTTCTCTAGGGAATCGTGCGTCAAAGGTGAGCCTGGGGATGCGCGGCCTTATAGGCCGCCAACCCCCCGGAATGAAAGAGCCTCTCATACTTTAAGGTAAGATCGTAGAGGCCAGTGCCCAAAACTCAGGCACCGTTAACCCTGATTTCATCCCGGCCTGCAAAAATAGCGTTCGGCCATCTTCCGACAAGAGTAGTCCCAATGGCGTTCGCATTTTTCCGGAAGCGCCTGCCCGACATGGTGGCGCCAGCGGCAAGCCCGCAGACCGCGGTGCCGGCCGCCCAGACCGCGCCGGCTCCGGCCACGGAAGCCGATTCGGCCCGCGAGATCCTGGAACTGCTGGAACTCGAGCTCGGCGCCATGATCCGGCAGCTCGAGCGCGCCGCCAATTCGGTGGCAGGCGGCGCCGATGCGACCGCGGCGACGCTCGCCGATATCCGTAGGCGTACCGACGCGCTGACCGGGCGGACCAATGCCGCGCAGTCCAACGCCGCGAGCTTTGCAGATGCCGCCGACAAGTTCACCCAATCCGCACGAGGCATCGGCACGCAGGTCCGCGAGGCCGGCAAGCTCGCCGATCAGGCCAGCGCCGCGGCGCAGGAAGCGCGCGAAAATGTCGACCGCCTGCGCGAATCCTCTGCGGCGATCGGCAACGTCGTCAACCTGATCGCCCAGATCGCGCGGCAGACCACACTGCTCGCGCTCAACTCCACCATCGAAGCCGCGCGCGCCGGCGCTGCCGGCAAGGGCTTTGCCGTCGTCGCGACCGAGGTGAAGGCGCTCGCGGTGCAGACCCAGAGCGCGACGGAGGAGATCTCCAAGAAGATCGACGCGCTGCAGCGCGACGCCGCCGGCTCCGTCGACGCGGTGCACCGGATCTCGCAGGCGATCGAGGCGATCCGCCCGGTGTTCGACACCGTCAACGGCGCGGTGGCCGAGCAGAATGCCACCACCAGCGAGGTGTCAGGCAACGCCAGCAGCGCCTCGCAATTCATCATCGCCGTCGGCGAGAGCGCGGCCGAGATCGACGCCGCGACCAAGGCGGCCGAGACTCACGGCAAGAACGTCGCCAGCGCCGGCAAGGCCGTGACGACCTTCGCGCAGAAGCTGAAATCGCGCTGCGCGGTGCTGCTCAAGCAGAGCGAGCACGACGACCGCCGCAAGACCGAGCGCCTGCCCTGCCATCTCAAATTCGACAGCGCGCGCGGCGCGCTGCCGGTCTATGAGATCGCGATGGACGGCGTCTTGATCGGCGGCACGGAAGCATCCAGGCTCGCAGCCCAGGCGATCATCGACGGCAGCCTCGAAGATATCGGCGCCTGCCGCCTGCGGGTGATCGAGCAATCCAAGGCCGGCGCGCGCACGCAATTCGTCAGCCCCAATGCCGAGCTGCGCGAAAAGATCGAAGACAAGCTCTGGTCGATCCACGAGGAAAACACCGAGTTCGTCACCCGCGCGATGGAGGCCGGCAACGCGCTGACAAAAATCTTCGAGCAGGCCGTCGCGCGCGGCGAGGTCAAGATGGACGACCTCTTCGACACCGACTACGCGGAGATCGCGGGCACCAATCCGCAGCAATACCGCACGAAATATCTCGACTGGGCCGACCGCGCGCTGCCGCCGTTCCAGGAGGCCTTTCTCGCCAGGGAGCCGCGCATGGCGTTCTGCGCCATGGTCGACCGCAACGGCTTCCTGCCTGTTCACAACAAGATCTATTCACATCCGCAGCGGCCGGGCGATGTCGCCTGGAACACGGCCAATTGCCGCAACCGGCGCATCTTCAACGATGCAGCGGGGCTGGCGGCCGCGCACAACCAGCGCTCCTATCTGATCCAGAGCTATGCGCGCGACATGGGCAACGGCAACACGGTGATGATGCGCGAGATCGACGTCCCGATCCGCGTGCAGGGCCGGCACTGGGGTGGCTTTCGCACGGCTTACAAGCTGTAGCGAGCAAAATATCGAAAACAACCCCATGCACAGTAGCCGGGGCGTGAGGAATCAATGGCTTGGCGCCACATCACGCGCCAGGCGTCTAAGGGCTGTTGACTCGTCGGGCAAAACACCTGGGGTGTGGGCACAGCAACAGACCGTGCGCCTCTCGCAGCCTCCCAACTTTCCCAATCGCACGAATTTCGTCATCGCATGATTTTGCGTGTTCGCACGATTGTCTTGCTCCGATCGGCGGCGTCATGACGAAAATGCGTCAAAACATGACGATTATCATATCAATTAGCCCAAAAGCTTTGCAGCAATCGCCGCACAAATTCGTGAACGTCATGGCGTGACGCTTCGCCGGCGCAGATATGCATTGCTGCGAATTTGAAAGCTTCATCGTTGCGCATCGGTATGATTATCGTCGCGCGAAATTTCGCCGAGCAGGTCGCCGCAAGCGATCCGGTGCGAGCAAGGGGATGCATATGGCAACAGTTCTCACCATCAACGGCGAAACGAAATCGTTCGATGCACCACCTGACATGCCGCTGCTGTGGGTGCTGCGCGACATCCTGGGGATGACCGGCACCAAGTTCGGCTGCGGCATCGCGCAATGCGGCGCCTGCACGGTGCATGTCGATGGCAAGGCGGTGCGCTCCTGCGTGCTCCCGGTCAGCGCGGTCGGAAGCCGCGCCATCACCACCATCGAGCATGTCGGCACGACGCCCGCGGGCGCGAAGGTGCAGAAGGCCTGGCTGGAGGCCGAAGTGATCCAGTGCGGCTACTGCCAGTCCGGCCAGATCATGTCGGCCGCGGCGCTGCTGGCGACAACGCCCAATCCTGACGATGCCGACATCGATGCAGCGATGGCCGGCAACATCTGCCGCTGCGGCACCTATGTGCGCATCCGCGAGGCCATCAAGCTCGCCGCCACCGGCAAACAGGCGTGAGGTCCGCCATGAATGCACCCGACAATCTCTCCCGCCGCGCGCTGCTGACCGGCGGCCTCGCCGGCGGTTTCCTGCTCGCCTTCCATCTACCGCTGCGCGCCGCCCCGAACGAGCCGGTGCAGAAGGACGCGACCGACGGCAAGTTCGCGCCGAACGCCTTCATCCGCATCGACGAGACCGGCCGCACCGTGCTGATGATGCCCCAGGTCGAGATGGGTCAGGGCACGTATACCTCGATCTCGGCAGTGATCGCCGAAGAGCTCGACGCCGACTGGAGCAAGGTCGAGGTGCAGCACGCCCCGCCCGACGACAAGCTTTACGGCAACCCGACCTTCGGCTTGCAGGTCACCGGCAATTCCAATTCGATCCGCGCCTGGTGGCTGCCGCTGCGCAAGGCCGGCGCGACCGCGCGCGCGATGCTGGTCCAGGCGGCCGCCAGCCAGTGGGGCGTCGAGCCGGCAAGCTGCACGGCTTCGAAGGGCGAGGTGACCCATGCGGAAAGCGGCCGCAAGCTGGGCTATGGCGTGCTGGCGCTTGCCGCGCAGAGCCAGACGCCGCCCAAGGACGTCGCAGTCAAGGACCCCAAGGATTTCGTTCTGATCGGCCAGCCGCTGAAGCGGCTCGACACGCCGGACAAGGTCAACGGCAAGGCGCTCTACGGCATTGACGCGATCCTGCCCGACATGAAGATCGCCGCGATCGCCAATTGCCCTGTGTTCGGCGGCAAGGTCGCCAAGGTCGACGACAGCGCGGCGATGAAAGTCGCCGGCGTGCGCAAGGTCGTCGTGCTCGACGACGCCGTTGCCGTGATCGGCGATCACATGTGGGCGGCGAAGAAAGGTCTCGAGGCGCTCAAGATCGAATGGAACGAGGGGCCGAACGCAAAAATCTCCACCAAGGACATCTGGGACGATTTGCGCAAGGCCAGCGAGAAGGACGGCGCGGTCGCCAAGTCGACCGGTGATATCGCCAACGCGCTCGCCGCTGGCGACAGGTTCGAGGCGGCGTACGAACTGCCGTTCCTGGCGCACGCCTCGATGGAGCCGATCAACGCCACCGTCCATGTCAGGCCAGATGCCTGTGAGATCTGGACCGGCACGCAGATCATGACGCGGGTGCAGTCGGAGGCGGCGAAGGCCGCCGGTCTTCCCGTCGACAAGGTGATCGTCAATCAGCACCTGCTCGGCGGCGGCTTCGGCCGCAAGCTCGAGCCCGACATGGTGGTTGCGGCGGTGAAAATCGCAAAGCAGGTCGACTATCCCGTCAAGGTGATCTGGACGCGCGAGGAAGACATCCAGCACGATGTCTACCGTCCGGTTTATCGCGACCAGATCACGGCCTCGCTGGTCGACGGCAAGGTCGCAGGCTGGAAGTACAAGGTCGCGGGATCCGCGATCCTGGCGCGGTGGCTGCCGCCGGCGTTCCAGCAGGGCATCGACATCGACGCCATCGATGCCGCGGTCGATGCGCCCTACGATTTCGCCAATTTCCACGTCGAATATGTCCGGGCCGAACCGCTGTCGATACCCACAGGCTTCTGGCGCGGCGTCGGCCCGAACAACAACGTGTTCGCGGTCGAATGCGCCATGGACGAGCTGGCGCGCAAGGCCGGCAAGGACCCGATCGAATTCCGGAAATCCATGCTGACCAAGAACCCGCGCATGCTCGCGGTGCTCAATCAGGTCGCGGAGAAATCAGGCTGGGGCCAGCCCTTGCCGGCCCGCGTCGGCCGCGGCGTCTGCGTGCAGCCATCCTTCGCCAGCTTCATCGCGACCGTGGTGGAAGCGGAGATCGACGACATCGGCGAGATCGTGCTCCGCCGCGTCACCTCGGTCGTGGACACCGGCATTGCGGTCAACCCTGACACGGTGAAGGCGCAGATCGAGGGCGGCCTGATCTTCGGCCTCACCGCCGCGCTCTATGGCGAGATCACCATCGACAAGGGCCGTGTGCAGCAGTCGAACTTCCACGACTACCGCATGATGCGCATCAACGAGACGCCGAAGGTTGAGGTGACCGTCGTCAAGAGCGGCGAAGCACCCGGCGGCATCGGCGAGGCCGGCGTCAACGCCGGACCGCCGGCGCTGCGCAACGCGATTCTTGCCGCAACCGGCGTGGCGCTGCGGCGCTTACCCGTTGACCGGAAACTGCTGGCTGCGGGGAGGAAGGCATGAACAGGACAATGCGTATCCTCGCTGGCATCGTCGTGATCGCCATCGCTGCGGTGGTAGCAGGCGTCTTCATCATCCGAGGACCGGGGCCGCTCGATTTTGCCGGCGGCACCAAGGTGGCGCTGGCGGATGACCGCGCCGGCAAGCCGACCGGTGCGCCCGCCAAGTTGGAGAAAGCGAGCCTGGTCGAGCGCGGCGAATATCTGGCGAAGGCAGCCGACTGCATGGTCTGCCACACCAAGCCCGGCGAGAAGGACTATGCCGGCGGGCTGGCGTTCAAGCTGCCCTTCGGCACGCTCTATTCCACCAACATCACGCCGGACAAGGACACCGGCATCGGCAATTACAGCGACCAGGATTTTCTCAACGCGGTCCAGCGCGGCAAGCGCCATGACGGTGCACGGCTTTATCCGGCAATGCCCTACACGTCCTACACCTACATGAGCGACGAGGACGTGCTGGCGGTGAAGGCCTATCTGTTCAGCCTGCCGGCGGTGCACGCCAGGGCGCCCGACAACACGCTGTCGTTCCCGTTCAACCAGCGCTGGGCGATGATCTTCTGGTCGGCCGTGTTCAATCCCGACACGCGCTTTGCGCCTGATACCTCGAAGAGCCCGGAGTGGAACAGAGGCGCGTATCTGGCCGAAGCGCTGGCGCATTGCGGCGAGTGCCACACCCCGCGCAATCTCGGCTTCGCACTCGACAACCGCAAGAAGTTTGCAGGCGCGATCACCGCCGGCTGGCACGCCTTCAATATCTCCTCGGACAAGGCGACGGGTCTCGGCAACTGGAGCGATCAGGATCTGATCTCGTATCTGTCGCTCGGCCACGCGCCGGGCCACGGCTCGGCCTCGGGTCCGATGGGCGAAGCCGTCGACCACAGTTTTAGCCAGTTCGCGCCGGAGGACATCCGCGCCATCGTTGCGTATTTGCGCAGCGTGCCGCCGGTCTCCTCCCCTGATCTGCCGGCCACGACGGCTCCGGTCGCTCCCGCCTCTCCCAAAGAAGGCGCGAGCGCCGACGCGCGCGGCAAAAAAGTGTTCGCCAGCGCCTGCGCCAGCTGTCACGGCTGGAGCGGCGAGAGCCCGGTATCGCCGATGGCAACGCTGACCGGCACCTGGGCCGTCAACGATCCCGCCGCCACCAACGTCGCGCAGATCGTGATCTCCGGCACCATCAGGCACACGCCTGAAGGCGCGCTGTCGATGCCGGCGTTCGGCAAGGCGTATAGCGACGACGAGATCGCGGCGGTGGCGAATTACGTCACGGCGCGGTTCGGGGCGAAGGGCTCGAATCTGACGGCGAAGGACGTGGCGGAGTTGAGGGGGCAAACGGCGGAGTAGGTGTCGCACGTTGCCTACGGCAAGGGATTGACGCATGATCGCGCATCAATCCCCGCTGTCGTCCCGGACAAGCGCAGCGCAGATCCGGGACCCATACGCCGCAGCAAGAGTCTTGCGAAGACGAGCAATGGCAATCTCGCGCGACAACTGCTGCTGCGGCGTATGGGTCCCGGCCTTCGCCGGGACGACACTGAGTATGACGCGCTGCTAGCTCAAGGTGGGCAAAGCGACTTGTCCGCCGTAGCTCGAAGAGCGAAGGCGGAAGCGTGCCCACGCGCTTTGCGAACATGGAGAGAGATCGTGGGCACGGCGCAAGTGCGCCTTTGCCCACCCTACGATTTCGGAGAGTGTAGCTTCGTTCTTCAGCTCAACCAGAATTTCGGTGTTGCCGGCTCCAGCCTTCCACCGACGCGCACCGGTGCGATGCGTAGCGCGAGCCCTGTCGCGTCATCCGTCTCCACGGCCACACCGCTGAGCGTCGCCACGCCCGCGGCCGGCTCGAACCGGCCCGACGGAATCCCCGACGTGAACCGGCGCAGCGGCTCTTCCTTCTGCATGCCGATGATGGAATCGTAGTCGCCGGTCATGCCGGCGTCGGTCATGTAGGCGGTGCCGCCCGAGAGGATCTGGTGGTCGGCAGTCGGCACATGCGTGTGGGTGCCGACGACGAGGCTGGCGCGGCCGTCGCAGAAGAAGCCGATGCCCTGCTTCTCGCTGGAGGCCTCGCAATGGAAGTCGACGACGATGGCATCCGCGGCGACGCCGAGCGGACAGGCGCCCAGCTCGCGCTCGAGCGCGGCAAAGGGATCGTCGAACGGGGTCATGAAGACGCGGCCCAAAGCGTTGACGACGAGGGCATGCTTGCCGTTCTTGGTCTCGACCAAAGCGGCGCCGCGGCCGGGCGTGCCGCGCGGATAGTTCGCGGGCCGCACCAGACGCTCGGCGCGCTCGATGAAGACAAGCGCTTCGCGCTGGTCCCAGGAGTGATTGCCCAGGGTCACCGCGTCGGCACCGGCGTCTAGAAACTCCTGATAGATCGCTTCCGTGATGCCGAAGCCGCCGGCCGAATTCTCGCCGTTGACCACGACGAAATCGAGCGACCAGTCCTTGACCATGCCGGGCAGATATTCGGCGACGGCGCTACGCCCGCTGCGGCCGACGACATCACCCACGAAGAGAATGCGCAACTTCAGAACTCCGGAAATCGAACACGTCGCTTTCCGTTAGCACATAATCCAGCGCCACGTCGTGGGATAGTGCCGGAACCGCCTTGATCTCCTGCGCAGCGAAAGCGAGCCCGATGCCGACGATGTGCTTCGCTTTGCGCAAATGCGCGAAGGTGAAATCGTAATGCCCCGCGCCATAGCCGATGCGATGGCCGAGGCGGTCGAACGCCGCGAGCGGCGTCAGCATGATATCGGGAATGACCTCGGCGGCCGCGGGCGACGGCTCGGGAATGCCGAGCGGGCCGAGCATCAGGCGGTCGCTCGGATGGAAGATGCGGAAGATCAGCGACTGGCCGCGCGCGGTGACGCAAGGCAGCGCCAGCCTGGCGCCGTCCTCGGCGAGCTTCTTCATCAGCGGCAGCGGATCGATCTCGCTGCGGATCGGCGAATAGCCGGAGACGATGCTGCCCGGCAGCAGCTTGAACGGCAGCCCGCGCCTGGCGAGCTTTGCGGCGGCGGTGATGCGCTTCTTCTCGCTGAGCGCATCGCGCGCCGCGAGGGCCTTGGCGCGGAGTTCGGATTTTGTGTTCGTCATGTGTGCTTGCTCGCGGTCATCACCCGCGAATGCGGGTGATCCAGTATTCCAGAGGCGGTCGTGATTCACACAAAGGCCGCGGCGTACTGGATTCCCCGCTTGCCGCCTACGCTAAAGCTTCGGCGCGCCTGGACTGAACCTCGGCGAAGCCTTGGCGTAGCCGGGTCGCGGGGAATGACACCGGTTGAACTGGCCGCAGTCGATTCAACAGGTACAAACCAAGCAGATATCAAGTGCGAAGCCGCGGACGCCGTTGAAGCACTCGATCCCGGAGTTCCCTACGAAAGTAGGTGGGCACCATATGTCCGGGCCCACGGGCCCGGCCAGGGACAGTTCCCTAAAGGATCGATAAGGCCCCGGGGATATATGGCTCCTGACGCACGTCGCAGCCTCGCTGGAGCAATGTAACAACGATACTGACGAATCGCCAGCCCGGCGGGAGCGCCGGGCTGTGTGCCAAGCCGAAAAGTGCGCTCTCCACTGTCATTCCGGGGCGCGCGCAGCGCGAGCCCGGAAGCTATCGGGCCGCAGGCGCTGTGGATGAATGGATTCCGGGCTCGCGCCAAGGGGCGCGCCCCGGAATGACGGGGAGGGAGAAGATCACCCAATCGCAATCCCGTTGCCGACGGTGCGGTTCAGCACCTGGGTCGACTTTTCGATGCGCTCGGCGGCGGCGTTCAGGGCGTTGACCACGGCGGTCTGGGTCATGCGGGCGCGCTCGACGGCGGCGTTGCGGAAATCCCGGAGCTCGACCAGCTCCTGCTCCATGGTGCGGATGCGGTTGCCGGCGTCGATCAGCTCGTCGCAGACGGTCAGGGCTGCCATCACGGTGAGGCGCGCATCGCCGATCTCGCCGAACTTTCCGCGCAACGACTGGATCCGCGTCTCCAGGCTCTCGGCGAGCTTGAGCAGCCGCACCTCCTGGCCCTCCTCGCAGGCCATGCGGTATTGCCTTGCGTTGATGGTGACGTTGATGTGGCTCATCCGTCCTCTCCGGTATCGAGCACCGAGCGTATCGTGACGATCGCGGAATCCAGCCGGTCGGAGATCTCGCGATTGACGCGTTCAAGCTTGCGCGCCTTCACCAGCGCGCCGTCGAGCTCGTCGGCAAGGCGTGAGCGGTCGGCGCCCAGCGCCTGGATCCGCGTCGCAAGCTCGTTCTCGTCGCGATCGGCATCACGCCTTCGCTCGACCGCGCTTTCGAGCGCGTCGAGCGCCGCCGTGAGTCTGCGGGTCGCGATCTCGATCTCGACGGCGGACGATTCCGTCATGGCAGAGCTTTTGGATACGCGATCGTTCATGCAGTCAGCGGCGGAACCCTGTGGGCTTTGCCCGTGGCCTTCATCTTACGGGCTTGCCGCCCGGCAAAAGACTCGGTTCGGCAAGCGGTTAGAAGCAGAAATTTACGTGGCAAGCTAGCCAAGCGCAACGCCGCCGCGAAACTATGCACCGTTCTTGCGGGCATGATCTGGCCGGAAAACCGGCCTCCACTTTTCCGGATCATGCCGTAAGCAGCTTTTCGCGCCGTGGCGCGTTTGATTGCCTTGGACTCCCGGAACCGAGGTGCTATCCCAGCCCGACCTTCAGTGGCCGAAAGGCTCCTTTCCGCGCGGGCGAATCGCCGCCAAGCGCTTCATTTCAGACGGATTTCAGACATGACGCAGGTCGACCACAACCGCATGGCCAACGCGATCCGCGGCCTCTCGATGGACGCTGTCGAGAAAGCGAAATCGGGCCATCCCGGCCTGCCGATGGGCGCTGCCGACATCGCCACGGTGCTGTTCACGCAATTCCTGAAATTCGATGCCGCGGCGCCGGCCTGGCCGGATCGCGACCGCTTCGTGCTCTCGGCCGGCCACGGCTCGATGCTGCTCTACTCGCTGCTGTACTTGACCGGCAATTCCGAAATGACGCTGGACCAGATCAAGCAGTTTCGCCAGGTCGATTCGCTGACGCCGGGGCACCCGGAGAACTTCCGCACCAAGGGCATCGAGACCACCACCGGCCCGCTCGGCCAGGGCATCTCGACCGCGGTCGGCATGGCGCTGGCCGAGAAGATGCTCGCCGCCGAGTTCGGCAAGAAGATCGTCGACCACCATACCTATGTGCTCGCCTCCGACGGCGACCTGATGGAGGGCGTGTCGCAGGAAGCAATCGCGATGGCCGGCCACTGGAAGCTCGGCAAGCTGATCGTGCTCTACGACGACAACGGCATCTCGATCGACGGCCCTACCTCGATCTCCGATTCGGTCGACCAGGTGAAGCGCTTCAAGTCGGCGGGCTGGGCCGCCGAGAAGATCGACGGCCACGACCAGGCTGCGATCGCGGCTGCGATCACCCGCGCACAAAAATCCAACAAGCCGACGCTGATCGCCTGCCGCACCACCATCGGCTTCGGCGCACCGCACAAGGCCGGCACCGCCAAGGCGCATGGCGAAGCACTCGGCGCCGACGAGCTGAAGGCCGCCAAGGAAAATCTCGGCATCTCGCTCGAACCGTTCTCGGTGCCCGATGACGTGCTGAAAGCCTGGCGCGCAGCCGGCAGCCGCGGCGCCGCGGCGCGTCAGGAATGGGAGGCTCGGCTCGGTGAGCTCGGCAGCCGCAAGCGCGCCGAGTTCGAACGCCGCCTGCGCCATGAGCGCCCGGCTTCGCTCGCCAAAGCCATGCGCGCCTACAAGAAGGAACTGCTGGAAAAGCCGCTTGTCGCGGCCACCCGCAAATCGTCCGAAGCGGTCATCGAAGTGATCGCCGGCGCGATGCCGATGGAATTCCTCGCAGGCTCCGCCGACCTCACCGGCTCCAACAACAACAAGGCGAAGTCGGCGACCGCGTTCTCGGCCAAGACGCCGAAGGGCCGCTTCATCCATTACGGCATCCGCGAGCACGGCATGGCGGCTGCGATGAACGGCATCTTCCTGCATGGCGGCTTCGCGCCGAACGGTGCAACCTTCCTGGTGTTCACCGACTATGCGCGGCCTGCCATGCGTCTCGCCGCATTGATGGGCGCCGGCGTCGTCTACGTGATGACGCACGATTCCATCGGCCTCGGCGAGGACGGCCCGACCCATCAGCCGGTCGAGCATCTCTCAGCGCTCAGAGCCATTCCCAACATGCGCGTGTTCCGTCCCTGCGATGCCATGGAAGTCGCCGAGTGCTGGGAGCTTGCGCTGAACCGCGTGGACGGCCCGACCGTGCTGGCGTTGACCCGCCAGAACCTGCCGCAGCTCCGCACCACCGCGCCGAACGACAACCCTTGCGCGGCGGGCGCCTACGAACTGGTTCCGGCACAGGGCGAAGCCAAGGTGTCTCTGTTCGCGTCCGGCTCCGAGGTCGAGATCGCGGTGGCCGCCCAGAAGCAGCTCGCCGAGCGCGGCATCGCGTCACGGGTGGTTTCGGTGCCCTCGCTCGAGCTGTTGTTAGCGCAACCAGAAGCCAAGCGCGCGGCGATCATCGGCAACGCGCCGGTGAAGGTCGCGATCGAGGCTGCGGTGCGCTGGGGCTGGGATGCCGTGATCGGCCAGGATGGCGAATTCGTGGGCATGCATTCCTTCGGCGAAAGCGGTCCGGCGAAGGAGCTTTTCAAGCATTTCGGCATTACCGCCGAGGCCACGGTTAACGCTGTGCTGAAGCGCGTTTCCTGAGAGTTGAGCTTGCCAAAAAAAAGGACTACGTAAGGTCCCATATGATCAAGCACCGCCCGGCCGAACCGGGCGTCCGCCTCTAAAAAACCCTCGCAGGCGCGCAAAGCGCGCGCTGTGCGGGATGATGGGGTCATTGAACAGCCGTCACTGAACGGTCATAAGGAGACGAAACATGGCAGTCCGCGTTGGAATTAACGGTTTTGGTCGCATCGGCCGCAACGTCCTGCGGGCCATCGCCGAGTCCGGCCGCAAGGACATCGAGGTCGTCGGCATCAACGATCTCGGCCCGGTCGAGACCAATGCCCATCTCCTCCGCTATGACAGCGTCCATGGCCGCTTCCCCGGCACCGTGACCGTCGAGGGTGACTCGATCAGCCTTGGTAACGGCAAGATCAAGGTCACTGCCGAACGCGATCCCTCAAAACTGCCCTGGAAGGATCTCGGCGTCGACATTGCGCTGGAATGCACCGGCATCTTCACCTCGAAGGACAAGGCCTCCGCGCATCTGACCGCCGGCGCCAAGCGCGTGCTGGTCTCCGCGCCCGCCGACGGCGCCGACGCCACCATCGTCTTCGGCGTCAACCACGAGACGCTGACGAGGGATCACCTGGTCGTCTCCAACGGTTCCTGCACCACCAACTGCCTCGCGCCGATCGCCAAGGTGCTGAACGACCTCGTCGGCATCGAGACCGGCTTCATGACCACGATCCACGCCTATACCGGCGACCAGCCGACGCTGGACACGCTGCACAAGGATCTCTATCGCGGCCGCGCGGCGGCGATGTCGATGATCCCGACCTCGACCGGCGCCGCCAAGGCCATCGGCCTGGTGCTGCCCGAGTTGAAGGGCAAGCTCGACGGCGTCGCGATCCGCGTGCCGACCCCGAACGTCTCGGTCGTCGACCTCAAGATCGTCGCCAAGCGCTCAACCGACGCCAAGGAAATCAACGCGGCGATGAAGCGCGCCAGCGAGCAGCAGCTCAAGGGCGTGCTCGGCTACACCAATGCGCCGAACGTCTCGATCGACTTCAACCACGACCCGCACTCCTCGACCTTCCATGAGGACCAGACCAAGGTGCAGAACGGCACGCTGGTGCGCGTGATGAGCTGGTACGACAACGAGTGGGGCTTCTCGAACCGCATGGCGGATACCGCCGTTGCGATGAGCAAGGTGATCTGACCTCGCAGATTTCGTCATTCCGGGATGGTCCGAACGACCAGACCCGGAATCTCGAGTTTCCGGCTTCGGTGCTGGCGCACCGCCCCGGAATGACAGCCCAAGTGGTTGAGGCCATCCAATGACCAACAAATTCCGCACCCTCGACGACGTCGACGTGAAGGGCAAGCGCGTGCTGCTGCGCGTCGATCTCAACGTGCCCATGGACAATGGCCGCGTCACCGACGCGACCCGGCTCGAGCGCGTCGCGCCGACCATCAATGAAATCGCGGACAAGGGCGGCAAGGTGATCCTGCTCGCGCATTTCGGCCGGCCGAAGGGACGCGACCCCAAGGAGTCGCTGAGGCCCGTCGCGGAAGCGCTGGCGAACGTCCTGAAGAGGCCCGTCGCCTTCGCTGACGACTGCATCGGCGAGCCTGCGGCCAAGGCCGTTGCGGCGTTGAAGGATGGCGACATCCTGTGTCTGGAAAACACCCGCTTCCACAAAGAGGAAGAAAAGAACGATCCGGCCTTCGTCGCGGAGCTGGCAAAGCTCGGCGACATCTGGGTCAACGACGCGTTCTCGGCGGCGCACCGCGCTCATGCCTCGACCGAAGGTCTCGGCCACAAGCTGCCGGCCTATGCCGGCCGCACCATGCAGGCCGAGCTCGACGCGCTGGAGAAGGCGCTGGGCTCGCCGACCAAGCCGGTCATCGCCATCATCGGCGGCGCCAAGGTCTCGACCAAGATCGACCTCCTGGAAAACCTCGTGACCAAGGTCGATGCGCTGGTGATCGGCGGCGGCATGGCCAACACCTTCCTGCATGCCCAGGGCGTCGCGATCGGCAAGTCTCTGGCCGAGAAGGAGCTTGCGCCCACGGCGCTGCGGATCATGGAGAAGGCGGAAGCCGCCAATTGCGCCATCATCCTGCCGGTCGACGCCACCGTCGCCTACCATTTCGCGGCGAATGCGCCCTCGCATGCCTATGGGCTCGATGCGATTCCGGCCGACGGCATGATCCTCGACGTCGGCCCGCAATCGATCGTGCGCGTCCAGGCCGCGATCGACGATGCCGCCACGCTGGTGTGGAACGGGCCGCTCGGGGCGTTCGAGATGCAGCCGTTCGACCGCGGCACGGTCGCGGCCGCCAAGCACGCGGCCGAGCGCACCAAGGCCAAGAAGCTGATCTCGATCGCCGGCGGCGGCGACACCGTCGCGGCCCTCAACCAGGCCCATGTGGCAGGTCAATTCACCTATGTCTCGGCCGCCGGCGGCGCATTTCTTGAATGGATGGAAGGCAAGCCGCTGCCCGGCGTCGAAGTGCTTCGCACCAAGTAACTTGGCAGCAAGTAATCAATAGGCCTTTCAAGTCAGCTTGCAGGCCCAAACGGGAGAAATAGACAGATGGCTCGGATCACGTTGCGTCAATTGCTCGACCATGCGGCTGAGAACGATTACGGCGTACCGGCCTTCAACATCAACAATATGGAGCAGGCGCTGGCGATCATGGACGCGGCCAACCAGGTCGACGCGCCCGTCATCATCCAGGCCTCGCGCGGCGCGCGCTCCTACGCCAACGACGTCATGCTCAAGCACATGATGGACGCGGTGACCGAGATCTATCCGCACATTCCGGTGTGCGTGCATCTCGACCACGGCAACGAGCCCGCGACCTGCATGACCGCGATCCAGGCCGGCTTCACCTCCGTCATGATGGACGGCTCGCTCAAGGCCGACGGCAAGACCCCCGGCGACTGGGCCTACAATGTCGGCGTCACCAAGACCGTGACCGACATGGCCCATCTCGGCGGCATCTCGGTCGAGGGCGAACTCGGCGTGCTCGGCTCGCTCGAAACCGGCATGGGCGACAAGGAGGACGGCCACGGCGCCGAGGGCAAGCTGTCGCATGATCAGCTGCTGACCAATCCGGACGAGGCCGTGAAATTCGTGCAGGAGACCAAGGTCGACGCGCTCGCGATCGCGATGGGGACTTCGCACGGCGCCTACAAATTCACCCGCAAGCCTGACGGCGACATCCTCGCCATGAACGTGATCGAGGAGATCCACCGCAAGCTGCCGAACACGCATCTGGTCATGCACGGCTCCTCCTCGGTGCCGCAGGACCTGCAGGACATCATCAACGCCTATGGCGGCAAGATGAAGCCGACCTGGGGCGTGCCGGTTGCCGAGATCCAGCGCGGCATCAAGAACGGCGTGCGCAAGATCAACATCGACACCGACAACCGCATGGCCATGACCGGCCAGATCCGGAAGGTGCTGAAGGACAATCCGGAAGAGTTCGATCCGCGCAAATATTTGAAGCCGGCGATGGAAGCCATGACCAAGCTGTGCAAGCAGCGGCTGCAGGAGTTCAACACCGCAGGCCAGGCCGCGAAGATCAAGAAGGTGCTGACCACCGCCGAGATGGCCAGGCGCTACGCCAAGGGCGAGCTGGATCCCAAGGTCGCGTAAGCGATCGCGCGGGTGGCGTAAGACCCCTCCGCAGGCACCTTCTCCCGTCATTCCGGGGCGCCGCAAAGCGGCGAACCCGGAATGACCGATGTCCCCTCCCCTGCGACCAACGTTGTCTCGGCAATTGCCCGAGAACGGTCTATTTTCACGGGCAAGGGCAGAATCGTTTTGGGAGGACCTCTCGATGAATCTGACTGAGCTCAACAGGATCGCGACCGCCATGGTCGCACCGGGCAAGGGCATCCTTGCCGCCGACGAATCCTCCGGCACCATCAAGAAGCGGTTCGACGCGATCGGCGTGGAATCGACCGAAACGAACCGCCGCGACTATCGCGAAATGCTGTTCCGCGCCAAGGAGGCCATGAGCCAGTACATCTCCGGCGTGATCCTCTATGACGAGACGATCTGGCAGGATGCTGCGGACGGCACGCCGCTGATCAAGCTGATCGAACAAAGCGGCGCCATTCCCGGCATCAAGGTCGACGAGGGCACGCAAGCCTTACCGATGTGCCCGGGCGAGCTTGTCACCGTCGGGCTCGACAAGCTCGCCGAGCGGCTGAAGAGATATTACGAGCGCGGGGCGCGCTTCGCCAAATGGCGCGCGGTGATCGATATCGGCAGCGGCACTGACGGCCGGGGCATTCCCTCGATGACCGCGATCAGCGTCAATGCGCATGCACTGGCGCGCTACGCCGCGCTGTGCCAGGCCGCGCAGATCGTGCCGATCGTCGAGCCGGAGGTGCTGATGGACGGCGATCACGACATCGACCGCTGCTATGAGGTCACGAGCCGCGTGCTCAACAAGACGTTCCAGGAATTGCGGGTGCAGCGCGTCGCGCTCGAAGGCATGGTGCTGAAGCCCAATATGGTGGTGCCCGGAAAGAAGTGCCCGAAGCAGGCTTCCGTCGAGGAGGTCGCGGAGAAGACGATCCGGCTGCTCAAGGCCTGCGTGCCCGCGGCGGTGCCCGGCATCGCCTTCCTCTCCGGCGGCCAGTCCGACGAGGAGGCGACCGCGCATCTCAACGCCATGCACAAGCTCTGCCCGCTGCCGTGTCCGTTGCCCTGGGGCCTGACCTTCTCCTACGGCCGCGCGCTGCAGGCCGCGCCGCAGAAGGCCTGGTCGGGAAGGCCCGAGAATGTTACGGCCGGACAGAACGCATTCAGTCATCGTGCCCGCATGAACGGCCTCGCCTCCAAGGGCGAATGGCAAAGCAGCCTGGAAAAGAAGGCAGCCTAGACCTTGTCGAACAAATCGCCTCCGCCGCGCCCGGCGCCGCGTCTCTATCTCGCGACGCCCGTGGTCGATGATCCCGCTGCGCTCCTTGCCGAGTTGCCTGATCTGCTCGCAGCCGTCGATGTCGCAGCCGTGCTGGTGCGGCTGAAGGAGACCGACCAGCGCACCATGATCTCGCGGATCAAGGCGCTGGCGCCGGTCGTGCAGAACGCCGGCGCGGCCCTGCTCATCGACGGCCACCCCGAGATCGTCGCGCGCGGCGGCGCCGATGGCGCGCATCTTTCGGATGTCGCCGCGCTGGAAGAGGCGACGCCATCGCTCAAGCCCGATCGCATCGCCGGCGTCGGCGGGCTCGAGACGCGCCACGAATCCATGAATGCGGGCGAGATGGGCGCCGATTACGTGCTGTTCGGCGAGCCCGACAAGAAGGGCCAGCGGCCCTCGGCCCAGGCGATCGCCGAGCGGCTGGACTGGTGGGCGGAGCTGTTCGAGCCCCCCTGCGTCGGCTTCGCCGCCTCGATCGAAGAGGCTTACGACTTCGCCGCCAGCGGCGCCGATTTCGTGCTGGTCGGCGATTTCATCTGGGCCGATCCACGTGGGCCCAAGGCCGCGCTGATCGAGGCCGACGCCGCAATCAAGCAGGCCTTCGCGGCGGCTGCCATGGGCCAGGGCTAGCAGGCGACATGACGCTCCCGCGCATCACCCTTGTGGCCACGCTGCTGCTGGCAACGCCCGCGCTCGCGCAGCTTCAGATCACGCCGCCGGCGACAATCCCGAGCCCCGCGCCCGACAAGCAAAAGGCCAAAGAGCCTGCGAAGGAAAAGCCAAAGGCCACCCCGCACACGATCACCAGGAAGAAGGAGCCGGCGCCGAAGCCGTCGGCCTCGCCGAGCCCCACGCTGCCGGCGACCGTGATCCCTGCGCCGCCAACCGACAATTCCAACGTCGACCTGGTGTTCGGCGCCTATCAGCGCGGCCAGTACAAGACCGCCTTCGACCTCGCCAGCGCGCGCGCCCAGACCGGCGATGCCAAGGCCATGACCATGCTGGGCGAGCTCTATTCCAACGCCATGGGCATCCGGCGCGACTACGCCAAGGCGGTCGAATGGTACAAGCGCGCCGCCGATGCCGGCGATCGCGAGGCGATGTTCGCGCTGGCGATGCTGCGGATGGCCGGCCGCGGCGGCCCGGTCGACAAGGGCGAGGCGGTCAAGCTGATGGCCTCCGCCGCCAAGCTCGGCGAGCCCAAGGCGGCCTATAATCTCGCGCTGCTTTATCTCGACGGCCAAACCCTGCCGCAGGACGTCAAGCGCTCCGCCGAACTGCTGCGCCAGGCGGCCGATGCCGGCCTGCCCGAGGCGCAATACGCGCTCGCGACCTTCTACAAGGAAGGCACGGGGGTGCCGAAGGACCCCGAGCGCGCGGTGCGGCTGCTCCAGGCGGCCTCGCTCGCCGACAACGTCGACGCCGAGGTCGAATACGCCATCGCCATGTTCAACGGCACCGGCACGCCGAAGAACCAGCCCGCGGCCGTGGCGCTGCTGCGCAAGGCCGCCCGCCAGGGCAGCGCGATCGCGCAGAACCGCCTGGCCTGGGTTCTGATCAACGGCATGGGCGCACCCGTCGACAAGGTCGAGGGCTTCAAGTGGCACCTGGTGGCCAAAACATCAGGCAAGGGCGATCCGGAGCTGGACAAGCAGCTGGCGGACCTGCCGGCCGACGACCGCACCAAGGCAGAGGCCGCCGCCAAGAAATGGCTCGGGAACAAATGACCCGACACAAGTGACCTGCAAAGGACCCGAATGACTTGACCTTTGCCCCCTCGCGGGGCACCCAATCCCCCTCAAATGGCGCCTTCCGCGCCCCTCCCCCGTCAAAGACTGATCTCATGCTGTATTCCGCCACTATCAACGTCATGGTCAAAGCCGCGCGCCGCGCCGGCCGCAGCCTCAAGCGCGATCTCGGCGAGATCGAGCATCTGCAGGTCTCGTTGAAGGGGCCGGCCAATTTCGTCTCGCTCGCCGACAAGCGCGCCGAGGAGATCCTCTACCAGGACCTCGCCAAGGCCCGCCCCGGCTACGGCTTCATCGGCGAAGAGGGTGGCACGCGCGAGGGCACCGACAAGAGCCACACCTGGGTCGTCGATCCCTTGGACGGCACCACCAACTTCCTGCATGGCATCCCGCAATTCGCGATCTCGATCGGCCTCGTGCGCGAGGGCACGATCATCGCCGGCGTGATCTACAACCCCGCCAATGACGAGCTCTATATCGCCGAGCGTGGCAAGGGCGCCTTCCTCAACGACCAGCGCCTGCGCGTCGCCGGCCGCCGCCAGCTCAGCGAATGCGTGGTGGCCTGCGGCCTGCCCCATATCGGCCGCGGCGATCACGAGGAATTCCGCCGCGAGATGACCGCGATCCAGGACCGCGTCGCGGGCCTGCGCCGCTTCGGCGCCGCCTCCCTCGACCTCGCCTTCGTCGCGGCCGGCCGCCTCGACGGCTATTGGGAGCGCAATCTGCAATCCTGGGACATCGCCGCCGGTATGCTGATGGTGCGCGAAGCGGGCGGCACGGTGAGCGACATCAACACCCCGGGCGATGCGCTGGTCACGGGCGATGTCGTGTGCGGGAACGAGTACGTGCACGGGGAGCTGGTGAAGATTTTGAAGCGGCTCGGGCAGTAGGCACGTCGAGGCGATCCGCCGTGACCGCCCAGCGCGCCGCGTCAGGCGGCGCGCTGGCTGGGACGCGACAGATCCGGGCAAAGCACGAGCTTGCCCTCAAGACCACCAGCCTCGAGGCGACGGTGAGCATCGACGACCTCCTCAAAAGAGATTCGCGCGGCGACGCGCGGCCGGATGGCGCCCGTTGCCAGAAGCCCGAACAGTTGCTCCAGGTCATCCTTGAACCAGTTGGGATGTCGCGCCCGCATGGCATTGACCGAGTAAAAGCGCGCTCGCTTGCCGCCGGGCAACAATCTCCACAGATAAAGGCGCGCGATCTCCAACAAGATAGGAATCATTCGACGCTGTGCCTGCACGCTCGCCGAGAAACCGATGGCACAGAGCAGGCCACCTGGCTTCAGCGCCGCGTATGAGCGGCGATAGCCGTCCTCGCCAACGCCGTCGATGATGACATCGAACCCGCCCGGCACGATCCGCGTGAAGTCCTGATGCTGGTAGTCGATCGGCGTCGCCCCCAGCTCTCGGACGAGCGCCATGTGCTCGCCGCGCACAGTGCCCCACAGCTCGAGGCCGGCCAATCTTCCGAGCACGAGCAGCGCCTGGCCGACTGCGCCGGCGGCCCCGTGCACGAGCACACGTTGACCTCGCTGGACCCTGGCCGCGCGGTGCAGAAGCTGATGCGCAGTCGTCCAGCTTAAGATCAGCGCGGCCGCTTCAGCCGCGTCCACGCCCGCCGGCACGCGGGCCACGTCCCTCGCCCGAAGCGTGCGATACCCGGCGTTTGACCCGACCACTGTCATGTCGGCCACGCGGTCGCCGATCTGAAAGTCATGCACGCCTTCGCCGAGTTGATCGATTGCCCCCACCACGTCGTAGCCCATCACGAAGGGCGGCCGAAGGCGCATCGTTTGCGGATAGAGGTGACGCCTGATCAACACCTCGGTGTAGTTGAGGCTCGAGGCGAGTACGCGAACACGCACCTCGCCCGGGCCGGCGATCGGCAGGTGAGCGTCGACGACCTCCAGTCTCTCGGGATCACCGAAGCGGCTGACCTGAACAACGCGATTGCGCTGCTCCATCATGGGCGATCTCCATGCAATGCCGTCATTCAGCGAGGGCGGGCAGACTGCCGCCAAGCTGGAGAAATAGAATTGATCCAGATCAATCTTGAGGCTGCACTCTTTGGAATTCTCCTCCAGCCAAAAACCGTTTGGCGGCACCTTTTTTCATTGGAGGAGAAAATGCCTGCAGTTGCTATGCAGTTCGTTTCGCATCCAAGACCCGGTAGTGATCTTGCGACCATCTTACAGCTGGCAAAAGACGGCGCGGCACTTTGGAGGAAACACGGAGCCGATGTCAGCTATTGGTCAGTGATCGGCGGCGAGGTCGGGAACTACGCCTTCGTCGCTCGTTTCGACAGTGTCGAATCCTATGGCCGCGCCCTGGCCTCACTAGGTGCCGATCCAGCGTTCGCAGAATTTCAAGCCAAGCGGCTGAAGGCTGGACAGTCGGATTGGGTACGTTCGAACATTTCCATCCAGGTCGATCTTTGACGGAACGCCTACCGTGCCGAATGCGAGACCGCCTTCGGGCGGTCTCTTGCTGCGCGATCAAAGCGGATATCGTGAACGATGGTGAGTGCGTACCTAATCGTCGTCTTCATCGTCCCGATACTCACCGCCGAGGGTCAGGCCCTCGATCATCGTGGCGCCTTTCGACTTGATCACGCGGCGAAGCGGGACTGAGCTCTCGCTTCGCAAGGCGTCCATCAACTGCTCCGAATGGGTGACGATCCAGATGTCGGCACGGCCAGAGGCCTTGACGATCAGACGGGCCAATGGCGCCAGCAGCGACGGATGCAGGCTGGCCTCGGGTTCGTTCAGCGCGATGAACGGTGGAAGCCGATAGCCCATGAACACCGCGAGCAGGCAGATGTATTTCAGCGTCCCGTCGGATAGTTCATGCGCCCTGAAAGGCCGCGGCATATCCTCCAATTGCAGATCGAATTCACACAGGCCGCCTTCTTCCCATGCGCGGAGCTCGGCGCCCGGGAAGGCATCCTGGATCGCCGCCTGCAGGTCGGCGGCATCTCCCCTGATGGTATAGAGCGTCGCCAGGGCCGCAGCCAGATCGCTGCCATCGGCACTGAGCGAGGGCGTCGTGATCGCGAGGCACGGCTTTCGGATCGGTGACGCCGGATCGGTGCGAAAGTCGTGATAGAAGCGCCAGCCCAGCATTGCATTCCTGATCAGATCGATTTCAGGGCATTCCTTGCCGTCGAAAAAGCCCGCAAGCGCGGGCTCGGACGGCAGCACCGCATCCTTGTGGCTGGTCCATGCGCCGCTGCCGCCGCGGATGCTGACGAGCGAATTCTTCCGCTCCATCAGTCGAACCGTTCGCTTGTCCTGCGTCGCCTCGATGCTCTCTTCCTTGATCATTGGCTCGCCGGCAAACGCCGCCGCGACCGGGCTGGGGAATCCGATTTCGATGGAATATTTCAGGCGATCGAATCTGGCCGACAACCGCAATCGCCCATCTTCGCCGCGTTTGCGGATGCCTGACCAGCAGACCGAATTCAGTCCGCCCTCCTCGGCGATCGTGCGCGTGATCCGCCCGGTCGCCGCGTCGCGCAACAGCGACAGGGACTTGTAGAGATTGGATTTGCCGACGCCGTTCTCGCCCACGAACACGGACAGGGGGTGGATTGGGAGGGAGAGCCGCCTGATGGAGCGATAGTTCGAAATCGCAATGTCGGTCGGACGCATCAGGTGCTCTCAATCGGCAGGCTGCATTCGCGACGCGAATTGCACGTGTTTTCAATCCAGGGATGCAGTCTGGACCGACGATCGCGCGAAGGCAAGCTCCGCCGTCATTCCGGGTTGCGCCCCTTGGCGCGAGCCCGGAATCCTTGATCCGCATGAATGGTGGCAGGATGGATTCCGGGCTCGTGCTGCGCACGCCCCGGAATGACGGTGTGCCCTATGGCTTCACCGGAGCAGGCGGCCCGTAAGCGTCACCTTCCCTCGCCGCCACCTTCTCCCTGTCCCCCGCCAGCACGCGCTGCACGGAGACGAAGAACACAGGCACCATCAGCAGCGCCAGGATCACGACTGCGATCATGCCGCCCATCACGACGCTGCCGAGCGCCTGCTGGCTGGCGCCGCCGGCGCCGTGGGCGATGGCCATCGGCAGCACGCCGCAGATGAAGGCAAGGCCCGTCATCAGGATCGGACGGAAGCGCAGGCGGCAGGCCTCGATCGTCGCTTCGACCAGTGGCTTGCCTTCTTTGCGCAGATCCTTGGCGAACTCGATGATCAGGATCGCGTCCTTGGCGGCAAGGCCAATGATGGTGATCAGGCCGACGGTGAAATAGACGTCGTTCGGCAGTCCGCGCAGCACCGCCGCGGCCACGGCGCCGACGATGCCGAGCGGCACGGTGAGCAGCACCGCGAGCGGGATGGTCCAGCTTTCATAGAGCGCGGCCAGACACAGGAACACCACGAAGACCGACAGCGCCAGCAGGAACGGCGCCTGCGAGCCCGACAGTTTTTCCTGCAGCGACTGGCCGGTCCATTCATAGCCGAAGCCACGCGGCAGCCTGCCGGCAAGCCGCTCCATCTCGGCGATGGCATCGCCCGAGGTGAAGCCGGGTTTGGCTTCGCCCGAGATGCGCACCGCGGGATAGTAGTTGAAGCCGGCGATCTGGGTCGGTCCGCGCGACCATTCGACTGTCGCGAAGGAGGAGAACGGCACCAGCTGTCCGCCGCTGTTCTTGACGTTGTAATTGAGGATGTCCTCGGTCTTCATGCGGTCGCGGGCGTCGGCCTGCACCACGACGCGCTGCATGCGGCCCCGATTCGGGAAGTCGTTGATGTAGTTCGAGCCGAGATTGGTCGAGATGGTGTTGTTGATGTCCTCGAAAGTGACGCCGAAGGCGCCGGCCTTCTCGCGGTCGATCACGAGATTGACCACGCCCGCTTCTGGCAGGCCCTCGAGATAGACCTTCTGCAGCACCGGGCTGGCATTGGCCTCCGCGATCAGCTGGTCGGCGGCGCGCATCAGCGCCGGATAGCCCTTCTGGCCGCGGTCCTGCAGGCGGAACGAGAAGCCGGAGGAGTTGCCGAGATTGTCGATCGGCGGTGGCTGCAGCGCCGAGATCTTTGCGTCGCGGATCGACGCTCCGAGATCGCGGTTGACGTCGTTGACGACAGCCGCCGCGGAATCCTTCGGCCCGCGCTCCGACCAATCCTTCAAGGTGATGAAGGCCTGCGCGGTGTTCATGCCCTGGCCGGAGAAGCTGAAACCGGTGAGGAAGGTGACGTTGTCGACACCCGGCCGCTGCGCCAGATATTTCTCGACCTTCTCGATCACGGCCTCGGTGCGGCCATAGGACGAATCCGACGGCGTCTGCACGTCGGTGGTGACAAAGCCCTGGTCGTCGACGGGCAGGAAGCCGCCGGGCAGGCTGACGAAGGCCCAGGACAGGCCGACCAGCAGCGCGGCATAGACCAGCATCAGGCGGCCGGTGCGCTTGAGCGAGAAGCCGACGGTGCGGGAATAGCTCTCCTTGCCGCCTTCGAGCATGCGATTGAACCAGCCGAACACGCCCTTTCTCGCGTGGCCGTGGCCGGCCGCGACGGGCTTGAGCAAGGTCGCGCACAGCGCTGGCGTCAGCGACAGCGCGAGGAAGGCGGAGAAGCCGATGGCTGCGACCATCGTCACCGAGAATTGCCGATAGATGATGCCGACCGAGCCGGGGAAGAACGCCATCGGCACGAACACCGCCATCAGCACCAGGGTGATGCCGATGATGGCGCCCGTGATCTGGGACATCGCCTTGCGCGTGGCCTCCTTCGGCGACAGGCCCTCCTCGGCCATGATGCGCTCGACGTTCTCGACCACGACGATGGCGTCGTCGACGAGGATGCCGACCGCGAGCACCATGCCGAACATGCTGAGCATGTTGATGGAATAGCCGGCGAGCAGCAGCGTGGCGCAGGCCCCTAACAGCGCCACCGGCACCACGATGGTGGGGATGATGGTATAGCGGATGTTCTGCAGAAACAGGAACATCACCACGAAGACCAGCACCACGGCCTCGAGCAGCGTCGTCAGCACCTTCTTGATCGAGGCCTCGACCACGGGCGTGATGTTGTAGGGGATTTCATAGGAGATGTTCGCCGGGAAGAAACGCGACAGCTCCTTCATCTTGGCTTCGACCGCGCTCGCGGTCGCCAGCGCATTGCCGGTCGGCGACATCAACACGGAGAGACCGGCGGTCGGCTTGCCGTTGAGGCGGGTGTTGAACTGGTAGCTGAGGCCGCCGACCTCGATGCGCGCGACGTCGCGCAGGCGCACGGTCGAGCCGTCGGCATTGGCGCGCAGGATGATGGCTCCGAACTCGTCCGGCGAGGACAGCTGGCCCTTGACCAGCACCAACGCGGAGGTGCGCTGGGTCGCGGTCGAGGGCTCGGCGCCGATGCTGCCAGAGGCGACCTGCGCGTTCTGCGCCGATATGGCCTTGTTGACGTCGTCGGCGGTCAGGCCATAGCCGACGAGCTTGGCGGGATCGACCCAGACGCGAAGGCTGCGTTCGGTCGAATAGAGCGTGGCGCGGCCGACGCCGGGGATACGCCTGACTTCACCGAGCACGTTGCGGATCATGAAGTCGCCGAGGCCGACTTCATCCAGGCTGCCGTCGGTCGAGTTCAGCGTGATGATCTGCAGCACCGCGCTGGAGGCTTCCTCGATCAGGATACCCTGCTGGATCACTGCGCGCGGCAGGCGCGCCTCGACCCGCTTGATGCGGTTCTGCACCTCGACCGAGGCCGCGCTGGTGTCGGTGCCCGGCTGGAAATTGGCCGTTATCTCGACCTGGCCGAGCGAGTCGCTGGTCGATTCGAAATTGAGAATGCCGGAGGCGCCGTTGAGCTCCTCCTCGATCAGGCGCGTGACGCTGTTGTAGAGGTTTTCCGGCGACGCGCCCGGGTAGCTGGTCGAGATCGAGATCGAGGGCGGCGCGATGATGGGATATTGCGCGATCGGCAATAGCGGGATCGAGATCGCGCCGATCAGGCAGATGAACAGCGCGACCACCCAGGCGAAGATCGGCCTGTCGATGAAGAAGCTCGGCATGGCGGTTACCGGGCGAGCTTTTGCGCGTGCCTGACGTCGGCAGTCGCATCCGCCTCCGACCAGGATTGCGGCTTGACCTTGTCGCCGGCCGCGAATTTCTGGAAGCCTTCGACCACGACCTTGTCGCCGGCCTTCAGGCCGTCGGTGACGAACCAGACGCCGTCCTGCACCGAGCCGGTGCGGATCGGCTGGACCGCGATGCGGTTGTCGTCCTTGACGACGAACACCTCGCTGCCGCCGCCGCCATTGCGCTGGACCGCCTGCTGCGGCACCGCGATCGCATCGGAGTCCAGGCCCTGGTCGATGCGAACGCGCACATACATGCCCGGCAGCAGCTCGCGCCTGGGATTGGGGAATTCGCCGCGCAAGGTCACCTGCCCGGTATGGGCGTCGACCTTGGCCTCGGAGAACAGCAGCTTGCCGTCGAGCCCATAGACGGAGATGTCGTCGAGCACGAGGCGCACCTTGACGGCATCGGATTCGATGCGATCGAGGTCGCCGTTCTCGAAGGCACGACGCAGCTGATTGAGCTCGGTCACCGACTGGGTGAAGTCGGCATAGACAGGATCGAGCTGCTGCACGGTGGCAAGATTGGTCTCGTTCTGCACGACGAGCGCCCCTTCGCTGACGAGGGCGGCACCGACGACGCCATCAATCGGTGCGCGCACGGTCGCATAATCGAGATTGAGTTTTGCCCGCGCGAGATCGGCCTTGCGGCCCTCGACTTCGGCCTGGGCCTGGCGCTCGGCGGCGATGGTCTTTTCGTTCTCGGCCTCGGGCGCGGCGCGCTGGCTGGTCAGCGTCGCGATGCGGCGTGCCTGCTGCTGCGCCTGCATCAGCGCGGCTTCGGCCTTGGCAAGCGCGGCCTCATTGGCCATGACCTCGACCTCGAACGGACGCGGATCGATGCGATAGAGCGGATCGCCCGCCTTCACCTCGCTGCCCTGGCGGAACAGCCGCTCGACCACGATGCCCGACACGCGAGGACGCACCTCCGCGACGCGCGTCGGCGAGATCCGCCCCGGCAGCTCGCGCACCACGGCGCGCGGTTGTGGTTTGACCATGACGACGCTGACGTCGGGTTCGGTGGCTTGCGCAGCGGAGACGGCGGAGGAGGATTCATCGCAAGCAGCAAGCAGCGGCGCAAGGGCCGCGAGCATGATTGCAACGCATGCCGATCGCGCTCGAAGTCCAGACATGAAATGGGGTGCCCCAAGATTGTTGAAACTACGCCCCGCGCAACGCCCGTTCTTGGCAATCCTGCGCGGCTGCTGCGGTCAAAATAGAATGCGCGTGTTGCGACGCAACGCATGGCGCGGGCGGCTCAATGTCACATCAGCTATCGCGCTGAGATCAGGTTGTTTTCTGGGACTCACCGGATTGTGAGTCTGGTTCCACCGCTTGCGCGCTGCGACAGAACATCGCAATTGATCGGCGATCCCTAGAATTTTTGAACCGTCATCCTGAGGTGTGAGCCATGCGATGCAAAGCGTTGCATGGGGAGCCTCGAAGGATGAACGGCCGAGATGCAGCCGGGCCGTCGCCCTTCGAGGGCCGCTGAAGGAGCGGCCGCCTCCAGCGACAATGGCTTCGCTATTGCGCGGGGGTGACGGTTTGGTTGAGCGTGCCCGCGGCGTGAAGCTGCTTGGGTTTAGCTGTCCGCCGCCTTCATCCGGTAGTGGCTGATGCCCCATTCCGTGCCGTCGGCATAGCCGAACAGGCCTGCGGTGGCGAGGAAGAACCAGCGCCAGCGGCGCATCCACAAGCTCGTCTCGTCGCCGTAGACGTTGCGCAAGACGGCTTCGATCGTGTCGCGATGCGCGTCGAAATTGGCGAGCCAGTCCATCGCCGTGCGCTGATAATGGGTGCCGCTCCAGCGCCATTCCTTCTCGACCTGGAAGATGTCGGCATATTGCCTGACGAGCTGATGGCTCGGCATCACGCCGCCGGTGAAGAAATGCTGCGCGATCCAGTCCTCGCGATTGGCGCGGTCGAATACATAGGAGCCGGCGCGATGGGTGAAAATGTGCATGAAGAAGCGCCCGTCGGGGGCGAGCCATGAGCGCACGCGCGTCATCAGCTTGCGCCAGTTCATCATGTGCTCGAACATCTCGACCGAGACGATGCGGTCGAACTGGCCCTCCGGCGCGAACACGTTCATGTCTGCCGTGACCACGCGCAGGTTCAAGACGCCGCGGCTCTGCGCGACGTCCTCGATATAGGCGCGCTGGCCTTGCGAGTTCGACACCGCGGTCACCTTGGCATGCGGAAACTGCCGCGCCATCCACAGCGACAGCGCGCCCCAGCCGCAGCCGAGCTCGAGGATGGTCTGGCCGTCGGCGAGGCCGGCATGCGCGACGGTCTGGCGTAGCGCCTCTTCCTCCGCCTCCTGGAGCGTGGTCGCATCCGTCTTGTAGAAGCAGGAGGAGTATTTGCGGTTCGGGCCCAGCACCTGCGCGAAGAAGCTTTGCGGCACTTCGTAATGCTGGGTGTTGGCGGCATCCGTATGCTCGGCGATCGGCCGCAGCATCATCTTTCCGGCGAAGGCGGCATCGTCGGCGGCCGTGTGCGCGGCGAGGCGCGTTGCGGTGCGCGAGCACAGGCGCTGGATGGCGGCGCGGACCACGAGATCCGGCAGCGGCACGCGTTCGGCAGTCCCGATGATCGTGGACATGACGCTCATGCGGCCATTCCCTCTCGTGGTGGCAACGGAAAGAACATGCTGGTTTGGGATTGATAGGCGCGGTAGTGCTCGCCGCGCGATCGCAGCATCTGCGCTTCCAGAGGCGGGATGCCGGTGACGTGGACCAGGATCCAGTACATGAAGACAGGCGCGAGCAGGCTGGCCCAGCCCCAGGGGTAGCCGGCCGCGAGGCCGATCACGGGATAGGCGAGCCAGCCGAACCATTCGAAGAAATAGTTGGGGTGACGCGACCAGCGCCACAGCCCCGTCGCGCAGACCTTGCCCTTGTTGGCAGGGTCGTGCCGGAAGCGGCGCAGCTGCGCATCCGCCAGCGCCTCACCGGCGATGGCGATCAGCAGGATCGCAGCTCCCAGGACGTCCTGACCGCGCAGGGCTGGCGCGGGGACATGCGCGGCAACGAAAATCGAAAACACCAGGGGCACCGAGCCCAGCGCCTGGTTTTGCAGGAAGATGAACATCCGCCGGGGGGCGTTGAGGCCCCACTCCGCGGCAAAGGCGGCGTAGCGGGGATCGTCGGTGATCCCTAAGGTGCGGATCGCGATATGGGTGCCGAGCCGGAGCGACCAGATTGCGACGAGGCCGGCGACCAGCCATTGCCTGATATTGGACCCGTCGCCCGCGAGCGGCCACAGCGCGCTGACGGCGCCGACCAGCCCGACCGCAAAGGTCCAGATCGTGTCGACCCAACCGGAATTGCCGCTGCGCTGCTGCACAACCCAGGCGAATGCCATCAGGACCGCGAGCGAGAGCGCGATGGAAGCGAATCCCCCAAGAAAAATCGCCATGCAAAAAATCCGACCTAAGCCTGTGGAATGCCGAAGTTTTGCAAAATACGTGGATAACAAAGCCCGGTTTCAGCGTTGGGTTCCGCGCGCCTTCCCGAAATCCGCACATCCGGCGCTTTTTTTGCACCCGGCCTGTGCCATAGTGCGGAGGCAAGCAAGCTTCGTAATGGATGATCCCGGCCATGCCGTCAGGCGCCTCGCCCCGCTCCACCATCGACATCGAATACACAAAACTGTCCTCGCCCAGCGTCTTCCTGGTGCGGATGCTGGTCTTCCTGGTGCTGTGTACGCTGGTGGGCGTGGTGCTCTACAAGCAGATCATCCTGGCCTTCTTCGCCAATCCCGGACTGAACGCGCTGATCGGGGCCGTGCTGTTCATCGGCATCGTGCTGGCCTTCCGCCAGGTGATCCGGCTCTATCCTGAGGTGTCCTGGGTCAATAATTTCCGCATCGCCGACCCGGGCCTGGCGCCGGCCAGGCACCCGAAACTGCTGGCGCCGATGGCGGCGATCCTCGGCGGAGAGCGCTCCGGGCGGATGAGCATCACGCAGACGACGATGCGGCACCTGCTCGATTCCATCGCAACGCGCCTGGACGAGGCCCGGGACATCTCCCGCTACATGACGGGCCTCTTGGTCTTCCTCGGCCTGCTCGGCACCTTCTGGGGCCTGATCGAAACGGTCGGCTCGGTCGGCAAGGTCATCGACGGGCTCAAGGTCGGCGGCGATGCCGGCGCGCTGTTCGACACGCTGAAGGAGGGCCTCGCCGCCCCGCTCGGCGGCATGGGCATCTCCTTTTCCTCATCGCTGTTCGGCCTCGCCGGCTCGCTGATCCTCGGCTTCCTCGATCTGCAATCGAGCCAGGCGCAGAACCGCTTCTACACCGACCTCGAAGACTGGCTCGCCACCACCGTGCGGGAATACGGCAACGGAGAGGTCGCCGCCGTCGCGAGCACCGGCGGCGGGGTGGCGAGCGGCGAGCTCCAGGCCGCCGTCGAACGCTTACGCTCCGTGCTCGAGGAAGGCAGCGCCAGCCGCGGCACCACCGCGGCGATGGCGAGCCTTGCCGAAGCGATCCAGGCGCTGGTCTCGCATATGCGGACCGAGCAGCAGATGATCCGCGAATGGGCCGACGGCCAGGGCGAGCAGAACCGCGAGATCCGCCGCCTGCTGGAGCGCATCGCGCGCCAGCCCGAGAAGAGTTAAGCAATCAGGATTTGAGAGGCGAGCATGGCTCTAGCCCGCGGCCGCCGCAGCGAAGGCGCCTTCAACTACTGGCCCGGATTCGTCGACGCGCTGTCGACGCTGGTGCTGTCGATCGTGTTCCTGCTGTCGGTGTTCCTGGTCGTGCAGTTCTTCCTGTCGCAGGAGGTCACCGGCAAGGACAAGGCGCTGGAGCAGCTCAACGCCAGGATCGCCCAGCTCACCGAGCTGTTGTCACTGGAGAAGCTCGGCAAGCTCTCGCTCGATGATCAGGTCTCGCAGCTCAGGGCCGGCCTCGCCTCGGCCGAGAGCGAGCGCGACCGCATGAAGGGCCTCTATGAAGGCCTTGCCAATGCCGGCAACGATGCTCAAGGCAAGACCACCGAGCTCGGCAAGGCGCTCGAGTCGGAAAAGGCGGTCTCGGCGCGGGCGCTGGCGCAGATCGAGGTGCTGAACCAGCAGATCAGCGCGCTGCGCCGGCAATTGGCCGCCCTCGAAGAGGCGCTCGATGCATCCGAGAAGCGCGACAAGGAATCGCAGAACCGCATCGCCGATCTCGGCTCACGCCTCAACGTCGCGCTGGCGCAGCGCGTGCAGGAATTGTCGCGCTACCGCTCCGAGTTCTTCGGGCGCCTGCGCGCCATTCTCGGCAACCGTCCCGACATCCGCGTGGTCGGCGACCGTTTCGTGTTCCAGTCCGAAGTGTTCTTCGACACCGGACAGGCGACGCTGCTGCCCGAGGGCAAGGCCGAGCTCGACACCGTGGCGAACGCGCTGATCGAGCTCGACAAGAAGATCCCGGCCGAGATCGCCTGGGTGCTGCGGGTCGACGGCCACACCGACGTGCGGCCGGTCAACGGTCCGAACTTCAAGTCGAACTGGGATCTGTCCGCGGCGCGCGCGATCTCGGTGGTGCAATATCTGATCTCGCTCGGCGTGCCGGCCCAGCGCCTGGTCGCCGCCGGCTTCGGCGAGTTCCAGCCCCTCGACACCGCCAACACCGAAGAGGCCTACAAGCGCAACCGCCGCATCGAGCTGAAGCTGACGGAGCGGTAGTGAGCGCGCTCCACCTTCGCCCCTACGCGGACGCCGACGAAGCGGCGGCGATCGACCTCTGGCATCGCAGCTGGCAGCAGGCCTATCCGCAGATCGACTTCGCCGCACGGCTGGCCTGGTGGCGCGAACGCTGGCGCAAGGATCTGGTGCCGAAGGCCCAGATCATCGTCTCGGAACAAGATGGCACGCTGAGCGGTTTCGTCACCATCGACGGCGATGGTTATCTCGACCAGCTCGTGGTCGACCCCGATCATTGGGGCTCGGACGCGGCGAGGCTGCTGGTGGACGAAGCAAAACGCCTGTCACCGTCAGGCGTCACGCTGCTGGTGAACAAGGACAATGCCCGCGCCATCCGCTTCTACGAGCGCAACGGCTTCGCCCATGCCGGCGAGGACGTGAACCCGACATCGGGACGGCCGGTGCTGAAGATGGCGTGGCGGCCGTGACTGATGTCACGCAAAGGCGCAGCGTGGCTTGCTAGTGTCGCAATCAGCAAACTGATGGAGAGGATCAATGCGGCTGAGCGATCTGGCCAAAGGGTCTTCGGTCTTTCTCGGCGTCATGGTCGCGGGCTATGTGTCGACTGTGTATGTCGACCAGCGCCTGGCTTCGCCGCCCAAGGCAGCAACCGAGACGACAGGTTCGCCAGCGCTAACGAACAACGCTGCTCCGACCGACAACCCGACGCCGGCCAACGGCGGATCGGCCTGTATCGGCGAGGGCGGCAGCTGGAAGAACTGGCCGTGGCCGAACGTGCCGATGGGCTCGCCGAAGTGCGAGTGAGAATCGGTGCTTAGGCGCCAAGCTCTCTCCGCCCGCCATTGCGAGGAGCCCTTGCGACGAAGCAATCCAGAATTCTTCCGCAGAGACGGTCTGGATTGCTTCGCTACGCTCGCAATGACGGGCGGAGAGAGACTGGCGTCTCACGCGCCCTCGAACTGCAACCTCGCCAGCCGCGCATAGAGCCCGTTCGCGGCGACGAGCTCGGCATGGGTGCCCTGCTCGACGATCTTGCCCTGGTCCATCACCAGGATGCGGTCGCAGGAGAGCACCGTGGCGAGGCGGTGCGCGATGACGAGCGTGGTGCGATGGGCCATCAGCTCTTCGAGTGCGGTCTGCACCAGCGTCTCGCTTTCGGCGTCGAGCGCGGAGGTGGCTTCATCGAGCAGCAGCAGCGGCGCGTCGCGCAGGATGGCGCGGGCGATGGCGATGCGCTGGCGCTGGCCGCCGGACAGCGTCACGCCGCGTTCGCCGAGCGGGGTATCAAAACCTTCAGGCAGGCGGCGGATGAACTCAGAGGCATGCGCGAGATCGGCTGCACGCTCGACCTCGGCGTCATCAGCATCGGGCCGGCCGAAGCGGATGTTCTCGCGGGCGCTGGCGGCAAACACATTGGACTCCTGCGGCACCAAAGCGATGCGGGAGCGGAAGTCGCGCGGATCGGCGGATTTCACCGGCACGCCATCGAGCGAGATCGAACCGCCCTTGGGATCGTAGAAGCGCAGCAGCAGATGGAAGATCGTGCTCTTGCCGGCACCGGACGGGCCGACGATCGCAACCTTCTCGCCGGGCCGCACGGTAAATGAAACAGCATCGAGCACGTTGACGTCGGGCCGCGCCGGATAGGCGAAGCTGACACGATCGAAGCCGACCTCGCCGCGCCCCGGCACGGGCAGTGCGCGCGGCGATGCGGGCGCGGCGATCTCGGGCTTCACGTGCAGGATCTCGAACAGACGTTCGGCCGCGCCTGATGCCGCCGATACCTCGCCCCAGACCTCGCTGAGCTGGCCGAGCCCCGCGGCCGCGAAGGCCGCATAGAGCACGAACTGGCCGAGCCGGCCCGGGGTGATCGCGCCCGTCAGCACGTCATGCGAGCCGATCCAGAGGATGCCGACCACGCTTGCGAACACGATGAAGATGACGATGGCGGTGAGAACCGCGCGGGCTTGCGTGGAGGTGCGCGCTGCCTCATAGGCCTGCTCCACCTCGCCGCCAAAGCGTTTCGCGGCGAGCCCCTCGCTGGTATAGGCCTGCACGGTGCGGATCGCGCCGACCAGCTCGCCGGCATAGGCGGAGGCTTCGGCCAGCGTATCCTGCGCGTTGCGCGACAGCCGCCGCACCCAGCGCCCGAACGCGACCAGCGGCAGCACGATCAGGGGGATCGCCAGCAGCACGAAGCCCGAGAGCCGCGGGCTGGTGATCACCATCATCGCGGCAGCGCCGAGGAACATCATGAGATTGCGCAGCGCGATCGACACGGAGGCGCCAACCGCGGATTTGATCTGCGTGGTGTCGGCGGTGAGCCGCGACACCAATTCGCCGCTGCGCGCGGAATCGAAGAAAGAGGGCGACAGCGAGAGCAGATGCGCAAACACGTCGCGCCGGAGATCGGCGACGATGCGCTCGCCGATCGTCATCACGAGGTAATAGCGCGATGCACTCGCCAGCGCGAGCACGGCGACGACGGCGATCATCACCGAGAAGTAGCTGTTGATCATCGCGATGCCTTCGGGCGTCAGCCCGAAATCGATCATCCGGCGCACCGCGACCGGCACCAGCAGCGTGGTCAGCGCCGCAATCGTCAACGCAACGAAGGCCAGCGCCGCCCGGCCGCGATAGCGGGCGACGTAGGGCGCAAGCGCCAGCAGCGGCCGCAGCTTGGCCCGGCCCCTGGCCGGCTGTTCGATCAGCTCGGCCTCGATCGACGGGGCCTCGGTATGCCCGGTTTCAAGCCGTTCAACTGCGCTCATTGGAATCCGACCAAAAGAGAGACGTAGGCTCCACATAGGCCCCGGCACGGGGCGAGGCAAATCCGGGATGTACCGTAAGGGACGGCCCGGTTCTCAAGTCCCCACAATGGCTTGTTTTAGGGGACCCCGTGGGGTATAGACCCCGCCAAATCCGTCATTCGATAGTCACTCAAGCCGGGCGCCGGGCGCCCTAGGAATTGCCATGAAAGCCGAAATTCATCCGGATTATCATACGATTAAGGTCGTCATGACCGACGGAACCGAGTACCTGACCCGCTCCACCTGGGGCAAGGAAGGCGACACGCTGAACCTCGACATCGACCCGAAGTCGCATCCGGCCTGGACCGGTGGCTCTACCCAGATCATGGACCGCGGCGGCCGCGTCTCGCGCTTCCAGAAGAAGTTTTCGGGCTTCCTCAAAAAGGATTGATCCCGGCCAGCGAAGGCTGGAGACGAAAAACGCCCCCGGCAGACCGCGGGCGTTTTTGTTTTTGGAGGCCGTCGTCGATCAAGACCGAGATTTCGTAGGGTGGGCAAAGCGAAGCGTGCCCACCACCCGCGCATGATCGAGAAAGAGCGTGGGCACGGCGCTTTGCGCCTTTGCCCACCCTACAAGAGTGGGGCTTGCCTCGGAGAGCTTACCGCTCGAACGCGGCCTTCAAGGCGTTGAGATGCGGCACCAGCGGGTTGCCGATCGCGACGTGGTCGGCCGGCGGGGTGTGGATCGAGCTGTCGAGCCGGCGCACGCGGGCCTGCAGGCTCATCGAGCGATGGATCAGATCCTGCAGCGAGCTCGGCAGTTTCTCGATGGTGTCGGCGGGGCCGGGATCGGCGGCGGTGAGCTTGACCTTGGTCTTCTCGCGGTTGGCCTGGACCAGCGTCATCTCGCCTTCCTTCACGGCGCGATGCAGCAGCAGCCATGAGGCGAGCTGCATCAGGCGCGTGGTGAGGCGCATGCTCTCGGTCGCGTAAGTGAGGCTGACGGCCCGATCGAGCGCCTTGGCCTCGGCGCGGCCGGCTCCGTCGAGATAGGCGGCAGTCTCTTCGACGAGATCCATGCCCTCGCGGAACAGGGCGCCGAACGCCGCAGAATTGGTGAACCGCTCGCTGAGTTGAACGAGAGCGCCATCGGCCTGCAAACGTTCCATGGTTAACGCCCCTTACGCAACTGTTTACCTGTCCGGCTTTTGCGCCGGCTTATGATGAACAAATCATTGCGCGGGGGGATCGCGGAGTCCAGCGGCAAGCGCGGATATGGTTTCCGCGCGTCATTCCGAGGAATTCAACCGGGAATGGAGGAAAAAAAGAGCCGCCGGAGACCGGCGGCTTTGAAAGTTGATAACAGGGAGGCGTCAAACAGAGTGGACAGGAGCCACTCGGTGTCCAAACGAGGACAGTTCCAGTCATAAACTCGAAAGCTTAATTGGGAGTAAACGAACGAATTTTTTGAGGGTTCGTTAGCCATGTCGGCCAGTGGCCGAGTGGGATGTAGTCGCGCTCTCTCCGCCGTCGTGCCCGGGCTTGTCCCGGCCATCCACGTTCTTCGTCGCTGTTGGAAAGAAAGACGTGGATGGCCGGGACAAGCCCGGCCATGACGCGTCGAAGCAGGCGCTCCCGACTACGTCTTGAAAAAACTGTTCGCCGCATCGCGCGAGGCGCGCTTCCTGGTGGCGGCTTCCTCCAGCCTTGCGATCTCGGTCTTGAGCAGGGCGACGCGCTCGGTCAGTTCCTCCACTGACAAGAGTGAGAGATCCTGTCCGATCTCGTGGGTGACCTTCTTGCGCGGGCGGTCGTCGTCTTCCATCGGCATCGTCGTTCCTCCTCTCGTCCGCGGACCGGACCACACCGCTTGAAACCGGCTTGGGCGGTTGCCAGCCAGGACCGCGCTGGCTAATCAAAGGCCTCGTTTCCCTCGCACCTTTGCTCAAGGACACATCATGGACAAGCTGCCAGCGCAAATGACCGTGGTCGCCATCTCCAAGCCTGGTGGACCGGAGGTCCTGGTGCCGGAACAACGTCCCGTTCCGCAGCCCGGTCCTGACGAGATCCTGGTCAAGGTTAAGGCTGCGGGCGTCAACCGGCCCGATGTGGCGCAACGCTCCGGCGCCTATCCCCCGCCGCCCGGCGCCAGCGACCTGCCCGGCCTCGAAATCGCAGGTGAAGTGGTCGCGGTTGGCAGCAACGCCAGGCGGCACAAGATCGGCGACATCGTGATGTCGCTCGTCGCCGGCGGCGGCTATGCGCAGTACTGCATCGCACAGGACGCCCAGGCCATGAGCGTGCCGCCGGCGCTCTCGATCCAGGAAGCCGGCGCGCTGCCGGAAACCCTGATGACGGTCTGGCACAACGTGTTCGAGCGCGGCGGCTTGAAGTCCGGCGAGACGCTGCTGATCCATGGCGGCTCCTCCGGCATCGGCACCATGGCGATCCAGCTCGCGAAGGCGTTCGGTGCAAAGGTGTTCGTCACCGTCGGCTCGCAGGACAAGATCGACGCCTGCCTCAAGCTCGGGGCGGATCGTGCGATCAATTACAAGACCGAAGATTTCGTCGCTGTCGTCAAGGAAGAGACCGACAAGGTCGGCGTCAACCTGATCCTCGACATGGTCGCCGGCGACTATGTCGACCGCAACTACGACGCCGCTGCCGTCGACGGCCGCATCGTCCAGATCGCGACCCTCAACGGTCCCAAGGTCAGCGTCAACATCGCCAAGGTGATGGTGAAGCGGCTGACCCATACCGGCTCGACCTTGCGTCCCCGTAGTAATGCGGACAAGGCGGCGATGGTGGCTGCCATTGAGGCGAAAGTGATGCCGCTGCTGCGCGAAGGACGGATCAAACCACTGATGGACAGCGCTTTCCCGCTTGAAAAGGCCGCCGACGCCCATCGGCGCATGGAGACCTCAGCACATATTGGCAAAATTGTGTTGGAGGTCTAGGCCGCAGGGCCAGCAAACCGGGCGGAAACCCTTTGATTTTCCTCGCTTTCGTGGCATCTATCGCGAATGCCGAACCACTTCCGTCCGGCCTGAAATCGTCCTTACGTACCAGCCTTGCGTGCCGTTCTTGCACTCAGAGTTTGCGTCCAACGCGGAGAACTGACCTTGCGTCTGATCAGGTGCCTCGCGCCCATCGCGCTGGGCCTCATGATTCTTGTCGCCGCGTATCCCGCGCGCGCGCTTGACGCCGTCAGCGTCCGCAGCGACGCGCCCGCGATCGATCTCACCGGCGTGCTCGAGCATCAGCGCAGCGACGCCGATCGCATCCAGGTCTCCACTGCGCCCGGCACCGACGGCATCGTCCGCCGCATCGAGGTGCGCGCGCGCGAGGGCGGCCAGAACTGGGTGGTGTTCGCGCTCGCCAACAACACCGACGACCAGCTCGACCGCCTGATCGTCGCCCCGCATTACCGCATCGTCTCATCGGGATTGCTCTGGCCAGACCTCGGCCTGTCGCGCATCGCAACCATCACGCCGTCGATCGGCGACCGGCCGGAACGGCAGGAAAGTGCGACGGCCGACGTATTCCGCATCACGCTCGATCCCGGCGCCGTCGTCACCTTCGTCGCGGAACTACGCACCGACAAGCTGCCGCAGCTCTATCTTTGGGAGCCGGAAGCCTACAAGGACAAGGTCAACTCCTTCACGCTGTACCAGGGCATCGTGATCGGCATCTCCGGCCTGCTGGCGCTGGTGCTGACCATCCTCTTCGTGGTGAAGGGCAGCATCATGTTCCCGGCCGCGGCGGCGCTGGCCTGGGCGGTGCTGGTCTATATCGGCGTCGATTTCGGCTTCTGGGGCAAGGTGCTCGACATGTCGAACAACGCCGAGCGCATCTGGCGCGCGGCGGGTGAAGCGATCCTGGCGGCGACGCTACTGGTGTTCCTGTTCGCCTACCTCAATCTCAGTCGATGGCATGTGCGCTACTCGCACATCACGGTGGGCTGGCTCGCCTTCCTCGGCTCGCTGGTCGCGCTGGCACTGTTCGATCCGGCCGTCGCCTCCGGCATCGCGCGCATCTCCCTGGTGCTGATCGCCTTCGCCGGCTTCGCTCTGATCGTCTATCTCTCCACCCACGGCTTCGATCGCGCGGTGCTGCTGATCCCGACCTGGTTCCTGCTGGTGGTCTGGGTGGTCGCAGCCGGCATGACGGTCGCAGGCTCCGTCACCAATGACATCGTCGGCCCTGCCCTGCTCGGCGGCCTCGTGCTGATCGTGATGCTGATCGGCTTCACCGTCATGCAGCACGCCTTCGCCGGTGGCGGCGCCAGCACCGGCGTCGTCTCCGACATCGAACGGCGAGCGCTGGCGCTGGCCGGCTCCGGCGACCTGATCTGGGACTGGGACGTTTCCGCCGACAAGGTTTTTACCAGTCCCGAGACGGAAGCCCTGCTCGGACTGAAGCGCGGCACGCTGGAAGGCCCGGCGGCCTCCTGGCTCGAGGTGCTGCACCCGCTCGACCAGGACCGTTTCCGCGCCGCGCTCGACAGCGTGCTCGACCAGCGCCGCGGCCGCCTGGTGCAGGATTTCCGCCTGCGTACCCCCGACGGTCACTTCATGTGGTTCGCGCTGAAGGCGCGGCCGGTGGTGGGCTCCGACGGTGAGGTCTCGCGCGTGGTCGGCACGCTCACCGACGTCACCGAGCTGCGCAACGCCGAGGAACGCATGCTGCACGATTCCGTGCATGACAACCTCACCGGCCTGCCGAACCGCAAGCTGTTCATGGACCGCCTGGGTGCCGTCGCGCATTTCGCCAAGTCGATGCCGACGCTGCGCCCGACGCTGATGGTGATCGACCTCGACCGCTTCAAGCAGGTCAACGATTCCGTCGGCATCGCGGTCGGCGATTCCATCCTGCTGACGCTGGCCCGCCGCCTCACCCGCATCCTGAAGCCGCAGGACACGCTGGCGCGGCTCGCCGGTGACCAGTTCGGCCTGATCCTTTTGTCGGAGCAGGACCCGGCCCGGATCACCAATTTCGCCGAGACCATCCGCAAGACCATCCGCGCGCCGATCGCCTTCAACGACCGCGAGATCTTCCTGACCGCCTCGATCGGCATGGCGCTGTCCGATCCGCAGACGCAGCTGACGGACGAGATCATCAAGGACGCCGAGCTTGCGATGTATCATTCCAAGCGCATCGGCGGCGACCGTATCGACGTCTACAAGCCCGCGATGCGCGCACGGAAGACGGACCGCCTGACGCTGGAGAGCGAGCTGCGCCGCGCCATCGAGCGGCAGGAGCTCACGATCCTGTATCAGCCGATCGTGCGGCTGGAGGACCGTTCGGTCGCGGGTTTCGAGGCCTTGGCGCGCTGGGATCATCCCAAGCTCGGCCGCATGGCGCCGTCGGAATTCATCACCATCGCGGAAGAGACCGGCTTGATCGTCGATCTCGGCATGTTCGTGCTCGACCAGACCGCCAAGCAGCTCTCGGTCTGGCAGCGCGCGATGCGGTCGCGCGAGCCGATCTTCGCATCCGTCAACGTCTCCTCGCGGCAGCTGCTGCGCCACGATCTGATCCACGATATCCGCACCGTGCTGTCGCGCTCGTCGGTCGCCCGCGGCACGCTGAAGCTGGAACTGACGGAATCGCTGGTGATGGAGAATCCGGAGCACGCCGCGCAAATGCTCACGCGCATCCGCGAGCTCGGCACCGGCCTGTCGCTCGACGATTTCGGCACCGGCCATTCCTCGCTGGCCTATCTGCAGCGTTTCCCGTTCGACACCATCAAGATCGACCAGTCCTTCGTCCGCACCACCAATCGCGGCACGCGGCCGGTGATCCTGAAGTCGATCATCGCGCTCGCGCATGATCTCGGCATGGACGTGGTGGCGGAAGGCGCCGAGACCGATTCCGACGCGGTCGAGCTGTACCAATTGGGCTGCGAATACGCGCAGGGCTTTGCCTTCGGCGAGCCGATGGACGCGGATGCCGCGATGCGCCTGCTGACGGAAGTGCGGCTGGAAGCGGCGAGCTGATCTTTTCGCGCGAGGTACCGTAGGGTGGGCAAAGGCGCACTTGCGCCGTGCCCACCATTCAGAAGACGTGGGCATGCTTCCGCCTTCGCTCTTCGAGCGGCGGACAAGTCGCTTTGCCGTCTACGATACTTAAGACCAGCGCTGCCTCTCGTTTCCGCGCATGAACCCATTCCGAGAACATTGACCTGGATCAATGCAGCCTACGGTCCGGGTGCACCGAATGCTGCGCCACTTGGAGGAAGATCCAATGCGCGCATTGGCTTTGACGATTTTGACCACAGGCATGGTCTTAACATCAGGGCATTCCCGGGCTCAGACATATGATCCGGCTTTTCCCGTTTGTCTGTACGTCGTCGCCTACGGCGCTACTCCCTACTATCGATGCAGCTACCATACGATGGACGAATGCAGGGCATCGGCCAACGGTCAGATGTGCGTCCTCAACCCGTATTACGCTGGTGCGACGGCGACGATGAAGGGAAGATCGGCCGCACACGCCAAGACCAGATCGTATGTGCCACCCAAGTCACCGATCCGCGCCCGGTCCGCACCATACAATCAATCCAATGAACCGTATTACGGAGCTTCCCAGGGTTACGCGCCTGGCGAAAAGCAACAATTTCTCGAAAGCGTGAGACGAAGCCTCTAGAGCAGAGGTGCGCGGCGCCGCAGGGTGGGCAAAGGCGCACTTCCGCCGTGCCCGCCATCCAGAGGACGTGGGCACGCTTGCGCTTTGCCCACCCTACAAGACCTGATTGCCGGCCGTCATTCCGGGGCGCCTCGAAGAGGCGAACCCGGAATCTCGAGATTCTCTGGTGCGCAAGTGCGCACCATAGTTCGATGCTTCGCATCGCCCCGGAATGACGGCTTGGCTCTACCTCCGCCCGTCCTTCTTCCGCTTCGTGAACCGCACGCTGGCGCCATCCGGCATCCGTGTCGCGACAAATCCCGCGGCGAGGCAGGCTTCGCGTTGCGGCATCTTGATATCGGGGCTGCGCAGGCTGTCCCACCATGACGCACGGTTGGCCGCGCGCGGCAGGGCTGCGCCGATGATCTCCTCGATCTGCTCAAAGCTCAGCACGAATTCCGTCTGCTTCTGCCGCAGCAGATAGTCACGTAGCGCGTCGTAGTCGTTCACATCAGTCCTCTCGTCCGAAGCCGGGATCCAGCCGATCAGGCCTGCCGAAAATCGTCAGCCGGATAAACCAATCCTTAACTCATCGCGGCAGTGCCGTCGCGGCTTAAACACTACGCAAGATTTCAGGCGCATCCACTAGGATCGGGAGCAAAGGATGCTGTCTGGATGGCGCGAAGCCACGGCCCGCCGGCCCTGGCGTATGTCGGCAAAGCTGTTGATCATCACGTCGGTCGTGACGGTGATCGGCTTTTCCGCCATTTGCGTCAACGTCATGCTGGACATGCGTCGCGGCGAAGAGGCGCTGGCCCGCCAGACGCTGGAAAACCTGGCCACCTCGATCGACGCCGACATCAGCCGCAACATCGATATCTACGACCTGTCCCTGAAGGCGGTCGTCAACAACATGCTGCTGCCGGAAATAGCCACGGTCTCGAAGCCGATCCGGCAGCTCATCCTGTTCGATCATGCGACCACGGCACGGCATTTCGGTGCCATCCAGGTGTTCGATGCCGACGGCAGACTGAGCATCGATGCCTCGACGCTGGATCCGCAACCGGAGAACCGCGCCGACGAAGAGTATTTCAGGGTTCATCGCGACAACCCGGACGTCGGACTGTTCATCAGCCGCCCGATGCTGTTCCGCAGCGCCTTTTCGATCGTGCTGAGCCGGCGCATCAGCGATAGCGACGGCGGCTTCATGGGGGTCGTCGCCGGCTCGATCCGCTACACCTATTTCCACGAACTGTTCGAGCGGCTGAGCCTCGCCACCGAAGACACCATCACGGTGCTCAAGCGCGACCGCACCATCATGATGCGGCGGCCGTTCGATCTCGACATCGTCGGCAAGAATCTGGGAACGCAGCAGGACTGGAAACCCGAAAATCTCAAGGCCGGCGGATCCTACGCCGGAAAAGGGCCGGTGGATGTGACGCCGCGCCTCTACGTGCGCAGCAGCGGCGCCGGTCCGTTGTTTGTCGTGGCAGGCAAGCCGCTGAGCGCGGTGTTCGCACTGTGGCAGAGGGAAGCGCTGCGCATCGGCGCCGTGGTGCTGGTGCTCTCCCTGTTCGTGCTGGGCTCGGCCATCGTGCTCGCCCGCGAGATCGGCCGGCGCGCGGATGCCGAAAGCAAGCTCGAGGAGATGGCGACGACCGACGCGCTCACGGGCCTGCGCAACCGCCGCAAGTTCGACCAGGTCATCGACATGGAATGGCGGCGCGCCATGCGCCAGAAGACGCAAGTAGCGCTGCTGATGATCGATGCCGACCATTTCAAGGCCTACAACGACACGTTCGGCCACCAGGCCGGCGACCAGGTGCTGGTCGGCATCGCCATCTGCATTTCGGACTCGGTGCGTCGCGCCAGCGACTGCGCCGCGCGCTATGGCGGCGAGGAGTTCGCCGTGCTGCTGCCGAACACGTCGGCCGCCGACGCGTTCAAGATCGCCGAGACCATTCGCGCCAAGGTGCTGGGCTGGTCCGATGGCGGCGCGGGATCGACCGTCTCCTGCGGCGTCGCCAGCCTTGCGCCCACGGCCGGCATGGACTGGGCCGTGCTGGTTGCGGCAGCCGACAAGGCGCTCTATGCCGCGAAGGCCGGCGGGCGGAATCAGTCGGTGGTGGCGAGCTTGCCGCACTTGTCGCTGGTGGCGTGAAGACCGCTGTCATTCCGCGGCGATGCGAAGCATCGAACTCTGGTGCGCACTTGCGCACCAGAGAATCTCGAGATCCCGGGTCTGGTCCTTCGGACCATCCCGGGATGACATCGAAGGCATTTCGCCTTCGATGTCACTGCCCGAGATACTTCTTCATGTCCGCGATCAGCCCCTCGCGCAGCTCGGGGCGCTTGAGCGCATAGGCGATGTTGGCGCGGAGGAAGCCGGGCTTGGAGCCGCAATCATGGCGCTCGCCCTCGAACTCCACGCCGTAGAACTTCTGCGATTTGGAAAGGCCGATCATCGCATCGGTGAGCTGGATCTCGCCGCCGGCGCCGCGCTCCTGGGTCTCCAGAATCTTGAAGATCTCGGGCTGGAGAATGTAGCGGCCGGTGATGGAAAGGTTTGAGGGCGCGGTGCCCTTGGCCGGCTTCTCCACCATGCCGTCGACCTCGAACATCTTGCCGCTGCGTTTTCCGACGCCGCAGATGCCGTATTGATGGGTGAGATGGTCGGGCACCGCCTCGACCGCGATCAGGTTGGACTTCTCGCCGAGCGTTGCAGCCGTCTCGATCATCTGCTTCAGGCAACCCGGCGTGTTGAGCACGAGCTCGTCGGGTAGCACCACCGCGAACGGCTCGTCGCCGACGATGTCGCGCGCGCACCAGACCGCGTGGCCGAGACCGAGCGGCGCCTGCTGGCGGGTGAAGCTGACGGCGCCGGCTTCCGGCTGGTTCTGCGCCAGGATTTCCTGCTCGGTCTTCTTGCCGCGTGCGGCAAGCGTCGAGTCGAGCTCGAACATCCTGTCGAAATGATCCTCGATGACGTTCTTGTTGCGGCCGGTGACGAAGACGAAGTGCTCGATGCCGGCTTCCCGCGCCTCGTCATAGACATACTGGATCAGGGGCTTGTCGACGATGGTGAGCATTTCTTTCGGCATCGCCTTGGTGGCGGGCAGGACGCGGGTGCCGAGGCCGGCGACGGGAAATACGGCTTTGCGGATTTTCATGTGATCGATCGAATACCTTGGAGCGCGCGTGAAAGAAGCAATGGCATCTTGCTAGCCGTTTTGCAGCCGGTAACAAAGGCGGATGTTGGGCTCCGTCTCCGAGAATTTGCGAAAAAGGTGACCAGCAAAAATTCACCTTTGTTAAGATATTGGCAACCGTAACGAGGCCTCCTGATGGCGAATTTTCGGCCGACGAGTGGGATATGAGACGATTAGTGACAGCGGTAGCATCAACATTGGCCGGCGCAACAATGCTTGCGGCCGGCTTGCTGTTCCCCGCGCAGGCCCAAGCGCAACAGGGGCAAGCACAACAGGGGCAAAACGGCCTGTCCAACCTGTTCGGCGGTATTTTCTCCGGCTCGAACCCGCAGCCGTCGCAAGCCCCGCCCGGCCCTGGCGGTGCCCAACCGTGGTCTGGCGAGGACGGCGCCTCCGGCCATCCGCTGATGACGGCGGCTGCGATCCGCGAGGCGGCCGGCAATTTCGACAATTGCGTTGCGGGGATGTGGCCGGATGCCGCACGGCGCGGCATCACGCAGGAGAATTTTCAGCGCTTCACCGCCGGGCTTACGCCCGACCTGCGCATCATGGACCTGATGGATTCGCAGCCGGAATTCTCGAAGTCGATCTGGGACTATCTCGACATCCTCGTGAATGACAACCGCCTCGCCAAAGGCAGGGAGATCCTCGTCCAATACAAGGCGCAGTTCGACGCGACCGAAAAGGCCTATGGCGTCGATCGCTATATCATCGCCGCGATCTGGGGCATCGAGTCCAACTATTCGACGCAGATGGGCGACCGCAGCGTGCTGCAATCGACCGCGACGCTCGCCTGCATCGGCCGCCGCCAAGCCTATTTCAAGGACGAGTTCCTCTCGGCACTGGAAATCCTCAACCGCGGCGATCTCAGGCCGGAGCAGATGCGCGGCTCCTGGGCCGGCGCGTTCGGCCCGACCCAGTTCATGCCGACCGCGTTCAAGCGCTTTGCCGTGGACGGCGACGGCGACGGACGGCGCGACGTCGTCGACAACCCGACCGACCTGATCGCCTCGACCGCCAACAATCTGAAGAAGGACGGCTGGCAGAGCGGCCAGAGCTGGGGCTTTGAGGTCGTGGTGCCCCAAGGCTTCAACTACATGCTGGCCGACCGCGCCAAGATGATGACGCTGGCGCAATGGGAGAAGCTCGGGCTGAAACGGGCGACGGGCCAGCCCTTCCCGCATCCGGCGGAGAAAGCCTATCTGCTCGCGCCCGCAGGCGCGCAAGGGCCGGGCTTCCTGATGCTGCAGAACTTCCGGGTCATCATGAAATACAATCCCGCCGAGGCCTATGCGCTGGCGATCGGCCATTTCGCCGACCGCCTGCGCGGCGGGCAGCCGTTCGTGCAGCCCTGGCCACGACAGGAACGGGAGCTCTCGCGGACCGAGCGGCTGGAACTGCAGCAGTTGCTGGCCCAGCGCGGCTTCTACAAGGGCACCCCGGATGGTCAGTTCGGCGGCCAGACCCGGGATGCGCTGCGCAATTTCCAGGTCTCGATCGGGCTCCCTGCCGACGGATTTGCCACCTCCGACGTGCTGGACCGGCTGCGCGGGAGGTAGAAACGGCCCGAAAGTAACCCTGAGCGGCGATTTCGTCGATCGGCGGTGCATTGCCCCAAGAAATTGCCCAAGAAATTGCCCCAAGAATCTGCAAGAGAATTTGCCCGTTTGGCGCCCGATTCCGTTATTATAACGACCTGTTTCCAGACCCCGTTGCGCGCGCCCGAGATCGCATGTCGAAGCCAAAATCCTTTTTCAAGGCGCTGACCGAGACCGGCCCGCTGATCGCGCTGGGGACGGCGCTTGCGATCCTGGTCTCGGTCGCGGGACCGGCCTCGGCGCAGTTCTTCAGCTTCCCCGGCTTCGGCGGCCCGCCGCAGCGCCAGGCGCCGCCGCCGCAGCGTGGCGGCGGCTGGTTCGGCGGCGATTTCTTCGCGCCGTTCCAGCAACAGCAGCCGCAGGCTCCGCGCCAGGATTTTTCGCGCGCGCCGGCGCCCGCCAAGCGCGACACCGTTGCCGACAAGAACGTGCTGGTGATCGGCGATGCCATGGCCGACTGGCTCGCCTACGGCCTGGAAGACGCCTATACCGAGCAGCCCGACATGGGCGTGATCCGCAAGCACAAGACCACGTCCGGGCTGATCAAGTATCAGCCGAAGGGCGAGCCCTCGGACTGGGCCGCTGCCGCAAAGGGCATTCTGGAGACCGAGAAGCCTGACGTCATCGTCGTCATGCTCGGCCTCAACGACCGCATTTCGATCCGCGAGCCCGTCACCGACAAGCCGGCGGACAAGGACAAAGACAAGAAGAACGACAAGGGCGCGCGCGCCAAGCCCCAAGGCAAGCAGGGGGATGCGAAGCCCGGCGATGCCAAGCCCGACTCTGCTGCGAAACCGGACGACAAACCTGTCGATACCGACCTGCCGCAGGACGACGCCGATAACGCTGATGCGCCGGCGAGCGCGCCGGAGAAGACCGCACGCAATCCAAATGGCGTCTACGAATTCCGTGACGACCATTGGGTCGAGCTCTACAGCAAGAAGATCGAGGAGCTCGCGAACGTCCTGAAGGCCAAGGGCGTGCCGGTGCTCTGGGTCGGCTTGCCTGCGATCCGCGGCCCCAAGGGCACCGCGGACATGCTGTTCCTGGATTCGCTCTATCGCGAAGGCGCGGCCAAGGCCGGCATCACCTATGTCGACGTCTGGGACGGCTTCGTCGACGAGGCCGGCCGCTTCCTGCAGAAGGGCCCTGACTTCGAAGGTCAGATCCGTCAGCTGCGCAGCGGCGACGGCGTCTATTTCACCAAGCCCGGCGCGCGCAAGCTCGCGCACTATGTCGAGCGCGAGATCACGCGTCTCCTGGCGGGCCGCTCCGGTCCCATCGCCCTGCCGAGCGAACCGGCGACGCCCGATACCAATGCCGAGCCCGGCAAGCCGCCGCCGCGACCGCTCGCCGGCCCGATCGTGCCGCTGGTTGCGGCCTCGATCGCGACCGATCAATTGCTGGGTGGACCAGGCACGCGTCCAGCCGCTGTCGATGCGCTCGCCGCCAAAACGCTGGTGAAGGGCGAGCCGCTGGCCGCGCCCGCGGGCCGCGCGGATGATTATTCCTGGCCGCGCCGCGAGGTCGGCCGCGAGCAGGCCAAGGGCGATACGCCGGTTGCGGCGACCACGCCCGACGGAGGTGCTGGGGCCCCCGGCACGCCTGGTGCAGCTTCTGCGGTCGCGCCTCCCAAGCCGCCCGCACCGAAGAAGCCGCCACAGCAACCGGCACAGGCTACCCCGTCACTGCGTGATTTCTTCGGCTTCGGCTCGCCGCAGCCCGCGCCGCGCCAGCTGGCGCCGCCGCCGCGCAACCCGAATCCGAATCCTGCGATCCCGCGTCCGCCCGGCAATGTCGGGCGTGCGGCGGAAGTTCGGTAGGCCAAGTCATTCCGGGGCGCGCCTCTTGGCGCGAACCCGGAATCGATTCAACAGCATTGATGGTGGCACGATGGATTCCGGGTTCGCCCTACACGCGCCCCGGAATGACGGACGGGCTCAGCCGTAATAGCGCCAGCGCGGCGGCGAGCGACGTGCCGGGCGCGACATCAGAAGCGCGAGCGCAAAGCCGATGCCGCCGGCAACCAGCAGCGCGCCGAGCGGATTGTCCTGCACCTTTTGCGCAATCGCCTTGGAGCCATCGCGGAAGGTGTCGCCGCTGTTCTCATAGGCGTCCTTGGCATAGCTCGTGGCGGTGTCCGCAGCGTCGCGCACGGCGTCCTTGGCCTGGCCGTAGAGATTCTGCACGGTGCCGGCGGCTTCGCGCGCCTTGCCCGACGCCTGTGTCTGCGCATCGCCTGCGAGATCGCCGACGGCGCCTTCCGCGCGTCCAGCGAATTCCTTGGCCGATCCGACGATCCTGTCCTTGTCCATGATGCTCCTCCTCGGGGGTCTGCCCAAGTAACCGATCAGGAGCAGCGCAGTTCCACGGCGCGACGAAAGTGTGTAGCCCGGATGGAGCGGAGCGAAATCCGGGAATTTCACCTTGCGGATAGTAACCGCATTGAAGAAACCCCGGATTGCGCTCCGCTCCATCCGGGCTACAGGATGCGCTACAAGATCAGCCCGCCATCGACCACGAGCGTCTGTCCAATGATGTACGACGACAGCGGCGAGGCCAGGAACAGCGCGGCACCCGCCATGTCGGCCGGCGTGCCCAATCGCCGCAGCGGAATCCGTGCCAATGCGCCTTCGAGCCGCTTCGGATTGTCCGTCGTCACCTTCGTCATTTTGGTGTCGACGAGGCCGGGCGCGATGCCGTTGACGCGGATGCCGTCCTCGGCCCACGCCTCGCCCAAGGTCCGCGTCAAGCCGACCGCGCCGGTCTTCGAGGCGTTGTAGGCAGGATTGCCCATGGTGGAATGATAGGCCGCGGTCGAGGACACCATGATCAGCGCGCCCCTGGAATCCCGCAACATGGAATGAAATCGCATCGCGCACGCCATCAGGCTCATGAGATTGACCTCGACAACCTTGCGGAAGCCCGCCATCTCGAACTCGCCACGGCGATAGATCACCGCGCCCTGCGCGAGCACGAGAATGTCGAGCCTATCGAACGATGGCTTGAACGCTTCGATGGCGCCGGCATTGCTGACGTCGAGCTGCGCGTAGGCAAGACCGGTGAGATCGGAGCCCTCCTCCGCCTGATATTCCGTTGCACGCGCGCGTGTGCCGCATACCGCTACGCCAGCACCCCTCGCGCGAAAGGCCTGTGCAATGCCATTGCCGATGCCGCTGGAACCACCGACCACCAGCACCTGCCTGCCTGAGAAATCGAGTTCGTTCGCCATCGCGGCCTCCCCTCTTGTCTTGCTTGTTTGACCTGTCTGCGGATCGATGCCAGCCTTGTCCATCTCATAACAAGAAACAAGAGACCGCGAGGAAACAGCATGTCCGAGTTCAAAGAGCTCAGCCGCTCCGTGAAGGGTCTGACCGTTCTCGTCACCGGCGCGGCTAGCGGCATGGGCCGCGCCACTTCGCGCGTGTTCGCCGGCGAGGGCGCCAACGTCGCGGTCACCGATTATGACGAGCAAGGCGCCCATGCCGTCGCGAAAGATATTACGGCGAGCGGCGGAACGGCGAAGGCGTGGAGGCTCGACGTCGCCGACGGCGGCGAGATCAAGCGCGTGGTTGGCGATGTCGCCGCGCATTTCGGCGGGCTCGACATCGTCATCAACAATGCCGGCATCTCTGTGCGCGTCGCGATCGACGACGAGGCTTACGACGACGCCTGGGCCAAGGGCATCGCGGTGATGTTGACGGCCCATCCGCGCATCATCCGCGCCGCGCTGCCTCACTTGCGCAAATCGAAGTCGGCGCGCATCGTCAATATTGCTTCGACCGAAGCGCTGGGCGCCACAGCATTGCACAGCCCCTATTCGGCGGCGAAGGGCGGCGTCGCGAGCCTGACGCGATCGCTCGCAGTCGAGCTCGGCCGCGAGGGCATCACCGTCAATTGCATCTGCCCGGGCCCGATCCGCACCGCCATCACCGATCGCATCTCCGAGGAGCACAAGTCCATCTACGCCAAGCGCCGCACCGCACTCGGCCGCTACGGCGACCCTGAAGAGGTCGCGCATATGACGCTGAGCCTGTGCCTGCCGGCGGCATCGTTCCTGACCGGTGCCGTGATCCCCGTCGACGGCGGCCTGATGGCGCGGAACGCGTGACGGTATGGCGTAGCCCGGATGAAGCGAAGCGTAATCCGGGGTTCTCATCTGGCGGAAAGCCCCCGGATTGCGCTCCGCTCCATCCGGGCTACAAGGGAGCCATGCGTGCCGCGCGTTGACAACTGCGAGTGCCAGAGTAGCTTTTCACCGACAGAGCGGGACCAACCGCTCGCAGCCGCGGGAGAAACACCATGACGATCGCCATCCGGCAGCTTCAGAAGCATTTTGTCGGCGAGGTTTCGGGCCTCGACCTGCGAAAAGCTCTCACACCGGATGAGGCCCGCGAGATCGAGTCTGCCATGGACAAGTACGCGGTGCTCGTGTTCCACGACCAGGACATCAATGACGAGCAGCAGATGGCCTTCGCGCTGAATTTCGGCCCGCGCGAGGACGCCCGCGGCGGTACGGTGACCAAGGAGAAGGACTATCGGCTGCAGTCCGGCCTCAACGACGTCTCCAATCTCGGCAAGGACGGCAAGCCGCTGGCCAAGGACAGCCGCACGCATCTGTTCAATCTCGGCAATTGCCTGTGGCACTCCGACAGCTCGTTCCGCCCGATCCCGGCAAAGTTCTCGCTGCTGTCGGCCCGCGTGGTGAACCCGAAGGGCGGCAACACCGAATTCGCCGACATGCGCGCGGCCTATGATGCGTTGGATGACGAGACCAAGGCGGAGATCGAGGACCTCGTCTGCGAGCACTCGTTGATGTATTCGCGCGGATCGCTCGGCTTCACCGAGTATACCGACGAGGAAAAGGAAATGTTCAAGCCGGTGCTGCAGCGGCTGGTGCGGACCCATCCCGTGCATCGCCGCAAATCGCTGTATCTCTCATCGCATGCCGGCAAGGTCGTCGGCATGAGTGTGCCGGAAGGACGGCTGTTGCTGCGCGACCTGAATGAGCACGCCACGCAGGCAGAGTTCGTCTACGTCCACAAATGGAAGCTGCATGACCTCGTGATGTGGGACAACCGCCAGACCATGCACCGCGTCCGCCGCTACGACCAGTCGCAGCCCCGCGACATGCGCCGCGCAACGGTGGCGGGGACCGAGCCGACGGTGCAGCAGCAGGCGGCGGAGTAGGGCAGCACAGCGCCAGCAAATTCCGTCATTGCGAGCGAAGCGAAGCAATCCAGAATTGCTCAGCGGAGACAGTCTGGATTGCTTCGTCGCAAGGGCTCCTCGCAATGACGGCGGTATATTACGCCATCAGCAGCTACGCGTGCCCGGCCTCGTTCGACAGCATGCCGGGATCGATGCCGATCTTGCGCAGGGCGCGGCCGTATTTTTCGTCGACGTCGTCGCCGAAGATCAGGTCCGCATCCGCATCGCAGTGCAGCCAGCCGTTGCTCTGGATCTCGGTCTCGAGCTGGCCCGGCCCCCAGCCGGCATAGCCGAGCGCGAGGATGGCGTGCTTGGGGCCGGAACCATTGGCGATCGCGCGCAGGATGTCGACCGTCGCGGTGAGGCAGACGCCGTCGTCGATCCGCAGCGTCGCGTTCTCGATATAGAAATCGCTGGAATGCAGCACGAAGCCGCGGCCGGTGTCGACCGGGCCGCCACGCAGCACCTTCATGCTTTCGGCATTTTCGGGCAGCTTGATGTGCTCGCCCTTCTTGACGATGCCGAGTTGCTCGAGCAGCTCGGGAAAGTCGATGCTGCCAGCGGGATGATTGACGATGATGCCCATCGCGCCCTCGGCGGAATGGGCGCAGAGATAGATCACCGAGCGCTCGAAGCGGGAGTCGCCCATCACTGGCATCGCGATCAGGAGCCGGCCGTCGAGGTAAACGGCGGAATTGGGGAGCCCGGAGCCTGTGCTGCGGGTGCTTTCGCCCGTCCTCTTGCCTGTGGGAGCCATCAGTGAAGCACTCCGGTTTGAATTCCTATCCTGATGTCGGGCCGGCCTGCTGTCAAATCAAGGCTTGCAGAGATATGATTCGGGTGCATCCATCACAAGCAATTCAATGGTTTGACCAGGGGCGACCCTGTAAAGACGTGCCATGCTGACCAGAGTTCCCCTGCAGGCGGCGATTGGCGTCGCAGCAACCTTGCTTGCGTCGTCACTGGCGATGGCTGGCCATACCGACGATGCGTCGCCGTGGCAGCGAGACGGACATTCCGCGGTGCGCCTGCTCGCGGGATCGCGCAGCGGCACGGTGTTGCTCGGCGGTATCGCCATCCAGCTCGAGCCCGGCTGGAAGACCTACTGGCGCATGCCGGGCGATTCCGGCGTTCCTCCGCGGTTCGACTTCTCCAAGTCGGACAATGTCGAAGCCGTGACCGTGATGTGGCCGGCGCCGCAAAAGTTTGACGACGGCGCGGGCGGGCATTCGATCGGCTATCACGATCAGATCGTGCTGCCCTTGCGCATCGTCGCCAAGGCGGCCGACAAGCCGGTGACGCTGCGCGCCGAGATCAACTACGCGGTCTGCGAAAAGCTCTGCATTCCCGTCGAAGCCAATGTCGAGCTCGGCTTCAACAACGTCGCATCGACTGAAGACGGCAATTTGCGCGCAGCGCTCGACGCCGTGCCGAAGCCCGCCAATATCGGCGACCCCAATCCGCTGACCATCCGCGACGTCAGGCGCGACGGGCCCAAGAACGTGGTGGTCGATGTCGTCGCCCCCGAGGGCAGCAAGGTCAATCTGTTCGTGGAAGGGCCGACGCCGGAGTGGTCGCTGCCGATTCCCGATGTGGTCGAGCCCGGCCCGCCTGGCGTGAAGCGATTTTCCTTCGAGCTCGACGGATTGCCGCCGGGCGTCAAGCCTGACGGCGCGGCACTGAAATTCACGCTGGTGGGGCCGGACAAATCCTACGAGTTCAATACGAACTTGCAGTGAAGCGAAGCTGCCGCTCCGCTCTCAGCTATCGTCTCGGATCTGCGCTGACACTTGTCCGGGACGACACTGTTGGCTGTTGCGACACCGCTCCCACCCAACCGAATCTTAACGAATGGTTGCTAAGTCCGGACCCTGCCGCAGCATGCGGACGTCTGGGGATCTCGACTTGGCCGTGATGGATGCAGAACCCGCAACGACCAGACCGGCCGGCCTGATCACACGGCTGCGCGGAAAACTGACGGGCGGCTCGAGCGAAGCATCGTTGACGCGGCGGCTGGCCGGCACCATCTTCATCATCCGCTTCATCAGCGCGGGCCTCGCCTATCTTTCCCAGGTGCTGCTGGCGCGCTGGATGGGAACATCCGACTACGGCATCTATGTCTATGTCTGGACCTGGGTGCTGCTGCTCGGCAGCATGATGGATTTCGGCATCTCCGCTTCGGCGCAAAAGATCATTCCGGAATATCGGGCCAGCGGCAATCATGCACTGCTGCGCGGTTTTCTGTCCGGCAGCCGCTGGCTGGTCTTCGCTGTCTCGACACTGGTGTCGCTCGCGCTTGCCGGCATCGTCAGGCTTCTCTCGCCCTGGATCGATCCGACCGAGGAGCTGCCGCTCTATATCGGCTGCATGACGTTGCCCGCCTTCGTCGTCGCCAACACCCAGGACGGCATCGCGCGCTCGCATGACTGGATGCAACTCGGCCTGATGCCGCAATTCATCATCCGCCAGGCGCTGATCATCGGCATCACCGCCGGCGCCTTCCTGCTCGGCTATCATCTCGGTGCGGTCGCGGCGATGGTGGCGAGCCTGGGTGCCGTGTGGATCGCGATGGCCGGACAGATGGTGGTGCTGAACCGCAGGCTCGCCGATCACATCGTGCCGGGCGCCAAGGCCTACGACATCAGCGGCTGGCTCGCGATCTCGCTGCCGATCCTTTTGGTCGAAGGTTTTTATTTGCTGCTCTCCTACACCGACGTGCTGGTGCTGCAGCAGTTCCGTCCCTCCGACGAGGTCGGCGTCTACTTTGCTGTGGTGAAGACGCTGGCACTGGTGTCGTTCATTCACTACGCGATGTCGGCAACGACGGCGCATCGCTTCGCCGAATACAACGCCAGCGGCGACAGAGCGCGCCTGTCAGCCTATGTCGCGCACGCCATCGTCTGGACATTCTGGCCGTCGCTGGCGGCAACCATCGCGCTACTCGCACTCGGCAAGCCGCTGCTCTGGCTGTTCGGACCGCAATTCGTTGTCGGCTACGACATCATGTTCGTCGCCGCTGTTGGCCTCGTGGTGCGCGCCGCGATCGGCCCCGTGGAGCGGCTGCTCAACATGCTGGGCCAGCAGAAGATCTGCGCGCTGGCCTATGCGCTGGCGTTCGTCATGAACCTCGTGCTCTGCATCGCGCTGGTGCCGCGCTTCGGCGGCCATGGCGCCGCCGCCGCGACCTCGATCTCGCTCACCTTCGAGACCGTGCTGCTGTTCTGGATCGTGCGGCAGCGGCTGAGGCTGCACGTGCTGGCATTTGGTAAATAGGTCCGACGGAACCCGCCCCGGCGCACTCGCGGGGAACGACGGCCTCGCAAAACGTCCGGGAACAGAGAGAAACTTCTGCCTATCCGCAACACGGAGTACAATTTTTCTTATTCGTCTGAGATAGTTGCGTCTCTGGGAAAATTTATTCTACGTCATATTGCCCGACTGACGAGATAGACCTAGACTCCGCCAGCCATGATTGACCCGCCCTACCTCGCCCCGGGATTTAGTCCTCGGTATGAGCTGCGTCGGCAGCGGCTCGCTGAGGACGACACGCGGCCCGCTGGGATGAAAGCCAAAGATGCCTCCGATTGACACCGCTTTGATCGTTCTTGCAGGGATCGCCCTGTTTGCGGCCTTCGTGAACGGTGCGCTTGGCTATGGATTTTCGTCCCTAACCGTGCCGGTCGCGCTCGTTTTCTATGCCAACCGCGTGCTCAATCCGGCTTTGGTCCTGATCGAAGTCTTCGTGAACGTGTACGTTCTCTTTATCAATCGAGCCGGCGTTCCAGCTGTCTGGAAGCGCGTGTTTCCCATCCTCATCGGCATGCTGCCTGGCATCGCGGTCGGAGCCTATGCGCTTTCCCTGGTTCAGCCCGTCTGGATCAAACTCGCCACCTACTCGCTTATCCTGCCTCTTATTCTATTGCAGGCAGCCGGCTGGCGGAGGCCCATTCAACTACGCTGGCTGGTTGGCCTGCCCTTTGGAGCGACCCTGGGAATCCTGTATTCGTTAACGACCATTTCAGGCCCCCCTTTGGCGATGTTGTTCAACAACCAGGGTCTGGTCAAAGACGAGTTTCGAGCCGGCCTGGCGCTGGTTCGGGTAACCGAGTCCTGCCTGACAGCGCTCGCTTACTACTATCTCGGCCTCTTCATCGCAGAAAGCACCGCCATTTTGCCGGTGCTAGCTGTCTGTGCCACCGTTGGTATTCCGCTTGGCGCCTTTTTCATCCACCGGATGGATCCCGAGACATTTCGCCGGATATGCATGAGCTTTGATGCCTGGGTCGTGGGATTCGGTCTCTCGCGCGTGTTGATGGAGCTCAACCTGGCGGCAAGCCCATGGGCATACAGCGTGATGGCGGGTACGATCCTGATAGACGTCTATTTGTTGTACGTCTTTTTCAGCTCCCCCAAAGCGGCCTCGCGCGGCTCAAGAATTCCTGCGGGTTTGGCAGCCCGTTCTTCATCCGCGCTGAGGCACTGAAGCCCTGTCGCTGGATACGACTGGCCCGCGCGGACCAGTTTGCATCGATGTCCAATTTCAGTCGTAGGGTGGGCAAAGCGAAAGCGTGCCCACCACCTTTTTCAATCGGAGACAGATGGTGGGCACGGCGCAAGGGGCGCCTCTGCCCACCCCAGGGGCATCCCGGCCGTTATTCCGCCGTCCAGCCGCCGTCGATCGACAGATTCGTGCCGGTAATCTGCGCGGCATCGTCGCTGCACAGGAACAGCGCGAGCGCTGCGACCTGCTCCGACGTCACGAACTCCTTGGTCGGCTGCGCGTCGAGCAGCACGTCGTTGATGACCTGCTCGCGCGTGAGGTTGCGCGCCTTCATCGTATCCGGGATCTGCTTTTCCACCAGCGGCGTCCAGACATAGCCGGGGCTGATGCAGTTGCAGGTGATCTTGTGGGTTGCGACCTCCAGCGCCACGGTCTTGGTCAGGCCGGCGATGCCATGCTTGGCCGAGACGTAAGCCGACTTGAAGGGCGAGGCGACCAGCGAGTGCGCCGAGGCGGTATTGATGATGCGGCCCCAGCCCTTCTTCTTCATGCCGGGAACGGCGGCGCGGATGGCATGGAAGGCCGAGGACAGGTTGATCGCGATGATCTGGTCCCATTTCTCCGGCGGGAATTCCTCGATCGGCGAGACGAACTGGATGCCGGCATTGTTGACGAGAATGTCGACCGAGCCGAACGACTTTTCGCCGAGCGCGATCATCCCGGCGATCTCGGCCGGCTTGCTCATGTCGGCCGGCGAATAGACCGCCTTCACGCCGAAATCGGATTCGATCTTGGCGCGCTCCTTCTCGATGTCCTCGGGCGAGCCGAAACCGTTGATGACGACATTGGCGCCGGCAGCCGCGAACGCGCGCGCATAAGCAAGGCCAATGCCGCTGGTCGAACCTGTTACGACGGCGTTCTTGCCTGAGAGAGTACCCATATTATTCACTCCTTTTTGCCGGGGGCGCGGTGACGTCCCCCGTGAGATCGTAAGTCACCATGGTCTCGCCGGACTGCGGCTTCTCCAGCCAGTCCTTGTGGCGCATCGACAGATGCACGTCGCGCACGCCGCTTTCCCAGTGCTCGACCATGGCGACATGCGAGAAGTCGTAGTCCTTGGACGAGGATTCGTAGTTCTTGCTGCGATAGATCAGGTGCACCACCGTGACAGTGCTCTCACGAGAGACCTTCGCGAGGAACTCGACGGACGGGTCGTTCTTGAGATAATCGGGCAATTTGGCAATCAGCTCGCGCGCCGCCCTGCGGGCGTTGTGCAACTGCTTGTTCTTGTCGGTGTTCATTCGCGTGCGGCTGGAGAAGCGGATGTCCTTCTCGCGCTCGGTCGCCTCGAGCAGCGAATTCGGCAGATCGCCGCGGGCGCTGAACAGATCGACCTGGAAGATCAGCATGTCGCGATCAACCTCGGCATCGAGCACGAAGTCGAGCGGCGTGTTGGAGGCGATGCCGCCGTCCCAATAATGCTCGCCGTCGATCACGACCGACGGAAATCCCGGCGGCAGCGCGCCCGAGGCCATGATGTGCTCGGGGCCGATGAGCTTGCCGAGCTTCTTGAACTCGTAATTGTCGAAATATTTGAAGTTGCCGGAGGTGACGCCGACGGCGCCGACCGACAGCCGCGTCTTCAGATCGTTGATGCGATCGAAGTCGACGAGACGCTCCAGCGTCTTCCTCAGCGGCGCGGTGTCGTAATAGCTCTCGGCCTGGGGACTGCCCGGCGGCCAGAGCGGCGCGGGCGGCACGCGCGGCGTGAAGAAGCCGGGCACGCCGAAGGTCGCGATCAGCGCGGCACTGGTGGAATTAAACAGCTCGCGGCTGTGGTCGCTCTTGCCGATCGGCTTCCACGGCACCGGCGCGGAGACCATCTCCCAGAATTCCTTGAGCCGCTTGACGCGGGTGTGGCCCTCGTTGCCGGCGATGATGGCGGCATTGACCGCGCCAATCGAGATGCCGGCGACCCATTCGGGCTCGAAGTCGAAATGGCACAGTGCCTGATAGGCGCCGGCTTGATAGGAGCCGAGCGCGCCGCCGCCCTGGAGGACCAGGACGCGCTGCGCCTTCGCGGGGACTGTTGCGACTTCCGGGCTATGATCGGTCATAGGGGGATATTAGCAAATAATCGCAAAACGCGAGCCACCGTGGCGACAGTCTAGCGCGACGTCAATGCACCCGGGATCAAGTCTGGCTTATCGGGGATCGGTCGACGCCAGGATCATGGTCCAGAACACCTTGTACTTGGTGCCCGGAGCATAGCTCGCCGCGATGCCTAATTTTGTGACACCGCTCTTGAGCATGTTGGCGCGATGCGGAGGCGAGTCGCGCCAGCCGGAAAACGCTTCCGCCAACGTATGATAGCCGGCCGAGATGTTCTCGACCGCAACGGTGGCCGGATAGCCCCCGGCGTTGAGCCGCTTACCCAGGGGCGCGCGGACGTCATGGTCCATCTTGTTGGCCGCAGCCATGGCGGCCGACTGGGATTCGGCGAGCCGCATCAGTTCGGGGTCGATCTCGACGCTGCCGAGGCCGTTGTTCTGGCGATATTGCGAGATCATGATCGCCGCGGCCGGCGCGTCGAGCTTGGCGCCCGGGACCGACATGTCGGTATACATCGACGGCTGCTGGATCGGCGCTTCATTGCCGGCGCAGCCGGCGAGAAGCAAAATGAGAAGGATCGCGGCCGCAGCGCGCATGTTCAGGGGCTCCCAAATGAGGGGGCGTTGTTGCATACCAACAATGGCTGAAAGGTGAATTTTGAGGAAAATCGCAGTCGTCATTCCGGGGCGATGCGAAGCATCGAACTATGGTGCGCAAATTGCGCACCTGAGAATCTCGAGATTCCGGGTTCAGTGCTGCGCACTGCCCCGGAATGACGGGCGCCTCAACCCGCAAAGATGCGGTAGCGGCGGGGCTCGAGGCCAACGGTGTCGCCGGCGCGCAGTCCCCGGTCGCGGGGGGCGTCGATCTCGATGGTCTCACCGCCTGAGAGCGTGACCTCGGCCCGCTGCACCGGGCCGAAATTGCGGACGTGCTGGACCGCGCCTTCGAAGGCGCCCGAGCCGGCCGGGCCGACCACCATGTCATGTCGCCGCACGAACAGCCTTGACGCGCCAGGCGCCAGCCCCTCCGCGGCGAGCTGCAGCGGGCTGTCGCCCAGCCTGACCACGCCCCCGTCGACTTGAACCGGCAACTCGATGGACTCGCCGATGAAGCTGTGCACGAAGGCGGTCGCCGGCGTCTCGTAGACATCGTCGGGCGAGCCGACCTGCTCGATCCTGCCCTTGTCCATGACGACGACACGGTTGGCGACTTCGAGCGCCTCCTCCTGGTCGTGGGTGACGAAGATCGAGGTCACATGGATCTCATTGTGGAGCGAGCGCAGCCATTTGCGCAGCTCTTTGCGCACCTTCGCATCGAGCGCACCAAAGGGCTCGTCGAGCAAGAGAATGCGCGGCTCGATCGCGAGCGCGCGGGCGAGCGCGATGCGCTGGCGCTGGCCGCCGGAGAGCTGGCTCGGATAGCGGTCGGCGAGCCAGTCGAGCTGCACGAGATCGAGCAACTCTTTCACGCGCCTGCGGATGGTCGCCTCGTCCTTCCGGACCGCCCGCGGCTGGACGCGCAGGCCAAAGGCGACGTTCTCGAACACGCTCATGTGGCGGAACAGCGCGTAGTGCTGGAACACGAAGCCGACATGGCGCTCGCGCGCGCCCTGTGCCAGCGCGTCCTCGCCGTTGAAGGAGACCTCGCCGGCATCAGGCCAGTCCAGGCCGGCGATGATCCGCAGCAATGTGGTCTTGCCGGAGCCGGATGGGCCGAGCAGTGCGAGCAGCTCGCCGTCATTGACCTTGAGGTCGACGCCGTCAAGCGCAGCAAAGCTGCCGAACTTCTTGACGAGATTTTTGACTTCAATGGTCATGGACGTCGCGTCCTTCGTCGAGGTGACGTTCGAGGATGATCTTTGCGACCAGCGTGACCAGCGCCAGCATCGCCAGCAGCGAGGCGATCGCAAACGCAGCGACGAACTGGTACTCGTTGTAGAGGATCTCGACCAGCAGCGGCATGGTGTTGGTCTCGCCGCGAATATGGCCGGAGACGACCGAGACGGCGCCGAACTCGCCCATCGCGCGGGCATTGCAGAGCAGAACGCCGTAGAGCACGCCCCATTTGATGTTGGGCAGCGTGACGCGGAAGAAGGTCTGCAGGCCCGAGGCACCCAGCGAGATCGCGGCTTCCTCTTCCTGCGTGCCCTGCTCCTGCATCAAGGGGATCAGCGCGCGCGCCACGAAGGGAAAGGTCACGAAGGTGGTGGCGAGCGCGATGCCGGGCACCGCGAACAGGATCTGGATGTCGTGATCCCTGAGCCAGCCGCCGAAATAGCCCTGCGCGCCGAACAGCAGCACGAAGACGAGGCCGGAAATGACGGGGCTCACCGAGAACGGCAGGTCGATCAACGTGATCAGGACCGTCTTGCCGGGAAATTCGAACTTTGCCACCGCCCAGGCGGCGACCAGGCCGAAGACGAGATTGAGACTGACCGAGATTGCGGCGACCGCCAGCGTCAGCTTGATCGCCGCCAGCGCCTCCGGCTCGGCAAGCGCCGCGAGATAGGCGAGAATTCCTTTCGCGAAGGCCTGCGCGAACACCACGACCAGCGGCAGCACGACGAAGACGGACAGGAACGCGATCGCCAGCGTAATGATGACGAGGCGCACCGCCTTGGGCTCGGTGCGGAGATCGTTGCGCGCGGCGGCCGCATGGGCGCGCGACTTCGCGTCGGGCGAGGACAGCGAAACATTATCGGCGATCTGCATCGTCATCGCATTTCGCCCTAGTGCACCGGAATCCGGTCCTGCGCCCAGCGCTGCAACCGGTTCACCGCGAAGATGATGACGAAGGAGACGACGAGCATGACCACCGCGATGGCGGTCGCATCGGCGTAGCGGAATTCGGAGAGACGGATCACGATCAAGAGCGGCGCGATCTCGGAGACATTGGGCAGATTGCCGGCGATGAAGATCACCGAGCCGTATTCGCCGACCGCGCGCGCAAAGGCGAGCGCGAGGCCTGTGAGCAGCGCCGGCGCGAGCGAGGGCAGGATCACGCGGATGATGGTCTGCCAGCGGCTGGCTCCCAGGCTGCCCGCGGCTTCCTCGATCTCGGGATCGAGATCCTGCAGCACCGGCTGGACCGTGCGCACCACGAAGGGAATGCCGATGAAGATCATGGCGACGAAGATGCCGAGCGGCGTGAACGCCACCTTGATGCCGAGCGCGGCAAGCGGGGCACCCAGCCAGCCCTTCTCGGCAAACAGCGAGGTCAGCGCAACGCCGGCAACGGCCGTCGGCAGTGCAAACGGCACGTCAACGATGGCATCGAAGAGTCGCCGGCCGGGGAAACGGTAACGCACCAGCGCCCAGACGATGACGCTGCCCATGACGAGATTGACGCAGGCCGCAGCAAACGCAAGCCCGAAGGAGACGCGCAGTGCGTTCAACGTGCGGCGGCTGGAGAGGATGGCCCAGAACTGATCGAAACTGAGCTCGGTGGACCTCAGAAACAGCCCGGCGAGCGGAATCAGGATGATGACGGACAGCCAGGAAAGCGTCAGTCCCATCGTGAGACCGAAACCCGGCAAAGTCCGGCGTCGTAAAGCGATTGCGCTCACAAGGCCCCCTGTCAAACCCCCTCCGACGGCGCCCGATCAGTTCTTGTAGATCTGATCGAAGACGCCGCCATCGGCAAAATGGTCTTTCTGCGCCTTGGTCCAACCACCAAAAACGTCGTCGATGGTGAATAGTTCGACCTTGGCGAAGGAATTTTCGTATTTCTTGGCAATTTCGGCGTCGCGCGGCCGGTAGAAGTTGCGCGCGGCGATCTCCTGACCTTCCTTTGTATACCAGAACTGGAGGTAGGCCTCGGCAGCGCTGCGGGTGCCCTTCTTGTCGACGACCTTGTCGACCACCGCGACCGGCGGCTCCGCCAGGATGGATTGGCGCGGCGCGACGATCTCGAACTTCTCCGGGCCAAATTCCTTCAAGGCGAGGTAGGCTTCGTTCTCCCATGCGAGCAGCACGTCGCCGACACCACGCTCGACGAAAGTCACGGTCGAACCACGTGCGCCGGTGTCGAGCACCGGCACCTGCTGGTAGAGCTTGGCGATGAAATCCTTGGCCTTGTCGGCCGAGCCGAACTTCTTCTCGGCATAGCCCCACGCCGCGAGATAATTCCATCGCGCCCCGCCCGACGTCTTCGGGTTCGGCGTGATCACGGCGACGCCCGGCTTGATCAGGTCGTCCCAGTCCTTGATGGCTTTCGGATTGCCCTTGCGCACCAGGAACACGATCGTCGAGGTGTAGGGTGATGAATTCTGCGGCAGGCGCTTCTGCCAGTCTGCGGCGGTCAATCCCTTGGCCGCAATCGCGTCGATGTCGTAGGCGAGCGCGAGCGTCACCACGTCTGCCGGCAGGCCATCGATGACGCTCCGCGAGGACGCGCCCGAGCCATTATGCGACTGCTTGATCTCGACGCTCTTGCCGGTCTCCTTCTGATAGGCCGTCGCGAACGCCTTGTTGAAGTCGACATAAAGCTCGCGCGTCGGATCGTACGACACGTTCAGCAGATTGATGTCGGCGGCGTGAGCCGAGCTTGCCAAGAATCCCGTAACGAGCAGTCCTGCTGCGAGCGGAACGATACGGCGCATCATGTCCATCTCCATTCACATCGACGACAGCGGCGGCGTCGATGGCAGGCATAACTCGGGGCGAAACGCGCTTAAGTCAACGGAACCGGATTTTCTTGTTTGTAGAAAGGCAGCGTGCCTGTGCTACGAAGTCTTCATCGTATGGATGCCGCATTCTGTCTTGGCGCGGCCACGCCAGCGACCGGCGCGCTCGTCCTCGCCTTCGGCCGTTCTGCTCGTGCAAGGCATACACCCAACCGAGCGAAAACCCGACGCCGCAAGCGGGTGACGCGGCAATTTGGCGCGGACGAAGATCGCTTCCAGTTCCTCGCGCGAGACATTGGCGAACGGGTTGAACTTCAACCGCGCACCATCGTCCTCGACGACAGGAATATCGGCGCGCGCATTGCCCTGAAATCGCTTGCGGCCATTGAGCCAGGCCGAGAACGGCTTGAGCGCACGCGCGAGCGGCTCGACTTTGCGGATACGACAGCAGGCATCGGGATCGGAGAACCAGAGATCGCGGTCCGGATCTTCGCGCGTCAGCGTCTCCTCGGCAGGCCTGATCGAGCGGACGTCTTTCAGGCCAAGCGTTTCGATCAGCGTGTCGCGATAGGCCAGCGTCTCCTCGAACAGCCAGCCGGTGTCGAGAAAGATCACGGGGATCGCCGGATCGACGCCCGCCATCACCTTCAGCAGCGTCGCCGATTCCGTGCCGAAGGACGACACCAGTGCGAGCTTGTCGCGCCCGACCGCCTTCAGCGCAGCCGCGATGACCTCCGCGGGCGAGGCATCGCGCAACGCACGATCGAGCTCCTCCGCCGAAGGCAGCGTGGACACGGACGAGACCTGAGGCGCGATGCCGTTCACGTGCCGACGCCCTCGGAGTGACGCAGCTGCATGCGCCGGTGCAAGGCCGTGATACGGCCATCGCCGGTCGGCTGGTAGAACACCGAGTAGCGCTTTGCGGTCTGCATGAAGGCTTCGGCGTCGGCCTGCTTCTTGACCTCGAAGGAATCGAAGCCGGCGCGCAGCATGAACACGAACTGGTCGCGCAGGATCTGGCCGGTCGCGCGCAGCTCGCCGCGATAATTGTAGCGCTCGCGCAGCAGCCGGGCCTGGCTGTAGGCGCGGCCGTCACGGAAGGTCGGGAACACCAGCGCAACGGCGGCGACCTTGCCGAGATACGGCACGAGTTCGTCAATATCGCGGTTGTTCGGCCAGATCACACCGACCTTGCCGGTGCGCTTGAGCAATGCGTCCGCCTCGGCAATGAAGCGCTCGGCCGGCACCAGGATGTCGCCGCCCTCGGGCAGCGGCGTGTCGACGGCCAGCTTGACGAAGCTGTCGTCGACGATTTTTCCGCCATTAACGAGTGGCATAGACGCGCTCCTTGAAGGGTTCGACGCCGAGGCGCTTCACGGTGTCCATGAACAGCTCTTCGGGCCGCTCGCGCAGCGCGAGATAGGCCTCCACGACGTCCTCGATGACATCGGCGACTTCGTCGAACTTGACGCCCGGGCCGATCAAGGTGCCGAGCGCAGCGTTCTCGTCGGCGCGGCCTCCGATGGTGATCTGGTAGACCTCCTCGCCGTTCTTCTCGACGCCGAGAATGCCGATATGGCCGACATGATGGTGGCCGCAGGCATTGATGCAGCCGGAGATGTTGATGTGCAGACGGCCGATCAGGTTGGCGAGCTCGTGGTTGGCGAACCGCCGCGTCAGCTCCTGCGCGATCGGGATCGAGCGCGCATTGGCCAGCGAGCAATAGTCCAGGCCCGGACAGGCGATGATGTCGGTGATCAGATTGACGTTGGGCGTGGCGAGGCCAAGCTTGTCGAGTGCCTTCCACAGTGCCGGCAGATCGCGCTTGGCGACGTGCGGCAGCGCCAAATTCTGTTCGTGGCCGACGCGGATCTCGCCGAACGAATATTTGTCGGCGAGATCGGCCAGCGCCTCCATCTGCTCCGCGGTCGCATCGCCCGGGGGCTTGCCGATCGGCTTCAGCGAGATGGTCACGATGGAATAGCCCTGCACCTTGTGCGGGGCCACCGAATTCTTGCGCCATGCCTCGAAATCGGCGTCCGCCGCGGCCTGACGCAGTTCGTCCGGCATGTGCGGCAGCTTCTCGTAATTCGGGTAGGAAAAGCGGGAGCGGATGTCCTCGATCACCTCGTCGTCGATCTGGAGCGAGGAATTGCGGATGTGCTGCCATTCCTCCTCGACCTCGCGCGAGAATTTCTCGATGCCGAGCTCGTGCACCAGGATCTTGATGCGCGCCTTGTAGATGTTGTCGCGGCGGCCGTACTGGTTGTAGACGCGCAGGATAGCCTCGATATAGCTGAGGATATCGCGGCCATGCACGAAATGCTTGATGGTCTTTCCGATGAACGGCGTGCGGCCGAGACCGCCGCCGACCAGAACCTCGAAGCCGGTCTCGCCCTTCTCGTTCTTGATCAGCTTCAGACCGATGTCGTGGATCTTGATCGCGGCGCGGTCATGATCCGACGCGGTGATCGCGATCTTGAACTTGCGCGGCAGGAACGAGAATTCCGGATGCAGCGTGGTGTGCTGGCGGATCAGCTCCGACCAGATGCGGGGATCCTCGATCTCGCCGGGTGCGACACCGGCCCACTGGTCCGAGGTGACGTTGCGCATGTTGTTGCCGGAGGTCTGCATCGCATGGATGCCGACCTTGGCGAGATCTTCCAGCGCGTCCGGCAGCTCGGCGAGCTTGATCCAGTTGAACTGGATGTTCTGCCGGGTGGTGAAATGGCCGTAGCCGCGGTCATATTTGCGCGCAACATGGGCGAGCGCGCGCAGCTGGTTCGTCGCCAGCGTCCCGTAGGGAATCGCCACGCGGAACATGTAGGCGTGCAGTTGCAGATAGACGCCGTTCTGGAGGCGCAGGATCTTGAACTCGTCCTCGGTGAGCTCGCCCGAGAGGCGGCGCTTCACCTGGTCGCGGAACTCCGAGACGCGCTCGTTGACGAGCGTGCGGTCGATTTCGTCGTAAGCGTACATCAGCGAATGCCTTAAGCCTGGGCCGACTGACCGATGGTCACGCCGGTGCGGCGGATCTGTTCGCGCAGATTGCCGGGTTCGATCTTGCCGTCTGCGCCGACCTGCACCGGGGCGATATAGGCTCCCACGGCCCCGACGTCATCAGCCACGGATTCAGCAAGCAACGTTTTCGCCTCGTCGGAGTTGCGCACGATCGCGGCTTCCGAGAGGTCTGCGGACCAGCTCTTGGCGGCGGTGCGGTAGACCACGATGCCGTCCCAGGTCCGGTTGGCGGTCACAACCGAGGGGCCGGCGATTTTGATCTTCTTCTGTTCAAGCGGGGAGGTCATTCGGCTGCATCCAATAGGTCAGAGATGATTTGCTTCGGGGTTTGACGACGAAGCGACCCGGCATGCCGGACCACGTCGCCGATGATGAGGATGGCGGGACCGCCATGGGTCTGCCGCACCAGCTCAGGCAGGTCGCGCAGCATGCCGATCGCGCCTTGCGCGTCCGGCCGCGTGACACGGGCGAACACGCCGACCGGCGTCTCCGGCGAGCGGCCGGCGGCGAACAGGCCGGCGCGCACGGCAGGTGCCGCGGTCATGCCCATGTAAACAACGACGGTCATTTTGGCGTCGGTCAGCGTCGACCAGTCGACGGTCTCTGCATCGCGCGCCTTGTGCGCCGTGAGGAAGGTGATGCGGGTGGCTTCATGACGGTAAGTGAGCGGCACCTCGAAATCGGCAGCGCCGCCGAGGCCGGCGGTAATGCCGGGGATGATCGAATAGGCAACGCCCGCCGCGAGCAGCGCCTCCACCTCTTCGCCGCCGCGGCCGAATACGAAGGGATCACCGCCCTTCAGTCGCACCACGCGCTGGCCGGCTTGCGCGGCCTCGATCATGCGCTTGTTGATGGCGTCCTGGCCGATGCCGGGCTTGCCGACGCGACGGCCGACCGCAACGCGCGTGGTATCACGACGAATGCGATCGAGAATCTCCCCCGAGACCAGCTCGTCGTGGAAGACGATGTCGGCATCCTGCAATGCGCGCAGCGCCTTGATGGTGAGAAGGTCAGGATCGCCAGGGCCGGCGCCGACCAGCGCAACCGAGCCTTCCGGCTTGTCGTCACGCGCAAAATCGGACGGATCGGAAATAGCCTTCAGCGCCGCGCCGGCCTCGCTCTTGCGGCCTGCCAGCACGGCTGCGCCGATCGGACCATCGATCACGCGCTCCCAGAAGCGGCGGCGCAGCGGAAACTCGGCGATGCGCTCGTTGATGGATTTGCGGAAGTCGCCGATGAACTCGGCGAGCTCGCCGATCCGCGCCGGCAGCAGCGCCTCGATCTTCTCGCGCACGCGCCGCGCCACTACCGGCGAGGTGCCGCCGGTGCCGATTGCGACCACGACATCGCCGCGATCGACGATGGCCGGGAAGATGAAGCTGGAATGTTCGAGGTCGTCCATGACGTTGACGGGCAGGCCGAGCGATTTTGCCCGCGCCGACATCGCCACGCCAATATCGCCTGCGCCGGCGCAGACGATCGCAATGACACCGGCAAGATCAGATGCGAGCGGATCGCCGGAGGCGATCTCGATAGGCGCGGTGTCGTCGGAGTGCAGACCCAGATCGTGATTGCCGTCGATCGCGTACACACGGATGCGCGCGCCGGCAGCGGCGAGCACGCGCAGTTTTGCGCGCAAAAGCTCACCCGCGCCGATGAGGACCACCGGGCCGGCCTTGAGATCGAGGAACACCGGCAAGAACCGCATGCGATACTCGCTTCCCCCACATCCGGGGTTGACTGGAATTATTTTCTATATATGTGTCATTTCGAGCGTGCAAAGAGAAAATTTTTTCTTCTCTTCCGCACCGCAACTATAGAAAATTCGCCTCCAAACGCAAAGTGGCAGAGATGCATCTTCTCAAGACCGATTCCGGCACAGATGGGCTGAGCCTCGCAGCTTCCGTTTCCGAGCAAGTTCCGGTCGAGCAGACCGCCCCGGGCATGGACCATCTCGACCAGCTCGAAGCCCAGAGCATCTACATTTTCCGCGAGGCGTTTGCGCGTCTGAAAAAGATCGCCCTGCTGTGGTCGCTCGGCAAGGATTCAAACGTGATGATCTGGCTGGCGCGGAAGGCGTTCTTCGGCCGCGTGCCGTTCCCGGCGCTCCACGTCGACACCGGCAAGAAGTTTCCGGAGATGTATCGCTTCCGCGATCACTACGGAAAGGAATGGGAACTCGATCTGCGCGTCGAGCCTTGCCCGCCCATCGATGCCGTCGACCCAACGCTGCCGCCCGCCGCCCGTTCCGCCGCGCGCAAGACCGAAGGTCTCAAGATGGCGCTGGCCAAATACGGCTTTGACGGCCTGATCGCCGGCATTCGCCGCGACGAGGAAGCCACCCGCGCCAAGGAGCGCGTGTTCTCGCCGCGCGGCCTCGAAGGCAATTGGGACGTCCGCGACCAGCCGCCGGAGTTCTGGGACCATTTCAACGCCTCGCCGCCGCAGGGCGCGCATTTGCGCATCCATCCGATCCTGCATTGGACCGAGGCCGACATCTGGGCCTACACCAAGCGCGAGAACATCCCGATCATCCCGCTCTATCTGGCCAAGGACGGCAAGCGCTATCGCTCGCTGGGCGATCAGGACATCACCAATCCGGTCGCATCGTCAGCGTCGAACATCGACGAGATCCTGGCCGAGCTCGAACAGACCAAGGTGCCGGAGCGTGCCGGCCGCGCGCTCGACCACGAGACCGAGGACGCTTTCGAGCGCCTGCGCGTCGCCGGCTATCTCTGATTCAAGGACGCATCGCGGTCATGAACATGCTCGTCACCCCCACCTCGCCCGCCACGCCAAACGGGACCACGCGTCCGCAAGTGCGCATCGTCATCGTCGGCCATGTCGACCATGGCAAGTCGACGCTGGTCGGCCGCCTCCTGCATGAGACGGGCAGCCTGCCCGACGGCAAGCTCGAAATGCTCAAAGCCGTCAGCGCGCGGCGCGGCATGCCGTTCGAATGGTCGTTCCTGCTCGACGCGCTCCAGACCGAGCGCGACCAGGGCATCACCATCGACACCACGCAGATCCGCTTCCGCACCAATTCGCGCGACATCGTGCTGATCGACGCGCCCGGCCATGCCGAATTTCTGCGCAACATGATCACCGGCGCCTCGCAGGCCGACGGCGCGGTGCTGATCATCGATGCGCTCGAAGGCGTGCGCGACCAGACCCGCCGTCACGGCTATCTCCTGCACCTGCTCGGCGTGAAGCAGGTCGCAGTAGTGGTCAACAAGATGGACCGCGTCGACTTCTCCGCTGATCGCTTCAAGGAGATCAGCGACGAGATTTCCGCGCATCTCAACGGCCTCGGCGTGACGCCGACGGCGGTGATCCCGATCTCCGCGCGCGACGGCGACGGCGTTGCGGAGCGCACCGGCCGCATCGGCTGGTACAAGGGTCCGACCGTGGTCGAGGCGCTGGATCGGCTGGAGCCGGCGCGGCCGCTGGAAGCGTTGGCGCTGCGGTTGCCGGTGCAGGCGATCTACAAGTTCGATGATCGCCGCATCGTGGCAGGCCGCATCGAATCCGGCAGCCTCGTCGCAGGCGACGAAATCGTGATCATGCCGGCCGGCAAGATCGCCAGGATCAAGTCGGTCGAGAGCTGGCCCGTGACGCCGGTCGGCAGCCGCCAGGGGGCGGGCCGCTCGGTCGGCATCACGCTCGACCGCGAATTGTTCGTCGAGCGCGGCGATATCATCGCGCATGCGAGCACAGCCCCGCGCGAGACGCGGCGGCTTCGCGCGCGCATCTTCTGGCTGCACGACAAACCGCTCGCCAAGGGCGATCAGCTCTTGGTGCGCTGCGGGCCGAAGGAAAGCCGCGCCACGGTCGTCGCCATCGAGAAGGCGGTCGATCCGGGCGAGCTCTCGAGCAGCGAGAACAAGGCGATCGGCCGCAACCATGTCGGCGAGATCGACATTTCTCTGTCCAATCCGATCGCAACCGATCCCTACACCGAGAATCCGCGCACCGGCCGTCTCGTGATCGAAGTCGCGGGGCGCATCGCCGGCGGTGGCCTGGTGCTGTCGGTCGATGCCGGCCAGCGCGCCGTGCCCGTCGATATCGTGCCGGTGGAATCGGCGCTCCGTCCCGACGAGCGCTCAGCGCGCTATCGCCACAACGGCGCCGTGGTCTGGCTTACGGGTCTGCCGGCCTCCGGCAAGTCGACGCTGGCAAAAGCACTGGAGCGGCGTTTGTTCACCAATGGCGGCTCGCCCATCCTGCTCGACGGCGACACGCTGCGCGCCGGGCTCAACGGCGATCTCGGCTTCTCCGCCGCTGATCGCAGTGAGAACATCCGCCGGCTTGCCGAGGTCGCGACGCATCTGGCGCGCAATGGCCATATCGCGATCGTCGCCGCCGTCTCCCCGTCGCGCGAGGACCGTGCCACCGCCCGCCGCATCGCCGACATCGCGTTCCGCGAAATCCACGTCGCGACACCGGCGCAAGTGTGCGAAGAGCGTGACCCCAAGGGCCATTACAAGAAGGCCCGCGCAGGTGCGCTGGCCTCCTTTACAGGCATCGGCAACGACTACGAGGCGCCGCAAGCCGCTGAACTCGCGATCGACACGTCGAAGCGGACAGTTGCGGATGCCACGGATGAGATCGAGCAGATGCTGAAGTCGTCAGGCGTGCTGTTCGACGAAGTCGTGGACCTCGCTGCGAATATCTGAGCGGCCGATTGTCGCGCCACATCATCGGTGTCGTCCCGGCGAAGGCCGGGACCCATACCGCGTGATGTTCCGGTGTTTCTCCCTGTGGTTATGGGTCCCCGCATCGCCGGGACGACACCGGGGAGAGATCGCGCCCATTACTTTGGCATTTGCCCCCTAGGTGCCGCCCTCACGGGCCCACACTCCGTCTTGACATTTTGACAGACGCTCAGGGGTCTTCTCACCGCCCCGATTTTGAGGCTAATAGGTCTCGAAAGCTGCCCCCTGTGGGCGCATTTTGCTGCTGCCGGGTCAAAAGCAGCCAAAAACAGCCATTTCCAACAAGAAAGCCCATCATGAAACGCGTCGACGCCCACGGATTGAAGATCGCCCCCGTCCTTTTCGATTTCATCGCCAAGGAAGCCGCACCGAAAACGGGGATCGCGCCGGATGCGTTCTGGGCCGGGGTGGCCGCGCTCATCAAGGAATTGGGGCCGAAGAACCGCTCGCTGCTGGCCTTTCGTGATCAGCTCCAGGCCAAGATCGACGAATGGCACCGCGCCCACAAAGGCAAGGCGTTCGATCTCGATGCCTACACCGCTTTCCTCAAGGAGATCGGCTATCTCATCCCCGAGCCGGCGACGCAGAAGGTCGAGACCGCCAATGTCGACGAGGAGATCGGCAAGATCTGCGGCCCGCAGCTGGTGGTGCCGCTCACCAATGCGCGCTACGCGCTGAACGCGGCGAATGCGCGCTGGGGCTCGCTCTATGACGCCTTCTACGGCACCGACGCGATCCCGCACGATCCGTCCGAAACCGGCAAGGGTTACAACAAGGCGCGCGGCGACAAGGTGATCGCCAAAGCCAAGGCGTTCCTCGATACCGCCGTACCGCTCGCAACCGGCAGCCACACCGATGTCACCGCCTATAGCGTCGTCGCCGGCCAGCTCGCGGTGAAGCTCAAGAGCGGCAACGCCACCGCGTTGAAGAACGCCGCGCAATTCGCCGGCTTCCAGGGCGATGCAGCGGCGCCTTCCGCCGTCCTGCTCGTCAACAACGGCCTGCATGTCGAGGTGACGATCAACCGTGGCAGCGCGATCGGCAAGGACGATCCGGCCGGTGTTGCCGACATGATCATGGAGGCCGCAGTCTCCACCATTCTCGACATGGAAGACTCGGTCGCCGCGGTCGACGCCGAAGACAAGGTGCTGGTCTACCGCAACACGCTCGGCCTGATGAATGGCACACTGTCCGCCGATTTCGAGAAGGGCGGCAAGACGCTGACGCGTTCGCTCAACGCCGATCGCAGCTACAAGACACCTGATGGCAAGGGCGAGGTGAAGCTGCATGGCCGCAGCCTGCTCCTGATGCGCAATTGCGGTCACCACATGTTCACCGACGCGGTGCTGGACGAGAACGGCGAAGAAGTGCCGGAAGGCCTGCTCGATGCCGCCGTCTCCGGGCTTCTTGCCATTCATGACTTGAAAGGCAACTCCAGGGTCAAGAACAGCCGCACGGGCTCGGCCTATATCGTCAAGCCGAAGATGCACGGCCCGGACGAGGTTTCGTTCACTTGCGAGATATTCGACCGCGTCGAGAAGATGTTGTCGCTGCCCGAGAACACGCTCAAGGTCGGCATCATGGACGAGGAGCGGCGCACCACCGTCAACCTCAAGGCCTGCATCCAGCGCGCCTCCAAGCGTATCATGTTCATCAACACCGGCTTCCTCGACCGCACCGGCGACGAGATTCACACCTCGATGGAAGCGGGTCCGATGATCCGCAAGAACGAGATGAAGGCGCAGGCCTGGATCAAGGCCTATGAGGATTGGAACGTCGACATGGGCCTGACCTGTGGCCTGCCCGGGCATGCCCAGATCGGCAAGGGCATGTGGGCCGCGCCCGACAAGATGGCAGACATGCTGGCGCAGAAGCTTGGTCATCCGCAGGCCGGCGCCACCACGGCGTGGGTGCCCTCGCCGACCGCCGCGACCCTGCACGCGCTGCACTACCACCAGGTCAATGTCATCGCGCGCCAGCAGGAGCTGACCAAGGGCGGCCCGCGCGCAAAGCTCTCGGACATTCTCACCATTCCGGTGTCGAAGTCGAACTGGGCGCCCGATGACGTCAAGCAGGAGATCGACAACAACTGCCAGGGCATTCTGGGCTACGTCGTACGCTGGATCGACCAGGGCGTCGGCTGCTCCAAGGTGCCCGACATTCACGATGTCGGCCTGATGGAAGACCGCGCCACCTTGCGCATCTCCAGCCAGCATCTCGCCAACTGGTTGCACCAGGGCGTCATCACCGAGGCGCAGGTGATGGAATCGCTGAAGCGCATGGCCGTCGTCGTCGACAAGCAGAACGCGGGCGATCCGATCTACAAGCCGATGGCGCCCGCCTTCGACGGCGTCGCCTTCAAGGCCGCCTGCGACCTCATCTTCAAGGGGCGCGAGCAGCCGAACGGCTACACCGAATACATCCTCACCGCGCGCCGCCGCGAGGCCAAGGCGCTTGGCTAAGAAGGCGCTTGGCTGAGAAGGCGCTGGGCTGAGGCCGTTTGTTCGAACGTTGAAAGCCCCGACGTGAGCCGGGGCTTTTTTGTTGCGCACCCGTAGCCCGGATGGAGCGAAGCGCAATCCGGGCTACAAACTGAGACCGCGCTAGAACACCGCGAGATATTTCAGCAGCGACACGATGCCGATGATGATGACGATGACACGCGCGATCTGTTTGGCGCGCCCGTCCATCGGCAGCATGTTGATGAGATAAAGCACGAGGATGACGACGAGGAATGTAACGAGGACGCCGACCAGCATTGCAAGCCCCCTTCAGGCCAGTTGTTAACGAGATCTAACGTCGAGGCTTCGCATCGGGTTCCATGCCGGAAACCCATGCATTCGACAGTGCTTTTCGGCTGAAAGGGGCGCGCCATACAGCAAAAGTGACCTGCCAGCGGCCGTAATCCTGCGGTCGCGACCAAGTCTTTACGCTTTTATGGCCAAATGCCCGGAGACTGCCGCCGAGCGACGCGCAAATGCCCGCTCTGCGCCCCCGATTGAAGCCAGGGGCGCGGTGGAGTTCTTCACTGCCGGGGGGACGGGCGCCATGCTGAACCGCTTGACGGTATCTGCACTGCTGAGAAGTGTGATCCTGACCACGTCATGTTGCGTGGTCGTCGGGGCCTCGCTGATCGCCTGGGATTCCTGGCAGCGCCTCCAGATTGCCAACCGCATCGCCGTCATCGCTGACGCATCCGCCGACATGTTCAAGGCGATGGACCGGATGCGGGCCGATCGCTCCACGTCGAACCGGGTGCTCCACAACGATCAATCGCTGGATCCGGCGATCGAAAAATATCTGCGTGACCTGCACGACGTGGAGATGCCGGCAATGGCCCGTGCACGCGGTCTGCTCGGCAGCATCGACTTTACCGAGAAGCCGGCGCTGCTCTCCGAGTTCGACCGGCTGTTCGGCGCGCTCGGAGCTATGCAAAAGGAATTTTGGCAGGAGATCGCGAAGCCCAAGGCGTCGCGCCGCGTCGCTCTCGGCAAGGAATACATGGATACGGAAACCGCACTGGTCGTATTGCTCGACAAGGTATCCGGAATTCTCGCCGCCTCCATCAACCACCAGGACGCGGCCGTCGATCAGTTTCTGATCATCAAGCAGGCGGCCTGGCTGCTGCGAAACACGGCGGGCGACGCTTCGATTCTCGTTTCCAACGGTCTCGGCGCCGGAAAGGTCACTCCGGAGGCACGACTGTCCTACGTCAAGCTGGTCGGGGGTGTCGAGGCCGCCTGGAAGGGACTCGAGGTCTCAATCGGCGGCATGCAATTGCCGCCGGCGCTCTCGGACGCGATCGCCAAGAACAAGAGTGCTTATTTCGATCCGCAATATGTGGAGCTGCGCGATCGCCTGATGAATGCGCTGGCAGCGGGCGAAAAGCCCGAGATGGTGGCCAATGAATGGAGCCCGCTCAGCGTCGCTCGGCTGGGCGCCGCAGTCGGCGTGGCCGAGGCCGCGCTGGACGGGGCCAGCGAGCACATTTCCGCTCAGCGCGCTTCCGCGCTGCAGGCACTGACCCTGCAGCTGGTGCTGGTGCTCCTTGCGATCTGCCTCGCCGTCGGTCCGATGCTGGCTGTGAGCCGCCGTGTCATCAAGCCGCTGCACGACATGCGCGACGCCATGTTGAAGGTCGCGGGCGGCGATCTTTCGGTCGAGACGGGATACGAAGACAGGATGGATGAGATCGGCGCACTGGCCGGTGCACTGGAGACATTCAAGCAGCAGGCCACCGACAAGCTGGAGATCGAAGCCAAGGAACGCGAGCGCAACGCTGCGGCAGCGACCCGTCAGCGTGCCATGGAGAGCCACATCGGCGAATTCGAAGGGCTCGTGCGCAAGGCACTCGATGAGCTCAGTGAAGCCTCCGGCCAGATGCGAAAAACCTCATCCGATCTCTCCGCAGTGTCGCGGCAGACCAATGATCGCGTTCGTTTCGCCGAGAAGGCTTCTGGAGATGCCTCGCTGAGCGTCGACAGTGTCGCTGCCGCGTCGGAGGAGCTGAGCTGCTCCATCAACGACATCAGCCAACAGGCAGCGCATGCCGCAGGCATCGCCAGCCGGGCCGTGTCTCAGGCGCAGCAGACCGACGGCACGGTGCAGGGACTTGCCCGATCAGCGAGCCGCATCGGCGAGGTCGTCGGCCTGATCAACACCATCGCGGCGCAGACCAACCTGCTGGCGCTCAACGCCACCATCGAGGCCGCGCGCGCCGGCGAAGCCGGCCGCGGCTTTGCGGTCGTCGCCTCCGAGGTGAAATCGCTGGCGAGCCAGACCGCGAAGGCGACGGACGAGATCTCCGAGCAGATCGCAGACATCCAGAAGGTTGCGGGGGATGCCGTCAACGCGATCCAGGCGATCGGCGGCATCATCGGCGAGGTCAACGAGGTCGCCACCGCGATTGCGGCCGCCGTGCAGGAGCAGGGCGCGGCGACGCAGGAGATCACGCGCAGCACCCAATATGCCGCGCAGGGCACCAAGAACGTCTCCGACAACATCTCCGGCGTGAAGGCCGACGCCGACACCGCGGCCGGTGCGGCTGACAACGTCAGGCAGGCCTCCGAATTGCTGGAGACCCAGAGCCGCCAGCTCGGCGATCAGGTCAGCGATTTCCTGGGCAAGATCCGGGCGGCGTAGGCTGTTCTACTCCTTCGCCACCACGGGCAGCTGGCGGAATTTCGCGCGCACGGACTCCGGGAGCGGCGAGAAATTCATCGCGACGCCGCGGCGGTCGTCGGCGTTGCGGTTGGCGATGACGAGGCCGTCGTTGCCCGCGACGATGTCGCCCTTGCGCAGGGTTGGGTCGTCCTCGATCTTGACCTGGGCAAGCCCGACAGGGTCCTTACCGTTGCAGGTACAGCCCGCGACAATCTCGTTGCGATAACGGAACGCGTTGGGCAGATCGGAATAGGATTTGCCTCTCTCCGTGGTGGCCTCGTCGATGCTGCTACCATAGACCAAGGACGTCTCTGAAGCCGGGCAAAAGCTCTTGCAGGATTGCGTCTTGCTCTCCGCATCATTGCCTTGCGCCGGGAAATAGCGGCCATCGCAGCCACGCACGCAATAGGCCGTGCCGCCGCCATAGGACGCGCGCTGGCGCGGCGCGTCATAGCGCGGCATGTCGGCATTCGGGAACGGCACGCGAATCTCCGGCGGCGGCCGCATGCGGAAGCCCCCGAACAGCGCCGAGAAGAAGTCCTCCGCATGCGCCGCGGGCGCGAGCGCAAGGCCAAGCGAAGCGACCGTGACGAACGCGGCGGCGCCCCCAGCGAGCTTGCTGATCGAACTTCTCATCATGTAACCTCACTCGACTCGTCAATCCACCGACGGCGCCGAGACGTTCAACGCCTGGCGCCCGGAGGGTAGTGTCGTCACCGCCGGCCGCTTGCGGACGGGATCACCCCCGCGCGCCATCAACGGCGCATTCTTCGGCAGCACAACGACCTTGGTGCCGACGTTGACGCGGTTGAACAGGTCGGTGACATCCGCGTTGGTGAGGCGGATGCAGCCGGACGAGACGAACTTGCCGATCGTGGTTGGATCGTTGGTGCCGTGGATGCGATATTCGCTGGAGCCGAGATACATCGCGCGCGCACCGAGCGGATTGCCCGGACCGCCGGCAACGAAGCGCGGCAGATAGGGCTGGCGCGCGATCATCTCCGCCGGCGGATGCCAATCCGGCCATTCGGCCTTCCGGCTGATGCTCTGCACGCCCGACCAGGTGAATCCCTCGCGGCCGACGCCGACGCCGTAGCGGATCGCGCGCCCGTTGCCGAGCACGTAATAGAGATAAGTGTCGGCGGTATCGATGACGATGGTGCCGGCGGGCTCATTGCGGTCGAAGCTCACGATTTGCCGGCGCAGCCGGTCGGGCAGCACTGCATCTTCGTCGGTGGCCTCGGGCGCCTCGCTGGCATAGTCCTGCGAATGCGTCTGGCCCAGGGGATAGGCCTGCGGCTGCATTGGCGCATAGCCTGACGTCTGCGCCTGAGCCGCGAACGGTACGGTCAGCAAGGCTGTCGCGAAGGCACAAGCGGTAACGACGCGCGGCGCGAAGCTGCGGCGGACGACGGAGAACTTTGTCATGTGCTGCCCCGTTGGATGTGTGCATCTGGGTGATGCTGCTGGCCGATAAACGCGGGAGCGCCGGCTCAAGTTCCGCCGCCTTTTGCGGCAGATGCGTCACAGTCAAGCGAGCTCAACTTCACGAAGCCGCGACGGAACCTCGGCACATGGCGCGCGTTCTCCTGTGAGCAATGGGCGCGCGGAGGCTTCCGTGCGGGGAGAGATATATTGTGCGCGTCCTTCCCAGTGAACGTCTGATCTCCGGCAACGACGAGGGTTCTCCGCTTCCTGACAGCCATCTCGAGCTGCCGCCGGTGATCCGCCGTACCGAGTTCGTCGCCTTTGCGCTCGCCGGCTTGCTTTTGATCGCCGTCGTCGCCGTGCTCTATGTCGCCAAGGCGTTCTTCCTGCCTGTCGTGATGGCCATGGTCGCCGGCACCATGCTGTCGCCGGCCGCCACCTTCCTGGAAAGGCGGCGCGTGCCGCGCGCCATCGGCGCCGTCCTCATCGTCATTGCGGTCACCGCGATGGTCGCGTTCGTGGTCGCACTGATCGCCGCACCCGCCATGGAATGGAGCTCGCGCTTGCCGGAGCTGGGAGCGCAGCTGAAGGACAAGCTGCATGTCTTCGACCGGCCGCTGGCGCTCTGGAGTGAGCTGCAAGCCATGGTCGGCGGCTCGGAGGGACTGCCAAGCTTCCAGATTCCCAAATTCGAATGGGTGCAGCCGACGCTGGAATTCCTGTCGCCGACTTTCGCCGAATTCCTGCTGTTCTTCGCCACCCTGATCCTGTTCATCGCGAGCTGGGGAGATTTGCGGCGCGCCTTGATCATGACATTCGGTGAGCGCGACGCGCGGCTGCGCACCTTGCGAATCCTCAACGAGATCGAGGTCCATCTCGGCAACTACCTGCTGACCGTGACCGTCATCAATATCGGCGTCGGGATCGCCACAGGCATCGTGTGCGCGGTCACCAGAATGCCAAATCCGGCCGGGCTTGGTGCGCTTGCGGCTGCGCTCAACTTCATTCCCATCATTGGTCCGGTTGCAATGTTCGCCATATTGGCCATCGTCGGTGTCCTGGCGTTCCCGACCATCGGCGGCGGCCTGGCTGCGGCGATCGCCTTCGGCGGTATCACCTTCCTGGAAGGGCACTTCGTCACGCCGACCATCATCGGCCGCAGGCTGGCACTGAATGCGCTGGCGGTCTTCGTCGCCCTCGCCTTCTGGACCTGGCTGTGGGGACCGATGGGCGCCTTCCTGTCATCTCCGCTGCTGATCGTCGGGTTGATCCTGAAGGAGCATCTGTTGCCGGAGGACGCACCCCAGCTCCCGCCGGAGTGACGGCCGCCGCAAACGGAACTTCCCCGAAGACGACGCGTTTTCCGGCTATCTCCGCCGACAGCTTTGGAGCCCTTTGATGTCAATGACCAATGGCGAAGCCGGGACGAGAGACTGGATCGACAAAGCCACCGCAGAACGCCTCGAGAAGGATGTAGCAGCCGTGAAAAGCGATATCGCCGCCCTCACCGATCAGATCACCGACGCCCTCAACACCTTCGCCAACGCCACGGGCAAGCAGGCCCGGCGCGGCTACAAGCAGGCGCGCGACAACATGGATTCGACGCTCGACGATGTCTCGGAGCGCGGCAGCGCGATGATGGACGCGGCGCAGGATGCCTATGGCTCGATCGAGGAGACGCTGGAAGAGGCGATTACGCAGCGGCCGCTCGCGACCGTCGGTGTCGCGCTCGGCATCGGCTTCCTGATCGGCTTTGCCTGGCGCCGCTGAGGCGCGATGAACAACGAGGTCACGACGGCCGTCGCTGCCGTGACCGGCAGGTCGTGAATTGGCTGGTGAGGATCCGAGGAGCAAGGCTGTGTTTCAGCGTATCATCGACGGCATCAGCGCATCGACGGGCACGACCGTACGATTGACCTCGCTGGCGGCAGGTGCGGCGCTCGCGCTGTTCATCACCACATGCTTCCTCTGCGCCGCGGCCTTCATCTCGGTCCTCGACAAATACGGCCCGGTTCGGGCCTGCCTTGCCGGCGCCGGCATCTTCTTCCTGCTGACGCTCGCTGCCGCCGGAAGCTATTGGGGCTACAAACGGGAAATCCAGACACGCGCCCGTATCGCGGCCGAGCGCGCCGCGAAGGCCGCCCCGAGCATGCTCGCCGATCCCATGCTGATCGCCACAGGCCTGCAGATCGTCCGCGCCATCGGGGTCAAGCGGCTGCTACCGATCCTGGCGATCGGGGGCGTTGCGCTTGGCATCATGGCAAGCCGCATTGGCGTCCCCGACGAGGCACCGGCCGAGCCCGCCGAATAAGACCGAGTCACGCTAAGAAAGTTGCGCCACCAACCGAGCAGGAAGGGTCGCGGCGACTCGACGCGCCGCCTCTGCGCAATATTTCGCCAGTCGCGGAAAATCCTTGTGGCCTCACGTAATCGCTACTCGGATAGGCAGACGGTTGCCGTTAAAAGCATCGCCCTGATTCCAATTGAAATAATTAGCAATGAAGCCGTCCGTCAAGGCGAACCTCGCCGCATTCCAACACGACGCCAGGCTCTATTTGACGCTCGGCATTGCCAACTGGTCGGTGTTTGTCGACCACATTCCGAACAATGTCGTCAATCTGCTGACGCTGCGCAACTTCGGCTTCAGCGGCGCCGCCGACCTGTTCGTGTTCGTGGTCGGCTATGGCGTTGCCATCATCCACGGCAGGATGGCGCTGGAGCGCGGCTATGTCGTCGCCGCAACACGCATCTTTCGTCGCGTCTGGCGGCTCTATGCCGCCTATGTGGTGCTGTTCGTGATCTACATCGACGCCATCGCTTACGTCGCCTCGCAATCGATGGCGCCGGAGATCATCAGCGAGTACAACATCTCGGGGATTCTCGAGCACCCGTTGCGCATCCTGGTCCAGGGATTGGTGCTCCAGGAGGAGCCGCTCAATCTCGACCTTCTGCAGCTGATGATTCCGCTGATGGCATTCTTTCCGCTTGCCTTGTGGGGCCTGCTGCGGCGTCCGAACGTGACGCTGGCGGCTTCTGTCGCGCTCTATCTGGCTGCACGCCGGTTTGGCTGGGCGTTTCACGCCTATCCTGACCTGGAATGGACATTCAACCCGCTGTGCTGGCAGATGCTGATGGTGCTGGGCGGCTGGTTCGCCGTCACCGGCGCGTCAGGACACAAGCTTCACGGGCTCTCGTGGCTTCGCGTGCTCGCCGGCGCCTATCTCGTGCTCGCGATGGCCATCACCTTGATGCGCCATTCGCCGACGCTCTCGACTTATTTGCCTGACATCGTGCTCAACACCATCTCGCCGACCGACAAGGAAAATCTGGCGCCCTATCGCGTGCTCCATTTCCTCGCGCTCGCCTTCCTTGCGACCTATCTCATCCCGTCTGACCATCCGGGGCTGCAATGGAAGTCGCTCCAGATGGTAATCAAATGCGGCGAGGAATGGCTTGCCATATTCTGCATCGGTGTCTTCCTGTCTTTCGCCGGCCATCTCATCCTGATCACCGGCGCCAATCTGGTCGTGATGCAGATCGGGGTGAGCCTGGCCGGTTTCGCCGTGATGACGGTGGTGGCCTATTATATTTCCTGGTCGAAGCGCCAGGACGAGCCGGCGGCCTTGCGGCAACGGGCCTGATTATCGTGCGATTTTGCTAGGCCAGGAACCTCCGCTGCGCTATGCGGAATGAGGTGGCCCTGTGGCAATGGCGGCCTCTGCGCAAGGAGAGACCGGCTTGGTCATGGCGAAACACACGAGCGATGCGGCCGAGGGTGCACCCCGGCGCGGCCGGCCGCGATCCATCGAGACCACCAACGCCATCCTCGAAAGCGCCTATGCGCTGATGGCTGCGACCGGCCTTGCCGCGACCACGATCGACGCAGTGGCACGCCACTCCAACGTCTCCAAGATGACCATCTACAAATGGTGGCCGTCGCGGGAGGCGCTGCTGATCGACGCCTTTCTCCATCACGCCGCCCAAATGCTGCCGCTGCCGCCGGCGAGCGCGGGCACGCCCGCCGTGCGCGCCCGCCGTCATGCCGTGGCCTATGCCGAAGCCCTGCAGGGCGAATTCGGCAAGGTGCAGCTTGCCGTGATCTCCGAATGCATCTCCAAGACCGGCTCGGCCGAGCTTTTTTATGCCCGCTATCTGCAATTCCGCCGCGACGCGCTGGTTGAGATGATCGCGGCCGGCCAGCGCGACGGCAGCATCCTGGCGCAAGCGCCGGCCGAAGATCTCTACGACGCCATCTATGGCAGCCTGTTCTACCGCTACGTCTTCGGCATCGCGCCGATCACGCCGGCCTATGCGCGGTCCCTGGTCGACCTGGTCTTGCGGCCGAAGGGCTAAAGCCGGCGCACAAGATACGGTCCAATCTCACAACTTCCCGGAGGAGCATCGTTCCCATCATGGTCAAGCGCATCCTGCCCTACGAAGGACTGCTCCACGAAGTGGTCGAGCATGCAGGCGTTCTCTACATCGGCGGAATCGTCCCCGAGGACACGAGCCAGGACATGTCGGGTCAGGCCAATGATGTGCTCGGCCAGTTGTCGCGTCTGCTCGACACTCTCGGATCCGACATGGCCAACGTCCTGCAGGTGACCATCTTCATGACTGATCTCAGCGAGAAGGCTGCATTCAACGCGGCCTGGAAAGCGCATTTTGCGGGAGCTCATTTGCCGGCGCGTGCCGCCGTCGGCGTGGCCGATCTCGGCCCTGACGTCAAGCTCGAGATGACCGCCATCGCGGCTCGCGTGGGCGCGGCCTGAAGCGCGGGCGACAAGCCTGCCTCGCGCCTACTTCGCCGGGCGCACCGGCGCGGAAATCTTGTCCGTGCGGTCGCGCTCGGTCATGTCGACGACCGTCTCCATCGGAGCCGTCAGCTCGTAGACATAAGAGACGTCGGTGAAGTAGCGCTTGGCGTTGCCGCCGAGCGCTTCGGGGGCGACGCGGTCAAGCAGGATCAGGCCGAAATCCGAATCCGGGCGACGCGTCGCCTCGCTGGTGTTGAACTCCTCCCAGCGGAAATGAAACACAGTCTCGGGCTCCTCACCCGTCACCGTCCAGTTCGCGGTGATGTGTGGATGCTTGCCGACCAGCGACAGGCCTTCATCCGAATGCGAGGCGAGCTCGAAGAACAGCAGCGACAGGCTTTGCGCGGCGCGCGCGCTGACGGCGATATCAGGGCCGCTGACGGCGATGCGGTCAGCGTGCGGAATCGCGCGCGCCTCGAACAGGCCCTTCAGCTTGACGCCCTGCCATTGGCTCTCGCTGAGCAGCGAGACCACGTTGGACATGGCGTGGATGCGGCCGATCAGGAGCTCGCGCGCAACGTCGATGTCGGAGCCATGGCGCAGCGTGCGCGTCACTATCGACTGGATCACCGCGAGGATGTTCTTCACGCGATGATTCAGCTCGTCGATGACGGCCGTCAGCCGCCGCTCGAAGCCGATCCGCACCTGGATCTCGCGGCTAAGCCTTAAGTTGTTATAGGCGACATAACCGAACAGGCCGCACACCATCGCGGTGATGGCAAAGCCGATCGCCGCCACGATGATCGCGGTCTGCTCGGCGCGCCGCGCCGAATTGGTCTTGGCGTAATAGCCGAGCTGCCAGTCGCGACCGCCGAAGCTGATGGTGCGTGTCGCCGACGGTGCCGGCCCGTCCGGTGAGGTCATGCGGGTCGAGACGACGCCCTGGTCGCTGGCAACGAGCTCGCTGCCCTCCTTGCGCGGATCCTTCAGCGCGACCGAGAACAACGACAGGTCGTCATTGGTCAGCATCAGCGAGGCCAGCTCGTAGGAAAACGTGATGAAGCCGGCCGGCTCGGTCGCGCCTTCGGGAATGACGGGGGCCGCGACGATGACGCCGATCGGTCCGTTCTCACGCAACAACGGTATCGGATCGGAGGCAACCGACCGTTTCTCGACCCTGGCCCGGGTCAGCATCGCACTGCGAACCGGATCGTCATCATAGCTGCGGCCTGGCAGCCTCATGGTCTCGTCGCTGCGTGGCTCGAGGTCCATCAGCACATCTATCGGCTGCGTTACGCTTGCCGGATCGATTGGCTTGTCGTTGAAATCACGGATCTGCGGCTTCGGGAAGCCGGCGGCGGCAAGGGCGGCCTGCGCCGCGGCGAGCTCGCTCGGGCGAAGCCGGGCAACCCAGCCGGCCACCACGAAGTCGGTCTTGAAGGCGTAGATCGCCGAGCGCAGCGGCTCCAGCATATTGGGCTTCAGCACCGATGGCGCCCGGAACAGGCCTGAGGCGACACGCGCCAGCAGCTCACGCTCGGTTGAGCGGTCCTGGACCAGGCTCGCATGAACGTCGATCGCGCGCGCCAGCGCGATCCGGTCCAGCGCCAGCTCCTGATCGTGGACACGATAGGCCGCAAGCCCCGAGAGCAAGGCTCCGAGCAGAGCGATGAAGCCGATGATGAAACCCAGCCGGACCACGCGACTACTCAGGCGAAGGAAGAAGGTCGGCAACAAACACGGAGCATATGAACGCCGCTCGAACGGCCCTGTGCCGAAACAGGGTGGACCCCAGTGGCAAGGATAATGACGGAGGAGGCATCTGTACGCAACTTGGGTCGCCCAAAAAGCTTAATCCGCCCGGCCGATCGTCCGACCATCTGCGGCTTTGCCCCGGGCACCGGAGGTAGATAATCGCCGTGTCCGAAATTTGTTCCGTTGGCTGCGTTTTGCCTTAGGCGTTAACGGCGGGAAAGGCCTGCGCCGCGTCGCCGCGGCCCGTTAGCCCGTCCGCTTCAATCCGCTCGTTTCAGACCACCTTTGGTCTCGATGAAGCTGACGATGCGATCGAGCCCGTCGCTCCTTTTGAGATTGGTCATGACAAAGGGGCGCTCGCCGCGCATGCGTTTGGCATCCGTGTTCATCTTCTCCAGGGACGCACCGACATGAGGCGCGAGGTCGATCTTGTTGATGACCAGGAGGTCGGAACGGGTGATGCCCGGGCCACCCTTGGAGGGGATCTTGTCGCCGGCTGCAACGTCGATCACGTAGATGGTGAGGTCGGCAAGCTCCGGGGAAAAGGTGGCAGCGAGATTGTCGCCGCCGGATTCGATCAGCACGAGATCGAGCCCGGGAAATTTCGCGCGCATGTCGGCGACCGCCGCAAGGTTCATCGAGGCGTCCTCACGGATCGCAGTGTGCGGACAGCCGCCGGTCTCGACGCCGGCGATGCGATCCGGCGTCAGCGAACCCGAGCGCACAAGGAATTCCGCATCCCATTTGGTGTAGATGTCATTTGTGATCGCTGCGATGTCGTAACGCTCGCGCATGGTCTTGCAGAGCAGGTCCATCAGCGCGGTCTTGCCCGATCCGACCGGGCCGCCGACGCCGACGCGCAAAGGACCGTGAGAAGTTGCCATTTAATTGCTCTCTCTTAAATGCCGTCCCGGCGGAGGCCGGGACGACGCTGTGGCAAGATCGTGCCTCATGACCGAAACAGCCGCGTATATTGCGTCTCGTGGCGCAGGCTGGCGAGATCGGCGCGAAAGGTTGCACTGCCGAGATCGTCCAGTGTCGCGCTCAGCGCCCGGCTCGCGGTCGCAGCGACGGCAGTTTCCAGCCTCACCAGCACGCGCTGGCTGTCGGTCTGGCCGAGCGGAATCAGCCGGCTCGCCGCGGAAATCCAGTTCGAGACCAGCGCATGCAGGAAGGCGTGCAGCGTCGCTGCCAGGGGCACGCCGTGCAGCGCGGCGACAACGCCGACCGCAACGGGATAGACCAGTGGCGTGCGGCATGCCGCGACCATGGCATCCAGGCCGTCCGCATCCCACGCCGTGCGCGAGATGTCGATGAAGGCGCGGCCTTGCGAGGTGGTTTCGAGCTGCCGCTCGCGCGACGGCACGAAGGCGGCGGCGAGCTCGGCGACGTCGCTCAGAGCAGCATCTTCGCCCGCCTCGGCGGCACGGTAAGCGTGAACGAGAAACGTCGCGTCACAAGCGCCGGAGCCGTCACTAAGCATGGCATCGAGCCAAGTGGCGAGCGACGAGACGTCTGTGATATCGCCGGCCTCAACTGCCCATTCGATGCCGCTGGAATAGGAGAAGCCGCCGACGGGAAACGCCGGCGACAGCCACGTCATCAGCCGGTACAGCGCCGCCGCCTCGCGTTCGGCGAGGTCGCCGGCACCGTCAGGCTCATTTGCGGTCATGAGCATGCTTGTGGCCGTGATGATGGTCGGGGTGGTCGCAATGTTCGTCATGGTGACGGTCGTGATCATGCCCATGGTCATGCGCGGCATGACCATGATGATCATGGCCGTGATCATGATCATGGTGACCGTGATCATGATGTGCATGATCGTGATGGCCGTGATCATCGTGGCCATGCGCATGGCCGGCATCGGCGTAGGCCCCACCCTCAGGATCGAACGGCGCCTCGATCTCGACCACCCTCGCGCCAAGCCCCTTCACCATGGCTTCGATGACGTGATCGCGGCGAATGCGCAAGGCTTTGGTCATGAGCTGCGTCGGCAGATGGCGGTTGCCGAGATGCCAGGCCACGCGGATGAGGTGGTGCGGATCGCGGCCGCGGATCTCGAGCAGCGGCTCGGGCGCTGCCACCACTTCGACGAGCCTTCCGTCCTCCAGCACCAGCGCATCCCCGCCGCGCAGCGCAACGGCGTTCTCCAGGTCGAGCAGGAATTCGAGGCCCCGGGTCCCCGTCATCGCCATGCGGCGGCGGTGCCGATCGTCGAAATCGAGCACGACCGTATCCGCCGGCGTTTCCGCGAAGCGGTGCTGTCCCTTAACCTGCGTCGCCCGGATCATTCGCTGTTACCTTGTCTCGACCTTCTCGGGCGTGATATATTCGATCTTCGGCGGCGCCGTGAAGCACTTTACAGCGACCCGGCCGAACGTCTTCATGTGCTCGGCGGCACGATGTGGCCCCAGCGCCTCCATGTTCTCCCACTGCTCGACGAACACCATCTTGGTGGGATCGGTCACGCTCTCGTGCAGATCGTAGGCGATATTGCCGGGCTCCTTCCGCGTCTCCTTGATGCAGGCGGTGGCGGCTGCGATGAACTCGGCGCGGGTTTCGGGCTTGATGGTCAAGGTGGCGACGACGTAGATCACGAGCAATCCTCCCGGCTTTTCTTCTCTGGTTAGATACCGGGCGAGACATTAGACCAGCCGGGATCGAACGCAAAACCGCAAAAAGCCGTCCCCGGAGGTGCCGGGGACATGCGTTGAGGCGCTATTTCAGTACATGAAATATCGTTGTGCCATCGGCAGCACCTCGGCGGGCGGACAGGTCAGCAACTCGCCGTCGGCGCGCACCTCGTAGGTCTCCGGATCGACCTCGATAGCGGGCGTGGCGTCGTTGTGGATCATGCTCTTCTTGGAGATCTTGCTGCGGGTGTTCTGGACCGCATAGAGCTTCTTCTCGATGCCGAGCTTGCGGGCGAGCCCGCCGGTGACGGCGGCTTTCGAAGTGAAGACCACCGAGGACGCGGTACGGGCCTTGCCGAACGCGCCGAACATCGGCTGATAGTGCACAGGCTGCGGCGTCGGGATCGAGGCGTTGGGATCACCCATCGGAGCTGCAACGATGGTGCCGCCCTTGACGATGCAATCAGGCTTGACGCCGAAGAAGGCCGGCGACCACAGCACGAGATCGGCGAGCTTGCCCTTCTCCACCGAGCCGATCAGCTTCGACACGCCATGCGCGATCGCGGGGTTGATGGTGTATTTGGCGATGTAGCGCTTGACCCGGAAATTGTCGTTGTCCTTGCCCTTGTCCTGCGGCAGCGATCCGCGCTGCTTCTTCATCTTGTCGGCGGTCTGCCAGGTGCGGATGATGACCTCACCGAGACGACCCATCGCCTGGGAGTCCGAGGACATCATGGAGAGCGCGCCCAGGTCGTGCAGAATGTCTTCGGCCGCGATGGTCTCCTTGCGGATGCGGCTTTCGGCGAACGCGAGATCCTCCGCAATCGAGGGATCGAGGTGGTGACACACCATCAGCATATCCAGATGCTCGTCGATGGTGTTGCGGGTGAAGGGCCGCGTCGGGTTGGTCGAGGACGGCAGCACGTTCTTGAGCCCTGCGACCTTGATGATGTCAGGCGCGTGGCCGCCGCCGGCACCTTCGGTGTGGAAGGCGTGAATGGTGCGGCCCTTGAAGGCCTTGATGGTGTCCTCGACGAAGCCTGACTCGTTCAGCGTGTCGGAATGCAGCATGACCTGGACGTCGTAATCGTCGGCGACGGACAAGCAGTTGTCGATCGCGGCCGGCGTCGTGCCCCAATCCTCGTGCAGTTTTAGTGCGCAGGCGCCGGCCTTGACCATCTCGACCAGAGCAGCGGGCCGCGAGGCGTTGCCCTTGCCTGATATGCCGAGATTGACCGGAAAGGCGTCGAACGACTGGATCATCCGCGCGATGTGCCAGGGGCCGGGTGTGCAGGTCGTGGCGAAGGTGCCGTGCGACGGACCGGTACCACCGCCGAGCATCGAGGTGACGCCACTCATCAGCGCGTGCTCGATCTGCTGCGGGCAGATGAAATGGATGTGGCTGTCGAAGCCGCCTGCGGTGAGGATCTTTCCTTCGCCCGCGATCACGTCCGTGCCCGGGCCGATGATGATGGTGACGCCCGGCTGGATGTCGGGATTGCCGGCCTTGCCGATCGCCGAGATCATCCCGTCCTTGATGGCGACGTCGGCTTTCACGATGCCCCAGTGATCGACGATCAGCGCATTGGTGATGACAGTATCGGCCGCGCCCTGCTTGTTCGTCACCTGCGATTGGCCCATGCCGTCACGGATCACCTTGCCGCCGCCGAACTTCACCTCCTCGCCATAGGTCGTGAAATCCTTCTCGACCTCGATGATGAGATCGGTGTCGGCCAGCCGCACCTTGTCGCCGGTGGTCGGGCCGAACATGTCGGCGTAGACGGAACGCTTCATCTTGACGGACATCACAAGCCCCGTTTGCGTTTGAATTCTTGGTCAGTGCTCACAGCGAAGCCCTCGCCTTTCGCACCATGTCGTCGAATGTCGTGTCGAGCCAGACGCTACCGCAACGGCAACCGGCGACGACCTGCTCGGCCCAGCCGGTGTAATCGGCGAGGTCATCGCGTTCGTCGGAGCTGGGATCGGAATGAATACGCGCCCCGATATTGCTGATCTTGTCGGCGATCTTGATCAGCTTTGCGCCGGGAGATTTGTGCGGAGCGTCCTCGATCTGCTTCCGCCGCCGCTCCGGCTTCGGCAGGCTCATGTCGTCAGTGCATTCGACGACCAGCGAAGCGACACGCTCGGAGAATTTTTGCGCCAGCTCCTCGCGCGTGGTGTGGGTGTCCTCGATCGTATCGTGCAGCCAACCGGCCGCAACCAGTTCAGCATCGGCGCCATCGGTCGCCGTTGCCAGCAGGTTGGCGACCTCCGCGAGATGATTGATGTAGGGCTCGTTCCCCCGCCCCTTGCGCGACATGCCGTTGTGCCGGCGCGCGGCCAGTTCAGCAGCTTCGGAGACGAGGCGGACCGGGGGAATCACGACAACACTCCTGGTCAGTGCAGCGCCGGCAGCAAGCCGCGGGTCTTGAAAACCTCGTCGAGCTTCACCCGTGCGAGCCGATAGCCGGCCTTGCGGCGTCGCTCGATACCGCCTGTGGAAAAATCGCGAAAGGCGCCGGAGTCCTCGACCTCCTCCGACAGGCCGGCCGCCTTGACCAGATCGGAATCGGCGAGATCGATGTTGGTGATCGCACCCAGCGTCTTGAAGCGCTGCGCCTGCGTTACCCGCCTGTCGAGGTCCGGCGTTCGCGCCGCTTCAGGAACGGCTGCGGAAAGGGCCTCGATGGTCTGAAGGAGCTCGTTGATGACAGCGGCATTGGCGCCGTCCTGGCGAAGCCGATTGCCATAGCGCAGCTCGCTCAGACGGTCGTTCACCTCGATCATGTTCTTCGGCGCAGCCCGCCTGCCTCGGAAGAGGTTCATCACCACGAGAATGCGATCGACATCTGTCGACCCCGAAAACGCCTCGATCGCGTCGCCGAGCGGCGTATTGTCGACGATACCGCCATCCCAGAACGTCTTGCCGTCGATCGGGGTCGCCGGAAATCCAGGTGGAAGGCTGCCACTGGCCAGGATGTGTCGCGGGCCGATCTGCTTCTGTGGATCATTGCGGAAGCGCATCAGCTCGCCGGAGACCATATCGACCGCGGTCACGACGAAGGCGGTCGGGCTGGAATTCAGCGCCGCAAAATCCACGTGCTCCTTCAGCGTCTCGAGCATGGGCGAGGTATCGTAGAAATTCGTCCAGCTGAGGACATCCCAGTAATCGTAGCGCGTCTTGTAGAAGCCGTGCACGCCGAACAGGGCGAAATCGTGCTCCGCGATGCCCCACCAATAGTTGCGCGGCTCCAGTGCAAGCCCGGACCAAAGGTCCTGCAAACGCCGCCTGGCGTCGGCCCGGTCGGCGGCGCCTACGACACAGGCGGCGTTGATCGCGCCGATGGACACACCGGTGACGGCTGCCAGCGTGATCGTCCGGCCCGTACGATCGATGTCGTCCATCAATTCCAGCAGCGCCTCGATCGCACCGAACTCATAGGCGCCGAGCGCGCCGCCGCCCTGGAGCACGAGTCCGATCTCGACCTTGTCCTTGGCGAGCGCATCCATGGCGGACCTTCCTGTAGTTTCCCTGCCTGTAGTTTCCCCGGCTATAGTTTTCCCATCACGTCGCCGCGAAAACCGTAGATCGTCTTCTTGCCCGCCAGCGCCACGAGCTGGACCTCGCGGGTCTGGCCGGGCTCGAAGCGGACGGCGGTGCCGGCGGCGATGTCGAGGCGCATGCCGCGGGACTTCTTGCGGTCGAATTTCAGCGCCGGGTTGGTCTCGAAGAAATGATAGTGCGAGCCGACCTGGATCGGGCGGTCGCCGGTATTGGCGACCGTCAGTGTCACGGTCTTGCGGCCGGCATTGAGCTCAATCTCGCCGTCCTGGATGAAGAGTTCGCCGGGGATCATGTCGCTCTCCTATCGGATCGGTTCGTGCACGGTGACGAGCTTGGTGCCGTCGGGGAACGTCGCCTCGACCTGAATGTCGTGGATCATCTCGGGGATACCAGGCATCACCTGGTCTCGGGTGAGCACCTGCGCGCCCGACTGCATCAGCTCGGCGACGGTGCGGCCGTCGCGCGCGCCCTCGAGGATGAAATCGGAGATGATCGCGATCGCCTCGGGATGGTTGAGCTTGACGCCGCGATCCAGCCTGCGGCGCGCCACGATGGCGGCCATCGAGATCAGAAGCTTGTCCTTTTCGCGGGGAGACAGGTTCATGCGAAATCTCTTCGGTTCAACACTTCAATTCAGCCGGCCGTCAATTCAGCCAGAGTCGCGGCAGGGCCGCACCGGTGCGCGCCAGCACGGCCATCATGTCGGCACGCAAACGCGCCGCATCTTGGGCACAGAACCGCGCCATTGCAAAGCCATTCCAGGCTGAAATCCCGACCTCGCCGGCGAAAGAGTCCGACACTTCGCGGAGGCGCTCGACCAATGCCTCGTCGCCCGGCACGATCAGCGCCGTGCCGATCGCGGCAGCGCCCTTCGCGACCGCCGGTCGCGCGAGCTTCGCACCGATATCACCGTCGAGCCTGACGGTCTCGGCGAAGACCAGCCTGGCGCCACGGGAGAGCCGCCAGCGGTCGACAAATTCGCCCTGCTCCATGCGCTCGCCCATGGCGGTGCGGCCGAATACGACAATTTCACAAAGCAGCAGCGAGGCGGCCTCGTCGAGCGCGATGTCGAAGCGGCGGTGGACCCGCGCGCGGTCGAACAGGATCGTCTCCTGCGGCAGCCAGCCGAGATGCGCACCGGCGCCAACCTTCAGGGAAATGTTGAGCTGCGCTGCCGCCCCCGGCGCGCGGTAGACCTTTTCCGCGGCCGCCGTCGTCAGCGTCAAACGCGAGCTATCTGCGGCCGAGATCTCGATGTCGAACTGGTCACCGCCGGCGACGCCGCCGGCCGTATTGACGAACACGCCGGACAGGCCATCATCCTCCGGCGAGGGAAAGCGCACCCGGAGCGAGCCGGATTCATGCAAGGCGCCCCGCCGCGTCACGCCGTCACGGGCGTGCACGTCGAAGCGCACGGCACCGCGGGCGCGATTGGCTTCGAACACCGAAGATGTCGCCAAAGATGTGACCAAGGCGTCGCTGCGCATCCGTCTCCCCCAGCCGGCCGCGGCAGGATTTCTCTAGCCTACAATGCCCCGGCCTACAGCGCCATCTGACGGCTGATCTCGCTTGGGTCGAGATTGGAGCGGTCGCAGGTGAACTTCACCGCACCACGATCCATCACCGCAAAGCTGTCGCCGAGTTCGCAGGCAAAGTCGAGATATTGTTCGACCAGCACGATGGCGATGTTGCCGAGGTTGCGCAAGTAAGAGATCGCCCTGCCGATGTCCTTGATGATCGAGGGCTGGATGCCCTCGGTCGGCTCGTCGAGCAGCAGCAATTTTGGCCGCATCACCAGCGCGCGGCCGATCGCGAGCTGCTGCTGCTGGCCGCCGGAGAGGTCGCCGCCGCGCCGGCCGAGCATGGATTGCAGCACCGGAAACAGCGAGAACACATCGTCGGGAATGTTCTTGTCCTGGCGCTTGAGCGGGCCAAAGCCGGTCTTGAGGTTCTCCTCGACCGTCAGCAGCGGAAAGATCTCGCGGCCCTGGGGCACGAAGCCGATGCCCTTGCGCGCCCGCTCATAGGGCTTGAGGCCGCTAATGTCGCCGCCGTCGAACAGGATCGAGCCCGAGGAGATCGGATATTGCCCGACCATGGCGCGCAGCAGCGAGGTCTTGCCGACGCCGTTGCGTCCGAGCACGCAGGTCACCTTGCCAGGCTCGGCGGCGATCGAGACGCCGCGCAGCGCTTGCGCCGCGCCGTAGAACAGGTTGATGTCCTTGACCTCAAGCATCGCTCAGCGTCCCAGGTAGACTTCGATGACCCGGTCGTTGGACGAGACCTGGTCGATGGTTCCTTCGGCGAGCACGGTGCCTTCGTGCAGACAGGTGACCTTGACCCCGAGCTCGCGCACGAATGTCATGTCGTGCTCGACCACCATGACGGTGTGGGTCTTGTTGATCTCCTTCAGCAGCTCGGCAGTGAGGTGGGTCTCGACGTCGGTCATGCCGGCGACGGGCTCGTCGACGAGGAGCAGTTTCGGATCCTGCGCGAGCAGCATGCCGATCTCGAGCCACTGCTTCTGTCCGTGGCTGAGGCTGCCGGCGAGGCGGTTGCGGGCGTCGGTGAGGCGGATCGTCTCCAGCACCTTGTCGATGCGCTCCGACTCGGCCCTGCTGCCGCGCCAGAACAGCGTGCCCTTGACGCTGTGATCGACGTTGAGCGCCAGCAGCAGATTGTCCTGCACGGTCTGGCTCTCGAACACCGTCGGCTTCTGGAATTTGCGGCCGATGCCGAGCTCGGCGATGCGCGTCTCGTCGAGCCGCGTCAAATCGGTGACGCCGTCGAACAGCACGGTGCCCTCGTCCGGCTTGGTCTTGCCGGTGATGATGTCCATCATGGTGGTCTTGCCGGCGCCGTTCGGGCCGATGATGGCGCGCATCTCGCCGGGCGCAAGCGTCAGCGACAGATTGTTGATGGCGTGGAAACCATCGAACGAGACGTGCACGCCGTCGAGATAGAGCATCGCGGAGGTCGCGCGGGTATCCATGACGTTCATGACCGCTACTCCGCCATGTTCGGTTCGGTGATGCCGTCTTCGGCCGCCGCGCTCGCACTCGTCGCAGCCGGACGCCTCTCTCTCGTCGACTCGCGCCAGGCGCTGAAGGTGCCGACGATGCCCTTGGGCAGCAGCAACGTCACCAGGATGAACAGCGCACCCAGCATGAACAGCCAGTACGGGGCCAGCACACCCGAGGTGAAGAAGGTCTTGGCGTAGTTGACGACGATGGCACCGAGCGCGGCGCCGACCAGCGTGCCGCGGCCACCGACCGCGACCCAGATCACCGCCTCGATCGAATTGCCCGGCGCGAATTCGGATGGGTTGATGATGCCGACCTGCGGCACATAGAGCGCGCCGGCAACGCCGGCCATGCAGGCCGACAGCGTGAACACGAACAGCTTGTAGGATTCGACGCGGTAGCCGAGGAAGCGGCTGCGCGATTCGGCGTCGCGGATCGCGATCAGCACCTTGCCGAGCTTGGAGGACACGACCGAGCGGCAGATCAGGAAGCTGAAGATCAGCGCCAGACAGCTCAGCGCGAACAGCGCGGCACGGGTGCCCTCGGCCTGGACGTTGAAGCCCAGGATGTCCTTGAAGTCGGTCAGGCCGTTATTGCCGCCGAAGCCGAAATCATTGCGGAAGAAGGCGAGCAGCAGCGCATAGGTCATCGCCTGCGTGATGATCGACAGATAGACGCCGGTGACGCGGGAGCGGAAGGCGAGCCAGCCGAAGCAAAAGGCGAGCAGGCCCGGCACGACCAGCACCATCAACGCCGCGAACCAGAACATGTCGAAGCCGTACCAGTACCAGGGCAGCTTCTGCCAGTTCAGGAACACCATGAAGTCGGGCAGGATGGGATTGCCGTAGACGCCGCGGGTGCCGATCTGCCGCATCAGGTACATGCCCATCGCGTAGCCGCCGAGCGCGAAGAAGGCGCCGTGGCCGAGCGAGAGGATGCCGCAATAGCCCCAGATCAGGTCGATGGAGAGCGCCAGGATGGCGTAGCAGACATATTTGCCCCAGAGCGCGACCAGATAGGTCGGCACCTGCAGGAACGAGCCCGTCGGCAGCAGCAGGTTGGAGAGCGGGATGAGGATGCCGCAGGCGGCGACGACCATCAGGAAGATCGCCGCGCCGCGGTCCAGCGATCGCGTCAGCATGTGAGGGGTCATGCTTCCACCGCACGGCCCTTGAGCGCGAACAGGCCGCGCGGCCGCTTTTGAATGAACAGGATGATCAGGACCAGGATCGCGATCTTGCCGAGCACGGCGCCGGCGACCGGCTCCAGGAACTTGTTGGCGATGCCGAGCGTGAAGGCGCCGACCAGCGTGCCCCAGAGATTGCCGACGCCGCCGAACACCACGACCATGAAACTGTCGATGATGTAGCTCTGGCCGAGATTGGGGCTGACATTGTCGATCTGCGACAGCGCCACGCCGGCGATGCCGGCAATGCCTGACCCCAGCCCGAAGGTCAGCGCGTCGACGCGCGAGGTGGCAATGCCCATCGAGGCCGCCATGCGCCGGTTTTGCGTCACGGCGCGCATCTCGAGGCCCAGCGCCGTGTAGCGCAGCATGGCGAGCAGGATCACGAACACCGCCAGCGTGAAGCAGAGGATCCAGAGCCGGTTATAGGTGATGGTGATCTGGCCGAGCTCGAACGCACCGCTCATCCAGGAGGGGTTGCCGACCTCGCGGTTGGTCGGGCCGAACATGGTGCGCACCGCCTGCTGCAGCACCAGCGACAGGCCCCAGGTCGCGAGCAGCGTCTCCAGCGGCCGACCATACAGAAAGCGGATGATGCTGCGCTCGATCAGCACGCCGATGGCGCCGGCAACAAGGAAGGCGAGCGGCACCGCGATCAGCAGCGAATAGTCGAACAGAGTGGGATAACGGGTGCGGATCACCTCCTGCACCACGAAGGTGGTGTAGGCCCCTAACATCACCATCTCGCCATGGGCCATGTTGATGACGCCCATCACGCCGAAGGTGATGGCAAGCCCGATCGCGGCGAGCAGCAACACCGAGCCGAGCGAAAGGCCGTACCAGGCATTCTGCACCGTGGACCAGACCGCAAGCGTATTCTGGATCGAGCCGATCGCGCTCGTCGCGGCCTTCGCGACGGAGGCCGGCTGGTCGGTGCCGATGTCGGAGAGCAGCGCCAGCGCGTCCTGATCGCCGCGCGCCTTGATGGTGGCGACGGCCTCGAGCTTCTGGACTTCGGTGGCGTCGGACTTGAACAGCAGGATCGCCGCACGTGCCTCGCCGAGCGCGGTCTTGGCCGATTTATTGCTCTCCTTCGCGAGCGCGCTTTCGACCGCCTCGAGCGCGGTCTCTTCGTGCGACTTGAAGACGGATTGAGCGGCCTGGAGCCGCGCGCCGAGATCGGGCGACTGCAGCGTCAGGCTGCCGAGCGCAGCATCGACGCTGCGGCGCAGGCGGTTGTTGAGACGGACGGCGTTGGCGCTGTCAGGCACGCTGGCGACGGGCTCACCGGTCGCGGCGTCGATCGACTTGCCGTCGGTGCCGGTGACGTAAACTTTCTTGGTGTCAGGATCGGCCATGAGGCGGCCGTCCTGCAGTGCGCTGATGATCGGAAAGGCGAGCTTGTTGCCGCTGCTTGCGACCGCGCCGATTGCTTCGTCCGTATCCGAATAATCGTCGTTGGCGAATTTGGCGACCGCATCCTCGAACGGACCGGCAAAGGCCGGCAGTGCGAACGCGATCAGGAACAGCGACAGGACAAAGCTGCAAAAACGAGCGGACAATTTGGTTGGCACTGTGGATCACCCCGGCAGAAGTGGGGAGAAGACGGCGGAATAGCCGTCTTCTCCCGTCGTGCAGTCGAACGTCAGGCCCGGATCAGGAGCCGGAGCCGAGGCACTTGTTGGTCTTGGTGTTGAAGTTGCCGCACTTCTTGCCGACCCAGTCGCCGATCAGGTCCTTGGAGCCCTCGAGCTCCTTCGACCAGGCGTCACCGGCCACCAGACCCGGGGTCTTCCAGACCACGTCGAACTGGCCGTTGCCCTTGATCTCGCCGATGAACACCGGCTTGGTGATGTGGTGGTTCGGCAGCATCTTCGAGGTGCCACCGGTCAGGTTCGGCGCCTCGATGCCGGGAAGCGCATCGATCACCTTGTCCGGATCGGTCGACTTCACCTTCTCGACGGCCTTGATCCACATGTTGAAGCCGATCACGTGGGCTTCCATCGGATCGTTGGTCGTGCGCTTCGGGTTCTTGGTGTAGGCCTGCCAGTCCTTGATGAACTTCTCGTTCGCCGGGGTCTTGATCGACTGGAAGTAGTTCCAGGCGGCGAGATGGCCGACCAGCGGCTTGGTGTCGATGCCGGCGAGCTCTTCCTCACCCACCGAGAACGCGACCACCGGAATGTCCTTCGCCTTGATGCCCTGGTTGCCGAGCTCCTTGTAGAAGGGGACGTTGGCGTCGCCGTTGATGGTGGAGACCACCGCCGTCTTCTTGCCGGCCGAGCCGAACTTCTTGATGTCGGCCACGATCGTCTGCCAGTCGGAGTGACCGAACGGCGTGTAGTTGATCATGATGTCTTCCTGGGCGACACCCTTCGACTTCAGATAGGCTTCCAGGATCTTGTTGGTGGTGCGCGGATAGACGTAGTCGGTGCCCGCGAGCACCCAGCGCTTCACCTTCTCGTCCTTCATCAGGTAGTCGACGGCAGGGATCGCCTGCTGGTTCGGCGCAGCACCGGTGTAGAACACGTTGCGCTCGGACTCCTCACCCTCGTACTGCACGGGGTAGAACAGGATGTTGTTGAGCTCCTTGAACACCGGCAGCACCGACTTGCGCGACACCGAGGTCCAGCAGCCGAATACGACCGAGACCTTGTCCTTGGTGATCAGCTCGCGCGCCTTTTCGGCGAACAGCGGCCAGTTCGAGGCGGGGTCGACGACGACGGCCTCGAGCTTCTTGCCGAGCACGCCGCCCTTCTTGTTCTGCTCGTCGATCAGGAAGAGAATGGTGTCCTTCAGCGTGGTTTCGCTGATGGCCATGGTGCCGGAGAGGGAGTGCAGGACGCCGACCTTGATGGTGTCGTCCGCGGCCTTCGCGCCGGAAATGGACGCCAAACCGAGCAACAGTCCGGTGGTCGCGGCGAGCACGCCGCGGCGGCTAAATGACGCCGCTATATCGTGAATGGATTTGGTAGGCATGGATGTATCATCTCCCTGACGCAGACGTGAAAACGCTGCGAAACGGCCCCACGGCCGCCTGCGATTAACGGAATCGCAAGAACCATGCCATGGGCTGGGCACCTGCCAAGTGATTGGTTAATCTAGACAATTCTGCTGCCATCAAACTTCAGCCGCAGTCTGGCGGCTCAAAATTTAGGCAGTTAAATTGTATGCGCATGCGGCAGCCAGGTCATTTTTTGAGCAAAATAGGCACATTGGCTAAAAATCCGGCATAACTATTTTTGCACTGCCATCGCTACCGGTCGACGGCCCGCCTTGAAAGCGCCCCGTCAATGTTCCATATGAGGATGGAGATCGCGAATCGAGCGATCGTTGCGAGCCGCGTGTTCTTAAGCCCCCACGGGCCTCTGGCTTGCCCCATATCTCCCAAGCCATCCGACACCCCAAACACGCAGGTGTCTTCTCGACACCCTTATGCACGCGCCCCGCTGATTGCGTCGGGCGCCGGCATTTGACATGGAAAGAACCCATCTTTTGACTTCGTTTCAGGACTTCGGCCTCGCCGAACCCATCGCACGTGCTCTCGCCGAAGAGAATTACGTCACCCCGACCCCCATCCAGGCCCAAACCATTCCACTGGCGCTGACCGGCCGCGACGTCGTCGGGATCGCCCAAACCGGCACCGGCAAGACCGCGTCCTTCGCGCTGCCGATCCTGCATCGCCTGCTCGAGAACCGGATCAAGCCACAGCCCAAGACGGCCCGCGTGCTGGTGCTCTCGCCGACCCGCGAACTGTCCGGGCAGATCCTCGACAGCTTTAACGCTTATGGCCGGCACATTCGCCTGTCCTCGACGCTCGCCATCGGCGGCGTGCCGATGGGTCGCCAGGTCCGCGCCCTGATGCAGGGCGTCGACGTGCTGGTTGCCACCCCCGGCCGCCTGCTCGACCTCGTGCAGAGCAACGGGCTGAAGCTTGGCAGCGTCGAGTTCCTCGTGCTCGACGAGGCTGATCGCATGCTCGACATGGGCTTCATCAACGACATCCGCAAAATCGTCGCGAAACTCCCGATCAAGCGACAGACGCTGTTCTTCTCCGCCACCATGCCGAAGGACATTGCCGAGCTCGCCGATTCCATGCTGCGTGATCCGGCGCGCGTCGCGGTGACCCCGGTCTCCTCGACCGCCGAGCGCATCAACCAGCGCATCATCCAGGTGGATTTCTCGGCCAAGGCCACCTTCCTGACCAAGCTGCTGAAGGACGAGCCGATTAACCGAGCGCTGGTTTTCACCCGCACCAAGCACGGCGCCGACAAGGTCGTGAAGACGCTGGAGCGGGCCGGCATCCCCGCCAGCGCGATCCACGGTAACAAATCGCAGAACCATCGCGAGCGCACGCTCGCGCAGTTCCGCTCCGGCGAAATCCGCACCCTGGTCGCCACCGATATCGCCGCCCGTGGCATCGACGTCGACGGCATCAGCCACGTCATCAACTACGACCTGCCGAACGTGCCGGAGACTTATGTGCACCGGATCGGCCGGACCGCGCGCGCCGGCGCCGACGGCACCGCGATCTCGCTGGTCGCCGGCGGCGAGGAACTCAGCTATCTCCGCGACATCGAGCGGCTGATCAAGGTGGCGCTGCCGCGCGAGGACCTCCGCACGGATGCCGGCCGCCGCGATGCCGGCGCTCCCCCGCCCCAGCAACAACGGCAGGGCCGGCCGGGCGGCCGCCCGGGCCAGCGCCCGCAAAGCGCACGGCATGGCGACGGACGGCGTAGCGACGACAGGCATGCCGACGGACGCCATCACAGCTCCGGCAAGCCGAGCGACGGGCGGCCCGGTGAGGGCCGTCATGGCGAGGCGCGGCATGTGGACGGAAGGTCCGGAAACGGCTCGAAGGGCTCTCGCCGCCGCCGCTCCGGTGGTAAGATGCATTCGCCAAACGAACGCCCGGAACAGCGTTCCGCGCATAGCGCAGGAGCGCCTGATGGGATACAAGGCGTGGCCTTTTTGCGCCGTGAGAGTCGGCCGAACGGCCACCCGAACCGCAAACCCCATTCGCACTAGCCGTCCACGACCTGGAGAAATTCATGGCTAAGGAAGAGCTGATCCAGTTCGAAGGACTGGTCACCGAAATCCTCCCCGACGCGCGGTACCGCGTCCAGCTCGACGCCGGGCACGAGATCGTCGCCTACACCGCCGGCAAGATGAAGAAGAACCGCATCAAGACGCTGGCGGGAGACCGCGTGACGGTGGAAATGTCGCCCTACGACCTCGAAAAGGGCCGGCTGATTTTCCGTCACAAGGACGAACGGCCCGCGACCGCCGGTGGACCGCCGCGCGGTGGCCCCCAGCGCGGCGGCCAGTTCCGCCGCCGCTGATCGGCCCTCGCCCCGCCTGGGCGCGGAATTAAAATGCTGACCTGTATGCTGATCCGCCGCGGGCATCACGGCGGATCAAAAAATCGTGCGCGCCAGGATTGTTTTGAGGCCTTAATTCCAATAAAATGAATTAATCGATTTTCGGCCGGACGACATTAGCATCCACCGGTACAGCCGGTTCAGACACGCTGACGACCCTTCCAAAAATTCGATCTAACCTGCCTGCGCGAGCGGGCTCTACCATTGTGTATCTGAGAAGGGACTACCCCCGTGAGCATGGGAACCGTGAAGTGGTTTAACGCGACCAAGGGCTATGGCTTCATCCAGCCCGACGACGGCGGCAAGGACGTGTTCGTTCACATCAGCGCCGTCGAGCGCGCCGGCCTCGGCTCGCTGCGCGAAGGCCAGAAGGTCTCCTACGAGATCGTCGCCGATCGCCGGTCCGGCAAGTCGGCTGCCGACAATCTCCGCGACGCAGGCTGAGATCGAAAGCGCGCGCCTTTGCGGGGCGCGCACCTGGATCGGCCTGAACGCACCCAACGACGGAAAAGGCCGTGCGGAATGCACGGCCTTTTTTCATGTCCGAAGAGCAGATGGGCTCAATATGTCGTGCAGCTGGTGGCCGGGCTGTAATAGACGCAGCTCGACAGGCGCGGGCGGGTGTAGGCCACGTCGCTCAGCGTGATCAAATTCTTGAGCACGTAGCCGACCGAAGGCGTGTAGATGTAGCTGACCTCGCTGAAGATCAGATAGGTGTTGGCGACAGCGAGCGTCGTGGGAATCGAGACAGTGGATCTCTGCGCCCGCGGGGCCGTCCCCTTGCTCCACTGCACATGCGCCGTCTGCGTCGAATCCACGTAAAGTTCGGTGATCGTCGCCGACACGGGCGTCGCGTCATAAGGCGTCATGATTGCGGTCGAGGCCGCGAAGAAATTGGTCATGTCGGTATCGGCGACAGTGGTCGACTGCGAAGTGAGGTCCGCCAGTGTCCGCGCCATCAGCGTCACTTTGCGATCGATCGCAATGGCTGACGAGAATTCGACGGTGCCGAACATCATCACCAGCATCAGCGGAACGATCACCGCGAATTCGGTCGCGGCAAGACCTCTGCCGTCGGCAAGGAATTCGCACGCCGAAAAACCGGCCGCCCGCCATAATCTTGCAATCGCCTGCATCGCCGTGCCCGATCCGTTGTCCTAAAGCGCGATGAGATTGGGTTGAATCGTCATCGCGCTTCAGCTCTTTGTTTGAGCATGATCTCCGCGCAAACGCGTTCCGCTGATGTCGCGAGGGAAAACCGCTTCACACTTTTCCGGATCATGCTTTAGTAGGGCTCGTTCTTGAACGCGGCAGTTGCCACCAGCAGCCGCTTGTTCGTGCTGCCGCAGCCGATGTTGTAGCCGAGCCCGGTCACGAACAGCGGCCACTGATAGAACAGCCGGACCACCACGATGTCGCCGGCATTGCCGGCGTTGTAGTTCATGTTGGTGTCGAAATTGCACGCCCCATCGAGATGCGTCGGCAGCGTTATCGCCGAGAAGGACGAGTAGCTCGTGACGTCGACATACAGGCTGTTGCAGTTGAACAGCGCCGGAATCTGGCTACAGACGTAAGTCTTGAAAGTCGCCTGCGTGCAAGGCGAAGCGACGCCGTTCACCGCGCAGGCCGCCACCGACCCCGACTGCGCCTGACCGGTCAGCACCACGCGGGCGGAATTCTGCGTGATGGTCTCGAGCACCTGGCCTGAGAAGAACACCAGCGCCGTCTCGACGATGGCAAACAGCAGCGCGAAGAAGATCGGCGCAACCAGCGCGAACTCGACCGCCGCCGATCCACCGCGATGACCGCGAAACCGTCGCAGCGCAGACCGGAACCTCAATCTCGAAGCTACAGGCGATGGCATCGCGTTGAATTCCCCGGCGGCAGCGATCATGTGCCTCGATCAATATCGGAAACTGATTGTCCAAATGTTTCCGACACTCGATTCGGGCCGGGCGGGGTTGTTAGCAATGGGTTAACCACGCCGGCAGTACGAACGCCGGAGAACAGAAACTACGTCGCGCGCGACCGCGTGCGGGACCGGATGGTCCCGCCCTGGCCTGCCGGCCGACCGTGCCGGTTCGTCTTGTCGGTCTTTGTCAGTTCGTCTTTATCAGTTGGTCTTGGCAGCCGCGGCCGCAGAGGCGTTGCCGCTGGCATTGCTGCTCAGCGAGCCGGCCTGGCTCATCGTGGTGTTGAAGTATTGGTCGCTGTCGCCGAGCGTGACGCGGCGCTGGCAGAGCGGCATGCAGCTGTAGGATTCCCGCTCGATCCCGCGATAGACGGTGACGAGCCGGTCGCTTGGGCCTTCGACCTGGATCTGCCGATCGACCAGGATCTCACCGCCGCGATCGAGCGCGATGAAGTTGGTGGCGCCGTAACCCTTGCCGGTCACGACGATCATGCCGCCGGGCTGGAGCGTCACGTCGGCGATCAGGGGGTTGCCGACCACGATGGTGGCGACCTTGCCGGGCAAGCGCACCAGCTTGGCCTGGTCGACATTGACCGCAATGGTATCAACGGTAGGCTCGGCAAGGCCGATCGCCGGCGATGCCAGCATCGCAGCCGCAGCCAGGAGACAGACGCGCGCATGGCGGCGCAGAAACTCTTTACGCATACTCTTACCCCGGGACGTCACAGACCGGCAGAATCGATCGGAAGCGGAGCCGGCGCCCGACCCGGTTAACCTGCCTGTAATTCGTGAACGTTCCGCAAATTCGCCGACTATTGTTCTAACGGACTTGCGTTTTATCGCCCGGCCTGGTGGCGGAACGGATAGGCGAGCTGGCCGGCAATCTCCTTCGGCATGGTCGCTTCGTCCTTGCCATAGTCCTGCGGCAGCTCGCCCTTCGGCATGCGGAAGGTGCCGAACAGCACATCCCAGATCGGGAAAGTGCCGGCAAAATTGGTGTCACCGCCCTCTTCGAGCGCCGTGTGGTGCCAGCGGTGGAACACCGGCGTCGCCAGCACATACCGGAACGGCCCGAAGGTCCAGTTCAGATTGGCGTGCACGAACGCCGAATGGAAGGTCGTGAACGGGCCAACCCAGATCATCACGTTCGGCGATATGCCGGCCATCAGCAGCACGACGTCGACGCCGATCGTTCCGAGCATCAGATTCACCGGATGAAAGCGCGCCGCTGAAATCCAGCTGATCTCCTCTGAGGAGTGATGGATCGCATGGTATTTCCAGAACCCGCCGCCGTGAAACAGCCGGTGCAGCCAGTACAGCATGAAGTCGGACGCTACCAGGAACAGCACGCCCTGCAGCCAGAGCGGCAATTGCGACAGCGGGCCGTGGCCATTGTCGTAGAAGGCGATCAGTTCGTCCGCGTCGTGGATGTTGAAGACGATGCCGGCGGTGACGATCAGCAGTCCGATCCGCATGGTGCGGGCAAACACCGGAACGAAGAACCAGTAGCAGATGTCGGTCACGATCTCGCGCTTGCGCCACCACGCCGGACCTGGATTGCAAGCCCAGAAATGCTCGAGCACCGTGAAGACCACCGCGAGCATGAAGGTAACGGGGATCACCTTCGCGATGGTCTCGCCGAGCATCAGGGCGACTTGCATGGGCAGGCTCGACATCATCGCGTCTCTTCCAGGCTGCTGATCCACTCACGCCTACGCCGCGAAATTTAAGGTTGGGTGAAGTTGACGCAGAGTTCAGAACCGGAACGAATCACGACGGGCGCCTTAAGGCGAAATTCACTCTGGCCAAAAGCACCGCGCACGCGGCGGGTTTGAGCGATCGAATTAACCCCGCCGAAAGAGCTCGGCTCACATGGTCGGCGCGTCAAGACAGCGCCGAACGAGGCGACCTCACCCAGACGGAGTTTAGTTCATGAAGAACCTGATTGCGCGTTTCGTGAAGGATGAATCCGGCGCCACCGCCATCGAATACGGTCTGATCGCCGCCGGCATTGCGCTGGCCATCATCACTGTCGTTAACAACCTCGGCAGCACGCTGAACACCAAGTTCGGCTCGATCAGCACCTCGCTGAAGTAAGCCGAGCGACGAAAACGGCAAAAGCCCCGGACCTCCGGGGCCTTTGTTTTCATGACACGGCGAGTTCCAGTGGCGTTGCGTAAGCACAGAACCGATGCCGCAATGGCGGCGACCGAGGCGGACGCGGCGCGCGGCGACGCGTCGGCCTATTGGGTTTGCCTTGCCCTGCTGCTCGCAATGATCACGCTGGCGATGCGCATCGCCAGCATGTGGTGAGACCGCCGGCGACGTCGTTCCGAAGCTGCGGCGGCCGTTGTCGGTTTGTTTAACACTGCCTTCTAGCATGCGCCGGCGCCCCGTTTCCGCGACAGACCCAGGCCTCCAGACGCAGCCCATGACACTCGACCTCGCGCGCCTTCTGCTGTTCCCGGCCCTGATGGCGTTCGCGGCCGCCAGCGATCTTTTCACGATGACGATCTCCAACCGCGTGTCGCTGACGCTGGTCGCGGGTTTCTTCGTGCTCGCCTTGGCCGGTGGTATGGCACCTTACGAGATGCTGAGCCATGTCGGTGCCGGCGCGCTACTGCTCGTCGTGGCCTTCACCTGCTTTGCGATGGGCTGGATGGGCGGGGGCGATGCCAAGGTTGCCGCGTCCGTGGCGCTCTGGTTCGGCTTCGCCCAATTGATGGACTTCCTGCTCTACGCCTCGCTGTTCGGCGGAGCGCTGACGCTGCTGCTGCTGCAGTTCCGACAATGGCCGCTCCCTTACGGACTTGCCGGCCAGGCCTGGCTCGCACGGCTTCACGACAAGCAGACCGGCATTCCCTACGGCATCGCACTCGCGCTGGGCGCGCTGTTGGTCTATCCCGAAACCGAATGGGTGAAGGCGATCGACCTCGCTCACCTCGCACTGCGCTGAACGCCGCGATAACCCGGCGTTAAGGCGATTTAGATACGCCTCATTAACCATGCTTTGACGAATAGCTGGTCAACTGCCGATTACGGCGGCGGCAGCGTCGCGGCGTTTTGTGGAAAGTGAAGCGTATGAATAGGGCACGCATAGTCGTCCTGACGGTCGCCATCTGCGCCGGCGGCATCGCTGCGTACCTGGCGAGCGGCTCGGACTCTGCGCCGCCTCCAGCGGCTCCGGTCGCGCAGCTTCCCACCACCGACGTCCTGGTCGCCAAGAACGACATCGGCCTCGGACAGACCCTGAAGCCGGACGACGTGCAGTGGCAGACCTGGCCGACGGCGACCGCCAGCGCCGCTTTCATTCGCCGCAACGAGCGCCCGGACGGCGCGACCCAGGTTACGGGCTCGATCGCCCGTGCCCCTTTCATCCAGGGTGAACCGATCCGCGACCAGAAGCTGGTCAAGGCCGATGGTTCCGGCTTCATGGCCGCGATCCTGCCGAGCGGCAAGCGGGCCATCTCGACCGAAATAACGCCGGAGACGGGTGCCGGCGGCTTTATCCTGCCCAACGATCGCGTTGACGTTCTGCTCACGCGCCGCCTCAAGAATCCGGACCCGAGCGGACAGGATATCGTCACATCCGAGATCCTCCTGACCAATGTTCGCGTGCTGGCCATCGACCAGGCGCCGAAGGAGAAAGAGGGCCAGAACGCAGTGGTCGGCAAGACCGTGACCCTGGAGCTCGATTCCGCGCAGACCAAAGTGCTGTCTTCAGCCCGCCAGGCCGGAACACTGTCGTTGGCGCTGCGCAGCATCGCCGACGTCAAGACGACCGAGATCACGCTCGATGAATCCGCGCCGCAGCGCGACGGCGTTTCGATCATTCGCTACGGCATTCAAAGTCAGGGTGCGAGAGCACGATGAGGACAGTCGATATGAGATGCAGGGCAGATCTGGCGACGATGCGGACCTCCGTGGTCCGCGCCCTGTCGTTCTCGGCCGCTCTCGCGCTGACGCTTAACCCCGCGCTGACGCCGGTGATTGCCGCCGACTATCGTCCGGCGGCGCCGGTCGCGGCCGATGGTCAGATGAACGCGCGCTTCCTTTCGCTCGGCGTCGGCAAGTCGATCGTGATCGACCTGCCACGCGACATCAAGGACGTGCTCGTCGCCGATCCCAAGATCGCCAATGCGGTGGTCCGCTCGTCCCAGCGCGCCTACATCATCGGAGCCTCGGTCGGCCAGACCAACATCGTGTTCTTCGATTCCGCCGGCCAGCAGATCGCCGCCTACGACATCGCAGTCAAGCGCGACCTCAATGGCGTGCGCGCGGCGCTGAAGCAGATCTTGCCCAATTCCGACATCCAGATCGACGGCCTCGGGGAGGGCGTCGTCCTGAGCGGCACCGCGGCCAACCCGGTCGAAGCGCAGCAGGCCAACGATCTCGCCGCACGCCTCGCTGGCGGCACCGACAAGGTGCTGAACTCGATCGTGGTCCGCGGCCGCGACCAGGTCATGCTGAAGGTGACCGTTGCGGAAGTCGCGCGAAACATCGTCAAGCAGCTCGGCATCGATCTCACCGCGAACCTCAACTACGGCACCTCGGTGGTGAGCTTCACCAACTCGAACCCGTTCACCGCGCTTGGCCACAATCTCGTGGACGGCAACAGCCTGAGCGCGAAGTTCGGCGGAGGCCCCTCTGTGCAGGCCACCCTGCGCGCCATGGAAACCGCAGGCGTGATCCGCACGCTGGCCGAGCCGAATCTGACCGCTATCTCCGGTGAATCGGCGACGTTTATCGCCGGCGGCGAATTCCCGGTGCCGGCGGGCTATGCTTGCGATCCTACCACGCATGTCTGCACCACCCAGATCAGCTTCAAGAAGTTCGGCATCTCGCTCAATTTCACCCCCGTGGTGCTGACCGAGGGCAAGATCAGCCTGCGGGTGATGACCGAGGTGTCTGAACTCTCCAACGACAACGCGATCACGTTGTCGCAGGCCGTCACCACGAGCTCGGTGAACTCGGTGACCGTCCCCTCGATCAGGACCCGCCGCGCCGAGACCTCGCTCGAGATTCCCTCCGGCGGCGCAATGGCAATGGCCGGTCTGATTCAGCAGCAGACCAAGCAGGCGGTCAGCGGATTGCCGGGCCTGATGCAGCTGCCTATTCTCGGCACGCTGTTCCGCAGCCGCGACTTCGTCAACAGCGCGACCGAACTGGTCGTGATCGTGACGCCCTACATCGTGCGCGCAACGTCGCCAAAGGACCTCTCGCGTCCGGACGACGGCTTCTCGGCGCCGGCCGATCCGCAGGCCGAACTGATCGGCAACATCAACCGCCTTTACGGCGTTCCGGGGCGGACCGAACCGGCCAAGAACTACCGCGGCACTTACGGCTTCATCACCGACTGAGGCGGAACGGGGACTCAAGTCATGATTACAGCACGACCCCAGATCCGCCACCGCGCCGCCGGCCTCGGCGGCGTGCTCGTGGGTATCGCGCTCGCACTCGGCGGCTGCCAGCACGACGAGGTGGCGACGGCTTCCATTCCCGACGACTACAAGCAACGTCACCCGATCGCGATCGAGGAGCAGAACCGCTCGATCGTGGTGTTCGTCGGTCACGCCCGCGGCGGCTTGACCGCAGCCCAGCGCGCCGACGTGATGGGACTGGCGTCGACCTGGACGCATGAGGGTACCGGCGCGATTCACATCGACGTGCCCACGGGAACGCCCAATGCACGTCCGGTTGCGGAATCCATGCGAGAGATTCACGCGATGCTGGCGGCCGGGGGCGTCCCCCCGCGCGGCATCATCGCCCGCCCATACCGGCCGGAAGACAAGCGTTTCCTGCCGCCGATCCGACTGACCTATTCGAAGATCGCGGCGGTCGCGGGTCCATGCGGCCTGTGGCCGGAGGACATCGGCCCCTCGATGAAGAACAAGGGCTGGTTCGAGAACAAGGACTATTACAATTTCGGCTGCGCCTATCAGCGCAACATGGCGGCGATGGTCGACAATCCGTCGGACCTCGAGCAGCCGCGGCCTGAAACTCCTGTTTACACCATACGACGCACCGCCGCCTTCGAGAAATACCGCAAGGGGTTGCCGACAGCGACCACCTATCCCGAGGCCGAAAAGGCCAAACTCAGCGACACCGGCAAATGATCAACTACGCGCGCCAGACTCAGGAAGAGCAGCCGGAGATCCCGCCGCCGGTCGAAGAGCATATTGCGCCCGCGCCGCGCGTCTCCGTCCAGGCCTTCTGCGACACCGTGGAGACCGCTGCAGCCGTGCAATCGGCCGGCGAGGATCGCCGCCTCGGCAAGGCCCATCTGAAGATCCAGATGGGCGGCATGATGGCTGCAATCGAAGCTTACCGCTCGGCGCCCACGCCGAACGTGATCGTGCTCGAGAGCGACGCCCGCAACGATCTGTTGGCCGGGCTGGACCAGCTCGCCACCGTCTGCGACGCGGGTACCCGCGTCGTCGTGATCGGCCGCATCAACGACGTCATGCTCTATCGCGAGCTGGTCCGCCGCGGCGTCAGTGACTACGTGCTCGCGCCGGTCGGTGCGATCGACGTCGTGCGCTCGATCTGCAATCTGTTCTCGGCACCGGAAGCCAAGGCGGTCGGCCGCATCATCGCCGTGGTCGGCGCCAAAGGCGGCGTCGGTGCCTCCACCATTTCCCACAACGTCGCCTGGGCCATCGCACGGGACCTTGCGATGGACGCCGTGGTCGCCGATCTCGACCTCGCTTTCGGCACGGCCGGGCTCGACTATAACCAGGATCCGCCCCAGGGCATCGCGGACGCCGTGTTCTCGCCCGATCGCGTCGATACCGCCTTCATCGATCGCCTGCTGTCGAAATGCACGGACCATCTCAGCCTGCTGGCGGCGCCGGCGACGCTCGATCGGGTCTATGATTTCGGCACCGACGCTTTCGACGCCGTATTCGACACGCTGCGCTCGACCATGCCCTGCATCGTGCTGGACATCCCGCATCAATGGTCGGGCTGGACCAAGCGCGCCCTCATCGGCGCCGATGACATCCTGATCGTGGCGGCGCCGGATCTCGCCAATCTGCGCAATACCAAGAACCTGTTCGATCTCCTGAAGGCCGCCCGTCCCAACGACCGCCCGCCGCTGTACTGCCTCAACCAGGTCGGCGTTCCCAAGCGGCCGGAGATCGCCGCGACCGAATTCGCCAAGGCGATCGAGAGCCAGCCGGTGGTCTCGATTCCGTTCGAGCCGCAGATCTTCGGCGCGGCGGCCAACAACGGCCAGATGATCGCGGAGATCTCCGCGAACCACAAGTCTATCGAGATGTTCCTCCAGATCGCCCAGCGCCTCACCGGCCGGAGCGAGACGAAGAAACAAAAGTCGTCCTTGCTTTCACCGCTGATTGAGAAGTTGCGGGGAAAATAAGCCGCCGCATGGAGTTGTTAAGTGTTCGGTAAGCGTAGCGGAACAGACACCGACTTTCGGGCTCCCAAGCCCGGCGCCGTGTCGCCAGAGCCTGCCTCGGCTCCGGCGCCGACGGTGTCGCGCGCGCCGCCCCCGCCGGTGGTCGCGTCCCCGCCGCTCGCGCCGTCCCGGCCCCCGCCGGTCATGGAAACCCGCCGCTCGGACAATTATTACGAGGTCAAGGCGACCATCTTCGGCGCGCTGATCGAGGCCATCGACCTCGCCCAGCTTGCCAAGCTCGATTCCGAATCGGCGCGCGAGGAAATCCGCGACATCGTCAACGAGATCATCGCGATCAAGAACATCGTGATGTCGATCGCCGAGCAGGAAGAGCTGCTCGACGACATCTGCAACGACGTGCTCGGCTACGGCCCGCTCGAGCCGCTGCTCGCCCGCGACGACATCGCCGACATCATGGTGAACGGCGCCGGCACGGTCTTCATCGAAGTCAGCGGCAAGATCCAGCGGACCGGTATCCGCTTCCGCGACAACCAGCAGCTCCTCAACATCTGCCAGCGCATCGTCAGCCAGGTCGGCCGGCGCGTCGACGAATCCTCGCCGATCTGCGACGCGCGTCTCGCCGACGGCTCGCGCGTCAACGCCATCGTCCCGCCGCTCGCGATCGACGGCCCCGCGCTCACCATTCGTAAGTTCAAGAAGGACAAGCTGACGCTCGATCAGCTGGTCAGATTCGGCGCGATCTCGCCTGAGGGCGCCGAGATTCTCCAGATCATCGGGCGCGTCCGCTGCAACGTGCTGATCTCGGGCGGTACCGGCTCGGGCAAGACCACCCTGCTTAACTGTCTCACCAACTACATCGAGCACGACGAGCGCGTCATCACCTGCGAGGACGCCGCCGAGCTTCAGCTCCAGCAGCCCCACGTGGTGCGGCTCGAAACCCGGCCGCCCAACATCGAGGGCGAAGGCCAGGTCACCATGCGCGAGCTGGTGCGAAACTGTCTGCGTATGCGCCCCGAACGCATCATCGTCGGCGAAGTCCGCGGCCCGGAGGCCTTCGACCTCCTCCAGGCCATGAACACCGGCCACGACGGCTCGATGGGGACGCTGCACGCCAACAATCCCCGTGAAGCGCTGTCACGCTGCGAATCCATGATCACGATGGGCGGCTTTTCGCTGCCCTCGCGAACGATCCGCGAGATGATCTGCGCCTCGATCGACGTCATCGTCCAGGCCGCGCGTCTGCGCGACGGCTCGCGCCGCATCACCCACATCACCGAGGTGATGGGCATGGAAGGCGACACCATCATCACCCAGGACATCTTTCTCTACGACCTGATCGGCGAGGACGCCAACGGCAAGATCATCGGCCAGCATCGCTCGACCGGCATTGGCCGTCCGAAATTCTGGGAACGCGCCCGCTATTACGGCGAAGAGAAACGCCTTGCCGCCGCGCTCGACGCCGCGGAAAAGAAACCGAACACGTGAGCAGGCCGGCGCAGCCATGAACACTCAGGTCCTCGCCCTCGCCTTCCTCGCCACCGCCGCTGTCGGCGGCATCGCCTGGGTCTTCGTCTATCCGATGCTGTCGGGCGAGCGGAAGGCCGAGAGCCGCCGTGCCTCGATCGCACGCGCCGAGGCGCCGACGGCCCGCCAGGCCGAGAAGACCCAGCGCTCGCGCCGCGAGCAGGTCGAGAACTCGCTCAAGGATCTCGAGGCCAGGCGCACGCAGGAGAAGAGCGTCCCGCTCAACATCCGCCTGTCGCAGGCGGGGCTCGACTGGACCACGCAGAAATTCTGGATCGTGTCCGCGGTCGTGGCGGGCGTGTTTTTCGTCGGCACATGGTTTGGTGGCGGCGGCCTGCTCGGCGCGGCAGGTCTTGCCTTTGCCGGCGGCTTCGGCCTGCCGCGCTGGGCCCTGGGCTTCCTGAAGAAGCGTCGCGAGAACAAGTTCCTTGCAGCGCTGCCCGACGCCGTCGACGTCATCGTCCGCGGCATCAAGGCCGGCCTGCCGCTGTTCGAATCGATCAAGGTCGTCGCGGCCGACGCGCCGGAGCCGCTGCGCAGCGAGTTCCTGGCCATCATCGAGACGCAGGCGATCGGCATGCCGCTCGGCGAGGCCTGCTCGCGCCTCTATGAGCGCATGCCGCTGCCCGAGGCCAACTTCTTCGGCATCGTGGTGTCGATCCAGCAGAAATCGGGCGGCAACCTCTCCGAGGCGCTGGGCAACCTCTCCAAGGTGCTGCGCGACCGCAAGAAGATGAAGGAGAAGATCCAGGCGATGTCGATGGAAGCCAAGGCCTCGGCCGGCATCATCGGCTCGCTGCCGCCGATCGTGATGTTCCTCGTCTATCTCACGACCCCCGGCTACATCTCCCTGCTGTGGACCCATCCCACCGGCCAGCTGATGCTGGTCGGCTGCGTCGTCTGGATGTCGATCGGCATCATGGTGATGAAGAAGATGATCAACTTCGATTTCTGATTGATGGTGCCGCATGGTCGAGTTCCTCGTTACGAAACTGCATGACGCCCACTTCATGACCATGCTGCTGGCAGCCATCGCTGCCAGCGCCACCGTGTACACGCTGGTGATGCCGATGTTCGCCGGCGAGGGCCTCTCCAAGCGCATGAAGGCGGTGGCGAGCGAACGCGAGCGCATCCGGCAGCGCGAGCGCGAGCGCCTCAACAAGACCGAAAAGGTCTCGCTCCGCCAGACCCCCAAGCAGCTCGTCTCGAAGGTGGTCGAGGACTTCAATCTCACCAAATGGCTGGCGCAGGAGGCTGCGCGGGACAAGCTGATCATGGCCGGCTATCGCGGCCATGCGCCTTACATCACGTTCCTGTTCGCCCGCCTGGTCGCCCCGATCGTGCTGTTCATCGGCTCGGTCGTCTACGTCTTCCTGATCGCCCATATGGACCGTCCGATGCCGATCAAGATCGGCATCTGCGTCGGCGCGGCCTATCTCGGTCTGCAGGCGCCGATGCTGTTCCTGAAGAACGCGATCTCCAAGCGCCAGCTCTCGATCAAGCGCGCCTTTCCCGATGCCCTCGATCTGCTGCTGATCTGCATCGAATCCGGCATGTCGGTGGAAATGGCGTTCCGCAAGGTCGCAACGGAGATCGTCGGCCAGTCGATCGCGCTGTCGGAGGAATTCACCCTGACCACCGCCGAGCTGTCCTATTTGCAGGACCGTAAGGTCGCTTACGAAAACCTGGCGAAGCGCACCGGGCTCGAAGGCGTCAAGTCGGTCTGTCTGGCGCTTCAGCAGGCGGAACGCTACGGCACCCCGCTCGGGCAATCCTTGCGCGTCATGGCGCAGGAAAACCGCGACATGCGCATGAACGAGGCCGAGAAGAAGGCCGCCGCGCTGCCGCCGAAGCTGACGGTGCCGATGATCCTGTTCTTCCTGCCGGTGCTGTTCGTCGTCATTCTCGGACCGACCGGCATCAAGATCTCCGAGCTGCACTGACGCGCGATCCAAAGCCGCGAAAACAACCCCATGCACAGTAGCCGGCCGGCGCCGGCTCGGCGTCATGTGGATCGCGGCAAACGTCCGAATGATCGGATGAAATTCACGCCATCGCGCCAAAGGTGGCGGATCAGTCGGGCTGGCTGAGGGAAGCGACCGGGGTGCGCTTCGGCGCGCCGCGCGGACCGTCGTTGCGGCTCAGCATCTCCTTCAGATAGGCGACATTGGCCGCCGCCTGGTCGGGCGGCAGGTCCGCCTTCACGAGGGTCTCGGCTTCCGCGAAACGGCCCTGGAGGCCGACCACCAGGCCGAGATTCTGCCGCACCCGCGGGCCCGCGCGCGGCGACGCATAGGCCTGCCGCAGCGCCTCTTCCGCCTTGGGCAGGTCCCTCGTCAGCATGTAGGACAGGCCGAGATTGGAGAGCACGCCGGGGTCATCAGGCGCGATCTTCAGCGCGCTGGCATAATAGCCGCGCGCCTCGTTGTGGCGGCCCATCTGGTCGAGGCAGGTACCCTGCACCGACAGCAGGCGCCAGTCCGGATTGTCGGGCGAATGCGCCTTCGACAGCACGTCGAAGGCCTGCTGGAAATTGCCGGTGTCGGAGAGCGCGCGACCGTATTGGGCCAGCAGCGCCTTGTTGCCGGGATTGGCGATGGTCGCCTGTTCGAGCACGGCCGCGGCCTGGGCGCGCTGGCCGTTGGCGCGCAGGGCCTGGCCATAGGCCAGCGCCGTATCGGCATCCTTGGGATTGGCCCGATAGCGCTCGCCATAGACCTCGACGGCGCGCGCCGGATCGGCCGGCGCAGCCGCCTCCGCCTTCGGCCCGATCGAGCCGGTGACGTCGGAGAGCTTGGACATTGCCGTGCAGCCGCCGAGGCTCGCGGCCACCAGCGCGATCAGCGAGGCGGACGCAAGAAGCCGGCCAGGACGGAACCGTTGACTCATGACGCTTTGACTCTCGAGCGGATTGATCGAGCCGAACGCGTCAGCAATAGGCTGTTAACCCTAATGGCCGGTTAACGCGGGCCCATGCTGCCCTGCAGCGGCGCAGATCTGTCGAGCTTGCGAACGAACTCGGCGTGGGACGTCGCGAGGTGCCCTGCGGCAGCGCACGCATCAACGACAGTTCTCGACGAAGACACGCGCGCCGCGCGCGGATCGTTTCGAGAGGCCCGATCAATATTCGATGGCGAGACGCTTGCGGATTTCATCGATGCGTCTGTCGAGCGCGTCGAACCGCGCGTGGATCGAACGATCATGGAGATAGAAGACGTAACCGCCGGCGAGGAATGCGAAGACCCAATGGTGATGCTCGACATAGCCAAAGATGGCCTCGATGGCCTGGCCAATGAATGTGATCCCGCTCCACACGAATTCCATCGCAATTCCTCCCGGCACGCATTGTGGTCGGTCATGGGCGTTCTCTGCACCGCTGATGACCTGTTTGGCGACCACTGCCGGAACCTAGCATGGGTCTTGATCTGCGAGTAGCGGCTCGCCGAACGGGGAGCGCAATGCCGATTGCGGCCACGGCAAAACTCTGCGAAATCTGCTTCCTACCCGAACGACCTCCGAGCCCGCCAATGCCTTCCATCTTCGCGACGTCCTCGACTGCCATCCCGATCATTTTCGTCACCAAGTCGAGCTGGGATGCCGTGCGTGAGACGCTGCCGCCGGCGCAGCGGCAATTCGCCGTGGCGAGCGCCTTCGCTGCCAAGCCGGGCAGCTATCTCGCGCTGCCCGCGCCTGACGGCGCGATCGCGCAGGTGCTGTTCGGCCTCGAGGACGACGGCGCCAAGTCGCGCGATCTGTTCCGGCCCGGCGCTCTGCCCGGCCTGCTGCCGGCCGGCACCTATCGCTTTGCCAATGCACCGCACGATGCACGATTGGCGGCACTCGCCTTCGCGCTGGGGTGTTATCGCTTCGCCCGCTACCGCAAGGCCGAGACACCTGATGTCCGCCTGGTGCCGCCCGATGGCGTCGACGCCGCCGAGATCGATCGTATGGCTGAAGCCGCAATGCTGGCGCGCGACCTCATCAACACGCCGTCCAACGACATGGGGCCGGAGCAACTGGCCGCCGCCGCACAAGCGCTGGCGACCGAATACGGCGCCAGCTACGCCTGCACCATCGGCGAGGAGCTGGAAAAGAACTTCCCGCTGATCCATGCGGTCGGCATGGCCTCCAGCCGCGCGCCGCGGCTGATCGATATCGGCTGGGGCGCCCCTGATCATCCCAAGGTGACGCTGGTCGGCAAGGGCGTCTGCTTCGACACCGGCGGGCTCGATTTGAAGCCGTCGAGCGGAATGCTGATCATGAAGAAGGATATGGGCGGCGCCGCCAATGTGCTGGCGCTGGCGCGCATGGTGATGGATGCCAAGCTGAAGGTGCGCCTGCGCGTGCTGATCCCGGCCGTCGAGAATGCGGTTTCCGGCAATGCCTTCCGCCCGCTCGACATCTTCACCTCGCGCAAGGGCATCACGGTCGAGATCGGCAACACCGACGCGGAAGGACGGCTGGTGCTGGCCGACGCGCTGGCGCTGGCCGACGAGGAGAAGCCCGAGCTGCTGATTGATCTGGGCACGCTGACCGGCGCTGCGCGCGTTGCGCTGGGGCCGGATCTTCCGCCCTTTTACACCAATGATGAGACCCTGGCCGCCGACGTCGCGCGCTGCGCGGCGCAGGAGAACGATCCCTTGTGGCGCATGCCGCTGTGGCCGCCTTACGATGCCTGGCTGGACTCCAAGACCGCCACCATCACCAACGCGCCGTCAGGCGGCTTTGCCGGCTCGATCACCTGCGCGCTGTTTTTGCAGCGCTTCGTCGAGCATGCCGGGAGCTGGCTGCATGTAGATATTTTCGGCTGGACGCCGTCGGCCAAGCCGGCGCGGCCCGAGGGCGGCGAATGCCAGGCCGCCCGCGCCATCTACAAGATGCTGAGCGAGCGCTATGCATGATCTCAGGCTGACACCGGCGCGGAGCGACCTCGCCGCGAAATATCTCGAAGGCAAGGTGAAGGCCGATCGCTTCGTCACGGGCGAGGAGTTCGAGGTCGTCGCGCCGATCGCGCCGGTGCGCGAGCAACCGTCCTCGAACGCGATGCTGATGACGGAAGCGCTGCGCGGCGAGCGCGTCACGGTGTACGATCGCAACGGCGAGGGCTGGGCCTGGGGCCAGCTCGGCAGCGATGGCTATGTCGGCTGGCTGCCGGATGCGGCACTGGCGAAGCCGGCGGCGGCGCCGACGCACAAGGTGACCGCGCTGCGCACGCTCGCCTTCCCCGGCCCCTCGATCAAATTGCCGCCGGCAGATTCGCTGGTGCAGGGGTCGCAGCTCACGATCACGCGCGAGGACGGCCCTTTCGCCGTTACACGCGAGGGCACGTTCGTGCCGAAGACCCATCTTTCGCCGCTCGACCATCGCGAGGGCGATTTCGTCGCGGTCGCCGAACGCTTCGTCGGCACGCCTTATCTCTGGGGCGGCAAAAGCAGTTTTGGTATCGATTGCTCGGGGCTGGTGCAGGTGTCACTGACGGCCGCAGGTATTGGCTGCCCCCGCGACAGCGACATGCAACAGACGGGCCTCGGCCGTGCGCTGGAGCCGCATGAGCAGAGCAAGTTGCAACGCGGCGACCTGATCTTCTGGAAGGGCCACGTCGCCATCGTCCGCGACGGCAGCACCATGGTTCACGCCAATGCGTATCACATGGCGACGGTGATCGAGCCGATCGCACCGGCGATTGCGCGGATCAAGGCGGCCGGCAGCGAGGTTGTTGCGATCAAGCGGCTGTAACGTCACCTCGTAGGGTGGGTTAGCCTTGCAGATGCGCGGAAGCGCATCTGGAAGGCGTAACCCACCTCTTCAGCTTCAGCAGATAAAGGAGTGGTGGGTTACGGCTTCGCCTGACCCACCCTACGCACTCGCGCAACTCACATGCGCCGCGACGCGTCAGGGATCGACGATTGCGGCGGGCTCGCGCCGGCCCCCATCATGCGTTGAGCAATGATGGCGTAAACCTTGCGCCAGGCTTGTTCCAGCTCGTCGGTCCAATGTGGCCCAAGACCACGCGCAAGGCTCCAAAGCAGTGCTTCGCCGACGACCGGATAGTGCTCAGGTTTGACGCCATAGCGCAGATGATTGCGGCCGAGCAAGTCGGCGCCTGACAGCAGCCCGGTCGCCTGATCGAGACTGCCCACCAGCACCGACAGCTTCGAGATGAAATCCTGCTTCAGGATGCTCATGTCGCCCGGAAACATGGGCCTGAATTCCGGCGCAAGCTCAAATATGCGATCGTAGAACGCGGTCGTCATGTCGGTGGCGTTCGCGAATACCATGTCGAACGAGGACTTGACGCCGACGATCTCCTCTGCAGTCAACATCGTGTTTCCAACTATAACCAATCTACGGACTGCGCATATGCCGAACGCGACGGAGCGCGGACTCATAAATCCCTGGACTCGGAATCCTAGGACTCGGGTCGCCCGACACCGGCCAGTATACTTGCAACCATTAGTGTCGGCAAACACTAGCAGATCGCATTCAGCACCGTCTTGATTTCGGCACCGAACAACTTCATTTCGGGATAAGAACTGCAACGAATGTGCCAGACCGGAAAATACCCCAACGAAGCCGCCAGCTCCCGGGCCACCATCGAGGCTCATGCGATGGCTCGTTCACTGCGGTAGAAACGCTGCGATTGATCCGGTCGGCTCGGCACCGGCTGCCGGCCGAGAGGATCGAGCGAAAATGAAACGAGAGGTCACGGATATGTCTGCTTCGGCCCGACCATCCTGGCCGATGAGTATCAATCCGGCGCCGCCATTTGCCACATTCAGAACAATCGGCTCGCCGCTCCATGTCTTGATCGGCTCCATTCCGATGATGAGAAATTCGCCGATAGGCTGATCGAAATATTGGAGACGAAGTTGCGGGCCGACTTCGGCCGCAGCAAGTTCAAGACCGAGTTGCTGGGCGCGTGCGTAGACGCTGGCCAAGGTCACGGTGTCGGACGTAAACCCAAGCTGCGCGGGCGACAGATCGACAAGCTCTACATGCGTCTTCCGGGAGCTAACGATGAACGTCGGCCGGGCAAGGATTTCAGCGGCCTGACCACCGACATGGCAGCCGTTGCCATCGAGCGCGTTGCGCAACGCAAGAGAGTCAGCGAAGGTACCTATTGTGATCGTCTTCCATGTCGCAACGTCGCGCCCGGCCTTGATAGGCTGTTGGGAGGCTGGGGCCGAGCGCGTCTTGAGCTTCAGCTGATTCTGCAATACATCGCGGGCCGCGCATTGAGCGGACGCGGCGCTCGCAAAGGCAATGACGCAGACCGCCGCAAATATGGAAGCCAAAACGTAGGGACAAACTCCCCTTGAATGGTCAATACGTGCCGCGCGCCGGGCTCGGCTTCCGAACGTGAACATGGCAGATGGCTTTTCTAAAACGTTGGACAGAAAAAGCCCGCCTCCGAGTCAATGGGAAGAACGGAGGGAAATGACGTCCAATGAACATTTCCGCAGCCGACTTTGAAATAAGTCCGGAGGCGGGGCCTGTGGCCAAAGTATTCCAATTTGCAAATGGCGGGCGGCAGTCCGTAAGCCTGATAACCCGCCCGCCCCATCAGTCCTGACGGGAATGATGTCGCCGAAAGATAGCACCCGGAACCAATCGGCTCAACGCCAAATTCGGCTGTGAGCCATAAGCTGACGAAATCGGCGCACCGACGACTGCCTGGCTCCGGGCGCCAGGCGATAAGTTTCGCAACAGCTCAACCCATCCCACCTGCCAACTGCTGCATGATCCGGAAAAGTGCGAAGCGGTTTTCCCTCGCGACATCAGCGGAACGGGTTGGCGCGGAGATCATGTTCAAACAATAACCTAAAGCGCGATAACGATTCATCCCAATCTCATCGCGCTCTAGACAACCAAATCATGCGTGAAATGGTGCTCAATGCCTCTTGCGTGATCCAGGGCGCCTGGCTCGGCGTGTGAAGCGCCAATCGGGTCTGCATGATGCATCTGCGCCAGAGCGTCAATTTCCACATCGTGCGGAGCATATCCAATCGTATCGGGTCCGTGGCCCGACTTAAAATGATCGGACGGTTTGGCCTCTGCCATATCGTTCTTGAAGTGAAAGGAATCCCCTCGCTGGGGCGCGGCTGTCGTTTGCGCCGGACCGGAGGCATAGGTCGCATGGCCGTTGCTGCCGGCGTCCTGGCCCGGCGCCGCGTGCGGATTTTTGCAAGCATTCGCGTGCGTCTCGTGGACGTCGTGCTGCGACTGGGCGGACTTGAGATGACTTCCGGGTCCATCGTCCGCGACGTGATTCCCGGCAGCTGCCGAACCATGCTCCGAAGCGTGCAAATCGCGATGCGATGGCCCGGGACTGGATGTGTGCCCGGCCTGGTCGTGTTTGCCATGCTGCTTTTCGGCTGCGGCGCCATCCTCCGACGCCTGCACATCGGCTTGCGATTTTCCATGATTTACATTGTGCCCCCGCGACTCCTGCTCGGCATGCGGCTTGCCGGCTGCGGCGCCTTGTTCCGAAACATGCAAATCGCGCTGCGCCGGTTCACGATCGGGCCCCTCTGCTGCGGTCGCCCGCATGATGTCGTGTTCGGCACGCATCGATGGGTTCGCGGCAGCCGCCTGCGCGAGGCCGCTCTGTTCGATCAGAGCATCGACGGCACCGGCTCCGATGTGAGGGGTCGCGTTGCCGTCAGCGCCATCCTCGCGCCAAGTTGCGTCGACGGTCTGAATTTCGTCATGTCTGCCGCTGCCATCGCTTTGGGCAGCAGCGAAGAGGAATGAGTCCTGATGTGTTTCAGGAGCGAGCCAGGCCAGGTTGTCGAAGCCGCTGAGCGCCGGATCGACGGTCCCGGGACTATTGAGGGCGGCCATTTCGCTGCTGCCGCTTGCGGCAGCCGACGCAAGGAGATCGTTCGGGCCATCGCCAACCTTGAACGCCTGCGCGGGACTATGAAGGAACTCGTAAATCAAGACTCCGACCGCCGTCATCAAGAATGCGCCAGCGCTGCTCAAGCCCGGCCTTGAAGATGTGAGTGTCGGCAACGCGATCGCGCCGGCGACACTATCGGCACGGGATTCGATCGGCCTCCCGGCCGTCGTCGGCGTGCCAGCTACGGAATGATCAATGCGGCCGACCTTGCCCAAGGCTTTGACCGCTTTGCCCGGCGCAGGAGCCGTTTTTTGCGTGGCGATTTTAATGGTCACGACGGCGCTTGTGCCGTCTGCGGCCGTGACCGTGACGCTGTCGGTATCCGTATGATCAATTGCGGCCGCGCTCGCGTCCCTGGCATCGTCGAGCGCTGCCCAGATCAGGGCGGCGAGCGCGCCGATTCCGCCGAAAAGGCGCGACAGGGCGAAGCTCGCAAGTTCGGTCCGGCTTTTGATGTCGAGCTGGGCCGATATGCGATCGAGGCGCGCCTTGATGGCGCCTGGGGCGACCTTGAGGCGGCGCGCAATGTCCTTGTTCGGCATGCCGGAGGCGACCAGGCGCATGATCTTGCGATCCTGGTCCGTCAGCGCGGCCAGCCCATTCTCACCCAACGCGCCATTGCGTGGCTTGCTGGCAGCCGCCCGCCCCAGGGTCGGCGCCACCAGCCTCAGGGATTGAATCAAGGTTTCGGGCTCCTCGCGCATCGGAATCGCACTGCAGGCCCCCGCTTCGATTGCCGCAGCGAGATCGCCGCGCGCAACGGATGCGGTGTAGAAGACCAGGCGCGTGGCAAGGTTTTCGGCATTGGCGACGGCGAGCATTTCAGCAGCCGTCACGTCAGAAAATCCGTCCTCGACAAGCACGACATCCGGCGTCAGCCTCCGAAGTGCGTCCAGGCAATCGGCTCCATTGATGCATGAGGCGACGATTTCGAAGTCACGCTCCGCCGCGAATAGCGAGCCAAACCCCTGCAGAACGATCGGACGGCGATCAGCTATGACGAGTCGGATAGGGAGCATCTGCGGCATCTCGCCCGGCGTTCCCGCCTAACTCGCCCGGCAACGCGACCTAGGTGCAACGACGGCACTTCAAAGAGCAGCGCGGCAACGCACGACATTCCCGTTGGTTCCGACAGCGAGAGGTGAGGAGACTAGGTCGCGACCGAGCCGTTCCCCGCCGTCTCCAGCCGGAATGCCGCCGCGAACAGGGCGCGCGTGTAGTCCGTCTTCGGGTTCTTGAACAGCTCGGCGGCCTGGCCTTCCTCGACCACCTTGCCGCCGCGCATCACGATGAGGTGGCTGGCGAGCGAGGCGACGACGCGTAAGTCGTGCGAGATGAACATGTAGGTGAGATCGCGCTTGCGCTGAAGCTCACGCAAGAGATCGACCATCTGGGCCTGGAACAACATGTCGAGCGCGCTGGTCGGCTCGTCCAGCACGACGAAGTCAGGCTCCAGCACCACCGCGCGCGCGATCGAGATGCGCTGGCGCTGGCCGCCGGAGAATTCATGCGGGTAGCGATAGCGGGTATCGGGCTTCAGCCCGACATCCTCGAGCGCCTTGACGACGCGCGCCTCGCGCTCCTCACGCGACAGTTTTGGCTGATGCACCGAGAGGCCTTCGGCGATGATGTCGGCGACCGACATGCGCGGTGAGAGCGAGCCGAACGGATCCTGGAACACGATCTGCATGTCGCGCCTGAAGGGACGCATCTCCTTGAAGCGCAGGCCCTGGATGTCTTTGCCCAGGAAGACGATGCGCCCGTTCGAGGAGATCAGCCGCAGCAGCGCCAAGCCCAGCGTGGTCTTGCCCGAACCGGACTCGCCGACGACGCCGAGCGTCTCGCCCTTGCGCACGGCGACGCTGACGCCGTCCACCGCCTTGATGTGCCCCACGGTCTGGCGCATCAGGCCGCGCTTGATCGGAAACCACACCTTGAGATCGTCGGTCGACATCACCACCGGCGCGTTCGGCTGCGGCGGCGCCGGATCCGGCTTCGGCTCGGCCGCGAGCAGATCGCGCGTATAGGGATGCTTCGGGGCCTTGAAGACCTGCTCGACCGGCCCCTGCTCCACGATCACGCCGCCCTTCATGACGCAGACAGTGTCGGCGATGCGACGGACGATGCCGAGGTCGTGGGTGATGAAGAGCAGGCTCATGCCGAGCCGCGCGCGAATTTCGGCGAGCAGCGCCAGGATCTGCGCCTGCACGGTGACGTCAAGCGCCGTGGTCGGCTCGTCCGCGATCAAGAGGTCCGGCTCGTTGGCGAGTGCCATCGCGATCATCACGCGCTGGCGCTGGCCACCGGAGAGCTGGTGCGGATAGCTCTTCAGCCGCGTCTCCGGATCGGGAATGCCGACCTGCGTCAGCAATTCCAGCGTCCGCCTGCGCGCCTGCGCATTGCTGGTCGGATTGTGCAGCTGGATGATCTCGCCGATCTGCGCCTCGATCGTGTGCAGCGGGTTGAGCGAGGTCATCGGCTCCTGGAAGATGATGGAGATGTCGCTGCCGCGAATCTGGCGCATCTGCTGCTCGCTCCTGTCGATCAGCTCCTGGCCCTTGAAACGGATGCTGCCCGAGGGATGCGAGGCACTGGGATAGGGCAGCAGCTTCAGGATCGACAGCGCGCTGACCGACTTGCCGGAGCCGGACTCGCCGACCAGCGCGACGCATTCGCCGCGCTTGATCTGGAACGAGACCTTGTCGACAGCAAGCGTCGTGTTGCCGCCCTGGTGGAAAGCCACCGAGAGGTCGCGGACGGCAAGCAGGGGCTGGTTGATCGCGTCCATCACGCCCTCACTTGAACGTCTTGCGCGGATCGAAGGCGTCGCGCACGGCTTCGCCGATGAAGATCAGGAGCGACAGCATGATCGCGACCGAGAAGAAGCCGGTAAAACCGAGCCACGGCGCCTGCACGTTGGATTTGCCTTGCGACAGCAGTTCGCCGAGCGAGGGCGAGCCGGGCGGCAGGCCGAAGCCGAGGAAGTCCAGCGCCGTCAACGTCATCACCGAAGAGGAAACGATGAAGGGCAGGAAGGTCATGGTCGCGACCATCGCGTTCGGCAAGAGATGCCGGAACATGATCACGGCGTTCGACACGCCGAGCGCACGCGCCGCCTGGATGTACTCGAAATTGCGTCCGCGCAGGAACTCGGCGCGCACGAGGCCGACCAGCGACACCCATGAGAACAGCAGGAGAATGCCGAGCAGCACGAAGAAGCCGGGCACCAGCACCGACGACAGGATCAGGAGCAGATAGAGCGAGGGAATCGCGGTCCAGATCTCGATGAAACGCTGGAAGGTCAGGTCGATCCAGCCGCCGAAATAGCCCTGGATGCCGCCGGCGGCGACGCCGACGATCGAGGAGACGATGGTGAGGCAGAGGCCGAACAGCACCGAGATGCGGAAGCCATAGATCAGCCGCGCCACCACGTCGCGGCCCTGATCGTCGGTGCCGAGCCAGTTGTATTCGAGATCACGGCAGCTCTTCAGGCCCTTCTTCTCGACCACCGGCTTGCATTGGGCTTCCGTCAGCATCCAGGTCGGCGGCGACGGCGCCGGGGTCGGCAGATCGAGATTGTGGGTGTCGTAGGAATAGCGGATCAAGGGCCAGACGATGCTGCCGCCCTTGTCCTTGATCAGCTTCTGCAAGTACGGATCGCGATAATCCGCCGCGGTCTCGAAGTCGCCGCCGAACGTCGTCTCCGAATAGGTGACGAAAGCCGGCCAGTAGAGGTGGCCGTCATATTTGATCAGGAACGGCCGGTCGTTGGCGATCAGCTCGGCGAACAGCGACACCACGAACAGGACCATGAAGATCCAGAACGACCAATAGCCGCGCCGGTTCGCCTTGAAGTTCTCCCAGCGCCGCCTGTTGAGCGGCGACGGCGCGAACGGCTTGCGCGTGATCGGCACGGCTGCGCCGAGCGGCGTCTTGGCCGACGTCTCGACCGGGGTCGGGGCGGTCAGGGCCATCAGACCTCCCTCGCCTCAAAGTCGATGCGCGGATCGATCCACATATAGGTCAGATCGGAGATCAGATTGACCACGAGGCCGACCAGCGAAAAGATGTAGAGGGTGCCGAACACGACGGGATAGTCGCGATTGAGCACGCTCTCGAAACTGAGCAGTCCGAGCCCGTCCAGCGAGAAGATCGTCTCGATCAGCAGCGAGCCGGAGAAGAAGGCGTGGATGAAGGCGCCCGGGAAGCCCGCGATCACGATCAGCATCGCGTTGCGGAAAATGTGGCCATAGAGCACCTGGTTCTCGCTGCAGCCCTTGGCCCGCGCGGTCATGACATATTGCTTGCGGATCTCGTCCAGGAACGAATTCTTGGTGAGCAGCGTCATGGTCGCGAATGCGCTGAGCCCCATCGAGATCAGCGGCAAGGTGAGGTGCCAGAAATAGTCGATGATCTTCCAGTACCAGGGAAATTGCGACCAGCCATCCGAGGTGAGCCCCCGCAGCGGGAACAGGTTGAAGAAGGAGCCGCCGGCGAACAGGATGATCAGGAGGATCGCGAACAGGAAGCCCGGGATCGCGAAGCCGATGATGATCACCGCGGACGTCCAGGTGTCGAAGCGGGAGCCGTCCTTGACCGCCTTGCGGATGCCGAGCGGGATCGAGATCAGATAGGTGATCAGCGTCAGCCAGATGCCGAGCGAGATCGAGACCGGCAGCTTCTCCTTGATCAGCTGGATCACGCTGACATCGCGGAAATAGCTCTTGCCGAAATCGAAGCGGGCGAAGTTCCAGACCATCAGCGCGAAACGCTCCGGCGCCGGCTTGTCGAAGCCGAACTGCACTTCGAGCTTCTTGATGAAGTCAGGATCGAGCCCCTGCGCGCCGCGATATTTGGAGTTGATGGCGTCGGCACCGGCACCGAGCTGCCCCGGCGCGCGCTGGGCAAAATCGCCGCCGCCCGAGATACGCGAGGTGCCGCCGGTGTCGGCGCCCGACAGCTGCGCGATCACGCGCTCGACCGGCCCGCCCGGCGCGAACTGCACGACGACAAAGGACACGAAGAGGATTCCGAGCAAGGTCGGAATCATCAGGAGAACGCGGCGGGCGATATAGGCGCTCATGATTATTTCGCCTGCTCGAGCTTGGCGGCCTTGGCGGGGTCGTACCACCACAGGGTCCGCTCCCCTACGCCACTCGTATAGTCGTTGAGCGCGTAACGCGGCAGGTTCGCGGGATGGCTGAACTCGTCCCAATACGCCAGCCGGTGGCTGGTATTGTACCATTGCGGCACCCAGTAGCGGCCAGCACGGAAGACACGATCGATCGCGCGGCAGGCAACCGTCAGATCTTGGCGCGTCTCGGCGGCCATCGCCTTCTCGACCAGCGCGTCGAGCGCGGGGCTGGATGCGCCGGCCAGATTGTAGGACCCCTTCGTCGCTGCTGCTTGCGAGGTGAAGTAGGTGCGCAGGCTGTCGCCGGGCGTAGCCGACATGGTGATGCGGTTGATGGCCACGTCGAAATCGAAGGATTCGACGCGGGCGCGATACTGGACGGCATCGATGAGACGCAAATTCGCATCGATGCCAAGCATGTTCAGATTCTTCAGGAACGAGGCGTGATGCGGCTGGAACGAGGCCTCGTCGGTCAGGAACTCGATGCTGAAGACCTCGCCGCTCGGCAACAGCCGCCTGCCGTCCTTGACCGGAAGCTGCGCCTCCTGGAGCAATTGCTGCGCCTTGCGCAGCAGCGCGCGATCCTGGCCCGAACCGTCAGACACCGGCGGCACGAACGGCTCGCCGAACACTTCATCGGGCACCTGGCCGCGGAAGGGCTCGAGCAGCTTCAGCTCCTCCGGCGACGGCATCCCTTCGGCGACGAGATCGGAATTCTGGAACGGCGAGCGGGCGCGCGCATAGGCGCCGTACATGATGGTCTTGTTGGTCCACTCGAAATCGAACGCATAGTTCAGCGCTTCGCGCACTTTGGGATTCTTGAACTTGTCCCGCCGCGTGTTGAGGAACCAGCCCTGACCGCCCGAAGGTGTCTGATCGGGCACCTCCTCGCGCTTGACGCGGCCGTCCTTGATCGCCGGGAAGTCGTAGCGCGTCGCCCAGATGCGCGAGGTGAACTCCTCGCGGTAGAGATAGTTCTTGCCGGTGAAGCCCTCGAAGGCGACGTCGCGGTCGCGGTAGAACTCGTAGCGGATCACATCGAAATTGTTGCTGCCGCGGCAGACCGGCAACTCGGCGGCCCACCAATCCCTCACGCGCTCGAATTCGATGAAGCGATTGATCTCGAACTTGCCGACCTTGTAAGGGCCCGAGCCAAGCGGCGTGTCGGTCGTGGTCTCGTCGAACGTCCGGCTCGCGTAATAGGCCTTGGAGAAGATCGGAAGGCTCGCCACGTAAAGCGGCACGTCGCGCGCGCGCTTCTCGGCGAAGGTCACGATGACGGTGGCATCGTCGATGGCCTCGGCGCCCTTGACGTCGCGCATCTGGATCTGGATCAGCGGATGACCCTTGTCCTTCAGGACATCGATCGAGAAGGCAACGTCGTGTGCGGTCAGCATCGTACCGTCGTGAAACTTCGCCCCAGGCCGCATCGTGTAGCGATAGGCGAGCTTGTCGGGAGAGATCTGCACCGACTTCGCGGCATAGCCGTACATGGCATCGGGCTCGTCACCGGCATGCGCCATCAGCGTGGCGAAGGTCAGATCCATGCCTTGTGCGCCCTCGCCCTTCAGCACAAAGGCGTTGAGCGAGTTGAAGGTGAAGAAGGACTGGTTGTAGCCCTTTGTCGACGGAATCAGCGAGAACACGCCGCCCTTCGGTGCGTCGACATTGACGTAATCGAAATGGTGGAAATCGGCGGGATATTTGAGATCGCCGAAGGCCGAGATGCCGTGGGCCTCGGTGGGCCCCTCGGACGCCGCTGCGTTACGGAGTGCGGCGGCGCTGAGCGCGCCGCCGACACCGAGGACCAGCACATGCCGGCGTGAAAGCTGCACCATGCGGGACATGTCCTTCACGACTTCTTTGCGATCCGTGCCGCCTTGTCTGCGTCGTACCACCAGATGAACGGGAAGCCGGACTGCCCATATTTCGGCAATTCCGCCGGCCGACCGAAGCGATCCCAGCGCGCAGTGCGCACCTTCGGATAATTCCATTGCGGCACGACGTAGTGATTCCACAGCAGCACACGGTCGAGCGCCTTGGTCGCCGCAACGAGATCATCGCGATCGGTCGCGTAGATCAAGCGCTCGATCAACTTGTCGACGGCCGGATTCTTGATGCCGGCAAGATTGCGCGAACCGGCGATATCGGCGGTCTTGGACGACCAGAACTCGCGCTGCTCGTTGCCCGGCGATTGCGACTCGCCCCAGGAGTTGGTGACGACGTCGAAATCCCACTCGCGCGTCCTGTTCTCGTATTGGGTCGGATCGACCGTCCGCACGCTGACGGCGATGCCGAGCCGTTCCAGCGACGGCTTGTAGAACAGCGTGACTCGCTCGAAGCTCGGATCCGAGTTCAGCAGCTCGAGGGAAAACTGGGTGCCGGTCTTGACGTCGATCAGCTTGCGGTCGCGCACCTCGTAGCCGGCCTCCTTGAACAAGCGTAGCGCCTCGCGCAGATTGTCGCGGACGGCTTCCGGGCTGCCGCCGACCGGATTGGTGTAGGGAGTCGTGAAAACCTCGGGCGGGACTTGGGCGCGCACCGTCTCGAGGATTTCGAGCTCTTTTCCCTGCGGCAATCCGGTCGCCATCAACTCGTCGATGCCGTCGAAATAGCTGCTGATGCGCTTGTACTGACCGTAGAAGATCTGCTTGTTCATCTCCTCGAAGTCGAACGCATAGTTGAGCGCACGGCGCACGCGCGGATCGCTGAACTTGGAGCGGCGCAGGTTCGGCACGAAGGCCTGCATCACGCCCGAGCTGCGATTGGGAAATTCCTCGAGGATCACCCGTTTTTCGGTCACAGCCGGGAAATCGTAGGCGGTCGCCCAGTTCTTGGCGCTGTTCTCGGTGCGCCAATCGACCTGATCGGCCTTGAAGGCCTCGATCGCGACGGTGGCGTCGCGGAAATATTCGTAGCGTAGCTCGTCGAAATTGTTGCGCCCCACATTGGCGGCGAAATCGCCTCCCCAATAGTCCTTGACGCGTTCCAGCGCGATCGACCGTCCTGCAACGAACTCCTTGACCTTGTAGGGGCCGGAGCCCAGCGGCACTTCGAGCGTGGTCGCCGAGACATCGCGCTTCTTGCCCTGCGCGTCCGTTCCTTCCCACCAATGCTTCGGCAGGACCGTGAGCTGCCCGACGATCTGCGGCAACTCGCGGTTGCCTGGTGCGTCGAACACGAATTTCACCTCGCGCTCGCCGACCTTCTCGGCCCGGACCACATGGCTGTAATAGGCCGAGTACATTGGGTGGTGCTTCTTGAAGGCATCGAGCGAGAAGATCACGTCCTCGACAGTAACAGGCTTGCCATCATGCCATTTGGCCTCGGGCCGGAGACGATAGGTGACAAAGGAGAAATCGTCTGGGTGGCTGGCGGCTTCGGCCAGCGCGCCGTATTCGGTCGAGACCTCGTCGAGAGCGGGCGTCATGAGGGATTCGTAGATGAATGCGACGGCACCGGAGACCTGCCCCTTCACGCCGGCCACGACGATATTGAAATTATCGAAGGTGCCGATGGCGATCTGGCGGGCGACGCCGCCCTTGGGTGCGTCCGGATTGACGTAGTCGAAGCGCTTGAAGTCGGCCGGATACTTGACCTTGCCAAACAGCGAGAGCGCATGGCGCCAGGGAAGCTCGCTCGCGGATTGTGCCTCTGCCGTGCCGACGACGGGAACACCCGCTGCAGAGCCGAGGGCGGGAAGCGCAGCGACGGCCGCGCCGGTGAGCAAGAGATCGCGTCGGGTAATGGCCAAATCAACATCCCTGTCTTGAAGGAGGCTACTCCTTTAAGTTCCCAATATAGGCGAGGTTTCGACGGAATATGTTGCTTTTTCCTCATCTTGGAAGGCCAGGTGGCGCATCAGATGCGGCCAAACGCCCCGATAACAACGCCGCGAGGCCCGAAAATGGAAACGGCCAGGCTTTGGGGCCTGGCCGCATATCCAAGAGCGATACCAACGACCTTATTTCGCCGCGGTCGGCAGCGGCTGCGGGCTGTCGGAGAGGCTGTTGAGGTAGGCGATGACGTCGGCGCGCTCGGAGTCCTTCGGGATACCGGCAAAACCCATCGCGGTGCCGGGGATGTCGGCCTTCGGGTTGGCGATGAACTTGTTGAGCTCGTCGATGGTCCAGGTGCCGCCCTTGGCCTTCATGGCGGCCGAGAAGTTGAAGCCGTTGCGGCCTTCGCCGCGATGGTCGCCGACGATGCCATACAGGTTCGGACCCACCCGGTTCGGGCCGCCTTTCTCGAAGGTGTGGCAGGCGGCACACTTCTTGGCGGCAGCAGCGCCCTTCTCGACGGACGCGGTCTGAAGCAGCTTTTCGATCGGCTCGGACGAGGCTGCAGCCGCGGGGGCACCGCCCTTGTCACCGGCCTCTTCCTTCACGGCGATCTCGAAGCCCGGCTTTTCCGGCATCTTCGGCGAGAACAGCGCCTGGGCGGTGAAGCTCGTCACCAGCAGAATGAGACAGGTGCCGAGCACCGCACCGAGAATCTTGTTGAGTTCGAAAGAGTCCATTTCCGGCCAGGCCCCACACCGCAAGAAGGAATTAGCGGCCGGGCGGCCGCCAGGACGAGCCTCGGGAGAATCAGACGTTCCTTATTGTTTCCCCGAGTTTTGCCACTCAGATATCGGTTTGCCCGGGGTCTGGCAACCCGTATAAGCGAGCCGGCTCATCGCCCATCCCCATCCGATTGTTTGAGGCGGAAAACGCCTCGTTTCCAGGCCCTTGAACCCAAGCCTTTGACATGATCGATCCTCGCATCCTGGTGCTGATCCCGGCCCGCATGGCCGCCACCCGCCTGCCCGGCAAGCCGCTCGCCGATATCGCGGGCCTGCCGATGATCGTGCATGTGATGCGGCGCGCCGAAGCCGCCGGTATCGGCCGGGTGGCGGTGGCAACCGACACGGACGAGATCGCGTCCGTCGTGAGAGCCCATGGCGGCGAGGCCGTGATGACCAGCCCCGCGCACCCCTCCGGCTCCGACCGCATCCATGAGGCCATGCAGAAGCTCGACCCGGACGCGAAGGCCGAGATCGTGATCAATCTCCAGGGCGATTTCCCGACCATCACGCCGCAGACCATCCGCGAGGTGCTGCCGCCCTTCGACGATCCTGCGGTCGACATCGTGACGCTGGCCTCACAGATCCACACCGAGGAGGAGGACCGAGCCCCGAGCGTCGTGAAGGCGATCGGCTCGCCGATCGGGCCGCGGCGGATGCGGGCGCTCTATTTTACCCGCGCGACCGCTCCCTACGGCGATGGACCGCGTTACCACCATATCGGTCTCTATGCGTACCGCCGCGCGGCGCTGGAGCGTTACGTCACGCTGCCGCGCTCACCCCTGGAGGTTCAGGAAAACCTGGAGCAACTCCGGGCGGTGGAAGCCGGCATGCGCATCGACATCATCATCGTCGACAGCGTGCCGCGCGGCGTCGACACGCCGCCGGATCTCGAAACCGCCCGCGGCATCCTTTCCAAATCCTGAGCCGCTGCTACAAGGCCGTCATGAGCAAGATGAAGATCGCTTTCCAGGGCGAACCTGGCGCCAATTCCCATATCGCCATCGTCGAGGCCTATCCCGACGCGGAACCGATGCCCTGCGCCACCTTCGAGGACGCGCTGTCGGCGATCTCCTCGGGCGAGGCCGACCTCGGCATGATCCCGATCGAGAATTCGGTGGCGGGGCGCGTCGCCGACATCCATCATCTGCTGCCGGCTTCCGGCCTCTTCATCATCGGCGAATGGTTCCTGCCGGTCCGCCATCAGCTGATGGCGATCAAGGGCACCAGGCTCGAGGACATCAAGAGCGTCGAGAGCCATGTGCACGCGCTCGGCCAGTGCCGCCGCATCATCCGCAAGCTCGGGATCAAGCCGATCGTGCACGCCGATACCGCCGGCAGCGCCCGCGACATCTCCGAGCGCAAGGACAAGACCGTCGCCGCGATCGCCTCGCGCCTCGCGGCAAAAATCTACGGCCTCGACATCCTCGCCGAGGACATCGAGGACGAGGCCCACAATACCACGCGCTTCGTGGTGCTGGCGCGGGAGCCGAAATGGGCTGCGCCAGGGTCGGGTCCGCTGGTCACCACATTTGTTTTTCGGGTGCGCAACTTGCCCGCCGCGCTGTACAAAGCGCTCGGCGGCTTTGCCACCAACGGCGTCAACATGACCAAGCTCGAGAGCTACATGGTCGACGGCAATTTCTTCGCCACGCAGTTCTACGCTGACGTCGACGGCCACCCCGAAGACAAGGGCCTGGCGTTTGCAATCGAGGAGCTGAAATTCTTCTCGCGCGAATTCCGCATCGTCGGCGTGTATCCGGGCCACCCCTTCCGCGCGACCTTCAGCGAGAAGCAGGACTGATTGCCGTGTCGTTCCGGGGCACGCGCAGCGTGAACTATGGTGCGCACTTGCGCACCTGAGAACCTCGAGATTCCGGGTTCGATGCTTCGCATCGCCCCGGAATGACAGCAGTGGTTATGCCGCCCGCTTCGGCCCCAACGCCTCCGCCAGCAGCGAATATGACTTCTTGCGCGCTTCGTGATCGTACACGGCGGTGATCACCATCAGTTCGTCGGGTTTGCTCGCATCCAGCAGCGGCTGCAGCTTCCTCTGCACGGTCGCCGGATTGCCAACGAACAGGCGCGAGCGGTTTCGCGCGATCGAGATGCGCTCGGAATCCGTATAGGGATAGGCCAGCGCCTCCTCGACACTCGGCAGCGGCAGATATTGACCGCGATCGCGGCGCAGGCGATTGAGATCGAAGGATGTGGCGAGATTTTCGGCCTCCTCATCCGTGTCCGCCGTGATGACGGCAACTGCGAGGATCGCATGCGGGGTCGCGCGCCAGGCCGAGGGCTGGAAGCGATTGCGATAATGCACCATCGCATCGATCGCATCATGGGACGCAAAGTGATGCGCAAAAGCGAAGCCCATGCCGACTTGTGCTGCCAGCTCCGAGGAATAATCGCTGGAGCCGAGCAGCCAGATCGGCGGCAGCTTGGTGTCGTCGGGCATCGCGACGACGTTGTGATAGGGATGGCCTGCCGGAAATTCGCGGGTCTCCCACAGGATCAATTCGTGCAGCCGCTCCAGGAAATCGTCGCCCTCACGGCGGTCGAGCCGGCTGCGCAGCGCATAGGCCGTGGCGCCATCGGTGCCGGGGGCGCGGCCGAGGCCGAGGTCGATGCGGCCGGGAAACAGCGCCTCCAGCATCTTGAAGCGCTCGGCTACGACCAGCGGGGCGTGGTTGGGCAGCATCACGCCGCCAGAGCCGACACGGATGTGCTTGGTCACCGCCGCGATCTGCCCGATCATCACGTCGGGCGCCGGGCTCGCGACCGAAGCGAGGTTGTGATGCTCGGCGAGCCAGTAGCGGACATAGCCAAGCCGATCGACATGGCGCGCCAGGTCGATGCTGTTGCGCAGCGCCGCGGCCGGCTTTGTGCCCGTGGTGACGACGGAGAGGTCGAGGACTGAAAGCGGGATCATGGCGCGGTAACGTAATAGAGGACCGCGCGGCGACAATGGGCAGCGGGCGCAGATCTGGCGTGTGTCGTCCGCGAGCCCGGGCGTATGACGAAGCCAGGAGTTGGGACAACTCAACCGCCCGCAACATAGAATTCACTCTGCCCACCCTCAAAACGAGAGGTCCGTCAGGCCTAGAGAATGGATTATCTAATTGTTATGTTTGTAAAATATTCTATTTTAGCACGCTTCCCACTCGAAGCCTACAAACTGCAATATTGATAGCAATACTGCACGAAGTGGGCGACTTCCCATAACCGATGGGCTGTCGAGTAATCCGCCTTTGTCCTATCTTAGACCTTCCCAAGATAGACCCCGGCCGCCTGTCCTTGGCGAGCCCCTGGAGTGAGTGGTGCCATGACCGAGACGACGACGCCTGCCCATACCGAAGGGCAAGACGGGCACCTGAAGCGGCCGGCGATCTCGTTCGAGTTCTTTCCGCCCAAGACGGAAGATATGGAGCGGAATCTCTGGGAGACCATCAACCGGCTGGCGCCGCTGGACCCGAAATTCGTGTCGGTGACCTATGGCGCCGGCGGCTCGACCCGCGAGCGCACCCATTCGACCATTTCCCGCATCCTCAAGGAGACCCCGCTGCTGCCGGCCGCGCATCTGACCTGCGTCGGGGCCTCGCGCGGCGAGATCGACGAGATCGTCGACCGCTACCATGAGGTCGGCGTCCGCCACATCGTAGCCTTGCGCGGCGATCCCGCCGGCGGCATCGGCACGCCCTATGCGAGCCATCCCGACGGCTATCAGAGCTCGGCCGACCTCGTTGCGGGCATCAAGAAGCGGCACGCCGATATCGAGGTGTCGGTCTCGGCCTATCCCGAGAAGCATCCTGAGTCGCGCGATTTCGACGCGGACATCGATACGCTGAAGGCAAAAGTCGACGCCGGTGCGACGCGGGCGATCACGCAAGTCTTCTTCGATAACGACTTTTACTTCCGCTACCTCGATCGCGTCCGCGCGCGCGGGATCAACATTCCGGTCGTGCCGGGCATCATGCCCATGCACAATTTCAAGCAGGCGCGCAATTTCGTCACTCGGAACGGCACCACCGTTCCCGAGTGGCTTGCCGCGAAGTTCGAGGGGCTCGACAACGATGCCGAGACCCGCAAGCTGGTGGCCGCAACCGTCGCCGCCGGCCAGGTGCAGAAACTGGCAAAACACGGCGTCGACACCTTCCATTTCTACACCATGAACCGCGCCGATCTCGTGTTCGCGATCAGCCATTTGCTCGGCATTCGCGCCAAGAGCGCGCAGAAGGCGGCTTGAGACGCCATGACCGTATCCCCCTCGCCCAAGCGAACCGCCCTGATCAACGCCGCGCGCGAGCGCATCCTCGTGCTCGACGGCGCCATGGGCACGATGATCCAGAACCTGCAGTTCGACGAGGCCGCCTTCCGCGGCGAGCGCTTCAAGAACTTCCATCGCGACTTGCGCGGCAACAACGACCTGCTGATCCTGACCCAGCCGCAGGCGATCGAGGACATCCACGCGGCCTATTTGCGCGCCGGTGCCGACATCGTCGCGACCAACACGTTCTCGACCACCTCGATCGCGCAGGCCGACTACGATCTCACCGACATCGTCTACGAGATGGCGCGCGAAGGTGCCCGCCTCGCCGGCAATGCCGCCCGCCGCGTTGCCGCCGAGGACGGCAAGCCGCGCTTCGTCGCCGGTGCCATCGGCCCGACCAACCGCACCGCCTCGATCTCGCCTGACGTGGCCAATCCAGGCTATCGCGCCGTCACCTTCGATGACTTGCGCAAATCCTATGGCGAGCAGATCCGCGGCCTGATCGACGGCGGGGTCGATCTGCTGCTGGTCGAGACCATCTTCGATACGCTGAACGCCAAGGCGGCGCTCTATGCCATCGCCGAGATCACCGAGGAACTCGGCATCGACATGCCGGTGATGGTGTCGGGCACCATCACCGACAAATCCGGCCGTCTGCTCTCCGGCCAGATGCCGGAAGCGTTCTGGAATTCGGTGCGGCACGCCAAGCCCGTCACCATCGGCTTCAACTGCGCACTCGGCGCCGAAGATCTGCGCGCGCATATCGCCGATATCGGCCGGGTCGCTGACACGCTCGTTTGCGCCTATCCGAATGCCGGCCTGCCCAACGAATTCGGCCAGTATGACGAGACGCCGGAATACATGGCGCGCCTGGTCGGCGAATTCGCGCGCGATGGTCTCGTCAACATCGTCGGCGGATGCTGCGGCACCACGCCGGAGCATATCGCGGCGATTGCTGCCGCCGTCGCCCCGCACAAGCCGCGCATCGTGCCGGAGATCGCGCCACGCTTACGCCTCTCCGGCCTCGAGCCGTTCGTGCTGACCGATGCGATTCCGTTCGTGAACGTCGGCGAGCGCACCAACGTCACCGGCTCCGCCCGCTTCCGCAAGCTCATCACATCAGGCGACTACACCGCGGCGCTGCAGGTCGCGCGCGACCAGGTCGAAAACGGTGCGCAGATCATCGACGTCAACATGGACGAAGGGCTTCTGGATTCGGAAGCCGCGATGGTCACCTTCCTCAACCTCGTCGCCGCCGAGCCCGACATCGCCCGCGTGCCTGTCATGGTCGACTCGTCGAAAATCTCGGTGATCGAGGCCGGCCTGAAATGCGTGCAGGGCAAGCCGGTCGTGAATTCGATCTCGATGAAGGAAGGCGAGGAGAAATTCATTCACGAGGCCAAGATCGCGCGGCGCCATGGCGCGGCCGTCGTGGTGATGGCATTCGACGAGGTCGGTCAGGCCGACACGTTCGCGCGCAAGACCGAGATCTGCAAGCGCGCCTACGATATCCTCGTCAATCGCGTCGGCTTCCCGCCCGAGGACATCATCTTCGATCCGAATATCTTTGCGATCGCGACCGGGATCGAGGAGCACAACAATTACGGCGTCGACTTCATCGAGGCGACGCGATGGATCCGGCGGAACCTGCCGGGCGCGCATATCTCGGGCGGCGTGTCGAACCTGTCGTTCTCGTTCCGCGGCAACGAGCCGGTGCGCGAGGCCATGCATTCGGTGTTCCTGTATCACGCCATCAAGGCCGGCATGGACATGGGCATCGTCAATGCCGGACAGATGATCGTCTATGACGATATCGATCCCGAGCTGCGTCAAACCTGCGAGGACGTCGTCCTCAACCGCGACCCCGGCGCCTCCGAGCGTCTGCTGGCGCTCGCGGAAAAGTTCCGCGGCAAGAAGACGGAAGCCAAGGAAGCTGATCTCGCCTGGCGCGAATGGCCGGTGGAGAAGCGGCTGTCGCATTCGCTGGTGCATGGCATCACCGAGTTCATCGAGCAGGACACCGAGGAAGCCCGCAAGAATTCCTCGCGACCGCTCGACGTGATCGAGGGACCGTTGATGGCCGGCATGAACGTGGTCGGCGACCTCTTCGGCGACGGCAAGATGTTCCTGCCGCAGGTGGTGAAGTCCGCGCGCGTCATGAAGCAGGCCGTTGCCTATCTCATGCCGTTCATGGAGGAAGAGAAGGCGCGCAACCTCGCCAGCGGCATCGGTGGCGCGGCGAGTTCGTCGGCCGGCAAGATCGTGCTGGCGACGGTGAAGGGCGACGTCCACGACATCGGCAAGAACATCGTCGGCATCGTGCTCCAGTGCAACAACTATGAAGTCATCGACCTCGGCGTGATGGTGCCGGCGGCGAAGATCGTCGAGACCGTGAAGGCCGAGAAGGCCGACATCGTCGGTCTCTCCGGCCTGATCACGCCCTCGCTCGACGAGATGGCGTTCTTCGCCGGCGAACTGCAGCGCGAAGGCCTCAAGCTGCCGCTGCTGATCGGCGGCGCCACGACGAGCCGCGTGCATACGGCTGTGAAGATCGACCCGAGCTATCGCGCCGGCCCCGTGGTGCATGTCAATGACGCCAGCCGCGCCGTCGGCGTCGCCTCCTCGCTGCTCTCGCCGGAGAAGCGCGAGGCTTATGCGGCCGAAGTGCGCGCCGAATATGCCAAGATCTCCGAGGCGCATCTGCGGGCGCAGGCCGACAAGAAGCGGCTGAAGCTCACTGATGCGCGCGCCAACCGCGTGCCGGTCGATTTTGCCAAGAGCAAGCCGGTGAAGCCGACCTTCCTCGGCACCAAGAGCTTCGACGACTACGACCTCGCCGAGCTCGTCCCCTTTATCGACTGGACGCCGTTCTTCCAGACCTGGGAGCTCGCAGGCCGCTTCCCCGCCATCCTCAAGGACGACAAGGTCGGCGAGGTCGCGCGCTCGCTCTATGACGATGCGCGCAAGATGCTCGACACCATCGTCAAGGAAAAATGGTTCCGCGCGCGCGCCACCATCGGCTTCTGGCCGGCAAATGCGCAAGGCGACGACATCGTGCTCTATGCCGATGATAACAGGACCAAGAGCATCGCGACGCTGCACACGCTGCGCCAGCAGCTCGAGAAGCGCGAGGGCCGGTTCAACGCGGCGCTGTCCGACTTCGTCGCGCCCACGGGCGTGCCCGACTATGTCGGCGGCTTCGTCGTCACCGCCGGGATCGGCGAGGACGCGGTCGCCGACCGCTTCAAAATGGCCAATGACGACTACTCCTCGATCCTGTGCAAGGCGCTGGCCGACCGGCTCGCCGAAGCGTTCGCCGAACGCATGCATGCCCGGGTGCGCCGCGAGTTCTGGGCCTATGCGCCCGACGAGGCGCTCTCCAACGAGGATCTGATCCTGGAAAAATATCAGGGCATCCGCCCCGCGCCCGGCTATCCCGCCCAGCCCGATCACACCGAGAAGGCGACGCTGTTCGAGCTGCTCGATGCCGAAGCCACCGCCGGGGTGAAGCTGACCGAGAGCTTTGCGATGTGGCCGGGCTCAAGCGTATCGGGGCTCTATTTCGCCAGCCCCGAGAGCTATTATTTCGGCGTCGGCAAGATCGAGCGCGACCAGGTCGAGGACTACGCCGCGCGCAAGGGCATGAGCGTCGCGGAGGCCGAGCGCTGGCTGGCGCCGGTGCTGAACTACATCCCGTCGCAGCCGGCGAGCGATAAGGCCTTTGCCGCAACGCCGGCCAACGACGAGATGTCGAAGGATCTCGCCTCGCATCCGCCCGGCTGCACCTGCGCGGTGCATCTGGTCTGGCAGAGGAAGCGCGCGGGGGCGGGATAGGCGCCAGGATTGCAAAACGCGAAACAACCCCATGCACAGTAGGGATGGGGTTGATCGGGTTATACGATTTCGTTTTTACGGAAAATCGCTTGCTCCGTCGGGCAAAACAGCTGTATGAGAGCAGGATCGGGCATGGCGCGTGATGCCCACCGCCGTCATTCCGGGGCGCGACCCCCTTGGCGCGAGCCCGGAATCCATTTGTCCTCATCACCCGCCGCAGAATGGATTGCGGGTTGGAATGACAGCGTGACCCTTATCCCTTCGGCGGCGCCAGCGGCTGCACGATCTCCTTGAACGGCGCCAGCGCTTCGCAGCGATCGGCATGGGCTGCGAGGGCCGGATAGCGCGCTGCGTCGAACAGGTCGGGGTGCGCCTCGCGGGTGAACCTGATAACGCAGGCCACCGCAATGTCGGCATGACCGATGCGGGTCCCCAGCCAATAAGGCGTCGTCACCTTGGCGCGCTCGGCTTCCAACACCCCAAGCACGTCGCCGATCTGCGCCCGGCAGCGCTCGACCCATAGCGCCAGCTGCTCCTTCCGCAGCACGCGCTCATAGAGCAGGCTGACCGCCTTGTCGCCGAGGCCGGTCGCCAGCGCGCAGATGCGCAAATGCTTGCGCCGCTCGACGCCGCTCCGCGGCAGCATCGCCTTGTCAGGCCCGACGAGCTCGTCGAGATAATCCAGGATGATCGTGCTCTCGATCAGCGCCTCGCCATCGTCGAGCACCAGCGTCGGCACCCGGCGCAAGGGATTGTACGGCGCGATTTTGTCGGCATCGCCGAAGGTCGACCACGGCTGGTGCTCGAAGCTGAGCCCGTAAAGCCGCAGCGCAATCGCGACACGACGGACGAAGGGGGAATCATATTGGCCGATCAGGAACATGGTTCTCGCTCTTCTCTGGCGTTGGACAAGGCAGGGCCGATCAGTCTCCACGACAAGATCGCGGCAGCGCAAGAAAAATCCTCGACATGCAGCATTGCATCTGACGCAACGGCGCCGGGACAATCTCTCCCGAATGCGCTATCAAGGACGGCATCATGACAGCACCATCCAACATCAATCGCGAGCGGATCGCGGCGACCGAGGCCGTCATCCGTCCGCGCATCAGGCGCACGCCGCTGGTCGGGGCCGATCTCGCCGAATTCGGCCTTCCGGCGGCGCCCGTCACCTTCAAGCTCGAAATGCTGCAGCATTCCGGATCGTTCAAGGCGCGATTGCTTCGCTGCGCTCGCAATGACGGTGGAGGCAGCGCGTAGCCCGGATGCAACGAAGTGCAATCCGGGATCTCACAACCCGATCGAGAGTCCCGGATTTCGCTTCGCTCCATCCGGGCTACGAAGCTGGTGGAGTTTTTGAAGACGATGTGAGTGAGGCCGCGCTCGCAATGACGGTGTGGATACAGTCGCGATCTATTCGATAACAGGCACGTGCTTCGCCGCATCGCGCGGCACCGTGCCATCGAGCCGCGGATCATCGGCGATCTCGATCTGGCGGCGGAACGGGATGAAGCCGGAACGCTGATAGAACGCGACGGCCGAGGGATGATCGAAGGTGCAGGTGTGCACCCAGACGCGCTGCACGCCGCCGGACCAGGCGCGCTCCAGCGCGCGGTTCATCAGGAAGCGGGCGGCGCCGGTGCCGATCAGCCCAGCGGTGACGCCGAAATAGACCAGCTCGCACTGACGGGGTTCACGGAAGTCCAGCTCCAGCAGGCCCTCGTCGCGACCGTCGACGACGAGGGCGTAGACCTCGATGCCTGCGGCATGGATGATCGCGGCAAGCTCGGGGTCGTTCATCTGCGTTCGCGAGGACCATAGCCAGTCCTCGCCGACGCGGCGGTAGAGATCGCGGTACCAGGCAAGCGCCGGCGCATCGACCTTGCGCAGAGTCCACGCGCCGGGCGGATCATCACGGCGGGGGGCCGGCGTGGTCATCTGGAGATGGGTCACGACCGCGGCGATCTTGCCGGCGGGGATGTCGGAATAGCCGTCGGGGAGGATCATAGGGGATTCCTGTAGGCCGAGCGCTAGCCAAGCATTCTATGTCGTCCCGGCGAAGGCCGGGACCCATACGCCGCAGCAGATGTTGTAAGCGCAACTCGTCGTTCCAACCGCGCAAAACAATCTGTATTCGTGGTTATGTGTCCTGGCTTTCTCCAGGACGACGGCGGAGTTTGTGGATGCGCGCCCACCAAGAATCCGCCTACCCCTCCCCCTCGTCGCTTGCCAGTACGCCCTTCACTGCGCGCGCCCAGCCGGCGAGCTTTCGCTCGCGGGTGGCATCGCTCATGTTCGGCTTGAAGCGGTGCTCGAGACGCCAATTGTCGGCGAACTTGGTCGGCTCGGGATAGACGCCGGCATTGAGACCGGCGAGATAGGCGGCGCCCAGCGCGGTGGTCTCCTGGATCACAGGGCGATCGACCGGCGCGTCGAGCAGATCGGCAAGGCGCTGCATGGTCCAGTCGGACGCGGTCATGCCGCCATCGACGCGGAGCACGACGCTGGCCACCTCCGAACTCGGCCAGTCCGCGCGCATCGCGGCCCAGAGATCGAAGGTCTGGTAGCAGACGCTCTCCAGCGCGGCATGCGCCAGCTCTGCAGGGCCGGTGTTGCGGGTGAGGCCGAACAGCGCGCCGCGCACGCGCGGATTCCAGTAAGGCGCGCCCATGCCGACGAAGGCCGGCACCAGATAGACGCTCTGCATGGAGTCGGACTGATCGGCGAGAGGTCCGGTCTCGGCCGCGTGCTTGATGATGCCGAGGCCGTCGCGCAGCCATTGCACTGCGCTGCCGGCGACGAAGATCGAGCCTTCCAGCGCGTAGGTGCGTTTTCCCTCGAGCTGATAGGCGATGGTGGTGAGCAGCTTGTTCTTGGAGGCGACGGGCGTCGCGCCGGTGTTGAGCAGCGCAAAGCAGCCGGTGCCGTAGGTCGACTTCATCATGCCCGGACGGAAGCAGGCCTGGCCGATGGTGGCGGCCTGCTGGTCGCCGGCGATGCCCGAGATCGCAATCGCGCCGCCGAACAGGTCCGGCGTGCTCTCGCCGAAGCGGGCGGAGGAATCCTTCACCTCCGGCAGCATCGAGCGCGGCACGCCGATGATCTCCAACAGCTCGTCGTCCCACTGGCCGGTGTGGATGTTGAACAGCAGCGTGCGCGAGGCGTTGGTGGCGTCGGTGGCGTGCACCTTGCCGCCGGTGAGGCGCCAGAGCAAATAGCAATCGACGGTGCCGAACATCAGCTCGCCGCGCGCGGCACGCGCGCGGGCGCCGGGGACGTGGTCGAGGATCCAGGCGACCTTGGTGCCGGAGAAATAGGGGTCGATGATCAGGCCTGTTTTCTGCGAGATCAGCGGCTCGCGGCCTTCGTGCTTGAGCCTGGCGCAGATATCGGCGGTGCGGCGGTCCTGCCAGACGATGGCGCGGTGCACGGCCTGGCCCGTGGCACGGTCCCACACCACGGTGGTCTCGCGCTGGTTGGTGATGCCGATCGCGGCGATGTCCTTTGCGGTGATGCCGGCCTGCTCGATCGCCTCGCGGCAGACCATCACGGTCGAGGTCCAGATGTCCTCGGGCTCGTGCTCGACCCAGCCGGAGGCCGGAAAATGCTGCGGAAACTCGGCTTGCGCCTTCGCCGCAATGGAAATATCGCCGCGAAACACGATCGCGCGCGAGGAGGTGGTGCCCTGGTCGATGGCGAGGACGAAAGACATGGAAGCTTACCTTGGCGTTTTCTTTGGCGTTTTCCCCGAGGGGATATTGTGTCGCGCCAAAAGGAGCGGATTAGGACGGCAAGGTCAATATCCCTCCGTCGTCCCGGCCCCCCGCGCGCAATTGCGCGCTAGGCCGGGACGACGCGGAAAGAGATTCTGCGAGGCTTACACCGCCTCTCCAGTGCGTCATTCCGGGGCGCGCGTAGCGCGAGCCCGGAATCCATTTCACCGCGCGTGACGCCGCCCGATGGATCCCGGGCGCATCGCTGCGCGATGCCCCGGGATGACAGTCGTTGTGTGTCGACTAGATCAACCCGCCCGCATCCGCGACGCGGCGCTGGTGGTAGTCGGTGTCGCCGAACGTGTTCTCGATCATGGTGAGGCGCTTGAAGTAGTGGCCGATTCTAGCCTCCATGGTCATGCCGATGCCGCCGTGGAGCTGGATCGACTGCTGGCCGACGAATTTCAGCGACTTGCCGATCTGCGCCTTGGCGGCGGCAATGGCATTGCTGCGCTCCCTGGCGTTCTCGAAATCGTTCGCCATGGTCGCGAACATCGACATCGAGCGCGCCTGTTCAGTGGCGACGAACATGTCGGAGGCGCGGTGCTGCAGCGACTGGAACGAGCCGATCGCGACGCCGAACTGCTTGCGCGTCTTGATGTACTCGACGGTGGTCTTGAGCGACTCATCCATCAGCCCGACCGCCTCGGCGCAGAGCGCGACGCGGGCTTCGTCCACCACGCGCTCGATCAGGGCCAGCGAGTCGTCGGGGTTGCCGATCGCCGCATCCGCGCCGACCTCGACACCGGTGAAGGTGATGTCGGCGGCGTGCAGGCCATCCTGGGTCGGGTAGGACTTCTTGGTGATGCCCCTGGCGCTGGCAGGCACCAGGAACACGCCAATGCCGGTCGTATCACGACGATCGCCCCTGGTGCGCGCGGTGACGACAAGCGTATCGGCGTTCTCGCCGTTGAGCACGACGAACTTCTCGCCGTCGATCACCCAGCCGTCGCCCTTCTTCTTCGCTGACGTGGCGACGTCGAACAGATCGTAGCGCGAATTCTTCTCGAGCTGGGCAAAGGCCAGCGTCTTGCTGCCGTCGACGATCCCGGGCACATGCGCCGCCTTCTGCGCCTCGGTGCCGGCATGACGCAGGAAGCCGCCGCCGATCACGACAGTCGCCAGATACGGCTCCAGCACAAGCGCCTTGCCGAGCGCTTCCATCACGATCATGGTCTCGACGCCGCCACCGCCAAAGCCGCCATCGGCTTCGCTGAAAGGCAGGCCCAGCAGGCCCTGCTCGGCGAGCTTGAGCCAGACGGCCTTGCTCCAGCCACCCTTCTCCTTCATGTACTTCTTGCGGCTCTCGAAATCGTAGGAATCGGTCAGCAGGCCGTCGATGCTGTCCTTCAGGAGCCGCTGCTCCTCGGTCAGGTCAAAATCCATTTCTTTGGTTCCTCGTACCCGGATCATCAGACTTCGTCATTCCGGGATGGCCCGAAGGGCCAGGCCCGGAATCCATTTCGCCTCAGCGTATGCGGCCCGATGGATTCCGGGTTCGCGACTTCGTCGCGCCCCGGAATGACGGTGGAAACAATGTCCTCCCCGCCGCGGCGGAGAGGAAGCAGATCAGAGCCCCAGCACCGCCTTGGCGATGATGTTGCGCTGGATCTCGTTGGAGCCGCCGTAGATCGAGACCTTGCGGTTGTTGAAGTAGCTCGGCGCGATCTGGGCGGTCCAGTCCATGGCCTCGTTGGAGCCGTCATCGCCGTGCACGTCGTAAGGAGCCGCGAAGGGGCCGATGACTTCCATCAAGAGCTCGGTGGTGGTCTGCTGGATCTCGGAGCCCTTGATCTTCAGCACCGAGGACGCCGGATTGGGCTTGCCCTTGCCGTGCTTGCCTTCGTCGGCGACGACGCGCAGCTGCGTCAGCTCGAGCGCTTTCAGCTCGATCTCGCAGGCGGCGAGCTTCTCGCGGAAAGCCGAATCCTGGATGATCGGCTTGCCGCCGGATTCGACCTTGCCGGCGAGATCGCGGATGCGGCGCAGCCGCTCCTTGGAAACGCCGACGCGCGCGATGCCGGTGCGCTCATTGCCGAGCAGGAATTTTGCGTAATCCCAGCCCTTGTTCTCCTCGCCGATCAGGTTCTCGTAGGGCACCTCGACGTCGTCGAAGAACACCTCGTTGACCTCATGGCCGCCATCGATGGTCTGGATCGGGCGCACGGTGACGCCCTTCGACTTCATCGAGAACACGATGAAGGAGATGCCCATCTGCTTCTTGGCGGACGCATCCGTGCGGCAGAGGCAGAAGATCATGTCGGCATGCTGGGCCAGCGTGGTCCAGGTCTTCTGGCCGTTGATGATCCACTTGTCGCCACGGCGCTCGGCTTTTGTCTTGAGCGAAGCGAGATCGGAGCCGGAGCCGGGCTCCGAGAAGCCCTGGCACCACCAATCGTCGACATTGGCGATGCGCGGCAGGTACTTCTTCTTCTGCTCTTCATTGCCGAAGGTGTAGATGACGGGGCCGACCATGCTGACGCCGAAGGCGAGCGGCTGCGGCGCCGGATAGGACTGCAGCTCCTCATTGAAGATGTAATGCTGCACGGAGGTCCAGCCGGTGCCACCATATTGCTTCGGCCAGTGGCTGACGCCCCAGCCCTTCTTGTTGAGGATGCGCCACCACGTCACCATCTCGTCCTTGGTGAGATGGCGGCCTTCCACCAGCTTGCGCCGCGTATCCGGCGGCACGTTGTCGCGGAAGAATGCCCGCACTTCCTCGCGAAATGCCTGCTCTTCCTTCGTGAATGCGAGATCCATCGGATCCTCCTGTGAGCGAAACCAAGCTTTTATTCTTCGTCATCCCTGGCGAGAGCCAGGTGTTGGGGCGGATTGTGCGGATTTCTGCTGCTGGCGCAATTCGTGGCGCGACAGTTTTCCGACCGGCGTGCGCGGCAGATCGTCGACAAACTCGACCGCAGCAGGCATCTCGTGCTTGCCGACCTTGCCGGCGAGCTGCGCGCGCAGCTCGTCGAGCGAGAACGGCTTTGCGTCCGGCCTGAGCTTGATGAAGGCTTTGGCGGCTTCGCCCCTGTATTCATCGGGAATGCCGAGCACGATCACCTCGTGCACGCCCGGGACGGTGTAGATCGCCTGCTCGATCATCTGCGGATAGACGTTGAAGCCGCCCGAGATGATCATGTCCTTCTTGCGGTCGACCAGGAAGAAATAGCCGTCGGTGTCGACATAACCGATGTCGCCGGTGAGGAAGCGGCCGTCGATGAAGGCCTCCGCGGACCCCGCCGGCTTGTTCCAATAGCCCTTGGTGACGTTCGGGCCCTTGATGCGGATCTCGCCGACTTCGCCCGGCGGCAGCACTTTTGTCGGATCGTCCAGCGAGACCACGTCGAGCTCGATGCCGGGGAGCATGAGGCCGATCGAGCCGGGCTTGTCGGGACCTGCAGGCGGATGGCCGGTGCCGGGCGAGCAGGTCTCGGTCATGCCCCAGCCGCTCCTCAGCTTCTTGCCGACCTTGCGCTCGAAGAAGCTTGCGACCTCGACCGGCAGCGGCGCGCCGCCGGAGCCGATGGCGGCGAGCGACGAAAAGTCGCGCTTGTCGAGATCCGGCAGCGCGGCGATCGCGATCCACATGGTCGGCACACCCGGGAAATAGGTGGCGCGCTTGACCTCGATGTCGCGCATCACGGCTTCGACGTCGAAGCGCTGGTGCAGCGAGATCAGATTGCCGCGCCTGATCGAGGACAGCAGCACGACGGTCAGCGCAAAGATGTGGAACAGCGGCAGCACGCAGATCACGCGCTCGACGACGTCGCCGCGGGCGGCACGGGCCGGCCTGCCCCAGACGTCGTAGATCGACACCGCCGAGGTGAGATTGCCATGCGTCAGCATGGCGCCTTTCGGCAGGCCGGTGGTACCGCCGGTATATTGCAACAGCGCGACGTCATCGGCCGCAACCGCCGGCCACTCTGCCGGCGCGGTGGCGCCTTCGACGAAGGCCTTGAAGGTGACGATGCGGGGATCATCGGGAATCACCGCCTGCGGCGTGCCGATCTTGCCCCAATGATCGTCCTCGCAGACGACGAGGCGGTCGATCAGCCCCTTCTGCAGAAATTTCAGTGCCGTCGGCAGCAGGGCCTGGAGGTTCGAGGTGACGAGCAGGCGCGAGCCGGAATCGGAAATCTTGTGCGTGAGCGCGATCTCGCCGTCCAGCGGCGACAGATGCGCAACGCGGGCGCCTGCCTTCAGCGCGCCGAAGAAATTGACCGGATGATCCGGCGTGTTGCCGAGGAACAGCGCGACGGACGTGCCCTTGCCGCAACCGGCGCGGAGAAACGCAGCCGCGGCGCGATCGGCTTGAGCTGCGAGCTCGGTATAGGTGATCGGACGGTCGCGGAATTCCAGCGCGGTGCGCGGGCCGTAATTCGCAGCGGCCGTCGCGAGCAGGTCAGGCAGCGTGCCCTGGACGATGGTGTCGTCCCAATGCACGCCCTTGGGGTAAAACTGTTCGCCGGGATGGGTCATGGATACCTTAAACCACACAAACCGTCATTCCGGGGCGCCCGAAGGGCGAACCCGGAATCTCGAGATTCCGGGTTCGATGCTGCGCATCGCCCCGGAATGACGCCAATCATCAAGCCGCCTTCGACTCGGCGGCCAGCGAGGCGAAGGTCTTGCCCTCCGCAGCGAGCTTCTTCAGCAGCGGGGCGGGTTCGAGGCTCGGGTCGTTGGTCTCCTTGGCGTAGTAGGAGAGACGATCGGCGATGTGCTTGAGGCCGACGCTGTCGGCCCAGTACATCGGGCCGCCGCGGTAGATCGGCCAGCCATAGCCGTAGAGCCAGACCACGTCGATGTCGGAGGGACGCGCCGCGATGCCCTCTTCGAGGATCTTCGCGCCCTCGTTGATCATCGGGTACATCATGCGCTCGAGGATCTCGTCGTCGCTGACCACGCGCTTCTTGCGGCCGAGACGCAGCAGCGTCTCGTCGATCAGCTTCTCGACCTCAGGATCGGGCAGCGGCGCGCGCGAGCCGGCTTCATATTTATAGTAGCCCTTGCCGGTCTTCTGGCCGAAGCGGCCGGCCTCGCAGAGCGCGTCCGCGATCTCCGACTTGATGCCGCGATCTTTCCGCGAGCGCCAGCCGATGTCGAGGCCGGCGAGATCACCCATCGCGAACGGGCCCATCGGCATGCCGAACTTGGTCACGACGGCGTCGACCTGCTGCGGCAAGGCGCCTTCGAACAACAGCTTCTCGGACTGCTTGCCGCGCTGGGCCAGCATGCGGTTGCCGACGAAGCCGTCGCAGACGCCGACCACGACCGGCACTTTCGCGATCTTGCGCGCGATCGAGACGGCCGTCACCAGCGCATCCGGCGCGGTCTTGTCGGCACGCACGATCTCGCACAGCTTCATGACGTTCGCGGGCGAGAAGAAGTGCATGCCGAGCACGTCCTGCGGACGCTTGGTCGCCTTCGCGATCTCGTCGATGTTCAGGTACGAGGTGTTGGAGGCGAGCACGGCGCCGGGCTTGGCGTACTGGTCGAGCTTGCCGAATACCTCCTTCTTCACCGCCATGGTCTCGAACACGGCTTCGATGACGAGGTCGGCATCGCCGACATTCTCGATCCCGACAACGCCGTTGATCAGCGCCATGCGCTTGGCCGGTGCATCCGCCGGAATGCCGCCGCGCGCGGCGGTCGCTTCCCAGTTCTTCTGCATGATGCCCATGCCGCGCTTGAGCTGCTCCTCGCCGGTCTCGATCAGAGTGACGGGAACGCCGGCATTGGCAAAGGACATCGCGATGCCGCCGCCCATGGTGCCGGCGCCCAAAATCGCAACACGGTTAACGGGACGCGACTTGGTGCCTTCGGGAACGCCTGCAATCTTGTTGGCCTCGCGCTCGGCGAAGAAGGCGTAACGCTGCGCCTTGGACTGGTCGCTGGCGACGAGCTTGAGGAAGCCCTCGCGCTCCTTCTTCAGGCCTTCGTCGAACGGCAGGTCGATGGCATAGCCGACGGCGTCGGCTGCCGCGAACGGCGCTTCCAGGCCACGCGACTTCTTGGTCATCGCGGCGACGGCATTGGTGAAGATCGAGCGGTCGGCCTTCGCGGCCGCGATCTTGGAATCGTCGTCACGCAGGCGGCGCAGCGGGCGCTTCTCGGCCAGCAGTTTGCGCACGAAGGCTTCGCCGCCGGAGGCCGGGCCCTCGATGATCTCCTCGATCAGGCCGGCCTTGAGCGCTTCGGCCGCACCAATGGGGTCGCCGCCGACGATCATCTTGACCGCGAGCTCGGGACCGACGGCGCGCGGCAGCCGCTGGGTGCCGCCGGCGCCCGGCAGCAGGCCGAGCTTGACCTCGGGCAGGCCGAGCTTGGCTTCCTTGACCGCGACGCGGAAATGACAGGCGAGCGCGACTTCGAGGCCGCCGCCGAGCGCGGTGCCGTGGATCGCGGCAACGACGGGCTTCGGCGAATTCTCGATCTCGGACAGCACGTCGTTGAGGGCCGGCGGCTTCGGCGGCTTGCCGAATTCGGTGATGTCGGCACCCGCGATGAAGGTGCGCCCGGCGCAGGTCAGCACGATGCCCTTGATGGCGGGATCGGCGACCGCGGCCTTGACGCACTCCAGGATACCGCCACGGACTGCGGCACTCAGCGCATTGACCGGAGGGCTGTTGACCGTGACGATCCCGACTTCGTCATGACGCTCAAGCTTGACCACTTCGCTCACGGTTTCCCTCCTTGGTGGGATTTACTTTTGTTCGATTTCGCGGTGCGGAATTTAATTCCGCATCTTGACGGCAGGGTTATTTTGAAGCACGGACGTTGTCAACGACTCCGCGCAAGAGCAGATCAGGGATGAAGCGTACAGGAAAGAAGACCGCGAACGATCGGAATTTCGTCGTCGCGCTTTCCCGCGGGCTTGATGTCTTGCGCGCATTCCAACCCAGCGACGGACTTCTCGGCAATCAGGAGATTGCCGCCCGCACCAATCTGCCGAAGCCGACCGTTTCGCGGCTGACCTACACGTTGACGAAGCTCGGCTATCTGACGCCGGTTCCCCGCTTCGAGAAATATCAGCTCGCGCCCGCCGCAATGGCGCTGGGCTACGCGGCGCTCGCCAATCTCGGTGTTCGGCATTTGTCCGAGCCGTTCCGCGAGGAAGTGATGCGCGCGACGGGTGGCGCGGTCGCGATCGGCGGCCGCGACCGTCACAGCATGATCTATTTCGGACAGAGCCGCGGCAGCGAGACCGTCGGCGTTCAACTTGACGTCGGCTCGCGCGTCCCGATTGCAACCACTGCGATGGGCCGCGCCTATTTCTGGGCGCTGGGCGAGGACGACCGCGCCGAGCTGTCGCGCGTGCTGCGCGAACATTACGGCAGCCGCTGGCCGAAGATGCGCGACGGGCTGGAGCGTTCCGGCGAAATGGTCGGCAAGCATGGCTTCGCGATCTCGGTCGGCGACTGGCACGACGACATCGGCGCCGCCGGTGTTGCGCTCAAGCTCAACGACGGAACCGGGCCCTACGCATTCAATTGCGGCGCACCGGCATTCCGCTTCACGGAAGAACGATTGATCAACGACATTGGACCGCGTCTGCTTGCGATGGTAAGGAACATCGAAGCGGCACTTGGCGGTCTGATGTCGCTATCCAAAAAAGACGACAGCAAAAAGCTGAAATCAGGAGGAAAAGTTGCGCGTGTGGCCGAGGGGATCAGATAGCCTTTGTCATGTCAGGGAGCGGTTCGCATCGCCCCTTCGCCCACTGCACAGTGTGGGCGAGACGAGATGACGCAGGTACAGCTCGCGCAGGGGACATCGCCTCTGCTCGCCGTTCGCGACGTCAGCGTCGTGTTCGGCGGCATCGTCGCGCTCAACGGTGTGTCCTTTGACATGCACAAGGGCCAGATCCTCGGACTGATCGGCCCCAACGGCGCCGGCAAGACCACGCTGTTCAACTGCCTGTCCCGCCTCTACCAGCCGTCGTCAGGCGACATCCTGATGGAAGGCGCGAGCATTTTGAAACGCCCGCCGCACCGGATCGCCGAGATCGGCATCGGCCGCACTTTCCAGAACGTGGCGCTGTTTCCGAACCTGTCGGTGATGGACAATGTCCGCGTCGGCACCCATGCCCGCACCTCCTCCGACATCATCAGCGACTCGCTGCGCCTCGCCTGGATCCGCCGCGGCGAGAGCAGCGTGAACAAGAAGGTGCACGAGATCCTCAGCTATCTCGACCTCGAGGAGGTCGCTCACACCACCGTCTCCGGCCTGCCCTTCGGCACGCAGAAGCGCGTCGAACTGGCGCGGGCGCTGGCGGCAGACCCGAAGATCCTGCTGCTCGACGAGCCCGCCGGCGGCCTCAACCACGAAGAGGTCTACATCCTCGGCGACCTCATCCGCAAAATCCGCGACGAGCGCCACATGACGGTGCTGCTTGTCGAGCACCACATGGGCCTCGTGATGTCGATCGCCGACCACGTCGTCGCGCTGAATTTCGGCAAGAAGCTCGCGGAAGGCACGCCTGCGCAGGTGCAGGCGGACCCCGACGTCATCAAGGCCTATCTCGGGAGCAAGGACCAATGACTGTTCTGCTCAACGTCAAGGACCTGCGCGCCTATTACGGCCAGGTCCAGGCGCTCCATGGCCTCACCTTTTCGCTCAACGAGGGCTCGCTGACGACGCTGCTCGGGGCCAACGGCGCCGGCAAGACCACGACGCTGCGCGCGATCTGCAACATGGTGCGCTCCACCGGCGGCATCGAGTTCGACGGCAAGCCGCTGAACAACCGCTCGACCGAAAGCATCGTGCGCTACGGCATCGCACACGTGCCGCAGGGCCGCGGCACCTTCACCACCATGACGGTGGAGGAGAATCTCCAGTTAGGGGCCATCACCCGCAAGGACAATGCCGGCATCGTCTCCGACATCGAGCGCATGTACGCGCATTTCCCGGTCTTGAAGCAGCGCCATACCCAGCAGGCCGGCACGCTCTCCGGCGGCGAGCAGCAGATGCTCGCGGTCGCACGCGCGCTGATGCTGCGGCCGCGGCTGATGCTGCTGGACGAGCCGTCCTTCGGCCTTGCGCCACTCGTCGTACGCGACCTTTTCGGCATCCTCGGCAAGATCAACCGCGAGGACAAGGTGTCGATCCTGGTGGTCGAGCAGAACGCCCAGCTCGCGCTCGAGCTGGCCGACCAGGCCTACGTGATCGAGACCGGCCGCATCGTGATGTCCGGCAATGCCAAGGACATCGCCAACAACGAAGAAATCCGCAAATCCTATCTGGGCTACTGAGGAGCCGGCACCATGGAACTGTTTACCAACCAGGTCCTGGCCGGGATTGCCACGGGCGCGATCTACGCCTGCATGGCGCTCGCGGTGGTCATGATCTACCAGGCGATCGACCATCTCAACTTCGCGCAGGGCGAGATGGCGATGTTCTCGACCTTCATCTCCTGGCAGCTGATGCAGTGGGGATTGTCGTACTGGGTCGCCTTCCTGATCACGCTGGTGCTCTCCTTCGTCGCCGGCATCGCGATCGAGCGCATCCTGTTCAAACCGCTGGCGAAGGCGCCTGTTCTGACCAACGTCGCCGGCTTCATCGCGCTGTTCGCGATCATCAACTCCTCCGCCGGCCTGATCTGGGACTTCACCATCAAGCAATATCCGACCCCGTTCGGCTCCGCGCCGTTCCTCGGCAGCCAGCTGATCTCGACCCACCAGGCCGGCATGATCGGCGTCACCGTGCTGCTGCTGCTCGGCCTGTATTTCTTCTTCCAGTACACCCGGATCGGCCTTGCCATGCGCGCGGCCGCCTCGGTGCCTGAATCGGCGCGCCTCGTCGGCATCAACACCAGCTGGATGATCGCGCTCGGCTGGGGCATGGCGACCGCGATCGGCTCGATCGCCGGCATGCTGATCGCGCCGGTCGTGTTCCTCGAGCCCAACATGATGGGCGGCGTGCTCATCTACGGCTTCGCCGCGGCCGTGCTCGGCGGCCTGACCTCACCGTTCGGCGCCGTGGTCGGCGGCTTCCTGGTCGGCATCTTCGAGAACCTCGCCGGCACCTACATCCCCGGCGTCGGCAACGAGCTGAAACTCCCGATCGCGCTCGCGCTGATCATCTCCGTCCTGGTCGTCAAACCCGCTGGTCTGTTCGGCCGGCACATCGTCAAGCGAGTTTGATCATGAGCGCTGTCGAAGACGTCGTCACGGAAGCCCCTGCCGTCGAGGCCGTGCCGAAGCGGGCCATGACGCTGGGCACCGGTACCTCGGTGGTGGTGCTGCTGCTGCTCCTCGTCGTGCCGGTGTTCGCGAAGAATTTCGTGATCTTCCAGCTGACCCAGCTGCTCTATCTGGGCCTCGCCGTGCTGGCGCTCAACATCCTGACCGGCGGCAGCGGCCAGTTCTCGCTCGGCCAGAGCGCGTTCTACGGCATCGGCGCCTACATCACCGCCGTGATGATGGAGCAGTTCAACATCCCCTACTTCCTCTGTCTGCCGGTCGCGGGCGTGCTTTGCTTCGGCGTGGGCTTCCTGTTCGGCCAGCCGGCGCTGCGGCTTTCCGGCGTCTATCTTGCGCTCGCGACCTTCGCGCTGGCCACCGCGATGCCGCAGCTGCTCAAGCTGAACTTCCTCGAGAAGTGGACCGGCGGCGTGCAGGGCCTCGTCGTCACCAAGCCGGATGCGCCGTTCGGGCTGAAGATGTCGCAGGACATGTGGCTGTATTACTTCACGCTGGTCGTCGTGCTCGCGATCTACATCTTCTCGGTCAACCTGCTCCGCTCGCGCTCGGGCCGCGCCTTCATGGCGATCCGCGACAACGAGATCGCAGCCTCCGCCATGGGCGTCAATGTCGCGCTCTACAAGACGCTCGCCTTCGGCGTCTCGGCCGGCATCACCGGCGTTGCCGGCGGCCTCAGCGCCATCGCGGTGCAGTTCGTCGCGCCCGACAGCTTCACCATCACGCTCGCGATCCAGCTGTTCCTCGGCATGGTGGTCGGCGGCGTCGGCTGGCTGCCGGGCTCGATCATCGGTGCCGCCTTCATCATCTTCGTGCCGAACATCGCGGAAGGCATCTCCAAGGGCCTCTCCGGCGCCGTGTTCGGCGTGCTGCTGTTCCTCGTCATCTATCTCGTGCCGCATGGCGCAAGGCAGGTCGCGATCCTGGGTCAGCAATTCGCAAGCAGGCTCAGAAAGAACTAACCCCGCAATCAAGACCGTCGTTTCAACCAAGGAGACCGAATTGCCTTTCGCAAGAACACTTCGAACCGCCGCGCTCGTAACGGCGGTCGCCACGCTCGCCTCCACGGCCGCCCTCGCGCAGAAGAAATATGACACCGGCGCGACCGATACCGAGATCAAGATCGGCAACATCATGCCGTATAGCGGTCCGGCCTCGGCCTACGGCATCATCGGCAAGACCGAAGAAGCCTATTTCAAGATGATCAACGACAAGGGCGGCATCAACGGCCGCAAGATCAACTTCGTCACCTATGACGACGGCTATTCGCCGCCGAAGGCCGTGGAGCAGGTCCGCAAGCTGGTCGAGAGCGACGAGGTGCTCGCCGTGTTCAACCCGCTCGGCACGCCCTCGAACAGCGCGATCCAGAAATATCTCAACGCCAAGAAGATCCCGCAGCTGTTCGTCGCCACCGGCGCCACCAAGTGGAACGACCCGAAGAACTTCCCCTGGACCATGGGCTGGCAGCCCTCCTACCAGAGCGAAGCCCATATTTATGCCCAATGGCTGCTGAAGGAGAAGCCCGACGCCAAGGTCGCGATCCTCTATCAGAACGACGATTTCGGCAAAGACTACCTCAAGGGCACCAAGGACGGTTTCGGCGCCAAGGCTTCGAACATCATCCTGGAAGAGAGCTATGAGGTCTCCGAGCCGTCGATCGACGGCCACATCGTCAAGATCAAGGCCGCCAATCCCGACGTCCTCATGATCTACACGACGCCGAAATTCGGCGCGCAGACCATCAAGAAGACCGCCGAGCTCGGCTGGAAGCCGCTGCAGATCATCACCAACGTGTCGGCCTCGGTCGGCAGCGTGATGAAGCCGGCCGGCTTCGAGGCCTCCCAGGGCGTGCTGTCGGCGGCCTATGCCAAGGACGGCGCCGATCCGCGCTGGAACGACGATCCCGGCATGAAGAAGTGGGCCGAATTCCTCGACAAGTACATGCCCGGCGCCGACAAGACCGACGCCAGCATCGTCTACGGCTACGGCGCCGCTCAGACGCTGGCCAAGGCGCTGGAACAGTGCGGTGACGATCTCACCCGGGCCAATTTGATGAAGCAGGCGGCCAGCCTCAAGGACTTTGCGCCTGATACGCTGCTGCCCGGCGTCAAGATCAACACCGGACCGAACGACTTCGCACCGATCAGCCAGCTGCAGATGCAGCGGTTCAAGGGCGAGAAATGGGAACAGTTCGGCGAGATCCTGAACGGCGACGTCGCTCCGGAGTGACGCGCTGACGCTTTAGGCCAAGGCTGAAAAGCCCCCGCGAACGATCGCGGGGGCTTTTTGTTGACGTCAGATATCAATCTTGTTCAATGCGGCGCCGATCCAGGTGAGGCAGGAGTGCGATGATCGTCGTTCGATTTCAGGTTGCGGTGCTTTTCGCCGCATTCGCGTTGTGCACTGCGGCGAGCAATCCCGTGCAGGCGCAGAAATCCTATGACAGCGGCGCCTCCGATACCGAGATCAAGATCGGCAACATCATGCCCTATAGCGGCCCGGCCTCGGCCTATGCCGTGATCGGCAAGACCGAAGAGGCCTATTTCAGCAAGGTCAATGCCGAGGGCGGCATCAACGGCCGCAAGATCAAATTCATCTCGTACGACGACGCCTATTCGCCGCCGAAGACGGTGGAGCAGGCGCGCAAGCTGGTCGAAAGCGACAACGTGCTGCTGATTTTCGGTTCGCTCGGCACCTCCACCAACAGCGCCATCCGCAAATACATGAACGAGAAGAAGGTGCCGCAATTGTTCGTGGCGAGCGGCGCGTCCAAGTGGAACGACCCGAAGCAATATCCCTGGACCATGGGCTGGCAGCCGAGCTACGCGGGCGAGGCGAAGATCTACGCCAAATACATCATGAAGGAAAAACCGGACGCCAGGATCGGCGTGCTCTATCAGAACGACGATTTCGGCAAGGATTATCTGAACGGACTGAAGGAAGGGCTCGGCGCCAAAGGCTCGATGATCGTGCTGGAGGAGCCCTACGACACCTCCGAGCCCGCGGTCGACGAGCACGTCGTGAGGCTGAAGGCCGCAGGCGCCGACACCCTCGTCAGCATCACCACGCCGAAATTCGCAGCGCAGGCGATCAAGAAAGCGGCAGAGATCAACTGGCACCCGATCCACATCATCTCCAACGTCTCGGCCTCCGTCGGCGGCGTGATCGAGCCCGCGGGCTTCGAGATCTCGCAAGGCATCCTGTCGGCGACCTACATCAAGGACGGCTCCGACCCGCAATGGAACGCCGATGACGGCATGAAGAAGTTCTACAACTTCCTCGCGGCATACGACCCGAAGGCCAACAAGCTCGATGCCGGCATCGTGTTCGGCTACGCCGCGGCGCAGACCATGGTGAAGGTGCTGCAGATGTGCGGCGACAATCTCACCCGCGACAACGTCATGACGCAGGCAGCTTCCCTGAAGGACTTCGCGCCCGACACGCTTCTGCCCGGCATCACGATCAACACCGCACCCGACGATTTCGCGCCGATCAAGCAGCTTCGGATGATGCGGTTCAAGGGCAAGGCCTGGGAATTGTTCGGCGAGGTCATCTCGAGCGAACTGGGCCATTAGCGCGGCTCGCGCCCGGCACAGTCTGAACTTTTGAGACCGGCCTGACGCAACTCAAGGTTCGCGCAGGCGCGTGACGGCGGCAGTCCCGCCGACCGGAATATTCCGCGCTGCATCGATCAAATCGCATCCGCGACAGTCCCGCCCGGGGCGTTCTTCTTGCTGGCGCCGCAGGAAGGGTATTCAATATGACTCGGAGCGTCGCAACACCTGCGCTCCCAATCAAGAACGAACGACACATCGAAACGACCAAGGGAGATCAAGATGCCTGCAATGCATGTGCGTTTGGGGGCCCTTGCGGCTGCCCTCGCGCTCTCTGCGTCCCTGTCGACCGGGGCGTCAGCACAGAAGAAATACGACACCGGCGCTTCCGACACCGAAATCAAGATCGGCAACATCATGGCCTATAGCGGCCCGGCCTCGGCTTACGGCGTGATCGGAAAGACCGAAGAAGCCTATTTCCGCAAGGTCAACGCGGAAGGCGGCATCAACGGCCGCAAGATCAACTTCATCTCCTATGACGACGCGTACTCACCGCCGAAGACGGTGGAGCAGGCACGCAAGCTGGTCGAGAGCGACGAGGTGCTGTTCATCTTCAACTCGCTCGGCACGCCGCCGAACTCGGCGATCCAGAAATACATGAACTCGAAGAAGGTGCCCCAACTGTTCGTCGCCACCGGCGCCACGAAGTGGAACGATCCGCAGAACTTCCCGTGGACGATGGGCTGGCAGCCGAACTACCAGAGCGAGACGCAGATCTACGCCAAGTACATCCTGAAGGAGATGCCGAACGCCAAGATCGCCGTGCTGTTCCAGAACGACGATTACGGCAAGGACTATCTGAAGGGGCTGAAGGATGGCCTCGGCGCCAAGGCAGCTTCGATGATCGTCCAGGAGGAGAGCTACGAAGTTTCGGAGCCCACGATCGACTCGCACATCGTCAAGCTGAAATCGACGGGCGCTGACGTCTTCGTCAACATCACGACGCCGAAATTCGCGGCACAGGCGATCAAGAAGAACGCGGAGATCGGCTGGAAGCCGGTGCATTTCCTCAATAACGTCTCGATTTCAATCGGCAGCGTCATGAAGCCGGCAGGAATAGAGAACGGACAGGGCGTCATTTCGTCGGCGTATCTGAAGGATCCGACGGACCCGCAATGGAAGGACGATGCCGGAATGAAGGCCTGGAACGAGTTCCTCGACAAGTACTACCCCGATGCAAACCGGACAGATAACTCCGTCGTCTATGGCTATACCGTCGCGCAGACACTAGCCCACGTATTGAAGCAGTGTGGGGACGACCTGACCCGAGAGAATGTCATGAAACAGGCCGCGAGCATCAAGGATCTTGAACTCGGAATGATGCTGCCGGGGATCAAGGTCAACACGTCCCCGACCGATTTCGCGCCGCTCTCGCAGCTCCAATTGATGCGCTTCAAGGGCGAGACCTGGGAACGATTTGGCGACGTCATCAGCGGCGACGTCGGCGGCTGACGGCATCATCGGCGCCAACAGCGACTAAAGAAGCAGCCCCTGCGGCCTCCTCGCAGGGGCTTTTCCTTGAAGCTTCCGGCCAAATCGGGTTGAATTGCACCGCGCCGCCAACAACCATGGCGACAAAGAAAAGGAGCGCGCGCACACCAAGAAATTGAAAAAGGGAGATTGGAATGCCCGCTGTCACCGGCAAGCTTGCGGTCGCGTCACTGGCACTCGCGCTCATTGCGGCCTCGACCTCCATCGCATCGGCCCAGAAGAAATATGATACCGGCGCGACCGACACCGAGATCAAGGTCGGCAACATCATGCCCTACAGCGGACCGGCCTCCGCCTACGGCATCATCGGGCGGACAGAAGCCGCCTATTTCAAGAAGATCAACGAGGAAGGCGGCATCAACGGCCGCAAGATCAACTTCGTCTCCTACGACGACGCCTATTCGCCGCCGAAGGCGGTCGAGCAGGCCCGCAAGCTGGTCGAGAGCGACGAGGTGCTGTTCATCTTCAACTCGCTCGGCACGCCGTCGAACTCGGCGATCCAGAAATACATGAACTCGAAGAAGGTGCCGCAGCTGTTCGTCGCCACCGGCGCCACCAAGTGGAACGATCCGCAGAACTTCCCATGGACCATGGGCTGGCAGCCCAACTATCAGAGCGAAACGCAGATCTATGCGAAGTGGCTGCTCAAGAACAAGCCGGACGCCAAGATCGCCGTGCTGTTCCAGAACGACGACTACGGCAAGGACTATCTCAAGGGGCTGAAGGACGGCCTGGGTGCCAAGGCGGCGAGCATGATCGTCGCCGAGGAGAGCTATGAGACCTCCGAGCCGACCATCGACAACCACATGGTCAAGCTGAAGTCGAGCGGCGCCGACGTGTTCATGAACATCACGACGCCGAAATTCGCGGCACAAGCGATCAAGAAGGTCGCCGAGATCGGCTGGAAACCGCTACACTTCCTCAACAACGTGTCGGCCTCCGTCGGCAGCGTGCTCAAGCCCGCGGGCTTCGAAAACGCGCAGGACATTATTTCCGCCGACTATCTGAAGGACGTGTCGGACCCGCAGTGGAAGAATGATCCAGGCATGAAGGATTTCATCACATTCATGGACAAGTACTTTCCGGATGGCGACAAGCTCGACCACGGCACTATCGTCGGCTACGGCGTGGCGCAGACCCTGGTCCAGGTCCTGAAGCAGTGCGGAGATGATCTCACCCGCGCGAACGTCATGAAGCAGGCCGCGAGCCTGAAGGACTTCCGCACCGAGGTGCTGCTGCCGGGCATCCAGATCAACACCTCCCCGACCGACTTTGCCCCGATCAGCCAGCTGCAGCTGGAGCGGTTCAAGGGCGAGAAGTGGGACCTGTTCGGCGACGTGATCAGCGCCGACGTCGGCGGCTAGACCCGACAAGCCCGACAATAGCAAGGCCCCTGCGAGACGATCGCAGGGGCCTTTTGCTATGTGCCGTTTTTGATTACGCGATTGCACAATCGAATGATGGTAAAGGCTGCTTACCCTTTCGCGCCCGATGCGCTAGGCAGGGGCATGGCGACGTCCTCGCCACAGCTTTAGTCTGCTCAAGAGTTAGCCGAAAGCCATCGTCATGACCGACCGACGTCCCCTGCTCCGCGCGCTCTATGATGCCGCGGTGGCCGCCGCCCATCCGAACACGATCCTGGCGCCTCACTTGCGTCCCGCACCGAAGGGGCGCGTGATCTGCCTCGCCGCCGGCAAAGGCGCCGCCGCGATGGCTGCGGCCGCGGAGCGGCACTATCTCGACACGCTGGGGCTCGCGCCGGAACGCCTCGTCGGCATCGCCACCACGCGCCACGGCTACGGCGTGCCGACGCGCCGGATCCGCGTGGTCGAGGCCGGCCATCCCGTGCCCGACGAGGCCGGCCTGAAAGGCGCCGCCGACACGCTCGCGCTGGCGAGCGAGGCCGGCCCCGACGATCTGCTGCTGGTGCTGCTCACCGGCGGCGGCTCGGCAAACTGGATCGCGCCGGTGGACGGGATCAGCTTTGCGCAGAAGCAGGCGGTCAACAAGGCGCTGCTGCGCTCGGGCGCGCCGATCGGCGAGATGAATGTCGTGCGCAAGCATCTGTCGCGCATCAAGGGCGGACGTCTGGCACGCGCCGGCCAGAACGCCGCGGCAATCGTGACGCTCGCGATCTCCGACGTGCCGCATGACGACCCTTCCGCGATCGCCTCCGGTCCGACCGTGCCTGACACGACCACGCTGGCCGACGCGCGTGCGATCGTCGCGAAGTACAAGCTCGCCATCGACGATGCCGTCGCGCACGCGCTCGACAATCCCGCCAACGAAAGCGCCAAGCCCGGTGATGCGGCCTTCGCACGCGCCTCGTTCGAGCTGATCGCGCGCCCCAAGCAATCGCTGGATGCCGCGGTGAAACTTGCGAAGGAGGCCGGCTACGAGGCCATCGATCTCGGCGCCGATCTCGAAGGCGAGGCCCGCGAGGTCGCGGCCGATCACGCCAGGCTTGCGCTCCAGGCCCGCGCGCAAGGCAAGCGTGTCGCCATCCTCTCCGGCGGCGAGCTCACGGTGACCGTGCGCGGCCAGGGGCGCGGCGGCCCCAACCAGGAATACGCGCTGGCGCTGGCCTCGCTGTTGAAGGACACGCCTGACATCGCGGCGCTTGCCGGCGACACCGACGGCGCCGACGGCGGCGCCGGCCATCCCACCGATCCCGCCGGCGCGCTGATCGATGCGGCGACCTTCGCCAAGATGAAGGCGCAAGGGCTTCAGCCACAGACCTATCTGGACAACAACGACGCCACGACCTTCTTCGAAGCGACGGGCGACCTGCTGCAGCCGGGACCGACATTGACCAACGTGAACGACATCAGGGTGATCCTGGTCGACTGACGCCGCGGCGGCCGAAACCGTCTGCGACCGAGGGATCGCCATGGTTAAGGATCTCTGACTCCGCGCCGTACTGCGCCAAGCCGGTCACCGGAATCGCTGTCCTTAACCTCGCGTTCGCCGCAGTTTGAGGAACCTGCTGCTTATTTGGGCAAATCGTTGGGCTCGTTCACCACCGCCTGCTCTAATGCGCGCTCGGGGGCAATGCGCATGACTGAGAGTGACAGGCAGGTGGAAGGCATCGATCCGCTCGTGCTCGGCGAACTGCTGGCGTGCGCCACCAGCAATCTGTGGCTTGGAATCATCCTCTTCAGCAGCGACCGCAAGGTGATTTTCTGCAATCCGCGCTACCGCGAGATGTACGGCCTGTCACCCGAACAGGTTCGTCCGGGCACGCCGATCAAGGACCTGATCGAGCATCGGCTCAAGCTGGGCCTCAACATTCGCGGCGAAGCCGGCGCCTATGTCCGCGCCCGCACCGAAGGTTCGATCGCCAGCGAGCGGACCGTCCAGCAATTCGACGACGGCCGGATCATCGCCTACACCATCCACCCCTTGCCCGGTGGCGGCGGCATGGCGACCCACGAGGACATCACCGAGCGCGAGGAGCTCAGCGCGCGGCTGCAGGAACGCAATTTCCAGTTCGACATCGCCATCAACAACATGTCGCACGGGCTCTGCTTCTTCGACGCCGACCATCGGCTGCGGGTCTGCAATGCGCGCTATATCGACATGTACGGCCTGTCGCCCGATCGCGTCGGGCCCGGCACACCGCTGGCGGAGATCCTCGACATGCGTTTCGAGGCCGGCAGCGTGCCGGCGATGACGCGCGAGGAATATGCCAGATGGCGGACCGATGTCGCCACGTCGGCCGAGCCCACCGACAGCATCGTCGAGATGCGGAACGGACGCACCTTCAAGATCAGGCACCGTCCGATGCCGGATCTCGGCTGGGTCGCAACCCACGAAGACATCACCGAGCAAAGGAAGGCGGAGCTGCAGATCGCGCATATGGCGCATCATGACGCGCTGACGGACCTCGCCAACCGTGCGCTGCTCGGCCAGCGGCTCGGCCAAGCGCTCGAACAAGGCGGCCTGTTCGCCGTGCATCACATCGATCTCGACAAGTTCAAGGCCGTCAACGACACGCTCGGTCACCAGGCCGGCGACATCCTGCTCCGGGAGGTCAGCCGCCGCCTGCGGCGGCTCGCACGGGAGAGCGACACGATCGCGCGCATGGGCGGCGATGAATTCCTGATCCTGCAGACGCCGATTTCAGGCCAAGGCGACGCAGAGGTGCTGGCACGCGAGGTGGTGAGCGCATTGAGCGCACCGTTCGAGCTCGACGAACACCAGGCCATTGCCGGCGCGAGCGTCGGCATCGCCATTGCGCCGCGCGACGGCACGACGCCCGAGCAACTCCTGCACAATGCCGACGTCGCGCTGTACCGGGCCAAAAGCAACGGTCGCGGCGTCTACCGCTTCTTCGATCCGGCCATGGACGAAGAGGCGCAGAACCGTCGCGCGCTGGAGCGCGATCTGCGCAAGGGCCTTGCGGCCGGCGAGTTCGAGCTGCACTACCAGCCGATCGTGAAAGCCAGCGGCCACGAGATCAGCGGGTTCGAAGCCCTGATCCGCTGGCACCATCCGCGGCGCGGGCTGGTCGCGCCCGGCGACTTCATCCCGCTCGCGGAGGAGATCGGCTTGATCGTGCCGATCGGGGAGTGGGTGATCCGGCAGGCCTGCGCCACCGCGAGCCGGTGGCCGAACCATCTGCACGTCGCCGTCAACATCTCGGCCGTGCAATTCCGCCAGCCGGGCCTGGCTGAGGTGATCGTCAGCGCGCTGGCGGCCACCGGGCTTGATCCGGGACGACTCGAGATCGAGATCACGGAAAGCGTGCTGATCCAGGACCGCGATGGCGCGCTCGCGACGCTGCGCCAGCTCCGCGCGCTGGGTGTCAGGATCGCCATGGACGATTTCGGCACCGGCTATTCGTCGCTGACCTATTTGCAATGCTTCCCGTTCGACAAGATCAAGATCGACAGGTCCTTCGTCGGCGGCGTCGGCAACGATGCGGGGTCGCTCAGCATCGTGCGGGCGGTGGCGGCACTGGCGCAGGGCATGGGCATGACCACCACGGCAGAGGGCGTCGAGACCGACGAGCAGCGCGAGCGGATTTCGGCGGAGGGCTGCAACGAGATGCAGGGCTATCTGTTCAGCCCGCCTTTGCCCGCCGCGGAGATCGAGCGCCGTTTCCTCGCCGCTGACAGGCCCGCCATGCCGGACCGGATCGCCGCGGCGTAGTGGGCGCTCGCCCCGCCGCGGGGCTTACCGCTTGGCGCTGACGTGCTCGAGCAGCGCGAGCAGGCCCTTCAACAGGTCCGTCGGCGACGGCGGGCAGCCCTTGATGTGCAGATCCACCGGAATGGTCTCGGATACACCGCCGACGCAGGCGTAGCTGCCTCGGAAAATGCCGCCGTCGATCGCGCAGCCGCCGACCGCGACGACCCACTTCGGATCGGGTGTCGCGTTGTAGGTCCGCTCCAGTGCCTGTCGCATGTTCCTGGTCACGGGACCCGTCACCAGCAGCACGTCGGCATGGCGTGGCGAGGCGACGAAGCGCAGGCCGAAACGTTCGACATCGTAGAAGGCGTTGGACAGCGCGTGAATCTCCAATTCGCAGCCGTTGCAGGACCCGGCATCGACCTCGCGAATGGCAAGAGAACGCCCAAGCCTGGCCTGGGCGGCGCGATCGACTTTCGCGGCGAGCTCGGCCAACGCCGAAGCGTCCGGCGCCGGCGCGGGCTCCGTCAGCGAACCATGGGTGAGGCTTTCGAGCAGGGTCTTGCGCATGGCTTAGAGGTCCGCGCCCGAATAGGAACAGTTGAACGACTTGTTGCAGAGCGGGAAGTCGGCGATGATGTTGCCCTCGATCGCGGTTTCCAGCAGCGGCCACTGGAACCACGACGCATCGCGCAGATGGCAGCGTTCGACGCGTAACTCGCCATCGAGCCGCAGCCACGCCAGGACGTCGCCGCGGAATGCCTCCGTCAGCGCCAGACCTTCGCATCCGCCGCGCCCCGCCGGCGGTGCGGTCCTGATCTCCCCCGGCTCCATCAAGCCCAGGATCTGCGCGATCAATTCGACGCTCTGCTCGACCTCGCGGATACGGATCCAGACCCGCGCGTTGACGTCGCCCATATCCAGCACCGGCACCTCGAACGACAGATGATCGTAGGGCGCGTAGGCAAGTGTGCGGCGTGCATCGAAATCGCGGCCCGAGGCGCGGCCGACATAGCCGCCGGCGCCGAACTGCCGCACATAGTCCGCCTTCACGACGCCCGTGGTGACGGTGCGATCCTGCAAGGATGCGGTGTTGTCGTAAAGCTCGATCAGGCGCGGGAAGACCTTGTTGATTTCCGCAAGCAGCATTCGCAGCGCCGGGAGACCGTCCGGCGCGATATCGCGCGCCACGCCACCGGGCACGACGACGTCCATCATCAGGCGATGGCCGAACGCAATGTCCGCAGCGCGCAGGGTCCGCTCCCGCAGGATACCGGTCTGCGCATGCATCAGCGCGAACGACGCATCGTTGCAGATCGCGCCAATGTCGCCGAAATGATTGGCGAGACGCTCCAGTTCCGCCATCAGCGCCCGCAAATAATTCGCCCGCCGCGGCACCTGGATATCGAGCGCCGCTTCCGCTGCGCGTGCAAAAGCGAAGGCGTAGGCTACCGCGCTGTCGCCGGAGGTACGGTTGGCGAGCTTTGCCGCGGCCTCGAGGTCAGCGCCCTGCATCAAGGACTCGATGCCCTTGTGGGTGTAGCCGAGCCACTGCTCCAGCCGCACCACGTGCTCGCCATTGGCGGTGAAGCGGAAATGGCCGGGCTCGATGATCCCGGCATGGACGGGGCCGACCGCGACCTGGTGCAACGCCTCGCCCTCGGCCGGAAGGAACCGGTATGGCTGCGCGTCGCGCGATGCGTTGCGGCCGGAGAGCGGATAAGACCGGCCCCAGGCATCGTGATCGAGCCATGGCCGCAAATCTGGTCGCAGATCGTCAGCGGCGTCTGGAACAAGCCCGAACAGATCATGGATGGTCCGTTCCAGCCGAAGCGCAGGCGGATGACGGCTGGCGACGCTTGGAAACGTGCCGGCCGGACACGCGTAGGTGACGACCGCGATCTCGGCCGAGCTGCCATCGAGCATTGCCATATGCACAGCGGTCGGCTCGCCCCAGAAGCCGAGCAGCGTGAGGCCTCCCTCGACCAGCCGATCGATCGCCGCCTGCCAGCCCGCCTCCGTCACCACCGCACGTGGCCAGGGCCGATGCGACGGCACCGCATGAACATGGGGGATGCTGTCGAGGATGCCCATCGCTACCCCAGGAGCTTTGCGACGTTCTGGAAGCCGGCGACCAGCCCCGGCGGCAGATAGATGCCGGCCATCAGCACCAGCGCAAGATGCGTGAACATTGGTACATAGGACGCCTCCGCCGGCGCGGTAGGTCCCTTGGGTTCGCCGAACATCACGGCGCCGATGCGCAGCAACAGGCCGCCGAGCGCGATGATGATGCCGAGCACCAGGATGACCGTCAGCCAGGGCGCGTGCGAGAAGGCCGAGCTCACCACCAGGAACTCGCTCATGAAGATGCCGAGCGGCGGCAACCCGACGATGGCGACGACGCCGAGCATCAAGCCCCAGCCGAGCACGGGATTGGTCACCGTCAATCCGCCGATGTCGGCGATCTTCTGCGTGCCCTTGACCTGCGCGATATGGCCGACGGCGAAGAAGATCGCCGACTTGGTCAGCGAATGCATGGTCATGTGGAGCAGGCCGGCAAAATTCGCCAGCGGCCCGCCCATGCCGAAGGCGAAGACGATGATGCCCATATGCTCGATCGAGGAGTAGGCGAACATGCGCTTGATGTCGCGGCGGCGGTAGAGCATCAGCGACGCGAAGATCACCGAGATCAGGCCCATCGTCACCATCAGCGGCCCCGGCGCGATGGCGGCGAGATTGACCGCGAGCATCATCTTGAAGCGCAGCAGGGCGTAGAGCGCGACGTTGAGCAGGAGGCCGGAGAGCACCGCCGAGATCGGCGTCGGGCCTTCCGCATGGGCGTCGGGCAGCCAGGCGTGCAGCGGCGCGAGGCCGACCTTGGTGCCGTAGCCGAGCAGCAGGAAGACGAAGGCGACGTTGAGCAGCGCCGGGTCGAACTGTGCGGCGTGCTTCACCAGCACCGACCACACCATGCCGTCGAGCCCCTCGCCGACCACCGGGCGCGCCGCCATATAGACCAGGATGGTCCCGAACAGCGCCAGCGCGATGCCGACGCTGCCGAGGATGAAATATTTCCAGGCCGCTTCCAGCGCCTCGTGGGTGCGGTAGATGCCCACCATCAGCACGGTCGTCAGCGTCGCCACTTCAACCGCGACCCACATCAGGCCGATATTGTTGGCGATGAGCGCGAGGTTCATCGCGAACATCAGCGTCTGATACATTGCGTGATAGAAGCGCAGGAACGCCGGCGTCAGGCGCCCGGTCTCGATCTCGTGCTGGATATAGCTCGCGCTGAATACCGACGTGGTGAAGCTGACGAAGGTGGTCAACACGATGAAGACCTTGTTGAGATCGTCCACCAGCAGATACTGCCCCGACACCGGCTCGACCACGAACAGCGAAAGCGAAGTCAGGAAGGTCGCGAGCGCCGCCACCACGTTCAGCTTCGCCGTTTGCCGATAGCCCGGCAAGATCGCCAGCAGCGCCGCCGAGACGGCCGGGATCACGAGGATGGCGCTGAGGACGTCAATGCTCATCGCCGCTCCCCGCGAAATCGATCGAGGGCCTGCACGTCCACGCTGTCAAAGCGCTCGCGGATGCGGAACAGGAAGATACCGATCACGATGAAGGCGATCAGCACCGAGAAGGCGACGCTGATCTCGACCACCAGCGGCATGCCCTTTGCGCCGGTCGCCGCCAGCACCAGCCCGTTCTCCAGCGACATGAAGCCGACGACCTGGCTGACGGCGTTGCGCCGCGTCACCATGACCAGGAGCCCCAGCAGCACCACCGACAGCGCGAAGGCAAGGTCCTCGCGCGCGAGCGCGTCGGCGCCCGGCGTCACCCGCAGCATCACCACCATCGACAGGGCGACGAGGCCGATGCCGGCCATCATGGTCAGCCCGATCCCGATCACGTTCTCGATCTCGCGGTGGATGCCGAGCCGCTTGATGATCCGGTGCAGCGCCACCGGAATGATGATGGCCTTGAACACCAGCGCGATCAGCGCCGTGAGATAAAGATGCGGGGCTTGCTGCACATAGGCCTGCCACGCCACCGACAGCGCCAGCACGCCGGCATGCAGCGCGTAGACGTTGAGCAACGCATAGAGCCGGTCCTGGTAGAGCATCATGAAGCTCGCCAGCACGAGGGAGCCGGCGAGCAGGTGGGCGATGTCGAATTGCAGGCTGCTCATCTGTCAGAGGCTCCCTGACACGAAACGCAACAGGGTGGCGAGCAATGCCAGCATCAGCGCCGCGCCCAGAAACTCGGGAATCCGGAACACGCGCATCTTGGCGATTGCGGTTTCGAACAATGCGAGCAGGAAGCCAAGGACCGTCAGCTTGCCGAGATAGAGCAGCGCGCCGAAGACGAACCTGCCAACGCTCGCGTCCGCAGTCGCCATCCCCCATGGCAGGAACACGCAGGCGATCAGCGATACGTAGAGAAGGAGCTTGAGCTGCGAGGACAGATCGACCAGCGCGAGATGTCGCGCGGAATATTCCAGAACCATGGCCTCGTGCACCATGGTGAGCTCGAGATGAGTGGCGGGGTTGTCGACGGGGATCCGGGCATTTTCCGCCAGCGCCACGATGGTCAATGCCACGAATGCCATGCCCAGCGACACGCGCAGGCCGACGGCGTCCGAGCCCATGAACTCGGCAACGTTGGCGAGCTGTGTCGAGCCGGCGATCATCGCAACCGAAAACACCGTGATCAGCATCGCGGGCTCGGCGAGGGTGGCGATCATGACCTCGCGGCTGGAGCCGATGCCGCCGAAGGCGGTGCCGACATCCATGCCGGCGAGCGCCTGGAAGAAGCGGGCGCTGCCGAGCAGCGCGATGATGGCGATGAGGTCGGCGGTCCAGGAGAACAGCAGCCCGTTGCCGAAAGTCGGCACCAGCGAGGCCGCGACCCAGGTTCCCGCGAACATCAGATAGGGAATGACGCGGAACAGCCAGGATGCATTGTCCGCGAGCACGACGTCCTTGCGCATCAGGCGAATGAGGTCGCGATAGGGCTGCAGCAGCGGCGGCCCGCGCCGGCGCAGCAGCCGCGCCTTGACCTTGCGCACGAACCCGGTCAGCAGCGGCGCCAGCCCCAGCACCAGCAACATCTGGGCGCCCTGGGAGAGGATGTCGCGCAGCGCATTCATAGCGCCACCACCAACAGCAGCACGATCAGCGCCACGAAGACCAGGGTCAGGTAGCGGCGGATGGTGAGAAACTGCAGGATATTGATGCGGTCCGTCGCAAAAGAGACGGCCTTCGCGATCGGCGCGTACAGCGCATCCCAGATCAAATCGCGCAGCTCGACCCGAAGTCGCGCAGGGCGCGGCGAGGACGGCGGCGGCATCTCGCCGATCTCGCGCGCGGCAAAGATGACGCTGCCGAACACGCGGCGGATCGGCTGCGAGAAGCTGGAAGCCGAGTACTGGATCGCCGGGTTCGGATCGGGATAGCCGCAATCCCAGGCCGGTGCGCGGCGCAGGCGGTCGGAGGCCAGACGGTGAATGGCCGACGCCGCCGCCGTGCCGCAGAGGGCTGCGAACACGAACACCAGAAGGCCGTTATAGGAGCTGCGGCTTTCCGCGATCGGCACGATGGTGAGCCACTGCAATCCGACCTGATGCGGCATGACGTTGCCGACCATGGCCTTGCTCACCGGCGCCAGCGCATCGATGAGCAGCCCGGGCAGGATGCCGGCAATGAGGCAGAGGGCCGCGAGCAGCAGCATCGCGGTCAGCGAGAAGCGGTCGGTCTCATGCGCTGACGCCGCGACATCCGAACGCGGCCGGCCGAGAAAGCTGATGCCATAAAGCTTGACGAAGCAGGCCGCGGCAAAGGCGGCCGCGAGCGCCAGCAGACCGCCGACCGCCGGAATCGCCAGCTTGAGGCCCCAGGAGGGCAGTTGCGGCGAGAGCAAAATCGCCTGGAAGGTCAGCCATTCCGAAACGAAGCCGTTGAACGGCGGCAGCGCCGAGATTGCGACGCAGCCGATCAGCACCGCGAACGCGGTCTTCGGCATGCGATGGATCAGCCCGCCGAGCTTCTCCATGTCGCGCTCGCCGGTTGCTCCCAGCACCGCGCCGGCGCCAAAGAACAACAGACTCTTGAACAGCGCGTGGTTGAAGACGTGCAGCATCGCCGCGGTGAAGGCGAGTGCCGCCACCCAGTCGAGCCCTTGCGCCTTGAAAGCCAGCGCCAGCCCGAGCCCGGTGAAGATGATGCCGATATTCTCGATCGTCGAATAGGCGAGCACGCGCTTGATATCGCGCTGCATCAGCGCATAGAGCACGCCCAGCGTCGCCGTCGGACCGCCGACCAGCAACACCACCATGCTCCACCACCACACCGGTTCGGGCAGAAGGTCGAACACGATGCGCACGAAGCCGTAGACGGCGACCTTGGTCATGACGCCGCTCATGAGGCCGGAGACATGGCTGGGTGCAGCGGGATGGGCGAGCGGGAGCCAGGCGTGCAGCGGCACCAGGCCGGCCTTGGAGCCGGCGCCAAGCAGCACGAGGATCACCACCATGCCGGTCAACGCAGCGGAAGGATGCGAAGCCCGGATCGCATCGAAATCGTAGCCGGCGCCGCTCGCGAGCAGGCCGAAGGCGAGCAGCAGCGCCAGCGTGCCGAAACTCGCCATCAGAAGATAGACGTAGCCGGCGCGGACATTCTCGGCTTCCCGATGATGCGACACCACCAGCGCCCAGGAGGTCAGCGACATGAATTCCCAGGCGACCAGGAAGCTGAAGGCATCGTTCGCCAGCACGACGACGTTCATCGCTGCGAGATAGGCAGGATAGAACGGCAGCACGCGGCCGGGGGAATCCTCGTGCTTGGAGTAACCGAGTGCGAACAGGCTCGCGGCGGCGCCGCCCAGATTGACGACGACGAGGAAAAAGGCAGACAACGCGTCGAGCCGGACATGGGCACCGAGCCAGGGCAGTCCGATCGGCAGCGTCGCGCTCAACACCGGATGCGCGGGATCGAGCAAATGGAGGAGCGCGGTGGCGCAGAGCGTCGCCGTGATGACGAGGCAGGCGCCATAGAGCACGACCGAGCCGCGCGGACGCATCGACAGCGCGATTGCAGCCGGCGTCAGCGCCAGCAGAACCGCCACTGACCATAGCGCCACCGCGATCATGGCCGCTCCCGGATCATGATCTGCGCGCGCGTCATCATCGCTATTGGCTGCCCGCGCTCGGAGGTGGGGACTTCAGCCGCACGCCGCGCCCTCCCGCGCTCGACGCCGCACCCTCGGCGATCAGCTCGATGCCCGCCACCGACAGGGCCTCGACCAGCTTCATCAGGGAATCGACATTGCCGCGGATCACCCCTTCGGAGGCCTCCATGCGCTGGATCGTCGGCAGCGATAGCGAGCTGCGCTGCGCAAGTTCGCGCTGGTCGATCCCGAGCAAGGCTCGGGCGGCTCGAAGCTGCGCGGCGGTGATCACGGGCGGGATCTCCGTGGCAATGAGGGTGATTGATTTCCCAAGCTTAAGGTATGCAAAATGATGTTTCAAGCATCATTTTGTATTTGCAGCGCATCAATCCGACGACTTCCTCGGAGCTCACGCCCTGCGGGCGCCTGTTGCGCACTGATCGATGCTGCGACCTTCGCGACTATGAAGGCGATCTGCTGCAGCCCGACCCGACGCTGACAAGCGTGGATGATATCAGGGTAATTTTGGTGGATTGGGGTCGCACCTCTCCCGTCATTCCGGGGCACGCGCAAGCGTGAACCCGGAATCTCGAGATTCTCCGGTGCGCAAGTGCGCACCATAGTTCGATGCTTCGCATCGCCCCGGAATGACGAAATCGCTCAAAACTCGTTCGCGATCTTCGAGAGCATCCCGAGCAGGGCTTCGCGGTTGGCTTGCCCGAGCAGCTCGTTCAGCCGCGACTCGTGCTTGGTGGCGACGAGCTTCTTGGCGCGGGTCAGCACGGCCTTGCCCTTGTCGGTCAAGACCAGGATGTGCGAGCGGCGGTCGTTGGTGGAGCGGATCCGGGCGCAGAGGTCGCGGCTCTCGAGATTGTCGAGCAGCGCGACGAAGTTGGGACGGAGGATGCCGAGGGTGGAGGCAATCTCGGTCTGGTTACGGCCCGGATTCTTCTCGACCAGCAGCAGCACCGAGAACTGCGCCGGCGTCAGCTGGAGCGAGGCCATGCAGCGCAGGAAGTTCTCGAATACCTTGAGCTGCGCCCGCTTCAGCACGTAGCCGAGCTGCTCGGAGAGCTCGCCGAGCTGGAGGGCTTCGGCAAGACCTTGGCTTTGCCCTTCCGGCGCCTCCTTGCGGCCCTTGGTCGCCTCCGACGCCTTTTCGGCGGACTTTTCAGCGGGTTTGGAAACGGTCATCGCCTCGTGCTCGTAATCCCGTTAAATTCGGGACGGGTCGTCCCCCACCCTTGAAGTTATATTCGATAATTGTTATGGATCATATCAAATATCGTCAGCGTATTTCAATGGCTGTGTGAGGACCATCCACCGCAATTGCGGAGATCGGTCCTCGATCTTGAGGGGGAGCGTCCGGTCTTGAACACCACTATCATGCTGTTCCTGCTGCAGGACGGCATCACCAATGGCGCGATCTATGCGCTGCTCGGCCTGGCGCTGGTGCTGGTGTTCGCCGTCACCCGCGTCATTCTCATTCCCCAGGGCGAGTTCGTCACCTATGGCGCGCTGACCTATGCCTCGCTGGCCTCGGGCCAGATGCCGGGCACTGCCAAGCTGGCGCTGGCGATGGGCATCACCGCCTGCGCCTTCGACCTGTTCGTGGCCCGCAAGACGCTGCATGGCCGGCTGATCCTGCGCAGCGTCCTCGCCAATGTGGTGCTGCCGGCCATCGTGCTGGCACTGACGATCAGCCTGGCGGCGCAGAAGCCGCCGGTCGCGGTCTGCATCGCGCTGTCGCTGGTGATCGTCGCGATGATCGGCCTCTATCTCTACCGCATCGCCTTCCAGCCGCTGGCACACACCTCGGTGCTGGTGCTGCTGATCGCATCCGTGGGCGTCCACCTCGCGCTCCAGGGATTGGGCCTGCTGTTCTTCGGCGCCGAGGGCCAGCGCGGACCGGCGGTGCTGTCAGGCGCCTTCACCGCGGGCGCGCTGCGCTTCACCGGCCAGAGCCTCACGGTCTACGGCATCACCATCGCCTTCATCGTCGGTCTCTGGCTGTTCTTTGGGCTCACGCTGTACGGCAAGGCGCTGCGCGCCACCGCCGTCAACCGCCTGGGGGCGCGGCTAGCCGGCATCCGCACCACGCTCTCGGGGCAGATCGCCTTCCTGCTGGCCTCCATCATCGGCGCGTTGTCGGGCATCATGATCGTGCCGATCACGACGCTCTATTATGACAGCGGCTTCCTGATCGGCCTGAAGGGCTTTGTCGCCGCGATCATCGGCGGCCTCGTCAGCTATCCGCTGACGGCGGTCGCGGCCCTGTTCGTCGGCATCGTCGAGGCGTTCTCGTCCTTCTATGCCTCCAACTACAAGGAGGTGATCGTGTTCATGCTCCTGATCCCGGTGCTGCTGCTGCGCTCGCTCGCCGCGCCCGCGGTCGAGGAAGAGAAGGACTGAGGCCAAGATGCAGAGCCGGCTCCCCATTCTCGTCTTCGCAGGTGTCATGGCGGCGATCCCGTTCATCCCGGGCATGCCACCGTTCTGGATCGTGCTGCTCGACAATATCGGCCTTGCCGCGCTGGTCGCGATGGGCCTCGTGCTGCTCACCGGCGTCGGCGGCCTCACCTCGTTCGGCCAGGCCGCCTTTGTCGGCTTCGGCGCCTACACCACGGCGCTGCTGACGACGGCCTACGGCCTCTCACCCTGGCTGACCTTGCCGCTGTCGCTGCTGGTCAGCGGCCTGCTGGCGGTGCTGCTCGGCCTCGTCACGGTCCGCCTCTCCGGCCATTATCTGCCGCTCGGCACGCTGGCCTGGGGCCTCGGCCTGTTCTACCTGTTCAGCAAGCTGGAATTCCTCGGGCGCAACGACGGCATCTCGGCGATCCCGCCGCTGTCGATCGGCTCATTCAAGATGCTCTCACCGGGCTCGATCTATTTTGCGATCTGGGTCGCGGTGATCCTCTCGGCGCTGCTGACGATGAACCTCCTGGACTCGCGCACCGGCCGCGCCATCCGCGCGCTCCGCCGCGGCCATGTCGCAGCCGAAGCTTTTGGCGTGCACACGCCGCGGGCCAAGCTGTTGGTCTTCATCCACGCCGCCGTGCTCGCGGGCCTGTCCGGCTGGCTCTACGCGCATCTGCAGCGCGCGGTGAACCCGACGCCGTTCGGGGCGCAGGCCGGCATCGAATATCTCTTCATCGCGGTGGTCGGCGGCGCCGGCTATGTCTGGGGCGGCGTGCTGGGCGCGGCGATCGTCGTGATCCTGAAAGAGGTGCTGCAGAGCTATCTGCCGCTGATCCTGCCCGGCTCCGGCCAGGTCGAGACCATCGTGTTCGGCATCATGCTGGTGGCGCTGCTCCAGCTTGCCCCCGGCGGCGTCTGGCCCTGGCTGGTGTCGTTCCTGCCTGAACGCGCCGGCGGCAAGAAGCCCGATACCTCGCTGAAGCTGGAGCAGCGCAGCCGCGCGTCAGCCGAAGCGGGCGTCCTGCTCCAGGTCGAAAAAGCGCGAAAACAGTTCGGCGGCGTGGTCGCGGTCAACAACGTGTCCTTCGACGTCCAGGCCCGCGAGATCGTCGCGCTGATCGGACCCAACGGCGCCGGCAAGAGCACCACCTTCAACCTGATCACCGGCGTGCTGTCGGCGACATCGGGCTCGATCTCGGTGCTCGGCAGGAAGGTCGATCGCGCGCCGCCGCAGGAGATCGTCAAGCTCGGCATCAGCAGGACGTTTCAGCACGTCAAGCTGGTGCCCGACATGACCGTGCTGGAGAACGTTGCCATTGGCGCGCATCTGCGCGGCCATTCGGGACCGCTCGCTTCGATGCTCCGCCTCGACCGCGCCGATGAAGCAAAGCTGCTGGCGGAAGCCGCCCGCCAGATCGAGCGTGTTGGGCTTGCCGAGCAGATGCACCAGCTCGCAGGCTCGCTGTCGCTGGGACAGCAGCGTATCGTCGAGATCGCGCGTGCGCTGTGCGTCGACCCGATGCTGCTGCTGCTCGACGAGCCGGCCGCGGGCCTTCGCCACATGGAGAAGCAGCAGCTCGCCAAGCTGCTGCGCGAGTTGCGCGACGGCGGCATGTCCGTCCTTTTGGTCGAGCATGACATGGGCTTTGTGATGAACCTGGCCGACCGTATCGTGGTGCTCGACTTCGGCACCAAGATCGCCGAAGGCACGCCCGCCACGATCAAGACCAATCCCGAAGTGATCAAGGCCTATCTCGGAGTGGCGGCATGAGCGCGCTGTTGTCAGTCACCGACGCGCATGTCGCCTACGGCAAGGTCGAAGCCGTGCGCTCGGTCTCGCTTGAGGTCGGCACGAACGAGATCGTCACCATCGTCGGCGCCAACGGCGCCGGCAAGACCACGCTGCTGTCGGCGATCATGGGCATCCTGCCGCTGAAGGGCCGCGTCGCCTTTGCAGGGCAGGACCTCGCCCGGCTCGACATCGAGGATCGCGTCGCGATGGGCCTCGGCCTCGTGCCTGAACATCGCGAATTGTTCGTCACCATGAATGTCGAGGACAATCTCGAGCTTGGCGCCTTCCGCATCGAGAAGAGCCGGGCCAAGGCCTCGATCGAGCGGATCTACACGCTGTTTCCACGCCTCAAGGAGCGCCGCAAGCAACTCGCCGGCACCTTGTCCGGCGGCGAGCAGCAGATGCTGGCGATGGGGCGCGCGCTGATGGGCGAGCCGAAACTGCTGATGCTGGACGAGCCGAGCCTTGGCCTTGCGCCGATCATCGTCGCCGACATTTTCCGCATCGTCACCGAGCTCAAGGCCAGCGGCGTCTCCGTGCTGCTGGTCGAGCAGAACGCGCAGGCCGCGCTCAAGATCGCCGACCATGCCTATGTGATGGAGCTCGGCGAGTTCGTGCTGAGCGGCAAAGCCAGCGACATTGCGGCGAACGAGCGGGTGGCGGCGAGCTATCTCGGCTTCCAGCACGAAGGCGCGAGCGTGCTGTAGTTACGCGCGCGATGCCGTCCGTACGAATCCCCAGGCCGCGATCGCGGCCATCAGCAGCGAGATCAGCACGTTGTAGCCGGCGAGCGAGAGGCCGAGGAAGCGCCACTGCACCTCGTCGCAGCGCACCACCTTGACGGTGTCGAGCCGAGACAACAGGTCGCCGGCACTGCCGAGATTGACGACCGGGCCGGAGCAATCGGTCGGGCCCTTCCAGAACCCCCATTCGACGCCGGAATGGTAGGTGCCGAGGCCGGCATTGGCGAGCGTTGCCAGCACGAGAATCGCGAGTCCCGCCAGCAGCAGCGGCCGCGGCGACCCGCTCCGTGCCGCAAGCGCCGTGAGCGCCGCGAGCGGGATCGCGAGATAATAGGCATAGCGCTGCTCGAGGCAGAGCGGACAGGGCAGGATTTCCAGAACCAGCTGGAAGAACCAGGCTCCCGCGATTGTCGCCGCCGCGATCAGGGTGACGGCCAGCGAGGCGGTCAGCGCGGGGCCGCCGACTGCGGGGCGAGACGCTGATATTGCGGCACTCTGGGTCGTCACGGCGGCCTCTCCGGCTAGGGGCTTGGCTATAGATCTTGACGCGTTTTCTTGACGCGAACCGGCATCCACTTCGCTCGAAAACGCAGATAGCCTCTAACCCCGGCCCAAGCCCCTGTCGAGAACGATGGGGATCACTTTGGCGCGGGTTGACCCCGCCTTTCCCATGGCTATAGTCCGCCGGCTTCGCGACGCTCTCCTTTCGGAGGGGCCGACCGAGGGCCCCTGTGGCGGAACTGGTAGACGCGCTCGACTCAAAATCGAGTTCCGCAAGGAGTGCTGGTTCGATTCCGGCCAGGGGCACCAACTTCCCGCAACCAGATCCGCTTTGGATTGGCGGCCGCACATCGTTCTTGCGGACCATCCGCTCGATTCCGTCGTTCGGAATAGCGAAATTCGCTGCGATCACCTTGCTGCCCGATGCCGGCAAAAATACCAACAAATCGGCCGAGGCGCGCAGGCCCGAGTTGCCTGTCATCAGCCTAAGTTGATGTCGGCCAATTCACCCGAAGCAAAGTCACAATAGTCGACGCTTGTGCCTCTCATGCCGGAAGCGGATTGATTTCGCGGCTTTGCAACGCGTTGCCCTTCGCCGCCGGAGTTCGCGTGCATATGCCGTGACGAAGAGATCGTCTGTGCGTCTGGCTCTGCCTTTCCGAAGGCACGTGTCGAGCCGGGAGGCTTCGTCCGGACCCAGGCACTTCGGAGAGCGGGGACATCGGGCGGCCGGGTCGCCGCCGATTCAGAGCAGCCTCAAAATGGTTACCGCACTGCGGGGAGACTTCCCGTTTGACGGAGGATCAGCGAAAATGAGACTAACTGGGAAGCGCCACCTCGGGCGGGACTTGCTTTTCCGCCAATCTTTCGTGTGCAGTCTCTCGTCTTCGAGAATATCAAACAATGACTTGGGAGAGAAACCATGAAACCTGCTATCCTAATCGTGGCCATGTCAGCTATCGGCAGCGCGATGCTCGCCGGATCGGCCCTGGCCGACACCAGCGGCAAGAAGATCGCGTTCTCCAACAACTACGCCGGCAATTCCTGGCGCCAGGCGATGCTCAAGAGCTATGACATCGTCACGAAGAAGGCAGTCGCCGACAAGGTCGTCGCCGCGGCGGACGTGTTCACCACCGCCGACAAGGAAGTGCCGACCCAGGCCGCGCAGATCCAGAACCTGATCCTGCAGGGCTATGACGCGATCGTCATCAACGCGTCTTCGCCGGACGCCCTCAACGGCGCCATCAAGCAGGCCTGCGACGCCGGCATCGTCGTCGTGTCCTTCGATGGTATCGTCAGCGAGCCCTGCGCCTATCGTGTCGTGGTGGATTTCAAGGACATGGGCAAGCAGGAAGTGGCGCAGATGGCCAAATTCCAGCCCAAGGGCGGAAACCTCCTGGAAATCCGTGGCCTCGCCGGCACCTCCATTGACGAAGCCATCCACAACGGCATCCTGGAGGGGGTCAAGGATCATCCGGAGTTCAAGATCGTCGGATCGGTGACTGGCGATTGGGACCAGACCACGGCGCAAAAGGCGGTTGCTACCGTACTGCCTTCACTGCCCGAGGTCGTCGGCGTGGTCGACCAGGGCGGCGACGGCTACGGAGCCGCGCAAGCTTTCGCGGCGGCTGGCAAGCCGCGGCCGACCATCATCATGGGCAACCGGCAGGACGAACTGGAATGGTGGAAGGAGCAGAAGGCCAAGGACGGTTACACGACATGGTCCGCCTCGATCGCGCCGGGCGTATCGACATTGGCATTCTGGGTCGCCCAGCAGGTGCTGGATGGCAAGAAGGTTCCGCACGATCTTCTGGTGCCCTATCTCGCCTTCACGCAGGCCGACTTCGAAGCCGAACTGCCTAAAATCCCGAAGGGCAGTGTCGCGAGCCACGAATACACCCAGCAGGACGCCATCGATGCGATCAAAGCCAACATGAAGTGATGGGGCCATGGCTGACAGCCGCTCGGCGCAGGCAGTGAATGACCCTCGGAGCATCTGATATCGTCAGACTGGACGGCGTCGAAAAGCGTTTCGGCGCCGTCCGTGCGCTTGATAGCGTCGATCTGACAGTCCAGAGGGGCGAGTGCCTCAGCCTGGTCGGACACAACGGCGCCGGCAAATCCACGCTGATGCATATACTGGCAGGGACCGTCGCGGCGGATCGCGGGCGCGTGGTCATTGGCGGCGACGAGCAGAAGGCCTACTCGCCGGCGCGGGCCAAGCATCTCGGCATCCGCTGCGTCTTTCAGGAGCTGTCGCTCTGCCCCAACCTGACGGTGGCCGAGAACACACGGGTGTTTCATCCGGTGCTCACCGGCCTGAACTGGCGTCGCAAGGCCGGCGCGCTGATCACAAGCAAGCTCGACGAGATCTTCCCCGGTCACGGCGTCGGCGCCTCCGACCTGATTCAGGATCTTCCAATTGCGCGCCGCCAGATGGTCGAGGTGGCGCGGGCCTTCACTGCGACCGATGAGCCGGTGCGTCTCGTCATTCTGGACGAGCCGACCTCCTCGCTCGATAGTCACACGGCCGGGCAGCTGCTCGCCTTCATGCGGCGGGCCGTCGCCAATGGCATCAGCTGCATTTTCATCTCGCACCTGCTCGGCGAGGTCCTGCAAAACAGCGACCGTATCGTGGTGATGCGTGACGGGCGGACCATCGCTGCCGATCGCGCCGAGGCCTTCGACCGCAACCGGCTGGTCACCACCATGGGCGGCACGGAAGCGCCGACGACCGAGGCGAACGCCGGCGACCGTTTGGCGCGAGGGAAAACGCCCCTGCATGTTCGCGCGCGCCCGCGACAGCAGGGCGGATCCACAGACCTGGTCGCCCACGAGGGAGAGATCATCGGCCTTGCCGGGCTTGCCGGCCACGGCCAGACCGATCTGCTGCTGGCAATTTTCGCGGCTGCGACGAGCCCGCGCCCGGACGTCGCGGTCAACGCAACGGTTGCCTTGGTGGCCGGCGATCGCCAAGCCGACGGCATTTTCCCGTTATGGTCGATCGCGGAAAATATCGGCATATGCTCATTGCGCAAGCTGCGCCAGGGAGTTTTGATTTCGCGCCGGCGGGAGGACACGCTGGCCAATTTCTGGCGCGACAGGATCAAGATCCGCACGCCCGACATCCACAACAACATTCTGTCACTGTCAGGCGGCAACCAGCAGAAGGCGCTGTTTGCGCGCGCGCTTGGGTCGGAGGCGCGCATTGTATTGATGGACGACCCGATGCGCGGGGTCGATGTCGGCACCAAGCTCGAAGTTTATGATCTCATCCGCGAGGAGGCGCGCGGCGGGCGGACCTTCATCTGGTACACGACGGAGACCGACGAATTGAAGAAGTGCGACCATGTCTACGTGTTCCGCAACGGCGCTATCGTCGCCGACCTCGCCCGCGGTGAGCTGACCGAGGAAAAAGTGATCCAGTCCTCCTTCATCGGGACCGACCCGAGATGACGGCCAAGTCGAGTGTCGCGGCGCGGCCAGCATTCATGCCGTTCGGCAAGACGGATTCACCGCGGCTGCTGCGCGCGTTGCTGCCGGCCCTGTCGCTGGCGCTGGTGCTGCTTGCCATCGCCTGGCTGAACCAGCGCGCGATCAGCTATTTCGGCTTCACTCTCATGCTCAATCTGGCGATCCCGATCGCGCTGGCGACGGTCGCGCAGATGTTCATCATTACCGGCAACGACCTCGACCTCTCGATCGGCGCTTTCGTGGGTTTCGTCGGCTGCGTCACGGCGACCTGGCTGCGCGACACCCCTATCTTGGGAATCCTCACGCTGCTCGGCTGCGTCGGCGTATATGCGGCGCTCGGTGCGCTGATTCATTGGCGCAACCTGCCTTCGATCGTGGTGACTCTCGGCATGAACTTCGTCTGGCAGGGCCTCGCCGTGCTTCTGCTGCCTAAACCCGGCGGTCGGGCGCCGGACTGGCTTTTGGCGTCGATGAGTATCAAGCCGCCCCTGGTTCCGTTTCCGGTGCTGGCCGCGCTGATCATCGCTGCGGTCACCTATTTCGGCCTGATGCGAACATCCTATGGAGCTATCCTGCGCGGTTCCGGTGGCAACGCCACCGCGATCGGTCGCGCCGGCTGGTCGCTGCTGAAGGCCAAGATCGTGCTATACGCGTGCGCCGGCCTGTTCGGCGTGCTGTCGGGGCTCTCGTTGATCGGCATCACGACGTCCGGCGACGCCAACATCGGCAACGGCTACACCCTGCTCTCGATCGCGGGCGTCATCCTGGGCGGCGGCGAATTCGTCGGCGGACGTGTCTCCCCGATCGGTGCCGTGATCGGCGCGCTGACGCTGGCGCTGGCGGCTTCCCCGCTTCTCACCTTCATGCATCTTCCGCCGGACTGGCAGGTCGCCGCCAACGGGGCCATCCTGATCGTGGTGCTCGCCGCGCGCGCGTTGATCAGCCGCAGGGAGGTCGAACAATGATGGCGGCGCGGCGTTGGCTGTTCGCGAGTCCCTGGATGTGGTCCTATCTCGGCGCGGCCCTGGTGTGGATCGCGGCGATTATCTTCACTCGCGGCTATGGCGCCGGCGGCATGCTTATCGCCGCGCTGTCGCTTGCGGTGTTCACCGTGGTGGTCGGCATCGGGCAGATGTTCGTCATCACGCTCGGCCCCGGCAACGTCGATCTGTCGTTGCCGGCCAATATCGGGCTTTCCAGCGCGGTGGCCATGACCGTGATGGCCGGCGATGACCGCCTGGTCGCCATCGGCCTCGCCGCCGCACTCGGCTGCGGGCTTGCCATCGGCATCGTCAACTATCTCCTGATCCGCGCGCTAAGCATCCCACCAATCATCGCGACGCTTTCGGCGAGCTTCATTATCCAATCGATAGACATCAGCTACGGGCGCGGTCTGCAAATCAAGCCACCGCCGGGCTTTGCCGATTTCACCAACATCCAGATCCTCGGCATTCCCTTGCTCGCCATTCTCACGGCGGTCTTCACCGTCGCCGCCGGCATTGCTTTGCAGCGCACCGTTTATGGACGATCGGTGCTGGCGATCGGCCAGAACATTCGGGCGGCAAGGCTTGCGGGAATCCGGGTCGGCTGGGTGCGCTTTGCCACCTACGCGCTGTCGGGCACGCTTGGCGGTCTCGACGGGGCATTGCTGGCCGGCTATTTCCGGGGCGCGAACGTCGATATCGGCAATGAATATCTGCTCGCCTCTGTCGCGGTGGTCGTGATCGGAGGCACCTCGGTTGCCGGCGGCAAAGCCAATGTCGCGGGGCTTTGGGGCGCGGCGCTCTTCCTCGTCCTGCTCCTGACCATGTTGAACACTTTTGGAGTCAGCGCCGGCGTCCGGCTCCTGGTGACCGGCTTCGTCATCGTCGCCGTCATCTCGGCCGCCGGTGGAGAGAAAAAGCGGGACTAGGGTCAGGCACGATCGGAAAGGTCCCGACCTCGTCCTGCGAAGCTGCGTTGGCCCCTTGATTCACGACCGATTCTCGCGAGCCAGGCAGCAAACGACCTTCACTCGGCAGCGGCTGCGCGACGATGCGCTTGACTTGAAGCATCCCTCATTCGCTTCGTCGGTAGGAGGCTCCGCGGCCGGCCAATGAGATATCCCTGCATCTCGTCGCAGCCTTCCTGGACCAGGAGGGCCATCTGAGCGCTCGTCTCGATTCCTTCCGCCAGAACCGGAACTCCGAGCCCATGGGCAAGACCGATCACAGCCCGCACGATCGCGAGCGAACGCTCGCTCTGGCCGAGCGAGGCGACGAAGGACCTGTCGATCTTGATCCGGTCCAGCGGAAACGCTTCGAGATAGGACAGCGAAGAATATCCTGTGCCGAAATCGTCCAGCGCGATCAGGACACCGAGTGCCTTGAGCGCCTCCATCGTTCGCTTGGCTCGAGGAACATCTTCGATCAGGACGCCTTCGGTGATTTCCAGCTCCAGGCGAGCCGCCGAAAGGCCGCTCTGCCGCAGCGCCTGGCGGACCTGCCGATCGAGGTTTTCGCGGCGGAACTGAGCGGCCGAGACGTTGACCGCGACCCGTAGCGGCTGATCCCAGGAAGCCGCTTCCAGGCAAGCCTCCGTCAGGACCCAGTCGTCAATTTGCGCGATCGCGCCACTCTGTTCGGCGATCGGAATGAAGTCTCCAGGCGGAATGACGCCGCGCACCGGATGCCGCCAGCGAACCAGCGCCTCGTAGCCCAGCAGCGCGCCGTCGCGGTCCTGCTGCGGCTGATACTCCAGGTACAGCTCTCCCCGCTCAACGGCGCCTCGCAGATCGTGCTCCAGCGCGCGGCGGTTGCGCAGTTGCTGGTCCATGGCGCTGGTGAACAGGCGAATGGCACCCCTGCCCTCGTGCTTGGCCCGATAAAGCGCTGCATCCGCGTTTGCCAACAGCGCGACGGCATTGTCCGCATCTCTCGGATACAGGGCGACGCCGACACAAAGGTCGATTTTGAGGGCACGGTCCTCGACCTCGATCGGTTGCTCGAACTGTTCCCGCATGCGCGTGGCGAGCAGCTCGGCGGTCGCTGGCAGCGGCAACTGATCGGCGATCCCGATGAATTCGTCACCGCCGACGCGCGCCACGTAGGCCCCTTGCGCGGCCTCCTGCAGCCGTCTTGAAGCTTCGCGCAGGACGGCGTCGCCGACGGCGTGACCGAAACGGTCGTTGATCTCCTTGAAATGATCGAGGTCGATGCAAAGCACGGCGAAGGCGCCGTCGGTGATCTCCGCGCGCTCGATAGCGGTGCCGAGCTGCTCGTCCAAGGCAGCCCTGTTGGGCAGCTCGGTGAGGGCGTCATGACATGCCAGATAGCTAATCCGCTGCTGTGCTCGATTTCTTTCGGTCACGTCGAAGGCCACACTGACATGAGCCGGTTGCCCATCATACAGCAGCGGCCTGGAATCGATCACGACCTGAATCGCTTCTCCGTCGGCCGTCTTGTGCAGCTCGCAATCCCGCTTGCCATGCTCTTGATCATGAGATTCCAAGTCATGCTCGTACATCACCAGGAGGTCCTGGCGAGAATAGCCGTAGTGCCGGCACATCGCGCCGTTCACAGCCAGCAGGCGCCCCGTGGTCGCCTCAGCCACCCACATGGGAAGAGGATTTTCCTCGAAAAGGAGGCGGAAGGATGCCTCCCGGCGCTTCAGGTCAGTGATGTCGATCCGCACTCCGATGCTGCCTCCGTCACTGGTTCGCCTTTCCTCGACCCGGACCCAGCGGTCACCGACCAGATGCTGCTCATGCGAGTAGTGCGGCAATGCGTGGCGGGCCAGGCGGTCGGCAAGCCACTGCTCTTCCCGCCCCACGGCCTCCGGGTACTGTCCCGCCGCCAGGCCGGTGCGAAGAATGGTCTCGAAAGGAGACCCGACGGCAAGTGCTTCGCGGCTTGCCGCGTAGAGGTCGGCATATCGACGATTCCAGAGAACCAGACGATCGTCCTTGTCGAAAACAGCAAGCCCTTCGGGGACCACATCGAGGGCCTCGGTCAGGTGGGTGTGAGCGGCGCGGGCAGCTGCTTCGGCCTGCTCGGCCGCGGCCTTGGCTTCCGTAAGAGCCCTCTCGGTGCGATGACGCTCGGTGATGTCCTCGTGGGTCGCGACCCAGCCCTTTCCCTCCATCGGGCGATGCCGGATCCGCACCATCCGGCCGTTGCTCAATTCGACGGTCGTATCCGAGCTCTCGGCGATGATCGGAGCGCTGTTGCGCCAGACGAGATAGTCCTCTTTCGCCATCTTCGGCGCGCTGCCGACCGAATAGCGGAGATCGACGATGTCGTTCAGCTTCATGCCGGGCCGGACCAGCTTCGGATCCAGATCGTAGACCTCGAGATACTGCCTGTTGCAGACGATCAAGCGCTGATCATCGTCAAAGAAGCAGAGGCCTTGGGACATGTTGTTGAGCGCCCTGTCGAAGCGCTCCGCGAACGCGGTTGCAGTCTGCTCTGCGGCCCGCGCGCGATCTCCCTCCGCAGACAGTCGTCCGTGGGTCTCGACCAGCTTAACGAAGGAGCGGAAATTGGTGTTGATCATCCTGGCGAGCAAAGTGAGCAGCGCCAGCAGATTGATCCCGACCGAGACCAGGACAGCATCGCCGGAGAGCAGCAGAAGCGTCGCGATCGGTGCGCCGGCAATCAACATCACCAGACGAGACGCCGGCGGGAAACTGCCAAGACAGTAGGCGATCCCGACGCAACCCATGAAGAGGAGCAGAGCAACCGATGCGCGCAGGCCGGGCTCGACCGTCATGAACAGCGCCAGGATCCAGGTCACGAAGCCAGCGCTGAGCACCACCGCGGCGAGGCGAACTCTTGCGAGTTCTCGGTACGATTCGGCGGCGGTCAGGTCGGCGTTCCTCAACCGGAACCACTGGGCCACCCGAACCAGGCAGGCTGCCAGGAGAACGGCCGGCAAGGCAAATCGCAGCCAGATGGACACGGTGTTCGGAAGGACCAGGCCCACACTGACACTGTTGACCAAGAGCACGGCATAGAGAACCGGCACCTGCTCGCGGAGCACGCGGAACTGCTCGACAAGCACGGAACTGCCGAGAGGATTGGTCGTGTCGCCTATAGCGAAAGAAGCACGTAAGCGCGCGAAGAAGCCCATCAGATCGTCCTGCCCGGCCCGAGGCTAGGGGAGAGAGACGAAGGACCCGTAAATGCAGGTGGTGTTTCAGGCCTTAACGGATCGCCGCTTGCGCATCAAAGGACAGGCTCAGGACTAACATATGTTAATCGCAGGGAGGTCCGCAGCACAGCAGTGCGTCTCCCTCGTCGCAGTTGAGAGCAGGCGCTGGTAGTGACCGATCACCTTCTGACTGCCTCGAATGAGGAAGTCGTGGATGCCAAGCTCGAGTGCTGTGCTTGAGGCTGCATCGGAGCTACCGCGCGCGGAATGCCTCGCCGAATTCCGGTCCCGGTATGATGGTCGCTCGCTCTTCATGGCATTGCCAAGAGGGCGGCCCTCGCGGGCCGCTCTCTGACGTTCAGCTCGTTGCCGCAGGTCCCGCGGAATGGGGCGCCGTCTGCGGCCAAATGCCGGAGGGCGCGGAGGCCGGCGGCAGCAAGGTGTCGATCTTCATCGTTGCTGGCGCGGGCTGCCACTTCAGCCACGGCATCGTGTCGAGATAGCGGATTGGCGGCAGTGGCAGTCCAGTGAAGGCGCCCGGTGTAGCCTCGGCTCCCCGCGGGCTTTCAACGCCGTAAGCACCGAAGGCCGTCAGGGATATTGCGCTGCCCATGAGCAGAGCGAGCAGGCCTCGCCGCAGATTGCGGTTGGTCTCCGTCCGGGCGGAGAACGTATGGTGATGGCTCAGCATCTATACTCCTCCAATCGTTCGAAAACAGATCCAGGCAAGGGTGACCAAGCTCAGGTAGAACATGAACCAGTGGATCGCGTCCTGTCTCATCCTGAGCCGACGACGAATAGACTTGTTCATGGCAGACTCCTTTTCAGAAGTGATCCTTTCTCCTCTCGTTGGGAGAGCCCGGCCTTGATCGGCCGGGCTCTGTTGTTCAGAAGTCCATGACGGGAGCTGCCGGAGCCGGTTCAGCTTTCTTCGGCTTCTCGGCCACGAGCGCCTCGGTCGTGATCAGCAGCGATGCGACCGACGCGGCGTCCTGCAACGCGGTGCGGACGACCTTGGCGGGATCGATCACACCGGCTTTCACGAGGTCCTCGTACTCGCCGGTCGCCGCGTTGAAGCCCCAGTTGTAGCTCTGGTGCTCCAGAAGCTTGCCGACAATCAGTGAGCCATCCTCGCCGGCGTTCTGCACGATCTGCCGAGCCGGCACCTGGATGGCGCGTCGAACGATGTCGATGCCGGCCTTCTGGTCCGCGTTCGCGGTCTTGATGGCCTCGAGCGCTTTCAGCGAACGCAGAAGGGCGACCCCGCCTCCGGGGAGAATGCCTTCCTCCACCGCCGCGCGCGTCGCATGCATGGCATCGTCGACGCGGTCCTTGCGCTCCTTGACTTCGACCTCCGTCGCTCCGCCCACGCGGATGACCGCGACGCCTCCGGCAAGCTTGGCGAGGCGCTCTTGCAGCTTTTCACGATCATAGTCGGAGGTCGTTTCCTCGATCTGGAGCCTGATTTGCTGGGCGCGCGCCTCGATATCCTTCTTGGCGCCCGCACCGCCGACGATGGTGGTATTGTCCTTGTCAATGACCACCTTCTTGGCGCGCCCGAGCATCTTCACTGTCACTTTTTCCAGCTTGATGCCGAGGTCCTCGCTGATGACATTGCCGCCGGTCAGGATCGCAATGTCCTCCAGCATGGCCTTGCGGCGATCGCCGAAGCCCGGCGCCTTGACGGCCGCGACCTTCAGTCCGCCGCGCAGTCTGTTGACGACCAATGTCGCAAGCGCTTCACCTTCGATGTCTTCCGCGATGATCAGGAGCGGCTGACCGGACTGAACGACCTGCTCCAGCAGCGGCAGCATGGTCTGCAAGCCCGACAGCTTCTTCTCATGGATCAGGACGTAGGGATCCTCGAGCTCGACGCGCATCTTCTCGGTGTTGGTGACGAAGTATGGCGAGATGTAGCCGCGATCGAACTGCATACCCTCGACCACTTCGAGCTCGGTATGCAGGCTCTTGGCCTCCTCGACGGTAATCACGCCCTCGTTGCCGACCTTGTTCATGGCGTCGGCCAGGAAGCGGCCAATCTCGGTATCACCATTGGCCGAGATCGTGCCCACCTGGGCGATTTCGTCGTTGGAGGTGATTTTCTTGGCGTGTGATTTCAGGTCGGAGACGACAGCGTCGACAGCGAGGTCAATGCCACGCTTCAGGTCCATCGGATTCATACCGGCGGCGACGGATTTGCTGCCTTCCCTGAAGATGGCCTGGGCGAGCACAGTTGCCGTCGTGGTGCCGTCGCCCGCAAGATCATTCGTCTTCGACGCGACCTCGCGCACCATCTGCGCGCCCATGTTCTCGAACTTGTCCTCCAGTTCGATCTCCTTGGCGACGGTCACGCCATCTTTGGTGATGCGCGGCGCACCGAACGATTTCTCGATGACGACGTTGCGCCCCTTCGGACCGAGTGTGACCTTCACCGCGTTTGCCAGTGTGTCGACGCCCCGCAGCATGCGCTCTCGGGCCTCGGTTGCGAACTTCACGTCCTTGGCAGCCATCTTGATCTCTCCTTTCTCTATGACTGTCGGCGCGCTATGCGGCCTTCTTGACGGCGCCTGCCTTGTCGACGACGCCCAGAAGGTCGCTTTCCTTCATGATCAGGAATTCCTCGCCGTCGATCTTGACCTCTGTGCCAGACCACTTTGCGAACAGGACATGGTCACCGGGCTTGACGTCGAGTTGAACGAGCTGGCCCTGTTCGTTGCGCGCGCCGGGGCCAGCGGCGACAATCTCGCCCTGCTGCGGCTTCTCCTTTGCTGTGTCCGGAATGATGATACCGCCGGCGGTTTTCTCTTCGGCGTCGAGACGTCGCACGAGCACGCGATCGTGCAAGGGACGGAAATGCATGCACATCCTCCTTGGGTAGGTTCAGCGATGTCCAAAATCCGGGTCCGTAACGGCCCCCGGGCGGAAAAGCACGTAGGAGCGGGGGAACCACTTTCAAGAGGAGGGAAGAAAATTTTTTGCGGTGCAGGCCGGCGCGTCGCTGTCGCGCGCGGCTCGCACCGGAGGCTCCCCCCGGGCATCCGGAATTGCTCGCCGCACGTTGAAAATTGAGACCATCAAACCGAGATGTTTTCTCGGCCCGGCTGCTGATCCAGCGATCAGCAGCCGGCCAGCGCCGTTTGTGGACTGCTTCTAGGATGCGCTCGCTGAAGCAGCCTCAAGATCCGGAAGGTGTGCGGACAGCATCGTCTTGATGCGCTTCAAGGCGCGCTGCTCGATCTGGCGGATACGCTCGCGAGAAATCCCGAAGACATGAGCAAGATCGTCGAGCGTGCTTTGCTCCTCCGCCATGTAGCGGGCTTCGACGATGGTGCGTTCTCGCGGAGAAAGCGCACTCAGCGCCTCCGAGAGCGCGGCCTTCCGCCGTTCACGGTCTCCGGTCTCCATCAGCAGGGTTTCAGGATCAGGGGATGAATCGACCAACCTGTCCTGCCATTGCTGGCCTTCTTCGTCGCTGAGTTGAACGTTCAGCGTCAAGTCGCCGCGGATCCGCCGGTTCATCTCGACGACGTCGGCTTCCTTGACCTGAAGATGCTCGGAGATCTGCTTCGCCTGCTCCGGCGAGAGCTCGCCATCCTCAGGCGCACCAAGGCGTCGCTTCAACTTTCGAAGGTTGAAGAACAGCTTTTTTTGCGCTGCAGTTGTGCCTAGCTTAACGAGTGACCACGATCTCAGGACGAATTCCTGCACGGACGCCTTGATCCACCAAGCGGCATAGGTCGCGAGGCGAAATCCCTTCTCGGGGTCGAACCGCTTGACGGCCAGCATCAGTCCGACGTTGGCTTCCGAGATGAGGTCGGTGATGGGCAATCCATAGCGCCGATATTTCAGCGCGATCTTCGCGGCCAATCGGAGATGGCTCGTCACCAGACGGTAAGCAGCTTCGCGATCCCCGGAATCCCGAAGACGCCTCGCATACATCACTTCTTCGGATGCATCGAGCAGCGGGAAGCTGCGGATCTCCTGCAGGTACCGGGACAACCCGGCTTCCGAATGGATGGCAGGAAGGGCTGACTTGATTGACATGACTTGCCCTCCTTCAGAAACCATCGCCGCCCTCGAGCTCTGGCGAGCGGGCAGAGGGAATATGCGGCCACGAGACCCCACCGACGTGAGTGAGACCGATCGACTGCCAAACGACGTTACGGGTAGCTTTCATATCCAAATCCTCCATGGAGCAAAATGGTACGAGCCGCCGTGTCGCCTGGCTCAGCTGGGCCCTGAGGCGCCCAAGGACGCGCAGGCCGGCGGCGCCCAAAGAACCGCGAACCCAACGGGTTGTTCCTCGTATCAGCTCGCCAATTCGTCGGAAGCCAAACTGTCGCGGCCCGACGAGGCCGGGACGTTTGCGACGCACGGGGCTTACTCCAGAGAGCGGGCGATGCAGCAGCCAAATCTGGAGGGCTGCACTTGTTGCCGAAGCAACCGATCCTTGATGTCAGGGGGTATTGCGGCGTTTTTGACAAAGGCCCGGCAAGAACCAGGCCTTCCTTTCATCACCAGTACCAGTACGGATCAACCGGCGGATAGTAGCGGACGGCCCGATACGGGCGCCCGTAGTAGTAAGGCGGGCCGTAGACCGGCCCATAATAGACCGGTGGTGCGGTGGCGGCCGCCAGTGTTCCAGCGAACAGTCCGAGAGCAAGCCCGGGACCGATACCCGGACCGCCCCAGCCATGATGACGCCAATGGGCCGAAGCCGGCGCAACCGATCCGATGAGGAGCGTTGCCGCCGCGACGACTGCAAGAGCAAGCTTTCTCATGTCGTTTCCCTCAATTTACTACGCGCAACTGCGCACTTGTCTCCTTGTCATGGTCCACTTCGCCGAACCTCGGTTCGGCTATTCACTGAATTAGAACTGTAAGGTGCGAGTTCAAGTAACCCGTCGATGAGACCTGTCGATCTTGCCGGCGTTCTGGCGGAGCATCTCCCGGATCAGCAGGTCAATATCGCTCTGCTCCAGCGTCCCTCTCGAGGAGCCTCTTGAAACCTGGCCAGTGTGTTCTAATTCGAAGTGTGCGGTGCGGATCGCGCTGCACTCCGCGGGCCTGGTAGATTGGCGATGGACGATTATCGCGACCTCGTGACGGCTGCTCTGGTGCTGTTCTTCGCGGGTCTCATCTTGGTTGCCGGCCAACTCTATCTCGAACACAGCACCAGGCAGGATCCCGGCACGGAGATCGAACTACGGCATGTGCCGACGTCATCACCAATCTTGAGCTCGCGTGGGTCCAGCCGGGCTTGATGTCGGGGCCGCGCACGCCGCGCCGGATGTGCTTTCTCAGTGGTGGCGGGAGTCAGGCTTCCACTACATCGTCGTCGAACGCCTGCCGCTCCGTCCGACCGAAATTCGACAAGGGCGAGCGTCGCCTTCCATCCGTGGCAGCGATCCATACCTGCACGTCCTTTGGCTTGGCCAGATACGGCGCTGACGTCACCAGGACATCGCTGCCGGCCTCTGCATAGGCTGCAGCGTTGGCTGCATTGACGCCGCCGGCAGCAGCGATGATGGGGCGTTCGCGTGTATAGGCCATCGACGCCATGCGTTTGACCAACGCGGCGACCTCGGCTGGCGAAAACCTCTCCGCCTGGATCACGTCGAAACCGGCGACCGCGGCGGCAAGGGCCGCATCGGCCGTCTTCACCTCGATCACGAGTTTCTTCTCTGGCGCGGCCCGGCGTAATCGTTCGACCGCCTGAAACAGCGGCAGCTCGCCGAGAAACGCGCGGTGCTCGGGAAACACCAGCACGGTCTCGGACAGGCCGAGCCGATGCATCACGGCGCCGCCGGCCTTAACCGCCGCGACGGCAAAGCGCTTGGTACCCGGCACGTTCTTGCGGGTGCAAGCGACCGGAATCTGCGGCGCCACCGCCCTCGCCGCGTCGACGATGGCGCGGGTCTCGCTGGCGACACCCGACCAGATTTCGATCAGGGTCTGCGCGACCTTCCAGCTCCGCAGCAGGCCGGCGGCCGGCCCGCGTGCCTCGAGGATCGGCGCACCCTGCTCCAGCGTCGCGCCGGATGAAGCGAACAGCTCAACCTCGCAGCCGGCGAGCGCGATGATCGCGGCGGCATCCTCGACGAGCGCCAGGACCATCGATGCGCGCGCGACAAACCGCATGACGCCATCGATCGCACCGATGCCAAGCGCCTCGGTGGTAAGGTCGCCGTAAGGCACATCATCTTCCAGCAGACGCTCGAGCTCGGCACGCGATGCAACGGTTGCCATGGCCCGCTTCCTTTCATTGGCGTCGGCTTGCCGACGACTTTGTCGCAAACCCGACACGGATCGTCGGCGCTTCCGCCGCAAGGGACAGGAAGTTGCGCTTTTGACGATCAATTCTGCAAGGCGCGCACCAGACTCCGCCTGCCCTGTCCGGCACGCCGATTGCTGAGCCCGTAACGGCCGGCGCCTCGCGGCAATCGGGCTCGCGCGGGGGCGGCCACCGTCCGCTGGAGTTCATCATGAGACCGTTTCGCAAGATCGCCGTCGCCACGGGCTTGCTACTCGCATGCGCCGAGGCGCAGGCTGCACAGACCAACGTCGCCGTGGCCGCCAACTTTGTCGATGCCGCGAAGGAGATCGCCGCCATCTTCAAGCAGAAGACCGGACACGAGTCGCGCTCAACTTGTCAGCATTGCTGCAAAAAGATTCCGTCGCACTTGCCCGCTTTCTCAGCCGTTTCGCGGATTTTACCATCGCAATGCGCGGCGGGCATAAAAACGAGATTTCCGCCTTGATCCAGCGCAAATCGAACAAGCTTCTTTTTGCGACCGATCCGAATGGCGATCACACGTGCTGCCCGCCGTTGATCGGTACTTCCGCACCCGTGACATAGCTCGCCGCATCCGAGCACAGGAAGAAGATCACTTTCGCGACCTCGTCCGGCGTACCGACACGATGCAGCGGTATGATGGGCGCCAGCCTGGCTTCGGTCTCCGGCGACAGGATGTCCGTCTTGATCTCTCCGGGGGCGATCGCGTTGACGCGAATACCGAACGGCGCGTAGTCGTGGGCCATTTCGCGGGTGAGGCAGGCGAGCGCGGCCTTAGAGGTCGCATAGGCGGTGCCGGCGAACGGATGCACCCGGGAGCCCACGATCGAGGTGACGTTGACGATCGCGCCGCCGTCGCGCTTCAGCTCGTCGAGCAGGCCCTGCGCGAACAGCACCGGCGCAAGCAGGTTGACGTGGAACACGCTCATCCAGGTTTCGACCGGCGTCGTCAGCGAATTCAATCGCGTGCCATCGGCGGCCTTGGGCGAGATGCCGGCATTGTTGATCAACGCATGTAACGGGGCACCGTTGAGCCGCTCCTTGATCTCGGCCACCGCGCGCGGCAGCGCGCGATGGTCGCTCAACTCGACCTGCACATGGTTGTCCGCCCCCGAATCCCATGGACACAGACCACCGTCGAAGGGCTGGCGGGAACAGGTGACGATCCGCCAGCCGGCCTCGGAGAACAGCTTTCCCGTCGCGTGGCCGATGCCCCGGGACGCACCGGTCAGCACCAGCGTCTTCCGCTCGCCAGCTTGCGCGCGCGACTTGTCACCGTGGAACGGACACAGCGCGACGTCGGATGCCGGCGGGCCAGCCGACGCAGCATTGCGATCCAGCAGATCAAGCGTCACGGAAGCTCCTCACTGCGCCCGACGGGACGCAAGTACAATGACGACGCGGGGAAGTTTGCAGGAATTGGGCCACCGGCGGCCACCCAATCGCTGAGGTTTTCGCTGCCTTGTGTCGGCTTCGCGACACGCTGCAGGATTTGCAACATGCGCGCGTGCGCTTTCGGACCAAGCGGCGCGGTCGCTGCGTTCTTCTCCTTTGTCAATGTTGGCCGGCAGTTGAGGGGCGGTTTTCAAGCGTTCTAAATGGCCCGGCTCTTGCTCCTTCCGTTGCAAGCTCGATGTGCCTCGCTGCACCTTCCCTGCAAACGCGGTTTCAGATGCTCCAGCCGAATGACCACCAGCTCTTCGCCGTTATCCTCGGCACCAACGAGATCGCATCTGCAGTCGCCATCCGACTCGTGCGCGCCGGATATTGCGTTGTGCTGTCCCACGATCCCGACCCGCCGGTGATCCGGCGCAAGATGGCGTTTCATGACGCCCTCTTCATCGACACCATGCAGGTCGAGGACGTCGTCGCCGAGCGCGTCGACAGCGGCGTACAGGTCTATCAGGCGCTACGCCGGCCGGCGCAGGTCATGGTCACCTGGCTCGGCCTGCTCGATCTGCTGCCGGTACGTCACATCGACCTGCTGATCGACGCGCGCCTGCAGAAGCGCCGGATCACGCCCGACCTCAGGCGGCTCGCCCGCCTGACCATCGGGCTCGGCCCAGGCTTCTCGACCAACTTCAATTGCGACCTCGCAGTGGAGACAAGACCGGGCAAGATCGGGCTCGTGACCGACACGCGCTGGACCGATGCGGCCGATGGTGTAGCGAGCTCGCTGGGCGACGTCGGCGCGGAACGCTTCGTCTATTCGCAATTCGCGGGACGCTGGCACACGCCGATCGAGATCGGCACCCGCGTCTACCGCGGTCTCGTGCTCGGCCATCTCTCCGGTGCTCCGCTGCTCGCGCCGCGCGACGGTATCTTGCGCGGCATCGTCCGCGACGGCAGCGATGTGCCGGCCGGCGTCAAGTTGCTCGAGATCGATCCGCGCGGCCGCGATGCCCAGTGGACCGGAACGGACGACCGCGGACGCGCCATCGCCAACGCCACCATCGCCGCCGTCAGGCTCCACGCCACACGACGCGTCACGCAGCGGAATCCGGCATGATCGTCTGTTCCTGCAACATCATCAGCGATCACGACATCAGGGACGCGGTCGTCGCGACGGACGACGCACTGTTTTCGCCCGCTCAGGTCTACGACTGCCTGGGATGCACCGTCAGGTGCGGACGATGCTCGCAATCGGTAAGACGTATCATCGATGAGTTGCCGCCTCGCGACATGCGATGCACGAAACACCCGAACTCTCTACCGGCGTCGTCCTCACCCGGCGCGATCTAACCGACGAACTTCGCTTGCTGCCAGAGCCTTTCGCAAGACCGCCTGTCCCTTCTTTGTGATGCCTGCGACCGAACGACGGAGATCACCCGTCAGCGCAAGGAGGGCGGCCCCGCTCCGGGCGTCGCCGCAAACTGTTCGCGCATGATCGACAGCAGCTTCGGACCTGCAAGCCCGCGCAATTCTTCCGGCGCATTGCGCGTGAACTGCCTGCCGATGTCGCGAGGCGACAGCGGGCCTCACGCCGCCCGCGTATAAGTCGTGATCATGATGTAGTCCTTGCGCGGACCCGACACGACGTGGCGAATGGCGAAGCTGCCTTCGGGGCGAAAGGTGTAGGTCGACTGATAACGATCGAAATGACACAGATGGTCGGCGCTTCCGGTCAAGACGGCGTCATCAGAGCCAGCGAGTTCGATCGCGTGGAAGAGCCGCGACGGGCTCTCCTTGAAGAAGACGTCGAATCCGCGGCGGTGCTCGCGGAAGACGTATTCGCGCTCGGCCTCGAGTTCTGTGCCGGTCAGGAGCTTCAACCGTCCCTGTTCGCGATAGGCGAGGCCGTCCGGGTCCAATGGCGTGAAGGTCGCAAGACCCTGCATGCTCCCCTGCCCCGCGATGAGCCTGTTGAACGACCAGCAGCCGATCAGCCGCTTCATCACCTCGGAGGCATCACCCCAACCGTCGGTCATAGTTCCGTTCCTATCTCTCGGACCCCTAGCCTACCGGCGACGCGTTCGACTTCTCCCGACCAGTACCTATATCCTAAGGCGGACGCGTGTCGATGCAGCGAGCAAGTGATGGCCAGGAGACCCCCGACAGAAGCGGATGCCGACGACCTGCCTCGCTATTTCGTCTGGGTGCGCGGGCTCGAAGGGCCGGAGCCGCAGAAATGGGTCGCCATGGATTTTGGCGTGGGTGACTGGAAGCGGGAGCAAGTGCTGGCCTGGCTGGAGTTGCCGATGGACGAGCGGCGCCTGCCGCTGTCGATGCTGGCACGGCGCTATCCGCCGCCGAAGGTAGAGACGTTGTAGAGGCGTTCGCCGAAATGCACGGCCCGCATCGCTTTCTCAGCCGCCCACTGACCCGACGAGATCCAGGAGCTTGCCCGGGCATTTCTTTCGCCGACTGTGGCCTGGTTCATAGACGGCCCGAGCGAAACAGCGCCATCCTTATTGCTACCTCAGCGCGTTAACAGGCAAAGTACATCCAATATTTCATAGTGCGTCTATCGATTGAATTCAGAGGATGCCGCCCTGTCAGGACTTGAGGCGTCCCCGAACGGAATTTCGGAGCGGCCCATGACCCACCATGATGGAATGCCGCACGGCAGTCCTGCGGCACCGGACCATCCGCAGGCTGATCGGAGTACGACTGCATCGGACGCGCGGGCGCCGCGCAAGCTGGTGCTGTTCGCCGATGGCACCGGCAACGCCTTCACGACCCAGGAGTCCAGCGTCTGGCGGCTCTATGAAGCGCTCGACCACACCCAGCCCGACCAGATCGCCTATTACATCAAGGGTGTCGGCACCGCCGGCTGGGCACCACTTGCGGCGCTCGATGGCGCCACCGGCATCGGCGTTCCGGCCAACGTTCGCAAGCTCTATCGTTTCCTGTGCTGGAACTGGCGGCCGGGCGACGAGATCTACATCTTCGGCTTCAGCCGCGGCGCCTTCACCGCGCGCACGCTGGCGGCCCTGATCGCAAGCCAGGGTCTGGTGCCGGCGGTGATCGGCGACGAACCCGTCTCGCATGCCGAGATGGAGCGCAACGCCATGTCCGCCTGGCGCGAATACCGCCGCGAGACGGTGCCCTGGAAGCAAAGCCTGCCGACGATGTGGATCGCGCGCCTGATCCGGGACATCGTCCTGTACTTCTATCATTTGATCTGCGGACACCGCTCCTACACCAAAGTCCGCGCGGCGATGAACGGCCGCAAGGACGTCAATATCGACTTCCTTGGACTGTTCGACACGGTCGAGGCCTTCGGCGTCCCGATCGAGGAGCTGCGCGTTGCGATCGACTGGGCGATCTGGCCGATCTCGTTCCGCAACCACCGGCCTTCACACAAGGCAAAGCACATCTGTCACGCCCTGGCGCTCGACGACGAGCGCACCACCTTCCATCCGCTGCGGATCGACCAGTCTCATCTCGCGGCCGATCAGACGGTCAAGGAGGTATGGTTCGCCGGCGTCCATTCCGACATCGGCGGCGGCTATCCGGACTGCACATTGTCCTTCGTTCCGCTGGTCTGGATGGTCGACCAACTCGGCAACCAGCTTCGCTTCCAGAAGGGCACCGTCGAGCATTTCAGGGACTATCAATCGGCGATCGGGCCAATGCATGATTCCCGCAGCGGCGCGGCGGTGCTGTATCGCTATGGCCCGCGTCCGGTCCTGGCGGGCAAGGCCAACGGCGGCACGCCTGTGGTGCATTTCGCCGTGGTCGAGCGCATGCTGCACGGCTGCGACGACTATGCGCCGATCATGCTTCCCGCCGACGCGAGGGTGCTGATGCCCGATGGCACCAAGCTCGACCTCACCGACGAGGGGACGCGCGAGGCGATGAAAGCCGCCTATCTGGCGAAGGCCAGGGGATCGCGACGGCAGAAGGAAGCCGAGGCGTTCACCGCGATGAGCATGCCCGACGCCGAAATGGCCTCGCTCACGCGCGACACCGTATGGTGGCGGCGCGTCGCCTATTTCGCGCTGCTGTTCATGGTCGGCGTGATCGCCGCCTGGCCGTGGATCTCTTATCCGCTGGTGCAATGGTCCAAACAACCGGTGGGCCATGAGGGGATCTCCCTCATCGCGAACATCGACTGGGTGCTGGGAGCCGTGGTGGCTCCGTTCGCCAATCTCGTCAGGGCCGTGATGCCGTCCTATGCGGCACCCTGGCTCGACATTGCGATCTATTATCCGTTCATGACGTCGATCGTGGGCGCCCTGGCCTGGTGGATCTGGAACAAGAATTCGGAGCTGCGTGACACCATCCAGGAACGCGCGCGCCTCGCCTGGAATACGCCCCGCCGCAAGGCGAGCCTGAGCCATATCGACAAGCCGGGCCCGCTGTTGAGGTTCGGCCATTGGATGCGGACCAATGCCGGACCGGCAGGCCTCGTCATCACCAAGGGCCTCGTGCCGGCCATCTTCCTGCTCACGATCTTCGGCTCGACGGCTCTGATCCTGTCGAACAGCCTGTTTACCGGCCGCGTCGCGCTCGGAAAGGTCTGCACCGCAAGCCAGGATGCTGCCGGATCACCTCAGATCGGCGCGCCGGTGCGTGACGACCCGACCGATGCGATCGCGCTGTTCGATACCAGGACGTTCTGCTGGTGGAGCGGGCTCGCGGTCGAGAAAGGCCGCAAATATCGCGTCTTCATCGATGTCAAGGAGCCCTGGTTCGACCGCACCACCTTGAGCGGAGCGAATGGCTTCCGGACGCATGGGCTGCGTCATACCATCGCTTTGCCCGAGCTGCGTCTGTATGCGGCAGACTGGTTCCAGCCTGTGGTTCGCATCGGGACGAAAGGAGTGATTGAGCTTCCCTTGCAGGCAATCAACGTGATCCCGGCCGACGCATTGCCGCGGCGGACCAAGCCGACGCTTCCTGCGGAAGACGATGTTGCAGGACGGGATCAATATCCTGTCAGCCTCGACGATATCGAGCGGTTCAAGGACGAGCTGAAAACGCTCGGCAATTTCGAGCCGATCCCGCAGGACATGCTCGCGGATGCAGGGCAGGTCTGGCGGAACGAAGGGCTGACCGACCGCATCGTCGCCGAGTTCATCGCCCCCGACTCCGGCGAGCTGTTCTTCTATGTCAACGATGCGGTGCAGGTCTTTCCGCAGCTCCTGCCGGCATCGATGGTGCCGCCGTGGCTCATGGCGATCCAGGGCCCACCGGACCTGTTTTATCGCAACAACACCGGTACGGCGAAAATCTCGGTGCAGCGTCTGCCCGCCCCTGCGCTGCCGGCTGCGAAGACCGCCTCGCCGCTGGCAAGCAAGTAGCGGCGGGCGAGTTGGGCAAACGAAGCCGTTGGGCTCTCGACGCATTGCTCCGCCCCCATGATTATGGGTGTCGCGCCCATCCTGCCGCCGCTAGACTGGCCGCACACGCCGCGGGGGACACGCGGCCGGGACCTTGATCATGACGGACCAGGACGAGACCGGTGAGGCCATCACCATCCTCCTCGTCGAAGACGACGCACCGACCTGCTGGCGCCTTCAGGACGCCCTGACCAAGGCTGGCTACGAGGTGCGCACCGCCGGCACGCTCGGCGAAGCCCGCAGCGCGCTTGCCGCCGGCGCGCCCCGCGTGCTGCTGACCGATCTGCGGCTGCCCGACGGCCATGGCGTCGAGCTGATCCGCGAGACCAGGCAGCGCTTTCCCAACACCGAGATCATGGTGATCTCGGCGCTGGGCGACGAGGAAAGCGTGATCTCCGCCATCACCGTCGGCGCCACCGGCTATCTGCTCAAGGACGCCTTCCCGACCGACATCGCGACAACCGTGCGCGACCTGGTCGCCGGACATTCGCCGATCTCGGCCTCGATCGCGCGCTTCATCGTGCGACGAACGCAGAATTCGGCCGAGCCGGCGCCGGGGCCGGTGCTCAACACCGCAAAGCTGACGCCGCGCGAGATCGACATCCTCTGGGGCATCGCCAAGGGATTCAGCTACGCCGAAATCGCAAGCCACCTCGGTCTGTCCAGGCAGACCGTCCCCGGCCACATCAAGAGCATCTATCGCAAGCTCGAGGTGCACACGCGCAGCGAAGCTGTGTTCGAGGCCGTGCAGCAGGGCCTGATCAAGCTGTGAGCGAGGTCGCTGCGAAGGCGGTGATCATCAGGCACGGGCTGCGGCCCGCGCGCATTGTGCCCTATCTGCTGCTCCAGATACTGATCGTGATCGCCACCCTCCTCGGGCTGCGGCTGCTGCAGCCGCGCGACCCCGATGCTTTTGCCGTGAGCGAATTCTCACTGCGCGAGGCCGGCACGACACGGCCCGTGACGCTGCCTGAATTCACCGCGTCGCGCTATTCGCTCGCCGAGCCGCCGCTTTATTCGGGCAGCTTCGTGTTCAAGGCCGATGGCGCTGACACGACCTGGTCGGTCTTCCTGCCACGCTTCAGCAACGGCGTGGAGGTCGCGATCAACGGCGTCGCGATCCTGGACTCCCGGCGCGATCCCACGGCCAACCGGCCCGACCGCAATACGCCGGAGATCGCGGTGATCCCAGCTTCGCTGCTGCACGAAGGCAGCAATGAGATCACCGTGCGGCTGTTCGTGTGGGGACCGCTGCGCGGCTTCCTCGACACGGTCTATGTCGGCCCGGACGCCGCCTTGCGGCCGGCCTACGAGACCCGCACGCTGCTGTTCGTCACGCTGCCCGTGGTATTCTCCGCCTGGCAATCGATCCTCGCCGTCATCCTCGCCATCATGTGGCTGATGCGGCGTCACGAGCCTGTCTATGGCGTGCTCGCGGCGGCAATGGTGCTCGGCGTCGTGCAAGCCTTCATCACGCCGCCGGTGCCACCGGCCGCCTCGTCCAGACTTGTCGCAGTGCTGCTCTCCTCCGCGCCGATCGAGAGCGCACTGATCGTGGCGTCAGCCGTGCTGTTCCTCGGCTGGCACTGGCCGCGTCATGGCGTGCTGCTGTTCGTGCCTGGGCTCATCGTGATCGCGGGCGGCCTCATCGCTGGTCCGCCACTGCCGCGCATTCTCTTCATGCTTCTGGGCATCCCCACGGTTGGATTGTGTCTGGTCCTGATGGCCGGCATCGCGGCCTATGCCGTGCTGCGACGACAGGACGTCGTCAGCTTCGCGCTTGGCTGCGCGGCGACCATCGTGCTGACCTGCTGGGCCCACGACATGCTGTCGGTGTTCGAGATCCTGCCCAACGAACGCACCTTCGTCTCGCGACTGTCCTATTCGGCGCTGCTGATCGCGATCGGCGCCGGCCTGACCTGGCGCTTCGCCCGGGCGCTGAACCAGGTCGACAGCTTTGCCGGCCAGCTCGTCGCCCGCGTGCGCGAGGCCGAGGAACGGCTGAAAGCGAGCTTTGCCCGCGAGGAGGCGCGCGCCCGGGCCGCGGCGCTGGCCAACGAGCGCACCCGGCTGATGCGCGACTTGCATGACGGCCTCGGCGGCCAGCTCATCAGCATCGTCGCGCTCTCCGAGCGCGGGCAAGAGGGGGCGACCATCACGGACGCTGCGCGCGCCGCGCTGAGGGATCTGCGCCTGGTCGTCGATTCCATGGACGACATCGGCGGGGACCTCATGCTCGCGCTCGGTTCCTGGCGCGAGCGCGCGGTCATGCAGCTGCGGCCGCATGAGATCGCGCTTCATTGGCGCGTGGCAACGCCGCAGGGCCTGCCGCTGCACCCCGAGCTGCGGCCCTGGCACGTCATCCAGGTCGTGCGCATCCTGGACGAGGCCGTGACCAACGCGGTCAAGCATGCGGCCGCGCGCCACATCACCGTGACGGTGGAGACGCGCAACGACGGCCAGGGACCATATGGCGTCATCAGCGTCGCGGACGATGGCCGCGGCTTTATGCTTGGCGACGACGGCGAAGCTGCGGGTGCGGGCCAGACCGCGCGTGGCGTGCACAACATGAGAAGCCGCGCGAGACGTTGCGGTGCGGTGCTCGAGCTGAGCTCGGATGGATCGGGCACACGCGTACGGCTGCAATTGCCGCAGATCTTTCCCGACAATGATGCGGCCGGCGGCTGAAAAGCCCCCTCCCCGGGCGCAGGGGACGTGCGGGGAGAGGGACCGGGCCGGGATGTAGGATTGCGAAGGACGGGGGTTCGTTCGCAGCCCTTGGCCCGAAAGCGATCAACTCAATCCAACGAAGTCATCACCGCACGCCGACGCGATTGACCGGGCCGCCACGATTCATCGGCGTGCCGGCGCGAACACCGACACCCGGCGCGCCCACGCCGGGTGTCACCACGGCTGCAGCCGCGACCGGCGCTCCCGGTGCAACCACCACCGCCGCATCCGGTCGCACCACGCAGCCCTTGGGCACGCCGACCGTCTTGCAGTAGACCACCGCCTGCGCCGGGCTCGTGCCCAGCGAAACCGTCGCCGCACCCGCCAGCATCATCACCGTCAACCCGGCGCTCAGCGCTCCCACTCTTTTCGACATTGTTGTTCTCCTGCTTCCCGTTCGGCGCCCTGGTGCAATCACCTGATCATGCGGCCGACGTGCACCCTCAATGGCAAAAGACTGACCACCAAGACATGCCATGAAGATGGGGGTGCGGCAGGCAAGCCTGCGAGCCGATGCCATGAACATGGCATGGACCCGCCATGGATCTCCGCGAGATGGTCCGCCCCGCTTGATCCCCAGCGGGACCACCGCAATTGCAAAGAGGTGCTTTATGAAGACTTCAATTCTTGCCGCGCTGCTGCTCGCCGAAGCTGTCCTGCCAGCCGCGGCGCAATCTGGCCCCACGCCGCAGGAGCAGATGGCCTGCCGCGGCGACGCCAGCAAGTTCTGCGCGGAGCACATTGGCAAGCCCCCGGAGATGAATGCCTGCCTGCGCGACAACAAGACAAAGCTTTCAGACGGCTGCCGCAAGGTGGTGGAGTCGCACGGCGGCTGACATATAGGCGGCGGCTTACAGCCGCCGTCTCAATGCTGAGGGGAAGCATCGCATGCCGCGCACATTCGGGTGCGCGACATCACATCCTAGTCGTCATCATCCCCGAACAGCCGGATCTGCGGGAAGCCGCTGCGTGGCCGACCGGCAAAATCACGCGCCTCGGAATCCTCGCGGACGCTGCGCGCGACATCATCCCAATTGGTCTGGTCGCGCATGCCACGCGCATCGCGTTGTTCATAGCGACGACGCTCGGCCCAGCGCTCCCGCCGTTCCGCCCGGCGACGCTCGGATGCGGCGCGCTTGACGTCGGAATCCCTGGCCTTGGCATAGGCATTCTCGGGCGAGGATGCCGGCTCCGTCGAGGCCTGCTGCTCGGCGGGCTTTGTCCCTTGCGGAGACGGTGAAGGCGCGGGCTTGGGCGGCTCGGCCGCTGCGGTCTGCGCACGCGGCGGCACCGGCGGTTCAGCTTTGGCCTCGTTGGCCGGCGCTTCGGGCTTCGCGTCCGGCTTGGCTTCGGCCTGCGCCGGCGGGACGACCATCGTACCGAATACCTGCGAACCCGTGAGGTACTGCACGCGCTCCGACGGCGCCTTCGTCATGGCTGGCGCGTTGGCCTCAGTGCGCTGTGCCACCTTGCTGGTGTCGGGCCCGTGCTTGGGCGCGATTGGATTCATGATGTTGCCGGCAACGATGCCGCCGCCGAGGCCAATAGCAATGGCAGCAACGATCGATCCGGCACCGACGAAATAAGCTGTCGAGGCGCGCATTGGCCCACTCCCTGTTTGGAGCGAGCAACGCGTTGGGATTGCCGGATGTTCCTGAAAGACGCAGTTCCCTGGGAGGGAACGAGGTTAGATCTGCTGCGCGACCTTCTCCAGCCCGATGATGCGGGCGAGCTTGCGCACTTCTTCCTTCTGATCATCACGCAGCTGGAACAGCAGCGGCATCGCGGCAGACTTCAGCTGCTGGACCTCATCGCAATTCGGATCGATCTGCACGTTGGGCCCGTTGGGATTGGAGAGCTTGTTCGCCGAGATCTTCTTGACGACGTTGCGCAACGCGGTCTCGACCGAGGGCCAGTAATATTCCTGCGACGAGGACAGTTTCAGGCGATCCCGGATGCCGGCGATCTGGACGTCGGAGAGCAGGGAGTAGGTCTTTTGCGGCTGCGGCTTCGCGATCGGCTTCGGCTTTGCCGATGCTTCGAGCGCGGCGGTGGTTTCTGCGGGAGCCGGCGACTCCAAGGACGCAACCCTCGTCTCGCCAGACTTGGTCTCAAGGGCCTTGGTTTCAACAGCCTTGGTTTCAACAGCCTTGGTCTCAACGGCTTTCGGCATCGGGAAATCGGACGGCGCGGCTGCGGCAAAGGCCTGACGCAGCGGCTCGGTCAGCACCGGCGCCTGCGACAGCCTGTCGGCAGGAACCTGGACCGGGTCGATGGCGGCCGAGGCCAGCGCCAGAGTTGGAACCAGCCGGTCCGCCTTGGCAGCGCGGTTGGCAGCAAGCGGCTTCGGCGGAGCCTGGGTGATCATTTCGGCACTGACACTGGGCACGCTATCGCGGCCGAGGATGGCAGTGGTGGCGGCACCGAGGACAAGGATGCAGGTCAGCACGGTGATGGTGATGGCTCTGGACAAACGTCTCTCCGGAAGGACCGCTTCACGATGTTGTTAGAGATGCCCGGCAAAAAGGCGCGAATTAAGGCTTGAGTGTGCCTTTGCGGCGACAATCGGCTCGCCTCAGGCGACAAAGCCAAAAAGCTCCAGGAAATCAAGCCGCTATGGCCAGATCGTAGGCATCCTGAATGTCGGCGACGATCTCGGAGGCCTCCCACACCGCGCGCGGCTCGACCGATTGCAGCGTCACCGTCCAATTGCCGCCCCGGCGGGTGCGGGGGACGCGGACGATGTCGAAGCGGACATTGCGGCAGAGCGGGTGACGGGCCAGCGCACGGGCGACGCGGACGCGGATCTCGTCCAGCGTGGCTGATGTCTTGCTGTTGAGAATATCGAAATCCATCGCCTGTCCCTCTCGTCCTGATTGGCGGCCGTGAGGGGGATTCTTGGCGGGCGATGGTTAATCTGCCGTTAAATGCGGACCTGCGGAGCCATGCGGGATTAACCGAGCCGGGCGGCGCGGGACGTTAACGCTCCCTTGCGGCCCGGTACTCCGCGACCGTTCGCGCAACGAGGTCATCGACCGCCATCACGTCAGTGACTCCAGACGTCGAGTGCCCGCCGCTCCAGATATCGCGCCAGCGCTTCGGCCTGATCTCGCGCGCGCCGACGTCGATGTCCTTGCCGATGTCGATGGCGCCACGCGCCGGCAGGTCATTAGGGTCGAGCCCGGCCGCGATGATCGACGGCTTTAGCATGCTGGTCTGCAAGCCAGTGAACGCGGTGGTGAGCAGGATGTCGTCGGCGCTGCTCTCGACCAGCATCTGCTTGTAGCGGTCGTCCGCCATGCTCTCGCGCGTCGCGATGAATTTCGTGCCCATGTAGCCGAGATCGCAGCCGAGCACTTCGGCCGCATGCAGCGCGCGGCCATCGCTGATGCCGCCGGCGAGCACGACAATGCCGTCGTAGAACGCGCGCACCGCGCGGACGAAGGCGAACGGATTGAGCCAGCCGGTTTGTCCGCCGGCGCCCGCCGTCAGCAGCACCAACCCATCGGCGCCTGCGGCCGCTGCGCGCTCGGCGTGGCGGATCGAAGCAACGTCGGCCAGCACCAGGCTGCCTGCGTCTTGCAGCGGCTTCAACACGGGTGCGGGCGAGCCGACCGAGGTGATGACGATCTCAGGCTTGTGCTTGAGCAGCACGGCGAGATCCTGCTCGAGCCGCGCGTTGGAGCGATGCACGATCAGGTTCGGACAGAGCGGCGCAGCCTTTCGGCCGGCCCGATCTTCGTGGTGCCGCAACCGCGTTGCGATCTCGGTGAGCCATTGATCGAGCTGTTCCGTGCTGCGGCAATTCACGGTGGGGAAGCTGCCGATGACGCCGCTCCGGCAAGCCGCGACCGTCAACTCGACGCCCGACACCAGGAACATCGGCGCCGCGATCAGCGGAAGGCTGAGACGATCGCGAAAAATTTTCAGTCGATCGGACGTCACTCTCGCCTCCTCGTTCCATTCCGCATGCTCTGTGCTAGCGTCACCGGCAACATTGGCACGCGAGAAGCCGATGACAAAGCAACGAGGAAACATATGTCCGATCCGCTCCACGCATCGTCCCCGACTTGTGCGCAGACGCTACGGGCGCTGGCGCGCTATCCCGGCCGCACCGCTTTCGCATGGCCCGGGGGATCGCTGAGCTATCAGGGCACGCTCGATCTGATCGGACGCATCCAGGGCGCATTCATGCGGCTCGGCCTGCAGCCGGGTGCGCGCGTCGCGTTCCTCACCGCCAACCGTGCCGACACCTGGTGCGCCGGCGTTGCCGCGCAATTGTCGCGATGCTGCATCACCTGGCTGCATCCCCTCGGATCGGAGACGGACCAGCTGTTTCAGCTCGAGGATTCCGAGGCCCAGGTGCTGGTTGTCGATGTGGCTGCGTTCCGCGATCGCGGCGGCGAGCTTGCCGCGAAGGCAAACCTGCTCAAGGCTGTCTTCACGATGGGACCGGCCGAGTACGGCGTCGATCTGCTGGCGGCGATCGAGAGCGCTGGACACGCCAGCGCGCGGTGCCTCGCAACTCTCGACGATCTCTCCACACTGAATTACACCGGCGGCACCACGGGCAAATCCAAGGGCGCGCTGCGCTATCACCGCGAGAACGCCGGAGCCGCCGGCGCGATCCTCGCCGATTTCGAAATCCCCGACGCCGCGCGCTACCTCACGGTGGCGCCGATCAGCCACGTCGCCGGCACCAAGGTGCTGCCGACGCTGATGCGCGGCGGCACCGTGCACATGCTGAAGGGTTTCGACCCCGAGGCCGTGCTGGCGACGATTGCGCGCGAGCGCATCGATTTCACGCTGTTCGTGCCGACCATGATCTATGTGCTGCTCGATCATCCCGCGCTTGATAAGACCGATCTGTCCTCGCTCGAACTCGTGCTCTACGGCGCCTCGGCGATGTCGCCGAGCCGGCTCGTCGAAGGCATCGAGCGCATCGGCCCGGTGTTCTCGCAGCTCTACGGCCAAACGGAATGCTATCCGGTCTCGGTGCTGCGCAAGAAGGATCACGATCCCAGGACGCCAGAGCTGTTCCTGTCCTGCGGCTTCCCGATCGCGGCCTGCGAGGTCAAAATCCTCGACGACAACGACCAGGAGGTGAAGATTGGCGAAGCCGGCGAGATCTGCGTGCGTGCGCCGCACGTGATGGCGGAGTACTGGAAGCGGCCTGACATCACCGCCGAGACGTTGAGGAACGGCTGGGTTCATACCGGCGACATCGCGCGTCAGGACGAGCGCGGCTACCTGTTCATCCTCGATCGCAAGAAGGACATGATCGTCACCGGCGGCTTCAACATCTTTCCGCGCGAGGTGGAGGACGTGCTGTCGCAACATGCCGATGTCGCGATGGTCGCGGTCGTCGGCGTACCCGACCAAAAATGGGGCGAGGCCGTCACCGCCATCGTCGTGCCGCGCGAGGGTACGAAGCCCGATCCGGACGAGCTGATCAACATGGTGCGGACGCGAAAGGGCTCGGCCCACGCGCCGAAGCAGATCCAGTTCGTCAAGCAGCTGCCGATGACCGGCGTCGGCAAGGTCGACAAGAAGGTGCTGCGCGCCGGCTTCTGGAGCGGGCGGGACCGGATGGTGGGGTGATCTCCCTGATTGCAGCGACCGGTTCGGATGACACGCATTGCGCGAAATCCCGGGAATGTTGAGCCCTTTCACCCGGGATTATACGGTGCTGTTGTGGCCTCGACACCACAATGCGCGGCCGAATGCGTGTCCGCGCGGCCGGCGCGATTGCCCGCGAATCCGGGAATCAACTAGACCGCTGATGGGGCTGGGAAGCGGAGTGGGACATGAGAGTCGCTTCCCTGGAAAGTGCAGTCGCCGCGGTCACGTTGATCACGGCTATCATCGTGGTGCTGTGGGAGATCAAGATCTTCTACGGATTCTGAACTGGCAGGATGCCGCGTCGAAAATGACCAAGCATCCCTTCCGCGGCGGCGGAAGCCTGCCGTTCAATCGGCCCAGCAGCAACGGCAGTGCTTGCCGTGACACTCACCGCTTCTCGATCACCAGGCTCTGCACCGCGCGACCGAAATAGCCCCGCCGATCAGCCAAACGCGACATCGCAAGGCCGGCACCATCGGGGCCGATCCAGGAATCGCCATCGAGCAAGATCCAGTCCCCCACCGGCTGACGCGCCAGGCTCACCGTGAGGTCGGCATTGATGTAGGTCCAGGCCCGGAAGTCGAGCGTCGAGGCGGTGCCGTTGGAGAAATCGGCGGCGACCACGGCGCGCATCGCCTGCGAGACCGCTTCGCCTTCGACCAGCGGATGGTCGAGACGAAACCAGATCGCGCCGGCGCCGGCCTGGCCGAAACGGCCGCGCGCGGCGCGCATCGAGACCATGCCCGCGAACGGACTGATCGCGCCGTGGCCGTCCTCGACGAGCGAGTCCTCGGGCGACGGCAGGGTAACAGGCAGATCGCCGACGTCATCCGGCAACGGCTGTGACTGCTGCCTGATCTTGAGAACGGTGGCGCCGACGACTTGTACATCGTCGGCGAAGAGCTTGATCTCGCAAAGCTGGATCTTACGACCTTCGCGCAGCACCTCGGTCTCGATGGTGAGCGGCGCAACCGGCACCGGCCGCATCAAATCGATGGTGACGCGCGCGACGTTCATCGGCACAGGCGCCGCAATGCGCTCTGCCGCCCATGTCACCAGCGCCGACGGCGCCGAGCCGTGCTGCATGCGCCGGTCCCAGGGGCCGGCGGCATCAGGGCTGGTGACGACGCTGTTGCCGTCGACGCGGTAGATGGCACTCATTGCGGGCGCCATCACAACGGCGGATCGATCGCCTCGTCGTATTCCTTCTTGAAGCGCGCGATCAGATCGGCAGCGGGGATAATGCCGTCGATGCTGCCGATGCCCTGGCCGGAGCCCCAGATCTCCTTCCAGGCCTTCGGCTTGGCACGCTCGCCGGAAGCGTCGGTGCCGAAATTCATCTTCGAGGGATCCGACGTCGGCAGGTTTTCCGGATCCATGCCGGCGGCGAGGATCGACGGCTTCAGGTAATTGCCGTGCACGCCGGTGAAAAGATTGGAATAAACGATGTCGTCGGCCGTCGAGCCGGCGATCATCTCCTTGTACTTGTCGACCGCATTGGCTTCCTTGGTCGCGATGAAGGCCGAGCCGATATAGGCGAAGTCGGCGCCGAGAATGCGCGCGGCGCGGATCGCCCTGCCATTGCCGATGGCGCCCGACAGCGCTATCGGGCCGTCGAACCATTTGCGCGTCTCTGCAACGAACGCCAGCGGCGAGATGGTGCCGGCATGGCCGCCGGCGCCGGCCGCGACCAGGATGAGGCCATCGGCGCCCTTCTCGATCGCCTTGTGGGCAAACTTTTGATTGATCACGTCGTGGAAGACGATACCGCCCCAGCCGTGCACGGCCTGGTTCAGCTCCTCGCGCGCGCCGAGCGAGGAGATGATCATTGGCACCTTGTGCTTGGCGCAAAGCTGCATGTCGTGATCGAGCCGGTTGTTCGACTTGTGCACGATCTGGTTGACCGCGAACGGCGCCGACGGCTTGTCGGGATGCGCGCGGTCATAGGCCGCGAGCTCTTCGGTGATCCGCGCCAGCCACTCGTCGAGCAGCTCCGGAGGCCGCGCGTTCAGCGCCGGAAACGAGCCCACCACGCCGGCCTTGCACTGCGCGATCACCAGGTCCGGCACCGAGATGATGAAGAGCGGCGAACCGATCACAGGGATCGACAGGCGTCCCTTGAACAGAGCAGGCATGGACATTGCGGCGCGATCCTTTGCTGGCGGAGGCATGAGAGGTTGGGACCATACCAACAAGGCAATCTTTCCACTGTCAAGTATTGCGTTGTGACGCCGTGCCCGACGCGGCACTCGCAATTCCAACGCACGGAATTCCTCTCCCGTCATTCCGGGGCGAGGCGCAGCGTCGCGCCCGGAAATCCATCGGGCCTCGGCGCGAGTTGCAGAATGGATTCCGGGCTCGCGCCAAGAGGCGCGCGCCGGAATGACGTCAGGAAATCAAATCCGGATTGATCAGCCGCTCGAACGAGAACATCTCGTCCCATTTCTCCTGCGTCAGCAGCTTGCGCTCGGTCACCACGATCTGGTGCAGCGACTTGCCGCTCTTGTAACCTTCACGCGCGATCTCGGCGCATTGCTTGTAGCCGAGCAGCGGCTTCAGCACGGTGACGATGCCGAGCGAGTTCAGCACCATGTTGCGGGTGTGCTCCGCATTGGCGGTGATGCCGACGACGCAATTCTCGCGCAGGCTGTTGACCGCGCGCTCCATGGTGCGGATCGAGAAGAACAGCGCGAACGAGATCACCGGCTCCATCACGTTGAGCTGGAGCTGGCCGGCGGATGCCGCCAGCGTCACCGTGGTGTCGAGACCGATAACGAGGAAGCTGGTCTGGTTGACGACCTCGGGGATCACGGGATTGACCTTGCCCGGCATGATCGATGAGCCCGGCTGCAATTGCGGCAGGTTGATCTCGTTGAAGCCGGCACGCGGGCCCGAGGCTAGCAGGCGGATGTCGTTGCAGATCTTGGTCAGCTTGCTCGCGGTGCGCTTCAGCACGCCGGAGAGTTGCACATAGGCGCCGGTGTCCGAGGTCGCCTCGACGAGGTCGCCGGCGAGGATGAAATCGACGCCGGTCAGCGCGCTCAAATGCCTGACAGCGAGCTTGGGATAGCCGACCGCCGCCGTCACCGACGTGCCGATCGCGGTTGCGCCGAGATTGATCTCGCGCAGCAGCGCGCGCGCCTCCGAGATGCGGTCGACCTCCTCGCCGATCGTGGTCCCCCATCCGCGGAATTCGGCGCCGAGCGACATCGGCACCGCGTCCTGCAGATGGGTGCGGCCCATCTTCAGGACGCGGTCGAATTCGCGGCCCTTGGCGAAGAAGGCCTCCTGCAGCTGGCGCAGCGCCGTCATGTAGCTCTCGAGGCGCAGGATCAGCGCCAGCCGAAACGCGGTCGGATAGGTGTCGTTGGTCGACTGGCCGTAATTGACGTGGTCGTTCGGGCTGACATGCTGGTAGTCGCCCTTGTGGAAGCCGAGCGATTCCAGCGCGAGGTTGGCGATCACCTCGTTGGCGTTCATGTTGGTCGAGGTGCCGGCGCCGCCCTGGATGAAGTCGGTGACGAACTGGTCCATCATGTCGCCGGCGATGACGCGGTCGCAGCCGAGGATGATGGCATCGGCGACCTTGGCGTCGATCGCGCCGAGGTCGCGATTGGCCATCGCCGCGGCCTTCTTGACGTAACCCAGCGCCTTCACGAAGTAAGGCTCCTGGCTCATCGGAATGCCGGTGATGTGGAAGTTCTCCTTCCCCCTGATAGTCTGGACGCCGTAGTAGATGTCGTCGGCGATCTCACGCGGTCCGAGGAAATCCTGCTCCGTACGGCTCATGGGCGCTCCTTGCTGCTCGCGCGACGTCCCTAGTTCTGGCACAGCGCGCTGGTGACGACGGTATCGGTGCGGCAATCATCCGGCTTGCGTTGCCTGCCCGGAATGAGAACCTTGGCCGAGCACTTCTCGGCGGAATCGGTGTTGAGGCTCTTGCCTTCCTTGTAGCCCTTGCTCTGGCAGAGCTGGTTGGCGGCGAGCTTGCAGTCGGGCGCACCGTTGGAGGAGATCGGGCAGGCCGCGCGACCGGAGACCATGGTCGACGGCGTCGCCAGCCGCGACAGGTCGTTCATGGCCTCGCTTGGGCTTTTGATCGGCGGCAGGATCGAGGGCAGCTTGTCGAACAGCTTGCCCATTTCATTGATCAGCCCGGGGTTTTCCGCTGGCGCGGGCGGCGCTGAGGGGGCGGGCGGCGGCGCGGCCTGAGGCCCCTGCTCCTGCACGCCCAGCGATTGCGGCACCGATTGCGCCCACCCGATCCCGCCGGCACCGAGCAGGAGCAGCACTGCTGACATCAGCGTCCCGAGCCGCACGGCCGGATTGGCGGATCGAACCATCATGAGACCAACCGTAGCCGACGCTGGCGCGGCGGCAAAGTTCAGATCAGCTTGATCGCCACAACAAAGCCGAGCACCAGCACGGCAGCACCGAGCGCGACCCACAGACCGAGATGCCGCTCGATGCGCTCCCGGATCCAGTCGCCATAGCGGTTGAGCAGGATCGCCACGATGAAAAAGCGTCCGCCGCGCGCGACGATCGAGCACAGCACGAAAAGAGCGAGATTGTAGCCGGCAAAGCCCGAGGTGATGGTGACGAGCTTGTAGGGGATCGGCGTCAAGCCCTTGAGCAGGATGATGATGGCGCCCCACTGGGCATAGGAGGCGCGGAAAGCGTCGACCTTGTCGCCGAGGCCATAGACCTGGATCAGCCAGTGGCCGACCGAGTCAAACAGCAGCGCGCCGATGGCATAGCCGAGCAGGCCGCCCAGCACCGACGTCGCGGTGCAGATCGCCGCATAGACCCAGGCGCGCTGCGGGCGCGCCAGGGACATCGGGATCAGCATCACATCCGGGGGAACGGGAAAAAAGGAGCTTTCGGCGAAAGCCACGGCACCCATGATCCAGAGTGCGTAAGGCTTGTGGGCGGCGTCGATGCACCAGTCGTAGATACGTTTCAGCATGGCGCCGCGATGAAGCACCATGGGACGGATTTGTCCATCGCGAGTTTTGTGACGATTTAATGCCTTTTTCGCGCCGCGCGGCCTTCCAGCGCGACAATAGGCCGCCGCCTGGAGATGCTCGGTGAGGCGACCTTAGGCAGCTTCATCGGCGACTTCGGCAGCTTTTCGGCGATGCCGAGCATGTCCTCACGCCGCGACATCTCGCGCCAGACGTCTTCGGGGCGGACGCCTGCGGACGCCCAGAGCACGGTGAGATTGTAGAGCAGGTCGGCGCTTTCCCGGACCACGGCCTTGGCGTCGCCGTTGACCGCATCGATCACGACCTCGATCGCCTCTTCCGCCAGCTTCTTCGCCATTTTGGAGGGCCCACGCTGAAACAGCCGGGCGGTGCGCGATGTTGCCGGATCAAGATCCCTGGCCGCGAGCACAGCCAGATATAGCCGCTCAAGCGAATCACTCATTTACGCAAAACTACTCTAAACCAATGGTAGACACGTTAACACGCGACAACAAAAGCGAAAAACAAGCCGGCGCGGCAAGCGCGCCGGCTTGTTGGTGGATAGGCTTGTGGCCGACCGGTCAATAGCAAGCGTAGCCGGACCAGCCGTGGGAGCAGACCTTGGTGTAGCCGCCATACTGCTCTGCATAGCCCGACCCATAATAATAGCCGGGACCATAGGCGGGGCCGCTGTAGTAGGCCGGGGCGCTGTCGTAGTAGTAGCCCGGACCCGGATCATAGGCGTAGGCGTCGCGGGTCGCGGCGATCGCAAGCCCGGTACCGATGGCGCCGGCAATCGCTGCACCGGCCAAGGCCGCGCCGCCGCCGCCATGCCAGTGGCGGCCTCCGGCGAACGAGGCGGTGGGGGCGACACTGGTCAGTGCCAGCACCGCGGCAGTGGCGAGAACGGCCTTGCGGCCGGCAAATTTTGAAAATCGGTCAAACATGTCCTGGACCCTCCTTGGGACCTTCGTTGGTGCCTCGAGACAGGCTCATGGCTCTCAAACACCTGTTGCCCAAGTTAGGTTCCCCAATCCCAACACAAGCTGAACGGGCTTGCGTGATCGTGACGCGACCGCCGCTCATCTCCCGTTCAGGTTAGGTGATGCAGGCAAACCCCGGCATGCCGCTTCTCAGCGCCCCCGGCGAGAGATCGGGATAGAACAAAGCTTCCGCTGTATCTCGCCGGCGATCCCAGTTTAGAATGTCACCTCAAGATCATACCGCCTGCCTGGGTCAGCGCCTGCCTCATGTCCATTTTCCGTCTCTACACCCGCGTTCTCGAACTGCTCGGCAAGGAGGCGCGGCTGGGCTGGCTGCTGGCATTCGCCAATCTGCTGCTGGCCGGCTCGCAATTCGCCGAACCGGTGCTGTTCGGGCGGATCGTCGACGTGCTCTCCGGCAAGACGGTCGCAGGCTCGAACTCGGCCTGGCCGTTCCTCGCCGCCTGGGTCGCCTTCGGACTGTTCACCATCGCCTGCAGCGCGCTCGTGGCCCTGCAAGCCGACCGGCTTTCCCATCGCCAGCGCCAGGCGGTGCTGACCAGCTATTTCGAGCACATCCTGCAGCTGCCGCTGACCTTCCATTCCGGCACCCATTCGGGACGGCTGATGAAGGTCATGCTCAACGGCACGGACGCGCTGTGGCGGCTCTGGCTCGGCTTCTTCCGTGAGCATTTTGCCGCGATCCTCTCGGTCGTGGTGCTGCTACCGCTGTCGCTCTATCTGAACTGGCGACTCGCGATCCTCCTGTTCGTGCTCTGCGTCGTTTTCACCGCCCTGACAACCTTCGTCGTACGCAGGACCTTCGGCATGCAAATGGCGGTCGAGGAGCATTACAGCGAGCTCTCCGCACGCGCCTCCGACGCGCTCGGCAATGTCGCGCTGGTGCAGAGCTTCGTGCGGGTCGAATCCGAGGTGAAGGGCTTGCGCTCGGTCGCCGACGAGCTGCTCGCGGCGCAAATGCCGGTGCTGTCGTGGTGGGCGTTGGTCACGGTGATCACGCGCGCCTCCACCACCGTCACCGTGCTCGCGATCTTCACGCTCGGCATCGCCCTGCACGATCAAGGCCTGACCTCGGTCGGCGAGATCGTGATGTTCGTCAGCTTCGCCACACTGCTGATCCAGAAGCTGGAGCAAGTGGTGAGCTTCATCAACAGCGTCTTCATGGAGGCACCGCGCCTGCGCGAGTTCTTCAATGTGCTCGATGCCGTGCCCGCGGTGCACGACCGACCGGACGCGATCGATGCAGGCCGGCTCTCCGGCCTCGTCGAATTCAACGACGTCACCTTCTCCTATGACGGCAAACGGCCTGCGGTCGAGGATCTCTCCTTCACCGCACTGCCTGGCCAGACCATCGCGCTGGTCGGCCCGACCGGCGCCGGCAAGTCGACCGCGATCGCGCTGCTGCACCGTGCCTTCGATCCGCAATCCGGCTTCATCAGGATCGACGGCATGGACGTGCGCGGCGTGACGCTGACATCGCTGCGGCGGAATATCGGCGTCGTGTTCCAGGAAGCGCTGCTGTTCAACCGCTCGATCGAGGAGAACTTACGCGTCGGCAAGCCGGATGCGACCGAAGCCGAGATGCGCAAGGCGGCGGAGCGCGCGCAGGCGCTCGACTTCATCGAGCGGAGCGGCGGCTTTGCGACCAATGCCGGCGAGCGCGGCCGCATGCTCTCCGGCGGCGAGCGGCAGCGACTGTCGATCGCACGAGCGCTGCTGAAGGACCCGCCGATCCTGATCCTGGACGAGGCGACCAGCGCGCTCGATGCCGTGACCGAGACCAAGGTGAACGCCGCTCTCGATGAAGTGATGAAGGGCCGCACCACCTTCGTCATCGCCCACCGCCTCTCCACCATCCGCAATGCCACGCGGATCCTGGTGTTCGAGAACGGGCGGGTGATCGAAAGCGGAACTTTCGATGAACTCGTCGCCAAAGGCGGCCATTTTGCCGAGCTCGCCAGAGCCCAGTTCATGGTGCAGGAACAAGCCCGGGCCGCGCGGGGCAGCGCAGGTGCCGCGGAGGCAGCTTCCGCTGCCGTCAAGTCCCCGTAGCACTGTCGAAATTCGGCCTATTTCATTGCGGAATACCGCCTTGAAGCCCCTATTCTCGACGCACGAGCCGGTATAGGTTTGCGCTGCCGCGAGCGGCGGCGCTGGATTTCAAAACCGAACGTCAGATCACGAGAACCGCGTGGAACCAGCGGCTCTCCAAGGACCGGAATCGGATAGTGCACGCCTTTCGCCCGCTGCTTCGCAAATCCCTGTTCAACCTGTTCGCCGCGACGCTCGCCGTCGGTGCGCTTGTCGTGCCGCGCGCCGTCAATGCCGAAGCGTTGCTGCTGATCGAAGCCGACAGCGGCAAGGTGCTGCAGGCCGAGAACGCCACCATTCCCTGGTATCCGGCCTCCGTCACCAAGATCATGACCGCCTATGTGACGCTGAAGGCCGTGAAGGACGGCAAGATCACACTCGACACGCTGCTGACGGTGTCGCCGACGGCCGCCTCGCAGTCGCCCTCGAAGATGGGCCTGCGTCCGGGAACACAGCTCACCGTCGACAACGCGCTGAAGATGATGATGGTCAAGTCGGCGAACGACATGGCCGTGGTGCTGGCCGAAGGCCTCGGCGGATCGATCGACGGCTTCTCGGTGATGATGAACGACACCGCGAAGAAGCTCGGCATGACGCAGACCAACTACGTCAATCCGAACGGGCTGCCCGCGGACGGACACGTCACCTCGGCGCGCGACCTCGGCATTCTCGCCCGCTCGTTCCTCCGCGACCTGCCCGAATACGAGTACTTCGTGCACATCCCGGCGATCCGCTTCGGCAAGCGGATCACGCCGAACTTCAACAAGCTGATCGGCCGCTATCCCGGCGCCGATGGTTTCAAGACCGGCTTCATCTGTGCCTCCGGCTACAACCTCGTGGCCTCGGCCACGCGCAACGGCCGCCGCCTGATCGCGGTGGTGCTCGGCGCCAATTCCGGCACCGCGCGCGCGGTGAAGGCGGCGCAGCTGCTCGAGCGCGGCTTCAGCCAGGACAATCTGTCGTGGCTGCGCCCCTCGCTCGGCACTGTCGAAAACCTCGTGCCCGTCGATGCCTCGCCGCCGAACCTGCGTGAGGAGATGTGCGGTGGTCACCGCAAACATCCGGCCAGCGACGACGATGATGCGTTGATCGCGACCAATGGCAGCGGATCGACCTCTCTGACCGGCGGCGAAGCCAAGGTCACGTTCTTCACCGCCGGCCTCCAGCCGCCGCTGATGAAGGCGTCCGACCTGATGGCCTCGGCCGCGGAGGCTGTGGAGCCCGTGGTGGTCTATACCGGCCCGACCCGCACAGGCGCGGCCCTCGTCGCGGCCGTCGCAGCCGACGCCGACCAGCAGGCCACGCCGAAGGCGCGTGGCAAGAAGTCGCGCGTCGCCAAGAAGCCCGACGCCGGCAGCGAAGCCAAGACGGCAGCCGCCAAGCCCGACGTCACGGCAAAAAGTGATGCAAAGAGCGCGGCAAAGCCGGCCGCGAGCAAGCATGCCGCGGCCAGACCTGCTGAGAACAAGCCTGTTGCCAACAAGCCCGCTGCGGACAAGGCGGCGGCGAGCGGCGATCAGGCTGCCAAACCTGCAAAACCCAAGGCCGCGACAAAGCCTGCGTCGAAGCCCGCGCCCAACAACAGCTAGGTTAACGCTCCAGGCCCGGCCGCACTTCGCAGCTGCGGCAGCGACTTGCGACGATTCCAGTAGCCACCTCCCGGCCTTTGCCCTAAGCCTCGACCGCTTGCCAGCCGTTCCGGCAGGCTCGATACTGGCGGCAATGAGGCAGCCCGGGACACAACGGGCACTGACGTTAAGAGAGGGGAGTTTCCATGGAGCGCATCTGGCTCAAGCAATATCCGCCCGGCGTGCCCGCTGATATCGAGCCGACGCAATACGCATCGCTGGTCGATCTCTTGGAGGAGAGCTTTGCGAAGTTCGCCGACCGCAAGGCGTTCATCTGCATGGACAAGGCGATCACCTATCGCGACCTCGACCAGATGTCGCTGGCGCTCGCCGCCTATTTGCAGGGCCGCGGCCTGCAGCGCGGCGCCCGCGTCGCGGTCATGATGCCGAACGTGCTGCAATACCCCGTGGCCACCGCAGCCGTGCTGCGTGCCGGCTTTGCCGTGGTCAACGTCAACCCGCTCTACACCCCGCGCGAGCTCGAGCATCAGCTCAAGGATTCCGGCGCCGAAGCCATCATCGTGCTGGAGAACTTTGCCCACACCGTCGAGCAGGTGATTGCGAAGACCCCGGTCAAGCACGTCATCGTCGCCAGCATGGGCGATCTGCTCGGCTTCAAGGGTGTGATCGTCAATCTCGTCGTTCGCCGCGTCAAGAAGATGGTGCCGGCCTTCGCGCTGCCCGGCGCGGTGTCCTTCAACGATGCGCTCGCGGCGGGCCGCGGCCAGACCTTCAACAAGCCAAAGCTCTCGCCTGGCGACGTCGCTTTCCTGCAATATACCGGCGGCACCACCGGCGTCTCCAAGGGCGCTACGCTGCTCCATCGCAACATCGTCGCCAACGTGTTGCAGAACGACGCCTGGCTGCAGCCGGCGCTGGCTCAGCCGCCGCATGTCGAGCAGCTGATGATCGTGTGCGCGCTGCCGCTCTATCACATCTTCGCGCTGACGGCCTGCTACCTGCTCGCGGTGCGTGCCGGCGGCTGCAATCTCCTGATCCCGAACCCGCGCGACATCGCGGGCTTCATCAAGGAGCTGGCAAAATACCAGGTCAATAGCTTCCCGGCCGTCAACACGCTTTACAACGGCCTGATGCATCACCCTGACTTCAAGAAGCTCGACTTCTCCAAGCTGAAGATCTCGAACGGCGGCGGCATGGCCGTGCAGCGTCCGGTGGCCGAGCAGTGGAAGGCGATCACGGGCTGCTCGATCGCCGAAGGCTACGGTCTGTCGGAGACCTCGCCGACGCTGACCTGCAACACCGCGACCAATGCTGAGTTCAATGGCACCATCGGCATCCCCGTGCCGTCGACTTACATCTCGATCCGCGACGACGAGGGCAACGAGGTGCCGCTCGGCCAGCCGGGCGAGATCTGCGCCAAGGGCCCGCAGGTGATGGCCGGCTACTGGAACAGGCCGGAAGAGACCGCCAAGGTGATGACCGCGGACGGCTATTTCCGCACCGGCGACATCGGCATCATGGACGAGAAGGGCTACACCAAGATCGTCGACCGCAAGAAGGACATGATCCTGGTCTCCGGCTTCAATGTCTATCCGAACGAGATCGAGGAAGTGATCGCGAGCCATCCGGGCGTGCTGGAATGCGCCGTGATCGGTATCCCCGACGCCAAATCGGGCGAAGCGGTGAAGGCCTTTGTGGTGAAGAAGGATCCGAACCTCACGGCCGAGGACGTGATCAAGTTCTGTCACGAGCAGCTCACCGGCTACAAGGTACCCAAGCACATCGAATTCCGCACCGACTTGCCCAAGACCAATGTCGGCAAGATCCTCCGCCGCGAGCTACGCGACCAGAAGAAGGCCCAGGCGGCGTAGGACGTCGCCAACGGTACGACGGGGCGCGACGACGCGCCCCGTCGTCATTGCGAGGAGCTCTTGCGACGAAGCAATCCAGAATCCCTCCACGGACACAGCTTGGATTGCTTCGCGGAACCTGTCATCGGGCCGCGCTTCGCGCGGACCCGTTGGCTCGCAATGCCGAGAATTGGCAGCATCGGCTCATTACAGCCGTTTCCCTCCGGTGGTAAAATGCTCTAGAACTCTGGCGGCCTCTTTCAATGGAGAAACGACCATGGCGATCCAAGTTGGCGACAAGCTGCCCGAGACGAAATTCCGCGTGATGACGGCGGAAGGCCCGCAGGTGAAGACCACCGACGATATCTTCAAGGGCAAGAAAGTGGCGCTGTTCGCCGTGCCCGGCGCCTACACCGGCACCTGCCACAAGATGCATCTGCCGAGCATTTTCCTCAACGCCTACGCCATGAAGGACAAGGGCGTCGACACCATCGCCATCGTCTCTGTCAACGACGCTTTCGTCATGAATGCCTGGAAGCGCGACACCGACCAGCGTGACGAGGCGATCTTCCTCGCCGACGGCAATGCCGACTTCACCAAGGCAATCGGCATGGAGCTCGATGCCTCCGCCAACGGCCTCGGCATCCGCTCCAAGCGCTATTCGATGCTGGTCGAGGACGGCGTGGTCAAGAAGCTGAACCTCGAGGCGATGCCCGGCAAGGTCGAGGTGTCGGGCGGCGATACGCTGCTGGGGCAACTCTGAGCCACGGCAGAAGTGCCGTAGGGTGGGCAAAGGCGCGTCAGCGCCGTGCCCACCATCGTCCCCAATTGGAAGAACGTGGGCACGCTTCGCTTTGCCCACCCTACGAGACTCTAAGTCTCTCGTCATTCCGGGGCGCGCGCAGCGCGAGCCCGGAATCCATCTCACGTCAGAGCGCGGAGAGGAATGGATTCCGGGCTCGCCCTTCGGGCGCCCCGGAATGACACCTACTCCGCCAGCCGCTGCTGCAGCCTCGCCTTTAAGATCCCGTCCCGCGCCAATTGATCGGCGCGTTCGTTCTCCGGGTGGCCGGCGTGGCCCTTGACCCAGTGCCAGCGCACCTGGTGCGCTTTCAGCGCCGCATCGAGGCGCTGCCATAACTCGACGTTCTTCACCGGCTTCTTGTCGGCGGTGCGCCAGCCGTTGCGCTTCCAGCCGTGGATCCAGCCGGTGATGCCCTGCCGGACATACTGGCTGTCGGTGTAGAGGTCGACGGTGCACGGCTTCTTCAGCGCTTCCAGCGCGGAGATCGCCGCCATCAACTCCATCTGGTTGTTGGTGGTGTGTGGCTGGCCGCCGTTCAGCTCTTTTTCCTTGTCGCCGAACTTCAGGATCGCGCCCCAGCCGCCGGGCCCGGGATTGCCCGAGCAGGCGCCGTCGGTGAAGATCGTGACATTGGGGAGCTCGCTCACGCGACCAGTCCTGACGGCATCAGCCCATAATCCCTCGCGCTGGAGACGCTCTGATGGAAGCGCAGCTTGCGAAAATATTCCAGCGGATCCTTCGGCTTCACCAGCGCGCCGGGAGGCACGTTGAGCCAGTCGACCAGCCGCGTCAGCAGGAAGCGGATCGCGGCGCCCCGCGCCAGCAGCGGCAGCGCGGCCTCCTCGGCCTCGGAAAGCTTTCTCACCCGCCCGTAGGCGTTGAGGAAGGCGCGCGCTTTGGTGACGTTGAAGGAATGATCCGGCTCGAAGCACCAGGCGTTCAGGCAGATCGCGACGTCATAGGCCAGCATGTCGTTGCAGGCGAAGGTGAAGTCGATGATGCCCGACAGCTTGTCGCCGAGGAAGAAGACGTTGTCGTTGAAGAGATCGGCGTGGATCACGCCTTCGGGCAGATCGGTCGGCCAGACGCCGCCCGAGAGATAGTCGAGCTCGGCCGAAAGAAACGCGCGCAGGTCCGGCTGCACCTCGTCGGCGCGATCCGCAGCTGCATCGAACAGCGGCCGCCAACCCGCGACAGACAACGCGTTGGCGCGCTTGATCGCGAAATCGGCGCCGGCCAGATGCATGCGGGCGAGGCCCTCGCCGACACCGGCGCAATGCACAGCGTTCGGCTTGCGCGGCCAGATGCCTTCGAGAAAAGTGATGATCGCGGCGGGCCGTCCCTGCAACTCGTGCAGCGGCTCGCCATCCCTGGCCTTCACCGGCAACGGGCAGCTCACGCCGTGCTCGGCCAGATGCGTCATCAGCGCGAGGAAGAACGGCAGATCGTTCTTCGCCACGCGCTTTTCGTAGAGCGTGAGGATGAACGACCCTTTGGTCGTATGCAGCAGGAAATTGGTGTTCTCGACGCCCTCGGCGATGCCCTTGTAGGAGAGCAGTTCGCCGAGATCGTATTGCTTCAGGAAATCCGCAAGCTCGTCGGCGGCAACGTCGGTGTAGACCGCCATGCAAGACTACTCGGCGGCGGCTTCGGGGCGCACCTGGCGCGGCAGCGGGAAGAACTCGTTCTCTTCCGCGGCCGAGACCGTCTCCACATGCAGCGTGTAGCGCTCGGCGAAGGCGTCCATGATCTCCTCGACGATCACTTCCGGCGCCGACGCGCCCGCGGTGATGCCGAGGCTCGTGATGTTGCCGAACTTGGTCCAGTCGATGTCGGCGGCGCGCTGCGCCAGCACGGCGATCTTGCAGCCCTCGCGCTCGGCGACCTCGCGCAGGCGCTGCGAGTTCGACGAGTTCGGCGCGCCGACCACGATCAGGGCGTCCACCACCGGCGCCACCTTCTTCACCGCGAGCTGGCGGTTGGTGGTGGCGTAGCAGATGTCTTCCTTGTGCGGGCCGTTGATGTTCGGGAAGCGCTCCTTGAGCAGCGCCACGATCTCCGCGGTGTCGTCGATCGACAGCGTGGTCTGGGTCACGAAGGCCAGATTGTTCGGGTCCTTCGGATTGATGGTCTTGGCGTCCTCGGCGGTCTCGATCAGGGTGACCGCGCCGACCGGCAGCTGGCCGAGCGTGCCGACCACTTCAGGATGATGCGAGTGGCCGATCAGGAAGATCTCGCGGCCTCGCTTGAAGTGGATCGCGGCCTCGCGGTGGACCTTGGTCACCAGCGGGCAGGTCGCATCCAGCGAGAAAAGATTGCGGGACTGGGCGTCGGCGGGAACCGACTTCGGCACGCCATGGGCCGAGAACACCACCGGCGCGGTCGTGTTCTCCGGGATCTCCGCCAGCTCCTCGACGAAGATGGCGCCCTTCTTTTTCAACCCGTCGACGACGTATTTGTTATGCACAATCTCATGGCGAACGTAGACGGGGGCGCCATACTTATCGAGCGCCCGTTCCACGGTGTCGATCGCCCGGACCACCCCGGCGCAGAAGCCGCGGGGAGAACAAAGCACGATCTTGAGGTCTGGTTTGGCTGACATTGAGCGATCTCGGGACCGAATCACCCGGCAATACGGGCGGAAGACGGTCGGTGGATGGAACAGGGGCTAAAGCTTAAGGGCCTACGGCGGCTTCAGAGGGAATTGGGCCCCCTTTCAGACGCTGTCAAGGCACTATCTATAGCAGAACCATTGCGTGGCTACCCCCTCCGGGCTTATATAGCGCGAATTCCCTGTCATCGCTGATGACCACCGGTTTCGCCTCCTGAGGGGGTGGGCGAAGCACAAAGGAGATTTGCCATGAGCAACGCACCTCTGATGCCCAAGGCGACCGCCGTCTGGCTGCTCGACAACACCGCGCTGACCTTCGACCAGGTCGCCGATTTCACCAAGATGCATCCCCTCGAGGTGCGCGCGATCGCCGACGGCGACGCCGCCCAGGGCATCAAGGGCATGGACCCGATTTCCAACGGCCAGCTGACCCGCGAGGAAATCGAGAAGGGCGAGAAGAACCAGGACTACCGGCTCCGTCTCCAGGAGAGCAAGGTCGTGCTGCCGCCCCAGCCCAAGCGCAAGGGCCCGCGCTACACCCCGGTATCGCGCCGTCACGAGCGTCCCAGCGCCATCCTCTGGCTGCTGCGCAGCCATCCCGAGCTCAAGGATGCTCAGATCATGCGCCTGGTCGGCACCACCAAGAGCACGATCGCCAGCGTCCGCGACCGCACCCACTGGAACACCTCGCAGCTGACCCCGATCGACCCGGTGACCCTCGGCCTTTGCTCGCAGATCGAGCTCGATTTCGAAGTGGCGCGCGCCGCCAAGGAAAAGCCTGTTGACGCCAATTACGGCGGCGCCACCCTGCTGCCGGCGTCCGAGACCACCAAGAAGGACGAGTACGAGTCGTCGGAGAAGTCGAGCGACGACCTCAACGTCGACGCCGTGTTCGCCAAGCTCAAGACCCTCGGCGGCAAGAAGCACGAGGAAGAGGAGGAGTAGGCTCCGTCCCTCGCATCCGGTTCGAACGCGGCGGAGCGATCCGCCGCGTTTTATTTTGCGCAACCGAACCCTCGCAGGCTCGCGCAGGGAACGTTGCGGCTGACCTCGCATTGTGTTCAACGCGGAGGATCAGCAATGCGGGATGACGAAGACCATTTTGCGCTGATGCTGGGGCGCGCTGCTCTGGCTGTGTGGGGCGATATGCCCCGCGATGTCCAGGAAGCCCTTTTCGAAATTGCCGTCAAAGACCGCCCGGAGGATCGCGACGCATTGGCGAAGCTCTTGCACGAGCGGCATCCGCGGACCTTGCATGCGAGATAGCCGCGCGCCCCTCGCCGCGGCGAACGACGACAAGGTCGCAGCGCCGGGGTTGTCCCGGCACCGCGAAACGTCATCAGAACTTGTAGGTAACACCGCCTCCGACCAGCCATGGGTCGATATGTGCGGTGCCCGTCACGGGCAGGCCGCTGACCGTCGCCGAATAATCTGGACGCAGCCAGAGCTTCTTCACGTCGACGTTGAGGCCCCAGTGCCGGTCGAGCATGTAGTCGAAACCGAACTGCACGGCGCCGCCCCATTGGTTGCTGACATGCAGCGCAGTCGTGGTGGCGACGATGGCGGGCGGACCGACGATGGCGGCGGGGGTGTTGGCGGCCGAGTTGTTGAAGAACACCGTATAGTTCACACCGGCGCCGATATAGGGCTTGAACGCACCGAAATTGTCGAAGTGATATTGCAGCGTCAGCGTCGGCGGCAGCAGCGTGGTCTTGCCGATCGGCAGGTTGGCGAGCGAACCGGTGCCGCTGATGGAATGCCTGGTGACGCCGAGGATGAGCTCGGCCGCGATGTTCTTCGTGAAGAAGTAGCTGATGTCGAGCTCGGGCACAGCCTGGTTGCTGATCGACAGACCGGAATTCGGCGACGACAGCGTCGGGACGCCCGCGACATTGACGGTCGAGCCGCCGGCATCCGGCAGGACGCCGAGCACGCGCAGACGTATCATCCAGGGATTGAAACTCTCCGCCGGCGGCGGGGCCTTCGTGTAGACAGGCAAGTCGGCCGCCTGCGCGAACTCAACAGCCGCCGCGAAGGCGGCGCCAAGCGCCGCCAGCCGCGCCAAGTTTCTTATCGTTCTCTGCATTTCAATCCCCTTCAACCATAAGCGCGCTTCGTTGCGCGACATCAGGGTCAGAGCAGAAAGGCGCTGGGGAAGGATTTGATGCCGATCAAATCAGGACAGGCGCGACACGATTTGGCCGTGGCGTTGCAGATGAGTCACGTCAAGGCCAGCCGTCGCGCGCAGGATAGTACCGCAGCCGATGTCAGGGCCGCTCCGGATGGTTCAGCATGTATTCGCCGAGATCGCGCTGGCGGCGGTCGGAGCGGGCGAGCGCCGCATTGCGCTGGACGTCGCGGTCCTTGCGGCAGGCCACATATTCCGGCGAGCCGACCGCGAGGCCGCGGCCCTGGCACACCGCATCGTCGTCGTCGCCACCCATCGCGGTCGGCGTCTGGTAACGCCCCGCACAGGCGGAGAGAGCGAGGGCGAAGCCCACGGCAACGAGCAGCCGCGGCGCGGTGGCGAGTGACATAGCAGGTCCCCTGTTGGCCGGCCCTGTTTAGCGCGGAATGAGGAGATTGTAAGTCGGCAACACCGTCATTCCGGGATCGGGCGTAAGCACCAGACCCGGAATCTCGAGATTCCGGGCTCGATGCTGCGCATCGCCCCGGAATGACGGGTCAAATCTCACACTCTCCCCTTCAGCGCCTCGCCGATCTCGTCCAGCACCTTCGGATCCTCGATCGTGGCCGGCATGGTCCAGGCCTCGCCGTCGGCGATCTTCTTGATGGTGCCGCGCAGGATCTTGCCCGAGCGCGTCTTGGGCAGGCGGCCGACGGTGATGGCGAGCTTGAAGGCGGCGACGGGGCCAAGCTTGTCGCGCACCAGCGCGATGATCTCCTTTTCGATCTCACCAGGAGAGCGTTTCACGCCGGCCTTCAGCACCAGGAAGCCGCAGGGCACCTCGCCCTTGATCGCATCCTTGACGCCGAGCACGGCACATTCGGCGACATCCGGGTGCGAAGCCAGGATCTCTTCCATGCCGCCGGTGGAGAGGCGGTGGCCGGCGACATTGATGATGTCGTCGGTGCGGCCCATGACGAAGACGTAGCCGTCCTCGTCCTTGTAACCGGCGTCCGAGGTCTTGTAGTAGCCGGGAAATTCGCTGAGATACGCCTCCTTGAAGCGTTCATCCTGATTCCACAGCGTCGGCAAACAGCCCGGCGGCATCGGCAGTTTGATCACGATCGAGCCCATGCTATTCGCCGGCACGGGCTTTGCGGCTTCATCCACTACGTCGACCTGATACCCCGGCATCGGCACCGTCGGCGAGCCATGCTTCACCGGCAATTGGCCGAGGCCGACCGGATTGCCGGCAATGCACCAGCCGGTCTCGGTCTGCCACCAATGGTCGATCACAGGCACCTTCAATTGCTGCTCCGCCCATTCCACCGTCGGCGGATCGGCGCGCTCGCCGGCGAGGAACAGCGTGCGGAATTTCGACAGGTCATATTGCCGGATGAATTTTCCGTCCGGGTCCTCTTTGCGGATCGCGCGGAAGGCGGTTGGCGCGGTGAACAGCGCGACCGCCTTGTGCTCGGAGATCACGCGCCAGAACGCGCCGGCATCCGGCGTGCCGACCGGCTTGCCCTCATACATGACCGAGGTCGCGCCATGCAGCAGGGGGCCGTAGACGATGTAACTGTGGCCGACGACCCAGCCGATGTCGGAGCCGCACCACCAGACCTCGCCCGGCTTGACGCCATAGAGGTTGAACATCGACCACTTCACCGCGACCATATGCCCGCCATTGTCGCGCACGACGCCTTTGGGAATGCCTGTCGTGCCCGAGGTGTAGAGGATGTAGAGCGGGTCTGTCGCAGCGACCGGCACGCAAGGCGCCTTCTTGCCCTCGTTCATCGCCTTGCGGCGCAGGCTCGCCCAATCATAATCGCGCTTCGGCGCGAGGTCGCACGTCAGCTGCGGACGCTGCAGCACGATGCAGGCCTTTGGCTTGGCGGACGCCAGCTTGATCGCCTCGTCCAGCAGCGGCTTGTACTGCACGATGCGGCCGGGCTCGATGCCGCAGCTCGCCGAGAGAATGAGCTTTGGCTGTGCGTCGTCAATGCGGGTCGCGAGTTCCTTGGCGGCAAAGCCGCCGAACACCACAGAGTGCACCGCGCCGATGCGCGCGCAGGCGAGCATCGCGACCACGGCCTCCGGCACCATCGGCATATAGAGGATGATGCGGTCGCCCTTGGCGACGCCAAAATCCTGCATGATCGCGGCGAGCACCTGCACCTCAGTCAGCAGCACGGCATAAGTGAGTTTGGTGACCGAGCCGGTCAGCGGCGAATCGTGGATCAGTGCGACCTGGTCGGCGCGGCCGCGTTCGACGTGGCGGTCGAGCGCGTTGTAGCAGGTATTGACGACGCCGCCGGCGAACCAGCGGCCGTAGACGCCCTGCGTAGGGTCGAAGATCTTTTTCGACGGCTCGATCCAGTCGATCTCCTTGGCCGCCTCAGCCCAAAAGCCTTCGGGATCGGCCAGCGAGCGCGCATGGACCTCGTGATACCCACTCTTTCCCTGGACATTCATTCCCGGCGCTCCCGTTTCTCCTTTGATGGCCTTGCCTTGACCTGACGGCGGAACGTCAGTTCCGCCATGACAGGGATCAAAAGCCGACCTTGTTTGAGGGGTATTTTCCCGGGAACGGGCCGCGGTTCAAGCTGAAACTACCCTTCCATCGCATTCAACCGTTGCAACCGGTCCTGCATGACCTTCTTCAGATCGTAGCCAGGGCGGCGGAAGCTGGCGTCGCGGGTGGCGAGGAAATCGTGCTGGGACTTGCGCAAGCCGGCGGCTTGACGCCGGCTCATCGATTTCAGCACGCGCTCATAGGCCTCGGCGAGCTGGCGGTCGAGCGCGCCCAATTGCGGATCGGCGCAGATCACCTTCTCCACCTCGCGCTTGGCTGAGGCGCAATCGAATGACGGGCCGTTGCCTGAATTCGCGGCCAGCGGGTGAGGCGCCTCGGCGCCGAACCTGGCGATCTCCGCCATCATGGTGCGGCGGCCGTCTGCGGCATTGGCGTTGCCGGGGTCGAGCCGCAGCGCGGTCTCGTAATCGGCCAGCGCCTTCTTGCGCTCGCCCATCTTGGAATAGAGCACCGCGCGGTTGTTGTAGGTCTTCGCGAAGTCAGGATCGAGCTTCAGCGCGGCCTCGTAGTCGCTGAGCGCCGCACCGAACTCGCCCTTGTACTGATAGGAATCGCCGCGGTTGGTGAAGAAGTTCGCCCGCGGCGCCAGCCGCAGCGCCTGGTCGTAATCGGCGATCGCCTTGTCGTAGTCTTTCATCGCAGCGTAGGTGAGCCCGCGATTGTCGTAATACTCAGGCACTTTCGGATCGAGCCTGATCGCCTCGCTGTCGTCGGCGACCGACTTGTCGAGCTGGCCGAGCTTCTTGTAGGCGGCACCGCGATTGGTATAGCTGCGCGCCCGGCTCGGATCGAGCCGCAGGGCCTCGCTGAGATCGGCAACCGCCTTCTCGTTGTCGCCATTGAGGTAGTTAGTCGCGCCGCGGTCGGACCAGGCCTGCGCATCATCCGGCTTCAGTTTGATGGCCTGGTCGTAATCGGCGATCGCGCGATCGTAACGGTGCTGGCTGGTGTAGGCGACGCCGCGCTGCTCGTAGGCTTCGGCATCTTTCGGATCGAGCTCGATCGCCTTGCTGAGATCGGACGTGGCACGGTTGAGATCGCCGCCCGCTTCGCGCAACAGGTTGCCGCGCAGCCGCCAGGCCCGCGCGTTCTTGCCGTCGAGCGCGATGGCGCGGTCGATGTCCCGCAGCGCCTGCGTGAGGCCGCCGGATATCCGCGCATTGGCATCGGCCCGCACCAGCAGCGCCGCGACACGGTCGGAATTCGGATTCGAGGTCTGATCGATGATGGTGCCGCACGCGGAGATGATGTCCGCTGGAGCGGCCTTGCTGTCCATCACGCAATCGGCGGCCGATGCCGGGGCGGCGAGGACGAGGCTGAGCGCGGCGCTGAGGAGGAAAGTGCGCAGCCGGCTATGTGTGATCGAGGACATTTGCGCGGAAGAACGCGTGCCGCACATGGCGTAAAGCTCCGTGACATCAGGTTTTCCCGTTGTCGCGGCGGGGGGAGCGTGGGTTCAAAAATAAGGCAGATCGCGAGGGGCGAACGATGCCAGCGCCACCTCTCCCCGCACGCGGGGAGGGGCGGAGGGCCTCAATACCCGTCCACCCCATTCAGCCGCTGCAGCCGTTCCTGCATCGCCTTCTTCAGATCATATCCCGGGCGGCCGAATCCGGCATTCCGACGAGCAACAAAGTCATCCTGCTCGTGCTGGACTTTCTTGGCCTCACCTGGATCGCGCGCCTCGCGCAGCACGCGCGCATGGGCGGCATAGACCTCGCGATCGAGATCCGCGAGCTCGCGATTGGCGCAGATCGCCTTCTCAACCGGGCGGCGCGCGCCGGCGCAGTTGAAGCTCGGCTTGCCGGCCACTGCCATCTGGGCACCGATCCGCTCGAGCTCGCGCGCCATGGCCTTGTGATTGGCCCTGGCCTTTTCGTGGTTCGGATCGATCCGAAGCGCGGCGCCGAAGTCCTGCACCGCCTTGGGCTTGTCGCCCTTCTTCAGCCACAGCTCGCCACGCGCGTTGAAGACGTCGGCGAGCGTCGGATCGAGCAGCAGAACACGGCTGTCGTCGGCGATGGCGCGGTCGATCTGGTCATGCCGGGCATAAAGCGCGCCGCGCGCGCCCAGCGCCTTGACCAGATCGGGCTTTGCCGTCTTGTCGTTGTCGATGACGGCGGCGCAGGCCGGGCCTGCCTTGTCCATGTCATCGGCAGCGGCAGCGGTGAGGCATGCCGCGACGTCGATCGGCGCGACGGCTGCCGGCTCGCCGCCGGTCGCGGCCCGGGCCGCACCTGGCGAGACCGCTGCAAGCACGACGGCTGCCGACATCTGAATGAGTTTATGAAAACGCATGCTCGTTGCAGTTGGAAGGTCTTGCCTTGAGGCCGCACTATCCATCATACGGCCGGATTGGTGCTAGCTTGTGGCGCCGCTCACATCGGTTTCGGGGATCGTCGTGTCGACATTCGAATGGATCATCGCGCTTCTGCTCGGCGCCGTTGCCTTATCGGCGCTGGCGCGGCGGATCAAGGTCCCCTACCCGACCTTTCTCGCCATCGGCGGCGCGTTGATCGCCTTCGTGCCGAACAGCCCGTCCTGGTCTCTCGATCCAGGCCTGGCATTGGCCCTTTTTGTCGCACCAGTGCTGCTGGATGCGGCCTACGATACGTCGCTGCGCGACCTGCGCAAGAATTGGGTTCCGGTCTCGACCCTTGTCGTGGTCGCGGTCGGCCTGACCACGGCTGGCGTGGCCTATGTCGCGCACCGGCTGTTCCCCGACATGCCCTGGGCCGCCGCCGTGGCGCTCGGCGCCATCGTCGCGCCGCCGGATGCCGCGGCTGCCGTCGCGATCCTGAGCCAGGTGAAGCTGCCCTATCGCATGATCAAGGTGCTCGAGGGCGAGAGCCTGCTCAACGACGCGAGCGCGCTCTTGATCTATCGCATCGCTGTCGGCGCTGTCGTCATGGAGCACCTGAAATGGAGCGAGGTCGCGCCGACGATCGCGCTCGGACTGGTCGGCAGCGTGCTGGCCGGCCTTGTCGCGGGGCGCGTCATCCCGCCCATCATGGAGCGGGTGCGAGAGGTGCCGAGCGCGATCATCGTGCAGTTCGCGACAACCTTCCTGATCTGGATCGGCGCCGAGCATCTCGGCCTCTCCGGCATCCTGACCATCGTGGTCTATGCCATCACCCTCGCGCAGTCGGCGCCTGCGCGCGTCCCGGCGCGGTTGCGAGTGCCCTCCTATGCGGTGTGGGAAACGACGGTGTTCGTCCTCAACGTGCTCGCCTTCATGCTGATCGGCATGCAGATGCGGCCGATCTGGACCAAGCTGGATGCGGACGTGCGCTGGGAATATTGCGCGGCCGCGGGCTGGATTCTGCTCACGGTCATCCTGGTGCGGCTGCTCTGGGTGACGTTCTACCGTACCACGTTGCGCCTGTTGATCGCGCACGGGATCTATCGCCCCAAGGATCCGAACCAGGCCGCTTCGCCCGAGGGCGGTCTCATCATTTCCTGGTGCGGCATGCGGGGCCTCGTCACGCTCGCAACCGCCTTCGCGCTGCCTGAGAACTTCCCTTATCGCGACTTCATCGTCTTCATCGCCTTCGCGGTGGTGCTGGGCTCGCTGGTGATCCAGGGCCTGACGCTGCGACCGCTGATCCTGGCCTTCGGCCTCAGGGATGACGATCCCGTCGGTATCGAGGTCGCGCGCGCCCGCGCCATCGCCTATCGTGCCGCACTCGATGCGATCGAGGACGATCCGTCGGAAGAGGCTGAAATCCTCAGGCTCGAATACCGCGCCATCCTGATGCAGGCGGACGACGATCCGCATGGCGGCATCCCCAACGGCGAGCTGCCGGCCGATCCCCTGCGCCGCCGCGCCATCGAGGCCGCGCGCAGGTCAATCTTCGATCTCCGTGCCACCGAGGTGATCGGGGACGACGCGTTTCACCGGCTCGAGGAAGAGCTCGATCGGGCAGAATTGAGTGCAGGGGGATGAGCAAGGCTGCCCGAGACAAATTCCGCTGTCGTCCCGGACAAGCGTCAGCTCGGATCCGCGACGACGACGGAGATTGGGCGGCAGCTAGAACCTAAGCCCCCGCCTTGCAGGTGATCCCGCCGTCGACCACGAGCTCGATGCCTGTCACGTATCTCGATTCATCCGACGCCAGGAACAGCGCGGCGTTCGCGACGTCCCACGCGTCACCCATGTGGCCCATCGGCACCTGGGCATCGCGGGCGCGCCACATCGCTTCGACGTCGCCCTTGGCGTAGCTGTTGGCGAGACCGGCCGAATGCTCCACCATCGGCGTCTTCATCAGGCCGGGCAGGATCGCGTTCACCCGCACATGATGCTTCGCGAACTCGATCGCGGTGGTGCGCGTCATCTGGTTCATCGCCGCTTTCGACGTGCCGTAGGTGACGTAGGAGATGCCCATGTGGCGGATCGAGGCGATCGAGGAGATGTTGATGATCGAGCCGCCGCCCTGCTTCACCATGACAGGAATGACATGCTTCATCGCGAAATAGGCGCTCTTGAGATTGACGCTGAAGACGCGGTCCCAGCTTTCTTCGGTGACCTCGACCACGCTGCCCATCTCGGCAATGCCGACATTGTTGTCGAGCACGTCGACGCGGCCATAGGCCTTCAGGCATGCGGCAACCATCGCCTCGATCTCGTCAGGCCGCGAGACGTCGGCCGTGAACGCGGTCGCCTGGCCGCCTTCGCCGGTGATGATATTGGCAGTCTCCTCGGCGGCCGCGCCGTTGCGATCGACGCAAAACACCTGCGCACCCTCACGCGCAAAGGTCGCCGCGGTGGCCTTGCCGTTGCCCCAGCCCGGCCCGATCGAGCCGGCGCCCACCACCATCGCAACCTTGCCCTTGAGCCGGTCCATCGCGCGTTCTCCCGTGGTTGTTCTTCTTGTAGCGTCACTGGCAAGCCGTCACTGGAACGTCATGTCCAGGCACTTGGAGATGTCGGAGCCGAGGCCCGAGGAGATGGTGATGCAGCCGCGGATCTTCTGCGCCGTCATGTCGGCGGCCCAGATCGAATAGCCGCCGGGACCGAAGAACGAGTTGGTGTTCGGCGGCTCGGTCTCGGTCGCGTCGAAATCGTAGTGGCCGTCGGACTCGAAGATGCGCGGCCTCTTGGTGCAGCCGCCGTCGGTCTGGACGTTGATGACCTCCTTGTTGTCGCGGGTCAGCGCCAGCGAGACCTGGCAGCGGAAATATTCCGAGGTCCTGGTGTTGAAGAGATAGGTGTAGGACTTGCAGGTCGCGGTGTTGAGCTTGCCCGGGGCAAGGCCACGGCTGCACGAAATCCGCTGGTTGTGGCTGAGCTGGTAGTCATCGGCCCGTGCCGCCGGCGCCATCGCCGTCAGTGACATCAAGGCAATCCAGCAAACTTTTGCGACGTGACGCATTCGAATCATCCCCACCAATATCTTTGTCGTGTTGCGTTCTAGACTGAAAGCGGAACATAGTCGCGAGGGGACGAACGGAAAATCACAAACTGCTGGTCTAGACGTGATGCGCTGCGGCGTCTTCGCAGATTGACCCAGAGACATCGTTCGTGATTTGTTCAAAAGGGCACCCCGACAATGGGGAGGATGGATGATGGCATTTTCAATCAAGACATTTGCAATCGCAGCCGTGCTGGGCGCATTCGCCGCGCCCGCTCTCGCGCAAAACGCGGCGGCGCCGTGGGAGCTCAAGCCGGACACCGGCTATGCTTATGACAAGGACGGCAAGACGTTTTCCTACAAGATGGGCACCAGCAATGCCGGCGAGCTGCTGAAGGGCGCCAAGAAAGTGCCGAAGGGCACGCTGTTCTTCATCGGCCAGAACGGCCAGCTCTATATGCGCAGCGGCCAATATCTGGAAGGCGACGGCAGGTTCAAGTTCGGGCCGGACCAGTAGGTCTAACTTTGTAGGGTGGGTCAGCCCCGTGATTGCGCGAAGCGCAATCACTCGGCGTAACCCACCACTGGCTCTATCAGCCGAAACAGAAGAGGTGGGTTACGCCGAGCAGATGCGCTTCGCGCATCTGCAGGGCTAACCACCCTACGGCAGCTCGCCACCTCCTAAAACGCCGCCGCCAATTCCCTTGCGCCGGGCTTGCTGCTGTTCGAGTCCATCCGGTCATCCGTCACGGCGAGCAGCTTCGCCACCGTGTTGTGGCGGATCGCGACGGGATTGCGCTCGTAGCCGCTGCGCTGGAAGAAGTTCGAGGTCGGCACCTGCTCGCGCATCGCCTGCGGCATCGTCACCATGTCGAGGCCGGTGCCGTCGCCGGTGAGGTTCATCATCTCGAGCTCGGCAGCCGTCAGCGGACGGGTGTAGCCCTTGGCGCGGGCGAACAGCACCGAGGTCAAGAGCTTGTGGGTTTGCAGCATCGGCCCGACGTCGATGTCCAGCACCATCGCATGCATGGCCCAGCCCTGCGCGGTGTCGCCGATCTTCTCGTGCTCGGACCAGGTGTCCGGCACCGACTTCGCATGCGCCACCATCTTCTTCAGAACGGCGAGCTTGTGCTCGAGCGCCTGGCGCGCCGGCCCCGAGGTGCGCGCCACCTTGTCGGCGAGCGCGCGGACGAACTCGTGGCCCTGCTCGGCCAGGAGCTCGACGCTGTTGGTGGTGAGCAGCTGGTTGTAGCCCATCGCGGTCGAGATCGCGCGCGTGCCGCCATGCTCGATGCCGGCCTGCACGTCGTAATTTCCGGTGCCGCCTGTCTCGAAGGAATAGACCCGCACCGCCTGCTCCCGCGTCAGCCCCGAGGCGAGTGCGTAGCGCGCATAGGCGCGCTTGAACTCGACCTCGCTCGTCGGCCGCTGCGGCGTGAATTGATAAAGATCCCGCGCGGCGCGCAGAAGATCGGAGGCCACCGGCAACGGCTTGCGGGGCGGTCGCTCCGGCGTTTCCTCCGGCTCCGGGTTCACCGGCCGCTTCGGCCCGGTATAGACAGGCGGCTGCTCCAGCACGTAATCGTCGAGCGTGATCTGCTGCCCGCTTCGCCGCTTGGCATTGCGGCCCTTGCGTTTCTCAGAGACCTGGCTCCAATAGGCAGCGGCCTCCTGGTCAAAGGCGCCCCTGATAGCCTGATATTCGGCGAGCTTGCGGCGATATTCGAGCACGGCCGGCGAGGCGCCGCCTTGCGCGAAAAACTGCGAGAGCAGCTGGGCGTTGGCATTGCTGACGGCAGGCGGCAGCGCGCCGAACTCCCCGCCACGCGCGGCGGGGACGAGCAGGACGAGCGCCACTGGAACCAGCGCCAGATGTGTTCGAATCGAATGATGCATGCTGCCCTCTTAGCAGGCATCCGGTAACCTTCACGTTAACACGCCGTTTACCATCTCATTTCCAGGCAAAAACCGGCTGTTCCAGGTCGGTAACGCGGGTCTGCCGCCCCGCCAGCACTTCGCGGAACTGGTAGATCAGCGCCGCGGTCGGCGCGTGGATCAGGCTCATCTGGTGGTGGAAGCGAATCACGCGGCCGCTGCTTTCGGGAATCACCGTGAAGTCGAAGGCATCGTCGCGCTCGATCGTGTCGAGCGCGATGCGATGGACGGAGGCGACCTCGTCCGGGTTCGGGGTCATCGCAGCGCTGTTCGCAGCCCAGACCACAACGGGCGTGATCAGATAGCCGGAGCGCGTCGGGTAATCGTCGAGCAGGCCGAGCACGGCATCGGGTGGAAGCTTGAGCGCGAGTTCCTCGTCGAGCTCGCGCAGCGCCGCCTCGACCGGCGTCTCGCCGGTATCGCAGCGACCACCCGGCAGCGCCCATTGACCGCGGTGCGAGCGCAAACTCGATGCGCGCCTCGTCAGTAGAAACGCCGTGTCGTCGCTGTCGTTGGATGCCGTCAGCGCCAGCACCACCGCGGCGCGCTTCAGCGCCGACGGTTCAGTCGCATCGGGCAGCCGCGCAAATGAAGCGCAGGCGGCTTCGATATTCCGTCTGGTGGCATCGTCGAAAGCTCTCATGATGCTTGACTACACCAGGACCGCATCTGATGAAACGAGGAGAGATCAAGCGTTACGAGGATGGATGAAGCGATGACCAGCAAGGCCGCAGCAAAGCTCAAATCAGACGGCTGGACCATCCTGGAAACCACGGGCTTCATGCACCTCGTCGGCCCCTTGTGGGAGCGCAAGGTCGAGGGCCGATACGAATTCGCGCTCGCCACCGAAGACAAGCATCACAACCGTCGCGGCATGGTCCAGGGCGGCGTGATGATGACCTTCGCCGACCGCACCTGCGGCATGACTGCCCGCTACGTCTCCGGCAAGGAGTACATGGCGACGGTTCAGCTCGACACCCATTTCGTCGAGGCCGGCCAGATCGGCGACATCCTGATCTCCCGCCCCCGCGTGGTGCGCTCGACGCGCAGCCTGATCTTCATGAGCACCGAGGTCACCGTCGACGACCGCTGCATCGTGATGGCCAATGGCGTGTTCAAGATCTTGAAGGGGCCGGCGTAGGCCGCGATCAGGGCCAGCGCTGCAATCGGCGCCCTCCGCTGTCGTCGCCCGGCTTGACCGGGCGACCCAGTACGCCGCGGTGGCTCGACTCTGTTTCGACTGCCTCTGGAATACCGGATCGCCCGATCAAGTCGGGCGCTGACACCTGATGTGTGGCATGGGTGTGCTCATCTCGTCATTGCGAGCGCAGCGAAGCAATCCAGCATCCCTCAGCGGACGCATCTCTGGCTTGCTTCGCTACGCTCGCAATGACGAGCGCGGCTGGCTATGGTGCCTGACGACAGGACCGTTGAGGAAACAGCCCATGCAGTACCGCCAGCTCGGCCGCTCTGGCCTGAAGGTTTCGCCGATTTGCCTCGGCACCATGATGTTCGGTGGGCCGACGGATGAGGCGACCTCGACGCGCATCATCGCCAAGGCGCATGACGCCGGCATCAACTTCATCGACACGGCGGACGCCTATTCGAAAGGCGGCTCGGAGGAGGTCGTAGGACGCGCGATCGGCAGCAACCGTAACGATTGGGTGCTCGCGACGAAGCTCGCCAACCCCATGGGGGACGATCCCAATCGCGCCGGGCTGTCGCGCCGCTGGGTGTTGCAGGCGGCCGAGGAGAGCTTGACGCGGCTCGGCACCGACCATATCGACATCTACTATCTGCACAAGGAAGAGCATGCGACACCGCTGGAGGAGACGGTGCGCGCGATGGGCGATCTGATCCGCGCAGGCAAGATCCGCTATTTCGGCGTTTCCAACTACCGCGCCTGGCGCGTTGCCGAGATCTGCAACATCTGCGACCGGCTCGGCATCGACCGTCCCGTGGTCAGCCAGCCCTATTACAACGCGATGAACCGCATGCCCGAGGTCGAGCATTTTCCGGCCTGCGCTTATTACGGCCTCGGCATCGTGCCCTATAGCCCGCTGGCGCGCGGCGTGCTCACCGGCAAGTACAAGCCCGACGCTGCCCCCGAGAAGGACACGCGCGCCGGCCGCAACGATGCCCGCATGATGCAGACCGAGTGGCGCCCGGAGTCCCTGCAGCTGGCGCAGGAGATCAAGACTCACGCCGAGAAGCAGGGCATCACTGCGGGCCAGTTCGCAGTGGCCTGGGTGTTGAACTCCGCCTTCGTCTCGTCGATCATCGCGGGGCCGCGCACTGAAGAGCAGTGGGACGGCTATATCGGCGCGCTCGACTATCGCTTCACTGCCGAGGACGAGGCGCTGATCGACCGGCTGGTGGTGCCGGGCCATCCCTCGACACCAGGCTACAATGACCCCGCCTATCCGATCGAGGGACGTCGCGCGCGGACGGCGTGAACTTGCGGCGGCAGCGATGCCGTGGCGATGGCGGCGACCGCGCCCCGGAGGTGGTGCGGGAGACGAAGCGGCCGGATGTCGCCACGCTGGCGCTGCTGCGGGGGCGGGATTTTCGGCGAGCTGCCCGAGACTTACCCGGCTTTTGCGCTGACCATGATGCAGGCCGCGTGACGCCTCTCCCCTCCCTGCCACGAAAAAAACATCGGCCTGACGACAAGTGTCCGCCAGAACGGTTGGAGCGATCGGGGGCGAAACGCCGATGGGTGGCGCGGTGGTATTCCAGACGGGCTTTGTCGATCGGCTGGCCGAGCAAACGGGATCGCAACCAATTTGCGATTCGATGGTTAGTGGGCGGAACTCTCGCCCGTCCGTGGCCCCCTGGCAGATGAGCCTGACGATGCGCCTGCCCCGACCGGTTCTGGCTGCAATCCTCGTCTCTCTCGCAAGTCCTTGTTTTGCCGAGCCTTCCACCGCGATCGCGGTGAACAATCCGCCGGCCCAGCAGAATTCTCTTGTCGACATGCTGGCGCTGATGTCGGGCCACTGCAAGACGCTGAAGGTCGACGGGCGTCCCTTTGCCTGCAAGACCGTCGCCTTCGCCCATGACGACAAGGGCCGGGTCAATTTCGCCGTTGCCGTCGACGACCCCAGCGACGAGAACCACGTCGTGTCGTTCTCCGGCGAGAACGGCAAGCGCGCCGACGACAACTCCTACGAGCTGCCGGTCGATCGCATGCTGCTCAATTCCAAGAACCGGCCGAAGGTCGACGGCCTGCCGGTGCCGGCCGCGCAGGCCTCGATCGGCACCTGCCGCCAGACCGGCAATTTCGCGGCCAGGAAGGTGAACGACGTCACCTGCTCGGCGACCGACAGCGAAGGCCGGACATATGAACTGCTGTTCGTCTCCGACGGTAAGCCGGTGAGTGTGCGCCGCATCAGGAAGTCGTCGCATTCGATCCAGGATCCGTTCAAGTAACGAGCCCTCCTCGCACCGCCTGTTGATCGGGGCGCGACGCGCATGCGTCCGTTGAAACTCCGCTTCAGAGGCGCATGGCGGCCGCATCTGGGCCGAGAATGCTGCGACGAGGAAAGTTGCGCTGGATCAAGTGTCGCGGATGGTGCGTTTCAAATCGAATTGAAGGCGCTCACGCCTTGCCGTTGAATGGGCGGCCATGGCATGGAGCTCTCTCGCGACGGCCTCGATTCTCTCTCGGAGCGCCCCATGACGCGTGACCGCCTGTTTTTGCTGCGCCAGGGTTTCGAAGACCCTGCCCTTCCCGGCCGCCATTTCTTTTGCTGGCACTGTGCGCTGATCGAGGGCCTGCTCACCTCCTTTCCGACGCTTGCACAAAAACTGGACGTCGAACGCATCGCGTGGCCGAAGCCTCGGCAGGACGTGATCGCACTGGTCGGCGAGGAGAATCAATGGCTGCCACTGCTGGTCCTCGCCGACGGCACAACCTCGCCTCATCAGACCGGCAGCCGTCAGGGGCGCGCCTTCATCAACGACAAGGATGCCATCATTGCCGCGCTGTCGGAGCGCCACGGCTTTCCCGAGCCGCATCCGTGAGACCGTCCCGAAACGAGGGATAATCGGCATTGCCTGAACCGGCGAGCGCCCGGCATAGTCTGCAAAATTGCGGAATCCGTTGCCATGCCCGATCCCCTTCCCGCCCTCATCGTCGTCGACGTCCAGTGCGCGTTCGATGAATGGGAGGCGGCGGGCAAGCGGCGCAACAATCCGGATGCGGTGGCGCGCATCGTTGACCTGCTCGCCGCGTTCAGGGCGAGCGGCGCGCCGATCTTTCATGTCCGCCACGAAGGCACCAAGCCGAACTCGACATTCCTGCCCTCGCGCTCCGGCTACGCCGTCAAGGACGAGGCGCGCGAGCAGGGCGGCGAGCCCGTGATCGTCAAGCGCGTCAACAGCGCGTTCATCGGCACGGATCTGGAGACGCGCCTGCGCGCAAGTGACATCGCCACGCTCGTGATCTGCGGCGCCACCACCAATCATTGCGTGGAGACGACGACACGGATGGCCGGCAACCTCGGTTTCAACGCGCAGCTGGTGCGCGATGCGACCTGGACGTTCGACCGCATCGGCGCTGATGGCGAAACGCATGCGGCCGAATCGATCCATGCGATGACGCTGTCGAATCTGAACGGCGAATTTGCCCGCATCGTGACCACGAACGAGGTGATCGCCTCGCTCAAAGCGGTGCGACAATAAATCTCAGCGCGATTTCGCGACGATCGCATGCGTCGTTTCGACACCCACTCTCGCCGGAACGCGGGTAGCGCCCATCTGTTGTCACGCGATATCTCAACTGGAGTGATGACATGAAATATCTCTTTGTCGCGATGATCATCGGCGCTGCTGCACTCACCGCGTCGGCGGCCAACGCGGCGAGCGGTGGAAAGGCCAGGCCGAACGCGCAACTCGGCCAATCAACCGACATCAGCGCGCAGCACAGACACGGTCATCGCCATCAGCACTGGCGTCCGCATCATTACGGCTATGATCGCCGGCACCATCGCAGTTATGGCTATTACCCGCGGCACCACGGCTATTACGGAGGCGGCCCCTACGGCTATTACGGCGGCCGCGGTCCCGGCGTGACATTCAGCTACGGCGGCAGCCGCTGGTGAGACGCCAGGCCCGCAGAGATGCGGGCCTGCTTTCTCAACATTGCGAAATGATCCCGGCCGTTTCCAGGCCGCTCGCAAGCGCGGCCTCGACCGTTCCCATGTCCCGCCCGCGGTAGAGCGCCTCGCCGGAAAACAAGATCGAGCCATCGGCGCGCGCGAGAATGTCTTGCGCCGCCCGCGTCCGCGGCGTCGCCCAGGAATAGGCGCCGCGGGCAAAGGGATCATTCGCCCAGTTGGTGGCGGCCGCCGCCACGAGGTCCCGCGCGATCTGCTCGCGCGGCAGGTCGAAGATGGCGGCGAGCGAGGCGATGCCGGCATCGATCAGTCCTTGCTGATCGAGATGCGCCAGCCCCGCCGTTCGCGGACCACCCAACCATCCCGTCAGGACGGGATGCTGATCCGGATGGCGCGTCCACCACACCGGAATGGTCTCGTCCGACAGCAGGAAGAGCATGTCGGCAAGCTCTTTGCGCCGTTCGCGCCACCACGCTTGTTTGAACCGCAGCAGGATCTTGATGACGCCGCCGAAGCCGATGTCGTCTGCGGCTGCCGCTTTCGCACGCGCGGCCGCGGGCAGCGCGATCTCGCGCAACAGCGGCAGCGGCACGGCGAGGATCACCCGATCGCAGGCCTGCAACTCACCGCCGGCACAACGGACGATGACCTTGCCTGCCTCCTCCTCGATGGCGGTGACCACGGCTCCGAGGCGGAGGACAACGCCGGACTTGCGGCACTCGGCGAGGAGAAAATCGATCAGGGCGCCATAGCCGCCGTCGAGGCGCGCCTGCATCGCATGTCCGTCGTTCATCCATTCGTCGCGCAGCGCCAGCGTCGAGGCGCGCGCGGGATCGGCGGCATCGTAGCCCTCGACCATGCGTTCGACCGCATGCCGTAGTCGCGCGTACTCCGGCCCGGCAAAATACCGGCGCAGGAACTCGGCGACGGTGAGATCGTCCTTCAAGTCCTTCACTGCCGCATGGAGCTGTTCGTCGTAGGGCTCGCGCGGATTCTCGCGCGAGAATGTCGTGCCGTCGAAGCTCCATTGCGCGCCGCCGATCATGCGAACCGTCAGCCCCGCCTCGCGCGCCAGGCTGCGCGTCACCGGCGCCTCACCATGGACGAACTCTGCACCGCCATCGGCAGCATAACCGAACTCCGACGCCGGCAGCGGATGGATTCGCCCGCCGCAGCGCCCGCGCGCCTCCAGGATCGTGACCCGTCTTCCCCCGCGCGCGAGCTCGCGCGCCGCCATCAGGCCGGCCGCGCCCGCGCCGACGATGACGATGTGCTCGGACGTATCAGGCATGCTGCAGATGGCGCGCGGGATCGTTCTGGATCAGATAGCGCAGCAATAGGACGCCGCCGCCGAGATCCTGGGTGCTCTCCAGCGTCATCGCGCTGAGCGGCGCGCGCTTGTCGCTGTCGGCCTCGGTCGAATCAAACACGAAGGGCGCGCCCCTGGCGCCGTCGATCGCGGGGCTGAGGATCAAATTGAACTCGTCGATCAGTCCCGCGCGCAGGAACGCGCCATTGGCAACGCCGCCGCCCTCGACCAGCAGACGTTTGACGCCCAGTTCGCGATTGAGGATCTCGACCGTCATTGCGAGGTCGATCTCGGACTTGCCGGCGAAAATGTAGGACACGCCCTCGCCGCGCAGGCCGGCGAGATGCGAATCCGGTACGCTCTCGGTCAGCACCACGACGATCGGATCGCCGCCGATATCGGAGCGGCCCCAGCCGATCTTGCCATGCGCGTCGAGCACGACGCCGTAGGTGTCGGCATCGCGCCGCGCGAACCAGTTTTCGCGCGGGAACTTTTCGCCCGACGTTTCCGGATAGGGCTTGCCCTTGGCGAATTCCGAGCCGGTGACACGGCCGATCACCCAGGCATCGCCGCCGAGCCGGTCATGGATCTTCTCGAACCAGTCGGTGCCGGCGCCCTTCGGACGCCAGCGGCTGGGATGGGTGCGGCCATCGAGGCTCGCATGCATCAGGCAGATGACGTAAGGCTTCATGCACATTCTCCGCGACAGCGTCTCAAGCCGGCCCGTTGCCCTTCTCGCGATCATTCACGATCACCGCGAGCGGGTTGAGTTTTGGCGGCGCGACCAGCAGAAGCGTATTGCTGTCGTGATGATTGAACGGGGCGCCGCGGACGAACAACGCGGTCTGGATCTGATAGCTCCAGCTGCCGTCGTCGTTGAAGGTGATATCGCAGCGGTAAGAGTCGGTGCGGAAGGCTTGTTCCAGGAAGTCGGTCGAGCAGATCCCGTAAGTCGTGTCGCCGCGCTTCGCTGCAACCGAGATAGTCCTGTCGTCCGGCTTGGCATGACCCGAGGCGAGCAGCACCTGCCCGCGCGGGATCGCCAGTGTCTGCATGATCAAGCCGGTCGCCGGCTCCCAGAGCCAATAGCCGACCTGGTCGTGGAAGGTGATGTCTTCCTCAGGTGTATTGATGTGGATGTGATAGCGCAGGCCGTAAAACAGCTGCGGCCCGTTGGCCTGCGGGTCGATCGGGTCCATCCTGACGTGCTCGATGAAGGTCCGCCGCTCCGGTCCCGCCGCCTTCCGATTGATATCGATGCCCTTGTCGGCTTGCCAGGTGCCGGCGAGCCGGCGCAGCGGCCCGAGATTGGCAAGGCTGTCGGGGGAAACGTCCTCGGGCTCGGTGAAGATGTCGGCGGGAAGGGGGAGCATGGCGACCTCGCATCGTTGCGCGCAGCGGTCATAGCACACGAGTGGTGCGAAACACCTGTCATGGAACCGGAAGGCTGCCCCGCGCGCTGTGGGGTCTTGAGTGCATCCCCAAGGGCGAACCTGACGAAGCCAGGGCGGGAAAGGCAGCGAGGCGGCCTCAAGCCGCCTCGTGTGCCGACGCCGCGCGCTGCTCGAGCATGCCGATCGTCGCGACCAGATTGTCACGTCGCGCGCGTAGGCTCGCCGCGAGCGGCGGATAGGTCGGCTGTTGCGGGTCGAACACCCCGGCCTTGGCCTCTTCCTCCAGAATGTCGGTGTTGAGCAGCCGAACGCGCCACCACAAATCGGCGATCAACGCGTCGAGCTTGAGCTCTCCAACTGCACCAGAACGGGACATTTCCTGCATCACTTGCCTCAACCTGAAACGGCCTCTCCAATGAGGCCTGGCTTTGGTGCGGACTGAGCAAGCGGAGTGCCAGAGACGGGCTGGGGGAGCGCTGACGACAGCGGCCGGCGCACACCACGTCAAATCAGCGGCGCGCCCTGCCGCAGATTCATGTGCCGGTTAACGTCCTTGTAGAGCAGATAGCGGAAGCGGCCGGGGCCGCCGGCGTAGCAGGCCTGCGGGCAGAACGCGCGCAGCCACATGTAATCGCCGGCCTCCACCTCCACCCAATCGCGATTGAGGCGATAGACCGCCTTGCCTTCGAGGACGTACAGCCCGTGCTCCATCACATGCGTCTCGGTGAAGGGGATCGTTGCTCCCGGTTCGAACGTCACGATGTTGATGTGCATGTCATAGCGCATGTCCGAGGGATCGATGAAGCGTGTGGTGGCCCACCGCCCGCCCGTGTCGGGCATCGGCACCAGTGTCATCGAGTCTTCGTTGGTCACGATCGGCTCGGGGTCGGCCAGGCCAGGCACGCGCTGGTACAGCTTGCGGACCCAGTGCAGCTGGGCCGGCGCCTTCCCGCGATTGCGCAGGCTCCAGGCGCATCCCGGCGGCAGAAACGCGAAACCGCCAGCCTTCAGCTCTCGCTCCTTGCCTGCCAGCTTGAGCGTGATTTGCCCGCCCGCGACGAACAGCGCCCCTTCGGCGTCCTTCTCGGGCTCGGGAATTTCGCTACCTCCATTCGGCCCTATGTCCATGAGGTAATGGGAGAACGTCTCGGCGAAGCCGGAGAGCGGCCGCGCCAGCACCCAGACACGGCTGTTGTCCCAATGCGGCAGATGGCTGACGACGATATCGCGTTGCACGCTGTTCGGAATGACGGCGTAGGCGGTCGTAAACACCGCGCGACCGCTGAGGAGATCCGTCTGCGGCGGCAGGCCGCCCTGCGGGACGTGATAGGTGCGCGATGACATCGTCAGGCCTCGTGGCGGTCAGGCATGAGGTCGAGCTGCATGGTCTCGTCCAGCCAATATTCTTCGAGATTGTTGCCGTCGCCCTTGCGGTCGACGACGAGGAACGGGCTTGCGGCTTTGAGCACCAGAAGCGGATGGTGCCAGCAATTGCGTGCATAGTTCACGCCCTGTTTGCCCGTCGCCGCGAACGCCCGATAGCTCTCAGGCTTGCGCGGGTCCGTGCAAACGACGACCAGCCAGTCCGCGCAATTGAGCGGCATGAACAGCTGGCTTCCCAGCGGATGGCGCTCCATCAGGCGGATGGCGATGGGCGCCGGACGCATAGAGGCGACAAACCAGCTGATATTGGTCTGTCCGCCTTCAGCAGTGACATCGATCTCGGCGAGGTCGTTGAATCGCCCAGCGAAACCCTGGTTGATCGACAGGGAGATCGCCCCGTCCGTCTCGATGACCTCGCCGAACGGCGCGAATGCCTGCTTCGTCAGCGGCTCAATCGAAAGCCTTACCATTGCCAACCTCAACCGTTTCGGTACTCAGAGCGTTTGCAGCCCGGCGACGGGAGCAGTTGCACCATGAGGTTCGGCTTGCAAGGTCTGAGGATCGATCTCGCCGTCCAGGATGCGATGCGCCCTGGCGCGATCGAGGTCGCCTTCCCATGCGGCGACAACGACCGTCGCTACGCAGTTGCCGACGTAATTGCCGAGCGCGCGAGCAATACCGATGAACCAGTCCACCGACAGGATCAGCACGAGGCCGATCGCCGGGATGGCCGGGATAGCCGACAGCGTCGCGGCGAGAACGACGATCGCCGAACCGGGGACGCCATGAGCACCCTTGGAGGTGAGCAGCGCGACGCCGAGGATTGCCAGAAGATCCCCCAGAGCCAACGGCGTGTTGGTCGCCTGTGCAATGAACACCGCCGCCAGGGTCAGATAGATCGAGAACGCATCGAGGTTGAACGAGTATCCGGTCGGGATGACGAGGCCGACGGTCGATCGCTTGATTCCGAGCAGCTCGAGCTTGCGCATGGTCTGCGGCAGCACGCTGTCACCGGCGGCCGTGCCGAGCACGATCATCAGCTCCTCGCGCAAGTACGCCAGCAGCTTGAACAGGCTGAAGCCGGACAGCCGCATGATCGATCCGAGCACGACCACCACGAACAGCACCACGGCCAGGTAGAACAGCCCGACGAGGCCGCCGAGCTGCTTCAGCGAACCGATGCCATACTTCCCCACGGTGAACGCAATCGCGCCGAACACGCCGATCGGGGCGAGGCGGACGACGAAATTCATCATCCTGAAGATGATCTCGTTGACGCGCTCGATGAAATCGACCACCGGCCTTGCGCGCTCGCCGCACAACGACACCGCGCAGCCGAACATGATCGAGACGATCAGCACCTGCAGCACATCACCGGAGCTGAACGCGCCGACGATCGTTCCCGGAATCAGCTTCATCAGGAACTCGGAGACGCCGCCGCCGGCGACCTGGGCCGCGGTCTGGCTGAAGCCGCTGAGCGCCTTGGCGTCCAGCGTTGCGGGATCGATGTTCATTCCGGCGCCGGGCTGGAAGTAATAGGCGAGCGCGATACCGAACACCAAGGCGACGGTGGTGACGATCTCGAAATAGAGCAGCGCGCGGATGCCGACCCTGCCGACCTTCGAAAGGTCTCCCGCCGCCGAAATTCCGTGCACCACGACGCAGAACACGATGACGGGCACCAGCATCTTGATCAGCTTGATGAAGCCGTCGCCGAGCGGCTTCATCTGCAAGGCCGTATCGGGATGGGCCATGCCGAGCCCGATGCCGAGCGCGAGTGCGACAACGACCTGGAAGAAGAGTGACTTGAAGATATTGGGCATGGCTTTCCTCGGCTGGCGGGATTGGTGTCGGTCTGGCTTGGTCGGCGACTTGAGCCTTTCGCCTTTATTGTCGTTGGCGCCGCGACGCGCTGCGTGCAGGGCTACTGGCCGCTTGCAGGGCGGACGACGGCTGCATCGGTCATTCGTTGACCAGGTGCGACATCAAGTCCAATATATAGAACGACACGATTGATAGGTTTTCGCTATGGATCTTCGCCCATGGATCTTCGCCAGGTCAGGTACTTCATCGCGGTGGCCGAGGAGCGCAGCTTCACCCTCGCCGCACGGCGGTTGAACCTGTCGCAGCCGCCGCTGAGCCAGCATATCCAGGCCCTCGAGGCCGAGCTTGGCACGCCGCTGCTCTACCGGACCAGCCGCAAGGTGGAGCTGACGCAGGCTGGCGAAGCGATGCTGCTGCGCGGACGCGCCATCCTGCAACAGGTCAAGTCAGCGGAAGACGAGGTGCGCTCGATCGGCGCCGGCCTGGTGGGAACGCTGGATCTCGGCGCGACCGGGTCCATCCTGCGCGGTCCTCTCGCCGAGCTGCTTGCGGCCTACCGGCAGGTCGCGCCCTTGGTGAAGATGACCGTGCACGAACAGGCACCGGCTCTGCAGATCGCGGCCCTGCTCAGCCGGACCACCAACATTTCTCTCATCCGCGGCGTGCCCAGCGAGCGCGACCTCACCAGCAGACTGGCATGGCGGGAAGAGGTCGTTCTCGCCGTCCCCCGCACTCACCCCTTGGCAAAGCGCAAGCGCGTCGCGCTTTCCGAACTGGCGTCGGAGGATCACGTCGTGCTCGACCCCGACAGCTCCGATTTCGCGCGCTATGTGCAGAGCTGCTGTGTCGATGCCGGCTTCCTGCCAAAGGTGTCCCAGCAGGTCGTCGACGCGCAGTCGATCCCGAGCCTGATCGCAGCCGGCTTCGGCGTCGCGCTCGTGCCGCAGTCGATCGCGCGCTTCACGACCTCGGACATCGCCTTTCGCCCCATCCGCCCCTCCCCGCCCGCCGCCGACGTGTTCCTGGTGTTCAGACAGGACGAGACCTCGATGGTGGTCCACAATTTCATCAAGCTGGCGCTGCGGTATTTGGGGCAGCGGAAGAAGGTGGGGTAGGGCGTAGGGATCAAACGGCGCAGCCGGGATCACAAGCCTTGCACGCTTGCGCAACTCATAAGGCCGGTGGCCTTGATCGCCGCGCCTTCAGCCGACCTCGATGTTCATCTCCGCGATCAGCCGTTCGCGACCCGCCAGCGAGTCGAGCGCCTTGTCACCCAATTCCCTCGCCACAAGGATCAGCAGCGCTTCACAGAATACGACATAGGCGCCCATGCTGTTCGAATAGAAGCTGCTGGCGTGGGGGATGAAAAAAGCATGCGCGGCAGGAGGCACGAGCGGCGACGACCGGGAATCCGTAATCGCGATGACGATCTGGCCGTTGGAAGCGGCGACCCGGGCCACCTCCGCGACGCTGCGCGTATAGGGCGCGCAGCTGGCGACGACGACGACATCGCCCCGATCGAGCTGTGACAATGCCTCGGCGACGCCAAGGCGCGGCGCGTCCAAAAGTGCGACGTCCGAGCGCACCATTCCCAGGCAATAGGTGAGAAAGCTCGCTAGTGAATGGAATTGGCGAACGCCATGGACACGAACACGGCGGGCGCGTGCCAGGAGCCTGGTGGCCCCTTGCAGAGCGGCTGCATCCAACTGTCCGAGAAATCCATCGACATTCGCCGCCGTTTCCCGCGCCAGCTGCGCGAACGCATCAACTTTGGGATTGCCGGCGGATGGCGCGGTCATGAGCCTTCCGGCCTGGCGGCTATAAAAATACTGCTGGTCGTCTGCGATGGCCTTGCGGAAGACCGCCTGGAAATCGCTGAAGCCTTCGAATCCGAGGCGCTTTGCCAGTCTGGTCAGCGTCGACGGGTTGATGCCGAACTGATCGGCAAGCTCCGAGATCGAGCGTACCGCCGACTGTTCCGGCGCTTCCACCAGCTTTGCGAATACGTCATGCGCTTTGGCGCCGAGCGAAAATCCTGCCTCGTCGCGGCCGATCGAGAGCGCGAGCGCCCTGAGATCCTCGATGGTGCGCGGCGGCTTCTCGGCGACTTGCCTTGGCATAACCCTGATCCTGTTTACGCCGCGAAGGGTATCAGCCCATCTCGCATATCGAAGCGAGCCGCTGCGTGCGCTCCATCGTAGACAGACCACTCGACCTTGTCAGCCCCGACCCGGAAGACGGCGCTTGCTAGAGTGTTCTCGACGTCGCTATCGGCCGGATCCGTGCGATAGATCGGCAATTCCGCGTCGGCTGCGTCCCACAGGATGCCAAGCGCGCGTCCTTGCGGTTCCGACTGGAGCATTTGGCCGAGCAACTCCTCGCCGCGCCGTTGTCGCACGCCGGACGAGCCGGTGACGATCTGCGACATGCGCCCGGTGTCGCCATGGATCAGATGATTAGAATGGACACGCGGCGCTTGGACCTGATCGACCGACAGGGCCCGGGCGGTGAACTCGACGCTGAGAAGCCGCTCGTCCCCGACTTGCGCCAGCGTCAGGTGAAATGCGCCGGCGCGCGGGGCGGATTTGAGCACGGCGAGAGCCGCGTCAAGGTCAGATGCGTCGAGGATGGCGCGGGCGAGCACCATGCGCGGCGTTCCGGCGCCGCCGGCCAGCGGCCTGATGTTATTGACGGTCTGGACCACGCCCTTCGATGTCGCCGCAAATGTGTGTCCGGGCAACGAGCCAGGATACACAAAGGCTGTGAACGGCGTTCCTCCGTCGGGTGCAACGTGAGCAAGGGCGCAGTGGCCGGCAAAGTCGGGGTCGCCATCCTCGTTATGGCCGATCACATGCGGACAGCCGGGCAATTGCACGGTCGTGCAGCCATCCGGCGCCATTGCCCAGATATCACCGCGGCAGTTCCACAGGAAAACATCGTCGAAGGGCAGTTCCAGCCCGGCGGCGAGGCCCTGTAGCTCAGCCCAGTAACTTGGAAACCGCTCCCGAACGATGGCCGCCATCTCGCCGAGCAAGGGATCGTCGCGGCGCGTGGCAAGTTCGCGCCACACGGCGGAGATGCGGAAATGGTTCTGCAGGGCCGCTTGGCCGAAGCGCCCAAGGGCGGCTCCGACATCAAATGGCGAGCCTGCAACATGGATGAAGGAAAGCCGGCATCCGGCGTCATACGACATGTTGCAGAAACTCTTTCAGGCGTGGGTTCCGCGGATTTGCCAGCAGCTCCCGTGGCTCGCCATCGACTGCGATCTTGCCGCCTTCCATGAAGATTAGCCTGGTGCCGACCTCGCGGGCAAAGGCCATCTCGTGGGTGACCACGATCATGCTCATGCCTTCCTCGGCCAGCGCCTGCATGACGCGCAGCACTTCATGCCTCAGTTCCGGATCTAGCGCGGACGTCGGCTCGTCGAACAGCATCAGCTTCGGCTTGACGGCAAGGGCGCGGGCGATCGCGACGCGTTGTTGCTGGCCGCCGGAGAGCTCGCTCGGATAGTGGTGCGCGCGGTCGGCGAGGCCGACCTTGGCGAGCATGTCCAGCGCCTGCTTTCGCGCATCCTGATGCGACTCGCCGCGCACGCGGCGCGGACCGAAGGCGACGTTCTCGAGCGCCGTCATTTGCGGAAACAGGTTGAATTGCTGAAAGACCATGCCGGCTTCCTGGCGGATCATGCGGACCATGCGGCCGCCGGCCTTGACGCTGATGCCGTCGACGACGAGATCACCGCCGTTGATTTCCTCCAGCGCGTTGATGCAGCGGAGCAGCGTCGACTTGCCGGAGCCGGACGGACCGATCAGCACGATCTTCTCGCCTGCTTCGATCGACAGGTCGACCTGGTCGAGGATTGTGACCTGGCCAAACCGCTTGGTGACCTTCTTGAACTCGACGATGCTCACAGGATGCGCATCCTTTTTTCGGTCATCCTGAGGATAAGCGTGAGCGCGCCGGTCATGATCAGGTAGAACATCGCCACGGCAGACCAGATTTCGACGGCGCGAAAATTGGCCGCCATGATTTCCTGGCCTTGCCGCGTGAGTTCGCCGACACCGATGACGATGAAGAGCGACGTATCCTTGAGGCTGACGATGAACTGGTTGCCGAGCGCCGGAATCATGCGGCGGAAGGCGAGCGGGCCGATGATGTAGAGAAGCACCTTCCAGAGCGGCAGGCCGAGCGCCAGACCGGCTTCGCGCAATCCACGATGAACGGATAGAAACGAGCCACGCACGATCTCGGCGATATAGGCTCCGGCATTGACGATGATGGCCATGATCGCTGCAGCGAGCGGATAGATGCGAACATTCGCGAGGATCGGCAGCGCGAAATAGATGAACATCACCTGCACGATGATCGGCGTGCCGCGGATGAGCTCGATATAGGCGAGGGCAATGGCGTTGAGGACGGCATTGCCGTAGGCGCGCGCCAGGCCGGCGGCAAAGCCGATCATGAGTCCACCGGCGAGCCCGGCCAGCGCGATCAGCACAGTGAGGCGGGCACCCTTCAGGAGCTCAGGCAAGGCCTGCCAGATAACGGACCACTCAAAATCCATGGGAGCTTTCCTTCAAGGAGAGCGCGCTGGCGTGGCCGGCGCGCACCACGGCATTGGATCAGCTCTTCGGCGGCTCGGCGCCGAACCACTTCTTGTAGATGGCGGTGTAGGTGCCGTCGCCCTTCAGCTTGACGAGCGAGGCGTTGACCTTGGCGATCAGCTCGCTGCCCTTCGGGAAGGCGATGCCGTATTGCTGGGCCATCATCTGCGGGCCGACGGTCTTCACTTTCCCCTGGCCGTTGGTCTTGATGTAGTAGAGGACGTTGGGGGTGTCGTGCATTGCGGCATCCGCGCGTCCGGTCGCGACTTCGAGATAGGCGTTGTCGCTGTTGGGGAAGAGGCGAAGCTCCGTCTCCGTGAAGTGCGCCTTGGCGTAGTCGGTTGCCGAGGTGCCGGTCTTCACGGCAAGGGTCTTGCCGCCAAGATCTTCCGGACCCTTGATCGTGCTGTTCGCCGGCACCATCAGCAGGAATCCGCTATCGTAATAGCCGTCCGAGAAGTCGATGACCTTCTTGCGCTCGTCCTTGATGGTAATGCCGGCCAGCCCGACATCGACCTGCTTGGTCTGGAGCGCCGGAATAATGCCGTTGAAGTCCATCGGCTGCAGCGTGTAGGTCACGCCGATATCCTTGGCGATGGCGGCCCACAGGTCGATGTCGAAGCCGACATACTTGTCGCCCTCCTTGAACTCGAACGGAACGAAGGCCGTGTCCGTTGCGACGATCAGGTCGGCGGCACGAGCAGGCTGGCCGAGGACGAGAGTTGCCGCGAGGGCTGCAGCGGCGGCGGTCAGGCTTGCAAGCGTGAGCTTCATTTCAGCATTCCCCCTTTGTTGACGTTGCCGCGATCCTAACACCGGCGCAGAGGTTACGCAAATTCAGAATGCATTTTTCTCATGAATGCACATTTTATTTGCATTTGCTGGACAAACGATCACGGTCAGCCTGTTTCGGAAACCCGGGGCGTCACCTCAGGAGAGAATTGCGGACATCTTTGGCAGTGAAAGAGCGATACAATCCGCCTCGGCGCATGAAGTTCGCGTGTCAGCCGAACTTGTAGGGTAGCAGGCGTTCGCCGAAAGCTTCGCCGCGCCAGATCAATTGCAGGCCCGCGACGATTTCCGCCCCATAGATGGCGTAGGGGATTTCAATCGACTTCAGCCAGGGTGCAACCCATTGGTTAAGAGGCGTGCCGTCGATGCTGACCAGTTCGCAATCGCCGGGGATTTTCAGGCCGCGTTCAAGCGCGCGCCGATTGACCCCATAGGCGATCTGGTCGCTCACGCAGAGGATGGCGTCCGGCCTGTCGCTGCCGCCGAAGATTCGCGCGCCGGCATCGTAGCCGATCTGCAGATGCGATCGCCCTTCCCCGTCGGCGCGGATGATCGCGTCGTCGGACCATCCACGCTCCCGGAGTCTGGCCAGGAAGCCCGATACGCGGTCGCGCGATGCGGACGAGCCGAGGCGCGGAAAAACAACGGCCGGGGCGCGCCGTCCGAGATCGGCGAAGTGGTCGGCGACGGCCGCGCCGGCTGCGGAATCGTCGATGCCGACGAACGGACCGTTGCCGCTCGGATTGCGGCGGGTCACGAAGACCATCGGGGCGCCGGACGCGGACAACTCGCTCAAGGCGGGGCTGGCGACGGCGGCAACGAGGACATAGCCGCGCACCATCTGGGCCCGCATCGCGTAGAGATATTCGTCCTGAAGTTCGGGGCGGTCGTGCGTATCGCACAGGACCATGACATAGCCGGCCTCGCGCAGGGCGGCCTCGGTCGAGCTCGCGATGGTCGCCATGGCCGGATTGTCGAGATTGGCCGCGATCATCGCCACAAGCTGGCTTTGTCCGCTCTTGAGCGCCCGTCCCACCGGGTTTGGCCGGTAGCCGACCGCCTCGATCGCATCGAGCACCCGCGCCACCGTCGCCGGGGAGGCGCGCCGCATCTCACCGTTGACGATCCGCGATACGGTCGAAACCGAGACGCCGGCCCGGGCCGCGACGGTGGCAAGTGAGACGTCTTCCGGCATCGGCCTCCATGGGGACTGGTCCGAATGCAACCTATAGCGACAGTTGAGCCTGCTTCCGAGGCCCGCCATGATGATTTAAACCAAGTTGACAGTTTGGCAAACGTTTGCCAAGATGGTTTTGCGCTTGGGAACACCCTCGGGACGGCCCCCTGCTGTCCGCGTCAGCGGAAGCGGGCGCCCAAGCGCGTGACAAAACGGCATCCGCCGCCCCGGGGTGGACGCCAATGTGGAAGGAAACGTCTGGTGCTGCAGGATCCGTCGGAGAACGGACCCGTTGCGCCTGTCTCACGCGGGCCCAGCAGGGCCGGCGAGTGTGGAGGAAGGAACGATCATGCGTGCCATCACCCCCGTCATCACGTCTCTTGCGCTGTCCCTTTTGTCCGCCAGCGTCCTCGGCGGGCCCGCCGCGGCCGAAACGACGACTCTCCGAATGGCCTGGTATTCGGACGGCAACGAAGGCGAGGTGATGGCCGACCTGCTCAAGCGCTTCCACGAGCAGAACCAGGACATCGACGTCGTTCTCGATCAGGTGCCCTACAAGGCGGTCAACGAGAATCTGCCGGTGCAGCTGGCCTCAGGCCAGGGCCCCGACATCGCGCGTGTCGTCGATATGGGCGGCTTGTCGCGCTTCGCGCTCGATATGCGTCCCTTCCTCAAGGACCCCGGCTATTGGGAGGCGAATTTCGGCCCCTTCCTCGAATGGATGCGCCCGGCGGGCGACACGCAGGCCATTCCGGGCTTCATGACCCAGCTCACCGTCACCGGCCCCTTCGTCAACAAGACCCTGTTCGAGCAGGCCGGGGTCGCGATGCCGGGCGAGAAGGCGACCTGGGAGGACTGGGCGAAGGCGGTGAAGGAGGTTGCGGGCAAGGTCCAGGCGCCGTTCCCGCTCGCGCTCGACCGCTCGGGCCATCGCTTCTATGCGCTTGCCGTATCGCAAGGCACGAAGGTTTTCGCCGCGAACGGCGAGCCTGATGTCGTCGACGATGGCTTCAAGCGCGCCGCGCAGCTGGTCTACGACTGGCACAAGTCCGGCGTCATGTCGAAGGAGCTGTGGGGCTCGGTCTCCGGCACGGCCTATCGCGGCGCCAACGACGAATTCAAGAACGCGCAGGTCGTCATGTACCTGTCCGGATCGTGGCAGATCGCCCAGTTCGCAAAGACCGTGGACAACGCCTTCGACTGGGTGGCGGTCCCCAACCCTTGCGGGCCGGGGGGATGCAGCAGCATGCCCGGCGGCGGCGCTCTCATGGCCTTCAAGTCGACCCAGCATCCCAAGGAAGTGGCGCGGCTGATGGATTATCTCGCAAGCGAACCGGTGCTGGCGGAGTTCTGTGCGCGCTCGCTGTTCGTGCCCGGCCATCTCGGGCTCGCCAAGAAAGGCCTCGACTATCCGACCGCGAGCCCCGAAGCCGCCGCGGCACTGAAGATCTTCACCGCAAGCGCCGCCCAGGTTTCGCCACTCGCTTACCGGATCCAGGGCTACATCAACAGCCGGATCATCTTCAACGCCGTCATCAGCCGGCTCGGGCAGGCGGTGTCAGGCGAAACGAGCCTCGAAGACGCCGAGAAGCGCATCACCGCCGATGTCGCGCAGCAGATCGCCGAGCGCAACAAGAAATGACGGCGACCGGATCACAGGATCAAGGGATCGCCGCGATGTCGGACACTCCGTCCGCTGCCCGACTGCAGCCCGGCAGCGCTGCAACAGCGCTTGCGCGCGTCGCGGTCCTGCCCGTGGACCTCGCGCTGCGCCTGTTCGATCCGCCGATGCGATGGCTGCAGCGCGCGATCGGCGTGCGGCGCATGGCCTATGTGTTCCTGCTGCCCAACTTCGCCTTCTTCGGCCTGTTCGTGTTCCTGCCGATCGGCATCAACATCGTGTTCTCGGTGACCGGCGGCGCGGCGCTGTTTCCGTCCGAGCGGCCCTATGTCGGCAGCAACCAGTTCGCCTATCTGTTCGACTGCGGCTCATTTCTCGATCCGGCCAGCTGCCGCGAGGATCACTTCTGGCGTGGCGTCGCCAATACGGCAAAGTTTGTCGTGTTTCAGGTGACCGCGATGGTGCTGTTCTCGCTGATCACCGCGCTGGTCCTCAACATGAAGATCCGCGGGCGCGGCTTTTTCCGCGCGGTGTTTTTCTTCCCGGTCCTGCTGTCGCCCGTCGTCGTTGCACTGATCTGGAAATGGATTCTGCAGCGCGACGGGCTCCTCAACGCGGCCATCACCACGCTCGGCGGCCAGAAGATCCTGTTCTTCGTCGATCCCAGCTGGGCGATGTTCTGGGCGGTGTTCGTATCGGTGTGGGCGCATATGGGGTTCTACACCTTGATCCTGCTCGCCGGCCTGCAGGCGATCCCCGCGGACCTCTACGAGGCGGCGGAGATGGACGCAACGCCGCGCTGGCGCGTGCTGACACGGATCACGCTGCCGCTGCTGTGGCCGAACATGATCGTCGTGATCGTGCTCGCGCTCATCAAGGGCGCGCAGACCTTCGACGAGGTCTTCGTGCTGACCGGCGGCGGTCCGGGCACCGCGACACTGATGGTGGTCCAGTACATCTACGAGACCGGCTTCGCCAGCCAGGTGCAGAATTTCGGCCTCGCCGCCGCCGCGTCGGTCGTGCTCGGTCTGGTGCTTTTCATCCTGACGCTCCTGCAATTCGCCGCCGCGCGGCGCAAAGAGATCTGAGGTAGCCGCCATGCGCCTTGGGATTTTGCTTGGTCAACGTCGGGGCGGCCCCGGACGGCCGCTGCATTGGACCGACATCGCAGCCTATGCCTATCTCGCGCTCGGCGTCGTGCTGATGTTCGGGCCAGTACTGTGGCTGGTGCTGTCATCGTTCAAGACCCAGAGTGCGCTCCTGGAGTTTCCGCCGTCGCTGCTGCCTGTCGCACAGGTCGAAGTGACGGTATCAGGCCAACCCCAGAAGCTGCCGCTGTTCCGCACGACGCTTCCCGACGGCACGGTGCGCGAACTGGCGCAGGTTCGGCGCATCGGGCTCCTCGCCCAGATGGTCGATCCCGCCGATCCCTCGAAACAGTTTCGCGTGGCGATCGACAAGCGCGAACCGGTGCGCCGCGTCGCACTCGCGACCGAGAACTACACCGAGCCGCTGCAGCGCTTCGCCTTCATCCGCTTCCTGTTCAATTCGGTCTTCGTCACGGTGGTCGCCACGCTGATCACGCTGCTCATCAATTCCATGGCCGCCTATGCGCTCGCGATCTACGCGTTTCCCGGCAAGCAGGCGGCGACGCTTGCCGTGATCGGAACGCTGATGATCCCGATGACCATCATCCTGGTGCCGGTCTATCTGGTGGTGACCGAGCTCGGCCTTTCCAATTCGCTCTGGGCGGTGATCCTGCCGGGTGCGGCGACGCCGACGGGCGTGTTCCTGCTCCGGCAATACATGCTGACGCTGCCGAAGGATCTGATCGAGGCGGCGCGGATGGACAAGGCTTCCGAGTGGCAGATCTATTGGCGCATCGTCATGCCGCTGACCCTGCCGGCGCTGGCGGTTCTTTCGATCTTCTCGATCATGTGGCGCTGGAACGAATTCCTGTGGCCGCTCGCGGTCCTGACCAAGACCGAGGTCTACACGCTCCAGATCGGCCTCAATGCCTTTCAGGGCGAGCTGCAGACCCAGTGGCACTACCTCCTTGCGATGACGGTGGTGACGCTCGCCCCCGTCGCTCTCGTCTTCGTGTTCCTGCAGCGCTTCATCACGACGGGCATCGGCTCGACGGGAATGAAATGACCAATCGGGCAATCGATCATGGCTGACCTGAAACTCACCGCCGCGCGAAAATCCTTCGGCAGCATCGACGTGCTGCACGGCATCGATCTCGCCGTGAAGGATGGCGAATTCGTCGTCTTCGTCGGCCCGTCGGGCTGCGGAAAGTCGACGCTGCTGCGCGTCATCGCCGGCCTCGAAAACGTGACGAGCGGCGAGATCCATATCGACGGCGAGCGCGTCACCCACCTGCCCGCCTCCGAGCGGGGGCTGGCCATGGTGTTCCAGTCTTACGCGCTCTATCCGCATATGAGCGTCCGCAAGAATATGGGCTTTGCGCTCGAGAACATGGGGCTGAAGCCACAGGAGATCACGGCGCGGGTCGACCGCGCCGCCGCCATGCTGCGTCTGGCTGATTATCTCGACCGCAAGCCGAAGGCGCTGTCCGGCGGCCAGCGGCAGCGCGTCGCCATCGGCCGGGCCATCGTGCGCGATCCGAAGATTTTTCTGTTCGACGAGCCATTGTCGAACCTCGACGCCGAACTGCGCGTCGCGACGCGCAAGGAGCTTGCCGCTCTGCATGCCAATATCGGCGGCACGATGATCTACGTCACGCACGACCAGGTCGAAGCCATGACGCTGGCGGATCGCATCGTGGTGCTCAAAGCCGGCCGCATCGAGCAGGTCGGCACGCCGCTCGAACTCTATAACCACCCCTCGAACGCCTTCGTCGCAGGTTTCATCGGCTCTCCCCGCATGAACTTCCTGCCCGCGACCGTGCTGTCCGATGACGGCACGCTGCGCCTCAGCGTTGGCGAACGCGACATCGCGTTGCCTCGCACCGCGTCCGGCCTCGCCACTGGGGCGCGCGTGACGCTCGGCATCCGGCCCGAACATATCGACGTCGTCCCCGATGCGGGCATGCTCGCCGTAACAGTCGATCTGGTCGAGCAGCTTGGCGGCGAGACCTTCATCTATGCCACGGCTCCCGGCCTGCCGCAGATCACGCTGCGCCAGAATGGCCAGTCGCGCTTTGACCGCGGCGATGCCGTCGCGATCCGCTTCGCACCCGACCATTCGCATATCTTCGACGCAACCGGCGCGGCTCTCGCCCGGCCGTGATCGTCTCCGGAGCCTGATCAAATGAAAGCCTTGACCCACGGCCGCTTCCGCGGCCTCGACGGCCACGCCGCGCTGTTCGACCTCGCGACCGGGCCGGCGGCGGCCCCACTCGCCAGCTTGCGTATCGCGATTCTCGAGCGCGACATCGGTCGCGTCACCCTGCGCCGGCCGGAGGGCTATCGGCTTGATCGCGGCTGGGCGATCGCGCCCGATCGAATGGAGCCGCCATTCGAGGGCCGGCCGCGCGACGTCATCTCCGGCTTTGCCAATCCGGCCACGACCGCGTCGGAGGACGGCGGCATCGTCACGCTGGCCGGCGCGGGTCTTCGCGCACGCGTGCGGCTCGATCCGTTCGGCATCGCCTGGTACCGCGACGGCGAGGACCAGCCATTCCTGCAGGACCGCCCGACCCAGGCTTATCTCCTGTCGCGCAAGACCAATGCGTTGCTGCACGCGATGGAACGGCATGAAGACGAGCGCCATTACGGCCTCGGCGACAAGGCCGGTCCGCTCGATCGCACCGGCCGGCGCTTTTCGATCGATGCCGTCGATCCCTGCGGCTTCGACGCCGAGCTGTCCGATCCGCTCTACAAGATGCTGCCGTTCTTCATCGTGGACGGCGCACGCGGCGCGCACGGCATCTTCTACGACAATCTCGCGCTTGGCTCGGTCGACCTCGGCTGCACCATCGACAATTACCACGGCCTCTTCCGCTTCTATCGCGCCGAGGATGGCGACCTCGACTATTACGTGCTCGCCGGACCGACCGTATCAGAGGTCACGCGCCGGTTTTCCTGGCTGACCGGCGGACAGGCCTTCGCGCCCCGCTGGACGCTCGGCTTCGCGATGACGACGATGACCATCGCCGACGCGCCGGACGCGGACGCCCGCATCACCGGCTTCATCGAGGATTGCAGGCGCCACGGCATCCGTTGCGACAGCTTTCACTTCGGCTCCGGCTACACCTCGATCGGCAACCGTCGCTACGTCTTCAACTGGAATCGAGACAAATTCCCCGATCCGGCCGCGACGATGGCGCGGCTCAAGGCATCCGGCATGCAGCCGGTCACCAACATCAAGCCCTGCCTGCTCGATGATCATCCCCGACTCAGCGAAGCCAAGGCGCGCGGCATCCTCGTCGCGGACGGCGGGACCGGCGAGCCGGCGGTCGCGCAATTCTGGGATGGTCTCGGCTTCCATGTCGACTTTACCAGCCCGAAAGGCCGGCAGTTTTGGGCGGACGGCATCCGCGACGCGCTGCTCGCCTATGGCGTGACGGCGGTCTGGAGCGACAACAACGAGTACGAGATCTGGGATGAGGACGCGGTCTGCAACGGCGACGGCCGTCCGTTCCCGCAGACACTCGCCCGCCCCGCGCAGGCGCTATTGATGCACAAGCTCGCCTACGAGACGCAGGCAGCGCAGGCGCCCGGCAAACGCCCTTATACGATCACGCGCGCCGGCGGCGCCGGCATCGCCCGCTACGGCCAGACCTGGAGCGGCGACAACGAGACCGCCTGGAAGACGCTGCGCTATAATCTCACCCAAGGCCTGAACATGAGCCTGTCAGGGTTTTACAACATCGGCCACGACGTTGGCGGCTTCCATGGTCCTTCGCCGGGGCCGGAACTGCTCTGCCGTTTCGTCGAGTTCTGCGCGCTGTGGCCGCGCATGGTGATGAATTCCTGGAAGTCGAGCGGCATCGTCAACACTCCGTGGATGCATGCGAGCGTGCTCCCGCAAGTCCGGTCCGTCATGGAGCTGCGCCACAGCTTGATCCCTTATCTCTATACGCAGATGTGGCGTGCGGCCCTGGAAGACGTGCCGCCGGTGCGGCCGCTGTTGTGGGATTTCGCCTCGGACGCGATTGCTGCGACCGTCGAAGACGCGTTCATGCTCGGCCCCGATCTCCTTGTCGCCCCGGTTCTCGGTGAGGGGGCGACAACGCGCGAAGTCTATCTGCCCGCTCATCCCGGCGGCTGGTACGACTGGCATAGCGGGACGCCATTCGAAGGCGGGCAAACCATCACCGTGGCAGCGCCTCTGGGCCGGCTACCGCTGTTCGCGCGCGCGGGCTCGATCGTTCCGATTGAAGACGACAGGGGGCTGACCGCCATCGTGTTCGGCGCGCCCGATCGCGGTGGTTCCGGTCTTGTCTATATCGACGATGGCGAGACGTCGGATTGGCGCAAGACCGGCAGGACGATCGAATTCCACCTGCGCCGCGACGATAGTGGCCTCGTGCTCGACGTCAGCGGAGCGGAGCTCTCGGCACCAATCCGCGTCCGCGGCGTCGGCGTGCCGAATCTGCGGCTTGCCGGCACAGTCGAGTGAGCTGCGTCTGGCGCACTTGTCGCGAGATCCGAGGGACGTGGCGCCCGGGGGTAGAGAATCACAGAGATGGTGCGCCATTCAGAACAAAACTGCGAACTCGTATCATTGGAATGACTTTATGATTTTTGACGCAAGAGTATCACGGACATAGGCTCGGATCCGGCCGGTGTCCGTCTTGCCCTTCATCCGTCTTGCCCCTCACCAGGATCGGGATCTTGGTGTCGTCGCAATGGGCTTTCCGATTGGAAATCTAACAATTACCTGAGCGGCCCGCTCACACCGGGGCCAGCGAAATCATAACGCTGCGGCCACAGTCGTATTGAGGGAAACGGACAGCGTACGACAACCGCTACGGCACCCGACGAAAAACGTCGCTTCCTCGCAGAGTTTTCATAAGGCCGGTATTCCTGTCCACATAAGCAAGCTCCCAACCGGTCCTCAGAATATCATTGCCAATCAAGCTTCCGACCCATGCGGTGATAGAGTTGCAGGATTTCATGGCGTTCTTCCACACAACCACGAATCTAACCGCATTCGCGCTGGTCTCGCCAACCAAGTCAAACGGAATACCTTGGCAATCAAATCCAGCCGCATTGTTGGTATATACGCCTCGGAAGGAGCCGGCCGTCGTACCGGGCCATATCCTCATCTCGGAACCACGCGCATTCTTCCAAACCGAAGGAAGCGGGAGCGTTTGCGCAGAAGCACTTGAAAGGCTCAAGCCGACGACAAGCAAGAAGGCTGATATAAATCGAAGCATACAACAAGACCTCGGTTGTCATAGCAAAAAGCACAACCTTTAATATACGATCTCTTTTGTTGCGTCAAACGGATGCATAACGACAACTAGCACGTGACGAGGATTTTGCCTTGACGACCTTCACGAGCATTGTGCGCGAGCGCTTGGCCGATCTTGGCAAGAGGGTAGCAAGCTTCGACAGGGGTGGCCGCTACGCCACATTGAATGAGATTCGAAACAGCACTCATTTCCCGCGCAAGCTCGCCGCGCTCCACGAAATGTACCCAGTCGCGAAGGCGAAAAAAGCGAAGGTCGATATCGGGACGCGTCGTGGTCAATGACACGGGCAGCGGGGTCCCCGACAGCAGTCCATAGTGCAAGTGCACGCCATTTACGCGCAGCCCCGACGCCAGTCGCGCCCCCTCCTCGCCCCCAACCGCGTCGAACACGATATCCAATCCGGCGCCGCTTGTGACTTCAGCAATGAGAGCCGATAGCCCGTCGCCCGGCTCAACAAGGGTAACACGCAAGTTGAGGTCGGAAAGAAGCTGAATTGATCTTGGATTTCTCACGATGGCAATCGGACGTATCCCGACCCGGTTTGCCAACCTGATCAGAATCCGCCCAATTGCGGATCCGGCTGCGTTTACCGCCACGTGCAAAGCAGGCGACGATAGAAGCGACCTACTCAGCAACAGCGCTGTCAGCGGGTTCACATAGGCGAAGGCGGCCTGTTCATCCGATAGGCCTGCGGGAACGCGAAAACACCACCGGCTGTCCGTCACCTTGAATTTTTGCCAAGCGCCAGCACGACCCAGAGGCCAAACCCGGTCCCCAACATTGAGCAAGGAATATAAGCGCGTGTAACGTAGCCTACGGTTTGTAGGGGATCTACGAAATGGATCCAGTCAGCGACCCAGCCAAGCTGAAGGCAGAGGCGACGTATAACGCGGCAGCGGACCACTTCGATGATGGCCCGCTTGCGTTCTGGGATCGCTATGGTCGGCTCACCGTGCAAAGGCTCTCGCTCGCACCGGGATCGGCGGTGCTTGATGTAGGTTGCGGGAGCGGCGCTTCCGCGATACCAGCCGCGATCGATGTCGGACCGCGGGGGCGAGTTATTGGGATCGACCTTGCAGAACGGCTGCTGACGATCGCGCGCTCGAAAAGCCTCGCGCAACATCGGCAGAACGTCGAGTTCCGTCGTGCTGACATGACGGCACTGAGCTACCCGGATGCGTCATTCGACGCCGTGATCTCGGTGTTTTCGCTGTTCTTCGTGGCCGATATGGTCGCCGAGATTCGCGAACTGTGGCGCGTGCTGCGGCCCGGCGGAAAGCTCGCCATCACCACCTGGGGCCAAGAATGTTCGAGCCTGGCTCTGAAGCATTCTGGTCGGCGGTGAAGGAGTTCCGTCCCGATCTCGTCGCAACCGTCAGCCCTTGGGAGCGCATCACCAGGCCGGACGCGCTGCGCCAGCTTCTGTCGGAGAGTGGGATCAGCGGCGCTGAGGTCACCTCCGAAGACGGCAAGCAACGGCTTCAGTCTGTGGAGGATTGGTGGACCATAGTGCTCGGTTCAGGTTACCGCTGGACGGTCGAGCAGATGAGCGAGGGCGAAAGGGCCGGGGTCAAAGCCGCGAACCTGAAGAAGCTGCGGGAGAGCGGTACAACGTCAGTCGAGACAAACGTGATCTGCGCCATCGCGCCGAAGATTTAGCATCGATCCGGCACCGCAACGCGAACCTGGGTGCCCGCAAATGACACGCGATTCGCTCACCCAAACGGCTTTTGCGACTGCCAGCAGCGGGCCATGCGCTCCCGACGTAGGATGCGACTATGTGCTGCCGATGACGTAGTTAGTTCGATTAAATTCGGTACAATGTGCCTCCGATGGATGATCTGATGCTGGCTCATCGATGAAACGACGGGTGTTTCTTGCGGGCTTGTGGGCCGCGGCTTACGGAGATCTGTCGGCGGCTCTCGCGCAGCGAAGTTTGCGCACGATCGGCATATGGTGGAGCCCGCTCCAAGTGCGCGAGATACTGGCGCCTTATAAGGCCCGCCTTGAGGCACTCGGTTGGGTCGAAGGCCGAAACGTCCAATTCCTGGTTCGCGCTTGGGACGGCGATGCCGGCAGCATGCGCCTGCAGGCAGACGAGTTGGTCGCCGCGCACCCTGATGTCATCGTGGCGCTAAGCAACCCGGCAGTTGCCATCCTGCCGGTTCAGGCAGCCCAAAAATTCGAATTGGTTGTCAATCTCAAGACGGCGAAAGCGTTGGGCCTCACCATATCTCCAACATTGCTGGGCCGTGCTGATAAGGTCATCGAGTAGCCAAAACAATCGTAGTCTGTTGGCGGGTGGCGCTCGGTCTATCCGGTCCGGAACGCGGAAGCTGAGGTTGCGAAGCTTCAGGGAGCGTCGGCCAGCCATCGTACTCGCGAACATAAGACCGCCAAGCTTCGCCTCATTGCTCGTTGGCTTGTTCTTCCCAATATCATCGGGACTGGGCGATCAATTTGCCTGCCGCTTTTGAGCCGCAGCCTGGTCGATTAGGAAATCGTCCAATTTCCGGCCGCTCCGAAGTTGCGGCCGCAGCCACCTGGGCAGCCTGCCGCGTCCCGACCAGGTCTCCGCCGGGTTCTTCGGATTGCGATATTTGGGTCGGACGGGTGGATACGGTCGGCGCTTGCGGTCGAACCGTGTGACCGCATCAGCCAGGCCAATCTTGTGCAGCCGTTCATCCAACCGCGCTTTTTGCAGCAAGAGTTTCTCAGCGAGGCTGGCGACAACTTGTTGATGCAGACTCCAGAGCTCCTCAAGGGAGAGCGAATTGAAATGCTCAGTGTCCATGGCTCAATCCGAATTCTTTGGAGGGAAAGCCCGCGCAGACAATTTGGGAATTAACGAGCAGCCAAATCTCCATTCCTCTTAGTCACACATCCACAGTTAACTCCGGGAGGTAATCGGAGAAAGGCAGGACGGGGGTAATATCATGGCGGCGCATTTATTTGGTGCGGGGCGACTACAGGCGAGCTGTGATGCAGCGTGTAGCAGCCTAGCGCTAGGGCGAGCGTATTAAATCGAAGATCGAGAGCACAATTAATTCATTGTGCAGCCAGATTTAAGCCGCATGATGGCCCAGGTTAGCGCGAACCGTGATGCTGGCCGGGGGCGCGGCACCGGGAGTTTTCGATGACCGGTTATTTGCGATTGTGCTTCGTCAGCTTGGTTCTTGTTGAAATTCTTTCGACGGCGCCTGCGTCCTCCAGCCCTCTTGCGGACATCTTCAATATCGCTGCACCACAACCTGCTGTGCCCTCCCCGTCGCAAGCGGAATGCGTGGCACGCCCCGGCAGCTCGAGCCCCGCCGGCCAGCATTGGGTCTATCGAATGGATGGGCACCGCAAATGCTGGTTCCTGACCGAGAGTACCGCGAAGGTGAAGGTGAAGACCGTTCCTCGGCGCGTGGCCAAAGATAGCACCGCCAGTTTGGACCAGAGCGAGACCGTGCGGCTCAGCCAGAGCGGGGTCGCTGGTGCGCGCGCGGAGTTGCTGAGTTCGGCACCGGCCGAGCCGTCTCAGCCGCCTCACCCTGAAGTCAAGGTAGCTGATGCTAACTCCGATCTCGATAGAGACATCGCTCTGATGTCGGCGGATCTCATCTCTGCGCATGGCCGCCGGCCGACGCCCCTCGCGCCCGGCCAAATCGATGTCGAGCAACTTCTCGCGACCGCGCCGGCAAACGATGTGGTGACTTCGTCCGAACCTCCGATTATGCCGATGGGCGTACGCCTCGCGGAGGCTGACAACGAGGCGGCGAGCCGGACGGCAACTTGGCTCGGCGTACTGTTGATGATGCTGGGGATGCTCTCCATCTTGAGCACGAGCCGCTGGCTTCGGCATGCGGTGAGGTTGCGCTACTGAAGCCGCTACGCTTGGGCAGAGTACCTGACGCGCTGCCGTGCGACGCAAGAGTTCCAGGCGCCCGTATAGCCAAATGGCCACAGGTACAAAGGTTCCGCGCGCATTCGTTGAGTTTGGTGCTGCCTCAGGCGGACATTGACTACGGATGACGACCCCGTTGGGATGGAATTGTCGTCATGCGGTACTGTTCGTGGTGGACAGCAGCCGGCGAGTGATCTGCGCCGCGAAGCTCGATTGCATCGACGAGCAGGCTGCGAGATGTCGAGCCGAGCAAATGTATCGCGAGCACGGCTTTGAGCTTTGGGAAGGCGATCGAATGTCCGGTCAACCCCAACAACAATCCAAGTGCTGACATTCTCGCAGTTAATGGACGTCTCGGTCCAACTCTCGCAACAGTTGATGAAGGAAGTCGCTGGCGTTGTCGTTTAGCGGCTTCAGTTAGCTTCCCTCGACGCAGCTTGCCGGAACCATTTTCGGTTCGGGCTTCACATCACTTTCGGATGCTACTTGCTGGGGCCTTCCTGCGCGTCAAAGCGCACCTGCCGGCAATCGCGAGACGGGTGTCGGGCGGCGCGCGGCGTAACAACAGGCTATGCGAAGCTCGTGGGCAAGCTTTGTAATGTCGGAATCCGAACCGACTGGACGCGACCGAGTCTTGTCTAGTTGGTCCGTTGCTCAGAACCGAACTATATTAGCGATCGGCCCGGCGCAAATGCCGGGCTTATTCGTTGCGCCCGTCTTCGCGGCTCAGCTCCAAGGCGCAAGCACGTGCGCCGGAGGAGCCGGTCATATGGCTTTGGGATCACACGAGCAATCTCGCTTCGTAGCTCAGTCCTCGAGCACGCTATCATTTCCCCTGAGCTCTGGGGTGGCCTCACGCTCTGGGACCTGGTGCGAGCGATAGCGCGACTCGCGCTCACGGGGTGCCGGCCGTTCGGACGGATTGCGACCAATCTTGGCTTGGAGTTCGAGAAGGTCGGTGAAGACGTCGGCCTGGCGGCGCAACTCGTCGGCGATCATCGGCGGCTGGCTGGCGATGGTGGAGATCACCGTGACCCGCACGCCCCGGCGCTGGACGGCCTCGACCAGGGGGCGGAAGTCGCCGTCACCCGAGAATAGCACCATCTGATCGATGTGCTCGGCGAGCTCCATGGCGTCTACGGCGAGTTCGATGTCCATGTTGCCTTTGACTTTGCGGCGCCCGGCGGGGTCGACGAACTCCTTGGTGGCCTTGGTGACGACGGTGTAGCCATTGTAGTTTAGCCAGTCGACCAGCGGACGGATGGAGGAATATTCCTGATCCTCGATAATGGCAGTGTAGTACAATGCCCGCAGCAGCGTCCCGCGACTTTGAAATTCACTGAGTAGGCGCTTGTAATCTATGTCGAAGTTGAGTGTCTTCGCCGTGGCATAGAGATTGGCTCCGTCGATAAAAAGCGCAATCTTGTTGGGACCTGACATGATGGACGATCTCTGGCCGCAAGTGCCATGCTTCGGGCCCAGCGCGGGTGAACCCGCCAAATGAGACGGCACTTCTAAGGCTTTCATCGAAGCTTGACTTCGCAAAGCTATACATAGGTATGTCCGCCCAGGAGTTGGGGTCAGCACTATCGATTCTTCTCGGTGCACATGGACCTGGACGGAAAGATCGCGCGAGTGAAGGAACTCATCGCGAAGCGTGAGGAGTTGGATACCGAGCTCAATGAGCTTCTTGGTGGCGCGGCTCGCGAGCGCCGCGGTCCCAAATGCTCGACCCGCAATGAGACGGGACATCGGGCAACCACCTGCCCGACAAAGTCGTCCGCGGCACTAACAGCTTAGACTACAAAAGCCCGCTCCGGCGGGCTCTTTTCTGTCGGATCCGGTGCCTTGCGATGCGATAAGGATCTCCTGTCCCAAAAGGCGAACTGGAAACAGGGCGTTTGGTTCAAGCGCGTGTTTGCGCGCGCTGCTTCACGATGGCTGAGGTGACGAGCCCGAAAGCGAATAAGGTAAACATAATCCCTATCGTGATCTGCCCGATCGCGGCGATCCGCGCTGTCGGCGATAGTGGCGCGATGTCGCCAAAACCCGTCGTCGTGAGCGTCGTCAGACTGAAGTAGCTTGCACTCCCGAAATCGAGTCGATGCTCGGTGCTTCGTGCAAAGGCGAAGGCATTCGCGCCAGGTCGATCAATGAGAAGGTAGAGGTAAGCGAAGCCTTCGACAAAAAGCACGTAGGCCAAGACGACAAGTTGGATCGCGTGTGTGAGCGATATCGATCGCGTGTCATGCCCGCCGAGCATCCGGTTGGCGGCCACGATCAGCGCGCCGAACGCAATGCCGATGAGCATCGCAGCGCTGATCCCAGCGTATATCTGCACTATCTCGCCGTCCGCCGTGTTTCCCGCAGCCAGAAGGTTGTATGTCAGCGGCTCAGCCGCGGCAATGATAGCCATACCGACGACGATGGTCAGGGTGGCAAGGGGTATGTCGGTGTCGCCATCGGCAGATTTGATGCTTTCAAACCTCCGCTGGGCGAGATCGATCACCAAGTTGACAAGGGCAGGAAGCCCGATGAAACCGATCATCACGACATTCGAAAGTTCCACCACGACGGCCCATCGCGATCCGCTCGTGCACGCGTAGATATCTCCGTAGCCGACCGTGGCAAACGAGATGACGGTGAAATAGAACGATTCGGGGAGACCAAAATGTTTCGGATCAATCGGGTCAGCGCCGGAGCAGAACGGAAAGCCCTCTGCCGTCCGCGCGAGAAAAACGTAGAAGTAAGACCACATGGCGATCAGAAGGAAGAAATAGATAACGAGAGTGATCGCCGGCACAGCGAAATTGCCTGGCGGATGTTGTTTTATGCTTTCGAACCACCGCAAGAAAATCCGGATGGCCGGCCGAAGCAGCAGACCCGAGCCAATCGCTGCGATGAGTGAAACGATGGCGGTCGCGGGCGAGGGCGTCACGAGCCAATAGCAGAGCCCGCTCGAAAGCAGCCACGCCGCATTCATTCCGGTCGACTTCAGCAGTGCTAGCGTTGGGCCGTCCATCTCGTTTTCCCCTCTAGCTTTTGGGAGCCTCCAGACGGCCTAGATGGGTCATCTGGAAATCGAGACCGTCATTCGCCTACACGTTCTATCTTCGACGTTTGCGAGTCAGGACGAGCCCTCGGCTTGTGGCATTCAGGACGTCCAATCCTCGTCCCCAAAGTCCGGCCCTGCGGGTCGCGTTGGCTCTGAGAGTGTGCGCGGCACCCTGCCCAGCGCCGCATGAGCACGGTATGCTCTTTGAGATAGAGGGCGCGGTTGTAGACGCGTCGAACATCATCTTCGTCCTGATGCGCCAAAGCAACCTCAATAACCTGTGCGTCAGCGAGAGACCTCTCATTGCAAATGGTGGAGGCTGTTGATCGGAAGCCGTGTGCGGTCATCTCATCCTTGCTGTAGCCCATCCGGCGTAATCCGGAGTTGAATGCATTTTCCGAAAGTGGCTTCAGATTCGAACCGATGGACGGAAGCAATAAGCCGTTACCAGGTGTGAGGGCCCACACCTCGCCAATAATAGCGAGCGCCTGCTTTGAGAGTGGCACGTACTTGGGTTTGGATTGGTGCCCAGGGGCGGATTGCGCTGCCCGACGCGCTTGTCATTGAAATGTATGGATAATTTCTACCAGACCGTTTGAATGTTTACCAGTCCTGTTACACGGCAACCCCCGAGCCGCCAGCGAACAGAAACGGAAACTCAGCCTGACTTCCGTCTCGGAGCTTCCGTATCAACGCAGCAGAGTTGATCGGCCCATCAGCCTCCTCGTGCCGGGCGAGGTCAAGGTAGTAGTTCTGTCCGCCATGCTTAGCGAAGATGAATCAGTCACCAGTGAGGCGGCGGGCATTTGCGCGTTCGCTGAGACCCTCTATCAGCAGCCGATACGGTAAGGCACTCTGCCACGCATCGGGATCATGACCCGATTGCTCAGCGATGGTGTTCAAGGCAGCTTTGAGGTCAGGATTGCCCTTGCCCCTCGCGATGTTCCATCTCTCGCCGATGTTCCGCAAGACATGTCGTGAGGTAAAGTAGTGTTTGTGCCAGAAGGGAAACAGGGGCGGATGCTTGAATTGCTCGCCCTCTTCGCCCTTGACGGTGGTTGGTAGCTTTAGGCTCTCTAGCGCGTCAATCTCGCGGAGCACTGGCATCATGTCGCCCGTGGTGACGAGACGGACGATCAGTCCGAAGCTGACGCGGGAGACGTATGGGGCCTGAGGCAATACTTCGGACTTGAGCTGAGCGAGCTGCTCAAGGGTCAAGCTCACCTTTGCTGCGTCGGGTGGAGTGGTCGGATCATCCGCGCTCACGGAAGTTTCTTCTCCGCCTCCGCGAGAAAAAGTACAGTAGCAGCGGTCATGTGCAATACGTAGGAGACCAGTTCCTCGGGCACCTCAGGTGCGACACTAGCACCTGCCCCATGCCCGGCCTGCCTGTTGCGCGGCGTTGATATCGCGGATTCCAAAACGCTACGCAATCCACCGAAGTGTCCTTGCCAGTACGCGGGTATGAGACCGTTGGTCAAGCAAACGTTCACGAGGCCCTTAGCGGCCGCTTTCGGATCGAACGGCCATTTCCGTTTAGTGCAGATAACCTTCATGGTGCTCTCGAAGCATTTATAGCAATCAACCAAAGCTTCCTGCTTTTTGCCGTGCCTGAAGTGCTCATAGGCGCTCAAGAATTCTAACTGGGCATTCTCATACTCTTTGCCGCGCAGCACTGTCAGTGCGGGCACCACCACCTCTTTGTGTATGAGCAGCGAATCGACGCGTACGATTTGCCCATCGCTGTATTGGTAGCCGATGCCGTGTTCTTTAAAGCGAATGTTTAGCTCTTTGATAGCTTCCTTTGCGGCCTCCTCCGCACGATCGCCTCGCCCAGCATAATTGTACTTGCTACAAATCCGCTCAATGAATCGAAAGCTCAGCTCAACCGCATCAAGAACCCTTCCCGAGTCCTTCACTGCAAGAAACCAATCGCACAGATCACCCTTCGCGTATCTCGGATCGTTCGGGTTTATCGAGCGCGAACTCAGTTGAAACACGCTGTATTCGCGGCGCAGTATCTTGACTATCTCTTGATACGCTTCTTGAATTTCGTCCTCATAATATTCGCTAAGGGCAGGCTCACCAATCGCATCGTTCCAGACGTGAATTATCTGGGTACGCAGGTCCCTCGGAATATCGTCGTAAGTAAATACATCAGTCGTTTCGCCGAGTTCGCGCTTTCTGCGCTTAGAATAAAGATCGAATACCACCATCCGGGAGCCTCCTCGCTGGCCCAAAGATATACAGCGAGTCGTCGAATCAGGAATGCATCCTCGGCCAAAAAATAAGGGTCAAAATCGCGAAGGCTATGCCGTCGGAGCTGCAAGGCAATCTCCCCCGTATGTCCTCCACGAGGCCGGGAGGGTCACCACGCACACCTCCAACCCATTGCTAGAACGCTCAGCCTTAGGCCTTAAGCCTCCGCAGCAGATTGGCCACCGAGGACGGATACCAGCGGCCACCACGAGGCGTCATCATCTCGCGGCCATTAAGCTCGTTAGCAATGGACTCCAGCGTCACCGCACCGCCTGCCCGGATGTCTCTCACCACCTCTGCAAGGTCCTGCGCTCGTTGGTCCGCATTGGCTGAGACCGCAGCGATAGCCGCCGCGTTACCCTTCCCTGCCAGCCTCAAGGCCGCGGCTCCGTTCGGGTTACCAAGGCGTCTGACCCTGCGATGCGCCTTCTGGCCAGTCTCCGCAATGCGTTTGCGGGCTACCTTCAATGCGTCGGTGGTGCGTCTGGAGATGGCTTGGGCCTCTGCCTGAGCAACCACCGCCAACACACCAATGGTGAGGTCATTGGCCTCGGGCATGTCACAGCATACGAACTTCACGCCACTGTCTCTCAGGGTGAGGGTGAATGATGCTGAGCGAGATAGACGGTCAAGCTTGGCTATCACCAGGGTGGCGCCCGTGACCTTGGCGTGGTGCAGTGCAGCCGCGAGCTGGGGACGCTCGTTGGTCTTACCGCTCTCCACCTCGGTGTATTCCCGGATAATCCGCGCACCCCGGCTCTGCGCGAATTCCTGGATGGCCGCTTCCTGAGCCTCCAGACCCAGGCCGCTCTTGCCCTGCTTCTGCGTCGAAACCCGTCTATAAGCCACGATCTTCATGCCATTGGCTCCATACAAACCCGCCTAACGGACATTACTCCGATTTGTAACCGAGCTTAACAGACACGTCATTGCGACGTTTTGACTCAACGCTACAGAGCCGTGGTCCGCATGCTTCCGCCCCGGAGCGCAAGTCCGGATGACTGTGAAGCGCACATGGATATCGCCCAACGGCTGCTCAGTGTGAGCAGCGCGTAGCCTCATGTCAGCATTGCTCAAAGGCCGGAGGCGGCATCTCCCGCATTTGTGTGATCCTCGGGGATAAATAGAGACGGACACTCGGCTCAACTATGCCTTGGTCGTACCATGCGTAGCGGATTGTTGGAGCACGCTATGGCTAAGATCAGTATAGACCTTGAGAACTGCTACGGAATCAAGAAGCTCAAAGCAGACTTCGATTTCAAAAAGGCGAGAGCGTTCGCCATTTACGCTCCCAATGGAGCAATGAAATCCTCACTGGCGACGACCTTCCAGGACATTGCAGATGGTCAGCCGTCGAAAGACCGAATATTCCCCACCCGGACCACAAAGCGAACGGTTACCATCGACGGCGCCGCCCTTTCCAAGGATGCCGTATTGGTTGTCCGGCCCTATGACGAGGTGTTTGGGAACAACGAGAAGACCTCGACCTTGCTCATCAACGCAAAGCTTAAGCAAGAGTATATCAGCCTGCACGAGGAGATCGAGGACTGCAAAGACAATCTCACTAAGGCGCTCCAAGCCCAATCTAGATCAAAGCGAGACATCGAAAGGGAAATCTCGCGGACATTCACGGCAAGCGAGGATCAGTTCGCGAAAGCATTATTCCGCATCGAATCCGAGTTGCTAGCACAAAAGTCTGCGCCGTTCAGCGACGTCGATTATGACACAGTCTTCGACGACAAAGTCATTGGGCTTCTCGCAACGAAAGACATCAAAACAGCCATCGAGGACTACATTAAGAAGTACAATGAACTCCTCGCTAAATCGACGTACTTCAAACGCGGCATCTTCAACTATTACAATGCTTCGTCGGTGGCCAAGAGTCTTGCCGATCACGGCTTTTTCAAAGCCAATCACTCGATAAACCTCGTGTCGGGAACGCGCCTCGAAATAAGCGATGCGAAGGACCTGGAGGCCCTCATCTCCAAGGAAAAAGAGGGGATTACAAACGACGCAACGCTCAGGAAGAAATTTTCAGAAATTGAAAAGCTGATCCAAAAGAATGCCGCAGTGCGCGACTTCCAATCCTACATTGAGCAGCGCGAAGACCTGTTAGCCAATCTCGCAAACGTTGACGCCTTTAGAGAAGAGGTATGGAAGTCGTATATGTTTGCCAATATCGAACTCTACAAAGAGCTACTGGCTCACTACCGTGCAGTAGAGAAGAGGAAGGCCGAGATCGAAAAGGAGGCTGCCGCGGAACGCACCCGCTGGGAAGAAACGATTGAGATTTTCAACGACCGATTCTTTGTGCCTTTCGAGCTTGTCGCGAAAAACAAAATCTCGGTCATGCTCGGTGAAGACCCCATCTTGAATCTCGGCTTCATCTTTAAGGATGGAACTGAAAGCACATCGGTTGATCGGGAGGCGCTTATCTCAGCGCTCAGCACGGGTGAAAAGAAAGCACTATATGTCCTGAACATCATTTTCGAGATCGAGGCGCGGCGAGCAGCAAACCAGAAGAGCGTACTCGTGGTCGATGATATAGCTGACTCATTCGACTATAAAAATAAGTATGCTATCATCCAGTACCTAAAGGATATTGCGGATGATGAAACGTTCAGTCAGATCATCCTCACACACAACTTCGATTTCTTTCGGACCGTAAATAGCCGATTTGTCGACTACGACTACTGCTACATGGCATCGAAAAGTTCTGCTGGACTTTCGCTGCAAAAGGCCGCCGGAATAAAGAACATCTTCGTGAATGACTGGAAGTTAAATTTTCGCTCAGATGCGAAGAAGCGAATTGCCTCCATACCGTTCATTCGCAACCTTGTTGAATTCACGAAAGGCGACGCTGACGCCGATTATGGGACCCTCACATCATTGCTGCATTGGAAGGCAGAGAGCACCACGATCACGCGGAACGCACTGGCCGAGGTCTACAATCGCGTATTCCATTCAACCATAACGCTGCCCGATGGTAGTGGCACTGTATTGTCGGATGTCTTCACCGCCGCTAAGGAATGCCTCAAAGCAACGGAGGGTATGAACTTCGAGAATAAAGTTGTGTTGTCGATAGCCACGCGACTTGCGGCTGAGAAATTCATGGCCGAACGAATAAAGGATGACAAACTGCTAGCTGGCATAACTTCGGCTCAAACGCCCAAGCTGCTCAGAGAGTACAAAAAGCGGTTCGGGAGCGAAACCGCCAATATTGCGATCATTGAACGAGTGATGTTGATGACCCCGGAAAATATCCACCTAAACTCGTTCATGTATGAGCCCATCATCGACATGTCCGACGATCATCTTCGTAAGCTATATCGTGATGTCGAGTCTCTTAGTTAGGTCCGTTAGCTCTTGGCCTTATACCAAGCATCCGATGCGGATCGTCACGCCCCGAAACATCAAGACGTTCCTCGAACATGGCATTCCTGAGAACGACGACGGAGTACGAGGACGGTGAGCAGTGATGCGTGCGTGTTGGTCGCTAACCTACCCCGGTCGGCCATATGACCTCAGTGATCACTCAGGATGACCCTCCATGGTTGCCTCCCGGTCCCTCCATAGCTCCTCAGTGCGTCATGCACAAAGGGGCGCGAGTGCAAGCAGCGCGGACTTACCTCCATCTCCAATAGCCCCCAACACCATGGCTCCAGAGCTACGTGCCGCCCCTTTTGGCACGCTCACAATGCATGAGGCTACACATCAGTTCTTTCATCAGCGTTGAGGGAGATCGCGTTGCGCTCTCGCGCAAATTCTGTCGCCTTCTGCTTGATTTCGAACGCGCGGCGTGCATCGCTTCATGTCATCCGATAACGTGAGACAAATTAGTATGCACAACTTCATTCCGAGGAAGAGAACAAGCTCGGCACCAAGCTCATTTGACGCCTTGTTGGTTGCAACGGACGAGCCCGGCTTGTTCGATGAGCCTGGACCCGCTGGCTTCGCTTGGGAGCTTCAAGATAATGGAGAGATTATCGATCGAGATGCGGAACCTATCGACTCTTACAGCAGTTCTGAGAACGAAGCTTACGCCGTTGGCGTCTTTCGGATCTTAGAGGCGGCCCCGGATCATTCTGCCGTCCACATCATCACAACTGCTGACTATGTAGCTAAAACGATCACGACTTACATGCCCTCATGGATCAAGAACGGCTGGAAGAATACGCAGGGTAAAGACCCTGCTTACGTTGAATGGTGGAAACGCTCACACGAACAGTGCACGCAGCGCAACATAACTGCAACGTCAGCCAGATATTCAAAAAACCACCCGGATTACAAAGAGACATTTAAGCTCCTAGATTTGATCGCGGTGACTGTAAGACAACATCGCGGCGGGGAGCTGGGTTCTCCGCGAGGGGCATTTGGTCCGATCGACCCACAAGATCAATGAGCGCTATTACTCGTTTGCCATACGGTCGCGATCCAAGGAATATCGTTTGTGCAACGCCCGGATGTCCGCAGCCAACTATGCGGTCCCTAGGAATTGGGCTCGCATCCTTCCACTGCAAGCGCCACGTCGAGCACAAAGCCCGCCACGGCAGTCACTGGCACCGAAGCTATCGCGCCAAGGAGTTGAAGCCCTATCTCGCCGCAGCGGCTTCGTACATTCGGCCTCGCCTTGAGACGGACACCCAGATCAAGGAAGCCATCGCACGGCTCGCGCTTCTTCTCGAAGAATCTCCGTACGACATCGCCACGCGATTGCGCGGCTTATCTCCCAAAGCTCGCTCGGGCATCGCCTTTGGTCGTCTACGCAAGAAGGGCATCAAGCCCGAGCGGCTTCTTGCCATCCACCTCGCCATCACCGCACTCATCGAGGAAGATCCCGGCTCGCATCGCGTGAAGGAGTTTCGTTTGGTCCAAGCCGCAAAGGCGGCCCATCGTCTCGCCAGCGGTTATCATCGCGTTTGGCCGCAGCAGGACAAGAACGGAAGGAACTTCAGGATCGAGCTTCATGCGTACGCGAGAAGCACGGGCCGGGTGTTGAGGCTGATCGGGCAAGCTATCGAGGAGCGATGCGAATGGGCAACCGAGAAGCATTTGGCTGGGGTGCTGGCCCTCAAGGTGAAGCGCTATGGCAAGCATCCCGAGATCCTCAAGTTTGAACGTTGAAGTCGCTCCGTCAGATGGTCACCACATTTCGTGAAAAGGCAGCTCACGGGAGAGATCGGGTGGCGCGGACCACATCCGTCAAGGTTGGCGATCTATCTCGGTCACTTCGCGCCCCGAAGGCAGCAGGGGCTCGCATGCTGAAGCAGCAAAAGGAGGACGCGGGATTCATCTGGTTTGACCCGCAGCTTCGAGCTGACGATCCCAAGCTGACCGCCGCGATTAACTCGTTCCGTCAGTACCTCGAAGACCAGGAGATCGTGACGGAAGCAAGGTCAAGGCGCCGAAGTAGCGCGGCGGATCGCGGCTTCAGACTCGCGGTGGAGACGACATGTTGCAATCTGCTCGTGGTTTCGATGGTCGGGACGGGAACACAGTTGGCTGTTCCGCTCGCTCACCGAACGATTTGGGGTCGAGGCGCTTACGCGAATCCGGCCTACGGCCAGCATTTCCTTCACTTGATCGAATTGCTGGAGGCCCTTCGTTTCGTTGGTCGCTACCAAACGGGCTACAACGTCCGGGGTCGGAGCAAGGCGCCATCGCTCTTCGTCCTGGGACAGGGCCTCACGAAGCATTTTCCGGTTGGCGCCTTTGCCCAGCGCAGCATTCGAAGGGAGCCGGACGCACAGCCGATCATCCTCAAAGGTCGCAAAGACAAGAACGGGAATGCGCCACTCCTGGATTATCGGGAGACCAAAAGAACGTCGGCATGGCACCGCGAAATTGATCGCATCAACAAGTGGCTTGTCACCACCAACATCGAATTGCTGGCCGACGACTGTCCCTTGGAGATCGATGAGGAGGGGCAGGTGGTTGCGTTCTTTCGAAGATCATTGCGCCGCACCTTCAACAACGCCAATTGGCAGCACGGCGGGCGCCTTTCGGGCGGATTCTGGATGTCCATGAAGCGAAAGGATCGGTTTCGTCGAATACGGATCAACGGCGAACAAATTGCAGATGTTGATTACGAGCAGCTCTACCCGTTCCTCGCTTACGTGCGTGCCGGAGCCGACATGCCGGGCGGCGACTTCTATGATGTTCTCGGCGACAGGTCGTTGCGCAAAGGTTGGAAGATCCTCACCAACGCCCTGCTGTTTGCGGAGAAAGGGCTCAAAAATTGGCCTTATGGTTCGCACGAGCACTTCCCGAAGGAAATGAAATTCAAGGAGGCGGTCGAACTCGTACGCCGCAAGCACGAGCCGATTGCTCATCTATTTGGAACTGGTGTCGGGTATCGATTGATGCGGATCGAAAGTGACGTTCTGATTGCCGTGGTCTCGCACCTGTTCAGGAACGGGGTTCCAGTTTTGCCGCTGCACGATGCCTTGCTGGCTGCTCAGTCCGAGGCCGAGACCGTCAGGTCGGCCATGGAGTACGAACTGGCGATCCGTACCGGGGTCCGCCGCGCGACTGTAAAGATCGAATTTCCATCGTAAGTACAGATGCTTAAGTTCTTACGTCTCCGCTAAAGGGAGGGAGGTCTCTAGGTGTCGGCCTTTAGGCAAAGGGCCACAAGCCAGCGCTTCGAGGATCAGCTTCTTGGGAGTTGGTGTTGATGTGTGTTTCTCCCTTCATCATCACCGTTGGCATGATGCCGGGACCAAGAGGGTTACTCCTTGGCTATAGCCTCGAAGTGACCGAGTAGCCATCACCTCCACACCGGACCAACTTCGAAGGTCCCATATGCGTGTGCCCAACGACAAGAACCCAACGCCATGACTCAATGCACATGCGCGAGGAAGAGGGTGAGGTAGAGGCTCCATGTCCTCATTGCTCAATGACCGCGGGCTCCGTGCTCGCTTCCATGCCTGGGTTCAACGCCTCCGTACTCCCCCCATGTTCAGGCACTATCACCGCCATCATCCCCATTCATCTCACACGAGAACTAGTGGGTTACTCCTTGGCGTAGCGCCTCCCAACATGACCGAGCAGACCTCAATCCCACTGGAGTAACTTCAAGCCTCGCCAACACGAGCGCATAACGCCTTGTCTCCGAGTTTGATGACGATTGGTGGTCGATACCGCAGCCACGGCAAAACCATTCTATTGCGGCTCAGCAGTCCGTCATCAATTCTCCAGGCGACGCCATTGCCACAGCATTAGGTCTAATTTCTTGATGGCTGTGAAAGTGACGAACTGCTCAAAATGCTGGTCAAATGCATCAATTAGCTCTGAGATGCCTCGGATTCCCTTAGCCTTCGCATGAAAACCTTGAAGCACGAGAAAGTTGTCGATTGCGGCGTTCAGCCGTCTTTCCGGGTTAGTCACGGTCACTGCTCTAATGCCTAGATTTCTGCAAACCTCCTTATCGTAGACCGGACACTCAGGGTTGATTGTAGCCACGAGCTTTGAGGCAAAGGATGGATGCACCTCCCCCCAACGAGCGAAGATCTCTCGAATCACATCCTCGAATGTGAGGGTGACATTGTGCTTCTCGCGTTCTAGCAGATCGAAGAACATGCGATACCAGTCGGCCGGCTTGCTGCGCATCTTATAGAAGCGGTTGAAGTTTCTTCTATAATCTGAATTTTTAGAAACGTCGGACGTCAAAAGGTCTTTCTGCAGGTTTGCGTATGTCTTCAGGTCCGATATACGCGCACTAAGCCGCTCCAAAATGACGTCGCGATCACACTGCATGCCTTCGATGATTGCGCTAGTATTCATAGAATAGTCGCCTCTGGGGACGCCAATTGTCCGTCTGCTCATATCTACCAAAGTTCTCGAACGCAGAGGGACGAACACCTATCCGCCTTAGCTCTCGTAATTCCGATTCGATGGAACACTTGCCAAGCCCCCTGATTTCGCTGAACAAGCCAGATGCTACGTCCTGCCCGCTCGGATTTGGCATCGAACAAAACCTTCATTTGGAGCATCAGTCGTGCGGCGCTTCGACCACCAGCTTTTACCATCCGGCGAGATGCCGCCTCCGTTTTGCAGTGCGCAGAGACAGCCGAGCCGATCATGCATCCTGTCACATCGAGTATCCCCGCTCGGCTTTTGAGCCTGTTTCGCCGAATGCGATTGGTCATCGCGATTGATAGTTGACGACGGCGGATTGGTCGAAGGCTCCTTCGGCTTTTGGGATAGCTCCGGAGAGCTCCCCGCCAGCGTTGGCTTAACCAACTGCCACACCGGATAGAGATCGACGGTTGGCCGCTCGGTCGGATGATCGGGGTTAAAGTTCGACAGGCTGATAACGTTTTTCGTGTCTAATCTTGCGGTGATCGTTTCGCTGGACTTCATCGAGAAAGTGCCCTTGTCGATGTACTCCGCAAACTTGGTGTACCCCGCAGGAGTTTGCACCCAGGATGCCTTTGTCGGAGGCCCCCAGAGATAGAACCCAGTAGCCAAGCCGGTCGCCGAGACATCAGTAATGATCAGCATCGCATTGCGGCCTTTGCCACCCCATCCCCGCTTGCTGGACCACACTCCGACAAACTTCGAATTCGTTCCCGCCGAATCCGACTTGCCAGGATCGATGGTGAATTCCGGCATCTTCAATTGCTGTTTGGCCGCTATTGCCGCTACTCGCTGACTGTCCTCAGGTGTGAAAGCTCCGCGATCAGCCGTTGCTGCGCTGGCGACCGGCGCTTCCTTTGGCGCACCGCTGTCGGTGTTGAGCTTAGATTCGAGGGGCGCAGGCACAACAGGTGAGATGGGGACGCTTGAAACCGGAGCATTCGGAATGCTTGCTGTCGGTCCTTTAAGATAGATCTCCTCCTTCGACAGCGACCCGTACACAAAGGGCTGCTGCTCGCGCTTCGTAGCCGTCATGACATCATCACGAACTCGACGAAAAAGGAATGAGATTTCCAATCCGGGTGTCTCGATATGCCGAAGGAGCGCGGTCGTGAAAGGGCTGTTCTTCCCTTCCCCATCACTCGCGGTTGTCCCATCACGAGCGGCATATGCAATAAGCACATTGTCGGTTGGTTCCGTCGGGGCCAATCCCCGTGCAACGGCGCGGGTGGCCAACGACCGCTTCATTTTTGCTTCAAAAGGGTTGTTGCGACAGGCGTCGAGAATGATCAATCCCAACTGTCGCGCCTTGCTAACCTGAAGATTAACGGACCTCAGGCTAACGGCTTCGCTTTCGACATCTGTGTCGTTCCTCAATTCCGCGTCAGTCGGAATCAGCCAATTTTCTCCTCCAGCCTCCATGCCATGGCCTGCGTAAAAAACGACCGCCATCATGGAGCCTTCCGCAGCGCGGCCGAACTCGACAATCGCTTTGCGCATATCGACGGCGGTGCCGTTGCTTACTTGCGTGACCTTGAAGTTTAGGCGCTCCAAAGCACGAGCAACGTCCGCCGCATCTCGTGTTGGATTCGGAAGAGTTGGCACTCTCATGTACGCCCCGTTGCCGATGACCAACGCGACCCGCTCGGCGCCGAGCGCTGGTACCGAGATCAACAGCAGAAAAGATAGGATAAAAGTAAGACGGCTCAACTATGTCTGCTCCGCAAACCTATGGGCAGGCTCTCAGCTCTATTGAAGGGCCCGAATAGTATTCAATCGGTTACTGATCTGGTTGACCTGTAGCTGCTGTATCAGCTGTTCTGCTCTACCATTGATAGCTCGTCGGGGCCTGGACTCGGCAGTCCTGGGAGCTAGTCTAGCCCGTTTCCTTGCTCGTTCCCTCGCACTCAATTGTTCGGCTGTTAGCGGAACATCGGGGACAGCGAACGCAAAGGTCAACTTGTCAGTGTTAACCTCGGAGAGCGAGCCAAGCCCGCCGGGGCCGGTAAAATGAGTTAAGGTCCACGTTGGGCCGACGGCGTTCACGTTCTTGGTCACAATAAAGTTGATGTATCCGCCAAACGCGCCTTGATCCGATGCCTTCGCGGTCGTCTTAAGATAGTTGCTCCCAAGCGCCAAATCGACGGCTTGTCTAATCCCTAGGTCGCCCGCAAGATTCGTGTCGGCATAGCTAGCACAGTCAGTGATCTTAGAATTGACTTTGCCTTCTCTATACTCGATTTCGTTGTCCTCGACTTCATCTCTCAAATCCAACAGGGAGAAAAAGAGCTTCTCAGAGAAGAACTGCTCTCTTGATTGTTCCAATTTGGCCCCTGCGCTAAATGTGAATGGACCGTTGAGATAGCTGGCTGATGGAGCCAGACCGCCCGTATCATTGACCGTTAGATCGAGTTGCACCGCAACGTCGTATTGGCCGGTGAGCAGCTCAAATTCGTGCGGTGCGCCGGGCGCAATCAGATTCGCGAGTTCGCATGTCACTCTTCGCACGATTGATGAAACAGTCGGTGCCCCACTATGGGGGTCTCTTGGAATGTCATAAGAGGGAACAATGCCGGCGCAACCTGGAAGGATGATCGGTAGCGCGGCGACAAAAGTGGCTACTTGCCGGCGCACCGACATGCGCATTCTCTTCCTCTTCAACCGAGAGTCGGACAACCATTCACACATGGATTTTGAGGATAGAAATGAGCAGTCGCGTCAGGATGAAATTTTTTAGCTAGCTTCTGACAGCCATAATCGTCCGTGGGGGCAGAGCTGCACCGCTCTCCCACACCCGGTATGTTCATCACGCAACATCTGTTGGGACGCACAGCAAGCGTCTGAAAATCGTCCGCAGAATGAATCCCGAGTTCCTCTCGCCAAGAACGCATATTGGCTTGGATCTCATCGTCGCTCAGCGGTCGGACTATACGATACGCCTTTGAGAATGTTTGCTTCAGTCGGTTCAACAAGCCCCCTGGTAATTCGGGCGCTTGAAGCACTGAAGAGTCATCTGGCGGCTGTCCCGTCTTTTCCATCGCCCCCCCAAGCATCAGGATGCGCAATTATGTCATCCCGCTCACGACACGCAACCAGAAAGTGAGATTGTCAAAGCCCTGCGGCCGACTGCCGGGCCAAGCGAGGACCGCCGGTGCACTCAAGGCTTCCCCTTCCGCACCAGCATTAGCAGCCGGTCAGGCGTCGTCTTAAGGGCTTTGGCCATGCGGGCCAAAACGACAACCGTCACGTTCCGCTTCCCGCGCTCCACTCCGGCCTCTAACGTGATATCCTCTCGGCACCGGCCAGCGGCCTTTCGCGCTCGCCGAACCGACTCTGGCACCACCCCGATATGCCAAAAGACCGCGCTCGAATACCTCGCAGGCAGGGAGTTTAACTAGGGCATGTTCATTGAGCGGCAGGCAGCCGCTTGATGTCCGCTTAAGCCCAACAGCGGCGGAGAAGCAGAAACCTTCCGATGTCGCTGAAGGGCCAACAGCAGAAGTCAACGTGGAATAAGAGGGCGCCAACTCATGCGGCATTACTCATTTGGCGGCGGCGTATTGTTTAGCAATTGAGACACAGCGGTCACGACCTGCGCAGGCGCGAATGGCTTGGTCAGAAGAACGCTGCTGGGCACGCCACACGACGCCCACTCGTCAGCAGCAGCGCCGGTCATGTAAACTACGGGAAGGTCGGCGGATAATTCTCTCGCGCGTTTTGCCACCTGCCAGCCCGTGTGTGCGTCCTGCAAATTAATGTCTGTCACAAGCGCGCGGTATTTATGGTCGTCGTCAAGCAGCGCTAGCGCCTCCTGGCCGGAGGCAACTACCTCGGTCTCGAAGCCTCCCTCTGCCAGCGCTTCCCGGACCATTGCCGCAATGAGGTAATCGTCCTCGACAATCAATATCCGCAATGGATTTTGCACGGCTCGCCCTCCAGCCCACTCCGTTGTGGCTGCGTGCTAAGTACAAAAGTGCACACAACGTTCCAATGCATTTGGGCAGCCCCGGGCATCTGGGGAGACAGCCTTTTTGACGAGCGCTCAGGACCGGTTCCATGTTTACCAGATCATCCCTTCTGACATAGAGAAGGTCACTGAGCAGTAGTTAAGGGGCAGCCAATGGCTTCGGTGTTTTTGGTGGAAGATGAAGTACTCATCCGCATGATGGTGGCTGAAATGGTGACGGAGCTTGGCCATACCGTCGCGGCCGAAGCCGGTGATTTGCCTTCGGCATTGGAGCACGCAAATGACGATGCCTTTGACCTCGCCGTGCTCGATGTAAGGCTAGGCCGCGATAGCATCGCGCCTGTGGCGGAGGTTCTCGCGCATCGCAACATCCCGTTCGCGTTCGCAACGGGTTATGGAGCGGACGGAGTGCCAGAGGAATTTAGCGGACGACCATGGCTGCAAAAGCCGTTTGCGATAGAACAGCTTGAACGCTGCTTCGCTCAATTGTTGCCATAACCACAAGCAGACGCCATCGAAACAACCATCAACCGAGGCGGCTTTACTCACTGGTCCTGTTCTCGTCCCAATGCAGTGTGGCCCGCTCTGTTTTAAGGTCTTCGACGACTTCAGCCATCGGGGCCAGCGCCAGTCTGATCGTCTATCAGGGGCCCGACACGCTTGAGGGCGGCAAGCTCTTTGTCAATACTGATGCACCTATTGCACATCAGGAGGCCGATCTGCCTCCGGCGGTTGGCTCTCTAGCCAATCGGCAATGACCTTATACTCCCGTTGCATTTTTTTGAGTTCTTCTCTCGTTTGTTTGTGCTGTGTCAGGGCAGCCTGCACTTGGCAATTCCGCTCTAACGCGCGGTACACACGATGAGGCATTGTGACTTCCCCCTCGCGAAGGATGCCGCCAGCAAACACCTTGTTCGTGATTCTGGAACTTAACTATGTGAATCATTCGGAATTTTTGCGGAGCAAGCCTCTCGCGGGAAAGGCTCTTGTGTTTTCCTCCCGAGGAACGTGTCGGGGACAGGAAATCGCGTCAGTACGTCTCGGGCTTCCCTGACGAACTTTCGTAACACTTCTATTTCGTCGATTTCTTGTTGGGACGGACGACAGACTCCGCGCCGTACTAACATGGCCGCGCTCCCTGGTTGTGCAGGGGGAGCGCAATCGGTCTCTCAGCCATCGGCGCCTACGGACAGAGCCGTTGCCAATGATGTTTGGACTATGCGCCTTTCTGGCAATGGTTGCTACGGATTTCGGACACCCCGACATTATTTACGCACTCGGGTCACACGCTTCGGAAATATCCGTTGAGGGTCAATCGCGACGTTTGGCCCGGTTTAAGTTAGGTCCGGTCTACGCCTCACAGCCGACATGTCCTCGACCGCCGGATACGGCAGCGATGGGCCAGACTCGGACGTCTCTAGCTAGAACGTACCTAATAGCGGCAGGCGGACGTGAAACTCTGCGCCACCGGCGGTCTTGTTCTCCGCCCATATCTGACCATCATGGGCTTCAACGATCGCACGGGCGATGGATAATCCCATTCCCATGCCGTGGGACTTGGTCGTGTAAAATGGTTGAAACACCATTTCGGCGTTGTCGACGCCGGGGCCGTTGTCCGATACGGCGATCGCAGCGGAATTCTCGACGCGCATTGTTGTCACGACAATTTTGCGGTTGACCCGCGGCATGGCCGCCGTCGCGTCCATGGCATTCAAGACGAGATTGATGATGACTTGCTGAAGCTGAGTACGGTCGCACTCGACCAGCAATTCTTCCGACTGGGTCTCGCTGCCGAGATCCACCTCCCGTGAAGTCGCCAACCTCGACAACAACTCGACCGTATCTCGGACAATTCCATTGAAATCGTTCGTTTTGCGCTGAAACGGGGCCTTGGCCAACAACTCCCGCACCCGGTTTAGTACGTCGCTGGCGCGCTGGTTATCTCGCTTGATTTCGGCCAGGATTGTCTTGAGCTCCTCCAGATTCGGCGCAGACGAATCAAGCAAGACCCTGCCGGACTCGCTGTTTGTAAGAATGGCCGCGAGCGGCTGGTTCAATTCGTGTGCAATCGTCGCAGCAAGCTGGCCCGCCACGTTGAAGCGATTCATCTGAGCCAACTCCGAGGTGCGCTTTATATTTTTCAGCTCTGCAGCTTCGGCCCGTCGCCTCAATTGATCGACCTCGAGGAGACGACTGCGCAATTCGCGCTGAGTTTCCCTGTGCTCATGAATATCGGTGCAGCTCCCGATGTATCCCAGGAAAGAACCGTCCCGCGCATAACGAGGAATGCCGGTGTCAAGGATCCAACGATACGCGCCATCATAACGACGCAAGCGATATTCCATCCGGAATTCCTTCCGTGCGTCAAAATGGCTGATGTAAGTTTGCAGGCAGCGATCAAGATCCTTCGGATGAACGCCCTCCGACCAGCCATCGCCGATCTCTTGCTGGATATCCCGGCCCGTAAAAATCAACCAAGGCAGGTTAAACCAGACACATTGCTTGTCTGTGTTGGACACCCAGATCATCACCGGGGCTACATCCATGACCTCACAGAACCTCGCATCCAGTCCGCTAGGGAACTCGAAAGGAGGATTAGTCGGGACTGAGCCACTCAAAGAGATGCGGCGCTTCATCACTTGCTCTAACTTTGATACTCGCGCCAGATGTTAAGCGCATCCAGGCGTACGGCCAAGCGGCCGCTGGTCCGCTTCGGGTCAACAACGCCGTTTTGACCAGCGGTGGGGAGCTTCCGCTTTACGCCCGCCCCCGGACATCTCGCCGCAATGCCCTAACGGAAGCGAGGGGCCACTAGGCGATCAGTTCGTTTGAGTGGCGAGGCAGTGTGGCCTCCTGCTTGGCGCCGACGATCAAACGCTTCTCGTAGTGGATAGCCAGCTCCAGCAGACGACGCCTAATAAATGGATCAGCGTTGTCGGCAAGCTCTTTGATTGTTCGAATGCGCTCGCGGCAAAAATCATCATCCATTTGAAATGGTCTCCTCGGAAACCCCTGAGACTGAGGATCCAAAAAGCGCGGATTTTAGGGAGCGCCCTAGATGTCCCCACTATCCACCGCCCCGCCTTTCGGAAAGAGCGTTAGGGGCACCTGTTAGGGGCAGCGTCAGGGTACGTCAGTTACCCAGCGCAAAATACCTCAATAATTTCAGACAGTCATAGCCGCCGACGGGATTTGGCTGGGGAACCTGGATACCCGGACAAGCTAGGTCACTTCATATCGCGGGTACTTCGCAAGGGCTGCTGCTTGGTCCTCAAGCTCAACACCATGATAACCGTCAGCCACCGTTCGCCCCTCAAGCGCGTGCCCCGAAATCACATCAAGCGTGCGGCGGTCAATGCCCTCCCTCACTCCAACCGGCTTGAAGCGATGCCGCCAGCCATGGTTTGGCGCAACGCCCTCGTCAGGCACAACCTCGCGAGCAAACTCCGCAAGCCGATTCTTGATACCTTGAAGCGGTCCCAGCACGTCGCCGTCCTTTGACCGTCGTAGGAAGAGGTGACCAGCGGGCGCTAACTGGACGAACTTCACGAAGCCCATCTCCACGAGATGAGGGTGCAGCGCTACATCCCGAGCCTCGTTGGTCTTCACGGTGCCGGCCTCGGGCGTGACAGTCAGAAACCAGATGTCACCATTGCGTTTGAGGTCCTCCTTCCTCAGTTGCGCCATCTCACCAACACGAGCGCCTGAGTAAGCCATAAGCCACGGCACCCAGCGCTTCGCCGCGAACGTCTCGGGCAACTCTCCACCGCGCTTCACGTTCAAGCTCGCCGCAAGGATTGCCTTTGCCTCAGCTTCCGTGAACGCTTTGCTGCGCAGCTTGCGGGGCTTCGACGCCTTGAGCGTCACACCCTCAGCAGGGTTGTCGTGCATGCGCCCGTTGGAGACCGCCCATCCGAACACTGCCTTGAGCCCGGAGAGGTCGCTGTCCTTCACCGTCTTCGCTGAGATAGGCTTCCCGGTGCGAGGATTGATGGCTGCTAGACGATGATCCTTGAAGGCAATCACATCGTTCTTCGTTACGCGGCTGCAATCATCGTGGCCGAGGAAAACAACAAACGCCGACATCGAATTGCTGTAGCTTTCGTGCGTACTAGGCTTGAGATTGCGAGCCTTTGCCTCCACCCACCATCCTTCGACCAACGAGGTTAGGGAGCCGCCTTTCGCTGGACCGGGCTGCTTCGTGTTCGGCGACACCCACGCAGGGAAGCGCTCAGACTTGGCATCAGGCGTGTAATCGCCTTGAGCATTTCGCAGGCGGGCCTCAAGCGCATCCCGCAACGCCAGCCAGAAGGCACGCAGCAGGAGACCACGCGATGCATCGTCAACCCGGCGAATGCCTTCAGACAACAGCAGACGGTCAACGAGCAGCCCTAGACGAATCTCTAGAGCCGCAGGATCGGGCGATTGATCGGGTGGAGGAAGGTGGTCGAGGCTGAGCCCGTGGCGCTCCGCTCGCGGCTTATCCATCTCGTGCTTACCAATGGTCTCTAAGCGCGCGAGACGGGACAGCGTTGCCTCAAAGATCGCAGCATCATCCCCAGGGTCATGCGGCACCGGATGCATCTTTCCGTCTGGCCCTTGCTCCACGGCCTGCGTCCGCTCGCGTCCCTCGCCTCTGGCCCATGCTCTGTAAAGGCGCCCGGCCATTGCCGTTGCTTGAGCGTTGGTGAGGGAAGTCGGGCTATCTTCCCGAAAGGCGCGAAGGACGCGATCCAGATATTGGTCGGCCGCAGCCACCCGCACCTTCACCTCTGCGGGATCATCTGAACGCAGCGAGAACCGGACAGCTTGCGAGCTGGCTTTGATTGTCACCGGAAGCGTCACGTCCCCGAGCGGAAAGTGCAGCGTGCGACCCACGAGCCGCTCCCGCACATCCACCGGAATCCGCCGAACATAGAGCTGGAACCGCGAGCCGTCGCGCTTCATTGGACGCACCACCCGATACAGCATGTTGCTCACCGTTGTTACACAGTCGGGCGAGCGCAAGTCACTGTAAGGGCTTAACTTATTGAAGGATCAGCAACCTTCAAGAGGATGGTGCCCAGGGGCGGAATCGAACCACCGACACTGCGATTTTCAGTCGCATGCTCTACCAACTGAGCTACCTGGGCGTGCTCCAAGAGAGGGGCCAAAGCCCATCGAGCGGGCGGTTTATAGTGGGCCGAGAGCTGCCTGTCCACCCACGCTTCGCCTTCGGCTTCGCGGGGCGCGGCCCGGCTGTGTACAAGCTCGGGCGGGCTTGCCACGGCGTGCCGGCCGCCAAGATAAGATGTTGATATTACTTGCTATTCTACATCATCCACCTCGTCATCCCTGCCAGGGATGACGTAGGAGCCTTTCAGCCAGCGGTTCAGATCGACGTCGCGGCAGCGCGAGGAGCAGAACGGGCGGGTGGCTTGCGCCTGCGGCTTGCCGCAGATCGGGCAGGTTCTGAGGGGCGAGGCGGGCTTTTTGATTTGGTCGTCCATGGTCGGGATAGCTGTACACGAGGTCGGGGCATTCAAGGGCCCGGCAGCAAACGGGTTTCTCGGGCCGCCGCGCAAAATCCGCGCCGGCCGATCCTACTGTGCATGGGGTTGTTTTCGAGATTCCAGTCAGACCGTGGTGGCGTTGAGCCAGCCGAAGCGGATCGGGAAGCCCTCGCCGCCGAGCAGCGTCGTGGTCTCGTAGAGCGGCAGGCCGACCACGTTGGTGTAGGAGCCAACCATCTTCACGACGAACGAGCCGGCGATACCCTGCACGGCATAGCCGCCGGCTTTGCCGCGCCATTCGCCGGAGCCGATATAGGCCTGGATGTCGTCCTCCGAGAGCCGCTTGAAGCGGACGCGGGTCTCGACCAGGCGCTGGCGGAAGGCCTCGCGTGGCGTCACCAGGCAGATCGCGGTGTAGACGCGGTGGTTGCGGCCCGACAGCAGCCGCAGACACTGCGCGGCTTCGTCCACCAGGTTCGCCTTGGGCAGGATCCGGCGGCCGACCGCCACCACAGTGTCGGCAGAGAGGATGAAGGCGCCGCGCAGCTCGTCGTCGAGCTGCACGGATTTCAGCGCGGCATCGGCCTTGGCCCGCGCGAGGCGGTTGGCGCAGGCGCGCGGCAGCTCGCCCCGCCGCGGCGTCTCGTCGACGTCGGCCGGCCGGAGCGCATCGGGGTCGATGCCGGCCTGGTTGAGCAGCGACAGGCGCCGCGGCGAACCGGAGGCAAGTACGAATTTGGGCGGCCGAGCATCAGGTGATTTGGGGGATCAGGCAGAGGTGAATTGCGCGCGGAACCTATCGGAAGGGGGCTGATTTCACAACCCGGAACCCGGACTTTGCTGATTCGAGGTTTCCGACATGCGTGTGCCCTCGGTCTGTGACGCAGGTGTTACGGCCTCTATCCGCTCGCGGCGCCCACTTTCGCGAAACGCCGGCGGATCCGCATCAAGAGCTGGTCACAGACCTCGCGATAGGCGGCGAGCTTCTGGTCGCGGCTGCCCTCCATCGTGGTCGGATCGTGCGTCGGCCAATATTCGACGTCGGCGGCGAGCGTGCGGGTCAGCTCCAGCGCCTTGTGATGCGCCTCCGGAGACAGCGTGATGATGAGGTCGAAATTCAGCCCCTCCCAGTCCTCCAGCTCCTCGAAGGTCTGCGGCTTGTGGCTGGAGATGTCCTGGCCGAGTTCGGCCATCACGGCGACCGCGAACGGATCGAGCTCGCCTTTCCTGGCTCCGGCGGACTTTACGTAGAGGCCTTGCGGGAACATATGCTGGAGCAGGCTCGCGGCCATCGGCGAGCGCACGCTGTTCATCGCGCAGGCGAACAGCACCGATTGCGGATCGCGTGCGCGTGGCGGACCCGCCATCGCACCTAACCCTTCCAGTGCAGGACAGTGATGAGCGTGAACAGCCGGCGCGAGGTCTCGAAATCGACCCGCACCTTGCCCTTCAGCCGCTCCTGCAGCGTGCGCGATCCCTCGTCATGGATGCCGCGGCGGCCCATGTCGATGGCCTCGATCTTGTCGGGGGTCGCGGTGCGGATCGCCTGGTAGTAGCTGTCGCAGATCATGAAATAGTCCTTCACGATCCGCCGGAACGGCGTCAAGGACAACAGGTGCGCGACCACGGGCGTGCCGTCCTCGCGGCGGATATCGAACATCAGCCGGTTGCCGCTGATGCCGATATGCAGCGTGAACGGGCCCTTCCCTTCGGCGCCGTCGGGCGCGAACAGGTTCTGCTCGATCAGGTCATAGATCGCGATCGCACGCTCATGCTCGATGTCGGGCCCGGAACGGCCGATCGAGTCCTCGTCGAGGGTGACCGCAACGATGCGATTGGTCGAGTCGTCCTGTTCGGGCGGCTTTGTCATGACAGATTGAGGCGCAATCCAATCGAGCGCGAATGGGCGTCCAGCCCCTCCGCTCGTCCGAGCGTCATCGCAGCCGGCCCCAGCGCACGCAGCTGGTCCGGGCCGCATTTCAGGATCGAGGTGCGCTTCATGAAATCGGCGACCCCGAGGCCCGAAGAGAATCGCGCCGAGCGCGCCGTCGGCAGCACGTGGTTGGAGCCGCCGACATAATCGCCGATCGCCTCCGGCGTATGCGCACCGAGAAACACTGCACCAGCGTTGCGAATTTTTGCGGCGAGCGCGTCGGGGTCGGTGGTCATGATCTCGAGATGCTCGGCGGCGATCGCGTCCGCAAGCGGGATGGCCTCGACGAGAGTTTTCACCATGATGACGGCGCCGAAATCAGCCCAGGACTTGCCGGCAATCGCGGCGCGCGGCAGCGTCTTCAGCTGCGCTTCAACGGCTTTCTCAACATCGGCGGCCAGGCGCGCGGAATCCGTGATCAGGATCGACTGCGCGCTGGCATCGTGCTCAGCCTGCGCCAAGAGATCGGCGGCGATCCAGTCGGCATTGCCGGTGTCGTCGGCAATGACAAGCACTTCAGAGGGGCCGGCGATCATGTCGATGCCGACCTTGCCGAACACCAGCCGCTTGGCGGCGGCGACATAGGCATTGCCGGGGCCGACGATCTTGGCGACCGGCGCGATCGTCGCGGTGCCGTAAGCGAGCGCGGCGACAGCCTGCGCGCCGCCGACGCGGTAGATCTCGGTGACACCGCCGAGCGAGGCCGCTGCCAGCACCAGCGGATTGAGCTTGCCGTCCGGCGACGGCACCACCATCACGAGGCGCGACACGCCCGCAACCCTGGCAGGCACCGCATTCATCAGCACCGAGGACGGATAGGCGGCAGTGCCGCCCGGCACGTAGAGGCCGGCGGATTCGATCGCGGTGTAACGCCAGCCGAGCTCGACGCCGAGCGGATCGGTGAAGCGCTCATCCTTCGGCAGCTGGCGGCGGTGATAGGTCTCGATACGGTCGCGCGCGAGCTTGAGCGCATCCAGCGTCGCCGCATCGCAGGCCTTTGTCGCGGCGTCGATCTCGGCGGCCGAGACGCGAAGGCCGGATGCATCCAGCGTCAGCCGGTCGAACTTGGCCGTGGCCTCGAGCAGGGCGGCGTCGCCGCGCCTTGCCACATCGTCGACGATGGCGCGCACGGCGGCCTCGACGTCGGCCGAGACCTCGCGCTTGGCGGCGAGGAAGGCCGCGAATCGCTGGTCAAAATCGGCACTGCTGCGGTCGAGACGAACGGGCATTTTTGGCTTGGCTTCTGCTGGTTTAGGGGGCGCAGTCCGGCTCACCGGCCCCCTGCTCAATGGCGCGGCGGGGAAGCTGCGTCAACCCTTTGCAACCCTTGGCAACCCTTGGCAACCCTTGGCGGGCTCGGCGGCAACCTGGGCTGCTTGCACTGGTATACCGGCCGCCTCACCCCTCCCCCTCGATCGCTACCCCCGTTCCCAGTTCGTCCGCCCCGAGATCGGTCAGCTCGCACTCCAGGCATTCGACGTCGAGGCGGATGGCGCCGCCCTGGGCGAACAGCAGCAATGCACTACCGCCAGGCTCCTCGTTGCGGCCGTCCTGGGGATGAAACTCGATGCCGACGAGGTCCAGGATCTTGTCCGGCGAGGCCAGGTCGATGTTGCGCGACTTGCAGGCCAGCACCCGGTCGAAACGAAGCGCCGACACCAGCCGGCGCGGCTCGGTCTCGCCCGCCAGCGTCTGCTCCCAGTCCAGCCGGCTCATGCCGACCACCAGGCGCTTCTCGCCCTGCCGCCAGATGATGTCGGACGGCTGGACGCGGGCGTCCTGCACATGGGTCGAGATCACGGCAAGATCGTCGGCATCGAGCGCGATCAGTTTGAGTGGGGGAGACATCACCGGCACTTCTCCTCGAGGGGCGAACAGGCCTCAACGCGCGCCGGCGCCGAAATATCCAAAAGCTCGCAGCCGGCGCGGCGGCTGCGAGCTCGAAGGATACACCGGTCAGCGTCGCTGAGACATCCCACCCCCGCCCGCAAGCAGAGCGATCCGCTCAGCTCTTGAAGAACGCCAGCAGATCCGCGTTGATGGCCTCGGCTTCCGTCGTCGGCATGCCGTGTGGAAAACCCTTGTAGGTCTTCAGCGTGCCGTTCTTGAGCAGCTTGGCCGACAGCGGCGCGGAATCCGCATAAGGCACGATCTGGTCGTCGTCACCATGCATCACCAGCACCGGCACGTTGATCTTCTTCAGATCCTCGGTGAAATCGGTCTGCGAGAACGCGACGATGCCGTCGTAATGCGCCTTCGCGCCGCCCATCATGCCCTGGCGCCACCAGTTCTGGATCACCGCTTCCGACGGTTTTGCGCCGGGACGGTTGTAGCCATAGAAGGGACCGGCCGCGATGTCGCGATAGAACGCCGAGCGGCCGGCGGCGAGCGCGGCCTGGAAGCCGTCGAACACGCTCTTGGGCAGGCCGCCGGGATTGGCTTCGGTCTTCAGCATCAGCGGCGGCACCGCGGAGAGAATCGCGGCCTTCGCCACGCGAGACTCGCCATGGCGGGCGATGTAATGCACGACCTCGCCGCCGCCGGTGGAATGGCCGACATGGAGGGCGTTGTTGAGGTCGAGATGCGCGGTCAGCGCCGCGAGATCGTCGGCGTAGTGATCCATGTCGTGGCCGTCGGCGACCTGTGCCGAGCGGCCGTGGCCGCGGCGGTCATGGGCGATGACGCGATAGCCGCGCGTGACGAAGAACATCATCTGCGCGTCCCAGTCGTCCGACGACAGCGGCCAGCCATGGCTGAACACGATCGGCTGGCCCGAGCCCCAATCCTTGTAGAAAATCTCGACGCCGTCCTTGGTGGTGATGGTGGGCATTGGGGGCTCCTTGAGTGAGTTCAGTCATTCCGGGGCACGCGAAGCGTGAACCTCAGGTGCGCAATCGCGCACCGGGGAATCTCGAGATTCCGGGTTCGTCACTGCGCGACGCCCCGGAATGACGGGATCAAATCAGGCGAACGCCATCGGCCTGTAGCGGCGCCAGGCGCCGATGGTCAGCACCACAAAGAACACCAGCACGATGCCCTGCACCACGGCGAACACGGGGCCCGACGGCGGCGCCGGTGGCACGGCGGGTGCGAGCGCGGCCAAAGCGGGGATCTTCAGGAACGACTGGATGATCAGCACGAAGACGTTGAAGTAGAGCGAGATCATCGCGGTCACGATGTAGATCGGCCGCCAGACGCCCTTGAGGTTCATGCCGTAGAGCGCGATGCAGGCGATCGCGAGCAGCACCAGCGAGATGCCGGCGATGATGTAGGAGGGCAAGAGCTGCTTGAACGGGAACAAAAAGCCCGTGGCATTGGTCAGGATGGTGAAGAGCAGGAAGATCGCGGTGAGGCCCGGCATCGGCTTCGAGCCGAGCAGGCCGAACATCACGACGAGGCCGGCTGCGATGGCGATCAGGCTGATGACGACATGGACCAGTGTGAAGGCTTGCAGGCTCATCCCGAGAACCATGGCATCTCTCCTATCTCTGCGTTGAGATCAGGAGATTGATATTACGCTCCTCATCGAATTGCCACATGCGGCACGATCACACATGCGCGTCCAGCCATGCGTGATCGTGCGAATCGACAAACGCATGACTGAATTTTTTGCAGCGCTGTCGCATGCGGCAGCCGTCTGTAGCCCGGATGGAGCGCAGCGAAATCCGGATTCTCGCGCCTCAGCGATTCTGTCCCGGATTACGCTTCGCTCCATCCGGGCTACGAGATCCAAGTTTTTCACACTTCCTTGGTGTCGAAGATCAGCAAATCGGCGCCGCCGCTGGCGAATTTCGGCACGTCGCTGGCTGCCGCCTTGCCTTGTTCGCTGCCGAACGCTTTCTGGATGTCGCCCACGGTGTCGAAGGTGAGGATGGCAACGAGGTGAATGCCCGAGGGGCCTGCGGGCGAGCCGACCGGCCCGGTGCTGACGGCGTATTTCTTCAGGCCGGGAAGCTTCTTGGCGAGCGGAATGTGGGTCTCGGCATAATGCTTGTCGAAGGCGGCAGCGTCTTTGGGCGTCTTGTAGAGCACGACGAGTTCGGCCATTGAGTCCTCCCGTTGAATATTTGTTCTTCCACGCGCGATTGGTCGCGACGCAGTGAGTGTCTGTGGGACACTGCAAGATGGCAAGCCACATTCGACTTGCCATCTCCTTGTCATATCCTTGACTAAAGCGCCGGTTTTGCGGCGTCGCCGAGATAGCCGTGCAGCGAGGCCACCACCTGTGCGCCCTCGCCGATGGCGCCGCCGACGCGCTTGACCGAGCCGGAGCGGACATCGCCGACGGCGTAGACGCCCGGCACCGAGGTCTCGAGCGGCGCCACCGGCCTGCCCTGGTTCTGCTCGGATTGCGCGCCCGTGACGACGAAGCCGCCGCGATCGAGCGTCACGCCGCAGCCATCGAGCCAGCCGGTGGCGGGGTCGGCGCCGACGAACAGAAACAGATTCTTGATATCGGCGGAATCCTCGTCATCGGACAGCCGGCTCTTCCAGCGGATCCGCCGCAGCAGCGAGGCCTCGTCGCCTTCGAGCGCCGTGATCTCGGTGTTGAACAGCAATTCGATGTTCGGCGTCGCCTCGATGCGCTCGATGAGATAGCGCGACATGCTGGCGCCAAGGCCGCCGCCGCGGATGATCATCAGCACCTTCCGGGCGTGGCCCGAGAGAAACACCGCCGCCTGTCCCGCCGAATTGCCGGCGCCGACCAGCGCCACCTCCTCGCCGGCGCACAGTTTTGCTTCGACCGGAGAGGCCCAGTACCAGACACCGCGGCCCTCGAACTTGTCGAGATTGGCGATATCAGGCCGGCGATAGCGCGCGCCGCTGGCGACCACCACCGAGCGCGACCGCAGGGGATCGCTGCCGTCGAGCGCCACGGCGAACGCGCCGTCCTTGCGCGTGCAGTCGAGCGACTTTGCGGTGACGGGGATCATGATGTCGGCGCCGAATTTTTGCGCCTGGTTGAAGGCGCGCGCGGTCAGCGCCAGGCCGGAAATCCCGGTCGGAAAGCCCAGATAGTTTTCGATGCGCGCGCTGGCGCCGGCCTGGCCGCCGAAGGCTCTGATGTCGAGCACGGCGACCGATAGCCCCTCCGACGCCGCATACACGGCGGTCGCAAGCCCCGCCGGGCCGCAGCCGACGATCGCGACGTCGTAGATGCGGTCATTGCGCGGGCCGCCGATCATGCCGATGGCGCGCGCAAGCTCGGTTTCGCCGGGGTTGCGCAGCACCGCGCCTTCAGGCGTGACGACCAGCGGCCAATCCTCCGGCTTGGGCGAATAGCGCGCGATCACCTCGGCAGCGTCGCGATCCTTGTCGGGATCGAGCAGATGATGCGGCTGGCCGTTGCGGGTGAGAAAGCCCTGCAAGCGCACCACGCCGGCCGAGTGCGAGGGACCGATCAGCACGATGCCGCCGACGCCGGCCTGGAGCAGATTGACCCGGCGCAGGATCAGCGCGCGCATGATGCGCTCGCCGAGCTCGGCTTCCGCAACCAGCAGTGCGCGCAGGCGCTCCGGCGGCAACAGCAGCGTCTCGACCTCGCCCTCGGCGCGGCCATCGACCAGCGCCGGGCGGCCGGAGAGCTGGCCGAGCTCGGCCAGAAACTGGCCGGGCCCCTGGTCGATCACCGGCGTCACATTGCCGAGCCCATCGCGCTGGCTGATGGCGACATCGCCCTTCAACACGACGAACATGCCCGGCCCCGGCTTGCCGGTCTCGAACAGCAGTTCGCCGTCCTTATAGGTGCGAAGCTCGCCGAAATTCCTGAGACGTTCGATCTCGGCAGGCGTCAGCGTCGGAAACGTCTGCTCGGGGCGGGTGAAACGCGCCATCTGCGCGTCGCGATCGGTTCGTTGTGATTCGTCTTGCCCCGTGGCCACTGCATGCACTCCAAAAATTTTCAGCCGCTCGCTTTCCGTCTCAGGTCTCGCCGGCGGTGCCCTCATCTAGGGACCCATCGCCATCTTGCGAGGGGTCGGCGCTTGCGGCGCGCTCGCGCGCCTGCGCCTTGCGCCGCTTCAGGTTCTCCCGCAGCGCCGACTTGAGGCGATCGTCCCGCGATGAGCGGTGTTGTCTCGTCGTCTTGTCGTTCTGGTCAGCCATCGCGGGTCCATACAGCGGGTCCGCAGTAACATGCCCTGCGATTGCGGCAGCTCAAGAGGCCCTGATGGTCCCAATCGTGCGAAATCCAAAATGGGTCGAATCCGTCGCACCGGCCAACTGGCCAGTTGGCGGGGCCGGAACCGAAATCGGCCGAAAAGTCGGTCGTTTCGAGCCGAAACAGCCGTAATAACCCCTGTATCGGCCCGATTTTCTCGTTTGGATGGGTCTTGCAAGCTTGCACAGCGGGGAGGCCTGTGGCAGATATCGGCCCGCTTGGTAGGCCCCCCGTAGCGGCCGATTCTGATCCCAGCACATGCTGCCGTAGCTCAGTGGTAGAGCACTCCATTGGTAATGGAGAGGTCGACAGTTCAATCCTGTCTGGCAGCACCATTTTTTCATCTTTGAAAATGAGCGTGACCAAGCATTCTCGCGGCACGAAACGCCCGAGTTTTGCGCGTCTGCATTGCCCTCCTTCTTTGAAGAGGGCGCAGGGAAGACCGGGTGCCGACGGGCACCCGCGGTCCGCTGCGCGAAAGTGTAGCGCAAGGAGACCGCACAGCAGCATACAGGTGACGCCGAACACGCGGCCTTCCCTGCGCGATGGTCGGACGGCTTATACCGTGCTCTCCCCGGCGACGAATTCTTGTTGTCACCGTCGCCTCACGGAATTCACCGACACCGCGCCGGTTGACGCCAGTGCCGCCTCCGCAAAGGCTTGACCGTAGCGACGACGGCCAGGACCACACGTCTATATTTTGGCACTTGGTGAAACACGCCGAAACTAAGAAAACCCTTTAAAACAGGCGGCTTTTGATTAGCCTGATGCGGGCTGTTTCAGCGGGCTTCACCAAAACAAGGGCCCGGCCCTAAGCCTTTCAGCGTCCGCACGACAAACTGAAAGCCTGAAAAAGCCGAGCCCTTTGGTCCCAAGCCTTAGGAGCCGAAACCACATGAATACTACCATCGTCCCCTCCCCCGCCGGCAAGCGGGGCCGCAACAGCAGCGTCATTCTGACCGACCGCCTGTGCGAGAAGCGTGTCGCCAAGCGCACCAAATTCTATGACCGCAAATGCCCCGGTCTCTACGTCAGCATCACCACCGCAGGCGTCGCGACCTTCTCCTTCAAGTTCACTGACCGGCAGACCGGCAAGCAGCGCACCGGCTGGCTCGGCGTTTACAATCAAGAGACCTTCACGGCCGAGGACGCCCGCAGCAAGGTCTACGGCCTCAAGGGCATGGGCGGCGAGGCCCTTGCGGAGACTTTCCGCGACCAGAAGACCGCGAAGGTGAAGCGCGGCAAGACCGTCGCCGAGATCATCGATGAGCGCATCGCGTGGATGAAGACGCCGGTCAAGAAGCCGGATGGCGAGATGCGCCCCCGGCTGGAGGCTTGGGAACATACGGCGAGCCACCTCGACCGCTTCATCCGCCCCCGCCTCGGCAAGAAGCTGGCCATGGAGGTCACCAAGCACGACATCGCGACACTGTCGAACGACATCGTCGCCGGCAAGTTCGGCAAGCCATCGGTGAGCAACGCCCGCCATATGCGGAAAGCAGCCTCCGGCCTGTTCAACTGGGCCGCAGAGGCAGGGCGCGACTACGTGACTGCCAGCCCGTGCGTAAATCTGCCGAAGCTGGACCCCGAGCATCCCCGTACCCGCGTCCTCTCTGAGGACGAGATCAGGATCTTCTGGCATGGGCTGGACCGCAATGACCTCCCCTATGACCGCCGGACGCGGCTCGCTCTCAAGTTCGAGTTGGTCACCATGCTCCGCTCTCGCGAGTTGCTCGGCGCGCACCGAGACGAACTGTTCGACCTCGACGGCCAGCATCCGCGCTTCGACGTTCCCCTCAAGCGGGTCAAGAAGCGGCGCGTGATCCAGCAGCCGTTGTCTGATCTGGCCGTTGAGATCATCAAGGAAGCACTGGCCTCTCATGATCAGGAATACGTTTTCGAGAGCCCCATGTACAAAGGCCAGCCGATCCACCGCAAGGCGATGGCCGACGCCCTGCGCGGCACCATGAACGAGAAGAACAAGGACAAGACCAAGACACCCGGCATCTGCGATCTGTTGGGACTCAAGCGGTTCACGCCGCACGACCTCCGGCGGACGGCGGCGACATTGGCCGGCGATCTCGGTTTTGACGATGCGGCCATTGCCAAGTGCCTCGATCATGCCATCAGTAAGAAGGGCGATGTGGTCGTCCCAACAGTCACGGGCAAGGTCTACAACCATTCCAAGCGGATGAAGGAAAAGCGCGCGGTGCTGGACGGAGTCACGGCGGAGCTGCGGCGGATCGTCGGGACGAAGGCCGCGAGCGGGATGCGGATGGCGGAGCGAGAGACAGTCGCCGTTGCGCTCCGATAAGTCGCATAAGCTGTGTAAAGCGTCCAATGCACGCTTGAAGTACCCGTGAAGCAGTGATCTTGGTTATAGATTGCACCGCACAGATTTATGGGGCGGCTTCAAGTGGGCATTTGGCTTATTATTCTGTCTCCATGGATTGCTTTGTTCTGCCTGATCCTATGGGACGTGTACCGTGCTGAACTCGTCTCTCGCTCGGCTGAGGTTAGCCCAACGAGCAATCCTGTTGGCGTTTCCGACGATTTCGCAGCTCTCATAGATACTCTCCGTCAAGAAGGACGCGCCCTCCGTCGAGAAGAGCAGCGCGAAGATCGCGGCAAAAAATTTCGAGAATGGGTGACCATAATCGTCATCACGATGACCCTGATCGCCGTCTGCTACCAAGTGTACGAGATGATCAAGGTTTACGAACCAATCAAGCAGCAGGCTGACGCCGCAAAAGACGCAGCTGACGCAACGGAGCGTGCCGCCGACGCGGCCACCAGACAATCCGAGATTGCAAGCAGGCAAGCTGAGAGTTCCGACAAGGCAATGCTTCAGGCGCAGCGCGCTTGGATTGGTCCACGCGACACGAGGCTCGAAGCAAAGCCTGCAGCGGGGCAAAAAAACAAAGCAATAGTTGAGTACCAAAACACTGGAAAAGAGCCCGCCCTTGCGTTCGTATACGATGTGGCTCCTGTTCTAGCTACAGCAGCTGAAGACACGGACGGCACGCTTGCCCGTGTGATGACTGACTTTATGTGGAAGTGCGTCGGTATCCAGCCGCGACCGTTGGCTGGCGTCGTTTTCCCGACCTCGGGATTTAGCTCCTCACAACTCAGCCTCCCATTGGACGAAAAGTTTATGGACGCGGACGTTGAAGCCGGAAAAAAGACGCTCCTGATTCAAGGGTGCTTCGCATATCAAACCGGCAATGCCACCCACCACAGCGCCTTCTGCTATTTTTACAACGCAAACAGGTCAGACTTTAGTCACCTCAACGTTTGCTCAGGCGGCAACCACGCCGATTGAGTAATCAGGACTACATCGAAACAGATAACGCAATGGATCAACGGATGCGAAACGCACCAGACTGTCGCGTTTGATTTTGCGCGCCCGCCGAACTTGCACGTCGGCTCACGAGCGGGAGCGTAATATGAGATGCAAGGACTCCTCTTGTGTACGGCTATGCGTTCAAGCGCAGCATTCTGGTCGCGCTGCGGACCGCGCAGATTTCGGCGAGCCATCCGCCGTCAACGTGGTGGCTGGAAGAACGGTGAGGCCATAAATGTCGAACCTAAACGAAGACGGTTCGTCCTCTTCAGATGGACTAGATCAGTTTTTTCGCGCCGTTGAGCCGACGATTAGCGATGCAGAAGATTACTTAAAGGTCGCTCGCGGCACTGTCGCCAATATTCGTCAGGACAGCGACTTTCTAGCTATCGTCAAGATGCATGCGACCATCGAGCCGCTTTTAGGAGATGCGCTCGAACAGTCTGTGACGAGAGCACTGAAGCATCCAAAGGTAAACTTCCCCGGCGGCGAGGCGTTGGCAGAATTCGTGGTCGGCGCGAATTTGGAGGCCAAGATTAGGCTTGCATTGAAATCGGAGATAATAAGCGATGACAATGCTAAGTTCATACGTGCTCTTGCGCGCGTAAGAAATTACTACGCTCATGACGTCGCGAATATGCAGAAGAACATTCATGATGCTGCAAACGACGCTGACAAGCAGGGAGATGGGCTATCCATACTGCGCGACCTGATGTCGAGTTCGTCGGGCACGAAACAGAAGATTACGTCGAGACTAGCGTTCGTCTACTTGAAACCATTCATGTTTCTACGGTTTGCGAGCTTGCTTGCCAACCTTCTGCACGGAATTCGACCGCCGCCGGCCCTGTCGGGGGTGATGGGAGGGCTACTGGGCTTACAGGGCGACGCCAGCGAGCCAGATAACTCCTGATGTGCAACCTCTACACCCTGACGACCGACGAGGAGCGCAATGTTTGGATGCGAGCGCCTTGGAACCAGGCGAAGGCATTGCAGCGACCATTGCCCAACGACGCGCTCCGGATCGTGATGCGCGGCGCGGACAAGTAAGACAAGGCGGCGGCATGACAGAAATAGACACAGCAGAAGCGAAACTCCGACCAGCCAACGACAATCCCTGGTACTGCCTTGCAACCCTGCACGGTGAACAGCCCCTGGACGGGTTCGACAGGGAGCTTGCCGAGAAGAATCGTCAGTCTTGGAATCGATGGCTCGGCGACATGCCTGAAGGCGACCGAACCAACTTCGTGTCTGCCTTCAGGCGCAGAACGAGCAAAAAACTGTTGCCGCCTGAAAGAGCCGGAATTCCTGACTTTTCTCAGACCTACTTTGACCGTTATGTTTCGTTCAATGGCTTTTCTTTTGGGCCGGGCGCAAATTTCACATCGTCGAAGTTCTCAAAAATCGCCGACTTCGCATCGGCAACTTTCCTCGATATCACCGACTTTAGCTCGGTCACGTTCGCCAAAGATGCCGATTTTCGGTGCGCGTCATTCTCCAACATGGCTCAATTCAATTCGGTCGTGTTTTCGGACTTGGCTGGCTTCGAAGCCACCACATTCCACCACGCAGCTCACTTTGATGCGGCCATTTTTTCTGACGGCGCGGATTTCAGCCATGCAACATTCAAACAGTTGAGCGCCTTTAACTCTGCGACGTTCTGCGGCAGTACCGACTTCAGCTCGGCAACCTTTCACGGACCAATCGACTTTAGCTCGGCGACGTTCGCCCGCGAAATCCACTTCGTGAACGCGAAGCTAACAGGAGTTACGCACTTTGCCCGCGCGCAATTCGAAAGTCGGGTTCCGGATTTTCGCGGCGCGACTCTTCATGAGGCAACCGAATGGCATGACGTAACATGGCCAGGGCCGCCCGAGACTAAAGGCGACGCTCAGAAACAGGTCTACGCTTATGAGCGCCTCAAGCAAGAGATGGAGCGGCTCAAGAAGCACGAGGATGAACAGAAGTTTTTTCGCAGAGAACTGCGGGCGCGCCGAGGAATAGTTCGCGTGTTTTCGGGAAACTGGCTTCTCAACCTATTCTACCAAATTTCAAGCCATTACGGTGATAGCTTTAGCAGGCCTTTGCTTTGGCTGATGGCGTCATTTGCCGGAGGCATCCTCGTCTATACGAACGCGCCGCTGTGCAATGGACACTCGATGCCGCTTAAGCTCGCCGCGCGCCTGAGTTTCGCAAACATATTTGTATTTCTACCCGACAAACGCGAATTGTTGGCATTGCCCGAAATGATCGTCTGTCTGTCGAATTGGACGGCCGCAATAAGCGCAGTTCAGTCGATTTCCGGCGTCGTGTTTCTTTTTCTGCTTGGCTTGGCGTTGCGTAACAGATTCCGCATGAAGTGATCGGTGAACCGCGCGACGGCCTCACCACCCGGCCAACCATCCGGGTCGAGATTGCTTCACCGCGTGCTTTTCTGGCACCACCGGCTGCGGTCCTGGGCCTTGCGCCCCTCCGACGGCCCAAGTCCGCGGTGCCGGCACAAACGGTTCAGGCTTGATGCCCAGCGGCTTCGGTTCGATCTGCTCCAGAGGACCCAACAAGTCCTGCTCGGGATAGTATCTCGTACCTTGCATCATTTCGGTCGCGAGCCGGCAGAGCGTGTCAGCTGGCAGGTTTTTGCGGGCCTGTGAGAAATCGAGCAAATCGTCCGGAGCAATCCCGACGCTTTTTGCCAGACGCGCGTAGTCGACTTTTTTGACGCGAGCTGCCGCGATTTGGCGAAGAAGCTCGGTGCCGGTGACTTCAGTCATGTGCGTCTCCCGATGTTGCGTTGATCGCGTCGACCAGAGTTCTGAATTCAGTTTTCGGTCGTGGCCTTGTCGGCGCTTTGATTTGTGTTGGCCCAGAGCGTGGTAAGTCGCGCACGGATCGCTTGAGGAGACCCACGGCCGTTTGCGGAGGTACAGATTGGGCGGCGTTGATGACGCGCAAGGCCGCGACGACGCCTTGCGCGCAGACGATGCCGCGCTTGACGATGTCATAGAACTCGACTGCTGCCGATTGCCGGCAACGGTGTAGCACCATCGCGGCAGGATTGGCCGGAGCGTTGGTCAGTGTGATTTCGTCCAAGGTGGCGCAAGTGACCAGTGCGTGGAACCGCTCGCCGTCATCGATATCGCGGAGTTGATAGCCGTGGATCGTCGCAGCGACGCTGAAGTGAGTGCAGCGCTTCGATTCATTGTCGCGGACCAGTGCGCGGACATGCAAACCTTCGTCGGTCGCGCGGACTTTGAGGACTTCACCAGCCGGGCGGCCGTGGCGATACAACAGTGGAATGTCGGACTTGAATGGCAGCCAGCAATGAGGAGCGAACTTGGTGCGTTCGTGGTCGATTACTGTCGGCGCCGCAAAGCCTTCGAAGACCCAATCCCCGTCGACAGGCGGTAGAGGTGCGGTTGGCGAGCACTGCGCGGGCGCGATCCGATACTTGCGCGCGAGGCGTTTCAGTTCGAGCCGCATCCGGATTGCTTCGCCGGTCATTCGCACGCTCTCCGCCGAATTTCCGCGATGCGCTTCTTAATCGCAAGCATCTGCGCTTCGAGGTCTTCCCGTTCAGCCGCGAGCGCTTCGAGCTTGGCAGCGGCCGGCGACGGCCCGGCTTCCGCGAGCACATCAGCGAAGGTCTCCGAAAGGTCGGGCGGCAAGCGCCCAACGCGTGCTGGATATGCGCCGCCGGTTAGTACGGCGCCTTTTCGGATATTGGATCTATCTGGCGGCATGTGGGCGCCTCCCGTGGGCGCGCGATCCGGCGTGCGCCGCGATTGCATCACCGGAAGCCGTGCGACTCCGGTCGTCGCCAACATCCTGCCGAGACGGTGTAGCGTCAAGGACGATTACCCGAGACCCCTCGGCAGCCCAACGGGATCGGCGGATAATCCGTCGAAGCTCCCGGAGCCGCTGCGTTCGCGCAGCTCACGGCCGTGGATGCGTTTTCCCGCAACGGGCGGTGGGATAGAGCCGACACTAGGCAAGCCGAAGATGCCGATGAAACCACGGAAAATGAGTTCGGCTCAACGCTGGACACCGGACATCAAAAATCAATCTGCCCAGGTCGGAGATGGGCCAATAGGCGACAATCGCCGATAATCAGCACGATTTGAATTAAGCGCTTAAGTGAGATGAAAGAGGGCTTCGCCTACAGGTTGTCATCGCGGCGCCGCAGATTGCATGCGAAAAGCGGGACGGAGGCTGAGACGCTGCCATGAGATGGCCACTGCCATATCCAAGGCGCGGTGATGTGATGGGTATTCTATTCATCGTCGTTCTGCTGTGCCTCATTGCTTTCGGCTTTTATTGGTTTCCAACTTCTAAGACGAATAGCGGCTTTGGACTGGACTGGGATTGCACACCTCACCCCAGCAGCGAGCCCACTTGCATCAAGAAGATCGGACGGTAAATCAGCCGGATATGTGCGGCAATTTAACGAGCCAACAGGTGACGTCGCCCATCACTTTCCAAGCGTAGCGACCAACTGGCGGTATCGCTCAACTGCGGTGCGTTGCACTAGTCTCGGGGCTTCTTGAAAATGAAGTCTAATGTTGACCAAGGGTCTTGCTTGCTCTTCCAGTCAGCAAGTTTTTCCTCTTCCGCGTGCAGTTGACGATACAGTTCGGACATCCTACCAAATATCGAGCGAAGTGTTGTGTCGCTCGTGGTCTGGGAAATTTGAGCACACCGCTCGGCCATATCGAGATTTTCGTTCATGAACACTGCCTCGACTCGCATTTCGGCTCACTTGAGGACGTGAGGATAATATTTTTCGTCCCACTCTTCGATCCTCAGATAAACCTTCCCCCACTCAAGCACCCTGTCGCCTTCGCGATAAGGCTTAGTGGCGACTTCAAGTTCTCCGGTAGGCGCGGGGCCTAGATGAAAGTGCTCGTTCTCGGCTGTTAGCGCTTGCAGCTTCTGCACGAGAAGATCACGGCCCTCAGGATTGAGCCACATCTCAAACAGACCATCGGCAGCCAGATTCAAGGTGATGCGGGGCGGTGCCATGAAGTTTCCTTCCAAGAGCCTGCCATTATCGCTCAAGACTCGGCTCTCTCGCAGGAAACCGACTCTCTCCCCGTATAGTGGAGGCCACGAAAGGGCAGAGTAACATGAACGTGCCGGAAATCATTCGGCGAGCCATCGAAATCGGTGAACGGAACGGCAAGATCACCTTCGATGAATTGAATCAACTATGTGACAGTCGAGTTCTAGATTCCAAGGACATCGAACGTATTCTCAGCACTCTGAGCGAAGCTGAAATTTGGGTTGAAGGAGACTGAGACTTAGTTCCAACGCACCATGTAGGTCCGCAATGGGTCAAAAGCTGCCCTCGGCAGCCTAAACTTCCTTGGTCGGCTCGCGTCCCGGAAGCAGACATCGCCGCGTCCTTAGCGTAGGTCAGCGACGGGCTCAGAAGGCGACATGATCGCCACACGAAACGGTCAGTCAAATAAGCAATTGCGGATGAAGCCATGTGGGTTAGACTTGAACGGAGAAAAGCGCGCAAGTGATGCGGCGTTCATGTCCGCCTGCCTCTCGCCTGCAAACCTCACGTCAGCAAGTTTTCGATCATCTCAGCCAGACCTTGCATCTGGAATGGCTTCTGAAGCGCTGGATGATGTTGGTACTTCTTCGGCAGACCGTTGGAGCCGTAACCGCTTGCGAAAAAGAACGGCAATTTGCGAGCTACTAGCAGATCGGCAACGGGTGTGACCTGCCTTCCAGCGAGGCTGACGTCCAGGACTGCGAAGTCCACATCAACATGCGCAGCGAGTCCAAGGGCCTCGTCGACACTCCCTGTCTCGGCGACGACCTCATGACCCAACTCATCGAGCATGTCCGCTATCATCATGCGGATAAGAACTTCATCTTCGACGAGGAGGACCGATCTACCGGATGCCACGTCTTACCCATTTGGAAGATGCGGATCAAACCCGCGATTCGAACCAGAGTTCTGAGCACGGTCTCCAAGGCTGGCACTTTGCGCCAGCCCACATTGGCGCACTATTGCACCTTGGAACAGCGTAGAAACACGGGTCCGTATCAAAAATTGAGGGACCGGAGAGCGGCGCCACCGAAAGATGAAGCCAGCGTGTGGTGAATGAATCCAAAAAGATCCAGCTCAAGGAGCCGCTGGTCCTGCATCGCGCCGAAGCACAGTGGATGCGGAGTAAATGCGCTGAAGTCTCACCAAGGCAGCGCGAGCATGAAGTAGTGCCTTTTCGTCGCCGGTCTTTTCGATCTCCTCGATCGCCCACATCAAAAGCTGGATGGCGGCGTCAGCGCTAGGCTTGTGGGCACTTCCCATGCCGGATCCTTCCCATCCTTACTACCGCAGTTGTGCCCAGCAGCCTATACACGCGGTTAGCATAAATAGGGATTTCAGAATGTCCACTTTGGGTCAGGCTTCGCTTCCGTTCGTTTTGGAGCAGAATGGGCGCTCAGTTAGATGTGCAGCAGCGAATCGGAATTTACAACCGCGGTTGTCAGTTCGAAAAGCAGGCGCCACCGGAGACGCGCTGCCGGTAAGAACGCGGCGATCTGTTCCTGAGGTTTGGCCGATTTTTGGGATTTACTCCCACGGGAGTAAATAACAGGAGCAGCGGAGCGCCGTGCCGGCGCGTTGCTGACCCATTTGGACCAGCGCGGCGAGCGGGAGCGCTCAGCATCAGCGAGACTGAATTCTCCCACTGGGGGAAACTGGCGGCTGGCCGCCTGGAGAGGCGTTGCCAGCTCTGATAGTTCGGGAGCCGCCCCACGGGCTTGCGCGATCCTGGCGCGGGAAGTCGCCAAACGCAGCGGCTGCCGCGCGATGTGGGGATGACGTTGGACGTGCGTAGAGGTCGTTGGCGTTGGTACGCTTGTTGTACTGCAACACATCGGATTTGGGAAAACTTGTAGGGAGGGAGCCGGCCCAGGTCGCTCAGCGGCCGGAGGTAAGCACCCCTCCCCCCATTAGTCTGCAAGCATGTTCGCGACGCTCTGAGGTGAGAAGGGCCGGCCCTTGCTGTTGGCGTGGCCGTCAGCGAACAGCTCGGCGCTGATCTCCCTGAGGCTCGACCCCGCGCGATGCATCTCCCTGGCCAGCGCTGTCGTTTCTGGACGTGCTTCAGCGAGCCTCTTGCGGCCCTCGACCTTGGCGCCGGTCGCGCGCTTGCGTTCGCGCGCGCCACGCAACTTGCTGACCAGCATCGATTTCTCGAACTGGCTGACGGCACCCAGCACTTGGCGGATCAACACCGCCGTGGGGCCGTCGTCCAGAAACGCATCCGGCTTGTCGGCAGCAATCAGATTGATACCGCGGTCCTTCAACATCTCGAACCCGACTTCCTGCACGATGAGGTCGCGGGCGAACCGGCTGGCGGTCTCGACAACGATCGTACGAACGCCATTCGACAGGAGGCGCTGCATCATCTCGGCGAAGCCAGGGCGGTTCTCGATGCTGTTGTCGCCACGTACCGCGTCGTCGGTATAGGTGCCGACGATCTCGATGCCGGCAGCCTTGGCATAGGCGCGAATAGCCACAAGCTGGCGCGTCTGGCTGTCGCCATCGACATTGGCCGCGGAGCTGGTCCTTAGATAAGCAACCGCCTGTAAACGCTTGCGCGCCATAGAGATTCTACCCCGTTGTCCATAATTCTCAGGAAATATGGACAGCGACGGCCTGATTTGTCAAGCAAGGACGAGCGTCGAGCGCTTCACGTGAAACTAGCTTTGCTCGACCTCCCTGAGATCCTGGTCGCGTTCGGCGCCGATGCCGATAGACTCATCCGCCACCATGAACGATCCGGCGGGCACACTTACGATGTTGATCGCCGACACGACCGAGGTAACGGTGGTGTCAACCTGAAGCGGCAGCAATTTCCCTAACAGCCCCGCGAAGGCCTTTGGGTGTCGCGACGCGAGAAAGAAACCGTAACCGGTCAGGCCGCCGCGGCCATGACCATCACTGCCATGGGCAATCGCTGCGTCGATGACAGCCTGTTTAAGGTCGCGCGTGATGCGGTTTCGCGAACCCCATTGGCGACCACGTCCGGACCTCAGATTTTTGAGCCGCTGATCGGCGCTGGCGAGCGATGATGGCATGCCATGTTGCCTTCAATAGACAGAACCGTGTTGGCCTCGTTTCTCCGAACGGCGCGTGTGAACCTACGCCTGTCTCAGCTCGCGTCCAGCCTTAACCTCGGCCGAAAGTTCCCGCTTCCGATCACGGCGAGGCCGGGATGGCGTCGGCTACATCACCATCTCTGAAAACGTCTCACATTCTCTAGTTGTCGCCCCCATCAGGTACGTGAGGCGCCGGATTTGACCGGCGCCTCCCCGTAGGGGCGGTTACTTCCGCTACTTCCGCGCATAACAGAATCAATGGCTTACACCCTCAACTTCCGGCCACATCCGGTTACTTCCGCAAATCCAAATCCGCCACGGCATCAATGACTTGCTGTGTGACCTCCCGTCACTTCCGCGTCACTTCCGGCGTCAAATATCGACCAATTTGCGGTATCCGCGCTGCTTGTTTTTGGTGTCGTAGACCACCTCCTCGATGATCCCGTTGGCGGTCCAGCTCGACAGGATGTCCTTCACGACCGCGCGTTTGAGACCCCATCGGGTCATGATGATCGGCACTGCGGCACGGGAGGTGTTGCCCGCGTAGCACCACGGATTTTTCTTCACCCACTGCTCGTGGATCGCCGCCAGGATCTCCTGACAGACCGCCCGGCTAGGCCAGCTTGTCTTGCCCTCGCGCTTGGCCTTGTCGTGCACGGGGTCGACGACCAGCGAGACCTTATCGTCGTCAAGCTCGATCTTTGAGACCTTGAAGTTCTGCTCCCAACCATCTTCGGCGTCCTTGATCTTGGCCGCGAAGATGCTGCCGGTCATGACGCCGGCCTCCCGCCGGACCTCGATGATGAAGTCGCCGGCCGCCGGCATTACCGTCGAGCCGCGGAAGCCGCCGCTGGCGTTGGTGTGATGGATCCCCACTACGATGCAGCCGAACGCCTTCTGAAGCGCCTCGCAAGCGCCCACGAACAGGCTCACATCCCGTTGCAAGTTCTCCTCAGCGCCGGGCAGTGCGCGGCTGACGGTGTCGACGAAGATTGATGAGATCGGTCCGTTGATCTCGGTGGCGACGTCTTCGACCGTCGCCGCCAGCGCGTCGATATCGTCCCAGCTCATGAAGTTGACGGGGGCCTCGATCAGATAGAACGGTGCATCCCCAGCAGCGGCCTTGCGGTGCTTCTCCCAAGCCATGATCCGGAATTTGAGGCTGGAGGAGCCCTCGCGGCAGAGATAGATCGCGGCCCCCTTGCGCGCGATGGCGCGGCCCCACCATTGGGCCTGACCGGAGGCAAACGATAGCGCCATGTCCAGCGCGATGAAGGTCTTGAGGCTGCCAGGCGGCCCATAGATGAAGCCGAGCGAATTTTCGTTGATCAGATTCTCGACCAGCCAGACCGGATCAGGCTTCGCCTTGATCTGCCTGACGTTGAGTCGCTCGAACCGCCTGCGCTGCTGTTTTCCGGACTGCTGATCGCTTTGCGACGTATTGCCCGCGCCGGCAGCGCCACCTGATGCGTCGGCATTCGAGCCGTTGGTACCTTTCGCGCTGTCGTCTAATCCGTCGGCGTCGGTGTTACCGGCGACTTCTATCGCCGTTATGAGCAACGCCAGCGGATCTTCGCCGTCGCTAATACAATTGGCACAATCCCATTTCTCCGGCTTGCCGGCAGGGATTTGAACGACGAGCACCTTACATCCAATCGAGAGCAGGGTGGCCGTGGCGTCGGTACAGAACTTGCGACCGGCCGCGTCATTGTCGGGCCAGACCACTACTTTCTTGCCCTTGAGCGGGGTCCAGTCCGTTTTCGTCACCGCGTTGGCGCCGCCCATCAGCGACGTCGTCACCACGCCGAACGTTGCCAGCGCGTCGGCCTTGCCCTCGCCCTCGACCAGGACGACGATGTCGGACTTGGAGACCTCCGGCAGATGATAGATCGGCCGGACCGGCGGCGATCCGATCATCCATTTCTGCTCCCCGTCGATCTCGCGGAAGCACCACGGCCGGAACGTCTTCGGCTCGTAGCGCGTGACGGCCGCAATGACGTTGCCGTTGACGTCGAGATACCGATAGGTCGCAACCGGCGGCCCCAGGATCTCCGCCTCATCCTTCGGCTTGTCGCCCCACTGCTTCTTGTTGGCGGCGATCTTCTCCGACGGTGTGATCCGGCGCGCGGCGGTCCATGCCGGCTGATCAAGCTCGATGTCATGGAAGTAGTCGGCCGCGATCTCGCGGATCGAGCGGTCGAAATCCTGCACGCCCTGATAGCCCATGAAGCCGCGATAGAGCGAGATGATGTCGCCGCCCTGATCGGTCGCATGGTCGTACCACTGCCCGACGTTGCGGCCTCCCAGCTCGATCACCAGCGATGAGCCGGGCTCGCCATAGATGTTGCCGATGCGGGCTTCGTGACGGTGCAGGAAGGCGCGACCCGAATAGAGCCACTGCACGAAGCCGCGGACGTCCTCATGCAGCCGCTCCTTGATATCGGCGACGCTGATTTTGAAGCTGTCGCAGCCGCGAACGCGTCCGCTCTTGCGCCGCGGCGGTTCTTCCTGTGGTCGCGCGTCGTTATAGTCCAGCATCATCGCCTCCCGCGCATCAACGGAACCACGACATCGTCGAGCGCAAGCGCCTCGGCAATCGACAAGCTTTCTTCAAAGTCGGTCACGGCATCCTGGAAAATGATGAGCTGCGACGGATCAAAACCCCGCCTCAGCAAGCAGGCAGCCGCGCAGGGGATGGGGTTCGGCGTGGCGTCGCACAGGACTCGGCCGTTCATCGTCGCCATGAACCGACGGCGTCCGCGGCGGTCGTTGGAAATCTGGTGGATCACGACCACGAGCGGACGCGCGCCATCGTTGGACATCATGCTCATGATGCCCTCCTTACTAAAAAGCTGGATCTGGGTGTCCGTCGCCGCCGCCCCCTTGGCGGTCTTTTCGTTTTAGGCGCGAACCTCACGCGCGGGACGCGAGGGTTTGGCAACCGGCGCCCCCCTGACGGAGCATTCACGTTCCAACAACTTCCGGATCGTCGCGGACATCAGCACGCCCTCCCGTGCACATTTGGCCTTGAACGCCGCATGCAGGTCGTGCGGGAGCGAAATCGGCATGCGCTTCAGCGGCGGCATCTTTTGCATTTGCAAACCCTCCAGGGCGACTCGATGCCGTTAGGGTGAGTGCAGCGGGACAGCCTGTCGACGAAAAGCGGCGACTGACTTTCCGGTAGCTGCGTTCTCTACCTGACTGTGGCTCGCCATTTGGCCGTTGCGAAACGTTGCTTCAGGTTTCTTGAAATTGCTGGAACGCCTTTAGGGCGATCCTCCTGCTTTACACCGACCCAGTCGAAGAACGATTCCATCTTGCCACTCAGAGGGAGATCGTTTTCCAACAATGCACGGGAATGCAGAGCTTGCAGAAACGGTTCGACGAGAAGTCTCCGAATGGGCCTTTTATGGTAGTCGGCCGCTCTCATACGAAGATAATAATGAATGTTCAGCTCCATGGTCCGCAATACCTGCTCCAACAACTCGGGATCGACCAGCGCGAGGTAGTGTTCTTCCTCATCAGGATAGAGCGGAGCATGATCAAGCTCCATGCGGGCCAATCCGGCGCTGGCGATCTCGTGCTTTGTGCCAGCGTCGACCTTTTCCCACTTCCTGCGAAGCTTAATCATGGCCGCGCGACTTGTTTTCAGAATCTCGCGCCGCTGCCTCACCTGCCGCTCATCAAGGCGAGCAGCCAAGGCCGTTCTTGGAAACCTAGTCCGATAGTCGCGCCGGATGACATTCAGCTGCTCTACCAAGTCGGCGCGCTGAGGGCGGCCGACGCGACCTAAGCCGATAGCAGCCAAGAGCCGCTGCATCAATTCATCGTCGGAAGTCTTTCTGTCTTGCTTCATGCGGCCAGCACCGACATGCAGCGACCGGAAAGTAAGTCGCTGCTTTTCCTGTACTCGCCCGTGAGGCTTCGACACAATACAAGCCGAAACAACACGGCGATGCATGGTGCTCCATATGGCCGCAGCAAAGCAAGCCCGAGCTAACCGACGCGAGGGGGAACGGGGTTCCGCGCCTCGGCGGATGATCAATGAAGCCTTGGTGCTCGAAATCATCCCCATTAGCCGCACCACGCTTTATCGAATGGAGAAGGAGGGTAGATTTCCGAAGTCCACCTACATTAGCCCGAACCGCCGCGTCTGGTATGAAGATCAGATCATTGCGTGGCAGCGCGCGGTGAATGAGTTCAATCCCAACCGTGGTCGGGGCAAGGGACGGCGGCGTAGCTCGAACATTCCGGCATGAAGGAAAGGTCTCATGGACAGGGTTGCAAGCATCGCGGATGCGCGCGTCCTCAAGGCGAAGAACCTCCCGCTCAACACACCTGTCGAGACGTGCGTATGCAGACCGAAATTCGTTCGACATTGGACCCGCCTGATGAATGCTCATGACGCGTTCGAGCGCGCATTTGACGATTACACTGCCGGGCCGAAAGCTGGCTCACCAAGCGAGTGGAACCTAGTGCAACAAAGATTGGCCGCGCTTGATGAGTCGTTCGACGCCTGCGCTGCCTACGTAGGAAAGCTGGGAGGTCACACTCAGCCCCCGCTGTTCAAATCCAAACAGGACGGATATGAGCACGACCTGCTACTCTTGTTTCTCCTTGATCGCGCGAAGCCGTTTATACGATTTTGGAGAGGAGCCATCGAGGCCGCAAATGATGGCGCCGAACTGTTGATCAGGCCAAGCGACATCCCATCTTGGTTCGATTGAAGGCGGCGATCAGCCCGAACCGGCGGGTCTGGTTCGAGGACGAGATCGTGGCGTGGCAGAACGCCGTCAACGAGTTCGACCCAATCGTGGTCGGGGCAAAGGACGTTTTCGACGTTCTTCACTTAACCCAGATAAGTGCTGCGGTTCATAACACGCGAGAGTCTATTGCTTCAAAAATGCGCTATCTTGGTGCCGGTATCTGTACCTCACTGGAGCAATTGATACTTCACCGGTAGGTCCCACGTCCACGTCGAGCCGCTGCATCCAATAACCGTGCAATTCGCCCGCCCCCATGCAAGAAGCGGTCCCCGTGCATATAACGTCAACGTCGGAGTATGAGTTCATCTGGTTGCGATGCAAATGACCAGAAATTATGAACCGAATGCCATTGCGTCGGGCCGCCAATAGCAATCGCTCGGAATGCCGAAGCATCAACCCATGATCAACATCAAGGAGCGGCGGGAAGTGCGAGAGCCAAATTACACCTGCCTTCGGCTCCGCAGACCGTATCATTTGTGTCTGTACTTCCAATGAAGTGATGACGTCCTCATAAGCGTAGCCTTGTCCGAGATAGACGGTCGCATCGCTCAGTTTTTTCAAACAAAAGTCTGCGGCTAGTAGAATGACAGTCGTATCGCCTTCCTCTTTTTCGAACCTGTAGGACTGAACACCGCCCAGACCAGTCTGCCAATATTCGCTAAAAGTATTATCGAAAGCCGTTCCTCCTGGCGTGCGGCCAGCGGGACGAAAACGATCATGATTCCCTGGCATAATGACAAAGGGCGGCGCCCGTCCCGATTTGGCGTTGAGGGTCGGTGCAAACGGAGTAGTAAACCAGCTATCCGCCGCAGGCGTTGTGACGTAGCCATAAGCCGCGTCGAGATTCCGTTGAATTCCATCATCCGCGACGTCGCCCGTGATCAATACTAAGTCGATCTCGCTCCGATGCTCCCAAACGAATTCCGCAGCTGCTTCGAGAGCGTAGGGATTAGCTCGGCTCGGATAAACATGTTCCCGAGCACGCCACACTGTTCGCTGGCCGAAACTGTTTCCTTCCGGCGGAATGGCGATGTGGAGATCTGTCATATGTAGGATGCGGCATACGGACATCAGCAAGAACTTTTGTTGGGCAGATTGCTGTCATCTTCCGATGTCTCTGTACCGATATAGGCGCCCCGTCTTTCTAACACTTCGTTGGCTTGGGTCGCAGTGAGCGGGGCAGTGGATTGGATGCCGCTATCATCAATCTCAGAAATAGTGATCCCATCGTCATTGATCGTGAGTTGGCCCCATCGTCCTGCGACCCTGCCTCCACGTCTCAAGAAGTCGGTCAACTCTCTAAGTAAGTATGAGAAAAATTCGGTCCCTTGATCGATACGGATCGGTATGTGGTCGCTTAGCTCCTGGACAAAACCATAGTCGAAAGCGTTTCCAATGCTCAGGGCTCGTTGGCTCAGCACACCGAGCTTCACTCGACGCGCGCGCGAGGCAATCACCTCAAATATTCGTCCAGCCAAGATGGCTCGCGCATATTCGAAAGAGGGTGGAGTGGATGCCTCATCTGAACTACTAGCGCGCAGAATTTCTAACTGCCCAAGGAGGCCATTATGAGCGATCTCGATTAAATCGTCACTGGGCGTAAACTCCTCGACCACGGAGGTCGCATTAGTTGGAATCGGAACGCCGCCTTGCTTGCTTGTCGAACTATATGGCGCTTTCGATGGATTTCCTTCAGTGACTTCGTAGGCAATATCAATTGACAACAGGCCGTCAGCGAGGTCTGCCCCACCTACGCGCATTGCTTCGTCTAGCAAAAACGTGCGCGTAAACTGGCTCTCAGGTATGCCCTGTTCGACGAATGCCGATGCCCTTTCGCGTGTCGTTCTCCCAGTGATAACAAGACGGTTTTCTTTAAAGGTCACATCCAGTTGCTCGCGCCTAAAACCGGGGACCGCCAACGTAATACGGAGACGCTGGGTGCCATCGTTGAGCATCTCCAGGTTATAAGGAGGAAAGTCTTCCGCGCCTTTGGGGGCGCCATGAGGCGCGCTAAAAAAGGCCCTAGCCGTCTTCTTAGCGTCTGCGTTTACAAAGGTTGAGACGTCCACATATCGTCGAATACCCAAAGGCGGTGCTCCTCTAGGGAAAGAAGCGTACCCAAACAATGTAGATTATTCTGCCTATGCTTGAAACTAGGGCCTATTGGGGCCTGCCAAGTTTGGCAGCCGGCCCTCCGTCGTCAGCTCACACCTCGTAAGCCGCTGATAATAATTGCATTTTCTGCAATTCAATGCGACCGAGAATAGTGCTTGCGGCCAGGACCACACGGTTTTGCCGTACGCAGCGCTCCGTCTCCGCCCTGCCGGCTTCGCCGGACAAGCCGGCTTGGCCCGAGAGCGTCGTCAGAGACAGGCGCCGTTCGTACGACACGGCTTGTGCCGGGCTCACGGGGTTCGGCTCAATCCTCCGCCCGCCCTGCCCTCACATCCGCGCCGGCGCTTGCTGCGTCCACCGCTTCCCCGGCCCACGTTCGCGACGACGTACGATCGCCCCTCTCCACCGGGCCGGGATGCCGGGAGAATGCCGCAAAACCGAATTTCGGTAAAGTGGAATATTTTTGCGAAAGGGGATTGACGGGGTTTGGTAGAAAGCGGGGTGTTTTGCCCGGCGGGTTGGTCCTCCCGGATTGCGCTTCGCTGCATCCGGGCTACGAACACGATGGGCTTCGCTGCGCTCTACCCATCCCACTCACCGCGTGTTCGACCGCCCAAGTAAGGTTAATTGTTCCTTTCGATTGTCGGTAAAATTTTATCTATTATCCTCCCGGCCATTCAAGACGAACCAGGGGCTTCCGACAGTGTTTGCGTTTTGCCTGATCGTGACTGGGACTGCGTTACTTCTCGCCGGCCTGGTGGCCTTCGGCCTTCATAGAAATTCGCTGCATTCATTGGCGTTGCTGTAGCCGCTTAGGGAGCCATCCCGCAGGATGAGGCGACATGCGTAGCCCGGATGGAGCGCAAGCGTAATCCGGGGTCATCGGGCGCAGACACATACGTCCCGGATTGCGCTTCGCTCCATCCGGGCTACGACTCCTTGGCGTTGCCGTAACAGCGAGCTGCTTCGCAGATTGCGAAAGCCATCAGGTTTAGCAAGGGCTCAACCATCCTACGCACTACCCTCGCTCTCCACGGGATCAGCGAGCAACGCAGGCAGATCGCCCATGCGGTGAAAGACGTCGTCGCAGATCGCGGCCAACTCCTGCGCGGCGCCCGGATGACCTCCGGCAAAACCCAGGACTTTCATTCCCGCGGCCTTTGCTGCGCGGGCTCCGGCCAACGAATCCTCAACGACGACGCAGGCCGAGGGATGAGCACCCATCGTTTGCGCGGCATGCAGGAACAGGCCGGGATCCGGCTTCCACGAGCCGACCTCGTAGGCACTGAAAATGCGGCCCTGGAAGTGCGCAAGAAGCCGCGTCAATCCGAGCGCATGCGTGAGCTTCGACATCGGCCCGTTGGACGCCACGCAGACCGGAACTTTGATCTCAGCCAGCGCGTCATGAATTCCTTCGACGGGCTTCAGTTCGGCATCAAAGGCGAGCGCCATTGCCTGTCGAACGTCGGCAACGAAAGTCTCCCGGACGCCGCGGCCGAGACGACGCTCGATCTCGCTCACGCAATCGGCCATCTTCACCCCCCGGAATGACCGGATGGCGTCCTCGACGCTGATCGCGACGCCCTCCTCGGCTGCGACCCGGGCGAAGACCGTGAGGGCGATGACCTCGCTGTCGACCAGAACGCCGTCAGAATCGAAAATAATGAGCTCGGGAGTTAAGCGTATATTCATCTCGCGGAGGTGTCCTCATCGCCCAATTGACGCCTCGTGATGCGATTGTCGGCGCGCCTTAGCCGCCGGCACAGCTCGCGATTGATGTTTTGCAGGACGATGACATAGGCGTGGATGTCGGCCTTGTAGCAGGCGTAGAGCTTTTGCGCTGAAAGCTCGTACAGCACGGTCTCGCTCTCCGCAACCACCGTGGCGGAACGGTTCTGCATTTCGATCAGCGTCATCTCGCCGAAGAAATCACCACGCTCCAGGACGGAGATCGGAATGGCGCCTCCCGAATCCGCCCGTTTGCTGACCGCTAGCCGGCCCGACTTGACGATGAACATCGAGCGGCCCTGCTCCCCCTCCGCCACCACGGTCGCGCCGGCATCGAAGCGGCATTCCACCAGCATCGAGATCAGCAGGTCGAGACTCGCATCGGTGAGACCGCCGAAGAACGGCGTCGCGAGCAGGAACGCTTTCAGATCGGGAGAGCTGGCCGTCATGGCGCGAGGATAAGTCTCCTCATCAGATGCGGCAAGATGGCAGCGGCTACGAACTCAACTCACCGCCGCGCAGCACCGGCTTTCGCTCGCATCGGTGAGGCCGCCGAAGCGACGTAGCCCGGATGGAGCGGAGCGCAATCCGGGGCCGTCAGCCGCGGATACAGTGATCCCGGATTACGCTTACGCTCCATCCGGGCTACGAACTCAATTCGCCGCCGCGCGGCACCGGCTTTCGCTTGCATCGGTGAGGCCGCCGAAGCGACGTAGCCCGGATGGAGCGGAGCGCAATCCGGGGCCGTCAGCCGCGGATACAGTGGTCCCGGATTACGCTTCGCTCCATCCGGGCTACGAACTCAATTCGCCGCCGCGCAGCGCCCGCTTTCGCGCGTCGGTGAGACCGCCGAAGCGACGTAGCCCGGATGGAGCGGAGCGCAATCCGGGGCTCTCGGCTGCGGATACAATGGTCCCGGATTACGCTTCGCTCCATCCGGGCTACGAACTCAACTCACCGCCGCGCAGCGCCCGCTTTCGCTCGCATCGGTGAGGCCGCCGAAGCGGCGTAGCCCGGATGGAGCGGAGCGCAATCCGGGGCTCTCGGCTGCGGATACAATGGTCCCGGATTACGCTTCGCTCCATCCGGGCTACGAACTCAACTCACCGCCGCGCAGCGCCCGCTTTCGCTCGCATCGGTGAGGCCGCCGAAGCGGCGTAGCCCGGATGGAGCGGAGCGTAATCCGGGGCCGTCAGCCGCGGATACAGTGATCCCGGATTACGCTTCGCTCCATCCGGGCTACGAACTCAACTCGCCGCCGCGCAGCACCCGCTTTCGCTCGCGTCGGTGAGACCGACGAAGCGGCGTAGCCCGGATGGAGCGGAGCGCAATCCGGGGCCGTCAGCCGCGGATACAGTGGTCCCGGATTATGCTTCGCTCCATCCGGGCTACGAACTCAACTCACCGCCGCGTCGGTGAGGCCGCCGAAGCGGCGTAGCCCGGATGGAGCGGAGCGCAATCCGGGGCCGTCAGCCGCGGATACGGTGATCCCGGATTACGCTTACGCTCCATCCGGGCTACGAACTCAATTCGCCGCCGCGCAGCGCCCGCTTTCGCTCGCATCGGTGAGGCCGCCGAAGCGACGTAGCCCGGATGGAGCGGAGCGCAATCCGGGGCCGTCAGCCGCGGATACAGTGGTCCCGGATTACGCTTACGCTCCATCCGGGCTACGAACTCAGCTCACCGCCGCGTCGGTGAGACCGCCGAAGCGACGTAGCCCGGATGGAGCGGAGCGCAATCCGGGGCCGTCAGCCGCGGATACAGTGGTCCCGGATTACGCTTCGCTCCATCCGGGCTACGAACTCAATTCGCCGCCGCGCAGCACCCGCTTTCGCCACAAGGCGACCATGACCTTGCCGGTTGCCGCGAGCACGAGCGCACACAGCGCCGCCTTCGAGATGGTCTCCATCGTCCCCTCGATCAGCAGGCAATGGACCACGCCGCACACGACGATGACGATCGCGAGCGGGATATGGACGATGCGCCAGGTTCGCAGCCGCAGGCCCAGCCGCCGACGCAAGCCCGCCAGCAGCGCAACGGCGAAGATCGCCCACATGGCGATCACGCCAAAGGGAGAGAATGGCGTCGGCGACGAGAAAGTCAGCGCGTCGATCATGTCGGGCGGGCTGGTGAACCAGAGGCCGCCGACGTGGATCACCACCGCGAAGGCCAGCACGCCGCCGATCCAGTGATGGACGCGCCGGTTGCGATACGCCGACAGTCCCGGCAGAACTCCGCCGATCAGCAGCGGCTGGACCAGCACCAGGGCGAGGGCGATGATCCCCGCGAAGCCGGCGAGGATGTAGACCGGGCCGCGCCAAGCGAGCTGCTCGCTCGTCGCGGCGAGTGCGATCGGCACGCCGATGGCCACAGCGAGGGCGGGCCAGATCAGAAATCTTCCGCCCTTCACCTGCAACCCGGTCAGGCCGGCTGAAGCACGAAGTGCGCCTCGAGGCTGGTGTCCTTTGCGCTGCGCATGATCGGCCGCAGGAAGACGGTCTTGAACTCGCCGCTGTCATAGGCGAGGTGACCATGCGGCTGGCCGAAGATCGGAATGATCTGCGGCATTTCGAGCCGGAAGGCTCCGTCCTTGTCGGTGAGCGTGGCGCCGTGGCTCTGCGGCTCGTGCTCCTGTCCTTCGACCGTGTGCGCCCAGATCTGGATACGCTGCCCGGCGAGCGGTGCGCCATCGCCGGCGCGGCGCACGGTGCCGCTCATCCAGAAGCCGCCCTTGCCGATGCGCTCCACGATCGGCGCGCCCTTGCGGTAGTTGTTGGCGCCGCCGGTCATCGACTCCGTCGGCGCGAGGCCTTCCGCGCGGGCAGGCAGCAGCCCGGATGTGCCGGCGGCCAGGACGCCCGACGCCAGCACGGAGCCGCCGCCGATGAGCAGGTTGCGGCGGTTGAGTACGACAAGGGTCATGTCTGTCCTCCTGGCAACGGTGGCGCGGCACAGAGGGTACACCAACAGGCACGAAACGCCCAGCTGAGACGACGGGCGTCATGGGCCGCCATAACAGGGTTGTGAAGGAGGCTCTACCCATCCCGCGCCGCGACACTACATGTCGCTCTCTCAGACGCGCGGTTCCCACACTTCGGTAGTCCCCCATGATCCCCTTCTCTGTGCTCGACCTCGCGCCCATCAAGCAGGGTTCCGACGCCGCGCAGGCGTTTCGCAATTCGCTCGATCTGGCGCAGCACGCCGAACAATGGGGCTTCAAGCGGTTCTGGCTCGCCGAGCATCACAACATGACGGGGATTGCCAGCGCGGCGACCTCTGTGGTGATCGCTCACGTCGCGGGTGGCACGAAAACGATCCGCGTCGGCTCCGGCGGGGTGATGTTGCCGAACCATTCGCCGCTGGTCATCGCCGAGCAGTTCGGCACGCTGGAATCGCTTTATCCCGGCCGGATCGATCTTGGCCTCGGCCGCGCGCCGGGCACCGACCAGCTCACCGCGCGGGCGATGCGGCGCGAACATGCGACGGCGGCCGAAAACTTTCCGCATGACGTGCTGGAATTGCAGGCGCTGCTCGGCGACCCCAAGCCGAACCAGGTGATCCGCGCCGTGCCTGGCATGGGCACCAAGGTGCCGCTGTGGATCCTCGGCTCCAGCATGTTCGGCGCCCAGCTCGCGGCCATGCTCGGGCTGCCGTTCGCGTTCGCCTCGCATTTCGCGCCGCAGATGCTGATGCCGGCGCTGCGCGAATATCGCGCGCGGTTCGAGCCGTCGGCGCAGCTCGAAAAACCCTATGCCATCGTCGCCGTGAACGTGTTCGCTGCCGACAGCGATGCCGAGGCGCAGCGGATGTTCAGCTCGCTGCAGCAGCAGTTCATCAATTTGCGCCGCGGCACGCCCGGACCTCTGCCGCCGCCGGTGGACGACATGGATGCGCTGTGGTCGCCGGCCGAGAAAGCCGGCGTCGCGCAGTCGCTGGCGATTTCCGCCGTCGGCTCGCCCGCGGTGGTCGAGGAGAAGCTGAAGGCGCTGATCGCCGACACCGCGGCGGACGAGTTGATCACCACCGGGCAGATCTACGATCACGCCGCACGGCTGCGCTCGTTCGAGATCGCGGCCGAAGTGCGGGACCGGATTGCGAGGCAGCCGGCAGTGTGAGGGGCACTTCGCCTCTCCCCGTTCGCGGGGCGAGGGAGCGCACCGCCGGTGCGGCGCTGTCGACGGGCTAACGCGCGACGTCATTTTGTGGCACAACGGCCGCCATCGCCGACCGACCTTTGAGGCCACCCATGCCCGCGCCAAAACCGCCTGCCTTCGAGACCCTGAGCCTGCATGCGGGCCAGCATCCGGATCCCGCGACCGGCGCCCGTGCGGTGCCGATCTACCAGACCACGTCCTACGTGTTCCAGGACTCCGACCATGCGGCGGCGCTGTTCAATCTGGAGCGCGCCGGCCACATCTACACGCGCATCTCCAACCCGACCACCGGCGTGCTGGAAGAACGGCTTGCCGCCCTGGAAGGTGGTGTCGGCGCGATCTGTACCGCGAGCGGCATGGCGGCGATGCATCTCGCCATCGCGACGCTGCTGAACGCCGGCGACCACATCGTGGCGTCGAGCTCGCTCTATGGCGGCACCATCAACCTTTTGGCGTATACGCTGCCGCGCTTCGGCATCACCACGAGTTTCGTGAAGCCGCGCGATCTCGACGCGTTCCGCTCCGCGATCAAACCGAACACCAAGCTCGTGATCGGCGAGACCATCGGCAATCCCGGCCTCGAAGTTCTGGACATTCCCAAGGTCGCGGCAATCGCGCATGAGGCCAAGATCCCGCTGCTGATCGACAACACCTTTGCCACGCCCTATCTCAGCCGCCCGATCGAGCTAGGGGCCGACATCGTCATGCATTCGGCCACCAAATGGATCGGCGGCCATGGCATCGCGATCGGCGGCGCCATCGTCGACGGCGGCCGCTTTGACTGGCGGGCATCAGGCAAATTCGGCGTGCTGACCGAGCCCTATGGCGGCTATCACGGCATCGTCTTCGACGAGCAGTTCGGCACCGCGGCCTTCATCATGCGCGCGCGCACGGAAGGATTGCGCGATTTCGGCGCCTGCCTGTCGCCGACCAACGCGTTCCAGCTGCTGCAGGGCGTCGAGACGCTGGGCGTGCGCATGGACCGCCACATGCAGAATACGCTATCCGTGCTGGAGGCGCTGAAGTCCAACAAGGCCGTCGACTGGGTGCTGCATCCTGCGCTGGAGAATCACCCGGACTATCAGCTCGCCAAGACGCTGCTGCCGCGCGGCGCCGGCTCGATCATCTCCTTCGGCATCAAGGGCGGCCGGGCTGCGGGCCGCAAGTTCATCGAAAGCTTGCGCATGATCAGCCATCTCGCCAATGTCGGCGACGCCAAGACGCTGGTGATCCACCCGGCCTCGACCACACATCAGCAGATGGACGCCGAGCAGCTCAGAGCTGCCGGCATCGGCGAGGAGCTGGTGCGGCTCTCGGTCGGCATCGAGAGTGCCTCCGACATCATCGACGATCTTGCGCAGGCGCTGCGCATCTCGCAGAAGGTTTGACACCATGAAGCTTTCCGTTAACGGCGCCGAAATATTTGCCGCGACCGGCGGCCGCGAATTCGACAAATCCCTGCCGACGGTGGTCTTCCTGCATGGCGCCGGCTTCGACCATTCGACCTGGGCACTGCATACGCGCTGGTTCGCCCATCACGGTTTTGGTGTGCTGGCGCCTGACCTGCCCGGTCACGGCCGCTCGGCGGGACCCTCGCTCGGAAGCATTGCTGACATGGCCGACTGGACCGCGGCGCTGCTCGATGCGGCGGGAGCTGCGAAAGCGCATCTGATCGGCCACTCCATGGGATCGCTGATCTCGCTGGAGACGGCCGCGCGTCATCCCGACAAGGTCTCGGCGCTGAGCCTGATCGGAACGGCGGCGACCATGATTGTTGGGCCAGACCTGCTCAAGGCCGCCGAGGCCAATTCGCAGGATGCCAACGACATGGTCTCGATCTGGGGTCTCGGCTTCAAGGCCGAGCTCGGCGGCAGCCTCGCGCCGGGCCTGTGGATGCATGGCGGCGCGCAGGCTGTGCTGCAAGCTTGCGAGCCGGGCGTGCTGTTCAGGGATTTGTCGGCCTGCAATGCTTATGCGAACGCGCTTGCCGCGGCCGCGACCGTCAAGGTTCCGACCACGCTGATTCTTGGCGAGCGGGACATGATGACCCCCGCCAAGGCAGGCAAGGCGCTTGCAGCGGCAATCCCGCATGCGAAGACCGTCGTCGTGCCGGGTGCGGGCCATATGATCATGGCGGAGCGTCCGGATGAGCTGCTCGCGGCATTGAAAGGCTGATCGGATCAATTGCCGCGTCGGCGCGTTGCTGTCGAACATCCCTGCGATCCAAAAAGGGAACTCGACGCATGCCAAGACAGGAAATCATTCGCAAAGCCAAGCAGGACAAGCGCGCCGGCAAATCGGCCAGCACGCAGGCCGGCGAATTCGTCAAGGACGAGATCGACAAGATCAGGAAAGGCAAGCACGGCGCACGCTCGACGAAGCAGGCCATAGCCATCGGCCTGTCCGAGGCGCGCCGCGCCGGGGTTGATCTGCCGCCGCCGCGCAAAGGCGCAAAGAAGTCGACGCGCAGAAGCGCAAAATATGCCTACGAGGTCGGTCAGGGCAAACGCACGCCGAAGCGCCGGCCGAAAGTGTCGCGCGCCGTCGAGAAGGTCCTGAAGAAGGAGCCACGCTCGACCGCATCGCGGAGCGCGCTTTCGAAGCAGGGCAAGAGCGCCGCGAACCGGCGGTCCGCTGCGTCCCGCTCGGCGGCTGCGCGCAAAGCGAGCCGAACCAAGGGCGCCAAGGTCCGCTCCGCCGCCGCAAGGAAGGCGGCGCGCACCAGGGCGCGCCGCCGCAGTTGATCCGCCTCAGGAGCCCGGCGTCCACTTCCAGACGATGTCGAAAACGGTGACCGGCTTCGGAATCAGGCCGAGCTTGGCAAAACGGTCGGCTACGGCCTGCTGGGTTGCGATCACCTCCGCATCAAGCGGCACGACTCGGAAGTTGGAGCGATGCACGAAACGCCTAACGGCCTCGATATCGACGCCGGTTGCCTCGGACTGTGCCCTGGCGACCTCCTCGTGGTGCTCGTTGGCCCAGACGCCTTCGGAAGCGAAGGTCGTGTTGAGCTTCGCGACCAGCGATGGGTATTTTTGGACGAAATCCGAGTTCGCGATGTAGAACGCGTTCGGCTTGTGCACGTCCTTGTCGAAAGCGATGACGCGCGCGTTCTCCTTCAATTCGGCGAGCGCCAGATACGGATCCCAGATCGACCAGGCATCGACCGAGCCCTTGACGAAGGCCGCGGTCGCGTCGGCCGGCGCGAGCGGCGCCGGCGTGATGTCGGACCAGGACAGGCCGGCCTTTTCGAGCGCGGCGACCAGCAGATTATGCGCGCTCGATCCCTTGCCGAAGGCGACGCGCTTGCCCTTGAGATCGGCCAGCGTCTTGATGGCCGAGTCTTTCGGCACGATGATCGCCTGGGTGTTGCCTTCTGATTTCACCGCAGCGACGTAGCGGATCCTGGCGCCGCCGGCCTGCGCGAAGATCGGCGGCGCATCGCCGACATAACCGAAATCGACGCTGCCGACATTGATGGCTTCCAGCAGCGGTGGACCGAACTGGAAGTCGATCCACTTGATCTCGATGCCGAGCGGCTTGAAGGCGTTCTCCAGCGTCTGGCGCTGGCGCACGGCGGGGAAGAAACCGCCCTTCTGCGTGCCGATGCGGATTTCCGCCGGCTTGTCCTCGGCGCGCACGGGCGAACCCGCCGCACTTGCCAGCAACAGAGCGCCGGCGATGATGTGTCGTCGCGTGATCATTTGCAAAGTCCTTTCGGTCTGCTGGTGCTCAGATTGAGACAAGATGCCGGCGCTCCGCGAACACGGCGCGTGCGGCGCGTTCGGCATCCCGGGCCGAGCGGAACTGGCGGCCCTCGAGGCGGTCGAACAGGCGTTCTGAGGAGAAGAAGCGGAAACCGCGCTCGTCGCTGGCGATGATGCCGGCGGTGCGGTCGTGAACTTCGATGATATAGGCTTTGGGCATGGCTGCTCGTTCGCCGGACGGGTCGGCGTTCCTGTCAAGAGATTGCGAATCGGGATTTTTTGGCTCGGCGATCAGCAGCAACAACAGGCGCCGGTCGCGGCCGAGACGCAGCGACGCATCATGCGCTTGCGCATGTCGCTTCTCACTCGCTGGTCATTCGATGTCATCCGGCAGCCTTCGGCTCGACGATGCAGTTTCGATGTTTCGAATATCGAGGGATTGACCCGATCGGTCAATGAAATGGCTATCCATATTTGCCGCGGTCGCGTGCGCGCGCTTCTCTGCGCACAAGCCGCCGCAGCCGAAATCATCTCGCGATGATGTCAACGCGCAGGGGTCCATAGCGTGGTACCGTTGCCCGCCGTCGTGGTCGCCGCCGATGTCTCGCAGAATTCGTGGAGAGAGCTCACCACATCGTCGCGGCGGCGCGCTCCGGCCAGAGGCGGTCATACTCCGCGCCGCCGACCTTGTTCTCGCTCATCTCGGCAAGGATCTGCCCCGGCGTCGGCAAGGTCTTCGGGTCGACGCGCTTGTCGGGATTCCAGAGGTCTGCGCGGACGATGGCGCGGGCGCATTGAAAGTAGATCTCGTCCACATGCATCACCATGACGCTGCGCGGCGCCTTGCCTTCAACCTTGAACGAAGAGAGCAGCTCCGGATCAACAGAGAGATGCGCGCGGCCGTTGGCACGGACGGCGTTGCCGGAGCCGGGGATCAGGAACATCAGCGACACGCGGGGGTCACGCACGATGTTGCGCAAGGAATCGATCCGGTTGTTGCCGCGACGATCCGGCAGCATCAGCGTCTTGGGATCGTGGATACGAACGAAGCCGGGAAGATCGCCGCGCGGCGAGCAGTCGATGCCTTCGGGGCCGATGGTGGCGAGAGCCGCGAACGGCGCCTTCTCGATAAAGATGCGGTAGAGCGGAGTGACATGATCGGCGACTTTCACGGTCGAGGCGTCGTTGGTGGCGCCGTAGATGGCCTCTAGCTCCTCGACCGTCTTGATCACCGTCATTCCATTTTCTCCAGTTCTGCCAGCTATTCGCGCCAGCCTTCATTCCTGATCACGCGCACGAGCTGGCGGCTGTGATCATCGGCACTGCCGGCGTTGAAGATGGTAACATCAGCCTGCGCCGCCATGTCATCGACGTTGCGCGCGAGCCGGTCGGCGATGCTGCCGTCGCTGTTCCGCGCCCGCGCGGCGAGCCGCCGCGCCAGCAGGTCCGGCGGCGCCGTGATCGCGACCACGACGACATTGGCATAGGCCTGGCGCAAGGCTGATATCGCGGTGCGTGAGACATTGACGACGACGGCGCGCCCGGCGCGGATGTCGTCGTTGATCTCCAGCGGCAGCGCATAGGAATGCCCGTGCGCGTCCCAATGCACGGCGAAATCGCCGTGCTCGCGCGCGCGGGCGAATTCGTCCGGGCTCATTGCGATATTGTCCTCGTCGGCCGAGGCGGCACGCGTCACGACACGCCGCGGGAAGACGATATCGTGATCATCGGCGCAGGCTGCCTGCGCCAGCCGCAACAGCGTGTCCTTGCCGGCGCCGCTCGGCCCGACCACGAGCACGAGGCGGCCGGGGCCAATCGCCGCCGCCTTGCCCTGCACCGTGGCCGTGGTCTCGCTCATGCGACGCGGCCCCCTTCGCGCCAGACGCTGCGCACCACGGGAACGCTGCCGGCGACATGGACGCGGATCAGATCGGCCCGCTTGCCGATTGCGATCTCGCCGCGGTCGGTGAGGCCGACCGCATCAGCCGGCGCCTTGGTCACGGTGCGCACCGCCGCCGGCAGGCTGATCGACGGCGCATGCGCGGGCAATTGCAGCGCGCCCATCAAGAGGCTGGACGGGATGTAGTCGGACGACAGGATATCGAGCAGGCCTTCACGGGCAAGATCGACCGCGGCGATGTTGCCGGAATGCGAGCCGCCGCGCACCACGTTGGGCGCGCCCATCAGGATGTCGATGCCGGCCTGGTGCAGGCCGCGCGCGGCCTCGAGCGTGGTCGGGAATTCCGCCACCGCGACGCCGTCACGCACGGCGTCGGCGACGTTTTCCTCGGTGGTGTCGTCATGGCTCGCCAGCGGAATCCTGTACTGATGCGCCAGCGCCACGATCTCGCGCATGTTGGCCGCGGCGTATTTCTTCTGATAATCGAAACGCCTTGCGAACAGCTCGTCGAGCTCGGCGTCGGTCATGCCCCCGCCCTTGCCGCGATAATAGTCGCGCAGCTTCACTTCATCGCGGAACTGGCGCTGGCCGGGAGTATGGTCCATCAGCGACATCAGCTTGACGTCGGGCCGGTCGATCAGCTCCCTGGCTTCCTCGACCACGCTCGGCATCGGGATTTCGCAGCGCAGATGCAGGAAGTGGTCGGCGCGCAGCAGGTTCGAGTCGCGCGCGGTCGTGATGGCCGCAGCGAGCACGCCGGCGCGGCCATCGACCTCCTCGGCGCCGTCCTCGCGCCAGACACGGAGCGAGTCGAACACGGTGGTGATGCCTGAGGTCGCAAGCTGGCCGTCATAGGAGATCACGGCCGCGACGGGATTCCAGAATACCTTTGGGCGCGGCACGTAATGCGCTTCGAGATGATCGGTGTGCAGCTCGATCAGGCCGGGCATGATCAGATCGCCGCCGGCATCCTCCGCACCCGCGGGCGCCCTGCCCTCACCGATCCCGGCGATGCGTCCGTCGGCAAGCGCAAGCCAGCCCTGTTCGATCACCCGGTCCGCCAGCACGATCCTGGCGTTGGCAATCACTGTGTCCTTCGGCTTCATTTCCATGTCCTTCAGGCCGCGGCGGCAAAGCTGGTGACGTCGACGATGCGGTCGGCAATCAAATGCCTGACTTCGTCGTCATGGACAATGGCGACCATGGCCACGCCCTGGCGCTTCTTCTCGGCGACCAGCGCGACCACCACAGCGCGGTTGGCAGCGTCGAGCGAAGCGGTCGGCTCGTCCAGCAGCAGGATCGGCAGGTCCGAGATGAAGCCGCGCGCGATGTTGACGCGCTGCTGCTCGCCGCCGGAGAAAGTCGCGGGCGGCAGCTGCCAGAGCCTTTCAGGAATGTTGAGGCGATGCAGCAGCTCACCGGCGCGCGCTTGCGCATCGGCGCGAGTCACGCCGCCTGCGATCAGCGGCTCGGCGACGACGTCGATAGTGGCCACACGCGGCACAGCGCGCAGGAACTGGCTGACATAGCCGATGGTGGCGCGGCGGACGTTGAGCACTTGCCGTGGCTCGGCGGTGGCGAGATCGATCACCTCGCCGCGATGGCGGATGCCGATGCGACCGGAATCGCAGCGGTAATTGCCGAAGATCATCTTCAGGATCGAGGATTTGCCGGCGCCTGACGGTCCGGACAGCACGACACACTCGCCCGGCTGGACCTGAAAGGTCACGCCGCGCACGACAGGCAGCTCGATGCCGCCTTGCAGGTGCATCCTAAAGGTCTTGCCGGCGTCGGCGATGTCGATCATGGCGGTCATCGGAGAGCTCATGGCGGCAGAATCGAGGAGACGAGGAGCTGGGTATAGGGCTCACGCGGATCGTCGAGCACCTGGTCGGTGAGACCTGTCTCGATGAGGCGGCCGCCCTTCATCACCATCACGCGATGCGAGAGGAGACGCGCCACCGCGAGATCATGGGTGACGATGACGACCGCGAGATGCAATTCGGCGACGAGATTGCGCAGGAGATCGAGCAGGCGCGCCTGCACGGAGACATCCAGACCGCCGGTCGGCTCATCCATGAACACCAGCCGCGGCCCGGTGACGAGGTTGCGCGCGATCTGGAGGCGCTGGCGCATGCCGCCGGAATAGGTCCGCGGCGCATCGTCGATACGCGCGACGTCGATCTCGACCCGGGTGAGCCAATCGGAAGCACTTTCGCGAATCCGGCTATAATGGTTCCAGCCCACGGCCATCAATCGCTCGCCGACATTGGCGCCGGCCGAGACCGCCATGCGCAGGCCCTGCGCGGGGTCCTGATGCACAAAGCCCCAATCGGTGCGGAACAAGAGGCGACGCTCGGCCTCGCCGAGCGAGGCGAGATCGCGGGTGACGCCGTCGCGCATCCGATAGGATACCTGCCCGTCGCTCGCCGCGAGCTGGCCCGACAGCATTTGCAGCAATGTCGACTTGCCGGAGCCGGATTCGCCGACGATCGCCAGCACCTCGCCCGGATAGAGCGCGAACGACACGTCACGGCAGGCGGCGATGCGGCCGTAGGACTTGCTGAGGGAGTTTGCGATCAGCAATGGCTGATCGGCTTCCTGAATATCCTGATCAGCCATTGGATGCCTCCGGCGCCTTGTCCTTGTAGGGTGCGGCGCTCAGGGCACCGTGATGGCCGGCAGCCTGACGGCCCTCGCAATAGTCGGTGTCGGAGCAGACGAACATGCGGCTGCCCTTGTCGTCGGTGACAATCTCGTCGAGATAAGAGTCTTCGGTGCCGCACAGCGCGCAGGGCGCGTTGAAACGATACGGCTCGAACGGATGATCCTCGAAATCGAGCGACACCACCTGAGTGTAAGGCGGGATCGCGTAGATGCGCTTCTCGCGGCCGGCGCCGAACAATTGCAAGGCCGGGCAATTGTCCATCTTGGGATTGTCGAATTTCGGCGTCGGCGACGGGTCCATCACATAGCGCGCGTTCACCTTGACCGGATAGGCATAGGCGGTCGCGATGTGGCCGAAGCGGGCGATGTCCTCATAAAGCTTCACATGCATAAGGCCATATTCGGCGAGCGCGTGCATGCGGCGGGTCTCGGTCTCGCGCGGCTCGAGGAAGCGCAGCGGCTCCGGGATCGGCACCTGATAGACCAGCACCTGCTTTTCGTGCAGCGCGGTCTCCGGGATGCGGTGACGGGTCTGGATTACGGTCGCCTCGTCGGTCGACGTCGTGGTGGCGACGCCCGCGGTCTTGGCGAAGAATTTGCGGATCGAGATCGCGTTGGTGGTGTCGTCCGAGCCCTGGTCGATCACCTTCAGCACGTCCCTAGGGCCCAGGATCGCGGCGGTCACCTGCACGCCCCCGGTGCCCCAGCCATAGGGCATCGGCATTTCACGGCTGGCGAACGGCACCTGATAGCCGGGGATCGCGATCGCTTTCAGGATGGCGCGGCGGATCATCCGCTTGGTTTGTTCGTCCAGATAAGCGAAGTTGTAGGCAGGCGCGTTCATTCCGCGGCCTCCTTCATGGCACCGGGAGTATTGGCTTCGGCCGAAGCTTCGGCAAATTCCTTGCGCAGCTTGCGCAGGAGGCCAAGCTCGGACTGGAAGTCGACGTAATGCGGCAGCTTCAGATGCTCGACGAATCCGGTCGCCTGCACGTTGTCCGAATGCGACAACACGAATTCTTCATCTTGCGCCGGGGCGAGGGCTTCTTCTCCGAGCTCGCGGGCACGCAGCGCCCGATCGACCAGCGCCATTGACATGGTCTTGCGCTCACTTTGGCCGAAGCCGAGGCCATAGCCGCGGGTGAAGCACGGCGCTTCGGTTGCCGAGCCCTTGAACTGGTTGACCATCTGGCACTCGGTCAGTTCGATCGAACCAAGCGGCACGGCGAAGCCGACGTCCTCAGCTGTGAATTCGACCTCGACCTCGCCGAAGCGGATCTCGCCGGCGAAGGGGTGATTGCGGCCGTACCCGCGTTGGGTGGAATAGCCCATCGCCAGCAGAAAACCTTCATCGCCGCGGGCGAGATTTTGCAGGCGCAAATCGCGGTCAGCCGGGAAGTTCAGCGGCTCCCGCGTGAGATCGCCGACGCTGGCGCCGTCTTCGGCCTGTGGCGATGATTCGATCAGTCCGTCGCGGCCGAGAATGTCGGTCACGCGCGGCGTCGGCGCCGTTGAGGCTTCGGCCACGGCCGGCGCTTCCGGCACAAAACCCTGGGCGAGCGAGGGATCGAGCAGGCGATGCGTGTAGTCGAAGGTCGGCCCGAGGATCTGGCCGCCCGGAATGTCCTTGAAGGTGGAGGACACCCGCCGCTGCACCCGCATCGCGCCGGTGTCGACCGGCTCGCTGGCGCCGAAGCGCGGCAGGGTGGCGCGGAAGGCACGGACCAGGAAGATCGCCTCGATCAGATCGCCGCGCGCCTGCTTGATCGCGAGCGCCGCGAGCTCGCGGTCATAGAGCGAGCCCTCGCTCATGACGCGATCGACGGCGAGGCCAAGCTGTTCGGAGATCTGGTCGAGCGAGATTTCCGCAACGTTTTGGTCGCCGCGCCTGGCATTGGCGAGCAGGCGATGGGCGTTCTCGATGGCGCGTTCGCCGCCTTTGACTGCGACATACATGCCTCTAGCCTCCCTTGCTCACGACGCGCGTGGTGCGCGGAATCGCGACCACGGCATCCTCGGCGACCAGCACCACGTCGATGCCGCGCGGAAACAGCGTCTCGTTGAAGCGCAGCTGCTCGAACAGGTCGAACGGCTTGAACGACGCCTCAAGCGTCGCGACGCCGTCGATGCCGGGACCGCGCAGCTCGACGTTTTGGCCTGCGCCCAGGCTCTCGACCTGAATGATCACGGTGGTTGAACGATCCGGATATTCGTTGGTGCCGAGCGCGAACCGCGTAAGATTGGGCAGCAACACGCCGTCGCTGATCAGCGCGAAGGCTGCGATCGACGAATCCTGCACCACCGGCGCGCCGGTGTGAAACTTGAGCCATTTCAGGACCTCGGTGCTCTCGGCCATGCGCGCATCGAGCCAGAGCGGCGTGTCGTGATCGAACAGCGTCAGCGCGATCGCGGCCGTGCCGCGCATCATCGTATCGGGCGTTCCCGCCATCGGCACGATGCGCTGGACCGTGCCGGGCCGTGCCATCGCGTCCATGACCGAGCGAAAGGTCGATTGCGCCGACAACACCTTGTCGGCGAATCCCGGCGGCAGTTCCGCAATCGTTGTCATGGCCTCATCCCTCACCGCGCACCATGGTGTAGAAATCAACCTTGGTCGCAGCCGTCTGTTCGGCCTGCTGCTTGCGTCTGACCATAAGCTGCTCGCGCAACGGAGCGATTACGTCGCGCTCGACGGCGACGCCGAAATCGCGTGACTGCACCAGCGCGTCGCACAGCGCGATCAGCCGTGCCTTCTCACTGTTGCGCCCGAGCGTGTAGCCGAAGCCGACCTCGCCGCTGGCAAGCCGCACCGCAGCGCGCGACACGGTCGCCTCACCGAGATTGAACGGCGCGCCATCGCCGCCGACCCGGCCGCGCAGCATCACCAGACCGTTCTCCGGTTCGCGCAGATCCTGATGGACGGGCAAAGCAATCGTGCGGAGGCGAGCGGCGATCTCGCCCGCCTCCGCGTGCGCCAGCACGGCCATGGCGGCCTTGCGCTGGGCTTGCTGGGTATTGTGCTGGGTCACCGAATCCACCGGCCTTCCACAAAACTTGCCGAATTGAAGTTGTCTATGATAATAGACAACTTCATACGGAAACGCCATGACTGTTTCGTGACAAGCGTGTGATTTTAGGGCTAGGCTGATCGCCGACATGAGTATGCAGGACACCGCTTCCTCCGGCGTCGCGCTGTGGCGCCTCGTTGCCGACGGCATCGAGCGCGGCATCGCCGACGGCCGCTTTGCCGCCGGCGACAAATTGCCGGGCGAGATGGAGATCGCCGAAACCTATCGCGTCAACCGCCACACCGTGCGGCGCGCGCTCGCAGCCCTTGCCGAACGCGGTATCGTGCGCGCCGAGCGCGGCAGCGGAACCTATGTCGAGGCGCAGAAGCTCGCCTATCCCTTGCGCTCGCGCACGCGCTTCTCGGAGATCGTCGGCGCCGAAGGCCGCGAGCCGCATGGCCGGCTGATCGAGGCGTCAGAGGATGCCGCAACGCGCGAGCTTGCAGGGGAACTGGGCGTGAAATCAGGCGCGCCGCTGGTGCGGATCGAGGCGATCCGCCTCGCCGACCGCACGCCGATCTGCGTCTCCACCACCTGGTTGTCGGCCGAGCGATTTCCGGGCGCCGGCGCGGTGTTCTCGGCCACGCGCTCGATGACGAAGATGCTCGAGCATTACGGGATCCGCGACTACCGCCGCGGCGCCACCCGGATCACCGCCGGCATCGTCGATGCGACCGATGCCGCGCGGCTCGATCTGCCGCTGGGACGGCCGATCCTGGTGGTCGACGCGACGGACCTCGATCTCGAGGGCAAGCCGCTGGTGACGAAGCATTCGCGCTTTGCCGCAGAGCGGGTGGAGTTTTTGGTGGAGCCGTAGGGGAGCTCGCTCTCTCCACGAAAACGGAGCCGTAGGACCTCCTACCCTTCGTCAAGGGTGGGAGTCCCTGACAGATAACCATAGCACCGTGCTCGACGCTATCCAGGACGCTTCGCGCCGGCTTTGCCGGTGCCTATGGCATCCTGGACAGCGTCTGCGCGCGGCGCTCTTGCGTTCGGCAGGTCGGGACGAAGGAACGGTCGCATGCGGCCGAACAAAGGAACGGCTCAGCCTGCTGCCGAGATCTTCGCGCTGTTGTGGTCTGCGTCGTAGGGCGTCTGGTGCTTGAGCGTCGCGCACAAGGCAAAGAGCAGGCGATCTCCCACACCACGCAGCGCACGCGCATGGCCGTGTCCGCGCTGCCGCAAAGCATCATAGCGTCGCCGGGCTGCGGCGTCGTATTGAAGCGCGCCGCGCGACCAGTGATGAACGGCGCTTTGCAGCCGCCTGTTGCAGGCCAGGCGGCGGATCACGAAGCGTTGCTTGCCGCTTTGCCGCGTCACCGGTGCGACCCCTGCCAAGGCGCGCAAGGCGTGGTAGTCTCGTCTGCGCAGAGGCTCGGTGGCCTCGACGAGCAGTGTGGCGAGAACGATCCTGCCGATTCCCGGCCAGGAGCGAAGGATCGCCACGTCACACTGCTCGGGATTCTGCCCCGCGGGGCTCTCCTGTTCTTCGAGCTTGGCGCACAGGCGGTCCAGGCTGTGCTGCGCTTCCTTGATTTGCTGATTGACCAGGCGCAGACGGGCCGCGAGGCTGCGGATATGCACGCACGCAGCCTCCGTCGTGCCCGGTGCCACGAGCAGGGGTGTCTCGCGCAAAGTCTTGAGCACCGTCGCCGCATCGAGGCGGCGGATACGATAGGCGCTGAGGATGCGCGCGATCGCCTTGTCGCTGGCCTTGGCCGCGCTGTCCGGCGTCGGCACCTTTTGCCAAAGTGCCAGGAACCAGTCGTCGGCGACATCGTCGGTCAGCTTGGCCGCTTGGGGATAGTACCGCCACAACTGCTGACGCAGGCGATTGGCAAGCCGCGTGCGCTCCTGCTGCAGCTCCTCCGCCATGCGCGACCACTCGCGCAGCTCGATCACCACCGGATTGTCGGCCGCAAGCTGGCGGAAGGCCGCACAGTCCGTACGCAATGAGCTTCCGAGCACATGAGCGTCGCGGCGATCATCCTTGGCACCGGCCACCGTGAAGCGATCCCGGAAGCGGTCGAGTTGCTTGGGATTGATGGCAAAGACCATAAAACCATGCTCGAGCAGCATCTCCACCACTGGGCCATGCGGCGTCTCGATTGCCACCGCGATCTGTCCCGGTGCGGCCTTGGTCTTTTCGACCAGCCAATCACACAGCTCCGTCAGTCCGGCTCCGCCATGCGCAAAGTCGCGCTGGCCGGCCGGCCGTCCTTCCGCATCCAGCAGGCAAACGCAATGACTCCGCGTTGCCCAATCGATCCCGACGAACCATTGCACGTCCTTGACCATCGTTGGATCTCCTCGCTCTCAAAGCGGGCCAACCGCGATCCTGATCGATCCCTGTACTGGCGCTCTCGGCGCAATGACCTCCTACTGGATCTCGATCGCGGACGTTCCGCTGGGGCGCGGTTCCTACGTGGGTGCTCAAGGGCACGGGTGGACAAGGCTGCTCCCGACGGATCGGCCCGAATGGCCAGTCTACACCTCTAGGCCGGCCATGAACGTCAGAAGAGGTACAGGGTGGGCAAAGGCGCTCTTGCGCCGTGCCCACGATCTTTCTCGATCGCTAGAGAGGTGGGCACGCTTCGCTTTGCCCACCCTACGGCAGCGGTGCTCAGGCCACTGCCCGCTTACCGATGATCGCAAAGCGCAGCTTGCCCGAGATGAAATCGATTCCCGCGACGGCGACCAGGATCATCAGGATCAGGAACGACACCTTCTGCCATTCCAGCACCCGGATCTGCTCGGCGAGCTGGAGGCCGATGCCGCCGGCGCCGACGATGCCGATGATGGTGGCCGAGCGCGTGTTCGATTCGATGAAATACAGCACCTGGCCGGCGATGACGGGCAGCACCTGCGGCATCAGGCCGAAGCGGATCTCGTGCAGCGCGCTGCCGCCGGAGGCGCGGATGCCCTCGACCTGCTTCTGATCGGCGCCTTCGATCGCTTCCGAGAACAGCTTTCCGAACGCACCGAAATCCGCCACGGCAATCGCGAGAACGCCGGCGAACGGGCCGAGCCCGACCACGTTGATCCACACCAGCGCCCAGATCAGCGTATCGACGCCGCGGATCGAATCCAGGAACCGCCGCACCGGGAAACGGACGATGTTAGGGACGATATTGCGAGCCGCAAGCAGGCTGACGGGCAGCGCCAGCAAGGCGGCCAGCGTGGTGCCGAGCAGCGCGATCGACAGCGTCTCGCCCAGCGCTTTGAGATAGAGCGGGAGCGACGATCCGGGATCGGGCGGCATCATCATCATGCTGATCCAGCCGAGCTGGCTTAGGCCCGAGATGAAGCGCGCCGGCGAGAAATCGAGATCGACCAGGCCGAACACGAAGATCGCAAGCGCCGCGATGAGCATCGCCGGGGTCGCCAGGCGTGCCGATGCCGGACGGCCGAAGACGTCGGGGTAGCGCGCGCGGAGCTCCTCGGTGTTGACATCCTGCGGCTTGTTCAATTCCGCGCCTCCTTGCCGAACAGGCGGCCGCGCACCCAGCCGGTGGTGATGTCGATCAGGAACACCGTGACGATGATGGTGACGAGGATGGCGCTGACGTCGGAGTAGTAGAATTTTCGGATCGCGACGATCAGCTCCTGCCCGATGCCGCCGGCGCCGACAAAGCCCATCACCGAGGCCTCGCGCACATTGATCTCGAAACGCAGCAGCGCGTAGCTGGCGTAACCCGCCGAAACCTGCGGCAGGATCGCAAAGCGCATGCACGACACCCAGCTCGCGCCGGTGGAGCGGATGCCCTCGACCGGCTTCATGTCGGCGTTCTCGACCATCTCGGAAAACTGCTTGCCGAGCGCGCCGGTGGAATGGATCGCGATCGCGAGCACGCCAGCGACCGGACCGAGACCGAACGCCATGACGAAGATCAGCGCGAACACGATGCCGGGCACCGTGCGCGCGAATTCAAGCAGCCGGCGCACCGTGAAGCGCAGCCAGGGCGCGGGCGAGGTGTTCTCGGCGGAGAAGAAATTGAGCAGGAAGGCAAGGACGGCGCCGATCAGCGTGCCGACATAGGAGATCAGCAGCGTCTCGCCGAGCAGCTTCAGCCATTTGTGCAGGCCCCAGAACCACTCGCCGAGATCGGTCCAGACCCGCTGGCCGCTGTCGAGGGTGAGGATGCGATTGAAGTAGCTGACGAAGTTGCCGAAATAAGTGAAGAAGGTGCGCAAATTCACCTCGGCGCCGATCGAGGCCACGATCAGCGCGGCGACGAACAACGTGAAGCCCGCCGAGAGGCGCAGGCGCTTGCGTGCGACCGCCTTGCGATAGGCGGCGTTGAGGGCGGCGAGCTGCTGCTCGGGAAGGATCGAAACCGCAACCGTCATCGAAGGCAAAGATCCATCACAAACAGATCCATCAAGAAAAGAGCCGGGTCCATCGACCCGGCTCGAGGTGCCTCGTCCCGACGAGCTCAGGACGCCTTCTTACGCAGATTATCGACGAACCTAATCAGATCGATGGTCTTGTTGTAATCGTCGTTGGCGATCGGCTCCCACGGCTTGTTCTTGCCGTCGGAGAGCTTCTTGAACGCCTCGGGGTCCTTGGTCGCCGCATCGAGGAAGGCCTTCTTGATGGCGGCCTTCATGTCCTCAGGCAGGTCGCTCAGATAGGCGTAGGGCGAGTTGATGATGAGGTCGGACTTCACGACGATGCGGAAGTCCTCCTTCTTCATCGGCGTGCCGTCGGCCGACTTCACCATACCCTTGTTGAGCATGCGGGTCAGGTTGGAATCGTCGTCCGCGTTCCACCAGTTGGCAGCGACGTCGACGGTTCCTTGCGCAAGTGCGAGAACGGCATTCTCGTGGCTGCCGGTGAAGACGACCTTCGAGAAGTAGGCATCGGGATCGATGCCGAGCGCGTTCAGCTTGAAGCGCGGCATGTTGTTGCCCGAGGTCGAGTTCGGATCGACCAGGCCCAGGTTCTTGCCCTTGAGGTCCTCGATCTTCTGGTACGGCGATTTCGCCAGCACGTAGAACACCGAGTAATAGCCCTTCGAGCCGTCGGAGTTGACGTCGATGACGAAGGCGTCGGTCTTGACGCCGGTAAGCCGGGCACGCGCGAACGAGGCCGGGCCGTAATAGCCGATATGGATGTTGCCGGCGCGCTGGCCCTCGATGAGGGCGGCGTAGTCGTTGGCGACACGCAGAGTCACCTTGACGCCGAGCTCCTTGGACAGATAGCTGATGAAGGGGGCGTAACGCTCGGTCACGCCCGAACCGTTCTCGGCCGGAATCGCGGCGAAGGTGATCTCCGGATATTTCGCCCTCCAGTCTTCGGCGGAAGCGGATCCGGCAAAGGTCAGCGCGGCGGCGCCGGCAAGAACTAATCTGCGAGTGATCATGATGCCCTCTTCATCTGATAGGAGCGGTTGACGCAAAACTGGTATGACGGATGCGACGCGGCTCAGGCCGCCGCAGCCGTTCCGAGTGCCGGGACCCCCTCGGGCACCGGCGCAGGCGTGCCGCCCATGACATCGGCGGCTTCGAGATCGTAGAGCTCACGCGCGACAAGGTCGGTCAGCGCGGATGGCGCGCCGTCGAACACCACCCGGCCCGCCGCCATGCCGATCAGGCGATCGCAATAGCTGCGCGCCAGATCGAGCGAATGCAGGTTGCAGAGCACGGTGATGCCGAAATGCTTGTTGATGCGCAGCAGCGCATCCATGACGATCTTGGTGTTGCGCGGATCGAGCGAGGCGATCGGCTCGTCGGCGAGGATGATGTCGGGCTGCTGCACCAGCGCCCGCGCGATCGCCACGCGCTGTTGCTGGCCGCCGGAGAGTTGATCGGCGCGCTGCGCCGCCAGCGCGGCGATATCGAACTGTTCCAGCGCCGACATCGCCAACGCCTTGTCCTGCTCGGGCCATGCTTGCGACAGCGAGCGCCAGGCCGGCATGGTGGCAAGACGGCCCATCAGCACGTTGGTCAGCACGTCGAGCCGGCCGACCAGGTTGAACTGCTGGAAGATCATCGCCGACCGCGCCCGCCACTGCCGCAGCTCCTTGCCGCGCAGCGCGGTGACGTCGAGGCCGTCGAACAGGATGCGGCCCTGCGTCGGCGTCACCAGACGATTGATGGCGCGCAGCAGGGTCGACTTGCCGGCGCCGGAGCGCCCGATCACGCCGACGAAGCCGCCGGGGGAGATTTGAAACGAAGCCTCGTCCACCGCGGCTTTTGCGCCAAAGCGGCACGTCAGACCTTCAACCACCAGCATGCAGGGCTCCAGAGTAGCTGGAGCCCACCGCTATCCCCGGCGGTTGACACTTGTATGACACGCGCAATGCGGCGGGGCGATCCTACACACTTCATCCCCTGTCATCGTATCGTCATCACACCGTCATTGTGCCGCTCGAAGAGACGCGACATTGGCCAGGCTGGCATGGTGGGACTGGGATCACGACAAATTGCGTGCGGCGCTGGCCTAATTCCGCACGCTCGCAATTGAAGATTTCCTGTCGGCATACGAAGCAGAGGCAAGTCTCCCTTCCAGCAAACCAAGCGCGGTCGCGTGACAGACATTTTCATCGAAGGTGGCCGGACCCTTGTTAGCTCCGGGCTCGCCGAAACATCGCTCGCCGTATCCGGAACCGACATTGCGCAGATCGATGCGGCACGCGGTCGCGCGCGGCTGGCGATCGATGCGCGCGATTTGCTGGTGCTGCCCGGCATCGTCGACCTGCATGGCGATGCCTTCGAGCGGCAGATGATGCCGCGCGCCGGCGTCGATTTTCCGATCGACGTCGCGCTTGATGACACCGACCGCCAGGTCATCAGCAACGGCATCACCACGGTGTTCCACGCCACCACCTGGTCATGGGAGCCGGGCCTGCGCAGCGGCGACAATGCCAGGCGCCTGCTCGAGGCGATCGAGCGGCAGCGGCCGCACTTCGCCGCCGACACTCGTTTTCACCTGCGCCACGAGACCTACAATCTCGATGCCGAGGCTGAGATCGGCCAATGGCTGGCCGAGGGCCGCGTCGACCTGTTCGCCTTCAACGACCATATGGACGGAGTCGTTGCCGACATCTCAAATCCGCGCAAGCGTAACCGCATGGTGGAGCGCACCGGCGTGTCGGGCGAGGATTTCGACAAGCTTGTCGCGCATATCGTGTCGCGCGCAGCCGAGGTTCCGGCCTCGATCGCCCGGCTCGCTGCTAAGGCCCGCGCGGCCGAGGTGCGGATGCTGTCGCATGACGATGCGACGCCGGCGATGCGCCGGAATTTTCGCGCCATGGGCGTGAGGCTCGCCGAATTTCCGATCAATGAGGAGACGGCGCGCGAGGCAGCCGATCATGGCGATGCCATCGTCTACGGCGCACCGAACGTCGTGCGCGGCGGCAGCCACACCGGCTGGACCAAAGCCTCCGACATGATCGCGAAGGGGCTCTGCACGGTGCTGGCTTCCGACTACTACTATCCGGCGCCGCTGCTCGCCGCAGTCCGCCTCGCCGCCGACGGCGTGCTGCCGCTGACCGAGGCCTGGAAGCTGATCTCGTCGGCGCCCGCAGAGGCCGCTGGCCTCACTGATCGCGGCACGCTGGCGGCGGGCCGTCGCGCCGACATCCTGCTCGTCGACGACAGCATGCCGCTGCGGCCGCGGCTGGTCGCGGTGATCGCGGCCGGCAAGCTCGTCCATCTCACCGATGCGACGCGTCTGGCTGGCATCGCGGCGACACCGCGCGAGACTATCGTTGCAGCATAAATTAGTTATGCTTGGGCAATGACAGGTTTTCCCCGCTACGCGATCTATTTTGCCGCCGGCGCCGACCACGCACTCTCCCGCTTCGGCGCCGAGCTGCTCGGCTATGATGCCTACACCGGCGACGAACTGCCCTTTCCCGGCGACGCCCTGCGCGTCGCCGCCGACTGGCGCGACGTCACCGCCGATCCCCGCAAATACGGTTTTCACGGCACGCTGAAGGCGCCGATGGCGCTGGCAGCGGGCAAGACAGAGGCCGAACTCGCCGCGGCCTGCGCGACATTCGCCGGCAAGGCGCGCCCGATCCCGGTGATCCGCCCAATCGTCGATTCCATCAGCGGCTTCATCGCCGTCATTCCGGCCGAGCCGGTTGGCGCGCTGCAACAGCTCGCCGCCGATGGCGTCCGCGATTTCGATTGCTTCCGCCAGCCCCTGACCGCGGAAGACCGCGCGCGGCGCAAGCCGGAAAAGCTCAGCGAGCGCCAGCGCGATTATCTCGATCGCTGGGGCTACCCTTACGTGATGGAAGATTTCCGCTTCCACATGACGCTGACGGGGCGGCTGGACGCCCAGCGGCGCGGCCCGATCCTGGAGATGTTGCGGGCAAGGTTTGCGGCGCTGAAGCTGGAAAAGCTGGCGATCGATCGCATCACGCTGTTCAAGCAGGATGATGCCAAGGCACGCTTTTATATCGTGGGCGAATGGACGTTGGCACCGGCCCCGTAGGACCTCCTACCCTTCGTCAAGGGTGGAAGTCCCTGACAGATAACCATAGCACCGTGCTCGACGCTATCCAGGACGCTTCGCGCCGGCTTTGCCGCTGCCTATGGCATCCTGGACAGCGTCTGCGCGCGGCGCTCTTGCGTTCGGCAGGTCGGGACGAAGGAACGGTCGCATGCGGCCGAACAAAGGAACGGCTCAGCCTGCTGCCGAGATCTTCGCGCTGTTGTGGTCTGCGTCGTAGGGCGTCTGGTGCTTGAGCGTCGCGCACAAGGCAAAGAGCAGGCGATCTCCCACACCACGCAGCGCACGCGCATGGCCGTGTCCGCGCTGCCGCAAAGCATCATAGCGTCGCCGGGCTGCGGCGTCGTATTGAAGCGCGCCGCGCGACCAGTGATGAACGGCGCTTTGCAGCCGCCTGTTGCAGGCCAGGCGGCGGATCACGAAGCGTTGCTTGCCGCTTTGCCGCGTCACCGGTGCGACCCCTGCCAAGGCGCGCAAGGCGTGGTAGTCTCGTCTGCGCAGAGGCTCGGTGGCCTCGACGAGCAGTGTGGCGAGAACGATCCTGCCGATTCCCGGCCAGGAGCGAAGGATCGCCACGTCACACTGCTCGGGATTCTGCCCCGCGGGGCTCTCCTGTTCTTCGAGCTTGGCGCACAGGCGGTCCAGGCTGTGCTGCGCTTCCTTGATTTGCTGATTGACCAGGCGCAGACGGGCCGCGAGGCTGCGGATATGCACGCACGCAGCCTCCGTCGTGCCCGGTGCCACGAGCAGGGGTGTCTCGCGCAAAGTCTTGAGCACCGTCGCCGCATCGAGGCGGCGGATACGATAGGCGCTGAGGATGCGCGCGATCGCCTTGTCGCTGGCCTTGGCCGCGCTGTCCGGCGTCGGCACCTTTTGCCAAAGTGCCAGGAACCAGTCGTCGGCGACATCGTCGGTCAGCTTGGCCGCTTGGGGATAGTACCGCCACAACTGCTGACGCAGGCGATTGGCAAGCCGCGTGCGCTCCTGCTGCAGTTCCTCCGCCATGCGCGACCACTCGCGCAGCTCGATCACCAGCGGATTGTCGGCCGCAAGCTGGCGGAAGGCCGCACAGTCCGTACGCAATGAGCTTCCGAGCACATGAGCGTCGCGGCGATCATCCTTGGCACCGGCCACCGTGAAGCGATCCCGGAAGCGGTCGAGTTGCTTGGGATTGATGGCAAAGACCATAAAACCATGCTCGAGCAGCATCTCCACCACTGGGCCATGCGGCGTCTCGATTGCCACCGCGATCTGTCCCGGTGCGGCCTTGGTCTTTTCGACCAGCCAATCACACAGCTCCGTCAGTCCGGCTCCGCCATGCGCAAAGTCGCGCTGGCCGGCCGGCCGTCCTTCCGCATCCAGCAGGCAAACGCAATGACTCCGCGTTGCCCAATCGATCCCGACGAACCATTGCACGTCCTTGACCATCGTTGGATCTCCTCGCTCTCAAAGCGGGCCAACCGCGATCCTGATCGATCCCTGTACTGGCGCTCTCGGCGCAATGACCTCCTACTGGATCTCGATCGCGGACGTTCCGCTGGGGCGCGGTTCCTACGTGGGTGCTCAAGGCACGGGTGGACAAGGCTGCTCCCGACGGATCGGCCCGAATGGCCAGTCTACACCTCTAGGCCGGCCATGAACGTCAGAAGGGTACAGGGTGGGCAAAGGCGCCCTTGCGCCGTGCCCACGTTCTTCTCGGCAATACGCAGGTGGTGGGCACGCTACGCTTTGCCCACCCTACGATTGCGGTGCATGAGGCTTACTTCCCCCACCTCAACGCCAGCGCGTCGCGCTCCTTGGCGAGCTCCAGCAATCCTGCGCGCGTTGCCGAATGCAGCGGTTGCAGCGGATGGCGCACCGCGTCGGACTTGATCACACCGCCGGCCTGCATCATCGCCTTGCAGGCGATCAGGCCGCATTGGCGGTTCTCGTAATTGATCAGCGGCAGCCAGCGTTCATAGGCGGCCTTCGCCTTCTCCCGGTCGCCCGCGAAATAGGGATCGATGATCTGGCGGATACCGTCGGGATAGCCGCCGCCGGTCATCGCGCCGGTCGCGCCGGCATCGAGATCGGCCATCAGCGTGATGGCTTCCTCGCCATCCCAGGGGCCCTCGATGTCCTTGCCGCCGGCCTCGATCAGGCTGCGGAGCTTTGACGCCGCGCCCGGCACCTCGATCTTGAAATAGCGGATGTTGGAGAGCTCGCGCGCCAGCCGCGCCAGCAGCTCGACCGACAGCGGCGTGCCCGCAACCGGCGCATCCTGGATCATGATGGGGATGGTGATCGCGCCCGAGAGCACCTTGAAGAATTCGACGATGCCCTTCTCCGGAACGCGGAAGGTGGCGCCGTGATAGGGCGGCATCACCATCACCATGGCGGCCCCGGCGGCCTCGGCCTGCTTGCTGCGCGCCGCGCACACCGCCGAGCTGAAATGGGTGGTGGTGACGATCACGGGCACGCGGCCGGCGACATGCTCCAGCACCACATGCATCACGGCCTCGCGCTCGGCATCGGTCAGCACGAACTGCTCGGAGAAATTGGCGAGGATGCAGATGCCGTTCGAGCCGGCGTCGATCATGAAATCGATGCAGCGGCGCTGGCCCTCGAGATCGAGCTCGCCGCGCGCATCGAAGATGGTGGGTGCGACCGGAAACACGCCGCGATAGGGGCGCTGGGCCTTATGTGGGGTGACCGGCATCGAAGACATCTCCCTGTCGTCCTGTCGTTGGAGCTTGGTACCGCTACCATTTACAGGTCGCAGCCAGACCCGGCAATGCCGATCCACGTTCCATCAAGCTGGGAAAGAAGCCCTAGGCGGACTTCACGGCGCCGAGGAAGCCCTCCACCGCGGTGCGGAGGCGGTCAGCGTCGGCCGACATCTTGGTCACGGACTGGAACAGCACCGTGCCGGCATTGCCGGTCTCCTGGTTGAGCTGGGCCACGCTGCCGATGGTGTCGGTGACCTCGCGGGTGCCCTGGGCGGCATGCTGGAAGTTGCGCGAGATCTCGGTGGTGGCCGCGCGCTGCTGTTCGACGGCGGCGGCGATGGCCGTCATCTTCTCGTCGATGCCGCTGATGGCGCCGCCGATCGAACGGATGGCGGCGACGGCCTGGCCGGTCGCGCTCTGGATCTCCTCGACCTGGCGCGAGATCTCTTCGGTGGCGGTCGCGGTCTGCGACGCCAGGCTCTTGACCTCGCCGGCAACCACCGCAAAACCGCGGCCGGCCTCGCCGGCGCGCGCCGCCTCGATGGTGGCGTTGAGGGCGAGCAGATTGGTCTGGCCGGCGATGGCGTGGATCATCTTCACGACTTCGCTGATGCGGCCGGCGGTCTGGTCGAGGATCTCGACAGTGGCGTTGGTCTGCTCGACCTGAGCCACCGCCTCGCGCGCATCGCGTGCGCTGGACTGCACCTGCGCGGAGATTTCGCCGACCGAGGCCGAGAGCTCCTCGGTCGCGGCCGCGATGCTTTCGAGATTGTTGGTGGCCTGCTCGGCGGCGGACGACACCGCGGCCGTCTGGCTGCTCGATTCCGACGTCAGCATGCGCACGTCGGTCGCGGTGGCATCGAGCTCCTTGGCCGATGCCGCGACGCTCTGGATCACCGCCTGCACGGTGTCATCGAAGCTACGGCATGCCTCGTCGACGGCGCCGGAGCGGGCGAGCTGCAGCGCCTGCTGCGATTCGCGTTCCCGGCCGAGCCGTTCCGCGGTGGCCGCGCTCTCGCGCAGGCTTTCGAGCGCGGCGGCCATGGTGCCGAACTCGTCGGGATAGCGGGATTGCGGAACCGGCGTCGCGTAGTCCCGCGCGCTGATCCGGGCGATCGCCTCCAGAATGGCGCGCACCGGACGCATCAGGCGATTGCGCACGACATAGACGCCGGCCAGCGTCACTGACAGCGCCAGCAGGAACGCGAGCGACTGCACGATGAGATTGGTCAGCGCCTTGGCCTGAACGGTCTCGGCTCGCACGATCGACTGGTCGAGCGCCGTGGTCGCGATAGCGACAATGAGCGGGAACGGCGACTGGCACAGCGCATTCCAATCCGCCGCCGCCATCGCCGGCTTGCCGCTACCGTCAAAATTCCTGGTGAGATCGCCGATCTGCTTGAGAACACCGTCGGTCTTGGCCTGCGCGTCCCTTGCTGCGCTAACCAATTCTGAGGGAACATCGGGGGCTGCCAGCAACTCGGCCATGCCGGCAAAGCTGGAGGCAATGGTGCCGTCCCACTGTGCCACTGATCGCTTTTGAGTGTCGTCGAGCGGCTTGCTGCTGTTGACGTTCGAGCGCAGCGACGAGCAATGGATGCCATAGCGGTCGCGCACCTGCCAGGCGAGGCGGCGGACCTGGACCATGCGGGCAATGAAGGGATCGTTCATCCAGGCCTGGTTCGACACCGCGGTCGAGGCGAGGTTCGCCGTGTCGATGACCTTGGTGACGGCATCGTACCAGGGGTTGCCGCGCTCGATCTTGCGCTCGGCGCGCGGACGTTTGGCTTCATCATAGAACAGCTGGAATTGCGGGGCGGCCTCGCTCCAGCCCTGCTTCAGCTTGCTCGCCAGTTCGTCCCGGCGGGCAAAGTCGACGCTGGCCATCGCGGCGATGACACCTTCATAGCCGCCCTGCTCCGCCTTTTCCGCCTCGGCGAGCTTTGCGCGCGGATCGTCCTCGCCGAGGATCGCGCTCTGGGCGTCGCCGCGATTCTGGCGGAGCGCTACCACGCCGTGAAAGATCGCCTTGTCGGCAGCGGCAAGCCGCGCCGTCTCAAGACTGTCGTTGTAGCGGCCGAGGGCCCCCACCATCTGGATCGCCGTGGAGGCGAGCGCGCCGGCCGCCAACAGGGCCATCAGGGTCAGGAGCAGCGAGCTTACCGATTTCTTAAACATTGCCATGGGTCACAAGGGGGCCTTTGTCCAGGAGAGGCCACCTTGCATCGGGACATGCCAATGTTCCGTTAAGGTTTTAGTCAAATGCGGTGTTCGCGATTTGCCAGCCCCCTTGAGGTTGGGCCAGATGTCACGAAACCTTCGTGAAATCAGGCGGGCGCCGCTCGGCAAAGGCCGTGAATGCCTCGCGCGCCTCGGCGGTGCGCAGACGCTTGGCGAACTGCTCGCCCTCGGCATTCATCTGCGCGACCAGCGCCTCGCCATCGCGCATCAGCTTCTTGGTCGCGATGAGCGCACCGGCCGGCTGTTTGGCCAGACGCTGGGCGAGCGCGAGCGCCTCGGTATCGAGCCTCTCGAGCGGCACGACGCGGTTGGCGAGGCCCCATTCCAGCGCGGACTTGGCCGGCACGGTCTCGCCGAGGGCGAACATCTCATAGGCGCGAGCATAACCTATGCGCGCCGGCATCAAGAGGCTGGAGGCAGCTTCCGGCACCAGCGCGAGACTGACGAAGGGCGTCGACAACTGCGTATTCTCGGCAAGCACGACCAGATCGCAATGCAGCAGCATGGTGGTGCCGACGCCGACGGCACGGCCCTGCACGGCCGCAACAAGAGGCCGCGTGCAACGCGCCAGCGATTGGACGAAGCGTCCGACATTGCGGCTGCCTTCGGACTTGCCTGATGCGACGGCCGCAAACTCGCCGACGTCATTGCCGGCGGTGAACATGTCGCCCTCGCCGCGGATCAGCAGCACGCGCACGGACGGATCGGACTCGGCGGCTTCGATGGTGTCGGCGAGCTTGCGGTACATCGCGTCCGTCAACGCATTCTTCTTGTCGGGGCGCGCCAGGGTAAGGGTGAGAATTCCGTTGTTGTTTTCAACTCGCACATGCTCGGTCATCAGTGTCTCCTCTTATTGCTCTGGATCTCGTGTGCCGTCTCTTAGGGAGTCTCGTGGAAACTTGTCCTGAATGCTGGTCAGCCAGCGCGCGACGATGTCGATCTCGGCGCTGGTAAATCCTTCCGTCAGGGCGGCATTGATCGCAGCCGTATCGGCCCTCGCCTGCGCCAGCACAGTGCGGCCCTTCGGCGTCAGCCACACCCGAAAGGCGCGGCCATCCTCGCGATCGGCGCGGCGCTCGACCAGTTTTGCCGCTGCGCTGCGATCGACGAGGCCGGAGATGCCGGCCGGACCAAGATCAAGCGCCGCGCCCGCCTCGCCCATCAGGACGCCGTCCTGCTTGCTCAGGATGAACAGCAACCCGGCCTGCGCCGGCGTGACCTCATTCTGCTGCTGCACAGCCATCCAGCGCTGCAAACGGCGCTGCGCGACGTTGAGCAGATAGATCAGCCGATGATGCTTCGCCTCAGGCGGTTTATTTCGCATGCGAAATAGATAGTCCAGCTTCGTCGGATTGTCAAAGCCTGCCGCCGCTAGCGCGACGGCCCGCGACAGCCGTCGAGCAGAATTGCGGCGCATGCCTTTGCCCGCCGCTCGATCTCCTTGCGGGAGGGCAGCGTCACGCTTGCGTAGATCGCGGCGCGTTGCGGCGCTGACACCATCATGCCGATCATCATGCCGGCCGCTTCATCGACATTGTCGAGCGCGAGGCGCTTCTTCCTGACCTGAACGCGGAGCCAGCCGGCGAGCGCCGCCGCGGTGCGGGCGATGCCGTCCCGGTAGAAATTCGCGGCAAGATCGGGGAACGTCGCCGATTGCTGCAGCACCATGCGCTGCAGCGCCACGACCTCAGGATCGAGTGCGAGATCGGCACAGGCGACCAGCACCGCAGCAAGATTTGTTTCGATGTCGGCCTGGTTGTTGGCCTGAAGATTGACGTCGGAGAGCAGCCGCTCGAGCCTGTCAGCGCACATCGCCTCGAACAGCGCCGCTTTGCCCGGAAACAACCGGTAGAGCGTCTTGGTGGAGATGCCGGCGCCGCGCGCCAGCTCCTCGGTGCTGGTTGCTGCGTAACCATCGACGGCAAACGCGTGTCGCGCGGCCTCGAGGACGATCCGCTTCGTCTCCTCGTCGCTGCGCACAGGCGGCCGTCCGCGCGCACGAACCTGTGATGACGATTTTGTCTGAGCCATGTCTTTAAATGATGCCTGTCATTCCATTGACAGTCTCAAAGCTAGTCCTATTTTGGAAATCGTCAAGTTTCCTAATTCAGGGAGGCGGCGATGACCGTCCACACCAACCCAACGAAATCCGAAGGCACCGTGGTTCCAACCCTGGCACCGGAGGGCATTCTGCCGGCCTCATCAGCCCCCGCCCCGAGCCGAAAGCTCAACCTTCGCAAGCTGTTGCTTGCGGGAGTGGCCCTCGCCGCCCTCGCTGGCGCGAGTTGGTACGGCTACGACTACTGGACCGTCGGCCGCTTCCTGGTCTCGACCGATGACGCCTATGTGAAGGCCGACAACACCACCATCGCGCCGAAGGTCAGCGGCTATCTCGACCGTGTCCTGGTCGGCGATAACGAGCATGTGAAAGCAGGCCAGGTGCTGGCGCGGATCGACGACCGCGACTTCCGCGTCGCGCTCGACCAGGCCAAGGCCGATGTCGCCGCCGCGAATGCGACGATCACCAGCAAGCAGGCGCAGCTCGAGGTTCAGGATGCGGTGATCGCCGCGGCCAGGGCGACCATCGATGTCGACACCGCAGCAAAGATCTTCGCGCAACAGGAGAACAAGCGTTACACCGATCTCGCCGCGACCGGCTATGGCAGCGTGCAGAATGCGCAGCAGGCACAGTCCCGCAACGCCGGCGCCGAGGCTGCGATCCAGCGCGACACCGCCAATCTCGCCTCAGCTCTCAAGCAAGTCGAGCTGCTGAAGGCCGAGATCGCACACGCCAATGCCGCCGCCGCCCGCGCCGCCGCGCTTCAGCATCAGGCCGAGCTCAATCTCGGCTACACCACGATCGTCGCGCCGATCGACGGCGTCATCGGCAACCGCACCTTGCGCGTCGGCCAGTTCGTGCAGGCCGGCACCCAGCTGATGTCGATCGTGCCCGCCGAGGGCGCCTATGTCGTCGCCAATTTCAAGGAAACGCAGCTCACCCACGTCCGCGCCGGACAAGAGGTCGAGATCGAGGTCGATACGTTCCCGGGCCAGGTGGTGCATGGCCACGTCGATTCCATCGCGCCGGCCAGCGGCCAGGAATTTGCTTTGCTGCCGCCTGACAACGCCACCGGCAATTTCACCAAGATCGTGCAGCGCATCCCCGTGAAGATCGCGCTGGATGCCGAAACGCAGCCGGTGATCGAGCTGCGGCCCGGCATGTCCGTGATCCCGACGATCGCAACCCGTTCAGCGCCGACCGCGCAAGCGGCAACGACGCCCTCGACGCAGTCCAAAGCCAAGCTTGTTTCCGGAGGGTCGTGCCATGTCCAACAGCCTCGCAATCTCGACGCCAGCGCCCTCCATACCGGCCGCGACGCCTGATCGCGTCGCCGCCGACCCGAACAGGGCCAGTGCCACAGTCTGGATCGCCGTCTTCGCCGCGATGATCGGCGCCTTCATGGCGATCCTGAACATCCAGATCACCAATGCCTCGCTGCTCAACATCGAGGGCGGCATCGGCACCGGTGTCGACAACGGATCCTGGATCTCGACGTCGTACCTGATCGGCGAGATCATCGTGATCCCGCTGACCGACTACCTGTCGCGCGTGTTCTCGTTCCGCAACATCATGCTGAGCTTTGCCTCGCTCTTTGCGGCGTTCTCGGTCGCCTGTGCCTTCACTCACGACCTGCCGTCGATGATCGCGATGCGTGGCTTCCAGGGCTTCTTCGGCGGCGTGCTGATCCCGATGGCCTTCACGCTGGTCTTCACCAAGCTGCCGAAGGGCCAGCAGCCGATCGGGCTCGCGATGTTCTCGCTGGCGGTGACGTTCGCTCCGGCAATCGGCCCGACCATCGGCGGTTATCTCACCGAGAATTACGGCTGGCAGACCATCTTCTTCGTCAACGTGCTGCCGACGGCAGTCATGGTGAGCATTCTGTTCCTCACCCTGGAACGTGCACCCCTGAATCTCGCTTTGCTGCGTGAAGGCGACTGGTTCGGCATCGCCACCATGGCGGTCGGCCTCGCCTCGCTGCAGGCCGTGCTCGAGGAAGGCAACAAGAACGACTGGTTCGGCTCGCCCTTCATCATGCGGCTCGCGGTCATCGCCGCGATCAGCCTGTCGCTGTTCATCACCATCGAGCTCGTGGTCGAGAAGCCGTTGCTTCGCCTCCGCCTGCTGACGCAGTGGAATTTCGGCGTCGGCACCATCGCCGCGGTGTTCCTCGGCTTTGCACTGTTCGGCTCGGTCTATCTGCTGCCGGCCTATCTCGGCCAGGTGCAGGGTTACAATGCCGAGCAGATCGGCAATGTGCTGGCCTGGACCGGCCTGCCGCAGCTGCTGCTGATCCCGCTGGTGCCGAAGCTGATGCAACGTTTCGATGCGCGCTACATCGCGACGATCGGCCTCTTGCTATTCGCTGCCAGCTCCTTTCTCAACATCGAGATGTCGCTCGACTATTCCGGCGATCAATTCTTCATACCGAACGTCGTGCGTGCCGTCGGCCAGGCGCTGACGCTGGCGCCGCTGTCCGCACTCAGCCTCGGCAGCGTCGCGCCGCAGGATGCGCCTGCCGCCTCCGGCATCTCCAACATGATGCGCAATCTCGGCGGTGCCATCGGCACCGCAGTGCTGGCCACCATCGTCACCAAGCGCGAGCAGTTCCACTCCAACATCATCGGCCATTCCGTGACGCTCGGCCGCGAGGAGGTCCGCAGCCGCCTCGCGCAGATGACAGATTATTTCATCGCCCATGGCGTGCCCGATCCCAACGCCGCGCGCGAGCAGGCGATCATCGCACTCGGCAAGACGGTGAAGCGCCAGGCGCTGGTGATGGGCTTCTCCGACACCTTTGCCGTGATCGGCGTGGTGCTGGTGCTGGCCGCGATCGCGGTGCTGCTGACGCGGCGGGTGAAGGCAGCGGGCGGGGGCGGCGCGCACTAGGCTCGCATAGCGATTGCATTTGAGCGGCCGTCGGACTTGACGGCCGCTTCTTTTTGTGTTCCCTATTCGTTCTCTACCACCATAAATTGTATCGGAGATCTTTCGTGATAATTAGTATGCGTGGCGAGAACCAGCTGGTCCGGCTCATCATTCATAATGATGATGATACGCCGGACCAGTTCGTGCTGGATCTGCTCCGTCAGATCTTCGGCAAGACGGAGCGCGAGGCGGCCGCGCTGATCGCCCAGATCGAGCAGAAGGAGAAGGCGATCTGCGGGCCTTACCCGCAATCCGTCGCCGAGACCCTATTCAAGTCCGCGCAACAATCCATCAATCTTGCCGGCCACAGGCTGCAAGTCACGCTTGAGGCGATCAAGACCTCGTGCGAGCTCTGCGGCAATGGCGACGGACGGACGGATGTTCGGATCGGCAACCGAACGATCTGGCTGTGCAGCGAATGCATGCGCGCAGCGGACCAGCCCGATAGCGAGCAGGAAGAGAATTTCGACTTCGCTTGCGACGTTCTGGACTGGCATTTTGCCAACGTTCCTCGCAGCAAGCTGGTGACCACGATCCGCCAGTTTCCCGGCCATATGCGCGTGGACGTGCAGGCCGCGGTCGACCGGCTCTTCGGCGAAGCCATCAGGTTGTTCGGGTTGAACGAGGAGCAGCGCTACGAAACGCTCTCGATTTCGCGGCTCCTCAAGAGCGGCCGCTATGCCGTCGCGATTGCCCCGCTGCAATATTCAGATGTCGACGTCGGCGAGAAGAAACCGGTCAAGTGTCTGGATAACGGGCTATGGCTGTGCGAACAGGATGGCCTCCGCTATTCTGTCTTGCTATGTGCGCACCGCGAATACAGCCGCGAGCCGGGCATCCGGATCGAGATCCTGGTGCCTGCGGGCGGCGCGAGCGCAGCCCTCGTCCAGCAATGTTTTGGCGAATTGGAAGAAGCTGTGCAGGCCGCGCGGACCTATCGCGGCAAGATCCTCTCGCTCGATGCCGATTCCGACTATCGCGGGCGCTCGCGCGGTATCACTGTGCACCGATTGCCGGCGATCGCGCGTGACGATGTGATCCTGCCGGAGCAGACCTTGCGGCTGCTCGATCGCAACGTGCTGACCTTCGTCGGCACCCGCGATCAATTGCGCCGGCTTGGCCAGTCGACCCGTAAGGGCATCCTGCTGTACGGGCCGCCGGGCACCGGCAAAACCCATACGATCCGCTATCTCGCAACGCATCTGCCCGGGCACACGACGCTGATCATCACTGCCGAGCAGATCGGCCTGCTCGGCGCCTATATGAGCCTGGCGCGCCTGCTCCAGCCGTCGATGGTGGTGATCGAGGACGTCGACCTGATCGCCCGAGATCGCGACGACATGGGGCCGTGCGAGGAATCCATGCTGAACAAGCTGCTCAACGAGATGGACGGGCTGAAGGAGGATGCGGACATCCTGTTCGTCCTGACCACCAACAGGCCGGAGGACCTCGAAGGCGCCCTCGCTGGCCGCCCGGGGCGCATCGATCAGGCGATCGAAGTACCTCTCCCCGACGAGGCTGGCCGCAACAAGCTGGTCCAGCTCTACGGCAAAGGACTGCCGCTTGAGGACGCCGTGATCGCCGAGGCGGCACGACGCAGTGAAGGCACGAGTTGCGCGTTCATCAAGGAGTTGATGCGGCGGCTGGCACAGGGCAGCATCGCGCGCGATGGCGGCAGGTCGGTGATATCAGCGGACATCGACGAAGCGCTCGACGACATGTTGTTCTCCGGCGGCCGGCTCAATGCGCGGTTGCTGGGAGGTGCACAGGCCATGGCGGCGGGGTGAACTGCGCGTGTTAACCTCGGCGGCTGGCACAATCGTCTCAGAACGACCCCAGCACGCTGCCCAGGGCGATCACGGCCACCAGCGCGAGGAGCGACGTCACGATGCCGACCATCACGATGTCGAAATAGCTGTCGCGATGCGTCAGGCCGCAGATCGCGAGCAGGCTCACCACCGCACCGTTATGCGGCAGGATGTCGAGCGTTCCCGAACCGATCACAGCGACGCGATGCATCAGGGCAAGGTCGATGCCGGTCGTTTCGGCAAGGTCGACATAAATGTTCCCGAGCGCATCGAGGGCAATGGTCAGGCCGCCTGACGCAGAGCCGGTCAGCGCCGCCAGGATGTTGGTCGCGACCGCCAGCGAAACCAGCGGGCCGCCTTCGATCGCGAGCACCCAGTCGCGCACGGTCGTGAACGCCGGCAGTGCGGCGACGACCGCGCCGAACCCGACCAGGCTCGCGACGCTGAAGGCGGGCAGCACCGAGGCGTTGGCGCCGGCGTCCATGGTCTGGCGCAATGCCGGCAGGCGGGACCAGTTCAGCACGATGGTCGTGACGATGGCGGCGGTCAGCGCCACGGCGACCGACCACACGCCCGCAACCGCGGCGAGCGACGTCCCGCCAAAGCGTTGCTCGGCAAGATAGCTGACATCGAGCCGCGGCAGGACCACGAGCGACATCAGGAGATTGACTGCCACGACGACGACGAGCGGCAAGACGGCATTCAGAACCGGCGACGCTCGGTCGCTGCGATGGCCATGTTGCAGCTCCGCCGGATCGAACTCGCGCGCCGTCGTCGCACGCTCGCGCACGAACTCGTCGGACGCGGCCCGCTCGGTCACATCCTCGACTTCGTCGCCATAGCCCTCGCCGGCGCGCCTGGCCTTGGCCTCCGCGCGATGCAGCCACCACAAACCGGTCATGAGCATGATCAGGGATGCGACGATCCCGAGGCCCGGCGCGGCAAACGGCGTCGTGCCGAAGAATGGCATCGGGATCGCATTCTGGATCGACGGCGTGCCCGGCAAAGCCGACATGGTGAAAGTCGACGTCCCCAGCACGATTGCAGCGGGAATCAGACGGCGCGGAATTTCAGCCGCGCGAAACAGCGAGCGGGCCATCGGCACGATGACGAAGAACGCGACGAACAGGCTGACGCCACCGTAAGTCACCGCGGCGCCGGCCAGCACCACGGCCAGGATCACGCGGCGCTCACCGAGACGCTTGGCCATGAAGTCGGCCACCGATGTCACCGCGCCGCTGTCATCCATCAGCTTGCCGAATACGGCGCCGAGCAGGAAGATCGGAAAGAACTGCGCAAGGAATGCTGCCGCATTCGTCATGAACACCTGGGTGAGGTTCGCCAGCAGCGGCTCGCCGCCAAACGACGCCGCCACCAGCGCGGCGAAGGGCGCGAGCAGGAGCACGCTCCAGCCGCGAAACGCGAACAGCACCAGCAGGCCGAGCCCGACGAGCAGGCCGAGAAGACCCATGCCTCAACACTCCGCCAGCAGAACATCGAGATCGGCCGTCGATTGCCGGCCGACATCGGCGCCGTGCTCGCGGAGAAACGCATCCGCGGCCAGCCGTCCCTCGGCGCGGAGCATCGAAACGAACTCCCATTCCGCGTTGAGCTTCGACGAGGCGCCGAACTTCGCCAACATGTCGCTCTTGACCCGGTGGGTGCGCATCTTCGCCCAGCGCGCCCCCTCGCCGCTGCCGGGATCGGCGGCCTGGCGCAGCAGCGCGATCATGCGCAGCTCCTTCATCAGCGGCGAGTTGAAGGAGATTTCGTTGAGCCGGTTGAGGATCTCCGCCGCGGTGCGCGGCACTTCCGGCCGTTCGGTCGGATTGATCTGAACCAGTATCGTGTCATGCGCGTCGCTCTCGCGAACCAGCGGCGTGATGGTGGGGTTGCCGGCATAGCCGCCGTCCCAGTAGGGCTCGCCGTCGATCTCGATGGCGCGAAACATGGTCGGCAGGCAGGCCGATGCGAGCAGCACGTCGGCCGTGATCTCGGCGTTGCGGAAGATGCGGCCGCGACCCGTGCGCACCCGCGTCGCGGTGACGAAGAGCTGGATCGGCGAGCGCGCGAGCCGCTCGAAGTCGATGCTCTCCGCCAGCACCGCGCGCAGCGGATTGTAGCCGGTCGGATTGAGGTCGTAGGGCGACAGCACCCGCGACATCAGGTCGGTGAGGATGTAGAAGGGCGAGGTATCGAGCGTCCAGCGTCCCATCAGCCGGTCGAGCGGTGAGCGCTGCAATGGGCTGAAGGCGGCAGCCTTCGAGACACGGCGCCAATATCGTTCAAGCGCCTTGCGCGCGCCCTCGGCGCCGCCGGCGGTCCAGCCGTCCGCCAGCACCGCCGCATTCATCGCGCCGGCCGACGTGCCGGAGATCGCGGCGATGGTGAGCCAGTTCTCCTCCAGCAGGCGGTCGAGCACGCCCCAGGAGAAAGCGCCGTGCGAACCGCCGCCTTGTAGTGCGAGATCGATCAGGACGGCGTCGCGTTCCATGGCGGACACTCACGCAACTGAAGCTCAAATTCAACGTGATTGGAACACGTCGAAGCCGGTACAGTTTAGAGAGTTTAGGCCGGACAATGCAACCGGAACGTGACGAGACCTAGTGCTCGAACACCAGCCGCGCGCCGACCGTGCCTTCGAGGGCGCGGATCTGCGCCAGCAGCGCGCCGGAGTCCTGGCCGCCGAGATCGGCATCGAGCACGACATAGCCGAGGTCGCCGGCAGTCTCCAGATATTGCGCGGCGATGTTGATGTCGCGCTGGAGGAAGACCTCGTTCAGCCGGCGCAGCATGCCCGGCACGTTGCGATGGACGTGGCTGAAGCGCGCGCCCGAGGGGCGCAGATGCAGCTGCACCTCCGGAAAATTCACCGCGCCCATGGTCGATCCGGTGATGAAATAGTCGACCAGCTTGCGCGCCACTTCGCCGCCGATGCGCTCCTGCGCCTCCTCGGTCGAGCCGCCGACATGCGGAGTGAGGATGACGTTGCCAAGGCCCTGCACCGGGCTCTTGAAGCGCTCCGAATTCGACGACGGCTCGACCGGAAACACGTCGATGGCGGCACCGGCGATGTGGCCATCGCGCAAGGCGCCCGCGAGCGCATCGAGATCGACCACCGTGCCGCGGCTGTTGTTGATCAGGAACGCGCCAGGCTTCATCGCCCGCAGCTCCTTCTCGCCGATCATGCCCGCGGTCTCCGGCGTCTCCGGCACGTGCAGGCTGACGATGTCGCTCTGCGCCAGCAGCTCTTCCAGCTTCTCCACCGGCTCGGTGTTGCCGTGGCGGAGCTTGTCGGTGCGGTCGTAATAGATCACCCGCATGCCCATGGCTTCGGCCAGCGTCGAGAGCTGCGAGCCGATATTGCCATAGCCGATGATGCCGAGCGTGCGACCGCGCACCTCGCGGCTGCCGGCCGCGGACTTGTCCCAGCCGCCCCCATGGGCCGATACCGAGCGTGGAAAGATCTGCCGCAGCAGCATCACGATCTCGCCGATCACGAGTTCGGCGACGCTGCGGGTGTTGGAGAACGGAGCGTTGAACACGGGAATGCCGCGCTTGCGCGCCGCCAGCAGATCGACCTGGTTGGTGCCGACGCTGAAGCAGCCGACCGCGAGCAGCCCGTCGGCCGCTTCCAGCACCTCGTCGGTGATCTGGGTGCGGGAGCGGATGCCGAGCAGCGACACGCCCTTGAGCGCCTGGCGCAGCGCCTCGCCATCCAGCGCCTTGGTCAGACGCTCGACATTCGTGAAGCCTGCGCCCTTGAACAGATCCACGGCGCTGTCGTTGACACCTTCAAGCAGCAGCGCCTTCGCGCTCCGCTCAGGGCTTTGGCCTGGGGCTGGCATGGAATCTCCTGAGATGACGGCTTTGCCGCAGCTCTTAGACCGTGGACGAGGCCGAGCACAATAGGGTTTGGATACGGGAATATCGTGGCCTGGTGGTAGTCAGATCACGTAAAACCCGTGCGTGCCGTCGCGGCGGAGCTGCTCGACGAGGCCATATTCCCAGTCGAGATAGGCCTGCATCGCCTGCTCCGCAACATCCGTGCCCTCATAGGGCCGGCGGTAGCGATGCGCCGGATCGGGCTTCGGCAGAACCAGCGGCGGGCCGGCCTCGAGCGGGCCATCATAGCCGCCTTCGAGGACATAAACCTCCCAGCCCATCTGCGCGAGCCAGGACGCCGTCATGTCGGCGCGCACGCCCTTGTCGTCGGTCAGCACGATGCGCGCGCCGCGCACGGGTGCTGCCATGTCGGTCTCCTGCACCAGCTGGCCGCCGGGATAGTGGCGAAAGCCCGGGAGGTGACCGGCCGCATATTCCTCGGCGCCGCGCACGTCAAAGCGATAGAGCGTCCGGCTGGTATCGGCGACCAGCGCCGCCATCTCGTTCGCACCGACGTGGCGGACGCCGGCGCGATAAGCGACGTCGCGCGCATTGGCCGGGCCGCCCTCGAACGAGCCGATCGCGCCGCGCCTGTCCGCGCCGTGATCGAGCGTGTGCCGCGCCAGCGTCCAGCCGATCGTGCCGTTACGCAGCGCCCGCACCTTGTTGGGCACGCCGGCATTGATCAGCGATTGGGTGCCGATGATCGAGCGGGTGCGGCCGGCGCAATTGACGATGATGGTGGTGTCTGGATCGGGCGCAGCCTGCCCGGCCCTCAGCACCAGCTCGGCACCGGGCACGCTGATCGAGCCCGGAATGTTCATGGTCGCATATTCGTCGAAGCGACGGACATCGAGGATGGCAATGTTGGCCTTGTCCGCGATCAGCTTTGCCACCTCGTCGGCGCCGAGCGAGGGCGTGTGACGGCGCGCCTGGACCAGCTCGCCGAACGCCTTTGAATAGGAATTGACGTCCTCGAACACCTCGTAGCCCGCCGCACGCCAGGACCTCAGCCCGCCATCGAGCGCGCGGACATTGCTGTAGCCGAGCGCGGCGAGGCGTTCGGCGCCTGCAGCGACCAGCCCCTCGCCATCGTCATAGAGCACGACCGGCACGTTCTTGCGCGGCAGCCGCACCGCGGCCTCGATCGCGATCCGGTCCACGGCCATGTTGGCGGCAAACAGCGGATGGCCGGTGGCAAAGGCCGCCTCGAACCTGAGATCGAGCAGCGCAATCTCCTCCCGCAGCAAGAGCGCGCGGCGGATATCGGCGGGAGTGACGATCGGAAGCTTCATGGCGTGAACCCCGGCAAGGACAGGCCATGGGCTTTTGAACGATTGCAACGAGCTTGGCTAGAGCATGATCCGGAAAAGTGTGAAGCGGTTTTCCCTCGCGACATCAGCGGAACGCGTTTGCGCGGAGATCATGCTCAAACAAAGATCTAAAGCGCGATGACGATTCAGCCCAATCTCATCGCGCCTTAGTCACTCGGCCGCATGGCGGCCCGATCAGCCCGCCAACTGCTTCTCGATGATGCTGGCAACCCGCACCGGGGTCTCCAGCATGGAATAATGTCCGGCGTCGTCGATGGTCTCAAGGGTAACGCGGGGATAAGCGAGCGCAAAGGCATTGCGTAGCGGCTCGCCGCGATAGAACGGAATATCCAGCGCGCCGGTCACGACATGCAGGGGCGCGGCCAGCCCATGGGTTTCGCCTGATATGGCGGAGGACGTGAACATGGTGAGATAGCCGCGCTTGGCCTCGACCGTCGAGGCCTCGCGCGCGATGGCAAGCTTGCGGCGCAACCAGCCGGCACCATAGCGGCTGGAGGTGCGGGCCGTGATCGCGCGCCCGGCCGCTTCGTCCTCATCGATGACCGCATTGAGCGCCTTCATCGCCGCCTCGTCGGCGCGGAAGCCGGTCGGTGGCACCGGCGAGAACAGCGTCACGGTCTGAAGCCGGCTCCCGACCTGAAGCGCGATCTTCTGCGCCACCAGACCGGACATCGAGTGACCGACAAGATGGAAACGGGTGATGGCGAGCTCATCGGCGGTGCGCAGCACGTCGGCCGCAGCCTCATCCAGCGTGTAGCTGCCGCTCACGCCGCGCGACCAGCCGTAACCCCTGAGATCCATGAACACGATGGTGCAGCGTGCCGGATCGAGATAAGGCAGCACCGGCTCCCAATTGACGTGATCGCCAAGCCATTCGTGCAGCACCACGCACACCGTGGATCCGTTGCCGATGCGGCAATGGCCGAGCCGGTTGCCGGTCGCCAGTTGCGGTGAAGGCCAGGGCGATGGTGAAGTGCTGACAACGCTTCCCGCGCCTTGCGCGAACGCGGGAGTGTTCGTGATAGCGGCGGTAGCGGTCAGACCCAGACCCTTCAGGACGTTGCGGCGCTGCATGTGTTTCCCCCGCGCCTCTGGTTGCGGCTGGCGCGCATGCCTGATAGCGCGCGCCTGCCTCATGGGAGAAATTGATTTCTGCAATGGCTTGATTGATAAATCTCATTCTGACCGTCCGCCGCGCCGGAGCTTTCCATGCCGACAACCCTCGATCTCGATACGCTCCGCGCACTGCTCGCCATCGTCGAGCTCAACAGCTTTTCGCGCGCGGCGGAGCGATTGGGGCGATCGCAATCCGCGATCAGCCTGCAGATCGCCCGGCTCGAAGCCATGATCGGCCATCCCCTGCTGGAGCGGGCTCGCGGCCGGGTGCTCGGGCCAACCGTGAAGGGCGCCGAGCTCGTCGCGCATGCACGGGAGATGATCGCGCTCAACGAGCGTGCCGTTACCGCGATGCGCCGGCCAGCCTCGGACGCGCCGATCAGGCTCGGCATGCCCGCCGATTTTCTCGAGCGTGATTTTGCGTCTGCCGTCGGCGAGATCCGCTCGCGCTTTCCCAGGGCACAACTATCGGTGCGCACCGACCTGTCGGCCCGACTCGCCGAAGACGTTGATCGTGGGCGGCTCGATCTCGCCTTCTACAAGCGCGCCCCCTCGAACGCCGCGGACGCCGCGATCGCGTTCGAACCAATGGCATGGTTCGGCAAAGTGCCGGCGCCAAACCGGTCCGACGATGCCGTTCCGCTGGTGGCCTTTGCGGACGGCTGCGCCTATCGTGGCGAAGCCCTGCGCAGCCTGCGCCTGATGGGACGGGATTGCAGCATCGCCTGCGAGGCGCGCAGCCTTTCCGCGCTGGTCGGCGCCGTCAAAGCCGGCCTTGGTTATGCCGCGCTGCCGGTCAAGCTCGGGGTGCGCAAATCGCTGCAGCAGGCGAGTGATCTGGCGGGCCTGCCGCGACTCAACGCCGTCGAGCTAGCTCTTGGTATTGCCGAGGGCTGCAACCTGCCGTTCGCCCGCGCCATCGGCGGCATCATCGCCGAGCGCTGCGCGCTGGCGTGACGGCCGCAGCTTCCGGCGCGACAGGTACAGGAGCACGCCGGTGACCGCGAACAGTGGCATCAGCGCCGCGGCAATCATGAACGCAAGCTTGCCGGGCCAGCCCAGGATCGCGCCGCGGTGGATGTCGAACACGCCTGCGATGGCTTTTTCGCCCAGCGTCTTGTCGGCGTAGCGTTCCGAGGAGATCACCTGGCCTGTCGCAGCGTCGATGCGGAATTCGTCGCGCTCGCTTTCGAGCGTGGCGCCCTTTGGCCACGACCGGATCCGCATCACCGTGCCCGGACCTGCCTGAAGGAGGAGCTGAACCTTGGCGAAACCGCCGCTCTCCTCTCGCTGGATGGTGGACCAAGCGCGATCCAACCCGACGGCCTCTGCCGTCTCGGCACGGCCGGCTGGACGCGGCTGCTTCGGCTGCATCTTCGCCGCCGCCACGTGGGGGCGTGCCAGCAACCAGACGACGCCGCCCTTGTACCAGTCGAACGAGTACCAGAGGCCGGTGATCGCCATCACCAGATAGACCGGCAGCACCCAGGTGCCGATGACGGCATGCAACGAACGATGCAGGCCACGGCCGGTGAGCGCAAGATTCGGCTTCAGCCACATCTTCATGCTGCTCGCGCGACGCGGCCAGCGCAGCACGAGGCCCGAGACCAGCATCAGGATCAGACCCAGCGCCGCAATACCTGTGATCTGGCGTCCCCATCCTTTGCCATCGCCTGTTATCAGCAACCAGCGATGCAGCCGGCGCACCGTCGCAAAAAATTCCTCGCCACGCGGGACACCCAGCACGTGGCCGTCATAGGGATCGACATAGAGCGACGACGGCCGCCCGCCGGGCTCGTCGCGCGCGAAGCGAATGTGCACGGCGGCTGCAGGATCGCTCGAGAGCGTCATGCCGGCGACCCTGCCAACATCTGGCACGACCTTCAGGCGCGACGCCAGCTCGTTTGGCGACAGCGCCGGCATCGCGCGCGGCACGACCTGCATGATGCCGGCGTTCAGATGGTCGACGATCTCGTCCTCGAAGCTTATGACCGCGCCGGTGAGCGCGATCAGGGAGAGCAGCAGCGCGAGCACGAGGCCCGCGATGGAATGGACCTGGAGCAGCGCGGCGCAGATCTTGCGTCCGGCCTGATGTCTTATCGCCATGGCTAGAAATTCACCGTCGCCGACAGCGAGATTCGGCGGCCATCGCCCATCGCGACGTTCAGGGCGTTTCCGGTGGTGGAGGTGTAGTAGACCTTGTCGAACAGGTTCTTGACGTTGAACTGATAGGTCACGGGCACCTTGTCGACCTTGGTGTCGTAGGTCGCGAAGATGTCCGCGACGGTATAGGCGGGAAGGAAGAACGTGTTGGCGGAGTCGCCCGGCCTGTCACCGGCATAATGTGCGCCGCCGCCAAGTCGCAGGCGACCGGGGAGCCGGTCGCCGAAATCGTAGACCAGATAGAGCGAGGCCGTGTTCATCGCGGCGTTCAGCAATTTTGCGTTGCCGACGACGGGATCGTTGATCAGGCGCGCGTCGGTATAGCCGTAGCTGCCGATCATGCTCCATTCGTCGGTCAGCCGGCCGGTGACGTCCAGCTCGACACCGCGCGACCGCGCCTTCGCGGATGTTCGTACCAAGACCGTACCGCTGCTAAAGGGATCGGCGACCAGCACGTTCTTCTTCTCGATGTCGTAGACCGCAAGCGTGCCGGACAGCCGCTTGTTGACGTCGAACTTGACGCCGGTCTCCCATTGCGTGCCTTCTTCAGGCGCAATGGTGGAGTCGACGACGAAGCCGATAGGTGCACCGGTGAAGAGCGCAATGGTCGAGGTCGGCTTCAGCGACTGCGTGTAGCTCAGATAGTAAGAGAGCTCGTCGTTCAGCTTGACGATGACACCGCCGAGCGGCAGCACCTTGTCGCCGGAAAGGTTGGTGTTGGTGACGAAGACAGGCCGGCCCTTTCCGGCGAGCTGCTCGTATTGCATCCAGCGCACGCCGCCGACGACGGACAGCCAGTTGGTGAGATGGAACGTGTCCTGCGCGAACAAGCCGCGGGTGCCGAGCTTGTCGGTCTGCTCGCTGTCGGTCGCCGAGATGGTCGTGCCGGGTATGACGCGCCCGTAGACCGGGTTGTAGAAATTGAAACTCGGCGTCGCCTGGCGGATCAAATCGTGGCGATCGATGGTGCGATACATTGCCTCGCCGCCGAACAGGACCTCGTTGCGGAAGCCGCCAACCCAGACGTCGCCCTGCATGTAGGAGGTGCCGTAGCTGACGTTGCTCAGCGAGTTCTGGGTGCCGTCATTGCTGCGGGTCTCGATACCGGTCGCAGCATTGACGCCGGTGATCCGGAGCTGGTTGGCGCTGTAGGTCTCGGTGTTGTAGCTGTAGGCCGTCGTGACCTTCCAATGATCATCCAGCTTCTGCTCGACCGAGCCCTGCACCAGATCGGACGTGCCCCACATATTGTTGAAGGGCTCATCCAGCCGGCGCGTCGCCGGGATCGCCAGCGGCGCGCCCTTGACGAAAGCGGTGCCGCGATCGAACGGGGTGATGAACTCCCGATGCTCATAGGTGAGCTGGACCGTCGTGGTCTCGCCGTACCAGGCGAGCGACGGGTTCACCAGCATGTCCCGGTGACGGCCGAAATTGCGCCAATAGTCTTCGCTGACGCCGTAGCCGATGAAGCGATAAGCGAGCCCGCCATCGCCGATCGGGCCGGTGACGTCGAGCGTGCCGTCGGCGCCGTTGCGGTTGTTGGCGTAGGTCGAGCCGAGCAGCGTGACCGAACCGTGCTGGTAAAGCTCGGGACGCTTGCTGATTGTGTTGACGATGCCGCCGGGATCCATGATGCCGTAGAGTAGCGAGGCCGGTCCCTTCAGAACCTCGACACTGTCGACGGCTGCGTTCAGGCTGCGCCCCTGCACCAGCGGCATGCCGTTGCGCATGATTGAGCCGTCCCGATTGTCGCCGAAGCCGCGGCGGATCACCGCATCCTGGGTGCCGGCGAGCGTATTGGTCTGGGTGATGCCGCTGATGTTGACCAGCGCATCGTCGATATTGCGGGGCAACTGATCCTTCAGGACCTGCGCAGGCACGACGTTGACGGATTGTGAGGTGTCGAGCGGAGATGCGCCCGAGCGCAACGTGCTCGCGCTCGGCATCGCGCGATAGCCGAGCCTTGCGGCCTGCTGTGCGGCAGCTTCCGCCGAAGCGCGTTCCGACAATGTCGGGAGCGCGGGCGGAATGACCGTTGGGGTGCGGCGCGCAAGCGTCTGCGTCCGTTGTCGGGACTGCTGCGACGCGCGCGACGGTTTCGGCCGCGGCGCCGGTGCATCCACATTCACCGGCGGGAGCGCTGTTTGCGCCTGCGCGATCGCGGGGTTGAGAGGAATTTCAGCGAGCAGCACGGCTGCGCCGATGAGCAGGCTGGCGCGGCTCCTGCCGCAACGATTTCGATGACCTCTGACGCGAGAGCCATCCAGAAGGGCACGCACTTTCGATTCACTTCCAAGTCACAGCATTGGCGCTCGCGCATCTAGCAGCGGCTGCGAATGAAGAGAACCGTCGGCGGACTTGAATAGCTCTAGTGTTGAATGGTTCTAGGACTGAGATCAGCGCGAAAAGGCCATCGCGACACGCGCTCGCGAATTCGCGGGGACGTGTCGCAGCATTGCCCAATCCTAGACGAGCACGGGGCGGGTCAGCTCGTCGAGCTTCGCCTTGAGCGCGGCTCCGTCGGACAAAGCGCGCAGCGGCGGACGCACGCGGAGCCAGCCGGCGTCCCCGGTCTGCGCGGCGAGGATGGCCTTCAACGTCGTCAGGAAAGACGGCGACTTCACCACGATATCGACAGCGGCCTGCATGCGCGCCTCGACGTCCTTGCCGCCGATCATCGCCTTGACCAGCTCCGGCGCGATATTGGCCATGCCGCAGATGGTGCCGGCGCCGCCACCAGCGATCGCGCGCGCGATGTCGGTTTCGTTGCCGACCGTGATGGCGAGCTCGGGCGCCGCTGCGCGGAAGGCCTGGAATTGTTTGAAATCGCCGCTGGAGTCCTTCAGGCCCGCTACCACCTTGCCGTAACGCTTGCGCAGACTCGCGGCGACGCGTGTCGGGATCGCGACGCCTGATATCTGCGGGATGTGATAGAGATAGGCACGCAGGCGATCATCGGCTGCGCCGTCGATGACGGCGGCGAAGGCATCTTCGATACCTTCAGGCGTGGCGCTGCGATCGAAATACGGCGGCAGGATCAGAACGTGCCGCAGGCCGAGACCGAGCACGGCGCGCGTCAGTGCGATGCTGTCGCTGATGGCAGGAAAGCCACCGCCGATGCCAATGCGTTCCGCCGGCACGTCGGCCTTGAGCACGGCTTCGATGGTCGCGACACGCTCGGTGACGTTGAAGGAGGTGCCCTCGCCGGTGGTTCCGAACAGCACGACGCCGTCCACACCCTTGCCGAACAGCTGCTTGGCATGGGCGACAAGCTTGACGGAATCTACACTGCCGTCTGCCGCCAGCGGTGTTGCCGACGCCACCCAGAACCCGCGAATTGCCTCCGTCATAGCGCCACCCATTGTTGCAGCTCCCCGAATAAACTCAGGATCGTCGAGGGCTTATCGAGCCTTGTTTTTACTTTACTTCCCGCCTTGTACCTTACATACAAGATGGACGCAAACCCTTTCAGCCGTCACGGCGCGCATGAGGCGCAGCCAAATTTGGAGGAGGTCTCGCATGAATATGGTGAGCCCCGTCGGACATCCGGAGCCGTTGCTTGCCGCCTTGCGCGACAAGCTCGGCGCTGCGGCCGTGCTGTCCGGCAGCGAAGTGCCCGCGCGCAATTGCAACGACTGGAGCGCGAGCCTGCCGCAAGCGCCGCTTGCGGTGATCCGCCCGCTCGATGCGCAGGGCGTTGCCGATGCGATTGCGACCTGCCGGCAGGCGCGCCTGCCGTTCGTGCCGCAGGGCGGCCTGACCGGGCTCTGCCGCGGCGCTTCCCCTGAGGCGGGCTGGGTCGCGATCTCGCTGGAGCGGATGACCGGCATCGAGGAGATCGACCGCGCGTCGATGACGATGACCGTCAAATCAGGCACGCCGCTCGAGACGATCCAGAAAGCCGCTGACGAGGCCGGCTTCTTCTTTCCGCTCGACCTCGGCTCGCGCGGCTCCTGCGCCATTGGCGGCAACCTCTCCACCAATGCCGGCGGCAACCGCGTGATCCGCTACGGCATGACGCGCGAGCTGGTGCTCGGCCTCGAAGTCGTCTTGCCTGATGGCACCATCATCACCAGCCTCAACAAGCTGATGAAGAACAATGCCGGCTACGATTTGAAGCATCTCTTCATCGGCTCGGAAGGCACGCTCGGCATCATCACCCGCGTCGTGCTGAAACTATTTCCGAAGCCGCGCTCGACCATGGCTGCGCTGTGCGCATTGAAGGACTATGCCGCCGTCATCGCGCTGCTCGATGCCGCCCGCAGCGGACTGGGCCCGCTGCTCTCTGCATTCGAAGTGATGTGGCCGGATTATTGGGACGTGATCACAACCCGCGCCGGCGTCAAGCCTCCGGTCGCCGCGGGCCAGGGTCTCTACGTGCTGGTCGAGGCGCAGGGCACCGACGAGAGCATCGATGCGCCGCGCTTCCAGGCGTGGCTCGAAGAGCTGATGGAGCGCGGGCTGCTGGTCGATGCGGCCGTGGCGCAATCGCTGGCACAGACGCAGGCGTTCTGGCGCGTGCGCGATATCTGCGCCGAGTTCGGCCAGGTGCTGGGGCCGCACATCTCCTACGACATCGGTCTTGCGGTGGCGCGGATGGACGAGTTCGTCACGCGCTGCAAGACTGCGCTAGCTGACGGCATCAAGGGCTGCGAAAGCGTCTATTACGGCCATATCGGCGACGGCAATCTGCACCTCGTCTCCTGGGTGACGGGCCTTCCCGTCGAGCAGCAGCCGAAGGAGGAGATGGACGCGATCATCTATGGCCTCGTGCGCGAGCTGGGCGGCAGCGTCTCGGCCGAGCACGGCATCGGCACGCTGAAGAAGAAATGGCTTGGCCACGCCCGCAGCGAGGCGGAGATCGCCTTGATGCGGACGCTGAAGGCCGCGCTCGATCCCGATCATCTTCTCAACCCCGGCAAGGTGATCTGAGAGCATCCATGCGATCGCTCAGGCTCGATACGCCGAAATCGCTGTCGCAGCGGGTGATGCTACGGCTGCGGCAGGCCATCATCGACGGCGAGTTCGCGCTCGGGGCTGCCATCTCCGAGGAGATGGTGGCGAACTCTTTCGGAGTCAGCCGCACGCCGGTGCGCGAGGCGATGGGCCAGTTGCAGGCACAGGGGCTGGTTGTGATCCGGCCCCAGGTGGGCAGCTTCGTGTTCACGCCGAGCGCGGAGGACATTACCGCGCTCTGCACTTTCAGGATCGCGCTCGAGCCCAAGGCCGCAGAGCTCGCGTTCCGCCACGATGGCGACGGCGCCATCGTGACGCTGAGCGATGCGATCGCGGCGATGGAGCCGGCGGTCGAGGCCAGGGACAACATCGCCTATGGCCGCGCCGACGCCGCCTTTCACGAAGGCCTGTTCGCGCATTGCGGCAACCGCTACCTCGCCGAATCCTACCAGCTCGTCTCGGGGCGCGTGGCGGCACTGCGCACCAACCTGACCTCACCGATCGACGTGCGCACCCGCTCGTCATTCGATGAGCACCGCAAGCTGCTCGATCTGTTCGCGCGCGGCGAATTTGCGGCGTTCGAAGCGACGATGACGACGCACATCACGAATTCCGGCGTGGTCTACGCCAAAGCGTTGAAGGTGGAGACGCCGGCGAATTGAGCGGCTTCTACTTCCCGCTCTCCGGCCCCGGCCGGTCCAGGAAATCCAGCGCTGTGTTGATCTGTTCGAGCTGGTGCTCAATTTTGTCGCGGTCCTCGACCGACTGCGCCTTCTCGAGCTGTTCGACAAGCTTCTGCTTCCGCGACAGCAAGTTCTCTATGACTGTACCCACAGTTCCCCCATCGCCCGAGGCGAATATCGAGGCAGATCCCGGACACGGGCGCGCGCAAGCGGGGCTCGCCACGATCCCTCGAGTCAGAATGTGCGCGAAGCCGGATCGTTCCTGCAAATGAACCGCGGCAGGCGAGCCAGCCACGGCGCCCGAGCCCCGGCGGGGGCAGGCGAAGGGTTAATGCGCCCGAATGAGGACGGAACCGGCATCTTTCACGCGAGCGTCGGTTGTATTCGCGCGTCCGGAGTCCTATGCCTTGGCGCCATGGACACCCAGATCATCACCGCCGAAAAGCCCCTGATGGCGAGCGCGCGCCCGCGCAAGCCCGCGCCGTTCCTCCCGATGAGCCGCGCCGAGATGGACGCGCTCGGCTGGGACGAATGCGACATCGTGCTGGTGACGGGGGACGCCTATGTCGACCATCCGAGCTTCGGCATGGCCATCATCGGCCGGCTGCTCGAAGCACAGGGATTCCGGGTCGGCATCATTGCGCAGCCGGACTGGCACTCGGCCGAGCCGTTCAAGGCGCTCGGCAAGCCAAAAGTCTTCTTCGGTGTCACCGGCGGCAACATGGATTCCATGGTGAACCGCTACACCGCGGATCGGCGCATCCGCAGCGACGACGCCTACACCGCCGGCGGCGAAGGCGGCAAGCGGCCGGATCGCTGCACCATCGTCTACGCCCAGCGCTGCCGCGAGGCGTTCAAGGATGTGCCTGTCGTGCTCGGCGGCATCGAGGCCTCGCTGCGCCGGATCGCGCATTACGATTACTGGTCGGACAAGGTGCGTCGCTCGGTGCTGGCCGACGCCAAGGCCGACCTCCTGCTCTACGGCAATGCCGAGCGCGCCGTGGTCGAAGTGGCGCATCGGCTCGCCGCCGGCGAGGCGCCGCGCGAGCTCGACGACATCAGGGGCGTCGCGCTGTTCCGCCGCGTGCCTGAAGACTACACCGAGCTGCACGCCGACGATCTCGATTCCGCCGACGAAGGCGCCACGCGCCAGAAGGGCCGGACCGTGATCCGCCTGCCGGCGCTGGAGCAGGTCGAGCAGGACAAGGAAGCCTATGCCCGCGCCTCTCGCGTGCTGCATCGTGAGAGCAATCCCGGCAATGCGCGGCCGCTGGTGCAGCGTCACGGCGATCGCGACCTCTGGCTCAACCCGCCGCCGATCCCGCTGACATCTGAGGAGATGGACGCGGTCTACGACCTGCCTTACGCGCGCGCGCCGCATCCGTCCTATGGCGATGCCAAGATCCCCGCCTGGGACATGATCAAGTTCTCGGTCACGATCATGCGCGGCTGTTTTGGCGGCTGCACCTTCTGCTCGATCACCGAGCACGAGGGGCGCATCATCCAGAATCGCTCGGAAGGCTCGATCCTGCGCGAGATCGAGAAGATCCGCGACAAGACGCCGGGCTTCACCGGCGTGATCTCCGACATCGGCGGCCCGACCGCCAACATGTACCGGATGGCCTGCAAGGACCCGAAGGTCGAGGCCGCGTGCCGCCGGCCGTCCTGCGTCTTCCCAGAGATCTGCCCGAACCTCAACACCTCGCATGATGATCTCATCCGGCTCTATCGCAAGGTGCGCGAGACCAAAGGCATCAAGAAGGTGATGGTCGCCTCGGGCGTGCGCTACGACCTCGCGGTCGAGAGCCCCGAATACATCAAGGAACTCGTCACCCATCACGTCGGGGGCTACCTGAAGATCGCGCCTGAACATACCGAGCGCGGCCCGCTCGACAAGATGATGAAGCCCGGCATCGGCGCCTATAACAAGTTCAAGCGGATGTTCGATGAAGCCGCCGAAAAGGCCGGCAAGAAATATTACCTGATCCCCTACTTCATCGCGGCGCATCCGGGCACGACCGACGAGGACATGATGAACCTCGCGCTGTGGCTCAAGAAGAACCGCTATCGCGCGGATCAAGTGCAGACCTTCCTGCCCTCGCCGATGGCGACCGCCACGGCGATGTACCACACCGGCGTCAATCCCTTGCGCGGCGTGCGCCGTGGCGGCAGCGACAAGGTCGAGGCGATCAAGGGCCTGCGTCAGCGCCGCCTGCACAAGGCCTTCCTGCGCTATCACGACCCTGACAATTGGCCGGTGCTGCGCGAGGCCTTGATCGAGATGGGCCGCCGCGACCTGATCGGCTCGCAGCCGCACCAGCTGGTCCCGGCGCACCAGCCGCCCGGCACCGGCAAGGCCGCCGGCACCAGGCGCCCCGTTCGATCAGGCGGCAGGACGCAGAAGTTCACGACCAAGGGCATACGGCTGATGAAGTAGCGGGCTATCGCGCTGCTAGAGATCGAGCACCACCGCACCTGACACGGCATCGGTCACGCCGCGCCCCTGGCCCTGATCCTCGAGCACCGACCTGAAACTGTCGAGCGTCTTGATCATCGCCGGCCGTGCCGCGACCATCGCGTCCTGGCTGGACCATCGGCCGATCAGGCAGAAGGTCTGCTCGCCTGTCTTGATGATGACGCCATGTTCGAGGCCCGGCCATTTCGCCTTGCCGCCGCGGTGCGCATCGAGGAAGGCGGCTTCCTCGCCGGCCTTCACCTTGAACTTCACCACGTTGTAAACCTGCATGGTGCGTCTCCTGAAAATGGCTTGATTGAAAAACGCGAGCGCCGGACCATTTCGGGCTCGGGCAGATATTTGCACCCTCGCGACGAAAAGTCGAAAACAACCCCATGCACAGTAGCCGGCGACAGCGAAATCAAGGGCTTGAAGCGCAACGAGGCCGAGTCGCGTCGCCATCGCACCCGAGCGGGTCGGCCACGCCTAAATTTTCCGTAAAACCGAAAATTGCTTGAGGCGCCGGGCAAAACAGGAGTAGGATGGCATCATCGCGGCGTGCGGCAAGGGCCCGCTCGTGACAGCTCGACACGCATTTGCTCGCCAAATCCAATCAGCAAATGGGTGATGAGCCGAGCCGCATTCCGGCCGGCCCCATCTGAAAGACCTTCGACATGACGGCGAGTAGGATCAACCAGATCCGGTCGGAGCGCGGCCATGAGGCTGCGCTCAAACCTGAGTTCTTCGCTGTTTGACCCGAAACCGACCCGGGGGCTTTCGGTTGCGAGGACAGTGCTCGGCGTTTTCCCTTCGCTGCACAGCAATGATGTTTCTTTCGAGGAAACGGATTTCCGGAAGAACCGGCATTTGAACTGGCGATCACTTCCCAATCCACTTTCGGCCAGGAATATGCACTCGCTGCAAATGTCGGCGTGATGGCGGCCCCGCAATGCGGCACGGGTCTTGAGCGCCGGGTACCGCTAAGTTGAATTTGTGAGTGTTCTAAATTATTGGAGAGGTAAGGGAATAAGAAACGGGCGCGTTGCCGTGGTGGACAAGCTTAAACAGGCGTTGGAGCAATTGGAGCAGCCAATCTGCCCTGCCTGCCACATTGAAATGAGATGGACGAGGTCCGCGCTGGTCGCCTCGGATACCATCGCGCATCTATTCCATTGTCCGAATTGCTACCGGACCAGTGAGACAAGTTCCAAGGTGAATACGACCGTGATTCCGCCTGAGAAGTTGTCGGCACCGTTCCGCGAAAGAGCCGCGTAAGGCCGCCTCAGTGGGTGGCCTCTATCATTCTTACTAGCGTCGACTTTTGCTTCTTGCCCATCTGCAAAGTTGCGCCTGATCTGCCGGAGGTTCGCTCATTAAGTCGGAGCGGACTGGATTTGCTCGACCTCTGTTCTTTCTCTCGCGATTGACCCAACTCCGACCTTCCCGAGTTTAGGAGATTGTCGCCGCCGTCCCTCCGCCAGCGAGTGCGGCTCGGAAAAGAAGATTTCCTAGACTAATGGAGAGCACGGCTCGCCGACAAAGTGATAGCTTTTACCATTGCAGACATGGTCCTGGAGGTACGGACACATGCGACGACGCGATTTTCTAGTTGGGTTATTGGGGACCGCAGGAACAGGCGCCCTCTCGGCAGCTGAGCCCAACAAGGTCTACCGGCTGGCAGTTTGCAGCCAGGACGGAATGGAGAATTTCGCAAGGACGTTCTGGAGGGTTCTCTTCAATCGGCTGGCTCAGATCGGTTTCACAGAGGGCAAGAACCTGATCGTGGATAGATACGCCACGGAGGGTCGGCCCGAACGCTATGAAGAAGTCGCGCGCAAGATGGTGCAAACAAAGCCTGACGCAATAGCGCTTGGGTTTGACCACCAGATGATCCTGAAAGTCGCGAAGGAGACAACCACAATTCCGATCATCGCCACGTTTGGCGATCCGGTAGCCGCTGGGATTGTAAAGAACATGGCAAGGCCGGAGCGCAATATCACGGGCGTTTCCTTAGATGCTGGAATTGAGATGCAGGGAAAGCATCTCGAACTTTTACATCAGGCAGTCCCAACGGCATCACGCATTGCCTATCTTTCCAACCGCGCAGAATGGGAGGGGGCTTGGGGACAGGCGGTTAGAGACGCCGGTCAGCGGTCGAAAGTTTCGATCATCGGCATATCAATGGAACGTTCGGCCGGAGAGCCGGAATATCGGCAAGCGTTCGAGACCATGGCGCAACAATCGGTTCAGGCGCTCATGGCCAATGGACTTCCTCCCAATTCCGAACACCGTGAGCTGATACTCCAGTTGGCAATGAAACATGGCCTGCCCACCATTACTTGGTGGACGGACCTCGTCGAAAATGAGCCGGTATTTTTGGCCTATGCGCCAGATTGGCCATATTATTTCGGCCGCTGGGCAGATGATGTTGGCCAAGCTCTCAACGGAGTAGCACCGGCCGACATTCCTATCCAACAGCCAACGAAACTTATACTCGCAATCAATCTCAAAACCGCGAAGGCACTCGGCCTCACCATACCACCGACATTGCTCGCCAGCACCGACGAGGTGATCGAATGACGATCCTTCTGCTGCGGCGCACGGCTCCGCAAATGCCCATCGCGACGATACCGGACGGTCCGTCATTGGTCCGCTTCTTGGCACCAACCTGACCAATCACGTTGCCATCCGATCTTCCTTCCCCGCCCACGCATCACGATCCTCAGCGCGTCCTCGGGCAAGGGCCTTTGCAATGCCTTAGCCTCATCCCACCGCGCCCGCATCCAGACATCGCGCTCTTCATCCGTACGGGCGGTTCCGGACGAGATCGCGAAGAGGGCTGTGAGAGTATTTGGCCCAATCGATTGAGGCCGCCCTGCAAGGCGGCCTCATGTCCCTTCAGAAAGATTTCCTGTCACTAGTCGCGGTCGCGATGGTGTTCGCGGTGCTCGTCCCGGCCGCCTCCACCTCCGGAGTGCGCAATTGCGCTTGATGTGAGGGAGGTCGACAGCAGCATGGTCATGGTAGGCGGTGTGACCGCTGCGAATTTTCCGCAGGTCTTCAAAAACTCCCGCCGATCTTCGTCTTCCGAGGGCATGGGAACCATCCTATGGTTGTCAGACGGCAGATATTAACGTACCACTGAATTAAATAGATTGAAACAAGTTAATCGGTTCCAACATGAATTATATAGCGCACCGGCTCGCTCGTTCGGCGGACCCTCCTTGTGGCCGGGTGCTGACCTTCGCACGAATCCGCCGAAGCGTCCGCTATGCGATGTAGATCGAGACCAGTCCTGAAACAGGGTTGTCGTCGCAGTTTGTGAAGGGTTTCGGATGCCGGCCGCATGACCGACGGCGCGGCATATTCGGGCGGCCGGCGTCCGAAAGCCTCCAAGGGAGGAAACCGCGCGTGAGGAAACGTAAGGCGTTGCGGCAGTCGCTATGGGGATTTGAGCGTCGTGGGCGAGCTCGTTGATCGGGATCGAGCCGGTCCAACGCGTTGCGCGACGGTGAAGTCACTGACGAATGCGCAGCGGATGGCATCGAACTCCACAAATTGTCCGACGGTTTGTGACGGTTGATAGATATCTGGACGCGCTCTGCCGTGGCTGGTCGAAGGCCAGCTAGCGCGGCGAGCGGATTTGCGGGATTGCGGCACGGTCATGAGGTGTCGATCCTGATGTGGTTCGTTGGAGCTGTCGGCCGATGCCGTGGCATTGCACCGCGCTCGAAGACTTCGATGATGTTCATGCGACCGCCGCAGCATGGACAAGCCGGCTTGCTGGGATCGACGGCGGCCACGGTGGGCTGACCTTCAGGTTTTGCAGCGGCGAGCAGCTCCCGGGCGCGTGCGATGTTGTCGGTGCAAGCGCCTTTGGCGAACAGGCCGTAGTGGCGGATGCGGTGCAAGCCTTTTGGCAGCACGTGGCTGAGGAAGCGGCGGATGAACTCGAAGGTCCCGAGCCTCATCTGCTTGTATCGATCGCGGCCTTCGATGCGATAGTCCTTCCACTTGAAGGTGACGCCGCGCTCGTCGCAGGCGATCAGGCGGCTATTGGCGATGGCGACGCGATGGGTGTAGCGCGACAAATAGGCCAGCACCGCCTGAGGTCCGCCGAACGGCTGCTTGGCGTAGACGACCCATTCAGTTTTGCGCAGCGGCGCCAGGAAAGCTGCGAAGGACTGTGCATCGGCCAGCTCTGTGTGCTCGCCGAAGAAGCTCAGGCGGCCGGCTTGGTGGGCGGTGACGAGCTTCTGAAGGAACAGGCGCCGGAACAGGCGGGAGAGCACGCGCACGGGAAGGAAGAAGCCCGGCCGACACGAGACCCAGCGCTGGCCATCGGGCGAGATGCCACCGCCCGGCACGATCATGTGCACATGCGGGTGATGGGTGAGCGCTGAGCCCCAGGTGTGCAGCACGGCGGTGATGCCGATCCTGGCGCCGAGATGCTTCGGATCGGCCGCGATCGTCAGCATGGTCTCAGCCGAGACCTTGAACAGGAAATCGTAGAGGATGGCCTTGTTCTGGTAGGCGATGTTGGCGATGGCCGCCGGCAGCGTGAACACGACGTGATAGTACGGCACCGGCAACAACTCGGCCTCGCGGTCGGCAAGCCAGTCCTTCGCGGCAGCGCCCTGGCACTTCGGGCAGTGCCGGTTGCGGCAGGAGTTGTAGGCGATGGTGGTATAGGCACAGTCCGCGCAGCGCGCGACATGGCCGCCGAGGGCTGCCGTGCGGCAACTCTCGATCGCCGACATCACCTTCAACTGGTCGAGGCTGACATGGCCGGCATGGGCCTTGCGCCATGCCGGGCCATGGTCGCGGAAGATATCCGCAACCTCCAGAACCGGGCACGACATAGGTGCCCGGCGTCAACCGGACGGCCGCGCCTCCTTGAGCTTGAGAGCAATGTGCTCCAACGGGCTCATGACCTCGCTGATCGTCTTGGTGGCGACACGGGTATAGAGCGCCGTGGTGTCGAGCTTGGCGTGACCGAGCAGCACCTGGATGACGCGAACGTCGATGTTCTGCTCCAGGAGGTGAGTGGCGAAGCTGTGGCGCAAGGTGTGCAGCGAGACACGCTTGTTGATCTCCGCCATCTGGGCGGCAGCGTGACAGGCGCGATTGAGCTGGCGGGTGGTCATCGGCTGGGCCGGATTGCGGCCCGGGAACAGCCAGCCCTGCGGCCGCGCCGCCTTCCACCAGGCCCGCAGCAGGTCAAGCAAGCTCGGCGAGAGCATGACGTTACGGTCCTTGCCGCCCTTGCCCTGCTCGACGCGGATGATCATGCGCTTGCTGTCGATGTCGGCGACTTTGAGCGAAACCACCTCGGCAGCACGCAGGCCGGCGCCATAGGCGACGCTTAGCGCCGCCTTGTACTTCAGCCCCGGCGCGGCAGCGAGCAGCCGCGCCACCTCCTCGACGCTGAGCACCACCGGCAGCTTGCGCGGCTCGTGAATGACATGGGTGTGCTCGACAATCTCGTGGCGCTTCAGCGTGACCTTGAAAAAGAACCGCAGGGTCGAGACGGTCTGATTGATGGTCGGCACCCCAACGCCGCTCGCCGCCAGATGCAGCTGGTAGCGCCGCACGTCCTCGAAGCTCGCCGTATCGGGCGAGCGCCCGAGAAACGCCGCGAAGTTCTTGACCCTTTGCACGTAGTCATGTTGGGTCTTCGGGGCCAACTTGCGGATCGTCATGTCTTCGATCATGCGCCGGCGCAACGGGCTCATTGCCTCGTCGGTCATGGGATGCTCCTGTCTTGAGTGAGGTTGTTGCAACCCCTCAATCTCAAGACAGGACGCCCCTCGGCGCTATCGTCTTGGCCGCCCCGCTTGCCGCAGCGGCCTACCGCGCGAGCGGTTTAGTCCTTTGACCCTTAGCCGACTTGCGCGACGTCGTCAGCGCGCCGCTCTCGCCTTCATCAAAACAAATAGGTGGGAGCCCGCGGCGATCACCGAGAAAATGACTATTCCTAGTTCAACTCCGTGCACACGCTGCGGCGCATATGTCGAGGCCAGCCAAATAAAAAGCCGAACAGCCGCCATGAAGACAATCATTCCCCACATCGCCAACCATTTTGGGGCGCACCATGTTGGCTCGCCGTTACGTCCCCACTGCATTGCAACGCGTTCGCGCTCGATACGGGGTCCAAAATAGACGTTGAATATGACGACTAACGCAACAGCGAGGCCAAAAACGTAATCTGCGGGTAACATGTTTTGCCTTCCCAGAAAGCAAGCAAGCTTATAGCGAGACTAAGTCGCAATCTATGCTTATCAGGACAGATCAATCCTCGACGTCAGCAATCCGCCTGAGGACGATCACGACGGCGACGACTAAGCCAAGTATGCCGCCAGCAATTCCGGCTAAGAACCAAATGCGCCACTTACATCACGGTCGGATAGAGCGGAAACAACGAATTCGACCGCAAAGCCCATTGCCAGCGTCAGCGCAATTATGATCGCGATGGATTTGAGAAGTTCGATCGCAAATCGAAGGGCCATGTCTTTCCTCCGACGCCGCCTCAGGGCGGCCTGTCACATTATCGGCCCAGCCCGAGATGTCGCCTTCTGGCCCTTAGCTGCCCACCAGCGCCATCGGCCAATTCGTCAGCTTGTGACCCACTGCGGATATTCCGTCGCTCGGCGATTGCGATGTCCCTCAAGGGGAGTGGACTGACAAACAATCCCTTCCCGGAACTGATATTCGTCAATGACACATGAGCCCAGAATACGCAGGGTTTGGGGCGGCCCACAGAGACTAGTGGTTTCCGGGATGATCCTCGGCGCCGTGAGTACCGAGGCCACTGGAACTTCGGCGCCTCGGCGCCGGAGTTTCCGGCTAGGCTGGGAACGATGACATATGAGCGCACCAGAGAAGTTCCGTCGGCCCTACCACCACGATCCCGAGAGCCTTGAGAGCTGCTGCAGCGATACCTACCCGCGTATCACGACAGCCTTGAGATGCTGAAGCTGCCACTTCCTGACGAATACGTAGCGTAATGGGAATGAAGCCCATGCACCCGCCCCAGCATTGGTGGAATCGAGCCGAGGAGTTTCACGCCCTGGCGAATAATGCTGAGCTGCTGCCGGTTTGATGGACACCGGGTTAAGCTAATCCCACCTTGCGCTCGAACTCAACCGGGCTGACGTAGCCGATCGTCGAGTGCCTGCGGATCGTGTTGTAGAATCTCTCGATGTAGTCGAACACATCGGCGCGCGCCTCGTCTCTGGTCCTGTAGGTTTTGGCTTCCGTCCGTTCGGTCTTGAGCGAGGAGAAGAAGCTCTCCATCGCAGCGTTGTCCCACACGTTGCCGGAACGGCTCATGCTGCAGACAATGCCGTGGTCGGTCATCAAGCGCTGGAACTGCTCGCTGGTGTACTGGCTGCCCTGGTCGGAGTGATGCAAGAGCGCATCCGGCTTGCCGCGTCGCCAGACTGCCATCAACAATGCGTCCGTTACCAGCTGTGCCGTCATGGTGGCACTCATCGACCAGCCCACCACCCGACGCGAGAACAGGTCGATCACCGCCGCCACATAGAGCCAGCCCTCGGTCGTCCAGAGATAGGTGAAGTCGGCGATCCACTTCTGGTTCGGCCGCTCGGCAACGAACTGCCTGTCCAGCAGGTTCGCCGGCACCGTCTCGAGCTGTCGATCGCCGCTGTCTTTCGGCAACCGCCGCCTGCGCGGCCGTGCCCGCAGGCCCTGCAGGCGCATCAGCCGTTCGATCCGGTGTAGGCCACAGTCCGCCCCCTCGGCGAGCACATCGCGCCAGACACGGCGCGCGCCATAGGTGCGGTCGCTCGCCATGAAGCTGGCCTTCACCTTGTCGCCGAGATCCTCGTCGCTGCGGGATCTGGCGCTGGGCGAGCGGTTCAGCCAGGCATGGAAGCCGGACCGCGACACTCCCAGCGCATCGCATAGCCATGCCACCGGCCAGATCGCCCGGTGCTTCGCGATGAAGACGAACTTCATGTCGCTTCCTTCGCGAAGAAGGCTGCGGCCTTTTTTAGGATATCCCGCTCAGCCTTCAGCTTGGCGACCTCACGGCGCAACCGATCGATCTCCTGCTGCTCGGGTTTCAACTGCCCATGGCCGGGGAAGGCCTGTGTCCGGTCGGAGCCGAACTCCTTGATCCACTTGCGCAGGACATTCTCGTGCACGTCCAGGTCACGGCTGGCTTGTGCCACCGACACCCCGCGTTCCCTGACCAGCTTGGCCGCCTCGACCTTGAACTCGCGACTGAACTTCCGTCTCTTCATCGCCAACCTCCGGCTCGATAAAACACCTAATCTCGGTGTCCATCAAACCGGCAGCAGCTCATGCCGAGCACCCTCAAATAAGACGAACACTCCGAAAAATAGCCGAAGACTATGAAGGCCTTGCCCGCTGCGCTGAGCGGATCAAGACCGTTCAAGACTTCCAAGAGTAAGGCCACCTCGGCTAGCGGCCTCTCTCATTTGCCATTCCTTCGGCGGACGTCCGTTTGCATCCCTGAGTGAAGGCTAGTGGACGTCGCCTATGGCACGTGGCTGCCCTGAGCCCTGAGCGCGGCGATGTCCGCTCCCGGAAGAAGATCCGACCAGAATTTGCCGACTGCGGAGGGCAGCCTTTGACCCATAGCAGTAACGGGCCTGAACCTCAGGAAGGTCGTTTAGCGAAAGCCAAACCTAAGCCAAGCATCACCATGGCCGCGCCGGACCCTTCGCGCAGTCTTCGAATAAGTTTTGGACGTTCCGCCACGCCGCTTCGGATGCTGCTCGCAGCAAAAGCCACCACAACGTCTGCCAGCGTATTTAGAACCACTGATACCGCGCCCAGAACAATGAACTGGATCGCCACATGTCCAGCATTCAAGTCGACGAACTGTGGAATGAAGGCTAGAAAGAACGCTGCGGTTTTAGGGTTCAGCGCTTCAACAAGTACCCCCTCTCGAAACGCTCGCAGCGTGCCGATCGAGGGCATCGCTTTGCCGAACTCCGCATCCTTACGAGCGGATCGGAATGTGCGGACACCAAGCCAAACGAGGTAGGCGGCTCCCACCAATTTAAGCGCGGTGAATAGTTCTGCACTAGTCAGCACGATGGCCGAAATCCCTAAGCTCCCAGCAATGACGTGAACCATACCACCTAAGCCGGTTCCAAGGCTGGAGCTAATACCTTCGCCCCTGCCACCCGCGAGAGTCCGTGCTGCCACGTAAAAGATGCCCGGCCCCGGCGTTATGGCAAGTAGCAGCGCGGCAGCGATGTAGAGTGCGAATTGGATGGGATCAAACATGAGGGCGCTATATCACCGAAAGCGTCTGGTAACAGCCCGGAAATAGCTTGCGAGAAGTCGGCATTTGGCCCCTGGCTGACCTAAGCCCAGAGCGCGACGATGTCTGCTTGCTGGACACGACCGGACCGAGGGCATGCCAGGCGCGAAGGAAGCCTTTGAGACCCGGACCGAACGTCAGCACGTCGAATTGCAACCGATCATTTAATTCGGTGGGTCGCCCGCGATCCGTCCAAACATCCGGAAATCATGATAGGCGCCTTTGAACCAGGCCTTCTGTCGAAGGGTGCCCTCATATCGAAATCCGGATTTTTCCAGGACCCGGTCTGACGCCGAGTTTCCCGGAAGCGTCCAAGCCTCAATGCGGTTAAGCCCAAAAATCTCGTGACCGCAGGCCACCGTGGCGGAGACCGCCTCGGACATCAGGCCCTTTCCCCAAAATTGCGGGTGTAACTCGTACCCGATCTCGCCAGAACTCCATTTTCTCTCAAAGCTATTGAAGCGGATCGCGCCAATGAGGGATTCCGACTTTCGGTCTTCGATGATCCACGCGCAGCCCTTGCCGGAGGCGTAAAGCTTCACCATCCACCTTGCATAGCGTTCGCTTTGAATTTTGCTGGGTTTATCCGGCCAGTTTGAATGACGGGTTACTTCCGGTATCGACAGGAGTGCTCCGAAGGCGGCGGCATCTTTGGGTTTCATGGCGCGCAGCACCAGGCGCTTTGTGGACAGCGAGGGAAAATTCCGTCCCTTGGTTATCAACATCATGCTCTCGCCAGTCGCGCGTCCAATCAAATGTGGCGTCGGAATTCGATGGCCTAAGCGTCGTTCGATGGCTTGGGCGCCGTAGCATGATGGTCGAAACCCATCGTGAAAGTTGCACGCCCTCGGCTTGGAGAGCGCAGGCCATCTGCGTAGCCGAACATATCAGCGAGTGGCACCATCGCCGTGATGACGTTTGCTTTGCCGCGCACACCCTGGCCCCGAATCCGGGCGTGCCGCGCATTCAGGTCGCTGATGACGGTGCCCGTGCAATCTTCCGGGGTCACCACTTCAATCTTCATGATCGGCTCAACGCTCAAAATTCGCTCCGCGCTTCAACTGGGCAAGCTCGAGTTCAACCTAAGGTTAGCGGTGTTAACTCAAAAGGTCTAGCTTGGCCCGCTGCTGATCTCCACGCGAACCAGGCTGCGTCCGACAGCGCTCGAACAGAGTTGAAGACGCAGTTGAGCCAAAGGCGACCTTTCGCTTGAGCAGCCATCAAGTCGATCGCTGGCCGGAGCCAATTTTGAACGCGATAGGCAGCGTCAGCCCATGGGCCGATTTGTAGACCTTGGCGCGGCGCTCGAACGCGGTTCGGATCAAGTCCTGAGTTGCATGATCTTGGTGCCTGATGACAGCGCCAGTTAGAACGAGGCTGCCTAACCCACCTCGCCAAAGAGTTTCCGTATCCGGAACGAAAAAGGAGGCTGCATGCCCGGTGACCGCCACCGCGGTGAGCCCAGCTCCTCTTAGTAACCGAAGAAATTCGTCCGAGTCCGAGAAACGAAACACATTGTGGCCCTGTGGGACGTCCTTCGGTAACGTTACTCCGATCTCGGCAATGGCTTCACGGAAGAGGCCTTGGATCCGCTGGCGCGCCGGATCATCCCACCAAGCGAACGCAATGCGTCCGCCTGGCGCTAAGGTTCGGACGCACTCTGCGACAGCAAGTTCCGGCTGGGGAAAATGTCCAAGCCCAAAGGCGCAGACGACCGCGTCGAACATATGATCGAGAAATGGGAGATGTTCTACGTCTGCCTCACGATATTCTATGGCAGGATGCAGTTGGTGTGCCAGCTCTACCATCCGTGGGGACAAGTCAACGCCCACGGCGCGCGCGCCGCGATTTGCCGCCTCCGCCGCAAGAGCACCGGGCCCGCTCGCGACATCCAGCAGATTTGCGCCCGGTTGCAAACGTACGGCGTCGAGAAGCGGCTCGGTGGCTAGAGTGGTCACCGCTGCAAAAAATTCGTAATAACTCCTTGCCAGAGCGTCATGACCTTGGCGTTCGAAAGCACGCAGTCGTTCGGCGTCGCTGCTCGACAATCCTTCTGAAGACATGATCATTACCTCTTCCGGACGATCCATCCCCAACACCGCATCATCATAACAGCTCCGGCGAGCGGCAGCATCCTCGGCGGATGGACATTTGGCTCAAGGTTGTGCACATATCTTTGTGCAATCGCCGAACGGAGCCGCCCGATGAATCGCCTGCCGATGGTTCTGAACTCTGCTTTATGGGTTGTACTTGGCCTCATTCCGGTCCTGCTTTGGCAAGGGCAACATGCCAGCGAAATTCTCCTTTCGTGCCTGCTCGCATCCGTTCTCTCGACATTTATTTCGATCGGCCGTTTGCGCTGGATTGGGCTGCCGCTCAATGCAACTGTTGACGAATGCAATGAGCGAGCGAGGTTTCTGCGCAACCAAGTGACACGAATTCCGACCGGCAATGATGGCGCTTCTGGTTGACCCTCACCAAGGGCTTGCGCGCCGTTTGGATACTAACGGTATCCACAATGTCTGCTTCTGGCTCTTTCGCGACATCCGGAGATGTCCGGTTCTCCGCTGCCGTTCGAGGTGAGCGGACATCAGGCGGCTAGCCTTGGTGAGTACACAGCCTAATCTCGCCCAGTCAGAAAAAGCGGCGTAAGGGACGCTCCCCGCCTCACCGCATGGTGACCGCATACAGGCTTCGGTGATGATCAGCGTGTGGTCGCCGACATCGAGCCGGCGGGCGACCTTGCAGGCGAACCAGGCGGTGCATCCCGCAAGGCAGACTGAAAGACAGCGCAGGAATGGAATTGCCGATCGCACGGATTGGACGCCCGAGTCGTTGCTCACATCGCCCAAACTAGAGAACCGAATTGTCCGCCGAACAGCCTAAAGTCGCGCGAGCACGCGAGCGTGAGCAGGCGATGAACGGTATCCGTACGGGATTTCTGGACTCCATCGGCAATACGCCATTGATCAGGCTGCGAATGGCGTCGGAGGCCACGGGCTGCGAGATCTACGGCAAGGCCGAATTTCTCAATCCAGGTGGGTCGATCAAGGATCGTGCGGCGCTCGCCATGGTCGATGATGCCGAGCGAAGCGGCAAGCTCGCCCCCGGCGGCGTCATCGTCGAAGGCACGGCCGGCAATGTCGGCATCGGCATTGCGCTCGTGGCGAATGCACGCGGCTATCGAAGCGTGATCGTGATGCCTGACACGCAGAGTCAGGAGAAAAAGGATATGCTGCGCCTCTGCGGTGCAGACCTGCGACTGGTCCCTGCCGTTCCCTATTCGGATCCCAGTCATTACGCGCGCTATTCCGGCCAGCTCGCCGAAGAGCTCGGTGCGTTCTGGGCCAATCAATTCGACAACGTTGCCAATCGCGAGGGCCACTACCGCACGACCGGGCCGGAGATCTGGCAACAAACGGGCGGAAAGATCGACGGCTTTACCTGTGCCGTCGGCAGTGGCGGAACGCTGGGTGGGGTCGCACGAGCCCTCAAAGAGCGAAATCCAGCAATCAGGATTGCGCTCAGCGATCCCATGGGGGCCGCGCTCTACAACTGGTTCACCAAGGGCGAGCTGACGAGCGAAGGAAACTCCATTACCGAAGGGATAGGACAAGTGCGTGTGACCAGGAATCTTGAAGGCACACCAATCGATGCGGCGTACCGGATCACGGACGAGGAGGCGTTGCCAGTTCTGTTCGACCTGATCGAGCACGAAGGACTGGTGCTCGGTGGATCGAGCGGCATCAACATCGCCGGAGCCATGCGGCTTGCGCGGGACCTCGGTCCCGGCAAGACCATCGTGACCATCCTCGCCGACGGCGGACAGCGCTATCAATCCAAGCTGTTCAACCCGGAATTTCTGCGCCAGAAAGACTTGCCCGTTCCACGCTGGTTGGAGGCGCCATAATTCGAGCAATTCGCCGAAGCTGGTGGGTTACCCCCTGCAGATGCGCTCCGCGCATCTGCAGGACTAAGCCACCCTACGAGACCTCGCACCTACGAGACCTCGCCTCAGACCTCCGGGATTTGCGGATTGACGATCGGCGCGTGGTCCGGGTTGTGGATGTGGATGTCCGGAAGAGGCTTCGCCGCCGCCTTGCCAAACTGGGAGGCGATGTGACGAACGAGATCCTGGCACACGGATTTGTCTGGCGTCTCATTGTTCACGCCGACCTCGAACGTCCCGCCGATGACGACGTGATCGGCGCGCGGGAACAAGTATCCGTCCTGACCATACAAATATTGCAACGCGGGCTGCGGCGGCAACATCGCCAACTGCCCCTTGATCGGGACCATCTTCGGATCGCTCATCAACATCATCGACCCGAGCCCGGTACAATTGACGACGATCGTTTCCGGCACCGACGCGATGATGTCCGACTTGTCGACGAATCTCTTGTTCACAAACGTAATGCCGCGCGCCCGCAGGTCTGCTTCGAGCTTCGCAAGGAAGATCGGCGGTTCGATCAGCAAGGTCTGGTAGACGAAGCCAGGCTTCGTATGGCCCTCGAACGGCTCCCTTGGAAGCGATTGCCTTGGCTTGATGAGACCGGGCGCCAGCTGGATCACGACGTCCAGATTATGCGACGGCGTGGCCGAATAGTTCGGCCGCTCGCTGACGCCAAAGCCCTGGCCGATGCTGGCTTTGAAGGTCGTGTATGCGAACTTGATGATGTCAGTGAGTTCCTGTCTCTTGCCCGCGAATTCCACCACCGACACCGCCCACTGGCCGCCGGCCTTGGATGACGTGGTCTGCAGCGGCGGGCGGTCCGAATAGATCGTGACCGTCAGACCGAGATCGGCAAGCAGCGTGGCGGCGGTCAGGCCCATCACTCCTGCACCCAGGACGGCCACCTTTGTATCGGGCGAGCCAACCAGATGGCTCCTGACGATATCCCGCACCTTGGAGGCGCAGCCCCAGCTCAACGTAATGCCGGCACCGCCATGCCCATAGTTATGGACGAAGAATTTGCTGGAGATCGTCTCGGCGTCGAGACGGTAGGATCCATTGCGATACGGCCGTACGCCAGCGATACATGCGCCGGGCTGGTCGGCATCGAAGGTGAAATCGGGCGTCGGCAAATTGGGCGTTGCTGGCATGTCCGGTCCTCGCCAAACCTATGAACCTACCTCTGCACCAAACGACCTTCACTTGAGATTGCAACCTTAGCTCAATCGCATTTTCCGGCCATGTGAAGTGGTTCACAACCTTTGGTCGCTGGCTGCTCTAACGTCGAGACCAGCGCGATCTGCTGAGCTGCCCAGGATGCGCTGGAGCCACCTCGCTCTTTTCGCTTTCAGGAGGGACTCAAGGTCCGACGCGACGTCAAGACTGACTATCTTTGGTGAGGAGACGCCATGTCCAAGATCCCGGGATTTTGTTCGGTTCTGCTGTTGGGACTGTCAGTTGCAGCGAGCGCTCTTGCGCAGCCTGCGGGAACCGACGACGCCGATATGAAGAAAGAGAAGCTCTTTCCAGTTGGGAACGGAGTAGGACTGACGCACTTTCGCGTCGTCATGCCCGGGGTCCTTTATCGCGGCGGCACCGAAGGGTCTCGCGCTGGTGTGGACGGTCCACGCCGACCGCTGCAAAATCAGTCTCTTCAGGCACTTTGCAAAGCCGGCTTCTCGCAGGCGGTGTACGCGTATCGAACCGGATGGAACGGTACCGAGAATGTCAGCTGCGCCGGCAATTCGCTCCAATATGACTATCACCAGTGGGACAACCGCGCGGCCTTGAAGACGGTGTTCACCAAGCTCCATGAGATCATCACTCAAGGCAAGGGTGCGATGTACGTCCATTGCTGGTATGGCCTGCACGCTTCCGGTTTTATCGCGGCCGCTTCCCTCGCTCAATTTTGCGCTCCAGCGGGATGGGATTCCCGCAAGGCAGCCGAATATTGGGATAGCGTGATCCCGCCCAAGATTCGTTATCCAAAAGAGCATGACGAGGTCGCGAATTTCGTCCGCTTCACGGATCCGGAGCTGCAAATTTCCGAGCAGGACGCGGCTCGCGTTTGTCCGCAATATCATTGAGGCTTCCAGGACCTTTTTCATGCGCGCATCGCACGCCATGAGACCTGCGCGTTTCACTCAGCTGCTATTGCTGCCGCTGCAGCTGCTGGCTCCGGCATACGCCTATGCCGGCTTATCCGTCGACCCTGCGCGCGGCGAACAGACCATGCAGATTCCGGTGCCAGGCAGAAATGCCGAGATTTGCGTCGTTCCCAAGCATCTCGCTGCGGGGAAATATTTCGACAAGGACAGCGAGATCGAGATTCGGCTTTGCAATATCGATGAGCACAAGAATTCGGCTGTTTGTCCGAAACTCAACAGCACGAATCCGGGTCTTGACCTCTATTCACTCCCTCAAGGGGGCACTCCCGAACAGGTTGAGGCCGCTCGTTGCAACACTGCCGGCGCCCACAAGATAGCCAAATACAAGCTGAGCTCCAGCTGCAGCTACACGCCATCCATCCTCGGCTACTACCATCTGTCGCGCATGCTTGGTGGCATCGCTGACGTACCTCCGGCAGTTCTGCGCACGTTCGACCTGCAAAACCATATTGCCCTCGGTCGCGCGGCGCTGGCGGAGACCGCCTCGAACAGTCTTATTCATCAGACCTGGGCAAGCCTGATGGCGCAATTGACAGCAGGCGCGAACGGCAAAAGGCGGGATTTTCTGCTGACCAACGACTTCACCCAGTCGTATGGCGCCCTTAGCGAAAATCCAAAGCATGAAAGCTTCTACAAGGAGTTCTTCAATGGCGGAGCCAACAACGTAGCCCGCGCGGTGAATTTCCGCGACAGGAACCCGGTCGTGCAAATGCTGGCCCGCAACGTCGACATCAGTACGCTGGTGGGACGAAGCTTCACCACCGAAAACGTTCAGGAGATGGTGCAGCTCAAGGATGCTGCGGACTTGATCGTGCTCGACACGCTGATGAACCAGCAGGATCGCTTCGGCAACATCCACTATCTTACCACCTACTACTACCTCGACGCAGCGGACCCGGAGGGGGATGGCAGCCCCAAGCTGAAGTCGAGCAAGGACTTGACGCCCGAAGAGGCTGCGAGACTGGGAGCTGTTCAGCTCAAGAAGATGCTCCTGAAAGACAATGACTGCGGGGTCGCAAAGGAGAATATTGCAAATCGAGTCGGCCTGGCCGATCGTATCGCGCACATTGATCCCAAGACCTACCTGCTTCTCCAGCAACTTGACGCCGTTGCCGATTCGACTGAAACGAAGGATTTCTTCGTCCGGGAATTGGTTTTTACGGCCGACGATTACGCCAACATCCGAAGGAATCTGAAGGACCTTGCGACCAAGCTGCATCAAGCATGCCTCAAAGGCGTCTTGAAGCTCGACCTGGATCTGCAGGCCCATTTCTCGACCCAAACAGTCAAAGTCAGGAGTTGCGAGCCGTGAGAGCTCCGCAGCCGCGGCGGCCGCGGGCGAATCCGATCAGCTGCGTCGTCTGATCGCGCGCGGCAGACTCAGTCGAAGAAGGCTTTATCGCCGAACTTGGTTTCGGTCGCCCGGACGTAGTCCAGCACAAAGCCCAGGTTCCTTCTGAGCCGTTGAACATTGATAGCCGCGCTGTTTTGGGAGTAGAGACCAAGGTCGGCGACGAACACTTCAGGATCGGAATATCCGAGATAGCCGGTCGCGGGGGTGTCGAGGAATCGTTTCAGATCGTCCAGTTTCTGGATGACGCCGCGATCGAAGCGGCTGAACCAGGTCAGATTCCGCGCGTTCCAACTGTCGCTGAGATCGGCTCCGCCGTTATCGGTCATGTAGAAATGAGCGCGACCTTGATCGTCTTTCCGGATCGCCACGTTGCCGCCGCTGTACCGGTCCCACTGCTGGGTGATGGCGTCGATCGTCATGATGACCGAATATTCCCGCGCGAGCTCGAGTTCGTCGCCGTCATAGCCGGTTTTCAAAATCAGGCTCTTGCCTGCCGTCGGCTTGTCATTCGCCGCCTGCAGGAACCGAATGATCGGGTGACCGGCGTTCGGGGCGCCATTTGACGCGGCGTGGGTGTTGGCGATCGCGTCGAACGCGACGCCCGTGTCGTCCTTCTTGGCCTTGACACAGCCCTTCAGGGGTGACCCGGACTCTATGGCCTTCAATATTCGGGCCTTGTTGGCCAGCCGCGCGGAACCATGAATGTTGTACTTTCCGATGAGGGATTTCAACGCCTGGCTCGCGATCGGGCCAAGCTCGTAGCGTGCGGCGGGGCGATAGATCTGGTCGTATCCAAGGATGGCGCTGAGATTGAAAGCCGCGATCTCGATGTCGGGATTGGCGGAACTATTCCGTGGGACGAAGGATCCGCGCGACTTGTAGCCTTTCGGATCCGACGCATCGATCTTCTCGATCTTCATATTGATCGACGTCGAGCCCGACAGCTCCTTGAATGTATAGGAGGCGCTGTCCTCGAGGTTCATTCCCCTCCACTTCTTCATCCAATCCTTGCTGTCCGCCGAAAGCGACCGGCCCTCCGACTGGAGCGCTTCCGGCACTGGAAAACTCTGGATTTCGTAACCGGCCGGCGCGGCGCGCAAGGGAGCCGGCATATCCGCCGCAGCCAAAGCCGCCAGACAAAACGCTGCCAGAATAGCTGTTCGCTTCTTCGGCAACCGATCCATTGCTTCCTCTCGCAATTGTTCGCCGCGACGGTCGATCCGACTTTTCACTCGGCGCCGTCGGCGGCAGGCGCAACGTCAGAACGGCTCCCGCACTTTCGTGACCTCGGGCGTTTCCCGATCCTTCGCAAACTCGACTTGAAGAATGAGATCGAAAACATCGCCTTTCCAGGGGTCCGGATAAGCGTCCGCTGATGCCTTCAGCGCATGCATCATCGGCGGGATATTTCCGTGATGCCAACAGACCACGACGAGCGCCTCATCGAAGGCGTCGCTCTTGCGAAGGTGGTGCGCCAGCGCGCCGTAGTCCTGATCGGCGTAGGTTTCATCGATGGTCAGGTGACATTGCCTGGCAAGAGGCTCCAGCGTCTGAATTGGACGCCGACTGTGCTTTGAAGCAGCGGTTGCAAACAACCACTTCGGCGCTCCAAATGTCGCTGGAATGTATTGAGCCAGCCGTTGCGCGCGGGCATTGCCGGCGGGAGTGAGGTCGGGATCAAGCGGATCGTCCGACTTTTCGGCGTGCCGCATGACCAAAATCACCTTGGCGCTCATGATCGAAATGCTCCCGGAAGGGAAATAGTGTGTAGCAGGACTTCGCTGAAGCAAATGTAAGCTAAATCACAGTGCCGAACGACTGCCGATCGTACACTGAAGCATGCATGACGGATGATCGGTTCATGTCCCTCGCGGAGAGGTCAACGATGTCGAAAAGGCCGTCGATTCAACATGAATACCATCCCAAGCGGGATCGCCTCGAAATCACCATCAAGCATTTCTCGCTCACGAAAAAATCAGAGCGCGAGGATTTGGTGAAGTACCTTCTTCAAAAGCTGACAGGGGGTACGGATATCGCAAAGAAGCTCAAGCGCGCAAAAAATCCATGGAAGGAAACCAGAATACCCGAGGTCGGAGACTGATTCTGCGTGGATCACCCAAGCAGCGGTTGAGCGATGCCGCTGCTGTTCGGGGTTGAGCGGGCATCAGGTGGCCAGCCTCAACGAGGACACGGCCTCATCCGGCCGCCGGCGCAGGCGGTTGACGCCGTCCTTGCCTGTATTAAATGACCTCCATGAAAAAGATCGGATTTCTGTCCTTCGGACACTGGACCCCCTCGCCACAGTCGCAGACGCGCTCGGCGGCAGACACGCTGCTGCAATCGATCGAGCTGGCGGTCGCGGCCGAGCAGCTCGGCGCCGATGGGGCCTATTACCGCGTCCATCATTTCGCGCGGCAGCTGGCCTCGCCCTTCCCGCTGCTTGCCGCCGTCGGCGCCAGGACCAGCACGATCGAGATTGGCACGGCCGTGATCGACATGCGCTACGAGAACCCGCTCTACATGGTCGAGGACGCAGGCAGCGCCGATCTCATCGCCGGCGGACGGCTTCAGCTCGGCATCAGCCGCGGCTCGCCCGAGCAGGTGATCGACGGCTGGCGCTATTTTGGCTATCGCCCGGCGGAGGGCCAGAGCGATGCCGACATGGGCCGGCGCCACGCGGAGGTGTTTCTCGACCTGCTCCGCGGCGAAGGCTTCGCCCAGCCCAATCCGCAGCCGATGTTTCCGAACCCGCCGGGCCTGTTGCGGCTTGAGCCGCATTCGGCGGGCTTGCGCGAACGCATCTGGTGGGGCGCCGGCTCGAACGCAACAGCGGTGTGGGCGGCAAAGCTCGGCATGAATTTGCAGAGCTCGACGCTGAAGAACGACGAAACCGGCGAAGCCTTTCACGTGCAGCAGGCCGCGCAAATCCGCGCCTATCGCGCCGCGTGGAAGGAAGCCGGCCACACCCGCACGCCGCGCGTCTCGGTCAGCCGCAGCATCTTCGCGCTGATGGATGATCGCGACCGCGCCTATTTCGGCGGCGAGCGCGGTGGCGAGGACCAGATCGGCTTCATCGATCCACAGACAAGGGCGATCTTCGGCCGCTCCTATGCGGCGGAGCCTGAGGTGCTGATCGAGCAGCTCAGGCAGGACGAGGCGATCGCGGAAGCCGACACGCTGCTGCTGACGATTCCGAACCAGCTCGGCGTCGACTATTGCGCTCATGCGATCGAGGCGATCCTGAAGCATGTCGCGCCGGCGCTCGGGTGGCGGTGAGGCCAGGTCGCCGCTTCGCGATGCAAGCCAGGACTGACTGGCTTTGATCTTCCCGGGCCAAGCGTCTGTCTCCTCGCGCGGGGCACTGAAGCAACAGAGATAGATCAGACCGTGCGCCGATCAAATCGGCGCAGCGAAAAGCTGGCTACCTGTTCTCCGTGCGCTCAGTGAGGCGCGAATGAACATCAGATGAATAGACGCGATGATGTCGTCGCGCTCGGTGCGTTGCAAAACCTCAAATTCGGAACATCAGCTGCAGACATCGCGCCGCAGGAACGTTTGCGCGATTGCCAATTTATCCCGTGCCTGCATGGCGATTCTTTGCAAGAAACTGGAGGAGACGAAAGATGAGGATTTGGAAACTTTCTGCGGCTGCGGCTGCTCTGCTGGCCAGCACGGCTCTCGCCGTTGCGCAATCGAGCTCGACGGTCGGCACCGGCGGCTCTTCGGCTGGTGGTGGCACCAGCAACTCGACCATCGGCACGGGCGGCTCTTCGGCGGGATCGGGTAGCGGCTCGGGCTCAGCCTCGACGCTCGGGACCGGCGGCTCTTCCGCGGGCGGCGGCCAGAGCTCGTCCAGCGTCGGCACCGGCGGGTCTGCGGCCGGCAGTGGCTCGGGCAGCGGTTCGGCCTCGACGCTCGGCACCGGCGGTTCGTCCGCGGGCGGCGGCAAGAGCTCGTCCAGCGTCGGCACCGGCGGCTCCGCGGCCGGCTCGGCATCCAACTCGGCATCGACTGTAGGCACCGGCGGCTCGTCAGCCGGCAGCGGCAAGAGCGGCTCGACCGTCGGCGCGGCCGGCTCGTCTGCGGGTCATGCCGGCGAGATGGGCATGGAAAAGGGCAAGGGCCACCACAAGGACGAGATGAAGAAGGACAAGGATTGATGCCTTGACTTTCCGGAGCGGCAGCAATGCCGCTCCTTCGTCTGTGTTGGAGGAGAACTCGCATGAACAGATCAATCATTGCGATCGCAACCCTGGCCTTGATGGGCTCCACCGCTGTTGCCGAAACCACCGAGAAGTCAGGCAAGACCGCGTCGGGCGAAACCTGCAAGGTCAAGGTCGAGAAGCATGCCGACGGCAGCATCAGCGCGGTGGGCGCGTCGGGCTCAGGCACGACCGGATCGACCGCATCCAGCGGCTCGCTGTCGAGCTCCAGCTCGGCGGGCGGATCGTCGGTGCATGTGCAGGCTGGCGGCGGCAACGTATCGAGCTCGTCCTCGACGGCGGGCGGTCCCGGCTCCGCAAGTACCAGCACCATCACCGTCAATGGCTGCACGATCTCGACCTCGTCGCCTTGAGATTTGTTGAGGATTGAAACATGAGAACGCATCTGACCATCGCGGCGCTCGCACTTCTGCTCGGCGCCGCATCGCCCGCCCTCGCGCAAAAGAGCATGACAGGCGGAACGGGCGGCTCGGCCGCCGTGGGCGGCACCTCCGCTTCCACGGTCGGCACCGGCGGCACCTCCACCTCTGCCAACGGCAGCACGGGTTCGTCGATCGCATCAGGCGGAAGCGCGGCTTCCGTCAACGGCAAATCCCACACCGGCGTCAACATGAACAAGGGCAACGGACCGGTGATGAACTCCAACGCCCGGGCGCAGGCGCATGAGGGCGGCACCTTCAGCCGCTCGCACACCCGCACCAAGGTCAAGGCCGGCGAAGAGGTGGGCTCAACCACCAAGACCATGTCGCACACGCCCGGTTCGAAGCCGGACATGTCAACCACGTCGACGACGGTGCGTTAGAGCCGCGCAAGCAATTTGGTCCTCACGACCTGCTGCCCGATGCAATCGGGCAGCCCTTTTTTGCGTTCGGTCAGCCGCCACTCAGGCTGTGGCTGATGCGCGTGACCACCTCGTCCCATTGCCGCTTCTCGGTCGCGGGATAATTGATCAGCACGCAATGCACGTAGCGGCTGGTGAAGTTGCAGCGGTCGTACCAGATCTTGTCACGCTTGATGCTGGAGACGACGAAGAAATCAGGCGCGATCCGCTTGTAGACGATTCCCGATGGTGGTTGTTTCGCTTTGAGGAATGCGCCGGGCGAAATCCCGGGCTGGCGAGGAACGGCCTGCACGGTGAGATCGGCAGCACCGTCGGATGTGCGAAATTGCTGGCCGTATCCGTCGGGCTTTCCGGCCTGCTCGGTAAAGATCGAGGTGGGAATGTCGATGGAGGTTCCGGATTCGGGAATGCGATAGGTCGTCCAGTTGCTCGCCTGCGCCGGAACGGCCCATGCCGCAAAGAGTGCGATGACAATTGCAGCTCTCGTCTTCATATCAGTCTCATCAGTCTCGTGGCGCAAGCTGCAGCTCCAGCAAGGCAATCCTCTGCAAGTTCGTCACATCGCGCTCGCCCGCTCCGGCCGTACGCAGGATCGACTCGGCGAGCGCATTGACATGGGCGGAATGCACGGGCTCCGGCAGGGTCGCGACCGCAGCTTCCAGGGCGGTGGTCATGAGCTCGATCACCTCTGGTGAAAATTCCGCGTTGGCAAAGTTTTTCATCGAAGCCGGCCGCTCGTGCGCGCCGCCGGTCTAACGTCGGGAAAAAATGGAAGTTCCTGTCACAGAGCAATGCGCGGCGCGGCATCGACGAGCGCAGCGTTCAGGGACCCGCTCACCCCGCCTTCACGCTCGCATCGATCAGGAGCTTCGCGGCGGCGAGCGCCGACTGCGCCGGGCCGTCTTCGGATTGCTGGCCGGTGACGTAGATGCCTTCGATCAGGAGCAGCAGCGCATCGCCGAGCACGTTCGGCTGGCGCGCGCCCATTTGCGCGGCGAGTTCGCGCAGGCGCTTGCGGAACACTTTCTTGTGCGCTTCGGCGACCTGCCGGGCGGGATTGTCGGGCGCGGGATATTCCACCGCGGCGTTGCTGAGGCCGCAGCCGCGATAGCCCTTGGCCACCGCGCGCTGCGCAAGCTGGCCGATATAGGCAAGCACGTGGTCGCGCGGATTGCTGTAGCTCTTGCCACCGGGGCGCTCGAAATTCTCCCAGAAGTTCGCCTCGTAGTCGCGCAAATAGGCGGCGGCGAGATCGTCCTTGGAGGCGAAGCTGCGATAAAGGCTCGGTTTTGTCACTCCGGCGCGGTCCACCACCTCGTCGACGCCGACGGCGCGGATGCCCTCGCGGTAGAACAGCTCGCTGGCGGAGGCGCGGATGCGGTCGGCAGCCCGCAGCGGGGCGTTGGCGGGTTTCTCGGCTTTTTTCGTCATCTGGCTCCCGTGCCTCCAAGACTGCTTCCAAGACTGCCTCCAAGACAGGCTTGACAATGTTACTGACCGGTACGTACTAATACCGCATCGCCATACGTACCGGTAAGTAACATGCCCCCATCCCCTGTTCAACCTGCCCCCGTTCAACCTGCCTCCGTTCAATCCTCCGCGGTCTTGCGGCGGCCGTTCGGCCAGAACTACGCCTTCGTGGTCGTTGCCGTGATTTTCCTGGCGCTCTTGGCCTCCGCCGGCCTGCGTGCGGCGCCTGGTGTCCTCATGCTGCCGCTGCAGAAGGCCTTCGGCTGGGACGTCAGCGTGATCTCGTCCTCGGCTGCTGTCGGCATTTTCCTCTATGGCCTCGCCGGTCCCTTCGCCGCGGCGGTGATGCAGCGCTTCGGCATCCGCCGTACCGTGCTCGGCGCGCTCATGCTGATGTCGGTCTCGACGGCCGTGAGCTATTTCATGACCACGCCGTGGCAATTGTTCATGAGCTGGGGCCTGCTCTCCGGCATTGGCTCGGGCGCGGTCGCCAACGTGCTTGGCGCCACCATCGTCAATCGCTGGTTCACGACCAATCGCGGCCTTGTCATGGGACTTTTGACGGCGAGCACCGCAACCGGCACGCTGATCTTCATGCCGGGCCTTGCGTCGCTGGTCGAATATGGCGGCTGGAAGCCGGTGGTGCTGACGGTCGCCGCCTGCTGCGCGGCGCTGATCCCGCTGGTGTATTTCCTGGTGCCGGAGCGCCCCTCTGCGATCGGCCTGCGCTCCTATGGCAGCACCCATGAGGATCAACCGGCCGCGCCTGCGCAGGGCAATCCGTTCGTCGCGGCGATCGGCAACCTCATCCGCGCCGCGAGGACGCCGACCTTCTGGTTCCTGTTCGCGACCTTCTTCATCTGCGGCTTCACCACCAACGGCCTGGTCGGCACCCATCTGATCGCGTTCTGCGGCGACCACGGCATCTTCGAGGTGCAGGCGGCGAGCCTGCTCGCGCTAATGGGCTTCTTCGACCTGTTCGGCACCACGCTGTCGGGCTGGCTCACCGACCGCTTCGATCCGCGCAAGCTGTTGTTCTTCTATTACGGCCTGCGCGGCCTGTCGCTGATCTACCTGCCCTACTCGGACTTCTCTTTCGTCAGCCTCTCCGTGTTCGCCGTGTTCTACGGCCTCGACTGGATCGCGACCGTGCCGCCGACGGTGCGCATCGCCAACGAGGCCTTCGGCGACAAGAACGCGCCGCTGATCTTCGGCTGGGTGGTCGCAGGCCATCAGCTGGGCGCAGCCTGCGCCGCGTTCTTCGCCGGCTTCATGCGTTCGGCGCAGGGCGATTACCTGCAGGCCTTCATGATCGCAGGTGCGACCGGCATCGTCGCAGCCGTGCTGTCGCTGATGATCGGCAGGCGGCCGGTGCAGCCGCAGCTGGCTGCGGCGTGAAAAAGGAGGCGCCGGCAAGGCACTCACCTTGCCGGCGCCGGTTCCTCATACGCTGGATTCGAAGATTGATTCCGTTAAGGAATTTGAAATAATGTGGTGGCGAAGCGGGCGACTCGTCAGGCCCGCGCCGGAGCCTTAAGAGTTCGCGTTGCGTCCGGCTCCATTTCCATCAACCCCGACAATCTGTGGCGGCGCTAGCGGATGAGCGATTCCCTTCTTGCAACGGTCGGCGACCATTTCTTCATTGGCCTGAAGCCGACCAGCGTCCTCGATGACCGCGACCGCGCGCTGCTGCGGGATCTCAGGCCCGCCGGCGTCATTCTCTACAAGAGCAATTTCCGCCACGATCTGCCGTATCGGGACTGGCTCTCGGTTCATCGCGACCTGATCGCCGCGATCCGCGACGCCTCCCGGCGAGACAAGCAGTTCATCGCGATCGATCATGAGGGCGGGCGCGTCTGCCGCACGCCGGCGCCGATCACGCGCTTCTCCTATGCGGCGCGCTGGGCCGGCACCGCGGAGCAGGTCGGCGACGCCATGGGCGCCGAACTCGCCTCGCTCGGCTGCAACCTGAATTTCGCGCCGGTGCTGGATATTCACAGCAACCCCGCCAACCCCGTGATCGGTGAGCGCGCCTTCGGCCGCACCGCCGATGACGTCATCAGGTCGATGCTGCCCTTCACCAGGGCGATGGAGCGCCGCGGCGTGCGCGCCTGCGGCAAGCATTTCCCGGGACATGGCGACACGCAGGTGGATTCGCATCACGAATTGCCGGTGCTCGATCTCGACCTCGAGCAGATCAAGGCGCGCGAGCTGAAGCCGTTTGCCGCCGCGATCGCCGGCGGCATCGGCATGATGATGACGTCGCACATCCTGTACCGGAAGCTCGATCGCAACGATCCCGTGACGCTGTCGCGCGCGATCACGCACGGGCTGCTCCGCGAGGCGATGAAGTTCGACGGCGTGATCGTGTCCGACGACGTCGGCATGCGCGCGATGGCGGGCCGGTTGGATGCGCCCGACTCGGGCGCGCGCTTCGTGGCCGCCGGCAACGACATGCTGATGATCTGCTCGCATCTGACCGACACCGAACGCGCGCGCTTCCTAGCCCAGTCGATCATCAACGGCGTCGATTCCGGCAAGCTCGATCCGGCGGTGCTGAAGGCGTCAAGCCGGCGCGTCCACGCGATGCTGGACAGCACCGCGCAAAACGCAGTCACCGAGCTGCCTGCCGAAGTGCTCGCCCGCCATCGCACGGCCGGCACCCTGTTCGACGCGGCGACCGTCGAAGTCGTCTAAAGCGCGATGACAATCATCATCGCGCCTTAGACTATTGTTTGTGCACGACCTTTCCGGAAAACCGCTGCACGCTTTTCGCTGACGCGGCCTCCGGGTCCGGATCATGCTCTAGGCCCGTCAAAATCCATCGGCAACCAGGCGTTGAACAACGCAAGTGCAGTTGATCTCAATATGCTACACGTGTTAATGTTACCAACTGTAGCACATGGTCCTGCCAATCGCAGCGTCAGGCTGCTTCGTGCCAGGAAGTGCCGTCCGGGTCATCGGGACTCGGCGTCGGCGACCAGCTCAGCGTGATGGGTTTGAACGTGAAACGCGCAGCAAAACTCCTCATCGGCGCGCTGGTGGTGCTGCCGGCAGGCTATGCCGCCTATCATTTCAGAGATGACATCAAGAGCCTCAAGCTCCCGTTCGCGCTGCCCTTCATGCCGGCAGCGGAAGCCGAGCAAGGTCCCGCCGCGGCGCCTCCGCCAAGGCCGCCGGTCGCGGTGAAGGTCGCCACTGCTAAGGCGGAGGACGTGCCGATCTACCTGACCGGTATCGGCACCATCCAGGCCTCCAACACCGTCAACGTGCAGAGCCGGGTCGACGGCGAGATCGTGCAAATCCTTTTCCAGGAAGGCCAGGACGTCAAGCAGGGCGACATTCTCGCCGTGATCGATCCGCGCCCGTTCCAGGCCCAGCTCGATCAGCAACTCGCGGTCAGGCAGAAGGACCGGGCGCTGCTCGACGGCGCCCAGATCGACATGGAGCGCTATGACGCGCTGATCAAGACCGCCGCGATCTCGCGGCAGGTCGTGGACCAGCAGCATGCGCTGGTCGAGCAGTACAAGGCGCAGGTGCGCAACGACGACGCCCAGATCGAATATGCGCGCACGCAGCTCGGCTTCACCAACATTCGCGCGCCGATCGGCGGCCGGCTCGGCATCCGCCTGGTCGACCAGGGCAATTATGTGCGCGCGGTGTCGCCGACGACCATCGTCACCGTGACGCAATTGCAGCCGATCTCGGTGATCTACACGCTCGCCGCGGTCGCGGTCGGCCAGACCCGGCTCAGTCTCGGCCAGACCGAGGCGCCGGTGGTCGCGCTCACCGCCGACAACTCGGTCGAGCTCGACAAGGGCACGATCACGCTGGTCGACAACCAGGTCGACCAGGCCAGCGGCACGATCAAGCTGAAGGCGAGCTTTCCCAACAAGACGCTCAAGCTCTGGCCGGGCAATTTCGCCAACGGGCGGATCACGGTGGACACGCGCAAGAACGCGATCACCGCGCCCGCGATTGCCGTGCGGCACGGGCCGCGCGGGGACTTCGTCTGGGTCGCGAAGGCGGACGACACCGCCGCCTTCCGCCCCGTCACGGTCGGACAGATCTTTGACGGGCGCGCGCTGATCGACAAGGGCCTCGCGAGGGGTGAGCGCGTGGTCACCGACGGTTATTACCGGCTCGAGAACGGGTCCCGCATCACCATCGAGGGCCAGACGCCGACCGCCAAGGCGCAGCCCACCGCTCAGCCGCGTTCCGAGCCGCGCGTTGACTGAGGTCCGCCATGTCCGCGCCCTTCATCCTCCGGCCGATCGCAACGACGCTGATGATCGTCGCGGTCGTGCTGCTGGGCATGCTCGGCTATCGTGAGCTGCCGATCGCGCCGCTGCCGAATGTCGACTTTCCCACCATCCAGGTGGTGACGCGCTATCCCGGCGCTTCGGCAACCGTCGTCGCAACCTCGATCACCGCGCCGCTGGAGCATTATTTCGGCACGATCTCGGGGCTGACCGACATGAGCTCGACCAGCTCCTACGGCTACAGCCAGATCACGCTGCAGTTCGACCTCTCGCGCAAGATCGACGCGGCCGCGCAGGACGTGCAGGCGCGCATCAACGCGGCCGCGGGCTGGATTCCGGTCGAGCAGCTGCCGAGCCCGCCGACCTATCGCATGGTCAATCCGGCCGACACGCCGGTGCTGATCCTGGCGCTGACCTCAAAGACGATGGCGCTGCACGAGGCCAATGATCACGCCGCGACCATTCTGGTGCCGAAGCTGTCGCAGATTCCGGGCGTCGGCGCCGTCAGCATCGAGGGCGGGCACACCCGCGCGGTGCGCCTGCAAATGAACCCGACTCGGCTGGCCGGGCTCGGCCTCTCGCTCGACGACGTCCGCCGCGGCATTGCCGCGACCACCGCAGACAATCCCAAGGGCTCGCTCGATGGTCCGAGGCAGGCGTTTCACGTCGACACCAACGACCAGCTCTTTACGGCGGAGGCTTATCAGGACGCGGTGATCGCCTATCGCAACGGCGCGCCGGTGCTGCTGCGCGATGTCGGCACCGCCATCGATAGTGTCGAGGATTCCGAGGAGGCGGCCTGGTTCCAGGGCGAGCGCGCCGTGCTGCTGGACATCCAGCGCCAGCCCGGCGCCAACACGATCGAGGTCGTGGACGCGATCAAGAGCGTCTTGCCGAAGCTGCAGGATTCCTTGCCCGCAGCACTGAAGATCTCCGTCGTCAGCGACCGCACCACGACGATCCGCGCCGCGATCCACGACGTGCAGTTCACGCTGGTGCTGACCGTCGCACTGGTGGTGCTTGTTATCTTCATCTTCCTGCGCAAGCTGTGGGCGACGGTGATCCCGAGCGTCACGCTGCCGGTGTCGCTGATCGCGACCTTCGGCGTCATGGCGCTGTGCGGCTTCAACCTCGACAATCTTTCGCTGATGGCGCTGACGATTGCGTCAGGCTTCGTTGTCGACGACGCCATCGTGATGATCGAGAACATCGCGCGCTATGTCGAGGACGGCGAGGAGCCGCTGCAAGCAGCCTTGAAGGGCGCGCGGCAGATCGGCTTCACCATCGTCTCGCTGACGGTCTCGCTGATCGCCGTGTTCATCCCGCTGTTGCTGATGGGCGGCGTGGTCGGCCGGCTGTTCCGGGAATTCGCCATCACCTTGTCCATTGCGGTCGTCATATCCGGCCTGGTCTCGCTGACATTGACCCCGATGATGTGCGCACAGCTGTTGCGACACGAGGATCCCGATGCACAGCACGGCTTGCTGTACCGGATCAGCGAGCGCGGCTTCGAGGCCTCCGCGAGCTTCTATCTCTGGGGCCTCGATTGGGTGCTGAGGCACCGTGGCCTCACGCTCGCCTTCACGGTGCTCACGCTGGTGGCGACCGGGATGCTGTACGTCGCGATCCCCAAGGGCTTCCTGCCCCTGCAGGACACGGGTCTGCTGATCGGCACCACCGACGCGGCCCAGGACATCTCCTTTGCGGCGATGGCGGAGCGGCAGCAACAGCTCGCCGCCGTGATCGCGCGCGATCCTGATGTCGTCACCGTCGGCAGCTTCGTCGGCATCGGCTCGGTCAACACGACCTTGAACAGCGGCCGGCTCTACATCGATATCGGCAGCCCCGACGCGCGGAAATCGTCCGCGGCGGCCGTGATGGCGCGGCTGCAACATGCGGTCGAGGGCGTTCACGGCATCACGCTGCATTTGCAGCCGGCGCAGGACCTTCAGATCGAGTCGCGCGTCGCGCGCACGCAATACCAATATGCGCTGCAGGATCTCGACGAGGACGAGCTCCGGCTCTGGAGCCGCCGCCTGGTCGACGGCTTACGCAAGCGCCCGGAGCTCGCCGACGTCGCCGACGACCGCCAGGACGAAGGCCTGCAGATGTCCGTCACCATCGACCGCCAGCTCGCGGCGAGCTACGGCGTCAGCCTGAACACGATCGACCAGACGCTGTATGACGCCTTCGGCCAGCGTCAGATCGCAACGGTGTTCGGACCGCTGACGCAGTACCACGTGATCATCGAGGTCGATCCGACGCTGCGCAACGATCCTGATATCCTCGGGAAGATCTATCTGACTGCGGCCGCGGCCCAGGCCAGCACCATCGATCAGCAGACCGGCGGCTTCAGCGGCGCCTTCAGCAAGGCCTCCGCGCCGGTGCCGCTGTCGGCTTTCGCGCGGATCGAGCGGCAGCACGCCCCGCTATTGATCTCGCACCAGGGCCTGTTTCCCGCCACGACGATTTCCTTCAACCTGGCCGACGGCGTGTCGCTGAGCCACGCGACGGAGGCGCTGCGCAAGACCGAGCGCGACATCGGACTGCCGGATGCGGTCACCACCAGGCTGATCGGCACGGCCGCCGAGTTCGCCAACTCGCTCAGCGACGAGAAATGGCTGCTGCTGGCCGCGATCGTGACCGTCTACCTGATCCTCGGCATGCTCTATGAGAGCTACATCCATCCGATCACGATCCTGTCGACATTGCCGTCGGCCGGCATCGGCGCGCTGCTGGCGCTGATGCTGTACCGGCAGGATCTCAACCTGATCTCGCTGATCGGCATCATCCTCCTGATCGGCATCGTCAAGAAGAACGCCATCATGATGGTGGACTTCGCGCTCGCGGCCGAGCGCGAGGACGGCGCATCCTCGTTCGACGCGATCAGGCAGGCCTGCATCCTCCGTTTCCGTCCGATCATGATGACGACGATGGCGGCGCTGTTCGGCGCGCTGCCGCTGGCGATCGGCGCGGGCACCGGATCCGAGCTGCGCCAGCCGCTCGGCATTTCCATCGTGGGCGGACTGATCGTCTCCCAGATCCTCACGCTCTATACGACGCCCGTTGTCTATCTGGCATTTGCCTCGCTGCGCACCCGGTTCGGATGGCGTTCCGCACCCGTCGATCGTCCGGCGGCGCTGCCGCAGGCGGAGCGACCGGTGCCGTGAGCATCACCGCACAATTCGTGCTGCGGCCGGTGGCGACGACGCTGCTGATGATCGGCGTGTTCCTGCTCGGCTGCGTCGCCTATTTCCGCCTGCCGATCGCATCGGTGCCGGCGGTGGAGCGGCCCACGATCGGGATCTATGCACCGTTCCCCGGCGCCAGCCCGGCAACGGTTGCGAATGCGCTGTCGCAGCCGCTCGAGACCACGCTCGCGCTGATCCCCGGCGTCACCGAAATCACCTCGTTCAGCGCCATGGGCGGCACCAGCATCACGGTGCAGTTCGAGCTTTCGGTCGACCTCGACGCCGCTGCCGGCGCGGTCCAGGCCGCCATCAACGCGGCGGGCCCGAACCTGCCGAAGGGCCCGTGGCCGCCGACCTATTGGAAGGCGAACCCCGCGGGCGCGGCGGTCGTGGCGCTCGCCTTGACCAGCGACGTGTTCACCCCAGGCGAGGTCTACAGCCTTGCCGACGGCGTGATCTCGCCAAAACTGTCGCAGCTGCCGGGTGTCGCGCGCATCGTCGTCAGCGGCGCCGAGCGAAGCGCGGTGCGCGTCCAGGCGTCACCGGCCCGGCTCGCCGCGATGAACCTGTCGCTGGAAGCGGCGCGCATCGCGGTCCTCAATGCATCGCAGAACCTGCCGAAGGGCGCCGTGTCGGTCGACGGTCAGCGCCTGACCATCGAGGCCAACGACCAGTTGCTTCAGGCTTCCGACTATCGCGACATCGTGCTGGCCTGGCGCAACGGCGCCCCTGTCAAGCTCGGCGACGTCGCCTCCGTCACCGACAGCGTCATCAACAACCGCCTTGCCGGATGGTACGGCACCGAGCGCGGCATCGTCCTGTTCGTCTACAAGCAATCGGACGCCAACATCGTCGACACCGTCGATGCCATCAAGGCCGAGCTGCCGGAAATCCAGCGCTGGCTGCCGCCCGGCATCAAGCTGCACACGGTCTATGACCGCACCACGCTGATCCGGGCCGCCGTGAACGACGTCAAGCTCACGCTGGTGATCGCATCAGTGCTGGTCGTGCTGGTCATCGCGCTGTTCCTGCGGCGGTTCTGGGCGACCGTGATCCCGAGCGTCACGATACCCGTCTCGCTGGCGGCGACGCTGTTCGTGATGAACCTGTGCGGCTTCAGCCTCGACAATCTGTCGCTGATGGCGCTGACCATCGCCGCCGGCTTCGTCGTGGACGATGCCATCGTCATGATCGAGAACATCATCCGCCGCATGTCCGAGGGCGAGCCGGCGCTGAAGGCCGCCATCAACGGCGCCAGGCAGATGGCCTTCACGGTCGTCGCCATCACCGTCGCCCTGATCGCGGCGCTCATTCCGATCCTGTTCATGCCCGACGTCGTCGGGCGCTATTTCCGCGAGTTCGGTGTGACGCTGGTTGTCGCCATCGTATCCTCCGCGGTGATCTCGCTGACGCTGACGCCGATGATGTGCGGTCATCTGCTCGATCGCGGCCGGCGGCGGCTGCACAATCCCGATGCGCTACCTGCGCGACGCACCTTCTATGCGCGCAGCCTCGACTGGACGCTGCGTCATCGTTTTCTCACCGCCCTTGTGATCACAGCCCTGACCGGGGCCAGCGTCTGGCTCTATCTGCAACTGCCGAAAGGTTTCATGCCGACCCAGGACACCGGCGTGATGTTCGTGCGGACGGTGGCTCCTTCCAACATCTCGTTCCTGTCCATGGAGGACCGGCAGCGCGCCGTCGGCGAGGCGATCCTGCAGGATCCCGCGATCTCGGGCCTGACGTCCTTCATCGGCGAGGGCAATGGCAATGCGCTCAGCGTCGGGCAGATGCTGGTTGCGCTCAAGCCGCCTGACGTGCGCAAGCTGTCGATTCAGCAGGTGATCGCGCGCTTGCGCGAGCGCATGGACCGGATCGACGGCGTCCGCGTCTTCTTCGTGCCGCTGCAGGATCTCAATCTCGGCGTTCAGTCCAGCGGCTCGCGTTACCAATATACGCTCTGGGGCATCGACGAGGACGAGGTGATACGGGCCGCGGAGAACATGGTCCGCCGCGTCCGCGGCATCCCTCAAATCATCGACGTCATCCCGAGCTGGGAAACCGGCGGCTTGCAGGCCGGGCTGACCATCGACCGCGTTCGCGCCGCGATGCTCGGCGTCACGCCGGTTGCGATCGACAACACGCTCAACGACGCCTTCGGCCAGAGACAGGTCAATCTGTTGTTCTTGCCGACCAATTATTCGCGCGTGATCTTCGAGGTCGAGCCGCAGGCGGCAACCGGCCCCGAGTCCATCAGCCAGATCTACGTGCCGAGCGCCAGCGGCAAAGCGGTGCCGCTGACGGCCCTGACCCGGCCGCAGCGCGCGCATGCCGCGATGTGGGTCCGTCACAGCGCCCAGTTTCCGGCCGCGACGATTTCGTTCGACATCAAGCCCGGCACCTCGATCGGCGACGCCATCACCTCGATCCGCAAGGAAGAGCTTGCTGCAAAACTGCCCGACGACATCAAGGCCGAATTCCGCGGCGAAGCCAAGGAAGCGGACAAATCGATCGTCAAGCAGGCGGCCCTGTTCGCGGCAGCGCTGATCACGATCTACCTCGCGCTCGGCATGCTCTACGAAAGCTATGTCCATCCGCTGACGATTCTCTCGACCTTGCCGCCGACCGCCTTCGGCGCGCTGGTCGCGCTGTGGGCGACCAAAACGCAGTTCACGCTGGTGACCACCATCGCCTGCATCCTTTTGGTCGGCATGGTGATGAAGAACGCGATCATGATGGTCGACTATGCGCTCGATGCGGAGCGAAATCGCGGCCTCGCTGCGCGCGATGCCATCCTGCTCGCGGCACGGCTGCGGGCGCGCCCCATCACCATGACGATGCTGGCGGCTTTCTTAAGCGCCGTCCCGATCGCGCTCGGCACCGGCCCCGGCTTCGAGATCCGCCAGCCGCTCGGCATCACCATCATGGGCGGCCTGGTCGTCGCCCAGCTGTTCACGCTGTACTCGACGCCGGCGATGTACCTGATCCTGGACGGGCTCCGGCGGAAGAAGATGCGCGCGGGTCAGGACCTCGGAATGGACGGCCAAATTTTCGATGCCGCGCGTCCGGTTGACCAGGTCGGACCCGCGGCGAGCCCTCAGACCTGACGCCTCAGCTTTTCAGCTCGCTCGAACCTGGCGCAGGAATCCGTCAACCGCCATGCGCAGCGTTCCGGCCTGCTGGTCGAGTTCGCGCGCGCCGCGCAACACTTCGGACGCAGCGGAGCCGGTAGCCGTGGCCGCTTTGCTCACCCCGCCGATATGGCTCGTGATCTCGCTCGAGCCCTGCGCGGCGGATTGAATGTTGCGAGCGATCTCCTGCGTCGCCGCGCCTTGTTCTTCCACCGCAGATGAGATCGCGATCGCAATCTCGCTCATCTTGCCAATGGTCCCTGCAATACCATTGATCGCCACGACCGCTTCGCCGGTTGTCGCCTGCATGCTCGACACTTGGGTCGAGATTTCCTCCGTCGCCTTGGCGGTCTGAGTGGCCAGCGCCTTGACCTCGGATGCGACCACGGCGAAGCCCCGGCCGGCATCGCCGGCGCGCGCAGCCTCGATGGTGGCGTTGAGTGCCAGCAAATTGGTCTGCTCGGCAATGTTTTGGATCAGTTGGACGACCGCTCCGATTTTCTCGGCGCCACCCGACAATTGCTGCACCGTCGAATTGGTCTGCTCGGCCTCGCTGACAGCACGCCGCGCGATCTCGCTCGATTGCAGCATTTGGCGTGAGATCTCGGCGACGGAGGCCGAAAGCTCCTCGGCCGCCGCAGCAACGGCTTGTACGTTGCCGAGGGCTTTTTCCGAAGCCTGACCTACGGTAGCCGCGCGCTGGCTGGCGTCGCCGGCAGTCGCCGTCATGGATTCTGCGGCGGTCTGCATTTCACCCGCGGAGAGGCCGACAGCGCGCACCACGCCGTCGACACTGCGTTCGAACCCGTCGGCAAGCGCCGCCATGGCCGCACGGCGATCGGCGATGGCTTGCTGCTGCGCTTCAGCCTCCTTCTGCTCAAGCCCTCGGATACGGATGGCGTTGTCCTTGAACACCTGAACGGTCTCGGCCATCGAGCCGATCTCGTCACGCCGCCCGCCGTTGGCAACCGTTACCTGAAGATCGCCGCTCGCGAGTTTGCGCATGCTGTCTCGCAGCAGCCCGAGTGGAACGGTAATCCCGCGTGCGGTGAGCCAGGCGGCGAGCCCGGTGACGCAGGCAATCACGAGCATCGAGAAGCCCAACGATCGGATGATCGGCCAAAGCTTGGCCTCCAAATCGTCGAGGTAAGCGCCTGTACCGACGAACACGCTCCATCCGGGAATGCCGGCCGCATATGTCAACTTCCGCGACAGCCGGGTCTCGCCCGTCTTGGTGTGCTCATAGCTCAAGGTGACTTCGCCCTTGGAGGCCACGCCGTCGCGCAACTCGCGAATCAGCTTGCGGCCGCCAGTCACGGCATCCAGCCGATCGGTGCCGATCAGCTTCAAGTCAGGGTGCGCAAGCAGCACGCCGTCCATCGTGTACACGAAGAGGTAACCTTCGCCTTTGTCGTAGGTCATGCTTGCCGTGCGCTTGGCAAATTCCTGGATCGCCTGCTCCTTGGTCATCCGACCGGCATCGACCTGCTTCTGGAGCTCCAGCGCGACATTCTTGGCGATATCCACGATCGTGCGCGCTTGCTCAGTCCGGTCGGCCAGGAGCTGGTCGCTCATCAGGCGAGCAGCTTGGAGACCCGCAACCCCCAAGCCCAGCAATGCGAGGACGATAAGCCCGCCCAATTTTGCCGCGATCGGGAGATTGTTGATCAGTTTCATCATAGCGCTCCGGTGCCAGGTTTGTGGCGCGGGAACCAATATGGAGCACTCATTACATCTACGTTAAGGATACGACTTCCACCTTCGAGAGCGATTGAGAATTGGTTCGTCCTCGTGGATAAATCCGCATGAGCGCCGCGTCGCTGTTGTCGCTTTTGTCGGCGGTGCGGGAGACGATGGCCGCAATCGACCGTCCGGAGCGGCCGCAAGCCTCGCGCAATCTCGTGCTGCTGAGGTGGCCATTCGCCATTCATGGGACCGAGCAGCAATGAGCACAGCCGCCGCCTTCTGCGAAGCGGGCCTTGCGCATTTTCAGGCAGGACGGCATCTCGACGCGCGTGCCTGCTACCAGCAGGCCCTCGGAATCGATGCCGAGCATACCGACGCCCAGCATCTCATGGGGCTGCTGCATCTCGAGGCGCGTCAATACAACGACGCCCTGGAATGGATCGTCCGCGCTATCAGGCGTGCCCCCAAGGCGGAATATCTCGCGAGCTTCGCAACCGTGCTGCAGTTGCATGGACGTTGCGACGAGGCCCTGGCGGTGCTCGACAAGGCGATCCAGCTTCGGCGTGAGGATGCTGGCCTATGGTGCCAAAGCGGAATTCTGCTCCACAAGCTCGGGCGCAACGAGGAGGCTCTTGCGCGTCTTGACGAGAGCGTCAGGCTGTTGCCGGACCATGCCCCGACGCTGCGCACGCGCGCATGGGTTCTCTATGGCCTGAAGCGGTACGAGGAGTCCGCGACCGAAGGCGCGCGGGCGCACCGGCTCGACCCCGGTGATGCCGAGACCTGCAACAATCTCGGCCTTGCGCTCAGGCGGCTTCGCCGCAACGAAGAGGCGCTGGTCTGGTTCGAAAAGGCCATCGCGCTGGCACCGCGCTTTGCCGATGCCTTCGACAACAGACTGGTCGCGCTGTTTCACCTTCATCGCTTCGACGAGCTGTTCGCGCTGTCCGACCGCATGATTTCGCTGGGCTTAAGCAATGAGGTGACCGCGTGGAATGTGTCGCTGGCCCAGCTCCTGACCGGCAATTTCGAAGCCGGCTGGCTCGGGCACCAGACGCGGTCGAAGCTGCCTTCGTCAAAATATCCTCCCTTTCCGCAACCGATGTGGCTTGGTGACGAGAACGTAGAAGGCAGGACGATCCTGATCGCTGTGGACGAGGGATTGGGCGACACCGTTCACTTCGCCCGCTACGTCCCGATGCTGGCCGCGCGCGGTGCGCGCGTTCTCCTTGCCGTTCAGGATCCGCTGCATCGGCTGATGTCTGACTTGAGCGGTGCATCCGTCTGCGTGCCGATGTCGGCGATGGGCACGCTGCCCGATTTCGATCTGCACTGCCCGATCTCCAGCCTTCCGCTCGCCTTCAACACCCGTCTCGACACGATCCCGTCCGGACAGTATCTGCCCACTCCGCCGGACAGCCGCGTTCAGGCCTGGGACAGCAGGCTTTGTCCTCGCACCAGGCTCCGGGTCGGCCTGGTCTGGTCCGGCGATCCTTCGCACGTGAACGACGAGACGCGCTCGATTCCGTTGCGAACGTTGTCGCGCATCCTCGACGTCGATGTCAGCTTTGTCAGCCTGCAAAAGGCGCCGCGGCCGCACGATGCGGCGGTGTTGCGCGAGAGAAGCGACATTCTCGACCTGACCGCAGAACTCACCGACTTCACCGAGACTGCCGCCTTGATCAGCTGTCTCGATCTCGTCATCACCGTCGACACCAGCGTCGCCCATCTCGCCGGCGCCCTTGGTCGACCGACCTGGATCCTGCTGCCATGGACGCCCGACTACCGCTGGCTGCTCGATCGCACCGACAGCCCCTGGTATCCGAGCGTGCGGCTGTTTCGCCAGACCGAGACGCGTGACTATGAGACCGTGCTTGATCGCCTCAGGGACGAATTGCGGGTCCTCGCCGCCGCCTTCGGAGCTTGAGCCCCCCGAGAGGCGGCGAACATCGCCGGCCGGCACATGTTTGTGGCTCCCTTGGCCTGCTCCCTTGGCCTGCTCCCATCGACATACAGAATTCGTTAACGCAGACGCCCTAGCCTTTGAGCACTTCCTTAAGTCTTTGGGCAAAATCGCGTTTACGCTGCCGGACCGTCGATGACAGAAGACCATGCGACCTTGCCGGACGAGGTTCGCGTACGACTCTATGATCAGGCCCTGAATGCCGCGCGCATCGGCGCGTGGGAATGCCTGCTCGAGACCGAGCGCCTGAGCTGGACCCAGGGCGTCTACGACATCTTCGGCTATCCCGAGAGCAACCCGCTGCGGCGCGCGGACATCGTTGACCTCTACATCGACGAATCCAGGCGCCACATGGAGCTCGCGCGAGCCGAAGTGATCCGGAGCGGCTTGCCTGTGACGCTCGATACCGAGATCCGAACCTGGCGCGGCGAACGGCGCTGGATGCGCCTCTCGATCAACGCGGTACACGAGGGCGGCCGGCCGGTGCGGATCTTCGGCTCCAAGCAGGACGTCACCTCCGACCGGCAGGCTCTCGAGAGCCTGCGGCAGCAAGCCGAAACCGATCCGCTGACCGGGCTCGCCAATCGTTCGGTTTTTCAGGCCCGCTATCGCGAGGTGGTCAACGACAGCCTGAATCACGGATTCGCCTCGGCGCTGGTCTTGATCGACCTCGATGGCTTCAAGCAGCTCAACGATACATTCGGCCATCTGGCCGGAGACGCATGCCTGTGCGAGGTCGCGCAGCGTTTGCGGCGGGCCTTCCACAATGCCGGCCTGGTCGGCCGGCTCGGTGGCGATGAATTCGCGATCATCCTGCGCGCCCCGAAGGACCCTGCGCGGATCGCAGGCGTATTGCAAAAGACCGTGATGATGCTGAGCCGCCCGCTGTTCTGGAACGGTCTTCGCCTCCAAGTCGGCGCCTCGATCGGAGCTGCCCTGATCGGCCGCCCGCACCGCCGGCCGATCGGCGAACTGTTCGCCGAAGCTGACATCGCGCTCTATGACGCCAAGGCCGCCGGCCGTAACCGGGTCCACCTGATCGGGGACGAGAAGCGGGGCCTGGCGGCTTAGCGCAGGTTGAAATGGCGCCCACGGCCGATGAAGATGGGCACTGCGTGCTCGCTGTTGCGCTATGATGTTGTGGCCCGGGACACGGTCCGGTCGCCAATGGCAGGGCTAGTGTTCGAATTTGCACCAGGGGTCATCGGGCAATCTCCTCCCAGGCCCGGCTCCCATGCCGCCTTTGCCACGGAACGGCATGTACGCGGGGCGCGGGAAGGCGTATAGTTGTCAGGTTCCTTCGCGCGCGATGATCAACATGACGTGGAGGTGGCCAATGAAATATGTACTGCTTGGCAATCTGAGCCCGGAGTGGGCGAGCAGGCAATCGGAACGGATCGGCAAGGCCAAGGCAAGGCTCGACAATCTCGGTATCAAGATCGAGTCGATCCACTACACGCAGGGCTACTACGATTTCGTCGACGTCATTGATGCCCCGAATGCGGAAGCGGTGCTCGCGTTCTCCGTCTGGTACTCGACCCAAGGGCTGGGGCGGATCCAAAGTATGCCGGCCTTCGACGCAAAGAGCTTCGAAACCGCGATCAAGAACGCAGCGGGCTGAGCGCTTGCTGGCTCACGGAGGCGACGGCCGGGCAGCCGAAACGGCCCGGCCGTTCAAGCTACTTTGACACACTTGAGATTCCTCGTCATTTTGCAGGGCACCCAACGGCACGATGGTCGTCGGCACCGGTTCCGCCCCAAAGCGCGCCCCACAACTCCGCGCGCCATGACGGCTGCGGAATGCTAATATCATCGAAGCCGCAAGACCGAAGATTTCGCCGAGGCGATTGAAACACGGTCAAGAAAGATGCGCTCGAAGAGGCGCACTCCAAGAACACAATGCCCGACCGTCATTGCGGATCGTCGGTGGGAGATGGAGGACGCGATGGCGTGGCGAGACGACAAGGCCCGGGCAACTCTGATCCGCGAGGCGGCAGGAAGCGTGCAGCCGGGAAAGGCCCCGCGAAGCTTTGCCGAGCTTTTGTTCGCCTTCACCAATGTCGAGGATCTCGCCAGTCACGATGCCTCCTCGCTTGCCTTCCTGGCGGAGCAGGCCTGGGAGCATGTGCAGCGGCGCACGGCGGGGCGTGCCGATATCCGCGTCGTCAATCCGCTGATGCCGGACGGGCGCGAGATCTCAGTGCTCGAAATCCTCAACGACAACATGCCCTTCCTGTTCGATTCCACCATGGCGGAGCTCACCGAGCAGGGCATCGAAGTCACCCTCGTCGCTCACCCCATCATCGCGGTGGAGCGCGATGAGCAGGGCAAGCTCCTGCGCTTCTACGGCGAGGCACTGCCGGAAGGGGCAAAGGGCGCGCGAGAGAGCCTGATTCATCTCCACATCACCCGCCTGGACGCCGACGCGGACCGCGAGAGGCTGATTGACGGCCTGACCAGGACGCTCGGCGACGTGCGCGCCTGCGTCGCGGACTGGCGCGCCATGCGCGACCGCGTCGAGGACGCGGTCAAGACGTTCTCGTCCAATCCGCCGCCGCTGCCGATCGACGAGGTCGCCGAAGCCAACCAGTTCCTGCAATGGCTGTGCGCGGACAATTTCACCTTTCTCGGCGTGCGCGAATATCGCTTCCTGCCGGGGCAGGATGCGTCGGACGACATCACGACCGGCGAGGGCCTCGGTATCCTCCGCGATCCCGACGTAAAGGTCCTGCGCCGCGGCAGCGAAATGGTGGTGATGACGTCGGAGATTCGCGAGTTCATGCGCGAGCCGACCCTGCTCATTGTCATCAAGGCCAATGTGAGCAGCCGCGTTCATCGCCGCATCCGGATGGATTACGTCGGCATCAAGCTCTATACGCCCGACGGCCGGCTCGAGGGTGAATTGCGAGTCGTCGGTCTGTTCACCTCGGGTGCCTATACGCGCTCGGCACGACAGATCCCCTATGTTCGCCACAAGGTATCGCGGGTGCTCCAGCGCGCCGGCTTCGACCCGAACAGCCATTCGGGCAAAGCTCTCCAGCATATTCTCGAGGAATACCCACGCGACGAACTTTTCCAGATCGACGTCGATACCCTCTTCAATTTCGTCATGGAGATCCTGATTCTCTATGAGCGTCCGCGCGTCCGGGCGCTGGCGCGGGTCGACAAGTTCGATCGCTTCGTCTCCATCCTCACCTTCATTCCGCGCGACAAATACGACACCGACGTCCGTACGCGTGTCGGAGCCTTCCTGGCGCAGGCCTACAAGGGGACCCTGTCCGCTTCCTACGTCTCGTTCCCGGAAGGCGCGCTGGCGCGAGTCCAATTCATCATCGGACGCTATGAAGGTAAGACTCCCGCCGTCGAGCGCGCCACGCTTGAAGCCGGGATCAGCGCCATCGCCGCGACCTGGGCCGACAAGCTGAAGGCGGCGCTGGCTGCGTCGACCGACGGCATGCGGGCGCGCATGCTCGCAAATCGCTACGCTCAGGCCTTCAGCGGCGGCTATGCCGAGGCTTCCACGGCCGAACAGGCCGTCGCCGATATCGCCACTATCGAGAAGCTCACACCAGCCCGCCCGGTGACGATTTCGGTTCACCGCTTCGAGAAGGACGATCCCAGGCGCTTCGGCCTCAGGGTGTTTTCGGATGCCGCGCCTCTATCGCTGTCCTACCGCGTGCCCGTGATCGAAAATCACGGCCTGCGCGTGGTCAACGAACGCACCTATCAGATCGTGCCCGGCAACAGGCCCGAGCCGGTCTGGCTGCACGACATGACGATTGAGACCAGCGACGGCCAGCCGATCGAGATCAGCCGGGACTTCAGCCATCGCCTGGAGGCCTCGATCATGGCTGTTGTCACCGACCGCGCCGAATCCGACGGATACAATGCCCTGATCCTGCGCACTGCGCTCGGCTGGCGGGAAGTCTCGTCTATCCGGGCGCTGTCGCGTTATCTGCACCAGATCCGCACGCCGTTCACCCAGGATTACATGTGGGAGACGGCGCGCAAGAACGCCGCGATCACGGCGAACCTCGTCGCCCTGTTCCAGACGCGCCTTGATCCGCGCCTTGTCCTGACCGATCGCGAGCGTTCGGCGCGCGAGATAACTCTCGTTGCCGAGATCGAGGAGCAGCTCAAATCCGTCGCCTCGCTCGATGAAGACCGCATCCTGCGCCGTTTCACCAATCTGGTGCAATCGACCATCCGCACCAATTTGTGGCAGCTCGGCCCGGATGGACATCCGCGCCCGGTGATCTCCTTCAAGTTCGACGCGCGCAAGATCGACGATTTGCCGGCGCCGCGACCGCTCTACGAGATCTTCGTCTATTCACCGCGCGTCGAAGGCATTCACCTGCGCTTCGGCAAGGTTGCGCGCGGTGGCTTGCGCTGGTCCGATCGGCCGCAGGATTTCCGTACAGAGATCCTCGGCCTCGTGAAAGCGCAGCAAGTCAAGAACGCCGTGATCGTGCCGGTCGGCGCCAAGGGCGGCTTCGTGCCCAAGCGCCTGCCGCCGCCCTCCGATCGCGAGGCGTGGCTCGCGGAGGGCACCGAAGCCTATCGCATCTTCGTGCGCTCGCTGCTCGAACTCACCGACAATCTTGACGGCGACATCGTGGTGCCGCCCGACCTGACCGTGCGGCACGACGGCGACGATCCCTATCTGGTCGTCGCCGCCGACAAGGGCACCGCCACCTTCTCCGACGTCGCCAATGCGATCTCGGCCGAGAACAACCATTGGCTCGGCGATGCCTTCGCCTCCGGCGGAAGCCAGGGCTACGACCACAAGAAGATGGGGATCACGGCGCGCGGTGCCTGGGAGGCGGTCAAGCGCCACTTCCGCGAGCTCGGCACCGACATCCAGACCATGCCGTTCACCGTGGTCGGCGTCGGCGACATGTCCGGCGACGTCTTCGGCAACGGCATGCTGCTCTCGCCGGCGACGAAGCTCGTTGCGGCGTTCGATCACCGCGACATCTTCATCGATCCATCCCCCGACCCTGCGACCAGCTTCGCTGAGCGCAAGCGCCTGTTCGACCTGCCGCGATCGAGCTGGCAGGACTACGACAAATCGCTGATCTCGGAAGGAGGTGGCGTGTTCTCGCGCTCGCTCAAGGCGATCCCGCTCGCACCGGAAGTGCGCAGCCTGCTCGATCTCGACAAGGAGCAGGCAACGCCCTTCGAGGTGATGACGGCGATCCTGAAGGCGCGCGCCGACCTCTTGTGGTTCGGCGGCATCGGCACCTACATCCGCGCGTCGACGGAAAGCGACGATCAGGCCGGCGACCGCGCCAACGATCCGATCCGCATCACCGGGACCGAGGTTCGCGCCAAGGTCATCGGCGAAGGTGCCAATCTCGGCGTCACCCAGCGCGGCCGCATCGAAGCGGCGCAGAAGGGCGTCAAGCTCAACACCGACGCCATCGACAATTCGGCCGGCGTGAACACGTCCGACGTCGAGGTCAATATCAAGATCGCGCTGGCACGGCCCGAACGCGAGGGACGCCTCAGCTTCGCCGATCGCAACAACCTGCTTGCCGCAATGACCGACGAGGTCGGCACGCTGGTGCTGCGCAACAACTATCTGCAGACGCTGGCGCTCTCGCTCGCCGAACGCAAGGGCATGGCTGAGACCGGCTTCCTCACCCGCCTGATGCAGTCGCTCGAGCAGCGCGGCCTGCTCAGCCGTGCCGTCGAATTCCTGCCCGACGACGCCGCGATCGCTGAGCGCACGCGGCGCGGCCAGGCCCTGACACGGCCCGAGCTTGCAGTGCTGCTCGCCTACGCCAAGCTGACGCTCTACGAGGACCTGCTCGTCACGGGCGTGCCTGATGATCCCTATCTCGCCCGCAGACTGTCCCTGTATTTTCCGCGCGAAGTTCTCGATAAATTCCCGACCGCGGTCGAGCTCCATCGGCTGCGACGCGAGATCATCGCGACCAGTCTCGTCAATGCCGTGATCAATCGCGGCGGCCCGGCCTGCATCGTGCGCCTGACCGATGAAACCGACGCCGATGTCTCGACCATCGTCATGGCGCAGGTTGCGGTGGACGCGATCTACGAGCTCAGGCGGCTCAACGACGGGATCGACGCGCTCGACACCCTCATCGACGGGCAGTTGCAGCTCAGCCTCTACGCGGCGATCCAGGATCTGCTGCTCTCCCGCATGGTCTGGTATGTGCGCAACGTCGATTTCAAGGATGGGCTGAGCGCAATCATCGCCCGGTTTGGCCCTGCCGTCCGCGACGTTGCAGCCTCGCTCGACGACGCCCTGCCGCCGGACATGCAGGCCGCGCGAGCCAAGCGCCGGCAGGAGCTGACCGATGCCGGCGTCCCGAGCGGACTCGCCGGAGATCTTGCCGACCTCGATGCCCTGCACTCGGCGCCTGATATCGTGACCGTCGCCGAGCGTACCGGTCGCAGCATCGGCGATGCCGCAGCGACGTTCTTTGCCGCCGAGGCCAATTTCCGTCTCGACCGCATCACCGCCGCTGCGCGCAACGTGCCGGCAAGCGACCATTTCGAACGCCTCGCCATCGACCGTGCCGTCGACCTGATCGCAGCCGCCGAAAGACGACTGGCCGCAGACATGCTGACCATCGGCCAATCCGGTCAGCAGGCTGCCGAGACGTGGCTTGTGGCTCATCCTGAAGCCACGCGCATCCGCCGAGCGGTCGAGGAGATTGCCGCTGGTGGCCTGACGCTTGCCAAGCTGATGGTGGCGGCCAACTTGCTGAGCGACCTGGTCAAAGGCTGACGGGCGCACGGCTGCACGAGCGAATCTGGAATGCAATGTCAGGGGAATGGTTGTCAGCCAGCGAATGGAGGAACCCGATGATCCACGCGACTTGCCATACCGCCGACAACATCCGCTGCCTCGAATTCGATGCTACGCCCTGGTTCAGCGAGGCTGACGTTCCGAGCATTGTCGATTTGGCCCAACGAGGCTGGGCCAGCACGGCGATTGTCGACTCCCTCGAGCGCCGACGCGGATACGAAGGCCTGCATGATCTCGTTGAATATGCGGCGAAGCGACTGCAACCCGACAAGATCGAGGACCCGGCCTGGGAAACATTCGAGTGCGTCGTCAACGGACCCGAAGCCGTGGCCTGGCTCGAGACAAACCGGCCGAACGTCGCGGCAAGAATTCCGAACCGGAGCCGTGGTCAACGCTAGGAGAGGGCCTCGCAACGCATGGCCGAAAATGGCGCGCCCGGAACGATTCGAACGTCCGACCCTCAGATTCGTAGTCTGATGCTCTATCCAGCTGAGCTACGGGCGCGTTTTTCGCTGATGTGCGGGCCAAGCCCGCACGCAGCCTCCGGACAGCGCCGGAGGGGGTGCGAAAGAGCGCTTTGACTAACCGCTCTTGCCGGCGTTGGCAAGGTCTGGGAGGGGGAGATTTTGCAGGGAAATGACGGTCTCTCCAGCGTCATTCCGGGGCTCGCGACGCGAGAACCCGGAATCTCGCGCCAAAACCTCTGGATTCCGGGTTCGGCGCTGCACGCCGCCCCGGAATGACGGACGATCAACTTGTGCCGCCCGGAATGACGGAAAGCTGTCGCCGCTGGCCGACCTACGCCCGCTGCCGCTCGCTGCGGATGGAGAGGAGTTCCACCGGGCGGTCGGGGATGACGATCCGGAAGGTGGCGCCGATGGTGCCTTCGACGAGGTGGATGTCGCCGCCATGGGCACGTACGAGCTCGGCGGCGATGGCGAGGCCCAGCCCGCTGCCGCCGGGGCGGCCGGAGGTCTGGAAGGCTTCGAACAGGTGCTCCCGGGTCTTCTGGGGTACGCCGGGGCCGGTATCGGACACCTCCAGGATGGCGACGGCGCCTTCGCGTTTGCCGGTGATCCGGATCTGCTGCGGGCCGCCGTCGCCGGAGGCATGGCTCTCCAGCGCCTGGGCGGCGTTGCGCACGAGGTTGAGCAGCACGCGAAACAGCTGGTCGGGATCGGCATCGACCGAAAGGCCGCGCTCGATCGCGGCGACCCAGGCGATCGTGGCGTCATTGGCAAGGCCGGCGGTCTCGCGCACCTCGAGCACGACGGGCTCGACCAGCAACATGCGGCGGTCTGGCGCGGCCTCCTGGGCGCGGCCATAGGATAGCGTCGACTGGCAGAACGCGATGGCGCGTTCGAGCGAGCGCACCAGCTTCGGCGCGAAGCGCTGCACCCGGGGATCGGGCACGCTGGCGAGTTGATCCGACAAGAGCTGCGCCGAAGCCAGCAGGTTGCGCAGATCATGGTTGATCTTGGAGACGGCAAGACCGAGCGCGGCGAGCCGGCTCTTCTGATGCAGCATCGACATCAGGTCGCGCTGCATGTCGGACAATTCGCGCTCGGCGACGCCGATCTCGTCGCTGCGCTGGCTCGGCACGATGATCCGGGCCGAGCTTTCCGGATTCTCGTGGAAGCCGACCAGGCTCGCGGTCAGCCGCCGCATCGGCCGCACGAAGAGATAGTGCAGGGCGAGATAGACGAGACCCGCGGTCAAGACACCGATGATCAGCGCGACCACCACGACGTTGCGGGAGAAGCGGTACATCGACTGCCGCAGCGGCAATTCGTCGGTCACGATCTCGACGAACTGGGCATTGCCGACACCGGGACCGACGATGCGGATCGGCTGGTTGCCGGTCTCAAGCATCATCTGGAACGAGCCGGTGATCGCCTCCCACACGGTCATGTCGCGCAAATCGACGTCATGCTCGATCGCGGACGGCAGATTGTCGCTGGCAAGCAGCCGGCGCTGCTGGCCCATCTTGATCGCGACGGCGCGCGCATTGATGCTTTTGAGGATTTCCCGCGACAGCGAGTCCGGCACCATGCCAAGGGGCGCCGCGTCGAGCACCAGTGCCGCCGTGTTGGCCGCCGCAACGCGGTCGTTGAGGCGGTTGACCCAGAAGTTGGCGATCGCGGGGACGTAAAGCAGCACGGCTGCGATCATGACCAGGGGGACGGTCAGCAGCAGCAGCTTGCCCGAGAGCCCAAGCCCGCCCGGGCCACGGGACCGCGTCGCCGGCGAACCCGGCTGGTCCTCTGGCCGATCCAGATCTCGATCCGGGCTTTGATCCGGATTCTGGGCCGGCTGCTGAAGGTCCGTCGCTTCCACGAAGTTCGCCCCTGCTGGCCTTCCGAGAGCTTGGCAATGGAGGATGCGACCGCCCCCCGGGGCGGTCAAATTACAGATCGCTAATCTGCCAAGGTGGGATGTAGGCGCTGATATCGCTATCCGCCACCTCAAGGGTTAAAAACCCCAAGGGAAACAGGAAGGAAACAGGAAGGAAACAGCGATATTCACCGGAACTGCGCGGTCCTGCGGCGTTGACGAAAACAAGACGCTCCCTTATAAGCCGCGCAAATTGTCCGCGATGACCCGGTGCGACACCGGGAGCGGCTCTTCTGGGGCCGGAAACGGCCCGTTTTGGGCCGCATCTTTACGGACTTTATCATCAATTCTACAGGCAAATTGCCCGGTCAGCGGAGAAAAACCCGTGAAGCGGACTTATCAACCCAGCAAACTGGTGCGCAAGCGCCGTCACGGTTTCCGTGCTCGTCTCGCCACTGCCGGCGGCCGCAAGGTTCTCGCCGCCCGCCGCGCCCGCGGCCGCAAGCGTCTGAGCGCCTGAGCCGGACCCCCTTTACCGGGATTTCATTATGGATCGGCTGAGGCAGCGAGCGGATTTCCTCGCCGTTGCCAATGGCGCGCGGGTGAACAGTCCCGCGTTCGTCTTGCAAAGCCTTGACCGACGAAGCCTTGGTCGCGACGACCTCGGTCCTGTCAGGATCGGCTTCACCGTTACCAAAAAGAACGGCAACGCTCCCGAACGCAATCGCATCCGGCGCCGACTTCGCGAATTGGTGAAGCGGCTCGACCCGGTATCGATGCAACCCCATCATGATTACGTGCTGGTCGGCCGCAGGGGCGCGCTCTCGCGCGACTTCACGACCATGCTCGACGATCTGCGCATAGCGATCACGAAGCCCGCGCGGCATACGGCCAAAGGATCTGACAACGGATCTGACAAGGGACGCCGGCCAAATCCAAGGCCCGGCCCAGCCGCCAGCCGCAAACCGGATTGATGACGAGACCATAGTGATGACCGACAATCGCAATACCATCCTCGCCGTCATTCTGTCCGGCCTGGTGCTGATCGCCTGGCAGTACTTCTACAACGTGCCGGCGATGGAGAAGCAGCGCGCCCAGCAGCAGGCCCAGGCCGAGCTGCAGAAGGGCAATCCGCAGCCGACGGCCTCGGCGACACCGGGCGCCACGCCGCAGGCGGGCTCGACGACACCGACCACCACACCAGGGGCGAACCAGCCGGCCCAGCCGGTCGTCGCCCGCGACACCGCGATTGCATCGAGCCCGCGCGTGAAGGTCGAGACGCCGCGGCTCGTCGGCAGCATCTCGCTGAAGGGCGGCCGCATCGACGATCTGGCGCTGGTGCAATATCGCGAGACGGTCGATCCGAAATCGCCGCCGATCATTCTTTATTCGCCCTCGGGCACCGCGGAGCCCTATTACGCCGAGTTCGGCTGGGTGGCGGCCACGGGTGTGACGTCGAAAATGCCCGATGCCCAGACCGTCTGGCAGCAGGACGGCAGCGGCAGCCTGACGCCGACCACGCCTGTCGTGCTGAAGTGGGATAATGGCGATGGCCTCAGCTTCCGCCGCACCATCTCGGTCGACGACCACTATCTCTTCACCATCAAGGACGAGGTGAGCAATGTCGGCAACGCGCCCGTTACGCTCTATCCGTTCGCGCTGATCTCGCGCCACGGCACGCCGCAGGTGTCGGGCTATTACATCCTGCATGAAGGCCTGATCGGCTATCTCGGCGAGCACGGCCTGCAGGAGTACGCCTACAAGAAGATCGACGAAGCCAAGAAGGTCGACTTCAAGGCCACCAATGGCTGGCTCGGCATCACCGACAAATACTGGGCCTCGGCGCTGCTGCCCGACACCAGTGCGCAGCTTCAGGCCAAGTTCTCCTCGAACCTCGTCGGCAACGTCCATACCTACCAGACCGACTATCTGCTCGACCCTGTTACCGTCGCGATCGGCGGCACCGCGACCGCAAATGCGCGGCTGTTCGCGGGCGCCAAGGAAGCCGGCGTGGTCGGCATCAATTTCCCGTTCGCCGGCCTCGGCGGCTACAACAAGGCGCTCGGCCTCAACAAGTTCGATCTCCTGATCGACTGGGGCTGGTTCTACTTCATCACCAAGCCGATGTTCCTCGGCCTCGACTTCTTCTACCGCTTCTTCGGCAATTTCGGCATCTCGATCCTGCTCGTGACCGTGATCGTGAAGCTCCTGTTCTTCCCGCTGGCGAACAAGTCCTACGCCTCGATGGCGAAGATGAAGTCGATCCAGCCGCAGCTTCAGGCGCTGAAGGAGCGCTATCCCGACGACAAGGTGAAGCAGCAGCAGGAGATGATGGAGATCTACCGCAAGGAGAAGATCAATCCGGTCGCCGGCTGTCTTCCCGTGGTGATCCAGATCCCGGTGTTCTTCTCGCTCTACAAGGTGCTGTTCGTCACCATCGAAATGCGGCACGCGCCGTTCTACGGCTGGATCAAGGACCTCTCCGCACCCGATCCGACCAACCTCTTCAACCTGTTCGGGCTGATCCCGTTCGACCCGACCACCATCCCGGTGTTCGGCCACTATCTGGCACTCGGCATCTGGCCGATCATCATGGGCATCACGATGTGGTTCCAGATGAAGCTGAACCCGACGCCGCCGGATCCGACGCAGCAGATCATCTTCAACTGGATGCCGCTGATCTTCACTTTCATGCTGGCGGGTTTCCCGGCGGGCCTCGTGATCTACTGGGCCTGGAACAACACGCTCTCGGTGATCCAGCAGAGCTTCATCATGCGCCGCAACGGCGTGAAGGTGGAGCTGTTCGATAATCTCAAGGCGACGTTCGCGAAGAAGGCGACGTGATCGTCATTGCGAGGAGCGAAGCGACGAAGCAATCCAGAATCCCTCCGCGGATACATTCCTGGATTGCTTCGCTTCGCTCGCAATGACGTAAGGAAACAGCGAGCTTCGCATGACCGACGACAAAGATGCGAAGCTGATCGAGGCCGGGCGAAAGCTGTTCGCCCGCGACTGGCAATTCATCTGGGCCTCCCCCTCGATCCAGACGCTGCCGCCGATGGCGGGGCCGGAGATCGCCTTTGCCGGGCGCTCCAATGTCGGCAAATCGAGCCTGATCAACGCACTCACGGGGCGTAACGCGCTGGCGCGCACTTCGCACACGCCGGGCCGCACCCAGGAGCTGATCTTCTTCGAGGTCCCCGGCAAGACCGACCTGCGCCTCGTCGACATGCCCGGCTATGGCTATGCCAAGGCGCCCAAGAGCCAGGTCGCGTCCTGGACCGAGCTGATCCACACATTCCTGCTGGGGCGGGCCTCGCTCGCGCGCGTCTATGTGCTGATCGATGCGCGGCACGGGCTGAAGGATGTCGACCTCGACGTGCTGGGGACGCTCGACCGCTCCGCCGTCAGCTATCAGGTCGTGCTGACCAAAGCCGATCAAGTGAAGGCCTCCGAGCTGCAGGCGCGCATCGCCGAGACGGAAGCTGCATTGGCAAAACATCCGGCCGCGTTTCCGAACGTGATCGCGACCTCGTCGCGCTCATCGACCGGCATGGCTGAATTGCGTGCCGCGATGGCCAAGCTGCTCGAAGAGCGGAGCGCGTGATGCTCCGCCTGCTGCTCGCCCTCGCCGGTCTGATGGGCGCCGCCGGCGTGGCGCTGGCCGCGGCCGCCGCCCACGGCGCGGATGCCAGCCGGCTTGCCTCCGCCAGCGCCATGCTGCTGTTTCATGCAACTGCCATATTGGCGGCGGTCACCTTGCTCGCGCGCGGCCTTCTGCACGGCGGAATTGGCCTGATCGCCGCATTCGGCTTCGTGATCGGCGCTATGCTGTTCGCGGGCGACCTCACCCTGCGGCAATATGCGGGGCATTCGCTGTTTCCGATGGCAGCGCCGTCAGGTGGAACGCTGATGATCTTGAGCTGGCTGGCGGTGACGCTTGCAGCGGTGGTGGGGAAACGCTGATCCGTAGCCCGGATGGAGCGCAAGCGAAATCCGGGGTTCTTACCGCGAACACCGCTCCCGGATTACGCTGCGCTCCATCCGGGCTACACATCAGCAACGCTTTGCGCCTCGCCCGCCAATCAGATAGAACGCGAACCCGCGTTAGTCCCGCCAGCGAGATCCGTGACATGACCGACATCTCCCCGCTCGACCAGGCCCGCATCCTGTCCGAAGCGCTGCCGCACATGCAGCAGTACGACGAAGAAACCATCGTCATCAAATATGGCGGCCACGCCATGGGCGACGAGGAGACCGCGAAGAATTTTGCCCGCGACATCGTGCTGCTCGAGCAGACCGCGATCAATCCGGTGGTGGTGCATGGCGGCGGCCCGCAGATCGCGACCATGCTCAAGCGCCTCGGCATCGTCTCGGAATTCGCAGCCGGCCTGCGCATCACCGACGCCGCCACCATCGAGATCGTCGAGATGGTGCTGGCCGGCTCGGTCAACAAGCAGATCGTGGGCTACATCAACGAGGCCGGCGGCAAGGCCGTGGGTCTCTCCGGCAAGGACGGCAACATGGTGAAGGCGTCGAAGACGACGCGCACCATCATCGATCCGGACTCGAACATCGAAAAGGCAATCGATCTCGGCTTCGTCGGCGATCCCGAGAAGGTCGATCTGACGCTGCTCAACCAGCTGATCGGCTACGAGCTGATCCCGGTGCTGGCGCCGCTCGCGACCTCCAAGGAGGGCCAGACGCTGAACATCAACGCGGACACCTTTGCCGGTGCCGTGGCGGGCGCGCTGAAGGCCAAACGCCTGTTGCTGCTTACCGACGTGCCCGGCGTGCTCGACAAATCGAAGAAGCTGATCCCCCAGCTCTCGGTGAAGGACGCGCGAAAGCTGATCGCCGACGGCACCATTTCCGGCGGCATGATCCCGAAGGTCGAGACCTGCATCTACGCGCTGGAGCAGGGCGTCGAGGGCGTCGTCATCATCGACGGCAAGATGCAGCACGCGGTGCTGCTCGAGCTGTTCACCAACCAGGGCACGGGAACGCTGATCCACAAGTGATGGACGAACGCGACCAGCGGAAAAAGGCCGGCATGCCCGGGCTCGCCTTGGGCATCCAGAGCTCTCGCCTCGGACATTCATTCCGGGGCGCCCGCAGGGCGAACCCGGAATCTCGAGATTCCGGGTCTGGTCCTTCGGACCATCCCGGAATGACGAAGGTGAAACATCGCCGCTCGGCCCTCACCCGTTTCCTGATGACGCTGCCGGCCGCGGCCATCTCGCTCTTCTTCTCCTCCGCGCCTGCTTTCGCCGACCTGAAGATCTGCAACCGCATGTCCTACGTGGTCGAGGCCGCGATCGGCATCGACGACAAGGCGGCGACCGCGACGCGCGGCTGGTTCAGGATCGATCCCGCCACCTGCCGCGTCGTGGTGCAGGGCACGCTCACCGCCGACCGCATCCTGCTTCACGCCCGCGCGCTCGGCGTCTACGGCGCCTCGCCGATCCCGCAGAACGGCCACGACTTGCTGTGCGTGGCGCAGGAGAATTTCGTCATCGCCGCCGCGCGGCAATGCCGCAGCGGCCAGACCCAGGCGGCGTTCACGCAAGTGACGCCGACGCAGGCCGACGACGGCAATCTCGTCGCCTATCTGGCCGAGGATTCCGAATATGACGACGAGCAGGCGCGACTGGCCGGCATCCAGCGGCTCCTGGTGATCGCAGGCTACGACATCGGCGCCATCGACGGCGTCGACGGGCCGAAGACGCAAGGAGCGCTCGCCGCGTTCCTGAAGAGCCGCGGACTGTCGTCCGACGCAGTCTCTTCGCCAGGCTTCTTCAAGACCCTGGTCGATGCGGCGCAGACGTCCACTAGCGGTCTCACCTGGTGCAACGACACGCCGCACAAGGTCATGGCGGCAATCGCGACCGATGACGGCAAGTCCGTCACCAGCCGCGGCTGGTATCGCATCGATCCCAAGACCTGCCTGCATCCTGACTTGTCCGGCCAGCCCAAGCAGATCTTCAGCTTCGCGGAAGCCGTGGACAGCGACAACCGCGCCATCAGGCTGAAGGACAAGCCACTGAACTGGGGCGGCGGCAAGCAGCTCTGCACCCGCGAGACCAAGTTCGAGACCAATGAGCAGACCGATTGCGGTGCGCACGGATTCATGGCGACGGGGTTTGGCGTGGTGGACATGAGCAGTGGCGGCAAGACGCTGCGCTTTGCGTTGCCGTGATGGGTTGGCCGCAAATACGGTGTCGTCCCGGCCTGGTGCGCAATTGTGCGCGGGGGCCGGGACGACAGCGGAGCGTGGAGCAGCGATTGCGCTTAGCAGACAGAGCATTGAGATGACCCAACCCCGCGCCTTCGCCCATATCGACACCTGGGTGTTCGATCTCGACAACACGCTCTACCCGCACCACGTCAATCTGTGGCAGCAGGTCGATGCCAGGATCGGCGAGTTCGTCTGCAACTGGCTGAACGTGACGCCCGCGGAAGCGCGCAACATCCAGAAGGACTATTACCGGCGCTTCGGCACCACCATGCGCGGCATGATGACCCTGCATGGCGTGCGCGCCGACGACTATCTCGCCTACGTGCACAAGATCGACCATTCGCCGCTGGAGCCGAATCCGGCGCTGGGCGCGGCCATCGCAAAGCTGCCGGGACGCAAGCTGATCCTGACCAACGGCTCGGTCGATCATGTCGATGCGGTGCTGGCGCGACTGGGCCTCAGCTCGCATTTCGACGGCGTGTTCGACATCATCGCCGCTGAATTCGAGCCCAAGCCGGCGGCGCAGACCTATCGGAAATTCCTCGATCTGCACGCGGTCGACGCAACCAAGGCCGCCATGTTCGAGGATCTCGCCCGCAACCTCACCGTTCCGCACCAGCTCGGCATGACCACGGTGCTGGTGGTGCCTGACGGCACCAAGGACGTGGTGCGCGAGGATTGGGAGCTGGAGGGCCGCGATGCGGCCCATGTCGACCACGTCACGGAGGACCTGGCGGGGTTTTTGGCGGGGTTGTCGCGGTGAAGACGTAGCGGCCCCGTCATTCCGGGGCGCCCGAAGGGCGAACCTCAGGTGCGCAATTGCGCACCGGGGAATCTCGAGATTCCGGGTTCGATGCTTCGCATCGCCCCGGAATGACCGGGGAGGACGGCCAAGACAAGCCCAGCAACCACGATTGTGCGCTTGACTTGACCTTTCCAAATCCCGAAAAAGCGCCCCAATCCATCAAATTCCCCGCTCCCAAGAGGAAATCCCGATGTCCCTGTCCGCCCTGGAATCCACCATCAACAGCGCTTTCGAGGCGCGTGACAGCATCTCGACCTCGACGAAGGGCGAAGTCCGCGAGGCCGTGAACCAGGCGCTGGAGACCCTGGACAAGGGCGAGGCGCGCGTGGCCGAGCGCGGGGCCGACGGCAAGTGGAAGGTCAATCAGTGGCTGAAGAAGGCCGTGCTGCTGTCGTTCCGTCTCAATGACATGGACGTCATTGCCGGCGGCCCGGGCCAGGCCAACTGGTGGGACAAGGTGCCCTCGAAGTTCGAAGGCTGGGGCCCGAACCGTTTTCGCGACGCCGGTTTTCGCGCGGTGCCGGGCGCCGTGGTGCGCCGCTCGGCCTTCATCGCCAGGAACGTCGTGCTGATGCCGTCCTTCGTCAATCTCGGCGCTTACGTCGATGAGAGCACCATGGTCGACACCTGGGCCACCGTCGGCTCCTGCGCGCAGATCGGCAAGCGCGTGCACATCTCCGGCGGCGCCGGCATCGGCGGCGTGCTCGAGCCGCTGCAGGCCGAGCCCGTGATCATCGAGGACGATTGCTTCATCGGCGCGCGCAGCGAGGTCGCCGAGGGCGTGATCGTGCGCAAGGGCGCGGTGCTGTCGATGGGCGTGTTCCTGGGCGCCTCGACCAAGATCGTCGACCGCGAGACCGGTGAGGTCTTCATGGGCGAGGTGCCGGAATATGCTGTCGTGGTGCCCGGCGCCCTGCCCGGCAAGCCGATGAAGAACGGCCAGATCGGCCCGAGCACCGCCTGCGCCGTGATCGTCAAGCGCGTCGACGAGCGCACGCGCTCGAAGACCAGCATCAACGAGCTGCTGCGGGACTGATCGGCGCACACTGCCTCAACATCGTCGTCCCGGCGAAGGCCGGGACCCATAGCCACAGGGCTTAGTCGGGCGAAGACTGGAAGTGGTCTTCGAGACGGGCACCGCTCAAGACCGATAGACCTCGCGGTATGGGTCCCGGCCTTCGCCGGGACGACGCCGAGGAGCGATCGAACCCCCTCTTCCTCCATCGCGACCAAGATCCGGGCGACCCCTCCTGCCCGGAGCCTCTCGCATGAACTGGATCTGGTACCTGTTCCGCTTCGACGGCCGCATTGGCCGTGCCGGGTTCTGGTGCAGCCTGATCTTTGTCTTGTGCGGCATGATCCTGCTGCTGTTCCTCTGCGCGGGCGTCATGGTCGCGTTCAGCGGCAAGGTCGGATCGTTCGAGCTGAATGCCGACGACGTCTTCGCGATTGTCGATCCCTCCACCTATCGATGGTCGCTGCTGGACCATGTGCCGCTGCTGCTGCTCAAGCTTGGCGCGACCGGACTGTTGCTCTGGATTTATCTCGCGATCGTGGTGAAGCGGCTGCATGACCGCGACAAGAGCGCCTGGTGGCTGCTCGCCTATTTCGTGCTGCCGGGCCTCTACACGCAGTTCGAGGAGCGCCTTCCGGACAGCTATTGGGTGCTGCCGCTCGCGCTGGCGAGCGCCGTCCTCACCCTCTCGGCCTTTGTCGAGACCGGCTTTCTGCGCGGCACCATCGGGCCGAACCGGTTTGGTCCGGACCCGGAGGCCGAAGAGGCCGACAATGCTGCCTCCCCTGCGAAAAGCTGGGACCAGAGCCGCGAGCTCGAAATTGTCCCGCCCAGCGCTAGCCCGCCCGCCGGCATGCATGTTAAGCGGGGCGCATGACCGATGCTCTCTCCCTTGCCCGCGACCTGATCCGCTGCCCCTCGGTAACGCCTGAAGACGCCGGCGCGCTCGGCGTGCTTGAGAAAGCGCTTGATGCAGCCGGCTTCATTTGCCACCGCGTGACCTTCAGCGAGGACGGCACCGCCGACGTCGACAATCTCTATGCGCGGATCGGCACCGAAGGCCCGCACATCACCTTTGCCGGCCACACCGACGTCGTGCCGCCAGGCGACGAGAGCGCCTGGAGCGTTGGCGCGTTCTCCGGCGAGGTGAAGGACGGTTTTCTGCACGGCCGCGGCGCGGTCGACATGAAGGGCGGCATTGCGTGCTCGGTGGCCGCGGTGCTGGAGCATCTCGCCGCCAATGGCGGCAAGCCGCGCGCGGACGGGACCGGCTCGATCTCGTTCCTGATCACCGGCGACGAGGAAGACGTCTCGATCAACGGCACCATCAAGCTGCTGAAATGGGCCGCCGAGCGCGGCGAGAAGTTCGATCATTGCGTGCTGGGCGAGCCCTCCAATGTCGAGAGGCTCGGCGACACCATCAAGGTCGGCCGCCGCGGCTCGCAGTCGGGCACGCTCGTCGTCGACGGCGTGCAGGGCCACGTCGCCTATCCGCATCGCGCCTCCAATCCGGTGCCGGACATCTCGCGCCTGATCGTGGCGATCTCGGACGAGCCGCTCGATCATGGCAGCGCGCAATTCCAGGCCTCCAATCTCGAATTCGTCTCGGTCGACGTCGGCAACAAGGCCTTCAACGTCATTCCCGGCGAGGCCCGGGCCAGGTTCAACATCCGCTACAACGACAACCACACCCAGGCATCCTTGCGCGAGCTGGTCGAGACCCGTCTCGCCAAGGCCTGCGGCAACCGCATCAAGGCCCGCATCGTCTGGGAGCCGTCGAACTCCAACGTGTTCGTGACCAAGCCCGGCCCGTTCACTGACCTCGCGGTGTCCGCAATCGAAGAGGTGACGGGACAGAAGCCGGAGCTGTCGACCTCAGGCGGCACCTCGGATGCGCGTTTCATCTCGAGCTATTGCCCGGTGATCGAGTTCGGCCTGGTCGGCCAGACCATGCACCAGGTCAACGAGCGCGTGCCGGTGGTGGATTTGGAGAAGCTGACGAAGGTCTATCGCGGGATTCTGGCAAGATATTTTGGGTAGAATGACGGCCTTTCCCTAATCGCTCCGCCGTCATGCCCGGTCCTTCCCGGGCATCCACGCTCTTCGTCCATCGAGCAAGAAAGATCGTGGATGGCCGGGACAAGCCCGGCCATGACGCCTGGGGCGGCATCACCTTCTAATAATCCACCTTCATCAGATACAGCCCCTCCGGCGGCGCGACGATGCCGCAGGCGGCGCGGTTGCGGGCGGCAAGCGCTGCGGAGAGATCGTCGGCGGTCCAGCGTCCCTCGCCGACCCAGACCAGCGAGCCCACCATCGAGCGCACCTGACTGTGCAGGAACGAGCGTGCCGAGGTGACGATGGTGATCTCGCGGCCATCGCGAAGGACGTCGAGCTGATCGAGCGTCTTCTCCGGGGATTTCGCCTGGCACTCGGTGTCGCGGAACGTCGTGAAATCGTGCTTGCCGAGCAGGCGCTGGGCGGCCGCATGCATCGCGTCAGCGTCGAGCCGGCGCGGCACGCGCCAGGCATGGCCGACGTCGAGCGCGAGATTGGCGCGGGTGTTGATGACGCGGTAGCGATAGTGGCGCCTGATCGCCGAGAAGCGGGCCTCGAAAGTATCGGGCACGATCTCGGCTTCGAGCACTGCGATCGGATGCGGGCGCAAATGCGCATTCAACCCGTCGCGAAACCGGCCGGGCGGAAACTGCTTCTCGACATCGACATGCGCGACCTGGCCGCGCGCATGCACGCCGGCATCGGTGCGGCCGGCCCCGTGCACGCGCAGATCGGCGCCGGTCATGGCCTTCACGGCCGCTTCCAGCGCGCCCTGCACCGACGGCAGCGTGTCCTGGATCTGCCAGCCGAAGAACGGCGCGCCGTCATATTCGATGGTGAGCTTGTAGCGCGGCATTAGGTGAGCCGCATCGGCGGCTTCACTGGCGTGCCGCGCAAGAAGTCTGCCGCCTGCATCCGGCCCTTGCCCTCGCGCTGCAGCTCGAGGATGCGGATGGCGCCCTCGCCGCAGGCGACGGTGAGTTGATCGTCCAGCACGGCACCCGGCGCGCCGGAACCTTTGGCAAGCTCACAGCGCAGGATTTTCACGCGCGCATTCTCGAGCTCGGCCCAGGCGCCGGGAAACGGCGACAGGCCATGAATATGGCGCAGCACCGCATGCGCGGGCTTGCTCCAGTCGATCCGCGCCTCGGCCTTGTCGATCTTGGCGGCATAAGTGACGCCGTCCTCGCGCTGCTTTTTCAGCTGCAACCCGCCGCGGTCAAGCGCCGCCATGGCGCGCACCATCAGGTCGGCGCCGAGACGGGCGAGGCGATCATGCAGATCGGCCGCGGTCATGTTGTCCGTGATCGGAAGCCGCTCGGCCATGGCGACGTCGCCGGTATCGAGGCCGGCATCCATCTTCATCACCATGACGCCGCTCTCGGCATCGCCGGCCATGATCGCGCGGTTGATCGGCGCGGCGCCGCGCCAGCGCGGCAGCAGCGAAGCGTGAAGGTTGTAGCAACCGAGCCGGGGCGTATCGAGGATCGCCTGCGGCAGGATCATGCCATAGGCGACGACGACAGCGGCATCGGCGTCGAAGGCGCGAAATTCTTCCAGCGCCTCCGGCGTCTTCAACGTCTTCGGCGTCAGCACGGGGACGCCGAGCTTTCGCGCGGCCTCTTCAATCGGCGTCGGCTGCATCTGCAGCCCGCGCCGCCCGCCCGGCTTCGGCGCGCGGGTGTAGACGGCCACGATCTCGTGGCCGTGCGCGACGAGCTCGAGCAGCGTCGGCACGGAGAAATCGGGCGTGCCCATGAAGATCAGGCGGAGCGGCATGACAAAAACCTGCGAACGACGCAATCCATTGACGGTCATTCCGGGGCGGCTCGAAGAGCCGAACCCGGAATCTCGAGGTTCCGGGTTCGATGCTGCGCATCGCCCCGGAACGACGGAAAGCCCTACTCGCCCGCGCGCTTGGCGGCTTTCTCGAACTTCTTGATGACGCGGTCGCGCTTGAGCTTCGACAGATAGTCGACGAACAGCACGCCGTTGAGATGATCGATCTCATGCTGGATGCAGGTGGCGTAGAGGCCTTCGGCGTCCTCCTCGTGCAGCTTGCCGTCGAGATCGGTGAAGCGCACGCGCACCTTGGCCGGGCGTTCGACCTCCTCGTAATATTCGGGGATCGACAGGCAGCCTTCCTCGTAAGTGGACAGCTCCTCTGACGAGGCGATGATCTCCGGATTGATGAAGACGCGCGGCTCCGGCTTGGTCTCGCCGTCCGGGTTGGGCTTGGCGAGGTCCATGGTGATCAACCGCAGCGGCTGCGCGATCTGGATCGCAGCGAGGCCAATGCCGGGCGCGTCGTACATGGTCTCGAACATGTCGTCGGCAAGCTTGCGGATCTCCGCCGTGACCTTCTCGATCGGCTTGGAGACCAGACGCAGCTGCTTGTCGGGCAGGATGATGATTTCTCTGAGGGCCATGGCGGGCGATTTAAGCTGCGCACGAGAAGCGGTCAATGCGGCCGGGAACGCGTCAACCCTCCGCTGACCATAAAACTTCGCCTTTCGGTAACCATAAAAATGAGGAGGCCGTTAGGCTCATCGTTCTCTCTTCGTTCGCTCTGGCTCGCGAATCGGCTAGAAGGGCGACATGAACGAGATCATTTTCATGCTGGGCGACTGGCCGGTGCGCACCATCGATGCGCTGATCGGCTTCGGCGCCCTCGTCCTCATCCTGCTGGCGGTGATTGCCGTCGTGATCGCGCGCTCCGGGCGGCGGGGCGCGGAACTCGCGATGGCGAGCGCGGTCCGGGCCGACGAGCTGGAAGAGCGGCTCGCCCAGGTGCTGCACGCCCAGAGCGAGGCCTCCGGCCGGGTTGACGCCATGACCCAGGCGCTGGCCGGCCGCCAGGCCGAAATGGCGCGGGCGGTCAACGAGCGGCTGGATTCGGTGACCCATCGGGTCGGCCAGTCCATGGAACACTCGACCCGCAACACCATGGAGAGCCTGCGCGCGCTGCACGAGCGGCTCGGCATCATCGACTCTGCCCACAAGAACCTCACCGACCTCACCACGCAGGTCACGACCCTGCGCGACGTGCTCGCCAACAAGCAGTCGCGCGGCGCCTTCGGCCAGGCGCGGATGGAGGCGATCGTCCAGGACGGCCTGCCGAAGGGGTCCTACGAATTCCAGTTCACGCTGTCGACCGGAAAGCGGCCCGACTGCGTCGTGTTCCTGCCCGACCAGCGCCCGCTCTGCATCGATGCCAAGTTTCCGCTGGAGGCGATGACCGCGCTGCACGATGCCCGCACCGACGAGGAGAAGCGCCTCGCCACGCAGCGGCTGCGCGGCGACGTGATGAAGCATGTCAGCGACATCGCGGAAAAATACCTCGTCACCGGCGAGACCCAGGAGATGGCGCTGATGTTCGTGCCGTCGGAATCGGTCTACGCCGAAATCCATGACGGATTCGACGACGTGATCCAGAAGGCCTATCGCGCCCGCGTCGTGCTGGTGTCGCCCTCGCTCTTGATGCTCGCGATCCAGGTGATGCAGCAGATCATGAAGGACGCGCGCATGCGCGATGCCGCCGACCAGATCCAGACCGAGGTGATCAAGCTCGGCGACGATCTCGGCCGCCTGCGCGACCGTGTGCTGAAATTGCAGAAGCACTTTGCCGACGCCAACGAAGACGTCCGGCAGATCCTGATCTCCGCCGACAAGATCGAGAAGCGGGCGGGACGAATCGAGGAGCTCGATTTCAGCAAGACCGATGCGCCGGAGGGCCCACGGCTGGTATCGGGAGCGGCAGAGCCGTTCCCGAGGAAACTCCAGGCAGGGGAGTGACGGCTCGATCGTCATGGCCGGGCTTGTCCCGGCCATCCACGCCCTTCAACACCGCATGCCCGGGACAAGCCCGGGCATGACGGCTTTTGTGGTCGAGGCATCACGCCTAGAATCTGCTAACACCGCCCCATGACCGCACCCGACGCGACCTCCTCCGCCGGCACCGATGCCCCCGCGACCTCCTGGCGGGACAGCCTGGCTGTGTACCTGCAACCGCGGGTGCTGATCGTGCTGTTCCTCGGCTTTTCGTCGGGGCTGCCGCTGGCGCTGTCGGGCTCGACGCTCTTGGTCTGGATGCGCGAGGCCGGCGTCGATCTCAAGACCATCGGGCTGTTTGCATTGGTCGGCACGCCCTACACGCTGAAATTCCTGTGGGCGCCGCTGGTGGATGCGCTGCACGTGCCGCTGTTCACGCGCGCCTTCGGACGGCGGCGCGGCTGGCTGCTGTTCTCGCAGCTGCTGCTGATCATTTCGATCCTGCTGCTGGCGATGACCGATCCGGCGCGGTCACCGTTCTACGTCGCGCTCGGTGCGCTGCTGGTGGCGACGACGTCGTCGACCCAGGACATCGTGGTCGACGCCTTCCGCGTCGAGAGCCTGCCGGAGAGCGAGCAGGCGGCCGGCATGGCGGCCTATGTCGCGGCCTATCGCATCGGCATGCTGGTCTCGACCGCGGGCGCGCTGTTCATCGTCTCCGGCTTCGAGAGCACCGGCATCACCCGCAGCGCGACCTGGATGTGGGGCTATGTGGTGATGGCGGCGATGGTGCTAATCGGGACGATCACGGCGCTTGTTGCGACCGAGCCCGAGCAGTCGGTGCGGGCGGAAGCTGCGACGCAAACCGAGACCGCATTCACGCGGGTGCTGCACGCGGCGATCGGCGCCTTCTCGGAATTCCTGTCGCGCAAGGACGCGCTCGCAGCGCTCGCCTTCGTGGTGCTGTTCAAGTTCACCGACGCGTTCTCCGGCACCATGACGGCGCCGTTCGTGATCGATCTCGGCTTCACCCGCAACGATTATGCGGCGATCGTGAAAGGCGTCGGCTTAGCTGCGACGCTGATCGGCGGCTTTGCCGGCGGCTTCGTCGCGCGGCGCTACTCGCTGGCGACCTCGCTGTGGATCGGCGGCGTGGTGCAGGCGCTGGCCAACCTCACCTTCTCCTGGCTCGCGCTGGTCGGCACCAATCAATGGGCGCTGGCGCTCGCGATCTGCGCCGAGAATTTCACCAGCGCCATCGGCACGGTGATCTTCGTCGCCTATCTCTCGGCGCTGTGCCAGAACCCGCTGCACACCGCGACGCAATACGCCCTGCTCACCGCGCTCGCGGCGGTGGGACGGACCTATCTGTCGTCAGGGGCAGGCTTCGTCGCCAGCGCGACCGGCTGGCCGCTGTTCTTCGTGATCTGCGTGCTGGTGGCGATTCCGAGCCTGGTGTTGCTCACCTGGCTGCAGAAGCGCGGGCATTTCGAGACGCTGGGGCCGGTGAGGGTTTAAAGCCCGCCTCTCTCCGTCGTCATTGCGAGGAGCTCTTGCGACGAAGCAATCCAGACTGTTTCCGCGGAGAAAGTCTGGATTGCTTCGCTTCGCTCGCAATGACGGTGGAGGGAGCCGTTCGCTCGCCCCTACTTCTTCACCAAACTCCACTTCGTCACCACGGCCTCGCTCATCTGGCCGGGATCGCTGGCGCAGGCGACTTCATCCACCTTCACGGAGATCTCCTTGCCGACGAAGGATTTCAGCTGCGAGGCCTGCGCGTCGCTGGAGGTGACGAGCTGGAAGGTCTCGGGCCCGGTCTCGAGGTCGCACAGCCCGTTCGGCGCCGGCAGGCGCCGCGGCTCGGAGGTGATCTGGTACATCGCGACACGCTTGCCCGCGTTCTTGGCGTCGCGAATCTTCATGGCGTTGAGCTCGCCCGAGAGCACCTCGCCGGCGCTGATCGGCTTGCCGGGCTTCGAGGGCGGCGGCGCCTCGCTCTCCTGCTGCGCGGCGGCGATGGCCGGCGTCACCAGCAGCAGCATCGTCGCGACCAAAGCCGATCGTGTGGCGAAAAGTTTCGTCATGTCGTCCGTTCCGCGGGTCTGTGGCTAGAACAGGGTGCGCTGCCGCATGGCGGCCGATAGCGTGCCCTCATCGAGATAATCAAGCTCGCCGCCGACGGGCACACCATGCGCCAGCCGGGTGACCTTGACGTTGGCGTCCTGAAGCAGGTCGGTGATGTAATGCGCCGTGGTCTGGCCGTCGACAGTCGCATTCAGCGCCAGAATGACCTCGTGCACCTCGGGTGCATGCGCGCGCGCGACCAGCGCGTCGATGGTGAGGTCCTGCGGGCCGACACCGTCGAGCGGCGACAGGGTCGCACCCAGCACGTGATAGCGGCCCTGGGTCGCATTGGCCCGCTCCAGCGCCCAGAGATCGGCGACATCGGCGACGACGACGATGATGGCGCCATCGCGCTTCGGATCGGTGCAGACCGTGCAGGGATTTTGCGTATCGATATTGCCGCAGGTCTTGCAGACCTGGACCTTGTCCAGCGCGACCTGCAAGGCTGATGACAGCGGCATCATCAGCGCTTCGCGCTTCTTGATCAGATGCAGCGCCGCGCGACGCGCGGAGCGCGGGCCCAAACCGGGCAGCCGCGCGAGAAGCTGGACCAGCCGCTCGATTTCAGGACCTGCAACCGCGCCCATCTTACTGGCCGAACAGCCCCGGCGGCAGGCCGAGCCCGCCGGTCAGCGACTGCATCTTCTCCTGCATCGCGGTCTCGGCCTTGCGGCGGGCGTCACCGAGCGCGGTGACGAGCAGGTCTTCCAGCACCTCGCGTTCTTCCGGCTTCATCAGCGAGGCATCGATCTTGACGCCCTTGACGTCCATCTTCGCGGTCATGCGGACGGCGACGAGGCCGCCGCCGGAGATGCCCTCGACCTCCACATTGCCGAGCTGCTCCTGCATCTCCTGCATCTTGGATTGCAGCTGCGCCGCCTGCTTCATCATGCCGAGAAAATCAGCCATGGGTTTTCGTCCTCAAAGATAGGCTCAGAGATCGTCGTCGGCGTCGGAACCGTCGGGCAGATCGTCAGAGCCGTAGTCAGCGTTAATATTGGACTCCGGCGTCTCCGGGGCAAGCCTGCGGACCTCGACGACCTTTGCACCGGGGAAGCGCGACAGCACCTCCTGCACGCGCGGATCGGCCTCTGCGTTGCGCGCATGTTCCTGCCTGGCGGCCTGGTTCACCGAACGGAGCGTGGGCTGGCCCTGCTCGTTGGAAACGATCATGGTCCAGCGCCGGCCGGTCCACAGCTCGAACTTCTTCGCAAGCTCCGAGATCATGGTCTTGGAGGCGTTCGGCTCGAGCGCGACCTCCAGCCGGCCCTCCTCGAAACGGACGAGCCGCATGTCGCCTTCCAGCGCGCTCTTGGTCATGAGATCGCGCTTCTGGCCCGCGAGCGCGACGAGCTGGGTGAAGCTGGTGACACGCAGCTGAGGTGTTGCGCCTTGCGGATCCGGCGCGGGCGCCGCCATCTGCGGCCGCGCGCCGCCGCCGAACGCCGATGGCGACGAGGTCGGCATGCGAACCGGCGCGGCTGGCGGGGCCGGCGCCGCGGAGACCGTCGGCCCCGCCGGCGCGCTGCTGCGCGCGGCACCGCCGCCCACGACCTGTGAGCCGCCGCCATTCTGCTCCAGCATCCTTATCGCTTCGTCCGGCGTCGGCAGATCGGCGACATAGGCGATGCGCACCAGCACCATCTCGGCGGCTGCGGCCGGGCGCGTCGCGCCCTGCACCTCGGCGATGCCCTTGAGCAGCATCTGCCACATCCGCGACAGCACCCGCATCGAGATCCTTGAGGCGAAATCCTTCGCGCGCACGCGCTCGGTCTCGCCATAGGCGACGTTGTCGGCCGTCGCCGGCACGATCTTCACGCGGGTGACGAAATTGACGAATTCAGCGAGATCCGACAGCACCACGATCGGATCCGCGCCGACATCGTACTGATCGCGGAACTCCTTGAACGCAGCCGCGATGTCGCCGCGCGCCAGCGAATCGAACAGATCGATGACGCGGGTGCGGTCGGCAAGGCCCAGCATCTGCCTGACCGCATCGGCCTTCACCCGGCCCGCCGCATGGGCGATGGCCTGGTCGAGCAGCGACAGCGAATCGCGCACCGAGCCTTCGGCCGCGCGCGCGATGATGCCGAGCGCCTCCGGCTCGATCTCGACATTTTCCTTCGCGGCGATGTTGGCGAGATGCTTCATCAGCACGTCGGCCTCGACGCGGCGCAGGTCGAAGCGCTGGCAGCGCGACAGCACCGTGACCGGGACCTTGCGGATCTCGGTGGTGGCGAACACGAACTTGGCGTGCTCCGGCGGTTCCTCCAGCGTCTTCAGGAAGGCGTTGAACGCCGCCGTCGACAGCATGTGGACTTCGTCGATGATGTAGACCTTGTAGCGGGCACTGGCCGGAGCGTAGCGCACGCTGTCGTTGATCTGGCGGACGTCGTCGACACCAGTATGGGAGGCCGCATCCATCTCCAGGACGTCCATGTGCCGGCTTTCCATGATCGCCTGACAATGCACGCCGAGGGTCGGCATGTGGATGGTCGGGCCCTTCACCGAACCGTCCGGCATCTCGTAGTTGAGCGCACGGGCAAGGATGCGCGCAGTGGTGGTCTTGCCGACGCCGCGGACGCCGGTGAGGATCCAGGCCTGCGGAATCCGGCCGGTTTCGAACGCATTGGAGACGGTGCGGACCACAGCCTCCTGGCCGATCAGATCGTCGAAGCTCGAGGGACGGTATTTCCGCGCCAGCACCCGATAGGGCGCGTTCCCGGCCGGGCCGGCGCTATCAGGAGGTGGAGGGGCGCCAGCGTCGGTCATCGGTCAATCCGCAATGGAATGTCTCTCGGCTGGCTTTTGCGGACAGGAGCGCGCCAGCGGGAGGCCCGCCGGCGCTGGTTCGCTCGAAAAAACAGGTAGGAGACTGACGAGCGACCCGATCCGGACCTCGTTAGGGCTGCTTCCTTCCGGACCTGACCCGGTTGGCGAGTGGCTCGTCCACCGCCAATCTCCCGGTCCCTATTTGGGGCCAAAGGAGCGGGAAAGCAAGCGGGTATCATATCGGCCAACTTGATCTTGCCCAGCATCCGGGCAATTCCTGACCTGCCCAGCCGATAGGCTGTGCTTTCGCTACCAGGGCCGCCTTGGTAAGAACGCTGCCGGAACTCCACCTCACCAGAAAAGCGATTGATCCCAATGGTTACACGTCGTGATGTTGCATCGATTGTCGGACTTGGCGCCGTCGGCGCAGTGACCGCAAGCGCGCTGGCCTCGAAGGCCGTGGCCCAGGCGGCCGATCCCAACGAATCGACCTTCGCCCGCATCCGCCGCACCAAGAAGATGCGGATCGGTGCCGTCGGCGGCGGCGCGCCCTATTACATGAAGGATCTTTCCAGCGGCCAGTGGAAGGGCTTCTACATCGACATCGCCAAGGCGTTGGCCGACGACATGGAGGCCGAGCTCGACATCACCGAGACCACCTGGGGCAATTCGGTGCTGGATCTGCAGTCCAACAAGATCGACATCTTCTTCGGCCTGAACCCGACGCCGAAGCGCGCGCTGGTGGTCGACTTCTCGGTGCCTGTCTTCAACAACGCCTTCGGCATTCTCTGCAAGAAGGACTTCAAGCCGAAGAGCTGGGCCGAGCTGAACTCGCCCGATATCAAGATCGCGGTCGACCAGGGCTCGTCCCACGACCAGGTCGTCAGCCGCCTGACGCCGAAGGCGCAGATCTCGCGGCTGAAGACCGCCGACGATGCCACCGCCGCGCTGCAGACCGGCCGCGTCGACGCGCAGTGCCTGATCACGATGCTGTCGCTGACCGTGCTGAAGAAGAACCCCTCGCTCGGCCAGTTCGTGCTGCCGACGCCGATCTTCGCGACGACGTCGAACGCCGGCTTCCGCCGCGAGAACGACAAGACCTTCCGCGACTACGTCAACACCTGGATCGACTTCAACAAGGGCCTCGGCTTCATCCGCAACGCCATCATCACCAATATGGAGCTGGTGGGCGTGACCGAGGCGGACATCCCCCCGGGAGTTTCTCTGTAAGCTTTCCACTGTCATTCCGGGGCGCCCGCAGGGCGAACCCGGAATCTCGAGGTTCCGGGTTCGATGCTTCGCATCGCCCCGGAACGACGGTGCAAAATCGGCACCCACCACGAGTAATCGCACACATGTATCAGTGGGACTTCGGCATCCTCTGGAGCTATCGCTGGCTCTTTCTCAACGGGCTTGGCGTCACCGTCGGCTTCACCGTGGTGATCGTGCTGCTCGGCCTCGTGTTCGGCCTGTTCGGCGCTTTCGGCAGCCTGTCGCGCTTCCAGCCGGTGCGGCTCGTCGCCCTCGCCTTCATCGAGGCGTTCCGCTGCACGCCGATCCTGGTGCAGCTGATCTGGTTCTACTACGCGCTGCCGATCCTCGCCGGCGTCGAGATGACGCCGATCACGGCGTCGGCGCTGGCGCTCTCGCTGTACGGCGGCTCGTTCTATTCGGAGATCATCCGCGGCGGCATCGTCTCGATCGACAAGGGCCAGTCGGAAGCCGGTGCCGCGCTCGGCATGACCCCAGGCCAGAGCATGCGACGCATCGTGCTGCCGCAGGCAATCAAGCGCATGATCCCGGCGCTGATGAACCAGTCGATCATCCAGTTCAAGAACACCTCGCTGGTCTCGGTGCTGGCGGTGCCCGACCTCGTGTATCAGAGCCAGGTCGCAGCCCATGACAGCTACCGGCCGCTCGAGACCTACACCGCGGTTGCGGTCGCCTATGCGGCGATCCTGATCCCGCTCACCATCATCGTCCGCCGCGGCGAGAAGCACCTGGCGGTCGGCGAATGAGCGAGACATCGAAAATCGAGATCCGGGCCTTACGCAAGAGCTTTGGCAGCAACGAGGTTTTGAAGAACATCAATCTCGACGTCGCCAAGGGCGGCGTCGTCGCGCTGATCGGGCCTTCAGGCTCCGGCAAGTCGACGCTGCTCCGCTGCATCAATCTTCTGGTCGTGCCCGACGGCGGCAGCGTGCGCGTCGGTGATATCAGCTTTGCGTTCGGCGACGGCACAAAGCTCCCCGACGTAAAGAGCCTGGCAAAATTCCGCGCCAGCACCGGCATGGTGTTCCAGCACTTCAACCTGTTCCCGCACATGACGACACTCCAGAACGTGATGGAAGGGCCGGTCACCGTGCGGCGCATGGCCAAGGCCGATGCCGAAAAGCTCGCGCGGGCGCAGCTCGCCAAGGTCGGACTCGCGGAGAAGGCGGACCAATATCCGGCAACGCTGTCAGGCGGCCAGAAGCAGCGCGTTGCGATCGCACGCGCGCTGGCGATGGAGCCTGACGTCATGCTGTTCGACGAGGCCACCTCGGCGCTCGATCCCGAGCTCGTCGGCGAGGTGCTGAACGTGATCCAGCAGCTGGCCTCCGAAGGCATGACCATGGTGATCGTGACCCACGAGATCGCCTTCGCCCGCGAGGTCGCCGACCGCCTCATCTTCATGCGCGACGGCGTCGTGGTCGAGGAAGGCCCGGCGCGGCAGGTGATCGACAATCCCGGGGAAGCCGCGACGCGCGCCTTCCTCAGCCATTTCCACCGCACCGGCGCGCTGCCGCCGACCAACGCGACATCGTGATGCCTGAGATCAACCGCGTCTATCTCGTCACCGGCGCCGCCAGCGGCATTGGCCGCGCCGCGGCAAAGCTGCTTGCCGCACCCGGCACCGCGCTGCTGCTGCATACGCGCGCGAACGCCACGGGCCTCGATGCCACGGCAGCGGAAGCCGAAGCAAAGGGCGCCGTGGTCGCCAAATGCCTTGGCGATCTCGCCGACGAAACAGCCGCGACCGATGCCATCGCCGCGGTGCAATCGGCTTTCGGCCGGCTCGATGGCTTGGTTCTCGTCGGCGGCCATGCCCGCCGCGGCAGCGCGATCGGCACCCCGGCGGATCAGTTCCGGCAGGCCATGGACGAATCGGCGCTGGCTTTCACAGGGATGGTCGAGGCTGCACTGCCGCTGCTGCGGGCCGGGAATGAGGCGCGGATCGTCGCGGTGTCCTCCTTCGTCGCACACGCGATCCGGCCCGAATTCGCGCCGTTCGCAGCGACGGCCGCGAGCCGCTCCGCGCTGGAAGCGCTGGTGCGGCTCACCGCGATGGAGCTTGCAAAAGACGGCATCACCGTCAACGCGGTGTCGCCCGGCCTGATCGTCAAGGACAAGCCGGGCGAGAGCCGGCTGTCGCCCGAGCAGATCGCCGCAACGGAAGCGCTGATCCCGATGCGCCGTCGCGGGCGGCCGGAAGAAGTCGCCGAGATCATCGCCTTCCTGGCGTCCCCAAAAGCATCCTACGTCACCGGTCAGGTCTGGCACGTCAATGGAGGCCTGACATGACCGAAGCAACCATCCAGCGTCTCCGCCTGTTCCTGATCGAAAGCCCGATCAAGATGGCGCGGCTGCAGGGCGTCGGCAACGTCAAGGGCACCGTGAAGCGCGTGCTGATCGAGCTGACCTCGAGCGATGGCGTGATCGGCTGGGGCGAAGCTGCGCCGTGGGAGGTGTTCACGGGAACACCGGAAGCTGCGTTCGCGGCGCTCGACATTTATCTGCGGCCGATCGTGATCGGCAAATCCGTGCGCCGCATCCGCGCGCTGATGGCCGAGCTCGACCGCGCGGTGGTTGGGCACGCCGAAGCAAAAGTTGCGATCGAGATGGCGCTGCTCGACATCGTCGGCAAATCGTCGGGACTCTCGGTTGCCGACCTGCTCGGCGGCCGCGTGCGCGACACCATCCCGCTGTCGTTCTCCATCGCCGATCCGGATTTCGCCGCCGATCTCGAACGCATGCGAAAAATGGTTCCTGAGGGCAATGTCATCTACAAGGTCAAGACCGGCGTAAAACCGCATCGCGAGGACCTCGATCATCTCGAAGCGATCCGGAAAGAGTTCGGCGACAAGGTCGATCTGCGCGTCGACTACAACCAGGCTTTGGCGCCGTTCGGCGCCATCAAGATCCTGCGCGATGTCGAAGAGTTCGCGCCGACCTTCATCGAGCAGCCCGTGCCGCGCAGATTTCTCGACGTGATGGCGCAGCTCACCGCTGCGCTGGAAACGCCCGTGCTCGCGGATGAGAGCTGCTTCGATCGCCGTGACATGATGGAGGTGGTGCGCCGCGAGGCGGCCGATGCCGTCTCGATCAAGCTGATGAAATCAGGCGGCCTGTACGAGGCGCAGGCGATCATGGCGATCGCCGACATCGCCGGCCTGCCAGGTTATGGCGGCACGCTGTGGGAAGGCGGCATTGGCCTCGCCGCCGGCACGCAGCTGATCGCGGCGACACCGGGCATCTCGCTCGGCTGCGAATTCTACATGCCGCATCACGTGTTGACCGAAGACGTGCTGGAAGAGCGCGTTGCCAATCGCGCCGGACAGGTAGTGGTGCCCGACGGGCCGGGCCTGGGCATCCGCGTCAGCGAAGCCTCGATTCGCGCCAATGCGCGGGTGCTGGCGGAGGCGTAGTTTTTTGGTCGTCCTGGCGAAGGCCAGGACCCATTACCCCAGGCAGGAGTCGTGAGGCGAGCTGGTCGCCGCGACTCTTCGCAAAACGGCTTCCTGGGGTGGGTCCTGAATCTGCGCTTCGCTTGTCCAGGACGACGATCGCGTATGCAGTTGCCATCCTTTCCCTTACTGACCTCCTATCGTATGGTCTGGCCCAACACGCCCGACCCGATCGGGCCATCCGGAAACCTTCATGCCCGAACCCGTCTGGTCGCTGCACTCCCGCCTGAAAGAGGACACCATCGACATCGGCGACCTGCCGCTGTCGAAGGTGCTGGTCATCAAGGACGCCAACTATCCCTGGCTGCTGCTGGTGCCGCGGCGGCCTGATGCGGTCGAGATCATCGATCTCGACGAGGTGCAGCAGGCACAGCTGATGACCGAGATCTCCCGCGTCTCTCGCGCGCTGAAGGAGATCACCAGATGCGACAAGCTCAACGTCGCGGCGCTCGGCAATCTCGTGCCGCAGCTTCATATTCACATCATCGCGCGCCGCACCGGTGACGCCGCCTGGCCGCGGCCGGTCTGGGGCGTGATGAAGCCCTTGGCGCATGACGCGGCCGAGGTACAGAATTTCATCAGCGCGCTTCGCAAGAAAATCTGGTTGGGTTGAAAGAACAAGAAATGTCAGCATTCGACTCGTTTCCCTTGGGGCAGCCGGCCTTCGTCACCAACGTCCTCGACCGCGCCGCGCATTTGCGCCGCGATGACGAAAAGCTGTTTGCACTGGAACAGAAACCGTCGTCGCGCGCCTATGTCGTCTACCGCGACTCGCTGCTGGTGAAGCGCGAGGGCGACAAGGTGCGTGCGCTGCTCTCGATCGACGAGGCGCTGAAATGCGGCGCCAATCCCGGCACGATCTTTCTGGGCTTGCGCGACGGCGCGGCGATCTTCGGCATGGGCCTGGCGCAAGCCGCAGCCGAGAAGCTGATCGGCCGTGACGACTACACCGTCACCGAGCTGCGCGGCATGGCGATGCAGGGCGCGATCCCGCCCGACCAGCTGTCGGCGATCGCGATGGCGAAGTCGATGGTCAGCTGGCATCAGCGCCACGGCTATTGCGCCAATTGCGGCGCCCGCAGCGCGATGAAGGAAGGCGGCTGGAAGCGCGACTGCCCGGCGTGCAAGGCCGAGCATTTTCCGCGCACCGATCCTGTCGTGATCATGCTGGTGGCAGCGGGCGAAAAGTGCCTGCTCGGCCGCCAGAAGCAGTTTCCGCCCGGCATGTTTTCGTGCCTCGCCGGCTTCGTCGAGGCCGCCGAAACCATCGAGGACGCGGTGCGCCGTGAAATCCTCGAAGAGTCGGGCATTCGCTGCACCGACGTGCAGTATTACATGTCGCAGCCCTGGCCCTATCCGTCGTCGCTGATGATTGGCTGCAGCGCGCGGGCGCTGAACGAGGACATCGTCGTCGATCATTCCGAGCTGGAGGATGCACGCTGGTTCACGCGCGATGAGGCGGCGCTGATGCTGAAACGGACGCATCCGGACGGGTTAGCCGGGCCGCATCCGTTTGCGATCGCACATCATCTGCTCGGCCGCTGGGTGCACGACAGGAGCTGAGGCTGCCGATGGCGCACTCTGCGACCGCGCCGCGCATCCTGTGCATCGGCATTCCCGTGCGCGACCTCACCTTCCGGGTGGAGGCCGTGCCGGAGCGCGGCAGCAAGGCGAACGCGACGCATCTTGCCGAGATATGCGGCGGCAACGCGCTCAATGCCGCGATCGCGATGGCACGACTTGGCGGCCGCGTCGCGTTTGCAGGTCCCATGGGCGACGCGCAGGAGACGTCGAGCGGCTTCATTCTCGAACGGATGGCTTCCGAGGGGATTGATGTCGGGCGGATCGTGCGCGTTCGGGGCGCTGCCACGCCCGTCTCGGCGATCATCATCGACGCATCAGGCGAACGAACGCTGACGATCTACCGCGATCCTGCGCTGTGGAGCGTGAAGCTATCTGACGCCGACGAATTGCTCGCTTGTTGCCAGGCGGTTCTCGTCGAGAGCCGCTGCGGCGTCTTCTGCATTGATCTCTGCACCGAGGCGCGCCGGCGCGGCATCCCCGTCATTGTCGGCGTCGATCGCGCGATGGCGCTGACCGACGATCTGCTCACGGCCGCCTCGCATCTGCTGTTCGCCAGCGCGCAGGTGCAGGAGACCGCTGGCATCACTGGTGACGGCGAGGCCTTGAAGCGGCTCGCCAAGCTCACGCCCGCTTTCCTCGCCGCTACCCGCGGCCCGCACGGCACGATCTGGCTGAACGAGGCAGGCCGGCTGGAGGAAACACCCGCCTTCCCGGTCGAGGCGGTGGATACGCTTGGCGCTGGCGACGTCTTCCACGGCGCCTTCACCCTCCGGCTCGCTGAGGGCGGAGGCCTGCCCGAGGCGCTGCGATTCGCCGCGGCCGCTGCGGCGCTGAAATGCACCCGCCATGGTGGCGGCCTGGCCGCACCGCAACGTGTTGAAGTTGAAGAGCTTTTGCGCAGCGTCTGAGACGCCGAGCCAGCCCGCCGCGGAGATTATGGGCTTGCTATAGAATGATTTTCTCTATATCAGGGAAATCAGCCCCTGAAATGGAACAAAGTTCTTCAAATGACCGACCTCGCTGTCCAGATCCCCGAGACCAGCCGCCGCCTCGACGCCATCGACCGCAAGATCCTGATGGTCCTCCAGGAGGATGCCTCCCTGTCCGTTGCCGAAATCGGCGACCGGGTCGGACTGTCCTCGACCCCCTGCTGGAAGCGCATCCAGCGCCTCGAGGCCGACGGCGTGATCCTGAAGCGGGTGGCGCTGGTCGATCAGAACAAGATCGGGCTCGGCATCTCCGTGTTCGTGTCGGTGGAGAGCTCGGATCATTCCGACGCCTGGCTGAAGAAGTTTGCCGAGGCGGTCAGCGCCATGCCCGAAGTGATGGAATTCTACCGTATGGCCGGCGACGTCGATTACATGCTGCGCGTCGTGGTCGCGGACATGCAGGCCTATGACATCTTCTACAAGAAGCTGATCAGCGCCGTGCCGCTGAAGAACGTCACCTCGCGCTTTGCGATGGAGAAGATCAAGTCGGTGACGGCGCTGCCGATCCCGGCGGTGGTAGCGGCTTAAGACAGTCCTCAAATCTTCTGGTTGTACTCTCCCACCTCGGGATGGGTCCGCAGCACGCTGTTCACCATCTCGAACATGTCGTGCATGCGTTGCTCGGAGACCGGGCTCTCGACCACGACCACGAGCTCGGGCTTGTTGGAGGAGGCGCGGACCAGGCCCCAGCTGCCGTCCTCGACGGTGACGCGCACGCCGTTGACGGTGACGAGATCGCGGATCGCCTGGCCGCCGATCTTGGCGCCCTTGGCCTGCAAGCCCTCGAAGTGCTTCACCACGGAATCGATGACGCCGTACTTCACCTCGTCGGCGCAATGCGGTGACATGGTCGGCGACGACCAGGTTTTTGGCAGTGCGTCCTTGAGGTCCGCCATCGACTTGCCGGGCGCGCGGTCGAGCATGTCGCAGATCGCGATCGCCGAGACGAGGCCGTCGTCATAGCCGCGCCCATACGGCTTGTTGAAGAAGAAATGGCCTGATTTCTCGAAGCCGGCGAGCGCACCGGTCTCGTTGGTGCGGCGCTTCATGTAGGAATGGCCGGTCTTCCAATAGGCGGTCCTGGCGCCCTGCTTCTGCAGCACGGGATCGGTGATGAAGAGGCCGGTCGACTTCACGTCGACGATGAACTGCGCGTCCTTGTGGATCGCCGACATGTCGCGCGCCAGCATCACGCCGACCTTGTCGGCAAAGATCTCCTCGCCGGTGTTGTCGACGACGCCGCAGCGGTCGCCGTCGCCGTCGAAGCCGAGGCCGACATCGGCCTTGTGATGCAGCACCGCGTCGCGGATCGCGTGCAGCATCTCCATGTCCTCAGGGTTCGGATTGTATTTCGGGAAGGTGTGGTCGAGCTCGGTGTCGAGCGGGATCACCTCGCAGCCGATCGCCTCCAGCACCTGCGGCGCGAATGCGCCGGCGGTGCCGTTGCCGCAGGCCGCGACGACCTTGAGCTTGCGCGTCAGCTTTGGCCGGTTGGTGAGATCGGCGATATAGCGTGCCGGATAGTTCTCGTGGAATTGGTAGGAGCCGCCCGCCTTGTTCTTGAACTCGGCATTGAGCACGATCTCTTTCAGCCGCGTCATCTCGTCGGGGCCGAAGGTCAGCGGACGGTTGGCGCCCATCTTCACGCCGGTCCAGCCATTGTCGTTGTGCGAGGCCGTGACCATGGCGACGGCGGGCACGTCGAGATCGAATTGCGCGAAATAGGCCATCGGCGTCACCGCAAGACCGATATCGTGCACCTTGCAGCCCGCCGCCATCAGGCCGGAGATCAGCGCATATTTGATCGAGGCCGAATAGCCGCGGAAATCATGGCCGGTGACGATCTCTTGGCTGACGCCAAGCTCGGCGATCAGTGCGCCGAGCCCCATGCCGAGCGCCTGCACGCCCATCAGGTTGATTTCCTTCTGGAACAACCAGCGCGCGTCGTATTCGCGGAAACCCGTGGGCTTCACCATCGGCTCGGATTCGAAGGCGTAGGTGTTGGGCAACAAGACGGATTTCGGCTTGGGGAACATTGAGGCGGTCTCGTGAAAATGACAGGAATCGATGCAGCCTTAGCGAAGGCCAGGGCGCGGTGGAAGGCGGGAATGAAGGCTTATGGCCGATAATTGCGGCAGTTTGGTAACGGGAAATGGTGCGCTGAGAGAGACCCGCGCTTCTGGCGCATCGGCTATCGGCGTGCCAGTTCGTCTTCGACGGCTGCCCTGAGAGATGGCAGGTCCTGCTGAACGATCTCCCAGACAAGGCGGGCTGCGACGTCCTCATAGTTGTGGCGATAGACATTGCCTGCAGCCGCCATCTGCCTCCATGCGATCGCTGGGTGCCTCGCCTTCAGTTCCTCTGGAAGACGCCGAGAGGCCTCCGAAATGATCTCCAAACATCGCGTAACAGTTAGACCGTCCGTAAATCCGTCGCGAATGCCTCGCGATCCAGATCTACGGCGAACTCGGTCGCCAAATCGATGTGATGTAAGATGTCCCGAAGGACTCCGTCGATGCGATCAGAAGGCATAGACAGCATCGGCTGTCGCGGCGGGCGCAACGTATGATTTCAGACCGTCGCGATTGACGATATCGACCCGCCCGTCAAAAAGGTTGGCGATATATTCCTTGAGTTCGATGTAGTCGAAGACCGTGATCCGCGCCTCCGGATCGATCTCGACTATAATATCGACATCGCTGTCAGGGCGATTTTCACCCCTCGCCACCGAGCCGAACAACGCGGCATGCAAGACGCCTCGCTCGCCTAGCGCGGGCTCGGATTGTCGGAGGATGTCGATCGCCTCGGGGCTGTTCATGGACGGAATATAGCACCCCGTCTGCCCTTAAGGGAGGCCCACCGACCAATTAGAGTGGATCTACTGCTCCAGCACCATCTGGCCGTTGGCGTACTCAAACCGCTTCAGGCGAGACAGGAAGGAGAGGCCGAGCAGGTTCTCGGACAGTGCAGCGTCCGGCAGCACCATGGCATCGACATCGCGCACCACGAGGTCACCGACCTCAAGCATCGCGATCCGGGTGCGCGCGGCCTTGACGGTGCCGTTAGCAGTGGTGACCGCGGCGTTGTACTCGTTGCGCGAGGGACGCAGGCCAAAGCGGGCGGCCGAGGTCTCGTTCAGCGCCACCACGGAAGCTCCGGTGTCGACCATGAAACCGATGCGCTGGCCGTCGATGCGGCCCTCGGTCTGGAAATGACCGCGGACGTCCCGGGGGATGTTGAGGCTGCGGCTGCCGGCCGGCGCGGTGGTCGCAACTGCGACCGTCGGATGCGGCGCTGACGTGGCGGAGGCGGAACTCATCCTGTCCGCCATCTGCGCCATGAATGTACCGAGACCGATCATCACGGCCGCGAAGATCATAATGTTACGCATCACACCACTTCCGAGCCGAACGCTCGATTTCACCACGCGGCGCACCCGTCTGCGAGCGACGCCGCGGCGGCGCCCGGGTCATTTTGACGAAAAGGATGAGCGAACGGTTAATGCGGACTCACGTCCCGCGCGGCTTCGGCCGCCGGGTCGGCAGCGCGGTCGCCGGATCGTCCGGCCAGGGATGGCGCGGATAGCGGCCGCGCAGGTCGGAGCGCACCGCGGCGTAACTGCCGCGCCAGAAGCCGGGGAGATCGCGCGTCACCTGCACCGGACGCTGCGCCGGCGACAGCAGCTCCAGCACCAGCGGCACCTTGCCGGCGGCGATCGAGGGATGGGTGTTGAGGCCGAACAATTCCTGCAGCCGCACGGCGATGGTCGGCCCCTGCTCGGCCTCGTAATCGATCGCCAGCACGCTGCCCGTCGGCGCCTCGAAATGTGTCGGCGCCTCGCGGTCGAGCCGCGCACGCATGTCCCAGGGCAACAGCGCCATCAGCGGATCGGAGAGATCACCGGCGGAGACGTCCTTCAGCGCGATCTTGCCGTAGAGCGCGGGCACCAGCCAATCGTCGCGCCGCGCGATCAACCCGTCGTCCGACAGGTCGGGCCAATTGTCGCCCTCGGCCTTGCGCAGGAACATCACACGGTCGCGCCATTGCTTTGCGGCCTTGGACCAGGGCAGCCGGTCGAGGCCTGCGGCGATCAGACCATCGGCAAAAATGCGCGCGGTGTCTTCCGAGGGCGACACCGCAAGCGTTGCTTCAGAAAGTGTGATCGCGTGCAGCACGCGCTTGCGCCGCGCGCGCAGCGCCATCGCGCCGCGGTCGAAGGAGATTTCGTCGGTGGTGTCGATATGTTCGGCAAAATGTCGCTCGATATCTTCTTCAGCAATTTGCGCCGCCAGCAAGATGCGCCCGCTTGCGGCCGTGCCCGTCATCTCACCGATCGCGATGTAGGGCGCGCGGGCCAGGGACGAGGTCTGCTCCACTGCGGCGCCGCGACCGTTGGCGAGTACAAAACTGCCATTACCGCGGTTGCGGGCCACGCGGTCCGGGAAGGCATAAGCAAGCATCAGGCCGGTCGAGAGATCCTCCTGCGGTCCCGGCTTCTCCGACGCTGCCACTTGCGAGGCCCAGCGCCGCGCCAGATCGCGCGCGCTCGCCGCTCGCGGCGAACGGTCGCGGCGAAACTGGTCGCGCCGGTGCTCCAGATCGGCGCTGTCGCCGCCGAGCCCGCGTTCGGTGAGGATCGCCGCGATCTCGGCCGCGTCCTCGCCGCACCCTGCGCGATGCGAATCCACGATCATGCGCGCCAGCCACGGCGGCAGCGCCAGTGCGCGCAGGCTCTTGCCCTCGGCGGTGATGCGGCCGTCGCGATCGAGCGCGTTGAGCTCGGTGAGGAGGCTTTTGGCTTCCTTCCATGCCGGCTGTGGCGGCGGGTCGAGGAACGACAGCGCGGCCGGATCGGCGACGCCCCATTGCGCGAGATCAAGCACCAGCGAGGAGAGATCGGCGCTGAGGATTTCCGGCTGCGTATAGGGCGCCAGCGAGGCCGTCTGCGGCTCGTCCCAGAGCCGGTAGCAGACGCCAGGCTCGGTGCGGCCGGCGCGGCCGCGGCGCTGGTCCACCGCCGCACGCGAGGCGCGGACCGTCTCGAGCCGCGTCAGGCCGATATCGGGCTCATAGCGCGGCACCCGGGCAAGGCCGGAATCGACGACGATGCGCACGCCTTCGATGGTGAGCGAGGTTTCCGCGATCGAGGTCGCGAGCACCACTTTTCGCGTGCCCTTCGGCGCCGGTGCGATGGCGCGATCCTGCACGGCGGCATCAAGCGCGCCGAACAGCGGCACGATCTCGATACTGGCGTCCTGCACGCGCTCGGCCAGGAAATTCTGGGTACGACGGATTTCGGCGGCACCCGGCAGAAAGGCGAGCACCGAGCCGCTGTCGGCGCGCAGTGCCGATGCGATGGCATCCGCCATCTGCCGCTCGATCGGTGCATCCGCCTTGCGGCCGAGATAACGGGTCTCGACCGGAAAGGCGCGGCCCTCGCTCTCGACGACCGGCGCTTCTCCGAGCAGCCTTGCGACACGCGCGCCATCAAGCGTCGCCGACATCACCAGGATGCGCAGATCTTCGCGCAGGCCGAGCTGCGCATCACGCGCCAGCGCAAGGCCGAGATCGGCATCGAGCGAGCGCTCGTGGAATTCGTCAAACAGGATGGCGGCAACACCGGAAAGCTCGGGATCGTCGAGGATCTGCCGGGTAAAGATGCCTTCGGTCACGACCTCGATGCGGGTTGCACGCGAGATCTTCGAGCCGAAGCGGACGCGATAGCCCACGGTCTCGCCGGCGCGCTCGCCGAGCGACTTGGCCATGCGGTCGGCGCTGGCCCGTGCCGCGATGCGGCGCGGCTCCAGCACGATGATCTTCTTGCCTTGGGCCCAGGGCGCATCGAGCAGCGCCAGCGGCACCCGCGTGGTCTTGCCGGCGCCGGGGGGCGCCACCAGCACGGCGGCGTTGTGCTGATCCAGCGTGCGCGAGAGGTCGTCGAGCACGGCATCGATCGGGAGGGGCGTATCGAAGTTGCGGGGCAAGGCCTATCCACTCGTCATGCCCGGGCTGATCCCGGGCATCCACGTCTTGGACTAGAAAACAGACGTGGATGGCCGGGACAAGCCCGGCCATGACGGTTTGAGGTCGACGATAATGCCTAACGATCAGCCCTGTACCGGCGGGCGGCCGACGCTCTCATAGGTGAAGCCGGCCGTAGCCATGTCTTCGGGGCGGAAGATATTGCGGAGGTCGACGACGACGGGCTGGGCCATGGCCGCCTTCAGCCGATCGAGATCGAGGCCGCGGAACTGGGTCCATTCGGTGACGACGACGACCGCATCGGCACCTTGCGCGCAGGAATAGGCATCTTCGCAATAGGTGATGCTGGGCAGCTCGCTCTTCGCCTGCTCCATGCCGACAGGGTCGAACGCCTTCACCTTGGCGCCCATGTCGAGCAGACCGGTGACGAGCGGGATCGACGGCGCATCGCGCATGTCGTCGGTATCGGGCTTGAAGGTCAGGCCGAGCACCGCGATGATCTTGCCGCGCAAGGAGCCGCCGAGCGCCTGGCTCACCTTGCGCGCCATCGCGCGCTTGCGGTTCTCGTTGACCGCGAGCACGGATTCGACGATGCGCAAATTGACGTCGTAGTCCTGCGCGATCTTGATCAGCGCCTTGGTGTCCTTCGGAAAGCAGGAACCGCCGAAGCCGGGACCAGCGTGCAGGAATTTCGTGCCGATGCGGTTGTCGAGGCCAATGCCGCGGGCAACCTCCTGCACATTGGCGCCGACTTTCTCGGAAAGATCCGCGATCTCGTTGATGAAGGTGATCTTGGTCGCGAGGAAGGCGTTGGCGGCGTATTTGATCATCTCGGCGGTGCGGCGCGCGGTGAACATCAGCGGCGCCTGGTTCAATGACAGCGGTCGGTAAATGTCGCCCATCACCTTGCGGCCGCGCTCGTCGGAGGTGCCGACCACGACGCGATCGGGAAACTTGAAGTCGCGGATCGCGGCGCCCTCACGCAGGAACTCCGGATTGGATGCGACCACGACATCGGCTGACGGATTGGTCTCGCGGATGATGCGCTCGACCTCGTCGCCGGTGCCGACAGGCACGGTCGACTTCGTCACCACCACGGTGAAGCCGGAGAGCGACTGCGCGATCTCCTTCGCCGCGGCGTAGACATAGGACAGATCGGCGTGGCCGTCGCCGCGGCGCGACGGCGTGCCGACCGCGATGAACACCGCGTCCGCATCCGCAACCGGCTTGGACAGATCGGTGGTGAAATCGAGCCGCTTGGCCTTGACGTTGTTGGCGACCAGCTCGTCCAGGCCCGGCTCATAGATCGGGATCTCGCCGCGATGGAGGCTAGCGATCTTCTTCTCGTCCTTGTCGACGCAGGTGACGTCGTGACCGAAATCCGCAAAGCAGGCTCCAGACACCAGTCCGACATAGCCCGTTCCAATCATCGCGATGCGCATGAAAATCCCTGCTTTGGCTTGGTTAACGAAACCCCTGATACGGGGCGGTTTAGCATTTTTCCGGCAGAAGAAAACCATCCGGCGCGAAATCAGGCATGCGAATTGTACAGGTAAAGAAATCCTAAGCCACAAGGCGGCAAACTGCCCCACGCCCGCACAGAGCCGGGCGGAATACGCCTCGAAAAGGGACACCATGGCATCACCAGGCACATCAGCCGCGACCGGGGGACCGAAAGCCCCGGACGCCGCGCGTGTCGACTGGGTCGATTACGCCAAGGGCATCTGCATCATCATGGTCGTGATGATGCATTCGGTGCTGGGGGTCGAGCTCGCCGCCGGCGAACCGGGGTTCATGCATCTGCTCGTGGCCTTCGCAAAGCCGTTCCGGATGCCGGACTTCTTCCTGATTTCGGGCCTGTTCCTGCCGCTGGTGATCGATCGGGACTGGCGAACCTATCTCGATCGCAAGGCGGTGCATTTCGCCTATTTCTATGTCGTCTGGGTGACAATCCAGTTCGGCTTCAAGGCGCCTGCCTTCGCGGCCGAAACCGGCTGGCGCGACGTTGGCCTGCTGTACCTGGAATCTTTCATCGAGCCCTTCGGCACGCTCTGGTTCATCTATCTGCTGCCGGTGTTCTTCATCGTCACAAAGCTGACACGCAGATGGCCGCCGCTCGCGATCTGGCTGATCGCGGCCGCGCTGGAGACGGCCCGCATCACGACAGGCTGGACCGCGATCGACGAATTCTGCGCGCGCTTCGTCTACTTCTATTCCGGCTATCTGTTCGCGCCTTATGTGTTCGCACTGGCGGACCGCGCACGAAGCCGCCCCACGCTTGCACTCGCGGCGCTCACGACCTGGGCGCTGGTCAATGCCGGCCTCGTCGCATCAGGCGCCGGCGAGTGGAGGATCGTCTCGCTCCTGCTCGGCTTCGCCGGCGCAGGGGCGATCATCACATCAGGCACGCTGCTGGCGCGCGCTGGATGGTGCAATTTCCTGCGCTTCTGCGGCGAGCATTCGATCGTGATCTATCTCGCCTTCTTCCTGCCGATGGCGGCAACGCGAACGCTACTGCTGCACACATCAGTCATTTCCGATATCGGCGCGATGTCGCTGATCGTGACCATTGTCGGCGTGCTCGGATCGCTCGCGATCTGGCAGGCCGCCTTGCTGCTCCACGCCGACTTCCTGTTCGAACGGCCCGACGCGTTCTGGATCGCGCCGAAGAAGCCCGGGCCGGTGTTGCAAGCGGCGGAGTAGACCGTTCTAGAGCGCGATGAGACCAGGATGAATCGTCATCGCGCTTTAGGTTATTGTTTGAGCATGATCTTTTCGGAAAACCGCTTCGCACTTTTCCGGATCATGCTTTAGGGGCGCAGATACAAAGCTCCCGTCGTACGCCCGGCTTCGAGGTCGGCCTGAGCCCGCGCCGCGTCCCGCAGGCTGTAGGCTGTGCCGCTGACCTGCAGCACGCCGTCGGTCATGGCGGCGAGCACCCGCGCGGCAGAACGGTGATACGCATCGGCATCGCTCATGTGGGCCATGACGCTCGGCCGCGCCAGCATCAGGCTGCGCCGCGGCCCGAGATCGTGAACATCGATTGATGGGATCGGCCCGGCCGACTGGCCAATGCTTGCGACGACGCCGAACGGTCGCACGCAGCCCAGCGTCTTCTGCAACGTCGTCGCGCCGACGCCGTCATAGGCGACATCGACGCCGCGACCGGCGGTGACATCGGCGACGGCTGCGGCAAAATCGGCATCCCGCCCAATGATCACATGCGACGCACCGGCAGCACGGGCGATCTCGGCCTTATCAGGTGATCCGACGGTCCCGATCACGGTCGCCCCTGTTACGCTGGCCCAGCGCGTCAGGAGCTGTCCGAGTCCTCCTGCCGCGCTATGGACGAGAATCGTCGTGCCAGGGCCAACCGGGAAAACACGATTGAGCAGCATGTCGGCCGTGATGCCCTTGACGAACACTGCCGCGACCGCCTCGTCCGGAATGCCGGCGGGAAGCTTGACGCAGCGCCAGGCTGGCAAATTGCGCTCGGACGCATAGGCGCCGACGGGAGTGCCCGCATAGGCGATGCGGTCGCCGATTTCGAGGCCGCTCACCTCCGGACCCAGCGCCGCAATAATGCCCACCGCCTCGACGCCGGGAATGCGCTCGGGTGGAAGCGCGTAGAGACCCATGCGCTGATAAATATCGATGGTATTCACGCCGATCGCGCTCTGCTGCAACCGGATTTCGCCCCGGCCTGGCGGCGGCAAATCAGCGCTCGCCAGCTCGAGCTGGTCTGCGCCGCCCGGACTCTTCAATCTCACGATGACGGCCATATCGGGGTCCTCCTGTCGATGACGAAGGACTATGGAATGACGCGAAAATCTGCGAAACTGCTCAAGATTGAGATCTTGTTGTGAGAATTCGCACAAATGGACTGGACCGACCTGCAGCATTTCCTGGCGCTCGCGCGCGAGGGCACCCTGTCCGCCGCGGCGAGGAGCCTCAATGTCGACCACGTCACCGTGGCGCGCCGCGTCGCCGCCCTGGAAGCATCCTTGTCGCTCAGGCTCGTCGACCGCAGGCCGCGCAGCTACGAGCTCACCGAGGACGGCAAGCGCATCGCCAAGATCGCAGCGCCGATGACGGACACGGCATTTGCGGTGGATCGCGCCGTGCAGGCCTCGAAATCCGGTATCGGCGGCGATATCACGATCAGCGCGCCACCTTCGCTCGCCAACGTCCTGATCGCGCCGAAGCTGATCCGGCTGCGACAGCAGCATCCCGGTATCAAGATCAAGCTGATCGGCGAGAAGCGCACGGCCTCGCTCAACCGTCGCGAAGCGGATCTGGCGCTTCGGCTGTCGCGTCCGACGGAGCCCGGGCTGATTGCACGCAAGATCGGCTATTTCGAGTTCGCCCTCTACGGCTCGCCCGACTATTTGAAGACGACGCCACCGCATGCTTTCGCATTCATCGCCTACGATTCCAGCATGGATGATGTTCCGCAACAACGATGGCTGATGCGCTTCGCCGCCTCACGCGAGATCGTGCTTCGCAGCAACGACCTGGAGAACCAGGCGGCGGCCGCGCGGACGGGAATGGGGCTCGCAGCTCTGCCAAAATTCCTCGGCGAGGCCGATCCACGGCTGGAGCGCCATGATATCGGCGGACGTCCCGTCGGGCGCGAGGTCTGGCTGGTCGTCCATCGCGACCTGCGCCGCACGCCCACGGTGCGCATTGTTGCAGGTTTCATCGAGGACTGCCTGGCCTGATGCCGCGATTTGCTGTGCGAGTCGGCAAAATAGCGATCCCCCGAGGCTGTCTTTTGCCGCAAAAATTCATACATTGCGGCCATGCCCAAGAGCTCCCAAAAGACATCCCCGAAAACCTCAGCCAAAGCCGACACCATGCCCGCTGCGGCGACAGCTGCTGCCAAACCGGTCGCAGCCAAGGCGGCCGGCAAAGGCGACCATATCTTCCTGGTCGACGGTTCCGGCTACATCTTTCGCGCCTATCACGCGCTGCCGCCGCTGAACCGCAAGTCCGACGGCTTGCAGGTCAATGCCGTGCTCGGCTTCTGCAACATGCTGTGGAAGCTGCTCCGCGAGATGCCCGAGAACAACCGGCCGACGCATCTGGCGATCGTGTTCGACAAGTCGGAAATTACCTTCCGCAACAAGATCTATCCCGACTACAAGGCGCACCGGCCGCCGGCGCCTGACGATCTGATCCCGCAATTCGCCCTGATCCGCGAGGCGGTGCGCGCCTTCGATCTCCCCTGTCTGGAACAAACCGGCTTCGAGGCTGACGACCTGATCGCCACCTATGCGCGGCAGGCGAGCGAACGCGGAGCCACCACGACCATCGTGTCCTCGGACAAGGATCTGATGCAGCTCGTGGATGACAAGGTCACGATGTACGACACCATGAAGGATCGCCGCATCGGCATCCCTGAGGTGATCGAGAAATTTGGCGTGCCGCCGGAGAAGGTCGTCGAGGTGCAGGCCCTGGCCGGCGATTCCACCGACAACGTACCCGGCGTGCCCGGCATCGGCATCAAGACCGCGGCGCAGCTGATCGTCGAATATGGCGACCTCGAACAGCTCCTGTTCCGCGCCACCGAGATCAAGCAGCCGAAGCGCCGCGAAGCCTTGCTTGAAAACGCCGAGAAGGCGCGGATCTCGCGGCAGCTCGTCCTGCTCGATGACAAGGTTGATCTCGAAGTGCCGCTCGACGACCTCGCGGTCCACGAGCCAGACGCGCGCAAGCTGATCGCTTTCCTGAAGGCGATGGAATTTTCGACGCTGACACGCCGTGTCGCCGATTATGCGCAGATCGATCCTTCCAATGTCGATGCCGATCCCGGCTATGCCAGCGGCGCCAGCGTATTCACGACGCTGCCGCCCTCCGACGTCGTGCCCTCGCCGGGAACAGGCACGCCGGCACAGGCGCGGCCGGGCCAGCGCAACGCATCGGCCGGCAAGGAGGACAAGGCCGCGAGCCCGAAGGGCGCGCCGATCTCGCTCGCCGCTGCGCGCGAGGAGGCGCTGCGCAGGCTTCCGGTTGACCGGGCCAAATACGAAAACATCAAGTCGCTGAAAGAGCTCAGCGCCTTCATCGCACGCATCCATGATGCCGGCCAGGTCGCGATCGAGATCAAGGCCAACTCGATCGATCCCATGCAGGCCGATCTCTGCGGCGTGGCGCTGGCGCTGGCGCCGAACGAGGCCTGCTATGTGCCGCTGGCCCACAAGCAGTCCGGTGGCGGCGCCGGCCTGTTCGACGCCGGCCTCGCACCGGATCAGGTCAAGCACGCCGATGCAATCGAAGCGCTGCGGCCGGTGCTGGAATCACCCGGCATCCTCAAGATCGGCTTCGACGTCAAATTCGCTGCCGTGATGCTGGCGCAGCACGGCATCACCTTGCGCAACACCGATGATGCGCAGTTGATCTCCTATGTTCTCGATGCCGGCCGCGGCTCTCACGCGCTGGAGCAGCTGTCCGAGCGCTGGTTCGGCCATGCCATGCTGAAAGAGGGCGAGCTGCTCGGCAGCGGCAAGAGCAAGATCACCTTCGACCAGGTGCCGATCGACAAGGCCGCGCCGCTGTCGGCAGAGGGCGCCGATATCGCCTTGCGCATCTGGCGCGTGCTGAAGCCGCGCCTCGTCGCAGAACACATGTCTACGGTCTACGAGACGCTGGAGCGGCCGCTGGTGTCGGTGCTCGCGCGCATGGAGCGGCGCGGCATCTCGATCGACCGCCAGGTGCTGTCGCGGCTGTCAGGCGACTTTGCTCAGACCGCCGCGCGGGTCGAGGCCGAGATCCAGCAGATCGCCGGCGAGCCCGTCAATGTCGGCAGCCCCAAGCAGATCGGCGACATCCTGTTCGGCAAGATGGGACTGCCAGGCGGTACCAAGACCAAAACCGGCGCGTGGTCGACCACGGCGCAGGTGCTCGACGAGCTCGCCGAGCAGGGCCATGATTTTCCGCGGAAGATTTTGGAGTGGCGCCAGGTCTCGAAGCTGAAATCGACCTACACCGACGCGCTGCCGACCTATGTCAATCCGCAGACCCATCGCGTGCACACGACCTACGCGCTGGCCGCGACCACCACGGGCCGGTTGTCGTCGAACGAGCCGAACCTGCAGAACATCCCTGTTCGTACCGAGGACGGCCGAAAAATTCGCCGCGCCTTCATCGCGACGCCGGGGCATAAGCTCGTTTCCGCCGACTATTCGCAGATCGAGCTGCGGCTGCTGGCCGAGATCGCCGACATTCCCGTGCTGAAGCAGGCATTCAAGGACGGCCTCGACATTCACGCGATGACGGCATCGGAAATGTTCGGCGTTCCGATCAAGGGCATGCCGAGCGAGATCCGCCGCCGCGCCAAGGCGATCAATTTCGGCATCATCTACGGCATTTCGGCGTTCGGGCTCGCCAACCAGCTCGGCATCGCCCGCGAGGAAGCCTCGGCCTACATCAAGAAATACTTCGAGCGCTTCCCCGGAATCCGCGCCTATATGGACGAGACGCGCGACTTCTGCCGGAGCCACGGCTACGTCACCACGCTGTTCGGCCGCAAGTGCCACTACCCCGACATCAAGGCGTCGAACGCCTCGGTGCGCGCCTTCAACGAGCGCGCGGCGATCAACGCGCGGCTTCAAGGCACCGCCGCCGACATCATTCGCCGCGCCATGACGCGGGTGGAGGATGCGCTGGCCGAGAAGAAGCTATCGGCCCGGATGCTGCTGCAAGTGCATGACGAGTTGATCTTCGAGGTGCCGGACGCAGAGGTCGAGAAGACGCTTCCCGTCGTGCAGCACGTGATGCAGGACGCGCCGTTCCCGGCCGTGCTGCTGTCGGTGCCGCTGCATGTGGATGCGCGGGCGGCGAATAATTGGGACGAGGCGCACTGAGCCATTTTCTTCACCTGTCCCCGCCTGCGCACCGCTGATGTCACACACGCGGTGTCGGGGGCGAGATGCGCAAAGCCATTGTCCTCCGAGCAATATCGCGATGGCCCCGCGGAGCCGCGCCTATTAGAATCGCTGCATCTCCCGCACCGGTTCATCCATGCCCCATACATCCGCCCTGCTCGGCTTCGCCCTCGTCTGCTTCGGTCTCGTGCTCACGCCCGGGCCGAACATGATCTATCTGATCTCGCGCTCGATTACGCAGGGCCCGGCGGCGGGCATCGTCTCGCTCGGCGGCGTCGCACTGGGCTTCGTGTTCTACATGCTGTGCGCGGCGTTCGGCATCACGGCGCTGCTGCTCGCGATCCCCTTCGCCTACGACGCGCTGCGCTTTGCCGGCGCCGGCTACATGCTGTGGCTGGCCTGGCAGGCGGTGAAGCCGGGCGGCCGCTCGCCGTTCCAGGTGAAGAAGCTCGCGATCGACAGCCCGCCCAAATTGTTCACGATGGGGCTCGTCACCAACCTGCTCAATCCGAAGATCGCGATGCTGTATCTGGCATTGCTGCCGCAGTTCATCGATCCCATGGCCGGCAGCGTGCTGATGCAGTCGGTGGTGCTGGGCGCGATCCAGATCGCGATCAGCGTCAGCGTCAACGCGATGATCGCGCTCGCCGCCGGATCGATCGCCCTGTTCCTGGCGAGCCGGCCGAGCTGGATGCTGGTGCAGCGCTGGCTGATGGGGACCGTGCTGGCCGGCCTTGCGGTGCGGATGGCCGTGGAAGCGAAGAAGGTGTGATTTTCACCTCTCCCCGTAAGCACGGGGCGAGGCAAAAGAAGCCTCAATCCAGCTTCGCGTCCATGCCGCGCTTCACCGCCGGACGCGCCATCAGCGCCTCGTACCAGCGCTTGACGTTGGGGAAGTCGGCCAGATCCACCTTGTGGCGGGGATGGCGCCAGGCCCATCCGAGGATGGCGAAATCGGCGACCGAGAGGTCGCCGGCGACGAACTCGCGGCCGTCCAGGCGACGGTCGAGCACGCCGTAGAGCCGTCGCGTTTCCGCCATGTAGCGCTTCAGGCCGTAGGCGCGGTCCTGCTCGTTCTCCAGTGCAATGAAATGATGCACCTGGCCGGGCATCGGGCCGAATCCGCCCATCTGCCACATCAGCCATTCATAGACCGGAATGCGCTCACCCAGCGATTTCGGCAGGAATTTGCCGGTCTTCTCGCCGAGATAGAGCAGGATCGCGCCTGATTCAAAGATGCTGACGGGCCTGCCATCCGGCCCCTCGGGGTCGAGGATCGCCGGGATCTTGTTGTTCGGGGACAGTTTGAGGAACCCGGGCGCCATCTGCTCGCCCTTGGTGATGTTCACCGGAACCACCATGTAGGGGAGCCCCATTTCCTCCAGCGCAACCGAGATCTTGCGGCCATTCGGCGTGTTCCAGGTGTGCAGCTCGATGGTCATTTGCCCGTTTCCTTGCCCAATTTTCTTGCCCGTTTTCTTGCCCGCATGTCCGGCATCCACCTACTCCAGGAAGCTGCACCCCCACAACCGACAGAGCGGGATGGCCGATCCCTGTTGACGGTGGACACCCCCACTGGAATGTCGTCGCGGTCGCGGATAAATTCCGCCTCCTCTCAAAATGCTGTTCGAGGGACCGCCGTGTCGAAATCTGCCTCCCGCGCCCGCCTGTTCGAAATCATCCGCCGCCGCTCCTTCGGCCGCGGCGAGGTGACGCTCGCGTCGGGCCGCAAGAGCGATTTCTACTTCAACCTGAAGCCGACCATGCTCGACCCCGAGGGCGCGACGCTGCTCGCCGAGCTCACCTATGAAACGCTGAAGGACGATAATCTCGATTTCATCGGCGGGCTCGAGATGGGCGCGGTGCCGCTCGCCGGTGCGCTGGCGCAGATCTCCTGGATCAAGGGCCATCCGATCGCGGCGTTCTTCGTGCGCAAGAAGCCGAAGGAGCATGGCGCCAGGCTCGCGATCGAAGGTCTGCCCAAGGGCGAGACGCTTGCCGGCAAGCGCGTCGTGATCGTCGAGGACGTCACCACGACAGGTGGCTCGGCAATGAAAGCCGTGGAATCCGTGCGCGAGACTGGCGCCGAAGTGGTGCTGGTGCTGACCATGGTCGACCGCGAGGAAGGCGCCACCGATACGTTCGGCGCGGCCGGCCTGCCGTTCCGGTCGCTGTACAAGGCGTCGGAATTCCTGAAGGCTTGACGGCGCTGCGCCCCCTTCAACCGCTCATTTACCATCCCGCCTTATGGTGAATCATGTGCTGAGACCCGATGGTCGCGGCCGGTTCAGTAGCGTCGGTGGAGTAAGCGTTGCGTACAATCGTGTCCCATGCGCGCCTGCGGCGTCGCGCGATGCTTGTGGCCGCCATTCTCGCAAGCCCGCTGCTGGCGACCCCGGCTCCGGTTTCGGCAGAGGGCCTGTTCGACTTCTTCTTCGGCGGAATGCAGCAGCGGCCTCAGCGCGACGTGCCGCAGCAGGCGAGCCCCTTTGTTGATCCCTTCGCCAGTCAGCAGAACCAAGGCCAGCCCCAATATGTGCCGCCAACGCGCACGGCTGCTGCCGGCGGCTCCGGCCCTGCGTTCTGCGTGCGCAGCTGCGACGGCAAATATTTTCCGCTGATGCGCGGCCTCGCTTCGCCGGCGCAGATGTGTCAGGCCTTCTGTCCTGCCAGCGCGACAAAGGTGTATTTCGGCTCCTCGATCGACAGCGCTTATTCGCAGACCGGCGAGCGCTATGCCGACAGCGAGAACGCGTTCGCCTATCGCAAGGCGCTGCGCGCCGACTGCACCTGCAATGGCCGCGAGCCGGCCGGACTCGCCCCCGTCGATCTGACCCTCGACGCTTCGCTGAAGGCCGGCGATGTCATCGCCACCAGCGACGGCCTCGTTGCCTATACCGGCGTCCGCCTCGGCCAGGAACAGACCGCGGAGTTCACCCCGATTGCGTCCTATCCCGGCCTCACCGCCCAGGTCCGCGCCCTGCTCGGCGAGATGAAGGTGGCCCCGGTGCGCGCGGAGACAGTGGCGGCCGATGCCCCGGCCGCCCAGATCGCGCGCGAGACGCTGCCGGATGTGGCGGCCGCGCCGAAGACGCAGGCGAAATCGGCGAGGCGGGCGGGATTGGATTGATTGGTCATTCCGGGGCATCGCGCAGCGATGAATCCGGAATCTCGAGATTCCGGGTTCAATGCTAACGCATCGCCCCGGAATGACGGCGAGCAAGCCTCTACCTCCCGATAATCACCCCGATCACATTCGGCGCGGCCAGATATTTCTCCTCGATCGCCGCGCGCGCGGCGGCGCGGTTTTCGGCCGTGAGCAGGCCGCGCTTCTCGGCCAGGATCATCCAGCAGAAACCCCACCAGTCGGTCAGCATGCCGGTCTCGCTGACGAGGTCATAGCCCTGCTCGGCTGCGAAGATGCGCGCATGCGCTTCGTCGAGCGTGTCGAGGAAATGATGATCCTCGACCGAGAACAGATCGTCGCTGATATCGTCGATGGTGTAGCCCCAGATCGACTGGCACACCGCGTTGAACTCGCGGTCGAACTGGTCGTCGTCGATCCTCTGGCGCCGCGCCGCCTGATGCAGCCGCGACAGCGACCGCGCAAAATCGGCGATCCGGGTGAGGGCAAATTGATCGAAGGCAATGGTGGACATGTAGTCCTCGCGACTGACGTCAGACCCTAGATATTGTGTCGGCAATGCGCCGAATCATAATGATATATCAAAGACTTGCTAAAGTGTTCTTAATTTGTTCCGATGGCTTCGCAATGTTGTCCGGCGAAGGCCGGGACGACACCAGTGGTGTTGCGCCAGCAGCCCCCCTCAATTCGCCGCGGACATCAACTTGTCCCCGCACGCGCTCGCGTAAAACTTGCCGCCGCATTGGCGCTTGATGGCGGCGCAGCGCTGCGCAGGCGTTGCGTTTTGTGGGAGCGAGACGGCGCAGCTGAGGCCATCGGCGCTGCGCCCGGGCCTGTCGGCGGCGAAGGCTGCGCTGGAAGCGGTGATGCAGACGACGAGAACAGCAGCGGCGGCGATTTCGATCAGCAGTCGCATCAGTGGCTTCATGGGCGCTTCCTCCACAGTGATGGCTGAATTTGCGCCCAGTCTAGCACCAAATCGGCGTTTCTCCGTGCTGGTCCGGGTTCCCAAAGCGGCCCGTTCCTTGCATAATTTTGCGCCAGCGCAGTGCATTGCCGCGCCAGTCATGGTTCCGGCAAAGGGCAGGTTGCGTAGGGTTTAGTGGTGGTTCTGTCGACCAGGAAGTGACGGCCTTGCAAGACCAATCGTTCCAGTCAAATTTCCCCGCCCCCGATCAGCCCATCGATGAGCTCGCGCTGGCGGAGATCAAGGGTGCGATCCTGGCGAAGCTGCGTCTTGCCATCGGCAAGGACGCGGGCATGGCGACCAAGCACGACTGGTACCAGGCCGCGGCGCTGGCGCTGCGCGACCGCATCGTGCACCGCTGGCTCTCGGCCGAGAAGCGCAGCTACGACGCGGGCCGCAAGCGCGTCTATTATCTGTCGCTCGAATTCCTGATCGGCCGTCTCTTCACCGACGCGCTCAACAATATGGGGCTCTTGAAGATCTTCGAGGTCGCGCTCGGCGATCTCGGCGTGTCGCTGCCCGAGCTGCGCAAATGCGAGCCGGATGCGGCGCTCGGCAATGGCGGCCTCGGCCGTCTCGCCGCCTGCTTCATGGAGAGCATGGCGACGCTGTCGATCCCCGCGATCGGTTACGGCATCCGCTACGATTACGGCCTGTTCCGCCAGATCATCAATCAGGGCTGGCAGCAGGAATATCCGGACGAATGGCTCGGCTTCGGCAATCCCTGGGAATTGCAGCGGCCGGAAGTGATCTACGACGTCAATTTCGGCGGCGGCGTCGAGCATGTCGACGACAAGGGCCGCGACCGCGCGATCTGGCATCCGGGTGAGACCGTGCAGGCGATCGCCTATGACACGCCGATCGTCGGCTGGCGCGGCCAGCACGTCAACGCGCTGCGGCTGTGGTCGGCACGTTCGCCCGATCCGCTCAAGCTCGACGCCTTCAACATGGGCGACTATGTCAGCGCCAGCGCGGAGCAATCGCGCGCGGAGGCGATCTGCAAATTCCTCTATCCCAACGACGAGAGTCCGGCGGGCCGCGAGCTGCGGCTGCGCCAGGAATATTTCTTCGTCTCGGCCTCGCTGCAGGACCTGATCAAGCGGCATCTCGCCTCCGACGGCCAGCTGCGCAGCCTGTCGAACAAGGTCGCGGTGCAGCTCAACGACACCCATCCGAGCCTTGCCGTCACCGAGCTGATGCGCATCCTCGTCGACCTCCATAATTTCCGCTGGGACGAGGCCTGGAAGATCACTGTCGCGACGCTGTCCTACACCAACCACACGCTGCTGCCCGAAGCGCTGGAGACCTGGCCGGTCGAGCTGTTCGAGCGTCTCTTGCCGCGGCATCTCGAGATCATCTACCGCATCAACGTGCAGCATCTGGCGCTCGCCGAAGCCCGCGCCCCCGGCGACATCGACTTCCGCGCCTCGGTCTCGCTGATCGACGAGAAGAGCGGCCGCCGCGTGCGCATGGGCCAGCTCGCCTTCGTCGGCTCCCACCGCATCAACGGCGTCTCGGCGATGCATTCGGACCTGATGCGAGAGACCGTATTCCACGATCTCAACCATCTCTATCCCGGCCGTATCACCAACAAGACCAACGGCATCACCTTCCGCCGCTGGCTGATGCTGGCGAACCCGAAGCTCACCGAACTCTTGCGCGAGACCTGCGGCGAGGCCGTGCTGGATGATCCGACCCAGCTCTCGCTGATCGAGGCCCGCGCCAGCGACGCCGAATTCCAAAAGAAATTCCGTAGCGTCAAGCTCCACAACAAGACCGCGCTGGCGCGCCTGATCGGCGAGCGGCTCGGCATCAAGGTGGACCCGACCGCGCTGTTCGACGTGCAGATCAAGCGCATCCACGAATACAAGCGCCAGCTCCTCAATGTCATCGAGACGGTCGCGCTGTACCAGTCGATCAGGGACGATCCAAACGGCAATTGGGTGCCGCGGGTGAAGATCTTTGCCGGCAAGGCGGCGGCGAGCTACCGCTACGCAAAGCTGATCATCAAGCTGATCAACGACGTCGCGGAAGTCGTCAACAACGATCCCGCCATCGGCGGCAAGCTGAAGGTCGTCTTCCTGCCGGACTACAATGTCAGTCTCGCCGAGGTGATCATTCCAGCGGCCGACCTCTCCGAGCAGATCTCCACTGCCGGCATGGAGGCGTCCGGCACCGGCAACATGAAGCTGGCGCTGAACGGCGCCATCACCATCGGCACGCTCGACGGCGCCAATATCGAGATCCGCGACCAGGTCGGCGCGGAGAACATCGCGATCTTCGGCATGGAGGCCGGCGACGTGATGATCCGGCGCAAGCAGGGGCTCGATGCCTCCGACGTCATCCGCAATTCACCGAAGCTGCAGCGCGCCATCAACGCGATCGGCGCCGGCGAGTTCTCGCCCGGCGATCCCGGCCGCTTCGAATCGATCGCGCATGCGCTGCGCTATCTCGACCATTACATGGTCAGCGCCGATTTCGATTCCTATTACGAGGCGCAGCGCGCGGTCGATGCGCGCTGGCTGGTCTCGCCGGCCTGGACGCGTGCCTCCATCCTCAACGTCGCTCGCATGGCGTGGTTCTCCTCCGACCGCACCATCCGCGAATATGCCGAAGAGATCTGGAACGTGCCGGTCAATCCGGTCACGCCGCCGTTCCAGACTGCCGAGGAACGGCGCGACGCCACGGGGTGATATTTCCGCAGCGTGGAAGCGGCGTTACCTGCGAGGTCATTGCACAGTCGGGCGATGGCTGTGGTATGATGGCCGTCATTCCGGGGCGGCTCGCAGAGCCGAACCGCAGGTGCGCAATTGCGCACCGGGGAATCTCGAGATTCCGGGTTCGATGCTTCGCATCGCCCCGGAATGACGGATGGAGACAGATGCACGCCAAGCTCCCGCATCCCTTCGACGATGCGACTCGCATCACCGCCGGTGACTCGCACTGGCAAGGGCACACCAGCGACGACTATTGGGCCTTTGTCGGTCCGTTCGGCGGCGCCACCGCTGCAACCATCCTGCGGGCCCTGATCGAGCATCCGCAAGCCGCAGGCGATCCGCTGGCGCTGACCGTCAATTACTGCGCGCCGATCGCCAAGGGCCCGTTCGATCTCGACATCCGCCTGGTGAAGGCCAACCGCTCCAGCCAGCACTGGAGCGTCGAGCTGTCGCAGGGCGGCGGCGAGGTCGCAACGCTCGCCACCGCCGTATTCGCCGAGCGGCGGCCGTCCTGGGAGCACAGGGTGGCGCAATACCCTGACGCAAGGCCGTTCGAGCAGACGCTGCCCTTCCCGAAGATCCAGGCATCCTGGGCCAACCAGTACGAATTTCGTTTCGTCGAGGGCGAGATGCGGCTCGGCCCGCCGCAGGCCGAGCTCGCCAGCACCTACTCGAAAATCTGGATCAGCGATCGCAGACCGCGCAAGCTCGACATGCTGTCGCTGACGTCGATGTCGGACGCCTTCTTCGGCCGCATCTTCCACGCCAGGCGCGAGCTGGTGCCGTTCGGCACGGTGTCGCTGACGACCTATTTCCACACCGACAGCGAGGAGCTCGCGGCTGAGGACATCACGCGCGTGCTCGCGACGGCCGATTCGAAGATCATGCACAAGAGCTACGCCGACCAGAACGCCGAGCTGTGGTCGCCGAACGGACGGCTGCTCGCGACCAGCACGCAGATCGCGTATTTCAAGGCGTAGCTGTTTCCGCAGACTCCGTCATTGCGAGGAGCTCTTGCGACGAAGCAATACAGACTATCTCCGCGGAGGGATTCTGGATTGCTTCGCTGCGCTCGCAATGACGAATGGAGAGAGCGTACACAAAACAAAAGGGCGGCCTCGCGGCCGCCCCTTGCACTTCAAACCCTGAGAGCTCACTCCGCCGCCAGCTTCACATCCGGAGCCGCTGCGCGCACCTCCGCATCCACCTGGGCTTCGAACTTGGCAAAGTTCTGCTGGAACATGCCGACCAGCGCACGGGCGGTCTTGTCGAACTCGTCCTTGTCCTTCCAGGTGTTGACCGGGTTGAGGATCTCGCTGGGCACGCCCGGCAGCGCGGTCGGGACCGCGAAGCCGAAATATTTGTCGGTGCGGAATTCGACGTTGCGAAGCGAGCCGTCGAGCGCGGCAGTCAGCAGTGCGCGCGTCACCTTGATCGGCATGCGCGAACCGGTGCCGTACTTGCCGCCGGTCCAGCCGGTGTTGACCAGCCAGCAGTCGACATTGTGCTGGGCGATGAGATCACGCAGCATGTTGCCGTAGACGGACGGGTCGAGCGGCAGGAAGGGCGAGCCGAAGCAGGTCGAGAATTCCGGCTGCGGCTCGTTGCCGAGGCCGCGCTCGGTGCCGGCGACCTTGGCGGTATAGCCGGAGAGGAAGTGATACATCGCCTGCGCCGGCGAGAGTTTTGCGATCGGCGGCAACACGCCGAAGGCGTCGGCGGCGAGCATCACCACGTTCTTGGGCTGCGGCGCGCGGCCGGTACGCGACGCATTCGGGATGAAGTCGAGCGGATAGGCCGAACGCGTGTTCTCGGTCTTGGAGCCGTCGTCGAAATCGACCACGCGGGTGTCTTCGTCGAGCACGCAGTTCTCGAGCACAGCGCCGAAGCGGGTCGACGCCGCGTAGATCTGCGGCTCGGCTTCCTTCGAGAGCTTGATGCACTTGGCGTAGCAGCCGCCTTCGAAATTGAAGACGCCGTTCGGGCCCCAGCCGTGCTCGTCGTCGCCGATCAGGGTGCGGTTCGGATCGGCCGAGAGCGTGGTCTTGCCGGTACCCGACAGACCGAAGAAGATCGCAGTGTCGCCCTTGGGGCCGACATTGGCCGAACAGTGCATCGGCATCACGCCGCGCTCGGGCAGATAATAGTTCAGCGTGGTGAAGACCGACTTCTTCATCTCGCCGGCATAATAAGACCCGCCGATCAGGACGATCTTGCGGGCGAAGTCGATGGCGACGACGTTCTCCGAGCGGCAGCCATGACGTTTGGGGTCGGCGCGGAAGCTCGGCATGTCGATGATGGTGAGCTCCGGCACGAAGGTCGGCAGCTCGATCGCCTCGGGGCGGATCAGCAGCGTGCGGATGAACAGCGAGTGCCAGGCGAGCTCGGTGAAGACGCGCGTCTTGATGCGGTAGGCCGGATCGGCGCCGCCATAGAGGTCCTGCGCGAACAGGCGCTTGCCTTCGGCATGCTTGAGGAAGTCCTGATACAGCGTCTCGAACTGCTCAGATGTAATCGACTGATTGCCGGCCCACCACATCTTCTTGTCGGTGGTAGCGTCACGCACCGTGAACTTGTCCTTCGGGCTGCGGCCGGTGAACTCACCGGTATCAGCGCAGAGCGAACCGTCGGCGGACAGCACCGCCTCGCCCGCGGAGAGCGCGTATTGATAGAGTTGCGGCGCGCCGAGGTTCCAGTGAACCTGCTTGAGATTCTTTAAGCCGAACTTGTCGGCGCCGAAGGCACCGTTGCGCACGCCCGTCTCTTGCACGAAAAATCCTCCTAGAACCCGCGACACACTGCGCGACCAAGCTTGGCGCCATCGCGGTCACCATGAATTATAGGCCGATTGGCCTCGGTTGGATGACCTAATACTGATGAACGCTGGCGTTGCCAAGCTGATCCCGCAGGATTTGGTTTATTCAAGGACCGCGCCAAACGTCGCGCATGTCAGCTCTGAACGTGCGCAATCGAAAATCCACCAATGGTCGCGCAACCAATTGCCGCTTTCGGCGTTATCGAATGTTTTGCGATGCACAATGCCGTGCTGTTCTATCGTACGGCGCCTTCGCCAATCAGCGCGAATGGCCCCCACATCGCGGGATACGCATTGCGCAGCGACGAAGGATCATCAGCATAGGTTAACATCGCGCGCCGAAGGGCTTCGGCTCGACCGATTCCTGGTTCGTTTTTGAGCAGATCGAAAGTCGAAGTGGTCAAGCGCGTGGCAGCTTCTGAATCCACGGCCCAATGCGAAACGAGCAGCGCGCGTGCGCCGGCGTAGAAGAAGGCGCGCGCCAATCCGGACAACGCCTCGGCACCGGGCTTGTCGCCAGCGATGGTGTTGCAAGCCGACAGCACGACCCAATCTGCATTGAGCTTGAGCTGCGCAACCTCGCTCGCCGTGAGCAGACCGTCGTCGAGCTCGGAAGGCTGATCGGGAATCGAGAGCGCAAGCGACGGCTCGCCTACACCCTTGATATCGCCGGCGACGAGGCCGTGGGTCGCGAAGTAAATGATGCCGTATTGAGCAAGCGCTGCACGCTTGAGCGTCGTCTCGCTGGCATCGCGGCCGAGATGGATGTCGGCATCGCTCGCGCCGACGTCTTTCGCGACGGCGTCCAATTCGTCTGCGGTGTCGGGAAGCTGCGGCAGCGCCTGTGCGAGCCGCGCACGATCGACGCCTGCACCACGCCAGAAGTCGGTATAGGCTGATGTCGCGATATTGCGCGCGGCAACTTTTCCGCTTGCTGCACGCCGATCGGAAGGAGCGCCCTCGGCGGGATTGAACACGGGATCGCCAAAGCCGGTCATCGGCTTGACGCCCTCGTCCTTGCGCGCGAAAGCCCGCAGCGACTTCAGGCTGACGACCGATGGCAGTACCGAGACGGCGTGACGCCGCAGCAGCCAGGCCGCGCTGCGATAGCCGTCAAGCGTATCCGGGATCGCAGCTTGCGGCGGCTCCGTGACGAGCAGGTGAAACGGCAGCGCGGTCAGGGCGCCCGATGGCACCATGAGCAGACTGCGTTTGTCCTTGATCAACGCCTCAACGGGACCGAGCAGCGTGACATAAAGCTCGTTGGCGAGCGCAAGGTCGAACAAGCCTGATTTGCCAGAGCCATTGCGGGCCTTGCCGACATCGAGACCTCTGCGGACCGCGCTCACCTTCTGGGCCAGCGCGTCTGCGCCGAGCGGAATCTCTTTCCACTCCGCGCTCTCGCGCGTGATGGCGATGACATAGCCGCGCTTGTCGACGATGGAATAGAGCACCATCGCCTCATCGCTCGACAGCAGCGGCTGCACGTCCTTGACCGTCAGGGGCAGCGGATTGGACAGTGAGGCGTAGTCGGGAAACTCGACGGCAAGCGCCTTCTGCAACGCCGCGCGCTCGCTCGCGATCGCCGCGATCCGCGCACGACTGCGCTGCTCGGAGGCGACGTCGCGTTGCGCCGATGACTTCGACACGGCCGCGATGATCGCCTTGTCGAGGGCGTCGGATTCAGCCGCGAGATCCTGGTCCTTGCGCACCAGCTCGGCGAGCCGGTCGGTGCCTGCGGCAAGCCTGACTGCAAGCTTGTTCACGGCCGAAGCGGCGGACGATTGCGTGCCACGTTGGATCGCGGCCAGCGCCTCGTCCAGCACCTTGTCATCAGCCAGCAGGGCTTGCTGGCGCGCGGCAAACAGGATCGGCAGCACCACACGCAGCTGCGCGCGATCGCCCGCGAGGGTTTTTTCCGCGAGCGGCAATGCGTCCGCAATTCGCCCTGATGCATAGAGGAAATAAGCGAGATTGCCGGTCGATGTCGCGACATCGGGATGATCGGGCCCGAGCGCATGCTCGCGGATGGCAAGGGCGCGGCGATAGAGCGGCTCGGCATCGGCATAGCGCTGCTGGTGTTCGTAGAGTCCGGCGAGATTGTTCAGGGACCGCGCGACGTCGGGATGATCAACTCCCAACACCTTCTCGCGGATCGCGAGCGAGCGCTTGATCGGGGCCTCGGCCTCGGCATCACGGCCGAGATCGCGATCAAGCTGGCCAAGATTGTTCAGCAGCATCGCGACCGCGGGATGCTCGGGACCGCCGACTTTCTGATAGATCGCGAGCGCGCGCTGGAACAGCGGCTCGGCCTCCGCAAAGTGCTCCTGCTTCACATAGAGCGTGGCGAGATTGTTGAGGGACTGGCCGACATCGGGATGCTCGCGCGAGAGCGCCTTCTCGCGGATCGCCAGTGCGCGCTTGAACAGCGGCTCGGCATCAGCAAAGCGGCCCTGCCGCTGATCGAGCGCGGCGAGATTGTTCAGCACGGGCGCAATCTCGACGCTGTCGAGGCCGGTCCCCTTCTCCATCAGCGCGATGGCACGCTTGTAGATCGGCTCAGCCTGATCGTCGTGCCCCTGGTCGGCATAGATCTGCGCGAGGTTGTTGAGTGCGGCGGCGAGATCACGGTTATTGCCGGTCTTCTCAAGCGCAGCCACCATGGCCTGCGCCGGCGGCAAGGCTTCGGAATATTTGCCGGCGGTTCTCAGTGCATTGATGCGCGCGCTCTGCGCGGTCAGACTGCCCGTCTGGGCGAGGCCGGGCGTGGCATTGGATGCGGCGATCGCAAGCGCGAGGCCTGCGACCAATGCCAAACGACGACTTACCATGAACCCTCGCTGCCAACCTCGGACCGATCACGATCTTGGGTCGCAGCGTTGGGAGGCGACGTTCAAAATGTGTCGCAGCTAGTCCGCCTTTTGGCCCACCTTGGCGCGCGCTTCGCCCGCCAGGCGGACCAGCATCTTGCGCAGCTCCGTGCCATCAGTGACCCGCTCCGGAAAATCGAGCCGCAACGCGGTCTGGCCGTCCTGCATGTCGAGGCCCTCTGGGTCGCAGCCGGTGCACCGCCAATCGCCCTTGGCCGCGCCCAGCAGCTTCGTTGCATAAAGGCCCATGGCCTCGCGGTGGTCGGCATTCATATGCTCGACAGCGCCCGCCTCCGCCGCCAGCAGGTCCTCAGCGCCGGCGAGGTCCGTGAGGAACTGCTCGGGCTTGAGATCGACAATCCGGCCAAACCCGGCGACCAGATGGGTTCCCGAAGGGATGATCCGGAAGAACGAAAAATCCTTAAATGAGACAAAGGCTTCTGCCGACGGATGGGCATTGAGATACCGCCGCTGGAGCAAATCCTTCTCATTCTCAGCCTGCTCGGCGCGGCCCGACAGCATGATCCGGGCGCCTTCCAGCGGATCGCCGGAGGCGCGCTCGTCCAGCATCAGGGAGACCCTGTTGTCGGCGAGGATATTCCTGGTGTGGACCGCCAATCGAGAGATCAGCAGGATCGGCGAGCCGTCGGGGTGGCTCGCCAGATTGACCAGGGAACAATAGGGATCGCCGCTGCCAGCCATGAGGGTTGCGAGCGCGCCCTGCCGCGAGCGCCTGAGCAGCGATTTGGCGAGCTGTTGGGGAACAAAATCGGGGGTCGGTTGCATGGGCTTTCTCGGCTCAGGTGGTTGCAAGGCGGGCCTTTTTTCGGGTAAACCCGAGCCCGGTTATGGGTCGATATGCGGCGAATCCGCCGTGTTTCGTGGAACTTGGTCACACTTCAGCCCAGCTTGCATTGCTCGGTGACAAGGTTCGAATGCCAATTCGGCACCCATGTATGCGGCGCATCACTGGATTGCTCGCCGTTTAAAGCCACGACCCAAACGGAAAGCAGAAAGCAGAGGCTCATGCCCACAATCGCTTTGGTCGACGACGACCGCAACATTCTCACATCCGTCTCGATCGCGCTGGAAGCCGAAGGCTACCGCATCATGACCTACACCGACGGCGCCTCGGCGCTGGACGGCTTCCGCACCACCCAGCCTGATCTCGCGATCCTCGACATCAAGATGCCGCGCATGGACGGCATGGAGACGCTGCGCCGCCTCAGGCAAAAGTCCGACCTGCCGGTGATCTTCCTGACCTCCAAGGACGAGGAGATCGACGAGCTGTTCGGCCTCAAGATGGGCGCGGACGATTTCATCCGCAAACCGTTCTCGCAGCGCCTGCTGGTCGAGCGCGTCAAGGCGGTGCTGCGCCGCTCGGCGCCGAAGGATCCGACCGTCGCGCCGAAGGAGAACGACGCCAAGGCGCTCGACCGCGGCCTGCTGCGCATGGATCCGGAACGGCATACCTGCACCTGGAAGAACGAGCCGGTCACGCTGACCGTCACCGAATTCCTGATCCTGCAGGCGTTGGCGACCCGGCCCGGCGTGGTCAAGAGCCGCAACGCGCTGATGGACGCCGCCTATGACGACCAGGTCTATGTTGACGACCGCACCATCGACAGCCACATCAAACGGCTGCGCAAGAAGTTCAAGGTGGTCGACAACGATTTCGAGATGATCGAGACGCTCTACGGCGTCGGCTACCGCTTCAAGGAAGCCTGAGGCGTTCGCGCCTTCACGACAGCTGAGGGCTGCGCCGGTTCTGATTCCATCAGAACCGGGCATGCTCTGAAGCGCATTCGCGCTTCAGGTTATTGTTTGAGCACGATCTTTCGGAAAACCGCTGCACACTTTTCCGGATCATGCTCTAGGATGCGAAAACCGTTGCAACGAACCGTCCTAACGCGGGCGTAAGCATTGCTTGACCGAACGCAGCCCGATCAGAGTTCGAACGCCGAGGACATTGCGTCCCGCGGCGCCTCGGACCATGAGGACAAGCCGGTTGCAAGAGGCTGGGGACCGCTGAACTGGCTCAAGCGCGCCGGACAGTTCTTCTTCGCACTGTCGTTCTCGAGCCTGACCCGCCGCATCGTCTCGCTCAACCTTGCCGGTCTCGTCGCCCTGGTCGCAAGCATCCTGTATCTGTCGCAGTTCCGCGCCGGCCTGATCGACGCCCGCGCGCAGAGCCTCTTGGTGCAGGCCGAGATCATCGCCGGCGCCATCGGGGCATCCGCAACGGTGCAGACCAACGCGATCACCGTCGATCCCGAGCGGCTGCTCGACCTGAAGCTGGGCGAGAGCTACGGCGGAGTGGATGATTCGCTGGATTTTCCGATCAACCCCGAGCGCGTGGCGCCGGTGTTGAGCACGCTGATCTCGCCAACCAAGACCCGCGCGCGGATCTTCGATCCGAACGGAAGCGTGCTGCTCGACAGCCGTGATCTCGATGTCGTTCGGGGCTTTCCGCTGCCGCCCCTGTCGGAAAAGCCAGGCGTGATCGAGCGCGTCAAGGCCGCGGTGCGCACCTGGCTGAACCGCGGCGACTTGCCGCTCTATCGCGAACTCGGACGCGAAAACGGCAATGGCTATGTCGAAGTTGCCGGTGCGCTCCAGGGCCAGAAGCGCTCGATGGTGCGGGTCAATTCGCGCGGCGAGGTGATCGTCTCGGTTGCCGTCCCGGTGCAGCGCTCGCGCGCCATTCGCGGCGCGCTCATGCTGTCGACCCAGGGCGACGAAATCGACCGGATGGTCACGGCCGAGCGCCTCGCGATCCTCAAGGTCGGCGGCGTCGCCGCAGCGGTGATGATCATGCTGTCGCTGCTGCTGGCGAGCACGATCGCGGGCCCGGTGCGCCGGCTCGCGGACAGTGCCGAACGCGTCCGGCGCCGCATCAAGACCCGCGTCGAGATTCCCGACTTCACCCGCCGCCGCGACGAGATCGGCCATCTCTCCGGGGCGCTGCGCGACATGACCAGCGCGCTCTACAAGCGGATCGAGGCGATCGAGATGTTCGCCGCCGACGTCGCCCATGAACTGAAGAACCCGCTGACCTCGCTGCGCTCAGCGGTCGAGACCATGCCGCTGGCGCGCAATGAGAACAGCCGCGCCCGCCTGCTCGAAGTGATCGAGCACGACGTCAAGCGGCTCGACCGGCTGATCTCTGACATCTCGGACGCAAGCCGGCTCGATGCCGAATTGCAGCGCCAGGATGCGATCCCGGTCGATCTCAAGCGGCTGCTCGGCACGCTGGTGGCGGTCGCCAATGAAACAAAACTCGGCCACGACGTCGCCGTCGAGGCGCGCTTCGAGGGCCGCAGCCCGACCGATACGTTCGCTGTCAGCGGCCATGATTCGCGGCTCGGTCAGGTGATCTCCAACCTGCTCTCCAATGCGCAATCCTTTTCGGAAGCCGGCAGCAAGGTGCGCCTGACCTGCCGCCGGGTCCGTGGCGAAATCGAGATCGTGGTCGACGACGACGGCCCCGGCATCCGCGACGACGCGCTGGAGCGCATCTTCGAGCGCTTCTACACCGACCGGCCGCACCAGGGCTTCGGCCAGAATTCCGGCCTCGGCCTCTCGATCTCCAAGCAGATCGTCGACGCCCATGGCGGGCGGATCTGGGCCGAGAACCGCGCCGGCCCCGCCGACGAAGACGGCGCACCGACGGTTGCCGGCGCGCGCTTCGTGGTGAGGCTGCCGGCGCTATGAGCCAAGGCAGCCTGAACGAAGGCAGTTTGAACGAAGGCAGGTTGAACAACGGCGGGCCGAGCGTTCACGCCTCCGCGGTCAAGGTCGGGTCGTGGGCGGTGCTGATCCGCGGGCCGTCCGGCGCCGGCAAATCGCGCCTTGCCTTCGATTTGATCATGGCGGGCCGTTCGGGGGTGGTCGAAAGCTCCGTCCTGGTCGGCGACGACCGTGTCCATCTGGCGACAGTTGGCCAGGAAATTGAAGTGCGCCCCGTCCCGGTCCTGGCTGGCCTGATCGAGATTCGCGGGCTCGGAATCCGCCGCTGCGACTTCGTGGAGCATGCGACGGTCGGCCTCGTGGTCGATCTGGACGCCGAAGACGCCGAGCGACTGCCGCCACCGGAATCGCTGAAAACCACAATTTTCGGTGTCGAAATACCGCGAATCCCTGTTGGCCGCGGCTATTCGCCCCTTCCCTTGGTTGTTGCGGCCTTGACTACTACCAAGAGTTAACCTTCGACTAACGCTTCAGCCGATTGTTTGAAGGGAAATGGTAACCATATGAACCCCACACTCGCGACCGAGTAGACCGGCGCAGCTCCCCTCATCCATCCGTCTAGATTCAGGGAGATACGCAACATCCCCTCTTGCGCGGGGGCTCTGGATGGTCAAAGTGGCGCGTTCGTGCGGCGCACCAAAAGCGCCCGCGGGAGTTTTCCGATGATTGGTCTAGTACTTGTGACCCACGGGCGCCTTGCCGACGAATTCAAGGCGGCGCTTGAGCATGTGATGGGTCCACAAAAGCAAATCGAAGCGATTACGATCGGCGCTGAAGACGATTCCGATCTCTGCCGAAGCGACATCATCGAGGCGGTTAACCGCGTCGATTCAGGCGACGGTGTTGCGATCCTCACCGACATGTTCGGCGGCACGCCGTCGAACCTTGCGATTTCCTGCATGAGCCGGCCCAAGGTCGAAGTGCTCGCGGGTATCAACCTGCCCATGCTGGTGAAGCTTGCCAAGGTACGTGAGGAGCGCCCGCTGCCGGACGCGATCGCGATGGCTCAGGAAGCCGGCCGTAAATACGTCACCATCGCCAGCCGCGTGCTCGCCGGCAAATGAGCGACGACGCGCCACAAGCCGGGGCGGGCGCGCCCGCCGGCGCGATCTCCAAAGAGCTCCTGATCATCAACAAGCGCGGCCTGCACGCCCGCGCCTCGGCGAAATTCGTCCAGGCGGTGGAGCGCTTCAACGCGCAGGTGTGGGTGACGCGCGGCGGCGAGACCGTCGGCGGCACCTCGATCATGGGCCTGATGATGCTTGCCGCAGGCCCGGGGACCACGATCACGGTCGCGGCAGCCGGCACTGATGCGGAAGCTGCGCTTGCGGCAATCACTGAACTCGTTGAAAGCAAATTCAACGAGGAGGGCGTGTAATCTCCATCGTCATTCCGGGATGGTGCGACAGCACCAGACCCGGAATCTCGAGGTTCCGGGATCGATGCTGCGCATCGCCCCGGAATGACGTTCGATCACTTCGCCGGCGGCGCAATGTAGATGTTCCACGTCATCGCCGGGCCCGCCTTGCCATGGGTGAAGCGGCGCGTGGTCATCACGATCCGCTCGGCGTTCGGCGCGATCTCCGACACCCATTTCTCGAACGCGGGCAGACGCCCGTCGGTCGGATCGAACACGCCGATGAAGCCGTATCTCTTGACGTCGTCGAGTGACGACAGTCCGGAGCTCCAGGCCTCGTTCGGGATGAACGCGACCGGATGGTCGGGGCTGTAGAACACCATCGGCTGGATCGACTCCATCGTGCCGGCGACGACCGCCCAGCGCGAGGCGAAGCGGGAATGCCAGGTTTGCGTCAGCTCGCGCGCGAGCTCGGAGCGCGCGCCGTAGGTCGCCGTGTTGTCCTTGTTCGCCGCCATCTCGCGCGCTGCGATCCAGGGCGAGGCGACGAGCGTCGCGACACTGAGCACGAGCCAGATCGCCACGATGTTGAACAGCACGGCGCTCTGCACCCGCAGCGCAGGAATCGCGACCAGCGCCAATGGCACCAGGAAGAACAGCGAGATGCCCCAGTCGGTCTTCATATAGATGCTGAAGGCGAGCGCGCCGAGCGGCGGGCCGGCCGCGACGATGATCTGGATGATCCAGATATTGCGCGCCTGGGAAACATCGACGCCGGGATTGACGCCGCGCGCCCAGGCCCGCGTGACGATGCGCAGGGGTGCGCGCAACAGCAGGGTCCACCATGGCGGTACCAGCGCCATCGCAAGTCCGGCAAGCGCGACGGGGAGAGCCAGCAGCGCGGCATTGTGCAGGACGTAACCGAGCACGAGCTGATGCACGAGACCGGCGTCCTCGATGCTGTAGGTATCGCCGGCATAGGTCAGCGGCACGAAATGCGAATCCGCCAGCCAGATGACGTGCGGGATCATCGCGACGGCCATCGTCGCGACCGCGACCCAGGGCGCCGGCGACAGCAGGAACCGCATCCGTTCCGGATGGATCAGCGCGGCAAGGCCGATGGCGCCGATCATGGTCAGCACCCAGTATTTGGTCATCAGCGCCAGCGCGCCGGCAAGCCCGAGCCAGACTCCGGACTGCCAGCTCCGCTTCTCGAACGCGTTGAGATAAGCGAGCACGACGAGCGGCAGCGTCACCAGCTGCAAAAGATCGGGGTTGTACTTGAAACCCTTGAAATTGAAGATCGGGTAGAGCGCGACCATCACCACGATCAGGAAGGCGCGGCGCGGATCGACCACACGCAAGCTCAGCAGCCAGCAGATCACCATGCCGACGCTGACAGTCGCCATCGCAAGCGCATAGGTCGCCCAGTCCGTCGCGGGAAAGACCTTGAACCAGAGCCCGGCGATCCAGCCCGACAGCGGCGGATGCTTGCCATAGCCCCACAGGAATTTCTGGCCCCAGCCCCAGGCTTCTGCGACGTCCATGTGAACGTCCTGCGCTGCCTTGAGATTGATCAGGATGAAGGTCCAGATCACCGCATGGAGGATGGCCAGCTGGATCACCAGCCAGAGCCGGGCGGAGGGGGCGATGGCGTAGGCAACCAGCCAGGCCCGGAAACGGTCAAAGCTGACCCGGGCTTTTACGCGCGGTCGGGCGGAGGGGATCGAGGTGGTGGACATGGGCGCTTGCGTAGCGCGTTTTGGACCAGCGTGGAATCAGCTTGGCGTGAAGAAACGCCCTGAAAATACAGCAATATGGTTGCCGCACGGGGATGTGAGTGGTATCCCGCGCCCATGACGACCGTCCCCATTTCCAACATCCGCAATTTCTCCATCGTCGCCCATATCGACCATGGCAAATCGACGCTGGCCGACCGCCTGATCCAGATGACCGGCGGCCTCTCCGACCGCGAAATGGCGGGCAAGGAGCAGGTGCTCGATTCCATGGACATCGAGCGCGAGCGCGGCATCACCATCAAGGCGCAGACGGTGCGCCTCGCCTACCGCGCCAAGGACGGCAAGGATTACATCTTCAACCTGATGGACACGCCCGGCCATGTCGACTTCGCCTACGAGGTGTCGCGGTCGCTGGCGGCGTGCGAAGGTTCCCTGCTGGTGGTGGACGCCAGCCAGGGCGTCGAGGCGCAGACGCTCGCCAACGTCTATCAGGCCCTCGACAACAATCACGAGATCGTTCCGGTCCTGAACAAGGTCGACCTTCCCGCGGCCGAGCCCGAGAAGGTCAAGCAGCAGATCGAGGACGTCATCGGCATCGATGCGTCGGACGCGGTGATGATCTCGGCCAAGACCGGCCTCGGCATTCCCGATGTGCTCGAAGCCATCGTCACCCGCCTGCCGCCGCCGAAGGGCGATCGCGATGCGACGTTGAAGGCGCTGCTGGTCGACAGCTGGTACGACGTCTATCTCGGCGTCGTCGTTCTGGTGCGCATCGTCGACGGCACGATGAAGAAGGGCCAGCGCGTCCGCATGATGGGCACGGGCGCGGCCTACGACGTCGAGCGCGTCGGCTTCTTCACGCCGAAGATGCAGCAGGTCGACGAGCTCGGTCCCGGCGAGATCGGCTTCATCACCGCCGCGATCAAGGAAGTCGCAGACACCCGCGTCGGCGACACCATCACCGACGACCGCAAGCCTGTCACCGAGATGCTGCCGGGCTTCAAGCCGGCGATCCCCGTGGTGTTCTGCGGCCTGTTCCCGGTCGATGCCGACGACTTCGAGACGCTGCGCGCCGCGATGGGCAAGCTGCGGCTGAACGACGCCAGCTTCTCCTTCGAGATGGAGACTTCGGCCGCGCTCGGCTTCGGCTTCCGCTGCGGCTTCCTCGGCTTGCTCCACCTCGAGATCATCCAGGAGCGGCTGTCGCGCGAGTTCGACCTCAATCTGATCGCGACCGCGCCGAGCGTCATCTACAAGATGAAGCTGACCGACGGCACCGAGCTCGAGATCCACAATCCCGTCGACATGCCCGACGTCGTCAAGATCGAGGAGATCCAGGAGCCCTGGATCGAAGCGACGATCATGACCCCCGACGAATATCTCGGCAGCGTGCTGAAGCTGTGCCAGGACCGCCGCGGCGCGCAGAAGGAGCTGACCTATGTCGGCTCCCGCGCCATGGTGAAATACGATCTGCCGCTCAACGAGGTGGTGTTCGACTTCTACGATCGCCTCAAGTCGGTGTCGAAGGGCTACGCCTCGTTCGACTATCATCTCACCGATTACAAGCCGGCCGATCTCGTCAAGATGCAGATCCTGGTCAACGCCGAGCCGGTCGACGCGCTCTCGATGCTGGTGCACCGCACCCGCGCGGAGGGGCGCGGCCGCGCCATGGTCGAGAAGATGAAGGAGCTGATCCCGCCGCACATGTTCCAGATCCCGATCCAGGCGGCGATCGGCGGCAAGGTGATCGCGCGCGAGACCGTGCGCGCGCTGCGCAAGGACGTCACCGCGAAATGCTACGGCGGCGACATCACGCGCAAGCGCAAGCTTCTGGAGAAGCAGAAGGAAGGCAAGAAGAAGATGCGGCAGTTCGGCAAGGTCGACATCCCGCAGGAAGCTTTTATTGCCGCGCTGAAGGTGGATAGCTGAGGCGGGCCGGGATCCGGCCCCGGTTCTCCGAGCCGGACGAAGCAAATTTCGAAAACAACCCCATGCAAAGTAGCCGACGCGTTGGCGGCGCTGGGCAATTTCGATTTTTTCGAATTACACTTGCTCCGTCGGGCAAAACAGGCGTATGCTGGCATCATGGCCGTGGTGCAGCCGGCAGACGACGATGTCCCATCGAACCATCCCCGTCGTACGCTCATCGGCCGAATACCCGGAGGACGTTGCGGACTCCACAGCCTACGAGGTTGCGGTGCCAGGCCGCGCGCCAAAATTCTACCTTTACGAGTGTTTGGTCCCCTGCCTATAGTGGCGCATTACACTTGGTGGCGGGGAGGATCATTGATGGCCCGCATCGCCCATATTTCCGACATCCATTTTGGCAGGTCCTTTGTCGTCGACGTCTGGAACCGGATCAAGGATGAGATCGCCGCATTCCATCCAAAGACAATCATAGCCTCGGGAGATTTCACCGACGACCCCGATCCGCTGCTGCTGCTCGCCGCCAAGAGCGAGCTTCAGGATTTGTGCAAGCGATGCGGCGAAGGCACCGAATTCTTCGTGGTGCCGGGAAACCACGATCTGCTTGACCTCGGCAATATCCTGCATCCCGGCAGTGCGAAATGGTTCGATCGCGTCATGTTCCGCGACACGACGGATCTTAGAAACAGACTCCAAGCGGATCTGGGCTTTCCATTTGGCCTGAATGAGGAAACGCTGCGCTGGACGAAATTTCCGCGGTTTCGCCGGATGCGGCCAAGCAACTGGCTTTCGCTTGCGACGCGAACCGACAAATGCGATGGACGGCTGCAAAGCTGCGACTATCGGAGGGCCGGCAGAAGATGGCCGACCCGCAGCATCCATGACCGGACACTCATCACCTGCCTCGATTCCAACAATCCGTCGTTACGGCAGTTTGTCTTTGCGACCGGAACGATTGGACGAAACCAGATCGAGAGAATCAAGCCCTCGAACCTGCTTCCAGCCTGCCCGTGCTGCGCGAGGGCACCGGCAGAGACCGAAAATGGCGGAATCCTGCTCCGGGTTGCCGTCCTGCACCACCACCCGATGCCGATCGCAGTTCGCGACAAATCTCTCGATGATGCGGAGCAAGAGGCCAGGCTCGAGCCCTTCCTGATCCTCAAGAACAGCGGCGATCTCGTGCATGAGCTGCAGCGCTTGAAGTACGACCTTGTTCTGCACGGCCACAAGCACCGGCCACAATTCGCAAGAGTTGAGTTGGGCGCCGATCGTCCGGAGCGCTATCCGATTTTGGTGCTTGCCGGCGGCAGCACCGCGAAGCGCGATGAAGATCCATCAGACAACACACTCCGCGATATCGGGACAGAACCCAACGGTCGGTTGAGGGTACGGACATTCTGGCAGGGCAATTTGCAGGACGAGCGGAATTATTGCGAACCGATCGAGATACTCAAGCGGCGCGCCTTCGCACGAGCCCTGGATCGAACCGGCATCAAGGCGAAGCACCTGATCTCGGATGTCGTGATCGACGAGGTCGGTCATTTGCGCAGCCTCGACACGACGTCGCATTTGAGAGTGATGGACAAGGATCGGACCTTGACCGGCCTTGTCTCCAACGTCGATCTCGCTGCTCACGATACCCGTCTGGACGTTGAATTGGAGGAAGGGAGCGATCGGGCCGCCCTGTGCGTGCGTGACGATCCCGGCAACCTGTATCGTTTAAACGACCCCAGGTCCCCTGCGGATAGCTTCTACTGGTTGAACTTCCACGAGCCGCTGGCAGCCGGCCAACAGCCGTTCACCTTTGCGATCCGCGAGGCGGCCGCCAACAGCATGGCGATGAGCCAGTGGGAGATCGAGCAACGCTCGCACGGTCGGGGTGGCGCGGGAGATCCCGACTACGGTTACGAGGAGGTTGGATCACACATCAGCTACCCGATCGAGAAACTGACGATACGGGTGACGTTTCCTCCGAATTTCGAAGGCATCGCACCGAGGCCGCGCTGCCGGCGGCATCCGGCGATGCCGGACTTTCCTTTGCGTTACCTTCCCGAGCAACGTCCCCGACGCAATCAGCCCGGGCCTCAACTCATCTCCGACGACGATCTCGCAAAAGAGGAAATGCGAGAGCTGACCTACGACGCTCGAGATCGAGCATGGGAAGTGGAAATCGATCATCCGATCCCCGGGTGCTCCTATAGCCTACAATGGCGCGTGCCCGATCCGCGTGCACCACAGAAGGTTTGCGACCGCTCGACGGCTTACCGAAAAATGCTCGCGCGCCTTGTCGACCCAAGTTGCGACGACGACATCGTCGAGAAGTGCCGGGAACGTTTCGACCGGCTCGCAAGAAGCCTCATGAAGCGCTTTCATTTCGAGTACGACGACACGGAGAAGCAAACCGTCTTCCTGATGTTGTACGAACCCGCCGATCTCTGCCTGCGGCCCGCTTTGACGCAGGGCCCAATACCTGATGGAAATTACCAGGTGCCTCTCGGGGGCGGCGTGGCCGGAGCCGCCTTTCTGCAGAGGCAGATTATCGCCTGGAAGAACGATCCGAACAGCAAATCCCTGATCAGACCCGCCTCGTCGGGGGCGCTCAATTCGCATTGGGTGCTGGCACTGCCGGTCTTCCACCAGGGAGGTCGCAATGCGAAGGGCGACGAGCTCGACACCGAGCCGGGCGCCGTGCTCGCCGTCATTACGCTTGGATCGGACAGTGCGGCATCGAGAATTAGCGAATGCGCCCCCAACGACGATGACCCGAAGGGAGAAATCGCCAAAGAGATCGGGCAAGACGCTCAAATCCTGGCCCAACAATGCGTTTTCGACATGCTTCGGATCATCGGCAAGGTCGGAGATCAGGCCGACCCCGTAGTTCCCACGGTGCCGTGAAGCGGAAACTCCCTTGGACGGCCGGCCCGGCCGATCTTGGATTCTTAACCATTTTCGAGTAGGATCAATTGATAGACGGAGACCGCCATGCGAATTGCGGACAATGTGATCGTGCATGACCCCGAGACGAGCCTCGGCAAGATCAATGCCGATCGGCTGCGTGCCCATGGTTGGCCCGAAGAAGTGGTCCAGCAGCAGCAGCAGCGCGAACAATCGTCGCAAGTCTCGCCGGTACCGGCTTCCGTTTCGACTCCGGATTAGCACCCTGCCGGATCTTGCCCCGGGCCTCGGATCCGGATCACCAAGCCAAACAGACCCCCTCACCCGATCGCAAAATCCGCCGCCGTCTCGGCGTGAAGCGCCGTAGTGACGAATGTCACGACGGAGGTATCGGCTGCGTCCGCCCGCGTCGTCATCTCGATGCAGAAATGCTCGCCCGCTTCTGCTACCTTAAGTAGATATATTGCCCTTGGTTTTCCCGGCACCGATGTAGTGTCATCCGCCCCATCCGAATAAGCCGACCTGTCGGAACAGCAATATGCCAACCGCTCACCTGATCCACGGATACATCGGTGCCGGGAAAACCACCTTCGCTCGGAGGCTGGAGCGAAAGTTGCCCGCCATCCGCTTCAGTCACGGCGAATGGATGGCGCGTCTCTATGGCGACGATCCTCCCGTTGATCAGTTTCAGGAATTCCACGACCGTGTCTCCAAGTTGATTGAGACGCACTGGACAAGATGCGTGGAGCTTGGGCTCGACGTGGTGCTCGATCTCGGCTTCTGGTCGCGAACCCAGCGGAGTCAGACCAGGGCGACCGCCGTGGCCTTGGGGGCCAGCGATCTATCGTTTAGAGTGTCCGGACGACGAAGCCTGGCGACGTGTCGAGCGGCGCAACCTCTATCTCGACGGCAGCCTGCATATCGTCCGACACACCTTCGACGCTCTCAAGAGCCGGTTTGAACCACTCGGAGACGATGAGGAGCGAATTGAAGTTGAACTCTAAGGCGCGATGAGATTCGGTTGAATGCGCTTCAGGTCGGGAGCGGCTCTAACGGCGTCTGATGGGACTCCAGAAGTGGCGGACATTTCACTTGAACGAGTGGCTGATCAATTGCCGACCGGCTTCGCCGAGCTGGAGGCGGACGCAATAGCGGATGGCCATCAGCACATGACCCGGCTGGCCGCGGAGCTAACAGAAACTCCTGCCATTTTTCATGCAATCTACGCCTGCTATCTCGACAACAGACTCGCCGGGATCGGGGCAATGACCGACGAACCTGCCCTGGCGGGACAACCGACATGGCGAATGCGACGCTTCTACGTGCATCGTGAGTTCAGGCGGCGCACGATTGCCCAAGCCATTGCCAGCGCGCTGTTGCAAAACGCCTCTGGCAGCGTTTCGACCGTGACCGTCCATGCTGGCAATCAGACCGCGGCGCGGTTCTGGGAAGCGATTGGATTTCGCCGCGTTGCCGGTCTGGCCTGGTCTCACGAGAGAACAATCCCGGACGCAACGAACGCTCGGCGAACATGACCGCCCTTTTGTCGCAGGGATCAGCCGTCCAGCAGCGCCGCCATCCGATCACGGTCGATGATGTTCGGGTCCGGCGGGAGCGAATAGCCGTCCATCGAAGCCAGTTTTGCGGCGATCGGCGGTCTGGCCATGACCTCCTGAGGCAGCGCAACACACAGCGCGATTTCGATCATGCCACGGAGCACGTCGGCGTCTTCGGATGAGGCAAGGAGAAGCTTCGCCATGATCGGGTTGGGTGGCGGCATCGGCAGGCCCGCTTCCAGCGCGTTCATCTCGGCGATCCGCGCGCGGTCCGCGGCGATCTGGTTTCGATAAAACGGACCGACCCGGCGCTCGGTCTCGGCGTCGTATTCCAGACAGAACGCTAAGGGATCGTTGACGTGACGACGAGCGACGTCGCGGAGCACCTGTGCGTGCAGAAGACCGACGCTCAGGCCGCGTCCGGCGGACGGGTTGGTACACGCCCAGGCATCGCCGACCGCGGCGAATCCCGTGATCACCGGCTGGCCATCGACGACAAACCGCCGGTAGCGATCGATGATTCCTGCCATCAGAAGGACTGATGTGATTGGCTCTCCGTCGAGCCAATGGGCTTGCCGCGAGCATGCCGAAACCACACGATGGAACGTGGCCGTATCGCGCAAGGCCCGCATCGCCTTGTTCCTTGACGAGGTATACAAGGTGACCGACCAGGTGTCGTTGTCCCCGTCCAGGGTCAGGATCGAGAACAAGCCCATCGGCGTGAGCGCGCGTCCCATCCTGCGCGGGCGCCGAGGCCCGGAAAAATATCGGGTAAAATAGGCGAAGTTGCTGTCTTCGGCTTCCTCGATCGGAGCGCGGCCTCCCGCGCCGAGAATCCATTCGCAGGCCGGGCTTCGCCGCCCCATGGCGTCTATGACGAGATCAGCGCGAATCTCCTCGCCCGACGTCGTGCGGACCCCGGTCACGTGCGGCACAGCAGGGACAGCCGCTGCGCCCGTGATCAATTCGCGAACCTTGACGCCGCGGCGGACAGTCACGTTGGGTGCGGCTTGCGCCATGGCGGCGACGGCCCATTCAACGGTCGGCCTCCGCCCCGTGACGAAACGCAACGCCTCGTCACCGGGACGCGGTGCCTTGTCTGTCAGGGTCGGGGGAAGCGAGCGGCTGTCGAGATAGTCCACCCAAACGCAGCCGGCGCCAAGCAAATCATCCGTCAAGCCAGGCAGTTCCTGATCGCTGATCATCCGAAACCGCGCACTGAGGTTGTGAGGTTGCCTGAATTGGGCAACTCCCGGGCGCTCCCACGAGTCCCATCCAATCGCGGACGCCGTGGGTCGATCTGCCGAATCAGCCTCCAGGACTGTGACGCGGTGGCCGTCGCGACCAAGCATCGCCGCTGCGCACAATCCGATCACGCCTCCGCCGCAGATGACGACTTTGCTCATCCGTTCCTCCCTGGCGTTCGTCGGACGGCGAAGTCGAGGAATCGCCATCGTCGAAGACGAACAGCAACGAGACCCGCTCACACGGACACGGGTCACCCAAGAGATAGGTCGATGTGGCGACGGGGAGGTTCAAAGCCCCCTGAGCTGCCTTATGAGTTCCATTGGTCGGCGATGGCTCGTGCGCGACGTTCGGCCTCGCCAGCCGTATCCGATCTGCTTCCGAGAGATCCGTCTCCCCGGTGTTGATACGACAGCCAACAGGCCGCTTCCGCGGCCGAGCACAGGCCAGGGCAAGGCCCATCGCAGGGGCCGGTATGCACGCATCGTTAACAGGTGCGCCATCACGATCAGATCCCGCGATCTTCATCGGGATCGACGCATGCATACGCTCGCCATGGCCGTTGCATACGGCCTCTACCTCGTCATCGTGATCGGAGCGATAGGGCTCGCGATCATTGCCGTGTTCTGGCTCCCCGATCGCCTGCTTGGATTTCGGAGAGTCGAGGGGATCGTGGTGGTGCCCCTGGCGACAATCGCGATCTGGCTGCTCTTGTCCTATGGAGCGGTGCCACTGCCCGGCATCCTGATCATCAGTCCGCACAAGCTTCTGGCAGGCCTGGCACTGACCTGCGGATTGATCTGGTGCTTTGTCGAGGACAATTGGCTGTGATGTTCGAGAACTCGCGAGATCAGTTGAGCGCTACGCGCTGATGCTGCCGCCATCGCGCCTATCGGTGACGCGGAAGGCGCACCGGCTGAGACGGCTGCTGCACATAAGGGTTCGTCAAGCACATGGCGGAAAGGCCGGCACCCGCCGCCCTGCACTCGTCCCACGAACTATACTGGCATGAAATATAGGTGGCGCCGCCCCATTCCCATGTCTGCAGGCACACCGGATAATTGCCGTTGAATCGTTGAGCCGAGGCCGGCGTGGACGCAGACATTGCAACCCAGGCGAGGAGAGGGAGAACCGCACGCATCATGTGACTCCGGGGATTTTCGAATCCGGCTTGCAGCAGCGGACTGCCGAGCGCTTGCCGGACTTACTGTGATCTATGCATCCGACGCGGAGGCGGAGGCGGCGCCGGCTGCCTGAACCTCACCCGCGGGTTGATATCGCAATAGAGGTTCCAGCGTCCGGATGCCGAGGCCAGGCACTGCTCTCGCGTCTCATACATGCAGTCGCCGGAATAGCCGAGTTCTCCGCCCATGACGCACCAGGGATAATCGCGGTCAGCGCGCGCTGCGGAGGAAAGCCCCACCAGCATGACAACAACCAGAATGGCGATTCGCATGAGATCCTCCATCTTGTCAGCCGAACCGCGCCGCAAAATGCTGGACCCTGGCAACGTCGCCGGTCGGCTGAGCATGGCTTACGAATTGTTCCCCGAAAGGGCAAGCACCAATCCTGCAGCGCACGACATCGTGCCTCATCCGTCACGAGGGATCACCATCGGTTTAGGAACGTCCTCACGCGGCTTCGGTTGACCGACACAACCTCAAACGGAGTTGAACGATGCGAAAGACAATCTTCTCGCTGACCATGTGCGCGCTGCTTGCCGGAGCGTCGATCGGTTTCGCCCACGCGCAGGCAGGCGGCACCGGCGCTGGCGGAGCGGGTGGCGGAGCAGGTGCTGGCGCTGGTGCCGGAACAGGCGGTGCCGGTGTGGGGACCGGAGCAGCCGGCTCCGCGGCGGGGACCGGATCGAGCGGCGGCACAACCGGCATGGGCGGCAGCGCTGGCACCGGAAACACGGGTGCGAGCGGATCCGTGGGCGGCAGCAATGGCGGTCAGGGAGGAGGTCCCCAGGCCCTTCGTCCAGGCAGAGCCAAAGATCCGACCCGTCGCTGACGCTATCGCCCTGTCACCTGATACGGAAAGAGGCTGCTGAGCCCCGCTCGGCAGCCTCTGTTTTGTTAACCCGGCGCCTTACGACGCCTTCTGCTTCGCCTCGACATATCGTGCAAAGTTGTCGAGAATCGCCTGCCAGCCGGCTTGCTGCTGCTCGACCGAATGGGTGGTTTCGCCATCGAAGGTGACGCGGACGACAACGCCTTTGGCGCCAGGCACGAAATCGACCTCGGTCTTGCGATCGCCGAAGGCATATTCGATCCGCTTGTGCTCGAGGATCTTCGTGTAGGTGCCGGCGAAGTCGAAACCCATGCTGCCGTCCTTGGCCTCCATGCGGGACGAGAACAGGCCGCCTTCGCGCAAATCGACCGTCGCCCTGGTCGTATGCCAATCGTCCGAAGCGGCGTTCCACTTCACGATGTCGGCAGGCGTCGTGTAGGCACGCCAGACCTGATCGATGGGGGCGGCGACGCTGGTTTCGACGGTGATTCTCATGGGTTATTGCTCCAGTTCGATATTTGACGGCGCGAGGTGGCGACATCGCGGCCCCTGTGCGGGATTGGTTGACAGCACTTCCGCGGCGTGTCCACCCAAGGACGGTCGAGACCCGCCCATGCCGACATGGTCGCGCCGTCAATGCGATAAAAAATGGAAAGCTGCCGCCGGGGACGACCGGCCTGCTTGCGGCCGGCGCGTCAGCAGACCTTCTGAAAGCGCGCGCGCCAGCGCGACGCCTTGACTGGCGGGAGCACGTAGCTCTTGCCCTCGGCCGAAACCGTCAGCGGCTGGCCGGAGCTTAAGAGATCCAGGAATTGAGTTTCCAGCTCGCCCCATTTGTCCTCGCCGAGGTCGGGATGGCCGAGGTCCGCCTGGTTGAACCACGATGTATCAGGCGGGAAGTTTTCGGGAGCGGCGTAGGTGAAGCCGGCAAAATCCATCTGCGTCTTGCCGTTGCCGATCGTGATCGTGGCCTCGGTGTGATCCTGCTTCGGTGCCTGCCCCGGATAGACCGCATCGAGCTCGTAATGCGTCCCGCAGCCGAAGCGAAACACTGTCTTGTGGTTGATGTCGTTAAAGCTGAGCCATGGCCGGTCGTAGCGGTCCATCTCGAGCGTCCATGCGCCGCGCAGGATGTCCTTCGACGGACCGCCGGCGGCCGTTGCGGCAGACAATCCGAGCCACGACAGGGCGAGGACAAGTCCGAGCAGTCTTGCAAGCATCGGCACGGCAACCTCTCAACGCGATCCGCGATGATCCTCACAGCAAAGGCGCTTCGCGCGGGCCTGTTCAGATCGCCCCTGTCTTGCCGCGAATGGCCATCGACCGCTTGATGACTTGCTGCGCGTCGGCGTAGCGGCCCTCATCCTTGTAGAGATCGGCCAAATTCTCCAGCACGTCGGCAATGTCAGGATGGTTGGGGCCGAGCGTCTTCTCCATGGTGGCGACCGATTGCTTGTACAGCCGCTCGGCGTCGGCCAGACGACCCTGGCGCCCGTAGAGTGCGGCCAGATTGTTCTGCGCCTGCGCGATATCGGGGTGATCGGGCCCATACGCCTTCTCCGTTACCGCCATCGCGCGCTTGAGCAGCCGCTCGGCCTCGGCATAGCGATGCCGGTGGATATAGGCGTCGGCGAGATTGCTCATCAGCACCGTGGCTTCGGGATCGTCCGGACCTTGCGCCTTCTCGAGCACGGCGAGCCCGCGCTTGAACAGCGGCACGGCCTGGTCGTAGCGGTGCTGATTGCTGTAGACGGCGGCGAGGTTGCTCAACGCCAGCACGATGGAGGGATCGTTGGGACCGCGCGCCTTCTCGCCGATCGCGAGCGACCGCTTCAGCAGCGGCTCCGCATCGGCGTAGCGCTCTTCCACGCGGTAGAGCTCGCCGAGATTGTTCAGCACCATCGCGACCTCGGGATCGTCAGGGCCGAGCGTCTTCTCCCGGATCGCCAGCGAGCGCTTGTACAGGAGCTCGGCGACCGGATATTGACCGAGATTGTAATGAATGGTGCCGAGGTCATTCAGCGGCATCGCGACGTGGGCATCGTCGGCGCCGAATTCCTTCTCGCGCAGGGCCAGCGCCTGCTGGGCGAGCGGCAGCGCCTCGGTGTATTTGCCGGCCCGATAAAGCTCTTTCATCTGCCGGGTGAGCATGCCGGCCTCATCCTCGCTCGCATGAGACGGCGTGGCCAGCGACAAGCTCAGCGCGAGCGCGGTCATCGCAACACAGATCGATGCTTTCAGGGCCTTCATCGCACGTTCCTTGCCGCTGATGTCAGGGACTTCAGTGGCTTTGGTGCGCCTGGAGGCCGGGCAGGTTCAATGTGGGCGGGATCAAGTGAAGAAGTTGCGCAGCTTTTCGATCACCAGCTCCGGCGCCTCCTCGGGCAGATAGTGTCCGCAAGGCAGGCTTTCGCCGCTGATATCCACGGCCTTTTCGCGCCAGGTCTGGCGCACGTCGTAGGTCGATCCGACGACGCCCTTTTCGCCCCACAGCGCGAGCAACGGGCACGCGATCCGCTTGTCTGCATCGGCCGCATCGTGGACCAAATCGATGCCGGCGGCGGCGCGGTAATCCTCGCAGACGGCGTGCAGCGTCTCGGCCGTATAGCAGCGGCGGTATTCCGCGAGGGCGAGCGGATCGATCGCGCCCGGCGTCTTGTTCTGCTTGTTGATGTGCGCCTGCAGATAGAAGTCGAGATTGTTGCCGATCAGGGTTTCCGGCAGCGGCGCCGGCTGGCTCAGGAAGAACCACCACATGTAGCGCATGGCGAACTCCTTGTTCGCCCTGGCGTACATCGTCGCGGTCGGCGCGATGTCGAGCACGGCGGCCCTGGTCACGGCGGCGGGATGATCCAGCAGCAGGCGGTGCAGGACACGTGCGCCGCGGTCGTGACCTGCCGCGAAGAAGCGCTCGAAGCCGAGTGCGCGCATCACCTCGACCTGGTCGCGCGCCATCTCGCGCTTGGAATAGGCGATGCTGTCCTTGCCGCCGTGGGGCTTGCTGGAATCGCCGTACCCCCTGATATCGGTGAGCACAACCGTGAAACGCTCGGCGAGTTTTGGCGCGACCTTGTGCCAGCACACCAGTGTTTGCGGATGGCCGTGCAGCAGCAACAGCGGCGCGCCCTCGCCCTTCACGAAGGTGTTGATCTCCGCGCCCGACGTCCTGATGCGGCTTTGGCGAAAGCCCGGCAGCAGTTTTTCGATCTGATCGGTGGCCACTTCTGTCTTCTCCTCGGCGAAGGCGGGCAGATCTAGCATCGTCGAACCGATCGCGCCTGTGGTCGTCGCCGCGAGCGACACCAGGCGGCGACGGGTCAGCCCAGCGTCGGACAAATGTTCTGCCTGCCTATTGTCGGACATGTTGCGTTCCCCCGGACGGAATTCGGCTCTTTCCGCGAAGGTGCCGGCCCACCTGACGAAAATCCAATGTCAGGTCGAAATATGATTATGCACGCCTTGCATAAGCGACCCGGCCGAGCGCCGTACAGCGCGAGGGGATGATGGCGGTCAGGCGAAGTCGGCGATAACATACTGTCGCGGACATTGGACACAGATCGATGGCATTCTGGATCGCGAGCGCAGCCGGATTGGTGATCGCCTATGCCGCGGCTCGGGCACAGCCGCCCCATGAGGCCGACATGCCGGATATATTTTCTTCCGACGCATGCATGATCGTAATTTGAACTATCGTTTTTGGGACAGCCCGCCTTCAAGCGCTACGCCACCAGCGCGTCCCCGCCGTCGATGCCACGCTGCGCCGCGAGCAGGCTGATGATCTCGACGTTCGGCCGGGCCTTGCTGAACAGAAAACCCTGGCCCTCGTCGCAACCCTCGGCGCGGAGGCAGCTCAGCTCGGCCTCGGTCTCGACGCCTTCGGCGGTGATGGTGACACCAAGGCCTTTGCCGAGACTGACGATGGAGCGGATGATCGCCTGTGCCTCGCGATTGGCACCGAGATCGCGCACGAAGGACTGGTCGATCTTGATCTTGTCGAACGGGAAGCTGCGCAGATAGCTGAGGCTGGAATAGCCGGTGCCGAAATCGTCCATCGAGATGCGCACGCCGAGCGCACGCAGCGCATGCAGCGTCGCCAGCACCTGCGCGCTCTTCTCCAGCAGCAGTGTCTCGGTGATCTCGAGCTCGAGCCGGCGCGGCGGCAGGCCGGAATGCTTCAGCGCGTCCGTCACCACCGACAGCAGATTGCCGCTGCGAAACTGCAACGGCGACAAATTGACGGCGACGCGGACGTCGTCCGGCCAGGTCGCGGCATCGAGGCAGGCGCGGCGCAGCATCAGGCCGCCGAGCGGATTGATCAGCCCCGTCTCTTCAGCGACCGGAATGAACTCGGCCGGCGAGACCATGCCGCGCTCGGCATGCGGCCAGCGCACCAAAGCCTCGAAGCCGGTGATGCGGCCGCTCGATAGGTCGATCAGCGGCTGATAATAGGGGCGCAGCACGTCGTTCTGGATGGCATCGCGCAGCTCGACCTCGATCTTGCGGCGGCTCTGCGCCCTGGCATCGAGCGCGGCCTCGAAGAAGGCGAAGCTGCCGCGCGAATCCTGCTTGGCGCGCGACAGCGCCATGCCGGCACTCTTGAGCAGCTTTTCGGACTCCTCGCCGTCGCCGGGCGCCATCGCAATGCCGATGGAGGCGCCGATCACCACGGAATGGCCGTCGAGCAGATAGGGATCGGCGATGGCCTCGAGCAGCCGCTTGGCAAGGCCCACCGCGTCCTCGGGCCGCGCCAGGCCGCTCTGCACGATCGCGAACTCGTCGGAATTGAGCCGTGCCAGCGCGTCTTCCTCGCGCAAGGTCGAGCGCAGCCGCTTGGCGACGCCGCGCAACAGCTTGTCGCCGATCGCGTGCCCCAGCGTGTCGTTGACCGCCTTGAAATTGTCGAGCCCGAGCATCAGCACCGCGACCTTCTCGGAGCTGCGGCGGGTGTGCAGCAGCATCTCGTCCATGATCTGGCGCAGCCGATTGCGGTTCGGCAGTCCGGTCAGGGCGTCATGCTGGGCCATGAAGGCAAGCCGCGCCTCGGCGCGCTTGCGCTCGGTGATGTCCATCAGCGCCAGCAGCACCGCGGGCCGGTCGGCATAGGTCAATTCGCGGGAATAGATCGCAAGGTCGATCAGCGCACCGTCGGCCTTGACGTGCTTCCAGATGCGCGCGGCCTGCTCGTCGCTGGAGCGGTCGATGGTCCAGGGCGGCTCGCTGTCGAAGGCCTGCAGCGAGCGGATCTTCAGCCGCTCGAACTCGGCGCGGCTGTAGCCGTAATGCGCGATCGCGGCGTCGTTGACGCCGAGGATGCGCTCGTCGTCCAACGCGCAGACGATCATGGGGACGGGATTGCCGTCGAACAGCAGGCGGAACGAGGCCTCGCGCTGCTTCAATTCGGTGATGTCGACGCGCAGGCCGACCACGCCGCCGTCATCGGTGCGGCGTTCCTCGATCAGGATGACGCGGCCGTCGGACAACGTCTGCTCATGACGCTTGCCGGGCTCGTAGAGCTTCTTCAGCCGTGCGGCGATCCACTCCTCCTCGTGGCCGGCCGCTTCCGGATAGTCGCCGCGGGCGACGCCGACGCGCAGCGTGTCCTCCAGACGCGCGCCTTCCTGGAACAGATCGGCGGTCTTGCTGTAGATCTCGGCGTACTGCTTGTTCCAGAGAACGTAGCGGCCTTCGGGATCGAGGATCACGATGCCTTGCGGCAGGAGATCGACGGCTTGGCGCAGCCGGTCGTGCGACCTGCGGGCGTCCGCGATGGCGGCTTCAGCTTCCGCGCGGCTCTGCATGAGCAGATCGCGTTCGATCAGCGGACTAGTCGCGCGCGCAAAGCGCGGCTTGCGCTGACGTCGTCCCGCACGCACGCCCTGCTTTCGCTTTTTTGCTTTTTTGGACCCCAAACTCAACTTCACACGCCTTAACCGCGCCCAGCGGCCGCAACTCTTGCTCCAAGTGTCTGAAAGAAAAGTAATCCCGGCCAGCGGCGGCACCGACAAGCGGGCCGAGCGTCGGACCATTTGCCCGTTTGCGAGGCGCGAGAAACCTCACCAGGCGCGTCGAACCTGCTTCCGCGTCGCGACCGGCGAGAGAGAAGGCGCAAAAACGCGCAGTCTCCATGAATCAATTCCGGAACAGACGCCGCTTGCATGCAGGCGACACGCGCATCTCGTTCCGCGCACGAATTTTGGTCAATGCAGGATAGAGTTATCGTATCGTTAAGAACGGCCGGCATGGGGATGATCGGCGGAAAATTAAATGTCGTGCTGGGCGCATCGCCGCGCGCGGCATCGGCTCCGCGATGGGCTATAAGAGTGTCAAGATGAGTCGCCGCCGCATCATTCCTCTCCTGCTTGCGATGACGCTCGTCGTCATGAAAGTCCTGGCCGCCGGCGGCGCGCTGGCCCAGGACAAGGGCAGCGTGAACCCGAAGCCGCTGCCGCCGCTCGCCAATCCCAATGATCCCAAGATCGGCGCCAAGGAGCTGTTCGCGCGAAAACTGCTGCCCTCGAAAGGGCCGGCGCACGTGATCGGCTCCTATGTGAAGGGCTGCATCGGCGGTGCCGAGCAGATGCCGCTCAACGGCGACACCTGGCAGGTCATGCGGCTGTCGCGCAATCGCAACTACGGCCACCCCGACATGATCGCGCTGATCAAGCGCCTTTCGGCCAAGGCGCACAAGGACGCGGGCTGGCCGGGCATCCTGGTCGGCGATATCGGCCAGCCGCGCGGCGGGCCGGCGCTGTCAGGCCATGCCAGCCATCAGATCGGGCTGGACGCCGACATCTGGCTGACGCCGATGCCGGACCACCGGCTCTCGCGCGAGGAGCGCGAGGAGATGTCGGCGGTGATGATGGTGCGCGAGGATCGCCTCGACATCGATCCCAAAGTCTTCACATCAGGCCATGTGCTGGTGCTGCGCGATGCGGCGCAGGAGCCGGCGGTGCAGCGCATCTTCGTCAATCCCGCGATCAAGAAGGCGCTGTGTCGTGAGGCCAAGGGCGACCGCTCCTGGCTGTCGAAGATCCGGCCGTGGTGGGGCCACGACTATCACTTCCACATCCGCATGCGCTGCCCGGCCGGCGCCACCGACTGCAAGGGCCAGCCGTCGCAATCCGAGGACGAGGGCTGCAAGCCCTCCGATCTCGCCTATTGGTTCAGCGAGGGCGTGCTGCATCCCAAGCCGCCGCCTGAGCCGCCGAAACCAAAGCCGCCGATGACCTTGGCGCAGATGCCGGCGGCCTGCAAAGCCGTGCTGCGGGCGCCGGACGCGAAGCCGTAGGGGCGCGGCTGCTCGTTAGCCCGGATGGAGCGAAGCGCAATCCGGGAAAGCCAATCACTCTGCGCGAGGGACCCGGATTACGCTGGCGCTCCATCCGGGCTACGAGCTGCGCTTGTTCGGGATGACGATGAGTTGGTTGGTACGCACTCCCCAAATACACTAATATCCGCCCTGCCCCACGGCCGTAAGCCTGCGGCATTTCGGGATGCGCATCCCGCCTCCGACAAAACCTGACCGCACGCCGCGCTAACGCGTGGCCAACGATGAGAATTGACATGCGCGTCCTCGCCCTTCTTGCCGTGCTCTCGATCAGCGCGACCTCTGCCTTTGCCGCGGAGGAGCCCAGCGGCTGCGACAAGTTCAAATGGCCGATCGAGCGCGACCGTGCCGCGCTGACTGCACCTGACCGTGCCAAGCTGGCCTCGGGGGCCGAGCAGGCTGCGGTGCCCTCCTCGGCGATCACGCTGGGGCTGGTCGCACCTAACGAAGCAAAGCTGCCGTCGCCGCCCGAGCGCGCGCCGAAGGACGGCACCTTTGCCGGCTTCATCAGCATCAAGGCGGCCAAGGCCAGTCTCTACACGATCAGTCTGTCCTCCGGCGTCTGGGTCGATCTGGTCCAGGAGGGGCATGTCCTGAAACCCGTGGCCTTCAGCGGCGCGACCGATTGTGACGGCATCCGCAAGGCCATGAAATACGAACTCTCGGACAAGCCCTTCGTGCTCCAGATCAGCGGCGCCAAGGACAATTCCCTGTCCATTTCCATCCTGCCAGCGCAATAAGCGGGACCTTTGACCTCCGGCCTTAGCCTGCTATCTTCGCATCTGCGATATCCCCGCCGGCCGTAAGCCGTCGCGGGGGGACGTGGAACAGCGCTTCCGCCCGTCGCGATCCAACCACCCACCGCCAGATTTGCGCGTGCGTTTGCGCGCGCGGGCTCGCACGGAGCGCCATCGATGTATCGTATCGCCGGACTTTTCATTGCCTTCGTCATGCTCGCGGGCCTCGCGCCTGCCAGCGCCGAGGACAAGACCATCACGGTTTTCGCCGCCGCCTCGATGAAGAACGCGCTCGACGAGGTCGATGCCGCCTACACCGCCAAGACCGGCATCAAATTCAGCGTCAGCTATGCTGCGAGCTCGGTGCTGGCAAAACAGATCGAGCAGGGCGCGCCGGCCGACGTGTTCGTCTCCGCTGATACCGACTGGATGGACTACGCGGTCTCCAAGAAGACCATCGACGCGCCTTCCAGAGTCAACCTGCTCGGCAACAGCATCGTGCTGATCGCACCAAAGGATGCCAGGATCGACAACGTCACGATCGCGCAAGGTTTTGATCTCGCAAAACTCGCCGGCGACGGCAGGATCGCGACCGGCGACGTCAAGTCCGTGCCAGCAGGCAAATACGCCAAGGCCGCACTGGAGAAGCTGGGCGCCTTGCAGGCTGCCGAACCGAAATTCGCGATGGCCGAGAGCGTGCGCGCCGCGCTGACGCTGGTGGCCCGCGGCGAGGCCAATCTCGGGATCGTCTATTCCACCGACGCCAAGGTCGAGCCCGGCGTGAAGATCGTCGGCACCTTCCCGGCGGATTCGCATCCCGCGATCATCTATCCGGTCGCGGCAACCACCACCGCCAAGCCCGAGACCAACGACTATCTCGCCTTCCTGCGGACCAATGCGGCCAAGACCATTCTGGAAAAATACGGCTTTAAATTCCTGATCAGCCCGACGACCTGATTTTTAGCACTTGATGCTCGACATCTCTCCCGCTGAATGGACGGCGATCCTGCTCTCGCTCAGGGTCGCCATCATCGCGACGCTGGTGGCAACGCCATTCGGCATTGCGCTGGCGTGGCTGCTCGCCCGCCGCGATTTCTGGGGCAAGTCCGTGCTCGATGCGGTCGTGCATCTGCCCTTGGTGCTGCCGCCCGTCGTCACCGGCTATTTGCTGCTGCTCACCTTCGGCCGCCGCGGCCTCGTCGGCAGCTTCCTCGCCGATCATCTCGGCATTGTCTTCGCGTTCCGCTGGACCGGAGCTGCGCTCGCCTGCGGCGTGATGTCGTTCCCGCTGCTGGTGCGGCCGATGCGGCTGTCGATCGAGGCGATCGACCGCAAGCTCGAGCAGGCCGCCGAGACGCTGGGCGCCGCGCCGTTCAAGGTATTCTTCACGGTGACGCTGCCCTTGGCGCTGCCCGGCGTGCTCGCCGGCATGGTGCTGGGCTTTGCCAAGGCGATCGGCGAGTTCGGCGCCACCATCACCTTCGTCTCCAACATTCCCGGCGAAACCCAGACGATCTCGTCGGCGATCTATTCGCTGATCCAGACGCCCGATGGCGACGCGGCTGCAGGCAGGCTCGTCATCGTCTCGATCGTGCTCGCGCTCGGCGCGCTCATATCAGCCGAATGGTTCGCCCGCCGCGCCACCGCGCGCCTGCACGGGAATTGACCATGCTGCGCGTCGACGTCGAAAAACAGCTGGGCGAATTTTCGCTGCACGCGACCTTCGCCAGCGAGGGCCGCGTCACCGGCCTGTTCGGCGCGTCCGGCGCCGGAAAGACCTCGCTGATCAACATGATCGCGGGCCTGCTGCGGCCCGACCGCGGCACCATCGTCATCGACGGCGAGACGGTCGACGACACCGCATCAGGCATTCATGTGCCGACCTGGCGCCGTCGCATCGGCTACGTCTTTCAGGATGCACGGCTGTTTCCGCATCTCAACGTCGCGCAAAATCTCGATTATGGAAGGCGGATGAACCGTCTTGCGGCCGATCCGGCGCAGCACAAGCGCGTCGTCGAGCTGCTCGACATCGGCGCGCTGCTTGATCGGCGTCCCGGAAAGCTATCCGGCGGCGAGCGCCAGCGCGTCGCGCTCGGCCGCGCGCTGTTGTCCAAGCCGCGTTTGCTGCTGCTCGACGAGCCGCTCGGCGCGCTCGACGAGGCCCGCAAGCTCGAGATCCTGCCCTATCTGGTACGGCTGCGAGACGAAGCCAATATCCCCATGGTCTATGTCAGCCACGACGTCGCCGAGCTGCGCCAGCTCGCGACGCAGATCGTGATGCTGAGACAGGGCCGCGTGACCTCGTTCGGCGGCGTCAAGGTGCTGACGTGATTCTGTAGCCACTCTCGTAGGGTGGGCAAAGGCGCCCTTGCGCCGTGCCCACGATCTGTCTCGATCACGCAAAATGCGTGGGCACGCTTCCGCCTTCGCTCTTCGAGCTACGGCGGACAAGTCGCTTTGCCCACCCTACGGCAGGGTCACACCCCCGCCACCGACGACCATATCTCCGCAAGCTTCTTTCGCAGCGCCTGACGCCGCGTCAGTGGCGCCGGGGTCTCGTCGTCTTCCGGCAGGCGGAGGCCGACGACGTTGACGCGGCCGCCTGAGATGCTGCGCGCCACCAGCACGATGGTATCAAGCGCGAGCTCGGCGCCCTCCTTCGGCGCGCGGTCGAGATGGACGTCGAAATAATCGGCAAGCGTGAGCTTGCCCTCGTCCTCGGTCACCTTGACGCCGTAGATCCCGGCGAGCTCGGCGAGCGTGTGATCGCCTGAGACCATGAAGTCGCCGAGCAGATGCGGATCGGGCGCCGTGCTCGGCTGCATGTCGACGAAGAAGCGGTCGAGCGCCTCGGCCTTCTCCGGCGGGGCCAGCAGGTAGATGTAGTCGCCGGGCGCGACCGGCTCGGCCTCCACGGGCGTCAGGATGTGCTCGTTGCGGATCACCAGCGTCGGCTTCGACCAGGACGGGATCAGGCCGCGGCGGAAGTAAAGGCTTTTGGGCCGCACCGGATAGCCGACGAGCTGCTGCTCGAGCTGGCCGGGCAGATCGAGCTCGATGCGGCGCGGCCCGCGCTCGGTGCGCGGCAGCGCCACGTGCAGTTTTCGCGCGGCCGGTGCCAAGGTCCAGCCTTGCAGCAGCAGCGAAATGATCACCACGACGAAGGCGACGTCGAAATAGAGATAGGCTTTTGACAGGCCGACCAGCATCGGGATCGACGCCAGGAAGATCGCGACCGCGCCGCGCAGGCCGGTCCAGGCGATGAAGATCTTTTCGCGCCAGTTGAAGCGGAATGGCGCCAGGCACACGAACACCGCGATCGGCCGCGCCACCAGCATCAGCACCAGCGCGACGGCAATCGCCGGCAGCACGCTGGAGCCCAGCCGGCTCGGCGAGACCAGCAGGCCCAGCAGCACGAACATCACGATCTGCGCCAGCCAGGTCGCGGCATCCAGAAACGCCACCACCGAATTATGCGCGCGCGTCGGCCGATTGCCGATGATGATGCCGGCGAGATAGACGGCAAGGAAGCCCGAGGCGTGCATGATCTGCGAGCCGCCGAAGATCACGAGCGCGGCGGTGGTCACGAACGGCGCGTGCAGGCCCTGCGGCAGCGCGACCTTGTTGAGCCCGATGACGACGAGGCGCCCGCCGATCACGCCGACGACGGCGCCGAGCAACGCCTCCTGGACGAACTCCATCACCACATGGCCCGGCGTGCTCGAGCCCAGCGAGATGTATTCGACCAGCATCAGGGTCAGGAAGATCGCGAAGGGATCGTTGGTGCCGGATTCCGCTTCCAGCGTCGCACCGACGCGCGGGCGCAGCCGCAGGCCCTGGGTGTGCACCAGGAGGAACACCGCGGCCGCGTCGGTGGAGGCCACCACCGCCCCGACCAGCAGCGACTCCGTCCAGTTGAGGTCGAGCGCGAATTTCGCGAACGGCGCCGTGATCAGCGCGGTCAGCAGCACGCCGACGGTGGCGAGCACCACGGAGGGCGCGAGCACGGTGCGGATGCTGGCAAAGCGCGTCTTCAGACCGCCGTCGAACAGGATCAGCGCCAGGGCCACCGAGCCGACCAGATAGGTGGTGCCGACATCGTTGAACTGGAGCTGGCCGGGGCCTGCATCGCCCGCCAGCATGCCAATCGCGAGAAAGACCAGCAGCAGCGGCGCGCCGAAGCGCAGCGCCAGCAGGCTCGACAGGATGCCGGCCATGACGAGGACGGCGCCGAGCAGAATGGCGATGCTGAAAGAGTCGAGGGAAGCCATCCACCTTCCGGGTACAAATCGCTGGAATTGCATCCTTATCGTCGCCACACTCCTGCGCCAACCCATTTTCGCCCGCTCGCGGCAATCTGCCCTTATTTTGCGGCCTTAACGCGCTTCACATGCCGGTGTATCGATGGTCCGGCCGCTGCGCCGCCTTCGAATCAAATCCTTCCGCCTGCTTCCCGACGAGACCGCCTGATGGACATGGACCTCAAAGACCTCATGGAGTTCGTGCAGACGACTGCGCGCAGCGTCGGAGCGGAGATCTCTTCGCCCTGGTTCTACCTGCAGTTCGGCCTGATCCTGACGGCGGCCGGCATCGCCTATGCGGCGGATACCGGCGTTCACAACCGCGTCGACATGAGCTCGGTGGCGATGCGCTGGCCGCTGCCGCTCCGGCACTTCGCCCGTGTGATGATCGCGAGCGCCTCGACGGCGGTGTTCACCCTGCTGGTGATCATCTTCCGCGTGGTGATGTATCACGCGACCTGGCCGAGCCGCAGCTATCTCCTGATGGTCGCCGCCAAGCTCGGGCTCGCCTGGCTGGTGATCCGGCTGCTGACCTCGGTGCTGCGCAATGCCTTCTTCGTCAAGCTGGTGTCGGTTGCGGCCTGGTTCGTCGCGGCGCTGTCCATCCTCGGCCAGCTCGAGGCCACGGTCGACCTGCTCGATTCCTACGCCATCGTGCTCGGCGGTCTCAGGCTGACACCGCTGCTGCTGCTCAAGGCCGGCGCACTGCTGATCCTCGCGCTCTGGCTCACCAACATCGCCAGCAATTTCGCCGAGAGCAAGATCAACTCGACGACCGATCTGACGCCGTCGGTCCAGGTGCTGCTGATCAAGATCATCCGCATCGGGCTGCTTGCGGTCGCGATCGTGATCGCGCTCGGCACCGTCGGCATCGACCTCTCGGCGCTTGCGGTGTTCTCCGGCGCGGTCGGCGTCGGTATCGGTATCGGCCTGCAGAAGATCGTCGCCAACTTCATCTCCGGCATCATCCTGCTCGCCGACAAATCGGTGAAGCCGGGCGACCTCGTCACCATCGGCGACAATACCGGGCGCATCAGCGCGATGAAGACGCGCTATATTTCCGTGGCCGCCGGGGACGGCCGCGAATTCCTGGTCCCGAACGAGGATCTGGTGACGCAGAAGGTCGTCAACTGGACCTACACCGACAAGAACACGCTGGTGAAGATCACCTTCGGCACCAATTACGACGCCGATCCGAAGCTGGTCTGCAAGCTGGCGATCGAGACCGCCTCGGCCCATCCGCGCGCCCAGAAGGGCAAGCCGCCGAACTGCCTGCTGACCGAGTTCGCGGAGGCCGGCATGAAGTTCTCGCTGACGCTCTGGCTCGCGGATCCCGACGGCATGGATGCCGTCAAGAGCGACGTGATGCTGGCGCTGTGGGACGCCTTCAAGCGCGAGGGCATCCGGGTTCCCTACCCCGTCCGCGAAATCCGCGTCCGCGGCGGGGCGCTGCCGGTGGAAACCACCGTAGAAGTCCCGAATTGAGACCGCTTTCGGCCGCATGGCCGGCGGAATTCTCGTTTTGGCGCGTTTTCTTCACGCGAACCGGTCCCCACTTCGCTCGAAAACGCTCTGGCCAAGCTTGCACGAAATCCCCCAATCATTAAATTAGAGCCTCAAATCAAGCCCTTCCGCCATATTCCAGAAGATAGCGCCCGCATGAGCTACGTCGAAGCCACCGATACCTCGCTGCGCAAGACCGGACAGATCAAGCTGCATGGGCCGAACGCCTTTGCCGGCATGCGCAAGGCGGGTGCTCTGGTGGCGAAGTGCCTCGACGAGCTCACCGACATCGTCGGCCCGGGCGTGGCGACCGATCGCATCGACGAATTCGTCCGCGAGTTCGCCTTCAGCCATGGCGCCTATCCGGCGACGCTGATGTATCGGGGCTATCGCTATTCGACCTGCACCTCGCTCAACCACGTGGTCTGCCACGGCATGCCCGGCGACCGTCCGCTGAAGGAAGGCGACATCGTCAATATCGACGTCACCTTCATCGTCGACGGCTGGTATGGCGATTCCAGCCGGATGTATGCGGTCGGCCCGATCGCGCGCAAGGCCGAGCGGCTGATCGAGGTGACCTATGAGGCGATGATGCGCGGCATCGCCGCGGTGAAGCCCGGCGCCACCACCGGCGACATCGGCCACGCCATCCAGAGTTTTGTCGAGCCGCAGGGCATGAGCGTGGTGCGCGATTTCTGCGGCCACGGTTTGGGGCGCATGTTCCACGACGAGCCGAACATCATCCATATCGGCCGTCCGGGCGAGGGCGTGCAGCTCAAGCCCGGCATGTTCTTCACCATCGAGCCGATGATCAATCTCGGCAAGCCGCATGTGAAGATCCTGTCCGACGGCTGGACCGCCGTGACCCGCGATCGCTCGCTGTCGGCGCAGTTCGAGCACTCGGTCGGCGTCACCGCCACCGGCGTCGAGATCTTCACGCTGTCGGAGCGGCACGGCGAGAAGCAGATCGGCTGATCTGCTTCCACCTCGACTCATCGGTCCAGCGTGATCAGCTCGGCGCCCTCGATCGCGTAAGTCGCGAACAGAAAATCCCTGATGTTGACGATGTTGCCGTTCTCCCAGTCGAGCAGAACGAAGTAGCGCGGCGGACCTGACGGATCCTGCGGGTCGAACATGATGATCGCGGGGCGGCGGTCGACGAAGCCCGGGACGCAATGCCAGGGGCTGGTCTCGGCATAGCGGTGGAAATACTCGCTGACATCGCGGCGGCCGGCCCGGCGCGTCCGGTTGACCATCTCAAGCCGCACGTCGTCGGCCAGCATGTCGCGCAGGGACTCGAAATCGCGCGCGTTGAAGCGCTCGACATAATGCATCAGGCGGGCGCGCTCGCCGGCCTCCAGTTCAGGAGGGCTGACCTCGTCGGGCTCCGCCGCGAGCTCGCGCAGGCGAACGCGGCCGCGTTGCAGCGCGCCCTTGGTCGCCGCGACGCTGCCGCACATGATGTTGCAGACCTCATCGACGGAATAGCCGAGCACGTCGCGCAGGATCACCGCGCTGCGCTGCGTCACCGGCAGGCGCATGAAGGTCCCGAGGCTCGCGGTGACGCTCTCGCGTTCGGTCACGGGGCTGGTCAAAGCGGGGATCATGTCCAGATCGTCATCGGCGTGAGCAGCGTTGGTGCGGGCGCGCCGGCGCAGGAAATCCAGCGCCGCGTTATGGGCGATGCGGAACAGCCAGCCCTCCGGATTGTCCAGCGGCTCGGTCCGCGGTGCGGCCTCGAAGGCTTTGAGCAACGCGTCCTGAACCACGTCCTCGCCGTCGATGACCGAGCCTGTCATGCGCGCGCAGTAGCGATGCAGAAGCGGCCGCATCTCCACGGCAAGGCGTTCGAGGGCCTGAAGGGCGGTCTGCCGGACCGCCCCCGTGCCATTGCCGGTCACATCGTCTGCCAAGCCTGACCTCCCGTCATCCGAATCCGTGATACGTCAATCGAGATCGCAGCGCCACACACGGGTCAGGCATGATTGACCTCGACGACTTCGCACAGGATGGTCTCGGCCTTGGCGATCGCGGCCAGGCGCTGGATGTAAGGCGCGAATTTCGGATCTTTGCGGAAATTCTCGATGTCCTGGGCGTTCCGCCATTGCGAGTAGTTGACGGCGCGGCCGCCCTCCTTGCCGGCGTGGACGCTGGACGAGATGAATCCGGGCTGCTTGCTGAAGAAGTTCTCGGTGCCCTCTTTCAGGAGCTCGACCAGCTTTTGCTGGTTACCAGGCTCGACCGTGAAGACGTTGACGAGGGTGGTGATGTCGCTGCCGGTGCGGATGGTGGCTTCCATGTTCGAACTCCTGGTCTGGCTGTGGGACGGGACGATCTGGGCGGCGAGCAGGGCGCCGGCCCCGAGCCCGGTGGCAACGATGGCGCGTCGCGACGGCGCGGGTTTGTTCTCTGGCATCGATGTTCTCCTTCCAAGACTGTGCTGGCCGCTCGGTGGGTTCACATCGCTGAGACGAACGGGGACGTGAAAAGGAAACGGTCGGCGCGAACTTTTTTTGCTCAATCCGCCCTCCGGCGCGGTGTTGGTGAACACGACGACGGTCAGCCTTCGCGACGGGATCGACGAAAAAGCTCTGGACTTGGGCACAGTTGAAGGTCCAGCCCGCCCTTCCGGCGATTTTGCGAGCGCACTCTGCTTCATCGCAATTGGCGGTTGCAAAAGCGACAATCCGCGGCAATGCTGGCGGGCGATGCCCGCCAAGACCGATGCCGACAAAACCAACCTAGAGGACACGCCGCACTATCTCGGCCATCGCGAGCGGCTGCGCGAGCGCTTTTACAGCGCCGGCGCGGACGCGCTCAGCGACTATGAGCTGCTCGAGATGGCGCTGTTTCCGGCGCTGCCGCGGCGCGACACCAAGCCGCTGGCGAAGACGCTGATCAAGACCTTCGGCTCATTCGCCGAGGTGGTGCATGCCCCGGTGGCGCGCCTGCGCGAGGTCGACGGCGTCGGCGAGGCCGCGGTCAACCAGCTCAAGCTGATCGCGGCGGCGGCGCATCGCGTCGCCAAGGGCGAGGTCAACAGTCGCAACGCGCTGTCGTCCTGGAACGAGGTGATCGCCTATTGCCGCACCAGCATGGCCTTCGCCGACAAGGAGCAGTTTCGCCTGCTGTTCCTCGACAAGCGCAACCAGCTGATCGCCGACGAGGTGCAGCAGACCGGCACCGTCGACCACACTCCGGTCTATCCGCGCGAGGTGATCAAGCGCGCTCTGGAGCTGTCGGCGACGGCGCTGATCCTCGTGCACCCCTCCGGCGATCCTTCGCCCTCGCAGGCGGACATTCAGATGACCAAGGCGATCATCGATATCGCCAAGCCGCTGGGGATTGCGGTGCACGACCACATCATCGTCGGCAAGAACGGGCATGTGAGCTTGAAGGGCATGCGGCTGATCTGAGGCCCCGTTGCGGGACCGCGACGGCTTCACTATCCGCCGGGCTCACTGTCTACCGAAACGTCGCGGCCTTCCCGATCCTTGGCGTGCAGAATGAGCCTGTCACCGTCGAACGACAAGGTCCATTTCTGTAGTTCATCCATTCCGACCGCCTGGCGCTCGATCTCAAACGTCTTGTCGTTCAACCACTTCCCCTTGGTCGCAAATACTCCGGAGGCGGTCAGCTGTCCCTTGCGATACAGACCATCAAGTCCAATCGGATCGCTAAACTGGAGCAACTGTCGACCTCGATCCCGCGCGTATGCCTGGAGATCATAGTGCGGATTTGGATCGATGAGGGTCAGCGACAGCGATTTCACACCCAGCGCATTCGCCGGAAATTTGTAGGTCTTTCCCGATATTGCCGATGCGATCTCGGGCGTAGCCCCGACCACCGTCGCCGTTTCGGTCGATAGCTCGCGAATCTTCTCCGCGAGCAGATTTGCGCCGGCTGCGTCCGGAGGCAATGCCCCTTCGGATTTCACCGCACCGGCAATCAAATCTGCCAGCCTGCCCAACGGACAAAAGTCTCTGGCGGTCGTGACCGCAACGATGTCCAGCCGCGGCAAGACCATGATGAGCTGGCAATGATATCCGTCCGCGATGTAGACATTCTTTTCGGGAAGCGCCCAGAACAAGTTGGAGTACCGCAGGTCCGGTGCCCGGGGCATATTCATGTTCACGGTTGCATGGTTGACCTTGTCGATCCAGCCGGGTGGAAGCAGCGACTTGTTCTCCCACTGGCCGTTGCGCAAATAAAGATAGCCGATCTTGGCCATGTCGCGGGGCAGTAATGCCAGACCGAATCCGCCGATCGGAATGCCCTGGGGATCGCGCCACCAGTTCGAGACGCTGATCCCGAGTGGGCCGAACAGCTTTGCCTTGGCATAGTCTGCGGTGTTCATCCCCGCGAGCTTGGCAATGATGGCGGACAGTACATGCGTACCCCCGCTGTTGTAATTGAAGATGTCGCCCGGCGTGCTCGACATTGGGCGATCAAGGACGAATTGGGTCCAGTCCTGCTCACGGCTCATCTCGATCATCGTATCGGGGCGCCCGTCCAGCGGCTCCTTCCAGTCGAGGCCGGAGGTCATGTCGAGCAGGTTCTGAATCGTTATGGCTTTCTTTCTGTCATCAACATTCGCGATGGCGCGATCGCCAAAAAAATCCAGCATCGGATGGTCGAAGCTGTCCAAGAGGCCGTCCTTGCGGGCGATCGCAACCAGGGTGCCGACCACCGCCTTGGTAGCGGAGTTTATCCGGTGCGGAATGTCGGCGGCATACGGGGCGTAATAGGCGTCCAGCACGATTCGTCCGTGCCGGACCAACAGGAGGCTGTCGAGGCTGCGGGTTGCGCCGAAATCAAGCAATTTGGCAAGCGCCGCCGAATCCATGCCCTGCTCTTCCGGCGTAGACGTTTGCCATTGCCGTGTCGGCCAGATGATTGCGGCTTCGTCCTGCGCATAGACCGAATGGCTGCAGATCGAAGCCGCGAGCCCGAACATAGCAAGCGCTGCGCCCGAAACGGCAAATCGTAGCTTTCGCATGGAGCCTCGCCGACTGATTGCAGCATAAATCTTCTTCTACCGAGGCCCCGACTGTCAATTGCCGCATCCGCGCAGCGAGTGCACGATCACATTATCATCCGGCGTAAGCGGGACACGCCAGGCCGCGAGGGGTTGCGGCTGATTTTCGCCCACGAATCGCGTAGCAGGAACCGCATGAGCGATTGGCTACACAATTTGCCGGTGCCCTTGATGGCGCTGGTGATCTTCGGCTTCACCTATCTTCTGGCAGCAATGGCGTTCGTCGCGGTCGCGCTGGTTGCCACGAAGGAGCGCGCGGCATCGCTGAAGGCGATCTCGCCCGGCATGCTGCCGGTGCTCGGCATCATCTTCGGCCTGTTCGTCGCCTTCACCGCGGCGCAGGTCTGGGGTGACAGCGATCGCGGCGGCGCCGCGGTGAGCCGCGAGGCCAGCGCGCTTCGAAGCGCCATACTGCTTGCGGCCGGCCTGCCGGCGGAGCAGGACGCAAAACTACGCGGACTGGTGCACGACTATGTCGAACAGGCCGTCGCGCAGGAATGGCCGATGATGGCGCACCAGGAAGCCTCGCTGAAGGCGACGCCGGCGCCGCTCGCCGAGGCCCTGCAGATGGTCGTCACGATGGCGCCGCAAGGTCGCGCGCAGGAGACCACGCAGCGCGAGATCCTCGCTGCGCTGGAGCAGGCGCTGGACGCGCGCAGGCAGCGCATCGTCGTCAGTCTCGCTTCGGTGAATGCGGTGAAATGGTGGTGCCTTTATCTCCAGGCTCTGTGCGAACTGCTGGTGATCGGTTTCGTGCATTGCGACAACCGCCTGGGATCGGCGATCGCGATGGGCCTGTTCGCGACCGGCGTCGCGACTTCGGTGCTGCTGATCGCAGCGCACGACCGTCCGTTCACCGGCCAGATCTCGATCTCGCCGGAGCCGCTGCGCCAGATCATGCCGGAAGCGCCGGGCAGGTCCTAGACGAAAGCGCCAGTGCCGACCGGTTCAGTAGCAGTATCGCGGATCGACCGGGACGTAGCGGCCGTCGGGGCGCTGCATGTAGCAGCCGCGCTGATAGGCATAATAGCCGGAGCGGCGGCGTTCGCCTTCGGCGGCGATCGCAGCGCCCGTGCCGGCGCCGACGACGGCACCGATGGCCGCGCCGCGGCCACCGCCAAGCGCGCCGCCCAAGATCGCTCCGCCCACGCCGCCGATGATGGCGCCGCCGACGGCGTCCTGCGCCAGCGCATCATGGGCCGGGATGGCAAAAGCAACCGAGAAACACACCGCAATTCCAAGGCGTCGAAGCATCCCGAATCCTCCATCTGATGGCCAGTCATAACGGCTGGGACGATGCCGGGCCAGAATATTGTTTGGACCCGGCGCGCCCCGCGGCTTGCGCCAAGCACCCCCCTGTCGCGACGCCCATGGATGACCATTGGTCCCCTCAGATCGAGGACCCTTTGTCCAGGGTGAAAGAGAGCACGATCGCGTCCGGCTCTACCGGAAAGGGGCGATTGCGACGGCTAAGGATCGAGCCAGCGCTGCACGGCCTCCACCGTGTCGGCGGGCGTCGTGTTGAAGCAGATGGCAGCCTGCGGCGCCAGGTGATGGACCAGGTTGAGCACTTTCTCGAACAGCAGCAGCCGCTCCTTCGGCTCGCGCAGACCCGCGCCGATGACGACGCAGTCGAAGTGCTCCTCGCGCAGCGCCGCCGTCACGGCAGCTTCAGCGGTGGCATCGAGATCGATCAGGCAGCTCGTGACCTCGTAGCCGAGGCCGCGCAGGCGCAGGAGCTGCGCTTCGATATAGTTGCGCACGAGCGCCGGCGTGAGCTGCGGAAAGGTGCTGTCATCCGCACTGCCGGGTTCGATGCCGATCGCAAGGACGCGCTTGGCCATTGCAGGATTCCCTGATCCGACCGTCTTCATTGCTAACAGACTGCCGACCGACCGGTTCCCGGGGGGCTCCTGGCGATCACACGCTTGCGCGGATCATGCTCTAGAGAGACTGATCGCCGAGCGCCGCGGCGCGGCGCTGCATCAGCGCGCGCTCGCGTCCGTTGGTCGCAAGATGCGCGGCGGCTGCAAAAGCCTGCCGCGCTTCTGCGAGCCGTCCAAGCTTTTGCAGCAGGTCGCCGCGTACCGCCGGCAGATGATGATAGCTCGCCAGCGCCGGGGCGCCGGCGACCGCATCCAGCACGTCGAGGCCGGCTTGCGGCCCTTCCGCCATGCCGACGGCGACCGCACGGTTGAGCTCGATGATCGGCGAGCGCACCAGCCGTGCCAGCTCGGCGTAGAGCTGCGCGATGCGCTGCCAGTTGGTCGCTTCCGCCGTCTCCGCCCTGGCGTGGCACGCCGCGATCGTGGCCTGGAGCGCGTAGAATCCGCCGCTGCCGCCGAGCTCGCCGGCGCGTTCGAGCGAACGCAGGCCGCGGCGGATCTGCAACCAGTCCCAGAGCGCGCGATCCTGATCCATCAGCAGAACAGGATCGCCGTTCGCGTCGGTGCGGGCACGGGCTCGCGAGGCATTCAAATCCATCAAGGCGACGAGGCCGTGCACTTCCGGCTCGTCGGGTGCAAGACCCGCGAGCACGCGCCCGATGCGCAGCGCCTCGTCGCAGAGCTGCGGACGCAGCCATTGCTCGCCGCGCGCCGCGAGATAGCCCTCGTTGAAGATCAGATAGACGACCTCGAGCACCGAAGCGAGACGCTCCGACAGAGCCTCGCCGGATGGCGTCTCATAGGCCAGACCGGAATTCGACAGCGTCCGCTTGGCGCGAACGATGCGCTGGGAGATGGTCGCCTCGGGCACGAGGTAGGCGCGCGCGATCTCGCAAGCGGTGAGGCCGCAGATCATGCGCAGCGCCAGCGCCGCGCGCGCCTCGCGCGACAGGATCGGATGACAGGCCGTGAAGATCAGCCGCAGCAATTCATCGCCGATGTCGTCGTCGAGCGCGGCATCGAAATCGGGCACGATGTCCTGCTCCTGCAACATGTCCCGCGCCAGCATGGCGTGCTTGTCGCTCAGCATCCTGCCGCGACGCAAATGATCGAGCGCACGGCGCTTCGCTGCTGTCATCAGCCAGGCGCCGGCATTGTCCGGCACGCCCGTGATGGGCCACGCCTCCAGCGCCGCCACCAGCGCGTCCTGGGTCAGCTCTTCCGCAAGCGGCACGTCGCGCAGCATCCGCGACAGCGTCGCGATCAGCCGCGGCTGCGCCACGCGCCAGGTTGCGAGAATCGTGGCACGGACGGCTTGATCGATGTCGGCGGCCGTCATCGCCGCCGACCATGACGCGCGATGCTGTCCATCAGGCGTGGGCAGCCGCCTTCGCGTTCACCTCGCAGCCGCCGTCGACATCAGGCGTGGCGAACGCCCGCAATTCGCAGGTCCCGTCCCAGCCCGGCATGTGATCGAGGTGGAGCTGCATGAATTCCTTGGCCATGGCCAGCGCCTCCGCCTTGTCGCGCAGCTCGAAAATGGCGTAGCCGCCGACCACTTCCTTGGCCTCGATGAAGGGACCGTCGATCACGCTGAGCTCGCCGTCGACGATGCGCACACGGGCGCCGGATGCAAGCGGCATCAAGCCGCCATTGTCGAGCATCCGGCCGGCCTTGATTTCCCGCTCGGATATTTTCTGCATGGCCTCCATCAGCGCGGGGCTGGGGCCTTTCATGGGCTGGCTGGAGGTGACGATGTACATGAAACGCATGCAAAACTCCTGGTAAAGCGAGACGCGGCCGGTTCGGCCGCGCGATCAGCTCGCTACCCAGATGACGATCCAGCCGGGGCCGGGTCGACATGGCCTCAGAAAAAATTGGACCAGTGGAAAATTGCGGGGCAGAAAGGTTAACGGACCGCGCCTATTGGCGCAGCATGATCAGGGGATCGGCCGTGTCGGGAACCCGCCGCCATTGCGCATTGTCGTCGGCCTCGAACTGCCAGACCTCGCCCGATTTGGACATCAGGATGATCTGGCCGCGCTCGAGCCGCCATTGCGTCGGGTTGAACTGGGCGATGGCCGCATCGCATTTCGGCTTGAGGAAGACCTGGAAATTGTCCTGATCCGCCTCCGTGTTGGTCAGCGTTATCCCGCAGATCGGCTGGCCATTGCCCCGGACCATCGCCCAGTCGCCGATCATCTGGTCCATCGACTTGGCCATCGAGCGGGCGGCGGCGAGATCCTGCAGGATGTAGACGCCCTCGCCCTGGCGCAGGCCCTCGAAGATGCCGGCCTCGACCTCGGTGAAGTCGATCACGGATTCACCTGACGCATCCTGCAGGCGGACGATATCGAGGCCCTTGATGCTCCAGGCGACGATATCCTTGGTGAAGGGCAGCGCGGCCTTGCAGGCCGGCTCCAGCTCGAGCCTGAAGCCTTGCGCGGCGGCATCGCCCTTCATCGTGACGACGCAGGTCTTGCTGCGTTCGGTGGTGGAGAGCTCCCACTGCCCGACCATCTCCTTCTTCAGGGTTGTCGTATCCTGCGCATGTGCGACGCCGGTCGCGGCCAACAGGGCCGCGACGGCGAATGCAACGGCCCGAACAACTTGCATCAGCGCCCCTTGAACGGCGTCTCGGCAACCGGCGTCAGCGGCGGCTTGCCGGAGAACCATGATTTGAGGTTGTCGACCACGAGCTGGTCCATGGCGTTGCGCGTCACCACCGAGGCCGAACCGATATGCGGCAGCAGCACGACGTTCTGCATGGCCTTGAGTTCATCAGGCACGTTCGGCTCGGCCGCGAACACGTCGAGGCCGGCAGCGAGGATGGTGCCTGACTTCAGCGCCTGGACCAGCGCCTGCTCGTCGACGACAGAACCGCGGGCGACGTTGACCAGCACGCCGCGCGGGCCGAGCGCCTTCAGCACCTCGGCATTGATCATCTTTTCGGTCGAGGCGCCGCCGGGCACGATCACGACAAGCGTGTCCACCGCCTTGGCCATCTCGATCAGATCAGGGTAGTGCTTGTAGGAGACATCCTTGGACGGATTGCGCGAGTGATAGACCACCGGCACCAGCGAGGCATCGAGCCGGCGCGCGATGGCCTGGCCGATCCGGCCCATGCCGACGATGCCGACCTTGCGGTCGCGCAGCGAGCCGACGCTGAGCGGATAGTTCTGCGTGTGCCAGAGGCCTGAGCGCACGTAACGATCGGCCTTGATGAATTCGCGCAACGTGGCGATCAGAAGGCCCATCGCGACGTCGGCGACCTCCTCGGTCAGCACGTCAGGCGTGTTGGTGACGATGATGTTGTGCTCGGCGGCGTATTTGGCGTCGATATGGTCGTAGCCGACGCCGAAGCTCGCCACCATCTCGATCTTGGGCAGCTGCGACAGCGAATCCTTGTCGGCGCGGACGGTGTGATAGGTCACCGCGACGCCGCGGATCTTGTCGCGGATCGCCGGCGTCAGCCGCTCGAGGTCACCGCGCGTCTCGGCCTTGTGCACGACGAAATGATCGGAAAACCCGTTCTCGAGGATCGGCCGCGCCGGCCCATAGATCAGAAGGTCGATCTTGTCGGACGAAATCGAACCGGTAGACATCAGGTTTCCTTTCCAAGCGCGCTCTCATGCCAGCGCCGTAAAACGAGGTGGGAAATTAGCGCCAGCACCCCATAGATGACAATCCCGGCCAGCGACAACAACAGCAGCGCCGCGAACATGCGGGGTATGTTCAAGCGATAGCCCGATTCCGCGATCCTGTAGGCAAGGCCCGAGCCGGCCCCCGCCGTTCCCGCCGCGATCTCGGCGACGACGGCGCCGATCAGCGACAGGCCGCCGGCGATGCGCAGGCCGCCGAGGATATGGGGCAGCGCCGCAGGCAGCTTCAGGAAGCGCAGGGTCTGCGGCTTCGAGGCGCCATAGAGCTGGAACAGCCCGGCGAGATTGCGGTCGACCGAATTGAGCCCGAGCGTGGTGTTGGACAGCACCGGAAAAAAGGCGACGATGAAGGCGCAGACGACAACGGCGGTCTGCTGCTCCAGATAGATCAGCAGCAATGGCGCGATCGCGATGACGGGCGTCACCTGCAGCACGACGGCATAGGGGAACAGCGAATATTCCACCCATTTCGACTGGTTGAACAACAGCGCCAGCGCGATGCCGCCGATCCCAGCGGCGACGAATCCTTCAAGCGTCGTCAGCAGCGTGGTGGCGAGCGATTGTGACAACACAGCCCAGTCCTTGATCAGCGTCAGGACTATCGCCGACGGCGCCGGTAGCACATAAGGCGGAATCTCCTTGACGCGAACCACGAGTTCCCAGGCGGCAAGGCCGGCCGCAAACACGATGACGGGCAGCACGAAGCGCACCGCGCTTTGCGCGCCCGACGGCTTTGCGGCGACGGCAGCTTGCGCGTTCATAGTGTCGACCGCCCTGAATAGGACGGCGCGAGCGCGGCCGAGACGCGCCGGCAATAGTCAGAGTACGCGGTGGACGTCCGGAACTCCTCGCCGCGCGGCTCGACGGTCTCGATGCGGATGTCGGCCTGAATGCGGCCGGGCCGCGCCGTCATGACCACGACGCGCTGCGACAGATAGACGGATTCGAACACCGAATGGGTGACGAAGATGACGGTCTTGCCGAGGCTGCGCCACAGCGCGAGCAGATCGTTGTTGAGGCGGAAGCGCGTGATCTCGTCGAGCGCGGCGAACGGCTCATCCATCAGCAGGATATCAGGATCGGTGACCAGCGCGCGGGCGAGCGACACCCGCATCTTCATGCCGCCGGATAATTCGCGCGGAAACGCATCGGCGAAATCGGCAAGCCCAACGCTCGCCAGTGCCGCATCGGCGCGTGCCCGCCCTTCGGCCTTGGCGATGCCGCCAAGCTTCAGCGGCAGCCGCACGTTCTCGCGCACGCTGGTCCACGGCATCAGGGTCGGCTCCTGGAACACGAAGCCGATGCCATGACCAATTTGGACATCACCCTCATGGCGCGACACCCGCACCGCGCCCGATGATGCCGGGCTGAGCCCCGCAATCAGTCGCAGCGCCGTCGACTTGCCGCAGCCGGAGGGGCCGAGCAGCGAGATGAACTCGCCTTGGGGCACCGCGAGATCGAGCGGACCCAGCGCCATGACGCCGTTGTCGTAGACCTTCGTCACGCCGCGCAGGTTGACGGCAAGTGCCGTCAGGCCGGCCTCGATCGTCGACGAAGGTCTGCGCTCTACCATCGGGCGCTAGCTGTTGTGGGGCTCGGTCGAGCAGCGCCTCTCGCCTCTCCCCATCGGGGAGAGGTCGGCGCGCAGCGCCGGGCGAGGGGGCGCAGGTCCCACGAGAGAGCGTAACCCCTCACCCGGATCGCATCTATCGATGCGATCCGACCTCTCCCTATGGGAGAGGTGAACCAAGCCACCGCTATTCCCGATCCGATCATACGCTACGGCTTGTTCGGGCGCAGCTCGACGCCGACGCCCTTGTTGACGAAGCGCAGCGTGTAGGACTTGCGGAAGTCGAGATCGCCCTTCACCACGCCGGCCTTCACCATCTTGTTGAAGAATGAGGTGTAGCGCTCGTCGCTCATCGCGCCGATGCCGCTCTTAAGGGCGTCGCCGGAATCGACGATGCCATATTCCTTCATCTTGGCGACGGAATAGGCCAGCAGATCGTCGGTCATTTCAGGATTGAGCTTCTTGATCATGGCATTGCCGGCGGAATTGTCGCGGTAGATGTAATTGTACCAGCCGACGATCGAGGCATCGACGAAGCGCTGCACCATGTCAGGCTTCTTTTCGACGATGTCGCGCCGGGTCTCGATCAAGGTCGAATAGGTGTTGAAGCCGGCATCGGCGAGCAGGATGACGTTGGGCTTGAAGCCAGCAGCCTTCTCGACGGCGAAGGGCTCGGAAGTGACGTAGCCCTGCATGGCACTCTTGGGGTTCGCGATGAAGGGCTGCGGATTGAAATTATAGGGCCGGACGTTCTTCTCGCTGAACCCGTATTCGGACTTGAGCCACTGGAAATAGCTGCTCATGCCCTCCTTGGAGACGAACAGCGTCAGCGGCTTGAGATCCTCGAGCTTGGTGACCTTCGCATCCGGCTGCGACAGCAGCACCTGCGGGTCCTTCTGGAACATCGCGGCGATGGTAACGACGGGGACGTTATTGGCCACCGCGTCGAACGACATCAGCGTGTTCGCCGCCATGAAGAAATCGATCTTGCCGGCGATCAGCAGCATGCGGTTGTTCTCGTTCGGGCCGCCGGGCACGATGGTGACGTCGAGCCCGTATTTCTGGTAGGTGCCGTCGGCGACCGCCTGGAAGAAGCCGCCATGCTCGGCCTCGGCGACCCAGTTGGTGCCGAAGCTGACCTTGTCCAGGGTCTCGCTGCGCGCCGGCAGGATCGATACGACAGAGGCCAGCAAGCCCGCCGTCAATGCTCGCCGCAGATGGGAAGGGCTCATGAATGCACTCCGTGGATCGCTTCTAGCCGATGTGACAACAACGCGATAAAACCGCAATATATCAGGGGACGCGAACCGGCCGGGCCCGCGTCCCCTGATAACCCAAACTACGTGACAAATTCGGGCAAAGAAACCTTGATGACGCCTTCGCGCGACTGGACCGAGATCCGCTGGGCCGATGCGAGCCATGCGGACATTTCGCGTTGGATCGCGGTGCTGCCGCTGGCGGCAACCGAGCAGCACGGCCCGCATCTACCTCTCGAGACCGACGTGCTGATCGCCGAAGCCTATTTTGCGCGCGTGCGCGAGCTGCTGCCGGCGACGTTGCCGGTGACGTTCCTGCCGATTGAACGCGTCGGCATCTCCACCGAGCATATCGACTATCCTGGCACGCAGACGCTGCCGAATGAAGTGGCGCTGAGGCGCTGGACCGGGATCGGCGAGGACATCGCGCGACGTGGCGTCAGAAAGCTCGTCATCATCACCAGCCATGGCGGCAACAGCGCGGCGATGATGCTGGTGGCGCAGGATCTTCGCGCGCATCAAAAACTGTTCGTGGTGACGACATCGTGGTCGCGGCTGTCGGCTGCCGACAAGCTGTTCCCATCGGATGAAGTGCGCCATGGCATTCACGGTGGCGCGGTCGAGACCTCGATCATGCTGGCGCGCTATCCCGACCAGGTGCGTGCTGACGCGATCGCGGATTTTGCCGCGAGCAGCATCGCGATGGAGCAACAATATCGCTGGCTCTCGACCCAGCGGCCCGCGCCCTTTGCCTGGCAGGCGCAGGATCTCAACGCGAGTGGCGCCGTCGGCAACGCCACGCTGGCGGTGCCCGAGAAAGGCGAGCAGCTGCTCGACCAGGGCGCGCGCGCCTTTTGCGAGCTGCTGGCTGAGGTCGATAAATTCGACGTGAGCAGGCTCGCCAAGGGCCCGCTCGGCTAGCCGACATCCATCTGAAATCACTCGCGAAAGCGCCGGTTTTCCGAGCCGGGCCGAGCATCTTCGAACCGGATCGGCCAAGCCTCCGTCCAATTGGGCACGCGGACCACAACGGACCGCCTCAACCCGGATGGAGTTTCACATGTCGATCAAGACCAGGATTGCCGCCGTCGCTCTCGCAACCCTCACCATCACCGCTGGCGTCGCTTCCACGACCTCGACCGCTCAAGCCAAGCCGCTCGGCTGGGGCTGGGGCGTCGGCGCCGGCATCGCCACCGCCGCCATCGTCGGCACCGCGATCGCCGCCAGCAACGAACCCTATTACTACGGCTATCACCGCTGCGGCTGGGTAGCCCAGTACAACGCCTTCGGCCAGTACATCGGCCGCGTTCGTACCTGCTACTGATCTGAGGTTCTGAGGCCGATCTTACGTGGATCCTGCGTCCGGCACGGGCGCCTCATCCACCCCGTGTCGTGCCCCCGACCCGCCCGGTTGTCCCCCCGGGCGGGTCACCCTTTTTGGGGCGTCGGGAATTCGTTGCAATACCGTCACATGAGGATGCGAACCATCCGCTGCGACATTCTGGACGAGTTGCTATTGCAAATTATTAGCAATAACGTCTGATGAGCGCGGGGCGGGATTGAAATCGCGTCGAAACGAGTTCATCTCGTTCGATCGCGCGAACAGCCAAGGTCCTGATGACAGAATCGCCGCGAATCGGCAGGGATGTCGCGGCGGCTGGGTTACATTCGCGTCTTTGGGCGCGTGCTTGGGGGCGTGCGTTTTGACGTTGAGAAGTCATCGACACCAGTTGTGGCGGACGGCGGCGGCCATCACCGCCGGCGTGCTGGCTTTTCCCGCGGCCTGCCGTGCGGCTGACCTGCCCCTGAAGGCGCCAGCGCTGAAGGCTGTCTATGACTGGACCGGCTTCTATATCGGCGCGCATGTCGGCGTCACCCGCGGCACCTCGTCGGCGACGCTGACCGATCCCACGATCGCAACCGACAACAACGTCTTCACCGGCGCGACCGGGGGCGTGCAAGCCGGCTATAATTGGCGCCTGAATTCTGGCCTGCTGCTCGGCCTGGAGGGCGACATCTCCTTTCCGAATTACCTGCCCTCCAACCATGTCGTGTCGTCGGCTGCGACGGCGCTGTCGAGCGCGGAAGAGCGCTGGGACTATGTCGCGAGCCTGCGCGCCCGTCTCGGTTACAGCACTGGCAATTGGCTGTTCTACGCGACCGGCGGCGCGGCCTTCGCCGGCGAGCGCTTTCTCTCGACGCCGACGGGCGGCAATGAAGAGAAGGTGCTGAACACCCGGTTCGGCTGGATCGCGGGCGGCGGCGTCGAATACGCCTTCGCGTCGCACTGGAGCGCGCGGCTCGAATATCTCTACAGCAAGTTCGAGCACGCCAACGTCACGTTCGCATCAGGCGGGCAATATTCGTCGTCGATGGATTTCCAGAGCCTGCGGATCGGCCTCAATCGCAAGATCGATTGGCCGGGCATGCCGAGCTACAATCCGAAATCCGATATTACCGACACCGAATCGAGCCGTTGGGAAATCCACGGCCAGTCGACCTTCCTGCCGCAGGGACATCCATCCTTCAGCGCGCCCTATACCGGGCCGAACAGCCTGACGACGTCGCCGGATTTGCAGGAGACATGGAGCAACTCGCTCTATCTCAATGCACGGCTGTGGGACGGCGGCGAGGTCTATTTCAATCCGGAGCTATTGCAGGGATTCGGCTTCAACAACACCACGGGCGCGGGGGGCTTTCCCAACGGCGAAGCGCAGAAATCCGGCTTCCCCTATCCGCACTTCAATGCCTCGCGTCTGTTCGTGCGCCAGACCTTCGGCTTCGGCGGCGAGCAGGAAGAGCTTGCCAGCGGTCAGCTTCAACTCGCCGGCAAGGCCGACATCTCGCGACTAACCTTGCAGGTCGGCAAATTCTCCGTGGTCGACGTGTTCGATGGCAATGCCTACGCGCACGATCCGCGCAAAGACTTCATGAACTGGTCGATCTGGGCGTCCGGCGCTTTCGATTATGCCGCCGACAAGCTCGGCCTGGGCTATGGCGCCACCGCCGAATTGAACCAGAAGCAATGGGCGTTGCGCGCGGGCTACTTCCTGATGGACGCCGTGTCCAACTCGAACAATTTCGACATGAACATCGGCCGTCGCGGCGAATATGTCGTGGAGCTTGAGACGCGCTATTCGCTGTTCGGCCAGCCCGGCAAGCTGCGCACGCTCGGCTTCGTCAACAGCGACTTCTCGGGCAGCTATCGCGAGACCCTGGACAACCCCGCGTTCGGCGTCGACATCACCCAGACCCGGCGCGGCCGCCTCAAATACGGCTATGCGCTCAACCTCGAACAGGCTGTTACCGACGACATCGGGGTGTTCGGCCGCTGGAGCTGGAACGACGGCCGCAACGAGATCATGGCCTTCACCGATATCGACCGCAGCCTGTCCGGCGGCGTCTCGGTGAAGGGCACCAAATGGGGCCGGCCCGACGACGTCGTCGCCATCGCCGGCGCCGTCAACGGCCTCTCGCAGGACCATCGTGACTTCCTCGCCGCCGGCGGTCTCGGTCCGCTGATCGGCGACGGCGCGCTCAACTACCGGAACGAGCGCGTGCTGGAAACCTACTACGCCTATGCGCTGAACAAGGCGCTGACGCTCACCGCCGACTACCAGCTCATCGTCAATCCCGCCTACAATGCCGATCGGGGGCCGGTCTCGGTGTTCTCGGGGCGGCTGCACGGGGAGTTCTGAGCACGCCTCTTATGCGGCTCGGATCGCGTCCAGGAACTTTCCGACCTCGCTCTTGAGACGGGTGCTTTCGCCGGACAGCGATCTGGCTGCCGCGAGGACGTTGGCGGATGCCGATCCGGTCTGGTTTGCGCCGTGCTGCACGTCGACGATGCTGGCGGAAACCTGCTGGGTGCCGCGCGCAGCCTGCTGCACGTTGCGGGAAATCTCGCGTGTCGCCGCGCCCTGCTCCTCGACCGCCGAGGCGATCGCGGATGCGATCTCCGACATCCTCGTAATCGTGTCGCTGATCGCCTTGATGGCGCCGACGGACTCCTCGGTCGCGGCCTGGATGCCTGAGATCTGCTGGCTGATCTCGCCGGTGGCCTTGGCCGTCTGTTCGGCCAGCGCCTTGACCTCGGAGGCGACCACCGCGAAGCCGCGTCCGGCCTCCCCGGCCCGCGCCGCCTCGATGGTGGCGTTGAGGGCGAGAAGGTTGGTCTGGCCCGCGATCTGGCTGATCAGCTCGACGACGTCACCGATCCGCCCCGCCGCCTTGGCGAGCTCGCCGACATGATCGTTGGTCCGCTCGGCCTGCTGCACGGCTTCCCCGGCGACGCGCGCGGAGTCCTGAACCTGCCGGCCGATCTCGTCGACCGACGAGGCCATCTCCTCCGCCGCTGCCGCAACGGTCTGCACGTTGGTGGAGGCCTGCTCGGAGGCCGCCGCGACGGTGGCGGTGACCTTTTCCGATTGATCGGCGGCGCTCGTCAGCGTTCCCGCTGAAGTCTCCAGCTCCGAGGAGGCCGACGCGACCGTGTTGATGACGTCGCCGATCATGGCCTCGAAATCGCGCGCGATCTGGTCCATGCGCTGGCTGCGCTTGAGCTTCGCCTCGGCCTCGACCGCAGCGGCCACATCTGCAGATTTTTGAGCGAGCAGCGAATCCTTGAAATGCCGCAACGAGCCGGCGACCTGACCAATCTCGTCGTCGCGGCCGGTGGCCGGAATCTCGACCTCGTGTTGTCCGGCGGCGAGCGTGCCGATCACGCCCGCCAGCTTCGCCAGCGGCGTCACAACGCGGCGACGCAGCATCAAGGTCACACCGGCCAGCGTGCCGAGCAATGCGAGCACGGCAACGGCCGCGAGCGCGAGCATCGCCAGCGCACCGCTGCGGGCAGCCGAGGCGCGCTCGGCCGCTTCCGCCAGGGCGGCGTCGCGCACTCCGAAGAACATCTGGATGGCGGGCACGATCACGTTGGCAAACTCATCGTTGGTGATGCCGTACTTGCCGTCGGCGCGCGCAGCGGGCATCTCCTTTTCAACTACTGGCGCAGCTCTTCCAAAATAGGACTCGCTCGCCGCCTTGAACGCGGCGGCGATGCGCGGCGGATTGCCGAGCTGGTCGATGCCGGCCGCGATCCGCTCGCGATCGGCCTCGACACGCCCCTGCATGCGATCCATCAGAGAGAACTCAGCCGTCACCAGCGGTCGATGTGCGGTCAACGCCGGGGCCAACGTCGCGGCGCGATTGCCGGCCGAGACGCGAAGATCCTGCGCCGTCCTCGCCAGGCTCAACAGCGCCGCCAGCGAGGAATCGGCATCCACGACCCTTCCCTCCAGCCGGTTCATGATCGGTTCGATACCGGCGATGACCTCGGCAACGGCGGGAAGGAAGCCCTTGATCGCAGCGCTGTCGCGCGCAGCGAGAGGAACGCTCATCGCGCGGTCTGCAGCGGTGGTGATGTCCTTCAGCCGCCGCGCTGTGCGGTCGAGGTTTTCGGCCATCGGAGCGCCGTCATCCAGCATCAGAAGGGCGCGCCTTGCGCTCTCGAAGGAGGCTTCGGCCGCTTTCGCAGCCTTGGTCGTGGCGTCGGTCTGAGCCTGCGTCGCAGCTCCCTCCTGAAAGATGGGAGAGATGTAGGGGGCACGAAGGCCGGCGACGTGTTGGCTGACCATGAGGATCGTGCCGAACGCATCGACCCGCTTGATCGCGTCGGATCGGTCGGTGAAGATGCGGGCCTGGGGTATCAGCACCTCGGCGCCAAGGATGACCGCAAAAACCGTCACCGTCAGCATCGACAGCGCGAAAAGCTTCCCTATCCGCATCCTCAGGTCCTCGAACAGATTTCTGCAAATTGTCAGAAAATCTAACGGGCGGCGGCTAAGAGCCCGTTAAGCAGGGTTCCGTAGTTCCGCGGAGTGTCAGATGGACGGGGGCGCGGGAACGGCGGCGCCTGATGCGACAGAATGCCGGCATTTTCCCCCAGAATACCTATATCAGCGCGGTCGAGCCGCCACACTCCCTTACCTTGGAAGGTCAATGCTCTCCGTCGAACTCATCATCGTCGTCGTCCTGATCGTCATCAATGGCCTGCTCTCCATGTCGGAGCTGGCCGTGGTCTCATCGCGCCCGGCGCGGCTGTCGGTGCTGGCCGCCAAAGGCGTACGCGGTGCCGAGCGCGCGCTGACATTGGCCGCCGATCCCGGCAAGTTCCTTTCGACCGTGCAGATCGGCATCACGCTGGTTGGCGTGCTCTCCGGCGCCTTCTCCGGCGCGACGCTCGGGCAGCGGCTGACGCAATGGCTGGTCGAACTCGGCGTGTCCTCGGGCATTGCCGACATTGTCGGTGTCGGCATCGTCGTCACCATCATCACCTACGCGACGCTGATCGTCGGCGAGCTGGTGCCGAAGCAGGTGGCGCTGCGCGACCCCGAGAGCATCGCAGTGAAGGTTGCGCCCGCGATGCACGTGCTGGCGCGGGTCTCGCTGCCGCTGGTGTTTCTGCTCGACCTCTCCGGCAAGCTGATCCTCACCCTGCTCGGTCGTGGCGGCAAGGCGGAAGAGAAAGTGTCGGAGGACGAGATCCATCATCTCGTCAACGAGGCCGAAAGCGCCGGCGTGCTCGAGCCCGGCGAGAAGGAAATGATCGCGGGCGTGATGCGGCTCGGCGACCGCCCGGTCGGCGCGGTGATGACGCCGCGCACGGAGGTCGACGAGATCGATCTGAACGATGATCAGGCGGCGATCCAGGCGCTGATCACCAGGAGCCCGCATTCGCGCTTTCCGGTGTGCGACGGCGATCGCGACAAGCCGATCGGCGTGCTCCAGGCCAAGGATCTGCTGGTTGCCTATATGCGCGAGCGCACGCCCGACCTGCGCGCGCTGGTGCGCGAGACGCCGATCATTCCGGCATCCGCCGACGCGCGCGACGTGCTCGCGATTTTGAAGGCCGCGCCCGTGCATCTCGGTCTCGTCCATGACGAATACGGCGCCTTCGAAGGCGTGGTGACGGCGGCTGATATTCTGGAATCGATCGTCGGCGCCTTCCATTCCGAGGAAGGCCCACCGGAGCCGGCCTATGTCAGGCGCGCGGACGGCTCGCTGCTGGTCTCGGGCTGGATGCCGGTCGACGAGTTCGGCGAGCTCTTGAGCGTCCAGCTGCCGCCGCATCACCGCTACAACACGGTAGCCGGCCTCGTGCTGCAGCAATTCACCGTGCTGCCCCATGTCGGCGACGCCTTCGACTTCGCCGGCTGGCACATCGAGGTGGTCGATCTCGACGGCCGACGGATCGACAAGATTCTGGCGAGCCGGCGGGGTGAGGTGGAGACGGGGTAATTTGCCGCGCGCAGCAAGCGCAAAGCCTCACCCGAACCGCACCCCGATCCGCTTCTCCTTGCGCCACACCACCGTGCAGGGCAAATGCGCGCCCTCGGCCTTGATGTTCAGGGTGAAGCGCTCGGGAATCCCGACCGGGCTGGTGACGTCGAGGGCCGCGCCGGTGTCGGAGAAATTGCGGACGGTGCAGTCGATCGCGCCGCCGCCGAACTCAATGGTTCCCCCCTTCAATACGCGGTGCCTGGCCTTGCTGCGTCGTTCTTCGTCCATCGGAACATTTTACATCCCAAGCTGACACAAGGGTTAAAACGCAACCCCGATGCCAGCAAATTTAGGCCAGCGCGACTCCTGGTATGGCACGGAAACCCTCACGGCAGTGGCTGGAACGACGCCGCCTGGGCCAGCCGCCAGGCATCGCGGAACCGCGGATCCTCGGTGCCTTCGAGCAGCTCGCCCGGCCGCAGCGCCGGATAGAGCTGGGCAAAGGATTGCACCTTGGTCGTCGACGTCCTCTGACTGAAGTGGATCGGGCGCAGCTCCTGCGGATGTTCGAGGCCGGCGGCAGCGATCAGCTCGGTCAGCGAGTGCAGCGTGGCGTGGTGATAGTTGGCCACGCGGTCGATCTTGAGCGGCACGTAGAGCGCGCGTGCCCGGGTCGGATCCTGGGTCGCGACACCGGTCGGACAGCGGTCGGTGTGGCAGCTCAGCGACTGGATGCAGCCGAGCGAGAACATGAAGCCCCGCGCCGAATTGCACCAGTCGGCGCCGATCGCCATCGCGCGGGCCATGTCGAAGGCGGTCGCGATCTTGCCCGATGCGCCGATCTTGATGCGGTCGCGCGCGTTGATGCCGATCAGCGCGTTGTGGACGAAATTGACGCCCTCGCGCATCGGCATGCCCAAATGGTCCATGAATTCCAGCGGCGCCGCACCGGTGCCGCCTTCATTGCCGTCGACCACGATGAAATCGGGATAGATGCCGGTCTCCAGCATCGCCTTGCATATGGCCAGGAATTCCCAGGGGTGGCCGATGCAGAGCTTGAAGCCGGCCGGCTTGCCGCCTGAAAGCCGTCGCATCTCGGCGACGAACTGCATCATGCCGGTGGGAGTCGAGAAGGCGCGATGCGAGGCCGGCGAAATGCAATCCTCGCCCATCGCGACGCCGCGGATCTTGGAGATTTCTTCCGAGACCTTTGCCGCCGGCAGCACGCCGCCATGGCCGGGCTTGGCGCCCTGGCTGATCTTGAGCTCGACCATCTTGATCTGGTCCTGGCTCGCAACCCGCGCGAACGCCTCCGGATCGAAGCTGCCGTCGCGATGGCGGCAGCCGAAATAGCCGGAGCCGATCTCCCAGATGACGTCACCGCCCATCTCCGCGTGATAGGGGCTGAAGCCGCCCTCGCCGGTGTCATGGGCGAAAGCGCCCTTCCTGGCGCCGGCATTGAGTGCGCGCACGGCGTTGGGGCTGAGCGCGCCAAAGCTCATCGCCGAGATGTTGAACACCGAGGCCGAATAGGGCCTTGCGCAGTCCGGCCCGCCGATGGTGACGCGAAACTTCTCCTCGGCATGCGCCTTCGGCGCAACCGAGTGATGCATCCACTCATAGCCCTCGCGATAGACATCCTCCTGGGTGCCGAACGGACGCTTGTCGAGTTGCATCTTGGCGCGCTGATAGACCACCGCGCGGGTGTCGCGCGAGAACGGCATGCCGTCCTTCTCGCTCTCGAAGAAGTACTGCCGCATCTCCGGGCGGATTTCCTCCAGGAGGAAACGGATATGCGCGGAGATCGGGTAGTTGCGCAGCACCGCGTGGCTCTTCTGCATCAGGTCGCGGACGCCGAGCAGCGTCAGCGCGCCGAAGATGCAGATCGGGACCAGCAGGATGTCGAAGATCCTGCGGTCGGCGATGGCGATGCCGATCAGGAGTGCGGTGATGACGGCGCAGATCGTCAGGACGATGAAGCGCGGCGAGAATGGCAGCAGAAGGGTCTCCATGATCCCCTCTTCCGCCAGCGGCAAACGTTTGGGCAATTCCTGCGTCTTGTTGTTGTCGGCCACGATTCCCACCCTCTCGCCAGCATCAGGCGGAACGATACGCCCGCGCCTGTCATACGGATATGACGCAGCGCTTGTTTCAGGCTAGCGAATTCGCCCGAGAAAAATCAATCCACCGAGAGGTTGGGCTATTGCACTGCAGCAGAGGCGGGGATGGAAGGAGCAGCTGGCCGGCCCCTTAACGGGGCTGCGCGAAGACCGACAACGACCAGCCTTCGCCCGATTCGACTCGGTGGCGACGGATCCTGGCTTTCGCCAGCACGACGCCGAGAGCGAGCGCCGATCAACGCTCGACGAACGCCTTCTCGATCACGAAATGGCCGGGCTTGTTGCCGCTTCCTTCGACGAAGTCACGGCTCTCGAACATCGCCTTCAGCTCTTCCAGCATCGCCGGGCTGCCGCACATCATGATGCGATCGGTCTCGATGTTGAGGGGCGACTGCCCGATATCGTTGAAGATCTGCTCGGAGTTGATGAGGTCGGTGATCCGGCCACGATTGCGGAACGGCTCGCGGGTCACGGTCGGATAATAGATCAGCTTGTCGGCGAGCAGCTCGCCGAACAGCTCGTCCTCGCGCAAATTCGCGACCAGCTTCTCGCCATAGGCGAGCTCGGAGACCTGGCGGCAGCCGTGCACGAGCACGATGCTCTCGAACTGCTCATAGACCTCGGGGTCCTTGATCAGGCTGGCGAAGGGCGCAAGGCCGGTGCCGGTCGAGAGCAGCATCAGCCGCTTGCCGGGGATGAGGTTGTCGGTGATCAGCGTGCCGGTCGCCTTGCGGCCGACCAGGATGGTGTCGCCTTCCTTGATCTTCTGCAGGCGCGAGGTGAGCGGGCCGTCCTGCACCTTGATCGAGAAGAACTCGAGCTCTTCCTCGTGATTGGCGCTGGCCATGCTGTAGGCGCGCAGCAGCGGGCGGCCATCGACCTCGAGCCCGATCATGGCGAACTGGCCGTTCTGGAAACGGAAGCCGGTGTCGCGCGTGGCGCGGAAGCTGAACAGTGTGTCGGTCCAGTGCTGGACGGAAAGAACCTTCTCTCGGTAAAACGCGCTCATGATTTTCGATATTCCGAATGTCTTGCGGTTTTCGGGCAAAAGCGTTGCCCGGCCCTGAAAACGGGCGGACACCATTTGCCATGGCGGAGGATTTCGCGTGTGTGATCTACGCCATTGAGACCAATAATCAACCTCGTTCCGGATGCAATTGATGCTGGTCAATCAGGCATTTGCGGCGGAAATGATCACATCATGAACGGATCTGCTGTCCGGCGCGCGTACGGGGCAATTTCTTTTCCCTTTCGGACCGGAAAGCAGCACTTAATTTCCATCGCGCTCGCGAGAATTTCATTAAGAATAGCTCTGACTTTCACCCCACTATGGCGCCATTTCCCGCATTTTTGCGGCTTTTGGCGCCAGGGAACGATCGAAATACATGGCAAGCAGTGAACGGACCTTCGTCCAGGCCATCAGGCGCTATTGCGCGGCGCACGACATCGAGGTCGATGTCCGCGCCGGAGGCTGGCTGATCGCGATGCGCCGGGACGACCAGCGCCGCTTCGCCTTCGGCTACGACATCGGCCTTAACAGCGCGATCGCGCATCGGCTCGCCAACGACAAATCCGCCACCGCGGAGGCGCTGTCGCTGCAAGGCGTGCCCTGCATTCCACATCACCTCTTCCTCAACCCGAAGCTGGGCGAGAAGGTTGTCGGCCTCGGCTGGCGCGAGGCCATGCTCGAGCTGCTTCACGACCATCCGCAGGGCGTGGTGGTGAAGCCGAACGAGGGCACGTCGGGGCGCTCGGTGTTCAAGGTGACGACGGCGGCAGAGTTCGACCACGCGGCGAACGAGGTCTTTTCGATGAGCACCGGGCTCGTGATCTCGCCTTATGTCGCAATCGAGGACGAGGTCCGTGTGATCCTGCTCGATGATGTGCCCCGCATCGTCTACAGCAAGCAGCGTGGCTCGGATTGGCGGCATAATCTGGATGCCGGCGCCAAGCCGGTGTTGCTGGCGGACGGCGCGGTGCGCACGGCTTGCGTGAAGCTCGCGGTCGACGCTGCGCGCGCCATCGGCATCCGCTTCGCGTCGATCGACGTGGTGCGCGTCGATGGCGCGTGGAAGGTGCTGGAGATCAATTCCGGCGTGATGATGGAAGCGCTGAGCAAGCTGCATCCGGAGCTGGTGCAGGCGACGTACGATACGGCGCTGGATCGGGTGTTTGGGGATGCTTCCCCGAGCACCAACCCATCGCCGTCATCCCGCGCAATGGCTAAGCCATTGCGGGGGGATGACGGGATAGCGAGCTAATTATTCGCGCTAGCGGAATCGTCCATCGCCTTGAACGCTTCTTCCAGTTGCAGCGAGATCGGCACGTTCATTTTCTCGCCGGTCGGCATGCGTGCGATGAACCATTTGTTGTAGAGCGGCACGAGATCGTGGTTGGAGCCGAGCTTGCGGAAGGTGCGCTCGATCACGGCGGAGAGCTGCGGCTCGCCCTTGCGGAACATGATGCCATAGGGATCGTAGGACAGATAATCGCCTGTTACGCGGAACTTGTCCTGCGACTTGTGGCGAACGATCAGGCCCGAGAGCAGGATGTCGTCGGTCGCAAACGCGTCAGCCTTGCCGTCGACCAGCATCTGGTACGACTGCTCGTGGTCGGCGCCGACGACAATGTTCAGGCCCAGCGACAGCTTCTTGTCGGCCGCCTGGACCGCCTGCTCGTTGGTGGTGCCCTTCGTCACCACGACGGTCCTGCCCTTCAGGTCCGCCAGCTGCTGGACGCTGGAGGCCTTCGGCACCATCAGCTTGGTGCCGGCAACGAACATCAGCGGCGAAAACGCGACGCGCTTGGCACGCTCGGAATTCGCGGTGGTCGAACCGCATTCCAGATCGATCTTGTTCTGGAGCACCGCGTCGATGCGATCGTCCGAGGTGACCTTGACGTAGTCGATTCTGAGATTGGGGTCGTCGACCTCGACGCCGATCTCCTCGACGATGGCCTCGCAGAGCTCAAGGCTATAACCAATCGGCCGCCCCGACGGGTCGAGGAACGAGAACGGCGGCGAGCTCTCGCGATAGCCGAGCCGCACGGCGTGCGCTTTCTTGATGGCCGACAGCGTCGGGCTAAGCCCTTCGTTGCCGCCGGTCTGGGCGGAGGCACCAGACGCCAGCAGACACGCTGCCAGCAAAAGGCCGCTCGAAATCGCCGTCAAAGGGCGCATGACGCACTCCCGTCAATGACCGGCCATCGCAGGCACTTCACCCGGCACCATGTCTTCAGGTACGGCATCGCCCGGCCCCATCGCATGCTCGGGCCCGAGCTCGCCTTCCCACTTCGCCACCACCGAGGTCGCCAGCGTGTTGCCGATCACGTTGGTGGCGCTGCGGCCCATGTCGAGGAAGGTGTCGATACCCATGATCATCAACAGCCCCGCCTCGGGAATGCCGAACTGCGACAGCGTCGAGGCGATCACCACGAGCGAGGCGCGCGGCACGCCGGCCACGCCCTTGGAGGTGATCATCAAGGTCGCCAGCATCGCGAGCTGCGTGCCGAGCGACATGTCGATGTGGTAGGTCTGCGCGATGAAGACGCTGGCGAAAGTGCAATACATCATCGTGCCGTCGAGATTGAACGAATAGCCGAGCGGCAGCACGAAGCTCGAGATGCGCGAGGAGGCGCCGAAGCGGTTGAGGCCTTCGAGCGTCTTCGGGTAGGCCGCCTCCGAGCTCGCGGTGGAGAACGCGATCATCAGCGGCTCGCGGATCAGCTTCAGCAGATGGCTATAGCGCGGCCCGATCACGACGAAGCCGACGACCACCAGGATGCCCCAGAGGATGAACAGCGACAGATAGAAGCCGCCCATGAACACGATGAGCTTCCAGAGCACCAGCAGGCCGTTCTTGGCGACCGTCGCAGTGATGGCGGCCCAGACCGCGAACGGCGCAAACAGCATCACATAGCCGGTCACCTTCAGCATGATGTGGCCGACATCGTCGATCAGCGACAGGAGCTGCTTGGAGCGCTCGGGCAATGCGCCCATCGCCACCGAGAAGAATACGGCGAAGATCACGATCTGAAGGATCTCGTTCTGCGCCATCGCGTCCGCGATCGAGGTCGGGATCAGATGGGTCAGGAATTTCTCGATCGAGAAGGCCGAGACCGGCAGGCCGGTCGATTGTCCCGCCGCGGGCAGCGTACCGGGGAAGTTCGCGCCGGGCTGAAGCAGATTGACCATCACGAGGCCGAGCAGCAGCGAGACGAAGGAGGCGCTGATGAACCAGCCCATGGTCTTGGCGAAGATGCGCCCGAGCTTGGAGCCCGACCCCATGTGGGCGATGCCGCCGACCAGGGTCGCGAACACCAGCGGCGCGATGATCATCTTGATCAGGCGAAGGAAGATCACGGCGATCAGGTTGATGGAGGAGGCCCAGTCGCCGCGCGTGTCGGGCAGGAAATTGTAGATCGCCGAGCCCATGATGATGCCGAGCACCATCGCGGCCAGGATGTATTGCGTAAACCTGTTCGACATTGAAAGAACCCCCACGACACCGACCGCTTCATGATGTCGCAGATATGACAGCGACGCAACACGCTTTGCGTGCGATGGCTTGCCGGATGTTCCCGTTGCGAAACGGGACGTAGCGATCTAGCCTGCATGCAGCGCACAACGAATGCGGCTTGCACGTTTTGTTTGCGGCAAGTGCTGCAATAAACATCAAACAATCAGAGAGGGACCGCCATGACCGGGAGCATCAATCGCCAAATTCTTCTGGTGGAGAAGCCGAGCGGAAAGCTCGGCCCCGAGCACTTCAAGATGGTCGATGGCACACTGCCGGAACCGAAGGACGGCGAAGCCCTGTTGCGCGTGCGCTACATCTCGCTCGATGCCGCCAACCGCGCCTGGATGCACGGCGCGACTTACCGTTCGGCGGTCGAAGCCAACAGCGTGATGGCCGGCGGCGGCATTGCCGAGGTGGTCAGCTCGAAGGCGCCCGAGCTTGCGCCCGGCGACATCGTGTTCGGCGATACCGGCTGGCAGGAGTTTGCAGCAGTACCGGCAAAGCAATTGACGAAAATGCCGAAGCTCGAGCCGATGACGCATCTGCTCAGCGTGTTCGGCATCGCCGGCCTCACCGCCTATTTCGGCCTGCTCGAGGTCGGCAAGCCCAAGGAGGGCGAGACGGTCGTGGTTTCGGCCGCCGCGGGCTCGGTCGGATCGATCGTCGGACAGATCGCCAAGATCAAGGGATGCCGCGTGGTCGGCATCGCCGGCGGCGCCGACAAGTGCCACTGGCTGACCTCAGAGCTCGGCTTCGATGCGGCCGTCGACTACAAGGACGGTGCGGTGTTCAAGGCGCTGCGCGCAGCAGCTCCCAAAGGCATCGACGTCTATTTCGACAATGTCGGGGGCGACATTCTGGAAGCCTGCCTGCCACAAATGAACAATTACGGCCGCATCGCCTGCTGCGGCGCGATCTCGCAATATGACGGCACGCCTTCGGCCCATGGCCCGCGCGGCGTGCCCGGCCTGATCGTGGTGAAGCGGCTCGTGATGCAGGGCTTCATCGTGATGGACTACATGAAGGAGAGCCAGCGCGCCCTCGCTGATCTGCAGGCCTGGGTGAAATCCGGCAGGCTGAAGGTGCAGGAAGACATCATCGACGGATTGCAGAACACGCCGAAGGCGCTGATCGGACTGCTGGCCGGCGAGAACCGCGGCAAGCGCATGATCAGACTCTAGCGACGTAGTTACGTCGCAATTCCGCGGGCATTATCTACTTGCGGTAGTGGCCAAAGCAGCCAAGATACCGCTCGCGAGGCATCACTCGCGACGATTGCGTTTGTACGGCATTTCAAAAATCATCGGCGTTACCGACAGGGCAGGAATTCACTCAAATGTTCAAAACGTTGAGACATGCATCAACGCGTCACGCGTTGCTCGCCGCAGTACTCTTCGCAACTGCAACAAGCGCGTTCGCGCAGACCGAGGCCCAGAAGAGCGCGATCCGCTCCGCATGCCGCTCGGATTTCATGGCGCATTGCGCGAGCGTGACGCCCGGTGGCGTCGAGGCGTATCAATGCCTCCAGAGCCACATGTCGAGCCTGTCAGCGGGATGCCAGACCGCGGTTCGCGCGGTCGAGCCGGCGGCAGCACCCAAAACCGAAGCTGCGCCGGCAAAATCCGAACCCGCCAAATCTGAGCCTGCCAAATCTGAGCCTACAAAGACCGAAGCGGCGCCCAGCGCCGAACCCGCGGCGAAGCCAGCCGCCAAAACTGCCCCGAAGGCAGAAGCGGCCAAGCAACCGGCCAGCGCGCAGGTCGCCGCGGTCAAGAGCGCATGCCGCGCCGATTATCCCAAGGTTTGCGCCAGCGTGCCGCCGGGCGGCGCTCCCGCGCTGGAATGCCTCGAGAAGAACAAGGCCAAGGTTTCGTCGGCCTGCGCGAAAGCGGTGACCGCCGCGGCCGGTGGCGGCGCAGCGGCTGCCGCGCCGGCAACTGGCGCCGCGCCCGCAGCCGCAGCAGCGCCGGCCGCCGCGCCCGCCGTGATCGTTCTGCGCCCGCTGCTGCCGCGCGAAGAGCTGTTCATCGTGCGCTCCGCTTGCGGCGCGGACATCCGCTCGCTCTGTGCCGGCGTCGCGCCGGGTGGCGGCCGCATCGTGCAATGCATCGCCAGCAATGCGGCGTCGCTGTCGCCGGCCTGCAAGGACGTGCTCGCACCATTCGCTGCGCGGTGAGGGGCACGCAGCGCGCATCGTCATCGATATGGGCGGCGCGCGTGAATTTTCGCGCGCTCCTTGCGACCAATCCGTTGCCGATAGCAGATTCAATCACGACAAGACCGGGAGAAACCACATGCGTGCATTTCTGCTAATTGCGTCTGCATTGTTCGCCTTCGCGGCGACCATGACCTTCGAATCCTCCGATGCCAACGCGGTGGTGTGCGCGCGCGGCGTCTACCGCGCCGGTTGCGCCGGCCCGAACGGCGCCGTCGTGGTTCGTCACCCGGTGCCAGTGGTTCGCTGTACCAGGGTGTTGGTGAACGGGGTCTACGTGAAGCGCTGCGTCTGACGCCCGGGTGGTCAATCCGGCGCGGTTTGGCTATGATTCGCAACTGACGGCTTTGGGCACCCGCGAGGCGGGTGGCTGCGGCCGTGCTGCGACGCACCTCGCCTTGAGTTCCGCTGGCGTGGGACACCGCAGCCCATTAGTTGACCCTGAGACAGTAAGCATACTGCCAATTAGGGAGGCAGGATTTGCGGATCGCCGTGATTGGCGGGGGACCCGGCGGGCTCTACTTCGCCTATCTCTGGAAGAAGCGTCATCCCGAGGATCAAGTCGACCTGTTCGAACAGAACCCGGCCGATGCGACCTGGGGCTTTGGCGTCGTGTTCTCCGACCAGGCGCTGGAATTCCTGCGCGCCGACGACCCCGAGACGGTCGATGCGATCGCGCCGCATATGGAGAGCTGGGAGAACATCACGCTCAATCTCAGCGGCGACAGCGTTGCCATCGACGGCGTCGGCTTCTCCTCGATCGGGCGGCTGGAGCTCCTGCAATTCCTGCAGCAACGCGCGCTCGACGTCGGCGTCACCTCGCGCTTCGACACCCAGATCCAAACGATCGACCAGTTCAACGGCCACGATCTGGTCGTCGCCGCCGATGGCCTCAACTCGCTGGTGCGCCGCGCCTATGAGGGCGATTTCGGCACGTCGCTGTCCTACTCCTCCAACAAATTCGTCTGGTACGGCACCTCGAAGCGCTTCGACACGCTGTCGCAGACCTTCGTGAAGACCGACCGCGGCGCCTTCAACGCCCATCACTATCGCTATTCACCGACCATGAGCACCTTCCTGGTCGAATGCGACCACGCCACCTGGCAGGCCTATGGCTTCGCCTACAAGGACGCCGAGCAATCCAAGGGCGTGTGCGAGGAGGTGTTCGCCGACACGCTCGGCGGCCACTGCCTGGTCTCCAACAAATCGGTCTGGCGCAATTTCCCCTGGGTCTGGAACGAGCACTGGTCATTCAAGAACATGGTGCTGCTTGGGGACGCGCTGCACTCGGCGCACTTCTCCATCGGCTCAGGCACGAGGCTTGCGATCGAGGACGCGATCGCGCTGGTCAAGGCGCTGGAATCGGATGCCCATCTGTCGACGGCGCTGCATCGCTACCAGGCCGCGCGCAAGCCGGTGGTGCAAAAACTGGTCAATGCCGCACGCACCAGCGCGTTCTGGTACGAGCATTTCGCCCAGCACATGCAGCTTGGCCTGATGGACTTCGCCTATAGCTACATCACCCGCTCCGGCCGCATCGACGATTCCCGGCTGCGCGCGATGTCGCCGGCCTTCATGGCACGCTACGAGGCCGAGAAGAACGGCGGAGACGCAGCGGGCGAGGCGACGGCATGAGGCGCGAGCAATCGTAGGGTGGGCAAAGCGGCTTGTCCGCCGTAGCTCGAAGAGCGAAGGCGGAAGCGTGCCCATGACTTCCGATCTGTTGGAGAGACGTGGTGGGCACGGCGCAAGGGCGCCTTTGCCCACCCTACAAGATCTGGGGATGAGGCGACGGTATCGTCTCCCCCTCAACCCACCTTGCCCAAATGCTCCAGCGCGTCCTCGGCCCGCAGCGGCACGCGCGAGGCCTCGTTGTTGAGCTCGACGAGCTGTGACATCAGCCCCATCAGCGCCTTGCGCTCCGTCGGCTTGAGCGGCTCCAGCATGCGCGCCTGGGCGCGTTCGACTGCGGGGACGATCTCGCGCAGGATCGCGACGCCCGGCTTGGTCAGATAGAGCAGCTTGATGCGCTTGTCCTCGGCTGCCGGCTTGCGCTCGATAAAATTCTTGGCCTGAAGACGTTCGATGACGCTGCCGAGCGTGGAGCGGTCGAAGGCGATCACCGCCGACAGCCGCGTCGCGTCGATGCCGGGATGGGTGTGGATCGCGATCAGCGCTGCATATTGCACCGGCGTGAGATCGAAAGCCTTGCACTCCTCCATGAAGATCGAGACCGCGATCTGCTGCATGCGCCGGAACAGATAGCCCGGCGCGGCATAGACCGCGTCCATCGTGATCGGAGGCAGCGGCTTACTCGGCATCGGGCTGCTTCTCCGGTGCTGCGTTGGCGAAGGCCGGCAGCGCCTTGGCGGCGGCCTCGGCCATGAGCAGGCGCGGATAGGCCGCGACATCGACGCCGAAGCGGCGCGCATTGGCGAGCTGCGGCACCAGGCAGAGATCAGCGAGCGTCGCCGCAGCGCCAAAACAAAATGGCCCCGGCTCTTCTTTGATCAGGGTCTCGCAGGCCGACAGCCCCTCGCGATTGACCCAGGCGGCCCAGTCCTGCACTTTCTGCTCGGGCAAACCAAGTTCGCGCAGCCGCGCCAGCACCTTCAAATTTTGCACCGGATGGGTGTCGCAGGCGATCGCCAGCGCGAAGGCCCGCACCTTGGCCCGCTGCAAGGGGTCCCTTGGCAGGAGCGGCGGATTCGGGTGTGTCTCATCGAGCCACTCGATGATCGCGACGGATTGGGTCAGTACCGCTCCCGTGTCGCTTTCCAGCGCCGGCACCAGGCCTTGCGGATTGATGGCGAGATAGGCGGGCGCGCGTTGCTCGCCCTTGCGTAAGTGATGCGGCAGATGCTCGGCGCCGAGACCCTTGAGATTCAACGCGATCCTGACGCGATAGGCGGCGCTGGAGCGGAAATAGCCGTGCAGCTTCATCGGAAGCCCTCCCCTTTTTGTCGTTCCGGGGCTCGCGAAGCGAGAACCCGGAACCTCGAGATTCTCAGGTGCGCAAGTGCGCACCATAGTTCGATGCTATCGCATCGTCCCGGAATGACGACCTTGTATGTCCTTCGTCAAGTTGACGCTACCTAGATCGTCAGTATACTGTCAATCAAAAACGTCGGGAGCAGCAACCATGGAAGCCGTGACCAAGACGCCGGAACGCGAGGCGTTCTACAGGAAGATCGACGGCGAGAATCTCACCGCACTGTGGACGGTGATGAGCGATCTGATCACGCCGGAGCCGAAGAGCGCCTGCCGGCCGCACTTATGGAAGTTCGACGTCATCCGCGACTACATGACGGAGGCAGGCCGGCTGATCACGGCCAAGGAAGCCGAGCGGCGCGTGCTGGTGCTGGAGAACCCGGGCCTGCGCGGCCAGTCCAAGATCACGACTTCGCTCTATGCCGGCGTGCAGATGGTGGTGCCCGGCGACGTCGCGCCCGCACATCGGCACAGCCAATCGGCGCTGCGCTTCGTGCTCGAAGGCAAGGGCGCCCACACCGCCGTCGATGGCGAGCGCACCGCGATGGAGCCCGGCGACTTCATCATCACGCCATCGATGACCTGGCACGATCATTCCAACGAGACCACTGATCCGATGTTCTGGCTCGACGGCCTCGACATCCCGCTGGTGCAGTTCTTCGACTGCTCCTTTGCGGAAGGCGCCAAGGAAGACCAGCAGAAGATCACCAAGCCGGCCGGCGACAGCTTTGCCCGCTATGGCCACAATCTCTTGCCTGTCGACGTGAAGCGGTCCTCGAAGACCTCGCCGATCTTCAGTTATCCCTATGTCTACACCCGCGAAGCGCTGGAGAAGGCGCGGACCAGCCAGGAGTGGGATGCCTGTCACGGGCTGAAGCTGAAATTCAGCAACCCCGAGACCGGCGATTTCGCGATGCCGACCATCGGGACCTTCATCCAGCTGCTGCCGAAGGGTTTCGAGACTGCGCGCTACCGCGCGACCGATGCGACGGTGTTCTGCCCGATCGAGGGCAAGGGTCGCAGCCGCATCGGCGATGCCGTGTTCGAATGGGGCCCGCGCGATCTGTTCGTGGTGCCGAGTTGGCAATGGGTGACGCACGAGGCGGATGAGGACGCGGTGCTGTTCAGTTTCTCGGACCGGCCGGTGCAGCAGAAGCTGGATCTGTTTCGCGAGGATCGCGGCAACGCGTGAGGCGTGACGGTCTCGTAGGGTGGGCAAAGGCGCACTTGCGCCGTGCCCACGTCTTCGCGACTCCTGAAAAGAATGGTGGGCACGCTTACGCTTTGCCCACCCTACGGCAGCGGAAATTTTGGCTACCGCCAGTGCAACAGCCGCACTTCCAGCCAGCCGATCACCTTGCCGACTGCGAGGCCAAACACCGACAGGATCACCACGCCCGCGAGCAGTTGATCCGTCTGCATCAGATTGCCGGCCTGGAGCACGAACGCGCCGATGCCGAATTGCGCGCCGATCATCTCGGCGCTGACGACGAGCAGCAGCGCCACCGACGCCGTGATGCGGAAGCCGGCGAGGATCGCGGGCAGGGCGCCGGGCCACACCACCTTGCGCACGATGGTGGCAAAGGGCACGTTGAAGCTTTGCGCCATGCGAATGAGATTGCGCGGCACCGCGTCGACACCGCTATAGACCGAGATCGCGGTCGAGAAGAACACCCCGAGCGCAATCGTCGCGATCTTCGGCTCTTCGCCGATGCCGAGCCAGAGGATCAGGAGAGGCAGCAGCGCGATCTTGGGAATCGGGAACAGCGCCGAGATGAAGGTGATGCCGACGCTGCGCGCGAGGCGCGACAGGCCGATGGCAAAGCCGACCACGACGCCAGCCGCCGTTCCCAGCAGCCAGCCGACGCCGATGCGCAGCAGCGAGGCCGAGAGATGCTGCCAGAGCGCGCCCGACATCGCGAGCTCGTAGATCGCCCGCACGATCGCCGAGGGCGCCGGCAGGAACAACGGATTGACGAGCCTGGCACTGCCAGCCGCCTGCCAGATCGCGATCACGAGGGCGAGCGCGATCCAGCCGCCGAAACGGCTCGACGCAGGCACGAAGCCCGCGCCGCGGAAGCGCACGCGCCGCGTGGTTTCGTCGGCCGACGTCTCGGTCGCGCGATCAAGCATGCTGGACCTCGCGTTCGGCATCGATCGCCTCGTTGCGGATCAGCGACCAGATCTGGTTCTGCAGCGCGAGCAGCTGTTCACGTGCAGCGATGTCGCCGCGCTCAGTGCGGGTCATCGGCACCGCCACGACCTCGCGAATACGGCCGGGCCGCCGCGACAGCACCACAATGCGATCGGCAAGGCGCGCGGCCTCTTCGAGATTATGCGTGACATAGACCGCACCCATGCCGCCATCGGCGAGCAGGCGGACGAAATCTTCCATCAAGAGCTCGCGCGTCTGCGAGTCCAGCGCCGACAGCGGCTCGTCCATCAACAGAATCGCGGGCTTGACTGCGAGCGCGCGCGAAATGCCGACGCGCTGGCGCATGCCGCCGGACAGCTGCTTTGGATAGGTTTTGCGAAAATCGGTCAGCCCCGTGCGACGCAAGGCATCCTCGACCAGCGCGCGCCGCTGCGTGGCCGAAAGCTGGGTGTGCAGCAACGGGAATTCGACGTTCTCCTCCACCGTGGCCCAGGGCAGCAGAGCAAAGTCCTGGAACACGAAGGTGAGCGGATTGAGACTGTCCGCCGGCGGTGCGCCGCGCAACTCGGGCGAGCCTGAAGTCGGCAGCAACAGCCCGCCAAGTATCGACAGCAGCGTGCTCTTGCCGCAACCGGACGGACCCACGATCGCCACCACCTCGCCGGCGCTCACCGTGAAGGAGACATCGTCGAGCACGGCGAGATCGCCGAAGTGGTGCGAGATGTGGTTGGCGATCAGGTCCATGTTATCTTGCTCGTCTACTCCCTACTCCGTCGTTCCGGGATGGTCCGAGATTCCGGGTTCTCGCTTCGGGAGCCCCGGAATGACGAAGGGCTAGTCCGCCTTCACATAGTCCTTGGCGATGATCGCATCGGCATCATAGCCCTTGTCGGCAAAGCCCTGCTCCTGGAGCCATTTGATCTGGTTGTCGACATTCTTGACGTCGAGCTTGCCGTCGGGGTCGATATAGGCGCAGTTGCCGACCACCTGCTCGACCGGCAGGTTGGTGTATTTGGCGATGATCTCCAGCAGCGGTTTTGTCTGCTGGTTGATCGGCGCGACGCCGTCCTTCATCGACGCCAGAATCACGTCGTGATATTCGCGATCGGCCCTGGCGAGGACGGCAAGGAATTTCGTCACCAGCACCTTGTTGGCCAGCGTCTTCGGCGAGGCGAACACCGCGCCGAGCTGCCAGGGCGTTTCGTCCCCGACCCAGCCCAGGAATTTCGCGCCGCCATCGTCCATCAATTTTCGCGCCGTCGAGATCGGCAATAGCGCCGCATCGACGGTCTCGCCCTTCAGCGCCGCGGCTGCGTTCGACAGCGATTGCAGCGGCACGATCTTCACGTCGGACAGCCTGAAGCCGTATTTGTCGGCGAGCAGGCCGAGCGAATAATGGAAGGATGAGCCGACCTGCGTCATCGCGATGCGCTTGCCCGCAAGGTCCTTCGGCGTCTTCAGGCCGGCGGCGTAGGCGTTGTTGCTGGCGAAATAACCGATCAGGGGATAGCCTGGTTTCTCGCGGCTCATGCCGCCGATCACCTTCAGCACGCCCTTGCCGGCGAGATTGTAGAGGCCCGCGGTGAAAGCGGTGACGCCGAAATCGACGTCGCCCGAGGTGGTGGCGACCGCGATCGGCTGCGCCGCATCGAAGAACTTCAACTCGATGTCGAGGCCGGCGTCGCGGAAATAGCCCTTGTCCTGCGCGATGAAGACGGGCGCGGAGGACGACAGGCGGAGCACGCCGACCTTGGCCTTCAGCGCATCCTCGGCCCTGGCCGTCGCCGTCGCCATCGCCATCGCCATCGCCATCGCCATCATAGCCAAAAGGCTGAGTGCCGCGACCCGCGCAATCCCGATCATCCCGCTTCCTCCAATAATTCTCTTTTTGCAGTCCGTTACAGGCCCTTTGGCACGGGCTCGTCCCGTCCGATGAAGGCGCCCTGTTGTTTCAATGTTTCCTGCAATTTTTCAACCGGTATGTCACGCGGGATCCGATTTCCGGACAGCGCCAGCGCAGCCGCGGAACCGGCCGCCTCCCCCATCACGAAGCAGGCCCCCGACACCCGCGCCGCCGACTGGCCCTCATGGGTCATGGAGGCGCAGCGGCCGGCGACGAGAAGGTTGTCTACGCCCTCCGGCACCAGCATGCGATACGGCAATTCGTTGTAGCCGCGCGATTCCGGGATCGGCGGGAAAGTGAAGACCACATCGCCTGGAACATGCGCCTCGATCGGCCAGCCATTGACGCCGATGGAATCCTCGAACGAGGCGCAGCCAAGCACATCCTCGCCGCTGAGCTGGTAGCCGCCCTTGATGCGGCGGGTCTCGCGGATGCCGAGCTGCGGTGGCAGATCGACGATGTAGGATTTTTCAAAGCCCGGCACCGTCCGCAGGAATTCGAAGGCGGCAAGCGCCTGCCTGCGGCCCTCGATCTCGCCGCGGGTGAGATCATCGGGCTCAACACCGTTGATGGCGTGGCCGTCCTCGCGCGCCACCTGCGTGAAGTTCACCCGCCATTCGATGCCGGATTTCTGCGGCCGCACGATCGCGCTCTTGCGCGGGAATTTGTGGGTGCCGGCCGCGGTCGCCGCTTCCATCAATTGCGGGATGGTCCGCCAGGCATCGCCCGCCCTCACGGGATCGATGCCGTTGAGACGGAGCATCATCGACGGATACAAGGGATGACCATGCTCGTCGCCGATCTCGAACGGCGCGCCGGCCCAGACCGCGAGATCGCCGTCGCCGGAACAATCGATGAAGATCTCTGCGCGCACCGCCTGCCGGCCGGCCTTGGTCTCGACCATCAGCGCGTCGATGCGGTTGTCATCGCCCATCACGACGCCGGCGCCGAGGGCATGGAAGAGAATGTGCACCTTGTGGCTCGCCAGCAGTTGATCGGCCGCGATCTTGTAGGCCGCGGTGTCATAGGCCTGCGCGAAGACCTTGCCGAGGATCAGATGCGGCGCGTTGAGGCCGTTCAGATGATCGATCCGCGCCAGCAGATCGGACGCCATGCCCTGCACCAGCCTGATGGCCTCGCCGTAGACGTTGCCATGCAGGCCGCAGAAATTGGTGACGCCGGCCGCGGTGCCCATGCCACCAAGGAAGCCGTAGCGCTCGATCAGCAGCGTCTTGCGCCCGGCGCGCGCGGCTGAGGCCGCAGCGACGATGCCGGCCGGGCCGCCGCCGAGCACGACGACTTCATATTCGCCGTAGAGCGGCACCTGTCGTGCCGGTTCATTGATCGTCATGGCCCGCATGGCGCGTCCTTCCCAAAAATCCCTTGCTTGGGGCGGACTATGAATTAACGCGTGGAGGGCTACAATCTACCAAAATATGCGATCAGCTTTCTCGAATCGCGAAAGGTCGACATGGACATCCTGGTGAACCTTCAGGCCTTCCTCGCCACCGCTGATACGGCTGGATTTTCCGCCGCTGCGCGAAAACTCAACGTCTCGACCTCAGTGGTGGCAAAGCGCGTCACGCAGCTCGAGGCGCGGATCGGCACACCGCTGTTTCACCGCTCGACCCGGCAGTTGCGGCTGACCGAGGCCGGCCAGCGCTACGTGCATCGCGCCCGCGGCGTGGTGACTGATGCGACCGACCTGCTGTCGCGCATGGGCGAGAAGGGCCACGATCTCGTCGATCATCTCCGCATCAAGGCCCCGACCTCGATGACGGTGGCGCGGCTTGCCGATGCCTTCAGCGCCTTCCAGACACAAAACCCGCGGCTGAAGCTCGAGATCGTGCTGCTCGACCGCCCGGTCGATCCGGTCACCGAAGGGTTTGACATCGCTATCGGCGCCTTCCCGCATTCCTTCGGCGGCGTGGTCGATGAGCCGCTGGTGCCGTTGAAGCGACTGCTTTGCGCCTCGCCGGCTTATTTGAAGAAGCACGGCACGCCAAAGCATCCGCGCGACCTCGTCGAGCATCGCTGCCTCAGCTTCATGCCAACTGGCCCCGAATGGGTCTTTGACGGGCCGCGCGGCCGCATCACCATCCAGGTCAGCCCACTGCTGTCCTCCAACGAGGGGCATGTGCTGGCGCGCAGCGCGATCGCCGGCAACGGCATCGCGCTGATCTCGCATTATCTCGTCGCGGATGCGCTGCGCGACGGCACGCTGAAGCCGGTGCTGCGCGACTTTCCGATTCCGGAATTGTGGGTGAAAGCCGCGAATCCCGGAACGCCGGCGCAATGCGGCCGCGGTGCAGGCGCTGCTGACCTTGCTGAAAACGTCACTCGCACCGTCGCTGTAAATGATGGTGCCGTAGCCCGCATGGAGCGCAGCGGAATGCGGGACGCCGGCCCCGGATTGCGCTTCGCTCCATCCGGGCTACTTGCTTCGCAGAGTCGCGCGCATCTCAACAATTTCGTCGTCCGGGACAAGCAAAGCAGATCCACGACGACGGCGGAGTGAAGCGTGCTCAGCCCTTCCCGCCGCCGCCCCACTTCGCCGGGCGCTTCTCGGTGAACGAGGCCAGCCCCTCCGCAGCCTCTGCGCTCTGGCGCTTGAGCGCGTGCAGCTGGACGAGCCGCGTATAGGCCGCATCGTCCACCGCCATGCCGCCGAACGAGCTTTCCAGCGCCAGCCGCTTGGTCTCGGCCATCGCCTCCGGGCCGTTGGCGAACAGTTGCTCGACCACCTTGCTGCCTGCGGCTTCGAGATTTGCGAGCGGCACCACCTCATGGACGAGGCCGATGCGGCGGGCATCCTCGGCGCCGAAGCGTTCGCCGGTAAGTGCGTAACGGCGGACTTGCCGTACACCAATGGCGTCGCAGAGCTGGGGAATGATGATCGCGGCGGTCAGGCCCCAGCGCACTTCGGTGATGGAGAACAGGGCGTCGTCGGCGGCGATCACGACGTCGCAGGCCGCGATCACACCGGTGCCGCCACCGAAGCAGCCGCCCTGCACCAGCGCCACGGTCGGGATCGGCAGGGTGTTGAGCCGCTGCACAGCCTCGAACGTCGCTCGCGACGCCGCCTCGTTGGCCTCAGGCGACTGTGGCCGCACGCCGTTGATCCATTTGAGGTCGGCGCCGGCCTGGAAATGCTTGCCGTTGCCCTTGAGCACGACGATGCGAAGCTTGGGTTTCTTGGCCAGATCGTCCAGGGCCGCGAGCACGCCTGATATCAGGGCGCCGTCATAGGCGTTGTTGACCTCCGGCCGGTTCAACGTGACGGTCGCAACCCCACGCTCATCAAGGCTCCACAGCACAGGGTTGGCAGTCATCGGCGATCCTCCGGTCATTCTGATGGCGCGCACTATGGCCGAGGCAACGCATCCCGATCCATATCTTTCCAGCGTAGGGCGGCCGCGCCCATCGCATGGCGGCTTGTGTCATGCTGCCGCCGGGCGACGACCAAAGATCAGGGACGGGACATCATATGCGCATCTGCATTTTCGGCGCGGGCGCCGTCGGAAGCCATCTCGCGGTCAGGCTCGCCCGCGCCGGCCACGAGGTCTCGTGCGTCATGAGGGGCGCGCATCTGGAGGCGGTGCGCGCCAATGGCCTGAAGCTGCGCGTCGGCGATTCCGAGGTTGCGGCCAAGGTGAACGCATCGGGCGATCCGGCCCAGCTCGGCCCGCAGGACGTCGTGATCTCGACGCTGAAGGCCACGGCATTGACTGGCCTCGTCTCCAGCATCAAGCCGCTGCTCCGGGACGACACCGCCATTGTGTTCGCCCAGAATGGCATTCCCTGGTGGTACGGTATCGGCCTGCCGCCGCGGCACCCGACGCCGCCGGACATTTCCTTCCTCGATCCCGGCGGACGCCTGCGCGCCTGCATCCCGAAGGAGCGGATCATCGGAGGCGTCATCTTCTCTTCCAACGAGGTGGCGGCACCCGGCGTGGTGCAGAACCTCACCCCGGACCGCAACCGCCTCTTGATCGGCGAATGTGACGACCGCAATTGCGAGCGCATCACCAGGCTCCGCGGCGTCTTCAATGATGCGCGGCTGGAATCGCCGCCGGTGGCCGAGATCCGCGAGGCGATCTGGTCAAAGCTACTGACCAACATGTCGCTGTCGGTGCTCTGCCTGCTCACAGGTCAGACTGCGCGGGGCGTACGCGACGACCCTGCCTTCACCGAAGTCATTCCGCGGATGCTGAACGAGGCCAACGACATCGCGCAGCACTTCATTCCCGAGGTCAAGCGCGTGACCCGCAGCGGCCCCGCCCCCAACCACAAGCCGTCGCTGCTGCAGGATTACGAGCTCGGCCGTGCCATGGAGATCGACGTGCTGGTGAAGGCGCCCGCCGCCTTCGCGCGCACCGCCGGCCTGTCGACGCCGACGCTCGACCTGATCGCAGCGCTCGCGATCCAGAAGGCGCGCGACAAGGGGCTGTATTCCGCGTGAACGTTAGGCGAGATCGTCGATCCAGCCCGCGAGCGTGTCTAGCACTTCCGCCAGCGCCTCGTCGTTGGTGCGGCCGGACCTCTTCAACACCGCGAAGGAATGATCGCCGCCTTCGATCTCATGCAGCGTCGCCTTCGCCCCGAGCGCCGCGACGACGGGCCTGAGCAGGCTGAGATCGGCGAGGCCATCCCGCGTTCCCTGAAGAAACAACATGGGAATGGCGACGCCGGCAAGATGCTCGGCGCGCTCGGTGGATGGCTTCTTGTCGGCATGCAGGGGAAAGCCAAGAAAGGCGAGACCCTTCACACCAGGCAACGCTGCCTTGGACTGCGCCTGCGATGTCATGCGGCCGCCGAACGATTTACCACCGGCCACGAGCTTCAACCCCGGGCACAGCCGCGCCGCCTCCTCGACCGCGGCGCGGATGGTGGCATGCGCGACGGCCGGCTGGTCGGGACGGCCCTGTTTGTTCTCCGTGTAGGGAAAATTGAAGCGGAGCGTCGCAATGCCGCGCATCGAGAGGCCCACCGCAATCTTGTCCATCGACACATGCCGCATGTCGGTACCGGCGCCGTGCGCCAGTACGTAGCACGCACGCGCATTGTCCGGCTGCATCAGGATCGCGGACACCGTGCCGATGCGTCCGATGTCGAGCTTGAGCTCAGTCGCCTTGGCCGTCATGACGCCTCACCCCCTGGATCTGCATTTAGCGGCTCGCCGGCCAGAGATAGTTCAGGACATGATTGAGTGTCGTCATGATCTCGCGGTAGCCGGCCTCGCTCTGCACTGAACCGAATTTGTCCTCGAGGGCCAGCTTGGCAAAACCGTGGACGGTGGACCAGGCGGCCGCGGCGGCGGTCTTCGCCTGCTTCGGCGTCCCCCCGACAAGCTCGGCGATGATGATCTCGAACTCGTGCCCGGCCGCCCTGCTTGCCTGCCTGAGACGCGGATCGTCCGCAACCAGGCGCTTGTTGGCAAACATCATCTGGAAGCGGCCGGGATGCTTCAGCGCGAATTCGACATAAGCGAGGCCCTGAGCGTGGAGTTTTTCGCGCGCGCCCTGCTTGCGGGATGCGGCATCCCGCAGCGCGTCGGCCAGCGCCTCGTAGCCGCGGATCGCGACCTCGGTCAGCAAGCCCTGCGCATTGCCGAAATGATGCGACGGCGCGGCCGGGGACACGCCGGCGCGGCGGGCAGCTTCGCGCAAGGTAAAGCCTTCGGCGCCTTGCTCGGCGAGAATGGCCTCGCTGGCCGCGATCAGGGCCTCCTGAAGCTCACCATGATGATAGCCGGCTTCCGGCTTCGGAACCTTGCGGCTCGGCTTGGCGCGCGCGGGCGCGATCGGTTTCGTCATGCGTAACTTGACACTGTTTAGATTGGCGGCTATCTATCTTAACACTGTTTAGATTGACCGGCCGGGAGTTCGAAATGACCGAAACGGAGCATAGCACCGCGTCCTCCCCGATGAAACGGCGCCATCTGGTCGGCGGCGCCGTGCTGGGCATGCTGACGAGTGCCCTTGGCGGCCTTGTCGGCGGCGTGGCGCTCGGCCAGGGCGCGGCGCTGCCGCAGCAGAGACCGAGCGGCCGCCAGCGTTTCACCGACAAGGTCATCATCGTGACTGGCGGCACCTCCGGCATCGGCCGCGCCGCCGCACTGATGTTCGCCGCCGAAGGCGGCAAGGTGGTGTTCTGCGGACGCAATGTCGAGCGCGGCACGAAGGTGGAAGACGAGATCAAGGGCGGTGGCGGCGATGCCGCGTTCGTCCGCGCCGACGTTCGCAACGAGGCCGAGGTCAAGGCCCTGGTCGACAAGACGATCGAACTTCATGGCCGCCTCGACGTCGCTTTCAACAATGCCGGAATTTCCATCGAGAAGCCGCTGCATCAGTACAGCGCGGCCGAATTCGACGACGTGATCAATACCGATCTGCGCGGCGTGTTCCTGGCGATGAAGTACCAGATTCCGCACATGATGCAGAAGGGCGGATCGATCGTCGTCACCTCGTCATCCAACGCCATCGCCACGTCGGCGAAGCGCTCGGCCTATTCCGCGGCCAAGCGCGGGCTTGTCGGCATGGTCCAGGCCGCGGCGCTCGAATACGCCCAGTACGGCATCCGCATCAACACCCTGATCCCGGGCACGACCGATACGCCGTTCATCCGCAGGCTCGCCGGCATGGACAATCTGCCCGATGCAGCCTGGCACATCGCGGTTGCGCAATGGGCCAAATCGCACGTTCCGGGCATGCAACGTGTGGCAACACCCGAGGAGATCGCGGCCTTTGCGCTGGTGCTCGCCTCGGACGATCATCCCTATGCAACGGGCGGACAGTTCGTCGTCGACGGCGGCAAAACCGCGCAGGCGGGATAGCCGGCAGCCTGAAAACACTGGCATCGGCAGCCGGGGTTGGCGTACCACGGCGGGCGGGCTTGCGCCCGCTGTGACCGTTGTGGCACGCGTGATGCCTACGCGCCTGCGACAAGATCGACCGAGGGTGACCATGGCCTACCGCTCCTCCTGGATGACCGAAGAGCTCGACGTCTTCCGCGACCAGTTCCGGAAATATCTCGCCAAGGATCTGGCGCCGCATGCCGAAAAATGGCGCGAGCAGAAGATGGTCGACCGCTTCGCCTGGCGCGGGCTCGGCGAGATGGGCGCGCTGCTGGCAAGCGTGCCGGAGGAATATGGCGGGCTCGGCGCAACCTTCGCCTATGACGCCGCCGTGCTCGATGACCTCGAGAGCACGGTGCCGGAGCTGACCACCGGCGTCTCCGTGCACAGCGCCATCGTCGCCCACTACATCCTCAATTACGGCTCGGAGGAGCAGAAGAAGCGCTGGCTGCCGAAGATGGCCACGGGCGAGATGGTCGGCGCCATCGCCATGACCGAGCCGGGCACCGGCTCGGATTTGCAAGCCGTCAAGACCACAGCGAAGAAGCAGGGCAATTCCTACGTCATCAACGGCCAGAAGACATTCATCACCAACGGCCAGGCCGCCGACCTCGTCATCGTGGTCGCCCGCACCGGCGAAGCGGGCGCGAAGGGGATCTCGCTGATCGTGGTCGAGACCGAAGGCGCCGAAGGTTACAAGCGCGGACGCAACCTCGACAAGATCGGCCTGCAGGCCTCCGACACGTCCGAATTGTTCTTCGACAACGTTACGGTCCCGCCGGAAAACTTGCTCGGCAAGGAGGAAGGCCAGGGCTTTGTGCAACTGATGCAGCAATTGCCGCAGGAGCGCCTGGCGCTCGCGGTCGGCGCCGTCGCCTCGATGGAGCGCGCCGTCAAGCTCACCACCGAGTACACCAAGGAGCGCAAGGCGTTCGGCAAGCCGCTGCTGGATTTCCAGAACACCGCCTTCACGCTGGCCGAACGCAAGACCGAAGCCATGATCGCGCGCGTCTTCGTCGACTGGTGCATCGAGCGCCTGGTCGCCGGAGATCTCGACACCGTCACGGCGTCGATGGCGAAATACTGGTGCTCGGACAAGCAGGTGCAGACCGCCGACGAATGTCTCCAGCTGTTCGGCGGCTACGGCTACATGCAGGAATATCCGATCTCGCGCATCTTCATCGATTCGCGCATCCAGAAGATCTATGGCGGCACCAACGAGATCATGAAGCTGCTGATCGCGAGATCGCTGTAGCGGGGCGCTACTTCATCCGCTTGTCGGCGGCAATGAAGTCGATGAAGGTCCTCACTTTCGCGGAGAGATATTTGCGGCTCGGATAGACTGCGAACAGCTTTCCGACGAAGATGATGTGCCCGGGCATGACGTGCTCGAGCCGTCCAGCCGCGATGTCCTCGGCGACCAGCCATTTCGGCAGGAAGGCGAGGCCCATGCCTTCCAGCGCCGCCATGTGCAGTAGCGTTTCGTTGCCACTGCGTAGCACCGGGTTGAACTTGATGGTTTCAGTTCCGTGTTCGCCCGCGAAGGAGAAACTCTCGCCGGGATAAAGCGCATAGTGCAATAGCGCCTGGCCGGCGATATCGCTCAGCTTCGTCGGGCGCCCGGCGCGTTTGAGGTAGGCAGGTGCTGCGACCATGTAAAAGGGCACGTTGGTGATGGGCCGCGCGATCAGCGCCTCATCGGGTGCGCCGGTCGCGCGCAAGGCGAGATCGAATCCCTCCTCGACCAGATTGACCAGCCGCCCGCTGAGATCAATGTCGAGATGCACCTCGGGATAGCGCGCCTGGTAGTCGGCCAGCACGCCCGCGAAGATCGGATTCGCCATCCACACCGGCGCGGTCAGCCGCAGCGTACCGCGCGGCACGACGGTCGCCTTGCTGACGGCAGCCTCGACCTCGTCGAGCGAATCCAACATCTGCCGCGCCTGCTCGAAATAGAGCGCACCGCTCTCGCTCAGGCTGACGCGCCGGCTGGTCCGGTTGAGCAGCCGCGTGCCCAACCGCTTCTCGAGTTGCATCACATGCTTGCTCGCCATCGCGGGCGATATGCGCAGGCGCTGCGCCGCGGTTGCAAAGCTCTTCAGCTCCGCGACCAGGCAAAACACCCGCATGCTGACCAGGGAATCCATGAGATCATCAACATTCAGGAAAGGAATCGATCCTGGAACCGATAATGATCAAAAATAGTGAAACCATCAAATGGTGGCAGCCCTCACATTTGGAGAAGCCACCATGTCGACCACCACCTTCGAGACCGCTACACCCGGCCGAGCCCTTCGCATCGGCCTCTGGGCCGCGCAAATCCTCATCGCCTTCGCGTTTGTCGGGGCGGGGCTGGTCAAGCTGACCACGCCCATTCCGCAGCTGGCCGCCATGATGCCCTGGGCCGGCCAGTATTCCGAAACCTTCGTTCGCTCCATCGCACTTGTCGATCTCGCCGGCGGGATCGGCATTCTGCTGCCGGCGCTGACGCGAATACTGCCGCGGCTGACGGTGCTCGCCGCGCTGGGCTGCTCGGTGTTGCAGGTGATTGCACTCGCCTTCCATCTCTCGCGCGGCGAGGCCGAGGTGACGCCGCTCAACATCGTCCTGCTCGCGCTCAGCCTGTTCGTGCTGTGGGGTCGCAACAGCAAGGCGCCGATCGCGCCGCGTCGGTTCTAAACGGCCACGCCGCCGCCATGATCCCTGCCATCGGATGGTCCCGCAGGGGACTGCTCGCAGGCACCGCGATCCTCACGGCCGGCGGCGCAGCCGCGGCCAGGGAGGATCGCCTCGCTGATGGCGTCGTGATCCTGATCGACAGCAACGAGCCTTATGTCATCGGACACGCGATCAGCTATTCCGCCAATCTCGCCAAGCACTTTGCCGACAAGGGTACCCGCCTGCTGATCGAGGTCGTCGCCAATGGCAAGGGCATCGACGTTTTCAGGGCGGACAAGACCCCGCTGGCCGAGCCGCTGGCGACGCTACGCCGGTCGCTGCCTGATCTCATCTACAGCATGTGCGCTTCGTCCAAGGCGATCGCGGAAGCCAAGGAGCAGCTCTCGATCCCGCTGATCCCGGGCGCGAACCTCGTGCCCTTCGGCATCGGGCGCGTCGTGGATCTGCAACTGAGGGGTTGGGCCTATATCCATGCGTGAGACCCACCACGCGTTGTCGCGGCGATCGCTCCTGATCGCCGCGCCGGCGCTTCTTGCCTTTCTGCCTGCGGGCGGTGCGCAGGGAAGCTGGCCGCCGGTGTTCGAAGCCGGGCGCAGCCAGTTCACCGTGGTGCGGCCGCGCGCGCCGATGCCGCCGCTACGGCTTCAGGACCTGCATGGAAAAGACGTGGTGGTGACGGCAAAGCCGGGACGCATCACCCTCGTCAACTTCTGGGCGACGTGGTGCGCGGCGTGCCGGCTCGACCTGCCCGTGCTGGCGAGCCTCGCCGGATCGCAACGCGATCGTCTGGATGTCGTCGCTGTCTGCACCGACACGAGAGATTTGCGCAAGATCACCGCGTTCCTCGCCGGCCTCGCCGTAAAGAACCTCGCCTGCTATGCCGATGCCTATGGCGCGGCCGCGCAAGTATCGACAGAGATGTTTCCCATCGTCGGCATGCCCATCACCTATCTGGTCGGGACGAGCGGCCATGTCGAAGGCTACATTGCCGGCGCGCCCGACTGGCTCTCACCGGCAGGCGCGCAATTGCTGCAATTCTATCGCGAGCAAACCTAGTTCGGATGCCACCAGCGGCCGCCGATGACGACGCCCTCCGAAACGATCTTCTTGTCGCCGATGAGGTGCTCGCCGACGACGTCCTCGTAGTGGAACTGGCCTTGCTTCACCGAGATCAGCGTGGCATCGCCGACGCTGCCCGGCTTGAGCGTGCCGAGCTCGAGCCGCCGCAGTGCCATCGCGGCATTCTCGGTCGAGGCCTTGATCACGTCCGACAGCGGCATGCCCATGCAGAGGAATTTGGACATGGTCGTCACCTGGTCGAACGCCGGGCCGTCGATACAGAGCTGGTGGATGTCGGATGAAATGGTGTCGGGATAGAAGCCGTTGGCGAGCATGGCGCGCGCGGTCTTGAACGCGAACGAGCCCTTGCCGTGGCCGATGTCGAACAGCACGCCGCGCTCGCGCGCGTCGAGCACCGCCTTCTTCACCGTGCCCTGCGCGGTCACCGGCGAATTCGGGAAGGGACGGAAGGCATGGGTCAGCACATCGCCGGGCCGCAGGCGCGCCAGCACCTCTTCATAGGTCGGCGGCGGATGATCGATATGCGCCATCAAGGGCATGCCGACCTCGTCGGCGACCTGGAGCGCGATATCGAGCGGCACGGCGCCTGATGTGCCCGAGGAGTGCAGCCCGACCCGCACCTTGATGCCGACGATGAGGTCGCGGTTGGCGTCCGCCACCTTGGCCGCCTCGATCGGGTTCATCAGCCGCAATTCCTCGCTCTCGCCGACCATGATCCGGTGCGAGAAGCCGAAAATGCCGGCATGGGAGACGTGCAGATAGGCGAGGATGCGGACCTGGCTCGGCTCGATCACGTGCTTGCGGAAGCCGGCGAAATTGCCGGGGCCGGCGCTGCCGGTGTCGACCGAGGTGGTGACGCCGGAGTTGCGGCAGAACTCCTCGGCATCGATACCGAGCGAAGTGCCGCCCCAATAGACATGGGTGTGGAGATCGATCAGCCCGGGCGTCACGATGAACTGCGAGACGTCGCGAACTTGAGTGCCCGGATCCGCCCTGAGCCCGGAGCCGACCGCGGCGACCTTGCCACCCGAAAACGCGACATCCGTCACGGCATCGAGCTTCTGCGAGGGGTCGATCACCCGCCCGCCGCGCAGGATCAAATCGAAAGGCATCATCGTCTCCGGATCAGGCAAAACATGGACCGGGCTGGAAGGTGCGCTTCCAGCCCGGCCGCCTCTGTTAGCAATTTTCACACCAGCGAAGCAAATCAGCAGCGGACGATTTTCCAGCAGGAAACATCGACTGCGACTGACCTAGCGGGTTTGGCCTGTCGATCTTCACTTCGGGATTCAACCCGCCCGCTCGCGCCCTTCACTTGATCTTGGCCACCGCCGCCTTCGTGGCGCTCGTGAGCAAGGCGCAGATGGCGGAGACGGATCTCGCTCCCGAGAGCATCCGAAAGGTCGCACAGCTGGTAAGGACGTAAATCAGATCGACAACATCGCGCTTGGCGTTGGTCGGCGTGTCTTCGGCAGCTATTCGTGCAATCAATTCTCCAATGAGAGGCCGGCGACGCTCGTTACGCGCCGCGAGCGCTTGGGCGAACTCCTGGTCAATCGCCATGGCGTCATGAAGGCGCGCCACCGCGGGGTCGCTGTCCCAAAATTCGCAGAAGATCCGAACCGCCATCTCAAGGCCCTTTTCAGGGTCGGGATAGGCGGCGGCGTCCTCCAGGCTAGCGAGCCCTCCCCGGCTGGCGATGTCATCAAACACTGCTTCGAGCAGCCCGCGCCGCGAGCCGAATTGGTTATAGACGGTCAAGCGCGTCACCTTTGCCGCTTTTGCGACTGCGTCGAGCGAAAAGGTGGTGATGCTGTCCTCCTCGCGAAGGAACCGCGTAGCGGCCTGAATGACCTGGTTCCGCTTCGCCGCGGCAGCTTGGGCCCGCGCCACGCTGACATACGCACGCTTAGGCACGCTCCGCCTCTTGAATTTCAATATACATCGTGTATATCCAAACTGCTTCGTGCAAAAGGGTCGAAATTCCTATGCAGCCGGTTCTGCTTATAGCCATTTCGCTCCACGTTCTCGCTGCCACGTTCTGGGCCGGCTCGACTTTCGCATGCGCCCGGACGACCGGGAATGATGGTCAGCAGCTGTTCGCTCCGCAGTTGGGCGCGGCAGCCGTGGCAGTGCTGTCAGGTGCCTACCTATGGAAAGCGTTGCATGAGGGTTCATTTGGGCCCACGGAGCAGCTTTTGAGCGCAGGCGCCGTGGCGGCAATCGTCGCGCTCGTCATTCAAATAACAATCATTCGTGGCGCGTTGCAGAGGCTGCGGACGTCCTCGGGCGACGACGCAAAGGTGCGATCGCAATTGGCCACGGGGTATCGCAGCGCGGCTATTCTTCTCGCGGTCGCAGTGCTCGCCATGGCCGCGTCACGCTACGCCTAGCCTCTTCCAAACAGAAGCGTGTGCAGAGGAAGCAATCGATGTCGCCATCACTCGGTTCAAGTCATGAAGCCTACGATGTCGTAGTTCTGGGAGCCGGATACGCGGGCATGATGGCGGCTCTTCGACTAGGTCGACGCCGGCTTGGGCTTCGCGTTGCACTGGTGAACGGCAATGAGCAGTTCGTCGAGCGCGTTCGACTGCAGGAGACGATGGTCGCCCCGGTAAAACCGCGGATCGCGTCCCTTTCAAGATATCTGCGCCGTACCAATGTCCGGTTCATACATGCTTGCGTGCTGTCGCTCGATCCAATTCGGAATACCGTGACGATCGATGAGGATGGTTCACCGCGCACGATTGCTTTCACGCAACTGATCTACGCGCTGGGCTCACATGTCGACACCGACAATGCCGCTGGCGCACCAGAGCATGCCTTTCGTCTTGATCCGGGTGAGGGTCCGCGGTCTGCCGCCGCGCTGCGAGCCGCGCTTCATGAAATTGCCGGGCGACCCGCTCGCGTGCTTGCTGTTGGCGGCGGACCGCTTTCGGTCGAGGCTGCGGGCGAAGCCAAGTCGACATGGCCCAATATGAGCGTGACGCTGCTCAGCCCCACGCGTGTTGGCGATTTCAGCAGCGCCGAGGTTCAATCCGTCATCAGACGCGACCTGACAAGATTGGGCGTCGAGCTTGTCGACAACGAACGAGTTACCGGGATTGAGAGCGACGCAGCGATGACCGCCAGCGGGCGGCGCATTCCTTTCGACATATGCATCTGGGCTGCAGGCATGCGCGCTCCCGCGATTGCGAGGCTGGCTGGGCTGCAGGTCGATGCTCAAGATCGCGTGGTCGTCGGAACCGATTTGAGGTCGGTGTCTCATCCCGCGATTCTCGCCGCCGGCGATAGTGCGCACCCGAATGGACCGACCGGCGCGCCGTTTCGCGCATCTGCATTGGCGGCGGCTGTTTCCGGGGTCTATGCGGCAGAACAAGCCATCGCCCGGAGCCAGGGCCGACTCATCCGGCCATTTAGCTTCTCAACCTTCGCACAAGCCGTCGCCGTCGGTCGGTTCGCGGCACTCTTCCCCCTTGATGCCAACGATCACCAGATACTTTTCGTGGTGGGGGGACGCATTGCGAGTGTGTTGCGGAGCGTCCTGATCTGGCTTGTTCTTCATTTCATCACCTTCGAACGGCTGCTGCCGGGCGTTCAGACGTGGCCAGGACGAAAGCGAGCGGCCGCCCCACCCGCCAGTCAGAAGAGCCCGGATCGGCTCGCGAGAAACTCTGAAAGAGCTTGACGATGCGTGATCAAGAAGAGGGCAGGGACAAGCGCGCGATCGTTGTCCACTACCGGCTATCCGCACCGCCACGCAAAGTCTGGCGTGCGTTGACGGAGCCGCGGTTGCTCGAAAGTTGGCTGATGCCCAACGACATCGAACCCGAGGTCGGGCGCCGCTTCACGTTTCGCACCACGCCGGCGCCGGGATTTGACGGTGTCGTCAAGTGCGAAGTCTTGAAGGTCGAGCCCGACTCGCGACTTGTCTACTCCTGGCGCGGAGGGCTTCTTGACACGATCGTGACCTGGACACTCAAGCTCTCGTCGACCGGCGGCACCGATCTCCGGCTCGAGCATACCGGCTTTGACCGCGAACATAGCGCGACCTACGACATGCTTAACGAAGGATGGCGGAAGAAAGCCGCGGGCTCGCTGGAGCGCGTCTCTTCATCGCTCGACTAGGTGAAGGCTGGCGATCCCGGCATGACTCGAACATGCGACCTACGGTTTAGGAAACCGCCGCTCTATCCGGCTGAGCTACGGGACCGCGGAACCTGCCGATGAGGCAGGTTGCCTGGAGCTGTACATATCAAAGCGAGCGCCGAATCGGAAGCCCTTCGCTTGGGCAACAAGCGGTCGGTCAGGACTTCCCGTAAGCCCCCTGGTAGCGGCCCTCGCGGATTGCCTTCAGGGTGTCGTCCTCGCGCTTGATCTGGACGCGCACCGCCTCCAGCAGGGCCGCGGCGCCGGCGGCGGGAAACGACACCACGCCGTCTTCGTCGCCGACCACGATGTCGCCGGGCGAGATCACGCTGCCGCCGATCGTCACGGGCACGTTGATCTCGCCGGGGCCGTTCTTGTAGGGGCCGCGATGAATCACCGCGCGGGCGAAGCAGGGGAAGTCGTCGGCGGCGAAGGCCGCGACATCGCGGATCGCGCCGTCGATCACATAGCCTTCGGCTTTGCGCCATTGCGCGATGTTTTTCATGATCTCGCCGACCAGCGCCCTCGTCTCGTCACCGCCGCCATCGACCACGATGACGTCGCCGGGGCCGACCAGCTCGAGCGCGCGGTGGATGGCGAGATTGTCGCCGGGCCGGGTGCGCACCGTGAAGGCCGCACCCACCAGCTTGCCGCTGCGATGATAGGGTTTCAGCCCGACTGCGCCCGGCAGCCGGCTGAGATTGTCGGAAATGATCGAGGTCGGCGCATTCCTGAAACCTGCGATGATATCGGCCGGCGGTTTCGGCACGCTGTTCGCTGCGATGGTAATCGTCATGGCGTTTGGTCCTTTTATGATCTTATTCGGCGTGCGCCCGTGCCATCCTTCAAGACGTCCAGATCAGCGCTCCGCGCCGCAGCCCGGGATATCGAACAGCGCGGCGAGGCCGCATTTCGAGGTCAGCATCTTGTCGCCGTCATGGCCGACACCGGCGACGTCCCACACCCTGTGATTGGGCGTGCCGTGACCGCGCTTGGCCATCGCGTCGGCATAGGCATGACCGCGGACGTAGCGATTGGGGCCCTGTGCCTCGCCCATGCAGCTCTTGTCCGCCGCGGGCTTGGTGTCGAGCGTGCCGAGCAGATAGATCACGTCACGCTCGACATAGCGCTGCTCCAGCGCTTCAGGCGTTGCGTCCGCCAGATAAGGCGGCCGTCCGTCCATGCCGTATTTCCAGACATTGTAGCCCTGGCAGGACGCGGCAATCGCCGGCACCGGCCGTTCGCCGCTGAAATAAGCATAGGACGACGGATTGGCGACGACGTAGCGAACGCCGATATGCTGACGCGACAGCGCGGTCTCGCCCTTGCCGGCGATGGCGTAGCGTTGCGCGACCTGGCCACCGCCGGAATGACCTGAAATCACCACCTGCTTCAGGTTCGGGAAGATGCGGCGGTCGGAGAGCTTTGCCAGGATTGCATCGAGCGCCGCGAAGGAGGAAACCGGATTGGGCGCAAGCGCGGCTTCGCCGCCCTCCCAACCCGCCAGCGACCAGCGCAGCATATCGGCGGTCAGCTTGTGGGCGTCGACATCGACCTGCGCCAGGAACTGCGGCACGATCATGAGCGCGCTCTTGCCATCGTCGCCGGCAGCGACCTGTGCGGTGTGGGCCGAGAGGTAGTATTCGTCGGCATTGCGCAGGCGGCCATGCAGCACGATGACGGCGCGCGAGATCGCAGGCAACGGCATCGACCAGTCACTGGAGAGATAGAGCGGCAACAGTCCCTGCCCGCCGACCGAGAGCCGCGCATCGGCCACGACCTTCACCGGCTTGTCGTGAGGGATCTCGTCCTCCGCGGCCAGCGCGCGGCCGCCAATCAGCACCAAAGCGATTGCGGCCATCCAGCTCAGCGCTCTCATGACGAACATGTCCCTGTCGCATCAAACCGATAAGAAGATTCTAAGCGCATCATGCGCTGCGGGGCTGTGACTCCCGAGCCACGTCAAGCAAAAAATGTCAGCAACCCAGCCATGAATTTCCCTGGTTCCATGGGTGACAAGCCGGCGAGAAAGAGGCAAAAATCAGTCACGACTCAGTCTGGGTTGAGTTTGCGAGGAATACTCTCTTAGAATGTCTGACGTAGTTGCATCGCGTCGCGCGGCGCCGGTTCTCGTTGCCGCAGCAGGACTATTTCTGCTGACATTGCCGCATGCCCAGGCGCAATGGTGGAAGCGCGCGCCTGTCGATTTCGAGGAATGCGCCGACGCTGCCGAAAGATCCGCAAGCAAGGCCGAAAAGACCGCGGCGCTCGCCGACTGCAATGCAAAGTTCGCGGGCCGCCGCAAGGCAGGCGGCGGCTACACCTATTACGACTTCCTCCAGGATCGCAGCTTCGACATCGCAGGTCCCAACCCGACACCGGAGGAGCAGAAGAGGATCGACGAATCCTACACTGCCTATCTCGCCGATCAGCGCCGCAGCAATGAAGCGGCACGGGCGACCGCGCGGCAGCAGCACGAGCAGCAGGAACAGCAAGTGCAGCAGCTTCAGCAGGTCGCGCTGCGCACCGAGGTCGAGCGCGTGCCCGTTCCGGTCGAGCGGCCGAAGGTGTTGCGACAGAAGGGCGCGCCCTGCACCAAGGGCTCTTTCACCTGCGAATGGCCGCGCCTGTCGGAAGGTTTGAGCGAGTTGAAGAAGCTGTTCAGCCCGACGCCCAGCAAGCCGGCGAAGAAGGGCTGAGCTGTCTCCACATCCGTCATTGCAAGCGCAGCGAAGCAACCCAGAGTCTTTCCGCAGAGGGATTCTGGATTGCTTCGCTGCGCTCGCAATGACGGAGTGGGATGCAGGTCCGCACCAAATCCTAGTGCGTATAGATCTTCTTCGAGCGCTTAGGTTTGGACACCGGTGGAGTGGCGAGCTCGGGAGTTGTCGTCGAACCGTTCAGCGCCTTGCGGCTCTCCTGCAGGCGCGCGTCATAGCCGGGAGAATTCATGACGGTCGGCGGCCTCGCGTAAGCGAGCGTCGATGCCTCGCAGAGCGCGGTCAGCGCGAGCCCGATCCTAAGGCAACGCCTCATTGGTTCCTCCGTCGTTCTCAAACCACGCCGCGAATCTGCTGCGGCGAAAGCCGCGGCGGGCCTTTGCCTGATGTCTCCGCCTCCTTGATCAGCGCAACAATGCGGCGCATCAGCGGCACTTCGACATTGTTCTGCTCGGCAAGCGCGATGACCGCGCCTTGCAGATAGTCGATCTCGGTCTTGCGGCCCTGCTTCAGATCCTGCCACATCGAGGAGCGCGCCTGCGGATCGATCTTCATCGTGCGCCCGAGGATCGCGTTGAAGATCATGTCGGGCAGTCGCAGCAAGGTCGGCGTCCAGTTCGGCGGGATCGGCGTCGCCGATGCCGGCGTGATGCCGGCGGCCTTGAGCACGGCGAGGCCCTCAGCCATCTGGTCGGCGAACAGCCGTCGCCAGTCACGGCTTGCCAATTGGGCCGCGAGCGGCATGTCGGACAACGCGCTGAGCGCGTTGTTCAGATTGATGATCAGCTTGCCCCATTGCACGCCGGTGATGTCGCGGTTGGCTCGCGTCGTGAGACCGGCTACCGAGAGCGCCGCCGCCGTGTTGTCCGCGTCCTCGCCGACAATAATGTCGCCCGAGGTCGAACGATGGAAACGTCCCTCGCCCATCGCGACCACGTTGAACGGCACCATGCCGGCGGGCACGCGGCGGCCGCCAAGACGTTCGTTCAGAATGGCAACGTTGCCGACGCCATTCTGCAACGACACGATCACGACATCCTGCGGCGCGTGCTGCGCGATCTGGTCCGCGACATCAGCCGTGTCGGCGCTCTTGACCGTGACAAGCACGATGCCGGCACTGTGGAGGATCGCAGGATCCTCCGACAGCGCCAGCTGTCCCGCACCGAGCTTTGTCTCGGAGCCGTCGAAATCCGTCAGCCGCAGGCCGAACCGCTCGATCTCGGTCTTCACCCGCGGCCGCACCAGCAGTGCGACACGGCGACCGGCAGCCGCGAGCTGACCTCCGACAAAACAGCCGATGGCGCCCGCGCCGGCCACAACGATCGGTCGATCCGTCACCACCTGACTTGCTCCCCGAATGACCCGTTCTCGATAGCAGAGGCGAGGCCGGCTGCCCATCGCGGCCACGGCGCAGCTGCCTTGTAACCGTCATGAGAGGCCCATATGTTTTCGCTCCGGGGGCGCTGTCAGCGGCGAGAGCTCGCCGAACGAGAACGCCAAAGGAGAGCACCATGGGTCTACTCGATGTCCTCAACGGCATGCAGAACGGGCCCCGTGGCCCGAGCACGCCGAGCTCACAATCCTCCTCCGGCGGCATGTCGCCGATGACCATGGCGATCCTCGGCCTGCTCGCCTGGAAGGCATTCAAGCATATGACCGCAAGCCAGCCGGGCGCCGTGCCGCAGCCGGCGCCGACTCCCGTGCCGCCACCCGCGAATGCGGGACCTGGTGGTGCTCTCGGCGGCGGTGGTGGTCTCGGTGATGTCCTCAAGGGCGGCCTCGGTGGCCTGCTCGCGGGCGGCGCGGCCGGCTCCGTGCTGAGCGGCGGCCTCGGCGATCTCCTCAACCAGCTCCAGCAAGGCGGCCATGGCGAGACCGCAAACAGTTGGGTCGGCAAGGGCGAGAACAAGCCGATCGCACCCGGCGATCTCGCCAATGCGCTCGGCGCTGACCAGATCCAGAGCTTGTCGGCCCAAAGCGGCCTGTCGCGCGATGAGCTGCTCTCCGGCCTCAGCCAGTATTTGCCGCAGGTGGTCGATCATCTGACGCCGGACGGACGGCTGCCGACCGAGAACGAGCTTTCGGGACGAATTTAATCGAACTCTGACCTCAAGCGCGACGAGATCAGGATGAATCACAATCGCGCTTTAGGTTATTGTTTGAGCATGATCTTTTCGGAACACCGCTGCACACTTTTCCGGATCATGCTGTTGGCAAGGGGAGCACTGACATGAGCATGGGCGGCCTGTTGTGGATCATCATCGTCGGCTTCGTTGCCGGCCTCATCGCGCGTTTTCTGGCACCGGGACCGAACAACCCGAGCGGCTTTATCCTCACCACCATCCTCGGCATCGCCGGCGCGTTTCTGGCGACCTTCATAGGCCAGGCCATCGGCCATTACGGCCCGGATCAGGGCGCGGGCTTCATCATGGCCACGATCGGCGCTGTGGTGGTGCTGTTCATCTGGCACCGGCTGGTGGCGAGTGGCGTGATCAAGGGGTAGCGCCTTAAAGCGCCGGAGGGCACATTGTCTCCGCATCGTCATGCCCGGGCTTGACCCGGGGCATCCACGTCTTTCGGTCCGCGCGGCAACACGTGGATGGCCGGGTCAAGCCCGGCCATGACGCGGAGAGAGCGCGCCGAAAACTACGTAATCAAATGCATCCCGGCATCCATGCGCACGGCTTCGCCGGTCATGTTGCCGGAAGCCGGCAGCGCAAGGAAGCAGACGAGCTGCGCGATGTCCGCGGCGGATGAGGCGACCTTGAGCGGCACCTTCGCCAACACGGCGTCACGCACCTTTTTCGCGCCTTCCTCACCACGGCCCTTGGTGAACCAGGGCGTATCGATATAGCCCGGACAGACCGCGTTGACGCGGATCATCGGCGCAAGCGCGACGGCCAGCGACCGCGTCAGGGTGTTGAGTGCACCCTTGCTCGCGGCATAGGCCATCGAGGAGCCAACGCCGTTGATGCCGGCGACGGAGGACACGTTGACGACCGCCGACGTTCGCCCCGATGCCTTCGCACCGGCCTCGAGCAGGCTGCGCGCAGCACGCACCATCTGGAACGGTCCGACCGTATTGACGCCGTACAGGCGCTGGAAATCGTCCGCCGATAGTCCGTCGAGATCGCCATAAGCAACGTGCTTGGTGGTGCCGGCATTGTTGACGAGGATGTCGAGCTTGCCCCAGCCGCTCGCAGCCGCGACGATCCTGCGGCAATCGTCATCCTCGGAGACGTCGCCCTGCGCAACCAGCACTTCGGCGGCGCCCGCCTTGCGGCACGCTTCCGCCGTGGCCTCGGCTTCGGTCTTGCTCGACGAATAGTTGATGACGAGCCGCGCCCCGTTTCGGGCGAGGATTTCTGCGGTCGCAGCACCGAGGCCGGATGCGGACCCCGTCACGATTGCGCACAAACTGTCCTTGGCCATCCGGATGTCCTTCCCTCTGTAAGTTTCTGGCGCCCTGTTTAGCGAGTTTGCCGCGCCCTGCAAATCGAGCAAACTCCGCTAAGCGGAATTAGCTTATCGCCCATGCCCGCCCCGCAGGTTGACCTGCGATCAACGCTTGTCAGGGCCATGGCTTTTTCGGATCATCCGGCGCAAGAAGAGATCGCGCACCGCCCCTTGGGTCGACGCGCCAATGGCAAACACGGGGAACGCTGTGGCGGAGAGTGACAATATCGTCGTCGAGACCGCGGAGAAGATCTTCGCCGATCTTGCCGATCCGCAAACCATCAACAACGACAAGAACAATTCGTGGCAGGCGCCGCTGTGGCAGGCGCTGAGCGAAGCCGGCTTGCCCTTGTCCTGGGTCCCCGATGATCTCGGCGGCTCCGGCGCCAGTCTGGCCGACGGATTTGCGCTGCTGAACGCAGCGGGCCGCTTCGCGGTCGCGGTTCCCCTGGCCGAGACCATGCTGGCGGGCTGGCTGCTGGCGCAGGCGAAGATCGCCTCGCCCGAAGGCGAGATGACGCTGCTGCCGGCCTCGCCGAAGGGTCGCATCACTGTCGATGCCGATGGCGCCGTCTCGGGCCGCTGCCGCGGCGTGCCGTTTGCGAAATCGGCCAAGCATTTTGCGGTGCTGGCGCACGGCAAGGCCGGTGTCGCGATCGCCCTGGTCGACGCGAGCAAGGCGCGGATCGAGTCCGGCCTCAATGTCGGCTACGACCACAGCGATACCGTGACGCTGGACAAGCTGCAGCCCCTCACCATCAAGGCCGCGCCTGGTGGCTTTGACCAGACCGCGATGATGCTGATGGGCGGCGTCGCGCGCAGCCTGCAGATTGCAGGCGCACTGGAATCGATGCTCGACATCTCCGTGCGCTATTCCAATGAGCGCGTCGCCTTTGAGAAGAAGATCTCGAAATTCCAGGCGGTGCAGCACAATCTCGCCCGCCTCGCCGGCGAATCCGCCGCTGCGCTTGCCGCTGCAACCTCGGCAGCTGACGCGATCGCGAACGCAAAGTCGTTCGACGACGAGGTCTATCTCGAAGCAGCCGCCGCAAAGATCCGCTGCGCGGAAGCTGCGGAAAAGGGCGGTGGCATCGCGCACCAGGTTCATGGTGCGATCGGCTTCACCATCGAGCACATCCTGCACCGTTATTCGCTACGGGCGCTGGCATGGCGCGACGATTTCGGCTCGGAAAGCTACTGGGCCGTCGAGCTCGGCAAGCTCGTCGCTGCCAGAGGGGCCGATCAATTGTGGCCGCTGGTCGCCTCACGCTGAGAAGGAATGAGACACATGACCGCAGCGCTTCGTTTCGATCCGATTCGCCTGCCGCCCAAATGCGAAGAGCTGCGCAAGGAAGTGCGCGCGTTCCTCGCCGAGGAGATGGCTCGCGGCACCTTCAACCCGTTCAAGCCCAACCGCGAGGACACCGATGTGCCGGAATTCTGTCGCCGCGTCGGCGAGCGCGGCTGGATCGGCATGACCTGGCCGAAGAAATATGGCGGCCAGGAGCGCTCCTTCCTCGAGCGCTACGTCGTGACCGAGGAGATGCGCGTCGCCAACGCGCCGACGCGGCGCTTCTTCGTGGCCGACCGCCAGAGCGGGCCGGTGCTGCTGAAATACGCCCCCGAACATATCAAGTTGGATATCCTGCCGCGCATCTGCCGCGGCGAGATCTGCTTTGCCATCGGCATGAGCGAGCCGAATTCCGGCTCGGACCTGTTCGCGGCGAAGACGCGCGCCACCAAGACCGACGGCGGCTATCTCATCAACGGCACCAAGATCTGGACGTCGTCGGCGCATATCGCCGACTACATGATCGCGATCTTCCGGACCTCGCCACCGACCAAGGAAAACCGGCGCCACGGCCTGACCCAGTTCCTGGTCAAGATGAAGCAGCCGGGCATCAAGGTGAATCCGATCGGCCAGATCACCGGGCAGTACGAATTCAACGAGGTCGTCTTCACCGACTTCTTCGTGCCCGATGATCACGTGCTCGGCGAAGTCGACGGCGCCTGGAAGCAGGCGACGAGCGAGCTCGCCTATGAGCGTTCAGGGCCCGAGCGCTTCCTCGAGACCTACTACGTGCTGACCGAGCTGGTCCGCGCGGTCGGTCCCACTCCCGATACGCGCAGCGCCGAAGGCATCGGCCGGCTCGTCGCGCAGCTTCACACCATGCGGCGCATGTCGGTGTCGGTCGCAGGCATGCTGCAAGCCGGCAAGGAGCCGGTGGTGGAAGCCTCCATCGTCAAGGACATCGGCACGGTCTGGGAGCAACAGCTTCCGCACCGCGTGCGCGATCTCGCCGCCTTCGTCGAGGAGACGGCGAGCAACCGCGAGACACTGGAGCGACAGCTCGACTTCGCCATCAAGACCGCACCGAAACTCACCATCCAGGGCGGCACCACCGAGGTGCTGCGCGGCATCATCGCCCGCGGACTTGGTTTGCGCTAACGCTTCGAGGACATCATGAGCACCTACAAAGATATCGGCGTCGAAAAAGTTGGCCACGTCGGCACCATCGAGATCCGCAGGCCGCCGCTGAACTTCTTCGACATCTCGCTGATCAACCAGATCGCAGACGCGCTCGACGAGTTCGATCGCGACATCGAGATCCGCGCCTCCGTTCTCTCGGCGCAAGGCAAGGCGTTCTGCGCCGGCGCAAATTTTGGCGATCCCGCGCGGCAGGCGCAGGAAGCGCAGGAGGCCGAGAAGAAGGCCAAGGGCGATCCGGCCGACAGTCTCGGCCCGATCAACCATCTCTATATCCAGGCCGTGCGCATCTTCCGCGCAAAGAAGCCGATCGTCGCCGCTGTGCAGGGCGCGGCCATCGGCGGCGGCCTTGGCCTCGCGGTTTCGGCGGATTTCCGCGTCACCTGCCCCGAAGCCCGCTTCTCCGCGAATTTCACCAAGCTCGGTTTCCATCCCGGCTTCGGCCTGACGACGACGCTGCCCGAATTGATCGGCAAGAACAACGCCGAGCTGATGTTCTACACCAGCCGCCGCGTCACCGGCGAAGAGGCGTATAGATGGGGCCTCGCCAATGAACTGGTGCCGCAGGACCAGGTGAAATCAGCCGCGATGAAGCTCGCCGGCGAGATTGCCGAATGCTCGCCGCTCGGCCTGCTCTCCACCCGCGCCACGATGCGCGCCGGCCTCGCCGACCGCGTGATGGCCGCGACCAACCACGAGCTCGCCGAACAGACCCGCCTGCGCGCGACTGAGGATTTCAAGGAGGGTGTGAAGGCCACGGAAGAACGGCGGGTGGCGAATTTTAAGGGAAGGTGATTGCGGCCGCGCTTCGCCGTATCACTCTCACGTCGCCACAACCTCAGCTGTCGTCCCGGCCTAGTGCGCAATTGCGCACTTGGGCCGGGACGACAGCGGAATTTGTCGCAACAGCTCACGAATGAACGCGGAACGTGACGCCGCCCAGCAGGAATTCGTTGCCAGCGACCGCGAGCCCTTTCTCACGCGCCGCATGCAACACCCTCGCCGCATCAGCCACCCGAAACTCCAGACCGCTCATGATCTCGCTCGCGCCCTTCACGAAGCGGAAGGTCGCATTGGGCAGCTTCAGTTCGGCATCGCTATTCGCTGCAACCCCGATGATCTTGCCCCAATGCGCCGCCAGGCCGTGCGGATCCGGGCTCTGCATCTCCACCGCCGTCAACGCCTGCGTCACATCCTTGCGGATGAATTTTTGCCAGTCAGGCCCGGCCGGCGGATAGGCGCCTAAAATGTCGTCGCTGCCCTCGGTGTGGTTGAATTCGATGAAGGCGGCGCGGCAGTCGCGGGGATGGAGCTGGACGCCGTGATAGGGCGCGTGGTCGATCACGTTGGCGGTGCGCACGCCCGTCGCATTGGCGTTGCGGCCTCGTTCGTCCGGATCATTGCAGCAAAAGATCGCCATGTAGCCGCCACGACCGCCGGTCTTCTCGATGAAGCGGCCGGCGGTGGTGCCGTCCTTGAACGGAGCGACCACCTCCAGCAGGATGGTATCGACCGGAAGCAGCGCATTCTCCAGGCCATATTTGGCGACATTGCCGTCGCGGTAGCAGACGGAAAGGCCCATGATCTCGGCGATATCGGAAATAACAGGCGCGAGTTGCGGCGCGACCAGACAGATCTGCCGCAGCCGCATATAGGGTGCCATGGTCATGCGCCCTTGAAAGCCGGCTTGCGCTTCTCGACGAAAGCCTTGGCAGCCTCCTTGTGATCCTCGGTGTCGCTGCAGCGGGTGTGGTGGATCGCCTCGCCGTCGAAGCAATCCTCCAGCGGAAGATGCTCTGCATTGTTGATGTTGCGCTTGATGAAGCCGAGCGCGATCGATGGCCCCTGCGCCAGCGACATCGCAAGCTCGTGCGCGGCGGCGTCGATCTCGGCGTCGGGCACGACCCTGGTCACCATGCCGATCGCATGCGCTTCCCTGGCGGTCAGCACGGGCGAAGTCAGGTAGAGCTCACGCGCCCGCGCGCTGCCGAGCAGCTGGGTCAGGAAATAGGTGCCGCCGTAATCGCCGGAGAAGCCGACCTTGGCGAAAGCGGTCGTGATCTTGCAGGATTCGGAGGCAACACGCAGATCGCACGACAGCGCCATCGACAGGCCGGCGCCGGCCGCGGCGCCGTCGAGCTGCGCCACCACGGGCTTGGGCATCTGATGCAGGATGCGCGACACCTCCATGCCACGGCGAAGATTCGCAAGCTTCTGCTCGAACGGCAGCGGTGCGCGGCCGGCCGCCATCGACTTGACGTCACCGCCGACGCAGAACGAGCCGCCGGCGCCCTTGAACAGCACCGCGCGCACCTCGGGATCGTCAGCCGCGCGCCGCGCCGCCTCGACCAGGCCCGCGACCATCTCGGGATTGAGCGCGTTCTTCCGCTCCGGGCGATTCATCGTGATGGTGAGCAGCCCGGCTTCGAGCTTTTGCAGGACCATGTCGTTCATGGGTGTACGCCTCTGTTCGATGCTTCGATTTTGCTCCGTCATTCCGGGCGCGCCTCTTGGCGCCAGCCCGGAATCCACTCCTCAACCGTCACTGCTGCGCGATGGATCCCGGGCTCTCGCTACGCGAGCCCCGGGATGACGACCTATTGTCAGGCACGACGACGTCACGACGTCACTTCTTCACCAGCGGGCAGCGCGACTGCTCCAGCGACTGGAACGCCTCGTTGCCCGGCACGGTGGCGAGCAGCTTGTAATCGTCCCAGCGGCCCTTCGATTCCGACGGCTTCTTGACCTCGAACAGGTACATGTCGTGCACCATGCGGCCGTCCTCGCGGATCTTGCCGTTGTGAGCGAAGAAGTCGTTGATCGGCGTGTCCTTCATCACCTTCATCACCGCCGCCGCATCGGTCGTGCCGGCCGCCTTCACGGCCTTCAGATAGTGCGTGACGGAGGAATAGACGCCGGCCTGGGCCGAGGTCGGCGGCCGCTTGACGCGTTCCTGAAAGCGCTTCGAGAAAGCGCGCGTCTCGTCGTTCATGTCCCAGTAGAAGGCTTCGGCCAGCAGCAGTCCCTGCGCGGTCTCAAGCCCGATCGAATCGATGTCCGTGACGAAGGCCAGCAGCGGCGAGACCTTCTGGCCGCCTTTCATGATGCCGAACTCGGCCGACTGCTTGATGGCATTAACGGTGTCGCCGCCGGCATTGGCGAGCCCGATCACCTTGGCTTTCGAGGCCTGCGCCTGAAGCAGGAACGAGGAGAAATCCGACGTATTGAGCGGATGGCGCACGCTGCCGAGCACCTTGCCGCCGGTCTTGGTGACGACGGCGCCGGTGTCCTTCTCCAGATCCTGGCCGAAGGCGTAATCGGCGGTGAGGAAGAACCAGGTGTCAAGGCCCGACTTCACGGCGGCAAGACCGGTCACGTTAGCCTGGCCGTAGGTGTCGAACACATAGTGGATCGTGGTGGGGCCGCAGGCCTCGTTGCTGAGACGGATCGAGCCCGGGCCGTTGAAGATGATGATCTTGCCCCGCGCCTTTGCGATCTCGCCGGCGGCAAGCGCGGTGGCGGAGGCCGCGACGTCGTAGATCATCTCGACGCCCTGATTGTCGAGCATGTCGCGCGCGATGTTGGCAGCGAGGTCGGCCTTGTTCTGATGGTCGGCCGCCAGCACCTCGATCTTGCGTCCCAGCACCTCGCCGCCGAAATCTTCCACCGCCATCTTGGCCGCGGTCTCGCTGCCCGGACCGGTGATGTCGGCATAAAGGCTCGACATGTCCAGGATACCCCCGATCTTGAGAGGAGGCTTGTCCTGGGCCTGCACGGCGCTCGCGCTGAGGGCCAACGCGGCGGCAAAAATGCCCGACAAAATAGGCTTCATTGAAAACAACCTCCCTTGATCGCCTTGCTCTGAATGGCGGCTTGATTATTGCTTTTGTCGCGATCATGCCGCATGCGCGAGAGCGCAGCAAGCAGAAGCGCGTCACGAGCGCACGATTGCCGCTCGTGTTTTCCGCAAAGCGGAATGGTGAGGCGTGGATCGATATCTCCGCGTCGTTGCGAGCGCAGCGACTTGTCCGCCGAAGCCTTGGCGAAGGCGGAAGCAATCCAGAATCTCACCGCGGAAAGACTCTGGATTGCCTCGTCGCTTCGCCCGTCGCAATGACGGAGTGTGAGGAAATGTCTTCACGACTCACTAAACTTGGGGTAAAGGCATAGCACAATACAACTTGTACGGGTCTCGTGACTGAACGGCTTGACCTCATCGTCGCATTCCTTCTCTCCGCAGGTCTCCCCGCGGTCGCAGCCCCGTGCCAATTCGAAGCACAAGGCGAAGGCCGCGTCGCCGCAATCACCGACGCGCGCAGCGTGCGTTTCGATGACGGCCGTGAGGTTCGCCTCACCGGCATCGAGGCGACAGCCACGACCAGACAGGCGCTGACCTCGCTGCTCGTCGGCCGCGACGTCATCCTGCGCGGCACCGACGACACACCCGATCGCTACGGCCGCCAAGGTGCGCTGCTGTTTATCGGCGAGAGCGACATCCCAGTTCAGTCGATGCTCCTCGCCCAGGGCGACGCCCTGGTCTCGGCCGAGATCACCGACAAGGACTGTTCAGCCGCCCTGATGTCGTCCGAGGCGGAGGCGCGCCGCCAAAAAAAGGGCAGTTGGGCTGACCTGTCGGCCATAAAAAACGCGGAAAGTCCGGACGATATTTTGGCCGGGATCGGGCGCTTTATGGTGGTCGAGGGCAAAGTCCTGTCGGTCCGGCAAGCTGGGGCAATGACCTACCTCAACTTCGGACGAAACTGGACACACGGCTTTGCTGTGACTATTTCAAAGCGCAACCTGCCGGCGTTCGAAAGCGCAGGAATATCCCTTAAGTCCTTGGAAAACAGGCGTATTCGTGTCCGGGGCTGGGTTGAAGGGACGACGGGGCCGCGTATCGACGTGCGTCTGTTGGGACAGGTTGAATTGCTGGGCGCAAACGAGCCTACTGGGGTAAGGCCTTAAGGCCGGGCACGGGTTAAGCGACGTGAATGGGGTGCTAGAACAGCGCAAAATTGGCGAGGGACGCCGCCTGCGGGCTGCGCCGGCCATGCTTTGCCTGCTGCTGGGCACAGGTCTGGCCGGTTGCGGCGATATGGGTCGGTTCCAGACTGTTGCGACCCCGGCAACCGTGGCGATGCCCAAGCCCAAGCCGGCCGTCGCCCAGACCCCCGCCACCGAAAAGGAACACGAGCGGATCCTGGCGAGCTATGGCGGCACATACGACGACCCCAAGCTCGAATCACTGGTCAGCAAGACTGTCGACCGCCTCGTTGCCGCATCCGACCGCCCCGATCAGGGCTACAAGGTCACCATCCTCAATTCCGGCGCAGTGAACGCCTTCGCCCTGCCGAACGGCCAGCTCTACGTCACCCGCGGGCTGATTGCGCTGGCCAGCGATACCTCGGAATTGTCCTCCGTGCTGAGCCACGAGATGGCGCATGTGCTGTCCAAGCACGCCGCGATGCGCGAGGACCAGGCCCGTCAGGCCGCGATCGTGACCCGTGTCGTCACCGATATGAGCAACGACCCCGATCTGACCGCGCTCGCGCTCGCCAAGACCAAGCTCACCATGGCGAGCTTTTCGCGCAACCAGGAATTCGAGGCTGACGGCATCGGCGTCGGCATCTCCGCCAAGGCGCATTTCGACCCTTACGGTGCCGCCCGCTTTCTCTCGGCGATGGAGCGCAATGCCGAGCTGAAGGCCGGCAAGAGCTCGCTCGATCCGCGCGCGCAGGATTTCACATCGTCGCATCCGGCAACGCCCGAGCGGGTGCAGAATGCGCAGACGATCGCGCGGCAATATGCGGCGCCCGAAGGCGCCGAGCGCGACCGCGAGAGCTATCTCGCCGCGATCGACAACCTCGTCTATGGCGAGGATCCGAGCGAAGGCTTCGTCCGCGGCCGCAGATTCCTGCATCCGAAGCTCGGCTTCACCTTCCAGGCGCCCGATAACTTTACACTCGACAACACCGCACAGGCGGTGATCGGCGTGCGCGAGGGCGGCTCGCAGGCGATGCGCTTCGATGTCGTGCGGGTGCCGGCCGAACAATCGCTCGGCGACTACCTCAATTCCGGCTGGATGGAGGGCGTCGAGAAGGCCTCGACCGAAGACCTGACCATCAACGGATTCCCGGGCGCGTCCGCGACCGCCAAGGGCGACCAGTGGCAATTCAAGGTCTATGCGCTGCGCTTCGGCAGCGACGTCTACCGCTTCATCTTCGCCACGCGGCAGAAGTCGACCGAGAGCGAGCGCAATGCGCGCGAGACCGTCAATTCCTTCCGCCGCCTGACGCTCGAAGAGATCCAGGCCGCGCGTCCGCTACGCATCAAGGTCATCACCGTGCAGCCCGGCGACACCGTGGAATCGCTCTCGCACCGCATGGCCGGCGTCGATCATCCCGCCGAACGCTTTCGCGTGCTGAACGGGCTCGACCGCACCGCGCAGGTGAAGGTGCGTGACCGCGTGAAGATCGTGACGGATTGAGGCTGGCGCGGCTGCCGTAGGGTAGGCAAAGGCGCGCAGCGCCTTGCCCACCATTCATCAATTGTAGCGACAGATCCTGGGCACGCTTCGCTTTGCCCACCGCACGAGACTGCCGCCTTACCGCGCCTTCTCCTTCAAATACGCGATGATATCGGCGCGATCCTGCGCATCCGGCACGTCGAAGAACATCTTGGTTTCGGGCACCATGGCCTGCGGCCCGGTCAGCCATTTGTCGAGATTGTCCTCGGTCCAGACGATCCCGGAGTTCTTCAGGTCGGGCGAGTAGTCGTAGCCCGCGACGCTGCCCGCCTTGCGCCCGACCACGCCCTTGTGCATCGGACCGACGCCGTTCTCGTTGATCGAGTGGCAGTCTGCACAGCCCTTGTAGAGCGTCTGACCCCGCGCGACATTGCCGGTCGCGCCGGCGGGCCCGCTAGCGCAAAGAAGCGTAATCGCGAAAGCCAGGCTTGCAGTGCTTCGCCGACCGGCGGAATTCGACCAGACGTTCATGGCGTCTCCTGTTAGCGGTCCCGCCGACAGGATCGTCCGCCTCGAACTTTATTCCCGTCAGTTCGACGATTGACCCGCGTCCATGTCACCGGCTTCGCGCTGGCCACTGAGCCAGAGCGCAAGCAGGGTCCAGAACGCGCCGGACAGCAGGTATGCACCCGAGGCGATGACGCCGAGATTGGTGGCGAGCAACAGCGCGACCAGCGGGGCGAAGCCGGCGCCGAACAGCCAGGCCATGTCGGAGGTCAGGGCGGAGGCCGTGTAGCGATACATCTGCTTGAAGTTCGAGGCAATCGCGCCCGAGGACTGGCCGAAGGAGAGGCCGAGCAGGATGAAGCCGATCACCATGTAGATGGTCTCGCCGAACGCGCCGGCATCGAGCAGCTGCGGGGCAAAGCCGCTGTAGATCGCGATTGCGATTGCCGATCCCATCAACAACGATTTGCGGCCGACGCGGTCGGCGATGATGCCGGAGGCCACGATCGCAGCGACGCCGAACACGGCCGCCACGATCTCGATGATCAAGAAGCGCACCGGGCTTTCGCGGGTGAACAGGAACACCCAGGACAGCGGGAACACCGTGACCATGTGGAACAGCGCGAAGCTCGCCAGCGGCGCGAACGCGCCCAGCATGATGGTCTGGCCTTCGCGTGCAACCGTCTCCGAGATCCGCGCCGGCTGGAGTTCGCGAGTCTCGAACAGTGTGGCGTATTCTTCCGTCGTCACCATGCGCAGGCGCGCGAACAGCGCCACGACGTTGATGGCGAAAGCGACGAAGAACGGATAGCGCCAGCCCCAGTCGAAGAAATCATCGGCCGAGAGGAGACCGGCGAAATAGGCGAACAGCGCACTCGCCACGATCAGCCCGAGCGGGGCGCCGAGTTGCGGCACCATTGCGTACCAGCCGCGCTGGGACGCCGGCGCATTCAGCGCCAGCAGCGAGGCCATGCCGTCCCAGGCGCCGCCCCAGGCCAGACCCTGCGCAAGACGCGCCAGCGCCAGCAGCCAGATCGCGGCAACGCCGATCTCGGAATAGCCGGGCAGGAACGCCAGCGCCACCGTGGCGGTGCCGAGCAGGAACAGCGCCGAGACCAGCTTGGCGGTCTTGCCGTACTCGCGGTCGACAGTCATGAAAATGACGGTGCCGATCGGCCGGGCCATGAAGGCCAGCGCGAAGATCATGAAGGAATAGAGGGTGCCGGTCAGCTCGCTCGTGAACGGGAACACCAGGCGCGGAAACACGATCACGGAGGCGATCGCGTAGACGAAGAAGTCGAAGAATTCCGAGGTGCGGCCGATGATGACGCCGATGGCGATCTCGCCGGGACTGGCCTGGTCGTGGCCGTGCTCGCCCGAGTGGATATCCGCCAGTGCGGGGGTCTGTGCCGTCGCCATGCGTGCGCCCTTAACGTCCTGAAAACCAAAGCCGACCGCCCGGCTTGACGCCAGGCAATCCAGACCTGTTTGACCCAACATCCCGCACTGCAACATTGGACAAATTGTCCAATGTCCGGATTGCTGCGCCGCAGCTACCCATTGGCCCCGCAAAGGAAACTCATTCTCATAAGGCTCGGCCCGTGTCCCGTCTCAAGATCCTGGCGCTGCTACCCCTGGCGGCCGCGCTCAGCGGCTGCAACTACATCGTGCTGGCGCCAGCCGGCGATATCGCTGCCCAACAGCGCGACCTCGTCATCATCTCCACCGTCCTGATGCTCCTGATCGTCGTCCCCGTGATGGCGCTGACGGTGCTGTTCGCCTGGCGCTACCGCCAGTCCAACACCTCGGCCCGCTACGAGCCGGATTGGGACCACTCGACCAAGCTCGAGCTGGTGATCTGGTCGGCGCCGCTGCTGATCATCGTTTGCCTGGGCGCTCTGACCTGGATGGGCACGCATCTCCTCGACCCCTATCGCACGCTCGGGCGCATCCATGCCGACCGTGCCATCGACCAGTCCAAGGCGCCGCTCGAGGTCGATGTCGTCGCGCTCGACTGGAAGTGGCTCTTTATCTATCCCGACTACGGCATCGCCACCGTCAACGACCTGGCAGCGCCCGTCGATCGTCCGATCAATTTCCGCATTACCGCCTCTTCGGTGATGAACTCGTTCTACATCCCCGCGCTCGCCGGCCAGATCTATGCGATGCCGGGCATGGAGACCAAGCTCCACGCCGTCGTGAATCACGCGGGCACCTATAAGGGCTTCTCGGCCAACTATAGCGGTGCCGGCTTCTCCGGCATGCACTTCAACTTCCAGGGCCTCGACGACAAGGGTTTTGACGCCTGGGTCGCACAGGCCAAGTCCGCCGGTGGCTCGCTTGGCCGCACTGAATATCTCCAGCTCGAAAAGCCCAGCGAGAACGAGCCGGTGCGCCGCTGGGGCTCGGTCGATTCCGATCTCTATCGCCTGATCCTCAACATGTGCGTCGAGGCCGGCAAGATGTGCCAGAGCGAGATGATGGCGATCGACGCCAAGGGCGGTAACGGCCATGAGGGCCTGAACAACACCCTTCCGCTCTCCTACGACAAATACGCCCGCCGCGGCACCGTGCTCGGGCCGGAGCCTGTCTTCGTCGCCGGCACCTGCACCCCCGACGCACCGCAAGGCCGGACCACGTCCGCGATCAAGGCGCCGCTCGACACCGCGCCGCTCGTCGGTGCCGGCCTGAAGCGGCCGACCTTGGCGCCGCTGAAGTCCTCGTCCTTCTTCCTCGGACAACGTTCCAAGTCCGATTCCTAAAGAGATCCAGCATGTCTCCTGATCTTCTCAAGTTCATCTTCGGCCGTCTCGGCTTCGATTCGCTGCCGCTGCACGAGCCGATCCTTGTCGGCACCTTCGCTATGGTCGCGCTCGGCGGCGTCACGCTGCTCGCCGGCCTCACCTATTTCCGCCTCTGGGGCTATCTGTGGCGCGAGTGGTTCACCACCGTCGACCACAAGCGCATCGGCATCATGTACATGATCCTCGGCATCGTCATGCTGCTGCGCGGTTTCGCCGACGCGCTGATGATGCGCGCGCAGCAGGCGATGGCGTTCAACGGCTCGGAAGGCTTCCTGCCCGCCCATCACTACGACCAGGTCTTCACCGCTCACGGCGTGATCATGATCTTCTTCGTGGCGATGCCGCTGGTGACAGGCCTGATGAACTACGTCGTGCCGCTGCAGATCGGCGCCCGCGACGTGTCGTTCCCGTTCCTGAACAATTTCAGCTTCTGGATGACGGTCGGCGGCGCGGTGCTGGTGATGGCCTCGCTGTTCATCGGCGAATTCGCCCGCACCGGCTGGCTGGCTTATCCGCCGCTGTCGAACATCGGCTACAGTCCTGACGTCGGCGTCGACTATTACATCTGGGCGCTCCAGGTCGCCGGCGTCGGAACGACGCTATCGGGCATCAATCTGATCTGCACCATCGTCAAGCTGCGCTGCCCCGGCATGACCATGATGAAGATGCCGGTGTTCACCTGGACCTCGCTCTGCACCAACATCCTGATCGTCGCTTCCTTCCCGGTCCTGACCGTCGTGCTCGCGCTGCTCTCGCTCGATCGCTATGTCGGCACCAACTTCTTCACGAACGATTTCGGCGGCAGCCCGATGATGTACGTGAACCTGATCTGGATCTGGGGCCACCCTGAAGTCTACATCCTGGTTCTTCCCGCCTTCGGCATCTTCTCGGAAGTCACCTCGACCTTCTCCGGCAAGCGCCTGTTCGGCTACACCTCGATGGTCTACGCCACTGTCGTCATCACCATCCTGTCGTACCTGGTCTGGCTGCACCACTTCTTCACGATGGGCTCGGGCGCCAGCGTCAACTCGTTCTTCGGCATCACCACGATGATCATCTCGATCCCGACGGGCGCGAAGATGTTCAACTGGTTGTTCACGATGTATCGCGGCCGCATCCGCTACGAGCTGCCGATGCTGTGGACCATCGCCTTCATGCTCACCTTCGTGATCGGCGGCATGACCGGCGTGCTGCTCGCGGTGCCGCCGGCCGACTTCGTCCTGCACAACAGCCTGTTCCTGATCGCGCACTTCCACAACGTGATCATCGGCGGCGTGGTGTTCGGCGCGTTCGCCGGCATCAACTACTGGTTCCCGAAGGCGTTCGGCTTCAAGCTCGATCCGTTCTGGGGCAAGTGCTCGTTCTGGTTCTGGGTCACCGGCTTCTACATGGCCTTCATGCCGCTCTATGTGCTCGGCCTGATGGGCGTGACCCGCCGCCTGCGCGTGTTCGACGATGCCTCGCTGCAGGTCTGGTTCGTCATCGCCGCGATTGGCGCCGGCCTCGTCTTCCTCGGCATTCTCTCGATGCTGATGCAGTTCGCGGTCTCCTTCCTCAAGCGCGAGCAGCTCAAGGACGTCACCGGCGATCCCTGGGATGCGCGCACGCTGGAATGGGCAACGTCCTCGCCGCCGCCGGACTACAACTTCGCCTTCACGCCCGTCGTCCACGACAACGATGCCTGGTGGGACATGAAGAAGCGCGGTTACCAGCGTCCGCTGATGGGATTCAAATCGATCCATATGCCCAGCAGCACCGGCACCGGCATCATCCTCGCCGGCTTCGCCACCGCGATGGGTTTTGGCCTGATCTGGTACATGTGGTGGTTGGCCGCCTTGAGCTTCATCGCGTTGCTCGCCGTCGGGATCGGTCACACCTTCAACTATCACCGCGACTTCGACATTCCGGCTGACGACGTCATCCGGACCGAGGACGCGCGCACCAAACTGCTCGCCGGAGCCAAGTAAATGACTGTCGCTGTCAATCCCACCCAAACCGGCGAGCCGGTCTTCTATCTCGCCGACGAGCATCCGCATCCGGAAGGCTACAGCACCTCGCTCGGCTTCTGGATCTATCTGATGAGCGACTGCCTCATCTTCGCGATGCTGTTTGCCGCCTTCGGCGTGCTCGGCGCCAACTACGCCGCCGGCCCCGCGCCGAAGGACCTGTTCGACCTCAACCTGGTCGCGGTGAACACCTCGATGCTGCTGCTGTCGTCGATCACCTATGGTTTTGCCATGCTGACGATGCAGCAGAACAAGATCGCGCAGACACAGATGTGGCTCCTGATCACCGGCCTGTTCGGCGCCGCCTTCATCGGTATCGAGCTCACCGAGTTCGCCCACATGATCCATGAGGGCGCAACGCCGCAGCGCAGCGCCTTCCTGTCGGCCTTCTTCACCCTGGTCGGCACCCACGGCCTGCACGTCTCCTGCGGCCTGATCTGGCTGGTGACGCTGATGGTGCAGGTCTGGCGCTTCGGCCTCATCGAGGCCAACCGCCGCCGCCTGATGTGCCTGTCGATGTTCTGGCACTTCCTGGACGTGGTCTGGATCGGCGTCTTCACCTTCGTCTATCTCCTGGGAGTTCTGCGATGAGCACCGATACCCGCGCCGCCCACGCGGACGGCCATCACCACGACGACGGCCACGCCCACAGCACGTTCTCGGGCTACATGCTCGGCTTCGTGCTGTCGGTGGCGCTGACCGCGATCCCGTTCTGGCTGGTGATGAGCGGCACGCTGCCGAGCAAGCAGATCACCGCACTGGTCATCATGGCCTTCGCGGTCGTGCAGATCGTCGTGCACATGATCTACTTCCTGCATATGAGCCCCAAGTCCGAGAACGGCTGGAGCATGATGGCACTGATCTTCACCATCGTCATGGTGGTGATCGCGCTGTCGGGTTCGCTGTGGGTGATGAACCACCTCAACAGCAACATGATGCCGATCCACGAGATGACGGGAATGAAGTGAGCGATCCCGTGAGACCAGAGCATGACGAAACGCGCAGCCCCGCACGGGCTGCGCGTCCGTCCCTGTGGCTCACGGTTCTCTCACTCATCGCGTTTGTCGTTCTGATGGCCCTCGGCGTCTGGCAGGTCGAGCGCCGCACCTGGAAGTTGGCGCTGATCGACCGGGTCGAGCAGCGCGTCCATGCCCGGGCGCAGCCGATCCCCTCGCGGGCGTCGTGGCCTGCGATCACCGCCGCAAGCGACGAATACCGGCATGTCAGCGTCGCCGGCCGCTTCCTGCACGACCGCGAGACGCTGGTTCAGGCCGTCACCGAGGAAGGCCCCGGCTATTGGGTGCTGACGCCGCTTGAGCGCGATGACGGCACGACTGTCCTGATCAACCGCGGCTTCGTGCCGTCGGAGCGGCGTGACCCATCGGCGCGCCAGGGTGGCAATCCGGACGGCCAGGTGGAGGTCAGGGGCCTTTTGCGCATCACCGAGCCGAAAGGCGGATTCCTCAGGGACAACGTGCCCCAGCACAACCGCTGGTATTCGCGGGATGTCGCCGCGATCGCGGCGGCCCGCGACCTCCACAACGTGGCGCCCTTTTTCATCGATGCCGATGCCGGATCACGATCCGGTCCCGGTCCAATCGGCGGATTGACCGTGGTCAGCTTTCCCAATAACCACCTGATCTACGCGCTGACGTGGTTTGCCCTGGCGTTCATGCTGGCCGGTAGACTTTTCGTCACATTTCGCGGCGGGCTGTTCCGCCGCCAACGCTTCGTCCACGAACCGGCCGGCGGCCTGGACGCCTCCGCCCGCAGGACGGGATCAGATGCTGGAACGATCGTCGAACCGACCTGACGATGGACGACATTTTGGCGAGCTGGCCGTCACGCTGCAATCGCAGGCGGACGCGCGCAGCGAGCTGATCGGCGCTGCCCCGACCGACGACGAGACCAATCGCAAGAACATGGCGCTGCTGATCCAGCTGCGCTGGACCGCGGTGGTCGGCCAGATCGTCACCATCGGCGGCGTGCACTTCTGGCTCGGCATTCCCCTGCCCCTCACCCGCATGGGCGCGGTGATCGGCGCGCTGGTGCTGCTCAACGTCTCCAGCCTGGTCTGGGTGCGCCATCGCGCCGCAATCACCAACAATGAGCTTCTGGTCGCGCTGATGCTCGACGTCGCCGCCCTGACCGCGCAGCTCTATCTCAGCGGAGGCGCCACCAATCCCTTCACCTCGTTGTTCCTGCTCCAGGTGACGCTGGGAGCGGTGCTGCTCGATTCCCGTTCGACCTGGTCGCTGGTGGCGCTGACCTGCGCGAGCTTCGTCTGGCTGACGATCGCCTATCGGCCGCTCGACCTGCCGCCAAATCCCCTCAGCGAGACCTACACGCTCACCGTCACAGGCATGCTGCTCGGCTTCGTTCTCAACGCCGTGCTGCTGGTCGTGTTCGTCACCCGCATCAACAGGAATTTGCGTCAGCGCGACGCGCATCTGGCGGCTTTGCGGCAGCACGCCGCCGAGCAGGACCACATCGTCCGCATGGGCCTGCTTGCCTCCGGCGCCGCGCATGAGCTCGGCACGCCGCTCGCCTCGCTCTCCGTCATCCTCAGCGACTGGCGCCGCATGCCCGATCTTGTCGCCGATCAGGAGCTTGCCGAGGACCTCACTGAGATGGAGACCTCGCTGCAACGCTGCAAAAGCATCGTAACAGGCATTCTGGTGTCGGCCGGCGAGGCGCGCGGCGAAGGATCCTCGCCGACGACGGTAACGGACTTCGTCACCGCGCTGGTCGAGGAATGGCGCGACGCCCGCTCGGCGCGGACGCTCTATTTCACCAACACCTTTGGCGAGGATGTCGCGATCGTCTCGGACATCGCGCTGAAGCAGGTGATCTTCAACGTGCTCGACAACGCCTATGAGGTCTCGCGCGAATGGGTGGAGTTGCTCGCCGAGCGCGAGGGCGACAATCTGGTGCTGTCGATCAGCGACCGCGGCCCGGGCTTTGCGCCGGAAATGCTGGCGCAGCTCGGAAAGCCCTATCAGTCGAGCAAGGGCCGCGCCGGTGGCGGGCTCGGCCTGTTCCTGGTCGTGAACGTGGTGCGCAAGTTGGGGGGCAGCGTGACCGCGGAGAACCACAGGAAGCGCGGCGCCACCGTCCGGCTCACCTTGCCGCTCGCCACGCTCGCGATCGGAGGCCGCTTTGACGCCTGACCGCTCGCTCATCGTCGTCGAGGACGACGAAGGCTTTGCGCGCACGCTGAAGCGCTCGTTCGAGCGCCGCGGCTATGAGGTCGTGCTCGCCGCGTCGATCGAGGATGTCCGAAAGGTTCTGGGGGATCGATCGTTCGGCTACGCCGTGGTCGACCTCAAGCTCGGGGGCGCCTCGGGCCTCGCCTGTGTCGAGCTGCTGCATGCCCATGACGAGGAGATGCTGATCGTGGTGCTGACGGGCTTTGCCAGCATCTCGACCGCCGTCGAGGCCATCAAGTTAGGGGCCTGCCACTACCTCGCAAAGCCTTCCAACACCGATGACATCGAAGCCGCCTTCACCAAGGCCGAAGGCAACGCCGAAGTCGCGCTGGACGTGCGGCCGACCTCGATCAAGACGCTGGAATGGGAGCGCATCCACCAGACGCTGATCGAGACCGATTTCAACATTTCGGAGGCGGCAAGGCGGCTGGGCATGCACCGCCGCACGCTGGCGCGGAAGCTCGAGAAGCGACCGGTGAAATGAGCGTTCGCCGCGTGGAGAGGAAAACACCCAGCCGAGCTGATGACCTCGCGGCCATGCATCACTAGACTACCGGATGCGTCGGCTGACGGCCGGCGCGGTGCTGCAACGGCCAAGCGAGGAGACCGCCCTGTGACAATGCTCGTCGAACGCCTCGGCGGGTCCGCCGCTCAGTCGCGCGCGCGCAGCCAGCGTGACACCGAAACCGTCCAGTTTGCCCAGGCGGCGCTCGAAGCAGGCAAGAGAGAGGGCCTGCAACTGGCCGTGCGGGCGCGCTATGTCGCGCTGGCCGTCATCGCCTGCCTGTTGCTGGCCATCAACCCGGCATGGGAGCAGCTCTATTACGTGGCGCTGCTCGGCCTGTTCGCACTGATCGGCTGGGCCCAAGTCAGGGTCGGACGGGTCGGCGTTTCGCGACCGGAATTGGCGCTTTTGTTCTGCGACCTGGCGCTGCTCACATTCGTCATCGTCGTCCCGAACCCGTTCGGAACGACGCACTGGCCGGCGGCGATGCAATACCATTTCGGCAACTTCATCTACTTCTTCGTACTGCTCGCCGCGGGCACGCTGGCCTATTCCTGGCGAACCGTGATTGCGGTCGGCACATGGACCGCGGCGCTGTGGGCGATCGGCCTTGCCTGGGTGTGGTGGCAGCCTGATCCTGATCCCGCGCTGACCGCCCGTATTGCTGAAGCGGTGGGCAGCGATCACAGGCTGCTCGCGTTGATTTCGCCCAGCGCGATCGGATTCGGCCTCCGCATCCAGGAAATCGTCGTCTTCCTGATCGTGGCCGTTACGCTGGCGCTCGCGGTTCGCCGCAGCAATGATCTGTTGGTTAGACATGCCGCGGTGGAGCGGGAACGCGGCAACCTTGCGCGCTACTTCTCACCCAACGTCGTCACGGAATTATCGAAGCACGACGAGCCGCTGAAGCAGGTGCGCACCCAGGACGTCGCGGTGCTGTTCGTGGACATCGTCGGCTTCACCGCCTTTGCCGATGTGCGCGCTCCGGACGAAGTGGTGCGGACGCTGCGCGAATTCCACGGATTGATGGAGCAGGAAGTCTTCCGCCACGAGGGCACGCTGGACAAATATCTGGGCGATGGATTGATGGCGACATTCGGCACGCCCTTCGCAGGCCCGCGCGACGCCAGCAACGCGTTGCGCTGTGCCCAGGCCATGATCGCGGCGGCAGACGGCTGGAACGCGCGACGAACGGCGGCCGGCGAGCCAGCCATGCGCGTCAGCTTTGGCCTGCATTACGGACCGGTGGTCCTCGGCGACATCGGGCACACCTGTCTGGAATTTGCCGTGATCGGCGCGACCGTCAATGCGGCAAGCCGACTCGAGGGGCTGACGCGCACGCTCGACTGCGCGCTGGTGGCAAGCAACGATCTCGTCAGCCGCGCCAAGCTGGAGCTCGGCAGCACAGCCGGAGCCTTTGCATCGTTGATCGCCTGCGATCCCCAACCGATCCGCGGGCTCGAGCGGCCGATCGCGATCTGGACCCAGCCGCGCGCGTGACCATGGCGAAGCTTCGGCCGCCGTTGGATCACGCGCCCCAACAAAAAGCCCGGCCGAGCGGCCGGGCTTTTGAGCTGTTGCGATCGAGGCGACGAGATGCTTACGCGGCCTCGTCGGCGACGGTGGTGTCGTCGCCATCGGTATCGTCTGTATCGCCCTCGGCATCCGTCTCACCTTCGCCGTCGGCGGCTTCTGCCTTGGCGTTGGCGCGGCGCGGGCTCTTGGCAAGCTGGGCCTCGATCTCCTTGACCGCTTCGGTCTCGGTCGAGTGCTGCACCACCGCGATCTCGCGGGACAGACGATCGAGTGCCGCTTCGTAGAGCTGACGTTCGGAGTACGACTGCTCGGGCTGCGACTCCGAGCGATAGAGGTCGCGCACGACTTCCGCGATCGCAACGATGTCGCCCGAATTGATCTTTGCTTCGTATTCCTGGGCGCGGCGCGACCACATGGTGCGCTTGACGCGGGCGCGACCCTTGAGGGTCTCCAGCGCCTTCTTCACCAGCGCCGGCTCGGACAGCTTGCGCATGCCGACATTGGCGACCTTGGCGGTCGGAACGCGCAGCGTCATCTTGTCCTTGATGAAGTTGATGACGAACAGTTCGAGCTTCGCACCGGCGATCTCCTGCTCCTCGATGGCCAGAATCTGACCGACGCCGTGAGCGGGATAGACGACGAATTCATTGGCCTTGAAGCCCTGACGCTGGGTCACGACCTTCTTTTCCTCGACCTTCGGCGCGGGTGCAGCGGCCTTCACGGCCGGCTTGGCAGCAGCAACGGGGGCCTTGGCGGGGGCGGCAGCAACGGGAGCCTTCGGAGCAACGGGCTTGGCAGCGGGAGCCTTGGCCGCGGGAGCCTTGGCAGCAGGCTTGGCAACGGTCGCTTTCGCGGCCGGTTTGGCAGTCTTGTTAGGCATTGCGCTTCTTTTGTTCTTCGAGGACTTTGCAGCCGGCGCCTTCGTCGCGGTCCGACCCTTGGATGCGCTACGGCTGGCCGCGGCGACTTTTTTGGCCTCCTTATGGGAAGCCCTCGCTGAAGTACTCTTTTTACGCGTTTTCTGTGACACAGCCTGCGCGCGGAAACTGCCACGCCCCTGTTTCGACATTTGGTTTCACGGGAACCCAGAGGGGCCAAGCGGGGCTGACGGGGTTCGGCTTAATGTGCCCAATATAGCACATTTCCCGCAAAAATCAATGATTTAGGGGTCTTGAGGGCTGGTTTTCGGCGCTGACGACGCTATTAGGGTTAAGTTTGCGCCGGAATTTAGTCTCCGGAGCCGGGATTCTTAGAAAAATATTTCTCGAACTTGCCCTCCTGCCCGTCGAACTCCTCGGCGTCGGCAGGTGATTCTTTCTTCTGGGTGATGTTCGGCCAGCTCTTGGCGTATGCGGAGTTCACCTCAAGCCACTTTTCCAGGCCCGGCTCGGTGTCCGGCTTGATGGCGTCCGCCGGACATTCCGGCTCGCACACGCCGCAATCGATGCATTCGTCAGGATGGATGACCAGCATGTTCTCGCCCTCGTAGAAACAGTCGACGGGGCAGACCTCGACGCAGTCGGTGTACTTGCACTTGATGCAGTTTTCAGTGACGACGTAAGTCATCCAACGCTCCGAAAAGCTCTTTTAAAAGTCGCGGCTTGCGTAGCGCGGATGGCCCCGCGCTGCAAGGTCGGGAAGCCCCGATCATGACGGCTTTGTGTGGTTGATCGACCAAGAAATGAATACCATGCGCAACTAATTGCGCTTTATGTCGCCGAGCTCCTCGTAGAGCAGGCGCGCCGAGGCGGCATCGCCGCGCCGCTCGATGAAAGCAGTCACTTTGAGCACGCGTACGGTGCGATCGAGCGCGACGGTGATGACGTCGCCGAGCTTGATCGCATGGCCCGGCGATTTCTCGCGCGTGCCGTTGATGCGGACGTGGCCTGTTACGACAAGTTCAGCCGCCGAGGTCCGCGCCTTCACCACCCGCGCGTGCCACAGCCATTTGTCGAGGCGCTGCCGCTCGGTGGTCGTGGGATTACTCCTTGCGCCCCGAGAGCTGCTCTTTCAGCGCTGCGAGCTTGGCGAAGGGCGAGTTCGGATCGGCGGGACGATCGCGCTCACGCGGGCTCGCGCTCGAGGCGTAGGGACGCAGCGACGGACCTGACTCGCGGTCGCGGCGATCCCTGCCCTTGTCGCGGTCGCGGCCGCCCCTGTTGTCGCGGCCCTTGTCACGATCGCCGCCGAACTTCTTGTTGTCGCGGTTGCGATCGCGATCCTTGTCGCGGTCCTTGCCCTGAAAGCTGCGATTGCGGTCGTCGCGGCGCTCACCACCCTCGCCGCCTTCACGGCCTTTGCGGAAATCTCGGCCAGCATCGCGGTCGCGACGATGGCCGCCGTGACGATGTCCCGCCTTCGCGCCTTCGGCGGCTTCGCCCGGCGCAGTCGTGGCGCCGTCAGCACCGGCCTCGGCGCTCGCCTGCTGCGGGCGCTGATTGTGGTGGCGCTGATGGCGATGACGCTCGTGACGCGGCTTGCGATCCTCGTGACGGCCACCGGGACGCCAGACTTCGACGAGCTCGGGTTCAGCGGGCGCAGCCGCAGCTTCAGCCGGCGCCGCCTCGACCGGCGCAGCGGCATCGGGGGAGGCGGCGGCTTCCACTGCGGCGGTTTCGGCGGGAGCGTCTTCAGCTCCAGCCTCTGCCGCTGCAGCAGCCTCTTCCACCGGCGGGGCAATGCCGGGGGCATCTTCGGGCGTGACGGGCGAATCAGAAGAGACTTCGAGCGCCGGCTCTTCGTGAGCGGGCTCTTCATGCTGCTCCATGCCGGGCGCGTCTTCGACGGTGACGGCTTCGATCGCGACATCCGCGGGTGCGACCGCCTGTTCGGTCGCAGGCGCTTCTGCAGATGCCTCAGCAGCCGGCGTTTCCGCAGCCACGGTCGCGACCGGCTTCGGCGGCAGCGGTGCACGCTTCTCCATGCGATAGCCGAGCGCGCGCAGCACCGAGGCAAAGTCCTCACCGGCGGAGCCGGTGAGCGAGGTCATCGCCTGTGTGACAACGAAGCTGCGGCCGTCGAACGCGCCGGCGGGCTTTTCGCCGGGCGAGTTCTCGCGCCAGGCCAGCGCGGGCCGGATCAGATCCGCAAGGCGCTCCAGGATATCGACCCGCACGGCACGCTCGCCGGCCTGCTTGTAGCCGAGCACGCGATAGGCATCGCGCGGCAAGCTCTTGTCGACCGGGAACGAAGTGCGCCCCGAGGAAGCCAGATGCTGCGCCCCCGACAGTGCCGACAGATCGACATTGTCCTGCTTCAGCGCCCACAACAGCGCAGCCAGCGCACGCGCGGCGGGCTTGAGGATGCCGGGGAAATAGATGTGATAGGCGCCGAAGCGGACGCCATATTTACGCAGCGTCGCGCGCGAGGGCTGGTCGAGATCCTTCAGCTCGTTGGCGATCTTCGGACGCTCGAGCACACCGAGCGCCTCGACCAGCTGATAGGCGATGCCGCGGGCGATACCCGTGACGTCCTCGGCCCTCGACAGCTCGAACATCGGCCCGAGCAGCTTTTCGATATGCGTCTTGAGCCAGAGGTCGAGCCGCGCCTGCACTTTTTCGCGGGGAGCGCCCGTGAGCCGCTCATCCGAGATGATGCGGATGCGCGGATGCAGCGCCTCCTCTGCGGCCGTCAGCCGCGCCACGGCGTCGCCGGTCCAGCGGATGGTGCCGTCGGAGGTCAGCACGAACTGATCGTCCGGCGCGTTGCCGAGTTTTTCGGCGCGCGTATTGATCTCGCCGGCGAGCACCGCTTGCGCGGCAGCCTGCAAGGCTTTCGCATCGGAGCCGGCTTCCGCCGCATCCGGTGCAAAGGTGAAGCCATCGAGGCGGCCGATGACATGGCCTTCGACGATAACTTCGCCGGTCTTGCCGATTTCCGTATTCAAGCTCGTGTTCTCCCGCAGGCGGCGCATCAATACACTGGTCCGGCGATCAACGAAACGCTCAGTCAAGCGTTCATGGAGCGCATCCGATAATTTATTTTCGACCTCGCGGGCGATCCCCTGCCAGCGATCGGGGTCTTTCAGCCAGTCCGGGCGGTTGGCGACGAAGGTCCAGGTGCGGATCTGCGCGATTCGCGCCGATAGTGTGTCGATGTCGCCGTCGACGCGGTCGGCCTGCTCGACCTGGGCCGCGAACCAGGAATCGGGGATGCAGCCCTTCCGCATCAGGAAGCCGTAGAGCGTCGTCACCAGCTCGGCATGGGCCGCAGGCGACAGTTTCCGGTAGTCCGGGACCTGGCAGGCCTCCCAGAGCCGCTCCACGGCCGCCTTGCCATGCGCGATATCGCGCACCTCGACGTCGCGGGCGGCGTGGTCGAGCACGCGCATGTCTTCGGCGATCGGCGCCCGCGTCAGCGTCTCGTGGCCGGGGGCGAGATTGAGCGAGACCTGGAGCGCGCCGAGGGAGGAGAAATCCAGCTTCGAGTTGCGCCATTGCAGCATCTTCACGGGATCGAAGATGTGGTTCTGGAGCGCATTCACGAGCTCGGGCTCGAACGGGCCGCAGCGGCCCGTGGTACCGAAAGTGCCGTTGCGCGTGGCGCGCCCCGCGCGGCCGGCGATTTGCGCGAACTCGGCCGGCGTCAGCCTTCGGAACTGAAAGCCGTCGAACTTGCGGTCGGAGGCGAAGGCGACGTGGTCGACGTCGAGATTGAGGCCCATGCCGACAGCATCGGTGGCGACGAGATAATCGACATCGCCGTTCTGGAACATCGCCACCTGCGCGTTGCGGGTGCGCGGTGAGAGCGAGCCCAGCACCACGGCGGCGCCGCCGTGCTGGCGGCGGATCAGCTCGGCGATGGCGTAGACCTCGTCGGCGGAGAAGGCGACGATGGCGGTGCGGCGCGGCTGGCGCGTGATCTTGCGGTCGCCGGCAAATTCCAGCTGCGACAGGCGCGGCCGGGTGATCATGGACACGCCGGGCAGGAGCCGCTCGATGATCGGGCGCATCGTGGCGGCGCCCAGCAGCAGCGTCTCATCGCGGCCGCGGCGGTTGAGGATGCGGTCGGTGAAGACGTGGCCGCGCTCGAGATCGGAGGCGATCTGGATCTCGTCGACGGCGAGGAAGGAGACGTCCAGATCGCGCGGCATCGCCTCGACGGTCGAGACCCAGTAGCGCGGGCTCCTGGGCTTGATCTTCTCCTCGCCCGTCACCAGCGCGACGGCCTCAGGGCCGACGCGGGCGACGATCTTGTTATAGACCTCGCGCGCCAGCAGGCGCAGCGGCAAGCCGATCAGGCCCGACGAATGCGCCAGCATCCGTTCGATGGCGAGATGGGTCTTGCCGGTGTTGGTGGGCCCGAGCACCGCAGTGACGCCAGCGCCGGGCACGCGCTCGGAAGCGAAGGGGGAAGGAGGAAAGGCCATGTCTGCCGGAATAGGTAATGGCTGATGGGGCGAAAGTCAGGGCTTGATGAGGCGAAGGGGTGCCGTGCGCGCGATCCGTCATCCTGAGGTGCTCGAAGGATGCAGGGCCGGGGTGCCAGCCGGGCGGCACCAGCCGGGCCCGTCGCCTTTCGAGGGCCGCTGAAGAAGCGGCCACCTCAGGGTGACGGGATCTAGAAACCTCGCGCAACTGTCTCACTTTGCGACGCTTTTTCCTCATCCCTTAAGCTTCGGAACGACTCTAGAACGAATCGCGGCCGAATCGCTGACTCCCCTGTGAGTCCCGTTCCGTTCACGCAAGCTGTCGTGGGACTCGTTTTGCGTGTGCACTAGATGGAGTTTTGGGGGGCCGCACAAGCGACGATGTGGGGGCTGAAACCCTTAAGTTGGGGATGGCGCCGAGTCGAATCAGAATCGGGCCGGAGTCAAATGGATTCCCGGAAAATGCGGCCCTGTCGCCGAAACAACCCCATGCACAGTAGGTAAGTCATTGATATGGCTTGCTGCCACGTCTCCATCAGTCATTCCGGGGCGTCGCGCGGCGACGAACCCGGAATCCATCGTGAGACAGTCGCCGCGGCCCGATGGATTCCGGGTTCGCGCCAAGGGGCGCGCCCCGGAATGACGGCCGGTGGGCGGGGGTGGGCAGTGCAGCCCCTACTGCGTCTTCGCCACTCTTGGCGGCTGGGCCGTGGTGATGAAGCTGGTGGCTTCCAGCATGGCGGGGCCGAGCGGGGTCGGGACCTTCAGCCAGAATGGAACCAGGATCCGCGTGCCCGCGACGGGCGCGAGCGCGATCTCGATGTTGCGCTGGGCGGCGAGGTATCTGATCACGGGGCGGTCGGGGATGTAGCCGGCGACGGGCACGAAATAGACCGCGCAGACCACGACCGGGCCGTGATAGCCCTTCTCCGCCTTCACCGTCTCCATGCGCTTGAAATCGAGCTTGAGCTCGTAGCGCATGCGGCCGTCGAACACCGGCGCCGAGCCATGGCAGGCCTCGGGCGACAGGGGATCGCCGGTGCCTGGCACGCGCACCAGCGAGGCCGTCATCGGATCGAACACGCCGCGCCGATGCGCCTCGGTGACGACGATACGATCAGGATCAACAGGCGGCTCCGGGATGATGCCAAAATCCTTCACATTGCCCTTGTCGAGGGTGATGTGGATCTCTTCGGTCTTTTTCGAGGTGGTGGTGGAGGCCTGGTAAGCGCTGGCGACCAGCGCGCCGTTGACGACGCGCCCCTGCGAGGCGCCGGTGCCGGACCCGCCCGCGAAGGATTTCAGAATGCCTGTGGTGCCGCCGGAGGCCGCCGCGGAAAACACGTCGTCCTGGATATCGATGTTCCAGGCGCCGCGGCCGACCGGAATGCCTGACAGCGTCGCCTCATATTGCGCCTCGAGCTTGCCCTGCGCCGCCGCCGGCTGCGTTCCCCACACCCAAACCAGCCCGCCAACAGCCGCCAGCGCCAGCCTGATGACAACGGCCAGCCTGCCGGCCGCGCGCAGCCGGGGCGGGATGAGGGGGGACGTGTGCACGAGACGATCCAATCGGAAAACGAGTGGTTGTTACTTAAGCCTGCTCCGGCGGCAAGCAATGTGTCCCAAGGGCCAAGCTTTAAAGGAACTCACTGGACTTTTCAGCGGCGATTGCGCCCTTTATGTGATGGTAAGGGGTTTTAAACATTGCCGTTTTGGTGATTTCCCGGAGTTCTGCAGCGGGCTCGCTTGCCTCTCCCCTTTCCCTCCGCTGTCAGTACGCCGCCGCCTTCCGGCTCCAGCCGCGCCGCCTCGGCGTACCGGATCGCCTGCCTTCGCGGGCGATGACACCTGGGGCACGATCCCGCCCCAAATCCTTGACTACCCGCCCTACTGCCCCTATACGTCCGCCCGCTCCCTGCAAGGACGAAAGAATTTGCCCCCGTGGCGCCCCTGAAGGCGGCCGCAAGCATTGGGGGTTTAGACCGAAGGAATTATGCCATGTCTCGCCGCTGCGAACTGACGGCCAAGGGCCCCCTCGTCGGCCACAAGGTCAGCCACTCCAACATCAAGACCAAGCGCCGCTTCCTGCCGAACCTGGTCAACGTCACCTTCATCTCGGAAGCGCTGGGCCGCAACGTGCGCCTGCGCGTCTCCACCAACGCGGTGAAGAGCGTCGACCACAATGGCGGCCTCGACCCCTTCCTGCTCAAGGCCAACGCCGCCACCCTGTCGCCGCGCGCCCTCGAGCTGAAGCGCGCCATCGAGAAGAAGGTCGGCGACGCGCCGGCCAAGAAGGCCAGCTGAGATTTTTTCGGAATAGGGCTGGGGCTAGGTTGCGTGGCGTAGGCTTAGCCGGGTAGAGTTTTGCGCTGCGGCCGGATCGAAAGATCCGGCCGTTTTTGTTCCTTTATGGGCGGGTTGACTAGCATGCACCATGTGCTCCGACGCGATATGGTCTGAAAACGCCATTCGCGTTATGGTCCGACCATGCTTCAGACCCACTACCAGAAAGACACCCCCACCCTCGGGATCGGCTATTACACCGTGCCCGAGGCTGCAAGGTTGCTCAAGATCCGACCACTAAATATCCGCCGATGGCTCGGAGGCTACAGCTATACGCATGGCGACAAGACGATCGACATGCCCCCCTCTGGACGCCTCAGCTACCCGCATATGATCATCACATCGAACTGGGGTTTCGAGATCTGATTGAGCTTCGAGTGATCAAGAGCTTCCTCGACGCTGGCCTCTCTATTCTCACTGTTCGCAACTGCCTCGAATACGCACGGGAATGTGCTGGCGACGACCATCCATTTTCCACTCGTCGCTTCCGAACAGATGGACGCACCATCTTTCTAGAGAGCATGAGGCGGACCGGCGAGGATGAGGTTCTCGACCTCAAAAGCCATCAATATGCAATCAAGAAGGTTATCGATAGAACTTTTAAAGACCTCGATATCTCGCACGACATTGTCACGCGCTGGCGACCGTTCGAAGGCAGGCAGAGCATTGTGATCGATCCTAAGCGCGCTTTTGGCCAGCCGATTGCAACGAACTATGGTGTACCGACCGTGGTGCTGGCTGACGCCCTTAAGGCCGAGGGATCAATCACGCGCGTGAGCAGACTGTATGACGTATCGCCGTCCGCGGTCAGAGACGCCGTGAAATTTGAACAATCACTCGCTGCGTGAAGCTCTTCTTTGACCACAACATGTCTTCGGCGATGGCGCGAGCCCTTCGTGAACTCTTCAAGGGCGAACACGAAGTCTCCTACTTGGCGGAAAAATTTCCCCGCAACATTAGTGACGTCGATTGGATCGCAAACCTAAGCAAAGACGGGCAGTGGATCGTCGTCTCTGGCGATCGGCGAATTACAAGGAATCGCGCTGAATATCATGCCTTTCGAAACTCTAATCTCATTGGCCTCTTCCTCTCGCAAGGGCTCTACAAGGCACTGTGATAAAGCAGATGGAACGCTTGCTAGCGCTGTGGCCCGTCATTCAAACTGTCCCGGCAACAGTTCAGGGTGGAGCAATGTACGAATTGCCCATGAAGAGTACCAAGCTCCGTCAACTAAAGATCTAGACGGCAGCCTTCGCTTCTCTGAGGCACTCCGCGAGCAATCTAAATCTCGAATACTGCGTGATACTTGGACGCGTCGAGCTTCGATGCGTTCACGGGGGCGCGGCAACTCAACAGCTCAGGAGTATCGGTCTCCACGCTTGCTGCGGTGCATCGCTCGGCCGCTAGTCCGTAGTTCTACCGGCCCGGCGAACGTCTTATTGATCTCACGTTTTGGTTGAGCTTCGATATTGCTTTCCTGGCTGGGGGATTCTTATGCGTTATTTGAGCCTGGCGGTCATTGCGACCGCACTTGCTGGCTGCGCTTCTTCATCATCAGACATATCGGCGGCCTACGTGTCGCCGGTGCAATATCAACAGTACAACTGTCAGCAGCTCGCGCTGGAGGCGCAGGCGGTGTCTACCAGAGCTGCGATGCTCTCCGGCGCGCAAGACAGTCAGCGCACCAAGGATCAGGTGGCGACGGGCGTCGCTATCGTTGTGTTCTGGCCCGCGGCATTCCTGGTCGGTGGCGACAAACAGACTGCGGCCGAACTTGCGCAAATGAAAGGGCAGATGATTGCGATTGAGCAAGCCTCGATCGCAAAGAAGTGCAACATTCAATTTCAGGGCAAGCCGCAAGAACCGCCGAAGTAGGCTCCCCCTACCCCCGAAAATCGATGCTCCGCAGCACGATGCCCGGCGGGGAGCCTTCGAACTCGCAGGCGCTGTATTTGCTGGCGGCGCGGGTTTCGATGCGGTCGCGGAGGCGGGTGAACTGGGCTTCGCGGTGCTCGGGGCGGGTTTGCGGGCCGCGTTCGAGATCGTCCATTGCGGAGGTGGAGATGGCGCAGGGGATCTCCTTCGCGCCGTCGTGCATGGAGAACTGGATGATGCCGCGGTCCTGTTCGTGGCCGATGAAGCGGCCGCTGGTGAGGGGCATGGGGGACTCCTGTTGCTCGGCGACGCGATGATTGCGTGGCACGCGCGCACTGACTCCAACGTCGTCCCGGCCTAGTGCGAAATTGCGCACGGGGGCCGGGACACGGCTGTTTTCGGCGTGGGCACCGTCTTTCCTATGCGCGCACGATCGCCGCAGCGCGCCCGCGGCCCGCTTCAACTATCCCCGCCCAGCCTTGCGAAATCGTCGAGCAGCGCCGTCACCAGGGCGCGGTGGCGGGTGTCCTCCGCTGGGAGGCTGGCGGCGTAGAGGTTGAGGAGGTAGCGCGCCTTCACGGCGGCCTCCGCCCAGGAGGCTGATGGCACCGTCATCAGGCGGTGTTCGAGATCGGCCTCGCGCTCGCGCAGCTCGCGGACATGGTTCTCGACCTCGGCGAGCGTGCGGCGCAAATCGGTGGCCTTCTGCGCGGCCATGCCGCGATGCTTGTCGAGATCGACGGGGTGATCAGTCATTGGCGATGCTCGCATCGGACGCAATCGCGTCCGCAAGGTCGATCGCGCGGATCGACAGCATCTCCACCGAGCCGAGCATGCCCTCTACGGGCACGATGATCGACGTGCCGACGCGGCGCCACGCGGAGAAGGTCTCGCTCTCGATCGTCTCCTCGTCGGCGATCACGGGATAGCTGCCCGCGGGCAGCACCCGATCGATGCCGTGGATGCGGAACGGATGCTTGAACGTGACGGTGTCCCGCCGCGAACGGATGGTCATGCACGCCTGCCTTGCTGCGAGGGCGGCCCCAAACCGACGCCGGCGAGCGCGAGCATGCGCTTCTTGCGCGGCAATAGCCAGCGCTATCGTCGCTGTGCCCGGTGTCACTTCTCCCTCTCCGCGGGAGCGATCGCGCGCCCAACTCTCACCGTGATTGCGGAAGCACCTCTCACCCCAGCCCTCTCAGCGCGAGCGAAGCTCGTCGCGCCCCCGCATCCGCCTTCGCCAAGGCTTCGGCGGACAAGAGCGGGGCGAGGGAGCGCACCGGCGCTCGCGGCAAGCATTGCCGTCTCCTCGCCGCCGCGCATTTCGGCTATATACTCGCCCCGGTAGCATGACCCGGAAGCGCATCCCATCGAGCACGCGGCCAACCCCACCCCAAAAACCTCGTCATCCGCTGTCACGGCACCGGCAACGAGATTTCGGAGAACGTCTCCAACATCCTGAAGCCCTTGCTGCCTGCGCAGGTGCTCTCCAATCCCCGGGCCGGCGCTCCAATCCCCGGGGGCGGCACGGTGATGGCACCTGTAAACAGCACCGCGCGGCTGTTAACCACGCATTAACCAACGCAGCCTAGCCTGCTGTAATCGTCCAGCCATCATTAGCCCGAAATGCCTTCCCGGTTCGCTCCAGGAGAAGCGCCGATGCCTGTTGCGTTGTTGACGTATGCCGATCTGGGTGCCCGCCTCAATATCTCGCGCGAGGCCGCGCGGTCGCTGGCGAGACGTCGCCGCCTGCCGCGCTCGCGTTCGGATGACGGCAAGGCCCTGGTGAGGGTTGATTTCTCCGAACTGCGGTACACGCCCCGCCCAAGAACGGGTCGCCGGGCCGACCCCATCGGGGACACCATGGCGAGGATCGAAGCGTTAGAGCCATTTCCGTTCCGACGGAGTCGGAACGGGGCTCCAGATTTTTATTCTGACGCGTTTTGCTTGCGCGAACCGGTATCCACTTCGCTCGAAAACGCTTCTGAGACCGAGGCCTTCAAGGCGGAGATCGCGCGGCTCGAAGACGTGGCAACCGCCTACAGGCAAGTGTTCGAACGCGAGCGCGAGCGCGCCGAGCGCCTCGCCGTCGAGCTGCAGCAGGCGAGCGCCGAGGCGACGGCCGCCAATGCGTGGGCGGCACGACTGGAAGACGAAATGACGGCGCTGCGGACCGATCGCCGCGCGGGCGGTTCGCTCATCGGGCACGCCGCGCTTCGCTTGGGACACCTGGCCGCTTCGATCGTGCAAGCAGACCGCATGGCTAGAGCGCGATGAGGTCAGGATGGAGTAGTCATCGCGCTCTAGGTTGTTGTTTGCGCATGATCTTATTCGGAAAACCGCAGCGCACTTTTCCGAATCATGCGGGTAGCATTTGAGACTTTCTCCAATCCCCGGCTTGCCGGACCAATCGCGAGGAAAAAATGGCTGGCAATATCGATATCCATGAAATGAAGGCCCGCATCGTCGTGTTCGGCGTCGGCGGCGCCGGCGGCAATGCCGTGAACAACATGATCACCGCCGGGCTGCAGGGGGTCGAGTTCGTCGTCGCCAATACCGACGCGCAGGCGCTGGCCATGTCGAAGGCAACCCGCCTCATCCAGCTCGGCACGAAGGTGACCGCGGGCCTCGGCGCCGGCTCGCAGCCGGAACTGGGACGCGCCGCGGCCGAAGAGGCGATCGATACGATCCGCGATCAATTGACCGGCGCGCACATGGTGTTCGTGACGGCCGGCATGGGCGGCGGCACCGGCACCGGGGCCGCACCCGTGGTCGCGAGGATCGCGCGCGAGCTCGGCATTCTCACCATCGGCGTGGTCACCAAGCCGTTCTACTTCGAGGGCCAGCGCCGCATGCGCTTCGCCGAAGCCGGCATCGAGGAGCTGCTGAAGACGGTCGACACCCTCCTGATCATCCCGAACCAGAACCTGTTCCGGGTCGCCAGCGAGAAGACCACATTCGCCGATGCCTTCGCCCTGGCCGACCAGGTGCTGTATTCGGGCGTCGCCTGCATCAGCGACCTCATCGTCAAGGAAGGCCTGATCAATCTCGATTTTGCCGACGTCCTCTCGGTCATGAAGGAGAAGGGCAAGGCCATGATGGGACGGGGCGAGGCTTCGGGCGAGAAGCGCGTGCTTGCCGCCGCCGTGGCCGCGATCTCCAATCCGTTGATCGAGAATCCCTCGATCAAGCGCGCCAGCGGCCTCATCATCTCCATCACCGGCGGCAAGGATCTCATGCTGTACGAGGTCGACGAAGCCGCCACCCGCATTCGCGACGAGGCCGACCCGGATGCCAACATCATCGTCGGCGCGTCCTTTGACGAAAGCCTCGAAGGCATCGTCCGCGTCTCGGTGGTGGCGACCGGCATAGACAATCTCGACGCGGCGCAGGCGCTGCCGGTGGAAACCGCCCTCGCCCAACTTGCCGGAAAGCTGCGCAATGACGGCCGGCGCATCGCCGATCGCATCGAGCGCAGCGCACCCCTTCCGCAAGGAGAAAGCCCGCCGCTCCGCCCGCAGCCGCATCATCCCGTGGGACCACCAGCAAGGCCGGGCATGGATTATGCGCGCCAGGCGGCAATTCAGCCGCTGCATCCCCAAGGCCGCGCGCCTGCGCGCAATGCGCCCGACGAGGCCGTTCTCGATATCCCGGCCTTCCTGCGCCGCGCGGCCAATTGAGTGGCTGGAGCGCGGTTGCCTGCCAAGCGCGGAACAATCACGTTTGCCTTCGTGAGCTTGAGTGCGATGCCTCCACATCGTCATGGCCGGGCTTGACCCGGCCATCCACGACCTTTCCCACGGCACCAAGAACGTGGATGCCCGGGACAAGCCCGGGCATGACGAAAAGTGAATAGGAAGTTCCTGAAAATGCTGGCCGCATTTTCAGTCGCTTCTTAAGCCGCGCAGCGCGTCGATGCTTCACGCTGCCGTGCTGCGCGAGCTCTCTGCGGTTTCTTTCTTGTCCGCCTCCTTGTCGCGAGACAGCCAAGCCGGGAAGCGAAGCAGGCGCTCGTTGGTGTCTTTCGGCAGCTCGACTGGCGGCGCTTCATGGGCCGGACTCGGCAGCTCCGGCACGGCCTGTCCCCCTCGCACCCCATCCGCGCGCTGATCAAGTTCGCGCAACAGGGGATCGAGCACGCTGTCGATCTCGCTCGCCACCGACACCAGGAAACTATTGAGCTCGCGCGCCTCGGGCACGACTGCCGTAGCCTGCTCGATCGCCTTCGAGAGACCGTCGACGACAGGTGCAAATGCGCCGGCGGCTTGCTTGATTCGCGTCTTGATCGCTTCGATCTCGCCCAGGACGCGCTCGCGCTCCCGCCTTTTCTTTTCCTCCGAAAGGCGGGCTTCGATTTCGGCGATCTGGGCCGTCAGGTTCGTGGCTTCGGATGCGAGTGCGTCGCGTCTTTCGCGCGCGCGATCGAGATCGCGGCTGAGATGGTCCACGAGGTCGTCCTTTCCGAACATGGCTTTGCTCCGTAGGACAGGCGTTTTGCCCTGTAGGACGGCCCTGGCGCGTACCGCCAGCCTCGCCACCGACTGGATGGCCGGATCGGCCGAAACAGGCATCAATTTCAATCGCGTCACATGGGCCGGCATGGTGAATCCCCCCATCGCCGACATTAGGCGACCGCATGGTTAACGGACGGTTAATGTCAACAGCCGAGGCTGCGGGCCAGGACCCATTACCCCGGTCTACTCCTGTCGAAGCACGCTGTGGCACAACTATCCGCAACAACTCGCTGCGGTGGTTATGGGACCTGGCTCCCGTGCGCAATTGCGCACTCGGCCGGGACGACACTTATTTCCGGGCGCGAGCCGTGGCTACCGCAGGCGCCCGTCGCCCGCTCAACTATCTCCGCCAAGTCTCGCGAAATCGTCGAACTGTGCGGTCACCGGCGCGCGGTGGCGGGTGTTCTTCGGCTGGGAGTGCGGCATAGAAGTTGAGGGGGTTAGCGCGCTTGCAGCGCGGCGTTTTAGCTCTCGCTATCGGTGCGCTACAGGCGTACCTCTGTTATGCACCTGCGCGTCGCGCGGGATGCACACGTTGCCATCGGTCAAGCCAAGTTCACTCGAAACCTTTTGGAGGAGACGAAAATGGCCAAGGGACAGCAACGCAGCAATCGTGAAGCCAAGAAGCCGAAGAAGGACAAGGCCAAGGTGATCGCCGCAGCGCCTAGCCGCAAGGACGCGAATTGGCAGCCGGATTTCGGGCCGGGGAAGAAGAAGTAGATTCGCGATTGTCGCGGAGCCGGTGCTTTTCACCTCGCCCCGCTTGCGGGGAGAGGTCGGAATTTGCTGCGCAAATTCCGGGTGAGGGGGACTCTCCACGAGTCCAACTCTCACCGACCCCGCGGAGACTCCCCCTCACCCCAACCCTCTCGCCGCGGGCGGGCGAGGGAGCGCACCGGCGCTCGCGGCAAGCACTGCCGTCTCCTCGCCGCCGCGCATTTCCGCTATACTCGCCCCGGTAGCATCACCCGGAGGCGCATCCCATGGAGTACGCGGCCAAACCCGAGTCGAAAAACCTCGTCATTTGCTGTGACGGCACCGGCAACGAGATCAGCGAGAACATCTCCAACGTCCTGAAGCTGTATCGCTGCCTGCGCAAGACCGACAAGACCCATCCGCGGCAGATGGTGTTTTACGATCCCGGGGTCGGCACGGTGACGGAGCCGTCGACCTGGAACAGGTGGAAGGCCAACATCAGGCTGGTGCTGGGGCTCGCCACCGGCTACGGGCTCGATGACAACGTGCTCTCAGCCTATTGCTTCCTGATCGAGCATTATGCGCCCGGCGACCGCATCTATCTGTTCGGCTTTTCGCGCGGCGCCTATACCGTGCGCGTGCTGGCGGGGCTGATCCATAAAGTCGGCCTGATCTCGCCGGAGCAGGCGAACCTCGCAGGCAGTGGCCTTGTCGCCTACAAGCAATATTCCGGGCTCGGGCGCGGCAACGACATCGAGGACCTCAAGGATATCGTGGTCGACGACCAGGGGCCGCTGCCGAAGGACGCATTCGACCTTGCCGCGCAGTTCGCGCGCATCACCTCGACGCGCTGGCCGACCATCCACTTCATCGGCGTCTGGGATACGGTGGCAAGCGTGATCGTGCCGCGGCGCGACGTGTTCTTCCTGGTGTTCACGCTGGAGGAGCTCGCCTTCGTCAGGCGCAATCCGAGCGTCAACATCTTCCGCCAGGCGATCGCGATCGACGAGCGGCGGCGCATGTTCCGCCTCAAGGCGTATGAGGAGCCGCAGGAATATTGGAGCAACCGCTACGTGCCCGACGAGAAAAAGGTGGGGCAGGACATCATGCAGGTGTGGTTCTCAGGCGTGCATTGCGACGTCGGCGGCGGCTATCCGGAAGCCGAGAGTGCCGAGTCGAAATATCCGCTGCTGTGGATGATCGAGGAAGCGGAAAAGGCCGGGCTCAACTTCAACAAGCGCACCGTGAACCAGCTCGCCTGGGGCATCCAGCGCAAGAACTCGCCGTTCCAATATGTCCCGCCCGCGTTCACCGGCAAGGCGGGGGGCTTGCACAATTCGATGACGGCACTCTGGCGCGTGCTGGAATATCTGCCGAAGCGCGCGAAATACCGGGAATGGCCGGAGCGGAAGGTGGTGGCGGGGTTCTACATTCCCGACGCCGAGCCGCGCTTCATTCCTGAAGGCGCGCATGTGCATGAGAGCGTGCTGAAACGGATGGACGTCGAGCCGGACTATCGGCCGGTGAATCTGCCGAAGGATTTCGTGACGGTGCCGATGCCGGTACCGCCGGGGGTGGATCTGGCGGCGGGGGTGGAGACGGTGGAGGCGGGATAACGGCGGCCCTTTCCCGTCATTGCGAGCGTAGCGAAGCAACCCAGAATCTTCCCGCGGAGACACTCTGGATGCTTCGCTGCGCTCGCAATGACGGAGAATGAGGCGGCTGGCTCGCGCTACACCACCCCACTACCTCCGCATTCTGCAATCGCCGCTACTTTTCATTAAAATTCTCAGCCCCGCTTTAGCGCGATCGCATCACATCACCGGCATCATGACCGTCGAGACCTCCGCATGAGCGGCGGAGCAGGAGGACACGTGCCACAATTCCCGCGAAGGTTTGCCCGTGTGAAGCCATCAGGCCTGGTGTCGCGCCAGGCCAAGATCATCACCGACCCGCGCGCGCCGGTGATCCCGTGCACGCTGATCGACTATTCGCCCGGCGGGGCCTGCGTCGATCTCGGCGGGCAGGTGAAGATCCCCGATCGGTTCGAGCTGCTGCACGTCAACACCAAGAAGCGCTGCAGGATCGCGTGGAAACGCGGCACGCGGGTGGGCGTGGTGTTTTAAGGTCTTTCGCCAGGACGACGGCGGAATGGGCGAAGCCTGACCCGCTCCCTCACGCCTTCCGCATCCGCGCCTTCGCGCCCGCGACGATCTGCATGGCGACGCCGCCGATCCAGCCCAGCAGCGCCAGCCAGGTCAGTGCGTCGTGGGGCTCGAGGCGGAGCACGATGACGGCCACGGAGACGAGCGCGGCGAGCGTGGCGCAGAGCGTGCCGGCGGAACTGAGCAGCTCGGCGGCGTCGATGTGGCTGTGGGCGTCGTCGAACGGCAGCTGCGGCGTGTCGATGCCGAGATAGAAGCCGATCGCACCGAGCACCATCATCAGCAGCAGGAAGCCCTGCGTTGTCAGCGCTGATATCGCCGATCCGACATAGGCGCCCACGAACAGCCCGCACGCCGCGCCAGCCATCGCGAGGCCCAATCGCTCGAACACGTGGGCAGTCTTGCGAACACGAAACCGCATGGCGGACCTCCGTGATGAGGCGCGGAGGTTAGGCCAGTTTGCCGGCCGGTGAAAGCTAAGGGGGGTTACGGATGCGTGAGGTGAGTGCAGCAGCCACCTCACCTTGCCCCGAACGTGGTCCTGCCGAACAGCGCCTTCTGGGTCGAGGGCTGCGAACGCCAATATTGCGGTGGGGCCTCGACTTCGCCGCCAAGTTCGGCGGCGGCGTGCCAGCCCCAGCGGGGGTCGTAGAGCATGGCGCGGCCGAGCGCGACCATGTCGGCTTTGCCACTCGCGACGATCTCCTCGGCGTGCTTCGCTTCGGTGATCAGGCCGACCGCAATGGTCGGCACGCCGGTCTCGCGCTTGATCGCGTCGGCGAACTGGACCTGATAGCCGGGGCCGAGCGTGATCTTCTGCAGCGGCGAGACGCCGCCGGAGGAGGCATCGATCCAGTCGACGCCGCGCGCCTTCAACGCCCGCGCAAATTCGATGGTCTGGCCCAGATCCCAGCCGCCCTCGACCCAATCGGTCGAGGACACCCGCATCCCGACCGGCTTGTTTTCCGGGAACACGGCGCGGACGGCCTCAAAGATTTCGAGCGGGAAGCGCATCCGGTTTTGCAGGGAACCGCCATATTCGTCGGTGCGCCTGTTGGAGATCGGCGACAGGAACTCGTGCATGAGATAGCCGTGCGCGCCGTGCAGCTCGATCGCGTCGATGCCGATGCGATCGGCGCGCTTCGCTGCGTCGACGAAGGCCTCGCGGATGCGCTTCAGGCCGGCGCTATCTAGCGCGAGCGGCGCGGCCTCGCCCTCCTTGTGCGGGATCGCCGACGGCGCCACCGTCTGCCAGCCGCCTTGCTCGAGCGGAATGAGCTGGCCGCCGTCCCAGGGGCGCGCGCTGGAGGCTTTGCGGCCGGCATGGGCGAGCTGCATCGCGATGGCGGTGTGCGAATACTTCCGCACCGAGCCGAGGATCTGCTTCAGCGCGGCCTCGGAGGCGTCGCTATAGAGGCCGAGACAGCCCGGCGTGATGCGGCCGATCGCCTCGACATGGGTCGCCTCGATGCAGAACATCGCAGCCCCCGACAGCGCCAGGTTGTTGATGTGGGTGAAGTGCCAATCGGTGGGAACGCCGTCCTCGGCCGAATACTGGCACATCGGCGACACCACGACGCGGTTCTCTAGGGTCAGGCCGCGCAGCTTGATCGGGGAAAACAGGGCGCTCATGCGAGGGGGATCCGGGACAGCGAGGGATGGAAGCGATTGCATGAAGTTTAGTGGCTGGGCGGCGAATTGCGAGATGCGCGGTCGGCATGGCGGATAGCGGGGCCATGCATTGCGGGGGGCGCGCCCCCTACGGCGAATCCACGAACTTCCCCGGCGTCGGCTTGCCCATGCGGATCCTGCCGTCGGGCAGAAGCTCGCCATCCGTCACCGCCGAGAACTCGATCATGGTGCCGTCACCGTCATACTTCAGCGTCCTGGCGAGAGGGCCGAGCTTGTCGAGAAGCCTGGCGTCATCAGCAACCAGGACCCGGTATTCGGTGAGATGGAAGCGGCGCGGGGCCGCCCAGGTGAAATCAGGCACCGAGGAGCGCACGTCGAGGTCGTGGTCGCGACCGACGCTGCGGCCGGTGACGTCGCGGAACAGGTCGGGGCCGTCGAGCAGCTTCGCCCTGGTGCCGTTGATGTCATAAATGTTCAGCGTGACGACGTGGCGCTCGCTGCGGAACGACACTGCGACAAAGCGCGAGTCCGCCGACCAGGCGGCGTGGAAGGCATCCGGCGCCGAGTCCAGGATGTTGTCGTCTTTGACATTGGGAAGGGTCATCAGCTTGCGATGCGCGGGCTCCGCCATCAATGAGAGGCGGAAATTCTCCGAGCCGGCATCGCCCTCGCCATGCGCGGCAACAGAGAGCTTTCCGTTCGGCGCCTTGCCACCCTGGATGATGGCGTATTCACCCTTGCCGTATTTGTGCTCGGCCGTCGCCAAAGCGGGCGAGGCGGCGACGGCGAGGAGCAGAGCCAGGACGGCGCGGCGGTCGGGCATGATGGTGTGTCGGCGCAGGGGCAGCCGACGTTCAACCTACTCCACCAGCGTGAATTGCAGCAGCAGGGTGCGCTGGAGCAGGGAGAAATTGTCGTCCGACACCATGGTCAGCACGGTCTCGCCGTCATCAGTGACGTGGGCGTCGATGCCCTCCATGTTGTCGACCTCGTGGCCGAGATCGGCGCGAAACAGCTCAAAGCCGTCGACCAGCGCGCCCGGCGCGATCGATTTCAGGGGGATCGAACGGATGCGGATGTCGATGCCGGTGAACCAGGAGAATTTGCGCTCGAGGATGAGCAGCTCGCCTGATGGCAGCAGTACGGCGTCGCTGATATCGAACTTGTCGGTGCGGCGCACGGCGAACTGGCCAGGCGACGGGCCACCGATCAGGAAGGCGACCAGATTGCCGTCGGCATCGAGCCCGCGCTCCGAGAACGCTACAAGCGTGCCGGCGAGCGGCGTGCTCTTGCCTTTCGGCACGAACACCAGCGCCTCGAGCCCCTTGTTGACCGGCAGCTTGCGGATCGCTGATGGCGTCGGGATCACCTCGCCGCGGGCGCGCGTGCCGCCGTGTGCGAAGTCGAAGCGCATGATCTGGTTGACGCGCTCGAGCCCGACATAGACAAGCGAGCCGTCGCGCGCGAGCGACTCGGTGTCGTACCAGAGCCGCTTCTCGGTGATCGGGCGGCCCTCCGCGTTCAGCATCGGCGCGGCCTCGACATCGGCGAGGCCGACCATCCTGCCGCCGTCATAGCGGATGGCACCGGTGAACCAGGTGCCTTGATCCGACAGCGCGAGGAAGCGCTCGCCCTTGGCATCGAGGAAGCGGAAGCCGGAGAGGCCGCCGAAGCCGCGATGCGGCGAGGTCAGCACCAGCCCGCTGCGATATTGCAATGAGCCGAAGCGCACGCGCGAACGATCGCGCGGCTCGAAGAACGGAATCGGCCGCGCATTGACCTCGATGCTGACGGGCTCGTTGACGCCATGCTCGAGCTGCGCCGGCCTTTGTTCTGGCTGCGCCGGCCTGGCCTGCGCTTGTGCGAGCCCGGGCAAAGCGAGAGTGGAAAATCCCGCCGCCGCGTGACCAAGAAAGCTGCGGCGGGATCGATCTGTGCTCACGAATGCAGTTTGCGTCGCGGGCGACCGGCCGGTTGCGTGGGCGCGGCGTTGGTCTCGCTGAACAGTTCGGCGAGCTTCTCGGTGATGGCGCCGCCGAGCTCCTCGGCATCCACGATCGTCACCGCGCGGCGATAGTAGCGCGTCACGTCATGGCCGATGCCGATCGCGATCAGCTCGACCGGCGAGCGGGTCTCGATCTCCTCGATGATGTGGCGCAGATGCCGCTCGAGATAATTGCCGGGATTGACCGACAGCGTGGAATCGTCGACCGGCGCGCCGTCCGAGATCATCATCAGGATCTTGCGCTGCTCGGGGCGGCCGAGCAGGCGCTTGTGCGCCCAGTCCAGCGCCTCGCCGTCGATGTTCTCCTTCAGCAGCCCCTCGCGCATCATCAGGCCGAGATTCTTCCGCGCACGGCGCCAGGGAGCGTCGGCGGATTTGTAGATGATGTGGCGCAGATCGTTGAGGCGGCCGGGATTGGCCGGCTTGCCGGCGGCCAGCCACGCCTCGCGCGATTGCCCGCCCTTCCAGGCGCGCGTGGTGAAGCCGAGGATCTCGACCTTGACGCCGCAACGCTCCAGCGTGCGCGCCAGAATGTCGGCGCAGGTGGCGGCGACCGTGATCGGGCGTCCGCGCATCGAGCCGGAATTGTCGAGCAGCAGCGTGACGACGGTGTCGCGGAACGTCGCCTCCTTCTCGTGCATGAAGGACAGCGGGTGATAGGGATCGGTGACGACGCGCGACAGGCGGGCGGGGTCCAGAATGCCCTCTTCGAGATCGAACTCCCAGGCGCGGTTCTGCTGCGCCATCAACCGGCGCTGCAGGCGGTTGGCGAGGCGGGCAACGATGCCCTGGAGATGCGCAAGCTGCTTGTCGAGATAGGCGCGCAGGCGCTCCAGCTCGTCATGGTCGCAGAGATCCTCGGCGGCGATGACCTCGTCGAATTTCGGCGCGAAGGCGTGATATTCCGGCCCGCGCGGCTCGTTCTTGCCATGCTGGTTCGGACGCGTCGCCTCGCCCGGCGTCTCGTCGTCGCCAAGCTCGCCGTCGTCGAAGGTATCAGAGGTCGAGGCCTGCGCGCTTTCCATCGCGCTCTCGCTCATCTCCTCTGATGAAGCCTGCGCCTGGTCGGCGCTCATCTCCTGCGCGGCGTCGGAATCGGGCGAGCCTTCCGCGCCGGACTGATCGTTGTCGCCGTCCTGGTTCTCGTCGTTGTCCTCGTCGTCCTCGCTGTCGGCGCTGCGCTCATCGCCGAGGTCGAGCGCGGTGAGGAGGTCATGTACGGCATCGCCGAACTTGGTCTGGTCCTCGACCACGCCATCGAGCCGGTCGAGCCGCTTGCCGATCTTGTCTTCGAGAATGGGACGCCAGAGATCGACCATCTTCCTGGCGGCCGTGGGCGGCGCCAGACCCGTGAGGCGCTCGCGCACCAGCATCGCCAGCGCATCGGCCAGCGGCGCATCGGCGCGGTCGGTGATCTCGTCGAACTTGCCGCGGTGGAAGTGGTCGTCGAGCATCGCGGTGAGATTCCGGGCAACGCCCGCCATGCGACGCGCACCGATCGCCTCGACTCTCGCCTGCTCGACCGCCTCGAACACGCCGCGCGCCTGCGGATTGCCGGGCATCAGCTTGCGATGAACTTTCGGATCGTGACAGGCGATCTTCAGCGCGATCGAGTCCGCGTGGCCGCGCACGATCGCGGCGTCGCGTTTTGTCATTTTGCGCGCCGGCTCGGGCAAGCGGGCTTTGCCCGGCGCGAGGCCCGGGCGCTCGGCCGCAAAGGAGACGTCGAGCTCGGGCGACTTTGCGATCGCCTTCAGGCAGGACGCCACCGAGCGCTTGAACGGCTCGGTCGGGGCTTCCTTGCTGTTGCGGAATTTGGAGTTGGAAGGCGTGCTCATCTCGATCTCACCGTCGTCCCGGCCTGGTGCGCAATCGCGCACCGGAGCCGGGACCCATAACCACCGGCGTTCGTTGGGTCAGGGAAACTATCAACGTCGCTTCAATCAAGACATCACGCGATATGGGTCCCGGCCCCCCGTGCGCAATTGCGCACTCGGCCGGGACGACATGCCGAGAGAGATCAGGATAGCGCCACGTTCACCGCCGATTCCGGCAGCTCTGCGTTGAAGCAGCGCTGGTAGAACTCGGCGACCAGGGGACGCTCGAGCTCGTCGCACTTGTTGAGGAAGGTGACGCGGAAGGCGAACCCGATATCGCCGAAGATATCGGAGTTTTCCGCCCAGGTGATCACCGTACGGGGGCTCATCACCGTCGACAGATCGCCATTGGCGAAGGCGTTGCGGGTGAGATCGGCAAGGCGCACCATCTTGTTGACGATGTCGCGGCCTTCCTGGGTGCGATAATGCTTGGCCTTGGCCAGCACGATCTCGACTTCCTCGTCATGGCTGAGATAGTTGAGCGTGGTGACGATCGACCAGCGGTCCATCTGGCCCTGGTTGATCTGCTGGGTGCCGTGATAGAGGCCCGAGGTGTCGCCGAGACCGACCGTGTTGGCGGTCGCGAACAGGCGGAACGCCGGATGCGGCTTGATCACCTTGTTCTGGTCCAGGAGCGTCAGGCGGCCGGAGACTTCGAGCACGCGCTGGATCACGAACATCACGTCGGGGCGGCCGGCGTCATATTCGTCGAACACCAGCGCGACGTTGTTCTGCAGCGCCCAGGGCAGGATGCCGTCACGAAACTCAGTGACCTGCTTGCCGTCGCGGACCACGATCGAGTCCTTGCCGACGAGGTCGATACGGCTGATGTGGCTGTCGAGGTTGACGCGCACGCAGGGCCAGTTCAGCCGGGCAGCGACCTGCTCGATATGGGTGGATTTACCGGTGCCGTGATAACCGGTGACCATCACGCGGCGGTTGCGGGCGAAGCCGGCGAGAATGGCAAGCGTGGTGGCGCGGTCGAAACGGTAGTCGGAATCGACTTCCGGGACGTGAGGATCGACTTCGGAATAGGCCGGCACTTCGAGATCGCTGTCGATCCCGAACACCTGGCGCACCGACACCTTCATGTCGGGCAAACCGGAAACTTCCTCAACTTTGGACAGGGCGGCGGTCGTCATCAATCCTCCGAGGCCCCGGGCGATCCCGAGACCAGTTATTTGCACGTTGGCTGCGGCTGGGTGCGCTTTCGAACCTATCAGAGACAACGTGCCGGCAGAAGCCCGCCCCGCAATCAAAGTTCCGTTGTCTTTTCATTTAGATAGGCAAGGAGCGCGATTTTTGGAAGGCTGCCCTGCAAATCTCGCCCAAATTTCGCGCCAGACAGGCGCCTGCCCAAGGGGAACGCAACGCGAATGGCAACGCGAATGGCACTTCCATCGCCGCCGCTTACTTATGTAAGGGTCTGAACCCGATTGCTCCAGTCCGCTACAGAGACCTCGTGACGTCCTTCCTTGACCCCCTCATCTCCTTCGTCTCAGTCCATGCGTGGCTGGCCTACCTGACCCTGTTCCTGGCGGCGCTGCTCGAAGCCGTCCCGGTGGTGGGCTCGGTCATTCCAGGCTCGACCATCATCCTGGCGCTGAGCGCGCTGGTTCCGGGCGGCGAACTCAAACTGCAATGGGTACTGCTGGCAGCCGCGCTTGGCGCCGTGATCGGCGACGGCTCGGCCTATTGGCTCGGTCACCGGCAGCAGCGCAAGATCCTCAACACCTGGCCGCTGACCAATTACCCACGCGTGGTCGAGGAGAGCGAGACCTTCTTCCACCGCTTCGGCACCTGGGCCGTGTTCTTCGCCCGCTTCGTGCCGCCGATCCGCGCCTTCGTGCCCATCACGGCGGGTGCCCTGGGGATGGAGCCGGCGCGGTTTTACGCGGTCAACATCCCGGCGATCCTGGTCTGGGCGCCCGCCCATGTGCTGCCGGGCGTGCTGGCGGTATCGGCCTTCCACCAATATTTCGGCGTGCCGCACGAGGGGCATCCATTCAAGCACATGTGGATTTTGACGGTGGTTGCCGTGGCGATCGTGATCGGCGTGACGGTGTGGATCTATCGCCGGCGCAATGGCGGCACCGTCGCGGAGGCCAAGCCGCGGGCCTGAGTAGCCTCCACACCATAGGCGTCGTCCCGGCGAAGGCCGGGCCCATAACCACAGGGAGCGGTTTGGCGAAGACTTATCTGCTAGCGTCCGCAACCGGTAAATCACGCGGTATGGGTCCCGGCCCCCCGTGCGCAATTGCGCACTAGGCCGGGACGACAGCAGCGGAGAGTGGAGCGCCCAGATATTTAACTCGCAGCCCCCGCCCTCCGCCCCGGCGCCGGCCCCACATATCTCGCCCTTGGCCGGATCAACTTCCCGAACTGCAATTGCTCGCTCGCATGGGCGATCCAGCCGACGCTGCGGGCCATGGCAAACAAGGCGAGCTCGCTGCCGGCAGGCAGCCGCAGCGCGTGGACGAGCACGGCGAGCACGTAGTCGATGTTGACGAACTCGCCGGTCGCTTCCGCGATCCGCTCCGGCACTTCTTTGGTGAATTTGCGCGGCGCCCCAGTGCGCGCCAGCGCGTTCAGCAGCGATTGTGCGCGGGGATCGCCGCGCTTGTAGACGCCGTGGCCAAAGCCCGGAAAGCGCTCGCCCAGCGCGACGCGCTCGCGCACCATCGGTTCGGCATCGCGGTCGACCAGCGCCTTGACCAGTTGCGAGGCGAGCACGCCGGCGCCACCATGCTTTGGGCCTTTCAGCGCAGCGAGGCCGGCGATCACGGCATCATAGAGATTGAGCCCGGTCGAGGCCGCGCAGCGCGCGGTGAAGGTCGACGCATTCAATTCGTGGTCGGCGAGCAGCACCAGTGCGCGTCGGATCAGATCAGGCGCGTGCTTGTTATCGGGAGCCCAGGCGCGCGCGATCTGCTGATGCAGCGGCTCGGATGACGGCTCGGCATTCAGCATGGTGGCAACAAGGAGCCGGACGATGCGCGCGCCGACCAGCGCACGGCCATCGGGCGCGCGGGTGAAGGCGCGGGAATCGGCGCTGGCCGCCAATGCAAGCACCGCGATGGCGCGATCGATCGGCGCTGCGCGCCGCGCGGCTTGCGCGATCGTGCCCATCTCCTCGGAGATCTTCGGCTGGTTGTCAGGCGCGAACGGATCGACGTCGGAGACGTCCCAGAGCAGCGTTGCCGTGTGCTCCAGCGTGTCGTTCTCGGCGAGATCGATGCAGTTCACGCCGCGATAGATCGCGCCCTCCTCGGTGATGGTCGAGATCTCCGTGTCCATCACAGGCAAGTCGGCATCGAAGCTGCGCAGGCCGCGCGGCTCCGGCGACGGCACCCGGCGCTCCTTCAAGGCGCGGACGTCCTCGGCGCGATAGCGGTTCTTGCGCGAGTCCGGCGTCGGCTCGGAGCGGATCAGGCCGCGGCTGACATAGGCGTAAAGGGTCGCCGGCGAGATCGCGAGCTCGGCAGCAGCTTCCCGGGCAGAGAGGTAAAGGCCGTCGGAATTTTTCATATTGATTCATGTAATCAAGATTGATCAATCTGTCGAGAGGCCTGATCTTCTCCAGGTGCAGTGCAAAAAAGGGAGATTTGGGCCATGAACATCCACCTCACCAAAAGCCAGATCGGGCTGGACGGCGTTCCCGCGGCCGAAACCGTGCTCAGCCATGTCGACGGTGAACGCGGCGAGCTGATCATCGCGGGCGAGCATGTCGGCCGCCTCGCCGCGATCTCCAGCTTCGAGGGCGTCACCGCCCGGCTCTGGAACGGCGCCAGCAAGACCACCCTCACCGAAGCCAATGTGCGCTCGAGCCTCGGCGCGGCACGCGAGCGGGCCTTCGCGCGGCTGGACCAGCTGCTGCCGGCAACGCGCGGCATGGGCATCATCGACGGATTTCGTGCAGCGGTTGCCGGCCTCCGCGCCGAGCACGGGCTGGAGCATGAAGCGACCATCGTCGGCGCGTTTCCGGTGATCGCCGGCGCGCTGGTCCGCCGCGCGAAAGGGCTCGACCCGGTCGCGCCTGATCCGACCGTGAGCCACGCCGCCGATACGCTGCGTATGCTGCACGGGCGCGCGGCCGCAGCGCGCGAGGTCACCGCGCTCGATGCCTATCTCGTCACCGCCAGCGACCACGGCATGAACGCCTCGACCTTCACCGCGCGCGTCGTCGCCTCGACGCAGGCCGATCTGTTCGCCGCGGTCACCGCCGGCTATTGCGCGCTGACCGGTCCGCTGCATGGCGGCGCGCCGGAGCCGGTGCTGGAAATGCTGGATGCGATCGGCACGCGCGAGCGGATCCAGCCCTGGGTCGATGCGGCGCTAGCGCGCGGCGAGCGCATGATGGGCTTTGGCCATCGCGTCTATCGCGTGCGCGATCCGCGTGCGGATGTGCTCAAGACCGCGGTCGAGGCGCTGGCCTCCAACGGCACCGACCTGCCGTTTGCCGGCGAGGTCGAGGCCTATATCCGCGCAGCCTTGCGCAGGAAGAATCCGGACCGGCCGCTGGAGACCAATGTCGAATTCTTCACCGCGATCCTGCTCGATGCGCTGGCGATCCCGAGGCAGGCGTTCACCCCGATCTTCGCGGTGGCGCGTAGCGCCGGCTGGACCGCGCATGCACGCGAGCAGCAGCGGACCGGGCGGTTGATCCGGCCGAGCTCGTCCTATGTGGGGGCGATGCCGAAGGCATAGGAAATGCGTAGCCCGGATGGAGCCAACGGGTCGGCGCGAAGCGCCGCCCGATGACAGGCTCCGCGTAGTCCGGGAAAGTCGTCGTTGTGTGGGAAAGACCCCGGATTACGCTTGCGCTCCATCCGGGCTACGGGTCGAGCCAAGCATTCCAAAATCGTAGGGTGGGCAAAGGCGCGTTTGCGCCGTGCCCACCATCTCTCTCGATCACAAAAAAATGCGTGGGCACGCTACGCTTTGCCCACCCTACGATACTGTCGCCGCGGCAAAAGCCGGGACCACACCAGGAGGCCCTTACGCCTCCCGCACCACCGTCTTCAGATAATTATACGCCTTGATGATCTCGATCAGGCGATCCTCGGTGGAGCGGTCGCCGCCGTTGGCGTCGGGGTGGTGCTGCTTGACCAGCGCCTTGTACTTGCTCTTGACGTCGGCGAGGGTGGAGTTCGGGCCGAGGCCCATGACCTGGAGCGCCTTGCGCTCGGCGTTCATGACCTTGCGCGTTTCGGCCTTGGGCTCGGCCTCCGGGCCCTTGCGCCAGCTGGCGCGGCCGTTGATCTCACTGAACATGCTGAACGGATCGGACGCCATGTCGATCTCGGCTTCCGCACCCTTCTTGCCGCCATTGGCGCCCATCTTCCAGGTCGGGCGATGGCCGGTCAGCGCGTCCTTCTGATAGCGCGCGACGGCGTCGGCGTTCATGCCGGAGAAGAAATTGTAGTTCTGGTTGTACTCGCGCACGTGGTCCAGGCAGAAGTGCCAGTACTCACGCTGGTTCTCGCGGCCCTTCGGCGCGCGGTGCGCGCCCTTGTTCTGGCACCCGGCCCATTCGCAACCGACCGCGGTGTCGCGCGGCTTCACTTCGGCCTGCTTGCCCCGCGGCTTCACACGGATGGAGTCGAAGAACTTTGATGAATCGATCGGCATGGCTGACTTTGACTACGCAATGCAAAAACCTTCAAGTCTTGACATTGCAATTAGAACGAAACCCGTAGCCGAAGTTTCACTTCGGCATCCGTTGAAGTACGGCCGCGGGAGGCGGGCCTATGCAATTGACGGAGCGCGATCGCAGGATTTAATGGCACTCATGGTCATGAAAGATACTATCAGCAACAAGTTGCAGGAAGCTTTCACGCCGGAAAGCCTGCAAGTCGTCGACGAGTCACATTTGCATGAGGGCCATTCCGGCCATCGGCCGAGCGGCGAGACGCACTTCCGTGTCTATATCGTGTCTGCGGCCTTCAAAGGGAAGAGCCGGGTCGACCGTCACCGCATGATAAATGCGGCGCTGGCCGCGGAACTTTCCGGCAGCGTGCATGCACTGGCGATCCACGCGCAGGCGCCGGGGGAAAATTAGCTCAGTCATTCCGGGGCGGCTCGAAGAGCCGAACTACGGGGCGCAATGGCGCCCCTGAGAATCTCGAGATTCCGGGTTCGATGCTTCGCATCGCCCCGGAATGACCGAAGGCTAGAACGACGTCCCCGCCCGTCTCGGCTTCACCTCTTCCATCTCGGCCTCGCGCGGGACCGGTGAAATACGGAGCGCGGTGATGCGGTTGCGTTCGCGGCGCAGGACGCGGAAACGGAAACCGTGGAAGGTAAAGCTCTGGCCGCGGTCGGGGATCGAGCGCGCTTCGTGAATGACGAGGCCAGCGACCGTGGTTGCCTCTTCATCGGGCAGGCGCCAGTCCATGGCGCGGTTGAGGTCACGGATCGGTACCGAGCCGTCGACCACGACCGAGCCGTCAGGCTGGGCGCGCACGCCCGCGACCACGACGTCATGCTCGTCGGAGATGTCGCCGACGATCTCTTCCAGAATGTCTTCCAGCGTCACCAGACCTTCAACTTCGCCATACTCGTCGACCACGAGCGCGAAATGGGTTTTGCGCCGGCGGAACGCCTTGAGCTGCTCGGCGAGCGGCCGCATCTCCGGCACGAACCAGGGCGGCAGCGCAATGGTGGAGACGTCGATGCGCGAGGTATCACCGTCGGAGGCGCGGATCGCGCGCAACAGATCCTTGGCGTGGAGCACGCCGATGATGTTTTCCGGCTTCTCGCGCCAGAGCGGGATGCGGGTGTATTCGGTCGCCAGCACCTCGCGCACCAGATCGTCCGGCGGCATGTCGGCGTTGATCATCATCATCTCGGTGCGATGGATCATGACGTCGGAGACCTGGAGCTCGCGTAAGTCCAGCAGGCCGCCGAGCATGTCGCGGTCCTGCTTCTCGACCTTGCCCTCGTGGTGCAACAGATCGACCGCGCCGCGCAGGCGCTCGGTCGGCGACAGGATCGCCTGGTGCTCGCCGGCGAGGCCGAACAGACGCATCAAGACGCGGACGATGACCTCCACCACCCGCAGCAGCGGCCCCAGCACATACATGGTCAGCCGCATCGGGCGCGCCACCGCGAGTGCCATGCGATCCGGTGCGTTGATGGCGATGGTCTTGGGCAGCACCTCGGCGAAGATCACGACCAGCGCCGTCATCAGGCCGGTGGCATAGAGCACGCCGACATCGCCGAACCACGCCGTGAAGATGGAAGTCGCCAGCGCCGAGGCGGTGATATTGGCGATGTTGTTGCCGAGCAGCAATGCGCCAATCAGGCGCTCGCGCATGTCGAGCAGCTGCGAGACCACGTCGGCGTCGCGATTACCTTGTTTGGAGAGTCTGAGCATGCTGGCGCGCGAGGCGCCGGTGAGCGCGGTCTCGCTCGCGGCAAAGAAGCCCGAGACCAGCAGGCAGATGATGACGATGGTGAAGCCGAGCCAATCCATGCAGCACTCAACATCCTTGTAATGACGCGTTTTCTTGACGCGAACAGGTCACCACTTCGCTCGAAAACGCTCTTCGGTCGCGTGTTACGCCTTGACGGCGAGCTTGTCCTTCAGGAAGTCACGCACCGGCGTCGGCTCGACATCTTTCGCGATGACGGCGCGCCCGACGGCCTCCAGCAGGATGAAGGTGAGCTTGCCGCGCTTGACCTTCTTGTCCTGGGCCATCAGCGCCATCAGCGCGTCGGCATCCGCAAGACCTTCCTGCGCGAAGCCGGCAATGTCCTGCAAGCGGGTCGGGAGGCCTGCCGCGATCAGGTGACGCTCGACTCGCATCGCGTCCGCCTCCGCGATCATGCCGAGCTTTGCGGAGAACTGCGCCGCCAGCGTCATGCCGATGGCAACGCCTTCGCCGTGGAACAGGCGATCCGAAAAACCGGTCGCGGCTTCCAGCGCGTGGCCAAAAGTGTGGCCGAGATTGAGCAGCGCGCGCTCGCCGGTCTCGCGCTCGTCGCGCGAGACCACGCCCGCCTTGGCGCGGCAGGAGGTCGCGATCGCATGCTCGCGGGCCGAGCCGCCCTTGAAGATGTCGGAATGGTTCTTCTCGAGCCAGGTGAAGAAGGCCTCGTCGCCGAGCACGCCGTATTTGGCGACCTCGGCATAGCCGGCGCGAAATTGCCGCGGCGACAGCGTGTCGAGCACCGCGGTGTCGGCAATGACAAGCACCGGCTGGTGGAAGGCGCCGAGCAGATTCTTGCCCTGCGGCGAGTTGATCCCGGTCTTGCCACCGACGGAGGAATCGACCTGCGCCAGCAGCGAGGTCGGCACCTGCACGAAATCGACGCCGCGGCGCAGGATCGCAGCGGCAAAGCCGGCGAGATCGCCGACCACGCCGCCGCCGAGCGCGATGACGAGATCGTTGCGCTCGATCTTGGCGGCAATCAGGGCCTCGCTGACCTTTTCCAGGCCGGCATAGGTCTTGGAGATCTCGCCTTCCTCGACGACGACACGCGCGGTCGGAATGCCGCTAGCTGCGAGCGAGGCTTCCGCCGGCTCGAGCCAGTATTTTGCGACGGTGCGGTCGGTGACGATGGCGGTGCGCACACCCGGGCGCAACGCGGCAACGCGCTCGCCGAGCGAGGCCAGCACGCCGCGGCCGATGACGATGTCATAGGCGCGATCCCCGAGCGCGACGTCGACATGAACAGGGTCGGAATGTTTCAGGGGTGCGGTCATCGAACGGCGCTCGCGACATCGGCAGGAGATTGGGCTGGTGGTGGACCACAGAGATAGGCGTGCAGCGTCTCGATGCATTCCTCAACGATCTTGTCATGCGGCACGTCGCGCGAGGCGATGGTGATGTTGGCCTTGCCATAAACCGGCTCGCGCTCGGTGAGCAGCCGCGTCACGGTTCCCTCGGGATCGGCGGTCTGCAGCAAGGGCCGGTCGGCGCGGCGGCGCACCCGCCGCATGATGACGTCGTGGTCTGCCCTGAGCCAGATCGAGATCGCTTTCGCCGCGATGCGGCTGCGCGTCTCCTCGCGCATGAAGGCGCCGCCGCCGGTTGCCAGCACCACCGGCCCGCCCTCGAGCAGGCGCGCGATCACACGGGCCTCGCCGTCGCGGAAATACGGCTCACCGTGGCGCTCGAAAATCTCCGGTATGGTCATGCCGGCCGCCGCCTCGATCTCGGTGTCGGCGTCGACAAAGGGCAGCTTGAGCCTGAGAGCCATGCGGCGGCCGATGGTGGACTTGCCGACGCCCATCATGCCGACCAGCACGATCGAACGCAGCCCCAGCGCCGACAGGATGTCGGCCTCAGGGCTCGCTTGTGCTGGCAATACGGCGTCGGACATTATCTCGCTCGATTGGATCTCACACTGCCGCCAAAGGCGGCATCCGGGCCACCTATACGACCCCCTCGGGGCCCTCGCCAGAGGACTCTTGCCACGAAACGGCGAACATGTTGGATGATTTCATTGGTTAATTTGCCCGCTCAAGACCCGTATCAAGACCCTCGTCGAGACCTTGCCCGATGCCCAGCCTGTTCCGCTTCCTGACGGTCGTCGCCGTGATCGCCGGCATCGTCTATGGCGCGGTGTTCGCGCTGGCCAACTTCGTCAATCCGAAGCCGCGGGAAATGACGGTGACGATCCCGCCGGATAAGTTTCTCAAGAAATAGGAGCTAGCCTGAAGGGCATGCGCAAATCCTCCGCCAAGCCCCCGGACGTCAAGCCCTCTGCCGTCATGCCCTCCGATGCCAAGCTCACCGGCCTGTTCCTCGACATGCTCGCGGCGGAACAGGGCGCCGGGCCCAACACGCTCGATGCTTACAGACGCGACCTCACCGATTTCTCCGAGTTTCTGAGCCGTGTCGGCCACAGCTTTGTCGACGCCGAGACGCAAACGCTGCGCGACTATCTTGGCGACCTCGATGCGCGCGGCTTCAAATCCTCCAGCGTGGCGCGGCGGCTGTCGGCGATGCGGCATCTGTTCCGCTTTCTGCTGAACGAGCGCATCCGGACCGAAGATCCCGCCGCGATCCTGTCCGGCCCCAAGCGCGGCCGCGGCCTGCCCAAGGTGCTGTCGATCTCGGACGTCGACCGCATGCTCCGCCGCGCCAAGGAGATGAGCGAGGCGGCGGACGCCTCGCCCTCGCAGCGGCTGCGGGCCTTGCGGCTCTATTGCCTGCTCGAGGTGCTCTACGCCACGGGCCTGCGCGTCTCCGAATTGGTGTCGCTGCCGCGCTCGGCCGCCAAGCGCGACGCCCGCATGATCGTGGTGCGCGGCAAGGGCAACAAGGAACGGCTGGTACCACTGAACGAGGCTTCGCGGCAGGCGATGGCGGATTACCTCGCCGCAACGGAAGCTGCGAAAGGCGAGAAGAAGGGCAGCCTCGCCGCCGCGAAATGGCTGTTTCCCTCCTTCGGCGAGAGCGGGCATCTGACGCGGCAGCATTTCGCCCGCGACCTCAAGGAGCTCGCGGTCGCCTCGGGATTGCAGGCGCGACTGGTCTCTCCGCACGTGCTGCGGCATGCCTTCGCCAGCCACCTGCTGCATAACGGCGCCGACTTGCGCATCGTGCAGACCCTGCTCGGCCATACCGATATCTCGACGACGCAGATCTATACCCATGTGGTCGAGGAGCGGCTGAAGAGCCTGGTGCGCGACCTGCACCCGCTGGCGGAGAAGTAGGACCCTCCGTAGCCCGGATGGAGCGCAGCGAAATCCGGGATCTCACCCCGCGGATAGACCTTCCCGGATTGCGCTTCGCTCCATCCGGGCTACGGACTGCAACCGAAACCGCCTTGACTTCGGCCACTTCTCCGCAGAAAGAGCCGTGGCCTTGTCACTGATTTGGCGCGCTTCCATGATGCGCACAGGTCAAGCCCTTGAAGAAGCTACACTTCTTTATCTGAAGCCAACCTCGCTTCGCCTCGTCGTCCCGTCCCCCTATATTGAAACCATGCCAGACCAGATGCGCAGCTATCTCGACTTCGAAAAGCCCGTCGCCGAGCTCGACTCCAAGGTCGACGAGCTCAGGACGCTGGCCGCCTCCGGCACCGACATTGCCGAGGAGATCGGCCGGATCGAGGACAAGGCCGCGCAGGCGCTGGCCGACCTCTATCAAAACCTGACGCCGTGGCAGAAGACGCTGGTGGCGCGGCATCCGCAGCGGCCGCATTTCAACGATTTCATCAAAGGCCTGATCACCGAGTTCACCCCGCTCGCCGGCGACCGCAAGTTCGGCGAGGACGAGGCGCTGGTCGCAGGGTTCGGCCGCTTCCGCGGCGAAGCGATCTGCGTGATGGGCCAGGAGAAGGGCGATTCCACCGAGAGCCGCATCAAGCACAATTTCGGCATGGCGCGGCCGGAAGGTTATCGCAAATGCGTGCGGCTGATGGAGATGGCCGAGCGGTTCGGCCTGCCGGTGCTGTCGCTGGCCGATTCCGCCGGCGCCTATCCCGGCATCGGCGCCGAGGAGCGGGGACAGGCCGAGGCGATCGCGCGCTCGACCGATGCCTGCCTGGCGCTGACCGTGCCGAACGTTGCCATCATCACCGGCGAGGGCATGTCGGGCGGCGCCATCGCCATCACCACCGCCAACAAGGTGTTGATGCTGGAGCACGCGATCTACAGCGTGATCTCGCCGGAAGCCGCCTCCTCGATCCTCTGGCGCGACGGCTCCAAGGCGCAGGAAGCCGCCAACAACATGAAGATCACCGCCCAGGACATGCTGCGCTTCGGGGTGATCGACGCCATCCTGAAGGAGCCGGTCGGCGGCGCCCATCGCGATCCCGCCGCCATGATCGCCACCACCGGCGACGCCATCGCCACGGCCTTCGACGAGCTCCGGAACTTTGATGGGGAAGCCATCCGCAAGATGCGGCGGCAGAAATTCCTCGATATCGGCCGGAAACTGGGCTGAATCACCGTCATGTTGGGGCGATGCGCAGCATCGAACCCGGAATCTCGGGATTCCGGGTTCGCCCTTCGGGCGCCCCGGAATGCCGGTTTGGAGCCCCCGGTAACCCCGCATTAACCCTTTTTTTGCCCAAATCGGCGATCTCAGTACCGGTTCGCTGCCAAGTCCAAGTTCCGGCCCAGTTTAAGTCTCTGTTGACCACGCCGCCGCGCCAACGGGCTCGTGATTTCCGGTCGGGTTGCGACCTGAAGGGGCGGAGGTTAGAATTTTAATCAATGGCTTCAGGGCATAAGCGCTGGGGCTTGGTCTGAATACGTCCGGTTGTCCGGGTCAGGCCTTGCTCCAAGATCAGGGGTTCGCGCTTCCGCCCGGCACGTTGTGGGGTCCATCTTGAATTCTCGTTCGCTTGCTCGCGCGCTCTTGGCTTCGGTTGCGCTTGCCGCCAGCATTGTGCTCGCCGGCTGCGATACCGATCAGGTGTCGCTGGCGACCAACGCCAAGGCCAATCAGCCGGTCCCGCCCAAGCTCGTCGCCGCGATGGCCGAGAAGGACATGGATCTGAATTCGCCGATCCTGATCCGCCTGTTCAAGCAGGAGGCCGAGCTCGAGATCTGGAAGCAGACCCGATCAGGCCGGTTCGCGCTGCTCAAGACCTATCCGATCTGCCGCTGGTCGGGCGATTTGGGACCGAAGGTGCGCGAAGGCGATCGTCAGGCGCCGGAAGGATTCTACTCGATCAATCCGAGCCAGATGAATCCGCAGTCGGCCTATTACCTCTCGTTCAACACCGGCTTCCCCAACGCCTTCGACAAGGCGCTGGGCCGCACCGGCTCGCAGCTGATGGTGCACGGCGATTGCTCGTCGCGCGGCTGCTACGCCATGACGGACGAGCAGATCGCGGAGATCTATTCGCTCGGGCGCGAATCCTTCTTCGGCGGCCAGAAGGCGTTCCAGTTCCAGGCCTATCCGTTCCGGATGACGCCGGTGAACATGGCCAAGCACCGCAACAATCCGAACATGGCCTTCTGGAAGATGATCAAGGAAGGCTATGATCATTTCGAGGTGACGCGGCAGGAGCCGAAGGTCGACTTCTGCGAGAAGAAATACGTGTTCGACGCGGCCAAGGCACCCGATGCCAAGCGCGATCCCGTGTTCGACGCCTCCGCCAAGTGCCCGGCCTATGTGATCCCCGAAGAGATCGCCAGCGCCGTGCGCGAGAAGCAGGAGCGCGATGAGGCCGAGTACAACAAGCTCGTCGCGAAGAACATTCCGGTCGCGCGCCTGAACACCGGCATCGACGGCGGCATGAACAAGATCTTCGCTGCCAAGATCCCGGAAGGCTCGACCGGCCTGTCGGAAGGCGCCGAAGGCAATACGTTGCAGATGCTGGCGATGGCGAAGGCGCCGGGCACCATTCCAGGCACCGTCAACCCGCCGAAGCCGAATCTCGAGCCGGTCGCCTCGGCCGCGCAGGAAGAACCGGTCGTCGCCGTCAGCGCGCCCGCGACCAACACCCGCGTCGCCTCCGCCGCTGCGCCTGAAAAGTCTGGCGGCTTCTTCTCCAATCTCGGCCGCAAGATGGGTTTTGGCACCGCCGACACCACGGCAACCACGCCGCCGCCGCAAGCGACCGCATCGGTGACGCCGTCGCCTGCGGCCGCAGCGCCGAGCACGGCGTCCAAGCTGAAGGCCGCTGTGACCAAGCTGATGCCTGGCCACGACAAGTCGAAAGACGCTCCGGCCGTCGCCGCCAAGCCTGCCGAGCCGGCCAAGCCCGCCGAGACCAAGGTCGCGGCGACCCGGCCCGCGCTGAAACCGTCCGTGGGCAATGGTGACGCGACGAGCGGCGGAGGCCAACTCGCCGGCGCAGCGCCAGTGGTGTCGTCGAACTCGTTCGACAGCCGCTTTAGCGCGGTGAAGTAAGAGCGGCTCTCTCCGATCTTCCTCGATCGACAATATCTCCCCGTCCGCCCCAGCCCTACGGCGCCAGATACCGCATCAGCTCCGGATTGCCACGCACCTCGCCGGCGGCGCCTTGCAGCGCGACGCGGCCGCGGTCGAGGACGTAGGCGTAGTCGGCGACGCGCAGTGCCAGATCGAGGTGCTGCTCGACGATGATGACGGCGATCTTCTTCGCGAGCTCGATCAGGCGCTCGGTGATCTCCTCGATCACACCGATCCAGACGCCTTCAGTGGGTTCGTCCAGCAGCAATAGCTTGGGATCTCCCAGCATGGCGCGGCCGATGGCGAGCATCTTGCGCTCGCCGCCGGAGAGCGTGCCGGCGGGCTGGTCGAGGCGCTGGCCGAGCTTCGGGAAGATCGCCAGCACGCGGTCGACCGCAGTGGCATCCTTGCTGAAAAGCGCGCCGACGGCGAGATTGTCACGCACCGACAGGCGCGCGAACACCGAATGCTCCTGCGGCACATAGCCGATACCGGCGCGGACGCGCTCCTCGGGCCGCCTACGGCTGATGTCGCGGCCGTCGAAGCCGAGCTCGCCCTTCCACGGCGGCAGCTCGCCGACGATAGTCTTCATCAGCGTGGTCTTGCCCGCGCCGTTGCGCCCGAGCACGGCAACACCGCCGCGCCAGGGGACGCCGAGGTTGACGTCGAACAGGACCTGGCTGCGGCCATAGCCGGCGTCGAGATGCTTGATGTGCAAAAATTCAGGCACGGCGCAGATAAATCTCCTGGACGGATGTGTTGGCCTGGATCTCCGCCACCGTGCCTGAGGCCAGCACCTTGCCCTGGTCGAGCACGGTCAGACGATCGCAGATGTCGCGGATGAAATCGAGGTCGTGCTCGACGATGACGAGCGAGCAATGTTGCTTGATCGGCTGCAGCAACTCGCCGGTGACGCGGCGCTCCTCCAGGCTCATGCCGCCGGTGGGCTCATCGAGCAGGAGCAATTTGGGTTTGCCCGCGAGCGCCATCGCGATCTCCAGCCATTGCTGCTGGCCGTGCGACAGCACGGCCGCCGCATCGAAGGCGCGGTCAGCGAGACGGAACTGCGTCAGCATGGTCATGACCTGATCATGGAGCGCACCGCGCGTGCGCGAGAACACGAGATCGAGCAGCGAGGATTGCGCCTGCAGCGCCAGCAGGATGTTGTCATACAGGGTCAGCGACGGCAGCACCGACGTAATCTGGAATTTCAGGCTCAAGCCGGCGCGGGCGCGCTCGGTCGGCGTGAAGGCGGTGATGTCGGTGTTGACGAAGCTCACCTTGCCCTGCGTCGGCACTTCGGCGCCGGCGATGCACTTCATCAGCGTGCTCTTGCCGGAGCCGTTCGGCCCGATCAGGCCATGAAACTCGTTCTCGCCGACGCTGAGCGCGGCGCCGTCGAGCGCGGTGAGCTTGCCGAAGATTTTCGAGATGCCGGCGGCTTCAAGGAGCGGCATTTCGCTTCCCCTTGATTGTTGCACCGAAGCTGCCGACCCGCTCGCGCTCGCCGAGGACAAAACTGATCAGGCCGAGCGGACGGAACAGGATGACGAGCAGCAGCAACACGCCCAGAATGATCGGCCAGATGTCGCGGTAATTATCCGACAGCCAGAAGCTGACGCCCTCGACGATGACGGTGCCGATGACGGCGCCGATCAGCGTGCCGGAGCCACCGAACAGCACGTAGAGCACGACCTGGGTCGAGACCACGACGCCGACCATGTTGGGCCACACAAAACCTTCGTGGAAAGCATAGAGGCTGCCGGCAAGGCCGGCGATGGCGCCGCCGATCGCGAAGATGATCGCCTTCAGATGCTGCGCCTTGTAGCCGAAAAAGGCGATGCGCTGCTCGTTCTCGCGCAGGCCCGCGAGCGCAAGGCCAAATTGCGAGCGCACCAGGAAGCGGCACAGCAGATAGACCACGACGAGGATGCCGAGCACGAGATAATAGAACGCCGGGCCTTCCGAGAATTCATAGCCGCCAAGCGTCATCGGCGCGATCGAGGGAATGCCGTTCTGGCCGCCGAGATAATACCAGCCGCGGGCGAGACGATCAGCGGCGTAGGAGCCGGTCAGCGTGCCGAGCGAGACGAAGATCACGCTGGAGGGATGCCGTCCCAGCAGCAGGAAGCCGCCGAGCAGCAGCGAGAAAGTGAGGCCGATGAGCGTGCCCGCCGGCAGCACCAGGAAGATGTTGGTGACGTCGAGATCGCGCGCCAGCAGCGCGACGCCATAGCCGGCCGAACCGAAGAACAAGGCCTGGCCGAAGCTCATGATGCCGGCATAGCCCCAGACCAGATCGAACGACAGCGCGAACAGCGCCAGGATGACCACCCGCGTCGCGAACACCGTCAGATAATCCTGCAGCACCAGCGGCGCGATGAGCGCGGCGATCAGCACCACGCCCTCGACCATCGGCAGGACCTTTCGACCGGCGACAGCCCGGGCCGTCGCTACGCGTTCAGTCATTGCAACGTCCGTCTCCCCGCCGATCTCGGCGGGGATCGCCTGTTTCACTGCGCTCATAGATTTCAGCATTTCGAACTAAAGCACCTTGTGGCGGACGCTGCACCTCTCCCCGTCGGGGAGAGGTGCAGAAAGATCAGCATTCCTTGGGATCGACGAGGCCGTCGCTGCGACCGACGATCTCGTAATTCCCGCCCTTGGCGACCGCCGTGTACATCTTCATCTTGCAGTGCCGCTTGCCCGGCACCATCTCGGCCGGTCCGCCCGGACCTTCGGCGATCTTGGCGTGATCGAGCGCGGCTGCAACCGAGTCACGGTCGATCTTGCCGGCTTCCTTGACGGCGGCCTCCCACAGCTTGAGGCCGCGATAGGTGCCGGTCGCCGCGCTGCCGGCGGCGAACAGGAAGTTGCCTGGAAAATCCTTCTCGTAAGCCGCCTGGATCTTGGCGTCGAACGGGTTCTCCTTGGTCAGCACCTTGAAATAGTCGAGGCAGCTCGCAAGGCCCTCGATCTCGCTCGCCTGATTGATGTTGAGCGTGTTCTCGTCATAGTAGACGCAGGCGAGACGCCCGCCGTTCTTGAGGAAGCCGGCTTCATAGAGCTGCTTGAAGAACGGACCGACGCCAGGCGGGATGACGGTGTTGAAGACGACGTCGACCTTGTTGGAGATGATCCGGTTGACGGTCGAGGAGAAGTCGATCTGGTCGAGCGGATAGTATTCCTCGAACACGACCTCGCCGCCGTTCTGCTCGATCACCTTGCGGGCGTAGACGTTGAGCGTGTGCGGCCAGACATAATTGGCGCTCGGGAGCGCGAACTTCTTGCCGCCATTCTTGATCAGCCAGGGAATGAACTCGTCGCATTGCTGTGCCGGCGTCGGCCCGGTGCAGAACAGATAGGGCGTGCATTCCTTGCCCTCGTAGAGCTGCGGATAGATATAGAGCGTCTTGCCGCGCGCCACGATCGGGTCCTTGATCGCGTTGCGCATCGACGAGGTGATGCCGCCCAGCACCATGTCGACCTTGTCGCGCTGGATCAGTTTTCGGACGTTGCCGACGGCGACCGATTCATTCGACGCGGTGTCCTCGATATAGAGCTCGAGCGGACGACCGAGCAGACCGCCTGCAGTGTTGATGTCCTTGATCACCATCTTGGCGACATTGGCGTCGGCATTGCCGGCATAGGCGATCGGTCCGGTGAGGTCGGTGGCGATGCCGACCTTGATCGGGGCTTCGGCCGCGTTGGCCCAGGGCGCCGGGACCACCCAGCTGCCGACCCCGGTTGCGACTGCGCCGGAGGCAAAAGCGAAATTGGACAGGAAGCGGCGGCGTGAGAGTTGACGATCGAACATATGACTAAACCCCTTTTCCAGCGATGAGGCCCTGCGGCCGGAATTTGATGAAGGCAATTGCGAGCACGAAAACGAGGACATCGGCGACCACGGGCGCCATGATCCATGGCAGCGCGGCGCTGAGCGTGCCGATGACGCCGGCACCGGCGACCGGACCAATGAAGGAGCCGACACCGCCGACCATGACGGCGACAAAGCCCTGGATCAGGAAGCGGATGCCGAGATCGGCATAGAGGCTGAACACCGGCACGATCAGCGCGCCGGCAAGGCCGGCCAGCGCCGATCCGAAGGCAAATGTGGCGCCGTACATCAGCGGCGTCGAAATGCCCGACGCACGGGCCAGCGACGGGTTCTCCAGCGTTGCGCGCATGCGCAGGCCAAAGCTGGTGCGCGACAGCAGCAGATAGCAACCGGTCATCACCAGGAGCGTGATGACGATGATGGTGAAGCGCCAGGCCGAGATGTGCATGGTGCCGATGTCGATCGAGCCGCCGATCGGCTCGGGCACGGTAAGATAGAAGCCGCCGATCAGCCCGCGCACGGCTTCGCGGATGATCAGGCCGAGTGCGTAGGTGCCGAGCATGGCCACGATCGGCGCGGCATAGAAGCGGCGGATGATCAGGGCCTCCAGCACGAAGCCGAGCGCGCCGACCAGGAAGGGTGCGGCGACCATGCCGGCCCAGATCGGCAGGCCCCTGGAATAGCCGAGATAGGTGATGTAGGCCCCGAGCAGGACGAACTCGCCCTGCGCGAAGTTGAAGATGCCCATCATGCTGGCGATGATCCCGAGCCCCAGCACGATCAGGACGATGATCGCGCCAAAGCTCAGGATCTCGAACGCTGCGACGAACGCGTTAGCCATGCGATAGAGCCCCGCCCGTCTGTATCGACACTTCGCTCACATCTTCTTCCAGTCGCCGATCTGCTCGAACGCATGCGCGGCGCGGTAGATCGTGGATTCCTCGAACATGCGGCCGACCAGCATCAGGCCGGCGGGCAGGCCGTCGACCATGCCGCAGGGCAGCGACATTGCGGGATGATGCGTGATGTCGAACGGCGCGGTGTTGGAGATCATCTCCAGCGCGCGGGCGACGTACTCCTCGCGGCTGGCATTGGGCTCCGGCAGCTTGGTCGCCTTCATCGGCGTGGTCGGCATCAGCAGCAGATCGTAGTCGCTGAATGCCTTGTCATAGGCCGCGGTCAGCCGCCGCGAGATGTTCAGCGCCTTGCCGTAGAAGCGAGGGCCAAAGTTATTGTTGATGTAGGTGCCGAGCATCATGAACAGTTTCGTGGTCTCGGACAGCGAGTCGGCCTGTCGGCGCCAGCCGCGATGAAAATCCATCAGCGAAGTCGAATAGAGATCGCCGCGGCTGAGCCCGTAGCCATCGCCAAACATCATGGTCTGGGTCAGACCTTCGGTGCCGATGGGCGTCCAGATCGCCCCGCCGAGGAGATGCATCGGGATCGACACCGTCTCGACGCTGGCGCCAAGATCCTTGAAGCGCTTCGCCGCCTCGCGAACGCTTTCATTCACCGCGGCCTCTGCGCCCGGCTGCTCGAAGCCCTCCTTGAGGATGCCGATCTTCATGCCCTTGACGCCCTGGCCGAGCGCCTTGGTGTATTCCTCGACCTTCGGCGCCTTGATGCGCGGATCATAGCCGTCATCGCCGGCGAGCACTTCGAGCAGCAGCGCGTTGTCTGCGACGCTCGCCGTCATCGGACCGGTATGATCGACGTAGATCTCGATCGGCATGATGCCGGTGTAGGGCACGAGGCCCCAGGTCGGCTTCATGCCGTAGACGCCGCAGAACGAGGACGGCATGCGGATCGAGCCGCCCTGATCGCCGCCGATCGCCATGTCCACCTCGCCGAGCGAAACCACGACGCCGGAGCCTGACGATGAGCCGCCGGCCGAGTAGCCCATCTTGTGCGGATTGTGCACCGGCCCGTAGGAGCCGGTGTGGCTGCCGCCCGACAGGCAGAAATGCTCGCAATGCACCTTGCCCTTGATCTCGGCGCCGGCATCCAGCATGCGCGTGACGATGGTGGCGTCGAAATCGGGCACATAACCTTCCAGGGTCGATGAGCCGTTGGTCATGGGAACGCCGGCCAGCATGATGTTGTCCTTCAGGGCCACCGTCTTGCCCTTGAGCTTGCCGCTCGCGGCACCCTTTACTGTGGATTTGCGATACCAGGCATTGCGAGGGTTCTCCTCCGCCGAGGGCCGGTAGCCCGGCGTGCGCGGGTATTTCACCTCGGGCAGCTCGTCGGGCATCGCGGCGACGAGATTGTAGGCCTCGATCGAGCCCTGCATCAGGCCGCGGAACGAGGCGACATCGTCGTCGGTCAGCGAAAGGCCGCACTGCTCGGCGACGCTGCGAAGCTGGGCTGGCGTGGGAAGGACAACTGTCACGGCGCTCTCCTGAAGTTTCTTGAAACGAAGATGGGCGTGGCCGCCCCGGCGCGGCGCCCCACCGGCCCCGCTGAAACATTCAAAACGGAAATATTTTCCTTTTCAAGTATTATTTTGCGGAAGCCTCCCTGGCGGATTGCCCGGCGCGGTCAGATCGGCTTGATCAGCTTGAAATCGAGGCCGTCGGCCTCGGCGAGATGCATCGGCATCCGCGCGCGCCCGTCGCGAACGGTGACCGTCCCCCGCGCGCCGCTGTAGACGATGTTGCGGCCGGCTTTGAGCATCGGCCCCACCGCCAGTGAGCCGGCCTTGTTGGCAACCGCTTCGAGGAAACGCATGCCCTCGTAGCCGGACTGTCCGACCGAACCGATCGGCGGCGCGTTCGGCCCGAACATCGCGCGATAGCGGCTCTGGAAGTCGTCATTGGCAGGCGCGCCGGTGCCGGTGAAATAGCCGGAGGCGCAGAACATGTTCTCGCTGTTGTCGGCGCCGATGCCTAGCAGCACGGTGTCGTCCATGGCGCCCGCGAACCGCAGCGTGGTGGCGCCCAGGCCGCATTCGCCGAAGGCGCGGTTGAAGGTGCTGCTGTCGGTGCCGATCAGCGAGATCAGTACCACGTCCGGCCGCGCGGCACGAATGCGCGCCAGATGCGGCTCGTGATTGTCCTCGCCCAAGGGAACGAACTCCTCGCCGACGACGTGGCCGCCGGTTTCCCTGATGTAGTTCTTCACCGCGCGGTGCGACTGCCAGGGCCAGACGTAGTCGCTGCCGATCAGGTACCAGCGCTTTGCTTTCTTGACGTCGGCAAGCCAGTGAATCGAGGGCCGGCTCTGCCAGCGCGGCGTCTCGCCGATCGCCATCACGCCCGGCGTGCGCTCGCCGCCTTCATAGACCGGCGTGTAGATATAGGGGATGCGATGCCGCGTGGTGATGTCGCGCAAGGCAACGCGGACCGCGCTGGTGTGCAGGCCGACGATGAGATCGAGCTCGTCGAAGGCGATGGCCTGCTCGGCACGGGTCAGCACCTCGTCCAGCGGGCCGCCGGCGTCGTAAACGGAAAGCTCGATCTCGCGGCCGAGAATGCCGCCGCGCTTGTTGATTTCGGCAACGGCGAGCTGCGCGCTGTTGGTTGCGCAGGGGCCCCAGATCCCCGGCGATCCGGTGCAGCAGATGAAGCCGCCGACACGCAGCTTGTTGGCGCCGCGCCGCTTGAAGAGGGCGTGATCGCGCGGCGACAGCGCGCCGTCAGCCGCCGAAGACGACAGATTCCTGAACAGCAAGGACGGCGGCAACGCCGGACCGCCGTGAGCCGGGAAGTTTACCGTCGCGTGCACGCCAACTCCTGTCCGGTCCCAGACCTGAAAGCCCGTTGAGCAGGCGGCCGCGGCATCCGCCCTTTTGTTGGGCAATCATCCTATTTTGAAAATATTGAATATTCAACAATTGAAGTGCATATAGATGCAGCATTGATTGCAAGACATTCACTCAATTGGGTCAAGACGAAGTCTTCAGCCGTGGCAAAATCGAACGCTCCCATCACCGAACATCTCGCCTACCTGCTCGCGCAAGCCAACCGGGAGATCAACCGCCAGCTGGAACTGCGCCTCAGCAAGGAAGGAGTTCCCGTCGAGCAATGGCGCATCCTGAAAGTGCTGTCTGACGGCGATGGCCACTCCATGGGCGAGCTTGCGGACGCGGTGCTGCTCAACCATCCGACGCTGACCAAGATGATCGACCGCATGGTCTCCGACACGCTGGTCTATCGCGTGCAGGACCCCAACGACCGCCGCAAGGTGCTGATGTTCATCTCCGATCGCGGCAAGGTGCTGTGCAAGAAGCTCAACTCGCTCGCGGTGGACCAGGAAGAGCACATCCTGGAGAGCTACGGCGACAAGTCGACCAGCGAGCTCAAGCGGCTGCTGGAGAGCTTGATCGACAGCTCGAATTGAGCGGCGGCCGCGTCATGCTCAACAGCCGTAGCCCGGATGGAGCGAAGCGCAATCCGGGTTTTTCTCTCGTCGCGTCAGGCTTCCCGGATTGCGCTTCGCTCCATCCGGGCTACGAAGTCGCGGGGACGGATGCCCCGCCTTCGCGGGGCATGACAGTATCGTCCAGTCGCTAAGCGTACCGGCCGTGGCAGTGCTTGAACTTCTTGCCGCTGCCACACGGGCAATCCTCGTTGCGGCCGACCTTGCCCCAGCTGGCGGGATTCTTCGGGTCGCGCAGCGCGGCGTCGGTGTGCTGCGGGGCGAGCGTGACGCTGGCGAGGGCCATTTCATCTTCGCCGGTGCTCGGATCGAGCTTGTGCGCTTCCATCGCGGGCAGCACGGGGGCTTCCTGCTCGGGCGGCACGATCTCGACCCGCATCAGCTGCGCCGTGACGGCCTCGCGCAGATGCGCGCTCATCTCCTGGAAGAGGTTGAAGGCCTCGGTCTTGTATTCCTGCAGCGGATCGCGCTGGCCGTAGCCGCGCAGGCCGATGACCTGGCGCAGATGGTCGAGCATGATCAGATGCTCGCGCCAGAGGTGGTCGAGCGTCTGCAGCAGGATGGTCTTCTCGACGTAACGCATCACGTCGGGACCCCATTGCCCCACCTTGGCAGCCATGTGCTCATCCGCCTTGGTCTCGATGCGGTTGAGCAGCTCCTCGTCGGCGATGCCCTCTTCCTTGGCCCAGTCGTCGACCGGCAGGTCGAGATCGAGCACGCGCTTCAGTTCGTCCTTCAGGCCCGCGACGTCCCACTGCTCGGCATAGGCATGCTCGGGCACGTGCTTGGCGACGAGATCCTCGATGAAGGCGTGACGCATGTCGCTGACGGTCTCGGCGACGCTGTCGTCCTTCATCAGGTCGACGCGCTGGTCGAAGATCACCTTGCGCTGGTCGTTCTGGACGTTGTCGAACTTGAGCAGGTTCTTGCGGATGTCGAAGTTGCGCGCCTCGACCTTCTGCTGCGCCTTCTCCAGCGCCTTGTTGATCCAGGGATGGATGATCGCCTCGCCCTCCTGCAGGCCGAGACGCTGCAGCATGCTGTCGAGGCGGTCCGAGCCGAAGATCCGCATCAGATCGTCTTCCAGCGACAGGAAGAACTTTGAGCGGCCGGGGTCGCCCTGGCGGCCGGAACGGCCGCGGAGCTGGTTGTCGATGCGGCGGGATTCGTGACGCTCGGAGCCGATGATGTAGAGGCCGCCCGGCTTCTTCACGGTCTTGGCGGGCTTTGAACCCTTGGCCGGCTCGACCTCGACGGTCTCCTCGGCCTTCAGCACGATGTCGCGGAAATGGGCGATGTCGGCCTTGATCTGCTCGACCTTCTTCGCCTTCTCGGCCTCGTCCTCGATGCCGGCGGTCTCCTGCTGGAGGCGCATCTCGAGCGAGCCGCCGAGCTTGATGTCGGTACCGCGGCCGGCCATGTTGGTCGCGATCGTGATCGCGCCGGGCACGCCGGCTTCGGCGACGATATAGGCTTCCTGCTCGTGGAAGCGCGCGTTCAGCACCGCGAACAGCTTTGCCGGCTTGCCGGCGCGCGCGGCGGCATAGAGCTTGTCGAGCGCGTTCTCCTTGCCGAAGTCGATCTGCTTGTAGCCGTTGGCCTTGAGGAATTCGGCCAGCACTTCCGACTTCTCGATCGAGGCTGTACCCACCAGCACCGGCTGCAGCCTTGCGTTGGCCCGCTCGATCTCGGCGAGAATCGCCTGGTATTTTTCCTTCTGGGTCCGGTAGACCTCGTCGTCCTCGTCGAGGCGCGCGATGGCGAGGTTGGTCGGGATCTCCACGACCTCGAGCTTGTAGATGTCGAACAGCTCGTCCGCTTCGGTCGCGGCCGTGCCGGTCATGCCGGCGAGCTTCTCATACATGCGGAAGTAGTTCTGGAAGGTGATCGAGGCCAGGGTCTGGTTCTCGGGCTGAACCTGGACGTGCTCTTTGGCTTCCAGCGCCTGGTGCAGGCCTTCCGAATAGCGCCGGCCCGGCATCATGCGGCCGGTGAACTCGTCGATGATCACGACCTCGCCGTCGCGGACGATGTAGTCCTTGTCGCGGGTGAACAGCGTGTGGGCGCGCAGTGCCTGGTTGATGTGGTGCACGACGGAGACGTTCTCGACGTCGTAGAGCGACTCGCCCTTGAGCTGGCCGGCATCGCGCAGCAGCGTCTCGATCTTTTCCATGCCGCCTTCGGTCAGCGTCACGGTGCGCTGCTTCTCGTCGACCTCGTAGTCGGTCTTGTCGAGCCTGGGCAGGAAGCCGTCGATGGTGTTGTAGAAGTCGGAGCGGTCGTCGAGCGGGCCGGAGATGATCAGCGGCGTGCGCGCTTCGTCGATCAGGATGGAGTCGACTTCGTCGACGATGGCGAAGAAGTGCGGCCGCTGGACCATGTCCTCGAGCCGGTACTTCATGTTGTCGCGAAGATAGTCGAAGCCGTATTCGTTGTTGGTGCCGTAGGTGATGTCGCAGGCATAGGCGGCCTTGCGCTCGGCATCGTCCAGGCCGTGGACGATCACGCCCGTGGTCATGCCGAGGAAGCTGTAGATCTGGCCCATCCAGCCGGAGTCGCGGCGGGCGAGGTAATCGTTGACGGTGACGACGTGGACGCCCTTGCCGGCGAGCGCGTTGAGATAGACGGCGAGCGTCGCCACCAGCGTCTTGCCTTCACCCGTCTTCATCTCGGCGATGTCGCCCTCGTGCAGCACCATGCCGCCGATCAGCTGAACGTCGAAATGGCGCTGGCCGAGCGTGCGCTTGGCAGCCTCACGTACCGTGGCGAAGGCGGGCACCAGCAGGTCGTCCAGCGTCTTGCCCTCGGCGAGCTGCTGCCTGAACTCGGCGGTGCGGGCCTTGAGCTGCTCGTCGGAGAGCTTGATGAGCTCGGGCTCCAGCGCGTTGATCGCGTTGACGCGGGACTGATATCCCTTCACCCGCCGGTCGTTGGCGGAACCGAAAAACTTGCGGGCGAGCGCGCCGATCATGCCTAGTTCCTGTGTTCGCGATTTAACCGCGTTGGCCTAAGAAGTTGTCACCCTCCGGCCTATCAACTCACCGTGACGCCTTATGGCACCAGAGCCCGGACTGCGGGGGGTCATCCGCCATATGGGTGGGAATTGGGCTAGTCTGGGTTCAACGGCCAAAAACGCAGCAAAATAAACGCCATCGCCATGGTCGCGACCGCGCAGAGATATGGCCCGGTCAGGGCCTTGTCAACGGCGGGCGCATTGCGGCTAATTCATCATTTTGACAGACTTTTCGCGTTGCCAAGCCCCCCTGAATTGGGCGAGTGTCCGCCCCGCTCGAGCAGCCCCCTGCTTCAACAAAAGGATTTTCCATGACCACCTCGTTCCCGGTAACCACCGGCCTGCGTTTCCGCCAAGCGTCCGCCCTGGCTGGCAGCCTCGGCTTGGCAGCCTGCCTGGTGCTGACCCTGGCGTTCGCAGGCCCGCTCCGGGCGGCCGACGATCCGGTCCTGGCCAAGGTCAATGGCGCTGAAATCAAGAAGAGCGACGTCACCATGGCCGAGGAAGAGCTCGGACCGAGCCTCGCCCAAATGGATCCGGCGACCAAGGACGAAAACGTCCTGTCGTTCCTGATCGACATGAAGATCGTGGCCAAGGCCGCCGAGGACAAGAAGGTCGCCGACAGCGACGAGTTCAAGAAGCGCATGGCGTTCGCCCGCAACCGCCTGCTGATGGACAGCCTGCTGGCCCAGGAAGGCAAGGCGGCGACCACCGACGACGCCATGAAGAAGGTCTATGAGGAGGCCTCCAAGCAGATCACCGGCGAGCAGGAAGTGCGCGCCCGCCACATCCTGGTCGAGACCGAGGACGAGGCCAAGGCGGTGAAGGCGGAGCTCGACAAGGGCGCCGATTTCGCCGACCTCGCCAAGAAGAAGTCCAAGGACCCGGGCTCTGCCGACGGCGGCGACCTCGGCTTCTTCACCAAGGAACAGATGGTGCCGGAATTCTCGGCCGTGGCCTTCACGCTCGAGCCGGGCAAGATCTCCGACCCCGTCAAGTCGCAGTTCGGCTGGCACATCATCAAGGTCGAGGAAAAGCGCAACCGCAAGGCGCCCGAGTTCGACCAGGTCAAGCCCCAGATCGAGCAGTACGTCACCCGCAAGGCCCAGGCCGATTACGTCGCCAAGCTGCGCACCGAAGCCAAGGTCGAGCGGCTGGACCAGCCGGCGGCCGACGCGTCCAAGGATGCCAAGCCGGCCGACAGCAAGATGGCCCCTCCGGCCAAGAAGTAAGAATTTGCTGTCACTTCGGTGACGCGGAGAGTATCTAAGCCTACCTGATGCCCGGCCCCAAAGAGGGGCCGGGCATCTGCATATCCAGACCTCACCAAGGCCCCCGCGATGTCCTCCTCCGTCTCTCCCCTCGCCCCCAAGAATGTCCCTGATATGCCCGTGATCGCGGGCGTCCGTCTTGCGACGGCCGAGGCCGGCATCCGCTACAAGAACCGCACCGACGTGCTGCTCGCCATCATGGACAAGGGCACGGCCGTCGCCGGCGTCTTCACCAAGTCGAAGTGCCCGTCCGCACCGGTTGAATGGTGCCGTGCCAAGCTGAAGGGCGGCAAGGCGCGCGCACTGGTCGTCAATTCCGGCAATGCCAACGCCTTCACCGGCAAGACCGGCCGGGCCTCCACCGCGCTGACCGCGAAGATCGCTGCCAAGGCCGTCGGCTGCAGCGAGAGCGAGATTTTCCTGGCTTCGACCGGCGTGATCGGCGAGCCGCTGGACGCTACCAAATTCGACGGCGTGCTGGGCCGCCTCGCCGTATCAGCCGAGCCAGGCGATTACCTCGCCGCGGCGAAAGCAATCATGACCACCGACACCTTCCCCAAGGTCGCGACCGCGACCGTGAAGCTCGGCAAGGCCAAGGTCACCATCAACGGCATGGCCAAGGGCGCCGGCATGATCGCCCCCGATATGGCGACGATGCTGTCCTTCATCTTCACCGACGCGCCGATCGCGCCCGCCGCGCTGCAGGCGCTGCTCAAGGCCGGCGTCGAGGACACGTTCAACGCGGTGACGATCGACGGCGACACCTCGACCTCGGACACGCTGCTGGCGTTCGCGACGGGTGCTGCTGCCGAACACGGCGCGCCAAAAATCAGCCGCGCCAGCGATCCGCGCCTGAAGGCCTTCACCAAGGCCTTCAACCAGATCCTCGCCAATCTTTCTGAACAAGTCGCCCGCGACGGCGAGGGTGCACGCAAGCTGGTCGAGATCACCGTCGAGGGCGCCAAGACCAAGGCTTCCGCCCGCAAGATCGCAATGTCGATCGCCAACTCGCCGCTGGTGAAGACCGCAATCGCCGGCGAGGACGCCAATTGGGGCCGCGTGGTGATGGCCGTCGGCAAGGCCGGCGAGCCGGCCGATCGCGACAGACTGTCGATCTCCTTCAATGGCATCCGCGTCGCCAAGAGCGGCGCGCGCGATCCCTCCTACGACGAAGCGCAGGTGTCGGAGGCGATGAAGGCGCCGGAGATCGCGATCCGGGTCTCGCTCGGCCTCGGCAAGGGCCGCGACCGCGTGCTGACCTGCGACCTGACCAAGGAATATGTCGCGATCAACGGCGATTACCGGTCTTAGGGATCATGGCCGAGCTGAAGCTGACACTGGTGGTGGCCTGCGCGCTCGTCGACGCCGACAAGCGCGTCCTGATCGCGCAACGCCCGCAAGGCAAGACGCTCGCGGGCTTATGGGAATTTCCTGGCGGCAAGCTCGAGCCGGGCGAGCGGCCCGAGCAAAGCCTGATCCGCGAGCTCCACGAGGAGCTCGGCATCACCGTCGCCGAGCCGTGCCTGGCGCCGCTGACTTTTGCGAGCCATGGCTATGAGACGTTTCATCTGCTGATGCCGCTCTATATCTGCCGGCGCTGGGAAGGCATCGTCACGCCGCGTGAGGGGCAAAACCTGGCCTGGGTCCGCGCCAACAAGCTGCGCGACTACCCGATGCCGCCGGCGGATATTCCGCTGATCCCGCATTTGATCGATTTGCTGATGTGAGGCTTGCCCTCATCGTCATTCCGGGGCGCGCGAGAGCGCGAACCCGGAATCTCGTGATTCCGGGTTCGGTCCTGCGGATCGCCCCGGAATGACGGTGTAAGTGCCTTAAATCTCCCCCGCCTTCTTCACCGCCTCCGCCAAGCTCGCTTTCGCCGAACCCGGCTTCAGCGGCTGCTGCTGGCTCGCATCTGGCGCCCAGCCGGACAGCCAGATGATGTCGAAGGTCGCACGGATACGGCCGTCGGCATCGGCAAAGCGCTCGGCATAGATTTCGGCCATGCGCAGCAGCGTCGCGCGCCGGCTCGGCGTGCGCCGCCGTTCGATCAGCACATTGGCCGCGCCCATGCGGCGAAGATCCTGCATCAACGTGAACGCGTCGCCATAACGCACCACGACACGATCGACGTCGGTGACCGGCAGCGCAAAGCCCGCTCGCTGCAACAGCGCGCCGATGTCGCGCAAATCGGCGAACGGCGCCACGCGCGGGGAGACCCCGCCTTCGCATTCGGCCTCCGCCGCGGCAAAGGCCTGCCGCAGCTCGGTCAGGCTGTCGCCGCCGATCATCGCGGCGAGCAGCAGCCCGTCCGGCTTCAGCGCGCGGCGAACCTGCGCGAGCACGCCAGGGAGATCGTTGACGAATTGCAGCGCCAGTGCCGAGACGACGAGGTCGAGGCTTTCGGGCAGCACGGGCAATGTCTCGGAGCCCGCTGCGTCGAGCGCAATCCGTTGCACGGACGGCAACCGTCCGCGCAGCCCTGTGAGCCCCTCGCCAGGCGTCCAGAGATCGGCCGCGGCATGAAACTCGCGCATCACTGCAGCAAGCCGGTCGGAGATGTCCTCGGCGACCCGGTCGAGCAGGAAGCTCTCGGGACCCTGCGCCAGCGCGCGCCGCTGCCGCGCATGAAGCAGGGCGCGATCGAACAAGGCGGGCGGGGTCTGTGGGGTCTGAGCCATGCCGCTGGTTACGCCGATCATGCAGGCCATTGCAATCTCCTCTCTCGTATCTCGGACGCGCCTCAGCGCTTTCAGCGCTGCGCCCGGGTGCACGAGAGCGTGGCTTGAGCGGATTGCCGTGGAACGCTAGCCTCCTGTCATGGAAGCTGATGCCGCCCCATCCCGTTCCATTGCCGCGCCTTTGCGTGCCGCGTGGACGGCTGGCCGCCATGTGCTGACACGGGCGGCAAAGCTCGCGCTCGACATTGCGCTGCCGACGCTCTGCGTGTCCTGTCGCGAGCCGGTCGATGGCGAGGGTGTGTGCGCAGCGTGCTGGTCGCGGCTGTCGTTCATTGAACGGCCCTATTGCCCGCGGCTCGGCATTCCCTTCGTCTATGATCCCGGCCCCGACATGCTGTCGATGGAGGCGATCGCGAGCCCGCCGGCTTACATGCGGGCACGCGCGGCGGTGCGCTATGACGATGTCGCGCGCACGCTGGTGCATGCGCTGAAATACCAGGACCGCACCGATCTCGCGCCGGCCATGGGCCGCTGGATGGCGCGCGCGGGCGGCGAGTTGCTCAACGGCGCCGACATGCTGGTGCCGGTGCCCTTGCATTGGCGGCGGGCCTGGCGCCGCCGCTACAACCAATCAGGCGCGCTGGCACAGATCATCGCGCGCCAGAGCGATGTGAAGGTGAGAGCCGAGGTGCTGCGCCGGGTGCGCGCCACCGAGCAGCAGATCGGCCTGTCGCGGGCGCAGCGCGCCACCAATGTCCAGGGCGCTTTCCAGGTATCCCCCGACCACCAGTCCGAGGTCCAGGGCCGACGCATCGTCCTTGTCGACGATGTCCTGACATCGGGTGCGACCCTGGACGCCTGCGCCCGCGCTTTGCTGCGCGCCAAGGCAGCCCAGGTCGACGTGCTGGTCTTTGCCCGGGTTGTCGAGACCAGGTAAACCCCCATATAATTCAATAAATTCATGACATGAGAGCGCCTGATACCATGACCGCTGCTGTCGAGATCTATACCCGGCCGGGGTGCGGCTATTGTTCCGCCGCCAGGTCGCTTCTGACCCGAAAGAAGGCGAGCTTCACGGAATTCGATGTCGCCAAGAACCCGTCCTGGCGTGAGGAGATGTACGACCGCGCCGGCGCGGGCTCGACCTTCCCGCAGATCTGGATCGGCGGAACTCATATCGGCGGCTGCGACGACCTCTACGCGCTCGACCGCGAAGGCAAGCTCGACGGCCTGCTCGAAGGCGTCAAGGCGGTCTCATGAGCGAGGACAGGACCTTCACCGCCGCCATGATACAGATGCGCACCGGCCTGATGCCAGGGCCGAGCCTGGCGCAGGCGACGAGACTCATCCGGGAGGCGGCTGCCAAGGGCGCGGACTACGTGCAGACGCCCGAAGTCAGCAACATGATGCAGCTGAACCGCAAGGCGCTGTTCGAGCATCTGCAGAGCGAGGAGGACGATACCTCGCTCAAGGCGTATCGCGCGCTCGCGGCCGAGCTGAAGATCCACATCCATGTCGGCTCGCTGGCGCTGCGGTTCTCGCCCGAAAAGGCGGTCAACCGCTCGTTCCTGATCGGGCCCGAGGGCAATGTGCTCGCGAGCTACGACAAGATCCACATGTTCGACATCGAGCTGCCGGACGGCGAGAGCTATCGCGAATCCGCCAATTACCAGCCGGGCGAGACCGCCGTGATCTCCGACCTGCCCTGGGGCCGCGTTGGCTTGACGATCTGCTACGACGTGCGCTTCCCCGCGCTCTACCGCGCATTGGCCGAGAGCGGCGCTCATTTCATCACCGTTCCCTCCGCCTTCACCCGCAAGACCGGCGAGGCGCACTGGCACATCCTGCTGCGTGCGCGCGCGATCGAGACCGGCTGCTTCATCTTCGCGGCGGCCCAGGCGGGCATCCATGAGAACAAGCGCGAGACCTATGGCCACTCGCTGATCATCGATCCCTGGGGCGAGATCCTCGCCGAGGGCGATGTCGAGCCCGGCATCATCATGGCCAAGATCGACCCGGCCAAGGTCGAGACCGCGCGCCGCGCCATCCCGTCGCTCCAGCACGGCCGCCGCTTCGGCGTCTCCGATCCCAAGGCCGGGCCGGATCATCTGCACCTGGTGCGAGGATCGGCATGATCCGCTACGCGCTCCATTGCGACCGCAACCACGAGTTCGAGAGCTGGTTCCAGAGCTCGTCGGCCTATGATTCGCAGGTCAAGCGCAAGCTGGTGACCTGTCCGATCTGCGGCTCGGCCAAGGTCGACAAGGCGATCATGGCGCCGCGCATCGTCGGCAAGAAGGGGCGCGCCACGCCGCCGACGGAGCCGACAACAACCGCCGCACCCGAGGCTGCGTCGTCGGGTCCGACCTCGCTGATGCTGGCGCAGGAGCGCGAGCTGCGCGCCAAGCTGAAGGAGCTGCGCGACCACATCGTGACGAACGCCGATAATGTCGGCGACCGCTTCGCCAACGAAGCCCGCGCAATGCATTACGGCGACAAGGAACATCGCCCGATCTACGGCGAGGCTTCGCCTGATGAAGCGAAGTCGCTGATCGACGAGGGCATCGAGGTCTCGCCGCTACCGACCCTGCCGGAAGACCGGAATTAATAGTCTCGCTTCTCGTCATGGCCGGACTTGACGGCGGCTGGGAAAGTCAAAATCCCACCAGCAGCGCCACGCCCACCACGATCAGCACGATACCAAAGACCTCGCGCGGCGCGATCGGCTGCTTGAACGAGTAATACGCCACGCCTTGTGCAAACAGCACCTCGATCAAAGCGAGCGTGCGAACGTTGGCAGCGGCCGTCAGTGCGAACGCCAGGAACCAGAATTGCGAGGCGAAGGCGCCCGTGAAGCCGGCCAGCATGGAAGGCCGCCATAGTCCGAGAATTCCCCGCAACACGTCAGGCGCGCGCCAGAGCAGATAGATCGTCAGGATCAGCGTCTGCACGAACAGGCCGAGCACCAGCGTGAACGAGGCCGCGGTCACGAACGACACGTTCGGCACGGTGATGATGGCGCCGCGGAAGCCGACCGCCGAGAGTGCGAACGCTGCCGCCGCAACGAGGCCGGTGATGGTCGGCTTCAGCTCCGCAAAGCTCTTCTCGCCACCGGGCCGCAGCGCGGTGATGACGACGCCGACGGTGGCGATCACGATCGCTAGCACTTTCAGCCAGGTGAGGTGATCGCCGAGGAAGACGAAGCCGAAGATCGCGGTCTGGATCGCTTCGGTCTTGAGGTAGGCCGTCGTCACCACGAAGGAGCGGTCGTTCATGGCCAGCAGCATCAACCCGGTCGCGACGATCTGGCTGAGCGCGCCGAGCAGCAGCCACGGCCAGAACATCGATGGCGGCATGCCGATGTGATCGCCGGTTGCGACCAGCACGAGCCCCAGAAACAGCAGCGAGAACGGGAAGCCGAACAGGAAGCGGATATTGGTCGCGCCCCATGTCCCGAGCGGCTTCGTCAGCGACCGCTGCATCGCATTGCGCGCGACCTGGCCGAGCGCAGCGACGACGGTGAAGGGAATCCAAAGGCTGGTGATGGTGAACATGGGGTGCCGCTACGGGAGTGTTGATGCAACCTGCCGACCACGCGGCAACAGGTCAATCACGCCCACGTCATAGGAGCGATGCTCTCGCGACAAACTCCGCCTCCGCCGGGACGACAGCGGGGTTGTGGAAGCAGCTAGCCCTTTACGAGCCCCCTCACACCATCGCTTCAGCCACCACCATGTAGTTCACGTCCATGTCGGACGAGAGCGTCCATTTGTCGGCGAAGGGGGAGTAGACGACGCCGGTCTGCTCGGTGATGACGAGGCGGTTGTCGAGGAGATGTTTGGTCAGTTCGTCAGGGGTGACGAACTTGTTCCATTCGTGGGTGCCGGGCGGCAGCCAGCGCAACACGTATTCGGCGCCGACGATGGCGAGCGCAAAACTCTTCCAATTGCGGTTGAGCGTGGACACCACCATCAGGCCGTTCGGCTTCAGCATCGAGGCGCAGCGCTTGAGAAAAACGCCGACGTCGACGACGTGCTCGATCACCTCCATCGCCAGCACGATGTCGAAGCGCTCGCGCGGATCAATCTCCTCCACCGTGGTGCAGCGGTAATCGATCGACAGATGGCTCTTATCGGCATGCAGTTTCGCCGCCGCAATGTTGCTGGCCGACGGGTCGACCCCGATGACCTGTGCGCCCAGGCGCGACAGCGGCTCGCAAAGCAGGCCGGCGCCGCAGCCAATGTCGAGCACACGCAGGCCACCGAGGCAGTTGAGGCTGCGCACATTGCGCTCGAACTTGCGGCAGGCGGCGTCGCGGATATAGCCGAGCCGCAGCGGATTGATCCGGTGCAGCGGCGCCATCTTGCCTTTGGGGTCCCACCACTCGGCTGACAGCTTTGAGAATTTCGCGATCTCGGCGGCGTCGACGGTCGAGCCCGGCGGCACGGTGGCAGTTGCGGATCTATCTTGCTGCATGCTCATGGATACGCGCGGTCCTAACGCGTGGTGATCGAACTACGGAAGGCAAGCGGATCGGCGATGGTCTTGATGGTCTCGATCCCTTCGCCGACGCCGCGGATGGTCACGTCGCCATAGTTGAGAATTCGTCCAAGAATCGTCTGGTCGACATCAACACTCTCGACCTTATCCAGCGCCATTTCAAAGGTGCGACGCTTGATGAACCCGGTCTTATGCACAACCCTGAGATTGGTGACGTCGGTCTCGGTGGTGAAGCGGTGGAACCAGCCTTTCACGGTCCAGAACAGGGCGGCCAGCGCCACCAGGCCGGAGCCGAACAGACAGATGATCATCACGCCGTAGATGTCGGTCCGGCGAGAGACCACGAACAGGGCGATCGCCACGATCCAGGCCAGAATGGCCGGGAAGTAGAAGATCCAGTGCGCATTGGTCGAATACAGCACCCGCTCGCCGGGCTGCAGGATTTCGTCAATATAGCGCGCCATGACCTCTGATGACCCATTGCCTGGATTGGCCGGTGCAGGAACCCGCTTGCCCCCGGCCCCGCCCCTCTGTATACGCGCGGGCGGTATCCCCCAGGGCATCCGTCCGGCGCGGGTCACCATACTGATCCTCAAGAGGGAATGCACGCGTCGTCATGAGCCGTCTCGTGATGAAATTCGGCGGCACGTCCGTCGCCAACATCGAACGTATCCGCAACGTCGCACGCCATGTGAAGCGTGAGGTCGACGCCGGCCATGAAGTGGCCGTGGTCGTCTCGGCGATGTCGGGCAAGACCAACGAGCTGGTGGCCTGGTGCACCGAGGCCTCGCCGATGCACGACGCGCGCGAATACGACGCCGTCGTCGCCTCCGGCGAACAGGTCACCTCGGGCCTGCTGGCCATCGTGCTCCAGAGCATGGGCATCCAGGCCCGCTCCTGGCAGGGCTGGCAGATCCCGATCAAGACCAGCGATGCTCATGCCTCGGCCCGGATCGAGGACATCGACGGCAGCGAGATCATCAAGCGCTTCCAGGAGCGGAAAGAGGTCGCTGTCATCGCCGGCTTCCAGGGCATCGATCCCAGGACGGGCCGCATCACCACCCTTGGCCGTGGCGGCTCCGATACCTCGGCCGTGGCCGTCGCCGCTGCCGTCAGGGCCGATCGCTGCGACATCTACACCGATGTCGATGGCGTCTACACCACCGACCCGCGGATCGTGCCGAAGGCCAAGCGGCTCGACAAGATCGCGTTCGAAGACATGCTGGAACTGGCCTCCCAGGGCGCCAAGGTGCTCCAGGTGCGCTCGGTGGAACTCGGCATGGTCCACAACATGCCGATCTTCGTCCGTTCGAGCTTCGACAAGCCTGAGGATATCGACCCGCATGCCAACCAGCCGCCCGGCACCCTGATCTGCGGCGAGGAGGAGATCATGGAAAACCACGTCGTCACCGGTATCGCCTTTTCGAAGGACGAGGCCCAGATCTCGGTGCGCCAGATCGAGGACAAGCCTGGCGTTGCCGCATCGATCTTCGGCCCGCTCGCGGATGCCAATATCAACGTCGACATGATCGTCCAGAACGTGTCTGAAGACGGCAAGACCACCGACCTGACCTTCACGGTGCCGGCCGCCGACCACGTCAGGGCCAAGGAGACGATCACCGCCGCCAAGGCCAAGATCGGGTATGCACGGCTGGATACCGCGACCGACGTCGCCAAGATCTCGGTGATCGGCAGCGGCATGCGCAGCCATGCCGGCGTCGCGGCCCAGGCGTTTTCGGCCCTCGCGGGACGGAATATCAACATCCGGGCCATTACAACCTCCGAGATCAAATTCTCGGTTTTGATCGACGCGGCCTATACCGAGCTTGCGGTGCGCACGCTGCACACGCTCTACGGCCTCGATCAGGCCTGAAGCGCCACCGTCGTGGTCTTGCCGGAAAACCGCTTCGCACTTTTCCGGACCATGCCAAGGCTAATTTTCTCTTAGCGGTCGCAGCAAACGCTGGGGTGTACACACCTTCGCGTTTGGCAGGCGTTTTGCTTGGCAAAACAAGCCTCAATTCGCTATACGGCGGACAGGGTGGGCTGCCGCAGACTGTGTCCCAGTTCAGGCGGCGCTGATTCGACGCAAGCACAAAATCTCGGGAAGATTTGCGTTTGCACCTGCGCCGGACAAACAATTTGATTGTTTTTCTGGAATTTTAGGCCAGCCGCCGGCCAATATCGCCGGACCGGGCAGACGGAGGAGATTGACGGTTCATGCGGAGCGCGTCGGGAGGTCCCCGCGTCTTGTTGAGACGGCTCCGCGAAACCATGGCGGAGCAGGTCTCGGCCCAGGAGCGGCTGGACAAGATCGTGGTGCTGATCGCCGCCAACATGGTGGCCGAGGTGTGCTCCGTCTATGTGCTGCGCGTTGACAACACCCTCGAGCTCTACGCCACCGAAGGCCTCAACCGCGAGGCCGTGCACCACACCGTACTCAGCGCCCATGAGGGCCTGGTCGGCCTTGTCGCCAGCGAGGCGACGCCGCTCAATCTGAACGACGCGCAGAGCCATCCGGCCTTCTCATTCCGCCCGGAGACCGGCGAAGAGATCTATCACTCCTTCCTCGGCGTGCCGATCCTGCGCGCCGGCAACACGCTCGGCGTGCTGGTGGTGCAGAACCGCGCCAAGCGCACCTATGTCGAGGAGGAACTCGAGGCGCTGCAGACCACTGCCATGGTGCTGGCGGAGCTGATCGCGTCAGGCGAATTGTCCGCGCTGGCCCAGCCGGGCCTGGAGCCGGCCGCGCGCCATTCGACGCAGAAGGCCGGCGCGATCCTCTCGGAAGGCATTGCGCTCGGCCATGTCGTGCTGCACGAGCCGCGCGTCGTCATCAAGGACTACATTGCCGAGGACCTGCCGAAGGAAATCAAGCGGCTCGACACCGCGCTGGCCAAGCTGCGCTCGGATCTCGACCGCATGCTGGAGCGCGGCGATGTCGCCGAGGTCGGCGAGCACCGCGACGTGCTCGAAGCCTACCGCATGTTCGCCAACGATCAGGGCTGGTCGCACAAGCTGCACGAGGCGGTCGCCACCGGCCTCACCGCGGAAGCCGCCGTCGAGCGCGTCCAATCCGACACCCGAGCCCGCATGCTGCGCTCCACCGATCCATACCTGCGCGATCGCCTGCATGACCTGGAAGACCTCGGCTACCGCCTGATGCGGCAGCTGGTCGGCCAGGACCACGCGCCTTCACGCGAACAATTGCCCGACAATGCCATCGTCATCGCGCGTGCGATGGGCCCGGCGGCACTGCTCGATTACGACCGCAAGCGCCTGCGCGGCATCGTGCTGGAGGAAGGCACCGCCAACTCCCACGTCTCGATCGTGGCCCGCGCGCTCGGCATTCCCGCGGTCGGCGAAGTGCCGAATGCGCCCGGCATCGCCGATCCAGGCGATGCCATCATCGTCGACGGCACCTCGGGCGCGATCTATGTGCGCCCGTCGCAGGAGATCGAAGCAGCCTATGCCGAACGGGTGCGCTTCCGTGCCCGCCGCCAGGCGCAATATCTGGCGCTGCGCGACCGGCCCTGCGTCACCAAGGACGGCGAGAAGGTCGAGCTCCTGATCAATGCGGGCCTTGCCATCGACCTGCCGCATATCGACGACACCGGCAGCGCCGGCATCGGCCTGTTCCGCACCGAGCTGCAATTCATGGTGGGACAGAGCCTGCCGCGCACCAGCGACCAGCTCGCGCTCTACCGCGCCGTGCTGGACGCCGCGGGCCCCAAGCCCGTCACCTTCCGCACCCTCGACATCGGCGGCGACAAGGCGCTGCCCTATATGGAGACGGTGATCGAGGAGAATCCCGCGCTCGGCTGGCGCGCGATCCGGCTCGGACTGGACCGTCCCGGCCTCTTACGCGGCCAGATCCGCGCGTTGCTCCGCGCCGGCGGCGGCCGCGCACTGCGGATCATGTTCCCGATGATCACGGAGGTCGCCGAATTCGATTCGGCGAAGGCGCTGGTCGAGCGCGAGCTGACTTATTTGCGCCAGCATGGCCACACCCTGCCGGAGCGCATCGACATCGGCACCATGGTCGAGGTGCCCGCCCTGCTCTACCAGCTCGACGAACTCCTGAAGAAGGTCGACTTCATCTCGGTCGGCTCCAACGATCTGTTCCAGTTCCTGTTCGCGGTCGACCGCGGCAATGCCAAGGTCTCCGAGCGCTTCGACACCATGTCGACGCCGATCCTGCGCGCGCTGCGCGACATCGCGCAAAAAACGCTGACCGCGAAGAAATCGCTGTCGCTCTGCGGCGAGATGGCCTCGAAGCCGATCGGCGCGCTGGCGCTGCTGGCGATGGGCTACCGCTCGCTGTCGCTGTCGGCGACCGCGCTCGGCCCGGTCAAGGCGATGGTGATCGACCTCGACGTCAAGAAGGCCGCAGCCATGCTTGGACCCCTGCTGGATGCACCTAGCGGCAGCGTTTCGATCCGGCAGAAGCTGACGGAATTTGCCGAGGCCGAGGGCCTGGCGTTGTAGCGGACCTGCCGCTCGCCCTCGCCGCCTCGCTTCCCTCCGCCATTCGAGACTGAACCATGTCGTCACTCCCCGAAGCCAAACTGGACCTCCTGCTCGCGCATCACGCGTCCCTCGAGGCCGAGTCGCTCGGACAGCTCTCCTCCGAGCGCTACGTCCAGGTCACGCGCGAGCTCGCCGAGATCACCCCGCTGATCGAGGCGGTGAAGACGTATCGCTCTGCCGTCAAGGAGCTCGCCGACACCGAGGCGCTGATCGCCGATCCCGCGACCGATGCCGAGATGCGCAGCATGGCCGAAGCCGAGCGCGACGAGCTCAATCCGAAGATCGAGGAGCTGGTCCAGAAGATCCGCATCGCGCTGCTGCCCAAGGACGCCATGGACGACCGCAACGTCGTGCTGGAAATCCGCGCCGGCACCGGCGGCGACGAGGCCTCGCTGTTCGCCGGCGATCTGTTCCGGATGTACGAGCGCTTCGCCGCCTTGCAGGGCTGGAAGGTCGAGGTGATCTCGGCGAGCGAAGGCACTGTCGGCGGCTACAAGGAAATCATCGCGGAGGTGCAGGGCCGCGGCGCGTTCTCGAAGCTGAAATTCGAATCCGGCGTGCACCGGGTGCAGCGCGTGCCCGACACCGAGACGCAGGGGCGCATCCACACCTCGGCGGCCACCGTCGCGGTGCTGCCCGAGGTCGAGGATGTCGACGTCGACATCAAGAACGAGGATCTGCGCATCGAGACCATGCGCGCGCAAGGCGCCGGCGGCCAGCACGTCAACAAGACGGAATCGGCGATCCGCATCACCCATATCCCGACCGGCATCGTGGTGATGATGCAGGACAGCCGCTCGCAGCACAAGAACCGCGCCTCGGCGATGAACATCCTGCGCTCGCGCATCTACGATGCCGAGCGGCAGCGCGTCGATGCCGCACGCTCGGCCGAGCGCAAGGAGAAGGTCGGCTCCGGCGACCGCTCCGAGCGCATCCGCACCTATAATTTCCCGCAAGGCCGCGTTACCGACCACCGCATCAATCTGACGCTCTACAAGCTGCCGCAGGTGATATCAGGCGAAGCGCTCGGCGAACTCACCGATGCGCTGACCACCGAGCACCAGGCCGCGCAGCTCGCCGCACAGGGCGCAGCGGCCTGACAGGCCGCGGGGCGTTCAGGCCTCGCCGGGCGCTCCGAAGGATTTCAACAGACGGCTCAGCGCCGGGCTCGCGGCGCGGCGGAGCTCCTCGAGGTTCTTGCGCGAGAGCGCCTGGAGCTTCTGCTCGCCTTTTTTCGTCAGCTTGAGATGCACGCGCCTGGCATCCTCCGGATCGGCGAGGCGAGCGACAAGGCCCTGCTTTTCGAGGCGATTGATCAGCTCGACAGCGGAGTGATGCCGGATCAGCAGAAATTTCGCGACGTCGCCGACGGTTGCCGGGCCGGGGCGGACAAAGCCCTTGATGCCGAGCAACGCCTGATGTTGCGTCGGCGTCAATCCCTGTACGGCGGCGGCCGCCTCGCTGAATGCCAGAAAGCTTCGGATCTGGTAGCGAAACTGCGCCAGTGCTGCGTAATCGGAGTCACGCATCGTGCTGCGCCTCGCCGATGCCACCACCTTCAACCGCTGCGCCCTCTTGGCTTGAGCCATGCCTGCCTCGACCGTGCCGCCCGCCGTCGCGGGAGGCTTAGCCTAAAGTAGCAAGCGGCCGTAGCCGGACCAACCGGCCGATGTCACGGATGCACAGCTATCCGATGGGGACGTCCCTCCTGCGCTGCACAGTCAAGCGCGCTCGTTTCCGTTGACGCAAGCAAGGCAGCCGATCTATCCACGATGCCAGGCAGGATGGTTCCCCTTGGCGACAGGCTTTGATCCCGGACAGAGCATCGAGAGCGCGCGACGTGCGCTGTCGGCGCTGCTGCAATCGGCCGGCGTCGAGGAGCCGTCCCTCGATGCGCGCCTGCTTGTTGGCGCTGCACTGGGGCTCGATCTGACCGGCCTGATCACGGAGGCGGCGCGACCGCTCACGCCAGAGGAGACAGCGCGGCTCGAAGGGTACGCGCAGCGAAGGCTCGCACATGAGCCGGTCGCCCGCATTCTCGGCATCAGGGAATTCTGGGGTCTGCCGTTTCGTTTGTCGGAAGCAACCCTGGTCCCCCGACCCGATACCGAGACGGTGGTCGAGCGTGCACTCGAGCATTTTCGCGAGCTCGGTCGCTCTCATCCGCCTGTTATCGCCGATATCGGCACCGGATCGGGCGCGATCCTGCTTGCGCTGCTGCACGAGATTCCCGAAGCCTTTGGTGTCGGCACCGATCTCAGCCTGACCGCGCTTCATACCGCCAGGGTCAATGCCGCCGCCCTCGGCCTTGCCCACCGCGCCAGCTTCGTCGCCTGCTCGTATGCGGCGGCCCTTCGCGGCCCGTTCGATCTGATCGTGTCCAACCCGCCCTATATTCCCGCAGGGGAGATTCCGAAATTGGGCATCGAGGTCCGCGAGTACGATCCGCACCTGGCGCTTGATGGCGGCAATGACGGATACGATGCCTACCGTGCCCTGATTCCCCAGGCAGCCGGCCTGCTCACCCCCGGCGGGGCGCTGATCGTCGAGGCCGGCCAGGGACAGGCGCCGATGATTGAAACCTTAATGGCAGCTGCCGCGTTATCGATGGACCGGCCCCCCAAGGCTGACCTGGCGGGCATTCCCAGGGCCGTCTCGGCCCGAAAAATGCCCCCATAAAAGCCGGATTGGGCTCGAAAAACCTCTTGGAATATCCCGTGGGAACGACTACGTTCCGGTCAACACATCGGTGCCGGCCCCGTAGACCTACGGGCGAAAGCCGGGCTCTCGGGCGAGAGCTTTACTGATTATAGGTTCCAAGCCGCAGGTCCTGTTGAGCGCGATGGCCAGTAGAGCTGCGCTGCTCTCCGACCGCAACGTGAACGAAAGCCTGATATTGCGCTTGAAGACTTACGCAACAAAGCTGGGCTTGTTTCGGCAGGCGATATGAATGGGTTCGCTGGCAATGGATGCTGGCGGGTGGGGAACGCGTCTTTGTTGAACGCGACGGCCGACGAACATTGGCAGGGTTCAAACCGCACTTGCGCGCGGTGCGCGTGAGGCCTGTGGACCCTTGTCGCACTCCTAGCAATCAGTAATGCGTGCAACCTCTAGGGCTGGAATTAAAGGCAGGACATGAGAAACGGTCAGAACAAGCAGCGGATGCGCAACCGCAACAACAACAATAACAACAACCGACGCGGCCAGAACCCGATGACCCGGGTCTACGAATCGAACGGCCCCGACATCAAGATCCGCGGCACTGCCTCCCACATCGCCGAAAAATATCTTCAGCTGGCGCGCGACGCCCGCTCCTCGGGCGACCCGGTTGCCGCCGAAAACTACTACCAGCATGCCGAGCACTACTTCCGCCTGATCGCGGCGGCCCAGGAGCAGTTCCGCCAGAACCAGCAACCACGCGGCGAAGAGCCCATCAACACCAGCAGCGATGACGGCGAGGACGACGGCGATAATTTCTCGGCCTTCGGCCAGGAGCCGGGTTTCGTTCCGCAGCCGCCGCAGCAACAGCCCTTCATGCGCGACCGCGACGGCCAGCGCGATCACCAGCGTGACTACCAGCAGCGCGACAACCAGCAGCCCTATCAGCGCGATCAGCAACCGCGCGAACATCGCGAGCGCGACCATCGTCCGCAGCCGCAATATCACCAGCAGCCGCAGCCGCAGAACCAGCCGCAACCTGTCGTCGCCGATGCCGGCAGCGTCGATCGCCTGCCGTCCTTCATCACCGGCGCGCAGCCGCAGACCACCGGGGCGCCCGGCGGCTTCGAAGGTGGCAATGGCGGCGGGGGCGAGCGTTATCCGCGGCGACGCCGCCGGCCGCATGGCGGCCCGCGTCCCGAGCGCGAGGCCGCTCCGGCCGCGACCAGCGACGATCTCGCCCCGGGCGAGTAAGCCACACTTCCGATGTGATGGATTGCAATCGTCCCGGCCTCGCCGGGACGATTTGTTTTCAGCCCCGCCTCACCGTGGTCGAGGACGGCACCAGCACCGGCTTCGCCAGCGAGGGAATCAGCCTGGCACGTTCGCGCTTGGCGGGGATCGCGCGATAGACCTGCTTGGTCGCTTCGACGATGTGGACGCCGGCGAAGGGCAGCGACAGCGCCGCTCCAGCCCGCTCCCACATCTGCGCTGACTTCAGCACCCAGCGGCCGGCATAAGGCGGCATGAACAGCGCCTCGCCCCAGCCGGTCGGCGTGAACCAGGTCTGGCGCAACAGGTCCGTGATCTGCGAGCGCGAATAGGGACGGCCGTGGCCGAACGGCGTGTTGTCGCTCCGCGTCCAGACGCCGCGCCTGTTCGGAATCACCGCGATGACGCGCCCTGAGGGCGACAGCACCCGCCACACCTCGCGCAGCAGCGCGGCCGGATCGTCCGACATCTCCAGTGCATGGATCAGCAGGATGCGGTCCACCGCAGCGTCGGGAAGCGGCAGCGAGAACTCATCGACCAGCGCGGCCAGCGCGGGCCGCCCGGTCGGCCATTTGAGCACGCCCTGCGCTGCCGGCATGAAGGCGATACAGCGCTCCGCGTCCTCGCGGAACAATCCGAGATAGGGCGTGGGGTAGCCGATGCCGAGCACGCGCTGGCCCTCGGCGCCCGGCCAGCGTTCCCTGATGCCGCGATTGATCATCTGCCGCGCCACGATGCCGAGACGGCGGGAATAGAATTCTCTGAGGTCGACGACGTCGATGGTCATAAGGGCAATGTAACATGCGCTGGGGCGCGGCTGCGCGCTCAATATTGCATTGCCTGCGCAACGTTAACGCCATATTTGTCTGGCGGGGCTGAGCGCGATGGAGATGTCATGGCCGCCGAAATTCGTACTTTCACCTGTTTAAACGACAATTTCGGTTATCTGATCCACGATGTGGAAACCAAGGCAACCGCGTCGATCGACGCCCCCGAAGCCGGCCCCATCATCAGGGCGCTGGAGCGTGAGGGCTGGCAGCTCACCGACATCCTGATCACCCATCATCATGGCGATCATGTCGGCGGGGTCGCCGAGCTCAAGCAGAAATACAATTGCCGCGTCGTCGCGCCGCATGACAAGACGACGAAGATCGCCAATGTCGATCTGCGCGTTGCCAATGCCGACGTGGTCAAGGTCGGCTCGTTGCTGGGGCGCGTGCTGGAAACGCCCGGTCACACGCTCGATCACATCTCCTACGTGTTCGATACCGAGAAGACGCTGTTCGCCGCCGACACGCTGTTCTCGATCGGCTGCGGCCGGGTGTTCGAGGGCAACTATCCGATGATGTGGGACTCGCTCTTGAAGCTGCGGGCGCTCCCCGACGACTTCAAGCTCTATTGCGGCCACGAATACACGGCGTCCAACGTCAAATTCGCACTCACCGTGGAGCCCGACAATGCGGCGCTGCAGGCACGGGCGGCCGAGGTTGCGAAGCTGCGGGCGGAGAACAAGCCGACGATTCCCTCGCTGCTTGGAGATGAGAAGCGAGCAAACGTGTTCCTGCGCGCTGATGAACCGGCGGTCGCAGCCAGGCTTCACATGAAGGGCGCGGATGCCGCCGCAGTGTTCGGCGAGTTGCGCGAGCGCAAGAACAAGTCCTGACGCAAAGTCTTGAACAATAAATCCTGCCGGGGATCGATGCCGACCGCAGCCGAGATCATCGCGCGCCTCGAACTCCGCCCGCATCCCGAGGGCGGCCATTACCGCGAGACCTTTCGCGACCAGGCCACCGACGCCAACGGCCGGTCACGCTCGACGCTGATCTACTTCCTGCTGGCGCGCGGCGAGCGCTCGCACTGGCATCGGATCGATGCGGTCGAGACCTGGCACTATTATGCCGGCAGTCCCTTGATGCTGCGCATCGCCCATGAGGGCTGCTCCCAGCACGAGGTGCGGCTCGGCACCGATCTCGTCAGCGGCGAGCGGCCGCAGGCCATCGTGCCGGCGCACGCCTGGCAAATGGCGGAAACCACTGGCGAGTGGACGCTGGTCGGCTGCACCGTGGCGCCGGCGTTCGAGTTCGCAAAGTTCGAGCTCGCGCCGAAGGGCTGGGAGCCGTAGACTCTCATCGCTTCCGCAGTACCATGTCCTTTGCGGCGATCAGGCCGCCGCCGGCGATCAGGATGGCGGCGACCGCGATGTTGGCGCTGGCTTTGGCAAAGCCGGCTGCAATGAGGAAGCCGGTCGATAGCAGCGGCGTCGCGTAGGACGCGGCGCCAAGCACGCGGATGTCACCGCGCTTCATGCCGACGTCCCAGGCGTAGAAGGCAGCACCGACCGGGCCGATGCCGAGCCCGATCACGGCGAGCCATTGCAAAATGGTCTCCGGCCATACCGTGGTCTCGAGCAGACCATGCATCAGCGCGGCGAGCAGCGATGTGGCGAGACAGAAGCCGGCGACCGCATCGGTCGGCACGGCCTTCAATCGCCGCGACAGCACCGAATACGTCGCCCAGACGAAGGCGGCGATTAAGGCCGCGATCAATCCCGGCACCGCGCCCGGCGCGAAGCCTGACGTATTGCCGGCAAACAGCAGCACCGTGCCGACGAGGCCGAGCACCGCACCGACGATGTGATGCATGGCGAGCCGCTCGCCCGGCAGGAAGGACGAGAACAGCACGATCAGCAGCGGCCACATGTAATTGAGAAGGCCCGCCTCGGCGGGCGGGGCAAAGCGCAGCGCGAGGAAATACAGTGCGTGATAGCCGAACAGGCCGCCGACGCCGACGACCCACACCACCAGCGGCTGCCGCAGGCTCTTCGCGGCATCAGCACGGCCGATCCAGGTGAGGAGCCCAATGAGGCCGCCGATCGCGAACGTCATGGCGGCGAGCTGAAAGGCCGGAATCTTGCCGGTCGCCACCGTCATCACTGACAGCAGCGACCACATCAGGATCGCGGTCAATCCGATCAGTGTGGCGGTGCGCGGGGTCATCGATCAAAGGCTCTGAGGACGCTTATGCCCGGCGCAAGGCCGGGCATTTGCGTCTTCACTATCGCCTTGTCGCGGCTGGCGCTACAGGCTTGATGTCCCTATCAGGCCTGATACTGGCCGCCATTGATGGACAGCGTCGAGCCGGTGATGAAGCCGGCTTCGTCGGCCGCGAGGAACACGACCGCGCGGGCGATCTCCTCCGGTTCGCCGAGCCGGTTGACCGGAATCTGCGGAATCACGTTCTTCTCCAGGACGTCCTTCGGCACGGCCTGCACCATCTCGGTGTTGATGTAGCCGGGGCAGATCGCGTTCACGGTGATGCCGCCCTTGGCGTTCTCGAGCGCGAGCGCCTTGGTGAAGCCGATGTCGCCGGCCTTCGCCGCGGAATAGTTGACCTGGCCGAACTGGCCCTTCTGGCCGTTGATCGACGAGATCGAGATGATGCGGCCGAACTTGCGCGAACGCATGCCCTCGATCACCTGCCGCGTCATGTTGAACAGCGAGCCGAGATTGGTGTTGATGACGGCGTTCCACTGCTCGAGCGTCATCTTGTGGAAGGCGGTGTCGCGGGTGATGCCGGCATTGTTGACGAGCACCTCGACCGGCCCGAGATCGGCCTCGACCTTCTTTACGCCCTCGGCGCAGGCATCGAAGCTGCTGACGTCCCATTTGTAGACGGCAATACCGGTCTCGGCCTTGAACTTCTCCGCCGCCGCGTCGTTGCCGGCGTAGCTCGCCGCGACCTTGTAGCCGGCCGCCTTCAGCGCCTTGCTGATCGCAGCTCCAATGCCCCGCGTACCACCCGTCACCAATGCAACTCTTGCCATATCGTATTCCTTCCCTTGGACTCTTCGGACGTTTCTGAGCGATCGTTTTTAGCGATGGATTATGCGGTTGGTTTGACGGACATCAAGAACAAAACGCCCGGCGTTGAGCCGGGCGTTTGTATTTAGTCGAGGCTGGCGCGGTTGCGAAGAATATTTGATTTGCAACCGCCGCCTTTTTAATCGCGTGCATCGCACTCTGCCTGCGTGTGCAGCGCACCCGTCAGTCAAGTGTCAGTTTCAGTCTCGCGCGAGACACATTGCGATGCCCATGCCGCCGCCGATGCACAGCGTGGCGAGGCCCTTCTTGGAATCGCGCTTCTGCATCTCGTGCAGGAGCGTCACCAGCACGCGCGCGCCGGAAGCGCCGATCGGGTGACCGATCGCGATCGCGCCGCCATTGACGTTGACCTTGGAGGTATCCCAGCCGAGGTCCTTGTTGACGGCGCAGGCTTGCGCCGCGAACGCCTCGTTGGCCTCGATCAGGTCGAGATCGCCGACGCTCCAGCCGGCCTTTTTCAACGCAAGGCGTGAGGCCGGGATCGGGCCGGTGCCCATGATCTTCGGATCGACGCCGGCGTGCGCCCAGGACACGATGCGCGCGAGCGGCTTCTTGCCTTCCTTGGCCGCCTGCTTTGCGGTCATCAGCACCACGGCAGCGGCGCCGTCATTGATGCCGGATGCGTTGCCGGCCGTCACCGTGCCGTCCTTCTCGAAGGCCGGGCGCAGCTTGCCCATCGCATCGAGGGTTGCGCCGTGGCGTGGATATTCGTCGTCGCTGACGACCACGTCACCCTTGCGCGTCTTGATGGTGACCGGAACGATCTCGTCCTTGAACTTACCGGCCTTCTGCGCGGCCTCGGCCTTGTTCTGCGAAGCGACTGCGAACTCGTCCTGCTGGGCGCGGGTGATCTGGAATTGCTTGGCCACGTTCTCGGCGGTGTTGCCCATGTGGTAGCCGTTGAAGGCATCCCACAGGCCGTCCTTGATCATGGTGTCGACGAATTCGAGCGCTCCCATCTTGACGCCGCCGCGCAGGTGCTGGGCGTGCTGGGCCATGCTCATGGATTCCTGGCCGCCGGCGACCACGATGTCGGAATCGCCGTTCACCAGCGCCTGATAGCCGAGCGCCACCGAGCGCAGGCCTGAGCCGCAGAGCTGGTTGACGCCCCAGGCCGGGCTGTCGACCGGGATACCGGCCGCGATCGAGGCCTGCCGGGCGGGGTTCTGGCCCTGACCCGCGGTCAGGATCTGGCCCATGATGACTTCCGAGACCCGGCCGGGCTCGATGCCACCGCGCTCCAGCGCGGCCTTGATGGCGACGGCGCCGAGGTCATGTGCGGGAAGGGTCGCGAAGGCTCCGTTGAAGCTTCCGACCGGGGTGCGGGCGGCGCTGACGATGACGACATCGTCTGACATGGGCATCTCCTGGGGCTTGAGGTTCTGTGTCGAGGGGGCGGGCGGGCGCAGGAAAAGGCCCGTCAGTCTCGTCCGGCATCCTGTTAACGTCGTTGAGGCATGTCAATGCCGCACCGCATTCAAAATAGCGTTCCTGGTGCTTTCGCAAGCAAGTTTTTGCTGCGCAATTAACCGTGCCGCACAAAACGGTGGCGTGCTCCCGTTGAAAATGCTTACTTTGTTGCGTTGCGTACTCGTCCCGCCCTGCGGCATGGCCGCAAGGTTCCCGTTCTCCGCGCTTGCAAGTGAGAGCCCATGGCGAAATCAGACCAACCCACCACGATCAAGAAATACGCGAACCGCCGGCTCTATAACACCGGAACGAGCACCTATGTGACGCTCGAGGATCTCGCCGCCATGGTCAAGGATGGCGAAGATTTCCTAGTCTACGACGCCAAGACCGGCGACGACATCACCCGCTCCGTGCTCGCCCAGATCATCTTCGAGCAGGAGAACAAGGCCGGCCAGAACCTCTTGCCGACCACCTTCCTGCGTCAGCTGATCCGCTTCTATGGCGACAGCATGCAGATGGTGGTGCCGAAATATCTGGAGCAGTCGATCGCGACGCTGACCCAGGAGCAGGAGAAGTTCCGCAAGCAGATCGCCAACACGCTATCAGGCACGCCCTTCGCGCCGCTGGAAGAGCAGGTCCGCCGCAACATGGAACTGTTCCAGCAGACCTTCTCGATGTTCAAGCCGTTTGCGACGCCTGCGCGCTCGGCCACTCCGGAACCGGAGCCCGACGCGAATGCCGAGCCCGCCAAAGACACCAACATCGACGACCTGCGCCAGCAGATGAAGGACATGCAGGAACGCCTCGAGCGGATGTCGAAGAAGGACGAGTAGTCTCTCGTTCGCACTGGCGCGTCCGCGAGCCGCGGGCGCGCGTACTGCAAATTAATAGCGGCATCGCCAACAGCGCGCCGCCATGCCGGTCAAGGCCGGAGCCACCATGTCCGACCGCACCACGCATTGGCAGAATGTCTACGCCACCAAGGGCGAGACCGAGGTCAGCTGGTTTCAGGACAGCCCGGCGATCTCGCTCGAGATGATCCGCGCGGCCAGTCCCGATCAAAATGCTGCCATCATCGACGTCGGCGGCGGCGCGTCGCGGCTGGTCGATGCGCTGCTGCAAGACGGATATCGCGACATCGCGGTGCTGGATCTCTCCGTCAATGCGCTTGATGCGGCAAAGAAGCGAATCGGTGCGGCCGCCTCAGCGGTCGACTGGATCGTGGCCGACGCCACGACATGGCAGCCGGTGAAGAGCTACGACGTCTGGCACGATCGCGCCGCGTTTCACTTCCTGACCGATCCGGCCGACCGCGCTGCCTATGTCGAGCGCCTGCGATCGGCGGTTGCGGCAGGCGGACAGGTGATCATCGCGACGTTCGCGCCTGACGGCCCGGAGAAATGCAGCGGCCTGCCGGTGCAGCGGCATGACAGCGCCAGCCTTTCAAGCGAGCTCGGGCCTGCGTTCGAGCTGGTCGAGACGCGCAGCGAGATGCATCCGACGCCGTGGCATTCGACCCAGGCGTTTCAGTTCAGCCGGTTTCGACGGCGCTCGTAAGGAAAATCGCAGGCTCCGCGAACTCGTCATTGCGAGCGCAGCGAAGCAATCCAGACTGTCTCCGCAGAGGGGGCTCTGGGTTGCTTCGCTGCGCTCGCAAGGACGGAGTGTGCGGCAGCGCCTATGCCGCCAGCTTCACCGCATGGGCAAAGTCCCAATACAGCTTGCGCGCCTTGGTGTAGAACGGACCCGGCTGCAGCTCCCGCTCGTCGATGCGAATCACGGGTGCGACCTTGGCAAAATTGCCGGTCGAGAAAATCTCGTCGGCGGCGAGAAAGTCCTGATAGCGTAGCGTCGTCTCGACCACGGTGGCGCCGGCGGCACGGAGCAGGCTGATCACGCGCTGGCGCGTGATTCCGTTGAGGAAGGTGCCGTTCGGCGCCGGCGTGAAGACGACACCGTCCTTGGCCATGAACACGTTGGAATTGCCGAACTCGGCAACGTTGCCGAGCAGGTCGAGCATCAGCGCGTTCTGGAAGCCGCGCGAGGCGGCTTCGGCAAGGGCACGCGAATTGTTCGGATAGAGGCAGGCCGCTTTCGCATCGACCGGCGCGCATTCGGCGGTGGGCCTGCGGAACGGCGACAGCGTGATCGCGCTGCCTGTCGGTTTCGGCATCGGCGCCTCGTAGATGCACAGGCACCAATTGGTGGTCTCGGGGTCGAACAGCACGCCGCCCCCGACGCCATTCTGCGCCCAATACATCGGACGGATATACAGCTCGGAATTCGGCGCGAACCGCGCGATGCCGTCATTGGCGAGCGCCAGCCAGGTGTCGGCATCGACCACCGGCTTGAGGCCGAAATTGATCGCGGATTGATTGGCGCGGGCGATGTGACGGTCGAGATCGGGCGCAACGCCCTCGAACGCGCGCGCCCCGTCGAACACCACCGAGCCGAGCCAGGCGCCATGGGTACGCGGCCCCATGATCGGCACATTGCCGTCGTGCCATTTGCCTTCGAAGAAGGTCCAGCTCGGCGAATAGTCGATCGGCTTCTTGATCTCGGCCATGACAGGCCTCCCTCGAAAAATATCCGGGCACTATTGTCCCAATTTCTAAACGATTTGCTGCGGCGAAGCATCAACTCTTGCCCCGGACGGAGGTTGAGACAACATCGCCACCAAACCGGCTATAATACCTGGATGTCACGGAGTTTCCCATGCCGCTCGATCCACTCGCCAAGCGCCTGCTGACCATGATGGCCGCAGCTGCGCCGCAGGCGCGGAGCCGGCCGAGCGTCGAAGCGCGGCGGCAATCGCTGGCCAAGCTGATGCAATTTGCGCGCGCCGAGGCGCCTGATGTGACCGCCTCCGACGGCGTGCTGCCCGGCCCCGGCGGAGAGCTGCCCTATCGACTCTATTCGCCGGCATCTGCCGGCTCCCGCGCGCCGGGCTTCGTTTTCTTTCATGGCGGCGGGCTCGTCGCCGGCAGCATCGCGACGCATGACCGGATCGCGGCGGCGCTGGCGCATGCGACCGGCTGCCGTCTCGTGTCGGTCGACTACCGTCTCGCGCCTGAGCACAAATATCCCGCTGCCGTCGACGACGCGGTCGCGGCGACTGAATGGGTTGCGCGCGAGGCTGAAACACTCGGCATCGATGCCGAACGGCTGGTTGTCGGCGGCGATTCTGCTGGTGCCACGCTCGCAGCGATCGTCTGCCAGGAGGCGGCGCAGAGCGTCGGCCTCTCCATCGCCGCACAATGCCTGATCTGCCCGGTGCTGGATTTCGAGGAGGTATCACCTTCGCGCGAGGCCTTCGCGGAGGGACACCTGATCGACCGCGCCACCATCGAGGCTGACCTGTCCGACTATCTGCCCGAGGGCCTGGATGCCGCCGATCCCCGTATCTCGCCGCTGCGCGCGACGCGGCTCGCGGGCCTGCCGACTGCAATCATCCACACCGCTGAATTCGACCCGATGCGCGACGAGGGCAATGCCTATGCGCGCAAGCTGCTCGCCGCCGGCGTCGCGGTCGAGCACGTCTGTCATGACGGCATGGTCCACAATTTCCACGCCATGGGCGCGATTCTACCGCAGGCGCAGCTGGTGCTGTCGCAGATCGGCGAGCAGGTGCGGCGTGCGGTGGTGAAATAAGCGCGCCAATCACGCGCGTGCGTCGAGCACGGCCCGCGCCGCAGCGACATACTCCGGCCAGTGCGCATCCGCATAGCGCTCGGCCTGCTCGACGCAGGTGACGTCGGACGCATGGGCTGCGGCAATCATGCGCGCGAAGCGCTCCTCGGCAACGGTCGCGTTGCCAGCCGCCGGCACCGGCGCAGCGGCCACCGCCGTCGGAGCCATGGCAAGCCCGGCCAGGCCAGTGAGCAGGATGCGGCGTGACGGATTCATGGCTGGCGTCCTTCAATTGCCCTGTCGGCAGTCTGGCGGGCGAGTGTGTCGGTGCGATCACGGCAGGGTAACCGCGTACATCCGCATCGTCCATGGCCCACGGATAGACCTTGACCCCACGAACGATCACGTTCCATCTAGCGAGCAATTCCGTCACCAGAGTGCCACGCGCCGGATTGTCACGTGTCTCATCGCAACCCAATTGATCGTCTGGCCTGGCGCACGATCGCGGTGGGACTGCTTTGTCTGACGTCCTCGGCAGGCGCCGCCTGCGCCGCTGATGAGGAGGACACGCCGGCAAAGCCTGCCGTCCCGAATATCTATCTCGATCTCCGTACCACTTATGCGACGATCCCGGCGGGGACGTTCGGGCTCGGCTTCGGCAACAGCTCACTCTCGGCCGCATTCGAGGCGCTGGCGACGCAGCGCGGGGTGACCTTGCCGAGCGGCTTGCCGGCGGCAAGATCGATCGCCGTCGACCTGCCGCTGACCGTGGATGTCAGCGATCGCGTGTCGCTCTATGGCGGTGTATCAGGCTCGTCGGCGGATATCGGTGGCGGCTGGTCGTCCTTCGACATCACCAGCTGGAATATCGGCGTGCAGGCCGATCTCCATCAGCAGAACGGCGGCAAGATCCCGACCATCACACTGCAATCCACCCTGACGCAGTCGGTGCCGAACGAACAGGGCATGACGAATTCGATCAACCACGTGCTGGAATTCGACTACGCACTGGACGAGGACGAGACGCGGGGCTGGCTCGCCGGCGTGCAATACACCCACACCGACATCGCCAGCCAGCTCGCCCGGATCAAGCCGAACACGATCCTTTATGCCGGCGGCTATTACCAATGGCCGAGCAACTGGAAATTCACCGGACGCCTCGGCGTGCAGTCATTCGGCGGCGCGCAGCTTGCGCGCCGGACCCTGGCGGAGCCCTTCACCCAGCCGATCCTGCGGCTCGACCTCGACCGCATGGACGACAACGACAACCGTCTGTTCGGCATCACCGCCCAGATCGCGTGGATGCCGAAGCCGTCCTATCAGCTGACGCTGCGCACGCCGCTTTATGCCGTGCGCAACTGACCGCGAGACGTGGTGATTTCTTGTAAATTCCGCGTCAACCGGCCGTTAAGCTTCATCCAAAAACATCGAGCGCGTTACGTTGCCGGAAGTAACCTTGCGCGACACTCATTCGGCTTTTCGCTTCGTGTTTTCGCCCTGGAGACTGCAATGTCCCGCTTGGTCACGGAACGGACGTTCCTTGCCGGGAAAATCTTCTTCAATTTCGGCCAATCGTCGATCGACTGCGTCGTGCGCCGGCTATCCGAAGAGGCCGCGACACTCGAGATGGAAAGCGGCCTCGGCGTGCCCGACCGGTTCCAGCTCAGGCTTCAGGGGCGCGATATCATCCTGAGCTGCCGGGTGATCTGGCGATCGGACCGCCAGGTCGGCGTTGCCTTCGAGCCGCCGGAGGCTATCGATCGCCCAGCCAGCGACGAACAGGGGCGCTCGCCCGATGCGCTGCTGCGCGCCCAAATGCTGGCCCTGCGTGTGGCCCTCGATCACGTGCCGACCGGAATCGTGCTGCTCGACGCCCATCTCAGGGCGCGCCTCATCAACCGATCGTTCCGCCAGATGTGGCATCTGCCAGAAGAGGTTGCCGACAGCAATCCCTCCATTCTCACGCTGCTTCATCACGGGCGCGACATCGGGGCCTACGAGGTGCCGGATCCTGCCCTCGAAGCCCACGTGATGGAGCGTGTCCGCGTGATCGAGGCTGGTGATCCGACGCCTGTCGACGTGCGCCGAACCAATGGCGATGTCGTGCGCGTCCAATGCACGCCATTGCCGGACGGCGGACGCATGCTGACCTATACGCCGGTCACCGACATTGTGCGCGCCTCGGACGAGCTGAAGCTGTTGCGGGATGCGCTGGAGAATGTTCAGGACGGCGTTCTCCTGCTCGATTCCGGCTTGAACGCGAGCTTCATGAATCTGCGGATGCGCCGGTTCTGGGAGGTGAGCGAACAGGAAGCCGCCGCCCGCCCGGCGTATGCGTCGCTGGTGAGCCGCGCCCAGCGCGCCAGCGCGCCCGACCTGCCGGCGGGCGAGCTGGCAAAATTCCCCGGCAAGCGCGTTGCCGAGGTTAGGGCCGGCGATCACGTGCGCGACCTTCAGACGCCTGACGGGCGGCGGGTCAGGGCCCATTGCACCACGATGGCAAACGGCGGCCGGATGCTGACCTATGTCGACATCACCGATCTCACCAACAAAGCCGCCATGCTGGAGCGGCTGGCGACCACCGATCCGCTCACGGGTCTGTACAACCGTCGGCATTTCCTGGGGGCGCTCGATGCGGAATGGAGTCGCTTCCAGCGCTACTACCGCTCGGTCTCGGTCCTGATGCTCGACATCGATCATTTCAAGTCGGTCAACGACCGCTACGGTCACGCGGTCGGCGACGAAGCGATCAAGGCCGTCGCAGCCGCATGCAACGAGGGCAAGCGCAAGTCCGATCTCGTCGGCCGCGTCGGCGGCGAGGAGTTCGCGGTGCTGCTGCCCGAGACCAGCCTGTCGCGCGCCAAGCTCGTCGCCGAACGAATCCGCAAGCGCGCGATGGCGATCCGGCTGAACGCGCATCAGGCGCAGTTCGGTGTCACCGTCAGCATCGGCATTGCCGAGGCCAGCGTCAGCATGTCCGGCATCGACGCGCTGATGGGCGCGGCCGATCAGGCGCTCTACCAGGCCAAGAATGAGGGCCGCAATCGCTGCATCGCCTGGAATCCTCCGCCGTCTGCAAACAGGGCGGCGGAGTGATCGTCGCGAGCTGCTTCTATTCGGGCTCGGGCACTGGCACGTCGAACGTATTCAGCGTCACCGAGACCATGCAATAGATCCCGACCAGGTAGGACAGTTCGGCGGCGCCGTGCTCGCCGAACTCCTTCACGGCGGCCCGATAGGTCAGCTCGGGCAGAACGCCACCGCTGACCAGCGCGGACGCCATGTCGTAGGCGACGGCTTCCTGCTTGGTAAGATCGACCGGCCGCTGCCCGGAGACGATGGTCGCGAGCTTCTCGTCGGAGAGGCCGCGCTGCTCGGCGACCAGCACATGGGCGTAGAGCTCGTAGCCGGAGCGGAAATGCGAGCCGGTGACAAGGATCGCGACCTCACGCACCGGCGCGGGCAGCAGCGGGTTCGACGCGATCGCCTTGACCAGCTCCCACACCGGCTTGCCGAAGCGCGGCTCGCGGATCCAGGGATTCCAGGGACCGAGCAGCGCGCCGTCGTCGCGCATGTTCACGAAGCCCTTGAAGTGGTCCTTGATGCCCGCTTGCATGTCGGCATAGAGCGGCTTCTGCTCGTCGCTCAGCTCTTTCGGATCGAGAATGGGAAGGCGCACGGCGGATTCTCCTCGTTGAGAAGCGGCGACCGTCGCTCGCGTGCGCTCACATGGCAAGTGAAGTTGCCGTGACGACCGTGCGATTTTGCTAGTGGTGTGGAGCGCCTCGGTGCTCCGCGCCCGGCTCAGAGCAGGAGTCGTCCGTGATCGCTCGACACCGCTCAGAACTCCAGCGGCGCGTTGTCGACGACTTCTTTCATCACGAAGAAGGTGCGGGTCTGGCGGACGCCCGGCAGCGCGATCAGCTGCTCGCCATGGATACGGTTGAAATCCTCCATGTCGCCGACGCGGATCTTGAGGAAGTAGTCGAAATCGCCGGCGACGAGGTGGCAGTCGAGCACGAATTTCAACTTGGCAATCGCCTGCTCGAACGTCGCAAAGCTCTCCGGGGTCGAGCGGTCGAGCACCACGCCGACCATCACCAGCGTGCCCTTGGCCACCTTCTTCGGCGCCACCATCGCGCGAACCGTGGCGATGAAGCCGTCCTCGAACAGGCGCTGGGTGCGGCGATGGCAGGTGGCGGGGCTGATCGCGACAGTTTCGGCCAGCTCGGCGTTGCTGAGCCGGCCGTTATTCTGCAGCAATCTCAACATCTTGAGGTCGATACGATCGAGTCGTGCGGACATGGAAGGAACTTCCGGATTACGGGATATTCTCGGAAGGAATCTTAGCTTCCACCGTATCTTTAGCAAGATTACGCGCAATATTGGCGCAATATTCGAAAGCACCTTTTTCCGGCGAATTGCTAGTCACGTCCCAGCCATAACGCCATCAGGGATGATCCCATGAATCTGGACAAATTCGCGCGCTATCCGCTCACCTTCGGCCCGACCCCCATCGAGAAGCTCGAGCGGCTGTCGAAACATCTCGGCGGCAATGTCGAGATCTACGCCAAGCGCGAGGACTGCAATTCGGGCCTTGCCTATGGCGGCAACAAGCTGCGCAAGCTCGAATACATCATTCCCGATGCGATCGCCTCCAATGCCGACACGCTGGTCTCGATCGGCGGCGTGCAGTCGAACCATACCCGCATGATCGCGGCCGTCGCGGCCAAGATCGGCATGAAGTGCCGGCTGGTGCAAGAAGCCTGGGTCCCCCACGAGGACGCCGTCTATGACCGCGTCGGCAACATCATGCTCTCGCGCATCATGGGCGCGGACGTGCGCCTGGTCGACGACGGCTTCGACATCGGCATCCGCAAGAGCTGGGAGCAGGCGGTCGAGGACGTGAAGGCCGCCGGCGGCAAGCCCTACGCCATTCCGGCCGGCGCCTCCGTGCACAAATTCGGCGGGCTCGGCTATGTCGGCTTCGCCGAAGAGGTGCGCAAGCAGGAGAAAGAGCTCGGCTTCAAGTTCGACTACATCATCGTCTGCACCGTCACCGGTTCGACCCATGCCGGCATGCTGGTCGGCTTCGCCGCCGACGGCCGCGCGCGAAAGGTGATCGGCATCGATGGATCGTTCACCCCGGCGCAAACCAAGGCGCAGGTACTCTCGATCGCGCAGAACACCGCAAAACTCGTCGAGCTCGGCAAGGACATTGTTGCAGACGACGTCGTTCTAATCGAGGACTACGCCTATCCCGCCTATGGCGTGCCGTCGGAGGAGACCAAGGAAGCGATCCGCCTCACCGCGCGGTTGGAAGCGATGATCACCGACCCTGTCTATGAAGGTAAATCGATGCAGGGCCTGATCGACCTGACCAAGAAGGGCTATTTCGAGAAGGGCGCGAAGGTGCTCTACGCCCATCTCGGCGGCGCACCTGCGTTGAACGGCTACGGATACGCGTTCCGGAACGGGTGAGAGGCTCTACTCGCGCATCCTCACCAACCTCGTCCTGGCGAAAGCCAGGACCCATTACCCCAGCCGTCAATTGTTGAAGCGCGCTGGGGCAACCAGCATGCCACGTGCCTCAGTCCGTGGTTATGAATCCCGGATCTGCGCGCGCGCTTTGGGCGCGCTTGTCCGGGATGACGATGTGGGGAGATCGGGGCGCGCCTACCGCGCCCTGACGATCTGCAACAGCTCCTCGCCGTAATGCTCGAGCTTCTTGTCGCCGATGCCGGGGACATTGCGCAGCTCGTCGAGCGTGGTCGGCCAGGCCCGCACGATGCCGTCAATGGTGGCATCGTGCAGCACGACATAGGCGGGCACGCCGCGCTCGCGCGCCACATCCGAGCGCCAGGACCGTAGCCGCGCGCGCAATTCGGGATCGACATCGCCTTGTGGCGCGCCGGCAGCCGGCGCAAGGTCGCCGCGGCGGGACTTTGCGCGGCTGGCGCGGACGCGCGTGCCAGGCGCCTCCTCCCGCAGCCACACCTCGGTCTCCCCACGCAGCACGCCGCGCGCCGAGTCGGTCAGTTTCAGCGCGCCGAAGGCCTCGCTGTCAGCCCGCAAATGGCCCATTGCCACCAGCTGCCGCAGCACGGTGCGCCACTGCCTCTCGTTCAGCTCGCGCCCGATGCCGAACACCGACAATTTGTCGTGGCCGAACTGCGTCACCTTGTCGGTCGGACGCCCGATCAGCACGTCGATCAGATGCATCGCGCCGAATCGTTGCCCGGTGCGATAGACGCAGGACAGCAGCTTTTGCGCCAGCACCTTGCCATCGCGCAGCTTGGGCGGCGTCAGGCAATTGTCGCAATTGCCGCAATTCTCGGCCATCACCGTCTCGCCGAAATAGGCGAGCAGCCGTTTGCGCCGGCACTGCGCGGTCTCGGCGAGACCAACCAGCGCGTCCAGCTTGCCGATCGACACGCGCTTGAACTCGTCGGAGCCGCTGGACTCGTCGATCATGCGGCGCTGCTGCACGATGTCGGACAGCCCGTAGGCCATCCAGGCCGCTGACGGCTTGCCGTCACGACCGGCACGACCGGTCTCCTGGTAGTAGGCCTCGATGCTCTTGGGCAGATCGAGATGGGCGACGAAGCGCACATCGGGCTTGTCGATGCCCATGCCGAAGGCGATGGTCGCGACAATGACGATGCCGTCCTCGTTGAGGAAGCGGTCCTGGTTGCGCGAGCGCACTTGGCTGTCGAGCCCGGCGTGATAAGGCAGCGCCGCAATGCCTGCGTCATCCAGCGCAGCTGCGACCTCTTCGACACGGTTGCGCGACAAGCAATAGACCACGCCGGCGTCGCCGGCATGGCGTTCCCGGATGAAATCCTTGAGCTGCGACACCGCGTTGCGCTTGTCGACGATCTCGTAGCGGATGTTGGGCCGGTCGAAGCTGGAGACGAATTGCGGGCTGTCGGTCAGCTGGAGGCGCTGGACGATCTCTTTCCGCGTCAGTTCATCCGCAGTCGCTGTCAGTGCGATGCGCGGCACATCGGGAAAGCGCTCGGCGATGACGGAGAGGCCGACATATTCAGGCCGGAAATCGTGGCCCCATTGCGAGACGCAATGCGCTTCGTCGATCGCAAACAGCGCCACCTTGGCCTGCGCCAGCATCGACAGGCAGCGCGGCGTGACCAGCCGTTCCGGCGCGACATAGAGCAGGTCGAGATCGCCGGCGATCAGACGGCGCTCGATCTCGGAGGCCTCCTGGAACGACAGCGACGAGTTCAGCGCAGCGGCATTGACGCCGGCCTCGATCAGGCCCGCGACCTGGTCGCGCATCAGCGCAATCAGCGGCGAGACCACGATGCCGCAACCTTCGCGCAACAGCGACGGCAATTGATAGCACAACGACTTGCCGCCGCCGGTCGGCATCAGCACCAGGCAATTGCCGCCGTCGGTCACATGACGGATGATCTCGCCCTGCGCGCCGCGAAAGCCCGGCAGGCCGAACACCGAATGCAGCACCGACAGCGCATCGCGGCCATCGGCCGAGGCTGGCAGCGGAGCGGTGGAAGGGGCGGACATGGGCGCGTCGGGGTTTGAGAGATTCGTCACGACGCAAGTCGCATGACGGCGGGGACGTTGCAAGGCGATTTGGGCGGCAAGGCGCCGTGTTTCCCTTCTACGCCCCGATCCTGCGCAAGGCCTCGGCGACCGTCACGATCGGCATGCTGCGCTTCTCGGCCGCCTCCAGCGCGTGGTGCAGCAGGGCCGGTGTGCAGCCATAGGGGCTCGGCGCATCGGCGACGTCGTGGCCGTAGAAGATCAACCAGCCACCGCTCGCAACGGCGTCGTCGAAGTAACGGTCCACCCCATCCGTATCGATCTCGCAATTGACCAGGGGCGAAGCGCGCAGGAACTGGAGATCGATCACGTCGCTGTTGACGCCGGGAAGGATGCCCCGCGCCGAGCGGAAGATCCTGGCGAGCTGCGGCTTGCGCCAGACCGAAGCGAGGCCATAGGGATAGGCGAAATTCTCAAGCCGGATCGAGGAGTCGATGCCGCGGAAATGGCTACGGTTCAGCTCGATCTCGCGCGCCATCGCGCTCTCATCAAGATCCACCGCGCGCAGATGCGAGAAGGTATGACAGCCAATCTCGTGACCAGCCTGGTGCAGACGCACGATCGCATCGTTCGACAGGCCACGCCAATGATCGTCGGGCTGGTCGATCAGGCTGCCCGCGATATAGAACGTGCCGCGGCCGCCATGGGCTTCCAGCAGCGCGGCGCCCTCGCCTGCGGCGCTATCGGGCGCGTCATCGAAGGTGAAGCTCACCATCGGTGCATGTGTCGGCAAGCGGTGCGGCGTGGCGCGGAAATGCCGGGCCAGCCGATTGCTCAAGCGTCCGTTGAGGCTCGACAGCACGAGTGCATTCCCTGTGACTCTGTATGTCTGCACTGAAACATTTGCGCGGGGTGTGACGCAAGTTTAACGGTTGGGTAATCCTAACGCGGAACCGGAGGCTCCGAGGTTAAAGGCGCGGGCAGTGGAGCATCCGCCTCCGCACCGAGATATCGCAACCAATTGCGAAACAACGCCGCCGCGGCGCTACCGGCCGCGATATCTGTCCGCAAGGTCAGCGCAGGCAAGTCGTTGGTCAGCGCCGGATGACGCTGATGCTTCGCGCGCTTCTCGAAGCGCGCGAGTTTCTCTTCGGTCGCCGCGTCGAAATAGCTCACCGGGAGGGCGGGATAGACCTCCCGCTCGCGCGCAAGATAACGACCGATGTCGCGCAGATATTCGCGCTGCAGCGACAGCGCGTCATACTCGGGATGGCCCTGGAAGAACACGAAGCGGCTGGCATATTGCCTGACGAAAACGTCGACGCCAGCTTGGGCCGACCGGGTCAGCACCTGATAGCCGGCCTGTGCGAGATCCCTCTCGGTCACCTCGTTCAGACGCGAATGCGAGACCTTGAGCGGCGCCGGCGCATCGCGGGTCAGCGGGTCGCCGGTCACGGCCTCGCAGTCGAAGATGCCATGGCATTTCGACGGCAGCCGCTGCCGTTCAATGCGATCAAGATGCAGCACCGCGGCATGGGCGGCGAGGCACGACCAGATCGTCGAGCGCGTATTGACCCTGGCCCAGTCGATCAGTTCGGTGAGATCGCGCCAGTACGGTTCCTGGTCGAGGTCCGGCGCGATGGGTTCGGCGCCTGTCACGATCAGGCCATCGAATTTCTGGTGCTTGAGATCCACCAGATCGGAATATTCGCTGTCGACATGCCATTTCGCTTCCGGCGAACGCTTCACGGACGGCAGCGAGAAGCAGTGGAAGCGGATGCGGCGCGGCCCCGCGGCGGCCTGCAGCAGCTTCATGAACTGCCGCTCGGTCGCCTTCAGCGCTGCATCCGGCATGTTGTTGATCAGCCCGATGGTGAGTGCAGCACCCGCATGATCGCGCGCGAGGTCGCCCTCGGCCGGAACCAGCGCCGGGCTTGCGATCCCTTGATCCCTGGCGATCAAGATGCTCATCGGCCCGATTGCTTACTCCGCGGCCTGGAGACGCGCGGCCGGACAGGCCTTTTCCAGCGCCTGATCGATGTCCTCGATGATATCAGAGGCGTGCTCGATGCCGATCGAGAGACGGATGGTCTCCGGCAGAACGCCGGCAGCGCGCTGTTGCTCCGCCGACATCTGGCGGTGCGTGGTCGAGGCTGGATGGCAGGCCAGCGACTTGGCGTCGCCGATATTGACGAGACGCGTGATCAGCTTCAGCGCGTCGTAGAAAGCCTTGCCGGCTTCCATGCCGCCCTTGATGCCGAAGGTGAACAGCGAGGAGGCGTTGCCGTCGAGATATTTCTGGACCAACGGATAATAGGGGCTATCCGGGAAGCCGGTATAGTTGACCCAGGCGACGCGTGGATCGTTGCGCAGGAATTCGGCGACCTTGCGGGCGTTCTCGCAATGGCGCTCCATGCGCAGCGCCACGGTCTCGATCCCCTGCAAAAGCAGGAAGGCGTTGAACGGCGACAGCACCGAACCCATGGTGCGCTGATAGACGCTGCGCGCGCGCTCGATATAGGCGGTCCTGCCGAAGCGCTCGGCATAGACGAGGCCGTGATAGGAGGCATCCGGCCTGTTGTAGGCCGGGAAGCGGTCGGCATGCTCGGCCCAGGGGAAATTTCCGGAATCGACGATGGCGCCGCCGAGCGTGGTGCCGTGGCCGCCCAGGAACTTGGTCAGCGAATGCACGGCGATGTCGGCGCCGTAGTCGAACGGCTTGAGCAGGATCGGCGTTGCGACGGTGTTGTCGACGATCAGCGGCACGCCATGGGCATGCGCGATTTTTGCGAGGGCCTCGATGTCGCAGACATTGCCGGCGGGATTGCCGATGGTCTCGGCAAACACGGCGCGGGTGTTCTCGTCGATCAGCCTGGCGATCGCCTCGGGCGCATCACTCTCGGCGAAGCGGCCGGTGATGCCCTGCCGCGGCAGGATGTGCGACAGCAGCGTGTGGGTGGTGCCATAGAGCTGCGGCACGGAGACGATGTTGCCGCCATGATCGGCGACGTTGACGAAAGCAAAATGCAGCGCAGCCTGGCCGGTCGCGACCGCAAGCGCGCCGACGCCGCCTTCGAGCTGGGCGATGCGCTTCTCCAGCACGGCGCTGGTCGGATTGGCGATGCGGCTGTAACGAAAACCTTCGGCCTCGAGATTGAACAGCGCGGCGCCGTGATCGGCGCTGTCGAAGGCGTAGGCGGCGGTCTGGTAGATCGGCACGGCGACCGCATGCGTGGTGGCTTCGGGCTCGTAGCCGGCGTGAATTGCGATCGTCTCGTTGCGCATCGTACCACCTCCGCAGGGGAGCGGGCCGCACTTATTGGCCTGGATGAGGCATGTGCGTTGTCCGCCGTCCCTCTGTTAGAGGCGGGTGGTAAAGCGGACAATAATTCGCTTAGAGATCGAGGAAGTAACCCTAATGGTTGTTGGTGAATTGGCTAAACTTCGAGTCAATATGGATTAACCACTGCGGCGGTTCAGTCACCGAGCGGCCCATTTGAATTCCCGTCGGCGCCCTTCAGCAGCTCGTATTTGATCCGGCGCATCCGGGTCTGGGCTTCGAGCGGCTTGCAATAGGCCGTCGATGAGGCGAGCAGATCGATGGCCGCAAGAAGGGCATAGCGCGACGCAGTCGGCTTGAGCGCATCGGGCGCTTCGGGCACGTGCACGCCAAGTGCGATATCGGCGATCGAGGCCAACCTGCTGTGCGGCTTGGTGATCGCGACAACAAGAGCACCGTATTGCTTGGCGATACCGGCTGCCTCGATCACCTCCTTCGCCATTCCGGTGGTCGAGATGGCGACCACGACATCGTCCCGGCCAAAGGTTGCGGCGATCATGCGCATCAAGCTCGGGTCGGAGCTGTGCGAGACGGCGATCCCAAGACGAAAGAAGCGATTTTGAACCTCCATCGCCGCAAGGGTCGAGCCGCCACCCACGCCGAACGCGGCAAGTTTCGAACAGCGGGAGATGGCTTCGGCAGCCCTCTCGACGTCCTCTCTCTGCAGCCCCTCTTCGGCGGCAGCAATGGCGCGGCGAATTTCCTGGAACACCGAGCGCCAGAGCGCAGGACGCGCCAGATCCGTGCCGACATGCGGAGGCAGTTCAAGGTAAATCCGCCCAACCGCCATCGCTTGGGCCAGCCTCACCTTGAGGTCACGGACGCCACGACAGCCAACGGAGCGGCTGAACCTGGTCACTGTCGGTTCACTGACGCGCGCGCTGCGCGCCAGCTCCGCATTGCTAGCGTGAATGGCAAACTCAACGTCAGCCAGCAGCGCCATGGCAACGCGCTGCTCCGAGGGACTGAGATCAGGAGCACTTTGTCTGATGACGGAGACGATGTCGCCGGCCACGAAAGCGTCGCGGCGCGATGGCGTCGAGGCAGCTGTCCCAGCGGTTTTCGCCGTTTGAATTCGCTTCGCACGCGGCATGCGCGCCCTTCCTCAGGTCGGAACCTTCCGCCTTGACCCGGAGATCGCCGTAAGAAACCTTCAGTGTCGACCGGTTCAGCTAGTGGCGGGTGAGCAATTCCTGGCAATTTTTCGCTTGAAACTTAGCATAATCTGCCTGTAACTTTCAAACAAACGATAACGGGCCGCCCGATCCAATCCGAAAGGGCGCATCCCCCGCACGTCGAGGCAGGCGGCGGAAACAGGCTGGGAGGGGCGATCATGAGATGCGACCTCAGTGTATTGATGCGCGGCGCGGTTGGGATCGCCACCGCATTGTTTCTGAATGCGCAGGCCAGCGCGGCCACCCTGCTTCGCGAAGCCACCATCGGCGAACCGCCGCCACTCGATGTCATGCTGACGACAGCCGACGTCGCCTCCGTCATCGGCCGTCACATCTTCGAAACATTATATGCGCTGGACTCGACCTATACGCCACGCCCGCTGCTGGCCGAGAGTGATCGCGAGGAAGACGGCGGCAAGACCATCGTCATCAAGCTCCGCGAGGGCGTCCCTTTCCACAACGGCAAGGAAATGACTGCCAAGGATGTGGTCGCTTCGATGACGCGGTGGGGCAGTGTCGGCGCGCGCGGCAAGCTCCTGATGGCCGCAGCCGTCTCAGTCGAGGCGACGGGAAAGTATGAGGTCACGCTGAAGCTATCGGCGCCCAACGGCGCCTGGAAGACTCTCATTGCGGACGTCAATGGTGGCCTTGCGATCTATCCGGAAGAGATCGCCGCCAACGCAGGCAACAAGCCAATCGAGCAGAAGGACTATATCGGCACCGGTCCTTACAAGTTCGTGGAGTGGCGGCCGAACCGCTATGTCGAGGTGGAGAAATTCGATGGCTACAAGCCGGTGAAGGAAAAGGGCGACGGCTTCGCCGGCGCCCGCGTCGCCAATTTCGACAAGATCCGGTTCATTCCGGTCCCTGATGTCGGCACCCGCGTCAGCGGCGTGCAGGCCGGCGACTACGATTACGCGGAAATGATCTCCGGCGACCTGTACGAATCCCTGAGCAAGGACCCGTCGGTTCAGGTGCAGCGTACCAACGCGCCGATCTTCGGCCTTTTCTTCATGAATTCGAAGCAGGGAATCCTGAAGGACAATTACAAGCTCCGCCGCGCCATCCAGACCGCGCTGGACAAGTCGCAGGCCCTGCGCGTCGCCTTCGGCTCCAAGGAGCTGTGGAATGCCGAAGGGTCGATCTTTCCCAAGGGCACGCCCTGGTACTCGGCAGAAGGCGTGTCCGGCTACAGCCTCCACGATCCCAAGAAGGCCAAGGAGCTCGCCAAGGAGGCGGACTACACGGGCACTCCGATCCGCCTGCTGGTCTCGACCAACTATCAGGCGCACTATGATGAAGCCTCCGTCTTCACGCGCCAATTGGCAGACGCCGGCATCAATGTTCAGATGATGGTCGTCGATTGGGCGACGCTTCTGAAGATGCGAGGCCAGCCGGAACAGTGGGACATCTTTGTCACCCACCATTCCTTCTCGCCCGATCCGCTGCTCTTCACCTTCCTGAATGCGAGCTATCCCGGATGGTGGGACAGCCCCGAGATCAGCTCGCTGCGGACCGAGCTGATCAGATCGACCGATCCGGCCGCACGCAAGGCGACATGGGACAAGATCCAAGCGCTGATCTACGACCAGGTTCCGGTGATGAAAGTAGGCGATGCCTACACCTATGACATCGCGTCTCCCAAGCTGAAGGGACTGAACCCGAATGGTCCCGCATTCTGGAATGTGTCCACGAAGTAAGGACGGGCAATGAGACCACCGGGAATGTCCAGCGCCGCCAGCGCGCATCGCCGCCGCTGATCGGCCGCACGATCGCATGTGGTCTTACTCACTCAAGCGCGCGGCAACGACGGCGGTGACGCTTCTGGCGGCGTCCGTCATCATCTTTGCCTTCATCCATATCGTCCCGGGCGATCCCATCTACGTTCTGCTCGGTGACACCGCGACGCCCGATCAGATCGACGCCCTCCGACACCAGCTCGGCCTCGACCAGCCGATCGTCCTGCAATATCTGACCTGGATCGGCCACGTGACCGAGGGCAATCTCGGGCGGTCGATCTTCTTCCAGGCGCCGGTGTTGTCGGTCATTGCCGATGGTGCCGAGACCAGCGCCTTGCTCGCCACCATGACGATGATCTGGGTTACGCTGATCGGCGTGCCGATCGGCATGATCGCGGCGGTCCGGCACGGCACCTGGCTCGACCAGGGACTATCAGGCGCCGCGATGCTGATGGCCTCGATTCCCACGTTCTGGGTCGGGCTGTATTTGATCCTGATCTTTGCCGCGTGGCTTGGCTGGTTTCCGAGCTCCGGTTATCCGTCGATCTTCGAAGGCGGCATCGTCAATCTCCGCTATCTCGTCCTGCCGAGTCTCGCGCTTGCGGCGCCGAATGCCGCGTTGATTCTGCGGCTGACCCGCGCCAGCATGCTCGACGTCTCCCGCGAGGATTACGTGCGCACGGCGCGTGCAAAGGGCATCCGCCCCTGGCAGGTCGTGACCCGGCACATTCTGCGCAACGCGCTCCTGGCGGTGGTCTCGGCATTCGGCTTCACTTTCGCGGCGCTGCTGTCCGAAGCCGTGGTGACGGAAACGGTGTTTGCCCTGCCGGGTATCGGCCGCCTCGTCGTTCAGTCGATCCTCCGCCGGGACTATCCGGTGATCCAGGGCGTCATTCTGGTCATCGTCGTCGTGTATCTCCTGGTCAACCTGATCGTCGATCTGAGCTATCGCCTGCTCGACCCCAGGGTCGAACTGCAATGAGCCGTGACGGCGCGATCTTCTGGCTGAAGCCGTTCATCGCGCGACCGATCGCACTGATGGGGCTCGGCATCCTGCTCGCGACCGTGCTCGCCGCGACCTTCGCGCCCTGGCTCGCACCTTACGATCCCTACGCCATCGATCCGTCGATCCGCCTGACACCTCCAAACGCGCTTCATTGGTTCGGCACCGACCAATTCGGCCGAGACACCTTGTCCCGCGCCATCCAGTCAGCGCGCATGGCACTGCTGATCGGTTCAGGCGTGGTCATGTTCGCGCTTGTGACAGGCGTGCCGATCGGCGTGCTGTCCGCCCTGTTCCCCCGGCTCGGCCATGTGCTGATGCGCATGGTCGATGTGCTCATGGCGTTTCCGAGCCTGCTGCTCGCACTTGGGCTGATCGTCGTCCTCGGTCCGAGCGTGGTGAACGCCATTCTGGCGATCGGGCTCGGCTACATGACCACGACGACGCGGATCGTTTACGGCCTGACGCTGCGCTTGCGCACGGAGACCTATGTCGAGGCTTCCCGCAGCATGGGCGCCGGAACGGCTTGGCTCATCGGCAAGCATATCTTGCCGAACCTGGTCTCACCGCTTCTTGTGCAGGCCAGCTTCGTCTTCGCATTCGCGCAGCTTGGCGCGGCATCGCTGGATTTCCTCGGCCTCGGCGCGCCGCCGGAGATTCCGAGCTGGGGCAACATGCTGGCGGAATCACGCACCTTCATCACCCGCGCGCCGTGGCTGCTGTTCTTTCCGGGCATGATGATCGTGGCGACTGCGTTTTCGCTCAACCTGGTCGGCGATGCCCTGCGCGATCGCCTCGATCCCCGGTTCCGTCAGCTCCTTGGCGAGAAGGGCTAGATCGTGCTGTCCGTTCGCGACCTTACTGTGTCATTGGGGCCGGCGACTGCACCGGTCGATATCGTCGCCGATGTGTCCTTCGAACTTGCCAAGGGCGAAATCCTCGGCCTCGTCGGCGAATCCGGCTGCGGCAAGAGCATGACCTCGCTCGCGGTGATGGGATTGCTGCCGCAGCCCGGCCCGCGGATCCGCGCCGGCCGCGTCCTGTTGGAGCGCAGCGACGTGACACAGCTGCAACCCTGGCAGCGCGTCGAAGCGGGCCACGGCCGGATGGCCATGATCTTTCAGGAGCCTATGACCTCGCTGAACCCGGTTCGTCGGATCGGCGATCAGATTGCCGAAGCCGTGCGCGTGCATGATCGCGTGTCCGGCGCTCCGGCGACCGCCCGGGCACGCGAGCTGCTCGAGCTGGTGCGCATGCCCGATCCCGCAATGCAGCTGTCCGCGTATCCGCATCAATTGTCCGGCGGCCAGCGCCAGCGGATCATGATCGCGATCGCGCTGGCCTGCAGGCCCCAGGTTCTGATTGCCGATGAACCGACCACGGCCCTGGATGTCACCATCCAGGTGCAGGTTCTCGGCCTGCTGCGCGAGCTCTGCAACCGCCTGGACATGGCGATGTTGTTCATCACCCACGACATGGGGGTGATCGCGCAGCTCGCGGATCGCGTTTCGGTCATGTATGCGGGTCGGATCGTGGAGACCGCTGATGTCGCGGCGTTGTTCGGCAGACCGCGCCATCATTACACGCGCGGACTGATGGACTGCATGCCGTCGCGGAATTTCGGCGCGCGCCGCCTGCCAACCATCGCGGGCCAGCCGCCGGCACCCGGCACAGTTGGTGCCGGCTGCGTCTTTGCCTCACGATGCCCGGCGGTGCGCGAGCCCTGCCGCACGGCGGATCCACCGCGCGCCGAAGTTTCGCGAGGCCATGAAGTGCTCTGCGCTTTCCCCTTGGACGATGGGGGACCGCGATGAACGGAAACGCTGTCCTCGACATCAACGACCTGAAGGTCTCCTTCAAGGTCAGGCGCGCCGGCCGAAAATATCAGGTGCGAGCGGTGGATGGCGTGTCGCTGTCGCTGGCGGAGGGCGAGGTGCTCGGAATCGTCGGCGAGTCAGGCTGCGGCAAGACCACGGTGGGCCGGTCCATCGTCGGGCTGGTCCGGCCCGACAGCGGCAGCATCAGCTTCAAGGGAAGGGACGTGACGGGCGCCGGCCTTCGCGACATGCGCCTGAACATCCGGATGGTGTTCCAGGATCCCTATGCATCGCTCAACCCGCGGCGCGCGATCGGAGACTCGGTCGCGGAGGCTGGCGATATCAACGGCTTCTTCACCAGTCGCGCCGGGCGCAGCGCCGCGATCGCCGCCGCGCTGACGGCGGTGGGCCTGGATCCGTCCTTCGCCGCTCGCTATCCGTACGAACTCAGTGGCGGACAGCGACAACGCGCCGGCATCGCGCGAACAATTCTCCCCTCGCCGTCCATCGTGATTGCCGACGAGCCGGTCTCGGCCCTCGACGTGTCGGTGCAGGCCCAGGTGCTCAACCTGATGATGGACCTGCGGGAGCAGCTCGGACTGTCTATGCTGTTCATCTCCCACGACCTCGGCGTCATCGGGCAAATCAGCAATCGTGTTGCCGTGATGTATATGGGCCGGATCGTGGAACAGGCCGCAACGCGGACAGTTCTGGACGATCCGCGCCATCCCTATACGCGATCGCTGGTGGCGGCGATTCCGAAGCCGGACCCATCCAGGCGAATTCTCGGTGCCATCGAAACGGGCGAGCCGCCAAGCCTCTTCAAGCGGCCAAGCGGCTGCGCCTACGCGCCACGTTGTCCGCTAGCCAGCGATCGCTGCCTGGTCGACGTTCCCGAACTTCGGTCCGTGGACGACAGAGCACTCGCCTGCCACAACGTATAGCCGGCGAGCACATCCACCCTCATGATCGTCATCGGGTGCGCCGAGCCGAGCCAAAGACCTCGGCAGTGTGTATAATCGCCGGCAATGTGGCGGAGTAGCAGAGCATGCTAACTTTTCTTGCATTCATCGGGACGTCGATCATCGTCATCGTCACGCCGGGGCCCGATACGGCGACGACAATCCGCAGCACCCTTTTGGCCGGGCGGACTGGCGGGATTTGCACGGCGGCTGGCATAGCAGTTGGACAGACAGTCTGGGCGCTGGCGACCAGCGTCGGCCTTGCTGCTCTCCTGGTGGCCTCGGCGCCACTGTTTCTCACGATCAAGTATTTGGGGGCCGCTTATCTTATCTATCTCGGTATCGTCGCGTTGTCCGAAGCCGTTTGGCCGCCGGAGCAAGGTTCGGGGATGGCGGAGGAAAACCACCCGCATGGCCGCGTGAGCCCCTGGATGGCCTTCAGGCAGGGCCTCATCAGCGATCTCGGCAATCCCAAGATGGCCGTTTTCTTCACCAGCCTGCTTCCCCAGTTTGCACCGATGGGCGGTTCGACCTTTGCGACACTGCTCGCTCTTGGAATTGTCTTTGCAGTCATGACCTTCCTCTGGCTCGCATTTTATGCCGCAGCCGTTCACAAGGTGCGGAGTACACTTCAACGCCCCACCGTGCGTCGCCTTGTGGAGGGCGCGACCGGAGCGGTCCTGATTGCTCTGGGTTTGCGCATCGCCACCGAGCAGCGGTAGAGCATACCAGGAAGCGTACTCTCACAAACCGACGTTCCGAACCCGCCGCGTGCTCAAAACGTCGGCGCGGTCATCTTTGCGCGCGGCGCGTCGAACCGTTAGGCGCTGACAGAACACCAACGTTCTTGGACCTGAACGAAGCAAAGCGCGTCATCGACCTGCCTTGTTCGTTCGGGCACGGCACAACCTCGATGCAATCGCGGTGCGGATCAGGGGGCGTGAGATGATCCTCGAATGGCGACGGAAAGCCGCAGCGCTGGCGGCCGCGTTCGCAATTGTCGCGGCGCTTGCGGTGGCGCCGGCGGCGGCACAGCGCGCCGATATCGAAACGGTGCAGAAGCGCTTCAATACGCTGCTGGCCGCGGGCAAATATGACGACGCACTGGTCGAATGGCAAAAGCTCGAGACGGCCGTAAAGGCCCGATTCGGGACCGAGCACCCGAACTATGCCCTGATTCTGATCAAGGTGGCCGTGACCTACCAGAACCAGGGCCGTTATGCCGACGCCGAGGCGGCCTACAAGCGCGCTGCCGCGATCCTGGAGAAGGCGCTCGGGCCAAATCATCCGCTGGTCGCGACGGCACTCGACGACATGGCCGCCGTGTACCTCTACGAAGCGCGTTACGACGAGGCCGAGGGGCTGTTCAAGCGTGCCTTGGCGATCCGCGAGCAGGCCCTCGGACCTGAACATCCGGATCTCGCCGCGACGTTGAACAACCTGTCCGTCGTGTACAAAGGACAGGGGCGCTTTGCAGAAGCGGAGCCGATGTTGAAGCGCGCGCTGGCGATCACGGAAAAAGCCCTCGACCCGAACCACACCCAAGTCGCAGCCGCGCTTGTCAACCTCGGCCTTCTCTATCAAGACCAGGCGCGCTATGGCGACGCCGAAGGCCTGTTCCGGCGAGCGCTGGCGATCCAGGAGAAGGCCACCGGCCCGGTCCATCCGATCGTGGCCAACATCCTGCACAACCTTGCCTCGACTGCCGAGGACCAGGGCCACACGGACGAGGCCGAAGCGCTCTACAAGCGGGCGCTGGCGATCAAGGAAAAGATGCTGGGGCCGAACCACCCCGATCTTGCCGACACCCTCGACAATCTGGCCGTGCTGTACGGCGGCGAGAACCGCAGCGACGAGGCGGAGGCACTGTACCGGCGGGCGCTGGCGATCCAGGAGCGGGCGCTGGGTCAGGAGCATCCCGACGTCGCGCACATCCTCAACAATCTCGCTCTCGAATTCGAGGCGCGCGGCAAGTACGCCGATGCCGAGGAACTCACCGCGCGCGCGCTGGCGATTTACGAGAAGAGCCTCGGCGCGAACCACCCCGACACCGCCAATGCCCTGCACAATCTTGCACGCGAGTATGCCGAGGCCGGCGATGGCGCCAACGCCCTCGCCTATTCACGCAAAGCCACCGCCGCGGTGCTGGCCCATGCCGCCCGAGAGGCCGATAGCGCCCGGCAGAAGCAGCGATCCGGAGGCCTCGTCGCGCAGCGCGCACTGTTCTTTCGCCGCCACGTCGCCAATCTTGCCCTTGCGGCGCGTCAACAGCTCGCGCCCGAACCGACGCTCGCCCGCGAAGCCTTCGAGATCGCCCAGTGGGCCGACCAGTCGTCCGCGGCGGTTGCCGTGCAGCAATTCGCTGCGCGCTTCGCCTCCGGCGCCGGCGCACTTTCCGCCCTGGTGCGCGAGAACCAGGACCTCGCCGGCTCGTGGCGCGAGACTGACCGCAAGCTCGTCGAGGCCTTGTCGAAGCCCGAGGGCGATCGCGACCGCAAGGCGATCGATGCATTGCGCCGCGCGAGCGGCGAGGCCGAGGCACGGCTCACCGCCAGCGACAGAAGGCTGGCGCGGGAGTTTCCGGAGTTTACCGCGCTCACAAGGCCGCAGCCGCTGGAGGTGAGCGCAGTCCAGAACCTGCTCGGCAGCGACGAAGCGCTGGTCTTCTTTCTGCCTGATGACAAGGAGAGCCGCGTCTTTGCGGTGACGCGCGACGGCTTCGCCTGGCACGACATCGCGCTCGGTGCTGACGCCCTGGCCAACAAGGTCAAGGCATTCCGCCGCGGCCTCGATGTCGGCGAATGGGTGGCGGCGCGCAGCGCCGGCGCGCCGGGAATGTTCGACCTCGGCCTCGCGCGCGACCTCTACGTCGCCCTGCTCGACCCCGTCGACGCCCTGATCAGGGACAAGCGCCATTTGCTGGTGGTACCGACCGGTGCGCTCACTGCCCTGCCGTTTCATCTGCTGCTGACGCAGCAGCCGGCCGCACCGAACCCTACCGACGTTGCGGGCTATCGCGACGCCGCCTGGCTGATCAAGCGGCAAGCCGTCAGCGTCCTGCCGTCAGTCGCGAGCCTCAAGGCATTGCGCGCCTATGCGCGCCAGCGGCCGGCGGCGCAGCCGATGATCGGCTTCGGCGATCCGGTGTTCGGCATGCCGGACGCGCGCGGTGCGCCCGCCGCCCCCGCTGGCGGCCTACCGGCTGCGCAGCGGACAGCGGCACGCACGCGCGCCTACACCGACTATTGGGAAGGCGCGGGCGTCGATCGCGCCATACTCGGCAAGGCACTGCCGCCCCTGCCAGAGACCGCCACCGAGCTTCGCGCGATTGCCCAGAAGGTCGGTGCGGCCGCGAGCGACCTTCATCTTGAAGCCGACGCGAGCGAGGCCAACGTGAAACGGCTGCCTCTCGCCGACTATCGAATTGTCTATTTCGCGACCCACGGTCTCGTTGCCGGCGACATCAAGGGCGTGGCCGAACCGTCGCTGGCGCTGAGCATTCCGCAACGTGCGAGTGATTTCGATGACGGACTCCTGACCGCGAGCGAGGTGGCCCAGCTCAAGCTGAATGCAGATTGGGTGGTGCTGTCGGCCTGCAACACCGTGGCGGGTGACAGGCCCGGCGCCGAGGCCCTGTCGGGGCTGGCGCGCGCCTTCTTTTATGCCGGCGCACGCGCCCTGCTGGTTTCGCACTGGGCGGTCGCTTCCGATGCCGCGACCCGGCTCACGACCGCGACCTTCGACGCCATCAAGTCAGACCCTGGTATCGGCCGTGCCGAGGCCCTGCGCCGCGCCATGCTGGCCTATCTTGGCGATACGGCGAACCCGGAGAATGCCTATCCGGCGTTCTGGGGACCGTTCTCCATCATCGGCGAAGGCGCTGCGCGCCGGGACACGCCCGAATGACGAATTCAGGGCAGAGCCGTGGCGTGGGAACGGGGATTGACTGACGCTCTGTCCGGCAAGTGCCTACCTACGGTTCTCGCTACCGGTCACCGTCTAAGCCGCCTGTGGGTCCAGGAAACGCTCGGCGTAGTGGCAGGCGACGAGGCGGCCGTCGAGCGGGCGCAGGAGCGGACGCTGCGTGCGGCAAAGATCCGTGACATAGGGACAGCGGGTCGAGAACACGCAGCCTTTTGGCGGATCGAGCGGCGACGGCAGCTCGCCCTTCGGAACGATCCGCTGGCGTTTGCGGCCAAGGCCCGGCGTCGCGTCAAGCAAGGCCTGGGTATAGGGATGCAGCGGCCGCGCAAAGATGCGCTCTTTCGGCCCATGCTCCACCGCGATCCCCAGATACATGATCATCACGTCGTCGGCGATGTGACGGACCACGCCAAGATCGTGCGAGATGAAGAGGTAAGCCAGCCCCAGGTCGCGCTGCAGATCGGCCAGGAGGTTGAGAACCTGCGCCTGCACCGACATGTCGAGCGCCGAGACCGGCTCGTCGGCAACGAGCAGTTTTGGCCGCAACATCAAGGCGCGCGCGATGGCGATGCGCTGACGCTGGCCACCCGAGAACATGTGTGGATAGCGGCCATATTGCTCCGGCCGCAGCCCGACCTTCGCCATCATGTCGAGCGCCTGCGCCCGCCGCTCCTGCTTCGAAAGCGTGGTGTTGATGATCAGCGGCTCTTCAAGGATGGCGCCGACGCGCTTGCGCGGGTTGAGCGACCCGTAGGGGTTTTGAAACACGATCTGGACAGTGCGGCGCAATGTTTTGGCAGCGCCGGCTGGAGGATCGACCGCATCGACGCCGTCGAGCATCAGCGTGCCGGTGCTCGGCTTCTCGATCAGGGTCACAAGCCTCGCGAGCGTCGACTTGCCGCAGCCGGATTCGCCGACCACCGCCAGCGTCTTGCCGGCATCGAGCGCGAACGACACGCCGCCCACGGCCTGCAGATGCGCGGGCGGACGAAGCCAGCCCTGCTTGACCTCGTAACTGCGCTTGAGATCGGTGGCGGTGACGAGCGCCGTCATGACGTGGTCTCGCGCTCAGGGATCGGCGCGCTGCCGCCATCGGCCGCGATGCGCTCATCCCGCGTCGGATCGCCGAGCGGATAGTGACAACGGATCAGGCCGTCCATCCAGGGGCGCAGATCGGGACGCACCTTGTCGGCCAGCGGCGTCGCATAGATGCAACGAGGACCAAACAGGCATCCCGGCGGCCGATCGCTCAGTCCCGGCACCACGCCAGGAATGGTGGCGAGCCGTCCGCCATCGCTTGCCTCCGGGCGTGCCGCCAGCAGCGCGGCCGTGTAGGGATGCTGCGGCGAGGCAAACAGGCTCTGCGTCGGGCGCTGCTCCATGATCTGGCCCGCATACATCACGGCGACGCGCTCGGTGGTATCAGAGACCACGCCCATGTTGTGCGTGATGAGGATCAGCGCCATGCCACGATCGCGTTGCAGGGACAAGAGAAGATCGAGGATCTGCGCCTGGATGGTGACATCGAGCGCCGTCGTCGGCTCATCGGCGATCAGGAGCTTTGGATTGCAGGCGATCGCCATCGCGATCATGACGCGCTGGTTCATGCCGCCCGAGAGCTGGTGCGGATAGGCCGACAGCCGGCTCTCCGGCGCGGGAATGCCGACCTGCTCCAAAAGCTCGATCACGCGGCGCCGCGCGGCCTTGCGATCCATGCCTTCATGGACGTGCAACGTTTCGGCCAGCTGATAGCCGATCGTGAAGGAGGGATTGAGCGATGTCGTCGGCTCCTGGAAGATCATCGCGACGTCCTTGCCGGTGAGCGCGCGCCGCTCGCGCTCGGACAAGGTCTGCAGATCCCGTCCCTCGAACTGCAGCTTGTCGGGCCGGACGCGCCCCGGATAGGGCACGAGCCCCATCAAGGCCAGCATGCCGACGCTCTTGCCGGAGCCGGATTCGCCGACAATCCCCAGCACCTCGCCCCTTTCGAGCATGATGTCGACGCCATCAACGGCGCGCACCATCCCGTGCTGGGATGGAAACTCGACCGACAGATTCTTGATCTCGAGCAGCGGCATCGGCTCTACTTCACTGTGCTATCGCTTGAGCTTCGGATCGAGCGCATCGCGCAATCCGTCGCCCAGAAGGTTGAAGGCCAGCACGGTCACGAGAATCGCCAGGCCCGGAAGCGTGACGACCCACCAGGCCCGGAGCACGAATTCGCGCGCGTCGGCCAGCATGGTTCCCCATTCCGGCAAAGGCGGTTGCGCACCGAGACCGAGAAAGCCGAGCGCGGCCGCGTCCAGGATTGCCGTCGAAATGCCGAGCGTGGCCTGCACGATGAGGGGCGCCGTGCAATTCGGCAGCACTTCCTTGAACATCAAGCGGAGCCGGCCGGCGCCTGCGACCTTGGCCGCGACGACGTAATCCTTCGAGACCTCGCTGATCACGGCGGCGCGGGCGATCCGCACATAGTGCGGCAGCAGCACGATCGCGACCGCCAGCATGGCATTCATCAGGCCTGGCCCCAGGATCGCGACGATCACGATCGCAAGCAAAAGGCTCGGCAGCGTCAACGTGATGTCCATGAGCCGCATGATCACGATCTCGATCACGCCGCGGAAGAAACCGGCGACCAGACCGAGGACCGTGCCTGTCACCACCGACAGGGTGACCACCGCGATGCCGATCAGAAGCGACAGCCGCGCGCCATAGATGAGACGGGACAGAATATCGCGGCCGATCGCGTCGGTGCCGAGCGGATAGGCGGTCGATCCGCCCTGCTGCCAGAACGGGGGCTTGAGAAAGACCGCATTGTTGGTCACGATCGGGGAATGCGGCGCAACGACATCGGCAAAGAGCGCGAGCAGTATCAGAACCACGATCACGACGAGGCCTGCCACGGCGCCGAAATTGGCCTTGAAGTCGGACCAGAACTGCGACAGCGGATGCGGCGGCGCGGCCGGTTGCGACACGATGGGAGTTTTGAGGACTTCGGCGCTCATCGCGTGTACCGGATGCGGGGGTTGATCAGTCCGTAGGCGACGTCAACCAGGAGATTGACGATCATGATGATCGCGCCGATCAGAAGCGTGCCGCCCTGCAGCACCGGATAGTCGCGGCGGTTGATGCCCTCGATCAGCCATTTGCCCACGCCCGGCCAGGAGAAGATGGTCTCGGTGAGGATCGCACCGGTAAAGAGCACGCCGACCTGAAGCCCGATCACCGTCACCACCGGGATCAGCGCATTGCGCAAAGCATGGATTGCGATCACCCGGAAATACGGCAAGCCCTTGGCGCAGGCGGTACGGATGTAATCCTCGCCCAAAACCTCCAGCATGGCGGACCGCGTCATGCGGGCGATGACGGCGAGCGGCACCGTGCCGAGCACGATCATGGGCAGCACCAGATGCGACAGCGCCGAGCGAAACGCGCCGAAATCACCGGCCAGCAGCGCATCGATCAGCAGGAAGCCGGTCACCGGTTCGATGAAGTATTGCACCGCGATCCGGCCCGACACCGGAGTCCATCCAAGCTGCACCGAAAAGAGCAGGATCAGCAGCAATCCCCACCAGAAGATCGGCATCGAATATCCGGTCAGCGAGACGCCCATCACGCCATGATCGAAGATCGAGTTGCGGCGAACCGCGGCGATGATGCCGGCCGGCAATCCCAGGCACAGCGCAAACAGGATCGCGCAGAACGATAGCTCGATGGTCGCCGGGAACAACGTGCCAAATTCGGAAATCACCGGCTCATGGGTGACGATCGAGCGGCCGAAGTCGCCATGCACCAGCCGCGACAGGTAGAGGCCATACTGCACCAGCACGGGCTGATCGAAGCCGTACTCCTTGCGCAATTGCTCGTGCCTGAGAGCATCGATGCCGCGTTCGCCCGCCATCGTCTCGATGGGATCGCCGGGAATCAGGCGGATCAGCACGAAGACAAGCAACGTGATCCCGATGAAGGTCGGAACCACAAGACTCAACCGGGTAAAGATGAACCGGAGCATGCCGTTCCCTGCCACCCTCTCTGGATAAGGAAAGGGTCAAGAAGAATGGGCGGAGCAACGTTGGTCCGCTCCGCCCTTGTCTCCTGCTATTCCTTGACGTCGACGCCGTAGAAGGTGTGGCGGCCGAACGGCGACAGCTTGAAGTCAATCACTCTCTTGGTCACGGGCTTCAACTGCACGGCATGCGCGATGGTGAACCACGGCGCCTGCTCCTTGAAAATCACCTGCGCCTGTTCGTACAGCTTGGTCCGCTCGGCCTGATCACTGATGGTCTTGGCCTTCACGACCAGATCGTCGAACGGCTTGTAGCAGAACTTGGCAATGTTTCCGCCCGATGCCGTTTGCGCGGAATCGCAGCCCAGCAAGGTGTGCAGGAAGTTGTCAGGATCGCCGTTGTCGCCGGTCCAGCCCAGCATGCCCATCTGGTGTTCACCGGCCTGCATTCGCTTGCGGTATTCGCCCCATTCAAACGACTTGATTTCAGCCTTGACGCCGATCTTGGCGAGGTCGGCCTGCATCAGTTCGGCAATGCGCTTGGCGTTCGGATTGTAGGGCCGCTGCACCGGCATGGCCCACAGGTCGGTTTCGAAGCCATTCGGAAATCCTGCGTCGGCCAGGAGCTTCTTGGCCGCCTCCGGATCATAGGGGTCGTCCTTGACCTCGTCGTTATAGGACCACATCGAGGGTGGGATGGGATTCTTGGCCGCGATGCCGGTCGACAGATAGACGGCGTCGATGATCGCTTTCTTGTCGATGGCCATGCTGATGGCCTTGCGCACGCGCACGTCGTCGAAGGGCTTCTTCTGCGTCTGGAAGGCCAGATAGCCGACATTGAGGCCCGGCTGCTCCAGGACGGTCACGTTAGGATCCTTCCTCATCGCGTCGATGTCGGCCGGGTTAGGATAGGGCATCACGTCGCATTCGCCCTTCTGAAGCTTGGCCCAGCGAACGGATGAATCCGGCGTGATCGAGTAGACGAGGTCGTCGATCTTCGCCTTCCCGCCCCAGAACGCGGGGAAGGCCTTGTATCGGATCACGGCGTCCTTCTGATACTGCACCAGATAGAACGGTCCGGTCCCGATCGGATCCTGATCGATCTTTTCGGGCGTGCCGGCCTTCAGCATAGCATCCGCATATTCCTTCGACTGGATGGCCGCGAAAGCCATCGCGAGATCGGCAAGGAACGGAGCTTCCGGCCGGTTGAGCGTCACCTTGACGGTGTAGTCATCGACCTTCTCGACCGACTTCAACAATTTCGGCATCCCCATGTCGCCGAAATACGAATGGTTCGAACTGGTGACCTTGAAGTACGGATTATCCTCTTTCCACTGCCGCTCGATCGAGAAGATGATGTCGTCGGCATTGAAGTCCCGCGTCGGCTTGAACGATTTGGACGTCGAATGCCACTTCACGCCCTTGCGCAGCTCGAAGGTGTAGGTGGTGCCGTCAGGCGAGATCGTCCACTTCTCAGCGAGTGCCGGCACCACCTTCGTGCCGCCACGCTCGAACTCAACAATGCGATTGTAGATCGGCTCGTTGCCGTCGAACGACGTGCCTGTGGTGTTGACGCCGGGATAGAAGTTCTCCGGGCTGCCCTCCGAGCAGAAAATCAGGGTTTTGGCTGATACGGGCGAGGCCACGGCGAGCGCCAAAGCGCAGACGCCGGCGAGCAGGATTGATCTGTTCACTGTCGGAACTCCCCTGTGAACTGTCTCGGCGCGGTTGAGGCCGGCTGCGCCAAAGACGCCTGGGGCAAGATTGCGATTGGGCATTGCACCTGTCAATGCGGCGGGCTTGAGCGCCTTGGCGTGCATTGCACGTCTGCCTGCTCGCGAATACGCCCGCAATTGCTTGCCGAGAACGAAGGCCAAACGCGATGCAGAATGTCCATCCTCGCTGGGGTGTGTGCGAGCGGCCCGAGACATAGGTGACAGAACGTACCGGACACATGGGTTACACTCGTGTGCGGGCTGGCGGAGAGAGTGGGATTCGAACCCACGGTACGGTTTCCCGCACACACGCTTTCCAAGCGTGCGCCTTAAGCCACTCGGCCATCTCTCCGGAGCGCCCTCTCTTGAAGGGGCGCCGGCGATTTTGCAAGGGATCGCGGGTAAATCCGATGAATTTTCCGCAACATGTTGTATTTACAGCATAAAAACTCACATCGCCCTGACTTCGGGAGCCCCTTTGGGCTGAACCCATCACGGGTTTGGCGCGACGATTCACCTGAAGACGCCAGACATGACCGGGGACGCCATGACCATCCGCAACACCCTCGCCGCCCTTTGCCTGATTTCGGCCCTTGGCGCCGCCTGTACCGGGCCTGCGAAGGCGCAGGCCTGCAGCAGGCAGGGCGTCGATGTGACCTGCGACGACGGGCGGCGCGGGGTGCTCTCTGGCGATACCATCCTATGGCCGGACGGGACCCGCTCCAGCTCCACGCCGCACCAGAGCATCATCATCGGCAACAAGAGCTCCGTGCATGTCGGGCCCGGCGTGTTTGTCGGCCAGGGCAAGGGCGTGGTGCCGATGGACGATCCGAACGCGCCGAACAAGCGGCAATGCGCGATCCTGGACGGCGTGTCGTATTGCTATTGAGGGCTCACCTCTCCCGGCAAGGGAGAGGCAGAGAGAGGTTAGATCAGCCGCACACCTGAGATCGCCGATTTCAGCCAGCGCAGCGCCTGCGGCGGTTGTGCCGCGAGCGGAGCTGCCGCGACTTTCTCGGTGCGGCACTTCTCCAGCTCGGCAACGAAATCCGACGACCATTGCTGGATGGTGTGCCCCCGCAATTTCTTCATCATCGCGTCCCAGCGCATCTTGCGCTCGGTGAGCGGCATCGCTGCGGCGACCGCGATCGCGCGCGCCATGCCGTCGATGTCGTGCGGATTGACCAGCAGCGCGGTGTCGAGCTCGTTGGCCGCGCCGGCGAATTTCGACAGCACCAGCACCCCGGGATCGGCCGGGTTCTGCGCGGCGACATATTCCTTGGCGACGAGGTTCATGCCGTCATGCAGCGGCGTCACCACGCCGACCTGCGCAGTGCGGTAGAGGCCGGCGAGCACGGCCTGGCTAAAACCCTTGTTCAGATAGCGGATCGGCGTCCAGTCGACCTCACCATGGCGACCGTTGACGTCAGTGACGAGGCGGGCGACTTCGTTCTGGAGATTGCCATAGGCTTCGATGCCGCCGCGCGACGGATTGGCGATCTGGAGCAGCGAGATGCTGCGCGCGAATTGCGGCTGCTCGGTCCAGAGCCGGTCGAACGCGCAGATACGGTTGACGAGCCCCTTGGAATAGTCGAGCCGGTCGACGCCGATCGCGAGTCGCTCGCCATTGAGGCTGCGGCGCAGGCGCGAGACATCCGGATGCGAGGCTGATTTCGCGGCATAGGCAGCGAACTTCTCCGCGTCAATGCCGATCGGAAACACCTGGCAGCGCGTGCGGCCGTGTTGCGAGAGCACGACGCCGTCCTCGATGACGAGGCCGAGCTCGCTGCCGGCATAGTTGAGGAAATTCTGGCAATCAGTCTCGGTCTGGAAACCGAGCAGGTCATAGGCCAGCATCGTCGTGATCAGCTCACGATGATTGGGCACGCCCTGCATCACCGCGACGACCGGCCAAGGCGTGTGCAGGAAGAAGCCGATGGGATCATCGACGCCGAGATCCCGCAGCTCCGCGCCGAGCGCGAGGAAATGATAATCCTGCACCCAGAACGCCGTCTTGTTTTTGCGGAAGCGCATCAGCGCGCGCGCCATGAAGGCGTTGACCTCGCGATAGCTGACATAGTCGTCGCGCGAGACGCGGATCAGATCGCTGCGCGAGTGCAGCGCCGGCCACAAGGCCGAATTGGCGAAGCCTTCGTAGTAGCCGCCATAATGCGCCGCCGGCAGGTCCAGCGTTGCGATCGCACCCGTACCCAGCGCCTCGATCTCGGCGAACGGCTCCTTCTGATGGCCATCACGCACGCGGCCGGAGGAGCCAACCCAGATAGCACCCGAATGCTCGACAACGGGAAGCAGCGCCGCTGCGAGGCCGCCCGTCATGGGTTCGTTGGGTTTGCCGCGCGCAACTCGATTTGAAACGACAACTAAGTTCACAGGTCGTCCCCTCCTGTTCATTCCACCCCGTTTAACTGCCGTTCATCAATATGGTTCCTGTCATCATTTCTACGAAATGAAACCAAAGTCAGGCGTGCGCGTTGGAACATGTTTCCCTCGAGGGAACCCGACGATTTCATTCGAGAAAGATTGGTTTCGCACAGCCGGAAGAGACGCGCGCAGGTGCACTGCACGCGTGAAAATATGGCTATGAGATGACCGCGCCTTATTCCGACCTTGTGTCGTCAAGCAGCCGCGCAAGGAACGCACGTACGTCGTTCGGCGCATCGAAATGGCCGTTGACGCCCTTGGCACGACGGCCCACCGAGAAGGAGAGCCCGTTCATGTCGGGCATGATGGCGAAGACGGTTTCATCGGTGACGTCGTCGCCGATGAAGATCGGACGACGCCCCCTGAACGGCTCATGCTTCATCAGCTCCCGCACGCCGGTCGCCTTGGTGAACCCGGAATGCTTGATCTCGCAGACGAACTTGCCGGGCAGCACCTCGATCGGCGCATCGGGCAGATCGGCGCGGATCAGCGAGACGGCTTCGTAGATCGCCTTCTCCGCATGCGGCGCGAGGCGATAATGCAGCGCCAGCGAATAGCCCTTGTCCTCAAGCAGAATGCCGGGGCTGAGCTTTGCGATCGCAGCCAGGCGCCGCTTCAGCTCCTTGTCCATCGGCGGCGCGTGCACGTCGTCGGCTTCGTTGTCCACCGACAGCCGCATCTCCGCGCCGTGACCGGCGACCGCGCGAAACACATCGGGCGCGAAGATGAGGTCGATGTCGTTGAGCGAGCGGCCGCTGACCATGGCCAGGGCGCCGGACGTGCGCTCCGTCAGGCGAGTCAGCGTCTCCGAAAGGCCCGGCGGCACCCATACCTCGCGCGGCGTCGGCATCAGATCGAGCAGCGTCCCGTCGATGTCGAGCAGAATCGCGGTCTCGTCGAGATGCGGAACGAGCGCATGCGGCACAGGCACGGCATCGGGCGCTTCTTCGTCAGGCATGGCGGGCTTCTGGTCCGGTTCAGCGAGTTCGGATTTCATCAGTCTACTCCATGGAAGCGAGCGGCCGCGCGATTTGTTCGAGCGATTTGCGCTCTGCCGAGATGGCATAGCGCCATGCCACAATTGCGGCCGCGATCATCAGGACGGACCCCAGCAGATAGCCGGCGAACACGCTGTTGCGTGATCCCGTGTCGATCAGCGCGCCGAACAGCGCAGGACCAATCACACCGCCGATGCCGGTGCCCACCGCATAGAACACCGCAATTGCCAATGCGCGGACCTCCAGCGGGAAGGTTTCGCTGACGGTGAGATAGGCCGCGCTCGCCGCGGGTGAAGCAAAGAAGAAGATCACCATCCAGGCGATGGTCTGCCCCTGCGCGCTCAACGCGCCGATCGAGAACAGATAGCCCGATAGCGCCAGCAAGAGGCCCGAGACGCCATACGTGAACATGATCATGGCGCGACGGCCGAGCGTGTCGAACAGCCGGCCGAGCAGAAGCGGGCCGAGGAAGTTGCCGGCTGCGAATGGCAGCAGGTACCAGCCGACGTGATCGGCGCTGATGCCGTAGAAATCAGTCAGCACCAGCGCGAAAGTGAAGAAGATCGCGTTGTAGAAGAAGGCCTGCGCGACCATCAGCACCAGGCCAACCAGCGCGCGCTGGCGGTAGGTGCCGAACAGCGTCTGCGCGACTTCGCGGATCGGGGTGTGATCGCGCATCTTCAGCCGCATCTTGGGAAAACTCTCGCGGTCCGCCTCCTGATCATGCCCGATCACCGAGCGCTCGATGCCGTCGACGATCTCGTGCGCCTGGTCGGGGCGGCCATGGATCATCAGCCAGCGCGGGCTTTCCGGGATCCACATCCGCATCAACAGCACGACAAGGCCGATGGTGGCGCCGATGAGATAGGCTAGACGCCAACCGATATCGGGGCCGATCGCGGCGGGATCGAGCAGCACGATGGCCGCGACGGCCCCCATCGCCGCCCCGATCCAGAAGCTGCCGTTGATGACCAGGTCGGTCCAGCCGCGATAGCGCGCGGGCACCAGCTCTTGAATGGTCGAGTTGATCGCGGTGTATTCGCCGCCGATGCCGGCACCGGTCAGGAAGCGGAACAGCGCGTAGCTGGCAATATCCCACGACAGCGCAGTCGCCGCGGTCGCGGAAAGATAGAGCGCGAGCGTGATGAAGAACAGTTTCTTGCGGCCGATGCGGTCGGTCAGCCAGCCGAAGCCGAGCGCACCGAGCACGGCGCCGGCGAGGTAGGCGGAATTGGCGATTCCGAGATCGAGATTGGAGAAGCGCAGCGTCGGGCTCTGCTTCAGCGCACCCGAAAGCGCTCCCGCGAGCGTCACTTCGAGCCCGTCGAGAATCCAGGTGATGCCGAGCGCCAGCACGACACGGGTGTGGAAGCCGCTCCACGGCAACGCATCGAGCCGCGCGGGAATGCTGGTCTCGACGATGCGATCGGTTGCGACCGCCGCGGAGACTGCAGGTCCATCATTCAGCGCTGCGCTCTGCTGCAATTCCATGGGGTTGCTGGGTCTGGGGGTGCGGCATTTCGGCCACCTGCGACAACGTCGGCGCCATCCGCCGGTTCCCCTGGGAACGCCGGCGAATGCCGACCGTTTCCGCTGCAGCCGCAAGGAGTTGACGCATGGCTCAGGTCAGAAAGACGACACATTCGCGCAAAACGACGGCACGCAAGAACACCAGCGCGCGGCGTAGCGCCGCCCGCAAAGGCACAAAACGCGCCGCGCCAAAGCGCTGGTCGCAGCGTGTGACGAAGGAGAGCGACGCGCTCGATCTCAAACGCGGCGTGTTCAAACTCACCAGCCCCCGTAAGATCGCAGCCTCGCTGAAACGCTCGGCCGAGCACAGCGCGCGCCGCAAGACCGGCGCTTATCGCTCCGCGCTGTCGATGCTGACGTTCTACATCAACCGCGCCGGAAAGACCTTGCCGAAGATTCAGCGTGAGCGGCTGGAGAAGGCGAAGGTGGAGCTGAAGCGGGCGTTCGGGAGGGAATGAGGCGCGCCGCCCCTTACCCGCTATCATCCCGGACAAGCGGACGGAGTATGAAAGCGACGGAGTCCTACGCTGCCCGGATATTCGCCATGAAGCGATCGAGCTCGGCGCGCAGGCGGGTGCTTTCGCTCGACAGCGTCTTGGCCGAGTTCAGCACCTCCTCCGAGGCTGAACCGGTTTCGGCCGCGCCGCGGTTGACCTGGCCGATATCGGTCGCGGCGGTCTGGGTGCCCTGGGCGACGTTCTGGACGCTGCGGGCGATCTCCTGGGTCGCGGCGCCCTGCTCCTCCACTGCACTGGCAATCGAGGTCGAGATCGACGAGATCTTGCCGATGGTCGCACCGATCTCCTTGATCGCGGCGACCGACTCGGCCGTCGCACCCTGCATGCCCGCGATGTGCGAGGAGATCTCGTCGGTGGCCTTCGCGGTCTGGCTCGCCAGCGATTTCACTTCGCTCGCGACCACCGCAAAGCCGCGGCCGGCTTCACCGGCGCGCGCCGCCTCGATGGTGGCGTTCAGCGCCAGAAGATTGGTCTGCTCGGCAATCGCGGTGATCAGCTTGACCACCTCGCCGATCTGCTGGGCCGCGTGCGAGAGCTTGCCGATCCGGCCATCGGTTTCCTTGGCCTGCACCACGGCGGCCTCGGCAATGCGGCTGGAATCGCGGACCTGGCGGCCGATCTCCTCGACCGAAGCCGACAGCTCTTCGGTCGCGGTCGCGACCGACTGCATGTTGCTCGAAGCCTGCTCGGAGACGCCGGCGACCTGGCTCGACAAGGTCTGTGTCGTCTCGGCGGTGCGGGTCAGCGTGGATGCGGACGATTCAAGCTGCACGGCGGACGCCGAAACATTGGACACGATCGCACCAACAGCGCTTTCGAAATCGTCGGCAAAGCGGATCAGCTCGGCGCGGCGGCTTGCGGCCTGCTCCCTGTTCTGGGCTTCGCTGGCGGCGGCATCGCGCTCGGCCTTGGCAACGGCCTGGAGCTTGAACTCCTCGACCGCGCCGGCCATCTCGCCGATCTCGTCCTTGCGCCCGAGGCCGGGCAGCACCACGTCGAAATTGCCCGAGGCAAGCTCACGCATCGCCTTGCACATCGCGATCATCGGCCGCGAGATGCCGTTGCCGAGCATCAGCGCCAGCGCCGCACCGATGGCAAGTCCGCCCAGCGCCAGCATCAGCATCAGCTGCTCGGTTTCCCCGATCGTCGTATTCGCACCCGCCTCGATGCGCTGCTGATCCGCCGACAGGTCCGAGCGCAATTCGCCCGAGAGTTTGAGGATCGACGCTGCCGTCTTGCTCATCTCGGCATTCGACTTGGCGATGACCTTTACGTTCTCCGACAGCTTGGCGAAGGAGGCGCGGTATTGCTTCAGCAGATTGCCGATCTCGGTGACGCGGTCGGTGATCTTCTGGTCGTTGGCGTAGATCGAGACCAGCAGCGTCTCCAGGAACTTGATGCGGGCGACGACCCCGTCGGCGGTCTTCGGATCCGGCTTGGCGACGAAGGCGCTGACCGACGTGGACACCGCGAGATATTGCGAAGTGATGTCCTTGGCCGTGGTCTGCACCGACGCGAGCCCGGCAAGCGCCGCGGTATCGGCAAGATCGTCGAACTTGAAGCGGATCTTGTTGCCGACAGCGTTCAGCTCATCGGCCGCGATCTTGTTGTTGGCGCGGGTCAGCGTGATGATCTCGCTGAAGACCTTTGTGAAGCGCTGGAACTCGGCCTCGAGCTTGCCGATCTCCTCGCGGCGCGCCGCGCCAGACGTGGCGGACATCGACTTGGCGATCGCCACCTTCAGATTCTCTTCGGCCGCCTTGGCCGCGGTTTCGTCATCCGCCGCACCGGTCAGCGTGTACGCCCGGGTCAGGCCCTGATAGCTGATCAATTCGCGGTCGATGGTCCGTGCCAGGTCTGCTTCGGCCACGCTGGTCCGGTAGGAGGCGACGGCGCCAGCGATTCGCTCGAAGCCGAAATAGGCGAACGCCATGCTGACGGCGAGGATGGCCAGTACCGCCACGAAGCCGAGGATGATCTTTGCACGAAAGCGCAAGGTGAAGAGCCTCAAAGAGCTCGGCTTCGACTTGACCGACATTCCCCCACCCCATTCCATTCGCGGAAAACCAGGCGCTGTCCGGCAGCAGCCCGCTCCCCGACTCGCATGCACGGTAAATGGCAAAGGATAAGCCGCGGTAAATTTGCCACACCGCAACTTGCGGTGAGCTGTCGCGGAGGATGCCGTCGTCCCGGACAAGGGCGCGCCTCAGCGCGCGCTTGTCCGGACGACGACGGAGCATGAAGCGACAGGCGGGTCCTACGCTGCCCGGATATTCGCCATGAAGCGATCGAGCTCGGCGCGCAGGCGGGTGCTTTCGCTCGACAGCGTCTTGGCCGAGTTCAGCACCTCCTCCGAGGCTGAACCGGTTTCGGCCGCGCCGCGGTTGACCTGGCCGATATCGGTCGCGGCGGTCTGGGTGCCCTGGGCGACGTTCTGGACGCTGCGGGCGATCTCCTGGGTTGCGGCGCCCTGCTCTTCCACTGCACTGGCAATCGAGGTCGAGATCGACGAGATCTTGCCGATGGTCGCACCGATCTCCTTGATCGCGGCGACCGACTCGGCCGTCGCACCCTGCATGCCCGCGATGTGCGAGGAGATCTCGTCGGTGGCCTTCGCGGTCTGGCTCGCCAGCGATTTCACTTCGCTCGCGACCACCGCAAAGCCGCGGCCGGCTTCCCCGGCGCGCGCCGCCTCGATGGTGGCGTTCAGCGCCAGAAGATTGGTCTGCTCGGCAATCGCGGTGATCAGCTTGACCACCTCGCCGATCTGCTGGGCCGCGTGCGAGAGCTTGCCGATCCGACCATCGGTTTCCTTGGCCTGCACCACGGCGGCCTCGGCAATGCGGCTGGAATCGCGGACCTGGCGGCCGATCTCCTCGACCGAAGCCGACAGCTCTTCGGTCGCGGTCGCGACCGACTGCATGTTGCTCGAGGCCTGCTCGGAGACGCCGGCGACCTGGCTCGACAAGGTCTGCGTGGTCTCGGCGGTGCGGGTCAGCGTGGATGCGGACGATTCAAGCTGCACGGCGGACGCCGAAACGTTGGACACGATCGCACCAACAGCGCTTTCGAAATCGTCGGCAAAGCGGATCAGCTCGGCGCGGCGGCTTGCGGCCTGCTCCCTGTTCTGGGCTTCGCTGGCGGCGGCATCGCGCTCGGCCTTGGCAACGGCCTGGAGCTTGAACTCCTCGACCGCGCCGGCCATCTCGCCGATCTCGTCCTTGCGCCCGAGGCCGGGCAGCACCACGTCGAAATTGCCCGAGGCAAGCTCACGCATCGCCTTGCACATCGCGATCATCGGCCGCGAGATGCCGGTACCGAGCAGGAAGGCAAGGACCGCACCTAACAGCGTGCCGCCGACGGCCAGCATCAGCACCAATTGCTCGGTCTTTCCGATGGTCGCTTCCGATTCCGAATCCAGCCGCTGCTGTTCGGCGACCAAATCCGCCTTCATGGCTGAGGCGCCACGCAGAATCGCACCAGCCGAGCCGCTCATCTCGGTCACGAGATCATCGACCAGCTTGGCGTTCGCGATGAGCTTCTCCAGCGCCTCGCGATAGGCGACAAGAATGGTCTTGGCATCCTTCAGGCCGGCGACGATCTTGTCGTCCATGGAATAGACCGCGCTGAGCGAGTTCTCGACGAATTTCAGTCGCGCCAGCGCGCTGGTCCCGATCGACTGGTCGGAGGTCAGCACGAAATTGGTCGCTGCGGCGCTCGCAGTCTGGAACTGGGCGTTGACCTGCTTGGTGCCGAATTCGATCGCCTGCGCCTCGGAATCGGAGGCATTGTTGCCGATATCATCGAGCTTGTATTTCAGCAGGTTGGCCTGGCGCGAGAGCTGGTTCTGCACCAAGAGCGCGCTGTCGCGCTTGGCCTGCAGGACCTTGGCGAAGGTCGCGGAGAAATTCACGAATTCCTTGGCGAGCTTGTCGAGGCTGTCCTGACGCGCCGGCGTCTTGGCGCTCTTGACCCCCTGGTCGATGGCGTTCTTCAGATTGACTTCGGCCTCCAACGCCGCCTTGGCGTCATCTTCCTTGCCGGTGACGACGAAGTATTTGACGGCCGAGCGGTAGGCGAGCAGTTCGCGGTCGATGTTGCGGGCGAGATCGGCCTCCGAGACGCTGCGGCGATAGGAGCCGACGCCGGATGAAACCCGCTCGAAGCCGAAATAAGCGAACGCCATGCTGCCGGCCGAGATCACCAGCACCGCGGCAAAGCCGAGGATGATCTTGGCGCGGAACCGGACGGTGGGAAATATGCTGCGCTTGGACGGCGACGCGGTACGCCCGGACATTCCAACCCCCTATTCAACGGCGACCCGGAGGCGCCCCGCCCCCAGACCCGGATGCGCAAAACTAAGGCAGAAACGATAAAGGGCGGTAAATTCGTCAGGGCGCCGGGGCGAATCGCTGCGGGCCCGACCGATCCCCGCCGAGCCCGGCGGCCGAGTTGCGGCGGTGCCGAAAAGACCTTACTGTCTGGACACTTGCACTCGGCGCGAGACCGAGGTGAGCCTCGAGGGAGAAGCGGAGTGGGGCAAACCGACTTTCGGTTTAGCGACGCATCCGGCGTTGCCGTTGCGAAATCGAAGGCTGCGACCGTCGATGGAGCTGTCGCCGAGCTTGCGGCGCAGCTGCCGCCGGACGACCTGGCCCTGATCCTGGTCTTCCTCTCGCCTCACTACGACCCCCACCATTTCATCGCCGAGATCAGCCGGCAGTTCGACACCACCCCGGTCTGCGGCTGCACCACCGCCGGCGAACTCGCACCCGACGGCTGGGACGAGAACAGCGTGGTGGCGCTGGCATTCAGCCGTGCTGATTTCACCGCGGTGATCCGGCCGATCCTCAATCTCGACGGCTTCCGGGTCGAGGACGGGCGGCGCATCGGCGGCGAGCTATGCCACGAGCTCCTGCGCGTGACCCCACAGGTGGACCGGGGCAATTCGTTCGGCCTGGTCCTGATCGACGGCCTCTGCCGCCGGGAAGAGGCGGTGATGTCCGCCATCTACGCCTCGCTCGACGACATCCCGATCGTCGGAGGCTCCGCGGGCGACGGGTTGCGCTTTGAAAAGACCTGGGTGTTCTTCGAAGGCAACGCCTATACGAATGCCGCCCTCCTCATCCTTTTGAATACGTCGCTGCCTTTCAGGGTCTTCAAGTGCGACAATTTCGAGCCGATGCCACAGAAGATGGTGGTCACCGAGGCCGACATCGAGAACCGGACGGTGAAGGAGCTGAACGCGGAGCCCGCGGCCGAGGAATATTCCCGGATGGTCGGGATCATGGATGAGGCCAAGCTCGACCCTTTCTCGTTTGCGTCCCACCCCGTGCTGGTCCGTGTCGGCGGCTCCTACTATGCGCGATCGATCCAGCGCGTCGAGCCCGACGGCTCACTGCATTTCTTTTGCGCCATCGACGAGGGCATGGTGCTCACGGCCGCCACCTCGCGCAGCCTTGTCGGCTCGACGCAGGACGTCTTCGCGCAAATGCAGGATCAGATCGGCGAGGTGTCTCTCTATATCGGCTTCGAGTGCCTGTTGCGCCGGCTCGATGCCGAGCAGCACCAGCTCGCCCGCGACATGTCCGAGCTCTATCGACAGAACCGGGTGGTCGGTTTTCACACCTATGGTGAACAGTTCGGCTCGATGCACGTGAACCAGACATTCACGGGTGTCGCCATCGGCAGGCGGCAGGCGTGACCGAGGCGTGGCAGGACCCTGCGACGGTCGAGCAGCTGCGGCGCGAGACCGCGAAGCTGAAGAAGATCAATGCCGCGCTGATGTCGCGCGTCGAGCGCTCGATGGACCAGCAGCTCAACGCCTTTTCACTGTTCGAAACCGCCATTGCGCTCGACCACAAGGTTCGCGACCGGACGCACCAGTTGCGGGAGGCGCTGCATTCGGTCGAGCGCGCCAATGAGGGTCTCTTCCGCGCCAAGCAGCAGGCGGAGGCGGCGAGCTCGCTGAAATCCTCGGTGTTGATTTCGGTCACACACGATCTGCTGCAGCCATTGAACGCGGCGCGGCTGACCTTGTCGGCGCTGACGGAGATGGTGGAATCGCAGGATGCCGGCCTGCTGATCGATCAGGTCGACCGCTCATTGCTGACGCTGGAAGACCTGCTCCGCTCTTTGCTTGAAATCGCCAAGCTCGATGCCGGCGCACTCAAGCCCGACGTGCGTCCGCTGGCGCTGGCACCGCTGTTCGAGCAGCTGCGCAACGAGTTCGAGCCGATCGCCGCGCGGCAGCGCCTGGCTTTGCAGATCGGCACGACGGACCTCACGGTGTCCTCGGATGCGATGATGCTGCGGCGGATCCTGCAGAACCTGATCGCGAATGCGATCCGCTATACGCGGGTGGGCCGCGTCACCATGGAGTGCGGGCATCGCGCAAATCGGGTCTATGTCGAGGTCTCGGATACCGGGCCTGGAATTCCGCAGGCCCAGCAGGAGGCGATCTTCCGCGAATTCCAGCGCGGCGATGCCAGCGCAACCGATCAGGCCGGGTTCGGACTCGGCCTGTCCATCGTGCGCCGTTTCGCGACCGTGCTCGGGCACGAGGTGCGGCTGTCATCGCAGATCGGCCAGGGCTCGACCTTCACGGTCGAGATGGAGCCGGCCGAACGCACTGACGTCGGCGACGAGGCCCATGCAACCAAGCTTGCGGAGCGGCAATATGGCGGGCTCGAAGGCGCCAAGATTCTTCTGATCGAAAACGATCCGTCGGGCTCGGAGGCGATGGCTGCCTTGCTCGAAGGCTGGGGCTGTGACGTCGCCACCACACGATCGGGCGCGGACGCATTGCTGCGCCTCAGCGAACTCGGCGGTGCGCCGGACGCTGTGATCGCCGATCTCCACCTCGACCACGGCGAGAGCGGCCTGTCGGCCATCGCCGACGTCCGCGAGCATCTCAAGCTCGACACGGCGGCGATGATCATCACGGCCGACTACTCGGAAAAGGCCGCGAAGGAGGCGAGCCTGCACGGCCTCGAAGTGCTGAAGAAGCCGATCAAGCCCGCCGAGATGCGGGCGCTGCTGTCGTTCCTGCTGAGCTAGCGCCGCACCGGCCAAGCAAATGTCGAAAACAACCCCATGCACAGTAGCGGTAATATTTTACACGCCAGCAGCGCCATGATGCACATAATGCCGAAATGACTGCCCCGAACGGGCCCAGGGCTTTTTGGACTTACACGGTTCAGCCGCTGACAAGAATTGCGCGATGTTCGGTCAGGTAGCGAACCGGAGGTTTGCCCAGGGTCTTCCTGAACATATTGACGAAACTGCTGGCGTTTTCGTATCCGAGCTCCAGGGCGACGGTCTTTACACTTTCACCGCTTGCGATTCTTTGTACTGCGAGGATGACGTGAAGCTGGTGTCGCCAGCGTCCGAAACTCATCCCGATTTCCTGGAGAAGCAGGCGGCTTAAGGTGCGCTCGCTCATGCCAAGCGCACTTGCCCAATTCGCGAACGAGGTCTTCGCGCTCGGATCGGCTATCAGCATCTCCGCGAGGCGCCGAAGGCGCGCCTCTCTTGGCATCGGCAGGTTCAGGCTGCTGGTCGGCGCATCGGACAGCTCGTCCAACAAGGTCATCACCAGTCGATCTTCGCGACCTCCGAGCGGATAGCACTCCGGAAGCTTGGCCACTCTGAGGATCAGCTCCCGGATCAAGGGAGATATCGAGATCGTGCAGCACGTCTTGGGCAGGCTCTTGGCGGCGCTCGGTTCAATATACAGGCAGTGGCATTCGACGAGACCAGCGCCACGGGCCGAGTGCGCCAGTTGACCGGGGATCCATAACGCGCATCCGGGCGGTACTAGCCAAACGGTATTGGCCGTCTCGCAGCAAAGAATGCCGCGCTGGGAATACAGTAATTGAGATTTGCGATGCTGGTGCCGATCATAGGTCCAATCATTCGACAGGATTCCGCTTCGGAGTGCAACGGCGCGGGTTACGCGGTCGATGTCGGTGTCAACAAAGCGATGAAGCATCTCGCCGCCTTCCAAAATCTTGTGTCGGCGACTTGCCTGCCGAGATGTTCGAAGCCGACCATCGCAAATCGACAGGAGAGCGGCCATCCTAAACGCGGCTTTTTTGAGCTAATCTAAACCGGCTTTGGCGGGGCAGCCTAAGCTGCTGGTTCAGATATCGGATTCCTTGCCAAGAGTTGCAGGCACCTCCGTAACTCGCAGCAGCCGCCAGGAGGCATGGGCTGCATAAACTCCGGGCAGAGCCACAGCGATGATTGCTGTCGCTGCTATATGAAGCCCGTCACGCATGCCATCGAAGACGCCGCCTGCGACGCTGGCGACCATCAGAAAGCTACCTAGCAGCAACGAACCAAGAATCGCGGCGCGTCGCGGTGTGACGAGAGGAAGCAGAGCAGGAATGATCCATATCGAACATGCGACGCCAAAGTACCAGAGAGCCGTCGCATCGAATGCCGTCGGCGCCTTGCCGGAGCTGTCGATCTGATGGTCGACCCATGTAAGGATTTGGATGACCGCGTAGATCGTGTTTCCGAGGCCACAGACCGACCACAGCAACGCCACCTTTTGACGGGCAAATCGAGCGGCGAGTTCATTCGTCAGATCAGTCATCGCCGGAATCCTCGAAGTCGACATTTTGATTTGCATCCCGGGTTCCTGCAGAGGGTCGGCCGACATCACAGCTCCGCCCATCGTCGCAGAAGATTGTGATAGACACCGGTAAGCATGAGGATGCCTTGTGCATCGCTGGACACGGATTTGCGCAAGTCAACAATGCCACGGTCGAGATCATAGAGCGTCGTGCGAAGCCCCTCGTCCTTGATCATCGATTGGGTCCAGAAGAATGATGACAAGCGCGCACCTCGGGTGATCTCGCGCACGCGATGCAGGCTCCCCGCCGGATACAGGACCATGCTCCCGGCCGCCAACTTGACGGCGTGAACGCCGTAACTGTCTTCGATGATCAGCTCGCCACCGTCGTATTCATCGGGTGCCGTGAGGAAGAGGGTTGAAGACAGGTCTGCGCGCATGCGAGTGCCGAGTCCAGGCGAGGATCGCACTGCGCCATCGACATGGGCATCGAAGAACATCCCGGTGTCGTATCGATTGAAAAGGGGCGGCAGGACGCGCAGGGGCAGAGCGGCACTGTTGAACAGCGCATTCCGGCCGAGAGCTCTCAGGATAATGTCGCCTGCTTGGCGAGCCTGAGGCGAGTCCTCGGGGACCTGAGCATTGCGCTTTGCGCGCGATGCCAGCTCACCTGCCGTTGCCCGTCCGTCGATCCAATCCGCCCCCTCGATGATGTCGCGCACCGAGGTTACCTCTTCGGCGGATAGCAGTTGGGGGATTTCGATGAGCATTTTCTTCAGAACCTGATTGCTGCGGTGAGGGTGACGCTGCGGCCCGCAACGGGAGTCGCGTAACCGCTTCCGAAAGCCGAGCTGTAGGTCAGCTTGTTCGTGAGATTCGTAACCTTGAGCGCAACATGGTGTCGCTCGTTGGGATCGTAGGAGAGCATCCCATCGATCGTGGTCGCTGCCGGGATCACCATTGAATTGAGGTTGTTGAGGTAATAGTCCGAACGATAGTTGAGCCCGCCCCCGACGAGCATGTGACCCGGCACGTTTGGCAGCAGGGGAGCGATGTCGTAGGTGGTCCAGATCGCCAGGCCATGCTGAGACACGAACGGGACCCGGTTGCCTGCGGCCGAGACGGGCGTGAACGGGCTGATCGACGAGGCGATGATCTTGCTGTCCATGTAGGAATAGGAGGCCTGAATGTCCCAGTTCTCCGTGAGCTTGCCGGTCAATCCGAGCTCAACTCCCTGGACTTGCACCTTGTCGTCGGTGGTCGTCTGTATCCCCGATGCCTGGTCGGTATAGGAAGCGTTGTTCTTCTCGACGCGGAACAATGCTGCCGTCACGCCGAGCCGATCCTCGAACAGGCCCCACTTCGCACCGACCTCGAAGGTCGTATCCGCTTCCGGCTGAAGGTTTGCGGCGTTTGGCGCCTGGGACAGACCGAGCGATGAACTCAGCGAAGTGATGTTGTTGCCCGGCGGCGTGAATGAACGTGCATAGCTGAAGTAGTAACTTTGATGCGAGGTGGGCTCGAAGATCAGGGATGCTTTGGGGCTCGCGAACTCGGTCGTCGTCGCAAGCGGAGACGCGCCTGCCTGGCCCTCGACCCGATAGTGATCCCATCGAACACCCGCAAGGATCGAAAGCATGGGCGTCAGCCATATGCGGTCGCTTACAAAGGGGCCGATATCCCAGCTCGTGGCCGACAATTGATTGCCCGGCGACACCGTCAGTGCAAAGCCGGGCGAGTTCGCAAACACGGGATCGAGAAGAGTCCCTGCCGGCTCGGGGCCTGAAGGAAGGTAAAAACCCGTCGTCGCGTGTTGGGAATAGACATCAAAGCCGGCGACGAGCTTGTGCCTGAACGGTCCGGTGTCGAAACGCATCGTGGCAGTCGTTACGTTTTCCCCGCCGTGACTGACCTGCTTCGTCCCGCCGACGGACCAGATTGTGTAAGGTGTCGCCAGGTTTCCGGCGAGAACGTCCGTTGCGCAGCTGCTTGGAAAAGGGAAGCCGGGAGAGGCGCAGAGCGCGGGCGTAAACTTCAGATCACGTGTGTAGTAACCGACACGCGTGTCGTTCGTTAACGTGAGCCAATCGCCGAATTCGCCCTTGTAGAGGGCGGTTGCCACGTCGGCCGTCGCGTGGTCGCGATCACTTTCCCGGCCGAAATAGTTTGAGCGGGGAACTCCGTACTCCGTCACGGGCTTGCCGACGACGCCCGGCGCGCTGACGACCGGAACACCGAAATCGGGGCGTTGAACGCTGTCCTGGTGCAGATAGTTGAAGATCAGGGATTGGTCGGTGCCGAGGCCAAGTCCTAGCGAGCCGAGGAAACCGCCACGGTTGGAATAGACATGGTCGCGATCGACAATATCCTGGCCGTTGCCCATGGCGACGAATCTGAGCGCCGTCGTGTCGTTGACCTGCTTGTTGATGTCCAGAATGCCACGTCCGTAAGGGCCCATCCCGGCCGAGGCCTCGAACGTTGATTGGTCGCCGAGATGGGCCTTCTTGCTCTCGATCTCGATGACGCCGCCCGTCGTGCCATTGCCGAAGCTCTGTGACGAGGGCCCCTTCAGCACCAATACGTTTTCGGTTGCAAAACTATCGCGCACGTAGGAACCAAAATCGCGTAAGCCGTCGACATACACGTCGCCCGAGGCGTCAAAACCCCGGATGCGGAACTGATCTCCGTTGATGCCACCGCCGCCTTCTCCGGTGGCGACGGTGATTCCCGGCACATATTGGAGCACCTGATTGATGGTGGCTGCCTGCTGCTGCTCGATTACCAGGCGCGGTATGACCGTGACGGTTTGCGGCGTGCTTTGGAGAGAATCGGAAAGACGGCTGAGACCAGTGCTCCGCTGCAGCGAATTCCCAGGCGAAACAGCCGAGGACGCAGCCTGCGGACGCGGTTCGGCCGGCTTGCTCGGATGGCTGGCCGAGACAGGTCTCGAGGCCGGCTTGGCGCCGGCGCTCGACGCTCGTCGCCGCTTGGTGACAGGAGCGTCCACCTCGACCGGCGGGAGCGCAGTCGCCTTGTCCGCGGGCGCCGACGTCGGTTGATTGTTCTGGCCTTCCGCGTTGGCGGCGGTCACGAATAGAAAGCCGTTTGCAAGGCTCGCGGCTGCCCCAATTCCGGAAAGTGCCGGTCGCAAGGTTTCGATGATGGTCACAGAGCCCCCTTCGAGCAGGATGATGTTGCGTTGGATAATCTTGCGATGCGGCGTGACATCGCTGCGATACGGTCGCCGAGATAGCCAGCAAGGCGTCGGCCGATCGACGCCTGGGGACAAATCCGCCAATCCGGACGTCCATCGGTTGCCGGCAGCTCGGACAGCCTCCTGGCGCCTTCAAGGTCAGAAGGTGCGGCTGCAGCTTCGCTGGCCGCGGAGGCATACGCCTGCACGTCAGCGGGACTGCCGGAAGCTGCTATGCGCCTAAGTGCCTCCAGGCCATGTCGGCGTAACGCAGGTTCGCCGCGCGCCAGCAGCTGCGGCGCAATGCGCCGGCGAAAGCCGTCATCGCTACCGGAGACCGCCCGTTCCAGCCAAACATCGGCAGCGGCGAGGTCTCCGCCAGCATGCAGGATCGTGGCCAGATTGTACTGAGCCCAGTGATCGCCAAGCGCCGCTGCGCGGCTATACCAATACAGGGCGCCTCTCGGATTGGCCGGCACGGCCCAGCCTTCTTCAAGGAATCGAGCGAGAGAATTCATTGCCTTCAGGTTTGCCTTGGAGGTGCCACCTTCCGCTGCTGCCCGAAAGAGCTCGAAACTCCGCGGCCGATCCGCCGGATTTCCGCCGCGCATCAGCATCTGCGCCAGATTGACTTGCCCCCAGACGTGGCCGGCTGCTGCGGCGAGCTCGAAAAATTTCGTCGCGAGCTTCGGATCTGGCTCGACGCCCCAGCCTTGTTCGTAGCACCGGCCAACCATGTTTTGTCCGTCGAGGTCCCCGGATTGGGCGGCACGTTCAAACCAGACGAAGGCAGCCGCCGGATCGCGCGCTACCCGCGTCCCATCGAGCAGCAACTGGCCCCACACGATCTGCGCGGGAATGATATCGGCCTCGGCTGCTGCCTTGATCCACTGCGTCGCATCGTGGGGATTGCTGACGAGCAAGTCGCGCAGCTGCGCCTTGGTCAAACGCTGCGCGCGAATTTGGAGAAGTGGTTGGGGCAGGGCCGCTGAGGCGTAGGGATTTGGAGGCCTCTTGGACAGGCGCTCGGGAACAGCCCTGGGCTGTGGGTGGATTGGCATCGTGCTTCGCTTCGCGCAGGCCGTGGTCTAACGGAATGGCTACAGCAGCCAGGTGCGGCGCTGCATCGTGCAATCCGGCCAGACCATTGCTCAATTCGGCCAACGGCCAAGAATTCGTCCAAAAATGAATTCGTCCAAAATGCCGCCAAGACTTGGTAACCAAGACCTGGTAACCAAGACTCGGTAACCAAGACCTGGTAACGCAGGACCTGGTTGCCGGTGGCAGCGATTGTCTGTTTTGGGTAACGCTTTGGCGCCTTGGATGAATGAGTTGAGGCATCATCCAAACTATCTGGTCATGCGCACGCGAATTGAACCACGCTGCGCAAACCTGATCGATAGGGGTGAAGATGCTGTTGAATACCGCGACTTTTCCGATTGTAAGGCTGTCTTACGATCAGGGCTCGGCCGGAACGGCTGACGAGGCCTTCGCCGCCTTCGAAGCACTGCTCGATCGCGGCCAGCCCTTTGTCATCATAGGGCAAGGGGCAAACGCCGACATCGACGAACACGAGCACGATCCGGGTGAGCAGAGAAGGCTTGCGCTCTGGTCAAAGAAGCACAAACCGCGATTGCGCGAATTTGTGAAAGCCCTGATCTATGTTGAGCCCTCAAAGACGAAGCGGCTCGGCATGAGAGCCTTCCAGATCGTGTCAGAGAAGTTCTGGGGATACCCGATGCTGCTCGCCGCTTCGGAGGCAGAGGCGCTGGAGACGGCGCAAGCGCTGCTGAAGTCCGCTTCTCCAAGCAGGCGACCTGGTGAGGCAGGCTGAAGATCTTTCCAGACGACCTGTTGTCCTCGAACGAGGAGGCCTCGGAACTCTCGCTTCGACCGGGATTGCTCCCGAAAGCGACGTTGCTCAGCGCCGCGCCCCGCTCTCATGAGCCATCAGGAGGCCTCGCTTCCGTTTTCTGTTCTTCCGAGCGCGTCTTGGGCCCAATCAGATCCCGAGCGGCCCCACCATCCTGGAGAGCTCGCGCTTTTGCATAGCCAGCAAATGTGTTTCGGACTTCGATCACAATGGACTCAGTCGCGTAGCATACGTCCTGTTCGCGGCAATGATTGAGACGATGTGGAACCTGAATGCACAATCGATCGTGTTGATGACCGATCTCAGAACGGAACACGGTCTCAACCGGGCCGGCTGGCCGATGCGGCGTCTCGGATCACCGCAGACCTCTGGCGGGACGACACTGGTTCCTGGATTGCTGCAAGGATCAAGCGAAGCTCTCGAGCGCATGCACCGCCACGCGAATGTGCGGTGACCGGTTGCTCCTCTCGTCGCGCGCGGTTGCCTTGCGCTAGGAGACCACCCCGGCGCGACAGGGCGGCAGACAATCCCGTCACGGCTGATCCGGCCGGACCCGCTCGCGCGTCGTCGCGGTCCCCTCGGCTGCCAGGGTCGCGAAATCGATCCTCGACATTTCGACGATGGCCTTGGTGCGACTGAGCACGTTGAGCTTGCGCAGGATGTCGGAGACATGGACTTTCACCGTGGTCTCCGAGATCTTCAGCTCAAAGGCGATCTGCTTGTTCTGCAGGCCGCGCTTGAGCATTTCGAGCACGCGCAATTGCTGCGGCGTCAGCTCGTGCAGGCGCTTGATCAGATCCTGCGCTGGGCCGGAGGCGCGCTGCGGGCGGACCAGCGCTCGGTAGGCGGCGGGCACACAGACCGAGCCGCGCAGCACCTCGCCGATCGACTGCGACAGATCCTGCTTGGACGATGATTTGAGGATGTAGCCGGACACGCCAAGCGACAAGGCGCCGGACATGATCTGCGGATCCTGGTGCCCGGACACGATCACGACGGGAATTTTTGGAAACGCCTTGCGGATGCGGATGATGCCCGAAAGGCCTGTTGTGCCCGGTATCGACAGATCGAGCAGGATGAGGTCGAGCTCCGGCGTCGAGGCCAACAGCTCGAGTGCACCGTCGATCGATGTCGCCTGAAAGATCTCGGCCGCAGGCACGACCATCTGAAGCGCACCTTCGAGCGCTTCGCAAAACAACGGATGGTCTTCGACAATCAGAAATCGCATCACGCCTGAGCCACTCTGAAAATCTTGCTGAAGATCCGGCCCGGGACGTCGCCGGGGCCGACGTTGAATTCAATGGGTCGAGAATGACTCAGACGGGGCGGGGCGAATTGATCCAGGTCAAGAACGACACCGCAGGTCATTGCGGCTTCCCGCGATCGAGGCGCGCATGAGGACGTCCCTTGGGATCGGGCAGCTCCATCTTGCCGATCTCGATGACCGCCTTGTTGCGGCTGAACAGGCCGAGCTTGCGCAGGATCTCGGTGATATGCGCCTTCACCGTCGATTCGGCGAGCGCAAGCTCCTGCGCGATCTGCCGGTTCGGGAGGCCGTGACGCAGGAGATCAAGCACGCGAAGCTGCTGCGGCGTGAGCTCGCGCAGCTTGACCTCGAGCGCCTTGCTGGCATCGGCCCGACGCAGCCGCGGCGCCGCCACGAAATCCTTCGGCACCGACACCGACCCGCTGAGCACGCCCTCGATCGATTGCGCGAGCTCTCGCTTCGACGTCGATTTCGGCAGATAGCCGGCCGCTCCCAGCGCCAACGCCTCGCGAACGATGTGCTGATCCTCCTCGCTCGACACGATGGCGACGGGCAGGCGCGGATAGGCCTCGCGCAAACGCAGAAAGCCGGAAAAGCCCGTCGCATCCGGCAGCGACAGATCGAGCAGAGCGAGGTCGATGCCCCGCTCGGCGAGCAGGATATGCAGCGCATCCTCGATCGACATCGCCTCGAAGATCCGCGCCTCCGGCAACGCCAGCCGCACCGCATTGCCGAGCGCTTCGCGAAACAGCGGATGATCGTCGATGATCAGGAAGCTGGTCATGGCGCCTTCCCAAGACTCGCCCGCATGAGATCGCGCCGCACAGGCATCCACCGCGAGAGTGGAAGCGACACATTGATGCGGCACCCGTCCGGCGCCTGGATGATGCCGGACGGAAGCTAGCACATCCTCCCGATCGCGTCTGGTCAAGAGCGTTCAGTCGTCGGATTCGGACTGGACCGTGAGCAGGAAGGAATAAATGTTGTCGAACTGGTCATCGGTGAAGACCTCCTTCCAGGCCGGCATGCCCTTGCTCGGGCGTCCTTCATGCACGGTCGTCCAGTATGTTTCGCGCATGTCGTCGCCGTAGCGGTGACGGAGCAGCCGCAGGTCGATCTTCCGCTCGCTCTGGATCGCATCGGGACCGTGACAATGCGCGCAAGTTCCATTGAAGATTTCCTTGCCCGCACCGACGGCCTCGGCGGCGGGCGCAGCCGCATCGCCCTTGACCTCGGTCGCGGCGACCTTGGCAATCTCGGTCACTTGAACTGAGGTCCGGGCTCCGCCTGCCATGCCCGTCGTTGTTCCCGCAGGCTCCGCCTGGCCGGCGCCGAAGCGAACCGGCTGGCCGCCCGGCAAGCCATATTTCACCGCGAGCTCGCCGATCGTCCGTTGCAGCTGTGGCAGGACGGCATCGACGCGATCACGAAGCTCGGTGGACGTCTTGGCGAAGCCTATGGCCGCATCCCATGACAGGCCTTCGCCCGCGGTGAGCTCGATCTGGTAGCGATCATGGTAGCTGGTCTTGTTCAGCCACCCGGCAACCGGCCCCCAGATGAAGGCGATGTCGGCCTTGCCCTGGTCCAGTGCCTGCATGCCCTCCTCCGGTGACAGCACGGTCACCATCTCAACGTCATCACGGCTCGCGAGCAGGTTTTGCGGCGTGGTGGCGAACTGCACGGCGACCCGCTTGCCCCTGAGGCCGGCGATGCCGCCGATGGCCTTCCCCTTGGCCGATTCCTTGGCGGCCACGAGGGCATAGCCTTCCTTCGCGAACGGAGCGGAGAAGATCACGGCCGGTCCCATGAAGTCCTCGGACCGCGGCAGCCCGATCATGGCGTCGCATTGCCTGCCGAGCAGCGTAACGCGCACGGTGCGCTTGCCGAAATAGGATTTGTACCAGTCATAGGCGATCGGCCGGCCGAGCGCCTGCGCCAGGGCCTGCCCGATCTCGACATAAAAGCCCGGCTGCGACGGACTATCGCTGGAGAAGGGAAGATTGGTCGGATCAGCGCAGAGACGGAACGGCTGTGCTTCATCGGCGTGAGCCGTTGCGATGGGGGCGATCATTGCGGACGCGGCCGCCCACGCGACGAGCCCTGCAATGCTACGGTTTGCAACGCTACGGTTTGGCTTCTTGCCACTTCCAAGATGATTCGGACGCATCCTCATCTCCCGCAGTTGAGATTTGTTGGGTCAAGCGCGATGTCATCGCGCTTTCAGTTATTGTTTTGAGCATGATCTTTTCGGAAAACCGCTGCGCACTTTTCCGGATCATGCTCCAGGCGCTGCGGCACGCGCCATCAGCCGATGCCGCAACGATCGCCTGGAAAAAGCGCGCGCGTATCCCGTCACCTCCTAGAGATACGCGCGCGAGTGGTCACTGGACGGAGAACACGAAGAGCGAACCGCCCTCGGGAGCTGCGGCCGTCATCTTCTTGCCCACCTCGCCCAGGAACGCAGGCAGCGCAGCGGTGCGGCCGACGACGATGGCGACGTATTGCTTGCCCTCGACCTGGTAGGTCACCGGGCCGGCGCCGATGCCGGAGCCGAGATTCTTGCTCCACAGCACCTTGCCGGATTTCGCGTCGATGGCACGGAAGTCGCCGTGGATGTTGCCGGCGAACACGAGGCCGCCGCCGGTGGTCAGGGTGCCGCCATTGAACGGCAGGTCTTCCTTGATCGACCAGACCTTCTTCTGCGCCACCGGATCCCAGGCCATGAGCTCGCCGAGGAAGCCGCCGGGGCCTTCCTTGGTCGGGAATTCGGCGCCGAGATAGAACACGCCGCGCTTGTAGGCGACATCGCCGACCGACCAGTCCATGCAGACATTGTTGGACGGGATGTAGACGAGGCCGGTCTCGGGGTTGAACGACATCGGCTGCCAGTTCTTGCCGCCGACGAGATTCGGACAGATGTCCTTGGCGGGATGGCCCGGGCCCGGACGCTTGTCGGGATCCTCGACCGCGCGCAGCGTGGTGGTATCCCATTTCTGCGCCCAGCTGGTGAAGACGTATTTCTCCGCCGACAGCACCTTGCCGGTCTCGCGGTTGGCGACGAAGAAGAAGCCGTTGCGATCCGCCTTCATCAGCGCCGGAACGGTGCTGCCGCCGATCTTCAGATCCGCGAGCACGGCTTCGTTGACGCCGTCATAGTCCCAGGCATCCGCCGGGGTGGTCTGGATGTGCCACTTGATCTTGCCGGTGTTGGGATCGAGCGCCAGCGTCGAGGCGGTGTAGAGGTTGGTCAGCTTGCCGAAATTGCCGTCGCCGGTGGAGCGCACCCCGGTGTTCCATGGACCGGGATTGCTGGTGCCCCAATAGACGGTGTCGGTCTTGGCATCGTAGGAGCCGACCAGCCAGGCGGCGCCGCCACCATGCTGGGCGGAATCGCCCTTCCAGCTGTCGCCGCCGGGCTCATCCGGGTTCGGCACGGTGTAGGTCTGCCACACCTGCTTGCCGGTGTTGATGTCGAAGGCCTGCAGCGACCCGCGAACGCCATATTCGCCGCCGCCGAACCCCGTGATCACCTTGTCGCGCACGACGAGCGGCGGCGACGTAATGACCGAGCCCTGCTTGTAATCGACCACTTTCGAGGTCCAGAGCGTTTTGCCGGTCGCCGCATCGAGCGCCGTCAGCTTGCCGTCGAGGCGGCCGACGAAGATCTTGCCGTCGGCATAGGAGACGCCGCGGCTGTTCACGTCGCAGCAGGCATATTGCAGCACATCATCGGGAATGTCGGGCTCGTAGGTCCATTTGCGCTGCCCGGTCGCCGCATCGAGCGCATAGACGTATTTCGGACCCCACGAGCTCGAGACGTAGAGCGTGTTGCCGATCACGATCGGTGAGGATTCGTTCGAGCGTAGCGAGGCCAGCGAGAACGAATAGGCGAGCGTCAGCTTGCCTGCGTTCTCGGTGTTGATCTGCTTGAGTGGGCTGAAGCGCGTGTTTCCGTAATCGTGACCGGCAACGGCCCACTGGTTGGAATCGGACTGCGCCTTGATCAGGGAGTCGTTGGCGCGAGCGCCTGGCGTCGCGGCGGCCAGCATCGCAATCATCGAAATGCCGGCCAAGAAGCCCTTTGTTGCAAAGGTCATGTATTCCCTCCGATGTTGTTGTGTGCGCCGCGTTGGGCGCTCGTGATGCGCAGTTCGTCTGCGGCGCCATCGAGGGGAATTACAACATCGCCAGACCGCGCTGAGTATGGGCGGAAGGTAGTAGTGCGAAATCATCGGCGCGTTCGTCGCTCATCTCTTTGTCGACGCTTGCGTCTCGCCCTTATTTTGCAGCTCGAAATGCGTCATCGAACTCAGGCAGCATCGCGCCGCGATCGGAAGCCGTAGCGTTCACTGCGGTAGGGTGGGCAAAGGCGCGCTTCTCGCGCGCCGTGCCCACGACCTTTCTCCATCATGAAGAGATCGTGGGCACGCTTCGCTTTGCCCACCCTACGAGACTGTGAATCTTTTGTACCGCGTGTCGGGCGAATGTGATTCTCTAGGCAGACTGATCTGCTGGAGAGGATGATGGCTGACGAGGGACTTTTTGGCGAATTGCCGGATCAGTCGGCGCCACGAACCGAAGCGGTGCCGCGGGGTGCACCTCGGCTGCGCGAGCCCGTGCGCAATCAGGTCGAATTGCGGGCGGTCGATATCGACAGCCTGATCGGGCAGGATCATCTGGCCCGGGTGATCTGGGCTTATGTCGAGGGGCTCGAGCTGAGCGAGCTGGAAGATCGGGTTAAGGCACGGGAAAACAGGCCGGGCCATCCGGCGCCATCACCCCGGCTGCTGCTGGCGCTTTGGCTGTACGCCACGAGCGATGGCGTTGGCAGCGCGCGGGCGTTGGATCGGCTCTGCGACAGTCACGACGTCTACCGCTGGCTCTGCGGCGGCGTGTCTTTGAACTATCACACACTGTCGGATTTCCGGGTCGGCTGCGCGGACCTGCTGGACCGTTTGCTGGTCGAACATCTGGTGGCTCTGAATGAGGCAGGGCTGATTGATCTGGAGAAGCTGACCCAGGACGGGGTGCGGATACGGGCGAATGCGGGGGCCGGCTCGTTCCGGCGGGAGGCAACGCTCGACCGGCAGATGGCCCAAGCGAAGGCTGTGGTGGAAGAGCTCAAGCGCGAGGTCGATGCGGATCCGGAAGCCAGCAACCGGCGTATCAGGGCGGCCAGAGAGCGCGCGGCACGCGAACGCAGTGAGCGGGTGCAGGCTGCGCAGAGGGCTTTGGACGAGATCAAGCGGAAGCGCAAGCAACTCGACGAAAAAGGCGGCAATGGCAAAAAGCCGAAGGAGCCCCGGGCCTCCACCACCGACCCGCAGGCAAGGGTGATGAAGATGGCAGATGCCGGCTTCCGCCCCGCCTACAATGTGCAGGTGGCCAGCGCGGCCGGCGAACTGATCGTGGTCACGGTCGACATCGACAACAACGGATCAGATCGCGGCTTGATGCGGCCGATGCTGGAGCGAACGCGCACTCGGCTGAAGCGCTTGCCGCGTCGCTACCTCGCCGATGGCGGGTTCTGCAGCGGCGAGGACATCGAATGGGCGCACGGTGAAGGCGTCGAGGTCTACTGTCCTCCGCCCAACTCCAGGAGCGGTGTCGATCCCTTTTTACCTCGGAGCAGCGACGGTCCTGGCGTCGCGGCCTGGCGGGCTCGCATGGCCAGCGAAGCCGGCAAGGCACAGTACAAAGCCCGCACGATCTGCGAATGCATCCATGCCCGGTGGCGGAACTGGGACCTCAGGCAATTGACCGTGCGCGGCATCGAGAAGGTCCGTGCCGTCGTGCTCTGGTACGCCCTCACCAACAACATCCTGCAAGGACACCAACTGGCAAAAGCATAGACAGCACAGCCATCCCCCGGCGGTTCGACATCGACGGCCCCCGACATCAGCGCGGGCGCTACCCACTCTTTAATATCGAACGCGGAAATGGCTCACAGGCTCTACGGCACCGCCGAATTGGGGCAGCATCGCGCATCGATCACGATGATGGCGCTACCACAGATGCAAAACTTTCGAAGAAATTCGCGGCGAGCTTGCGCGACGTCGAATCGATCAGCCGCGAACCGAGCTGCGCGAGCTTGCCGCCGATCTGCGCCTCGGCCTCGTAGTGCAGGATGGTGATGCCGGGAGCTTCCTCTTCCAGCCTGACCTTCGCGCCGCCCTTGGCAAAGCCGGCGACGCCGCCGGCGCCTTCGCCGATAATGCGGTAGCCATTGGGCGCATCGATATCGGTCAGCGTCACCTTGCCGCTGAACGTCGCCTTCACCGGGCCGACCTTCAGCACTACGGTCGCGACCATCTCCGTCGGCGACGCCATCTCGAGCGATTGGCAACCTGGAATGCAGCGCCTGAGAATGTCGGGATCGTTGAGCGCAGCCCACACATTGGCCTTCGACGCCGGGATACGCTGACTGTCGTTCATCTGCATCGCTTCCACCCCTTTGCTGTTGCTGTACAGCTCGACTAGGGGCGCGCGCGTGCGCAATCAATCGCCAGGAAGTACTAGGGCCGCGTGTTCTGATGTCTCATTCACTCAACGTCATTCCGGGGCGGGACGAAGTCGCGACCCCGGAATGACGGAATACGCCGCAACACTCGGCGTCCCGGCAGGCGGCCGTTCGCTGCATCGCAGCGAACAGAATCAATGACTTAGATCGCCGCCACGTACTACCAAGATCGCGGTTACAACGGCATGGGCGCGTGCTCCTATTCGCGCAACGAACAAGGCAGCAAAGGGAGAAACGAGGCGCGAGGGGTCGACGCCAAGGGCCGGCGTTTCGAAGCAGGTGCGGCCCGCGCACAGGCCGCCGACGAAGCGAACATCGTTCGACAGCTTCTTGCACGGCCGCGCCACGGATGGCGGCGGCACGGAACATCGTGACCGTATCGCGCGCTGCGGCAGCCGTCACAATGACCTTTCCATGACGCGTGGTGAGCAAAATCCCAGTTGCAAAGTTCCGTTCGCGCTGTCTCTAATTGGAATAACGACAAACATTCGGGAGGTATCACGTGTCTACAGTCAAACTGACGGTGAACGGCAGGGCCGTCTCTGTCGACGTCGAGGACCGCACGCTGCTGGTCCATCTCTTGCGTGACCATCTCAACCTCACCGGCACCCATGTCGGCTGCGACACCAGCCAATGCGGCGCCTGCGTCGTCCACATGGACGGCCGTGCGGTGAAGTCCTGCACCATGCTCGCCGGCCAGGCCGACGGCGCCAACGTCACCACCATCGAAGGCATCGCCAAGGGCGACGAGCTGCACCCGATGCAGGCCGCCTTCCGCGACAATCACGGCCTGCAATGCGGCTATTGCACGCCGGGCATGATCATGTCGGCGATCGACATCGTGCAACGCCATGGTGGCGAGCTCGACGAGAGCACGGTCCGTCAGGAGCTCGAAGGCAATATCTGCCGCTGCACCGGCTACCACAACATCGTCAAGGCCGTGCTGGACGCGGCCGGACGCATGAAGGTCTCGCAGGCGGCCGAGTAAGGGCCCGCCTCGAAGGAACGATCACCACTGCAGCTTTCGGTGGAAAGCGCAGGCACAGCAATTCCGGTCGGGAGGACCAGACATGGGTGTTGAAGGCATCGGCGCGCGCGTCGTGCGCAAGGAAGACAAGCGTTTCATCACCGGCAAGGGCCGGTACGTCGACGACATCAAATTGCTGGGCATGACCTATGCCCATTTCATCCGCAGCCCGCACGCGCATGCCAAGGTGAAGAAGATCGACTCGTCCGCCGCGCTGAAGCTGCCGGGCGTGGTTGCCGTTCTCACCGGACAAGAGCTCGTCGACGACAAGGTCGGCAACCTGATCTGCGGCTGGGCCATTACCTCCAAGGACGGCAGCCCGATGAAGATGGGCGCATGGCCGGCGATGGCGCCGGAGACGGTGCGCTTCGTCGGTCAGGCCGTCGCGGTCGTGATCGCCGACAGCAAGAACCTCGCGCGCGACGCGGCGGAAGCCGTCGTCGTCGATTACGAGGAACTCCCTGTCGTCGCCGACGTCCGTGCCGCCATCAAGGCCGGCGCGCCGCAGCTCCACCCCGAGGCCCCCGGCAATCAGGTCTATGATTGGGTGATCGGCGACGAGGCCGCGACGGATGCGGCCTTCGCCAAGGCCGCCAATGTGGTGAAGATGGACCTCACCAACAACAGGCTCGCGCCGAACCCGATGGAGCCGCGCTCGGCGGTGGCCAGCTACGACGCCGCGGAGGAGCATTACACGCTCTATACGACATCGCAGAATCCGCATGTCGCCCGGCTCGTGCTGTCCGCGTTCTACAACATCGCGCCCGAGCACAAGCTGCGCGTGATCGCGCCGGACGTCGGCGGCGGCTTCGGCTCCAAGATCTACATCTATCCGGAAGAGATGGTGGCGCTCTGGGCCTCCAAGAAGACCGGCCGCCCCGTGAAGTGGACCAGCGACCGCACCGAGGCCTTCCTCACCGACGCGCATGGCCGCGACCACGTCACCCATGCCGAGATGGCGTTCGACGCCAACAACAAGATCACCGGCTTGAAGGTGAAGACCTACGCCAATTTCGGCGCCTACATGTCGCTGTTCTCGTCGGCCGTGCCGACCTATCTCTACGCGACGCTGCTGTCGGGCCAGTACAACATCCCGCAGATCCATGCCGAGGTGATCGGCGTCTACACCAACACCACGCCGGTCGACGCCTATCGGGGCGCGGGCCGTCCCGAGGCGAGCTATCTGGTCGAGCGGATGATGGAGACGGCGGCGCGGCAGCTGAACGTCGATCCGGCGGCGTTGCGCAAGAACAACTTCATCACCCAGTTCCCGCACCAGACGCCCGTGATCATGGCCTATGACACCGGCGACTTCAACGCCTCGCTCGACGCCGCGATGAAGGCGATCGACTATGCCGGCTTCCCCGCCCGCAAGGCCAAGGCGAAAGCCGACGGCAAGCTGCGCGGCATCGGCCTGTCCTGCTACATCGAGGCCTGCGGCATCGCGCCGTCCAAGGCGGTCGGTAGCTTAGGTGCCGGCGTCGGCCTGTGGGAATCGGCCGAAGTGCGGGTCAATCCGGTCGGCACCATCGAGGTATTGACCGGCTCGCACAGCCACGGCCAGGGCCATGAAACGGTGTTCGCTCAGCTCATTTCGGATCGGCTCGGCATTCCGATCAGCCAGGTCTCGATTGTCCATGGCGATACGGACAAGGTGCAGTTCGGCATGGGCACCTATGGCTCGCGCTCGGCGGCCGTCGGCCTCACCGCCATCCTCAAGGCGGTGGAGAAGGTCGAGACGAAGGCCAAGAAGATCGCCGCGCATGCGCTGGAGGCGTCGGAGGCCGACATCGTCATCGAGAACGGCGAGTTCAAGGTGACGGGCACCGACAAGGCGATCGCGCTGCCGATGGTCGCGCTCGCGGCCTACACCGCGCACAATCTGCCTGACGGGATGGAGCCGGGCCTGAAGGAAAGCGCCTTCTACGACCCCTCCAACTTCACCTTCCCGGCCGGCACCTATATCTGCGAGCTCGAGGTCGATCCCGGTACGGGCAAGACGAGCTTCGTCAACTTCGTCGCGGCCGACGATTTCGGCCGGCTGATCAACCCGATGATCGTCGAGGGCCAGGTCCATGGCGGCCTGGTTCAAGGCATCGGGCAGGCCTTGCTCGAGCACGCCATGTACGATGCCAACGGCCAGCCGGTCACGGCCTCGTTCATGGACTACGCCATGCCGCGTGCCGACGATGTGCCCTCCTTCAACCTCTCTCACACCACGACGCTGTGCCCGGGCAATCCCCTGGGCATCAAGGGTTGCGGTGAGGCCGGAGCGATCGGCGCCTCCGCGGCCGTGATCAATGCGATCACGGATGCGATCGGCAAGAACAATCTGGAAATGCCCGCAACCCCTGATCGGGTGTGGCGCACGATCCACGCGGCTTGACACCTCATCATCGTCATTCCGGGGCGATGCGAAGCATCGAACCCGGAATCTGGAGCTACGGATTCAACCTCGAGATTCCGGGTCTGCGCCTTCGGCGCATCCCGGAATGACAGAGAAAAGATTTCAGGAGCAACCAAGATGTATCAGACAACCTATCATCGCGCTTCCTCGGTGGATGAGGCCGCCAGCCTGTTCGGCAAGAGCAGCGAGGCGAAATTCCTTGCCGGCGGCCAGACGCTGCTGCCGGTGATGAAGCAGCGGCTCGCGGGGCCCTCCGATGTCATCGACGTCGCCAAGATCAAGGAATTGATCGGCGTCGAGGCCTCGGGCGACACGTTGACCATCAAGGCGGCCACGCCGCATTACGACGTTGCGACCAGCGATGCCGCCAAGAAGGCGATCCCCGCGCTCGCCTATCTGGCTTCGCAGATCGGCGACCCTGCCGTGCGCTATCGCGGCACGATCGGCGGCTCGATAGCCAACAACGATCCGGCCGCGGATTACCCGGCCGCCCTGCTCGCGCTCGGCGCCACCGTGAAGACCAACAAGCGGTCGATCGCGGCGGAGGACTTCTTCAAGGGCCTGTTCACGACCGCGCTTGAAGACGGCGAGATCATCACCGCCGTGTCGTTCCCGGTTCCGACCAAAGCAGGCTATGCCAAGATGCGGCATCCCGCCTCGCGCTTCGCGCTGACCGCCGTCTTCGTCGCACAGACGAAAGCGGGCGAGATCCGCGTTGCCGCGACCGGCGCCTCGCAAAGCGGCGTGATGCGGGTTGGCGCGATCGAGTCCGCGCTGAAGGCGAATTGGTCGCCGTCGGCGATCGACAGCGTCAGCATTCCCGCGAGCGGGCTGCTGGCCGACATCCACGGCACAGCGGAGTACCGCGCCAACCTCGTCAAGGTGATGGCGCAGCGCGCGGTGACCGCCGCGGGCTGACAATCCCGCGCCAGCGCCTCGACACAAATTTTCCGCGGCGCGCACTTCGGTGCGCGCCGTTTTATTTTGCCCATGCGGAATGAAACCGCTTGCCTCGCTGGCGGGAAGGCGAGAAAAGTTAATCAGCCGATTAACTCGCCACCAAGAGCAACGTCAGAGGCGTTTGCCGGATCACCGGCATTCGCCCGCGACCCGAGGAAACAACAACGTGCTCGACAAACCAGCTCCCACCTCATCCGTCCGCGCCACCGGCCCGCTCGCGGGCTTCCGCATCGTCGAATTCGCCGGCATCGGACCCGGCCCGTTCGCCTGCATGATGCTGGCCGACATGGGCGCCGAAATCGTCACGCTCGACCGTGTCGGCGCCAAGAAGAGCATGAAGTCGGTGGCGGGGCGCGGCCGCAAGCTGATCGAGCTCGACCTCAAGGACAAGGCGGCGATCGCTGAGGTGCTCGACCTGCTTGCCAGCGCCGACGCGCTGGTCGAAGGGTTTCGTCCCGGCGTGATGGAGCGGCTCGGGCTCGGTCCTGACATCGTGCTCGCGCGCAATCCAAGGCTGGTCTACGGCCGCATGACCGGCTGGGGCCAGGAAGGCCCGCTGGCGAACGCGGCCGGCCACGACATCAACTACATCTCGATCACCGGCGCGCTCGCCGCGATCGGCACTGACGAGGCGCCGGTGCCGCCGCTCAACCTGGTCGGCGATTTCGGCGGCGGCGCGCTCTATCTCGTGGTCGGCGTGCTCGCCGCGCTGCTGGAAGCATCAAGGTCCGGCAAAGGCCAGGTGGTCGACGCCGCGATGTGCGATGGCGCAGCCTCGCTGATGTCGTTCTTCTTCGACATGAAGACACTGGGACGCTGGACCGAAGGCCGCAACCGCAATTTCCTCGATGGCGGCGCGCACTTCTACGGCGTCTATGAATGCGCCTGCGGCCATTTCGTCTCGATCGGCTCGATCGAGCCGCAATTCTACGCGCTGCTGCGCCAGCATGCGGGCCTCAACGATGCGGACTTCGATGCACAGATGGACCCCAAGGCCTGGCCCGCGCTGAAGGAGAAGCTGAAAGCGGTGTTCAAGAGCAAGACGCGCGAGGATTGGTGCAAGATCATGGAAGGCACCGACATCTGCTTCGCGCCTGTGCTGACCATGTCGGAAGCGACCGCGCATCCGCACATGGTCGCCCGCAACGTCTTCATCGAGCGCCATGGCGTGAAACAGCCGGCACCGGCGCCGCGCTTCTCGCGTACGCCGTCGGCGGTGCGCGAGCCCGAGCTGGCGGAGATCGGGGCGGTGACGAGGGCGTGGAAAGGCTGACGTCATTCCGGGGCGCTCGCGTCGCGAGCGAACCCGGAATCTGGAGATTGTCACATCGAGATTCCGGGTTCGCGCTGGCGCGCACCCCGGAATGACGGTCAGGCCGCCGTATCCACCTTCAACACGCCGCGGCGGATCTGATCTTCCTCGATCGACTCGAACAGGGCCTTGAAATTGCCTTCGCCAAAGCCGTCGTCGCCCTTGCGCTGGATGAACTCGAAGAAGATCGGGCCGATCGCGTTGGCCGAGAAGATCTGCAGCAGCACCTTGGTCTGGCCGCCGTCGACCACGCCTTCGCCGTCGATCAGGATGCCGTTCCTCTGCAGACGTGCGACGTCCTCACCGTGCTTGGGCAGGCGGGCATCGATCTTCTCGAAATAGGTCGCGGGCGGCGACGGCATGAAGGGGAGGCCGGCTTCGCGCAGGCCTTCGATGGTTTTGTAGATGTCGCGGCAACCGCAGGCGATGTGCTGGATGCCTTCGCCACGATAGGCCTTCAGATATTCCTCGATCTGACCGGAATCGCCGGCGTCCTCGTTGATCGGAATCCGGATCTTGCCGTCCGGGCTGGTCAGCGCGCGCGAGAACAGGCCGGAGGCGCGGCCCTCGATGTCGAAGAAACGGATCTGCCGGAAGTTGAACAGTTTTTCGTAGAAGCCGGCCCAGACATCCATGCGGCCGCGATGGACGTTGTGGGTGAGGTGATCGAGATAGAACAGGCCGGCACCATGGGGCCGCGGATCGCGCGCACCGAGCCATTCGAACTCGGCATCATAGGCCGAGCCCTTGGCGCCATAGCGATCGACGAAATAAAGCAGGCTGCCGCCAATGCCCTTGATCGCGGGCACATCCAGCGTCTTCTGCGCCGATGTCACGCCGGCCGGCTCGGCGCCGAGCGCAATCGCGCGGTCATAGGCCGCTTTGGCATCGACCACGCGGAACGCCATCGACGGCGCGCAGGGGCCGTGCGCGGCGACGAACTCATAACCGTGGGTGCCGGGCTCCTCGTTGACGAGATAGTTGATGTCGCCCTGGCGATAGACGGTGATCTTCCTGGTCTTGTGGCGCGCGACCGCCGCATAGCCCATCAGCTTTAACAGATCGTGCAGCTGCTCGGGCTCTGGATGCGCATATTCGACGAACTCGAACCCGTCGGTGCCCATCGGATTGTCTGATGTGATCGTGGCCGGCGGTGCATCGTGCGGAAACGGACCCATTGCGGTTCTCCCAATTGCTGCTGGGTAGAACTATCCCTCATGGAGCACGCAATGAGCGTGCAAATGGCACGCGTTTTCGGTATCCTATGCACGATCCGTGCATGAAATGGACAAATGACGCATGATTCCGGTGGATGCCTTCGACCTCAAGATCCTCGGTGCGCTCCAGGATGACGGCCGCCTGACCAACCAGGAGCTCGCCGAGCTGGCCGGCCTCTCGGCCTCGCAATGCTCGCGGCGGCGGATGCGCCTGGAGCAGGAGAAGGTGATCGCGGGCTATCACGCCGACCTCTCCAGCGAGGCGCTCGGCTTCGGCGTGATCGCCTTCATCCAGGTCGGGCTCGCGACCCACTCGCCTGATAACTCCAAGCGCTTCCGCGCGCTGGTGAACCGGATCGACGAGATCCAGGAGGCCTATTCGCTCACGGGCGATGCCGACTACGTGCTGAAAGCCGTGCTGCGCGACCTCAAGGGTCTCTCCAATCTCGTCAATGACGTCCTGATGCCGCACCAGAGCGTGGCGCATGTGCGCTCGTCGATCGTGCTCGACCGGCTGAAAGAGAGCTCAAAGCTGCCGCTGAAGGATTTGAAGGCTGGCTGAAATCGAGGGAACTACGCCATTCGCTCGACACGCGCGGTCTGCGATGATCGAGACCGATCCTGGAGACTTTAGCCATGGCCCTTCAGCTGCGACCGAACTGCGAATATTGCGACCGCGACCTGCCGCCATCAGCCACCGACGCGCGGATCTGCTCCTATGAATGCACCTTTTGCGCGGATTGCGTCGAGACAAAGCTGTTCAACGTCTGTCCGAACTGCGGCGGCGGCTTCGCCCCGCGCCCGATCCGCCCCACCCGGGAATGGCGGCCGGGCGTCTGCACCAGCAAGCAGGCGCCGTCGGACAAGCGGGTGCATTTGAAATATAGCCTGGACGACGTCGCCGCGCATTGCGCGCGGGTGCGCGAGGTGCCGCCGGAGAAACGGTAGGCTCTCTCCACGTCATTGCGAGGAGCTCTTGCGACGAAGCAATCCAGACTGCCGCCGCGGAGAGATTCTGGACTGCTTCGCTGCGCTCGCAATGACTGAGGCAAGGGGCGACGAGCGAGGCTACTCCGCCGGCATAATCGTGCCCTCGACCTCACCGAAGCCGATTCGGTAGCCATTGCCCTGGCACCAGCCGCGCATGACGAGGCTGTCGCCATCTTCGAGGAACGTGCGCCTGGCCCCGCCGGGCAATTCCACCGGCTCGGTGCCGTTCCAGCTGATCTCAAGTAAGCTGCCGCGCTGGTTCTTCTCCGGGCCGGAGATGGTGCCGCTGCCGAGGAGATCGCCGACATTCATCGCACAACCGCTTGAAGCATGGTGCATCAGCTGCTGCACCGAGGACCAGTACATGTATTTGAAACTGGTGCGGCTGATGCTCGCCGGCGCATTGCTGCCTGCGGCGCGCAAGGAGACGTCGAGCGCGATATCGTAGTTCTGCGGCCTCACCTGCTTCAGATAATCCAGCGGCACCGGCTGCTGCTCCGGCCCCTTCAGCCGGAACGGCTCCAGCGCCTCGCGCGTCACCACCCAAGGGCTGATCGAGGTCGCAAACGCTTTCGCCAGGAACGGCCCGAGCGGCACGTATTCCCATTGCTGGATATCGCGCGCGCTCCAGTCATTCAGCAGCACGAAGCCGAAGATCATCTCCTCGGCCTGGCTCTCGGTCAGCATGCCGCCCATCGGCGACGGCTGGCCGACCACGACGCCCATTTCCAGCTCGAAATCGAGCCGCTTGCAGGGTGCGAAGCTCGGCACCTCCACGTTCGGCGGCTTCAACTGCCCGCGCGGCCGCTTCACCTTGGTGCCTGACACCACGACGGTGGAGGCGCGGCCATTATAAGCGATCGGCATGTACAGCCAGTTCGGCTGCAGTGCATTGTCCTTGCCGCGGAACATCACGCCGACATTGGTGGCGTGCTCCTTCGAGGAATAGAAATCGGTGTAGCCGGAGACCGCGAAAGGCAGATGCAGCTTTGCCTCACGCATCGGCACCAGCGCTCGGCTGCGCAGCTCCTCGTTGTCGCGCAGCTCCGGATGATCGTGACGGAGCAGCTCGCTGATGCGCGCGCGAGTCTTGGTCCAGATCTTTGGTCCCAGCGCCATAAAGGCATTGAGCGAGGGTCCGGAGAAGACGCCGAGCGCTCCGACATCGAGCCGCGAATCCTGCTCGAGCTCCCAGAGGTCGAGCACGTAATCGCCGATGGCGACGCCAACGCGCGGCGTTGGATTGCCAGGGGTCGAGAACACGCCATAGGGCAGGTTCTGGATCGGGAAGTCGGAGGCGGGATCGATTTCGATGAAGGAGCGGAGGCTGGGGTCGTTGGGGTGGGGCACATGGCTCTCCAAAATTGAGACCGTCATTCCGGGATGGTCCGTAAGGACCAGACCCGGAATCTCGAGATTCCGGGTTCGATGCTTCGCATCGCCCCGGAATGACGACAAAAATTAATTCTACGGCCTGTTTGGATCGAACCGCTTTTCCAAGCCCTTCCAGCAATCGGCGTAGTCGTCCTGCAACGTCGACGACTTCGCGGCATGGGCCGTGACGCGCTGCGGGTAGCGGGTCTCGAACATGAACGCCATGGTGCCTGTGAGCTTCACCGGCTTCAGCTCGCCATTGCTGGCGTGCTCGAAGGCGTCGCGATCGGGGCCGTGCGGCAGCATGCAATTGTGCAGGCTCATGCCGCCGGGGACGAAGCCCTGCGGCTTGGCGTCGTAGACGCCGTAGATCAGGCCCATGAACTCGCTCATGATGTTCATGTGATACCAGGGCGGGCGGAAGGTGTTGTCGGCGACCATCCACCGCTCCGGGAAGATGACGAAGTCGATGTTCGCGGTGCCAGGGGTCTCCGACGGCGAGGTCAGCACCGTGAAGATCGAGGGATCGGGATGATCGAAGCTGATCGCGCCGACCGGCGAGAAGGCGCGCAGATCGTATTTGTAGGGCGCGTAATTGCCGTGCCAGGCGACGACGTCGATCGGCGAATGGGCTAGCTGTGTCTTGAACAGCGAGCCGCCCCATTTCACGTAAAGCTCGGTCGGCGTGTCCTTGTCCTCGTAATTCGCGACCGGCGTGAGGAAGTCGCGCGCATTGGCGAGGCAATTCGCGCCGATCGGCCCGCGCTCCGGCAGCGTGAACGCGCCGCCGTAGTTTTCGCAGAGATAGCCGCGTGCCGGGCCGTTCGGAATCTCGACGCGGAATTTCACGCCGCGGGGGATCACCACGATCTCGCCGGGCTCGGCATCGATGCGGCCGAATTCGGTGACGAGGCGCAGATTTCCCTGCTGGAGCACGAACATCAGCTCGCCGTCGGCATTGTAGAAATGCTGGTCCACCATCGACCTGGTGATGAGATAGACATGCGCGGCCATGCCGGCCTGCGTATTGACGTCGCCGGCTGTGGTCATGGTCTGCACGCCCTGAAGGAAGGTGACCTCCTCCTTCGGAAGCGGTGTCGGGTCCCAGCGCAATTGCGCGATCGGCAGATCGTGTTCATGGCACGGCGCCGAGCGCCACAGCCCCGCATCGACCTTCTCGAAGCGGCCGGAATGCTTCACCGAGGGGCGGATGCGATAGAGCCAGGAGCGCTCATTGCTGCCGCGTGGCGCGGTGAAGGGTGAGCCCGAGAGCTGCTCGGCGTAGAGCCCGTAGGCGCAGCGCTGCGGCGAGTTGCGCCCGATCGGCAACGCGCCCGGCAGCGCCTCGGTCTCAAAGCTGTTGCCGAAGCCGGACATGTAGCCGGGCGTCACCTGCGCCGAGCTGCGGACAATCTGATCAGGCGAGGTATTGATGTTCATGACTATCCTCCTCCTTGCAGGGCGGCCCACATTTCCTGGTCGCGCTTGTCGGTCCAGATCACGGGATCGTCGATGCCCGACGCTTCGTCATAGGCGCGCGAGACGTTGAACGGCAGGCAGTGCTCGTAGATGGCGAAGCTGGAAAATTTCGGATCCATCACCTCGCGCGTCGCCGCCATCGATTCCTTCAGCGTGCGTCGCTTCGCAACCGAGATTTCGGCGGCGCCATAGAGCGAGGTGACGAAATCGCGCGTCATCGCGATGGCCTCGCGCACGGTGGCGGTCCCCTTCAGCGCATCGCCGCGGCCCGGCGCAATCGCCTTGGGATTGAAGTTGCGGATCTCGTTCAGCGTCAGCGGCCATTCGCGCAAATGCGCATCGCCGCAATAGCAGGCCGAGTGATATTCGATGAGGTCGCCGGAGAACATCACTTCGGCATCCGGCACCCAGGCGACGATGTCACCGGAGGTGTGGCCGGCCCCGAGCTGCATCAGCCGCACCTCGCGCTTGCCGAGATAGATCGACATCTCGCCTTCGAAGGTCAGCGTCGGCCAGGTCAGGCCGGGAATGCTGGCCGCGTCCTGGAACAGGCGTGGGAAGCGGCCGTATTCGGAATCCCAATCCTGCTGGCCGCGCTCCTCGATCAGCCGATAGGTCTCCTGCGAGGCGACGATGCCCTGCGCGTGATAGGCGGAGGCCCCGAGCACGCGCACGGCGTGATAATGCGACAGCACGACATATTTGATCGGCTTGTCGGTCACCTTGCGCACGCGTTCGATCACCTTGTTGGCCATCGCCGGCGTTGCCTGCGCGTCGAACACCAGGCAGCCGTCGTCGCCGACGATCACAGCGGTGTTGGGATCGCCCTCGGCGGTGAAGGCATAGAGATCGGCGCCGATCTCTGAGAAGGTGATCTTCTTTTCGGCGAGATCGCCGGTGGATGCGAAGTTCTTCGCCATCAATTCATCCTTACGAGGTTATTGCTGTTGCTGTTGCTGCTGCTGGCCATCGGTCATGCGGCGTTTCGCCAGCACCAGCGCTTCCCGCAGCACATCGATATCGCCGATATGGTTGGCGAGGATCAGCACCAGCGCCGCGTCGAAATCAGCGCTCTGCTCTTCAGTAAGGCCGCGATGCGCTTCGACGATGGCGCGAAAGGCGTCGTCAGGCCGCGCGAAGTTGGAGCTGGTTGATAGCGGCATGCCAAACCTCAATTCAAGCCTTGAGCCCGCGACAATGCCGCCGCGACGCCAGCGCGCGTCGGATGGCGGAAGCGTGCCGCGACGTAGCCATCGGGCCTGAGCAGGTAGGCCGTTTCAGGCGCGGCGTCATAGCGGCTGGCGACGAGGCCCGCGGGATCGGCCAATCCGTCCACCCCGCCGATGCGGATGTCCTTGACGCCCTCGGGCGCGTCGAACGCCGCGCCATTTCTGAACGACAGCAAGGCGAAGTCCGTTCCACCTTTCCGGAACGCGTCCGTCAGATAGGCCTGCTCCCCCGCGCGCGTCGCAATGGGTGCATCGAGCATGGAACAGCCGGGACGAGGCCCACCGGCCCATGCGTCCGCGTCCGGCGATGACAGCGGCGAGTCGTAGCTGCACGGCACCGAGAGCCGGCCGCCATTGACCATGCGCTTGCCGAACTCGGTCTCCTTGGCCAGCGCCAGCACCGCCTTGCGCAGCCGCGCCTCCTGATGCGAATTCGGCGCCATGAAATCGGTCGAGCGGGTGGATTCGCGGATGTTCTCGTCGGCCGCCAGGCTGCGCTCGATATGATAGCTCTCGAGCAGGCTCGCCGGCGAAACACCACGCAGCACACGATCGAGCTTCCAGGAAAGATTTTCGGCGTCTTCAAGCCCGGAGTTCGCGCCGCGCGCGCCAAAGGGCGAGACCTGATGCGCGGAATCGCCGGCAAAGATCACGCGGCCATGAATGAAGCGGTCCATCCGCCGGCACTGGAATTTGTAGAGCGAGATCCATTCGAACTCGAACTTGTCGTGGCCGAGCATGCGCGCGATTCGCGGCCGCACGTTCTCAGGCTTCTTCTCGACGACAGGATCGGCATAGCGATTGAGCTGGAGATCGATGCGCCAGACATCGTCGGGCTGCCGGTGCAGCAGCGCCGAGCGGCCGGCGTGGAACGGCGGATCGAACCAGAACCAGCGCTCGGTCGGGAATTCCGCGGCCATCTTGACGTCGGCGATCAGGAACTGGTCCTCGAACACCTGGCCGGCGAACTCCGCACCGACCATCTGCCGCAGCGAGGAACGCGCGCCGTCGCAGGCGACGACATATTGCGCCTGCAGGCGGTAGGCGCCTTCAGGCGTCTCGATCGTCAGCAAGGCGGAATCGTTGCGCTGCTCGAGCGCGATCACCTTGTTGCGCCAGCGCAGGTCGATCGCAGGCAGATCGCTGATGCGATCGACCAGATAGGCTTCTGCGTAATATTGCTGGAGGTTGATGAAGGCCGGGCGCTTGTGGCCGTCTTCCGGCAACAGGTTGAACTGATAGAGCTGGGACTCGCCGTGAAAGATGCGGCCGACGCTCCACACTACGCCCTTGTCGACCATCCGGTCGGCGACGCCGAGCCGGTCCCAATATTCCAGCGAACGCTTCGAGAAGCAGATTGCGCGCGAGCCTTCGCCGATGCGATCGGCGTCATCCAGCAGGACGACACGCTGGCCGCGCTGGGCCAGATCGATGGCGAGCGACAGGCCGACCGGGCCCGCCCCGACGACCACGACCGGATGCTCGGCCGCGCTTTGGCCGGGACGGTCCTGGTCGGGGTGGCGGCGATAGCCGAACTGGATTTTGGCCTGATGCGTATTGGCTGATGCCATCCACTAACCTCGGCTCTGGTCAGGAGAGCACTGATCTGCTAGATAGTCTCACGTGCAACTATTTTGGACCGGAGCCGGCCGGCCGTCAACTGGAATTCGGAGCGCTCTCCTTGGCGAGGACATCAAGCGACATCGCGCTGAAGACGAGAGAAGCCGGCGAGGCTTCCCCACGGCCGAGATCGCGGCTCGATCTGTTCAAGTTCGTGCCGTTCCGCCTCAACCGGCTTGCCGCGGAGGTCAGCTCCGCGCTCGCGGTGGAATATCAGGAACGTCACGGCCTCGACATCCCGGCCTGGCGCGTGATCGCCACGCTTGGCTTCCGCAACGATGCCTGCAGCGCGCAATTCATCTCGCAATGTACTCGCACGCATAAATCGACCATCAGCCGCGCGGTGACCACGCTCTTGCAAGGCGGCCTGATCGAGCGGGTCGAGAACGAGGCCGACCGCCGCGAATTTCGCCTGCAACTGACCAAGAAGGGGCGCACGCTTTACGAGGAGCTGTTCCCGCAGCTGCTGCGACGCGAGGACGAGATTTTGGCCTGCCTCTCCGCGCAGGAGCGCAAGCAGCTCTCGGCGCTGCTCGGCAAGATCGAGCAAAGCCTCGACCTCATCCAGACCAGCGAAGAAGCGGACGCCAAGCAGGCGTATTGACCACCGTCGTGATTCCGGGGCGCGCGCAGCGCGAACCCGGAAATCCATTTGTCTACGTCACCCGTGGCGCGATGGATTCCGGGTTCGCCGCGTTGCAGCGCCCCGGAATGACCGCGGCACCATCACTTCGCAAACGACCGCGTCGGCGGCAGATGCAGCGCCCAGGCGTCGACCTTGTCGCTCGCGCGCGGATAGATCTCGGTCACAACAGGATCGTGACCGGGAATGTAGCGATCGGGATGCCCGGCGAGGCGTTCGATCGTCTCCCAGCCGGCCGCCATGTCGCCGACATTGTAGACGATCGGGAATGGGCTCCTGCGCTGCAGATTGGCGTAGTAATGCGCTGCATCCGACGCCAGCACCACCGGGCCGCGCGCGGTCTCGACCTTGACCACCTGCAAGCCGTCGGAATGGCCGCCGACGCGGTGCACGGTCACGCCGGGCGCGACCTCGCCGTCGCCGGAATGGAAGGTGACGCGCTCCCCATAGACATGGCGCACCATCTGGGTGACGTGCTCGACCGAGAACGGATGACGCAGCAGTCCGTTACACATGCAGCGGCCGGTCGCGTAAGCCATCTCGCGCTCCTGGAGGTGGAAGCGCGCGTTGGGAAAGCGATCGAGATTGCCGGCGTGGTCGTAATGCAGATGCGTCACGATGATGTCGCGGATGGCGGCCGCCGCGACGCCGAAGCGCTCCAGCGCATCGACCGGATCGAGCGTCAGTTTTCGCGCGCGCAAGGACGCTTCCTCGGCATTGAAGCCGGTATCGACCAGGATATCGCGGCCATCCCTTCGGATCAGCCAAACGAAGTAGTCGAGGTCCTGTGCCGCGCTGTCATGCGGATCCGGCGCCAGAAAATTCATGCTGGGGGTGCGCGGCGACATCGTCGCATAGCGCAAGGCGTAGATTTCGTAGGCGTTTCCCTCTGACTTGCTCATGGCTGTGATCCCGGCTTTTGCTTTTCTGAGTGGACCTGCCGCGCACCAAGCCATCGCCGGCCGCAAAGGTCAAACCGCGCGGTTGCAGCGAACCCGCCAGCAATGTGAGACCAATCACATTTTCGTCGCGAGTGCCGGCCTAACATGGCATTCGGAACCCTGAACGAGCTTGCGTCGAGGAGAGCCCTGATCGTCGAAAAATTCCCCTCGCCGCCGGCCTGCGCCTCGCGCTCAATTGTCGCGATAGTGCAGACTCTCCAAGCGGTTGACGCCCCCGCTCCCCGGTTTGATAATGCACTTTGCGTAAGTTAAGGTCGCCGCGGCGCAAGCTGGGAACGGCGCCTTTTTGGCTGGACCGCGCTGATTATGAAAACTCGCTTCCTTTTTCTTCTGCCATTGCTTGTCTTGTTGGTCCCGACCGCTGCGTCGCATGCGGCCGGCGACCGCTTCGCGCTGGTGATCGGCAATGCCAAATATCCCGATGCCGACAGCCCGCTGAAGGAGCCGATCAACGACGCCCGTGACGTCGCCGACGAACTCAAGCGTGACGGCTTTACGGTCGAGGTCGGCGAGAACCTCACCGGTGACGCCATGCGCCGCGCCTTCGACAAGCTCTATGGCAAGATCAAGCCGGGCGCGGTGGCGCTGGTATTCTACAGCGGGTTTGGCATCCAGTCGGCGCGCCAGAGCTACCTGATCCCGGTTGACGCGCAGATCTGGACCGAGTCCGATGTCCGCCGCGACGGGTTCAGCATCGAAGCCATCCTGGGCGAGCTCAACACCCGCGGCGCCGGCGTCAAGATCGCGCTGATCGATGCCTCCAGGCGCAACCCGTTCGAGCGCCGCTTCCGCAGCTTTTCGGCCGGCCTGACGCCGGTGATCGCGCCGAACGGCACGCTCGTGATGTATTCTGCCGCACTGGCGTCCGTGGTGTCGGATGCCGGTGGCGACCACAGCCTGTTCGTCCAGGAGCTGCTCAAGGAAATCCGCGTCCCGGACCTGATGGCCGAGGAAACGCTGAACCGCACCAAGATGGGCGTCACCCGCGCCTCGCGCGGCGAGCAGGTGCCCTGGATCTCGTCCTCGCTTGCCGAGGATTTCTCGTTCATTCCGGGGGCGAGCGGATCGCGCCCGGCGGAAACGCCGCCGGCGCCTCCCGCACCGCCGCCGGCCCCTGTTGCCAGCAACCCGCCTCCGACTCCGCCTGCCCCGCCGCCTGTGGCTGCGAACAATCCGCCGGCGCCGCCGGCACCTCCATCACCGCCGCCACTCTCGCCGAAGCCGCAGGTGGACGCCGCGCTGCCTCCGCCACCACCGCCGGTCAAACCGGCCGAGTCCGCTCCGCCGGCGAATGCGGACGGCGGCCCGAGCGCGGCCGCACTGCAGGAAGATCCCACCATCAAGAGCCTGACGGCCAAGATCGCCGCCAATCCTGACGACGTGAATGCGCTATACCGGCGCGGCCAGGTCTATGCCAGCAAGGGAGCCTACACCCTCGCCATCAAGGATTTCGACGACACGCTGCGGATCAATTCGAAGGACGTCGAGGCCCTGAACAATCGCTGCTGGACCCGCACCGTGGTCGGCGATCTCCAGGGCGCGCTGAAGGACTGCAACGAGGCGCTGCGGCTGCGGCCGAATTTCGTCGATGCACTGGATAGCCGCGGGCTGGTGAACCTCAAATCGGGCGCGGTGAAGAACGCCATCGCCGATTTCGACGCCGCCTTGAAGATCAACCCGCGCCTAACCTCCTCGCTTTACGGCCGCGGCGTGGCCAAGCAGCGCAACGGCTCGACCCAGGAAGGCTCGCTCGACATCGCCAATGCCAAGGCGATGGATCCGAACATCGTGCAGGAATTCGCAAGTTACGGAGTGCGTTGATATTTTTTTGATTTCGGACGGACGGCGCCTCGAACCCCGGTGCCCCGGCCAAGACTAACCGAATGGATGCCGCAGGCGACCTGGCCGTGGGCCATTTGCAGGAATTTTGGAACCGCGCGGGCTCGCGCAGGAGGGACAGATAATGAATTTGGCCGCAAAAGGACTGACCGCAATCCTGTCCATCATCACCCTCGGTGCCGTGCTATCGCTCCCGCCCGCCTTCGCCGGCGACGACGGCAACAGCAAGAACGTCACCGAGGACGAGATTGTCCGCGCCCTGGCGCCGCCGCCGAAAAAGCCCCTGACCCGCGGCCTTTCGATCGGCCCGCAGGCAGATCCCGTCCCGAGCGCGGCGGAGACCAAGTTGATCCAGTCCGTCCGCGGCCGCGCCACGCGCTCGCTCTCCTCGACCGAGCGCGAGGAGATCGCGACCGCCGCCAAGGACAAGCCGAATATCGATCTCGAAATCACCTTCGACTACAACTCGGCCGATATCAGCGCCAAGTCGCTGCCTTCGGTGCAGGCGCTCGGCCGCGCGCTGACCAGCCCCGAGCTCAAGGGTTCTACCTTCGTGGTCGCAGGCCACACCGACGCCGCCGGCGGCGAGGCCTACAATCAGGATCTGTCGGAACGCCGCGCGGATTCGATCAAGCGCTATCTGGTCGAGAAGTACAGCATCGCCGCCACCGACCTCGTCACCGTCGGCTATGGCAAGAGCAAGCTGAAGGATCCGAGCCAGCCTTTGGCTGAGGTGAACCGGCGCGTGCAGGTCGTCAATATGGAAAACAAGACCACCGCATCGAAGTGACGCAATCGGTTGAAGGCGACAAGTCCTGATGTGGTGTAATCTATTGGTCCCAGCGCGCGTCCCGCAGCCCTGCGGGACGCCGCTTCGTTTCAGGGATTCGTTCCCGACAACCCCGAACCAGGCCAGGATGATCCGGCGATGAACATCTCCGAATATCTCAAGCCTGCGGGAACCGTGGCATTCATCCTTGCACTCGGCGTCGGCTATTACTGGTTCGAGCATCGGCATCGCCCCGAGGCGAAGGAGACGCCGGGCGAGGCGCTCGTCATCGTCACGAAGTCGACCAATGCCTGTTTCTCCGACCTCGTGCGCGTGACCGGCTTCTTCGTGCCGCGGCGCGAGGCCGTGGTCATGGCTGACCAGGAGGGATCGAAGGTCACCGACCTGTTCGTCACCGAAGGCACCATCGTCACTGAAAATCAGGAGCTGGCGCGGCTGACGGCGCCGCCGCAGATTCCCGGCCAGCCGCAACGGCCGGGGCCGCAGGGTCCGATCTCGCTGAAGGCGCCGGCGCCGGGTCTCATCACGGAAGTGCGTACCATCGTGGGTGCGCCGGCTTCGCCGCAGGCAGGACCGATGTTCCGCATCGCCGTCAACAATGAGATCGAACTCGACGCGCAGGTGCCGGCCGTGCACATGCCCAAGCTCAGCACCGGCGCGACGGTGCGGATCAGCCGGGACGACGCTGCCGATCTGATCGGCCGGGTCCGCCTGGTCGCGCCCGAGATCGACCGCGCCACGCAGCTCGGCCGCGTCCGCATCAGCGTCGCCAATAATCCCTCGCTGAAGGTCGGCGTGTTTGCCCGCGCCTCCATCGACGCCAAGCGAAGCTGCGGCGTCGCGGTTCCCAAGACCGCGATCGACCATCTCACCGTGCAGGTGGTCAAAGGCAATGTCGTCGAGACGCGAAGGGTGCGCGTCGGGCTGACATCCGACAGCCAAACGGAAATCCTCGACGGGGTCGAGGTCGGCGAGATCGTCGTCGCCGACGCCGGCTCTTCGCTGCATGACGGCGACCAGATCAAGACCATGTTCGCCGATGAACTCGATCGCACGCGGGTACGCTAATGGCTCTCAATATCTCGGCATGGTCGATCCGCAATCCGCTGCCGTCGGTGGTCTTCTCGATCATCCTTCTGATCCTCGGCTGGACCTCCTTCACCAAGCTCGCCATCACCCGGCTGCCTTCCGCCGACATTCCCGTCATCTCGGTCGCCGTCTCGCAGTTCGGCGCCGCACCGGCGGAACTCGAATCCCAGGTTACCAAGACGGTTGAAGACGCTGTCTCCGGCGTCGAGGGCGTCAGGCACATCACCTCCTCGATCACCGACGGCGTGTCGGTGACCACGATCCAGTTCGCGCTGGAGACCAACACCGATCGCGCGCTCAACGACGTCAAGGACGCGGTGACGCGCGTGCGCTCGAACCTGCCGCAGAACGTCACCGAGCCGCTGATCCAGCGCGTCGACGTGATCGGCCTGCCGATCGTCACCTATGCCGCCATCTCGCCGGGCAAGACGCCGGAGCAGCTCTCTTATTTCGTCGATGACGTGGTCAAGCGCGCGCTGCAAGGCGTGCGCGGGGTCGCGCAGGTCGAGCGCATCGGCGGTGTCGAGCGCGAGATCCTGGTCTCGCTCGATCCCGACCGCCTGCAGGCAATGGGTCTGACGGCCGTCAATGTCAGCCAGAGCCTGCGCGGCACCAATGTCGACGTTGCCGGCGGCCGCGCCGAGATCGGCAAGAACGACCAGGCGATCCGCACCCTGGCCGGCGCCAAGACGCTCAGCGACCTCGCCGGCACCATGGTCCCGCTGTTCGGCGGCGGCGAAGTGCGCCTGGACGATCTCGGCACCGTGACCGACACCATCGCGGATCGCCGCACCTTCGCCCGCTTCAACGGCGAGCCGGTGGTCGCGCTCGGCATCAAGCGCTCCAAGGGTGCCAGCGACGTGAAGGTCGCCGAAGCCGTGCAGAAGCGCATCGATGCGCTCAAGGCCGCCTATCCCGATGTCGACCTCAAGCTGATCGACACCTCCGTCGACTACACCAACGGCAATTACGAGGCGGCGATCTCGACCTTGTTCGAGGGCGCCATCCTCGCCGTCGTCATCGTGCTGCTGTTCCTGCGCGATTTGCGCGCCACCATCATCGCGGCGGTCTCGCTGCCGCTGTCAATCTTCCCGGCGTTCTGGGCGATGGACATCCTCGGTTTCTCGCTCAACCTCGTCAGCTTCCTCGCCATCACGCTGTCGACAGGTATTTTGGTCGACGACGCCATCGTCGAGATCGAGAATATCGTGCGGCACATGAACATGGGCAAATCGCCCTATCGTGCCGCGCTGGAAGCCGCGGACGAGATCGGCCTCGCCGTGATCGCGATCTCGCTGACCATCATCGCGATCTTCGCGCCCGCGAGCTTCATGTCTGGTATCGCCGGGCAGTTCTTCAAGCAGTTCGGCATCACCGTCTCGGTGCAGGTGTTCTTCTCGCTGCTCGCGGCACGCTTCGTCACGCCGATGCTGGCGGCCTATTTCCTCAAGCACGGCCATCACGAAGAGCCGCCGCCCGGCCGCATCCTGCGAACCTATCACAGCATCGTCTCGTGGTCGGTGAAGCACTATTTCATCACCGTGCTGATCGGCTTCGGCATCTTCGCAGCCTCGATCTGGAGCATCACGCTGCTGCCGCAGGGCTTCCTGCCGGCGCAGGACAGCGCCCGCTCGCTGCTGGCCCTCGAACTGCCTCCGGGCACGCAGCTCGCCTATACCGAGAAAGTCACCGAGGACATCGTCGCGCGCCTGCGCCAGCGGCCTGAGGTGAAGAGCATCTTCGTTGACGGCGGACGCGTTCCACCGGGCACGCAGGAAGTCCGGCGCGCCTCTCTGATCATCAATTACACACCGAAGAACGACCGCAAGATCACCCAGCGCGAGCTCGAATTTTCGATCAGCCAGGAGCTGGAGAACGTCCCTGATATCCGCTTCTGGTTCCTGGACGAGAACGGCCTGCGCGCGATCTCGCTGGTGGTGACCGGCGTCGACCCCAATATCGTCAACAACGTCGCCAGCGAGCTTGCGACGCAGATGAAGCGGATTCCGACCATCTCCGACGTGATCTCGGAAACCTCGCTGGAACGTCCCGAGTTGCGCATCGAGCCGCGTGCCGATCTTGCCGCGCGGCTCGGCGTCTCGACCGAAAGCCTGTCGCAGACCATCCGTGTCGCGACCATCGGCGACGTCGGTCCGGCGCTCGCAAAGTTCGACGTCGGCGACCGCCTTGTGCCGGTCCGCGTGCAGCTCGAGGATGCCGCCCGCGGCAATCTCAAGACGCTCGAGCAACTGCGTGTTCCGCTCGGTGAGCACGGCGAGAAGGGCGGCGTGCCGCTCGCAGTCATCGCCGACGTCAAGCTCGACCAGGGCCCGACCAGCATCAACCGCTACGACCGCGAGCGGCAGGCCACCGTCGCGGCCGACCTCGTCGGCTCCGCAGCGCTCGGCGATGCCACCAAGAAGATCTACGAACTGCCTGTTATGAAGAGCCTGCCGAAGGGGGTGAAGGTCTCCCCCTCCGGCGACGCCGAAAGCCTCAACGAGCTCTCCGACGGCTTTGCCACCGCCATCACCGCAGGCCTGATGATGGTCTATGCGGTGCTGGTGCTGTTGTTCGGCACCTTCCTGCAGCCGATCACCATCCTGTTCTCGCTGCCGCTCTCGATCGGCGGCGCGATCGCAGCGCTGCTCGTCACCGGCAAGCAGCTCACGACGCCGGTCTGGATCGGCATCCTGATGCTGATGGGAATCGTCACCAAGAACGCGATCATGCTGGTGGAATTCGCCATCGAATCCATCCATGCCGGCAAGCCGCGCGAAGAAGCGATGATCGACGCCGGCATGAAGCGGGCCCGTCCGATCGTGATGACCACGATCGCGATGGCCGCCGGCATGATGCCGAGCGCGCTCGCGGTCGGCGCCGGCGGCGAGTTCCGCTCTCCGATGGCGCTCGCGGTGATCGGCGGCCTGATCTTTTCGACCATCCTGTCGCTGGTATTCGTGCCCGCGATGTTCATGGTGATGGACGACATCGGCGCGCTGATCTGGCGTTTCGGCAAGCGGCTGATCGTGCACAGTGCGGATGCAGAGACGGGGGATCATCACGGCACCACGCCGGCGGAGGCGCCGCCGATGCCGAAGAGCGTTGTACATCCGGCCGCGGAGTAGCGGCGCGTCGCTCCGCCCCTACTCGTTCCGGGCGATCGCGGTCAGCTTGGTCATGTTCCTGAGCAGGATGCGGCCACGCTGCAGGTCCAGGATCGCTTCCTTGCGCCAGGCCTGAAGCTGGCGGTTGACGCTCTCGCGGGCGGCACCGACGAAGACGCCGAGCTGCTCCTGCGAGATGTGCACCTCGGAGCCGAAATCGGCGGCCAGCGCGCAGAGCCGCCGCGCCAGCCGCACCGGAAGCGGCTGCAACATCGACTCTTCCATGCGCTCGCTCTGCCAGCGGATCCGCTGGCACAGCAGCGCGATGATCTTGATCGCGACCTTCGGCTCGCGCTCGAGGAAGGCGAGGAAATCTTCGCGCCGCAGCACGAACAATTCGCTGGCCTCACCCGCAGTCGCATCCGCAGTGCGACTCTGGCCGTCCAGCACCGCGACTTCGCCGAACAAATCGCCCGGCCCCATGAAATTCAGCGTCAGCCGACTGCCGTCGGAGGCGCCGGTCTCGATGCGGACCTGGCCGCGGCGCACGCCGAACAGCGCGTTGCCCGGGTCACCCTTCTGGAACAGCACCTCACCGCTCGCCAGATGCTGGGTGTGGCAGAGATTGGACAAACGCTGGAGTTCGTCCGCACCAAGATCGGCGAACATGGCATTCATTTTCAGAATGACCGCAAATTCGGCCTGCTTGCTCATTTCAACGTCCTTGTGAATTCACTCGTCAATTTCCGAGGCAATCGCTTGGAAGCATGAACGTCAGAATCGCGTAATACCGCGCCGGAGAAGTGTGTCATAAGTCACATAACTTTGCAGCACCTCTCGAATATTTTTAGTCGCTTGGTGCGGCATCCCGTCCCGGGATAAACTTAAGGCGCAAAGGACGGGTCATCCGCCTGATGCGACGCCGCCCGTCCGTCGTTGGAAAGTCGATATGAGAGCAGTGAAATTCGCCGGCGCGGCGGTGGCCGCGATCATCATCGTGATCGTTCTGCTGCTGGTGATCGGAGTTCCCTCGGGCTTTTTGGCTGCGACGATCGCCTCGCGCGTCGAGCAGGCGACCGGATATCGCCTGTCGATCGACGGAACCACGAAGATCAGCCTGTGGCCGACGCTGAACGTCACGCTGAACGACCTCACGCTTGCCGATCCCAAAGACCGCAGCGGCATGACACGCGTGACCATCGACACCGTGCAGGCCGACATGTCGCTCGCAAGCGTGTGGTCGGGTCATCCCGAGATCAGCGAGATCGTCGTCAGCCATCCCGTGCTGTACCAGCCGCTGCTGCGCGAACGCCTGCCCAACGCGGACGCGTCGCCAAAACCGCTCGCGCTCAACGTGGACGGCGCAACCATCGACCGCGTCAAGATCACCAATGGCGAAGTCGCTTTCTCGCGCGCGCGTGATCGCGTCGAAGGCCGCGTCAGCGCGATCAATGCGGACGTCGTCACCGGCCGGGATCGCAAGGTGAACATTGTCGGCACCGCGCGCGTCGGCGAACACCCGACCAAGTTCGACATCAAGGCGACCAGCCCGGCGCCGCCGATCGACCGGCAAACCGTCCCGGTGGATTTCGCTGTCGACATGCCCGACGTGCTGAAGTCGCAGCTCGCCGGCCATGCCGAGCTGCGGCTGAACGGCACGGTCGTGATGATCAACGGCGTCAACGGCACCCTCGGCGACGGCGCCTTCAACGGTTGGGCTTCGGTCGATATCGCGAGCAAGCCGCTGGTGAAGCTCGATCTCGACTTCCAGCGCCTCACGATCCCGCTGGCCAAATCGCCCGACGGCGCGGCCGGACAGGCCTGGAGCGATGCACCGATCGACGTATCCGGGCTCAACTATGTCGACGCGCAGCTCAGGATCTCGGCCAACGAAGCCGTCATCGGTGAGGCCCGTCTTGCGCCGCTGGCGCTCGATGCGAAGCTCGCCGGCGGCATCCTGAAGGCCGGAACCGCCAATCTCGGCGCCTATGGCGGCCAGGTCTCGGGCGAGGTGATCCTCGATGCAACCAGCGGCGCGCCGAGCTTCGCGATGCATTCCGACCTGGTCGGCGTGCGCGCACTGCCGCTGCTCCAGGGCCTTGCCGAATTCGACCGGATCGACGGCAAGCTGCAGGCCAAGCTCGCCCTGCGCAGCGCCGGCACCAGCCAGCGCGCGCTGATGGCGAACATGCAAGGCACCGCCTTCGTCAATTTCCAGGACGGCGCCATCCGCGGCATCAATATCGCGCAGATGATCCGCTCGCTGACCTCGGGCACGCTGACCGGCTGGCAAGACAACCCCAACCAAAGCTCCAGCCAGGAGCAGAGCACGGATCTGTCGCAACTCTCCGCCTCGTTCCGCATCGACAAGGGCCAGGCGGTGACGACCGATCTCAATCTGATCGGGCCGCTGGTACACGTCACCGGCGCCGGCACCATCGCGCTCGACACCAAGATGATGGGCTTTCGCGTCGAACCGAAGCTGGTGATGACGACGGAAGGCCAGGGCCGCACCTCCGAGCCTGTCGGCTTTGGCATTCCCGTGATGATCACGGGTCCATGGTCGCAGCCGCGGATCTATCCCGACATGGCCGGCGTGCTCGATAATCCTGAGGCCGCCTATGCCAAGCTGCGCGAGATGGGCAAGGGCCTGTTCGGCCCTGACGGCGCCGGGCTTGGCAACATCCTGAACAGCTTTGGTCTCGGCGGCACTGGACCGGGCGGCGGGAACGCGGCCGCTAATGCCAATCCGCAAGTCCAGCAGCCGGGGCAAGGACAGGGGCAGAACAATCTGCTCGGCGGCCAGCTGGGCGAGGCGATCGGCAATCTGATCCAGCAGGGGCTCTCGAGTGGCGCCGCTAACGGCAGCGGCCGAAGCCGCAGCCTGCCAGGCAACCCGACCACCCCGGTGCCGCAGGCTTCGCCCGCCCCGCCGATCCAGGATCCGCCCCAGGCCCAGCAGGACAGCCAGCCGATGAACGACGTGATGCGGCAGCTGTTCAATCGGTGATGGGCGTCGAACTTCGTCCGCAGCCTGCTGCGACAATTTACCACCCGACCGTCCGTCCCGATGTTCCCCAGCTGGTAACCACACCCGCCCCTGACCGGCCCCTTGCCGGTCCAAGCACCCAAATTGTGCTAGAAGGGCGATGGGGCCCGTACGCCCCTTAGCGCCGGCGTCGGTCGCGGCGCGAGAGGATCCGGATGGCGGGAGCGAAAGACAAGACCTGGGTTCTGCGCGAGGGCCTTTTCGCCAAATATGTCGTCTCCCTCGTCGGCCTCGTCGTGTTCGTGCTCGCGGTCAACGGCGCGATGGAGACTTGGATCTCCTATCGCGCCACCAGGACCCAGCTGACCGGCGGGCTCGAGGACAAGGCGCAGGCTGCCGCCCGTCGTATGGAGCAGTCGATCTCCGAGCTCGAGCGCCAGATCAGCTGGGTCACGGCGGCAAGCCAGGACACGCTCGAGAAGCGCCGCACCGGCTATGCCCAGCTGCTGCATCAGGTTGCGGTCGTCACCCAGCTGTACCAGCTCAATGGCGAGGGCCGCGAGGTGCTGCGCGTCTCGCGCCAGTCGACCACATCAGGCGGCAATGCCGACCTCTCCCGCGACATGCGCTTCACCGACACGGTGGCGCGCGGGGTGAGCTTCTCGCCGGCCAGTTTCGTCGATGGCAGGCCGATGATGTCGATCTCGGTGGCGCATTCCGGCTTCAACGCGGGCGTCACCGTGGCCGAGGTCGATCTCAGCTTCCTCTCCGACTACCTGTCGGACAACCAGGTCGGCAAGGCCGCCTTCGCCTATGTCGTCGATCCGCGCGGCCGCGTGCTGGCGACATCGTCGAAGGGCCCCGATGTCGGCACGGATCTGTCGAAGCTTCCGCAAGTCGCAGCTGCGATTGCGCCCGGCGGCGAGGGCGATATGTCAGGCACGGACTTCAACGGCCATTCGGTGCTGGCGGCCGCGAGCGCGGTGCCCAAGCTCGGCTGGACGGTCCTGTTCGAGCAGCCGACCACGCAGGCCTTGATGCCGATCCGCGACCAGCTCGTGCGCATCGCGCTTCTGATCGGCATGGGGCTCCTGGTCGCGATCCTCGCCGGCACGCTGCTGGCGCGCCGCATGATCATTCCGATCACGGCGCTGCGCGACGGCGCGCACAAGCTCGGCGAGGGCGATTTCAGCCACCGCATCGACGTGCACACCTCCGACGAGCTGGAAGATCTCGCCGGCCAGTTCAACCGGATGGCCGGCCAGCTCCAGGAGACCTATACCGACCTCGAAACCAAGGTCGAGGCGCGGACCCGCGACCTCGCGCAGTCGATCAACGAGCTGAGGGTGCTGGAAGAGGTCGGCCGCGCGCTGTCGTCCTCGCTCGACCTCAACGCCGTGCTGCCGACGATCGCCGCCCGCGCGCTGGAGATCAGCCATGCCGATGCGGTGCTGATCTACGGCTATGAGGCCGAGCCGCGCCGCTTCAACCTGGTCGAGGCCAACGGCATCGACAAATCGGCCACCGGCGGCCATGTCACCATCGACGAAGGCGAGAATGTTCTGAGCGATGCCGCCAGAAGCGGCGAGCCGATCGCGATTGCCGATCTCGACCACGCCGCCGAGCAGCCGCTGCGCGAGGTCGCGGTCGCCGCCGGCTTCCACTCCGTGCTGGTGGTGCCGCTGGTCGACCAGCAGGGCACGCTCGGCGCGCTGGTGGTGCTGCGCCGTGCCAGCGGCGCATTCGAAGGCAGCCTCACGGGCCTGATGCGCACCTTCGCCAACCAGGCCGTGCTGGCGATGCGCAATGCGCGCCTGTTCACCGAGGTCGCCCACAAGAGCCATGCGCTGGAGACCGCGAACGAGACCGTGCGCGCCCAGGCCGACAAGCTGCGCGAGCAGACCGAGCAGCTGAAGAACTGGAACAAGTCGCTGGAGGAGCGCGTCGCGACCCAGCTCGGCGAGATCGAGCGCATCCGCAAGCTCGAGCGTTTCCTGGCGCCGCAGGTGGCGCAGCTGATCGCCTCCTCCGACAGCCCGGAGGGCCTGCTCACCAGCCAGCGCCGCGAGGTCACCGTGGTGTTCTGCGATCTGCGCGGCTTCACCGCGTTCACGGAAGCGACCGAGCCGGAAGAGGCGATGAACGTGCTGCGCGAATATCACGCCGCGCTCGGCCAGCTGATCTTCAAATATGAGGGCACGCTGGACAAATATGCCGGCGACGGCGTGATGATCCTATTCAACGCGCCGATCCAGTTCGAGGACCACACAAAGCGCGCCGTGAAGATGGCGGTGGAGATGCGCGACACGATCGGTCCCCTGACCGAGCGCTGGCGCAACCGCGGGCACAGCCTCGGCTTCGGCATCGGCATCGCGCTCGGCTATGCCACGCTCGGCCAGGTCGGCTTCGAGCAGCGGCTGGAATATGCCGCAATCGGCAGCGTCACCAACCTCGCCTCGCGCCTCTGCGCCGAAGCCAAGCCCAACCAGATCGTGGTCAGCCGCCGCGTCTACGGCATGGTCGAGCCATGGGTCGAGGCCCGCGCGCTCGACGATCTCCAGCTCAAGGGCTTCAATCATCCCGTACTGGCGATGGAGATCTTGTCGTGGCGCGAGGAGGTGGACAACGTCGTGGATGCGGCCGCTGCGCGGCGGCGAGGATGATCATCGCCACGGACGTAGAAAACAACCCCATGCACAGTAGCCAAGGCCAGGGGGATACAGCGCATTTTCGATGCAATTGCGGATTTTACGAAATTTGCCTTGAGGCATCGGGCAAAACAGTGGTATGGTGGCATCATCGGGATTTTGGGTGAGGCTCATCCGGCCCCGAGCGTGTCTCTGGCGCGCTCGCTGAGGGCTTGAGCCGTCGCGGCTTGGCTGCACGGAAAAAATCCTCGCTTGCTTCTGCAATATCGGAAGTGTCGATCGAAGTGTCTGGCAAGTCTGCCAGCTGAGTCAGGCGCTTTCCCGAGATAGACATAAACGTCGGTGGCGCAAAGTTGCCGATTGATTTTAAGGATTGAGAATTTGACGTTCAGGCAAGCTTCTCGCCCAAGAGTCTGGCGACATTGCGAAAGCGCTCCAGCGCTGTCTCCAGGCTCTCCACGATCTCGGCCGCGGCTTCGTCCGACGGCGGCAGCAGATCGGGATCGTCGAGCGCGTGATCCTTCAGCCAGAAGATATCGAGATTGACCTTGTCGCGCGCAAGCAAGGTTTGCAGCGGGAAGCGCTTGAATTTTTCGGATTCCTCGCGTTGCACCCGATGGCCTGATCGATAGCGACGAAATCGTCGAGGTCGGCGCGGACCATCGGGCGTTCCTTCAGCGTGAAACGCTGGTTGGTCCGGAGGTCATAGATCCACAGGTCCTTCGTTGCGGCCTCTTCCGACGGCGGCTTCTTGTCGAAGAACAATACGTTCGCCTTGACGCCCTGCTTGTAGAAGATGCCGGTTGGCAGCCGCAACAGCGTGTGGAAATCGAAGTTTTGCAGCAGGCGGTGGCGAGGTTTCGCCGGCGCCGCCCTCGTAACAGAACATTGTCCGGCAGCACCACCGCGGCTTCACCGTTCGGGGCCAGCACCGTCATGATGTGCTGCAGGAAGTTGAGCTGCTTGTTGGAGGTGGTGACGAAGAAGTCTTGGCGGTCGTAGTCCTCCCGCTCGCTGTCGATCTCGCCGTCGTCGCGCACGATGCGATAGCTCTGCTTCTTGCCGAACGAAGGATTGGTGCGGACGACATCGTAGGTCTTGCCGCCTGCACCAAGGAGGGCATCCTCGGCTTCGACGATGGACTCGACACCGGTGATGCCGTGCAGATAGAGATTCATTGCGGCGAGGCGAACGACCTCGGGGATGATATCGACACCGGAGAACTTGTTCTTGAGCGCTGAATAGACGGCGCGATCGCGCGCCTTCTTGTTCTGCTTCATGTGCTCCCAGGCCGCGAGCAAGAACCCCGCTGTTCCGCAGGCAGGATCATGAACGGTCTGGTTCGGTTGGGGATCGACCACCCGGACCAGCGCCTCGATAACCGGTCGCGGCGTGAAGTATTGGCCGGCGCCCGATTTGACGTCCTCCGCGTTGCGGGCAAGCAGGCCTTCATAGATGTTACCCTTCACGTCGACAGGAAGTCCGAGCCAGGTCTCGCTGTCGATCAAGCCGACGAGCCGCTTGAGCTTTGCGGGGTCCTGAATTTCGTTCTGCGCCTTCAGGAAGATTGCGCCGATGATGCCGCTTTGCTTCGACAGCTTCTCCAGCAGCTTGGCATACGTCTCGCTGAGCGCCTCGCCGGAGAGGTCCTTGATGTCCTCCCAGCGCGCACCCTTGGGCAGCATCGAGGCTTCGCCGATCTGGGTGACGCGCTCTTCGTCCATCTTGAGGAAGAGGAGATAGGAGATCTGGCTGATATAGGCCTGATAGGAGACACCCTGGTCGCGCAGGACGTGCGCGAAATTCCAGACCTTTGCGACGAGGGTTTGGGCGTTCATGGCGTGCTCGCGTGAAACGGATTGACGATGCTGAGCCCACCGATGCTGCGCCTGTGCTGCATGTCCTCGGTGTACAGCACGTCGCAGCCGGCCTCGATGGCGGCGGCCACGATCAACGCGTCGTAGAAGGCGAAGCCGTGATCCCGTGCGAGCGTAAGGGCAGCACGACTGGTCGCGGCCGTGAGCGGCAGAGCGGGTTCGAGCGCGTTGTCGACGTCATCGAGAACGAGCTCGATGTCGCGCCAGCTTCGATTGTCTTTCTTGCGCAGTACATTTGTCAGCTCGTTCAGGACCTGCGCGCTGATCGTGCCGCCCTGGGCGATCAGATCCTGCGCGATGGTGGCCTTGGGGCCGGTCTGCTGGGCATAAACGAGAATGTTGGTATCGAGAAACGCGCTCACCGTTCGTTCGCCTCGTCGCGATCGAACTTGTAGTCCGCCGGTAGGGCCGGCCAGTTTCGCGCGCGCATGTTTTCGATCGCCCGCCGACGCCGCTCTTCCTTGGTCTCGACCTCGATTGTGCCCTTGCGTGCAGCGACGACGTCAATTTCGTCGCCTTCCTTGAGCCCGAGTTCATCGACCAAGGCCTTGGGCAGGCGCACCGCGAGGCTGTTGCCCCATTTGGAGACTTGCACTGGAACCTCCATGATATACTTGTTCTACAAGTATATCATATGATGTATATCATTACGTTGCAAGCTCATTTGCCCGTGCCGACTTGCGGCGCCCACGCTTGGCTTGAGGTTCGCTTTGGCCCGCGGCCCGCGCCAACAGGGCGCTCGCGGGCTCATCCGCCGGATCTTGTGGCACGAGGAGCCCTTCAAAGGCGGCCTTGAGGATGGATTGCTTCAAGCGGGCGGCATCGGCAGCTTCGGCGTCAAGCAGCGCGAGTGTATCCGCGAAAGCCACTAAGGCACCGGACACGCGGCGGAGGATTTCGGCAGCCTCATCGGGAGGAGGAATTGGAATTGGCAGCAAACTGATCTTGGAAAGACTAATAGAAGCAAGATTGGTCGTTTGCTTGCCCTCCGTGATGAAGAACCGCCGCCCCATCTCATTCGCGTAGTGTGACACAAAGTAAGATTGAGCGAGTTTGTCCGTAGTCGGACTCGAAAGACATGGTTTTGACGAACGAAATCCGCGAGGCGGTGGCGGCGCGGCCCGCGCATCCGCGCCTGTCACGCATGACCGACATTCTCGATTACGAATATGCCGCGATCCTTCTGACCAGGTGCGAATATGACGGCGCCTTCGCAACGCCGCCGGCGCCGCTTGCACTTGCGACCACGGAGCGGCCGCGCTGGCTCGATGTCGGCGGCGCCAGCGCCTTCCACGAGTCCGCACCTGCTTACGCGAAGAAGCTGCTGCCAACGACGCCGCGCACTGAGCTCGCCGAGAACCGCGCCATCATGCTGACGGCTCGCGCGGCGGATCCCAACGCCGGCAAGCGACCGCAGGATGCGCATGTCAAACGCGGCGCGCCGACCGGGTATCAGCCCTATTATTACTATGTCGATGGTGTCGTGAGCCGCGATAATTTCCGCTGCACGATTGGAGCAAGGATCACGCGCCGAACCATCTCGGCGGGACCATGCGGCCGTGCCAGGCGGTGCCCGAGATGAGCCCGTTCTACATCGAGTTCGAGGAATATTTCGGCGGCTACAATTTCGGCGGCGGCAACGCGCATCTCGATTTCAAGGATATGAAGTTCGACTGGGCGTGCGGGTGATCACATCGCCCGCTTCGGCCCCATCGCCTCGAAGGCTGCCTTCTGCTCGTCGCTCAGATCCGCTTCGAAATCATCGAGCGCGTCAGCGACGCCGCCCACGGCCTGCTGCATCGTCTGCAGCCGCGTCTTCACGGCGGCGAGGCGGGCTTGCGGCGTCGCTTCTGCCTTCATCGGGCAAGGGCTCAGCGTCTGCATGGTGCGCAGCGTGGTGTCCTGGAGCACGTCGAGACGGGCGCTGCCGGTGTCGTCGAGCCTCAAGGTGGACACGATGTCGGAGGCGGGCCATTGCTGTTGCACGAGCTGCTGGTACTGGCGCTGGGCCTGCACATCATAGCGGGGATCATAGTTGGGATCGCAGGCCTTGGCCTCCTGCGCTGCTTGGGCCGCCTGCGCATCCTTGCGCTGGGCCGAGGCCAGCGCGGAGCGGCGTTCGTTCGCAAGGGATTCGAGCTTTGCGTTCTGGCTGCCATCGAGCAGGCCAACGAACTTATTCAGCGGCGCTGTCAGCGCGTCCGTGGCCTTGATCATCGCATCCAGCCGCGCCTGCATGACGCCGAGGCGTTCCGCCGCGGTCATCGGCGCCTGCGCCGGGCACGCGGCGCGGATGGTGTCGCGCGCTGCAGTCCAGGCGGCTGCGAGCTCATCGAGCGCGGTGCGCTGCATCTCGTTCGGCTGCACGAGGCCAGCGATGCGGTCGACGGGCAAGCCGCCGGTGTCGCTGCTGTCGCAGACCGTCTCCGCCGATGGGACGCGTCGCCCGCGGCGACCTTGCGGCGCGGTGTAGGCGGCGAGCTCCGGCGCCGCATAGGGCGCGAAGATCGCGGCATAGATATCGCCATAGCCATAGAGCGACAGGCTGGTCGTATCGCCGAAGATGATGGCCGTGGTGAGATCGTCATGCGCGAACGGCCAGAACACCGGGCCGATCCAGCCATAGCTGCCATCAGGATGACGCCACCAGCCCTGCGGCCGGCGGCCGCCGTGCCAGCCCGACAGCGCGGCCTGCGCCGTGAGCGCGGCGCGCAAGACGTAAGGATTGGCGGGTTGCCCGCGTTCGGCTCGGTTCGGATTCTGCCGCGGATCCTGCGGGCTCATCGCCGCGGAGCGATAGCGGCTGCCTCGCGCCGCCATGCGGGCATGGCGCAGCCGCGACAGGCCGATGACGTGACCGACGGCGAAGCGGGCAATGCCGAGCGGACCGCCGCGCAATCCAAACTGCGCATGAGCGCTATCGGGCAGCAGCACTGTCACAATCGCAAGGACCGCACCGGCCAGCGCCAGTCGCAAGCGTGATCTCGACATCAGCGCTGAGCTGACCACCGCGTTGTCCTCCACACACGCATCGCGTCGTAGGAGAAGACGCGCTGGGGAACCAAATGTTCCCCTTCGCAGCCCGTCATTCCGGGGCGCGCCTCTTGGCGCGAGCCCGGAATCCATTGGGCAGCGACAACGGTGGCACGATGGATTCCGGGTTCGATGCTTCGCATCGCCCCGGAATGACGATCGAATGAAGCCGCGAGCGCAAGCCTCAGTGCGGCTTTTGCGGCACCACGACGGTCTGGCCGGGATAGATCAGGTTTGGATTGCGGATCTTTTCGCGGTTGGCATTGAAGATCACCGCGTAGCGGGCGCCGTCGCCATAGGCGAGACGGCTCAGGGCCCAGAGGCTGTCGCCCTTGGAAATCACCCTGCTGCCGCTGGCCTCTGCTGGTGTGGTGTTAAGCACCTCCGCGGGCGAGGCCGCTGCGACAGTCGCACCTGCCGCCGGCACGCGCGCCATGGACTTCGGTTTGGGCGGGCCCATCATCCGCGGCCGAACCGCCGATCGTTCCGGGGTCGAGGCCAGATGCGGCGCCGGGAGCGAGGCGACGACGTCCGACTTGTCGTCAGGTTTTGTTTCTTGCGGCTTTGCCTCGGGCTTCGCGGCCACAGCGACACGCGCCGGCGGCGGCGCGGGTTCGGCAATCGTGACCGGCATGGTGCGGCTGGATTGCATGACGGTGCCGTCGGGGGCTTTGGCACGCAGCGCCAGCTCGTAGCTGCCGGCGGGAAGTTTTGGCGGGGTCATCACGAACTGGCCCGACGCGTCGGCCACCACGCTGTCGAGCGGCTGGCCGTCACGCAGCAGCTCGACCGTGGCGCCCGGTGCGGCCTGGCCCGCGATCACGGCGGCCTCGCCCTGAGCGTCGACGCGGGCGACGTCGAAACTGGGACCGGTGTCCGCAGCTGAAGGCTGCGGCTTGGCCGGTGCGACATCACCCAGCGCCGCGACCTGCTTCTGGGTCTCGGCCAGCGCGCCCGCCTTCGGCGCATCGGCGGTTACAGGCGAGGCGGACTGCGCGGGTGCAACCGCGGCCAGCTTCGGTTCGTCCGTCTTCGGCTCTGTCTTCGGTTCTGTCTTCGGTTCTGTCTTGGCCTCAACGTTGGTTTCGGCCTTGGTTTCGGCCTTGGTTTCGACCTTGGCCTCGACCTTGGGCTGGTTTTTGCCCTCAGCCTTCGCCTCGGGCTTCGCGACCCCCGCCATTTCGGTGTTCGTGCCATCAGGCAGCATGTGGCGCAGCTCGGTCGGGCCGATCACCAGCACGGCGCCGACCAGAGCAAGCAGACAGAATGCGATGAAGGCCTTGGTTGCGGTGATCATCAGTCCTCAAGCCTTGATCAAAAATCTCTGGGTCGCAAATCAGCCTCGGCAAATTGCGCCGTTTTGGCTGCGGCAGCAAGACGTTCGAAGGGATGAACCGAGCCGGCCCTCTCGGCGTCAAACCAGCGAGGCCGCATCACCCATTCTGGCGGCCATTTTTTAGGAATTTCGTCATGACCGCATTTTGCCGCGCCGCGCCATGGCTGGCGCTTGCCCTGGCACTCGCCGCCACCCCGGCGCTTGCCGCCTCCGGCCCGCCGCCGGGATTTGTCCTCAGCGACGATGCCGACCTCGCCTTCACCTCGCCCGACGGCGCCACCAAGCTCGAACAGTACGTGAAGGACGCCGGCGATTGGGAGGTCAAATGGCAGGTCTGGGCCCGTCGCGGCGATCAGATGACCGAGCTGAAGCCGGAGCAGGGTTATGGGGCCGGCTTCCGCTTCACCGCGGACTCGCAGTGGCTGGTACGGATGCAGAAGACCGGTTCGGGCGAGCAGGATCTGTTTCTCTATCATGCCGAGAACGGCACCTTTGTCGGCGCGACCAGGAAATCGCTGAGCGATCTCGCCTGGGCCTATTTCTACGGCCGGCCCGAGACAAAGCACTTCGCCAAGCTCGACTTCCACATATCGGCCAATCTGCTGAAGGGCACGGAAGAGGCCTATCGCTGGCTCGGCGTCGATTGGCCCAACGACCGCTATCTCGTGATCAGCCTCGCCGGCCAATACGACAAGCATCCGAAAAACACCATCATGAAGGGGCTGGGCGGCTGGCAATGCCGCTACGATCTGAAGACCGGGACATTCGACGTGCCCGAGATCTTCGCCAAGGAGAATGCGGAAGCGCTGAAATGGGAAGTGAAGCGGGAGTGAGAGGACACAGTTGTAGGACACAGTTGTAGATGGGGTAACGGGCACGGAGGCCTCCCAAGCCAGCCGCGCTAGCTACGGCGCTATTTGAAGGCGCGCGTCGCGCGGCTGGCTTGGGAGGCGGTCGTCCCTCAGACTGATGGTATCAAACGGAGTCGGGCAAGCCCGCTCCAAGCATCATTGAGGAACGACCATGCACCACTATGCCGGAATCGACGTATCATTGGAATGCTCAAGCGTGTGTGTTGTTGACGCCAGCGGCAAGATTTTGCGGGAGGCCAAGGTGACGAGCGAGCCGGAGGCACTGATCGCCTGGTTCCACGGTTTGGGTTTGGGCCTCGAGCGGATCGGGCTGGAAGCCGGACCGCTGTCACAATGGCTGTTTGCGGCGATGAAGGCTGCCGGTCTTGCAGTGGAGCTACTGGAGACGCGGCACGTCCGCAAAGCCTTTGAGGCGATGCCGGTGAAGTCTGACCGCAACGATGCGCGCGGCATCGCCCAGTTGATGCGGCTCGGCTGGTTCCGCCCGGTGCATTGCAAGTCGATGGACGCGCAGGAGACGCGCACGGTGTTGACCGCCCGCAAGCTGGTGCAGTCGAAGTTGCGCGATGTCGAGAACAGCCTGCGCGGGATCTTGCGCGGGTTTGGGCTCAAGGTCGGACCGACGACAGAACGAAGTTTTTGCGGACGGATCCGTGAGCTGGTGGCAGGTCACCCGAACCTGGAGACCGTCGCAGAGGCCTTGCTGGCGGTACACGCTGTGCTGCTGCGCGAGTTCAACGGTTTTGAGAAGCAGGTTCGTCGGATGGCGCGTTCCGATGCCAAAGCCAAGCTGCTGATGTCGACCCCGAGCGTCGGACCGGTTGTGTCGCTCACCTATGCTTCGGCAATTGACGATCCAGCCCGATTCAAATCGTCCAAGCAAGTGGGGGCGCATTTCGGGATAACCCCGAAGAAGTATCAGTCCGGCGAGACCGACTATACCGGTCGGATCAGCAAGATCGGTGACGCTTCGGTGCGCACCGCGCTCTACGAGGCCGCACACATCATGCTGACCAAGCCGCTCAAAGGCTGCACCGAGCTGAAGAGCTGGGCGATGCGGATCGCCAAGCGAGCCGGCATGAGCAAGGCGAAGGTCGCGCTGGCGCGCAGATTAGCTGTGATCATGCATCGGATGCTGGTCGATGGGACGCCGTTCAATCCAGCCCACAAGAAAATCGCTGCTGCAGCTTAAACAAGGAGGCAAAAGGTTTTCGAGCGGGTCACGACACCTCCCTCTCGAAGCGAAGTCCCCTCGCCGGGACGATGGATCAGGTCAGACCGCAACCCATCCAGTGGCCCTTGCGACCACGCGAACGTAGATTGGTCGGCCTATCCTCTTCAAACCCCATCAGGTGGCGGCCTTGCGCCGACCCCGTACAGAAGCAAGACCCCGGCGAACGGTACGACGCAAAAAAGGGATTGACCTTTGAAAGCCCGTTACAGAAGGGTGGGTTAGACAGCGACTGCGCTTTGCGCAGTCGCAGGGCTAACTCACCCCACAGGACCCGTGTCTAACGGCGCCGTGCCAAGCCTCTGATCTTGTTCCGATTCATAGTTCCCTAACCCTCAATGGTAACGGGGTCTTGTCGGTTTTGCTGCATCCTGCATCCCAAGGGAGAGCTGGGATGGGCGCATCAATCCGATGGACCGCGCGACTGCGCGTGCTGCTTCGCCAATGGCGCGGCGCGCCGCTGACGTGGCTGATCGTCGGCGGCTTCGTGCTGATGGCCGCGACCGCTGTCGGCACCGCGCTCACCGTCGACCGCTTCCGCAAGAACGCCATCGAGAGCGGTCGCGACAGCCTGGAAAGCTCCGTCCGCCTGCTGGCGCGCCATTTCGACCGCGAGTTCGAGGATTTCGCGGTGCTCCAGAAGAGCATCATCGCGGAACTCGAGAGCCACGGCATCGAATCCGCCGATGTCTTCCGCAGCGAGATGGGCACGCTCGCCGTGCACGAGGTGCTGCGCACCAAGGCCAGCGGCTGGTCCGACATTGCCGGGGCCAATGTGTTCGATGCGCGCGGCGTGCTGATCAACTCGACGAAGCGCTGGCCCGTCGCCGACATCTCGGTGTCGGATCGCGGCTATTTCATCAAGCTCAGGAATGATCCTGCGGCGCAGGAAGAGGTCGAGGTCGTACCCGGCCGGTTCGGCACTGGTCCGGCGATCGTGATGGCGCGGCGCGTGTCGGGTCCGCATGGTGAATTCCTCGGCATCGTCACGCGCGCGATCGCGCCGGAGCAGATCGAATCCTTCTTCGCCTCGACCGGGCTCGGCGAGGATTCCTCGGTCGCGATGTACCACCAGAGCGGCCAGCTGCTCGCGCGCATTCCGCATGTCGAGGCGATGATCGGGCAGAACTATCGCATCGGTTCGGCGCAGCAGAAGGCCGTGTTCCAGCACACCTCCATCACGACCAGGCTCACCAGCCCGATCGACGGCAAGGACCGCATTGTCGCCTCGCGCCTCCTAAGCGGCGAGCCGCTCGTGATCATCGCAACCAGGTCGCTGGACGCAACGCTCGCCACCTGGCGCACCCAAACCAAGTTCTTCGTCACCGTGGCCGTGCTGTCGATCGGCCTGCTCGTGCTCACCCTGTTCCTGATCTTCCGCCAGGTGACCAACCGCCTCTCGCTGGAGAAGCAGCGGCTCGACACCGCCATGAACACGATGACGCAGGGGCTCCTGATGTTCGACCAGGACGAACGGCTCATCGTCTGCAACCGCCGCTACATCGACATGTACCGCCTCTCGACCAATGCGGTGAAGCCCGGGGTGCATTTCCGCGACGTGATCCAGCATCGCGCCGACACCGGCTCGTTCGAGGGCGACGTTGACGAATATTGTGACAGGATCCTGAGCCAGGTCGGGCTGACGCAGAGCAGCATCGTCGAGACCTCCGATGGCCGCCTGATCGAAGTCAAGAACCATCCCGGCGCGGGCGGCGGCTGGCTCGCCACTCATGACGACGTCACCGAGCGCGTCCGGGCCGACGAGCGCATCGCCCATATGGCGCATTACGATGCGCTGACCGACCTGCCCAACCGCGTGCTGATGCGCGGCCATCTGGAGCGCCGCGTCGCGGAGCTGGCCCAAGGCAAGCCGTTTGCCATCCTCTATATCGACGTCGACGAGTTCAAGGGCGTCAACGATTCGCTGGGACACGAGGTCGGCGACGAATTGCTGCGCCAGGTCGCAAGCCGCCTGCGCGCCTGCGTCAGCGGCAACGATCTGGTGGCGCGGTTAGGGGGCGACGAGTTCGCGATCGTCAAGGCCGGCACCTCCGACCAGGCCGGGCTGAGCGCGCTGGCTGAACAGATCCTGACATCGCTGCGCATGCCGGTCGATTGCAAGGGCCAGGAGATCACGACCGATGCCAGCATCGGCATCGCGATCGCGCCCGACCATGGCGACATCATCGACGAGCTGCTCAAGCGCGCCGATCTCGCAATGTATGCGGCGAAGTCGGAAGGGCGCGGCACCTTCCGCATCTTCGTCCCCGAATACGACGCCAAGGCGCGCCAGCGCCGCCAGCTCGAGCTCGATTTGCGCCAGGCGCTGGCCCGCGGCGAGTTCGAGGTGCATTACCAGCCGCTGGTCGATCTCTCCGCCAATGTCGTCACCGGCTGCGAAGCACTGCTGCGCTGGCGTCATCCGGAGCGCGGCATGGTCTCGCCCGCCGACTTCATTCCGGTCGCTGAGGACACCGGCCTGATCGGCGAGATCGGCGAATGGGTGTTGAAGCAGGCCTGCCTCGAGGCCGCATCATGGCCCGGCGACATCCACATTGCGGTCAACGTCTCGCCGGTCCAGTTCCGCTCCAAGACGCTGGCGCTGAAGGTTGCGGCTGCGCTCGCCGAGTCGGGTCTGGCGCCGGAACGGCTCGAGCTGGAAATCACCGAGACTGTGCTGATCCGCGACGACGAGGAGGCGCTGACCGTCCTGCAGCAGCTGCGCGAGCTCGGCGTGCGCATCGCGCTCGACGATTTCGGCACCGGCTATTCGTCGCTGAGCTATCTGCACCGCTTCCCCTTCGACAAGATCAAGATCGACCGCAGCTTCATCAGCGATATCGGCGAACCAGAAGATTCCTCCCCGATCGTGCAGGCCGTGGTGCACATGGCCGCCGCCCGCCACATGGCGACGACGGCCGAGGGCGTCGAGACCGAAGCCCAGCGCGAGGTGCTGCGGCAGCTCGGCTGCAGCCAGATGCAGGGCTGGCTGTTCAGCCCGGCGATCCCGGCGGCGAAGCTGAAGCAATTGCTGTCGAAGCAGGCGGCCGCGGCTTGAGCCTATTGCCCCGCCTGCGGTTTTCGGACCAGCGCCGCCCCCGTTCCGAAAATAGGATCAAACCTCGCACATTGCCGTTATCGCGCTGCTGAGGCGACCGGGAACTCCGGCCGATCGGGAATTAGTCAACATTGCATCACGCGCATCGCAGGCGGCTTGTCGTCTGCGAACGGGCGCGCGTGCACATCGAGCGAGGCGATATGGCGATCGTGACTTTCAGGATGATTCCTCTCATAGCAGCCGCAGCCATGGTCGGCCTCGCCGCGCAGGCGCGCGACGACGGTCGCTTTGCGAACTCCCCCCTCAAGGGCTGGTTCGAGAGCCTGCACAGCAAGGGCGGCGGTCCCTGCTGCGCCGATGCCGACGGCACGGCGCTCGACGACGTCGATTGGGAGACGCGAGGTGGACACTATCGCGTGAGGATTCTCGGTGACTGGATCGAAGTGCCCGATGACACCGTGATCACCGAGCCGAACCGCGTCGGGCGCACCATCGTCTGGCCTTATTACGTCGGCGGCCGCACCTTGATCCGTTGCTTCATGCCCGGCAGCATGACGTGAGGCTTTCGGCTCGTAGCTCGTAGGGTGGGTCAGCCCTGCGACCGCGCAAAGCGCGGTTCGCACGGCGTAACCCACCTCTTTCCGCGGAGACAAAATTGGTGGGTTACGCCAGCGACTGCGCTTTGCGCAGCCGCCGTCTAACCCACCCTACTACGGGACTGCCCGCGACTGCTTCACCGCATCTTGTATTCGCGCGGCGCTGCCATATCTCATCGGCATGATGAAGCTCACACGCGTTCAGGACCACGCCATTCAGGCTCTGATGGCCGGCATTGTCGGCGCCGAGGCGTTCGACCACGTCTTCGCGGGCATCCGCTTCGACGAAATCGAGGGCACGATGCTCTACGCCTTCGCCAGGAACGAGGACGTCGCCTCCGACATCGAGGACAGCTACTCGCCGCTCATCGCCGCCGTGGCCTCGCGCGTGCTGAACAAGCAGGTCGACGTCGTCGTCGTGATGCCCAAGGTCTTGCAATAGAGGTCTTGCAATAGAGGTTTTGCAATAGCGTCTTGACGCAGCCCCCGCCTGCATCGGCCGGGGCGTGACCTCGCGATATTTCCACGCTACCCTCTTGTCTCAAGAGCAAGAGGAAACGCCAATCGTGTACGACTACATTATCGTGGGCGGCGGCTCGGCGGGGTCCGTGCTGGCCCACCGGCTCTCCGCTGGGAGTGCCAACAAGGTCCTGCTGTGCGAAGCCGGACAGGACACGCCACCCGGCAACGAGCCGGCCGAGATCAGGGACAGCTATCCGGGCACCGCCTATTTCGACCCGCGCTTTCACTGGACCGAGCTCAAGGTCACAACCCAGGTCGTCAGCCACAACAATCCGCACGAAGCGCGTCCGCCCATGCGCAAATACGAGCAGGCGCGCGTGCTCGGGGGCGGCTCGTCGATCAACGGCCAGATGGCCAATCGCGGCGCACCGACCGACTACGACGAATGGCAGACGCGTGGCGCGGAGGGCTGGGCATGGGCCGACGTGCTGCCCTTCTTCAAGAAGGTGGAGCGCGACCTCGATTTCGACGGGCCGTATCACGGCAAGAACGGCCGGATTCCCGTGCGCCGCATTCCCCGGGAGCACTGGACCAAGCATTCGCAAGCGGTCGCCGATGCTTTCGATCAAGCCGGCCATCCCTATGTGGCAGACCAGAACGGCGAGTTCGTCGACGGCTATTTCCCGGTGACGCATTCCAACGAGGCCGAGCAGCGCGTCTCGGCGGCAATGGGCTATCTCGACCGCGACACCCGCAAGCGCGCCAATCTCACGATCTCCACCAACACCGAGGTGAGAGAGCTGCTGTTCGAAGGCACGGCCTGCGTCGGCGTGAAAGCCATGATCGATGGCCGCGAGCAGGAATTCCGTGGCCGCGAGATCATTCTGTCCGCGGGCGCGATCCATTCGCCCGCGCATCTGTTGCGCGCGGGCATCGGCCCGGTCGGCCACCTCAAGGACATGGGCATTCCGGTGCGGATGGGGCTCGCCGGCGTCGGCCAGCGCCTGATGGACCATCCCTCGATCTCGCTGTCGTCCTTCGTTCGCCGCGGCGCGCGCATGAACGAGCACACCAGGCGGCAGGTGCAGCTCGGCCTGCGCTATTCGTCGGGGCTTCCGGGCGTGCCGAAGGGCGACATGTTCGTCATCGTGCTCTCCAAATCGGCCTGGCACGCGGTCGGCGAGCAGATCGGCTCGCTGCTCACCTTCGTCAACAAGACCTATTCGGAGACGGGGCAGGTCAAGCTCGCCTCGCGCGATCCCACGGTCGAGCCGATCGTCGAGTTCAATCTGCTGTCGGACCGGCGCGACCTCGACCGCCTGATGAGCGGCTTCCGCAAGATGGCCGCCATTCAGATGAGCGATATCGTCAGGCAGGTGACGGACAAGCCGTTTCCGGCCGCTTACACCGACAGGGTCCGCAAGATCGGCGTGGTCAACACCAAGAACAAGATCCTGACCAGGATCGCCGCGATCCTGATGGATGGGCCGGCGGCGCTGCGTCACTATCTGATCGACAATTTCGTGGTCGAGGGCTTCACCTTCGATGACGTGATCAACAATGACGAGGCGCTGGAAGCTTTCGTGCGCAAGGCCGCCATCGGCGTGTGGCACGCCTCCTGCTCGTGCCGCATGGGCCGGGCCGACGATCCGATGGCGGTGGTGGACACGCAAGGCCGCGTCAAGGGCATCCAGGGCCTGCGCGTCGTCGACGCCTCGATCTTCCCGGTGGTGCCGTGCGCCAACACCAATTTTCCGGTGCTGATGTCGGCGGAGAAGATCGCGGCGGCGATGATGCAGTGATACGCAGCGGGGACAGTGGCGCGAATTACTGGACCTCGGCGACCTTCGGTCCAGGTGACGGCGCGACTGCCGGCAGCACGATCACTTTGGCTCCGACTTTCACCCGCTCATAGAGGTCCACGACGTCGTCATTGGTCAACCGGATGCAGCCGGACGAGACCCGCTTGCCGATCGTATCGGGCTTGTTGGTGCCGTGGATTCTGAATTCGGTCTCGCCGAGATACATCGCTCGAGCGCCGAGCGGGTTGCCGGGACCGCCTGCCATGAACCGCGGCAGATAAGGCTGACGCACCAGCATCTCTGCAGGCGGACGCCAATCCGGCCATTCCGTCTTCCGGGCCACCGTCTGCTCGCCGGACCAGGTGAAACCTTCGCGGCCAACACCGATGCCGTAGCGCAGGGCCTGGGTGTCGTTCAGCACGAAATAGAGGAATGTGTTCTTGGTATCGACGATCACGGTGCCCGGCGCCTGGTGGCTGGCGTAGTCAACCACCTGCCGGACGAATGCGCCGGGACCGTCAGCGGCTTTTGGTGGTTCGACCAGAGGCGCCGGGGTCGGAATCGGAGCTGGGGCGGGAGCCGGCGCCGGCGCGGATGCATGAGCTGGAGCTGCCACGTAGACGGGCGTCGACGACGCGAGAGCCTGGTGCGCGGCCGGCTTCCGTATCGGCTCAGCACTCTCCGGGCCGGACAGCAAGCCGTAGCCCAATGCGGCGACGGCGACGGCGCCGATTGCGACTCGCGCGGCCATGGGTAGTGCGACGGTCTCCGCTTTTCCACGCTTGGCCCGCTTACCCATGACTCTCCCCGGATCACGCTACGAGGGGAGAGGTACCCAGCAAAATTTAACAAACTTCAAAGCGATTTCGCCTCGGCCTGGAACCGTTAACGGCTGATAACGACGAGCCTACGCCGCCCGGAGATCGCCGACAAAGCGGTCGACGTCGCGCTTGAGATCGTCAGACAGGCGCGCCAGCATCTTGGCGGAATCGAGCACCTCGCCGGCGGCGGCACCGGTCTGCCCGGCCGCCTGCGACACGCCCGAGATATGCCGCGAGACTTCGTTGGTGCCTTGCGAGGCCTGCTGCACGTTGCGCGCGATCTCGCGCGTCGCGGCGCCCTGCTCCTCGACTGCCGCCGCGATCGCGGCTGCGATCTCGTTGACGCGCTGGATGGTGGTGCCGATCGACTGGATCGCGGTCACCGACAATTTGGTGGCGCCCTGGATCGCGGCGACCTGGCCGGTGATCTCTTCCGTCGCCTTCGCGGTCTGCGTGGCCAGGTTCTTCACTTCGGACGCGACCACCGCGAAGCCGCGGCCGGCCTCGCCGGCGCGCGCGGCCTCGATGGTGGCGTTGAGCGCGAGCAAATTGGTCTGCTCGGCAATGCCCGTGATCAGCGCGACGACATCGCCGATGCGCTGGGCGGCGTCGGCCAGCGCCTGCACCTCGGTGTTGGTGCGCTCGGCTTCGCTGGCGGCGGCGCCCGCGATGCTGGAGGATTCTGCGACCTGGCGGCTGATCTCGCTGATCGAAGCCGACAGCTCTTCCGTCGCCGCCGCCACCGTCTGCACGTTGGAGGAGGCATCGCCCGACAGGCTCGCGACGGAGGCGGCCTGGGACGAGCCCTGCTCGGCGGTCGAGGACATCGACTGCGCGGTGGCATTCAGCTCACCCGAGGCCGAGGCCAGCGTGTGCAGCGATTCCGTGACAGTCTTTTCGAACTGCTCGATCAGCCGGTCGATGGCGAGCTGGCGCCGCTCCTTCTTGGCCTGCTCGGCCGCCTTTTCCTCGCCGAGGCGGTCGCCCGTGATCATGTTCTCCCTGAACACCGACACGGCACGCGACATCTCGCCGATCTCGTCGCCGCGCTCGATGCCTGCGAGCTCGATCTCATAGTCGCGCTCGGCGAGCTTTTGCATCGCCTGCGTCAGCTTGCGGATCGGGGTCGAGACGCGGCTCCGAACCAGGATGAAGCCGAACACCGTGATGGCGAGCGCCACCAGCATCATGGCGCCGTTGAAGGCGAGGCTCCATATCGCGGCCGTCTTCTGCTGCCCGGCGCGGGCGACCATTTCGGCAAGCGCCGCCTGGCCGGCCTCGACATAGAAATTGAGAATGGCGGTGTTGAGCTTGGCAAGCTCGACGCCCTTGATGTCGATGGTCTGGTTGTTGCTCAGCGCCTTGATGAGCCCCTGCTGGCGCTCGACCATGGCAACGGCATCGGCAGCCTTCGAACGCGCAATGACGTCGGTGAGGCTCGCCGGGGCGTCGGCGCGGCCGGCCGCATCCTGCACCTGGCTCCAGGCCTGCTTGGCACGGCCGCCGTCCTCGGCCGCCCCGACGATGTCTTGGGCGGTCCAGGGCTTTGCGGCGGCGCCTGCGGCCTCGAGACGGATCGCGATAAGGCCGCCGAAATTGCGTGCGGCCCAGGCCGACTGCTTGACGCCCAGCAAATGATCGACGAGGGGGTCGGTGAGCTTGAGCGCGTTCTCGAGATCGACGGTCAGCGCGAGGATGGCGTCGAGATAGTCCGCCGCGGTTTTCCGGAACTCGTCGGCCAGCTTGGTGTCGCGCGCCGCCTTCGGCTGATGGATCAGGCCTTCGGCCTTGGTCCGCAGCGGCATCAAGGCATCATGGAGCGCAACGAGCTTGCCCAGGAGGCCGGCAAGGCGGGAATCGGACACGCCGTCGAGGCGTTCGAGCACGCTCTTGTAGGCCGCTTCCGACGTCTGCCGGTTGGCCGCGATTCGGTCATCGGCTGCGGAATTGGCCGGCTCTTCGGCAACCAGCGCCGACAGGAAGGTGCCGCGCTCGATCCGGAAGCCGAGCAGAGCCGTGAAGAGCTGCTGGTCAGTGCCGGCATAGCGCTCGACCTTTTGCGCGGCGCTGTTGCGCTCGATCGCACCGAACAGCCCGCTTGCGAGTTGCCCGACCAGGAACAGGCCGAGGACACCGATGATGGCGCCGAGAACAGAACGAATCGAAGGATTGCCGAACAATGCCATAGGGAGCGCGGCCTCTGAATCAGAAAATGATTCAGAAAAATACCGCGCCGCTCCTAAGATTTGGTTCACCAGCTTACCCACGCGCGAGACGAGTTGAATGGCACCCGCGCGGATGGATGTTCAGACGGTATTCAGGCCCTCGCCTGGAATGTCACTGTCGTCCGGCCCGGATCTCCGCGAACTCGGCGTCCGGGTGGGTCACGATCGTGGTGAACATGATACCGCTGATGATCAGCGACCAGGCGGTGTCCCAATAGATCCAAAACACTTCCAGCCTCCGTTTTACCAGCCTCCGTTGTGCCCTCGGCTGCAGGACCGGGGTAACGGCGCGAAGGGGCTGCCGTTCCCTGACGATCGCGTGGCCGGGGCCTGCGACTTGAGCAATAGCAGGCAAAGCTTAGCGCTTTGATGTGTTGGTCGGCGAGACCTTGCGGCCGGTTTGGTCGGCTTGACCGGTGTGGCGCTTTGCCACGACATCTTCATCGCGAGCGCCTTCGTGCGGACGCGGCGGCGGCTTGGGCTGGCCGGCCTGGCCGCCGTGCTTGCCGCCCATGTCGGGCTTGCCTTCGAGGTCGTTTTCGCGGGGCATGCCGGGTCAATGCACACCGCCGGTAATGGTTCGCGCACTATTTGCGCTGTGAACGAGTTCACAGCCGCATCGCTTTTTGCGGTGCAGAATGGCCAGAGCGCACCGATGTCTCAAGCGACGGATTTGGCCTGATGCGGAAGCAACTCGTCGCCTGGACCATCCTCACCTCCACCATAGTGGCGGTCGCCGTGTGGACCGTGCTCGGACCGCCCGACCATGCGGCAACGCCGCATCTGCACTCGCGCGACCTGACGGGGGCGGTGCGCTAGCGGCGAGCCAAGGAAACGATGCATTTTCGGCATCGATCGATCCGATCTGGATTTTGGTGCAAGGGAATGCCAGCCGCTATCCTCTGCCGCAAAACGATAACGCCACATCGGGAGGACGCCCTTGATCGGACCGGGACGCCAAGTCACATCGAAACTGCCGCGCGCTGCGATCGCGACCACCCTTTTTACCACTCTTGCCCTCGTCTTGGGAGCCCGTGCCGGCATGGCCGAAACCTTCGCCTATGTCGGCAATGCCGACAGCAACGACATCAGCGTGTTCAAGATCGCCGACAACGGCGAGATGACGCTGGTAGAGACCGCCGCCTTCACCGGCATCGAAAAGCCCGGCGCCTCGACGCCGCTCGCAATCACGCCCGACCACCGCGTGCTGATCGCCGGTGTCCGTTCGCAGCCGTTCCAGGCGGTGAGCTTTGCGATCGACCCGAAGACCGGCCTCCTCAACCATATCGGCAACGGGCCGCTCGCCGACAGCATGGCCAACATCGCGACCGACCGCGGCGGCAAGGTGCTGTTCAGCGCCTCCTATGGCGGCAACAAGGTCGCGTTGAATCCGCTTCCTGCGAACGGCGTCGTCGCCGAGCCGAGGCAGGTGATCCCGACCGGGCCGAACGCACACGCCTTCCTGCCCTCGCCCGACAACCGTTTTGTGTTCGCAACCAATCTCGGTTCGGACCAGGTGCTGCGCTTTGCGTTCGATGCCAGCGCCGGCTCGCTGATGCCGAGCGAGCCTGCTGTCAAAACGCCGGAGAAATCCGGGCCGCGGCACTTCGTGTTCCACCCCGATGGCAAGTTCGTCTATCTCATCCACGAGCTGAACGGCGACGTCGCGGCGTACAGCTATGAGGCAGGGAGCGGGGCCTGGAGCGAGATCCAGCGCACCACCGCGCTGCCGGAAGCCTTCAACGGAAAAGAGTCTGGTCAGAAACCTTGGGCCGCCGATATCCACATCACGCCGGACGGTCGCTTCCTCTATGCTTCCGAGCGCACCACCAACACGCTGACCGCCTACAAGGTCGATGCGACATCGGGCAAGCTGACCACCATCGGCAGCGTGCCGACCGAGAGGCAGCCGCGCGGCTTCAACATCGATCCGACCGGCCGCTACCTCGCCGCGGTTGGCGAACTCTCCGACGCCATGACGGTCTACGGCATCGATCAGAGCAGCGGCGCGCTCAGCAAGTTGAAGTCCTATGCCACCGGCAGGAAGCCGAACTGGGTGGAGTTTTTGACGTTGCAGTGAGGGAGCTTTCTCTTACGCTCCCCTGGGGGGGGCGCCTCCAGGGAAGGGGGAACGAGAGCGAACCTCTTCGTTCTTGCAGCGACCAATTCAACAGGGGGCATCGCGCCGCCTGCGCTGCGGCATTCTGATCCGGTCAGCCCATGGCCCAGTGCTGCCGCTTCTGCTATCGATGCAAGCCTTCATGCGGCCAACCGGAATGACCGATGCGTTCATTGCCTGCGCGTTCCCTGTCCCAGACCTTCGTTGCCCTTGCCGGCCTGGCGCTGATCTCTGTCCAGCCCGTGCGCGCGGCCGATGACGACGCGCCCAAGGGGCCGGCGGTCACGGTGTTGAAGGCGGCCAAATCCTGTTTCTCCGACATCGTCGAGGCCACCGGCACGATCATCGCGCGCGAGGAGACCTCGGTGCGGCCCGAGCGTCCGGGGCTGAAGGTGACGGAGGTGCTGGCCGAGGCCGGCGACACCACGACGGCCGGCCAGATGCTGGCGCGGCTGGCGCTGCCCGAAGGCGGCACGCTCCAGGTCACCGCGCCCGTGGCCGGCGTGATCGCCACCTCGACCGCACAGATCGGCAACCTCGCCTCGGCCAAGGGCGAGGCGCTGTTCACGATCGTGGCGCGCAGCGAATACGATCTCGTCGGCCTGGTCGCGACCACCGACATGCGCAAGCTCGCGGTCAATCAGCCTGTCACCGTGCGCATTGCCGGCGCCGGCGATATCGACGGCAAGGTGCGCCGCATCGGTCCGACCGTCGAGCCGAACATCCAGCAGGGCATGGTCTATATCGGCATCTCTTCCCCACAGAAGCGGCTGCTGCTGAATGCGAGCGGCCGCGCGCTGATCAAGACCGGTCAGAGCTGCAATGTCGCGGTGCCGCTCACAGCGGTGCAATATTCATCCGCCGGCACCGTGGTGCAGGTGATCCGCCGCAACCGCGTCGAGACCAAGCGCGTCGAGATCGGATTGATGTCGGGCGGCAATATCGAGGTCCGCGACGGCCTCGTCGAAGGCGACATCGTCGTCGCCCGCGCCGGCGCGCTTCTGCGCGAAGGCGATCCGGTGCGGCCGGTGATGGCGAGCGAGGCCGCGAAGTAGGGCGCGCGTCATCCGTCATTGCGAGCGTAGCGAAGCAATCCAGAGTCTTTCCGCGGAGGGATTCTGGATTGCTTCGCTGCCGCAATGACGATGGAGAGGTAGACGTGCCCCAAGCACGATGTCGTAGGGTGGGCAAAGCGGAGCGTGCCCACGTCTTTCTCGCAAAGTATTGGAAAGATGGTGGGCACGGCGCGTTGCGCCTTTGCCACCCTACGAGAGCGGAGAAAAACTAACCGCCGGCCTGGTCGAAATGCACGTCCTCGAGCAGCGAGGATGACACGGTCGGGACCTGGTCGCCTTCGGAAGCGCGGGAGATGGCGACGCGGGTCTTGTTGAAGACGCTTTCGGCGGTGCCCTGCGCATTGAGGTTGTTGAGCAGCTCGCTGACCAGCGTCGAGTGCTCGCCCTTGCCGTCGTCGGCGACCTTGCCAGGCGACGCCGAAGTCAGGATCAGCGCATTGTCGGGCGTGCCGATCGGCGCGAGACCGTGCGAGTAGGACCGGAAGCGACGCTCGTAAGGGTTACGGCGCGAGGCATCGACGACGACGAGCTTGGCCTTGGCACCCTGCTCCTTCATCATCTCGAGCACGCCCTCGATAGAGACGCCCTGGCGGCGCACGTCGCTTTCCTTCCAGATCACGGCATCGACCGGCAGCATGTAGCTTTCGCGGCCGGCCTGCACGCCATAGCCGCCGAAGAACAGCATGACGGTGGTGTCGCGCTTGATCCGGGACTTCAGCCGATTGACGGCGCGGACCATGTCGTCCTTGCTGGCGTCTTCCACCATGTCGACGTCGAAACCGTTCTTGCGCAGACTGGAGGAGAGCGCGCGCGCGTCGTTGATCGACTGCGTCAGCGGCGCGCTGGCGTCGGGGTAATGACCATTGCCGATGACAAGCGCGAGACGCGAGGTCTGGCCGACCGAGCCGGTGACCTCGGTCGAAACGGCCTTGGCGGCGTCGAGCGCACGCATGTTGAGGGCAGCATGGGCGCCGATCGCCAGCGACACGGTGCCGATGAGGGCCGCGGCGAACGCAATCGAGCGTCTGGAAATGTCGAGCTGCCTAAAATTCATCTCGCTTCATTCCTGTCAGTGCCAAAGACCTGCCAAGCGCGCGCACACTGTTTGAGTAGCGCGATGGCGTCGTTAGGTTTGAGGGATCGGCCGGGGGAGTGCCCCCGAATTGCGCGCAATTTGCGGCGCCGCACCAAACAAACCCTTAACCCGAGATCGCCAGCCCGGCAATAGATCATCCAAAATTTGACCTAAGCCGCTGAAAATATTGGGTGATTTCTCTAACGAGATTCCCGCTTTTTGGTTCCCCCGTAGCCTTCCGGGGACTGATCATGCAGCTCCTGTGCCGCCTTTTTCGTGACGCTGATCACATTTGTATTTCCCACGAATCCGGGTAGCTTTTTCAACGACTTGCGGGGGCGGGTCGCAGGCCTGCCTCCGGATAAGTCCCCCGCGACCAGGTATTTCATGAGCTTTCATTATTTCGCAGGTGCCGCGTGCCGGGCGCTGACAGCCCGCAAGGACGGCCCCTCGCTTTACGACGTCTGCGATCCCGTATTGTCGGGTCCTGCCAGGGGCGATCCGCATCTGGCAAAATTCTACAAGACTGCGCTCGGCAATCCCGCGCTGCGCCTGCTGCTGCGCCGTGCCGGCCTCCCCGAGCTGCGCGGCGAGGCGAAGCTCGCCCGGTTGCGCGAGGCTCTGGCACGCGCCCGCGACGATGCCGAGCCCGACTGGACGGCGGTCGGCGCGCCCATCGCCGAGCTGGTCGACACCATCGCGCTCGACCATCCCAAACCGCCGCCGGCCGCCTTCGTCGGCGCGATGCCTGCCCCGGCCCAGATCGACGGCATCATCCGCGATTGCGCCCAGCATCTGCTCGGCTCTTACCGCAAGAACGGTTTCCTGCCGACCTATGCCGCCTTCAACCTGATCGGCGATCCCGACTTTCGCGGGCGCGAGCTGATCATGGCGCTGTCAGGATTGAATGCGCGCGGCTACAAGAACTCCTCGCTGCTGTTCAACCTCGCCCGCGTCTTCATCGCGCGCTCGCCGGCCCGCGCCGTGGTCAATCCACCCTGGCGAGGGGTCGCCGAGCCGATGTGGGAGCCGGTGCAGATCCGCCACCGCTCGGCCTATTACGATGCGTTCTTCATCGAGGCGCTGCTCAGCTATGTCGAGAGCGGGCTCGCCGCACCGGCGGACAAGATCGCGGCTGAGCGCGCCATCGCTGACATGGTCGATTTTTGCGTCAATATCAGCCGCGAGGAAGTCGAGGGGGCAGGCGGCGCGCGCTTCAACGTCATCACCGCGCTGGCACCGGCGCCGCATCCGCGCTTTTCGCGCTATTTCGCCCAGATCAAGCAGGACCTCGGCTTCGGCGTCTATGTGCCCGACTGCGACACCACGGCGTGCTCGATCTCGGCGGCGACGCAGGCCGGCTGCCTCGATGCGATCATCGACCAGCCGCTCCTGGATTTTTACGCCACCTACCAGGTGCATACGGGCGTCAACGAGCCGCGCGTGACGGTGCCGCTCAACGATAACATCGACTACGAAGGCGGCGTTGCCACCTGGATCGACAATCTCAAAGGCGAGCGTCCCTACGGCAACGATCTCGATCCGACGCTCAATCTCGACATTCTCGAGGTGAGCTTCCGCAACCTCAAACGCTGGAAGATTCTGGAGACGCCGGCGCGGCTCGCGACCGTGCATCGCATCATCGGTTTCCAGAAGCGCCTGGCTGCGAGCGGCGCCTTTTCCAATCCGCGCTCGCACATCTATTATCTGCCGGAGCTCTACAGCGCCTATTTCGGCCGCTGCTATGCGGCCTTCCTGGCGTTGCCGCTGGCAGCGCAGGCCGCAATCGATCCCGCCGGCGATTTCGACTTCATCCGCCATCGCGTGCTCTCCTACGTCAAGGGCGAGCTGATGGCCGCGGAGATGAACGTGTTCGACGCCGCGCTGGCGCTGATCGCGCTCGGCCATCTCGGTGCCGATCCGCGCGCCTTCGCGCCGGCGCTGAATGTGATCGTCAACGCGACAGGCGAGGGCGGCCGCCGCGGCCCGTTCCGCGCCTATGAATGGAACAAGATGAAGACCCCGACGCGGATTCTGGTCGGGGGGCCGGAAGTGACGTCGGCCTTCGTGCTGATGGCGCTGGCCGTGGCGAAGCGGGCGATGGCGCGGGGGTAGGTGTCGTAGGGTGGGTCAGCCCTGCGGACTGCGCGAAGCGCAGTTCGTTGGGCGTAACCCACCACTTCTGTCTGCCGTGGAAACGAAAGAGGTGGGTTACGGCTTCGCCTAACCCACCCTACGAGATCGGCCGCGATGACGGGAAATTGAAAGCCTCGCTGTTCGGCATAGGCTGGCTGTGTGGCCCAAAGCCGACCACAATTGCGCGGCTTATCAAGGTGTTCTTGAGACAATGCGGACCGGCACGTTGCGAAAATTCCTGATTGCGCTGTCCTTGCTCGGCTTGCCTTCGCTGGCGCTGGCCGCCGACATCACCGGCACCGCGAAGGTTCGCGATGGCGATTCCGTCGTGATCGGCACCACGCGGATCCGGCTCGGCGGCATCGACGCGCCCTCGGCGGACCAGCTCTGCCTCAACACCAAGAGCGAGCGCTGGACCTGCGGCGTCGCCGCGCGCGACGAGCTCGCCAAATACACCGAGGGCAAGAATTGGGTCTGCCATGCCCGCTCGATCGACCGGCGCGGCCGCACCGTGGCGCGCTGCGAGGTCGGCGGCGAGGACATCCAGAAATGGCTGGTGCGCAACGGCTGGGCGCTGGCCTATGTCCGCCTCTCCAAGGACTACGAGGCGGACGAAGCGGCCGCGCGTGAAGCCAAGGCCGGGATGTGGCAGGGCGCCTTCATCGCGCCCTGGGACTGGCGCGTGCGCAACAAGAAGACTGCAATCCTGGGCGCCACCAAGCCGCCCGAGGGCGCCCATGCGGTGCTGCTCGCCTCGGCCTCCGGGCCGGTGGCGCCCTCGCCTGACTGCACCATCAAGGGCAACGTCAATTCGTCGGGCGAGTGCATTTACCATCAGCCCACCAGCCGCTGGTACGCCCAGATCAAGATGAAGATCAGCAAGGGCACCCGCTGGTTCTGCTCGGTCGAGGAGGCGGAGGCCGCCGGCTGCCGGGAGACCAAACGATAGAGCATGGTCCGGACCCGAAGGGCCGCGTTAGCGCAAAGTGTGATGCGGTTTTCCGGCAAGACCATGCTCACAACAAAAAGCCGCCCCAGACCTGCGTTTTGCGGACTTTTCTCAAGGCTCCCAGCCGCGTAGAAGAACAAATCAGCGACCCACCAGACAGTCTTCACGACACAAGGAAGATAGCAATGACCGTTCGCGCGGGCCGGGAATTTCTGGCCATCCCCGGACCCACCACGATGCCCGACGCGGTGCTGCAGGCGATGCATCGTCCTGCAATCGACATCTACTCCAGGGAGATGCTCGAGCTGACCGAAAGCCTGCTCCGCGACATCTCTGGTCTGTTCGCAACCAAGGGCAAGTCCTACATCTACATCGCCAACGGTCACGGCGCCTGGGAAGCCGCACTGAGCAACGTGCTGTCGCGCGGCGACAAGGTGCTGGTGCTGGAGAGCGGACGCTTTGCCATCGGCTGGGGCAATGCGGCAGCGCTGATGGGCGCCGAGGTCGAGGTGCTCAAGGGCGACTGGCGCCGCGCGGTGCGCCCGCACGAGGTCGAGGAGCGGCTGCGCCGCGACACCGAGCACAAGATCAAGGCTGTCGTCGTCGTCCAGATCGACACCGCCTCCGGCGTGCAGAACGACATCGAGGCGATCGGCAAGGCGATCAAGGCGGCCGGTCATCCGGCGCTGTACATGGTCGACACCGTGGCCTCGCTCGGCTGCATGCCGTTCGAGATGGATAAATGGGGCGTCGACGTCGCGATGTCCGGCTCGCAGAAGGGCCTGATGACGCCGCCCGGCCTCGGCTTCGTCGCTGCCAGCGCCCGCGCCCAGGAGGTCCACAAGAAGGCCAACATGTCCACGCCCTATTGGAGCTGGAGCGAACGCGAGGGCACCGAGAACTACCGCAAATATGCCGGCACCGCTCCGGTGCATTTGCTGTTCGCGCTGCGCAAGGCGATCGACATGCTGCACGAGGAAGGGCTGGAGAACGCCTACCGTCGCCACGCCCTGCTCGGCGAAGCCGCGCGCCGCGCGGTCGGCGCATGGACGGAAGGCCAGGTGCTCGGTTTCAATGTTGCCGAACCGCATGAGCGCTCCAACACCGTGACGACGGTGACCATGACCACCGGCCACGACCCCGCGGTGCTGCAACGCTATTGCAAGGAGAAGTGCGGCGTCGTGCTCGGCACCGGCATCGGTGACCTCTCCGGCCAGGCCTTCCGCATCGCCCATATGGGCCATGTCAACGCGCCGATGCTGCTCGGCACGCTCGGGGTCATCGAGGTCGGGTTGAATGCGCTGAAGATCCCGCATGGCAAGGGCGGGCTCGAGGCCGCGGTGTCTTATCTTGGCGAGCAGGTGGGGGCGTAGGGCTATGCGCAGCCCCATGTTCGGTGTCGTCCCGGCGAAGGCCGGGACCCATACCGCGTGATCCATCGACAAAGGGAGGTCGCAGTACCAAAGCCCTTTTCACTCCAAGTCTTCGCCGAACTTCTCCCTGGGGTTATGGGTCCCGCCTTCGTCGGGACGACGGCGGAATGTCTGGCTACGGCCTTGGCACACGATAGGCTTCGATCTGCGCCTTCAGCTCATCCAGCGACATCAGCGGCTTGTTCGGGTCGATCCTGTATTCCCCGCTCGCCAGCCACTGCAACACCTTCGCATCCACGTCAGGCGAATGGTGGATGACGTCGCCGTAATTGCTCAAATCGTGCGTCACCGCCTTGATCGCGCGGAAATCGTGCAGGCGCGCATTGGGCAGCTGCGTCAGGCGCTGCGCGATGACAGCGGTGAGATCCATGACGATCTTCAACGTCCCGGGCGAGGCGTCGCGCATCGCGACGAATTGCAGGATGGAGTATGGCGGGAAATAGACGTCAAACGTCACGTCGGGATGACGCGTGATCAGGCCCACGGCGTCCTGCTCGAAATGCCTGATCATGGCCTCATAGCCATAGCCCTCGCCGAGGAAACGGCTGCGCACGGGACTCGTGATGTAAGCGAAGGCGGCAAGCGTCTTCTTCGCATTGTAGTCTCGCGCAATGTCCAAGTCCCGCGGCAGCGCATAGATGTCGTCGACATCAGCCAGCGCGAACTTGACCGGCAGATAAGGCGCCGCCTGCGTCAGCGGCTGCTTCAACGGCGGGATCGATCGCAACAGCATGAACAGGGATTCCTTCGCCATCGCCGCGCTGAACAGATAGGACGCGATGCCTTTCGTCGTGCTGCGGTAGAGATCGACGGGGAGATAAGGATCGGCCTCGATGTCGGCGGCATCGACGAAGATGAAATCATCCATCTCCCAGATCACGCGCTTGGCACCGCGGGCGATCGCCTGGTCCAGCACGAGGCTTTGCTGGCGCGAATTGGATCCGGTCATCGCCAACTTGAGCGAATGCACGCCGAGCGCGCGATCGATGTCGCTCTGGCGGAAATGGATGGCGAGCGAGGTGCCGATGAAGGCGGTGTCGAACGCCTGGCTGCGGATCAGCCCGGCGTTCTGCACGCGCGTGTCGTCGGAGTAGAAGGCCAGCCGCGAGGGGCGGAACAGCTGCAGGGGATCGACGAGATAGGTGAGCAATGCTGCGCCCAGCACGCAGGCGATGCTCGCGAGCAGAAGACGCCGTAAATGTGTGAGCGGCATGCGCATCAGAACCGGAAATAGATGAATTCGCTGTGGCTCTGGATGCCCAGAATGCCGAAGGCGAGCACCAGCGATGCACCGTAGAGCAGCAGCGGCCGCACGCGCCCTGCCCGCAACGCCTCGCCCACCCCACGATTGCCGTGATCATAGCCCATGATGGTTTGCGTGTTCGGCGCCAGCCAGACCAGAGCGGCATAGATGGCAATCAGCACCATTGCGGCGACCTCTTCGCGGCCGAAGACGATATTCGAAGGATCGACCATGGCGCGGAGCACGCGCAGCGCCCAGTCGATGCTCACGGCGCGGAAGAACACCCAGGCGATGACGACGGCCAGGAACGTCAGCACGGCGCCGGCCATGCGGGCCGGGCGCGCGAGGGCCGATGGGATGCCTGGCACCAGCGCATTGAAGGCGTGATTGACGCAGAGATAAGCGCCGTGCAGCGCACCCCACGCCACAAAGGTCCAGGCCGCACCGTGCCAGAGGCCGCCGAGCAACATCGTGATCATCAGGTTGACGTAGCGCAGCAGAGGGCCGCGCCTGTTGCCCCCGAGCGGGATGTAGAGGTAGTCGCGCAGGAATTGCGACAGCGTCATGTGCCAGCGACGCCAGAACTCGACGATGCTGGTAGCCTTGTAAGGCGAGTTGAAATTCACGGGTAAGAAGATGCCGAACATCAGCGAGATGCCGATCGCCATGTCGGAATAGCCGGAGAAGTCGAAATAGAGCTGGAAGGTGTAAGCGAGCGCGCCAAGCCAGGCCTGGTCAAAGCTCGGCGAGCGCGCCTCGAAGGCGAGTGCGACCAGCGGCTGGATGCCGTCGGCAAGGCAGGTCTTCTTGAACAGGCCGATCGCGAAGACGATGATGCCGCACAGGATCAGATGCGCGTCGGGATGCTTGGTCTGCTTCCGCTCGAATTGCGGGATCATGTCCTTGTGGTGGAGGATCGGCCCCGCGATCAGATGCGGAAAGTAGGTCACGAACAACGCGTAATGCGGCAGCGCGCAGGCCGCGACGTGCCTGCGATAGGCGTCCACGAGGAACGCAATCTGCGTGAACGTGTAGAAGGAGATGCCGACGGGCAGCAGGATGTGGACCGCCAAATGCGTGCCGAGCAGTGCGTTGATGTTCTCGGTGGCGAAGCCGGCATATTTGAAGATGCCGAGCACGAGGAGATCGCCGGCAACGCCGAGAATGACCGCGGCTTTTCGTTGCGAGGGGCCGAGCTTCGCCACGATGAGGAGATGGCCAATGCCGTAGTTGAAGGCGATCGAGAGCAGCAACAGGGCCACGAACTGCCAGTTGCCGATGGCATAGAAGGCGAGCGAGGCCAGCGCCAGCCAGATCACCGGCGCAAGATTGCTGCGCCGCCCCAACCGGAAATAACCGGCCAGCGCGACGGGCAGGAACAGCAGGATGAACGGATAGGAGTTGAAGAGCATCAGGCTGAACCGGGCGGGATATCGACCCTAAAGCATAGAAGGGACCGATCAACAACCCGGCGAGGTGAAGCAGCGGCGCTGGCAATTGGTGAATTCAGGACGATATAAGGTGGAACACACTTCTCAATGAGGATCGAGTGACCCAGGCCAAGACAGCTTCCCAGCCCCCCGTCGCCCCGCGCCGGCCGCATTCCTTCACCCGGCACGGCATCACCGTGAGCGACGACTATGCCTGGCTGAAGGACGCGAAATGGCAGGAGGTGCTGCGCGACCCCAAAGTGCTCGATCCTGACATCCGCAAATATCTCGATGAGGAGAACAGCTACACCGAGAGCCTGCTCGGCCATACCGCACCATTGCAAAAGACGCTGGTGCGCGAGATGCGCGGGCGGATCAAGGAGGACGATTCCAGCGTGCCGTCGCCGGACGGGCCGTTCGCCTATTTCCGCAGGTTTCGCGAAGGCGGGCAGCACGAGCTGTTCGGCCGCATGCCGCGCGATGGCGGCGTTGAGCACATCGTGCTCGACGGCGACGAACTGGCAAAAGGCCACAAATATTTCAAGTTCGGCGGCAGCCGCCACTCCAACGACCACAAGCTGCAGGCCTGGAGCGCGGATACCAAGGGCTCGGAATATTTCACGATCCGCGTCCGCGACTGGGCGAGCGGCGAAGATCTCGACGACATCGTCGAGGAGACCGACGGCGGCGTAGTCTGGAGCAAGGACGCCAAAAGCTTCTTCTATGTGAAGCTCGACGACAATCACCGGCCGATGCAGGTGTGGCGCCACAAGCTCGGCACCAAACAGGCCGACGACACGCTGGTCTATGAGGAGCAGGATGCCGGCTGGTTCACCCATCTGCACGAGAGCACCAGCGGCCGCTTCTGCGTGATCGCCGGCGGCGATCACGAGACGTCGGAGCAGCGGCTGATCGATCTCGCCAACCCCGAGGCGCCGCCACGCCTGGTCGCGGCGCGCGAAGAGGGCGTGCAATATTCGCTCGCCGACCGCGGCGACGAACTCTTCATCCTGACCAATGCGGATGATGCCATCGATTTCAAGATCGTGACGGCGCCGCTTGGCTCGCCCGATCGCAAGAACTGGCGCGACCTGATCCCCTATCGCCCCGGCATCTACATCATCGACCTCGATCTCTATGCCGGTCATCTGGTGCGGCTGGAGCGCGCCAACGCACTGCCGTCGATCGTGATCCGCGATCTCGCCACCGGGCAAGAGCACGCGATCGCCTTCGACGAGGCGGCCTATTCGCTCGACACGATGGGCTCCTACGAATTCGACACCACGAATTTGCGCTTTGCCTATTCGTCGATGACGACCCCGTCGGAGGTCTACGATTACGACATGGCCAGGCGGACGCGCGTGCTTCGCAAGCGTCAGGAAATCCCGTCAGGCCATAACGCGGCCGATTACGTCACCACCCGCATCATGGCGAAGGCGCATGACGGCGCCGAAGTACCGGTCTCGATCCTCCATCGCCGCGGCCTCAAGCTCGACGGTACGGCGCCGCTGCTGCTTTACGGCTACGGCTCCTACGGCATGGCGATGCCGGCCTCGTTCAACGCCAACCGCCTGTCGCTGGTCGATCGCGGCTTTGTCTATGCCATCGCGCATATCCGCGGCGGCGCCGACAAGGGCTGGGGCTGGTATCTCGACGGCAAGCGCGAGAAGAAAACCAATTCGTTCGACGACTTCGCCGCCAGCGCCCGCGCGCTGATCGATGCGAAATACACCAGCGCCAAGCGCATTGTCGGCCATGGCGGTTCGGCGGGCGGCATGCTGATGGGCGCGGTCGCCAACCGCGCCGGCGAATTGTTCGCGGGCATCGTCGCGGAAGTGCCGTTCGTCGACGTGCTCAACACCATGCTCGACGACACGCTGCCGCTGACGCCCCCCGAATGGCCCGAATGGGGCAACCCGATCGAGAGCGAAAAGGATTTCCGCACCATCCTGTCCTATTCGCCTTACGACAACGTCGCGGCGAGGGAGTATCCGGCGGTGTTGGCGATGGGCGGATTGACCGATCCGCGCGTCACCTATTGGGAGCCCGCCAAATGGATCGCTCGGCTGCGCGCGACCATGACAGGCGGCGGCCCGGTGCTCCTGCGCACCAACATGGGCGCCGGCCATGGCGGCGCATCAGGCCGGTTTGACCGGCTCGATGAAGTCGCGATCGTCTATGCGTTCGCGCTGTGGGCGACGGGAATGGCGGAGGCGTGAGGTGGAGCAATGGCAGCAGCCTCGTAGGACCTCCTACCCTTCGTCAAGGGTGGGAGTCCCTGACAGATAACCATAGCACCGTGCTCGACGCTATCCAGGACGCTTCGCGCCGGCTTTGCCGGTGCCTATGGCATCCTGGACAGCGTCTGCGCGCGGCGCTCTTGCGTTCGGCAGGTCGGGACGAAGGAACGGTCGCATGCGGCCGAACAAAGGAACGGCTCAGCCTGCTGCCGAGATCTTCGCGCTGTTGTGGTCTGCGTCGTAGGGCGTCTGGTGCTTGAGCGTCGCGCACAAGGCAAAGAGCAGGCGATCTCCCACACCACGCAGCGCACGCGCATGGCCGTGTCCGCGCTGCCGCAAAGCATCATAGCGTCGCCGGGCTGCGGCGTCGTATTGAAGCGCGCCGCGCGACCAGTGATGAACGGCGCTTTGCAGCCGCCTGTTGCAGGCCAGGCGGCGGATCACGAAGCGTTGCTTGCCGCTTTGCCGCGTCACCGGTGCGACCCCTGCCAAGGCGCGCAAGGCGTGGTAGTCTCGTCTGCGCAGAGGCTCGGTGGCCTCGACGAGCAGTGTGGCGAGAACGATCCTGCCGATTCCCGGCCAGGAGCGAAGGATCGCCACGTCACACTGCTCGGGATTCTGCCCCGCGGGGCTCTCCTGTTCTTCGAGCTTGGCGCACAGGCGGTCCAGGCTGTGCTGCGCTTCCTTGATTTGCTGATTGACCAGGCGCAGACGGGCCGCGAGGCTGCGGATATGCACGCACGCAGCCTCCGTCGTGCCCGGTGCCACGAGCAGGGGTGTCTCGCGCAAAGTCTTGAGCACCGTCGCCGCATCGAGGCGGCGGATACGATAGGCGCTGAGGATGCGCGCGATCGCCTTGTCGCTGGCCTTGGCCGCGCTGTCCGGCGTCGGCACCTTTTGCCAAAGTGCCAGGAACCAGTCGTCGGCGACATCGTCGGTCAGCTTGGCCGCTTGGGGATAGTACCGCCACAACTGCTGACGCAGGCGATTGGCAAGCCGCGTGCGCTCCTGCTGCAGCTCCTCCGCCATGCGCGACCACTCGCGCAGCTCGATCACCACCGGATTGTCGGCCGCAAGCTGGCGGAAGGCCGCACAGTCCGTACGCAATGAGCTTCCGAGCACATGAGCGTCGCGGCGATCATCCTTGGCACCGGCCACCGTGAAGCGATCCCGGAAGCGGTCGAGTTGCTTGGGATTGATGGCAAAGACCATAAAACCATGCTCGAGCAGCATCTCCACCACTGGGCCATGCGGCGTCTCGATTGCCACCGCGATCTGTCCCGGTGCGGCCTTGGTCTTTTCGACCAGCCAATCACACAGCTCCGTCAGTCCGGCTCCGCCATGCGCAAAGTCGCGCTGGCCGGCCGGCCGTCCTTCCGCATCCAGCAGGCAAACGCAATGACTCCGCGTTGCCCAATCGATCCCGACGAACCATTGCACGTCCTTGACCATCGTTGGATCTCCTCGCTCTCAAAGCGGGCCAACCGCGATCCTGATCGATCCCTGTACTGGCGCTCTCGGCGCAATGACCTCCTACTGGATCTCGATCGCGGACGTTCCGCTGGGGCGCGGTTCCTACGTGGGTGCTCAAGGGCACGGGTGGACAAGGCTGCTCCCGACGGATCGGCCCGAATGGCCAGTCTACACCTCTAGGCCGGCCATGAACGTCAGAAGAGGTACAGGGTGGGCAAAGGCGCGTAGCGCCGTGCCCACCATCTCTAAATAATTGAGACGAGGTGGGCACGCTTCGCTTTGCCCACCCTACGGCAGCTCGGATTGAGGGGCTTCCCCTCCCCCCGCACGCGGGAGAGGCGAAGAAATCAGCGTCCGTTCTTCTTCCGCCATGCCGCGAAGTCGGTCAGCGTCTGCGGATCGGTCGCGGGATAGAGGCCGAAAATGCCGCGGCCCTTGCCGACTTCCTCGGTGACGAAATCCTCGAACGCGGTCATCTCGAAGGTTTCGTTGGCGATCTCGTCGGCGAGATGCGCGGGGATCACGATGACGCCGTCGGCATCGCCGAGGATGACGTCGCCGGGAAACACCGGCGCATCGCCGCAGCCGATGGGAACGTTGATCTCGATCGCCTGGTGCAGCGTCAGATTGGTCGGCGCCGAGGGGCGATGGTGATAGGCGGGGATGCCGAGTTTTGCAATTTCGGCGGAATCGCGAAAACCGCCATCAGTGACGACGCCAGCGACGCCGCGCTTCATCAAACGCGTCACCAGGATCGCGCCGGCCGACGCCGCCCGCGCATCCTTGCGGCTGTCCATCACCAGCACGGCGCCCGGCGGGCAATCCTCGACCGCCTTGCGCTGCGGATGGGAGCGATCCTTGAACACCTCGATGGTATTGAGGTCCTCGCGCGCCGGCATGTAGCGCAGCGTGAAGGCCTCACCGACCATGGTCGGCTTGTCAGGGCCGACGGGATGCACGTCCTGGATCATCTGGATGCGCAGGCCGCGCTTGAACAGCGCGGTGGCGACGGTGGCAGTGGAGACGGATTTGAGCTTGCTGCGGGTGGCTTCGGACAGTTTGGACATGGGTGTGCTCTCTCTGATCGTCATTCCGGGGCGGCGAAGCCGAACCCGGAATCTCGAGGTTCCGGGTTCGCTTCGCGCCCCGGAACGAGGGTGAACCTAATAAATCGACGGCTCGCCGACCGGCGCGCCGAAATCGGTCTCGAGGAAGTCGAAGTCGCAGCCCTCATTGGCCTGCTTGATGTGCTTGGTGAACATCCAGCCATAGCCGCGCTCGAAGCGGCGCTCCGGCTGCTTCCAGGCAGCGCGGCGTTTTGCCAGCTCGGCTTCTGATACATCGAGATTGATGGTGCGCGCGGCGACGTCAAGCGTGATGCGGTCGCCGTTCTGCACCAGCGCCAGCGGGCCGCCGATATAGGATTCCGGCGAGACGTGCAGGATGCAGGCGCCGTAGCTGGTGCCGCTCATGCGCGCATCCGAGATGCGCACCATGTCGCGCACGCCCTGCTTCACCAGCTTGGTCGGGATCGGCAGCATGCCCCATTCCGGCATGCCCGGCCCGCCTTGCGGCCCCGCATTGCGCAGGATCAGGATGTGATCTTCGGTCACGTCGAGATTGGGATCGTCGACCGCCTTCTTCATCGCCGGATAATCGTCGAACACCAGCGCCGGGCCCGTATGCTTGAGGAAGCGCGGCGCGCAGGCGCTCGGCTTGATGACGCAGCCGTCGGGCGCGAGATTGCCCTTGAGCACCGCAAGCGCGCCCTCCTGGTAGATGGGATTGGCGACCGAGCGGATCACGTCGGCATTGTGCACCTCGGCACCGTCGATGTTCTCGCCCAGGGTCTTGCCGGTGACGGTGATGCAATCGAGATGCAGATGCTGCTTGATCTGGCCCATCAACGCCGGCAGGCCGCCGGCATAGAAGAAGTCTTCCATCAGATAGGTATCGCCGCTCGGGCGGACGTTGGCGATGACTGGCACCTTGCGGCTCGCGATCTCGAAATCGTCGAGGCCGATATCCTGGCCGGCGCGGCGGGCCTGGGCGATCATATGGATGATCGCGTTGGTCGAGCAGCCCATCGCCATCGCCACCGCAATGGCGTTCTCGAACGCCTTGCGGGTCTGGATCGCCTTCGGCGTCAGGTCCTCCCACACCATCTCGACGATGCGGCGGCCGCACTCAGAGGCCATCCGGATATGGTTGGCATCGGCCGCCGGAATCGAGGAGGCGCCCGGCAGCGTCATGCCGATCGCTTCGGCGATCGCCGTCATGGTCGAGGCTGTGCCCATTGTCATGCAGGTGCCGTAGCTGCGGGCGATGCCGGCTTCGATGTCGAGCCAGTCCTTGTCGGAGATCTTTCCGGCACGCCGTTCGTCCCAATATTTCCAGCCGTCGGAGCCGGAGCCCAGCGTCTTGCCCTTCCAGTTGCCGCGCAGCATCGGGCCGGCCGGCAAGTAGATCGCCGGGATGTTCATCGAGGTCGCGCCCAGCAGCAGTGCCGGCGTGGTCTTGTCACAGCCGCCCATCAACACCACGCCATCAACCGGATGGCTGCGCAGCAGCTCCTCCGCTTCCATCGCCAGCAGATTGCGATAGAGCATGGTGGTCGGCTTCAGCAGCGATTCCGACAGCGACAGCGCCGGCAATTCCACCGGCAGGCCGCCGGCCATCAGGATGCCGCGCTTGACGTCGTCGACGCGCGACTTGAAGTGCATGTGGCAGGGCTGCGCCTCCGACCAGGTGTTGATGATCGCGATGCACGGCCGATCCTTCCACTCCTCCGGGGCGTAGCCCATCTGCATGGCGCGGGAACGGTGACCGAACGAGCGAAGGTCGTCAGGTGCAAACCAGCGCGCGCTGCGGAGCTGGTCGGGTGTTTTCTTCTTGTTACTCACTTGCCTTCTCCGTCAGGGAATCCGCCCCGCTCTTCTCATGGGATGTTCACGATCATGGGATGTTCACGACCCGCAAGGCACGGGACAACCGGTTTTTACCTGATATGCACGCAAACGTGCTTAGATCCAAGGTGCGCCGCAATATTGGGCGGCTGATCTCAACGAGGCCCCGAAGTGCTTGCAGGCAGATGGGAATCCGCGCAACAATTTCGCATTTGGAGCTTTGGTCTGGGTCGTAGGGAGCATCCGATCCGACCCCCCGGAGGGTTTCAGAGTGGCCAACATCCTGATCGTGGATGACGATCCGGCGGCTCAGCTGACAATCCGGCTGCTGTTGGAGCGGGCCGGCCACCATGTGACCGTCGCCGGCGACGGCCGCAAAGGGCTCGCTTTGTTCGCGATCAACGCGTTCGACCTGTTGTTCCTCGACATCTACATGCCGGGCATGGACGGGCTGGAGACGATGCGCCACGTCCGGGCCCTGAGACCTGCCATTCCGATCATCGTCATTTCCGGCCGCTCGATCACGCCTGACTCCTATGCCGAGCCGGATTTCCTGAAGATGGCGACCAAGCTTGGCGCCGTCGCGAGTCTGCAGAAGCCGTTCCGGGCCGACGCGCTGCTGGCAGCGGTCGACAATTGCCTGAAGGCGGGCGAGTCGGAGGGGCCCGATGTCAATGCCAGCCGCCGGTGATAGGAGCATCTCCGCCGCTAAAAGCCAGAGCAGGCGCGATCGTCCAGGGAGTCCCGTAGGAATTCCCATGACGCTCGCAACACGACTGGCCGTGGCGATGATTCTGCTGGTGGCGGTTACGGTGGCGGCGGTCGGTTGGCTGGGCTACCGCAACATCACCCAGGCCGTCATTCCCCGCGTCCTGGAGCGGGTCGAAGCGCAGTCGCGCCTGCTCGCCAATAATCTTGAATCCTATGTTGCCGGAGCCCGCGGCGATTTGGTCGGCTACCGCTCCGCCGCGGCTATCAACGGTCTGATCCGTGCTCACGCCGGTGGGGGAATTGACCCTGATGACGGCGTGTCCGAGCAAACCTGGCGCGATCGGATCGCGACACGGCTCGCAGCCGAAATCGAGGCCAAACCCAGCTACGCGCAGTTTCGAATCATCGGTCTTGACGGCGATCAGCGTGAGCTGGTTCGCGTCGATCGCTCCGGCCCGAACGGAACGGCGCGGATCACCCCCAACAGCGAGTTGGAGCGCAAGAGCGAGCGAGCCTACTTTCAGGAAACGATCCGGCTCGCGCCGGGCGAGATTTATGTTTCTCCAATCGAGCTGGCGACCCACCGCGGCGGCACCACAGACTTGCACACGCCAACTCTCCGGGTCGGGACGCCGCTGTTCACACCCGACGGCAAGCCGTTCGGCATCATCATCGCCAATATCGACATGCGTCCGCCGCTCGACCGCATCCGCTCGACAACGAGCTCAGGCGGGGAGATTTACGTCGTGGACGCGCGCGGCGACTATCTCGTTCATCCCGCTCGCGCACGAGAATTCGGTTCATTGCGTGGCCACTCTACCAACTGGCGCGATGACTTTCCCTATTTTGCGGCCTTGGTCGGCACGCGGGATGTGTCCACGCAGCTCAGCACCGATGCGGCCGGCCGGCCGAGTGGCGCGGCAATGGCGCCGGCGCTGCTCGCGAATGCGGATTGGGTTGGGATCATCGAGACGATTCCTCCGGCCGTCTTCGGCCGCGTGCCGGCCGCGATTCAAAAGACGTCCTTGCTGGTCGGCATGCTTGCGGTCTTCGCCGCAGCTTTGCTCGCAGTGCTGCTCGCACGCTCATTGACGCGCCCGATCACCCGCCTGACCAGGGCCGTGGAGGCTATCGGCAACGGACAGCCAGCGGACATTCCGGTCGACGCGAGCGGCGAGACCGGCGCGCTGGCGCGGGCTTTTGCCCGGATGGTCGAGGAAACGCGCGCGAAAGCAGCCGCTCTCGAACGCGAGGTCCAGGAGCATCGCCGCACCGAGGCCGCACGAAGCCATCATGCGACGCGCGAGCTCTTGTTCAGCGCCGCCGTGGAATCGTCCGACGATGCGATCGTGATGCAATCGCTCGATGCCATCATCACCGGCTGGAATCCCGCCGCCGAACGGCTCTATGGATATTCCGCCAGTGAAGCGATCGGGAAGTCCACCTCGATCATTGTCCCGCCCGACCGCCGCGAGCAGGGCAAGGACTATCTGGCGCGGATCTCGAGGGGCGAGACTGTCGAACGCTTCGAGACGGTCCGGCTGCGCAAGGACGGCACCCCGGTCGAGATATCGCTCGGCCTGTCGCCGATCAGGGGGCCGTCGGGCGAGATCATCGGCGCCTCCGGATCCGCGCGCAGTCTGACCGACGCGCGGCGGGCGGAGCGGGCACTGCAGCAGCAGCTGGAGGAGCGGCGGCAGCTGTTCGACACCTCGCAGGATCTGATCATGATCATAAACTCGCGCGGCCATATCGCGCAGATCAGCCCGAGCAGCGAGACCATCCTCGGCTATCGCCCCGAGGAGATGATCGGACGCAGCGGTGAGGATTTCATCCATCCCGCCCATCTCGAGCGATCCCGAGAGGAGATGCGCGAGCTTCGGCGCGGCGGGCATCCGAAGATCGCCGACACGCGCTGCTTCCACAAGGACGGCCGCGAGGTCTGGCTGTCCTGGCTCGGCAACTGGTCGGATCCGGCCAAGCGCTTCTTCTTTGTCGGACGCGACATGTCCGAGGCAAGGCTGGCCGCGGAATCCCTGCGTGACAGCGAGCAGCTTGCGCGCAACATCGTGGAGACCGCGCTCGACGCCTTCGTCCAGAACGACGAACACGGCACCATCCTGAACTGGAGCTCGCGGGCCGAGGAGCTGTTCGGTTGGCGGCGGGACGAGGCGCTCGGCAAGAACGCGCTCGACCTGATCATCGCCGAGAGCGAGCGCGAGAGGGTAAGGGCCGGCATTGCAAGCTTCCTGCAACCCGCCGACGGACAGACGATCAACCGCCGCCGCGAACTGATGGTCCGACGCCGCGATGGCAAGGAGTTCACGGCCGAGCTCAGCGTCACGGCGCTCAGGCGCCGCGAGGGCATGCTGTTCAACGGGTTCTACCGCGACCTCACCGACAAGATCGCCTCCGAGGAGCGGATCCGTCATGCCGAGAAGATGGAGGCGGTCGGCCAGCTCACCGGCGGCGTGGCGCACGATTTCAACAACATCCTCACCGTCGTCACCGGCACCATCGAAATCCTGGCCGACGCGGTGGCCAAGGATCCCAGGCTTGCCGCGATCACGAAGATGATCGACGAGGCTGCCGGACGCGGCGCCGAGCTGACCCAGCACCTGCTCGCCTTTGCCCGCAAGCAGCCGTTGCAGCCGCGCGAGATCGACATCAATTCGCTGATCATCGACACCGCAAAGCTGCTGCGGCCGACGCTGGGCGAGCAGATCCAGATCGAATCCGTGTTCGAGGACGAGAGCTGCGTCGCAATCGTCGATCCGAACCAGCTCACCACGGCCATCCTCAATCTCGCGCTCAACGCGCGTGACGCGATGCCCGGTGGCGGCAAGCTGATCGTGGAAACGGGCGCCGCCTATCTCGACGAGGCCTATGCCAGCGCCAATGATGCCTCGCCCGGTCACTACGTGCTGATCGCGGTGAGCGATACCGGGACCGGCATTCCGTCCCACATGCTGGCGCGCGTATTTGACCCCTTCTTCACCTCGAAGGGGCCGGGCAGGGGCACCGGCCTCGGCCTCTCCATGGTCTACGGCTTCATCAAGCAGTCCGCGGGCCACATCAAGATCTACAGCGAGGAAGGCCACGGCACGACGATCAAGATGTACCTGCCGCCGGGCAAGACACCTGCGGTGGTTGCCGAAGGCGTGACTCCGGTTACGATCGAGGGCGGGCACGAGACCATCCTGGTGGTCGAGGACGACCGGCTGGTGCGCGACTATGTGCTGGCCCAATTGCATTCGCTGGGCTACGTCACCCTGCAGGCCGCCAATGCCGCCGAGGCACTCGCGATCGTTGCCAGCGACACGCCGTTCGATCTGCTGTTCACCGACGTGATCATGCCCGGCAACATGAACGGACGGCAGCTTGCCGACGAGGTGCTGAAGACGCGGCCCGATCTCAAGGTGGTTTACACGTCAGGCTATACCGAGAACGCGATCATCCATCACGGCCGGCTGGATTCGGGGGTGCTGCTGCTAGCCAAACCCTATCGCAAATCCGACCTGGCGCGGATCATCCGCAGGGCGCTGAGCGGCTGAGGCGACTGTCCGTAGGCGGGATGAAGCGCAGCGAAATCCGGGACAGTGTTGCGGCTTGCACGAGCCTGAACTTAGCGGGGTCGCGAGCTCTCGTAGGTGGGCAAAGGCGCACTTGCGCCGTGCCCACGATCTCTTGCTACATCACGTAAAAATCGTGGGCACGCTTCCGCCGTCGCACTTCGAGCTATGGCGGACAAGTCGCTTTGCCCGCCCTACGGCATCTCACATATAACGCTACGACGCGCGCTGGGCTGCGGTCATCACGATGCGGATCAGGTCGGCGGCATTGCGGGCGCCGAGCTTCTTCATGATGTTGGCGCGGTGATCCTCGATGGTGCGCGGGCTGATGCCGAGCGTGCGGCCGGCTTCCTTGTTGGACGCACCGGCGGCGAATTGCTCGAGCACCTCGCGCTCCCTGCGGGTCAGCGGCTCGCGGCCGGGGAAATGCAGTGAGCCGAATTTCGGCGAGGCGTTCTCTGCCTGCCTGCGTGCATAAGCGCCGATCGCCTCATCCAGCCGGCCGACGATCTCGCTGCCTCGGAACGGCTTCTCGATGAAGTCCAGCGCGCCGCTCTTGATCGCGCCCACCGCCATCGCGATGTCGCCCTGCCCGGAGATCATGAAGATCGGCGCCGGATAGTCCTCGCCGTGCAGCTCCTTCAGAATATCGAGGCCCGACTTTCCGGGAATGTGCACGTCGAGCAGGATCGCAGCCGGTGTTCGGTTTCGCGCGACGGACAGCAGGGCCGCACCGTCCGCAAAACAGATCACCTCATAGCCCGCCGCCTTCAACACCATCGACAGGGTGTCGCGAACAGCAGGGTCGTCATCGACCACGAAGATCTCACCACGGGAGGTTTGTTCGACCATGTGCCATGTCCATTCGCCAAGCCACGCCGGCATTCAAGGACCCGCGTCCGCGCCTGATGTTTACGGCTTTGGGCGCAGATTCAGCCCACCCGCATTTGTACGGGACATGAACTTAACGCACAAGTAGCGCCGAGGTGCCTTATTGCGGGTGACGGAGAATATCCATGCTAAAATACGCCGGCACACCCCCGCTCGCCGCAATGGCTGAAACGGACAGCCGTCAGTTGATCGCGGCGGAAATTCGCTCCCTGATCGCGCGCATCGAGATCGGCATGCGCCTGATCGACGCCGCCATGTCCTCGGAAGATATGGAGCCGGAGGACGATAGCGCCGATTTGGGTTCCAGCGAGATCGTCGTGCTCGACGATGTGACGCCCCGTTTTGCCACGGCGAGCGCCGCCCTCAATGCGTGCCGGGCGGAGCTCGGTCACGCCTTGGAATTGCTGTCGGAATCCGGCAATCCTGCCTAGATGGCAGTCAGAGCGGCCGATTTGCCGCAGCCGACTGCATGGCGGCTCCGCGCCTTTGGGCGCGGTGCCGTTCCACGATTGCGTCGCTCGCAACGCCGCCCCAGGTATGGATCGTCGGCAGCCCCATCGCGGTCTTGCCGAGATTGGCGAGGCTGATGCGTAATGCGGCAAGATCCAGCGGCTTCGGCAGGCTCTGAAGCTCGATCCCGACGGAACGGGCGAGGCTGCGAGCGGCGCTGCGGCGCTTGCCGTCCATGCCGCTGATCATGATCACCGAGCCGGTGAATTTGGCCGCCGCCATCTCGCGCAGCACGTCGACGCCGTCACCATCCTCCAGCACGAGGTCGAGCGTCACGCAGTCGAAGCGCGCGGTACGCAGCTTTTCGATGGCTTCCGCAACCGACGGCGCAACGGCCACTTCATGGCCAGCCTGCTTGGCGGCGACCGTGATCAGACTGCGCTGCGTGGCGTCGTCATCGACCACCAGGAGCTGAAGCGCGCGCCGCTCGGCGACGTCGGGCAGGTTTGACGGGATGGGAGAGAGGGAGCTTCTTGGCATGTCCGGACCCTGAAATTGCGACCTGTCGTGGATACAGGGTCCGCGCTTAAGCGACGTAAAGCCGGGACGGCGAATTCGGTCGGATGTTTTCAGAAAATGTGAGGCAACACGTCAGGAAAGGGCCGCAAAGAGCGCGTGGCGATCACGCCACTGCGTCATGGCCGTTGGCCGCGCCGCGCTTCTTGCGGTTCTTGCCGCGCAGAAACTGGATGTCCATCTCGGCGCCGTTGACGCGCACCAGCTCGCAGCGACGGTAGGCAAGGCCGGTCGACGACAGCAGCAGGAAGAACTCCTTCAGATTCAATCCCTGGATCGAGCCTTCAACCGTGAGGATGGCATCGGTGTCGGAAATTGCATTGAGCGTACAGTCGCGCCGCCACGTGCCGTCGATGGCCATGATGCAGACATCATAACCACGACTGAATGTGACCCGCTCTACGCCCTTGCCATCCTCGGCCATGCCTATCGTCCTGCCATTGCCGCCACGCGCGGCGCTGCGACACCGTCGACCGCCGGCTTTGCCGCAGCAGTGCGCGGATCGTTCGGTCGGTAGAGGCCGCGGCGATCGGCGAGCGGCCTGAACGTATCAGTCAACCCGACCACGGTCTCCGCCGCGCCGAGCACCAGGAAGCCGTCGGGCTCGATCTGTCGGGCAAGGCGGTTGAAGATGTTGATCTTGGTTTCCTGATCGAAATAGATCAGGACGTTGCGGCAGAAGATGACGTCGAACGTGCCGAGGTGAGAGAAATCCTGCAGCAGATTGAGCTGGCGGTGCTGGATCATCGCCCGCAGCTCGGGATTGATCTGCCAGGTCTCGCCGGTCTGCTTGAAATGTTTCATCAGCATCTGGATCGGCAGGCCGCGCTGCACCTCGAACTGGCTGTAGACGCCTGCTTTGGCCTTCTCCAGCACCTCCTGCGAGAGGTCGGTCGCGATGATCTCGACGCGCCAGCCGGTCAGTGCCGCGCCCATTTCCTTCAGGGTCATGGCGAGCGAATAGGGCTCCTGCCCGGTCGAGCCTGCGGCGCACCAGATCCGCACGCTGCGGCGAGCCGCGCGGGCTTTGAGGACCTCGGGCATGATGGTGTCGCGGAAATGGTCGAACGGAACCTTGTCGCGAAAGAAGAAGGTCTCGTTCGTGGTCATGGCTTCGACCACGCTTGTGATCAGCGCGCTCGAGCCGCCTTGCAGCTTCTGCACGAGCTCGGGGATACCGGACAGGCCCGCCTTGCGCGCCAGCGGCAACAGGCGGCTTTCGAGCAGATATTGCTTGTCCGCGGACAGGTCGAGGCCGGAGCGCTCTTTCAGCAGCTTACGCAGATACTCGTAGTCGGGCGAGTTCACAGGATACCTCTTGACGCTACTAACCAGTGGATTTTCAGGCTGCCGTTTCTTCTTCGCGCGCGACCAGTCCGACCTCCTGGAACTTCGCCAACACGATTTCCTTGTCGAACGGCTTCATGATGTATTCGTTGGCGCCGCCGCCCATCGCCTTGGTGATGTGGTCGATGCCGTTCTCGGTGGTGCAGAACACGACCTTGGGCTCGTCGCCGCCGGGCATGCGGCGTAGCGTGCCCAGGAACTGGAAGCCGTCCATGACGGGCATATTCCAGTCCAGCAGGACGGCTTCCGGCATGGCCTTCTTGCAATGGACCAGCGCCTCGACGCCGTCTTCCGCCTCAATGACTTGGAAGCCCAGCGCTTCGACGATGCGGCGCGCGACCTTGCGTACGATGCTGGAATCGTCAACCACCAAACAGGTCTTCATCTTGGATCTCCGGCTCACATCTTTTTCGTGAATGTTCAGGCCGCCATCATCTCGGGCGCGAGCTCGAGGACGCGATCGACGTCGAGGACGACCATGAGCTGGCCGTCGAGACGGTGGACGCCGCCGGCGAGCTTCGCCATGCGGGGGTCGAGGTTGACGGGGTTCTCTTCCTTGCCGTCCTCGGGCAGGCGCAGCACCTCGCCGATCTGGTCGATCAAGAGGCCATAGGATTCGCCGCGCAGATCGACGCCGACCGCCATCGCCGTCTTGCCGTCCTCGTCCCTCGGCAGGCCGAGACGGGCGCGCATGTCGACCACGGTGACGATGCGGCCGCGCAGGTTCAGCACGCCCGAGATCTCGCGCGAGGACAAGGGAACGCGGGTGACGCGCTCGGGCATGAACACGTCCTGGACGCGGGAGATCGGCAGGCCGAACAGCTGGCCGCCGATCATCGCGGTGACGTATTCGACCATGGCGCCTTCGCCAATTTGCGTCTTCTTGCTCATTTCAGTGTCTCCTGGTCCCTGCCCTTATGCCGCGGCCCGGCTCAGCTCGGAGGCGCCGGCGGCGCCCGCGGTCTGCTCCTTCAGCGCCGCGATCAGGCCGGGACGGTCGAACTTGGCGACATAGTCGTGGAAGCCGGCCTGACGGCCGCGCTCGATCGCGGCCGGCGACACCAGGGCGGACAGGCCGATGATCGGCATCGAGCCCAGATTGCTGTCGGAGCGGATCACTTCGGCGAACTCGAACCCGTTCATGTCGGGCATCTCGATGTCGGTCAGGACCACGTCGAAGCTCTGCGCACGCAGGGCAGCCAGGCCCTCCTGCGCGGTCGGCGCGGTGCGGACGCGGTAGCCGGCGGCCTTCAGCACCGGGGCCAGCATGTTGCGGAAGAAGGCACTGTCGTCGACCAGCAGCACCGACTGCGAATGCATCGACGGCTTCATCTCCTTGCGGGTGAACCAGTCGGCGAACGCCATGGGCAGGAAGTGGCCGACGTCGATCACCTCGGTGGCCTGGCCCTTGATCACGGCCGAGCCGAGGATGCCGGAAGCCGAGCCGCCGACCTCGATGTTGAGGCGCTCCTCGACGATGTCGATGATCTCGTCGACGACGAGGCCCATGGAGCGGCCGTCATCGGCGAACACCAGGATCGGCTGGGCGCCCTGGGAGGCGATGGTGACGCCGTCCATGGAGACGAGCGGCATCAGCTGCTCGCGGTACTGCACCATGTAGCGGCCGTTACTGAACTCGATCTTGTCGGCCGGGAGCTCTTCCAGGCGGGTGACGAGACCGAGCGGGACCGCCTTGGGCTGCGACGAGCCGGCGCGGAACACCAGCAGCGAGGTGGTCTGCTCGCCCGAGCCGATGTGATGGGCGCTGTTGTCGTCGGCCATGTCATGGGCCGAGGAGCCGGCGGCGCCGAGCGCCTTGGCAATGCCGTTGGGGTCGATGATCATGATGACAGCGCCATCGCCCAAAATGGTGTTGCCGGAGAACATGTCGATGTGACGCAGCTTGGTCGACATCGGCTTGACCACGATTTCTTCGGTGTGGAACACGCCGTCGACGACGATGCCGAAGGTCTGGCTGCCGACTTGCGTCACCACGATGAAGCCGTTCTCGGGATCGCTGGCCGCGCCGTCGTCGATCTTCAAGAGCTTCTTCAGGTGGATCAGCGGCAACAGCTTGTTGCGCAGGCGCAGCACCGCGGTGTCCTTGATGCGCTCGATGCGGTGCTCCGAGTTGGCGCGGGCCCGGACCAGCTCGACCACCGAGAGCTGGGGAATGGCAAAGCGGTCGCCGGCGGCTTCCACGATCAGGGCGGAGACGATCGCCAGCGTCAGCGGGATCTTGATGGTGACGGAGGAGCCTTCACCGGCCACCGACTTGATGTCGATGGTGCCGCCGATCTGGTCGATATTGGTGCGGACCACGTCCATGCCGACGCCGCGGCCCGAGACCGAGGTGATGGCGGCTGCGGTCGAGAAGCCCGGCGCGAAGATGAACTTGTGGATCTGGGCTTCGCTCATCTTCTCCAGCTCGGCCTCGGTGACGAGACCTGAAGAGAGCGCCTTGGCCTTGATCTTCTCGGTGTTGAGGCCACGGCCGTTGTCGGCGATGCAGATGATGATGTGGCCGCCCTCGTGATAGGCGGACAGGCGGATGGTGCCCTGCTCGCCCTTGCCGGCAGCGAGCCGCTCGGCGGGGGTTTCCAGGCCGTGATCGGCGGAGTTGCGCACCATGTGGGTGAGCGGGTCCTTGATCAGATCGAGCACCTGGCGGTCGAGCTCGGTGTCGGCGCCGTGCATCTCCAGCTCGATCTGCTTGCCGAGTTCGCTCGAGAGGTCGCGGACGATGCGGGGCAGCTTCTGCCAGGCATTGCCGATCGGCTGCATGCGCGTCTTCATGACGCCTTCCTGCAGCTCGGCGGTGACGTTGGAGAGGCGCTGCAACGGCACCTTGAACTCGGTGTCCTCGTTGCGGCGGGAGATCTCCAGCAGCTGGTTGCGGGTCAGCACCAGCTCGGAGACCATGGTCATCAGATGCTCCAGCGTATCCACGTTGACGCGGATCGACTGGTTGGCGATGCGCTCGCCCTCGCTCGCACTCTCGTCGGCCATCGACTTCTTCGGCGCGGCCTTCTCCTTGGGCGCCTTGGTGTCCTTCGGCGCTTCGGCGGCAGGAGCCGGCTCGGCCTTCGCTTCGGCCTTCACTTCGGCCTTGGCAACGGGCGCGGGCACCGGCGCTTCGATCGCGGTCTCGCGGAAGGCGCGCTCGAGCTCGTCGAGCGAGACCTCGCCCGGACGGAGCGGACGCTCCAGCGTCTGGTCGACCAGCGAGCCCGTGGTCATCTCCTTGGCGGGTGCGGGCGCAGCAGCAGGCGGCGCTTCCGGCACCAGCGGCGGGGCGTCAGCAACGGGAGCGGAGCCGCCAGCCGGCATCGGCTGCGCCGAGCCTGACATCGCGGCCATGCCCTGCTCGACCATCGCTTCCAGCTTGTCGATGAGATCGCGGTCGTTGCCTTCAGGCTCGGCTTCGGTCGCCTCCAAGCCGGCCAGGATCTCCTTGATGCGGTCGATCGAGGACAGGATCACCGTCACGGCCTGGCCGGTCACCGGCATGCCGTCGCGGAATTTGCCCATCAAGGTCTCGCCGGCATGCGCCAGCGCTTCGAGCCGCGGCAACCCGAGGAAGCCGCACGTGCCCTTGATGGTGTGGACCAGGCGGAAGATGTTATCCAGGATCTTGGCGTTGTTCGGCTCCTGCTCGAACTTCACCAGCTGATTGTCGACGGTGTCCAGGCTCTCGCTGGTCTCCGTCAGAAACTCCCGCAACAGATCATCCATGAGCTACGCCTTACTGAGCTGGACCCCGACGTCCGCGCCGCCAGCAATTGGCGGAAATCCGCTCCGAGATCGTTAGACAACCCATTTCACGGTCCCGTTAATTTCATCCTCCGTGCTAATACGGATATTGAAGAGAAGTCTTCGATTCGACGGACGCGCGACTGCGGCTTTCGGCAAGTCCGGCACGGAGCTTCGGCCCGAAACGCGATAGGTAAATGCGAGGATAACAGCGTCACGACGGGCGCGAAAAAATTCCGCCAATGCCGGCGGATACGTAAGGGCCGCACCAATTGAATCAAATCACCGGCGATTGGCATCGCATGCGCGGCGTTTGGTCGATGTGCCGATGACATCAGCAAGACGCGCACTCGCCGTAAACGGATTCTTGCCCGCCCGGCGTCGCGAACAGTAACGCGGTAACCGAGCCGCGCAGCGGCCGCATGGTGCTCAGCGAAACAGTCTCTGATCGCGGCCAGCAGCGCATCCGGCGTGAACGGCTTGCGCAGGCAGCGCGCCGCGCCGAGTTCGAGCGCCATTCTCAGAAAGTCCGGCGCCGACGAATTCAGATCTGCGAAGGAATAGCCGGACATCGCAATCAGCGGCGTCGCAGGTGCCCTCCAACAGGTATATGGACAGCAACACAACCAATAAAATACAATTTAGCCGCCGCGCAACTGGGTGTCGAGGGCGCGACACATCTCATGGCATGTGTGGGATCGTGCCTGTATGACCGCAAGCGGCCGACCGCCCAACCAGCTGCTGCAAATGCTCGATGCAGCAGATTTCGAGCTGTTGCGCCCTCACCTCGTCACGATTGAACTGGCCAGAGCAACTGTCTTGAGTGAAGCTGATGTGGCGCTGCGACATGTCTACTTTCCACATGACGGAGCCGTATCGATCACCGTAGGCCCTTCCGAAGGGCAGACCATCGAGGTGGCGATGATCGGACGCGATAGCATCGTCGCCGGCGGCGCAGCCCTCGCTGACGGAATCGCGCTGTCAGATGCGGTCGCGCTCTTTCCCGGGACCGCATCCGCCGTTGAAATCTCGGCGTTTCGCAACGCTGCTGCCGCGAGTGCCCGGTTCCGCGGCCTGGTTATCAGGCACGAGCAAGCCCTGTTCGCGCGCGCACAGCAATCCCTGCTCTGCAATACGCTTCATCCTGTCGAAGCGCGGCTGGCATGCTGGCTGCTGCGCGCCCATGATCTGTCCAACAAGAAAGGCCTCCCGCTGACCCAGGATACCCTGGCCCAGATGATGGGCGTACGACGTAACGCCGTTTCACTGGTCGCGCATGAGCTGCAACGCGCCGGAATCATCCGGTACAGCCGGGGCCAGATCGAAATCACTGATCTGTGCGCCCTGGAGGCGACATCCTGCGACTGTTGTTCCGCCGTAAGGGCTCATCACGCGCGGCTGCTGCGACTCCCGCCTTGAGGCCGTCGACAGCTCGACCCGTTGTATTCCGGAGTGCACACAAGCCATCAAAGAAACAAAACATCGCGCTGTCGGTAAGGTCTGTGATTGCCAACTTATCCTGCGGGGAACAAGATGGAACTTGTTATTGAGCGAGGAATCGATTTCGAACCAAGATTGCTTGATTGACGAGACGGGAGGCAGCTTTGGAAACGATGGTGCGCCCCTCCAACGGTCTCCTGTCGGCGCTGTCGACGGACGATTATGAACTGATCCGCCCATATCTGCGCACGGTCGATCTGCCGCATGACGCCGTGCTGGTCGAGACCGGCGAGACGCTCAAGCGCGCCTACTTCCCGCACCGCGGCGTGATCTCGCTGGTCGTGAAGCTCGCCAAGGGCGAGCATGTGCAAGTCGCCATGATCGGCCGCGACAGCCTGCTTGGCGCGCTCTCGACCATGGGCGATGCATGCGCGCTGAACACCGCCATCGTGCTCATTCCCGGCGTCGCATCGGTGATCGAGCTCGACCGGCTGCGCGTGGCGGCTGAGCAAAGCTCCAGCCTGCGAACGCTGGTGCTTCGCCACGGCCTCGCAGTCTACGCCCAGGTCCAGCAAACCGCCGGCTGCAACGCGGCGCATCCGGTGGAGTCGCGACTCTCCCGCTGCCTGCTGCACACCCATGATCTGTCGGGCGACTATCGGCTGCTGCTGACGCAGGAGGCCATGGCGCAAATGATCGGAGCGCGGCGCAACAGCGTGTCGCTGGTCGCCAATACTTTGCAGCAGGCCAATTTCATCCATTACAGCCGCGGACACATCCAGATCCTCAATCTGGACGGGCTGCGCCAGACGGCGTGCGAATGCTATGCCACGGTCAAAGCCCAGTACGATCGACTGCTCGGGCCCTGACGGCGCGCACCGAGCGGCGGATGGTAAAGCAAGTGCTTAACTCAGCCGTCAAACACCGCGCTTCTCGTGACCAGAACTGCAATCGGAATGACGTAAATCTCCCGGACGCCGCCAAACGGGGACCGGGACAACCATGTTCGACACCACATTCGCGCCTGCGCCTGGAACCGCGTCCCAGCGCGAGCTCGAACCGCTGCGCGAGGCCGGCGCGTTCGACGCGCTGGTGCGCGAAATCGGCGAGGACGGCGCCAGCGAGGTGCGGACGGTGTTCTGGCGCGAGACTATCGCGCGGCTCAAACTGTTTCGCACGCTGGCGCTCGACCAGCACCGGGCCAGGATCGGGCGCGAGGCGCATTCACTGAAGAGCACCGCCCGGACGTTTGGCTATGTCAGGCTCGCGTCGCTGGCCTCGCTGCTGGAAAGCACGGCCGATGCACTCGGCGCCGCTGAATTTGATGATCTTCTGCAGCAATTGGACGCGGCCTTTGCCGACGCAAAGGCGCAGGAATCGCGGGATTGACGGCCCCGGATACCTCGCCGTACTTATACGGTTTGCAATTTTCACGGATGACTAATCATAGGTGGCGATAGTCCCCGGAAACCAGGAGGGTTTCCATGTTCACCTATGAGACCGCGGATCAGAAAGAGGTCCGTCGCTTCCGCATCGCCCAGTTCAACGGCCGGATGGCTACGGTGAAGGCGGGCGAGTCCACGGTGACGGGTTTTGTCCGCTCCGTGCTGGAGCAGGAATCGACCATCCCGCCACGCTGGACCATCACCATCATCCCGAATACGCCGAAGGAAGAGCCGAAGATGCTGCGGCCGACTTCGCGTGTGCGCCCCTTCGCCGAAGATTATTTCTAGGCGCAGTGGCGCCGCCGCAGTGGGGGCGCCAGACGACACGCTCAATCGATCGAATGCAGCAGCGCAGCGCGGACGAGGTCGGCGGTGTTTCGTGCGCCGAGCTTGCGCATCGCTTCGGCCCGATGGCTCTCGAACGTCCGTGGGCTGATCTGCATCCGCAGCGCGCCCTGCTTGTTCGAAAACCCCTCGCTGATCAGCCTCAGTACTTCGCGCTCACGCTTGGTCAGCCGCTTGCCCGACAGGCTCGAGAGCTCGGAGCCTGCCTCGCGCGGTACTTGCAACGCGTGGCCGGCCTGCAGCTCGGGAACCTCGGTGATGGACGAAGAGGGCAAGCCGGCCTTGTGCGAGCCGGCGAGCTGCTTGACGACGCCGCAGACGCGCTCGGTCTGGGCCAGCGCATTCGCGACCACCTGCTGCAAATAGGCGCGTTCGCTCGAAGCGGGCGCAAGCTGGTCGCTGTGATGCTTGATTTCGCCCATATAGAGCAGCAACGCGGTCAGGGGGCCGTTGAGCTCGCGCGCGATGGCCGCGGCCATCTCGTCGGCCGCCTTGGCACGGGCGGCATTGAGACGGACGAAATCGAGCTCTTCACGCGCAGAAGCGCTGCTTTCGAACCTTTCCGACGGCCGCGAATCAGCAACCGTATCGTTCTGTGACCCCATGTGATTCGTTTAGCGGAACCCGAGGCCTTCTGTGGTTAACTTTTTGCTCCGTAAGACTACGGTGATTTTGTCGGTTTTGTGCTGGAATGCCGGCACAGGCACAATTTGTGCTTGTGTCAGGTCGCTCAAGCCGTCGTAAAAGTTGCTGAGCCTGCCCGTTTCGTAGGCAACCTCCAAAGACATCCTTAACGAGATCAGCACCGGCCGGCCCGGCGTCGCCCATTTTACGGATAAATTAACGGCGGCTTGCTTCTCTTGTCACAATTGAGAGCGCGCGAATGCCTCCATGCATCGGGCCGACAGGCCTGCTGGAAACGTTGCAAGAGACTGCGTGCAATGGACGAGATCGACCAGCTTTCGGAGTTCCTGCAGAAGCTGACGCCGTTGTCGCGCAGCTGTCTGCTGAGCGAGCTCGAGCGGCTTGAAGCCTGCGGCATCGACATGCCGGGCTCGGCGGAGATCCAGGCCAAGCTGCGCGCCGAATTCCGCAAGGATGGATCGAACCAGGCGCGCGCCACCAATCCATCGCGCTACTTCTTCGCACCGCTCGAGCTGCTGCTGATCGACGGTGCGCCCGAGCATGCCAATGCGGGACGGATCTCGCGCAACACGCTCACCCCGATCTGGGAATGGATCTGCCGCGACCTGCTGCCGACCATGGCGCGCGACTACGTCAGGGCGATCAACGACCAGGTCACCGCCAACAATCCCAAGGAAGTGCTGAAGATCGCAACGAACTTCCAGGGCAAGGTCGTCAAGGTGCTCGAGAACACGCTCGCCTCGCCGGAGAGCACGGAGTTCGCCCGCGCCAAGCTCGCGCAATACACGGCCTCGCGCACCGCCTTCGACGACGTGAAAAAGATGCTGCAGGTGCTGCGCGCCGGCGAGGCGCTGCCGAAATTCAACGCCAAGCTGCCCGACACCATCACGAAATTCGACGACGGCCAGATCGCGCAAATCACCGCGCAACTCGACGGCTTCAAGAAGTCCTATCCCGATGCGCTGCCGTTTGCGCTCGCATTGGTGGCGAGGCGCCTGAAGACGTTCTGGCGGCTCATATATCTTGCAACCAAGGGGGCCGCGACCAAGAGCGCGGACGAGGTTGCAGCGGCGCCCTATGCCTGCGTCGTTCCCATGGTGCTCGACCGGCTCGACGACAAGCGCCTCGCCTTGAGGATCGCGCTCCGCCATAACCGGTTCCTGGTCGCGCGCGACCTGCTCACCGAAATCTACGACGCCGAACATTCGCTCAAGGTCCGGATCGACGGCATCGAGCGATGCGAATGGGGTGTCCGGCTTCAGCAATTGATGGACGCGATCGCGGCGCTGGTGGCGGCCGAGGTCAGCCGCTTCCCCGCCAATGTCGGTCACATTCTCGGCTCGCGGCGGCTGCGCAGCCAGGACACGCTGGGCGGCAAGCTGAGCTATCTGGCCTGGAAGGGCCGCGACGCCGTGCAGGATGGAGCAGCGGCGTTTCGCAAATTGATCGGGGTGACCTGACTCCTCGAGATTCTATTCGGGCGTGTGCGGCAGCGTCAGGAAGCGATCGAGAAATCGCCCCGACATCACGAATCTGAACCACCAGTAGATCATCCGCCGCATCGACATAGCTGCAATCCCTGATAGCCCACCACCGGCCGCGCGCAGCAATAGCGCATGGGCGGCATCAGGCGTGTGAGGTGCTTCACACGCTTCTGCCGTCGGACCGGGCTAGTTGCCGCATTACCGTCACGCGCAGCGACGGAACTTGCGCGCATCGCGCGAAAATGAATTCATGGACTGGGCGTATCGCTTCTATCCTCCTGTCCATCGCATGCTGCATGGAAGGACATTGGCGATGAAATCGATCCGCCTGACATTGACCGTGATGACGTGGCTCCTGGGCGCGTTCGCGTCAACGGCGATGGCGCAGACGGCGCCGCCTCCGGGCGTTTCCGCGCCGACCGCCGACAATGCCGTCCTGCTCACAATCTTCTTCAAGCACGACCAGTCGCGTCCACTCAGTGAGCTCAACGCTCAGCTGGACAAGCAGGGCTTTCGCAAAGCCTTTCCACCCGCGGGCGTGGAGGTCGTGAGCTGGTACGTCATGATGGGCATCGGCCAGGTGGTCACGCTGCGCCTGCCGGCATCGCGCTTACGCGAAGTCAACCGCATCATCGAGGATACAGCGTGGGGTCCGTACCGCACGGAATTCTATCCGACCTATGACTACAAGGCAGTCGGCATGGCCGAACACGACAAAGCCACAGCCAATTGAGGCCGGCGTTATTCAATTGGGCGAAGTGCGCGCCGGCTTCGCCCAATTGCGGGACACCGGCTGCGCGCATCGGCGGTGCGCTCCTCGCAAACTCTCACCGGATTTAGCGCATAGCTGCACGCAGCGCGCAGGCGGATGTAAAAACTTCTCGAAGAGAATTCGGACAATTTTACAAATGTTGCGAGCTTTAACGTTATCAGGATAATTCAAGATTCCTGTGAAGCTCTCCATACTTTGACGCCCCACATTCCGTTAACTCGACTGCAACGAAACGGGAGCGGTCTGCGATGAACGATGGGATTGGTGAGCTCGCCGGGGGGCGGCTGAGGACCTTCGGACGACGGAAAATAATGCCGCGCGCATGCGTGGCCGACAGCAAGCGCCATCTGCGTGCCTTCATGAGCGAGGTGCTCGAGGATCTTGGCTTCGTCACCAGCGAATGCAGCGGTGCGAGCGAGCTGCAGGCGACGCTGGCCACCGATCTGCCGGACCTGATCCTGCTCGGCATCGCCGCCGACGGCATCGAGCCCGGCCAATTCCTGGAGGTTCTGGTGCGCGAAGGCTTCGACGGCAAGGTGCTCGCTGTCGGCGCACGCGACTCGATCATCGTGAAAGCCGTGCAGCAGGTCGGCGAGGAGTACGGGCTCACGATGCTGCCGCCGCTCACCACGCCCTTTGCCGCCGACACGCTGCGCGACCGTGTTGCGATGCTGCTGCCCGAGGAGCCGGCCCCGAGCCCGGCCGTGCATGTCGGCGAGGCCCTGCATGCGGGCTGGCTCGAGCTTTGGTACCAGTCGAAAATCGACGCGCGCTCGCTGGTTCGCCGCGGCGCCGAGGCGCTGGTGCGAATGCGCCACCCAACCTGGGGTGTGGTGCCACCGGCCTATTTCATCCCGGAGGAGCACGATCCGCATTTCCGCGACTTGTCGGAATTCGTGATCGAGCGCGCCGTGCAGGACTGGCACTATCTCCTGGAACAGCAGAGCGCGGTCGATCTGTCGATCAACCTGCCCGCGCCTTATCTCAAGGAGCCGCAGGCCGTGCGCGATCTCTGCCGCCGCATGCCGGTACATCCCGCCTTTGGCGGGCTGACGATCGAGATCGCCAGCAATGAAGCGATCCACGACCTCGCTTTCCTGACCGATATCGCGCGCGAGATGAGCTTCCACAATATCGGCCTGTCGGTCGACAATCTCGGCGCCAATTGGCCGGAGCTGATGGGACTGGACAAAATTCCCTTCATCAAGCTGAAGGCGGACCGGCAATTCGTCACGGGCTGCGGCAATGACCGCCTGAAGCGCACGGTGTGCCGTCACATCGTCGAGCTCGCGCGCGGCTACGGCGCCCGCGCCGTCGCGGAAGGTGTCGAGAGCCGGGCCGACCTGATGGCCGTGAACGAGCTCGGCTTCGACCTCGTGCAAGGCTATCTGTTCGGCAAGCCGATGCCGCTGAAGAAGTTTGCCAGAAGCGCGCAGACTCGGCCGGTGATGGCCCAGGGGTGAGACGAGACCCTCAGGCGTGTCGTCGCGCGAAGAAGACGCAGACGACCACGAGCGCGGTCGCGGCGATCATGCTCCATGCGACCGGCTCGTGCAGCAGGAAGCCAGCCAGCGCGAGCCCGAAGAACGGCTGGAGCTGTTGCAACTGGCCGACGCGCGCGATGCCCCCGATCGCAAGGCCGCGATACCAGAAGATGAAGCCGACGAACATGCTGAAGATCGAGACATAGGCGAGGCCGATCCAGGCAGGCAGACCGACGCCGTTCCATGCCTGAGGCCAGGTCCAGATCATGACAGGCAGCATCAGCGGCAACGCCAGCAGCAGCGCCCAGGAGATCACCTGCCAGCCGCCGATCCGGCGCGACAGCGCGGCACCTTCGGCGTAGCCGAGCCCGCACAGCACGATCGCCGCGACCATCAGCAAATCGCCGGTGAGCGACGCCGATCCGTCATTCGACAGCGCAAAGCCCGCGACCGTGGCGCTGCCGAGGATGGCGAACAGCCAGAACAGCGGCCGCGGCCGCTCGCCGCCGCGCAGCACGGCGAAGATCGCGGTCGACAGCGGCAAAAGGCCGATGAAGACGATCGAATGCGCCGAGGTGATGTGCTCGAGCGCGAGCGCGGTCAGCAGGGGGAAGCCCAGCACGACGCCCACGCAGACGATGGCGAGCGAGGCGAGATCCTTCCGCTCGGGCCAAGCCTGACGCAGCAGGCCGAGCACGGCCGCACCGATCAGCGCGGCGATGATCGCGCGCGACGAGGTCAGGAATAGCGCGGAGAAGCCGCCGACCGCGACGCGCGTCGCCGGCAGTGAGCCGCTGAAGATGATGACGCCGAGAAGCCCGTTGCCCCAGCCGCTGCCCGCAGATTGCATGTCCATCTTACCTTTTTGGGCGACGACCTTCGGTCCGGGCCGATGGCAAAACCAGCGACAATCCCATACAATCCCGCAAAACTGTATGGGCATGGAAGGTCATACACCTTGGATGGCGGGGCGCAGACAAAGGGGCGTGGCGGCACGCGGACCGTCGACGTGATGAGCGCGATCCGCGCCAAGGTGGCCGGCCGCGCACTCAGTGCCGGCGACCGGCTGCCATCGATCCGGAGCCTGGCCGCGACGATGGGTGTTTCGCCATCCACGGTGGTCGAAGCCTATGATCGCCTCGCCGCCGAAGGGCTGGTCCGCGCCCGCCGCGGCTCTGGCTTCTATGTCTCGCCGACTGTCACGCCACCGCTCGCCTTGACCGAGGCCGAGCCGCGCCGCGACCGGGCCGTCGATCCGTTCTGGGTCTCCCGGCAATCGCTCGATACGGATGCGGGCGTGCCGAAGCCCGGCTGCGGCTGGCTGCCGCCGGAGTGGATGCCGGACGCGGCGCTACGGCGTGCCACCCGCGCGCTCGCCCGCAGCGACGCCAGCGTGCTGACGAACTACGGCTCGACCTCCGGCTCGCTGGCGCTGCGCCGGCTGCTGCTCACGCGCCTCGCCGAAGACGAGATCGAGGCCTCGATCAATCAGCTGATGCTGACGGGCTCCGGCACGCAGGCCACCGATTTGATTTGCCGCTTGCTGCTGCGTCCCGGCGACGCCGTGCTGGTGGACGATCCCTGCTATTTCAATTTCCGTGCGTTGCTGCGCGCGCATCAGGCGAGGATCGTGAGCGTGCCCTATACGCCGTCGGGCCCCGATGTCGTCAGCTTCGAGCAGATCCTCGCCGCCGAACGGCCGCGGCTCTACATCACCAATTCAGCACTGCACAATCCGACCGGCGCGACGCTGTCGCTTCCGAGCGCGCACCGGCTTCTGACCCTGGCTGCCGCACACGATCTCACCATCATCGAGGACGACATCTTTGGCGATTTCGAGCCGGAGCGATCGCCGCGCCTGGCCGCGCTCGATGGATTGAACCGTGTGATCCGCATCGGCAGCTTCTCCAAGACACTCTCCGCCTCGGTCCGCTGCGGCTACATCGCCGCGCGGGCCGATTGGGTCGAGCATCTCGTCGATCTCCAGGTCGCAACCAGCTTTGGCGGCCCGAGCCCGGTCGCGACCGAGATGATCGTAAAAGTCCTGGTCGGCGGCAGCTATCGCAAGCACATGGACGAGCTCCGGCAAAAGCTCACGCGGGCCCGTCGCGACGTGGCGCGAAAACTCGGCACGCTCGGCATCGAGCCCTGGCTGATGCCGCGCGGCGGCTTCTTCCTGTGGTGCCGCCTCTCCGACGGACAGGATGCCACGGCGGTTGCGCGCGCTGCGCTCGAAGAGGATGTGGTGCTGGCACCGGGCAATGTGTTCAGCGTGTCGCAGACCGCGCAAAACTTCCTGCGCTTCAACGTAGCGCATATGAATGATCTGCGCATGTGGGATGTGCTGCGGCGGGCGGTAAAGGCGCAAGCTGGTTAATACCACGGCTCCTCATAAACAGGCTCGCCGTCGAGCAGCAACCGCTTGATCGCGGCGCGGCCCGAGGGGAGCACGGCGGCGACGATTCGCAGCTTCTGCTGGTTGCGGGCCTGCTCGAGCTTCCTGCCCTCGCCTTCCGGCACGAAATAGCTTTCCAGGCCGTATCGGATCGTCAGCCTGTCGCAGAAGATGCGGCCGGTTGAGCCGCAGGAATAGCTGACGCGGCCGCGGATCAGCACCTCGGGCGCCGTGACCGCGACAGGAGCCGCATGCACCGAGACGGCCCGATAGAGGCCATCGGCATCAGGCGCCAGCTTGACGAACACGACCGGATTGCGCTCGGCGGACGGCTGGCCTGCGAGCGCACCTGCCGGCAGTTGCGTGATGTCGTAACCCAGCGTGACGTAGTCGCCGCGCAGCAGATCGCGGGGATCGACGGGGCGGGTCTGCAAGGTCACCTCGCGGCCCTCGCGCAGGATCTGCGTGCGATCGGCGACCATCAGGATCAACAGCGCGCATTGCAGCAGGATCGCGACGCCGAACAGCACGGCTTTCGGGATGCGCTGCCAGAGTGCGGAGAGCTTCATCATCGCCCGGCCCTCGGCAGCATGCGATTGAGCGCTGAGGCGAACACGACGGCGATGACGCCGGCCGCCGCCAGGAAGGCCGAGCGGCGCAGCAGCGAGCCCTTCACGGCCCAGGTGATGCCCGCGATGACGCCGGCGATGCCGAGCCAGCCGGCGACGATGCGCGGCCGCACGTCATCGAGCACGCCTGACACGACGAGGCACAGCATGGCAGCGAGCAGCGCGGCATAGGCGAACCAGGGCTCGCCGGCTGCGGATGCCGGCCAGATCGGCGCGGCGACCAGGACCAGGCCGATCGCACAGGCCGCGAGGATTTCACCTGCGCGCCTTGTCACGCCGGCGGAGGCGAGCGCAAGAACCACGCCGGCAATTCCGCACAGGATCGCCCATGGCGGCTGCGCTGGCGCCGTGCCGGTTCGGAAGCGGAAGATGTCGTCGATCGTCGTCACCTCCAGGGAGGCAACGAGGCCAAGCGCAAACGCGCCGTAGATCGACAGCACGCTGCCAAGCCGCTGCGCCCGCGGCGAGGCGTGAGCTGCGATCGCAAGGCCGGCGCCGAACAGCAGCGCGGCTCCATTCGCCAGCACGAATGCCGGCTGCATGCCATCGAGATCGAAGCGCAGCGCTGTCGCGATCCACCACGGCAGCGCTGCGATGGCAACGAGATGGGCCGCGACGCGTGAATTCCAGGCGAGCGCAACCGCGGCGGCGATCAGCCAGAGCAGCAGGAACGGAAGATGCAGGACATCAGGCGCGTCATAGGCGCGCATGCAGGTCCAGATGCCGGCGGCGACGAGGGCGACCGCAAGCGCGCCGCGCGAGCCGGTCAGCAGCGCCGCGGCGAATGCGCCAATCGACCACAGCAGCATGCCGCCAGCAAAATCGTCGCCGAGATGATACATCTGGCCGACCAGCGCGATGCCCGCGCCGAAGATGATGGCACCGATGCTGGCGCAGAGATCGGCGAGAACAGTGCGGCCCGCCGCGGCGAACCACGCGCCGAGGCCGCCGGCAACACACATGCCGGCGAGCAGGATCGCGAACCGCGATAGGCGCGCGATCTCGGTCCAGTGCGCGGCGACGAAGGCGAGGAACGCGGCCGAGATCAGGAGGCCGCCGACGATGGCAACGACGACGGCGATGTTGATGCCGGATGAGAGCGGCGGCAACGCATTGCGGATGGCGCCAGCTGCCGCCGGCGCGATCACGCCATCGGCCTCCCATTGCGCAAGGTCGGCCTCGAGGCGCTGCCGGTAAGCTTTGTCGAACATCGTCGTGGATCACATCGTCGTGGATCAGCCGGCCGACTGCCGGCCGCGGGCTATTGGTCGGAGCGCGGCGGCGGCGGGTTCAAACGGCCACGGCGCCTGCGGGCTTTGGTCGTCGAGCGGCAATCAACGCGAAAACAACCCCATGCACAGTAGCCAGCTCCCGTCAGAACAAGGGCTTTTGCCAACGTCTACGGAATTTCAGAAATTTGCGCTTGTTCCGTCGGGCAAAACAGGTGCATGATGGCATCGTGGCGGGAGGTTCGACAGGCGGGGCGCGAAATCCCAGCATCCGCTCAGGCGAATTGAGAATATCGGGACAGCTGAAAGAAGGGTTCGGCTTGGTAGGACGGATCGGTGGCAAGGCGAGCGAGCCTTTGCCCGATGGCGGGCGCGAACTTCGCACCATGGCCTGAACACGCGGAGCAGACGATGAGGCGGGACTCCGGCCAGCGATCGATGATGAATTCATCGCCCGCGTCCAGCCTGATGTCGGCGGGCGCGGTGTTGGTGTAGAGGCAGACGTCGCGATCGACGATGGGCCCGGCCGCGCCGGGGACGAGCGCGGCCAGCGCTTCGCCGATGGGGCAGATTTCGGCATCGGTGGCCTGCGGACCCCAATCGTCGGGGCCGACCACGGGCCCGTGGTTGTGAGGCGCAGCCTTGACGCCGCGCTGTTCGAAATCCGGAAAGCCGTAGACGATGTCATCAGGACCCCGGTCCAGAATGAAGATCGGGAAACGACCTGAAACCACAGTGTCGGGGCGGGCGGGCGCGAACCAGCCGACCGCCTGTCGGGTCACGTGAAGCAGCGCGCCTAGCCGCGGGAGTGCGCGACCGATCCATGGGCCCAGCGCGAGGATGGCGCGCTCGGCGAAGAACTCTTCGCTCGCCGTGCGGATCGAGACGCCGTCGTGGCGCGGCGTGAAGCTCGCGCGTTCCGGAATCACGCGATTCGCGGCGCATGATCGCATCAGTTTCATGACTGTAGCGGTGTGCAGGATCGCGCCACCGTCCTGCACCACGACGTCCCAATCGTCAGGCAGGTTGAAAGCCGGAAATTCCTTGTTCGCGACAGCAGCGGTCATCATCGGATCCGGACGCCCTGTCGCGATCGCGGCCGCGCGCGAGGACGCCACCATGGCGGAGCCGGGGCGGCCGGCCTCCAGGATAGGGGTTTCCGTCAGAACCGTTTGACCGCTTTCGGCCTGCAACCGGATCCAGCCGGCATGAGCCTCGTCGCTCAGGCTGGTGTAGTTGGGGTTTTCGAAATTGAAGCGACGGAAAATGCGACATGACCCATGCGACGAGCCTCGATCCGACCCTGCCGCGACCGGATCGAAGCCGAGCGCATCGACGCCGGCATCCAGCAATGCGCCCAGCGCTGCTCCGCCCATCAGCCCCAGACCCAGCACGGCGACTTCGCATTTTCGCATGAAGGCCTCGCGAGCGATTGCAGTGACGCGGAGATCATCGTGAGGATTTCGCGGGTTTGCAAGGTGTACGGGAGGGCGATTGCGGCACGATGGCCTGCTCGCGGCAACCGCACTGGCGCACGCTGGTGACACGGAGTGATTGCGATGTTGTGAGGCTTGGAGCTAGGGTGATGTCCGCTTGGGGGAGAACGAGAATTGACTGTGGACACCGCGGAGTTTCAAGAGGCGATCCGTCTCTTGTGCGGATCTGCGATCAACAATTGAGGCTCCTACTACTTCACGCAGCTGGTATCGGAACTTCAATCTTGGTCGCAATTGCCGCATAAATATCTACGTTTGCCCCAGGAGCTCTCACTGACACGACTAGCGCATACCGCGCGGAGCGATCCCATCGCTGAAGCCCGGGCTTTTCTTTCCACCACCCGCTAATGGGAAACACGCCGATTGCATCCCGTTCAGCGAGCTCAGCCGCACTTCCGCGCCATATATCCGAATGGATCGATCCTTTATCGCGAATCGCGCCGAGTACCCAATTATCGCCGCCTGCCGCGGCTGCAGACTGCCCTTCCTCTTCCGCCTCTGCAGCTTTGTTGATGCGTTGGCGAAATTGCTGGAGGCTTTCTAACGATCGCTTCACCGCGAAACGCAAGGAATGAGACGAATAGCGGTGTCGTCTCGTCCACCCCCGCTCACCAGGATTAGGCTCGACGAAATAGGACAGAGTGATCCGCAGCTCGACATTTTGCTCTCCCAACGCGAGCAACTCGTCCCGGGGCCATGGCAGGCGGTGGAGGTTCATGCTGCGAGACTTGATCGTGGAGCCATCCTTCCGAAACGGCAGCAGTGCGTCTTCGACCATAAGAGTCGCATCGTCCGTCGCGCTCATCACTGCGCGACCGATATCCGGTACGCCCCATCCATATCGGCGAAGCATAGCTACTTTTTGTGACTGCGCAGCCCCCTCAATCTGTGCGCGCATTGCCGACGTCCATTCGGCTGAGTGTACCGCGAGAGCTCGCACAGTTTCCTGCCAAAGCTCGGGACGCGCGACCAATACGCGGGCGCAAAGATGCGAGCCCAACGCCGCGGCCGCGCTTGTGTCGCCGAACGCCTCGAAGAGGCGCATTTGCGGGCGGTAGTGCGTTGTTAGGAGCTGAAGATCATCAATCGCAGAAGCCGGATTGACACCATCATGAGCGAAGTTACCGCCCTCGAAGACGACGTCTGGTCGGATTGGCCACTGACGATCCCAAATGCCAGACGTTCGGCTTGCCGGCGATAAGTCGCCCGCCGGGGCTACTGGCTGCCAGCCATCAAAATCGGGATGAAATATGCCGATCTTGTCGGTATACGCGCCGACAACCAGCGGATTCCACGCCTGAGCGGGGCTCTCGATCTCTTCAAGGTCATTACGGTCGGGATATTCCTCGGCCGAGATGTCCCCTCGCAGATTCCCTGCAGCGAGCACCATGAGGCGCCGACGGTCACCTCCACCATAGCAAAGCTGGTCGATGGCCGCCGACCACGACGATGGGCGACCACGACCGAGACCGACTTCGCTCGTCACCGCCATGCAAAACACGCGGCGACGATGTGGAGCCTGCGCCTCAGCCCTGCCGATGCCCCGCTCGGTAATTGCGCCATAAAGTTCGGGATCGTTCTGGGCAGCCGGCGGCAGGATCTTCACCGTCTCCAACCGATGGCGTAGCTCGACCTGACCACCTTGGCTCAGCGCCTCTTCGAGATCCCCATAAAGCGCGACGCCTGACATCGACGTACCATGTCCGTTCCAGTACGCGCTGTCGCCTACACCCCAATCGTTGTCATAGGCATGCTGGTCAGCTGCATTCAAACCGGGCTCAATCAACGGATGCGCTCGGGTCGCCCCGCTGTCGAGGAGGCATACTGCTGGTGCCACCGCGTCAGGTACCTCGACGCGGTCGGTGAGATCGCCCACCCACTCTGCCTGTTCAATCGGCCGCATTTCGAGAAAAAGTGTCGGTGTGTCCTTGGCAATGCGCAATTCCGCAACGGCGTCACTGTTATCGACGAGACTGGCCATCGCTTCTTCAGTGGCGAGCGCGAGAATCACCTCGCGCTCCGGAAAGCTGATGGCATGTTCCTTTAGCGCCACGTTTAGGCGTTGCGCGACATCCCGAAGCGTCTCCAGGCGACCGTCACGAACCCAAACCTCCCACCACGCTTGGTGACCAGCCGTCGGGAACAGCGCCATGTCATCCGTAAAAAGCGAGCGAACGGCGCCTAGGCGGACATCCTCGATGCGAGCGATCAAAACTTCGTTCCGAGGCTTTCCCGATTTCGAGTTCTTGTCTCTATACGTCTCGACCTTTTTGGCAAAGAACTCAGCCGAGCGCTCAGGCACGAACACGGTGGCGGATACCATCTCCGGATTGTCGGCCGCGGGCCTAACGGCGACGAGTTCAATCGCCGCGGGCTTGTTCTCAAGACCCTCAACGGCGCCCCGTTCCGCTGCTGGAATCTCAAACTCAAGATAAAACCCTCTCTCGCCCTCAGCGACGGCAGGGTCGCGAGCCCCAAGTTTCTGTCGAGCCTGCCGGACGGCGGTCCCAATCGCGCGACCGAGTTTTTCTGCGTGCTGCGCTCTTACCCGGGCTGGAGGTAGTCCCGTGATAACAATGCGCGGTGAAGTATATGGCTCGGATTCACCGCCACCTTCCAGATGAAAATGCGGCCGATTGCGCGGCGGTCGAGCCATTTAGCGACTGCACCTCAATTTATGACGGCTTTACGCTCCGCCACTGTCGAAAGCAGCGTCGAAGTCTCTATCTCATTTGAGTCTTCGAGCACGGCGATCTTTGCCGCCTCGTCTGCCGCGCGCGATACTTCCGCCTGGCTTAAGCCCGCGGTGGCTTCTAAGACTGATGACCAATGAATGTCCGACAGGTTAAACCCTGTCAGATGAGCTTCCAATATGCCGCGCGCGATCTCCGGGTCCGGCAATCCATAATTAATGACGTCGTCGAAGCGACGGAAAACGGCCTTGTCGAGCATTTCGGGATGATTCGTCGCGGCAATAATCAGACTCGGTCCGTCGTCGTTTTCAAGGAACTGAAGAAACGAGTTAAGCACACGTCGGATCTCGCCGACATCGTTCGACTGAGAACGTTGGGATCCGATTGCATCAAACTCATCGAAAAAGTAAACGCCACGCTGAACCGCAATGGCATCGAACACGAGCCGCAAACGCGTGGCCGTCTCTCCCATGAGCTTGCCGATTAAGCCCTGGTACAGGACGGTGAATAGCGGAAGCTTCAATTCGCCAGCGAGAGCCGAAGCCGTCATCGTCTTCCCCGACCCGGGGGGACCTACGAGCAGCAGCTTGCGGCGTGGCTGCAGACCACGGGCGCGCAGGCGCTGCTGCTGACGCTGTTCAGTCAGAACCCGCGCTAAGCGAGCCTCCAAATCCGGCGCCAGCACCATGCTATTGAGGCGAATGTCAGAATAGCGAGCCGAGAGCAGATTGCTGAGTTCGCCCTTCGGCTGAGCAAGCGGGACCGGGCCTGCGCCGCGACGCCCTACAGTCGCCCCCTTCCCTTTGGCAATGTCAATTAGCTCGCGCAGCTCTTGGGCGAGCTTGCCGTGGCCTTGTCTTGCCTGATGCGCCGCCAGTTGGGTCGCAATGGAAAGGAAACGATCCTCATCACCATCGATGTGGCTCCTGAGCAAAGCGACGATGTGGCGAGCGGTCGTCATATCCTACTGCGTGTTCCTTGCTCAGAGCAGCTCTCTGACCACAATGATGACCGAGAAATACCCTATAGTTAGAAAGTCCGGTCAATCCGATCCGGCTATCTTACTTCCACACATTTAATTTACGAATCGAACAATTCTCCAGTGCACGCCATACTAGCGACTGGTCGTTAAGGTTTTCGAGCGCTGCGGCAAGCTTGCGGGTGCGTAAAAGCCCCAGTTCAGTCACTTACCGTGGGTCTGGCGGAGAGGGAGGGATTCGAACCCCCGATAGGCTTGCACCTATGCCGCATTTCGAGTGCGGTGCATTCAACCACTCTGCCACCTCTCCTGAAGGTCGCCATAGTGAGGCAGGGCCCCTGTGGTTGGGGGCGTTCATAAGCGAGGATGGCGGGCCAGACAAGGCGCGAGAGGGGAAAATCCGCTGCCTGTTTCAGCCCCGCTGCCGGCTAGACCCCCAAAAGCGCGCCGAGATTGGGTTGAATCAGGCCGATCCTGGCTCGGTGCACCTCTCCCGCAAAGCAAGCGGGAGAGGCGAAGAAGAAAACGGGATGGGACCGCCAGACGCGGTAAACCACTGGCGGTCCCGTGCCGCTCATCAAAAAGCAGGCCAGGAAGGGCGGCTTCGCAGGCCTGCGTGAGTCGACGGTTCCACCTTAGCGTGCGTTTCGGTAACTGCAACGTAAAGTTGTCCTTAACCTAACCAGTCAAGGTTACCCTGGTTGACGCGTTTTCCTGACGCGAACCGGTGTCCAAACGCTGGTTAGTCCGCCTTGGCAGAGTCCTTGTTGTTTTCCTTGTTGTTTTCTTTGGGCTTTTTCTTCCCCTCCGCAGCATCCCGGTCCTTGCCATTGTCTTTACCTTGGCCGCTGTCGCGGCGGCGGTTGGTGAAACGGGCGTTGCCAAGGCCGGTGCCGATGGTGAGCACGCCCCAGCGATCGACGTCCTGCATGAACGGCACCTCGGAGAGGCCCTGAACCACGCCGTCATTGTGCATCAGAATCGCGGTGTCGTGCTCGCCGATCATGGGGATGCCCTCGATCAAGCTCGCCGGCAGGTTGAACTTGCTGCTCTCCCAATTGCCCGGCAGGTTCTGCGCCCCTTTTTCGATGGACCCGTCCGCGTTGATCACGCCGGGACAGGCGATGCCGATGAAGGGCGCGAGCTTGAAGCCATCGGTGTCGGCTTCCGTGATCAGCCCCTTCAGCATCTTGGTGAGCCGCTTCACCGCGCCCTCGCGCGTCGGCTCGTCGTCGGCATGCCGCCACAGCTCTGATTTCACCACCTTGGCCTTCGAAAGGTCTTTTGCCTTCTTCCAGCCCGTCTCGACCAGGCCGCAGCGAATGTTGGTGCCGCCGATATCGACCGCGAGGATGCTGTCATAGGCTTCGAAAATCCATGACGGCGCCAGATGCAGCGCGCCGATCAGGCCGGCTTCATCGGGGTGATGCCGGATCGGCACCATGTCGATCTTGAAGTCTTCGGCTTTCAGGATGATCTCGGCGCGCGCGATTGCGAGCTCCCCGAGGCGCGAATCGCGAAAGCCGCCGCCGACCACGATGCGCTCGGTCTTGGCCCAGGCCTTTGTCTTCAGGAACCGGCGCGTGACATAAGCGAGTTCCTGGGCGAACTCCTCGATGGCGCTGTGCACCACGGCGGAAGCCTCGACGTCGTCGCTGATCAGGATGGAATCCAGCGTCTTCTTGCTGATGTTCTCCGACGGCTCCTTGCCGAACGGGTCCTCGCCGGTCTTGCGCAGCGGCTTGCGCCAGCGCTCGAGGATCTCGCGGAACGCGCCCTTGCTGGCGCGGTCGCCGAGAAAACCGTCGTCGTCCTTCAGCTCGATATTGAAGCTGTCGATGTCGACCGATGGCAGCCGCTCGCCGCCGTGATTGGCGATGCCCGTGGTCTTGACCAGTTCGTCCGTTGCCATGAAATGCCCTTGCCCGCGTTTTCGGATTTGGAAAGACAACGGCGAGGGAACCGGTTGGTTGCTCGGCTGCGGCAATTCGGGCGGCAGCAATTCGGGCGGTCTGGCCAACTGCTTCAAATCCGGGCCTTTTTCGCCCGCTTTTCCTTGACTCTTGCCCGATGGCAGCTATAAGTCCGCACAACCGGCGCGGGGCGTTTCTCGCGCCGCATGTTTTTGCGTGGGTTTTCAAAGGGATAATCCCCGCCCGCACAAAACGCATTAACCCATAGCGACTGACAAAAAGCCGGCCCCTGGCAGATAGTCATGAGGCCGGGATTGAACACGAAGGAAAAAAACGATGTTCGCAGTCATCAAAACCGGCGGCAAGCAATACCGCGTCGTGCCGGATGATGTCCTGGAAGTTGGCAAGATCGAAGGCGAAGTCGGCTCGATCGTGCAGTTGAATGAAGTTCTGGTGCTCGGCGGCGACACGCCGGTGCTGGGCGCTCCGACGGTGGCCGGCGCCTCCGTTGCGGTCGAGGTGCTCGACCACAAGCGCGGCCCCAAGGTCATCGCGTTCAAGAAGCGCCGCCGCAAGAATTCGCGCCGCAAGCGCGGCTATCGCGACGAGATCACGGTGCTCCGCATCTCCGAGATCCTGGCCGACGGCGCCAAGCCCACCAAGGGCCCGCGTCCGAAGAAGGAAAAGGTTGCCAAGGCGCCTGCAGCGGAAGCTGCCGAGTAACTTAAGACCGATCACGCCAATTCACGAATTGAGGCGTGCGACGTTTTGAAATGATTCCGTCAAGGAATTGACCTAAGAAGATACGCAGGATTTCGGAGACGAGCCATGGCTCACAAAAAAGCAGGCGGTTCATCGCGCAACGGTCGCGATTCAAAGGGTAAGCGCCTTGGCATCAAGGTGTTCGGCGGGGAGCACGTGATTCCCGGCAACATCATTGCGCGTCAGCGCGGCACCACCTGGCATCCCGGCCTCAACGTCGGCATGGGCACGGACCACACTCTGTTCGCCAAGATCGAGGGTCGTGTTGAATTCCAGGCCAAAGCCAACGGACGCACCTTCGTAGCGGTGCTCCCGCTCGCAGAGGCGGCTGAATAGACGGTGGATCATATGGAGTCCGCCGGGTCCTTGACCGAACCGGCGGAGTCCTAGAGATCCTTGAGATCGAAGGCTCCAGGGGAGGCAGGGAAACCGGCCTCCCCTTTTCGTTTGTCGTGTTCACTTTTGATTTTGTGACTTTGACGGAGCCGGACATGTTGCAGGATTTCTCGAGCGTGACCTTGGCCGAGGCGAGACCTGGCGTCGTCGCCACCGAGCGGCTGACCTTGCGGCGGCCGACCCTTGCCGACGCCCACACCATCGCCCGCCTCGCCAACGACCGCCGTGTCGCTGAAAACACCCGCCGCCTGCCCCATCCCTATTCGCAGGACGACGCCGTCGCATTCATCAGGCACATTGCCGCGCTCGAAGCCGAGACCGTGTTCCTGATCGAGCACGACAGCGGGCCGATCGGCATGGTCGGCATCGACCGCTCCACGCCTGACAATGCCGAGCTCGGCTATTGGCTCGGCGTCGAGCATTGGGGCCGGGGCTTTGCCACCGAGGCCGCGCGCGGCGCCATCGACTTCTTCTTCGAGGAGTTCGAGGACGACCATCTCTATGCCGGTGCGCGCGTCACCAATCCGGCCTCGCGCAACGTGCTGGAGAAGTGCGGCTTCCAGTGGAGCGGCGTGCAGCTGCATCGCTTCCTGGCGCTGGGCTCGTCGACCCCGGTCGACTGCTTCCGCCTCTCCCGCGGCGTGTGGTCGTCGCTGAAGAGCTGGAGCAGCGCGAGACGGGTGAGGTAGGGGCCAACTCTCACCACGCGTCGTCCCGGCCTTCGCCGGGACGACACCGAGGTTGTGGTTACACCGGCGGATTGACCTCTTCGCTTGCGCGGCCGAGATCGCGTTCGCGCAAATAGATGTAGAATCCCGCGCCTATGATGATCGCGGCGCCGATGATGGTGGCGATGGACGGCACGTCGCCGAACACGACGAAGCCGAAGATCACGGCCCAGACGATCATGGAATATTGATAGGGCACCACGACGCTCGCCGGCGCGAGCTTCAGCGAGCGGTTGACGCAGAACAGCGCCGTCACCGAGATGCATCCCGCCAGCACGAAGAACACCAGGCTGCCTGGCGTCGGCGGCACCCAGTGGAAGGCCGACAGCACGGCCCCCAGCGACAACGTGCCGATGAATTGCGAGGACGCCATCACGATGTCGGGCGTCTTGCGCAGGCTGCGGGTGATCAGCATCAAGGTTGCAAAGGAGAGACTGCCGCCGAGCGCGATCAGCGCCGGCAGGCTCACCGTCTGCACTGATGGCCGCAGCGCGATCACGACGCCGCAGAAGCCGACCAGAATCGCGGTCCAGCGCCGCCAGCCGACCTTCTCGCCGAGAAAAATCGCCGACATCGCGGTGACGAAAATCGGGCCGGCGAGATAATAGGTGATGACGTCGGCGAGCGGCAGGTAGACCGTCGCCAGGAAGAAGGCGGCGACCTCCAGCGTCGACAGCACGACGCGAAACAGCTGCAGGCCCGGCCGCTCCAGATGCAGGAACTGATGACGCTGCCGCCAGATCATCGGCGACAGCAGCAACAGCGCCGCGCAGGCGCGCAGGAACAGGAGCTGCCCCACCGAATACGTTCCGACCAGGAATTTGCCGATGGCGTCGCCGAACGAGAACATCGAGATCGACAGCACCATGAGAGCGATGCCGGCAAGGCGCGCCGAGCGGTCGTCATAGGCGGAGAGTTTCTTGAAGAAGGGCATCGGCGCGTGTCAGAGGGAGACCGTCATTGCGAGGAGCTCTTGCGACGAAGCAATCCAGACTGCTCCCGCGGAGACAGTCTGGATTGCTTCGCTTCGCTCGCAATGACGAGCGGAGAGAGAGCGTCGGAAGCCGGCGAATAGTGTCGCTTGCGTTGGTTTTAATGACGTGGACGCGTGGGACAAGCCCGCACAAGCCGAATTGAACGGATTGTCGCACCCGTCGCATCGCGGTAGCGATAAGCACCTCACCGAGACAAGAGCTTGCGTCATGATGGATTTCGACCCGGCCCAGCACCGCATGATGCCAGCGCAACGCTGGTTTGAGGATTTCGTGGTCGGCGAGCGCTTCGTGCTGCCGAGCCGGACCCAGACCAGCGCGGTGTTCGCGGCCTTCCAGACCGCGAGCGGCGACACCCACCCGGTGCACTATGATGTGGAATATTGCCGCGCCCGCGGCATGCCGCACCTGCTCGCCCACGGCTTCCAGACGCTGATCCACACCGCGCCCGGCGCCGGGCTGTTTCCATTCATGGTCGAGGAGTCCCTGGTCGGCTTCCTCGAGCAGTCGAGCCGGTTCCTCAAGCCCGTCTTCGCCGACGACACGATCTATCCCGCGCTCGAGGTCACCGAGCTCGTGCCCGGCCGCACGACCGGCACGGTGACGCTTCGCAGCACGGTGTTCAACCAGCGCAAGGAGCTGGTGCTGGAAGGCACGCAGAAATTCCTGATCCGGCGCCGGCCGGCTGGTTAAGCGAGGGCCTAAATCGCTCAAATTTCGGCCGATTTGCGGGCAAACGCGGGTTGCCCCGGGTGGCAGGCTGGCCTACCTATGGCCCATGAAATTCCTCGACGAAGCAAAGGTCTATATCCGCTCAGGCGACGGCGGCAACGGCTGCGTGGCGTTCCGCCGCGAGAAGTTCATTGAGTTCGGCGGTCCCTCCGGCGGCAATGGCGGCCGCGGCGGCAACGTGATCATCGAGGTCGCCGACGGCCTCAACACGCTGATCGACTACCGCTACCAGCAGCACTTCAAGGCCCAGAAGGGCGAGAACGGCATGGGCTCGGACCGCCACGGCGCCAACGGCAAGAACATCGTGCTGAAGGTCCCCCTGGGCACGCAGATCTTCGACGAGGATCGCGAGACGCTGATCCACGACTTCACCAAGGTCGGCGAGAAGTTCGTGCTGGCCGAGGGCGGCAATGGCGGCTTCGGCAACGCGCATTTCAAATCCTCGACCAACCGCGCGCCGCGCAACGCCAATCCCGGCCAGCCGGGCGAGGAGCGCTGGATCTGGCTGCGGCTGAAGCTGATCGCCGACGCCGGCCTCGTCGGCATGCCCAATGCCGGCAAGTCGACCTTCCTCTCCAAGGTCAGCGCCGCGCGGCCGAAGATCGCGGACTATCCCTTCACCACGCTGCATCCGCAGCTCGGTGTCGTGAACGCCGACGGCCGCGAATTCGTGCTCGCCGACATTCCCGGCCTGATCGAAGGCGCGCATGAAGGCACCGGCCTCGGCGACCGCTTTCTCGGTCATGTCGAGCGCTGCCGCGTGCTGCTGCATCTGGTCGACGCGACAAGCGAGCATGCCGGCAAGGCCTACAAGACCGTGCGCAAGGAGCTCGACGCCTATGGCGGGCTGCTGACCGACAAGATCGAAATCGTCGCGCTGAACAAGATCGACGCGGTCGAGCCGGACGAGCTGAAGAAGCAGAAGGACCGGCTGAAGCGCGCCGCAAAGAAGACGCCGCTGCTGATCTCGGGCGCGACGGGCCAGGGCGTCAAGGAAGCGCTGCGCGCGCTGGTCGATGTGATCGGCGAGGCCCCGGTGTCAGCCAAGGCCAAGAGTGCGGCCGAAGCGGAGCCGTGGTCGGCGTAGAGGGCGATGCTCTCTCCACACCTCTCCCCAACGGGGAGAGGTCGATTTGCGCTACGCGCCGACCTCTCCCTGTGGGAGAGGTTGTCTTCGCGCCCTCGATAGAGCAGCATCCAGAAGGTCGAGAAGGGGGCGGAGGCAAAGCATGGCGCGCGCGAAGAACGTTCTCTGGATCATGTGCGACCAGCTTCGCTACGATTATCTCGGCTGCACCGGTCATCGGACGCTGAAGACACCGAACATCGACGCCATGGCCAGGCGTGGCGTGCTCTTCACCAAGGCTTACGTGCAGTCGCCGATCTGCGGGCCCTCGCGGATGTCGTTCTACACCGGCCGCTATATGCGCTCGCACGGCTCGCACTGGAACGGCTGGCCGCTGCGCGTCGGCGAGCCCACGCTCGGCGATCACCTGAAGAAGATCGGCGTGCGCAACGTGCTCGTCGGCAAGACCCACATGGCGCCTGACCTCGAAGGCATGAAGGCGCTCGGCATCCCGCCGGAATCCGTCATCGGCGTGCATGTCGCCGAATGCGGCTTTGAACCTTACGAGCGCGACGACGGATTGCATCCGAGCGGCCGGCCACGCCCGAGATACGACGAATATCTGCGAAAGCAAGGTTTTGAGGCCCCCAATCCGTGGGAGCATTGGGCCAATTCAGGCGCAGCCGAAGATGGCTCGTTGCAGAACGGCTGGCTGCTGGTGCATGCCGACAAGGCCGCGCGCGTGCCGGACGAGCATTCCGAGACGCCCTACATGACGCGGCGCGCGATGGATTTCATCAGCGAGGCCGAGGCCGATGGCCGGCCATGGTGCCTGCATCTGTCCTACATCAAGCCGCACTGGCCCTACATCGCCCCCGAGCCCTATGCCAGCATGTATTCGACCGAGGACATGATCCCGGTGATCCGCTCGATGCGCGAGCGGCAGAACCCGCATCCGGTGTTCGGGGCCTACATGGACATGCGCTACTCCCGCAACATGGCGCGCGACGAGGCGAGAGAGAAGGTGATCCCGACCTATATGGGCCTGATCACCCAGATCGACGACCAGATGGGCGTGCTGATGAAGTTTCTGCAGGCGCGCGGCCTCCTGGAAACCACCATGATCGTGTTCACCTCCGATCATGGCGACTATCTCGGCGATCACTGGATGGGCGAGAAGGACCTGTTCCACGAGCAGTCCGCAAAGATCCCGTTGATCATCATCGATCCGTCGAAAGAAGCCGACGCGACGCGCGGCACGCACTGCGATGCGCTGGTGGAAGGCATTGATCTCGCGCCGACCTTCGTCGATTATTTCGGCGGCAAGGTGCCGGGCCACATCCTCGAAGGACGCTCGCTGCTGCCGCTGCTGCGCGGCGAGAGGCCAGCCGATTGGCGCAAGGTGGCGTTCTCGGAATACGACTATTCCATGCAGGACGTGCGGCTGAAGCTGAACCAGCCGATCGAGCGCTGCCGCCTGTTCATGGTGTTCGACGGCCGCTGGAAATACATCCACGCCTCCGGCTTCCGCCCGATGCTGTACGACCTCGAAACCGACCCCGACGAATATGTCGATCGCGGCGACGATCCGGAATGCGCTGCGATCATCGCGCGGCTCCAGGCCGAGCTGTTCGACTGGGCCCTGCATCCGAACGATCACATCACCACGCCGCGCGAGAGGATCGCGAACTATGCCGACAACCAGCTCCAGGTGAAGGGCGGGATCCTGATCGGCATCTGGGACGAAGCGGAGCTTGCCGCGATCAAGGACGGCATCGCCCAGCGCGCGAAGATTTGAGACGCGCCGTCATTGCGAGCGCAGCGAAGCAATCCGGAATCTCTCCGCGGAGGGGCGCTGGATTGCTTCGCTGCGCTCGCAATGACGGGAGGAGAGACTCAATTCTCGATCCTGTATCCCGTCGCCGTCACGATCGGCTGCCAGAACGCCGTGTTGGCGGCGAGCTCCTTGGTCAGGCCATCCGCGCTGCTGCCGACTGGAATCAGCCCGATCGCCGTGAGCTTCTCTTTCACCTCAGGCTTGGCAAGCACCGCACTCGCGGCGGCACCGAGCTTGCTGGCGAATTCCGGCGGGCTGCCGGCGGGAAGCCACATGCCGTACCAGGCATCGGCAACGAGATCGATGCCGCTCTCCTTCAGCGTCGGCACCTCGGGCGCAAACGGCGAACGCTCGGCGCTGCTGGTCGCGATGATCTTGACGCCCTTGGCGCGATGCTGCGGCAGCGCATCCGCCAATGTCGTAATGCCGAACGAGATATGACCGCCGATGATGTCATTGAGGATCGGCGCGCTGCCGCGATAGGGCACGCGCGTCAGGGCAATGCCGAGATCCTTCTCCAGCTTCGAGCCGGCGAAGTGCGGAATGGTGCCGTTGCTCGGCACGCCGAACGAGGTCTTGTCGGGATGCGCCTTCAGCCAGGCGACGAATCCCTTGAAGTCAGCGACATCCATGGCCGGGCCAACCACCAGCGCAAACTCGAACCGCGCCAGCAGCGACACCGGCATGAAATCCTTCGCCGTATCGAAGCTCGGAATCGTCTCCACCATCGGCAGCAGGTACATGGTCGGCCCCGTGGTCACCAGCACCATGCTGCCGTCGGGGCTCGCGCCCTTCACCGCCTTGATGCCGATCAGGCCGTCGCCGCCGGTGCGGTTCTCGACCACGACGGTCCGCTGCAGCATCGGGGCGATTTCCTGCGCGATCAGCCGGCACAGCGTGTCGCCGCCCGCCCCCGCCGCGAACGGGAAGATGATTTTGGTGAGGCCAGCCTGCGCGTGCGCCTCACCCGCCTGCTGCGCCAGCAGCGGCAGACCGAGACATCCGGCGATGAATTTACGGCGATCCATTCGTTTCCCGTCCCGTCCGTGATTGGTTGGCGGCATTAGAACCGGGCTGGCCGGCAAGACAAGGCCGACCTTCGCCGTTTACCGTTCTGCCCGCCTTGCGCCGGCCATCGTCCTGCTGCAAAAGCGGGCCTCACCCGAACAATTTCCGTAGCGCCAAAACATACGCACATGGCCAGTCCCGAACTCAGTCAATTCCGCCGCATCGTCGTCAAGGTCGGCTCTGCGCTGCTGGTCGATTCCGACAGGGGCGAGGTGCGTGCCTCCTGGCTCGCCGCGCTCGCCGACGACATGGCCAGGCTGCACAGGGAGGGCCGCGACGTCCTCGTGGTCTCCTCCGGCTCGATCGCGCTCGGCCGCAGCCGGCTCAAGCTGCCGCGCGGCCCGCTGAAACTGGAGGAGAGCCAGGCCGCCGCGGCCGTCGGCCAGATCGCGCTGGCGCGGATCTGGTCGGAGGTGCTCGGCGCCCACGGCATCGGCGCCGGACAGATCCTGGTGACGCTCCAGGACACCGAGGAGCGCCGTCGCTATCTCAATGCCCGCTCCACCATCGGCAAGCTCCTGGAGTGGCGCGCCATCCCCGTCATCAACGAAAACGATACGGTCGCCACCACCGAGATCCGCTACGGCGACAATGACCGCCTCGCCGCGCGCGTCGCCACCATGGCGAGCGCCGATCTGCTGGTGCTGCTGTCCGACATCGACGGCCTCTACGACGCGCCGCCGAAGAACAACCCGAACGCAAAGCTGATCCCGGTGGTCGAGAGCATCTCCTCGGAGATCGAGGCGGTGGCTGGCGACGCCGAGTCCGAGTTGTCGCGCGGCGGCATGCGCACCAAGGTCGAGGCGGCCAAGATCGCCACGACTGGCGGCACGCATATGTTGATTGCGTCGGGCAAGATCGAGCATCCGCTGCAGGCGATCGCCAATGGCGGCCGCTGCACCTGGTTCCTGACTCCGGCCAATCCCATCACGTCGCGAAAGCGCTGGATCGCAGGCACGCTGGAGCCGAAGGGCACGCTGACCATCGATGCGGGCGCGGTGACCGCGCTGCGCGCCGGCGCCAGCCTGCTGCCGGCCGGCGTGATCAAGGTCGAGGGCCAGTTCGCCCGCGGCGATGCCGTCATCGTCCGCGGCCCCGACACCAGCGAAATCGGCCGCGGCCTGATCGCCTATGACGCCGAGGTCGCCGAGCGGATTAAGGGCCGCTCCTCGCCTGAGGTGATGACCATCCTCGGCATCAGCGGGAGGTCCGAGATGATCCACCGCGATGATCTGGTGGTGGGCGGGTAAGGGCGAACCGGCCGCCAACTATTGCATGTCGTCGGCGCCGATATCCTGCCGGCCGTGCATCACTCGGACAACTTCAACACCGTCAGCTGTGGGTATGTAGAAGATCAAATAGTTGCCGACCGGAAAACTACGCAGCTCGGCGCGCAATTCGCTGCGATCGCGGCCGGCAAATGGTGTGCCTGCCAACATATTGAATGTTGCGTCGATGCGATCAAGCAGCGCGTCGGCCGCTCGCGGATTATCTGCGGCGATATAATCCCAGATCGCCGTAAGGTCGATTTCTGTTTGCGGACTCTTAAGCGGTCTTTTTGCCATTCTTGGCCGCCAGACGCTTCCGACCTTCTGACTTGATCCGCTCGAACATGTCACCGACTTCTTCCATCGGTCCGCTGTCGAACCCCTTCTGGATTTCCTCCCGTAGCGCTTCCAGCTTGATCTTGCGCCGCTCTTCGCGCTCCTCGACCAACCGAAGGCCTTCGCGCATCACCTCGCTCGCGGTGGCGTAGCGGCCGCTCTCGACCAGATTGTCGATCAGGTCCTCGAAATGCTTGCCGATGCTGTAGCTGCTTGCCATGGGACCGCTCCGTTATCAGATAATGATATTTATTGATATTTGGTCGCCTGGCAAGCACCTGTCCAGCTTCGGGCCTGACCAGGCCATTGGCCGACTCGGCAGCACCAGCCGGGCCCCAGCCATACCCTCCCCACCCTTCGCAAAAGCGGGATTTCCGTGCTAGGACACCGCCTTAGCAGAAGGTTGAACTCCCATGGCCGCCCCCCTCAAAGCCGTTGACGGCAATGCCGATCTTCAGGCGCTGATGTCCGATCTCGCTAGCCGTGCCCGCGCCGCCGCGCGCGTGCTGGCGCTGGCGCCGCCGGAGCAGAAGAACCGGGCGCTGGAGGCCATGGAACGAGCGATCCGCGCCAACGCAGCTGCGATCCTCGCCGCCAATGCCGAGGATGTTGCGGAAGCCCGTGCCTCGGGCGATGCGACCTCCGCCTTCATAGATCGCCTGACGCTGACGCCGGCGCGAGTCGAGGGCATGGCCGAGGGCATCGCAATCGTGCGCGGCATCACTGACCCCGTCGGCATCGTCACCGAGAGCTGGCAGCGACCCAACGGCATGACCATCGAGCGCGTGCGTGTGCCGCTCGGCGTCGTCGGCGTGATCTTCGAGAGCCGTCCCAACGTTGCGGCAGATGCCGGCGTGCTCTGTTTGAAATCAGGCAATGCCGTGATCCTGCGCGGTGGCTCGGATAGCTTTCGCTCCTGTCGCGCGATCCACGAATGTCTCGTCCAGGGCCTGCGCGAAGCCGGCCTGCCCGAAGCTGCGATCACGCTGGTGCCGACGCGCGACCGCGCAGCGGTCGGCATGATGCTGTCCGGACTGAACGGCTCGATCGACGTGATCGTGCCGCGCGGCGGCAAGAGCCTGGTCGCGCGCGTCGAGCAGGAAGCGCGCGTGCCCGTGTTCGCGCATCTCGAAGGCGTCAACCACGTCTATGTCGATGCCAGCGCCGACCTCGCCATGGCGAAGGAGATCGTGCTCAACGCAAAAATGCGCCGCACCGGCGTCTGTGGCGCCGCTGAAACGCTGCTGGTCGATCGCGCCGCTGCTGGCAAGGCTCTGAAGCCGCTGGTCGAGATGCTGCTCGAGGCCGGCTGCGAAGTGCGCGGTGACGATGCCGTGCAAGGGACGGATGCGCGCGTAAAGCCTGCCAGCGAAGACGATTGGGACACCGAATATCTCGACGCGATCATCGCCGCAAAGGTGGTCGACGGCGTCGACGGCGCGATCGCGCATATCCAGGACCACGGCTCGCACCACACCGATGCGATCGTGAGTTCGGACGAGGCTGCGGCGAAAAAATTTCTCAGCGAAGTCGATTCCGCGATTGTGCTGCACAACGCCTCGACGCAGTTCGCCGACGGCGGCGAGTTCGGCTTTGGCGCCGAGATCGGCATCGCCACCGGCCGCTTCCACGCCCGTGGTCCTGTTGGCGCCGAGCAATTGACGAGCTTCAAATATCGCGTTCACGGCACCGGACAGACGCGGCCGTAAGCGATGTCGCGAGGCGCGGGGCATTGAGTCAAAATTTCGTCGTGCCGCCCTTCGTGGCGCAAGCGGTCCCGCCCCATACCGGGGGCATGCGCATCGGCCTGCTCGGCGGCTCGTTCAATCCGCCGCATCAGGCGCATCGCGCGATCAGCCGCTTCGCACTTACGCGATTGCAACTCGATCGCGTCTGGTGGCTGGTGACCCCAGGCAATCCGCTCAAGGAGAACGGCAATCTGCACGAGCTCGGCGAGCGCATGCAGGCGGCGCGTGACGTCGCTGATGACCCGCGGATCGAGGTGAGCTGTCTCGAATCCGTCATTCGCACCCGCTATACTATCGACACGATCAACACCTTGCGCCGCCGCTTCCCGGGCTTGCGCTTTGTCTGGATCATGGGCGCCGACAACCTCGCTCAATTCCATCGTTGGCAGGACTGGCGGCGCATCGCCGCCCAGGTCCCGATGGCAGTGATCGACCGTCCGCCGCAGAGTTTCCGCGCCCTCGCCTCCCCCGCCGCCCAGGCGCTCGCGCGCTATCGCCTGCCGGAGATTGAAGCCGCCTCGCTTGCGGATCGGCCGGCGCCGGCCTGGGTCTTTCTGACCGGATTGAAGCTCAACCTCTCCTCGACGGGCTTGAGGAACCCGGACGGAAGCTGGAAAGGTACGAAGTGAGACGCAATGTGGGGATTTACGGGCTCTCTGGCATATTGAAACCCTTAACCCCACATGATGTAGTGTAGCCAGTGGACGCCGGATTCGGCGTTCGCGATACAGTGAAAGGAATGGTCCCTGACCACGTCTGTATTGTCCAAGTCTGTTTTACCCAAGGTTGCCAAGCCTACGCGTAAAACATCGACCCAAGCTGCGGCCTTGAAGGCGCAACCCGACGCCGACAAGACGCTGAGCCTGATCCTCTCCCGCCTCGAGGATATGAAGGCGGAAGAGACGGTCACCATCGACCTTCGCGGCAAATCGGCGTACTCCGACTACATGATCGTCACCACGGGCCGTGTGAACCGGCACGTTGGCGCGATCGCGGAGAACGTGACGAAGAGCCTCAAGGAAAGCGGCATCAAGAACATCCATGTCGAGGGCTTGCCCAATTGCGACTGGGTGCTGATCGATTCCGGCGATGTGATCGTGCACGTGTTCAGACCCGAGGTCCGTGAGTTCTACAACCTGGAGCGGTTGTACACGCAGGGCCCAGGGGCGGCGAAGGCGATCTAGGCTCGACCGGTCGGCCTGCTTGGCCGATTTCGAATCGGCTGACGCGCATGCTAGCGTCGTGCGCGCGCGGAATGCGCGCGGTCATGAAAACACGACTCTGAAGCCTCATGCGTGTTGCAGTCATTGCGGTGGGCCGGCTGAAGCAGGGCCCCGAACGGGAGCTTGCCGACCGCTATTTCGAGCGGTTCGACGAGGTTGGCCGCAAGCTCGGATTCCGCGAGCTGACCATCCACGAAATCCCCGAGAGCCGCGCGCGCGACACCGCAACCCGCATGGCCGAGGAAGCCGCGGCGATATCGGCGCACATTCCCGAAAAATCGATTCTGGTGGCGATGGACGAGCGCGGCCAGAACCTCGATTCCACCGTATTCGCACGGAATCTCGGACGCTGGCGCGACGAGGGCGTCGGTCATACTATCTTCGTGATCGGAGGGGCGGACGGACTTTCGCCCGAATTGCGCCGTAAGGCCAAGCTCACGATCGCGTTCGGCTCTGCGACCTGGCCGCATCAAATGGTCCGCGTCATGCTTCTGGAACAGCTGTATCGGGCCGCCACCATTCTGGCCGGCCACCCCTACCATCGCGCGTGATTCGCGCCACAACGAGCACCTTGCGCAACAGATGCGAGCGCCGATCCTCAATTTGCTGCTGATGGCGAGCTGCGCCGGCGCAAGCCTCTTCGCTGAAGAAAGCCTCGCGCAAGCTCAGATGCAAGGTCAGGCAATCGCACCGGCGCCGCAGACCGCGGCGATCTCACCCGACGCGATCAAGCAGCGCGAGCAGGAGCTGGAAGCCGCGCGCGCCCGGCAGAAGAGCGCGGAGGAGGCGCAGGCCAAGCTGAAGGCCGAGATCGCCTCGCTCGGCCAGGACCGCACCCAGCTCAATCAGCAATTGATCGACACCGCCGCCAATGTCCGCACCGTCGAGACCAAGATCGACGAGGCCGAGGCGCGGCTGAAGACGCTGAACGGCCGCGAGCAGCAGGCGCGCGCTTCGCTCGATTCGCGCCGCGCCGACATCGTCGAGGTGCTGGCGGCCCTGCAGCGCGCCGGACGGCGTACGCCGCCGGCGCTGCTGGTGCGGCCGGAAGATGCGCTGCAATCGCTGCGCACCGCGATGCTGCTCGGCGCCGTCGTGCCGGAATTGCGCGGCCGCGCCGAGACGATCGCAAGCGAGCTCGGCGAGCTTGTTGCCTTGCGCAAGACCATCGCGAGCGAACGCGACCAGCTCGCCTCCGACCGCGACAGGATCCGCAGCGACCAGACCCGGCTCACCGCCCTGGTCGAGGAGCGGCAGCGCCAGCAGGCCTCGCGCGAAAAGGACCTCGACGCCGAGAATTCGCGCGCCATCACGCTGTCAAAGCAGGTCGGCGACCTCCAGGGGCTGATCGCCAAGATGGAGCAGGACCTGCAAAGTGCCGCCAAGGCGGCCGAGAAGGCCGCCGAGGCCGCCAGGCAGGCCGAGGCCGACGAGGCCAAAGAGGCGAAAGCTGCGGCTGCAAATGCGGCGGCCAATGCCAAACCGGGCCCGGCCATTTTCAAGGACCGCTCCCGGACCAGCCCGGCGATCCTGTTTGCCTCGGCCAAGGGGCTCCTGCCGCTGCCGGTTAACGGTAACAAGATCAGGGACTTTGGCGGTTCCGACGGGGTCGGCGGGGTCCAGAAGGGCATTTCGCTGGCCACCAAGCCCGGCTCCCAGGTCACGACCCCGTGCGACGGCTGGGTGGTCTATGCCGGCCCGTTCCGCAGCTATGGACAACTCTTGATCCTCAATGCCGGGGGCGGGTATCATGTCCTGATCGCCGGGATGGAGCGCATTTCGGTAAACATCGGACAGTTTGTGCTCACGGGGGAGCCGGTCGCGACCATGGGGTCGACATCTCAAGTCGCCTCCATTCTCGCCACCAACGCGAGTCAACCTGTGCTGTATGTCGAGTTCCGCAAAGACGGCACTCCAATCGATCCAGGCCCATGGTGGGCCGCAAATGAAGGCGAGAAGGTTCGCGGATGATGCGCAAGACTTCAGTTATCCTCCTCAGCGCGGCCACCGGTGCGGCGCTGACGCTGTTCGTGACCCAGCCGCGCGCGGTGTTCATGGGCTCCAGCGCGCGAGCCGCGACAGCGGACACCTATCGCCAGCTCAACCTGTTCGGCGACGTCTTCGAGCGCGTGCGCTCCGACTATGTCGAGAAGCCCGACGACACCAAGCTGATCGAATCCGCGATCAGCGGCATGCTCTCGGGCCTCGATCCGCATTCGAGCTACATGGATGCCAAGAGCTTCCGCGACATGCAGGTGCAGACCCGCGGCGAGTTCGGCGGTCTCGGCATCGAGGTCACGATGGAAGACGGCCTGATCAAGGTGGTCTCGCCGATCGACGATACGCCGGCCTCGCGCGCCGGCGTCATGGCCAACGACATCATCACCAATCTCGACGATGAAGCGGTGCAGGGCCTGACCCTGAACCAGGCGGTCGAGAAGATGCGCGGCCCCGTCAACACCAAGATCAAGCTCAAGATCATCCGCAAGGGCCAGGACAATCCGATCGACGTCACCCTGGTGCGCGACAACATCCGCGTCCGCTCGGTGCGCGCGCGCGTCGAGGCCGACGACATCGCCTATATCCGCATCACCACCTTCAACGAACAGACCACCGAAGGCCTGAAGAAGGAGGTCGCCAACCTCTCGAGCCAGATCGGCGACAAGCTGAAGGGCTACATCATCGACCTGCGTAACAATCCGGGCGGCCTGCTCGAGGAAGCCGTCACCGTGTCCGATTCGTTCCTGGAGAAGGGCGAGATCGTGTCGACCCGCGGCCGCAACGCCGAGGAGACCCAGCGCCGCACCGCGCACACGGGTGACCTCACCAAGGGCAAGCCTGTCATCGTGCTCATCAACGGCGGTTCGGCCTCGGCGTCGGAGATCGTCGCCGGCGCGCTGCAGGACCACAAGCGCGCGACCATCGTCGGCACGCGCTCGTTCGGCAAGGGCTCGGTGCAGACCATCATCCCGCTCGGAAGCGGCAACGGCGCGCTGCGCCTCACCACGGCGCGCTACTACACGCCGTCGGGCAAGTCGATCCAGGCCAAGGGCATCGTGCCCGATATCGAAGTGCTGCAGGACGTGCCTGATGAGCTGAAGGCGCGCACCGATACCAAGGGCGAAGCTTCGCTGCGCGGTCACCTCAAGAACGACGGCGACGAGAAGACCGGTTCGCAATCCTACGTCCCGCCGGACGCCAAGGACGACAAGGCGCTCAAGATGGCCGACGACTTGCTCCACGGCATCAAGAACAGCGCCTCCGCAGCGCCGACGCCTGGCAGCGACAACAAGGCCGCACCCGCGGACAAGCCCAAAGCGGCGAACTAAGCCAGTAAACTAGCGCACCTATCCGATCTGACGAAAGGGCGGCTTCAGGAAGCCGCCCTTTTTGCTTGGGAACTCCTGGTCTCCCCGGCCTATCCCGGCCTGCCGCCGCTTGACCTCGACGTGGTATCGTCGGGTCGAGTGATTCGGGATCTCGCATGACTGAAACGGCCGATGATCTGAGCGCCCCGCTCGGACAGGACAAGCCGCGCCGGAAACGGCGGCTGCGGCTGCCGTTCACCGCCATGCAACTGATCGCCGTCATGCTCGGCCTGTTCCTGGTCACCTTTGCCGGCTTTGCCATCTTCAACAAGGACCCGCTCGGGGGCGAGCCGATGATGCGGATCGCGATCCGCGATCCCAAGGCCACCGACGAGAAGCCTGTCGCCTCCGGTCATGGCCAGGAGATCAAGCAGGAAGGCAAGCAGGAGACCAAGGAGGCGCCGAAGCAGGCCGGCGAGCAGAAGACCGTCACCATGATCGACGGCTCCACCGGCGCACGCCACGACGTGGTGATCGGCGCGGGCGAGGCTGGCGACAAAGGCGAGGCGGCTTCCGCAGCCCCACCCGTCATGAACGGGGTCGATTCAAAGCTGCTGGAGAAGTCCCGCTACGGCATGATCCCCGCGATCTCGGGCGACCTCAAGCCGTTCAACGTCTATGCCGCCGAGGCCGACCGGGCCAAGGCCGCGAAAATGCCTGTGGTGGCGATCGTGATCGGCGGCCTCGGCGTCGGCGCCGCCAAGACCACCGACGCCATCATGAAGCTGCCGGGCGCGGTGACGCTGGCCTTCACGCCTTATGGGTCCGATCCCGCCAAGCTCGCCGAGCGCGCCCGCGCCCAGCGCCACGAGATCTTCCTGCAGATCCCGATGGAGCCCTACGACTTCCCCGACAACGATCCCGGCCCGCAGACGCTGCTGACCTCGCTGACGGCAGACCAGAACACCGACCGCCTGTACTGGCACCTCAGCCGGATGCAGGGCTATGCCGGCCTCACCAATTTCATGGGCGCCCGCTTCATCGCGACGGACGCGGCGATGCAGCCGATCATCCGCGAGGCCAGCAGGCGCGGCCTCGGCTTCTTCGATGACGGCTCCTCGCCCCGCAGCATCGCCTCACAGGCGGCCGGGAGCCTCGCGGTGCCGTTCGGCAAGGGCGACATCGCGCTCGACGCGGTGCCGACCCCGACCGAGATCGACCGCGCCCTCAACAAGCTGGAATCGACGGCGCGGGAGCGGGGCGTCGCCATCGGCACGGCCTCGGCCCTGCCGGTCTCGATCGAGCGGATCGGGACCTGGATCAAGACATTGAACGACCGGGGTATTCTATTGGTGCCATTGACATCCGCGATGCTGAAATCAAAATCCAGCTAAATCAAAGAATTGGTACGGCAGGGCTTCCCGATGGCCCGGCCGGCAGCACGCGAGAGGTTTGGCGGAATGGCGCGTTATGAGGATCTGCCCTACCGAACCTGCGTCGGCGTGATGCTGCTCAACAAGGAAGGCCTGGTGTTCATCGGTCGCAGAGCCGGCGGCATCGAGCATGTCGACGACAACCATGTCTGGCAGATGCCGCAGGGCGGGGTCGATCCCGGCGAGGACAATTGGGAAGCCGCCAAGCGCGAGCTCTATGAAGAGACCAGCGTGCGCTCGATCGAGCGGCTCGGCGAGGTGCCGGACTGGCTGATCTACGACATCCCGCGCACGGTCGCGGGGCGCGCCTGGAAGGGCCGCTACCGCGGCCAACGCCAAAAGTGGTTCGCAGTGCGCTTCACCGGCAAGGACAGCGAGATCAATGTCGCCAATCCCGGCGGCGGCGGCCACAAGGCCGAATTCGTCAGCTGGCGCTGGGAACCGATGAAGAACCTCCCCTCACTGATCATCCCGTTCAAGCGCCCGGTCTATGAGCGCGTGGTGAAGGAATTTTCCGCGCTGGCGGATGGTTGATCCTTATTGTCGTCCCGGGGCGATGCGACAGCATCGAACCCGGGACCTCGAGATTCCGGGTTCGATGCTACGCATCGCCCCGGAATGACGACGAGAGACATTTGCAAGTGACCACCGAAAAACCCTACCGCCCCAATGTCGGGATAGCGCTGTTCAACGCCGATGGCCGCGTGCTGATCGGGCACCGCTTCAAGGGCGACGGCCCCGAGATCATCCTGCCCGGGCTCGACTGGCAGATGCCGCAGGGCGGCGTCGACGAGGGCGAGAACCTGCGCGATGCGGCCATGCGCGAGCTGTGGGAGGAGACCAGTGTCGTCAGCGCCTGCTATCTCGGCGAGACCGACTGGTTCAGTTACGAATTCCCGCCCTATGACGGACCGCAGACGCACCGGCTGGCGAAGTTTCGCGGCCAGCGCCAGAAGTGGTTCGCACTGCGCTTCACCGGCAGGGACGACGAGATCGACCCGCTGACGCCGCGCAATGACCAGCCTGCGGAGTTTGACGCGTGGCGGTGGGAGCAGCTCGGCCGCGTCGCCGACCTCGTGGTGCCGTTCCGCCGCGAGGTCTACCGGGCGGTGGCCGAGCAGTTCGCACCCTTCGCCAGATAGCCCCGCTGTATCAATTCATCGGCCCGACCGCGAAGGGGCCGATCGCGATGACGTGGCAGTCGCTGTCGTGCCTGGCGCAGTCGGCGAGTGCGGTGTTGACCGCGGTCTGCTCGTCGGCGGCCTTGAGACCAAGGCCGGGGCGGCCGGCGGTGCCGACGGCGACCGCATTCCAGCCCGTGGCGTCGCCGAGCTTGCGCACGATCTCGTCGCGCGCATCGGCCACGATCGAGGGATTGGTCGCGGCGTGGAACAAGCCCGTGACCCTGAGCAGGGTCGGAATCGGCACGACGAAGACGTCGTCGACCGCCACGATCATGCAGGCCGAGCCCGCGATCGCGCCGCAGGACTCCAGCGCGCGCCGCGCCGAATCGTCAACCGTCGTGCCGCCAAGCCCCATGAAATATTGTCCGGCGGGACCGAGCGCTATCGTGCGCGATTTCGCCGCCGTCATGTAGATGTTTTCGAGCCGGGTCTTGAACTGATCACGCAGCATCGGAAAATCTTTCGGCACGAACGCGCGCTCGGTGATGGCGTCGTGCCGATACCAGGGCTTCGGCGGCATCGGCGGCTCCCCATGGCCATAGATCACCTTGTTGCCGACGGCATAGAGCTCGCAGCGCCGCTGCGATTGGGCGGCGTCCGCGCGCTTCTGGCATTGGTCGAGCGCGGCGTTGCGCGCCTCCTCCTCGGTCGGCTTATTGAGCGCGGAGCCGAAGAAGCCGCCGATGTTCAGGGCGTAAGCCTTGTAATCCCCGGCGGCCGCATATCGTTGCTGAGAAATGCACGCTGGCGCTCGCCGATGAACGGCACCGCGTCCACCGCGATCTTGCCGGTGGAGGCAGCGGGCGGTGACGACATCGGCGTCGGTGTCGCGGCAGCCGCTTGGGTCGGCGTCGATGTCGGCACCGGCGAAGGCGCCTTCGCCGCCATCGTGGGCGTCGGGCTGGGTGACGGCGCAGTGAGCGAACCCGGCGCGGTTGCCGCGGCAGTGGACGTCGCGGGACTGGACGTGACCTGCGCCGTCTCGAGCTTGGTGAAATAGAGGAAGCCGCCGACGCCGATGGCGACAACGGAGACCACGCCGACCACCAGCGGCCACATCCAGTTCGGCGCAGGCGCAGCCTTGATCGTTTTCTTCAGCTGCGGTCTTGCGTAAGTCCCGTCCTCGCGCCGCATCGCGACCATGTAGGCGTGCACCGGCGTCGGGATGTTCTTCACTTCCTGTGCGCCGATATCGGCGAACTGCACCGACAGCTTGTTGGCGACCTGCTCATGCACGGCGCGCGAGATGCAGATGCCGCCGACCTCCGCGAGCCCCTCGAGCCTGGCCGCGATGTTGACGCCGTCGCCGAGCAGATCGCCGTCGCGCTCGACGACGTCGCCGATGGTGATGCCGATGCGGAACGACATCTGCCGGCTCGGCGGATAGGCCATGTTGCGGGTTCGCAAGGACTCCTGGATGTCGATCGCGCAGCGCACCGCGTCGACCGCGCTCGGGAATTCCGCGAGCACGGCATCGCCTGCGGTGTTGAAGATGCGGCCGTTCGCCTTTGCGATGAAATCGTCGATGACGGAGCGATAGGACGCCAGGCGCCGCAGCGTCTCTTCCTCGTCTTCCGCAACGAGCCTCGAGTAGCCGGCAATATCGGCCGCGAAAATCGCCGCGATCTTGCGCTTCATCTGCGACCTGCCCTGGAACCTCTTCGCCGCGGCAGAATGCCGCTATCGCCGGCGCGGTGCAACAAAGTTTCAGCGCCCGCCACGGTCTGTGACGAGCGCTGATTTTGCTGCGGAAATTTGAAAGGCCGGCGCCGCGGGGCGTGACCGCGAACGCGGCGCGCGGTATCGCAAGTGCGACGCCGGCGATCGCAAGTGCGACGCCGGCGATCACAAGTGCGACGTCGGCGTTAGTGCATCGCGGTCGTGTTGAGCTCCTGCTGGATGCTCTTGTAGTGGTCGAGCCGCGCAATCGCGAGATCGAGCTCGGAGCCTTCGTGCTCCGACAGCTTCTCCTGCATTTCCGCGATCTTGTCGGCGAACTGCGCCCGATCGAGCTCGTCCAGCGAGGTCGCGACGTCGGCGAGCACGGTGAGACGATCGTCGGAAACTTCCGCCAGGCCGCCGAGCACGATGACCTTCTGCTTCTGGCCACCGGCGATGATGGTCAGGATGCCCGGCCGCACCGCAGCCACGAAGGGGGCATGCCCGGCGAGCACGCCGAAATCGCCTTCCCAGCCGGGGACGTCGACCTGGTCGACCTCACCCGAGAAGGCGAGCTTTTCCGGAGAGACGAGATCGAAGTGGAAGGTGGCCATGGTGTTTCCGCTTGCTTTGCTGGTCACCCGCGGGCTCGACCCGCGGGTCCATCCATCAAAATTCTCTTTCGATGGATCGCCGGGACTTCAGTTTGAAGACGCGCTTCGCGCTTTAGCCCGGCGATGACGAGGTGAAGAGCTTAGGCGGCTTCCGCCGCGAGCTTCTTGCCCTTCTCGACCGCCTCTTCGATGGTGCCGACCATGTAGAAGGCGGCTTCCGGCAGGTGATCGTACTTGCCTTCCACCAGGCCCTTGAAGCCCTTGATGGTGTCGGCGAGGTCGACGAACTTGCCCGGCGAGCCGGTGAAGATTTCGGCGACGTGGAACGGCTGCGACATGAAGCGCTCGACCTTGCGGGCGCGGGCCACGGTCAGCTTGTCCTCTTCCGAAAGCTCGTCCATGCCGAGAATGGCGATGATGTCCTGCAGCGCCTTGTAGCGCTGCAGCACCTGCTGGACCTGACGGGCGACCGCGTAGTGCTCCTCGCCGACGACCAGCGGGGAGAGCATGCGCGAGGTCGAGTCGAGCGGGTCCACCGCCGGATAGATGCCCTTTTCAGCAATCGAGCGCGACAGCGTGGTGGTCGCGTCCAGATGCGCGAACGAGGTCGCCGGCGCCGGGTCGGTCAAGTCGTCGGCCGGAACGTAGATGGCCTGCACCGAGGTGATCGAGCCCTTCTGCGTGGTGGTGATGCGCTCCTGCAGCGCGCCCATGTCGGTCGCGAGCGTCGGCTGATAACCCACCGCCGAAGGAATACGGCCGAGCAGCGCCGACACTTCCGAGCCGGCCTGGGTGAAGCGGAAGATGTTGTCGACGAAGAACAGCACGTCCTGGCCCTGGTCGCGGAAGTCTTCCGCGATGGTGAGACCGGTGAGCGCGACGCGGGCGCGGGCGCCCGGGGGCTCGTTCATCTGGCCGAACACCAGCGCGCATTTCGACTTCACGCTCGGATCCGGATTCTTCGGATCGGCGTTGACCTTGGACTCGATGAACTCGTGATAGAGGTCGTTGCCTTCACGGGTGCGCTCGCCGACGCCGGCGAACACGGAGTAGCCACCGTGCGCCTTCGCGACGTTGTTGATCAGCTCCTGAATCAGCACGGTCTTGCCGACGCCGGCGCCGCCGAACAGGCCGATCTTGCCGCCCTTGGCATAGGGAGCGAGCAGGTCGACGACCTTGATGCCGGTGACGAGAATTTCAGCCTCGGTGGACTGGTCGGTGTAGGTCGGCGCTTCCTGGTGGATCGCGCGCAGGCCTGCGGTCTTGACGGGACCGGCCTCGTCGATCGGCTCGCCGATGACGTTGATGATGCGGCCGAGCGTGCCTTCGCCGACGGGAACGCGGATCGGAGCGCCGGTGTCGGTGACTTCCTGACCGCGGACCAGACCTTCGGTGGTGTCCATCGCGATGGTGCGGACGGTGGACTCACCGAGATGCTGGGCGACTTCGAGCACCAGGCGGTTGCCGCCATTCTTGGTCTCGAGCGAGTTGAGAATGGCCGGGAGGTGGCCTTCGAACTGCACGTCGACGACGGCGCCGATGACCTGGGTGACGCGACCGACCTGGGCTGCCATTGAATGTCTCCTTCGATCCGAACTTCTGAGCCGCGATCAGCCTGACCGCGATGTTGCGTGTGATGGGTGTCGATGCGCCGTGATCAGACGGCCTCGGCGCCCGAGATGATTTCGATCAGTTCCTTGGTGATCTGCGCCTGACGCGTGCGGTTGTAGACCAGCGTCTGCTTGCGGATCATCTCACCGGCGTTGCGCGTCGCGTTGTCCATCGCGCTCATCTGCGCGCCGTAGAACGAGGCGTTGTTCTCGAGCAGCGCGCGGAAGATCTGGACCGCGAGGTTGCGCGGCAGAAGACGGGTGAGAATCTCGTCCTCTTCCGGCTCGTATTCGTAGGACGTCGTGCTGGCGGGAGCGCCTTCCTCGACCACCAGCGGGATGATCTGCTGGGCGGTCGGGATCTGCGCGATCACCGACTTGAAGCGCGAGTAGAACAGCGTGCAGACGTCGAACTCGCCGGCCTCGAAACGCGCCAGCACCTTCTTGGCGATGTCCTCGGCATTGACGAAGCCGAGCTGGCGTACGCTGCGCAGATCGAGATGCTCGACGATCTGCTTGTCGAACTGGCGGCGGAGCTGCTCGTAACCCTTGCGGCCGACGCAGAAGAATTTCACTTCCTTGCCCTGGTTCATCAGGGCCAGCGCGCGCTCGCGGGCGAGGCGCACGATCGACGAGTTGAAGGCGCCCGACAGGCCGCGCTCGCCGGTGCAGACCAGCAGCAAATGAACCTGGTCGCGGCCGGTGCCGGCCAGCAGCGCAGGGGCGCCGGGCGACCCCGCGGCAGCGCTGGCGATGTTGGCGATCACCGCGCTCATCTTGTCGGCATAGGGACGGGCGGCTTCCGCGGCGGTCTGCGCGCGGCGCAGCTTCGAGGCCGCGACCATCTGCATGGCCTTGGTGATCTTTTGCGTCGCCTTGGTGGAGGCGATGCGGACGCGCATGTCTTTAAGTGACGCCATTCTTCGTTCACCCCGGCGGTTCGACGCGATGTCGGACCGCTAGCCTGTCCCTACCGCGATGCCCGGCCGGGCGCCGGGCACGCTTCTTGTTGTTGTGCCTTTCGCGAAACGATCATGGCCGGCGAACCGGCCATGACGGCTCGTGATTACGCGAAGCTCTTCGCGAAGCCTTCGACCACAGCCTTCAGCTTCGCGGCAACGTCGTCGGAGAGATCGCGGCTGTCGCGGATCGCGTTGAGAATGTCGACATGCTTGCCGCGCAGCAGCGAGAGCAGGCCGTCCTCGAACGCCTTCACCTTGTTGAGCGGGAGCGGATCGAGATAGCCGTTGGTGCCGGCCCAGATCACGCAGACCTGCTCTTCCATCTTCAGCGGCGAGAACTGCGGCTGCTTCAAGAGCTCGGTGAGGCGCGAGCCGCGGTTGAGCAGGCGCTGGGTCGAGGCGTCGAGGTCGGAGCCGAACTGCGCGAACGCCGCCATTTCGCGGTATTGCGCGAGCTCGCCCTTGATCTTGCCGGCGACCTTCTTGGTGGCCTTGGTCTGCGCCGACGAACCGACGCGCGACACCGACAGACCGACGTTCACCGCGGGACGGATGCCCTGGAAGAAAAGGTCGGTTTCCAGGAAGATCTGGCCGTCGGTGATCGAGATGACGTTGGTCGGGATGTAGGCCGACACGTCGTTGGCCTGGGTTTCGATCACAGGCAGCGCCGTCAGCGAGCCCGAGCCCTGGTCCTTGTTCAGCTTCGCCGCGCGCTCGAGCAGGCGGGAGTGCAGATAGAACACGTCGCCGGGATAGGCTTCGCGGCCCGGCGGGCGGCGCAGCAGCAGCGACATCTGGCGGTAGGCGACGGCCTGCTTGGACAGATCGTCATAGATGATGACCGCGTGCATGCCGTTGTCGCGGAAGTACTCGCCCATGGTGCAGCCGGTGAAGGGCGCGATGTACTGCATCGGCGCCGGATCGGACGCGGTGGCGGCGACGACGATCGAATATTCGAGCGCGCCCTGCTCTTCCAGCACCTTCACGAACTGCGCGACGGTCGAACGCTTCTGGCCGACCGCGACGTAGACGCAGTACAGCTTGATGTTCTCGTCGGGCTGCGCGTTGAGGGGCTTCTGGTTCAGGATGGTGTCGAGCGCGATCGCGGTCTTCCCGGTCTGGCGGTCGCCGATGATCAGCTCGCGCTGGCCGCGACCGATCGGGATCAGGGCGTCGATCGCCTTGAGGCCGGTCGCCATCGGCTCGCTCACCGACTTGCGCGGAATGATGCCGGGCGCCTTGACGTCGACGCGCATGCGCTTCTCGGCCTGGATCGGGCCCTTGCCGTCGATCGGGTTGCCGAGCGCGTCGACGACGCGGCCGAGCAGACCCTTGCCGACCGGCGCGTCCACGATGGCGCGGGTGCGCTTGACGGTCTGGCCTTCCTTGATCTCGCGGTCGGCACCGAAAATAACGACACCGACGTTGTCGGTTTCGAGGTTCAGCGCCATGCCGCGGGTGCCGTTCTCGAACTCGACCATTTCACCGGCCTGGACGTTGTCCAGACCGTAGACGCGGGCGATACCGTCGCCGACGGACAGCACCTGTCCGACTTCGGAGACTTCAGCTTCCTGGCCGAAATTCTTGATCTGGTCCTTGAGGATCGCGGAAATTTCCGCGGCGCGGATGTCCATCAGCCTGCCTCTTTCATCGCGTGCTTGATCGAATTGAGTTTGGTGCGAAGCGAGCTATCGATCATGCGGCTGCCAAGCTTCACGACGAGGCCTCCGATGATCGAGGGATCGATCTTCACGTTGAGCGCGACGTCCTTGCCGGTCACCGACTTCAGGGCAACCTTGAGAGCGTCGAGATTCTTGTCCGACAGCGCTTCCGCGACCGTGACGTCAGCGGTCGCCTCGCCCTTGAACTTGGCGACGAGGGCCCGATAGGCGCGGATGACGTCAGCCACCGCGAACAGGCGGCGGTTGGCGGTCAGCACTTTGAGGAAATTGGCGGTGATGCCGGCGATGCCGGCCTTGTCCAGCACGGCCGAGAGGGCCTTGGACTGGGCGTCAGCCGCGAAGACCGGGCTGCGGACGAGGCGCTTCAGATCGGCGCTTTCGTTCAGCAGAGCCTCGAACTTGTCGAGGTCGGCCTTGACCTCATCGACCACTTTCTGGTCGCGGGCCAGTTCAAACAAGGCCGTTGCATAACGGCCCGACACACCTGAAACGGACGTATCTTCTGCAGCCACAGACGCGCTCTTTTAGCTGTCAAATTCGCAAGGGAAAAACCGTCGCCACAAAGCGGCGCCTAGCGATCCAAGCCCTTGGAATTCAAGCGGGACTTCGATTTTCGACCAGCACGGGAAGTGCCGGGCTCGTTAAAATCGCGGCTTTGCTAACATAGCAGGCGCGCACGTGCAACATGACGCCAAATTAAAGGCACGACCTTCTGTCGCCAGTTCGTCGCACGTTGCGGCCCACCTCACCGCGATCATTGCGACGACCTGCCATGCCACGGAATTGCCGCGAACCTTTCGTCGGCGGCGTGCCCTTTCGTTCCTGCCGTCAGCGCATAGCGGCCATGAACACGGATCGCTGAGCCGTGTTCAGGTGCGCGCCGTTCCCGCCCGCCGAATACTTACCCAATTCTAAATGCGAAGAGTAACAAACTTGGTTTTACAGTATTCGCGAGTAATCGATCAGTTAACGAATCATTAAATGGAAAGATTACGGAACTTTGGGTGAATATCGATTCAGATCACGAGATATTTCATGACGACATTGATCGGATTTACTGCCCAATTCACGCCTCATTGCGAATCGAAACGCCAACTCGCTCACAAACTGATGGGGGCTCCACTTGCCACATATGTGGCATTACTAGCGTAGGGACCATTAAATGCTGTCATTGAAGACGCTGGGAACTGTGACCCGGCCGCGTACGGCGATTGCTTTCGTCGCTGCAACTCTCTTCGTCGGTGGAACTGCCACCGAAGCTTCCGCCAAATCCAGGCATCACCACCGGGGTTCTCACCACCACAGCCACCAGGCCCAGGCTGACACCGTCGCGAATTCCGGTTGGTTCAACGCCAATGCGTCGATGACGCCGTCGCAGGGCACCGGCCACAGCTTCTCCGGCATGGCCTCCTATTACGGCAACGAGTCCGGCAGCCGCACCGCCTCCGGCGCGCGCTTCAACCAGAACGCCATGACCGCGGCGCACCGGACCCTGCCGTTCGGCACCAAGGTTCGTGTGACCCATGGCGGCCAGAGCGTCATCGTCACCATCAATGACCGTGGCCCGTTCGTGCGCGGCCGTGTGCTCGACCTCTCCACGGGTGCAGCCCGCGCCATCGGCCTCACCGGTGCCGGCGTCGGCCGCGTCACCGCGGAAGTCGTCTCCTAACGGCGCGAGAAGCGCCTTCGGCCCGCTTGCGCAGTTTTCATCAGTTTTGCTGCGCGAATGAAACAAGCCCGTGGTCTTGGGGGACCACGGGCTTTTTGTTTGACTTCGTCGCCAATATTGACCCGTCATTCCGAGGCGATGCGCAGCATCGAACCCGGAATCCATCGTGCGACAGAGTTGGTGGATGAATGGATTCCGGCTTCACGCTACGCGCGCCCCGGAATGACGACGGAGGATATGGCCGCGGCTTGGCCTTACAAAAAGCTCTGCGGATCGACGTCCACCTCGAGCTTCTGGTTGCCGGTCGGCTTCGGGCACACCGCGAGCCAGTTGCGCAAATAGTCCGAGAGATCGAAGCCGCGGGCCGATTTGACCAGGATGCGGAAGCGGTAGCGGCCCTTGATGACGGCGAGCGGGGCTTCGGCGGGGCCGAGCACGACGACGCGCTCGTCGCGCGGCGCGAGTGCAACGAGCTTGCGGCCGAGGCCCTCGGCGCTCGGACGATCGCCGGCGGAGATGATCAGGCTGGCAAGGCGCCCGAACGGCGGATAGAGCGTCTTCTCGCGCAGATCGATCTCGCTGTCGTAGAAGGCCTCGCGGTCGCAGGCGATCAGCGCCTTCATGACGGGGTGATCGGGCTGGTGGGTCTGCAGATAGCCGACGCCGCGGCCCTGCTCGCGGCCGGCGCGGCCGATCACCTGGTTGAGCAATTGCCAGGTGCGCTCTGCCGCACGCGGATCGCCGTTGGAAAGGCCGAGATCCGCATCGACCACGCCGACGAGATTGAGCCGCGGAAAATTGTGGCCCTTGGCGACGAGCTGCGTGCCGATGATGATGTCGACGCGGCCTTCCGCGATCTCGGCAAGCTCGCTGCGCATCGTCTCGATCGAGGTGATGAGATCGCTCGACAGCACCATGGTGCGCGCTTCCGGGAACAGCGCCGCCGCTTCCTCCTGCAGGCGTTCGACACCGGGGCCGACGGCCACCAGCGATTCCTCCGCCGCGCAATGTGGACAGGTTGGCGGCCGCGGCATCGAGAAGCCGCAATGATGGCAGACGAGGCGCTGGCGAAAGCGGTGATCGACCAGCCAGGCATCGCAGATGGTGCAGGCGAAGCGATGGCCGCAGGCACGGCACAGCGTCAGCGGCGCATAGCCGCGTCGATTGAGGAACAGCAGCGCCTGCTCGCGCTTCTCGATGGCTTTTCTGATCTCGCCTGCCAGGCGCGGCGAGATGTAGCGGCCTCGCGCGGGCGGCTCGCGCCTGAGGTCGATGGCCTCGATTTCAGGCATGTGCTGGCCGCCGAAGCGCGAGGGCAGCGCGATGCGCTGATAGCGGTTCTTGCGCGCATTGACCTCTGACTCGACCGAGGGCGTGGCGGAGGCCAGCACGATCGGGATTTTGGCGATATGCGCGCGCACCACTGCCATGTCGCGGGCGTGATAATGCACGCCCTCGTCCTGCTTGTAGGCCTGGTCGTGCTCCTCATCGACCACGATGAGGCCGAGATTGGCGTAAGGGAGAAACAGCGCCGAGCGCGCGCCGACCACGACCGGCGCGGTGCCTTCGGAGATTGCAGCCCAATTGCGCGCGCGGGTGCGCGGCGTCAGCTCGGAGTGCCATTCGATCGGGCGCACGCCGAAACGTTGCGCGAAGCGATCGAGGAACTGGCCGGTCAGCGCGATCTCCGGCATCAGGATCAGTGACTGCTTGCCGCGGCGGATGGTTTCCGCCACGGCCTCGAAATAAACCTCGGTCTTGCCGGAGCCGGTGACGCCGTCGAGCAGCGCGACATGGAAGGTGCCGTTGGCCGCGAGCGCGCGCATCGCATCGACGCCGGCGCGCTGCAGCGGCGAGAAATCCGGCCGGCCGAACTCCGGATCGGGCGCGGGCGGCGGGGGCGGCGGCGGCATCGGCTCGACCGTGAGCGTGCCCTCATCGACGAGGCCGTCGATCACGCCGGCGGAGACGCCGGCTTCCTTGGCAGCCTCGGACTTGCCGTGCAGCAGCCGGTCCGACAGCACCTCGATGACGCGCGAGCGCGCCGGCGTCAGCCGCCGCGGGGGATCGCCTGTCAGCCGCACGCCGGCGCGGACCCGTTCGGGGCCGAGGCTCTCGCCCATGCGCAGGCACATCCGCAGCACCATGCCGCGCGGGCTCAGCGTATAATTGGCGACCCAGTCGACGACGGCGCGCAGCTCGCCCTTCAGCGGCGGGACGTCGAGCTTCTCGCTGACCTCCTTGAGGCGATTGTGCAGGCGCGGATCGGGATTGGCGTTCTCGCCCCAGACCACGGCGAGCACCTCGCGCGGCCCCAGCGGCACACCGACGAGATCGCCGGCCTTCAGCTCCATGCCCACAGGGACCTTGTAGGAATAGGTCTGGTCGAGCGCGACAGGCACCAGCACGTCGACCATGCGGGTTGCGGTGGCGGGGGCGGTCGAGCTGCGCGAGGTGTGATCCATGAACGGAGAATCGGAACCTTGTGACGTTCAGGCTAGCGCTGTCGAGCCGCCTTAGCGAACAGTAAACTGGTGGGATGCGATATACTGTGCGGAATCACCACGTCCAGAGCGCATGAGCAAAGCGGCCGCCCCCCACATCGAGCTCGCCAGCGCCGATCCCTCGATCGCGCAGGAGATGGCGCGCTGGCTGTCGCATCTCGGCGCCGAGCGGCGGCTGTCGCCGAAGACGCTGGAAGCCTATGGCCGCGACCTCAGGCAATGCCTGGATTTCCTGTGTAGCCATTGGGGCGAGCGCGTGACGCTGGAACGGTTCGCCTCGCTTGAAGCCACCGACGTGCGCGCCTTCATGGCGATGCGCCGCGCCGATGATATTGCCGGCCGTTCACTGATGCGCGCGCTGGCGGGCCTGCGCTCGTTCGGCCGCTTCCTCGAGCGCGAGGGCAAGGGCAAGGTCGGCGCGCTCTCCGCGATCCGCGCGCCGAAGGTCGCAAAGACCTTGCCGAAGCCGCTGCCGATGGCATCGGCAAAGCGCCTGGCTGACGCCGACGAGCGCGCCGGCGAGGAACGTGAGACCTGGATCCTGGTGCGCGACGCCGCGGTGATGGCGCTGCTCTATGGATCGGGCCTGCGCATCTCCGAGGCGCTGGGGCTGAAGCGCCGCGAGGTGCCGAAGGCCGGCGAAGGCGACGTTCTGGTCGTCACAGGCAAAGGCAACAAGACGCGCATGGTGCCGGTGCTGCAGAACGTGCTGGCGCTGATCGACGAATATGTCGCGATGTGCCCGCATGCGTTGCCGCAGGAGGGACCGATCTTCGTCGGCGCGCGCGGCGGTCCCTTGAGCCCGCGCATCATCCAGCTCGCGATGGAGCGGCTGCGCGGCGCGCTGGGCTTGCCCGACAGCGCCACGCCGCACGCGCTGCGGCACTCCTTCGCCACGCACCTGCTCTCGCGCGGCGGGGACTTGCGCGCCATCCAGGAATTGCTCGGCCATTCCTCGCTGTCGACCACGCAGGTGTATACCGGGATCGATTCCGAGCGGCTGCTGGAAGTCTATGCGAGCGCGCATCCGCGCCGATAATTACTGACATCAAGCTGTCATGGCTCGCTCCTGGCAAGCATGCCTCTTGCGCGAGCCGCGCGGTTCGGTCAATCGTTGCGGAGCCGCGACAGGAGGGATCATGAGCGCACACGAAAGCATGGAGCACGCCGAGCATGCCGAGCACGCATCGGGCGAGAACAAGAAGATCGCCCTGCTGATCGCGGTGCTGGCACTGTTCCTGGCGATCTCGGAAACGCTCGGCAAGGGCGCCCAGACCGAGTCGATCAGCAAGAACGTCGAGGCTTCCAATCTCTGGGCGTTCTTCCAGGCCAAGAGCATCCGCCGCACCGTGGTGCAGACCGCCGCCGAGCAGGGCAAGCTGACGCTGGGTGCTGCCACCGACGATGCCATGAAGGCCGCGGTGCAGAAGCAGATCGACGATTGGACCAAGACCGCGGCGCGCTACCGCTCCGAGCCCGAGACCGGCGAAGGTACCGAGCAGCTCGCCGAAAAGGCCAAGCACGCCGAGCACGAGCGCGACGAGGCGACCGCGAAATATCATCATTTCGAGCTGGCCTCGGCCGCGTTCCAGATCGGCATCGTGCTGGCGTCGGCGACGATCATCACCGGCATGCTGCCGCTGGCCTGGATCGCCGGGCTCTTGACGATCGCTGGCCTCGGCATGACCATGCTCGGCGCCTGGGCGCCGCATCTCTTGCATCTGCATGGGTAGGGGGAAACACGACTCTCGCCGCGTCATTGCGAGGAGCTCGCGACAAATTGCGCAGCAATTTTGCGCGGATGCGACGAAGCAATCCAGACTGCCTCCGCAGAGAGATTCTGGATTGCTTCGCTTCGCTCGCAATGACGGAGGATAGAGCGGTGACCGCCGCTCTACCGCGCTTCGTGCACGCTCTTGCGGAAGCGCTGGATCAAACGGAGCGTGCGCGAGGACCAGCCTTCGCCGTCGCCCTTGATCAGCTCGCGGATGCGCCGCTTGATCGGCTCGACGAGTTCGGTCGCCTTGGCACGCAGCCGCAGCACCAGCTCGTAGAGGCGCTCGAACCAGTGCATCTCCAGCAGCTTGTCGCGCGTGACGTCGAATACGAAGGCGGTGACGCCGACGCCCAGCATTTTTGCGAACAGGAACGTGGAGACGCCGGTCAGCCAGTATTGATGCGTGAGCAGCCACAGGCCGATCAGCTTGAGCGGAAACAGCGGGATGATCGGCACCACGAACACGATCAGCGTCATCGCCGGGGACAGTGCATCGACGCGGTCGGCCAGCCACTCCTTCACGCGGGCGAGCGGGATCAGTGCGACCGCCCGCGCGACGACAGGCTCGAGATGGTCCCACAGCCAGGCTTCGATCAAAAAGATGATCGCAAGCAGGACCCAGACCGGTTGAAGAAGGCGGCGTAGCATGTGATGTCCCGCCCGATTCGGCCCTGGGCGTGACCTACATATGGATGGCCCGCTTGCCGACTGCAAGCGCGGCTTCCTTGACGGCCTCGGAGCGGGTCGGATGCGCGTGGCAGGTGCGGGCGAGATCCTCCGCACTGCCGCCAAATTCCATGAGAACGCAGGCCTCATGGATCATTTCGCCGGCTTCGATGCCGATGATGTGCACGCCGAGCACGCGGTCGGTCTTCGCATCTGCGAGAATCTTCACGAAGCCGTCAGTGGTCTGATTGACCTTGGAGCGGCCGTTGGCGGTAAAAGGAAACTTCCCGACGGTGTAGGCGACGCCGGCCTGCTTGAGTTCTTCCTCGGTCTTGCCGACGGAGGACACTTCCGGGGTGGTATACACCACCCCCGGGATCACGTCGTAGTTCACGTGGCCGGCCTGGCCTGCGATGATCTCCGCAACCGCGACGGCTTCATCCTCGGCCTTGTGCGCGAGCATGGGGCCGGCGACGACGTCGCCGATGGCGTAGACGCCCTTCAGGCTGGTGGCGAAATGCGGATCGATCTGGACGCGGCCGCGCGCATCGAGCGCAACGCCGGCTTCCTTCAGCCCGAGGCCCTCGGTGTAGGGCACGCGGCCGATGCAGACCAGCACGACGTCGGCTTCCAGCGTCTCGGCGGCACCGCCGGCGGCAGGCTCGATGGTCGCCTTCAGCGCCTTGCCTGAGGTGTCGACGGCGGTGACCTTGGCGCCAAGCTTGAAGGCAAAACCCTGCTTCTCGAGGATGCGCTGGAATTGCTTTGCGATCTCGCCGTCCATGCCGGGCAGGATGCGATCCAAAAATTCGACCACGACGACTTCGGCGCCGAGCCGCTTCCACACCGAGCCGAGCTCGAGGCCGATCACGCCGGCACCGACGATCAGGAGCTTGCCGGGCACCTTGTCCAGCGACAGCGCGCCGGTCGACGAGACGATGCGCTTCTCGTCGATCTCGATGCCCTTGAGGCGCGCGATGTCCGAGCCGGTCGCGATCACGATGTTCCTGGTCTCGATCAGCTGCGACTTGCCGTCGGCGGAGACCTCGACCTTGCCGGTGCCGAGGATCTTGCCGGTGCCCTTGAGCACGTCGACCTTGTTCTTCTTCATCAGGAACTCGACGCCCTTGACGTTACCGTCGATGCCCTGCTGCTTGAAGTTCATCATCGCGGGAAGATCGAGCTTGGGCGACGACACCGACACGCCCATCTTGGCGAAGGAGTGCCCGGCTTCCTCGAACATCTCGGAGGCATGCAGCAGCGCCTTCGAGGGCATGCAGCCGACGTTGAGACAGGTGCCGCCTAGCGTCGCGTTCTTTTCGACCACGGCGACTTTCATGCCGAGCTGGCTGGCGCGCACCGCGCAGACATAACCGCCAGGTCCGGTGCCGATGACGACGAGATCGTAGGGTGCCATGAGAGAAAGTCCCGTAAGTTTAGCGTGATGAGGATGTGTCAGCGTCCGCGCGGCGCGTCAGCGTCCGCCGGACACATCGAGAATGGCTGAGGTGACGTAGGAGGCATCGTCCGACAGCAGCCAGACGATGGCATTGGCGATTTCGTCCGCAGTGCCGACGCGCTTCATCGGAACCATATGGGCCAGGCGATGATGTCGGTCGGGCTCGCCGCCGGAGGCGTGAATTTCGGTGTCGATCAGGCCGGGGCGGATCGCGGCAACGCGAATGCCTTCGCTAGCGACCTCATAGCCGAGGCCGATGGTGAAGGAATCGACCGCGCCCTTGGACGCGGCATAATCGACATAGGTGTTGGGCGCGCCGAGCTTGGCGGCGACCGACGACAGATTGACGATGACGCCGCCCTTGCCGCCATGCTTGGTCGACATGCGCTTGACCGCCTCGCGCGCGCAGAGGATGGAGCCGGTGACGTTGACCGCCAGCACGCGCTGGATGCGCTCGGCCGTCATCTCGTCGACGCGCACCCCGCTTCTACCGACAATGCCGCCATTGTTGACGAGCGCGCCAAGCGTGCCGAATTTGTCGGCCTGCTTGAACAGGTCGATGATGTCGCGTTCCTCGGCAACGTCGCACTTCACCGCGATCGCCTTGCCGTTGCTGGCCTCGATCGTAGCTACCACTTCGTCGGCAGCCTTCTTGTTGCTGGCATAGCCGACCACGACGCGATAGCCGCGCGCGGCGGCCGCAAGCGCGGTGGCGCGACCAATGCCGCGGCTGCCGCCGGTGATGACAACGACTTTATCGGTCACGTCCGCCTCCATCATTCGACAAACGCCGTCGCCCATGCAGGCGACGGCGTCTTCAAAGCATCGGGGATCAGAGATCGAGCACCAGGCGTGCCGGATCTTCCAGGCTCTCCTTGACGCGAACCAGGAAGGTGACGGCTTCCTTGCCGTCGATGACGCGGTGGTCGTACGACAGCGCCAGATACATCATCGGGCGGACCTCGATCTTGCCGCCGACGACCACCGGGCGATCCTGGATCTTGTGCATGCCGAGGATGCCGGACTGCGGCGCGTTCAGGATCGGGGTCGACATCAGCGAGCCGTAGATGCCGCCGTTGGTGATGGTGAAGGTGCCGCCCTGCATCTCGTCGATCTTGAGCTGGCCGTCACGAGCGCGGCGACCGAAATCGGCGATGGCCTTCTCGATGTCGGCGATCGATTTCTGATCGCAGTCGCGCACGACGGGCACGACGAGCCCCTTGTCGGTGCCGACGGCGACGCCGATGTGATAGTAATTCTTGTAGATCAAATCGGTGCCGTCGATCTCGGCGTTGACGGCCGGGACGTCCTTCAGCGCCTGCACGACGGCCTTGGTGAAGAAGCCCATGAAGCCGAGCTTGGAGCCGTGCTTCTTCTCGAACGCATCCTTGTAATGCGCACGCAGCGCCATGACGTTGGTCATGTCGACCTCGTTGAAGGTCGTCAGCATGGCCGCGGTGTTCTGCACGTCCTTGAGGCGGCGCGCGATGGTCTGGCGCAGGCGGGTCATCTTGACGCGCTCTTCGCGCGCGGCGTCATCGGCAGGCGACGGCGCGCGGACCTGCACGGCGGCGGCGGGCTGGTTCACCGGGGTCGGCGCGGAGGCCGCACGCTCGATCGCAGCGAGCATGTCGCCCTTGGTGACGCGGCCATCCTTGCCGGAGCCCGGAACGGTCGACGCATCGATGCCGCTCTCGGCCGAAATCTTGCGCACGGACGGAGCGAGCGGCGCATCGGCCGGCGGTGCTTTTGGCGCAGCGGCGGCAACCGGAGCGGCAGCGGCAGGCGCCGGAGCAGCTGCAGCAGGCTTGGCGGGTGCGGCGGCGGACTTGGCAGCACCGGCGCCATCGGTGATCTGGCCGAGCAGCGCACCGACTGCGACGGTCGCGCCATCGGCGGCGATGATCTCGCTCAGCGTGCCGGCCGAGGGCGCCGGGACCTCGATGGTCACCTTGTCGGTCTCGAGCTCCACCAAGGGCTCGTCGACGGCGACCGGGTCGCCGGCCTTCTTGAACCAGCGGCCGATGGTGGCCTCGGTGACGGATTCGCCGAGCGTCGGCACACGAATTTCAGTCATGGTCTTTTCCTTAAGGAGATCGCCGGTGCGGTCGAGAATTTTCAGGTGCCATCGCCCGCAAAAAGCAAGCCATCCAGCAGGCCGGACGTTCGCAGTCGCGACCTACTGAATGACCCGCCTTTCGGCGGGACATGACGCAGTTCAAAAAAGTTCAGCTCAGTGCTTCGTCCAGGAACGCCTTCAGCTGCGCCTGATGCTTGGACATCAGACCCGTGGCGGTCGCGGCGGAAGCGGCGCGGCCGACATAACGCGGACGCCGGCTCGCACCGTTCACCTGGTTCAGCACCCATTCCAGATAGGGCTCGATGAAGTGCCAGGCGCCCATGTTGCGCGGCTCTTCCTGGCACCAGATCACTTCCGCCTTCTTGAAGCGGGACAGCTCGGCCACCAGCGCCTTCAACGGCACCGGATAGAGCTGCTCGACGCGCATCAGGTAGATGTCGTCGATGCCGCGCTTCTCGCGCTCCTCGTAGAGGTCGTAATAGACCTTGCCCGAGCACAGCACGATGCGGCGGATCTTCTCGTCCGGAACGAGCTTGATCGGCTCGTTCGGCAGCATCTGGGCGTCATCGTAGAGAATGCGGTGGAAGGTCGTTCCCTTCGCCAGCTCCTCAAGACGCGAGACCGCACGCTTGTGACGCAGCAGCGATTTCGGCGTCATCATGATCAGCGGCTTGCGGATCTCGCGATGCAGCTGACGGCGCAGCACGTGGAAGTAGTTCGCCGGCGTGGTCGGGTAGACCACCTGCATGTTGTCTTCCGCGCACATCTGCAGGTAACGCTCGAGGCGCGCCGAGGAATGCTCCGGTCCCTGGCCCTCATAGCCGTGCGGCAACAGGCAGACGAGGCCGGACATGCGCAGCCATTTGCGCTCGCCCGAGGAGATGAACTGGTCGAAAACGACCTGCGCACCATTGGCGAAGTCGCCGAACTGGGCTTCCCACAGGGTCAGCGTGTTCGGCTCGGCGAGCGAATAGCCGTATTCGAAGCCGAGCACCGCTTCTTCCGACAGCAGGGAGTTGATGACCTCGTAATGGCCCTGCTCGTTGCCGAGATGGTTGAACGGCGTGTAGCGGCTCTCGTCCTCCTGGTCGATCAGGACCGAATGGCGCTGCGAGAAGGTGCCGCGCTCCGAATCCTGTCCGGAGAGGCGGACGTGGTGGTTTTCGGAAAGCAGCGAGCAGAACGCGAGCGCCTCGCCGGTCGCCCAGTCGATGCCGTTGCCGCTGTCGATCGCCTTGGCACGATTATCGAGGAAACGCTGGATGGTGCGGTGAACGCGGAAGCCGTCCGGCACCTTGGTGATCTTGCGGCCGATATCCTTCAGCGTCGCGATGTCGACGCCGGTGACGCCGCGCCGCGCATCCTCTTCCTGGTCGGCGATCTTGAAGCCGGCCCATTTGCCGTCGAGCCAGTCGGCCTTGTTCGGCTTGTAGGAGGTGCCGGCCTCGAACTCGGCATCGAGCCGCGCGCGCCAGTCGGCCTTCAGCTTGTCGACCTCGCCCTCGGTGACCACGCCCTCGGCGATCAGGCGCTTGGCATAGAGCGACAGCGTCGACGGATGCGCCGCGATCCGCTTGTACATGACCGGCTGGGTGAACGCCGGCTCGTCGCCCTCGTTGTGACCGTAGCGGCGATAGCACCACATGTCGATCACGACCGGCTTGTGGAATTTCTGCCGGAACTCGGTCGCGACCTTGGCCGCGAACACCACGGCTTCCGGATCGTCGCCGTTGACGTGGAAGATCGGCGCGTCGATCATCTTCGCGACGTCCGACGGGTAAGGCGACGAACGAGAATAACGCGGATAGGTGGTGAAGCCGATCTGGTTGTTGACGATGAAGTGCACGGAGCCGCCGGTGCGGTAGCCCTTCAGGTCCGACAGGCCGAAGCATTCCGCCACCACGCCCTGGCCCGCGAATGCCGCGTCGCCATGCATGAGCAGCGGCATCACCGAGATGCGCTGGTCCGGCGGATCGCCGTGCTGGTCCTGCTTGGCACGCACCTTGCCGAGCACGACGGGATCGACGATCTCGAGATGCGAGGGGTTGGCGGTCAGCGACAGATGGATGCGGTTGCCGTCGAACTCGCGGTCCGAGGAGGCGCCGAGGTGGTACTTGACGTCGCCGGAGCCTTCGACGGCGTCGGGGTTGGCCGAACCGCCCTTGAACTCGTGGAACAGCGCGCGATGAGCCTTGCCCAACACCTGGGTCAGCACGTTGAGGCGGCCGCGATGCGGCATGCCGAGCACGATTTCCTTCACGCCGAGATTGCCGCCGCGCTTGATGATCTGCTCGAGCGCGGGGATCAGCGCTTCACCGCCGTCGAGGCCGAAGCGCTTGGTGCCGGTGAACTTGGTGTCGCAGAACTTTTCGAAGCCTTCGGCTTCGACCAGCTTGGTGAGGATGGCGCGGCGGCCTTCCCGCGTGAACGAGATTTCCTTGTCCGGCCCCTCGATGCGCTCCTGGATCCACGCCTTCTGCGCGGCATTGCTGATATGCATGAACTCCACGCCGAGCGTCTGGCAGTAAGTGCGCTCGCAGATCGCGGTGATCTCGCGCAAGGTGCCATATTCGAGGCCGAGCACGTGATCGAGGAAAATCTTGCGGTCGAAATCGGCTTCGGTGAAGCCATAGGTGCGCGGGTCGAGCTCTTCGCGGTTGCGCTGGGCTTCGATGCCGAGCGGATCGAGCTTGGCGTGGAAGTGACCGCGCATGCGATAGGAGCGGATCAGCATCAGCGCACGGACGGAGTCGCGCGTGGCCTGGAGCAGGTCGGCGGAGGAGATGTCGGCGCCCTTGGCTTGCGCCTTGGCGGCGATCTTGCTGCCGACCGCCTTCTCGACTTCGGCCCAATTGCCGTCGAGCGCGGAGGTCAGGTCGTCCTTGGGGGTCAGCGGCCAGTTGTCGCGCTCCCAGGACGGACCTTCGGCGTTCTTGAGGACGTCAGCCGGCTGGTCGTTGAGGCTCTTGAAGAATTCCTGCCACTCGGCGTCGACCGAGGACGGGTCCTTCTCGTAGCGGGCGTAGATTTCGTCGATGTAGGTGGCGTTGGTGCCCTGCAAAAATGATGACAGGGCAAAGGCTGCGTTCGCGTCCTGGCGAGACATACTGGGTTCCTGGCGATTTCGGTTCGCGCATAACAAACGGCGCTGGCGCCGAGCTCCCCGACAGGGCTCGCCGCGACAGGCACCCTTTACCCCATTTGCTGCGAAACTTCGCCCGGAAAAGCACGAAGGAGTGAATTAGCCTTTCAACTTTTCGGCAAGCGTGTGGCCGAGGCGTGCCGGCGACGGCGACACTGTAATACCTGCGGATTTCATCGCTTCGGTCTTGGAACCGGCGTCGCCCTTGCCGCCCGAAATGATCGCCCCGGCATGGCCCATGCGGCGGCCCGGAGGGGCAGTGACGCCCGCGATGAAACCGACCATCGGCTTCTTGCGGCCGCGCTTGGCCTCGTCCTTGAGGAACTGGGCGGCATCCTCCTCGGCGGAACCGCCGATCTCGCCGATCATGATGATCGACTCGGTCTTGGCGTCGGCCAGCAGCATTTCGAGGACGTCGATGAACTCGGTGCCCTTGACCGGGTCGCCGCCGATGCCGACCGCGGTGGTCTGGCCGAGGCCTTCCTGGGTGGTCTGGAACACGGCTTCGTAAGTCAGCGTGCCGGAACGGGAGACAATGCCGACCGAGCCGGTCTTGAAGATGTTGGTGGGCATGATGCCGATCTTGCACTCGCCGGCGGTCATGACGCCCGGGCAGTTCGGCCCGATCAGGCGCGACTTCGAGCCGGCGAGCGAGCGCTTCACGCGCACCATGTCGATGACGGGAATGCCTTCAGTGATGCAGACAATCAGCGGGATCTCGGCGTCGATGGCCTCGCAGATCGCATCCGCCGCGCCCGGCGGCGGCACGTAGATCACCGACGCGTCGGCACCGGTCTTCTCCCGCGCCTCGCGCACCGTGTCGAACACCGGCAGGCCGAGATGGGTCGAGCCGCCCTTACCCGGCGAAGTGCCGCCGACCATCTTGGTGCCGTAAGCAATCGCAGCCTCGGAATGGAAGGTGCCGTTCTTGCCGGTGAAGCCCTGGCAGATGACCTTGGTGTTCTTGTCGATCAGGATGGACATGAGGTCTGCTTTCGCGAAACTAACGGAGTGAGAGGGTCAGTGGATGCGGCGGTAGATGCCGGTGAGCACGTCGGCCCAGCCTTCCGCATCCGGCGAGAACTGAATCTTCAACGAGTAAGAGACGTCGTCGATGATCTCATAGACGTGGCGCGCATTGCCGCGAAGCGAGCCGCGCACCAGCGTCAGGGTGTTGCCGACCCAGCCGCCTGATGCGGGCGAGGGCGGCGTGTAGCCAAGCGAATCGTACCAGAACAATTTGTAGGTCCGGTCGTCGCGGTCGTAGGTGAAGAGGCCGTGGGTGGCGAAGACCTCCTTGCCGTCGCGCATCTGCACCGAGTCCTGGATCAGATAGAACCCGTTGAGATCCATGCGCGCGACGGTGCGCGAGGTGGCCGGTCCGCCCGCAGTCCAGCGCGACGGAAAGACCATCTCTTCACCATTCCATTCGCCGGCGAACGCGGCGAGACGCGCATGCTCTGCAAGTGGAGATGATGCGGAGAGATGGTCCTGGGCCATGGCCTTAGCCTCCCTTGACGGCCTTCACGATCTTCTGCGCGGCGTCGTCGAGATTGTCCGCCGGCACCACGTTCAGGCCGGATTCGCGGATGATCTTCTTGCCGAGCTCGACATTGGTGCCTTCGAGGCGAACCACGAGCGGCACGCTGAGGCCGACCTCGCGAACCGCAGCGGTGACGCCTTCGGCGATCACGTCGCACTTCATGATGCCGCCGAAGATGTTGACCAGGATGCCCTTCACGTTGGGGTCGGCGGTGATGATCTTGAACGCGGCCGCGACCTTCTCCTTGCTGGCGCTGCCGCCGACGTCGAGGAAGTTCGCCGGCGCCATGCCGTAGAGCTTGATGATGTCCATCGTCGCCATGGCGAGACCGGCGCCGTTGACCATGCAGCCGATATTGCCGTCGAGCGCGACATAGTTGAGGTCGTATTTCGACGCCTCGATTTCCTTGGCGTCTTCCTCGGTCTCGTCGCGCAGCGCGAGCACCTCGGGATGGCGGAACAGCGCGTTGTCGTCGAACGACACCTTGGCGTCGAGCACGCGGAGCTGACCCTGCTTGGTCACGACCAGCGGGTTGATCTCCAGCATCGACATGTCCTTGGCGACGAAGGCCGCATAGAGCTGCGCGGTGAGCTTTTCCGCCTGCTTGGCGAGATCACCCGAGAGCTTCAGGGCATTCGCGACGGTGCGGCCGTGATGGCCCATGATGCCGGTCGCCGGGTCGACCGAGAAGGTCACGATCTTCTCGGGGGTGTTGTGCGCAACGTCCTCGATGTTGACGCCGCCTTCGGTCGAGACGACGAAGGAAACGCGCGAGGTTTCGCGGTCGACCAGGATCGAGAGATAGAACTCCTTGTCGATGTCGGAGCCGTCTTCGACGTAGAGGCGGTTGACCTGCTTGCCGGCCGGGCCGGTCTGCACCGTCACCAGGGTGGCGCCCAGCATCTGCTTGGCGAATTCGGAGACTTCGGCGGCCGACTTGGCGATGCGGACGCCGCCCTTGTCGCCGGCCGAGGCTTCCTTGAACTTGCCCTTGCCGCGGCCGCCGGCGTGAATCTGGCTCTTCACCACCCAGACCGGACCGGGCAGCGCCATGGCTGCGGCAGCTGCGTCCGTGGCACTCAGGACCGGAACGCCCTTGGAGATCGGCACACCGAACTCGCTCAGCAGCGCCTTGGCCTGATATTCATGAATATTCATATGGTCGCTCCCTGAAGCCGCGGGCGGTGACCTCATGGGCCCACCTCAGTCTTGTGGCTGGCATACCATATACCACAGGAACTGCAACCCGGATTCTCTCTCGTCGGATATCCTGGACCCAGACCCCGCCCAGCCTTCAGCAAGGATTGCATCAGGGGTCCGGAAGTGAAACCGCCGAAGACCGGGTGTCGGTCTTCGGCGGGATTGTTGCGCCTTAACGGCCGAGAAGATCGGGGGCGATCTTCTTGCAGGCATCGACCAGGCCCTGCACGGCGCCGACCGACTTGTCGAAGGCCTCGCGGTCCTTGCCGGCGAGTTCGATCTCGACGACGCGCTCGACGCCCTTGGAGCCGATCACGACGGGCACGCCGACATACATGTCCTTCACGCTGTACTCGCCGTTGAGATAGGCGGCGCAGGGCAGCACGCGCTTCTTGTCCTTCAGATAGCTCTCGGCCATCGCGATGGCGGAGGCGGCCGGGGCGTAGAAGGCCGAGCCGGTCTTGAGCAGATTGACGATCTCGGCGCCGCCGTTGCGGGTGCGGTCGACGATCTCGTCAAGGCGCGCCTGCGAGGTCCAGCCCATCTTGACGAGGTCGGGCAGCGGGATGCCGGCGACGGTGGAGTATTTCACCAGCGGCACCATGGTATCGCCATGGCCGCCGAGCACGAAGGCGGTGACGTCTTCGACCGAGACGTTGAACTCGTCGGCCAGGAAGTAGCGGAAGCGCGCGGAGTCGAGCACGCCGGCCATGCCGACGACCTTCTTGTGCGGCAGGCCGGAAGCCTTCTGCAGCGCCCAGACCATGGCGTCGAGCGGATTGGTGATGCAGATGACGAAGGCGTCGGGAGCATACTTCTTGATGCCGGCACCGACCTGCTCCATGACCTTGAGGTTGATGGAGAGGAGGTCGTCGCGGCTCATGCCGGGCTTGCGCGGCACGCCGGCGGTGACGATGCAGACCTTGGCGTTATCGAGAGCCTCGTAGGAGTTGGCGCCGGTGTAATGCGCGTCGAAACCGTCGACCGGGGAGGACTGCGCGATGTCGAGCGCCTTGCCCTGCGGCACGCCCTCGGCGATGTCGAACATCACGACGTCGCCCAGCTCTTTCAGGCCGATGAGGTGAGCCAGCGTTCCGCCGATCTGGCCGGAGCCAATCAAAGCAATCTTGTCGCGCGCCATGTGAACCTGTCCTTTAGACACGTGAGGAGGGGAAAACTGAGAGGGTGGTTATCCCTTTCGCTTCCCCCGTTCAAGTCGGTGGATGCCCATTTGTCGGGCTTGCCGCGTTTCCGGCCAGCACAACCCGGGCCGTCATTCGGGGGCGTCCGCGCCATTGCGCGGGCGAACCCGGAATCTCGAGATCGTCGCGCGAGATTCCGGGTTCGCGCTGACGCGCGCCCCGGAATGACGGAAAGATAGGACTAAGTCTCGACCAGGCCCTTGGTGGAGCCGCTGGCGGTGGAGTCCTTGCGGCCATGAGGCAGCGCCAGATAGGATTCCGAGCTCATCTCGATCAGGCGCGAGGCGGTCCGCTTGAACTCCATCGCCTCGGTGCCCTCATCGGCGATGTAGAGCGAGATCGGATTGGCGCCGGCCGAGGCCATCAGCTTCACGGCATTGTCATAGAGCGTGTCGATCAGCGTGATGAAGCGCTTGGCGGCGTTGCGCTGGGAGAAGTCCATCACTGGAATATGGTCGACCAGGATGGTGTGATAGTCGTGCGCCAGCCTGAGGTAGTCGGATGCGCCCAGCGGCTTCTCGCAGAGATCGGCGAAGGCAAAGCGCGCGACGCCGTGAGCCGAGCACGGCACGTGCAGGGTGCGGCCCTTGATCTGGATATCGCGCGACTTGCATTTGGCATTGCCCGTCATCTTCGCCCAGGCGCGGTTGAGCGCCGTGTCGGCATCGCCATCCGCCGGCGTCAGCCACATCGGCACGCCCTGGAGCTTTTCCAGCCGGAAGTCGGTGCGCGCGTCGAGCCGTGTCACGTCCATGTGGTCGGTGATCTGCTTGATGAAGGGCAGGAACAGCGCGCGGTTGAGGCCGCCCTTGTAGAGATCGTCGGGCGCGACGTTGGAGGTTGCGACCACGACGGTGCCGAGCTCGAACAGCTTTGCGAACAGGCGGCCGAGGATCATCGCGTCCGCGATGTCGGTGACGTGGAATTCGTCGAAACAGAGCAGCCAGCTCTCCTCGAAGATCGCATGCGCCGTCAGCGCGATGACGTCGCCATCGGGGATCTGTCCGCGCGCGATGCTCTGGCGGTAGTCGTAGATGCGCTCGTGCACGTCGGCCATGAATTCGTGGAAATGCGCGCGGCGCTTGTGCTCGACATTCGAGTGCTGGAAGAACAGGTCCATCAGCATGGTCTTGCCGCGACCGACCTCGCCGTGGACGTAGAGCCCGCGCGGCGCCTCGTCCTTGTCGCCGCCGTTGAACAGGCGGGCGAGCAGGCCCGGCTTGCGCCTGGGGCTGTAGTTCGCGAGCCGCAGATCCAGCGCCGTATAGGCTTCGGCGACTTCGGCCTGCGCGGCATCGGCCTCGATCGCGCCGGAGGCGATCTGGGCCTGATAGGCTTCGCTGAAGGAGGAATTTGGGGTGGAGAGCATCGCCCTTTACCGCCAGAGACCGGCGGAAATTGCAAGCCGTGAAATGGTGGACGGGCTATGCGGATTCTTCTCCCTCGCCCCGCTCTTGCGGGGCCGCGACGAGCTTCGCTCGCGCTGAGAGGGCTGGGGTGAGGGGCCTCTCTCCACACGTGAGATGGTAGAGAGACCTGTACCCCCTCACCCGGATCGCAAGAGCGATCCGACCTCTCCCCGCAAGCGGGGAGAGGTGAAGATAGACCTCACGCACATAGCTCGTAGGCGTCCTCGACCACATATGGGCCGCCGCCGGTCGATGCGCGCGAGGAGAACAGCACGAAGCGTTCGGCCATGAAGGCCTTGCTCGGGAAGTAGCCGCGGATCGAGAGATAGTCGGCGACGTCGCGGTCGGTGGCGTCGTGCAGCCGGGCCAGCGTGACATGAGGGATGAATTTGCGCCCTTCCGGATCGAGGCCGATCCGCTGCATCATCCGTTCCAGCTCGGCTTGCAGATCCATCAGCGGCTTGCTCGGTGCGATGGTGGCGACCACGGCGCGCGGCTTGCGGCCACCGAAGCTCTGCAAGCCCTGCACCTTCACTTCGAAGGGCTTGCGATCGATGCGAAACAACATCGATGCGATCTCGTTGGCGGAGGCGCCGTCGATATCGCCGATGAAGCGCAGAGTGACGTGATAATTTTCGGGATCGATCCACCGGGCGCCGGGAAGGCCACCTCTAAGATTGGAAAGCGACTGGCCAATCTCGGCCGGAATTTCCAGACCAGTGAACAAACGCGGCATCGTTTCGCACTCCCGATGCTTGGGTACAGTCCTCAGAGCCAAGGACCCTATCCAAATTAGAGCCGGCGACGAATCACCGGTACCCTGATTCCTATCGCAGTTGTGTGACTCTGCGAAGTGCTGCCAAGGCTACACCCGAAAAACCCTGGGTGTTAGGGTTAGCATTGCCTGCTTTTCAACGGCGTTGCTCGCCGATCGTGCGCACGAATGCCTCCACGGTGGGCAGCATCTTGTCGACGATGATGTCGACGCCTGCAGCGGTCGGATGAATGCCGTCGGCCTGGTTGAGTTTCGCGTCGGCCGCGACGCCGTCGAGGAAGAACGGATAGAGCGGCACGTCGAACCGTTTCGCCAGTTCCGGATAAATCGAATTGAAGCGCGCGCCATAGTCCGCGCCGAAATTCGGCGGCGCCAGCATCCCACACAACATCACGGCGATCTTGCGCGCCTTGAGACGCTGAACGATGTCGGCGAGCGCCGCCCGCGTCAAGTCAGGGTCGATGCCGCGCATGGCGTCGTTGGCGCCGAGTTCGACGATCACGCCCTCGGTTCCCTCAGGCACCGACCAGTCGAGCCGGTCGCGGCCGCCGGACGCGGTGTCGCCCGACACGCCGGCATTGGTCATGTCGATCTCTATACCCTTGGTCTGCAAGGCTTTTTTCAGTTTGGCCGGAAACGCATCCAGGGCCGAAAGGCCAAGACCAGCGCTCAAGGAATCGCCGAGGACGACGAGCTTGATCGGCTTTGCCGCGTCCGCCCAGGCGGGACCCGGGAGCGTCATCAAAGCGAGCATCAACACGGCTATGTGCATGAACAATCCGTAACGCCTCTCGACCGCGCTATCGGACTTGCCATATGACCGGACCATGGACATCAGCATCGCTTCCTCGTCACTCGCCGGCACCGCGCCGGACACCATCGCCATCTCCAACGTCAATCTCTCATTGGGGTCGGGGGCCGCACGCGTTCACATCCTCAAGGATATCAGCTTGCGCGTCGGCTCGGGGGAGACGATCGGCCTGATCGGCCCGTCAGGCTCGGGCAAATCCACGCTGCTGATGGTGATGGCGGGGCTGGAGCGTCCTGATAGCGGAGAGGTGGTGGTGGGTGGCACGCCTTTCAATGCCCTCGACGAGGACGCGCTGGCCCGCTTCCGCGGCCGCCAGGTCGGCATCGTCTTCCAGTCCTTCCATCTGATCCCGACCATGACGGCGCTGGAGAATGTCGCGGTGCCACTCGAGCTCGCCGGCAATCCTGATGCCAGCAAGCGCGCGGCAAACGAGCTGCAATCGGTCGGCCTCGGCGACCGCCTGCATCATTATCCGACGCAGCTCTCCGGCGGCGAACAGCAGCGCGTCGCGCTCGCGCGCGCGCTGGCGCCCGATCCCGCCATCCTCGTCGCGGACGAGCCGACCGGCAATCTCGACGAGGCGACCGGCAAGCAGATCATCGACCTGCTCTTCACCAAGCATGCCGAGCGCGGCATGACCTTGGTGCTGGTCACGCACGATTCCTCGCTGGCGCATCGCTGCGATCGCGTGATCCGCCTGCGCTCGGGCCGCATCGACACGCAGACGACGAACGCATGAGCGTCGCCGCCCAACCGTTTGCGAAGCCGAACGGCGTTGCGCTGTCGCTGCGCTATGCCTTGCGCGAATTGCGCGGTGGCCTGCGCGGCTTCTACGTCTTCATCGCCTGCATCGCGCTCGGCGTGATGGCGATATCAGGTGTCGGCTCGGTGTCGGCGAGCCTGAGCGACGGCCTCGCGCGCGAGGGGCGCACGCTGCTCGGCGGCGACGTCTCGTTCGTGCTGTTTCAGCGCGAGGCCAAGCCCGAGGAAGTCGCCTTCCTGCGCTCGCGCGGCACCGTCTCCGTGGCTTCGACCTTGCGCGGCATGGCGCGCTCGGGCGACGGCAAGCTGGCGCTGGTCGAGATGAAGGCGGTCGATGACACCTATCCGATGCTCGGGCAGCTGACGCTGGCGCCGCAGCTGCCGCTGGCGGATCTGCTCGCGGAGAAGGACGGCGCATTCGGCGCCGCCGCCGACCCGGCGCTGCTGGCGCGGCTCTCTGTCAAAATTGGCGACCGCGTCACCATCGGATCCGCAACCTTCCAGATCCGCAGCGCCGTCGAGGCCGAGCCCGACAAGCTTGCCGGCGGCATTGGCTTTGGTCCGCGCTTCCTGATCAGCGAGGCCGCCTTGCGTGCCACCGGACTGATCCAGCCCGGCAGCCTGGTGCGCTGGGTCTACCGCGTGAAGCTGCCGGATGTCGCCAACAGCGACCGCGCCACCGACGGCTTCATCGCGGATGCGCGCAACGCCGCGCCAGAGGCCGGCTGGGAGGTGCGCAGCCGCTCCAACGCCTCGCCGCAGCTCGAACGCAACATCAGCCGCTTCACGCAATTCCTGACCCTGGTCGGCCTCGCCGCACTGCTGGTCGGCGGCGTCGGCGTCGCCAATGCGGTGAAGAGCCATATCGATCGCCGGCTCGAGGTGATCGCGGCGTTCAAGGCCGTCGGCGCCACGGGCCGCGACGTGTTCGGCATTTACCTCGCGCAGGTCGTTTTGCTCGCCGCGATCGGCTCGGTGATCGGGCTGGCGCTGGGAGCAGCGATGCCGTTCGCCATCGTCGGCCTGTTCGGCAAGCTGCTGCCGCTGCCGGTGGTGCCGGCCGTGCATGAGGGCGAGCTCGCGCTGTCCTTCGTCTACGGCCTGCTCACCGCGCTCGCCTTCGGCCTGTGGCCGCTCGGGCGCGTGCATGACGTGCCGGTCGCGGCGCTGTTCCGCGATACCGTCGCCGCCGAATGGCACCGGCCACGGCTGGGCTATCTCGTGTTCATGGGGGTCGTCATCGCGCTGCTGGTTGCCGTGGTGATCGGCCTGTCCTTCGACAAGCGCATCGCCGCGGTGTTCGTGATCTCCTCCGTCGTCGTCTTCGCTGTCTTGCGCGGCGTCGCCGGCCTGCTGATGGCGATCGCGCGAAAACTGCCGCGCACGCGCTTCACCATGCTGCGGCTGGCGATCGCCAACATTCACCGGCCGGGCGCGCTGACGCCATCGGTCGTGCTGTCGCTCGGGCTGGGTCTCGCCGTGCTCGTCACCATCACCCAGATCGACGGCAATCTGCGCCGGCAGTTCCTGGCCGCGCTGCCCGACCGCGCGCCGTCATTCTACTTCATCGATATTCCAAGTACGCAGGCCGTTCCCTTCGACGACTATCTGCGCCGGATCGCTCCTGGCGCGAAGGTCGAGGACGTGCCGATGCTGCGCGGGCGCATCGTCGCCGCCCGCGGGGTCCGCGCCGAGGACCTCAAGCCCACGACCGATTCCGAATGGGTGCTGCAAAGCGACCGCGGCCTGACCTATACCGGCGAGCTGCCGAAGGGTTCCAAGGTGGTCGAGGGCGAATGGTGGGGCGCCGATTATTCCGGCCCGCCGCTGGTCTCGATGGAGAAGAAGATCGCCGATGGCCTCGGCCTCAAGCTCGGCGACGAGATCGTGGTCAACGTGCTCGGCCGCGACATCCCGGCGAAGATCAGCAATCTGCGCAACATCGACTGGCAGGGATTGGGTATCAATTTCGTGCTGGTGTTCTCGCCGAACGCCTTCAAGGGCGCCCCGCACACCCACATCGCGACGCTGACCGAAGCCTCGGGCGATGCAACCGGCGACGGCAAGATCATCAAGCAGGTTGCGGATGCTTACCCAATGGTGACGAGCGTGCGCGTACGCGAGGTCATGGAGACGGTCGGCGCGGTCGTGACCAATCTGGCGCTCGCGATCCGCGGCGCCAGCGCCGTGACGCTGATCTCGGCGATCCTGGTGCTGGGCGGCGCGCTCGCCGCCGGCCATCGCCACCGCGTCTATGATGCGGTGATCCTGAAGACCCTGGGCGCGACGCGGCTGCGGCTGCTCGGCGCCTATGCGCTCGAATATCTGCTGATCGGCCTTGCCACCGCAATGTTCGGCGTGATCGCCGGCAGCTTAGCTGCCTGGATGATCGTGACGCGGCTGATGACGCTGACCTTCGTCTGGCAGGGTGCAAGCGCGGCCGCCGTGGTTGCCGCCGCCCTGGTCGTCACCGTCGGGCTCGGCCTCGCCGGGACGCTGCTGGCGTTGAACAAAAAGCCCGCCACGGTGTTGCGGAATTTGTGATAAAAGGTCGCGGCCGGCCGCGCGGGAGCGGAATCGCGCCATTCCCGCGGTTAACCACGTCTGCTTGTCAGGCTCACGTCAGGATTGCGCCGCAAGGGCGACATTCGGCCGCGCGTGGACCGTTGCGGTGAATGTGTTAGTTTCCCACATATCGGATGGGTTCGGAGCCCCGATTGTTAGCCAAAATTAATGTCGGCAGGCATCGGTATCCGAGATAGAATTTGACGAACCGGCGGCATGGCAACCCCTGTGCCGGGCCGGGCCAACCAACGGGAATTCGACCATGTCGGACCTAGACCGCAATTACGCTTCTCCTTTCGGCAGGGCCGCCGGGCGTGTTGACGCCGCGACGGTCGACGCCGGACTGCGCGCCTACATGCTGCGCATCTACAATTACATGAGCATTGGCCTCGCCATCACCGGCCTTGCCGCGCTCGGTGTCTACATGGCCGCCGTGACCGATGTTCCGACCCCGGAAGCGGTTCGCGTCGGCAAGCTGTTCCTGACGCCGTTCGGCTACGCGATGTTCGTGAGCCCGCTGAAATATCTGTTCATGCTGGCGCCGCTCGCCATGGTGTTCGTGATCTCCGCGGGCATCAACCGTCTGGCCCCCTCGACCGCCCAGATCCTGTTCTGGGTGTTCTCGGCGCTGATGGGAGTCTCGCTGTCGACCATCTTCCTGGTCTACACGCATGACTCGATCGTGCGGGTGTTCTTCATCACCGCGGCGACCTTCGGCGCGCTGAGCCTCTACGGCTACACCACCAAGCGTGACATGAGCGGCATGGGCTCGTTCCTGTTCATGGGCCTGATCGGCATCATCATCGCGAGCCTGGTGAACCTGTTCCTGGCTAGCTCAGCGCTGCAGTTCATCGTCTCGGTCATCGGCGTGCTGGTGTTCGCCGGCCTCACCGCCTGGGACACCCAGCGGCTGAAGAACGAGTATATCTACGGCTACGCGTCGGCCGGCGGCGACATCGCCGAACGTGCGGCCATCACCGGCGCGCTGTCGCTGTACTTGAACTTCATCAACCTGTTCACGCTGCTGCTGCAGCTGCTCGGCCAGCGCGACTAAGCGCTAGACCAGAGCGAACGGACACGAACCCCGGCCGAAAGGCCGGGGTTTTTGTTTGGGGCCGACGGCCTCCCCGTCATTGCGAGCGCAGCGAAGCAATCCAGAGTTCCTCCGCGGATGCATTTCTGGATTGCTTCGCTGCGCTCGCAATGACGATGTGGAAACAGCATTGCCCCTTCCAGCCGTCGCGAGGACGCTCTAATCTTCGCCCCATGTCCGCACCCGAAATCAGGCCCACCATCGAGGCCGACCTTCCCGCCATCACCGCCATCTACCAGCAGGCCGTCCGCGAGGGCACCGCGACGTTCGAGCTGGATCCGCCTGACCTCGCCGAAATGACGCGCCGCTATCGCGTCCTGGTCGACGGCGGCTATCCCTATTTCGTCGCTGTGATCGACGGCAGCGTCGCCGGCTACGCCTATGCCGGCGCCTACCGGCCGCGTCCGGCCTATCGCTTCACGGTCGAGAACTCGATCTATCTCGATCCCGCCTTCCACCGCCGCGGCATCGGCTCGATGCTGCTGCAGCGGCTGATCAGCGAATGCGAGGCGCGCGGCTTCCGCCAGATGATCGCCGTGATCGGCGATTCCGCCAATGCCGGCTCGATCGGCGTGCACACCAGAGGCGGCTTCAAGATGATCGGCACGCATCCCAATGTCGGCCTGAAATTCGGCCGCTGGCTGGATACGGTGATGATGCAGCGGGATCTCGGTGAAGGCGCGAGGTCGGTGCCGGGGAAGTAGGTCGGTCTCGTAGCCCGGATGGAGCGAAGCGAAATCCGGGACAGCTCCATCCACGGATACAGCGGCCCCGGATTGCGCTGCGCTCCATCCGGGCTACGGGAGCGCCGCTACACCACCGCCAGCTTCCGATCGATCACCAGCAGCACGCGCTCGAGCTCGTGGCCGCGGCGCAGGATCAGGCCGGTCGCCGAGATCACGCTGTACATGCCCTGCTTGCGCGCGAGCCGCGGATCTTTCTCGATCCGGTAGATCGGCACTTCGGAGGCGCGGCGAAAGACCGAGAACACCGCGCGGTCTTTCAGGAAATCGATGGCATAATCGCGCCACTCGCCGTCGGCGACCATGCGGCCATACAGATTGAGAATTCGGTGCAGCTCGAGCCGGTTGAATGTCACCCGGCCGGGTTGGGCATTCGCAGCGGCGGGGCGCGCCACTGCGCGCTGCTCGCTCGGATCGGCATCCTCCGACGTCAAGCTCATGGGGCGCCTCCTCATCGCATCAAGCATGACCGCCTCCGCGAAGACCGTCCCCGGAACCGCGGATCATGACATCTCCATGATCGCGCCAACTGTTCCCGCCCGCAAGGGGCTCTTGAACGGCCGCCGAAGGACCGGGCCAACCTCGCCAACGGCCAGCTCATCATGACACACGGGGCGGTGGAACTTCTCAGCGGCAAACCGTCACGGCATCGTTAGCAGGAATCACAGGATCGCCGCTTTTCCGCCCACCGCCCGCCGCCCTGCATTGCGAAAAGACTGGTGTGCGTTGACCCGGTCCTTTCGGTTCCGGATTCCTCAGCCCCCAGCCCCCCGGGGTCGAACAGGATCGGGTCTGTACGCGCGACAAGGAGGGCCAACGCAAGTTGGTCCTTTTTTGTTTGTGGCGGGGTGTTTCACACCATTGTCATTCCGGGGCGCGCCACTTGGCGCGAACCCGGAATCCATTGGGCGACAGCACGCGCGGTGAAATGGATTCGCGCTACGCGCGCCCCGGAATGACGAAAGACAGATTGTCCTGAGAGAATTCTACGCGCGCTTCAATGCAGCGACGTGTACGCCGCCCCCAACATCGGGCCAGGCCTCTCGCGGCTGCCGTCCTGGACGTAGACCACCGCACCATCGACGCCATCGCGCGACGTCAGATTTTCGATCGGCACGGTCCAGCTTTCCGGATGTCCGTGCCAGTCGCCGACCTTCAGTACATTGCGCACGACGTTGTGGTAGGTGATCTGCTGCCCGCGGTTCTCGCCGCGACTGATCTCGATTGGCACCGATTTCACGATCGAGCAGATCCAGACCTCGCCATGCGAGACCGTCGGCTCGTTGCTCGCAGCAACCGACACATTGATCTGCTTGCCCGCGAGCGACATGGTCACCGGCACGCTCATGACGCCGGTGCCAGCGTCGGTCTTGCCGATCGCGCTTTCGATGCCGGCGCGGTCGCTGCCGATGACATGCGCGGCGCCGTTGACCACGACCTGCGGCGTGTAGACCTCGCGGTCACCACGCATACGCGAATAGGCGCGCTGCCGCGCCGAGAAACGTGAATCCGCCAGCGTATCCTTCCAGCCTAGATAATCCCAATAATCGATCGGCATGCTCAACGCGATGATCGAGGGGTCCTTGGCGAGATCGCCGATGACCTTGTCGGCAGGCGGGCACGAGGAGCAGCCCTGCGAGGTGAAGAGCTCGACCACGGCGCGGGGATCCGCCTGGGCGGGGCGGATGACGGCGACGATGGCGCAGATGCCGAGTGCTCCTGACCAGAATGCTCCGGACCATCGCGAAACGAAATTGGAAACCATCATGCCAGTCATGTTGAAAGTCACACAGGTCACTCGTTGGGGGAAGATCTTATCGCCTGATGGTCACCGTAATCTTACGGGCGCGGTCCATTCAACTATCCAAGCAAACGTCCGAGGCAGGATTTTGCGGGACGAACCCATCCGAAACATACCGCAAAACGTACGAAGGCGGCCTTTTGATAGGCCGCCTTGGTTTAACCTTCTACTCACGTCGCGGTGAGCCACCGTTCACAAATTCGCGCTTAAGCCGCGAGTTTACGCAGCACATAGTGCAGAATGCCGCCGTTCCGGTAGTAATCGAGCTCATCCAGCGTATCGATGCGGCAGAGCAGCGAAACGCGCTGCAGCGAACCGTCGCCCGAGACGATTTCCGCGGTCAGCTTCTGGCGCGGCTTGAGTTCGCCGACCAGGCCACGCAGCGTGACCTTCTCGTCGCCCTTCAGGCCAAGCGACGACCACGAGGTGCCTTCCTCGAAGGTCAGCGGCAGCACGCCCATGCCGACCAGGTTGGAGCGATGGATGCGCTCGAAGCTCTGGCAGATCACGGCGCGAACGCCGAGCAGGCGCGTGCCCTTCGCAGCCCAGTCGCGCGAGGAGCCGTTGCCGTACTCGGCGCCGGCGAACACGACGAGCGGCACCTGCTCCTGCTGGTACTTCATCGCGGCGTCGTAGATCGACATCTGCTCGCCGTCGGGCCAGTGCTTGGTCAGACCGCCTTCGGGGATGTTTCCATCCGCGCCCTTCAGCATGAAGTTCTTGATGCGGATGTTGGCGAAGGTGCCGCGCATCATCACTTCATGATTGCCGCGACGCGTGCCGTATTGGTTGAAGTCGGCCGGGCGCACCTGGTGCTCGCTGAGATATTTGCCCGCAGGCGAGGTGAGCTTGATCGAACCGGCCGGCGAGATGTGGTCGGTGGTGATCTTGTCGCCGAACATGGCGAGGATGCGCGCCTCGACGATATCGGTAACAGGCTCCGGCTCCTTCTTCATGCCTTCGAAATAAGGCGGGTTCTGCACATAGGTCGACGACATGTTCCAGCGATAGGTCTCGCTCTCGACCGTCTTGATCTTGCGCCAGTTGGCGTCGCCCTTGAACACGTCGGCATACTTCTTCTTGAAGATCGTCGAGGTCACGAACTTCTTCATGAAGGCGTTGATCTCCTTCGTCGTCGGCCAGATGTCCTTCAGGTACACCGGCTTGCCGTCCTTGCCTTCGCCGATCGGCTCGACGGCGAGGTTCTTGGTGACGCTGCCGGCGAGCGCATGCGCGACCACCAGCGGCGGCGAGGCCAGATAGTTCGCCTGCACGTCGGGCGAGACGCGGCCTTCGAAGTTGCGGTTACCCGAGAGCACCGCGGCGGCAACGATGCCGTTGTCGTTGATCGACTTCGAGATCTCCTCAGGCAGCGGACCGGAATTGCCGATGCAGGTGGTGCAGCCGAAGCCGACCAGGTTGAAGCCGACCTTGTCGAGATCCTTTTGCAGGCCGGAATCGGCGAGATAGCCCGCAACCACCTGGCTGCCCGGAGCGAGCGAGGTCTTCACCCACGGCTTGGCCTTGAGGCCCTTTGCAGCCGCGTTGCGCGCCAACAGGCCGGCGCCGATCAGCACGCTCGGGTTCGAGGTGTTGGTGCAGGAGGTGATGGCCGCGATGACGACGTCGCCATGGCCAATCTCGAAGTCCTTGCCCTCGACGGGGAAGCGCTTCGTGGGCTCCTCGGCCTTCTTGTACTCGGTGCCGAGCGCGAGCGAAAAACCCTCGGCGACCGACGGCAGCGCGATGCGGCCTTCGGGACGCTTCGGACCCGCCATCGACGGCACGACGTCGGCGAGATCGAGCGTCAGCGTCTCCGTGAACACGGGATCGGCCGACTTGGCGGTGCGGAACAGGCCTTGCGCCTTGGCATAGGCCTGCACCAGCGCAACGCGCGGCGCGGCACGGCCCGAGGTCTTGAGGTAGTCGATTGCGGCGGCGTCGACGGGGAAGAAGCCGCAGGTCGCGCCATATTCAGGCGCCATGTTGGCGATGGTCGCCTTGTCGGCAACGGAGAGGTTGTCGAGGCCGGGACCGAAGAATTCGACGAACTTGCCGACCACGCCGAGCTTGCGCAGCATCTGCGTCACGGTCAGCACGAGGTCGGTCGCGGTGACGCCTTCCTTCAGCGCGCCCTTCAGCTTGAAGCCGACGACGTTGGGCAGCAGCATCGACAGCGGCTGACCGAGCATGCAGGCTTCCGCCTCGATGCCGCCGACGCCCCAGCCGAGCACGGCCAGACCATTGACCATGGTGGTGTGCGAGTCGGTGCCGACCAGCGAGTCAGGGTAGGCAACCTCGAAAGTGCCGGTCTTCTTGCCGACCGTCATCTTCTCCTTCTTGGTCCAGACCGTCTGGGAGAGATATTCGAGATTGACCTGGTGGCAGATGCCGGTGCCGGGCGGCACGACCGAGAAGTTCGAGAACGCCTTCTGGCCCCACTTCAGGAACTCGTAGCGCTCCTGGTTCTGCTTGTATTCTTCCGTGACGTTCTTGGCGAAAGCCTTGTTGTCGCCGAAGAAGTTCACGATCACGGAGTGGTCGATGACGAGATCGACGGGGACCAGCGGGTTGATCTTCTCAGGCTCGCCGCCGAGCTTCTGCATCGCATTGCGCATGGCGGCGAGGTCGACCACGGCCGGAACGCCGGTAAAATCCTGCATCAGCACGCGGGCCGGGCGGAACGCGATCTCGTGCTCCAGCGACTTCTTGCGCAGCCATTTCGAGACGGCGACGATGTCTTCCTTCTTGACCGAGCGGCCGTCTTCGTTGCGGAGCAGGTTCTCGAGCAGGACCTTCATCGAATAGGGAAGTTTCGAAATTCCTTTCAGACCATTCTTCTCGGCCGTGGGCAGGCTGTAATAGACATAGGTCTTGGCGCCGACCTTGAGGGTCTTTTTGCATTTGAAGCTGTCGAGCGAGGTCATGTAGGAAATCCCAATTGTTAGACATACCCGGCAGGGTATTTTAACACCGTCAGCGTAGCAGGCTGGGTCGCTTGCAGGGGCAGGTTAAGTTGCTGCATCAAGTAGTTCCGGGCTTATAGAAGTTTTCTAACCGCGCCGCCACAGCCACAACAGGACCGAGCAAGCCGCGAGCCAAAAATTCTGATGCGCTACCCCAAGATTTCCTGAGGCCCGGCTGTGAACGGGTTGGTCCCAGTCAAGATGCAGCTGGCCGGACGCGGCGTGACTTGCGTGCGCGGCGGCCGCGAGGTGTTTTCCGGGCTCGATTTCGAGGCAGTTGCCGGCGAGGCCATGGCCGTGGTCGGCCGTAACGGATCGGGCAAGACCTCGCTGCTGCGGCTGATCGCGGGCCTGCTCATTCCGGCTGGCGGCAAGATCGTACTGGGCGGTGGCCACGGCGACATGACATTGCCCGAGCAGTGCCACTATCTCGGCCATCGCGATGCCCTGAAGCCGGCGCTGAGCGTGACTGAAAATCTGTCATTTTGGGCTGAATTTCTCGGCGGTGAGCGCGGCGACGCGGCTGAAAGCCTCGCCACTGTCGGCCTCGACCACGCGGCCGATCTGCCCGCCGCCTTCCTGTCGGCCGGCCAGCGCCGCCGGCTGTCGCTGGCCCGGCTGCTGACGGTGCGGCGGCCGATCTGGCTGCTGGACGAGCCGACCAATGCGCTGGATGCGGCCGGGCAGGACATGTTCAGCGGGCTGATGCGGGAGCATCTGGCGCGCGGCGGGATGATCATCGCGGCGACCCATGGGCCGCTGGGGATTGACGCGCGGGAGCTGCGGATCGGGGGGATGGTGTGAAAAGGTCCAACCCTCAGCTTTCCAAGCGGCCGAGTTCGGCTCTCTCCGTTCCCTCCCCCCTTGGGGGAGGGAGCGCAGCGTGCCTGGGGCGCGAGCCGGGCTCTCATGGCCGTCTCGCAACCGCCGGGGGCCCCGCATGACCGCCCTCGCCGCCCTGATCCGCCGGGACATCAAGATCGCGCTCCGCGTTGGCGGCGGGGCGTTGATTGGCGTGCTGTTCTTCCTGACCGTCGTCGTCCTGATGCCGTTCGCGGTGGGGCCGGACCTGGCGCTGCTGTCGCGGCTGGGGCCGGCGATCCTGTGGCTCGGGGCGCTGCTGGCCAGCCTGCTGACGCTCGACCGGCTGTTCATGGCCGACCATGAGGACGGCTCGCTCGACCTGATCACGATGAGCCGGACGCCGCTGGAACTGGCCTGCGCCGCCAAGGCGCTGGCGCATTGGCTGGCCGCCGGCCTGCCGCTGATCGTCGCAACCCCCGTGCTCGGCCTCTTGCTCAACCTGGACATGGTCGCCACGGCTGCGGTGGCGCTGACGCTGCTGGCGGGCACCCCCGCCCTGACCTTCACCGGCATGATCGGCGCGGCGCTGGCGGTGACGCTGCATCGGGGCGGGCTGCTGATGGCCGTGCTGGTGCTGCCGCTGTCGATTCCCGTGCTGATCTTCGGCGTTGCCGCCTCGCAGGCCGCGATCACGGGACCGCTGTCGTTCGGCGCGCCGTTCTCGATCCTCTGCGCGCTGTCGCTGGTCAGCCTCGTGATCGGCCCGTTCGCGGCGGCGGCGAGCCTGAAACATGGCCTGGATTGAAACGAGCTCGGTTGCCTTGACCCCGATCAACTTTCACCGCGCGCTTTCATGCTGATTGCGTGAGCAGTCCCGGGTGCTTTATCAGGATACAATGTCGCTGATCGACCTCGCCAACCCCACCAGGTTCCTCGCGCTCTCGGCGCGGGTGCTGCCGTGGCTCGCGGCTGCGACCATCGTCCTGCTCGCGATCGGCCTCTATCAATCCGCATACGCGCCCGACGATTATCAGCAGGGTGCGACCGTGAAGATCATGTTCATCCACGTGCCCAATGCGTGGCTGTCGATGTTCGTCTGGGGCGTGATGAGCGTCGCTTCGCTCGGCACGCTGGTGTGGCGGCATCCGCTTGCCGATGTCGCGGCGAAAGCCGCAGCGCCGATCGGCGCCAGCTTCACCTTCCTCGCGCTGCTCACCGGCTCGCTGTGGGGCCGGCCGATGTGGGGCACCTATTGGGAGTGGGATGCGCGACTGACCTCGGTGCTGATCCTGTTCCTGATGTATCTCGGGCTGATGGCGCTGTGGCGCGCGGTGGAAGATCCCTCGCGCGCGGCGCGCGCTGCCGCCGTGCTGACGCTGGTCGGCGCGCTCAATCTTCCGATCATCAAATTCTCGGTCGACTGGTGGAATACGCTGCACCAGCCGGCTTCGGTGATGCGCATGGGCGGCTCGACGCTCGACAAGGCGTTCCTGATTCCGCTCCTGGTGATGGCCGTCGCATTCACGTTGCTGTTCGTCACGCTGCACCTGGCCGCGATGCGCAATGAGATTTTGCGCCGGCGCGTGCGCTCCCTGCAGATGATGCAGGCGAGCCGCGTAGCGTTTTCGAGCGGAGTGGGTACCGGTTCGCGTGAAGAAAACGCGTCAAAAGGCGCCGCATGACGATGTCGCTCGGACCTTACGCGCCCTTCATTGTGACATCCTACGCGGCAGCGGCCCTCGTGGTCGCGCTCCTGATCGGCTGGGTCATCATCGACTATCGCAATCAGACCGAGCGGCTGCGCCAGCTCGAGCGCAGCGGGGCCACGCGCCGCTCGGCCCGCAGCGCAGTGGATGCACCATGAGCGATCAAACCACGTCCGCACCTCCGCAGCGCCGCACCTTCCTGATGGTGCTGCCGCTGCTCGCCTTCGTCGGACTTGCGGTGCTGTTCTGGTTCCGGCTCGGCAGCGGTGATCCCTCGCGAATTCCCTCCGCGCTGATCGGCCACCCCGCACCGCAGACCACGCTGCCGCCGCTGGAGGGATTGCAGGCCGACAATGTGCAGGTGCCGGGCTTCGATCCCTCCGCATTCAAGGGCAAGGTCAGCCTCGTCAATGTGTGGGCGTCCTGGTGTGTGCCCTGTCATGATGAAGCGCCGCTCCTGAGCGAACTTGCCAAGGACAAGCGCTTCCAGCTCGTCGGCATCAACTACAAGGATACGCCCGAGAACGCCCGCCGTTTCCTCGGCCGCTACGGCAATCCGTTCGGCCGCGTCGGCATCGACGCCAATGGCCGCGCCTCGATCGAGTGGGGCGTCTATGGCGTGCCGGAGACTTTTGTCGTCGGCCCTGAAGGCACCATCGTCTACAAGCTGGTCGGCCCGATCACGCCGGAGAATTTCAGGACGGTGCTGTTGCCGCAGATGGAGAAGGTGTTGAAGGCGGGGTCCTAGCAAAACCCGTCATTGCGAGCGCAGCGAAGCGATCCAGACTGCTTCTGCGGAAAGACTCTGGATTGCTTCGTCGCAAGGGCTCCCCGCAATGACGAGTGGAGAGACTGTCACCCCTTCCTGATATCCCCCGCTTCGGCCTCGCTGGTCTCCAGCGACACCGGCTCGATCCCATAGCGCTTGGTCAGCGGCATCTGGGCGATGGCGAAGATCATCGTGATGGGCGTGACACCGAACACCTTGAAGTTCACCCAGAAGTCCGTGCTCTGGGTACGCCAGACGATCTCGTTCAAGACGGCCATGCCGGCGAAGAACAGCGCCCAGCGCAGCGTGAGGATGCGCCAGCCCTGCGGGGTCAGATTGAACATCTGATCGAACATCACCGCGATGAAGGAGCGGCCGAACAACAGGCCGCCGCCGAGGATCGTGGCGAACAGGCCATAGATGATGGTCGGCTTGAGCTTGATGAAGGTCTCGTCGTGCAGCACCAGGGTCAGCGTGCCGAACACCAGCACGATCACGCCGGTCACGATCGCCATGATCGGAATGTGCCGCGTCACCACATAGGAGGCAGCCATCGCCGCCACGATCGCGACCATGAAGGCACCGGTTGCGGCAAACAGATTGAACTTCGCATTGACGAAGAAGAACACGAGCAGCGGACCGAGCTCGGTCGCCAGCTTGAACAGCGGATGCGGCTGGGTCTTGTCCATGCTCTAGCTTTCGATTCCGGCGATGGCGCGGGCGAAATCGCGCGCGGTGAACGGCGCGAGATCGTCGACGCCTTCGCCGACACCGATGAAGTGCACCGGCAGCTTGAACTTCTCGGCAAGCGCCACCAGGATGCCGCCGCGCGCGGTGCCGTCGAGCTTGGTCATGACGAGACCGGTGACGCCCGCCGTGCGATGGAAGGCCTCGACCTGCGACAGCGCGTTCTGGCCGACGGTGGCGTCCAGCACGAGCAGCACCGCATGCGGCGCTGTCGCGTCCACCTTGCGGATGACGCGCACGACCTTCTCGAGCTCGTTCATCAGCTCGGCCTTGTTTTGTAGCCGGCCGGCGGTGTCGATCAGCAGCACGTCGATGTTCTGCTGTTTCGCCGCGGTCAGCGCATTGAAGGCGAGGCTCGCCGAATCCGAGCCCTGCGCGCCCGCGATCACAGGCGTCTTGGTGCGCTCGCCCCAGACCTTGAGCTGCTCGATCGCGGCGGCGCGAAAGGTGTCGCCGGCGGCAAGCATCACCTTGCGGCCTTCGGAGGCGAATTTTTGCGAGAGCTTTCCGATGGTCGTGGTCTTGCCGGAGCCGTTGACGCCGACCACGAGGATCACGAACGGCTTCTTGGCCGTGTCGATCTCGAGCGGCTTCGCCACCGGCGCCAGCACCTTCTCGACCTCGGTCGCGACCACGTCCTTGACCTCGTCGGCCGAGATCGCCTTGTCATAGCGCCCGGTGCCGACGGCATCCGCGATCCGCACCGCGACTGACGTGCCGAGATCGGCGCGCAGCAGCACGTCCTCGATGTCGTCGAGCATGGCGCGGTCAAGCTTGCGCTTGGTGACGAGGTCGGCGACCGCGGTCCCGAGCGAGGACGAGGTGCGCTTCAGCCCGTTGGACAGGCGGCGCCACCAGCTCAGCTTGGGGGTGTCAGTGGTATCGTTCATGGTGGCGGTGTGTTAGCCGTTCCGGCTCCCAAACGAAAGCCTTGACCGAAAGACTTGCAATTGCTCGATGTTCCCGAATTGACCGCTGAGGAGATTTTAGCCCGCGTGCTCCACCGCGACGGCTTGATGCTGGTCATCGACAAGCCGGCCGGCCTGCCGGTGCATCGCGGCCCCAAGGGCGGCCCCAATCTGGAAGACTCCTTCGACGCGCTCCGGTTCGGTCTGCCGCGGCCGCCGGTGCTGGCCCACCGGCTGGACAAGGACACCTCCGGCTGCCTGGTGCTCGGCCGCCATCGCAAGGCGACCGCCTCGCTCGGCCTCCTGTTCAAGCACGGCAAGATCGGCAAGACCTACTGGACCGTGGTCGAGGGCGGCCCTGCCGAGGACGAAGGCACCATCGACATGCCGCTCGGCCGGCTCAATGCCGAGCGTGGCTGGTGGCAGAAGCCCGACCCCGAGGGACAGAAGGCGATCACCAACTGGAAGGTGATGGGCCGCGGCGACGGCTTCACCTGGCTGGCCATGGAACCGGTGACCGGCCGGACCCACCAATTGCGGGTGCATTCGTCCGCGACCGGCTGGCCGATCTTCGGCGATAACATTTACGGCAACGGCCCGCGCTTCGGCGAGCCGAAGCTGCATCTGCATTCCCGCGAGATCGTGGTGCCGATCTCCCGGAACAAGGAGCCGATCCGCGTGGTCGCACCCGCCCCGCCCCACATGCACGAAAAACTCCGCGCCTGCGGCTGGAACGGGGAGTAGGAGCCTCTCCCGAGCATGGTTTACGAAACGTTCAGGGCTGGCCTCTAATGATAACGGTCGCTTAGAAAAAGCTTCCGTCATTCCGCTCAGGACGAGCAACGTCATGTCCACGGCCCAGCTATCGATCATCGACGAGGTCGAATCCGCGATCCGGACCGGCTCGGCGGAAAAGGGCATGGAGACCGCCCGGCGCGTCACCGACCTGTTTCTCTCCTCCGCCGGAAGCTTCAACGACGAGCAGATCGCGCTGTTCGACGACGTGCTCGAGCGCCTGATCGGCACCATCGAGCTGCGCGCCATTGCCGACGTCGCAGCGCGCGTGGCGCTGGCCGAGATCAGCGCCCAGCTCGCGCCCATCGCACAGGCACCGCCCTCGGTGATCCGCCGCCTCGCCAACAATGACGAGATCCGCATCGCCGGCCCCGTGCTGCAGGAATCCGCCCGGCTCGACGATGGCGAGCTGACGAAGATCGCCGCCAGCAAGAGCGAGCCGCATCTGCTTGCGGTCGCCGGCCGCTGGTGGCTGAAGGAGATCGTCACCGACGCGCTGCTGGCGCGCCGCTATCCGAGCGTCAGCAAACGTCTCGCCGCCAATCCGGGCGCGCGCGTCTCCGGCAACGGCTTTGCCATCATCGTCGGCCAGGCCGAATCCGATCCCGAGCTTGCCGTCAGCGTCGGCGTCCGCGTCGACCTGCCCTCGGATCTGCGCCGCCAGTTGCTGCGTTCGGCGACAGACGCAGTGCGTACGCGGCTGCTGTCGCGCGCGCCGACGCATCTGTTCGAGGAAATCCAGAACGCGATCGCTGCCGTCACTGTCGGTATCGAGCGCGAGATGTCTGCTGTCCGCGACTTCGAAGGCGCCAAGCGGGCGATCGGAAATCTCAAGGCGACCGGCCAGCTCAACGAGGCGACACTGCTGAACTTCGCGCGACAGCGTCGTTACGAGGAAACCGTGGCCGCGCTGGCGGCACTGTCCGGATCGACAGTCGAGGTGATCCGTCCGCTGATGCAGAGCCTGCGCGAAGACGGCCTGCTGGTGCCGTGCAAGGCGGCGCTGCTGAGCTGGGAGACGACGGTTGCCGTGCTCGAAAGCCGCTTTGCCACCGGTGCGATGAAGCCGGCGGATGTTGCGAGGGCGAAGGGCAATTTCGCGCGGATGACGGCGGAGAATGCCAGGCGCACGCTACGCTTCTGGCAGGTGCGGGCGTCGTAGGGCTTGCGAGTTAATGCACCCCGCGTCCACGCCCCAGGTGTCGTCCCGGCCTAGTGCGCAATTGCGCACTAGGCCGGGACGACAACTGAGTATGTGGTCAGCCGCTCGTCATCACTGCCGTTGATCGTCCGCGGCACGACACTGCCGATGCGCTCGCCCGCGATAGCCACCGGCAGATAGTGCTCAGTCCGCCCCAGGCTCTCGCTCTCGACCAGCACATCGCGCGTCGCACCGATCTCGGCTTGCAGCCGCCGGCGCAAAACCGCCTCTCCGGCTGCACGCAACTGCCTCGCCCGCTCCTTGATCACCGGCCTTGCCACTTGCGGCATCCGCGCAGCCGGTGTGCCGGGACGCGGCGAATACGGGAAGACATGCAGGAACGTCAGCCCGCATTCCTCGACGAGATCGAGCGAGCGCGAAAACATGTCTTCGGTTTCGGTCGGGAACCCCGCGATGATGTCGGCGCCGAAGGCGATATCCGGGCGTAGGCGCCGTACCTGATTGCAGAACACGATCGCATCATGCCGCGAATGCCGCCGCTTCATCCGCTTCAGGATCATGTCGTCGCCCGACTGCAGCGACAGATGCAGATGCGGCATCAGCCTGGCATCGTCGGCGATGGCATCGAGCAGATCAGCATCCGCCTCGATCGAATCGATCGAGGAGATGCGCAACCGCTTCAGCTCCGGCACGTGCCGCAGGATCTGCTTCGTCAGCAGGCCGAGCTTCGGCGCGCCCGGCAGGTCAGCGCCATAGCTGGTGAGATCGACGCCGGTGAGCACGATCTCGGCATGACCGCGCTCGACCAGGGTGCGCACCTGGTCGACCACGGCGCCCATCGGCACCGAGCGTGAATTGCCGCGGCCGTAGGGGATGATGCAGAAGGTGCAGCGATGGTCGCAACCATTCTGCACCTGCACGAACACCCGTGGCAGGCCGCTCGCATAGCCATCGACGAGATGCGGCGCCATCTGCTTCACCGACATGATGTCGCTGACGGCGATTTTCTCGCCGGTGCCGACACCGAAAGCGTCGCGCGCCGCTCGCCAGGCTTCGCTTCGCATCTTGTCGTCATTGCCGACGACGCGATCGACCTCGGCCATGTCGGCGAACATCGCGGCTTGCGTCTGCGCCGCGCAACCGGTGACGACGATGCGCGCACCCGGCCGTTCACGCTTCATCTTGCGGATCGACTGCCGCGCCTGTGCCACCGCCTCATTGGTGACGGCGCAGCTGTTGATGACGATGGTGTCGGACAGGCCCGCGCCTTCCGCTTTGCTGCGGATCACCTCGGCCTCGAAGGCGTTGAGGCGGCAGCCGAAGGTGACGATGTCGACGGCCATCAGCCCACCGGCGCAAACAGCGCCGGATCGAAATGGCCTTCATATTCGAAGGTCGCTGTGCCCGTCATCAGCACGTGATCGTCGCGCTCGCGCCATTCGATGCCGAGCTTGCCGCCGGGCAGCGTCATCTCGACCTTGCGCTCGGTGCGCTTCAACCGCGCTGCTGCGACCGCGGTCGCGCAGGCCGCCGAGCCGCAGGCCCTCGTCAGGCCGGCGCCGCGCTCCCAGGTGCGCATGGTGATGTGCTCGCGATCGACGATATGGGCGAGCGTGATGTTGGCACGCTCCGGAAAGATCGGATGATTTTCCAGGAGCGGACCGAAGCGCTCGAGATCATAGGCGTTGACGTCGTCGACCCAGAAGATCGCGTGCGGATTGCCCATGCTGACCACGGAGGGCGAATGCAGGATCGGCTTGTCGATCGGCCCGATCTGCAACTCGATGTAGCGGGTGTCGCGAAACTCCTCCGCCAGCGGAATGTCCTGCCAGCCGAACTTCGGCGCACCCATGTCGACGGTGTAGAGATCCGGCGCCGGGCCCTGCCAGGCATTGAGCAGGCCGGCCGCGGTCTGGAAGGTCGCCGTGGTCTGCCCGCTCTTCTCGAAGATGCGGCGAACCACGCAGCGCATGCCGTTGCCGCAGGCGCCGGCTTCGGAGCCGTCATTATTGTAGATGCTGATGAAGGCTTCGGTGCCGTCGAGCCGCGGCTTCTGCAGTACCATGAGCTGGTCATAGGGCACGCCGCCTTGCGCGGAAGCGACCGCGCGGGCGTCTTCAGGCGTGATGCGGCCCGCGGAATCGCGCATGTCGACAACGACGATCTCGTTGCCGATGCCGTTCATCTTGGCAAATGCGTGGTTGGCGAGCGCGCTCATGAAAATTCCCGAATTTCGCCCGTCTTATATGGTGATCCCAGGCCCCTTGGCCAGTGATTTGCGCCCGCGGGGGCCGGGGCGCCTGCCATGACGCAGACGTCATGGGACGAATTTGGCGCTCGCGTGTTAGAACGGCGAAAGCGCGCGCGGAGGGGGATGCGCGACCGGATTTGGCCTTCGTAAGGGCCTTCGTCGTTGAGGCCTTCTTGGTAAAAGGCCTTCTTGGTTAAGGCCTTCTTTGTTAAGGCCTTGGGGAGAATAGAATGATTAGGTTTCGTCGTCTCGCTCTGGCCGCGCTGATCCCGGCAGCGGCCTTGTCGCTGAGCCTGTCGATCGCCCGGGCTCAGACACCGAGCCCGGCGCCCGCGGCTTCAGCAAGCTCCTCGCCGGCGCCGGCGGCCTCGCCCTCACCGGACGCCAGCGCCTCGCCCGTGGCAGCGCCGTCGCCGGCAGCCAGCGCCTCACCCGCGCCGGCGGCATCGCCCTCTCCTGCAGCTAGCGCCTCACCGAGCCCGGCGGCACCGCCGCCCGCTGCGGCCGCCACGCCGGCCCCGGTGCAGACCGCCGATCCCTTTGGCCAGGAGACCACGCTCGAGCCGAAGAAGGTCGTGATGATCAAGGGCACGGCCAATTGGGATTCGGCGTTCGACACCCTGGTCGACACCTTCAAGGCGCTGAACGCGCTGCTCGACAAGCAGGGCATCAAGCACGCCGGCAACGCGATGATCGTCTACACCTCGACCGACGACACCGGCTTCACCTTCTTCGCCGAAATCCCCGTCGACCAGGATCCGAAGAACCTGCCCAAGGACATGAGCATCGGCAAATCGCCTGAAGGCAAGGCGCTGAAATTCGTCCATCGCGGCTCCTACGACAACATGGACAACACCTATGAGGCGATCACCAATCACCTTGACGACAAGAAGCTGGAAGCCAAGGACACGTTCATCGAGGAATACCTCACCGATCCGCTCAAGACGGCCGAGGACAAGCTCGTGATCAATGTGTTCGTGCCGCTGAAGTGAGACAGATGAAAAAGCCTGCCGCCCTCGCTGCAATCTTCGCAGCCACGATGCTGACAATGCCCGCACGCGCCGACGATTTCCCGTCCGCCATCTCCGTCAGCGGCGAGGCCACGGTCTCGGCGGCGCCTGACCTTGCGCAGATCGACGCCGGCGTCGCCAACGACGCCAAATCGGCCAAGGAAGCGTCCGATGCCAACAACGCGGCGATGGGCAAGGTGCTGCTGGCGCTGAAGGGCGCGGGGATTCCCGAGAAGGACTACCAGACCTCGCGCCTGTCGCTGCAGCCGCAATATGCGCCGAACCGCTCGACCGGCGCTTCGCCCGTGGTCGGCTTCCGCGCCTCCAACCGCGTCACCGTGAAGATTCGCGACGTGACCAAGGTCGCTGGCGTCATCGACATCCTGGTCGGCGCGGGCGCGAACGACATCGGCAACATCTCGTTCGAGGTGACGCAAGCCTCCAAATTGCTCGACGACGCGCGCGAGCAGGCGGTCGCCGACGCCCGCCGCAAGGCCGAGATCTACGCCAAGGCCACCGGCGTCACGCTGGGGGCGCCGCTCAGCGTCTCCGAAGGCGGCGCGCCGGTGCCGCTGTTCAAGGCGCGGATGACCGCCGCTCCAATGGCTGCTCCTGCTGCGGTTGCGCCGGGCGAGGAAACGCTGTCGGTGACGGTGAATGTGAGCTGGGCGATCAAGCCGAAAGAGCAGTAAAGGGCTTCGTAAGAGGCTCGCGGCTTGCCGCAACGAAGCTGTCGTCCCGCCCCCCGTGCGCAATTGCGCACGAGGCCGGGACGACAGCGGAGATTGACGCTAAATCTCCACCACCTGCCCCGGCTTCATCGCCACGAACCGCTCCTGCGGAATCTTGGCGGCATAGAGCGCTTCCACGAGCGCTTTCGCCGGCGCGTCGATCGCCTCATCCGTCAATTGAAACGTGCCGTGATGATGCCCGAGCGCTTGCTCGGCGCCGCAATCACCGAGCGCCTTCACCGCATCTTCCGGGTTCATGTGCTGGTCGCGCATGAACCAGCGCGGCTCGTAGGCGCCGATGGGGAGGATCGCCAGACGCAACTTCCCGTGCTTCTCGGCGACGCGGCGGAAATGGCTGCCATCGCCATAGCCGGAATCGCAGACCACGTAGATTTTGCCGGCCGGCGTCTCCAGCACAAAGCTCGCCCACAGCGCCTTGTTGCGGTCGAACATGCCGCGCGCGGTCCAGTGCCGGGTCGGCACCAGCGTCGCGGCGATGCCGCCGCCGAGCTCGACGCGATCGTGCCAGTCGAAGGCCTCCACCTTGATCGTCGAATCGTAGCTCCGCATCGTCACGTCGTTGCCGAGCGGGGTCACCACGCGCGGCGCAAAGTTCTTGGCGAGCCGCGACAGCGTCGCGATGTCGAGATGATCGTAATGGCCGTGCGAGACCAGCACGATGTCGACCTTCGGCAGCTTTTCGAAAGCGATGCCGGGATCGTTGTGCCGCTTCGGCCCGGCAAAGCTGACCGGCGAGACCCGCGAGGACCAGACCGGATCGACGAGGATGTTGAGGCCGCCGGCCTGGATCAGCCAGCTGGCATGGCCAACGAAGGAGAGCCGCACCCTGCCGCCATCGACGCGCTCGGGCGGCGTATCGGCATGAGGGCTCGGGGCCCACACAGGCCATTTGGCCCGCTCCCGCCCGCCGCTGAATTGCCAGCGCAGCACCTCGCGGAGCGATTTTGGCGGCGAGCCGTCCGGGTCGAAGAAATGCAGACCGTTGAAATGGTCCGAAACGGGGCCGTCATAGGTTTTCATGCTGGATATCCAGAGGGGCGGGACACCGATCAGCGCGCCGGCGCCGGCAAGCACTCCGAACAGTCGGCGGCGGGTGATCGGCACGGCGGGGGCTCAGGGCTGGTCGCGGCGGCAAGACATCACCGGCTATATGGGCGGGCGCGCGAAAAAAGGAACCCATCGTCGGAAAGCGCCTGCTTTCAAGGCCTTACCCTGGAAACGGCATCCCGGCGCCTTAACTTTCCTTGACTTTTGGGCGCGAGCGGCGTTTAACCCCGCCACTTTCTCGGAAAGGCTTTCTTTTCGACCCGCCGACCGGCCCTGGAGGCCGGAGGTCAACGCCCGACAGCGCGATGCGCCCTCGGGCGCAAAGGTGTTTGGAAGATCGCCATTCTGGCGAGCAGGACAAGGACAACTTCATTGTTCGACAATCTGTCGGAACGGCTTGGTGGCATTCTCGATCGTCTGACGGGGCGCGGTGCGCTGACCGAAAAAGACGTCGATGCCGCGATGCGCGAGGTGCGCCGCGCGCTGCTCGAGGCCGACGTTGCGCTCGAGGTCGTGCGCAGCTTCACCGAACGCGTGCGCGAGCAGGCGATCGGCGCCACCGTCGTCAAGTCGGTCACGCCAGGCCAGATGGTGGTCAAGATCGTCCATGACGAGCTGATCAACACGCTCGGCGCCGAAGGCCAGACCATCGACGTCAATTCGGTGCCGCCGGTGCCGATCATGATGGTCGGCCTGCAAGGCTCGGGTAAGACCACCACCACCGCCAAGCTCGCCCGCCGCCTGGTCCAGCGCGACAAGCGCAAGGTGCTGATGGCCTCGCTCGACGTCTATCGCCCGGCGGCGATGGAGCAGCTCGCCGTGCTCGGCCGCGATCTCGACATTCCGACCCTGCCGATCGTGGCGGGCCAGCAGCCGCCGCAGATCGCAAAGCGCGCGCTGGAGGCCGGCAAGCTCGGCGGCTACGACATCGTGCTGCTCGACACCGCCGGCCGCACCACGCTGGACGAGGAGATGATGGCGGAAGCAGCTGCGATCAAAGCGGCTGCGAACCCGCACGAAGTGCTGCTGGTTGCGGACAGCCTCACCGGCCAGGACGCGGTGAATCTCGCGCGCTCGTTCGACCAGCGCGTCGGCCTCACCGGCATCGTGCTCACACGTGTTGACGGCGACGGCCGCGGCGGCGCCGCGCTGTCGATGCGCGCGGTCACCGGCAAGCCGATCAAGCTGATCGGCACCGGCGAAAAGACCGACGCACTGGAAGATTTCCACCCCGACCGTATCGCCGGCCGCATCCTCGGCATGGGCGACGTGGTCTCGCTGGTCGAACGTGCCGCCGCCAATATCGACGCCGAGAAAGCCGCGCGCACCGCCGAGCGCATGCGCAAGGGTCAGTTCGACCTCAACGACATGCGCGAGCAGCTGCTGCAGATGGCCAATATGGGCGGCATCAGCGGCCTGATGGGCATGATGCCCGGCATCTCCAAGATGAAGAACCAGATCGCGGCCGCCGGCATCGACGACAAGATCTTGAAGCGTCAGGTCGCGATCATCGATTCCATGACGCGCGACGAGCGCCGTCATCCGGATCTTTTGAAAGCGAGCCGCAAGAAGCGCATTGCTGCCGGCAGCGGCCAGAGCGTCGAGCACGTCAACAAGCTGCTGAAGATGCACCGGAACATGGCCGACGTGATGAAGGCGATGGGCTCGGGCAAGCGCGGCCCGCTCGCCGGCATCGCGCAGGCGATGGGCTTTGGCGGCGGCATGAAGATGCCTTCGCCGGAAGAGATGAAGGCGCTGCAGGAGAAGATGGGCGGCGGCGGGCAGGGTCTGCCCAGCCTGCCGAAGGATCTGCCGCCCGGACTTCGCCAAGGACTTCCGAATCTGCCGGGGCTCACGGGCCTCAGCGGCAAGCCGACCCTGCCCGGGCTCGGCGGCTTCCCCGGATCGGGGAAGAAGAAGTGACTTCACCCGTCATTGCGAGCGCAGCGAAGTAATCCAGACTTTCTCCGCGGATGCTTTCCTGGATTGCTTCGCTGCGCTCGCAATGACGAACCACATCAACCTTTGAATTAACCGCTACTCAGGAGAACTAAATGTCCGTCGTTATCCGCCTCGCCCGCGCAGGCACCAAGAAGCGTCCCGTCTATCACGTCGTCGTCGCCGACTCGCGTTTCCCCCGGGATGGCCGCTTCATCGAGCGTCTCGGCTATTTCAACCCGCTGCTGCCGAAGGACAACGAGACCCGCCTCAAGCTCGACATGGACAAGGTGAAGGCCTGGCTCGCCAAGGGCGCACAGCCGTCGGACCGCGTGTCTCGCTTCCTCGATGCCGCCGGTGTCAAGAAGCGCGAAGCGCGCAACAATCCCGAGAAGGCCGTGCCGCGCAAGGAGCGCAAGGCGCAGGCCGAAGCCGCCGCGAAGGCTTAAGGGCCAGGCATGTCGGCGCTGATCTGCGTCGCGCGGATCGGCGCCGCGCATGGTGTGCGCGGCGCGGTCAAATTGTGGACCTTCACCGAAGATCCCTTTGCCGTGAAGCGCTACGGTCCGCTTCTCTCCAAGGACGGCAAGCGCCAGTTCGAGCTGGCGCAAATCCGCGAGGCCCGGGATCATCTGGTCGCAACCTTCAAGGGCATCGCGACCCGTGATGAGGCCGAGCGCCTCAACGGCATCGAGCTCTACGTCGCGCGCGAAAAGCTGCCCGCGACCGACGAGGACGAATATTACCACGCCGATCTGATCGGGCTCGCCGCAATCACCACCGACGGCGACGCACTCGGCCGCGTGCTCGCGATCCATAATTTCGGCGCCGGCGACATCATCGAGATCGCCCCGCTTAAAGGCGCGACGATGCTGCTGCCGTTCTCCAACGCCGTGGTGCCTGAGGTCGATCTCAAAGGCGGCCGTGTCGTGATCGCGCTGCCGCAGGAGATCGAGGGCGAGGAGCGAGGCAACGATCCCACCACGAGTCGTCCCGGCGAAGGCCGGGACCCATAAACACAGGCCGTGGTTTTTGGCTAAGCTGATGGCTTCGATCATCGCAAAACCGGCTGCGGTGGCTATGGGTCCCGGCCTTCGCCGGGACGACGGATTTCTTAGAGCACTATGACGAACCCCACCCCCTGGCGCGCGACGGTGCTGACGCTGTTTCCGGAAATGTTTCCGGGGCCGCTCGGCGTGAGCCTGGCCGGTCGGGCGCTGGCCTCCGGCCTCTGGCAGATCGAGGCGCGGGATATCAGGGCTTCCGCCACGGACCGTCATCGCAGCGTCGACGACACTCCCGCCGGCGGCGGCCCGGGCATGGTCCTGCGGGCCGACGTTCTGGCGGCGGCTATCGATGCCGCCGACATCGGTCCCGAGCGCCCTCGCCTGCTGATGAGCCCGCGCGGTCGGCCATTGACCCAGGCTCACGTGGTGGAACTCGCCCAGGGCCCCGGCCCCCTCATCGTCTGCGGGCGATTCGAAGGGATCGACCAGCGGGTGATCGATGCGCGTGGCCTGGAGGAGGTCTCGATCGGCGATTACGTGCTCTCAGGGGGCGAACTCGCCGCGATGGCGCTGATTGACGCCTGCGTCCGGCTGCTGCCGGGCGTGATGGGCAAGGAAGCTTCGGGAGCCGAGGAGAGTTTTTCCGACGGCCTGCTTGAATACCCTCAATACACGCGTCCCCAGTTGTTCGAAGGGGTTCCGATCCCGGAGATCCTGACCTCCGGCGATCATGCCAAGGTCGCCGCCTGGCGGCGGGCGCAATCCGAGGCCCTGACGGCGGCCCGGCGGCCTGATTTATGGGCCCAAATCCCGCCCAAAGCCCCGAATCGGCCCGGACGCCAAAAAACGCCAAAAAACAAGACAGACGGGTGACAAACGCTCCGGCTTGCCTTATAGGAGCGGCCACATCCGCAATGGCTGGATAGACGAATTTCGCGCAGCCCCCGTTTGTAAAGGCTGGGCGCGCCGATGGAGATTTACCCATGAACCTGATCAAGCAGCTCGAGCAAGAGCAATTCGACAAGCTGTCCGCCGGCAAGGACATTCCGGAATTCGGTCCCGGCGACACCGTGATCGTCAACGTCAAGGTCGTCGAGGGCGACCGCACCCGCGTGCAGGCCTATGAAGGCGTCTGCATCGGCCGTTCCGGCGGTGGCCTCAACGAGAGCTTCACCGTCCGCAAGATCTCCTACGGCGAAGGCGTCGAGCGCGTGTTCCCGGTGATGTCGCCGATGATCGACTCGATCAAGGTGGTGCGCCGCGGCAAGGTCCGTCGCGCCAAGCTCTATTACCTCCGCAACCTGCGCGGCAAGTCGGCCCGCATCGTCGAGAAGCAGGACCGCCAGGCCGCCGTCGGCGAGTAAGCTTCGCAACCAGACGAATATTCGAAAAGCGCGGGGCTCGGCTCCGCGCTTTTTGTTTTGCAGTAGTCTCTCCCCGACCTCGTCATTGCGAGCGCAGCGAAGCAATCCAGTCTTTCCGCAGAGGCAGTCCTGGATTGCTTCGTCGCAAGAGCTCCTCGCAATGACGAGCTGAAACTCTCGCGCTTTTAGCGCTGCGTGCTATATAGCTTCTAGAATGTTTCCAGATCTGACCAGCTTCGTGAGCCCCCAGCGCATCGTCATCGACGATCGCTCGCGGCTGCCTGGCCGGTTCTTCGGACGCTTCGCGACCTCGGCAACGTCAGAACTTACGCGCGCAGCCTAAAAGCTGCGCTGACGATTTTGTTGCCCTGCGCGGCCCGCCGCGCTCATCGCTTACACACATTCCTTCGGAGCTGAAGCTCATGTCCAAGCCGACCACCCTGTACGACAAGATCTGGAACGACCATCTGGTGCACGAAGCCGAGGACGGCACCTGCCTGCTCTATATCGACCGCCATCTGGTGCACGAGGTGACCTCGCCGCAGGCGTTCGAAGGCCTGCGCGCGACAGGGCGCAAGGTGCATGCGCCCGAGAAGACGCTCGCCGTCGTCGACCACAACGTGCCGACCACCGACCGCACCAAGCCGAACCCGGATCCTGAGAGCATCGAGCAGATCAAGGCGCTGGCCGAGAACGCCAAGGAATTCGGCATCGAATATTACAACGAGTTCGACAAGCGCCAGGGCATCGTCCACGTCATCGGCCCCGAGCAGGGTTTCACGTTGCCCGGCACCACCATCGTCTGCGGTGACAGCCACACCTCGACGCATGGCGCGTTCGGCGCGCTCGCGCACGGCATCGGCACCTCCGAGGTCGAGCACGTTCTGGCGACGCAGACGCTGATCCAGAAGAAGGCAAAGAACATGCGCGTCACCGTCGACGGCAAATTGCCTGACGGCGTGACCGGCAAGGATATCATTCTCGCCATCATCGGCGAGATCGGCACCGCAGGCGGCACCGGCTATGTGCTGGAATATGCCGGCGATGCGATCCGCGCGCTCTCCATGGAGGGCCGCATGACGGTCTGCAACATGTCGATCGAAGGCGGTGCGCGCGCCGGTCTGGTTGCGCCCGACCAGAAGGCCTACGACTTCCTGCGCGACCGGCCGAAGTCGCCGAAGGGCGCGGCCTGGGATGCGGCGATGCGTTACTGGGAGGGCTTGCGCTCCGACGACGGCGCGCATTTCGACCACGAGCTGCGGCTCGATGCAGCAAAGCTGCCGCCGATCGTGACCTGGGGCACTTCACCTGAGGACGTCATCTCGGTCACCGGCATCGTGCCAGATCCTGACAAGATCGCTGATGAGGCCAAGCGTCTCTCCAAGCATCGCGCGCTGAAATATATGGGCCTGACGGCGGGGACGAAGATCACCGACATCAAGCTCGACCGCGTCTTCATCGGCTCCTGCACCAACGGCCGCATTGAAGATTTGCGCGCGGCAGCGAAGATTGCCGAAGGCAAGACCGTTTCCGCCAACGTCAACGCCATGGTGGTGCCGGGCTCCGGCATCGTGAAGGAGCAGGCCGAAGCCGAGGGGCTCGACAAGATCTTCATCAAGGCCGGCTTCGAATGGCGCGAGCCCGGCTGCTCGATGTGCCTCGCCATGAACCCGGACAAGCTGAAGCCGGAAGAGCGCTGCGCCTCGACCTCGAACCGCAATTTCGAAGGCCGCCAAGGCTTCAAGGGCCGCACGCATCTGGTGTCGCCGGCGATGGCCGCGGCCGCCGCGATCGCGGGCCACTTCGTCGACGTCAGGGACTGGCGCTAAGCTGCTCCCTCCAATTTGAGCGAACGCGGCAAGCCGTCGTTAAGCCGCAGCGCCGACAGTGTCCTCGCGACGATCTCGCGAGGACACGTCTCATGGCCAACAAGCCTGAATATGTGGATCTGATCGGCGAGGCGACCCGCCAGCACCGGCGGCGCGCGCCGCAGCTGCACATCGTCGCCAAGCCCGAGGTCGAGGAGACCTCGAAGCTCAGCCGCTGGCCGCCGGCGATGTTCAAGCAGTGGAAGATCGAGACCTTGATGCGGTGGAAGCCGTCGTCGTGGAATGTGAAGGGCTGGCTCTGAGCCAACGAGTGTCGTCACGATCCGCAGTCATTCCGGGGCGTTCGAAGGACGAACCCGGAATCTCGAGATTCCAGGTCTGGCGCTTATGCGCCATCCCGGAATGACGACTCACATCACCAATAGCGGTACGGATAGTGCCAGCGATGCCAGCGGCAGATGCGGCGGGGGCCGTAATAGGTCCAGATGATCCGGCAGCGGCGCGGATAGTGATAATAGGGATAATAGCCGCCGTAATAATAGCGCCGGTGGAAGTGGCGATAGCCATAGTACGGGCGAAAGGTGCCGCCCCAGTGGCGATGGTAGCCGCCATGTCCGCCAAAGTGGTGGAAGCCGCCATAGCGATAGCCGCCACCGTGGAAGCCACCGAAGTGCCCTCCCCCGCCATGGAAGCCACCAAAATGTCCGCCGCCGCCGTGGAAATGTCCACCGCCACCGCCACCGCCATGGCGGACCTGGATCATCATGTCGTCGCTTGCAGCCTTCGCCGCGGGCAGCGCGGTCGGATTGATCGGCGTCATCGCTTCAGCGCGGCGCGCAAGTCCTGACGACAACAGCAGAGCAGCAACGGCGGCGAGCCCGAGCAGGCGCAGCGAGCTTGTCCCGGGACGCATGATCCTCGGCATGGAATGTCTCCCTGAAATTGGACAGCGTCATCGCGGCGTCGTCGTCCCGCGGTCGCTGTTCATTTGCAGTCGCTCACGCGGTTAAACTAGAGACGGCGACGTGAATGCGCCATGAATGAACGACGCGCCGCGCAAGGCATGCCGCGTCACCAGAACGGCCCGTAGCCGAGCACGAAGGGCGCGGGCACAGCGTAAGGATAGGGACGGTAATAGACGGGCCGCGCATAGTAGTGCGGATCAGGCCGCGGAGCGTAGCGGGCAGCATCGTATCGCACGTGCCGTCGCCCATCGAACACCGCGCGGCCCGCGGAGGCGTCAGGCAGCTTGGTCACCTTCTGCGCAGCGGAGGCGTGAGGCAGGCTTGCGGCGAGCCCCGCAGCAACGGTCAATGCGATCCATCTCGTCATGACGACCTCCGCCGGCAACATGAGAGGATCACGCGGCGGCCTGCAAGTCAAAAGCGGCCAATCTGGAACGCTGCACCTGAATCTGCTAGGGATGAACAACCAGCCGTCAGCGACGTACGTATCTTCTGGTCGAGCGAATGCAGGAGATGGTCATGACACAGTTTCGAACATTGCTGATATCCCGCCTCGCCATCGCAGCGAGCATTGCGCTTGGCGTCGTCCTTGGTGCGAGCTCGGCACTGGCCTCGCAGGGGCCGGGCGTCGAGAGCGGCACGGCAAGCCAGACGACGCAGCTGGTGATGGCGATCCTGGTCTATGGCGTGTCCGCGCTGGTCGTCGGCGCCGGCCTGATCGGCGCGCTGCGCGGGCACTGACCCGGTATCAGCCGCGACGCCAGTAGCAGCTCATATGCGGCGTGATCACGGTGCCGCTGGGCCTGTGTTCCTGCACATAGGCAACGTTGCACTCGCGGACCGCGTCGGGGCCCGGGTTGTAACGCGGATAGACGCCGTCAGGGCTGTCATAGGGCGTGACGCGCAGGCGGGTCTGGGGCCGCTTTCGCGGCGGCGGGATGTCGTCGGGCGACACCGCCTGGGCCAGGCGGACGACAGTGCCGGCCGTCTCTGCCTGGGCACTCATGCCGACTTGCGAAAACAACCCCATGCACAGTAGAGCCGCCGCTGCTTTTGCTCGCATTTTATCGCCCACCTGAACCACCCTCGACCGAGGCCCGCTCGGCCCCCACGCTCCCCGTTTTGGCCGCGCCCGTCAACCTCACGCGCTTATAAAGCCGGATGCATCGCTGCGAAACCCGCGCTAAGAGGTGCGCATGTGGATGGACCTGAAAGCGCCCTCGCTGGCCGAGATGGAAGCTGCGGCGCACGACGTTTTCGAGCGCCTGCCGGCGGAGTTTCGCGGGCTCTGCGAGGGCCTGATCATCCGCGTCGACGACTTCCCGACCGAGGAGGTGCTCGACGAGATGGACTGCGAGAGCGAGTTCGACCTGCTCGGCCTGTTCCAGGGCGTCGGCCTGCCCCAGCAGAGTCTTGGCGACGTGGCACGGCTGCCGAACATGGTCTGGCTCTACCGCCGCCCGATCCTGGACTACTGGGCCGAGCACGACGAGAGCCTCGGCCATATCGTCCGTCACGTCCTGATCCACGAGATCGGCCACCATTTCGGTCTCTCGGACGACGACATGGCAGCGATCGAGGCGCAGGCCGAATAGGAAATCATCGATCGCGCGGCGATGGCGCAGGCAGAAGCATCGTCAGCCGATAGTCGGGCCAGCCCGCGAGCGATAGCGACACCTGCTGATAATGTAGCAGTCCCATGGTCGGATGATTGAACGCGCGTTCGCCGCCTTCGCGGGTCAGGACGCCCTGTGTGTCCCAGCAACGTTCGAAGTCCGCGCTTGCCAGTCTCAGCTCCTCCACGAGCCGGCGAATGTCCGGATCGTCGGAGTAGGCTGTCACCGCGGCACGGAACTCGGCGACGACGCGCTGCGCACGGGACGCCCAGTCAAGGATCAGGCTTCGCGCCTCCGGCCGGAGGAAGATGTAGCGCAGCAGGTTCTTTTCACCGTCATCATCGAGCCATCCTGCAAACAAGCGCGACGCTTTCGCATTCCAGCGGCGGGCGCTCCATGTGCGATCGAGGATGTAGGCGGGACCATCGATTGCATCGACGCAGGCCAGGATCTCCCCGGGTGGATCGTCTCTGTGGCCCGGCCGCTCGGCATCGCGCTTGCCCGCGACTTCAAACAGATAAGCGCGCTCGGCAGGTGACAGGCGTAATCCGCGGGCGATGCGCGCAAGTGCCGAAGCAGAGACGGACACATCGCGCCCCTGCTCGATCCAGGTGTACCAGGTGACACTCAAGCCGCAGAGCTGGGCGACCTCCTCGCGCCGGAGGCCGGGCGTGCGCCGCCGTGGTCCCGCGGCGAGGCCGAATTCCACCGGAGACTGACGTTCCCGGAGCGCCCGCAAGAATGCGCTGAGCGAGAGCGCCGGAGCGATCGGATCTGCTCGTTTCATGGTGGTTGTTATACCAGCATATCTTATGTTCTTAAACCGGTACCCGAGATGTGTTAGCTTCTTTGCCTCCGAGGCGCTGTCACCGAACAGAGGACCCACGGACATGGGCAAGCAATTCACCGGGATCGAACCCGAGCACAGGGCTTTCATCGAGCGGCAGAAGATCTTCTTCGTCGCGAGCGCCCCGCCGAAGGGACGCATCAACGTCTCCCCCAAGGGCCTGTCGTCGTTCCTTGTGCTCGGAGCGAACGACGTCGCCTATCTCGACTGCACCGGCAGCGGCAGCGAGACCCGCGCGCACCTGATCGCATCGGATGACAAGCGCCTCACCATCATGTTCTGCGCTTTCGAAGGCCCGCCGATGATCCTGCGGCTCTATGGCCAGGGCCGATCGATCATGCGCGGCACGCCTGAATATACCGAGCTCGCCCCAGGGTTCGAGGACATGACTGGCGCCCGCCAGATCGTGCGCCTCTCGGTCGACCTCGTGCAGACCTCGTGCGGTATGGGCGTGCCGCTGTTCGACTACCGGGAAGAGCGTGGCAGCCTCATCCGTTACTGGACGGCGCAGGGCGTCAACAACTTGCGAAAGTACTGGGGCCTGAAGAACATGAAGAGCATCGACGGCCTGCCGACCGGCTTTGCCCCTGACAGCATGGCTCCGCCAAGCTGACTGACAGATCAAGACTGCCGAATCCGGCCTAGGATTTATACGCCAACCGGGCTAAACAGCCTCCCCTGACTTCGAACCGGGAATCCTGAGATGGACAAGTTCACCACGCTGGAAGGCGTCGCGGCGCCGCTGAAGATCATCAATGTCGACACCGACATGATCATTCCGAAGCAGTACCTCAAGACCATCAAGCGCACCGGCCTTGGCAAGGGGCTCTTCTCCGAGCAGCGCTACAAGGACGACGGCAGCGAGAACCCGGATTTCGTCCTCAACCAATCAGCCTATCGCAACGCGAAGGTGCTGGTCGCCGGCGACAATTTCGGCTGCGGCTCGAGCCGCGAGCACGCGCCCTGGGCGCTGCTCGATTTCGGCATCCGCTGCGTGATCTCGACCTCGTTCGGCGACATCTTCTACAACAATTGCTTCAAGAACGGCATTCTGCCGATCCGCGTTTCGCAGGAGGACCTCGACAAGCTGTTCGACGATGCCGAGCGCGGCGCCAACGCGACGCTGACGATCGACCTGCCCAACCAGGAGATCCGCGGCCCCGATGGCGGCAAGGTCAAGTTCGAGATCGACCCGTTCCGCAAGCACTGCCTGATCAACGGCCTCGACGACATCGGGCTGACGATGGAGAAGAAGTCCTCGATCGACAGCTATGAGGAGAAGCTCAAGCGCGAACGCGCCTGGGCCTGAGTTCAAGTCTCATTCGAGCCCCGGCGCTTGTCGCGCCGGGGCTTTTTCTTTGCCCTCGTTTTCCCGTATAGCTCGCCTCATGCTTCCCGAGATCGTCACCTTCTGGCATGGCCCGATGGACGCGCTACGCCAGACCTGCCTGCGCTCGCAGCTGGCGGCCGGCCACAAGGTCACGGTCTATAGTTTCGACACCATCCCGGGCCTCCCCGCGGGCGTCGAGAATGCGGACGCCGAAGCGATCCTGCCGCACGCCTTCTCCGAACGGTTGCGGCCGCCGCAACCTGACGGCAGCTGGCGCGACTGGACCACACTTCAGTTCAGCGACTTCTTCCGCATCAAGCTGATGGCGAAGCATCTCGGCCTCTGGCTCGACGCCGACGTGCTGCTGCTCAAACCCGTCGAGATCGATCCGGCAGAGCCATACTTTGCCTGGGAGCGATCCCGCCGGCTCGGCAACTCCGTGCTCTATCTGCCGCCCGACCACCAGATCGTCGGCGCCTTCGAGAATCTCATGGCGCAGGAGGAGCTGACGCCGGAATGGCTGTCGCCGAGCCATCGCCTGAGCTTTGCGATACGGAAGCTGAGCGGCGGCTCGCAGCGTCTGTCCGACCTTCGCATCGCCATCTTCGGGCCTCCGGCACTGACCATCCTCGCCAAGCGTTCGGGCGATCTGCAAAAGGCGTTGCCGAAGCGATCGTTCTACGCGGTACATTCCGAGCCAAGACTGTTCTTCGAGCCGTCGAGCTATCTCGGTATCGTCACCGATCCCAACGTGATCGGCCTGCACATCTCAGGCAAGGGCCGCTCGCTGCAGCCGCCGATTCCGGGCAGCCTGTTCGCCTGGGCGGTGGAGCGGTTCGGGTAGCGGCCACGCAGGCAGTGCGCCCCCTCTCCCGCTTGCGCCCGCGAGGGAGGGAGCACACCGCCTTCGCGGATGCACCGCGCCCGTCACTGCAGCGGCGGATCGCCGCTGGTGCGTTTCTTGGCAAGGTCCATCTCGGTCACCGCGATCAGGATCTCGGCGCGGGTCTTCAGGTCAGGCGCTTCCAGCATGGCCTGCTTCTCGGCCGGGCCATAGGGCGACATCATCGCCAGCGCATTGACCAGCGCCTCGTTGGGCGCGCTCTCGACGCCCTCCCAGTCGACCTTGAGATTGTTGGCCTTCAGAAACTCCGCCAGCGCCACCAGCAGCGCCTCGCGGTTGACCGCCTCCTCACCCAGCCGAGCCTTGAAATCGTCGGTGAAGGCGAAGAAATCGACCTTGCACTGCCGGTAGGGAGTAAGCACGTCGAGCTCCTCCATCACCCTGAAGCGGGCAACGCCGGTCAGCTCGAGGATGTAGCGGCCGTCGCCGGATTCAGCGAGCTGGGTGATGCGGCCGACGCAGCCGACGCGGAACAGCACCGGCCTATCGGAATTCTTCGGCGAATGCGCCACGTCAGGCTGGATCATGCCGATCAGGCGATGACCGTCGCGGAAGCTGTCGTCGACCATCGCCAGATAGCGCGGCTCGAAGATGTTGAGCGGCATCTGGCCGCGCGGCAGCAGCAGCGCGCCCGGCAGCGGAAACACCGGAATGATTTCCGGCAGGTCGGCGGGGCCGCGATATTCGATGTTGATCGGCATCTCAGTCCCCGCCTGAATTGCGACCTGAGCTTATGAGAACAGGATGGTCGACAAGCGCTTGCGGCCCTCGACGGTTGCCTCGTCTGCACCGCCCCAGGCTTCGAAGAACTGCACCAGCTGCTTGCGGGCGCCGTCATCGTTCCATTTGCGGTCGCGCTTGACGATTGCGAGCAGCTGCTCGGTCGCGGCTGCGCGGTCGCCCTTCGCGTTCAGCGCGGTGGCAAGGTCGAAGCGCGCCTGATGATCGAGCGGATTTGCGGCGACTTTCTGTTCCAGCTCGGCAATTGGACCGAGCTGCTTGGCCTGCTCGGCGAGATCGATCGCGGTCTGCACCGCCTTCACGGCCGGGTCGTTGCGCTTGGATTCCGGCACCATGGCCAGCGTCTGCTTGGCCTGCTCCATCGCGCCCGAAATGGCGTAGCATTTGGCGAGGCCGGCAAGCGCGGGGATGTTGGTCGAATCATGCTGCAGCACTTCGGCGTAGATCTGCGCGGCGGCAGCAGTGTCGCCCTCGGCGAGCACGGCCTCGGCCTCCTGCAGGATCTCGGCGATGTTGGGCTCGCCCGGCGCAGTGACGCCCTTGGTCAGCTTCTCGATGAAGGCGTTGACCTGGCTCTCCGGTACCGCGCCCATGAAGCCGTCGGCGGGCTGGCCGTTGACGAAGGCGATCACGGCCGGGATCGACTGGATGCCCATCTGGCCGGGGATCGCCGGATGCTGGTCGATGTTCATCTTGACCAGCTTGACCTTGCCCTTGGCCGCCTTGACGGCCTTTTCGAGCACGGGCGTGAGCTGCTTGCAGGGGCCGCACCATTCCGCCCAGAAGTCGATGAGCACCGGCTGGCGCTTCGATTCCTCGATGACGTCCTTCACGAAGGTTTGGGTGGTGGTGTCCTTGATCAGATCGGCCGCAGCCGGGGCCGCTCCGTTACCCTGGTCGATGATCGTCACGGGATCCCCTCGTCTGGTCTGGAATGGCGGCTCTTTAGCACGTCGCCATCGCCTATGCTTCGTTTCAGGCCCTAAAATTGGGCCGGGCCGGCCGAATTTCAATCCGTCGCAGCCGATTCGGCAGTTCCGGGCCGTTTTGGGTCGATTCGGCCGCTCCAGGGCTCATATCGGGGCTCGGAATGCGCATCTATGCTGCCGGTAGCTGTTGCATTCGCCTCCCGCTTTTGGCATACGACAGCCGTTGCCGGCGCGTCACGCGACCGACACAGGATGCGGGTGTAGCTCAGTGGTAGAGCACGACCTTGCCAAGGTCGGGGTCGAGGGTTCGAGCCCCTTCGCCCGCTCCAATTTTTCCCAGCATCCAGCTTAATCAGGTTGAGCCGTGGTTTTCCACGCTGCTGGCGGCTGGATTGGGGCTGACATGACAATTCTCGTCACCGGCAGTGCGGGTCATTTGGGCGAGGCCATTCTACGCACGCTCCGCGGGCGCAGTTCCGCTGTCCGCGGGATCGACCTCAAGCCCTCGCCGTTCACCGATGCTGTCGGCTCCATCGTCGATCCCACCTTCGTCCGGGCGCAGATGGATGGCGTCACGGCCGTGATCCACACCGCGACGCTGCACAAGCCGCATGTGGCGACCCACGGCAAGCAGGCCTTCATCGACACCAACGTCTCAGGGACGCTCAATCTGCTCGAGGCGGCGCTGGCTGCCGGCGTGAAGAGCTTTGTCCTCACCAGCACCACCAGCGCGTTCGGCGCGCAGCTGCGGCCCGAGGCGGGACAGGCGGTGTGGGTCACCGAGGAGCTGGCGTCGGTGCCGAAGAACATCTACGGCACCACGAAACTGATGGCGGAAAATCTGTGCGAGCTGTTCTTTCGCGAGAGCAGCCTGCCGGTGGTCATCCTGCGGACCTCGCGGTTCTTTCCTGAAGCTGACGACGATCCTGCGATGCGGTCGGCCTACGCCCTGGACAACGCGCAGGCCAACGAGCTGCTCTATCGACGGCTGGATATAGCGGACGCGGTCAGCGCCCATCTGCTTGCAGTCGCGCGTGCGCCCGCGATCGGCTTCGGCCGTTACATCGTCTCGGCGACCAGTCCGTTCTCGCAACATCAGCTCGCCGCGCTCGCCCGCAATGCTGCCGATGTCGTGCGCGAGCTCTACCCGGATTGCGCCGAGCTCTATGCCGCGCGCGGCTGGCGACTGTTCCCCGGGATCGACCGCGTCTATGTCAACGCGCGCGCGCGGCGCGAGCTCGGATGGCATCCCGAATTCGATTTCGCCCATGTGCTGCGCAGCCTGCGCGCGGGCTCGGATTTCCGCAGCGCCCTGGCGTGCGAGGTGGGATCGAAGGGCTATCACGACACGCCGTTTGACGACGGGCCCTACCCGGTCCTGAAATAGTCGCCGGTTTTGCCAAATCGCACGATGTTTCAGACCTGGGGCTGGCGTCACCGTGCGCGAACCGGCACCTCGCCGTTCTATGCATGGGGTTTGTTTTCGCAGCCTTGTATCGGTCGCCTTGCTTCGCTGCTCGCAAAAGAGGCGGCGCCATCCCGATTCCGCGTTGCAGCGAGAACGTTGTCGTCGCCGCCCGCGAGGATGTGAGGAACATCCGTCTCATTTGATTGAGCGCAACTGCCGCGCACGCGACGCGCTTCTCACGGCCCGCAGATGTGCTAACCTTTTTGCGTCTGCCTCGCGGGCAGACTTCGAACTTCGCCTACTCACACAGCAAAACAAGAATGTGCAGCCCCGATGGCTGCCTTAGGGGAGTGACGCGATGAAATCGATCATCCATCGATCCGTGTTGGCGCTTGCAGCGGTTGCCCTTCTTGCCGGGACCAGCGTTGCCAGCGCACAACAACAGCAGGACAAGAACCGGGCGCTGAAGAAGTACGAATCCGGCACCAAGGAATTCTGGACCCATCCGCCGGACGACTGGTTCCTCGGCGACGAAACCGAAGCGCAGAAGGGCCTTGCGCCGCCCTCGGGTCCGCCGACCGGCGCCTCCGACGCCGAGCTCGCCAACATCGTCAAGAAGGTGAAACTGCCGCCCGGCTTCAAGATGGAGGTCTACGCCTCCGGCGTGCTGGCGGCGCGGCAGATGGCCTGGGGTGACAAGGGTACGCTGTTCGTCGGCTCGTTCGGCCTCGGCAACGTCTATGCCATCAAGGACAATGGCGGAAAGAAAGAGGTCAAGACCATCCTCAAGGGCCTGAACATGCCCACGGGTCTCGCCGTCAAGGACGGCGCGCTCTACGTCATCGCGGTCGACAAGCTGATCCGCTACGACGACATCGAGAACAAGCTCGACAATCCCGGCGAGGGCAAGGTTGTCTACGACGACATGCCGTCCTATGCCGCGCATGGCTGGAAGTACATCGCCGTCGACAAGGATGGCTGGTTCTACATTCCGTTCGGACCGCCCTTCAACGTCGGCATTCCGCCGACCAGCGTCTCGCAGATCCGGCGCGTCGATCCCAAGACCGGCAATGCCGAAATCTGGGCGCTCGGCGTTCGCAACTCGGTCGGCGGCGACGTCGATCCGCGCACCGGCAAGTACTGGTTCACCGAGAATGCGCGCGACTGGGTCAGCGATGACCTGCCCTCCGACAAGCTGAACATGATCAACAAGATCGGCGAGCATTTCGGCTATCCCTACTGCCACCAGGGCGACCTTCCCGATCCGAAGTTCGCGATGGGGCACAAGTGCTCCGAGTTCACGCCGCCCGTGCTGAACCTCGGCGCCCACGTCGCTCCGCTCGGCATGAAGTTCTATACCGGCGACCAGTTCCCCGCCGAGTACAAGAACAACATCCTGATCGCCGAGCACGGCTCCTGGAACAGGCATAAGTACCAGGGCGCCCGCATCATGCGCGTGATCGTCGGACCCGACGGCAAGAACGCCAAGCAGGAGGTGTTCGCCTCCGGCTGGCTCGAGGGTGACCAGGGTTATCTCGGCCGCCCCGATGACATCGTTCTCGCCAAGGACGGTTCGATCCTCGTCGCCGACGACTGGGCCGGCGCGATCTACCGCATCAGCTACAGCAAGAAGTAGCGCGACCTGACCAAGAGGCTGCGGTGGCCTCGAAAGGCGCCGCAGCCTCTTTCGTTTCAGAGTCTCACCCCCGTCGTTCCGGATTGCGCGTCAGCGCCAGTCCGGAACTCATAACCCCGAATCGTGGTTATGGATTCTCAGATGCGCAATTGCGCATCATGGCTCGTGCTCCGCACGCCCCGGAACGACGAACTCGATAGATCGGAATTGTCCCCATGCGCCGTCAGTATTCTTTGTACGCAATCGGCGCGCTCTCGCTCACAGCGATCGCATTCGTCCCCGCAAGCGCCGCCGACAACGCCGCCGTCCAGGAGAAGGCGGCCGTCTGCTCCGGCTGTCACGGCGAGAACGGCATCTCGCAGACCGAGAACATTCCCTCGCTGGCCGGCCAGCCCGATCAGTTCCTGCAATGGCAGCTCGTGTTCTTCCGTGCCGGCTCGCGCAAGAACGAGCAAATGCAGCCGATCGCAGAGGAGATCACCAACGAGGACGTCCGCAGCCTCGGCGCCTATTTCGCGGCGATGACGCCGCCGAAGGCCGCCGAGGACAAGGATCCGGATCTGTCGAAGAAAGGCGCGCAGGTTGCCGTCGGCCGCCGCTGCGCCTCATGTCACACGGACAGCTTTGCCGGCACCAAAGCCGTCGCGCGGCTTGCAGGTCAACGCGAGGAATATCTGGTCAAGGCGCTGCACGACTACAAAGCGGGCCAGCGCGTCGGCGGCGGCGTCGCCGCGATGGCCGACGTCGCCTATCACATGAGCGACGAGGAAATCACGGCGGTGGCGCATTATCTGGCGTATTTCAACTAGCGCAGGGCTGTTGCGGCAAACTCACTCGTCCCGGCGAAGGCCGGGACCCACAGCCACGAAAGTAATTCGGCGAAGGCTCGGGGTTTACCGGCGCATGCCGCGGTAATCTTCGATAGATCACGCGGTCCCGGCCTTCGCCGGGACGACACCGAATGTGCGGCTGCTACCTACCCCGCCCGCTGCTTCTCATACGCCTTCAGATGCGTATACGCGATGCGCAGCTTCGGCACCGGCACCTTGGCCGCGTCGGCGCGCGCGATAAGGTCGCCGATCACGTGATCGGCTTCGACCGGCAAGCCCGCCTTGATGTCGCGGAACATCGAGGCCGTCATCGGCGAGCCCTCGGCGGTGAGATTGCCCTTGACGCGCTCGAAGAACGGACCGCCCGGCGGATAGCCTGATGCCGTCGCGATCGCGCTGGTCTCGTCCAGCATGCCGAGCAGAAAATCCCGGCCGCCGGGCGCGGCGAGGATGTTGCCGACGGAGGTGCGCATCAGGCTGGTGCTCGCCGCAAGCGAAGACAGGAATACCCACTTCTCCCACATGTCCTGCAAAATGTTCAGGCTGGCTGTGGCACCCTTGATGCCGCTCTTGAAGGTCTCGTCGATCGCCTTGACGCGATCCGACATCGTGCCGTCGCGCTCGCCGTAATTGATCGACTGCATCGGTTGCAGCTGCACCACTTCGCGCTTCTCGTTCAAGGTTGCGGCGATGGCGCAGAGACCGCCGAGCACGCGCTCCTTGCCGAATTTTGCATCGAGGATGTCGAGATGCTTCATGCCGTTGAGCATCGGGATGATCGCAGTGTTCGAGCCCACCGCCGGCGCAAACGACGTGATGGCATCATCGAGGTCGAACGCCTTGCAGCTGAGCAGCACGACGTCGAACCTGTCCCTGATCGCGCCGGCCTGCACGGTCGGAGGATTTTTCAGCGTCACATCGCCATTCGGGCTCTTGATGACGAGGCCCGCGCTCGCGAGCTCACCGGCGCGCCTGGCGCGGACCAGGAAGGAGACGTCGCGGCCGGCCTGCAACAGCCTGCCACCAAAATAGCCGCCGATGGCGCCGGCGCCGACCACGAGGATGCGCATGGGGTTGTCCTTGTTATTGTTTCTTGCCGTCGTCCTGGCTTTCGCCAGGACGACGCCAGAGAGTTAGCGCGTTTACGCCGGATGCGAAAATCACTTCTCCAGCACCATCTCCTCGACCTCGCGCAGCTGCTCCTTGCCGAAGAACATCTCGTTACCGACGAAAAAGGTCGGCGAGCCGAAGGCGCCGCGGGCGACCGCCTCCTCGGTATTCTTGATCAGCTTGCCCTTCACCTCGGGCTCCTGGGCGCGAGCGAACAGCTTTTGAGCATCAAGGCCCGAAGACGCCAGCGCCTTCGCCGCGATTTCGGGATCATCCATCTTCTTCGGCTCCCGCCACATATGATGGAAGGCGGCGTCGACATATTTCTCGAACACGCCCTCGAGCTGCGCTGCGATCGCGGTGCGCATCAGGTTCAGCGTGTTGACGGGAAAGTGGGGGTTGAAGACGTAAGGCTCGACCTTGAAGCGCTTGATGAAGCGCTCGGTCTCGACGGCCTGAAATTCGCGCTTGTTCTTGATGCCGGCCAGCGTCTCCGCCGGCGATCTGTTGTTGGTCGACTTGAAGATGCCGCCGAGCAGGATCGGCACATATTCGAACTTGACGCCGATCCGCTGCTCGATCGCGGGGATCGCGAGATGGCTGAGATAAGCGTTCGGGCTGCCGAAGTCGAACAGGAATTGCGGGGCTGTGCGGGTCAATCTCGTTCTCCCTGACTTGGCTCTTTGACCTGGCTCTTTGACCTGGCTCTCTGATCTCGCTTTGCTCCATTGTGGCGCAGGGCGCGCCACAGGTCCACCGTTTAATGACGGTCATAATATCTTGCTGATCAGCCCAGACGTCGGATTGCCCGCTTGCGCCACACCAGGAGGTAATAGCCCATCTGCAAGAGGAACATGGTGCAGAACACGATCGGATAGGCGGCCCATACGCCTTTCAGGCCGATCGCGCGGCTGAGGATCACCGCCGACGGCAGCTCGATCGCGACAATGGCAAAGATCGACAGCAGCATCGGCGTCAGCGCCACGCCCGCCGCCCGCATCGCGCCGGAGAACGTGGTCGCAAGTCCGAACGGCACCGAGCTCCACAAGGCGACGAAGAGGAGGCCCTTCGCCAGGTCGAGCACGGCACCGTCGGTGATGAAAATGCCGAGCACGGCGCGCGGCACCATATAGATCAGCGCCACCAGCCCGCCGGTCAGCACGAGATTGAACGCAAGACCGGTGCGGACGATGCCGTCGAGCCGCGCCCGGTCGCCGCCGCCGACCGCCTGCGCGCCGAGGATCGAGACCGCGATCGAAATCGACATGGCCGTGAACTGCGTGTAGCCCATCACCTGGTTGACGGCGCCGTACGCAGCGGTCGCATCGGATCCAAAGCCGTTGACGAGCCCGAGCAAGACCAGCTCGGCGATGGCCATGACCACCATGCCGATGGCGCTCGGCAGGCCGATGCCGAGGATCTGTCCGATCACGGCGCGATTGAGCCTGACATGGCGCAGCAGTGCCGCGTCCGGCGCAAGCGCGTGCTTCTTTCGCGCCAGATAGGCGCCCAGCACGTTCAGCGTCACGGCGTTGGAGATCGCGGCGGCCCAAGCCGGGCTGGTGATGCCGATGTCCAGGTGGATCAGCATCGGTGTCAGGATCAAGCCGATCGCGGTCGACAACGCCAGCGCCAGCAGCGGTGTCACGGCATCACCGACACCGCGGATCATCGCCGTCATCAGCAGGAAGGTGAAGCCGAGGGGCATCGTCAGCAGCATGACCCGCGCATAAGCGCTGGCAGGACCGAGAATGTCCGCAGGCGTTGCGAGCGCCATCATCAATTGCCGGCTGAGCAGACCACCCACCAGTCCCACTGATATCGAGAGCAGCAGGCCGACCGCGAGGGTCGTGCCGGCGACCATCTTGATCCTGTCGTGCTTGCCCGCGCCGAAGGCCTGCCCGATCAGCACGGTGGCGCCGGTGCTGAGGCCCATGACGAAGGCGAACAGGAAGAAGAACACCGGGAAGAACGTCGAGACCGCGGCGAGTGCGTCAACGCCCATCATCTGGCCGAGATAGACGTTGCTGACGGTGCCGAACAGCGATTGCAGCGCGTTGCTCAGCATCAGCGGCGCGAGGAAGCGCAGGAAAGTTTGCCAGAGCGGTTTTGGAATAGACATGGATGGGCCTTTCGTCAGGGCGAGCAAAGCCGTTGCCGCGGGGCGCGCGGCTCGGCCGTTGATGGGGTGGTTGGAGAGCGGCGCGCGGCTTACGCGCGGTCGCTGTAGGCGAGCTTGACGATGTGGTCGCGGATGTCGGCCGGCCAGTCGGCAATCAGTCCGGTGAAGCGGCGCCGGTCATCGGCGAACAGCGCGCGCGAAGCTTCCTCGAACTGTGCGAGATTGCCGGCCATGGTCGACATGAAGTGATAGGCCGCTTCGCGCGCCTGCCGCTCGCGGTCCTTGTCACCGCTCGCGCGCCTCGCCTCTTCGACCAGCTTTCGCAGCGCGACCGATGCGCCGCCGGGCTGCGCATTGAGCCATTCCCAATGCCTCGGCAGCAGCGTCACCTCGCGCGCGACCACGCCAAGCTTCGGCCGGCCGCGCCCGCGCGGCTCGGCCGGCGGCTCGGTCTCTTCGACCGGCGGCGGAATCTGCTTTGCCAGCCGCGCCAGCACCTCGCGGTCCCCGCCGCGCAGATCGAAGTCGATCGATCGGCCCGTGGCGTCCGAGAAGATGATGATGGCCTCGTCCGGCCGCGGCGCGATCCGCTTGACGACCAGCGCGACTTCTCCAGCCGGCCCGGACACCAGGCGACGCTGCCCCTGGAAGGCGGTGAAAGTCCTCAGCATTGAAATCATTGCCATATTGACTGCGATGGCCGCTTTAATACCCGGGTAAATAACCGCCGTCAATATACCCGGGTGAAAATATCCGGCCGGACGGCTCGACATTGTGTTCCCGGGCTGGCAGGTACACGGCCGAGCCCCCCGGCCCCAAGGATTTCGCGATGCTGACCGTCCACCATCTCAACAATTCGCGTTCGCAGCGGGTGCTGTGGCTGCTCGAGGAGTTGGGCGTGCCCTACGAGATCGTGCGCTATCAACGCCAGCCCGACATGCGCGCGCCCAAGGAGTTGCGCGCGATCCATCCGCTCGGCAAGTCGCCCGTCATCACCGACAACGGCAACACCATCGCCGAGTCGGGTGCGATCATCGAATATCTCGTTGCGACCTACGGCAACGGCCGGCTGATCCCGCCGCCGAACACACCGGAGCGGCTGCGCTTCACCTATTGGCTGCATTATGCGGAAGGATCCGCGATGTCGCCGCTGCTGCTGAAGCTGCTGTTCACGCTGATGCCGAAGCGTGCACCGGCGCTGCTGCGTCCGCTGGTGCGCAAGGTCTCGAACCAGGCGCTGACCACGCTGGTCAATCCGCAGCTCAAGCAGCACATGGATTATTGGGAAGGCGAGCTCGGCAAAAGCGAGTGGTTCGCCGGCAGCGAGTTCACCGCCGCCGATATCCAGATGAGCTTCCCGCTGGAAGCCGCGCAAGCGCGCGGCGGGCTCGAGCAAGGACATCCCAAGGCGATGGCGTTCCTGGAGCGCATCCATGCGCGGCCGGCCTATGCGCGAGCGCTGGAAAAGGGCGGGCCGTATCAGGTGGGGCGGTAAGTCTCTTTCCCGTCATTTCGGGCCGGTGCGCAGCACCGAACTATGGTGCGCAATTGCGCACCTGAGAATCTCGAGGTTCCGGGTTCACGCTTCGCGTGCCCCGGAACGACAGCAACTCACTGATCCGCGTGCAGCACCCGCCCGCGCGTCTCCGGCAGTGCGAACGCCGCGATGAAGAACACCGCGTAAGCCACCACCGCGAAGATCGCGATCGCATTGGCCAGCGACGTCGTCGCCGAGAGCGCGCCGACGAGGAACGGAAACAGCGCGCCGATGCCCCGGCCGAAATTGTAGCAGAAGCCCTGGCCCGAGCCGCGCAGCCGCGTCGGATAGAGCTCGGTCAAGAACGCGCCGACCCCCGAGAAATAGCCCGAGGCGAAGAAGCCGAGCGGGAAGCCCAGCACCCACAGGATCTCGTTGACGAGCGGCAGCTGGGTGTAGAGCAGCACCACGGCGATCGCGCCGATCGAGAAGATCAGGAACAAATTGCGCCGTCCGATTCGGTCGGCAAGCCAGGCGCCGACCAGATAGCCGACGAACGAGCCGATGATCAGCGTCGAGAGATAGCCGGTCGAGCCGACGATCGACAGATGCCGCTCCTTGGTCAGGAACTGCGGCACCCAGAAAGTGATGGCGTAATAGCCACCCTGGCAGCCCGTCGCCATCAGCGATGCCAGCGCCGTGGTCTTCACGATCGGAAAGGTGAAGATCTCCCACAGCTTGGGATGACTGCCCGTTTCCGCGTGCTTGGCGCGTGCGGCGGCTGCGATCTCCGGCTCAGTGACGGAGCGGCGGATATAGAACACCAGCAGCGCCGGCAGCGCGCCGATCACGAACATCCAGCGCCACGCTGTCTCCGCTGGCATCAGCGAGAACAGCACTGCCTGCGACAGCACTGCAAGACCCCAACCGACGGCCCAGCCCGATTGCACCGAGCCGACGGCGCGTCCGCGATATTGCGGCCGGATCGCCTCACCCATCAGCACGGCGCCGGCGGCCCATTCGCCGCCGAAGCCGAGGCCGAGCACTGCGCGCGCGATCAGGAGTTGCTCGAAATTCTGCACGATTGCGCAAACCAGCGAGAAGAACGAAAACCAGATGATGGTGATCTGGAGCGTCCTGACCCGGCCGATATGGTCGGACAGATAGCCGCCGAGCCAGCCGCCGATGGCGGAGGCGAGCAGCGTCACCGTGCCGGCAAGGCCGGCTGAGGCCGCATCGACCTTCCACAGCGCGATGATGGTGCCGATCACCAGCGGGTAGATCATGAAGTCCATGCCGTCGAGCGCCCAGCCGGCTGCGCAGGCCCAGAAGGTGCGGCGCTCGGCGACGTTCATGTCGCGATAGAAAGCAAGAAGGCTGGTGTCCTCGATCTCGGCGCGTTCGATGCGCTGGAGCGGATCGGCTGTTGTCATGTGCGTTTCCCCGGCAAATTCTTTTGATTGGCCGGTGGTAGCACGCGCGGCGGCCGGCGCAAGCCAGCGCGCGCCGTTGTGCCATGCGGGAGCGGGTTACTGCCCAGCGGCTTCCGCACCGCGCGTGCGCGGATCGGGCGCCCCGAGGGGGCCGTTCGGCGTCACGGCAATCGAATTGGCCGACGTCTGTCCCATCGGCTCGACAATGGGATGGTCCATCGCCTTCAGCCCGGCCAGCACGTCGTCGGGGAAGCCGCGCTCGATGCGCACTTCATCCGGAAGCCATTGATGGTGCAGCCGCGGCGCCGCCACGGCGGCCGCGACGTCCATCCTGTAGTCGAGCACATTCACGATGACCTGGAGCACGGTCGAGATGATGCGGCTGCCCCCCGGCGAGCCCGTCACCAGCACCGGCTTGCCGTCCTTCAGCACGATGGTCGGCGACATCGAGGACAACGGCCGCTTTCCGGGCCCGGGCAGATTGGCCTCATAGCCGACGAGACCGTAGGCGTTGGAAGCGCCGACGGCGGCAGTGAAATCGTCGAGCTCGTTGTTGAGCAGCACGCCGGTGCCGTCGGCAACGAGGCCGATGCCGTAGCTGAAGTTCAGCGTGTAGGTGTTGCTGACGGCGTTGCCACGGCTGTCGACGACGGAGTAGTGCGTGGTGTTGCTGCCCTCGCGCGGCGAGGCCGCGCTCGCAACAAGGTCCCTGGACGGCGTGGCGTGCTCGGTGGAGATGCCGGTGCGGAGCTTGGCGGCATAGTCCTTCGCAATGAGCGTATCGATCGGCGCGTTGACAAAGGCCGGATCGCCGAGATAGCGCGCGCGATCGGCATAGGCGCGCTTCATGGCCTCGATCAGGAGATGCAGCGATGCTGGCGAGCCCTGTTTGATATCCGCCAGCTGAAAGCCTTCGAGGATGTTGAGCGTCTCGACCAGCACCACGCCGCCGGAGGACGGCAGTGGCATCGAGACGATGTCGTAGCCGCGATAGGTGCCGTGCACCGGGGTGCGGATCGCCGGCTGATAGGTCTTCAGATCGGCCGGCGTCATGATGCCGCCGGCGTCGGAGACGGCCTTGGCGATCTTCTCCGCCACCGGACCCTCGTAGAATCCGCGCACACCTTGGGCCGCGATGCTCGCCAGCGTGTCGGCGAGGTCGCGCTGCACCAGCCTGTCGCCTTCGCCAAGCGGCTTGCCATCAGGTTTTGCGAAAATCCTGGCTGACGATGGAAAGCGTGCCAGTCGCGGATACCAACCCGGCAGCGTGTCGGCCATGTCGTCGGTCACGACAAATCCATCGCGGGCGAGTGTGATCGCAGGTTGGAGCAATTGCGCGAGCGTGAATTGTCCGGAGCCGTATTTTTCCAGCGCCAGCGCCAGGCCTGCGACGGTGCCGGGCACACCGATGCCGAGCCCGGAATCGCGCGACTTGGCGGCATCAGGCTTGCCGTCGGGTCCGAGGAAAATCTGCGCCGTCGTCGCCGCAGGTGCGGTCTCGCGATAGTCGATCGCGACGTCCTCATGGCGTTCGGCGGAATGGATCACCATGAAGCCGCCACCGCCGATATTGCCGGCGCGCGGATACGTCACCGCCATCGCAAAGCCGGTGGCGACGGCCGCGTCGACGGCATTGCCGCCGCGCCGCAAGATGTCGGCGCCGACCTGCGCCGAGATCTTCTCTTGTGCCACCACCATGCCATGCTCGGCGGGGATGGCGTGCACGGCGTCCAGCGCGGGCGGCACATACGCTCGCCGCGCATCCTGAGCGGTTGCCGTTGCAAGCCCAAACGCCAGAGTGGCGATGAGCCCGAAAAAAGCACGTCGTGTCGAAAATGACGCCATCATCAAATTTCCGCCAGGCCTTCAGGCCAGTTCTAACGCGTCGCAACAATGCTATACGGTTTGCGCCAAGAGCGGCAAAACTGTTTTGTGATGAGGACTGCGTGACGACGACGACCGCCCCCGATGCGCGCCTGGCCGGCGCCCTGCGAACCTATCCGCCGCGCGCCGCCGTCATCAGCTGGATCTTCTTCGATTGGGCCGCGCAGCCCTATTTCACGCTGATCACGACCTTCGTGTTCGCGCCCTATTTCGCCACCAACGTCGCGCCGGATCCTGCCACGGGGCAGTCGTTGTGGGGCTTTGCGATGGCAGCAGCTGGCCTGGCGATTGCGCTGTTGTCCCCGGTGCTTGGCGCCATCGCGGATGCCTCCGGCCGCCGCAAGCCGTGGATCGCCGCGTTCGGCGCAGTTCTGGTGGTGGCTTCGTGCGCGCTGTGGATCGGCAAGCCCGGCGATCACGCCATCATTCCGCCGTTGCTCATTGCGGTTGCGCTTGCCAGCGTCGGCGCGGAATTCGCCACCGTGTTCAACAATGCCATGATGCCGACGCTGGTGCCGCCCGACCGCATCGGCCGACTCTCCGGTACCGGCTGGGCTACCGGTTACATCGGCGGCATCGTCAGCCTGATTATCGTGCTCGGCTTCTTCGCCGCCAACCCCGAGACGGGCCGCACGCTGCTCGGCTTCACGCCGCTGTTCGGACTCGATCCCGTCACCCATGAAGGAGATCGTGCTGCGGGACCTTTGACCGGGCTCTGGTTCATCGTTTTCGTAACGCCGATGTTCTTGTTCACGCCGGATTATCCGGCGAAGCGCCCGGTGCGCGAGGCGCTGCACGAAGGACTGGCTGATCTCAAGCAATCGCTGCAGGATCTGCCGCAGCAGAAATCGCTCGCCGCGTTTCTGCTTGCCAACATGATCTACACGGATGGTCTTGTCTCGCTGTTCGCCTTCGGTGGCATCTATGCGGCCGGCACCTTTGGCTGGCACACGATCCAGATCGGCACGTTCGGCATCATCCTCGCCATCGCCGGCACCTTTGGTGCCTGGCTCGGCGGCAAGCTCGATGACTACCTTGGTCCGAAGCGCGTCATCGCCGGCAGCATGTTGATCCTGCTGCTTTCGGTCGCGGCGATCCTGCTGGTGGACAAGGACAGCGTGTTGTTCGTCAGGGTCGCGCCGCCGGTGCCCGGCGGGCCATTGTTCGGCGCCGCCGCCGAGCGTGCCTATATCGTGCTCGGCTGCCTGATCGGCGCGGCCGGCGGTCCGCTTCAGGCGGCCTCGCGCACGCTGCTGATCCGTCTCGCGCCGAAGGATCGCATCGCCCAGTATTTTGGCCTGTTCGCGCTGACCGGGAAGGTAACGTCCTTCATCGGCCCGCTGCTGATCGGCGTGATCACCGCGGCCACCGCCAGCCAGAAGGCCGGCATGGCCGTGCTGGTCGTGTTTTTCGTGACGGGATTCGCGTTGTTGATGCGGGTGCGGGAGTAGCCTCTCCATCGTCATTCCGGGGCATCGCGGAGCGATGAACCCGGAATTAAGAGGTTGTTGCGTGAGATTCCGGGTTCGCGCTGCGCGCGCCCCGGAATGACGGCGGTGAGATCAGTGCCGGAAGTGCCTTGTCCCCGTGAACACCATGGCGATGCCATGCTCGTCGGCGGCCTTGATCACCTCGTCATCGCGCATGGAGCCGCCGGGCTGCACCACCGCGGTGGCGCCGGCCTCGATACAGGCGAGCATGCCGTCGGCAAACGGGAAGAACGCGTCCGACGCCACCACCGAGCCCTTGGTCAGCGGCTCCGCCAGCTTCAGCTCGTTGGCCGCATCCAGCGCCTTGCGTGCCGCGATCCGGGCTGAATCGACACGGCTCATCTGGCCCGCGCCGATGCCGACGGTGGCGAGATCCTTGGCGTAGATGATGGTGTTGGACTTGACGTGCTTTGCCACCCGGAACGCGAACTTCAGGTCGCGCATTTCGGTTTCGGTCGGCGCGCGCTTGGTGACGACCTTGAACGTCATGTCGTCGACCACGGCGTTGTCGCGGCTCTGCACCAGAAGCCCGCCGGCCACCGTCTTCGCCGTGAGGCCCGGCGCGCGGGGATCGGGCAGGCTGCCTGCGAGCAGCAGGCGCAGGTTTTTCTTGCCGCCGATGATGGCGATCGCCTCTTCGCTGGCGTCAGGCGCGATGATGACCTCGGTGAAGATCTTCGTGATCTCGCGCGCGGTGTCGGCATCGAGCGGCCGGTTCATCGCGATGATGCCGCCGAAGGCGGAGGTGGAATCGCAGGCCAGCGCCTTGCGATAGGCCTCGACGAGGTTCGCGCCTTCAGCGACGCCGCAAGGGTTGGCGTGCTTGACGATGACGCAGGCGGCAGTGCGCTTGGTGTCGAACTCGCCGATGCACTCATAGGCCGCGTCGGTGTCGTTGATGTTGTTGTAGGAGAGCTCCTTGCCCTGGAGCTGCCGCGCGGTCGAAACGCCCGGGCGCTTGTCGGGCGTCGCGTAAAACGCCGCGGTCTGGTGCGGGTTCTCGCCGTAGCGCAGCGACTGGATCAGTCTGCCGCCAAAGGCGCGGAAGTCGGGTGCGTCAATCCCGAGCTGCCGGTTGAACCAGTTGGAAATGGCGGCGTCATAGGCCGCGGTGCGGGCATAGGCCTTTGCCGCAAGCCGCCGGCGCAGCTTCAGCGTGGTCGCGCCGTTGTTGGCAGCGAGCTCGTCGAGCACGGCCTTGTAGTCGTCCGCCTCGACCACGACCGCGACGTCGTCATGGTTCTTCGCGGCGGCGCGGATCATCGCGGGACCGCCGATGTCGATATTCTCGATGCAATCCTCGAAGCCGGCGCCTTTGTCGACGGTGGCCTCGAACGGATAGAGGTTGACGACGAGGAGATCGATCGGCGCGATGCCGTGCGCCTTCATCGCCTCGGCATGTTCCTTGTTGTCGCGAATTGCGAGCAGGCCGCCATGCACCTTCGGATGCAGCGTCTTGACGCGGCCATCCATCATCTCGGGGAAGCCGGTGAGGTCCGAGACATCCTTCACCTTGAGGCCGGCCGCGGCGATCGCCTTTGCGGTGCCGCCAGTCGAGACCAGCTCGACGTCATGCGCGGCAAGCGCCTTGGCGAACTCGGTCAGGCCCGATTTGTCGGAGACGGAGAGCAGGGCGCGGGTGACGCGGCGGGGATGGTCAGTCATGAGCAAGATCCTCTGTTCAGGGAGTGTCTATGCCCAGGCGCGCGGCGGATACGTGTCGCGCTTCCCGATGGTGCTCCATCCAAGGTCGCCAGTCGCGCGAACGAGCGCTCGATAGCAGCTTTTGACCGTTTTCACAACGACGAGATGGGACCGAATCGAGTGCGTCTACAGCGGAAGTTCCGGCTCCCGCCGCGCGTTGCGGCGGGCATTGGTGACCGCGGGCGAGGCGGTGGAGCGCACAAAGCTCCAGCGGATCGTAGGCGCCTGGCGGGCATCCTGGCGGATCACGATCTGGGCGGTGCGACGCGGGCCGTCATTGCCGGCCAGGAACACGCTGTCCTCGAGCTCGACCTTGTCGTCCATGGCCTCGAAGGTCCAGACGTCGCGGTTCGGCAGCACCAGCATGACGCCGCGCGCATCCGACAGCCGGCTCGCTTTCACCGCGGGATGCAGATGAAAGCGCAGCGCGAAATCGGCGTCAGCGCCCTTGAGCCGCGCGCCTTGCGGCGGCGACAGCGTGTCCTCGCCGTCGATCCGCGTGCCGTCATTGGCGACCATCAGCACGCGCCGATGGATCACGCCGAACTTGGCGAGATAGCCATTGTGCGAGGTCGTCAGCAGCGTGCCGCCCTCGACGACCTCGCGATAGCTCTCGACCTCATGAGGGCCGCTGATGACAGGCGCGCCGTGCAGCAGCCGCTTCATCGCCGACATCTCGACGAATTGGCAGGACGAGGTGTCGTGATAAGTCAGCGTCGAATGCGCCGCGGTGCCGCGCGCAAACGGCCGCCAATTGTCGCGGCCTGTGGTCGGCATGCCGCAATTGGTGACGATGCGGCTGATGCCGGAGGACAGTTCGAACGACAGGCAACCGGCATGCGCGTCGTGGCTGACGCCGGGCGGCGGCGGCGCGCCGGTGTCGACGATGACAGTGGTGGGGCCGGCATCGAGGCGCTGGAAGCCGGTGTGCGGCATGTTCGCCATCGGCGCGCCATGGGTATCATCATAGGCGAGCAACGTCGCGAGCAGATCCGATGGCGTCGCGCTCATGCCGTTGAACAAAGCGAAATTGCCGTCGCCGTGCCGGAAGAAGCGCAGCATCGGCATCATGCGGTCGATCGCATTGAGCAGCGCCGGCGGCGGCGCGATGTTGCGCGCGGCAAAGGTCTGCCGCAGCGGCAACAGATCGATCAGGAGCTCGATCAGCGCACCCGGATTGCGCGAGATGTGGCCGCCGTCGGGGAGGATCTGCCGCTGCAACTCGTCGGAGAGCTTTTTCGATGCGCTGCGGATATGGCGGGCCTGATTGGCGAGACAAAGCGTGGTGTAGCACAGCGCGATCTGCACCTGGAGTTTCGGCACCCCGTCGGGGATGTTGACCATGGTGTAACGCAGGAAGCGGATCTCGCGCGCCAGTGCGCGCAAGTAACGGCGGTAGAATTTGTTGTCGGTGTCGTTGAGCACCAGCGGCGCCTGCGACAGCAGCGAGATCACGCGCCGCGCCAGCACGTCGGCGCGGCGCGCTAAGGGCCGGCGCTTGTTGGCGGGGTTGCTGATCCAGTCCTCGACCAGCGCGCGAGCATTGGCGCGGGTCAGCGCGGTATCGGCGGCGCGCAGATGCCGCAGCCAGCCGAAACCGAGCAGCGCGACCTCCCAATCCTCCGACGGCGGATCGAGGTCGAAGATCGAGCGGCCATGGCAATTGACGATCTTGCCGGCGAAGACGAAGCGGCCGGCATAGATCTCGGCCGCGCGCGTCGCATCCGCAGTGCGCAAATCATGCGGCGCGATGATCAGCCGATCGGTCCGGCCCGGCCAGACCCGCGACAGCGCAACGGAACCGCCGCTCGCGCGCGCGAGCATGTGCCGCGCGAAGCGGTTCATGACCAGCGTCGAGATACGTCTGCGTTGAGCGACCGACACGCCTTGCCTTGAAGGGGGAGAGGATTCCGACGAATCCTTATTAATCCCAAAATCGAACGGCCGACACCACCTTGAAGGCCCCGAATCAGGGTGGTGGTAGCAAAATCCGGTGCAAAATCAGGATTTAACCAGCCGGGCCGCGAAAAATCCGTCGAGCCCGCCGAGCTTCGGGTCGGCATGCGGCAGGTGGCTCGGCAAGGTCCGGAGATCGCCCTCGGCCGTGATGGTCTCGCTGAGGCCGGAGACCTCGCTGGCTTCGATCGGCACACGGCGCAGCGCAGGCTCCGCAGCCAGCAGCGTGGCGATGGCCTGCTCGCCTTCCTCGGGTTCCAGCGAACAGGTGCAATAGACCAGCGTCCCGCCTGATTTGAGCAACGAGACCGATTTCCTCAGCAGCCGCTGCTGGAGAACGGTCATTGCGGCGACGTCGGACTCCTGCCGCAGCCACGCAACGTCGGGATGCCGGCGGATCGTTCCGGTCGAGGTGCAGGGCGCATCGATCAGGATTCCATCGAAGCCGTCCGCTGGCCCCGTCCATTCTACGGCGTCAGCAACGACAGTCTCGGCCTGAAGCGACAGGCGGTTCAGATTTTCGCGCAGGCGCGCCACCCGGGCGGGCGAACGGTCGAGCGCGGTGACTTTCGCGCCTGCCAAAACCAGCTGCGCGGTCTTGCCGCCGGGCGCGGCGCACAGGTCGGCGATGGATTTGCCCTTGATGTCGCCGAACAGCCGGACCGGCAGCGCGGCAGCGGCGTCCTGCACCCACCATTGTCCTTCGGCGAAGCCGGGCAGCATGGTCACCGAGCCGTGCAGCAGCGTGCGCACCGAGCCGGTCGGCAGCACTTCGCCATGCAGCCGGCTCGCCCATTGCGCGGCATCGGACTTCACCGTCAGGTCGAGCGACGGTTCGTGGCCGAGCGCCAGCGCCATGTCCCGCGCGGTCGCCTCGCCGTAATGCGCGCTCCAGCGGGCCAGCAACCAGGGCGGCAGGTCGAGCGATTGCGATGCGACCTCGTCGACCAGCGCCTGACCCTCACGCGCGCAGCGGCGCAGCACGGCGTTGACGAGACCGGCATAGCGCGCGGCGCGCCGATCGGATTGCACCAGGCGAACCGAGAGATCGACCGCGGCGTGGTCGGGCACGTCCATCCAGAGAATCTGGGCGGCGCCGATCAAGAGCGCGCTCTGCGCGCGCGGCGCGTCGGACGGAATGCCTTTGTCGAGCAGGCGCGACAGCACATGGCCGAGCGTGCCGAGACGGCGCAGAATAGTTGCGACCAGGCGCCGCATCAGCGCGCGGTCGCGGTCGGCGAGCGTCTTCAGTCCGGGATGGGCACCGGAGCCATCGAGCTGGTCATCAAGCGTGCGGTGCTTGTGCAGGACGCCGTCGACGATATCGGCAGCGATCCGTCGCGCCGCAAGACCGGGCACTTCGGACGGAGGGGCAAAACGTTGAGATGGCATGCGGACGTAAGGTTCTGAACGAGGCGGCAGTTCCGCCTTATGGCGCATGCCTTGAGAACACCTTGTGTGGCATGCGAATATGCCAAATGTAAGAATGGTCTCTGGCGATTTCAGCCCGCCGGAGCCATTTCAGCAATGCGTTATTGGACGTCGCGCAGGTCGAGATCCTGCGCTAGGACCCATGGATCATGAACGACCAACCTCCCGCTCCTGATCGCAAGCCCTTGTCCCCCGCCGCGCAGCGCGCGCTGGCCGAAGCCGAGGAACGTCGGCGGGCCGCGGCGGCGCGTGCCAAGACCGTGCCGAAGGAGTTGCAGGGTCCGAAGGGACCTGAGCCCACGCGCTACGGCGATTGGGAGCGCAAGGGCATCGCCTCGGATTTTTGAGACGCAGCTCTTTTGCGGTCGCTTGTCTGTGCAGCCGACTCAGCCTTAGCGTGCGCGGATGTCGCGCTTCGATCCGGATCGTTCCTATCGACCTTCTTACGGCGGCTCACCGTTCGGCCGCCGCTTCTCCGGACTTGTGCCGTGGATGTTCGTGGTCGGCGTCGTGGTGGCGGTCGTGCTGGCTTTTCGGCATGGCACCGAGTGGCGACTTCCGCTTCCGGCCGATGAACGCGCGCAGGATGCCGGGATCATTCTTCAGCAGTCCGGCAATCCCGACAGCCGTTTGCCGATCGATGTCATCCGCACGATCGACGGCGACACGTTTCTCGCGCGCGTGCATCAAGGCGACGGACGCGATCTCGTGGCGCGGGTTCGCCTGCGCGGCATCGATGCGCCCGAGATGAAGGCGTCCTGCCGGGACGAGTTGGACAAGGCGGAAGCGGCCACCGATGCTTTGCGCAACCTGCTCGCCCAGGGCGGCGTCACCATCTACAATCTCGGCTCGGAAAAATACGGACGCGTGCTCGCCGATGTTGCGACCAGACGAACCGCAAACGTTTCGGCGGCGATGCTCGCGGGCGGGTACGCACGCAGCTACAATGGCGGTCATCGCGACGGCTGGTGCAGACGCGGCTGGCGCTTCTGGTAGTGAAAAAGCCGCGTCGGACGACGCGGCTTTTCAAATCCTGGCTTGATCGCAATGATCAGCGCGTCACGACCACCGTCGTTCCGACCGAGACGCGGCTGTAGAGATCGGTGATGTCGTCGTTGAGCATGCGGATGCAGCCATAAGAGACGAAGCCGCCGACCGAGCCCGGCACATTGGTGCCGTGGATGGCATATTCGCCGCCGGCCAGCGTCATCGCCGCGACGCCCATCGGGTTGCGCGGCGAGCCGCCGGGGATCACGTCGGGAAGCTGCGGCTTGTCGCGCTTGACTTCGGCGGGCGGCGCCCAGGCCGGGTTGCGATACTTGCCGTCGATGCGGGTGGTGCCGGCCCATTGCTTGCCTGATTTACCGACGCCGACGGGATATCGCACGGCGTGGCCGTCATCGAGGATCAGATAGAGCCGGCGTTCGTTGGTTTTGACCACGATGGTGCCGGGCGAATAGTTTTCCAGGTGGGTTCCAACGATCTCCGGCCGCGCCTCGGCCGCCGTCGACATCAAGGCCGCTGCCCCGATGGTGGCAGCCAGCGCCAATACAATCTTCATCGACATCGATTTTCCCCTCAGCCCGAAAAGGATCGTCCAAATTCACGCAAAACCGGCAATTGCCCGCCTGCCCAGACATTCTTAACCGCGCTTGTTAACCGGACGGTTTCCACGCGCGGCCGCCAGGGGCGAGCCAGGACGGGAAAGAAAGGAAATGTTCGAAATAAAGTAAATGACCTGAAAACAACACTCGGCCGGAAAGATGCGGGTGAGGGCGCCCGCGCGCTGACAAGCGCGTGAGGGTGCGACAGGCAGTCATTCCGGGGCGATGCGAAGCATCGAACTATGGTGCGCAATTGCGCACCTGAGAATCTCGAGATTCCGGGTCGCGCTGTCGCGCGCCCGGAATGACGGTGCCTGGCCTACGCCGACTTCTTGTTCTGCCGGTTCTTGACGAGATCATCGACCACGGCGGGATCGGCCAAGGTCGAGGTGTCCCCCAGGCTGCCTGGCTCGTCCTCGGCGATCTTGCGCAGGATGCGGCGCATGATCTTGCCGGAGCGGGTTTTTGGCAGGCTAGGGGCGAACTGGATCTGGTCGGGCGATGCAATCGGTCCGATCTCCTTGCGCACCCAGGTGACGAGTTCCTTGCGCAGATCCTCGGTCGGCTCGATGCCGGCCATCAGCGTCACATAGGCGTAGATGCCCTGGCCCTTGATGTCGTGAGGGAAGCCGACGACGGCGGCTTCCGACACCTTCTCATGCGCCACCAGCGCGCTTTCGACCTCGGCGGTGCCCATGCGGTGGCCGGAGACGTTGATGACGTCGTCGACGCGACCGGTGATCCAGTAGTAGCCGTCGGCATCGCGCCGGCAGCCGTCGCCGGTGAAGTACTTGCCCTTGTAGGTCGAGAAATAAGTCTGCTCGAAGCGGGCATGATCGCCATAGACGGTGCGCATCTGGCCCGGCCAGGAGCGCGTCAGGCAGAGATTGCCTGTTGTCTCACCCTCCAGCACCTTGCCGTCGGCGTCGACGATTTCGGGCGCGACGCCGAAGAACGGTTGCGTGGCTGACCCCGGCTTCAGCTTGGTCGCGCCCGGCAACGGTGTGATCAGGATGCCGCCGGTCTCGGTCTGCCACCAGGTGTCGACGATCGGGCAGCGGTCCTCGCCGACGACGCGGTGATACCATTCCCAGGCTTCCGGATTGATGGGCTCGCCGACCGAGCCGAGCAGGCGCAGCGAGGCGCGTGATGTCTTCTTCACCGGCTCGTCGCCCGACTGCATCAAGGCGCGGATCGCGGTCGGCGCGGTGTAGAAGATGTTGACCTTGTGCTTGTCGATGACGTTCCAGAAACGGGAATTGTCCGGGTAATTCGGCACGCCTTCGAACATCAGCGTGGTCGCGCCATTGGCGAGCGGTCCGTAGAGAATGTAGCTGTGGCCGGTGACCCAGCCGACGTCGGCGGTGCACCAGTAGATGTCGCCGTCGTGATAGTCGAACACGTATTGATGCGTCATCGAGGCGAACACGAGATAGCCGCCCGAGGTGTGCAGCACGCCCTTGGGCTGGCCGGTCGAGCCCGACGTGTAGAGGATGAACAGCGGATCCTCGGCATGCATATGCTCGACCGGGCATTCCGTCGTCACCATCTTGGCGGCGTCGTGATACCAGAGATCGCGCGACGGATTCATCTCGACCTGACCGCCGGTGCGCTTGACCACGACGACCCAGTCGACGCCATCGGCCTTGGCGAGCGCCGCGTCGACATTGGCCTTCAGCGGCACCTTCTTGCCGCCGCGCAGGCCTTCATCCGCGGTGATGATGACCTTGGACTGGCAGTCGTTGATGCGTTGCGCGAGGCTGTCAGGCGAGAAGCCGGCGAACACCACCGAATGGATCGCGCCGATCCGCGCGCAGGCCAGCATCGCGTAGGCCGCTTCCGGAATCATCGGCAGATAGATGGTGACGCGATCGCCCTTCTTGACGTTGCGGGTGCGCAGGATGTTGGCCATCCGGCACACCTCGTCGTGCAGTTGCCTGTAGGTGATATGCTTCGATTGCGAGGGATCGTCGCCTTCCCAGATGATCGCGGTCTGGTTGCCGCGCTTGGCGAGATGGCGGTCGATGCAATTATAGGCGACGTTGAGGATGCCGTCCTCGAACCATTTGATCGAGATGTTGCCGGGCGCGAAGGAGACGTTCTCGATTCTGGTCGGCGCGTGCATCCAGTCGATGCGCTTGGCCTGCTCGGCCCAGAAGCCGTTCGGGTCCGCGATCGAGCGGGCGTACATGTCCTTGTACTTGGCCTGGTCGACCCAGGCGCGCTTGGCCCATTCCGCGGGGACGTCGTAGATCTTCTCGGACATGCTTCCCTCCACATACGGCAAGCCGAGCACAGCTGACTGGCGAGCCGACTTCATCATCGTTTAGCGATTATGCGTCGGGCTAACCGCCCCCGACAAGGATCACAAGCTGGACCTTCGGTGAGCGGCGGGCCATGCGGAAGATCAAGCGGGACAGGCCTGATGTCGCAAATCTGAAACAGGCTGGAGCGCGGCTTTCGGGCTCTTTACCCAAATCGCCGAAAAAGGGGCCGCGCAGGGCGCCCATGCGCGCAGGAGGTATTTAGAAACCTCTTTCACTGATTCGGGACTCGCAATGCCGTTCGGAACACCCTAAGTGGCTAACCCGGGTCCCAAGAGACCCTCCGGCTCAGGCTTGGAACAAAAATCAGAACAGCGGCATTGAACGGCAGCACACAGGGCCAAGGCGTAACACTATGATGGATCAGCAGAATCTCGGGACGATGCGGCCTGCCTCGGCCGATCCTGCTGCCATTGCGCTGGCCAAAGCCCTGGGACAGTGGCCGAAACCATCGGGTTCCACCCGTCCCAGCCCCAAGAAAGTGTTCGATTCGGCCTCCCCGGCGACGGTTGAGGCCCTTGCCAAGGAGCTGGGCCTGCGGCTCGGCGACCAGAACGAGCTGACCATCCGCCGCATCAAGCGCGGCAAAGGCTATGCCTTCGTTCGCCCCAATGGCGCCCATATCCGCGACGCCCGCACCATTCGCCGGCTGCACGCCATGGCGGTACCGCCGGCCTATCGCGAGGTGCGCTACTCCGCCGATCCGAGCTCGCATCTTCAGGCGGTGGGTCGCGATGCCGCCGGCCGGCTGCAATATCGCTATCACGCCGACTGGGAGAAGGTCCGCGAGCACCGCAAGGCGCATCGCCTGGAAAAGCTGGTCGGTGCCCTGCCCAAGATCCGGCGCAAGGTGTCGGCGTTCCTGTCGGGCGACGAGCCGACGCGCGAGTTTGCACTTTCCGCGGTGATCGAGCTGATCGCGCGCACCGCGATCCGTCCTGGCAATGAATCCTATGCCCGTCTCAACGGCACTCGCGGCGCCACCACGCTGCTGAAGTCCAACGTGACGCTGGAGGACGATTGCTTCGTGCTGACCTTCAAGGCGAAGGGCGGCAAGGCGGTGCGCAAGGAGTGCGATGCGGCCAAGCTGGTGCGCGCCATCTGCATTTTGCAGGGCGTCCCCGGCAAGCGCATGTTCCAGTATCGCGATGCCCAAGGCATCGTGCGCGCGGTCAGCACCACGCAGGTGAACGCGTTCCTGCGCGAGATCGCCGGCATCAAGATTTCGCTGAAGGATTTCCGCACGCTGATGGCCTCCGCCGTCGTCGTGGAATCGCTGTCGCGGATCACGCCGGCGACCAGCCAGCGCGGCCGCAAGAAGCAGGTGCTGGACGCGATCCGCGCCGCCGCCGACAAGCTCTCCAACACCCCGGCGATCTGCCGCAAGAGCTACGTCCACGACACCATCGTCACCGCGTTTGAAGAGGGCATCCTCGAGCGCTTCGCTGCGACCATGAAGGGCCAGCGCTCGCAAGCAAGGCGCGAGCAGCTCTTGGCGCAGGTGGTGGCGACCGCAGCCGTCTAATGCCGTGCTGCAGGGTGGGCAAAGCGAAGCGTGCCCACGAATTGCTGGTGGTGAAAGGTGGCGGGCGCGGCGCGAAGAGCGCGCCTTTGCCCACCCTACAAGAGCTACATATTGTCTGAGACGCCTTTGTCCGGACCGGGATCGCGGCCGGCGGCGACGCTGGTGAGCCGCTCCAGATAATGCGCCCAGCCCTTGGCGTGCGCGGCCACCTGCTCCTCGGTCGGCAGCCCGCTATGCGTCATGCGCAGCAACGTGCCGCCATCGCGCTCGATCAGGTCGATCTCGATCAGGCTCGAACCGGGCGGCACTTCCTGACCGCCCTCCCAGCCGAACGTGTAGGCGAGACGATGCACCGGCACCACCTCGCGGAAGGCGCCGCGGGCGACGCTGGCACGCGGGCCAATGCCCTTGAGCAGGTAAAGCCCGCCGGGATGCGGCTCGGTGGTCGCATCGGAGCCCATCCAGCTCAGGATTTTCTCGGGATCGGTCAAATAGGCGAAGACGGTGGCGCGCGGGGCGGCGATCTGGGTCTCGCGTCGCAAGACGAACGGCTCGGTCATCGGCGATCATCCCTGAGGTGATACTGGCACATGGCGGCGCCAAAGCAGCCCGTCAAGGATTGCCCGTGACAAAGGCGGTCCTCCTTCGCCATCATCGGGTCATGCAGCTCTCCCCGACCCTCGCATGGCTTGTCGATTTCGCTTCCGAGTGTCCCGGCGCCGATCGCCTGCTTGCGGAACTCGGCGCGCATCTGCTCGCCGATGGCGTGCCGCTTGCGGCAGGCGCCCTGACGCTGGAGGTGCCGCATCCTCTGATCGCGAAGCGGACATGGCTGTGGCGGGCGGACAATGGCCGGGTGATCGAGGCCCTCGGCTTTGCGCCGGGCGGGCTCGCGCCCGATTTGCCTGACGATGCCGGCCGCCGCTGGCTGCGCGGCATCGCTGATGGCGACGTGCACGAAGATGTTGTCGGGCGTGACGGGCCGTTGCTCGGCTGGATCGGGCCGCGTCCGTTCACATCAGACGACACCGAGCAGCTGCGCCAGGCCGCACGCTTTGCCGCAACGCCGCTCGCGGCGCTCGCAGCGCGCGCCACGTTGCGGGCGACGCTGGAAGCCTATCTCGGCAAGCGCAGCGCCGAGCGGGTGCTGGCGGCACCCCTGCGGCGCGACCTCGGCGAGACCATCCAGGCCGCGCTGCTCTATGCCGATCTGCGCGGCTTCACCACCTTGTCGGAAACCACTCCGCCCGTTGAAATCGTCGCCGCGCTTGATGCCTGGTTCGATCGCATTGCCGGTGCCGTCCATGCCTTCGGCGGCGAGGTGCTGAAATTCATCGGTGACGGCGTGCTGGCGATCTTTCCGGTGGTCGAGGCGTCGCCACGCAGAGCCTGCGAGGCCGCTCTGCGCGCCGCAGGCGCCGCCGAGGCCGGGATGGCGTATCTCAACGCCGAGCGCGGCGCGCAAGGTCTGCCGCCGCTTGCGTTCGGCGCTGCCCTTCATCTCGGCGAGATGCTCTGGGGCAATATCGGTGCCGCCAATCGGCTGGACTTCACGGCGATCGGCCCCGCCGTGAATCTCGCCAGTCGACTCGAGGGCCTGTGCAAGCCGCTCGGCCGGACCGTGCTGGTGTCGGGCGCGCTCGCGGCCGAGACGGACATGCCCCTGATTGCGCTCGGCCTGCACAAGCTGCGCGGCATTGCCTCGCCCTGCGAGGTCCTCGCGCTGCCGGAAGAGCAGTCTTCGACGTCGCGGCCTGCATGAGCGCAGCCAACCGCCGCCCATCCTGCAAACCAGCCTTCCATGTCTCGGCTTGCGCGAACTGCGTCTGGCGCAGGTGCGGCGACCACGGTGGTCAGGTCGGGGGCGGTTCGGCAGGACGGCTCTTCGCAGGAGCATCATCCTTTACTTGTTCGCGAAGACGGTCGCGTTCCGACCTGGCGAAATCGCTGTCGGGCGCCAGCGTGACCGCGGCGTCCAGTGCCGTCAGGGCCTCGCGCGGCCGTCCCGTGGTTTCGAAGATCGCGGCACGCGCCAGCAGACCGCGCGGATCCTTCGGCGCGCGCTTGCTGAACTCGTCGAAGTCGCCCAAGGCGGCGTCATAGCTTTCCTGACCCTGCAGGGCCTCGCCGCGCGCCAGGTAATAGTCGGCATTGTTGGGCAGCCGCCTGATCGCTTCGTTCAGATCGGCGACCGCCTTCGCGTAGTCTTTCAGCCGCAAATAGGCGAAACCGCGGTAATAGTAAGCGACGGCTGCAATTGCCCAGGGCGTGCTCTGGCTGGCCGTCTTGTTGAGGTCCTGGAGCGCGGTGTCGTAATCTCCGCGCGTCATGTAGATCCAGGCGCGGTCGTTGAGGGCTGCCGGATAGTCGGGCTGTATCTTCAGCGCGGCGTTGAAATCTGCCATCGCGCTATCGGGGTCCCTGTCGCGTCGCATAAATCCTCGTTGCGTATAGACAGATGCCAGCCTCGAGCCGGATATCTTGCCGCCCTCGATCAGCTTGGTGCAAACCGCCTCCGAGCCGACGGTGCTGTTGGCAAAGCAGCTGAGGACCTCGAGGTCCAGCGCATTGGCCGTGGTCGTCTTGATGGGGGTTGCGGTCGATGTAGCCGCCTTCTGCACGATCGGCTTGGCCCAGCTCCCGGTGTTGCCCCAAGCGTCGCCGTTGACCGGCTTGCTGAGGAGAATCCAGCCCGCGATCAGCACGGCCATCGCGGCGGGCCATGCGTACCACGACCACCGATACCAGGGATCGATGTTCCACAATGCTCCGTGGAAGGCGACGATACGCACTGCGGGCGTCATGATCAGCTGTCCCGGATGGCCGATTGAATATCACTGAGCTCGAACTCGGCGACGCTCGCATTGGGATCTCGCGACGTGCGCAGGGCATGCGCCTCGCGGGTCTTTTCCAGCAAGGTCCGCATCGAGCGCGCATTGCCCCATTGCGGATCATCGCGTTGCGATTCGATCCATGGCGCCAGCGCGGCCTCGAAGCCGATCGGCAGCAGATATTGCTGCTCGGAAGCCATGGCACGGAAGATTTCGCAAAGCTCAACTGCGTCGTAGGCCGGGAAGTCGATCGTCTTTGTGAAGCGGCTGGCAAGCCCTGGATTGCTGGCGATGAAGCGGTGCATCTCGGCGGGATAGCCGGCGACGATCACGACCAGGCGATCGCGATGGTCTTCCATGTATTTCAGCAGTGCCTCGATGGCCTCGCGACCGAAATCGCCCTTCCACTCCGCAGCGCTCAGGCTGTAGGCCTCGTCGATGAACAGGACGCCGTCGAGCGCGGTGCGGCAGACGTCGAGCGTCTTCGGCGCGGTCTGACCGACATAGCTCGCGACGAGCTGGCTGCGGTCGGCTTCGATCAAATGGCCTTTCCGCAGCACGCCGAGGGAGCGATAGATGTCGCCGATAGCACGTGCCACCACGGTCTTGCCGACTCCCGGAGGTCCGGTGAACACCATGTGCCGGCTCGTTGCGAACACCGGCAAGCCCTGCTCGCGCCGCCGATGCTCGACCTCCAGGCTCGCGAGCAGCTTGTTGATCTCTGTTTTGACCGAGGCGAGCCCGACCATCATGTCGAGGTCGTCGAGTGCATCGTCCGCGGTGCGCGTCACCATCCGGGTCTCGCCGGTCCCGGGATCGGTGGTCAGCCTGCGGCCATAGGTATAGCCGCTTCCGATCGGGACGAAGCCCGATGCCGTGGGGTCGGCCCCGAGACGAGAGGCGATGTAGCCGACGCTGGTCGCAGCGACGGTCGTCAGCGCGATGCCGACGAATCGCAGCGCCGTCATCTCCGAGAACAGCGACCCGATCCAGCCGAAAAAGCCGATCTGCGGATTGAACAGCAAGGCGCTAACCCCTGCCGTCACCACGCCGATCAGGATAAAGGCGAGGATGAAGCGCGCGTTCAGAAAATTCTGCATTCAAGTCTCACTTGGAAAAGGTCACTTGCAACACTCACTTGCGCGCAAATCTCACTTGCAGGGAGGACGCGCAGGCCATCGCACCGTGACGGTGGTGGAGCCGGTGGCCGGCTCCATCCGTGCCGTTGGATAAAGCGATACGAGCAAGCCCTTGGCGTTGCCCTCTGCGGTCAGCGGGTCCAGCCCGCCGCTGTCAGGCAGCGGGTTTGGCAGAGCAATTCTCTGCGGCTGGTCGGTGACGTGGAACGAAGGCGATCGATATTTGCTGGTGCGAAACGTGACGGTCCCTCCGGCAGGATTGCCGGGAGTCGACACCGTGATGAACGCGACGGGATAGCGGCACTGCCGGCTGTCGGATTGCGCGATCCGCTGGTTATCCGGCGTCAGGGTCGGGATGGCATCGGCAATTTGCTCCTGGGGCACCAGCGCGATGATCGGCGCGTCGGGCTCCGCGCGCATTGTCAGAAACCATCCGATGAAGGCTCCCAGGATGGCGACGCCGGCCAGCAGCATCGCCGAAATCGATGAGGCATCTTTTCCAGGACGGAATGGAAAGGCCCCCAGGCCATCGGTGGACCCTGGCGATTGCTCGCCGCCGTCCCTTTCCTGCATCGCCATGACGCGAGAAGACCCGTTGAACGTCCATTCCTGTGCCGAATCTAGGAATTCTGTCGGCAGATATCAATGGTTGTAACGGCGCCCTCCCACTATCACAAACTTGTCACAGGTCGGCCTTCAATTGGGGCGAATTATACCCCGCCCATCTTGCAGACGAGCTTCCACTCCTCCGCGGTCACCGGCTGCACCGAGAGGCGCGAATATTTCACCAGCGCCATGTCTGCGAGTTTCTTCTCGGCCTTGATCGCGGCCATCGTCACCGGCGTCTTCAGCGGCTTGTCGGCCTTGATGTCGACGCAGACGAATTTTTCGGTCTTGTCGGTCGGATCGGGGTAGGCCTCCTTGATGACCTCAGCGATGCCGACGATCTCCTTGCCTTCGTTGGAATGATAGAAGAACGCCTTGTCGCCCTTCTTCATGTTCACGAGGTTCTGGCGCGCAGTAAAGTTGCGCACGCCGGTCCAGGCTTCGCCCTTGGCGCCTTTCGCGACCTGCTGGTCCCAGGACCACACCGACGGTTCGGATTTCACCAGCCAGTACGCCATGCTTATTCCTCTGCCTTGAAGGGTCGGGTCAAGAGCCCTGATATCGCTGCGTCGATCGTGCTTCGGCCGCCCAGGATCGACGCGACCGCTTCCGATACCGGCATCTCGATGCCCTGCGAAGCTGCAAGTTCGATCAGGACCGGTGCGGTGAACTCGCCCTCGGCCAGCTTGCCGGCGGGTGGCTGCTCACCTCGGCCCAGCGCGAGCCCGAGCGCGAAATTGCGTGATTGCGGGCTCGCGCAGGTCAGGATCAAATCGCCAAGACCGGACAGGCCGGTGAGCGTTTCGCTGCGCGCGCCGAGAGCGCGGCCGAGGCGCGTCAGCTCGGCGAAGCCGCGGGTCGTGAGCGCAGCCTGCGCGGACGCGCCGAGCTTGCGCCCGACCGCAATCCCGACCGCAATCGCCAGCACGTTCTTGGCCGCGCCGCCGATCTCGACGCCGCGGATGTCGGTGGAATGATAGGGACGGAATGTCGGTGAGCCCAGCGCCTGCACCAGGCTGCTTGCGAGCGCATCGTCCCTGGCCGCGAGCGTCACGGCCGTCGGCAAGCCGCGCGCGACGTCGTCGGCAAAGCTCGGGCCCGACAGGATCGCAGGCTGCGCATGGGGCGCGGCTTCCGCGATCACGTCGGTCATGAATTTATGGGTGCCGTGCTCGATGCCCTTGGCGCAGGCGATGATCGGGACAGGTTTTGTGAGATACGAGGCCAGCATGTTGACCGCGCCGCGCAGATGCTGCGCCGGCGTCGCGATCAGCAGCATCTCCGCGCGCGATGCCGCCGCAAGATCGCTTGTCACCACGATGTCTGGTGCCAGCCGCACGCCCGGCAGCCGCGGATTGTCGCGGCTCGATTGGATGCGCGCGGCATGCTCGGCGTTGCGCGCCCACAGCGTCACGTTCCGTCCGGCCCGCGCGGCCATTGTCGCCAGCGCCGTGCCCCAGGCCCCGGCACCGATCACCGCGACGGAGCGGAATGCGGTCATGGCTAGTATCCCGCCCGCGTCTTGCCGTAGCCATCAGGCGCCGTGGCGTTGGCGTCGAGCAGCCAGCGCGCGCGCGGCTGGGCTTCCATCGTGTCGGTGATGCCGAGGGCAAGGCGCTCGGCGCCGGCCCAGGCGATCATCGCGCCATTGTCGGTGCAGAGCGCCGGCGGCGGCATGATCAGCTGCGTCCCCGCTTGCCGTGCGACATCATCAAGCGCGCCGCGGATCGCCTGATTGGCGGCGACACCGCCGGCGGCGACCAGGGCGCGCGGCGCGCCGAACCGCTCGCGGAACAGTTTCAGGCCAACGCTCAAGCGGTCGGCCGTTGAGTCCAGCACTGCAGCCTGGAAACTGGCGCAGAGATCGCTGATGTCCTGCGGCGTGATTTCAGTGAGCCGGCTCGCTTCGGTACGCACCGCCGTCTTCAATCCCGACAGCGAGAAATTGGCATCGGGACGATGCTGCATCGGCCTTGGAAACGCAAAGCGCGTGGCATCGCCATTCGCGGCCGCGCGCTCGACCTCGGGGCCGCCGGGATAGGGCAGGCCCAGCATCTTTGCGACCTTGTCGAAAGCCTCGCCGATGGCGTCATCCACGGTGGTGCCGAGCCGCACATATTGACCGACGCCGGTGACCGCGACGATCTGGGTGTGGCCGCCGGAGGCGAGGAACAGGCAATACGGAAATTCGATGCCGTCGGTGAGACGCGGCGTCAGCGCGTGCGCCTCGAGATGATTGACTGCGACCAGCGGCGTGTCATGCACCATCGCGATTGCCTTCGCGGTGGTGAGTCCGACGATGACGCCGCCGATCAGGCCCGGCCCTGCAGCGGCCGCGACACCGTCGAGCTGGGCGAAGCCGATCCCGGCATCGCTCATGGCGCGATCGATGATGCCGTCGAGCAGGTCGACATGGGCGCGCGCAGCGATCTCCGGCACGACGCCGCCGAAGCGGGCATGCTCCTCGACTTGCGATCGCACGACATTGGACAGAATCCTGCCGCTACCGTCGGGCGCGCGCTCGATCACGGCCGCCGCGGTCTCATCGCAGGTGGTCTCGATGCCCAGTACCAGCATTGGCGAATTGTTATCCAATTTGCGCCCTTGCGCTCATCCGTAAAGCAGAGTTCTGCTAACGCGGTAGCATTCCGGGGTTGGCTTAGGCAATCGTCACGCGCCGCCATCCCGCGCGAATGCTCCACCGCCACGTCTTTCGGGAACAGCGCGATGTCCATTCTTGTCACACGGCCGCATCCCGACAACGCGGCAACGGCGGAAAATCTGCGCGCGCGGGGACATGTGGTGCTGCTCGCGCCGGTGCTCAAGTTCGAGCCGGTCGCTTTCCATGACGAGAGCGAGGCCGGTTACGGCGCCATCATCGTCACATCGGCCAATGCAATCCGCGCCGTCGCGCCGCAATTGCAAGATCGTGGCCTAAAGAACCTTGGCCTCATGGGGTTGCCGCTGTTCGCGGTCGGCGAGCACACGGCTTCCGTGGCGCGCGAATTCGGCTTTACGGACGTGGTCGTCGCCGGCGGCGATGCCGCATCCTTGCGCGACAGGGTGATGCAGGCTGTGCGTGACAAGCGCGTCAGCAAGAAAAGCACGCTGCTCTATCTTGCGGGGGCGGATCTGTCGCGGGATCTCGGCGGCGAGCTCGGCGCCGAGGGGTTTAGCGTGATCACGCAGACGACCTATCGCATGGCCCCGGTCAAGATTCTGCCGCGCGAGGTCTGCAAAGGCTTCGCCGCCCATGGCATCGAGGCGGTGCTGCATTACTCCAGGCGCAGCGCGCGGGCCTTCCTGGACGCGGCCCGGGACGAGGGTGTCGAAATCTCGGCACTGGCAGTCCCGCAATGCTGCCTGTCCGAGACGGTCGCAAGCGTGCTGCGCGATGCCGGTGCATCGCAGGTCCTGGTCGCCGCGACCCCGGACGAAAATGCCCTGTTCGACGCCTTGGAGCGTGCTTTGCGGACCCGTTTGGCGTAAGAGGACGGGCCGAATCCGACGCAATCGGGCTCGTCTCTGGTAATGCAAGTGTGAGGAACCGTCACGATGGCCGACGACAAGCCTGAAGACGCAGGCAAGCCTGAAGACGCCGGAATGCCCCCTGAGTCCGGCCGTGCCAAGCGCACCCCACCGACCATCGACCTCGAGGCGACCGAAGTCACCACCCGGCCCCACGACGTGGTGGTCGAGCCGGAGGCCGGGCCCTCGGCCGAGCAGGCCAATGCCGGGCAGGCCAGTGCCGAGGACGCCGAGGTCGAAACCGCCAAGGTCGAAACCGCCAAGGCCGAAACCGCCAAGGCGGAGCCGGAGCGCGATGAGGCTCAGGCCGCCGCTGCGCCTACAGCCATTTCACCCTGGGTCATCGCGCCATTTTCAGGCGCCGTTGCAGCTGCGGTTGTGATTGCGGTCGGCTGGATGCTGGGCTGGCCCGCGGTGCAGGCGCCGCCGGCCGCGCCACAGGTGACGAGTGCAGCCGTCGATGCGCTGAGCGGGCGTGTCGCCGCAGTCGAAGCCAAAGCGGGCAAGCCCGCCGCCGATCCGGCTGTTGTCGCACGGCTCGATGCGCTGGAGAAATCCGTCGGCACCTTGCGCGGCGATATCGCCAATCTGCGCGCGCAGTCCGACAAGACGGCGAGCGCATTGAACGATGCCAGATCCACGCCGCCCGACACCGTGGCTTCGTCCAGCCTCGCCGCCCTCGACGCGCGTATCTCCCAGCTCGAGCGCGCCAGCACGACCGCCCGCGCCGAGCTCGCGCAGCAGGGCGAAAAGATCGCCGACGCGAAAGCGATGGATGACAGGCCGTTGCGCCATGTGGTTGCCGCCACGCTACTCGACGTCGCCGTTCGCCATAACGATCCCTATGAGGCACAGCTCGCCGCCGCCCGTTCGTTTGCAGCGAAGCCCGAGGTCTTGAAACCGCTCGATGCGTTCGCCGCATCAGGCATTCCGACGCCGGTTGCCCTGACCCGCGAGCTCCTCAACATCGTTCCGAAACTGTCGCCGCCGCCGGAAGCGCCGAGCAGCAATGCCGGCATCGTCGAGCGGCTTCAGGCCGGGGCATCGAAGCTTGTCCGCATCGAGCGCACCGACGGGGCGGGCAACGACCGCGGCGCCGTCGTCGCGCGGGTCACGGCGGCGGCGCTGCGCAATGATTTCGCCGAGGCGCGCCGCGAACTGAAGGCGCTGCCCGAAGCTGATCGCGCGCCGGCGCAGGCCTGGCTCGACAAGGCCGATGCCCGCGACGCCGCGCTCGCGGCCTCCCGCAAATTCGCCGACGACGCTCTGGCTGGTCTCACCAAGCCTGCTCAATAAGACTCGCGCAACACTCCGCGCGTATGGGGATCACCATGCTTCGCATCGTCCTCTTCCTCGTTCTGATTGCGCTTGCAGGCGCCGGCGCGGCCTGGGTCGCCGATCAGCCCGGCAATGTGGTGCTGACCTGGGGCGGCTGGCGCGCTTCGCCGAGCATCCCGGTGTTCGTGCTCTGCCTCGGTATCTTCGCGGTGCTGGTGGTGTTGCTGTGGAGCATCCTGACCGTCATCTGGAGAATGCCGGGACGGGTGCGCCGACGCCGACGCGAGAAGCGTCATGCGCGGGGACGCCACGCCATCACCCATGGTCTGCTCGCGATCGGTCATGGCGATACCGCGCTCGCCCGCCGTCATGCTGACGCGGCGCGGCGGCACACGCCGGACGATCCGCTCGCGCTGCTCCTGCACGCGCAATCGGCCCAGCTCGACGGCAATCGCGACGAGGCCCAGCACGCCTTCCGCGCCATGGCCGAGCGTGAGGATACGCGGCTGCTCGGCCTGCGCGGCCTGTTCATCGAGGCGCAGCGCGCCGACGATGCGGTCGGTGCCGTGATGATCGCGGAGGAAGCGCTCAAGCTGTCACCATCATCGACCTGGGCCTCGCATGCCGTGCTCGGCTTCCGCTGCGCGCGCGGCGACTGGGGCGGCGCGCTCGCGATCCTCGATTCGAATTTGTCCGCCGGGCTGATCGACAAGCAAGCCTACCGCCGCCAGCGCGGCGTGCTGCTCACGGCGCGCGCGCTGGAACTGGAGACCATGGACCGCGACGTCGCGCGCGAGAGCGTGATGGAGGCGGTCAAGCTCGCGCCGACGCTGGTGCCGGCCGCGGTGCTCGCCGCGAAATTCGAGAGCGAGGCGCATCAGGTGCGCCGCGCCATGAAGCTGGTCGAGGCCGCCTGGCTTGCCAATCCGCATCCCGATCTCGCCGATGCCTACGCGCATGTGAAGCTCGGCGATTCCGCGCGGCAGCGCCTGCAGCGGGTCGAGACGCTCGCGGCCAAGACGCCCGCCGACAAGCCCGGCCATGTCGAGGGCCAGCTCGCGATCGCGCGCGCCGCGATCGACGCCTCCGAATTCGCCCGTGCGCGCGAGGTGTTGTCGCCTTATGTCAACAATCCGACCCAGCGCGTGGCGCTGCTGATGGCTGAGCTCGAGCGCGCCGAACACGGCGACAGCGGCCGTGCCCGCGTCTGGACCTTGCGCGCGGTCCGCGCCCGTCACGACCCGGCCTGGACTGCGGACGGCTATGTCAGCGACCGCTGGCGTCCGGTCTCCCCCGTCACCGGCCGCCTCGACGCCTTCCAGTGGCAGACGCCGGTGGCGAGCCTGCCCTCGGACAAGGGGACGACGATCGAATCCTCGGCCTTCGAGGAAGCCATGCTTGCCGCCCCGCCACCGAAGCGGGTAACGATGGCCAATGAGGCGCCTACGGAACCGGTCGTGATCGCGTCGGCGTCGGCTGCAGCCCCCGAGCCGGCCGCACAGGACAACGCGCCGCCGGTGGCCAAGGAAACCGCCAAGGAAGAGCCGGCGGAGGTGCCTCCCGAGCCGGTCAAGCCGGCCCCTGAAGCCGCCGAATCATCGCCGGTGGCGGAGACCCCGGTGTTCCGCACCCGCGCCGACCTCGGCAAGCCGGCACAGACGCCGATCCAGACGGTGATTCCGATCGTCCGTGCGCCTGACGATCCCGGCATCGATGACGATGGTCCGAGCGATGAATTTACGGAACAAATCGGCACGCCCAGGGACCATGCGAAGGCCCAGGCCGGCGGCTGGCGCGGATTCTGGTCCCGCTGGGGCGCTTGATCCCGCATTTCGCCTACCGCTTGTCCTTGCCAATTCGGGCCATGCCCGATATCAGGAGCGCGCGTATCGGGGCCGGCTTTGTTCAGGCTCCGGCAGGGTTCGCCGCAATAGCTCAGTCGGTAGAGCACGTCATTCGTAATGACGGGGTCGGGGGTTCGAATCCCTCTTGCGGCACCAGCCTTCGCAGGCTGCGCCTGCTTCGGCTCGGCAAGCCGCTGCCTGCGCTTGCGTGATTTATTTCACATAAGCTCCCGCGTCTCTTCCCTAGTGTCCGCCTCACGCAAACACGGGGAGATTTCACATGCGCAAGATCATTCTGGTTGCCGCCATGGTTCTGGTCTCTGCATCGGCCCAGGCCGGCGGCTCACGCAGCCTCTCGCTGGCCGCGGCCAACGACCAGGCTCCGGCACCGCAAGCCACAGTGCCGCCGACCGCCACCGCCACGCAGGTGAGCGAAGCCGCTCCGGCGGCTGCGGCTCCTGCTTATGTCGATCGTCCGCCAGCGGTTACGACCACCGCGCCAGCCGCGACCCCATCAGCGACCGCACCGGTGTCAGCGCCTGCTGCGGCTCAGCCTGCGCCCAAGACGACGGCGAAGGCGGACAAGCCCAGGCATCACAGGACCTGGACCGAAGGCCGGATCATCAGCGAACTGCATCGCCACGGCATCTACTGGTGAGGCCGCTCTTCTTCCAAAACAAAATGGCCGGGCTGAGCCCGGCCATCGCATTCTTGTCGAACCTCAAAACGCCTAGCGCTGCGAGACCGTCTGCACCACGCTCGAGACTGGACGCCCGTTCGTCGCACTCGACGCCGGCACCTTCAACTCCCTGAGCACCGCTTCATCATACTCGGGCAGCGAGTCGAATGTCGTCTTCGCCTTGATCTGCACGACCTTGTAGCCGCCGGCCTTGAGGCGCGCGAGCAGCGTCGGCAGCGCTTCGCCGGTACGTTTCTGGAAGTCGTGCATCAGGATGATGCCCTTGCCGAGCTTGTCGAGCTTGGTCATCACGTTGCTGACGATCTTGTCCGGCGTGCTCTCTTTGCGGAAGTCGAAGGAGTCGAGGTCGGTCGAGAAGATCCCGAGGTTGCGGCTGCCGAGATAGCTCACGAGCGCCGGGCTCTGCGACAGTTGCGGGAAGCGGAAGAACGGCGACGGATTGGTGCCGAGCGCCCATTTCACGGCACTGAAGCCCTTCTCGATCTCGTCCTTGGCCTGCTGCTCCGTCATCTTCTTGCCGGCGAGGTTGACATGCGACCAGGTGTGCGCGCCGACCGTATGGCCCTGCGCGAGCACCTGGCGCAGGATTTCCGGATGGTAGGTCGCATGCTTGCCGACCGAGAAGAACAGGCCCTTGGTGCACTCATCCGCGAGTGCCTTGAGCACCGCCGGGGTGTTGACCGGCCACGGACCGTCGTCGAAGGTCAGCACGACCTCCTTGTCGGTGAGGAAATCGAACTGCTTGTACTGCTCGAAGCCGAAGCCCGGACCGCCGGTCGTGTCGATCTCGACCACACGCGAGACGCCAAGGGCATTCGGATTGCTGCAGTTCGCCGGCTGAACCGGTGCCACTGCGGGCGCGGGTGCGGAGCTGGCTCCCGCAGCGGGAGCGGCCGGCTTGCCCGCGATCGCCGCGGTGGTCTCGACGTCATCCTTGGCGGCGAGCTTGGCCTGCGCCGGCAGAGCATCGGCGGCACGGGCGGCTGTTGTCTTGGGGGCGCCCTGGTCGGCGCGGGCGGAATAAAAATACCAACCTCCGGCGATCACGATCGCCGCAACCACACTGGCCAGCATCAGGCCCAACGCATTACGCATCGCTACTCTTTCCAATCACGCAACCAAACCAGCGGAATTTCCCGCGTCGCAAGCCATTAATGCGAAGGAACAGTTAACGTGACACCAACGCGGCAGCGGTTCTGGAGGAATTTCAGGTGGGTGCGCCAAAGTGACCGAAGTCACAGAGGCGCGCTCGCCCGTGACCGTCATCACAGTGGAAACTGTTTTGCTGGAGCATCGTAGTTCCCATCAACAACGGGCCCCGCTGCGGCGGTGCCAATGGGAGCTGCAAATGACCAAGTCGTTCACTTCGCCAAGGGCGCGTCACGCAAGGTTGCTGACGCTCAGGACGGCCAGTAAGGGCCCGAGCCGTTCGGTCGCTTCGAGCTCCCCTCGCGATGCGCTTCGGCTCAACGCCGGAGCCATCCCGCCGCGCCAGCCTGTCTGGCAACAAAGCCGTTGCGGGTGCGGCATCACCGCTCTAGCTTCGCCCGCATAGCTTTCCGGGTACGAGGCATTATGCGATGAGCCGAGTTTTTTTCATTGTCCCTTTGATCCTGTGCGCCTCAGGCGCCCTCGCGCAGCAGCAGCCCGGCCATGATGCCTGCGCGCGCGACGTCACACGTCATTGCCGCGCCGTGATGAGCAACGGCGATAGCGCCGTGCTCGCCTGCCTGAAGGAGCATCGCGCGCGCCTCAGCAAGGCCTGCGACAAGGTGCTGACCGAACACGGGCAGTGATCATTTTACCGTAGCTAGCGACTGATGCTGCTCCCCGCCGCAGTCGCCACCACCGGCAGCACCTCGGCGCTCGCGCGATCCGGCGTCTCTTCCTTCCAGCGTACCGAGCCGAACGGCCGCTCCAGCATGCGGCGGATCCGCACCGGATCGGGGCCGATGTGGAAATCGATCGCCTGCTGATGCAGCGCACGTTCGGACTGGGTCGAACGGTTGCGCTGGCGCAAGTAGTCGAACCAGGTCGGGCAGTGATAGCGCTCGGTCCACAATTCCGGATCGGCAATGTCGCGCGCGATCGACCAGCCATAGGCGCCGTTGCGCTGCCGGGAGAGCTGCACGTCCTGCATTACATTGTGGAAGGCGCGCGCATTCTCCTGGGCGACGCGATATTCGATCTCGACCACCAGCGGTCCGCTGCGCCCCGTCAGCGGCAGCTTGACTTCAGGATCGGCCAGCACCTCGGCATCCTCGTTGCGGGCGCCGACGCGCGGCATTGCAAGCCAGATCCCCAGCAGCGGTGAGATCAGCATCAGGCCGGCGGCCGTGAGCAGCGCGACCTCGACGCCGGCGTAGTCGGTGAGATGGCCCCAGCCCCAGGCGCCGATCGCAATCCCGCCGGAAATCGAGGCCTGGAACGCGGCGAGCGATCGACCGGCGACCCAGCGCGGCGCGGAGAGCTGCACGCCGATGTTGAACAGCGCCACCGCCGCCATCCAGACCGCGCCGGCCAGCACCAGCGCGGCCGCGGTCAGCACCGGCTCGGTGCTGAGGGCGATCGCGGCCATCGCAAACGCCATTGAGATGGTGCAGGCGCGGATCGCAGCTTCGCCGCTCATGCGCTTGCGCAGCTCGTGGATGTTCAGTGCGCCGACCACCGCGCCCATGCCGAACGCACCCAGCATGATGCCGTAGGTCTGCGCACCACCATGCAGCAAGTCGCGGGCGACCAGCGGCATCAGCGCCATGATCGCGCCGCCGATCAGGCCCATCACCAGCGTGCGCAACAGCACGATCTTGATCGGCGGCGAGTTGGTGATGTAGCGGAAGCCCGAGACCATGGCGCGGTTGAGCTTCTCCCGCGGCAGGCGCGAGGGCTCGACCACGCGCCGCCAAAGCAGCAGCACCACCAGCAACGGCAGATAGAGGATCGCGTTGCAGGCGAATGCCGCGACCGCGCCGGCGGCGGCAACGATGACGCCGCCGACCGCGGGGCCGAAGCTGCGCGCGATGTTGTAGCTGATGCCGTTCAGCGCCACTGCCGACGGCAGTGCGTCCGGCGGCACCTGCTCGCTGACTGAGGACTGCCAGGCCGGACCGAACAGCGCATTGCCGCTGCCGACCACGAAGCAGAAGGCGAGCAGCGATTCCGGGGCGATGAGCTTGAGCCCGGCCAGGATCGTGAGGGCCGACGCGCCGGTCAGGGCGATCATGAGGGCCACCAGCGTCACGATGCGGCGGTCGTACATGTCGGCGATGGCGCCGGCCGGCATCGAGATCAGCATGATCGGCAGCATCAGGGCGGTCTGCACCAGCGCCACCTTGTCGGCGGAGGCCGCCATCTGCGTCATTGCCCAGGCCGCACCCACGCCCTGGATCAGGAGGCCGAGATTGGAGAGCAGGCTGGCGAGCCAGATGCGCCGGAACACGGTGTACCGCAGCGGCGCGGTGATGCCGTCGGCGGAACGTCTCTGACGGTTCGTCTGCTCGGTCATATACCCTTCCAAGAGGTATGGCAGGAATGGCCTGAATAATTCCGGCAGACCCAGTGATGCCCGCGAAAGTCCTTCGCTGTCCAGTGGTTGGGCCGCTATAAGCAGTGCAAAGATATAAGCGGTGCAAAGATATCGGTTTTACCGGGGAGGATGGAATGAAGCTGTCACGACGGACAATCCTGCAAGGCGCAGCCAGCCTGCCTTTCGCGGTTGCGAGCTTGCAGATGGAGGCGCTGGCGCAGACATCGTTGACGGCCAGCAGTTCCGAGGTGCCGCCGATCCTGTTCGTCCATGGCAATGGCGATTACGACGCCCTCTGGATCACGACGCTGTGGCGGATGGAATCCAACGGCATCGCGCGCGACCGTATGATGGCCATCAATTTCACCAATCCCAGGGCGCGTGACGACGATGCGGTCGAGCAGCCCAACCGGTCCTCGACCGAAGAGCAGCGCCGCGAGCTTGCCGCGGCCATCGCTGAACTGAAACGTCTTACCGGCGCGGCGCGCGTGGCGCTGGTCGGCAATTCGCGCGGCGGCAACTCGATCCGCAACGTCATCAAGAATGGCGGCGCCGGCGATGTCAGCCACGCGGTGCTGTGCGGCACGCCCAATCATGGCGTGTTTGCGCTCGACGCTTTGCTCGGCAGCGAGTTCAACGGGCGCGGGGCCTTCCTGCGCGGTCTGAACGAAGGCGAGAGCGAGGTGACGCCTGATGTCGCCTTCCTTACCCTGCGCAGCGACGGCATGGACAAATATGCGCAGCCCGACGGCCGCTTCATGGGCAAGCCGGGCGTGCCGACCAATGTCACCGCAGAAGGGCCGGAGCTGAAGGGCGCGACCAATCTCGTGCTCGGCGCGATCGATCATCGCGAGACGGCGTATCATCCGCGGGCGTTCCGCGAGATCTACAAATTCATCGCCGGTCGCGAGCCCGCGCGCATCGCGATCACGCCGGAGCGGACGGTCCATATCGGTGGACTGGTCACTGGCGCCGCGGATGGCGCGCCGACCAATCGCCCCGTGGCCGGCGCAACCGTCGAGATCTACCATGTCGACCGCGAGAGCGGGGAGCGCAAAGGCGAATTGGTTTACCGCTTGACCACGGGCGCCGATGGACGCTGGGGGCCGGCCGAGGTCGATCCCGCCTCGCCGCTCGAGATCGTCCTGACCTCGCCGGACGCCCCGATCACGCACTTCTACCGCTCGCCTTTCCCGCGTTCCTCCGATGTCGTGCATCTGCGCGCCGCGCGGCCCTTCCTTCCGCAAGAGAAGGATGCCGGCGCGGTCGTGATCATGTCGCGCCCGCGCGGTTATTTCGGGCTGCCGCGCGATACCGTTCTGCTCGATGGCCGCGAGCCCGCGGACGTCACGCCGGGCGTGCCTACGGATGCGACAGCAACCCTGCGCCTTCCGGCCAGCGAGGTCGGGCGTAACATCGTGGCCCAGTTCAACGAAGAACGAATTGTGGCGCGCGCCTGGCCGGCCTCCGAGAACAGGATTGCGGTTGCGGAGCTGACTTACTAGCTATTTGCTTGCGTCAGGTCTGCGGGAGGGAGCCATGAACATCGCCAGCATGCGCCGGCCTATCATCCCGCCGACGCCGCCGCGTGCGCCCGACAACATGTCGTTCTTCGGCCGTATCGCGGTGATCAAGCGGAACATGATCGCGACCTGGGGGCAGCGCGCCTATGAGGAAGAGGTCATCCAGGGCCGCTTCTTCCTGCACAAGAGCTTCATCCTGAACCAGCCGGATGCGATCCGGCACGTCCTGCTCAGCAACTACCAGAATTACACGCGGACGCCGGCGGGCATCCGCATGCTGCGTCCGGTGCTCGGCGAGGGTCTCCTGCTCGCCGAGGGCCACGCCTGGACATTTCAACGGCGCACCCTGTCGCCGGCGTTTACGCCGCGCGCTACCGCCAATCTCGTCCCGCACATGACGGCGGTGCTCGACGAGACCATTGCCAAGCTCGAGACCCGAACCAACGAGCCGGTCGATCTGCGCGAGATCATGCAGCGCATGACGCTCGAGATTGCCGGACGCACGATGTTCTCGTTCGGGATGGACCAGCACGGTCCGACCCTGCGCAACTTCGTCATGGAATATGGCGAGCGGCTCGGGCGGGCCCATTTCCTCGACATGGCGCTACCGGTGTCGTGGCCGACCCCGATGGACCGGGCCCGCGCCCGCTTCCGCAAGCGCTGGACCCAATTTGTCGCGATGCTGATCGCCGAACGGCGTGCGGTGGGAAAGAAGCACGGCGCGCCTCCGCGCGATCTGTTCGATCTCATGGACGAGGCGCGCGACCCCGAGACGGGCAAGGGCTTTTCCGACGAGCAGCTCGTTGACGAGGTCGCGACCATGATCCTGGCAGGCCATGAGACCACCGCGACCGCACTGTTCTGGGCGCTCTATCTGCTGGCGCTCGACCCCGACACGCAGGAAGAGGTCGCTTCCGAGACGCGCGGCGAGCATCTCGACAGCATGGTCGATATCGACCGGCAGAAATTCACCCGCGCGGTGATCGACGAGACCATGCGGCTCTATCCGCCGGCGTTCCTTGTTGCGCGCGCCGCGCGCGGCAAGGACATCGTGGCCGGAGCCGAGGTCAACAAGGGCGACATCATCATGATCGCCCCCTGGCTGCTGCACCGGCACGAGAAGCTCTGGGATCAGCCCAATGCTTTCATCCCGAAACGCTTCATGTCGAAGGAGCCGCCCGATCGCTTCGCCTATCTGCCGTTCGGTGCCGGCCCGCGCGTCTGCATCGGTGCGCCGTTCGCGCAAGCCGAATCCGTGCTGGCGCTGGCACGACTGATCGGCGCGTTCCGCGTCGAGCTGGTGGATGCAGCGCCGGTCATTCCGTTTGGCGTCGTCACGACCCAGCCGGACCACTCACCCATGTTCCGCATCACGCGGCGGTGATAGACCGTCGTCTGGCCGCCGGCGTGATCCACCCCAGATAGAGTTGCACCATGACCGACATCCAGGCCCAGATTTCCGTTCTGAAGCAGACCGCGGATCGTGCCGTCGTCGAGGCCATCGCGCAGCTGATCGCCAATGGTCACGACCGCGAGCTCAACCGCATCAACGCATTGGATTTTGCCGATCGGACCGGGCTCGATCAGGAGAAGGTCATTTCCGGATTCCTGCATGCCTCGCGTCTCGGCCTGTTCGACATCGGCTGGAACGTGCTGTGTCCCGGTTGCGGAGGGGTTCTGGGCGCGCACACGACGTTGAAATCACTGAAGCACGATGATTACAATTGTGCGCTCTGCGCGGCCGGATACGAGGCGTCGGTCGACGAGATGGTCGAGGTGGCCTTCACCGTCAGCCCGCAGGTCCGCCGCATCGCCGCTCACGATCCCGATACGCTGCCGATCTGGGAATATGTGCGGCAGATGTTCTGGAGCTCGGGCGTCGACATCAACGAAGAATCCTTTTCGCGCCTGATCAACGAAGTGACACTGGAAGCGTTGGAATTGCCTGCCGGCGAAAAGGCGATCCTCTCGCTGAATCTGCCGAGCCAGTTCATCATCGTGTTCGAGCCGGTCACCCATTCCGCGCATTTCCTGGACGTCCAGGGCGAGCCGACCAGCGAACGCCAGCAGCTTTCGATCATGTTCAACAAGCTGGAGGCGCCGACGGGGACTACCGTGATGCGTCCCGGGCCGCTGCGCCTCACGCTCGAAAATCAATCGGGCGGTCGCGTTCTGCCCTCGGTCTGGATTGCCGCCGACGCGATGCACGAGATGATCGGCAAGCGCAAGCCGATCCTGACCGCCAAGAGGATGCTGTCGAACCAGACGTTCCGCGACGTCTTCAAGGCCGACAATCTCAATGTCGATCAGCGATTGAAGATCACCTCGCTGACATTCCTGTTCACCGACCTGAAGGGCTCGACGGCGCTGTACGAGCGCGTCGGCGACCTCAGCGCCTTCGATCTCGTGCGCGCGCATTTCCGGGCGCTGCTGGAGATCATCGCCGCCGAGAAGGGCGCCGTCGTGAAGACGATCGGCGATGCCGTCATGGCGACCTTCGTCAGGCCCGAGCACGCGATCACGGCGGGGCTGCGCATGCGCGCGGCGATGGATGATCTGAACAAGCAGCGCGGCGCCAACGATCTGATTCTCAAGATCGGCATCCATGAAGGCCCGTGCCTTGCGGTGATGCTCAACGAGCGGCAGGATTATTTCGGCCAGACCGTCAACATCGCCGCGCGCGTGCAGAGCCTGTCGACAGCGCAGGAGATCCACATCACCGGTCCGGTGCTCGACGCGCCGGCGGTGGCCGAGATCCTGCAGCGGCGCGAGATCAAGCCGATCCAGAAGCAGGCGGCCCTGCGCGGCATCGCCGACAAGATGGTGGTGTACGAGATACCGTGAGGGACGGGGGTCATCGCCACATTCTCCGTCGTCATGCCCGGGCTTGACCCGGGCATCCACGTCTTTCGTTGCGGACATGGCCGGGACAAGCCCGGCCATGACGGAGAGAACAGATTGCCGAAACGTAATGCAGCGCGCGGAACTGACGCACGTTGCGCCGGTTGAGTTTCCCGCTCATATAAGGCTTGTAGCGGCCGCGCTTGCTGCGGCGTCATCGATTTCGGTAGGACCTTATGCTCGACGGCTTGCGCCAATTCATCGCCGACATTGTTGCCCCCCATGGTCAGGACCGCGCCTTTGGCGACAGCGACTACCGCCTGGCGGCAACCGCGCTGCTGGTCCACGTGGTTTCCCTGGACGGCCAGCCGACGCCGGCCGAGCAGCGCAAGCTGCACAATCTGATCGAAAGCCATTTCAAGCTGGACCGCGGCACCGCCGACCGGCTGATCGCGGATGCGACAGAGGTCGAGGGCGAGGCGGTCGATCTCTATCACTTCACCAGCGTCATCATGCGCTCGCTCGATGAAGAGGGGCGCAAGCGCATCGTCCAGATGATGTGGGAGCTGGTCTATGCCGACGGCCAGGTCACCGAGTTCGAGGACAACGTCGTCTGGCGCGCCTCGGACCTGCTCGGGGTTTCCCAGCGCGACCGGATCGATCTCAAGCACGCCGTCGCCGGGCGTGCCGGCGGGCAGGTCACGGACCGCGCTCTCGGAAGCTGAGCGACCGCAAGCCCGGCGTGATTGCTAGTTGTATCGATCACATGACGAAACTTTAATGTAGCCGCCGGAACGTCCCGGTTCCGTATGTCCCTGTAAATTCGGGCTTTTTCTCGCATTCCCGACGGTCGCTCAGACCGCCATGCCGCCAGCACCGCTTGCCTGTCGCGCGTGGCCTATGCTCCAGTTCCCGCTGTTTCGGGGCCCAAAAAATTACATCAAGAGACTGCGATCGTGACTGAGCGGGTAACGTTGATCACCGGTGCGTCGGCGGGCATCGGCGCGGAGCTGGCGCGCGTGTTTGCCGCGAATGGACATCGTCTCGCGCTGACGGCGCGGCGCGCGGACCGGCTCGAAGCGCTCGCGAACGAGCTCGCTGCGACATGCGGCAAGAGGCCGATCGTGATCGCCTGCGATCTCCAGCAAGCCGACGCCGGCGAGCGGATCGCCGCTGCGCTCGCTGCCGAAGAGGTCGAGCTCGACAATCTCGTCAACAATGCCGGTTTCGGCGTGTTCGGTGATGCGATCGAGCGCGACCGCGACGAGCAGGTCGGCATCGTCGATGTCAACGTCCGGGCGCTGACCGATCTGTCGCTGCGCTTTGCCGATCAGCTCGTCAGGAACAAGGGCGGCCTTCTCAATGTCGGCTCGGTCGCGGGCTTCCTGCCCGGTCCCGGCATGGCCGTGTATTACGCCTCGAAGGCCTATGTGATTTCGCTGACCGAGGCGTTGCGAGCGGAGCTCGCGCCGCGCGGCGTGCGCGTCACCGTGCTGTGTCCGGGACCGGTGCAAACCGAATTCCAGGGGCGTGCCGGGGTCGGGTCCGGGCATGATACGGCGATTCTCAACGTTCCCGCCGCGGACGTTGCGCGGCAGGCCTATCGTGGCTTGATGGCGAACAAACGGGCCGTGCTGCCGGGTCTCGGCATCAAGATTGTGCCGTTCGCGCTGCGCTTCTTCCCGCGCGGCTTCATCCTGTCCGCCACCAGCCGGTTTCAACGGCAGCGGAGCTGAAGCAGCCCGAAGCACCCGTGGTGGCCCGGAGCTTGCTTCTACATCAAGCAGGACTGCATCGAGCAGGAGTATGGGCTGCGTGTGTGCGCAAACTCACGCGATGTTAACCTTCGCTTAGCTATGCTGACGACTTGAACCGATAGCACTCGCAAAAGGCCATGTCGTTTCGGACGGACAGGTTTGGTGGCGCAGAAGTGGTGTCCTTCCGAGGGAGGACGCCGAGCGCGGCCGCCGCCGATCCCTGCCTGCCGGTCCTGATCGTTCTCCATCAGGAATCCTCCACGCCTGGCCGCGTCGGCAATGTGCTGCGCGCGCTCGGCCATCGCCTCGACATCCGCCGTCCGCGATTCGGCGATCCCCTCCCCGATACGCTCGATCAGCATGCCGGAGCGGTGGTGTTCGGCGGGCCGATGAGCGCGAATGATTCGGATGATTACATCCGCCGCGAGATCGACTGGATCGAGATTCCGCTCCGCGAACAGCGGCCGTTCCTCGGCATCTGCCTGGGCGCGCAGATGCTGGCGATGCAGCTTGGCGCGCGCGTCGCACCGCATGCAGAGGCGCTGACCCAGATCGGCTATTACCCGATCCGCCCGACCGCGGCAGGTCGCGCGCTCTGTCCGGATTGGCCGGCGCAGGTCTATCATTGGCATCGCGAAGGCTTCGAGCTGCCTGATGGCACCGAGCTGCTTGCGGAGGGTGATGACTTTCCCAACCAGGCATTCCGTGCCGGCAACGCCTTCGGCGTGCAGTTTCATCCTGACGTGACCTACGCCATGATGCATTGCTGGACCACCCGTGGCTATGACGGTCTCGGCGCGCCCGGCGCCCGCGAGCGGCATCATCATTTCGCGGACCGCGCGGTCTACGATGCCGCGGAACGCGCCTGGCTCGATCATTTCATCGATGGCTGGCTGGCGCGCCGGCCGGTGCTGGCGCAAGCCGCCGAGTGATCGCGCCTTCACGCAAGCCCTCGCCTCATTCCTGACTATGCTAGGCTCGCTGCCGTTGAGCGCGCGCGAACGCGCGCCGGCCGACAAAGGGAGAGCGCCATGGCCTATGAGCACATTCTCTACGAGGTGAGCGATCGAATCGCGACCATCACGCTCAATCGCCCTGATCGCATGAATGCGTGGACTCCGACCATGGAGCGCGACGTCCGCCATGCGATGGAGGCATCGAGCGCCGATGACAATATCCGCGTCATCGTGCTGACCGGCGCTGGCCGCGCCTTCTGCGCCGGCGCCGACATGGATGCGCTGAAAGGGCTCGACCCCAACGATGTCAGGCGCGCTTCGAGCCTGCCGCCGTTCGACATGAACCGCCGGCCGGATTGGCAGACGCGCTACGGCTTCTATCCCTCGATCGGCAAGCCTGTCATCGCGATGCTCAATGGCGCGACCGCCGGAATCGGCCTCGTCCATGCGCTCTATTGCGACCTGCGCTTTGCCGCGGACAATACGGTGTTCACGACGGCCTTTGCGCGGCGCGGCCTGATTGCCGAGCACGGCATCAGCTGGATGCTGCCGCGCATCGTCGGCCACGCCAATGCGATGGATCTCTTGCTCTCGGCGCGCCGCGTCTCGAGCGACGAGGCGCTGCGAATCGGTTTGGTCAACCGGCTCTGCGCGCCTGACAGGCTGCGCGAAGAAACCTACGCCTATGCCCGCGATCTCGCCGATTTCGTCTCGCCGAGCGCGATGGCCGTGATCAAGCGGCAGCTCTACGAGGTGCCGTTCCAGACGCTGGCCGAGGCCACGATCGAGGCCAACAGGGAGATGATGGTGGCGCTGAACGGCAGCGATTTCCGGGAGGGGGTGGCGAGCTTCATGGAGAAGCGGCCGCCAAGGTTTACGGGGAAGTAGGGGGTGCCGAACTCGGAGGATCAAGTCCGTCTTCGTCCTTCGGGCTCCGCGCGGCTGCGCCACGCGGAGCCCGAAGGGCGAAGCGTGGTGGAGCCAGGCGGGATCGAACCGCCGACCTCGTCATTGCGAACGACGCGCTCTCCCAGCTGAGCTATGGCCCCTTTGCTGGCCGCTCTGGTGAACGCGGCCGACAACCGGGCGCCATTTAAGTCCCCGCCAAGGTCAAGTCAAGGACAGGTGTAAGGGGGTTTTAGCCATCCGGATGCCGACTTCCCTTGTTTGGGTCGGGGGGAACCGATATTTAGCCAAGATCACCCCGCGGCAGGCCCAGAGAGTGTTTCGCTGATGCGTCCGATAGTCTTCATTCTGATCCAGATCATCAATCTCTACATCTATCTACTGATCGCATCGGCAATCCTGTCCTGGTTGATCGCGTTCAACGTCGTGAATACTCGCAACCAGTTCGTTGGCGCGATCGCGGAATTTCTCTATCGGATTACCGAACCGGTCCTGGGGCCTATCAGGCGCCGGCTGCCCAGCATGGGCGGGCTCGATATCTCTCCGATCGTCGCCTTCTTCATCCTCTGGTTGATCCAGCTCTATCTCGCCGAATACGTTTATCCGAACGTACCCTAGGCGGTGGAACCGTGATGGAGCCCTGAGCGCCTTGACGGAACCCTGGCGCATCTCCACCACGGGCGTCAGCATCGCGCTGCGGGTGACGCCGCGCGGCGGACGTGATGGCGTCGACGGGATCGAGCAGCTTACCGACGGCCGCAGCGTGCTGAAGGTGCGCGTGCGGGCCGTCGCCGATGGCGGCGAGGCCAATCGCGCCGTTCTGGCGCTGCTGGCGAAATCGCTTCGTGTGCCCAAGGCCAGCGTCAGTCTCGTGTCGGGAGCGACGGCGCGGCTGAAGCAAGTCGCCATCGAAGGCGATCCGGCAAGGCTTGTCCAAGCGTTGCGCGAGCTCGCGCCAGTCAAATCGACAGACAAGGGGAACTGACATGACCGCCAAGATCATCGATGGAAAGATCATCGCTGCGGACCTTCGCGCCCGCGTCGCCAACGAGGTCGCCCGCGTCAGGCGCGAGCACAATCTGGTGCCTGGCCTTGCCGTGGTCCTGGTCGGCAACGATCCCGCCAGCGAAGTCTATGTCCGCTCCAAGCATACGCAGACTCAAGCCGCGGGCATGGCCTCATTCGAGCACAAGCTGCCGGCAGATGTTTCGCAGGCGGACCTGCTGACCGTCGTCGCAAAGCTCAATCGCGATCCCGCCGTGCATGGCATCCTCGTGCAATTGCCGCTGCCCAAGGGCCTCGACACCGAGGCCGTGATCAATGCCATCGATCCCGCCAAGGATGTCGACGGCCTGCATCCGAACAATGCGGGTCGGCTCGCCGGCGGATTCCAGGCCCTGTCGCCCTGCACGCCGCTCGGCTGCATCATCCTGACCAAGAGCGTGCACGCCTCGCTCGAAGGCCTGAACGCCGTCGTGATCGGCCGCTCCAATCTGGTCGGCCGCCCGCTGGTGCAATTGCTGCTGAACGAGAACGCCACGGTGACGATCGCGCATTCGCGCTCGCGCGATCTGCCCGGCATCGTGAAGCGGGCCGACCTCGTCTATGCCGCGGTCGGCCGGCCCGAGATGGTGCGCGGCGATTGGCTGAAGCCGGGCGCGACCGTGATCGACATCGGCATCAACCGCATTCCGAAAGACGACGGCAAAACCCGTCTCGTCGGCGATGTCGCCTATCAGGAAGCGCTTGGCGTTGCCGGTGCGGTGACGCCGGTGCCGGGAGGCGTCGGCCAGATGACCGTCGCCTGCCTGCTCGTGAACACGCTGCGCGCAGCTTGCGCGATCGCAGGTTTGCCGAAGCCGGCGGTGTAGGAAACGCCGTCATTCCGGGGCGCACGAAGTGCGAACTATGGTGCGCAATTGCGCACCTGAGAATCTCGAGATTCCGGGCTCGATGCTGCGCATCGCCCCGGAATGACGATCAGCCCTTCTTCTTCTTCTCGCGCTCGATGCCCTCGAGGATCAGCTTCGCGGCTTCCTCGGGACCGCCCCAGCGCAGGATCTTCACCCACTTGCCCTTCTCGAGATCCTTGTAGTGCTCGAAGAAGTGCTGGATCTGCTGCAGCGTGATGTCGGGCAGGTCGGAATACGACTTCACCTTGTCGTAGCGCTGCGTCAGCTTCGACGACGGCACCGCCAGAATCTTCTCATCGCCGCCGGCCTCGTCTTCCATGAACAGCACGCCGACCGGGCGTACGCTCATGACGGCGCCGGGAATGATGGCGCGGGTGTTGATGATCAAGACGTCGCAGGGGTCGCCGTCGTCGGACAGTGTGTGCGGGATGAAGCCGTAGTTACCGGGGTAACGCATCGGCGTGTACAGGAAGCGATCGACCACGAGCGTGCCGGCTTCCTTGTCCATCTCGTATTTGATCGGTTCGCCGCCCACCGGGACTTCGATGACGACGTTGACGTCGTGGGGTACGTTTTTTCCGATCGAGATAGCATCGATACGCATAAGGCAGGCTCCGTTGTCGCCGAGGTTAGATCGCGCCCGGCAGCGATTTTGGCGCTGTCATACGCGGGCTTGGCCCCTCGATCCATCGTGTTTTTGCGAAATAATGAATCCCGCGATCACCTGCGCAAACGCGGGCGGTATCGGCGGGTGGAAAGGCTGCCGGCCAAGATCTCAGCAGCTCAATTGGTCCAAACCTTGATTGGTCCGGATCTTAATTGGTCCAGGCGAAGGCGACCTTGTCGAGCGACTTCGGCCCGAACCGCTCCGAGGAGCGTGCCACCATGCGGCCGCCCAGGGCCCGGTAGAACTCGGTCGCCGGATCATTGTCCGACAACGCCCACACCACCATGCTCTTCAGATTGCTCTGCATGAGATCGCGCCGGGCGGCGGCGAACAAACGGCGGCCGAAGCCGAGGCCCTGAAACTCCGGACGCAGGTACAGCTCATAGATCTCGCCGTCGAAATGCAGGCTGCGGGCGCGGTTACGGCCGTAGTTCGCATAGCCCGCGATCTTGTCGCCGAACACCAGCACGCTGACGCGGCTGCCCTTGCGGATTGCGCTGTCCCACCATTGCGGACCGCGGCGGTTGATCAGCTTCTCGAGCTCGGCACCGGGAATGATGCCCTGATAGGCGGAACGCCAGGCTTCGTCATGGGTGGACGCCACCGCAGTCGCATCTGCAGCTTTGGCCGGCCGAACCTCGATCAGGGTTGTGCTCATGAACGCAATCAAACCAAGTCGCCGCGCCGGCGGCAAGGCCTATCGTTAATTATCGGTTAACCTGTGGACTTTCTGCATCAGTATTTTAACCATGTTGTGCCGAAAAAAGACAAGACGCCACTTCGAACGGCACCGGCGTGCCATCAGTCGGTGCAAAACTGCCTTGCGGCAACGAATGAACGGCAACGGCAACGGCAGCGCAGAAAGTCCGCCCCAAATGATTCGTTCCTACTAGTGTGGCGGTCGCCGTCCGTGCTCGCTCCCGGCAACCCATGCGACTATTCAACATCCTTGCGCGCCTGCCTCTGCTGGTTCTGCTGACTGCGTCGCCTGTGTGCGCGCAGGTCACGTTCGGGGCATCGGGCCCGGAGGGCGGGCCGCTTCGCCGACAAGAATGGCGCGTGCCGTCACCGGATACCGATTTTGCCGCGCGCGCGCTGCTGTTTCGCCCCGCGGGCGCCGGCCCGTTCCGGCTTGCCGTGATCGCACATGCGTCAACGCAGAACGTGCTCCGTCGTGCGCAAACGCCGCAGCCGGAATATCGCGCCCTGGCAGCGTTTCTCGTCGCGCGCGGCTTTGCCGTGCTGGTGCCGGAGCGCCTCGGGCATGGCGCGACCGGTGGCCGCTATGTCGAAGATCAAGGCGGCTGCGACGAAGCGGATTACGCCCGCGCCGGCCGCGCCACCGCGGCGGAAATTTCGCTCGCGCTGGACTATCTGCAAAAGCAGGATTTTATTCGTAAGGATGCCGCGGTCGTGATTGGGCATTCCGCCGGCGGCTGGGGCGCGCTGGCGCTTGCGCATGCCGATCCGAAAGCGATTGCCGCGATCATCGCCTTTGCACCCGGGCGCGGCGGTCATGCCAATGACGAACCCAACAAGATCTGTGCGCCGCATACGCTGCTCGCTGCTGCGGCGGAATTCGGCAAGACGGCGCGCATTCCCGTGATATCGCTGGTTGCAGCCAATGACAGCTATTTTGCGCCGGCATTTTCGGAGGCACTGGCGGATGCGTTTCGCAGCGGCGGCGGCAAGGATGATGTTCGCACGCTGCCATCCGTGGGTAGCGAAGGCCATTGGATGATCGAGACCGAGGCCGGCGTCAAAGCTGCAAGCGGCGAGCTCGATCGCGTGCTAAGGCCGGTGGCGAAGAAGCCATGATGCTGTATTTCCTGGTCAAATATCTGCACGTGATCGGCGCCATCATCATCCTCGGCACCGGAACCGGCATCGCCTTCTTCATGCTGATGGCCCATCGCACCGACAATGCCGAGTTCATTGCACGCACGGCATCCGTGGTGGTGATTGCGGATGCGATCTTCACGCTATCGGCGGTGATGCTGCAGCCGGTCACCGGCGGCCTGCTGATGATGCTCTCGTCCACGTCGATCATGGAGCGTTGGATCCTCGCCTCGCTCGTGCTCTATGCCGTTGCAGGCCTGTTCTGGATTCCTGTCGTTTTCATGCAGATCGAGATGCGCGATCTCGCGCGCAAGGCCGCCGAGCAGAAAGCCGCGCTGCCGGAGCGTTACTTCGTCCTGTTTCGCCGCTGGTTCGCGTTCGGCTTTCCCGGCTTCGGCGCGACGATGGTGATCCTCTGGCTGATGATCGCAAAGCCGTTCTGAGGAATCCGATGAACCAGCGAACCATTTTGGTGCTCGGCGCCTCCGGCCTGATCGGCCGTTTCGTCACCGACGATCTGCGCGCGAGAGGTTTTCGCGTTGTCGGCGTCGCACGCAAGCTGTCGCCGGCGCAGACGATGAGCGCGCTCGATATCGAGTTGCCGATCCTGTCGCTCGATCCGCCCGCGCTGACACGCCTGCTGAGCGAGCACGAGGTCGACGTCGTCGTGAACTGCCTCGGCGTGCTTCAGGACGGCCCCGGCAGCGACACCAATGCCGTGCATCGCGATTTTGTCGGGCGTCTGCTTCAAGCCATTGCCGATCGCGGTCGTGCGATCCGGCTGGTGCACATCTCGATTCCCGGCAACGCGGATGCCGATCGCACCGCCTTCGCCATGACCAAGCGCGAGGCCGAGCGGCTGATCGCAGCATCCGGCATTCCCCACGCCATCCTGCGGCCCGGCTTCGTCGTGGCGCCTTCAGCCTATGGTGGCAGCGCGATGCTGCGCGCGCTCGCCGCGTTTCCGCTGGATCTTCCGGCCAAGGAGATGGCGACGCCCTTTCAGCCCGTTGCGGTCGAGGATATCTCCGCGACCATCGCCTGGCTCGCCGCGCGTGAGATCGATGATGCCTCCGTGAAGGCCGTGAGCTGGGATCTGATGCAATCCGAGCCTGTTACGATGGCCGGCGTCGTCAAGCAGTTCCGCCGCGCATTCGGCACGGCCGCCTGGCCTCACATCGCGATGCCGCCCTTCATGCTCGATCTCGGCGCGAGACTGGGCGATCTCGCCAGCGCGCTCGGCTGGATGCCGCCGCTGCGCTCCACCGCGATCGCCGAGCTTCGCCGCGGCGTGCGAGGCGATCCCTCGGCATGGATCGCCGCGACCGGCATCGCGCCGAAGACGTTGGCGGATGCAATCGGGCGCCATCCCGCCACCATCCAGGACGTCTGGTTCGCGCGGCTGTTCCCGATCAAGGCGCTGATCATTGCGAGCCTGGTCGGGTTCTGGCTCGTCTCCGGCTTCATCGCGCTGTTCGTCTCCTACCGCGCGGCGGCCGGCATCCTGACCGCGCACAACTTCCCGCCCGCGCTGGCCGATCCCGTCACGACAGGCACCAGCCTGATGGACATGAGCATCGGCGCGCTGATCGCCTTCCGCCGCACCGCTGCGATCGGCCTGGTTGCAGGCATCGTCGCCTCGCTCGGCTACATGTTCGGCGCCGCGATCCTGACGCCCGATCTCTGGATCGAGCCGCTCGGCGCGCTGGTGAAGACCGGGCCGGCGATCGTGCTGATGCTGGTCGCGCTGCTCATGCTGGATAATCGCTAATGTCAAAATGGCCCGATGACGACGTGATCCTGTATGACGGCGTCTGCATCTTCTGCTCGCGCTGGGTGCGCTTCGTCGCGCAGCGCGACACAGCGAAACGATTTCGCTTCACGCCGATCCAATCGGTGTATGGCGCCGGGCTCGCCCGCACCTTCGGCATCGATCCTGAAGATCCCGATACGAACGCCGTCGTTCACGGCGGCAAAGCGTTCTTGAAGTCCGACGCCGCGCTGACTGTGCTGTCGCATCTGCCGGGCTGGAGCTGGGTGCGCGCACTCTTCGCCGTCCCAAAGCCGTTGCGCGACCCCATCTACAGCCTCATCGCGCGCAATCGCTATCGCATCTTCGGCAAGTATGATGCGTGCTTCGTGCCGGATGCTGATCTGCGCACGCGGGTGATCGAGTGACTCGTCATTGCGAGCGCAGCCAAGCAATCCAGAATCTTGTCGCGGCGGCAGTCTGGATTGCTTCGCTGCGCTCGCAATGACGGCGTGTGAGGCTATCGTTTGCTCCGAGCCGCCAGCACCTCCTTCGCCGCCCGCTCCCCGCTATCCCGCGCCCCATGCGCCGTCGTGAAGAAATTTGGCGACGTTGCTTCGCCCGCAAAGAACAGCCGTCCATCCACCGGCGCCGCGAGCACGGCGCGATCGCCGGCATGCCCGGGCAGCGCGTGCGAATACGACCCCCGCGCAAACGGATCGCGCCCCCAGCGCGACTCATACAGCGGCTTCAGCTTGCGGCGGATGTCGTTGCCGAGAAAACCTGCGATCTCGTCGATGCTGTGCGCCGCGACAGCGCCGTCGCCGGCATCTTCCAGCGCGCGGGCAAAGCTGCCGCCGAAAAAGCCTTCGATGCAGGGTTGGCCGAACGGGCGGATGTGATAGGTGCCCATCTCGGTGCGCATGGTGGCGCCGCGCAAGTTTCCTTCTTTCGGAAAGGCTTCGGCGCCGTCGAGCGCGAGCGTGACCTTGTCATCGACGCCGAGCGGCAGGCCGGCTGCGGCATCGACCTTGGCGGGCAGAGGTGGCGAGAAGCGGATCGCCTCGTCAGCGATCAAATTGGTCGGCACGGTGACGATCACCTTGTCGGCGGTCAGCGTGCCCTGTGATGTCTCGATGCGGACGCGCCTGTTCGAGTGATCGATCAGCGTGACATTGCAGTTCAGCGCCACCGGGCGGGGCGCGCCATAGGCCGCGATCAGCGCGCCATAGCCGCGGCGGACGCGCCAGTTGAGCTCGCTGTCCTCGTAGGCGTCCCAGTCGAGCGTCGACATGTCCTTGAGTTCGCAGCCGTTGATATAGGTCGAGATCGCATCGATCATCGGGTTCCAGCGATTGCCGGGCTCGAGGCTCAGGCTCGCCGGCTCGTCCTTGCCCTTTTGCGCGGCCTGCCAAAGCCGGTCGTAGAACGCGTCCATCGCGCGCATGAAATCGTCCCGCAGGCTTTGCGGAAACGCATTGCCATAGGCGCGCTCGCGCCAGGGCGGCAGGTCCTTGTTGAGCTCGAAACCGAGTGTTCGCGCGATCGGCACGAAGGAGTTCTTGTCGGCCGAATGCAGCCAGCCGCAGCCGACGTCGAAGGTCACGTCAGGCGAGGCTTGCACGGTCCAGGCGCGGCCGCCGAGCCGGTTGCGCGCCTCCAGCACGATCACGGAGAGGCCGGAGCCACCGAGCGCATGCGCCGCGCCGAGGCCGGCTGCACCGGCTCCGATGATGGCGACATCGACGGAGGAGGGGAAGGACATGGGTGGGCTCTAGCACGTCTCTAATACGCACTAAAGGCACCACAAAGTGAGTGAGGTAGGGTGGGCAAAGGCGCTCTTACGCCGTGCCCACGTTCTTAGAATTGGTGGGCACGCTTGCGCTTTGCCCACCCTTACGCACTGCGGCGTGCGGCGGCCTTACGCCACCGCTTCCTTGGCCTTTTCCGCGCGCTTGCGCTCGTTCGGGTCGAGATGCTTCTTGCGCAGGCGGATCGACTTCGGGGTGACCTCGACGAGCTCGTCGTCCTCGATATAGGCGAGTGCCTTTTCCAGGGTCATACGGATCGGCGGGGTCAGGCGCACGGCTTCGTCCTTCGAGGTCGTGCGGATATTGGTGAGCTGCTTGCCCTTGAGCACGTTGATCTCGAGATCGTTGTCGCGGGTGTGCTCGCCGACGATCATGCCCTTGTAGACCTTCCAGCCCGGCTCGATCATCATCGGGCCGCGGTCTTCCAGCTTGAACATGGCATAGGCCACCGCCTCGCCCTGGTCGTTGGAGATCAGGACGCCGTTGCGGCGGCCCTGGATCTCGCCCTTGTACGGGGCGTAGCCGTGGAACAGGCGGTTCATGATCGCGGTGCCGCGGGTGTCGGTGAGCAATTCGCCCTGGTAGCCGATCAGGCCGCGGGTCGGCGCGTAGAACACCAGGCGCTGACGGTTGCCGCCTGATGGCTTCATCTCGATCAGCTCGGATTTGCGCTCGCTCATCTTCTGCACGACGACGCCGGAATGCTCCTCGTCGACGTCGATCACGACTTCCTCGATCGGCTCCAGGGCGCCGCCGGTGGCTTCGTCCTTCTGGAACACGACGCGCGGACGCGACACCGAGAGCTCAAAGCCCTCGCGGCGCATGGTCTCGATCAGGATCGCGAGCTGCAATTCGCCGCGGCCCGAGACTTCCATCGCATCCTTGTCGGCGGATTCGACGACGCGGAGTGCGACATTGCCTTCGGCTTCACGCAGCAGACGGTCGCGGATCATGCGGCTCGTCACCTTGTCGCCCTCGGTGCCGGCGAGCGGGGAGTTGTTGACGATGAACGACATCGACACGGTCGGCGGATCGATCGGCTGGGCCGGCAGCGGCACCTCGACGGTGGGATCGCAGAAGGTGTCGGCGACGGTGCCCTTGGTCAGGCCCGCAATCGCGACGATGTCGCCGGCTTCGGCTTCCTCGAGCGGGGTGCGCTCGAGGCCGCGGAACGCCAGGATCTTGGTGATGCGGCCGGTCTCGACCAGCTTGCCGTCGGCGTGAAGCACCTTGACCTGCTGGTTCGGCTTGAGCACGCCCGACGAGATGCGGCCGGTGATGATGCGGCCGAGATAGGGGTTGGCCTCGAGGATGGTGCCGATCATGCGGAACGGGCCCTCCTCGACCTTCGGCGGCGCGACATGGCGCAGCACCAGGTCGAACAGCGGCTCCATGCCCTTGTCCTGCGGACCCTCGGGGCTCTCGGCCATCCAGCCCTGCTTGGCCGATCCATAAAGGATCGGGAAGTCGAGCTGCTCCTCGCTGGCGTCGAGCGCCGCGAACAGGTCGAACACCTCGTTGATGACCTCGGTCGGGCGCGCGTCGGGACGGTCGACCTTGTTGATGACGACGATCGGCTTGAGGCCGACCTTGAGCGCCTTGGAGACCACGAACTTGGTCTGCGGCAGCGGACCTTCGGCGGCGTCGACCAGCACCAGGGCGCCGTCCACCATGTTCAGGATGCGCTCGACTTCACCGCCGAAATCGGCGTGGCCGGGCGTGTCGACGATGTTGATGCGGGTGTCCTTCCACTGCACCGAGGCGGCCTTGGCCAGAATGGTGATGCCGCGCTCGCGCTCCAGATCGTTGGAGTCCATGGCGCGATCCGTCACCTTCTGGTTCTCGCGGAACGTGCCGGACTGCTGGAGGAGCTTGTCGACCAGGGTCGTCTTGCCGTGGTCGACGTGGGCGATGATGGCGACGTTACGAAGATTCATGAGTGAGCTTCTTTGCGGTCGGACAATGGGTTAAGCGCGATCTCGCCGGTCAGACCGGGACCTCTTCGCGGGAACAACGCTGGAAACGTGGAAAACGGGGCCTGCTTCGCCCAAAAAAGGAAACCCGGCCATGTCGATCGGGCGCCCCGTGCGTTTGCGGCGCAATATATGCAAAAACCGCCAAAAAACAATGCGTTCTTTGCCGGTTGGTTGACTGAATTTTGTCCGGGAATTCCCGGGACTTAAGGTCGGGTTGCGGGATCGGTGGGGGCTTTTCGCCCCTTGATGGCCAGCCCGATCAGCGCGGCTCCTCCGATGGCGATGAGTAGTCCCAAAGAGACCAGCGGTGCGACGTCCGAGTCGATCTTTCCGCCTTCCACCAGGGACATCCCGCCGAACAGCAGCGCGCAGAGCCCCGGTAGCAGCATGATGACGCCGAGGACCGCCATGAACGCGGTCAGGCAGCCGCTGCGCTGCGGCGGGGCGGCCGGAGGAGGCGGGGACGGGGGGTCGATGGTGCTCATCGTGCCACGCTACTGACGGGGCTTCGGTGGGGTCGCCACGCGAATGAAGAGGAAGATCGCAGTTCCGATCAGGACCAATCCAATCAGGACAAATGCGCCGCCTTGGCCGGCGAATGCGATGAAGCATAGGCCAGGGAAAAGCAGCACGATGCCGGTGACCACCATGAAAGCGGTCAGGCAACCGTCGCGCCGTGGCGGCGTCGTCGAAGGTGTGTCCTCTTGAGGGGGCAGTGTCGGAGGAGTCGTGCCGGTATCGCTCATCGCGGCACCTCCTCGCCTTGGCGTGCCTCGCGATAGGTCTGGCCGGCCAGCGCGGCGCGGATGCCGGCGATCTTGCCGTTCCGGTAGAACAGGTTGTAGGTGTCGAACGGGACAATCGCGCCGCTTTCAGTGACGAAATGGATGCAACTGCGCTTGACGTTGCCGACGCAGAAATTGAAGCGATCGAGAAACTGCACGATGGTGACGCGGAATACGTTCTCGTAGGTCAGCCCTTGCGGCACCTCGAAGCTGGGCAGACAGCACAGCAATTCGCAGACGCGCTCGGAGGTGTTGAGCGGACCTGACGACAGCGAGAACAGATCGACGAACTTCTCCCGCAGCATCGGATATTTTTCCGGGCTGATGGTGTTGGGCATCACCGCAACGAGCTGCTCCTGCGGAATCAGCGACGTCAGGGGAAGCACCTTCTCGCCGTTGCGCAAGCCGTAGCCGATCGAGATGCTTTCGGGGTTGCAGGGCAGCGGGATCATATCGCTGTCGCCGAACACGCCGGTCTCGATGACGCGCTGGCGTATCTCCGACAGCATGATGCGGTCGGCCTTCTTGTCGAAATTTTCGTTGCGACCGGCATCCTGCACCGGCTGCAGCGTGACACCCCGAACGCACTTCCAGCTCAGCGCATGGCGAACGATATCGCCGATCTCGGCATCGTTGATGCCGCGTTTGATGGTCGCGACCAGCGTGGTCGAAACACCGAAATGCTCGAGATTTTCCAGAGCCTGCTGGCGGATCTTGCGCAAATCCGCGCCACGCAGATTGACCAGCGCATCGCGTTGAAGCGAATCGAACTGGAGATAGACCTCCAGCCCGCGCTTGTTCTCGGCGAGCCGTGCCACGAAATCCTTTTCGCGGGCGATGCGCAGGCCATTGGTGTTGATCATGACATGGCGGATCGGGCGGGCGCGCACGGCGTCGAGGATCTCGAAGAAATCCGGGTGCAATGTCGGTTCGCCGCCGGAAATCTGCACGAGGTCGGGTTCGCCCTCGCTGGCAACCAGCGCGTCGAGCATCTTCTCGACCGTCGCAAGCGGGGTGAATCTGGTTCGCGCGGGCGCCGATTCGGCGAAGCAGACCGGACAGGTGAGATTGCAATGCTCGGTGATCTCGATCAGCGCCAGGCAGGAATGCTGCTCGTGGTCGGAGCAGAGGCCGCAATCATAGGGACAGCCGAATTCGGTGCGGTGCTGGAATTGCAGTGGCCGGTCGCCCGGCTTGATGAAATCCTTGCACAGGCGCCAGTAGGTTGCGTCGGTGGAAACGAGCGTCGACTGGACGCCATGCTCCCTGCAGCGCTTTTCGTACCAGACCTCGTTGTCCTGGATCTGGATCTTGGTCGGCACCAGCTTCAGGCAGACCTCGCAAAGGGACTGGGTCTGGCCCCAGAAGATATAAGGGCGCGACTTACGCAACGGCGCGTTCATGTACAGGTCTCGCTTGGGGCGCCGTCGCCAGCATGATTGCGGCGTAGAGCAGGATGGACAGCGACAGCAGGTGAAACAGTGTGAGGGGGCCGATCAGCGTGCCATAGGGCTTGAGGAATTCCCAGAGAAAGCGCTGCGCTCCATAGAAGAGCAGAACCAGGTAGAAACCATTGGTGATCGCGTACGCGTTCCGGTTCAAGACCGCCAGCACATAGACCAGCGCGAACACGCCCATCGCGGCGCTCTCATAGAGCTGCACGGGATGGCGGAGAATGCCGTCGCCGAAATCGTGGCCCCAGGGCAATGCCGTCGGCGTGCCGTAGGTGAAATCGTCGAGGCCTGCAAAATAGCAGCCGAGCCGCCCGATTGCGATGCCGAGAGCCAGCGGCAGTGCAAACCGTGCGCCGGTGCGCACGCCGATCCCCGTGGACCATTTGTAGAGCTCGACGGCCGCGATGCCGCCGGCGAGCGCGCCCTCGACGGATCGCGCAATGCCGCTCACGCCCGACAGCCACAGATTAGCGGACCCGAACAGATAGGCGCCGAGGCCGGCGCCGAACATCAGCGCGGCGATATAAGGCAGCGCGAAGGATTGCGCCGGAAACCGCAAGCCTTGTCGCGACAGCCAGTAGACTGCTGCGCCCGCCGCCAACCACGCCGCAACATCGAAGACAGTGTGAAGAAGGGCCCCGCTCATGCAGGGTTAGTATAACACGGCGAACGTACAGCGTCGCGCACCGGCATCCTCGCCCGGAGCAGGAGAGGCAAGGAGGCGAGCGTCACCCCGTGCTGCTCGCTTCCTCGGTCGGATAAACCCCGCGCAGCACCTCCTCGAAATGCAGCTTCACGGCGTCGTTGCAGAGGCAGGCGCGCAGCCGCAAGCCGTCATGATTGCGGACCAGGATCGCGCCGCGCCTGGTGTCGAGCACGCCTTCCGCCTTGAACGATTGCAGCACGCGGCTGGCATAGCTTCGCCCCACGCCGAGCAAGGTGGCGAGCTGCTCATGCGTCAAGGGCACGCTGTGTTCGTCCCCGGTCCGCTCCATCGCCGCGACGATCCATTTCGCCGTGCGCTGCTCGATCGAATGGATCGCGTTGCAGGCGGTCGACTGGAAGATCTGCGCCAGCATGCAGTCGGCATAGCGGGCGAAGATGTTGCGCAGCGACGGCGAGTGCGCCTTGGCCGCGTCCAGCTTGCCGACGTGAATATGCGCGAACGGGCCGCCGAATTTCACGCAGATGCGGGTATAGGCCGGCAGAAATCCCTCGCTGACGATGCCGCCCACCGCGCCTTCGCGGCCGACCAGGATGGTCTCGACGTCGCGGCCGTCTTCGTTCGGGACGAGAAACGTCGCGAGCGACGGCCCGCAGGGAAAGTGCACGATCTGGACATCGTCGCCGGGATTGTAGAGCAGCTGGCTCGCACCGACGTCGCCAACGGTGATATGCGGTGCGAGCAGCGCATAGTCCGCCGCATTCAATCGCCGCAGCAGATTGTTGGCCGGGCGGCTGTCGATCTCGCTCGTCTTGCTGATACGCGCATCCATCGCAAACTCCCCCATCCTCCTCTCCACATTAGCGAGTTCCGGCCACGGCTTGTGTGCACATGTGGACAGACGTCAAAACTGTTCTGTGGTGAGTTTCGTTCCGGGAACCCTCCGATGCGCTGAGCGCAGGTATCGCGTGAGGTTGTCCTGACGGTGACAACATGCAGCCCTCGATAGCCAACATCATGATACCTGCCTCCCCGGCCGACATCCCTGCCGATGTGCTGATCGTCGAGGACGATCCGATCATCGCGATCGATTTCGAGGATCGCCTGCTCGGATTTGGCGTGAGCAGCGTGCGCACCGTGGGGTCGGTGGCGCAGGCGCTGGATGCGATCGCAAGGCGTGCGCCCGACTTCGCGCTGCTCGATGTCGAGCTGATCCGCGAGAAGAGCTTTGCGATCGCCGAGCGGCTGGCAGCGCTGGAGATACCGTTCGTCTTCGTCACGGGCTATGGTGCGGAGACCAGCATTCCCGCGCAGTTCGCCTCGCGTCCCCGGCTGCAAAAGCCGTGCTCCAGCGATGCGCTGGAGGCGGCTTTGCAGGCGCGCGGCGGCTAAATCAGCTTCAGGCGAATTTCGGATCGAGCGTGGTCGACCACAACGCGACGTCGGCGCGGTCGCGCAAGGTCACCGTCATCTGGCCGGAGGCGCCGTCAATCTTGACGTGGCCGAAGAACTGCATGCCCGCGGACGGCGGCAGGTTCTGCTTGTCCAGGCCGGGCGCCTTGACGAAACGCACCTCGGGGCCAAACGTGTTGTCCATCTCGCCGGGCCCGAACGTTCCCGCATGCAGCGGACCCGACACGAACTCCCAGAACGGCTCGAACTCCTGGAATTGCGCCTTGTCCGGATTGTAATAGTGCGCGGCGGTGTAATGCACGTCGGCGGTCAGCCACACCGTATTTTTGACCGGCGCCAGCTTGATGAAGCGTAGCAGGTCGGCGATCTCGAACTCCCTCCCGCGCACCGGGCCGTCGCCCTGCGCGAAGGCTTCCGACCCCTTCTTGTTCGGCGCATCGTCGTAAACCAGGATGCTGAGCGGCATGTCGGAGGCGATCACCTTCCATGTCGCACGCGAATTGAGCAGGCCGCGCTTCAGCCAGGCCATCTGCTCGGGCCCGAGGAAGTAGCTTGCCGGGCCGTATTCAGTCTCGAGATTGGCGCCGTTAGGGCCGCGATAGCTGCGCTCGTCGAGCACGAACACGTCGAGATGCGGGCCGTAGGAGATCTGGCGATAGACCCGGCCCGGCTCAATGATGCTCTCGCGCATCGGATACATTTCGTGGAAGGCGCGTCCGGCGCGCGCGGCGAGCAGGGAGATGTCGCGCACCTTGTAGCTCGCCGGCAGATCCTTCGACAGCGACCAATTGTTGGTCACCTCGTGATCGTCCCATTGCACGAAGATCGGCACCTCGGCATTGAAGGCGCGGACATTGTCGTCGGTGAAATTGTATTTGTGCGCGGCACGAAACTCGTCCAGCGTCTCCGCAACCTTGGCCTTCTCGGGGATGGTGACGTTCTTCCAGGTCTTGCCGTCGGCAAGCTTGACCTCGGAGGGGATCAGGCCGTCGGCATAGATCGTGTCGCCGGAATGAAGGAAGAAGTCCGGGCGATGCTTGCGCATCGCCGAGAAGGTGAACATGCCGCCGTCATCTGGGTTGATGCCCCAGCCTTGGCCGGCAACGTCGCCGCCCCAGACGAAGCTGACGTCGCGACGGTCGGCCGGCGCGGTGCGGAAGCGGCCGACCACCGGCTCGCCTTCGATCGCGGTGTGGGAGAGGTCGCGGAAGCGGACGCGATAGAAGATGTCCTGTCCGCCGGGCAGATTGTCCACCAGCATCTTGGCGGTGAAGTCGCTCTCCGGCAGCGCCGCGATCGGCGGCAGCGCCCGGGCGCCCTTGAAGGTATCAGTCGTCGCCACCTCGACCAGCATCTGCGCCGGCCGGTCGGTGCGGGCCCAGACCACGCCGCCGTCGACGGTGACGTCGCCGGACTGCACGCCATGGGTGACCGCGGGCCGGTCGGCCGCGCGCGACAGATGCGGCATCGCGATCGCGCCGAGTGCGCCGGCGCTGGTGGTGAGGAATTTGCGGCGGGAGAATTTGATCTTCATGGGATGGCTCGCGGGCTGGCGCATCTTAGGCTGTCATTCCGGAGCGCGCGAAGCGCGAATCCGGAATCTCGAGATTCCCCGGTGCGCAATTGCGCACCTGAGGTCTGGTCCTTCGGACCATGACGGTGGAACCTATATTGAGCCAATGTGACGCTGCAATTACGCGCGCAAACGTCTATGCGTTGCCGGCGGCCCGGAATTGCGCGCCGGCGCGTTGCAGGTTTTGCGGCAGGCTTGATAGCACCGCCTTGCGGTCGGCGACCGCGGCGTGGAATTGGTCGAGCGCGATGTTGAAGGCGGTCAGCGCGCCTTCCTCGATGGCGCCGTGGTCGTAGCAGCGCAGCGTGTCGCGCAGGATATCGTCGGCTTCGGTCTGCATCTGGTCGAGTTCGTCGGCCGTCTCGCTCTTGCGGGCGGCGGTGAGCATGTCGAGCAGGCGTTCGCGCAAGTGGCTGTTATTGTCGCGCTCGTCCTTCTTCAGATAGCCCGCGAACCAGGCGCCCAGCGAGCCCATGGCCGAAAGCGCCATCAGGCTCCACCAGATATAGTCGCTGTATTTGTCGAGGAAGGTCTTCTCCTCGCCGTCGACGAAGGCGGCGGCGCCCGGATGCGCGGGGATCACCGCGTCCTTGTCGGTGTCGGGCGTCTCGATCTTGGCGGCCTGCGGGAAGTCGGTCAGCAATTGCTGGCGCACGGCGAAGAGCTGCCGGGTGAAGGCCGCAACCGTGGTCTCGGACAGGCCTTTGCGCGCCACGATGTGGTGCGAGAAGCTGATGGTCTTGACCTCCTCCTCCGGGCGATCGGGCGAGCCGCCATAGGTCCCGGCGGGAATTTCCGAGGCTTCATAGACCGGATGGTTCTGCGCGATGGCATCGGCCGAATCGATCGCGAGAAAGATCGGCGTGCCGCCATCCTTGGCGGAGGCGGCGATCGCCTCCGCAGTGATCTTGCTGCTGACGGGGCCGGCCGCGAGATAGACGTCGGCCTTCTGCGCCTTGATTGCCTCGGCGACCTCGCTCGCAGGAAATTGCACGATATCGACCTTGGCCGGATCGACGCCGTATTGCTGCAGGATCACCTTGAGCAGATTGACGTTGGCCTGCGTCTTGCCGACCACGCCGACGCGATGGCCGGCGAGCTGCGCGATCTTGGTGATCTTCGCGCCCTTCTTCTTGCCCTTGCCGGGCACCGACCACAGCACCACGACGTTCTTGCGCAGCGTTGCGACGGCTTGCGCGTTCTTGGGCACCTCGAGATCACCGCGAACGATGGCAAGATCAGCCTTGCCTTCGGCGAGCTGCTCGGCGCTGGCGGAGGCACCGTCGGTCTGGATCGGGCGCAGCCGCACAAAACCCTTGCTCTGCGCAAAGGCCTGCGTCAGCGTCTGGACCACCTTGACGTCGTCGCTGTTGGCGGGACCGACCGCGATCTTCAAGGTCACCGGCCGCATTGCGAAATAGTAGCCGCCGGCGAGCGCGCCGATGATGGCGAGCACCAGCGCCAGAGACACGAGCGCGGTCTTCCGCGCCGCGGATCGCGGCGAAGGCGGAGAGGGCGCTTCAGCCAGGTTTGAATCCCCGGTCATCGATCTCCCAAACAGGCGCTTCAGGCTCAGTTTCATCTTGGCCGGCGATTTACGCCCGCAATTGTAGCAAATTTCTTGTCCGCCGGGGTTACATCTCCGTCATGGTTAGCGGATCGGCCAAATCCCAAGCGAATCTCCCAACTGAACCCGGACCGGAAGCACGGTGTTAGGGTAAAGTTCCCCTGAAACGGAGGTCATCATGGCAGAACGTCTATCGGCGGACGCCCGCAAGCAGGCGCTGGGCACCCTCCCCGGCTGGGCCGAGGTCCAGGACGGCAAAGGGATCGGGAAGACCTTTGTCTTCAGGGATTTCAACGAGGCCTTCGGCTTCATGACCCGGGCGGCGCTAACAGCCGAAAAAATGGATCACCACCCGGAATGGCGCAATGTCTACAAGACGGTAGAGGTGGTGCTGTCGACCCATGATGCCGGCGGTCTCACCAAGCTCGACATCGAGCTTGCCACGGCGATGAACGCGATTGCCAAGCTGACGCAGGGCTGACGTCTTGCGGGTCCGAGCCGCATCCCCATCTTGTGATCGTCACCGGATGCGGCCTTCGGTCGCGCCGCCTTAAGCGGGAGTTTTGGGAAAGATGGCTGCCGAACACAGCGTCGGCTTCGAGCCGGCGGATCGGCTCGCGGAAGATCGTGACAGCGTGCGCCGCCGCTTCTGGCGCAAGCTGAAGCGCGTCGCCGCGCATCTGCCGTTCACGGAAGATCTGCTCGCGGCCTATTACTGCGCGTTCGACCGGCAGACGCCACGCCACGTCCAGGCGTCGCTCTTGGGTGCGATCGCCTATTTCATCCTGCCGTTCGACTTCATCCCCGACGTGATGCCGGTGCTCGGCTTCACCGATGACGCCGCCATTCTCGCAACCGCCATTCGCATGGTCGCGAGCCACATCACGCCAGAGCACCGCGAAGCGGCGCGCGCTGCATTGAAGCGTGGGGTGGATGAGGGGGAGGCCGCCTAGCCGTCCCTATGTCGTCCTGGCGATAGCCAGGACGACTCTGAAAGAGATTCCACCACCCACCGCTACTTCTTCTCCGCCCGCGCCTTCTCCGCGTCCCACGCCTGGAATTGCCTGAACAGCGTTTCCCTCTCTGCGTCGGTCACTTTCGCGGCCGCGGGGGTTTGCTTCAGGAATGCCTCGAAGCGCTGCCGCGTCACCGGCTCGATGCCATGTTTGTCGAGCCATTGCTGTGCCACCGGCAATCTGTTCCAGCCGGACAGGGGGGCCGCCAGCGAGACCTCCTTCCACTTCGGATGGAAGGGCGGGTTCTGGAGCGCGGGGAATTTCGTGAAGAAGGCGTCCACGAACAGCGCGAGCTTGCGATAGCGCTCGGTGTTCGGGGCCCAATTATACGCGGCAAGCACCGCGGGCACCGCGATCGTGTCCACGGTCTCGCCCTCCTTAATCAGGTTCGGATAGTCCTTGGCGTTCAGCGTCGCCGGCAGATAGTCGCTCTGGAGCGGCTTTGCATAATCGACCCCCGCAAGATGGAAGCGTCCGTCATTGGCGAAGTTCGAGACCGATTTGTAAGGCTTGCCCCCGACCACGATGACGGCGTCGATCTCGCCGGCTTTCAGCTTCTCCATCGCGATGCGCTGCTCGACATAGACGAACTTGGCCTTGATCCCGAGCCGCTCGAACACGGTCAGCGCGGTGACGAAGGTGCCGCCGTTCGGCAGGTCCACGCTGACGGTCTTGCCCTCGAGATCCTTGAGCGTCGCGACTGACTTCGGCGCGATCACCTGCATCTCTTCATTGTAGAGCTTGGTCACATAGGTGAACTGCTTCTTGATATCCTTGGCAAAGCCCCTGCGTTCGAGATAGTCGAGCGTGTCGGCACGCACGACGCCGAGATCGACGCCCTGCAGGAACAGAATGTCGGCGACGCTCTGCACCGAGCCGCGGCCGACGATCGGCAGCACGCGGATCTTGTTGCCGTCGTCGAGCACGGAGGCGAGGTCGGCGCCGAACTGCACATAGGTGCCGCCGATCGTGCCGGTGATCAGTGTGACAGTGTTGGCGTTCAACGACTGCTTGGTCGAGGTCGAGCCGAACTGGAAGATGGCCTTCAGTCCGTCCGAGACCTTGGCCGGATCGTATTCGGTCTGCTCGGCGCGTGCCGCGAAGGCACAGATGGTCATGATGGCGGCAACCGCCATTTTCAAAGCGTTACGCATGATGCCCTCTAAAAAGCTCTAGTTGCGAAGCTGGGCGAGGCGCTGACCCGCCTCCGCCGATCCGAGTGCCGCGGCCTTCTGGTACCAGTCGCGCGCGGCGGCCGCGTCGCCGGCGATGCTCCGCGCGTCGCTGGTGCCCAGCACGGCCGGATCATAGGTCTGTCCCAGCAGGAACGCGGCCGTTGCATCCTGCGCATTGGCCGCGCGTTCGAGCAGCAGACGGGCTGCAACGATATCGCCGATGCTCAACAGGCTCTTCGCGCGCGTCATCAGCCCGGCCAGCGTGTCGGCGTCGAGCGTCTTGACGGGCGCAGGCGGCGCAGCGACGGGTGCGGGTGCCTGGGCTTGCAGCGCCGACTGATAGGCGGTCGCGATCGCTTCGCGGCTCGGCGTTGACGGTGGAGGGAGGTCTTGGGTGTCGGCGCTCGCCAGCTTGGTGTCGGTCACGCGGACCGGATCTTTGAGCGGGATCTGCCGTACGGCCGGCGGGCTGGTCGACGCCATGGCCTGCTCCGCGATGCCCACCCAGCGACCGGCATTGGCGGCCAAGAGGCCGCGAAAGTCGGACTGAAACAGTGTGACCAGAGCCGCCAGGGTGGATGCCGCCAGAACGGCCGCGAGAACACGCGGGACAAATCTGGAGCGCAACTCCACCGGCGCATATTCGCGTGGGTCCGGCACACCGAGCGGATCGGACAAGAAGAGTGGAATTGGATCGTCTTGTGAAAGATCAGCCCGCGCGGCGCGAGCACGGATAAAGGACGCGGTTGGCGGATGTGATGCGACTCGATTGGAGTCGAGCGCCCTCGACTCCTTCGACGGGCGATGCGCCGTCGTCTCCATGGTGATGCTCCCCATTACTACGCAACGCAGGGGCATTCCCGGCTTCAGTCTTCTTGCTTTTGTCCAGAAGTGTCCCGCAAATGGAACCGGTAAAACGCAGCTTGAATCAGCCCAAAAAACGACGGCGGTTTGCGCGAATCGGGAAAAAGTTGGGTTTGATTGGGGCGGCGCGGGGGAATGCACCGCAATTTCGGCGGTGATGGTTGAGGGAGGTTCAACCACACGGCGCCGCGCTCGAGCACAGCGTAGAGAGAGAGAGAGAGAGAGGACGCGCGATAACACACGCCAATGTCATCCCGGCTTTCGCCAGGACGACTTGGGGGCAGTCTTCGCTATTGCGTCACCTCACGGATGCAAGATCACCTTGCCCATGGCCTGGCGTCCCGCCAGCACCTTCAGTGCGTCGGCGGTCTGCGCCAGCGGGAAGGTGCGGTCGACATGCGATGAGATCTTTCCTTCCGCCGTCCATTTCACCAGCTTCTCGAGATTGGCGCGGTTCTTTTCCGGATTCTGCCGGGTCCAGGCGCCCCAGAACACGCCTCTGATATCGCAGCCCTTCAAGAGCGCGAGGTTCAGCGGCATCTTCGGAATGTCGCCGGCGGCAAAGCCGATGACGAGGAAGCGGCCTTCCCAGGCGATCGAGCGCAACGCCTGTTCGGCATACGCACCGCCCACCGGATCGAAGATGATGTCGACGCCCTTGCCGCCGGTGAGCTTGCGCAGGCCTTCCTTCAGATCTTCCTTGGCGTAGTTCAGCGTCAGCTCGGCGCCGTGCGCTTTGGCGAATTCGAGCTTCTCTTCGGACGAGGCGCAGGCGATCACCTTCAGGCCCATCAGCTTGCCGAGCTCGCACGCGGCAAGGCCGGTGCCACCGGCAGCGCCGAGCACGGCAAGCGTCTCGCCCGGCTTCGGGCTGGCGCGATCCTCCAGCGCATGCAGTGCGGTGCCGTAGATGATGATGATGCCGGCCGCGCGGTCGTAATCGAGATTGTCGGGGATCTTCACGATCCCGGCTGCCGGCAGCGCGATCTTTTCGCGCGCGCCGTTGTGACCACACGAGGCGACCACGCGATCGCCGACTTTGAGATCAGTCACGCCGGATCCCACGCTCTCGATCACGCCGGCGACCTCGGCGGCGGGCGAGAACGGGAACGGCGGCTTGATCTGGTACTTGCCCTGGATCATCAGGATGTCGAAGAAATTCAGCGCCGCCGCCTTGATCGCGATCACGGCCTCGCCGGGCCCAGCCACCGGATCCGGCACATCGGCGAGCACGAGATCGTCAGGCTGGCAATATTGCGAGCAGAGGATGGCTTTCATGGCGGCACCTTCTTGAGAAGTAAGTACTGGGGCGTTTCGCGTGGAATTATAGTTGGGCCGGTTTTGCCGGATTTGGCGCGACCGGACAATCCGGATTCTTTGTCTGAGGCTATGTTCGGCCTATCCTCGTCATTGCGAGCAAAGCGAAGCAATCCAGAGTCCGTGCGGCGGAAATAGTCTGGATTGCTTCGCTCCGCTCGCAATGACGGAGCAAGCAGAAACAGCGAGGATTCAAACGATGTTTGAAACAGGTCTGCTTAGGGACAAGCGCATCCTCGTCACCGGCGGCGGCTCGGGCCTCGGTGCTGCGATGGGGCGCCGCTTCCTCAGCCTCGGCGCCGAGCTCGTGATCTGCGGCCGCAAGCTCGACCGTCTCGAAGCGACCGCGAGCGAGATGCGCGCAGAGACCGGCGGCAAGGTCACGACCATCGCATGCGACGTTCGCGATGGTGCCGCGGTCGACGCGATGATGGACGCGATCTGGCGCGAGGCGCCACTCGACATCCTCGTCAACAACGCTGCCGCGACCTTCATCGCGCAGAGCGAGCATCTGTCGTTCCGCGCGGCCGATGCGATCCTGGCACCGACGCTGCATGGTGCGATGTACTGCACGCTCGCTGCCGGCAAGCGCTGGATCGATGGTGCGCACAATGGTGTCGTGCTCTCGATCCTCTCGACCTCGACCATCACCGGCCGTGCCTTCACGGTCCCGTCCGCGATGGCGAAGTCGGCGGTGCTGGCGATGACCAAGAGCCTCGCGGTGGAATGGGGCCCGAAGGGCATCCGCACCGTCGCGATCGCGCCGGGGCCATTCCCGACGCCGGGCGCATCGGGGCAGCTCCGCCCCGAGGGCCGCGACGAGGGGTGGACCACCCGCAACCCGCTGGGACGCGTCGGCCAGCATAGCGAGCTTGCCGACCTCGCCAGCTTCCTGGTCTCGGATCGCGCCGGATACATCAACGGTGAGATGGTGGTGATCGACGGCGGCGCGCATTTGCGCAGTTCCGGGGCCGAGGACCTGTTGCGATGGACTGAGGCGCATTGGGCGGAACAGCGCGCCGCGCGGTCCAAAAGCTAACCGTGGTTTCCCGCTAACTGCCTTCCCAAACTGGACTTTCCCGGTTATCCCTGCGCGGGGACAAATCGCCGCCGGGCCATCTTCCAGTCACAATATTGAGGGAACCACTCCAGCATGTGGCGGGCGCTCTTTTTTGCTTTGATGACTGGCGTGGCGGCGTGGGGGTTGGGTGAATCCGCGCGCGCCCAAACCGCGCAACCGGCGCCGAAGGCGGCGGCCAAGCCAGCGGCACCAGCCGCCAAGACTGAAGCCAAGTCCGAAGCCAAGTCCGAAGCCAAGACTGAAGCAAAGACGGCCGCCAAGCCCGAGAGCAAGCCGGCCGGCCCTGCCGCGGCAGTCGCGGGTGGCGCTGAGCCGACGCTGATCGGCCAATTCGGCACCTGGGGAGCCTATGCGGCGACACCCAACGGCAAGAAGGTCTGCTTTGCGCTGGCAAAGCCTTCTTCGTCGAAGACAAATCCGCCGAACCGACCGCGCGACCCCGCCTATGCCTTCGTCTCGACCCGGCCGGCCGAGAAGGTGAACAACGAAGTTTCCGTAATGATCGGCTACGCGCTGAAGCCGGGCTCGGAATCGACCGTCGAGGTCGGCGGCGCCTCCTTCGCGATGTACACGCAGGGCGACGGCCTCTGGATCAAGAACGCGGCCGAGGAGGAACGGATGGTGGAGGCCATGCGCAAATCCGCCGATCTCGTGGTCAAGGGCGTCTCGGCCAAGGGAACGGAGACGACCGATACGTTCTCGCTGAAGGGTCTCGCCCAGGCCCTCGACAAGATCGCGCAGGATTGCCGGCGGTAAGGCTAAGTAATTGCCACGGTCGCAATCGGCGGTTCCGGTTGCTATATAAAGCCAGTTCCAGATCTCTTCCGTCATTCCGGGGCGATGCGCAGCATCGAACCCCGAATCTCGAGGTTCCAGGTTCAGCTCTTCGAGCTGCCCCGGAACGACCAACCCATTAGGCCCATCAATGCAACCGACGACCGAGCCGCACAACGCAATCCTGGTGGAGAAGACTCCGCTCGAAACCTATGTGCCGCCGGCAAAGCCGTCGCTGATCGGCCTGTCGCGCACTGAACTTGCCGACCGTCTCGGCGAGATCGGCGTCGCGCCGGCACAGCGCAAGATGCGCGTGCAGCAGCTCTGGCACTGGCTCTATTTCCGCGGCGCCCAGAGCTTCGACGATATGACCTCGATCTCGAAGGGCATTCGCGCCGAGCTGGCGCAGCATTTCACCGTCGACCGGCCCGAAGTCGTGGCCGAGCAGATCTCCAACGACGGCACCCGCAAATGGCTGCTGCGCCTGCCGAGCGGCGACGTCGTTCAGAAGGCGCATGAAGTCGAATGCGTCTACATCCCCGAGACCGATCGCGGCACGCTCTGCGTCTCCTCGCAGGTCGGCTGCACGCTGAATTGCTCGTTCTGCCACACCGGCACGCAGCGCCTGGTGCGCAACCTCACCGCCGGCGAGATCGTCGGCCAGATCATGGTCGCGCGCGACCGTCTGAATGATTGGGCTGACCGCGAGGACGGCACGCGCCGCGTCACCAATATCGTGATGATGGGCATGGGCGAGCCGCTCTACAATTTCGACGCGGTGCGCGACGCGCTTTTGATCGTCGGCGACAATGAAGGCATCGGCATCTCTCGCCGCCGCATCACGCTGTCGACCTCGGGCGTGGTGCCGAACATCGTCCGCGCGGGCGAGGAGATCGGCGTCATGCTCGCGATCTCCTTGCATGCGGTGCGCGACGAGCTGCGCAACGAGCTGGTGCCGCTCAACCGCAAATATCCGATCAAGGAGCTCTTGCAGGCCTGCCGCGATTATCCCGGCGCCTCGAACGCCCGCCGCATCACCTTCGAATATGTGATGCTCAAGGGCGTCAACGATTCGCTCGACGATGCAAAGCTGCTGGTGAAGCTGCTCAAGGGCATTCACGCCAAAATCAACCTGATCCCGTTCAATCCCTGGCCTGGCACCGCCTATGAATGCTCGGACTGGGACCAGATCGAAAAATTCTCCGAATACATCTTCAACGCCGGCTATTCCTCGCCGGTGCGCACCCCGCGCGGCCGCGACATCCTCGCCGCCTGCGGCCAGCTCAAGTCGGAGACGGAAAAGCTCTCGGCCCGCGAGCGCCAGGCGCTGCGCGCCATGGCGATGACGGATTGAGGATGACGGCGCTCTCAACGCTCGTCATGGCCGGGCTTGATCCGGCCATTTATGTTTTGAGCCCGTCATTCCGGGGTGCGCGAAGCGCGAACCCGGAATCTCGAGATTCCGGGTTCGACGCTGCGCATCGCCCCGGAATGACGGTGATACTCAAGGGGGCTCTCAGATGTCCCTGATCGGCCGCCTCATCGTCATCTTCATCGGCTTTCTCGCCGCCTGCTTCGTCGGCGGCATGATCGTCGTCGGCGCGCTGCTGTTTCCTGAGTTCTCCGATCTCGGCGCCGGTCCCGTCGATCAGGGCGCGATCGACATCCTGCTCGGCTTCGGCTTCATCTTCGTCTCCGGTTTTGCACTGGTGCCGGCGGCGGTGATCGTGGCGATCACGGAAGCGCTCTATATCCGCAGCGCGCTCGCCTATGCCGTCGGCGGCGGTCTCGTCGGCCTCGCCTGCTATCTCGGCCTCATCCCGTTCCATCCCGATACGTTCCAGTTCGAAGGCATCGTGCGCCGGCATCTGGAGATCATGACCGGCGCGGGCATCGTCGCCGGCGTCGTCTACTGGCTGATCGCCGGTCGCAATGCCGGCGCCTGGCGCATCCCGCCGGCCCCGCGCCGGCCGCCTCCGCCGCTGCCGTCGAATTCGCGGCTGGATGGGCGGTAGTTCATTCCGTCATTCCGGGGCGATGCGAAGCATCGAGCCCGGAATCTCGGGATTCCGGGTCTGGTCCTTCGGACCATCCCGGAATGACCATGGCAAGGGTTTCCATCCCGGCCCCACTCCGCTAAACCGCGCGCCATGAACCGGACTGGACTCTTCATCGCCCTGGCGCTGTGGCTCGTGATCGGCGTCGTTTTCGGCCTTTATCCCGAGCTCGATCTCAAGCTCGCCGCGCTGTTCTTCGATCCCCAAACCAAATCCTTTCCGCTCAAGCTGAATGAATGGGCCGCCCTCGCGCGCGATGCTGCGATGTGGGTCTCCTGGGTGTTCGTGCTGCCGTCGCTGGTCGCGCTCGTGGTCAAGATGGTCAGGCCCGACCGCCCGCTGATGGTATCGGGACGCGCGATCGTGTTCCTGCTGGTCACGATCATCATGTCGGCCGTGATTCTCTCCAACCTCACCTTCAAGACCTATTGGGGCCGGCCGCGGCCGGTGGTGGTGACCGAGTTCGCCGGCGATCAGCAATTCGTGGCGTGGTGGGATCCGCGCGGCGATTGCGAACGCAATTGCTCTTTTTTCTCGGGCGAGGGTGCGACGGCATTCTGGACGCTGGCCCCCGCCGCGCTGGCGCCTCCGGCCTGGCGGCCGCTCGCCTATGCCGGCGCGGTGGTGTTCGGCGCCGTAACCAGCGCCCTCCGCATGGCCTTTGGCGGCCACTTCTTCACCGATGTCGCAACCGCCGGCCTCGTGACTTTCATCGTGATCTGGTTCGCTTTCGCGTTGATCTACCGCTGGCCGCGGACCCGGTTCTCGGACAAGGCCGTCGATGCCGCCCTGACCCGGCTGAACATGCCCGCTTACCGGCTCCGCAAGCGCCTGTTCGGCCGCAAGACGGGTCCCGCACCCTCGATCTGAGGCCATTAAATGGGTGCCGAGACGTGCGAAATTTGATATTCGCGCGGTCACGTTCACCCTCACGTCAGCCCCTTGAAACCCCGAATTGGAAGCCCCATGACCACGATCCTGAAAAGCCTGCCCAAGGGTGAGAAAGTCGGCATCGCTTTTTCGGGCGGCCTCGACACCTCTGCGGCGCTGCTCTGGATGAAGCAGAAGGGCGCGCGCTGCTACGCCTATACCGCCAATCTTGGCCAGCCCGACGAAGCCGACTACAACGAGATCCCGCGCAAGGCGGAAGCGTTCGGTGCCGAGAAGGCCGTGCTGGTCGATTGCCGCACGCAGCTGGTACACGAGGGCATCGCCGCGATTCAATCAGGCGCCTTCCACATCTCGACCGGCGGCATCACCTATTTCAACACCACGCCGCTCGGCCGCGCCGTGACCGGCACGATGCTGGTCGCGGCGATGAAGGAGGACGGCGTCAACATCTGGGGCGACGGCTCGACCTTCAAGGGCAACGACATCGAGCGCTTCTATCGCTACGGCCTGCTGACCAATCCATCCTTGCGCATCTACAAGCCCTGGCTCGACCAGCAATTCATCGACGAGCTTGGCGGCCGCGCCGAGATGTCGGCATTCATGACCGCGCAGGGCTTTGCCTACAAGATGAGCGCCGAGAAAGCGTACTCCACCGACAGCAATCTGCTCGGCGCCACGCACGAAGCGAAAGATCTCGAAAGCCTCGACCGCGGCATCAAGATCGTCAACCCGATCATGGGCGTGCCGTTCTGGCGCGACGATTGCGTCGTCAAGGCCGAGAAGGTCGTGGTGCGTTTCGAGGAAGGCCAGCCGACCGCGCTGAACGGCAAGACCTTCTCTGATCCGGTCGCGCTGTTCCTCGAAGCCAATGCCATCGGCGGCCGCCACGGCCTCGGCATGAGCGACCAGATCGAGAACCGCATCATCGAAGCCAAGAGCCGCGGCATCTACGAGGCGCCCGGCATGGCGCTCTTGCATATTGCTTATGAGCGCCTCGTCACCGGCATCCACAACGAGGACACGATCGAGCAGTACCGCATCAGCGGCATGCGCCTCGGACGTCTGCTCTATCAGGGCCGCTGGTTCGATTCGCAGGCGTTGATGCTGCGCGAGACCGCGCAGCGCTGGGTTGCCCGCGCCGTCACCGGCGAGGTCACGCTCGAGCTGCGCCGCGGCAACGACTATTCGATCCTCAACACCGAGAGTCCCAACCTGACCTATGCGCCTGAAAGGCTCAGCATGGAGAAGGTCGAGGACGCCGCGTTTACGCCGGCCGATCGCATCGGTCAGCTCACCATGCGTAACCTCGACATCGCCGACACGCGCACCAAGCTCGGTCTCTATTCGAAGACCGGCCTGCTGTCCGGCAGCGAAGGCTCGCAGATTTTCCGGCTCGAGAGCGACAAGGGCTGACAGTCTCGTAGGCTGTTGTAGATGGGGTAACGGGCACGGAGGCCTCCCAAGCCAGCCGCGCTAGCTACGGCGCTATTTGAAGGCGCGCGTCGCGCGGCTGGCTTGGGAGGCGGTCGTCCCTCAGACTGATGGTATCAAACGGAGTCGGGCAAGCCCGCTCCAAGCATCATTGAGGAACGACCATGCACCACTATGCCGGAATCGACGTATCATTGGAATGCTCAAGCGTGTGTGTTGTTGACGCCAGCGGCAAGATTTTGCGGGAGGCCAAGGTGACGAGCGAGCCGGAGGCACTGATCGCCTGGTTCCACGGTTTGGGTTTGGGCCTCGAGCGGATCGGGCTGGAAGCCGGACCGCTGTCACAATGGCTGTTTGCGGCGATGAAGGCTGCCGGTCTTGCAGTGGAGCTACTGGAGACGCGGCACGTCCGCAAAGCCTTTGAGGCGATGCCGGTGAAGTCTGACCGCAACGATGCGCGCGGCATCGCCCAGTTGATGCGGCTCGGCTGGTTCCGCCCGGTGCATTGCAAGTCGATGGACGCGCAGGAGACGCGCACGGTGTTGACCGCCCGCAAGCTGGTGCAGTCGAAGTTGCGCGATGTCGAGAACAGCCTGCGCGGGATCTTGCGCGGGTTTGGGCTCAAGGTCGGACCGACGACAGAACGAAGTTTTTGCGGACGGATCCGTGAGCTGGTGGCAGGTCACCCGAACCTGGAGACCGTCGCAGAGGCCTTGCTGGCGGTACACGCTGTGCTGCTGCGCGAGTTCAACGGTTTTGAGAAGCAGGTTCGTCGGATGGCGCGTTCCGATGCCAAAGCCAAGCTGCTGATGTCGACCCCGAGCGTCGGACCGGTTGTGTCGCTCACCTATGCTTCGGCAATTGACGATCCAGCCCGATTCAAATCGTCCAAGCAAGTGGGGGCGCATTTCGGGATAACCCCGAAGAAGTATCAGTCCGGCGAGACCGACTATACCGGTCGGATCAGCAAGATCGGTGACGCTTCGGTGCGCACCGCGCTCTACGAGGCCGCACACATCATGCTGACCAAGCCGCTCAAAGGCTGCACCGAGCTGAAGAGCTGGGCGATGCGGATCGCCAAGCGAGCCGGCATGAGCAAGGCGAAGGTCGCGCTGGCGCGCAGATTAGCTGTGATCATGCATCGGATGCTGGTCGATGGGACGCCGTTCAATCCAGCCCACAAGAAAATCGCTGCTGCAGCTTAAACAAGGAGGCAAAAGGTTTTCGAGCGGGTCACGACACCTCCCTCTCGAAGCGAAGTCCCCTCGCCGGGACGATGGATCAGGTCAGACCGCAACCCATCCAGTGGCCCTTGCGACCACGCGAACGTAGATTGGTCGGCCTATCCTCTTCAAACCCCATCAGGTGGCGGCCTTGCGCCGACCCCGTACAGAAGCAAGACCCCGGCGAACGGTACGACGCAAAAAAGGGATTGACCTTTGAAAGCCCGTTACAGAAGGGTGGGTTAGCTCCCGGCTGCGCGAAGCGCAGTCCGAGGGCGTAACCCACCTCTTCTGTTGCCGCGGATACCGACAGCGGTGGGTTACGCCAAGGGACTGCGCTTCGCGCAGCCCCGGGGCGAACCCACCCTACCAGAAAAACAAAAATGGCCGGGATCGCTCCCGGCCATTTTGCTTTGTGGCGATCGTCTCAGCGCGGCGGCGTGACGCCGGGCGGGGGCGGCGGCAGCGAGGCCGTGCCGCCATTGAGCAGCGGCGTGATGCGACGGATGGTGACGCGCCGGTTGATGCGGCTCGGACCGTCGGTCTGCTCCTTCAGGTACTGCTTGCCGTAACCCTGCGACGTCAGATTCTCGGCGGGCACGCCGAACTGCTGCGTCAGCAATTCGGCCGCGGCCTGCGCGCGGCGATCCGACAGCGACAGATTGTCGACGTCGTTGCCGACCGCATCGGTGTGTCCCTCGATCAGGAACACCTCGCGCGGGTTGCGCTGGATCGCACGATTGAGGCCGTCGGCGATCACCTGCAGCCGCGCCGCCTGATCCGGCGGAATGGTCCACGATCCGGTCTCGAAATTGATCGTGTTGACATCGATGCTCGGCATCGCCATGCGGACGTTCGGCGAGTAGCGGATCTCGTCGAGCGAATAACGCCGCTCGATCCGCTGCACCGGCGGCGCTTCCATGGTCTCGTAGATCACATCGGGCGTAGCCTCCTGAGCGTCGACGATATAGCGATCGTAGGGAATGTTGACGACCGGCGGCGGCACGTCGACATAGAAGCCGCCCACCGACCGCGGATCGCGGTAGCTGTTGTCGATGATGACGAGCTCGCGCCCGCCGGGGTCCCTGCGGATCCGGCGCAGCAGCGAACCATCAGGGCCGACCACGGTGATCACCTCGCTGCCATCGGGACGGATCACGACGGTGCGGGTTTCGCCGCCGACGGTCTCGGTGCGGATGTCACGGGCACCGTAGCGGAAGCGGTAGAGATCGTTGCCGCGAACATATTCCTGACCGCTGGGATCGCGGATGATGATGCGATCCGGTTCGGTGTAGACGGTGCGGCCGCCTTCCACGACCTCCTGCCGCTGGTTGCGGTAGTCGGCGATGGTGGCGCCGATCACGGCACCGGCGACGACGCCCGCGCCGAAGGCGAGCGGCGTCAGGTCACGCTGCGGCGGGCGCGGCGGCGGCGGCAGCGGAGCGGCCACTGCCGGCGCTGCACGGAACGCCGGCGTTACCGTCGGCGGTGCGTATTGAGCCTTGTCGGGCGGCGGAGCCGCGGCCGGCGAAGCAGGGACGACTGTCGGAGCTGCGACGCCGGGCGGAGGAGCCGGGGGACGCGGCGCCGCGCCGGCCTGCGGTGCCGCAGGCGGTGCTCCGGCAGCGGGCGCCGTTCCAGCAGCAGGCGGCGTTCCACCTTGGCGTCCTGGCGTTGCGCCACCGGGCGCCGGCGTCGCCGTTGGAGCCGGGGCTGGAGTCGTTGTTCCCCCGGCCGGCGGCGCGCCGGGACGTCCTGGCGGCGTCGTGCCAGGCGCTGGCGTTGCTGACGGTGTCGGTGTGGCTGTCGGGGTTGGAGCCGGCGTCGGCCGGCCTGCCGGCGCTGCGGGCGTCGGTGTGGCCGTCGGGGTTGGAGTCGGCGTCGGCCGACCTGCCGGCGCTGCGGGCGTCGGTGTGGCCGTCGGGGTTGGGGTCGGCGCCGGCCGGCCTGCCGGCGCTGCGGGCGTCGGTGTGGCCGTCGGGGTTGGGGTCGGCGTCGGCCGACCTGCCGGCGCTGGAGGTGTCGGCGTGGGCGTCGGGGTTGGCGTTGCCGTGGGCGCCGGCCGAGCCGCAGGGGCCGCGGGCGGCGGAGGTGTTGGCGTTGCGGCCGGACGAGCCGGTGTCGCGGCCGGCGCCGGGAGCGGTGCAGCGGGAGCGTGCTGCTGCGGAGGCGGTGTCGGCGCATGCTGCTGCGGAGCCGCAGCCGGAGGCGGCGTCGGCGGCTTGGGTGCAGCAGGCGGCGGCGGGGGCGGCGGGGCCTGATGGGTCGCGGGCGGCGGAGGCGGCGGCGTCGGGCGTGCCGGTGCGGCAGCCGGTGGGGGTGGAGCAGGCGGATGCGGCGGTGCAGCCGCGGGGGGCGGTGCGGCCGGGGGCTTGGGCGCAGCAGGCGGTGCAGCGGGAGGCGCGGGAGGCGGCGTCGCCGGGCGGGCGGCAGGCGCACCGGGCGGCGGTCCCTTTGGCGCTTCCTTCGGAGGCTGCTTCGGTTTTCCGTCAGGGCCCGTCTCCGGCTGGGCCTGCGCGACCACGAGCGGCGGCGCGCTTTGCGCATGAGCTGCGGAGCCGGCAAATTGCATCGCGGTCAGGGCCGTCGTGGCGAGCAGCACGAAACGAAGGTTGGTCATGTGGTTGAACTTCCCCGGAAGGTTCTTTGACGATGTGAAGTCGGGTGATGAACAGCTAGGCGTTAGGCTGGATTGTGGCAGGCCAAGACGTTGCGTCGCGATTTATTTCTGCATGCAATTCATGTCACGAGGACAACGTTCATTGCGCATTCAGGCGTGAGTCGCAATCGCCTCAGATGTGATCGCTCTCGTCTCACATGTGACACAAGCGACGAATTGGCATCCGTCGCGGGATTGGGTGCGAGCGGACCGTTCGGTCCGCGCGATGGAATCTCTTCAGGCATGCGGCCTGGCAATTCATCAGGTCGCGGCGATTGCCCGGGCTCGTGGACCGGCGGCGTGATTTCAGGCTGCGGATTGCCCGGCGGGATGCCGGGCGGCGGCTCGGTCGGCGTGCCGGGTGTCGATGGCGGTATCTCGGGCGGTTCGATCGGCATCGGCAGCACGGGGATCAGTTGTCAGGAGAACGACAACGATGATGCGGCGCCGATGTTCCGCCTCACCCTGCCCTATTCCGGCGCGTGGCAGACGGCCTCGATGTTGTGGCCGTCAGGGTCGAGCACGAAGGCGCCGTAATAGTTCGCGTGATAATGCGGGCGCAGGCCGGGCGGCCCGTTGTCGCGGCCGCCTGCCGCCATCGCAGCCTTGTAGAACGCGTCAACCGTGGCGCGGTCTTTCGCAGATATCGCGACATGCACCGGCTTGTTCATCGCGCCCTTTCCCTCGATCCAGAAATCGGGCTTGCCGTTCGCGCCGAAGCCGGCGGCCGTGGCGTGACCGGTCTGCTCCGCCGTCACTTCCATGATCATGCTGTAATCGAGCGGCGCCAGCGCCTTCGCATAGAACGCCTTCGCGGCCTCATAGTCGGAGACGGAGAGGCCCAAATGATCGATCATCGTATCCTCCTTGGGTTCGGCGTCAGCGCGACAGGAACGTATTGCTGCGCGTCTTGCGCGCGACGGTAAAGCCCCGCGCAACCATGTCAGCGATACAATCCTGCTGCCATTCGTTTTGTGACAGATGCTCGATCACAACGGCGCGGGGCCACACCGATGGGGGCGCGTCGCGGAAGAATCCGATCAGCACGCGGTCCTCGAATCCCTCGACGTCGATCTTGAGCGAATCGACTTGGGTCACGCCGGCCTCGTCCAGAATGCGTGTGAGCCGCAGCGACGGCACCTTGATGGCCTCCGTGCTGGCCGCGCCGGTCACGACATGCGTGGCGCCGAGATTGCCGCCGCCGCTCTCGATCATCAGCTCGCCGTCGGCAGCTCCCGCGGCCGCCTGCACCAGGCGAACCTGCGTCGCTTTCGAAGCGGAATGGTTGAACGAGAGCCGGCTGAAGGTGAGGGGATGCGGCTCGATCGCGACAACCTTGCCATCGGGCCCCACCTGCCGCGCCATCACCAACGCAAACGTGCCGACATTGGCGCCGACGTCGACGAACGTGCCGCCGAAAGGTGTGTGCTGGCGCAGGAAGTCGAGCTCGTCGATGTTGTAATCGGGATTGAACAGCGCGCCGCGCTCGGTGGCGCTGCCCTGATGGTAGAAGCGGAACGAAGCGCCCTGATATTGCACGTCGACCGGGCCGCTGCGCAGCAGATCGACCAGCCGCGACATCCAGGGCCGGAACGCGCCGCGCTTCAGCCCCGATCCCTGCACGAGCCTGATAATCGCGGCCTGCGCCGGGTTGGGCGCAAACGCGCCGAATGGCGCAGTCGAAAGGGAATTGTCGGGCGTCAAGCAGGCGGTCCTCGTTGCAGGCGGCGCATGCATAGCCGGTTTTGTTGGGGACTCCAATCGAGGGTTTTGTAGCCCGGATGGAGCGCAGCGAAATCCGGGATTCCCGCCCAGCGAACAGGCCTTCCCGGATTGCGCTGCGCTCCATCCGGGCTACTGACCTCACGCCGCCTTCTTCACCGCCTTCCGCTGGCGCAGGAATCGCCCGAGCAGCCTGCGCCGGCCCTTGCGGGGAATCAGGTCGATATCGCTGACGAGCTTGGCGCCGCCCTTGTGGCGCTCCAGCACGATCTTGCGGCTGTGGAAGGCCTCCAGCTCGACACGATGCGCGACGCTGACGATGGTCGCCTTCGGCAGTTCGTCGGTGACCATCTGCATCATCTTGTCCTGGCTCTTCTCGTCGAGCGCCGAGGTCGCTTCGTCAAGCACGACGATATCGGGGGTGTGGAGCAAGAGCCGCGCGAAGGCGAGGCGCTGCTTCTCGCCGCCTGAGAGGGTCTGATCCCACGGCCCTTCTTCGGCGATCTTCTCCTTGAGATGATCGAGGCCGACCTTGTGCAGGGCCTCGCCGATCTCCTCGACAGTCCAGTCCTCCTCGGCGCCGGGATAGGCGACCGCGCGGCGCAGACTGCCTGAGGGCACGTAGGGCCGCTGCGGCAGCATGAACAGTCGCCGATCGGGATGGAAGTTGACGCTGCCGCCGCCCCATGGCCACAGGCCTGCGATGGCGCGCACCAGCGTGCTCTTGCCGGTGCCGGATTCGCCGGCGACCAGGAGCCGCTCGCCGGACTCGATCACCACCTCGGTCTCGCCGACCACGGCGGTGCCGTCGTCCAGCGTGACGGAAAGGTCGTGCAGCTCCAGCATCGCATCGTTGCTGGTTTCGCCGCGCTTGATGCGGCCAAGGCCGTCGCCCTGCTCGGCACGCTCGAGGCCGTCGAGCGACATCATCAGCGAGGCGATGCGGCGCGCGCAGGCGTTCCAGTCGGCGAGCCTGGGATAATTGTCGACCAGCCAGCCGAATGCGCTCTGCACGATGGTGAAGGCCGAGGCCGCCTGCATCACTTGTCCGAGGCTCATGCTGCCGTCGAGGAATTTTGGCGCGCACAGCAGCAGCGGCACGACCGGCGCAACCAGGCTCGAGCCCTGGGACACCAGCGTGGTCCGCATGTGTTGTCCCGCGAGCCGCGCCCATTGCCTGAGCACGTTGGAAAAATTGCGATCGATGCCGCCGCGTTCTTCCTCTTCGCCGCCGAGCAGCGCGATGCTCTCGCCGTTCTCGCGCACGCGTGTCAGCGTGTAGCGGAAATCGGCTTCCGCCTGGTTCTTGTCCTCGGAGACCTGCACGAATTGGCGGCCGATCACCATGATCGAGCCCGAGGCGATCGCGGCATAGAGCACCGCGGCGATCACGAGGAAGCCCGGTATGGTGATGGCGGAGCCGCCAAGCGTGACGGTCAGCGCGCCGCCTATGGTCCAGAGCACGACGATGAAGGTTGCCGCGGACAGCAGGGCCGAGGTCACCCCGGCGATAAAATCGACCGGCGAGTCGGTCGCAATGCGCAAATCCTCGGCGATCCGGTATTCCGGATTGTTGTGGTCGCCGACGACGAGGTTGAGCTGGTAGTAGCGCCCGTTCGCGAGCCAGCGTGTCAGCACGCTATTGGTGAGCCAGGCGCGCCAGCGCCGCTGGATGCCCATCCGCGCAAACACCTGGACGACGGCGAGCACGATACTGCCGATGGCGAGCGGGAAGAACACAGCGCTGAGGTGGAAGACGGTGGTCGCGTCGCGCTTCTCGATGGCGTCGAAGATCGCCCGATTCCAGACATTGATGCCGTATTGGAAGCCGACGGTGAGAACGATCAGTACGACGAGGCCGATCGAGAACGGCCAGGCCAGGCGGTCGCCCTTGCGGCTCCAGAAGCCGCGCGCACTGATCCAGAAGCGGGTGAGGAGATAATCCTTGCGCGCCTGCTCGACCTCCTCGGGCGTAAGCTCGGAATCGGGCTCGAGCACTTCCGGCGGCGGCGGGGCGACCTCATCGCCATTCTCGCCGGTAATCTTCACGATGGGCGGTGTCTTGCCCGGCTCACTGTTTCGGACCGGCTTCTGCATGAGCCGACAACGCGAGCCGGTTCCCTCGGGTTCCTGATCTCACTCGGCGGCGCCGTCGCGCACCCGCTTCACGCGCGCCGCGCGGTGCAGGACCCCCGACAGCTCTTCGATCGAATAGGGCTTTTGCACCAGCTCGAAGCCGGCGATGCCGTCCTGGGACAGAGCCTGGCTATAGCCGGTGGTCAGCACGATAGGTACGCTGATGCAGCGATCGCACATCGCCTGCGCCAGATCGAGCCCGGTCATCCCCGGCATGACGACGTCGGAGAAGACCACGTCGAAGCGATCGGCGTGGCTGACAAGTTCGGTGAGCGCGTCGGTGGCGTTGTCGACCAGCGTGATGCTGTAGCCGAGCTCGGTCAGCCCGTCGGCGGCGAAATTGCCGAGCTCGATATTGTCTTCGACGACCAGCACCGACATGCCGCTGCCGGCGACAGCCGGGGCCGTGGTCGGCGCCGGGCTCCGGGGCAACAGATCGGCCGGCGCGCGCGGCAGATAGAGCGAGAAGGTGCTGCCCTGGCCGACCTCGCTGACGACGGTCACTTCGCCGCCGGATTGCCGGGCGAAGCCGAACACCTGCGACAGGCCGAGGCCGGTGCCCTGGCCGACCTGCTTGGTGGTGAAGAACGGCTCGAAGATTCGGCCCAATTGGCCTGCGGGAATGCCGACGCCGCTGTCGCTGACGGTGACGCAGATGAAACCAGGATTTTTCAGGGTCTGGCTGCCGGAGAGATGCGCGAGTGTATCCGGAACTGATGTCGCCGCGTGCACCGTGAAGACGATCCGGCCCTTGCCCTGCATGGCGTCGCGCGCGTTGGTCGCCATGTTGATCATGGCCGTCTCGAACTGGCCGGCATCGGCGCTGACGAGGCAGGGCTCGGCCGGCAGCTGCGTGACGATCTCGATCGCAGGCCCAAGCAGCGTGGAGAGCATGTCGCGCAGCGATCGCATCCGCTCGCCGACGTCGAACACTTCGGGCTTCAAGGTCTGGCGCCGCGCAAAGGCCAGCAGCTGCGAGGTCAGCTTGGCCGCGCGCGCGACGGCCTCCCCGATCGCCGTGATGTAGCGCTTGCGCCGCTCCTCGCTCAGTTGCGGGCGGTTCAACAGATCGACCGATGCGCGGATCACGGTCAGCAGGTTGTTGAAATCATGCGCGACGCCGCCGGTGAGCTGGCCCAGCGCCTCCAGCCGCTGGCTGTGCTTGAGCGCCTCCTCGGCCTCGCGCCGCTTGGCAGCTTCGAGCTGCAGATGCTGGGTGCGGCGGAAGGCGAAGGCCAGCAGGATGAACAGCAGCGCGGTGGCCGGCAGGCCGAACACCAGATGCTGGCTGATGGTCGTGAGCCAGCGGCCGCGGATCGCCGAGGTCTCGAGGCCGGCGCTGACATAGATCGGATATCCGGCGACGCGCCGGTAGCCGATGCGCCGCTCCAGACCGTCGGTCGGCCAGGCGATGGTCATCAGCCCATGGACGGGATGGGCTGCGATGCTGCGGCCGACCTGACCGTTCGGATCGAGCCGGAAATCGCGATCGAGCCGCGGCAGCTGTGCCAGCAGCACGCCATCAGTGCGGCCCATCGCAAAGAAGGAGCCCGGATCGCTGCCGATCCTGGCGTAAAAGCTCTCGAAATATTCAGGCAGGACGGATGCCTGGATCACGCCGATGAAGCTGCCGTCGTCGGACGAGCGCCGGCGGCTGACGCCGAAGAAGCGCGCGCCCTGGTAGGGCGGGCGCGGCGTCAAGACGGTGCCGATGAAGGTTCCGATGCTCTGGTCGACATGGGAATAGAAATAGTCGCGGTCGGCAAAGCTCTGATTCGGCGGCGGCGAGGCCAGGCTGTTGACCAGCGACTTTCCGTTGGCATCGAAGATCCAGGCGGATTTGAGCTGCGGCAGCGCGTCGGCGAGCTGCTTCAGGCGCTTGTGCAGGGCGGGTTCCCGCGACCGGATCGTGTCGTCGGAGAGGTCGCGCACGACCTCGTTGAGCTCGGCCAGGCTCCGGTCGATGGTCTCGAACACCTTGAGCGCGTGCTCATGCGCGACATCGAGCGTCCGCTCGATCTCACGGTCGGCGATATCAAGCGTCGAATTGTAGGAAATCGTCGAGGCAATGGCGAACAGCGCAATGGGCAGCGCCAGGGATGCCGCCATCATCCACTGCAGCAGTCTCAGCGAGTTGCGTTGTGCGCCCTGCACGGTCGCTCCGGTCCCCCGACCGGAGAGCTTACTTGAATCTCGCGTCAGGAAGGAAGCGGCTTGTGATGGGAACCGGAGGTTGTAGGCCGTTGAATCGCCCGCGACACGAGATCGAGCGAATTTTATCCGAATTGTTTCAATCGCAGATTGCCCCCGGCCGCCCGGGGCCGGGGCAGAGCCAGCGTCGATGCGGCCTAGATCTGGCGTTCGACCATCTTGAGCTTGAGCTCGGCGATGGCCTCGGCCGGGTTCAGGCCCTTCGGGCAGGCCTTGGCGCAGTTCATGATGGTGTGGCAGCGGTACAGGCGGAACGGATCCTCGAGATTGTCCAGCCGCTCGCCGGTCGCCTCATCGCGTGAGTCGGACACCCAGCGGTTGGCCTGGAGCAGCGCGGCCGGGCCGAGATAGCGGTCGCTGTTCCACCAATAGCTCGGGCAGGAGGTCGAGCAGCAGGCGCACAGGATGCACTCGTAGAGGCCGTCGAGCTTCTCGCGGTCCTCGTGGCTCTGGCGCCATTCCTTCTGCGGCGTCGGCGAGGTCGTCTTCAGCCACGGCTCGACGGAAGCGTATTGCGCGTAGAAATTGGTGAGGTCCGGAACCAGGTCCTTGACCACCGGCTGGTGCGGCAGCGGGTTGATCTTCACCGCGCCGTCCTTCACGTCGTGCATCGAGCGGGTGCAGGCCAGCGTGTTCTGACCGTCGATGTTCATGGCGCAGGAGCCGCAGACGCCTTCGCGGCAGGAGCGGCGGAAGGTCAGCGACGGATCGATGTGGTTCTTGATCCAGATCAGGCCGTCCAGCACCATCGGACCGCAATCATTGACGTCGACGTAATAGGTGTCGACGCTCGGATTCTTGCCGTCGTCTGGATTCCAGCGATAGACGCGAAACTCGCGCGTCTCGGTCGCGCCTGCGGGCTTCGGCCAGGTCTTGCCGCCGGTGATTTTCGAGTTCTTGGGAAGTGCGAATTCAACCATTGCTCTAACCTTTCGTCATTCCGGGTCCGGTCCTTCGGACCATCCCGGAATGACGGCTACTGTTGGATCAATACACGCGCGCTTTCGGCGGGATGTACTGCACGTCGTTGGTCATGGTGTAGTCATGAACCGGGCGGTACTCGATCTTGACCTTGCCCTTGTCGTCGAGCCAGGCCAGCGTGTGCTTCATCCAGTTCTGGTCGTCGCGCGCGGAAAAGTCCTCGCGCGCATGCGCGCCGCGGCTCTCGGTGCGGTTGGCGGCCGAGTTCATCGTCACCACCGCCTGCGAGATCAGATTGTCGAATTCCAGCGTCTCGACGAGATCCGAATTCCACACCAGCGAGCGGTCGGACACGGCGATGTCGGTGATGCCGCTGTGGACCTTCGCGATCAGGTTCTGGCCTTCGCTCAGCACTTCGCCGGTGCGGAACACGGCGCAATTGTTCTGCATCACGTGCTGCATGCCTTCGCGCAGCTTTGCGGTCGGCGTGCCGCCGGAGGCATAGCGATAATGGTCGAGGCGGCCGAGCGCGAGATCGGCCGAGTTCGCCGGCAGCTCGGGCTGCTTGCCGTTCGGCGTCAGCTTCTCGGCCAGGCGCAGCGCCGCGGCGCGGCCGAACACGACGAGGTCGATCAGCGAGTTCGAGCCGAGGCGGTTGGCGCCGTGCACGGAAACGCAGGCCGCTTCGCCGATCGCCATCAGGCCGGGGATGACGGCGTTGTCGTCGCCGTCCTTCTTGGTCAGCACTTCGCCGTGATAGTTCGTGGGGATGCCGCCCATGTTGTAGTGCACGGTCGGCACGATCGGGATCGGCTCGCGCGTCACGTCGACATTGGCGAAGATCTTGGCGGATTCGGAGATGCCCGGCAGGCGCTCGGCGAGCACGGCGGGATCGAGATGGTCGAGATGCAGGAAGATGTGGTCCTTCTTCTTGCCGACGCCGCGCCCTTCGCGGATCTCGATGGTCATCGCGCGCGAGACGACGTCGCGTGACGCCAGGTCCTTCGCCGAGGGCGCGTAGCGCTCCATGAAGCGCTCGCCTTCGGAGTTGACGAGGTAGCCGCCTTCGCCGCGGGCACCCTCGGTGACCAGGCAGCCCGAGCCGTAGATGCCGGTCGGGTGGAACTGCACGAACTCCATGTCCTGGAGCGGCAGGCCGGCGCGCAGCACCATGCCGCCGCCGTCGCCGGTGCAGGTGTGCGCCGAGGTGCAGGAGGCATAGGCGCGGCCATAGCCGCCGGTGGCGAGGATCACGGTCTGGGCGCGGAAGCGGTGCAGCGTGCCGTCGTCGAGCTTGAGCGCGATGACGCCGCGGCAGGTGCCCTGGTCGTCCATGATCAAATCGATGGCGAAGAACTCGATGAAGAACTCGGCCGCATGGCGCAGCGACTGGCCATACATCGTGTGCAGCATGGCGTGGCCGGTGCGGTCGGCGGCGGCGCAGGTGCGCTGCGCCTGGCCCTTGCCGTAGTCCATGGTCATGCCGCCGAACGGACGCTGGTAGATCTTGCCGTCCTCGGTGCGCGAGAACGGCACGCCCCAGTGCTCGAGCTCGTAGACCGCCTCGGGCGCGTTGCGCACCATGTATTCGATCGCGTCCTGATCCCCGAGCCAGTCCGACCCCTTCACGGTGTCGTACATGTGCCAGCGCCAGTCGTCCTTGTGCATGTTGCCGAGCGAAGCGGAGATGCCGCCCTGGGCCGCGACCGTGTGCGAGCGGGTCGGAAACACCTTGGTGATGCAGGCCGTCTTCAGGCCGGCCTCGCTGCAACCGACCACGGCGCGCAAGCCCGCGCCGCCGGCGCCGACCACGACGACGTCATAGGTGTGGTCCTCGATCGGATAGGCTTTGCCGTTGGTGGCGGGAGCGCCGTTGGCCTTGCCATTCGTCTCGTTGGCCATGGCTTACACTCCGGATGACAGTTTGATGATCGCGTAGGTCGAGGCGAGCGCGACGGCGATCGAGAAGAAATTATTGAGCATGATCGAGATGAGCTTCAGCTTCTCGTTGTGAACGTAGTCCTCGATCACGACCTGCATGCCGATCTTCATGTGCCAGGCGCTGGCGATGATGAAGAGCAGCATGATCACCGCGATCGGCAGCGAGCCGAGGATCACCTTGGCGCCGGCCTGGTTGCTGCCGAGCGTCATCATGACGACGATGATCACCGGCAGCATCAGCAGGGTCATCGCAACGCCGGTGAGGCGCTGGCGCCAGAAGTCAGAGGTTCCCGAATGCGCGGCGCCGAGATTGCGGACGCGGCCAAGCGGGGTGCGCATGCTGCGCTTCGGCGTATCGCTGGCGCTCATCGTATACCTCCGATCGCGTAGGCGATGATCCAGATCAGAACCGTCAGCACGATGCCGCCGATCAGGGCCGCCCAGGTCAGCGCCTCGCGCTCATTGGCCTTGAAGCCGAAGCCGAGGTCCCACACGAAGTGCCTGACACCGCTCAGCATGTGGTGCATCAGCGCCCAGGTATAGCCGAACACGACGAGCCGGCCGATGATGCTGCCGGTGAAAGCCTGCACATTGGAATAGGCGGCGGCGGAGCCGGACGCCGCTGCGATCAGCCACCAGGCCAGCAGCAGGGTTCCGACGTAAAGGGCGATACCAGTGGCGCGATGGACGATGGACAGCGCCATCGTCAGCGTCCAGCGGTAGACTTGCATGTGTGGTGAAAGCGGTCGTTCGATCCGTGCGGTCATGGGCTTTTGATGTTTATGGCGGCCCAGCCGGGCGCGCGCGGGGATCGCGAAAGGTCGGCTCTATTTACGGAGTCGATTTCGCCTGCGCAATCACCAAATCGCCATAAATCGAACCTGGGTTCAGCTCTACGGCGTTGATGCATCAAGCCAATCAGGGCCTTGGTATACCAGAGCAATGGTGCACCGATGAAGAACGGAACACAAGTTCATCCTTTGTGGCGGCCTTTGAGGCGCATTGAAATTACTATTGGAACGGCTCCAAGCTGCCGACCGGCTGTCGAGGTTCGAACCAGTCAGTTCATGGCGCGTCGACCGCTTCGCAAGCGTGCGTGCCATTGCCACTTTCCGCGAGACGCATCGATTTTCCGCAAGGCGGCGGATATGCGCCGTCTGCAATCCACCCCAGACGGCCGCCGCGGCATGTCTCGTACCGGTGTTTTTTACGAATGCTCGGGCATCGGCGGCGTGCCTCTCGACATCCGCATGCCGCGCGACGAGACGCCACCCTCACTTCTTCGCGTAAATATCCTTGTACGTATCGCGCAGCACGTTCTTCTGCACCTTGCCCATCGTATTGCGCGGCAATTCATCGACGACGAACACCCGCTTCGGCATCTTGAACTTGGCGAGCCGTCCGTCGAGCGCCTTCAACACGGCAGCCTCGGTGACCTCGGCGCCCTTGTTGCAGACCAGCACCGCCGTCACCCCTTCGCCGAAATCGGCATGCGGCACGCCGATCACGGCGGACTCGATCACGCCGGGCATGGCATCGATCTCGCTCTCGATTTCCTTGGGATAGACGTTGAAGCCGCCTGATATGACGAGATCCTTGCCGCGGCCGAGGATGTGGACGTAGCCCTTGTTGTCGATCTTGCCGAGGTCGCCGGTGATGAAGAAGCCGTCGGGCCGGAATTCCGACTTGGTCTTCTCAGGCATGCGCCAATAGCCCTTGAACACGTTCGGGCCCTTGACCTCGATCATGCCGATCTCCTCGCGCGGCAATTCCTTGCCGGTCTCGGGCTCGGTGACGCGGACGGAGACGCCGGGCAGGGGGAAGCCGACGGCGCCGGGCACACGCTCGCCGTCATAGGGGTTCGACGTGTTCATGTTGGTTTCGGTCATGCCGTAGCGCTCGAGCACGGCGTGACCGGTGCGTGCGGACCATTCGCGATGGGTCTCGGCCAGCAGTGGCGCCGAGCCCGAGATGAACAGCCGCATGTGCTTCGTTGTCTCCTTCGACAGCGCAGGATTCTGCAGCAAGCGCGTGTAGAAGGTCGGCACGCCCATCAGCACGGTGGCGCGCGCCATCAGCTTGATGATCAGATCCGGATCGAGCTTGGGCAGGAAGATCATCGAGGCCCGCGCGAACAGCGTGACGTTGGTCGCCACGAACAGGCCGTGGGTGTGATAGATCGGCAGCGCGTGGATCAGCACGTCCTTGTCGGTGAAGCGCCAATAGTCGACGAGCGACAGCGAGTTCGAGGCCAGATTGTCGTGGCTGAGCATCGCGCCCTTGGAGCGGCCGGTCGTGCCCGAGGTGTAGAGGATCGCAGCGAGGTCGTCGTTGGCCCGTGCGACCGTCGCGAATTCGCCGCTGGCCTTGTCAGCGGCGTCGGTCAGGGAGCCCTTGCCGTCAGCTCCGAGCGTCTCGATCCTGGCCTTCACCTTGGCGGCGATCGGGGCGAGGCCTTCCGCCTTGGAGGGATCGCAGACCACCAGCGCCGGCTCGGCATCGCCGATGAAGTAATCGAGCTCGTTCAGTGTATAGGCGGTGTTCAGCGGCAGATAGACCGCGCCGGCCCGCACGGTCGCCAGATACAGCACGATGTTGGCGACCGATTTTTCGACTTGCACCGCGACGCGATCGCCGGGCTTGACGCCGCGCGCGACCAGCACATTCGCCATTTGGCCTGCCCGCGCCACCAGATCGCCATAGCTGATCCGGGCACCGTCCTGTGTCTCGATCGCGAGGCGTTTGGGATCGTCGAGGCCGTCGAACAGGCGGGAAAACAGGTTGGCGTTGGCTGCGTGGTTCATGCAAGATTTCCTCGACCGCAGGACTGACAAGGCCGGTCAAAACCGAGGGCTGGATTAGCAAAAACCGCCCCAATGAAGCAACGGAGACAGTTTGCATGACAAAAAATGGGAAACGCGTGGCCTGGGTCACCGGCGGCGGCAGCGGGATCGGGGAGGCCGGCGCCGAGGCGTTAGCCGCCGACGGCTGGACGGTGGTGGTTTCGGGGCGCCGCAAGGACGCTTTGGAGACCGTGGTCGCGAAGATCACTAAGGCGGGCGGCTTGGCCGAAGCCATCGCGCTGGACGTGGCCAATGCGGACCAGGCGCAGACGGCGGCCGACGGAATCGTCGCGAAGCATGGCCGCATCGATCTGCTCGTGAACAATGCCGGCATCAATGTCCCCAAGCGCAGCTGGAAGGATATGGAACTGGAGGGCTGGGACAGGCTGGTCCAGGTCAATCTCAACGGCGTGCTCTATTGCATGCGCGCAGTGCTGCCGACGATGCGCAAGCAGCAGGACGGCTCGATCATCAACGTCTCGTCCTGGGCCGGCCGCCACGTCTCCAAGATGCCGGGCCCGGCCTACACCACCACCAAGCATGCGGTGCTGGCGCTGACCCATTCCTTCAACATGGACGAATGCGTCAATGGCCTGCGCGCCTGCTGCCTGATGCCGGGCGAAGTGGCGACCCCAATCCTGAAGCTGCGCCCGGTGGTGCCGAGCGAGGAGGAGCAGGCCAAGATGCTGCAGCCCGAAGATCTCGGCCGCACCATCGCATTCATCGCCTCGATGCCGCCGCGCGTCTGCATCAACGAGCTCCTGATCAGCCCGACCCATAATCGCGGCTTTATTCAGACGCCGAACAATAGAGACTGAGGCGGGCACCCTGCCGTAGGGTGGGCAAAGCGACTTGTCCGCCGTAGCTCGCAGAGCGAAGGCGGAAGCGTGCCCACGCATTTTCCGTGATCGAGAGAGATGGTGGGCACGGCGCTTCAAGCCTTTGCCCACCCTACGGCACCGTGGGATTGCGCACCCACCCCACACGGACACGCCGCTCCATAGTTTCACGCATCACAATAAATTATTCCCCGAAACCGCCGCGCGAACCCTCCCGTAGTTCGGCCAACGACGCGCTGCTGCTTCACGTCAACTGTCGCAGACGCCGTTGTTGCCCCAACGCAAACGCCGGCGATCGCCGGTCACAATCGGGAGTCTCTCCATGTCGAAGCGCATTGCCTATCTCACCGCTGCTGCCTTCAGCGCGCTGGCCATCACCGCAACAATCATCGCGCCCGCCCGCGCCGAGGAAAAGACCGTCATGGTCGGCGGCGCCGCGATGTTCCCCTCCAAGAATATCGTCCAGAACGCGGTCAATTCGAAAGATCACACCACGCTGGTGGCGGCGGTGAAGGCGGCAGGTCTCGTCCCGACGCTGGAAGGCAAGGGCCCGTTCACGGTGTTCGCGCCGACCAATGCCGCCTTCGGCAAGCTGCCGGCCGGCGCCGTCGACAACCTGGTCAAGCCCGAGAACAAGGCGACCCTGACCAAGATCCTCACCTACCATGTCGTGCCCGGCAAGCTCGAGGCTTCCGACCTCAGCGATGGCAAGAAGCTGAAGACGGCCGAGGGCGAGGAACTCACCGTCAAGAAGCAGGACGGCAAGGTCTGGATCATCGATGCCAAGGGCGGCACCTCGATGGTGACGATCTCCAACGTCAACCAGTCCAACGGCGTGATCCATGTGGTCGACACCGTGCTGATGCCGGCAACGTAACACCGCACCCTCCTGTTTCATCCCCGACAGGATGCGGACGAATTAGCGAGCCGGGGACACCCGGCTCGCATTATTTTGACCACCATAGCCTGACGGTATCGATTCGATTTGCCGCGTGGCGTAACGAAAGCGGCCGGACCGGCGTATAATCACCGACACCGACGTTCAGGACGGAACCACCATGTCGAGCCTTACCGCGACCGACGAGCAAATCAGCGCCACCAAGGCCAAGGTGATCCAGCCGGCCTGGGTCCGCGTCATGCACTGGACCAACGCCGTCGCCATGATCCTGATGATCATGTCGGGCTGGCAGATCTACAACGCCTCGCCGCTGTTCGACTTCCGCTTCTCCCATGACATCACGCTGGGCGGCTGGCTCGGCGGCGCGCTGCTCTGGCATTTTGCGGCGATGTGGCTGCTGATGGTCAACGGCCTCGCCTATCTCATCACCGGTTTCGCCACCGGCCGCTTCCGGAAAAAGCTGCTGCCGATCACGCCCTCAGGCGTGATCCACGACGTCCAGGCGGCCTTGTCGTTCAAGCTCGCCCATGACGATCTCACCGTCTACAATTACGTGCAGCGGCTGCTCTATGCCGGCATCATCGTGGTCGGCGTGCTGATCGTGCTGTCGGGCCTGTCGATGTGGAAGCCGGTGCAATTGCACTGGCTGGTGACGTTGTTCGGCGACTATCCGACCGCGCGCTACGTCCATTTCTTCTGCATGGCCGCGATCTGCGCCTTCCTCGTCATTCACGTGCTGCTCGCGCTCTTGGTGCCGAAGAGCCTGCGCGCGATGATCATCGGCCGCTGAGGAGGAGACCATGGCCAAGCGCTCATTCCTGATCCCCGGCGTCGACAAGCGGCTGCTGATCAAGGACTCCCTCAAGGTGATGCCCGATCTCACCCGCCGCCGCATCATCGCCGGCGGCGCCAGCCTCGGGGCGCTGACGCTGCTCACCGGCTGCGACGTGATCGATTCGTCCTCGGCCGAGGAGATGCTGAAGTCCGTCTCGAAGTTCAACGACGCGGTGCAGGATTTCATCTTCAATCCCGACGCGCTGGCGCCGACCTTTCCCGAGAGCGCGATTACGAAGCCGTTCCCGTTCAACGCCTATTACGATCTCGACGACGCGCCTGAGGTCTCGGCCGCGGATTGGAAACTCGAGGTGCGCGGCCTGGTCGATAACAAGAAATCCTGGACGCTGGACGAGCTCTATAAGCTGCCGCAGTTCACGCAAATCACGCGTCACATTTGCGTCGAAGGCTGGAGCGCGATCGGCAGCTGGACCGGCACGCCCTTGCGCGATTTCCTCAAGCTTGTCGGCGCCGACACCCGCGCGAAATACGTCTGGTTCCAGTGCGCCGACAAGGACGGATACAACTCGCCCCTGGACATGCGCACCGCGCTGCATCCGCAGACGCAGATGACATTCAAATATGCGGGCGAGATCCTGCCGCGCGCCTACGGTTTTCCGATGAAGATTCGCGTGCCGACAAAGCTCGGCTTCAAGAACCCGAAATACGTCGTCTCGATGGAAGTCACCAACGACTACAAGGGCGGCTATTGGGAAGACCAGGGCTATAATTCGTTCAGTGGGAGCTAGCGGCGAACTCCCCTGCCGTAGGGTGGGCAAAGGCGCGCAGCGCCGTGCCCACCGTCTCTCTCTCGATCGCGAAAAATGCGTGGGCACGCTTCGCTTTGCCCACCCTACGGCACCGGTTGCTTTGCCGGCCCCACCTTCCGTTGCAGCAGCGCAAGCACCGCGCCCAACGCCAGCAGCGCCGCCGATACATTGAGCGCGTAGCTCAAGCTCCCCAGCGCGTCCGTGATCGCGCCGACCACGATCGGGCCGAGCGTCTGGCCGATGCCGAACGAGATCGTCATCGCCGCGATTGCGGTCGGCCACATCGGCGGCGGATAGTTGAAGCGCACGAAGGCAGTGGTCGAGCCGACGACCGCGAAGAAGGCGACGCCGAACACCAGCGCCGAGATTGCGAGCCATGCGGGCGAGTGCCCGAGGATCGGCAAGGCCGCGCCAACAGCGTTGGTGCCGAGGATGATCGCGGTGGCGAGACCGCCGCGATCGAGCGCGAGCACACCCCGCCAGGCCCAGGGCGTGACGAACGCACTCATGCCGATCAGGCCCCAGAATGCCGCCTGCGCCGCGGCCCCGCCGCCGCCGTCGCGCACATAGGCGATCATGAAGGTCATGTAGGCGATGTAACCGGCGCCGAACAGGAAATAGGCGGCGAGATAGATCAGCACCGGGAGAACTGCGAAGGCGCCGTTTCTGCCTTCGGAAAAGCCCGCGCCGCTCTCGATCCGCACCAGAAACAGTGGCACGGTCATCGCGGCCGAGAGCAGCGTCATTGCCCACCACACGATCCACCATGAGCCCGGACCGAAATGCTGCAGCGTGAACGGTGCGATCAGCCCGGAGGCGAGAATGCCGATTCCGGGCCCGGCGTAAAACAGGCTCAGCAGGAAATTGGCCCGTTCAGGGCGCGACTGCGCGATTGAAGCCGCCAGCGCGCCGCCGGCGACGAAGCCGGCCGCGGCCCCGAGGCCGAGCACCAGGCGGGCGAGGCTCAGCGCGATGAAATTCCCCGTCAGTGCACAGGTGGCCAGCGCGGCGAGGCAGGCGAGGGTTCCGCCGCGGATCGCCGCCGACCAGCCAATGCGCTGGATCAGCCGGGACGCGGCCAGCGCCCCCACGAGGTAGCCGACGGCGTTGATGGTGTTCATGAAACCCGCCGCCGAGTAGGACCAGCCGAGGTCCTCCCGCATGTCGGGCAGCACCAGCGCATAGGCAAAGCGGCCGATGCCGAGCCCGACGGTTGCGGCCAGCGACAGGGTCAGGATCAGCCGCGCGGGATGCGCGACAGGTGGGCGGCGAGGTGCGGGCAAGGGGGTACTCCGGCGGGGCGCAGTGTGGCAGGCCCGGTCCGCCTTGCACAGCCGCACCCCGGCAATGGTGTCTTGCCAAGCGCGCAACGCCGCTCTAGCACTCCGGCCGAATTTCATCCTGCTCGTCATGCCCGGGCTTGACCCGGGCATCGATCTTTCAAAAAAGCTGGATTGCCGGGTCAAGCCCGGCAATGCCGAGGAAAACTGAGGAAGAACTGATATGGCGACCCACAAATTGCTGCTGCTCCCCGGCGACGGTATCGGCCCCGAGGTGATGGGCGAGGTGAAGCGGCTGATCGACTGGCTCAATTCATCAGGGATCGCCAAATTCGAGACCGATACGGGCCTGGTCGGCGGCTCCGCCTATGACGCCCACAAGGTGTCGATCTCCGAAGGCGACATGGCCAAGGCCAAGGACGCCGATGCCGTGATCTTCGGCGCGGTCGGCGGTCCGAAATGGGATTCGGTGCCTTATGAGGTCCGCCCGGAAGCCGGCCTCTTGCGCCTGCGCAAGGATCTCGCTCTGTTCGCCAACCTCCGCCCGGCGGTGTGCTATCCGGCGCTGGCCGATGCCTCCAGCCTGAAGCGCGAGGCGGTCGAGGGCCTCGACATCGTCATCGTGCGCGAACTCACCGGCGGCGTCTATTTCGGCGAGCCCAAGACCATCACCGATCTCGGCAACGGCCAGAAGCGCGCCATCGATACCCAGGTCTACGACACCTATGAGATCGAGCGCATCGGCCGCGTCGCCTTCGAGCTTGCCAGGAAGCGCAAGAACAAGGTGACCTCGATGGAGAAGCGCAACGTCATGAAGTCGGGCGTGCTCTGGAACGAGGTCATGACCCAGCTCCACAAGCGCGAATATCCTGACGTCACGCTCGAGCACCAGCTCGCCGATTCCGGCGGCATGATGCTGGTGAAATGGCCGAAGCAGTTCGACGTCATCGTCACCGACAACCTGTTCGGCGACATGCTGTCCGACATCGCCGCGATGCTCACCGGCTCGCTCGGCATGCTGCCCTCGGCCTCGCTCGGCGAGGTCGACGCCAAGACCGGGAAGCGCAAGGCGCTGTACGAGCCGGTGCACGGCTCGGCCCCTGATATCGCCGGCAAGGGTCTCGCCAATCCGATCGCGATGATCTCGTCCTTCGGCATGGCGCTGCGTTATTCCTTCGACATGGGCGATCTCGCCGACAAGGTCGACCAGGCGATCGCCGCAGTGCTCGCCAGCGGTCTTCGCACCGCCGACATCAAGTCGGAAGGCACCACCGCCGCCTCGACCACGCAAATGGGCGAAGCGATTTTGAAGGAATTGCAGAAGCTGCACGCGTAAGAACGCTGTCGTAGGGTGGTTAGCCCTGCGGAATGCGCGAAGCGCAATTCGCTGGGCGTAACCCACCTCTTCTGTGTCCGCGGAAACGAAAGTGGTGGGTTACGCCGCGCGACTACGCTTCGCGCAGCCACGCAGCTAACCCACCCTATGAAGTCAGGAGCCCGTTCATGGACGCACCCCGCCCCAAGATCGCGGAAACCTTCGTCCATGACACGGTGCGCCAGCGCGAGGCGCAGATCGGGCGGCGTTGCGAGATCCTTAGCCATACCCGCATCGAATACGCCGCGCTCGGCGATTACTCCTATCTCGGCGAAAACTGCGACGTCGCCGACGCCGTGATCGGCAAGTTCACCGCCATCGCCAATTCGGTGCGGATCGGCGCGCCCAATCATCCGATGGGGCGGCCGTCGCAGCATCGCTTCACCTATGTCCCCGAATATTACGAGGCGGGCGCAACGCGCGATCGCGACTTCTTCGCCGATCGCCGCGACGACCGCGTCATCGTCGGCAATGATGTCTGGATCGGCCACGCCGCGATCCTGCTGCCGGGCGTCAGCGTCGGCGACGGCGCGGTGATCGGCGCGGGCGCCGTCGTCAGCCGCGATGTCGCGCCCTATACCATCGTCGGCGGCGTGCCTGCGCGCGCCATCCGCAAGCGCTTCGATGATGCTGTCGCGGCAAGCCTGCGCCGCATCGCCTGGTGGGATTGGCCGGACGAGCTGATCTTCGAACGCCTCGCCGATTTCCGCTCCGAGGCAATCGAGGAGTTTTGCCGGCGCTATGATCCGGCTTTTGCGGCTGGCCGCTGAATGGTAGGGTGGGTTAGCCTTGCGATTGCGCGAAGCGCAATTCGCATGGCGTAACCCACCTCTTCTGTCGCTGCGGAAACCAAAGTGGTGGGTTACGCCACGCAGATGCGCTCCGCGCATCTGCAGGGCTAACTCACCCTACGAGATCTCGCAAAAACAAAAATGGCCGGGCGCGAGCCCGGCCTTTTGATTCGAACGATGTGCCCGCTCAGTACAGGGGGAAATTCTGCGGGTAGCCGCCGACATCGGCCGGGGTCGCCAGCGGCTGGCGATCGATCGGGCGGTTGAGGTTTTCGCGGGCGAAGGACGGATAACCGACGGCCGGCGGGAAGGCGTAATCGCTGAACTTGCGGTCGCCTGGATTGACCTCGGTGCCGCCGTCGAGCCAGGAGCGCTTGCTCACGTAAATACGGGTACGGCCCTGCTGGTAGACCGCGTTGGGGCCGCTGGGACCGTAATAGATCCGGCCGCGATCGTCATAGCGCTGCTTGGTCCTGGTGTCGGCCGAAGCCGGCGCCGCAAAGGCCACAGCGACAACAGCGCCAGCCGCAAGCCAGGCCGCCAGTTTGGCAGAGAAATTCAAGCTCATCACGTCCCCTTCAGGCGGCAAGCCGCCAGTCGATTTCACCCCATACTAGCGCGGCCGAGGGCACTGCAACTAGGTCTATTCAGTCACACCAAGACGGAATAATCGGGCCCGCCGGCAAAAGTTGCATGAATACCAGCGACTTGAGCTTGATGCGGGTCAAAGCGCGCCGCGCAATTGCGCATTCGCCGCGCCCAGCAGCCAGTCGGCCGAGCCTGGAGACGAGCCCTGGGGATCACAGGCGCGGCGCTTCAGCTCGGCATGGGCGAACATCTCCGCCAGCTTCGGCTCGTTGCCCGAGGTCAGCAGCGTCAGCCGGTTCAGCGTGCAGCCGATCGCGGCGCGCCGGGCCGGCATGGTGTCGCCCTGGCAGGAGAAGCCGGAGATCTGCAGCGGTGGCTCCTCGTTGCGCTTGAGATAGCCGAGGCACGCCGGCGAGCCGTCCGCTGTGCCCGATGGCCGAAACAGGGCGACAGGGCCGAACTTGGTGTCGATCAGGCCGGCCTGCTCCAGCGCGGTGGTCGCCGCGAGGCCCATTTGGATGGCGAGGCCGGCGGCTGCCGGACGCGTCACGTCGAATTCGTTGCCTTCCCGGTAAATCTCGAGCTCGGCCCAAGGTCTGTCGGCGTTGCCAGCCCAGCGCATGACGTCGCGGCGGCCGCCTTCGGGGTGCCTGAAAATCGTATAAGAGGCTGTTTTCTCTGATGTATCGAGCCGGCTGAGGGCGAAGGCCGGATGCGAACGGTCAGCGATAGCCCAGCCCGGCCTCGCGGCGGGCTGGTCGTCACGCAAATGGGGCAGCTGGCCGAGCCCGGCAAGCGCCAGGATGGCAAACAGGGCCAGCGCCCCCACATAGGCGAACAGGCGCGCCAGCGTGCCGACCACCTCGTCGGCGAAATTGGCGAGCGCCAGATGGATCTGGGTGGGGTTTGCGGCCGTGCTGGCCTCAGGCGACTGCATCCACGGCCTTCAGGCAGGGTCCAACGTTGTCTTGAGGCCGGTTCTCGCATAGAAGCGCTGCTCTTCCTGTTTAAGCGTCAGCTTCAGGAACGGGCTTTTTCATCGGAGAGTGAACGATGGGTTACAAAGTCGCAGTCGTCGGCGCGACCGGCAATGTCGGACGGGAAATGCTCAACATCCTCGATGAGCGCAAATTTCCTGCGGACGAGGTCGTGGCCCTGGCGTCACGCCGCAGCGTCGGCGTCGAGGTCTCCTATGGCGACCGTACCCTGAAGGTCAAAGCGCTCGAGCATTACGATTTCTCCGATGTCGACATCTGCCTGATGTCTGCGGGCGGCTCGGTGTCGAAGGAATGGTCGCCGAAGATCGGCGCCGCCGGCGCCGTCGTGATCGACAATTCATCGGCCTGGCGCATGGACCCGGACGTGCCGCTGATCGTGCCCGAGGTGAACGCGGCCGCGACCGAAGGCTTCAGGAAGAAGAACATCATCGCCAACCCGAACTGCTCGACCGCGCAGCTCGTGGTCGCGCTGAAGCCGCTGCACGACAAGGCCACCATCAAGCGCGTCGTGGTCTCGACCTATCAATCGGTGTCGGGCGCCGGCAAGGATGCCATGGACGAATTGTTCTCGCAGACCAAGGCCGTCTACACCAATGACGAGCTGGTCGCGAAGAAGTTTCCCAAGCGCATCGCTTTCAACGTCATCCCCCACATCGATGTCTTCATGGAGGACGGCTACACCAAGGAAGAGTGGAAGATGATGGCGGAGACCAAGAAGATCCTTGATCCCAAGATCAAGCTCTCCGCGACCTGCGTGCGCGTGCCGGTCTTCGTCGGCCACTCCGAGGCCGTCAACATCGAGTTCGAGAATCCGATCAGCGCCGACGAAGCGCGCAACATCCTGCGCGTGGCGCCCGGCTGTCTCGTCATCGACAAGCAGGAGCCCGGCGGCTACGCCACGCCGTATGAAGCCGCCGGCGAGGACGCCACCTATATCAGCCGCATCCGCGAGGACGCGACGGTGGAGAACGGACTCGTGCTGTGGTGCGTATCGGACAATTTGCGCAAGGGCGCCGCGCTGAACGCGATCCAGATCGCCGAAGTCCTGATCAACCGCAAGCTGATCAGCGCAAAGAAGCAGGCGGCGTAAAGAAGATGTAGAATGTAGATGGGGTAACGGGCACGGAGGCCTCCCAAGCCAGCCGCGCTAGCTACGGCGCTATTTGAAGGCGCGCGTCGCGCGGCTGGCTTGGGAGGCGGTCGTCCCTCAGACTGATGGTATCAAACGGAGTCGGGCAAGCCCGCTCCAAGCATCATTGAGGAACGACCATGCACCACTATGCCGGAATCGACGTATCATTGGAATGCTCAAGCGTGTGTGTTGTTGACGCCAGCGGCAAGATTTTGCGGGAGGCCAAGGTGACGAGCGAGCCGGAGGCACTGATCGCCTGGTTCCACGGTTTGGGTTTGGGCCTCGAGCGGATCGGGCTGGAAGCCGGACCGCTGTCACAATGGCTGTTTGCGGCGATGAAGGCTGCCGGTCTTGCAGTGGAGCTACTGGAGACGCGGCACGTCCGCAAAGCCTTTGAGGCGATGCCGGTGAAGTCTGACCGCAACGATGCGCGCGGCATCGCCCAGTTGATGCGGCTCGGCTGGTTCCGCCCGGTGCATTGCAAGTCGATGGACGCGCAGGAGACGCGCACGGTGTTGACCGCCCGCAAGCTGGTGCAGTCGAAGTTGCGCGATGTCGAGAACAGCCTGCGCGGGATCTTGCGCGGGTTTGGGCTCAAGGTCGGACCGACGACAGAACGAAGTTTTTGCGGACGGATCCGTGAGCTGGTGGCAGGTCACCCGAACCTGGAGACCGTCGCAGAGGCCTTGCTGGCGGTACACGCTGTGCTGCTGCGCGAGTTCAACGGTTTTGAGAAGCAGGTTCGTCGGATGGCGCGTTCCGATGCCAAAGCCAAGCTGCTGATGTCGACCCCGAGCGTCGGACCGGTTGTGTCGCTCACCTATGCTTCGGCAATTGACGATCCAGCCCGATTCAAATCGTCCAAGCAAGTGGGGGCGCATTTCGGGATAACCCCGAAGAAGTATCAGTCCGGCGAGACCGACTATACCGGTCGGATCAGCAAGATCGGTGACGCTTCGGTGCGCACCGCGCTCTACGAGGCCGCACACATCATGCTGACCAAGCCGCTCAAAGGCTGCACCGAGCTGAAGAGCTGGGCGATGCGGATCGCCAAGCGAGCCGGCATGAGCAAGGCGAAGGTCGCGCTGGCGCGCAGATTAGCTGTGATCATGCATCGGATGCTGGTCGATGGGACGCCGTTCAATCCAGCCCACAAGAAAATCGCTGCTGCAGCTTAAACAAGGAGGCAAAAGGTTTTCGAGCGGGTCACGACACCTCCCTCTCGAAGCGAAGTCCCCTCGCCGGGACGATGGATCAGGTCAGACCGCAACCCATCCAGTGGCCCTTGCGACCACGCGAACGTAGATTGGTCGGCCTATCCTCTTCAAACCCCATCAGGTGGCGGCCTTGCGCCGACCCCGTACAGAAGCAAGACCCCGGCGAACGGTACGACGCAAAAAAGGGATTGACCTTTGAAAGCCCGTTACAGAAGGGTGGGTTAGCCGCGCGGCTGCGCGAAGCGCAGGCGCTCGGCGTAACCCACCTCTCTCATTTCCGCGGTGACAGAAGCGGTGGCTTACGCCAAGCGGTTTGCGCTTCGCGCAATCCGCAGGGCCAACCCACCCTACGAATTCACGTCACGCTCCGCGCGCTCCTGAATTCCTTGCTCGCCTGGTCCAGCACGAACAGCGTCCCTTCCGCGACGCCGAAATAGGCGCCGTGCAGCTGCATCTGGCCGCTCTCGACGGCCTTGCGCACGAACGGGAACGTCATCAGGTTTTCGAGGCTGCGGAACACTGCGGCCTTTTCGATGCGCTCGACGAACTGCGCCATGGTCTCGTGGTCGCGCTGCTCCACCACTTCGCCCGGCTTGATGAACATCTGCATCCATTTGCCGATGAAGTCGCCCGGCGTGAGCGGCTCGATCTTGTCGACGAAGGCGCGGATGCCGCCGCATTGCGCGTGGCCGAGCACCACGATGTGCTTCACCTTCAGCACCGTCACCGCATATTCCAGCGCGGCCGAGACGCCGTGCGCGTTGGCGTCGGGCTGATAGGTCGGCACCAGATTGGCGATGTTGCGGACCACGAACAATTCGCCGGGCCCGACATCGAAAATCGCCTCGGGCGCGACGCGGCTGTCGCAGCAGCCGATCACCATCACTTCGGGCGACTGTCCCTTCACCGACAGCTCGCGATAGCGGTGCTGCTCGGCCGGCAACCGGTTGGTGGCGAAGGCGTTGTAGCCGTCCAGCAAATGCTTCGGGAATGTGATCATGGCCTATGCCTAATCATAGACCGCCACGGCGAACAAGCCTTTCGAATGGGCAGGCCAGATGCTATCGCCTCCAACCTGGAACATGTCCGAGCCATCAGGAAGGAACGCAGCATGACCCGCCCGCGCCGCAGCCATCTGTTCATGCCCGGCTCCAATCCTCGCGCCCTTGAAAAGGCAAGGAATCTCGCCGCCGACGGCCTGATCCTGGACCTCGAGGATTCCGTCGCTCCTGACGCCAAGTCCGCGGCGCGCGACGGCATAGCCGCCGCGATCGCTGCAAAGGGCTTCGGCAAGCGCGAGGTCCTGATCCGGACCAACGGTCTCGAGACGCAGTGGTGGGCCGAAGACGTCGCCATGGCCGCCAAGGCTTCGCCTGACGGCATCCTGGTTCCAAAAGTTTCAAGCATCGAGGATCTCCGGAGCATCGGCCGCGACCTCGCCCATCTCGGCGCCGCGCCATCAGTGAAGGTCTGGGCGATGATCGAGACCGCGCGCGGTGTGCTGCATGCCGAGGAGCTGGCCGTGGCCGGGCGCGATCCATCGTGCCGCCTCGCCGGCTTTGTGTTCGGCCCCAACGACATCTCGCGCGAGACGCGGATCAGGATGCTGCCCGGCCGCACCGCGATGATCCCGATGATCACGCATTGCATCCTGGCGACGCGCGCCGCCGGCCTCGAGATCCTCGATGGTCCCTATAGCGACATCGCCAACCCCGACGGCTTCGCCACCGAATGCGCGCAAGCGCGCGATCTCGGCTTCGACGGCAAGACGCTGATTCATCCCTCGCAAATCGAAGCCTGCAACGCGATCTTCACGCCTCCGGAAGAGGAAGTCGCGCGCGCGCGAAAAATCATCGCGGCGTTCGAGTTGCCGGAAAACGTCTCGCGCGGCGCGATCCGCCTCGACGGCGCGATGGTGGAGCGCCTGCACGCCGACATGGCGCGCCGCACCATCGCGATCGCGGACGCGATTGCCGCGATGAGCAAGGGCTGAGGTGTGAGCCAGTCCGCTTTGTCAACCTGGACTGCATCGGAACGCGGGTCGTTTTGAGGCTTTAAACGCCGCGAATGCATTGATTTGCCGCGCAGGTTTCTGATCACGACCGCGCGAAAATCGGCCGCGGTTGCTGCCGTTGACTTGCATAAGGCCCACGTCGCAAGGTAATGCCGGAAAGAATTGAAAATACTGGGTCCAACCTGGTGTGAGGTATCCTCATGACGGCTCTTGCGGAAGTGGCTGCTCCGGCCAATCTCGTCGACGAACTCACTGCACATGCGGTGCGCAGCATCGAGGCCGCTGATCATTCCGCGTCTCCGTTTCCCCACATCGTGTTCCGCGATTTCTTCCCCGCGGATTTCTACCGGGACATGATCCGGAGCGTGCCGACCCAAGGCTACGATCCGATCACCGGTACGGGGACACGGATGGCGCTGCGCCTCTACGGTGAAAATGTCGACAAGATCGAGCCGTCATTGCGCCCCGCATGGGCGGCCGTGTCGGCCATGCTGACCTCGAAGCCTGTCGAGCAGGCGATCCGGAACCGGCTGCATGACGGGCTCGAGATTCGCGCCCGCGGCGACAAGGTGGCCAAGGCTGAGGATCTGACGCTGGTGGCAAAGCCGGTCGTCTATGTCGACAGGGACGGCTATCAGATCAAGCCGCATCCGGACACGCGCAAGAAGGTCGTGACGATGCAGCTGTATTGCCCGGCCGACGACAGCCAGGAAGCGCTGGGAACGACGCTCTACCAGGCTTCGCTCAAGGGCCTGTTTCACGTCGGCTCCTATTGTCTCGAGCCCGTGAAGACGATCCCGTTCCTGCCCAATGTCGGCTACGCCTTCGTGGTCCTGAAGGCCTATCACACCCTGACCCGGATGAGCTGGCACGGCCGTCCGCAGATCCATACCGATCGTGACCGGGTCACCATTCTCAACACGTTCTATGTGAACGAGACCGTCGGCTTCTGATCGTTGGGTCTGGACCGCGACCGGTTCGTCGCCAGTCGCGAGTACCACCGCCGCCTCGTCAGATCGTCTGGCCCCCGGACACCTCGACGCGCTGGGCCGTGATCCAGCGGTTGTCAGGACCGAGCAGGCTCGCGACCATCGGCCCGATGTCGTCTGGCAGGCCGACGCGGCCGAGCGCGGTCATTTGTGCAAATTGCTTGTTCAGATCAGGCATGTCCCGGACGGCTCCGCCGAGGAAGTCGGTTTCGATCGCACCCGGCGCGACGACGTTGGCTGTGATGCCGCGTCCGCCGAACTCCTTGGCCATATAGACCGTCAAGACCTCGATCGCGCCCTTCGCGGCTGCATAGGCGGAGAAGCCGGGGAAGGACACGCGCGTCAGCCCGCTGGAGAAGTTGATGATCCGGCCGTTGTCGGCAAGCAGCGGTAGCAAGGCCTGTGTCAGAAAGAATGGCCCTTTGACATGCGTGTCGAACAGGGCGTCGAATTGCAGCTCTGTCGTCTCGGCGATGGAAGCCATCTCGCCCTGGCCGGCATTGTTGACGAGATGATCGAACGTGGTCGCGCCCCAATGCATAGTCAGCGTCGATCGAACCTCTGCGACGAACGCGGGAAATGACGAGACGGAGGTAACGTCGAGTTCGAGCGCGACGGCCTTCCGGCCGAGCGCCTCGATCTCGGTGACGACCTCGCGGGCGGCGGAGGCGCCGCTGCGATACGTCACGATCACATCGCCGCCGTGACGCGCGATGGCGATCGCGGTGTTGCGGCCAAGACCCCGGCTGGCGCCAGTGACGAGCGAAATGGTGGGCATCGGAAGTTCCTGGTGGAGTTGCGGTGAGTTGCTTCTGCCCGCGATCGATCGTCCGATGTTGCCGGATCCTCGGATCCTCTTGCCCAACACTCCAGAATGCGGCGGCGGCGGACTTGCCCAAAACTCCTGCTTTTCTGCCTGATTGCCCGGCGTTGTTGCTTGCGCGCCGGGCTCGGCCTAAAATTGGCGCGTGACCGAAACGCTGCTCCAGATCGCCAGTCGTTATTCCGCGGCTCACGCCGACGACAAAGGCATCGCCTCCACCCCCTTCGCCGGTGTCTCGATCATCCGCGAGACCGCGCCGAGCGCGCTCCTGTACGCGATCTCCAAGCCTCTGGTCGCATTGGTCCTGCAAGGCGCCAAACGTGTCGCGACCGGCCGGACGTCCTTCGACTTTGGTGCAGGCGATTCGCTGTTGATTGCGAGTGATGTGCCGACTGTCAGCCAGATCACGCGCGCGACGGCGGCGGCACCGTATCTTTCGCTCGTCCTCGAGCTCGACCCCACAATCATCGAAGGACTGGTGGTCGAGATGGGTTCGCTCCCGTTCATTCCGTCCCAACCGCTACGGGTCGAGCCTACGGAACAGGAGGTTGCGGATGTGGCGCTCCGCTTGTTGCGCCTGATCGACCGTCCTTCAGCCTTGCCGATCTTGCAGGGCCAGTTGCTGCGCGAGCTGCACTACTGGCTGCTGGCAGGACGGCACGGTGGCGCCATCAGGGCCCTCGGCATTGCCGACAGCCATGCCAAACGGATCGGCCGCGCCGTTGCCATCATCCGTGCCGACTACGCCAAGCCGTTGCACATCGACCGGCTGGCCAGAGCCGCTGGCATGAGCCCGTCGGCGTTTCACGCGCACTTCCGGAGCGTCACGTCGTTGACCCCGCTCAAGTTTCAGAAGCAGCTGCGCCTGATCGAGGCGCGTCGCGCGATGCTGGCGGATGCTGCGAGCATCGCGGCCGCAGCCCATCAGGTCGGCTACGAAAGCGTCACGCAGTTCACGCGCGAATATTGTCGGCTGTTCGGGATGCCGCCCGGGCGCGACATGCGCGAGATGAAACGGCGCGCCGAAACGGCGGCGTGAAAGGTTGCTGATGGCGACGATCGACAAGGTCTACATCCTCGATGGCGGTATTGCAGAGGTCGAGGATGGCTCGATCTACTCTCCCGGCATCAATGTCGGCGTCCCCATGACGCTGAGTTGCAATGCCTATCTCATCAGTCATCATGGCGAATGGCTGATCTGGGATACGGGAATCGAGGATGCGCTGGTGAAATACCCGGAAGGACGGATCATCGCGCATGGCATACGCGGCATCGTGCGTCGTCCCATCGCCGACCAGTTGGATGAAATCGGCGTGCGGCCCCGCGATGTCGGCACGATCGTCCTGTCCCATGCCCATTTCGATCACATCGGAAATGTCGATCTGTTCGAAAACGCAAAATGGATCGCTCAGCGAGCCGAGTTTGAGGCGATGTTCGGACCGGAGCCTGACGAGTTCGGCTACTCGCTGCCGCACTACAAGGTGTTGAAGGAGCGGCCTTACGAGATCGTCGATGGTGACCACGACATCTTCGGAGACGGCGCCGTGCGCATGATCTTCACGCCGGGCCATACTCCAGGGCATTGCTCGCTGATGGTAAGGTTGCCGCGGCGCGGCGCCGTCCTGCTGAGCGGCGACGTCGCGCACAACAGGGAGAACCTCCGGCACATGCGCGTGCCGTCCTTCAATGCGGACCAGCAGGCAACGGTCGCGTCCATGGCCAAAGTCGTCGAATTGCTTCGCGCCGAGAACGCCGAAATCTGGATCAATCACGATACGGCGCAGAGTGAGGGGCTACCTCACGTGCCAGACTGGATCGCGTGAACGCCCGCGCGTCAACGCGGCGCGACCTCAGTGCGATCGAGCGATTCCAGCGTCGCGGCGTTGCCGCAATAGCCGTGATAGTTTTCAGCCGCGGTGCCGTCGGCAAGATCGCGGTCGCACTCGCCCTTATTATGGCAGAGCGAGCAGACCCGCTCCATATCGCGCAGCAGCAGCGGCTGTGCGCGTCCGAGTCCCTCCGCGCTGATGCCAAGCTGCTCCAGCATCTTCGGTAATTCGTCGGCGGCATGCTGGCCGTTGCGGACCAGCTCTTCGAGGTCGTCAGGCGCGATCCTGAGATCGTTCGCGATCCGGTCGAAATCGAAGCGATCAAGCTGCCGCATCTCGGCCATCTCGCGGCGATGCTTCAGCCAACTCGCGAAGGACTCGATGAGGTCCTGGACGATGGGGTAGGGACTGCTTGCGGTGCTCATGGAAGCTCCATTCGAACGTCGGAACTGGAGCAACACTAGGCAAAATGATGCAGGAGCGCGTTGCGCTGGATCAAATCACGAAGATTGTCAGCGAGCTTGCGCCGCCTCTCCCGCTTGCGGGAGAGGTCGGGGAGAAGGGTTTCTCCTCGATCGGACAGTCCCCTGGAGGAGAACGCCCTCACCCGCGTCGCTTCGCTCCGCGGCTCGATGATTCCAAATGACCTCGGATGCGCTTGCGGCCCGTGATCATGGCCCGGATCAGGTTTTCGCGCTGGAGCAGGCTCATCAGCACCACGCCTGCAACGTGCAGCAGGACCAGGATCATGACCGCGTCCGATGCGAAGGCATGCGTGTCCTCGATCCACCAGACGCCGAAGAGGGTGACTGTCACCGACAGCGCGCCTGTGATCGCCGAGACGGCAATTGACAGCAGCAGCGCCACCAGCATCAGCGTCCCGGCGGGATTGAGCCCGATATAGCGGCCGGTGATGCCGCGGCGCAGGTTCCAGAGATAGGAGGGCGCGGCACGAAGGCGGACGCCGATCAAGCGAAAGCGTGAATAGCGGCTGCCCCAGAAGCCCCAGGCCAAACGGAAGACGAGAAGCCCGATCACCGCATAGCCGACGATGCGGTGAAGCCTGTCGTAGACGGTGGGTGTGAACCACGCCACCAGGACGCACGCTGCGAGAGCCCAATGCCAGATCCGGAGCGGAAGGTCCCAGATTGCGACCGTCCGATCCGCGGGGGTCCGTTTCGACCCCCCGCACGTGTCTGATACCGCGTTGCCGCTCAAGCCGGGACCACTTTCAAAGCATAAGCCCTACCTGGCAAACTTACTTGGCAAACCTACTTGGCAAACCTACTTGGCGATCGTGTGCTTCAGGCTGAGATCTTCCGGGCTGTAGAACAGCTCATAGAGCTTGCCTTCCTTGACGCCATAGACCTCATAGCAGGAGCCTTCGATCTTGGAGCGACGCACTTCGTAACCCAGCGCCGTCGCCTTGGCTTCGGCGTCGCTGGCCGGCTTCCACGACGCCTTGTCGAGCTTGGTGCAATTCTTGAAACCGTCGGCCATCGCCGTCGATCCAGCGCCGAGTCCGATCGCCAATGCCATGGCAACAACACGAATGACCTTCACGAACATCTCCTTTCCGTCATCTGCGCACCGCGTTGCGCGAGGCGCGTCCGAAGGAAGCAAAGGCGGGCATGAAGTCAATCGGCTCGGGTAGGGCGTGATTTAGATAAGCTCTAACGTCGGAGAAAATTGACGATGGCAGTCGTTGCGACGATCAGTAACCGGCCGCCGCCATCACCACGACGGCCGTGAGCGCCATCCAGCCGAAGTGGCGACCACGCGTCGCCCAAGCGTTGGCGCAGGCGGAAAGGCCGAACACGCCGATCATGGTGAGGACGATCCAGCGACGCGCCGAGGCTGAATCCATCCAGGGCGCGGCGACCAACAGCACACCGCAGCCGATCCAGGCCACCGTCGAAGCCTGCCAGACCAGGCGGACCAGGGTGCGGAGCCGCGGCGGCTCGATGGTGGCACGGGGAAAGACCTTGGCTTCTCCGAGATAGCCATGGATGAGCGCCACGATGATGGCGCCGACGCCGGCACACTGCAGCAAGAGATCACGCATCAAGGCCTCCATACATCAGTGTACGGTGGGATAAGGGCTGGCCTGCCGGCTGTCAATACACTAGTGTATGGTCTGGGATCGGAACCCGACATGACCGAACAGCTCACCGCCGACGACTGGATCAGCCAGGGCATCAAGGCGCTCACCAGAGGCGGCTTTACCGCGCTGAAGGCCGATCCATTGGCAAGGGCCATGGGCGTCTCGCGCGGCAGCTTCTACTGGCATTTTGCCGATCTCGGCGCGTTCCACGCCGCCGTGCTGAGGCGCTGGCGCGAGATCGCGGCCGAGGAGATCATCGCTCGCGTCGAGGCCGACAGCGACGAGCCGCTCAGAGCGCTGCTGCGCAGGACCTTCGGCGCCCGGCTCGACCTGGAGCGCGCGGTGCGTAACTGGGCGGCGTTCGACGCGGCGGCGCAGGCGGCAGTCCGCGCCATCGACCGCCGCAGGCTCGATTATATCCAGGCCTTGCTGGCGAAACGGGGACTCGATGCCGCGACAGCGCAGGCGCGCGCGCAAATCCTGTACTGGACCTTTCTCGGCTTCGCGCTCTCGGCAGCGCCCGTGCCGAGCGCGCGGCTCCAGGGCCTGCTCGACGAGATCCTGAAGATGGTCTCTGGCTAGCGTTTGACGCGTTTTCTTAACGCGAACCGGCGTCCACTTCGCTTGAAAACGCTACGGCCGGTGATGGGCGACCGCGAATTTCTGTGTTAGAGGCAAGCCAATGCCGGAGACCCCTATGAACGCGCCCACCGAACGCCCCGAAAACAGCGTCGATCCGAAACTGCTGGAGATCCTGGTCTGCCCGCTGACCAAGGGCCCGCTGGAATTCGACGCGGCCAAGCAGGAGCTGGTCTCGCGGTCTGCGAGACTCGCTTATCCGATCCGCGACGGCATTCCGATCATGCTGCCGGAAGAGGCGAGGAAGATCGACTAAGCGAGTAGGGAGTGGCGAGTGGCGAATCGCAAAACTCTACTCGCCACTCTTTATTCGCTACTCGCCTACAACGCCTCGCCCTTTAGCAGGCGAGGGATTTCGCCGGTGAGGCCGGCCGCCTGGCGGATGAAGAGATTCTTCAGAGGCGGGGTGCGGTCGACGATGCCGAGTCCGATGTCGCGGACGGTGCGCAGTAGCGTCGACTTATTCGAGAACAGGAAGTTGAGCGAGTTGGTGGCAACGCCCATCGCCATGGTGTCGAAACGACGCCAGCGCTGGTAGCGTTCGAGCACGTCAGCGCCACCGAGATCCATGCCGAGCCGCGCGGCATCGACCACCACCTCGGCCAGCGCGGCGACATCCTTCAGCCCCATGTTGAGGCCTTGCCCCGCGATCGGGTGAATGACGTGGGCCGCATCGCCGACCAGCGCGAGGCGCTCGGCGACGAAGGAGCGCGCGACGAAATAGGACAGCGGAAACGCGCGCGGCTTGTCCAGCGCCTTGACCTCGCCGAGATGCAAGCCGAAACGCTGCTCGAGCTCGCCGTGAAATTCCTCGTCGCCAAGCCCGATGATGCGTGCGGCCTCGGCGCGACGCTCGGTCCAGACCAGCGAGGAGCGCCTTCCGGTCAGCGGCAAAATCGCAAACGGGCCCGCGGGCAAAAAGTGCTCTTCGGCGCGGCCTTCGTGATCGCGCTCGTGGCCGACGGTGACGACGATGCCGGATTGGTCGTAGTCCCAGCCATGGGTGGCGATGCCGGCGCGCTCGCGCAGCTTCGATTTCGCACCGTCGGCTGCGACCAGGAGACTGGCCGCAATCTTGCTGCCATCGCCAAGCGTGACGTCAATGCCATCGGCGCTGGCGTCGTAGGACGCGACGGTGGTTGCGCGAAGATCGATGCCGGCGGCTTCGGCGCGGCCCACCAGCGCATCGATCAGCCGACGGTTCTCGACCATGTGCGCGAAGGGTTCGCCCGGCGCGACGTCGCCGGCGAAATTCAGGAAGGTCGGACGCGTGGCGTCCTCCAGCTTCGAATCCGTGACGACCATGTCGAGGATCGGCTGCGCCTCGGCTTTCACATCGTCCCAGGCGCCGAGCACCTCGAACAGGCGGCGGCAGGCGGCCACGATCGCGGTTGCGCGGGGATCCCGGCTTGGCCGTGAGCTGAGCGCGGGATCGGCGACGATGACGGCAATCTCGGGGCCGAGCCCCTGACGCAGTGCCAGCGCGAGCGCCAGGCCCGCAAATGCGCCGCCGCCGATGACTATGTGACCTTGTACCGACATGCCAAGTTTTCTCTGCCAAACTTCCCAGTCAATTCTCGGGTCTTGCTAGCAGACTTGAGCTGGGCGAAACAGGGCGGTGAAACAAGGGCGGAACGGCCCGTCTGTGTCATTCCGGGGCGCGACAAAGTCGCGAACCCGGAATCCGGAGGTTATCAGCTCGAGATTCCGGGTTCGCACTGCGTGCGCCCCGGAATGACGACAATGCGAAAGCACCACCATGTCCAAAAGCCTGATCGACCTGATTTCCATCCTCGACCTCGAGCAGCTCGAGGTGAATTTGTTCCGCGGCAACAGCCCGAAGACGAGCTGGCAGCGGGTGTTCGGCGGCCAGGTGATCGGGCAGGCGATGGTCGCGGCCTGCCGCACGGTCGAGGGCCGGCTGCCGCATTCGCTGCATTGCTATTTCATCCTGCCGGGCGATCCGCAGATCCCGATCATCTACCAGGTCGAACGTCTGCGCGACGGCAAGAGCTATTCGACGCGCCGCGTCACCGCAATCCAGCACGGCAACGCGATCTTCTCGATGATGGTATCGTTCCATGCCGAGGAAGAGACCGCGTTCGACCACCAGGACAAGATGCCTGACGTGCCGCCGCCGGACAAGCTCACCGCGGAGGAGGTGGCGAAGCAGCCGATGTTCCGCGAGATGCCGGAGTTCATCCGCCGCTACTACGAATCCGATCGGCCGATCGAGCTGCGCCCGGTCGAGCTCGGCCGTTACTTCGGCCAGAAGATCGAGGACGGCCGCATCCATGTCTGGATCAAGACGGCGGCCAAGCTGCCCGACGATCCGGCGCTGCATATGTGCGCGCTGGCCTATGCCTCGGACTTCTCGCTGCTGGATGCGATCATGGCGCGCTATGGCCGCACGCTGTTCGACAAGCGCATGATGCCGGCAAGCCTCGACCACGCGATGTGGTTTCACCGCCCGTTCCGCGCCGACGAATGGCTGCTTTATTCGCAGGATTCGCCGAGCGCGCAAGGCGGCCGCGGCCTGACCCGCGGCTCGATCTTCAAGCCTGACGGCACGCTGGTCGCCTCGGTCGCGCAGGAGGGCTCCGTGCGTGAGCGCAGGAACTGATGATCCCGAGCGCGAATTCATCGCGCTCGAGATGGCTTGATTGTGGTTACATCGATCCGCGCGGCGCGAGCTCGGTCTGCGATGCGAACCAGTTCATGATCCAGCGATAGACCCACGGAATCGGGATGATGAAGCTGCACAGGATCGCCGCCACGATGCCGCGCCAGAGAATCCCGAGCCCGCTGCCCCTGAAAATGATCTCCCGACGCGTGCCCTCGATATTGCGATAGATCCAGCGCAGCTGGGCGGCCGCGACCCAGGCCCATCCGATGATGGTGATGAGGGAAATCGCGAACAACAGGTTCCAGCCGATATAGCCGAGCACCGAGCCGTTGAAGCTGAGGCCGAGCGGCTGCCCGTTGGATGCGATGTTCGCGATCATCCATTTGAGCAGCATCCAGTAGAGAACGATCTGGACGATGTAGAAAGCGGTGCTCAGGATCTGGCTGCCGATGTAGCCGATCACAATTGCCAGAACGATGAAGCCGAAGAACCAGGGCACCATCGTCATTGCATTGCCGGTGAAGGACAGGTTCGGCCGCCCCGGGACCTTGACGCAGGATACGATCCATTTCGTGTACCAGACGAACACCCACGGCACCGGAATGACGAGGCACGAGAGGATCAGCATCACCAGCGTGCGCCAGGTGAAGTCGACGATCCCGAAATCGACCGACAGCGATCCGCCGGCGGCGCTGCCCGCGCCGGTATAGGCGCCACCACCCATCATCGGCGGCCCCCCGGTCGGAATGATCGGCGGCGAGCCGCCGCCGGAGATCAATCCAGGAATTTCGGCGGCCTTCTGCCAGCCGGCCATGCCCTCGGACCACACCAGCGTATCCGCGCGCACGACGCCTTGCGCGATCAGGTCGCGGAATTGCCCCTCCGGATAGGGTCCCTGCTGCTTGCCCTCGGATGCGTAGAACCAACTCGCCATGACGCGCCCCCCAAAATACTTATGTACCGCTCAGCCGGCGCGGGTTCACCGCATCCATGCCAAAAATGCATTGTGAGCGACGAACGGATGCCCTGTACAGAGGCGGCCGTTCACATGACCGCCCTTGGCCAAGCGTTTTTCCGCTTCAATCTGCAAGTTTTTTGTGCCATTTGCCCGGAAAGATGCCAGATTGACGCATCGCCGGGGACACACGGCGGGCGCATCCCGGGGAACAGGCTGAATCATGAAACTCGTCGTCGCGATCATCAAACCCTTCAAGCTCGATGAAGTCCGTCAGGCCCTGACGGCGATCGGCGTCCACGGCATGACCGTGACCGAGGTGAAGGGCTATGGCCGCCAGAAGGGGCACACCGAGATCTATCGCGGCGCGGAATACGTCGTGAACTTCCTGCCCAAGCTGCGGATCGAGATCGCGGTTGCCTCCGACGTCGCCGAGAAGGCGGTCGCGGTGATCACAGCCACGGCGCGCACCGGGCAAATCGGCGACGGCAAGATCTTCGTCACGCCGATCGACCATGCGCTGCGCATCCGCACCGGCGAGACCGACAGCGACGCGCTCTAGCTCCAAGTTCTTCATCGTCGATCGCATCGGCAACGACGCCACAGCGTGCGACGCCATCACTATGCCGGGGAAAATGACATGGCGGGATTGTTGCGCCGCGTAGCCGCTATGGCTGCGCCGATTGGGTTTGCGTTGTTCAAGGCTGCGCCGGCGCGGGCCGCGACATCAGAGATCAACACCGCCGACACCGCCTGGATGATCGTCGCCACCGCGCTGGTGCTGATGATGACGATCCCAGGACTGGCGCTGTTCTATTCCGGCATGGTGCGCAAGAAGAACGTGCTCGCGACCATGGCGCAGAGCCTTGCCGCGGTGACCCTGATCTCCATTCTCTGGGTGGCGTTCGGCTATTCGCTGTGCTTCGTCGGCGACGGCCCATGGCTCGGCACGCTCGATCGCTGGTTCCTCGCCGGCATGACCATGGACAGCGTCAGCCCGGCAGCGAAGACGATCCCCGAAGCGCTGTTCATGCTGTACCAGATGACGTTTGCGATCATCACGGTGGCGCTGGTCGCGGGCTCGGTCGCCGACCGGATGCGGTTCTCCGCCTACCTGCTGTTCTCGGTCGCCTGGTTCATCTTCGTCTACATTCCGCTGGCGCATTGGATCTGGGGCGGCGGCTTCCTCAACAGCATGGGCGTGCTGGATTTCGCCGGCGGCCTCGTCGTGCATCTGTCGGCCGGCACCGGCGGGCTCGTCGCGGCAAAGGTGATGGGACGGCGGCACGGCTATGGCACCGAAAATCTTTCGCCGTTCGATCTGTCGCTGGCGGTGATGGGCACGGGCCTGTTGTGGGTCGGCTGGTTCGGCTTCAACGGCGGCTCGGCGGGTGCGGCCAATTCGCGCGCGGTGATGGCGATCATCGCAACGCATCTGGCAGCCTGCTCCGGCGCGCTGACCTGGGGCGCGATCGAATGGTCGACGCGACGCAAGCCCTCCGTGCTCGGCATGATCTCGGGCGCGGTCGCCGGCCTTGGCACCATCACGCCGGCCTCGGGCTTTGTCGCACCGTGGCACGGCATCGTCATCGGCATCGCCGCAGGCGCAGTCTGCTACTGGGCCTGCACCTGGCTGAAGCACCGCTTCAACTACGACGACTCGCTCGACGTGTTCGGCGTACACGGCATCGGCGGGCTGACCGGCACGCTGCTCGCCGGCGTCTTCGCCACCAGCGCGATCGGCGGCACCGCCGGCCTGCTCGAAGGGCATCCGCAGCAATTGCTGATCCAGCTCTACGGCGTCGCCGTCACCTTCGCCTGGTCGGCGGGCGTGAGCTTCATCCTGCTCAAGCTGGTCGGCCTGTTCGTGCCGTTGCGCGTCTCGCCGGAGCACGAGCTCGAGGGGCTCGACATTTCACAGCACGGTGAGGCGCTCCAGTAAGGGGCTTGCGCAATACATAAGCGCATGCTTATGTGTTGCCATGATCGAAGCCGACATCTTCAAGGCGCTGGCCGACCCGACCCGCCGCAAGGTCTTTGAGAAGCTCGCCGGCGGCAGCCTCAATGCGAGCGCCTTGCGCGACGGCCTGGAGATCAGCCAGCCGGCGATGTCGCAACATCTTTCAGTGCTGCGCGCGGCAGGTCTCGTGCGCGAACAGCGGCAGGGCCGCTTTGTGAATTACGAAGTCGATCCCGAAGGAATTGTCGCCATCGGGGCCTGGCTTGCGCGCTACCGCGCCTATTGGCCGAAGCGCATGGACGCACTCGCCGACCTCCTGAAGGAGATGGATGAATGAGCGACGCCGCAAAGCCTGATCCCTCCGAAGACAAAGTCGAAGAAGCCTTGGTGCTCGAGTTTGAATTCGATGCACCGCCTGCAAAAGTCTGGCGCGCGGTGACGATTCCCGAATTGCGCGAGCGCTGGCTGCCGGATTGCGACCTGGCCGGCACTGAACCTGAAACATCGATTCCCGGCGCAGAGGTGCGCTACCGGATGCGCGATTCCGAGCCGCCGTTCCGCGAAAGCCAGGTCATCTTCAAGATCGAGCCGAACGTGTCAGGCGGCACGCGCTTTCGCATCATTCAGCAGGCCTGCGCCAAGCTGCCGCAGCCGGCCAACAGCAATTGCTGCGTGATGCGCGCGGCGGCCTAACCACCAACAAACTTCATCACCTCTAGACATGGAGGTCGCCGATGCGCGACATGCTTCAGCTCGTGCCTATGGTCGTCGAACAATCCGCGCGCGGCGAACGATCATTCGACATCTATTCGCGCCTCTTGCGCGAGCGCATCATTTTCCTCAACGGCGAGGTCAACGACGCGATGTCGGGCCTGGTCTGCGCACAGCTGTTGTTTCTGGAAGCAGAGAATCCGAACCGGCCGATCAATCTCTACATCAATTCCTACGGCGGCGTCGTCACCTCCGGGCTGGCGATGTACGACACCATGCAGTTCATCAAGGCGCCGGTGCATACGCTGTGCATGGGCACGGCACGCTCGATGGGCTCATTCCTGCTGATGGCCGGCGAGCCCGGTCACCGCGCCGCGCTGCCCAATGCCAGCCTTCACGTGCATCAGCCGCTCGGCGGCTTCCAGGGTCAGGCGTCCGACATCCTGATCCATGCCAACGAGATGCAGGAAACCAAGCGGCGCATCATCCGGCTCTATGCGCAGCATTGCGGCCGTAGCGAAGCGGAGGTCGAGCGCACCCTGGACCGCGATCACTTCATGACCGCCCAGCAGGGGGTTGAATGGGGCCTGGTCGACCGGGTGTTCACGGAACGCGCCCCGGCCAGATTGTCCTTGGTCGGTTCCGACCATCCTGTAAGCAGCCGAAGATCGCGCTCCATCTTCTGCAGCTCAGCGGCGCCTCCGATGAGCCCCTCCCCGTAATAAAATACCTTTTTGCTGCCCGACGCATGAGCAACATTGTGTCGGCAGCCTGTCGTGCCTGTATTTTGATCAGTCCTGATCACGTTTTGAGCGCGACGTATTGGCGCACTGCACCGCAATACAAGCTGGGCGCGAAAACACCCGTTTTCATAGTCCGTTAGGCAACCCGCCCGATCTGGCACGGCATTTGATTCTACGGCGCGTGGCTGTGCCCGCGTAGTGAAACGTCTCCCTCGTGGCGAACCAGTCGAGAAACGCCCGGCCATGTCCGGACCGGGCCCAAGCGGGGATAGGACCCATGAAAATTGTTATGGCGATTATCAAGCCATTCAAGTTGGAAGAAGTCCGTGACGCCCTGACCGCCATTGGCGTTCACGGTCTCACGGTGACGGAAGTCAAGGGATATGGCCGGCAGAAAGGCCATACGGAAATCTATCGCGGCGCCGAATATGCCGTGAGCTTCCTGCCCAAGATCAAGATCGAAGTCGCTGTCGCCTCCGAGCAGGTCGACAAAACCATCGACGCCATCACGTCCGCTGCGAAAACCGGACAGATTGGCGACGGCAAGATCTTCGTCATCAACCTCGACCATGCGGTCCGCATCCGCACCGGCGAGGCCGACGCCGCGGCCCTTTGATTTCGCGCTCAACCAAAATTCAATCAGGAGTAAATGCAATGACGTTTAAGCGTCCCTATGGCGCGGGATTGGCGGCTCTCGCAGTCGGCCTTTTCGCTGCGACCGCAGCCTATGCCGAGCCAACGGTCAACAAGGGGGATAACGCCTGGATGCTGACATCGACAGTCCTCGTGCTGTTGATGACGATCCCGGGTCTCGCGCTGTTCTACGGCGGCCTCGTTCGTTCCAAGAACATGCTCTCGGTCCTGATGCAGGTGTTCTACACCGTCTGCGTCGTCACCGTGATCTGGGCCGTGTACGGCTACAGCCTCGCCTTCACCGGCGGCTCCGACTTCATCGGCGGCTTCTCCAAGGCCTTCATGATGGGCGTCACCACCGACTCGAAGGCCGCAACCTTCTCGGTCGACGCCAACATCTCGGAGCTCGTCTATGTGTGCTTCCAGATGACCTTCGCGGCGATCACGCCCGCCCTCATCGTCGGCGCCTTCGCCGAGCGCATGAAGTTCGCGGCCGTCGCGCTCTTCATCCCGCTCTGGGTCACGCTGATCTACTTCCCGATCGCGCACATGGTCTGGTACTGGCCCGGCCCGGACGCGATCCAGGACGCGGCCAAGGCTCTGGCGGCTGCGGGTGATGCGGCGGCGAAGACCGCGGCTCAAGCCAAGCTCGACGAGATCAACGCCGACGCCGGCTGGATCTTCAAGGCGGGCGCGATCGACTTCGCGGGCGGCACCGTGGTGCACATCAACGCCGGCATCGCCGGCCTGGTCGGCGCCCTCCTGATCGGCAAGCGCGTCGGTTACGGCAAGGAGCTGATGGCTCCGCACTCGCTGACCATGTCGATGATCGGCGCCTCGCTGCTCTGGGTCGGCTGGTTCGGCTTCAACGCCGGCTCCAACCTGGAGGCCAACGGCGGCGCTGCGCTCGCCATGACCAACTCCTTCGTCGCCACCGCAGCCGCCGCGCTGTCGTGGATGTTCGCGGAGTGGATCGTGAAGGGTCATCCGTCGGTGCTCGGCGTCATCTCCGGCGCTGTCGCGGGCCTCGTGGCCGTCACGCCTGCCGCCGGTTTCGCCGGCGTGATGGGTGCGATCGTCCTCGGTCTCGTGGTCGGCGTGGTCTGCCTGTTCTTCTGCACCGTGGTGAAGAACGCGCTCGGCTACGACGACTCGCTCGACGTGTTCGGCGTGCACTGCATCGGCGGCATCGTCGGCGCCCTCGGCACCGGCATCCTGGTGAACCCGGCTCTCGGCGGCGCCGGCATCATCGACTACACCGCGATCCCGCCGAAGGTTGCCGATTACGACTTCGCTGCGCAGATGCTGTCCCAGCTCAAGGCGGTCGGCACCACGCTGGTGTGGTCGGGCATCGGTTCGGCGATCCTCTACAAGGTCGTCGATGTGATCGTTGGCCTCCGCGCCAATGTCGAGACCGAGCGTGAAGGCCTCGACATCACCGAGCACACCGAGCGCGCCTACAACATGTAACGTCTCCTCCCGGCCGCGATTTCCCTTGAGATCGCGTCCACTCCTACGGTTTGGGCACATACCCGGCAATGCCCCGACCGTTGAGGGGCTCCAGCGCAAGTTGGAGCCCCTTTTTTTGCCAGATTGCTTTTAGGTCCGGCGACCTAAGAAAAGCATTGCCATTCCAGATTGCCGGCGCAGAAATAACGACCACAACGAATAACAACACGGGAGGTCGTGATGCGCTTGGAAGGCGGATGCTATTGCGGCGAGGTGCGCTACGTGGCCGAGGGCGATCCGATGATGCAGGGGCAATGTCACTGCCGCGAGTGCCAGTACATCTCAGGCGGCGCACCCAACACCTTCATCGCGATGCCGGCGAACGGCTTCACCTACATCACTGGCCAGCCCAAGCAGTTCACCCGCAAGGACCTCGAGCGCGCCGTCACGCGCGATTTCTGCCCCGAGTGCGGCACCCATCTCATCACGAAAATACCCGGCCTGCCGGCCGTCGTGGTCAAGGTCGGCACCCTGGACGAGCCGGAACAATTCCAGCCGCAGGTGGCGATCTACACCTGCGACAAGCAGGAGTTCCACGCGATCCCCGCGGGGATGATGACATTCGAGAAGCTGCCGGGGCATTAAGCCACCATGACGGTGCGCTCCCTCCCCCGCGTGCCTTGGGGGAGAGGTGACCACCCCGCCATCCCGTTGTTATCCGGCCTCATTTTTCCGGCTCTGGACGGAGCGGCCCGCCGATGGTTAATCGCGTCTTAACCTCGCCCTATCTATGGTGAACTGAACCGCTTTCCCGCCGGCGCGCAGCGCGCGACCGGCCGTTCCGAGAGTACTGGCGCCCAGAATGGTCATGACCGCTTCATCCCGTGCGCCGCAGGCCAGTGGAAGCTCCGACAACCAACGCTCGCCCTTCGTCCGGCTGAACGAGCTGCTGGCTCCGCATGAGCCCGGCAAGCCCTTGATTTCGCTGGCTGTCGGCGAGCCGCAGCATCCCGTGCCCGACTTCGTCGGCCCGGTGCTGGCCAAGCACATCGCCGATTTCGGCCGTTACCCGATGAACCAGGGCATGGAGCCGTTCCGCAACGCTGCGAGCGCCTGGCTGTCGTCGCGTTTCAAGCTGCCGCGCGCGCTCGACCCCAAAAGCGAGCTTCTCGTGCTCAATGGCAGCCGCGAGGGGCTGTTCCTCGCCGCGATCGCGGCGGCACGCTATGTCGGCCCGAAGCCCGGCAAGCCCGCGATCCTGATGCCGAACCCGTTCTATCCGGTCTACGGCGCCGGCGCCGGTGCAGCGGCTTGCGAGCCGGTCTATCTGCCGACCACGGTCGAAAACGGCTTCCTGCCCGATCTCGATGCCATCGACGAGGCGACGCTGGCGCGCACCGTGGCGTTCTATCTGGCCTCGCCTGCCAACCCGCAGGGCTCGGTCGCCTCGCGCGATTATTTCACCCGCCTGAAAAGCCTCGCCGATCGCCACAACTTCATGATCCTCAGCGACGAGTGCTATTCGGAAATCTACACCCGTCAGGCGCCGGGCAGCGCGCTCGAATGCGCAGGGCCCGATTTCACCCGCGTCGCCGCGTTCCAGTCGCTGTCGAAACGCTCCAACCTGCCGGGCCTGCGCGTCGGCTTCGCCGCCGGCGACAAGACGTTCATCGGCAAGTTCCTGGAGCTGCGCAACATCGCAGCTCCCCAGGTGCCGATGCCGTTGCAGCAGGTCGCGATCGTCGCCTATGGCGACGAGGCGCATGTCGAGGAGAACCGCAGGCTCTACCGGATCAAGTTCGATCTCGCCGACCAGATCATCGGCAATCGTTACGGCTATCGCCGGCCTGATGCCGGCTTCTGCGTCTGGCTCAACACGTCAGAGATCGGCGACGATGTCGCCGTGACTCTGAAGCTCTTCAGGGAGGCCGGCGTGCGCGTGGTGCCCGGCTCCTATCTGGCGCGGCTTCAGCCCGACGGCTTCAATCCCGGTGCCGGCTACATCCGCCTGGCGCTGGTGCAGGACAGTGAGACCACGGCGCAGGCGCTGCACCGGCTGGTCGAAACTCTGGGTTAGGCGGGGCCCATGAGCATGTCGGCAATCGAACGTGTGATTCCCCTGGTCGGCCATCTGCCGCCTTCGATCCGCGAAGCGCTGAGCCGGCGTTTGCGCGAGCTGACCGGCTTTGGCCTGGTCACGCTCTCGGGCGTCGCCTCCGCCGCGTTGATGACCTGGTCGGTGCAGGACCCGAGCCTCAGCCACGCGACCTCACGGCCGATCCACAATGTCCTCGGCTATGCCGGCGCCATCGGCGCCGACCTCGCGATGCAGATCCTCGGCCTCGGCGCCATCATGCTGATCCTGACGGTCGCGGTGTGGGGCTGGCGCATGATGACCCACCGCCCGTTCGACCGCGAGGCGCTGCGGCTCGGCTGCTGGATTCTGTGCACGGTGATCGCGGCGGGCTTCGTCAGCTGCTGGCCGCATGGCGGCGCCTGGCCGCTGCCGACCGGGCTCGGCGGCGTGGTTGGCGATGCGCTGGTGCGCGCCCCAGCGGTGATCTTCGGACCGCCTGGCGCGATCTATCGCATCGTGCTCGGCGCTATCCTGTTCGTGGCGCTCACCGCAACCTTCCTGATCGCCTGCGGCCTCGGCGCGCGCGAGCATGACGAGGAGCTTGCGGAGATCGAGGACGACGACAAGCCGCTCGAAGACGGCGAGGACAGCGATCGCGGTTCGGTGTCGTTGGGCTTTCTGTTCCACGCGCTGATGAGCACCAAGGCACGCCTGATCTGGCTTTGTGGGGCTGCTTATCGCTCGCTGGTTTCAAGCGGCAGCAAGACCAAGCCGGCTTCGTTCAGTCGGCAGGAGCCCAATCTTGGTGGCAGCCGCGCCGCGCCCTCGATCTCGCCGCAGGCCGCAGACGACGACTACGAGGACGAGCACGACGAGCAAGAAGTCGAGGAGGAGGAAGAAGAGGAAGAGGCGCCCGCGCGCACCTCGCGCAAGAAGGCTGCGCCGAAGGCGGCGCCCAAGAAGGGCTCCGACAAGTTCGATCTTCCCTCCGTCTCCATGCTGGCCGCGCCGAAGGCCGGCGATCGCCAGCCGCTCAGCAAGGCCGAGCTCGAGACCAATTCGCGCTCGCTCGAAGGCGTGCTGCAGGACTTTGGCGTCCGCGGCGAGATCGTGAAGGCCAATCCGGGTCCCGTCGTCACGCTGTACGAGCTCGAGCCGGCACCGGGCATCAAATCATCCCGCGTGATCGGCCTTGCCGACGACATCGCCCGCTCGATGAGCGCACTGTCGGCGCGCGTCGCGGTCGTGCCCGGCCGCAACGCCATCGGCATCGAGTTGCCGAACGCGCACCGCGAGAAGGTTTACCTGCGCGAATTGCTGGTGGCGAAGGAAGCCACCGACACGGTCGCGAAGCTGCCGCTCTGCCTTGGTAAGACCATCGGCGGCGACCCCGTCATCATCGATCTCGCACGCACGCCGCACATGCTGATCGCCGGTACCACCGGCTCCGGTAAGTCGGTTGCGATCAACACCATGATCCTCAGCCTGGTCTACCGGCTGCGCCCCGATCAGTGCCGGTTGATCATGGTCGATCCGAAGATGCTCGAACTCTCCGTCTATGACGGCATTCCCCATCTGCTCACGCCCGTCGTGACCGACCCGAAGAAGGCGGTGGTCGCGCTGAAATGGGCCGTGCGCGAGATGGAAGAGCGCTACAAGAACATGGCCAAGCTCGGTGTGCGCAACATCGACGGCTACAACACGCGCCTGCTCGAGTTGAAGGCCAAGGGCGAAGAGCCGACGCGCACGGTGCATACCGGCTTTGACAAGGAAACCGGCAAGGCGATCTACGAGGAAGAGAAGCTCTCGCTCGATCCGCTGCCCTACATCGTCATCATCGTCGACGAAATGGCCGACCTGATGATGGTCGCCGGCAAGGACATCGAAGGCGCGGTGCAGCGCCTCGCGCAGATGGCGCGCGCCGCCGGCCTGCATGTGATCCTCGCGACACAGCGTCCCTCGGTCGACGTCATCACCGGCACCATCAAGGCAAACTTCCCGACCCGCATCGCCTTCCAGGTCACCTCCAAGATCGACAGCCGCACCATTCTGGGCGAGATGGGCGCCGAGCAGCTGCTCGGCCAGGGCGACATGCTCTACATGGCCGGCGGCGGCCGCATCAGCCGCGTGCACGGGCCGTTTGCCTCGGACGAGGAAGTCGAGAAGGTGGTGCGCCATCTCAAGACGCAGGGCCAGCCGGAATATCTGGAAGCAGTCACGGCCGAAGAGCCGACCGAGGACGAAGATGGCGGCGCCGTGTTCGACGCCAGCGGCATGGGTGCGGATGGTGGCGGCGATCTGTTCCAGCAGGCCGTCGCGATCGTCAAGCGCGACCGCAAGGCCTCGACCAGCTACATCCAGCGCCGCCTGCAAATCGGCTACAACCGTGCTGCATCGCTGATGGAGCGCATGGAACTGGAAGGCATTGTCGGACCCGCCAATCACGCCGGCAAACGCGAGATTCTGGTCGAGGAAGAAGACAGTCACATGTGAGGCAACGAGCGACCCACCCGCCTCCGAACGCTATTGTCACGCAAATTCGATCTCTGCTTTTGCCCGAAATCACGCTAAAACGGCGCCAGCCACGTTAGGACGACGCGTTGACCAGACATCCGGACCTTGGATTCGCAGCCTCTCTCGCCGCGCGCAGCGCGCGCGTGGCCGGCGTGCTTCTCGTCACCGCCGCGACGATGACCGTAGCCTCGGTCGCGCAGACGGTCCCCGTGCCGAAGCCGGCGCCGAAGGCGCGTGACGCCGCTCCGCCATCGGGCGGACCGGCGATCTCAGGCGCAACGCAAGCGCCACCGAATCCGATCATTCCGGATCCGCGCCGCAACGTGCCGAGCAGCATCTTCCAGACCTTCGACGACAAGCAGAAGGCGCAGGCCGCCAAGGTCAGTGCGTATCTGTCATCGCTGCAGACACTGGTCGGAAATTTCGTCCAGGTCGGCCCCGACGGCAGCAAGACGCAGGGCGATTTCTACATCCAGAAACCGGGCAAGATGCGCGTCGAATATGATCCGCCGAGCCCGATCGACATCGTCGCCGATGGATCCTCCGTCGTGGTGCGCGATCGCAAGCTTGCGACGCAAGACGTCTATCCGCTGTCGCAGACGCCGCTCCGCTTCCTGCTGTCCGATCGCATCGACCTGATGAAGGACACCAACGTCGTCAACGTCTCCGCCGACGACCTCTTCATCAGCGTCACGATCGAGGAGAAGCAGGCACTGGTCGGCACCAGCCGCCTCCTGCTGATGCTCGGCGCCAAGGACGGGCAGTTGAAGCAATGGACCGTGACCGATCCGCAAGGCTACGACACCACATTTGCGGTCTACAATCTGGACACGACCAAGAAGCTCGATCCGAACATGTTCAAGATCGACTTCACCAATTACAACGTGCCGTCGCCGGGCTGACGGCGCCGTAGGGCGGGTTAGCCCCGCCGATTGCGCGAAGCGCAAACCGCGAGGCGTAACCCATCACTGTTTGGCTCCGCGGATGCAGAGGTTGGTGGGTTACGCCGAGCAGATGCGCTTCGCGCACCTGCACGGCTAACCCACCCTACGGCACCGTCCCTGTGGACAGGCATTTCGCCCACGCCAATCCATGCTAAGACGCACCTCCCATGCGTCTTTCCCTGACAACCTGGAACATCAATTCGGTGCGGCTGCGCATCGATCTGGTCGCGAAATTTCTCAAAAGCGCGCGGCCGGACGTGCTGTGTCTGCAGGAGACCAAATGCATCGACGATGCCTTTCCGCTGAAGCGCTTCAAGCGACTCGGCTATGAGCATGTCGCGCTGAACGGACAGAAGGGCTATCACGGTGTCGCCATCGTCTCGAAGATTCCGTTCGAGTCGACCGACATCCGCACCTTCTGCGACAAGGTGGATTCGCGCCATATCTCGGTCTCGTTCGGCGAGAAGGCCAATATCGCAAAGCCGCTGGTGCTGCATAATTTCTACGTCCCCGCCGGCGGCGACATTCCCGATCCGGCGCTGAACGAAAAGTTCGACCACAAGCTTCGCTTCCTCGACGAGATGAAGGCCTGCGAGCCGCTGCATCCGCGCGAGCAGGATCGTCACATCCTGGTCGGCGATCTCAATGTCGCGCCGCACGAGAACGACGTGTGGTCGCACAAGCAGCTGCTGAAGGTCGTCTCGCACACGCCTGTAGAAACCGAAAAGCTGAAGGCGGCGCTCGAGGCCGGCGAGTGGGTCGACGTCGCACGCGACCGCATTCCGATGTCGGAAAAGGTCTACACCTGGTGGAGCTATCGCTCCGCCGACTGGACCGTCGGCGACCGCGGCCGGCGGCTCGACCACATCTGGGTCTCGCGCGCGCTGAAGGACGCGGTGCAGGATTTCAAGATATTACGCGATGCCCGCAGCTGGGAGCGGCCATCGGACCACGTGCCTGTGACGGTGACGCTGGAGTTGTGAGCGCCCGTAGCCCGGATGGAGCGCAGCGAAATCCGGGATTCTCGCGTGCGGAAAGACTGCCCCGGATTGCGCTTCGCTCCATCCGGGCTACGGCACCATGAGCTACGTACTCAGCTTCGAACCGGCCATCAGAATATCGCTGGCGATCTGGCTGGAGCGGATGGCGAATTCGTCGCGCAGGCGCACCGCGGCGGCGGGATCGCTCTCGAGCACGCGCTGAAACAGGCTGCGTGCGACGCGGATGACGGAGGAGTTCTCCAGCGCCACCGCACCGGACGGCCGCTTCATCGGCACGACCAGGGCGAGCTCGCCGATCAGCGTGCCGGGACCTGCGATCATCTCGGCGCCGGCGCCGTCATCGACGCGAAAGGCGCCGCGCTGGACCACGAAGCCGGCGTCGGCATCGTCCCCGAGATTGAACAGGATGTCGCCGCGGACGAAGTCGCGCTGCTCGGAGCCGATCGCCAGCATGCGCAACGAGGCGTCTCCCAACAGGCGCAGTGTCGGGACACGCTCAAGCAGCGCTACGTCATCGTCGATTGACATTCCGGTCCGAGGCTTGAGGAACGCGCCAATTTACGACGAATCGCGCGTATCCGGAACGTATCACGGCACCAGCTTGTAGCCACCGGCTTCCGTGACCAGGATCTCCGGGTTGGCGGCATCCTTCTCGATCTTCTGGCGGAGGCGGTAGATGTGGGTTTCCAGCGTGTGGGTGGTGACGCCGGAATTGTAGCCCCAGACCTCCTGGAGCAGGGTCTCGCGCGAGACCGGCATCTGGCCGGCCCGGTAGAGGAAGCGCAGGATCGCCGTTTCCTTCTCGGTGAGGCGGACCTTGCGGGCATTGGCCGCGGTCAGCATCTTGGAGCCGGGGCGGAAGGAGTAGGGGCCGACCGAGAACACCGCGTCCTCGCTGGCCTCGTGCTGGCGCAGCTGGGCGCGGATGCGGGCGAGCAGCACGGCGAAGCGGAAGGGCTTCGCGACATAGTCATTGGCCCCTGATTCCAGGCCCAAAATCGTGTCGGAATCGGTGTCGTGCCCCGTCAGCATGATGATCGGCGCCTTGAAGCCGCCTTTGCGCAGGGAGCGGACCACCTCGCGGCCGTCGGTGTCGGGGAGGCCGACATCCATCAGAACAAGATCAGGGGCGTTGGCTTTTGCGGCGCTGGCGCCCTTGGCGCCGGTATCGACGGCGGAGGCTTCAAACTCTTCGTGTAGCGATAATTGCTCCACCAACGTATCGCGCAGATCGGTATCGTCATCCACGATCAGGATCTTGCGGGCATTGGCCATGGGGGATCATCCTTTTGGAGTCCGGCGAGGCGCGCATGCATGCGGCACCCAGCCGTGATGGGAAAGTTTAGGGGTCGCTGTTTTTATTGTTGTTCGTGTTGAAGTAGTGGGCTGCTACCGATTCACAAGCCGGAAACACTCTAACCTAGAATAGCAGGACGGTTCGATGAATGTCCTGTAATGAATTCGACATCGCGATTTCACATGAAAAACAAAGCTGTGTCAGTTAGTTACACCGGGAATCGAGGCAACGGACCACTCTCCGCGATCCGCGTTAAGCCTGCCGCCGGGAATCCGCGCAGGGGCTGGCTGAGGGCCGGCGGCCTGACAATCCCGGTGGCGCTGGGGCGCGGCGGCATTCTGGCCAACAAGCGCGAAGGCGATGGCGGCACTCCCAGGGGCAGCTTTCGGCCCCGGCAATTATGGTGGCGGGGCGACCGGCACAGCCGTCCCAGGACGTTTCTGCCGGCGCGCATCATCACCGACACGGACGCCTGGTGCGAGGACCCCGGTGACCGCCATTACAACCAGTGGATCCGGCGCGGGCAGGGCGAGGGCGGTGATCGGCTCAAGCGCGACGACCATCTCTATGATTTCATCATCGAGATCGATCACAACACATGCCCGCGCATCGCCGGCCGCGGCAGCGCGGTGTTCCTGCACCTGGCGCGCGACAATTTCGGCCCGACCGCAGGCTGCATCTCCATGACACGAGCGGCCATGCTGCAGCTGCTGCGGCGGATAGGACCAAGAACAAGAATCATCATCGGGTGAGGACACATGCTCGACAAGAATCAGATCGAAGCCGCTTCGCGTGTCCTCGTTCAACATTGGCGTGACGGCAGCAAGCTCGACGCGCTGGAGGCGCGGCTGCGGCCGCGGAGTAGGGCCGAGGCTTACGCCGTGCAGGCCGTGCTCGAAAACCAATCGTTCGGAAGCTTGTTCGGCTGGAAAATCGCAGCCACGAGCGAAGCCGGTCAGAAGCACATCAATGTTGCAGGGCCGCTGGCCGGCCGCATCATGAGCGAGACCGTGATCGCCGATGGCGGTACCGCATCGATGACAGGCAATTCGATGCGCGTCGGCGAGCCGGAATTCTGCTTCCGCATGGGACGCGACCTGGCGCCGCGGTCTTCGCCCTTTAGCACCGATGAAGTGCTTGCCGCCGTCGACACCTTGCATCCCGCGATCGAAATTCCGGATTCACGCTTCAGCGATTTCACCAGCGCGGGCGAGGCACAGCTGATCGCCGACAATGCCTGCGCGCATCTGTTCGTGCTGGGGCCGGCAGCGGCTGCGAATTGGCGCGCGATCGATCTCGTCGAGGAGCGGCCGCAGATCACGCTGCGCGGCGAGCGTTATCTCGGTCACGGCAAGAACGTGCTCGGCGATCCCCGCGCCGCGCTCGCCTGGCTCGCCAACGAACTGCGCGAGCTCGGCATCACCTTGCGGGCAGGGCAGGTGGTGACGACAGGCACCTGCCATCCGCCGCTGCCGATCCAGGCCGGCGATCATTTTGCGGCGGATTTTGGTGTGCTGGGGAAGGTGTCGGTGGGGTTCGTGTAGCGCACCTCTCTCTCCACCGTCATTGCGAGCGAAGCGAAACAATCCAGAATATTTCCGCGGAGGACTCTGGATTGCTTCGCTACGCTCGCAATGACGAAATCGAGAATCTTGGCCGGGCACGATCGTCGCAAACGGCTCCTACCGATGCCCGAAGATCGCGCTGCCCACGCGCACATGGGTGGCACCCAGCATGATGGCGGTCGCATAATCCGCGCTCATGCCCATCGAGAGGTTGGTCAGGCCGTTGCGCGCGGCGATCTTGGCGGTGAGCGCGAAATGCGCCGCGGGCGGCTCGTCCACCGGCGGGATGCACATCAGGCCTGATATCGTCAGGCCATAGGTGTCGCGGCAGCTCTTGAGGAAGGCGTCGGCCTCGCCGGGTGCGACGCCGGCCTTCTGCGGCTCCTCGCCGACGTTGATCTGAACGAAGAGTTGCGGGTGCTTGTTCTGGGATTCGATTTCTTTGGCTAACGCTTGGCAAATGCTCGGACGATCGACCGAATGGATCGCATCGAACAGCGCGACCGCCTCCTTCGCCTTGTTGGATTGCAGCGGACCGATAAGATGCAATGTGATATCGGGGTAAGCAGACGTTAACGCCGGCCACTTGGCTTTGGCCTCCTGCACGCGATTCTCCCCGAACACGCGCTGTCCGGCGCCGATAACCGGCATAATTGCATCCGCCGAGAACGTCTTGGACACCGCGATCAGCGTCACCGAGGCGCGATCGCGCCGCGCGTCCTTGCAGGCGCGTGCAATTTCCGCCTCGACCGCGGCGAGCGCATTTGGTGAATCGCCGGTTACCGGCGCGGCGTTGTTGTCTGTCATGATGTCGGTTGGGCCGTGACTTCAGGAGGTAGTTCCAATTTTACCGAGTTCAAGAAAGGCTTTTTGAACCCTTCGCTTTACCTTGCCCGTGGGGTGGGTAACGAAGATGGCAAACGTCAGTTTCAACCGCAAGCGGGTAAAACTCAAGCAGGTCCTCGGCATCAGGGCCCGGCTTGCGTTGCTCGCGGTGATTCTGGTCGCGCCCTTGATGCTCGAGCGGATCCGCTCGCTTGAAGACACCCGCACCAAGCAGATCGCGCAGGCCACGGCCGAATTCACCACCGTTGCACGGCACAGCGCCGATGCGCAGCGTGAGGTGATCTCGTCGGTCGAGACCATTCTGAAATCGGAAGCCTTCATCCGCGCCTCCGCCGGCGGCGTCGGCAAGAGTTGCGACGTGCTGCGCGCGAGCCTGCCGACCAGCCTGCCCTGGATCCGCACACTCCTGATCGCCGGCGAGGACGGCCGCATCCAGTGTGCGACCAACAACATGTATGTCGGCCTCGACCTCTCCGACCGGCCTTATTTCCAGCAGGCGCAGGAGACCGGCCGGTTCGTGCTGTCCGACTTCATCCTGTCGCGGCCGGTGCAGGCACCGACCGTCATGGCGGTCTATCCGGTCTCCGCGTTCAGCGGCGTTGCGGACGCTGTCGTGCTCGCGACCGTCAATCTCGACTGGATGTCGAAGGTGATGAACAATCTCGGCGGTCGCGTCGGCATTACCGCGGTGCTGGTCGACAGCACCGGCACCGTGCTGGCCGCACCCGCCGACCAGCACAGCGCCGTCGGACGGCCCCTAGACGACATGCCGCTGATGTCGGCGATCGCCGAGCTGGCCTTGCGCTCGAACCAGGACGAAGGCTCGTTGTCGTTCCTCGCCGCTGACGGCTCGCAGCGCGCGGTCAGCTTCATCCGCATCGCCGGCACCAATGCCCGCCTGATCGCCAGCATCGACGAAGACAAAGTGTCCGCGGCGGTGAGCCGCGACATCCGCACCGCCTATCTCCAGCTCGCTTTCGTCGTGATGTTCGTGCTGCTCGGTGCGCTGATCGCCGCCGAGAAGCTCGTGATCAAGCCGATCGAAATGCTTGCCGACATGGCCAAGCGTCTCGGCGAGGGCGATCTGTCGGCCCGCGCCGCGCGCAAGAGCCTTCCCTCCGAATTCGTGCCGCTGGCGCGCGCCTTCAACGCCATGGCGGCGCAGCTCAGCCAGCGCGAACGCGAGCTGATCGCGACCAATGATCGACTTACGGTGATGGCATCGATCGACATGCTGTCGGGCCTCGCCAACCGCCGCGGCTTCCAGAGCCGTCTCGACTTCGAATGGATGCGCGCGCAGCAATATGGCAGCGAGCTGGCGCTGCTGATGATCGACGTCGACCATTTCAAGCTGTTCAACGACACCTACGGCCATCTCGAAGGCGATTCCTGCCTGACGCGCCTCGGCGAGTCGCTGTCCGACATCGCTGCCGATACGATGGGCTTTGCCGCGCGCTATGGCGGCGAGGAGTTCTGCCTCCTGCTGCCGAACACCGACTTGATGCGCGCAGTCGCGATCGGCGAACAGGTGCGCGCGGCCGTGCTGAAACTCTGCATGCCACACATCACCTCGGCCCACATGGTCGTCACCGTTTCAATCGGCGTCGCTGCGACCCGGCCGAACGAGTCGCTGCGTCCCGGCGATCTGATCGAAGCTGCTGACGCGGCGCTCTATGCCGCCAAGCATCGCGGCCGCAACAATGTCGTCGAGCACGGCGTGCAAGCGATCGAGAAAGGCACGGCGGGTATGGTGATTGCGGCGAGCGCCTAAAGCGCGATGAGATTGGGTTGAATCGTCATCGCGCTTTGGCTCTAGCCGGCAGCCTCGGCGCGATCGAGCTCGTTTTCCGCATCCATCAGGCCTGCAGCCGCTCGGACGTCTCGACCACGACGGCGCTGACCTCGGGAGCGATACAGGTCTCGAACAAGTCCTGATTGGTCCTGACGTCGAAGGGGCGGTTGCGGTCAATCAGCAGGTCGATGGCGTTGCGCAGGTCATTATGGCTGCCGGCGTAGTACTGGAACCAGATCGCAAAATTGGTCGGCATCGGCGGAATCCGTTGCGCGGCCATGGTCCGCACGGCCCGTCCGGCGACGGACACGGCATAGTCGTAGCCGGGATCGTCGAAATCTGAGGCCATTGCCTGACGCGGGGGTACACTATTGGGGGCCAACCTCGCACCGACCCCTTAATCCGATCCCAACACCCATATACGTACTTTTGCGGAGCAGGATTGCGAGTGGCCGCTCGCCACGGCAACCCATTGACCCCCCGAGGACTTCTATGGCCTAGTCCGGCCTCTTCAGGCCGCTAAAACCACGAAAACGCAACGATTCCATGACCTCCGAACGCTATAACGCCCGCGACGCCGAACCGCGCTGGCAACGCAAATGGGACGAACAGGCGATCTTCGTCTCGAAGAACGACGATTCGCGGCCGAAATATTATGTGCTGGAGATGTTCCCCTACCCCTCCGGGCGCATCCACATCGGCCATGTCCGCAACTACACGCTCGGCGACGTGCTGGCCCGCTTCATGCGCGCCAAGGGGTTCAACGTACTGCACCCGATGGGCTGGGACGCCTTCGGCCTGCCGGCCGAGAACGCCGCCATCGAGCGCAAGGTCGCACCCAAGGCCTGGACCTACGACAACATCGCCGCGATGAAGAAGCAGCTCCGCTCGATCGGGCTGTCGCTGGACTGGTCACGCGAATTCGCGACCTGCGACCCCAGCTACTACAAGCATCAGCAGAAGATGTTCCTGGATATGCTCGCCGCGGGCCTTGCCGAGCGCGAGAAGCGCAAGCTGAATTGGGATCCGGTCGACATGACCGTGCTCGCCAACGAGCAGGTGATCGACGGCCGTGGCTGGCGCTCGGGCGCAATCGTCGAGCAGCGTGAAATGAGCCAGTGGGTCTTCAAGATCACGAAGTATGCGCAGGAGCTGCTATCGGCGCTGGATAGCCTCGACCGCTGGCCCGACAAGGTCAGGCTGATGCAGCGCAACTGGATCGGCCGCTCCGAAGGCCTGTTGATCCGCTTCGCGCTGGATCAGGCGACGACGCCCGCCGGCGAGAGCGAGCTGAAGATCTTCACGACGCGCCCGGACACGCTGTTCGGCGCAAGGTTCATGGCGATCTCGGCGGATCATCCGCTGGCGCAGGCGGCCGCCGCGAAGAACCCTGATCTCGCCGAGTTCATCTCCGACATCAAGAAGATCGGCACGGCACAATCGATCATCGACACCGCGGAGAAGCAGGGCTTTGATACCGGCATCCGCGCGGTGCACCCGTTCGACCCGGACTGGAAGCTGCCGGTCTATGTCGCCAACTTCGTGCTGATGGAATACGGCACGGGCGCGATCTTCGGCTGTCCCGCGCATGATCAGCGCGACCTCGACTTCGTCAACAAATACGCGCTGGGCAATACGCCGGTCGTCTGTCCCGAAGGCCAGGATCCCAAATCCTTCGTCATCACCGACACCGCCTATGACGGTGATGGCCGCATGATCAATTCGCGTTTCCTCGACGGCATGACCATCGAGCAGGCGAAGGAAGAGGTCGCCAAGCGCCTCGAAAGCGAGATGCGCGGCAACGCGCCGGTGGCCGAGCGCCAGGTCAATTTCCGCCTGCGCGACTGGGGCATTTCGCGCCAGCGCTATTGGGGCTGCCCGATTCCGGTCATCCACTGTCCGAGATGCGACGTGGTGCCGGTGCCTGATGACCAGTTGCCGGTGGTGCTGCCGGAAGACGTGAGCTTCGACAAGCCGGGCAATGCGCTCGACCATCATCCGACCTGGAAGCACGTCACCTGTCCCAAATGCGGCGGCAGCGCCAGCCGCGAAACCGACACCATGGACACCTTCGTGGATTCGTCCTGGTACTTTGCGCGCTTCACCGATCCCTGGAACGAGAAAGCACCGACGACGCCCCCGATCGCCAACCGCATGCTCCCGGTCGACCAGTATATCGGCGGCGTCGAGCACGCGATCCTGCATCTGCTCTACAGCCGCTTCTTCACCCGCGCCATGAAAGCCACCGGGCACCTCGCGCTGGATGAGCCGTTCGCCGGCATGTTCACGCAAGGCATGGTGGTACACGAGACCTACCAGAAGGCCGACGGCAGCTGGGTGCAGCCGGCCGAGGTGAAGATCGAGGTCGGCGGCAACGGACGCCGCGCGATCCTGCTCGCGACCGGCGAAGACGTCACGATCGGCCCGATCGAGAAGATGTCGAAGTCGAAGAAGAACACGGTCGACCCCGATGACATCATCGCGACCTATGGCGCCGATGTCGCCCGCTGGTTCATGCTGTCGGACTCCCCGCCCGACCGCGACGTGATCTGGAGCGATGAGCGCGTCCAGGGCGCCTCGCGCTTCGTGCAGCGGCTGTGGCGGCTGGTGAACGATGCCGTGGAGGTCAGCAAAACCGCTCCCGCAACCCGGCCGGGTTCCTTCAGTGACGATGCGACCGCCCTGCGCAAGGCCGCCCATGGCGCGCTGGACAAGGTCACATCAGGCGTCGAGCGGCTACATTTCAACGTGTGCCTCGCCCATATCCGCGAGTTCACGAATTCGTTTTCCGAGATGCTCCAGCGTCCCGGCCAGCCGGCCCCTGATTTGGCTTGGGCGATCCGGGAGGCCAGCCAGATCCTGGTCCAGCTGTTCTCCCCGATGATGCCGCATCTGGCCGAGGAGTGCTGGCAGGTTCTGGGCCAGCCCGGGTTGGTTTCCGAGGCCAGTTGGCCGCAAATCGAACGCGATTTGCTGGTTGAAGACAGCGTGACCCTGGTGGTCCAGGTCAACGGCAAGAAGCGGGGCGAGGTCACGGTTGCAACAGTGGCCCAGAATCCGGAAATCGAGGCTGCCGCTTTGGCCCTTGATGCTGTAAAACTGGCCTTGGACGGCAAGCCCGTCCGCAAGGTGATCATCGTCCCCAAGAGGATCGTGAATGTTGTCGGCTAGGATCCGTATCGCTGCCCGCTTGCTGGCGATTGCCACACTGGCGGCGCTGACGGCCGGCTGCTTCCAGCCGATGTATGCCGAGCATACCGATGGCACCCCCGGCCTGCGTGAAAAGCTGATGGGGGTCGATCTGCCGCCGATCTCGAAGGCAAACGCCTCCCGCGAGGCCCGCGTCGGCGTCGAGATCCGCAACGCCCTCGCCTTCAAGCTCTACGGCTCGGCGACCGGCATGCCGCCGACGCATCGACTCGATATCCGCTTCACCACCACCAAATCGTCGCTGATCGTCTCGGCCGTGACCGGCCTGCCGACCAGTGAGAATTACGGAATCGACTGCCAGTATAATTTGGTCGAGGTCGTGACCGGCAAATCGGTGATGACCGGCTCGACCTTCTCGCGCGTGTCCTACGACATGCCCGGCTCGTATCAGCGCTTCGCCCGCAACCGCGCGATACGCGACGCCGAGGATCGTGCGGCCAACGAGATTGCCGAGAACATCAACACAAGGCTCGCCGCGTTCTTCACCGCGGGCTCCTGATTCATCCCAGTCATTCCGGGGCACCCGAAGGGTGAACCCGGAATCTCGATCCACAATCTCCGGATTCCGGGTTCGCGCGTTGCGCGCCCCGGAATGACGAACCCTGAGCAACATGGTCGCGCTGCGCGGAAAAGAGATCGATGCCTTCCTCGCACGTCCTGATGCGGGCCGCCCGATCATCCTGCTTTACGGTCCCGACGCCGGCCTCGTGCGCGAGCGCGCCGACGCACTGATTGCGTCCGCCATTGACGATCCCAACGATCCCTTCTCGCTGGTCAAGCTCGACGGTGACGAGCTGTCCGCCGAGCCGTCGCGTCTGGTCGACGAGGCCATGACCGTGCCGCTGTTCGGCGGCCGCCGCGCCATTCGCATCCGCGCCGGCTCGCGCAGCTTTGCTGCCGGCATCGACACGCTGGCCGAGATGAGCGTGAAGGATTGCCGCATCGTGATCGAAGCCGGCGAGCTGCGTCCCGAATCGCCGCTGCGCAAGGCCTGCGAGAAGGCCAGGATGGCGGTGGCGATCGGCTGCTATCCCGACACCGAGCGCGACCTCGCCAAATTGATGGAGGACGAGCTTCGCATTGCGAACTTGCGTATCACCCAGGATGCCCGTGCCGCGCTGATGTCGTTCCTCGGCGGCGACCGGCAGGCCTCGCGCAACGAGCTGCGCAAGCTCACGCTCTATGCCCACGGCAGGGGCGAGATCACGCTTGAAGACGTGATGTCCGTGGTCGCGGATGCGTCCGAGCTCAAGCTCGATCCGATCGTCGACGGCGCTTTCGCCGGCCGGCCCGACATTGTCGAGACCGAGTTCGCAAAAGCCATGATCGCCGGAACATATCCCGGTGTGATCATTTCGGCCGCGCAGCGCCAGGCCGCATGGCTGCACAAATCCGCGCTCGCGATCGCAGGCGGCCAGCCGGCCTCCGCCGTGCTGGACGGCGGATTTCCGCGCTTACATTTTTCACGCAAACCGATGGTCGAAACGGCGCTGCGCAATTTCAGCGTGGCAAGGCTCGCTGCCATCATCGAGCAGCTCGCGACCGCCGCGCTCGACACCCGCAAACAATCGACGCTCGCCGCCGCCATCGCCCAGCGCACGCTGATGGCGATCGCGGCGAACGCGAAGCGGCGGGGGTAGCCACGGCTCTCTCCCCGTCATTGCGAGGAGCACTTGCGACGAAGCAATCCAGAGTCTTTCCGCGGAGAGATTCTGGATTGCTTCGCTACGCGCGCAATGACGAATTCCGTCATCCTGAGGTGCGAGCCGCGCGCCGCAACGCGGTGCGCGGGGAGCCTCGAAGGATGAACGGCGCCGATGCAACCGGGCCGTCGCCCTTCGAGGGCCGCTGAAGAAGCGGCCACCTCCAGCGACAACGGCTTCGCCGTTGCGCGGGGGTGACGGTCATAGGAAGTTGCTGAGCCTACAGCCCGCCCTTCGCCAGCCGCTTCATCACCTCGTCGAGCTGATCGAGGTTGCGGTAGTTGATCTGGACCGAGCCGCCGGGATCGCGGTGATTGACGGTGACCTTGAGGCCGAGCGCGTCGCTGACGCGCTTCTCGAGATCGATCGTATCAGGGTCCTTTTCCTTAGACCTGATGGAGCGCGGCTTTTGCGGCTTGCGCTCCGGGACCCCCTCTTCATGCGCGAGCGCTTCGGTCTGGCGGACGTTGAGCCCCTCCGCAACGATCCGCTTGGCGGCGGCGAGCGGATCCGGCACGCCGATCAGCGCGCGGGCGTGACCGGCGGTCAATTCGCCGGTCGCGATGAAGGCCTGCACCTCGGCCGGCAGCTTGGTCAGCCGCATCATGTTGGCGACGTGGCTGCGGCTCTTGCCGACGACCTTCGCGATGTCGTCCTGGCTGCGTTTGAACTCGTTGGCGAGCGCATGATAGCCCTGCGCCTCTTCCATCGGATTGAGGTCTTCGCGCTGCACGTTCTCGACGATCGCGAATTCCAGCGCATCGCTGTCGCTGATGTCGACCGGCACGATCGGCACCTCATGCAGGCCAGCCATCTGCGAAGCGCGCCAGCGCCGCTCGCCGGCGATGATCTCGAAGCGATCCTGCGCGCCCTTGACGGGACGGACCACGATCGGCTGGATCACGCCGTGCTGTTTGATGGACTCGCAGAGCTCCTTGAGCTCGGTGTCCGAAAACGTGCGGCGCGGGTTGCGCGGATTGGCCTTGATGAATTCGATCGGCACCTTGCGCTGCGCACGCGGACGGTCGACGTGCTGGGCTTCGCCGCCGACGTCACCGATCAGACTTGCAAGACCCCGGCCCAGTCGCGAACGCGCTTCATCGGCCATCGCCAGCTCCCTTGGATTCACGCTGCAGCACTCCAGAACTGAATTTTGTAATCGTAGGGTGGGTTAGCGAAGCGTAACCCACCGCTTCTGTTTCCACGGACATAGACAGTGGTGGGTTACGCCTTCGGCTAACCCACCCTACGGCACCACGGCATCGTCAATGCGTCGTCCGCAGCTCGCGCTCGCGCTGGATCACTTCGGTGGCGAGCCGCAAATAGGCTTCGCTGCCGACGCATTTGAGATCATAGACCAGCACCGGCTTGCCGTAGGACGGCGCCTCCGAGATGCGCACGTTGCGCGGGATCATGGTCTTGTAGACCTTCTCGCCCATGAATTGGCGAACGTCGGCGACGACCTGGTTCGAGAGGTTGTTGCGCGAGTCGAACATGGTCAGCACGATGCCGTGGATCGACAGGTTCGGATTGAGAGTCGAGCGCACCTGCTCCACCGTCTGCAGCAATTGCGACAGACCTTCGAGCGCGAAGAACTCGCACTGCAGCGGCACCAGGATCGCGTCCGATGCGGCCATCGCATTCACCGTGAGCAAATTGAGCGAGGGCGGACAGTCGATCAGCACATAGGTGTAATCGGCATCCGGCGAGACGTTGTTGTTGAGCGAGGCGATCGCATCGCGCAGCTTGAAGGCGCGGCCGGCAGTGGTGCCAAGCTCGAGCTCGAGGCCGGAGAGATCCATGGTCGAGGGCGCGATGTGCAGGCGCGGCACCGCGGTCGACACGACGGCCTCGCGCAGCGGCGCCTCACCGATCAGCACGTCATAGGTCGAGCAGGAGCGGTTGCGGCGGTCGATGCCGAGACCGGTCGAGGCGTTGCCCTGCGGATCGAGATCGACGATCAGGACGCGCTCGCCGATCGCGGCGAGTGCTGTGCCAAGATTGATCGCGGTGGTTGTTTTTCCCACACCGCCCTTCTGATTCGCCAGCGCCAGGATGCGCGGGTGCCCATGCGGCACTTCAGCTTTTTCTCGGTCAGCTCTTTCCTGGGCGCCCTGGTCTTGCTGCGGCTCGTCCATCACGGTCATCGAAATTCCCCAACCCAACCCCTGAGCGCCTCACCCGCGCCGTTCAACTGAAGTCAGCTCGACGATCCAACCGTCACCCGTCCGGCTTCGGTGGAGTTGCGGCCGAATATTCCAATATTTAGCGGCTTCGGTCAATTCAGCCTCTACATCTTGACCCTTCGGAAATAACGCCTTTGCACCTTGGCGCATCAGCGGCTCCGCAAAGCCGATGAGTTGATGTAGCGGAGCCAGCGCGCGCGCGGTGACGCAATCGACGGGGCCGGTGATTCTATCCACATTATCCCCGATCTCAGCGAGGTGTACGACCCCCGGAGATGTGGTGACGCGAACAGCTTCGCGCAGAAAGGCGGCCTTCTTGGCGATTCGCTCGACAAGATGGACACGAGCGTCCGGGGTCCCCGCCATGGCGCAGGCCAGCACGACGCCGGGAAAACCGCCGCCGCTGCCGAGGTCGGCCCAGCGTTTTGCAGACGGGGCGAGATCGACGAGCTGAAGCGAATCGGCGATGTGCCGCGTCCAGAGGTTCGGCAGGGTCGACGGTGCGACCAGATTGGTCTTGGCCTGCCACTCCCGGAGCAAAGCGATATAGCGATCGAGCCGGGCTTCCGTTTCATGTGAAACGGGCGCGAGCTTGAGTGCCGCGCGCTTGTCGGCGGCGATGATGGAGTCGAGCGCCTGATCGTTGGCGCCGGCCTTGTCGATCCTTGTCCGGGCTGGTGCCGGATCCGGTCGATGACGAGCGCCCTCGCCGGCTCCAGGTCGTCGCGATAGCGGCCTGTCCCCGCCCGATCCGCGCTGTTTCACGTGAAACGCCTATGCGATTGCTTTGGACGACTTTCGGGCCTCGCGGCGGAGATAGGCCGCGAGGATGCCGAGCGCGGCCGGTGTCATGCCGTCGATCCGGCCGGCCTGGCCGACGGTGAACGGCCGCGCCTTCTCCAGCTTGGCCCGGACTTCATTGGAGAGACCGGGGACGAGGCTATAGTCGACCTCAGACAGCACCATGCCTTCGTCGCGCCGGAAAGCTTCGACGTCAGCGCTCTGGCGCTCCAGATAGACGTCGTACTTGGCGTCGATCTCGAGATGGGTGGCGATGACCGGATCAATGGACGCCAACTCCGGCCAGATCGCGCGGACCTGGCTCCAGCCGATCTCGGGATAGGCCATCAGCTCGAACGCCGAGCGGCGCTGACCGTCCCGGTTGAGGGACAGCCCGCGCTTGATCGCCTCGTTAGGGGTGATGGTCAAGGACTTCGAGAGGGTTCGGGCGGCGTTCAGCGCGTCCATCTTGGCGCGGTGGTGCCTGATACGGGCGCTGCCGACGCAGCCCAGCGCGATCCCCTTCTCGGTCAGGCGCTGATCGGCATTGTCGGCCCGCAGGGTCAGCCGGTACTCGGCCCGCGAGGTGAACATCCGATAGGGCTCGGTGATCCCTCGGGTGACGAGATCGTCGATCATCACGCCGAGATAACCGTCGGCACGGTCGAACACGGTCAGCGCAGCGCCGCTGGCGGCGAGCGCTGCATTGAGGCCGGCGACGATGCCCTGGCCGGCGGCTTCCTCGTATCCCGTGGTGCCGTTGATCTGCCCGGCCAGGAAGAGACCGCGCAGTCGCTTGGTCTGGAGGGTCGGATCGAGCTCCCGGGGATCGATGTGATCGTATTCGATGGCATAACCCGGGCGGACCATCTTCACCTGCTCGAGCCCGGGGATGGTCGCGAGGATCGCGAGTTGGACCTCGTCCGGCAGCGACGTCGAGATGCCGTTGGGGTAGACCGTGCTGTCATCGAGCCCTTCGGGCTCCAGGAAGATCTGGTGGCCGTCGCGATCGCCGAAGCGGACGATCTTGTCCTCGATCGACGGGCAATAGCGCGGACCGGAGCTCTTGATCTGGCCCGAGTACATGGGGGAGCGATGGACGTTGGCCCGGATCACCTCATGGGTCGCGGTCGTGGTCCGGGTGATGCCGCACTGGATCTGCGGGGTCGTGATCCGCTCGGTCATCACCGAGAACGGCTCCGGCGGCTCGTCGCCGGGCTGCATTTCGACCGCGGACCAGTCGATGGTCGAGCCGTCGAGACGCGGCGGAGTGCCCGTCTTGAGGCGTCCGAGGGTAAAGCCGGCCCGCTCAAAGGAGGCTGAAAGGCCCATTGCAGGTGCCTCGCCGACCCGGCCCGCGGGCCAATTCCTCTCACCGAGATGGATCAGACCACGCAGGAAGGTGCCGGTTGTGACCACAACAGCCCCTGCCCGGAGCTCCCGGCCATCGGCCAGACGCAGTCCTGTGACCCGGCCATCGACCACGATCAGTTCGTCGGCCTCACCTTCGATGACGAAAAGGCCTGCAGTCTCCCGGATCGCGACCTGCATCGCGGCGGCATAAAGCTTCCGATCGGCCTGGGCGCGTGGACCGCGGACTGCCGGACCCTTGCGTCGGTTCAGGACGCGAAATTGAATGCCGCCGGCGTCGCCGACCCGGCCCATCAGACCATCGAGGGCATCGACCTCACGGACCAGATGGCCCTTGCCGAGACCGCCGATGGCGGGATTGCAGGACATCGCGCCGATGGTGGAGAACCGGTGCGTCACCAGAGCGGTCACGGCGCCCATTCGCGCAGCCGCAGCCGCGGCCTCGCAGCCGGCATGGCCCCCGCCGATGACGATGACGTCGAAACTCTCTCGCTCCTGTCGCATGGCGGGACTTCTAGCTCAGCGGGGGGAAAGCCGGAAGTAGAAACTGGGTGCGCGGCTGTTTCACGTGAAACAGGGCGGCCACGGAAGTCCCGACGGCTCCCGCGAAACAACCCCATGCACAGTAGGAAAGTCGTCTGAGCGGAGATCTGTTTCACGTGAAACAGATGGGGCACGAGGCGAGGGGCGAGCAAGGGACTGAGGCCCCGTTCCGGCCACCGTCATTGCGAGCGCAGCGAAGCAATCAATGCCCACCACCGCGAGGTTCTGGATTGCTTCGTCGCAAGGCTCCTCGCAATGACCGGGGGCTGGGGGCCCCTCCTGCGCGTTTCACGTGAAACACGCGGAACCCTCCTGTTTTACGTGAAACGCAAACAATGGAACAAGCTCTAGTTCTACATTGAAGAACTAGCTCTACTTTCCAATACAGAATTTCTGGAAGATCGCACCAAGGACGTCCTCGACGTCCACCCGGCCGAGCAGCCGGCCCAAGGCATAGGCGGCGGCACGCAATTCTTCGGCGGCCAGCTCTTCGCCCTCTTCTACAAGCTCCAGGCTCCGGCGCAAGCTGTCCGACGCCTGGCTCAACAGATCCCGCTGGCGGGTTCGAGTCACCATTCCGCCCTCGGTGGTCCCAAAGAAATCCGAGGCGAACTTGACGAGGGCGTCGACCAGCTCGGCGATGCCATCGCCGCGGCTCGCCGAGATTGCGAATTCGCCGCGCGGATCGGCGCCACCGAGGTCGATCTTGTTGCGCACGATCCAGACTGACCCATCTGGCCGATCGCCCTCTTCGGATCTCCGAAGCAACCGTACCGCATCCGGATCGGCGGCACGGTCTCCCTCCACCAGCCACAGCACCAGGTCGGCATCGTCGGCCCGCGCCCTCGCCCGGCGCACGCCTTCCTGCTCGACGGGATCATCGGTCTCGCGGATCCCGGCGGTGTCGATGACGGTGACCGGGTAGCCGTCGAGATCGAGCTGCGCCTCGATCACGTCGCGCGTGGTCCCGGCGTGCGGCGAGACGATCGCGACCTCGCGGCGGGCGAGCTGGTTCATCAGCGTCGACTTGCCGACATTCGGCTCGCCGGCGATGGCAACCACGAGGCCGTCGCGCAGGCGTTCAGAATGTCCCCGTGCCGCAAGGACTTCTGCAATTTCATCGCAAAGCGCCTGGATCGCTCTCACCGCCGGCGCCCTCAGCTCCGCCGGCACATCGCCTTCATCGGAAAAATCGATGCCGGCCTCGATCAGCGCCGAGGCTTCGATGATGCGCTCGCGCCAATCGCGCGCGCGATGGCCGAGCAGACCCTGCAACTGCCGCAACGCCTGGCGGCGCTGACGATCCGTGTCGGCATGAATGAGGTCGTCGAGACCCTCGGCTTCGGTGAGATCGAGCTTGCCGTTCTCGAACGCGCGGCGCGTGAACTCGCCGGGGTCGGCTGCGCGCGTATTCGGAATTAGCGAAATAGCGGTGAACAGCGCAGCGAGCACCGCGCGGCCGCCATGGATGTGGAATTCGGCGACATCCTCGCCGGTCGCGCTGGCCGGCCCCGGAAACCAGAGCACGACGGCCTCGTCGATCGGTTGACCCCTGCCGTCGCGGAGGACGCGGCGGGTTGCTTGCCGCGGTGTCGGCAGCCTGCCCGCGAGCAATGTCAGGGCGAGCGCGGCTTGCGGACCGGAGACACGCACCAAGGCGATTGCGCTCGGCGGTCGGCCGGATGACAGCGCAAAGATGGTCTGGTCCCGCGGGTGCATGGCCTATTTGTCCACCTGGCGGGGAAAAGGCAAACGGCCTGTGAAGCCGGACCGTTATGCTGCACCCTTTCCGCAGCAAAGCCGCACAAAAAAAAGGGCGCCCCGAGGGCGCCCCAAAATGTTTCTGCACCCTGGCTCAGGTGTTCATGGAGTCGAAGAACTCCGAATTGCTCTTGGTCGAGCGCAGCTTGTCGAGCAGGAAGTCGATCGCGTCCATCGTGCCCATCGGATTGAGGATGCGGCGGAGCACGTACATCTTCTTGAGCACCTGCGGATCGGTAATGAGCTCCTCCTTGCGGGTGCCGGAGCGTGAGATGTCGATCGCCGGGAAGGTGCGCTTGTCCGAGACCTTGCGGTCGAGGATCAGTTCCGAGTTACCGGTGCCCTTGAACTCTTCGAAGATGACTTCGTCCATGCGGCTGCCGGTATCGACCAGCGCGGTCGCGATGATGGTGAGCGAGCCGCCCTCCTCGATGTTGCGGGCGGCACCGAAGAAGCGCTTCGGGCGCTGCAGCGCGTTGGCGTCAACACCGCCGGTCAGCACCTTGCCTGATGACGGCACCACGGTGTTGTAGGCGCGCCCGAGGCGCGTGATCGAATCGAGCAGGATGACGACGTCGCGGCCGTGCTCGACCAGGCGCTTGGCTTTCTCGATCACCATTTCGGCGACCTGGACGTGACGCACCGCCGGCTCGTCGAAGGTCGACGACACCACCTCGCCCTTCACCGAGCGCTGCATGTCGGTGACTTCTTCCGGACGCTCGTCGATCAAGAGCACGATCAGATAGCAATCGGGATGATTGGCCGTGATCGAATGCGCGATGTTCTGCATCAGCACGGTCTTGCCGGTGCGCGGCGGCGCGACGATCAGCGCGCGCTGGCCCTTGCCGATCGGCGCGACGATATCGATCACGCGTGCGGACAGGTCCTTCCGCGTCGGATCGTCGATTTCCATGCGGAAACGCTGATTCGGAAACAGTGGCGTGAGGTTGTCGAAATTGACCTTGTGCTTGGCCTTTTCCGGGTCCTCGAAATTGAGCGTGTTGACCTTCAGCAGCGCAAAATAGCGCTCGCCCTCTTTCGGGCTGCGAATATGGCCTTCGATGGTATCGCCGGTGCGCAGGCCAAAGCGGCGGATCTGCGAGGGCGAAACGTAGATGTCGTCAGGGCCCGGCAGATAATTGGCGTCGGGCGAGCGGAGGAAGCCGAAGCCGTCGGAGAGCACCTCGACGACGCCCTGGCCGACAATGTCGGTTTCGGCGAGCGCGAGCTGCTTGAGGATAGCGAACAACAGCTCCTGCTTGCGCATGGTGCTGGCATTCTCGACCCCATTCTCCTCGGCGAACGAGACGAGCTCGGCCGGCGTTTTGGATTTGAGGTCTTCGAGTTTGATTTCCCGCATTGGGGTGGTCCTGTGGGGTAACCTTGGGAGGGGTGCGAGGAGGCTCTGAAATGCGGACGTGAGAAGGTAAGGTCCGCAGGTCTGGCAAGGTTAAGTGCCGGTGGGGGCTTCAAACCTGATGCGGTGTCCGGCCTTCAAAAAGCTCGGACACAACCACATCCGCCTGCGTTGGGTGGGATATCGATAATATAGAAAATCGCTTTCCACTCCGCAAGCCGAAGCTCTGAGCGATCGTTCACGTTTCCTGCCTCAAATCTCGCCTAGAACGGCTTCACGATCACCATGATAACGATGATGATCATCAGGGCGGTCGGCACCTCATTGATAATCCGGAAGAATTTCTGGCTGTGCGGGCGCTTGTCGGCGGCGAAGTCCTTGAGCCAGCGGGAAAAAAAGCCGTGGACCGCGGACAGCGCCAGCACCATTGCCAGTTTTACGTGCAGCCAGCCGAAGCTGAACCAATGGCCGGCCCAGGCGAGATACAGCCCGGCGAGCCAGGTGAGGATCATGGCGGGATTGATGATCGCCTTGAGCAGGCGACGTTCCATGACCTTGAAGGTTTCTGACTGCTTCGAGCCGATCTCGGCTTCGCAGTGATAGACGAACAGCCTGGGCAGATAGAGCATGCCGGCCATCCAGGCGATGACCGCGATCACGTGCACCGCCTTGATCCAGAGATAGACGTCTTCAAACATGTCAGGCGTCCGACTTTTCGCCCAGCCGTCAGTCGGGCTGGGGATAGTAAGAACTCGTTAAGGTCTCACCTCCACACATATCCGTCCCTAGGGCCTTCCTCAAATCTAGAATCTTAGATTCTTAAAGGTTTGAGTCTGAGTGACCGTGGATTGGACTCACACAATGCCGTCCGCGCGGTCGCGAGCGCTTGTTCACATCCATCAACACGTCCCGGGCCGGTTCCCGTCCGGCCAGATAAATGGTCCGGATACAAAGGCTTGCGCATCTCTGTCCGCAGCCTATCAACGGGGTTATCCGCGCAATCCCGCTTCGCTCTCGACAGGCCGTCGGATTTGTTCTGACAGGCAGCGGTGTGAAGAAAATTGGCAGATGTCCCGCCCCTGGTGTCGCGCAACCCTTTCCGAGGGGTTAAGCTCCACAGAAATCCACAAACCACACAGCCCCCATACAAAGAGTTTTTGTGCCGACCTCGAGCAATTATTTCCATCTGCACCTCGTCTCCGACTCCACCGGTGAGACCCTGATTACGGTCGCGCGCGCCGTCGCAGCGCAGTACGCGAATGTCACGCCGGTCGAGCATGTCTATCCGCTGGTGCGCAGCCAGAAGCAGCTCGACCGCGTGCTCGACGAGATCGAGGAAGCGCCCGGGATCGTGCTGTTCACGCTGCTGGAGAAGGATCTGGTCTCCAGGCTCGAGGACAAGTGCAAGGCGATCAATGTTCCGAGCCTGTCGATCATCGGCCCGGTCATGCAATTGTTCGAAGCCTATCTGGGTGCCGCGACCACGGGCCGCGTCGGTGCGCAGCACGTGCTCAACGCCGAATATTTCAAGCGCATCGATGCGCTGAACTACACGATGATCCATGACGACGGGCAGCATGTTGAAGGTCTGGAGGAAGCCGACGTCGTGCTGGTCGGCGTGTCCCGCACCTCGAAGACGCCGACCTCGATCTATCTCGCCAATCGCGGCATCCGCACCGCCAACGTGCCGCTGGTTCCGGGCATTCCGGTGCCCGCGCAGCTGGAGACATTGACCCGGCCGCTGGTGGTGAGCCTGCACGCGACGCCGGAACGCCTGATCCAGATCCGCCAGAACCGCCTGCTCTCGATGGGCGCCGAATCCGGATCGGGCAGCGACTCCTATACCGACAGGCAATCGGTGACCGAAGAGGTCGCGTTTGCGCGCAAGCTGAGCGCCAAGCACGACTGGCCGCTGCTTGACGTCACCCGGCGCTCGATCGAGGAAACCGCAGCGGCGATCATGAAGCTCTACAGCGATCGCCAACGCAACCGACCCCCGGAATAGCTTTCGACATGGGTCTATGGCGCGGCAAAACTCCGTTGATCCTGGCCTCGCAGAGCAGCGCACGCAAAATGCTGCTGGCGAATGCCGGACTCGAATTCAAGGCCATTACGGCTGACATCGACGAACGCGGCATTCAGGTTGCGTCCAAGCTCTCGAATCCGCGTGAGATCGGTCTGCTGCTGGCACGCGAGAAGGCGAAAGCAGTCTCGACCAATCATCCGGGGAGCTATGTGATCGGTGCTGACCAGACGCTGGCGCTCGGCGACCGCCTTTTTAACAAGCCTGCCGGGCGCACACAGGCGCTGGCACATCTGCGAGATCTCGCGGGCCGCACGCACGAGCTGAATTCAGCCGTGGCGGTGGCACATGACGGCAAGATTCTCTTTGAGGACGTCTCGATAGCTCGCATGACCATGCGGCAGATGACCGAGGCCGAGCTTTCAGCCTATCTCGACGCGGCTGGCGAGGCGGTCACGACCAGCGTCGGCGCCTATCAGCTCGAAGGGCTGGGCATCCATCTGTTCGAACGTCTCGAGGGCGACCATTTCACCATTCTCGGCCTGCCGCTGTTGCCGTTGCTTGCGTTCCTGCGGAGCCAGCGGCTGGTTGCGGTCTAACTGACAGGGATGGCTGCGCGCTGATGCGGATCCTGGGACTAACCGGCTCGATCGGGATGGGTAAATCCACCACCGCAAAGTTGTTCGCGGAGGCGGGCGTGCCCGTCTACGACGCCGATGCCGCTGTCCATCAGCTCTATGAAGGCGAGGCCGCGCCGGCGATCGAGGCCGCCTTCCCCGGCACCACCGCGGGCGGCAAGGTCGACAGGACCAAACTGTCCGCACGGGTGGTGCACGATCCCGCCGCGATCAAGCAGCTCGAGCAGATCGTCCATCCGATGCTCGGCGCTTCCAGGCAAAAATTTTTTGCCGATGCGGAGGACGCCAAGGCGCCGGTCGTGGTCCTCGATATCCCGCTGTTGTTCGAGACCGGCGGCGAGAAGCGGGTCGACGCCGTCGTCGTGGTCTCGACCTCGCCGGAGCTCCAGCGCGAGCGCGTGCTGGCGCGGGGAACCATGGACGAGGCCAAGCTGAACGCCATCATCGCCAAGCAGATGCCCGACGCCGAAAAGCGCAAGCGGGCAGATTTCGTCGTGGATACCTCGCACGGACTTGAGCCGGTGCGCGCGCAAATCACGCACATCCTGGCCGAGGTCGTTAAGATGCCGCAGCGGCGGACCTGATTCGCCGAGTTCTACGGCTTCCTGCACGGCATCTCAAAATCATGCGTGAAATCGTTCTCGATACCGAAACCACCGGCCTCGATCCGCTGCGCGGCGATCGCCTGGTCGAAATCGGCTGCGTCGAGATCTTCAACCGCATGCCGACGGGGCAGACCTATCACGTCTATATCAACCCCGAGCGGGACATGCCGGCGGAAGCCTTTGCGGTGCATGGACTGTCGTCCGAGTTTCTCTCGACCAAGCCGCTATTCCATGAGGTGGCCGACGAATTCCTGGCATTCATCGGCGATGCGCCGCTGGTGATCCACAACGCTTCGTTCGACATCAGCTTCATCAATGCCGAGCTCGACAGGATCAAGCGCGCGCCGATTCCGCGCGAGCGGCTGGTCGATACGCTGCTGCTGGCGCGGCGCAAGCATCCCGGCGTGTCGAACCGGCTCGACGATCTCTGTTCGCGCTATTCGATCGACAATTCACACCGCACCAAGCACGGCGCGTTGCTCGACTCCGAGCTTCTGGCTGAGGTTTACGTCGATCTGGTCGGAGCGCGGCAGTCGCAGCTGCTGCTCGCGTCGGAGACCGAGGAAATTCGCGTCAATACCGCCGGCGATGCGCCGCGGCGGCAGCGGCCGGTAGCCCTTGCGCCGCGGGTGTCAGACGCCGAGCGCGAGGCCCACCGGGCCTTCATCGCAACAATGGGCGAAAAGGCGATCTGGAACGAATATCTCGCCGCTCCACTCGCCTCTCCCGCTGGCTAGATCGACAGCTCAGGCTTGACCGGCCGGCTGCTGAGCGGCCATTTGCCGCTCCATGTTCTGGCGATAGAGACCGACGAAGTCGACCGGGTCCAGCATCAGCGGCGGGAACCCGCCGTCGCGCACGGCGGTGGCAATGATCTCGCGGGCGAATGGGAACAGCAGGCGCGGGCATTCGATCATCACCAGCGGGTGCAAATTCTCTTTCGGCACGTTGGCGATGCGGAACACGCCCGCATAGGCCAGCTCGAACGAGAACATCACCTTGCCAGCGGTCTCGGCCTTGCCTTCGACCGACAGCGTCACCTCGAATTCGGTTTCGCTGAGGTTGTTGGCGCTGACATTGATCTGGATATTGATCTGGGGCGGCTGGCTCTGCTGCTGGAGCGAGCTCGGCGCGTTCGGATTCTCGAAGGACAGGTCCTTGGTATATTGCGCCAGCACATTGAGCTGGGGAGCCTGGGCCGCCTCGGGAGGGGTGCCGTTACCGTTGGTCATCAAAATCTCTCCTTACCCGATTGGGGCTGAATTTCGCGGCGGTTGGCTAACATAGGGCCGCCTCATTCCACAAGGACGAACGGCACCCGGCGAGTCGATCCGGGCTCCGCCCACAACAGTGACGCTTGACCCGGCCTGGACACCAAATCGCGCGTTAAACGCTTGAAGATGCGCGATTTCCGCCCCACGATCGGGTTTCCCCTCAAGGATAAAACGCGCTACACTTGCCGCTGTGCCAAAAGGCGCCATTGGCCGGGCTAGATTTCGTGCCTACATGCCGCGGACGAGGCGCGCGGGCCAAAAAGGGTGATGTTATCTTGCCGTTCCGGTATGGAACGGTCTACTGGCCGGATTGATTTTCCCGGCAGCGACCCCAAAGAAGCCTTGGCCCAAAAGACTTGGGTAAAGACCAGAAAGCGATACGACGTGGACATCTACACCATCATCTTCCTTGCGCTGGCGGTCTTTATTTTCCTGCGGCTGCGTAGCGTGCTGGGGCAGCGGACGGGCAACGAGCGCCCGCCGTTCGACCGCACCGCCCGCAATGCGCTGGGTGGTGCCCCGGACAAGAACGTCGTGACCATGCCGGGCAAGGTGATCGATCAGCCGCCGCTGGCGCCGACGGCCGAGCCGGCGCCGCCGTCGGACCGCTGGAAGGGCCTGACCGAGCCGGGCACCGCACTGGCCCAGGGTCTCGACGCCATCGTCGAGCGGGATTCCACCTTCGACCCGCGCCACTTCCTGTCCGGCGCCCGCGGCGCCTATGAGATGATCGTGCTGGCCTTTGCCAATGGCGATCGCCGCTCGCTGCGCGACCTGCTCTCGTCGGAGGTCTATGAAAGCTTCGACGCTGCGATCAAGGACCGCGAGAAGAACGAGCAGAAAACCGAGACGCGTTTCGTCTCGATCGACAAGGCCGAGTTGGTCGGCGCCGAGCTGCGCGACCGTACGGCGCAGCTGACCGTGCGTTTCGTCTCGCAGATGATCTCGGTCACCCGTGACAAGGCCGGCAACATCGTCGATGGCAATCCCGACAAGGTCGCCGACATCACTGACATCTGGACTTTCGCCCGCGACACCACCTCTCGCGATCCGAACTGGAAGTTGGTTGGCACCGGAAGCGCGAATTAAGCTCTTTCTGAAGAACAGCGCGACGGCGCTTTGCGCAGCTCTCGTCGTGCTGGCTTCGTTTTCGCTTGGCGCCGAGGCCGCGCGGCGCCACTACCGCAGTCATCATTATCGTGATCATCGCGCCCCTGAAATGGCCGCGATCCCGCCGCGTGCACTGCCCTATCCGCAGCTCCCTCTTCCGTTCGAAATTCCCGGCGCGCAATACCTGCCGCTGGCCTGGGCCGACGTGAAGGGCTGGAGCGATGACGATCATCTCGCCGCCTACAAGACCTTTCGCGCCAGCTGCCGCTCGATCAACGCACAGACCGGCGCTCCTGAACCGAAAGCACTTGAAGTGAAGGCTCTCGGCGGCTCGTTGAGCGAGCCCTGCCGCGCCGCCAGGTCGCGCGAGCCGAGCGACGATGCCAGCGCAAAGGCTTTCTTCGAGGAAAATTTTTCGCCGCTGCGAATCTCGCGCCTCGGCGAGCCCGATGGCTTCGTCACCGGCTATTACGAGCCGGTGCTGGAAGGATCGCGGACGCAGAGCGAAATCTACAACGTGCCGGTCTATCGCCGACCCTCCAACCTGTTCGTGCGCGGCTTCAATCAGGCCTCGGTCAACCTGCCCAACAAGGGACCTGTGTATCGCAAGATCGGCCGCCGCAAGCTCGTGCCCTATTACGACCGCGGCGAGATCGAGGACGGCAAGATCGCCGGGCGCGGGCTGGAGATCGCCTGGCTGAAGGACCCGACGGATCTCTTGTTCGCCCAGATCCAGGGCTCGGCGCGGATCAAGTTCGAGGACGGCTCGACCGTCCGGCTCAATTACGATTCCTATAACGGCTATCCCTACACGGCGGTCGGGCGCATCCTGATCGAGCGCGGCATCATTCCGAAGGAAGAGATGTCGATGCAGAAGATCAGGGAGTGGATGGCGCAAAACCCTGATGGCGCCAAGGAGCTGCGGCGGCAGAACCGCTCCTACATCTTCTTCCACGAGGTCAATCTGTCCGACAAGGACGAGGCGGTCGGGGCGCAAGGCATTCCGCTGACCGCCGGCCGCTCGATCGCCGTCGACAAGTCGCTGCATGTCTATGGCACGCCGTTCTTCATCGAAGGCGAGCTGCCGATCGAATCCGACCGCGCCAGGACGCCGTTCCATCGTTTGATGATCGCGCAGGATACCGGCTCCGCCATTATCGGGCCTGCCCGCGCGGATCTCTATTTTGGTGCGGGGCTTGAAGCCGGCCGTGTCTCGGGACGGCTGCGCCACCCCATGCATTTCGTCATGCTGGTGCCGAAGAGCCTCGACCCCGCCACGCGCGCGGCCAGGCTGCCGGTGCCGGATCCGCGGCCGTCGGAGAAGATCGCAAAACTGTTTCCGCAAGCACCTGCGGCGAAGCCGGTTGTATCCGTCGCAACCTCAGGCAAGGACGAGACTGTTGCTGTTGCGACCCCGGTGCCGCTTCCGGCGCCGCGTCCTGTGATAGAACCTGTCCGCGAACCGCGCAGGCACATGAAGACCCGTCCCCACCAGCAATGAAGCGATCGTCCCGTCCGCCCGTGCTGGATCCGCGTCCCTCGCCGCGCCGTCGTGGCTTGAGCGAAGAAGATCGCGAGCTGTGGGATCTCGTCGCAAAGCAGGTCAAGCCGCTGCGGAAGCCTCGTGCGACCAAGCTGCACACCGCGCCGCGCGCTGAGCCGTCGCCGGCAGCACCGGTCGCCAAGCCGGTCACCAAGCCGGTCGCCAAGCAAGCATTGTCGCCGCGACTCCTGGCTGCGGCCTCGGCCGCGCGGCCGTCAAAACCGTCGTTGCCGCCGCTGGCCCCGCTCGGCAAGCGCGAACGCACAAAACTGTCGCGCGGCCGCAGCGAGATCGAGGCGCGGCTTGATCTGCACGGCATGACCCAGACGCGTGCCCACCGCGCGCTGACCGGCTTCCTGCATCGTGCCCATCATGATGGCCTGACCTTCGTGCTTGTGATCACCGGCAAGGGCCGCAGCGGCGGCGAAAGCGGCGTGCTGCGTCGGCAAGTGCCGGAATGGCTGAGCCTGCCCGAATTCCGCGCTTTCGTGGTCGGGTTCGAGGAAGCCGGCATCGGCCATGGCGGCGAGGGTGCGCTGTATGTGCGAATCCGGCGGGCGAGATTCTAGTGGCTTTACACCTCTCCCGCTTGCGGGAGAGGGAGCACACCGTCTAAAACGGCCTCACGATCCCGACGCGCGGGATCAGGGTGATGATCAGGCCGAAGATGTTTGTCTTCCTGTCCTCGGCCGCAATCAGCGGCGTCTCGTGGCTGGCCGGCAGCATCTTCACGGCGTGCAGGATCAGGACCATGCACACCGCCCAATTCGACATCCAGCGCGAATAGTCGAACACCATCGCGAACATCACGAGATAGGCGAGGCTGACGCCGATCAGGGCCGCGATGACGAGGCGGCGGTGGAGCTCGCTCGCGAGGGCGCGGATCAGGTCGGCGAAATAGCGCCATAGCGGCGTGTGCAGCCACAACAGCAGCGCGAACACGGGAATGCCGAGGCTGTTGTGCGGCAGCCGGGCCCAGGTGTCGGAGATTTCCTTCGAGAGCGGCTGATACCAGATGTAGGCGAACTGCAGCAGATCCTCGCGTGACGGATCGGCCATCCGGCTCTTCAGATAGGCGAGAAAATCAGCCTGCGGGATCGGCATGGTGCCGAGGAATTGCGCTGCGAAGAACAGCGCGCTGATGCAGAGCAATGCCACGAGGCCGAATGCGACATTGGCTCTGGTGATGCCGTACGAGAGATAATGCCTGATGCCGACGATGGTGATGATGGTCGGCACATACATCAAGAGATGAATGTGGTGGATCAGCACGAGAATGATCGAGAACAGCGCCGCCGTCGCCACGAACAACAATGAGCCCGCCGGCATCAGCAGCAGCACCAGCGCTGCGAGGCAGCCATAGATGTCGAAATGGCCGAGCGTGTGCATGAAATTCTTCAGGAAGTACGGCGAGCCCGCGATGAAGACGAACAGCGGCAGCGTCTTCGCGGTGAAGCCGAATGTCTTCTGAAACAGCCGCACGAACAGCGCCAGCATCGCCAGCCACGCCGTTCCCGAGATCGCGAACACAAGCCACACCGGCACCTTCGCGGTGAACAGCGCAACGATCGCCCCGATCAGGGCGCGCTTGATGAAGCCGAAATGATAGTCGACGACAAGATGGATGTAGGGGACATAAGGCGGCAGCTTCACCTTGTGAATGAAGACGCCGATGATCACGGCCGCGTTGATCGCGAGCAACAGCCGCCAGGGGTTTTTCTTGACGTCAGCGAGCATGTGGCACTCGTGGCGCGTCAAATTCGAGCGTCGTCCCGGCGAAGGCCGGGAGCCATAACCACGACTGTTTGCTTTGAGCCGGCGCTGGGGCTGCTATCATTTCCAACAAGGATTGCTGGTGAGTATGGGTCCCGGCCTTCGCCGGGACGACACCGGATGAATAGCGCGGCGGGCCCGAATTACAAAATGAACCGGCTCAGGTCGGCGTTCCTGGCGAGGTCACCGACGTGCTTCTGCACGAAATCGGCATCGACCCTGATGGTCTCGCCGTTGCGGTCGGGGGCGGTGAAGGAGATCTCGTCCAGCACCCGCTCCATGACGGTCTGCAGCCTGCGCGCGCCGATATTCTCGACGGTGGAATTGACGGCGACCGCCACGTCGGCGAGCGCGTCGATGGCGCTGTCGGTGATGTCGAGCGTCACGCCCTCGGTCTGCATCAAGGCGACATATTGCTTGATCAGCGAGGCCTCGGGCTCGGTCAGGATGCGGCGCATGTCGTCGCGGGTCAGCGCCTGCAATTCGACGCGGATCGGCAGGCGGCCCTGCAGCTCCGGCAGCAGGTCCGACGGCTTGGCGACGTGGAAGGCGCCGGAGGCGATGAACAGGATGTGATCGGTCTTGACCGCGCCGTGCTTGGTCGAGACCGTGGTGCCCTCGATCAGCGGCAACAGGTCGCGCTGCACGCCCTCGCGCGAGACGTCGCCGGCGGCGCGGCCTTCGCGGGCGCAGATCTTGTCGATCTCGTCGAGGAAGACGATGCCGTTGTTCTCGACGGCGCTGATCGCCTCCAGCGTGAGCTGATCAGTATCGAGCAGCTTGTCGGATTCCTCGTTGACGAGAATTTCGTGCGAGCCCTCGACGGTCAGCCGCCGCGTCTTGCTGCGGCCGCCCAGCTTGCCGAAGATGTCGCCGATCGAGATGGCGCCCATCTGCGCGCCAGGCATGCCCGGGATCTCGAACATCGGCATGCCGCCGCCTGAGGACTGCGTCTCGATCTCGATTTCCTTGTCGTTCAATTCGCCGGCGCGCAGCTTCTTGCGAAAGGATTCCCGCGTCGCCGAGCTTGCATTGGCGCCGACCAGCGCATCGAGCACGCGCTCCTCGGCGGCGAGCTGGGCGCGGGCCTGCACGTCCTTGCGCTTCTTCTCCCGGACCTGGGCGATCGCGACCTCGACGAGGTCGCGCACGATCTGCTCGACGTCGCGGCCGACATAGCCGACCTCGGTGAATTTTGTGGCTTCCACCTTCAGGAACGGCGCGTTCGCAAGCCTGGCAAGACGGCGCGCGATCTCGGTTTTGCCGACGCCGGTGGGCCCGATCATCAGGATGTTCTTGGGCAGCACCTCTTCGCGCAGCGAGCCGGTGAGCTGCTGCCGGCGCCAGCGGTTGCGCAGCGCGATCGAGACGGCGCGCTTGGCGTCGCCCTGGCCGACGATGAAACGGTCGAGTTCGGATACGATTTCGCGGGGGGAAAAGTCTGTCATGGCACCTTAGCTAGGATCAGAAACCGGCGGGGACAAGCCGCTTTTTGGGTCATCAGATGATCGGCGGACCGGATTGCCATTGCTTCACGGCCTCGATCGGATGGATCAGCATCAGAATATTGAGCGTCAGATTGTCCCTGATGTGCAGCGCCAGCATGAGCTCGAAGGCGAGCCCGAGCGCGACGGTTGCAGTAACAGGAAGCACGCGTGCGGTGAGGAACCCCAGCACCATGAACAGCGTGTCCGAGACCGAATTGACGATGCTGTCGCCGTAATAATCCAGCGAGATCGTGCCGGCGCGGTAGCGCTCGATGATTACAGGCGAATTCTCGACGATCTCCCAGGCGCCCTCGATCAGCATCGCGATGATCAGCCGTGCCGGCCAGCTGAGATGCCGCGAAAACAGCAGCCACGTCAGCCCGTAGAACAGCAAGCCGTGCAGCACGTGCGAGAAGCTGTACCAGTCGGCGATGTGCTGGGAATTCTCCGAGCTGTTCACCACGCCGTGCCACAGCTTGACATAGCCGCAGGTGCAGATCGGCACGCGCCCCATCGCAAACAGGATCGAGGCCTGCAGCGCCAGCAGCAGCAGCGCGATGCCGAGGAAGGCGAGCGGCGGCAGTGCGGCCCTGCTCTGGCGTGTGCTCGTCAGGGTCACGGCTCACGCACCATCAACAGCGCGGTGCCATCCGGCGTCTCGACCATGCGGTCACGGACGAAGCCTGATTTCTCGTAGGCGCGCAAGGCGCGCAGGTTGAGCGGATCGGGATCGGTGACCATGCGCGGCAGGCCGTTGCCGAACTGCTCATCGACAAATTGGCGGATGAACGCCGAACCATGGCCGCGTCCGATCATGTCGCTGTCGCCGATGAACTGGTCGATTCCACGCGTGCCCTCCGGCTGTGGCCCGAAGCCCGTATTCCAGGCGGTCAGGCGATAGCATTGAAGATAGCCGAACGGCCGGTTGCCGGCCAAGACGATGAACTGCTCCATCGCCGGTTCATCGAGATCGCCGCTGACGAGTGCAAACTGCTCGCCCGGATCGCCCCACCATTCCCGCACATGCGCTTCGCCGAGCCATCGCCGGATCAGCGGCAAATCGGCCGCGCTCAGCGGGTGGAAGGCGTAGCCGGGCTCCACGACCTAACCGGTGGACAGCGCTTCGATGGTGACGTTGCGGTTGGTGTAGACGCAGATGTCGGCGGCGATGTCGAGGGAGCGGCGGACGATGGTCTCGGCGTCCTTGTCGGTGTCAACAAGGGCCCTCGCCGCGGCCAGCGCGTAATTGCCGCCGGAGCCGATCGCCATCACGCCGGCCTCGGGCTCGAGCACGTCGCCGGTGCCTGTGAGCACCAAAGAGACGTCCTTGTCGGCCACGATCATCATGGCCTCCAGCCGGCGGAGGTAGCGATCGGTGCGCCAGTCCTTGGCGAGCTCGACCGCGGCCCGGGTCAATTGCCCCGGATATTGCTCCAGCTTGCTCTCAAGCCGCTCGAACAGGGTGAAGGCATCGGCTGTGGCGCCGGCAAAGCCGCCGATCACATCGCCCTTGCCGAGTTTCCGCACCTTTTTGGCGTTTGACTTGATCACGGTCTGGCCGATCGAGACCTGGCCGTCGCCGCCGACCACCACCTTGCCGCCCTTGCGGACCGTCAAAATCGTGGTGCCGTGCCAGACCGGCGAGCTGTTGTGGGAATCCTGCATGAATGACCCTCGTTGTCCGGCTGATTTAAGCGGTCGGGAGCGGGCGCACAACGGGCCGTTCCGGGCCGAATTTGCTCACCATAGGCAGAAGTAGAGGCCCGGCCAGCCGTTCCCGCAGTAGCGAAGGCGTCATTTGGCTGTTAAGAGACTGGCGTTTTCGGCTCAAAGCTAGAATGGAAACCGATTTTCCATGCGCACCGCGACGATCAAGCGCAAGACCAAGGAAACCGACATCGAGGTCTCCGTGAACCTCGATGGATCAGGCGTGGCCAATATCGCGACTGGCATCGGCTTTTTCGACCATATGCTCGATCTCCTCGCCCGCCATTCCCGCATCGACCTCACGGTCAAGGCGGTTGGCGACCTGCACATTGACTATCACCATACCACCGAAGACACCGGCATCGCGCTCGGCCAGGCGGTCAAGCAGGCGCTCGGCAACATGGCGGGCATCACCCGCTATGCCGGCGTGCACATGCCGATGGACGAGACGCTGACGCGCGTGGTCATCGACATCTCGGGCCGCCCGTTCCTGGTGTTCAAGGCGGAATTTCCCCGCCACAAGATCGGTGAGTTCGACACCGAGCTGGTGCGCGAGTGGTTCCAGGCCTTTGCCATCAACGCCGGCGTGACTCTCCACGTCGAGACCCTATATGGCGATAACAGCCACCATATCGCCGAGTCCTGCTTCAAGGGCTTGGCGCGGGCGCTGCGCACCGCGGTTGCGATCGATCCCAAGGCGGCGGGCGAAATCCCCTCCACCAAGGGCTCGCTTGGCGGCTGACCTCTCCATCTTGGCGGCCACGCGCCGTCGGCGGCATCGACTTCATTCTCGAGAGCGGGGCATCGAAAATGCCTGTCTACACAGTTCATGCTCCCTTCCCCGGCGGCGCCGATCTGCGCGCGACCGACAAGTTCGTGTTCGTGCGCGACGGCTTCCATGTCTGGGCGATGATCCTTGGTCCGTTCTGGCTGGCCTGGAACAGGCTGTGGCTGGCGCTGATCGGCTGGATCGTGTTCCTCGCCGCCTTCGATGCGGGGCTATCCAGCCTCGGTGTCGGTCGCCCCTCGATCTTCCTCGCCAACATCATCGTCGCGCTGCTGACGGGCTTTGAGGCCTCGAGCCTGCGCCGCTGGACCCTGTCACGCGGCAAGTGGCGGCAGCTCGACGTCGTCGTCGCCGCTGACCAAGACACCGCCGAGTGGCGGTTCTTCGAGCGCTGGAGCAAGTCACAGCAGGGCATCGTCAACGACCAATGGGCGGTCGATCGCGGCGGCCCGCCGCCGACCCGCAACGTGCCGGGCCAGCCATTTTCGAACCCGCCGCCGCTTCCGGCCGGCGGCATCATTGGATTGTTTCCAGAACCGGGAGGGTCATCACGATGAGCGTCGCCATCATCGATTACGGTTCCGGAAATCTGCATTCCGCCGCCAAGGCCTTTGAGCGCGCCGCGCGCAGCCTGGACAATCCGCAGAAAGTCCTCGTCACCAGCGATCCCGATCAGGCCTATGAAGCCGATCGCCTGGTGCTGCCTGGTGTCGGCGCCTTCGCCGATTGCCGGCGCGGCCTCGATGCCGTCAACGGCATGGTCGAGGCGATCACCGAAGCCGTGCGCGTCAAGGCGCGGCCGTTCTTCGGCATTTGCGTCGGCATGCAGCTGATGGCGAGCCGCGGCAAGGAGCATGTCGTCACCCAAGGCCTGAACTGGATCGGCGGCGACGTCGAGAAGATCACGCCGCGTGACGAGAGCCTGAAGATCCCGCACATGGGCTGGAACACGCTCGAGCTGCTGCAAGAGCACCCGGTGCTCGACAAGCTGCCGCTCGGCCCGAACGGGCAGCACGCTTATTTCGTGCATTCCTACCACCTCAACGCGGCCAATGAAGCGGATGTGCTCGCGCGCGCCGATTACGGCGGGCCCGTCACCGCGATCGTCGCCAAGGACACCGCCATCGGCACGCAGTTTCACCCCGAGAAGAGCCAGCGCTTTGGGCTGGCCCTGATCTCGAATTTTTTGCGATGGAAACCGTGATGGCCTCCGCTCTCACCTCGTCATTGCGAGCGCAGCGAAGCAATCCAGGGTCTTTCCGCGGCGGCGGTCTGGATTGCTTCGCTGCGCTCGCAATGACGGAGTGCTTAGCTGGCAGGTGCGTTCCCATGACGGGGACGAGAGCAGGTGCGACATGATTCTCTTTCCCGCGATCGACCTCAAGAACGGTCAGTGCGTGCGCCTCGAGCAAGGCGACATGGCGCGCGCGACCGTTTTCAACCTCGATCCCGCAGCTCAAGCCCAGAGCTTCGTTGCGCAGGGTTTTGAGTATCTCCACGTCGTCGATCTCGACGGTGCCTTCGCCGGCAAGCCTGTCAATGCGCACGCCGTCGAGGCGATGCTGAAGACGATTCCGATCCCGGTGCAGCTCGGCGGCGGCATTCGCGATCTCGCGACCGTCGAAGCCTGGCTTGAGAAAGGCATCACCCGCGTCATCATCGGCACCGCCGCGGTGCGCGATCCAGAGCTGGTGAAGGCAGCGGCCAAGATATTCCCCGGCCGCGTCGCCGTTGGCCTCGACGCACGCGACGGCAAGGTCGCCGTCGAAGGTTGGGCCGAGACCTCACAGGTGACAGTGCTGGAGATCGCACAGCGATTCGAGGATGCCGGCGTCGCCGCCATCATCTTCACCGATATCGCGCGCGACGGCCTGCTCAAGGGCCTGAACCTCGATGCGACCATCGCGCTCGCCGATGCGATTTCGATTCCCGTGATCGCCTCGGGCGGCCTCGCTTCGATCGAGGACGTCAAGGCCATGCTGACGCCTCGTGCGAAAAAGCTCGCCGGCGCGATCGCCGGCCGCGCGCTCTACGACGGCCGGCTCGATCCAGCCGCCGCCCTCGCCCTGATCCGCAACGCGCGCAGGAGCTGACACATGTTCAAGGTGCGCGTGATCCCCTGCCTCGACGTCAAGGACGGCCGCGTCGTCAAGGGCGTCAACTTCGTCGATTTGCGCGATGCCGGCGACCCCGTCGAAGCCGCGATCGCTTATGACGCCGCCGGCGCCGACGAGCTGACCTTTCTCGACATCACCGCGACCCATGAGAACCGCGGCATCATGCTGGATGTGGTCCGGCGCACGGCCGAGGCCTGCTTCATGCCCGTCACCGTCGGCGGTGGCGTGCGCGAAGTCAACGACATCAAGACGCTGCTGCGCGCCGGCGCGGACAAGGTCTCGATCAACAGCGCCGCGGTGTCGCGGCGCGAGTTCGTCAAGGAAGCTGCCGAAAAATTCGGCGAGCAGTGCGTCGTGGTCGCCATCGACGCCAAGCGGGTCAAGCGCCCGGGCGGCGACCGCTGGGAAATCTTTACCCATGGCGGCCGCAACTCGACCGGCATCGACGCCATCGAATACGCCCAGGAAGTGGTCTCGCTCGGCGCTGGTGAAATTTTGCTCACCTCGATGGACCGCGACGGTACCAGGCAGGGGTTTGACATCCCGCTGACCCGGGCGATAGCCGACAGCGTTCCCGTTCCCGTAATCGCCTCCGGCGGCGTCGGCAATCTCGATCACCTCGTCGACGGTATTCGCGACGGCCACGCCACGGCCGTGCTGGCCGCCTCCATCTTCCATTTCGGGGAATTCACCATTCGTGAAGCCAAGGAGCACATGGCGCGGCGGGGCTTGCCCATGCGCATGGATGCCTGACGACTCCCCTTGGTAAAAATGCTACACAGGCCGATGGGAAAAGGCCTGTCTGGCCGGATCTGTTCCTGAGTATTCCGATGCCGCGTTTCACGATCCATGACCTCGCCCAAACCATCGACGCCCGCGCGGCCTCTGGTGGCGAGGCCTCCTATACCCGCAAGCTGCTCGACAAGGGCGCCGAACATTGCGCCAAGAAGTTCGGTGAGGAAGCAGTCGAAACCGTAATCGCAGCAGTCGAAAACGATCGCGCGCATCTGATCGCCGAAAGTGCCGACCTGCTCTATCACTTCCTTGTGCTGCTCAAGGCGCGCGGCGTAAAGTTGGAAGAGGTGGAAGCTGCCCTCGACAAGCGCACGAATATGTCGGGGTTGGAAGAGAAAGCGTCGCGTAAGGGCTGACAGCATGATCCGGATCCGAAGCACCGCGTTGGCCCAACGTGTGAAGCGGTTTTCCGAAGAGATCATGCGTAGCTGAAGGGCCCCAACGGAAAGGTCGCGTCATGGATATCCGCGCACCGGAGCAGCAATATAATCCTTACCGCGTCTACACGCGCGAAGAGTGGGCGCGTCTGCGCGACGATACCCCGATGACGCTGGAGCCGGGCGAGTTCGACCGGCTGCGCTCGCTGCACGACCGCCTCGACCTGAAGGAAGTCGAGGACATCTATCTGCCGCTGTCGCGCCTGCTATCGATCTATGTCGATGCGACGCAGCGCCTGTATTACGCGGAGCGGCAGTTCCTCAACATCCGCGACCGCAAGGTGCCCTACATCATCGGCGTCGCTGGTTCTGTCGCAGTCGGGAAGTCGACGACCGCGCGCGTGCTCCAGGCGCTCTTGGCGCGCTGGTCGCCTCGTCCCAAAGTCGATCTGATCACCACCGACGGTTTCCTCTACCCGAAGGCCCTGCTCGAGCAGCAAGGCATTTTGCAGAAGAAGGGGTTTCCGGAGAGCTACGACCTGCCGCTGCTGCTGGGCTTCCTGTCCGACATCAAGTCGGGCCGCAGGCACGTGCGCTCGCCGGTCTATTCGCATCTGACCTACGACATCGTGCCGAATGAATGGGCCGAGATCGACCAGCCCGACATTTTGATCGTCGAGGGCGTCAATGTCCTGCAAACCGGCAAGCTGCCGCGCGACGGCAAGGCGGTGCCTGTCGTCTCCGACTTCTTCGACTTCTCGGTCTATATCGACGCCGACGAAGCGGCGCTGCGGCGCTGGTACATCAAGCGCTTCCTGGCGCTGCGCGACACCGCGTTCACCGATCCAAAGTCCTACTTCCACCGCTATGCGCTGTTGTCGGACGAGGAGGCCATCGCCACCGCCACCGCGATCTGGGAGCGCACCAACCTCGCCAATCTCGAGGACAATATCTTGCCGACGCGTCCGCGGGCGACGCTGATCCTGAAGAAGGGCGCGGATCACGCGGTGGAGAGCGTGGCGCTGCGAAGGCTGTAGCCAATGGTGCCGTAGGGTGGGCAAAGGCGCGAAGCGCCGTGCCCACGTTTTCCCTGTTGTCACGTGAGACGGCAGCTACGGCAGCGTCGCTTGTCGCTCCACCGCGAGCTGCCGTGCCGCCGCCAGCCCCGCCAGCGCCTCGTCCAGCTTCTCGCGATCGAGCGGCTTGATCAAAAATCCGTTCATGCCCGCTTCGAAGCAGGCGTAGCGATCTTCCACCAGCGTGTTCGCGGTGAGTGCGAGGACCGGTGTGTGCTGGCTGCCGGTGGCGGCCTCATGGGCGCGGATGCGTTTGGTTGCTTCGATGCCGTCGAGCTGCGGCATCTGGATGTCCATCAACACCAGGTCGTAGGGCGTGCCGGCAGAGCTGGCCGCAAGCCAGGATTCCAGTGCGGCTTCGCCATGGACCGCGATGACGACGCGGTGGCCGAGTTTTGTGAGCAGCGAGCGCATCAGCAGCGCGTTGATCTCGTTGTCCTCGGCGACAAGGATCGAGAGGCCCCCCGCAGGTGCCCTGACTGGCGCCGGCTCGGCGGGATCGGGTGCGAGATCGGGTGATGCGACCTCCGGCGTCAGCGCGAGGCGCGCGGCGAGCGAGGCTGCGCGCAACGGCTTGACCAGGAAGCCGGTGAAATTAGCCGAGAATTTTTCATGACGCGAGCTCGGTGTCAGCAGCACCAGGCGCTGCGTCGCATGGGCGCGGGCGGCTTCGCCGACACGATCGGCAACAGCAGCGCCGAGCGCGCGGTCGACCAGCACCGCGTGCCAGGAGCGCTCCGGCAGCAGTGCTTCGGCCACCGCTGCATCTGCGACCAGGCAGGTCTGGCCGCCCCAGCGCTCCAGCCGCCGCGCGATCAGCGACGCTTCGATGCCGTCGGCCACCAGCAGGATGGATTTGCCTGATAGATCAGGGCTCGGAAACGATGTTCGTCCGGCATCGCCTTGCGACAGCGCGAGCGGAATTGCGACCTCGAAGGTCGAGCCCTTGCCGGGCGCGCTCTCCAGCGTGATGCGGCCGCCCATCCGCTTGACGATGCGTTCGCTGATGGCAAGGCCAAGCCCGGTGCCGCCATAGGTGCGGGCGACGCGGTCGTCGGCCTGCTCGAATTCGCGGAAGATGCGCGATTGCGCCTCGGGCGCGATGCCGATGCCGGTGTCGCGGACCAGGAAGCTGATCTCGTTCGGCCAGATGCCGGGCTCGACGATCAGCGCCACGCCGCCGCTGCTCGTGAATTTGATGGCGTTGCCGGCGAGGTTGAGCAGCACCTGGCGCAGCCGGGCGGCATCGCCGGTGACCTCGAGCGGCAGCCGCTCGTCGACGTAAGCCGCGATCTCGAGCTTCTTGGCCTGCGCGCGCGGCGCCAGCAGCTCGGTGACCTCTTCGATCAGCGTCGAGAGGGCGAAGGGGCGCTGCTCCAGATCAAGCTTGCCGGCTTCGATCTTGGAATAGTCGAGCAGCTCCTCGATCAGCGTCATCAGCGCTTCGCCTGAAGTTTTCACGGCGCGTGCGTAGGTCGTCTGCTCCGGCGTCAGCGTGGTGTCGAGCAGCAGGCCGCCCATGCCGATAATGCCGTTCAGGGGGGTGCGGATCTCGTGCGAGGCCATCGCGAGGAAGCGCGATTTGGCGCGGTTGGCGGCATCGGCCTGGTCGCGCGCATCGGACAGTGCGCGTTCGGTCTCGGTGCGATCGGTCACGTCGCGTCCGACGCTTTGCAGCTCGGCGGGCCGGCCGGCATCGTGCCGGACCAGGCCCTCGCGCCAGGCGATCCAGCGCGCGCCGAGCGGCGTCGATATCTTCTGGTCATGGATGCGCGTGCCGCTCGCTTCGCGCGCACTGTCGCCCTGTTCCAGCACGTCGAAATCGAAGCGCGTGCCGACCAGGGCGCTGCGCGCCTGACCGGCCAGCGCGCAATAGGCGTCGTTGGCGAAGGTGATACGGCCCTGATGGTCGCGCAGCACGATCAGGTCGCCCTGCGATTCGAACAGGCTGCGGGCGCGCTCTTCGGCTTCCTTCAGCTCCCAATTGCGGTCGATCAGCGCCTCGTTGTGGGCGGCGAGCTTGCGCATCCGCTTGGCGACGAAACGCAGCCGCATGCTCAGCGTGGCAAGGCCAAGGCAGGCCAGCGCGAACAGGAAGCTCGCACCGATCGCAAAGGCGTTGGGATCGTAGCCCGAATTTTCCGATCGGCTGCCGGTGACGAAGCCATAGGCGCCGCCGAACGTCGCCGAAAAGATCATGAAGGAGCGGATGGCGAAGGCGATCTTCGGGTGGCGGCGCCTGAAGCGGCGCATGCGCACCTTGATCCGGAACGTCCGATCCATCGTCACCGACCCCGACTCTTACCTGCCGCCGCCGCGTGCGACGATGTCCTGCCGACCTTGCGAACAGCTTGAGGCCTTGGGGCGGCCTCGAAACATGGTTGACGAGGTCTTAATGCATCAAAGCGAGGCGGCCTGGAGGGGCCGCGTGTGGTCGCCATGAGCACCGACGATCAGGGCTGCGGCCTCGCGCGGCGAGAACGTCTTCGAGCGGACAAAGATGCGGTAATCGGCCGGGCCGTCGCTGGAAAGATAGATCACCGGGCCGCCATCGACGGGTTGCGCTGCGATGGTGATGAGGCGGTTCGCTGGATTGGCCTGGCAGGAATCGGTCTCGGAACCGAGACCATCATCAACGACCGCGAAGTCCGCGGCCTCGGCGTCGTCGGTGAGCTGGACCCGGACCGTGGCGCGCGACGGGTCGTCGGTGAAGGCGACATGGACGCGAGCGGTCCAGAACAGGGATGTGAGCTCGACCGAGGTGTCGCCGACGGCGATGCAGGGCTGCAAGACCGGTCCGATCTCGCCACGGGCGACCACTGCCGCCGCCAACAGGGGAACCACCGAGGCCAGGATCTTGAAACGCAACATGACGCTCTACTCGCCGGGCCCGTACCGGAACTTGTGGGCCCTATGGTTTGCAGAGCGTAAAGGAAACTCGTTACCACCGGGTTGACGCGCGGGAAGATCAGGCGAGCTGGCGCACATCCTCCGCGAGTGCCCGGTAGGACAGCGCTTCGGCCAGATGCAGCCGGCCGATCTTGTCAGTGCCGTCGAGATCGGCGAGCGTGCGCGCCACCCGCAGCACCCGGTGATAGCCGCGTGCCGACAGCCGCATGGTTTCGGCGGCATCGCGCAGCAGCTTTTGTCCCTGCGCGTCGGGCCGGGCAATGTCTTCGAGCACCGACGCCGGCGCCTCGGCATTGGTGCGGACCCGCGGCAGGCCCGCCTGTGCGTAACGCGCGAGCTGAATGTCGCGCGCCGCCGCCACGCGCGCGGCGACTTCAGCGGAGCCTTCGGTCGGTGGCGGCAGGATCAGATCGGCTGCGGTGACGGCCGGGACTTCGATGCGCAGATCGATGCGGTCCATCAGCGGGCCGGAGATGCGCGCCTGGTAATCGCCGGTGCAGCGGTCGATGCGGCCGCGCTTGCAGGCATAGCCGGGCTCGAACGCATTGCCGCAGCGGCAGGGATTCATCGCGGCGACCAGCATGAAGCGGGCCGGGTAGGTGACGCGGTGATTGGCGCGCGACACCGAGACCTCGCCGTTCTCCAGCGGCTGGCGCAGCGAATCCAGCACGCGTGGATCGAACTCGGGCAGCTCGTCGAGAAACAGCACGCCCTGATGCGCCAGCGAGATCTCGCCGGGCTTTGCCCGCGCGCCGCCGCCTGTCAGCGCGGCCATGCTGGCGGAATGATGTGGCGAGCGGAACGGCCGCCGCGACGTCAGCGCGCCACCCTCGATTTCGCCCGCGACCGAGGCGATCATCGAGACCTCGAGCAGTTCGCTCGGCGACAGCGGCGGCAGGATCGAGGGCAGGCGCGCGGCCAGCATGGATTTGCCGGCGCCGGGCGCGCCGATCATCAGCAGGTGATGGCCGCCGGCGGCTGCGATCTCCAGCGCGCGCTTGGCGCTCTCCTGGCCCTTGATGTCGCGCAGATCGAGCAGCGAGCTTGCGGCCTCATGCACTTTCGGCACGGGCCGCGACAGCACCTGCGTGCCCTTGAAATGGTTGGCGATCTGAATCAGCGAATGTGCGGCGACGATCTGGATATCAGGGCTCGCCCACGCCGCCTCCGAGCCGCAGGCGGCGGGGCAGATCAAGCCTTCCTCGCGCGTGTTGGCGCCGATCGCGGCGGGCAACACGCCCGCGACAGGCGCGATCGAGCCGTCGAGGCCGAGCTCGCCGAGCACGGTGAAGCCGGCCAGCGCATCCGGCGGGATCGCGCCGATCGCCGCCATCAGCCCGAGCGCGATCGGCAGGTCGTAATGGCTGCCTTCCTTCGGGACGTCGGCGGGCGCGAGATTGACGGTGATGCGGCGCGCCGGCAGCGCCAGTCCCGAAGCGATCAGCGCCGATCGCACCCGTTCGCGCGCCTCCGACACCGCCTTGTCAGGCAGGCCGACGATGGCGAAGGCCGGCAGGCCCGGCGCGACCTGCACCTGCACGTCGACCGCGCGGGCCTCTATGCCCTCAAAGGCGACTGTCGAAACCCGCTGGACCATGCTGCCCCCTTGCACAATCAAGGGTAGCAGACAGCGATCGCCCTGACAAGAACAATACAGGAACGTGGGCGAGGGCCGCCGGTCCCCTAACTTCAGGTAAACGGGATCAGGACATTAAGCTTCGACTACGCCTCGAATGCGAGTGGCTGCGCTCAGCACATCCCAACACATGTCCGCTACTCCTGAGGCTGCGGGATGGGCCGTGATCTAACGGGTGAAGAATTCAAATGCTTGCAAATCGCCGTAGAAGCGAACGTCGGGTGTGCAGCCGGCTGGCCAAGATTCATTTTGGCGCGGGCTCGCTGCCGCGGGACTGCACGATCACCGATATCTCGGACGGGGGCGTAAAAGTGGTGGCGGAATTTCTGGAAGTGCCGCCGCAATTCACGATCATCTTCGCGCCGGATTACTCCCGCCAATGCCGCCTGCGCTGGCGCATCGGCTGCGAGTTCGGTGCGGAATTTACCGACTAGGTCACATAAGGACGCGTCCTTAACGAGACTTTAGCGTTAATCGGTGAAGCATCTCTGATCAGTCCGCCGGCGGTGATCAGAGTATGTTCAAGCGTTCGTCCCTTGCCCCCTCCCCGGCGAGATTCCTGCTTCCCGCACTCGCGGTGCTGGCCCTCGGCGGCTGCCAGACCACCGGCCTGGACGACGTGACCGGTGCGCTCGGCGGCAGGTCCGAACCTGTCGCCGCGGCCGACGGCAAGCCGGAGATGGCCGCCTTGCGCGAGCGCTATCGCGCCAAGCCTGATAATCCAAACATCGTCCTCGAATATGGCAAGGCGCTGCGCGACAGCGGCCAGCATGCCCAGGCCGTCGCCGTGTTCGAGCAGGCGGTGCTCACCCATCCCAGCAACAAGGCGCTGCTCGCCGGCTATGGCCGTGCGCTCGCCGACAATGGAAATTTCCAGCAGGCTTTTGACGTGCTGGGCCGCGCGCATTCGCCCGAGGATCCCGACTGGCGCATCCTGTCGGCGCAGGGTGCGGCGCTCGACCAGCTCGGCCGCAACGAGGAAGCGCAGCAATATTACGCCGCGGCACTGAAGATCATGCCGGAGGAGCCGACCGTGCTGTCCAATCTCGGCCTGTCCTACATGCTGCAAAACAATCTGCCGAAGGCCGAACAGGTGCTCGGCCGCGCCTATCAGCGCAATCAGAACAATGCGCGGATCCGTACCAATCTCGCGCTGGTGCTGGGATTGCAGGGTCGCGAGACCGAGGCCGAAATTCTCGTGAAGGCCGATCTGCCGCCGGACCAGGCCGCGGCCAAGATCACGGCGCTGCGGCAGCTGCTGGCGAAGAAGCAGCAGCAGCGGGCGGAGAAATAATCCGCCGCCATTGCTTGGTGCCTACGACGCCTTGCGATGCGGCGCGGATCCGCGCCCGGTTTTGCCCTTCAGCTTCTTCAGCAGCGGTCCGAGCAACGAGCGCTTCGGTTTCTTCACCTCGCCGCGACCGGCGAGCCGGTTGGCCATGATCTGGAACAGCTCGGTGGTGCGGTGGCTCTTGGAGACCTCCGCGATCATCTGGCCGTTATTGGCCGCGGTCGAGAACAGTTTCGAGTCGAACGGGATCACCGCAAGCGGCTGGCTTTCCATGGTCTTGGCGAACGCCTTGACCTCGATCTCGGCCCGCTTGTGCATGCCGACCTGGTTGATGCAGTAGAGCGGCGGCCGGTCGTTCGGCCGTGCCGTTTTCAGCACCGTCAGCATGTTCTTGGTGTTGCGCAAATTGGCGAGATCCGGCTCGGCCACGATGACGATGTCGTCGGCGTTGACGAGGGCGCGCTTGGTCCAGGCCGACCATTGATGCGGCACGTCGAGCACGATGCAGGGCGTGGTCATGCGCAGCGTGTCGAAGATCGCATCGAACGCTTCCGCGCCGAAATCATAGACGCGATCGAGCGTGGCGGGCGCCGCCAGCAGGCTGAGGTGGTCGGTGCATTTGGCGAGCAGGCGCTCCATCAGCGCCGTGTCGGGTCTGTCAGGCGACAGCACCGCATTGGCGATGCCCTGCGCCGGATCCTGGTTGTAGTCGAGCCCGGCCGTGCCGAAGGCGAGGTCAAGGTCGATCACGACGGAATCGAGCGCGAGGTCGCGCGCGATGGTCCAGGCCACGTTGTGTGCGACCGTGGACGCGCCGACGCCGCCCTTGGCGCCAACCACCGCGATGATGCGGCCGGTGATGATGGCTTCCGAGGCCGAGAACAGGCTGCAGATCGAGCGCACCACGTCGATGGTTTCGACCGGCCCGACCACGTAGTCGTTGACGCCGCGCCGCACCAGCTCGCGATACGGCGCGGTATCGCCGGGATTGCCGATCACGACCACGCGCGTGCCGGGATCGCAGACGCCGGCGAGGTCGTCGAGACCTTCGAGGATGTCGCGTGTGCCGTCGGATTCGATCACGATGACGTTCGGCGTCGGCATCGTGTCATAGACTTCGATGGCCGCGGCAAGTCCGCCGCTCTTGGCGGTGAGATGCGCTTTGGCGAGACGGCGATCCTGGCCGGCCGCGGTCACCGCGGCGAGCGTCTGCTCGGTCTCGCAAAAGGCCTGCACCGAGATGCGGGGAACCGGCGCAATGTGGTCCTCGGGGTGGTGCGGATCGTCCGCCTCTTCGTCGTCGTGGATCTCAGTCATTTGCCTGTGTCGCTGAGTTTGGCCTTGTCAGCCTCGGGATAGGTGGTCGCGGTCGGGTTGCCCTTGCGGTAGCGGTCGAAAGCGATGTCACGCCGCGCCGTATAGACCGGCGTCTCCGCGCGCGGCTGCTCGAGATCGGCGGGGTTGTCGATCATGGCCGCAAGGTTGCGCTGGCTGGCGCAGCCGAAATTGAAATAGGGCCGGTTCTCGTTGTAGCCGGGATCGAGAATCGACGGACCCACGTCCTCGGGCCACAGCCCGCAAGGGCCGGCGACCGCAGTGATCTTGGAATAGCTGAGGCGGATGGTCGGCAGCAGGCCGGGATCTTCAGGGCGATAGGAATGCTGCACGATGGCGCGCGACGGCACGCCGCCGCTGCCCAGGACAGTGCGGATCTCGTGATAGGTCGCAGCAGCTGCGCGGGAATTTGCGGTGTCGATCGGCACGTCGACGACGACCGAGCCGCTGCCCTCGCGGACCCAGTCCTGGGCGATGCCCATCACGTCGGCGTGCTGCGCGGCCGACAGACCGCCGCGCGCCTTGCCGACGAAGATCACGATCGAGCGCTTGCCTTCCTGCACCGCGATCGGATGACGCATGCGGTAGTCGGTCGGCACCGTCTGCGTGGTGACGACCTCGCCCGTGGTGTTGCAGGCCCCGAGCATGACGGACAGCCCCGTCAGCACGAGCGCGATGCGCAAATTGCGACGTCGATCCGATGTCTTCGTCATCGCCTGGTCCCCTCTTGCCCCGTGTCTCGCCCCGGTCCCCAAACCGCCCGTGTCAGTCGATGATGAAGCCGAAATCGCCCCTGTCGCCGTCGATCGGGTCGACGCGGCGCGCGATGCCGTAAAGCCGGTTCATGCGCCCGAGCAGCGCCGATTGCGCATCCGAGGAGGGCGCGAAGCCGTCATCGGGCCGCGACAATTCCTTCTGGGCGACCGCGCGCACCACATAGGGCGTCACGATCACCATCAGCTCGGTCTCGTTGTTGACGTAGTCCTGGCTGCGGAACAGCGCGCCGAGGATCGGGATCTGGTCGACGCCGGGCAGGCCGTTGACGGCCTGCTTGGTCTGCTGCTGGATCAGGCCGGCCATCGCCATCGAGCCGCCCGACGGGATTTCCAGCGTGGTCTCGGCGCGGCGGGTCTGGACCGAGGGGATGGTGATCGAGTTGTTGGTGCTGCCGGACACTGCCTGGGTCAAGGTGATCGCATTCGTGTTCGACAACTCCGAGACCTCGGTCATCACGCGCAGGCTGATGCGGCCCTCGCTCAGCACGACCGGGGTGAAGTTCAGGGAGATGCCGAACTTCTTGTAGGTGACCTGGGTGGTACAGACATGGGTGACTGGATCGCAGGCATAGCCGCCGGGGATCGGGAATTCGCCGCCGGCAATGAAGGTCGCCGATTCACCCGAGATCGCGGTCAGGCTCGGCTCCGCCAGCGTGCGCATCACGCCTGCGGTTTCCATCGCGCGCATGGTGGCGTTCACGGTGGCAACGCCCTTGGCGAGGCCGGTGACGCCGAGCCCGTTGCTGCTGACCAGGGGACCGCCGGAGACCGAGAACGGGTTCGAATTGTTGAAGTTCACGACCGCGGTGCCGGCATTGAGGCTGGCGCTGAGGTCGACACCCAATTGCTTGACAATGTCGCGGCGGACTTCGCCGACCACGACTTTCAGCATCACCTGGTCGCGGCCACGCACGACGATGTTGTTGACGACCTTGTCGGCGCCGCCGACGAGCTTTGCGGCGACGTCGCCGGCCTGCTGGGCCTCGACCGGGCTCGCCACCGAGCCGGTCAGCATCACGCTGTCGCCGACGCCCTCGATCTGCACGCCGGGCAGGGAAGCGCGCAGCGCCGTGCGCATGCCATTGAGATCGCGCTTCACCGCGATGTCGTAGGAGGCGACCTGCTGGCCGTCGGCGGTGAAGAACACCACGTTGGTCTGACCGACCTGGGCGCCGATGATATAGGCGCGCTGCGACGAGCGGATCACCGCATTGGCGATCTTCGGGTCGGCCACCAGCACGTCCTTCACCTCGCGCGGCAGGTCGATGACGACCGACTTGCCGACGCCAAGCGACAGCGAGCGCGTCCTTGCCGACGCAATGGTTGCAACCGGCGCCACGCCGAGGTCCGGCGCCTGCATCGGCACCTGGTCTCCGACCGGCGCATCCGCAGCGCGGACGAGATCCGGGGCTGCGACCAGCCCCAGCAGCATGACAGCCCCTGCCCAGAACGAGCTTGCGCGCTTCCCCCGAATGCGCACGCCCGTCCGATCATCCCCGTAGTTCATCATGTCTCCATCACTTCTGTGACGTCAGCTGCCGCGCCTGTACGCCGTAGCGGATCACGTTCACGCCGGTCTGGCGCTGCTTGAGTGCCTGTTCTTCCGGTCCACCGTCGGAGGCGTTGGCATCGGCGATGCTGCGCAATGCGAGCGTCAGCGTGCCGCCCTGGCGCGAGGCCGAGAGCGTCGCGACCTGGTCGGGCCGGAGCTCGAGCGTGACGGTCTTGCCGAGCACGGCGTTCTGGCCGTCCTTTTCCTTCGGCGCCTGATCAATCGCGAGCACGCGGATGTTGGTCAGGATGACTTCCGACAGGACGAGGTCATTGCCGCCGGTCTGGCCGTTGGGGCCGTCGGGATTCTTCAGGCGGCGCGTCAGGACGATGTCGACGCGGTCGTTCGGCAGGATAAAGCCGCCAGCGCCGGTCTCTGCTGAAATCTCGGTCGATACGGCCCGCATGCCGGAGGGCAGGATCGCGGCCATGAAGCCGGAGCCGTCGGCCTTGACGAGCTTCTGCTCGCGGATCGGCTCGCCCTGCATCAAGGGCACGCGCGCGATCGAGCCGGCGATCTGCGTCTGGGCGTCGGGCCTGCTGTCGCGGCGGATGAAGGCGCTGCTGGCGGTCGCTTGCGGCCAGGTCTGCCATTGCAGATCCTCGGCCTTGACCGCCTGGCCGAGCTGGATGTCGGATTTGGCGACGAGCACATCGACCGTCGGCAGCTTCTCGACGACAGGGACAACAGCTGCGGGCTTGTTGTCGTAACCGCTGGCCAGATACGCAGCGACGCCGCCGGCGCCGAGCGCAATGACGAGAACGACAATGCGTGCGGTGTTCATACGCTTCTACTCTTACGCGGGGCACTCGGACCGCACGTGGCGGGTTCCCCCGGCATCGATGAGTAGGGAGTAAAAGTATAAGGGGTGTTGCGAGGCCGAGTGTGACGGCCAGTGACATCGCGGGTTTTGGGCAGATGGTGAATGCCAAGTTATTCCGGTGGCGCGACGGCCCGTAGAAACACGCGGGTGTGCTGCCGCGTCCGGATGAGAACGCGGGGCGTCATGGTGAACGGGTGGTTAGCGAGGGGCGGACACAGTTTCTATCGATGTCCGTAGCCCGGATGGAGCGAAGCGCAATCCGGGGCCGCTAAGCGTTGCGAGAGAATCCCGGATTTTGCTTCGCTCCATCCGGGCTACGGAGCGAGAGCCCCTACTTCGCCCGCTTCTGCTCGATCACGTCCCAGATCTTCGCCGCCACGTCAGGGCCGCCGAGCCGCGCGATGGCGCGGATGCCGGTGGGCGAGGTCACGTTGATCTCGGTGAGGTTGCCGTTGATGACGTCGATGCCGACGAATAGCAGGCCGCGCTCGCGTAGCGCGGGTCCCACGGTGGCGCAGATCTCGCGCTCGCGCGGCGTCAGCTCGGTCTCCTTGGCCGCACCGCCGCGCACCATGTTGGACCGGAGGTCGTCGGTCGCCGGCACCCGGTTCACGGCGCCGGCGAACTCGCCATCGACCAGGATGATGCGCTTGTCGCCGTGCTTCACCTCGGGGATGAACTGCTGGATCACCCAGGCCTCTTTGAATGTCACCGAGAACATATCGTAGAGCGAGCCGAAATTCATGTCCTGCGGCATCACGCGGAACACCGCGGCGCCGCCATGGCCGTGCAGCGGCTTCATCACCACGGCACCATGCTTGTCGCGGAACGCGTTGATCTCCTCCAGGTCGCGCGAGATCAAGGTCGGCGGCATCAGCTGCGGAAAATTCATCACGAACAGCTTTTCGGGCGCGTTGCGCACCGAAGCGGGATCGTTGACGACCAGCGTCTTCGGATGGATGCGCTCGAGCAGATGCGTCGAGGTGATGTAGGCGAGGTCGAATGGCGGGTCCTGGCGCAGCAGCACCACGTCAAAGCCGTTCAGCGCCTCGCGCCTGGGCTCGCCGAGGGTGAAATGATCGCCGGGCTCGTCGCGCACCGTCAGCGGCTGCACCGGCGCGACGATCTCCTCGCCGACCATCGAGAGCTTGTCGGGGGTGTAATAGGACAGGCCGTGGCCGCGCTTCTGCGCTTCCAGAAGCAGCGCAAAGGTGGAATCGCCCTTGATGTTGATGCGGGCGATGGGGTCCATCTGGACGGCGATGTTGAGTTTCATGGTCTGCCTTTCAGGTCGAGGCGTCGAATGCCGCCAACACATGGCGCGGAAGCGATCGCGGCGCAATCAGCATGGCATCGAATCGCAATTCGAATTCCGCATGCTCGGGATGCGCGACAAGCCAGCCCTGCGCGGCATCGATGATGCGTCGCTGCTGGCGCGGCGTCACCGCATAGGCGGCCTCGTCGAGGCTGGCGCGCGCCTTGACCTCGACGAAGGCGATCAGGTTGCGGCGGCGCGCCACGAGGTCGATCTCGCCATGCGCCGTGCGGTAGCGTTTTGCGAGAATGCGGTAGCCCTTCGCCATCAGGTAGGCTGCCGCACGGCTCTCGGCGGAGATTCCGGTGCGGAACGCGGCGACGCGCTCGGGCGAGGCGATCTTCGGTTCCCGTTTGGGTTCCTGTTCAGGTTCTTGTTCAGATTCCTGGACGCCCTTAATCCTCGTCATCGCCGCTCCGCAAGTCCTTGGCGAGCTCGAGCGCGCGGGCATAAACCTCGCGGCGCGGCCGCCCCGAAAGTGCGACGGCATGCGCAACCGCATCCTTGACGCTATGGGTGGCAAGCTGTGTGCGCAGCAGATCGTCCAGCGCGTCCGCGGTCAGCACGTCGGCATCCGCGGCAGGCGGGGCGATCACCAGCACGAATTCGCCGCGCGTCTCCAGCGTGTCGGCCTCGCGCGCGAGCTCGCTCAGCGTTGCGCGCGAAATCTCCTCGTGCAGCTTGGTCAGCTCGCGGCAGATCGCGGCCTCGCGCGCACCCATGATTTCAGAGAGCTCGGCGAGCGTATCCTGCACACGGTTGCCGGATTCGAACATCACCAGCGTCGCATCGATGCGGGCGAGCTCGGCGAGGCGCGAGCGCCGCGCGGCGGATTTCGCCGGCAGGAAGCCTTCGAAGAAGAAGCGGTCGGTCGGCAGCGCCGCGACCGACAGCGCCGCCAGCACCGAGGAGGGACCGGGCAGCGCATGGACCGCATGACCTGCGGCGCAGACCTCCCGCACCAGCTTGTAGCCGGGATCGGAAATCAGCGGCGTGCCGGCGTCCGACACCAGCGCGACCGAGCCGCCGGCCGCGAGCGCCTCCAGGATCCTGGGCCGCGCGGCCTCGGCATTGTGCTCGTGATATGGCTTGAGCTGGGCCGCGATGTCGTAACGCTCGGTCAGACGCCGCGTGATCCTTGTGTCCTCGCAGGCGATGATGTCGACCCCTGCCAGCGTTTGCAGCGCGCGCAGCGTGATGTCACCGAGATTGCCGATGGGGGTCGCCACCAGATAGAGGCCGGCCGGCAGCTTCGGTGCCACCAGCCGGTGCGCATCGATGGAGAACCCGCGCGAGGCGGCGTCAGTGGCTTCAGTCGTATTTATCGGGGCCGGCTTTGCGCGCATAATGAGATGAACTTAGGCATGATGCCAGGGGCTGGGAACCGGCCCCTCGAAAAAGATCACGCCTGGCTGGGATATTGAAGCGGGGCGAGGAAGGACTGGAATGTGATCCATCCGGCATCACATTCCAGAGGGAGTGGAGCGTCAGCGCCATATTCGCGGCGGAAACGGCGTCTTGATGCTTTCGTGACGGACGGCGGACAGCAAGCCAGGAAAGGAGGAGGATCGCGTTAAGCGGTCATTATCCTTTTGTTTTGGTTAACTATTTGCCGACAATATGCCTGAATCCGCACCCTGTGTCGCGGAAAGAGTATCGTGACTGGCGCGAGCGGCCGGTCAGAAGAGAAGCTGAGATGGTGGGCCCGCGCGATCTGAAGACTCCCGTCCAGGGGCGCCTGATGTCAGAGGCGACCCGGCGGAGTGCGCTTGGCCTGCTGCTCGGCACGCCGCTATTGTCCGCCTGCGCCGGTGTGCAGCAAAGCCTCAGCCAGTTCTCCAATCCCTTCTCGAGCTCCTCGCCGCCGCCGGCCCAGCCGGCCGGTCCGCCGCAGCAGGGGACGACCGCCGGCACCGGCGGCGTGAAGGTCGCCGTCATCCTGCCGCTCTCGGCCGCCGGCAATGCCGGGCTCGCGGCGCAATCCATGCGCAATGCCGCCGAGATGGCGCTGGCCGAGTTCCAGAACCCGAACATCCAGCTCCTGATCAAGGACGACAATGGCAGCCCGCAGGGCGCCCAAGCCGGCGCGCAGCAGGCGGTGGATGAAGGCGCCGAGATCATTCTGGGACCGCTGTTCGCGCAGTCGGTGCCGGCGGTGGCCCAGGTCGCGCGCACGCGCGGCATTTCGGTGATCGCCTTCTCGACCGATTCCAGCATCGCCGGCCGCGGCGTCTATCTGCTGAGCTTCCTGCCGGAATCCGACGTCAATCGCATCATCGAATATTCCGCCAGCATCGGAAAACGCTCCGTCGCCGTGCTGGTGCCTGATAACGCCTATGGCAACGTGGTCGAAGCCGCGGTGAAGGCAGCCGTGCCCAGGCGCGGCGGGCGCATCGTCGCATTCGAGAAATACGGCGCCGATCGTGCCACGCCGGCGCGATCGGTGGCGCAGCAGCTCGGCAGTGCGGATGCGCTGTTCATTGCCGATGACGGCGATGCCGTGGTTGCGGTCGCCGATGCGATGACCGCGGCCGGCGCGAATTTGCGCAACATCCAGTTGCTCGGCACCGGCCTGTGGGACAGTCCGCGTGTCTATGCCAGCCCAAACTTGCAAGGCGGACTCTACGCCGCGCCCGATCCGGCCGGCTTTCGCGCCTTCTCCGGCCGCTATCGCACCAAATACGGCGCCGAGCCGATCCGCACCGCGACGCTCGCCTATGACGCGGTCGCCCTCGTCGCCGCGCTCGCGCGCACGCAAGGCACCACGCGCTTCTCGTCCGACGTGCTCACCAATCCCTCGGGCTTCGCCGGCATCGACGGCCTGTTCCGCTTCCGTGCCGACGGCACCAACGAGCGCGGACTTGCGGTGATGAAGGTGACGACAGGGGGCGGTGTTGCGGTCGCGGGCTCGCCGAAGAGCTTTGGGGCGTAGCTCGCCGCCCTTCGTAGCCCGGATGGAGCGCAGCGCAATCCGGGATCGTGCAGCCGGAAAGACTGTTCCCGGATTACGCTGCGCTCCATCCGGGCTACGGCATCACGCTACGCCGCGAGATCCGCGACCACGGCATCGAGCACCGGAAATCCGCTGCTGGTCACGCGCAAGCGGCCCGTCGCATCGACCGTGATTGCGCCTTCCTCGCGCAGCAGCGAGATGCGCTTGGGGTCGAGCGGTCGGCCCGAGAGGGCCTTGTAGCGCTCGGGGTCGATACCCTCGGCCAAACGCAATCCCATCAGCAAAAATTCGTCGGCGCGTTCCTCGCTGTTGAGGAGATCGTCGGTGACGACGCCGTCGCCATTGGTCTCGACCCGCATCAGCCAGGCTTCCGGGCGCTTCTCGGTGGCGGTGGCGTGCCTGATACCGTCGATGTCGAGGCGGCCATGGGCGCCGGGACCGATGCCGGCATATTCCTCGCCGCGCCAATACACCAGATTGTGCCGACACTCGGCGCCGCGCCGTGCGTGGTTGGAGATCTCGTAGGCGGGCAGCCCCAGCCTGTCGCAGGTCTCCTGCGTCACGTCGTAGAGCGCGCGTGCAACCGCCTCGTCCGGCGTCTTCAACTTGCCGGCCTGGTGCAGGCCGAAGAACGGCGTGCCCTCTTCGATGGTGAGCTGATAGAGCGACAGATGCTCGGCCGCTTCATCGATGGCGAGACGCAGCTCCTCCGCCCACATCGCCGGCGTCTGGTCGGGGCGGGCGTAGATCAGGTCGAACGAGTAGCGATCGAACGAGCGGCGCGCGATGGCGACGGCATCGAGCGCTTCGCGCGCGCTATGCATGCGGCCGAGCGCTTTCAGCGAGGCGTCGTCAAGCGCCTGCACGCCGAGCGAGACGCGATTGACGCCGGCCGAGCGATAGCCGGCAAAGCGCGTGGCTTCCACACTGGTCGGGTTTGCTTCCAGCGTGACTTCGACATCGTTGGCGACGCTCCAGTGCTTGCCGATGGCCTCCAGCACGGCGCCGACGGTGGCCGGCTGCATCAGCGACGGCGTGCCGCCGCCGAGGAAGATCGAGGTGACCTCGCGGCCGGGTGCGCGCGCGGCGGTCGTCGCGATCTCGCGCGCAAAGGCCGAAGCAAAGCGCGCCTCGTCGATCGCTGCGTGGCGGACATGGCTGTTGAAGTCGCAATAGGGGCACTTCGACAGGCAGAACGGCCAGTGCACGTAGACGCCGAACGCATCCTTGTCAGCGCGGCTCAAGGCAGATCTCCGCCAGTTTCACGAAGGCGCGGGCGCGGTGCGACAGGCCGAGGCCGAGCGGCGGCAGGCCGTGCTTCTCGATGCTCTCCATCTCGCCGAAAGTGCGCGTATGACCGTCGGGCAGGAACATCGGATCGTAACCGAAGCCGGCAGTGCCGCGCGGCGGCCACACCAGCGTGCCGTCGACGCGCGCCTCGACCTCTTCGAGATGATGATCGGGCCAGGCGACGCAGAGCGCGGAGACGAAATGGGCCTTGCGCTTGTCGGGCTTGATGGCACCGCGCTCCTGCAACAGGCGCTCGATCTGCGCCATCGCGGCGGCGAAGTCTTTGTTTGGACCGGCCCAGCGCGCGCTGTAGATGCCCGGTGCGCCATCGAGCGCGTCGACCACGATGCCGGAATCGTCGGCGAAAGCAGGCAACCCGGTCGCCTGCGCCGCGGCGGCCGCCTTGATCGCGGCATTGCTGCGGAAGTCGTTGCCGGTCTCGTCAGGCTCGGGAAGGCCGAGCTCACCGGCCGACACCACCTCGATGCCGTGAGGCGCGAGCAGCTCCTTCATCTCGGCGAGCTTGCCGGGATTGTGGGTGGCGATGACGAGCTTTCCGGTGATTCGGCGGTGCATGGGCCTATTGACTACGCGACAGCCAGTTTCTGCAAGTCCACCAGCCGCGCGATGCCCTTTTGAGCGAGAGCGATCAGCTTCAGGAACTCGTCCTGCGTGAACGGCTCGCGTTCCGCGGTGCCCTGCACCTCGATGATGCGGCCATCGCCGGTCATGACGAAATTGGCGTCGGTCTCGGCCTCCGAATCCTCGGCATAGTCGAGATCGAGCACCGGCGTGCCGTTGTAGATGCCGCAGGAGATCGCGGCGACGTTGTCGCGCATCACGTTGGCCTTGACCATGTTTCGCGCCTTCATCCAGTTGATGCAATCGGCGAGCGCGACCCAGGCGCCGGTGATCGAGGCGGTGCGGGTGCCGCCGTCGGCCTGCAGCACGTCGCAATCGACCGTGATCTGGCGCTCACCGAGCGCTTCGAGATCGACGATGGTGCGAAGCGAGCGGCCGATCAGGCGCTGGATTTCGACGGTGCGGCCGCTCTGCTTGCCTGCGGAGGCTTCGCGGCGGGTGCGTTCGGAGGTGGCGCGCGGCAGCATGCCGTATTCGGCGGTGACCCAGCCGCGCCCCTGGCCCTTCAGCCATGGCGGCAGGCGGTCTTCCAGGGTGGCGGTGACGAGCACATGGGTGTCGCCGAATTTCACCAGGCAGGAGCCTTCCGCATATTTGACCACGCCGCGCTCCAGCGTCACGGGGCGCAATTCGTCGGGCGCACGGCGGCTTGGCCGCATGGGAAATCCTCCAGAACTCATGGTCTAGAACTTATGGGGTAGGGCTGTTCGCGGTGCTTGTAGGTGGGGTCAGGGTGGGCAGCAAGGCTTTTTCGCCCCCCGATATCCACCCCGCAAACGCCACGCTTGTCAGAACCGTCCTGGATGGACAAATTATGAGCATCTGAGAGGAGTTACCGTCTGTGGCCCATCACGATCCGATCCATCTGATCGCGCCGCGCGCAGGCCTCGCCCAGCTCAACGAGCGTTCCCGCGACATCTTTCGTCAAATTGTCGAAAGCTATCTCGCGACTGGCGAACCGGTCGGCTCGCGCAACATTTCCCGCCTGATCGCGATGCCGCTGTCGCCGGCCTCGGTGCGCAACGTCATGGCCGATCTGGAACAGCTCGGCCTGATCTATGCGCCGCACACCTCGGCCGGCCGCTTGCCGACGGAACTCGGCCTGCGCTTCTTTGTCGACGCCTTGATGCAGGTCGGCGATCTCAACGAGGCCGAGCGACAGTCGATCCAGAGCCAGCTGACCTCGGTCGGCCAGGCCCAATCGGTCGAGGCGGCGCTGGACCAGGCGCTGACGCGGCTGTCCGGCCTCACCCGCACCGCAGCGGTCGTTCTGACGCCGAAGTCCAATACGCGGCTGAAGCACATCGAATTCGTCCGATTGGAACCCGAGCAGGCGCTGGTGATCCTGGTCGGCGAGGACGGCCAGGTCGAAAACCGCGTGCTGACGCTGCCGCCGGGGGTTCCCTCCTCGGCCATCACTGAAGCCGGCAATTTCCTCAACGCGCGGATCCGCGGCCGCACGCTCGCCGAGGCGCGGCTCGAGCTGGAAACCGCGCTCGCGGAAGCTCGCGCCGAGCTCGATCAGCTGACCCAGAAGGTGATCTCGGCCGGGATCGCGAGCTGGTCGGGCGGCGAGAACGAGGACCGTCAGCTCATCGTCCGCGGCCATGCCAATCTATTGGAAGATCTGCATGCGCTGGAGGATCTCGAGCGTGTCAGGCTGCTGTTCGACGATCTCGAGACCAAGCGCGGCGTGATCGACCTGCTCGGGCGCGCCGAAACCGCTGAAGGTGTCAGGATCTTCATCGGCAGCGAGAACAAGCTGTTTTCGTTATCGGGCTCTTCCACCATCATCTCGCCCTACCGGGATGCCGCCGGCCGCATCGTCGGCGTTTTGGGCGTGATCGGGCCGACGCGGCTGAATTATGCCCGCGTGATCCCGACCGTGGATTACGCCGCCCGTATCGTCAGTCGCCTGGTGGGAGGCTGACCGGCATTTGAGCCGATCACGGGCGCTTGATTTTCAGCGCCCGAAGCACGATATCCGGGCCAGAAAACCTCCCTTTGAGCGAGTTCGAGAAGCAGCCGATGACCGATCCAACCCGGCAACCCGAAGACACGACTGCCGCGACCGGCGAGCCCGTGGTGTCAAAGCCCTACATCATGCCCGACGATCCCGAGCCGGGTTCGGTGGAGACGTTGCAGAAGGAAGCCGCCGAGGCCCGTGACCGCATGCTGCGGACGCTGGCCGAGATGGAAAACCTGCGCAAGCGCACCACCAAGGAGGTCGCCGATGCCCGACTCTACGGCATCACCGGCTTTGCCCGCGATGTGCTCGAGATCGCCGACAATCTCCAGCGCGCGCTCGACGCCGTTCCGGCCGAGGCGCGCGCCGCCGCCGATCCCGGTCTGACCGCGCTGATCGAGGGCGTCGAGCTCACCGAGCGTTCGCTGCTCAACGCACTGGAAAGGCATGGTGTGAAGAAGCTCGATCCCCAGGGTCAGAAGTTCGACCCCAACTTCCATCAGGCGATGTACGAAGTGCCCGATGCGTCGGTGCCCACGGGCACCGTCGTGCAGGTCATGCAGGCCGGCTACACCATCGGCGAGCGCGTGCTGCGGCCGGCGCTGGTCGGCGTCGCCAAGGGCGGCGCAAAGGCCGCGCCTGCTGCGAACAGCAACGAGGCGAACTGAGCGATGAAGTCATTCCGGGTTCGGCTCTGCGAGCCGCCCCGGAATGACGATCGTCCCGTCTTACGCGCTCAACGCAATATCGCTCGACTGAATCCGCTTCACGCCGGCCTTGGCCATGTCGGCCCAGGCCTTGGCCAGCGAGCCCTGCGTGTCGATGCCGCGGCAGGCGTCCTCCACGACATAGACCTCAAAACCCGCCTTGCGCGCATCGAGCGCGGTCCAGGCGACACAGAAATCCGTGGCGAGACCCGCGACGAAGACGCGCTTGATCTTGCGCGACTTCAGATAGGCGGCAAGGCCGGTCGTTGTCTTGCCGTCGGCTTCGAGGAACGCCGAATAGCTGTCGACGTCCTTGTGAAAGCCCTTGCGGATGATGAGCTCGGCCTGCGGGATCGAGAGATCCTTCGACAGCGATGCGCCCTCGGTGCCCTGCACGCAATGGTCGGGCCACAGCACCTGCTTGCCATAGGGCAGGTCGATGGTCTCGAACGGCTTCTTGCCGGAATGCACCGACGCGAACGAGATGTGGCCGGGCGTGTGCCAGTCCTGCGTCATCACCACGTTCGAAAATGCCTTCGCCATTTTATTGATGACGGGCACGACCTGCTCGCCTTCCTTCACCGCAAGGCTACCGCCCGGCAGGAAGCAGTTTTGCACGTCGATCACGAGCAGCGCGGAGCTGTCGTCCGGCTTGATCGCAGCTGCTGCAAACAGTGCCGATGGAGCAAGGGCCACAAGCGCCGTCGTTCCCATCGCGGCCAAGATCTGTCGTCGATTAAGCATCGTCCGCCTCCCCTCCAGGATGATCCAAAACCTGATCCAATGCAGGCAAGCCTAGTTCCGTTCGTGTACGAACGAAAGCCCGAAAATGCGGCCGGGTTTGGTGAGTGGTTGGGCTGTCAGCCCCCCGTTTTCTACCCCTTCGGCTGGATGCCGTCGCGCACGGCGCGGAAGCGGGTGAAGGCGTCGGACCATTGGTCGCGCGGGGCGCTGGCGATGATGCGCAGCGAGGTGCCGCCGCCGAAGCGGATCCACTGCACCACCGTCACCGGGATCTTGTCCCTGCCGCTGACGCCGTCGATCCGGGTCTCGAAGCCCGGCTGGCCGTTGATGCGGATCGGCTCCGACATCGTGACCTTGGTTTCGCGCAAGCCGGCGATTTGAAGCGCCGCCTCCTGGGCGAAGCGGGCGCGGTCGTCGGCGGCCTGCGGGGTGGCGCCGATCAGGCCGAGGATCATGAACGGCTTGGATTCATAGCCCGAGCTCTCATTGCCATCGGCCAGGATGATGCTCGAGCCCGGCACCAGCGTGCGGATATCCTTGAAGCCGGCGAGATCGGTGATCTTGAACGGCAACAGCCCGATCTGCTCGTCAGCCGACACCTCCTTGCGGATGGCGGCAGTCGCGAACATCTGCCGCACCGCCTCGTCGGTGTAGATCTTCGAAGCGTTCTCGGGGATTTGCACCGCGACATAGCCGGAGAAGCCGGTGCCCGGCACGATCATCGAATAGCGCTTCACCAGCGTGTCGCCAGCCTTGGCACTTTCGCTGGTAAAATACGCAAGGCCCGCCGATGTCTCGATCTTGTCCGGCTTGACGCCATTGGCGCCGGCCGGATTGGCGTTGAAGGCGCTGACGACTTCGTTATAGGCCGCCGGCGGCAGCTCGGTGATCAGCACCTTGACGCTGCCATCCTCGCTCTCGAAGCCCGGAAAGGTCTTGGCCTTGCTGAGGCCGACCAGAGGCACCATGCCGAGACGCAAGCCGGGCGGATAGACGGCATCGGCGGCGAGCGCCGGAAATACCGTGGCGACGAGGAGGGCCAGCGCAGCGAAGGAGCGGGTCAGCTTCATGGGCACTCTGTTTGGTTCACATTGAGGCCGTACCATGGTCGGCCTTTGATGATCGGCCTTGGGGCCGCCTTGTCGCGCGAAGCAGCCCCATGGCGAAGCTGTCCGGCCGGCCGCCTTTTAGCGGGTTTGGCGCCCCGGTAACAGGGCCGGGCCGCTGATGGCGACGGGCGGCCGGTCGATCTCCGAACCCGTTAATATTTCCTCACCCGCAAAGGCTCGAGGGGCGGATACGATCTTCCAAAACCCAATGTTTTCACGGCCCAAAGTTGCGTTCGGTCCTTGCGGGCCCCTCCCCCCCTCCTATATGAGCCTCAACCATCGCAATATCGCGAATGTTTGATCTTAGGGGGTTTCGGTTCGGGTGCCTTCTGGGCCCAGCCAACCTGCCGCAAAAAGAAGGATATCAGGACCATGGGAAAGGTCATTGGGATCGACCTCGGCACCACGAATTCGTGCGTCGCCGTAATGGACGGCAAGAACGCCAAAGTCATCGAGAATTCCGAGGGCATGCGCACGACGCCTTCGATCGTCGCCGTGACCGACGACGGTGAGCGCCTCGTCGGCCAGCCTGCCAAGCGCCAGGCCGTGACCAATCCGGAGCGTACGTTCTTCGCAGTGAAGCGCCTGATCGGCCGCCGCTACGACGACCCGATGGTCGAGAAGGACAAGAAGCTCGTTCCGTACAAGATCGTGAAGGCTTCCAACGGCGACGCCTGGGTCGAGGCCGACGGCCAGACCTACTCCCCCTCGCAGGTCTCGGCGTTCATCTTGCAGAAGATGAAGGAGACCGCGGAAGCCCATCTCGGCCAGAAGGTCGACCAGGCTGTCATCACCGTTCCCGCCTACTTCAACGACGCCCAGCGCCAGGCCACCAAGGATGCCGGCAAGATCGCGGGCCTTGAAGTGCTGCGCATCATCAACGAGCCGACCGCGGCTGCGCTGGCCTATGGCCTCGACAAGACCAAGGCCGGCACCATCGCCGTGTACGACCTCGGCGGCGGCACGTTCGATATTTCCATTCTCGAAATCGGCGACGGCGTGTTCGAGGTGAAGTCGACCAACGGCGACACCTTCCTCGGCGGCGAAGACTTCGACATGCGCCTCGTGGGCTATCTCGCGGACGAGTTCCAGAAGGAGCAGGGCATCAACCTGCGCAACGACAAGCTTGCGTTGCAGCGCCTGAAGGAAGCCGCTGAAAAGGCCAAGATCGAGCTGTCGTCGACGACGCAGACCGAGATCAACCTGCCCTTCATCACCGCGGACCAGACCGGCCCGAAGCATCTGACGATGAAGCTCACCCGCGCCAAGTTCGAGGCGCTGGTCGACGACCTCGTGCAGAAGACCATCGAGCCCTGCCGCAAGGCGCTGAAGGATGCCGGCGTCACCGCCGGCGAGATCGGCGAAGTGGTTCTGGTCGGCGGCATGACCCGCATGCCGAAGGTCCAGGAAGTCGTGAAGCAGCTGTTCGGCAAGGAGCCGCACAAGGGCGTCAACCCGGACGAAGTCGTGGCGATCGGCGCTGCGATCCAGGCCGGCGTGCTCCAGGGCGACGTCAAGGACGTGCTGCTGCTCGACGTGACCCCGCTGTCGCTGGGCATCGAGACCTTGGGCGGCGTGTTCACCCGCATCATCGACCGCAACACCACGATCCCGACCAAGAAGAGCCAGGTGTTCTCGACGGCTGAAGACAATCAGAATGCCGTCACCATCCGCGTCTTCCAGGGTGAGCGTGAAATGGCGGCCGACAACAAGATGCTTGGCCAGTTCGACCTGATGGGCATTCCGCCGGCTCCGCGCGGCATGCCGCAGATCGAGGTGACCTTCGACATCGACGCCAACGGCATCGTCAACGTCTCGGCCAAGGACAAGGCCACCGGCAAGGAGCAGCAGATCCGCATCCAGGCCTCTGGTGGTCTGTCGGAAGCCGACATCGACAAGATGGTCAAGGACGCCGAGGCCAACGCTGCGGCCGACAAGCAGCGCCGCGAGGCGGTCGATGCCAAGAACCATGCCGACGCGCTGGTGCACTCCACCGAGAAGGCGCTGGCCGAGCACGGTTCGAAGGTCTCGGAGACCGAGCGCCGCGCCATCGAGGACGCCGTCAGCGACCTCAAGGAAGCGCTGAAGGGCAGCGATGCCGAGGCGATCAAGGCCAAGACCAACACGCTGGCCCAGGCTTCGATGAAGCTCGGCGAGGCCATGTACAAGCAGCAGGCCGAGGCCGACGCGGCCAAGGACGCTGCGAAGGACGACGTCGTCGACGCGGAATTCACCGAAGTCGACGACGACAAGAACAACAAGAAGTCCGCATAAGCCCCGCGAGGGTCATGATGCGGACGGCTTGGACCCCACACGCTGAAGCGGCCTCCCCCCTCAGGGGGGAGGCTTTCGTGTCGGGGCGGGCGGGTAGGCCCGTTACGATCAATCAATTCCCAGCCGTTATGCTCAACGCTGCCATGCAGCCCTCTGCAGTGATGCAGAAGGCTGCCTATATCGTCGCGTGGCGACGTTGTTTCGCACCGACTTGAATCGCGATCGGATAGACCTGAGTCAGACATGTCCACGTCCACCAAGCGCTGCTACTACGAAACCCTCGAAGTCGATCGCACGGCCGACGAGAGCAAGCTGAAATCGTCGTTCCGCAAGCTGGCGATGAAATTCCATCCCGACCGCAATCCCGGGGATGAGACCAGCGAAGTCAAGTTCAAGGAAATCAACGAGGCCTACGAAGTCCTGAAGGACAAGGACAAGCGGGCCGCCTATGACCGCTTCGGCCATGCCGCGTTCGAGCAGGGTGGCCCTGGTGGCGGCGGTGCCGGATTCGGCGCGGGCTTTGCCTCCTCCTTCTCCGACATTTTCGAAGATCTGTTCGGCATGGCCGGGCAGCGCGGCCGCGGCGGCCGCGAGCGTGGCGCGGATCTGCGCTACAACATGGAAATCACCCTCGAGGAAGCCTTCGGCGGCAAGACCGCGCAGATCGAGATTCCGGTCTCGGTCACCTGCGAGGCCTGCTCGGGTATCGGCGCCAAGGCCGGCACCAAGCCGAAGACCTGCTCGACCTGTGGCGGGCAGGGGCGCGTGCGGCAGTCGCAGGGCTTCTTTACCCTCGAGCGCACCTGCCCCGGCTGTCAGGGCCGCGGCCAGATGATCGAGGACGCCTGTCCGTCCTGCTCGGGCCAGGGGCGCGTCACCCGCGAGCGAACGCTGTCGGTCAACATTCCCCAGGGCGTCGAGGACGGCACCAGGATCAGGCTCGCCGGCGAAGGCGAGGCCGGGGTGCGCGGCGGTCCGCCCGGCGACCTCTACATCTTCCTGTCGCTGGCCCAGCACCAGTTCTTCCAGCGCGACGGCGCCGACCTGCATTGCCGCGTGCCGATCTCGATGGTCACGGCCGCGCTCGGCGGCGAATTCGAGGTGCCCACCATCGAGAAGGGCAAGGCCAAGGTGAAGGTGCCCGCCGGAACCCAGTCCGGCCGTCGATTCCGCATCGCATCAAAAGGCATGCCGGTGCTGCGCTCGCGCCAGATGGGCGACATGTACGTCCAGGTCATGGTCGAGACCCCGCAGAACCTCACCAAGAAGCAGCAGGAATTGCTGGCCGAGTTCGAAAAGCTCTCCTCCGGCAACACCCAGCCGGAATCCGAGGGCTTCTTCGCCAAGGTCAAGGATTTCTTCGGTAATCGGGCGAACTGAGCCGGCTTGACCGTATCGACTTCGGCCTATACGTCTTTATGACCATTTTCTGACAGCCGCGGTCACGCGGTCTCGTCCCGTCCGGTCCAGACATGCCATTGCCGTCGTCCGCGCGTGCGTTGAAGAAGCCCCGTCTCGATGACGAGGTGCGCTTCCTCAGATCGTGGATTGAAAAGCCCCTCCACATGGGCGCGGTGATGCCGTCGGGCAAGCTGCTCGCGCGGACCATGGCGCATTATGTCGACGTCGATTCGGATGCTCCGGTGGTCGAGCTCGGGCCCGGCACGGGCGCTATCACCTCGGCCCTGGTCGAGCGCGGCGTCGATCAGAAGCGTCTCGTTCTCGTCGAATACAATCCCGGCTTCTGCGCGCTGTTGCGTGACCGTTATCCGCAGGCCAAGGTGGTGCAGGGCGATGCCTATCGCCTGCGTGACACGCTCTGGAACGTGTTGAGCGCGCCCGCCAGCGCCGTCGTCTCCGGCCTGCCGCTGGTGACGAAGCCGATGCTGACGCGCCTTCGGCTGATTCGCGATGCCTTCGCGGCGCTCGCGCCCGGCGCGCCCTTCGTCCAGTTCACCTATGCGGTGGTGCCGCCGATCCCGAAATCGCTGCCCGGCGTGTCCACAGAGGCCTCGGAACGGATCTGGATGAACCTTCCGCCGGCCCGCGTCTGGGTGTATCGCAAGGACTAATTCCGCCGGCGTCTTCCTTTGCGCGGCGGGCTTGTTTCGCCGAACGTATGGAAGAGGATGTCCGCTCCGAAGATCCTGGTCATTCCCGGCTCGCTGCGCACCGGCTCGCACAATGTGAAGCTGGCGGCGGTCCTCGCTCATGAAATCGCCCAGGCCGGCGTCGACGTCACCCGCATCTCGCTCGCCGATTTTCCGCTGCCGATCTACGACGGCGATCTCCAGGCCAAATCGGGCATCCCGAAGCATGCCATCAATCTCAAGCGCATGATCGGCGCGCATCACGGCGTGCTGTTGGTCTCGCCCGAATACAATGCTTCGGTGCCGCCGCTGCTCAAGAACGCGATCGACTGGGTCAGCCGCGTGCACGATCTGCACGAGGCGCGCGGCGACGTCTTCCGCAACCGCGCCTTCGCGCTCGCCGGTGCGTCGCAGAGCCGGCTTGGAGCTGCTCGCGCGCTGCAGGCGTTGCGCCTGATCCTGACCTCCTGCCACGCCAATGTGATCGCCAGCCAGTTCACGCTCGCCTTTGCCGACCAGGCCTATGACGATATGGACAGGCTCAAGGGTCAGGGCGATATCGACTCCATGCGGGAGATGGTGCGGCAGTTGATCGATATTTCCCAACGCTTGATGTGAGGTGACATGACGCCAGCCGAAATCGCCCCGAAAGACCGCCTGATCGTCGCGCTCGATCTGCCCAGCGTCGATGTCGCGGAGGCGTTGATTGCGAAGCTCGGCGACAGCGTCACATTTTACAAGATCGGCTATCGCCTCGCTTATGCCGGCGGCTTGCCGCTGGTTACCAAGCTTGCCGACGGCGGCAAGAAGGTTTTTCTCGATCTCAAGCTGCACGACATCGGCAACACGGTGTCGCAAGGCGTCGAGAGCATCACCAGGCTGGGGGCCACCTTCCTCACCGTGCACGCCTATCCGCAGACCATGAAGGGCGCCGTCGAGGGCCGCGGCTCGTCGAAGCTGAAGCTCCTCGCCGTGACGGTGCTGACCTCCTACAATGACGACGATCTGCATGCGGCAGGCTTCCGGCTCGGCGTCTCCGAACTGGTCGAGGCGCGTGCGCGGCAGGCGCAGGCCCTCGGCATCGACGGTCTCGTGTCCTCGCCCGAGGAGGCCGAAGGCTTGCGCAAGATCATCGGGCGCCAGATGAACCTCGTCACACCAGGCATCCGTCCGGCGGGTGCGGCTATCGGCGATCAGAAGCGCATCATGACGCCCGGCCGCGCGATTGCCGCGGGGGCGGATTATCTCGTCGTCGGGCGGCCGGTGGTGGAAGCCGCCGACCCCAGGGCGGCGGCTGACGCCATCCAGGCCGAGATCGCGCAAGCACTCGGCTAGCGCATGATCCGGAAAAGGTTGAAGCGGTTTTCCGAAAAGATCATGCGCAAACAAAGGGCTGAAGCGCGATGACGGTTCAACCCAATCTCATCGCGCTTTAGCGAACAACAAGGGAGAAGAACAATGGCAAAAGGCTACTGGATCGGACGCGTCGACGTGAACAATGAGGAGGGCTACAAACCCTATGCCGTCGCCAATGGTCCGATCTTCAAGAAGTGGGGCGGCCGCTTCGTGGTCCGCGGCGGCAAGTTCACCACCGTCGAAGGCGGCAGCCGCAACCGCAACGTCGTGATCGAATTCCCTGATTACCAGACCGCGATCGCCTGTTACAATTCGCCGGAATATCAGGCCAATATCAAGGTGCGCCAGCCGCACTCGATCGCCGACCTCATCATCATCGAGGGCTATGACGGCCCGCAGCCGCAGGACGGCTAGCGTACACACCGTCATTCCGGGGCGATGCGCAGCGTCGAACCCGGAATCTCGAGATTCCGGGTCTGGTCCTTCGGACCATCCCGGAATGACGTTGGTGCCCCCTCGGTTGCCGGAACTGCATCCCGCCGCTACAACGGCGCCTAAGAGGATCACACCATGCCAGACATGCGCTTGATTGTTGCCGGAGCCGGCGGCCGGATGGGCCGCGCCCTGACGCGGGCGATTGCCGACAGCAAAGGCGCGGTGCTGGCAGGCGCCCTGGAGGCGCCAGGCTCGGAGCTCTTGGGCAAGGATGCCGGCGTTCTCGCCGGCCTGCCGGAAAACGGCATCAAGCTGTCCGCCGATCTCTGGGCGATGTCGAAGGATGCCGACGGCATCCTGGATTTCACCGTGCCGGCCGCAACCATCGCCAATGTCGCGATCGCGGCCGAGCGCGGGCTGGTTCATGTCATCGGCACAACCGGGCTGTCAGGCTCCGACAATGCCGTGATCAAAAGCGTCACCAACCGCGCGGTCGTGGTGCAGTCGGGCAATATGAGCCTGGGCGTCAATCTGCTCGCCGCCGTGGTCAAGCGCGTCGCCAAGGCGCTCGACGAAAGCTTTGACATCGAGATCGTCGAATCCCATCACCGCATGAAGGTCGATGCGCCCTCAGGGACCGCGCTGATGCTCGGCCAGGCGGCCGCCAGCGGTCGCGGCATCCCGCTCGACCATGCGCATTCGGAGCGCGGCCGCGACGGCATCACCGGCGCGCGCAAGCCGGGCGCGATCGGCTTTGCTTCCTTGCGCGGGGGCACCGTCGCCGGCGATCACAGCGTGACCTTCCTCGGCCCGTTCGAACGCCTGACGTTGTCGCATCAGGCGGAGGACCGTATCCTGTTCGCCCATGGCGCGCTCAAGGCGGCGCTGTGGGCGCATGGCAAGAAGCCCGGACACTACTCGATGGCCGACGTGCTCGGCCTCGCTGACATCTGAACCAAGCAAGCAATGGAATTGGGCAATGAGCGAACGTCTTCTCGTGCTGGTGCGCCACGGCCAGAGCGAATGGAATTTGAAGAATCTGTTCACCGGCTGGAAGGATCCTGACCTCACCGAGCAGGGCGTCGCGGAAGCCAAGGAAGCCGGCCGCAAGCTGAAGGCCCAGGGCCTCGTGTTCGACGTCGCCTTCACCTCGGTGCTGACGCGCGCGCAGCACACGCTCGATCTCATTCTCACCGAGCTCGGCCAGACCGGCCTGCCCACCTCGAAGAATCTCGCGTTGAACGAGCGCGACTATGGCGACCTCTCCGGCCTCAACAAGGACGACGCCCGCAAGAAATGGGGCGAGGAGCAGGTGCATGTCTGGCGCCGCTCCTACGACGTGCCGCCGCCCGGCGGCGAAAGCCTGAAGGACACGCTGGCGCGCGCGCTGCCGTACTATGTGCAGGAGATCCTGCCCGGCGTGCTCAATGGCAAGCGCACGCTGGTCGCGGCCCACGGCAACTCGCTGCGCGCCTTGATCATGGTGCTGGAAAAACTGTCGCCCGAAGGCATTTTGAAGCGCGAGCTCGCCACCGGCGTGCCGATCATCTACCGGCTCAATGCGGATTCGACGGTGGCCTCGAAGCTGGATCTGGCGTCGTAGACCTTGCCGCAAATGCGGTGCTCTAGGGTGGGTTAGACGGTGACTGCGCGAAGCACAGTCGGCGGCGTAACCCACCACTTCTGCCATCCCGGAAATCGAAGAGGTCGGTTACGCCAAGGGACTGCGCTTCGCGCAGCCCGGGGCTAACACCCTACTGCATCTTGCCTACTGCATCCCGAGCTGCCCGGCTTCCCAGCCCAGCATCGCCTGCTTGCGAGTGATGCCCCAGTGATAGCCTGTCAGCGTGCCGCTCTTGCCGAGGGCGCGGTGGCAGGGCACGACGAAGGAGACCGGGTTCTTGCCGACGGCCGCACCGACGGCGCGCGAGGCCTTCGGGCTGTTGATGTTGCAGGCGATGTCGGAATAGGACACCGCGCGGCCCATCGGAATTTTCAGCAGCGTCTCCCACACCCGCACTTCGAAATCGGTGCCGATCAGGACCACGCGCAGCGGCTGATCCGGCCGCCACAGTTTGGTGTCGAAGATGCGTGCCGCCAGCGGTGCGGTGCCCTCGTGGTCTTCGACATAGGTTGCGTTCCGCCAGCGCCGCGTCATGTCGGCAAGGGCGGCTTTCTCGTCGCCGGGGTCGGCGAAGGCGAGGCCGGCGAGGCCGCGATCGGTCGCGATCACGATCGCTGTTCCAAAGGGAGACGGATGGAAGCCGAAGCGCAGGGTCAGCCCCGCGCCGCCGTTCTTCCATTCACCCGGCGACATCGCTTCGTGGGTGACGAAGAGATCGTGCAGACGGCCCGGGCCCGACAGCCCCGAGTCGAGCGCCGCATCGAGGATGCTGGCGGAATCCCGCAACAGACCCTTGGCGTGGTCGAGGGTGAGCGCCTGCATGAAGGCCTTCGGCGTGATCGAGGCCCAACGGCGGAACAGATGATGCAGCTCATCCGCCGTGACGCCGGCCGCATCCGCCACCGCCTCGATGGTCGGCTGCGCGCGCCAGTTTTCCGAGATGAACGCGATGGCCCGGCGCACCGAATCATAGTCGCGCAGCGCGGCGTTCTGGGGGCCCGGCTTGGCCAGGCGCTGGTCATGTATGGCGAGTGTCATCATGAGCGGAAATGTAGGCGCGGGGAGGCGCCGAAACCACCCGATTTCCGACTGGGTTCAGGTCACCGGGTTGTAGGTCGGGCCGCGCTTGGCGGCGTTCAGGGCCTCAATCAAGCCTTTGTAGAAACTTGCCTTTTCGTCTGGTCCCAAGAAACGGGCGAGCTGGATCTGGTGGCCGCGCGAGATCAGATAGAGATGCTCGATGCCAAAGTCCTCGTCGACCTCCATGTCGAGCCGGACCCAGAGCGGATTGAAGGTCCATTCGGCGACCTGGCCGTGATGGCTGATGCGCCGCACGCGTAGTTCTGTGGTCGTGACGGTGATCTCCTCGCGCGCCCGCCCGGTGCGGAAATTGACCTTGAAGGCCCACCAGACCACGAGCACGTCGAGGCCGAAAAAGCCGAGCACGGGCCAGGCGCCCTGCATCAGGAAGACAATTCCGGTGACGAAGCTGACGACGCTCAGGAACAGCATCACGGCCAGGAAGCCGGTGCGGTTCAGCGAGCGGTGCGGCGTCAGCAGCGCGGAGAAGATCTGCCGTTCGGCATGACCTTCAGCTTCTGCGCGCTCAATTTCGTTGCCTGTGCTCATCGTCCCTCAGTATATCCCGATCATGGCGAAAATCATCCGCAAGCCGGCCCCGCACAAAGCGGCTGCGCCGAAGAAAAAGGCAAAGGGGGCGAAGCCCAAACCTTCTGCAAAGCCTTCTCCCAAGCCTTCTCCGAAGCGATCGGCGCCGGCGAAGCCATCGCTCAAGGCGACAAAACCCTGGACGCCAGCGGAAGTTCGGGAGGTCTTCAGGCGTTTCCAACAAGCCAATCCCGAGCCGCGCGGCGAGCTCGAGCACGTCAACCCGTTCACGTTGCTGGTGGCCGTGGTGCTGTCGGCACAGGCAACCGACGCCGGCGTCAACAAGGCGACGCGCGCCTTGTTCGAAATCGCCGACACGCCGCAAAAGATGCTCGACCTCGGCGAAGAGCGTCTCCGCGAATACATCAAGACCATCGGCCTTTATCGCACCAAGGCCAAGAATGTGATCGCGCTGTCGGCAAAACTGCTCAGCGATTTCGGCGGCGAGGTGCCGCGCACGCGCGCCGAGATCGAGTCGCTGCCCGGCGCGGGACGCAAGACCGCCAATGTCGTGCTCAACATGGCCTTCGGCGAGCACACCATGGCGGTCGACACCCATGTCTTCCGCGTCGGCAACCGCACCGGTCTTGCGCCGGGCAAGACGCCGCTCGAAGTCGAGCTTGGTCTCGAAAAGGTGATCCCGGCCGAGTTCATGCTGCATGCCCATCACTGGCTGATCCTGCACGGCCGCTATACCTGCCTCGCGCGCAAGCCGCGCTGCGAGGTATGCCTGATCAACGATCTCTGCCGCTGGCCGGAGAAGACGGTGTGAGCAACAGGCCGGGAAGGGGTGGAGACCGTTACCGCATCTGCCGCGCCGGCTCGATCAGCTCGGGCCGGGGGCCCGACAGGCGCTTGTGCATGTGGACCATGAAGGCCATGCCGAAGATCGGTGTCGCCAGGTTCACGACCGGAATCGAGACGAAGGCCGCGATGAAGAGGCCGGCGGTGAAGATCGTCGCGGCATTGTCGCGCCGCATCGCTTTCGCATCCTCCGGCGAGCGGAAGCGCATCGCGGCGAGCTCGAAATATTCGCGCCCCAACAGCCAGGCGGCGGCGAGGAAGAAGATCAGGAAACCGGCGCCGGCCAGAAACACCAGCGGCAGTGCGGCAAGATACACCACGATGGTGAGCAGCGCGGTCTTGATGCCTTCAAGGATGGCCTGGTTGAACGATAGCGCCTCGCCGGGCCGCTCGGCTGGATAATATTCGCGCTCGACGATGTCGGCGACGTCGTCGACGAAGAAGCTCGCCACCAGCGAGGTGATCGCGGGCATCAGGAACACGCTGCCGAACACGACGCCGAATCCGGCCGCGATCGAGATGACCCAGGCCAGCACCTCCAGCGAGGCGTGCCAGCTCGGCCCGAGCAGCCCCTCCAGCCAGACCTCGCCATAGGTCGCGAACCAGCTCAGGAGTCGCTGCAACCCGATCGCCAGCACGACGATGAGCACCAGCGCCAGCCCGATCGACCGCCACAGGATCGATCGCATCGGCGGCGACATCATTTGCGACAGCGCCTTCACGGCGGCATCAAGCATGGGAACCTCTCACCAAACTACCCGCGAGAGGTAGACATGCCGGCGTGCTTCGGCAAGGGAGGGTCACGAGGCGCCGGAACTGCGAAGACAATCTTCGGCAGATTATATTTTTAAGAAAGCTTGCGAAGGGCTAGTCTTTTGGCCGAACGGACAGGGAGTGACGCATGGCTGAGACCGGATTGCCGCTCGAGGGCGTGCGGGTCGTCGAGATGACCCACATGGTGATGGGCCCGGCCTGCGGCATGATCCTCGCGCAGCTAGGGGCCGACGTGATCAAGGTCGAGCCGCCCGCCGGCGACAAGACCCGTTCCCTCGGTGGCATGGGCACGGCGTTCTTCCCGCTGTTCAACCGCGGCAAGCGCAGCGTCGTGCTGGACTTCGAGAAAGCTGAAGATCGCGACACCATGCATCGGCTGCTCGAGACTGCCGATGTATTCCTGGAGAATTTTCGCGATGGCTTGCTGGCGAAGCAGGGGCTCGGTGCGGAGGACTTGCGGCGACGGCATCCGCATCTGATCATTGCGGGCCACAAGGGCTTTCTGTCAGGCCCTTACGAGCATCGCCCCGCGCTCGACGAGGTCGTGCAGATGATGTCGGGGCTTGCCGCCATGACCGGCACAAAGGAGAAGCCGCAGCGCGTCGGCTCCTCCGCCAACGACATCATGGGCGGCATGTTCGGTGTGATCGCGATCCTGGCCGCGCTTTACCAGAAGCGCGGGGGAAAGCGCGACGGCGCCGACATCCGCATCGGCCTGTTCGAGAACTGCCTATTCCTGGTCGCCCAGCACATGGTCGAATACGAGATGACCGGCAACAAGCCGCGCTCGATGCCGGAGCGCGAGCACGCCTGGCCGATCTACGACATTTTCGATGCCGCCGGCGACGGGCGGATTTTCATCGGCGTCGTCACCGAGGGCCACTGGCAGGCTTTCTGCCGCGAGTTCGGCCTGAGCGAGTTTCTCGATGACCCGAGCTTGCGCACCACGACCGATCGCATCCTGGCCAGGCCGCGGATCCTTCCGCGCGTGGCCGGGATCATCCGGCAGCACGACGTGGCGGAACTGTCGCAGAAGCTCGATGCGCTCAACATCTGCTTCTCGCCGATCAACCGGCCCGAGGATCTCTTGACCGATCCGCATGTGCTGCGGCCCGGCGGGCTCGTCACCAACCTCGCCGCCGACGGCAAGCCGTTCCATGTGCCGACGCTGCCGATCGAATGGAACGGCAGCCATTTTGGCGAGGGCCTGAAGGTCGCGTCGCTCGGCGCCGACACTTCCGCCGTTCGCGCCGCGGTCGACAACAAAGATGCAACGTCCAAAGCCGCTGGGAGGCGCGCATGAGCCGGATCGAAACGATCTATCCCGCGGACCGTGTGGCCTTGCGCGAAGTCGGTCTGCGCGATGGACTCCAGCTCGTCAAAAAGTTTCCGTCCACCGAAGCCAAGCAGCGCTGGGTGCGCGAGGAATATGCCGCTTGTGTCAGGCATTTCGAGGTCGGCTCGTTCCTCCCGGCGAAGACCTTTCCGCAATTCGTTGATGTCCGCGACGTCGTCGCGACGGTGGCGAGCCTGCCGGGCGCCCATGGCATTGCGCTTGCGCTCAACGAGCGCGGGGTCAACGAGGCGCTGGCGTCAGGTGTCGGGGAGATCGCCTCGGTGGTGTCGGCGACGGAAGAGCACAGCCAAGCCAATGCGCATCGTTCGCGCTTGTCCGCGATTGCCAACATCAAGCGGCTCTGCGAACTGCGCGATGCCAGCGCGCACAAGCCGCTGGTGAACGCGGCGATCTCGATGGCGCTGGGCTGCTCGATCACAGGCGCGGTCGATCCGAAGGAGGTGCTGCGCCTCGTCGACAAATGCCTGGAGGCCGGCGTCGATTTCGTCGCGATCGCCGACACCGTGGGCTATGCCGGACCGAAGCAGGTCGGAGAACTGTCGCGCGCGGCGGTCAAGCTCGCCGGTACCAAGCCGATCTGCATCCATCTCCACGACACCCGCGGCATGGGTATCGCCAACGCCGCGGCGGCACTCGACGAAGGCGTCCGCATCCTCGACGGCTCGCTCGGCGGCCTCGGCGGCTGCCCCTTCGCGCCGGGCGCGACCGGCAATGTCGTGTTCGAGGACCTGGTGTTCCTGTGCGAGAGCAAGGGTTTTGCGACAGGAATCGATCTTGAGAAGCTGATCGGAGTGCGCAATATCCTGCGCGAGGAAATGCCGGACGAGCGACTCTACGGCGCAGCGCAGCGAAAGCGGCGTGATCTTCGCCTCTCCCCGCTTGCGGGGAGAGGCCGACGCGTGCAGCGCGGCGGGTGAGGGGGACTCTCCGCGAGTCAATTGTCACCGGCCTCGCGGAGACTCCCCCTCACCCCAACCCTCTCCCCGCAAGCGGAGCGCGGGAGAGCACCTTCATCTCACAGCCGCGTCACACGCAGCCGCAGCGCGTTACCGACCACGCTGACCGAGGACAGCGCCATCGCGGCGGCCGCGATGATCGGCGACAGCAGCACGCCGAAGGCGGGATAGAGGATGCCGGCGGCGATCGGGATGCCGGCGGCGTTGTAGATGAAGGCGAAGAACAGGTTTTGCCTGATATTGCTCATCGTCGCCTGCGACAGCTTTCGTGCGCGGACGATGCCGGTGAGGTCGCCCTTCAGCAGCGTGACGCCAGCGCTTTCCATCGCCACGTCAGTGCCGGTGCCCATGGCGATGCCGACTTCGGCCGCGGCCAGCGCCGGGGCGTCGTTGACGCCGTCACCGGCCATCGCGACGCTGCGCCCGGCCTTTTGCAGTTTTGTTACGACCGCGCTCTTCTGGTCGGGCAGCACCTCGGCTTCCACATCGGCGATGCCGAGCCGGCGTGCCACCGCTTCGGCCGTGGTGCGGTTGTCGCCGGTCAACATGATCACCTTGATGCCCTCGGCCGCGAGCGCCTTGAGCGCTTCCGGGGTCGAAGCCTTGACCGGATCGGCAATCGCAAACAGGCCGGCGAGCTTGCCGTCGATGGCCATGTTGATCACCGTGGCGCCGTCGCCGCGCAGCCGCTCGGCCTCGCTGTCGAGTGCCTTGGTGTCGATACCGATCGATGTCAGATATTTTGCGTTGCCGAGCACGATGCTCTTGCCGTCGACCTTTCCCGCCGCGCCCTTTCCGGTCGGCGAATAGAACTCCTCGACCTGGCTCAGCGCCATCTGCTTCTCCTTCGCCGCACGCATGATCGCATCGGCCAGCGGATGCTCGCTGGCGCGCTCGACGCTGGCTGCAAGCCGCAGGATGTCATCCTCCGCATAGCCTGATGCCGGCACGACCGACACCACCTTGGGCTTGCCCTCGGTCAGCGTGCCTGTCTTGTCGACCACCAGCGTGTCGATCTTCTCCATCCGCTCCAGAGCCTCGGCGTTCTTTATCAGCACGCCCGCCTGCGCGCCGCGGCCGACACCGACCATGATCGACATCGGGGTCGCAAGGCCGAGCGCACAGGGGCAGGCGATGATCAGCACACTGACGGCGGCGACGAGGCCGAAAGCGAGCCGCGGCTCCGGCCCGAACCAGGCCCAGGCGGCGAAGGCGGCGATGGCGACGACGATGACGGCCGGCACGAACCAGCCCGCGACCTGATCGGCCAGCCGCTGGATTGGCGCGCGCGAGCGCTGCGCGTCCGCGACCATCTGCACGATCTGCGACAGCAGGGTCTCGCGGCCGACCTTGTCGGCGCGCATGATGAAGCTGCCGGATTGATTGAGCGTGCCGGCAATGACCTTGGCGCCGGTCTCCTTGGTGACCGGCATGGATTCGCCCGTCACGAGCGACTCATCGAGCGAGGAGCGTCCTTCCAGGATGATGCCGTCGACAGGCACTTTCTCGCCGGGACGAACGCGCAGGCGATCGCCGGCATGAAGCGTGTCGATTTCGACCTCGTGCTCGCTGCCATCGGCATCGACGCGCCGCGCGGTCTTGGGTGCAAGCTGGAGCAGCGCCTTGATCGCACCCGATGTCGCATCGCGGGCGCGCAGCTCCAGCACCTGGCCGAGCAGCACCAGCACCGTGATCACGGCGGCCGCCTCGAAATAGACGGCAACCGCGCCTTCATGGCCGCGGAATGTTTCAGGGAAGATCTGCGGCGTGAGGGTTCCGAGCAGGCTGTAAACATAGGCGACGCCGGTGCCCATCGCGATCAGCGTGAACATGTTGAGATTGCGCGTCAGCAGCGACTGCCAGCCGCGGACGAAGAATGGCCAGCCGGCCCAGAGCACCACGGGCGTTGCGAACACCAGCTGGATCCAGTTCGACAATGTCGGATCGATCCAGTTGTGCGGACCGGCGAGATGGCCGCCCATCTCCAGCACCACCGGCGGCAGCGACAGCACGCCGCCGATCCAGAACCGCCGCGTCATGTCGGCGAGCTCGGGGTTGGGCCCGGTCTCGAGGCTCGCGACCTCAGGCTCCAGCGCCATGCCGCAGATCGGGCAATTGCCCGGCCCGACCTGGCGGATCTGGGGATGCATCGGACAGGTGTAGATGGTGCCCGCGGGCATCTCGGGCTCGGGCGCTTTGTCCTTGGCAAGATATTTTGCGGGATCGGCAGCGAATTTGGCACGGCAGCCGGCCGAGCAGAAATGGAAGATCTCGCCCCGATGCTCAAACCGGTGTTTTGACGTCGCGGGATCGACCCTCATGCCGCAGACGGGATCGAGCACTTTCGCAGCCGTTCCGCTGTGGTCGTGATGATGCTGGGCGTGACCGGCATGATCGCCTTGATCGCCTTGGCCGCCGCAGCATGACGAGGCCGCAGGCTTGGTGGCCGGCGCAGCAGCCTTGCTGGAACAGCCGCAGCCGGACTGAGTTTTCCCGTCGTGATGATGCCCGTGGTCCGCGCCGCTCATTCCTGCACTCCCGCCTTGCAACCTATACCCGGTAGGGGTATATAGGCCCCATGCGCAAGGACATCAAGGCATCTGTCGGAAAACGCCTCGGCCGGATCGAAGGTCAGGTTCGCGGCCTGTCGAAAATGGTCGAGGAAGACCGCTACTGCATCGACATCGTCACGCAGATTTCGGCGGTGCGCGCCGCTCTGCGCCGGGTCGAGGAAGAGGTCTTGAAGGATCACGTCGCCCACTGCGTCGAGCACGCGATTGCCAGCGGCGACAAGGCGGACCAGCGCGAGAAGATCGCGGAGTTGATGGCGGTGATCGGACGGGCAGAGCGGTAGGGCGTGCTCCCTCCGCCGTCATTGCGAGCGAAGCGAAGCAATCCAGACTGTCTCCGCGGAAGCGGTCTGGATTGCTTCGTCGCAAGAGCCCCTCGCAATGACGGCGGTTGAGGCGATATCGCGCCACACTCTCAGGTGCCGTCCCGGCCTTCGCCGGGACGACAGTTGTTTACGCCGCCCTTTCGCGAGCTGGCCTGCGCTGCCGTGGACGATACATCGCCAGCTTCTTCAGCAGCGGAACATGCTGCGCGTCTACTTGCTCATTCGAAACTTCAGCCTGCGCTTCTTCGTCAATCGCTTCAGGAACGAGCGGCGGCGCACGGACCGTTTCTGGAAACACACCGAACGAGCCCGCTACCTCCTCGAGCGGCTTTTGCTTGTCGGCCCAGTGCAGGGCTGTGTAGTCGAAGCCGTGCACGATGGTGGGTTTGACCACTTCGAAATAGGGCGAGATGTCGAAGTCGCGGGGCATGTAGAGCGAGGAATCGCGGATGTGCAGGATCTCGCGGCGGGCGGCGCGGCTGCCGGCCTTGGTGATCTTCGGCAGGATCGGATAGCGCACGGCGTCGAAGGCCTGCGCGATCAGCGCCGAGCAGATGATCTTGGTCGGGTCGCCCGAGCCGAGCGCGATCATGCGCCGCCGCCAGCGCTGCGGCACCGGCAGCGGGAACAGGAAACGCATCAGGTCCAGGATGTTCTTGGTGTCGTAGCCGAAGCCGATGCGGTTGATCGCATAGCGGCAGACCGTGTTGCGGTCCTCGTAGGACAGCCCGACCGGCCGGCAGAGGCGGGTATGGTAGGGGAAATATTTCGACAGCGGCGCGGAGGTGACGCCCTCGCCGATATTGGCCTCGATCAGCACATGCGGCTCGCCGTCGGGCTCGACCGCGCCTTCGACCGGGCCGACATAGAGCGCGGCATGCGACCAGGTCGACTGCGTCAGATATTTGATGATGCCGGAGATGCGGTTGTTGCCCTCGACCAGCATGACGTCCCCGGGCTGGATCACGCCGCGCAGATGCTCGGGGTCGCTGGGTGTGAACGGCTCATAGCCCGGCACCTCTTTCGAGAGGTATGCGGCTATCAACTTTCCGACTGAATCTAGGACCGTCCCCATGAACTCCCCCGGGGGCCTTTCTGGCCGTCTTTTTTTCCATCTGTATCATGGTCGAAACCCGTTGCAATTCAGTTCATGACCTCTGTGAGTTCAAGCACGATTGATTCACCATGATGGTTGCTGCGCAACATCAGATGCGGCAAGGTTCGCCGGCTGTTCCCGTTCGCCGCAAGTCTCCGGAAACCATGACATGACAATCACGCGCCGCAGCTTCCTATCGGCGTCGGCGGCCTTTATGTCCGCGCCGGTCCTGAGCGCCGCGGCCGCGCCATTGCCGCGCGAGGCTGACATTGTCGTGATCGGCGCGGGTGCGGCCGGCATCGCTGCGGCGCGGCGCGTCATGGCGGCCAACCGCAAGGTGATCGTCGTCGAGGCGGCCTCGCAGATCGGCGGGCGCTGCATCACGGATAGCTCCACCTTCGACGTGCCGTTCGATCGCGGCGCACGCTGGATGCATAATCCCGACACCAACCCAATGATCCGGCTCGCGCGCAGCGCCGGGCTCGATGTCTCTCCGGCACCGTCGGGCCAGAAAATGCGCATCGGCCGCCGCAATGCGCGTGCGGGCGAGACCGAGGAGTTTCTGGCGGCGCTGGTGCGCGCCAACAGGGCGATCGACGAGGCCGCGCGCGGCAAGCTCGATACCTCATGCGCGTCGGTGCTGCCGAAGGATCTCGGCGACTGGGCGGGCGCGGCGGAGTTCCTGCTCGGCGCGGGCTTTGCCGGCAAGGATCTGAAGGAGCTGTCGGCGATCGACAAGGCGCGCGCGCAGGACCGCAATGCCCCGATCGCCTGTCGCCAGGGTCTCGGCACCCTGATCGCCAGGCTCGGCGAGCAGGTGCCGGCAGTGCTTTCGACGCCGGCGAGCCGGATCGTCTGGAGCAATCGCGATGTCAGCGTGGAGACGCAATCCGGCAAGATCGCCGCGCGCGCCGCCATCGTCACGGTGTCGACCAATGTGCTGATGTCAGGTGCGATCAAGTTCGCGCCTGATATCCCCAAGCGCACGCTGGATGCGGCGTCAAAGCTCGCGCTCGGCAGCTACGATCACATCGTGGTGCAATTGCCGGGCAATCCGCTCGGGCTGTCGCGCGACGACATCCTGATCGAGCAGAGCAACTCGACGCGCACCGCGCTGATGTATGCCAATATCGGCGGATCGTCGCTGTGCTCGATCGACGTCGGCGGCTCGTTCGGCCGCGATCTCTCGGCGCAGGGCGAAAGCGCAATGACGGCCTTCGCGAAGGAATGGATCACAAAATTGTTCGGCAGCGAAGCGGCGGCCGCCGTGAAGAAGACCGCCGCGACGCGCTGGAACGCCTCGCCCTATGTGATGGGCGCGATGTCGGCGTCCTCGCCGGGCGGCCAGCTCTCGCGAAAGATTTTGACCGAGCCGATCGGCAATCTGTTCCTCGCCGGCGAAGCCACGCATGAGACGCTGTGGGGCACCGTCGACGGCGCCTGGGACAGCGGCGAGCGCGCCGCGGACGCAGCGCTCCGCAAGATCGGAGCGATCAGGGACGAGCCGGCGGATGTACCGACGCAATCGACGAAGCGTCGACGGGCGCCGCGGCAGTAGGGGCAGAGGCAATCAAGCCGCATCAAACTCCGCCGTCGTCCCGGCGAAGGCCGGGACCATAACCACAAATTTAGGTTGGGCGAAGATTTGGAGTTCGGTACTTTGACCCGTCACATCGATAGATCACGCGGTATGGGTCCCGGCCCTCGCCGGGACGACACTACCGCAACGCGCGATCCAGCACCGGCAGTCCGGTGACCACCGCCATCGCGATCAGCATGTAGCAGATCCTGCGAAACACCGTCTCGCTGGCGCGGCCGAACAGCGAGGCGCCGAAGGCGACGCCGAGCGCATAGACCGGGCCGACGATCAGCGACAGCACCAGCGACTCGCGCGAGATCAGGCCTGTCGTGGCATAGCTGACCATCGAGAAGCAATCCGAGGCGCCGAAGAACAGCAGGATATTGGCGCGCGCGACCAGCGGAGCGATGGGCCGACCGAGCCAGTAGCCGACGATCGGCGGACCGCCGGTTTGTGCAAGCCCGCTGCAGAAGCCGGAGAGACCGCCGATGCCGACAGAGAGCCAGACGTGGTCCTTGCCGCGATAGCGCCAGCCCGACAGCAGCAGCAGAAGAAGCGCTGCGACGAAGCCGGAGATGATCCAGCGCGTGGTGACGGGCTCGAGCACGCTGAGGAAATAGGTGCCGAGGGGGACGCCGACCAGCGCGCCCAGCACGATCACCGCGGTTGCCTTGCGATCCGCCTTCCGCCAGGCATCAGGCAGCAGCGGCGCGGCGGCAACGAAGTCGATGACGAGGAGGAGTGCCGCGACCAGCCGCGGCGCCGCGACGCTGCTCGCGAGCGGCATGAAGATCAGCGCCGAGCCGAAACCGGAGAAGCCGCGCGCGGTGCCCGAAACGAAAGCGATGGCGCAGAGCGCCATCGCGATGGTGAGGCTGACGTCCTTGGGGAGGAAGTCGGTGATACTCATGCCCTGTCATTCCGGGGCATCACGCCCTCAACGTGCCGCCGGTCTTCTTCGTGACATCAGCCACGATCCTGGCGGCGACGGCCTCGATCTCCTGATCGGTCAGCGTCTTCTCGCGCGGCTGGATCGTCACCGCGATGCCGACCGACTTCTTGCCGTCGTCGATGCCCTTGCCCTCGTAGACGTCGAAGACGTTCACGCCGGTGATCAGCTTCTTGTCGACGCCTTGCGCGGCGCGGACGATGTCGCCGGCCTTCACCGTGCGGTCGACGATGAAGGCGAAGTCGCGCGTAACAGGCTGGAATGCCGAGAGCTCGATCGGCGGCTTGGCGCGGGTCGGCTTCTTCTTGGCTTCCGGAATGCGGTCGAGAATCACCTCGAACACCACAAGCGGACCGTCGGCGCCGAGCGCTTCCAGCGCGCGCGGATGCATCTCGCCGAAAGTGCCGAGCACGTTCTGCGGGCCGATCTGGATCGTGCCGGAGCGACCCGGATGCAGCCAGGCCGGACCACCGGCGACGATCTGCAGCGCCTGCATCGGTGCGCCGCTTGCTGCCAGCACCGCGAGCGCATCGGCCTTGGCGTCAAACACATCGGCCTGTGCCGAGCCGGTCCAGTGCCGTCCGAGACCTTCGGACGAAGCCAGGCCGCGCCGCACGCCGCTCGCCGCCATGAACTGGTCTTGCGGGCGATCGCCCCTGAAGACCTGGCCGACCTCGAACAGCGCGACATCGCCATAGCCGCGATCGGCATTGGCCTGCGCGGCAGCGACCAGTCCCGGCAACAGGCTCGGCCGCATGTCGGAGAGATCAGCGGCGATCGGATTGGCCACCTCCAGCTCGCGCTGGCCGCCGCCGAACAATTGTGCCGCGGCCTTCGTGATGAACGACCATGTCACCGCCTCGGTCATGCCGCGGCTTGCCAGCGCGCGCCGGGCACGGCGGGTGCGCAGCTGCAGCGGAGTCAGCACCGATTTGCGCGCGTCCTCGCCGCGCTCGAACGGCGTCATCGGCACCTTGTCGACGCCGTAGATGCGGACGACTTCTTCAACGATATCGGCCTTGCCATGCACGTCGGAGCGCCATGAGGGCACCGCGACCTTCACGACCGGACCCGGGCCCGCCATCATGAAGCCGAGATGGGTGAGGATGCGCTTCATCTCCGGCACCGGCACCTCGATGCCGGAGAGCCGCTTCACCTCGGTGACGGGGAAATCGACGATGCGATCATCGCCGAAGGCCTTGCCGACCACGACGTTCTCCGACGGCGTGCCGCCGCACAGCTCCATCACAAGCTTGGTGGCGAGCTCGAGCCCGGGCACCATGAAGGCCGGATCGACGCCGCGCTCGAAGCGGTAGCGTGCGTCCGAATTGATGCCGAGCTTGCGGCCGGTCTGGGCGATGTTGATCTCGTTCCACAGCGCCGATTCGATCAGCACGTCGGTGGTGGTCTCGTCGCAGCCCGACGCTTCGCCGCCCATGATGCCGGCGAGCGATTCGACGCCGTGCTCGTCGGCGATCACGCAGATCGAGGGATCGAGATCGTAGGTGCGGCCGTCGAGCGCGAGCAGTGTCTCGCCCTCGCGGGCATGGCGCACGACCAGATTGCCCTTCACCTTCTTGGCGTCGAACACGTGCAGCGGGCGCGCGCGGTCATAGGTCATGAAGTTGGTGATGTCGACCAGCGCGTTGATCGGGCGCAGCCCGATCGCCGTCAGCCGCTTCTGCAGCCATTCCGGCGACGGCCCGTTCTTGACGCCGCGGACGAGGCGGAGCGCAAAACCCGGGCACAGCTTGGCGTCCTCGACCGTGACTTTCACGGGACAAGGGAATTCGCCTTTGATCGGCTTGATGGTCGGGTCCTTGAACTTGCCCATGTCGGCGGCGGCAAGGTCGCGCGCGATGCCGTGCACGCCGGTGCAGTCCTGCCGGTTCGGCGTCAGATTGATCTCGATCACGGGATCGCCGAGCGCGGCCCATTCGGCGTAAGCAGCGCCAACAGGCGCATCCGCCGGCAATTCCATGATGCCGTCATGATCGTTGGAGAGCTGCAGCTCCGCCGCCGAGCACAGCATGCCGCGGCTCTCGACGCCTCTGATGGTGCCGACGCCGAGCGTGATGTCCTTGCCGGGGATATAGGTGCCGGGCGGTGAGAACACGCTGACGAGCCCGGCGCGCGCATTCGGCGCCCCGCACACCACCTGCACCGGCGCGCCACCGTCGCCGGTGTCGACCATGCAGACGCGCAGCCGGTCGGCATTGGGATGCTGCTCGGCCGAGATCACCTTCGCGATGGTAAAGGCCTTCAGCGCCTTCGCCTTGTCCTCGATATTCTCGACCTCGAGCCCGATCATGGTGAGCTTGTCGGCGAGCTTGTCCAAGGGCTCGTCGGTGTCGAGATGATCCTTCAGCCAGGAGAGGGTGAATTTCACGAGCTCAGCCCTCCCGCGAGTGTCGGCACTTCGAGCGGCCTGAAGCCGTAATGGTTCAGCCAACGGACGTCGCTGTCGAACAGCTGGCGCAAATCGGCGATGCCGTATTTCAGCATGGCGATGCGGTCGATGCCCATGCCCCAGGCAAAGCCCTGGTACTCGTCGGGATCGATGCCGCAGGCGCGCAGCACGTTCGGATGCACCATGCCGCAGCCGAGAATCTCGAGCCAGTCCTCGCCTTCGCCGAAGCGGATCTCGCCCTTGTCGCGGCGGCACTGGATGTCGACTTCCAGCGATGGTTCGGTGAACGGGAAGAACGAGGGGCGGAAGCGCATGTTGATGTGGTCGACCTCGAAGAACGCCTTGCAGAACTCGTGCAGGATCCATTTGAGGTGGCCGAGATGCGAATGCTTGTCGATGACGAGGCCTTCGACCTGGTGGAATTGCGGCGTGTGGGTCGCATCCGAATCGATGCGGTAGGTGCGGCCCGGGCAGATCACGCGGATCGGCGGCTTTTGGCTCAGCATGGTGCGCACTTGCACCGGCGAGGTGTGGGTTCTAAGCAGCATGCGCGAGCCGTCCTCCTTCGGATGGAAGAAGAACGTGTCGTGCATCTCGCGCGCCGGATGGCCTTCCGGGAAATTCAGCTTGGTGAAATTGTAGTCGTCGGTCTCGATATCGGGCCCTTCGGCGACCGAAAATCCCATGTCGGCGAAGATCGTGGTCAGCTCGTCCCAGACCTGGCTCAGCGGATGGATGCGGCCCGTTTCAGCCTGCGCATCGCGTAGCGGCAGCGTGACGTCGACGGTCTCGGACGCCAGCCGCGCATCGAGTGCCGCGGACTTCAGCACGTCGCGCCGTGCGGCGAGCGCCTCGGTGACCTTGTCCTTGGCCTGGTTGATCGCGGCTCCTTGCGTCTTGCGCTCGTCGGGCGACATCTTGCCGAGCGTGGCCAGCAGCGCCGAGATCGAGCCCTTCTTGCCGAGGGCGGCGACGCGCACCGCTTCGAGCGCGGCTTCATCGCCGGCGGCCGCGATCTGGTCGAGGATGGATGCTTCAAGCGTTGCGAGGTCGGACACAGTCAAATCCTTGGCTCCAAATTCGGCTGGGTTGTCGCCGCCCGAAGGGCGTAACGTCAAGCAAAAAGCCGGTCATTTCGGCTTCTCGAGCGGCTGGGTTGAACCTCGCGCGGGGGCCGGGCACCAAGACAGGATGCGAGGAGACTTTGTGATGCTTTCGAAATGCTGTCTGGCCGCTGCCGCCATCGTCCTGTCGGTCGCCGCAACGCCTGCGCGCGCCATCGTCTGCATGGACACATCCATGACGTTGGACGAGGCCGCGGACGCCATCGGCGCCCAGAAGGGCTGCCAAAGTGCAATGAAGCTGGCTCAGGACTGCGCGCTGACCGCGAGCGGCGATGTCCAGCTCGGCGCCGCCGTCGAAAAGAAGTGCGAGGCGGACTTCAAGCCGGGCCTCAGTGCCGCACAAGCGCAGGCGTACAAGAGCGAGATGCACGCGTGCGACATCAAGTACCGGAACAAGTCCGGTACCATGTACATCTCGTTCACGGCTTTCTGTCGGGCGGAGGTCGCCCAGCGTTACTCTGAGCGTGCGCTGAAGGCTGCGGGCACGAAGCCCCGCTAGCCCAAGCCTCAGGCCGCGAGCGCAGCTTTGGCCTTCTCGGCGATCGCCTGGAACGAGGCGGGCTCGTGGATCGCGAGATCCGACAGCACCTTGCGGTCCACGGTGATGCCCGACTTGGCGAGACCGTCGATAAATCGGCTGTAGGTCAGGCCGAACGGACGGACCGCCGCGTTGAGACGCTGGATCCACAGTGCGCGGAAGGTGCGCTTCTTGCGCTTGCGGTCACGGAAGGCGTATTGCTGGGCCTTCTCCACGGCCGGCTTGGCGGCGCGGATGGTGTTCTTGCGGCGGCCGTAGAAGCCCTTGGCGGCCTTGTAGACTTTCTTGTGCTTGGCGTGGGCGGTCACACCGCGTTTGACGCGAGACATGACAAATATCCTTCAGAGATGACTTGGTTTCGGAGTGCCGCGAAGGACGCGGCAGAGATGGCATCGATCTTCGACGTCCTTGGACGCGATCAGGCGTTCGGCAAGAAGTACTTCTTGACGTTGTCGCCGTCGGTCTTGAACAGCACAGCCGTGCCGCGGAGCTGACGGATCTGCTTCTTCGTCCGCTTGATCATGCCGTGACGCTTGCCGCGATGGGCGAACATCACTTTGCCGGTGGCAGTCACCTTGAAGCGCTTTTTAGCGCCCGATTTGGTCTTCAGCTTGGGCATTTGGCTCTCCTAATGGCCAAAGAAATCCGCCCGCGAAGGCGGTCTGGCCGTCAAAAATGCTCGTTAGAGCGTTGATTGTGCTCAGGTTTTTGCGACAAAGCGCGAAACCCGCACGAAACACCGCCACGGCAGCCCTAAATCAGCCGGGCGATGAAGGCCGGGCTTATGACAGAGAACGGGCCAGAAGGCAACGATGAACCGGCCAAAGCTGCTCGCCGACTATTGGGGGTCACTACCCCATCGTTCATGCCGTCCCGTTCGGAGCAGGACCAAAATGGCCTATTTCTCTCTATCGATTTTGTCTGTTGTCGCCCGTCCGCGCCACCTTGCACTGTTCGCCGTGCTCGCTGCGGCTGCCGTTCCATCGAGCGCCGATGCCCGCATCGGTGGTTATGACGGCGTCTGGAACGTCACCTTCGCCACCACCCGCGGCGTCTGCAGCTCGGGCTACAGCGTCCCCTTCACCGTCACAGGCAACCGGGTGTCGTCCGCTGGCGGCGGCCGGGTGTCCGGCACCGTCAACCGCGGCGGCGCCGTCGCGGTCCAGGTGTCCGTCGGCGCCTCCCACGCCAGCGGCGGTGGCCGGCTCGGCGGTACGGCAGGGGCGGGATCCTGGAGGGGCGTCATCTCCGGCGACCAGTGCAGCGGCACCTGGCAGGCGACGAGGACCTGAAAACAAAACGGCCCGCCGGAGATCCGGACGGGCCGTTGAAACTTCGGCTCTAGCACGCCGATCTCAGCGCGGCGCCAGCACCATGACGACCTGACGGCCCTCGAACCGGGCGTCCTGCTCGACCTTGGCGAGCTCGGCGACGTCGGTCTTGATCTTGTCCAAAAGCTTGGTGCCGATCTCCTGGTGTGCCATTTCGCGGCCACGATAGCGCAGGGTGATCTTGACCTTGTCGCCCTCTTCGAAGAACCGCAGCATCGCGCGCATCTTCACGTCGTAATCGTGGTCGTCGATCATCGGGCGGAGCTTGATCTCCTTGATCTCGACGGTCTTCTGCCGCTTGCGGGCTTCGGCGGCTTTCTTCTGGGCGGAATACTTGTACTTCCCGTAGTCCATGATCTTGCAGACGGGAGGGCTGGTATTCGGCGAAATCTCGACGAGATCCATGCCAGCTTCCTGGGCCATCTTGACGGCCATCATCGTCTCGACGGTGCCCTTGTTGTCACCGTTCTGGTCGATCAGCTGGATCTGCGCGTTGCGAATATCATCATTGATGCGCGGCCCGTCTTTGCTGGCTGGGGCCGGGGCTCTATTGGGACGGCGAATGGGTGGTTCTCCAAAGTTGTGAAAGGAAGCGGCTATTTTGAAGGAAGATGCTGATGCCGGCAAGCAAGTCGCCCGTGCCGGAAGCGAGAAACCCTCAAATGCGAGGCATTTTGGTCACGCCTATCGGCACGGTGCTCGACATAGACACCTTGCCTCTGTTCCGCAAGCGTCCCAAAGGGACAATGCCGAGATAGGCTTGCCTCGCGGAATACGCCTTGGGACCTCAAACCCCACAACAAGAGTAAACGTTCCATGACCTCAGCAATTCCCGATGCCGTGCTCGACTTCATCGATGTTGGCGAGGGTTCGTCGGCGCGCCGGATCGCGGTTCGCCACCGCGCCGGGCGAGGATCTGGGCCCGGCCAAGGACCTGGTCTCGTCTGGCTCGGCGGTTTCAAATCGGACATGCAGGGCGGCAAGGCGGTAGCGCTGGATGGCTGGGCCGGCGAGCATGGCCGCGCCGCCGTCAGGTTCGACTACTCCGGCCACGGCGAATCTAGCGGCGATTTCGCCGATGGAACCATCGGCAGCTGGCTCGAGGACAGCATCGCCGTGTTCGAGCGCTTCTGCACCGGCCCGCAAATCCTGATCGGCTCCTCCATGGGCGGCTGGATGGCCCTGCTGCTCGCGCGCGAGATCAAGAGGCGCCAAGAGAGCCTGCAAGAGAACCAGCAAGAGAACCAGCAAGAGAACCAGCAAGAGAACCAGCAAGCCAAAGCCTCGCTCGCGGGCCTGGTGCTGATCGCACCCGCGCCCGACTTCACCGAAGAGCTGATGTGGAAGAATTTTTCGCCCGAGGTGAAGCAGGAGATCGAGACCAAGGGCTTTTGGCTCAGGCCATCCGAATATGGCGACGGCACGCCCTATCCGATCACACGCAAGCTGATCGAAGAGGGGCGCAACCATCTGGTGCTCGGCGGCGCCATCGATCTCGGCTGTCCGGTGCGCATCCTGCAAGGCGCCCAGGACCCTGACGTGCCGTGGCAGCACGCGTTTGCGCTGACCCACCGCCTGCCGGCCGACGACGTCGTGCTCACCCTGATCCAGGACGGCGACCACCGCCTGTCCCGCCCGCAAGACATCGCGCGCATTCTTGCCGCGGTGGCGGAGATCGGGTGAGGGGATAACCGTCATTCCGGGGCGCGACGAAGTCGCGAGCCCGAATCCATCGGGCCGCAGAAATGGTGGTGGAATGGATTCCGGGTTCGCGCTACGCGCGCCCCGGAATGACGGGCAGTGTAGCTACCGCTTCGACGGATTCGCCATCGGCTTGCGCTGCGCCAGCGCTGCCACCGTCGCGGTGCCGATCGGGCCCTGCTCGTCGTAGAGCCAGCATTCGCCGATCGCGACGCCATCGGTGGCGTGATGGTTTACCACTTCGAAGCCGATCCAGTTCGTCACCGGCAGGCGATGCAGATAGATCGTCACGTCGCTGTTGATGTAGCCGAGCCCCTTGTCGCCGGCGTTGGCAAACGGACTGGCGAAATCGGCGCCAACAGCGACATGCACGAACGGCGTCATCGGCATGCCGGCCACGAGCTCACGCACCTCGCTCATCCAGAGCCGGCGCGGTCCGAGCGAACCCATGTGTCCGACGATCGGCCGCGTCGTCCATTTGCCGTTCATGCCGAGCCTGGGATCGGTGGGTTTTGGAATGTCTGATGGCTTCGGCACGTCCCAGTTCGGCGGCGACCAGACATTGCCGTCAGGGTTCTGCGTCCGCCGCAACATCTGGCACGAGGCGCGCGCCATGCTGACGCCGCCGGAGAAGAATTCCGCCTCCACCACACGGATGCGCATTCCGTCACGCACCAGCTTTGTTGTCACGTTGATCGGCTTGTCGATGGTCGGCAGCCGAAACATGTCGACGGTCAATCGCGCCGGCACGAAGTCAGGACCGGAATGGCGCTCCTCGATGGCGAAGCCGAGCAGGCCGACGATGACGCGTCCGTGCAGCGATTTCGGATCCCAGGGGCCGCTCGCCACTTCCGTCGGATGGAATGTCTCGCCGTCGCGGGTGAAGAAAGGGGTATTTGTCATGGCGCGCGAGATTGCGGGAATGAACGGGCAAATCAAGGGTGATGCACGTCCCCACACTCCCGCTGTCATCGCCCGGCTCGACCGGGCGATCCAGTACGCCGAGGCAGCAGTGATTGAGCCGAAAAGCCGCGGCGTACTGGATTCCCCGCCTTCGCGGAGCGGTGGGTTAGGAGGCGGCTTGCCACTCCTCACGCACACTCTGGTCCGGCTCCTTGTTCAGCGCATCGGCTTGCATCGCCTCGAACTCATCCCTCTCCAGCAACTGCCGCAACGCCCACACCGCAGCGCCACGCACCAGAGGGTTCGCATCGTCAAGCAATCGCCGCGCCTCGTCCGCCAACGTAACGTCGCCGGAATTGCCAATCGCGATCAGCACATTGCGCAGGAACCGGTCGCGGCCAATCCGCTTCACCGGCGACTTCGTGAACAGCGCGCGAAACGCGGCGTCGTCGAGTCGCGCCAGTTCGGCCAGCTCCGGTGCACGCAACTCATGCCGCGCGCCGAGTTTTGCTTCGCGGCCCTGTTGCGCAAACTTGTTCCAGGGACACGCCGCCAGGCAATCGTCGCAGCCATAGATGCGGTTGCCGATGGCCTTGCGAAACTCCTGCGGGATAGGTCCCTTGTTCTCGATGGTCAGATACGAGATGCAGCGCCGCGCATCGAGCTTGTAGGGCGCCGGAAACGCCGCGGTTGGGCAGATGTCCAGGCAAGCCCGGCACGAGCCGCAATGGTCGATCTCGGCGGAGTCGCGCGGCAGTTCGAGCGTGGTGTAGATCGCGCCGAGAAACAGCCATGAGCCGAATTCGCGCGAAACCAGATTGGTGTGCTTGCCCTGCCAGCCGAGATGCGCGGCCTGCGCCAAGGGCTTCTCCATCACCGCCGCGGTGTCGACGAATACTTTCACTTCGCTCGGGGCAGTCGCGACCAGCCAGCGCGCCAGCGCTTTCAGCCGTTTCTTGATGAGGTCGTGATAATCGTCGCCCTGCGCATAGACCGAGATCGCCGCGCGCGTGCGCTGCTTCAGGATCGCGAGCGGATCCTGGTCGGGGCCGTAATTGACGCCGAGCATGATCACGCTGCGCACGTCGCTCCACAGCCCGCGCGGATCGACGCGCCGCTCCGGCTGACTCGCAAGCCAGTCCATGTCGCCGTGTCCGCCCGTGGCGATGAATTCGAGAAAATGCGCGCCGGCCTTCTCGATCGTGCCAGGCTCGGTGATGCCGATGCAGTCGAAGCCGAGCGCGCGCGCTTCGCGTGCCAGCTGAGCCTTCAGTTCAGTCGGGTCAAGGCTCAGAAATCCAGGTCCACATAGGTTCGCGACGCCGGCACGCCGGCCAGCCATTCGCTCAGCAGCGGGCGGAACGACGGGCGGGATTTCACCCGCGCGTACCACGCCTTTGCTGCGTCGTCCTCGCTCCATGGCACGTCGCCCAGATAGTCGATCGCCGAGAGATGCGCCGCGGCGGCGAGATCCGCGTAAGTGAGCCGGTCGCCGGCAAGGAAGTTACGCGTCTGCGCCAGCCAGCCGATATAGGCGAGATGATAGCGCACGTTTGCTTTGGCAGCGCGCATGATATCGGCTGAGGGCGGCCCACCGCCGTGTTCTTCGCTCATGAAGCGCTTGTAGATGCGCTCGGTGACGAGCGGGTGCGACACTTCCTCGAAGAACTTTTCGTTGAACCAGGCCATCAGCCGGCGCACCTCGACGCGCTCTGCGATCGTCTCCGGCATCAGGCGCTTGGGTCCCATCTCGGCGCCGTAGGCCTCGTCGAGATACTCCGCGATGATCGCGGCGCCCGGGATCGGCGGTTGCTCGTCGTCCACCATCACAGGCGTCGTGCCGGCCGCGTTGAGCAGCAGAAATGCCTCGCGCCGTTCCCAGCTGCGTTCTTCCGTGAGCCTCAATTCGAGCCCGTATTCGCCCGCGATCAGGCGGATGAAGCGCGAATGCGGGCAAAACGGATGATGGAACAGCGTAAACATGCAGCCTTTGACTATTTGATGGTGCTTAAGAATCCATCAATGTTGTGCGGTGCCACACTAGTCCTTCAAATCAGTGAGGCAAGGCGCGATAGCGCATTTGCGATTGCGAGCGAGGGGCGAATAGGCGAGAAGAGCCCCGCTTTTCCAGCGGAAATGGACCGTAAATATGTCAGATGCAATACGGGCAGTGATCCTCGGCATCATCGAGGGTGTAACCGAGTTCCTTCCCGTGTCCTCGACCGGCCATCTGCTGTTGGCCGAACGCTTCTTCGGCCTCGGCGAGGGCGCGTTCTGGGATTCGTTTACGGTTCTGATCCAGCTGGGCGCGATCCTCGCGATCGTCGGGCTCTATTTCAAGAAGCTGTGGGACGTCGCGATCGGCATGTTCACGGGCGATGCCTATGCGCGCCGGTTCGTGATCGGCGTGCTGGTGGCGTTCCTGCCCGCCGTCGTCGTCGGCCTCGTCGCCGGCAAATATATCAAGAGCGTGCTGTTCAATCCCTGGGTCGTGTGTTTCACGCTGATCGTCGGCGGCGCCATCCTGCTCTGGGTCGACCGGCTCGATCTCAAGCCGCGCGAGCATGACGCCACCAAATTTCCGCTGCTGATGTATCTCTATATCGGCATCGCGCAGTGCGTCGCGATGATCCCGGGCGTGTCGCGCTCCGGCGCCAGCATCGTCGCGGCGATGCTGCTTGGCGCCGACAAGCGGGCGGCGGCGGAGTTCTCGTTCTTCCTCGCCATCCCCACCATGATCGGCGCCTTCGCCTACGATTTCTACAAGAACCGCTCCGAGATGACGATGGACCATATGGGCATCGTCGCGATCGGTTTCGTGGTGTCGTTCATCACCGCGATCATCGTGGTGAAGAGTTTCCTGGAATACGTCACCCGCCACGGCTTCGTGGTGTTCGCCTGGTGGCGCGTCATCGTCGGCACGCTCGGCCTGATCGCGCTGGCGCTGGGGCGTTAAGTTTTGTGGTCCTGTAGCCCGGATGGAGCGCAAGCGTAACCCGGGATCGTGCCACAAGCGCTGCTGCCCCGGATTGCGCGGAGCCTGTCATCGGGCGGCGCGTCGCGCCGACCCGTCGGCTCCATCCGGGCTACGCCCACGGCGCTACGCCGTTAACCTTTGAAAACTCGCTGACAAGCCTCAACCCAATATCAGCTTTTGACCGCTAGGCAGTTCCTGGGGCGGGACGGCCCGCAGGCGGAGCTGTGCGATGACGACAGTCAGCGGCTGGGGGCGCTTCCCGGTCGTCGATAGCGAAATGCTGAGGCCGCGGTCGTTCGAGGCTGTGGGGGAGGCTGTCGTTGCCGGCTCGGTAGCGAGGGGCAATGGCCGCGCCTATGGCGATGCCGCGATCGGCACCGCCAGAACCATCACCATGACGGCGTTCGACCGGGTGAGGTCGTTCGATCCCGTGACCGGCCGCATTCGCGTTGAAGCCGGCGTGCTGCTGTCCGACCTGATCGACACCTTCGGCCCACGCGGCTTCCTGCCATCAGTGGTGCCAGGCACGCGCTTCGTCTCGGTCGGCGGCGCGATCGCCGCCGACGTGCATGGCAAGAACCATCATTGCGAGGGCGGTTTCGGCCGCTACGTCGACAGCATCCTGCTGCGCACCGGTTCCGGCGAGACCATCGAAGCCTCGCGCGAGCAGAATTCCGATGCCTTCTTCGCAACCGTCGGCGGCATGGGCCTCACCGGCGTGATCCTCGAAGCGACGATGCGGCTTCGCCCGGTCGAGACAGGCTGGATTCGGGAGCGGGTGATCTCCGCGTCCGATCTCGATGCGGCCATGCGCGCGCTGGAGGCCGGCGATTCCGCGACTTATTCGGTGGCGTGGATCGATTGCGTGGCGCGCGGGCGTAACCTTGGCCGCTCCTTGATCTATCTGGGGGAGCATGCCGGCCGGGACGAGCTGGCCGAAGGCGCAGTGGTGTTTCCCGTCGGCAAACCACCGGCGCTCGCGGTGCCGCTCGACCTGCCGTCGGTCACGCTCAATCGCACCAGCGTCAGTGCCTTCAACGAGCTCTATTACCGCGTGGGCGCGCGCCGCGCCGGTGGCGATCATGTGGTCTCGCTCTATCCGTATTTCTTCCCGCTCGACAGTCTCGGCGGCTGGAATCGCATTTATGGACGGCGCGGCTTCCTGCAGCATCAATGCGTGATCCCGGAGGCTGCCGCGCGCGAGGTACTCGGCGACATCCTCGATCGCGTCGCGAGGCGCGGCGATGCGTCGTTCCTCGCGGTGCTCAAGAAGCTCGGTCATGGCGACGGGCTGCTGTCGTTTCCGCTGCCCGGCTACACGCTGGCGCTGGATTTCCCGGTGAACGGCGACATCCTGACTTTCCTCGACGAGATCGACCGCCTGGTCGTCGCCGCCGGCGGCCGGCTCTACCTCGCAAAAGACGCACGCCAGTCGCGCGCGACGTTCGAGGCCGGCTATCCGGCGTTGCAGCGCTTCAAGGCGATCCGCAAGTCGCTCGATCCCGACGGGGCGATCCGCTCAAAATTGTCACAACGCCTGTTCGATGAGGTTTAAGCGGTGACGTCACGCAAGTCAGTTCTGGTGCTCGGTGGCTCCTCCGATATCGGCCGCGCCGCCGCGCGCGCCTTCGCCAAGGCCGGCTACGATGTCGCGCTCGCAGGTCGCGATGCCGCAGCGCTCGAGCCCGACGCCGCCGATCTGCGCGCGCGCTACGATATCGAAGCGAGCACGCGAACCTTCGATGTGCTCGACACCGCATCTTTTGACGGCTTTGTCGCCGGCCTTCCCGTCTTGCCTGACGTCGTGATCTCGATCGTCGGATTGCTGGGTGTGCAGCAAAAGGCCGAGAGCGACCTCGCCCACGCCACCACCATCATGCGCTCCAATTATGAGGGACCGTCGCTGATCCTCGGCCTGTTCGCGGAGAAGTTTTTAGGCCGCGGCAACGGCACCATTGTCGGCGTGTCGTCCGTGGCCGGTGATCGCGGCCGCGCCTCGAACTATGTCTACGGCTCGGCGAAAGCAGGCTTCTCCGCCTTCCTCTCAGGCCTGCGCGCCCGCGCTAGCCGCGGCGGCGTGCATGTCGTCACCGTCAAGCCGGGCTTCGTCCGCACCAAAATGACCGAGGGCATGAAGCTGATCGGTCCGCTCACGGTCGAAGCGCCTGTCGTCGGCGATGCAATCCTCCGCGCCGTCGAGAAGAAGACCGACGTCGTCTATGTCAGCGGCATCTGGCGCGTCGTGATGCTGATCATCAAGGCGCTGCCGGAAGTGGTGTTCAAGAAGCTGAAGTTTTAGAGCCGTCTTTCGCCGCACGATCGGTGCGCTCCCTCTCCCGCAAGCAAGCGGGCGAGGTGAACACCTCACGCACCCATGCGCTGGAACTGGCCCTGCGGGCGGAAGCGCCAGAGATATTGCGGGGCGATCGCTTCCAGCGAATCGGGGGTGATGCCGAGCCCTTCCAGCGTCAGGCCGGCGGCCTTCGCCGCGTCCGACACGACATTGTCGCGCTCGAGCAGCGTGACCTGGTCCGGCGTCAGCTTGAAGGTACCCGGGGCGAATTGCAGGAGGGCGGCCTTGAGGCGGGCGAGGCCGAACGACAGCGGCACCAGGGTGCGTTCGCGGTCGGTGATCGCGAGAATGGTCTCGATGATCTCGCGCATGGTCAGCACCTCAGGCCCGCCCAGCTCGTATGTCGCGCCCGCCTTGGCCTTGCCGTCGACGGCATCCGCGATCGCGGTGGCGACATCGCCGACATAAACCGGCTGCATCCGCGTGCTCCCGCCGATCAGCGGCAGCACCGGCGACAGCCGCGCCAGGGCCGCGAAGCGGTTGGTGAACTGGTCCTCGGGGCCGAACATCACTGAGGGGCGGAAGATCGTGGCCGACGGCACCGCCGCGCTCACCGCGGCCTCGCCGGCGGCCTTGGCCTTGGCATAGCGCGAGGGCGAATCAGCATCGGCGCCGATCGCGGAGACATGGATCAGGTCGGCACCCGCCGCGGCCGCCGCCTTGGCGACGGTCTCGGCGCCCTTGGCCTGGACGGCGTGGAAGGTCTGGGCGCCGCCCTCGGTGAGGATGCCGACCAGGTTGATCACGACATGCGAATCACGCACCGCCGCCTCGACCGATCCAGGGTAGCGCAGGTTCGCCTGGATGGTGTGGACCTGGCCGACCTTGCCCGAGGGCTGCAGGTATCCGGCCAGTTCCGGCCGCCGCACCGCGACCCGGATCCGGTAATCCCGCCGGCACAGCGCCCGAACCACATTCCGGCCCAAAAACCCCGATCCGCCGAAAACCGTGACGAGAGTTTCCAGATTCGATGCCATGGAGGTCCATTCCTGCAGGAAGAGTGCGCGATATCAGGCTTCTACCGGGGCGGTGTGCGATGCGCAATCGGCATCCAGAACCATGAATTGACAACGGCGTCACCGAACCGTAGTAACCGCCTCCGTGCCCCGAAACGGCATGCCCAGGTGGTGGAATTGGTAGACGCGCTGGCTTCAGGTGCCAGTGGCTTAACGGCCGTGAAGGTTCGAGTCCTTTCCTGGGCACCATCGTCTTATCGAGACAATGACGGCGCTCGAAGCCCTTGAGAACTGAGGGCTTTCTTGTCGCACTGCTCCAGCAACAAGCTCCTGCTCCATCTGCTGCGTGATCCTACTCACGGTCGGAACGACCGGCTCTGAGGCAAGGTGCGGCATCAACCCGATGGGCGGGATGACTTTCGGATGGAGAGAAGACCATGTGCGCAATGTCAAACATCGATGAACTGTCCCTCGACCGTCTCGATGACGTTGCGGGAGGATCAGGTAATTTCGGCACATCGGGACATACCGGATCTATCGCCTGGGGAACGAAAAGCAACGGCGGTATGGCTGTTACGTGGCCGGGCAGCCTTGGCGGTGTGAGCGGATTTTGGTCGGTTTCCTCGGACGGCGGTGTGCAGTGGCACGGCAAGCCCCAGTGAAGTCGAGGGAGAAGGAAAATGACCCAACGATCCTGTCAGGAACTGACCGACGCCGATCTGACCGTGGTGTCGGGAGGCGTGCTCAAGGAAATTTTTCAGCAAGCCGGGCGGCAGATCATGGACAAGGCCATGCAACCTTCGCTCCTGTGCAATCCGGACACGGCCCTGATGCGGCCGGACGGAACGCTGACGTCAGATAGCCCCGGCTGTCACCGGACCTGAAATGCGAGCGCCAGCGATCTACGCGCATGGCCGTCGTTCTAAGCGCGATGACGATTCAACCCAATCTCATCGCGCTTTAAGGGTCGGCTATCCGATGTCACGCAATGTACGCGAGGTCAGACCGTAGAATTTCAGATGGACCCGATTCATCTGCTCGACTGACCCGAAGCCGCACTTGGCCGCAACCGTCTTGAGCGGCAAAGTCGAGGTCCGAAGATGGTGACGCGCCGTATCGGCACGAAGCCGTTTGACCGTCTCGGCGGGCGGCACACCGATCAACCTACGATATTTGCGCGCGAATGTTCGCTCGCTCATGCCCGCCTGAGCCGCAAGCCTGGGAACGCTGAGGTCGCGGCGGATATTGCGCAAGATCCAGTGGTGAAGCTCCGCAAAAGCGCCCGCCTTCTCATGGTCGATGGTTTCGATGAATTCGCTGAATTGCGACTGGCTGCCTGGTCGCTTGACGTAAAGCACCATCCACTTGGCCGTGACTGTGGCCGCTGCTTCGCCGTGGTCATCGGCGAGGAGCGCGAGGGCAAGGTCAATGCCGGCGCTGACCCCTGCGGAACTCCAGATTTTGCCGTCGCGCACATAGATGGCATCGCGGTCGACCGTGACATCGCGGAAGTTCCGTTGGAGCTTGTCACAATCGACCCAATGCGTTGTCGCTCGCTTGCCCGCAAGCAACCCGGCCCGGGCGAGCACGATTGCACCGTTGCAAACGGAGCAGATCCGCTCCGCCTCGTCTGCGTGGCTCCGCAACCAGTCGATCAGAACAAGATCCTGCGACGCCGCTTCAACGCCCTTTCCTCCAACCACCATAATCGTCGTTCCGGGCATCAACGCGGACGGCAAAGGCTCGGCATTGATCGCCAGTGACAAGGAGCCCTGTACCCTGGTGGGACCGGGCGACACGACGGAGACCCGGTAATCGATTGGCAGCCCTGTTGCGGCGTCTCGCGCATGTTCGCTCGCCGAAAGGAACACCTGCATCGGGCCGGCGAGATCGAGCACTTGGAAGCGCTCAAAGACCAGAAAGACAATATGCCGAGGGCGTGTCGGGGCCGGTGTGAGCATTGGCAGGAAATACGACAAGTTTGGCAAATATGCCAGTCGCAACCGGCGTATCGCGGATAGGCTTGAACCAGGCGAGGATGAGAGATGATCTACGAATTGCGCACCTACCACGCCCTGCCGGGCCGGATGCCGGCGCTGCTGACGCGTTTTGAAACGCGCACACTGAAGATTTGGGAGCGGCTCGGCATTCGCCAGCTTGGCTTTTGGCGGACCACGGTCGGACCGTCACACCTTGAGCTGGTCTACATCCTGGTCTGGGACTCGCTCGCGGAGCGGGAGCGTCTTTGGGGTGCCTTCGTAGCGGACCGCGAATGGCAGGAGGTCGCCGCTGCCTCGGAGGTCGACGGGCCAATTCTCGCGAATATCACGAACTCTTTCATGAGCCCGACAAGCTTCTCCGCCCTGCAATGAGAGAGGCCTCGAGAGGGGGAGGCGCCGCTCGTAGCGTCTCCACCGCTGCCAGGCGCCCTCACACCACCCGCTCCCCCGCCTTCTCCGCCACCCCCTTCTGCACGAAATACATCGCCACCAGCGTGATAACAGTGGTCGTGACGACGACGTAGCCGATCCGCTCGAAATGCAGCAGCGAGCCGTCGGCTTGCTGCGAGATGATCGCGGCCGCGAGCACCGAGCCGAGGCCGCCGGAAAGCTGCTGCAGCGAGGCGCTGATCGCGCTGAAGGCGCCGCGCTGGCTTTGATCGGGGATCGCCGAGATCAGCGCCTGCGACGGGATCATGCGCGAGAAGATGCCGACGAACAGCAGCACGTTGACGGCGATCGCGGTGACCAGCGAGACGTGGCCGAGATGGGTGTAGATCAGCACCATGGCGATGGTCATCGCGCAGCCGAACACGAAGGTCGGATATTTGCCGAAGCTGTCGGCCGCGCGGCCGACCAGCGGTCCGGTGACGATGCTGAACAGGCCGGAGACCAGATAGATCGTCGGCAGATGCACGATGTCGATGCCGATATTGTTCACGGTGAAGGCGCTGGAATACGGCATCAGCATGTAGCCGCCCGTCGCCAGCAAGGTCGTGACCGCGAAGGCCAGCGTGTAGCGCGGCTCGCCGACCGTCGCGACCAGATGGTGGAACGGGTTCCGGTCCTGCTTCAGCTTCAGGTGCGCAGCGACCGGCTCCATGGCGAAGGCGATGACGGCGATCGACAGGATCGACAGGCCGACGATCGCAAAGAAGCAGACATGCCAGCTCCAGTGATTGGCCAGGAACAGGCCGGCGGGAACGCCGAGCACCTGGCTCGCGGCAAACGCCGTCTGCACGAACCCCATCACGCGGCCGCGCAGATGCAGCGCGAACAAATCGGTGACGATGGCGAGCACGATCGAGCCGATCACGCCGCCGAACAGGCCGGTCACGATGCGGCCGAGCAGCAGCACATGATAATTCTGCGCCAGCGCGCACAACAGGGTTCCGAGCGTGAACCCGGTGTAGAAGAACAGCAGCAGCCGCTTGCGGTCGAAGCGATCGGCAAAGCCGGCGGCCAAAATGCCTGAAAGGCCGGCGCTGAACGCGTAGGCCGACACCGCGACGCCGAATTGCCCGGCCGTGATGTTGAGCGAGGGCATCATGATGGCGCCGAGCGGCGACATGATGATGAAGTCGAGAATGATCGTGAACTGCGCGAAGGCGAGCAGCGCCACGAGAAGCGATTGGTAGCGCGTAAAGCCGCGCTGGCGTTCCTGCTGATCGTCGATCGGCGCGGCGAGCGTCTGGTCTGTCATGGCACCTGATGCGTGTGAGAAACCGGGCTCAGATAGGGTGGGCGCCGCCGATTACCACCGGCTCGGACCTGGGCTTCGGCTGGTATATCCAGCCCGCGCCGGATTGTGGGATCCCTGCAACAGCTGGCCTCGGGGTCCCCTTTGCCGGAAGGGTTAAGCCGCCCTTAGCCAATGCCGCCTAGGCTCGCGGCCGTCCTTTTCCCGCTTCCTGCCAGCCCTTGGGGCCGGCCGTGTCGCGGCAAGTCAGAGCGTTTTCGGATGGAGCAACCCGCCTCGCAATACGATCCGAGCGAGGCCGCGCCGCAGGCGAGGCCGGCGCCGGCCCGTACTCTCGTCATCGATCTCGAAGGCGCCCTGCTGCGTTCGGAATTGCTGATGGAGGCGCTGTTCTCTGCACCTGCCCGCATGCTGGCCCGTTTCGGCGCGCGCGGACGTCCGGGCATGGCTGTGCTCACGGAGGTTCTGGCACGCGCCAGGATCGACTATGCCCACCTGCCCTATGATGCCGGGGTGCTGAACCGGGCGCTGGCAGCGCGGGCGCGGGGCGCGAAGATCTTTCTGGTGGCGGAGCGCTTTGCCGACCAGGCGACCGGCATCTCGGCGCATCTCGGCTTCGACGGCGTCGTGACCCCGGCCGACCTTGCGGCCGGCGACAATCTGCCGTTCGACCGCGCCTCGATCGAACGCATCGACCATGTCAATCGTGATCGCGCCAGTCTTCGCACCTGGGCGAAGGCGCTGCGGCTCTATCAATACGCCAAGAACACGCTGGTGTTCGTGCCCGTTCTCACCGCGCATCAGGTCAATGTCGCAACGCTCGGCACCACGCTGCTGGCGTTCCTGGCGTTCTCGGCCTGCGCCTCGGGCGCCTATCTGATGAACGATCTGCTCGACCTCGCCGCCGATCGCCAGCATCCGACCAAGCGCCACCGCGCGCTGGCCGCGGGGGACTTGCCGATCTCGTCGGCGCTGTCGGCGATCCCCGCGCTGTGGCTGTTCGCCTTCGCTGCCAGCCTCTGCATCTCCCCGACCTTCCTCGGCGTGCTCGTCGCCTATCTCGTCACCACCATCGCCTATTCGCTGGTGCTCAAGCGCAAGATGCTGGTCGATGTCGTCACGCTCGCCGGCCTCTATTGCCTGCGCATCGTCGCCGGCGCCGTCGCCGCCGGCGTCATGCTGTCGGAATGGCTGATGGTGTTCTCGCTGTTCGTGTTCACCTCGCTGGCGCTGATCAAGCGTTTCAGCGAGCTCTGCATGCGCCAGGGCGAGGGCCTCGCCGATCCGTCCAACCGCGACTACCGCATCAGCGACCTCCACATCATCGCCGCGATGGCGGCGGCGAGCGCGATGAACGCGGTGACGGTGTTTGCGCTCTACGTCTCGTCCTCGGCGGTGACACCGCTCTACAGCCGGCCCTGGATGCTGTGGCTGCTCGCTCCGCTGCTGCTCTACTGGTTCGGGCGGGCCCTGATGATCGCGCATCGCCGCGAGATGCCTGATGACCCCATCATCTACGCCTTCCGCGACGGCGCCAGCCGCACCACCGTGGCGGCGATGGTCTGCATCATGCTGGCGGCGATCTGAGCCAGCCGCGGCTTGCGCGGCCTGTCCCTAATGGCTAAATCGCGGACCATCCGATTAGCCTATGCTGCCGAGCGACCGATTCGATTTGAGGGTTTGAAACGTTATGACCGTACGCCTGCACCGCGGTGACCTGCCTGACCTCTCCCGCTACACCGGCGCGGTGGCGATCGACACCGAGACCATGGGGCTCAACCCGCACCGCGACAGGCTCTGCGTGGTCCAGCTCTCGCCGGGCGACGGCAGCGCCGACGTGGTGCAGATCCCCAAGGGCCACACCGATGCGCCGAATTTGAAGGCGCTGCTGGCCAATCCCGCCATCACCAAGATCTTTCATTTCGCCCGGTTCGACGTCGCGGTGCTGTACCAGACCTTCGGTGTGATGACCGGGCCGATCTACTGCACCAAGATCGCCTCCCGCCTGACCCGCACCTATACCGACCGCCACGGCCTCAAGGATCTCGTCCGCGAGGTGCTCAATGTCGACCTCTCCAAGCAGCAGCAGTCCAGCGATTGGGGTTCCGACAGCCTGAGCGAGCCGCAGCTGGCCTATGCCGCCTCCGACGTGCTGCATCTGCATGCCTTGCGCGAGCGGCTGGACGCCATGCTGGTCCGGGAGGGCCGCACGGCGCTGGCAAAAGCCTGTTTCGACTTCCTGCCGACCCGCGCTTTGCTCGACCTCCAGGGCTGGGAGGAAGAGGACATTTTTGCGCATTCCTGAGATCGTTTCGACGTCATTCCGGGGTGGCTCGAAGAGCCGAACCCGGAATCTCGAGATTCTCAGGTGCGCAATTGCGCACCGTAGTTCGATGTTTCGCATCGCCCCGAAATGACAGCAAGCGGACCAGGGCTGCCGCCTCGTTTCGGACACTTTCGTACCGGTTTGTCGCGGGCTGCATATTCCAGCGGTCGCGGGTACAATGGCGCGGCCTTGAACCGGACAAGGCGAGCGACACCCGGAGCAGCGGTGAATTCGGCCCAGTTTCCCACCTACGACGCGGCGCTTGCGGCGAAGTTTGCCAGTGCGGCGCGCCACAGCCGTCTGGTGCGGATTCTGCGCATCGCAGTCCCGGTGACGGTGGCTGCGTCCCTGGCTGCAATTGTCCTGGTCTCGACCTTGCTCAATCCGTTCCAGATCCCCATCAAGCTCGATTCCGGAAACCTCGTGGTCACGGGCACCAAGATCACGATGGAATCGCCGCACCTCTCAGGCTTCACGCCGGACCAGCGGCCCTACGAGCTGTGGGCCAAGACGGCGACGCAGGACATCACCGACCCCGATCATGTCGACCTCAACGATCTGCGCGCGAGAGTATTGATGGAGGACCAGTCGACCGTGTTCCTCGATGCCCGCACCGGCCGCTTCGACAACAAGCAGCAGCAGCTCGATTTGCACAAGGACGTCTTCGTGCGCACCTCGACCGGCTACGAGGCGCGGCTGAATTCGGCCTTCGTCGACATGAACAAGGGCACGGTCTCCTCGGACGAACATGTCGACGTCAAATTGACCAACGGCACGCTGACCGCCGACAAGCTGCGCATCACCGAGGGCGGCGATGTCATCCGTTTCGAAGGCAATGTGGTGATGCATCTGGACAAGATCAGCACGGATGATGCAGCTCCCGCGCCGGTTGCGCAGCCCGTGCCGCCGCCGGCGAAGAAGAACAAGTCTGCGAATTCGAATTCAAAGTGATTTTCATGGCTCATGTTTTCCCGCGCAATGACGTCAAGCGCCGCGCCATCATCGCAGCGGCTGCGCTGATCATCGCGACTGGCGCTGCGGTCGCGCAGAGCGCGATGCAAGGCGTGCCGAACGCGATGCAGGGCTTTTCGCAGAACCGCGATCAGCCGATCCAGATCGAGGCCGCCTCGCTCGAGATGCGCGACAAGAAGAAGGAGGCAACCTTCTCCGGCGACGCGAAGAGCAATGTGAAGGTCGTGCAGGGCGACACCACCATGACCTCGAAGACGCTGGTGGTGTTCTACGAATCGAACAGTGACAAGCAGCCCGCCCCGCAGGCAGCGCCTGCCAAGGGCGCCAAGGCGGCGCCGCCGATGCAGGCGTCGACACCGGGGCCGGGTGGCGCCTCCTCGATCAAGCGGCTGGAAGCGCGCGGCAATGTCGTCGTCACCCAGAAGGATCAGGTGGTGACAGGCGAGACCGCCGTGTTCGACACCAAGACCAACCTCATCACCATGCTGGGCGGGTCTGCGGGCCAGGTGGTGCTGACCCAGTGCCAGAACGTGCTGCGCGGCGACCGTCTGATGGTCGACATGACCACCGGCGTCTCCCGGGTGGAATCCGACAGCGGCAAGGTGCAGGGCCTGTTCATCCAGTCCCAGGGCGGCGGCAATGGCAAATGCGGGACGCCCGCAACGCCTGGCTCCGGCCCGGCGATACCGTCGCTCATTCCGGGTAAGCCAAAGTAAATCAATAGGTTATATAATAATTCGGGGTCGCCAGGTTGAAGCCGGCCCGACAAGATTGTATCTAGCGCGCAGGGCTTTCGAAGCGGGGTTCGCCGCTTTTCGGGCGTGTTTCACTGGGCATGAGACATCCCTTCACTCATGCTGCGCTGGCGAATCGCTGGGGCCGGCGCAGCAGATCGCGAGATCACGCACGATCGTCGTGCAAGATTGTCGTGAAAGGCTAGAAGGCGGGGATGGTCGATCTTTTCAGCATGTTCCGACGGCGCCCCGCCAAGCGCGGTCGGCCAGGATTTGCCCGTCAGGACATCACCGCGCTCGGTGACAGTGTCGGCGGGCTCGTACCGAGCCCTGTCAGGGATGCGCCGCCGATCGCCCGTGACCAGCCGATGCAGGCCGCGGACCCCTATGGCGTCGAGGCTCCGCCGCGGCCACGACCGGCGGCGCCGCCTCCCCAGGCCAGATCCAGTTCCAGGGCGAATGGCGCAGGCGCGCCGCAGCTGTTGCGGCGGCCGGGCTTCCTGGCTGTGCATAGCGTGGAAAAGAGTTTCGGCAGCCGCCAGGTCGTGCGCGGCGTCAGCATCTATGTGCGCCGCGGCGAAGCGGTCGGTTTGCTCGGTCCGAACGGCGCCGGCAAGACCACCGTGTTCTACATGATAACAGGCCTGATCAAGGCCGATCGCGGTGCGATCGAGCTCGACGGCCACGATGTCACCCAGCTGCCGATGTATCAGCGCGCGCGGCTCGGCATCGGCTATCTGCCGCAGGAAGCCTCGATCTTCCGCGGCCTCACCGTCGAGCAGAACATCCGCGCCGTGCTCGAAGTGGTCGAGCCTTCGCGCAAGAAGCGCGAGCAGCAGCTCGACTCGCTGCTCGACGAATTCAACATCACGCGCCTGCGGAAATCGCCCTCGATCGCGCTGTCGGGCGGTGAGCGCCGCCGCGTCGAGATCGCCCGTGCGCTGGCGACGCGTCCCAACTACATGCTGCTTGACGAGCCCTTCGCGGGCATCGATCCGATTGCGGTCGGCGACATTCAGGACCTCGTCCGCCACCTCACCAATCGCGGCATCGGCGTCTTGATCACCGACCACAATGTGCGCGAGACGCTCGGCCTGACCGATCGCGCCTATATCGTCTATGCCGGTGAGATCTTGACAGAGGGGAGCCCGGACGAGATCGTCGCGGATCCCGATGTCCGCCGCCTTTACCTTGGCGAGGAATTCCGCCTCTAGCCCGTTTTTGCGTTTCGTCAAGACGTGTACATCGGGCTCGGACTAGGATAAGCAAAAATCGGACCAATTTTTTGGGAACGGTTCTTGCTTCATGGCGCTTACGCAGAGATTAGAGTTCCGGCAATCGCAGTCGCTGGTCATGACGCCGCAGCTGATGCAGGCGATCAAGCTGCTGCAATTGTCCAATCTCGATCTCACCACCTTCGTGGAGGAGGAGCTCGAGCGTAACCCTCTGCTGGAACGGGCCAATGACGAGGGCGGCGGCGAAGCGCCGGCCGAGACCGCCCAGTTCAGCGACAGTGACGATTCGGGCAGCCACGGGGACGGTCCTGGCGAGGGTCCTGGCGCCGACGATGGCTTTGGCGGCAGCGGCGAGGCCTTCGAGCCGGGCCAGGAAGAATGGATGAGCAAGGATCTCGGCTCCCGCGCCGAGATCGAGCAGACCCTCGACACGGGCCTGGACAACGTCTTCTCCGAGGAACCGGCCGAGGCGGCCGCGCGCAACGCCCAGGACGCCGCGCCGACCACCTACACCGAATGGGGCGGCGGCGCCTCGGGTGACGAAGACTACAATCTCGAAGCTTTTGTCGCGGCCGAGACAACGCTGTCGGACCATCTCGCCGAGCAGCTCTCGGTCGCCTTCACCGGCGCGGCGCAGCGCATGATCGGCCAATACCTGATCGACCTCGTCGACGAGGCCGGTTATCTGCCGCCCGATCTTGGCGGTGCGGCCGAGCGGCTCGGCGCAACGCAAGAGGACGTCGAGGACGTTCTTGCCGTGCTGCAAAAATTCGATCCACCCGGCGTCTGTGCACGGTCCTTGAGCGAGTGCCTCGCGATCCAGCTCCGCGAGCTCGACCGCTACGATCCGGCGATGCAGGCCCTCGTCGAGCATCTCGATCTCCTCGCCAAGCGCGACATCGCATCCTTACGCAAGCTCTGCGGCGTCGACGACGAGGACATCGCCGACATGATCGGCGAGATCAGGCGGCTCAATCCCAAGCCCGGCATGAAGTTCGGCTCGGCGCGGCTCCAGACCATGGTGCCAGATGTCTATGTCCGGCCGGGTCCTGATGGCGGCTGGCATGTCGAGCTCAACAGCGACACTCTGCCGCGCGTGCTGGTCAACCAGACCTATTACTCCGAGCTGTCGAAGAAGATCGGCAAGGACGGCGACAAGTCGTATTTCACGGACGCGCTGCAGAATGCGACCTGGCTGGTGCGCGCGCTCGACCAGCGCGCCCGCACCATCCTGAAAGTCGCCACCGAGATCGTGCGCCAGCAGGACGGCTTCTTCACCCATGGCGTCGCGCACTTAAGGCCGCTGAATCTGAAGGCCGTGGCCGACGCCATCCAGATGCACGAATCCACGGTGTCGCGCGTCACCGCCAACAAATACATGGCGACAAATCGCGGCACATTCGAGCTGAAATATTTCTTCACGGCCTCGATCGCCTCGGCCGACGGCGGTGAGGCGCATTCGGCCGAAGCGGTGCGTCACCACATCAAGCAGCTGATCGATTCGGAAGCGCCGACGGCGATCCTGTCGGATGATACCATCGTGGAACGCTTGCGCGCCTCGGGCATTGATATTGCCCGCCGCACGGTCGCGAAGTACCGCGAAGCCATGCGCATTCCGTCCTCGGTGCAACGCCGCCGCGACAAGCAGAGCGCTCTTGGTAACGTCCTTTCCACCGCAATGTCCGATCGCTCCCGCAACACCGAACCGGCCTGATTGCGCTGGCGCGAAATCGCGCTACTCTTCTCCCCCAACCGCGACCGATCCAAGCAGGCGCATGATCCGGAAAAGTGTCCGGCGGTTTTCCGACAAGACCATGCGCAGGGAAATGACCTAGGATGCGATGACGCGTCATCGCATCTTGGCCAATTGAACCAAGCGAGGCATCACATGACTCTTCGGATTTCGGGCAAGAGCGTCAGTGTCGGTGAGGCCCTTCGCGGCCGCGTCACTGACCGGACTGAAGAGGTCCTGCGTAAATATTTCGACGGCAATTATTCCGGCCACATCACGCTCAGCAAGGATGGCTTCGGCTTCCGCACCGACTGCGCGCTGCATCTGGATTCGGGAATTACGCTGGAAGCGGATTCGAACGCCCCGGACGCCTATGCCAGTGCCGACCAGGCCCTGATCATGATCGAGAAGCGCCTCAAGCGCTACAAGAGCCGCCTCAAGGACCGTTCAGCCCGCAAGGCCCATGTCGCCTCCGCGGCGCTGGCCGCGCTCGACGCCACCGCCTATGTGCTCGAGGCCCCCGGCGAGGGGGACGATGATGAGGAAGTCACCGGCTACAGCCCGGTGATCATCGCCGAGGCCACGACCTCGCTGAAGCAGATGTCGGTCAGCGAAGCCGTCATGGAACTCGACCTCAGCGGGGCGCCCTGCCTGGTATTCCAGCATGGCTCCTCCGGCCGGGTAAACATCATCTACCGCCGGGCCGACGGCAATGTCGGCTGGATCGACCCGCCGGGGGCCAAATCCGGCGGCTAAAGCGTTTTCGAGCGAATGGAAGCCGGTTCGCGGTAAGAAAACGCGTCAAAACAAGCATCCGCTCCCGAAAGGGCACCCCCGTATCAACCACAGGTCTTAACAATGACCGGGACAAAGCCGCACGCAGCAGTTGGCACCGGGATTGCGTTGGAGTAGAAGCGCCCCACATCAAGACCGGGGCTAAGTCCCCCTTCTGCTTGACCTTCTTGACGCCGGTCGGGCTCGCTTCTAGCGAGACGGCCAATTCGGAACCTGACGGTTTAATTCACCTCGGAACACTTCCATGCCGATTACCGATCTGGTCGCACCCGAGGCGATTCTCCCGGCATTGAAGGTCAACAGCAAGAAGCAGGCGCTCCAGGAGCTCGCGGCCAAGGCTGCCGAGCTGACCGGACAAAACGAGCGCTCGGTGTTCGAGGTGCTGCTCCAGCGCGAGAAGCTCGGCACCACCGCGGTCGGCTATGGCGTCGCCATTCCGCACGGCAAGCTGCCCAAGCTCGAGAAGATCTTTGGCCTGTTCGCCCGGCTCGATCGTCCGATCGATTTCGAGGCGATGGACGGCCAGCCGGTCGATCTCGTCTTCCTGCTGCTCGCGCCCGAAGGCGCCGGCGCCGATCACCTCAAGGCGCTCGCCCGCATTGCCCGCCTGCTCCGCGACCAGGATATCGCCAAGAAGCTCCGCGCCTCGCGCGACGCCCAGGCGATCTATTCGGTGCTGGCCCTGCCGCCGGCGAGCGCGGCGTAATCTTTCACCATTGCCGACCGAGAGAGCGTGTCGGCTCTCTCGCCACCAGGCGCAAACGCCTCAGCACACCGTCGGCAGCAGGCGCCGGACTTCGTCGAGCAGTTCGGCGATCGCCGCCTTGTCACCCGCGAGGTGCTTGAGCAGCGCACCCTGGAAGAGGCCGTCGAATAGCGCATAGAGCGCGGCTGGTGACGATGCCGGCCGCCTGTTGCCGAGCTCGGCATAGCGCGAGGCGATTCGCCAGATCATCGCCTCCAGACTCTTGTCGATCTCGAGCACGTCCTTGCGAAACGCCGCCTCGAACATCGCCTGCGAGCGCAAATCGTACCAGAGCCGGTGCATCCGGGCTTCGTTCTGCAGCGTTGCTGCGAGCTTGGCGAGGAACCCCTCCGTCAATTCATCGCGGCTCGTCGCCGTCGCGACGACCTCGTCATAGCGCGTCACGCACTTCGCCTTGTAGTGGCGCACGCAGCAGCAGATCAGGTCGAGCTTGTCGCTGAAATAATAGTGGAACACGCCGTGCGTGAAGGCCGAGTTCTGCGCGATCTCGCGCAGGCTGGTGCGGGCGAAGCCGAGCTCGCCCAGGGTTTCGAGTGCGGCCTCCGCCAGCTCGATCCGCCGCGCGTTGAACTTGTCGTCCCGCACGACCTCCGCCACGGCCTCACGCTTCGCCGCTCCTGTCGCTTGCCGCGCCATTGTCGCGCTGTCTCCGGTCTCTTCGTCACCACGATCCGTCATCCCTACAGACCATCCTCTTTGACAACTGTCAAATTTTTACCTTGACAAGTGTCAAGTTCCGGGAGGAGGGTGCGCGCCAAGAATTTGGACAGTCGTCAAGACGCCAGCACATGGAGGAAACGCATCCACCGGCGCCGCGCCGCCGGAACGGACTCGCATGCCGCTGCGCCACCGCGCCGGCACCGTGCTGCCGATTGCAGCACGCACCGATCGGCAGCGAACAGATCAGTCCAGCAGATCAGTCCAAAGCTCAGTTCAAGCAAAGGGAGGACGTGCGATGAGTGAGAAGAGTCTTGATGGCCGCAAAGCCCTGGTCACCGGCGGAGCCCGCGGGATAGGAGCCGCCATTGCACAGGCACTGGCGCGATCCGGTGCGGCGGTCATGATCGGCGACATCCTCGATGACGTCGGCAGGGACAGCGCCGGCCAGATCGCCAGGCTCGGCGTGAAGACCGGCTTCGTGCATCTCGATGTCAGCGACGATGCGCAGTGGGAGAAAGCGACTGCTGCGACGATCGCCACCCTCGGCGGCTACGACATTCTCATCAACAATGCCGGCATCGAGATCACGTCCCTGATCTCGGAGGTCAGGGCCGAGGACGCGCGGCGGATGTGTGACGTCAACATCGTCGGCACCGTGCTCGGCATGAAGCACGCCTTCCGCGCCATGCGGCCGGGCGGACCGGCCGGCAAGGGCGGCGCGGTCGTCAACATCGCCTCCGTCGCGGCGACGATCGCCTTCCCGAGCATCGCGGTCTATTCCGGCACGAAGTCCGCGGTCGATCGCATGACACGGGTTGGCGCGATGGAGGCCGGCAAGCTCGGTTTCGGCGTGCGCGTCAACTGCATCTATCCCGGCTTGATCCCCACCGACATGGGCATGCAGCTGGCGGGCGACATCGTGAAGATCGGCCTTGCGCCCGACGTCAATGCCGCGGTCGGCTCGGTGGTGGAGCAGACGCCTCTCGGCAAGCTCGCGGAGGTCGGCGACATCGCCAATGCCGCGGTGTTCCTGTGCTCGAACGAGGCCCGTTTCATCACCGGCATCGGACTGCCGGTCGATGGCGGCATGGGCATGTAGCAAAGAACCTGACATCAAGCATTTCGGAGGAACGCTATGAGCGCGAAAAAGCCCGTCATCGTCTATGGCGCGTCCGGCTACACCGGCCGGCTGGTCTGCGAATACTTACGCGAATACAACATCCCCTTCGTCGCTGCGGGGCGCAGCGCCGAGAAGCTCAACGCCGCGATGAAGGCGAACGTGGCCGGCATCGAGACCGCCGACTATGAGGTGGTCGAAGTGCCGCACACCGTGAGCGCACTGACGGAGTTGTTCAACGGCGCCTCCGTGGTGCTCAACACCGTGGGTCCCTTCGCCAAATTCGGCAACGAGGTGGTGCAGGCGTGTTGGGCTTCCCGATGCCACTACACCGACACCACGGGCGAGCAGGACTGGCTGATCACGCTCGAGCAGGAGTGGGGCACCAAGTTCGCCAATGCCGGCCTGCTGCTCGCGCCCGGCATCGCACAGATGTACACCACCGGCGAGATCGCAGCCCAGCTGTGCCTGGAGACGCCCGGCCTCGACACGCTTGATATTGCCGTGTTCTGGGGCGGCAGCCCGACCATCGCCTCGACCCAGACCATCCTGGTCAACGCCGCGATGGCCAAGGCTTACTACCTGGAGCAGAGCAAATATGTCGAGCACCAGCCCGACGCCGGCCTCTATAACCTCGCCATCCCCGGCCAGCATGAGTTGGCGCTGGCGCTGCCCTGGGGCGGCACCTCGCACCCCGTGTGGTTCAAGCGCGATCCGCGCGTGGCCAATGTGAAGGTGCTGGGCGGCGTGTTCAACCGCGCACTGATGCTGGGCGTGCCGCAGATCGTCGCCGCCGCGCTGGATGCGACCAAGGACATGAACCCCGACGACCGCTACGCCGCGTTGGCGCAGACCGCCGCCGGCGTGATGAACAAAATGCCGCCGCGTGAGAACCCGCGCGTCAACAAGTCGCTGGATTCGGTGCATGCCTCCGGTCCGCTGGGGCGCGCGCACTGCGTCATCAACGGCAACAGCAACTACAAGCAGACCGGCATGCTGCAGGCCTATGCGGCGGCGCACCTGCTGCAGCAGCCGCCCAAGCGCGTGGGCTTCGCCTCCGGCTGCCAGGCCTTCGGCCATCACGAGCTGCTCGGGCAATTGCGCAGTTTTGGTCTGGTCAGCAAGCCTGTTCTGACGGTGCACGATTAGGAGCGCGGCGGCGACGGCGATGTTTCTTTACCTCTCCCCATCGGGGAGAGGTCGATTTGCGCAGCAAATCGGGTGAGGGGGCGCGGCTCAACGAGAGACCGTAACCCCTCACCCGGCGCTCCGCGCCGACCTCTCCCAAGGGAGAGGTGGACCTTCGCCGCAGCTCGTAGCTAACCAACCTCACGATGCTTCGGGGGCGACCATGCGCTTCATCGACTATCTCGAGAAAGGCGCATCGCTCGGCGCCAATGCGCCGTGCCTGACCATGGACGGGCGAGATCTCAGCTATCGCGAGGTGCAGCAGCTCAGCTATCGCGTCGCGCGGGGGCTCGACCGGTCGGGCATCGCGCCCGGCGAGAAGGTTGCGATCCTCTCCGGCAACGATCCGGTCGCGTTTGCCTGCGTGTTCGGCATTTCCCGCGCGGGCGCGGTCTGGTGTCCGATCAATCCGCGCAACGAGGCGGCCGAAAACCGTGGCATCCTCGACCAATTCGACTGCAGCCTGCTGCTGTTTCATTCAAGCTTTGCGCCGATGGTGGCGGCCATGCGTGCAGAGCTGCCGAAGCTGCGCAAGCTCGTCTGTCTCGATGCCGAATTGCCCTTCGCGCCCTCGTTCGACAGCTGGCTCGCCGGCCTCCCCAACGATCCCTACCAGCGCGAGACCGTCGACGATCTCGCGATGATTCCCGGCACCGGCGGCACCACCGGCAAGCCGAAGGGCGTCATGCTGTCGGGCCGCAACATCGAGACCATGACGGCGCTGACGCTGATGGGTTATCCGTTCAAGGGCCGTCCGGTCTATCTCGCGCTCGCCCCGCTGACCCACGCGGCCGGCGTGCTGTGCTTTCCGATCATGGCGCTCGGTGGCCGCATCGTGATCATGCATCACCCCGACATCGCCGAATTCCTCGATTTGATCGAGCGCTACCATGTCACGCACACCTTCCTGCCGCCGACCGTGATCTACATGCTGCTCGATCATCCCAGGCTCGACTCCGCCAAGCTCGAATCGTTGCAATGTTTCTGGTACGGCGCGGCGCCGATCTCGGCCACGCGGCTTGCGGAGGCGCTCCGGCGCATCGGGCCGATGGCGCAGCTGTTCGGTCAGACCGAAGCGCCGATGATGATCTCGATGATGGCACCGGATGAGCATTACAATGCCGACGGCACCATCGCGATGGAGCGGCTCGCTTCGGCCGGGCGGATCAGTCCGCTGGTGCAGGCCGGCATCATGGATGGTGACGGCAATCTGCTGCCATCAGGCGCACGCGGCGAGATCGTGGTTCGCGGTTCGCTGGTGATGCAAGGCTATTACAAAAATCCTGAAGCCACGGCGGAGGCGTCGGCGCATGGCTGGCACCACACCGGCGACATCGGCTACATCGACGAGGACGGTTACCTCTATATCGTCGACCGCGCCAAGGACATGATCATAACAGGCGGGTTCAATGTCTACTCGATCGAGGTCGAGAACGCGCTGCGGGCGCATGAGGCGGTGCAGGATTGCGCCGTGATCGGGCTGGCCGACGAGAAATGGGGTGAGCGGATCGTCGCCGTGGTGCAGCCCCGCGCCGGCCAGAGCATCGATGCGACGGCGCTGGCAGCCTTCGTCAAGCAACGGATCGGCAGCGTCAAGACACCGAAGCAGATCGAGGTCTGGGACGATCTGCCGCGTTCCAAGGTCGGCAAGGTGCTGAAGCCGGATATTCGCGCACGGCTTGCAGGTCGTTCAGGCGGCTAAAGCCCGATGGGTGCAAGTTCAAGCGAGTTCGGCCGCACGATGTGGCTGCCTCTCCGCACGCGAGGCAGCGTGCCGCAGCCGGCTAATCCGAAAGCCGCTCCAGCACGTCGCGTATCAGCCCTTGCAGCAGATCGAGCTTGTAGGCCGTCATCGGCAATGGTTTGGCTCCCGAGGTCGCCGCTTTCGCCGCCGCTGCGATCGATGCCGCATCGGCAATCTGGCCATGAAGCGCGACTTCTGCGGCGGTGAGGCGAAGCGGCACGGGCGCGACTCCGCCGGCAGCGAGACGCACCAGCTGGAACTTGCCGCCTGTTATCACGACGCGGGCGCAGAGCTCCACCAGCGGCCATTCCGCATAGGTCCGGCTGATCGCGCGCTTGTAGGACGCGCGCTCGCCCTCGAGCGGAGCCGGAAGCGCAATGCTCCTGATCATCTCGCCTGCTGCGAGCGTGTGATCGGCGTGCGCGACCGAGCCATCGCCGAGCAGATCCGCGATCGAGAGTCCGCTGCGCCGGTCCGTGGCGATGGTCGCATCATAGGCGAGCAGGGCCGCGGCCATGGTGGAGGGATGCGGCGCGACGCACGGGCCGAGATCGAAGGCAACGCCATAGAGATGATTGCCCGAGCGGGCAGGGCAGGTGGTGCCGCCTTTCTTCAGGCAATCGATGTCGGCCCGGCGGAAGTACCAGCAGCGCGACCGCTGCGCGAGATTGCCGCCAAGCGTTGCGACCTGGCGCACCTGTGGCGTGGCGAGGCCTTGCGCGCTCGCCGCGATGCCGGGATAGGCAGCGGCGATGCGCGCGTCCGTTGCGATCGTGGCGATGGTGGTCAGCGCGCCGATCCGGGCTGCTCCGTTGGCGTCCCAGGTGATCGCCTTGTCGCCGCTGGCCGAGATATCGACCACCAATCCCTGCGACACGCCGCTGCGGCGGCGTTCGCTGAAATCGGTGCCTCCGGCGCGGAATTCAGGCGTGGGCCTGGCAGTCGGCCTGGCGGTCATGACGGCGACACTCATGCTGCATCCCTCCCCTTCAGCGCGGCCACCAGGCGATCGGGCCGGAACGGAATTTCGGTCAGTCTCACGCCGAGCGCATCGCGGATGGCGTTGGCGATCGCGGGCGAGGTCGGCACGGTGGCGACTTCGCCCATGCCGACGCTGCCACCGGGCACATGCTCGAAACCGGCCTCGTCGAAATGCACCTCCAGTTTCGGCATGTCGGCAATCCCCGGAATGCGGTAATCCTCCATGCTGCCGCTCAGGATGTGGCCGCTCAATGGATCAGTCTCCCGCGCCTCATAGAGTGCGTAGCCGATGCCCTGGATCACCGCGCCGGCGGCCTGGCTTCGCGCCAGCATCGGCGCGGCGAGCTTGCCGATCGAAAGGCCGGTATAGGCGTTGAGCACGCGCACATGGCCGAGCCAGGTGTCGACCTCGACTTCCATCACCTGCACCGAGCTCGGCACGCCGGCGCCGACCACCATGTGGTTCATCAGGCGCAGCACCCAACCGAACACCCGGCCCATGATGCCCGCCTCGTGCAGCGCGGGCCGGATGCCGGGCGGCGGCGTGCCGTCCTCCTGGCGTCTTGCCGACACGGCGATATCAGGGGAAGCCGCGATCATCTCGCGCCACGGCGCGTTCGAGCCCGGAGCGGGTGTGCGCGACGCGGTGCGCTTGATTTCCGCCTTCAGCTTGTCGATGGCGAGCAGGGTCGGCGGCACCACCGAGGCGGTGACGCGGCTGCCGCCGGAGCCCGGCCCTCGCGGCAGGTTGGAGCGGCCGATGCGAACCTCCACGTCCTGTGGCTCGAGATCGAACGCTTTCGCGACAGTGTTCGCGATCACGCTGCGCGTGCCCGTGCCGATATCCTGGACCGCGCAGCTTGCGACGATGCGGCCGCCCTTGACCGCGAGCTCGACCGAGGAGCCGGTCTGCCAGAGATAGAGCCAGTAGCCGGTGGCGACGCCGACGCCGCGCCGGTAGCGCCCTTCTTGCGCGGCGGCTGGCTTGCGGTTCTTCCAGACGTCGAGGCCGGCGGCCCAGTCGTATAGCCGCTGGCGGTTGGGATCGGGGTCCCAGCGCTTGCGCAGTTGGATCGGGTCGATCTTCATGCGCAGCGCGGCTTCATCAACCGCCTGCTCCAGCGCAAACGACATCGGCGGACCGCCGGGGCCGCGGAACGGCGCGCCGGGCGGCAAATTGCTCAGCACGTCGTAGTCGACGAGCTCTTTCGCGTCGGCCGGATAGATCAGCCGCGCCAAGCCCGCGATCAGCGAGTTCACGGCGGCGCCGGTATCGGCATGCGCGGTGAGCGACAGCGCCTTGAGGCGGCCTTCCGTCGAAGGCAGCAAGGACAGTTTCAGCTCGGCGGCAGGACGATAGCCGGCGACGGAAAGCTCCTCTTCGCGATCGAAGGCGACACGTACCGGCGCCTTGGCGGCGCGCGCGAGCTCGATCGCGGCGATGGTCTCGAGGCCAAGGCTGCCCTTGGAGCCGAAGCCGCCGCCGACATGATCGGCGATCACACGCACCTTGTCGTGCGGAAGGCCATAGCGCTTGGCGATCTTCTCCATGCTCTCGTGAATGGCCTGGGTCGAGATGTGCACGGTGAGCTGATCGCCGTCGAACCTGGCCACGGCGGCATGTGGTTCGAGGCTTGCGTGCTGTTGCGTCGAGACGCGGAAGGTTTCCTCGACCAGCAGCGGATTGCGTTGCGCCCGCGCTTCGTCAAGCCAGCTTTTGGCCTGCTTGGCTTTCTGCGAGAATGGCGCCGAAGGTCCGCGCACATTGCCCTTCCACGACACCGGAGCGCCGCCGGCGCCCTCGGACACGTTGCCGGCACGCTTGCGGTCCTTCTTGTCGAACACGATTGGCGCATCGTCGCGTCGCGCTGCATCGAGCCCGATCACCGCGGGGAAAGGCTCGGGCTTGAAGCTGATCGCGGCGATGGCCTGCAATGCGGTGCGGCGATCCCTGGCCGCGACGGCCGCAATCGGCGCGCCGACGAAGCGGACCATGTTGTCATCGTCGAGCAGGGGAACGACCGCGGCGACACCGGGAATAGTGCGTGCCGGCGCCAGGTCAAGGGAGGTGATCCTCGCATGCGCGACGTGCGCACGCAGGATGACGCCCTCGAGCTGGCCGTCATGGTGGATGTCGACGGTGTAGCGGGCCAGTCCCGTCACCTTGTCGCGGGCTTCCAGCCGCGGCGCGACGGGATCGTTGCCGTCGAAGCGGCCCGAACAAGCCTCCGCCACCGCGCGAAAAATGCCTTCATAAGCGCCGCAGCGGCAGAGATGCCCTGACAGCGCGGCGGCGATTTCCTCGCGCGAGGGCGTCGCCGTGCCCTTGGTGGCGCGCCAACTGTCATGGAAGGCGGTGGCTTCGACGACAAAGCCCGGCGTGCAGAAGCCGCATTGCAGAGCGTCGTGCGCCATGAACGCCTTCTGCACCGGATGCAATCCGGTGCTGCCTATGCCCTCGATGGTGGTCAGCGCTTTGCCGGCGGCCGCCTGCGCCGGCAACAGGCAGCTCACGACGGGCACGCCGTCGAGCAGCACGGTGCAGGCGCCGCAGACGCCGGAGCCGCAGACGAGCTTGGTGCCGGTGAGGCCGCCATCGCGGATCACGTCGATCAAGAGCGCATCCGGATCGTCTGGCAGCACCAGAGGCCTTCCATTGATGGTCGTGGCGGTCATCTTCGAACTCCCGTTTTGCGTGGGGACTTCTTCGCTGACGGCGCCATCGCGCCGGCGATCAGCATGCGCAGCATGGTCTCGAGCTGTTTCAGGAACGCCTCGAGCGGCTGCATGGCAGGGAAAGCGGATTTGGTGCCGTGGATCGCCATCTCGACGCAGCGCGCCAGCTCGCGCACGCTGACGCCGCTTGCGAGGGTGAGCTTTCGCTTGCGGCAGACCCGCGCGATCGTGGTCGCGATCTCGTCGGCGAAACGGCTGGAATAGCTCTGGTAGAGGTCGCGCGCCTGCGCGAGATGCTCGGAAAACAGCTCCTCGGTGTGGGGCGAGTCCTTGAGCGAAGCGAGCAGCGACTGCATCCGCGCGCCGATCTGGGCGACCAGGATGTCGGCGAGCCCGAGGCCCGCTTCTTCCGCCGCCTTCGCGGCCGCGATTTCGGCAGCGAGCCCCTGCTCGTAGAGCCGCTCGATCACGGCGCGAAACAGCGCCTCCTTGGAGGCGAAGTGATGATAGAGCGCCTGCCGCGTCAGCCCGGCTTCCTCCGCCGCCTGCTCGATCGAGGAGCGGCGGAAGCCGTGGCGACGGAACACGCGCATGGCGGCGTCGAGGATGCGATCCTGGGGAGGGGCCTTGGCCTGCATTTTGTCAGATTTGACAAATGTGAAGGAACTGTCAAATCACGGATTGATGACGGTTGCATGCGCGCGAGAGACGAGGCCTGGGTCCCGGTTCTGCGCCGCACCGCTTCGCGCTGCAGCGCGTCCGGGACAGGAGATTTCGGCGCGTCGCCGCCTCAAACTCTGTCATTGCCAGCGTAGCGAAGCAATCCAGGATCTTTCCACGGAGAGATTCTGGATTGCTTCGTCGCAAGTGCTCTTCGCAATGACGACGCGGAAGCTTCATCACCCAAAATGAAAACGGGCACGCCTTCCTGCGAAGGCATGCCCGTCAAAAATCTATTCGTGCGACGCTTGTCGCGCTCAGTGCACGCTCATCGCTTGCAGCTCGTTGCTCCAGGCGTTGGCGATTGCGGCTTCGCGGCTGTCGGTCAGCATGATCGGCGTGCCGTCGGCGGCGTGGAGCGCGAACAGCTTGAGGCCGGGCGCAATCTTCGGGGCTTCGGGGAACAGGCCGGGCACATCCTCGGAGCGGATCTGCTTCACATAGGCGATGTGGCCTTCGCCGAGGTTTGCCAGCGTCTCGGGTGAGACGTTCCTGGCTTCGTATTCGAACGCAACGTGACCTTCACTCATGGTCTCGACTCCTTCACAGAACTAAGCGGTCGAGTCCGCTACTCGTTCCATTATTCGTGCTCATTGATAGCGATTGTCTTAACGATCCTCTCCGGTTCTGGCCGGGCCAGGTCGATCGACAACAACCCGTTCTTCAGATCCGCACCCAGCACCAGCATCCCCTCTGCCAGCACGAAGGTGCGCTGGAAGTGGCGCGCGGCGATGCCGCGATGGATGTATTGCCGGGTCTTGTCGTCCTGCTGCCGCCCGCGAATGACGAGCTGGTTTTCCTCAATGGTTACATCGAGTTGGTCGCGGGTGAAGCCGGCGACCGCCAGCGTGATGCGCAAACGCTCGGGCTGGCCGTCCGATCGGTCGCACCTCTCGATATTGTAGGGAGGGTAGCCGTCGGCGCCTTTGACGACGCGATCGAGCACGCGCTCGATTTCGTCGAAGCCCAGAAGGAACGGACTGGAAAGCGTGGGAACACGAGACATAGTTTACAAAGTCCTCGCGGAAAGCGACTTTGGTGTTTCGGGGCCCCATCAAGGCACCCCTTGGTCAGCAATATGGGCATATCCCCGTGCGGGTTCAAGCACGTAGCAGCGGGCTGTGGATTCACTGCTTGCGCTGCCGCGCGGCGGTGCCGGATTTCCGGACGATTCTCCCAATGAAAACAGAGCCCCTTCTACTGTGCATGGGGTTGTTTTCGACAGGTTAGGCCGGGAGCCGATCAGACCTCGATCCGCGTCCGTCCATCGCCACTGAACAGATGCAGCTTGTTGCGGCCTGCGGCGACACGGATCCTCGCGCCGATCGCGGGCGCCTCGGTTCCGGGAATGCGGACGATGACCTCGCCCGGCGGCAGTTCGCCCGGGGTGGCCGCGACACGCTGCTCGTCCTGGGCCCGCGAGCCGTAGACGAAAGTCTCGGCGCCGACGCGCTCGATCGCGTCGACGGTCAGCGACAGCGCAACGCCGCCTGACGGCGTCTGGTCGGTGATGACGAGATCCTCGGGGCGGATGCCGAGGATGCCGGCCTCGCCTGCGGCGCCGCCGAGCTGCGACTTGATCTCGTCCTGGCGTGTCGACATCAGGTTCATCGGCGGTGCGCCGATGAATGAGGCGACGAAAGTGGTCGCCGGCTTCTCGTAGATCGCCAAGGGATTGCCGACCTGCTCGACCTGGCCGCCGTTCATCACCACCAGGATGTCGGCGAGCGTCATCGCCTCGAGCTGGTCGTGGGTGACGTAGATCGAAGTGACGTTGAGCCGGCGCTGCAATTTGCGGATCTCGACGCGCATCGAGATGCGCAGCTTGGCATCCAGGTTCGACAGCGGCTCGTCGAACAGGAACACCTTGGGCTGGCGCACGATGGCGCGGCCCATCGCGACGCGCTGGCGCTGGCCGCCGGAGAGCTGGCGCGGCTTGCGCTCCAGCATGGCGGAGAGCTCGAGCACCCGCGCGGCTTCCTCGACGCGGGTCTTGATCTCGGCTTCCGGCATGCCGCGATTGCGCAGGCCGTAGGCCATGTTGTTGAACACGCTCATATGCGGATAGAGCGCGTAGTTCTGGAACACCATCGCGATGTCGCGATCGGCGGGCTCGATTCCGTTGACGACCTTGCCGCCGATGTCGATCTCGCCGCCGGTGACGGTCTCGAGGCCGGCGACCATGCGGAGCAGCGTGGACTTGCCGCAACCGCTTGGTCCGACCAGCACGCAGAACTGGCCGTCGCCGACATCGACGTTGACGCCCTTGATGGCCTCGAAGCCGCCGCTGTAGGTCTTGCGGACGTTGCGCAGGGTGACGTTGGCCATCTCTCTTTACTTCTCCGTCTCGACCAGGCCGCGCACGAACAATTTCTGCATGGCGACGACGACGAACACCGGCGGCAGCATGGCCAGCACGGCGGTCGCCATCACGATCGGCCATTCGGTCAGCGCATCGTTGGTGGTCATCATCTTGCGGATGCCGATCTGGATGGTCTGCATGTCGTCGCGCGTGGTGATGAGCAGCGGCCAGAGATATTGATTCCAGCCGAGAATGAAGAGGATCACGAACAGCGCCGCCATGTTGGTGCGCGACAGCGGCAGCAGCGTATCCCAGAAGAAGCGCAAGGGACCGGCGCCGTCGATCCGCGAGGCCTCCAGCAATTCATCCGGCACGGTCATGAAGAATTGGCGGAACAGCAGCGTCGCCGTCGCCGACGCGATCAGCGGCAGCGCCAGGCCCGCATAGCTGTCGAGCATGTGCAAATCGGCGACGATCTTGTAGGTCGGATAGATGCGCACCTCGACCGGCAGCATCAGGGTGATGAAGATGATCCAGAAGATCGCCATCCGGAACGGAAAGCGGAAATACACGATCGCATAGGCCGAGATGATCGAGATCGCGATCTTGCCGATCGCGATCGCCAGCGCCATCACCAGCGAATTGAACATCATGTTGCCGACGGGCTCGCGGGTCGAGCCGCTCGTGCCGACGAAAATCGTCTGGTAATAGACCTCGAAGAAATGGCCGCCCGGGAGCAGGGACATCTGGCCGTTGGCGATCAACGCGTTGTCCTGGGTCGACGCGACAAAGGCCACGTAGACCGGAAAGGCGACGATCGCGATCCCGATCCAGAGGATGATGTGGGCGACGTAACGCCTGAAGCCCTCTTGCTCGACCATCAGTAGGTCACCTTGCGTTCGACGAAGCGGAACTGGATTCCGGTGAGCACGATCACCATGATCATCAGGATCACCGATTGCGCCGCCGAGCTGCCGAGATTTCCGCCGATCAGACCGTCATTATAGACCTTGTAGACCAGCGTGACGGTCGAGGTGCCGGGGCCACCGCGGGTCATGGTGTCAATGATGCCGAAGGTGTCGAAGAAGGCGTAGACGATGTTGACGACCAGCAGGAAGAAGATGGTGGGCGACAGCAGCGGGAAGGTCACGGTCCAGAACCGCCGCATCGGGCGCGCGCCGTCGATCGCGGCGGCCTCGAGCACGCTTTTCGGAATGGCCGCGAGCCCTGCGAGGAAGAACAGGAAATTATAGGAGATCTGCTTCCAGGCGGCGGCGAGGATGACGAGTGTCGCGGCCTGGTTGCCGTCGAGCAGCGGATTCCATTCAATGCCGGCGGCGCGCAAATAGCGCGAGAGCACGCCGAGCGAGGGATGCAGCATGAACACCCAGAGCACGCCAACCACCGGCGGCGCCACCGCATAGGGCCAGATCAGCAGCGTGCGATACACCGCGCCGCCGCGCAAGGGCTTGTCCGCCATCACCGCGAGCAGCAGCGCGACCGAGAGCGAGGACGTCGCGATCGCGAACGAGAAGAAGAAGGTGCGGACGACGGTCTCGAAATAGGCGGGCTCGCTGAACAGCTCGAGATAATTCTCGAACCAGACGAAGCTCGTCGAGAGCCCGAACGCGTCCTGGAGCAGGAACGACTGGATCACGGCCTGCAAGGCCGGCCAGTAGAAGAAAATCAGGACGATCGCGAGTTGCGGGGCAACCAGCGCGTAAGGCAGCAGCTTTGATTGGAAAATCGCTTGCTTTTGCATGATGGGGTAGCGCGGGCGGGCCGCTGGTCGATGCGGCCCGCCGGCGCCTTCGCCTTATTTTACGGCGGTCTTCTCGAACTGGCGCAGCATGGTGTTGCCGCGCTCGACCGAGGCGTCGAGCGCCTGCTTGGCGGTCTTCTTGCCGGCGAGCGCCTGCTCGATCTCTTCCGCCCAGACGTCGCGCAGCTGGACCATGTTGCCGAGGCGCAAGCCGCGCGAATTCTCGGTCGGCTCCTTGTTGGTCAGCTCGAGCAGCGGGGTCTCGAGATAGGGCTGATCCTTGTAGAAGCCCTCGGCCTTAGCCTTCTCGTAGGCGGCCTTGGTGATCGGCAGATAGCCCGAGGCCTTGTGGATGTAGACCTGGCGATCGGTGTCCGACAGGAAGGTCAGGAATTTCGCGACGCCCTTGTACTCGTCGGCCGACTTGCCGCCCATCACCCAGAGCGAGGCACCGCCGATGATCGAGTTCTGCGGCGCGCCCTTGACGTCGGGATAGTAAGGCATCGGAACGGCGGTGAAGTTGAACTTGGCCTGCGCCTTGACGTTGCCGAAGAAGGCCGACGAGGTCAGGTAGATCGCGCACTCGCCCGAGGTGAAGCGGCCTTCGCCCTGGTTGGTGCGGCCGGCGTAGTCGTAGGTCTTGTCCTTCTGCAGCTCGACCAGTTTCTCGAGATGCTTCTCCTGCAGCGGTGCGTTGAACTCGAGCTTGGTGTCGAAGCCGTCAAGGCCGTTCGCCTTGCTGGCGAGCGGCACGTTGTGCCAGGCAGAGAGCTGCTCGAGATTGACCCAGGTGACCCAGGAGTTGGAGAAGCCGCAGGTCGGATGGCCGTTGTCGTGCAGCTTCTTGGCGACCTCGAACACTTCGGGCCAGGTCTTCGGGATCTCGGCATTGACCTTCTTCAGCTCGTCGAGATTGACCCACATGACTGTCGACGACGAGTTGAACGGGAAGGACAGCATTTCGCCCTTCGAGGTCGAGTAGTAGCCGGTGATCGCGGACAGATAGGCCTTCGGATCGAACTTCTCGCCGGCGTCGGCCATCAGCTTGTAGACCGGCTTCACGGCGCCGGTCGCGGCCATCATGGTCGCGGTGCCGACCTCGAACACCTGCATGATATGCGGCGCATTGCCGGCGCGGAACGCGGCGATGCCGGCGTTCATGGTGTCGGGATAGCTGCCCTTGTAGGTCGGGATGACCTTGTAGTCGCTCTGCGCCGCGTTGAAGTCGTTGGCGAGCTTGACGATGACGTCGTTGTTCGCACCGGTCATCGCGTGCCACCACTGGATTTCAGTCACGGCCAGCGCCGGCGAAGCCGTCATGCCGACCGCGATTGCGACAGCGGCAGCCGCCCCAAAGAATCGAAGAGCCATCAAGAATCCTCCCTCAGCCGTCAATAAAGAAGCGCTTGCGCTAGCAGCGCCATATGACGTTCACATGACTGTGTAAGCGGCCGAAACGAAAGCGGCAAGCGCCGGAAAAGGGAAGTCGTCAAATAGGCGAACGCGCCGCGCAACGGCGGGCGTTCGCGGTGCACACCAATGCCCGCGCCGCACTGCGGCATCACGCGTCGGATGCGGCAGTTGGGCCTAGCGCTTGCGCTCGGGCCCGCAGACCACGCCGCTCTCGACCATCGCGTCGATCTCCGACCTTGAGTAGCCGAACTCGCCCAGCACCTCCTGGGAGTGCTGGCTGAACTTCGGCGGCAGCCGGCGCAGGCTCGGCTTGCTGCGATCGAGCCGGATCGGCGAAGCCACGCCCTTGTACCAGTCCTTCTCGATGACATCGCCGCGGGCGACGGTGTGCGGATTGGTCAGCGCCTGGTCGATCTTCTGCACGGGACCTGCGGGCAGGCCCGCGGCGAGCAGGCGATTGCATAGCGGCTCGGCCTCGTGCTGGCTGAACACCGCGGCCAGCTCGGCGCGCAGCGCCTCGCGATTGGCGATGCGGTCCTTGTTGCGGGCAAAGCGCGGGTCGGTGCCGAGCTCGGGCTTGCCGATCTCCTTGGCGAGCTTGCGGAAGGTGCCGTCATTGCCGACGCCGATGAAGATGTTGTCGGTCTTGGTCGGGAAGATCGCGTACGGCACGAGGTTCGGGTGCTCGTTGCCGGTGAGGCCAGGCGGCTTGCCATGCATGAAATAATTCGCGGTGTGGGGATGCATGATGGCAAGGCCGGTCTCGTACAGCGTCGTCTCCAGGAACTGGCCCTTGCCGGAGCGTTGCCGCTCGGACAGCGCCATCAGGATGCCGATCGCGGCGTAGAGGCCTGTGGTGATGTCGACCAGGGGCACGCCGATCCGCATCGGGCCGCTCTCGGGCGATCCGGTCGCCGCGATCATTCCGGTCATGGCCTGGATGATGGCGTCATAGCCGGGATTGCCGCCGCGCGGGCCGTCGGCGCCGAAGCCGCAGATCCGGCAATGCACGAGGCGCGGAAATTTCTGGGCGAGCACATCGTTGCCGATGCCCCATTTCTCCAGCGTGCCCGGCTTGAAATTCTCGATCAGGACGTCGGCCGTCTCCAGCATCTTGAGCAGCACGAGGCGGCCGCCTTCGGAGGCGAGGTCGAGACCGATCGAGCGCTTGTTTCTGTTGATGCCGATGAAATAGGCCGCGTCGTCGTCGTGGAAGGGAGGACCCCAGTCGCGCACCTCGTCGCCCGCGGGCGGCTCGACCTTGATCACGTCGGCGCCGTGGTCGGCGAGGATCTGGGTGCAATAGGGGCCACCAAGCACGCGCGTGAGATCGATGACGCGCAGTCCGCTCATTGCGCCTGTGTCAGTCATGCCTTGCTTCCCTGTGTCGATATTGATCACAGGCCTAGCGAGGTTCGAACGCGCCAGCAATGGCCTGTCGCGTGGGGGCGTATGCGTCGCCGCGCAATCCCGCAGCGTGGGAAATCTCGCGGAAGCGGCCGGCCCGAGAGGGATCCCGGGCCAGCCATTCACCGTCGGGATCAGACGACGGTCAAGCGAACGTCGACATTACCGCGCGTCGCGTTGGAGTAAGGGCACACCTGGTGCGCCTTCTCGACCAGCGCTTCGGCGTCCGCACGGGACAGGCCCGGCAGCGAGACGGCGAGATCAATGTCGAGGCCGAAGCCGCCGGCCGAGCGCGGGCCGATGCCGACCGTCGAGGTCACGGAGGCGTCGGCGGGAACCTTCGGGCCGCCCTGCGAGGCCACGAACTTCATGGCGCCGATAAAGCAGGCGGCATAGCCGGCCGCAAACAGCTGCTCGGGATTGTTGCCGGCGCCGCCGCCGCCGCCGAGTTCCTTCGGCGTGGTCAGCTTGACGTCGAGCGCGCCGTCGAGGGTCGCAGCATGGCCGTCACGGCCGCCGGTGGCTTTCGCGCTGGTCTTGTAAAGGACGTTCACGGACATTTTCGTCTCCCTGAGGGGCTTCGGTTGGGGTGCGGTCTGTATTGCAAACAATTAGATTGTGCGCAATTGAAATCCGCATGCCTCACATTTAATTGTTCGCAATTGAATGTAGGCCCGCCCGGTCCCACAATGCGGGCCAGTCTCAAGAGATTCTCTATGGCCCGGAAATCAGCGACCCTCGATCCGCAACGCCTCGACAACCAGATCTGCTTCGCGGTCTATTCGGCCGCGCACGCCTTTAACCGCGTCTACAAGCCGCTGCTCGACCGCCTCGGCCTCACCTATCCGCAATATCTTGTCATGCTGGTGCTGTGGGAGCGCGATGACGTGCCGGTGAAGGATATCGGCGAAAGGCTGTTTCTGGATTCAGGCACGCTGACGCCGCTCCTGAAGCGGCTCGAGGCCGCGCACCTGGTCAAGCGCACGCGCTCGAGCGAGGACGAGCGCCAGGTCCTGATCGCCCTGACCCCGCAGGGGCATGCGCTGAGGGAGAAAGCGCGCAGCGTGCCGCAATCGATCCTCGCGGCGTCGGATTGCACGGTGTCGGAGCTGGTCGCGATGAAAGACGAGATTGTCGCGCTGAGGGATCGGTTGAATGCGGTGATTGGGGAGTAGGCCCGCGAACGCGCACGGTCAGAAATGCTTCTTGGCGAACGCGCGACCAGAGCCAGATTTCAGATATCGCTCGAATGCGGCAGCTCGTGCAGCGTCGTCGAAAGCGAAATACGTGCGAATTCGCCAAGGGCCGTATTTTGACGTGTGCGGCACCTCGCCAGCATTGTGTTTTGCCAGGCGCGCCCGCAGATCATCGGTGATGCCGACATAGAAGTGCTCGGAATCGAGACTTTCGAGGATATAGACGTATTTCAACCTGCTTCCTCCCCAGAGGGTAGGATAGCAGATCTGAGACACGTTTAGGATGTTGTTGGCGATAGGGCAGACAGCGTGGATATCAGCCCCAGTCCGCCGTCGCCCTTCGGGCTATGGCGGGACAGCCTTCGCTCACTTCGCTACGAGGGACTTCCTCAGGCTTGCCCAGCCGAAGCTCGCGAAGCGAGCGAAGGCTGGTGGAGCCAGGCGGGATCGAACCGCCGACCTCTTGCATGCCATGCAAGCGCTCTCCCAGCTGAGCTATGGCCCCTTAACCCTTGGGATGATCCTGGGGGATCACTCCCGACCGGCGAGCCTTCCGACTCGCGCGGTGCACCCTTTTTCACAGATCAGGACTGATCTCAAGTCTCTTCATCGCCCCCGACATCACCAATGATGTCGGTCACGTCCTCATCGCCCTCTTCTTCGTCGGCAATGAAGGTCGAATCATCGTCATCGTCGTCGTCGAGGGTCTCGTCGACCTCGATATCGTCCTCGGATTCGGGCACGACGGCTTTGACCTTGCCGGTGTTCTCCTCGGCATCGGCCTCCTCGAGCGAGACCAACTCTTCGTTCTCGGCCGGCTCCGGCGCGGTGTCCGCAGCTGCAGCGTGGCGGGCCTCGGCCCCGCGGGTGCCGCGGGCGGGCGCCACAGGCGCGATCGGCACAACCTCGCCGGTATAGGGCGAGATCACCGGATTCTTGTTGAGGTCATAGAACTTCTTGCCCGTGGTCGGGCAAATACGTTTGGTTCCGAGTTCGGACTTGGCCACGGCAGAGGAATCCTGGGATGTCTGAAAAGCGGTGTTTCACTTGGCTAGTTGGCGGCCCGCTGTCAATAGCGCATTACGGGAGAAAGACATGCTCGTGACGGCGGGGAGGCCATGTGGTAGTGCCCGCCAGCCTCCGAGGCGCAGCCAAGGACACAATCTTGACCCATTCCGACAAGCCGACACCCCTGAAGTCGAGCCCAAGCGGTCCCCTGACCGGAAAAGTACGGGTACCCGGAGACAAGTCGATCTCCCACCGTGCCCTCATCCTGGGCGCGCTGGCAGTCGGAGAGACCCGCATTACGGGCCTGCTCGAGGGCGAGGACGTCCTCAACACCGCCAAGTCCATGCAGGCCCTCGGCGCGAAGGTCGAGCGCACCGGCGACTTCGCCTGGAAAGTGAATGGCGTGGGTGTCGGCGGCTTTGCCCAGCCCAAGGCGGCGCTGGATTTCGGCAACTCCGGCACCGGTTGCCGGCTGGTCATGGGCGCCGTTGCCGGCTGCCCGATCTCGGCTGACTTCGACGGCGATGCCTCGCTGCGCAGCCGCCCGATGCGCCGGATCCTCGATCCGCTCGAAAAGATGGGCGCCAAGGTCGTCTCTGGCGGCGAGGGCGGCCGCCTGCCCTTGACCATCCAGGGCGCGCGCGATCCGCTGCCGATCACCTACAAGACCCCGGTCGCCTCCGCTCAGATCAAGTCGGCGGTGCTGCTGGCCGGCCTCGCCGCGCCGGGCACCACCACCGTGATCGAGAGCGAGGCCAGCCGCGACCACACCGAGCTGATGCTGAAGCATTTCGGCGCCGACATCACCTCGGTCGCCGAGGGCGCTCACGGCCGCCGCATCACGCTGGTCGGCCAGCCCGAGCTGCATGGCGCGACCGTCATCGTGCCCGCCGATCCCTCGTCTGCAGCTTTTCCTGTCGTCGCGGCGCTGATCGTCGAAGGCTCCGACATCGTTCTGTCCGACGTGATGACCAATCCGCTGCGCACCGGCCTGTTCACGACGCTGCGTGAAATGGGCGCGTCGATCGAGGAAAGCGAAATGCGCGGTGATGCCGGCGAGCCGATGGCACGCCTGCGCGTGCGCGCCTCAAAGCTGCGCGGCGTCGAGGTGCCGCCGGAGCGCGCGCCCTCGATGATCGACGAGTATCTGGTGCTGGCCGTGGCGGCGTCGTTTGCCGAAGGCACCACCATCATGCGGGGCCTGCAGGAGCTGCGCGTCAAGGAATCCGACCGGCTCGAGGCCACCGCCGCGATGCTCCGCGTCAACGGCGTCAAGGTCGAGGTCTCCGGCGACGACCTGATCGTCGAGGGGCGCGGCCATGTGCCCGGCGGCGGGACTGTCGCCACCCATATGGATCACCGCATCGCGATGTCTGCGCTGGTGATGGGCTGCGCCTCCGACCAGCCGGTGATCGTCGACGACACCGCCTTCATCGCCACGAGTTTCCCTGACTTCATTCCGATGATGCGTTCCCTTGGGGCCGAGTTTTCATGATTATCGCCATCGATGGTCCCGCGGCCTCGGGCAAAGGCACGCTCGGCAAGCGCCTCGCCCATCATTATGGCTATCGTCACCTCGATACCGGCGTGATCTACCGCGCGGTGGCCTATGCCCTGATGCAGTCCGGCACCGATCTCCACGACGAGGCCGCGGCGGTGCAGGCCGCCTTGGAACTCGATCCCGAAAAGTTCGGCAATCCCGCCCTGAAGACCCAGGAGGCCGGTGAGGGCGCCTCGATCGTCTCGGCGATCCCCAAAGTCCGTGAGGTCCTGGTCAATTTCCAGCGGCAATTCGCCGCCGACCCGCCCGGGGCGGTGCTGGACGGAAGGGACATTGGAACCGTGATCTGCCCCCATGCCGACGTGAAAATCTTCGTCGTGGCCGACCCCAGGGTCCGCGCTCGCCGGCGCACCATGGAGGCCAGGGCGCGGGGCGAGGACGCGGACGAGGCGGCCGTGCTCGCCGACATCATCCGGCGCGACGAACGGGACAAGAACCGGCCGATTGCGCCTTTAAAACCGGCCCCGGATGCTTACTTGCTAGATAACTCCCAACTGGATATAGAAGGCGGCGTCCGGGCCGCGATCGACATTATCGAGGCTGTCCGAGCGGGCCGGTCGCGGGGTTAAGCCGCAGCCGTCATTGGAGGAAGTGCCCGCTCCCGCTCTTTGAGGTCGATACTCTCGGTCCCTGTTTGGGGATCGACGCGATCCAGGCTCCGGACACAACGATTTCCACGTATCGAACGCGCGGGCCTCTGCCGGCCCGCTTCCGCTGTTTCGGTTTCAGGCCGGAGCAGCGAGCGGTCGCTCGAAGGTCTTGCGGACCTTCCGACACTGCGCGCGCGATACGCCCATGAACCCAACGGCCGGCAAGACATCCGCAACTGGAGAACAAATGGCTTCGACTTCCGCTGATACCTATAGCCCGTCGCGTGACGATTTCGCCGCGATGCTCGACGAGTCCTTCGCGGGTGGCAACCTGCAGGAGAGCTCGGTCGTCAAGGGCAAGGTGGTTGCAATTGAAAAGGACATGGCCGTCATCGACGTCGGCCTGAAGACCGAAGGCCGCGTTGCGCTGCGCGAATTTTCCGGCCCCGGCCGTGACAGCGAAATCAAGGTTGGCGACGAGGTGGAAGTGTTCCTCGATCGCATCGAGAACGCCCTCGGCGAGGCCGTGCTGTCGCGCGACAAGGCGCGCCGCGAAGAGAGCTGGGGCAAGCTGGAGAAGGCGTTCCAGAACAACGAGAAGGTCACGGGCGTCATCTTCAACCAGGTCAAGGGCGGCTTCACCGTCGACCTCGACGGTGCCGTTGCCTTCCTGCCGCGTTCGCAGGTCGACATCCGTCCGATCCGCGACGTTGCGCCGCTGATGAACAACGCGCAGCCGTTCCAGATCCTCAAGATGGACCGCCGCCGCGGCAACATCGTCGTCTCCCGCCGCACGGTGCTCGAAGAGACCCGCGCCGAGCAGCGTCAGGAGCTGGTGCAGAACCTCGAAGAGGGTCAGGTCATCGACGGCGTGGTCAAGAACATCACCGATTACGGTGCGTTCGTTGATCTCGGCGGCATCGACGGCCTGCTGCACGTCACCGACATCGCGTGGCGCCGCGTCAACCACCCGACCGAGGTGCTCTCGATCGGCCAGACCGTGAAGGTCAAGATCATCAAGATCAACCACGAGACGCACCGCATCTCGCTGGGCATGAAGCAGCTGCTGGACGATCCGTGGCAGGGCATCGAAGCCAAGTACCCGCTGGGTGCCCGCTTCACCGGCCGCGTCACCAACATCACCGACTACGGTGCGTTCGTCGAGCTCGAGCCGGGCATCGAAGGCCTGATCCACGTCTCCGAGATGTCGTGGACCAAGAAGAACATGCACCCCGGCAAGATCGTGTCGACCTCGCAGGAAGTCGACGTGCAGGTGCTGGAAGTGGATTCCGTCAAGCGCCGTATCTCGCTCGGCCTCAAGCAGACCATGCGCAACCCGTGGGAGGTCTTCGTCGAAGGTCACCCGACCGGTTCGGTGGTCGAGGGCGAGGTCAAGAACAAGACCGAGTTCGGTCTGTTCCTGGGCCTCGAGGGCGACGTCGACGGCATGGTCCACCTCTCCGACCTCGACTGGAAGCTTCCGGGCGAGCAGGTGATCGACAACTACAAGAAGGGCGACATGGTGAAGGCCGTGGTGCTCGATGTGGACGTCGAGAAGGAGCGCATCTCGCTCGGCATCAAGCAGCTCGAAGGCGACCCCTTCGCCGAGCCGGGCGATGTCAAGAAGGGCGCGGTCGTGACCTGCGAAGTGCTCGAAGTGAAGGAGAGCGGTATCGAGGTGAAGATCGCCGGGACCGACTTCTCGACCTTCATCAAGCGCTCGGAGCTCGCGCGTGACCGCAACGACCAGCGCGCCGAACGCTTCGCGGTCGGCGAGAAGGTCGATGCCCGCGTGATCCAGTTCGACAAGAAGGCCCGCAAGGTCCAGGTGTCGATCAAGGCGCTCGAGGTCGCCGAAGAGAAGGAAGCCATCGCGCAGTACGGCTCCTCGGATTCGGGTGCGACGCTCGGCGACATCCTGGGCACCGCGCTCAAGAACCGCGACAGCAAGTAAGCGAAACGCTGGTTTCGCTGACATCGAAGCCCCGGCTCTGGCCGGGGCTTTTTTGTTGGTGCCCGTAGCCCGGATGGAGCACAGCGAAATCCGGGACAGTCTTCCGTGCGGCAGAACCCGGATTGCGCTGCGCTGCATCCGGGCTACGCAGCCACAGCCTTGTTTTCTTCAAATTGCGCCGCAATTGATGTATCGAGACGAGCTGAGGGTCACAATGTGACCGCACAACGCCAGCGGCCTTTCATTTGGAGATATCTCGATGTCGCTCGATTCGGACATCATCGTCGATCGCCGCAAGATCCGCCGCAAGCTGACGTTCTGGCGCGTGGTGGCCGCGCTGATCGCGATCGCCGCGATCGCGGGCTTTGCGCTGATCGCAACGCCCGGTGCGCGCGGCAGCTTCGTCTCCGCCGGCTCCATCGCGCGTGTGCAGATCGAGGGCCTGATCCGCAGCGATGCCGAGCGCACGCGGGCGCTGGAGCGGCTGGAGAATTCGCAGGCCGCCGCCGTGATCGTTCACGTCAACTCGCCCGGCGGCACCACCGCCGGCTCCGAGCAGCTCTATGATTCCTTGATGCGCCTGAAGGCGAAGAAGCCGCTGGTCGTGGTGGTCGAGGGCCTTGCGGCCTCCGGCGGCTACATCACCGCGATCGCGAGCGACCACATCATCGCCCAGCAGAGCTCGCTGGTCGGCTCGATTGGGGTGCTGTTCCAGTTCCCCAACGTCGCCGAGCTCCTGAAGACCATCGGCGTCAAGGTCGAGGAGGTAAAATCCACGCCGCTCAAGGCCGCGCCCAACGGCTTTGAGCCGACCAGCCCGGAAGCGCGCGCCGCACTGGATGCGCTGGTGAAGGATTCCTATGCCTGGTTCAAGGATCTGGTGAAGCAGCGCCGTGGCATGGATGACACGCAGCTCGAAAAAGTCGTCGATGGCCGTGTCTTCACCGGCCGCCAGGCCATCGATCTCAAGCTGATTGATCAGCTCGGCGACGAGAAGACCGCGGTCACCTGGCTGGAGGAACAGAAAGGCGTCAAGAAGGGTCTTTCCGTGCGCGATTACAAGCTCGAGCCGCGCTTTGGCGACCTGACCCTCTTCAAGACGGCGGCCTCAGTGACCCTGGAAGCGCTTGGATTCAGCGCGATTGCGCATCAAATCGAGCAAACCGGCGTCGTGCAGGCGGTTGATCGTGCCGGGCTGGATGGAATGCTGGCGCTGTGGCAGCCGGCCGCGTCCAATTGAGCTGAAACTGACGGAACCGCGCGAGCTCCGGACCCTTTTCCCGTCCGGCGGGTGGCTTTGCAGCCCGCTTTTTCGGCAAATGTCACGCACTTTCACGACGCCTACCCTTCATTTAGCGTCTTGACAGATCAAGGCATTTTCACGGAAATGGTCATCCGCACGCTTCCGGGTCCTATCTCTCGATGATCAAATCCGAACTTGTTCAGCGTATCGCCGAGCACAACCCGCATCTGTACCAGCGGGATGTCGAGAACATTGTGAATGCGATTCTCGAAGAGATCGTAGCGGCACTCGCGCGCGGTGACCGCGTCGAGCTGCGCGGCTTCGGCGCTTTCTCGGTCAAGCATCGCCCCGCCCGCGCCGGTCGCAATCCGCGCACCGGCGCGCATGTCCCCGTCGATCAGAAGAGCGTTCCGTTCTTCAAGACCGGCAAGGAAATGCGCGAGCGGCTTAACCGCGACCATCCCGATCCAGGCGCGCCCGATTAGGTCTGTCGTCCGGGTTTGGCCGAACCGCCGTTTGATGCGGCGGCAGGTGATTCAAGGCGAGCGACACGCGATGCGAAAGTTTCTGACCTGGCTGTTCGTGACTCCGCTGGTCCTGATCCTGGTGACCTTTGCGGCCGCCAACCGGCATGAGGTCACCGTCTCCTTCGATCCCTTCATGGCGAAGGATCCGGCGCTGTCGCGCGACATTCCGTTGTTCCTGCTGCTGATCCTGACGGCTGCCTTGGGCGTCGTGGTCGGCGGCTGCGCGGTCTGGTTCGGCCAGCGGCACTGGCGCCGCGCCGCACGCCGGCATGAGGCGGATGCCCGGGCCGCGCGGGGCGAGTTGGCCGGGCTGCGGGCTCAGGCGGCAGCGGCCAAGCCCGAGGCCCAGCGCCTCCCGGTGCCCTCAGGAGTGGGCCTTTACGGGCCTATCGGGCGAGACAAGCAGCGCGCGACGTTGTAGAAGCGGCCCGAACTGAAAAGCCCGTTTCCCGGCCGCCGCTTGCGGCCTCCAACTGCTTTGAGGCCATGTCCCTGCTCGTCAAGATCTGCGGCCTGTCCACGCGCGAGACGCTTCAAACGGCGCTCGACGCGGGCGCCGACATGGTGGGGTTCGTGTTCTTTCCGCCCTCGCCGCGGCACGTCTCGTTGGAGACGGGACGCGATCTCGGCCGGCAGGTGAAAAAGCGCGCGCTGAAAGTGGCGCTCACGGTCGATGCCGACGATGCCACGCTCGACAACATCATGGACGCGCTGTCGCCTGACATCTTCCAGCTCCACGGCCAGGAGAGCGTGGCGCGGTTGCGTGACATCAAGCAGAGGTTCGGCCGCCCGGTGATGAAGGCGGTGCCGGTCGCGGCCGCGGCCGATCTCGCCGTGCTGCCCGGTTACGCCGCGGTCGCCGACCGCATCCTGTTCGACGCCCGTGCGCCGAAGGACGCCACAAGGCCTGGCGGCCTGGGGGAGCCGTTCGACTGGCACCTGCTCGAAAATCTCGATCTCAAGCTGCCCTATATGGTCTCGGGCGGGCTTCACGCCGGCAATGTTGTCGAAGCCCTGCGCGTCACCGGCGCCGGCGGCGTCGACGTGTCCTCCGGCGTCGAGAGCGCTCCCGGCGTGAAAGATCCTGAAATGATCGAGGCCTTCATTCGCGCCGCGCGCGCCACTCAAGAGTTGAGCGTTCGATGACCATCGCCAAACCAAATTCCTATCGCAGCGGGCCCGACGAGCGCGGCCATTTCGGCATTTTCGGCGGACGCTTCGTCGCCGAAACCCTGATGCCGCTGATCCTCGATCTGGAGAAGGCCTACACCGCGGCCAAGGCCGATCCGGCCTTCCAGGCCGAGATGAACGGCTATCTCAAGAACTATGTCGGCCGGCCCTCGCCGTTGTATTTTGCCGAGCGTCTCACCGAACATCTCGGCGGCGCCAAGATTTACCTCAAGCGCGAAGAGCTCAACCACACCGGCTCGCACAAGGTGAACAACGTGCTCGGCCAGATCATGCTGGCGCGGCGCATGGGCAAGAAGCGCATCATCGCCGAGACCGGTGCCGGACAGCACGGTGTCGCCACCGCGACGCTGTGCGCGCGCTTCGGCCTCGAATGCGTCGTCTATATGGGCGCCGTCGACGTCGAACGGCAGCAGCCCAACGTGATCCGCATGGAGATGCTGGGCGCAAAGGTGTTCCCGGTGCAGTCGGGCACGCGCACGCTGAAGGACGCCATGAACGAGGCCCTGCGCGATTGGGTCACCAACGTGCACAACACCTTCTATTGCATCGGCACGGTGGCGGGCCCGCATCCCTATCCGACGCTGGTGCGCGACTTCCAGTCGATCATCGGTGTCGAGACCAAGACGCAGATGCAGGAGGTCGAGGGACGCCTGCCGGATTCGCTGGTCGCCTGCATCGGCGGCGGCTCCAATGCGATGGGCCTGTTCCATCCGTTCCTCGACGATCCCAGCGTCGAGATCTTCGGCGTCGAAGCCGCAGGCCACGGCCTCACGCAGCTGCATGCGGCCTCGATCGCGGGCGGCCGCCCCGGCGTGCTCCACGGCAACCGCACTTATCTCCTGATGGATGCCGACGGCCAGATCCAGGACGCGCATTCGATCTCGGCCGGCCTCGACTATCCTGGCATCGGCCCCGAGCATTCCTGGCTGCACGAGGTCGGCCGCGTCAATTATCTCTCCGCGACCGATGACGAAGCGCTTGCCGCGTTCCAGCTGCTCTCCAGGCTCGAAGGCATCATCCCCGCGCTCGAGCCCGCCCACGCCATCGCCAAGGTGATGGAGCTCGCGCCGCAGCGGCCGAAAGACCACCTGATGGTCGTCAATCTCTCCGGCCGCGGCGACAAGGACGTCCCGCAGGTCGGCGACATCCTGAAGGGCAAGAGCAAGTGACCACGCGTATCGACACCCGTTTTGCCGAGCTGAAGAAGCAGGGCCGCTCGGCCTTTGTCACCTATGTGATGGCCGGCGATCCTGATCCGGCGACGTCGCTCGAGATCGTCAAGGCGCTGCCCAAGGCCGGCGCCGAAATCATCGAGCTCGGCATTCCCTTCACCGATCCGATGGCGGATGGGCCCTCGATCCAGGCGGCAGGTCTGCGCGCGCTCAAGGTCGGCATGACCTTGAAGAAGACGCTGGAGCTGGTGCGCGACTTCCGCAAGGATGACAATGCCACGCCGCTGGTGCTGATGGGCTATTACAATCCGATCTACATTTACGGCGTCGACAAGTTCCTGGCCGATGCCAAGGCTGCAGGCGTCGACGGCCTCATCATCGTCGATCTGCCGCCGGAGGAAGACGACGAGCTCTGCATTCCCGCGCTGAAGGCGGGCCTCAACTTCATTCGCCTGGCGACCCCGACTACCGACGACAAGCGCCTGCCCGCGGTGCTCGCGAACACGTCAGGCTTTGTCTATTACGTCTCGATCGCCGGCATCACCGGTGCAGCGGCGGCGGATGCGAATGTCGTCGGAGACGCCGTCGCGCGCATCAAGCGGCATACCGGCTTGCCCATTTGCGTCGGCTTTGGCATCCGGACGCCGGAGGCGGCGCGCGCCATCGCCGAGAAGGCCGATGGTTCGGTGGTCGGCACTGCCTTGGTCGACGCGCTCAGGAACAGCCTCGATGCGGAAGGGCGGGCGACCGCCAAAACCGTTGACGCCGTGGCCCAGCTGACCGCAGCCCTGGCCCGGGGCGTCAAGGGCGCCAAACAAGCGGCCGAATAGGCCATAATTCCGCTTTTGCGGTGGATGACACGACGGCTTGCCGGGCAACGGCCCGGCCGCCATATATCCTTTCAGGCGATTCCCAGCGGGATCGCACATCGGAGCAAACCATGAACTGGCTTACCAATGTGGTCCGGCCGAAGATCCGCAACATGCTGCGGCGGGAGACGCCGGAGAATCTCTGGATCAAGTGCCCGGATTCCGGACAGCTCGTGTTCTACAAGGACGTCGAGGCCAACCAGTTCGTCATCCCCGGCTCGAACTATCACATGCGCATGGGCGCGGTGGCGCGGCTGAAGTCGATCTTCGACAACGAGACCTGGTTCGACGTCGCCCTGCCCGAGGTGACGGCCGATCCGCTCAAGTTCCGCGACGAGAAGAAGTATGTCGATCGCATCAAGGATGCGCGGGCGCGCACCAATCTGAACGATGCGATCAAGGTCGGCTACGGCAAGCTCGAAGGTGCCGGCGTCGTCGTCGCCGTGCAGGATTTCGATTTCATGGGCGGCTCGCTGGGCATGGCCGCGGGCGAAGCCATCGTCCGCGGGCTCGAGCTTGCGGTCGAGAAGAAGTCGCCCTTCATCGTCTTCGCCGCATCCGGCGGCGCGCGCATGCAGGAGGGCATCTTGTCTCTGATGCAGATGCCGCGCACCACCGTCGCGGTGCAGATGCTGCGCGAAGCCAAGCTGCCCTACATCGTGGTGCTGACCAATCCGACCACCGGCGGCGTCACTGCGTCCTACGCGATGCTCGGCGACGTCCAGATCGCCGAGCCCGGTGCGCTGATCGGCTTTGCCGGCGCGCGCGTGATCGAGCAGACCATTCGCGAAAAGCTGCCGGAGGGTTTCCAGCGCGCCGAATATCTGAAAGAGCACGGCATGGTCGACATGGTCGTGCATCGCCATGAGCTGCGTCCGACCCTGGCGCGGCTGTGCCGCCTGCTGACCAAGGCGCCCGCGCAGGAGAACGTGTCCAGGCCGACGCAGCCCGTCGCTAGCCCGGCGCAGATCGTATCGGCTGCTGAGACGGCGCCGGCTGCGCCCCACGCGTGAACGCGTCCCCCGACAGCGCAAAGGCCTCGCTCGATGCATTAATCGGGCGGCTGCCGGCCCTGCATGAGAAGCGCATCGATCTCGGGCTCGAGCGGATGCACCGTCTGCTCGAGCGGCTCGATCATCCCGAACGCAAGCTGCCGCCGGTGATCCATGTCGCCGGCACCAACGGCAAAGGCTCGACGGTGGCCTACCTGCGCGCGACGCTGGAGGCAGCCAGCCTGCGCGTCCACGCCTACACCTCGCCCTATCTCGTCCGCATCAACGAATGTTTCCGCCTTGGCCGCCTCGGCGGTGGCGTGCTCGTCACCGACGACGAATTGCTTGCTGCGCTGGAACAGGTCGAGCGCGTCAATGCCGGCGAGCCCGCGACAGTCTTCGAGCTGAAGACCGCGGCGGCATTCCTGCTGTTCGCGCAAAATCCTGCCGATGCGGTGCTGCTCGAAGTCGGCTTGGGCGGCCGGCTCGATTCGACCAACGTGGTCGATACGCCCGCTGCCTGCGTGATCACGCCTGTCAGCATGGACCACATGGATTTCCTCGGGGATACGCTGGCGTCGATCGCCGCCGAGAAGGCCGCCATCATCAAACGCGGCGTGCCGGTGGTTTGCGCCGAGCAGACGGGCGAGGCGATGGCTGTGATCGAGGCGCAGGCCAGGCAGATGCGCGCGCCGCTGTTTGCCGCGAACGAAAGCTGGCACGTCAATGTCGAGCATGGGCGCCTGGTCTATTCCGACGAGCGTGGCCTGATGGATCTGGCCGCGCCGCGCTTGTTCGGCCGTCATCAGTTCGACAATGCCGGCCTTGCCATCGCGACACTGCGCGCGATTTCGATCTTCAAGGTCAACCAGGCGGCATTCGAGGCCGGCATCGTCGCTGCCGAGTGGCCGGCGCGAATGCAGCGGCTCACCTCGGGCGAGTTGCTGGCTCTCGGGCCGCAAGGCGGCGAGATCTGGCTCGACGGCGGCCACAATGCCGACGGCGGCCGCGTCGCCGCCGCCGCGCTCGGCGATCTCGAAGAACGCGTGTCGCGGCCGCTCGTCGTCATCGCGGGCATGATGGCGAACAAGGACGCGAAGGCGTTTCTGGCCAATTTCGCCGGGCTCACCCGTCATATCATCGCGGTGCCGGTCCCTGATACCGAGCATGCGATGCCGGTCGACCATCTTGCGGACGCTGTCCGCAGCCTCGGCATGCGCGTCGAGACCGCCCCCGGCGTCGAGGCCGCCCTGCGTTCCCTGACGAAGCTCGCCTACGAGGTACCGCCGCGCATCCTGATCACGGGCTCGCTCTATCTCGCCGGCCACGTGCTCGGCCTCAACGGCACGCCTCCTGCATGAGAGCCACGTAGCCCGGATCGAGCGAAGCGCAATCCGGGACATTTCGCCAAGCAGTTAGAGTCCCGGATTGCGCTGCGCTTCATCCGGGCTACGGTGACCCACAATGCGTTTTGCCGCGATTGCCGACGTCCACGGAAATTATCTCGCGCTGGAGGCGGTGCTCTCAGACATTCGCGCGCTTGGGATCACCGACATCGTCAATCTCGGCGACATGCTGAGCGGGCCGCTCGATGCTGTCAGGACCATCGAGATCCTGATGGCGATCGATGCCGTGCATGTGGTCGGCAACCACGACCGCTATCTGCTCGACCGGCCCCCGGAGAAGATGGGCTCGTGGGATCGTCCTGCGCATGCGCAGCTCAATGCCGCCCAGCTCGACTGGCTGCGCGCGCAACCGATGACGCGCGTGTTTCGGGATCAGGTTTTCCTCTGCCACGCAACGCCCGAGAACGATGAAATCTATTGGCTCGACACCGTGCACCCTGATGGCACCGTCGCGCTGTCGCCGCTCGATCGCATCGAGCAGTTCGCGCAAGGCATCACGCAATCGCTGATCCTCTGCGCCCACACCCATCTTGCCCGCGCCGTGCGGCTTCGCGATACCAGGCTGATCGTCAACCCCGGCAGCGTCGGCAGCCCCGGCTATCGCGACAAGCACCCGTTCCCGCATGTCGTCGAAGCCGGCACGCCGCACGCGCGCTATGCAATTCTCGAACTCATTGATGGCGCCTGGCAGGTGACGTTCCGCCAGATCGCCTACGACCATGAAGCGATGGCCGCGCTCGCCCGCCGCAACAATCAGCCCGAGTTGGCGAACGCGCTGGCGACGGGGTGGATCACGTAGACGCCCGTAGCCCGGATGGAGCGCAGCGCAATCCGGGGCCGTCATCGTTTGTGGCACAGATCCCGGACTACGCCATCCGGGCTACGATCAAACTCACTCCAGCAGCTTCATCGGATCGGCCGCCTTCTGCTTCAACTGCTCGAAGGTACACTGCCGGGGCGCCTTGTCGGGGCGCCAGCGCAGGATCGAGGTGCCGTGGCGAAAGCGCTCGCCGCTGAAATGGTCGTAGCAGATCTCGATCACCAGCTTCGGCTTGAGCGGGCACCATTTGGCCGAGCGCTCGGTCGACCATCGGCTTGGCCCGCCAGGTGCGTTGCCGGTGAAGCCGGGCTCGCCGATCAGCGCTTCCAGCCGGTCGGTCAGAGCAGGCTTCTCATCAGCCTTGATCGCTGACGTGAAGCCGACATGGTGCAGCAGGCCCTTGTCGTCGTAGAGCCCGAGCAGCAGCGAGCCCACGACCTTCCGGCCCGCGATCTTGTTGGTCGCATAGCGGAAGCCTCCGACCACGCAATCGGCGCTACGAAACTTCTTGATCTTCTGCATGCCGTCGCGATTTCCGGCCTGGTAGGGCAGGTCGATTCGCTTGGCGATCACGCCGTCCGAACCGCCGCCGGATTGCGCCAGCCATTTCTTGGCCGTCGAGTAGCTCATCGTGAAAGGAGAGAGGCGGAAGAGACCGCCTTTCAGGTTGGCCCTCGCAAACGCCTCCAGCGCCGGCCGGCGCTCGGTGAGCGGCGCATCGGCAAGCTCCCTCCTGTTCGCCGTCGCCAGCAGGTCGAACACGAGATACAGCGCCGGTGTTTCCTCCGACAGTTTCTTCACCCGGCTTGCGGCAGGATGAATCCGCTGCAGCAGCGCGTCGAAGGAAAAACCTTTGCCCTGCGGAACGACGATCTCGCCATCGAGCGTGAACCGATCCGCCTTCAGCTTCAGCGCCGTGGCGACGATCTCGGGAAAATAGCGCGCGAGGTCCTCGCCGGATTTCGAGCGCAGGTCAACGGTGCTGCCGTCGCGCGACAGCAGGCAGCGGAAGCCATCCCATTTCGGCTCGTACTGCCACTCCCCGCCGCGCGGGATGGCATCGACCGAACGCGCCTCCATGGCGGCCAGCCGGGCGGGCTTTCGGCGGGTTGCGCGGCGAGGAGAGGGCACGGCGAACGCTCTTTGATTCAGGACATGCGCTTCAACGCCGGGCCCGTAAATTTGCTCCTGCCAGCTGCCTTGACAAGATAATATGTTCGCTTATTATATGCGCGCATATTAAAAGAGAGGCCGCATCGTGAGCGACGAAAACACCTGGCAGACGGAATACGCCATCGAGACCACGGCCTCTCCGGAGGCGATCTGGAGCATCTTTCGCGATGTCGCCGCCTGGAAAAACTGGAACGCGGGCATCGAGCAGATCGCCATCGATGGGCCGTTTGCATCAGGCACCTGGTTCACCATGAAGCCGCCCGGCGAGGAGGCGCTGCGCTCGCAACTGGTCGATGTGCGCGAGAACGTCTGCTTCGTCGATGAAACGCGGCTCGGCGACCTCGCCATCCTTGTCGCCCATCGCATCGAATCGCTTGGACCCGGACGGACGCGTATCGTTTACGCGGTCGACGCCCGCGGGCCGCAGGCTGCCGAAATCGGCCCGGCTGTTTCCGCCGATTTCCCGGAGGTGCTGGCGAGCCTTGCCAAGCTGGCTGAAGCGACACGATGACCAAGCCGCCGCTTCCGACCCGTCTGTCCGGCCCCGCCGAAAGCCCGGGCTTCCTGCTCTGGAAGATATCGAACGCGTGGCAACGCCGGTTGCGGGTGGCGCTTCAGCCTTACGGGCTCACGCATTCCCAATTCGTGCTGCTGGCGACGGCAACCTGGTTTGGCGCCGAGGAAACGCTGACCCAGGCGCGGCTCTCTCAGCTCAGTGGCATCGATCCGATGACCACGTCGCAGGTGTTGCGCGCGCTGGAAGCGGCAGGGTTGATCGAGCGGATCGATCATCCTCAGGACCCGCGCGCCAAGGCGATCACCGTCACCAAGGCGGGCCGCGATCTCGCACGGAAAGCCGTCGTGGCCGTCGAGGACGCCGACGCCGCGTTCTTCAAGCCGCTCGCGTCCGACACCAAGCGGCTGGTTGCGATGTTTCAGTCGCTCGTCGAGGGCAACGAGCGCGTTGATGAGTAGCCCGGATGGAGCGCAGCGCAATCCGGGAAGGTTCGCGTGGGGCACGACCCCGGATTACGCTTTCGCTCCATCCGGGCTACCAGCAAAACAAAACGGCCGGCGTTTCGCCGGCCGTTGTAAAATTCGCTCGTGCTCGCGACGTGGATCAGACCGCGGAGGTGATCCACTGCTGCAGCTTCGCCTTCGGCGCGGCGCCGACCTGGCGGGAGGCCATCTCGCCGCCCTTGAAGATCATCAGGGTCGGGATCGACATCACGCCATATTTCGACGCGGTCTTCGGGCTCTCGTCGACATTGAGCTTCACGATCTTGACCTTGTCGCCCATCGCGCCGGCGATCTCGTCGAGGGCGGGGGCGATCATGCGGCAGGGGCCGCACCACTCGGCCCAGAAATCGACGACGACGGGGCCGTTCGCCTTGAGCACTTCGGCTTCGAAATCGGTGTCAGAAACCTTGCCAACGGCCATTGGAGTACCTCACTCGGTTGAAAGAGAATCGGCGCGACCTGGAATCGCGCCGGAGATCATGGTCCCAACCTATGAACGGCCCCTTGCCGGGTCAAGGACGCTCACGCCGAGATGAAGGGATGCCAGCGCCGCGTCCAGCGCGGGGGCCGAAATCTCCATATATTCAAGGGCCTCGGTCCAGAGCAGCACGGCGCGGACGGGCTTCCGGGGATAAAGCCTGGAAAGCACCGCCCGGTAGAGCGCGAGCTGCCTGACATAGGCGGCGGGCGCCTCGGCCGCGCTGCTGGGCGCCGTCTGGTTGGTCTTGAAATCGACGATCAAAACCTCTGATGCCGTCACCACCAGGCGGTCGATCTGCCCCGATACCAGCGCCGGCGGCCGGCCCGGCCGATCGAGCTTGCCGACGATGGCGACCTCCGCCCGGCTGCCGGCGGCAAAGACCGGCGCAAAGCGCGGCTCGGCGATCAAGGCGAGCACCTTGTCGGCCAGCGCGAAGCGATCGGCCTCGGTCCAATCAGCGGCGTTGCGGGCCATGAAAGCGAGCGCGGCCTCGCGCCGGCGCTCGGTGGCGATATCGGGCAGGGATTGCAGCAGCCGGTGCACCAGCGTGCCGCGCTGCAATGCCAGAGCGCGCGATTGCACGGATTCGCCTGATCGCACGCGGCGGCCGTCCTCGGCCTGCTGGCCGGAGGGGCGCAATGGATCGTCCTCGATCATCTCGCGCGGTGCCGGCGTCCGCAGCCAGTCCGGCAGCGCGATCGTCTGATCGACTGAGTTCGCCGGCGTGCCCAGCGCCGCCACATCCTCGGGGCGGGCGAAGCGGGTCACCTTGCCGAGCGGCGTCTCGATCGTCTGCTTGTCCAGGCCCGAGCCTGACAGACCGGTGTCGACCAGATCGTACCAGCTCAGCTTGCGGACGGTCCTCATGTTGCCGGGCATGCAGCCGCCGACGATCAGGCGGTCGGCGGCGCGCGTCATCGCGACGTAGAGCAGGCGGCGATATTCGTCCTCGGTCTCCTCCAGCATCGCCTTGCGCGCCTCGGCGACAGGTTTTGGATCGTCCGCCTTGCGCCCAGCCCAGACCACGACCTCGCCGCCATTGCCGCGCGGCACGTTGATGAGCCGCACCCGCTGCGAGTCCGCAGGTGACGACGTGGTGTCGACCATGAACACGACCGAGGCCTCGAGGCCCTTGGCGCCGTGCACCGTCATCACCCGGACTTCGTCGCGGGTGATCTCCATGTCGCGCTTCACTTCGGTGTCGGCCGAGCGCAGCCAGGCCATGAAACCCTGCAGCGAGGCAGGTGCCTTGCGCTCGTAATTCAGCGCCAGCTCCAGAAACTCGTCGAGCGCGTCATTGGCTTCGTGACCGAGCCGGCGCAGGATCCGCGCGCGGCCGCCGTCGCCGCCGAGCAGCCAGGCATAGAAGGCAAACGGCGTTTCCTCGCGGGCCCGGATCCCGCAGGCTTCCAGGCGCCGCAACACGGTCGCAAATTTCCCGTTTCCAGCCGCATGCTCGCCGAGGGCGCGGCGCAGCGATCCCTTGCGGTCATGGGCGAGCTGAAACAGATCGTCGTCGTCGAGACCGAACAGCGGGCTCTTGAGCGCCACCGCCAGCGCAAGGTCGTCCTGCGGCAGCAGCAGCGCGTCCGCAAGGTTCATCAGATCGATGATGGCGATGTGCTCGGTCAGCTTGAGCCGGTCGGCGCCGGCGACGGGGACGCCGGCGTGCTTCAGCGCCTGGATCACCGCGTCGAACGCATTGCCGCGCCGTCGCACCAGGATCAGCATGTCGCCATAGCGCAAGGGGCGTCGCTCGCCTTCATGGCCCGTCAGCGTGCCGCTCTCGACCAGCCGCTTGATCTCGGCCTGGATGCGCCGGGCGAGCTTGACCTCGGGACTGGTCACGGCGACGCCATCGAACGGCGCGCGCCATCCCTCGATCTCCTGCCGGTCGTCGGCTTCGGCCAGATCCCAGAGTTCGATCACGCTCGGGCCGGCATCGGCGAGCGCATTGTGCAGGGGATGGCCGATCTCGACCGAATGGATGCTCTTGTAGATCTGGGGATCGCGGAAGACGTGGTCGACCGAATGCAGGATCGCCGCGCCCGAGCGGAACGAATAGGTGAAAGCCACCGGATCGAATTTCAACCCGGCCGCGGTGAATTTGCGGTGCAGCTCGCGCCGGCGCGCATCGAACTCGTGCGGGGCTGCGCCCTGGAACGAGAAGATCGACTGCTTCTCGTCGCCGACCGCGAAGACCGTGCGGTTCAACCCCTCGCGCGCGCCTTCGCCGGCCGTGAATTCCGAGATGATGTGCGCGACGATATCCCATTGCCGCGGGCTGGTATCCTGCGCCTCGTCGATCAGCACATGATCGACGCCGCGGTCGAGCTTGTAGTGCACCCAGCCCGAGGAGATGCGGTCGAGCATCGCCAGCGTCTTGTCGATGAGGTCGTCATAGTCGAGCAGGCCACGTTCCTGCTTCTCGCGGCGGTAGTTCGCGGCGGCTGCGGTCGCGATATGCAGCAGAGCCGCGGTGCGGTCGCGCATGGCGACCGCGCGGCGCTTCTCGATCAATCCGTTCAGGCGGACTGCTTCATTCTCGAACAGGCGCGCGACGGACGGATTGAGTTCGCCGAACTTCTTGGTCAGCACCGCCTTGCGCGGCAGCTTTTCGTCGGTGAGGAAGACGCAGAGATAGGCGTCGACCTGCGACGCGCCTGAAAACGCCTTGGCCTCGCGCAGCCGGCTTGCCTGGTCGTTGTCCGATTTGCTGCCGTCCTCCAGCGCAAACGCAATGTCGTCCCAGCGGGAGCGCGGCAGGTATGGTCCGTCGAGAATTTCATTCTCGACATCCTCGATGCGATCGCTCGCATCCACGCCCAATACGGCCGTCATCTGCGCAGCGGCGGCTTCCGCGTTGCCGGCCCCATCGGTCCAGGCCATGAAATGGTCGCGGCTCAGGCACGCCTCGCGGACGACCTCCTTGAAGGTGACGTCGGCGGCGCTCGCCATCGCCGTCAGCAGCGCGCGGCCGGTGACGCTGTCAGGATCGCGCGCGGCCTCCAGGAGCACCTTCAGATTGGCGCGCTCCATCATGTCGTTCTGGTCGCGGTCATCCATCACGGCGAATCGCGCCGGCACGTTGGCCTCGAACGGAAATTGCTGGAGCAGGCGGGTGCAGAGCGCGTGGATGGTCTGCACCTTCAATCCGCCCGCCGTCTCCAGCGCGCAGGCGAACAGCTTTCGTGCCTCGCGCCGCAGCCTTGCGCTGGGATGCGGGATGCCGATGGCGCGGATCGCAGCGTCGAGCCCGGCATCGTCGAGCGTCACCCAATGTCCCAGCGTGGTGAACACGCGCTCGGCCATATTGGCGGCGGCGGCCTTGGTGAAGGTGATGCAGAGGATCTTTTCCGGCGGCACGCCCGACAGCAAAAGGCGGATCACGCGCTGCACCAGCACATGCGTCTTGCCCGAGCCGGCATTGGCCGACACGAAAGCTGACGCGGTCGGGTCCGACGCACGCGCCTGCCGTGCGCGCACCTCGTCGGGAATCGGGCGCGGAAGCTTCACCATTCCTCGATCCCCAGGCCGCCGGCCGCTGACCATTCCTTGATCCGGGCGAGATCGTCATAGGCGCCGTAGCGGTTGGTCCACATCGGCAGGTTCAGCGAGGTGTAAGGCTGGCTCTCGTCGTCGAAGGCACGGATCAGCGCTTCCAGCTTGGCGCGCGCTTCCGCGGCCGCGGTGTCCGGCGGCTGCGGCTCGTCGCCGGGCTTGTATTTGAGCTCGAGGATGCGTTCCTCGCCCGGCGGGTTGTTGCCGCTGAGGCGGACATAGACGAGCTGGCTCACCGATGCGCCGGCGTCGATGTCGGGGAAACCGCCCTCGCGCAGGATGGCGGCTTCCAGGGTCAGCTGCGGCGACAGGCCCATGCGGACCTGCTTGCCGGTCGGTGGCTGACCGGTCTTGTAATCGAGGATGGCGTAGCCACCGCCCCGGCGCCGCTCGATGCGGTCGGCGCGGGCGGAGAGAATGAAGCTGCGCTGATGATCGAGCCGGATCGAGATCTCGCCGCGGGTCTCGGCCGCGATCGCCTCGATCGCATCGCGCCGCGCCGTCTCCCATTCGCCGAACCATTGCGCGATGCGCTGGAAGCGCGGCCACCACAGCGCGCGCGCCTCGGGCCGCTCCATCAGCAGGGCGAAATGCTTCTCGCCGATCGCGCGCAACACGCGGGCGGGATCGTCGGGCAGATGCCTGGCGTAGGTTTCGGTGAATTCGCCGATGGCATCGTGAATGGCCGAGCCGCGGTCGGCTGCCGACAGCGGCATGTCGATGGGATCGAGCGTGTCGAGCTTCAGGATGTATTTGGCGTAGATCGTGTAGGGATCGCGCAGCCAGTCCTCGATCGCGGTGACCGACATCTTCAGCGGCCGCGTCGCGCGCGGCGGCCGAGGCTCGGGCTGCTTGACCGGCCTGACCTCGGCGGGCTGGTCCAGCGCGCCAGCGAACTGCACGTATTTTTCGCCGGCGCCAACCGCCGCCTTCCAGAGCTCGTCGCCCGCGACCGCCTCCAGCCGGTGCAGGAAGCGCGAAGCCACCGCCGGTGCGCCGCCCGCCTTGGCGGAATGGGTGAGGATTACTTCGTCGCCGCCGAGCAGCTGCGCGAAATCGTGAGCGGAGAGGCCGATACGCCGCTCCGGCAGATCGAGACCGAGCTCGTGCCGCATCGGCCGGCTCAGCCAGGGATCGATCCGCGGCGCCGGCGGCCAGACGCCTTCGATCAAGCCGCCGATGATGATGCGGTCGGCCTGCATCAGGCGCGATTCCAGCGGGCCGTAGATCTGCAGGCGCGCGCCGGGCTTGTCGCGCCGTCGCACCGCGCGATCGCTGAACGCGGTCTGGAACACATCGGCATAGTCGGGCAGCGTCACCATCAATCCGCTGGTGGTGCCGCCGCGCAGGAGATCGTCGAATGCACTGGCGAGCGCAAGGCCCTCGCGCTCCTCGAACGCGAGCGGAACGCCTTGCTCGTCGCGCGACAGCTCGATCAGGATCTCGCGATGGCGATGCGCCAGCTCGGCGAAGTCGAACGGCTTTGATGATGCGAGGCTCTCGATCGGCGCCAACGCTTGTCGGAGCGTGTCGATCAGCGCCTGGATGCGATCGAGATCTTCCGCCTTGAGACGCGCGCGCGGCTCGGCCGCGTGCAGCGCGGAGACGTCATGGCGCCAGAGCTTTGCCAGCTCCTCGCGAAAGCGGTTGAACTCGCGCAGCAGGCCACCCGTGCCCGCCGGCGGGCGCGTGCCGCGCAAAACTGCAAGCTCCAGCCCCTCGATCGCCGCCTTCCATGCGCCGCTCGCGCGGCCGAGCCGGCACAGCGGGTGTTTCAGCATCGCCAGCAGCGTCGGCGGCTCCAATCCCCTGGTCGCGGCCTCCGCCACAAGGCGCGCGAAGACGCCGGCTGCGGTCTCCATCAGCACGTCGCCGCCGGAATCATCGAAGGCGAGGTCCCAACGGGTCAGCGCCGCCATCACGCGCCGCGCCAGCGCGCGATCCGGCGTCACCAGTGCCGCCGATTTATCGAGATGCCGCGCCTCGCGCATCGCGATCGCGATGGCAAGCGCTTCCATCTCCGGATTGGGCGCCGCGACGACGGCGAGGTTCTTCATGCCGCCAGCGATCTTCGCGGCGACGTCAGGCTGCTTCAGCCGGTCGTGCCAGACCTCCGTCTTGGCGGATGGCCGCATCGATTCCGAGGCGAGCAAGTCACGGCCGCTTTGCGCCGGCGGCTGCAGGATCTCGACATCGCTGCGCTTGATGCCGAAGCGCTGGAGCAGCGCATGCAACGCATATTGCGGATGGTTCGAGGTGGGAGTCTCGGTGATGCCCAGCAGGTCCCTGCTGCCGCCGATGCCGCGCCAGGCTTCCTCATCGAGATCGGTGTCGAGCCCCGGCAGCACCACGGCGCCATGGGGCAGCGAAGCGACGGCATGGAGGAATTTCGCTGTGGCCGGCATCGAGCCGGTCGAGCCTGCTGCGATCACGGGACCACGGGGATGCGCGGTCAGCCGCCTGGCTTCGGCCGCGATCAAGAGATCGCGCCGCGCGGCGGGCTCGATGCGGTTGATCTCGGCGAGATGTTGCGGCCAGGCGACGCGTGCGATGCGCAGGAAATCGAGCGAATGCTGCCAATAGCGATCGAGCATGTCAGGCACGAGACCGTCGAGCGCGCTCCAGTCGACGCCGCGCGTCACCATGTCGTCGATCAGCCGCGCGAGGTCGCCGGCCAGCGCCAGGGTGGAAGCGGGGCCGCCGACCACCAGCGGCGCCAGCACCGGGCCCTTGGCCCAGGCGGCGACCAGCTGCGCCAGGGTCAGCCGCCGCTCGAGCTCGCCGAGCCGCGGCGGAATCTCGAGCGGCGTCGTGCCGGAAAACTGCTCGGCTTCGTCAGCGAAAGCGAGCTCGTCCTCGTCGATGTCGCCGAGCGCGACGATCCGCGGCAGCACCACGGCGTCGGCCTTCATCTCGTCGAGAAAGATCTCGCGGACCACGCGCATGGCGCGCCGCGTCGGCAGATAGAGCGTGGCGTCCGCCAGCCGCGCCGGTTCCTGGCGCGCCTCGAATCGCTCGACCAGCCGGCCGTCGAGCAGGGCAGAGACGATGGTGCGCAGGAACGGAACTGAGAGGGGGACGCTGAAAACGCGCATGAGCTGCCTGATTCGAACGATCAGGCAATATAAGGAGGCGGACTCGAATGGTCATGTGTGGGGGCGAAATCGTCCCCGCTGTTTGTGCACCAGGAACAGGTCTCGTAGGGTGGGCAAAGCGGAGCGTGCCCACGTATTCTCGCAATCGAGAGAGATGGTGGGCATGGCGCAAGGGCGCCTTTGCCCACCCCACGGCACCATGCCTGGAGTGGCCCCTACGCCACGCTCTCCAGAAACGCCTCTTCCGCGGCGTGCACCGCATCGGGCGTGCCGACATGCATCCAGACGCCGTCGAGGCGCAGGCCGAACAGGCGCTCCTGCTCACCCGCGCGGTCGAACATCCTTGTCAGCGAGAACTCGCCCTGCGGCGCGCCTTCGAAGATCTTCGGCGACAGGATCGCCGCGCCCGCATAGACGAACGGGACGATCTCCTTTTCCTTGCGCTTGCGTAAGGCTCCGTCGGGCAGCATGCCGTAATCGCCGCGGCCGCTATAGCCGATGCTGGTTGCGGTCGGCGCCATCAGCAGCAGGATGTCCATGCTTGCCGGGTCGAAGTTTTCCGCGAGCCGCGTCAAATTGGAGCGCACGCCGTCGATCCACAGCGTGTCGGAATTGACGTGGAAGAACGGCGCATCGCCGAGCAACGGCAGCGCCTTGACCACGCCGCCGCCGGTGCCGAGCACCTGGTCGCGCTCGTCCGAGATGGTCACGCGCGGATGCTGGCGTGCCCTGGTGTGCTCGATGATCTGGTCGGGCAGGTAGTGCACGTTGACGACCGCGTCGGTGACGCCGGCCTGGGCAAGCTTGTCGAGCACGTGGTCGAGCAGCGGCTGGCCGGCCACCGGCACCATCGGCTTTGGCATCGTGTCCGTCAGTGGACGCATGCGCAGGCCGAACCCCGCGGCGAGCACCATGGCTTTGGTCGGTTTGACGGACATGCCTGACTTTCTCGAACCTCAAATTCGCGTTTGCAGCAAACCTAGCACGGACCTGACACGGCCGCACCGCATCTCAACGGCCTTAGCCGGCCGCCGTGACGGTTGTGCGACGTGTGTTGCCGTCACGCCCCGACGGCTGTGGAACGCGCCTTTTTCCTCTTGTCGCCGACTTTCAGGAAAGTGACGCCGATCTGGTCGCCATTCACCCAGGCCAGTTCGCAGCGCCGGTACGCAAGTCCGGTCGACGACAGCAGCAGAAAGAATTCCTTCAGATGCAGGCCTTCGACCGAGCCGTCGATGGTCAGCTTGGCGCCGCTGTCGGAGACGTCCTCCATGATGCATTCACGCCGCCAGGTGCCGTCAATGCCCATCATCTGGGCCGAAATCCCGCGTTCGAAAACAACCCTGTTGTTCCCGCGATGATCCGCCTTGACCGCCATCTGCCTCAAGCTCCAGCCCCGTATTTGTCCGGCTGCCCGCGGGGCGATGATACCGGCGTGATGGCTAACAGCCGGTAAACCGGTTCCGGCTCAGGCTTCAGGCGGCCGTTGCGGCGGCGGGACGTTGGCGAGATACCAGTCGCGCAGATGCTCCAGCGCGGGATGCGCCAGCGAGCGCTGCAGATAGGTCCAGATCCGCGGCTGGTGGCGCAGATAATGCGGCTTGCCGTCGCGGCGGTTGAGCCGGGCGAAGGTGCCGAGCAGGCGTGTGTTGCGCTGCGCCGACATGATCGCATAGAGCTCGGCAAAGCTGGCGGCATCGAAGCTCGCATCATCCTTGCGGCGCGCCTTGATGTAGCGCGACAGCAGCGTCAGCTCGAGGCTCTCGGGCACGTCGATGCGGGCGTCCTGAAGCAGCGACACCACGTCATAGGCGTGCGGCCCGAGCACGGTGTCCTGGAAGTCGATCACGCCGACGCGCGCCATGCCGGCACGGTCCGCCAGCCAGATCAGATTGGGCGAGTGGTAGTCGCGGATGATCCAGGTCTTTGGCGCGGCCATCGGCTTCTTCAGGAGCTCGCGCCACATCGCAAAGAATTCGGCGCGCTTCTCACGGCTCAGCGGCGCGTTGCGATCGGGCAGATACCATTCCGGCATCAAGCCGATCTCGATCAGCAGCGCGTCGGTGTCCCAGGCGGGAATGGTATAAGTCTGCCCGTCCAGCGGCAGCGTCTCCGGCATCCTCTCGCCGTGGAGCACGGCCAGCACATCGGTCGCGGCTTCATAGCGTTCGGCAATCGGCCGCGGCGGATTGCCTTCGATCACGCCTTCGCTGCCGAAATCCTCCGAGATCAGAAAGCCGTGCTCGAGATCGCAATGGTGGATTTTCGGCGCCGAGATACCTGCCGCGCGCAGGCCTTCGTCGATGGCGACGAACGGCTTGATGTTCTCGGCCAGATGCACCGCGGCGCTGTAGGATTTTCCGTTGTAGATCGCGGCACCATCGGGGCGCTGCGGGGAGTTCATCAGGATGACGGCGCGATCGCCGCGGATCAGGCGCGCATAGGAGCGGGTCGAGGCGTCGCCCGGCATGCGCTTGCGCGTCGCGGCGAGATAGCCTGAGGCATCGAGGAATTCGCGCAGCGTCTTCAGTCGCGCAACAATGGCTGCGCTCTTGCCATGGCCGGTGATGTCGGCGGCCCGCGCAGTCGAGCCCAGCGCCGGGCGATGCGTCAGCGCGATGTCGATGCGGTCTTCAGGCATCGCCGATGGCGCACGCTCGGGCCATTCGATCAGCACCAGCGTCGCATCGGGGAGCGGCGACAGCCCGATCTCCTCGAGCTCGCTCTCGTCCTCGACGCGGTAGAGGTCGGCATGCATCACGGCAAAGGCCGGCAGCTCGTAACCCTGCACCAGCGTGAAGGTCGGGCTCGGCACTTCCAGCTCGTCGTCGGCGGCGAGGTAACGGATCAGGCCGCGGGCCGCGGCCGTCTTGCCGGCGCCGAGATCGCCTGTCAGCGTGATGGTGTCGCCGGGTCCGACCAGCAGCGCGAGGTCGGCCATCAATTGCGCGGTCGCCGTCTCGTTGTGGAGCGCGACGGAGAGTTTGGTGGGTTCGCTCATTCGGCGGCGTCGCGATGCGCCGCCTGGTCGGTCGGGAAGTCGCAAGTGACGACCGTGCCCTTGCCGACGGCCGAATCCACCTGCACCTTGCCGCCATGCAGCTCGACGAAGGAGCGCACCAGCGACAGGCCGAGCCCGGCGCCGCGATGACGCGAGCCCTGCGAGCGGCTTTCGAACCAGTTGAACACCCTGTCCTTCATGTCGGCGGGTATTCCAGGTCCGGAATCTGTCACAATGAAGACGACGCTGCGCTCGGTGCGTCGCGCGCTGATCCCGACGGTGGAATCCTGCGGCGAGAAGCCGACGGCGTTGGCGAGGAGGTTATAGAGCACCTGCACCACGCGCTTCTCGTCGCCGATGAAGCTGCCGACATCGGGCGCGATCTCGACCTTGAGGCGGATGCGGTCGGTGGCGAGCCGGTCCTGGATACCCTCGGCGGCCAGCTCGATGGTCTTGCTGACGTCGACCGGGCCAAGCTCCAGCTTCATGGCGCCGGCGTCGATGGTGGCGAGATCGAGAATGTTGTTGGTCAGCGCCAGCAGCGCATTGGTCGATTTGGTGACGTAGTCGAGATATTCGGCCTGCTTCGGCGTCAGCGGCCCGGTCGAGGGATCGCTGAGGAAATGCGCGAAGCCGATGATGGTGGTGAGGGGGGAGCGCAGCTCGTAGGAGACGTGGTGGACGAAATCCACCTTCATCTGGTCGGCGGCCTCCAGCGCCTCGTTGCGCTCGCGCAGTGCGCGCTCGACATTCTCGGTGTCGGTGATGTCGAGGAAGGTCAGCATGGTCGCGCCGTCATGCAGCGGACGGATCATGCCGTCGAGCACGCTGCCGTCCTTGCGCTCCAGCTTGATCGGGACGTCGACGCGGTTCTCGATCGAGGTGATGGCCTCGCGGATCTGCCGCCACACCACGGGGTCGTCGAACAGCTGATGGCACCAGCCCTCGACGGTCTGGATATGCGGCTCCTCGCGCATGGCATCGTTGGAGAGCTTCCACATCCGCAGGAAAGCCGGATTGAACAGCTGCGCCTTGCCGTTGCTGCCGAACACGGCGACGCCCTCGGCGAGGCTGTCCAGCGTCTCGCGCTGCACCCGGATCATGCCGTCGAAGCGGCGGGCGAGCTCGAGGCTTTCGGTGACGTCGTCGAACAGATAGGTGACGCCGCCTTCGGGGTTCGGCGTGGTGACGACCGAGAGCGCGCGGCCGTCGGGCAGGTACCAGGTGTCCTTCGCGGTCTCGACCGCGCGATAGGCCTCGTGCAGCTTGGCCTTCCAGGCGCGGAAGTCAGGCTGCTCCTGCAATTTGCGCGCGGCGCGGAGCTGGTCGAGCACGCTGGAATCATCGGGGTGGGCGTCGAGGAAATTGCGGTCGAGGTCCCACAGCCGCCGGTAGGAATCGTTGTAGAAGGCAAGGCGCCGCTGGCCGTCGAACACGGCAACGCCTGACGAGAGCTGGTCGAGCGTGCGGCGATGCGCCTCCGCCATCCGCACCAGCGCGGCGCTCAGGGCATCGGCTTCGCTCGCATCGATCGCGACACCGACACTGCCCTGGCCGACATTGACGGAGCGCACGTCGTACATGCGCCGCTCGCCGCCGATCACGATCGGCAGCCGCGAGGTGAACTGGGCGCTGTCCTTCAGGCTGCGCTCCATGGCGGTGCGGTCGGCGCTGTCGAGCAGCTCGAGCTTGCGGTGCTGGGCGTCCGCGATGCTGGTCGCTTCCGTCGCGCGCACATAGGCCGGGTTGGCGAAGGTCAACGCGCCGTTCTCGCCTTTGGCCCAGATCGGCCATGGCGCGGCGGCGGCGAAGCCGCGCAGCATCTCGGTCTCGTCCGAAAGCGCCTGGTAGCGCAGATGGGTCTCGGCGAGATCGCGCCGCAGGCCGGAGAGCTCGCGAATCCGGACGATGGCCTGGCCGCCGATGGCGCGGCCGATCGCTTCCAGCGTGCGGCCGTTGGCGGTGGTCAGCGTCAGCTGGAAGCCGTCGCCGCGTTCGCGCAAGCCGTCGACGGCGTGATCCATTTGCAGCGCCGGGTCCGGCGGCAGCCAGGTTCCAAAGGCGAGCACGCGCTGCGGCGACGAATCGCGCGGCAGCACCATGGAGATGTCGCCCGAGATCTGCGCGCGATCATCGCCGGCCGGCCACGAGATCAGGATCTGCGGCTCGGCGAACAGCAGCGCGCCGAAGCGGTCGGTCTGCAACTGAAGTTCCCGGATCCGTTCAAGCAGCGCCGCCTCGTTCTTGGCGGTGCGCACGCGGGTCCGCATCAAGAGGATCGCGGCCATGACCGAGAAGCCGAGCAGAGCCAGCGCGGTGGCCAGCACCGCGAGTTCCTGCCGGTTGAAATCCAGCAATATCGAGAGTGTGTCGACAAGGTCGGCGGCATCAGCCGGCTCAGCCGGCAGCAGCGCTGCGAGAGCGCCTCCCAACAGGCTGTTACGCACCAGCGAAGTGCATGACAGCAGCGTCCGACGCATCGACACGATCACGCCTGACATAGTTGCCCCAAGACCGCACGAATTGACCTCGCGGCGACCCCCGTCGCGCGCGAATCAAACGACAATACCCCCACCGCGACTCCACCGGTAAGAGTCCAGACCGTGAACGCAAACGCAGCCCCAAAAAAATGCGGGGCGTGGAGTTCCAGCCTCACGTAGATCTGCGGGTGATTCGGCTGGAGTTGTCGTGTGTTGGCGGCCAGATGAGATTGTTGCCCCGACTACCGCCCCGTCGAGCCAAACCCGCCGGCGCCGCGATCGGTCGGCGACAGCGTCGCAACCGGAACCAGCGCGGCCTGCACCACCGGCGCGATCACCATCTGTGCGATGCGCTCGCCGCGCTTGATCACGAATGGTGCCGGGCCGTGGTTGATCAGGATCACCTTGATCTCACCGCGATAGTCGGCATCGACAGTGCCGGGCGAATTCAGCACGGTGACGCCGTGCTTGGCCGCAAGGCCGGAGCGCGGCCGCACCTGCGCCTCGTGCCCAGGCGGCAGGGCAATCGCAAGGCCCGTCGGCACCAGCGCATATTGGCCCGGCGTGAGCGTCATCGGCTCGCCCTCCGCCACCGCCGCCATCAGATCGAGGCCGGCGGCCTCCGCGCTCTGGTAGGCCGGCAGCGCCAGACCGTCCGCGTGGGGCAGGCGCTGCAGTTCGACCGTGACTTTGCTGCTCAAGATGCCGGCTCCAGTGATTTGTCGGTCACGCTTTTGACGATATGCGCGACCAGTTCGGTAGCGACCTGTTCCTTGGTCATGACAGGCCAGGAATCAACTGTGATCTCGCCGTTATCAGCAGCATTCTTGCTGATCAGGTGCACGGTGTTGCGGTCGCCGCCCATCACGCCTGATGAGGGCGAGACGTCGTTGGCGACGATCCAGTCGCAGCCCTTGCGCGCGAGTTTTGACTTCGCGTTGTCGATGAGATGCTCGGTCTCGGCGGCGAAGCCGATCACCAGCGGCGGGCGCTTGTCGGTCAGTTTCGAGATGGTGGCGAGGATGTCGGGATTCTCGACCAGCTGCAGCGGCGGCATGCCGGCCGAAGTCTTCTTCAGCTTCTGCTCGCCTTCGACGGCAACACGCCAGTCGGCGACGGCGGCGGCGAAGATCGCGATGTCGGCAGGAAGCGCCGCCTGCACCTGCTCCAGCATCTGCCGCGCCGATTCCACATGCTTGACGGTGACGCCGGCGGGATCGTCGAGATCGACCGGACCGCTCACCAGGACCACCTCGGCGCCCGCGGCCTGCGCCGCGGCGGCGATGGCAAATCCCTGCTTGCCGGAAGAGCGATTGGCAATATAGCGCACCGGATCGATCGGCTCATGCGTGGGCCCTGCGGTGATCAGTACGCGCTTGCCCGCGAGCGGCCGCGGCACCGGCGGCCGCAGCAATTTCTCCGCGGCATTGGCGATCTCGATCGCCTCGGACATGCGCCCCATTCCGGCTTCACCAGCTTCCGCCATCTCGCCGGAATTGGGGCCGATCAGCAGCACGCCGTCACGCTGCAGCTGCGCGACGTTGCGGCGGGTCGCGGCGTTGCTCCACATCAGTGGATTCATCGCCGGCGCCAGCAGGATCTTTCTTGAGGTCGCGAGCAGGATGGCGCTGGCGAGATCGTCGGCATGGCCGTTCGCCATCTTTGCCATCAGGTCGGCGGTAGCAGGCGCCACCACGATCAGATCGCAGTCGCGGGCGAGGCGGATATGACCGGCGTCGAACTCGCTCTGGGGATCGAACAAATCATTGTAGACGCGCTCATGGGAGAGCGCGCTGACCGAGAGCGGGGTGACGAATTGCTCGGCGGCCTTGGTCAGCACGCAGCGGACCTCGATGCGCCGCTCCTTCAGCCGGCGGATCAGGTCGAGCGACTTGTAGGCCGCGATGCCGCCGCCGATGATCAGGGTGACGCTGGCCTCAGGGACGGCACTGGAGCGCTGGGGCGCCGGCGCCGGGGATGCCTCGGGCGGCGCCGAGAACGGCGTCAGCGGCTCCTCGCGGCCCTCGATCAGCTCCCGCAGGATGACCCGGACCTCCTCCTCGACCGAGCGGTGGTTCCTGGCCGAGCGCAGCCGCAAATAGGCTTTGACGGTGTCGTCGAGCTTACGGATGGTCAGGCTTGCCATGACGCTCTCCAGCACGGAATGATAGCGATGCTATCACTTTCGTGATTGCAGTGCAATCAAGCTTTTGGCGTCACAGATTCCGGACGGCGATCAGGATGCCGATGAAGGTCACGGCGATGATCCAGACGGCCACGGTGCGCCAGCGGTTCTTGCGGCCCTCGCTGCGGCCCATGGCGGCGATGCTCTCCGGCGACAGATGCAGGCCTTCCCGGGTCATGGTCTCGAGCTGCTCCAGCACCGCGACCGAGCGCTGGGCGATATCAGGCAGGCGCATCAGCACCTTGGCGAGATCGCCGCCGCCGGCGAGCGCGCCCTGCACCCGTCCGATCGGTCCGAGATTGCGCTCGATCCATTCCCGCACCACGGGGTCAGCGACCTTCCAGATATCGAGCCTGGGATCGAAAACGCGCGCCACGCCCTCGACCACGACCATGGTCTTCTGCAGCAGGATCAGTTCGGGCCGCGTCGTCATGTCGAACAGGCCGGTAACCTCCAGCAGCAGCGTGAGCAGCCGCGCCATCGAGATTTCCTCGGCGGTGCGGTTGTGGATCGGCTCGCCGATGGCGCGGATGGCCTGCGCGAAATTCTCGACCGAATGGTGCGAGGGCACGTAGCCGGCCTCGAAATGCACTTCGGCGACGCGGCGATAATCGCGGGTGATGAAGCCGAGCAGGATCTCGGCGAGGAAGCGCCGCTCCTTCATGCCGAGCCGGCCCATGATGCCGAAATCGACCGCGACCAGACGGCCGGCGTCATCGAGGAACAGATTGCCCGGATGCATGTCGGCGTGGAAGAAGCCGTCGCGCAGCGCGTGGCGCAGAAAACTCTGGATCACCTTGCGGCCGAGATCGGGCAGGTCGACCTGAGCCTCGGCGAGCCGCTTGTGATCGTTCAGCGCGATGCCGTCGATCCACTCCATCGTCAGCACGTTGTGCGTGGTGCGGTCCCAGTCGACGGCGGGCACGCGGAAATCGGGATCTCCTTCCGTATTCTCCGCCATCTCCGACAGCGCAGCCGCTTCCAGCCGCAGGTCCATCTCCATCGCGACCGAGCGCGACATGGTGTTGATGACTTCGACCAGGCGCAGGCGCCGTGCCTCCGCCGAATAGGCCTCGGCCTTGTGTGCCACGTAGAAGAAATCGGAGAGGTCGCGGCGGAAGCGCGCCGCCACGTTGGGCCTGAGCACCTTGATCGCGACGGGTTTGCGGATGCCGTCGCGCAAGACCTCGCCGCGATGCACCTGCGCGATCGAGGCGGCCGCGACCGGCGGTCCGAAGCTTGCGAACACATCCGTCAGCGGCCGTTCCAGCGAGGTGGTGATCGCAGCTTCCGCTTCGGCTTGCGAGAACGGCGGCAGGCGGTCCTGCAGGCTTTCGAGGTCGCGCGCCATGTTGAAGCCGACGACGTCGGGGCGCGTCGCCAGGAATTGGCCGAGCTTGAGATAGGCCGGGCCCATTCGTGTCAGCGCGCGCGAGATCCGCGGCCCCTGCTTGGCGCCGCGGCGTTCGACGAGCCGCGCCAGCTTCAGCGCCAGCTGTCCGGGCGCAGGCACCAGGCTCGGGTCGACGGCGCCGAACACGCCCTCGCGCGCAAACACGAACGCGGCGCGGATCAGGCGCGTGATGTGGGTGATGGCAGAGATCACAAACGCCAGCCCGAATGCAGTGCGACGATGCCGCCGGTCAGGGTCTGCCAGCTGACGCGGGAAAAGCCGGCCTCGCGGATCATGTCGGCGAAGGCGGCAGGCTTCGGAAACTTGCGGATCGATTCGACCAGATACTGGTAGGACTCGGCATCTCCCGTGACCATGCGTCCGAGCGGCGGGATCACCTTGAACGAGAACAGATCGTAGAGCTTGTCGAGACCGGGCACCTCGACGGTGGAGAATTCCAGGCACAGGAAGCGGCTGCCGGGCTTCAGCACGCGATAGGCCTCGCGCAGCGCCTTGTCGATTTGCGGCACGTTGCGGATGCCGAAAGCGATCGTATATGCGTCAAAGCTGCGGTCGGCGAAGGAGAGCGCTTCGGCATTGCCCTCGACGAAATCGACCTGGCCCTCGAGATGGCGCTTGGCCGCACGCTCGCGGCCCACGGCGAGCATGTCGGAATTGATGTCGCAGACGGTGGCGTGGAAGCCGGGGCCCGCCGCCTTGGCAGCCCGGAACGAGATGTCGCCGGTGCCGCCGGCCACGTCGAGCAACGCGAACGGCCGGTCGCTGCGGGGCGGGTCGAGCGTGTTGATCATGATGTCCTTCCAGACCCGGTGCAGGCCACCGGACATCAAATCGTTCATCAAGTCATAGCGCGACGCCACGCTGTGAAACACATCGTTCACCAGCGTCTGCTTGTCCCCCAGGGGAACGTCTTTGAAGCCAAAATGCGTGGTTTCGCCCGGCCGATCCATTACTCTACTCCGTGGAGCGGACCATAGCCCGCCCGCCGCAATGGCGCTATCACACCGCCTTCATAAGGTGAATGCCTGACCATGCCTGAATTGCCCGAAGTCGAGACCGTCCGCCGCGGCCTTCAGCCCGTCATGGAGGGTGCGAAAATCGTCGTCGCGGAGGCCCGCCGGCCGGATTTGCGCTTTCCGTTCCAGCCCGATTTCGTGGCCCGGCTGCAGGGACAGATCGTGACGGGGCTCGGCCGCCGTGCAAAATATCTCATGGCCGATCTCGGCTCCGGCGACGTGCTGTTGATGCATCTGGGCATGTCGGGCTCGTTCCGCGTCATCAAGCCCGACAACGAGGCTGTATCAGGCGAATTTCACTATCCCAAGGGCAAGGACTCCGCGCATGATCACGTGCTGTTTCGGATGTCCTCGGGCGCCGACATCATCTTCAACGATCCCAGGCGCTTCGGTTACATGAAAGTGATTGCGCGCCATGCGCTCGAGGACGAGCCGCTGCTGCGCGGCCTCGGTCCCGAGCCGCTCGGCAACGAGTTCGACGCCGCGATGCTGGCGCGCGCCTGCCAGGACAAGACCACCAGCCTGAAGGCCGCGTTGCTCGACCAGCGCGTGGTGGCAGGGCTCGGCAACATCTATGTCTGCGAAGCGCTGCACCGGGCGCACCTGTCGCCACGACGGATCGCCGCGACGCTGTCGACCAAGTCCGGACAACGCAAGGGCGTTGCCGGGGGTGAGCCGACGGATCACGCCAAGCGCCTGGTCGCTGCGATCCACACCGTGCTGAACGACGCCATCAAGGCCGGCGGCTCGTCACTGCGCGATCATCGCCAGACCTCGGGCGAGCTCGGCTATTTCCAGCACTCCTTCAAGGTTTATGACCGCGAAGGCGAGACATGCACCACGCCGCGCTGCGGCGGCACGATCAGGCGCTTCACCCAGAACGGCCGCTCGACCTTCTGGTGTCCGAAATGTCAGAAGTGACTTAGCTTCGTAGCCCGGATGGAGCGAAGCGTAATCCGGGACCTTTGCGCGACAGATGCAGATGCCCCGGATTGCGCTTCGCTCCATCCGGGCTACGAAAGCTCGCGCGCGGCTATTTAGCCCGACAGGTCAAATGCCTGCGCTCCGTCACCGGTTCGCCATGACCGGAAGCGGTTCTACTGTGCATGGGGTTGTTTTCGAGATTTGTTCGAGGACACATTCGCCCGCGCCAAAAACGACCGAAGCAGCCCGGCCGGGCTGGTGGCCGGATTGCTTCGTCGCTTGGGTTCATTCATCGGATGGCGACGAGCCCGCCCGCGCCTGGAGCGATCGCCCCGCTCAGGACGCCAGAACTGTGGTCTCGCCCGCAGACAGCCCGCTGGCTGCATGCAGCACTTCGTGGACCGCCGACAGGACCTGATCGATCAGGAGATTGCCGGCGGAGAGCTCGAGGCGGGTCTCGATCCAGCGCCAGAGGCCGCGGACCTCCTCGGTCGACTTGCCGCTCGGCGCGAACTCGCTGACGGCAAGGCCCGAGGCGAGCGAGTCCTGGTGGTCGTTGCGCATCACGATCAGCGGACGGGCGAGCACGTCAGCGAGATCGAGCGCGGCTTCCTCGGCGAGCGTGTTGGCCGCGTTGTCGATGCGCTGGCCGCGGATCGGCGTCTGGTTCAAGACGAAGCTGTAGGGCCGCTTCCAGGCGCGGGCGACGCTGACGGTGGAGGCGGTCGCCTCGATGTCGGCGACGCTCGGGCGGGCCGGGATCAGGCAGAGGTCGGAATAGCGGATCGCGGCGGTGGTCGCGGCGGACAGGCCGGCTGCGGTGTCGACGATCGCGAGCTGGAGACCGCTGTCGGCCAGCATCTTCAGTCGCGGCGCGAAATCGGCGGCGTGATAGATCGGCTCGACCACGACATCGTCGTTGTTGCGGCGGCGCGACCAGTTGGAGAGGGTGCCCTGCGGGTCGGTCTCGATCAGGCGAACGGTGAAGCCGGCCTGCTTGGCGGCCAGCGCGAGGCCGATGGCGAGGGTGCTCTTGCCACTGCCACCCTTTTGGGTGGCGAGTACGATCGTGTGCATGGAGAGTTGAATCCTTTGGAGTGCCTGGGTCTTGGGATCACGCCACGCGAACGTGCATCGTTTTTTCGATGCTGAGCTCTTCTCGCTCAGGACGTGCCCTGCCCGATCCAAAGGGACCGCGGATGTCCGAATCAACGGTAGCGATGATGGCAGAATCAGGAATGCCAGCTAATCCGTACCATTACTGGACCCGTCATCCCGCGTGTGATGTGCTCGGTATCGCGAACAGGAAGGACATCAGGCATGGGCGGAAACTGGCGCGACCGGACGGCAACGAGCTTTGAATGCCAGAAGATGCCGGCGGTCTCGAGCCGCGGCATGGTTGTGAGCAACCACCCGCTGGCGTCCAGCGCCGGAGCCGAGATGCTGGCCGCCGGCGGCAACGCTGTCGATGCTGCCATAGCCACGCTGTTCACGCTGACCGTGGTCGAGCCGATGATGGTCGGCATCATCGGCGGCGGCATGGCGCATATTCGTCTCGCCGACGGCAGCCACCGCGTCATCGATGGACAGAGCACCGTGCCCGCTTCGGTGCACGACACCACCTACACCTCGAAGCCGGGCTCGGCCCATGACGTGTTCGACACCGTCGGCAATGAGAACCTCAACGGTCCAAAGGCGGTCGCGACGCCAGGCTCGCTGAAAGCCTGGTGCGAGACGCTGCAACGGTTCGGCACCATGTCGCTTGCCGACGTCATGCAGCCCGCGATCAAGCATGCCGCGCGTGGCTATGCAGTCACGCCATATTTGCATGAATGCATCAGCGAGAGCGCGGCCACGATGCGCAAGGACAAGCCGATCGCGGCGATCTATTTGCCCGGTGGCGAGCCGCTCAAGGTCGGCGAGCGCGTGGTGCAATCAGAATATGCCGAGACGCTCCGCACCATCGCCGATCACGGCGAGAAGGCTCTTTACGAGGGACCGCTCGGCGACATCCTCGTCGACTACATGGAGAAATCAGGCGGCTTCATCCGCCGCAACGATCTCACCAATTACAAAACCGTCGAGCGGCAGCCGATCCGCGCCGACTATCGCGGCTGGACCATTTTGGGCCCGCCGCCACCCGCGGCCTCCGGCGTGCACATCGCGCAGATGTTGAATATTCTTGAAGGCTACGACATCGGCCGCCTCGGCTTCGGCACGTCGGAGACGATTCACTACCTCGCCGAGGTTCTCAAGATCGCCTTCGCCGATCGCGCCGCGGCCAGCGGCGATCCTGATTATGTCGGCGTGCCCGTGGAGAAGCTGACCTCGAAGGCCTATGCCGAGGAGCGCCGTCGCACCATCGATCCGGCGCGCGCGCAGGCCTTTGGCGCCGGCGTGACCCAGCTCGAAAGCGCGCACACCACGCATATGACGGCGGCGGACAGCTTTGGCAATGTCGTCGCGACCACGCAGACCATCAACAATCTGTTCGGCGCCAAGATCATGATCCCGGGTCTGGGGGCCATCGCCAACAACTACATGAACCTGTTCGATCCGCGGCCGGGCCATGCCCTGTCGCTTGCGCCGGGCAAGCGCGTGACGACCTCGATGTCGCCGATGATGGCGCTGCGTGACGGCAAGCTGCGCTATGCGCTCGGCCTGCCCGGCGGCAAGCGCATCTTTCCGAGCGCGATGCAGGCACTGGTCAACCTGATCGACCACGGCATGAGCTTGCAGGAAGCGGTCGAAGCGCCGCGGGTCTGGACCGAAGGCAACGCGCTCGAGGTTGAGCACGCCGTGCCGGAGACCGTGCGCGCGAAACTCGCCTCGCTCGGTCACGAGGTCCAGCCGGTCGCAACCGTCGCTGGCGGCATGAACGGCATCGCCTTCCACGACGACGGCACCATGACCGGCGCCGCCTGCTGGCGCGCAGACGGCACGCCGGTCGGGATCTCCGGCGGGCTCGCGAAGGCGGGGATCAGGTTCAGGCTGAGTTGAGCGTTATTTCCGTACGCAGATCACGCGCACGACGGCGGCTTTCGCATCGGTCGACGTGCCGTTCGCCGGGACGGCGTTCGCCTTCAGGAAATCGCGCACCGTCTCCGCAGAGACCATCACCGCTTGTGACGCCGGCATCGAGGTCGCGGGACCCGCAACCATCGCCGGCTTCAACAAGGCAACACCGACGAACTTGCCCTCGCCGTCGATGGCCGCGCCGCCGGAGAAGCCGACCGCGGGCGGAGGCGACAGCGCGGAGTCGCTGCTGGTCACCGGCGTCAGCGCGCCCTTGACGCTCGACACGCCGGCCGCGCCGCCCTGGCTCTGCGGATCGGCGATGCCGACGACGTCGACACTCGTCTTCGCCACGCCGCCGGTCAGGCTGAGCGGCTTCAATCCGCGCGCGCCATAGATGTGCAGCAGCGCGAGATCGTGATCCTTGTCCTCGGCGAGGCGGTCGGCACTGCCATAGCCGCCGATCGTAATGGCAAGGCAGGCATCGGTGACGAGACGGTCCGCCAGAATCGCGCCGCCGTCGCTGACGACGATACCCGTGCCGTACTCGACGGTCCTGCGCGGCGGCGGCCCGGCTTGCGGCCCCGACGGAAACGCATTGAACGCGCTCGACATCGCGATCACGACCGGCTCGACCGTGTTCTCCATCGCTTGGTCATACAGGATCGTCATGATGCGGACCTCGTCGCCCTTGAACGTGCCGCGCACGTAAAACTTCTTCAGGCCCTGCAACCCTGAAAGCACGAAGAAGTCGGGCTTCACCACGGTGTAGTCGACCTTACGCCCGGCCGGCTGCTTCTTCTCGGTTTCAGCAAGTTTTGCGGTGGTCGGATTCGCCTCCTTGCGGCGGTTCAGCAGCACCTGCACCGTGCCGGTCGGCGAGCTCCATTTCGAGCCGTTGGCGTCGGTCGCCTGATTGGGCACCAGCTTGGAGGGAATGCCGAGCCGCGCGCCGCTGGTCATCTCCGTCACGATCTTCCAGCCGACGCCGTCCTGCTTGCGCCGTGCGGTCTCGGCCAGCGCGGCGCGCTCCTGCGGATTGAGCACGCCGGTCGGCTTGCCGCCCTTGGCCTTCTGGTACTCCTTGATGGCGTCAACCATGCGCGAGCTGACGTCGCCGGTGATGGCGCCGTTATATTGGCCGACCCAGGCAAGGTCGGACTGCAGCGCCAACCGCTCGGCCTGCGCCATCGCGTCGGCGGTTTCCGAGGGTGTTTGCAGGGCGGGCGGCTTGATCGGAACGGTCTGGACCACCTTCGGCTTGGTGCCGGGGATCGGGGGCGTTGTCATCTGGGCGCCGGCGCCTGTGGCGGACGCCAACATCAGTGTTGCCGCAAGCATCGATCTCATGACAAATCCAGCCAGCCCATTGAACGCGCTGCCATTGAAGCACATCTCGTTGGTCGCGAACAATGTTGGGCTGGTTCAGGAGTAAGAGACGGTGCTGAGCCCGGACGAACTCGAACGCTATGCCCGCCATATCGTGCTGCGCGATGTCGGCGGTCCCGGCCAGGCCGCGCTGAAGCGGGCCTCCGTGCTGGTGATCGGCGCCGGCGGGCTCGGCGCGCCTGCGCTGATGTATCTGGCCGCCGCCGGCGTCGGCACGCTCGGCGTGGTCGATGACGACGTGGTGTCGCTGTCAAATCTCCAGCGCCAGGTCATCCACACCACGCCCGACATCGGCCGGCACAAGGTCGAGAGCGCGGCTGAGCGGATCGCCGAACTTAATCCGCATGTTCGCTTCGTCGGCCACGCCACCTGGCTCAATGCCGACAATGCGCTCTCGCTGATCGGCGATTACGATCTCGTGCTCGATGGTTCCGACAATTTCTCGACGCGCTATCTGGCCTCCGACGCCTGCTTCTTCGCCAAGCGGCCGCTGATCACCGCGGCGCTGGGCACCTTCGACGGCTCGCTCACCACGATCCGCGCGCATGAGACCAACGAGCAGGGCGAATTCAATCCGACCTATCGCTGCCTGTTTCCGGAGCCGCCGCCGCCCGGCACCGTGCCGGCCTGCGCCGAGGCCGGCGTCATGGGCGCGCTCGCGGGCGTGATGGGCTCGATGATGGCGCTGGAGGCGATCCGCGAGATCGTCGGTTTCGGCGAGGGCCTCGTCGGCCGCCTTCTGATGATCGATGCGCGTGCGATGCGCTTCGAGACGCTGCGCTATGCGCGCGATCCCGCCAATCCGCTCAACGGCGATGGGCCCGTGTTCGAAGATCTCAGCGTGCACCGCGAGTGAGCGCGATCGGTTGCGAGCTCACAGCATGCTCGGCAGCACGCGATCCGGCGGCTTGTGGGCGTCGAGGAAGGTGCGGATGTTGATGATCACCTTCTCGCCCATCTCGACGCGGCCCTCGATCGTGGCCGAGCCCATATGCGGCATCAGGATCACCTTGCCGGCCTTCGCAAGCCGCACCAGCTTCGGGTTGACTGCGGGCTCGTGCTCATAGACGTCGAGAGCGGCGCCGCCGATCTCGCCGCCTTCGATCAGCTTGATCAGCGTGTCTTCGTCGGTGACTTCGCCGCGCGCGGTGTTGACGATGTAGGCGTCCTTGCGGATCAGCTTCAGCCGTCGCGCCGACAACAGATGATAGGTCGCCGGCGTATGCGGACAGTTCACCGAGATGATGTCCATCCGCGCCAGCATCTGGTCGAGGCTCTCCCAATAGGTCGCGCCAAGCTCTTCGGCGATCTTCGGCGCGACGGGACGGCGGTTGTGATAGTGGATCTGAAGGCCAAAGGCGCGGGCACGGCGCGCGACCGCCTGGCCGATGCGGCCCATGCCGATGATGCCGAGGCGCTTGCCGCCGATGCGGTGGCCCAGCATCCAGGTCGGCGACCAGCCGGCCCAGGGCTTTCCTTCCGTCAGCACCGAGGCGCCTTCGATCATCCGGCGCGGCACGGCCAGGATCAGCGCCATGGTCATGTCGGCGGTGTCTTCGGTCAGCACCTTCGGCGTGTTCGTCACGGTGATGCCGCGGGCATGCGCGGCCTCGACATCGATATTGTCGACGCCGTTGCCGAAATTGGCGATCAGCTTCAGCTTGCAGTCGGGCTGGTTGACGATGTCGGCGCTGATGTGATCGGTGACTGTTGGAACCAAGATGTCGGCGGTGCGCGCGGCTTCGGCGAGCCGCTCGGCCGACATCGGCGTGTCGTCGAGATTGATGCGTGCGTCGAACAGTTCGCGCATCCGGGTCTCGATCGAGTCCGGCAGCTTGCGCGTCACGACGACGAGGGGCTTTTTCTTCACCGACATGTCCTGCCCTCATGAGGCGTTGCAGGCCGCCTTTGTCGCCAAAGGCCGGCTGTTGAGGCCTCATTAACCCGGTTGTTCGACACTGGCTTTGCCGTGTCGTCCCCGGCGTTTCCTTCAAGCTTTCCCGAGATTTCCGGCCGGAAAATCGGGGCAAACTGGTTGTTCAAGCGTCCGTCCTCTCTAGCAGAAGGCCGGGCCAAGACAAGTTGGCATCGGGAACACCCGCGTGGGGCGGGAGAGGGGCGTTGCGGGGCAGGTTTTGGAATTTGGGGTGAGGACCCGGTTCAGCCGGGTCTTCGACAGGAGACGGTTGATGGCGTTGGGGCGTTTTTGTTCGGTGATGGCGCTCGTTTGCACCTGGTGGAGCGCCTCGGTCGGGCCCTCGCACTCGGCCAAGGACACCACGCCGCAGACCGCCAGCGGCCTGCCGGTGCCGCGCTACGTCAGCCTCAAATCGGATCACGTCAACGTCCGCGCCGGCCCGACCAAGGACAATGATGTGGCCTGGGTCTACACCCGTGCCGGCCTGCCGGTCGAAATCACCGCCGAGTTCGAGAACTGGCGCCGGGTGCGCGATTCCGAAGGCGCCGAGGGCTGGGTCTATCACTCCCTGCTGTCGGGACGCCGCACTGCGGTGGTCACCATGAAGAACAAGGACGAGCTCGCGCCGATCTATGACCGCGCCGATCCCGACAGCGCGGTGGCCGCAAAGCTCCAGGCCGGCGTCGTGGCGACGGTGAAAAAATGCACCACCAGCTGGTGCCACGTCACCGGCAACGGCTTTGACGGCTGGATCCAGCAGGAGCGCCTCTGGGGCGTCTATGCCGACGAGCAGGTGAATTGACGGCGCAGGCGTCGTCCCGTGATGGCGCGAAGCGCCAGACCCGGGATCTCGAGATTCTCAGGTGCGCAAGTGCGCACCATAGTTCGGTGCTGCGCACCGCCTCGGAATGACGAGCTGAAAGGAAATGGCCGGGACAAGCCCGGCCATGACGATCTAACTGGCAGTTGAAGACCGCTTCAGCGCTTCTTGCGCAGGCGCACGACCATGTCGATGCGCGCGATCTCGTAGCCCTCCGGCACCTCCGGCATCTTGGACAGCGCCAGATGCGGATCCTCGATATCGACCAGCTCGTGGCTGTTCTCGAGGTAGTAATGGTGGTGGGTGGTGACGTTGGTGTCGAAATAGGTCTTGGTGCCGTCGACGCTGACCTGGCGCAGCAAGCCGGCATCGGTCAGCTGGTTCAGCGTGTTGTAGACGGTCGCGAGCGAGACCGGAACCTTGGCCAGCGTCGCTTCCTCATAGAGCATTTCGGCCGTGAGATGGCGCGCGCCCTTGCCGAACAGCAGCCAGCCGAGCGCCATACGCTGACGCGTCGGGCGCAGACCGGCAGATTGGAGCATTTCGTTGACGTCGTGCCAGGGGCAGCCGGTCAGGGCCGGCTGGCGGCCGGACAGAAGGGCCGCATGGGCATCTTCGTCGTGACGGATCGCGTTATTTTCGCTCATTTCCAGAATTCGGGCACGCGTGAACACTATCTGTCTGCAATATATGGACAGATAGATGCAGATGCAAGTTTCTCGCAACTAGACTGGTTCTAATCAGGGAGGAACCGGCCCGAAGCTCCGTCATTTTACCTTCATGGGACGGCTTTGCTACCCGAAAAGGCCTGTGTTAGAGAGCGCGCGGTTCCGCCCAACCGATTTTGGCGCGGCCAGGCATTGGGGCCCGGCCCGCGGCCGATCCGGCTCTCGGTATTGGCGCCTGAGGACGGCAATCGGTGTTGCCGTCCGAGCAGGACGGGGCCCATTTTTGCCAGAAACGCCGCTCAATCGGGGTTCAAACAGAGGCTTCCGCATGCTGAACAGGCGCAACGGTTACGAATACGAAGATTTGCTGGCATGTGCCCGCGGTGAGATGTTCGGCCCGGGCAATGCGCAATTGCCGCTGCCGCCGATGCTGATGTTCGACCGCATCACGGAAATCAACGACAATGGCGGCGAATTCGGCAAGGGCCTGGTGCGCGCCGAGCTCGACGTGAAGGCCGACCTCTGGTTCTTCGGTTGCCACTTCAAGAACGATCCGGTGATGCCGGGATGCCTCGGACTTGATGCGCTGTGGCAAATGGTCGGCTTTTATCTGGGCTGGATCGGTGGCGAAGGTCGCGGCCGTGCGCTTGGCCTCAGCGAATTGAAGTTCGGCGGCCAGGTGCTGCCCGAGGCCCGCAAGGTTGTGTACAATGTCGATATCAAGCGCGTGATGCGTTCAAAGCTGGTGCTCGGCATTGCCGACGGATGGCTTTCGGTCGACGACCAGATTATTTATCGCGCCAAGGACCTGAAGGTCGGCCTGTTCAAGCAGGGCACGAGCCTGGGCTAAGCACATCACCAAGAAGACAACGATTTAGGCGAGGCTGTCATGAGGCGGGTTGTGGTCACCGGGATGGGTATCGTCTCGTCGATCGGAAACAACACCCAGGAAGTGCTTGCAAGCCTTCACGAGGCGAAGTCGGGCATTTCGCGGGCCGAGAAATATGCCGAGCTCGGTTTCCGCTCGCAGGTGCAAGGTGCGCCCACGCTCGATCCTTCGACGGTCGTCGATCGCCGTGCGATGCGTTTCCTCGGCCAGGGTGCCGCGTGGAATCACATCGCAATGGAGCAGGCGATCCAGGACTCCGGTCTGTCGCCGGACGAAGTCTCCAACATTCGCACCGGTATCATCATGGGCTCCGGCGGTCCGTCCGCCCGCACCATCGTCGAAGCCGCCGACATCACCCGCAGCAAGGGACCGAAGCGCGTCGGTCCGTTTGCGGTGCCGAAGGCGATGTCGTCCACGGCGTCGGCAACGCTTGCGACCTGGTTCAAGATCAAGGGCGTGAACTATTCGATCTCCTCGGCCTGCGCGACGTCGAACCATTGCGTCGGCAATGCCTATGAGACGATCCAGATCGGCAAGCAGGACGTCATCTTCGCCGGCGGCTGCGAGGAGCTCGACTGGTCGTTGTCGGTGCTGTTCGACGCCATGGGTGCGATGTCCTCGAAGTACAACGACACGCCCGCCACCGCCTCGCGTCCCTATGACGTCAACCGCGACGGCTTCGTCATCGCCGGCGGCGCCGGTGTGCTGGTGCTGGAAGAGCTCGAGCACGCCAAGGCGCGCGGCGCGCGGATCTACGGCGAGATCGTCGGCTATGGCGCGACCTCGGACGGCTACGACATGGTCGCGCCGTCGGGTGAAGGTGCCGAGCGCTGCATGCGCATGGCGATGTCGACGGTGAAGACCAAGGTCGACTACATCAACCCGCACGCGACCTCCACGCCGGCCGGCGACCCGCCGGAAATCGACGCGCTCCGTCGCGTGTTCGGCGCCGGCGAGAAGTGCCCGCCGATCTCGGCGACCAAGGCGCTGACCGGCCACTCGCTGGGCGCGACCGGCGTGCAGGAGGCGATCTATTCGCTGCTGATGATGAACAACGGCTTCATCTGCGAGAGCGCGCACATCCAGGAGCTCGATCCCGTGTTTGCCGACATGCCGATCGTGCGCAAGCGCATCGACAACGTCAAAATCGGCACCGTGCTGTCGAACTCGTTCGGCTTCGGCGGCACCAACGCCACGCTGGTGTTCAGCCGCATGGACGTGTGACGGTGCACGCTGTCATGCCCCGCCTAGTGCGCAATTGCGCACGGGAGCGGGGCATCCGGTACGCCGCGGCTTCTCGATTTCTCACGACGGTCTCTGGAATACTGGATCGCCCGCCCCAGTGCGCAAGCGCGCACGAGGCGGGCGATGACCCCGAATATTGGAGTTAGGAAGCAATGGAAGGTTTGATGAAAGGCAAGCGCGGTCTGATCATGGGCATCGCCAATGATCATTCGATCGCCTGGGGCATGGCGAAGACGCTGCATGCCCACGGCGCCGAGCTCGCCTTCACCTTCCAGGGCGAAGCTTTGGGCAAGCGCGTCAAGCCGCTCGCGGAGTCCCTCGGCGTGGAGCTGGTGCTGCCTTGCGACGTCGAGGACATCGCCAGCGTCGATGCGACCTTCGCCGCGCTCCGCGGAAAATGGGGCAAGCTCGATTTCGTCATCCACGCCATCGGCTTCGCCGACAAGAACGAGCTGAAGGGCCGCTATGCCGACACCAGCCGCGAGAATTTTTCGCGCACCATGGTGATCTCCTGCTTCTCCTTCACGGAGGTTGCAAAGCGCGCGGCCGAACTGATGACGGACGGCGGCAGCATGCTGACGCTGACCTTCGGCGCTTCAGAGCGATCGATGCCGAACTACAACGTGATGGGCGTCGCCAAGGCGGCGCTGGAAGCCTCGGTGCGCTATCTCGCCTCCGACTTCGGACCGCGCGGCATCCGCGTCAACGCGATCTCCGCCGGCCCCATCCGTACGCTCGCCGGCTCCGGCATCGGCGAGGCGCGCGCGATGTTTGCATTCATGCAAAAGCATTCGCCACTTCGTCGCGGCGTCACGCTCGACGAGCTCGGCGGCTCGGCGCTATATCTGCTGTCTGATCTCTCCGGCGGCGTGACCGGCGAGATCCACTATGTCGATAGTGGCTATAACATCGTGCTGATGCCAAGGCCGGATGATCTGAAGGCGCCGGAATAGGTGCCGTAGTGCCGTAGGGTGGGCAAAGGAGCGTCAGCGACGTGCCCACGATCTTTCAATCATCGCAACCAAGTGGTGGGCACGCTGCGCTTTGCCCGCCCTACGAGAGCTCGCAGTCCGGTGCCTTCTGCGCGCCGGTCGAAATGTCGGTCAGCACCCGTTCATAGGGCAGCCCGCTCTCTTCCATCAGCCAGAGCGTCGAGAACGATCGCGAGCGGGGGTGACCAGTAGAGCTTGATCATGGCGAGCTCCCTTTGCGCTCCCAACGATAGTATTTCATCACGAACCCGTTCGACGGTTCGACCTCTTCCTTCTCGAACACAAAGCCTTCGCGCTCATACCAGCGCCAGGCCTTCTCGTTCTCGCGAACGCAGCGCAGGTCAATCTCGTCGGGCATTTGCGTGCGCGTGAAGGCGAGCAGCTTCCGGCCGAGCGATTGACCCTGATAGGCGGGCCCGACGAACAGCATGTCGAGATAGTGCTTTGGCAGATGCAGCGCCAGCATCGCGGCGATGGTGCCCTGATCATCAGCGACGAACAGGCTCCAGCCGTCCTCGATCTCGCGCCGGACGCGGGCGCGCAGGTTCGCCAGCAGGAAATCGCTGGCTTCGGCGAGTCCGGTCGAGACCCAGCTCTCCATCCAGACGCGAGCGATTTCGTCATATTCGTCGACCCGGGCGGGGCGGATGATCAGATCGGGCATAACCAACTCAGGCCTTCTGCCCACGCATGGTCTGCCGCGCGCGCACCTTGCCGGCCGACAGACACACCACCTCGGAAATCTGCAGCAGCTGGCGCGCCAGCGGGCTGGTCTTGCGCCAGACCATGCCGATGGTGCGCGACGGCTCGGGGTCGCGGAAGCGCGACAGCGAGACGGACGCCGATCGCGTCTCCACCGACACCGCCATCTCCGGAATCAAGGTAACGCCGATGCCGGCGCTGACCATCTGCACCAGCGTCGACAGCGAATTCGCATCCAGCATCTCGCGCGGCGGCGCCGACTGCATGTTGCAGAACGACAGCGCCTGGTCGCGGAAACAATGGCCTTCCTCGAGCAGCAGCAGCCGCATCTCGCGCATCATCTCGCGCGACGGCACCGGGGTGCCCGCATCCGTGCCCGGCCGCACCAGCAGGAATTTCTCCTCGAACAGGGCGACCTCGGTGAGCGAGGGCTCGGAGACCGGCAGGGCGACGATCGCGGTGTCGAGCCGCCCTTCGACCAGCTCCTGGATCAGCCGCGGTGTCATCGTCTCGCGCACGCGGATATCGAGCTCCGGATGCATGCGCGTCAGATTCTTGGTGATCTTGGGCAAAAGATAGGGCGCGATCGTCGGGATCATGCCGATGCGCAGGCGCCCGGCAAAACGGTTCTGCGAGGCACGGGCGAAATCGCCGAGCTCATCGACCGAGCGCAGGATGTCGCGGACGCGCTGGGCGAGCTCCTCGCCGAACCGGGTCAGCGCAACCTGGCGCGCGCTGCGCTCCAGCAGCAGCCCGCCGAGCGCCTCCTCCAGCTCCTTGATCTGCATCGACAGGGCCGGCTGCGAGATGGAACAGGCTTCCGCGGCGCGGCCGAAATGACCATGGCGGGCGAGCGCGTCGAAATAGCGCAGCTGGCGCAGCGTCAGATTGATCATCAGAAAAACCTATCGCAGCGATCATTAAAGTCAACTTCCCCTGATCGAAGGCGACGCTTAGAGTGCTTCGACCTGGTCAATGGCGCAGTCGGACGCCACCAGAGGAGGTATTCATGGACGACACTTCGAAGTGCCCGTTTTCGGGCGGCAAACGCGTGCCAGCGAACCGCGACTGGTGGCCCACCAATCTCAGCATTGACATGCTGCACAGGAATTCCAGCCTGTCCGATCCGATGGGCGAGGCGTTCGACTATGCCAAGGAATTCAAGACGCTCGACCTGAATGCGGTCATCAAGGACCTGACCGCCCTGATGACGGATTCGCAGGAATGGTGGCCCGCCGATTTCGGCCACTATGGCGGCCTCATGATCCGCATGGCCTGGCACAGCGCCGGCACCTACCGCATCACCGACGGCCGCGGCGGCGCCGGTGCCGGTCAGCAGCGTTTTGCTCCGCTCAACTCCTGGCCTGACAACGCCAACCTCGACAAGGCGCGCCGGCTGCTCTGGCCGATCAAGCAGAAATACGGTCGCAAGATTTCCTGGGCCGATCTGATGGTGCTCGCCGGCAACGTCGCGCTGGAGTCGATGGGCTTCAAGACGTTCGGCTTCGCCGGTGGTCGCGCCGATGTCTGGGAGCCGGAAGAGCTCTATTGGGGTCCGGAAGGCACCTGGCTGGGCGATGAGCGCTACAGCGGCGAACGCCAGCTCGCCGAGCCGCTCGGCGCGGTGCAGATGGGCCTGATCTACGTCAATCCGGAAGGCCCGAACGGCAAGCCGGATCCGGTCGCCGCGGCCAAGGACATCCGCGAGACCTTCTTCCGCATGGCGATGAACGACGAAGAAACCGTTGCGCTGATCGCCGGCGGCCACACCTTCGGCAAGACCCATGGCGCCGGCGATCCGTCGCTGGTTGGTGCCGAGCCGGAAGCGGGCGCGCTGGAAGATCAGGGCCTTGGCTGGAAGAGCAAGCACGCCACGGGCCTCGCCGGTGATACCATCACCAGCGGCCTCGAAGTGACCTGGACCACGACGCCGACGAAGTGGAGCAACAACTTCTTCGAGAACCTGTTCAAGTACGAATGGGAGCTGACGAAGAGCCCGGGCGGTGCGAACCAGTGGACGGCCAAGGGTGCCGACGCCATCATTCCCGATCCTTTCGACAAGTCGAAGAAGCATCGCCCGACGATGCTGACGACCGATCTCTCGCTGCGCTTCGATCCGGCCTATGAGAAGATCTCGCGTCGCTTCCTGGAAAACCCCGATCAGTTCGCGGACGCGTTTGCCCGCGCCTGGTTCAAGCTGACCCATCGCGACATGGGTCCGATCCAGCGCTATCTCGGCCCGTTGGTGCCGAAGGAGACGCTGATCTGGCAAGATCCGATTCCGGCCGTGAATCACGAGCTGGTCTCTGATCAGGACATCGCCGCGCTGAAGGCCAAGATCCTGGCTTCGGGCCTCTCGGTGTCCGAGCTGGTCTCGACCGCCTGGGCATCGGCCTCGACGTTCCGCGGTTCGGACAAGCGCGGCGGCGCCAACGGTGCGCGCATCCGTCTTGCCCCGCAGAAGGACTGGGAGGTCAACCAGCCGGCCCAGCTCTCCAAGGTGCTCGGCAAGCTCGAAGCGATCCAGAAGGACTTCAACGCGTCCTCAGGCGCCAAGAAGGTCTCGCTCGCCGATCTCATCGTCCTCGGCGGCACCGCCGCGGTCGAGAAGGCGGCGAAGGATGCCGGCGTCGACGTCAAGGTTGGCTTCACGCCGGGTCGCATGGATGCTTCGCAAGAGCAGACCGACGCGGCCTCCTTCGCGCCGCTGGAGCCGCGGGCCGATGGCTTCCGCAACTATGTCGGCAAGAAGCATCAGTTCATGCGGGAGGAAGAAGCGCTCGTCGATCGCGCGCAGCTTCTCAAGCTCACGGGGCCTGAGCTGACCGTGCTGGTCGGCGGCCTGCGCGTGCTCGGCGCCAACGCGAACGGGTCGAAGCACGGCGTCTTCACCGCCAAGGTGGGCACGCTGTCCAACGACTATTTCGTCAACCTGCTCGACATGAGCACGGCGTGGGCGCCGGTGGCCGACGGCTCCTATGAGGGCCGCGACCGCAAGACCAATGCGGTGAAGTGGACCGGCACGCGCGCCGATCTGATCTTCGGCTCGCACTCGCAGCTCCGCGCCTTCGCCGAAGTCTATGCGACCTCGGATTCGAAGGAGAAGTTCGTGGCCGACTTCGCCAAGGCCTGGACCAAGGTGATGAACCTCGACCGGTTCGACCTCGCGGCGTGAGTACTTCACCTCTCCCCGTTGGGGAGAGGTGAAGAACCAGGCGGATAGATCCGAGCATCAACAAAAAGGGCGGCCTTGCGGCCGCCCTTCGTGTTTCTGACGTGGCTTGAGCGATTACTCGCCGGCTGCTTCGCGCGGAGCCTTCTCGCCCTCGCCGCCCTTGTCCTTGCCTTCGAGGTCTTCGCCGGTGGCCTGGTCGACCACCTTCATCGACAGGCGGGTCTTGCCGCGATCGTCGAAGCCGAGCAGCTTGACCTTGACCTTGTCGCCTTCCTTGACGACGTCGGAGGTCTTCTGCACGCGGTTGGCGGCGAGCTGGCTGATGTGAACGAGGCCGTCCTTCGAACCGAAGAAGTTCACGAAGGCGCCGAACTCCATCACCTTGACGACGGTGCCGTCATAGATCTGGCCGACTTCCGGATCGGACGCGATCGACTTGATCCACTTGATCGCGGCCTTCATCGCCTCGCCGTCGCTGGATGCGACCTTCACGGTGCCGTCGTCCTCGATGTTGACCTTGGCGCCGGTCTTCTCGACGATCTCGCGGATCACCTTGCCGCCGGTGCCGATCACTTCGCGGATCTTGTCGGTGGCGATCTTGAAGGTCTCGATGCGCGGCGCGTATTCGCCGAGTTCGGCGCGGGCGTTGGTGAGCGCCTTCGCCATCTCGCCGAGGATGTGGATACGACCTTCCTTGGCCTGGCCGAGAGCGACCTTCATGATCTCCTCGGTGATGCCCTCGATCTTGATGTCCATCTGGAGCGAGGTGATGCCGGCTTCGGTACCGGCGACCTTGAAGTCCATGTCGCCGAGATGGTCTTCGTCGCCGAGGATGTCGGAGAGAACCGCGAAGCGCTTGTCTTCGAGGATCAGGCCCATCGCGATGCCCGCGGTCGGCCGCTTCAACGGCACGCCGGCGTCCATCAGCGCGAGCGAGGCGCCGCAGACCGAAGCCATCGACGAGGAGCCGTTGGATTCGGTGATCTCCGAGACGACGCGCACGGTGTAGGGGAACTCGTGATGCGGCGGCAGCACCGGGTGGATCGCGCGCCAGGCCAGCTTGCCGTGGCCGATCTCGCGGCGCTTGGTGCCGCCGAGGCGGCCGGTCTCGCCGACCGAGAAGGGCGGGAAGTTGTAGTGCAGCAGGAACGTCTCCTTGTACGTTCCCGACAGCGCGTCGATATACTGCTCGTCCTCGCCGGTGCCGAGCGTGGTCACGACCATCGCCTGGGTCTCGCCGCGGGTGAACAGCGCCGAGCCGTGGGCGCGGGGCAGCACGCCGACTTCGGCGACGATGTTGCGCACGGTCTTGACGTCACGGCCGTCGATGCGCTTGCCGGTGTCGAGGATGTTCCAGCGAACGATCTTCGCCTCGAGTTCCTTGAACACGGCGGCGACGCGCAGCTTGTCGTATTTCGGCTCCTGCCCTTCGGGGAAGTAGTGGGCGATCACCTTCTCCTTGACCTTGCCGACCGCGGCGTAGCGATCCTGCTTGACCGGAATGGCGTAGGCAGCGCGCAGCTCCTGCTCGACGAGGCCGAGCATTTCCTTCTCGAGCGCGGCGTTGTCGATCACGGTGACTTCGCGCGGCTCCTTGGCGGCCTTCTCGGCGAGCTCGATGATCGCGTTGATCACAGGCTGGAAGTGGCGGTGACCGAACATCACGGCGCCGAGCATGATGTCTTCGTTCAGCTCCTTGGCTTCCGATTCCACCATCAGCACGGCATCCGCGGTGCCGGCGACGACCAGGTCGAGCTGGGTGTCGACCATCTCGTCGAGCGTCGGGTTGAGGATGAACTCGTCATTGGCGAAGCCGACGCGGGCGGCGCCGATCGGGCCCTTGAACGGCGCGCCTGACAGCGTCAGCGCGGCCGAGGAGGCCACGAGAGCAACGATGTCAGGATCGTTCTCCATGTCGTGCGACAGCACGGTGGCGATCACCTGGGTCTCGTTGCGCCAGCCGTCGACGAACAGCGGACGGATCGGACGGTCGATCAGGCGGGAGACCAGCGTCTCCTTCTCGGTCGGACGGCCCTCGCGCTTGAAATAGCCGCCGGGAATGCGGCCAGCTGCGTAGGTCTTTTCCTGGTAGTCGACGGTCAGCGGCAGGAAATCGACGCCTTCACGCGGCGCTTTCGCCGCGACGACGGTGGCGAGCACCACGGTCTCGCCATAGGTGGCGATGACGGCGCCGTCGGCCTGGCGTGCGATCTTGCCGGTTTCGAGCTTGAGAGGGCGTCCGCCCCAGTCGATCTCGACTGAATGCTTATTGAACATAGAGGTCTTCTTTCATGGGTTCTCGAAAGAAGGGACGGCTCGAAAAACAAAAACCATGTCAAGATTGCAGGACGCTGATCGGAGCGGGCGATCAGCGTCCTGCGATCCTGCCATGGTTTTTGGATGTCGGATGGCGTCCATCCTTTCGGGTCATACGGGCACCTTGCCCGTTGCGCCCAGCCGCCGGATTGCTGCTGGACTGTCAGTCGGCACGTTCGCGAACACCGAACCTTTGGTCTTCGCTGTTCATGCCCCCGGATGCGAAACATCGCTCACACCGGACTTACGCGTGAGCCTCGATCAAAAACCCTGCAATAAGCGCTTTCGCTCGAAATCACGCGCAAAAACGCGCGCCAGTGGCGCGCGCAAGAACTCTTAGCGACGAATGTTGTGCTTCTCGAGCAGCGCCTTGTACCGCGCCTCGTCCTTCTTCTTCAGATAGTCGAGGAGAGAGCGGCGGGTCGAGACCAGCTTCAAGAGACCACGACGCGAATGGTTGTCCTTCACGTGGGTCTTGAAATGGTTGGTCAGGTTGTTGATGCGTTCCGACAGGATCGCGACCTGAACCTCGGGCGAACCGGTATCACCGGCCTTGGTGGCATTCGTCTTGATGACTTCCGCTTTGCGTTCTGCGGCAATCGACATCGTCAATTTCTCTCGTTGCGACCGGTTGAGGCAGTCAAGCCGGTCAGGTTGAACACACGCTTGGGGATGATTTCGCCATTGCCAACTTCAGCAAGCGCCAAAAGACGGCCTGCCACCGTGACATAGACTGTGCCGCTACTTGTGGGCGCATCCCGTCCGCGCAACAAAACGGCCTGGCCCCGATGGAGCCTTGCCGCATCAGCCCGAGTGACGGCCAGTGCCGGGATGTCGTCCAGCGCGGTCTCAACGGGCATCAGCGCGTCGGCGAGGCTTCCCTCGCCGGACGCGGCTCTATCGCACAAAGCCTCCAGCTGATCCAGCGGAATCATGTCATTTTCGCTGAATGGGCCGACCAGGGTCCGCCGCAGCGCGCAGATATGACCGAAAGTACCGAGAATCCGGCCCATATCGCGGGCGAGTGCCCGGACATAGGTCCCCTTGCCGCACTCGGCCTCGAACACGGCCCGGTCATTATCTGGTTGATCTACAAGGATTAAATGGTGAATCTCGACCGGGCGGGGGGCCAGCTCCACGACCTCGCCGTCGCGGGCGAGGTCATAGGCCCGCTCGCCCTGGACCTTGATCGCGGAATAGCGTGGTGGAACCTGCTCGATGACTCCCGTGAAACGGGGCAGCAGGGCTTCAATCGCCTCCCGGGTCGGGCGGTGGTCAGATGTGGCGGTGACCCGGCCTTCAATATCGTCGGTGTCGCGCTCCTCGCCCCAGCACACGGTGAAGCGGTAGCGCTTGCGGCCATCCATGACGAAGGGAACCGTCTTGGTGGCTTCACCCAGCGCGATCGGCAGTCCGCCGGAGGCGAGCGGATCGAGCGTGCCGGCATGGCCGGCGCGCTTGGCGTTGAACAGGCGCTTGAGCACGGCAACGGCCTGCGTCGAGGTCATGCCGATCGGCTTGTCGAGCACGACCCAGCCGTGCACGTCGCGACGATCGCGGCGCACCTGATTGCCCTTGTGCTTGTTCGCACGCGGATCGTTGTTGACGCGACGCGCCTCCCGATGCGGCTCTCCATTGCCGCCGATATCCGCAAAACCATTTTGCTGCGCCTCGCGCGCATCGACCTCATCGCTGCCGATCGCGCCGTGTGCGGGGTTCATCATCATTGTTCTTCTTCCCGATCCGAATCCGGGTTCTGATCCGGATTCTTGTCCAAGTCCTTCTGCACCGCAGGTGTTCGCAAAAGCTTCTCGATCCGTTCCGCTTCGTCGAATCGTTCGTCGACGCGGAAGCGAATGTCAGGTGCAAATTTCAGGTTAACGCGCCGCGCGACTTCGCCGCGCAGGAATTTCTTGTTGCGATCGAGCGCAGTGATGACGAGCTCGGTGTCGCGGCCACCGAGCGGCATCACGTAGATTGTCGCGAGCTTCAAATCGGGCGACATCCGCACCTCCGGCACGGTGATGATGTGGCCTTCGAGGTCCGCATCATGCACGCTGCCTTGCGCCAGAATATCGGCTATCGCGTGGCGAACCTGCTCCCCGACGCGCAGCTGACGCTGCGAGCCGCCGGGCGCGGAACCCTTCTTCTGATGATGCCGTGGCATGGTCGAAAATCACCTCAACGTGCCCGCGTTTGGGACACGAGCATTGTCATTTGTCCTGTTGAACGAATGGAGCGTGGATGGCCGGAAAAAATCCGGCCATCGCACTCCCGCAATTTCAGCTCAAAAAGATCCGGGCGCTTCGGTAAGATTTGGACTTACAGGGAGCGCTGGATCGTCTCCACCCGATAACACTCGATCACGTCACCGGCACGCATGTCGTGATAGTTCTCGAAGGCCATGCCGCATTCCTGGCCGGCCTGGACTTCCTTCACCTCGTCCTTGAAGCGCTTCAGCGTCGACAGCTTGCCTTCGTGCACGACGACGTTGTCGCGGATCAGGCGCACATTGGCGCCGCGTTCCACGGTGCCGTCGGTGACGCGGCAGCCGGCAACCTTGCCGACCTTGGAGATGTTGAAGATCTCCAGGATCTCGGCGTTGCCCAGCATGGTTTCGCGCAAGGTCGGCGCGAGCAGGCCGCTCATCGCCTTCTTCACGTCGTCCACGAGGTCGTAGATGATGTTGTAGTAGCGGATCTCGATGCCGTTGCGCTTGGCGGCGGCAGCGGCTTCCTTGTTCGCACGAACCGAGAAGCCGATGATCGCGGCGTTGAAGCCCTCCGCGAGCGTCACGTCGGATTCCGAGATGCCGCCGACGCCGGCATGCAGGATGCGGGCTGCGACTTCGTCGGTACCCAGCTTCTCCAGCGAGCCGAGGATCGCTTCCAGCGAGCCCTGCACGTCGGCCTTGACGATCAGCGGGAATTCCTTGCGGCCCGCCGTCTTCAACTGCGACATCATCTGCTCGAGCGAGCCGCGCATGCCTGAGATCGAGGCCGCCGCGTTCTCGCGCTTCTGGTGCGCACGGTAGCTGGTGATCTGGCGGGCGCGGGCTTCGTTCTCGACGACCGCCAGACGGTCGCCGGCTTCCGGCGGACCGTTGAAGCCGAGCACCTCGACCGGCACCGACGGGCCGGCCTCGTCCACGGTCTCGCCCTGATCCGAGATCAGCGCACGGACGCGGCCCATCTCGGCGCCGGCGACGATGATGTCACCGACACGCAGCGTGCCGCGCTGGACCAGCACGGTTGCAACCGGACCACGGCCGCGATCGAGCTTGGCCTCGATCACGGTGCCTTCGGCCGGACGCTCCGAATTGGTCTTCAGGTCGAGGATTTCGGCCTGGAGTGCGATCATCTCGAGCAGCTTGTCGAGATTGGTCTTGTTCTTGGCGGAGACTTCGACGTCGACGACTTCGCCGCCGAAGGATTCCACCTGCACCTCGTGCTGGAGCAGCTCGGTGCGGACGCGCTCGGGCTTGGCATCGGGCTTGTCGATCTTGTTGATGGCAACAATGATCGGCACGCGGGCCGCCTTGGCGTGATTGATGGCTTCGATCGTCTGCGGCATGACGCCGTCATCGGCCGCGACCACCAGCACGACGATGTCGGTGACCTTGGCGCCGCGGGCGCGCATCGCGGTGAACGCTGCGTGGCCGGGCGTGTCGATGAAGGTGATCTTCTTGCCGCTTTCGGGCGACAGCACCTGATAGGCGCCGATATGCTGGGTGATGCCGCCGGCTTCGCCCGACACCACGTTGGCATGGCGGAGCGCGTCGAGCAGCGAGGTCTTGCCGTGGTCGACGTGGCCCATCACGGTCACGACGGGCGAACGCGTCTCGGTATCGGTGGAATCGTCGACCTGGTCGAACAGACCCTCTTCAACGTCCGACGCGGCGACGCGCTTGACGGTGTGGCCGAGCTCTTCGGCGATCAGCTGCGCGGTGTCGGCGTCGATCACGTCGGTGATCTTGTGCATCGCGCCCTGCTTCATCAGCATGCGGATGACGTCGACCGCGCGTTCGGACATGCGGTTGGCGAGTTCCTGGATGGTGATCGCTTCCGGAATCGTCACTTCGCGAATGAGCTTTTCCTTCGGCTCGTTCGAGGCATGGCCCTTCAGGCGCTGGGTGCGGCGGCGGAACGAGGCGATCGAGCGCTCGCGCACGTCGTCCGCGTTGAGAGCGGTCACGACGGTCAGACGGCCGCGCTCCTTCTGCGGGCCGGGCTTGTGCGTGGCCTTCGGGGCCGCGGCAGGACGCGCGGCGCCGCCGGGCCCGCGGCGGATCTGGCGCGGACCATCGTCCTCGTCCGGACCGGCCGCAACCGCGGGCGTGCGACCGACGGGGCCGCCCGGCCGTGACGTGGTGGTTGCCGGGCGAGCGGTGGTCGTCGCTCCCGGACGCGTCGTGGTCGGCGCGGGGCGCGGGGCGGTGGCCGCCGGGGCCGAAGCTGCGGCGGCGGGACGCGCGCCGGCTGCCGGCTGCTCGCCTTCGCCGAAACGCTTCTTGGCTTCGGTCTCGGCCTTGCGCTTGGCTTCGTCCTCGTGACGGTGACGCTCTTCCTCGGCCTTGCGGCGGGATTCGGCGGCTTCGCGCTCGGCGCGTTCGGCGGCCTCGCGGACGGCGCGGCGCTGGGCCTCTTCCTCGGCCTGGCGGCGCTCTTCGATTTCGCGAACCTTGGCGTCAGCGAGCGCGCTGGCGCGAGCGGAACGTTCGTCCTCGGTCAAGGTACGCAGCACGACGCCGGAGCCGGCGTTGCGCGGTGGCACCGGGCGTGACGGGGCGGGCGTGGGCGCAGCCGGCGCCGGCTTTGCGACAACCGTGGGGGCCTGCGGCTCAGGGGTGCCGTCGATGCGGCGCTTGCCGCGCTTTTCGACCACGACCTGCTTGCTGCGGCCATGGCTGAAGCTCTGGCGCACAGTGCCCGTTTCGACGCGCGGCTTGAGCGATAGCGTCTTGCTCGGAACGCTCAGCTTCTTGTCGTCAGGGGTCTTGGTATCAACCATTCAGCAGTCCTAATCCTGATTTATTCAGTGTTGTGCGTTTCCGCACCGTCCAATCGGGTCGTCGTGTCTCTCAGAAATCCTGGCCGGGCTTTTCGGCAGTCTTGTCGGCGTCCGCCATCCGGTATCGGACCAGCATCTGGCTACGTGACAGGAATGACTTGCTCGCCGGGCCCGCGAGCAGGGCAGCATGTATCACATTTGACCGGGTCAGTGCCAAATCCAATTCTACCGATTTCAGGGCGGTGATGACGGGAATCTGCGGCTTGGCACCGCGATTTCCGGCATTTTGCCGTGCCAGCATGTCCAATTTGCGGATTCCGTCCGCGGCCCCGTCGCTGGCGTGGATCAGGACCTCGACCGTGCCTTCCCTGAGGGCGCTCTCGACCTTGCCGAATCCGGTGACGATCTGGCCCCCCTTGGCGGCAATCCCAAGGGCTTCGGTCACGCTCCGGACCAGGAGCGCCTCGATGTCGGCGGGAAGCGTCTGGGGAGTGCGCAGCTCGCGCTTGAAGGCTTTGCTAAATTGGTGACGCCGCACGGCTTCCGCAACCACCTGGCGCGAGGCGGTCACCCACATGCCGCGTCCAGGCAGCTTGCGCTTGAGATCGGGAACTATATCGCCGGCAGGCGATACGACAAAGCGGATCAGCTCATCGATCGGCCGGACCTCGCGGCTGACCGCGCACATGCGCATGGTCGCGGACCTTTCGGCCCGCGGTCCATGGTCAAGTTCGCTGTCAACGCTGGCAAGCATCCGGGCGACATTCTCCTTTGCCCTTAAGCCGGCTGATCTTCGGCCGCGTCAGCCTCTTCGGCCGGCTTGGCGAGGTCGGCCTCGGTGATCCAGCCGGCCTTGATGCGGGCCTGCATGATCATGGCTTCCGCCTCGTCACGCGAGATGCCGAGGCCGTCGAGCGCGCCGGCGAACTTGGTCTGCTCGCCGCCTTCCTTGCGCTCGGTCCAGCCGACCAGATCGTCGGTGGCGCAGCCGGCGAGGTCCTCGACTGTCTTGATGTCGTTCTCGCCGAACTTCACCAGCATCTTCGAGGTCACGCCGGGCACGTCCTTCACGGCGTCCTCGACGCCGAGCTCCTTGCGCCTGGCCTCGATCTCGGCTTCCTGCTGATCGAGATATTCACGGGCACGGCTCTGCAGCTCCTGCGCGGTTTCCTCGTCGAAGCCCTCGATGCTGGCGAGTTCCTTGAGGTCCACCATCGCGAGTTCCTCGACCGAGGTGAAGCCTTCGGACGCCAGCAGCTGGCCGACCACCTCGTCGACATTGAGCGATTCCATGAAGACGCGGGTGGAGTTCTCGAAGTCGGCCTGGCGGCGCTCCGATTCCTCCTGCTCGGTCAGGATGTCGATGTCCCAGCCGGTGAGCTGCGAGGCGAGGCGCACGTTCTGGCCGCGGCGGCCGATCGCCAGCGAGAGCTGGTTGTTGGTATCGGGCACCACGACCTCGATGCGCTCGCGGTCTTCGTCGATCACGACCTTGGACACTTCGGCCGGCGCCAGCGCGTTGACCACGAAGGTCGCGATGTCGGGTGACCACGGAATGATGTCGATCTTCTCGCCCTGCAATTCGTTCACCACGGCCTGCACGCGCGAGCCGCGCATGCCGACGCAGGCGCCGACCGGATCGACCGAGGAATCGCGGGAAATCACGCCGATTTTCGCGCGCGAGCCCGGATCGCGGGCGACCGCCTTGATCTCGACGATGCCGTCATAGATTTCAGGCACTTCCTGCGCGAACAGCTTCGCCATGAACTGCGGATGGGTGCGGGACAGGAAGATCTGCGGTCCGCGGGTCTCGCGACGGACGTCGAAGATATAGGCGCGGACGCGGTCGCCGTTGCGGAACACTTCGCGCGGCAGCATCTCGTCGCGGCGGATGATGGCTTCACCGCGGCCGAGATCGACGATCACGCTGCCATATTCGACGCGCTTGACGACGCCGTTGACGATGTCGCCGATGCGGTCCTTGAATTCCTGATATTGCCGGTCGCGCTCGGCCTCGCGCACCTTCTGCACGATCACCTGCTTGGCCGATTGCGCGGCGATGCGGCCATATTCCAGCGGCGGCAGCGTGTCTGCGATGGTGTCGCCGACCTGGGCGCCCGGATTGGCGCGCTGCGCGTCGATCAGCGAGATCTGGTTGGAGTGGTTTTCGACCTTGTCGACCACCAGCATGTGGCGCGACAGCCGCAGCTCGCCCTTCTTCGGGTCGATCTCGGCGTGAACGTCAGTCTCGCTGCCGTAACGGGCGCGCGCTGCCTTGGCGATGGCATCTTCCATCGCCGCGATGACGATGCCGCGATCGATCGATTTCTCGCGGGCGACGGCGTCGGCGATCTGGAGCAATTCAAGTCTGTTGGCGCTGACTGCCATGGCTAGTCTCCTTCGTCAGGCTCGATCTCGCCGCGCCACGCGCGTTCGGCGGCAAGGCGATGTTTCTTGGTATTGGTCGGTGCCGGCTTCTTTTTCGGCTTGGTGTTCTTGGTGATTTTCGCACTGATCCCGGCGTGGGGTGCCTGCGGCGGCTCCAGACCGAGATCGCGGCGCATCTTGCGCTCCTCGGCCTTGCCGCGGCGCATCGATTCGGCGATCAACTCATCGGTCAGCACCAGCCGTGCCTCACCGATATCTTCCATGGTCAGCAGCACGTCGGCATCGTCGCCCGCCTTGGCGTCGTCGCGACGCAGGTGCACGCGGTTGCCTTCGACGGCACCGAGAATGCCACGGAATCGCTTGCGGCCCTCATGGGCGACGGCCATCTCGACCTTCACCAGATGGCCGGAATAGCGCTCGAAATCGGAGCGGCGCACCAGCGGCCGATCGATCCCCGGCGAGGAGATCTCCAGCCGATAGGCGCGGTCGATGGGGTCGGCGACATCGAGCACGGGCGACAGCGCCCGCGAAATCGCCTCGCAATCCTCGAGCTGCATCGAACCATCAGGCCGTTCCGCCATGATCTGCACGGTGCAGCCGGCCTCGCCCGAAATACGGATCCGCACCAGGCGGTAGCCCATGCCTTCGAGCACCGGCGCCGCGACCGCAGACACCCGTGCCGCCACGCCCGGCTCGACCACGAGCCTCGGCTCGGCCAGCAACTCGGCATCGGTGGAACCAGTGGTCGGTCCGGTCATATCAGGGGTCAAGGCGCTCGATGGTTAACGCTTGGCTAAGAGGACAGAGCCCGCTTCGGAACTTTCCCGACAGCGTCGGGCCGCAATCTTCTACCGAGCCGCGTTCAGGTAATAAAAAAGAGCGGGTCCTTTCGGGCCCACTCTCACTACGCGGATCGTATGAGAAGATGAATTGGCGCTGATATAGCCCTTTCCGCTCCCCCGGACAAGGCCCATCGCAGGCGGATGTGGCTTTTTGCGTCCTTGGCCGTCGCCCCTTGGCGCCCCTGGGGAGTACCGACCAGCGCCCCTGGGAGCAACGCTTCTTTCACGAAGGGGGCCTAGATTCCGCAATTGTGGAGCGGCTTGAGCTATGGCGCGCCCACGGCGTGCCAGATTCGAGTTTGCGTTCCATGACCGTTGCCACGTCGCTCATTCCCGGACTGGACGATATCGTCAAACGCGGTGATCCCCGGCGTCGTGGCGAGATCGCGAGCGCTATCTCCGCGCTGTTCTTCCAGGACGCTTCAAATCTCCGTCCCGAGCTGGTCGATCTCTTTGACAATCTCCTGATCGACCTGGTCCCGCATGCCGAGCTTGCCGCGCGGGTCGATCTCGCTGAGCGCTTCTCGCGGCTGGACAATGCGCCGCCTCATCTGGTCGGCCAGCTTGCGCGTGAAAACGAGATCATGGTGGCGGGTCCTGTGCTGCGCCGCTCGCCCGTGCTCGATGAAGCCGCGCTTGTCGAGATCGCCCGGCTGAAAGGCCAGGGCCATCTGCTGGCGATAACGGAGCGGCCGACCTTGTCGACCGAGATCACCGACGTGCTGGTCCAGCGCGGCGATCGCGACGTGGTGCGTCGCGCCGCCGGCAACGCCGGCGCGCATTTCTCGCCGGGCGGCTATTCGGAGCTGATCAAGCGTGCGAGCCAGGACGGCGTGCTGACGCTCAAGATCGGCCAGCGCGAGGATCTTTCGGGCGAGCACCTCAAGGAGCTTCTGGACGGCACGCTCGACGTCATCAGACGTCGCCTTTCCACGGTGGTCAATCCGACGCGTCAGGTCGAGATCAAGCGCGCGATGGCGGCGATCGAGGAGGCTTCGCTGCCGCCCGGGCCGCGACGTGATTTCTCGGACGCGCAACGCACGGTGCTCGGTCTGCATCGCGGCGGCCATCTCGGCGAGAGCGCGCTGCTCGGCTTCGCCAAGGCGCACAAATACGAGGAATCGGTTGCCACGCTCTCGGCGATGTCAGGCGTCAGGCTGCCGATGCTCGATCGCCTGCTCGCGGGCGACCGCTACGATCCGATTCTGGTCGTCGGCCGTGTGCTGAATTTGGGCTGGCCGACGGTGCGCGCGCTGATCCTGATGTGGTACGGGCCGCATCGCACCCCCGGTGATGCCGATCTCGAGCAGGCGCGCCTGAACTTCGCCCGCCTGATGCCATCGACCGCCGAGCGCGTCGTGAATTTCTGGCGCAACCGGCAGACGATCTAGCTCCACCCTCCGTCATTGCGAGCGAAGCGAAGCAATCCAGAGGTTTCTCCGCAGAGGCAGTCTGGATTGCTTCGTCGCTTCGCTCCTCGCAATGACGACTAAGACCGCCTGAACCGCAAATACGCCGCCTTGCGGCCCTCGCGCGCGGCTTTTCGTCCATAGCGCGTCATGGTGTAGCCGGCCCAGGGCTGACGGAAATCATCGGCGCGCTCGGCCAGCCATGTGAAATCCGACGCGCGCGACAGATGCGACAGCGTCCAGGCGCAGTAATCGTCGATGTCGCAGACGAAGCGGAATTCACCGCCCGCCTTCAGCACGCGCGCCATCGCGGCGATGGTCCCGTCCTGCACGAAGCGTCGCTTCCAGTGCCGTCGTTTCGGCCAGGGATCCGGATGGATCAGGTCGATCCGCGACAGCGAGGCATCGGGCAGCCAGGCCAGCAGCTCGGCGGCATCGCCGGCGAACAGGCGGATGTTGCGGATGTTGGCCGCTTCGATCTGCGCGAGGATCTTGGCCATGCCGTTGACGTAAGGCTCGCAGCCGATGAAGCCGGTGGTCGGAAAGTTCAGCGCTTCCGCGGCGAGATGCTCGCCACCGCCGAAGCCGATCTCGAGCCGCACATCCTCGGCCGCGGGATCGAAGATCTCGTTCGCGTTCGCCGGTCTTTCCGCCGTGATGTCGAGCGACAGATGCGGCAGCAGATGATCGACCAGATCGGCCTGGTGCTGCCTGAGCTTGTGACCCTTGCGCCGTCCGAAGAAGGCGCGCTCGCCGCCGGCGCGATCGGGATCTGACTTGCGTTCGCTCATCGCAGCGTCTGGTACAGGCGATAGAGCAGGCGGGCGCGCGGTTCGAGCGAGGAGACGTAGAGCTGCTCATAATGGGTGTGCGCGCCCTTGCCGTCGACGCCGAGACCGTCGAGCGTGCCGGTGTGAGGCGCGGTGAAATTGCCGTCCGAGCCGCCGCCGGTGTGGGTGTCGACGAGCTCGAAACCAAGTTCGGCGGCCAGCGTCTTGGCGTGCTCATACAGCGAGGCGCCGGCATTGCCCTTCTCGTAAGGCGGACGGTTGAGCTCGCCGGTGACGGTCACGGTCACGCCTGGCGTCTGCGAGGTCAGTCCGAGGATCTTGCCGACGAACTCGTCCGCGTCGTTGGTACCAGGCACGCGCAGATCGACTTCGGCATAGGCTTCTTCCGGCGTGACGTTGGGGCGGGTGCCGCCGCGCACCACGCCGACATTGACGGTGACGCCGCGCGCCAGATCGTTCATCCCTTCCAGCGTCTGGATGACGTTGGCGAGCTCGCGCACCGCGCTGCGACCGTCTTCGGGCCGCGAGCCGGCATGCGCGGGCACGCCCTTGATGAACACCTGGAAGCGCCCGACGCCCTTGCGTCCGGTGACGATCTTGCCGCCGTCGCGCGCCGGCTCCGTCACCAGCACGTATTTGGCCTTGCGCCCCTCGTTCTCAATCAGCGCGCGCGAGGTCGGGCTGCCGATCTCCTCGTCGGAGGTGAACAGATGGGTGATGCCGAGCGGTGGACGGGTGGGTGCGGCGCACAGCTCGCGAAAGGCGTGATAGGCGATGTAGGCGCCGCCCTTCATGTCGTAGATGCCGGGACCGAACGCGCTGTCGCCTTCGACCTTGAACGGCAGCCGCGCGATGAAGCCCATGGGATGAACGGTATCGAGATGACTAAGCACCAGGATACCGGGTCGGTCCTGGCCCCAGGTCGAACGCACCGCAAGATGATCGCCGCAGCCATCGACACCGGCGATGCGTTCGAGCGTGACGGGCAGATCGCGATAATGATCGGCAACCATCGAGGTCAGCTTGTTGACCTGCTCGGGCACTTCCGTCGGCGTCTCGATCTCCACCCAGCGGCGGATACCGGCGAGGATAGTTTGGGAATCGAATGAATTGGAGCTCGCCATGGACCTATCTGTGCCTTTGAATCGCATCATTTGAGCGGAGGCAGCGCAAGGCGCGGTCCGCAAATGACGACATAGGCCAGATTTGGCGCAGTCTCAAATCGGAATGAAAAAGCGCCTCAGCGCTTGTCCGGGCCTTCGCGGGCGGCGATCTGCTCGACCAGATCGACGATCGAACGGCGCAGCTTCGAATCGGTGATTCGGGTGAACGCCTTGGTCAAAGCGAGCCCTTCCGATGTCGCGAGGAAGTCCGAGACATAAGAGGGCGATGCGCCTTCGGCGAAGCCGTCGGGGCCGGCGACGCCGCTCGGTCCGCCTTCGAACAGGAACGATACCGGCACCTGCAGAATCTCTGCAATTTGCTGGATGCGGCTCGCGCCGACCCTGTTGGTGCCCTTCTCGTATTTCTGGATCTGCTGGAACGTCAGGCCCAAAGCTTCACCGAGCTTTTCCTGACTCATGCCCAACATGATGCGGCGCATGCGCACGCGACTGCCGACATATTTGTCAACAGGGTTGGGCGCTTTCGACATTTCCTCAGCCCTCCAAACACCACCGTCGGCGCAATGAACGATCGCCTCAGGTGACAGCGACGTCAAAACTTCACTCTGATTGGGGAAACATTGCGGAGAAATTTAGCAATGCACCGCTGTCTTTTGCAGACGGTGCAGAATGGGGAGCCCTTGTGCAGTCTGTCAACCGTGGGACTACGGTTGTCAAAGGATTCCGGCCACCTCGCCGGACATCGCAAGCCGCGGTAATCAGGGGCGCCGTTTGGCAACGCGCCGCCGCACCGCCAAAATCACAGCCAGTGCGACGAGCATGGCTGCGGGGATGTCACCGACTCTCGCATAGATCGTGGGCGGGATTGCGGTCGGCAGATTTGCGTCCAAAATGCCTTCGATGCCGAGGCCGAGGCTGGCCACCGTCCGTCCCACCGGATCGATCACGGCCGAGATGCCGGTATTGGCCGAGCGGACCAGCGGCAGTCCAAGCTCGATGGCGCGCATCCGCGCCTGCTCCAGATGCTGGTACGGACCGGTCGAAATGCCGAACCAGCCGTCATTGGTGAGGTTCACCATCCAGCCCGGGCGCTCGTCGCGCGTGCGGATCTCGTCGGGGAAGATGGCCTCGTAGCAGATCAGTGGCAATGCGGGCGGTGCGCTCGGCACCGGTAGCATGTGCCGCACCGTACCGGGAATGAAGCCGCCGCGCATGCGCGTCAGTTGCTCGAAGCCGAGCTTCTCCATGATGCCCTGGTACGGAAGATATTCGCCGAACGGCACCAGGTGCAGCTTGTCGTAGACGGCGAGCACGCTGCCGTCGTGGTCGATCACATAGATTGAATTGTAGGCCCGCGTGATCGGCGTGCCCGGTGGCTGATCGGGCGCGCGGACCGAGCCGGTGATCAGCACCGTGCCCTTGGGCAGCAGGGCTGCGATCTCAGCCATCGCGTCGGCTTCGCGGGTCAGGAAGAACGGAAAGGCAGATTCCGGCCAGATCAGGATGGTGGCCGCGCTCACGCCGCTCGATTGCGGTCCGGAGGCGCGGTCCGACAGCGCCAGATATTTCTTCATCACCGCCGCCTTGGCGGAGTAGTTGAATTTCAGGTCCTGCTGCAGGTTCGGCTGCATCAGGCGCAGCTTGGCGCCCGCAACCATCGTGGTCGGATGCAGCGACAGGCGGATCGCGCCGAAAATGCCCATGACGACCAGCAGCGCGAGCGCCGCAGCCGGCACGCGCCATGCCGGATTGCGATCGCGCGTGCGGTCGATCAGCACCGCCGGGCTTGCGAAGATCGCGACCGTGAGGAAGGTCATGCCCCACTGGCCGATCAGCGAGGCAGTCTGTGCCAGCGCCAGCGGCTCCGACAGCGCATAGCCGAACGCGTTCCAGGGAAAACCCGTGAGCGCGTGCCCGCGCAGCCATTCGCCAATGGTGAGGCTGGCGGCGAGCGCGAGAATGCGGGTGGCATCCTTGGTCCAGAGCAGGCGGGCCAGCGCGAAGCCGATCGCCGTGAAGATGGAGAGATAGGCCGGCAATCCCAGCACGGCGAACGGCGTCAGCCAGGCGAACACGTCGGCGTCGACGAAGAAGGCGTAGCCGATCCAGTAGAGGCCAGGGACGAAATAGCCGAGCCCGAACCAATAGCCGGTCAGCGCCGCGGCGGGGACGCCGCCGTAACGTCCGGCACCCGCGCCGTCGATCAGCCAGACCATCACCGGGAAGGTGATGAACAGCACCGGAAAGACGTTGAACGGCGCCAGCGCCAGCACGGAGAACGCGCCGCACGCCATCGCGAGGAACGCGCGCTTCCATCCCCAGGTCAGGACGATGGCAAGCGCAATCTGCCGGAAACGCTGGAACGCGCTCACTGCGGGCCGGTCCCGTCGGCAGGCGGCGGGGTCGGGGTGTCACTGGCCGGCGGCTGGCCGCTGTCGGGTGCGGCCTCGCGGCGGCTTCGCTCGCGCTGGGTGCGCGGTGTGGGGCGTTCTTTCCGGGTCGAGATGCGCAGCCGCTTGACGCGGCGCGGATCGGCATCGAGCACCTCGACCTCGTAATGGCCGGGACCCGAGATCACCTCGCCGCGCACCGGCAGGCGCCCGACGAAGCTGACGAGATAGCCGCCCAGCGTCTCGACTTCCTCGCCGGCCTCGCCGGTGACGAAGTCCTCGCCGATGACGGTGCGCACATCCTTCAGGCTGGCGCGGGCGTCGGCGATGAAGGCGTTGTCGGGCAGCCGCACGATCGACGGCGGCTCGTCGCTGTCATGCTCGTCGTCGATCTCGCCGACGATCTGCTCGACAATGTCCTCGAGCGAAACCAGCCCGTCGCTGCCGCCATATTCGTCGACGACGAGCGCCAGGTGAATGCGCGTCGCCTGCATCTGCGCCAAAAGGTCGATCGCGCGCATCGACGGCGGCACGTAGAGCAGCTTGCGGATGATGCGCGCATCTTGCAGCGGCATCGCGAGGTCCACGGCCTTCAGGTCGAGCCCGGCCGGCAGCGGCTTCTTGCGTTTGGTCTTGGTGGCCTCCGAGACGCGCGCCCGCGCGGTCATGAAGGCGAGCAGATCGCGGATGTGGACGATGCCGACGGGATCGTCGAGCGTCTCGTTGTAGACGACGAGGCGCGAATGGCCCGCCCTCTCGAACCGATCCATCAATTCGCCGAGCGGAATGTCGCGCTTCACAGCGATGATGTCGGCACGATGCACCATGACGTCGGCGATGCGGCGCTCGTGCAGGCCGAGGATGTTGCGCAGCATGGTGCGCTCGACCGCGGAGAAGCCGGTGTCATCGGGCGTCGATGCGTCCAGCACCACCTGGAGATCGTCACGCACCGAGCCGGCTTTCCAGCCGAACAGCGTGCGGATGGCCCGCAAAAGCCAGCCCTCCGCGGTCGGGCGCATGACCTCGCCCGGCGTCACGACGGCCGGCAGATTGGCCGTGTTGCGCGGATTGTCGTGAATAGGCTCTGAGTCCGGCATTTCAGTGCGTCCCCGCGCGGTCTGCATAGGGATCGGGGATGCCGAGATGAGCCAGGATCTCGGTCTCGAGTGCTTCCATTTCTTCCGCGTCGTCGTCGTTCTCGTGATCGTAGCCGATCAGATGCAGGAAACCATGCACCGCGAGATGACTCAAATGATGGTCGAACGGCTTGTGTTCCTCGTCCGCCTCGCGCCGCATGGTCTCAAAGGCGATCGCGATGTCGCCGAGCATGCGCGGCGCATCGCCCGGCTTCCATTCGCCCTCGGGCTGCAGCGCGGGAAACGACAGCACGTTGGTCGGCTTGTCGATGCCGCGCCAGTTGCCGTTGAGCGTGCGGATGCCGGCATCATCGGTCAGCATCACGGCCACTTCCGCGTCCGCGAGGTCTTCGTCGACGGATTCGGCGGCTGCCGCAACGGCGCGCTGGATCACGGCTTCGGCATCGGGCTCGCTTTGCCAGCAATCGGCGACGACGAGGACCTCGGTGATGGGAAGGTTGGGATGTGACATGGCTTTGTTCGGAACGATAAGGCGTTGTGTCAACGCCCGCCTGGTCCCGCTGTTGTCTCGTCAGGATTTGTTGCCGGCGGGCGGCCGCTGCGCCGAACCTTCATAGGCGGCGACGATTCGTGCCACGAGTTCGTGGCGGATCACGTCCTCGGCCTTGAAATGAACTTGCGCGATGCCTTCGACGCCATCGAGCAGGCGCGTCGCCTCGGCGAGTCCCGAGGTCTGGCCGTTCGGCAGATCGATCTGCGAGGGATCGCCCGTGACGATCATGCGGCTGTTCTCGCCAAGACGCGTGAGGAACATCTTCATCTGCATCGACGTGGTGTTCTGGGCCTCGTCGAGGATGATCGCGGCATTGGTCAGCGTGCGACCGCGCATGAAGGCGAGCGGTGCGATCTCGATCTCGCCGGTCTGCAGCGCGCGCTCGACGATGCGCGCGTCCATCAGGTCGTAGAGGGCGTCGTAGATCGGGCGCAGATACGGATCGACCTTCTCGCGGAGATCGCCGGGCAAAAAGCCGAGCCGCTCGCCGGCTTCCACCGCCGGGCGCGACAGGATGATCTTGTCGACCTCCTTGCGCTCGAACAATTGCGCGGCATGGGCGACCGCGAGCCAGGTCTTGCCGGTGCCGGCGGGGCCGATGCCGAACACGAGTTCATGGCGCTTCAGCGCGCGGATGTAGGAGTCTTGCGCCGCGGTGCGCGCGCGCACCGGGCGCTTGCGCAAATTGATGCTGTCGAAGGTCGACTTGGCTGACTTGGCGTCGAACTCGAACAGGGACCCTTGCGCGATCACGGCGCGGATTGCGCCTTCGACTTCGCCCTGGTCGACGTCCTGCCCCTTCACCGCGTGGGCATAAAGAGTCTCCAGCACGCGGCGCGCCGCGTCGCAGCCGTCGCGGGTGCCGCTGATGGTGATGTGGTTGCCCTTGGAGTCCACGACGACGCCGAGCCGGCGCTCGATCTGCGCCAGGTTCTGGCCGTAGGGGCCAACCAGCGCGGATGCGGCGCGGTTGTCGTCGAAGTCGATGACGACCTGGGTCTCGGGCGGAACTTGCATGTCGCGGTCAAATTTGCGGCTGGGAGCGATAGCAGGCGAATCCGATGCGCTTTTTGGCAAGGGTTCAGGCTCCAGTGGCGATGGATGATAAAGCGGGCTCGCGCGCATGGCGTGGCGCGGCGAGCTCGCCGAGGAAACTGTAGCGCTCGAGGCTGTCGATCCTGACCGGCAGGATTTTTCCGATGATGTCGGGCGAGGCCATCACATGCGCGGGCTGGAGGAAGGCGGTGCGGCCGACGATCTGGCCGTCCTTGCGCGCCGGGCGTTCGAACAGCACGTCGACCGTTGAGCCAATCGCAGCCTTGTTGAAGGCCGATTGCTGGCTGTCGATCAAGTTCTGGAGCCGCTCCAATCGCTGGTCCATCTCGGCGGGGGACACCGTCTCCTGCATGTCCGCGGCCGGCGTTCCCGGCCGGGCGGAGTATTTGAACGAATACGCCGCAGCGTAGCCGATTTGCGTGACAAGCGCGAGGGTCGCGAGAAAATCTTGCTCAGTCTCGCCGGGAAAGCCGACGATGAAATCTGATGAAAAAGCAATGTCTTGGCGCGCGGTGCGGAAACGATCGACGACGCGCCGATAATCATCGGCGGTATGTTTCCGGTTCATGGCGGCAAGAATCCGGTCCGAGCCCGACTGCACCGGCAAATGCACGAACGGCATCAGGGCGTCGAGATCGCGATGGGCCGCAATCAAACTGTCGTCGACGTCGCGGGGATGGCTGGTCGAATAGCGCAGCCGCGCGATGCCGGGAATCGTCGCCAGATGTTCGAGTAGCCGGCCGAGCCCCCAGGTTTTTCCGTCAGGCCCCTCGCCGTGATAGGCGTTGACATTCTGCCCGATCAGCGTGAGCTCGCGCACGCCATTGTCGGCGAGCCGCTTCACGTCGTCGACGATCTTCGCCACCGGGCGCGAGACCTCCGAGCCCCGCGTGTAGGGCACGACGCAGAACGTGCAAAACTTGTCGCAGCCTTCCTGCACCGTGACGAAAGCGGAAATGCCGCGCGCGCGGATCGCATCGGGCTTGGGCTGGGCCAGGAAGCCGAACTTGTCGGCGGCGGGAAACTCGGTCTCGATCGCGCGGCCTTCATGGCCGGCGCGCTTCAGGAGGTCGGGCAGATGATGATAGCTCTGCGGTCCGACCACGACATCGACCACGGGCGCGCGGCGCACGATCTCTTCGCCTTCGGCCTGCGCGACGCAGCCGGCCACCGCGATCTGCATGGCGCGGCCCTCGCGCGCCGCTTCGTCCTTGGCGACGCGCAGGCGGCCGAGCTCGGAATAGACCTTTTCGGAGGCCTTCTCTCTGATATGGCAGGTGTTGAGGATGACGAGGTCGGCGTCCTCGGCGCTCGCGGTCTCCACGAATCCTTCCGGAGCCAGGGTGTCCACCATGCGCTGGGCATCGTAGACGTTCATCTGGCAGCCATATGATTTGATGTGCAGCTTGCGCGGCGGCGTCATGGAACCCGGAGGTGAGGTGGAGGACGGCCCTCAAATATAGGCTGAGGGACCGAAAATCCAGCGAATGAGCCTATTTGGGTCGTCATTCCGGGGCGCGCGCCAGCGCGAACCCGGAATCTCGCGCGAAAACCTCTGGATTCCGGGTTCACGCGCGTTGCGCGTGCCCCGGAATGACGGCAATAGGCCGAAATCAGCCCGTCAGGGCGTCCGCGGCGACGCGCCGGACCAAGTCCGGCAATTCATGCATATCGCCGAAGGTCAGGTCCGCGCCGGCCTGGCGCAGGGTCTCGGCATGGCCGTCGTCGCAATGGCTGCCCCCGTAAAAGCCGAACACCTTCATCCCGGCCGCCCGCGCGCCGGCAATGCCAGCCAGGCTGTCCTCGATCACGACGCAGCGCCCGGGCGGCACGCCCATCTGGCTGGCAGCGAACAGGAACAGGTCCGGCGCCGGCTTGCCGTTCGCCACTTGGGAGGACGAGAAGATATTCGGCGCGAGGCGTTCATAGAGCCCCGTGCTCCCGAGGCTCACCTGCATGCGCGGATGCGAGCCGCTCGAGGCCACGCAGACGCGTTGCGTCACGACATCGAGCACGTCGTGGATGCCGCGGATCGCCTCGAGGTCGGCTTCGAACGCGCGGAACAGCTCGTCCTGGAGATCGCCATGATAGGCCTCGGGCAGCCTGCGGCCGAGCTCGCTTTCGATCTCGAGATTGGCCTGTTTGGTCGAACGGCCGAGGAAACGCTCGGACACCTGTGCCGAGGTGATCGGATAGCCGTGCCGCGTGAGCACATCGGCATGCGCGCGACAGGAAATCACCTCGCTGTCCACGAGCACGCCGTCGCAATCGAAGATGATGAGGTCGATGGGCACGAGACTCAAGACGTCGGCTTGTCGTCGTCGAGCGGGACGCAATAGAGCTCGAGCCTGTGATCGACCAGCTTGTAGCCGAGCTTGCGGGCGATCTCCGCCTGCAGTTTCTCGATCTCTTCCGAGGTGAACTCGATCACCTTGCCGTCGCGCAGGTTGATGAGGTGGTCGTGATGGCTGTCGCGCATCGTCTCGTAGCGCGCGCGGCCCTCGCGAAAATCGTGGCGTTCGATGATGCCGGCGTCCTCGAACAGCTTGACGGTGCGATAGACGGTCGAGATCGAGATCTTGTCGTCGACGGCGACACAGCGCCGGTACAATTCCTCGACGTCGGGGTGATCGACCGCTTCCGCAAGCACGCGCGCGATTACGCGGCGCTGCTCGGTCATGCGCATGCCGGTGGCGGCACAGCGCGCCTCGATGCCGGTCGCCTTGGATGCCGAAGAAGGTTTAAGTCCGGTCATGGTGTGTCCGCCTGCGGGGGCGCTTTCTGCCATCAATGTTACGACAAGTCACGCCGCATCAGAAGCGCGTTCAATTGTTCCCCGTTCGGCTGCTTATAGTAGCGTTCGCGGCGCCCGACCACCACGAATCCGGCCCTCTCATAGAGGCGTCGTGCGGCCTGGTTGTTCTCCTCGACCTCCAGAAAGATTGTTCGCACGCCGCGTCCCGCAAGGTGACCGAGATGGGTCATCAGCAGCGTGCGGGAGAGGCCGCGGCCGCGGTGGGCCAGGTCGATCGCGACCGAGAGGATTTCGGCTTCGTCAGCGCCGATCCGCGACACCGCAAAGCCGATGATTTTGCGCCCCACGCGCAAGCGGTGCACCAGCGTGTTGCGCTCGCTGAGCATGGCCTCGAATTCGCTCTCGCCCCAGCCATGCGCAAAGGACGCGCCGTGCAATTGCGCCAGCCGTGCCGCGTCGCGCGCTGCTGCCGGCTCGACGGCGGCCGTGCCGCCGCGCCACCAGTCCGAAAACCATCTCATCATGAGCTTGCGGCTGGAGCGAGCGGCGGCAATGCGGCCGGCTTTGCGTCGGGCGCCTTCAGATAAAACGGCCGCGCCGGCGTCGTGTCGGGATTGGCCGCGGCACCGAGCCACGCGACCCAGCCGATGTCGGGTGCGGGCTGCGCGTCGACGGACACAGGTTGTGGCGCATCCTTGGGCCAGCGCTCGGCGATGATCTTCGCGGCGTTGCCGACCAGGTGTGGCGCGCCGAATCGCGCCGCTGCGATCGCCTCATCGATGGGGGCGATGCCTGGCTGCACCAGCTGGCTGCCGTCGCCGCCGACGATCTGGAAATAGACGTGGTCATGCCGCGCATCGATCGCAGAGATCACCGGCACCGAACCGCTCCGGCCAATGATGGGGGCCGCATAGGCCGACAAGGTCGTCAGCCCAACCGCCGGCCGCTTGGCTGCAAGCGCAAGACCGCGTGCCGCCGAAATGCCGACGCGCAAGCCGGTGAAGCTGCCGGGACCGACGGTCACAGCGATGCGGTCGAGTGCAGTGAAAGCAAGGTCCGCCGATTGCATGACGCGCGCGATCATCGGCATCAGCGCCTCGGCGTGACCGCGCTTCATCAGCATCTGCTCCTGCGCAAGGAGCTCGCCGGCGTCGGTATCGAGCACTGCGGCCGCGCACGCCTCCAGCGCGGTATCGATGGCAAGGATCAGCATGAAAAAGCGAATGGCTGATGGCGAATAGCGAATAGTCTAGCCGATAACGGTTCCATTCGCCATTCGCTGCTCACCATTCGCGCACCGGTTACAAGAACCGTCATTCCGGGGCGGTCCGTAGGACCGAACCCGGAATCTCGAGATTCCGGGTCTGGTGCTAACGCACCATCCCGGAATGACGACTTCGTCGTCACATCGGCCGGACTTCAACCACGTCGGGCACGAAATGCTTGAGCAAATTCTGGATGCCGTGCTGCAGCGTCGCGGTCGAGGAGGGGCAGCCGGAGCAGGCGCCCTTCATGTTGAGATAGACGATCCCGTCCTTGAAGCCGCGGAAGGTGATGTCGCCGCCGTCATTGGCGACCGCCGGCCGCACCCGCGTCTCGATCAGGTCCTTGATCATGTCGACCGTCTCGGCATCGGATTCGTCGAAGAATTCGTCCTCGTCGTCGAGATCGATATCGCCCTGCGCTTCGCCGCCGGCGAGCAGCGGCGCGCCGGACATGTAGTGCTCCATGATGGCGCCGAGGATCGCGGGCTTGAGCTGCTGCCATTCACCGTCCGCCTTGGTGACGGTGATGAAGTCCGATCCGTAGAACACGCCGGTGACGCCGGGCACGTCGAACAGCTTTTCCGCGAGCGGCGAACGGGTTGCGGCTTCGCGGCTCGAAAATTCCATCGGGCTGCCGTCGGACACGACGCGGCCGGGGATGAACTTCAGCGTGGCGGGATTGGGGGTGGCTTCGGTTTGAATGAACATGGGTTTCTCCAGACGTCGCCGGTTCAAGGCCGGCGCGTGGCCTCTTCCCTAGCAGATGGCGACGGAGAACGCACGATCAAGACCGTTTTGCAGATAAATCAGCAAGTTAGGACCCTATTTGCCGTGCTCGCGCGCTTCTGGTTCAGTTATTCCGGGTTCGCCCTACGGGCGTCCCGGAATGATTGTGACGATAAGCAATCACCGCCGGCGGATGAAGCCGACGATGTCCTTGGAGAGCTTCATGGTCTCCTCGGCGATGGCGCGGGCCCGGTCGGAACCCTCGTTCAGGATGGTGTCGATGTGGCCGGGGTCCGCAACCAGGCGCTTCATCTCGCCGGCGATCGGTGCGAGCTTGCTGACGCACAGCTCGGCCAGCGCGTTCTTGAAGCTGGAGAACTGGCCGCCGCCGAATTCGCGGAGCACGTCGGCCTTGGAGCGGTCGGAGAGGGCGGCGAAAATGCCGACCAGATTGTCGGCCTCGGGGCGCGCTTCCAGGCCTTTCTCTTCGCTCGGCAACGGCTCCGGGTCGGTCTTCGCCTTGCGGATCTTCTGCGCGATGGTGTCGGCGTCGTCGGTCAGGTTGATGCGCGAATTGTCCGACGCATCCGACTTCGACATCTTCTTGGTGCCATCGCGCAAGCTCATCACCCGCGTCGCCGGCCCCGTGATCAAGGGTTCCGGCAGCGGGAAGAACAGGCCGTCATTCGTGCCTTGCGCGCGGATCGAGTCGCCGAAATCGTTGTTGAACTTCTGCGCGATGTCGCGCGAGAGCTCGAGATGCTGCTTCTGGTCCTCGCCGACGGGAACATGGGTGGCGCGGTAGAGCAGGATGTCGGCGGCCATCAGCACGGGATAGTCGAACAGCCCGACCGAGGCGTTCTCGCGGTCCTTGCCGGCCTTCTCCTTGAACTGGGTCATGCGGCCGAGCCAGCCCATGCGCGCGACACAGTTGAAGATCCAGGCGAGCTCGGCGTGGCCGGAGACCTGGCTCTGGTTGAACACGATGTGCTTGTTCGGATCGATGCCGGCGGCGATGAACGCCGCGGTCACCTCGCGGGTGTTGCGCGCGAGCTCGACCGGTCCGCCCCAGACGTCCAGGCCTTGCGTGATCGCGTGCATGTCGACGACGCAATAGATGCAGTTGTGGGTCTGCTGCATCTTCACGAAGTTGACGATCGCGCCGAGGTAGTTGCCGAGGTGCAGATTGCCCGTCGGCTGGACGCCTGAAAAGACCCGTTCAACGAATGGCATGGTCAGCTTCCCATAGATATTTGGCCGTCGTTTCCAACAGCGAGGCTGCCCCGTCAAGGGCAATTCGCTAAGCGGGCCGCCTCAGTGCGGCAGCCGCCTCGCGCCAGGAGGCCGCGCCGAGGATTTGCAGGAGCAGGCCGTAGACGGCGATCCCGGCCGCGATCTGAAGGCCCAGCACCAGGACGCGAACCAGGCCATGGGCCTCTGATGGCATCAGATCCCTGGTCAGCCAGAGCAGGGCACCCATGGCAGCAGCGGCAAGCACGATCCGCGGCAGCCGCTTGCGGGCGGCGACGTCAAGCGAGAAGCCGAATTCGCTAGTGCCTTTTCGCAGCAAGGAGGCTGCGCTGCTCCAGGCTCCAGCGGCGATACTTGCGGCAATGCCACTTGCGCCGAAGAAATGCCCGAGCAGCACGGCGAGGGCGATCGCGACCACAAGGCCTTTGGCCGTTGCGAGCAGCGGCGTCATCGTGTCGCCGCGGGCAAAAAAGGCCGGCGACAGCGCCTTGATCAGCACATGCGCGGGCAGGCCCAGCGCCAGCCATATCAGCGCATGCGCGGTCGCCGCGCTGTCCTCACTGCCGAAGGCGCCATGTTCGAACAGCAGCCGCACGATCGGCTCCGCCAGCACGGCAAGGCCCAGCGTGGCCGGCAGCGCGAGCCCGCTCGCCAGTTCCAGCGCGCGCGATTCGGCATGCGCCACGGCGTCGCGGTCGCAGCTAGCGATCGCGCGAGTCAATTCCGGCACCAGCACCGTACCCATGGCGACGCCGACAATGCCGAGCGGCAGCTCGATCAGGCGGTTGGCGAAATAGAGCCAGGACACGGCCGATGGGATCGCGGAGGCGATGATCGCGCCCGCCACCATCAGCCATTGCGGACCCGAGCTTGCGATCATGCCGGGAATGGCCTTGGCGAAAAACCCGCGGATCTCCTTGTCGAAGCTTGCGCGCAACGGCGTCGCCAGGCGCGCGCTTCGCTGCGAGCCCAGCATCACCAGTTGCAGCAGGCCGGCAATGCCAACGGTCGCCGCCAGCATCCATGCAGAGCGAGCGGCATCGGCATGCCACAGCAGCAGCGCGGAGATGGCGGCAATCAGCGCAATGTTGAACAGCAGCGGCGAGAACGCCGTGAGCGCAAATCGCCCCTGCGCGTTCAATAGGCCCATCAGCACCGTCACCGGGCCGGCAAAGGCGAGATAAGGCAGCATCAGCCGCGCATTCTGGACGGCGAGATCGAGCGTGGGGCTGCCGACGAAGCCGGGCGCGATGATCATGATGATCAGCGGCATCAGAAGCGCAATCCCGATCGAGATCACGATCAGGGATGCGCTGACCGTGCCAAGCACGCGCCCCGCGAAGGCCGAGGCGGCGTGTTCGCCATCGCGCTCACGGACGCGCAGCCAGGCCGGGACCAGGGCTGCATTCAGCGCCCCCTCGCTGAGCAGCCGCCGCACCACGTTGACGAGCTGGAAGGCGGCCAGAAACGCATCCGCGACAGTGCCGGTGCCGAGCAGCGCCGCGATCAGGGAATCGCGGGCAAAGCCCAGCAGGCGCGAGGCCAGTGTTCCGGTGGAGACAGTCAGGAAGGAGCGGATCATCGGAGCCGTTATAATACCGTTGCTTGCCCGCGAAGGGCCGGTCGTGATAGGCCGCGAGCCAGGTTTCAGCTCGACAGGAAGCGGATTTCCTCGGGGTTCGCAATCCGGCAAACAGGATCAAAGTGAATGGCTGACGTGAAATATGACGTTCTCGGCATCGGCAATGCGCTGTTCGACGTGCTGGTCCGGACCGATGAGGCCTTTTTGGTCAAGCACGGCATGACCAAGGGCAGCATGTCGCTGATCGACGAGGCGCGGGCCGCGGCCATCTACAATGACATGGGGCCGGCGACGGAAGTCTCGGGGGGATCTGCCGCCAACACCATTGTCGGCATTGGCAGCCTGGGCGCGCGCGCTGCCTATGTCGGCAAGGTCAAGGACGACCAGATCGGCAAGCTCTATGTCCACGACATCCGCGCCGCCGGGGTCGCGTTCAATACACCGCCCGCGAAGGACGGTCCCGCCACCGGCTGCTCCTACATCCTGGTGACGGGTGATGGCGAGCGCACCATGAACACCTATCTCGGCGCGGCGCAGGATCTGTCCCCGGCCGATATCGATCCGGCCGAGATCGCCGCTGCCAAGATTGTCTATCTCGAAGGTTATCTCTGGGATCCGCCGGGCGCCAAGGAAGCTTTCCTGAAGGCCTCCAGGATCGCTCACGAGGCCGGCCGCAAGGTGGCGCTGACCCTGTCGGATTCCTTCTGCGTCGGCCGCTACCGCGACGAGTTTCTCGAACTGATGCGGGGCGGCACCGCCGACATCGTGTTCGCCAACGAGTCGGAGCTGCACTCGCTCTACGAGACCTCCGATTTCGACACCGCGCTCAGGCAGCTGCGCAGCGACGTCAAGCTCGGCGTGGTCACCCGCAGCGAGAAGGGCTGCGTCGTGGTGACGCCGACCGATGCGGTCGCAGCACCAGCCTCGCCGATCACGCAGCTGGTCGACACCACCGGCGCCGGCGATCTGTTCGCGGCGGGCTTCCTCTACGGCCTCTCGCGCGACCTCTCGCACAAGCAATGCGGCGAGCTCGGCGCGCTTGCCGCCGCCGAAGTCATCCAGCACATCGGCGCGCGCCCGCAGGTGTCGCTGAGGGAGCTGGCCCAGCAGCGCGGGCTGACGGTTTAGCGCTCTCTCTCACCCCGTCATTGCGAGCGAAGCGAAGCAATCCAGAGACTGTCCGCCGCGGCAGAATGGATTGCTTCGCTCCGCTCGCAATGACGATGTTGAGGCAGGTCGTCGCCAACCACTCAGTCGTCATGCCCGGGCTTGTCCCGGGCATCCACGTTCTTCGTGCGACGCGGTGAGGCGTGGATGGCCGGGACAGGCCCGGCCATGACGCGTAGCGTGAGAGCCGCAGTCCCTCACGCCGCCTTTTGCCCGCTGCCCGCGTCGAGCCCGGCATAGACGCCACGCTCGAAGCCCGCGAAGGCCTGCAGGCATTTCGCATCGGCAAATGGCAGCAGCTGCATCAGGATCACGCCGGTGACATCGCGCGCCGGGTCGATCCAGAAATAGGTGTTGGCGAGGCCCGCCCAGGCGAGGCTGCCGGCGCTGCGCCCCTCCGCGGTCCTGGCGGTGTTGATCATGAAGCTGAGGCCCCACTTCTTCACCTGATCCGGATAGAGATCGACGTCGTTGGTGTAAACAGGCGCTGCCGTCGTCATCTTGGTCATGTTGAGATCGCCCATCTGGTTTTGTCCCATCATGGCGACCGTCTCTGGCTTCAGCACCTGGTTGCCGTTGCCGCGGCCCTTGTTGAGGATCATCTGCGTAAATTTGATGTAGTCGCCCGCGGTCGAATAGAGGCCGCCGCCACCCATGTGGAATTCCGGGGTCTGCTCGAGCTCGAACGGCATCGCGGCAAGCGCGCCATCCTCGCCGCGGGCATGCATGCCGACGAGGCGCTTGCGCATGTCGTCGCTGATCTTGAAGCCGGTGTCGCTCATGCCGAGCGGCGCGAACAGATTGTCGTGCAAGTAGGCATCGAGCCGCTTGCCGCTGACGGCTTCCACGGCCTTGCCGACGAAATCGATATTGGTGCCGTATTCCCAGCGCGTGCCGGGGTCGGACACCACAGGCGTCTTCAGTGCCGCGTTCTGGCAGGTGATGATTCCGGGCGTGCCTGTTTTCTCCATGTAGCGCGCGAATTCGCCGTTCCACATGTCGTAGCAGAAGCCCGCCGTGTGGGTCATGAGCTGGCGCAGCGTGATCGCGCTTTTCGCCGGTCGCAGTTTCGGCTCGCCCTTGGCATCAAAGCCGTCCAGCACTTGCGGATTGGCGAGGTCGGGCAGCACCGATCCGATCGGCGCATCGAGCGACAGCTTGCCCTGCTCGACCAGCTGCATCGCGCCCGCTGCTGTCACCGCCTTCGTCATCGAGGCGATCCAGAAGACGCTATCACCAGTCATCGCATCGGGCTTGGACAGGTCGCGCTTGCCGAACGCGCCCTGATACAGAATGTCGCTGCCGCTGGCGGCGATCGCAACAACGCCGGGAATCTCCTTGGCATCGCTTGTCTTGCGCAGAATCTCGTCGATCTGGGCTTTGCTTTGCATCAGCGTTTCCTCCGGTTTGATGATTGTTGGAAGTGGTCGGATTGTCCTCCCGCGGGTCGCGTGCGGCAAGCATGGCGATATGCATCCTGCAGTCGCGATGTCGTGATTTGACGCTCTGTGCTCCGCGCGGGAGGACTGATTTGCAACACGTCTTCACAATCTGCGGTGGATGACCGCAACTGGCCGTGACCTTGGATAGGCCCGGGCATATGTTTTCCGGTGTTTGAAACACCTGAAACATTTTGTGCGTTGCGGCGTTCAGCTCGCGGCCCGATCAGCGGCCGACGTTAAGACTTGAAGCAAATTTGGCGGCCCACCGGCCGCGAGGGGGCATCAGATGATTTCGACCTGGAGCGAATGGAAGCGCTATCCCCGTCCCGGACGGGGCGAAAATCTGGAAGCGCCGATCTCGCCTGGCATTTACGAGGTGCGCATCGCCGGATCAGGCGCGCTCTATTCGTTCGGCGCAGTCGACAATCTGGCCCAGGCATTGGCGCTGCTGCCGGTCGGCTCAAAGTCCTGGTTCGGCCGCCGCGATACCTCCGACGCGCCCGATCTCGAATACCGGACGTGTGCGACCTCCTCGAAGGCCAGCGCCAAGGCCGCGGCCGAACGCATGATCGGCCGCCGCGAGACCTATATGAGCGGCGCAGCCTGATCATCTCAGCAATGGCGGTCCCACACCTCTCCCCGTCCGGGAGAGGTGAAGAGACTGCGCTGTTACGATAACTCCAAGCAGATGTGCGTTGCAGGGCGGTGCATCGCGCGCCGTCTCTCCTTATATTCCGGGCCAATCGATGACCCCAGGAGTAACGCCATGACCCCGACCGCCGCTGCACGCGCCCAGCACGCCACCGCCAACCTGCGTGACCGGTTGAAGGACCCCTCGCTGCTGAAGCAGGCCTGCTACATCGACGGCGCCTGGGTCGGCACGCCGGTGTTCGCCGTGAACAATCCCGCAACCGGGGTCGAAATCGCAAAAGTCCCGCAGCTTGGGGCCGACGACACCACCAAGGCCGTCGAAGCCGCCCAGCGCGCATTTCCGGCCTGGGCCAAGCACACCGCCAAGCAGCGCTCCAACATTTTGCGCAAATGGTTCGAGCTGATCACCGCCAATCGCGAGGATCTCGCGCTGATCCTGACCTCCGAGCAAGGCAAGCCGCTGTCGGAAGCGCTCGGCGAGGTCGATATCGGGGCCGCCTATATCGAGTTCTTCGCGGAGGAAGCCCGCCGCGTCTATGGCGAGACCATCCCTACGCAGCGGCCCGATGCGCGGCTGCTCGCGATCAAGCAGCCGATCGGCGTCTGCGGCGCCATCACGCCCTGGAATTTCCCGAACTCCATGATCACGCGCAAGGTCTCGCCGGCGCTGGCCGCGGGCTGCACCGTGGTGCTGAAGCCCGCCAACGAGACGCCGCTGTCGGCGCTGGCGCTGGCGGTGCTCGCCGAAAAGGCCGGCATTCCCAAGGGCGTGCTCAACATCATCACCGGTGATGCGCCGCCGATCGGCAAGGTGCTGTGCGAGCATCCGGCGGTGCGCTTCGTCGGCTTCACCGGCTCGACCGCGGTCGGCAAGATTCTCTACCAGCAGGCCTCGGTCGGCGTGAAGCGGCTCGGCCTCGAGCTCGGCGGCAATGCGCCATTCGTGGTGTTCGACGATGCCGATATCGACGCGGCGGTCGAAGGTGCGATCGTCTCGAAATACCGCAACATGGGCCAGACCTGTGTCTGCGCCAACCGCCTCTATGCCCAGGACAAGATCTATGACGAGTTCGTCAAGAAGCTGTCGGCGAAGGTCGCGGCGATGAAGATCGGCGACGGCACGGAAAGCGGCGTGACGCAGGGCCCGCTCATCAACATGAAGGCGGTCGACAAGGTCGAGCGGCACATCGCGGACGCCGTCAAGCGCGGCGCCAAGGTGGTGACCGGCGGCAAGCGCAGCGAGCTCGGGCGTTCCTTCTTCGAGCCGACCGTGCTCGCCGACGTGAAGCCGGACTCGCTGGTCTCCCAGGAGGAAACCTTCGGCCCGCTCGCGCCTGTCATCCGCTTCAAGGACGAGGCCGATGTGATCGCGATGTGCAACGCCTCGCCGTTCGGTCTTGCCTCCTATTTCTACTCCCGCGACATCGGCCGCGTCTGGCGCGTTGCCGAGGCGCTGGAGTCAGGCATGGTCGGCGTCAACACCGGCCTGATCACGACAGAGGTCGCGCCGTTCGGCGGCGTCAAGGAAAGCGGCCTCGGCCGCGAAGGCTCGCATCACGGCATGGAAGAATATGTCGAGATCAAATACGTGATGATGGCGGGGGTGTAGCCCCCGACTCCTCCACGTCATTGCGAGCCACCGGGTCCGCGCGAAGCGCGGCCCGATGACAGGCTCCGCGAAGCAATCCGGAATCCCTCTGCGGATTCAGTCTGGATTGCTTCGTCGCATCGGCGCAAAAATGCTTCGCAATTTTGTCGCGCGCTCCTCGCAATGACGGAACGAGACGAAATAGCGCGGCCTAAATCTTCAGCTCTTGCCCCGTCACTCGCCGATACGCTTCCAGGTATCGCTTGCTGGTTGCATCCACCACGCTCGCGGGCAGTGGCGGCGGCGGGGCGTCGCCGTTCCAGCGGCCGGCGCGGCGCTCGGTGTCGAGATAGTCGCGCAAGGGCTGCTTGTCGAAGCTCGCTTGCGGCTGGCCGGGCTTGTAAGCATCGACCGCCCAGAAGCGCGACGAGTCCGGCGTCATGACTTCGTCGATCAGGATGATGCGGCCGTTCTTGTCGCGGCCGAACTCGAACTTGGTGTCGGCGATGATGATGCCCTGCTCGCGCGCCAGCTCCTCGCCGAGCGTATAGATCGCGCGCGTCATGCTCTCGAGCGTGTAGGCGACCTCGTCGCCGACAACTTCGCGCATCTTGGCGATGGTGATGTTCTCGTCATGGCCGGTCTCGGCCTTGGTCGCCGGACTGAAGATCGCAGGCTCCAGCTTCTCGCTCTCGACGAGGCCGGCCTTGAGCTTCTCCCCTGCCAGCGTGCCGCTCGTCGCATACTCCTTCCAGGCCGAGCCGGAGAGATAGCCGCGGATCACGCATTCGATCGGAAACACGGTGGTGCGGCGGCATAGCATGGCGCGGCCGAGGATCTCGGCGCGATGCGGCTTCAACGCCGGTACGGCTGCGACGATCTCGTCGGCATCGGCGCTGATCATGTGATGCGGCACGATGCCTTCGAGCTTTCTGAACCAGTACGCGCTGATCTGCGTGAGGACCGCGCCTTTCATCGGAATGGTCTCGGCCATCACGACGTCGAAGGCGCTGATGCGGTCGGTGGTCAGCAGCAGCAGGCGGTCGTCATCGACGGCGTAGATATCGCGCACCTTGCCGCGGCCGATCTTGGTCAGGGGCAGGTCGCTGGAGAGCATGGTGGTCATCGGCACAGCCTTCGGAAGGGATATCCGGTCGCGCCCGATGGCGCGCCCGGAAACGGGATTAGCCTATTCCGGCAGTGGAATGAACTCATGTTCCTGCGGAACTGTGGCGAAGCGGCCGGTTTTCCAGTCCTGCTTGGCCTGCTCGATCCGCTCCTTGCTGGAGGAGACGAAATTCCACCAGATGTGGCGCGGGCCTTCCAGTGCATCGCCGCCGAGAAACATCATCCGCGTGGCCTTGAGCGCCTTCACGGTGATGCGGTCGCCGGGGCGGAAGATCAACAGCCGTGGCCCCTCGTAGCGCTCATTGGCGATCTCGACCTCGCCGTCGACGACGTAGATCGCGCGCTCCTCATGATCGGGGTCGAGCGGCACGCTCGCACCCGCCGCGGCCGTGACCTCGGTGTAGAACCAGGGCGAGACCATTTTCACCGGCGAGGTGATGCCGAAGGCGGAGCCTGCGATCACGCGCGCGGTAAAGTCGCGCTCGGAGATCATCGGCAGGTCACCCGCCGCATAATGCTGGAACGAAGGATCGATCTCCTCGGAGCCTTCAGGCAGCGCGATCCAGCTTTGCAGGCCGAGCATCTTCTGGCCCGAGGCGCGTTGCGCATCCGGCGTGCGCTCGGAATGGGCGATGCCGCGCCCCGCGGTCATCAGGTTCATCGCACCCGGTGCGATCTCCTGCACGTTGCCTTCGCTGTCGCGATGCATGATGGACCCGTCGAACAAATAGGTGACGGTGGCAAGCCCGATATGCGGATGCGGCCGCACGTCCATGCCCTTGCCGGAGACGAACTGCACCGGGCCGAAATGATCGAAGAAGATGAAGGGCCCGACCATTTGCCGCTTGCCATGCGGCAGCGCCCGCCGCACCTCGAATCCGTCGCCGAGATCGCGGGTGCGCGGCACGATGACGAGATCGAGCGCGTCGCACGTTTTGGGATCGCCGAGCACGGGATCGTTATCAGGCATCCAGCTCATGACGGGCTCCTTTTCTTGGCGGCAGGATTGTAGCAGGATTTCACATCGCCGTCGCGACAAAGCCGGAACCAGACGTCACAGATACAATAGCGCCGTACTCCGCTGTCGTGCGCGACGACGAGTTGCCGTAGGGTGGGCAAAGGCGCGTCAGCGCCGTGCCCACGTTCCTCCTCTAATCGAGAAGAAGCCGTGGGCACGCTTCCGTCTTCGCTCTTCGAGCTACGCCGGACAAGTCGCTTTGCCCACCCTACGATTTGTAAAACTGGGCGATGACGGTCGACGTGCGGATCGTCCTTGAAAAAAGCGCCGCAACGAACGATGTTCGACCGACCGCAACCGCGATCGATCGCATGATCCGATGACCCTTGCCACCCTCGACCTCGCCTTTCGCGCGGCCAGCGTCGCGCTGCTGCTGATGCTGGCGGCGTCGCTGTTACATGATTATCGCAATGTGCTGGCTGCACGCCTTGGCGCGGCCTTCGTGCTGGGCTCGGTCGCACATGCGGTGAGCTATTCGCTGGATGTCACGTCGCGGGTCCCGCTCTGGCATGCGCCGCTGATCGCAATATCGACCGCCACCATCGTGGTGTTCTGGCTGTTCACGCGCGCCCTGTTCGACGACGAGTTCCGCCTGCGCTGGTGGCATGGTTTGATCTGGGCGGCGGTCGCGGCCTACAGCTTCGCGGGCTGCGTCTGGATTGCACCCGGCGGCCATGTGCGGTTCTCGGTCACGGTGGTCAATCTGATCGTGCTCGGCTTCATCGCCCTTGCGGTCGGGCAGATGATCGCCTCCTGGCCGGCCGACCTGGTCGAGCGCCGCCGCAGCGCTCGCGTCTTCATCGTCTGCGCCATCGCGCTCTATGGCGGGCTGAACGCGGTGCTCCAGATCGCCGCTGCCGGCTACCATGTCGGCGCCGTCGCCGAAACCATCAGCGCTGGCGCGCTCACCTTGACCGTCGCGGCGATCGTCTATGCCATGATGCGCGTTGACGGGGCGGATCTGTTTCCGGCCGCCGTGGCGCCCGCAATCCCTGTTGCTTCCAGTCAGCCAGCGGCCGACGCCGCCGATCAAAAGCTCATCGACGCCCTGATGCGGCTGATGGCGGACGAGCGGATCTATCGCCAGGAGAACATCACCATCGGCGTGCTGGCGGGCCGGCTGAAGACTCCGGAATACCGGTTGCGCCGACTGATCAACCAGCGGCTCGGTTATCGCAACTTCAATGTGTTCCTGAACAGCCATCGCATCGAGGAGGCCAAGGCCGCGCTGGCCGATCCCACCCAGGTCGAGGTTCCCGTCATCACCATCGCGATGGACGCCGGCTTCCAGTCCCTCGGCCCGTTCAACCGCGCCTTCAAGGCGGTGACCGGCGTGACGCCGACCGAGTACCGCCGTCTCAAGGCCGACGCGGCCTAGATCTCAGACCCTTGAAATCACTTAAGGATTCCGAAATCAATCAGCCCCGATCAGTTTCGACGAGGCCGATTTCCAAATCCGGCGAGCGCCTATCGCCCACCCCCGGCTTGCTCTCCTGCAGTCCCCCCAAGCCGGAGAAAGCCCGTGACCCGTCGCCGCAAGATCATCCTCCTTACCACCACGATTGCCTGTGGCGCCCTCGCGCTCGGCGCGGCGCGGGCCCGCGACGTGCCGAAGGTTGCCACCGGCTTCATCGCCCACACGCTCTGCTCGGACGTTTTCGTCTCCGGCCTCGATGGCAGGCGCGACCTCGCTGACACCACCGATGCGATGCCCGGTGCGGGTCTTCTGACCTGGGCGATGGATCTTCAGGTCGATCGTGCGCGCAAGGATGTTACGGTGTCCCTGTTCGGCATCGGCCGCAGCCACGCCGTCTATCGCGAGGGGCTCGGTTGCACGCTGGAGCACGGGCAGGGGATCACCGCTGTCGCATTGCCGTCCGACGACCGGCAGCCCGCCTTGCTGCCCGAGATCGCCGGCCCGGGACTTGTAGTCCCGCAAAGCGAGGGCCTGGCAGCGGCGCTCGGCCGCGCCTTTGCCGAGCCCGCGCAGCCGCCTTATCGCCGCACCCGCGCGATCGTCGTCATGAAGGCCGGCCGCGTCATTGCCGAGCGCTACGCCGACGGGATCGGGCCGCAGACGCAGCTGCTGGGCTTCTCCATGACGAAGTCGGTGACCTCGGCGCTGACGGGCATCCTGGTGCGCCAGGGCAAGCTGAAGCTCGACGGGCCCGCGCCCGTCGCTGCCTGGCAAAATCCTGACGATCCGCGCCATGCCATCACCGTCGATCAATTGCTGCGTCACACCGCCGGCATCGCACTCGGAAGCTCGTTGGAGGCCAAGCTTGGCTCGGTACTCGAACCGGTCAACACGATGAAATATGCCGAGGACGATATGGCTGATTTTGCCGAGCGCGCGCCGCTCGCGGCCGCGCCGGGCACTTCGTGGAATTATCACGACGGCAACTTCCTCATCCTCGCGCAGTTGATCCGCAACGCCGCCGGCGGCAAGCCCACTGACGCGCTCGCCTTGGCGCGCCGCGAATTGTTCGCGCCGCTCGGCATGCACGACGTCACGCTGCAGCTCGACGCTTCAGGCACGATCGAGGGCTCCGGCGAGATGATGGCGTCCGCGCGCGACTGGGCCCGGTTCGGCCAGCTTTATCTCGACGACGGCGTCGTCGGCGGCAAGCGCATCCTGCCGGAGGGCTGGGTGAATTATTCGGTGTCCGCCACGCCGAACGCCTGGGTCGGCATCGGCGCGGGGTTCTGGACCAACCAGGGCAACAGTTTTGGCGCAAGATTTCGCGTCGATCACGGCTGGCCGCGCGATGCCTTCTTCGCCAAGGGCACGATCGGGCAGTACACGATCGTGATCCCCTCGGAGAAGCTCGTGATCGTGCGAATGGGCCGCTCGCCGAACTTTCCGCCGCAAGCCGACGGCGTATTCGATCTCGTCCGCGATGTCGTGGCTGTCACGCGCGAGAATGGGAAGCTGGCGGGCGTGAACTAGGCGGCTACTGCCGTCCCAGTTCCGTCGCTGTCGCGACGCGGTCGAACCGCTCCAGCGTCATGATCGCGTCGGCGAATTTGTCGGCCCGTGCCTTCAGCACGGGCCGTGCCAGCGTCAGAAACTTCTGCTGCATCGCCTGCGCATCAGGGAATGAGTTCGGCTCGCCTGAGGGATCGGCGTAGAGCCGCTCGTGCACGCCGTCTTCAGTGGTGATGCTGACGCGTGCGCCAAAAGGATGGGTGCGACCAACCTCTAACCGGTCGTCCTGCACGACCTCGAACTTGTCGGCGAGCGCGTCGATGGCGGCATCGCCCAGCCTGGCGTAATCGTCCCAGCCGAACGAGCCCTGGTCGAGCGCGAGCGCGCCGGTGAAGAACATCGAGAACTGGCCGCCGACAACAGAGGTCGGATGCCGCTTGGTGGCGGCGTCACCAGTCAGCGTGATGCCGTTGCGATGCAGGCCGATCTGGACGTGCTTGACCTGGTCCGGCGTCAGATTGTGCTCGCGCCGCATCGCGATCAGCGCGTCGATCGCGGCATGGGTGTAGCGGCAGCTCGGATAAGGCTTCACGCCGATCTTCATGGTCTCGTAGGTCTTGCCGAGCTCGGCGACCGCCTTGTCGGGATGCGCGTCGTCGGTGTAGCCGGCGAGCAGGCCGTGCTTGCCTTCGACCGATTCCGTCGCGCCGACGAAATCATTGCGCGCCAAGGTCGCTGCGATCACGCCGTTCATCGCGGCGGCGCCGACCTGGTAGCGCTTGTTCCAGGCGCCATTGACAAGGAATTGCAGCGAGCCCGCAGCCTGGCTGCCGGCGACGCCGAACGCGGCGATGATTTGTTGCTCGGACAGCCCGAACAGTTTCGCCGCCGCAGCTGCCGCGCCGTAGGTGCCCGCCGTCGCGGTCGGGTGGAAGCCGCGCGCATAATGCGAGGTCGGGTCGAGCGCGTTGCCGAGCCGGCAGCACACCTCATAGCCCGCGACGATCGCCGTCAGCACATCGCGGCCGGAAGCGCCGACCATCTCGCCGACGGCGAAAGCGGCCGGAACCACCGGTGCGCTCGGATGCAGCGAGGAATCCGCATGCGTATCGTCGAAATCGAGGGAATGGCCGAGCGCCCCGTTGAGCAGCGCCGCCACGGCCGGGGTCCAGGTCTTGGAATCGCCGAACACGGTGGCCTCGCCCCTGGCATCGAGCGACAGCGCTTCCAGCGTCTTCAGCAGCGACGGGGTGGATTCGGCCTCGCGCCGCGCCCGGATCGCGCTGCCCAGAAAGTCCAGCGTCAGCACCTTGGCGCGATCCAGCACCTCCGCCGGGATATCGGCGAATTTCAGCCTGGCGACATAGGCAGCGAGCGTTGCGGTTTCGTGGGCCATCGTGTTTCCTCGTTTTGGCCGGCAAGTTAGGCGGGCTGATTGGGCCTTTCAAGCAGCCTTGGGGCTGCGGGCATCAGCTATGCTTTTGGTTGGCGCGAGCGGATGGCGCAGGGGCGTTTGACGATGATGTCAGCAAGACAGCTGTTCGACCGGGTCTGGTCGCGCAGGACGCAATTGGGGCTGGCGGTCCGGGTCACCGTTGCGGCCGCCGGGGCCTATGCGCTCGCCACCGCGCTGCATCTCATGCTGCCGCTCTGGGCGGTGCTGACGTCGATCATCGTGACCCAGATGAGCGTCGGCCGCTCGCTGAAGGCGACGCGCGACTACATGCTCGGCACGATCGGCGGCGCCATCTATGGCGGCGCGATCGCCATCCTGATTCCCTATTCCAGTGAACTCGGCCTGCTGGGCTTGCTGGTGCTGGCCGTGGCGCCGCTTTCCTTTCTCGCCGCGATCTATCCGAATCTCAGCTCCGCGACCGTGACGGCGGTGATCGTGCTGGTGCTGCCGTCGATGCATCATGCCGATCCCATGGCCTCGGCGATCGACCGCGTCTGCGAGGTTGCGGTCGGGGCGGTGACGGGCCTCCTGGTCTCCTTCCTGGTGCTGCCCTCGCGCGCGGTGCGCCAGATTCGCCCCAGCGCAGCGAAACTGCTCGATCTGATCGCGGAGGCCTTCGGCGAATTGCTCGCGGGCCTGACCCGCGGCCGCGACAATGATGCGCTGCATCGGATCCAGGACGGCATCGGCACCGCCATGGTGGGCATGAACACCATCGGCGCTGAGGCCGAGCGCGAGCGTTCGGCGCGGCTGTCGAGCGGCCCCGATACCGGTCCCCTGCTGCGCACGATCCTGCGGCTGCGCCACGACGCCGTCATGATCGGCCGCGCCACCGTGGTGCCGCTGCCGGCCGAGGTGCAGGTCAGGCTCGCAGGTCCCCTGGCAGAGGTGAGCGCGGCGATCCTGCGCTTCCTCAAATCGGCGGCCGAAGCCCTGCGCGAAGGCAGCGGCGCGCCGCCGATCCATCCCGTGCACGTCGCGCTTCAGCATTATTCCGAGGCGGTGGCGGCCGTGCGCCAGGATGGATTGATCCGCGGCCACACCAGCGACACCGCCGAGCGCTTCTTCGCGCTCGGCTTCTCGCTGGAGCAGATGCACCAGAATCTCTGCGACCTCGACCGCGTCGTCGGCGAATGGTCGGAGGCGGCGGCGGATGGGCCGGTGAAGGTCGCGGAGTGAGCTAGCGACAGCAAAGGAGCAGCGTCATCGCGCGGGCTCCACGATGCTCCCCATCATGCTGCGGGCGACGAGCTTGTGGAACGGCGTGATGAGCGTGAGATAAGTCCGCCCGAGCAAATTGTTGGTTTTCACCAGCGTGGTCACGGTAACGTGGCGAAGCGTCGCTTCGCCGGCGACATCGACCACGATACGGAAATCGAGATGATAGTCGTTGAAGCCGGCGATCAGCCGCTCCGGTGTCTCGCTCACCACGGGAAACAGGCCGATCAGGCCGCCGGGCGCGTAGGCGCCTTCACCCGATTTTTTCAGGCCGAAGGGGGTCACCAGGATGTTGCGCAAGCGCGTCAGCATATCGATCCAGCGCGGCCCGTGCAGCACCATTCTTGTGCAGGCCTCGCGGGCGCTCAATTGCGTCGTGCCGACCTCCGCGCGAAACGCATCGATGAACTGCGCGCCTGCCAGCACCGCGCCGGCATCGACATCGGGGGTGATTTCGCGAACGGATCCTGTCATCCCGCCAGTTTGCGCGTCAGCATCCGGAATCGCAAGACCAGGAGTCCGGCATAAACGAATGATCCGATCGACAGCCCGGTCCAGACCCCGACCGCGCCGAGATCAGCGTGGAAGGCGAGCATCCAGGCGATCGGAAAGCCGACGCACCAATAGCCAATCGCTGCGAACGCCAGCGTCATCCTGGTGTCATTGATGCCGCGCAGGGCGCCGCCCATGATGGTCTGGAGCGCATCGGCGATGAAGAAGGTGGCGCCGACCAGCAGCAGTGTCGCGGTCAGCTCGATCGTCGGCGCGCTGGCCGCGTCGCTGCCGAAGAACAGCCGCCCCAGCTCGTAGCGGCCAAGGATGATGCCGACAGTCAGGGCCGCCACGAACGCAATGCCGAGCACCGCCGCGACGAGCCCCGCGCGCCGAACGCCGGCCGGATCGTCACGGCCAAAGGCGTGGCCGACCCGCACGGTCGCGGCCATGCCGATGCCGAGCGGAACCATGAACAGCACCGCGGTGACCTGCAGCGCGATCTGGTGCGCGGCAAGCGCCGTGGTCGAGATCAGGCCCATCAACAGCGCGGCCGAAGAGAACAGGCCGTATTCCAGCAGCAGCGAGAACGAGATCGGCGCGCCGATCGCGATCAGCTGGCGCGTCAGAGGCCAGTCGATTCGCCAGAGGCGCGTGAGCGGATGATAGTCGGCGAACGGCTTGCGCCATCCAGCGATGGCAAGCGCGGCGATGAAGGTGCCGAGATTGATCAGCGTGGTCGCAAGCCCCGCCCCGAACAGACCGAGCTCCGGCATCCCGAACAGGCCATGGATCAGGCAATAGACCAGCGCGAAATTCGCGGGGATCGCCGCGAGCGTGATCCACAGCGGCGCCTGCGGCCGGTTCACCGCGCTCATCATGCTGCGGATCGCGATGAAGCCGAGCGCGGGCGCGATGCCCCAGGCAAGGCCATTCAGATAGCGCTGCGCCAGCGCGGCCGAGTGCGGCGCCTGTCCGAGCGCGATCAGGATGTGCTCGCCATACAGCGGCGAGGCCATCATCGGCAGCGAGATCAGCAGTGCGACCCACAGGCCGACGCGCAAGGAGAGGCGGATGCGCCTGATGTCGCCGGCGCCGAACGCCTGGGCTGCCAGCGGCGATACCGCGGCCATCAGGCCGAGCCCGAACGTGAAGCTGACGAAATAGACGGTGTGCGCAAGTGCCGCAGCCGCGACCGCATCCTCACCGAGCCGCCCGATCAAGGCGAGGTCGCTGGTGATCATCGCAATCTGCCCGAGCTGCGTCAGCATCATCGGCACGGCCAGCCGCAACGTCTCGGCGAATTCCTGCGCGAGATGGCCTTGCACGCCTGTTTGCGGCGGCTGTTGTGGCTGGACGCTGTCGAGCATGGCGGCTGCGATAGCACGGCCGCACGTCGAAAACATGGCCCGGGCGAGGGACTCTATCCGCTAGCTCGGTATCGTAGGGTGGGCAAAGGCGCGCTTGCGCCGTGCCCACGACCTATCAATGATTGAGAGAAGGTGGGCACGCTTCCGCCTTCGCTCTACGAGCTACGGCGGACAAGTCGCTTTGCCCACCCTACGACACTGTCGTCGGGGAGAGAGTCTCGTAGGGTGGGCAAAGGCGCAGTTGCGCCGTGCCCACGTCCTATCAATGATCGAGAGAGATGGTGGGCACGCTCCGCTTTGCCCACCCTACCGAGACTACGACACTGTCGGGGGAGAGAGCCGTCACCCCTTCCGTTCCGGCACGCGCCGGATCTTCGCGCCCAGCGCATTCAGCCGCTCGTCGATGCGCTCATAGCCGCGCTCGATCTGGTCGGCGTTGTTGATGGTGGAGGTGCCCTCGGCGCAGACGGCGGCGAGCAGCATCGCCATGCCGGCGCGAATGTCGGGCGAACTCAGCGTCGCGCCGTGCAGCCGGCTGGGGCCGGCGATGATCGCGCGATGCGGATCGCACAGCACGATGCGCGCGCCCATCCCGATCAGCTTGTCGACGAAGAACATCCTGGACTCGAACATCTTCTCGAACATCAGGATCACGCCCTCGCATTGCGTGGCGGTGACGATCGCGATCGACATCAGATCGGCCGGGAAGGCCGGCCAGGGCTGGTCCTCCAGCTTCGGCACATGGCCGCCGAAATCGTCCTGGATCTTCAGGGTCTGGTTCGACGGCACGATCAGATCGTCGCCCTCGACGCGGCACACGATGCCGAGCCGCTCAAAGCCCATGCGGATCGAACGCAGATGCTCGACGCCTGATCGCACGATGCGCAAGGGCGAGCGCGTCACGGCGGCGAGCCCGATCAGCGAGCCGACCTCGATATGGTCGGGCTGGATCCGATAGGTCGCAGAACCCAGCGTCGCCGGGCCATGGATCACCATGGTGTTGGTGCCGACGCCCTCGATTCTGGCGCCGAGCGCGACCAGGAAGTTGGCGAGGTCCTGCACATGCGGCTCGGAGGCCGCGTTGCGCAAATAGGTGACGCCATCGGCCGCGACGGCGGCGACCAGCGCATTCTCGGTCGCCGTGACGCTCGGCTCGTCCAGGAACACGTCGGCGCCGGTGAGCTTGGGGCAGCGGAATTCCAGCCGGTCCGTCGCGGTGACTTTGGCCCCCAATTGTTCCAGCGCCAGCACATGGGTATCGAGCCGGCGCCGGCCGATCACGTCGCCGCCGGGCGGCGGCAGCATCACCTCGCCGCAGCGCGCGAGCAGGGGACCTGCCAGCAGGATCGAGGCGCGAATGCGGACGCAGAGCTCGGGGTCGAGATCGGCGGCGCGGATGCTCTTGGCGTGGATATGGAGCGTGTTGCGCTCGGTCCATTCCGCCGATGCGCCGACCGAGCGGACCAGCTCGACCAGCGTCTCGGTGTCGCGGATCCGCGGCACGTTCTGAAGCGTCACCGGATGCTCGGTCAGCAGCGCGGCGGCGATGATCGGCAGCGCCGAATTCTTGTTGCCGGCCGGCTCGATCGAGCCCGAGAGCCGGTGACCGCCCTCGACGATGTACTGAATGGGCGCCACTGGGATCTCTCCGTCCTGTTGCGGTGGGGCGGGCTGCTTTGGGGGCGGAAACTATAGGGAATTGAGCGCGGTAGCAATTGCGCTGGCAAGGTTCAGGGGGGCGGCCGCAAGCAGGAGAGGCCCGCAGCACCGGGCTTTCAATTGCGGAGCAAATTGATCACGCCGCCTTCGCCCTTGGCTTCGAAATACATGAGATCGATGTAGATCGCAGCTGCGAGAACCAGGGCTCGCTCATCTTCTGTCAGGCTGCGTTCCAGGTATTCCACCAGGAAATTGTCGCGGTCGGTGAACAGTTCGGAGCCGAGGCCAGACCATTTTTTCGCAACGCGCGCGCGCTCTTGCCCTCCGCGCATGAATGGAAAGGTCCAGACGCGCCAGAATGGCGATGTGACTTCGAGCACCACTCTTCCCTGCGCATCGTGCACCTGGAAACGCTTGGTGAGAATCGAAAACTGACGCTCGATGGTCCCGATGAGGCGGCCGTCGCGCGAGCGCAGCTCCAGACATTGAAAGAACCAGCGGAAGGGATGAACCCCGCGCATGACGGGCTGTCGCGAATTGTCGAAAAAATGCACCTCAAAGGAGCGCCAATGGCCAAATACCTGGCGTCCGAGGAAGCCGAGAAGTCCCTTTTGCTGCTCGGCCGCATAGAGCAGATCGCGGCCATTTTCATCGCGAATGCGGTACTTGTTGCGGGTTTCGAAACCGAACAGTTCGGCCATTTCGAAGACCTGCTGCACGTACATCCGGCTCTGTCCAGCTAGCGTCGGCAACATTCGTTCGAACCTATCCAGAGCCGCCTACGCCATTTCGTCGCGATTGGCTGGGGTGAGGTTCAGGCGACACCGTCGGCATCCGTCATGGCCGGGCGTAGCCGTCCGAAGGACGGCGTCGCTTCCGCTCGCCTATGTCCCGGCCATCCACGCCCTGCCACAAGGCACAAAGAACATGGATGCCCGGGACAAGCCCGGGCATGACGACTGTCCAAGGCCAACCGCGTCAAATATCGATCGTCGCGCTCAGCGAATGTTCCTGGATGAAGTCGCGGCGCGGTTCGACGACGTCGCCCATCAGCTTGGTGAAGATGTCGTCGGCCTCGTCGACCTCCTTGACCTTCACCTGCAGCAGCGAGCGCGCCTCGGTGTCGAGCGTGGTCTCCCAGAGCTGCTCGGGATTCATCTCGCCGAGGCCTTTGTAGCGCTGCAGCGCGATGCCCTTGCGGCCGGCTTCGGTCACCGCTTCGAACAGATCGGACGGACCGTGCACCACGTGCTCGGAGTCCTTGCGCCGCAGCTTGCCGGCGCGAGCGTAGACGTCCTGGAGCTTGGGCGTGTACTCGTCGAGCTTGCGCGCCTCGGCGGAGCCGAGCAGCGCGTCGTCGATCACGGCTGCTTCCTTGACGCCGCGCACGGTGCGCTCGAACAGGAAACCCTGGCCCTCGACGAATTGCCCGGTCCAGCCGCGCTCGACCTCCTCGGCCTGGCTGTCCAGCCGGGTCGCGATGTACTGCGCCGCAGCCGCGGCGGTCTCGGGATTGCCGTAGACCGACTTGTTCAGCACGCCGGTGATGGCGGCCTGCTCGACCACCTTGCGGTTATAGCGGCTGTGCAGGTTGCGCAGGATGCTGCGGACCACGCGGGCATCGTCGACCAGCTGGCGCAGGTCGCGGCCCGAGCGATCACCGCCGGTCCCCGGGATGTAGACGCAGTCGTCGAGGCCGGCGTCGATCAGATAATCTTCCAACGCCCGCTCGTCCTTCAGATACTGCTCGGACTTGCCGCGTGAAACCTTATAGAGCGGCGGCTGGGCGATGTAGAGATAGCCACCGTCGATGATGTCGCGCATCTGCCGGTAGAAGAAGGTCAGCAGCAGCGTGCGGATGTGGGCGCCGTCGACGTCGGCGTCCGTCATCACGATGATTTTGTGGTAGCGCAGCTTCTCGATCGAGAACTCGTCGCTGATGCCGGTGCCGAGCGCGGTGATCAGCGTGCCGATCTGCTCGGATGACAGCATCTTGTCGGGACGCACGCGTTCCACGTTGAGGATCTTGCCGCGCAGCGGCAAGACGGCCTGGAATTCGCGGTTGCGGCCCTGCTTGGCGCTGCCGCCGGCCGAGTCACCCTCGACGATGAACAGCTCCGATTTGGCCGGGTCCTTTTCCTGGCAGTCGGCGAGCTTGCCGGGCAGCGAGGACACCGAGAGCGGGCTCTTGCGGGTCAGCTCGCGCGCTTTTCGCGCGGCTTCGCGGGCGGCAGCGGCCTGGATCACCTTGCCGACGATCATCTTGGCCTCGGACGGATGCTCCTCGAACCAGGCCTGGAGCGCCTCGTTGAGGACGTTCTCGACCACGGGACGCACTTCCGAGGACACCAGCTTGTCCTTGGTCTGCGACGAAAACTTGGGGTCCGGCACCTTCACCGACAGAACCGCGGTCAGGCCTTCGCGGCAATCGTCGCCGGTCAGAGCGATCTTTTCCTTCTTGGCATTGGCCTCGGCATAACCGTTGACCTGGCGCGTCAGCGCGCCGCGGAAACCGGCGAGATGAGTGCCGCCGTCACGCTGCGGGATGTTGTTGGTGAAGCACAGCACGTTCTCATGGTAGCTGTCGTTCCACCACAAAGCGGCCTCGACGCCGATGCCGTTGGCTTCCGCACGTACCATGATCGGCGAGGGCACCAGGGCCTTCTTGTTGCGGTCGAGATATTTGACGAATTCCTCGACGCCGCCGGAATAATACATCTCCTCGCGCTTCTCGACCGCGTGACGCATGTCTGACAGCGCGATGTTGACGCCGGAATTGAGGAAGGCGAGCTCGCGCAGGCGATGCTCGAGCGTCGCGAAATCATATTCGATGTTCTTGAAGGTCTCGGTCGAGGCCAGGAACGTCACCTCGGTGCCGCGTTTGCCCGGCGCATCGCCGACGACCTTGAGCGGTGCCACCGCATCGCCATGGGCGAACTCGATGTAATGTTCCTTGTCATCGCGCCAGATGCGCAGGCCGAGCTTGCTCGACAGTGCGTTGACGACGGAGACGCCGACGCCGTGCAGGCCGCCGGAGACCTTGTAGGAGTTCTGGTCGAATTTTCCGCCGGCGTGCAGCTGGGTCATGATGACCTCGGCCGCCGAGATGCCTTCGCCCTTGTGGATGTCGACGGGAATGCCGCGGCCGTCGTCCCGGACGGTGACGGAATTGTCGGCATTGAGGATCACATCGACGCGCGTGGCGTGGCCCGCCAGCGCCTCGTCGATGGCGTTGTCGACAACTTCGTACACCATGTGATGCAGGCCCGAGCCGTCATCGGTGTCGCCGATATACATGCCGGGGCGCTTGCGGACGGCGTCGAGCCCCTTGAGCACGCGGATCGATTCCGCGCCGTATTCGCTCGCGGTGGAGGGCTCGTTTTCGGCAGCTTGCTGCCGAGCAGGTTCTGTCATGAGAGGCCTTCGAAATGTCGCCCGAATCAGCCGCGCAAAAGGCGCTGATCAGGATGCTCTTTGTGCCATGAAAGAGAGTTTGCGCCTAGCGCAAAGTATCTCCCGGCAACCCTTTGATCAGATAGGATTTTTGGGCCTGATTTCAAGCCGTTCGAAGGCCGATTCCAAGCTCCCTGAAAAGCCCGATTCGAGGCCCCGTTTTGGGTCTTCAAAGACGTGGATCTTGCGGGGGGACGGGCCTGTTCGGAGCCGCTGCAGCGGCCCGGAACAGGCCAGGGGTTCAGTAGATCTGGGACGGCTTCTTGTCGTCGCTGAGGGTCCAGGCCTCGCCTTTGGCCAGCGTGATCGTATCGGCGCGCACCCGAAGGCCCGACACAAGCAGCTCGTAGGGATACGTGCCCGGCGGCAGATCCAGCGTTTGTGGATGATTTTCGCCGCCTGCGATCTCAATGGTCTGAGCGTTGATCACGAGCGAAGCCACGTCGGGCCTGAGATAGCCGAATATCAGCCGCGCTTGTCCTGATGTCGGCAGGACATCGGCCTTGGCTGCGGCCTCCGGATTCCTCTGCGCCAGGCTGACCGTGGTTTCGCCCTTGGCGCGGCCGAGCTTCAGCACGGCCGGGCCTTTCGGGGAGATGAAGGCCAGCTGCACGCGATCGGCGGCGATGATTGCGTCATCCGGCAGCTCCCGCCAGCCGCGCTGCCCGAGCTCTCTGCGGTAGAAGGCCAGCACCTCGTTGAGCTCCGCCGGCACCCGCGCGTCGATCTCGGTCCGGAGCGGGGCCTCGGCGCCATGCGCCCGCGTGGTGCGGAATTGACTGAAGCTGCTTTGCTTCGGTGCCGGCATCTCGACGTTGGGATCTGCCGTCAGCTGTTCCTTCGAGCACCCCGCCAGAAGAATGAGGGCGCATAGCAGCAGCCGCCATCGTGCCGGGACGTTCGGCCCGCGTTTGACCATGGTCATGCTCATTCTCCAGGGACGCCGCGTCGTGATCTTCGTGCGATGCGAAGGCTGCGGCGATGCGCAGCCTCAGGACCACTAGTCGCCGCGCGAACCGCTCAGGTTCAAGCCGGCCGTGACTGGCAAAGGCTGCGGATCAATACATTTGCAGCGGCAGCACCTCGCCGGTCGGCCCCACCATCAGGCCCCAGGCATCGCCCGCGGCAAACTCGATCGTGCCGCTCCGGCCGCTCTGCCCTGCGATCTTCAGCGCGTACGGATACTTGCCCGGCGGCAGGTCGAGCATCGGCCCTTTCGGCGATTGAGGGCCACCGGCGCCAGCCGCGACCTTGACGGTTTGCTTGTTGATGGTGAGCATGGCTTCCTGGTTGCCCATATTGCCCAGCAGCAGCTTGGCCTGACCTGGTTTCGGCATGATGTCCGCCTTGGCCGCGGCTTCAGGATTCTTCTGCACGAGGTCGATCGACGTCTCGCCATTGGCGCGGCCGAGCTTCAGCATTGCTGGTCCCTGCGGCGAGGCGAAGGCGAGCTGGACGCGATCGGCGGTCGTGATCGCGCCTTCAGGCTTCTCCTGCCAGCCGAGTCTTTTCAGCTCGCTGCGGTAGAAGGCGAGCACGTCGCCGAGCTCGGCCGGCACGCTGGCTTCGAGCTCGCGGCGGAACGGCACCGCGATGCCCGGCAGCTTTGCCGTGCCCAGCGAGGTCGAGCTGTGCTGCTTCGGCACCGGCAGCGCAGAGTCCGGATCTGCTTCCAGCGGCGCGGATGCTCCGGGCTGCGTGGCAGCAGGATCGTTGCTCGCCGCCGGGCTGGTGACGGCAGGCTTGGCAGCGGCTGTCCTCAGGCCGGATCCGTTGGCGCTGACGTTCACCTTCGGGCCCATCTGCATCAAGGTCATCGAGATCGACTTGCCGGCCTTGGAAAATTCCAGCACCGCCATGTTGGGCTGGTTGATGACGGAGGGCTGCTCCTTCCAGCCGGCGGGCTTCAGGGAGGCGCGATAGAAGGCGGCCAGCGCCTTCACGCTCGAGGTCGAGTTGAACTCGAGCCGGCCGTCGCCGGACTCCACCTCCTGCGCGTTCTCAGGGACGGCCAGCGGCGCGTTGCTGCCTGCGAGCGCCTGCAACGGCGCATCGGACAGCGTTGCGGCCTCCGCCTTGCGACGTGCCGCGTCCTCGGCGAGGACCCGCTTCGTCATCGCCTCCGCGTCCTTCATGAACTGGTCATCGGCGTCTTGCTTCGCCTTGGCGCGGGCGGCGAGCACGCTCTCCTTCACCTGCGCGGTCAGATGGACCATCGTGAAATCGTATTTGCGGCCGAGATGCAGCACGCCGTTCTCCTCCGGCGAGGAGAATTTCAGCGCGACCTCGTCGCCCGGGGCGAGAGGTGCATTTCCCTCTTCCGTCCAGCCCCGCCTTGCAAATTCGCGATGGTAGAAGGCCTCCACAGTGGGCAGATCGGCGAGGGCGGCAACGATCAGCTCGCGCGTTGATGTTCGGGCGTTGCCTCGGCCCGAGGACGATTTGTATGGCTTCGGCTCCGGCAGGCCGGCCGTATCGCCGCGCTCAAGATCGGTGGGCAGCGCGAACGGCGCGATCCTGATGTCGACATTGGTGCGGCCGTCGTCGCGGCGGGTCAGCGTCAGCATCACCGGCTTCTGCTTGTAGAACTGCGTCGAGTCGCCCTCGGGATGGTCGTAATAGGCGCGCACGCCGTTCGGGATGACCGCAGAGAGGTCCGCGTTCGGCCAGCTTGCGGCCGTCTCGGGCGTCAGCTTGCGCCAGCCGATCGCGGCCATTTCCTTCGCATAGAAATCCTGTACCGCCTCGAGCGTGGCCGGCGCGATGCAGCCGAGATAGGGCCGGGTCTCGTCGAACACGAGGTCAACAGCGCCCTCGGGGAACGGCACGTTCGAATAGATCCGGCTCGGGGAGTAGGTGACCGCGGATTGGTCCGGTCGGCCGAGGCCCTGCGTGAAGGAGACGGACAGGCCCTGCCGTCCCTTCTTGAAGGCGAGACTGGTGTTGGCCTCGTCGAGCGGGCGGACATAGGGCACCCAACCCTCGGCGACGAGCATCTTCCTGACGGCCGCCGATGTCACCGCGACCACGGTCGGCACGCCATATTGCACCCGGGAGGGATCGGAGGTGTCCTCGACCGCGCCTGGCAGCCTCGGCAGCGTGTGGGGATCAACATAGCCGGCGTCGAATTGCGCCGCGCGTGCGGTGCTCGCCACCAGCAGAAGGCCAAAGGCGAGCAGCAGCCCACGTGCCGGGACCCGCATCCCGCGCTTGATCATCGACATCGGCAGCACTCCAGGATTTCTCGCTCTTTGCGTCATGTGCGGGCTGCGACGTCATCGCGCGGCCCAGACAGCTAGTCGTGGATGGAACCGGGCAGGTTCAAAAGCGGTATCCCGGCCTGCCGGGCAGAGCGAGGCCGCACACGAACAGCCGCCATCGTGCCGGGACTTTCATCCCGCGCCTTACCGTCGTCATGGTCTTTCTCTCCAGGGATCTCGCGCCTGTCGATCGCGCGATTGCAACGGCTGCGACACCGCCAGCTGCGGCCTCACAGTCTTAGTCGCGATCCGAATAGGCCGGGTTCAACACATCAGGCTAGCGCCGGGCGGAAACGCGTCCGCTCTCGACGTCAAAGACTTCGCCGCCCGCGCCGATCTCGGCAAAGGCGGCCGGGTCCGCACCGGTCAGCCACACCTGCGCGCCGAGCTTGCGCAGCTCGTCGAACAGCGCGGCGCGCCTGTTGGGATCGAGATGGGCGACGACCTCGTCGAGCAGCAAAAGCGGCACGATGCCGGTCATCTCGGCGACCAGCGTCGCATGCGCCAGCACGAGGCCGATCAAGAGCGCCTTCTGCTCGCCGGTGGAGGCATCGCGCGCCGGCATGCCTTTCGGCGCGTAGATCACCTGCAGATCGGTCAGATGCGGACCTTCAGTGGTGCGGCCGGCGATGGCATCGCGCGGGCGGTTGTCGCGCAGGATCTGGCGATAGCGGTCCTCGACCGAGGTCGCCGTTTCCGTCAGCAGCGCGTTCTCCATCCAGCCGTCGAGCGCGATTTGCGCGGAAGGAAAAGCCGAGGCTTGCGCGCGCGCGTTGAGCATGCCGGTCAGGCGCGCCGCGGTCTGGCCGCGTGTTGCGGCGACCGCGACGGCAAGCTCGGCCGTCTCGCGCTCGATCGCGTCACACCAATGGTCGTCGTAATTGCGCGTCTCGAGCAGGCGGTTGCGCGAACGCAGCGAGCGTTCCAGCGCGTTGATGCGGCTGGAATGCTCGCTGTCGATCGCCAGCACCAGGCGGTCGAAGAAGCGCCGGCGCTCGGACGCGGCGCCCATGAACAGCCCATCCATCGCCGGCGTCAGCCACACCATGCGGATGTGATCGCCGAAGCTGGCCGCCGAGTTCACCGGCTCGCGGTCGATGCGGCAGCGCCTGATCACCGGGCTATCTGCGCGCGGCGGCTCGATGCCGGTGCCGAGCGTGGCGAGGCCCAGCGCGCCCTCGACCTGCGCGGAGACGGCCCAGGAGCCGTCGCCCTGGTTATCGGCGACATCCTCCAGCGTGGCGCGGCGCAGGCCGCGGCCCGGCGACAGGAACGAGATCGCCTCGATGCAATTGGTCTTGCCCGCCCCGTTCGGCCCGACCAGCGCCACCATGTCAGCCGCCGTCTCGAGCCCCGCCGCCCGATAGTTCCGAAAATGCGTCAGCGTCAGGCGATGGATGCGGGAGGTGGTCATGGTCATTCGTTATGGGCGCGCGCGCTCCCCTTGAGAGCATGCCGTAGGGTGGGCAAAAGGCGCGCTCTGCGCGCCGTGCCCACGTCTCGCGGCGATTCGTGCTGCTCGATGGTGGGCACGCTTTCACCTTCGCTCTTCGAGCTACGGCGCAGGCTTTGCCCACCCTACGGTTCCGATGGATGGTCGAGAGAACCCCCCTCACACCCGCATCGGCATCAGCACGTACAGCGCGCTCTTGTCGTCCTTGTCCTGCACCAGGGTCGGCGAGCCGGGGTCGGCCAACCTCAGCACCGCGACGTCGCCTTCGATCTGGGCGGCGATGTCGAGGAGGTAGCGGGAGTTGAAGCCGATATCGAGCGCGTCGGAGGCGTATTCGACCTCGAGCTCTTCGGTCGCGCTCCCCGAGTCCGGATTGGTCACCGACAGCACCAGCTTGCCCGCCGACAGCGACAGTTTGACCGCGCGGCCGCGTTCGCTCGAAATCGTCGAAACGCGGTCGACCGCGTTCTCGAAATCCTTCTTGTCGACCACGAGCTCCTTGTCATTGCCTTGCGGAATGACGCGGCCGTAGTCGGGGAAGGTGCCGTCGATCAGCTTAGAGGTCAGCACGACATTGCCGATGGTGAAGCGGATCTTGGCCTGCGACAGCTCGATCGTCATCTCGGCTTCGGTGTCCTCGATCAGGCGCTGCACCTCGCCGACGGTCTTGCGCGGCACGATGACGCCGGGCATGCCCTCGGCGCCCTTGGGCTGGACGAGATCGAGCTGGGCGAGGCGGTGGCCGTCGGTGGCGACGCCGCGCAAGGTCGCGGCGGTCGCGGTGCCGGCGGCGTGCAGATAGATGCCGTTGAGGTAATAGCGCGTCTCTTCGGTCGAGATCGCGAACTGGGTGCGGTCGATCAGCCGCTTGACGTCCTTGGCGGCGAGATTGAACGAATGCGAGAGGTCGCCGGCGGCAAGGTCCGGGAAATCGTTCTCCGGCAGGGTCTGCAGCGTGAAGCGCGAGCGGCCGGCGCGGATCGCCAGCACCGCGCGGTCGCCGTCGGCCTCCAGCACGATCTGCGAACCATCCGGCAGCTTGCGCACGATGTCGTAGAACATGTGCGCCGGCACGGTGGTCGAGCCGGCGGTTGCGGTTTGCGCCGGCAGCGTCTCGGTCACCTCGAGGTCGAGGTCCGTCGCCTTCAGCGACAATTTCGCGTTCTCGGCGCGCACCAGCACGTTGCCCAGGATCGGAATCGTGTTGCGGCGCTCGACCACGCGATGGACATGGCCCAGTGATTTCAGGAGTTGCGCGCGTTCGACCGTAACCTTCATTGCACTACTCGCCCGATCCCCAAAGATGGAAAAAGCCGGGCGAAGGACAGCGCGCCGCGGCACCGAAGACCCTGGGAAGGCCGGGTCATCGAGCCGATATGACCAAAGCCGTCAGGGTCGCGCAAGGTGGCGCGGATGGCCCCGGGATTCAAGGGATCGGGAGCCAGTTCCCCACGATTTACCCGCCAAAACAACGACCGCCGCCCAGGCATGGCCGGGCGGCGGGAGCATGTCAGGAGGCTTAGGCGTTTATTCCTGCAGCTGGCGCTTGAGCGACTCGACCTCCTCGGACAGCGCATTGTCCTTGGAGACCAGCGCCTCGATCTTGCGCACGGCGTGCAGCACCGTGGTGTGGTCGCGGCCGCCGAATCTGCGGCCGATTTCGGGGAGGGAGCGCAGGGTCAGCGTCTTGGCGAGGTACATCGCCACCTGGCGCGGACGCACCACATTGGCGGTGCGGCGCGAGGACAGCAGGTCGGAGCGGCTGACATTATACTGCCGCGCCACCACGCGCTGGATGTCCTCGATCTTGATCCGCTTCGGCTCCGAGGGGCGGATCAGATCGCGCACCTCGCGCTCCGCCATCTCCAGCGTCACCGGCTGGTTGTTGAGTTTCGAGTGAGCAAGAAGCCGGTTGATCGCGCCTTCGAGGTCGCGGCCGTTATGGGTGATGGCGCGGGCCAGATAATGCAGCACCTCTTCCGGCACGTCGAAGGTCGCGTGATGGGTGCGGGCGGCTGCGACGCGCGACTTGAGGATGCCATGGCGCAACTCCTCGCCGAGCGAGCCCATCTCGACCACGAGCCCGCCGGCGAGGCGCGAGCGGACGCGATCGTCGAGGCTCTCGAGATCCGACGGCGGACGGTCGGCCGCGATCACGACCTGGCGGCCGGCATCGATCAGCGCATTCAGCGTGTGACAGAATTCGGCCTGGGTCGACTTGCCCTGCAGGAACTGGAGATCGTCGATGACGAGCACGTCGATGCCGCGCAGCGCTTCCTTGAAGGCGAGCGCCGTCTGCGTCTTCAGCGCGGCGACGAAGCCGTACATGAATTTTTCCGCGGTGAGATAAAGCACCTTGCGCTCATTGCCGGAATTGCCGGCCCAGGTCACCGCCTGGAGCAGATGCGTCTTGCCGAGCCCAACGCCGGCATGGATGTAGAGCGGGTTGAACATCACGGCGTCGCCGCGGCGGCCTTCGGCGACCTGACGCGCGGCCGCATGGGCCAGCGTGTTGGAGCGGCCGACGACGAAGCTTGCAAAGGTCAGGCGCGGATCGAGCGGCGAGCCGCCGAGCGCGTCATGATTGGCGGAAACGGGCGCGGTCGCGGTCGAGCGCAGCTCCGGCGCGGGGGCGCGGCGCGCCTCGACCGGCGCGGGCGCTTCCTTCGGCTGCACCACGGGACGCACCGCGGAACGGACGGTGAGATCGATGCGATGCACTTCCGGCATCTCGGCCTGCCAGCACGACAGCACGCGCTCGGCATAATGGGCCTGGATCCAGCTTTTCAGGAACCGCGTCGGCACCGACAGTCGCACGCTTTCGTCCTGCACGCCTTCCAGATCCATGCGCGCGAACCAGCTCGTATAGACGTCTTCGCCGACGTTCGAGCGCAGGCGATTCTTCACGCGCGACCAGCGATCCTGTTCCGAGTTCGTCATCATTTGAAAACTTTTCTTGAGAGATAAGGTTGCGTGGTGAGCGCCATGCAGAGTTCCTGCCATGCAGGGCGCGACCTCAAGCGAGTCCATCATTCGGGCATAG